>NZ_CP050952.1:0-4800000 GCF_012272955.1 Rhodococcus sp. DMU1 | reverse complement strand
TATTGGGCACGGCACGATCTCAAGCACGTCGATGCGTGCATCGCGGTATTCGCGGCCAGCGGCGATCAGACCGGCACAGACGAAGAGCCCAGCGATTTCGCGGTGCTCGGTACCGAGAACCTGCTCGACCGCCCGGACCTGTGGGAGGCGCTGGAGGAAGAGGCAGGGATCGTGGTCCTCGACATCCCCGGGAGCTTCTGACCCTCCTCGCGTATGTCGGACGTGGGTCCTACGGTTGATGACTATGACATCGCGTCTCGCGGTAGCTGGTTGCGTTCCCGAGTCGAGCATTGACGAAGTGCAGCGGTGGTACTCAGCGCCCGGTGTGGGTCGCTGGATGGACTCCGAGTTCGACGACAGCGCCCTCGTCAAGCAGATGGCCGGCTCGGGACGGTTCGTCGGCAAATACCTGCTTGCTTCCTGGGGATGTGTGGGATTCGACAGCGAACATCAGCCTGTGGCATTCATGGGCGCCGACGTGTTGGTCAACCGTTCAGAGCAATCCGACTGTGGCCGGCCCGGAACTCGGAGGAAGCAGGTCCGCGACAACTGAGGTGAACCGTCTCGGGATTGATGCCGCTTTCCATTCTCGAGAGATGATGCACATCATGTTCTAGCGTTACCCGGCGAGGTCCTCGACGTCGTGATGAAACTCCGCCACCTACTGCGTATGGTTGCGGACCATCGCCCACGTGCGCGGCCCGTCGCCGGGCAGGGTCACGGAACCGACGACGTCGAAACCGAGCCTGCGGTAGAACGCGACGTTCCGCTCCGACGACGTCTCCAGGTACGCGGGCACCCCCGCTTCGCGGGCTTCCCTGAGTCCGGGTTCGAGGACCGCGCCGCCCAGGCCCGAGCCCTGCCGGTCCGGATCCACGGCGACGGTCGCGAGGAGCCACACCGGTCCGACGGGCCGCAGTGGCGCCAGCGCCTCCTCCGCGGCCGCCGCCGCGTCGGCCCGATCACCGGACAGCTCGGCGACGCGTCCGGCGATGCGTTCGAAAGCCTCTGGGATTCCGGTGGACTCGGGGGTGGTCCACACCGCGACGGCCGACGCGTCGTCGGCCACCCACATCCGCCCACAGCGCAGGCCGATCTCGGTCAGATACAGCCGCTGCAACTCCTCGACGCGACGCAGGTGGTCACGGGCATCGACGGTGTGGCGGGTGAACGGGTAGTCGGCGAAGGCGCGCGCCAGGGTGCGGGTCGCGCGGTCGACGTCGGCGGGCTCGGCGGGACGTATCTCGGTCATCGCGACCCACCGTAGAGCCGCGCCGGGTCCGGCCGCGAACCATTTACCGCGCGGCCCGGGTGGTGGACCGGATCTCGAACCGTTCGGGGATCCGCAGCCACGCGGTGCTCACCGTCGACCAGTCGCCCACCCCGGGCCACGGCCCCGACTGGCTGTGCCGGTAGCCGCCGGCCTCGTACCGGTCGTACGGCACCTCGGACAGCCTGGGGTGGGCGCACAGCAGGCCGAGAGCCGACAGGTGCACGGCGTCCCACTCCTCGGCGATCGACGGCCAGTCCGGGACGCGCGCCCCGCGGAACTCGAGCGGATGGTCGGCGATCAGGGCCGCCCAGTCGCCGGCGGTGTCGATCCGGACAATCCGCGCGACGTCCGGATCGAAGTGCACGGTGTAGCGGGCGGGGTCCTTCAGGCCGCGCAGGTTCTCCCCGCTGGCGCTCCACGTGTCGCTCGTCCCGTCGTGCAGAGGCGTCGCGGTCCAGAACGCGCCGTCGGGCAGCGCGCCGGGTCGCTTGCGGTTGCGCACCCGCGGCAGACTCAGCTCGGTGATCGTGCCCTCGTGGGTCTGCGGGGAGTCGAGGGTGTTCCGGCTCGGGTGACGCAGCGCGGCGCAGATCGCCTCGGCCATCTCGATCGTCGCCGGTGCGGTGAGGGCCATGTCCAGGACGTCGTTGGCGCCGTTGCCGTAGAGGTACTCGCCGATGATCAGCACGAGGTCGTCGACGAAGTCCTCGAGGGTGGAGGCTTCGATGAATGCGGCGACGGACGGCCGCGGATCTGCGTCACCGTAGGCGCGCAGATACCAGTGGACGAGCATGCGTCCCGGGACGGTGTCGAGGAGGTTCGCCGCGGCATCCGAGCACATGCCGGACATGTTGCCGTACGTCGGCTCCATGCCCGCTGACCACACGCCCTGCCGGCTGAGCACGCGCCCTGCAGCGAACCGTTGCTCAGGCGCCGGCTCTCGTGGTGCGCCGCTCGATCGTGACTGCGGGTGCCGGGACCGGTGGCGTCAGGGCCGGCGGCAGCGCGAGCACGACGATCTTGACCCAGACGGAGCCGATCTGGCGGCCCAGCCCGCCGGTGTTGTAGGGCAGGCGGTACTTCTCGCACAGAGCCTGCACCTCGGGCGCCATCGCCGGGTACCGGTGCGCCGGGATATCGGGGAACAAGTGGTGCTCGATCTGGTGCGAGAGGTTTCCGGACATGATGTGGAACAGCGGGCCGCCGGTGATGTTCGCCGATCCGAGCATCTGCCGCACGTACCACTGCCCGCGGGTCTCGTCGGCGGTTTCGTCCTCCGTGAAGGTCTGCACGCCGGACGGGAAGTGGCCGCAGAAGATGATGGAGAACGCCCACACGTTGCGGACGAGGTTGGCGGCGGCGTTCCCGGCCAGCGTCGGGAGCATCAGCGGCCCGGATAGCAGGGGAAAGACCACGTAGTCCTTGAGGACCTGGGGGCGGGCCTTGCGCCACCAGCCGCGGACCAAGGGTGCGATGTCGCGCCACGGGCGTCGGCCCCGGAGTACGCGGTCGGTCTCGAGGTTGTGGAGCATCACGCCCCACTCGAAGGTGAGCATCAGCACGAGCGCATACAGCGGGTTGCCCAGGTAGTACGGGTTCCAGTGTTGACCGGGGTCCATCCGCAGGATGCCGTACCCGATGTCGCGGTCCCGCCCGAGGATGTTCGTGTAGGTGTGATGCATGTAGTTGTGCGAGTATTTCCATTGGTCGGCGGGACAGACGATGTCCCATTCGAAGTCCTGGGAGTTCACGCCGGGCTCGCGCATCCAGTCGTACTGACCGTGCAGCACGTTGTGCCCGATCTCCATGTTGTCGAGAATCTTCGAAATCCCGAGTGCGCCCACGCCGGCCAGCCACGCCGGCGGAAACACCCCCAGATGCATCAGAACTCGGCCGGCCACCTCGGCGCCCCGCTGCACCTTGATGACGCGAAAGAGGTAGTCGCGATCCTGGGCGCCGAGGTCCGCGGTGATGCGGGCGCGCAGCGCATCGAGTTCGCGCCCGAGTTCCTCGACCTGGTCGTGGTCGAGCACGACCACGTCCGCGGGTGGCCTGCTCGCCGGGGAGCGGCCCGGCAGCGGGAGGGTCGGCAACGATGGCATGGGCAACTTCAGTCCGAGCATCTCGGGCCTCCTCGTGCTGGTGCGGTGCTGTGACCGTGGTCGAACGGAACTCCTGTCGTCGCCGCACCCGTAAAGACACCGCCGCGATGTGCGGCGCGTGGAGGCACTCGGCGCAGTAGCGCCATACCGGAGGGGTGCGCGGTGGGGCGGTGGGCCGCCACGTCCGTCCTGTCAGTGCCTCCTCTGCATCGATCGGCACTCGATTCATCCAGTGTCGTGGCTTCGGATCTCCGCGGCATGGCCGCCACTTGAACATTGGGTTTCCGGGGCAGTTCCCCCAGGTCCTGGTGATCGAGTGGTTGCGGCGTCGGTCGGTGAGTCTCGACGCGAGGGGCTTGCGCCGCCGCTATTCAGCGTTACTATGTACCAGTAGTCAGTAACGCTTAGTAGTTGAGGAGGTGTTCCGTGAGCAAGCAGATGACGGAGATGCTCAAGGGAACGCTGGAGGGCATCGTCCTCGCGATCGTTTCCAACCGGCCCGCATACGGCTACGAGATCACGGCACGGCTGCGGGAGCAGGGCTTCTCCGACATCGCCGAAGGCACCATCTACGCCCTGCTCGTCAGGATCGAAAAAAGAGGCCTCGTCGACGTGGAGAAGGTGCCGTCCGAGAAGGGGCCACCGCGCAAGGTGTATTCGCTCAACGCGCAGGGACAGGAATACCTCGAAGAGTTCTGGGGGACATGGAGCTTCCTCACAGAACGGCTCGAACAGCTCCGCGAAGGAGGCAGATGACCATGTTCATCTCGAAGATGCTCGGGGACAAGCGGCGATGGCGGCAATACAAGGCGCGCACGAAACAGCTTCCCGCGGACTACCGCACGGCAATCGATGCGCTCGAGCGGTACCTGATGCACTTCGGGCCGGGGGACCCCTCCAGCGCGGCTTCAATGTTCGAGGACCTCGCCGATCTCTTCGAGCAGAGCGCGGCGGACGGAACGCCGATCCGCGCCGTCGTCGGGGAGGACCCGGTCGAGTTCGCGGAGGCATTTCTCCGGAACTACCCGGAGGGTCAGTGGATCAGCAAGGAACGGGAACGGCTGACCGACACCATCGATCGCGTCGCGGGCTCCGAATCGTGACGCACGAGAGAACGGATATCCGGATGACAACCGATCAGGTGCAGTTGCCCGCGATCCGCGTGCAGGGCCTGGAGAAGGCGTTCAAGGACCTGCCGGTGCTGCGCGGCGTCGACTTCGACGTGGCGCGGGGCAGCATCTTCGCCCTGCTCGGCTCCAACGGAGCGGGCAAGACCACGGTCGTGAAGATTCTGTCCACGCTGCTCGAGGCCGACGCGGGGACTGCCGGCGTCAACGGCTTCGACGTCGCCACGCAGGCTGCGGATGTGCGAGAGTCCATCAGCCTCACGGGACAGTTCGCCGCCGTCGACGAAATACTCAGCGGGCGTGAGAATCTCGTGCTGGTCGCCCGGTTGCGGCACGTCGCGGATCCGGGCAGGATCGCGGATGATCTGCTCGAGCGCTTCTCGCTGACCGACGCGGCCGCGCGGAAGGTGTCGACGTATTCGGGCGGCATGCGCCGCCGCCTCGACATCGCGATGAGCCTCATCGGGGATCCGCCGGTCATCTTCCTCGACGAGCCGACGACCGGGCTCGACCCCCAGGCGCGCCTCGAGGTGGGGCAGGCCGTCGAGGAACTCGCCGAGCACGGCACGACGGTGCTGCTCACGACGCAGTACCTGGACGAGGCCGAACAACTCGCCGACCGGATCGCGATCCTCCACGAGGGCCGGATCATCGTGAACGGCACCCTCACCGAGCTCGAGCAGTTGCTCCCGCCCGCCACGGTCGAATACGTCGAAAAGCGGCCGACCCTCGAGGACGTCTTCCTTGCCGTCGTCGGTGCCGACGGCAAGGACGGCGACGCCGGCAACGACGCAGCGCCGGCACGGAAGAGTAGGAGACAACGATGACCAAGCACTTCTTCGGCGACACCGCCGTCCTGCTGGGACGATCTCTGCGCCACATCACGCGCAGCCCGGACACCATCACCACGACCACGATCATGCCGATCGCCTTCCTGCTGCTGTTCGTCTACGTGTTCGGCGGCGCGATCAACTCGGGGTCGAATTCGTATGTGAACTACCTGCTGCCCGGCATTCTGCTCATCACCATTGCTTCGGGCATCTCCTACACCGCATTCCGGCTCTTCCTGGATATGAAGAGCGGCATCTTCGAGCGATTCCAGTCCATGCCGATCGCACGCTCGTCCGTTCTGTGGGCGCACGTGATGACCTCGTTGGTCGCCAATCTGGCCTCGGTCGTGGTCATCGTGCTCGTTGCCCTCCTCATGGGATTCCGCTCGGCAGCGGGAGCGCCGGCGTGGCTCGCGGTCGCCGGCATCTTGACCCTGTTCACCCTGGCGTTGACGTGGATCGCCGTGATTCCCGGTCTCTCCGCGAAGTCCGCGGACGGCGCGATCGCGTTCTCCTACCCGCTCATCTTCCTGCCATTCATCAGCTCGGCATTCGTGCCCACCGACACCATGCCCGGCCCGGTACGCGCCTTCGCCGAGCACCAGCCGGTGACGGCCATCGTCGATGCCATCCGCGACCTGTTCACACAGCAGCCGGTCGGCGCCGACATCTGGATCGCCCTCGCCTGGTGTGTCGGCATCCTCGTCGTCGCGTACATCTTCGCCATGGTGACGTACCGCCGCAGGATCGGCTAGGACGGGCGCCGCGGCGGGGAACGGTGGGCCACGAGCTCACCCGACCCCGCCGACGTGTGCGCCGTGGCCAACCCGCCTTCCCGTCCGGCCGGGCAGGGACTACCGTTCGCCCATGCGCGCAGCCGCCGTCGTAGTCGCCTGTCTGGTCGGCGCGGCCGCGTGCGCGTCCCCACCACCGCCGGACCCACCACCGCCGCCGCCGCCGGCGCGTGTCACGGTCGACGGGCGGGGCCTGATTCTGGACGGGAAGCCCTGGTGGCCGACCGGGCTCAACGCCTATCAGCTCGCCTCCGACTGGGACGTCAACGGTGGCTGCGGCGCGCAGGTGGACCTGGACGCGTACTTTTCGTCGCTGCCGCCATCGTCGCTGACGCGGTTCAACGCCTTCCAGGCGCTGGCGCTGAACCGCGTCACGGGGACGCTGGACTTCGCGGCGATCGACGCCGTGTTCGCCGCCGCCGAGCGGCACGGCCAGCTCGTCATGCCGGTGCTGTCCCCGCAGGACGGCGCGTGCGGCAACGAGCTGTACAAGGACCGCGCCTGGTACGAACACGGCTGGACCACGCGCCGGGCCCCCTTCGCGGTCAGCTACCGCGACTGGGTCCGCCTGGCCGTGGACCGGTGGCGGGTGTCGCCGGCGCTCGCCGCGTGGGACCTGCTGGGCGAGCCCGAGCCCGGCGTGTGCGGCGACGCCGCATGCAGCCTGCCGCGGCGCTCCTGCCCACCCGACTCGGCGCAACTGCTGCGGGCGTGGACCGACGCGGTCGGCCGGATCGTGCGGGAGACGGACCCGCGGCACCCGATCAGCCTCGGCCTGATCGGTGGTGACCAGTGCGGCAGCGCCGGGGACGGCTACGCGCAGCTCGCGAAGTCGCCGTACGTGGACGTGCTGCAGTACCACGACTACGACGAGGCGGCATGGCTGCCGGTGCGGCTCGGGCAGGTCACCAAGCCGATCCTGGTGGCCGAACTCGGCATCGAGGCCGGCAGTTGCCTGCCGCTGCCCGAACGGGCCGAACGTGTGGACGCGGCGCTGACCGGCTACCGCGAGACCGGGGCCGCCGGCGCGCTGCTGTGGGCGTTCGTGCCCGACCCGCGCGGCGGCGAGTGCACGTACGACATCGGCCCCGGCGACCCGGCGTTCGACGTGCTGGCCCGGCACGGGAGCTACTGACCCGTGCCGCGTCGATCGCCGAGTGCGCGGATGTGCGCCCGGTCGTCGTCCTGCATCGAACCACCGTTCCCGGACCGTTCGAACGGACCTGTCCGCCAGTCGGATACAGAACCGGAACACGGTCGCTCGCAGTAATTCGTTTGCGGGTTCACCCCGTGGTGAATATTGTCTGCTGCGTCCGGCGGAGAGGCCGGTCGAACTCGGATGGAAAGTGGTGAATTATGCCCCGGACAGCCGCCGAGCTCCTTCACGATCCCGTGAAGCGCTCGGACCGGTGATCCGCACCCACCATCGGATCGCCTGTCCGGTGTGAGGTCTTCGCGGGATCGACAGTGCTCGGCACACATTGCAGCACAGTTGATCTCACAGAGGAGAACCCAAGTGTCCCACAGTGGCACATCGATATCGCACCTTTCCACGTTCACATGTATCCGGTGCGGGCTGACGGTACCTGCCGCGACGCCTGCCGGTGCAACACGGACGCACTGCCCGAACTGCCTCGCCGGAAAGCACCGACCCGGACCGGACGCCGGGTGCGGAGCACGCACGCACCCGATCTCGATCGCGGTGCTCCGGGGCGGAGAGTGGATGCTCATCCACCGCTGTACCGCCTGCGGTGGCCTCGACGCGTGCCCGGTGGTCGAGGACGACAACCAGTTGCTGTTGCTCCGCATCGCGGTGAAACCACTGGCGCAACCGCCGTTCCCGCTCGAGCATCTCGCACAACTGTAGGAGCGCTCGGTGTCCCGCAGGAACAATCGAACAGCTCGAGTGCAGCGGCCGAAGCCGGCACATCGCGACGCACCCGCGCGGCACGGAACATCGTTCCGCTGCATCGGATGCGGTCTGGACGTGCCGATGCAGGCGCCCGGAACCGCGCACCGCAACCACTGCCCGCACTGCCTGTCCAGTAGGCACGTCGATCGTGTGCCCGGCGACCGGGCCGCCGGCTGCGGGGGCCGGATGGAGCCCATCTCGGTGACCGTGCGCGGGGGTGGGGAATGGGTGATCATCCACCGGTGCCGCACCTGCGGCACGCTCGACGCCAACCGCTGCGCCGGGGACGACAACCCGCTTGCGCTCGTCCGGATCGTGCTGCGGCCGATCTCGGCCTCGGGCGGGCTCCTCGACGGGTAGAGGCCGACGCCACGGGAGCGCTTTCCATCTTGCTGCGGAAGGCCTTGTCTGCCGGCGGGGACGGCAGGATCGACCGAACGTCGCGGGTGCCGTCCGTCCGTGTCAGCTGGTCGGTTCGGTCGCCGGGTGGGCCGGGAGATGGGTCGTGGCCCAGCTGGCGAGAAGCTTGAGCCGGTCTTCGGAGTCGGTTCCGGGTTCGGCGGTGTAGATGGTCAGATCGAGGACCCAGTCGTCGTCCGCTGCCAGGTCGAGGGAGTGGTAGACGAGGTCGAGCGTGCCGACCACGGGGTGGTTGAACTGCTTGTTCCCGGCGTGGTGGATGCGCACGTTGTGGGCTGCCCACCGGGTTCGGAATTCGTCGCTGAGCGTGGACAGTTCGCCGACGAGGTGGCGCAGGTCCTTGTTGTGGGGATCGCGGCCTGCTTCGGCGCGCAGCAGTGCCACGGTAACGTTGGCGGCCCCGTCCCAGTCCGGGAAGTAGTCCTGGGCGCCGGGGTCGAGGAACTGGAACCGGGCGATGTTGGCGGTTTTGCGGTCGTCGGTGAACAGCGGCGAGTACAGCGCGCGGCCGAGCGCGTTGGTGGCGAGGATGTCCATGCGCCCGTTGCGGACGAACGCGGCGGAGGCGGTCATCGAATCGAGCATCCACTGCACCCGCGGCCGCACCTGGGCTTGTTTGCGGGCGCGGGGTGCGCGGTGGGTGGGCCGGGCGGCGCGGGCGAGGTCGAACAGGTAGGTGCGTTCGGCCTCGTCGAGTTGCAGTGCCCGGGCGACCGCCTCGAGGACGTCTTCGGAGACGCCGCCGATGTGCCCCTTCTCCAGGCGGGTGTACCACTCGGTGCTCACGCCGGCCAGCACGGCGACCTCCTCGCGCCGCAGCCCCGGGACCCGGCGGCGGCCGCCGCCGGCGGGCAGGCCGACCTGCTGCGGGGTCAGCCGGGCCCGCCGGGTGGCGAGGAAGCTGCGGATGTCGGCGCGGTTGTCCACGCCGTCCACGGTACGTCCGGTGTGTCGCCGACGGACGTTGCAGTTGTGCCCCCATGAACGCGACCTCCCGTGCGGGCGGTGCGCGCCCGAGTTGCACCAATTCAGTGTGCCGACCCGACCTGGGATTTGGGATCTCGAGGGAATCGAGGATGCTCACGGCGTCGTCGGTGAGCGGATCGAAGTCGGTGTGTTCGTGCCCGGCGATCGTGACTTCCTGGCAACGCCGCGCTGACGTACTGGAAGAAACTCGCAAAATCAGACATCCTGAACTTGCACGCAGATGCCGATACCGTGGGTCGAGATTGTCCGGAGGAGTCGTATGTGCACAGCCGCCAACTACACCGCCAAGGACCATTACTTCGGCCGGAACCTCGACCTCGAGTACTCGTACAGGGAAACGGTGACGGTCACGCCGCGTAACTTCCCGTTCGAGTTCCGCAGGGTGCCTCCGCAGAGGACGCATCACGCCATGATCGGTATGGCGACCGTGGCCGATGGTTACCCGCTCTACTACGATGCGACCAACGAGAAAGGCTTGAGCATGGCGGGGCTGAATTTCCCCGACAATGCCGACTACAAGCCCGTCTCAGAGAACGGGACCAATATCGCGTCGTTCGAGTTCATTCCCTGGGTCCTGGGACAGCTCGAGACCGTGGCTCAGGTTCGAGACGCACTGGCAGACGTGCGCATCGTCGACCTCGCGTTCAGCGAAAAGTTCTCACCTTCCCCGCTGCACTGGATCATCTCCGACCGGAACGAATCCATCTCTGTCGAGTCGGTCCAAGAGGGCCTGAAAGTCCACGACAATCCGATCCAGGTCCTCACCAACAACCCGACATTCGATATCCAGTTGTTCAACATCAACAACTACATGAGTCTGTCCGTCGATCCGCCGGAACCGCGATTCTCGAAAGAGATACCCTTCGACACCTACAGTCGCGGACTCGGTGCTGTGGGATTGCCCGGAGACCTGTCCTCGATGTCGCGTTTCGTCAAAGCCGCCTTCACCAAAGTGAATTCGGTATCGGGCGAGTCGGAATCCGAGGCTATCAGTCAATTCTTCCATATTCTCGGCTCCGTGGAACAACAGCGGGGATGTGTTCGGCTCGACGACAAGTACGAGATCACCATCTACTCGTCGTGCTGCAATACGAACAAGGGCGTCTACTACTACCGTACCTACGAGAACAGCCAGGTCACCGGCGTGGACATGCACAGAGAAGATCTCGACGGAAGCGCCCTCGCGGCATACCCGCTGGTTAGAGAACAGCAGATCCTCATGCAGAACTGAGCCGGGAGACGGCAGGGTCGTTGTGCTGCCGTGTTCGGGCACGACGAGTCGTAGTCGTACAGCAAGTGTGCCATTTCCCGAACTCGCACCGCTCTCACCAGCACAAACGCCGGATCGGTCCCGGGAATCGGCCATCCTGGTGCAATTCAGGTCCGGTGTGTCGCCGAGGGAGGTTGCAGTTGTACCCCCATGAACGCGACCTCCCGCGCGGGTGGTGCGCGGGGTTCCATGGAACGCGGGCCGGAGAAATGCCGGACCCCGAGTTCGAACATCAAGGAGCACCGTCATGCGAGGAGCAGTCCTGCACGCCCCCGGCGACGTCCGTGTCGAGGAACGCGACCGTCCGTCCCTCGTCGAACCCACCGACGCGATCATCCGACTGTCCGCGACCTGTGTGTGCGGCTCGGACCTGTGGCCCTACCGCGGGGTCGAGACCTACGACGGTCCGATCCCCATGGGCCACGAGTACGTCGGCGTCGTCGAGGAGATCGGCGAGAACGTCGCCGACATCAACGTCGGCGATTTCGTCGTCGGGTCGTTCTTCGCGTCCGACAACACCTGCGAGATGTGCCGCGCCGGGTATCAGAGCTCGTGCGTCCACCGGGTGATCATGGGCAGCCTCGGTTCCCAGGCAGAATTCCTGCGGGTCCCCCTCGCGGACGGCACGCTCGTGGCCACTCCGGGCATGCCCGAACCCGACCTCATCCCGTCTCTGCTGGCCGCCTCGGACGTCCTCGGCACCGGCTGGTTCGGTGCCGTCGCCGCCGAGGCCGGACCGGGCAAGACCGTCGCGGTCGTCGGCGACGGCGCCGTCGGTCTGCTCGCGGTGCTCGCGGCGAAGCAGCTCGGCGCCGAACGGATCATCGCGATGAGCCGTCACGAACCCCGGCAGCGGCTGGCCCGCGAGTTCGGTGCCACCGATATTGTCACCGAACGGGGTGCCGCGGGCGTGGCCCGGATCAAGGAGCTCACCGGCGGGCTGGGCGCGCACTCGGTCGTCGAAGCCGTCGGCACCCAGGAGTCGATGATGCAGGCCATCCGGTCCACCCGGCCCGGCGGGCACGTCGGTTACGTCGGGGTCGCCCACGGCGTGCAGCTGCCCGGCGAGGAGCTGTTCTTCTCGCACGTGCACCTGCACGGCGGTCCGGCCCCGGTCCGGCAGTATCTGCCCGAGCTGATCGACCTGATCTGGAACCGAAAGATCGATCCGGGCAAAGTGTTCGACCTCGAGCTGCCGCTCGGGCAGGCCGCCGACGGGTACAAGGCCATGGACGAGCGGCGGGCGATCAAGGTGCTGCTCCGCCCCTGACCTCCGCCCCGGGATCCGCTGGGGCACTGGTACGCCTCGTTCGTCGTCACCCGCGACAACGTCTCTTTGCTGGCCAAGGCGCAACGCACAATGGCGCGCTGGCGACCGAGCAAGGGACGCCCGGCGCCGAACGGCTACCGGCGGGCCCGCAAGCAGGCGGCAGAGATCCAGCAGAAGGCCGCGGGGCGGACCGGCACGAGGCGCGGCGGGTTGTCGCCCAGCATGCGGTGATCGCGGTGGAGGATTTCCGGCCCCGGTTCCTGGCCAGGTCCACGATGGGTACGTCAACGCCGCCCTGTTCGCCCATCTCAGCGGCGCGACGTTCGTGTTGCAGGGCATCTACGGCCTGTCGCCGCAGGGCTACTTCTAAGCGTTCGGGCTGAACTCGTTGGGATTCATGGTCTTCGGATTCCTCGCCGGCCGAATCGCGGAGCGGTGGTACGTCCACGGCGCCCTGGTCGTCGGTCTGATCATGGTGGCGGCCGGCGCCGGTGGCGTGCTGCTCACCGCCACCGCACACCTGCCGCTGGCCGCGATGGTCGTCTCGCTGGTCACGATGGTCAGCGGGGCGGCGGTCACGACCCCGCCATCGACGTCCCTCGCGCTGGAGAACTATCCCGAGGTCGCCGGCTCGGTCGCCTCGCTGCTGGGGCTGGCCCGGTTCGCATTCGGTGGCGTCACCGCCCCCCTCGTCGGCCTGGCCGGCCCGGGGACCGCGGTACCGCTGGGCGTCGTCACCCTCAGCGCAGCCCTGCTCGGCCTCGTCGGCTACGTCCTGCTCCGCCGACCGGCACCGGACTGAGGGTCCGGCCGGGCAGATGTTGCCGCAGCACACCGGTGTTGCGGGCACGTGAACCTTGCGTGTACTGCCGCAGAACTGGGCTCCGCGAACCCGGGGAGGGAGGACACTGGGGGCATCCGTCGATTGCTGCGACGCGTTCGAGCACGCTGGCCACGCCATCGGGTGTCGGAGCATGTGGGAGAGTCCCTGGACCTCACGCACGCGTCGTCGGCCCGATCGGGATCGGCTGCGGCGTGGCGGCGCGACGTTCGCTGCTGGGCCCGAGGACTCCGGCAGCCGTTGGAAGGTCTGGGAGCACGCAATCGGCGGCGTCGAACAATCGATCGAGGTGGAAGGGATGCAGTGATGGATGTCCTGGACAAGGCCACCCAGATGGTCACCGATGCGGCGTACGCCACGACCAGCGCCGCCGGTGCCGTCAGCGGGGCGGTGGTGGGGGCGCTGATCGGCAGTGTGCGTGGCGCCGCCGAAGGTGTGCGCTCCGGCGTCGGCAGTGGCGCCGGCTCGACGCCCGCGGCGGCGGCGACGATCGCCGCAGTGGGGGCGGCGGGACTGGCCACCGGCATGGCCGCAGGTCCGATCCTGGCCGGACTCGGTGTCACCGCCCTGGCCATCCGGATACTCACTCCGCGCCGGCCGGCGACACCGGCCGAAGGATCCACCGGCAAGCCCACCCCGGCCGTGGCTGCCTCCGCGACCGAGGCCCCATCGGTGACGACCACGGCCGAGCCCGCACCGACCGCGGCGCCGACGACCGAGAAGGCGACTGCAGCGAAGGCTGGGCCCACGAAGCGATCCAAGCCCGCGACCCCGAACCGGAAGCCGTAGCCGCATCACGGGTTGTCAGGCCGTGCCGACGCAGCGCGCGCCGCGTCCGTGACCACGCACAGTGTGAACGTCGGCGTCTCGCCGATCAGGTAGTCGGTTTCGGGTGACCGGACCGGCGAAGGATCAGTTTGCGGATCTCACCGACCCACAGCACGACGCTGGCCATGATCACACAGACCAGCCACTGCCGGGCCGACAGCGGCTCGGTGGAGAAGGCGTCGTTGAGGACCGGGAGATGCACGACGGCGACCTGGAGCAGTGCCGAGAGGGTGACCGCGGCCCACAGCCAGCGGTTGGCGAACGGGCGGTGGAAGGCGGTGGTGGTCTCCGAGCGGGCATTGAACGCGTTGAACAGCTGCGCGAGCACCAGCACGGTGAATCCGGCGGTGCGGGCGTTGTCGAGGGACCGGGTTCCGTCGAGGATGCCGCCCGGCAGATACAGGTCCACGGTGGCCAGCGTCGCGGCGGCGGTGATCATCCCGATCAGCACGACCCCGGCCCACATGCGGGCGTCGATCACCCGCTCGGAGGTCGACCGGGGTGGGTGGCGCATCACGTCTTCGGTGTCCGGATCGACCCCCATCGCCAGGGCGGGGGCGCTGTCGGTGAGCAGGTTGATCCACAGGATCTGGGTGGCCAGCAGCGGCAGCACCATCGCGCCGCTGCCGTCGGAGAGGCCGATGACCCCGGCGAGGACCACACCGAGGAAGACGGTGAGCACCTCGCCCATGTTCGACGAGAGCAGATAGCGCAGGAATTTCTTGATGTTGGCGAAGATCCCGCGGCCCTCGCGGATGGCGCGGACGATGGTGGCGAAGTTGTCGTCGGCGAGGATCATCGCCGCCGCTTCCCTGCTGACCTCGGTGCCGGAGCGGCCCATGGCGATGCCGATGTCGGCGCGTTTGAGTGCGGGAGCGTCGTTGACGCCGTCCCCGGTCATCGCCACCACCTCGCGGGGACCCTCGTGATCGGTTTGCAGGGCCTCGACGATGCGCAGCTTGTCCGCCGGGGTGACACGGGCATACACCGAGCAGCGGCGCACCGTCTCGCGTAGACCCGGCGCGTCGAGTTCGGCGAGTTCGCGGCCGGACACGGCCGCCGGGCTTCCCGCACCGTCGCCGACGAGGCCGAGGTCGTGCGCGATGCGGGTCGCGGTGCGCGGATGGTCGCCGGTGATCATCAGTACCCGCACCCCGGCGCGGCGGGCCTCGGCGATGGCGTCGGCGGCCTCGCGCCGGGGCGGGTCGAGGATCCCGACCAGGCCGGTGTAGACGAGCTCGTGCTCGATCGAATCGTTCAGCGGTGACGACGCGGTGGCCGGGTCGCACCGCCGGTACGCGACGGCGAGAGTGCGGAAGGCCTGATCCGAGAGCTGCTCGACCTGCTCGAGCAGGCGCCGCCGCGCCGGCGGATCGAGCGGTTCGATCCGCCGGCCCACCTGCACGTGCGAGCACCGCTCGAGCAGCACGTCGGGGGCGCCCTTGCTCACCACGACCGGGGTGTCGGCGTGAGCGGTGTCTACGACCACGACGGTCATCATCTTGCGGTCGGAGGTGAACGGGATCTCCCCGATCCGGCGGAACCGGCCCGCCGGCGGCGCCGCGGCGCCGAGTTTGGTCTGGGCCACCCGGAACGCCGCCTCGGTGGGGTCGCCGTGGACGGTCCAGTGGCCGCCGACTTCCCGGACGAGGGCGTTGCCGGCGAGGCTGCCGCCGGTGAGCACGCAGGCAGTCTGGTGTCCCAGGTCGCTGTCGGCGTCGAGGCGGTGTCCGTCGTGCAGGAGCTGCCCGTCGGGCCGGTAGCCCACGCCGGTGACGGTGACCTGCCCGAGCGGGGTGACGACGCGACCGACGGTCATCTGCCCCTTGGTGAGGGTGCCGGTCTTGTCCGAGCAGATCACCGACGCCGAACCGAGGGTTTCCACCGAGGACAGGGTCTTGACGATGGCGTGCTGGGCGGCCATGCGCTGTACCCCCAGCGCCAACACCACCGACAGGATCGCCGGCAGGCCTTCCGGGACGGCGGCCACCGCCAACGACACCCCGAGCAGCAGCACGGTGACCACCTCATCGGGGCTGTGCACCCCGTAGACCACCACGGTCGTGGCGACCACCACCGCCGCGATCACCAGCACGGCGATCCCGAGTGTGCGCCCGACCCGGGACATCTCCCGTTGCAACGGGGTCGGCGCCTGGCGGGTGGTGTGCAGCAGATCCGCGATCCGGCCCAGCTCGGTGTCCATCGCGGTGGCGGTCACCACCGCCCGGCCCGAGCCCTGGGTGACGGCGGTGCCGGCGAACACCATGTCGATGCGATCTGCGAGGACAGCGGGCTCGCTCAGGGTGTCCGCGCTCTTGGACACCGGTTCGCTCTCCCCGGTCAACGAGGCCTCCGACATCTGCAACGAGACGGCCGACAGCACCCTCGAGTCGGCCGCCACGGCGTCGCCCTCACCGAGCACGAGGATGTCGCCGGGCACGAGTTCGGCGGTCGGCACGCGCTGACGTACCCCGTCGCGCAGCACCGTCGCGGCCGGCGCGCTCATCTTTGCCAGGGCCTGCACGGCGTGCTCGGCCCGGGCCTGCTGCGCGAAGCCGAGGACGGCGTTGAGCACGACGATGACGGTGATGACCACCGCATCGGCCGGCCATCCGGCGGCGCCGTCGATCGCCCACACCACGAGCGAGACGCCGATGGCGGCGAACAACAGGTAGATCAGCGGATCGTGGAACTGCGCGAGGAACGTGCGCCACACCGGCACCGACGGTGGCGGTGCGAGTTCGTTGGGCCCGCCGGCGGCCAGCCGGCGCTCGACCTCGGGCGTGCTCAGGCCCCGTGCGGGGTCGGCGTCGAGCGCGTCGACGAGCGTGTCGACGTCCACGAGCGAGGGGTCGGTACAGGTCGAGACGCTCGCCATGGAGCTTCCCTCCGGTCGGCGCCGAACACAGCCTGACGGCGGCCGCCACCGGAGCCGACGGCGGCGCGATCGCCGAAGAGGCGACGCGGAGAGTGTATGACAGATCCGGTCGCGGTGATGAGCAGCACACGCCCCATTCGTGGCGGTACCGGCGCCCCGGGCCGGAGCATGACGTTTCGGGCGTGCGGATCATTTGTCCGTGTTCTGCGTGGGAGGTTCTGCGTGGGAGCTGGGGCGACACAGCATGGTCGGGCAGGGGCTGTGCCGCAGCAGGTGCCGACTCACCGACCCGTGGAAAGCACCGACGATGCGCCCGCGGCCGTGCGTGCCCACGACGATGAGCTGGGCACCGTCGGCGGCGCGCACCAGGGCCCGGGTCGGCTCGTCCTGGGTGACGACCTCGGTGACGAGGACGTCGGCGAACAACGCACGCAGAGTCGCCAGATGTGCGGCGAGTCTGGTCTGCGCCTCGTGGGCGAGCGCGTCGGTGTCGATCAGCAGGGGGTTGGTCACACCCCCGGCCTCGTTCTGCACCGACCAGGTGTGCACGGCGGTCAGCGGAGCACCGAACAGGGACGCGAACTCGAACGCTTCGACCAGCGCGGTGTCGCCGAGGGCACTGCCGTCCACCCCGACGACGACCGGTCGCCGGTCGGGCAGCTGCCCGGGTTGCCCGCACCAGAAGGTGACTGGGCACGATGCCCTCTTGACCACATCCAGTGCCGGTGATCCGAGGATCCGGTCGAGGAGGCCACCGCGTTCGTGGGCCAGGACGATCATCCGGGCCCGCGCTCCCGCCGCGGCCACTGCCGCCTCCGCTGGCCCGAGCAGCAACTCGGTGCCGACCTCCAGCCCGGGGAACCGGGCGCGGACGAGTTCGGCGGCGTGGTCGAGAATCGATTCGCCGCCCGTGCGGATCCGGGCGACGGCGGGGCCTTGGCGTACCACCTCGATATCGCTCATCAGGTACAACGCCTCGGGCAGCGTGTGGACCAGCCGCAGCCCCCAGCCGTGCCGATGCGCGACCGTCGCGGCCCACACCGCGGCCCCGTCGGCCTCGAGGGTGCCGTCCACGTCCACGGTGATCACCGGATTGCCGGTCATGTCGATCCCTTCGGCTGCCCCGCCGGGCCGTGGTCGGCTGCGCTGTGGGGGCCCGGGCCGGCCGGGTCCGCACCGCGGTGGCGCAGCGCCTTGATCTTCGTGGTCGGCCTGGGCGGGCAGGCGAGGATGCCGCCAGCCGTTACCTACTCTCGGTGTGCCGTTCCTCCCCTCGTCCGGTGCTCGTCGCCACGGTGCGGGCCGGCCGCGGTCAGTGGGTGTCGAGCAACCGAGGCGAGAAGGAGAGCTTGAGTCGGCCGAGCGCCTCGGTGACGTCCGCCGGGCGCAACCATAGTCGGTCGAGCAGTGGGACCTCCACATAGTCGAACGGACCGTGCAGCACACGGGTACGCCTGTCGGCGCAGTAGAGCACCTGCCAGGCGTCCGGATCGGGCGGCGGATCCCCGGCGACGGTCTTCTCGGCGATCGTGCACAGCCGCTCCACCGCCCGATATTCGAAGGGCAGGAGGGTGTGCGGGTCGGCCCAGATACCTCGGCCGGCCGCTCTCGCCAGGGCGGTTTCCTCGAGCAGCAACGCGAGATCGGGTGTCGCGGGAAGGTCCGGATACACCAGGAACGGCACCGCCCAGCCGGCCCGCACCATGTCCAGGTTGAACGTCGAGCGCTGTGCCCGGGTCATCCCGCAGCGTTCGGCTGCGGTGTAGTACGGGGCCACATAGGCCCACAGCCGACCCCGGCGGTCGAACGGTGTTCCGGCGGTACGCAGAAACAGCGGGCGTTCGGTGCCGTCGGGACGGCTCAACCGGGCGGCGGCATTCGCGTGCGTGAAGGCGGCGGCGGCACGTCCCTGTTCGAAGTGCAGGGTGCCGGCCCGGCCAGTGCCGAGTTTCGGCAGCAGGTATTCGGCGAGGCGTCGGATAGCAGGCAATCCGGGACCCTGCTCGATCCACCGCGCGAGCCGGGCGAACCGCTCGTCGATCCTGCGGGCACCGCCGACGGTGCAGGCGGTGACCTCGGGGACGTCGACGTAGAGCAGGCGCACCGAGGTCCGGACGGTCAGGTCGCTGTCCGCCGCGGTGTCCCATACGACTCGGGCTGTCCGGGAGACCAGCGGTATCCCCGGCGACGACCGCGCCATCGTCTCGCTCACCTCACACCCCCGTTCGGCAGCACCGACAGGTCCACTCGCAATTGTCCCGCGCGGCGGGAGACGGCCACGTCAACGCTCGGTGAATTCTCGTCGACAGTGGCCGTATTCGACGCAATCCACCAGGGAACAGCGGTCGGGATCCTGAGCGACGGGATGGTACGGGTAGAACCTTCCCTACCCTCGCGCACTCGAGCGGAGTGGCCGCCGGTACCGCCGGTGTCCTGAGCCCGGCGGTGACGGTGTCGCGATGCGCCGGTCAGGATACGGGGGCGACCGCGGGGGCCGTGCCGTGCTCCGGCGCCGCGTCTGCGGCAGAGGTCCGGGGACCGCCGGCCACTCGAGTAGATCCAACGCCACCAGTGCCCCCAGGCCCGCGAAGTAGGCGACCTGTTCGGGCCGGGGAATTCCGAGGTGACCCACCAGGGGTAGGCGCAGAGCGAAACGCTCGGCGTCGCGGGCCACGCCGGCCATGGTGCGGTGCGACTGCCAGAAGGACTGTTCGTCGGCCATGGTTTCCTCTTTCCTGAGCTGCGCGCCTCTTGGCGCGCACCCGAGGCTTTTACCGGCGAGCCATGTCGGATCCTGTGACCGTTGCCGGCCCGGATGCGGTGGTCGGCGCTCAAGCCTGAAAGACCGTGCCGCCGAGGCCCTTGTGCAGCTGCTCGCGGGCGCGGCGCTCGACGAACAGCGGCACGAAGTCGCGGATTTTGCAGTTGTCGTACCGGGCGTGGACCTCGGCCACGAGTGACTCGACCAGATCGGGCGAGACGCCCGGGAACTGGCCGCGTAGATGGTGGACCGCCCAGGCGATGGCCAAGTCCTCGGTGCTGCTGTCCATCATACGAGTGTGGCACCGGAACGCCTGCCCGGAAACCCTGGATCCGCAGGACCGTCGGTCCTGCCGGGCGGAGTCGGGTGATGCCGGGCGACCGGCGGGCCACGCCCGTCCGTCGCCGAGCACGCTACCGGTCCAGTCGTGCGGGGCCGGAACCGGAAAGGGCACAGGTCATCTCGACGGTCGGCCCGGCCGGGCCGGTGCGCGACCAGCCAAGCGAGTGCAGCACCTCGAGCAGCACTGTGTTCGCGGCCGGCACCCGGGCGCGGGCCTGCAGCGCGCCGAGAGCGCAGGCACGGGCGGTCAGCTGCCGGACCAGGGCCGCGCCGATTCCGTGGTATTGCGCGTCGTGGTCGACGACGAGGGTGCAGTCCGCCACCCATTCTGCGCCGGTCTCGGCTTCGACGAGTGTGCAATGTGCGAGACCGACGACGGTACCGCCGGCGAAGGCTCCGATCCCGAGGTGGTGGCCGTCGGGCCGGCGCAGCTGCGCGGGCAGCACGGTGGCGATGCCGGGCAGGCCGGTGCGCCTCGGCGGGCCCGGATTGTGGTGGTCGAGGCGCTCGTGCAGGTGACGCACCGCGTCGTCGTCGCCGGGGGTGAGCGGGCGGATCACCACCGCGCCCAGCGCGGTCAGGTTTCCGACCGGGGACGGGGGAAGATAGCGCAGCCGGTGGCGGGGCGCGGCGGACGGATCGACGATCCAGGCGGCGCCCTTTTCGGTGCTGTCCGGGGCGGACCGGGGCCAATCCTCGTGCGAGCGGGCCACGGTGATCAACTCCCGGAACACCTCGCCGTGCGTGCACAGCAGCACGCCGTCCATGTCCGTGCCGGTGAGCAGCTCGTAGAGGCGGTCGATGGGGGCGTCGACGGCCAGCAGCGGTTCATCGTCGATCGGCAACCCGCGGGTGGCGGCGAGCGGTGCGACGGTCTGCCGGCACCGGGCGGTCGGGCTCGAACGCACGGTGTGCAGGTCGATCTCCGCCAGCGCGGTCGCCAGGAAGCGGGCCTGCTCACGTCCGAACGGGGACAGCGGACGCTCGGCATCGGAACCGGTCCACAGCTTCTTGTTCCCGGCGTGAGCATGGCGTACCACGACGAACATCGGCGACTCCTCGGGCGGGGTGCGCGCAGACCGACGACCGGTGCGGGCTGCGGTGGCGGATCGAATGCCCCTCCAGTGTCCGGGCCGGATCGATTGCACGCACGGTGGGCGGAATGTGTCGCGGCGCATGCGGCACTTCAGTCACAGCAGTCCCAAGAGCGACAATATCGGGCAGCAAGTCCTCGGCTGCAGAAGCCGTTGCTGCGGCGGAGGTCGAGATGGCGCGTCTGGGAACTGTGCGGGGTACCGCCTGCGAAACCGGCGACGGCGGATACGGCGATGCGAGACGATAAGAGGCAGCCGTCGACGGTGCGGGCGCACACCCAGGTCCGGTGGGTGGCCACACCGTCGCGGGTGCGCGGGCGACATGACGGACGCCGCACGGCCCCATGCGCTGTCATCGAAGCTACGAAGGCGGTGCTGCCGTCGACCGGGGAGAGGAGCGGGGCGATGCGCGAGGTCTTCACTGCGAAACTCGACGACCTTCGGTTCGAACTGGCCGAACTGTGCGCAATGACCGAGACCGCAATCGGGCTGGCTACTCGTGCGCTGCTCGACACCGATCTCGCCGCGGCCGAGGACACCCTCGATCTGCACGCCGAGATCGACAACCGAGCCCGTGACCTCGACCGGCGCGCCTTGACCCTGCTGGCGCTGCAGGCGCCGGTCGCGCAGGATCTGCGGGCCTTGGTCAGCGGCATGCACAATATCGCCGATTTGCGGCGGATGGGCAGTCTGGCCGCCCACATCGCCGAGGTGGCGCGCCTGCATCATCCTAATCCGGTTGTGCCGGAAGAGCTTCGCGGCCTCGTCGGTGAGATGGGTGCGGTGGCCGAACGTCAGGCAGCGGCCGCGAAGGACGTCCTACGCACCCGCGATCAGGACGGCGCGGTGCGCCTGATCGCCGGCGACGACCGAGCCGACGCGTTGCTGGTGCAACTGTTCTCCGCCACGAGGGACCCGCAGTGGCCTCACGGTGCCTCGGCCGCAGTGAACCTGACCTTGCTGGGACGCTTCTACGAGCGGTTCTGCGACCACACCGTCGAGGTGGGCCGCCGCATCGTGTTCGTCGTCACCGGCACGTTCCCGGACGAGCGGCCGCCGGCCCCACCCACCGAAGAGCTCTGGCTGGCCCCGCCGCATACGGCGTTCGGAACCTGAGGCCCAGACCGGCCATGGTGCGGTGCGACTGCCGAAAAGACTGTTCGTCGGCCGTGGTTTCCCCTGTCGTAAGCTGCGCGCCTCCTGGTGCGCACCCGAGGCTCCTACCATTGAGCCATGTCGAACCCTATGACCGTTGCCGGCCCGGACGCGGTGGTCGGAGCGGTGGTGCGGTTGCTCACCCCGCCGCTGTGTGAGGTGTATGCCCTGCTGATGCGCGTCGGCGTGGTGGT
The DNA here is from genome assembly GCF_012272955.1 of Rhodococcus sp. DMU1. Taxonomy (NCBI): domain Bacteria; kingdom Bacillati; phylum Actinomycetota; class Actinomycetes; order Mycobacteriales; family Nocardiaceae; genus Rhodococcus; species Rhodococcus sp. DMU1. The sequence goes on along the minus strand of NZ_CP050952.1, from coordinate 4,777,922 downwards.
CGTCGTCGACGACTGACCTGTCCGCTCCTCGAGGGGTAGAGGTGCCGTCGAGACACCTCTAGCGGGGCGGGGCTTTTCGGCCTGTAGCCGGCACGGCCTTCGGTGCGGTCGTCACCGCATCCTTCGGCTGCGTCGACGACCGCGCTGCCGCAGCGGTGGTGGTATCGGACTGCACTCGGGCAGTGGGCCGGTGCGGGGTCAGCAGTTTCACGGCCAGTGCCCCGCCACCGACGGCGGCCAGCACAGGCCATTCGACCAGGCCGGTGACGCCGAGGGCGGCCAGTGTCGCCGCGGCGGCCGGGGTCGAGCCGGATCCCTTGTTCAGTCCCGTGCGCACGCCGCTGACGGCGCCGCGGACACTACCGACGACCCCGCCGACGGCGGCCCCGCCGACCGCGCCGGCAACGCTGGTGGTGGCATTGGCCGTGTCGGCAACCAGGCGGGTCGAGTCGGTGACGAGACGAGCGGATGTATCGCGAATTCCCATGTCGTTTCCTCGATCGGTCCGGCCGTCCGGGCCACAGCCGGAGTGAGCGGGGGCCTTCGCCGCCCGGCCCCTGGGTCCAGCCCCGTCGCCGCGGGTGGTGGTCGGACGGCCCGAGCCGCAGTCACGCGATTCGGGCGACCACAGGCGACGCCGGTCCGGGATGTCGGCGACGTCGGTAGGTCCGTGACGACCTCGATCGGAGGCGAGACGGATGCGCTACGGCACTCGAGGGCTGATTCCTCACTGTAGTCGCGTCGGATGCGACAGACTCGAAACCATGGCCTCGTCCGCGCCCGCCCACACCACGTATCTCGCGTCGTCCCGGCGGAACCTGCCGCGATGGCAGGACATCCTGCCGAAGGCACGGCACGTCGAGCACCCCGGCCCCGAGCGCCACAGCATCTACCTCGACACCGACGAGCGTGATCTGCGGCGCTGGGACAGCGTCCTTCGGTACCGCAATCCCGGCCCCCGACGACGAGCCCGGCTGGGAACTGGCCGTCCCGGGCGGCACGCTCGGCACCGAACTGCACCTCGCCTCCCCCGACAGCGACCTCGTGCCCGACGAACTCACCGCGGCGGTGGCGGGCCTGACGGGCGGGCGGCCGCTGCGACGCTCGGTCACCCTCGGCATCGGCGAGCACCGGCACGAGTGGTACGACCGCAAGGACCGGCTGCTCGCGCAGATCATCGTCGAGACGGTCCAGGCCACCGTGATCGGCCGGGTGGCAACCGTCGAACAGTGGCACCAGCTCCACCTCGACCTCGGTACGGCGGCGACGAAGAAGCACCGCACCGCCGTCACCGCGGCCCTGGCCCGCGCCGGCGCCGCACCGGCGCCGCACCGCAGCGAGCTCGAGCACGCCCTCGCCGCAACCGACCCGGCCCCGGGCCCCCACACCCCCACCGGGAAGGCCCCCACAGCGCGGCGGATGCTCGGTGCCTACCTCGACGCCCAGATCGAGGCGATCGGCGCGGGGGACGTGTGGCTGCGCCGCGGTCTGGACCCGATACATCCCACCCGGGTCGGTGTCCGGCGGCTGCGCAGCACCCTCCGGGTGTGGCAGGACCTGTTCGAACCCGCGCAACGCACCTGGCTCGATTCCGAATTGTCTTGGTATTCCGGGCTGCTCGGCCATGTTCGGGATCGGCAGGTGCAGCGCGCCCGGCTGGCCGCCGCGCTCGAGACACTGCCGCCGGAAGTGGTGATGGGCCCGGTGGCGTCCCGGCTCGACACCGATCTGCTCGCCGACGAGCGCCGCCACCTCGACGAGGTGCTGCGCGCCCTGGACTCCGACCGGTATCGCATGCTGCTCGCCGCGCTGGCACGCTGGCGCACGCAGCCACCGCTGACCGACCATGGGGACGGTGCGCGGGTGATCGAGAAGGCGGTGCGCACCGCCGAACGCACGGCCCTGAGCCGGGTGCGGGCCGCCGCCGACGAGGACGAGGCGGCGCCGAGTCGGGCCCGCAAGGCCGCCGAGCGGGCCCGCTACGCCGTCGAGTTGGCTGCCCCGCTGCTGGGCCGCACACGCGCGAAGCGCAAGATCGCCCGGTACACGAACATCCAGCAGGTCCTCGGCGAACATCGGGACAGCGCCGTCGCCACCGACCTGCTGCGCGAGTTCGGTGCCCGGGCCGGGACCACACCCGGGGAGAACGGGTTCACCTTCGGGTTGCTGTACGGGCTCGAGCTGCAGGCGGCCGGGCGGGCCCGTCGTCACGCCTCGGACCTGGCCACCTGAGCGGTAGTCTTCTCGATCCGGTCGAGGCGGCGGCGCGCCTCGTCGAGGCTGCCGGCCTCGGTCACCGTGCGCACCACCGCGCCGATCCCCGGGATCCGCGCCGCCGTCTCGGGGGCGAGCGCGGCCAGCGCGGTGGCGACCGCGGCGCTGCCGAGGCCCTGGGTCCAGCCGACGGGCCCGACCGGCACGCAGCCGAGGAACCCGCTGACGCCGGGGGTGCTGACCAGCATCGCCATGGTGGCCAGCGACCCGAGCACGGTGCCGACGACCAGCGGGCTGCGCGAGTCGAGCAGGGTCTGGCCGAGCTGGGTGCCGACCAGCGCGATCAGCGCGACGGTCGAGGCCCGCTGGTGGGTTCCGGTGCCGCGGGCCATCAACCAGGCGGCGGTGGCGCCGGCGGCGGTGGTGGTGCCGCGCACCGCGACGGTGCGCATCAGCGCCGACTGATCGGCCACCGCCGCGGCGGCGGGGTGGTGGCCGTTGGCGCGTGGGGTACTGACCGCCAGCGCGGCGGCCGGCAGGGCGTCGGTGAGCATGTTCACCAGCAGCAGCTGCCGTGCGTTGAGCGGCGAGTGCCCAGTGAGCACGCTGCCGATGAGCGCGAACGCCACCTCGCCGGCGTTGCCGCCGAGCAGCACCGCCACCGCCGCGTGCACTCGCTGCCACAGCTGGCGACCCTCGGCGAGGGCGTCGAGCAGCGCGCCGACACGCCCGTCGAGCAGGACCACGTCGGCCGCGCCCCGGGCCGGGTCGCTGCCGCGGGAGGCCACCCCGATGCCGACGCTGGCGGCGCGGATCGCGGCGGCGTCGTTGGCGCCGTCTCCGACCATCGCGACGACTCGCCCGGTCCTTTCCAGGGTCTGCACGATCTGCACCTTGTGCTCGGGCGACATCCGGGCGAACACCAGTCGCTCGCCGACCGCGCGCTGCTGCTCGGCCGAGGACATCGCCTCCCACTCGCTGCCGGCGAGCACCTGCTCGTCGGTGACGTCGAGGCCCAGCTCCCGCGAGATCGCGATCGCCGTCACCGGGTGGTCGCCGGTGATCAACCGCACCCCGAGGCCCTGCTCGCGCAGCGCCGGCAACAGCCCGGCGGCGTCGGCCCGCGGGGTGTCCGCCAACCCGATCAGTCCCACCGGTGCCAGCTGCCGGGTGGCCAGGTTGGCCAGGGTGTCCGGGTCGTCGGCGGCGGCGCGCACCTGCTCGTCGGACAGCTCGCGCCCGCCGACGGCGATCACCCGCAGCCCGGCCGCGGCCATCGCCTGCACCCGCTGCGCGAGCGTGTCGGGGCGGGCGGTGAAGGCGCCGAGCATCACCTCCGGGGCGCCCTTGACGGCCAGGTGCCGGCCGGCGACCGCGGCGGCGTAGGCCCGGCCGGAGCGGAACGGCAGATACGCGCTCCGGTTGCCGTCGCCGTCGGTGGCGCCGGCGCCCTCGGCGGCCTCGACGACGGCGATGTCGGTGGCGTGATCGGGCGGGCCGCCGTTCGCGGCGTGGCCGGTGCGGGCGGCGTAGGCGAGGACCTGCGCGCGGGTGAATCCCTCGGCCGGTTCGACCACGGTCACCCGCAGCCGGTTCTCGCTGAGCGTGCCGGTCTTGTCGAAGCACACCACCTGTACCCGGCCGAGGGCCTCGACCGAACGGGGGGTGCGCACCAGCGCCGCCGAGCTCGTCAACCGGCGCGCCGCAGCCATCTGCGCCAGGGTGGCCACCAGCGGCAGCCCCTCCGGCACCGCCGCCACGGTCACCGCGACCCCGCTGGTCACGGCCGCCCGCACCCCGGTGCCGCGCAGCAACCCCAACGCGGTCACCAGCACCCCGCCGCCGAAGCTGACCGGCAGGGCCCGCCGGGTCAGCACACTGAGCTGGCTCTGCAGGCCCACCTCGCGGACCTTGCCCGGGGCCATGGCAGTGGCCCGGCGGGTCTCGGTGGCGGCGCCCACCGAGGTGACCAGGGCGACGGCGGTGCCGGTCAGCACCGTGGTGCCCGCGTAGAGCATGCAGGTCCGTTCGGCCAGCGGCGCCCCGGGTGTCGGGTCGGTCTGCTTGACCACCGGCAGCGACTCCCCGGTCAGCGAGGACTCGTCCACCTCCACCCCGGTGGCCAGAATCAGCCGGCCGTCCGCCGGGGCGACCTCGCCGGGCCGGACCTCGATCAGATCCCCTCGTTCGAGCGCTGCGGCCGAGGTGGCGACGTAGCGGCGGTGGCCTGCCACGCCGGTCAGCCGACGGGCCGGCGGATCCTGTTCCTGCAACAGCTCGCGCAGCACCTTCTCCGCCCGCAGCCGCTGGGTCGCCGAGATTCCGGCGTTGACCAGCAGCACCGACCCGACCAGGATCGCATCGAGCGGCGAGCCGAGCACGGCGCTGGCCGCCGCGCAGGTCGCCAGCACCGGGGTCAACGGATCCGCCAGCTCGGTCCGGACCGCACCGGCGAAACCCCGCACCGACCGCACGGGCCTGCCGCCGGTGCGCCAGGCGAGGCGAATCGGCCCGGCCGCGAACGGGATCACGGTACGGCGGGGCCGCGGCGGGGGTCGGTCCCCGTCCGGTGGGGGCAGCAACCGGCGCACCGCCGCGGGCGAGAGGGCGTGCCAGTCGTGCCCGGACCGCGGCTGCGGCAGCGGCTCGGCAAGCACGGCGCGGGCCAGCGAGCGCCCGGTCCACAGTGCCGCGACGGCACTGGCGGTCACCGACTCCGGGCCGCTGCCGGGCACCCCGGGCAGCATCAGCAACGCGCCCAGCGCCGAGGCGTTGAGCGAGAGGTCCACCCCGCGGCGACTCGCCGTCCGGGCAGCCGGCAGTGCGGCCAACAGCCGCCACGCTCCGGTCAGATCCGGCACCAGCACATCGGCGCCCCATGGCGGCGGATCACCGCCGTCGAAGACACCGACGGCGACGTCCGCGACCGCCACCGTCTCCGGAGCATCGGCGGTGAGCACCGCGACGGTGCGGCCGTCGGCCTGCAGCCGCTCGACCACGGCGCGCAGCGCCTTGTCCATCGAGGCGGCCGCGGGGTCGAGACGGTCGAATCCGGTTCGCAGCGAACGCAATCCGTCGTCCTCGACGGAGACGACCTGGGTGCGGGCGCTGCGGGCCGCGGCGAGCACCGCGGCGGCGAACCGGTCGTGCACGTAGCCGACCAGTACCCGGGCCTTGTGGTCCGTCTCGACGGCGAGGCCGGGCACGGCGGAGACCGGATGCCACCCCACCCCGAGCGCCCCGGCCTCGACCGCTCTCCGGGCGGCGTCCCACACCCGGGTCCGGTCGCGGTCGGGCACCTCGAGCACGCGGGTGACGCTCAGATGCGAGGTGTAGAGGGCCCGCGGATCGACCACCACCGCATCGACCCGATCCAGGCGCCGCAGCACCGCCGGACGCAGCACCAGTGTCCCCCGCTCGGCCAGCCCACTCCCGAGGACGGCGGCGAAGGATTCGCGGGCGGCACGGGTGGCCCGGGGCGCGGCGACCAGCACCGCGGCCCCGGCGGTGGCCGGGTTGCGGGTCAGCGCCCCGAGCGCCGCGGCCGCACCCGCCCCGGCCAGCCCGGCCCGGTCGCCGTGCCGCTCGATCGGCCCCGGCCGCGGCGGCGTCGGGCGGCGCACCCGGGGCAGGGCCCGGGCCGAGTCGATATGCCGGGCCAGCGCCGGCTCCACCGCCTGCCAGACGCGGCGACCCGCGCGCGCCTCGGCGACCAGCAGTACCCGCAGCGCGGTCTCGACCGCCAACGACGGCGGCGCCAGCGTGGCGGTGTAGACGGCCGTCGAGGCCAGGGCGAACACCAGATCCGCGGCCTCGGACCCGACCGCGGTCTCCACCGCCGCCCGTATCCGCGGCTGGTAGTCGGCGGCGACCACCGGGGCCGCGAACGCGCCGGGCAGCCGCGGCAGCCGCAGATACCGCCCGGCCAGCGCCGCCGTCAGTCCCGCGGTTGCCGCCGCGGCCGCCACCAGCCGTCGGGTCAGCACGAGGTCGTCGCCGGGAAGATCACGACCACCGCCGGACCGGTCGAGGCCGCAGTCCCGTTCGACGCCGTCGACGATCCGGCACACCACCTGCGGATCGGGGCCGACCGGCCCGGGGGTGAGCACCGCCCGCGACCACTGCCGATGCACCTGCACCTGCTCGACACCGGGTACGGTGTGCAGCGCCTGCCGCATCCGCTCGGCGACCCGATCCCCGTCCGGGCCGTTCAGACCTCGCACCCCGAGCCAGATCCGCTGCGAGGTGGAACCCCGGCGCCGCGGTGCGGCCCCGCGAGGGCTCTCGCGCACCAGCTCGGCGACGGCACGGACCGCGGTGCTCGACGGTGCGGTTACCGCCGCGGCCGGGGCCCGCAGCACGGCGGTCCCCACCCCGGCCACCGTCGCCGCCCCCACGATCGCCGCATTCACCCCCGCCCCGGCACCGACCACGGCCAGTCGGGTGCTCGCCTGCGCTCCCCGCCGGGGCACCGACGCCACCGCGGACAGCCATCCGGTGCGCCCCGCACCCGAGGTAGGTGACGCGGCCGCGGCGGTCATCGCGCACCCGGCGCGCCGAGACGCCGGCAACGAAAGCGGAACGAAGACTGCACGGTGTCCTCCTCGGGGGCCACACGTCGATGCCGGTGCGGACCCGCCTCGGAGGCGTTGGACCCACGCCACGCGCTCTTCGTGCAGGGCCGCCAGGTCCTGAGCTTAGCGCCGACACCGCCACCAGTTGGGAGTGCCGCACTACCCGGTGGTGCTGGGGTCGCACTTCTGGGAAGTGCGGCACCCGCGCTACACCCCGTCAGCTGTCGCAGAATCACGCCGGCAGCTGCGGCCGGGTCGGCGGGCGGATGTCAGAGAGGCACGAGCGTCGAGTCTGTCGGCACTTCGTCCCTCGGCCGATCCATCGCCGTGGCGATCAGCAAGACGACGAGACCGGCCACCGTGACGGCAGCGCCCATCCAGATCGGGGAGGTGAATCCCAGGCCGGCTGCGATGGTGATTCCCCCCAACCAGGCCCCGAGGGCATTGCCTACGTTGAAGGCGGCGATGTTTGCGCCGGAGGCCATGGTCGGAGCAGCGGACGCATAGTTCATAATTCGCATCTGCAGGCCGGGGACTGTCGCAAAACCGAAGGCGCCCATGAGGAACAGCGAGAGGATCGTCATGATCTTGTTGTCGGCGGTCGTGGCGAAGACGATCAGGACGGCGGTCACCAGAGCGAGGATCCAGGTCAGCGCCGGGGTGAGGGCCCGATCGGCTGCCTTGCCGCCCAGGTAGTTTCCGACGAACAGGCCGGACCCGAAGACGATGAGCAGCCACGGCACGCTGGATGTCGCGAAGCCGCTCACCTCGGTCAAGGTGAAGGCGATGTAGGTGAAGGCGCCGAACATGCCGCCGTATCCGAGGATGGTGATCGCGATCGAAAGCCAGACCTGCTTGTTGCGGAAGGCTCCGAGTTCGCCCCGCAGGCCGCCGTGTGCGGCAGCGGCGGGAGTGGAGGGCACCAAGGTGGCGATGCCGATGAGCGCAACCACGCCGATTGCGGTGATGGCCCAGAAGGTTGAGCGCCAACCCAGTTGCTGTCCGAGCAGGGTGCCGAACGGGACTCCCAGAACATTGGCGATGGTGAGGCCTGCGAACATGATGGCGATGGCGCCGGCGCGCTTGTTGGGTGCCACCATGTCCGCGGCGACGACCGATCCGATGCCGAAGAATGCGCCGTGGCACAGGGCCGCGACGATGCGTCCGCCCATCATGACCTCGTACGACGGAGCGACGGCCGACAGCAGGTTACCGATGATGAACAGCACCATCAGTGACAGCAGTATCCGCCTCCGGTCGAAGCGGGTGAGGGCGGCGGTGAGCAGGATCGCGCCGAGGGCGACCGAGAGTGCGTACCCGGAGATGAGGTAGCCGGCAACGGACTCGCTCACGGCGAAGTCCGCCGCGACCTCCGGCAGCAAGCCCATGATCACGAATTCGGTGAGGCCGATGCCGAATCCGCCCATGGCGAGGGCGATGAGGCCTAATGGCACGTCGATGTCCTTTCGAAGAGCTGCGCGTGAGCGCATAGAACGCGTGCGCAGTAGTTGCAGACGCCTCATAAATAGTTGCACGCGCCTTATGTATGCGCAAGCCGGTAGTATCGGTGAGGGCAGGAAGCAAGGAGGCGACGTGGGCATTGCAGACGACGCGGTGGAGATCCGCGCGCAGGGTTGGCGCACGCTGGCCGCGCTGCACGGGGCGCTCGACACCGAGCTCGAACGCGCTCTCCAGCAGCAGCACCAGCTCTCGGTGGTCGAGTACACCGTGCTCGACGCGCTGAGTCGGCAGGACGGTTGGCACATGCGGATGGCGCAGCTCGCCCGCGCGGCCGCGCTGAGCAGCAGCGCGACGACCCGGCTGGTCAACCGTCTCGAGAAGCGCGGGTTGCTCACGCGGATCCTGTGCGAGGACGATCGCCGCGGGATCTACACCGAACTGACCGCCTCCGGACGTGAGCTACTGGACAGTGCCCGACCGACGCACGATGCCACCCTCGAAGCTGCTCTCGGCCGAGCATGCGAGATCCCGGAGCTGGCGCCGCTGGTGCACGCGTTACACCAACTGCCCGCACGTCCGCGCTGATCTCGACCATCCGGGCCCACACGGGAATCGCCGATCCCGGACGGCCGGGCAGGCGGAGACCCTACGGGTCCCCGTCCTGTCGGCCCCTTCCCCAAGCAAACCCACGGACCATGCCCCGATACCGCGTCTCGGCCAGCACGTATGGCCGCGTGCCCGAAAGGGCAAGCGGCTGAGCTGGACCCGGTCGGACGTGTCGACCCGTGCTCGATCGGGTGCCCGGTGCCGTTCACCGGGACGGTGGAATGCCGGATGCGGTTGGTTAACGTCGGACCCGCACGGAAAACGACGTGACCGCGTGCGCCTCGGTCACCGGAACGGCCCTCGCACGCACGCAGGAAACACCTGTGGCCCCCGGACACGGCTGGTGACAGTCGTGTGCGAGGGCTGGTGAACGGGTCAGGACGTCGGCGGACTCGTCCGGGTCACGTCGGCGGCGCGGGACGCTGCGCCGGGCCGGTCGAGGGGGTGCGCGGCGCACGGCGCCGGCCACTCCCGGGGATGTACGCCTGGAATCGGCGTGTGGATACAATCCACCTCACGGTGCATGACAGCTCCTACTGTCTTGTGCCCAGACCCCGGTTCGGTGTTGGCGCACCGGCCGGGGTCGCCCCGTTTTCGGGGTCGGTGCAGCGATGGTGGCACGCGGCCCGCCGTGCGTCAACCGATCCGGTACAGACGCCAGGTCGGCTGGTTGTCACCGTCGTTGGGGATCTCCAGATCGAGGGTCGCGATGTCGGCGCCGGTCTCGAAGACGGTGGGGTAGCGGCGGTTCACCGCATCCGAGACGCCGCGGCCCTCGTTCGGCACGGTGAGCAGATACTGCACGCCGTTCGCGGCGGGATCGTTGAGGATGCGGGTGAAGTCGGCGTCGGACGGGATGACGAACTGCTCGGGCCGGTCGGTGGCGGTGAGGACCGCGAACCCGTACACGGTGTCCATCACCACCGAGCCCGGGGGCAGGTCGAGCGCGTCGAGATGGTCCGCGATGCGACGTTCCGTGCCGAACGACGCGATGATGCGGTTCTCCTGGTCCCGCAGCTGCGACGTGTCGTCCGGATCGGGGAACAGCACGGTGCGCAGCGCGTGCTGCTCCTGCGACAGCGTCGCGTTGCCCATCGCGACGAACGTGACCGGCACCGACACCGCGAGCGCGAGCGCCCCGACGGGTGCAAGGGTGCCGCGGTCCTGCGGCCGCACCGTCGCGTGCGCGCCGAGCCGGCGCGCACGCAGCTGCCCGCGACGGGGCGCGAGCTGCACCACCCACATCGCCGCCAGCGGCACCGCGACGACGTAGAACCGCAGGAACGGGAACGTCATGCCGCGGAAGTACGACAGGGCGGCGAACGCCAGCACCGCCCCCAGCACGACGAACGGCACGGCGGGCTCGAAGTCCCGGCGGCGCCACGCCAGCACCGCGACGACGGGCGCGAGCAGCGGCAGCGCCGGCCCGAGCACCAGGATCTCGGCGACGGAGAACGCCAGCGCCCCCAGGCCCCCGGTGGAGCCGCCGCCGCTCTGCTCGAGGATCGCCGCGTTGCCGTACGACGACGAGAACTGCTGCAGCGCTTCGCCGGTGATGAGCCAGCTCGTCGCCGCCCACACGAGGAACGCCAACGCCACCGGGGCGGCGACGAGGATCGCGTCGAGCAGCGCCGCCCGCCACACGCGGGTGCGCCACCACGTCACCGCGACGACGAGCACGGTGACGGCCGCGCCGACGGCGAGCGCGTCGTACCGCGCCAGATACGCCAGGCCGACGGCGATCCCGGCGACGGCGAGGTCGTGCACGTCGTCGGTGCTGATCCACCGCACCAGCCGGCGCGTCGCCCAGCACAGCAGCATCAGGAACGGCGCCTCGCTCATGCCGTTGGCGCCGTAGTACACGATCATCGGATTGAGCGCGAACAGCGCCGTCACCGTCCACACCAGCCACGGCGACGCACCGCGATCGCGGGCGAACAGGTGGACCTGGGTGACGGCCCCGGCCATGAACGGCGCCGACATCACCACGGCCGTGAGGCCCCACCGGGTCAGCGCCGGCCACCAGTCCGACAGTGCCACGAGCGGCAACTGCATCAGCGCGGTCAGGGGCGTGAACACGAACCCGATCGCCGCCAGGTGCGGGTCGCGGCTGTGCAGGGCGCTGCGCGCGGCCGCGACGCGGCTGAGCGAATCACCTTGGAAATAGGCCACATCCAGCGACAGGTACAGCCCCACCGCCGCATAGAGCAGGCAGGACAGCCAGAACACCCGGGCCGAGTCGCCCCTCATGACGACAGCCCGTGGAAGGTCTTCTCCCAGTAGGAGGGATTGCGGATCAGCTGATAGGTGCCCTTGATCGCGGCGACCGACATCATCAGCCAGTACACCGGCACCGTCAGGCACGCGAGCCACAGCGCCGAGTTGCCGGTCTCCCGGCACGCGACCAGGTTCATGTACAGCACGGCGGAGTTACCGAACACCAGCGAGATCAACGCGGGGAAGTACACGTACCAGGGGAAGATCTCCTCGATCAGGAACGGCTGCCCGAGCAGCCACGCGATGGTGATCAACCAGAACACCATGTTCAGGCACGCGATGATCGGCGTCCCGGCGAGCAGGGTCGTGAACCGGAGCATCCCGACCGTGCCGATGCCCCGCCACAGTTGTACGGGTCGTCGCACGTGCACGAGCCATGTCTGCAGATATCCCTTGTACCAGCGGGAACGCTGCCGGATCCAGTTGATCGGATCGCTGTTCGCCTCCTCCAGCGTCGTCGAGTCCAATACGGCCGTACGGTAGCCCGACTCGGCGATGCGCACCCCGAGGTCGGCGTCCTCGGTGACGTTGTACGGATCCCACGCGCCGATCTCGTCGAACACGGCGCGCCGGATGTGGTTCGACGTACCGCCCAGCGGGATGGGCGAATTCGAGCGCATCAGGCCGGGCAGCACGAAGTTGAACCACAGCGCGTAGTCGGCGGTGAACCAGCCGGTGAGCATGTTCTGGGTGCCGTTGTGGAAGGCCAGCTTCGCCTGCACGCACGCGACGTCGTCGCCGAGCCGGTCGAACGCGACCGCCACGCGCCGCAACTGCAGCGGCTCCGGCAGGTCCTCGGCGTCGAAGATGGTGACGATGTCGCCGGTGGCGAAGTGCAGCCCGTAGTTGCAGGCCTTCGGCTTGGTCCGCGGGTCCGCCGCCGGCACCAGCAGGATCTCCACGCTCTCGCCGAGCCCGGCCTCCTCGGCCGCGGCGATGGTGACGGCGTCGTCCTCCTCGAGCAGCAACAGCACCTGCAGCTTCTCGGCCGGATAGTCCAGCGCGGCCATCGCCGCGATCAGATCACCCACCACCTCCGGCTCGTTGTAGGCCGGGACCAGCACCGTGTACGTCGGCAGCGCGTGCCCGGGCACGGCCCGCGCCACGTCGTCGTCGACGGTGAGGATCGCGTCGCGCGCCAGGCCGCGGGAGAACAGCAGCAGCCGGTCCGCGAGCGTCGCGATGTACCCGGCCGTGCACACCGCCATCAGCACGGTCAGCGTCGGCGTCGTCGCGAACACCAGCGCCACGATCGCCGCGGCGACCAGGCCGAGGGTCAGCCACTTCTGCCACGGCACGAACGCCACCGACGCCGACGACAGCGGCCGCTTCTCCCGCAGTCCGTACACCGCGTCGTGCAGCGCGGCGGCCTTGAACTCCTCGTCGACTAGATTCCGCGCCACTGCGCCTCCACCAGATCACGGCCCAGCTCGGTGAGCATGTCCAAGTCCTTGTACTCGGGATCGGAATCCTCCACCGACGCCCGCCCGCGCAGGAACACCGACAGCAGATTCCGGCCGTTCGACGCCATGTTCGGCGTCGGCTGCGGGAACGGCGCATCGAGTTCGTGGTTGTCGACGGTCAGCAGGCTCACCCGCTGCACGAGGGCGTCGCCGCGCGTCCAGATGAAGTTCATCAGGCTCCAGGTGAGCAGCAACTCGTCGTCGACGACGGTGAAGAAGTCGGCCTGCACGCCGTGGCCGAGGTCCACCCGGATCTTCGGGCTCACCCGCGCCCGCCCGAGATCGTAGGAGGTCTGCACCGGATACACCTCGAACACCCCCACCCGCCGCACCTGCAGGGTCTGCACGGCGACGGTGCGCGGCCGCGACAGCCGATCCCAGTCGGCGCGCGGCTCGACGGCCCGGATCATCTGCCGGCGCAGCTGCGCGGTGGAGCCGAAATACCTTCGCGGCCAGTCGTAGTCGATGGAGTCGATCTGGTACCAACCGGTGGGGACCACCTGCGTGACGGTGCCGCTCGGCGGTGGGCCCACCGACACCGGCGTGAGCTGCTGATCCGGCAGCGGCAGCACGGCGAGCACCAGCGCGGCCGGGGCGACGAGGAACAGCGCCGAGCGCGTCGCCTCCCGCGGCGACACCGGGTTCGGGGGCAGCGTGCGCGGCGCGAGGCCGCGATACCGGTACAGGTAGAACGCGCCGCCGACGACGAGCGCCGCCGTGCCCGACGGCACGATCTGCGCGACGGCGACCCGCGCGTCCGGGTAGCGGGTGGTCACCGCGAACAGCAGCGCCAGGCCGAGCAGCATCGTCGCGGAGAAGCCGATCAGCGCGCGGCGCCGGGTGCGGCCGACCGCGACGGCGATCGCGATCGCGCCCAGCAGCACCATCAGGAACCCGGCGGCGAACTTGGTGCCGCCGAGCTGCACGAGCACCGCCCGGTAGAACAACGGCGACGTGCCCAGCAGCAGCAGCCACACCGGCCAGTACCGGGAGGCGACGCGCAGGCCGAACAGCAGCACGCACGCGCCGATCACGAACGTCCACGCCGACAGCACGTCGAGGTGCATCATCTGGTAGTTCGGCCCGTACCGCGGCAGCAGCAGCCACTTGACCGCGAGCGCGATCAGCAGGACGGCGCCGCCGACGATCCGGTCCGTCTGCCGGTCGTGGATCGGCAACTCGCCGCGGCGGCGCCGGGTGACGCCCTCGGCGGCGAGCACCGCGAACGGCGGCACGAGCAGGACGTAGCCGCCGCCCGTGCCGCGGGAGATCTCCGTGAGCAGTTGCTCCCACGTCGACCAGTACCCGAGCACGGTGGCGGCGACGATCACCGTCCACCGTGCGCTGGTGTGCGCGAACAGTGCGGCGCGCTCGGCGGTCGTGACGGTGCTCATGGCGACATCCGATCAGAGCGGGCGCGGCCGGCCGCGACGCCATCGCAAGGCCGTGACGCCCGCGGCGACGAGCCCCACGGCCAGCAGGGCGAGGCCACCGGCGAGCACCCAGCCCGTCGTGCGGCCCAGCGACTCCTGGGTGCCGGGCTCGGCGGCCGGGTCGGTGAGCGCGAGTTCGACCGGGTCGCGGTCGGCGGTGGTGAACAGCACGTCGCCGTCGAGTTCGGCCCAGCGTTGCGGGGTCGCGGCGAGCCAGCCGAGGGTGCGGTCGAGTTCGGCGGGCACCTCGGTGGCGGCGGCGACGAGGACCGTGCGGTCGCCGTCGCGCGCCACCTGCAGCGACGCGAACTCGATGTCGGTGGGGAAGGTGACGGTGGTGGCGTTCCCGGTGGCCGGGTCGAGGAGGTCGAGGGTGCGGCCCTGCGTCCCGGCGAGCGGCAGTTCCAGGGTGTCGGGGACGCGGCCGTCGGCGGCGACGACGATGGCGGGGGTGCCGCCGGTGGCGGCCTCGTCGACGCTCACCCAGTCGGGATCGAGCGGCACCGAGGTCAGGCTCTGCAGCCCGGCCACGAGCGCGACGGCCCGGGCGGTGTCGGCGATCCCGGCCTCGGTGGCGGCGACGTTCACCTTCGGCAGCAGCGCCTGCGGCAGCGACCGGAAGCCCCCGGGCAGCGGCGGGTCGGCGGGCTCGGTGGTGACGCGGCTGCCGGCGTCGACGGTCAGCGTCATCGGCTGCTGCAGGCCGCACTGGTGGGTGCCGCCGGTGGCGCGCAGGGACACCACCACGTCGGTGGTCCGTCCGAGCACGTTGTCCGGCACCGTGATCCACCGATCGAGACGGCCGGACGCGTCGGCGGGCCACGAGTCGACGACGGTGTCGCCGACCGTCACCGAGACCAGGCCGCCCTCGGTCGTGGGCAGCGGGGTGTAGGAGCCCTGCAGGTTGATCCGCAGATTGTGGGACGGCCGTCCCAGACGGGTCTGGTCGATGCCGAGCGGCACCTCCACCACGCCGACGCCGGTGTCGGTGAGGGCGCCGAGGCCCAGTTCGGCGAGCGTCGTCGCGTCGGGGGACAGCCGCGGCGGCCGGCCCAGCGTGCCGACCGTCGCCGCCGAGGCCACCGCGACCGACGAGATGTCGCTCGTGATGAGGCGGGCCTGGTTGCGCAGGGCGTCGGCGTCGCCGGTGACCGCGAGCGCCGGACTGCCGCCGGGCACCTGGACCAGGGTGGCGGCACCGTCGCCGTCGGTCTCGACGATCGCGATCTGCCGGGTGAACGGCCCGGCCGGGGCGGGCGGCACCGCGTCGTCGCCGGGCAGGGTCTGCACTGTCACCCGCAGCGGCCGGCCCGTGTACTGGGCGGTGACGGCCGCGGTGAGATCGAGAGCGGTGGCCGACTCGGCGTGGGTGGGGTCGGCGGGCAGCGCCAGCTCCAGCGACTCGAGGATCGGCGGCAGGAAGTCGGCGACCACGGCCGGCGGGGTCGCCGCCCCGGTGTAGCGGACGCGTCCGTCGCGCAGCACCACCGAGCGATCCGTCCAGTCCTCGGGGCAGATCCCGTCGAACGGGAGCAGGTGAAGGGTCAGGGTGACGGTGACGGCGCGGTCCGCGATCGGCGCCGCATCCAGGGGCAGCGAGACCGGCACGAGGGTTCCGGCGGCGGGCAGGTCGATGCGGGCGAGCAGTAGCCCCTGCGACTGGACGTCGATCCAGCCGCGGGCGACGTTGGCGGGCATCTGCACCGTCGTGTCGAGCGCGGCGGGCCGCAGCCCGTCCGGCACCGGGACGGTGAGGGTCGCGGTGTCGCTGTGGCCGCGGAAGGCAACCGTGTCGCCGAATCCCAGCGTCTGCGTGCCGAAGACGACGTCGCCGGGCGGCGCGACGGGGTCCTGCGCGGCGGCAGGGCCCGCGGCGAGCACGGTCAGCGCGGCCAGGGCGGGAACGAGGATGGCGTGTCCGGCACGGCGAATTGTCTGGGTCGGCACATCGGGGACTTTACGGTTGTTCGGTACGAAATGTGGGACAAGTGCGACACGGCCGCGGTAGCGTGGACGCAATATCGCTCACAGTCCTCCGCGCGTTACCCATCGGCGACCAAGTTCGTACACACTGTGGGTATGTGGTGGTGGGTTGCGGCGGTTCTGGGCGCCTGGCTGCTCGTCTCGGTGGCGATCGGTCTGGTGCTGGGCAAGGTGCTGCGCGTGGCCGACATGGAGGAATCCCTCGTCGAGATCCAGCGCGCCGAGCGCGAGAGCGAACGTCACACCAACCAGCCCTGACATCGCTTTACATGCTTTTGACCAGCACTTTAGTGTTTGTACTCGCGAGTAACGATCTTGAGGACTAGTGTTCCTGTGTCGCCTTCCTGTCCCCCCTGCGAAGGCGACGCTCGCAGGCCGGTAACCCCCCATCGCCGGCCCGCGCCGAGGCCCCGCCGTTTCGCCACCACGATCGGCGGGGCCTCACCCCTTTCCGGCGGCGTGCCGACCGATACGCTCGGGCGGTGACCGAGCCGCACCCCGCACCCCGCATCACCATCACCTACTGCACACAGTGCAACTGGCTGCTGCGTGCCGGCTGGATGGCGCAGGAGCTGCTCAACACCTTCGGCGCGGATCTGGGCGAGGTTGCGCTCATCCCCGGCACCGGCGGCATCTTCGTCGTCACGGCCGGTGATCGGGTGGTGTGGGACCGCAAGACCGACGGCGGGTTTCCCGACATCGTCACGCTCAAGCAGCGGGTGCGCGACGTCGTGGATCCCGAGCGGGATCTGGGGCACGGGGACGCCGCGCACCGGGCGCAGGAATAGGATTTCTACGGCCGTATCCGGCGCCGGTACCGGCAGAACTGCCCGGCCAGTTTCCAGTCGTGCTCGTGTTATCGGGCTTCGTCCGCATGCGGTGCTCTGTATCGATACCCACTCGTTGTGGCTGTGCAACATCGGTCCACAGATTTCGGAGCACACTCGGGCCATGCCTGTCGGTCGGAAGTGGTGCGAGGTCGAGAACGAGTTCTTTCCGGCCGAGGAGTTCCAAGGCGACGTGCATATGCACTGCCAGGGGCGGGCGTGGGGAATTCCGGACAGCTACGTGATGCCGTCGAAGTCGCCCGAGGACGCGGATTGAGATCCGCGGTCGCGAGGGTGAGAATGTGGAGCCCTGCCGCGAGGCGCTCGCAGGAACTCGAGAGGCTCCGGCTGGAGGCGGAGCGTGCGGAGGAGGCGGAGCGCAGCGCCGCACTCGAGAAGGCGACGACCGATTTTCAGCTGGCCGGCTGGGCCGCCGAGTACGAACTGCGGAAGCTGTTCCAGGAGAACCTGTACGACGCATCCAAGGGCGGTTTCGAGCGAAGTCGAGACAGTGCGAAGTTCGTGCAGACCGCCGCCGCTGCCATCGGAACCATCTATATCGGCGTGTTGGGTGTGGCGTTTTCGGTGACCGATAATTCGCTACCCCTGCGCGGGGTCTTCGCCCCGCTCTTTCTGGGTATGGCCGTCGCCTTTTCCGGGTTCTATCTGGCCTTCCTCATGCCTGCGAGTCGCTCGACGCTGCGCCCTCCGACGGGAACCCTGCACAATCACCAGATGCAGCGGTTGATCTTCTTCATGGAGTGGGTCAATCGAGCGACGGGGCAGCGGCGCTACTTCATTCAGACGAGTGTGCTCAGTCTGGCAGTGGGGCTCATCTTCATCGTCGCCCCGTTCGTCAGCAGTCCGCGCCCTCCCGACATTCCTGCTATGCCCACCCCGCCGACCGCGCCGGCTGCGACAGACCCGGCTCTGCAGCCCCGCGCAGTCGAATTGTTCCTCATCCAAGTCGACGAATTCCGGCGGGCGGTTCTCGAACGAAACAACGCAATAGCGGAATCCGCGCAACACAGTGCCGAATTCGAGGAGCGGGAAGGTCGTTTGAATGCGTGGTCTGCTGCCCTGGCCGGGGTGGGCCTGATCATCGTCCTGGTGGTTCCGATCTTCTTCTCGCGGGAGCGCGCGCCTACACCGTGACGTCGAGGGCCGAGCACTGCGGGTGGGGCCGCACCGTGGACTATCCGGTATCGGTCCCGTGGATCAGTACACCGTGCCGGCTGGCTTCCTGCGTTCCGCAGCGGCGCCGGTGGACCAAGCCGGGCACGGATAGGAGCCCGGCGAGCGCACGGCGGGTAATGCTCTCTCGAGCAGCGCTATTCTTCGCAGACGTAACGTTTTGGCGATTTGCCCGATTCAATGGATCGTCAGGTCCTTCCTCTTCGAATCG
Organism: Rhodococcus sp. DMU1; assembly: GCF_012272955.1. Classification (NCBI taxonomy): domain Bacteria; kingdom Bacillati; phylum Actinomycetota; class Actinomycetes; order Mycobacteriales; family Nocardiaceae; genus Rhodococcus; species Rhodococcus sp. DMU1. Next base: position 4,759,679 of record NZ_CP050952.1, on the reverse strand, counting down.
AGGTCTTCGTGAAGCGTCTTCTCGCCGGCATCCTGGGCTGTGCCGCGATCACCGTCGCCGTACCGGCCACCGCAAGTGCGGGCACCGGAAGTGCCGATATCCTTCCCAACATTCTTCCCGCGGCGCTCTGCGTCCTCTCGTCCGGTTCCGGTCAGTGCGCGCTCGTTCCGCTTCCCACGCCGGGCGCAGTGATTGGCGCTGCCGAGTCGACGCGCCTCACCGTGGCCGAGTAGGGACCGGGAGCCGCGGCAGCTTCGTGCACGATCCCGGTGCGCGCAGCCGCCGCTGCCGAGCTCAGACTCCGACCGAGGTCCGGACGATCGTTTCGGGCTTGGTCGGCCCGGCCGGCGCTTCGGCGGCGCGCGTCGGGCGGGACGTTCCTCCCGGAGCCGGACGGCATCACCGGCCACAACTGCGATCAGCACCTACAGCGCTGCCCGCAGGACCACCAGGCGCAAGACGATGTCCATCCGTCGAACCGTGAACGATGCCGACCGAGTCCATCGTTTCGTCCGCGGCGACGGACGTGGACTGGAATAGTCCGCTGAAACGACACCGAGAGTGCAGATTGGAGGCGCGGCGTGTAGGCGCGGGCGGCGCCGCTCGAAACAGACCGACCAACTCGCATGTGAGGCCGCCTCGGGTTACGGTGTTTCGGAACATTCCGACCGGGGGGTCGAAGTGCATGCCGCGACTTCCGCGGAAAACGCCGTATTCGAGGGAGCTTTGATGCAATCCGTTCTGAAGAAGACCGCTGTGGCCGTTGTCGGGGTGGGAGCGCTGGCGCTGTGCGTGCCGGGGACCGCGGTCGCGGCAGGTAACCCGTCCGTGGGGGCGTCGGGCACGCCCGGCTCGATCACCGTCGATTTCGACTTCGCCGGGGTGGACGTCGCCGGCGGTGTCACCTGCGTGACCTACGTGTCGACCAAGCAGAGCGGGCTCGACGCCGCCGATCCGTCGGGCCGCGCCGATGCACAGGCGCCCGGCTCGAAGTTCTCCGTCGAGAACACCAGCACCTCCGCCATCACCTTCGTCCAGGACGGCCAGCCCGTCTCCCAGGGCCCGCAGCCCATCGCGGCCGGCACCTACTACGTGTACTGGGGTTGCCAGGACGCGGCCGGCACCCAGTGGGACAACGTCGGCCTGAAGTCCGGCGCGCCGTTCCAGAACCCGATCGTCGTGAACGTCGCCGGCGACGGCGCCGCTCCCGCACCCGCGGCCCCGGCCGCGCAGTCCGCCCCGACCAAGTCGGAGGGGACCGTTCCGCAGGCGGACGTCGCGCCCGAGACCGACGACGTCATCGACACCCCCGAAGAGCTGATCGGTCTCGTGATCGATCTCTTCGGCGATCAGCTGCCGGACCTCTCGCAGAGCTGACCTTCGGCACGCGCAGGCGGCATCCCGCACGGGATGCCGCCGCGTGGTTCCCGGGAGTGGCAGTTGCATTCGCGCACGGTCGCGCCGGGCGCGCGTTCGATAGGGGGAGGGACATGGGCGGAGGAGCCGCGACCGACGCGGTGGTCCTGGTAGGAGGCAAGGGAACGCGTCTGCGGCCCCTGACGCTGTCGGCGCCCAAGCCGATGCTGCCCACGGCGGGACTGCCCTTTCTGACGCATCTGCTCGCGCGGATCAGGAGCGCGGGCATCACCCACGTGGTGCTCGGTACGTCGTTCAAGGCCGAGGTGTTCGAGGAGTACTTCGGTAGCGGCGAGAGCATGGGGCTGGAGATCGAGTACGTCACCGAGACCGAGCCGCTCGGCACCGGCGGCGGCATCCGCAACGTGCTGCCCCACCTGCGCTCCGACAACGTCATGGTGTTCAACGGCGACGTACTCGGCGGCAGCGACCTGCGCGAGATCCTGCACACGCATGAGGTCAACCACGCCGACGTGACGCTGCATCTGGTGCGCGTCGCCGATCCACGCGCCTTCGGATGCGTGCCCACCGACGCGGACGGACGGGTCACGGCGTTCCTGGAGAAGACACAGGATCCGCCGACCGATCAGATCAACGCCGGCTGCTACGTCTTCCGTCGCGAGTGGATCGAGAAGATCCCGGCCGGACGTCCCGTCTCGGTGGAGCGGGAGGTATCCCCGGCGCTGCTCGTCGACGGCGCCCGCGTGTTCGGCCACGTCGACGCCGCGTATTGGCGGGACATGGGGACGCCGGACGACTTCGTCAAGGGCTCGGCCGACCTGGTCCGGGGAATTGCGCCGTCCCCGGCGCTCGACGGTGAGCGCGGCGAGGCCCGCATACACCCGACAGCCCGCGTCGCCCCTGGGGCGATGCTGATCGGCGGAACCGCGGTCGGCCGCGACGTCGTGGTCGGTGGCGGAGCCCGGCTCGACGGAGTCGCGGTGTTCGACGGCGCACGCATCGACGCGGGAGCGGTGGTGGAGCGCTCGATCGTGGGATTCGGTGCCCGGATCGGGCCGCGTGCTCTGGTTCGTGACGCCGTGATCGGCGACGGCGCCGAGGTCGGAGCCCGCTGTGAACTGCTACGCGGCGCGCGGGTGTGGCCGGGAGTCGTCCTGCCGGACGGCGGGGTCCGGTTCTCCACCGACGTGTAGAGACATGCAGGACAAGCTGATCCGGTTCCGGGGAGGAGCTCGATGTATCCGCTTCGCGGGGCCGTTCGCAACTATTCGTGGGGTTCGCACACCGCGCTGGCCGAGCTGACCGGCCGGCCTGCGCCGACCGAGGAACCCGAAGCCGAATTGTGGCTCGGTGCCCATCCGGCGGCCCCGGCCGTGGTGGACGAAGACGGCACCACGGTGTCGCTGCTCGATCTCATTGCTCGCGATCCCGAAGGCCAGCTCGGATCGGAATGTGCCCGAGAATTCGACGGTCGGCTGCCGTTCCTGTTGAAAGTCCTCGCGGCCGAGCAGCCGCTCTCGTTGCAGGCGCATCCGAGCCGGGCGCAGGCTCGGGAGGGGTTCGCGCGGGAGAACGACGCCGGAATTCCATTGGGCGCACCGCACCGCAACTATCGGGACGACAACCACAAGCCCGAGATGGTCGTGGCGCTGAGCCGTTTCGAGGCGCTGGCCGGCTTTCGGGCGCCGACCGAGACGGTCGAGTTCCTTCGTGACCTGAGCGTCCCCGAACTGACTCCCTACGCGTCGGAGTTGGGCGACCACCTCGACGCGACGGGGCTGCGCGCCCTGTTCACCGCGTGGATGACGCTGCCGACCAAGTCTCTCGTCGCGTTGGTGGACGCCGTTCTGGCCGGGTGCGAGCGCTACCTGGCGGCGCGGGCCGGCTCGGACGACGAGTTCACCGTCGCGGCACGCACCGCCCTCGACCTCGGCCGGGCCTACGCCGAGGACCCGGGCGTCATCGCGTCGCTCCTGCTCAACCGGGTGACCATGGAACCGGGCGACGCGTTGTTCCTGCCGGCGGGCAACCTCCACGCATACCTGCGGGGCACAGCCGTGGAGATCATGGCGAACTCGGACAACGTGCTCCGCGGCGGGCTCACGTCCAAGCACGTGGACGTGCCGGAACTGCTGCGCGTGCTCGACTTCGGATCGGTGGACGTGCCATGGGTACGTGCACGCATCGACAGGGACGAATGCCTGTACGCACCGCCGGTGCGCGAGTTCGAGTTGGTGCGCGCCGAATTGGATCTATCGGGTACTTCGAGACCGACCTCTGCTGCATTCGGTGGCCCGGCGTCGCGGATCCTGCTCTGCGTGGAGGGATCAGCTCAGCTGCGGTGTAGCGATCAGATACTGAACCTCGAGCGGGGGGAAGCGGCGTGGGTTCCGGGCTCGGACCCCGAACTCGTTGTACAGGCCAGGAGTCCTCACGCGACGGTGTTCGCGGCAACACTGCCAATTCCGTCGGAGTCGACCTGAGTGGGCCGACAGCGCCAACTCTTCACACATTGTTGGTTCAGTACTCAGCGTGCATCGGTGTGCTGAACACGCCCGCTGAGTACCTCTGGGAGAATGCGTTGCACAGTCTTCGGCACGGGATACCTGGGCGCCACTCACGCCGCATGTATGGCAGAACTGGGGCATGACGTCCTGGGCGTCGACATCGACCCCGGGAAGATCGCGAAGCTGGAGGCAGGGGAGGTGCCCTTCTTCGAGCCCGGCCTTTCCGAGGTATTGCGACGAAACCTCGAATGCGGACGGCTTCGTTTCACCACGTCCTACGCCGAGGCGGCAGACTTTGCGGACATCCACTTCATCGGTGTCGGCACCCCACAGAAGAGCGGCGAATTCGCCGCGGATCTGTCCCAGTTGCATGCGGTCGTCGACGCGCTCGCCCCGCTCCTGACCCGTCCGACGCTGATCGTCGGGAAGTCGACGGTGCCGGTCGGAACAGCCGAGCAACTGGCAGAGCGTGCCAGGAGCGCCGCACCGGCCGGCGACGACGTCGAGGTGGCGTGGAACCCCGAGTTCCTTCGCGAGGGGTACGCGGTACAGGACACTCTCGCCCCGGATCGGCTGGTCGTCGGGGTCGACCCTAGTCGCGGCGGGCGAGCCGAAGCGACACTGCGTGACTTCTACGCGTGCCAGATCGCGGAGGGCGTGCCCTTCCTGGTCACGAACATTGCCACGGCCGAACTCGTGAAGGCTGCTGCGAACGCATTCTTGGCAACAAAGATCTCGTTCATCAACGCCGTCGCACAGGTCTGCGAAGCGAGTGGCGCAGATGTGGTCGAGCTGGCCGATGCGCTCGGCTACGACGCCCGGATCGGGCGGCGATTCCTCAATGCCGGCCTCGGATTCGGAGGTGGGTGCTTGCCGAAGGATATCCGGGCGTTCATGGCGCGGGCCGGCGAGCTTGGTGCCAACAACGTTCTGCACCTGCTCCGGGAGGTGGACGGCATCAACATGGGGCGCCGCACCACGATGGTCGAGATGACGAAAGAAGCCTGCGGCGGATCGCTCCTGGGCGCCCGGATCGCAGTCTTGGGCGCGGCCTTCAAGCCCGACTCCGATGACGTTCGGGACTCCCCAGCTCTCAACGTGGCGGGACAGCTCCAATTGCAGGGAGCAGCGGTGACGGTCTTCGATCCGAAAGCAATGGAGAACTCTCGACGGCTGTTCCCCACCCTCACCTACGCGGCGGACATCCCCGAGGCATGCCGAGGTGCCGACGCTGTACTGGTACTCACCGAGTGGCAAGACTTCAAAGAACTGGATCCGGAGGAGATCAGCGCAGCAGTTCGGGCGCGCACCGTTCTGGACGGGCGCAACTGCCTCGACGCGCAGCGCTGGCGTTCCCACGGCTGGCGCTACCGCGGCATGGGCCGATGACGGAGTAACCAGGTCCGCCGGCGGCCGGGTCCTACTGCGGGGCGCCGGTCGCAGCGTCGGGATCGATCTGCTTGAGCCGGTCCGTCAGCCAGGATCGCAGCATCGGGCCGTACTCCGGGCTCGCCAGGGCCGAGTCGACGCACGCTCGCAGGTAACCGCCGGGATTGCCGAGGTCGTGCCGCGAGCCGCGGTGGACGACGACGTGTACGGGGTGACCCTCGTCGATCAGCAGCGAGATGGCATCGGTGAGCTGCAGTTCCCCGCCCACGCCGGGCTTTACACGGCGCAGCGCATCGAAGATCGCGCGGTCGAGCAGGTAGCGGCCGGCTGCGGCGAGGGTGGACGGCGCGTCCTCGAGCTTCGGCTTCTCGACCATGCCGAGAACCTTCATCACATCCGGGTTCGCGACGCCGGGAACCTCCTGGACCTCGAAGACGCCGTACGAACTGACCTGGGCTTTCGGCACGTCGATGGCGCACAGGACGCTGCCGCCGCGCTCGGCACGCACACGGGCCATGACCTCGAGGACGCCGCAGGGCCGGACGAGATCGTCGGGAAGGAGGACCGCAATCGCGTCCTCGTCGTCGTCGAGGGCCTGCTCGGTGCACCCGACAGCGTGCCCAAGACCGAGCGGCTCGGCCTGCACGACGGATTCGACGTCGAGCAACCTCGGTGCCTTGCGCACCTTTTCGAGCAGGTGATGCTTGCCCTTCGCCGCCAGGTGATTCTCGAGGACCAGGTCCTCGACGAAGTGCGCGACCACGCCGGCCTTACCCGGCGCGGTGACGATGACGAGGCGGCCCGCGCCCGACTCGGCGGCCTCCGAGGCGACCAGTTCGATGCCGGGGGTGTCCACGACGGGCAGGAGTTCCTTGGGCACCGTCTTGGTTGCGGGGAGAAACCGCGTGCCCATACCCGCAGCCGGCACCACCGCCGTCTTGAACACGCTCGGGTTCTCGGCGATCAATTCGCCCATGGCGACACCTCGTCTCTCGAATGGCACAAATCAGATATTCGTCGGTAGACGTGCCCATGCCAACGGAAATATCGATCGAAATAGGTACGCGCCCGAGCCGTTGCAGTGGGGAGTATTGCCACGGGAATGCGCGATTGTGCGAAGTTTAACCCATTGAGCGAAATTCGCGACCCTACTCGTGCGGATTTGGGGGACATCGGGGCACCGAACGGGGCCGTCGCCAATGGATGTCGAAGATTCCTTCAGTTCAAGGCATGTCGGAGTCGCCGGCTGCCCTCCAGGAGTCCTGCCAGCACAACCGCGTCGGTGAACACAGCGGGAGCGGCGGCTTCGAGATTCGAAATCTTGCACGGTGAATACTGGTTATGTACTAGCGTTTGCATCCTGCTGTGTGTACGTTCATGTGAACTGGTCATGCGTCCAACTAGGTGGCGAATCAGCCCTGCGCAACGCTCCTGTGTGACATTTCACACTGTAACGAAGAATAGCTTGCAACCGAACGGCCGACGCGGCTAGGGCGCGAACATACCGTCTGACCTGGTACTTGCTGAGAAGTTACTGAGAAGTAGATAGTTATCGCAGGTCAACGCGTGTCAGCGGCAGTCCAAGTCGTGTCCCGATCGAGATGCAAGTCGCGGCCGAATGGCCCAAGATGTTCCTTACCGAGGGCAACGCAGGTTTGAGATGTGTGCGGTACGGGGAGGTACGTGCACACCATCGATGCCGTCCGCGTGTTCCGTCCGAGGTGATCGCACCAATACGGGCAGCTCGCCCGTGTGGGGCTCGGGGAGGGAACGGAATGAATTCAGCAGTGGACCAGTCGGACCGGGTGCAGACCACCACGGCCGGCGCCGCAAGGGAAGCGCCGGCCAGGCGCACTCCCTACCTCGTCGGAGACCGCTCCGGCAACACCCGATGGTCGTGGCAGAGCGCATACGTCCGCCGTCTGTTCTGGACCGACAACGTCATCGTCGTCTTGGCAGTCGTCCTTGCGCACGTCGTGCGCTTCGGGCACGCCGATCCGCTCGCGGCAACCTCGTTCAGTGAGTTGAACTACGCCGTCGTGTCGGTGTGTCTGGCTGCGGCGTGGATCGGGACTCTCGCACTCTTCCGCACCCGGTCGCGTCGCGTCATCGGTAGCGGGTACGAGGAGTACCAGCGCGTAATCTCCGGAACGCTAAGGCTTTTCGGCGCAATCGCGATCGTCTCGCTGGTCTTCAAGCTCGACTTGGCCCGCGGCTACCTCGCCATTGCCCTGCCCGCTGGGCTCATGATGCTCATCTTCAGTCGATGGATGTGGCGGCGCGTGGTGGCACGAAAGCGAAGCCGCGGCGAGTTCCAGACCTCGGTCCTCGTCGTCGGAGGAGAGCACGCGGTACGCCTCATGACGCGAACCTTCCAGCGCGAAGCTTCCGACGGCTACCGAGTCGTCGGTGTCTGTGTTCCGCGCTATGCCGGCGCACGCGGTGAGTCCATCGAGGTGGACGGGAACCGGATAGCAATCTATGGCGACGAACGATCGGTCGTCGACGCCCTGGCCGAGTCGGGCGCAGATACAGTTGTAGTGACGGCAACCGAAACCCTCGGCCACGAGGGAATCCGCGACTTGGTCTGGGAACTCGAACCGTACGAGGCGGACCTCGTCGTCGCCACCGGCGTCGTGGACGTCGCGGGTCCGCGCATGGAGATGCGACCCGTTGCCGGCCTGCCGCTCATCCATGTGGAGAAGCCCAGCTACCACGGCGCCAAGCGAAGCGGAAAGCGCGCGTTCGACTTGGCCTTCTCGCTCACGGCTCTCGTGCTCTTGGCTCCCGTGTTCGCCCTCGTGGCGCTCGCCATCAAGCTGGACAGCAAGGGCCCGGTGTTCTATCGCTCCGAACGCATCGGTCTCGACGGCGAGCCCTTCGGCATGATCAAGTTCCGGTCGATGGTGACCGACGCCGACAAGCAGGTGACCGCGCTACTCGATCGAAACGAGGGCGCCGGGCTCTTGTTCAAGATGCGTGACGACCCGCGGATCACGCGTGTCGGCAAGTTCATTCGTCGATACAGCATCGACGAGCTTCCGCAGTTCATCAACGTCGTCCGTCGGGAGATGAGCGTCGTCGGGCCACGCCCGCCGTTGCGACGCGAGGTCGAGAACTACGACGGCATGATCCGTCGCCGGCTGCTGGTCCGACCGGGCGTCACTGGACTCTGGCAGGTGAGTGGACGTTCGGACCTGTCGTGGGACGAGTCCGTTCGTCTGGACCTGTCGTATGTCGAGAACTGGTCGATGGTCAGCGATGTGCTGATCATTGCGAAAACTGTAAAGGCTGTTGCCGCCAGCGACGGCGCGTACTGACACCTTGATATTGAACGGGCGGTTTCAATCGGCCGATGCAACAAGCATTGAGTGCTTGGATGGTATCCGCCAGCTTAGCGGTCAGGGGGCGGTCGATGATCTCGGAGGTGTTGATCACTGGGAAGACCGTCAAGGCGGTGCTGGCACGCGATGCCTACTCATAACGACACGTTAGTCAACTCGACGTAAAGCACCCATTGTCGGACTGCAGGGTCTGAGCGCAATCAAAGTTTCCCAGGCAAAGATCGTGAAAGGGTAGGAAATGCTGCGGAGTGGAACCGACTCAGTCTCCATACGCATTCGGGGTGAGCAGATACCATTCGCACGCAGGACATTGCAAGACGTCGTTGAAGAGATCACTCAGAGTGACTCCGATGTGTGGCGAGTCGTTATTACCCCAAACTTGCATCACATCTATTTGTTGCGGCAGGATAAGTCGCTCGTCGGTCTTTACGCGTCAGCTGATCTCCTGCTTCCTGACGGATGGCCAGTTGCTTGGATGCTCTCCCGAGCGTCAGGAATGGGTGTCGACCGCATAGCGGGATCGGATCTGCTGGAAGTCATTCTTGAAACTGGCGGGGAGGGTAGGCCACTTGTCCTGGTCGGAGGCGAGGACCGCGATGCCCTGGTAGCTGTAGCGGACAGGGCACGCCGCTCGTCGTGGAAGGTCTTTGAAGAACCCGCACCTCGTTCCGAAGTAGATGATCCACGATCGAGAAAAGCTCTGGTTGCTCGTGTGGCTTCAAGCGGGTCTGGTGGCCTCGTCGTGCTTGGTTTGGGTGCACCGAAGCAGGAGCGTATCGCGCACGAAATTCGAGGAGAAGGCGGCGCGGGACAAATTCTCTGTCTTGGAATGGCAATCAATTTCAGTGCCGGAAGAATTCGTAGATCCCCGGTATGGATGCAGCGAGCCGGAATGGAATGGGCGCACCGAATCATTACCGAACCGCGGCGTCTGCTGCCTCGGTACGCCCGTGATGCCACGGCATTCATTCCGACCTTCGTTGAAAACGGGGGGCTCAAGAAGTGAATAATTACGCCACCTCGAGGTCCGATTCTCATGGGCATGCATCCATCCCGTCGTCCTCACGGTCCGGCGCCTATACCCCCACACCTGCTCACATCTATTGGATATCTGAAGTCGTTTCCCGGTGCCGGGGTGCTGCGTAATGCCTACTCGTGAAAGTGCCCTAGATGCAGCGACTCCTTCAGACTCGGGGAGGTCCCAACGTGATCGCAAGGTCGTTCTGCAGATTGGTCCCGCGGCTGGAACCTCTGGAGGCATCGCAGCCGTAATAGAAGAAACTATGAAATTCGATTCAGCTTTTTTCGAGCAACGGCCTTGTCCGTCATGGATACCGAACGGTAAGTTCGCCTCTTTCCCAACTGCAACTCGTGCCGCAATCAAAATGTGTCGGAGTGTGCGGCGGTGGGACATCGCTCATGTCCATCTGAGCGAGTACGGAAGCTTCATCCGAGAGGGGGCTTTGCTCTTGCTCGCGCAACTTCTGCGCAAGCCGGCTGTGGTGACGCTCCACGGTGCTGATCTGACTCGCCACGTGGCGAAGTATCCAGTAATCACCCGGTACGTACTGAACTCGGCGGATCTTGTCCTCTGCCTGGGCAAGAATCATGCAAACGTCGTTCAAGCGCTCGCAGGAACTCCAACTCAGATCATCGCTAATCCGCTCGGCCTCGAGTCGTTTCCATCTGATGCTGACACACCGCCGCGGCGAACTACGTCGCCGACCTTTCTCTTCGCGGGAGAAGTAGGGGCAAGAAAGGGTCATGATCGATTGATCGAGGCGTGGCGAACTGTCCAGTCTCGATTCCCAGACGCACGGCTGCGCATCGCCGGCCCGGTCGCAAACGGGTACTCGCAGACCGCCCGGTCCCGCGTCGACTACCTTGGAGACCTGAGCAGAACGAGGTTGCAAGAGGAAATCGCGGCAGCAACGGCCGTCGTACTTCCGAGTCGCGCAGAGGTACTTCCGATGGCTCTGATCGAATCGCATGCTCAAGGCACCCCTACTGTCTACACGAAGGTTGGGGAGTGGCAGGTGTTTCAAGATGCACCGGGTATAAGGCTGGTTGACGTTGACGCCAAGTCGGAGGGTGAGATCGTGGCGTCGTTGGCCGATGCGATGATCGATTGCGCTTCCGATCACCACGATTACAGATCCGAACTGACAGCCTGGACGAGAAGAACATTCTCCACCGAGGTGGTGGCTGCACAGCTGGACAAAGCGTATCACCGTGTCTCGAGCAAGCGTGCCGATCAAGCAAGTCGATTGACCGAGTCCCCGACGAACAAGGCAGCGACGCTACCGGTGACCGATCCGCAGAACTGCTTCGTCGAGGCAACGGAGGATCAGTGAAAAGAATCGGCATTCTGACTCGCCACGTATACCCCAACTACGGTTCACTTCTCCAATGTCGTGCACTTGAGGGTGCACTGGCTTCGCTCGGTGCTGCACCGCATGTCATCGACTACTTTCCTCACACGGACCGGCCACTCAGGTTGGCGGCATCCCGCCTCAGGGAGTCCCGAGTGCGAAGTTCCGCCGCAAAAAGTGCCGCTTACCTGGCAGTTCAGACGCCCAACATGGCGACGATGAGTCTTCGGTTCAGGAAATTTCAGCGTCGGTATCTGACACTTACCCCGACCTGCGAAGACGAGACGGGTGTCCGGAGCCTTGCGGACGACGTTGACCTCGTGCTGACGGGGAGCGATCAAGTTTGGAACTCGGTCCATGGACAACTGGACCCTGTGTACTTCTTGGATGGTCAAAAGCCTGACAAGAAGCACAGTTACGCAGCGAGTTTCGGTTCGAACGCGCCGTCCTGGGCGGATGCCCACCGCGTGGCGTCATGGCTTGAGGACTTCACTTCGGTATCTGTTCGGGAGCGTTCGGCACAGGCTGCTCTGGAGGCAATGGGAATACCCTCTCGCGTCGACGTCGATCCGGTGCTTCTTCACGGCAAAGAGTATTGGACCGAATTTTCGAGTTCCCACCTGCCGGTGGGGAGTCGATACATCCTTGTCTACCAGCTTCACAACACGCCGGGCTTCAAGGAGAAGCTGGCCGCGATTCGAAGCCGTCACAACCTACCGGTCCGTCGGGTCACACCCGACGCCAAGATGCTGATGGAGAATCGCGCATCCGATTATCTAGTCGATCCGGCGAAATTCGTTGCCCTCTTCCGAGACGCCTCCTACGTCGTCACGGACTCATTTCACGGGACGGCGTTCTCGCTAGCCTTCGGAAGGCCGCTCTATGCATTGCTGCCCCAAAGCAACTCGACACGCAACGAAGACCTACTGGCGTCCGTCGGTCTAACGCGGCTTGCGTCGGCCCTCGACGACGTTCCGGTGGAAGACCCGCATTACGACGCCGACGACGTAGCAGCGAAATTGCTTACGCGCTCTAATGATTCGTGGTCTCATCTTCGGGAGCTGGTGGGGGCGGGTGGACGTCCATGAGCTTCACTCTCGGGGCAACCACGACTGGGCGCGTCGGACAATCACGCCCGATGCTATTCGTCGACTACGTCCAGTTGGCATTATTTGCCGCCTACGCATTCAGCTACGCCCTCTACATAGCAGAACTCCTTCCAGGAGCGGTGTACTATCTGTGTCTTGCTGCACTGGTCTTGTTTGCCACGCTTCGGGTCGTGGGACTGATGCTCAAGGCGCGGCCTGGATCGACACTCATCTTCGGATGGTCGGCGGCCGCGCTGGCATCCGCGTCCGGTGTCCTCGTCCTGTTGTCGATGATCAACGAAATCGTCGTACACGGAGATTTCACTTTCACTAGCTTCGGAGCCGTTGGCTACATCCTGGTACCGACCGTCATCGCAGTGTGCGTCGCCAACACCGTTTCGATGCGTCTGGCTGACGCGTATATGACCCTCTTGCTGGCGCGTTACGTGGCCTATTTCGTCGTTTCAGGTGAGTTCAGCGTGGCCGCCCTCAGTGCGATCAGTTGGTCGGCCTCTACGTCACCGTTCGAGTCGTCGTTCTCGCACGACATGTTGGTGTTGGCGATGTACTTCGTTGTCCGCCAGAAGGCGGTGCGGAGCGGAGTGTCGACCTTCTTTACGATGATTGCCTTGAAGCGTGCAGCCTTCATCTCTGCCCCACTGTTTTTGGTGTTCCGTCGTTGGATCCGGAAAGATGCACCGCCGAGGCGGCGTGCTCTTGTTGCGCTCCTCGTAGCCGGAGCAGCCAGTCCGTTCGTCGTGCAGGCGGCGTACTCCGCAGAATTCTCACGCTCGTTCTACAACTACTTCGGTATCGCTTTCGATGATTTCACCAGCGGCCGGGTCTCCATTTACAGACTCGCAGTGCACTGCGCCGATTCGTCCCAGGCGTTCGGATCTCTCAACGAGTGTCTCGCCGATACTGCTCTGCGGGTGAGCGGAACATCCTGGAACAGTCTTCTTCATAACGACACTCTACGTGTGTACATGGAGGTGGGGATTCTCGGCGTCGCGGTCTATCTCGGTGCTCTCGTGTTTGTCGGCAGGACAAGTCGTCCCGCGTTCATTCTCATGACGTACACGTTCTTCGTGCTGATCACTTCGAGGTTGATCACGCATACGAGCTACTGGATCGTGCTGTTCATCGCGATCGCGCTGCTCGATCTGCACTACTCCACCAGGCGTTCACTGGTCCCGGACGAGATCTGTCCTGCCATTGACGCCGTTGAGAGCCAAAGAACTGACAGGGGTACGGAGTGAATTGCGCTACCGGGAGAATTGGCATTCTCACACTCACTCAGTCGGAGAACTACGGGACGGTGTTGCAGGCGTACGCGACCTACCAACTGTTCGCCACTGCAGACGCAAGGGGGAGTTATTCCCTCGTCCCGACGGACGTCGGACACGTTAGAAGGCGGCGCCTCGCTTCGGTACTCAACCCCAAGAATCCGAGTTTCGGTCTCACCAGAGCGCGGAACTTCGCGTCCATGCGTCAATTCGTGAGTCCGTATACGCACAAGCCGGTTGGGAAGCGGTGGATAGACGTCAGCGACCGTAACGGGACGCTCGACTACCTCGACTCCCAGTTCGACGGATTCGTGACAGGATCCGACGAGGTCTGGAATCTGGCATTTGTCGGTGACAAGAGCATCTATTACGCTCCCGAATCTCTCGGTCGGGTTCGAGCAAGTTTTGCGACATCAGCCAACAGGCTCGACATCTCGGGGCTTTCGACGGGGAGCCGAGAGATCCTCCGGCGTTCACTCGCGTCGTACACTTACATATCCGTGCGTGACGCAAATACGTACTCCTTCGTCCAGGAACTGCTGGGTGAGTCCGTAGGGATCGACGAGATCGTAGATCCGACGCTCATCCACGGGCTACCGGAGTTCGTTGTTCCCTACTCCGCGGCTTCTCGAAACGGTCGGAAGAAGATCTTGCTGATGGTGCGCGACCGAACGGTAGGTGAAGGCCTGGTTTCGAGTCTTAGCGGCTCGGTGGATATCGACACGGTGTTCATTCGGTATCCCGGTGCCCGGTTCCTTCAATTGGACCCCGTCCAGTTCGCGGGTGCCTTCGGCCAGTACGACTGCGTGGTCACCGACTTCTTCCACGGAACCTGTATGAGCACACTGAGCCAGGTCCCATTTATCAGTTTCGACAGCGAGTGCCTCTACTCGAAGTACGAGAGCAAGATCAAGAATCTGCTCGTCAAGCTCGGACTACAGGATCGCTACGTGAATCTGACCGAGGCGGGCGCTGCCGGCGATCACCGTGTACTGCTCGCCGCAGTCGAGAAGATGATCGCCGAACCGCCGGCCTGGACTGCGCAATCGGCTATGGACCGCGAACGGGACCACGGTCTTGCCGTCTTGGCCCGGATCAAGGAAGCAGTCGGAGAAGGTCTTGCCGACGTCCGATAAGACCAGGGGAGTCGCTCGACGCTCCCTGATCTACGCCGTAGCTTCCATTCTGCAGAAGCTCTCGTCGCTGATCCTTCTGCCGGTCTACACGCGACTCCTCACCCCTGAGGAGTACGGATACTTCAATCTCATCGTCACCCTCCTAGTACTTGGGGGAGCGATCGCGTCGCTGGGTATGGAATACGCAGTGGTGCGATTCTGCCACCCGTCTTTCGAGGCTGAGGACGGTGTGGACGGCTCGGGTGAGGCGCTCCACCGAAGCCAAGCCAAGTTCTATACGGCCGCCTACACGACGGTGCTGTCCGCCGCGGTGGCCCTCACCGTGGTACTGACACTATCCGGACCTTTGTACTCGCCCTTGGTGTTTCCCGAATTCGATTTTTACCCGGTCATATTGGTTGCGTTACCGTCGTTGCTCTTCCAGCCGCTGACCACTGTGTATCTTGCGCTGCTCCAAGCGCGATCGATGGCGAGGTCCTTCGGTCTCTATTCGCTGGCGCTGTTCGTTTCCAATGGTGCGCTAACCGTACTATTCCTCGGGCCACTGAAACTCGGACTTCTGGGTGTGGCGCTGGCGTTGGTGGTAGCCAATGGGTCCTTTGCGCTTATCGGAACAGTCCGAGCAATTAAGATGGGCATGCTGTGGGTTCGCTTCGATCAGGAGGATGCTCGTCGTCTGCTCGCATACGCGCTGCCCATGCTTCCTCACACACTCACCCTGCAGGCGACTTCACTGGCCACGAGAGTCATCATCTCGCACCTGATCAGTGTCGCGGCCGCCGGCTTGTTCAACATCGCGATGTACGCGGTGAACTTCATCGACGCGATTCAGACGGCGTTCCACCGAGCATTTCTATCGTGGTACTTCACGCAAGTGGATGGGAAACCTTCCGGCTGGCAGAGCCGTGTACGCGATGTGATTGCCACGTTCGTGGGGGCCTCCGTCGTCATCTCGTCCTCGGTAGCACTCTTCGCATCCGAGCTCCTGACGTTGATGACACCGGAGAGTTTTCACGCCGCGGCCAGTATCGTCCCACTTCTTTCACTTAGCATGATGGTGAAGTCGATCTACTATCCGTCGTTGTCCGCCCTGCTTTACCACGAAAAGGGCACACGTGTGGTCTTGATTATCTCGGGCACCTCGAGCGTCACCTCGATCCCTTTGGCTGTACTGGGTGCAGCCCAGTTCGGCCTGATGGGTGTGGCCGCGGCTCAACTGGTGCAGCGCATCATGATGAGCGCAATAGCAGTCTCGTCGTCCAGACGACTGGACACCCCGGGAATCCCCTGGTCCCGCGTAGCGAGGCTGCAGTCCGGTGGCCTCGTTGCGGTGTGCTTCGTGATGGTGGGCGACCATGAGTCTTGGTGGGGACTGGAATTCTGGCCGGTTCTGTTCGTCAAAGTGTTCGTTTGGATAGTCCTTGTCGCTTACCTACTCGTTTGCGACCCCAATCTCGTCAAGGTAGCAAGGAGCGTGATTCGTCGTGAGTCTCAAGAAAAGGCTGAAGTCCGTTGACTCGCTCCGGCAGTTCGTGAAGCGGATCAAGATCCATCGGGAGTACTTCTACGATGCCCGGTTCATGTCCAGTCACCTCTTGGACGGTGGGCGTGCATCGAGTCATGAACAGTACCGGATAATGCTACGAGTTCATTCCCTGGAGAAGGGAATGGCATACCGCACCCCCAGGTCTTTCGGTGCCGCTAAAGCGATCGCGCTTGCCCACATGCTCGACAACGCCAGCGCGGAGACTCGGACATCGACCGCGTACCGGATGGGGGAATCCGTTCTGCGGGCATGGCTCGATTTTCACTCCGATCGCGATGACAGAAATCAGGACGCGTACGAGACGGTTGACCGGTTCCTGGACAGCGCCAGCGACCCGGACGTGGAACGGTGCGAAGCCGGTGTGAAGACCATTTCGGAGCGAGACCCGGAGGCTTGGAGGGAGATTCCGTTCGACGAGTTCGTTGCTTCACGCCACTCGACGCGGCGCTACACAAGCAGCAACGTTTCGGATGAGGTCCTTGACGAGGCTGTACATCTGGCAATGTTGTCTCCCTCAGCATGCAATCGCCAGATGGTCCGATTGCATGTGATCGACGACCATCAAGGCAAGCGGTTGCTCTACGACACTCTGCACGGTACGGGTGGCGTCGACTACGACAATTGCCGAATCGGGTTGATCACCTACGATTCTCGTAGTCTGGAGTTCTACGGAGAGAGAAACCAGGGGTATCTCAACGCCGGGTTGTTCGCGATGACGTTGGTGTACGCGCTTCATTGGAAGGGGGTGGGGTCGTGCCTGCTGCAGTTCGGCAACACGGCTTCAGAGGAACGAGCCCTGATCCGAGACCTGGGCATTCCAGATTACGAACGAGCTGCCGTGGGAATCTCCCTCGGCTACCTCGAACCTAGCGACGTCGTCCCCGCTAGCGTTCGGCGGAATGTCACCGAAGTGTTGAGACGCGACGCATCGGACCGTGTCGCGGATATTGGTGCGCCGGACGAGGTCATCGCGGCCCGCGCGTAGGCCGACTGACAGGCGCATCGAGCATGTCAGTGAACGGTCTTCCCGTTCTACGACATGCTTGGGCGGAAGAAGAGGAATCGGGTCATCGACGGCTCGACGAACGGATTTGGAGGTCTGCAAACGCAGCGCGGCTGGTTCTTCGAACGATTTGGTGAACGCGAGCCGTCCGGCCTCCAGGCCGGCTGAAGGACTTCGAGCTGTCCGGGCTCGAGGAGCGGAACCTCGCGGGATTCGAGTTTGCGATCTTGTCCGCATCGATATCGATGCCGATCACCTTGTGCCCGAGTTCGGCCATGCAGACCGTGCGTGTGGCTCCGAGGTAGCCGGTTCGGAAACAGCACAACGCATGGGAAATTCATACATCCTGGATGACCATGCCGCATACCTGGCCATAGCCGAAGGAGAACGTCACGTGTACATCTCTAGCTACCCGATTCTGTCATGAGCGACACGGGCGCGGTGCCTCATGATCCAGCCACGCTTCGAGCAGGGAAGGTGAGAACGCCAGTACCGGCCGAGACCGCAGGTAATAGGTACGAACACATCGACGGGATGCGAGCATTCGCTGTTCTCCTCGTCATCGTGGGGCACGCCGGACTCGGCCACATTGTCCCTGGGGGCGCTGGTGTCACAGTGTTCTTCACGATTTCCGGTTTCATCATCACCACTCTTCTGCTGAAGGAGTGGCAGAGGACAGGACGTTTCGACATCAAGGCGTTCTACGTTCGTCGAGCGGTGAAGTTGGTTCCTCCGCTCCTCCTTGCCGTTGCTGTTCCCACACTGATCTTCGCGGCGTTCGGCGGAACGATCAATTGGAACGCTTTCGCGGGTCAATTGCTCTTTTACTTCAACTTGCTGGATGCCGACAAGGCAGGGGTACTTCCAGGCTCCGGAGTCGTGTGGAGTCTTTCGATCGAGGAACAGTTCTATATTGTCTTTGCGATCTTTTGGTTGTGGATGGTGAAGAGCCCCCGGGCAATTCCATGGTTGACTGCTTCGGCGATCGGAGTCGTCGGAGCCAGTACGGCGGCTCGGCTTCTTCTCGCAGATCCGGGAAGCCAACAGATCGCTGATCGCATCTACTATGGCTCCGATACGCGTGCCGACAGTCTTGCCTGGGGCATCTTGGTCGCCATTCTTCTGTTCGGTTGGCAATGCGGTGGGGGAAAGCCAGGCCGTCTGCGGAGATCAAGCGGCCGTGGAGCTGCACTCGCTGCAGCGGTCATGGTTTTCCTGGTGAGTTTGGCGATTCGGGACGACTGGTATCGGCAAACGATTCGGTACTCGCTCCAAAGCATCGCGACCTGCGTAGTGCTCCTCTACGGGTTCACGGCTGCCGACGGAAGAGTGCGGGACCTGTTTACTGCTTTCTGCCGAAATCGGGTCGTCAAGATGATCGGTCTCGCAAGCTACAGCATCTATTTGGTTCACCTCAGTCTGATCATGTGGGCCCAGAGTTATACCGATCATCGTCCATTGGTCCTACGATTATTGATTCATTCAGCGCTTGGCATTGGCGTAGGAGTATTGATGTACCGATGGATCGAAATCCCTGCCCGGAGAGCTTACGAGGCGGTCCGGGATCGTCGGGCTGAAAGGGAGGTTCAGCAGCGCGCGTGAAAGTGGTCTTGTATCGTCAAGAAATCGCCGGTTTTAGGTTGTAACGGCACTCTTGTCAAGTGCGATTTCCGGGCTTGAACGCCTCTTCGTGCCGACCGATGCGGCCACGCCGGGGAGGTATTGAGCGGTTGCCCCTGATTAAGAGCGTGTATCTTATGGATCGGATCGTCTGTGCGGCATGATACATGTCGTGGTCGATGCGTTGTCTACACGGCTGGTGCCGGATGCATTGTGGGAGATCGGTGAACCGCTGCTGCCCGGGTTCCGGGCGCGGCCGCAGGGCGGCGGTCGGGTGGCGCTCGACGATCGGGCGGTGTTCACCGCGATCGTCTACGTGCTCACCAGCGGCTGCGCCTGGCGGCACCTGCCGCCATCGTCCGGGGTCAGCGTCCCGACCGCGCACCGCCGCTTCGCCGCGTGGGTCAAGGCCGGGGTGTTCGACGAGCTGCACCGCCAGGTCCTCGACCGACTCGGCGCCGGCGGGGACCTGGACTGGTCCGCGGCGATCCTGGATGCAGCGCACGTCCGGGCGAAGGGGGGATCTCTGACCGGTCCCAGTCCGGTCGAGCGAGGCAAGAACGGCTCGAAGATCCACATCCTCGCCGATGCCGACGGCATCCCGCTGGTGACCGCGGTGACCTCCGCAAACACTCACGACAGCGTCATGCTCCAACCGCTGGTGACTGCGATCCCGGCGGTGCGGTCGCGTCGCGGGCCGCGTCGTCGCCGACCCGGCCGGTTGCAGGCGGACAAGGGCTACGACTACCCCGTGCACCGCCGGTGGCTGCGCGCCCGACGTATCGTCCCACGCATCGCTCGCCGGGGCGTCGACACCGGCGAGCGCCTCGGCCGATACCGGTGGAAGATCGAACGCACCCTGGCGTGGCTGACCGGATACCGGCGCCTGACGATCCGCTACGAACGCCACGGTGAGCACTTCGCCGGATTTCTCCAACTCGCCGCCGCGCTGACGTGCTGGAAGAAGCTCGCCAAATGAGACATCCTCTAAATACTGCAACGACAGTTTGTGACCAAGGTTGTACCTATGGTAATTGATCTTGGTGCAGTCGGAGGTGTTGGAATGGTCAGCGGGGTTCACGGCGTTCTGCAGTCGGTTCGCACACCGGTTCTCGCGGGTGGAGTCACGACGGCGGATGGTGGCCTATGTCCGTGGATTGCTCGCGGAGGTCGACCGTAAGAACGGCTGGACGCTGGCCGAGGCCGCCGGGGACACCGGCCCGGAAGGCATGCAGCGGCTGCTGAACTTCTATGCCTGGGACTGCGATGGGCTGCGCGATGACGTGCGGCAGGTGGTAGTCGAGACGATCGGCGACGAGAAGACCGGGGTGCTGATCGTCGACGAGACCGGTTTTCTGAAGAAGGGCAGCAAATCCGCCGGCGTGGCCCGGCAGTATTCCGGCACCGCCGGGCGGATCGAGAACAGTCAGGTCGGAGTGTTCCTCGCCTACGCCTGAAGATCGTGGTCGGGCGTTGATCGACCGGGAATTGTATCTACCCAAGTCCTGGACCGAGGACCGCGATCGCTGCCGCGATGCCGGCATCGACGACAGTAAAGAGTTTGCGACCAAACCCGAACTGGCCCAATCGATGATCGAACGAGCGGTCGACGGCGGTATCCCGTTCGGGTGGGTCACCGCCGACGAGGCCTACGGGCAGGTCGGCCGCGTGCGGATGTGGCTCGAATCCCGCGGCGTTGCGCACGTGCTGGCCGTGCCCAAGTCGCAGATGGTGATCTCGATGCAGCTACGTCAGCGCCGGGCGCACGCGGTGATCGCAGAGCTCGAGGCGTCGGCGTGGCAACGACTGTCCTGCGGCGACGGTGCCCACGGACCGCGGGTGTACGACTGGGCCGCGGCCCCGATCCGGCCGCTGCGCGAGCCCGGCCGGGGCCATTGGTTGCTGGCCCGCCGCTCGATCACCGACCCGGAGCAGATCGCCTACTACATCTGCTACGGCCCTGCCGACACCGGACTCGACGAGCTCGTCCGCGTGGCCGGCAGTCGCTGGGCGATCGAGGAGTGTTTCCAGACCGCGAAGAACGAGACCGGGCTCGACCATTATCAGGTCCGGGGCTACACCGCCTGGTACCGGCACATCACCTTGTCGATGGCTGCCGCCGCGTTCTTGACGATTCTGCGCCGAGACGCTCAAAAGGGGATCTTCGGCCGGTCCCGGTAAGTTGATTCCTCTGACAGTCAATGAGATTCGACGACTGTTCAATCGTGCCGCGTGTCCCGTCAGACACGCTCTCGTCCACGTCTGGCACTGGTCGAACTGGCGCCGCGTCAGTCAGGCCAGAGCTCGCGTCAGTCACCACAAACGTCGGAATCACAAACTGTCGTTGCAGTACTAATTGGTGCTCGCCGCCGACCTCTGGATCGGCGCCGACCACTATGCAGCAGTAACGGGACCTTCAGTATGACGGTGTCGACGCAGATCCGCAGGTCGGCGGCGAGCACCACTGTCAATGGACATCTGGATCTGACTGCGGGCGGACATGAGGGCTGACCGTGGGCGGACATGTGGGGCTGACCGGTGGCGGACACGAATCTGCCCGCGGGGTGTCCGCCACCGGGTGGTGGTCAGGTCAGAGCTTTGACTCCTTTCCCGTTGAGGGCTTGGGCCAGGCGCACGGAGTCGCCGCTGGTCTGGCAGAGGTGGGCGTGGTGCAGCAGCCGGTCGACGGTGGCGGTGGCCAGGGTCTTGGGCATCAGCTCGTCGAAGCCGCTGGGGTGCAGGTTCGACGAGACCGCCACGGATTTGCGTTCGTAGGCGGCTTCGACGATGCGGTAGAGCCCTTCGGCGGCATCGGCCCCGACCGGGAGCAAGCCGACGTCGTCGATGACGACGAGTTCGGCGCGGACGATCTTGGCGATCGCTTTGCCGAGGGAGTCGTCGGCGCGGTGGGAGCGCACGAGCACCCCGATCTGTTCGAGGGTGAACCAGGCCACCGGCATGCCGGCCTCGATGACGCGTTGGCCGAGGGCTTCGAGGAAGAACGTCTTGCCGGTGCCCGAGGGGCCGCAGACGACGAGGTTCTCGCGCCGGTGCACCCATTCGAGGGTCTTGAGGGCGTGTTGGGTCGGCAACGGGATCGACGAGGCGGTCTCGTCCCAGACGTCGAAGGTCTTGCCGGTGGGAAATCCGGCGGCCTTGCGGCGGGAGGCGAGCATCGACCGGGCCCGCCCGGCCGCCTCCTCCGCCAACAGTGCTTTGATCACCTCGGTGGGGTCCCACCGCTGCGAGCGGGCGGTGGCCAGCACGTCGGCGGCGATCGCACGGGCATGCGGCAGCCGCAGCTGCCGCATCAGGGCCTCGACGTCGGCGGACAGCGGTGCCGTCGTGGGGTTCATGCGCCCACCTCCTCGTCGGGTCCGGTGGCGCCCAGCAGGGTCCATCCCCGGGTTCCCTGGGCGAGGGAGGTGTCCTCGCGGGCTCGGTGGCGGGTCGGATCCAGGCCCTTGGCGCGCAGGATCGAGTCGAGGTCGCCGGTGGCGAAGCGGCCGTGCACCGCGGCGTGCCCGAGTGCCCAGTCGACGTCGGCGCGGTCGACGAGGGTGGACAGTGCGACCGCATGGGCCATCTTCTGCCCCATGCGTTCGGTGCCGACGGCGGCGGCTTCCTTGAGCCAGCAGGCCGCGCCCTCGCCGATGGCGAGGAAGGCGTGTTCGGCGGCGGTGCGGGCACGGACCCGGTAGTCGCCGGGGACCGTGGCGCGGTGGTCGGGGAAGTGTCGGTCGTCGATCGCGGGGCTGCCGACGGTGGTGCGCCGGTGCCGGGCGACTTCGACCGGGCCGCCGTCGTCGAGGGCGCAGACGACGATCTCGTCGGTGCCTGCGTGGTGGCGCACCCACACGCTGTGCCCCAACAGTGTTGCCGGAACGGAGTATTGGCCGTGTTCGAAGGTGATCATCGGGGTGGTGTCGGGGACACGACGGGTGACCCCGAGCGCGGCGGTGTGCGGCAGGTCCGGTATCGCGTGCAGCCGGGGGCGTTCCTCGGTGAGCATCTCGGCCGGGACGCGGCCGGTGGCGCGGTGGGTGCGGGTGTTGACCTGGTCCATGAACTCCGCGGCGGCCGCCTCGACCGCGGCGACGCTGTCGTAGCGGGACAGCAGGTTCGTCTCGGTGGGCACGATGTCGGCCTTGGCGAGTTTGACGGCGTTCTCCACCCCGCCCTTCGAGGCGGGATCGGCCGGAGCGCAGGTCAGCACCGAGATGCCGTAGTAGCGTCCGAACGTCACCGCCTGCCGGTTCCGGACCGGGACCCCGGCGATGTGACCGGTGGTGACGGTCTTCTCGTTGTCGGTGAGCAGGTAGGTCGGGGCGCCGCCGAGGATGCGGAAGACCCGGTCGAGGCCGGCGAACACGCTGGCCGCGGTCCGGTCCCGCAGCACGAGCACCACCCGGTACCGGCACCACGCCAGCCACGCGACGAGCAGGACCAGTTTGCGGCCGTCCACGACCGGACCGTCCCCGAAGTCGTACTGCAGCCACAACCCCGGTTCGGTCACCCACGGGCGGTGCACTCGCGTATTACCCAGTCGCCATTGGGTTTTGATCTCCGACAGTGCCCGCCGGGTGGTACGGTCGGTGCCGGTGTAGCCGAGTGCCTGCAACCGCCGGTGCGCGACGTCGCCGCGGATCTTGCCGCGGGACTCGGCCACCCACCCCTCGAGCACGTCGTGCCAGTCGTCGATCAACCGGGCGCGCCGCACCGCCGGCGGCAGCCCCGCCGCCCGGCCCTCGACGGCCTTCTTGACGGTGTTGTGCGAGCAGCCGCACAACTGCGCGGCGGCACGGTACGAGCCGGTCAGATCGTAGGCATTGAGTATGTCCATCAGTTCTCCGTCAGACTTCACAGTGGTCCCTCCCGGGGCGTTCGATTCGACTAGGCATCGCAATCGAAACCACGGGAGGGGCCGCCCCGGCGCGGACGCGCCGGGGCGAATGGGATGGTCTGGGCAGATTCGTGACCGTCGATGGTCACTTTCGTGTCCGCACACAGTCGGCTCTTATTGGCCGTCAGCGGTCATCTTCCTGTCCGCGTACGGTCAGGTTCTCATGTCCGTCGACACACCACGATCAGCGGCCGCAGAACCTGCCGCTGCGGGGGTGGATCCGTCGTTTGAGTTCGGCACGGTCGGCCAGGCTCACCTCGATCGAGACCGCCACCAGCGCCTCCACGCCGGTACCACCAGGTCACTCATGCCTCAACTCTGCCGGATCCGGTCCGCCTGCCGTCACGGCGACCCGGTCACGGGGACGTCGTGCCGAACTCGCCATCGGAATCGACGAAGAACTCGCTGCGCCTGCGGTTGCTCGACCATGCATGGGGCCGCTGGTCACCGCTGCGTGGCATCGATGCCCGATTCCGAGGCGCGTTCGCTCACTTCGATGGCACGCTCGCCGACGACACGGTGCTGCCGCTGACGCTGCGCAATCTGGGCTCTGCCCATAGCTGGGGTTTCGCGATCTATCTGGCCTGCAATGGAAAGGACCAGGACTCGGTCCTGTCCACCGGGCGGCCGAGCGGTAGTCCCGACAGGGCTTTCGACTGCGCTTGTGGGCTCTACCCCGCCGATCCCATCGCCTGGCACAACCCCCGACGAACGTCTGACTAGGACCACCAAGGAGGTAGGTTCGGGCGGTGGCATTCGTGTGAAGGAGTGCGCACTGCATCCGGCCCGAGTTGCACCTGTATACGTCAGTGCAGGCGGCTGGGCGCGAAGATCTTCCTCGCGGCCGTTAGGGTTGAAGCTCATCGCATCGTACGCAGCGTGAGATCAGGGGTGCACGATCGTCAGTCCGGAAATCTTTCATGCTCTGGTTTTCATGTGCTCGCTCTTCGCGGCGTCTGCATGGTGCCTGGCTCGCCCGAACGCACTATCGAGCACGGCTGTCGCGGTGGCGTCGTTTCTGTGGCTCGCGCTGAGTGGCCCCCTCGAGGGCCGGGTGCTGTACGTGTTCAATCCTGGCCACGGTCTCACGGAATCCGACCTTCTGTCCTTTGTCGGATTCGGTATCGCAGCATGGGGTTTCTGGGCGTCCTTCCGTCGCTATAAGCGAGGCGGGCCGGGTCGGTGGCTGTAGAGCCGCCCAGTTAGCCCTATCCGCAGACAGGCACCTCCACGCTGAATTCCGGCTCGTCGACGAGTGGCTGGACCGGGATACGTGCCTCGCCCTCGACGACAGGTTCCGTCAGCTCGAAGACGATCTCGGCCGTCTCGCCGCGCGGAACCGGAAGCTGCACGCTGTAGACGGGGTGCCCCAGTTCCTTACCGGTGAAGCTCATGGCCGCTGTCCCGTTCACCGTCACCTTGTCGAGCCTCGCCCCCTGGGTGGCGACCAGTGACAGATCGGTCAGGTTGGCGCCGAACGGCGCGCCGATCGGGTTGTCGAACATTCCGGCTACGTAGTTGGTGAAGTCACCGGCCGGTAGGTCGTTGCTCAGACGCACCGTGACCGTGGAGCTCCGGGTATCGCCGTCGCAAGAGCCGGCGGTGTACTCGATCTCGCGTCGCAGGTAGTAGTCCAGCTTGTTGCCGCCGAGATTGTTAACGACCACGCCCGCGTACGGGGCGGAGTCCTCGGGAACCGTGTGGCCGAGCGGTGTTCCCGCAAGAACCGCCTGCTCGTCCGGGTTGGCGCTCCACACGGCGAGCCGCCCTTCGCTCGCCGCGCGGCCGAGGGCTTCCAGCAGGGCCTGGGGGCGGCTGATGCTGCCCGTCATCTTCTGGACGACCGCCGATGCCACCCGTTCCAGGTATTGCTTGCGGGCCGCCTGGTTGTCGCCGAACCGCGAGTACGCCGTGGATTCGGTGAGCTCGACGACGTTGTCGGCGGTGATCTTCTCGCCGTCCGGCATCGTGACCGGGCCGACCACCTCTAGTACGTAGCTGAGCGCCACCGGATCGGTCGCCACCGCGCCGTCGACCCGCTCGCCCGACTCCTGCTGCCACAGGGACTGCCAGATCTGCGCCGCGTACGGGAAATGCGAGCTGACATTGCTGTTGCGGAAGTCGACTGTCGGCCGGCTGTGCCCGTAGGTGCGGGCGAAGTCCGGTCCCAGGTCGATGGGCTGGTAGTTCGTCCGCAGTTCCCGGTTGCTCGCCAGGTCGTCCACCCGCACCGCACCGTCGGCGGCGCGCACGATGCCGAACCCGCCGAGCAGGCCGCCCGTGCCGCGAGCCTCGGCATTGGTCTGGAAGCCGATGAAGTAGCTGCGCGGCCCGTCGGCGCCCAGCATGGCCGGCGCGATCTCGGCCGCGAGAGAGGTGTTGTGTAGTAAACCGGACAATTCGCCTGTCTGATCCTGCAATTGGACGCGCGCGTCGTCGATCAGGCCCAGGTAGGTGGCGTCGATGTTCTGCGCCCGGGCATCGAGTTCGGCGGCCGCGGCTGCCGTGGTCTCGAGGACGGGTGCGGCGTCGCGCAGGGCAGCGAGGTTGATGCGGGCGCCGTCGAGGATCAGCTGATCGGGGGAGACGGCCGAGCCGGCGTCCACGGCGGGCACCAGAACGTCGGATGTGAGGCCTGTCACAACGTCGCTCATCTGCTGGCTCGAGGCGAAGGGGCTGCCGAGCCAGGGGATGGCCGCGGCGATGCTCCACGGCAGCGAGTGGGTGGAGTCCTGGGCCTGCTTCGCGTACTTGTCGGCGTCGCCGGCGGTGCGCAGGGCCGTCTCGGTATCACCCGCCAGTAGAGCCTCTTTCGAACTGGTGGCATACTCCCGTGCCTGTTCGAGGCTCGACTTCGCCTGCAGCCCTTCGTAAGCCAGCCAGGTGCCGAGTCCGACGACGACGACTGCTCCTGCGGTGCAACCGATCGCGACGGTCCGGCGCTTGTGGCGCTCGGCGGCGATTTGCTCGTCGGTCTTGCGTCGGCGCACCTTGCGCCGCCGTGGTTCCGGCGAAAGTGACTCGTCGGTAACATCGTTCACGCGGTCAAACCCCCTTCGATTCCTCCGGGGTGACCATAACCGAGAAACCGGTCGGCTGGTCGGTTCGAGTGGTGAGTAACGCCGAGGATCGTTAGGGTCGATGTATTCGACGGTGATGGATGCAGGGAGGCGTCCACGCCGTGGTCGATCGAGGGGTTCCACTGCACACCCGTCGATCTCGAGGGAAACACGAGGGGGTGCGGTGCCGTCTTTTGCCATGTCCACGAGTCAGCGTGGACTGTGGTTTGCTCAGCAGCTCACCCCGGACGTCCCGTTCACCATCGCCCAGTACCTGGACCTGCACGGCCCGCTCGACGCGGACCTGATCCGCGCGGCCTGCAACCAGGCCGCCCGCGAGGTCGAATCCGGAACGCTGTTCCTTGAGATCGTCGACGGCGAGCCGCGGCAACGGGTGATCCCCGACGTCGACGACTACCCCGGCTACCTGGACCTGCGCGGCCACGACGACCCCGAGGCCGAGGCGCGACGGTGGATGGACGAGACCTACACCCGTCCGCTCGACCCGCTGGACGATCGGCTCATCGCCACCACGCTGATCCAGCTCGCCGACGAGCACTTCTACCTCTTCACCTACATCCACCACCTCGCCCTCGACGGGCACGGCGGCATGGTGATGCTCGGCCGCAGCGCCGAGCTATACACGGCGTGGGCGCGCGGGGAGGAACCGCCGCCGCTCGCGGCGCTGAGCCTCGAGCGAATCGCCGAACACGAGCTCGCCTACGTCGGCAGCACGCGGCAGGCCACCGACCGCGAGCACTGGAGGCAGCGCCTGGTGGACCTGCCGCCGCCCGTCACGCTCGCCGCCGGTTCCGCCGCCCCCACGATGCCGTGCCGACACGTCGGCGCGGCACTCACCGCCGAGGTGACCGACGCCGTCGCCGAGCTGGCCCGCGACGCCAACTCCACCGACGTCCCGATCGTTGTCGCCGCCTTCGCCGCCTACCTGGCCCGCATGACCGGCACCACGGACGTCGCGCTGAGCCTGCCGGTCTCGGCCCGCACCACCGCGCCGCTGCGCCGCTCGGCGGGCTCGATCTCGAACATCGTGCCGCTGCGGGTGGGCGTGGAACCGGACGTGACCGTCGCCGAGCTGGTGCGGCGCGTGCAGGTGGAGCTGACCGGGGCGCTGCGGCACCAGCGGTACCGCTACGAGGACATGCTGCGCGACCTGCACGCCGTCGGCGATCACCGGGAGACCCGCAGCGCGTTCGGGCCCGTGGTGAACCTGATGATGTTCAACCCGGAGTACGCGTACGGCGACATCACCGGCAACTACAACCTGCTCTCCACCGGCCCGGTCGACGACCTGTCGGTGAACGTGTACGCCGGGATCGCCGGGCGCAGCACGCGGGTGGACTTCGAGGCCAACCCGCGCCGGTACGGCGACGAGACGCTCGCCCGGCACCACCGGCGGTTCCTGGACTTCCTCGGCGCGTTCGCGCGGTCGGCCGACCACGCGGTGGGCGACCTGCCGCTCGCGGCGACCGGCGAACTCGCCGACCTCGTCCCCGCGCGTGGCCCGCACGTCGAGGACGTACGCCTGCTGCCCGACGTGCTCACCGCGCACGCCGGCTCGGACCGCGTCGCCGTGCGCGACGGCGCCGCCGCGCTGACCTACCGGGAACTGGACGAGCGTTCAACTGCGCTCGCGCGCAGGCTGATTGCGTGCGGCGCGGGACCCGACGACCGGGTCGCGGTGCTGCTGCCGCGCTCGGCCGGCTCGGTGGTCGCGCTGTGGGCCGTCGCCAAGGCCGGCGCCGCCTATACCCCGATCGATCCGGACACGCCGGCGCTGCGGCTCGCCGAACTGCTGCGCGACGTGCCCGTCGCGGTGTGCGGCGACGACGTCGCCCTGCCCGACGGCGTGACCCGCGTGGATCCGGCGGGCGGCGAGGTGTCGCCGGCGCCGTTCGACGCGGGCGAACGGCTGCGTCCGCTGCACCCCGACCACCTCGCGTGGGTGATCCACACGTCCGGCTCCACGGGCACCCCCAAGGCCGTCGCCGTCGGCCACCGCGGTCTCGCCGGACTCGTCGCGACGCTGCGGGAGCGGTACCCGGCCGACGCCGCGTCGCGCGTGCTGCACCTGGCCGCCCCGAGTTTCGACGCGTCGCTGCAGGAACTGCTGCTGGCCTTCGACACCGGCGCCACCCTCGTGGTCTGCCCGCCCGACGTGGTCGGCGGACCGGACCTGGCCGCGCTGCTGCGCGAACAGGCCGTCACCCACGCGATCACCGCGCCCGCCGTCCTGGCCGTCACGCCCGAGGCCGACCTGCCGGCGCTGCGGATGCTCGACGCGGGCGGCGAGGCCCTGGCGGTCGACGTCGCCGACCGGTGGTCGCGCGGGCGCACGATGCTCAACGCGTACGGGCCCACCGAGGCCACCGTCCTCGCCACGCTCAGCGAGCCGCTGCGGCCGGGTGGGGGAGTGCCCATCGGCGCACCCGTCCACGGCGTGACGGCCGTCGTGCTCGACGCGCGGCTGCACCCGGTGCCCGTCGGCGCGGTCGGCGAGCTGTACCTGGGTGGGCCGGCCGTCGCCCGCGGTTACCTCGGCGACCCGGCGCTGACCGCGGCCCGGTTCGTCGCGTCGCCGTTCGGCCGCGTGTACCGCACAGGAGACCTGGTGCGCTGGAGCCGTGCGCGTTTCTGGTCGTCGGAGCTACCAGAAACGCGCACGGGCGGCGGGGACGTCCTGGAGTTCGTCGGGCGCGCCGACCGGCAGGTGAAGATTCGCGGCTACCGCATCGAACCCGGCGAGGTCGAGGCGGCGCTCGCCGCCCTCGGCGACGTCGCGAGCGCGGCCGTCGTCGTCCACGGCGACACCCTCGCGGCCTACGTCGTCGGCGACGTCGAGCCCGACGACGTGCACGCCCGCCTCGCCGAGCGCCTGCCCGCCTACCTGCGGCCCGCGACGGTCACCGTCCTCGACGCGCTGCCGCTCACCCCGGGCGGCAAGATCGACCGTCGCGCCCTGCCCGCCCCCGCGGTGGACACGGCCACCGGCTCGCGGCCCCCGACCGGCCCGACCGAGACGCTCGTCGCGCAGCTGATGTGCGAGATCGTCGGCGTCGACCGGGTGGGGGCGGACGCGAACTTCTTCGCCCTCGGCGGGCATTCGCTCGGCGCGGCACAGCTCGCGGCGCGGCTCGGGGTCGCGCTCGGCCGCGACGTGCACCTGCGCGACGTGTTCGACCACCCCACTGTCGCCGGACTCGCCGCGGCCGTCGACGCCGGACCGGCCGCCGCGATGCCCGCGCCCACCCGCTCGGACGACGACACGCCCGCGCCGCTCGCCCCCGCCCAGCGACGGCTGTGGCTGCTCGCGCAGGGTGACACCGCCGCCTACCACCTGCCGTTCGCGCTGCACCTCGACGGCACCCTCGACGTGGCCGCGCTGCGCGCCGCGCTCGGCGACGTCCTCGACCGGCACGAGATCCTGCGCACGGTGTTCACCGAACCCGGCCCGCGGCAACGGGTCCGGCCCGTCGCCGAGGTGCTGCCCGCGCTCGACGTCGAACCCGTCGACCCGGCCGACGTGGACGCCCTGATCGCCGAGTGGGCCGCCGCACCGTTCGACCTCGCCACCGGCATCCCGCTGCGGGTGCGGCTGCTGCGCGTGGGCCCGGACCGGCACGTGCTCGCCGTCGTCGCCCACCACATCGCCGTGGACGGCGCGTCGTTCGTGCCGCTGACCCTCGACCTCGCCGCCGCCTACGCCGCCCGCGCCGCCGGGCACGGCCCGCGGTGGGAGCCGTTGCCGCTGCGGTACTCCGACTACGCCCGCTGGCACCGCGCCCTGCTCGGCGACGCGGACGACCCGGACAGCCTCGCCGCCCGCGAACTCGCGCACTGGACCACCACGCTCGCCGGGCTGGGCGAGGCGCCGACGCTGCCCACCGACCGTCCCCGCCCCGGCCGCCCCGGAGCGGCCGAATCGCTCGAATTCGCCGTCCCCGCCGCGCGGTTCGAGGCGCTGCGCCGCCTGGCCGCCGCGCACGACGCCACCGCGTTCATGGCGGTGCACGCCGCCGTCGCCGTGTGGCTGTCGGCGTGGACCGGGGGGCGCGACGTCGCCGTCGGCTCCGGCACGGCCGGCCGCGAGCACCCCGACCTCGAGCGTCTCGTCGGCATGTTCGTCGGCACCGTCGCGCTGCGGCTCGACGTGGACCCGGCCGCGTCGTTCACCGAGCTGCTCGCCGCCGCCCGTCGCGCGGACCTCGACGCCTACGCGCACGCGACGGTGCCGTTCGACCGCGTCGTCGACGCGCTCGGCTTCGCGCCGTTCCAGGTGATGCTCGCCTACGACAACGTCGCCGTGCCCGACCTCGCGCTGCCCGGGCTGAGGGTGCGCGCCGAGGAGATCCCGTCCGGCCGCGCCCGGTTCGACGTGGAGATCGCGGTGCGCGAGCTGCCCGACGGCTCGCTGTGCGGACGGGTGATCTACGACGGTGCCCTGTTCGAGCGCGCGACGGTCGCCGCCGCGGTGGCCCGCCTGCACGCGGTGCTCGACGCGGCCGTCGCCGCGCCGCAGGCACCCGTCGGCGATCTCGAACTCGGCGCTCCCGAGGTCGTCCTGGCAGACCCCGGGCCGGTCGCGACGTTGCCGGAGCTGCTCGCCGCGCACCCGCTGCTGGTCGCGGCGCCGTGCGGCGTGCCGGTCGAGTTGATCGCCGCCGCAACACCGTTGGCGTGGCACCTGATCGAGCGCGGTCTCGGCCCGGAGGATCGGGTGGCGATTCTGCTGCCGCGGTCGGTGGACTCGGTGCGCGTGGTGGCCGCCGTCGCGCTGACCGGGGCGGCGTTCGTGCCCGTCGACCCCGCGCAGCCCGCGGTGCGGATCGCCCGGATCCTCGCCGACGCCGGGGTGCGGCACGTCGTCGCCCGGCCCGGTACGTCGCTGCCCGACGGCGTCGACTTCGTCGACCCGGACGCCGGATCCGCACGGTCGGGTGAGATCACCGACGCCGACCGGACGCGGACGCTGCGGTCCGACCACGCCGCCTACCTCGTCTACACCTCCGGCTCGACCGGCGTGCCGAAGGGGGTCGTCGTCACCCACCGGGGGCTCGCGCCGCTCGTCGGGGCGCTGCGCAGCCGGATGGACCTCGACCCGCAGGCGCGGGTGCTGCACGCCGCGTCGCCCACGTTCGACGCGTCGGTGCTCGAATACCTCATGGCGGCCGCGGTCGGTGGCACGCTCGTCGTCGCGCCGCCGGACGTGTACGGCGGCGAGGACCTGCTGGAACTGCTGCGCGCCGAGCGCATCACGCACTGGTTCTCCACCCCGGCCGTGCCTGCGCAACTGGACCCCGCGGGCCTGGACGCGCTGCGCGTGCTCGCCGTCGGCGGCGAGGCGTGGCCGGCCGAGACCGCGGCCCGGTGGGCGCCCGGCCGGACCATGCTCAACGTGTACGGGCCCACCGAGACCACCGTGCTCGCCACCGCCAGCGCGCCGCTCGTGCCGGGGGAGCGGCTGACCATCGGCACCGGCCTCGACGGCGTCACCGCGCTCGTGCTCGGCCCGCGGCTGCGGCCCGTGCCCGTCGGCGTGGTCGGCGAGCTGTACCTCGCCGGGCCGGGCCTGGCCCGCGGCTACCTCGGAATGCCGAGCCTGACCGCGAGCCGCTTCGTCGCGTCCCCGTTCGGCGGCGGTCGCATGTACCGCACGGGCGACCTGGTGCGCTGGAGCGGTGTGCCCTTCGGGCGGCCGGAGCAGCCCAAAGGACACACCGGCGGCGGAGCCGCCCTCGAGTTCGTCGGGCGGGTCGACCATCAGGTCAAGCTCCGCGGATTCCGCATCGAACTCGGCGAGATCGACGCCACCCTCACCGGGCATCCCGCGGTCGCCGCCGCCGTCACCGTCGTGCGGGGCGAGGCGCTTGTCGCGTACGTACACGGTCCCGACCCCGCCCGCCTCGACCCGGCCGAGCTGCGGGAGTTCGTCGCCGCGCGGCTGCCGCGGCACATGGTGCCCGCCACGGTCACCGTCCTCGACGCGCTGCCGCTCACGAGTACCGGCAAGATCGACCGCGCCGCGCTGCCCGGACCCACCGCAGACCCGGACCGTCCGAGCACCGGATATCGCAGCGCCGCCGAGGAACTCGTCGCCGGTGCCGTCGCCGACCTGCTCGACGTGCCCACCGTCGCCGCCGACGACGACTTCTTCGCGCTCGGCGGCAACTCGCTGCTCGCCACCCAGCTCGCCGCGCGCCTCGGCGCGGTCGCCGGCCACCGCGTCGGCGTGCGGGAGATCTTCGAGCACCCCACCGTCGCCGGCCTCGCCGTCGCCGTGTCCGATCCGATTGCCGGCGAACGCCTTCCGCTGCTGCCGACCGACGACACCGGTCCGGTGCCGCTCGCGCCGGCGCAGCAGCGGATGTGGCTCACCAACCGGCTCGACGTCGCCGACGCCGCCCCCGGCGACCACGTCGCGTTCGCCGTCGACCTCGCCGCCGGCACCGACCTCGACGCCCTCGCGACCGCCGCCGCGGACGTGATCGCCCGGCACGCCGTGCTGCGCACCGTCCACCCCGACGGCCCGGACGGGCCGACGCAGCGGGTGCTGCCCGGCGTCGCCCTCGACCTCGCGCCACACGCGACACCCGCCGACCTCGACGACGCCCTCACCGAATTCGCCTGCACCGGTTTCGATCTCACCGTCGACCCGCCGCTGCGCACCCGCCTCTACCGCACCGGCGCCGGCTACACCCTCGCGGTGGTGCTGCACCACATCGCCGTCGACGGGCTCTCGCTGCTGCCGCTCGGCCGCGACCTCGCGCTCGCCTACGCCGCCCGGCGCGAGGGGCGCACCCCGGCGTGGCCGCCGCTGCCCGTCACCTACCGCGACTACGCCCGCTGGCAGCACACCCTGCTCGGCGACCCGGCCGATCCCGACAGCCTCGCCGCCCGCCAGCTCGCGCACTGGACCCGCACCCTCGCCGGCGCCCCGCCGCTGCTGGCCCTGCCCACCGACCGTCCCCGCGGCGACGGCGACGGTGCCGCCGGGCGCGTGCGCTTCTCGGTGCCCGCCGAACTGCACGCCGCCGTCGACAAGCTGGCCCGCGCCCACGACGCGACGACGTTCATGGTCGTGCACGCCGCGCTCGCCGTGCTGCTCGCGACCCTGGCCGCCGCCGAGGACGTCACCGTCGGCACCCCCGTCTCCGGGCGGGTCGACCCGATGCTCGACGACGTGGCCGGCATGTTCGTCGGCACCGTCGCGCTGCGGCTGCCCGTGCCGGCCCGCGCGACGTTCGCGGAACTGCTCGCCGACGCCCGCCGCGTCGACCTCGACGCGTTCGCGCACGCCGACGTGCCGTTCGACCGGGTCGTCGACGCCCTCGGCGCCTCCGCGTCGCGGCACCACCCGGTCTTCCAGGTGATGCTCGCCTACGAGAGCTTCGCGCTGGACGGCCTCGACGTGCCCGGCGTGACCGGGGTCCGCGAGATGTCCACCGGCACGGCCCGATTCGATCTCGAGGTCACCGTCCGCGAGAACCGTTCCGCCGTCGGCACCCCCACCGGGCTCGACGGGGTGCTCACCTACGACCGCGGCCTGTTCGACCACGACACCGTCGCCGCGTGGGCGCCGTTCCTGCTGCGCATCCTCGACGTGGTCACCGCCGACCCGGCCGTCGCCGTCGGCGGCATCGACCTGCTCGGCCCCGACGACGACGCGTCCGCACCCCGGCCGGCCCCCGACACGGCCACGCTGCCCGCGCTGGTCGCCGAGCAGGCACGCCGCCGCCCCGACGCGGTCGCGCTCACCCACGGCGCCGACACCCTGACCTACGCCCAGCTGCACGCCCGCTCCGGGGCGCTCGCCGAAATGCTCGCCGAGCGCGGGCTCGGCGTCGAGGACGTCGTCGCCGTCGCGCTGCCCCGCTCGCTCGACCTGGTGGTGGCGATCCTCGCCGTCGCCCGCGCCGGCGCCGTGTACCTGCCGCTGGACGTCACCCACCCGCCGGCGCGGCTGCGCGCCCTGCTCGACGACGCCGCCCCCGCCGCGGTGCTGTGCGACACCGGGTTCGCGGTCGACACGGATGTGGCTCTCCTGCACGTCGATGCGCCCGAGGTTCGGCAACGCCTGGACGCCGGCGCCGCGTTCGATGCGGCCGTGCCTGCCGGTGCCGGCGCGTACCTGATCTACACCTCCGGCTCCACCGGCACCCCCAAGGGCGTGCTCGTCGGGCACGAGGCCGCCGCGGCGGTGTTCGCCGCCACCGGCGACGTCGGGTTCGGCCCGCGCGACGTGTGGACCCTGTTCCACTCCCCGGCGTTCGACTTCTCCGTGTGGGAGATGTGGGGGGCGCTGACCACCGGCGGGCGCCTCGTCGTCGTCGACCACTACACCGCCCGCGACCCCGGGGCGTTCGCCGCGCTGCTCGACGGCGAGGGCGTCACCGTCCTCAACCAGACGCCCACCGCGTTCGGCCAGCTCGCCACCGTCGACACCGCGCTGCCCACGCTGCGGCTGCTGATCTTCGGCGGCGAAGCCCTCGACCCCGGGCGGGTCCGGCCGTGGCTCGCGGACCGGCCGCACGTGCGCGCGGTGAACATGTTCGGCATCACCGAGACCACCGTGCACGTCACCCGCGGCCCCGCCGCCGAGCCCGGCGTCGGGCGGCCGCTGCCCGGGCTCGACGTGCAGATCCTGGACCGGTCGCTGCGCCGCACCCCGCCCGGCACCGTCGGTGAACTCTACGTCGCCGGAGGCCAACTCGCCCGCGGCTACCGCGGCCGCCCCGGCCTGACCGCCACCCGGTTCGTCGCCGCGCCCGGCGGCGCCCGCCGCTACCGGACCGGCGACCTCGGCCGCCGCGGCCGCGACGGGGTGCTGCACCACCGGGGCCGCGCCGACGACCAGCTCGAGCTGCGCGGCTACCGCATCGAACCCGGCGAGATCGAGGCCACCCTGCTGCGCTGCGACGGCGTCACCCAGGCGGTGGTGGTGCTGCGCGACGACCGGCTCGTCGCCTACCTCGTCGGCGGCTCACCTACCGGGGCGCTGCGCGAGCTTCGCCGCACCCTGCCCGACTACCTCGTGCCCGCCGCCGCCGTCGCGCTGGATGCGCTGCCGCGCACCGCCAACGGCAAGCTCGACCGCGCGGCCCTGCCCGCACCCGCCGTCGCCCCCACCGGCGGCCTCGCCCCGCACGGGCCGCTCGAGGAACTCGTCGCCGAGGTGTACCGGGAACTGCTCGGCGCCGGGCCCGTCGGCGCCGGCGACGACTTCTTCGCGCTCGGCGGCAACTCGCTGCTCGCGACCCGCCTCGCCGGGCGCCTCGCCGACATCGCCGACGTCGACGTCACCGTCCGCGACGTGTTCGACGCCGCCACCGTCGCCGGCCTCGCCGCGCTCCTCGCCGCCCGCGCCGGCACCGGCCGTCGCCGTGCCCCGCTCGTCGCGGCCGGCGACGACGCCCCGGCGCCGCTGTCGCCGGCGCAGCAGCGGCTGTGGTTCGTCAACCGGCTCGACCCCGGATCCGGCAGCTACAACCTGCCGTTCGCGGTGCGGCTCGACGGCCGGCTCGACGTCGCGGCGCTCACCGCCGCCGTCGCCGACGTCCTCGACCGGCACCGCACCCTGCGCACCGTGTACCCCGACCCCACCGCGCAGGTGGTGCGGCCCGTCGCGCGGCCCGGACTCGAGCCCGTCGCCGTGCCCGCCGGGGGGCTCGACGAGTTCGTCCGCGAATTCGCCGCCCCCGGCTTCGATCTCACCCGCGAGACGCCGGTGCGGATGCGGCTGTACCGGCTCGCGCCGCGGCGGCACGTGCTCGCGGTGGTGGTGCACCACATCGCCGCCGACGAATGGTCGCTCACCCCGCTGCTGGGCGACATCGTCGACGCCTACACCGCCCGGCGCGCCGGGCAGGCGCCGCGGTGGGCGCCGCTGCCGGTGCAGTACACCGACTTCAGCCGCTGGCAGCGCGCCGACGCCGACGGGCAGCTCGCGCACTGGGCGACCGTGCTCGCCGGCCTGCCCGACGAGGTGACCCTGCCCGGCGACCGGCCGCGGCCCGCGCGCCCGACCGGCCGCGGTGCCACCCACCGGGTGGCGGTGGATCCCGTCGTCGCCGAAGGTGTTTCGCGGCTCGCGCGGGACGGTCGCGCGACGACGTTCATGGTGCTGCACGCGGCGCTGGCCGTGCTGCTGGCCCGGCACGGCGCCGGCGACGACATCGCCGTCGGCACCGTCGTCGCCGGGCGCGGCGACCCGCAGCTCGACGACCTCGTCGGCATGTTCGCCGGGACCCTCGTCCTGCGCACCCCCGTCGACCCGGACGCCACCTTCGCCGACCTGCTCGCCGAGGTCCACGCCCGCGACCTCGCCGCCTACACCCACCCCGACGCGCCGTTCGAGACCCTCGTCGAACGCCTCAATCCCGCCCGCAACCCCGCCCGGCATCCGCTGTTCCAGGTCGCCCTGTCGCTGCGCCGCCCCACCGTCGACGCGTTCGAGCTGCCCGGCCTGACCGCGCGGGTGCTGCCGGTGGCCGACGAGCACGCCAACTTCGACGTCCAGCTCGTCGTCACCGAGACCGGCACCGGCGTCGACCTCGAATTCGCCTACGCCACCGACCTGTACGACGCGGGCACCGTCGCCGCGTTCGCCGACCGGTACGTCGCGATCCTGCGGGCCGCCGTCGCCGACCCGGCCGTGCGGATCGGCGACATCGACCTGCTCACCGAGCGGGAACGCGCCGCGCTCGTCCCCGCCGCCGGCCCCGAGCCGGCCCCGGCGCGGACGCTGTGGCAGTGGTTGGCCGCCGGCGCCGCCCGCGGCGGCGACGGTGTGGCCGTGCGCGACGGCGACACCGAACTGACCTACCCGCAGCTGCTCGCGCGCGTCGACGCGCTCGCCGCCCGGCTGCACGCCGCCGGCGCCCGGCCCGGCACGGCCGTCGCGTGCGCGCTGCCCCGCTCGCTCGACTCCGTCGTCGCGGTGTGGGGCATCGCCCGGCTCGGCGCCGCCCCGATGCTCGTCGACCCCGCCCAGCCCGCCGCGCGGCTCGCCGCGATGCTCGGCGACGCGACCGTCGGCGTCACCGGCGCCGCGCACCGCGGGTTGCTGCCCGCCACCGTGACCTGGCTCGATGTCGCCGGCTCCCACGGTGCCGGCTTTCACGGTGACGGCTTTCACGGTGACGGTGTCGAGGTGGCCGACCCGGGCTCCGGCGCGCCCGCCTACCTGGTGTTCACCTCCGGAACCAGCGGAAACCCCAAGGGCGTCACCATCACCCACCGGGGGGTGAGCGCCCTCGCCGAGGACCTCGCCGAGCGGTTCGCCGCC
Source organism: Rhodococcus sp. DMU1 (assembly GCF_012272955.1). NCBI lineage: Bacteria > Bacillati > Actinomycetota > Actinomycetes > Mycobacteriales > Nocardiaceae > Rhodococcus > Rhodococcus sp. DMU1. Next base: position 4,721,747 of record NZ_CP050952.1, on the reverse strand, counting down.
GCGCCCGGCGACCGGATGCTGCACGTCGCGTCGCCGAGCTTCGACGCGGCGATGCTCGAGCTGCTCGTCGCGGGCACCGCCGGCGCGACCCTCGTCGTCGCCGGGCCCGACGCGTACGGCGGCGACGCCCTCGCCGACCTGCTCGCCGGCGAGCGCATCACGCACGCGTGCGTCACCCCGTCGGCGCTGGCGACCGTGCCGCCGCGGGCGCTGCCCGACCTGCGGGTGCTCATGCTGGGCGGCGAGGCCGTGAGCGACGAGCTCGTCGCCCGGTGGGGCGCGGGCCGTCGCCTCTACAACGGCTACGGCCCCGCCGAGGCCACCGTCTTCGCCACCTGTTCGCCGCCGCTGGTGCCCGGCGCGGACGTCGTGATCGGCACCCCCGTGCGCGGGGTCCAGGCCGTCGTGCTCGACGAACGGCTGCGGCCCGTGCCCACCGGCGTGGCCGGCGAGCTGTACCTGGCGGGGGAGCGGCTCGCCGACGGGTACCGCGACGACCCGGGCCGCACCGCGACGCGGTTCGTCGCCGCCGACGGCGGTCGTCGCCGGTACCGCACGGGCGACCTGGCCCGCTGGGCCCGTGCGCGTTTCCGGTCGTCGGAGCTACCAGAAACGCGCACGGGCGGCGGGGTCGCGTTGCGGTTCGTGGGGCGCAGCGACGATCAGGTCAAGCTGCGGGGCGTGCGCATCGAACCGGGCGAGGTCGACGCCGCGCTGCGGACCGTGCCCGGCGTCGAGCAGGCCGCGACCGTCGTGCGCGACGGGGCGCTCGTCTCCTACGTCGTGCCCGCCGGCGTCGACGCCGAGGACGCGCGCGGGCGGCTGCGGCAGAGCCTGCCCGCCCACCTCGTGCCCGTCGCCGTCGTGCCGCTCGACGCGGTGCCGCGCACCGCGCACGGCAAGCTCGACGTCGCGCGGCTGCCCGCCCTCGACCTCGGCGGGCGCGACGAGCCCGGCACCGGGACCGAGACGCTCGTCGCGCGGGTCTACGGCGAACTGCTCGACTCCCCGGTCGGCAGGACCGACGACTTCTTCGCCGTCGGCGGCAACTCGCTGCTCGCGACCGTGCTCGTGGGCCGGCTGCGCGAGGAGACCGGCGTCGCCGTGCCGCTGCGGCTGATCTTCGAGCACCCCACCGTCGAGGGGCTCGCCGCCGCGCTCGACGCCGGCGGACTCGACGTCGAGGCCGGGCCGGTGCCCGTCCACCCGCGCCCCGCCCGGATCCCGCTCAGCCGCGCGCAACGTCGCCTGTGGGGGCTCAGCCGCCTCGACCCCGACGCCTACCTGCTGCGCGCCGACGTGCGCCTGACCGGCCCGCTCGACGTGCCCGCCCTCGAGGCCGCGCTCGGCGACGTCGTGGCGCGGCACGAGATCCTGCGCACCCGCATCGTCGTCGACGAGCAGGGTCCGCATCAGGTCCTGGCAGACCGTGGTGTCCATTGGGACCTCGAGGGGACCGAAACGACACCACGGCGCCTGCGCCTGACCGTGGACCACGCCGCGGCGGACGGGCCGTCGCTCGCGCCGCTGCTGCGCGACCTCGCCGTCGCCTACGCCGCCCGCGCGGCCGGGCAGGCGCCGCGGTGGGAGCCGCTGCCGCTGCAGTACGCCGACTACGCGCTGTGGGAACAGGCGCGCGGGATCCCGGAGGCGGACGCCGCGCACTGGCGGCGCGCCCTCGACGGGCTCGATCCGGTCGAATTACCCACGCAGGCAGGTTGTTCGGAGACGGAGTCGTTGGAGCAGGAGGCCGGGACCGTCGCGTTCGAGGTGCCCGCCGACGTGCGCGCCGGGATCACCGAGCTCGCGCGGGCCCACGGCGCCACCGAGTTCATGGTGCTGCACGCCGCGCTGTCGGTGCTGCTCGCCCGCGTCGGCGCCGGACACGACGTCGCCGTCGCCGCCGTGGTCTCCGCCCGCCGCTGGGCGCAGGTCGAGGACCTCGTCGGCCCGTTCCTCGAGACCCTCGTGCTGCGCGCCCGCGTGGAACCCGACATGCCGTTCGCCGGGCTCCTCGCGCAGGTCCGCGACTTCGACGTCGCCGCCCTCGACCACGCCGGGGTGCCCTACGAGCAGATCCTCGCCGGCCTGCCCGGCCGCGCCCCGCAGGTCGCGCTCGCCCTGCAGGACTTCACCCTCGCCCCCACCCGGATCGGGGACCTCACCGTCGAGGCCGAGGAGATCGTCCGCGGTGCACCGAAATTCGACCTGCAGTTCGCGTTCGCGCCCGCCGCGGACGGCTACGCCGGCACCCTCGTGCACGACGCGTCGCGGTTCGCCGGACCCACCGCGCGGCGGCTCGCGGACCGGTTCGTCGCCGTCCTGCGGCACCTCGTCGCCGCGCCCGGCACCACCGTCGGGGACCTGCCCGTCGACTGTCCCGCCGCGCCGCTGACCGGCGCCGCCCCCGCCCCGGCCCGACCCCTGCCGGACCTGCTGCGCGCCACCGCCGCCGCGCACCCCGACCGGGAAGCCCTGCGCGAGGGCGACACCGCCCTGACCTACCGCGAACTCGACGCCCGCTCCGACGCGCTCGCCGACGAACTGCGCGCCGCCGGCGCCGGCCCCGGCACCGTCGTGCCCATCGACCGGCCCCGCGGCCTCGAGTACGTGCTGCGGCTGTGGGCGATCACCAAGACCGGCGCCGCGTTCACCGGCGCCCCCGACGCGGCCGGCCCGGCGCCGGCGAACGTCGCGTACGTCGTGTCGACCTCGGGCTCGACCGGGGCGCCCAAGCGCGTCGCCGTCACCCACGCCGGCCTCGCCCCGCTCGCCGCCGAGGCCGCCCGCCGCTACCGCGTCGGACCCGGCGACCGCGTGCTGCAGGGCTACCACCCGGCGTTCGACGCGGCCCTGCTCGAGATCCTGCTCGCCCACACCACCGGCGCGACCCTCGTCGTCGCCCCGCCGGAGGTGTACGCGGGGGAGGACCTGCAGCGGCTGCTGCGCGCGCAGCGCATCACCCACTACCTGTCCACCCCCGCGGTGCTCGGCACCCTCGACCCGCACGAGCTGCCCGACCTGCGGGTCGTCGCGTCCGGCGGCGAAACCCTGCCCCCGGCGCTCGCCGCCCGCTGGACCGACGGCCGGCACATGCTCGACGCGTACGGACCCACCGAGGCCACCATCGTCGCGACCCTCACCGACGTCGACGGCCGCGGCGGCATCGGCCGGCCCGTCCCCGGCACCGTCGCGCACGTGCTCGACGCCCGCCTGCGCCCGGTGCCCGACGACGCCGTCGGCGAGCTGTACCTGGCCGGGGAATCCGTCGCGCTCGGCTACCTCGGCGCCCCCGCGCTCACCGCGCAGCGGTTCGTCGCCGCCCCCGGCGGCACCCGCCGCTACCGCACCGGCGACCTGGTGCACCGCCGTCCCGACGGCACCCTCGCCTTCCGGGGCCGCACCGACCGGCAGCTCAAGGTCCGCGGCGTGCGCATCGAACCCGGGGAACTCGAGGCCGCCCTGCTCGCGCAGCCCGGCATCCGGCACGCCGTCGCGCTGGCCGCGGGCGGTGCGCTCGTCGCCTTCGCCGCCGCCGATCCGGGTGTCGAGCCGAGCCGCGTGCTCGCCGGGCTCGCCGACGTGGTGCCGCCGCACCGCATGCCGACGCGGCTGCGGTTGCTGCCGGAACTGCCCACCACCGTCAACGGCAAACTCGACACCGCAGCCCTGCGCGAAGTCGACACCGCAGCCCTGCGCGACCTCGACACCGCCGGGGACGCGCCCGCCGACGACCGGCCGCTCACCGACGTCGAGGACCTCGTCGTCACCGTCGCCGAGAGCGTGCTCGGCGCCCGGCCCGACATCCACGCCGGGTTCTTCGCCGCCGGCGGTGACTCGCTGTCCGCCGTCGTCCTCGCCGCCCGCCTCGCCGACGCCTTCGGCACCGACGTGCCCGTCCGCGCCGTGCTGCAGGCACCGACCCTCGCGGCACTCGCCGCCCACATCCGCGACGGCGACCGCACTCGGATCCCGTTGCGCCGCTATGACGACGACGCCCCCACCCCGCTCGCGCCCGCGCAGCAGCGGCTGTGGCTGCTCGGCCGCGCCGAGCCCGGCAGCGCCGCCTACACCGTGCCCGTCGCGCTGCACCTGACCGGTGACCTCGACACCGCCGCACTGGCCGCGGCCGTCGCCGACGTCGCCGCCCGGCACGAGATCCTGCGCACCGCCTACCCCGACGGCGTCGCAGCCGAGGTCGATCCGCCTGTGCTCGAAGCGGTTCCGGGCACCGACCCGGCCGCCGCCGTCGCCGAGGTGATCACCGCGCCGTTCGACCTCACCGCCGACGCGCCGCTGCGGATCCGGCTGATCGAACTCGGCGCCCACGAATGGGTGCTCGCCGCCGCGGTCCACCACATCGCGTTCGACGGCGGCTCCGTCGCGCCGCTGCTGACCGACCTGCAGCACGCCTACGCCGCCCGCCTCGCCGGGGCGGAACCGATCTGGTGGCCGCTGCCCGTGCGCTACCGCGACTACGCCCGCTGGCAACGCGACCTGCTCGGCGACCCCGCCGACCCGGACAGCCTCACCGCCCGCCAACTCGACCACTGGGCAACGACTCTCGCGGGCCTGCCCGACACGCCGCTGCCGCTGCCCACCGACCGGCCCCGGCCCGCGCGGCCCAGCCACCGCGGCGGCGCCGTCACCGCCCACCTCGACGCCGGCACCCACCGCCGCGTCCGCGACGTCGCGCGGGCCCACGACGCGACCGGCTTCATGGTGCTGCACGCGGCGCTCGCCGCGCTGCTCGCCCGCCGCAGCGGCCGCGCCGACATCGCCGTCGGTACCGCCGTCGCCGGGCGCGCCGACCCGCGCCTGCACGCCCTCGTCGGCATGTTCGTCGGCACCCTCACCCTGCGCACGACCGTCGCCGGGGACGAGCCGTTCGGGGACCTGCTGCGCCGCATCCGCACCACCGACCTCGACGCCCTCGCGCACGCGGACGTCCCGTTCGACCGGGTCGTCGCGCGGGTCGCGCCGGTCCGCGGCACCCACCATCCGCTGTTCCAGGTGCTGCTCGCCCACCGCACGGTGCCCGCGGGGGAGGACCTGCCGCAGCTGCCCGGCCTGCGCGTGCGCGAATTCGACGCCGGCACCCCGGCCGCGCAGTTCGATCTCACCTGGGACGTCACCGAACGCGACGGCGACGGCGGCATCGACGTGCGTCTCGTGTACGCCACCGACCTGTTCGACCCCGCCACCGCCGGCGCGCTGCTCGACGACTACGTCGCGCTGCTCGGTGCCGCGCTCGCCGACCCCGGCACCGCCGTCGGCGACCTCGCCGCCTCCGCGCCGGCGCCGTTGTCCGCGCCCGCCGCGGCGCCGCGCACGCTGCCGCAGCTCCTGGCCGCCACCGCCCGCACCCACCCCGGCGCCATCGCCGTGCGGGCCGGGGCCGTCGCCTGGACCTACGCCGGGCTCGCCGCCCGCGCCGACGTCGTCGCCGGGGAACTGCGCGCGCGCGGCGTGACCCGCGGCGACGTGGTCGCCGTGGCCGTGCCGCGCGGGGAATGCTGGCCGCTCGCGGTGTGGGCCGTCGCCCGGACCGGCGCGGCGTGGGTGTCCGTCGACCCGGCGCAGCCGCCCGCCCGCGTCGAGACCGTCCTGCGCGACAGCGGCGCCACCGTCGGGTTGACCGTGGCAGGTGCCGAACCGGTGGGGGAGGGCATCGACTGGGTGGACCTGACCGGCGAGTGGGAGGCGCGGGAAATCCCTGCGGCGGAGCCGCATCCGGACGACACTGAGCCGCAACCGCATCCGGACGACACCGCGGCGGAGCCGCATCCGGACGACACCGCGGCGGAGCCGCATCCGGACGACACCGCGGCGGAGCCGCATCCGGACGACACCGCGTATCTGATCTACACGTCCGGGAGCACCGGCACCCCCAAGGGTGTCGCCGTGCCGCACCGCGGCCTGACCGCCGTCGTCGACGCGCAGCGGCACGTCCTCGGCGTCGCGCCGGGCAGCCGGGTGCTGCACGCGGCGTCGCACACCTTCGACGCGTCGGTGTTCGAACTGCTCGCCGCCCACGCGCACGGCGCGACCCTCGTCGTCGCCCCCGACCACGTCTATGCCGGCGCGGCGCTGCAGCGGCTGATCGTCGACGAGCACGTCACCCACGTGGTCGCCACCCCCACCGTGCTGGCCACCGTCGACCCGGACGCGCTGGGGCGCCCGGTCACCGTCCTGTCCGAGGGCGAGGCGCTCACGGCGCCCGTCGTCGAACGCTGGCGGCGGCACCGCCTGCTCAACGGGTACGGGCCCACCGAGTTCACGATCGCCGTGTCGTTCGGCGGGCCGTTCGACCCCGGCGCCCGGCCCACCGTCGGCACCCCCGTCGCCGGCGCCACCGCCCACATCCTCGACGCGCGCCTGCACCCCGTCCCAGCCGGGGTGATCGGGGAACTGTACGTGACCGGGGCGGGCCTGGCCCGCGGCTACCACGGCCGAAGCGGGCTCACCGCAACACGATTCGTCGCCGACCCGCACGGCGAGCCGGGCACGCGCCTGTACCGCACCGGCGACCTCGCGCGCGTCACCGCCGACGGCGAGCTCGACGTCCTCGGCCGCGTCGACGAGCAGATCCAGCTGCACGGCATCCGCGTCGAACCCGCCGAGATCGACGCGGTGCTCACCGCCGCCGACGGCGTCGAAGCCGCCGTCACCGTCGCCGTGCCCGGCCCCGCGGGCGGAACCGTCCTCGCCTCCTACGCGCAGGGCAGCGCCGACGCCGCCGCGCTGCGCACCCGCGTGGCCGCGCACCTGCCGCGCGCGCTGCGGCCCGCCGCGATCACCGTCGTGGACGCGCTGCCGCTGCTGCCGTCCGGCAAGGTCGACCGCGCCGCGCTGCCCCGGCCCGACTTCGACTCGCCCGCAGACGGATTCGTGCCGCCCGACGGGGCGACGGCCGAGACGGTCGCCGCCGTGTTCGCCCGGCACCTCGGCCGGCCCCCCGGATCGGTGTCCGCCGACCTCGGGTTCTTCGACCTCGGTGGCACGTCGCTCGGGGCCGTCGCCGTCGCCGCCGACCTGCGGGCCGAACTCGGCCGCGACGTCCCGCTCGAATGGCTGCTCACCGCACCCACCGTCGCCGACCTCGCCGACCGGATCGACCACGGCGGCGACGACACCGACCCGCTCGCCACGCTGGTGCCGCTCGCGGGGCGCCCCGGCGGCACCGCGCTGTTCTGCGTCCACCCGATCAGCGGAATGTCGTGGTGCTACACGGGACTCGCGCCGCACCTGCCCGGAGTCGCGCTGTACGGGCTGCAGGCCACCCGGCTCGCGCCGCTGCCGCGCACCGTCGCCGAGTTCGCCGCCCGCTACGTCGACCGGATCCGCACCGTCCAGCCGGAGGGCCCCTACCACCTGCTGGGCTGGTCCCTCGGCGGCACCATCGCGCACGAGATGGCCGTGCAACTGCACGAGGCGGGGCAGCAGGTGGCGTCGCTGATCCTGCTCGACACGCTCACCCCCGACACCCTCCCGGACGTCGCGGCGCTGCCCGACGAGCCCGTCGTCGAGCTCGAGGTGCCCGGCCTGCCGCCGACGTTCGTCGCCGAGATCCGGGAGCGGGCTCTGGCCGCGGGCGCCGCGCTGGAGGAGGCCGTCACCGCGCACACCCCGCGCGTCCTCGACGGCGACGCAGTGCTGTTCCGGGCCCGGCCCGGCGGGCCGACCGGACCCGACCTCGCGGCGAGCTGGCGGCGCCACGTCCGCCGTGTCACCGAGCACGACGTGCCCTACCCGCACTCCGACCTGACCACCCCCGGCGCGCTGGCCCTGATCGGCCCCACGCTCGCCCGGCACCTGACCGAACGACAGATTTCCGCGCCCGTAGGGTGCACCGACAGTGTCACAGCAACGAGGGAGACACCGTAATGGAAGTACACGACTACCTACGCATCCTGCAGGCGCGATGGAAGATCGTCGCCGTGACGACCGTGGTGGCGGTACTCGGTGCGCTCGGAGCCTCCCTGCTCACCACCCCGATCTACCAGGCGAGCACCCGGCTGTTCGTCTCCACCTCCTCCGGGGCCTCGGTCAACGAGATCTACCAGGGCAACCTGTTCTCGCAGCAGCGCGTCGCCTCCTACACCAAGTTGCTCACCGGCACCACGCTGGCGCAGCGCACCCTCGACCGGCTCGGCCTGTCCGACGTCACGCCGTCGCAGCTCGCCGGAAAGGTCACCGCGTCGTCCGCCCCGGACACCGTCCTCGTCGACGTCAAGGTCGACGACGAGTCGCCGGAGCGGGCCCGGGACCTCGCCAACGCCCTCTCCGACGAGTTCGTCGTCATGGCGCGCGAGCTCGAGACCCCCGAGAACGGCGGTGAGCCCACCGCGCGGGTCGTCGTCGAGCAGCACGCCGACACCCCGGTGACCCCGGTGTCGCCGAAGACGAAGCGCAACCTCGCGCTCGGCCTCGCCGTCGGCGTGCTCCTCGGCATCGCCCTCGCGGTGCTGCGCGACCGGCTCGACAACACCGTCAAGGACCGCAAGACGGTCGAGGAGCTCGCCGGGACGGGCCTGGTGGGCACCATCCCCCTCGACAAGGAGCGGCAGGAGCATGCGGCGATCGACTTCCAGGAGTCGAACTCCGGCAGCGCGGAGGCGTACCGGGAGATGCGCACCAACCTCAAGTTCCTCGACGTCGACAACCCGCCGCGCGTCATCGTCGTCACCAGCGCCCTGCCGGCCGAGGGCAAGACCACCACGGCCATCAACACCGCGCTGGTGCTCGCGGAGGCCGGCCATTCCGTGGTGCTCGTCGAGGGTGACCTGCGCCGGCCGCGGGTGTCGAAGTACCTCGGGGTCGTCGGCGACGTCGGGTTCAGCACCGTGCTGTCGGGCCAGGCCGGTCTGGAGGACGTGCTGCAGCCCAGCCAGTACGAGGGCCTGTGGGTGCTGGCCTCCGGGGCGCTGCCGCCCAACCCCAGCGAGCTGCTCGGCTCCGAAACCGCGAAGCACGTCATCGATCACCTGCGGGCGCGCTTCGAGTACGTGATCATCGACGGCTCGCCGGTCCTGCCCGTAACCGACTCGGTCGTGCTCGCCGCGGCCACCGACGGCGCGCTGCTCATCGCTCGCCACGGCAAGACCACCCGCGAGCAGCTCAGCCGCGCGGTCGGCAACCTGGGCAGCGCCGGCGCGCACCTGCTCGGCACCATCATCACGATGACGCCGAACAAGGGCCGCGGCGCCTACGAGTACCGGTACTACTACGAGTCCGACGAGTCGGCGAAGAAGGCCCCGGCCGCTGCGTCGACGCCCGCCCCGGCCGGGTCGGCTCCCGTGCAGCCGGGTCCTGTTGCACAGACCACCGGCGGACGCCGCTACCGCGAGGAGCAGAACCGGCCGGAACCGTACCGGCCGGAGCAGCCGCACCGGGGCGGGCCGGACCACGACGACGCGCAGCCGGGACAGCACTACCGGGCCCCGCAGGCGTACACCGCCGACCCCGCCTACCGCGAGCAGGCGGTGCCGACGGCGGTGTCGCGGCCCGTCGCGCCGTCGCCCATGCAGGGCCCGCGCAACGGGTCAGTCGTGGATCCGGGCGAGCAGCGGTAGCAGCAGATCGGCGATCTCGGTCCCGACGGCGACAAACGTGTCCTCGTCCAGACCGATCGGATCGGTGACGTCCTCCGGTCCGGGCGCGGGGAACTGCGCCCGGGCCGCGGCGAGCTCGGCGACGGTCTCGGCGCCGCTGAGCTGCTGCAGCCGCGCGGCCTCGCGCAGCGTGAACGTCCGCTTGAGCATCCGCGGCGCCGCCTGCAGCACAGCCCCCCGATGCGACTCGGCCATCGTGATCACCAGGTCGGCGTCCTGGGCGAGGTGCGGCGACAGGCGCCGGGCGACGAAACCGTCGGGCTCGCCGCCGAGCTGGCGCAGCACGAGCGCGGCCGTCGGCTCCATGGGCCGCCCGACCATGCCGCGGGTGCCGGCGCTGTGCGCGGACAACTCACTCCGGCCGGTTTCCGTCGCGTATGCGGTGGTCAACAGCTCGGCGGTGGGCGATCGGCAGATGTTCCCGGTACAGACGTACAGAACCCGCATCGCTCGATCCTAGGCAGCACACGGCTCGCTCGTCCGGTTGTGACGGCGTGTGTCCGATTCGCCGGGTGGGCGTGTCCGGACCGTTCGGTAGCATCGGGCGGTCGGGATGCGCCGGGGGTGGATGTGCGGCGCAAAACACAATCAGAAGGCGGCTGATGAGTTCGGTTCTCGGGGTGACCGCAGGGACGAGTGCCGTCCGGATCGTTCGTCCGATCGATCCGGCCGCGCCCGCCGCGGGCTACCAGTTCCAGGTGGTGGAGACCAGGCAGGACGATCCGGCACGGCTCGCGGCGCAGACCGTGGGCGTGCTCGTGCAGGCCGGCATCGCGGGCGACACCGTCGAGCGGGTGGGCCTGGTGTACCGCGACGCCGCCGACGCCGAGCGGCTCCGCGCCGCGATGGCCGAGCAGGGACTCGACCGCTACACCCTCGTCGGCGAGTCCGAGGCGGCCCTGGCCTACCTGCGGGCCACCGGCGAGCTCCCCGGTGACGTCGCGGTGCTCTACGACCTGGGTGCCTCCGGGCTCACCGTCACCGTCGTCGACCGCACCACCGGTGCCGTGCACACCGAACGCACCAGGACCGTCTCCGGCCGCCTGTTCGACGACGCGGTGCGCCTGCACCAGCTCGGCTCGGACGGGGTGTGGCGACCCGACGACCCGGAGGACGAGGAGTTCGTCGCCCAGTGCCGCACGGCCAAGGAACAGCTGTCCGGCAGCGACGCCGTCGCCGTGCCGGGCACCGCCGGCGTGATCCTCATGTCCCTCGAGACCTTCGACCCGCTGATCACCCCGCTCGTGGAGGGTTCCGCGCGGTTCCTGCGCGACGTCGTGCACCGGTCCGGCGCCCGGCCCGAGACGATCGTGCTGCTCGGCGGCGGCGCCCACGTCCGGCTGGTGCGCCGGGTGCTCGAGACGTGGATGAAGCTGCCCGTCGTGGTGCCGCACGAACCCGAAATCGTCCTGGCCAAGGGCGGCGCCCTGCGCGCCGTCGCCGCGGGCCCCACCGCGTCGGCGGTCACCGAACTGATCGTCCCGCCGGGGGCGACCGAACGCATCGTCCCGCCGCGCGGAGTGGCGCCGCAGCGCACCGAGCGGCTCGCGCGGACCGAGACACCCGCGCCGGCCGCGGTGGACGACGCCGGGCCGCCGGAGCGGACGCCGGCGTGGAAGCGGGCGACGACCGCGCCCGGCCCGCACGTGTCGGGCCGCCAGATCAGCGGGGCCGGGCTGGCCGGCACCGCCCTCGGCGTGGTGGCCATGATCGGGCTGGCGCTGGGCGCACAGAACACCTTCGCCGGCGACGACGAGTCGGAGCCCCGGCCGACCGAGGTGATCGTGACGACGCCGCCGCGGACCCCGCAGCCGGCACCCGCCGTCGCGCCGGTACCGGCGCCGACGACGACCACCGTGCCACCGACCGAGGAGTCCACGACGGAGCGGGTGGTGCCGCCCCCGCCGGTGGCCACCGCTCCGCCGCCGCCGCTGATCCCCGGGCTCAACATCCCGGTACCGACACTGCCGCCGCTGCCGCCCCTGCCCACGATCGAAGTGCCGCCGGAGCTGCGGCTACCGATCTGACGGACCCCTCCGCCGCCGGGGAGCCTCGTGGCCGATGGCGCCCGGCGCGACGGGTTAGAGTACAGACGATGTTTTCGCCGCAGAACACCCCGCTGTGCGACTCGGTCACGCTGGCCTATCGGCGCGTGCGCGCCGAGCCCGGTCAGCTGACCGTGCTGCGGCGGGCCCTGGAGCGCTGGCTCGACGCGGTGCACGTGCGCCCCGAGCTGACCCGCGACGTGCTGCTGGCCAGCTACGAGGCCCTCGCCAACGCCGTCGAGCACGCCTACCGCGACGGTGCGTCGGGCACCCTCGACCTCGAGGCGACGCTGATTCCGGGCGACCGTCAGGTCGAGGTCGCCATCATCGACCGCGGCAGCTGGCGCGCGAACGACACCGACCCGGGCACCAGCTCGCGCGGGCACGGTCTCACGCTGATCAAGTCCCTGGCCGACACGGCGACCGTGGCCCCGGCCGACACCGGGACCGTCGTCACCATGCGCTGGAGTATCTAGCGGCAGTAGTTGTCGGCGACCGTAGTCGCCGGCATCGCTAGTTTCGGCGGCGGGGCAGCCGCACCACCTGGACGAAGAACTCGTCGATCTGCCGGACCGCCCCGATGAACTGGTCGAGGTCCACCGGCTTGGTGACGTACGCGTTGGCGTGCAGCCGGTAGCTGCGCAGGATGTCCTCCTCGGCGGCCGAGGTGGTCAGCACCACGACCGGGATGTCGGACAGGTCCGGGTCGGACTTGATCTTCTCGAGGACCTGGCGTCCGTCGTACTTGGGCAGGTTGAGGTCGAGCAGGATCAGGTCGGGACGCGGCGCTCCGACGTGCTCGCCGCGCTGGTACAGGAAGTCCAGCGCCTCCTCGCCGTCGCGGACGACGTGCAGCTCGTTGCCGATCTTGTTGTCCTCGAAGGCCTCACGGGTCATCAGCTCGTCGCCCGGGTCGTCCTCGACCAGGAGGACGTCGATGGGTTCTGCGGGGGTCATGCGGGGGCTCCTTCGAGATCGGTGTCGGCCGGGGCGTGCTCTTCGGGTTCTTCGTCGGGCAGGGCGGGCAGGGTGAAGCAGAACCGGGTGCCGCCGGTGTGCTCGGTGTCGATCCAGATCCTGCCACCGTGGTACTCGACGATCTTCTTGCACACCGCCAGGCCGATGCCGGTGCCGGTGTAGACGTCGCGGCCGTGGAGGCGCTGGAAGATGATGAATACCTTCTCGGCGAACTCCTCGTCGATGCCGATGCCGTTGTCCGTGACGCACAGCTGCCAGCGGCCGGCGCCCGCCCGGTCACCGTCGTCCTCACCGTCGATCCGGTCGCACGTGATCCGCACGACGGGTGCGCGGTCGGGGTGGCGGAACTTGATCGCGTTGCCCAGCAGATTCTGCCAGAGCATCGTCAGCAGGGTCGGATCGCCCGTGATCTCGGGGAGCTGCTCGGGCCGCTCGATGCGCGCCCCGGACTCGTCGACGGCGGCGGCGAGGTTGGCCACTGCCTTGTCCAGCGGCTGATCCAGATCGACGCGCACGTGGGCGTCGTTGACCCGGCCGACGCGGGAGAACGCCAGCAGGTCGTTGATGAGGACCTGCATGCGCTTGGCGCCGTCGACGGCGAACGCGATGTACTGGGTGCCCCGTTCGTCGAGCTTGTCGCCGTAACGCTTCTCGAGCAGCTGGCAGAAGGAGGCGACCTTGCGCAGCGGCTCCTGCAGGTCGTGGGAAGCGACGTAGGCGAACTGCTCGAGTTCGGCGTTGGAGCGGCGCAGTTCCTCGGCCTGGGCGTCGAGGTCCGCCTTCTGGCTGGCGAGGCGCTGGTGCTGGGTGTGGGCGGCCGCGAGCGCGAACACGATGCGCCCGCGCATGGCTTCGACGTCCTGGGCCAGGGCCCGGATGTCCTTCGGGCCCTGGGGGCGGATGTGCTGGTCGAAGTTGCCGTCCGCGACGACGCGCCGCGTCGCCGCGCGCAGGCTGACCAGCGGCATGGCGACGAGGTTGTGCACGAGGATCACCATGAGCAGGCCGGTGAGCAGGAATCCCGCCACCATCGCCACGAGCACGGAGTTGCGGATCGTCCTGGCGTGGATGAGGTTGTCGTAGCCCTCCGCGCGGGCTTGGACGAGTTCGGCGTTCTGCGTCTCGAAGAGGGTGCGCATGGCGTCGAACGTGGTCCGGCCCCGCTCGGTGCTCGCGGGATCCACGGGCTGGGGGACGCCGGGGACGACGCTCGCGACGAGCGGGTCGGCGTAGTCGGCGCGCCACGCCGCCGCCGCCGCCTCGATCTCGTCGACGGCGGCGAGCAGTTCCGGATGGCCGGCGGTGAACTCCCGCATCCGGTCCGCGGCCTCCTGCTCGATCCGCTTGCCCGCCAGGTACGGCTCGAGGAATTCGACGTCGGCGGTGGCGGCGTAGCCGCGGGCGCCGGTCTCCTGATCCAGCAGCGCCGCCTGCAGGCGGTACGCCTCGGCGCGGGCCGGCTGGATCTGGTCGACCAGTTCGTCCGTGATCTGGGCCGTGCGCTGGATGAAGTAGCCGCCCACGATGGTGCCGAGAACGACGAACACGGCAAGGACCGCGAAGGCGACCTGGAACCAGCTCTGGACCGTCAGCCGCGAGCGCACCCGCTCGACCTTGGGTTCGGGCATCGACGGGTCTCTCATGACTGCTTCGTCACCTTCTCGCTCCAGCGCACGTGTACCACGGCCACGTCGTCGGCGAGTCCTCCGTGACTCTCCGCCAGCGCCTCGGCCCGGTCGATCAGGGTGTCGACGAACGCCTCGGGCGCCAGGTGGCCCTCCTCGCGGGCCAGCCGCAGCAGGCCCTCCTCGCCGAGGCGTTCGCCGCCGTCGCCGATCCGGCCTTCGAACAGCCCGTCGGTGAACATCACGATGCCGCCGCCTTCCGGCAGTTCCAGCTCGTGCACGGGCCACGTCGAGACGCCGGGCAGCAGTCCGAGGGCGGGTCCGCCGGGCGCCTCGACCCAGTCCACCCCCTGGGAACTGTGCAGCAGCAGGCCCGGATGCCCGGCGCGCATCACCTGCACCCGGCGCCGGTCCGGCGACATGGCGAGGCTGGTGAGGGTGGCGAAGTGCCGCTCGTTCGCCCGTTCGGCGACCATGATCTGCTCGAGCTTCTGCAACTGCGCGACCCCGGTGACGCCGGTGACCACGAGGGTGCGCCAGGCGATCCGAAGGCTCACCCCGAGTGCGGCCTCGTCGGGGCCGTGCCCGCTGACGTCGCCGATGAGCACGTGCACCGTGCCGTCCTCGGTCTGCACGACGTCGTAGAAGTCGCCGCCGAGCAGGGACTGCTCGCGCCCGGGCCGGTAGCGGGCCACGACGTCCACGTCGCCCGTGCCGCGCAGCATCGGCGACGGCAGCAGGCCGCGTTCGAGGCGGGCGTTCTCCCGCGCCTGCAGCCGGCTGGCCTGCAGCGCGACGGCGGCATGCTCGGCCTGCTTGCGCTGGATCGCGTAGCGCACGGTCCGGCCGAACATGTCCGGCTCCACCCGACCCTTGACGAGATAGTCCTGCGCGCCGGCGGTCACCGCCGCCAGCCCCGTCTGCTCCTCGGCGAGGCCGGTGAGCACCACGACCGGAACGCCGGCGGCGTACTGCTGCACCCGGGCCAGCGCGTCCATGCCCTGCGCGTCGGGCAGATGCAGGTCCAGCAGGATGCAGTCGGGCAGTCCGTCGGCCAGCTCCGCGCGGGCCGCGGCCATCGTCTGGACCCATTCCAGGCGCATGCCCTGCGCGCTGTCCGCCACCAGTTCCTCGACGATGAGTGCGTCGCCGGCGTCGTCCTCGATCAGGAGGACCGACGGCTCCTCCCGGTCCCAGTCGGTCTCCAGAGCGACCGATGTACCTTTGCTGCTACTTCCTGGTGGTGCGCCGGCAGGCCCGTGCTGCTCGGAGAACATGGCCCCTGCCCTTCGATCTCGCGTGCCGTGATCCCGGATCCCTCGCTCCGGACGACAACAGAGGAAGAATACCTATCGTTCACCCGCCCGCCGTCGCCCGCGGACGACGAACCGGTCACCGGGCATGGCGGCCCTTGCGTGCGACGGGCTCGGGGGCGCCGGGCCGGGCCAGCAGCGCGGCGATGCCGGTGGTGAGCGGAACGGACAGAGCGAGCGCGATGCCGCCCACACACGCCCGCACCACCTCGATGGCGACGGCGTCGCCGGTGAGGACGTCCGAGATGGACCGGCCGGCGACGCTGAACAGCAGCAGCAGGGGCAGGGCGCCACCGGCGTACGCCAGCACCAGGGTGTAGACGGTGCTGGCGATGTGGTCGCGGCCGACCCGCATCGCGGAGGAGAACACCTTCCGGCGCGAGGCCGTGGGATCGAGCGCCGCCAGCTCGAACGCCGACGCCGCCTGGGTGATGGTCACGTCGTTGAGGACGCCGAGCGAACCGATGATGAAGCCGGCGAGGAGCAGGCCGGTGATGCTGACCTGCTCGAGATACAGCTGCACGTCGGTGTTCTGTTCCTCGGACAGCCCGGTCAGGTGTGTCATCCAGATCGCGAGGTACGAGAGCAGGGCGGCGAGCAGCATCGACGCAAGGGTGCCCAGCAGGGCCGAGCTGGTGCGCAGATTCACCCCGTGCGCGAGATAGAGCACCGCGTAGAGGATGATCGCGCCGCCGACCAGCGCGACGGGTACGGCGGGTTTGCCGTCGAGCAGCGCGGGGAGCATGAACACCACGAGCACCCCGAACGCGATCAGCAGGCCGATCAGGGCGCGCAGGCCACGCCACCGGGCCACGGCCACGATGACCACGGCGAACGCGGTGATGATCAGCGCGAGGGGGAGCCCGCGGGAGTAGTCGTAGAACGAGTACTGGGTGGCGCCGGACGGGTCGACCTGCCGCACCAGCCGGATCTCCTCGCCGACGCGCAGGTCCGGCTGCCCCGGGCCGGGCCCGATCTCGAGCAGGGTGCGGGTGCCCTCGTTGGGGCCCGAATCGATGGTGACGATGCTGCGCTGGCACTGGTAGGCGTCGGTCGCAGGGGGGACGGGGTCGCCGGTGAACGGGCGGCCGGCCGAACTGCTCCCGCACGGGCCGATGTCCTGCTCGACGACGGTGCCGGCCTCGGTGACGACGGCTCCGCCGCCGGTGGTCTGGAACGGGGCCGGAATGTCGACCGCCTGCCCGCTGGGCCACAGCGCGACGGCGCCGGCGAACACGGCGACGCCGATCGCGACGAGGAGTCCGACGACGACCTTCGCGGCGGTGGGTCCGACCGGGATCGGCCCGGAGAAGTGGCCGTGGCCGTGTCCGTGTCCGTGGCCGGGGGGCTCTGAGCGAGTCACCGCATCAGGGTAACGACGAGATCGCGGCGAGGTCGCATCGCGGAAGCCCGGCCGCATCCGGGGGACAAGGGCTGGTGGTGGCGGGGAGCAGGGGGGGGGTGTCCCCGCCACCGTCGACCTGATCTCGCACAGGGGGGATGGCGTGATCAGGGAGCCCAGCACGCTGAGGTGCCGTAGACAAACGTACTGGCTCTGTCGGCCCCCGGGGTAGTACCTACAGTGTGTCGGTCCTCACCGGGGTCCGGCCGCACGCTCGTTTTCGGGGGGAGTCGACGGCTCTGCCTGCGGTGACGCCGTTCGTTCGTCGCAACATATACTTTCGACAACGGTCGGCGTGTCGTGCATCCCGGGCGTGTCGCGAGCAGGTCACCGCGGTCACTGCTTGTAGCTGGACAGGAAGTTGCCGAAGCGTTCGATGGCCACCGCCAGGTCACGGGCCCACGGCAGCGTCACGATCCGCAGATGGTCCGGATCCGGCCAGTTGAAGCCGGTGCCCTGCACCATCAGGATCTTCTCCTGCAGCAGCAGGTCCTGGACCAGCTTCTCGTCGTCGTGGATCTCGTACACCTCCGGGTCGAGGCGCGGGAAGGCGTACAGGGCGCCGCGCGGCTTGACGCAGCTGACGCCGGGAATCGAGTTCAGGCGTTCCCACGCGACGTCGCGCTGCTCGAGCAGCCGGCCACCGGGCAGGATCAGGTCCTCGATGCTCTGATGCCCGCCGAGCGCCACCTGGATCGCGTGCTGGGCCGGCACGTTGGGGCACAGACGGGTCGAGGCGAGCAGGTCGATGCCCTCGAGGAACCCGCCGGCGTGGTCCTTCGGGCCGGTGATCGTCATCCAGCCCGACCGGTACCCGGCGACCCGGTAGGCCTTCGACAGGCCGTTGTAGGTCAGGCACAGCAGGTCGGGCGCGAGGGTGGCCAGGGAGATGTGCTTGGCGTCGTCGTAGAGGATCTTGTCGTAGATCTCGTCGGCGAGCAGCAGCAGCTGGTACTTGCGGGCCAGCTGCACCAGCTGCTCGAGCACCTCGAGCGAGTACACGGCACCCGTCGGGTTGTTCGGGTTGATGACCAGCAGGGCCTTGGTCTTCTCCGTGATCTTCGACTCGATGTCCTCGATGTCGGGATTCCAGTCGTTGGACTCGTCGCACAGGTAGTGCACCGGCGTACCGCCGGCCAGGGACGTCATCGCCGTCCACAGCGGGTAGTCCGGCGCCGGGATCAGCACCTCGTCGCCGTCGTCGAGCAGGGCCTGCATCGTCATCGTGATCAGCTCGGAGACGCCGTTGCCGAGGTAGACGTCGTTGATGTCGAGCTTCGGGAAGCCCGGCACGAGCTCGTAACGGGTGACGATGGCCCGGCGCGCCGACGCGATGCCCTTCGACTCCGAGTAGCCCTGGGCGTTGGGCAGGGCCGCGATCATGTCCTGCACGATCGTCTCGGGTGCCTCGAACCCGAACGGCGCCGGGTTGCCGATGTTGAGCTTCAGGATGCGGTGCCCCTCCGCCTCGAGCCGCGCGGCATGCGCGTGCACCGGCCCCCGGATCTCGTACAGCACGTTCTGCAGCTTCGCGGACTGCTCGAGCTTGCGGGTGATGCGGTGATGAAGGTGGCCCTGTTCTCCTGTACTCACGGCGTCCATGGTGCCACCCGGCCGCAACCGGGTTTCAGCCGGATTTCGCCTGCATCGCCGCGTCCACCGCGACGATCGGCCCGAAAAGTGCAATCATGACCACTTGTGACCGTTGCGTCGGGGTGACGCGCGGGTGGATTGAGGAGTCGCACGGTATGGCACAGGGAACTGTGAAGTGGTTCAACGCCGAAAAGGGTTTCGGCTTCATCGAGCAGGACGGCGGTGGACCCGACGTGTTCGTCCACTACTCGGAGATTCAGGGCTCCGGCTTCAAGTCGCTGGACGAAGGTGCCCGGGTCGAGTTCGAGATCGGGCAGGGACAGAAGGGCCCGCAGGCCCAGGGAGTCCGTCCCATCTGAGCGGGTCGTCCCGACGGTTCGACGGCGCTGCACCTACGGTGCGGCGCCGTCGCTGTATTCGGACCGGTCACAACTTCGTGGGTGGTTCGTCTCGTTTGTCCTACTATTCGGTAACATCCCGGCGCGTTGCAGACATATGGGATGTAAGAACCGTGATGTTCGGGGGACGGGCGAGACAACCAGGGGGTTGGTGTACATGGTGGGGGACGGGAGCGCGGGGGCGCGCTGGAAGGACCGGAAACGGTACCTGTGGCTGTGCGGGCTCGCCGTCCCGCTGAGCCCGTTCGTCGCGTGGCTGCTCGTCGAGTACCTGCACCTCGGTGTCTTCTGGGCGTTCGGTGCGCTGCTGATCGCGGTGATCGTCCCGCTCGTCGACCGGTTCACCGGCGTCGACAAGGCCAACCCGCCGGAAGAGGTCGTGCGCGACCTCGAGGAGGACCGGTACTACCGCTGGTGCACCTACCTGTACCTGCCGCTGCAGTACGTGGGCCTCGTCTTCGCCTGCTGGGTGTGGACCGTCGCGCCGATGGGCTGGCCCGAGCGGTTCGCGATGGCCGCCACCGTCGGCGTGGTCGGCGGCGTCGGCATCAACGCCGCGCACGAACTCGGGCACAAACGCACCGACCTCGAACGCCGGCTCGCCAAGATCGCCCTCGCCCAGTCGGGCTACGGGCACTTCTTCGTCGAACACAACCACGGTCACCATCTGCGCGTCGCCACCCCGGAGGACGCCGCGACGGCGCGGTTCGGCGAGACGTACTGGGAGTTCCTGCCGCGCTCGGTGTTCGGCGGCCTCCGGTCGGGCTGGCGGTACGAGCGTGAGCGCCTGGCCCGTCGCGGGCTGCCCTGGTGGAGCCCGCGCAACAACGTCCTGAACGCCTGGGCCCTGACCGTCGTGCTGTACGCCGGGCTGATCGCGGTCTTCGGATGGTCCGTCGCGCCCTGGCTGGTGGTGCAGGCCGTGCTGGCCGTGATGTTCCTCGAGGCCGCGAACTACCTCGAGCACTACGGTCTGCTGCGCGGCACGCGTCCGAACGGCACGTACGAGCGCGTCGCGCCGCGGCACAGCTGGAACAGCGACCACAGCTGCAGCAACCTGTTCCTCTACCACCTGCAGCGGCACAGCGACCACCACGCCAATCCGCTGCGGCGCTACCAGACGCTGCGCACGATGGACGAGGCGCCGCAGCTGCCCGCCGGCTACGCCGTCATGATCCTGCTGTCGTTCGTTCCGCCGTTGTGGCGCAAGGTGATGGACCCGCGCCTGCTCGACCACTACGACGGTGACATCTCGCGCGTGAACCTCGATCCCAAGCGCCGCGAGGAGCTGCTCGCCCGGCACGGCTGACCCGCGTGCTCGCACCAGGTGGAGCAGTCGAATCCGGTTGTCGGGACGTGGCTTCGGGTGCACGCCCGGCTGTCCACAGCCGGGCGGTTCGTCCACAGATCGGGCCGCCTCCTGCGTTTGATGCGGTGTGCGCCCGCCCGGATACGGCACCGTGACCGTCATGGGCGACGAACACGACATCATCCGGCGCGCCGCCGCACGCGAGCGCGGCGTCACCGATCGCGAGATCCGGCGGCTGTGCGGCCGCGGGCACTGGCACCGCATCCACCGCGGCGCCTATCTGCCGGCCGAGAGCTACGCACAGCTCGACGAATACGGCCGTCACCACCGGCGAGCCGTCGCCGTTGCCGGTGGGCTCCGCTCCGACGCCGCGCTCAGCCACGTCTCTGCCGCCGTCCTGCACGGCCTCGCCCTCTGGAACACCCCGCTCGGGGAGGTCCACCTGACCCGTAACCGCATCGGCGGAGCGAAGCGCACGCCGGGGCGGAACCTGCACGCGTCGCCCTTCGCTCCCGACGAGGTCACCGACGTCGGCGGGGCGCGCGTGCTCACCGTCGCCCGCACGGTCGCCGACCTCGCCCGCACCCTGCCGTTCGAGCAGGCCGTCGTCGCAGGGGATCACGCGCTGCGGCTGTGCGGGCTCACCACCGCCGACGTGATCAGCGCACTGGCTCGCAACACCCGCCATCCCGGCCACGCGAAGGGCCTGCGCGCGGCGCGGTTCCTGGACGGGCGTAGCGAGAGCGTGGGCGAGTCCCGCAGTCGCGTGCTGTTTGTCCGCGACGGGCTACCGATGCCGATGACCCAGGCGGTGATCCACGATGACCGCGGTCGGTGGCTGGCCCGGGTCGATTTCCTGCTCCCGGAACACGGGGTGATCGGCGAGTTCGACGGTCGCGTGAAGTATCGGGGCGACGACATCACCCCGGAGGAGACGGTGTGGCGGGAAAAGCAGCGCGAGGATCGTCTGCGCGACGCCGGCTGGACCGTGGTGCGCTGGGTGTGGGACGAGCTGGCTACACCCTCGGTGGTCGCCGACCGCATCCGGGAGGCGATCGCCCGGGCCGGACGTGGGCCGGGGCCCACCGGGACGTTCAGGGCCTGACGTCGAGCTTGCACCCGTCGTTGCGTGCTTGCCTCCGTTGCAGGCGTAGGCAGGAGGTGCAAGGACGGTGCAAGGGATGTCTGCTCCGGGAAACGGCGACGCCCCCCACCCGAGCGGGTGAGGGGCGTCGCCGTGGGTGCTATCCGCGCCGGCCGGGGGCCTTGGCGCCGGACCTGAAGCCCAGCGCTCCCGGCTTGGCCTGCGGCGGGGCCGGTGCCTCGGCGCCATTGGTCGGCGAGGCCTCGGTGCCATTGGTCGGCGAGGCCTCGGTGCCGTTGGTCGACGGCGCCTCGGGGGCCGGTGCCTTCTCCGGCGGTGCATCCGGATCGGGCGCCTCACCCGGGGGTGCGTGCGCCGGTTCCGGTGCCTTCGCGGGAGCCTCGGGCTTCTCCGCCGGAGGCGCGGGCCTCTCTGCCGGAGGCTTCGGCGCGGCGGCCTTGCGGGCGCCGGGAGCCTTCGCTCCGCCCTTGAACGCCAGGCCACCCGGCTTCGCCTTCGGTGGCTCGGGAGCCGCCGGAGCCTCCGTGACGGGTGCCTCGGCGGCGGGTGCCTTCGCGGGGGCCTCGGCCGCCGGTGCCGTCGCGGGGGCCTCGGCGGCCGGTGCCGGCGCGGCCTTCTTCGCACCCGGAGCCTTGAGCCCGCCCTTCATCTGCAGGCCGCCCGGCTTGGCCTTCGGAACCGACGGCGCGGCGGGGGCCTCGGCGGCCGGTGCCGTCGCGGGGGCCTCGGCAGCCGGTGCCTGCGCGGCCGGGGCGGCCGCGGCCGGAGCCGTCTTCTTGGCGCCCGGGGCCTTGAGCCCGCCCTTCATCTGCAGTCCGCCCGGCTTGGCCTTCGGGGCCGCCGGGGCCTCGGCCGGAGCGGATTCGGCAGCGGGAGCGGCCGGAGCGGCCTTCTTGGCGCCCGGGGCCTTGAGCCCGCCCTTCATCTGCAGTCCGCCCGGCTTGGCGGCCGGGGCCGCGGGAGCCTCGGCCGCGGCACCGTCGCCGGCCGCGGCACCGTCGCCGGCTGCGGGAGCCTTCGCGCCCGGGGCCTTCAGGCCGCCCTTCATCTGCAGCCCGCCCGGCTTCGAGCCGGGAGCCTTGGCGGCGCCCTTCATCTGCAGGCCGCCGGCCGGGGCCGTCTTGGGGGCCGCCGGGGTCGCGGCCGCCTCCTCGATCTCCTCGACGCGCTCCTTCCTCACCGTCTCGGCGGTCGCCTCCGCGGCCACGGCGGCCTCCGGGGTGCCGGCGGTCGCCACCGGTTCCGCGACGGGCCGCTCACGCGGGATCACCTTGATGTTCTCGCTGAGCGTCGCGGGCTCGAGACGGGTGATGGAGTCGAGCATGAGCTGGGCGACGTCGACGACCTCGACGCCCTCGCCTTCGCCCTTCTCCTGACGCGCGGTGACACCGTCGTTGAGCATGACGCGGCAGAAGGGGCAGCCGGTGGCGATCTTCGACGGATTCGTCGACAGTGCCTCGTCGACGCGGTCGATGTTGATCCGCTTGCCGATCTTCTCTTCCATCCACATGCGGGCACCACCGGCACCACAGCACATGGACCGTTCGCCGTGCCGCGGCATCTCGGTGAGCTTCGCGCCGGACGCGGCCATCAGCTCACGCGGTGCGTCGTACACCTTGTTGTGGCGGCCGAGGAAGCACGGGTCGTGGTAGGTCACGTCCTGGCTCACCGACGCCACCGGCACCAGCTTCTTCTGCCGCACCAGGCGGTTCAGCAGCTGGGTGTGGTGCACGACCTCGTAGTTCCCGCCGACCTGGGGATACTCGTTGTTGAGCGCGTTGAAGCAGTGCGCGCAGGTGACGACGATCTTGCGCCTGGAGTCCTCGACGCCCTCGAACACCGAGTTCAGGGTCTCGATGTTCTGCATCGCGAGCTGCTGGAACAGGAACTCGTTGCCCGCGCGACGGGCCGAGTCACCGGTGCAGGTCTCCTCGGCACCGAGAACCATGAACTTCACGCCGGCGGTCGCGAGCAGCTCGGCGACGGCCTTCGTGGTCTTCTTGGCCCGGTCCTCGTAGGCGCCGGCGCAGCCGACCCAGAACAGGTACTCGTAGTCGGCGAAGCTGTCCGCGTCCTGGCCGAACACCGGAACGTCGAAGTCCAGCTCGGAGATCCAGTTGAGCCGGTCCTTGGCGTTCTGGCCCCACGGGTTGCCCTTGTTCTCGAGGTTCTTGAACAGACCCGCGAGTTCGGACGGGAAGTCGGACTCGATGAGCACCTGGTAGCGGCGCATGTCGATGATGTGGTCGACGTGCTCGATGTCCACCGGGCACTGCTCGACGCAGGCGCCGCAGTTGGTGCAGCTCCACAGCGTCTCCGTGTCGATGACGGGCGCGAGCTCACCCTCGACGGTCTCGCCGACCAGCTTGCGATCGGCCTCGGCCAGGGCTGCCGCCGGGACCTTCCCGAGCTTGGCCTCGTCCGCGTTGCCCTCGGCGTCGACCAGGCCGACCTCGTCGCCGCCGAGGTCCTTGCGGCCACCGGCGAGCAGGTAGGGCGCCTTGGCGTAGCCGTGGTCGCGCAGCGAGGTGATGACCAGCTTGGGCGACAGCGGCTTACCGGTGTTCCAGGCCGGGCACTGCGACTGGCAGCGACCGCACTCGGTGCACGTGGTGAAGTCGAGCCAGCCCTTCCAGGAGAAGTCCTCGATCTGGCCGGCACCGAAGGTATCGGTGTCCGGATCGGCCGTCTCCATGTCGATGGCCTTGCCCTTCGACGTCATCGGCTTCGCGGCGCCGAGGGCGACGCCACCGTCGTCCTCGCGCTTGAAGTAGATGTTGAAGAACGCGGCGAAGCGGTGCCAGGCGACACCCCACGTGATGTTGCGGCCGACGACGTACAGCCAGACCATGCCGGACATCAGCTTGACGAACGCGAAGATCGACACCATCACGGCGCTCGCCGGCAGCAGCTTGGCGAGGTTCATCGTGAAGAAGTCGGTCCACGGGTTGGCGTGGCCGTAGGTCGCGATCTTGCCGGCCTTGACGAAGATCATGCCGAGGCCCTCGATGAGGACGACGGTCTCGACGAAGTACGCGGCCCGGAAGTCGGAGCCGGCGAAGCGGGAGAGCCGCGCGGGCTTCCGCGGGTGGTTCAGCTGCCGGATGATGATCAGCGCCGTGATTCCGATCACGGTTCCGAGGCCGAGCAGTTCGTCGATCAGGTGATAGACGGCGGTGTTGCCGATCAGCGGCCAGTGGAACGCCGGGTCGAAGGTCTGGCCGTAGGCCTCGAACCAGACGATCGCGCCGAGCATGAAGCCGACCATCACCAGCCAGTGGGCCCAGCCCACGGTGCGGAACTTGCTCATCCGGGTGTGTGCGACGAACTCGACGAGCATCTGCTTGAAGCGCGGGAAGAACGGCCGCCACCGATCCGGAGCCGGCTGGCCGATCCGGACGACGTTGACCATCTTCATCGCGCCACCGATGAACGAGTACCAGCACACCAGACTGAGCAGCACGCCGATCGTGCCCAACGTGATCGTCAGGGCATTCATAGGTGGCCTTTCGTGTCGGGGGCGGCAGCGCGCCGCCTGGTATAAGCCCACGCATCCTAACCCGAACTAAGTTACCAGCCGGTAGCTATAGGAAGTTACCGGCCGGTAGTCTAGTCTCGCGGTGCTGCGGCGCGGTGCTGAGCAGAGGTCGACCGCGTGGGGGGCGGCCGAATTGCCGCATCGCGCCGTAGCGTGAGTGTCCGCTCACGTTAAGCGTTAAACCTTTCGACTCATTGAGTCAGGCAAACCTAACGTGCGGTAGCTGGTCACGCTTCGGCATAGGTACTCGTGAGTCCGGCAACGGAGTGGCAACGGATTAGGTACATTCCGGACGCGAGGATCCGTGTGATGTCGGTTATGATGCTGCGCGAGATGTGCTTCGCGCACCCGCGATCAGGGCCTACGGTGCGCAGGGGCACATTGGTGTCAGAACTTGGGGGGCGTCCGTCGGGGGCGTGCGCCGAAGTCACAGAACGGAATCGAATGAAGTTCAGGAAGCTCGCCGCCGTCGCGGCGATGACCATCGCCGCCGTCGGCGTCACCGCCGGCACGTCCTACGCCGCACCGGCGGTCACGGCACCGGAGAAGATCAACTACGAGACCAAGGCGGAGGGCGACTCCGTCGTCACCGTCATCGACGCCGGCTCGTTCGCCGTGTCCGGCGACGGCAAGAGCGTCGAGCTGCAGGACAGCGACGGCAACGCGGTCGTGAGCCTGCCGCTGGCCATCCAGCTCGGCGACCTGCAGCTGCCCTTCGAGCGGGAGATCAGCGAGGACGGCAAGACCCTCACCCTGACGCCGGTCACCGACCCGTCGAAGGCCACCCCGGTCGAGCCCGAGGACAAGGTCGCTCCGGGCCTCAACCCGGTCAGCCTCAAGCTGAGCGACGTCGCGTCGCCCGAGGAGAACCTCAAGGCGCAGCAGAACTTCGCGTCCCAGCTCGGCATCGCCACCGCCGTCGGCGGCCTGGTGGGCACCATCATCGGTGCCATCGCAGGTTGCATTGTCGGTGTCGGTGTCGGCTGCATCCCGGGTGCCACCATCGGCGGCATCATCGGCACCATCGTTGCCGGTGGTCCGACGCTGGTCGTCGCCGGCATCGGCCTGATCAACACCCTCATGGCGCCTCCGGGCACCACGGAGTGGGCCGAGAAGTAACCCTCGCCCCTCAGCCCACTGCGGCCCCGCCACCGATCCGGTGGCGGGGCCGCAGTCGTTCTCCGGGCCAGTCAGGACTGGAGCGTGATCAGCCGGAAAAGATGCACCACGATCTCGACGGCGTAGACCACTACGTCGACGCCAACCGTTGCTAGGTCTGCTGACAACAGTCACTCACCTTCTCGTCGAACCGCCGTCAACGGACGCCGGGATATGCGACGGTCCGGCCGCGGAGCACACTCCGCGGCCGGACCTCGGGACCTCAGGATCCTAAACCGGCCGGCTGGTTTCCCGTCGTCTCGCTCGGCGCGACACGCCGCACAGCACGAGGGCCCGCCTCCGGCCGGAGGCGGGCCCTCGTGGAGCTCTCAGGGAGCGGCGATCACCAGGTGCGCACGCGCAGCCCGGGGTTCTCGGCGAGGACCGCGGAGATCGGCGTCGCGAACAACTCCGGCGACTCGCCCAGCAGGCCGCTGACCACGCCGGCAATCTCGCACATGCCGTACTGACCGACGTTGGAGGCGCTGGAGATGCCCAGGGCCAGGGTGCCGGTGACGATCGTGCCGCCGCTGTCGCCCTGCAGGGCGCACAGGTTGGTGGAGAAGCCGTTCTCCAGCACGCGGTGGCCGACCTCGACGGTCTGGCCCGAGGCGGTCACGACACCGCAGCTGTAGCCCGAGCGGACGCCGGACTTGCACGCGGGCGCGCCGACGACGGGCTCGGCGACGCCGGTGATCGGCAGCGGCGCCGCCAGCGGCACCCGCACACCGTTGTTCTCGAACCGGCCCTGGGCCTCGGCGGTCGGCCGGATCACGGCGTAGTCGCGGCCGTCCAGGCTGGTCTTCTCGAAGGTGCCGAGCTGCTGGCCGAGCTCCTCACCGAGCAGCTGGTACACCTTCGACGCGAACTGGGTGCCGGCGGACGGCCGGTTCGGGTCGCAGTGCCCGGCGGTGATGTTGACCGGGCGGTCCGAGCCGTCGACAGCGTTGAAGCCGAGCGAGCAGCGCAGGCCCTCGCCGGCGCCGAGCGCGGCGTAGGCGTCCCCGCCGAACAGGGCCGTCGGGGCGGCGAGGTCGGCGACGGGCCGCAGGTCGCCGGCGGCCGGCTCCGGGACGAGCGGCGCGGGCGCGAACAGCACCCGGGCACCCTGCAGGAAGTCGGGCAGCCGAATCCCGGCGACGTTCTCGGTACGCAGCACTACGTCGTTGTTCACGACGTCGATGGCGACGCCGCGCACCAGGTCGGCGACGGCGGGCGGCTGGGTGGCCAGCCAGTCGTTCAGCGCCTTCAGTTCGTCGCGCAGCTGCGTCTCGGTGCGGTCGGTGTCCTCGACGGTGAATCCGGCGTCCTCGGCGGCCTCGCGGGCCGCGTCGTAACCCTCGCCCTCGGTCAGCCCCACCTTCGGCGTGCCGTCCCGCTCGAGCCACACGCCGGAGAACACGGCAGCGAACTCCTCCCGCGCCGATTCGGCGAAGCGGGCCAGCTCCTGGCTGCGGGCAGCATCCGTCAGGTACCGCTCGGGGCTCATCTGCAGGTCCCGGGCCAGCGCCTCCACGAGTTCGTTCGGCAGCGCCGTCGCCTCGATCGGGGCCGGGTCGGCCTGTGCGATGGCGGCGGCAGGGCCGAGCAGCATGAGCGCTGCCGAACCGTAAACCGCTGCTCGACGGGCGAAGGAGCGTCGCATGGATGCCTTCCTCGTTGATCTCCGCGACGGTGCGCGAAGATGCCGGCCCCGGGCGGGCCGGTGCTGGACGGGACGATCATATGGGGTCGGCCGCGCGAACACCCAGCCGCGCGGCGTGGCGCGGGACCGGTCAGGCTGCAGCGCCGGTGCGCACCCGCGCGCCGGTCTCGGCCTCGATGTCCTGGATCGAGATGCCCAGGCTGGAGGTGCCACCCTGCGGTGCGAGGACGAGGTTGGCCTCCACACAGTCGGGGGCGCCGGAGCTGTTGGAACCGCTGATCACGCCGAGCGCGAGGGTGCCGGTGACGATGGCGCCGCCGCTGTCGCCGGAGAGGGTGCAGGCGGTGGTCGCGAAGCCGCGGATCGTGGTGCTCGTGCCGTCGGCACGGACCAGCTGGGTCTCGATCCGGTCGGCGGCGACGATGCCGCACGTGAAGTACGACGACTGTCCGGACTTGCACACCGGGGCGCCGGCGACGGGCGCGGCGGTGCCGGTGACGGTCAGCGTCGAGCCGTTGCCGCCGCGGATGACGGGCCGGTTCAGGCCGACGTCCTGGCCCGCCTGGTCGAGGCCGATGATGCCGTAGTCCAGGGTGCTGCCCTCGCCGACGGTCGAGCGGGTGAACGCGCCGATCTTCAGGCTCTCGTCGATGTTCTCCCGGTTGGGCAGGTAGACGGTGGAGCCGCCGTCCTCGCGGGCGACCGCGTCGCAGTGGCCGGCGGTGATGTTGGCGGCCGATCCGTCGGCGTCGACGGCGTTGAAGCCGAACGAGCAGACACCGATGCGGTCGAGCGGCGTCGAGCGGACGTCCCCGTCGGCGGTGATGTAGGTGTCGCCACCGAGCGGGCCGGGCTCGTTCGGCGGCTGGCCCGGGGTGAGCATGACCTGGACGTTGGCGATGAGCGTCGGCAGGTTCAGGGCGCGGCCGGCCGGGCTGTTGGCGATGTCGACGATCAGGCGGTTGTTGAACACGTCGATCGACGTCGCGTTCACCTGGGAGGACAGTTCGCGGGGGAGCGCGGCGACCCAGCGGTTCAGCTCGGCGAGGGACTGCTCGAGCCCGTCCG
Organism: Rhodococcus sp. DMU1; assembly: GCF_012272955.1. NCBI lineage: Bacteria > Bacillati > Actinomycetota > Actinomycetes > Mycobacteriales > Nocardiaceae > Rhodococcus > Rhodococcus sp. DMU1. The sequence continues at coordinate 4,692,956 of NZ_CP050952.1, read as the reverse complement.
CGGACACCGGCGCGACGGTGACGTGGTAGCCGTCGTTCTCGGCCTGCCGGGCGGCGTCGGGGTTGGTGACCGCGACGACGGGCCGGCCGTCGGTGCCCAGCCATGCCCCCGCGAAGTCCTCCGGCCGTTCGGCACGGAAGCTGCGCGCGTAGTCCGCGAGTTCCTGCGCGCGTTCGGATCGCGCGAGGTACTCGTCGGCGCTGATCTTCAGGTCGCGGCTGATGGCCTCGACGAGTTCGGCGGGCAGTTGATCCGCGGGCAGCTGATCGGCCGGGGCGGCGTGGGCGGTCGCAGCGAGCGGCCCGGCCAGCAGCAGTGCCGACGCCGCCGCGACGACGACACGGCGAACGGTGGTACGAGCAGCGGCGCGCGACGCCGACGAGTGACGCATGGGGGCCCTTCGAGAATGGGTTGACGGGTTTCGTGCGCGGTCGTGCCGCGGAAGCGGACACAACCGTGTGACAGCGTACGGGACGGGGAGGGTCACCCTGCCGCCTCGGAACCGGTCGTGTCCGTTGGGTCCGGTTCCGTGGTTTCGGGGGGCGTCGACGTTGACGTCCCGGTCGGCGCGACGGTCGTGGGGGTCGTCGTCCGGGCGGGCCGGTCCCGTTCGCGGGTGGCCTCGCTCGTGGTCGGTGCGACCGTGGTCGACCGCGTGGTGGTGGACGGGGCCGGCCGGGACATCGTGGCCCGGACCGACGTGGTCGGCGGCGCGGCCTCGGCGGCGGTGCCGGGGGCGGGGGTGAGCGCCACGAGCCCGGAGTCGACGGTGGCCGGCGCCGCGTCCGGGGCGGTCGTGGTGGTGGTGGCGGTTCCGGTGCCGGTGCTCGGGGGCACCTGCACCGCGCTCGACAGCGACTCGTAGGCGGCGCCCGCCTCCCGCACGGGTGTGTCCGCGGGGGTGTCCCGCAGCGAGAACACCAGGGCGCCCATCCCGACGAGCAGCGCGACGGCCGCCGCGACGGCGCCGCCGACGACCAGCCGGTTGTGCGGGGCCCGGTCCGGGCCCCCGGGCACCGCGTCCGCCTCGGTGCCGGCCGCTGCGACAGTGCCGGCCGCTGCGACAGTGCCGGCCGCTGCGACAATGCCGGCCGCTGTGACAGTGCCGGCCGCCGCGACGGGGGCCGTGGCCGCGACGGGCGGCTCGACGGGGGCGACGGGGTCGAGCTGGGTGCGCGCCGCGGCGCCGGTGCGGACCGCCGGCATGATCCGGGTGGCGCCGAGCATGTCCGCGGAACCGGCCGCGGCGGCGAGCGCCGCGCCCCGCACCACCGCGTGCTGCGGCTGCGGCGGCAGCACGCACCGCACGCCCATACCGGCCTTCACTGTCTGCGCGACGAGTTGCGCCGCCGACGGGTCCACCGGCTCCTCGGTGCTGATCACGACGGCGTCGAGGTTGCTGACGAGCCAGCCGAACGCGCCGAGCGCGGCCGACAGCTGCGCGGGTACCGACGGGGCGTCCCCCTCGGGGTAACGGAACGAGCGGCCCGCGGCGACACCGGACCGCACGAGCGTCACCGTCGATCCGCCGGCGTCGAGGTGATAGACGGCGACGAGCCGGCCGCTCTGCTGTGCGACCCGGGCCTCGAACCAGGCCGCGACGGCCTCGGCGTCGGAGATCAGGGTGACGTGCCGCAGCCCGACGTAGTCGAGAGCGTTGCGCAGCACCGCCACGGTCGCCGGCGACCATGCGGTGGGATGTGCGGCGGCGACGGTCGCCGGGGCGTCGCCGACCAGGGGTGCGGCGTCGGCGAGCAGGCATTCCATCGCGGTCGCGACGAGGTCCTCCGCGCGGGAGAGGACGCCGTCCTCGGCGCGCACCCCGGCCGGTTCGCCCACTCGGTCGACGAAGCCGGAGAAGGAGCTGCACTCGTCGGCGGCGCCGGGGTCACGGACGCCGAGCGTTGCCGTGCCGTCGGAGTGCAGGTGCAGACGGGTGAGGCGTTCGACCGGCTCGGGGTCGGGACGGATGCCCTCGGCGGAGGTGACGGCCACGGCGGACACGATGGTGCCGACTCTCAGGCCCACGCCTACGGACATGCAGAAATCCCCCCGTTCCCACTGGTTGCCGGTTGCCGAACCTCGGCGCCGTGGCCGAGCGCACGGAGCATCGAGATGAGCTCCGATCGCGAGCCGGCGCCGAGCCGCCGCCGGATGCGCGCGACGTGATGCTCGACAGTCTTCGCGGAAATGTACAGGCGCGACCCTACTTCGCGGTAGGTCAGGCCGGCGACGACGAGGTCGGCGACCTCCGCCTCCCGGTCCGACAGGGGACTCGGCGCCGCCGGCGCGTCGGCCGCGGGCGTGGGCGCGGCGGTGCGCGGCGCGGCCGACGGGTGCCGCACGGCCCGTGCGACCTGGAGCAATGCCGTCGCCGTCGCCGTGTCGTCGACGCGCAGCGCGGCCTCGCCGGCCAACCGCGCCCCGTCCCACGGCAGGCCGATCGCGGCGAGCGATTCCGCGGCCGCCTGCACGCGCGCGGGGTCGGCATCGCCCTGCAGCACCCGCAGCCAGGCCTGCCCGGCCCGGGCCAGGGCGGCCGCGTAGGCGGTGGTCTCCGCCGCCGCCCCGAGGGCCCGGGCGTGCGGCAGCAGCTCCGCGGGCCGGTCCGCGGCGATGGCCGCCTGCACCCCGTACCAGTGCAGCGTCGCGCCCCACAGCGGCGGTTCGTCGAGGGTCGTCAGGAGATCCTGGGCCTGACCGACCAGGTGGGCGATGCGGTCGGCCTCGCCGAGCCGGACCGCGGCGAGCCACAACTCGCCGAGCGGCAGCAGGCTCAGCAGGTCCACCGAGTACTCGGCCACCACGCCCTGCGCCGCGGTCCAGGCGGCGGTCAGCGCGCCGACGTCGCCGCCTCGGCGGGCCAGGCCCACCCGCAGCCCGTGCAGGAACAGCAGGTCCCGCTGCTCGGTGGCGTGGGGGGCGAGCTCGTCGGCGGCGGCCGTCGCGGCCGGCAGGTCGCCGCCGATCAGCGCCGTCCACGCCGCGAGCAGGCGGTGCCGCACGGACGGCGCCGCGGTGGCGCGGCCGAGCACGGCGCCGGCGTGGGCGAGTTCGCCGGAGTGCAGGCACAGCAGCGCGGTGATCGCCTCCGGGGTGTCGGGCAGCAGCCGCGTCCGGTCGGCCGCCCCGTGCACCGACAGGGCCCGCGTGAGGGTGTTCATCGCGACGCGCCCGTCGCCGCCGACGGACTCGCGCAGGCCCGCGGCCAGCAGCTGCGCGGCCGCCGCGGACGACGTCGGCGCCGCGGCCTCTGTGCCGAACCGGGCGGCGGTGCCCGGGCGGCCCGCGGCGAGCTGCACCGTCGCGGCGATGGGCGCGTCGGCGCCGGCCCGTTCGGGGCCGAGCCACTCGTACAGATCCGCGCTGCGCCCCAGCATGCCGCGGCGCGCGGCGACGGTTGCGGCGATGCGGGTGGCGGCGGCCAGCTCGCCGGCGGGCAGTGCACCGGCCCGGTCGAGCAGACGGTCGGTGAGCTGTCCGGCGGTGGCGAGGTCGCCGGCGAGCCCGGCGGCCTCGGCGCGGCGCACGTCCAGCGCATCGGCGTCGGCGCCGGCACGGATCGCCGCGTCGTACAGCGTGCGGGCCTGCGCGGGCTCGGCCGCGTCGGCGAGCGTCACGAGAAGGGCGGCGAGGCGGGCGTCGGCCACCCCGGCCTCGGCGAGAGCCCGGGCGGCGTCCGCGGTCAGCAGCCCCGCGTCGAGGCGCAGCGCCGCCAGCCGGTGCGCCAGCGTGCGGACGGCGTGGGTCCCGAGGACGGCGGCGGGCACCGCGGCGGCCGCGGGGATCGGGACGTCGCCGTCGACGGTGAGCAGGCCGCTGGCCCGCGCGGCGTCGACGAGCTCGCGGGCGCGGTCCGCGTCGACGCCGAGGACGGTGGCGACCTCGAGCGGGTCGAGGGTGCCGCCGAGGCCGGCGAGGACCAGGACCCGGGGCAGGTCGGGGTCGCCGCCGCCGAGGCGGTCGCGAACGCGGGCCGCGGCGGCCCGCCGGGGATCGGTGCCGTCGCGCAACGCCGCGAGGGCCGCGTCGACGACGTCGCGGGCGCCGCCGGTCAGCCGGTGCACCGCGCGGATCGGTTCCGGGCGCGGGGTGAGACCGAGAGTTGCTGCGCGACCGGCAATTTCGCGCGGGCTGAGGGGGTGCAGTTCGACGAGCGCCGAGTGCGCGCCGAACGCGGACAGCAGCGCCCGCAGATCGCTGCGGTGCGGCCGCGGCTCCGTCGCGACGACCACCGGCCGCTCGCCGCGCCGCACCTGCTCGGCGAGCGCGAGGACCGATTCGGCGGGCAGGGTGTGCGCGTCGTCGACCACCAGCGCCGCCGGCGCGGGGGAACGCGGATCGGTTCCGACGGTGAGGCCCCGGCCGGCGAGCGTCTGCCGCACCGAGGACAGCAATGCGGACTTGCCGCTGCCGGCGGGACCGGTGAGCAGCAGCCGCGGCGGGGTCGCGGCGACGGCGTGCGCGACGTCGCGCGGCAGGGGGGTGGGCTGCGGCATCGGTCAGTTGCCGAGGAGTCCGCCGACACCGTCGACGACGCCACCGACGGCACCACCGACCCCGTCGACGACGCCGCCGACCGCGTTGCCGGTGCCGTCGAGGACCGCGCCGGCACCCTGACCGGCGCCGCCGAGCGCGTCACCGACCTGCGAGCCGTAGTTCGGGGACGGCGCGGGCGCCGGGGCGGGAGCGGGAGCCGGCGCGGGGGCGGGGACGACCGTGGTCGTGGGTGCCGGGGCGACGGTGCCGGGGGCGGGGGTGCCGGGCGCGGGGGTACCGGGGGCCGGCGCTCCCGGCGCCGCTCCGGGCGCGGGGGTGCCGGCGGGAATGCTCCCGGCGGGGGCGACGGCGCCCGGCGCCCCGGGTGTCGCCGCCGTGGCCGCGGCCTGGGTGCCCGGTGCCGCACCCGGGGTGGTGCCGCTCGTGCCGGCCCCGGTGGTCGCGGTCGTCGCCGGGCCCCCCGCCGAGGCCGGGGTCGCGCCCGGGACGGTCTCGGAGGTGGCGACGCCCGCACCGGTCTCCGAGGCGTCGGAGGTGCCGAGCGTGCCCATCGCGAGACCACCCGCGCCGAGCACGACGAGCGCAGCGGCCGCGACCACGGCGAGCACGTAGCGCCGCGAACGGGAAGGCGCCGGCGCCGCCGCCGCGGCGGCGGGGGCCGGGACGATCGCCGGGCGAACCGGCGAGACCGTCTCGGTCGGCCGGTCGTGCAGGGTCGTCACGGGCAGCGCGGTGGTGGGCACATCGTCGTCCGCCGGCGGGGTGACGGTCGCCGCGGCCGCGGAGCTCACCGGCGGCTGGGCCGCCCCGAGGGCGGCGGTGTGGGCGGGCCGCGGGCCGGCGACCACCGGAATGCCCAGCTCCGCCGAGATCAGCTCGGCGACCAGGGGGATCGCGCCGCCGCCACCGGTGAGCAGCACCCGCCCCACGTCGGACGGCTCGACCCCGGCGCCGCGCAGCGCCTCGTGCACCAGCGCGATCGACGCCTGCAGCGGGCCGCGGGCGAGTTCCTCGAACTCGTCGCGGACGAGACGCACGTCCCGCCGCACGCCGGGCAGGTCGATCGCGACGACCGTCTCGGTGTCGGTCGACAGCTGTTCCTTCGCGGCCGTCGCGCGGGCACGCAGCTCGGCCAGCGCCGCCGTCATGGGGGCGGCGAACGGATCGAAGTCGGGGACGTCGTCGCGCACGGTGTCCAGCAGATGGGTGGTGACCAGGTGGTCGAGGTGACCGCCGCACACGTCCTCGCTGCCGATCGGGCGGCCGAGGAGCACCGGCTCGGCGCCGGTGCGCAGCACCGAGACGTCGAGAGTGCGGGCGCCGAGGTCGTAGACGACGACCACGCCGTCGCCGAGGGGGCCCTGGGCGGCGTCGAGCCAGCGCACCGCGGCGACGGGTTCGGGCATCAGCGTCACGTCGGGCAGACCGGCCCGCGACAGCGCATCGCGCAACGCATCGACGGTGTAGCCGGCCCACGGCGCCGGATGCGCCACCGTGATCGTGGGCGCCTCCGGCAGGTCACGCGACGCCTCGTGCACCAGGCAGCCGATCGCCGTGGCGGTGAGGTCCTCCCCGGAGTACGACGCCCCGTTGTCGGCGAGCACCCCCACCGGATCCCCGACCCGGCTCACGAAGTCGGTGAACACCAGCGAACCCGGCGCGGCCGGACGACGACCGAGGTGCGGCGCGTCGTCGGCGGGAAGGTGCAGCTCGCTGGCGCGGGACAGGACGACCGGGCGGTACGTGTCGGCGCGATCGAACGCGGTGGCCGCCACCGAGTCCGCCGAACCGATCGTGACTCCGAGTCCTGTTGCCATGTCGTTTCGCTCCCCTGGTCGGGGCGGACGGATCCGCCGTGTCGCGTTGGATGTCGTAATCGGACACGATGTCGTTAGCCCGATTCGAGACCTTCGGCCCCGGCGCGGGGGCGATCCCCCTATCCGTCCCGATCCCCTAACCCCCGCCCCCGTACGGGCCCCGGACCGATGGGGGACTCCGCCCCCTTGGGCGGGGGACGGGCCGTTCGTAGCGTGAATCGCAGAACACCGACCTCAGGAGATGCGATGTCCACCAACGCTGTGCTCGACTTCATCCTCAGCCTGCTGCGCGACGAAGAGGCCCTCGCCCGCTACTGCGCGAACCCCGACGCCGCCCTGGCCCAGGCCGGTCTCGCCGACGTGTGCCACGCCGACATCGTCGCCGTCGCGCCCCTGGTCGCCGACAGCGGACTGTTCGCGGGGACGGCCGCCGAGCTGACCGCGGCGCTCGGTGGGGCGGCGGGTGCGGCCGGCGCGATCGGTGCCGGTGCGGCCGGTGGTCTCACCGGTGGCCTGGCCGGCGGCGCGGGCCTCGGTCTCGCCGGCGGCGCGGGGCTCGGCCTGGCGGGTGCCGTCGGCGGTGGCCTCGGCGGCGGTCTCGGCCTCGACACCGACTTCGCGGCCGAGCTGGCCGCCGATCTCGCCGGCACGCTGGGCGCGGCCCTGGAACTCGGCGGCGATCTCGGTGCCGCGCTCGGTGCGGCGTTCGGAGCGGCCCTCGGCGCGGGTGGCGCGCTCGGCGGCATCGGTTCCGGCGCGCTCGACCTGGCGGGCGACCTGGACCTGGGCGCGGCGCTCTCCGGCGCCCTCGCCGGCGGCCTCGGGCTCGACGCCGCGACCGGCGTCGTCGCGGACCTCGGTGCAGCGCTCGACGCGGCGCTCGGCGCGACGGCCGGGACCGCCCTGGACCTGTCGGGTGCGCTCGAGGCCGCCTTCGGCGTCGGCGGTGAGCTCGGCGGCCAGCTCGGTGGGGCCCTGGGCGGTCTGCTCGACACCGCGCTCGCCGCGGGCGGCGGCTTCTCCACCGCGGTCGAGGCGGCCCTCGCCGGTGGCGCGGACCTCGCGACGGCCGTCGGCGCGACCCTCGGCGGCACGCTGGGCCTGGGCACCGACCTCGCCGGACAGCTCGGCGGCGCCCTCGAATCCGTGCTCGAGGTCGGTACCGGGCTCGCCGGTGGCCTGGACCTCGGCGGTGGCCTCGACGCCCTCACCGGCGTGACCGCGGGACTCGGAGCCTCCCTGTCCGCGCTGCTCGAGGCGGGCGGCTCCGTCGCCGGTGATCTCGGTGGCACCCTCGGCGCCGTACTCGAGGGCAGTGCCGACGGCGGGCTGGTCGGCGGCATCGACCTCGGCGCCCTCCTCGGCGGCGACGCCTCCGGCGGCGTGGACCTCGGCACCGCGGTCGGCGGCCTCCTCGGCGGCGCGCTCGGTCTCGAGAACTCCGCGACCCTGGAGCTCGGCAACGCCCTCAACGTCGCGCTCGACCTGTCGACGACCGTCGAATCGAGCGCCGACGGCACCCTCTCCGCGGTGCTCGGCTCCGCGTTCTCCGTCGGCGGGGAAGCCGGCGCGAACCTCGGTTCCGCGCTGGGTGGGGTGTTCGAGGCCGGCCTCGGCGGAACGCTCGACTCCACCGTGGACCTGAGCTCCCAGCTGGCCACCACCCTCGGCGGCGGTCTCGGCGCCGACGCGGACCTGACCGGCCAGCTCGGCTACGCCCTCGACGGCGCGCTCGACCTCGGCGGGCAGCTCGCCGGCGGCGGCGAGGCGGTCGGCGGCCTCACCGGCGACGTGTCCGGGGGACTGGATACCGTCGCTGACCTCGGCGCCGGACTCGGCAGCGGCCTGAGCGGTGGGTTGACGGGCGGGCTCGACGGGGCAGCGGACCTGGGCGGGGACCTGGCCGGTGGATTGACCGGCGGGCTCGACGGGGCAGCGGACCTGGGTGGCGGGCTGGCCGGTGGACTGTCGGGCGAGCTCGACGGGGCAGCGGACCTGGGCGGGGACCTGGCCGGTGGATTGACCGGCGGGCTCGGGAGCGCCGCGGATCTCGGGGCGGACCTCGGCGGCGGCCTGACCGGTGGCCTGGAGGGTGCCGCGGACCTCGGCGGCGAGCTGACCGGTGGCCTGGCGGGCGGCCTGGGCAGCGCGACCGACCTGGGCGGCAGCCTGAGCGGCGGCCTCGACGGCGCCGCGGGCGGCGCGTCGCAGGTCGGCGGCGCCGTCACGGGCGGGCTCGAGGGAGCCACGGACGCCGGCGGTGCGCTCGGTACGGGCCTCGGCGGCGCGGCCGAGGGCACCTCGCAGCTCGGTGGCCAGCTCTCGGGAGCCCTCGACGGCACGACGGACGCGTGGTCGTCCATCGACGCCGGCGACGTCTTCGGCAGCGCGGGCGGCACCGGTGGCCTGTTCGGTTCCGCCGACACCGGTGCCGACGCCGATCTGCACGGCGGGATCGACGCCGGCGCCGGTGTCGGCACCGATTCCGACTTCGACACCTTCCTCGGCTGACCCACCGCACGGACCCGGCGCCGGCCCCGCGTGCACCACGCGGGGCCGGCGTTCGTCGCGGAGGACATAATCTCGGTGCAGCCCGCACTCCGACAGAAGGCGAGTCGAAGCGATCACCATGCACACGTCGTCCGCAGATGCCGCCGCTCGCCGCGCGGCCCTCGTCGAACTGATCGACGCGGCCGCCGAACACATCCGCGCCGCCGAGCGCGGTGACCTCGCCGCCAGGCTCGAGGCGGCGCGCACTCGCGTCGTCGACCCCCGGCTGCGGGTCGTCGTCGTCGGCCAGCTCAAACAGGGCAAGAGCCAGTTCGTGAACTCGCTCCTCAACCTCGAGGTGTGCTCGGTCGGCGACGACGAGACCACCGCGGTGCCCACCGTCGTGCAGAACGCCGACCGCACCTTCGCCGAACTCGTGCTCGCCGAGCCCGGCCGCGATCCCGTCCGGGTGGACCTGCCCATCGACGAGTTGCAGCACGTCACGCCCGGCACGCCGCGCGCGGGCGGCCGGGAAGTGCTGCGGCTCGAGGTGAACGTGCCGAGCCCGCTGCTCGCCGACGGTCTCGTCCTCGTCGACACCCCCGGTGTCGGCGGGCACGGAAACCCGCACGCCGCAGCAACATTGGGTCTGCTTCCGGCGGCCGACGCGGTGTTCGTCGTCTCCGACGCCAGCCAGGAGTTCACCGAGCCGGAGCTGAGCTTCCTGCGGCAGGTGCTGCAGCTGTGCCCGGCCGCAGCGGTGCTGATCACCAAGACGGACCTGTACCCGCACTGGCGCGAGATCGTCGCCGCCGACCGCGGGCACCTGCAGCGCGCCGGCCTCGACGTGCCCCTGCTGCCCGTCTCGTCGCTGCTGCGCAGTCACGCCCTGCGCCTCGACGACGCGTCGCTGCACGAGGAGTCGGGCTTCGAATCGGTGTACGGGTTCCTCCGTGAGCGGGTCGTCGCGCGCGGCGCCGACGCCGCCCGGCGGTCCGTCGCGCTGGACGTGAAGTCGGTCGTCGAACACGTCGCGCTCGGCCTGGGCAGCGAGCTCGCGGCGCTGCGCGACCCCGAGACCGGTGCGGCGGCCGTCGCAGAACTGCAGCGCGCCAAGACCGCCGCGGAGGCGCTGCGCACCCGGGCCGCCCAGTGGCAGCAGACCCTGGCCGACGGCATCGCCGACCTCGCCGCCGACATCGACCACGACCTGCGGGACCGGCTGCGCCGGGTCACCCGCGAGGCGGAGGCCACCGTCGACGAATGCGACCCCGGTGAGGAATGGCCGCGGATCGGGGAATGGCTGGGCGAGCAGGTCGCCGAATCCGTGGGCGACAACTTCGTGTGGGCCCACGAACGTTCGGTGTGGCTCGCGGAGGTCGTCGCCCGGCACTTCGCCGACAGCGGTGCGGTGGACCTGCCGGATCTGCGCCTCGGCGACCTCGAGGGGCTGCTCGAGCCCGTCTCCCGGCTCTCGGACCTCGAGTCGGGCCGCATCGGCGTCGGCCAGAAGATGCTCGTGGGAATGAAGGGCTCCTACGGCGGCGTGCTCATGTTCGGGCTCATCACCACGCTCATGGGAATGGCGCTGGTCAACCCGATCTCCGTCGGGGCGGGAGTTGTGCTCGGCACCAAGGCCTATCGCGACGACAAGCAGGCGCGCATCGCCAAGCGCCGCGCCGACGCCAAGGTCGCCGTCCGCAAGTTCACCGACGACGTCGGCTTCCAGGTGGGCAAGGAGTCGAAGGACCGGCTCCGGCTGATCCAGCGCCAGCTGCGCGACCACTTCACCGAGCTGGCCGAGCAGACGCTGCGGTCGCTGTCCGAGTCGCTGCGCGCCGCGCAGGAGGCCGCGACGGTCGAGGAGGCGCAGCGGCAGCGCCGCATCGCCGAACTCGAGACGCACGTGCGTGCGCTGACGACCCTCCGCGAGCGGGCCGCGCAGCTGGCCGGGGCCGGCGCGTGAGCGTCGAGCAGGCCCGCGAGCTCGTCGCCCACGCGCGTGCCCGGTACGGCGGCGACCCGCGCGCCGCCGAGCAGCTCGCGCTGTGTGCGGCGCGGCTCGAGCAGCCGCTGCGCGTCGCGCTCGCCGGCTCTCTCAAGGCCGGCAAGTCGACGCTGCTCAACGCCCTGGTCGGGCAGGACATCGCCCCCACCGACGCCACCGAGTGCACGCGCGTCGTCACGTGGTACCGCAGCGGCTCGACCCCCTCGGTCACCGCCCGCTACGACGGCGACCGGATCCTCCCGGTGCCGGTGCAGCGCCGCGACGGCCGGCTCACCTTCGACCTCGGCGAGCTGACCGCGGACCGGGTGGACCGCATCGACGTCGAGTGGCCCGCCAGTGCGCTCGCCCAGACCACGATCATCGACACTCCGGGCACGTCGTCGCTGTCACAGGACGTCTCGGCCCGGACGTTCGAGCTGCTGACCCCCGACGACGAAGCGTCCGGCGCCGACGCCGTCGTCTACCTGATGCGCACCCTCGGTGCCGCCGACGTGCAGTTCCTCGGCCGGATCGGCCAGCACGTGGGCGGCGAGTCCGGTCCGCTCGGCGTGATCGGCGTGGTCTCCCGCGCCGACGAGGTCGGCGCCGGCCGCATGGACGCGATGATGTCCGCCAAGGAGGTCGCGGCCCGGTTCGCGGGCGAGCTCGAGCGCACCGGACTGTGCCAGGCCGTCGTGCCGGTCGCGGGGCTGCTCGCGCTGGGCGCGCGGACGTTGCGGCAGAGCGAGTTCGCCGCGTTCGAGGCGCTCGCGCAGGTGCCGTCGCAGGATCTTCAGGTGGCGATGCTGTCGGCGGATCGGTTCGCGCGCCCCGACATCGCGCTGCCTGTCGATCCGGGGACGCGGGCGCACCTGGTCGACCGGTTCGGCCTGTTCGGGATCCGCATGGCCGTCACGCTGATCCATCTCGGGGTACGGGACTCGCCGACGCTGGCCGCGGAACTGGTGGCGCGCAGCGGGCTCGACGAACTGCGTCAGGTGATCGACGTGCAGTTCGGCCAGCGCGCCGATCAGCTCAAGGCGCATTCGGCGCTGATGTCGCTCGAACGGGTCCTGCGCGCCCACCGCGACGGCCCGCTGCTCGCCTCGGTGCAGCGGCTGCTCGCCGACGTCCACGGCTTCACCGAGCTGCGCCTGCTCGGCCGCCTGCGCTCGACCCGGGTCGCGCTGAGCGAGAACGACCTGCTCGAACTGCAGCGGCTGATCGGCGGTTTCGGTATCGGCCCTGCCCAGCGGCTGGGTCTCGGGCCGGACGCGACCGCCGCGGAGATCCACGCCGCCGGCGTCGCCGCCGTCCGCACCTGGCGTGCCCGCGCCGAGCATCCCCTGCTCGACCGGTTCACCGCGAACGCGTGCAGCGTGGCGGCGCGCAGCGGGGAAGGCATCCTCGCCGACGTCGCAGGCTGACAGGTCTCGGACTTCGACAACGGTCGCGACGGTTGTCGAAGTCCGAGACGCATGTGGACACATTTGTCCACAGTCGGAGCACTCATCCACAGATTCGCGGTTGCGGGTTCCGTGTCGCCTCGACCGGGCCGGATCGATCTCAGACTCGACGCCATGGTCGATCCGATCCTCCGCTCCGCCGCCCTCGCCTCCGGGACCACGGAGGCAGAACTTCGCCAGGCGCTGCGCACGGGCGAACTCCAGCGCATCGCTCCCGGTGCCTACCTTTCCCGCACCGTCCTTGAAACGCTCGACGCGACCGAGCTGCACCGTGCCCGGATTCGCGCCGTCCGGTGTGCGCTCGGATCGAGAGCCGCGATCAGCCATGTTTCGGCGGCGATCGTCCACGGGTTCGACGTCTGGGACGCCGACCTTTCCCGGGTCCACCTCACGCACAACCGTCCCACGGGTGCGCGTCGCACCACGCATCTGCACTCGCACGCGGCACTGTTGGCCGTCGATGACGTCGAGATCGTCGACGGTGTGCCCGTCACCTCCGCAGCCCGGACCGTCGTCGACCTCGCACGTACCCTGCCGCCCGAGCAGGCGGTGGTGATCGGGGATTCGGCGATGCGTATGCACCCGGCACTCGACCTCCGGGCCGCGCTCGACGCGGCCGGGAGCAGGGCGGGAATCGCCGCGGCGCGCCGGATCGCCGGTCTCCTCGACGGGCGTAGCGAGAGCCCTGGCGAGTCGCTCAGCCGCCTGCGGATGCGTGAGGCAGGTACCCGCCCGCCGGAACTGCAGCACGAGCTGCGCACGCCCGCGGGCCTTTTCGTCGCCCGGGTCGACTTCTTCTGGGAGGACCCCGGCATCGTCGGCGAGTTCGACGGCATGGGCAAGTACGGAAGCGGGGCACCGGGTGTGGCCGCCGACGTAGTACGGCGGGAGAAGCTGCGGGAGGATGCGATCCGGGAGCTGGGTCTCGAAGTGGTGCGCTGGACGTGGGCCGAACTGTTCCGGTTCGACGTCGTGCTGGAGCGGCTGGCTCGGGCTGCCGAACGTGCCCGACGGTAGACACAACTCCCGGACATCGACAGCGGTTGCGACGGTGGTCGATGTCCGACAGCTGTGTGGCTGGCTCCGGCGTCAGCGACGCCGGGCCGCGACGGCGCCGACGACGGTGAGCCCGGCCCAGAGCAGGGGAGCCCACAGCAGGACGCCGGCGGTGGCGTCGCCGGCGTCGGCGAGGACGCTGCGGGCGGCGACGGCCGTGACGACGGTGGCGGCGGAGACGACGGCGAGCGCGAGGGGTGCCCGGGGGTGGCCGCGGCGCAGGAGTTCGAGGAAGACGACGGCGAGCAGGACGAGGAGCAGGCCGGCGGCGGCGAAACCGGCGAGGGTGAGGGCGACGGTGTCGGCGATGCTCTCGGCGGTGGTGCCGGGGTTGGCGCTGCGCAGCGAGTGCTCGAGGGCGTCCCGGACGGGTTCGCGGTCGAGGAGGACGGCGCCGAGCAGTCCGGCGAAGACGACGAACGACAGGACCCAGGCCGAGACCGCGGCGCCGACGGGCGGTGCGGGGGAGGCGGTGGGGTGCAGCGGGGTGACGGAGAACTCCGGGCGGGGTGGCTGCGGGCGCGTGCTCACCCCGGGATCGTAGCCTCCCGCAATTCTTGTGATCCGAGTCACAAAGGGAACACCGCGGGGCGGTCTGCCGTTGGAGGAAGCAGACAACTTGAGCGTCACAGGCTCAACTTTGACTTGACTCGGGATTCCGGGCGGGTGCAAGCTTGAGTCGACTGCGCTCAGCTGAGCCGATCCGGCTCAGGTTGTGCAAGGACACCTATGCGGCACACCGGTGTGCCGCAGCGAAGAATGGAGAAACACTATGGCTCGTGCGGTCGGTATCGACCTCGGAACCACCAACTCCGTCGTTTCCGTTCTGGAGGGCGGCGAGCCCGTAGTGGTCGCCAACTCCGAGGGATCGCGCACCACCCCGTCGGTCGTCGCCTTCGCCAAGAACGGCGAGGTGCTGGTCGGCCAGCCCGCCAAGAACCAGGCGGTCACCAACGTCGACCGCACCATCCGCTCGGTCAAGCGTCACATCGGCACCGACTGGACCGTGGAGATCGACGGCAAGAAGTACACCTCGCAGGAGATCAGCGCGCGCACGCTCATGAAGCTGAAGCGGGACGCGGAGGCCTACCTCGGTGAGGAGATCACCGACGCCGTCATCACCGTCCCCGCCTACTTCGAGGACGCACAGCGGCAGGCCACCAAGGAGGCCGGGCAGATCGCCGGCCTGAACGTGCTGCGCATCGTCAACGAGCCGACTGCCGCGGCGCTGGCCTACGGCCTGGACAAGGGCGAGAAGGAACAGACCATCCTGGTCTTCGACCTCGGTGGCGGCACCTTCGACGTGTCCCTGCTCGAGATCGGCGACGGCGTCGTCGAGGTCCGCGCGACCTCCGGCGACAACCACCTCGGTGGCGACGACTGGGATCAGCGCGTCGTCGACTGGCTGGTCGAGAAGTTCAAGGCACAGCACGGCGTCGACCTGACCAAGGACAAGATGGCCCTGCAGCGTCTGCGCGAGGCCGCGGAGAAGGCGAAGATCGAGCTGTCGAGCTCGCAGTCGACGTCCATCAACCTGCCGTACATCACGGTCGACGCGGACAAGAACCCGCTGTTCCTCGACGAGCAGCTCTCGCGCAGCGAGTTCCAGAAGATCACCTCGGATCTGCTCGACCGCACCCGCGCGCCGTTCCAGCAGGTCATCAAGGACGCCGGCATCTCCGTCAAGGACATCGACCACGTCGTCCTGGTCGGCGGCTCGACCCGCATGCCCGCCGTGACCGACCTGGTGCGCGAGCTGACCGGTGGCCGTGAGCCCAACAAGGGCGTGAACCCGGACGAGGTCGTCGCCGTCGGCGCCGCCCTGCAGGCCGGCGTCCTCAAGGGCGAGGTCAAGGACGTGCTGCTGCTCGACGTCACCCCGCTGTCCCTCGGCATCGAGACCAAGGGTGGCGTGATGACCAAGCTCATCGAGCGCAACACCACCATCCCGACGAAGCGCTCCGAGACCTTCACCACGGCTGACGACAACCAGCCGTCGGTGCAGATCCAGGTCTTCCAGGGTGAGCGTGAGATCGCGGCGCACAACAAGCTGCTCGGCTCGTTCGAGCTCGGTGGCATCGCCCCGGCTCCGCGCGGCGTCCCGCAGATCGAGGTGACCTTCGACATCGACGCCAACGGCATCGTGCACGTCACCGCGAAGGACAAGGGCACCGGCAAGGAGAACACGATCAAGATCCAGGAGGGCTCCGGCCTCTCCAAGGAGGAGATCGACCGGATGATCAAGGACGCCGAGGCGCACGCCGAGGAGGACCGCAAGCGTCGCGAGGAGGCCGAGGTCCGCAACCAGGCCGAGTCGCTCGTGCACCAGACCGAGAAGTTCCTCCAGGAGAACGGGGACAAGGTCGCCGCCGACGCCAAGAGCAAGGTCGAGGCCGCGATCAAGGAGACCAAGGACGCCCTCGCCGGCACGGACATCGCCGCGGTGAAGACCGCCGTCGAGAAGCTCGCGACGGAGTCGCAGGCCCTCGGCCAGTCCCTGTACGAGTCGCAGGCCGCCGACGCGGGTGCTGCCGCCGGTGACGGCGCGGCTGCCGGCTCGGACAACGTCGTCGACGCCGAGGTCGTCGACGAGCCGACCGACTCGGAGAAGAAGTGACGGCGGAGAAGCCCGAGCAGGAGCCGGTGACCGTCACCGACAAGCGTCGGATCGACCCCGACACCTTCGAGGTTCGCGACCCGGAGACCGGGTCGCAGCCCGTCGGCGGTGCGGACACCGAGGCTCCGGCTGCGGGAGAACACGAGGAGGCCGCGCTCGCGGCCGAACCGTCGCCCGAGTCGGCTCAGCTGGCCGAGCGCACGGCGGACCTGCAGCGCCTCACCGCGGAGTACGCCAACTACCGGCGTCGCGTGGAGCGCGAGCGGGTGGTCACGACCGAGGCGGCCAAGGCCTCGGTGGTCACCCAGCTGCTCGACGTCGTGGACGACCTCGACCGGGCCCGCGCCCACGGCGACCTCGAGCAGGGGCCGCTGAAGTCGGTGGCGGACAAGCTGAACGGCGTCCTGTCGGGCCTGGGGCTCCAGCCCTTCGGCGACGAGGGCGACGCCTTCGACCCGGAGATCCACGAGGCCGTGCACATGGAGGGCGACGGCGCGAACCCGGTGCTCGACACGGTGCTGCGCAAGGGATACCGGCTCGGTGAGCGGATCCTGCGGCACGCGATGGTGACCGTGACGGACGCGGGCGCCGCACCGGCGGAAAAGCCGGCCTCCGGTGCGGACAACGAGTAAGTACAGGGAAACAGCGAGAGGAGGAGACGCCCGGTGAGCCAGAGGGAGTGGATCGAGAAGGACTTCTACAAGGAGCTGGGTGTCTCCTCCGACGCGTCGGCCGACGACATCAAGAAGGCCTACCGCAAGCTGGCGCGGGATCTGCATCCCGACGCCAACCCCGGCGACACCCGGACGGAGGAGCGCTTCAAGGCGGTCAGCGAGGCGTACGCCGTGCTGTCCGATCCGGCCAGGCGCAAGGAGTACGACGAGACCCGGCAGATGTTCGCCTCCGGCGGCTTCGGCGGCGGGTTCCGTCCCGGCGCCGGCAGCGGCGGGTTCTCCGGCGGCACCACCACCTTCGATCTCGGTGACCTGTTCGGTGGCGGCGGCGGGGCCGGTGACGCCGGTCTCGGCGACCTGTTCGGCGGCCTGTTCAACCGGACCGGCGGCGGTGACGCGCGCACCACGTCGCGGCCCCGGCGCGGGTCCGACGTGGACGCCGAGACCACGCTCGACTTCCGCGACGCGGCCCTCGGCGTCACCGTCCCGCTGCGGCTGACCAGCCCGGCGCCGTGCACCACCTGCCACGGCAGTGGCGCCCGACCCGGCACCAGCCCGCGGGTGTGCCCGCGCTGCAACGGAAGTGGCATCGTCTCGCGCAACCAGGGTGCGTTCGGGTTCTCCGAGCCGTGCGACGACTGCCGGGGCACCGGGTCGATCATCGACGAGCCCTGCACGGACTGTCGCGGCAGTGGCATCCAGAACCGCACCCGCACCATCACGGTGCGGATCCCACCCGGGGTCCGGGACGGCCAGCGCATCCGGCTGGCCGGTCAGGGCGAGGCGGGACTGCGCGGCGCCCCGCCCGGCGACCTGTTCGTCACCGTGCACGTGCGCGCCGACAGGGTGTTCGGCCGCGACGGCGACGACCTGACGCTGGTGCTGCCGGTCAGCTACGGCGAGCTGGTGCTCGGCACCACCGTCTCGGTCCCCACCCTGGAGGGCCGGGTCGGGTTGAAGATCCCGGCCGGGACGGCCGACGGGCGCGTGCTGCGGGTACGCGGGCGCGGCGTCCCCAAGCGCGGGGGCGGCGCCGGCGACCTGCTGGTGACCGTCAAGGTGGCCGTGCCCCAGAACCTCGACGACCAGGCGATCGACGCACTGCGGATCTACATGCACGCGGAGCAGGCGAGCGGCTTCGATCCGCGGGCGGGCTGGGCAGGTGCATGATGAGCGAGAACCGCAACCGGCACGATTCGCCGATGGACCCGGACGCCCGGGTCTATGTGATCTCGGTGGCGGCGGAACTGGCCGGCATGCACGCGCAGACGCTGCGCAACTACGACCGGCTCGGCCTCGTCACCCCGCACCGCACGCGGGGCGGCGGGCGCCGCTACTCCCCGCGCGACGTCGCGCTGCTGCGTGAGGTGCAGCGCCTGTCGCAGGACGAGGGCGTGAACCTCGCGGGCATCAAGCGGATCATCGAGCTGACCAATCAGGTCGAGGCCCTGCAGCAGCGGCTGTCCGAGATGGCAGCCGAGATCGCGCAACTGCACGCGTCGCGCCGCGCGCTGGTGCCGGTGCCGCGCAGCAACGCGCTGGTGGTCTGGAAGCCGAAGCACCAGCGCGACAGGTAGGTGCTCGGCCCCTCCGGCCTCGGTCACCCAATACCGTTGTGGCCGAATGTCACATCGCGTCGATCAGATCGACACGATGTGACATTCGGCCGTTCAGGGCGGTCACGGGCGGTCACGGGCGGTCACGGGCCGTTCAGGCCGGGACGAGCCCGCTGACGTCGGCGAGCAGTTCGAGCGAACGCAGCCACGCCTTGCGCCCGGGCGCCGACGACACCACGATCAGCTCATCGGCCTGCGCGCGCTCGGTGAAGCGGTCGAGGTAGGCACGCGCCTCGGCCGGGGTGCCGACGGCGGTGTACCGCAGCATCTGCAGCACCTGCTGCCCGGCGGGGGCGTCGAGCAGCATCTCGACCTCGTCGTCGGTGAAGGTGCGGCCGCGGCCGAGCATCTGCCGGATGCGCTGTCGCTTGGTGGCCTCGAACAGTGCATTCGCCTCGTCGGTGGTGTCCGCGGCGATCACGCCGACGCCTGCGATGACGTACGGCTCGGCGAGCTGCTCGGACGGCTGGAACTCGCGCCGGTACAGCGCGACGGCGTCCTCGAGCGCCTGCGGCGCGAAGTGCGACGCGAACGCGTACGGAAGGCCGAGCAGCGCGGCGAGTTTCGCCCCGAACAGCGACGAGCCGAGGATGTACAGCGGCACGTCGGTGCCCTTGCCGGGGACGGCGTCGACGCCCGGAATGCGCGACGTGCCGCGCAGGTAGCCCTGCAGCTCGAGCACGTCCTGCGGGAAGCTGTCGGCCGACGCCGGGTCGCGGCGCAGCGCCCGCAGGGTGTTCTGGTCGCTGCCGGGGGCGCGGCCGAGACCGAGGTCGATGCGGCCGGGATGCAGCGTCTCGAGGGTGCCGAACTGCTCGGCGATGGTCAGCGGCGAGTGGTTGGGCAGCATGATGCCCCCGGCGCCGAGCCGGATCGTGGACGTGTGGGCGGCGACGTGCGCGATCAGCACGCTGGTGGCCGACGAGGCGATGGTCGGCATGTTGTGGTGTTCGGCGTACCAGATGCGGCGGTAGCCCCACCGCTCGGCGCGCTGCGCCATGTCCACGCTCGCGGCGAAGCTGTCGCGCGCGGTTTCGCCGCGGCCGATGTGAGCCAGGTCGAGAATCGATAGTGGTGTGGTCACCTGGATCCTTCGCGTGTCCGGGGCCCGGGTTCGGGATCCGGGCACACGATCGGTCCAACCACACCGGCCGGTCCACTATTCCGTGACGTGCGCCTCGCCGCTCACCGCACCGGGTTCACGTCGGTGGCGGTGCGGGGATCGAGGAGCGTCTCGCCCGCATACCTGCCGAAGCCGCCGCGGTAGAACAACAGCGGTCCGTCGTCGTGCAGCGCGGTCAGCCCCGTCACACGCGCGACGACGATGGTGTGGTCGCCGGCGTCGTGCTCGGCCTCGACGGTGGCCTCGATGCGGGCCAGCGCGCCCGCGATGGCGGGCGCGCCGTTGTCGCCGCGCGTCCAGTCCACGCCGGTGAACTTGTCGCCGCCGCTGACGGCGAACGCCATGCACGTGTCGCGCTGGTGGTGGGCCAGGACGTTGATCGCGAGGGTGCCGATCTCACGGATCTTCGGCCAGGTCCGCGACGTGCGGGCGGGGCAGAACGACACGAGCGGCGGATCCAGGGACACCGACGCGAACGACTGGCACGCGAAACCCAGCGGTTCGCGGCCGTCGTGGCCGGTCACGACAGTGACGCCGGTGCAGAAGTTGCCCAGCACGTCGCGCATCGTCCGGGGATCGAGCACCGTGTGTTCCGCGCTCATAAGGTTCCTCTCGCCGTTCGGTATCTCTCCAGTGTCCGTCATTCCGGCGGCGGGTTGCGACCGGCGTCCGGCGGACCGTTCCGGGGCTTTCAGCGCTGCCGCATGTCCGACGGCGCCCAGTAGGCGCGCATGCTCGTGATCCGGGCCTGGTCGTCGAAGGTCATCACGTCGATCGGCTCGACCTCGTGCACCCGGCCCCCGGTCTCGGTGACGACCCGGAAGTGGAACGCCGCGCACGACCCGGTCACCCGCAGCGCCAGCAGTTCGGTCGCGCGCCGGGAGCCCTCGAGTGCGCGGTAGAACTCGGCGATCGCCGCCCGTCCGGTCCTCGGCGCGGAGCCGACCGGGTCCTCGAGGGTGGCGTCCTCCGCATACAGCGCAGCGATGTCGGCGCCGCTGCCGTCGGCGACGGCCGCCAGATACTCGACGACGGTGGCGCGGATACGTTCGGCGTGCGTGACGGTGCCGGACGTGGTCATGGCTGCTCCTGTGGGTCGACGGTTCGTCGCGAGACGAGTCGACGCTAGCGGCACCGTGGACCCGGTCGGGGTCGTCGTCCCACGTATCGGGAGGTTGCGAGATCGCGTTTGCGCGCGCTGCGGTGAGCTGGTGGCGAACGCGCCCACGGACGCCGGTCTGCGTCCCGGTGGCCGGGAACCCGCCCGCCGGCGTGGTGGAACTGTCCTAGCGTCGTCGGGCATGCGTGCAGTGGGTCGTCTCGGGTCCGAGGCGCGACCCGACCAGGCAGCGACGATGTGAAGGAGAATTCGAAATGGCGACGAGTCCCGCACCGGCCGTGACCCCCGCCCACGACACCACCGTGGATCTGCTGGTGATCGGGTCCGGCACCGGTATGGCCGCCGCGCTCACCGCGCGCGAGCTCGGCCTGTCGGCGCTGATCGTGGAAAAGACCCGGTACGTGGGTGGCTCCACGGCCCGCTCGGGAGGCGCGTTCTGGGTGCCCGCCAACCCGGTGCTGCGCGAGGCCGGTTCGGGCGACACCCCCGAGCGGGGCCACACCTACGTGCGGTCGGTGGTCGACGGCTCGGCGCCGGCCGAGCGCGGCGAGGCGTTCGTCGATCACGGCGCCGCGACCGTCGAGATGCTCCGGCGCACCACGCCGATGAAGTTCTTCTGGGCCAAGGGCTACGCCGACTACCACCCGGAGCAGCCGGGCGGCGCCGCCGTCGGACGTACCTGTGAGTGCCGGCCGTTCGACACGTCGGTGCTCGGCGACGAGCGCGGCCGGTTGCGCCCCGGTCTGATGGAGGCGGGGCTGCCGATGCCCACCACCGGTGCCGACTACAAGTGGCTGAACCTCATGATGCGGGTCCCCCTCAAGGGATTCCCGCGCATCTTCCGGCGGCTGGCGCAGGGTGTGGGCGGCCTCGCGCTCGGCCGGCAGTACGTCGCCGGCGGGCAGGCGATCGCCGCGGGCCTGTTCGCGGGGGTGCTGCGGGCCGGGATCCCCGTCTGGACCGAGACGTCGCTGGTGCGGCTGGTCACCGAGGGCGCGCGGGTGACCGGTGCCGTCCTCGAACAGAACGGCCGTGAGGTGACCGTGACCGCCCGTCGCGGTGTGGTCCTCGCGGCCGGCGGGTTCGACCACGACATGGCCATGCGACGGAAGTTCCAGTCCGACAGGCTCGCCGACAACGAAAGCCTCGGCGCCGAAGGCAACACCGGCGACGCGATCAAGGTCGCCCAGGAGGTGGGCGCCGGCCTCGACCTGATGGACCAGGCATGGTGGTTCCCCGCCGTCGCGCCGACGGCCCCGGGCAAGCCGCCGCTGGTGATGCTGGCGGAACGGTCCCTGCCGGGGTCGTTCATCGTGGACCACACGGGCCGCCGGTTCACCAACGAGTCCTCGGACTACATGTCGTTCGGTCAGGTCGTCCTCGAGCGCGAGCGGGCCGGCGACCCGGTCGAATCGATGTGGATCGTCTTCGACCAGAAGTACCGCAACAGTTACCTGTTCGCGGCGGGGCTGTTCCCGCGCCAGCCCATCCCGGGCTCCTGGTACAAGGCAGGCATCGCGCACCGGGCCACGGATCCGGTCGAGCTGGCGCGCTCGATGGGGATACCCGAGGACGCGTTCGCCGAGACCTTCCGCCGGTTCAACGACGACGCCGCGTCGGGAACGGACTCCGAATTCGGTCGTGGGGGAAGCGCATACGACCGCTACTACGGCGATCCGACGGTCGAGCCGAACCCGAACCTGCGGCCGCTGACCGAAGGGCCGCTCTACGCGGTGAAGATGACGCTGAGCGACCTCGGCACGTGCGGTGGCGTGAAGGCCGACGAGCGGGCGCGGGTGCTGCGCGAGGACGGCAGTGTGATCGACGGTCTCTATGCGATCGGCAACACCGCCGCGAACGCGTTCGGCAACACGTACCCGGGTGCGGGGGCGACGATCGGTCAGGGCCTGGTGTTCGGGTACATCGCCGCGCAGGACGCCGCGAAGGCAGCCGTTCCCGCGAACGGATGACCCGGTAGCGGCGTTACCGCTCGCATTCGTCGATCACTGCCCGCACCACGGCGGGCAGTGCCGCGGCGGTGGCGGGCGACAGGCCGACGCCGTAACCGACCTCCGTCACCTCGAGGGTGTAGACCACGACCCGACCCGGGTCGACGCCCAGGATCCGGCTCAGCGCCCACGCCTCGGCGGGACCGAGGCTGTGCGAGCCGGCGTGCCGCGAGCGGCGGGCGAGACTCGCCTCCCCGATCTCGTGACGCCGGATCGCGCCGGGCGGACCGGTGCCGACGGTGGCGTCGACGACGACCGCCAACCGCGTCCCGGCCCACGCGTCCAGCATCGCCGTCGGCTCGCCGTCGGAGATCAGGACCCGCCATCCGGGCCGGGACCGGCCGACCTCCCGGGCCGCCGCGGGCCCGACGCCGTCGTCGCGGCGGTACTCGTTGCCGACGCCGATCACCACGAAGTTCGTCGCGATCACCCGCGGTCGATCGTGAGGTCGAGGAAGTGTGTGGCACACGAGATGCACGGGTCGTAGTTGCGGATCACCCGTTCGCACAGCGACGTCAGATCGGCATCGGACAGCTCCAGGTGGCCGGCGATCAGCGTGCGCAGATCGTGTTCGACGGCAGCCTGGTTCTGGGAGGTCGGGGGGACGATCACGGCCGAGCGGATCAGTCCGTCGTCGCCGAGCTCGTAACGGTGGTACAGCAGTCCCCGCGGTGCCTCGCTGACACCGTGCCCGGTCGCGGCGCGGGCGGCGACCTCGGTGCCGGGCCGGCCCGGACGCTCGTACCCGGCGATCAGGCGGAGCGCCTCCTCCACCGCATAGACGGTTTCGACGGCGCGAACAACGATGCTGCGAAACGGGTTACGGCACTGCGTCCCCAGTCCCGCCGCGTGTGCCGACTGTCGTGCGGTCTCCGACAGCTGCGCGGAGTTCAGGGTGTATCGGGCCAGGGGTCCGGTCAGGTACCGGCGCCCGTCGAGCCGCGCGTACAGGGCCGTCGAGTGCGGGACCTGGTGTTCGACCACATGGTCCGGGAACTGTGCTGCGGCGAAGGAGGATCCGGTCGACGACCGGATCTGCCCGTCCTCGATGGCGTAGCGGTCCGGCCGGTGCAGGGCGAGCAGGTCGTGATCGAGATCGACATCGGGAAAGTCGAACCCGGCCACCCAGCGGACCGTGTCGAGCGCGTCGTCGAGGGCGCGGCGCAGCCGCTCGGCGAGCGGGGCGAGTTCCGTTCGGCTCGGTGCGCGATAGAAGCCGCCGATCCGCACGTTGACCGGGTGGATGGGCCGTCCGCCGACCTGCTCGAGGATCGCGTTGCCGGCCTTCTTCAGGGCCAGCCCGCGTTCGAGCGCGCTCCGATGACGCTCGGCGAGGGCGATCGCGTCGGGAAGGCCGAGGAAGTCGGGGGCGTGCAGGAAGTAGATGTGCAGCACGTGGCTGGCGATCCACTCGCCGCAGTAGAGCAGGCGGCGCAGGTTCAGCACCGGCTCGTCGAGCTCGACCCCGCAGGCCTGCTCCAGCGCATTGCAGGCGCTGACCTGGTAGGCGACGGGGCAGATCCCGCAGATCCGGGAGGTGATGTCCGGAGGCTCGCGGAAATCCCTTCCCCGCAGGAACGACTCGAAGAACCGGGGCGGCTCGTAGATGTTCAGCTCCGCGCGCTGCACCCGCCCGTCGCGCACCGACACGTTCAGTCTGCCCTCGCCCTCGACGCGGGCGAGAGCACGGACCGTCAGCTCTCTACGGCTCCCGCTCACGGCGGTGCCTCTCGGCGAGCACGGGGGCGCCGACGTTGAACGTCGCGAAGGCGCGGTCGATGTCGTCGTCGCTCATGCCGCACGTGCGCAGCCACCCGGCCAGCGACGCGATGTTGGGGTCGGTCGTCGGCCCGAAACAGCCGTAGCAGCCGCGCGACTGCGCCGGGCACAGGGCGCCGCAGCCGGAGTGGGTCACCGGGCCGAGGCAGGGCGTGCCGTCGGCGACCATCACGCAGGTCAATCCCCGGCGCTTGCACTCGGTGCACACACTGGTGTTCGGGATGTTCGGCCGGCGGCCGGCCAGGAACGCGGTGATCACCTCGAGCAACTGGCGCCGGTCGATCGGGCAACCGCGCAACTCGAAGTCGACCGGCACGTGCGCCGCGATCGCCGTCGACGTCGCGAGGGTCTCGATGTACTCCGGGTGGGCGTAGACCATCGAGGTGAACTCGGCGACGTCGGCGAAGTTGCGCAACGCCTGGATGCCGCCGGCGGTTGCGCACGCGCCGATCGTGACGAGGGTCCGGGACCGCTCCCGGACCCGGTGGATGCGCGCGACGTCCGCGGCGGTGGTGATCGAGCCCTCGACCAGCGACAGGTCGTACGGACCGTCGTCGACGGCGCTCGACAGTTCGAGGAAATGGGCGATCTGCACCGCCCCCGACAGCGCGAGCAGTTCGTCCTCGCAGTCCAGCACGGACAGCTGACATCCGTCGCACGACGCGAACTTCCACACCGCGAGCTTCGGCCTGTCCATCACAGCTCCCGTACGTGCAGCAGCGGTCCGGCCACCGCGTAATCCAGCACCGGGCCGTCCCGGCAGAGCAGGATCTCGCCGAGCTGGCAGTGCCCGCACAGCCCGATCCCGCACTGCATGTTCCGTTCCAGCGAGACCCGGATATCCGGGGGCCGTATCCCCTTGCCCAGCAGCACCCGGGCCGAGAACCGCATCATCGCCTCCGGCCCGCACAGCAGGGCCGTCGTCCGCGCGGGATCGAGGTCGAGCCGGCTCAGCGGCTCCGTGACGAATCCGACGGACCCGGACCAGCCCTGGACCGGCTGGTCGATCGTCAGCCGGACCTCCACGCCGCCGTCGGCCCAGTCCTGTAGCTCGCGCCGATACAGGATCTCGGCCGGCCGGCGCGCTCCGACCACGAGCACGACGCGCCGGAAGTCGCCGCGCGCGGCCACCGCGCCGAGAACGGCGGCCCGCACCGCGGCCAACCCCACCCCGCCGGCGACGATCACCAGGTCCCGGCCGGTGCACGACTCGAGGTCCCAGCCCACCCCGAACGGGCCGCGCACGCCGACGATCGCGCCGGGCTCGGCGTCGTGCAGGGCCCGGCTCACCGCACCCACCTTCCGCACGGTGTGGACCAGCTCCCCGGTCGTGTCGGTGGGATCCCCGCTGACCGAGAGCGCGATCTCGCCGACCCCGGGGGCGTAGAGCATCATGAACTGCCCGGGCCGGAACCGCGGTCGCGGCGCCCCCAGCGGGGCCAGCGACAGCGTCACCGCATCGGCGGTCTCGACGGTCCGCGAGCGAACCCGGTGGGCGCTGGGCAGCATCGGCGCGCCCGGCGCCGCTGCGGTGTCGTGCGCGAGGTCACCGAACATCGGGACCCGCATACAGGTCCAGCAGTCGCGCCCGGGTGGCCTGCAACCGCTCCAGGAGGGCCCCGAACAGGGCCCGCATCACCGTGTATCCGAACTCGGCGTCGGCCTCGCTCAGCGCCTGCAGTCCCGCGGCGTCCACCTCCAGAGCCGAGGTCGCAGCGGCCGCGACGGCCCCGTAATGCCAGCGGTAGGGCGGCGTCAGCCACGACCATCCCAGGACGTCACCGTCGACGAACGTGTCGAGGGTGACCTGGCCGCGGCCGGGCACCACCGTGTACAGATCCACCCGGCCCTCCTGGAGCAGCCAGCAACTGCGCGCCTCCCCGCCCTCGTGGAAGACGTGCTCCCCGGCGGCGAAGCGGACCGGGTGGGCGAGCGCGGCGATCCGATCCCGCGCCTCCGGGCCCAGCCCCGCCAGAGCCCGGATGCCGTCGAGCGGTGGGGTCGTCATCGGTGCCCGTCCGGTTCGTCGTCGTGGGTGGCGAGCGCGCCGGTGAGGCGGGCCGCCTCCGCGGTGATGTCGATGCCGACCGGGCACCAGTCGATGCAGCGGCCGCAGCCGACACATCCCGAGCTGCCGAACTGGTCGTGCCAGGTGCCGAGCTTGTGCGAGATCCACTGCCGGTACCGGCTCCGGCCGGACGCCCGGACGTCACCGCCGTGGATGTAGGAGAAGTCCGGTTCGAAACAGGACGCCCAGTGCTGCCACCTGCCGGCGTGCCCGTCGGCGAGGTCGGTGACGTCCTCCGTCGACGTACAGAAGCAGGTGGGGCACACCATCGTGCAGTTTCCGCACGTCAGGCAGCGATCGGCGACATCCTCCCAGACGTCCGCCTCGCGGGCGTCGCGGAGCATCGCCCGCAGGTCGACCTCGGGCATGCTCCGTCCCATCCGGTCGCCGGCCGCCGCCACCGCGTTGCGGGCCCCGGTGGTCTCGTCCGCGGTGGCGTCGCGGTGGGGGAGCAGGTCCAGGATGCGGGCGCCCTCGTCGGTCCCGACGTCCACGAGAAAACGGTGTCCCTGCTCGTCGACGCGTTCGGTCAGGCCCAGGTCGTACCCCGGGCCCGCGGCGGGACCGGTGGCCATCGAGGCGCAGAAGCAGACCTCGCCGGGTTCGGTGCAGTTGACCGCGACGACGAACAGCCCGCGGAACCGTCGCGCGGTGGCCCCGTCGGGATGGGCGCCGCGGGTCAGCACCGTGCCCAGGATGCCGATCGCGGCCAAGTCGCAGCCGCGGACGCCGAGGAACGCGTACCGGGTCTCGTCCGCGGGTGGGGGCCGGTAACTGCCGTCCGGCGCGGTCGACCACAGTTGCTGTCGTGCGGGGTGCAGGAACTGCTTCCACGACTGCGGACCCGCGGAATGGCCGAACACGGCGGTGTCGTCGCGTCGCCGGAGCCGATACCGCCCGGGTGCGGTCGACACGCCCCACCCGTCGGGCAGCTCTCGTCCCGACCCGAGCTCGTCGAGCACGATGGCGTCGTCGCGGACGGTGGGGCCGACGACGCGATATCCCTCGGCCTGCAGCACCTCGATCAGCCGGTCGAGGTGGGCGCGGGACAGGATTGCCGGCGTCGGGGGGTCGGCGTGCGAATCCGCAATACCCATGGCAGCTCCCGTGATTCGAACGGTCACGACCCGGCGCAGCCCTCACTCGTCGCGCTGGTGGCCCCCTCGAGTATCGTCGCGGGCGTACCGCCCGGTCAACCGGCCGGCCGTCGCGGCCCGGTCAGTACGGGTCGAACCGGACGTTCTCGGCGGGGGTCCCGGTCTCGACGAGCGTGTGCAGGGTCGCGCGGACCATCGCCGCGGACCCGCACACGAGCACCTGGTGGTCGCCGAACGCCCCGTAGGAGGTGACCACCTCGTCGAGGCTGCCCTCGAGCAGCTCGTCGGGGTGGAACCCGGGATCGCCGACGTGGGCGACGATGCGGTCGTACCACTCGTCGGGGATCCCGGGGTCGTCGACCGACTCGACCACCGGCACCACGGTCAGCCACGGCAGCGTCTCGGCGAGCAGGATCAGCATGTCGGCGGCGTACAGGTCGCGGGGCGTGCGGCCGCCGACGAACAGGAAGGTCTGGGGCGGGTCCGGCCGGCGCGCGACGTCGAGGATCAGCGCCCTCAGCGGGGCCAGGCCGGTGCCGCCGGCCACCATGATCACGATGCGGCCGGAGTCGTCGACGTGCAGGTTGCCGCCCTGCGGCGCGCCGATCGTCCACACGTCGCCGGGCCGGGTGGCGGTGACGATGCTGCCGCTGACCCAGCCGCCGGGGACGGTACGGACGTGGAACTCGAGCTTGCCGTCGAGCGACGGGGGCAGTGCGGGGGAGAGGCGGCGCGGCAGCCGGGGGTGCTGCGGCACGGTGACGTCGACGTACTGCCCGGGCGCGAACGGCACCATCGCGTCGTCGCATTCGAGGCGTACCACCGCGACGTCGTGGCGGAGCCGGTGGTGCTCGACGACGGTCGCCGACCACACCGTGTCGGTGGTGTGCAGGGTCTGTCCGGCCGGCTGCATGGTGTGACTCCCGGTGCTCGAGCGTGAAGGTGGCCCCACTCTAGGGACCGCTCCAACGCGGCTTGCACGCGCCCACCGCGACCTCGCCACAGACGATCAGCGACTCGTGCGTCCAGCGCGAGCAGCTGCTGCGCCAACTGTGGGGGATCGAGTGTTTCGGTCACGATCGTGAGTTCTCGCGAAACAAGCTCGGCGCGTCGGCCGAAGCCGGATCGGCCGTTATCCCGGGAGTCCCTGACGTGCTGGAGGACGCGCGTCGAATGCGGGAAGGCGGCCGAGGACGGGAGTCCATTCGTCGATTCGGTAGTGGGGAACGAGGCCGTGGACGACAAAGGGATCGTGGGTCAAGAGGGAGTCGACGGTGTCGACGGTGTCCGACTCGAGGAGGATGAGGGCGCCGGAGTCGTCGGCGTAGGGGCCGCAGGCAATGACGGTGCCGCGGTCGACCAAGGCGGCGAGCCATGTTCGGTGTGCGGCTCGATAGGTGTCCCGGCCGGCGGCGGTCTCGGCGGTGTAGGTGTAGTCGACGACGAAGAGCGGCATGTTCTCGGGTTCCTTGTCGGGCCGGAGGTGGTGGCGAGTGGTTTTCGTGTGGCAAGCAGTGGGGCGGACACCGAGTCCCGGTGTCCGCCACACTGCCTGCCATGTGTGCGTGAAGTGCTTCAGCTGAGCAGTTCGTAGAGCAGCAGCGCGGAGAGCGACAGGATGGCGACGAGGCCGGCCGCGGCGATGGCGTTCTTCCACCAGGTGTTGCGCAGGGTGCCCATCAGATCGCGGTTGTTGCTCATCACCAGCAGCAGAACGCCCAGGAGAGGCGCAATGAGAACTGTCAGGGCTTGGGCAACGATGATGAGTTGGACCGGGGACTTGGTGAACAGCAGCGTGATGGCCAGGCCGAAGGTGAGGATTGCCGCACTGGTGAGTTTTGCTGTCGGGGTGCTGGGCGAGGGGCCCTTGTCCAGGGCGTCGGAGAGCATAGTGCCGCCGGCGGTGGCGTTGGCGACCATCGAGGAGAACGCGGCGCCGGACAGGCCGAGGGCGAAGATGGTGGATCCGACGGGGCCGGCGATGGGTTCGAAGACTTTGGCCAGGCCGGTGAGGGTGGTGGCTTCGGTGCCGGTACGGCCGAGGACTGCGGCGGCGACGATGATGACGAGGCAGGTCATGATGCCAGGTGCCACGATGCCGGGGATGGTGTCGGCGATGGTGGTCCGCCGGTAGTCGGCGGCGGAGCGCTCGCGTTCGTGGGTGCCGTAGGCGGTGAAGAAGGCAGCGTTGAGGGAAAAGTTGGTGCCGACGAGGGCGACGATGAGTAGTTGTCCGCCGGCAGGGATGGTGGGGACGGCGCCGCTGAGGGCCTGATACCAGTCCGGCTCGGCGATGACGGCGCTGAGGACGAACGTCGCCGCCATCAGGGCGACGATCACCAGCAGCACCCGTTCGACGGTGCGATAGACGTTGCGGAACAGCAGGATCAGCCCGACGAAGGCTGTGCAGATCGCCGACCACAGCAGTGGGGAGCCCCCGAAGACCATGGACAGCCCGAGGCCGGACCCGACGGCATTGCCGACGGAGAAACACAAGGTAATAAGGAAGACGCCCGCACCGGCCGCCACGCCGACACGACGGCCCAGGACGTCCTTGACCGAGCTGATCATCGATACCGGGGTGCGGATACCGAGGCGCACGCTCATGTCGGCATAGACGAGCATGAAGGTCGTCGACAGTGCGATGACCCAGATCAGGGAGTAGCTGTATGCGCTGCCGGCCTGTACGGCGCTGGCGAGGTTGCCGGGGCCGAACTGCCATGCTCCCGCGATGAATGCCGGTCCGGCCATTGCCAGGGTGCGAACCCAGCTCCGTCGGGGTCGGGGCCGGCTCTGTTGCGGTGAGGGGCTGCCCGCGACCACTGGTTCGCCTCCGGGGGCCTCGGTGGAGAGAGAAGTGTGCTGACTCATCGACGAGCCTACTTTCTGGTGCTCGAACCGCGGGCGAACGGCTGCGTGGACGACGAGGAGGTCGTGCGGGCGCTGACGGTTCGACGGGAAGGTGACCACGGATGCACGAGTGTGGTGCCGGTGGCATGTGGTGGAGGTCGGCCGGCCCGCCGGGCCATGTGAGCGGCGGGCCGGCCGAACCTGTGCGTCACGCACAAGCGGTGACGGCCGGGAACGCGGAATGCGGATGGTCCGTCGGATGCTGACGGGCGCAGCGATGAGGGTCAGGCGAAGGCGGCGACCGACCCGAGGCCGGCCGACTGCAGCGCGGCCGCGATCTCGGCGCCGGCGCCGGCGGCCAGCGGCAGCAGCGGAGAGCGGACGGTGGCGTGCTCGAGGATGCCGCGGGCGACGAGGCCTTCCTTCAGGGCGACGGTGCCTTCCATGTGGGAGCCGCGGTGGTAGACGTTGGCGGTCACCGGCAGCAGGCGGTCGTGGAGGGCGCGGGCGGCGGGGTAGTCCTTGGCCTTGCCGGCGGCGATGAGCTCGACCAGCGGCTCGGGAGCAAGTCCGCCGTAGCCGACGAGCAGGCCGTCGACGTCGAACACGGTGTGCAGCAGGTACTCGTCGTGGCAGCTGAGGATCTGCAGGTCCGGGTTCTCCTTGCGCAGCACCGGGATCTCGCGGTCCCAGCGGCGCATGTTGCGCACGCCGTTCTTGGTGGCGAACACTCCTTCTTGGGCGGCGATCTCGAGCTGGGTGTCCAGGTTGTACGTGGCCTTGGTGGCATCCGGGTACTGGAACAGGATCAGCGGAAGCCCCGATCCTTCGTAGATGGCCTTGTAGCGGTCCTGCGGAGCGCCGTCCTGGTAACCGAAGCGCAGCCACCCGTGAGAGGGATAGACCAGTCCGGCCGAGGCGCCGGCATCGACGGCACGCTTGGCCTCCTCCACCGAGACTGCGGTGCCCTCGCCCGTGATGCCGGCGATGATGGGCAGACGGCCGTCGACGGAGTCTTTGAACGCGGCGATGACGCGCACCTGCTCGTCCTGGGTGAGGAACGTGCCCTCGCCGGCGTGGCCCAGGACCACCAGGCCCTTGACACCGTCGACGCTGCCGAGCCACGAGCCGAGGCGCTGGATGGCGGCGTAGTCGACGTCGCCGTCACGGGTGAACGGGGTGACCGGTGCAGGGGTGAGGCCGCGGAGGTCGAGTGTGCTCATGATCGCTCTTTCCTGGAAGTATGACGCTTCTGTGCAAACGTTCCCGGGAACGTTCCCGTGAACGATTTCATCGTGCGGTACGATCGGTCTCTGTGTCAAGGGTCACTCTCGACTCGGGATGTGATCAGCCGGCCTTGGCCGGGCAGACGAGGGCCAACGCGGTAGACAGGGACGATCATGAAGACGAACGGGAACGCGGCAGAGAGCAGGCACAAGGTCGTCACGCTGCGCGAGGTGGCCGAGGCTGCCGGCGTGAGCACCTCGACGGTGAGCCGGGTGCTCGACGATCGGATTCCCCCTTCGCACTCACCGACGGCCCAACGCGTCCGCGAGGTCGCCGCCGCCCTCGGCTACCGGCGCAACACCTTCGCCTCCAGCCTGCGCCGTGGCCAGACCGCCACGATCGGTGTGCTCGTCCCCCGGCTCAGCGATACCGTTATGGCCCTGATGTACGAGGCGGTCGGGCGGGCCGCGAAGCGACTCGGCTACTTCACCATGGTTGCCACCACCGGCGACGACCCCGCCGACGAGCAGGACGCGGCGCATTCCCTCCTCGGCCGCAACGTCGACGGGCTGATCATCGCCTCGAGCCGCCGCGACGATCCGTTACCCCGCCAGCTTCGCGAGCAGAGCGTGCCCCATGCCCTCGTGTTGCGCACCGACGGCATCAGCCCGTCCTCGATCGGCGACGACGAAGCCGGCGGATACCTCGCCACCCGGCACTTGATCGACCTCGGGCACACCGACATTGCCGTGCTGTCGGGACCGTTGTTCACCTCCACCGCCGCCGGCCGCCTTGCCGGTGCACAGAAGGCCCTGCGGGAAGCCGGGATCGAGGTCGATCCGGGCTGGATCGTCGAAACGGGATTCGGCATCGAAAGTGGGGAGGAAGCCGGACGGCGGCTCTTCGCTTCCTCCGTGCGCCCAACGGCCGTCTTCGCCGCCAACGACAATCTTGCCCTGGGGGTCATGGCGGCGGCCCACCAGAGGTCGCTGGCTATAGGCGACGACGTGGCCCTGGTGGGCTACAACGACATCCCGTTGTCGCAGCGCCTCCCGGTTCCGCTGACATCGGTACGGACGCCGTTCGATCAGATCGCGGCTACCGCACTGGATTTGATGCTCGCCGCCGGCCCTGTCGGCACTCCGATCCGCCGAGCGCTGCCCACGCTGATTCCGAGACAGTCGTCCGGCCCGCACAGAAGCGCCGCATCCGCGCTCTGATCCGGACACCTGCGGCACCCGAGCGCATCGTGCGACAGAGCCGCCAGGGGGCGAGGCGACGGCAAGGCGCAGCCGCGGCGATCAGCGGAGTGGACCCGCCGCAGCAGGGTATACACCTTCGAACATTCGCCGGTGTGCTCGCCCCGACGATGCAGATGCTGCCCTGTCTTCGGGCCCGGCGGTGTGCCGCCACCCGCCCGGCGGCGTTGCAGGGCAACCGCTCGCCCCCGAAACGGGTGAGCATCAGGCGCTACCCACGCTGCGTGAGATCGACCGGGTCGCGATCGGTGAACGTTCGCCGAGGCGATGCGCGTCGGCAGCGCGGCTCAGCGCGACCCGGCAACTGCTACGCCGAGACATTCGATCTCCGGATGAGGATCTCGACGTCGGCGTAGCGAGTGGTATCCGTCGACGAGGACCATCGGGATGCGACCGGACCGCGTCCGGAATGAAACATGTTCCAATTTCGGTGTCGATGTGGTTATGGTGACGAAGGCGGCGGCCCCGTCGCGCCCAGCTGCCGTCACGCCGCCCACGACCGGAAGGACGCTCAATGACCGAGGAGTACGCCGACCTGCATCGGCCCGTGTTCACCGCGGACCTGCTCATCACCGCCCTCGAGCGCAGCGCCGAGAAGCCGGCCCTGTACCTCGGCGACGTCGTGCTCACCGGCGGGGAGATGCGCGACGAGATCAGCCGGTTCGGGCAGGCACTCGCCTCGGTCGGGGTGGGGCAGGGATCGTCGGTGGCGATGCTGTCGAAGAACCGCCCCGAGGTTCTCATCTCGATGGGCGCGACGATGGTCGCCGGCTGCCGCAACAGCGCGCTCAATCCCATGGGTTCGCTGTCGGACCACCTCTACATCGTCGACGACGCCGCCATCGAGACCCTCATCTTCGATCCGAACCACTTCGAGGAACGCGCCGCCGAACTGAGGGCACAGGTGCCGACGCTGAAGAACGTCTTCTCCCTCGGCCCGTCGGAGGTCGGCACCGACATCCTCGCCCTGGCCGCACAGTTCACTCCGCAGCGGCTCGTCGCCGCGCCGGTGGCGGCCGAGGACACGTCGAGCATCGTCTACACCGGCGGCACCACCGGCAAACCCAAGGGCGTCATGGGCTCGTTCCGCTCCGGCGCGACGCTCACCCAGATCCAGATGGCCGAATGGCAGTGGCCCGACGAGCCGCGCTTCCTGATCTGCACGCCGCTCTCGCACGCCGGCGCCGCGTTCTTCGTCCCGACGCTGCTGCGCGGCGGATCCCTCTACGTGCTGCCGTATTTCGAGCCGGGCCTGGTACTCGAGACGATCGAGAAGCACCGCATCAACGCCACCATGCTGGTGCCCACGATGATCTACCTGCTGCTCGACCACCCCGATTTCGACCGCCGCGACCTGTCCAGCCTCGAGACCCTGTTCTACGGCGCGTCGGCGATGTCCCCGGCGCGGCTGCGGGAGGGCATCGAGCGGCTGGGCCCGGTGTTCTTCCAGTTCTACGGGCAGAGCGAATGCGGCATGACCATCTCCGTGCTGCGCAAGGAGGACCACCTCGCCGACGATCCGGAACGCCTCGCCACGTGCGGGCGGCCGGTCCCGTGGCTCGACGTGCGACTGCTCGACGACGACCTGAACGAGGTGCCGCGCGGGGAGCTGGGGGAGATCTGCGTACGCGGGCCGCTGGTGATGAAGGGATACCTCGGCAAGCCCGCAGAGACCGCCGAGGCGCTGCGGGGCGGCTGGCTGCACACCGGCGACGTCGCCCGGGCCGACAAGAACGGTTTCCTCACCATCGTCGACCGCAAGAAGGACATGATCGTCACCGGCGGATTCAACGTCTTCCCCCGCGAGATCGAGGACGTCATCTCCGCGCATCCGGCGGTCGCGTCCGTCGCGGTCGTCGGCGTGCCCGACGCCAAGTGGGGTGAGGCCGTCAAGGCCTGCGTGGTGCTGCGCGACGGCCGGTCGGTCCGCGCGGAGGAGCTGATCGAGAGAGTCCGCGCCGCCAAAGGCTCTGTTCACGCCCCGAAGTCGGTGGACTTCCTCGATGCCCTGCCACTCACCCCGCTGGGCAAGCTGGACAAGAAGACTCTGCGCGCGTCGTACAGATAGGCGGAACATTCGTTTCGCGACCGAGGCAGGTTGTGCGGCGGGTAGGCACCGGCGTCGGATCCTCACGAACACGGCCGTCGAGGCTCTACTGTTCGCGGTATCCGTAAGTGTTGCGTCCCTCGGAGCTGCAATGAGTTCGGAAATTGGCCCACCGAACACTGGCGTTCGGTTTCGTTCGGGAGGATATTCGAACGGTGGGGGATTGCAGTCCGGTGCCAGGGGTGGATCCGAAATGTCAACGTCGGAAATTTTGAGGGCAAAACTTCGAGCGCCCGCTCCACGTGGGTTGCGGCGAGAAAGGTTGTTGAAACAATGCTACGACGAGTTGACCCCCGTGGTCGTCGTCGTCGGGCCGGCGGGATCGGGGAAGTCGACATTGTTGTCCCAGGTCGCCGCGTCGACTGACTCCCCGGTCGGGTGGTATCGGGTGACCGAGGACGACTCGACCGAACATACCCTCGGTAGATATCTCTGCGCTGCTGCTCGGGAAATGGGCTTTTCTCTCGAACCGGAAACGAATTCGATCGACGCTGTTCTCGGCGAATTGGACAGAATCGGCGATGTCGATGCCTTGTTGATCATCGACGATGCTCACGAGATCGCCGATAGTGGCGCCGAAACGGCACTGGGTCGTTTCGTCGCATTGCGCCCTCCTCGTCTACGCATCATCCTCGGAACGCGGCGCACTCTGGATATCAACCTACCGCGACTCGTCGTGTCGGGCGAGGCTCGCGTGATCGATCAGGACCAGTTGCGATTCCGGTCGTGGGAAGTGGAAGAGCTGTTCGCGACCTTCTACGGCGAGCCACTCTCGCCTGAGCCGGCAGCCAGACTGACGCGCCGAACAGGAGGATGGGCAGCAGGCTTGCAGCTGTTCCATCTCGCCACGTCCAAACTCGCGGACTGCGACCGGCAGCGTGCCGTCGGCCACCTCACGGGGCACTCCAGACTCGTCCGGGCGTACCTCGCCCGTAACGTTCTGGCGGAACTGCCGGCCGATCAGCGATGGTTCATGACGCACACCGCCTCGCTCGAGCTCATGACACCTGCCCTCTGCGATACTCTGCTGGGAATCAGCGACAGCGGGCGCATTCTTCAACAGTTGACCGAACGTCAGCTGTTCACCGAGTGCGATGACGTGGGTCGGGCCTTCCGGTATCACGAGGTGCTCCGGACATACCTCGAGCTCGCATTGCTGGAAGCCAACGGGGAGAGGGAAACCAAGGCGTGGTACCTACGGACAGCCCGGGTGTTGGAAGAGGCCGGCGAGCACCGACATGCCGCCCACGCCTATGCCAAGGCATCGGACTGGGCGGCGGTCTCGCGACTGGTCCGACACGCAGCCAGCTGCACCGTGCCGATAGGGAACGACGATCCCCTCATTACTTGCAGCGAGTGGCATACCGATCCGTGGCTGGCACTCGCGTTGGCGCGCTTGCGCGTGCGGGAGGGGGCCATCGCCGAAGCCGAACAAACCTATCGAGCGGCGCGCGAGTTGCTCGACGACCCGGAGTTCGTCGCACGGTGCGAATCCGAGCGGCGCGAACTGCTGGCGTGGTTGCCGGGAGCGTCGGTCGACGCGCGACTCCTGCAACACTGGCTCGGGCCCCTGCGAGCCGCATTGCGGGCCCCTACCACTGGGCACGCCGCAACCGAACCAAGAGCGCCGAAGGCGCGATTCGTGGAGGGGATGTGCGCCCTCAGCGTGGGCGACGTCGACTCGGCCAGAGAGGCAATGGTCGAGGCGCAAGCCGCGGACGAGCCGATTGCCGCGATCTCGTCACGGTTGGTGGTCACGATCGTCGATGCGCTCCGCGGAGCGATGCCAGATCCTGCGGTAGTGAACGATCTGGCGTCGAGATGCTATCGGGAGGGCCTTCTGTGGCTGGAGAGAGTTTGCCGCGGCCTGCAGGAATTGGTGCTCATGCGGGATCTTCCCGCCGAGTGGCGCGCCGACATCTGCGAGGAAATGCTGGCCGAGTGCGAGAAGGTCGACGATCACTGGGGCGCTGGGCTGCTGACATTCGGGCTCGCGCTCGTAGCGCTGCACCGACGTGACCCGACGGCGTTCGAGCGGTTCGAGGATGCGGCACGCCGCTTCGAGCGCCTGGATGCGCCGGTTCTCGTGGTGTGGAGTCGCGTCCTGGGGCTGAACCCGGCCGCCCCCGACATCGTCGCCCGGTCGAAACTGGCAGCCGCCGCCGCGCACGACGTCGGACTACACCGAGCCGAGATAATGGCCCTGTCGTATGCAACAGGCTCCGACAAGAGTCGCTCTCCCACTCTCGGAGAACTTGCGCCAATGACGGCGAATCAGACGGACCCGATCAGCGATGCGGTGCTTCCCGCGATCGGGATCTTCTGCTTCGGCGGATACCGACTGGAGGCCTTCGGACAAATCGTCGACCTCACAGGTCTCCGGCCCCAGGCACGGATACTGCTGCACCTCCTGTCGATGACCCCGGACCTCGAGTACCACCGGGAGGTCCTCGAAGACGCACTGTGGCCCGGTGCCGCGCACGAGGTGGCATGCCACCGCTTGCAGGTCGCGGTCTCGAGCGTGCGAGGACTGCTCGGTGAGTACGGGCTGACGCTGCAGCGCAGTGACGAGTCGTATCGATTGGCGGCGCCCGGGTATATCTTCTCGGACGTGGTCGAATTCGAACGCGCGTTGTCGAATGCCGCCGCCCGAACCGACCCGGAGGCGGCACGTGACCGGGTGGCATCCCTCGAATACGCGCTCACTCTCTACACCGGCGACCTGCTGCAGGAGGACGGTCCCGCGGAGTTCGTGGCCTCCGAGCGGCAACGGCTGCGCAGTGCTGCTGCGAGCGCAGCCGTGGCACTCGCCGAAGACTATGTTGCGCTCGGCGACAGCATGAACGCCGACATCGCTGCCCACCGGGCGGTGGATCTGGACCCTTACCAGGATCGGCCCTGGCGGATCATGGTCGACATCCGCGAGAAGGCCGGCGACATGAGCGCCGCCGAACGGGTACGACTCGACCATCGACGGGTGCAGGAAGAACTCGGTCTCGTCGAGAGTTGATCAAACGGCGCCTCCGGAAATCTCGACTCGGTGCGGAATATGTGCAGGCTTGACCGCCTCGACCAAGGCGTCGAATCGGCGTTCGTCGACCATCCTCGGGTCGGTGACGGTCAGGCGGACGACAAGATGGGGATGGGGACTTCCCGGTGGTGCGACACCGGCCGTCGTGGAACCCACGGTCCCTCCGGACTCCTCGATCTCGGGCTCGAGGTCGAACACGGACGCTACGGCCTCCCTGATCCCATGCACGGTTCCGAGAACCGCCATCGTCCGGACTCCTGCGGCGATGAGGTCGCGTCGGCGGGATTCGGATTCGTGGCCGTCGAAGGCGAGTCCGATCCAGCCGGCGAGCCAGCCGAGCATGTCCTCCGGCGTGGTGTGTGGGTCCAGGTAGGCACAGAACGAATCGAGGGTCGCCAGTATCGGCGCGAGGACCTCGTCGAATGCGTCGCAGAGCTGTTGTGTGCGCGCATCCTGTCGATACACCGCGGGCATTGTCTCGACGAGTGGTCGCGGGGACGACAGCGCTGCGAGGGTGCCTCTCATGCCGTCATCACCACCTGGTGGTCGTACGAGTAAACGAGCGTGTCCGCGGCCAGCGGCAGGACCGATGCGCGTTCCCCGCGACTGCCCGTGACGGGATCCGCGGGGTACAACCGGATCGACGTGCTGCTCGACATCTCGAAGCCGGGCACCGCACTGATCGCCGCCGCGATCTCACCGTCGCGCACCGCGCGGCCCAGCGGCCAGCCTCGGCCGTCCCGTCCGCCACGCACGGGGTCGAGATAGCGGTACAGGACATCGAGCAGGCCCGATTCGACCTGGGCGGCAGTGAATCCGGGTCCCGGACGCACGTTCACCACGACGACCGTCACGGCCCGATAGACCGGTGGTTCGATGATCAGACGGGTGCCCACGAGCCGGCGTTCGTCGAGATACCGCCGGATTCGCTGGACGGTGTCGTCCGGGGGTTCGAGATCGGCCAGGGCGATGTGTCCCGCATCGTCCGGACGGACGTGGGGAACCAGGAGGACCCGGACCACGCCCGCCTCGGACGCGTCGTTGGACGGAAGACAGTGCACACGCGCGGTCTCCGGCGCGACCTCGCGTGTCAACTCCTCGAAGTCGCGGGCGGTCACCGCGCGCCCGCGGGAGCGCAACAGCAACGGTCCGCGGATCTTGAGTTCCTCCAGGGTTTCCGGGGGTGCACCGCCGATCGCCGGGCCGCGATTCTCGATTCGGGAGATATAGGGCACGCTCGTCTTCAGCACCCGGATCCGTCCGGTCGCGACATTCCCTTCGGCGCCGCCGCCCGTCCGATATGCGGCCATGCGTATCGCCGACGATTTCGCCGGCACCGCACCGTACCGCCGCAGGGTCCCGTCGGCCTGACGCAGGGCGGGACCGAAGGACACCTCGCCGGTGACGGCGTCGACGTGGAACACCTTGTCCTGCGCGGTCGACTCGGCGAAGTGTTCCACGTAATGCCACCGCGACTCCTGACCGGCGTCGACGACCACCATGCTGCATCCCGGCCACCGCAGGACCGGCGTGTGCCGCACCCGAAGGTGCTGGTCGGCAGCACCGTCGGAGACCCCGAGGAACTCGTCGTGCACCACACGGGCGTGGATGACCGGAGTGGTGCCGCCGATCGTCCGGGCGGTGATCTTCCGGATGCGGGGAGGTTCGGAGTAGGTGCGTTCGCCGCTCTCGGTTTCCCGCAGCCGACAGCGGATCCACGCCCGGCGCACGCCGGCGAACACCGATTCCGTGTGCTCCGGGGGGATGTGCAGGACCACGTCGCCGGGCTTGTTCAGGCCTCCCGTCTGGTCGCGGTCGACTTCGCAGCGCTGCCAGCCGGTGGGGGTCCTGGCCTCCCAGACCCGCGGTGGTCGTCGTGGATCGACACCGATGCCGGAGACCTCGCAGTCGATCCGGAGCAGTACCGCGCAGCGCGGAACGGCGTTCGACAAGCCGATCACCAGGGAGTCCCCGGGGCGGGGGACCGGTGAGAAGCATGTGAACCCGGCCGAGCCGCGCATCTCGTTGGTGCGTTCGACCGGTTCCGAGCCGACCAGCTGGACGCCCACCCAGGCGGCGCTGCAGGGAACGATGTCGAGGCGCTCTACCGTCGAGAACACGACCGGTTCGGTGACGTCCGTGCGATCCGTCGCCACCTCGGTCTCCGCGCGCACGACGACCGTCTGCGGTTGCGGTGCGGAGAGCCAGAAGGTGACCGCTCCCTGAGCAACTCCCGGTGGTCGCTGCTCCACGCCGATCAGTTCCAGGAACTTGAGGTAGTTCCGGTCGGGGACGCGATTGAGCCGGTAGATGAGTTGATCGACCATCATCGCGAACGTCTCGATGAGCGTGATGCCGGGATCGGAAATGTTGTGGTCGCTCCATTCGGGGCATCTGTCCTGAACCAGTCGACGTGCATCATCCACCAGTTGCTGGAAGGTTCGGTCGTCGAGGTTCGGGGCGGGGAGCACGGT
This sequence comes from Rhodococcus sp. DMU1, assembly GCF_012272955.1. Classification (NCBI taxonomy): domain Bacteria; kingdom Bacillati; phylum Actinomycetota; class Actinomycetes; order Mycobacteriales; family Nocardiaceae; genus Rhodococcus; species Rhodococcus sp. DMU1. The sequence continues at coordinate 4,652,589 of NZ_CP050952.1, read as the reverse complement.
GTCACTTCCTCTGCGGTGGTTCGACGGCCGTGAACGACTCGACGGGTTCGTCGACGATCAGATAGAACGGGAAGACGAGATTGCGGATGTCGTTGCGCTCGCGGAGCGAGTAGGAGATGTCGATGTAGCAGGTCGTCGGTATTTCCGGATCGAACCGGACCGCCACGTCGACCACGTCGATGCGGGGCTCCCAGCGGGTGAGGGCGTCGTGGACGTCGGCCGCGATCGCGGCGGCGGTCCCGTCGTCGGCGGGTGAGAAGACGTGATCCTGTACGCGGCAGCCGAATTCGGGTCGCATCGGCCGCTCACCCGGTGTGGTTCGCAGGATCAGCTCGATCGCCTGCTCGATGTCGCGGGGCCCCGACGCCAGTGCCACCGCGCCCGCGGCGTCGAATCCGACGGGATAGTTCCAGCCGCGCCCGATGAAATCGGTGGACATGGGTCAACCTCCGATCAGGACGGTGGGCGCACCGGAGACGATCGGAGCTCCGCAGGCAGCCATGTCTCCGATCCGTGCGGCGGGCATTCCGCCGATGAAAACGGTGGCCGAGCCGGGTCCGGCGATCACCGAGGGTGGATGCGGTGGGGGAGGCGGGAAGCTGCAGATGTGCGGGGTTCCCACCGTCGCCGCCGGTTGACCGGCGATGAGGACGGTGGGGACTCCCGGAGGGCCGATGACTCCGGGGTGGCCTGTGGGATCACCGACGCGCGCGGCAGGGGGCACGACCACCTCCTCAGTTGATCTTGACGAGTGCACCGGAGACGATTGCCGGTCCGCCGGACTTGAACTCGGCGGTCGCGCTCGCGGCCACCTTCACGCTCGGGCCGTCGACCTTCACGCCGGTGGTGTCCGCCTCGACCGTTCCCCGGGCGCCCGAGATCTTGACCGAACGCTTGCCCTTCAGGACGATCTCACCCGACGTGAGCTCGATCTTCGAGTCTGCGCCGTCGATCACCACGCCCTGAGTTCCCTCGACGAGAATCCGTCCGTCACTGTGTATCTCGATCTTGGTGCCGATCTTGTCCAGCGACAGACGCAGTCGTCCGTCACCGGTCTCGGCCAGGATGCCTTCGGTCTTCCCGTCCTCGTCGAGCAGATCGATCCGGTGTCCGTTGCGGGAGACGAACGAACGACGATTGACCGCTCCCGATCCGGCGTCGACGAGATCCGGTCCCTTCGTGTCCGGTGTGTCGATTCCGTTGTGCAGCCCGGCGAGGACATAGGGTCGATTCGGGTCGTTCTGTTCGAAAGCGACGAGCACTTCGTCTCCGACCTCGGGGACGACGAGTGCGCCGCGATCCTTCCCGGCGCCCGGCTGCACGACGCGCGCCCAGTCGCTGACGTAGTCCTCGGACAACCACGGGAAGGTCAGACGGACCCGGCCGAGCTGTTCCGGGTCGCGGGCGTCGCTGACGACGGCCACGACCACTCCGTAGTCCGCCTCGCCACCGGTGCCGGACGACAGCCCGAACAGGCTGCGTTCCTCCCTGCCGGTGACGGACAGCGACGTGGTGTAGCCCCCGGCGCCGGGCACGTACCGATGGCGGGCTGCGGTCACGAGGTACTTCCCGTCGAACGGTTCACCCATGTTCGCCAGGCAGATCGGGGTGTCCGCCCGCAGTTTCGGGTTCCCACGGACGAGGGCCTCGACCTGAGCGAACGACCCGCCGATCACCTCGGCGAGAGCGGTCGCCGCCGAGTCGGCTTCGGGCTGGGTGCGGTAGGCGACGTCGGAGGCGACGTAGGTGGGGTCCCCGAAGGTCGCCGCGACCTCCGCCGGGGTGATCGTCGGCAGCACCGCGCTCTTCGTCTCCGCGGGCGCTTCGGCCACGATCGCCTGCTTCTGCGCGATGTCCCACCCCCGTACCTGAACCTTGGCGACCTGCTCGGCGGCGGTCACCACCGAACGCACCCGCAGCAGATCGGTTCCGAAGGTCAGCACGAGCGGATCCCGGCTGGAGGTGCCCTCGGCCTGCGGGGCCTCCTCGGCGGGTTTCCGGGGACCGAAGTCGAGTTTGTTCTCGCGCACGGCGACCTCGAAACCGACCCGTCGCGCGAGGCCGACGAGGAATTCCCAGTCGGTTCGGCCGCACTGGGACAAGTGATCGAAGACGGTTCCGGTGGACGTGATGTTGCCCAGTTCGATGCCGGCGTCACGTGCAACGCCGACCGCCGCGTCCGACGCCGTCGTCTGGGTGAAGGCCCGGGTGTGCCGGCCGCGGAAGAGCCGGTGGGACGCGTCGTAGCCGCGCACGGTCGTGAACGTTCCCGTACCGTCGAATTCGAGTTCGACGGCGGTGACCTCGCCTGTCACCAACGGTTCCGGAACGGCGACCGCGTCGGTGACGACGGCGATCCTCAGCTCGGAGCCGATCTTGATCTTCGATTTGGCGAGCAGGGTCCGGTCGGTGTCGCGGAAGCGCAGGGCAAACATGTCGGGCACCTGCAGGCTCGAATCCACGAATGCCGTTGCGAGCACGGCCACGAGATCGTCGGCCAGACGATCGCCGTCGACCTCGATCTCCAGTCCGGATGCCGATGTCATCGCAGCGATCCGATCTTCGTGAGCAGGTCCGTCACATTCGGCAGCACGAGCGATCGTCCGGGCGGGAGGCGCGTCGGGTCGTCGATTCCGTTGTAGGCGGCCACCGCTCGCCACATGGCTGGATCTCCGTATTCGCGATAGGCCAGCAGGTGCAGCGTGTCGCCCTCGATCACCTCGTGGACCCGGGAGTGGGTGACCGAACCCGACGACGGATTCTGCCGGCTCGTCTCGCCCGGCATCTCCTCCAGGCTCACGCTGCACACAGCGCGGATCGGTTTGCCGGACGCCGAGAAGAGGGTGTACTTCGCGCTCACCTGGGTGACGAAGGCATTGAAACTCGTGGTTCCACCCCACTTCAGCACCACCAGCGGCGGCATGGGCTTCTTGTCCTTCTCGTCGACCGGGACGCAACACGAGAAGAGCTTGTCGACGCACTTCGCGACGTCGGTGTCCTGTTTGAAGGTCGCGTCGAAGAACATCTCCAGGGTGAGCTTGCACGGCTCGGGCCCGGAGTATTCCGGTGGGCCTGCCTTCTTCGTTCCTTTGGCCGGGCTCCGGTCCCACTTCGCGGACTTGGAGATGGTGATCTCCTTGGGATTGAACTGGAACGCGATCGTCCCCAGCGAACTGCCTCGCTTGCTTCCACCCACGGCCTTCTCCGCCTTGTAGAGGAGCAACTCCGCGTGGCTCTGCGCCTCGGGTGGTGGCGACGGTTTCTTCGCGGCAGCCTTTCCGGCCTTCTTTGCCGGGGCCGTGCCGGGGGTATTGGCCAGTGCGATCGGATCGGACATTCGTCGGCCTTCACTTCGTAGGTCCCGGCAGGATGCCGTGGTGTGCGATCTCGAGGGTCTCGGTGGCGACCTTCGCGGTGTCGACGTTCAGGCTCGGTCCGGTCCATCGGACCGGCACGACGCCGCGCAACGACCAGCCGGCGATGACCGTTCCGTCCGCCGTACGAGCAGTGATGCCAGCCGTGGTGGGTTGGAGATCCTCGAGGGCCTGGCTGAGCCATTCGGTCAGTTTGCGGCTGTTCGGGCCGACCGGTCGAGTAAGTTTGACGTTGGTGAACTTCATGCGAGTGGGAAGCTGCCACACCATGGTGTTGTTGCCGCCCTCTTCGCGCTGCTCCATGACGATCTCCACCCCGAGTCCTTCGCAGCTGTTGAAGGAGCCCAGGTCCGTGCCGTCCACCTCCACCGTGAAACACACGCTCACGGCAGGGTCATCGTCCGAGGTCGGCATCAGACCCTCCTTCGGTTCAGATTCGTGGATCGGCGAGCAGACCGGCGCGTTCCCGGTCGAGCCACAGTTCCGTCTTGATGCGGGTGACGATCGGTTCGTAGAGGCGGTTGGCGAGATCGTCGATGTTCATGCCCGCTAAGGGGCCGGTCGGGGGAGCGGTACCGGCGGTCGGAGTTGCCGTGGTCGGAGGTTGTGGTTCCGTGGTCGAAGCCGGCTCGGATGGAGGGGAAGGCTCCTCCAGGCGCTGAGCGACGGGGGCTTGCCGGGACGGCTCGGCGTCGTCGTCGTCGACCTCACGTGCGACGTGGGCGAACATCTCCCGAAGCGACACCGGTCGGTCGATTCCGCCGGAGATCGGTCCCGGCGCCGGAGCTGTGATCGGCGATCCGATACCTGCGGGTTGCGAAGTTCCGGTGTGTCGTTGGGCTGTGATCGGTGGTTTCGGTGCACCGCGAAGGGTGACCATGGGTGCGGAGGGGCTTGGGTCTACGTCATGGGCCGCGTTGCGGTGGGGTGGGGGCGGGGCGCCGGGCGTCCCGGGCGGATCGGCAGGAACGGCCGCTACTCGCATGAGCAGAACCGGCTCATCCTGTGCCGCAGTGTTAGGAGGATCCGGGGCGAATTGCACCGACGTTGTCGGGTGGGGTTGCGGCGTAGCAGGAGCGGTGACGGTTTCGGATGTGGGGTTCGGCTGCAACGGGATCCGACGCGGTGGGACGAGTAGTTCTCTTCGGTCGGGAGAGCTGGAGCGGACCGCCTCCGGGTCCGTTGTCCGTGTCGGCGGTAGAGGGTGCGTCGTCACGACCGGCCGGGGCGCGACCTCGTCCGGCACCGGTGACATGTCATCTGCGATTGTCGGAGTACCGATCGGGCTCTCGGATGCCTCGATCGGATCTACTTCGTCCGTCGAAATCCGCTGCACCGGAGGGCTTGTAGGGCTGATTTCGTCGATCGGCGGTCCGGGACTTCTCGAGACGGTGGGGACGGTTCGGGCAGGTGGGAGATCGACCGCTGTTGCTCTGTTCGGAACGGGTTCGGACGTTCGCGAACGACTCGACGCTGCGATCGTGGGAGCGGCGTCGACTCGTTGGACACTCTGGGCGATCTGCAGCGGAGTTTCTTCTCCACGTGATCGATGTTCGACTCGGGCGGGGGCGGTGGTGTGACGAGCGACCACGGGGACAACCGGGGAGGGTTCACTCGCCTCGAGGATCGGTCCCGTGACGGTCGGACTCGGGTCGGGTTCCGGACCGCCTCCGTGCTCCGGAACCCAAAGAATATGGCGCTGCACTGTCGGAGGTTCCGAGACCGGGAGCGACGGTGATGTCCTCATCGGAACTTCAGCGAGCGCCGGAGTGAGCTCGGGCGGGGCGACGGACTCGTGTGTAGCGGCAGCTTCGGGGGACGGGATGATCCGTTGGACGTCTCGCTCGTCGAGGGTCGGCGGAGTGGACTTCGAACGAGGTGCACGTGGCGATTCGGGGATCGGTGTGCTCGCGGGGCGAGGTACTTCAGGCGGGGGTGTCTGCACCGACGGTAGGTCGAGTGTGGGCTGCGCCGTCTCGACCGCGGTGTCGTCGGCTCGGATGTCGAGGCGAGTGGGGCGATGGGTAGATTCGGGCGTGGCGGAATGCTCGGCCGGGGCCGGGAGCGATGGCGAACGTTCGAGGTGTGGCGTCGATGTCTCCGCCGCCGATCGTTGAACGGGAAGACGGAGTAGTTGCTCGCGCGGGGGAGGAGGCGGATCGATGCTCTGCCGTTGCACGTGCGGTGAATTGTGATGCGTGGGAAGCGCCCGCGTCGGTTGTGGTTGGGATTCGAATCGGGTTTGGGGGCGTGGGTCAGTGGATGTTCGCTGTGCGACTTCCGGCTGCGGCACCGACGGTGGATCGACGGGCTGGTCCGGCACACCCTCCGCGGGGTCCGAACTCTCGTGGCCGGCGTCGGCAGGGAGAGGCAAGATCTGCCCCACCGGAAGCTCTTCGACCGGGGGCGTCGGAACAGTAGGGAGTGCCCGTTCGTCGTCCGGTGGCGACGCAGTGACCATCTCGTCGATCTCGGTATGTGCACCGGGTACCTCGTTCGATACGGGCGACGACTCGAGGTAACGAACGGGAGCGGGCGGGGGAGCCGTGTCGGTGGGGGTGGACGGCACGGCACCGACCCTTGCTCGCTGGAGGGAGCCCGGTGGCCGGTGGTGCCGCTGTGCGACGGTGTGGGGGGGTGGACCGTCGTGCCGGGACACCGGCGTAGACGTAGGGGCCGCGGTCAGCGACAACCACGGCACACCGGCGCCGACCGTCGGGAGCGGTTCGACGAGAGCCGGCGATCGGGAGGTTGTTAGCGTTCGAGTGAATCCGTCGAACTGTGTGGTCGACTCGATCGGTTCGACCACCCGCTGCACCGGGGGCAACGACAGCCGTTCGCGAGAGGTCCGCGAGGGGAGAACGTCCGGACGTTCGGTCGGTGTCCGGGCGGGTTCGGCCGACCGGCGCTGCCACGGCCATCGGATGGTCATCGCTCACCTCCTCGCGGATTCCGGCGCCAAGTTCCGGCTCAAGCGCACATACCGTTGCCGATCTGCGTGTTCGAGGTCGAGGATCGTGTCGAACGACCAATGCAGGTGATAGGCGATGTACGCGACCTCGGCGTGCAGACGTTCGGTCCCGTACGTCATGATTCCCCCAGGCGGCCCCCGGCGATGTCGACGGCGAAGTCGCATCCGCACTCCGGACAGGTGACGCCCGCCCGGGTGTGCCCGTCCTGATTGATCCGCCGATACAGATCCTGGAGGAAGGCGAGGTCGGACGCGAACATGTTCTCCACGACTCCGGCGTGCACGTCCTCGATGCCGCCGAGCCGGGACACGACCCGACTGATCAGCACCACCGTCAGATACGACGGATCCTCCCGCACCCGGTCGTCGCGTTGGGAGACGAGTTCGTCGCGGGCCGTCGCGAGGCGCATGACACCGTCGCGGTGGACGGTGCCTGCCGAATCGATGTAGCCACGGGGCAACAGGAAACCGAATTCCGTGCGCAGCGCTTCTCGGGTACCCGAAGTTTCTGCCGAACGGTCCGGCTCGTGCTCCACTGTCAGGGTGGAGGTGCTGGTTCTACGCACCGTCCACCTCGACGCGTTCGAAGGTCAGTACCAGTTTCTCCGTCATGACGCTGGTGTCGCCTGCCTTCATCGAGCTGACCTCGAGGCTCTTCGGCCAGGCATTGGTGAGTGTGTATCGCTTGACGGGCTGTCCTTCGTAGTCGTACACCACGATGGCGCCCCCCTTGCGAACGTCCTTCATCTTTCCCAGCTGAGAGTCCTTGATCCACTTGTCGAATCCGTGGTCCTCGGTGAGCGGCCGGGTGAGAGTGACCTCACCGGCCTTCCAACGTCCGGGAAGCTTCTTGACGAGGTACTTTCCGTCCTTCGCTTCGTTGGACTTGTACTCGATGACGTCCTGTTCCATTTTCAGGCCGGTCACCTCGGTGATGGCCTTGATCTGAAGCCCGTCGAACTCGAGTCCGAACGAGTGGCCTACCGAGCTGTCGAATTCCGGTAGAGGCATTACAGTTCCTCACTGTTCGATACGTCGATCACTCGGCGACCAGGCTGGTGCCGCCGGAGAACTGGGACAGTCGGAAGATCACGAACTCGGCTGGCTTCACGGGCGCCACACCGATCAGGCAGACCACTTCGCCCGCGTCGATTCCTTCGGACGGGTTCGTCTCGTCGTCGCACTTGACGTAGAACGCCTCGTCGGGCGTGCTGCCGAACAGAGCGCCCTTCCGCCATTCATTGACGAGGAACGCGCTGATCGTCCGGCGCAGCTTCGCCCACAGTGCTTGATCGTTCGGCTCGAAGACCACCCAGTCCGTCCCGTTGAGGATGGACTCCTCGAGGTAGTTGAAGAGCCTGCGGATGTTGAGATACCGCCACGCCGGATCGGACGACAGCGTACGGGCACCCCACACGCGGATCCCACGGCCGGGGAACGAACGGATGCAGTTGATGCCGACAGGATTGAGCAGGTCGTGCTCGTTGCGGGTGATCTGTGTCTGCAGAGAGACGACACCGCGCAGCACCTCGTTCGCGGGGGCCTTGTGGACACCTCGCGTGTCGTCGTTGCGCGCCCAGACACCCGCGATGAAACCGGAAGGCGGAAGGTAGGTTCCACCGTCCGTGCTCACCCACGGCCAGTACAGGGTTGCGTACTTGGAGTCGTAGTTGGCCTTGTCGCTCTTCCATTCCTTGATCTGTTGCGCGTTGAGGCCGGGCGGCGGGTCGAGGATCGCCATCCGGTCACCCATCAGCTCGCAGTGCGCGATCATGGCCTGCTGGACGGAGATGACGGTGTCGAGGTCGATCGCGCTGCGTTGGTAGGCGGTGACCAGATCTGGCACGCAGATCACGGTGATCTCGTCGATCGCCTCGAGACCGGAAAAACCGGTGCGTTCCGAGACGTCACCGACGTAGTCGTCGGTCGTGAGTTGAGCGGACGGCAGCAGCGCCGGTTGTGCGGGTGCCGCCAGCGTCACCTTCTTGCCGACGGCGAGTTCGTCGGAGGCCTGGGCGTTGGGGATCTGTTCGAGCTTGATCGTCCGGGATTGGCCGTTGACGACGGTCGCGGCATTCGCCTTGCCCCGTCCGGGCGTGACACCCGAATGCTCCTCGACGGTTTCACCGCCCCTGCGGACGACGAGCTTGAAGGTCCCGTCTGCGGGCTCTGCGTCACTCGGTGCGACTTCTACCTCGATGCCGGATTCGGCTGCGGCCGGATCGATTGCGAGCACACGGAAGTTGCCGAGAATGCCTTGCGGGGCAGCCTCGACGGGCTTGGGAACCGGCTTCGAACCACTGCTGCCGTTGCTGTCGCCGATGCGAACGATGTACGCGTTGCCGCCACCGTTCTGGAAGTACGCATAGACCGACCGCGCGAGGCATGCGCCATCGACGAAACCACCGAAGAGACCGGTGAACTGGGTCCAGTTACTGACGAGGGTCGGTTCGTTGAACTGCCCTTTCTCCGACAACCCGACAAAGGCGGCGACGGCGGTCCCGACGCCTTCGATCGGCCGGGATCCGGAGTCAACCTCTTCGACGTAGACCCCGGGCGACAGGTAGGTCGGCATGGCGCCTCCTCGGATGGATTCGGTGGATGAGTTGATATTGACCTGCATTTCGACCGGGAACCAGACATTGCGGGACGGCCGAGTAGGCATCGCGGAGTGCGCGATAGGGCACTGACAACTCGATCAGTAAACTTCGGTGCTGTCCAATGCCGGCGCCACCAGTAGGCAGCTCTTAGCCCCGCTTGCCACCCGATCCCCTCATTCTCTTGATCACGAACCATCGTCCGTGCGGGACATCTTCTATCGGAGTTTGCTTCGGCGGGGCTCCCTTGGACTCGGCCCACCAGACCTTCTGGAGCCTATTCTGAGTGGTTCCGGCACTCCTGTTCGCCGACCGGTAAAGGGGCCAGAGGTTCTCGTTGTCTTCCCCTCCATCTATCCCATTGAACGACCAGTCGATAACATGATCAATGTCGACCTCGTAAGCCAGGTCGCCGTCCAGCTCGATGCCTTCTTCCAGGAGCTCCTCCCTGAACTTCTTGACACCGTTACCGCGCGGTTCCTCGCCGCTTCTGCATGTCAGGGTCACCCCCTCGTGCGGCCAGAACGTGACGCCTGCAGTAAAGCCGTTGTCGTACGTCTTGTTCGGGAATTTCCAGATCTTTTCCCCACGACCTTTTCCGGTTCTCGAATTAGGTCGGTAGAGGCAATCTGGGTACCATTCGGCAGGCTTATGCCATTCCATGAAGATCGCATCTTCTCTGGTGAGACCGGTCCGGGCCTTTTCGTTCTTGGATTCTACGAGAGCCTTCGACTTGGCGGTTGCCCGTTGTACCTCCGCGTGGATCGCCCAATTTTCTCCTTCCTTAATAGGTTCGAGGACTTGGAGGCCATGCTTGAGTTTGATGAAACCGAGGGACGGTCGCAGGATGCTCTCGCCCACAGGTTTACCTGCGTACTTGTCCGCCGCTGCGACTCCGGCCGCGAGCCCCTTGTCGAGTCGCTTCTGCCTTCCTTCCGGACTGTCGTCGTAGATCTTCCCTTTCACCCAAGACTTCGCGCCCTCGTACTTCTTCTTCACCCATGCCTTGCCGGCCTCATACTTCTTTTTCGCCCAAGCCTTACCCGTGGCGTAGGCGGCCTTCGCCTTCGCCTTGATATTTGCCGCAGCCTTGCCGAGCTTGGACTTCTTCAGCCTGTCGAGGAACTTCCTGCCGTACTTGACCGCCTTGGCGATCAGCCAGTCCACGGCCTTGCCGACGGGAGTCTGCACCTTCTCGAGGATGCTCTTGATCTTGTCGGCGATCCCGCCCAGCCCCAGCAGGCTGGCGAGACCGCTGATCAACATCGGGACGGTCTTCGACAGCGTGCCCTCGATCAGAGCCGCCACCTTGCCGACCCCGCCGGCCGCGATCGACTCGACCGAGTCGAGGACGGAGTCGACGAAGTCCTTCAATCGCTGTGCATTGTCCACGAACCACATCACGGCGTCGTAGATCATCTTGCAGGCCTTGATGAACGCCGCCGCAGGATTGAGAAGCGAGATCAGCCACGTCACGCCGGCCGTGATCACCTTGGTGATGACGAAGTCGCGGATGCGACTCATCACCTGTTCTTTCAGGTCCGAGATCTTCTGCGCGATGAACTTCCACAATCCCGGGACGCCCTCGGTGAGGATCATCTTGACGAAATCGACACCCTTCTCGATCGCGCTCATCGCCTTCTCGCCGACCACGTTGACGATCCGGGTTCTGATCGACGTCCACGTGAGGCCGAGAAGGGACAGCAGCAGACCGATGATGCCCTTCAGGTCGAACTTCTCGGGGATCTCGATGCCGGCTTTGGCGAGGGTACCGAACAACCAGCCCTGCAGACCCTTCTTCAAGTGCGTGAGTATGTTCGACATGAAGTTCTGGATGCCGGTCTTGACCGCGTTGACGAACTTCCCGAGGAAGTCCATCGGGTCCTTGATGATCTTCTCGACGGCGTTTGCGGCTCGGGTGAAGACGCCGAGCAGCATGTCCTTGAGTTTCTTCACCGTGTCGATAGCGCCGCCGATCGCCTCGGCGGCCTGGCCTGCGAATCCCTTGTTCTCCGCCTGAAGCTTCTTGATCTCCTCGTCGACCGCATTGCGTGCCTCGATGTACTTGTCCGCCAGATCGTCGACGAGCGACTCCTGCTTCTCGTCGACGGACTTCTCCAAATCTTCGAATTGCGAACCAATTTCCTTGGCGGCATCACCGGCCAGCTTCTGAAGGTTCTTGGGTTGCTCCGCGACGAACTTCTGGACCTGTGCGCGCCCCTCGGACACCCGGGCCTTCGCACGTGCGAGTTCGGAGCCCACGAGATCGGCGATGCCGCCGATGACGTCCTCCATCCGCGACTCGTACAGCTTCTTCGATTCCAGGAACAGCGCGTTCGCCTCGGGCGGCATGTCCAGGAGCAGGTCCTTCAACCACAACGCGGACCCACCAGGACCGCCGTATCGCTTCGCCTTGTACGCAGCCATGCGGGCCTGGTGGTCGGCGACGAACGCTTCCTTGGCCTTCCTTTCACCTTCCTCGAACCGCTCGGACACGGTCTTGTCGAGACCGGTCAAGATCCCCTCGACGTCGGCCTTTGTCTTGTCGAAGATCTTCTTGATCTCGCCGGTGATCCGGCTTCGTTCCCCTTCGTCGGCGGACTTTGTGGCCTGTTTGCCCGCACCGGCGGCTTGCAGCGCACTGCCTTTCGAGGCGGTAATCGAACTCAATCCGGTCTTCGCCGTGGCATCGGCATCCGCAGTGGCGCCGGCGATGACCTGAGCTTCCTTCTCGCGCACAGCAGCGGGCGCATTCGCGTCGTGCTCCTCGGCAGTCTTCTTCGCCTCGAGTGCACCGGTGAACTCGGGCTCGTTCGATTTGGCGAGTTGTTCCTTGGTGACCCCGGCTTCCGCCATCTTGTGGTCGGTGGCGCAGCTGTCCGCACCCAGTCTCGTCTGGTCGTCGGGTGCAGGTTTCGGTGCCAACAGTTTCGGATCCGGTGGTGGAGGCGCGGACGGCGACGGGGGTGGCTGAAGCGGTGTGACCGGCTTGTCCTTCGCAGTGGAGGTATCCGGTGTCGCCTCGGTCGAATCCTTGATTTCTCGGGCGGACGCCTGCTTCCCTCCGGTGACCTTGCTCATCACCTCGTTCTTGACCTGATCCGCCTTGCCGGATTGCGCGAACTTGTCCGCCTCGTCCAGGTTCTTCGGAGCCTTCGCCGCGATCGCGGCCTTCACCGCGGCGATGAAGCCCGCCTTGTCGAAGCCTCCTGGCTTCGCGGCGTCCATCTTGCCGGTGTGAGCGGCCTTGGCCTGGGCTTCCTTGTCGTCGGGTGGCGCGACGGCCGCGTTCTGTGCCTCGCCCACTTCCTTCGAGGCAGGGGGATGCGCTTTGGTTGCATCGGCTTTGGTCTCGATCTCATGTTTCGCGTGGGCCCATTGCGGATCCTTCTGCGGATCAGCCGGTGTCGGTTCTACGGGTGGCGCAACGCAACCGCTCTGGACGGGTCCGGCGTCGAGACGCTGGGTGACGAGAGACGCAACGGCGTGGTTGCCCGCGGCGGACTGCAAGCGGCGTAGTGAGTTGGAATCCGACCGCACAGCAGCAGCCGATCGCGCAGGAGTGCGTTCCGGGGCAACGGATCTCGTGACTCGAGTGGGTGCAGTCATGGCATCACGCCGATTCTTCCTCGGACTCCTCCTCCTGACGCTGCACGAAGGTCTGGGCGGTTTCGTCTTCCTTTTCCCCCGCGGCCTCCTCACGCTGCACGGCAGCGGATCCCTCTTCCGTGGTTCGCTGGAGTGCGCCGGAGGGCGCGGTCGTGGGAGCGGGTGCGGCCATGACGTGGTCGGCATTCGCGACGGCGTCGCGTTCGAACCGATCCGAGGGATCGCTGATCCGTACCCCACCGCCGGCGTCGGTGCCGTCGACAGGGCCATTGCGCTGCTGCACGACATGCGTCAGTTCGTGAGCGATCATGTGCTTGCCGGTGTCCGATCCGGGGTCGTACCTGTCGTTCTGGAAGACGATGTCCGAACCCACCGTGTACGCCTGTGCATTGACGGATTTCGCGGATTCGTGCGCTGTTCCGTCGCTGTGGACGCGCACGTCTCCGAAGTCCTGACCGAACCGGCCCTCCATATCAGTGCGCAAGTCGGTGGGCAGCGGTGTTCCCGCAGAGGCGACGACGTCGTGCACGGGCGAACGGTCCTCGTCGAGGAGTGCCGACGCTCCGGCATTGCCGACGACACGCTGCAACCCGGCCATGCCTTCGGGTCCGGCGACGTCCAGACGTCCGGACAACGCCGCTCTCAGAGCGAGAGCCGAGTTCGGTTCGTCGAGTCGCGAAGCCTTGGGACGCAGCTCCGCATCGCCGTCGTGATCTGTCTCGTGCGTGCGCATGGTCTCTCGCTTCCGTCGGTACGCACCGAACATCCACCGTTCTCCAGCTGTACGAAAGATGCGAAGGCGTGGCCGTTCGGGCAACGATGACTGCCCGAACGTGCATCTGATCGGGCAGGATTCTCAGCTGGTGAGGACTGCATGCATGTCCGGGTCGAGCACAGTACTCAGTTCCTCCCACGGCACGGTGAGTTCCACAAGATCGGAGTAGGTCGGTGCGACGGATCCCTCGGCGAAGTAGATCCGCATCCCGTCGGGGGTCGCAAGCCAGCGAGAGAACAATGCCGGGTCGGCGCTGACGGCATTCAGGTCGAACGAGGCGCCCGCGTCGGTGCTCGGGCCGAGTTCGCGGGAGACGGCAACAAGACGATCGAGGCCGTCAGCGGTGTCGGTGAAAATCTCGTCGAGCGTGAGCACGTCACCGGAGTCGATGCCGACCACGACGGTGTCTGCGAAGTCCTCTGCGGACTCCTCGTATTCGGCTGTCACCAGTAGCACGCCACTAGTGACGCGTTCGCCGATATGGGCGACCTCGCCGTCCGAGCCGGTCAATCGACCACCTGCCCGTACCTCCGCGATGCGGTCGTCCAGAGCGGCGCGCATCGCTGCATTGAAGGTATCGGTGACGGCGGGGTCGCCCCCGGTGATCTGGGGGAGGACGACATCGACAGGTACGGGATTCGGCGTGACGACTTCGGTCGAGGCGTCGGTGTAGGGCTCCGGGGTGGCGGTGCCGGAGCCACCTCCGCCGCCTCCGCCAGCGCCACCTCCGCCTGCGCCGCCGTTCCCGTACGGTCCCGGTACGGTGCTGGGCTCCGGTGCTGGTGCGGAGTCGGGCGCTCCGCCTCCCTCAGGTGGGTGGTCGGGGCCACCCGTCGCTGCGCTGGAGTCGGCTTCACCCGGCGGTGCGTTCGCGGCGATGGACGTGTCGGAGACTGCCGAAGGTGTAGTAGGGCCGGTAAGGAGACCGTGGCCGACGAAGATCACTGCCACCACGAGAGCGACCACACCGACCGCAGCGGTGAAGATCCGTCCGCCGTTCTCGAGCATGCCGGGATCCCATCTCTACAGGAAGATCAGAACTGCAGCGACGTCAGCCGCCATCCGTCGTCACCTCTGGTCGCAATCGCCCATGCGACGTGTTCGTTCTCGTCGATGAGCAGGTCGTTCGGTGTCGTTGCCGATTGTCTGATCGAGACGACACGGTGGACGGTGTCGTCGCTGTCGGGGGGATGCTCGTCGGCGAGGAAGGCGGCGTCCGCGCGGACGGTCGCCTGGTCGCGTTTCCACTGCTCCCACTGTGATCCGGGTCCTGGTTGAGAGACGACGGTTTGGGACCCGAGTTCGGGACCGAGGTACGGTGCGGCCCGCTCCAGTGCGGCTGCTCCCGATTCGTCCTCTGCCGGCCTCCATGTGAACATCGTCTCCAGTGCGGTCTCGATGACGACGAGCGGATCCTCCCGGTCGATGTCCGGAGTGGCCGTTCCCTGGACACTCTCCCCGCATCCGGACGCGATGAGCACCACTGCGCACGACGCGAGCAGCGATCCGGAGCACTTCCCGAGGTTCATGTCACTCGCCGCCCCTCCGACTCGGGGTCGAAGTTCGAGACGGTCACGCCACTGTCGGTCGACGCGTGCACCATCTTGCCGCCGCCAACCGCGATCCCGACGTGGGTGGGAATGTCGAACTCGTTCCACCCTGAGAAGACCAGGTCCCCGGGGTCGAGTTCGTTGACCGGAATGGGGTCGCCGATCTCCCACTGTTCCTGAGTCGAACGTGGCAACACGACCTTGCCGTCCGTTGCCTGCGCCACCGCATGCCGGGTGAGGCCGGGACTGTCGATACCACCCCTGGTCGGGCCGTCGATGTTGCCGCCGCCCCAGACCCACGATGTCCCCTCGAGGGTCCGGGCCACCTCGACGATCCGGTCGCCGACATCGGGCTGCGGCGCCTCGGTCGGCGGCGGTGGGGTCGTCCCCGTCGCCCAGGGCGCGGCCGCGAACGCCTTGGCGCGCTCGAGGATCTTCTTCACGTAGGGCTGTGTCTGGGTGGTGTACTCCCCACCGAAGGGCATGCCTCCCGCCTCCAGCACCGCACCGAATCCGGCGTTGTAGGCGGCGAGCGCCAGGGCCACCGGATCGCCGACCACACGGCCCGTGGAGATGGCGTCGGCGCTTGATCGGTGGTTCTCGCACATCAGCGCGCCCTGGGCCATCACAGCGTCAGCGATGCTGTTGACGTCCGGGGGAGGTCCGCTGCCGTCGTAGTCCTTGCCCCAGGTCGTCCACGTGGCAGGCATGAACTGTGCCGGGCCGCGGGCTCCCGTCGACGAGACGGGGGCCGAAGGGCCGTGCCGGAATCCGTTCTCCGCCTCCAGTTGCGCCGCCAGGAGCGGTGCGGTAATACCCGAACACATCACGCCGGCCTTCAGCAGCCACGGTACGAACTCGGGCGGGACGAGTCCGGGGGTGAGAACACCGACGGAGCAGTCGGTGGTGGCGGCCACCAGTTCCACCACGGAGGAACCCGACGATGCGCCCTCGTCGAGCAGGGGAGCGGGGTCGACGGCTCGACCGTTGAAGCGCCCGCCCTCCCACAGTTCGAAGTGCAGGTGCGGTCCGCTGGATTGGCCGTTGGATCCGATGTCGGCGATGTGCTGCCCGGTCCTCACCGGATCACCGGTGCGCACCAGCACGCCGTCGGGGTACATGTGCCCGTAGACGGTGGAGACGACCCCGGTACGTGTCGGTGTGTCGATCACGATCCATTGCCCGAAGCCACTGGCAGGCCCGGCCGCCGAGACGGTGCCGTCGAGAGCTGCGTAGATGTCGGTTCCGGCATCCCCGGCCATGTCGACGCCCTGGTGGAAACCCCCACTTCGGGCACCAAACGGGGACGAGACGACGAACGTGCCGTCCGCGACCGGTTTCCGGTTCATGGGGCACGGGACACCCGCCCCGGTGTCGGCGAACGCCGGTCCCGGTTGACCCAATGCAACTGTCAGGACGACCACGAGCAGGCCCGCGAGCCGTCCGAGTGCACGACGCATTCTCATGGCATGGATCCCGCCGGCATTTTGTGGACTCGATCGCATCCGTTGTACGGCTTCAACTATCACCAGACCTGTTCTACAACGGCAGGGTTGCCGGCCGGTTCGGCCCTTTCGTCGAGGATCCGTGCCCCCGCTGTCCGGTATGCCTGCTCGAACGTTCCGACTGCCGTTCCCGATCGGGCATTCTGTTGCTTGCCAGCGCTCTTCGACCATGGAGCGTGCGACGATCGACTCCCAGGAGGGTTGATGAGATCGCTGCGCTTCCTCTCGGCATTCGTAGCGCTGATCGCAGCGCTGGGGTTCGTCGTGGCGTGCGGAGGCGGAGAACCGGATCCGCAGTCGGCATGGACGGGGACCGACGAAGACTCACTTCCGGACGGAGCCCGAAACGCCATCGAAGGTGCCCTCGAAACCATGTTCACGTGGTATCCGACGACGGACGCCTCGACACGCGACGCCTACGAGCGGGCATCGAAGTATCTGACTCCCGAGCTCGCGGCAGCGAATCACTCCAGTGAACGCGGAACCAGCGTGTGGTGGGACGAATGGAAAGCCGCGGATGCTTCGGTGATCGCCGATGCCCTGGTGATCTTCGGAGAGCACCCGAAGGACTCCGAAAACGCCGTCGAGCGTGCAGTGATGCTGAACCAGAAGGTGACGGCGTCGGACGGGGCGGTTCTCGAGGAGAGCGACATGCGCGTGGACCGTGTCGCTGCTGTCAAACAAGGGAACGACTGGCGCGTCAGCCTCATCTCCTTCTTCCCAGAAATTCCGACCCAGGCGCCACCACCGCCGGAATGCGCTGAGGGAGAGCAGCGTCTGCAGCACCCGACCGGCCCATGCGTCCCGATTCCGCAGGTACCGCCGGGGTCGGGGACTCAGCCTCACAAGCCGGGAAGCCCCGGACCAAGCCCCGGACCGGGAACACCGAATCCCGGAACTACAGGAACCACGTGCCCGGATGGAACTACGGTGCAGGCGGGGCAGACCTGTCCGCCGATTGTGGATCCTCCGGAGCCGTGTCCGGATGGTAGTCCTCGGTTGCCGGATGGGACGTGTTACGAGCCTCCGGAGCCGTGTCCGGATGGTAGTCCTCGGTTGCCGGATGGGACGTGTTACGAGCCTCCGGAGCCGTGTCCGGATGGTAGTCCTCGGTTGCCGGATGGGACGTGTTACGAGCCTCCGGAGCCGTGTCCGGATGGTAGTCCTCGGTTGCCGGATGGGACGTGTTACGAGCCTCCTGACTGCCCTCCGGGAAGCTATCCCCTAGCGGACGGAACATGTTACGAGCCTCCCGACTGCCCGCTGGGAAGCATTCCCTTGCCTGATGGGACCTGCTATACGCCCGAGGACGATGATTCCTCCTATATTTGTCCCCCTGGAACGATTGATCGGGAACGCTGTAGACGGCCTAAGCCAGACCGAAGGCGGACCAGGTCGAAGATGATCGCCGCAGATCGATGTGTGTAGGGGGACGGGTAGGTCGAGTAAGAAGCCGGCTGACATGGACGATTCAGGACGGATCTCGAACGCGGATGTCGCACCCATCTGCGGCAACTGCGGCACCGTCAACGCGGCGAATGCCGAATTCTGTGTTCGCTGCGGACGGTTCGTCGGGTTCGAGTCGGGATCGGGCACCCATGAGGGGCGCACACTTACGTCCCAGATCCCGGTGGTGACGTCCTGGAGTCCACCGGATCGGGCTACCGGTTCGGACGTTCGAAGTGCTGCCCCCTCCGCCCCGAGCCGGAGCTCCGCCGGCGGTCACGGTGAGGCGCGTCCTCCCCGCGTCGAGATCGTCACTCCGGAGCTGACGATCGATCCGGAAGGGGGTGGCACGTTCGATCTGCGGGTGCACAACACCTCCACGATCGTCGATCGCTTCCGGGCGGTGCCGCTCGATGCTCCGGGCTGGTTGAAGCTGACGCATCCCGCGATCGCCCTCTATCCCGACGAGGAGAAGCCGGCCACGATCAGCGTCGTGATCGATGCACCCAGATGGCCTGCCGCTCAGAGATTCACGCTGCCGATCCGAGTACATTCGGACGAGGATCCTGACGCCGCCATCGACGTCGCTCTGGCGTTGACGGTGCCACCGATCGGCGACCCCGCTCAGCTCCACGTCGAACCGGAGCGGGTCAGGCTCCGGGACGGGACATCGGCGAAGGTCGAGCTGAAGGTCGACAATCGAAGCAGCAACTATCCTCAACGTTTCGAGTTGAGCGGTTCGGACGCCGAGGATCTCCTCGAATTCGAGTTCTCCGCCGACGTCATCGAAGTTCCTCCGGGGGAGACGGTTCCGATCGGACTCGCCGTCCTCGTGCCACCACCGGAGGCCGGTTCGGCACGGTCGTATCGCGCCACGATCCGCGGTGCGAACGATCAGGCCGAGATCGAGACGCATCTGACGATCGAACAAGAGGTGTCGGCACTGCAGCTGCGGCTCGAACCGAGCACCCTCAAGGCCGCCGACGCGCCCTACGGGCAGGGATGGCTGATCATCGACAACCGCAAAGGTAGCGTCGACCGACATGTCCGGCTCTCCGGTCGAGACCCGGAAGGATCGGTCCGGGTTTTGTTCTATGTAGCAAAGATCGATGTCCGCGCCGGATCCGAGAGCCGGGTCGGCATCCGCGCCCAACTCGTTGCTCCCCGGAAGGAAGCCGAAACCAGCAAACCCTTCACGGTCGTCGCGACCGACGGCACCAGTGAGGCAACCGTAGACGGAACCCTGATACACACGACCTCGCCGAATCCGATCGCCACAGCCGAAATCCGACTCGAACCCGAGCAGATCACGGTCAAGGACCGCACACACGGTCGCTGCCGTGTAGCGGTGGACAACACCCGTGGATCGCAACCACTGAAAGTGCGGCTGAACGGTTCCGATCCGGAACGCGCCGTCGGATTCGAATTCGAGGCGTGGGCACTCGAAGTGCCGCCGGGCGAGGTGTCGCGGGTCGCGATGACGGTCTCCGCTCCACCACCGCCGGGCGGAGAGACGGTCTCCCGGGAGATCCGGGTCGTGGCAAGCAACGAGGACGGTTCCGTCAAGACCCAGGGCGCCTTCGTGCAGACAGCGTCCCCGGCGCCGATCACCCTCGCTCGGATACGGCTCGAGCCGGAACAGTTCACCGTGCACAATAGTTCGCGTGGACAGCTGCGTGTCGTGGTCGACAACAGGAGCAGGGCCTTGCCTCTCCGGGCGCGACTGGTGGGCCGCGACCCCGAAAACGCCGTCCAGTTCTCCTTCGACCCGCCGACGTTGAACATTCCCCCGGGGCAAGCCGGTTGGGCGAAGGTCACCGTCCGGGCGCCGCGTCCGCGAATGGGGCATGCCAAGGTCCGAAACCTCGAGGTGGGTGCCGAGGACGGCGGAATCGTCGTGGATGCCGGCGCCGTGCTCACCCAGACCTCGGACGACCTGCTTCCGCTGATCCGGATCGCCGCGACCCTCCTCGGAGGCCTGATCGCGCTGATCGGCGCGTTTCTCCCGTGGACGGGTGATGCACAGCAGGTTCCGCTGCTGACCGTGCGGCGGTTCCCCGGTATCGGCGACATCATGAGCGTCGCTACCGGAGACGACTACACCTACGTGACTCAACCCATCGCTCGGGCGGTCGTGATCGTGCTCATCGCGCTCATGCTGATCGGCATCCTGCGTCCGAAGGGTGGCATGACCATCATTGCCGGCCTCGCTGCCATCGCTGTCACGATCGGATTCGCGGTCTACGCGGATGCGCAGTTCTCTGCGGCGCCCGGAGGAACCGGTTTGCCGCTCGTGGTGGTGGGGTGCCTCCTCGGATGCGTCGGCGGATTGTGCATCCGAAGTAGCGAATCGTGACGATCGGATCACCCGGCGGCGACGGATTCCGGCACGAGTCGGCCGAGCTTGCGGTATTCCTGACGCACCGCGGGTATGACATGTTCCATGCCGATCGCGCTGTTGCTCGCCGCCGCCAGGTAGGCGGCGGTGATGGCTGCGGAACGAATGTTGCCGCCCGACAACGTGAACGATCGGGCCAAGTAGTCCATATCGAGATCGTCGCTGCACGGTACCGGTGAGTCGAAACAATGCCGCCACAACGCCCGCCGTGCGTCCTCGTCGGGCGTCGGAAAGTCCACGATGGCGTCGAGCCGGCGGACGAATGCCTCGTCGAGGTTGGCGCGCAGATTGGTTGCGAGAACGGCGAGTCCGTCGAAGTTCTCCATGCGTTGCAGCAGATAAGCACTCTCGATGTTCGCGTAGCGATCGTGCGCGTCGCGTACTTCGCTCCTCTTGCCGAAGACGGCATCGGCCTCGTCGAACAGCAGCACGGCATTGACGCCACTCGCTTCCGCGAAGATGCGTTCGAGGTTCTTCTCCGTTTCGCCGACATACTTGTCCACCACCGCGGCCAGGTCCACCGAGTACAGGTCGAGACCGAGATCCCCGGCTATGACCTCGGCGGCCATGGTCTTGCCGGTGCCCGATTCACCTGCGAGGAGGGCGGTGACTCCACGCCCTCGTCCGCCACCGGGCCGCATCCGCCAGTCGGTGAGGACTCGTTCCCGATAGCGAGCACGAGCGGTGAGCTCGTGCAACTGGTCGACGACGCGGTGGGGGAGTACGAGATCATCCCAGCCGACCGAGGGTTCGATGCGCCGGGCGAGTCGCTCCAGCCCAGCCGCGTTCTGCGCCCGCGCTCCCTGGCACAGGTCTCGTCCGGTGAGGGTGCTGCCGGTCAGGCTCGCCGATATACGCGCCGAACGAACCGCACGTTCGATCTGTGCCGGACCCAGCACGAACTGGTTCGCGACCTCGGTGAGGGAGCCGTCGACGACGCTGTCCCCGGCTGCGACGGCCCAGAGGTGTGCTCGGTCCTCCGTCGACAGGCGCTCCGCATCGACCTGGAGCGGCACGCTGTCCGACCAGCGCGGATCCCAGGTGACGGTTCCGATCGCAACGACGGGTGCTGTCAGTTCGCACAACGCCCGGATGATCGCCGTGTCTGTGGCCAGCGCGTCCATGGGTGTCACGACTATCCCGGCTCCGCGTAGCATCGCTTCTCGGCCCAGCCCAACCACCGCGCGGGCCGGGTCGGGGTGCTCGAGCAGCCGGTTGGCGTCCACACACAGGGCGGAGCGACCTGCTGCCTCCAGGGCTGCAACGGCAACAGCAGGAGCGCCGGACCCGATGGACTCCCGGATGTAGGTGCAGTGCTGGCCTGTTCGTATCGTCCGCGCGATCCGGCCGGACACGGGAGACTCGAAATGCCCTGCATCGAAAGGCAGATCGGCGATCTCCGGGTCGCAGCGATCGTCGCCGAGCAGATGCTGGGTCACACGATCCGGAACTCGCAGGCCCCGGGTGAGAAACGGGCGCTCCTCGTCCTCCACCAGTACGAGGCCGGTTTCGATCAGCGGCGCCCCTGCCGCCAATCGTGCGCGGTGCTCGGCCGTCACGGGGGACAGCTCGAGTAGTTCGAGGACCAGGCCGATCGTCGCCCTCCGCCGCGTGACGTCGTCGTTGAGGTAGCCGTAGAGACGTTCGAACCGCGAATTCAAGTCCGGCAGCATGCACATCAGCAACGCGTCGACATCGATGTCGGACAGCCCGGCGGACCGGGCAAGCCGACGCAGCCGCAGGTCGCCGCCCGCCGCTTCTGCCGCGTCGGCCCGGCGATCCAGTGCGATGCGAGCCACGCGGTCGGACTCCGGCGGGGGTGGAACCACGTCGAGCAACGCCACTGCGGATTCGTCGCTCAGATACAGGCCTCGGAAGGGGTCGTCGGGGGTGGGATCGTAACTGCGCCGATGGGTCACGACCATGCGGACGCGTGCCTCGATCAGGGCGCACCGGTCGAGCAGATCCCGCAGGTTGGCGTCCGAGTTCATTCGTTGCGTCCCTGCTTGCGGCGAGCCTTGCGCATGGTGATCGACGGACTCTCGCCGTCCGCCGGAGGTGCGTCCTCCGGCAAGGTCTCGAGGCCGGACGGGACGGGATCGGAGCCGTCCGGCGCCGGCGTGCGTCTGCGCTTCTGCTCACCAGGAACCGAGCCGTGTTTCCCTTCAGCGGACAGGCGCGGAGTGCGAAGGGCAGGTGGAGCGGCCGGGTGCACACGACCGGTAGGTGTGGGCATGCTGACGACGAGGTCGAGGGACGGTTTGAGTTCACCGCCGAGCGCTGTCCAGACGTCCGCGAACGATCGGTCTTCGGGCGGTGGCAGCGCGACGGCGACCGGAACAGGCATCCCGAGGTCGGCCAGCGAACCGGACAACAGGCTCCCCGGCAGTGCATCGTGCCGCAGGAAGCAGGTCAGCAACCGACCCAACAGGTGATGTTCGTCCTCGGGACGTTGGGTCCAGGCGGCCACGAGATAGGAGAGCTTGAAGTAGCGGGGAGGTAGATGCCGGGCGCGCACGAGCCCGTTGTCGTATTCGTTCACGAGGCCACGCTGGCGTCGGCGCAGGTCTTCCCTGATGTCGTACAGGTAGACGTCGACCGTCGGACCGGTGCGGCGGGCCGCCCAGTCCTTGGTCGGTGCGTCGAAGACGACATCCACCTCCGCGTCATCGATCGCCTCGTGCTCGATCAGCTGGCGGAGAGCTGCATCGACATCGGATATCACGGCGACCACCGGCCTCAGATCAGTCCCTCGCGGACGGCATATGCCACGGCGTGCGATCTGTTGCGGAGCTGCAGCCGGGTGGTGATGTCGTGCAGGACGTTCTTGACCGTGCGCTGGCTGTAGCAGAGCTTCTGCGCGATCTCAGAGGTGTCGTGTCCGTCGGCCACCAGACGCAGAACCTGGACCTCGCGTTCGGAGAGTCCCGAGAATCGCAATCCGCGCGGCGTCAGTACCTGTCGCTGCAGGGCACCGACCTGGCCGAGCAGGCGGCCGAGAAGGTCAGGAGGAACGACCCCGTCCCCGGCGATGACGCGCTGGACGGTGCGGACCAGCAGGTCGGGTGTCGCGTCACTACGGCGGAGCAGGCCGCTGATCCCGCCCTCTGCCGCGGCGACGAGCGTGGAGTCGTCGATGACACGCAGGACGAGGATCACTCGCGGCGAGAAGCCGCGCTGGAGGGCGTGGAGGGTCCGCATGGCGGCGTCGTCGAGAACGTCAGCGGCGAGGATGGCGACCTCCGCGGATTCCGGATCGGTGTCGACGACGGCCACCTCGCTCCGCATGCGCAGCTGACTGACTACTCCGGCCCGGAGTATCGAGTCGTCGGCGTATACGTAAACAGGCACTCGGGGTTGCATCTCTTGCTCCCGGGGGAGGTG
The DNA here is from genome assembly GCF_012272955.1 of Rhodococcus sp. DMU1. NCBI lineage: Bacteria > Bacillati > Actinomycetota > Actinomycetes > Mycobacteriales > Nocardiaceae > Rhodococcus > Rhodococcus sp. DMU1. The sequence continues at coordinate 4,628,980 of NZ_CP050952.1, read as the reverse complement.
TGAATGGGCAACAACAAGTGTCCGGACGGTGCTCAACAACGGCTCAACGGGCGAATCGGAACGCTCAACACGGTGGACGTCCATTGCCCGGACCGAACGAGATCCCCACGAATCGCTTCGGAGGTCGAATTACCCGTGGGGCGGCTCGAAGGGGAACGAATTGCGGTCACCGCCGGTGCGGTGCGTAGGCTCACCGGCACACAATGTGCGGCAGATGCGGATCTACAGCGGGTCGAAGCTGATGTTCTGCCGCGGCGTGCCGCCGGCGGACAGTGCGTAGAGGGTGGTCTTGATCATCGACGGGGACCCGGCGATCTGGATCTGCCGATCGGCCCAGGAGCCGAACTGTGAGACCACCTTTCCCAGCTTGCCGTGCAGGGTCCGGTGCAGGCCCGGCGGCGGATCTTCCACGGGAACCGGGTGCCACCACGGGTTCTCGGTCTCCTCCACGACGGGCACGACCGTGAGCCACGGATTGGTGGTGGCCAGCTGCCACAGCGTCTGCAGGTCGTAGAGGTCGCAGGGGTACTTGCCGCCGAAGAACAGGTGCACGCGCGGGTTGTCGCCCCGCATGCCCATCTCCATCAGTTGCGCCCGCAGCGGCGCGAGGCCTGTGCCGGAGGCGATCATCAGCACGTCCTCACCGCTGTCGCGGTCGACGTGCAGGCCGCCGAGCGGCGGCCCGATCACCCAGCGGTCGCCGACGGAGGTGTCGCCGACCAGTGCCGGGCTGACCCAGCCGCCGGACACGCGACGGACGTGGAACTCGATCTGGCCGTACGGGTTCGGGGGGATTGCCGCCGACAGGTACCGCCACATGTGCGGCCGCTGCGGGATCTGCACGCTCATGTACTGCCCGGCGTGGTACGGGATGGGCGAGTCCGTCTCGAGCCGGATGATCGCCAGGTCGGGCAGCACCCGTTCGTGGCCGACGACGGTGGCGCCCCACGCGGCGGGCAGGTCGTCCTCGGCGGCGGCGGCGGCCATGGTGTCGACGACGTGGGTGATGACCCCGGACCACGTGCGGTCGAGGGCGTCGGTCCACAGGATGGGCGGGGTGCACTCGCGCACGGCGGTGTGCAGGGCCCGGCCGGCGGCATGGAAGTGGTCGGGCCGGACGCCGTACTTGCGGTGGTCGCGGCCGAGCTGGGTGAGGAAGGCGGTGACGGTGTCGGGGTCGCCGAGCCGGTTGATCGCCCAGCCGACGGCGGTCGCGAATCGCTGCCGCATCGTCTCCATTCCCGCGGGGAACAGCTCGCGGATGCCGACGGTGTCGCTCCACAGGGCGGTGTAGAAGGCCGTGGCGAAGCGCTCGGCGCCGCCGGGAGTCGCGACGATCGATGCGAAGCTGAGCTGGACACGGGCGACGGCGAAGGCCTCCACGCACCCTCCCGCTCGCCGTCTCTGCTGGTCGGCCGCCACTGTAGTCCCGCGGCGGTGTTTCGGCCACAATCGACGTCGAGCGGCTCGATGACCCCCGCGATGTGCCGCAGGTCACACGACTCGATAAAGTTGAGCGGAACAAACTCAACTTTGGGGCCGTTGAAGCATGCGAACGCCCGCGGCGGGAGGCTGGCGGGTGCAGAATTGATACCGGCTCGCTCAATGAAGGGAAGGGGTTCGCAGTGGACTCGTTCAATCCCACCACCAAGACCCAGGCGGCGATGACGGCTGCCATGCAGTCCGCGTCCGCTGCGGGCAATCCGGAGATCCGTCCGGCCCACCTGCTCGTCGCGCTGCTCGACCAGACCGACGGCATCGCCGCGCCGCTGCTCAAGGCCGTCGGCGTGGACCCGACCGTCGTGCACCGGGAGGCGCAGACACTCGTCGACCGGCTGCCCAGCGCCACCGGCGCCACCACCACGCCGCAACTCGGCCGGGAGGCCGTCGCCGCCCTGACCGCCGCGCAGCACCTCGCCACCGAACTCGACGACGAGTACGTCTCGACCGAGCACGTGCTCGTCGGCCTGGCCGGCGGCGATTCCGACGTCGCCAAGCTCCTCGTCGGGCACGGCGCCACCCCCGCCGCGCTGCGCGACGCGTTCACCACAGTCCGCGGCAGCGCCCGCGTGACCAGCCCGGACCCCGAGGGCACCTACCAGGCGCTCGAGAAGTACTCGACCGACCTCACCGCCCGCGCCCGGGAGGGCAAGCTCGACCCGGTCATCGGCCGCGACAACGAGATCCGTCGCGTCGTCCAGGTGCTGAGCCGGCGCACCAAGAACAACCCCGTGCTCATCGGCGAGCCCGGCGTCGGCAAGACCGCCATCGTCGAGGGCCTCGCCCAGCGCATCGTCGCCGGCGACGTCCCCGAGTCGCTGCGCGGCAAGACCGTCATCGCGCTCGACCTCGGGTCGATGGTCGCCGGCGCCAAGTACCGCGGCGAGTTCGAGGAACGCCTCAAGGCCGTGCTCGACGAGATCAAGGAATCGGCCGGGCAGATCATCACCTTCATCGACGAGCTGCACACCATCGTCGGCGCCGGCGCGACCGGCGAATCGGCGATGGACGCCGGCAACATGATCAAGCCCATGCTCGCCCGCGGCGAGCTGCGCCTCGTCGGCGCCACCACCCTCGACGAGTACCGCAAGTACATCGAGAAGGACGCCGCCCTCGAACGCCGCTTCCAGCAGGTGCTCGTCGGCGAACCCAGCGTGGAGGACACCGTCGGCATCCTGCGCGGGCTCAAGGAGCGGTACGAGGTGCACCACGGCGTGCGCATCACCGACTCCGCGCTCGTCGCCGCCGCCACCCTCTCCGACCGGTACATCACCTCCCGGTTCCTGCCGGACAAGGCCATCGACCTCGTCGACGAGGCCGCGTCCCGGCTGCGCATGGAGATCGACTCGCGCCCCGAGGAGATCGACTCGGTCGAGCGCATCGTCCGTCGCCTCGAGATCGAGGAGATGGCGCTGCAGAAGGAGACCGACGAGGCCTCCAAGGACCGGCTCGAGAAGCTGCGCGCCGAACTCGCCGACGAACGCGAGAAGCTGAACCAGCTCACCACCCGCTGGCAGAACGAAAAGACCGCCATCGATTCGGTGCGGGGGATCAAGGAGCAGCTCGAGGCGCTGCGCGGCGAGGAGGAACGCGCCGAACGCGACGGTGACCTCGGCAAGGCCGCGGAGCTGCGCTACGGCCGGATCCCGCAGCTGGAGAAGGAACTGGAGAAGGCCGCCGCCGCGTCCGGAGCCGCCTCCGACGGCGACGTCATGCTCAAGGAGGAGGTCGGCCCGGACGACGTCGCCGACGTCGTCGCCGCCTGGACCGGCATCCCCGCCGGCCGCATGATGGAGGGCGAGACCGCCAAGCTGCTGCGCATGGAGTCCGAGCTCGGCAAGCGGGTCGTCGGCCAGGACGAGGCCGTACAGGCCGTGTCGGACGCGGTGCGCCGCTCGCGGGCGGGCGTCGCCGACCCGAACCGGCCCACCGGCTCGTTCCTGTTCCTCGGCCCCACCGGCGTCGGCAAGACCGAGCTGGCGAAGGCGCTGGCGGACTTCCTGTTCGACGACGAACGCGCCATGGTGCGGATCGACATGTCCGAGTACAGCGAGAAGCACTCCGTCGCGCGGCTCGTCGGCGCCCCTCCGGGCTACGTCGGCTACGAGTCGGGTGGCCAGCTCACCGAGGCGGTGCGTCGCCGCCCCTACTCGGTGGTGCTGTTCGACGAGGTCGAAAAGGCCCACCCGGACGTGTTCGACACGCTGCTGCAGGTGCTCGACGACGGTCGGCTCACCGACGGGCAGGGACGCACCGTCGACTTCCGCAACACGATCCTGATCCTCACCTCGAACCTCGGTGCGGGTGGCGACCGGGAGCACATCATGGCGGCGGTGCGGGCGGCGTTCAAGCCGGAGTTCATCAACCGGCTCGACGACGTGGTGATCTTCCACTCGCTGACCGAGGAGCAGCTCGAGCAGATCGTCGACATCCAGCTCGAGCAGCTGGCCGGGCGTCTGGCGGCCCGGCGGCTCGCCCTCGACGTGTCGTCCTCGGCCCGGTTCTGGCTCGCCGTGCGGGGCTACGACCCGCAGTACGGTGCGCGTCCGCTGCGCCGGCTCATCCAGCAGTCGATCGGCGACCAGCTCGCCAAGAAGCTGCTGGCCGGGGACATCAAGGACGGCGACACCGTCTCGGTGGGCGTCAGCGACGACGGCGACCACCTCGTGATAGGCGCCTGACGGCGCCGGTGCGTCCTTTGGGCTGCTGTGCCAGCCCGAAGGACGCACCGGCGCGCAGCGCCTAACCTGGAGGGACCATGACGAACCCGCACGATCCGCGCACCCCCCAGGAGCGCGCCTACTCGCTCGACGAGGGGCGTGCGGACGACGCGCGCGCGACGGGCACCGGCCGCACCGACCCGGACGCCGACGACACCCGGGTCCTGCACACCGCCGACCCGACCGAGGCGTACGGCCGTCCGCCCGCCAACCCCACCCTGGTCTACCCGGCGTACGACCCCCGGTTCGATCCGACGGCGGCGCCACCCAACCCGACGCAGGCGTTCGAGCAGCCCGGCTCCTACGGGCCCCAGCCGCAGTACACGCCGACCCAGCAGTACGCGCCGACCCAGCAGTACACGTCGGCGCAGCAGTACCCGCACACCCAGCAGTACGGGGCGGCGCCACCCACCCCGCCGCACACCGGCGAGTACCCGGCGCTCGACGCGAAGCCGCCCCGGCGGCGCCGTTGGGGCCTGATCCTGCTCGCCGCGGTGGCGCTGATCGTGCTGGCCGGCTTCGGCGGCTATCTGCTCAGCGGCGGCAGCGGCGACGACCCGCAGCAGCGCAGCGCGGCGGCCCCGACCACCACGACCACGGTGCCCCGGCCCGCGCCCACGACGCCCGCGCCCACCACCGACCCGGCCGTGCCCGGCCTGCCGTTCGAGCAGCTGCCCGGCGGGCTCGGCGACGTCATCGGCGCGGCCGGCACCGTCGTCGGCACGATCACCGCCAACGACGGCACCTCCCTCACGCTCAGCGGCATGGGCGGCTCGAGCGTCACCGTGCGGCTCACGCCCGAGACGCAGATCATGTCGCTCGCGGGCTCCGATCCGTCGGCGCTGCGGGTTGGCGACTCGGTCGTCGCGCAGGGCTCGCCGTTGCGGAACGGAGAGATGATCGCCGACACTGTGGTCAGCGCGTCCCTGCCGTCCTTCGGCGGTCCGGGCAACTAGAACGCGATAGGCTGACCCTCGATGACGGTTATGTGGTTCGGACTGGCGGCGATCGCACTCGCGGGTGCGCTGGTGCTGCTCTACATCGACCGCACGCGCCGCGAACAGTCCGGCCGCGTGCGCGAGATCTGGGCGCGCGCCCAGGGCTACAAGTACAGCGCCGCCGACGACACCCTGCCCGGGCACTGGCACCGGGCGGCCCTGGCCAAGCAGGAGTATCTCGGCGCGGTGGACGTGGTCCACGGCATCCGCCGCGGCGAGGAGTTCATCCTCTTCGACATCGAGGAGACCGCGACGATCGTCGCGGTGCGCCGCAAGGTCGGCTCCGACGTCGACATCGACCTGCGCCTGAAGTCGACGCCGCCGCCGAAGGACTCGGACATGAACCTGCTGGGCGCCATCGGGCCGCGCATCGTGTTCGCCACCGACCTCGAGATCGCCCGCCGCATCTGTGACCAGCGCATGGTCGCCTACACCGAGTCGATCCCGCCGCACGTGCAGATGCTGTGGAGCGAGGGCGAATGGACCCTCGGCTCGATCCCCGTGGGCAGCACCGGCCGGGAATGGGACTCGGCCATCGAGACCGTCGCCCGGCTCTCCGGGATCCTGCACGTGCTGCCCCCGATCGTGGAGCCGCAGGAACTCGACCGGGTGGCGCACGACCCCGGCCGCCCCTCCGCGCGGCGCTGAGCCCACCGCGTCACCGGAAGCGGTCCGGCGCGCTGCGCTAGCTTTAGCCCATGACTTCCGCTGCCACCCGGCCCGTCGCCCTGATCACCGGCCCCACGTCCGGCATCGGCGCAGGCTTCGCGCGCGCGCTCGCCGGCAAGGGGTACGACCTCGTGCTCGTCGCCCGTCGCGAGGAGAGCCTGCGGTCCCTCGCCGACGAACTGACGTCGCGTTTCGGCACCACCTCGGAGATCCTCGCCGCAGACCTGGCCACCGAGGACGGCCGCGCCTCCGTCGCGCGGCGCCTCGCCGAGGGCGTGGAGATGCTCGTCAACAACGCCGGGTTCGGTACGTCCGGCGAATTCTGGACCGCCGACCCCGCTCTGCTGCAGTCGCAGCTCGACGTCAACGTCACCGCCGTGATGCAGCTGACCCGGGCCGCGCTGCCGCCGATGATCGCGGCAGGCAGGGGCAGCATCGTCAACGTCGCCAGCGTCGCCGGGTTGCTCTCCGGGCGGGGTTCGACGTACTCGGCGAGCAAGGCCTACGTCGTCTCGTTCACCGAGGGACTGGCCGGCGGCCTCGCCGGCACCGGGGTGCGGGTGCAGGCGCTGTGCCCCGGCTTCGTGCACACCGAGTTCCACGAGCGGGCCGGGATCGAGATGAGCTCGATCCCGGAACTGATGTGGCTCGACGTGGACACGGTGGTGCGCACGTCCCTTGCCGACCTCGAGGCCGGCAAGGTGATCAGCATTCCGGGCCTGCAGTACAAGGTGCTCACGACGGTGGGCCGGCTCGTCCCGAAGAACCTGGTGCGCAGGGCGACCAACCTGGTCGGCCGCGGCCGGGGACGGACGTAGGCCCAGCGCAGGTAACGGTCCGGACACGGCGCGCCGACACGGCGCGTCGCGACTCGGGCGCCCCCGCGGGCCCGCGGTAGATTTCGCCCTGTGACGTCTGTGGCTCTTGTGATTGTCGTTGCGGTCGTGGTGGTACTGCTGCTGTGGACGCGCGCCGCCGTCCGCCGCCTCCGGGTGCTGAAGATGCGCCACCGCGACAGCCTGCGGCTGCTGACCAACGAACTCGACGACCGCTACGACCAGGTGCCCGCCCTCGTCGCGGCCTCCGCCGGCGCCGGCATGGACCGCAGCCGGCTCAGCCCCGTCGTCGGAGCCCGCTCCCTGGCAATCGCCATGCGCGACCAGCGGCTGCCCCTGGGCGAGCGGGCCGCGGCCGAGAACACCCTGTCGGCGGCCCTGCACGACCTGATCGGCGTCCTCGACGGCGTCAACCACTGGCCGTTCATCCGCGTCGCCCGCGAGTTGCAGACCCGCGAGCAGCGCATCGCCGGGGCCGCCCGCGTCCACAACGACCTCGGCCGCGCCATCAACACCGCGACCACCACCTTCCCGGCCTCGGTGTTCGCGCGCCTCGCCGCGGTCGGACCCGTCCCGCTGTTCGAGGTCGCCGCCCCGCCCGCCCCCACCGCCGTGGCCCCGCCTGAGCCCGTCGCGACGGCTCCCGCCTCCGCCCCCGGAGGCGACGCGCCGACCGGCGGATCGGACGCGCCGACCGGCGGATCGGACGCGCCGACCGGCGGATCGGACACCGTCGCGGCCTGACCGTCGGACCCCGACTAGGCTCGTCGTCGCCGGCGCCCTCGGGGCGCGGCGTGGAACGAGAGACGGTGAGGGGTTGCGATGAGTGATCGCGAGGAGTTGGCTGCGCTGGTTCGCGAACTGGCGGTGGTGCACGGCAAGGTGACCTTGTCGTCCGGCAAAGAGGCCGACTACTACGTGGATCTCCGCCGCGCCACCCTGCACCACCGGGCCGGCCCGCTGATCGGCAAGCTCATCCGGGAACTGGTCGCCGACTGGGACTTCGACGCCGTGGGCGGCCTCACCATGGGTGCCGATCCGGTGGCGCTCGCGGTCATGCACGCCGCCGGCCGCCCGATCGACGCGTTCGTCGTCCGCAAGGCCGCCAAGGCGCACGGCATGCAGCGGCAGATCGAGGGTCCCGACGTGCTCGGCAAGCGCGTCCTGGTGGTCGAGGACACGACCACCACGGGCAACTCTCCGCTCACCGCGGTCAAGGCCCTGCGCGACGCCGGCGCGACGGTCGTGGGTGTCGCCACCGTCGTCGACCGGGCCACCGGTGCCGGCGAGGTGATCGCCGCGGAGGGCGTCGAGTACCGCTACCTGCTGGGCCTGCAGGACCTGGGACTGCAGGACGCCTAGGTTTTCCGTGGCCGGGCGGGTGCGACGGACCGCGACGCGCCTCGCGGACGGCCGGGAACTGTTCTATTTCGACGACACCGAGCCGTACGTCGGTGGTGGCGCGGTGCGGGAGCGGCACGACACGCGGCGGCTACCGTCGGCCGGGGCCGCGTCCGAACTCCGCTTCGACCCGCTGACGGGGGAGTGGGTGGTCTCCGCGTCGCACCGCATGGACCGCACCTTCCTGCCGGACCCCGCGGACTGCCCGCTGTGCCCCACCCGTCCGGGCCGGGCCGCCACCGAGATCCCCGCCGACGACTACGACGTGGTGGTGTTCGAGAACCGCTTCCCGGCCCTCGGGCCGGGTGGCGCCGTCGCCGGTCCGGTGGACGGCGACCCGCTGTGGCCGCGACGACCCGCGACGGGCCGCTGCGAGGTGGTCGCGTTCACCGCCGACCACGACGCCCGGTTCGCCGACCTGAGCGTCGCGCGGGTCCGCACGGTGTTCGATGCGCTGGCCGACCGCACCGCCGAACTCTCGGCCGCCCCCGACGTGCGGCAGGTGTTCTGCTTCGAGAACCGGGGCGCGGAAATCGGTGTGACGCTTCAACATCCGCACGGGCAGATCTATGCTTACCCGTTCCTGCCGGCGCGGTCGCAGGGGCTGGTGCAGCGGGCCCGCGCGCACCACGCCGCGACGGGCCGGCTGCTGCAACGCGACGTGCTCGAGGCCGAACGCCGGGCGGGCACGCGCATCGTGTGGTCCGGGCGGCGGTGGACCGCCTACGTGCCGGCCGCGGCGCGGTGGCCGATCGAGGTGCACCTCGCCCCGCATCGCGACGTGCCGGACCTCGCCGCCCTCGACGACCCCGAGCGCGACGAGCTGGCGGTGGCCTACCGGGAGTTGCTGCGCCGCGTGGACCTGTTCTTCGACGGCGTGGACCGCGTCCCCTACATCGCGGCCTGGCACCAGGCGCCGGTCGGCGACGAGCGACCGTACGGTCGTCTGTTCTGCCAGATCTTCTCGCTGCGCCGCGCCGCCGACAAGCTCAAGTACCTGGCCGGCTCGGAGTCCGCGATGGGTGTATGGATCAGCGACACCTCCGCCGAACGCATCGCGGCGCGACTGCGGGAGCTCGCCGGATGAAGGTGTGCGCGGCCGCGGCGGCCGAGTTCGCCCGGGAGTTCGGTGGGGTACCGGAGGGGGTGTGGTGCGCGCCGGGCCGGGTCAACCTGATCGGTGAGCACGTCGACTACGCCGGCGGGCTGTGCCTGCCCCTGGCGCTGCCGCAGGTCACGGCGGCGGCGGTGCGTCGCCGCGACGACGGGACGGTGCGGCTCGTCAGCGAGGGCTTCGCCGGTGCGTCCTTTGGGCTGCTCCAGCCGCCCAAAGGACGCACCGGCGGCTGGGCCGCCTACGTCGCCGGGGTGATTCACACGCTCGACCCGCCCGGGTTCGCGGGCGTCGACGTCGCGATCGCCTCCGACGTGCCGGTGGGGGCGGGCCTGTCCAGCTCGGCGGCACTCGAGGCGGCCGTCGCCCTCGCCCTGGCCGAGCTGTACGGGCTGCCGGTCGACGATGCCGGCCGGGCCGCCCTCGCCGCCGCCTGCACGCGGGCCGAGAACGACTGTGTCGGCGCCCCCACCGGCGGCATGGACCAGCAGATCGCGCTGCGCGGCCGGGCCGGTCGTGCACTGCTGCTGGACTGCGCGACCGGAGCGGTCGAGCACATCCCGATCGACCTGGAATCGCACGGCCTGGCGCTGCTCGTCGTCGACACGGACGCGCCGCACCGCCTCGTCGACGGGCCGTACGGGCAGCGGCGCCGCGACGTCGAGGAGGCCGCGCGCCGGCTCGGCGTGACGAGTCTGCGCGAGGTCGACACCGTGGCTGCGCTCGACGCGCTGACCGATCCGGTGCTGCGGCGCCGGGCCGGGCACGTCGTCACGGAGATCGCCCGGGTGCGCGCCGCCGTCGCCGCGCTGCGGGACGACGCCCCGGACCGGCTCGGGCCGCTGCTCGACGCCGCGCACCGGTCGCTGCGCGACGACTTCGAGGTCAGCTCCGTCGAACTCGACAGCGCCGTCGACGCCGCCCGCGCCGCCGGGGCGCTCGGGGCCCGGATGGTCGGCGGCGGATTCGGCGGATCCGCGATCGCGCTGTGCCGGGCGACGGACGTCGCCGCGGTGGCGGAGGCTGTGACGGCGGCCGCCCGCGAGCGGGACCTGCCGCGGCCGAAGTTCCTGCGTGCGGTGGCGGCGGCGGGCGCGCGGCGCTGCTCCTGAGGGAAAGGCGGCCGGGTGACGTGGTGCGGGTCGGTACGCTGCCGGCCATGGGATGGTTCAGCCGGGACAAGTGGAACGCCGAGCATGCGGTGTTCGCCGCGGCCGCGGCGGCGACGGTCGTGGGCGGGGTGCTCGGCAACGAGCGGTTGCAGCGGGTGGCCAAGCCGCTGATCGGCCCGTCGCTGGCGGTGCGGGTGCTGCGGCACGCCCCGCACACCGACCGGCTCGACACCGCCCTGTTGCTGCTCGGGCTGACCGGCGCGACCGTCGGCGACGTGTTCATGATCGACCCGGACGACGACGCCCGGCTGCTGCGCGGTGCGTCGTCGTTCGCCGTGATGCAGGCCTGCTACTCGGCCCTGCTGGTGCGTCGCGGTGCCCGTCCGACGCGGTCGGCGGCGGTGCCGCGGGCGGTCGCGGCGCTCGGGGCCGCCGGTCTGCTCGGCGCACGGTCCCCGGAGGTGGCGGCGCCGCTGACCGGGTACGGCGCCCTGCTGGGCACCACCGCGACCCTCGCCGCCGATCCGGCGCTCGCGCCCGGGGCCCGGCGGGTGGCCGGACTGCCGATCCCGAACGAGGACCGGCGCAGCTGGCTCGGCGCCGGCGGCCTGGTCTTCACCCTGTCCGACGGCACCATCGTCGTGCGGCGGGTGCTGCTGCGGTCGCAGCGGACCCGGGCCGCGGCAGAGGGATTCGTGCTCGCGACGTACGCGCTCGCGCAGTTGCTCCTCGTCGAGGGCAAGCTCGCCCTCGGCCGGGACGGCACTCGCGCGCGCCGGGGCTACCTGCGCGGGTAACGACGGGCGCGACAGGCACTTTCGTGCGTGCGTCCACTTTCGTGCGCGTCGCCTACGGGCAGAGGACGATCCGGTCGCGGTCGCGGGGGTCGACCCGGATGCCGACGACCCGGCCGGGCTCGAACCGGGCGAGATCCTCGCGGGCAACCTCGTAGAGCACCCGTCCGTGGTACGGCTCGGAGCCCGGCACCGTCAGGTCGAGGTCCAGTTCGGTCAGCTCGCCGTTGTCGACGGTGTGGCCGAGTTGCCGGGCCGAGGTGATGGTGGCCCAGCCCTCGAGGCCGCGGCGGGCGAGGCGGCGGTCGGCGCGCGGCGGCCGCCCGGCGAGGATCATGGCGATGCCCAGCGCCGAGCCGTACGCGGCCAGCAGGAACATGATCTGGTAGGGGACGGTGCCCTCGGGGGAGTTGGCGACGAACAGGCCCAGCCACAGCGCCAGGACGACGATGTACCCGGCGGTGACGAATGCGACGGCACGAACGACTCGAACGTGGTTCATTGCTCCTCCGATGCCAGGATAGTCCGTGACCTGCGCCACGTCCGTCGTCGCTACGCTGCATCCATGAATTCACCCAGTGTGTTCGTCACCGGCGCCGCCTCGGGGATCGGCCGCGCCACCGCACTGCTCTTCGCCCGCCGCGGTTACCGGGTCGCGGCCGTCGACGTCGACGCGGCGGGCCTCGAGGTGCTCGCCGCGGAGCAGCCCGGCATCGTCACCGGCGTTCTCGACGTCACCGACGCGCTGGGCTGGGAGCGGGCGCTGAAGGGGTTCTGCACCGACGGCACCCTCGACCTGCTCGTCAACAACGCCGGCCTCCTGGCGTCGGGACCGTTCGAGACGACCGCGCTCGAACGGCACCGGCAGATGGTCGACGTCAACGTCACCGGCACGATCACGGGCTGCCACAGCGCGTTCGAGTACCTGCGCCGCACGCCCGGCGCCCAGGTGGTCAACCTCTGCTCGGCGTCGGCGCTCTATGGCCAGCCGGAGCTCGCGACCTACAGCGCCACCAAGTTCGCCGTGCGCGGGCTGACCGAGGCGCTCGATCTGGAATGGGCCCCGCACGGCGTCCGGGTGATCGCGTTGTGGCCGCTGTTCGTCGAGACGGCGATGACCCGGGACCTGAACGTCGGCGCCGCGCGGCGGCTGGGGATCCGGCTCACCGCCGACGACGTCGCCCGGGATCTCTACGACCTGACCCGCCCCGGGCGGCGGCCGTCGGGTGTGCACCACGCGGTGGGCTGGCAGGCCAAGGCGTTCGCCGCACTCGCGCAGGTTACGCCCACCCGGCTCAATCGCCTGGTCAACCGGTGGGTGACCGGCAGCTGAGGCGGTCTCGCTAGAGTGGCGGTCGGATCAGCGACGGAAGGAGTCGGGTGAACGTGCGTCGGATGTCGTCGATCGGTGCGGCCGCGGTGGCGGTGCTGGCACTGGCCGGCTGCGGAGGGACCGCGGACGGCGGGGAGCAGCCGGCCGCCGCGTCGTCGGCGAGCGCGGCCGCCACGACCACCACCACGACCGCGGCACCCGCGCCGACGGCCCCCGGGACCACGACGGCCACCGGGGCCACGACGACCACGCCGCCGGCACCGGCCCCCGACAGTGCGCCGACGACGCTGGCGGACGTGCAGTACGAGCGCAACGAGTCGTACTACTTCACCAGCCCCGACGGCGGGTTCCGCTGCGGCATCGTCAGACTCCCCTCGCGCACCGAGGCCGGCTGCGAGGGTGCCACCGATCCGGTCCCCCCGCGTCCCGAGAATTGTATGGTCAACTGGGGCAACGGTATTCGCGTACAGGACGCGGGCCCGGCGGAGTTCATGTGCTCGGGCGGCTCGGTCTACACCTCCGGCGGCGACGACCCGGTGCTGCCGAGCGGATCGCGGCTGAGCAAGCTCGGCTACACGTGCGAGACCACCGACGCCGACGTCACCTGCGCCAACGACGCCACCGGTCACGGCTTCACGATCGCCGCCGGCTCCAACACGACCTTCTGACCGTGCAACTCGACGACGCTCCCGGCCCCACCGAGTGGGGCGAGCACCCGCACGGGTGCGGCCCGTGGGCCGAGGAGTTCGGCACCGAACCGCCGCAGGATCCGCGCTACGATCCGGAGCTGCTCGCCCGCGGCGACCGCCGCAACGTCGTCGACGCCTACCGCTACTGGACGCGCGAGGCGATCGTCGCCGACATCGACAACCGCCGTCATCCGCTGCACGTGGCGATCGAGAACTTCGGGCACGACGCGAACATCGGCACGGTGGTGCGCACCGCCAACGCGTTCGCGGCGGCCGCCGTGCACATCGTCGGCCGTCGGCGCTGGAACCGTCGCGGGGCCATGGTGACCGACCGGTACCAGCATCTCGTGCACCACCCCGACGTCGACTCCCTGATCGACTGGGCAGCCGGACGGGGACTGACGATCGTCGCGGTGGACAACACACCCGGATCGGTGCCGCTCGAGACCGCGCAGCTGCCCCGCGCGTGCATGCTGCTGTTCGGCCAGGAAGGGCCCGGTGTCACGGCGCGGGCGCGGGAGGTCGCGGCGACGACCGTGTCCATCGCCCAGTTCGGCTCGACCCGCAGCATCAACGCCGGCGTCGCCGCCGGGATCGCGATGCACGCCTGGATCCGGCAGCACGCCGATCTCGACCGGGCCTGGTGAAGAAACGTTCGACGGGGAGCGGCCGATAGGGGAAAGCTGGTATCGGTAGCGACGGTGAGACGAGGTTGGCGACGACATGTCGGATGTGTGGGCCGAGCGGGCGGATCTCGCGGAGGCTGCAGTCATGTCGCGGCACGTGCGGCGGCTGTGGGCGCTGCCCGGCACCGCGCTCGGGGTCGTCGGCTGGCCGGCGGTGCGCCGCGAACGGCTCTTCCTCACCTGGCACTACTGGTGGCAGGCCCACCTGATCGATCTCGCGGTCGACGCCGCCGAGCGGGAGGCGACGCCGCGGCGCCGGCGCCGGGTGCTGCGGCTGACGCGCTCGCACCGGATCCGCAACCTCGCCGGCTGGACCAACAACTACTTCGACGATATGGCCTGGCTCGGCCTGGCGCTCGAGCGGGCGCAGCGGCACCTCTACGTCGACCGCCGCGACGCCATCGCCGTCCTCGAGAACGAGTTGTTCGCGGCGTGGGCGCCCGAGCGGGGCGGCGGCATCCCCTGGCGGCGCCGCGACGACTTCTACAACACGCCGGCCAACGGCCCGGCGGGCCTGTTGCTCGCCCGCACCGGAAAGCTGCTGCGGGCCCAGGAGATGGCGGACTGGATCCACGAGACGCTGCGCGACGCGGAGACCGGCCTGATCTTCGACGGGATCCGGCGCGACCGGGTCGAGCGCGCCGTCTACACGTACTGCCAGGGCGTCGTGCTCGGCCTGGAGACGGAGCTGGCGGTGCAGATGGGCGATCCGCGGCACCGGGAGCGGGTGCACGCCCTCGTCGACGCCGTCGACAACGAGCTGACCGAACGGGGGGTGATCACCGGCGGCGGCGGTGGGGACGGTGGGTTGTTCAACGGCATCCTCGTCCGGTACCTGGCGATGGTCGCGACGACGCTGCCGGTGGTCGATCCCGAGGACGAACGGGCGCGCCGGGTCGCGGCGCGGATCGTGCTCGCGTCCGCGCAGGCCGCGTGGGCGAACCGCCTGCAGATCGAGGGGCTGCCCCTGTTCGGGCGGGACTGGTCCGTCCAGGCGCGGCTGCCGGGAACGGCCCCCGGGATCGCGCGCTTCTCCGGCGGCACGGTGCGCAGCTCGGGGGTGGCCGAGCGGGATCTGTCGGTGCAGCTGAGCGGGTGGATGCTGATGGAGTCGGCCTACGCCGTGGCCGCCGAGCGGGCGCCCGGGCCGAGCGCCGCGCGGCCCGACGGCACCCGTTTTGAAAACGGTTATCGATAACGGCTATCGTCGACGGCATGACCGTCGCGACGCCCCTGCCCGTCACCGTGCTCTCCGGCTTCCTCGGCGCGGGCAAGACCACACTGCTCAACCACATCCTCGCCAACCGCGACGGCGCGCGCGTCGCGGTCGTCGTCAACGACATGAGCGAGATCAACATCGACGCCGCGCTCGTCGCCGGCCAGGGCAGCCTCGACCGCACCACCGAGAAGCTCGTCGAGCTCACCAACGGCTGCATCTGCTGCACGCTGCGCGAGGACCTGATCGAGACGGTCGCGCGGCTCGCCCGGGAGAACCGGTTCGACCATCTCGTCATCGAGTCGACCGGCATCTCCGAGCCGATGCCCGTCGCCGCGACGTTCGACTGGGAGTTCGACGACGGCTTCCGCCTCAGCCGGCTCGCGCGCCTCGACACGATGGTCACCGTCGTCGACGCCGCCACATTCCTCGCCGAGCTCGCGCGCGGCGACCGCCTCGACGACCGCGCGCTCGAGGCCGGCGCAGGCGACGAGCGCAGCATCTCCGACCTGCTCGTCGAGCAGGTCGAGTTCGCCGACGTGCTGCTGGTCAACAAGACCGATCTGGTGAGCGACGCCGTCGCCGGGGCCGTCGAGGCCACGCTGCGCCGGCTCAACCCGACGGCGCGGCTGCTGCGCACCGTCCACGGCGCCGTCCCGATCGACGAGGTCCTCGGCACCGGCCGCTACGACCCGGAGGCGGCCGCGCTCGCCCCGGGCTGGGCCGAGGAACTCGCCGGCGGTCACACCCCGGAGACCGAGGAGTACGGCATCCGCAGCGTCGTCTACCGCGCCGACCGCCCCTTCGACCGGGCCCGGCTCGAGGCGGCGGTGGAGAACCTGCACGGGGTGCTGCGCAGCAAGGGCTTCTGCTGGTTCGCCGACGACCCGGACACCGCGGCGATCTGGTCGCAGGCCGGCCCCAACCTGATGCTCGAACCGGCGCAGCCGTGGTCTCTGACCGGCGAGACGCCGGGCCAGGAGATCGTCTTCATCGGGGTGCGCCTGGACCCGGACACCCCGCGCCGCCTCCTGGATCCGGCTCTCGCGGCCGGGCCCTCCTAGTCGGGGTCGACGTCCGCGATCTCCACGTCCACCGCGGGCCGCGCCATCTCGATCCGGTACTGCCGGACGCCGAGCACGGTGCCCACCACGAGGACGGCGGCCATCACGGCGAGGACCGTCGGCAGCAGCCACGAGACCCGCTCGAGGTATTCGCCGAAGTAGAACCCGACGAGCAGCAGGACGGGCGCCCACAGGATCGCGCCGATCGTGGACGCGATCGTGTACCGGGTGTGGTTCATCCGGGCGGCCCCGGCCACCAGCGGCGACAGCGTGCGCACCCACGGGATCCAGCGGGCGATCAGCACCGCCCAGAACCCGTACCGGTCGAGCAGAACATTGACCTTCCGCAGGTTGGCCGCGTTGAGGTATCGGCCGTTGCGGCGGGCGATGAGGTGGTGGCCGCGACGGTGGCCGATCACGTACCCCACCTGGTTCCCGGCGATCGCGGCCACCATCGCGCCGACCGCCAGGGCCCACACCTGCGCCGCACCGGAATGGTGGGCGGCCAGCACGACGCCGGCGGTCAGCAGCATGGAGTCCCCGGGCAGGAACAGTCCGAGGATGATCGCGCACTCGACGAACACGAACGTCACGACGACGAGCCACACCAGGGCGGGCCCGGCGGTTTCGAGAGGACCGAAGGTTTCCGCGGCGAGAATCATGGAGGACGCGTTCGCGCGCGTGCTCAGGGCGTGGTGTCGCGACGGGTCGTCGGCACCGGCACCGTGTCGGCCGTGGCCTCGGCCTCCGTGACGGCCGCGGCCCTGCGCTTGGCGATCAGGTGCTTGCCGATCTCGAGCAGGATCGGGACGACGGAGACGAACACGATGAGCAGGAAGATGATGTCGATGTTGTCGCGGATGAAGGCGATCTGACCGAGCAGGTAGCCCAGCAGCGTCACGCCCGCGCCCCACAGCACGCCACCGACGATGTTGTAGGTGAGGAACACCGGATACCGCATGCGGGAGGCGCCCGCGACGACCGGCGCGAAGGTGCGCACGATGGGCACGAACCGGGCGAGGACGATCGTGATCGGACCGTGCCGCTGGAAGAAGTCCTCGGACTGGTCGATGTACTGCTTGTTGAGGATCTTCGCGTCGTAGCTCTTGAACAGGCGGGTGCCGCCCTTGGCGCCGATCCAGTAGCCCACCTGGTCGCCCAGGATCGCCGCGATCGGGATCGTCACCATCAGCACCCACAGCGGCGCGAACGGCGGGATCTCCTCGGACTTCGAGGCGGCGATCAGGCCCGCCGTGAAGAGCAGCGAGTCGCCCGGCAGCAGGGGGAACAGCAGACCCGACTCGATGAACACCACGAGCAGCAGGCCGATGAGCACCCAGGTGCCGAAGGAGTTGAGCAGGTTCACCGGGTCCAGGAATCCCGGCAGCAACGCCAGATTCGTCACGCTCTCCGGGACGACGGTCACGGACTCCAGGCCTCCGAGCACACTCACGGCCACCAGAGTACCGGTGGGATGCCGGTGGCCCGAATCACGGCGGGCACCCGACTGTGTCCCCGCGCCGGCAGTTGACATACTGCAGGGACAACCCTGGCGCCTCCCGCACCCCCGGGGAGGCACCCATCGACTCTCATCTGGAGGACAGCCGCCGTGCCAATCGCGACTCCCGAGGTCTACGCCGAGATGATCGCCCGCGCCAAGGATCACTCCTTCGCGTTCCCGGCCATCAACTGCACCTCGTCCGAAACCATCAACGCCGCCATCAAGGGCTTCGCGGACGCCGGCAGCGACGGCATCATCCAGTTCTCGACGGGTGGCGCCGAGTTCGGCTCCGGCCTCGGTGTCAAGGACATGGTGACCGGCGCCGTCGCGCTCGCCGAGTTCGCGCACGTCATCGCCGCGAAGTACGACGTCACCATCGCGCTGCACACCGACCACTGCCCGAAGGACAAGCTGGACGGCTTCGTGCGCCCGCTGCTCGCCATCTCGCAGGAGCGGGTGAAGAACGGCGAGAACCCGCTGTTCCAGTCGCACATGTGGGACGGCTCGGCCATCCCGATCGACGAGAACCTGCAGATCGCCCAGGAGCTGCTGGCCCTGTCGAAGGACGCGAACATCATCCTCGAGGTCGAGATCGGCGTCGTCGGCGGTGAAGAGGACGGCGTCGAGAACGCCATCAACGAGAAGCTCTACACCTCGATCGAGGACTTCGAGAAGACGGTCGACGCGCTCGGCGCCGGTGAGAAGGGCAAGTACCTGCTCGCCGCGACGTTCGGCAACGTCCACGGCGTCTACAAGCCGGGCAACGTCAAGCTCGAGCCGTCCGTGCTGGCCGACGGCCAGGCCGCCGCTTCGAAGAAGCTGGGCCTGCCCGCCGGCTCGAAGCCGTTCGACCTGGTCTTCCACGGCGGTTCCGGCTCGCTGAAGTCGGAGATCGACGAGGCGCTGAGCTACGGCGTGGTGAAGATGAACGTCGACACCGACACCCAGTACGCGTTCACCCGCCCGATCGCGGGCCACATGTTCGCCAACTACGACGGTGTGCTGAAGATCGACGGCGAGGTCGGCAACAAGAAGACCTACGACCCGCGCAGCTACCTGAAGAAGGCCGAGGCGTCGATGACCGCTCGGGTCGTCGAGGCCTGCAACGACCTCAAGTCCGCGGGCCGCTCGGTGTCCGCCGGCTGATCCGTCCCTGCGCGGTCATCCCACACGAGCGGTGACGCGGGCCCGGCCCGCGTCACCGCTCGCGTCGTTTCACTCCCCGCAGACCTTCCAGTCCTCGCCCTCCCGGGCCAGGTCGAAGGTGCGCTGGGTGACGTCGGTCGGGGTGCCGGCCGGGTGCGCCGTCACCTGCGCGATGGCCTGGCCGTCGGTGATCTGCACCTTGTCGATGCCCGTGACGACGGGCACGGTGCCCTGGTCGACGGCGGTGCGGTGGATGTCGGCGAACTGCTCGGGCGGCACCGAGGCGTAGAACTCCTGCAGGCCGCCGCACGTCGTGGTGCGCAGCGTCGTCAGGTCGCCGGCGGCGAGCGCCCGGACGAAGGTCTCGACGGTGGTCCGGATCCGAGCCTCCGGCGAGTTCGCCGCCCGGTCGTCCAGGTAGACCTTCACGGCCGCGGCCGCCACCGCGGCGACGACGAGCAGGCCCGCGACGAGGGCCGCGATCGCCCAGCCCCGGCGGCTGCGCCGGGCGGGTGCCACCGGGTCGATGCGCTGCGGCCCCGGGACCGGCTGGACGCGCTGGGGTTCGATGCGCTGGGGTTCGACACGCCGCGCCTCCGGCCGGGGCGGCGGGACCCGCGTCGGCTGGACGCGCGGCGGTTCGGCGCGCTGGGGGGCGACCCGCTGCGGTTCCGCGCGTCCGGCCGCCCGATCGGGCTCGATCCGCTGCGGCGCCTGCTTGGGGGTGTGCGTGGTGACGGGGATGCGTGCGGTGGGTGCGTCGGCGGGGGAGGGCGCGGGCTCGGCGCGGCGCGTGGCCGGGATGGCCACGGTCTCCGCCTCGCTCGCCGCGGCCGGCCCGGGCTGTGCGGCCGGCGTGTCCGGGGCGGCGGCGGGATCCGCGGCACCGGCCGGGGCCGGCGCGTCGTCGCCGGGGGTGTCGCGCTCCGAGCCCGCGCGCGGCGCCGGGTCCTCGGCGTCGTCGTGCTCCGCGGAGGACCGGGGGGTGTCCGTCGCCGGACGGGGAGACGTGGTGGTGTCTTCGTTCTTCGGATCCGGCACGCGATCCCCCTTGCTGGACGGACGGCTGTTCTCCGGGCAGCCTATCGACCGTCCTCGGGCGGTGGGCACAATGGTGGCCATGACGTCTTTCGGTGACCTTCTCGGACCCCAACCCACCCTGCTGCCCGGCGACGACGAGGCGGAGTCGGCGCTGCTGAACCACGAGGACCCGGCGAAGGTGGCCGCCGACCACCCGACCGCGTCGATCGCCTGGGCCTACCTGGCCGAAGCCGCCCTCGGGCGCGGCGAGACGATCGCGGCCTACGCCTACGCCCGCACCGGCTACCACCGCGGTCTCGACCAGTTGCGCCGCAACGGCTGGAAGGGCTTCGGTCCCGTGCCGTTCGACCACGAACCGAACCGGGGCTTCCTGCGGTGCGTCGCGACGCTGGCCCGCGCGGCGAAGGAGATCGGCGAGGCCGACGAGCATGCCCGCTGCCTCGACCTGCTCGAGGACTGCGACCCGCGCGCCGCCGAAGCACTTGGCGTCGATTAGTCCCCGGTTACCCACCAGGGTGGGCACGCGCCGGCGGCTGCGCACGTCGGGGCGCCGCCTGCGTTCCTCGGCGCTGCCGATCCTGCAGTGCGCGCTGGCAGCGGGCATCGCCTGGTGGGTCGCCACGGGGCCGGTCGGGCACGAGCAGCCGTTCTTCGCGCCCATCGCGGCGGTGGTGTCGCTCGGGCTGTCACTGGGTGCGCGGATGCGACGGTCGGTCGAACTCGTCTGCGGTGTCACCGTGGGCATCGGTGTCGGCGACCTGATCATCTCGTTCATCGGCAGCGGCCCGTGGCAGATCGCGCTAGTCGTCGCGATGGCGATGGGCACGGCGGTCGCGCTCAACAGCGGCCCGATCTTCTCCATGCAGGCCGGGAACTCGGCGGTGCTGGTGGCGACCCTGATCCCGCCCGGCGGGTCCGGGGGTATCGACCGAATGGTCGACGCCCTCATCGGCGGGCTGGTCGGCATCGCCGTCGTCGCCGTCATCCCCACCCACCCGGTGCGCCGGGCGCGGCGGGAGGCGGCGAATGTGCTGTCCACCACGGCGGACGTGCTGCGCAAGGTCGAGGCCGGCCTGGTCGAGAACAACCCGAAACCCATCGAGGCGGCCCTCAGGGAGGCCCGGGCCACGCAGTCGGCGATCGACGCGATGCGCGCCAACATCTCCGGCGGCAAGGAGGTGAGCCGCATCTCGCCTCTGTACTGGAACAGCCGGCCCCGGCTCGAGCGCCTCATGGCCGCGGCGGACCCGATCGACAACGCCATGCGCAACACGCGGGTGCTGGCGCGCCGGTCGCTCTCGCTCGTGCGCGACGACGAGATCCTCGACCCGCGGCTGGTGCGGCGCATCGAGGAGCTGGCCGGGGCGGTGGACGTGCTGCGGCTGATGGTCCTCGCCGAGCCGGGGGAGCAGCCCGATCAGGCGGAGGCGGCCCGGGTGCTGCGCAGCGTGGCCCGGGAGATGAAGCCGGACCTCGTGGCGGGGGCGGGCCTGTCCTCGACGGTGGTGTTCGCGCAGATTCGTTCGCTGATCGTGGACCTGCTGCAGGTGGCCGGCCTCGAGCGGGTCTCGGCGATCGCCACGCTGCCCCCGACGGTGGAGCATCCGGCGTATCCCCCCGAGTCCTGAGCGGCTCCCCTCTCCGTTGAACATATGCGTATGTCTGCATATGATTGCCGAAACTTCGGAGGGAGGACCATGGGCGTCGGACACGGCCACTCGCACGGCCATTCCGGGACGAGCACTCCCGGCGGGGCCGGCCCGTCGAAGGGACGGCTGTGGCGGATGGCGATCGCCCTCGTCGTCCTGGTCGCGTTCCTGATCCTCGAGACGGGGGTCGCCCTGTGGATCGACTCGCTGGCCCTGCTCGCCGACGCCGGCCACATGCTCACCGACGTGGTGGGCATGTCCATGGGCATGGTCGCGTTGATCCTGGCCCGGCGGGGCAGCACGGCGGCCGCGCGCACCTTCGGGTGGCACCGCGCCGAGGTACTCGCCGCCATGGCGAACGCCGCGCTGCTGCTCGCGGTGGCGGTGTGGGTGTTCTACGAGGCGATCCGCCGCATCGGTGACGCCCCGGAGATCCCCGGGACGGCGCTGGTGGTCACCGCGGCGGCCGGCCTGGCCGCCAACCTCGTCGTCATGCTGCTCCTGCGGGCCGACGCCAAGGACAGCCTCGCCGTGCGCGGCGCCTACCTCGAGGTGCTCGCCGACGCGGTCGGCAGCGTCGGGGTGCTCGTCGCCGGTGCCCTCGTGCTGCTGTTCGACTGGAGCCTCGCCGACGTCGTCGTCGGCGTCCTCATCTCCCTGTGGGTGGTGCCGCGGGCGGTGCGCCTGGCCGCGGCGTCGCTGCGCATCCTCACCCAGGCTTCGCCGGCCCACCTCGACGTCGACGGGGTGCGCGCCGACCTGTCCGCCCTGCCCGGCGTCACCGGCGTCCACGACCTGCACGTGTGGACCCTGACCACCGGCATGGACGTCGCCACCGTGCACCTGATCAGCGACCACGACGGGCAGTGGGTGCTCGAGTCGGCCCGCGCCGTGCTCACCTCCCACGGGCTCGAGCACGCCACCGTCCAGGTGGAGACGACCGTCAACGGGCGGCGCTGCGAGGAGAACGTCACCTGGTAGGGCGGCTCAACCCAGCCGCAGCGACCACCGGCCCCCGCGTCCGTGCAGCCGGACCTGCGCGAGCGGGCGCACGTCGATCCGCCAGAATCCTGCCGGGGGCGCGCCGAGGGCGTACACCGTCGCGGCGCGGATCACGGCCGGGTGGGCCACCGCGACGATCCGGCCCGGCGCCAGCCCGTCGAGCCACCGCGCCACCCGTTCGGTCAGCTCCGCGATCGACTCGCCGCCGTGCGGCGCCGCGTGCGGGTCGGTGAGCCACTGCTGCAGGCTCTCGGCCGGCACCTCGTCCATCGCCCGCCCCGCCCAGTCGCCGTAGTCCAGGTCCCGCAGCGCCCGATCGACCGCGGCCGTCGTGCCCAGCGCGGCCGCGGTCTCGACGGCCCGTCGCTCCGGCGCCGCGACGACGCGGTCGGCCACCGGCGCGACCGCCCGCTCCAGTTCTCGTCGGCCGCGTTGCGACAGCGGCTCGTCGGCGGGGAACCGGACGGCGCGCTGCGCCTCCGTCGAGGCATGGGCCAGAAGGACGAGGCGAACCACGGCGGTCATCGAATCACAACCGCCGGGGGTGTCGCCTTGACAGGGGCGGGCTCACGGTGCGACTGTTCCTGCGTCACACGTGCCGAGGTGCAGGCAATCCGGTGCAAGTCCGGAGCGGTCGCGCCACTGTGACCGGGCGACCCGCCCGGGAGTCAGAAAACTGTCTCGGCGCATGGATTTTCGACGGGACGCGTTATCCCAGGAGGATGCCATGGCTACTGTCCACACCCCCGAGTCCACGATGGGCTCCGCGGCGCTGGCCGCCGCGATCACCGCCGTCGTGCTGCTCGCCTTCGTCACCCTCTACCTGGTCGGCTTCGATCAGGGCGCGATCTCGCGCACCGGCATGTTCATGCATGAGCTGATGCACGACGGCCGGCACCTGCTCGGCCTGCCGTGCCACTGAGGCCGGGGGCCGGCGTGTCACCGAGTCCGGGGGCCGGCGTGTCACCGAGTCCGGGGGCCGGCGTCTCGTCGCACCCGGACGCTGCCGTGTCGGCAGGCGTCCCGCTGACCGGCCCCTACACCCGGATCCTGCTGCGCGGCCTGCTGGCCGGCCTGATTGCCGGCCTGCTCGCCGGCGCCGTCGCCTTCGTGGTCGGCGAGCCGCACATCGAGGCCGCGATCGCGCTGGAGGAGGCCGCCGCGACGCACGCGGCCACCGAGGCGCACTCCCACACGCACGAGGCCGCGTCCGCCGGTCACAGCCACGGCGAGGACGCCCTCGTCAGCCGCACCGGGCAGAAGGTGGGCCTGATCCTCGCCACCACCCTCGCCGGTCTGGCGCTCGGCGCGCTGTTCGCGTCGGTGCTGCACTTCGCCCGGCGCCACACCACGCTGTCGGGTCCCGCTCTCGGACTGCTCGGCGCCGGAGCGGGATGGCTCGCGATCGAAGCGGTGCCGTTCCTGAAGTACCCGGCCAACCCGCCGGCGGTGGGGGACCCGGACACCATCGACCAGCGCACCCTCCTGTGGGTCGCGGCGGTCGTGCTCGGCCTCGTCGCGCTCGCGGTGGCGGTGGCCGCCGCGAAGGCGCTCGCCCGTCAGGAGCTGCGTACCGTCCGGCTCGCCGGACCGGTCCTGGCGTTCCTCGTCGTGGTCGGTCTCGGGTATGCGGTGCTGCCGACGATCGACGAGGTCGGCACGGACTTTCCGGCCACGCTGCTGTGGGACTTCCGCGTTGCGTCGGTGATCGTTCAGACCACCCTGTGGTTCGCCCTGGGCGTGGCGTTCGCGTTCCTCACCGAACGCGCCGATCGTCGCGTGCCCGTCCGCGTGGCGTAGCCGTCGTGGGACAGGGCCTGCTCGTCGCCGGAACCACCTCGGACGCCGGGAAATCCGTGGTGACCACCGGGATCTGCCGGGCCCTGGCCCGCCGCGGGTTGTCGGTCGCGCCGTTCAAGGCGCAGAACATGTCCAACAACTCCATGGTGGCCGTCGACCCGGTCACCGGCGACGGCGTGGAAATCGGCCGCGCGCAGTGGATCCAGGCGATGGCGGCGCGCGCCGTACCCGAGGCCGCGATGAATCCGGTGCTGCTCAAACCCGGCAGCGACCGCCGCAGTCACGTCGTGGTGCTCGGCCGGCCCGCCGGTCACCTCGAGGCCGGCGAGTTCGCCGGCGGCCGAAAGCACCTCGCCGAGGCCGCCTTCGGTGCGCTCGACGACCTGCGGGACCGGTTCGACGTGGTGGTCTGCGAGGGTGCCGGCAGCGCCGCCGAGATCAACCTGCGGGCCCACGACTACGTGAACATGGGCCTGGCCCGGCACGGCGACCTGCCGACCGTGCTCGTCGGCGACATCGATCGCGGCGGGGTGTTCGCCGCCATGTACGGCACGCTCGCCCTGCTGGATGCGTCCGATCAGGCCCTCGTCCGCGGCTTCGTGATCAACAAGTTCCGTGGAGACCTCGGGCTGTTGCGTCCCGGTCTCGAGTCGCTCGAAAAGCTCACGGGCCGGCCCGTGCTCGGCGTGCTGCCCTGGCAGCGCGGCCTGTGGCTCGACTCGGAGGACTCGCTCGCCCTGTCGTCGCGCCCGGCCCACGACGACGCCGGGTCGCTCACCGTCGCGGTGGTGATGCTGCCGCGGATCAGCAACTTCACCGACGTCGACGCGCTGTGCCTCGAACCGGACGTGCGGCTGCGGTTCGTCGACGATCCGCGCGCCCTCTCCGGCGCCGACGTGGTGATCCTGCCCGGCACCCGCGCCACCCTCGCGGACCTCGCGTGGCTGCGCGGCCGTGGCCTCGACACCGCCGTCGCCGACCACGCCCGTCGCGGGGGCGTGGTGCTCGGGATCTGCGGCGGCTTCCAGATGCTCGGCCGGCGGATCTCCGATCCGCACGGCGTCGAGGGCACCCCCGGGGCGTGCGTGGACGGGCTCGGGCTGCTGGACGTGCACACCCGTTTCGAACCGGAGAAGGTGCTGCGGCTGCCGGCCGGGTCGGCGCTCGGGGTGCCGGCCTCCGGGTACGAGATCCACCACGGCCGCATCTCCCGCGGCGGCGACGACGAGTTCCTCGGCGGCGCCCGGGCGGGAACGGTGTTCGGCACCATGTGGCACGGCAGCCTCGAGGGCGACGCCCTGCGCACGGCGTGGCTCCGCGAGGCGGCCGCCCTCACCGGGCGCGACCTCGCCACCGGCACCGTCGGCTTCCACGCCGCCCGCGAGGCGCGCCTCGAGGTGCTCGCGGACATGGTCGAGGAGCACCTCGACGTCGACGCCCTGCTCGGGATGCTCGGGGCTCGGCCGGTGCTGCCCACACTGACGGGCGGCCTGGCGTGACCGTCCTCATCCTCGGCGGCACCGGCGAGGCGCGGGCGCTCGCCGCCGGCCTGGACACCGCGGGGGTGGCGTACGTGTCGTCGCTCGCGGGGCGGGTGCGCAACCCGCGCCTGCCGGTCGGCGACGTGCGGATCGGCGGTTTCGGCGGCATCGACGGACTGCGGGAGTATCTGCGCGGCAACGGTATCCGCAGGGTGGTCGATGCCACGCACCCGTTCGCCGCGCGGATCAGCGGTAACGCCGCGACCGCCTGCGCGGCGGCCGGGGTGCCGCTGCTGCGTCTGGCGCGGCCGGGCTGGACCGGCACCGGCGACTGGACGTGGGTCGACGACCACGATGCGGCCGCCGCGGTGGCCGCCCGGGGGGCGAGCGTGTTCCTGAGCACGGGCCGCCAGACCCTCGATCGCTTCCTCGGGCCGCTCGCGCGGCACCGCGTCCTGGTGCGGGTGGTCGAGCCGCTGGACCTCGACGTGCCGGACTCCTGGACGGTGCTGCTGGCCCGCGGCCCCTACACCGTCGACGGCGAGCGTGCGCTGCTCGCCGGCCACGGGGTGGACGTGCTCGTCACCAAGGACTCCGGCGGGGACCTCACGCGCGCCAAGCTCGACGCGGCGGCCGAACTCGGGGTGCGGGTGGTCGTCGTGCGCCGCCCGCCCTCGCCGGCGGGCGTGCCGACGGTGGCGACGGTCGCGGACGCCGTCGCGTGGGCGACGGATTCCTGCGCGAATTAGTCGTCCGTGCACGCAATGTCGTGTGCAGACGACCGGGAACCGCGCGGGTCCGCGATCTCAGACCTGCGGGCCCTCGGTGCGCAGGTCGTCGACCTTGCGCATCGCCTCGCGGAGCTCGGCGAGCCACTGCTCGCTGTGCTGCTCCACGAGCTGGACGCACCAGGCGAGCGCGTCGGAGCGCGAGCGGGCGACGCCGGCGTCGACGAGGGTGTCGAGGACCTTGCGCTCGGGCTGGCGCAACCGGGTCATCACCGGAACGGCCAAGTGGGTGAACAGCACTCGACGATCGCCGAGCGTGACACCCCACGCGACCTTCCGGCCGTAGCGGGCCTCGGCCTCGTCGGCGATGCGCATGCGGTCCGGCCGGGTGGTCTCCCGGAACCGGGCGATGCGCCCGTCGACGGACGCCGGGCCGGTGTCCTCGGGCGGGGGCAGTTCCCCGACGACCACGATCTCCTCGCGGTCGACCTCGATGTCGGCGGGGCCGGTGAACCAGTCGTCGGGCAGGCGTCCGGCGAACCACTCGGCGGCGTCGCTCGCATCGGGGACGTCGGCCTGTTGCCAGCCGCCCGGGCGTCCGAAGCGGGGTCCGTGCATGTGCGGATGGTGTCGCATGTCGTCCTCCTCGGGACGAAGTGCCAATATCACTGATTACAGTGTTACACCGCTTACGTGATTCGCGCCACAACGGTGCCCGCGGACGCGACGACCGCGGACACCGCGAGCGCGCCCGCGCCGACCCGGGCCGCGAGCCGCACGCCCCGCGCGATGTCCCCGGGTTCCGGGGCCGGGCCGTCGCCGAGGGTGCCGCGGTCCTCCACCACGCCGTGGTAGACGTTCACCCCGCCCAGAGTGACCCCGAGCGCGCCCGCGAACGCCGCCTCGACCGGCCCGGCGTTCGGGCTCGGATGCCGGTGGGCGTCGCGGCGCCAGGCCGTCAGGGCCGCGCCGGGCCGCTCGCCCAGGCCCGCCGCGAGCAGCGCGGACAGCCGCGCCGGCGCCAGGTTGAGCAGGTCGTCGAACCGGGCGGACGCCCAGCCGAACCGCTCGTGCCGCGGCGTGCGGTGGCCGACGCGGGCGTCGAGGGTGTTCGCGGCCCGGTAGCCGAGCAGGCCCGCCGGCCCCGCCACCGCACCCCACAGCAGCGGGGCGACGACGGCGTCGGAGGTGTTCTCCGCGAGGGACTCCAGGGTGGCGCGGGCGACGCCGGCGGCGTCGAGGCGCGACGGGTCGCGCCCGACGAGGTGGGTGACCTGACGGCGCGCGGCGGGCAGATCCGCGCGGCGCAGCTGGCCGTCGATCGTCGTCGCCTCCCGCGCCAGCGACCGGCCGCCGAGCACGGTCCACGTCGCGGCCGCGGTCACCGCCGTGCGCACCAGCGGACGACGCCGGGTGAGCCGGTCCGCGCCGTAGCCGAGGCCGGCCGCGCCGCCGACCAGCACCGCGGTGAACAGCGTCCCGGCCGCCCGGTGGTCCGCGTACAGCGCGCGCTCGGTGGTCCGGGCGATCCGGCCGAAGCCGCTCACCGGGTGGCCGCGACGGGGATCGCCGAACGCCTGATCGGCGAGGTAGCCGAGGACGAGGCCGGCGGCGCGCGGGTTCACGTCAGGTCCCGCCATGCCCCGAGCAACGCCTCGGTGGTCTGCGCATCGCGCACCGCGATGCGCACCCAGTCGGCGCCGAGGCCGGGGAAGCTGTCCCCGCGACGCACCGCGAAGCCCTTGCCCCGCAGGCGCTCCCGCGTCCCCACGGGGACGTGCGCCAGCACGAACGGTGCCGCCGACGGGCCGGTCACCTCGATGCCGAGCGCGGTCAGGCCGTCGACGAGGACGGCGCGGTCGGCCGCGACCTGCACGGCGATGCGCTCCGCCTCGACCGTGGCCGCCGGCGACGCGCACGCGATCATCGCCGCCGCCGCCGGTGTGGACACCGACCACGGTGGCTGGTGCGCGGCGAGCTCGGCGACGATCGACTCGTCGCCGAGCACGTACCCGGCACGGATACCGGGTATCGCCCACGTCTTGGTGAGCGAGCGGACCACCACGACACCCGGAAGCGACACGCCGGCAAGCGATTCCGGTTCCCCCGGTACCGCATCCATGAACGCCTCGTCCACCACCAGCACCCGGCCGGGCCGCGCCAGGGCCCGCAGCGCGGCACCCGGGTGCAGCGCGCCGGTCGGGTTCGTGGGGTTGCCGACGATCACGAGGTCGGCGTCGTCGGGCACCAGCGCCGGGTCGAGGACGAAGCCGTCCTCGCGGCGCAGCAGCACCCGGGTCACCTCGTGCCCGGCGGCGCGCAGCGCCGCCTCCGGCTCGGTGAACTGCGGGTGCACCACCGCCGGTCGCGCCCAGCGACGGGCACGGGCGACGAGGGTGAACGCCTCCGCGCCGCCGGCGGTGGGCAGCACCTCGAGCGGGTCGCGGACGTGCCGGGCGGCCAGGGCGGCCCGCGCCGCGCGCGGGTCCGGATACCGATCCAGCTCGGCCAGCGACCCGGCCAGCGCGGCGTCGAGCCACTCCGGGCGCGGCCGGCGCGAGACGTTGACGGCCAGATCCACCAGTCCCGGCGTGGCCTCCCGGTCGCCGTGGTGCTGCAGGTCCGGTGCGGCGGCCCGGGTCGTGCGCGGCGGCGGGGGGACCGGCGTCGCGGCCCGCACCGCGTCGGCGAACCGCTGCGCCAGCGCCGGATGCCCGGCCCAGTGGGTGTGCAGGTAGGAGGCGTGCACAGTGGCGGACGCGAAGCCGTCGGGCCGCCCGCCCAGCAGCCACGCCGGCTCGTCGGTGGAATCGACCGTGGTGCGGTGGAATTCGTGTCCGGTCACCCGCGTGCCCGCCGGCGCGAGAAGGGTCTCGCGCGGCGCGACGACCGTGCGGTAGCCGAGGGTCAGGCGCGGCGTCATCCGGGCGGCCGCGTCGATCGCGCCGATCATCGGCGCCCCGTCCACCTCGCGGCACAGGTACAACAGTCCGGCGCACTCGGCGACGGTGGGTGTGCCGGCCGTGATCGCGGCCCGGAGATGTTCGCGCAGAGCGGTGTTCGCGGCCAGATCGGCCGCGTGCACCTCGGGGAAGCCGCCGCCGAGATAGATCCCGGCCGTGCCGTCGGGCAGTCGTTCGTCGCGCAGCGGATCGAACACCACGGTGCGGCACCCGGCGGCGCGCAGCATCTCCTCGGTCTCGGCGTAACGGAACGTGAAGGCGCGGCCGCCGGCGATCGCGACGACCGGGCCGTCGTCGGCCGGCGCCCCCGGATCCCACGGGCTCGCAGGAAGATCCGGTGCGGCGCATGCGATCCGCATCACCTCGGCGAGATCCACCCGCGCGGCGATCTGTGCGGCCAGGCGATCGAGCTGGGCGGCGGCCTCGGCCCGCTCCTGCGCCGGCACCAGCCCCAGATGTCGCGACGGCGCCGAGATCCCGTCGTCGCGCTGCAGGACGCCGAGCACCGGGACGCCCGTCGCGGCCAGAGCCTCGACCACCTCGTCGGAATGCCGCACCGAGCCGGCCTTGTTCAGGATCACCCCGGCGATGCGGACGCTGCGGTCGAACGTGGCCATCCCGTGCACCACGGCCGCGACGGAGCGGGAGGCGTGGGAGACGTCCACGACGAGGATCACCGGGGCACCGAGGACGGCGGCCGTGTGGGCGGTGGAGGCGAACCCGTCGGTGCCGAGCATCCCGTCGTACAGGCCCATCACGCCCTCGACGATCGCGATGTCGGCACCGCGGGCGCCGTGCGCGAGCAGCGGTGCGAGCAGGTCGGTGCCGACGAGATGGGCGTCCAGGTTGCGGCCGGGCCGGCCCGTCGCGAGGGCGTGGTAGCCCGGGTCGATGTAGTCCGGGCCGACCTTGTGTCCCGACACGGTGTGCCCGGCCGCCCGCAGGGCCGCCATGAGGCCCGTCGCGACCGTGGTCTTCCCGTGTCCGGAAGCCGGCGCGGCCACCACCAGCCGGGGCAGCGGTGTCATTCGGTCACCACGCCGTCACCCGCGAGTGTCACCACGCCGTCACCCGCGAGTGTCACCACGCCGTCACCCGCGAGTGTCACCACGCCGTCACCCGCGAGTGTCACCACTCGATGCCCCTCTGGCCCTTCTGGCCCGCATCCATCGGGTGCTTGATCTTCGTCATCTCGGTGACGAGATCCGCGGCCTCGATCAGCGCCGGATGCGCCCGGCGGCCGGTGATCACGACGTGCTGGTGGCCGGGGCGCGTCCGCAGGGTCTGCACCACCTCGTCGGCGTCGATCCATCCCCAGCCGATCGGGTAGGTGAACTCGTCGAGCACGTACAGCCCGTGCTGCTCGGCGGCGAGCCGGCGCTGGATCTCCCGCCACCCGGCGAGCGCCGCGGCGGCATGGTCCTCCTCGGTGCCGTCCTTGCGCGACCACGACCACCCGGAGCCCATCTTGTGCCACTCGATCGGGCCCCCGGTGCCGCGTTCGGTGTGCAGGTCGCCGAGGGTCTCGAAGGCGGTCTGCTCGCCGAGGCGCCACTTGGCGGACTTGACGAATTGGAACACCGCGACGGACCAGCCCTGGTTCCAGCCGCGCAGCGCGAGACCGAACGCGGCGGTCGACTTGCCCTTGCCGTCGCCGGTGTGGACCATCAGCAGCGGCCGGTTGCGGCGCTGGCGGGTGGTGAGACCGTCGTCCGGCACGGCGGTCGGTTGTCCCTTCGGCATCAGGCGGCCCTTCCTCGCACGACGGTGGTGAGCGCGTCGGCGTGGACCTCACCGACGGGGACGTGTTCGGCGCCGAGCCGCTCGGCGAGCCGGGCCGCGAGGCCCATGCGGAACCGGCCGGTCTCGGAGTCCACGACGACCGCGTCGATCCCGGCGGCGGCGAGCCGGTCGGCGGCAGCGAGGGACCGGGCCACCGCGTCCGGCCCGGCGGTGGCGCGGCCGTCGGTGACGACGACGAGCAGGGCCCGCCGGTCGGGTTCGCGCAGCCGGTGCCGCCGGATCGTCTCGGCCGCCTCGAGCAGTCCCTCGGCGAGCGGGGTGCGCCCGCCCGCCGGCAGCTCCCGCAGCCGCGTCGCGGCCACGTCCACCGAGTTGGTCGGCGGCAGCACGAGCGTGGCGCGATCCCCGCGGAAGGTCACCAGGCCCACCGTGTCGCGACGCCGGTAGGCGTCGAGCAGCAGCGACAGGATCGCCGTCTTCACCTGCGTCATCCGCTGCCGCGCCGCCATCGAGCCGGACGCGTCGACGCACAGCAGCACCAGGTTGGCCTCCCGGCCCTCGACGACCTTCCGCCGCACCTGCCACCCGTGCGTGGTTTCGGTAGTCCCCGCTACCGGAACCACGCACGGGTGGGTGGCGGTGGCGCGGATGGTGGCGGGCAGATGGATCGGGCCGGTGTCGCCGCGACGCTCGCCGACGGTCCGGCCGACCGTGGTGCGGGCGCGGGAGCGGCGGCCCGCGGCACCGCGGCCGGTGCGGTCGGCCGTGAACAGGCGGGTCCGGTAGGGCTCGGCGGGGGCCGCGACGGACGTCGCCGCACCGGAGCCCTGCCCCCGGTCGTCCCGGCCCGGCGTCGCCTCGCCGGCGCCGGGGCCGTCCGGACCGGAATCGTCGGGACCGGAATCGTCGGGGCCGTCCGGATCGGGCTCGGGCGGCTGCTCGCCGAGCAGCTCGTCGAGCAGCGACTCGTCCATGCCGGGCTCGTCGAACGGGTTGCGGCGACGACGGTGCGGCAACGCCAGCCGCGCCGCCACCGCGATGTCCGCCCGCGTCACCTCGTCGCGGCCCACCCACGCCGCATGCGCGACGGCGGTCTTCGCGGTGACCAGGTCGGCGCGCATCCCGTCGACGTCGAACGCCGCGCACACCTCCGCGATCGCGACGAGCGCGTCGTCGCCGAGCCGCACCTGCGGCAGCCGGTCGCGGGCCTGCGCCAACCGCCGCGTCAGCGCCGCCTCGGCGTCGGCCCACCGCGCGACGAACGCGTCCGGGTCGGCGTCGAACGCCAGGCGCCGCCGCACGATCTCCGCCCGCACCTGCGGATCGCGGGGCGCGGCCACCTCGACGGTGAGGCCGAAGCGGTCGAGCAGCTGCGGCCGCAGCTCACCCTCCTCCGGGTTCATCGTGCCGACCAGCACGAACCGGGCGGCGTGCGAGACCGACACCCCGTCGCGCTCGACGGAGCAGCGGCCCATCGCGGCGGCGTCGAGCAACAGGTCCACCAGGTGGTCGTGCAGCAGATTGACCTCGTCGACGTAGAGCACCCCGCGGTGCGCCCGGGCGAGCAGGCCGGGCTCGTACTCGGCGGTGCCCGCCGACAGCGCCTTCTGCAGGTGCAGGGAGCCGGTGACGCGGTCCTCGGTGGCACCGACCGGCAGTTCCACCAGCCGCGCCGGACGGGTCTGCGCCGCCGCACCGCCCGGGTGCGGCCCGTCGGGGCACGCCGGGTCGGGGGCGGCGGGATCGCACGCGAAGCGGCAGCCGGTGACCTCGGTGACCTGCGGCAACAGCGCGGCCTGGGCGCGTACGGTGGTCGACTTGGCGGTGCCCTTCTCGCCGCGCACGAGCACCCCGCCGATCGACGGCGAGACCGCGCACAGGGACAGGGCCAGCGCCAGGTCGTCGGAGCCGACGACGGCACTGAACGGATACACGTGCACTCGAACCTCCACAGGCTCCCGCTGGGATGTCTTCTCGGCAGCTGAAATCGAGGCCGGTATTCGGACTTCCCGGTCGAACGCCGTGCGATCGCCTTCCCGGACCGGCCGGTCCAGTGGCTGCGCGTGTTGCGCGTGATCGACGACTCCCGGGTCACCGCAGCGGGCCTGTGCCGGATTCGCACCGGCTTCCCGATTATCCCCGTGAGGGGCACCTCGATTGTCTTGCCGCCGCCGAGTCTAACCGCACCGGCTAGGGTTCGACGCCATGGGTTCACAGATCACCGTCGTCGGCATGGGCGCCGACGGCTGGGACGGCCTGCCGCCGCCCGCTCGCGACGCGGTGCTCGGCGCGCAGGTCCTGCTGGGCGGGCGCCGTCACCTGGCGCTGCTGCCCGAGACCGGCGCCGTCCGGGAGCCGTGGCCCTCCCCGCTGCGCGACGGGCTCGGCGCGCTGCTCGAGCGCCATCGTGACCGGCGGATCGTCGCGGTCGCCTCGGGCGACCCCCTCGTCTCCGGCATCGGCTCCACGCTGATCGCCCACCTCGGCGCTGCCGCGGTGACGGTGCTGCCCGCGGTGTCGTCGGTGGCCCTGGCCCGCGCGCGGATGGGGTGGAGCGCCGAGTCGGTGGACGTGGTGACGCTGGTGGGCCGCGACGTGCACGCCGTCCGCCGCGCATTCGGGCGGGGCCGGCGGCTGATCGTGCTCTCCTCCGACGGCGGCACGCCCGCGCAGGTCGCGGACCTGCTGCGCCGCGACGGCTTCGGGGCGAGTGTGCTGACGGTGCTCTCCGACCTCGGAGCCCCCGCCGAGGCCCGCCGCAGCGCCACCGCCGACGAGTGGTCCGGCGACGCCCCCGCCCTCAACGTGGTCTGCGTCGAATGCCGGGGCGCGGAGGGCTATTCCACCGCGCCGGGCCTGCCCGACGACGCGTTCGAGCACGACGGGCAGATCTCCAAGCGCCCGATCCGGCTCGCCGCGGTGTGCGCGCTCGCGCCCCGGCCGGGGCAGTTGCTGTGGGACGTCGGCGCCGGCGCCGGTTCGGTGGGGATCGAATGGGCGCGCACCGATCCGCGCTGCCGCGCCGTCGCGATCGAGCGCGACGAGGGGCGTGCGGAGCGGATCGTGCGCAACGCCGCGCGGCTCGGCGTCCCGTCGGTCGCGGTGGTGCGCGGCCCCGCCCCGGCGGCGCTCGACGGCCTCGACACCCCCGACGCCGTCTTCGTCGGCGGCGGCGGATCGATTCCCGGTGTGCTCGAAAAGTGCTGGGAGGAACTGCGTCCGGGAGGGCGGCTGGTCGCGCACGCGGTGACGCTCGAGACCGAGGCGACGCTGGTGCAGTGGTGGAAGACCCACGGCGGGGAGCTGACCCGGCTGACCGTGGAGCAGGCCGCACCCCTCGGCGGGTTCAGCGGCTGGCAGGCGCTGCGCCCGGTGGTGCAGTGGCAGGTGACGAAAGGCGAGAAATGACAGTGCACTTCGTGGGATCCGGGCCGGGTGCGGCCGACCTGCTGACGCTGCGGGCGGCGCGGCTGCTGAGCGAGGCACCGGTGGTGCTCTATGCCGGCACCTACCTCGACGCCGAGGTGCTCGCGCACTGCCGGCCCGACACGGAACTCGTCGACACCCAGCACCTGGACCTCGACGAGATCACCGCGCACCTGGTGGACGCGCACCGGCGCGGCCTCGACGTCGTCCGGTTGTGTTCCGGTGACCCGTCGCTGTATTCGGCCCTGACCGAGCAGACGCGCCGGCTCGACGCGGCCGGGGTGCCCTGGGACGTGACCCCCGGCGTGCCGGCCTACGCGGCCGCCGCCGCGACCCTCGGCGCGGAGCTGACCGTGCCCGAACTGGTGCAGACCGTGGTCCTCACCCGTACCCGGGCGCGATCCACGGCGATGCCCGACACCGAGTCCCTGGCGCGCGTCGCGGGACTGCGCGCCAGCCTGGTGCTGCACCTGGCGATCACCCGCATCCGCGCCCTCGCCGAGGAACTGAGCGGCGAGTACGGCGCCGACTGCCCGGCCGCGGTGGTGGCGTTCGCGTCCCGCCCGAACGAGCTGGTGCTGCGCGGCACCCTCGCCGACATCGCCGACCGGGCCGAGGCGGCGGGACTGAAGCACACCGCGGTGATCGTCGTCGGCCGGGCCCTGGGCGTGCGGGCACAGCCGGACGTCGCGTGCTCGCATCTCTACGACCCGGCGCGGGATCGCACGGAATTCACGCGCTGACCCGGAATCCGCGCCCGCCGCGGTGGGCGCGGATTCCGGTGTACCGCACGGATGTCAGGAGTCGGAGCGCACCGACCGCGCCGTCCACACCGCGCCGGCGTCGGTGACCGTGGTCCCGGACGATCCCACGATGAGCAGGCACTTCATGTCGATCGTGGCCGGGTCGAGCTTCTCGAGCGTGGTCACCTCGAGCGACTCGCCGGGGCGGCCGGCGTCGCGGCCGACCACGACGACGGTGTCGGCCGGCCGGTGCCGCAGCAGCACGGCCTGGGCCTGCGCGACCTGCGTGGTCCGCGACCGCGACGCCGGGTTGTACAGACCCAGCACCAGGTCCGCCTGCGCGACGGCCGCGAGCCGCCGCTCGATCACCTCCCACGGCTTGAGCCGGTCGGACAGGCTCATCACGGCGAAGTCCCCGCCGATCGGGGCGCCCGCCCGCGCGGCCACCGCCTGGATCGCCGACACCCCGGGTAGCACGCGCACCGGCAGCTCGGCGAACCGCGGATCCTGCGCGGCCTCGAACACGGCCGACGCCATCCCGAACACCCCGGCGTCGCCGCCCGAGACGACGGCCACCCGTTCCCCGGACAGCGCCAGCTCGAGCGCGAACCGGGCCCGGTCCACCTCGACGGTGTTCCCGCTCGCGTGCCGCCGCTGGCCCGGGCGGACCGGCACGCGGTCGACGTAGGGCCCGTAGCCGACGATGTGGTCGGCGGATGCCAGCGCGGCGGCGGCCTCGGGGGTGAGCCACTTCTCATCCGCGGGGCCGAGACCGACGACGAGGAGCTCCCGGGCAGCGACCGCCTCGGGAGCATCGGCGACGACGGGCCGGGACCGGTCGGTGATATTCCGGTTGCGCGGCGCCCGGTCGCCGGGGGTGAGGATCACCGAGAAGTACGGCACCGCGTCGGCGTCGACCTCGGCGACGGGGACGATGCGCTGCCCGCCCATCGACGCGCGCTCGACGTACACCGCGTCGTCGAGCCGGCCCGCCTGGGCGAGCGCGCTGCGGACCGCGGGGAAGGTACGGCCCAGCTTCATGATCGCGGCGCCGTCCGTGTCGGCGAGACGGCGGGCCAGCTCCGGCTCGGGCAGCGTGCCGGGCAGCACCGTGAGCACGTCGGTGCGCCGCACCAGCGGTTCCGCCGCGGCCGCGGCGGCCGCGGACACCGACGTCACGCCCGGAACCACCTCGGTCGCATAGCGATCCGCGAGCCGGTCGTGCAGATACATGTAGGAGCCGTAGAACAGCGGATCGCCCTCGCACAGCACGACGACGGTGCGGCCGGCGTCGAGGTGGGCGGCCAGGCGCGCCGCGCACTCGTCGTAGAAGTCGGCGATGGCGCCGTCGTAGCCGCCGGGATGGTCGGTGGTGCCGGTGGTGACCGGGTAGATCAACGCCTCCTCGATCACCCCCTCCCGGATCAGCTCGGCCGCAATGCCCCTCGCGATGGAGCGGCCGTGGGTGCCCGAGTGGTAGGCGATCACGTCGGCCTGCTCGATCAGCCGAGCCGCCTTGCGGGTGATCAGCTCGGGATCGCCGGGGCCGAGCCCCACGCCGTAGAACCGTCCGGTGTCGTTCACTCCGCCTCCTGGGCCAGGGCATTGATCGCGGACGACGCCATCGCCGAACCCCCGCGGCGCCCCCGCACCACCAGGTAGGGGAGCTGCAGCGGATGCGTGACGAGCGCCTCCTTGGACTCGGCGGCGCCGATGAACCCGACCGGCACCCCGACGATCGCGGCGGGCCGGGGGCCGCCGGCGTCGATCAGCTCGAGCAGGTGGAACAGCGCGGTGGGGGCGTTGCCGATCGCGACGACCGCGCCGTCGAGCCGGTCCTCCCACAGCGAGACCGCCGCGGCCGAGCGGGTGGTGCCCCACGCCGCCGCGAGGTCCGGCACCCGCGGGTCGCGCAGAAGGCACAGCACCTCGTTGTCCGCGGGTAGCCGCGTGCGCGTCACCCCGGACGCGACCATGTGGGCGTCGGTGAGGATCGGCGCGCCCGCCCGCAGCGCCCCGCGCGCCGCCGACACCAGGGCCGGATGGATCGCGAGGTCGCGGGTCAGGTTGGTCTGGCCGCACGCGTGCACCATCCGCACCGCCACCTTCTCGGCGTCGGCAGGGATCGCGGACAGGTCCGTCTCGGCACGGATCGTCGCGAACGACCGGACGTAGATGTCGGCGCCGTCGGTGACGTAGTCGTAGCGCCGGGGTGGGGGAGTGGGCGTCATGGGCGGGTCCTCGCGAACAGGAGGGTATGTGGGAAATTCGGGGCGCCACAGGATCGTTCGCATCCCACGACGTGGAGGTGCCCGGCCGGGGGCGCGCCGGCGACGGCACGCCGGGCCGCGGAACGGGTGTCGCCCTCGGCGAGGCTACACCCCGGCGCGCCGGCGCACGCGGTGGTGCGGGTCCACGGCGACGCACCGTCGAGCACGAACCCGGCGTCGCGCAGCGGCTGCGGATCGGGTTCGCCGGCGAGGACGAGGCCGCGCCACGGCGTGACGATCACCTCCGACTCGGGCAGCGCCGCCACCATCGCCGGCGAGAGGATGCCCAGCGGGACCAGCGCCGAGACCGCTCCCGGCAGGGGGCCGTACGGCATCGTGTACCGGGCGGCCGGCGGCAGCGGCGCGCCGCCCCCGAGCTCGGCCCCCGCCTCGGGCAGCTGGTGCACGTGCCAGCGGGTGCCGCGCACCGCCGCGAACCGCCGCGCCAGGTCGATCAGCGTGTCGACGACCCGGTCGGCCGGGACCACCGGCCCGGAGAGCCTCCCGATCGCGATCTCGAACAGCCCCGAGTCGGCGGCCACCGCGGCGAGGTCGCAGCGCAGGGCCGCGACGTCGCCGCGACCGTCGTCGAGGCCGAACAGGAACCGGCCCGGCAGCTGCGCGAGTACGAGTTCGGCGCACAGGGCGGTGTCGAGCGCGCCGATGAGCGGACGGAGGTCGGCGCGTCCTCCGACGATCCCGGACAGCGGCGACGCGACGACGTTGCGGACC
The DNA here is from genome assembly GCF_012272955.1 of Rhodococcus sp. DMU1. Lineage (NCBI taxonomy): Bacteria > Bacillati > Actinomycetota > Actinomycetes > Mycobacteriales > Nocardiaceae > Rhodococcus > Rhodococcus sp. DMU1. The sequence continues at coordinate 4,590,623 of NZ_CP050952.1, read as the reverse complement.
CGTTCGTGCGACGGTGCCGGCAGGAACCCGGCCGCCGCCACCGCGTCGACGAGGCCGGCCGGCACACCGCCGCACTCGTCCACCGTAACGCCCCTGACCTGCAGGTTTCCGCGCGAGGTGAGGTGGATATCGCCGTCCGCGAAGGCGGTCGACGACGCCGACAGCGCCCGCAGTCCACCGTCCGGGAGCCTGCCGCCGGGCGCGCGCAGCCGCACCAGCGCGCCGTCGGCGGCGAGGTGGGGGCGCAGCAGACCGGGGCACCGGTCCGGGGGAAGGTCGACCATGGGGGCACATGGTTGCACACGACGAGGAAGCGGTGCGTTACGCTCCACCTGCCGTGGTGCTCGGGAAGCCGGTGTGAGACCGGCGCGGCCCTCGCCACTGTGAGCGGGTAGGTGCTCGCCCTCGTCCGGACCGGTCCGCCGGTCCGGAGACCACTGGACGGAAGTCCGGGAAGGTCGGCGCGGCAGCGATGATCCGTCAGCCAGGAGACCGGCCACGGCGCGGGAAGTCCACGAGGGTTTGGAGACTGAACATGGCTGATTTCGTGCTGCGCAGGGGCGATCGGGAACTGCGCGGGGCCCGGTCGTGACGCGGCTCGCGCTGCTGTCCACGTCGGACACCGACCTGCTGTCGGCGCTGAGCTCGGACGCCGAGTACGCGCTGGGCAACCCGTCGCGCCTCGACGTCGGGACCGAGCTTCCCCGCCTCCTCGACGGCGCCGACCTGGTGATCGTCCGCATCCTGGGCTCCGTCCGGTCCTGGCAGAACGGTATCGACGCGGTCCTGGCGCACGGCGCACCCGTCGTCGTGCTCGGCGGCGAGCAGCTGCCCGACGCCGAGCTGATGAGCCACTCGACGGTCCCCGTCGGCATCGCCACCGAGGCGCACGCCTACCTCGCGCAGGGCGGGCCCGCGAACCTCGCCCAGCTGCATGCCTTCCTGTCCGACACCGTCCTGCTCACCGGCGAGGGCTTCGAGCCGCCGGCCGCGCTGCCCGCGTGGGGCAGCCACGCGCCCGCCGCGACCGATCCCGGCCTGCCGCGGGTGGGCATCCTCTACTACCGCGCCCACGAGACCAGCGGAAACACCCGTTTCGTCCGCGATCTCGCGCAGGCGGTCGACGCCACCGGCCGCGCCGTGGCCGTGCCGATCTTCTGTTCCACGCTGCGCGGTGCCCCCGCGGACCTGCTGGCCGAGCTCGGCACCCTCGACGCCCTGATCGTCACGGTCCTCGCCGCCGGCGGCACCCGCCCCGCCACCGTCTCCGCCGGCGGCGACGACGATGCCTGGGACGTCGAAGCGCTCGCCGCCCTGGATGTCCCGATCCTGCAGGCGCTGTGCCTGACCTGGGGACGCGACGCGTGGGCCGACTCCGACGAGGGTGTCTCCCCGCTCGATTCCGCGACGCAGATCGCCGTCCCCGAGTTCGACGGCCGCATCATCACCGTGCCGTTCTCGTTCAAGGAATTCGGCGCCGACGGCCTGCCGCGCTACGTCACCGACCCCGAACGCTGCCGCCGCGTCGCCGGCATCGCCGTCGCGCACGCCCGCCTGCGGCGCATCCCGCCCGCGCGGCGGCGCCTGGCGATCATGCTCTCGGCGTATCCGACGAAGCACTCCCGGGTCGGCAACGCCGTCGGCCTGGACACCCCGGTGTCCGCGATCCGGCTGCTGCGCGCGCTGCGGGAGCGCGGCTACGACCTCGGCGACGGCTTCCCGGGCCTCGACACCGTGGACGACGCCGAGGCGGGCAACGCGCTGATCCATGCCCTGATCGCCGCGGGCGGGCAGGACGAGGAATGGCTCAGCGCCGAGCAGATGGCGGGCAACCCGGTCCGCGTGAGCGCGGCGCAGTACCGCGAGTGGACGGCGGACCTGCCCGCGGAACTGACCGACGCGATGACCGAGGCGTGGGGCGCGGCCCCCGGCGAGCTGTTCGTGGACCGGCAGTCCGCTCCCGAGGGCGAGATCGTCCTGGCCACCCTGCAGGCCGGCAACGTGGTGCTGATGATCCAGCCGCCCCGGGGGTTCGGGGAGAACCCCGTGGCGATCTACCACGATCCGGACATGGCGCCGTCGCACCACTACCTCGCCGCGTACCGGTGGGTGGAGAACGGCTTCGGCGCCGACGCCGTCGTCCACCTCGGCAAGCACGGCTCGATGGAGTGGCTGCCCGGCAAGAACGCCGGCCTGTCCGCGGCCTGCGCGACCGACGCCGCCATCGGCAATCTCCCGCTGATCTATCCGTTCCTGGTCAACGACCCGGGGGAGGGGGCCCAGGCGAAGCGCCGCGCCCACGCCACCATCGTCGACCACCTCATCCCGCCGATGGCGCGCGCCGAGTCGTACGGCGACATCGCCCGTCTCGAGCAGTTGCTCGACGAGTACTCGAACATCGCGGCGATGGACCCGGCCAAGCTGCCGGCGATCCGCGCCCAGATCTGGACGCTGATCCAGGCCGCCAAGCTCGACCACGACCTCGGGCTCGAGGACCGCCCGCACGACGCCGAGTTCGACGACTTCCTGCTGCACGTCGACGGCTGGCTGTGCGAGGTGAAGGACGCGCAGATCCGCGACGGCCTGCACGTGCTCGGCACGGCACCCGTCGGCGAGGCCCGCGTGAACCTGGTGCTGTCGGTGCTGCGGGCCGCCCAGGTGTGGGGCGGGCGGGCCCACGCCGTGCCCGGTCTGCGCACCGCCCTCGGCCTGAAGCCGGACGCGCCGCTCACCGAGACCGACGCGGTCGAGGCGCAGGCCCGGGCACTGGTGCAGGGCATGGAGGACGCCGGCTGGCAGGCCGGCAGCGCCGCCACGGTCGTGCAGTCCGTGCTGGGCGGGGCGGACCCGGAGGTCGAGCGGGTGCTTGCCTTCGCCGCCGAGCAGGTCGTGCCGCGCCTGGCACGCACCACCGACGAGCTCGACGCGGTGCTGCACGCCCTCGACGGCGGCTACGTGCCCGCCGGCCCGTCCGGATCGCCGCTGCGCGGCCTGGTCAACGTGCTGCCCACCGGCCGCAACTTCTACACCGTCGACCCGAAGGCGGTGCCGAGCCGGCTCGCCTACGACACGGGCGTGGCGCTCGCGAACAACCTGCTCGACCGGTACCGCGCCGACACCGGCGGCTATCCGCCCTCGGTCGGCCTGTCGGTGTGGGGGACCTCCGCGATGCGCACCTCCGGCGACGACATCGCCGAGGTCCTCGCCCTGATCGGCATGCGCCCGGAATGGGACGCCGAGTCCCGGCGGGTGCGCGAGCTGACCGTGATCCCGCTCGACGAGCTCGGCCGGCCGCGCATCGACGTCACCGTCCGCATCTCCGGGTTCTTCCGCGACGCCTTCCCGCACGTCGTCGCGATGCTCGACGACGCGATCCGCACCGTCGCGGCCCTCGACGAACCCGACGAGCTGAACTACGTGCGCGCGCACGCCCGCCGCGACGAGGCCGAGCACGGCGACCCCGAGCGCGCGGTGCGCCGCATCTTCGGGTCCAGGCCCGGCTCCTACGGCGCCGGCATCCTGCCGCTCATCGACTCCGGAAACTGGCGCAGCGACGCCGATCTCGCCGAGGTGTACACCGCGTGGGGCGGCTTCGCGTACGGGCGGCACCTGCACGGCGTCCCGGCCGCGGACGACATGCGCGCCAACTACCGGCGGATCGCGGTGGCGGCGAAGAACACCGACACCCGCGAGCACGACATCGCCGACTCGGACGACTACTTCCAGTACCACGGCGGCATGGTCGCCACCGTCCGGGCGCTCACCGGTGCGGATCCGAAGGCCTACATCGGCGACTCGACCACCCCCGACCAGGTCCGCACCCGCTCGCTGGCGGAGGAGACCGCCCGTGTGTTCCGGGCCCGGGTCGTCAACCCGCGCTGGCTCGCGGCGATGCGCCGGCACGGCTACAAGGGCGCGTTCGAGCTCGCCGCCACCGTCGACTACCTGTTCGGCTACGACGCCACCGCCGGGGTCGTCGCCGACTGGATGTACGAAACCCTCGCCCGCACCTACGCCCTCGACTCCGAGAACCAGCGGTTCCTGCGCGAGGCCAACCCGTGGGCGCTGCGCGGCATCGTCGAACGGCTCACCGAGGCCGCCGACCGCGGCCTGTGGGCCGAACCGGATCCGGCGACGCTCGCGGAACTGCAGCAGGCCTACCTCGACGTGGAGGGCGACCTCGAGGACCGCGCGTGAGGAGGCGGCTGCGGCTGATCGGGATCGGGCCGGGCGGGCCCGACGACCTCACCGTGGCCGCGGTCCGGGCGCTGAACGACGTCGACGTCTTCCTCGTCGCCGACAAGCAGCGCGGCGTCGACGACCTCGTCGCCGTGCGGGAGGAGATCTGCCGTCGCCACATCGCCGGCGACTACCGGACGATCCCGGTGCCGGACCCGCCGCGGGACCGCGCCCCGTCCGCCTACGGCACCGAGGTGCGGGACTGGCACGCCGCCCGGGCCGCCGCATACGAGACGGTGCTGCGCGAGCAGGTCGCCGAGCACGAGACCGCCGGATTCCTCGTGTGGGGCGATCCGAGCCTGTACGACAGCACGATTCGCGTCGTCGAGCGCATCCGTGACCGGGGCGTGCTCGACGTCGACTACGACGTGATCCCCGGGGTGAGCAGCGTGTCGCTGCTCGCGGCGCGGCACCGGCTGGTGCTCAACCGGATCGGCGGCCCGATCGTCGTCACCACGGGCCGCCGGCTCGCGCAGGAGGTGGCGGCCGGCGGTGACAACCTCGTCGTCATGCTCGACGGTGCGCTGGAATGCGCCCGGCTCGAAGGTGATTGGCGCATCTGGTGGGGCGCCGACCTCGGCACGTCCGACGAGGAACTCGTCGCCGGCCCGCTGCGGGAGGTGCTGCCGGACATCGAGCGGGCCCGCGCCCGCGCGAAGGCCGCGCGCGGCTGGGTGATGGACACCTACCTGCTACGTCGCGCGGACGGCGACGGCGTCGTCTCCTGACCGCACGCCGAGGAATGCGCCGACCCGGTGCGGCCGATTCGCCGGGGAAATGTACGCCGCGTCCCCCCGGCGCGCAGTGGATCCGTGCACACGGGACATCCGCGCGCCGAGGAACGGCGCGCGGATGCCCCGTCAGAGCACGGGCGTGGTCACCGGATGCGGGTGCCGGTCCGTGGGGGAGCGGCTGAGCACAACGGGCAGCCACTGCGAGGTCAGCGCCACCATGCCGAGCCAGGACAGCACCATCCCGGCGCCGGGGGCGTGCGGGGTCTCGACCGGCATGCCGTTCTGCGACCAGTAGCCGAGCAGCCCGAACAGGGACGCCAGTCCGGAGCCGAGCATCGACGCCGACGCGAGCCGCCAGCGGTGCATGCACAGCGCCGCGGTGGACGACACCACGCCGAACACCAGGGCGAGGCTCACGAAGATCCGCATCGGCACCGTCGTCGTGGCGTCGTGCCCGAACCACGTGCCGAGCACCGTCCACGACCATTCCGTATCCGACTGCGGCAGAAGCAGACCCAGCACCACCGCGACGATGCAGGCGACGAGGACACGGTGCCGCCGGCCGGCGTCGAACTCGCCGGCGACCTTTCGTTCGATGCGGGCGAACTCCTTACGGTACGCGGACAGATCGTCGCTCACCGGCACTCCTCGTCGATCGGCACACGAGGGACCATTATGCGCGCCCCCGCATGCGCCACCCGACGGCGGTGTCGACGACGAGGAACGCCAGCAGGCTCAGCCCGAGCACCGGGGCGAACCAGCCCACGACCGCGGCCGCGACACCGATCGCGACCGCCGGACCTGCGCCGATGCGGCGCAGCGCGCCGCGTGCCGGGGCCCGGCCGACGGCCCACGCCGACCCTCGCGTGGGCCGTCGCCGCCACCACATCACGTAGCCGCGCAGCACGACCGTGATCAACGCCACCGCCAGCAGCGCCAGGGCGACCTGCGTGACGAGCCCGAACATGATGCCCATGTGGAGAGTGATCGACCACCACGTCAGCTGCGCGGCGAGCGGCCAGTCCGCGAACCGCGACACGTCGACGACCTCGCCGGTCGCGCCGTCGACGGCGACCGAGTCGATGCCGTACACCCAGGGCTGGCGGGTTTCGGCGACGGTGAACGCGGTGCCGGGGCGCGCCGGGATCGAGGCCTCGACGACCCCGGTCAGTCCCGCGGCGGCGGCCGTGTCCAGCACCGAGTCGATCCGGGCGATGTTCGCGTCGAGCAGTCCCGGGTCGGCGGCGTGCCCGGCGTGGCCGCCGTGCCCCTCGTGGCCCGTCGCGGCCGCGGCGCCGCCCCCGGTCAGGGTCGCGTCGACGGTCGGCGTCTTCCAGTGCAGCGCGGCCCGCAGCTCGGCGATGTTGTCGCCGGCGAACCGGGACCAGGTCAGGCCGGTCGCGGACAGGAACACCAGGCCCACCGCGATCCACACGCCCACCACGCCGTGCCAGCCGAGGGTGCGGGACCGGCCGGTGGCGGTGCGGTCGACGGTGAGCAGGCGTGCCTGGGCGTGGCGGGCACGCACCGTGCGGTAGCGGCGCACCCACAGGTACACGCCGCCGAGCGCGATCACCCACATCCAGGACGCGGCCAGCTCGCTGTAGAGGCGGCCGGGCTCGCCGAGATGCAGGTGCCGGTGCAGCTGCGAGATCCAGGTCCGGACCGGCAGCGCGCTGCTGCTGCCGTAGACGGTCAGCTCACCGAGCGGCCGCGCGGTGACCGGGTCGACGAAGACGGCGCGCCGCTGCGACTCGCCGAGGCTCGGGTCGGCGAACAGGACCCGGGTGGTCTCGCCGGGGGCCGCGGCCGGCCGCACCGCGGTGACGGTGAGATCGGGGCGCTGCCCGGCGGCCACCCGGATCTGCTCCGCCACCGGCACGGCCGGACCGGTGGCGTCGGTGTGCAGCTGGTCGCGGTAGACGAGCTGCTCGATCGTCGGGGCCAGGGCGTAGAGGCCGCCGCTGACCGCGGCGATCAGGATGAACGGGGCGACGAGGATGCCGGCGTAGAAGTGCAGCCGCAGCATCAGCGGGTGCAGCGCGGGCGCCGCGGAACGGTCCGGGCGGGAACGGGGTGGGACGGGACGATCCGTCCCGAGGTCGGTCGTGGACATGCGAATGCTCGTTTCGATCGTCGGTGGCGACGGCAGCGCGCAGCGCCGTATCGAGGGGCGGCGCACCGCGCCGGGCGTCGGCACACGGGGAAGGCCGCCGCGGCGTACGGGCCACGGCGGAACGGGATCGGGTCAGGCGGTGCGGGGCGGACCCCGGGTGCCGGCCTGCGCGGAAACGAGCACCCGCAGCACGAGACGTGCCCGGTGCGACGGCGTGGCCACCCACAGCGGCGCATGCGCCGGGGGCGGGGTGAGCACCGCGGCGACGATGCGCCGCAACACGCCGAGCGCCGCGGCACAGCCCTGCTCGGCCGCCCGGATCAGGGCGGCGGAGACGACGAGGGCCGCGGCGTGGGCGCCGAGCATCGCGGGCGAGAGCCCGGGGCCGTGGGCGTGCTCGGCGGTGAGGGTGAGGACGGTGTGACCGACGATCTGTCCCGCCCCCAGGGTGAGCACCAGGGCGGGCAGCAGCCGGGACGGCCGGATGGCGGACACTGCGGCGCCGAACGCGGCGCAGGCGGCGATCAGCAGCACCACCGACGACTGGGACGGAATTTCGCCGCCCGCCAGGCCGTGGGCCGCGACGGACACCGCGGCGGAGGTCGAACCCACGAACGCGCCACGCATCGGCGCGGACGTCTGCGGGCGTGGATTCACGGTTGGGCACACTACCCGTCGTGACGACGGACCGGGCCGGCCCGGGGTGCGCAGCCGCAGCACCCCGGGCCGGGCGGGCCGGTGGGCGTCAGTGACCGCGCGGCTCGCGCAGGCTCGTTCCCTCGACGTCGCGGACCCGCTTGCGCTCCAGCATGACCAGCACGGCGCCCACCGCGAAGGACACGATGCACGCCGGGCCGGCGATCCACGCCCAGCCCTCGAATCCGTACCCGGCGGCCACCAGCGTCAGCCCGAGCAGGAGCAGCCCGAGGCCCAGGAAGAAGTAGCCGGGCCAGCCCTTGGAGTCGGTCAGGGCCTCGCCGGCGTGGCTGCGCATCGTGCGGGCGTCGTCGGCCGGGAAGTCGCTGTCGGTCGTCAGATCCCTGTTGTACGTCTGCCTGCCGTGCACCGGATCGGCACCCGCCCGGGTCTCGTCGCTTCTCCGAAACTCGTTCTCGTGTTCCGTCACAGCCGCATCCTTTCCAGAAGTCGGGCCGGGAGAGCGCTGCGGCGCTCGGATTCGCCGACCGTGTCCCCCGTGTACCCGCTCCCGGGTCCGGGTATGCACCGGCCGGACCCGGCGGTCCCCGTCCGGGGGCGCCGGCACTCGCCCGCAGACCTCGAGGGAGGAACCATGACCGACCAGCACCGGCCCCGCAATCCGGTCGAGCAGTACCCGGCACCGGATCGCGAGCGGCAACCCGAGCTCGAATATCCGGGCCTCACGTCCGACATGGTGTCGGCACCCGACCACGGCGAGCAGACCTATCGCGGCAGCGGCAGGCTCGAGGGACGGCGGGCGCTGATCACCGGTGCCGACTCCGGGATCGGCCGGGCCGTCGCGATCGCCTTCGCCCGCGAGGGCGCCGACGTCGTCCTCAGCTATCTCGAGTCCGAGGAGGACGACGCCCGCGACACCGTGCGGTGGATCGAGGACGCGGGCCGGCGCGCCGTCGCGGTGCCGGGTGACATCCGCGCCGAGGAACACTGCCGGCACCTGGTCGACACGGCGGTGCGCGAACTCGGCGGCCTGGACATCCTGGTGAACAACGCGGCGTTCCAGATGGTGCAGATGAACGGGATCGCCGACATCACGACCGAGCAGTTCGATCGCGTGCTGAAGACGAACCTGTACGCGTTGTTCTGGTTGTGCAAGTTCGGGGTCGGGGTGATGGAGCCGGGCTCGACGATCATCAACACGTCGTCGATCCAGGGGACGAGCCCGTCGCCGGAACTGCTCGACTATGCCACGACCAAGGCCGGCATCGTCGACTTCACCAAGGGGCTGGCGGCGGCCGTCGCGAAGCGGGGAATCCGGGTCAATGCCGTTGCCCCGGGCCCGATCTGGACGCCGCTGATCCCGGCCACCATGCCGCGGGAGAAGTTCGAGTCCTTCGGTGACGACGTCCCGCTCGGCCGCCCCGGGCAACCGGCCGAACTGGCGCCGGCGTACGTCTTCCTCGCCTCGCAGGAGTCGAGCTACATCACCGGCGAGGTCATCGCTGTCACCGGCGGCAAGCCCTTCTCCTGACACACCCGTGGTGGCCGAATGTCACACGCGGGTGGCGGCCGAATGTCACACGCGCTCAATCCAATCGAAGCGGTGTGACATTCGGCCACCATCCCAGGCGGGGGACGCGCGGGGGGTCAGGCCTGGGCCCGCTCCCACACGCGGTGGGCGCCGAGCAGGTCGACGATCCCGGTGACCACCGCTTCCGGATCGTCGGCGGTGACCACACCCGGGGCCTCGGGGTGGACGGCCGCGTGCTCGAGCGCCTCGGTGCCGGCGCCCCACGTGCCGATCGCCTTGCAGTGCCGGAACGTCTCGTCGACCAGGACGCGCACGCGCGGATCGGCCGGGGCGCTCGCGAGCAGCAGCGCGTCGTACTCGACGGACCGGGCCGTGGCGAAGGTCCGCGAGATCGGCACCTCCTTGCGGCCGCCGTCGAGCTTGCCGCCGTGCGGGCCGATCACCAGCGGCACGGCCTTCGCGGCGGCCACCGCGGCGACGGCCTTGGCGACCTCGGCGACGTCGGCGCTGTCGTCCGCGACGATGCCGACCATCCGGCCCTCGATCGGCCAGGTCGCACCGACCTGGGACAGCGCCTCGCTGCGCAGCGGCTCACCGGCGAGGGCCACCGTCGGCTCCGGTGCCGGCAGCCCCAGGCCGGCCGCGACGGTGGCGCACAGTCCGGCATCGATGTTCGCGAGCACGCGCAGGGCCCGCTCCTTGATCGCCTGCTCGAAGCACTTGCCGAGTTCGAAGGTGTAGGCGTCGGCCACGTGCTGCTTCTCGACCTCGGACAGACTGGTGTAGAACAGTCGCGCCTGCGAGAAGTGGTCGTCGTACGAACTCGGCTGTGCGCGTTCCTTGACCCCGGCGGCGATGGGTGCCGGCACGTCGATGAACGCAGCCTCCTCGGCGCCGGCCAGGAACGGGCAGCCGGCCCCGAGCGAGTTGGGCCGGTACGGGGCCGCCCCGGGATGAATACCGGTCTGGTGCATGCCGTCGCGCAGCATGTCGTTGACGGGCGCATGCGGCCGGTTGATGGGCAGCTGACCGAAGTTGGGCCCGCCGAGCCGGCTGATCTGGGTGTCGAGGTAGGAGAACAGCCGGCCCTGCAGCAGCGGGTCGTCGGTGACGTCGATACCCGGCACGAGGTGCCCGGGGTGGAAGGCCACCTGTTCGGTCTCGGCGAAGAAGTTGGTCGGGTTGGCGTTGAGTTGCATCGTCCCGATCAGCTGGACCGGCGCGAGCTCCTCGGGGACGATCTTGGTGGGATCGAGCAGGTCGATGCCCTCGAACGTCTGCTCCGGGGTGTCGGGGAAGACCTGCACGCCCAGATCCCACTCCGGATAGGCCCCGGCCTCGATCGCGTCGGCGAGGTCGCGGCGGTGGAAGTCCGGGTCGATGCCGCCGAGCAGCTGCGCCTCCTCCCACACCAGCGAGTGCACCCCCAGGCGCGGCTTCCAGTGGAGCTTCACCAGCGACGTCTCACCGTCGGCGTTGACCATGCGGAAGGTGTGGACGCCGAAGCCCTCCATCATCCGGTAGGAGCGGGGGATGCCGCGGTCGGACATGTTCCACAGGGTGTGGGCGGTGGCCTCGGTGTGGAGCGAGACGAAGTCCCAGAACGTGTCGTGTGCGCTCTGCGCCTGCGGGATCTCCCGGTCCGGGTGCGGCTTGGCCGCGTGGACGACGTCGGGGAACTTGATCGCGTCCTGGATGAAGAACACCGGGATGTTGTTCCCCACCAGGTCGAACGTGCCCTCCTCGGTGTAGAACTTCGTCGCGAAGCCACGCGTGTCGCGGACGGTGTCGGCGGAGCCGCGCGAGCCGAGCACGGTCGAGAAGCGGACGAACACGGGCGTCTCGGCGCCCTTCTGCAGGAACCCGGCACGGGTGATCTTCGAGGCGGCGCCGTTGGCCCGGAAGACGCCGTGGGCCGCGGCGCCGCGGGCGTGCACCGCCCGCTCGGGGATGCGCTCGTGGTCGAAGTGGGTGATCTTCTCGCGGAAGTGGTGGTCCTGCAGCAGGGTGGGGCCGCGACGACCGGCCTTGAGGGAGTGGTCGGTGTCCGTCAGCCGCGCACCCTGCGCGGTGGTGAGGTACCGGCCCTGGGGCCCGCGCGCGCCGTCGGGCAGGTCTTCGGGGGTGCCGGTGGCAGTGACCGGGATGGGTTCACGCTGGTCGGGCTTGGCCGGTGGCGGGTCCGTCGGGGTGGTGGGTTCCTCGACCGGGACCTCGAAACCGGCGGGTGAGCCGGGAACCGGCGGATTCTTCTCGAACACTGCGATGCTCCGTTCGGTCGAGACGGGTGACGTTCACGTCTCGGCCGAGTTGCCCCGCACGCCCGTTTCCAAACATCGGCCGGGGCGCGTGGGGTCTCGGCGTGCGCCGGGGTGGCGACCCGCCCCGCCCGTGACAACGTCTGTGGCCCGGCCACGCGCGGTGGCCGACCACCACGGGCGGGTACTCGTTCGGCGGGGATCCCACACTTCCCCCGACGGGGCGACGAGAACGGATGCCCGGCGGGCGGACGTATTCGGGGCCGGAGGTTTCGACCGCGCGTCAGTGGGCACAACGGTTCAGGGCCGTCTCGTAGTCCGGATGCGGGCCGGCCAAGGTGCCCCGGGTTGAACTCGACAGCCCGGGGCGCCGAACTCCCTCGGCATGCCGGGCCGACCGGCGGGTCGAACGGCAGTTCCGGCCGGTCAGCGGGTGAAGCGCTCGACCGCGGCACCGGGCCGCCACAGGTCCACGTACAGGTGCTCCCCGTCCACCGACGTGAGCACCGCCTCGGCCAGGCCGAGTTCGAACACGTGCATCGGTCCCGGCGGCACCTCCTCCGGGTAGGCGGCGAGCACGGCTGCCTTCTCCTCGTCGTGCAGCTCCCGGGCCCGGCCGGCGACCTTCGCGTCGCCCCCTGTCATCGAGTGGTGCCCGGGATTCGAATGCAGGGCGTAGCGCGGATCGCGCTGCAGATCGCGCGCTTTCCGCGCGCCGGGCATCGAGCCGAGCACCAGCCGGCCGCCGACGATCTCGACCTCCGTCCCGCTGACGCGGGGCGACCCGTCCCGTCGCACCGTCGCCAGGACGTGATGCTTGTGCGCCTGCAGTCGTGCGGCGATCGCCTTCGCCAGATCCGGTGCCTGCTCGGAGAACTCGTCCCATGTGGTCATGGACCCAGCATGCCCCCGTATCACTGACATCCGATGTCAGTGTTTTCCGCGTAGGCTGCGGACATGCGATCGGCACGTCTGCTCGCGATGATGCTCCGGCTCCAGGGCAGCGCGGGCCTGACCGCGCGGCAACTCGCGGACGACCTCGGCGTGTCGGTGCGCACCGTGTACCGCGACGTCGGTGCCCTGTCCGCCGCGGGGGTCCCGGTGTGGACCGAGAGCGGACCGGGTGGCGGCATCCGCCTGCTCGACGGGTGGCAGTCCCGGCTGAGCGGGCTCACCAGCGACGAGAGCGCCGCGCTGATGCTGCTGGGGGTGCCCACCCTCGCCGCCGACCTCGGGGTGGAGCTCGAGGCGGCACGCGGCAAGCTGCTCGGATCCATGCCGGTCACCCTGCGCAGCGCCGCCCAGGCGTGGCGCGACCGGGTACACGTCGACGTCCCAGGCTGGTTCGCCGCACCGGGCGACAACACGCACCTGCCGGCGGTCGCGTCCGCCGTGTTCGACGAGCGCCGCCTGCACATCCGCTACCGGCGCGGTGCCCGGACCGTGGCCCGCACCCTCGACCCGCTCGGGCTCGTCGCCAAGGCCGGGGTCTGGTACCTCGTCGCCGCCCACACCGGTCACGTCCGCACCTACCGCGTCGGGCGCATCGCGTCCGCCGACGTGCTCGACGCTCCCGCGCACCGCCCCGGCGGATTCGACCTGCCCGCCTACTGGGCGGCGTCCGCGGCGGAGTTCGACCGGGCCCTGCGCACGTTCGCCTGCACGGTCCGCCTCACCCCGGCCGCGTGGCGGCGCCTGCCCCGCGTGGTGGGCGCCGACGCCGCCGCCGTCGAGCCGGGCCCGCCGGACGCGGACGGGCGGGTTCGGGTGGACCTGCTGCTCGAGGCCGAGGAGGTGGCGCTCGACCAGCTCCTCGCCCTCGGCGGCGGGGTCGAGGTCGTGGCCCCGCGGTCGTTGCGGGCCGCCCTCCGCGGCGCCGGCGAGACGCTGGCCCGGTGCAACTCGTGACGTCGGATCGAAAGCGACAGTCGTTCTGCGCGAACGGCTCTCGTGGTGCAGCGGTGTGAGCGGACGGCTCAGCGCACCAGCTTCCACTTGTGCTCGTGCCGGTAGAACGTGGACCGCTTCACCGCCCGGGGATTGGCCACCCCGTCGCGGGTGAGCAGGGCGCCGGGCGAGCCGAGCTGGACGGCGCGTCCGGTCACCCAGCGGTAGCCGCCGAACCAGCGCGGCCGGTCGATCGCGGCCCGCAGTCCCGGCATGTCGGGGATCGGCTCGATCCGCACGCCCGGGGCGACCCCGCTGAACAGGCGGGTGTCGTCCACGTACGCCTCGCCGACGAGCTCGCCGACCTCACCCTCGACGAGGGCACGCCCGACGAGGGCGATGCCGGCGTCGTCGCGGATGAGCGGCACCGGCCGGGCCACGCCCTGCAGGGCGACGGTCGCGGCCTTGGACCCGAACCGCAGCCCGTAGGCCTCGGCGGCCGGGGTGCGCCGCTCGGGCACGTAGGCCAGTTCGATGCCGAGCCGCTCCGTGCGCATCATCCGGGTCAGCGCCGCGGCGAAGGCGGCATCCCCGCCCACCACCACGAGCCGGGGATCCTCGACCGACTCGAGATGCGCGAACACGTCCTCGAAGTCGTCCTTGCCGGGAAGCACGGGGGCGGTCAACGTGGTCAGGGACGTCAATGTCAACGGCAGCGGGGCGTCACCGCACTTGAGCACAACGGGGGTCAAGAGCACTCCTCTCGCGGCCGACGATGCTCCGTTCACTCTAGTCACGACGGGCCCCGCCGCCGGGCGCCCGAACGTGGCACGGTGAGTCGGGCGGATTCTCGGTCCCCGCCACAGGCGGGGCGGCGACCGGCGGACGCCGGAGGCAGCGCCGCGGACGTGGTCCGCTAGACTGTCCCCCCGGCTTCTGTTCTGTGACGGCAGAACCCTGCAGGCGGAGGGCGCCCGCACGTCGACACCCTAGGAGACAGCGAAATGCCGGCAATCGTCCTGATCGGCGCCCAGTGGGGCGACGAGGGCAAGGGCAAGGCCACCGATCTGCTCGGTGGCCGGGTGCAGTGGGTGGTGCGCTACCAGGGGGGCAACAACGCCGGCCATACCGTCGTCCTCCCCAACGGGGAGAATTTCGCGCTGCACCTGATCCCTTCCGGCATCCTCACTCCCGGCGTCACCAACGTGATCGGCAACGGAGTGGTCGTGGACCCGGGCGTGCTGCTCGACGAGCTGGCCGGTCTCGAGAACCGCGGGGTCGACACCACGAACCTGCTGCTCAGCGCCGACGCGCACCTGATCATGCCGTACCACGTGGCCATCGACAAGGTCACCGAACGCTTCCTCGGCGCCAAGAAGATCGGCACCACCGGCCGCGGCATCGGCCCGTGCTACCAGGACAAGATCGCCCGCGTGGGCGTCCGCGTCGCCGACGTCCTCGACGAGAAGATCCTCACCCACAAGGTCGAGGCCGCCCTGGAGTTCAAGAACCAGGTGCTGTCGAAGATCTACAACCGCAAGGCCCTCGACCCGCAGCAGGTCGTCGACGAGGTGCTCGGTCAGGCGGAGGGCTTCAAGCATCGCATCGCCGACACCCGGCTGCGCCTGAACCTGGCCCTCGAGGCCGGCGAGACGGTGCTGCTCGAGGGCTCGCAGGGCACGCTGCTCGACGTCGACCACGGCACCTACCCGTACGTGACGTCGTCGAACCCCACGGCCGGCGGCGCGGCGGTCGGGTCGGGCATCGGCCCCAACCGGATCGGTACGGTGCTCGGCATTCTCAAGGCCTACACCACCCGCGTCGGTTCGGGCCCGTTCCCGACCGAACTGTTCGACGAGCACGGCGCCTACCTGGCCAAGACCGGCGGCGAGGTCGGCGTCACCACCGGCCGGGCCCGGCGCTGCGGCTGGTTCGACGCCGTGATCGCCCGCTACGCGACCCGCGTCAACGGCATCACCGACTTCTTCCTCACCAAGCTCGACGTGCTGTCGAGCCTCGAGACCGTGCCGATCTGCGTCGGCTACGAGGTGGACGGGGTCCGCGTCGACGAAATGCCGATGACACAGACCGACATCCACCACGCCACGCCGATCTACGAGGAGATGCCCGGCTGGTGGGAGGACATCTCCGACGCCCGCACCTTCGAGGACCTGCCGAAGAACGCACAGAACTACGTGCTGCGGCTCGAGGAGCTTTCGGGCGCGCGCATGTCGTGCATCGGCGTCGGCCCGGGCCGCGACCAGACGATCGTGCGGCGCGACATCCTGGGCTGAAACCCGCTGCGGCTGCCCGTCAGAACAGGGTCGGATCGTCGAAGCCGGGGGCGTGCTCGAGCGCGAGCAGCTCCCGCTTCGTGACGGTGCTTCCGGGTGCGGAGAAGCCGCCGATGCCGCCGCCCGCGGCGAGGATCCGGTGGCACGGCACGACGAGCGGAACGGGGTTGCGTCCCAAGGCCTGTCCGACGGCCTGCGCTCCGGCCGGCCGGCCGATCCGGGTGGCGACCTCGCCGTAGGTCGCCACCGTCCCGGGGCCGATCGTGCGCGCGAACTCGTAGACCGCGGTGTCGAATTCGGACACGTTCTGGTAGTCGACCGGAACCCAGCGCAGGTCGTCCGGGGCGCCGGCGAGATGCGCGGTGACGGCCTCGATCACGGGCTGCACCGCGGCCGGGGCCGGGCGCTCGACCGCGTCCGGGAACCGCTCGAGCAGTTCGTCGCGCGTCGGCTCGGGTGCGGTCTCGGGCAGTTGCAGGCCGACGATGCCGGCTGCGGACCACACGAGCCCGCATGTGCCGACGGCGGTGTCGAAGAGGGTGTAGCCGAGGGTGGTCACGTCGTCAGTATGGACTGGCCCGGGGACAGGCGACCACTTCACCGACTGGACTGCGATACTGGACCGGTGATCACGCGTGCGATCGGCGCCGGCTCCCTGGCCCGCGACCTCGGCAACTGGCAGGACACCGCCGATCGGCGGCCCGCGTACCGGGCCCTCGCGGACGGAATCCGCCTGCTGGTGCACGACGGCCGCGTCCCCCTGGGGGTGGCGCTGCCCAGCGAACGCGAGCTCGCCGCCGCGCTGGCCCTGAGCCGCACCACCATCACCTCCGCGTACACGGCGCTGCGCGAGGCCGGCTACCTGCGCAGCCGGCAGGGCGCGCGCAGCACCGTCGCGCTGCCGTCGGGCCGGACCGCCGCCCCGGCGCGGGCGGGCGGTCCCGGTCCCGCCCGGGCGCCCGAGACCGTGGATCTGAGCTACGCGTCCATGCCCGCGCCCGCCGCCGAGATCGAGTCCGCCTACGCGGCCGCGTTGCGCTCGGTGCCGGCCTACCTCGACTCGCACGGCATGGAGCCGATCGGCGTGGCCCCGCTGCGGGAGGTCATCGCGCGGCGCTACCGGGAGCGGGGGCTGCCCACGGACGCCGACCAGATCATGGTCACCTCCGGCGCGCAGCACGCGCTGCGCCTGCTGCTCGGCGTGCTCACCGACGCCGGCGACCGCGTGATCGTCGACCATCCCACGTATCCCAATGCGCTCGAGGCGATCCGGCGGCACGGGGCGCGGCCGGTCGTGGTGCCGGTGCGGCCCGAGGGCGGCGCCGACGCCGGCTGGGACCTCGAGGGCCTGCGCAGCGCCGCGCGGCAGACGGCGGCGCGAATGGCGTTCCTGATCCCGGACTTCCACAGCCCCACCGGGCTGTGCATGGGCGCACAGGGCCGGGCCGAACTCGTCCGGATCGCCCAGGAGACCCGCATGACGCTCGTCGTGGACGAGACGATGGTGGACCTGTGGCTGGACACCCCACCGCCCCCCGCGGTCGCCTCGTACGGCGCGGACCGGTCCGTAGTGACGGTGGGATCCACCGGGAAGTCCCTGTGGGGCGGGCTCCGGGTGGGCTGGATCCGTGCCGACCGGTCCCTGATCACGCGGCTCGTGGGGGCACGCTCCGCCGTCGACCTCGGCACGCCGGTGATGGAGCAGCTCGCCGCGGCGCACCTGCTCGGCGACGTCGAAGACCTGCTCGAGCGGCGGCGTGGACAGCTGCGCCGCCGCCGGGCGGCGATGCTCGGCGCGCTCGGCGAGCACCTGCCCGACTGGAAGTACACGGTGGGGCCGGGCGGGATGTCGCTGTGGGTGCGGATGCCCACGCCGGTGTCGACGGCCCTCGCGGCGACCGCCCCGAATCACGGTGTGGTCCTCGCCGCCGGACCGCGGTTCGGCGTGGAAGGCGCGTTCGAGCGCTTCCTCCGGCTGCCGTACGCGCGGGAGGTCGACGAGGTGCGCCGGGCGGTGGCGTCCGTGGCGTCGGCGTACGACGCGCTCGCCCGCGGCCGGGACCTCGCGGAACCACACCTCGTGGTCTGATTCGGAGGTGGCCGGACGGGGCCCGGGAACCGGTCCGCGGCGTTATGCTCGAGGGGTACGCACGGGCGGTCACGCCGTTGTGGCCGTCCGCGAGCCGCCACTTCGGACGGATGCGAGAACGACTGTGGCCGAAAAGGATCCGTACGCGACGCAGCGCGACATCGGGTTCGACCTCGCTGCCGAACTCGCCGCCGCCGGGTTCGACGACGCGCGGGAGATCGGGCGCGGCGGATTCGGTGTCGTCTACCGCTGCTACGAGACCGCACTCGATCGCCCGGTCGCGGTGAAGGTCCTCACCTCCCACATGGACACAGACAACCTCGAGCGTTTCCTGCGTGAGCAGCGCGCCATGGGACGGCTGTCCGGGCATCCCAACATCGTCAACGTCCTGCAGGTCGGCACCACCGAATCCGGGCGCCCGTACCTCGTGATGCAGTACCACCCGCGCGACTCGCTCGACGCGCAACTGCGCCGCTCCGGGCCCATCCCGTGGGCCGAGGTGGTGCGGATCGGCATCAAGCTGGCCGGCGCCCTCGAGACCGGCCACCGCGTCGGCATCCTGCACCGCGACGTCAAGCCGGCCAACATCCTGCTCACCGAGTTCGGCGAGCCGCAGCTCACGGACTTCGGGATCGCCCGCATCAGCGGGGGCTTCGAGACGGTGACGGGTGAGGTGACCGGGTCGCCGGCGTTCACGGCCCCGGAGGTGCTCAGCGGCCGCGTGCCCACCCCCGCATCGGACGTCTACAGCCTCGGCGCCACGCTGTTCTGCGCGCTGACCGGGCACGCGGCATTCGAACGGCGCAGCGGCGAGCGGGTCGTGGCGCAGTTCGTGCGGGTGACCACCCAGCCCGTTCCGGACCTGCGCGAGCAGGGCGTCCCGGACGGATTGTCCTCGGCGATCGAGCGTTCCATGTCGGTGGACCCGCAGGTCCGGCCCGCGACCGCCGCCGAGTTCGGGGAGCTGCTGCGCGAGGTGCAGGCCGACGAGGGTCTGCCGGTGGACGAGCTGCCGGTAGCCGGGGAACTCGAGCCGGGCTCGGAGCCCGGTCACCCTCCGTCGCCGTCCGTGTCGGAGCGGCGGAGCACCTACCGGTCCGGCGTGCGCGCCACCACCCCGCCGGTGCCGGCGACCCGGTTCCGTCCGCCGTCGACCACACGCCGGCTCGTGCCGCGACGGCGCCTGCTCGCCGTCCTCGACACGGAGCAGCGCCGGAAACTGACCGTCATCCACTCCCCGCCGGGATTCGGCAAGACCATGCTGGCCCTGCAGTGGCGCTACGCGCTCACCGAGAGGAACGTGCCCGTCGCCTGGCTCAACGTCGACCACGACGACAACAACGTGGTGTGGTTCCTGGCCCACCTCGTCGAGTCGATCCGGCAGGTGCGGCCCTCGCTGGCCCGCGAGCTCGGCCAGGTGCTCGACGAACACGGCGACGAGGCCGAACGTTACGTGCTCACCTCACTCATCGACGAGATCCACAGGGCCGGTGAACGACTCGTCGTCATCATCGACGACTGGCATCGGGTCGACGACCCCGCGACGATCGCCGCGATGGCCTTCCTGCTCGACAACGGCTGCCACCACATGCAGCTCGTGGTGGTCGGCCGGACCCGCGCGGGACTGCCGACGAGCCGGATGCGGGTGCGCGACGAGCTCGTCGAAATAGACTACGAGGCATTGCGATTCGACGAGTCCGAGGCGCGGACCTTCCTCGTCGACCTCGCCGGGCTGGACCTCGACGACGACGAGGTCGCCGACCTGACCGCCGCCACCGACGGGTGGGCGGCCGCGTTGCAGCTCGCGGCGGTGTCGCTGCGCGGACGCGAGGACCCCGGGGAACTGATCTCCCACCTGTCCGGCCGGCACCGGGCGATCGGCGACTTCCTCGCCGAGAACGTGCTCGAGTCGCTGCCCCCGGACGACGTCGAGTTCCTGCTCACCACCGCGGTGACCGAACGCATCTGCGGCAGCCTCGCCACCGCGCTCACCGGGCACGAACGTGGTCAGGCCCTGCTCGAGGACCTCGAGGACCGGGACCTGTTCCTGCACCGGATCGACGAGGACGGCCGCTGGTTCGGATATCAGCCGTTGTTCGCCGAGTTCCTCCGGCAGCGGCTCGAACGCGAGCACCCGGAGCGCGTCCCGGCCCTGCACCGGACCGCGTCCGAGTGGTACGAGGGCCATGCGATGGTCGGCGAGGCGGTCGACCACGCCCTCGCCGCGGGCGACGAGGACCGCGCCGTCGACCTCGTCGAGAAGAACGGGCGCCGGATGATCGAGCACGGGCACGCCACCACGCTGCTCGGGCTCGTCGCCAAGCTGCCGCGCCGCGCCGTGGCGGGCCGGATCCGCCTGCAGCTGTCGATCGCCTGGGGGAACATCCTGCTGCACCGCTCGGCGCCGGCGCTGCACGCGCTGGACGTGGTCGAGGCGGCGGTCGCGGCCGACGGTGTGAATGCCGAGGAGGCGGCCGACATCGCCGTCGAGGTGGAGGTCGTGCGCAGCATCGTCGCCCTGCGCTGCGACCGCCTGGAACGCGCCGACGATCTCGTCGAGCACTGCCTGGCCCGCGCCGCCACCCTGCCGCCACTGGTGATCTCGTCCGGGCTCAACGTCGCCACGTTCGCCGCGGTCTACCGGGCCGACTACGACGAGGTGGTTCGGCTGCAGCAGGTGGCGCAGCCGTACCACGAACTCAACGAGGGCCCCTACAACACCATGCACGCCCGCGCCCTGCTGGGGCTGGCCGCGGTCGAACAGCTCGACGTCGCCGGGGCCGAGGAGCATTTCCGCGCGGGACTGCGCGCGGCGCGGCGCGGCAGCGGCCGGCACTCGTCGGCCGCGGTGCTGGCCGGGTCGATCCTCGGTGAGCTGCTCTACGAGCGGGGCGAGCTCGACGAGGCCGAGCGGCTGCTCGACGACGGCTTCGCCCTCGGCTCGGAGGGCGGGGTCGTGGATTTCAAGATCTCGCGGTACGTCGTCGGTGCCCGGCTCAAGGCCGTGCGCGGCGACCGCGAGGCGGTGGTGTCGCGACTGGCGGACGGCGCCCGTGCGGCCGCCGCCATGAACCTGGAGCGGCTCGCGGCGGCCGTCGAGAACGAACGCGTCCGGCTCGGTCTCGGGCCGCTGCCGTCGGCGCCGCGGCAGCAGCCGGTCGCCTACGGGACGCGGCCGCGCCCCGACCACGGCACGGCGGCGTGGACCGCGCAGCTCGAGGAGGCCACGGCCATCCGGGGGCTGCTCGCCGATCCGACGCCGGAGAACACCGAGCTGGCGTGCCGGTGGGCCGGCGAGTGGGTGCAACTGCTGCGCGGCAGCCGCCGGGCGCGCAGGCTGCTGCGCGCGGAGCGGCTCGAGGTGGCCTGCCTGGCCGCGGCCGGGCACGACGAGGAAGCGGCGACCCTGCTGGCCTCCGTCGCCGCGCGGTGCGAACAGGCGGGTCTGCTCCGGTTCCTGCCCGACGGCGGCCCGCTCGTGCTCGACGTCGCGCGCCGGCTCGCGGACGAGCTCACCGCGGGCAGGGGCCGCGCCGGTCGCCCGGACGTGTCCCCGGCGTTCCTGCTGGACGCGGTCGACACGGGCGCCGTGCACCTCCTGTAGACGCCTGCGGCGCCGGTGTGTCCTTCGGGTCGCCAGGGCAGCCCAAAGGACACACCGGCAGCTCTGCTGCCTAGCGCCAGACGGAGTCGACGTCGGTGGCCTCGCCGGCCGGCGGGGCCGGCGGGCCCGCCGGGGTACGGGAGAACCGGGGCGCGGGGGCGTGCTGGGTGACGCCGTCGAGCTCGATCAGCGAGCCGCGGGCCGCGATGTGCGGGTTGGCCGGGGCCTCGCCGAACGTGAGCACGGGGGAGACGCACGCGTCGGTGCCGTCGAAGATCGCGGCCCATTCGTCGCGGGTCTTGGACAGGAACTTCTCGGTGAACAGCTTCTTCATCTGCGGCCACGCCGAGGTGTCGAGCTGCTGCGGCAGATCGGCCGGATCGAGCTCGAGGCCCTGCAGCAGCAGCGCGTAGAACTGCGGCTCGATGGAACCGACGGCCATGTACCTGCCGTCGGCGGTCTCGTACACGTCGTAGAACGGCGCGCCGGTGTCGAGGAGGTTCACGCCGCGCTCGTCCGACCACACGCCGCGGCCGCGGAACGCCCACATCATGTGCGAGAGCGCCAGCGCGCCGTCGACCATCGCGGCGTCGACGACCTGCCCCTTGCCGGAACTCTGACGCTCGACGAGGGCGGAGAGGATGCCGAAGATCAGGAACATCGAGCCGCCGCCGAAGTCGCCGACCATGTTCAGCGGCGGCACCGGCCGCTCACCCTTGCGCCCGATGGCGTGCAGCACGCCCGTCAGGGAGATGTAGTTGATGTCGTGGCCGGCGGCGTGGGCGAGCGGGCCCTCCTGGCCCCAGCCGGTCATCCGCCCGTAGACCAGGCGCGGGTTGCGGGCCAGCGCGACGTCCGGGCCGAGCCCCATGCGCTCGGTCACGCCCGGGCGGAAGCCCTCGATGAGGACGTCGGCGCGCTCGATCAGCCCGAGGACCTTCTCGACCTGCTCGGGATCCTTCAGGTTGGCCTCGACGACGCGGCGGCCGCGCTGGATCTGGTCGCGGTGACCGGCGGGCGGGATCAGGCCCGGCCGCTGCACGCACACGACGTCGGCGCCGAGATCGGCGAGCAGGGTGGCGGCGTGCGGGCCGGGGCCGAGTCCCGCGAACTCGACGACGCGGATACCCGCGAGCGGACCCTTCTTCTCAACAGCTTCAGCGGACACTCGTCGAACCTCACTCGGGGTGCGTTGGGACCATTCCACGAGGAGGCTACCTTAGCGATCGCTAGAATGTGCCGGGGGTCACGGCACGTCGCCTATCCCTCGTAGAGATCCCCCTCGTTCAGCCGGGTGGCCTCGAACGCCTCCTCGAGGGTGTCGTGCCGGTACACCGAGACGACATGGTCGCCCACCACCCGGAATGCGATCGCCTCACTGCGCGGGTGCTCCGGATCGGCCGCCCACGTGGCGGTCTCCTCGACCACGACGATCCCCTCGTGCACGAACATCCGGCCGGGCCGGAACGTCACGCCCGCCGTCGTCGCCCACTCCCGCAGCTCGTCGAGGCCCTGATCCTCGTCGTCGTCCCCGGTGGGGAGCACGATGTCGTCGCTCGACAACGCCAGCAGGGTCTCGATGTCGTTGGAATTGACAGCGTCGTGCCAGGCCAGGACGGTCGCGATCTCGGAGGTGCTCATACGAGCAGATGCTAGTACCCCGGACCCGCCACGCACGGGTTGCCGCAACCTTGCCTGGCCGCGGGGTGAGGCGCACAGTGGTTCCCATGACGATCCGCGGTCAGCTCGTGAGCTTCCTGCCCAGTACCGATCTCGACATCTCGGAGATGTTCTACGTCGACACCCTCGGCTTCGAGAAGCTGTCCCGGGACCACTTCACGCTGATTCTGGACGCGGGCGGCGGCTCGCCCGTGCGGGTGACGCTGGTGCAGTCCCGCGCCGATACCGGTTACACCGCCCTGGGGTGGCGGGTACCGAACCTGAACGAGACCGTCGAAGCGCTGCGCGCCAAGGGCGTCGAATTCGTCCGGTACAACGGCATGGCCCAGGACGAACACGACGCGTGGACGTCGCCCGAGGGCATGCGGGTCGCGTGGTTCCGCGACCCCCACGGAAACGTGCTGTCGCTGATGGAGGCCACCGGCTAGGGCCGACGTGGCCGCGAGGGGGCGGTTCTCGTCGACGCCACTCGCGTGATGCCGCGACCACGTCCCCCTCGGCGCAACCGCGACCGCGTCAGCTGCACCCGCTGGTGCTGCCGCACGACGGACAGGCGTGGCAGGAACCCGAGCGCTGCATCTGCACCCCGCACTGCATGCAGTACGGCGCGTCGCTGCGGCGCGCACGACCCTGCCGGGTGTCGGCCACCGCGTCGTCGAGGACGGGCGCGCTGCGCTCGGCACCGGTGCGGATGCCGAGTTCGGCCCGCTCGTCCGCGTCGAGGTACTCCACCGCCAGGCGCCGGAAGATGTAGTCCAGGATCGACGTCGCGATCCGGAGGTCCGGATCGTCGGTGATGCCCGCCGGCTCGAACCGCGTGCTGGTGAACGCGTTGACGAACGTGCGCAACGGAACCCCGTACTGCAGGCCGTAACTGACCGCCATCGAGAACGCGTCCATGATTCCGGCCAGGGTCGAGCCCTGCTTGGCCACCCGCAGGAACATCTCGCCCGGACGGCCGTCGTCGTACTGGCCGACGGTGACGAAGCCCTTGCAGTCCGCGACGCGGAACTCGAAGGTGCGCGACCGGCGCAGCCGGGGCAGCCGTTCCCGCCGCGGCGCCGGGGCCGTCGCGGCCGGGGCCGCCGTGGCCGACAACGGTTGTCCCAGTTTGCAGTTGTCGCGGTACACCGCGATCGCCTTGAGCCCGAGCCGCCACGCGTCGAGAAACAGTTCCTCGATGTCGGCCGCCGTCGCCGACTCCGGCAGGTTGACCGTCTTCGAGATCGCGCCGGACAGGAACGGCTGCACCGCGGCCATCATCAGGACGTGGCCGCGCGGCTCGATCACGTTGTCTCCCATCGACGTCGCGAACACCGGCAGATGCTCGGGCCGCAACTGCGGCGCGCCGACGACGGTGCGGTGCGTGTCGATGTGGGTGATCAGCTCGGCCACCTTGTCCGGGGGATAACCGAGCCGCGACAATGCCCGGGGCACCGTGCGATTGACGATGGACAGCGTCCCGCCGCCCACCAGCTTCTTCGTCTTCACCAGGGCCAGATCGGGTTCGATACCGGTGGTGTCGCAGTCCATGGCCAGGCCGATCGTGCCGGTCGGCGCGAGGACCGTCACCTGGCTGTTGCGTACCCCGTGTTCGGCGGCGAGGGCGCACGCGGTGTCCCAGTCCTCCCGCGCCGCGGCGAGAACGTCGGCGGGCGCGACCTGCTCGTCGATGTCGTCGACGGCACCGCGATGACGGGCCAGCACCGCGAGGGTGTGCTCCCGGTTCTCGGCGAATCCGTCGAACGGCCCGAGCCGGCGCGCGAGCCGTGCCGACACCGCGTACGCGTGCCCGGTCATGAGCGCGGTGAGCGCCGCGGCGTACGCCCGTCCGGCGTCGCTGTCGTACGGCAGCCCCAGGGCCATCAGCAACGCCCCGAGATTGGCGTAGCCGAGACCGAGTTGCCGGAACCGGCGCGAGGTCCGCGCGATGCGGTCGGTGGGATAGTCGGCGCGGCCGACGAGGATCTCCTGGCCGGTGAGCACGACCGCGACGGCGTGCCGGAACCCGGCGACGTCGAACGTGCCGTCGTCGCGCAGGAACGTCAGCAGGTTCAGGCTCGCCAGGTTGCACGCCGAGTCGTCCAGATGCATGTACTCCGAGCACGGATTCGAGCCGTTGATCCGGCCCGTCGCGGCCGCGGTGTGCCAGCGGTTGATGGTGGTGTCGAACTGCAGGCCCGGATCGGCGCACTCCCACGCGGCGGCCGCGATGCGGTGCAGCAGTTCGCGGGCCGGCACCGTGCGCACCGTCGCCCCGGTGGTCACCGCGCGCAGCGGCCACTCGGCGCCGTCGGCGACGGCCTGCATGAACTCGTCGGTCACCCGCACCGAGTTGTTGGCGTTCTGGTACTGCACCGAATGGATGTCGCGACCGTCGAGTCCCATGTCGAAGCCGGCCGCGGCCAGCACCCGCGCCTTGCGTTCCTCGATCGCCTTGCAGTCGACGAACTCCTCGATATCGGGATGGTCGACGTCGAGGATCACCATCTTCGCGGCCCGGCGCGTCTTGCCGCCGGACTTGATGGTGCCCGCCGACGCGTCCGCGCCGCGCATGAAACTCACCGGACCCGACGCGGTACCCCCGCCCGCCAGCGGTTCGGCCGACGACCGGATGCGCGACAGGTTCACGCCCGCCCCGGACCCGCCCTTGAAGATCACCGCCTCCTGGCGGTACCACTCGAGGATCGAGTCGATGCTGTCCTCGACCGACAGGATGAAGCACGCGCTGGCCTGCTGCGGGGTGTCGGGCACCCCGATGTTGAACCACACGGGGCTGTTGAACGACGCCCGCTGCGTGAGGATCAGGTACGTCAGCTCGGCGGCGAACGCCTCCGGGTCGTCGAGATGACCGTCGGCCGCACCCCACGCGGTGACGGTGTCCACGATGCGGGCGACGACGTCGCGCAGCGAGCGTTCCCGCGCCTCGGTGCCGAGGGTGCCGCGGAAGTACTTCTGCGTGACGATGTCGGTGGCGATCTGCGACCAGGCGGCGGGAAACTCGACGTCGCGCTGCTCGAATACGACCGCGCCGGTGCCGTGGTGGACGATGCGGGCGTCGCGCCGCTGCCAGTCCACCTCGTCGGCCGGGTCGACGCCGGCCGTGGTGAAGAACCGTCCGGTGTCCGACTCGAGGTTCGGTTCTGCGACGTCCATCGCGTCCTCCAGGTGCGACCTGCGGGGCACATATAGTCCCCTCATGGTCTCACCCCGAATCGGCACCCCGCTCACTCCCGGCGCCCTGCGCGTCATGCTGCTCGGCGCAGGTGAGCTCGGCAAGGAGGTGGTCGTCGCGCTGCAACGGCTCGGTGTCGAGGTGATCGCGGTGGACCGGTACCCGAACGCGCCGGGGCACCAGGTGGCGCACCGCGCGCACACCGTCGACATGAGCGACCCGCAGGCCCTGCTCGCGCTCGTCGAGGCCGAACGACCCCACCTGGTCGTGCCCGAGATCGAGGCGATCGCCACCGACGCGCTCGCGATCGTCGAGGAACGCGGTCTCGCCGAGGTGATCCCGACCGCGCGCGCCACCCGGCTGACCATGAACCGGGAGGGCATCCGCCGCCTCGCCGCCGAGGAGCTCGGGTTGCCCACCTCCCCGTACCGCTTCGCCGAATCCCTCGACGAGGTCCGCGCCGCCGCGGCCGAGGTCGGCTTTCCGTGCGTGATCAAGCCGGTGATGTCCTCGTCCGGCAAGGGCCAGTCCACGGTCCGCACCCCCGACGAGATCGCCGCCGCCTGGGACTATGCGCTCGCCGGCGGGCGCGTCGACCTCGGCCGGGTCATCGTCGAGGGCTTCGTCGACTTCGAGTACGAGATCACCCAGCTCACCGTCCGCGCCGTCGGGCCGGCCGGGGAGGTCGAGACGTTCTTCTGCGAACCGATCGGGCACCTGCAGCGCGCCGGCGACTACGTCGAGTCCTGGCAGCCCCAGCCGATGAGCGAGCGGGCCCTGGCCCGGTCCCGGGAGATTGCGGCGACGGTGACCGGCGCGCTCGGCGGCCGCGGCGTCTTCGGCGTCGAACTGTTCGTCGCGGGCGACGACGTGTTCTTCTCCGAGGTGAGCCCCCGCCCGCACGACACCGGCCTGGTAACCCTGCGCTCGCAGCGCTTCTCCGAATTCGAGCTGCACGCCCGCGCGATCCTGGGCCTGCCGGTCGACACCGCGCTCCTCGCGCCCGGGGCGTCGGCGGTGATCTACGGCGGCATCGACGCCGCCGGCATCGCGTTCGAGGGCGTCGCCGACGCGCTGTCGGTGCCCGAAACCGACCTGCGGCTGTTCGGCAAGCCTGAGTCGTTCGTCCGTCGTCGCATGGGTGTGGCGGTGTCCACCGGCCCGGACGTCGAGACCGCGCGGGCCCGCGCGGTCGAGGCGGCGTCGCGCGTGCGGCCGGTGGCGCCGTGACCGCCGGCGCGGAGGTCCTCGTCGGGCTCGCGATCCTCGTCGGCCTCGTCGGCATCGTCGTGCCGATCCTGCCGGGCACCCTGCTGATCTTCGGGGCGATCGCGGTGTGGGCCGTCCTCACCGGCGGCACCGTCGCGTGGACGGTCTTCGCCGTCGCGACGACGGCCCTGCTGGTCACCGGCATCGTGAAGTACACGTGGCCGGGAGGACGGATGCGCCGCGCCGGGGTGCCGACCCGCTCGATCGTCGCCGGCGGTCTGCTCGGCATCGTCGGCTTCTTCGTCGTCCCGGTGATCGGTCTGCTGCTCGGTTTTCTGCTCGGCACGTACCTGTCCGAGGTGCAGCGGCACCGCACCCACCGCGACGCCTGGCTCTCGACCGTGCACGCGACGAAGGCGGTGGCGCTGTCGATCCTCGTCGAGCTGCTCGGCGGTCTCGTCGCCGCCGGTGTGTGGCTCGGCGCGGTGCTGCTCACCTGACCGTCGCAGCCTCCGGATACGGCTGTGGCCGAATGTCACATCGTGTCGATCCAAACGAGGCGATGTGACATTCGGCCACGGCGGGGGAGCGGGTGGCGTCAGGCCTTGTGCGGCTCCGAGGCGCGGAACATGTCCTCGCGCTCGACGACCTTGACGCGCTCGCGGCCCTCGGCCTCGCCGAGGCTGCGCTCGTGCGCGTCGAGGCGGTACCAGCCCTGCCAGGTGGTGTAGGGCAGCTGCTTGTCCTCGAGGAAGGCGACGATCGCGTCCTCGGACGGGTCCTCGGGGGTATTGAGCAGCCCCTGCGCCCGGTCGGCGAGCAGGTTCGCGACGGTCTCGTTCGCATCGCCCTTGGTGTGGCCGATCAGGCCGACGGGGCCGCGCTTGATCCAGCCGGTGACGTAGGTCGCCTGCAGGTAGCGGGCGGTGCCCTCGGCGGCGTCGTCCGCGACGACGCGTCCGGCCTCGTTGGGCACGGTGCCGGCCTGCTCGTCGAACGGCAGCTTGGCGATGTTCTGCGACAGGTAGCCCACGGCCCGGTACACGGCCTGGACCTCCCAGTCACGGAACTTGCCGGTGCCGCGGACGTTGCCGGTGCCGTCGAGCTCGGTGCGCTCGGTGCGCAGGCCCACGACCTTGCCGTCCTCGCCGAGGATCTCGGCGGGGGACTCGAAGAAGTGCAGGAACAGCTTGTGCGGGCGGTCGCCGACGTCGCGGATGGCCCAGTCCTGCAGGGTGTTGGCCACCATGTCGACCTGCTTGGAATTGCGGCGCGCCGCCTCCGAGCCCTCGTCGTAGTCGATGTCCTCGGGGTCGACGATGACCTCGATGGTGGGCGAGTGGTCGAGCTCACGCAGCTCGAGCGGGGTGAACTTGGCCTGGGCGGGACCGCGGCGGCCGAACACGTGCACCTCGACGGCCTTGTTGTTCTTCAGGCCCTCGTAGACGTTGGCGGGGATCTCCGTCGGCAGCAGCTCGTCGCCGGTCTTGGCCAGCACCCGGGCGATGTCGAGGGCGACGTTGCCGACGCCGAGCACGGCGACCTTCTCGGCCTCGAGCGGCCAGTTGCGGGGCACGTCCGGGTGGCCGTCGTACCAGGAGACGAAGTCGGCGGCGCCGTAGCTGCCGTCGAGTTCGATGCCGGGGATGTTCAGGGCGCGGTCGGCGTTGGCGCCGGTGGAGAAGATCACCGCGTCGTAGAAGCGGCGCAGGTCCTCGAGGGTGATGTCGGTGCCGTAGTCGAGGTTGCCGAGCAACCGGACCTGGGGCTTGTCGAGCACCTTGTGCAACGCGGTGATGATGCCCTTGATGCGCGGATGGTCCGGGGCCACGCCGTAACGGATGAGACCGAACGGGGCGGGCATCCGCTCGAACAGGTCGATGCTGACCTCGGTGTCGGACTTCATGAGCGCATCGGCGGCGTAGATACCGGCGGGGCCGGCACCGACGATCGCGACGCGAAGGGGACGAGTCTGATCGGTCATCAGGGGTCAACTACCTCTTCGGTGTGCGGACGGACGTGGTTCAGCTTAATTGAGGAAGGGAGCCGGCAGGGGTGGCTGCCATGGGCACGCGGGAGCGGCAGGAACTGCGCGACGAACCGGGCGTGACGAGAAATCGCTTCAGCGACAACACATGTGGGCGCTCACTCGACACAGGTCGACGGCGAGACGTCGAACGAGGTGCGTAGAGGCCATGGGCAATTCCTACCTCGAGAGGGTTTATTGGGGCAAATGCGCCCGCGGGGGGCCGTGCCCGCGCGGCCTAGGATCGCCCCATGGCAGCCGAACGCGCACCCGAACCCGACCCGGACGAAACGGACCGCAGCAGCGCGACGCCGTTCCTCGCGGCGCTCGCGATCATCGTGGTGCTCGTCGTCGGGGTGTTCGTCGCCCAGCTGGTGTCGCCGTCGGACAGCAGCACCTCCGGGACCGAGCTCGTCGTGCGAACGGTCGACGACTACGTCCGCGCGCACAACGCCGGTGACGCCCCCGCGCAGGACCGCTTGCGCTGCGACGGGCTCCCTGCCGACCGGGCCCCGCTGGCCGGCGTGGACGGCGAGGTGCAGCTCGAGGGCGTCGAGAACGTCGAGGCGGACGGCGACCGGGGAACCGCCGACGTGCGCGCCCGGTTCGACGGGAACGAGCAGACCGCCACGTGGCAGTTCGTCCGGATCGACGACGTCTGGCGGGTCTGCACCTTCTGATCGGGGACCGGCGCCACCCGCCCGCCTGGTCGGCTCGCCGCGAACTGTGAAAAGCTGGTGCGGTGAGCTACGCAGGTGATATAACGCCGCAGCAAGCGTGGGAGCTGCTGCGCGAGAACCCGGACGCCGTGCTCGTCGATGTGCGTACCGACGCCGAATGGAAATACGTGGGGGTTCCCGAGACCTCTCCCATCGGGCGCCGCACCGTCTTCGTCGAGTGGGTGCGCTACCCGGACGGTGCCCGCAACGCGGGGTTCGTCGAGCAGCTGAAGGACGCCGGCGTGACCGGCGGGCCGGTCGTGTTCCTGTGTCGCTCGGGACAGCGTTCCATCGCGGCCGCGGAAGCGGCCACCGCGGCGGGCCTGGCCCCGTCGTACAACATCGTCGAAGGATTCGAAGGCGGCCTCGATGCCGAGAGGCATCGCGGAGCCGAGGGCTGGCGGGCCGCGGGCCTGCCGTGGAGGCAGTCGTGAGCGCAATTCCCAGGGGCGGCGCCTTCGAGCGGCCGCTGCCGGCATCGGTGCGTCCCGCCACGCTCGGCGTGCGCGGCGGCACCATGCGGTCCGGATTCGAGGAGACCTCCGAGGCGATCTACCTCAATTCCGGTTTCGTCTACGAATCGGCCGAGGCCGCGGAGCAGGCGTTCACGGGCGACGTGGACCACTTCGTCTACTCCCGGTACGGCAACCCGACCGTGAAGATGTTCGAGGAGCGGCTGCGGCTGCTCGAGGGCGCCGAGGGCTGCTACGCCACCGCCTCCGGCATGTCGGCGGTGTTCACCTCCCTCGCCGCGCTGCTCGGCAAGGGCGATCGCCTGGTCGCGGCCCGGAGCCTGTTCGGCTCCTGCTTCGTGGTGTGCAACGAGATCCTGCCCCGCTGGGGCGTGGAGACGGTGTTCGTCGACGGCGAGGACCTCGACCAGTGGGAACAGGCGCTGTCCGTGCCCACGACCGCGGTCTTCTTCGAGACGCCGTCGAACCCGATGCAGACCCTCGTCGACGTGCGCCGGGTCTCCGAGATGGCCCACGCCGCCGGTGCCAAGGTGGTGCTCGACAACGTCTTCGCCACGCCGCTGCTGCAGCGCAGCCTGGATCTCGGCGCCGACATCGTCGTGTACTCGGGCACCAAGCACATCGACGGCCAGGGCCGCGTGCTCGGCGGGGCGATCCTCGGCCCGCAGGACTACATCGACGGCCCGGTACAGCAGCTCATCCGGCACACCGGCCCGGCGCTGAGCCCGTTCAACGCCCACACCCTGCTCAAGGGCCTCGAGACACTGCCGCTGCGGATCCGGCACTCGGTGGAGTCGGCCGGGCGGATCGCCCGCTTCCTCCAGGACCACGCCGCGATCAAGTGGGTCAAGTACCCGTTCCTCGAGTCGCACCCGCAGTACGACCTGGCGCGGTCCCAGATGAGCGGCGGCGGCACGGTCGTGACCTTCGAGCTGGACGCCCCGGAGGGCGAGGGCAAGAAGCGCGCGTTCGAACTGCTCGACGGGCTGCGCATCGTCGACATCTCCAACAACCTCGGCGACGCCAAGTCGCTGATCACCCACCCCGCGACGACGACGCACCGGGCGATGGGTCCGGAGGGCCGGGCGGCAATCGGCCTGTCCGACGGTGTGGTCCGGTTGTCGGTGGGGCTCGAGGATCCGGAGGACCTGCTCGAGGACTTCGAGCAGGCGCTGAAGTAGCCCGCTGCCGCGTCGGAGGCGACAGCCACGTCGAGGCCGTACCGGCATCGCGGACTCCGACCCCCTGGGCCTGCCGAGTCGATGACACCGGCCGTACCGGACACCGAAGGAGAGCCGGCTCGGCGGTCGGGTGTGCTTCGGTAACGTACAAGTCGACCCGCAACTGCGTGTCGTTCGATCGGCTCTGCACAGCCGAACTGTGGGAGGTTCCCGTGGCTGGTGGTCTCGTCGCCCTGTTGGACGACGTCGCGGCACTGACGAAGGCGGCCGCGGCGTCCATCGACGATATCGGCGCCGCGGCCGGCAAGGCCGGGGTCAAGGCGGCCGGTGTCGTCGTCGACGACACCGCCGTCACCCCGCGCTATGTGCACGGGTTCACCCCCGATCGAGAACTGCCGATCATCCGCAAGATCGCGACCGGGTCGATCCGCAACAAGCTCCTGATCATCCTGCCGGTGGCGATGCTCCTGAGCCAGTTCCTGCCCCAGGCGCTGCCCTACCTGTTGATCGCCGGTGGTCTGTACCTGTGCTACGAGGGGGCCGAGAAGGTCTACGAAGCACTCACCGGTGGTCACCACGACGAGGACGCGACTGCGGGGCAGAGCGGGCCGGAGTTCGAGAAGTCGATGGTCAGCGGCGCGATCCGCACCGACCTCATCCTGTCGGCCGAGATCATGGTGATCTCCCTGGCGTCGGTCGAGGACGAACCGTTCCTCACCCGGCTGCTGGTGCTCGTCGTCGTCGCGATCCTCATCACCGCCCTGGTGTACGGCGCGGTCGCGCTGATCGTGAAGATGGACGACGTGGGCCTGTCGCTCGCCCGACGCCGATCGTCGTTCAGCCGACGATTCGGGCGGGGGCTCGTGGCCGCGATGCCGAAGGTGATGACGGTGCTCACCGTGGTCGGGATCGCCGCGATGCTGTGGGTCGGTGGCCACATCCTGCTCGTCAACGTCGGCGAGGCAGGATTCCATTGGCCGGCCGACCGCCTCCACGATCTCGAACACTGGTTCGGCGATCTCGTGCACGGCGGCTTCGGCGGTGTGCTGTCCTGGACTGCCGGGACCGTGGCGTCCGCACTCGTCGGGCTCGTCGTGGGCGCGATCATCGTCCTGATCGCGCACCTGATTCCGAAACGGAAGAAGCGCGGCGCGGCGCACTGACGATGTCGACGTCCTCCGATGGGGTCACCGGGGTGGGGAACCGGTCGAAGACGGCGTCGGGCCGCCGTCCCCGGACCCGGCGTCCTGCGATACGCTGCGGTGACCCCGCTTGCCGGCGGGGTGCCGCAGCGTATCGGTGAAGTCCGGTGTAATCCGGCACTGTCCCGCAACTGTGAGGCCGGCAGCGCGCTGCCGGACGAGTCAGGTCGGCCGGCGCGGCGGTCACGTACTGGTCCTCGGACGAAGGACGGTGTCGTGCCGCAACGGTGATCCGTTGCAGCCGTGCTGTTTTCGTCCTCCGCCTCACGGAGGATGGCTGTGCCTGCCCCCACTGCGCCCGCCCGCCGGCTGTTCGCTACCGGACTCGCCGCGCTCGCCCTGCTCGCCGCCTCGTGCGGCTCGAGCGGCGGATCCGACCCGGCCTCCGCGTCGTCCGGCGACGGCACCTTCCCGGTCACCGTGGGCTCCGGCGACGGCGCGATCACCCTCGACGCGGTCCCCGGATCGATCGTCTCCCTCAGCCCCACCGCCACCGAGATGCTCTACGCCGTCGGCGCCGGCGACCAGGTCGTCGCGGTCGACGACCAGTCCGATTTCCCCGCGGAGGCGCCCGTCACCGCCCTGTCCGGATACTCGCCGAACGTCGAGGCCGTGCTCGGCTACGAACCGGACCTCGTGGTCGCCATGGACGACGTCGGCGACCTCGTCTCCGGCCTCGAGGCGGCCGGCGTCCCCACGCTGCTGCTGCCCGCCGCCACCACCCTCGACGAGGCGTACACGCAGATGGAGCAGCTCGGCGCCGCCACCGGGCACGTCGGCGACGCGGCCGAACTCGTCGCCTCGATGCGCAGCGACATCGACGAGGTCGTCGCCGGGCTGCCCCCGCGCCCGGCCCCGCTGACCTACTACCACGAGCTCGACGACACCTACTACAGCGTCACCGGCGGCACCTTCATCGGCGGCATCTACTCGATGCTCGGCCTGCGTTCGATCGGCGACGCCGCCGGAGCCGACGCCTACCCGCAGCTGTCCGCCGAGTACGTCCTCGACGCCGACCCCGACCTGATCTTCCTCGCCGACGGGCAGTGCTGCGGTGTCACCCCGGACGCCGTGGCCGCCCGCGCCGGCTGGGGCGAGCTGACGGCCGTCCGGTCCGGCCAGGTCCACGTGCTCGACGAGGACGTCGCCAGCCGCTGGGGACCCCGGGTCGTGGACCTCGTGCGGCACCTCGGGACGATCGTGGCCGCCGCGCCCGCGTCCGAACCCGCCGCGCAGCCCACCCGGTGACCCGCGCCGCGCGCCACCCGGCCCTGGTGCTCGGCGCGGCAGCCCTCGTCCTGGTGGTCGCGCTGCACGTCGGGGTGCTCGTCGGCCCCGCCGGGCTCACCGTGCGCGGCGTGTTCCTCGAGCTGATCGACGCCCTGCCGTTCGTCGACGTCGACTCCGGACTGACGACGCGGCAGCAGGCCATCCTGTGGAACATCCGGATGCCGCGGGTGGCGCTCGGCGCGCTGGTCGGCGCGATGCTCGCCATCGCGGGTGCCACCTACCAGGGGGTGTTCCGCAACCCGCTGGCCGATCCATACCTGCTCGGTGTGTCGAGCGGGGCGGGCCTGGGCGCCACCCTCGCGATCGCGCTCGGCGGGGCGCTCGGTGCCGCCGGGGTGCCGGTCGCCGCGTTCGCCGGCGGCCTGGTGGCCGTCGCCGCCACGTACGCGCTCGGGCGCAGCGTCGGCGGGATGCGTTCGGAGGTCGTCATCATCCTGGCCGGCGTCGCGGTCGCGGCGTTCGCCAATGCGGCGCAGACGTTCGTCCAGCAGCTCTACGACGACACCCTGCGGCAGGTGTACACGTGGCTGCTCGGCCGCCTCAGCACCGACGGCTGGTCCGACGTGGTCGTCGTGCTGCCGTACGTCGTGGTGTCCGCCGCGGTCATCCTGCTGCACCGCCGGATGCTCGACGTGATGGCGGTCGGCGACGTGGAGGCCGCGAGCCTCGGCGTGAGCCCGGCCCGGGTCCGGCTGGTCCTGGTGTGCGTGGCCACCCTCGGCACCGCCGCCGTGGTCGGCGCCAGCGGGCTCATCGGCTTCGTCGGAATCGTGGTGCCGCACGCGATCCGGCTGATCGTCGGCCCGGGGCACCGGCTGCTGCTGCCGCTGTCGCTGATGATCGGGGCCGCCTTCCTCGTCCTGGCGGACGTGCTGGCCCGGACCGTGATGTCCCCGGCCGAACTGCCCATCGGCGTGGTGACCGCGGCCGTCGGCGCCCCGTTCTTCCTCGTCGTGCTGCGCCGGCATCGGGGGGTGTCGTGAACGCCGTCGACTGCCACGGCCTCAGCGTCGCCCGCGGCGGCAAGACCGTCCTGCACGGGGTGGACCTGCTTGTCGGACAGGGGGAGTGGGTCGCGCTCGTCGGGCCCAACGGCGGTGGGAAGACCACGCTGCTGCACGCGCTCGCGGGCCTGGTGCCCGCGACCGGCCGGATCCGCGTCGGCGGCCTGGACCCCGCCCACGCCGGACGCCGGGCGATGGCCCGGACGGTGGCGCTCATGCCGCAGCGGCCGGTGGTGCCCGAAGGCATGACCGTCGCCGACCTGATCCGGCTCGGCCGTACCCCGCACATGCCGCGGTTCGCGACCGAGTCGGCGCACGACCGCGAGGTGGTCGAGTCGGTGCTCGACCGCCTCGACCTGCGCGGGCTGGCTGCGCGGCCGGCGACCGAGCTGTCCGGCGGTGAGCTGCAACGGGTGGTGCTCGGGCGCGCACTCGCGCAGGAGCCGAAGGTGCTGCTGCTGGACGAGCCCACCAGCGCCCTCGACATCGGCCACCAGCAGCACGTGCTGGACCTGGTGGAGTCGATGCGCGCGGAGAACGGGCTCACCGTCCTCGCGGCCATGCACGACCTGACCTCGGCGGCGCTGTACGGCGGACGGCTGGTGCTGCTCGCCGACGGCCGCGTCGTCGCCGACGGCACGCCCCGGCAGGTGCTGACGGCCCGGCGGATCGCCGACGTGTACGGCGCGCGCGTCGAGGTGCTGGACCGACCCGGTTCCGGACCGGCCATCGTTCCGGTTCGCGGGAGCTGTTCCGGCCGAACCGAATCGGAGGGTTCGTGATGGAGGTCCTGCTGCTGGGCACGGGTGCGGCCGACGGCTGGCCGAACCCGTTCTGCACGTGCGCATCGTGCTCGGACGCGGCCGCCCGCGGCGAGATACGCGGGCAGACGGCGGCGCTGGTGGACGACGTCCTCATGCTCGACTGCGGGCCCGAGGCGCCGCGCGCGGCCCTGCGCCACGGCCGCACCCTCGCCGGGGTGCGGCACATCCTGCTCACCCATTCGCATCCCGACCATCTCGGCCCGCAGGCGCTGCTGTTCCGTGCTTGGGCGACAGTGGATTTCGAGATCGAGGTGATCGGACCCCCCGACACGCTGGACCAGTGCCGGGACTGGGTGGGTCCCACCGACGCGGTGCGGTTCGTGCCCGTCGCGGCCGGGGACGTGCTGACGGTGGGCGAGTATCGGGTGCGGGTCCTGCCCGCCGCCCACCGGGTCCTGAGCGAGGGAGACTCGGTGCTCTACGACGTGCAGGGCCCGGGCGGCGACCGGTTGCTGTGGGCGTGCGACACCGGCCCGCTGCCCGCGGACTGGTTCGAGCGGGTCGCCGGCGCGGGGTACGACGCGGTCTTCCTGGAGGAGACGTTCGGTGACCGCATCGATCTGGGGGACGCGCACCACACGCTGCCCGCGTTCGGCGAGACGGTGGGGGCGCTGCGCGCGTGCGGGGCGGTGACCGAGCGGACAGACGTGGTGGCCGTGCATCTGGGGCACCACAACCCGCCGGTCGCGCAGTTGCGGATCCGCCTGGCGGCCTGCGGGGCGCGACCGGGCGACGACGGTGAGGTGACGACGGTGGGACAAACGACCGGCAAAGCCGCTGCGACGCAGCGCACCCTGGTACTCGGCGGTGTCCGCTCCGGCAAGTCGCGGCACGCCGAGGAGTTGCTCGAATCGTTCCCGGCGGTGACGTACGTGGCGACCGGCGGCACGCGCGACGGCGACGCGGAGTGGGCCGAGCGGGTGGCGCTGCACCGCGTCCGTCGGCCGCGGTCGTGGACGACGGTGGAGACCGACGACGTGGCATCCGTACTGCGCGGGTCGCGCGAGCCGTTGCTGATCGACTGCCTCGGGACCTGGCTCACCGCCCGCCTGGACCGTCACGACGTGTGGTCGGGCGGCGACGTCGCCGCGGTCGAGGCGGACGTCGAGGAGTTGCTCGAGGCGTGGCGTTCGTGTGCCGTGCCGGTGGTGGCGGTCAGCAACGAGGTCGGCAGCGGCGTGGTGCCGCCGACGGCGTCGGGCCGGCTGTTCCGCGACCTGCTCGGGCGGCTCAACGCGCGGGTGGCCGCCGAGTCGGAGGCGGTGACGTTGGTCGTGGCGGGCATTCCGATGCGGTTGCGCTAGAGCATCGAACTTCGTTCTGTGCAAGTCGGATTCCCGGTCACACATAAACCTCCGATCGCACACGATTGTGTGCAGATGTGATCTGGAACACAGCCGTAACTGTTTAGTGACCCTTCGCATCGGGCGTGTTATCGTTCCGAAACGAACTGGGGTCCGAGCGGGGGTGTCGGTCCACAGTGCCCTTCGGGGCAGCACGCCAACGACACCTGAATCCGCCTGTGCGAGAAACCGACCGGTATCTCGCCCGACCTGACCAGAAGGCACATCCGAATCGACCGCGGCGGCCGCCCGCGGCCGTGATCAGCCGTGCCCGGGGGCGCCCGGGTAACCGCACACCTGAGTAGGGGAATGAATTGAGCATCAAGCACACGTCCGGCCTTCGCCGCGGCGCACGCATCGGTGGTGTCGCAGCTGCTGCTGCGATCGCCCTGGGCTTCCTGTCCGCGGGTGCGGCTAACGCCGACACTTTCGTCCCGCTGCCCGACGGCGAGATCGTCGCCGCGAACGGCAATGCCATGATCAAGCGCACCGCGGAGAGCGCCCTCATCTCGCCCTCCTTGGCTGCTAACGGCGCTGGTCGCGTGGCGTGGGTGTCCGGAACGATCGAGGTCGACGTCAAGGGCCTTCCCGCCGATCTCAAGGCCGGCCCGACCAATGGCGGCATCGCCACCGGTGATCCCACCGGTACGCAGGGCACCAACGGCACCTCGACGAACGAGGTTCCGCACCTGACGACCGGATACATCATTGGTTGCCAGATGGACATCACGGGCCTGAAGGGCAATCTCGGTGCCGGATTCGACATGGGCCCCTCGTCGGGTGGCGGAAGCCTCAGCGGCTCGATCAGTGTTCCGATCTCTGCAGGTCAGGTGAAGTTCGCGCGCATCGACGGCAAGGACATCCTCAAGGACGGCAAGTACAGCTACCGGTACCAGGACGCCCAGATCGAGGTTCAGGGCTGCGGTGGCTACGCACAGGCCCGCGCGTACACGGTCCTCGAGGTCACCGGAGCCAACTACTCCAAGACCACCCTGTACGGCCAGCCGTTCAGCATCGGCTGATCGCCACCGCCCTTCCCTCCGGCTTTTCGCTCCCGCGAACATCGAACCCTCGAGAGAGAGAACATGAAGACCAGCATCGCCAACGGCCTGCGCCGTGGTCTGAAGGCGGCCGGCATCGGCGCCACCGTCGCCG
This sequence comes from Rhodococcus sp. DMU1, assembly GCF_012272955.1. NCBI lineage: Bacteria > Bacillati > Actinomycetota > Actinomycetes > Mycobacteriales > Nocardiaceae > Rhodococcus > Rhodococcus sp. DMU1. The sequence continues at coordinate 4,551,933 of NZ_CP050952.1, read as the reverse complement.
TCGCCATCGGATTCGCTTCTGCCGGTGCGGCAAACGCCGACACCTTCGTCCCGCTGCCGGACGGCAGCATCACCGAGACGCTGAACGGCACCACGGTGACCGTCAGCCGCGTCGGTGAGACCGCGAATATCTCCCCGTCGATGGGCGCGACGGCGCTGCACCGCAACGTGTGGGTCTCGGGCACCGCCAAGGTCGAGATCAGCGGCCAGGGTGCCGAGAAGGCCACCACCAAGTTCCAGCCGGGCTACATCGTCGCCTGCCAGATCAACCTGGGTGGCACCGCTGGCGGCGGCGCCGGCGTCAAGGCCGGCTACGCGGGTGAGAGCGCCTCGATCACCCCGTCGATCAACGGCAACGGCACGGTCACGCTCGGCCCGGGCCAGGCCCAGGACTTCAAGATCCTCGACCGCACCATCGCGAACGCCTTCGACGAAGAGCAGCATGTTCCGTTCAACGTCGTGAAGGGCCCGAACGGCAGCGTCACGTGGACCGATTCGACCCTCGCCGTGTCCGGTTGCGCCGGCTACGCGCAGGCTCGCAACTACATCAAGGTCACCGTCGACACCGGGACCAATGTCCAGCAGGTCACCCTCTGGGGCCAGCCCTTCAGCATCGGCTGAGCGAGGCGCCTTCAGAGGTGAGCAGCCCCGCCGACGAGAACCTCATCCTCTCGTCGGCGGGGCGTCGTCGCTGCCCGGTCCGGTGGGGGCCGGGCAGTGGCGTCATGGATGAACGGTGACGGGGAGGTTGTTGCGGCATCGCCCGAGTGGCATGCGCGACAACCTCCCCTTCGGCGTCGAAACCGCCCGCTCGATGCCGCTCAGAACGGATTCGCGGTGCGCCCCACCAGTTCCGCGATCGATTCGATGACGCGGGTGGGCCGGTAGGGGAACATCTCCACGGACTCGCGGGTGGAGATGCCGGTGAGGACCAGCAGTGTCTGCAGGCCCGCCTCGAGGCCGCAGACGATATCGGTGTCCATGCGGTCGCCGATCATGAGCGTGTGCTCCGAGTGCGCGCCGATCGCGCGCAGGGCGGACCGCATCATCAGGGCATTGGGCTTGCCCACGAAGTACGGTTCGCGGCCCGTCGCGCGGGTGATCAGGGCCGCGACGGCCCCGGTGGCGGGGAGCGAGCCCTCCCGCGACGGTCCGGTCGGATCCGGATTGGTCGCGATGAACCGGGCACCCCGCTCGACGAGCCGGATCGCCGTGGTGATCGCCTCGAACGAGTACGTGCGGGTTTCCCCCAGGACGACGTAGTCCGGATCGCTGTCGGTGAGGACGTAGCCGATGTCGTGCAGGGCCGTGGTCAGCCCCGACTCGCCCACCACGTATGCGCTGCCACCGGGGCGCTGATTCGCCAGGAACGTCGCCGTCGCCAGCGCCGACGTCCAGATCGACTTCTCCGGGACGTCGAGCCCGGTGCGCAGCAGCCGGGCCCGCAGATCCCGCGGAGTGCGGATCGAGTTGTTGGTGAGCACCATGAACGGCGTGCCGTTCTCGCGCAGCTCGGTCAGGAACGCGTCGGCGCCGGGAATCAGGTGTTCCTCGTGGACCAGGACGCCGTCCATGTCCATCAGGTAGTTCCAGACCGGCGCGGGTGTGGGTTCGTCGCTCACCGTTCGAGTGTGTCACCGACCGCTCAGGCCAGCAGCCGGTACAAGCCGATCAACCCGACCACGACGATGACGGCACGCAGCGCCGTGGGCGAGAGCCGGCGGCCGTACCGGGAGCCGAGGGCCCCGCCGATCAGCGAGCCCACGGCGATCAGCGCCGCCACCGTCCAGTCGATCCGGTCGAACGCGACCAGCGTGTAGGCGGTGGCGGCCACGACGTTCACCAGCAGCGAGAGCAGATTCTTCGCGGCGTTCTGCCGCTGGATGTGATCGTGCAGCAGCGCGCCGAACAGGCCCATCAGCAGGATGCCCTGCGCGGCTGTGAAGTAGCCGCCGTACACGCCCACTGCGAAGGTGCCGACGATCAGCGCCGTCATCCGGGCGGGGCCGATCTGCTCCTCCGGGCCGCCGGAGCGGCGCAGCACCCACTGCTGCAGCTTCGGCTGGAACACGACGAGGAGCAGCGCCAGCACGAGCAGGACGGGCACGATCGTCTCGAAGGCCGACTCGGGCAGGTTCAGCAGCAGCCACGATCCGAGGACCGCGCCGGAGACCGACGCGGGGATCTGCCACCGTAGCCGGGGCCACTGTCCGCGCAGCTCCCGCCGGTACCCCCACGTGCTCGACACCCCACCCGCGACGAGCCCGACCGCGTTGGACATCGTGGCGGTCACCGGCGGCAGGCCGAAGGCGACGAGGGTCGGGAAGGTGATGAGGGTCCCGGAGCCGACCAGCGCGTTGATCGCGCCGGCGCCCAGCCCGGCCAGGGCGACGAGGAACAGTTCGAGCGGTGTCACCGAGCCGACCTTACGGTAGGCGCCGCCGTGGCCTGTCGTCGCCACCCCGGAGCGTCGGGTGCCACCGAATACGCTGTCTCGACAAGGCTTTCGCGTGGATCGACGGCGGACGGCACCGGTCGCCGCGGGTGCCGGTGTCCCGCCGTCGTGGCCCGCCGGTGCACCGTCCCAATTCCGGACACTCCCCGTCCGCGGGAGCCGCCCACCCCTCCCGCCGGTTCGGGGGCCGAACGGCCCCGTTCCGGCGACGCGCGCTCGAATCCGCAGGTCGAGGGGCGTCCGAGGGCGGGAAATGAGCCACGTCATAGCGGGTGTCCGAAAGTGGCACACTTCACATCTTCGGGTCCGGACGCATGCTCTTCCTCATTCGAACCGCATCACCGCAACCCGAAACGGGGGACACCCGATGGACAGACTCATCAACATCGACAACGGTGGCACGCTCACCGACATCTGCGCCTGGGACGGCCACGAATTCAGCTTCACCAAGACCCTCACCACACCGTTCGATCTGTCGCAGTGCCTGTTCGACGGATTGACGAAGGTGTCGAAGGAGATCTACGGAGCCGAGGACCTGCCTGCACTGCTGCACTCGACGGCGCACATCCGTTACTCGACCACGCAGGGGACGAACGCGCTCGTCGAGCGCAAGGGCCCCCGCATCGGCATCATCACCGACTCGGCCGCCCTCGTCGACGAGCTGCGCCGCACCCCCGAGCAGCAGGCGCTGTTCGACGACCTCGTCGGGGCCCGGGTGGCCGTCGTCGACGCCGAGGCCGCGGACCTCGAGGGGGAGCTGGTCGCCCGGGTCAACCGTCTCACCACCGACGGTGCCGCCCGCATCGTCGTCGCCGTCGGGGACACCGACGACGGACGCGAGCGGAAGCTGCGCGGCATCCTGCTGCGCAAGTTCCCGCGCCACCTGCTCGGCTCGGTTCCGTTCCTGTACTCGTGGGACTTCACCACCGACCGCACGCCGGCCCGGCGGGTCTGGTCGGCCGTGATCAACACGTTCCTGCACCCGACGATGGAACGGTTCCTCTACAACGCCGAGCACCGGCTGCGTGACCACCGCGTCAAGAACCCGCTGCTGATCTACCGCAACGACGGCGCCTCCTCGCGCGTCGCGAAGTCCGTGGCCCTCAAGACGTACTCGTCCGGCCCGCGCGGCGGCCTCGAAGGCACCCGGGCGCTCGCCGAGATCTACGGCCTCAAGCACGTTCTCATGATCGACGTCGGCGGCACCACGACCGACATCGGCACGGTGGCCGGGCGGGAGATCCTCACCGACCGCCGCGGCTCGATCGCCGGCATCCCGATCTCCTTCCCGATGTCGAACGTCGAGTCGGCCGGCATCGGCGGCAGCTCCATCATCACCGTCACCGACGGGGCGATCACCGTCGGACCGGAAAGCGTCGGTGCGGCACCCGGACCGGCCTGCTTCGGCTTCGGCGGCACGTCCGCCACCATCACCGACGTCAACCTCCTCCTCGGCGTCCTCGACCCCACCACCTACCTCGACGGCGACTTCACCCTCGACGCGGACCGGGCCCGCGCCGTCGTCACCGCCACGGTGGCCGAACCTCTCGGCCTCACCCTCGACGAGGCGCTGCTCGCGATGGAGCAGGCGTACTTCACCGCGATGGGCAACGCCGTCGCGCCCGCGGTGTCGGAGGCCGACGAGACCACCATCGCCGCGTTCGGCGGCGCCGGCCCGATGAGTGCGTGTGGCGCGGCGCGGGTCGCGGGCGTGCGCAGCGTGCTCGTCCCCAAGCTCGCGGCGGTGTTCTCCGCCTTCGGGATCGGGTTCTCCGACATCGGGCAGAGCTACGAGGCCGACGTCGCGGACACGGCGGAGGCGACGCTCGCCGCGGCCGTGGCCGACCTGCTGGCCAAGGCCGAACGGGACATGTTCCAGGAGGGGCACGCCCTCACCGACTGCGAACTCTCCTGGACCCTGACCACCGAGGATGCGCACGGGGCCACGGTCGACGAGGCGTCGTACGAACCCGGCGAGTACGTCGAGCTCCTGCCCGGCGCGTCCACCGCGCTGACCCTGGTGGCCACCCGCCGGATGAACCGGATCGAGCTCCCGCACGGCTCCTTCGCCGAGGCCCGCGATCCCCGGGCGGCCGGGGAGCGCACCGTGCTCGGAGCCGGCGGCCGACGGGCGGTGCCGGTGTTCGCGCTGGCCGACCAGGAGCCCGGCGCCACCGCCGAGGGCCCGGCCATCGTCGAAGGCCCCTTCTTCACCGCCCGCGTGCAGGAGGGCTGGAAGTTCGACGTCACCGCCGGCGGCGACCTGCTGCTCACCGACACCCACTGACCGACAGAGCCCGAAGCCTGTTCGACCGCAGGCTCGTTCGAAGGATGCACGACATGCAGATCCCCATGACCGAATACCTGGTCATCGACCTCGACAGCGAACTGTGGGTGTGCCGGGTGTGCCGGCACGAACTCGGCAGCGCCCGCGGCAATTACAAGGAAGGCACCCTGGTCTACGACCGCGACCCGCGCGAGATCCACCAGCCGATCATCGATCCCGACCGCTACGAGTTCACCTTCTCGCCGGACCCGGCCTACTGCCGCATCCTCGAGTACTACTGCCCCGGCTGCGGCACCCAGATCGAGACCGAGTACATCCCGCCGGGACACCCCCCGACCGTCGACATGGAATGGGACGTCGACGCCTTGCGCGCCCAGTGGCTCGAACGCGGCACCGATCCCGGACAGGTCGTCACGTACGGCCCCGGCCAGGACGCCGAGGGCGAGTTCGAAGGCCGGCGCCACAACCACCACTAGTCACCGCGACCCGCAAGGAACCTCGTCACCATGAAACGAATCTCCGTCGACATCGGCGGCACCTTCACCGACTGCTTCTTCGCCTGGGACGACAAGTACGTCGAGGCCAAGGCCCTCACCACCCACCACAACCTGGCGCAGGGATTCAACGAGGCACTCGACCTCGCCTGCCGCCGAGCCGAACTGGACCGGGACGACGTCCTGTCCCAGGTGGATTCGGTCCGCTACGCGACCACGCTCGGCACCAACGCCCTCATCGAGCGCAAGGGCCCGCGCGTCGGTGCCATCGTCACCCACGGCTTCGAGGACACCATCCCGCTCTCCCGCGGCCGCGGATACGGCGAGGGACTCGATCCGTCGATGCAGCAGAACCTGCCGGCCGCGGAGCGGCCCGAACCGCTGGTCCACCGGAGCCTGATCCGGTCGGTCCAGGAGCGGGTCAACTCCGCCGGCGAGATCGTCGTTCCGCTCGTCGAGCAGAACGTGCGCACGATGGTGCGCGAACTCGTCGACGCCGGTGCGCAGGCGCTCGTGGTGTCGCTGGTGAACGCCACCGAGAATCCCACCCACGAGCTGCGGATCATGGAGATCATCCAGGAGGAGTACCCGGAGCATCAGCTCGGCGCGATCCCGGTACTGCTCGGCCACCAGGTCTCCGGGCGCAAGGGCGAGTACGTCCGCGCGACGTCCACCATCGTCGACGGCTTCCTGCACGGCATCATGTTCCACGCCATGAGCCAGCTCGCGAACAACCTGCGCGACTCGGGCTACGACAAGCCGATGCTCATCATCCACAACTCCGGCGGCATGGCCCAGATGAACTCGACCGATGCCCTGCAGACCATCCACTCGGGTCCCGTCGCGGGTGTCAGTGCCGCCGAGCATCTGTCGGAGTCCTCGGGGATCGGCAACATCATCACCACCGACATGGGCGGCACGTCCTTCGACATCGGACTGGTACCCGCGGGCGGCGTGAAGCACTACGACTTCCAGCCCACGATCGACCGCTGGCTGGTCTCGGTCCCGATGATCCACCTCGAAACCCTCGGCGCCGGTGGTGGTTCCATCGCAAGCTACGACCGGATCCACCACTCGGTCCGGCTCGGGCCCGAGTCCGCCGGCTCGGACCCCGGTCCGGCCTGCTACGACCGCGGCGGGCTGCGCCCCACGGTGACCGACGCCGACCTGCTGCTCGGCTACCTCGATCCGGACAACTACGCCAACGGCTTCATCAAGCTCAACCGCAAGCGGGCGGTGTTCGCCGTCGAGGAACAGCTGTGCGACGAGCTCGACCTCGACGTCATCGACGTCGCCAAGGTCATCAAGCGGTCCGTCGACGAGCAGATGGCGATCGGCATCGCCAAGGAGCTGCGGGTGCGCGGCTATCTGCCGGAGGACTTCACCATGCTCGCGTACGGCGGCAACGGCCCGCTGCATGCGTGCGGGATCGCCGACCAGGCCGGCATCCGCAAGATCCTCGCCCCGCCGTTCTCCTCGGTGTTCTCCGCCTGCGGCGCCGGCAACATGAAGCAGCTGCACATCCACGAGCGCGGCGTCCACGTGGTGCTCTACAACGCCACCACCCGCGGGCTCTACGACAGCTACGACGAATTCAACGACATCGTCGCCGCGCTCGAGGCCCGGGGCGCGGAGGATCTGCGACGCCAGGGTGTCGGCGACGGGGCGATCGAGCACCGCCTCGAGATGGACCTGCGCTACGGCAACCAGCTCGTGACGACGGCAGTGGCCTTCGACATCAACCGGATCCACGGCGTCGGTGACGTGCTCCACCTGATCCGTACGTTCTCCGACATCTACTCCAAGCGCTACGGCGAGGGGTCGGCCGCACCCGAGGCCGGCATCCGCGTCCAGACCATCAGGGTCGCGTCCTACGTCAACGGTGAGACCGTCGAGTTCGATTCCCTGCACCACGACGGGGAGCGGACGCTGCCGACGCCGGTCGGGCACCGCGACGTCCATTTCGTCGCGCATCCCCGGGCGATCACCACCGCGATCTACGACGCCGACGCGCTGAGTCACCACCACGTGATTCCCGGTCCGGCGATCGTCACCACCGAGAACACGACCTACCTCGTCGAGCCGGGCTGGCGCCTCGAACCCTCACCGCAGGGCGCCGTCTGGTTCCTCAAGGACTAGCGCAGAAACACAGGAGACACAGCCATGACCGCACTTCACGACGACCTCACAGCCGCTGCGGAGCAGCGCCTTGCAACCGCTTCGCTGAACGAGCAGGAGCAGCAGTGGGTCGACGACTTCATGGACGAGACGACGCTGTTCCTCGGGCCGGACCGGGAGATCATGCGTTCGCACCACATCACCTCCCGCAGCGAGTTCGAGCAGGAATGCCTCGCCGACGGGGTCGACCCCCTCCAGGTGGACCGCATCCGCAAGCGCCTCGCGGGCGCCCTCGACGAGGGCTTCGAGATGTGCGAGGCGATGGGCGCGGCGCCGGGCGCCAAGTGGGGCGACCTCACCACGGCCATCTACACGGCGGCCGGGGACGTCACTTACCTGTCCTGCCACGGCGTGATCGCCTTCTCCGCGATCCTGCACCACCCCATCCGGTACATCATGAAGTACTGGAAGGACGAGCCGACCGTCGGAATCCACCCCGGCGACGGGTTCATCCACAACGACGCCCGCTTCGGCAACGTCCACAACACCGACCAGTCGATGATCATGCCGATCATCCGGGACGACCGCATCATCGCCTGGGTGGCCGCCACGATCCACGAGGGCGAGAACGGCGCCTGCGAACCGGGCGGCATGCCCTCCGGCTCGGAGACCCCGTTCGACGACGGCCTGCGGATGAGCCCGTTCAAGATCGTCGAGCGCGGCGAGCTGCGCCGCGACCTGCTCACCTTCCTGCAGCACTCGGTCCGCGACCCGAAGCTCCAGCTGGCCGACCTGAAGGTGAAGATCGGTGCGGTCCAGCGCATCCAGGAACGCGTCGACAAGATCATCGACGAGGTCGGCGTGGAGACGTTCGTCGCGGCGCTGCGGATCACCGTCGAGGACGTCGAGGCCGAGGTGCGCCGGCGCATCCGGGAACTGCCCGACGGCACAGTCCGGTTCAACCAGTTCATGGACTCCACCCTCAAGGAGAACATCCTCATCAAGCTCGCCTGCTCCATCACGGTCCGGGGCGACAAGATGACCATCGACCTGCGGGGCAGCGGACCGGAGATCCTGAACCGGGCCATCAACTCGCCGCTGTGCTCGGTCAAGTCGATGATGATGCAGGCCATCCTCGCGTTCTGGTGGCCGGACCTGCCGCGCTGCACCTCCGCGATGAGCCCGATCGAGATCATCTCCGACGAGCACACGTGGTCCGACGCCGGCTACGACGCCCCCATGGGCCAGTCGCTGCAGGCCTCCTTCCGCGGCTTCTCGGCGCTCCAGAATCCCTGGGCCAAGCTGCAATTCTCCAACCCGGAGAAGTTCTCCAACGTCATCGCGCCCTGGTTCAACCAGATCAACACCTTCCTGTGGGGCGGGGTCACCCAGCACGGCGACCAGGTCGGCAACCTGTGCGCCGACCTGAACGGAATGGGCGGCGGCGCCAAGGCGTTCCGGGACGGCGAGGACGCGGTCTCCCCGCTCTTCTGCGCGATGGCCGACACGGCCGAGCAGGAGGTCATGGAGGAGGAGGTGCCCTTCATGCAGCTGGTGAGCAAGCGGATCGTCCGCGACAACCAGGGCTTCGGCAAGTACCGCGGCGGCATGGGCTACGAGATGATCGTGGCGGCCGAGGGCACCCCGCTGTGGGGCTTCATGACGGTGACCTCCGGTGCCAAGTTCTCCTCCATCAGCGGACAGTTCGGCGGGTACGGCTGCAACACCTACCCGCTCGCGACGGTCAAGGGCGTCAACGTCTACGACGAGCTGCGCCGCAACCCGGAACGGTTCGACCTGTCCATCGAGAAGGTGATGAACGAACAGCCCTTCGAGGGCGCCGAGTACAGCACCAGCCACATGGGTCTGCAGTTCGACGTCGCCAAGGACGGTGAGCTGTACATGATTTCGCAGGGCACGGGCGGAGGGTACGGAGATCCGCTCGAACGCGCCCCGGAGGACGTGGTCGCGGATCTCGAGATCGACCGGATCTCCGCGAAGGTGGCGCACGACATCTACGGCGTCGTGTACGCGCCGGACACGTTCGTCGTGGACGTCGACGCCACGGAGACGCTACGTGCGTCGATGCGGCGCGACCGGCTCTCCCGCGGTGTGCCCTACGGCGAGTTCGTCGAGAAGTTCGTGACGCCCGAACCGCCGCAGGACCTGCTGTACTACGGATCCTGGGGCGACACCGAGGAACTGACCGCCACGCACTTCACCGTGCACGGCGCCGAGCGGGTCACCACGACGATCGACAAGATGCCGATCATCATGATGCCCGACCGGCGGGAGCTGAAGATCGCCGAGCTCACGGCCCGGGTGAAGGAACTCGAGTCCAAGCACGGCGAGATCGTCCACCGCAAGTCCTGAAACCGGTCCGGCCGGAGCCGGTTCCGGCCGGCTCCGGCCACCGGATCCACCCAAGCCGGGTGCCCGCACGTGTGCTCCCCTCACCGTGCGGGCACCCACTCCCTGGAGTCAGAAACATGACCATCTCGTTTCCCGCCGTACTCGACGCGCCGGTCTCCGGGCGCCGGGTCCCGCTCGTCGTCGACCATCTCGACTACAGCCGCCGGGTCCTGCTCCGCGGCAACCCGGTGCCCTGGGAGGATCCCACCGCGCTGTCGAACTTCCTCAACCAGGCCCACGGGCTGCTGCGACCGGACGTCACGCTGCTCGATCTCGGCGAGTACTACCGCCTCGCGGCGGACGACCCGCGCCTGCGCGAGGCGATGGCCGCACGGTCCCGGACCGGGTACGCGTTGCGGGCACTGCTGGCGGACGCCGCGACCGCCCGCGCCGTGGCGACGCTCGCCGCCACCGTGGCCGGCACGACGCGGCTGCCGCTGGTGCTGCAGATCCCCTCGCCGCGGGCCTGGCTGGCGGCGACCCACCCCGGAGACGTCGCGGACCTGGACGCGGACCGCGTCGAGGCCGCGGCGATGTACGTCGCCGACTGGCTGCGCGGCTTCGCCGAGGTGCCGGTCTCGGCGGTCCTGCTCGACGAGCGGATCGCGCCCGGCGCCGACGCCGCCGCGCTACCGCCGGTCGATCCGCAGTCGTACGTGCCGGTGACGAACGTGGCCGCGCACTACCGGTGGGAGATCGGACTGCGCGGCGAGGACACCGTCTCGGTCGGCGCGCACGAGGGTGACGTCGTCGGCTCCGGCTACTGGCTCGCCGACGACGCTGCCGTACCGGACGCCCGCGGCGCGTTCCGGCTCGCGCACCTGCCGGCGGATGCGGTCCCGGAGACGGTGCTCGCCCGGCTGGCCCGGCTCGACGGCCACGGTGCTTGAACGTGGACTACCTGCACGCCGGTGCCGCGGGGAGGGGCACCGGCCCGGGGGCGGACGCTACCCTGGAGGCGTGACGTGCATCACGAGAGTGCCGGGGCGAGGCGCCCGATGAAGAGCGCGGACCGACGGCTGCGGGTGGCGGTCGCCCGGGCCGGATTCCTCGACTCCGGCGAACCGGACGATTCGCTGGTCTCCTCCGTCGTGTCCGCGTCGTGGCGGCGCTCCGCCGCGGCGGGCGTGCGACCGTCCGGTGGGGAGGTCCGGTTCGCGGGGGAGGTGGACCGGACCTCTCGGCTGGTCCAGTGCTCGCTGCCGGTCCTGGACCGCCTCGCGGAGGAGACCGTCGACGTCCCGGTGAGCATCGCCCTGACCGACGCCAAGGCACAGGTGCTGATGCGCCTCGACGGGGCCCGCGCCATCGGACGGTTGCTCGACCATGTCTCCCTCGCGCCGGGATTCGACTACTGCGAGGGGCAGATCGGCACCAACGGCGTCGGCACCGTGCTGGAATCCGGGCGCCCGGTGCAGATCGAGGGCGCCGAGCACTTCCACGAACGGTTCCAGCCGTTCGCCTGCTCCGGGGCGCCGATCCGGGACCCGTTCAGCGGACGCGTCGCCGGCGTCATCGACATCAGCTGCCTCACCGAGCATTCCTCGCCGCTGCTCACGACCGTCGTGCGGACCGCGGCGGCGGAGATCGAACAGAATCTGTTCCGGGACCGGAGCGCCCGCCAGCACGCGCTGTTCGACGCGTTCGTGCGGGCCGACGCTCGCGGCGGCACGGCCCTCATGGCGATCGGGAGCGCGATGTCGCTCGCGAATCCGCTCGCCCACACCCTCCTCGCGCCGGAGGACCAACGCCGTGTCGGTGAACACGTCGACTACGTCATCGGGCACCGCGCGCGCATCGACGAACTGGTCGAGCTGGGCACCGGCCTGTCCGTCCGGGTTCGCGCGACCCGGATCCTGGCGGGCGAGGACACCGCCGGATACCTCGTCGAGGTCTCCGAGGCGGCCGCGGCCGCGGCACCGCTTCCGTCCGTTCCGAACCGTGTCCGCGAGCACCGGCTGCACTCCGGGCGGGTCGGTCTGGCCGCTGCCGGCACCGATCGTCTCCGCTCGAGCGGTTCCTCCGCGCTGTGGATGCGCGCCTGCAACGAGATCGAGGAGGCCCTGTCCGCCGGGGCGAAGTTGCTCCTCACCGGCGAACCGGGCACGGGGAAGGCGTCTCTCGCGTCGGAGATCTTCCACTCCCTGTACACCGGGGGGCGGAGCATCCTCGTGGACGGGAGCGAGACCGACCTGTCCGGGCTCACGGTGTCCTCCACCAACCCCACCCTGTACGTGCTGCGCAACATCCAGGCCATGCCCGCCCCGCTCACGACGACCTTGGCCGAGACCCTGGCGGAACCCGTCCCCGAGCACATATTCGTCGTGGCCACCATGGAGGAGTCCGAGGAGCCGCCGTCCGAGGCCCTGGCACCGCTGCTGGCGGCGCTCGACCGGACCGTGCACGTTCCTGCGCTGCGGCACCGCACCGACGACATCGCCGGGGTCGTGGCGCAGGTGCTCCGCAAGATCAGCGGATCGCAGAGCCGAGCGGTCGCTCCCGACGCCATGCGGGTGCTGGCGCGCTATCCGTGGCCGCGCAACATCCACGAGGTCGAGGCGGCACTGCGGAGCGCCGTCGCACAACGGCCTGCGGGCGCCATCACCGTCGAGGACCTGCCCGAATGGTGCCGGCACGGTCCGCGCAGGCAACTCAACGCGGTCGAGTCCGCCGAACGGGATCTCATCGCCAAGATCCTGCGGGAAACCGGAGGCAACCGTGTGCACGCTGCGCGCGCGCTGGGAATCTCGCGGTCGTCGCTGTACCGGAAGCTGACTCTGTTCGGATTCACCGGCGAGTAGTCACCTACGGGCGATCGTCGCGCCGCGCCGGTTGCCGCGACGAGGATCCCTGTCCGGATCTGGGACAGTTCGCGACCGCTCCTCCCGCCGAAGATGGAGATAGCACATCTCGTCGACTGCGTGAAGGAGGAACGAGAGTCGTGAACACCACAGACGAGCCGTTCTTCAGCTGGAACACGAGGCGAATGATCCTGCGCACCAACGGATGTCCGTTCCTCGATCAGGCGGGGATCGACTCGGGCGGTCCCGAACTCGTATCGGACGTGCCGCTGACGGTCGGAACCCGGAGAGGGCGTCTGCTCACCGTCGTGGACGACGACGAAGAGCACGTGGCACTGGTGGTGGGCGACGTGCAGCAGCGGCATGATGTGCCGGTTCGCTGGGTGGTCGCGGAGGGCCTGCTGATCGAGGGGAGCCGCAGCCGGCTCGACGCGGAGATCCTGTTGCCCGTGTCGGAGGCCCCCGCGGTTCCGGTACCGAATGTGCGGCGCCTCGCGGACCATCGGAGCCGGTACAGCGGGGCGGTGCATGCCCTCCTCGTGCATTCCGGTGCCGTGTCCGTCACCGTCGAATTCGGCCCGGCGTCGCTCCGGGCTGCGCCGCAGCTGGACCGCTCCGCGTGAACCGTGCGATCGACCCTCGGACGGGCCGATCGCGAACCACGTGCATTTCGGGCGCCGGAGGGCTTTGATGTCGGTATGAACGGCAGGACCGGCCCCGACCCGGTACGCGTGGCGGTCGGTGCCGCCGCGACCGTGGGCGACGGGATTCGTCGCATGCTCCTGTTCGGTGTCGACGCGGCACGTCGTCTACCGGGTGTGGACCCCGCGCTCGTCGCGCTCGAGGCGCGCGGCGCCGAGACCCTGCGCGCCGGGGACGAGATCGCGGACCGGTTGCTGCGCGCTGTGGTGCGCCGGGTGGTGAGCGCCGCGCTGGACGAGGTCGACATCACCGCCGTCGTGCGGGACCACGTCGACCTCGATGCCGTCGCCGAGGGCGTCGACGTCGAGCGGATCGTCGGTCGGGTGGACCTGGACGCGATCGCGGCGCGCGTCGACATCGCACCGATCCTGGACCGCGTGGACATCGACGCGGTGGCGGAACGGGTGGACGTGGGCGCGATCATCGATCGGGTGGACCTGGATGCGGTTGCGGCGACGATCGACGTGGGCGCGATCATCGATCGGGTGGACCTGGATGCGGTTGCGGCGACGATCGACGTGGGCGCGATCATCGATCGGGTCGACCTGGACGCCGTCGCCGCGACGATCGACGTGGATGCGATCATCGGGCGAGTCGACCTCATCGGCCTGGCGAACGCGGTGATCGAAGGCGTCGACCTGCCGACCATCATCCGCGAGTCGACCGGGTCCATGTCCACCGAGGCGATGCGCGGCGTGCGCAGCCAGGGTATGCACGCCGACGATGCGGTATCCGGGTTCGTCGGCCGGTTGTTCGGGCGCGCCGAGATCCCGGAAGAACCGGCATGAGCAACCGGGAACCATCCCACCGACCCGCCGGAATCGTCACGAGGGGCATCGCCGCAGCCATCGACCTCGGCGTGGTCCTGACCGTGATGGGCGCGATCTATCTCGCCGTGGTACTCGTGCGGTTGCTGTTCTCGCCGCAGGAGTTCTCCTTCCCCGACGCACACGTTCTGCTGTCCGTCGGTGTGTTCGTCGGTGTCGCGTCGCTGTACCTGACGGTGTCCTGGGCCACCACCGGTCGCACGGTCGGCGCGGTGGTGATGGGGCTGCGGATGGTGAGCCGCAACGGCGACCTCGTCGGATGGGTCCGGGCGGGGCTGCGCGCCGGGCTGTGCGTGATGTTCGGGTTCGGGCTGCTGTGGGTGGCGGTGGATCGCCGCCGCCGGTCCCTGCAGGACATCCTGCTGCGCACCAGCGTCGTCTACGACTGGAAACCCGACCTGCATCTTGCCGAGGCCGAGAGGTGACGTCGCGTCCGTCACACGTGTCTGGGCATACTCGAACCCGGCCGGATTCGTAGACGGGTAGGAGTTCGTGGTGTCGCAGGGTCTGAAGTTGGGGTACAAGGCGTCGGCGGAGCAGTTCGGGCCGCGGGAGCTGGTGGAGCTGGCGGTGCTGGCGGAGGAACACGGGATGGATTCGGCGACGGTGTCGGATCATTTCCAGCCGTGGCGGCACAACGGGGGGCATGCGCCGTTCTCGTTGGCGTGGATGACCGCGGTCGGCGAGCGCACCTCGCGGCTGCAGTTGGGGACCTCGGTGCTGACCCCGACGTTCCGGTACAACCCGGCGGTGATCGCGCAGGCGTTCGCGACGATGGGGTGCCTGTATCCGGGGCGGGTGATGCTCGGGGTCGGCACCGGGGAGGCGCTCAACGAGATCGCCACCGGGTATGCGGGGGTGTGGCCGGAGTTCAAGGAGCGGTTCGCGCGGTTGCGGGAGTCGGTGGCGTTGATGCGTGAGTTGTGGACCGGGGAGCGGGTGGATTTCGAGGGCGAGTTCTACAGCACCCGGGGGGCGTCGATCTACGACGTGCCCGCCGGCGGGATCCCGGTGTACATCGCGGCGGGGGGTCCGGTGGTGGCGCGGTATGCGGGCCGGGCGGGGGACGGGTTCATCTGCACCTCGGGTAAGGGGATGGAGCTCTACACCGGGAAGTTGTTGCCGGCGGTGGCCGAGGGTGCGGGCAAGGCCGGGCGGGACGCCGGGGCGATCGACAAGATGATCGAGATCAAGATCTCCTACGACACCGATCCGGAGCGGGCGCTGGAGAACACCCGGTTCTGGGCGCCGTTGTCGCTGACGGCGGAGCAGAAGCACAGCATCGACGATCCGGTGCAGATGGAGGCGGCGGCCGATGCGCTGCCGATCGAGCAGGTGGCCAGGCGGTGGATCGTGGCGTCGGATCCGGACGAGGCGGTGGAGAAGGTCGCGGCGTATGTCGACGCGGGGCTGAACCATCTGGTGTTCCACGCGCCGGGGCACGATCAGCGGCGCTTCCTCGACCTGTTCGAGCGCGACCTCGCGCCGCGCCTGCGCGCGCTGGCCTGACGCGGCTGCGCCGCCGGTGCGTCCTTTGGGCTGTTCCAGCCGCCCGAAGGACACACCGGCGACGACGTCGCCTGTAGGTCAGGCGGTCCCGCCGCGCAGCGTCTCGGACGGGCTGGCGCCGAACTTGCGCCGGTACGCGGCGGCGAACCGCCCGGTGTGCATGATGCCCCAGCGAAGGGCGACATCGGATACCGTTGCACTGGAATCGCTTCGGGACAGATCGGTGTGCACCCGCTCGAGCCGGACGTCGGCGAGATACTCCATCGGCGTCATGCCGACGCACTCGCGGAAGCCCTGCTGGATGCGGCGGACGCTGACGCCGACGAGCTCGGCCATCTCCGCGGCGGTCCACGGGCGCGCCGGATCCTGCTGGACCGCGTCCACCACCCGTTTGACGATCCGTGGCCGCACCCCGGTCGGGCCGTCACCGTCGTCCGGTGCGGCGGCGAGCACGAGCGCGGTCGTGACGGCGCGGCAAAGTTGTTCGGCCACCTGGACGCTGCGCAGCAGGACGTTGTCCCGCAGCGACTCGTCGGCGACCGCTCGGACGAGGCGCAGCCAGTCGGCCCCCGCTCCCGCCCGCAGATCCAGCTGCGCGGGCAGCTGCCTACCCGGACGGGGGAGCAGGCGGTCCATCTCGCGCTGCATGTAGTCGCGGTCGACCTTGAACCCGATGATCTCGCACGAACTGCTCCACCGGGTGATGACGGTGGGGGTGTCGGGAGGGCAGACCGTCGCCAGCCCGGGAGCCGACACGACCTCGTCGCGGCCGACGGCGGTGACCAGGTGCCCGGTCAGGGGGATGTTGATGCCGTACGCGCCGGGATGCTCGGAACGGATCGACACGTCCACGCCGAAGCCGATCCGCGCCAGCCGCGCGGCGCCGAGCTGGGTCGATTCCAGCGACGTGCGGGCGGCGGGCCCGCGGCTGAGGAGCGTCAGCTGGTGCGGGAAGTACGCCTGGGACACCACGTCGTGCACTTCGTCCCAGTCCGTGAAGCCGCGGCTTTCCGGTGCTCGCATTCGCCCTTCCAACCCTCCCAACTGGTGCCGTGCCGGTATGTAGGCAGCTCCCCACGCTAGCACCGTACTGTGACGACAGTCACGTGCCGCCCGGATGATCCGGTGCGTTCCGAGCCCGCTTCGCAATGCGGATCGCACCTTCGCAATGCGGATCGACGGGGTGTGATCCGGGTCATACGTTGGTTCTCGTTCCGGATCGACCTGCGATCGCACATCGTGCAGAAAGGCGGTCTCCTCATGGACCAGCGAGCAATTCGCAACATCTTCGGTCAGTTCGCCAGCGGGGTCACTGTGGTCACGTGCGCCAACGCCGAGGGCGCTCCGCACGGGGCCACGGTCACGGCCTTCACCGCCATCTCGCTGGAGCCGAGGTTGTGCCAGGTGACGCTGACGCGGACGTCGAAGGCGTGTGGCTACCTCGACGACGCGCCGTTCGCCGTGAACATCCTGGCGGCCGACCAGCTCTCCACCGCACTGCATTTCGCCGGCAGACCGCAGGCCGTCGCGCCGACATGGGACGACACCGGAATCGCACCCGCCCTCCTCGGCAACGCGGCCACCCTGATCTGCCGCCCGTGGGCCGAATACGACGGCGGTGACCACGTCATCTTCGTCGGCGAGATCGTCGACGCCTCCGTCGACGCCGAGAAGGACCCGCTCCTGTTCTTCCGCAGCACCTTCCACGACCTCGGGGACCGGTCCGGCTCGACCGCGTGGAACGGGTGCCTCGACGATCCGCACAGCGGATGGTTCGACGCCACCACCACATTCACCCCACTGCCCTCGCAGCTCGCCCGCACTGCCTCCTGACCCCGCTCCCACCTCTTTCGAAGGGAAGACCATGACCACCACCGAAGCAGCCCCCGCTACCGGCACCGTCGACCGGTCGAAGGTGAACGTCGCCGCGGACCACCCGGCCAATCAGCAGCAGACCTTCGCCTCGCGGCCGATGACCGGCGACGAGTACATCGCGTCGATCGACGACGGTCGCGAAATCTACCTGCACGGCGAGCGCGTCAAGGACTTCACCAACCATCCGGCGTTCCGCAACTCCATCCGCATGACGGCGCGCCTCTACGACGCGCTGCACACCGGCGAGCACGTCGGCACCCTCACCGCCCCGACCGACACCGGCAACGGCGGGGTGACCATGCCGTTCTTCCGCACCCCGAAGTCCGCCGACGACCTGCGAGCCGACCGCGACGCCATCGCCACCTGGGCGCGGATGACCTACGGCTGGATGGGCCGGTCCCCCGACTACAAGGCCTCCTTCCTCGGCACCCTCGGCGCCAACGACGAGTTCTACTCGCCGTTCCAGGACAACGCCAAGCGCTGGTACCGCGAGTCGCAGGAGAAGGTCCTGTACTGGAACCACGCGATCATCAACCCGCCGGTGGACCGGTCGCTGCCGCCGGACGAGGTGGGCGACGTGTTCATGAAGGTGGAGAAGGAGACCGACGCGGGCCTGATCGTCTCCGGCGCCAAGGTCGTCGCCACCGGCTCGGCGATCACCAACTACAACTTCATCGCCCACTACGGCCTGCCGATCAAGAAGAAGGAATTCGCCCTGATCTGCACGGTGCCGATGGACGCGCCCGGCATCAAGCTGATCTCGCGGGCCTCCTACAGCCAGAACGCCAACGTCGTCGGATCCCCGTTCGACTACCCGCTGTCCTCGCGCATGGACGAGAACGACGCGATCTTCATCTTCGACAAGGTGCTCGTGCCGTGGGAGAACGTGTTCATGTACGGGGACGTGGAGAAGATCAACAACTTCCTCGGCGGCTCGGGCTTCCTCCAGCGCTTCACGCTGCAGGGTTGCACGCGCCTTGCGGTCAAGCTCGACTTCATCGCGGGCCTGCTGATGAAGGCCCTCGACGCGACCGGCGCCGGCGGTTTCCGCGGGGTGCAGACCCGTGTCGGGGAGGTCATCGGCTGGCGCAACCTGTTCTGGTCGCTCACCGACGCGATGGTCAACAACCCGGAACCGTGGATCGGCGACACCGTCATCCCGAAGCTCGAGTACGGCCTGACCTACCGGATGTTCGCGATGCAGGGCTACCCGCGCATCAAGGAGATCATCGAGCAGGACGTCGCCTCGGGCCTGATCTACCTGCCCTCGTCGGCGGCGGACTTCAAGAATCCCGAGGTGCGCCCCTACCTGGACAAGTACGTCCGCGGCTCCGACGGCATCACCGCCGTGGACCGGGTCAAGGTCATGAAGGCCCTGTGGGACTCGATCGGCTCCGAGTTCGGCGGCCGCCACGAACTGTACGAGCGGAACTACGCCGGCAACCACGAGAACGTCAAGGCCGAGCTGCTGTTCGCCGCAGAAGGCCGTGGGGACGTGTCCGCCATGAAGGGCCTGGCCGAGCAGTTCATGAGCGAGTACGACCTCGACGGCTGGACCGTGCCCGACCTCGTCGGCAACGACGACGTGTCCCATTTCCGCCGTGCCTGACCACTTCCCGGGAGACACCATGACCATCACCGAAAACCCCACCGCTGCCGCATCCGGCAACGCCGCCACCGACAAGTTCAAGGGCGAACGCTGCACCGCCGACACCTCACCGGAGCGTCTGTCCGCCATCGCGACCGAAGCCCTCGCGGGATTCGGCGCGCTGATCCGGAAACATGCCGTCACCTACGACGAGTACCGCGTGCTCAAGCAGTGGCTCATCGACGTGGGCGAGGGCGGCGAGTGGCCGCTGCTGCTGGACGTGTTCGTCGAGCACGAGATCGAGGACGTCAACTCTCGGAGGTTCCGCGGCACCAAGGGCAGCATCGAGGGGCCGTACTACGTTCCGGGCGCACCGGAACTACCGGCGCGGTGCACACTCCCGATGCGCGACGAGGATCGCGTCCACCCCCCGCTGGTCCTGCGCGGACAGGTCACCGACCTCGACGGCCGGGGCCTCGGCGGGGCCCGGATCGAGATCTGGCACGCCGACGACGAAGGCTACTACTCCCAGTTCGCCCCGCACCTTCCGCAATGGAATCTGCGCGGCACCGTCGTCGCCGACGCCGAGGGCCGCTACGACATCACCACCATCGAGCCGGCTCCGTATCAGATCCCCACCGACGGGCCCACCGGGCAGTTCATCGAGGCAGCCGGATGGCACCCGTGGCGCCCGGCGCACCTGCACCTGCGGGTGACCGCACCCGGCAGGCAGCCGATCATCACCCAGCTGTACTTCGCCGGTGGTGAGTGGCTCGACGACGACGTCGCGACCGCGACGAAACCGGAACTCGTCCTCGAACCACAGGTCGACGACGCCGGCCGCAAGGTGGCCACGTACGACTTCGCGCTCGACCCGCTCGCGGACTGACGCGGCTGCGCCGCCGGTGCGTCTTTTGGGTTGCTCCCACCGCCCAGAGGACGCACCGGCGCAGCGTTAGGGTGTGAGCCATGAGCGCCGCCGCCGAGTCCGTGTCGAGTATCTACATCGCTGCGCCGGAGGGCGACACCGGCAAGTCCACCGTCGCGCTCGGCCTGCTCCAGGCGCTGTGTGCCTCCGCCGCCCGGGTCGGCGTCTTCCGCCCCATCGCCCGCTCCGACGGCGACACCGACTACATCCTCGAACTGCTCCTCGAACGCATCACCGTCGACCTCGACTACGACGAGTGCGTCGGCGCCACCTACGACGACGTGCATGCCGATCCCGAGGCCGCCCTCAGCGAGATCGTCGTCAAGTACCACGCCGTCGCGGACCGGTGCGACGCCGTCGTCATCGTCGGCAGCGACTACACCGAGATCGCCAACCCCAGCGAGCTCGGCTACAACGCGCGCATCGCCGCGAATCTCGACGCGCCCGTTCTGCTCGTGTTGCGCGGCTCCCGGCGCACCCCCGACGAGGTGGCGCAACTGACCAGCGTGTGCACGGCCGAACTCGCCGCCCAGCACGCCCACCTGACCGGAATCGTCGTCAACCGCTGTCCCTCCGACCGGCTCGACGAGATCGCCGCGGCCGTCGGGGACCGGGGTGTGCCGCTGTGGACGCTGCCGGAGGTGCCGATCCTCGTCGCGCCGACCATGGGCGAACTGCTGACCGCGATCGACGGCGAACTCTACAGCGGCGATCCCGAGCTGCTGCACCGCGAGGCGCTGCGCGTCATGGTCGGCGGCATGACCGCCGAACACATCCTCGAACGCATCACCGAGGGGGTCGTGGTGATCGCCCCCGCCGACCGCTCCGACGTGCTCCTCGCCCTTGTGAATGCCAATGCCGCCGAAGGATTTCCGTCGCTGGCCGGCATCATCATGAACGGTGGGCTCCTGCCGCACCCGGCGATGGCGCAACTCGTCGCCGGACTCAGGCCCAGCCTGCCGATCCTGACGACCACCCTGGGGACGTTCGACACCGCGTCGGCCGCCGACCGGACGCGCGGCCGCATGGCGCTCGGCGCGCACCGCAAGATCGACACCGCCGTCGCGCTGATGGAACAGCACGTGGACACGGATCGGTTGCTGAGCCGCCTCGACGTGCCCCGGCCGTCCGTCACGACCCCGCAGATGTTCGAGTACCAGCTCATCGACTGGGCCCGCCGTCAGCGCCGGCACATCGTGCTGCCCGAAGGCGACGACGACCGGATCCTGCGCGCGGCGGGCCGCGTCCTGCAACGCAAGATCGCCGACCTGACGATCCTCGGCGACGAGACGCAGGTGCGGCGCCGGGCGGCCGAACTCGGGGTGGACCTGAGTGCGGCGACCGTGCTGGATCCCAGGTCGTCCGAACACGCCGAGCCGTTCGCCGAGGAGTATGCCCGGCTGCGTGCCCACAAGGGGATGACGATCGAACGCGCCCGCGAGATCATGAGCGACATTTCGTACTTCGGCACGATGATGGTGCACCTCGGCGTCGCCGACGGCATGGTCTCCGGTGCCGCGCACACCACCGCGCACACCATCCGGCCGTCCTTCGAGATCATCAAGACCGAACCCGGCGTGTCCACGGTGTCGAGCATCTTCCTCATGTGCCTGTCGGACCGGGTGCTCGCCTACGGTGACTGCGCGGTGGTGCCCGATCCCACCAGCGATCAGCTCGCCGACATCGCGATCTCCTCCGCCGCCACCGCCGCCCGCTTCGGCATCGAACCGCGCGTCGCGATGCTGTCCTACTCGACCGGCGAGTCCGGTTCGGGCGTCGACGTCGACAAGGTCCGCGCCGCCACCGCCCTGGTGCGCGAGCGCCGGCCGGACCTGCCGGTGGAGGGACCGATCCAGTACGACGCCGCGATCGAACCGTCGGTGGCCAGCGCCAAGCTTCCCGACTCGGAGGTCGCCGGCCGGGCGACCGTGTTCATCTTCCCGGACCTCAACACCGGCAACAACACCTACAAGGCCGTGCAGCGCAGCGCCGGAGCCGTGGCCGTCGGTCCGGTCCTGCAGGGCCTGCGCAAGCCCGTCAACGACCTGTCGCGTGGGGCGCTGATCCAGGACATCGTGAACACGGTGGCGATCACCGCCATCCAGGCGCAGGAGGCCGGCGAATGAGCTCCCAGACGGACGGCACCGTGCTGGTGCTCAACTCCGGCTCGTCGTCGATCAAGTTCCAGCTCGTCCACCCCGAGACCGGAGACTCGGTGGCGCACGGGCTCATCGAGCGGATCGGTGAGCCCGAGGGCAGGGTCGTGTTCCACCACACCACCGGCACCGAGGAACACGTCGGTCCCATCGAGAACCACCGCGCCGGACTGCGGATCGTCCTCGACTGGGTGGAGGCGCTGGGCCGCCCCCTGCGCGAGGCCGGCATCATCGCCGTCGGCCATCGCCTCGTACACGGCGGCGAGGTGTTCCACGAGCCGACCCTCGTCGACGACGACGTGGTGCGCACCGTGAAGGAACTGGCCGTTCTTGCGCCGCTGCACAATCCGGCGAACGTCATCGGCATGGAGGTCGCGCGGGAGGAACTGCCCGGCATTCCGCACGTCGGGGTGTTCGACACCGCGTTCTTCCACGCACTGCCCGCCGCGGCCGCCACCTACGCGATCGACCGGGACGTCGCCCGGGCGCACGGCATCCGGCGGTACGGCTTCCACGGGACGTCGCACCAGTACGTGTCCGAGCGCGCCGCCCGGTTCCTCGGACGTGAACTGTCGGAACTGAACCAGATCGTGCTGCACCTCGGCAACGGTGCGTCGGCCTCCGCGATCGCCGGCGGCCGGCCCGTCGACACGTCCATGGGGTTGACCCCGCTCGAAGGACTCGTCATGGGAACCCGGTGCGGCGACATCGATCCCGGCGTGCTGCTGCACCTCAACCGCAGCGCCGGGATGGACGTCGATTCCATCGACGATCTGCTCAACCGGCGCTCCGGGCTCAAGGGCCTCTCAGGGGTCAACGACTTCCGCGCCCTGCTGCGGCTCGTCGCCGAGGGCTCCGAGGACGCGAAGCTCGCCTACGACGTCTACGTGCACCGCCTGCGCAAGTACCTCGGCGCGTATCTCGTCGAACTGGGCGGCGTCGACGTCGTCGTGTTCACCGGCGGGGTGGGAGAGAACAACGTCGACGTCCGCCGCGACGCCCTCGCCGGCCTCGAGCGTCTCGGCATCGCCGTCGACGAGACCCGCAACGCCGCCTCCGCACGCGGCGAGCGGCGCATCTCGGCGGACACGTCGCAGGTGGAGATCCTCGTGATCCCGACCAACGAGGAGCTCGCCATCGCGCGGGCGGCCGCGGCGCTGGTGTAGGCCGAAGGGGGCGAGGGCGCGACATCGTACAGGTGCCACTCCCGAAGGCCGCCCCCTCGAGGTGGTACCTGTGGACAGCTCCGAGTTGTCCACAGAGTGGCGTGAGCGGGCTTTCCCGGCCGCGGCGCGACCAGCATGCTGCGCGCATGACTTTCTCCGGTCGACCCTTCCTCGGCACGGAAGCTGTGGCTTCGGGCCGGGTCACTGCTCACGATCTGCGCTGCCGGTTCGATCGCATCCATCGCAATGTGTACGTATCGAAGGGCACCGTGCTCGACGCGGTCGGCCGTGCGCACGCGGCGTGGCTGTGGTCGGGACGGAAAGGCGTACTTGCCGGCATGTCGGCCGCGGCGGTGCACGGCACCAGATGGATCGACGACGAAGTGCCCCCAGAGTTGGCGTTCGGTGCTCACGTGCGGGCGCCCAAGGCAATCCTCGTGCGGAAGGCCGACCTGGCCGCACACGAGGTATGCACGATCGGCGGCTTGATTGTCACGACCCCGGCACGCACCGCGTTCGATCTCGGTCGCGCGCTCGGCTTCGACCACGCCGTGGAAACCCTGGACGCCCTGTGCAACGCCACGGGGTTGCCGGTGACGGACGTATTCGACGTGGCGGCAAGTCGCGGAGCCGCCAGGGGCGTGGCACAGCTCCGGCGCGTGCTGGCCGTCGTCGACGGTGGAGCCGAGTCTCCACCCGAAACGCGAACTCGCCTCCTGCTCGTTCGACACGGGCTGCCTGCGCCCGAAACGCAGCTGATCATCCGAGACGGCTCCGGACGATTCCTGGCGAGAGCGGACATGGGATGGGGACGGTGGAAGGTGATCGTCGAATACGACGGCGAGCACCACTGGACGGACCGGCGGCAGCGAGCGCGGGACATCGATCGATATGCGGTCCTCGAGGAGAACGGTTGGAGAGTTGTGCGGGTGGGCGCCGTGCTCCTCAGGGAACGGCCGCACATCGTTGTCGAACGTGTCCGCCGAGCTTTGGACGCGGCTGGTGCCCGTTGGTGACGCGCGAGGGGGCGGTTGTCGGGAGTGCTACTCGCCCGATGTCTTCATAACGACCCCTTCAACGTTCGGCGCGGAGACGGGCTACAGGATGCTGCGGGGGCGGATGGCGTTGGCCAGGTCGACGAGGGTGTAGCGGTGCGTGCGGGCGGGGGCGTTGCGGGCGAGGGCGCGCAGGCCGGACTCGGTGCCGGCGCGAAGTCCCTTCTCGGTGAAGGGGACGTCGAGGATCGGGTCGAGTTCGCGGCGGGCGGAGTGGCCGGCGCGCACCCAGTCGAGCGCCGTCGACAGCACCAGGGTGCGCATCTGCAGGAACCGGCTCTCGTCGGGCGACAACGTCCCCACCCGGCGCGCGGCCTCGCGCAGGTCGGCTTCCTCGAGTTCGTCGATCGGCCTGTCGTGCAACAGGATCAGCACCGTGGTCATGCGGGCGACGGCGTGGTGCCGGGAACTCGCAGGCACCTGGTCGAGCGCCGCGATCGCACCGGCCCGGTCGCCGCGGCGGGTGAGCTGCCGGGCGAGGCCGAACGCCGCGCTGACCACGTTGTGGTCGGTGCGCCACACGGTGCGGTAGTAGCTCTCGCAGAATCGGCGCCAGGCCTCGGGATCGTCGCTCTCCCAGTGCTGCAGAATGAGTTCCGCGGTTGCGGCGAGCGCCAGCTTGGGTGCGGTCTCGCCGGGCATTGCCGCGAGTACCTTCTCGAATCTGCCGAAGGAGGACTCGAATTCGCCGTTGACGAGTTCGGCCAGCCCGGCGTACCAGTCGATGCGCCAGTCCGCGCCGAGGTCGCGTTCGAGCTTGCGCAGGATCTCCGCGGCGCGGGTGCCGTGGCCCAGGTCGAGATGGGCGCGCACCTCCGCGAGGGTGATCTCGCGGGAGAACGAGACGTCCGCGGTGCCGACGACGCGTTCGAGCCCGTTGTCGCGCGCGTGCCGCAGCGAGTCGAGGGTCTGCTGGGGCTCGCTGTGCACCGCGGCGGCGAGCAGCGCGGCGCTCGGATCGTTGGGGTCGAGCAGCGGCACCGGTAGCGCCGCCGCCACGTCGCGGGCCGAGAGGTTCTCGTCCCGCGCGACGCCGTCGACGATCGAATCCGTGCGTCCGACGGCCTCGTCCGTCCCGAACGTCGTCCGCTGGCGGCTGAAGACCGACGACAGGCCGGGATGCTCCTCGCCGGTCTGCTGCGACAGGATCTCCCGCAGGACCCCCGTCAGCTGGCTCGCCATCTCGTCGGCCGACCGGAACCGCTGCTGCGGATCGGCGTCGGTCGCCCGCAGCAGCAGCCGGTGGTACGACTCGTACTCCGCCAGCAGCGGTGCCTTCTCGGGGGTGGGCAGGCCGTCGGCCAGGCGGCCCTGCTGCCACGGCATGTCGAGGGTGAGCACGGCCAGGGTCCGGCCGACGGTGTAGATGTCGGTGGCGACGGTCGGGCCCGTGCGCACGATCTCCGGCGCCTGGTAGCCGGGCGTGCCGTACAGGTAGCCGTAGTCCTCGACGCCGGTGACGGCCCCGAGGTCGATGAGCTTGAGCTGCTCCTCGGTGACCATGATGTTCTCGGGCTTGAGGTCGTTGTAGACGAGTCCGATCGAGTGCAGGTAGCTCAGCGCCGGCATGATCTCGAGGACGTACGCGATGGCCTGTTCGACGGGCATCCGGGCCGGCTCGGGACAGCTGTCGAGCACCTCGCGCAGCGAATGCCCGCCCACGTATTCCATGACGATGTAGCCCATCGGGGTGCCGTCCGGGCGCGGGTGCTCGATGAAGTTGAAGATCTTCACGATGCTCGGGTGCGTCACCTCGGCGAGGAACTGCTTCTCGGCGACGGCGACGGCCTGCGCCTCGGCGTCGCCCGAGTGCAGCAGGCCCTTGAGCACGACCCACCGGTCGCTGACGTTCCGGTCGACGGCGAGGTAGATCCAGCCCAGCCCGCCGTGCGCGAGGCAGCCCTGCACCTCGTACTGCCCGCCGACGATGGCGCCGGGCGGCAGCATCGGGACGAACTCGAACGGGGTGCCGCACGAGGGGCAGCGCCCGGAGGTGGGGCCCGGTCCGTTCGGCGTGCTGCGGCCGACCGGCTTGCCGCACTTCCAGCAGAACCGCTTGCCCTCGGCCACGTGCGGATCCGGGAGCACCACGGAGGCCGGGTCGACGGGTGCGGGGACCGGGATGTCCACGAGCCCGGCGAGGCGCCGCCGCGAGGGCACGCGCGGCCGGGACCGCCGCGACGACCGCTGCGACGGGACGCTGCCCCGGGAGGGGGCGCTGCGCTGGGCGGCGGGTGCGGTTTCCGGCGGGGCGCTGCGCTGCGTCGCGGGTCCCGTCTCCGGCGCGGCGCTGCGCTCGGTGGCGGGCCCGCCGTCCGGCGGGGCACTGCGCTGCGTCGCCGCGCCCGGGTCGTGTTCGGTGTCGGACATGCGGCCTCTCAGTCCACGTACGTCGGGGTCGGCGGCGCCGGGGCGGGTCCGAGGACGAGGAGCCAGCGGTTGTAGAGCTGCGTCCACGTCCCGTCGCGACGGATCCGCTCGAGGGTGCCGTTGACGAACCGCACCAGGTCCTCGCGGCCCTTGGCGATGCCGATGCCGTACGGCTCGCTGCCGATCGACGTCCCGACCAGCTCGAGGTACGGATCCTGCGAGGCGAGGCCGGCGAGGATCGTGTCGTCGGTGCTCACCGCGTCCACCTGACGCTGCTGCAGCACCACGAGGCAGTCCGCCCACGTCGGGACGGTGAGGATCGCCGCGGACGGCTGCAGCCGCCGGAGGCGGTCGAGCGACGTGGTTCCCTGCACGACACACACCCGCCGGCCCGCCAGGTCGGCGACGTCGCGGACGTCGGACCCCTTGACCACCAGGACGCGCTGCTGGGCCCGGAAGTAGACGGTGGAGAAGTCGACCCGTTCGCGGCGGGCACACGTGATCGTCATCGTCTTGGCGACGATGTCGACGGTGGAGTCCTGCAGCGCCTGCTCGCGGTCCGCGGAACTGAGGATCCGGAAGTCGAGCAGGTCCGGGCTGCCGAGCAGGTCCCGCGCGATCTCCCGCGCGACGTCCACGTCGAATCCGGTGATCCGGCCGGTCGCCGGATCCCGGAAGCTCATCAGGTTGCTGCCGGTGTCGAGCCCGACGACGAGCCGGCCGCGCGCCCGGATCGCGTCGAGGGTCGGTCCGGTCGTCGCGCCGTCGGGACGCAGACCGGCGGTGGGGTCGCCGCAGTCCGGTTCCGGGGGGACGGGCGCCGCACTGGGCGCGACGGTGGCGCGTTCCGGCAGGGGCGGCTCTGTGTAGGACGGGTCCGGGTCGGCGAGGATCTCCGGCGGTGAGGTCGCGCAGCCGCCCGTGAATGCGGCGACGGCGACGACCGTCGCGGCGACGAGACGACGCACGTTCACCGGTACTCCCGCAGGCGCGGCCACAGCCCGACGACGATGCCGAGCAGCGCCAGCCCCGTCAACGCCGTCGTGGCGGGGGCGAGCGCGGACAGGGTCTGCGCGGCGCGGTCCTCGTTGCCGCGCAGTTCGGCGCGGGCGAGGTCGATGCCGCGTTCGAGGGCGCGGTCGAGGGTGGCGAACTGGGCGACGGCCTCGTCGGGACCGGGACCGGTCGCGAGGATCGCGGCGGCCGGGAAGTCCCCGCGGTCGAGCGCGGCCTGCATGCGATTGTGCGACGCCAGCCATGCGGTGCGTGCCTCGGCGGCACGCACGGCGGGATCGGTGACGATCTCCACCTCCTCGCCGGACGCATACCCGGCGAGCAGCTCGCCGAGCCGGGACATGCTCTGGTCGAACGTCGCGTCGTACTCGCCGGTGGCGTCGCGGCGCACGAGCTGCAGGGTCTCCGCGGTGCGTGCCTGCTGCGCGAGGATGCGGCTGTCGGTGAACACCCCGAGCGGCTCGGCCCCGTGCACGATCGCCCGCTCGGTCGCGCTCGACGAGATCAGTCCGGCCACGAGCAACCAGCACAGCAGGATTCCCGTCGCCGCGATCGACAGCAGCAGACCGGGATTGAGGGTGCGACGGCTGATCCGGGAGATGATGACGTGCACCGCGGTGAGCGCGACGACCGTCACCAGCAGCAGACCGATCGACGTCCACGGTGGCTGCACCGACGCGCGCTGCGTCGACGAGACCGCCGAGACGCTCTGCGTGTACAGCTCCTGCGCCATCGGCAGCAGCGCCGACTGCATCAGGTTTGACGCCTCGCCGAGATAGGCGGCACCCACCGGGTTGCCGACGCGGTTGTTCGCCCGCGCCGTCTCGACCAGGCCCGTGTACACGGTGAGGCGTTCGGCGATGCCGGACAGCAGCCGGGTGCCCGCACGGTCGCCGGTGGGAATCCCGCCGGCGGCGGCGACGAGCTGGGCGGACGCCTCGCCGACGGCCTGGGCGTAGCGGTCGCGGACCTCCTTCGGCTCGATGCCGCCGGAGATGAAGCCGGTGGCGGCCGCCGCGTCCGCGACCGACAGTGCGCTGTAGAGGTTCTGTGCGGCATCGGCGAGCGGTTCGGTGGTGGCGAGCAACCGATCGTGGGTGGCCTTGCGGCCGGTGACCGTCTGGCCCGCCGCGACCCCGGAGACGAGGAGGAGCACGGCGAGCAGCACACCGAGGGTGACGAGCTTGGCGGGGGTGGAGCGCAGCAGGTCGCGCACCTCGTCGGAGGGGCCGGCGTGGGCGGTCGCGGCGGCCGGCACGTCGTTACGCTGGAGGCGACTCCCCACCGCACCGAGCGTGGGGGTCACGCGCACGTCCACGAGAGCACCCCTTCCGATGTGGCACTGTGTGTGGCGAGCATATAAGCAGTAACGGGATGTTGTTGCCGTCCGAGGACGGTGGACGCCCGGCTCGCGGTCGGCGGTCGGGCGGCAGGGAGGCGGACGCGATGCGAGGTGACGGGGACGGCTGGGCCGTGGGACCCGACGGTGATCGCCGGTGGGGCAGATTCGGCGCGGCCGGACTGCTGCTGCGCGCGCCGCTGCCCGACGGCACGCCGGCCGTGTTGCTGCAGCACCGCGCGGCGTGGAGCCATCAGGGCGGCACGTGGGCGCTACCCGGCGGCGCCCGCGACAGCGACGAGAGTCCCGTCGCCGCGGCCGTGCGGGAAGCGAACGAGGAGACCGGGATCGACCCGGCGGCGCTGAGCGTGCGCACCGAGCGGGTCACCTCCGGGGTGGCCGGGGGGTGGACGTACACGACGGTCGTCGCGGACACCCCGAGCCCGATGGAGACGACCCTCAACGGGGAGAGCACCGAACTGCGCTGGGTGCCGGAGGCCGACGTCGAGACCATGCCGCTGCACACCGGGTTCGCGGCGGCCTGGCCGGACCTGCGGACCCGTGCGGTGCGGATGCTGCTCGACACCGCCAACGTCCTCGGGTCGCGGCCGACAGGCTGGTGGCGTGACCGCCCGGGCGCCACCGCACGACTGCTCGCGGAGCTGGCGGAGGCGTTGCCCCGCACCGTCGAGCTGCCCGACGGGTGTTTCGGCTGGGTGAGCCGCATCGAGGCGGTCCTCGAGGGGCAGGCCCGCGCGGCGGTGATCCACGACGACCGGACCCCGGTGCACACCGCCGTCGGCAGCGGGGACGACGAGCTGGCCTCCCTGGCGACGGGCACGTCGGCCGTGCTGGACCAGGTGCTCACCGTGGTGGTGACGGCCGACCGGGGACTGCGCGCCCGGCTGCCCGGGGACGTGCCGACCCTGTCGCCGTCGACGGTCCTGGGCTGGCTCTAGCGGACTGCCGGCCGGCGGGCCGGCTCCAGCGGACTGCCGGACGGCTGGCCGGCTCCAGCGGACGGTCAGCCGGGCAGCGCGGCTTTCAGCGCCGCCGCCGCGGCCCGCGGATTCGGTGCCGCGGTGATGGCCCGGACCACCGCGATGCGGGTGGCGCCGGCGGCGAGCACCTCGGGCAGCCGCTCGGCGTCGATGCCGCCGATCGCGAACCACGGCCGCTGCGGCTGCGACCGGGCCACCTCCCGCAGTACCTCGAGTCCCGCCGGGGTGCGCCCCGGCTTGGTGGGGGTGGACCACACCGGCCCGTGGGCGAAGTAGTCGACGCCCTCCTCGATGTCGGACAGGCTCGCCTGCGCGCGGCTGCCGGTGGACCGGCCGATCACGATCTCCTCGCCGAGGATCTGCCGGGCGTACCGCACCGGCAGGTCGCCCTGACCCAGGTGCAGGATGTCGGCGCCCGCGGCGAGCGCGATGTCGGCACGGTCGTTGACGGCCAGCAGCGCACCGTGCCGGCGGCACGCCGCCGCCAGCACCTCGAGTGCCGCGAGTTCCTCGCGGGCCTCGAGCGGGCCGAACTTCTTCTCGCCCGCCGAACCCTTGTCGCGGAGCTGGACGATGTCGACTCCGCCCGCGAGGGCCTCCTCCGCGAATCGGGCCAGGTCTCCGGTGTCGCGACGGGCGTCGGTGCACAGGTAGAGCCGGGCCTGCGCGAGGCGTTCCCGGGGGGCGGGATGGTTGCCGCGGTAGGTAGTCACGGCGAAGACGGTAGTCTCTGCACTGAACGAATCGACACGGGAGTCCCGGGGATCGCGGGGCTGAGAGGGGGCCTGCCGGCCCCGACCGTCAGCACCTGAACCGGATCATGCCGGCGCAGGGAGTGAGGTGGACGAACTGTGGGAACCGTATCCGTCGTCGGCGGAGGCGTGATCGGGCTGTCGATCGCGTGGCGCGCGGCCCGTGCCGGCTGGACCGTGACCGTGCACGACCCGTCCCCGGGGGCGGGGGCGTCGTGGGTGGCCGGCGGGATGCTGGCACCGTTGTCGGAGGGCTGGCCGGGGGAGGAACACGTCCTCGAACTGGGCGCGGCGTCGCTGGCCCGCTGGCCGGAGTTCGGCGCCGAGCTGTTGCGGGAGACCGGACTGGACCTGTTCACCGCCGACGCGTCGCTGACCGTCGCGCTGGACGCGGCCGACGCGGCCGATCTGCGCACGATCGCCGAGTGGGTCTCGGCTCAGGGGCACGAGATGCGCGTGCTCGGTCGCGCCGAGGTGCGCGAGCTCGAGCCGTCGCTGGGGCCGCGCATCCGCCTGGGCCTGCTGGCCCCGGACGAGCTGGCCGTGGACAACCGGATCCTCGTCGATGCGCTGCGGCGGGCCGTCGCCGAGGCCGGTGTGGCCTTCGTCGATGTGCCGGTGCGCGACGTCGCGGACCTGGACGCCGACCGGGTGGTGCTCGCGGCGGGCGCGGCGTCGGCCCGCCTGTGGCCGGGCTTGCCGGTGCGGCCGGTCAAGGGGGAGATCCTGCGGTTGCGGACCCGCCCGGGTGCGGCGCCCGCCCCGCACCGGACGGTCCGCGGCAGTGTGCACGGCCGGCCGGCATACCTGGTGCCGCGCGCGGACGGCCTCGTCGTGGGCGCGACCCAGTACGAGGCCGACGACACGCAGGTCACCGTCGCGGGGGTGCGGGACCTGATCGCCGACGCCGAGGCGCTGTTCCCGGCGATCGGCGAGTACGAACTGCACGAGGCGAGCGCCGGGCTGCGGCCCATGAGCCCGGACAATCTGCCGCTCATCGGCCGGCTGTCCGAACGGGTGATCGCCGCGACCGGGCATGGCCGCAACGGGGTGCTGCTGACCCCGGTCACCGCGGACGCGGTGGTCGCGGAGCTCGCGGACGAACCCCTCGCTGTCTCGAAACATGCTGATCCACAACGATTTTCGAAGGGGAAAAGGTCATGAACGGTGCGCCGACGGTGGGTGTCACGGTCAACGGGGAGGAGCGCTGGTTCGCGCAGGCGCCGACGATGGCCGAACTGCTCAGTGAACTCGGTCTGCCCGACAAGGGCGTCGCCGTCGCCGTGGACGGTGCCGTGTTCCCGCGGGGGCGCTGGTCCGAACGCGTCGAAAAGGGCTGGCAGATCGAGGTTCTCACGGCGGTGCAGGGTGGCTGAGCACAACACCGGCCGCGACCCCGGCCACGACCTGCCGCCGCTGACGATCGCCGGGCGGACCTTCTCGTCGCGGCTCATCACCGGCACCGGTGGGGCCGCCAACCTCGCGGTGCTCGAGGAGGCGCTCGTCGCCTCCGGCACCGAGCTGACCACCGTGGCGATGCGCCGCGTGGACGCGGCGTCCGGGACCGGCGTGCTCGATCTGCTGCGCCGCCTCGGCATCGCGCCGCTGCCCAACACCGCCGGCTGCCGCGGCGCCGCCGAGGCGGTGCTCACCGCCCGACTCGGGCGCGAGGCCCTCGGGACGGACTGGGTCAAGCTCGAGGTCATCGCCGACGAACGCACCCTGCTGCCCGACGCGATCGAACTCGTCTCCGCCGCCGAGCAGCTCGTCGACGACGGGTTCGTCGTGCTGCCCTACACCACGGACGATCCGGTGCTGGCGCGACGGCTCGAGGACGTCGGCTGCGCCGCCGTGATGCCGCTCGGCTCGCCGATCGGGACCGGACTGGGCATCGCCAACCCGCACCACATCGAGATGATCGTCGAGGCCGCCGGGGTGCCGGTGATCCTCGACGCCGGCATCGGCACCGCCTCGGACGCCGCGCTCGCGATGGAACTCGGGTGCGACGCGGTGCTGCTGGCGACCGCGGTGACGCGGGCGAAGGACCCGGCGCTCATGGCGTCGGCGATGCGGCACGCCGTCGAGGCGGGCTTCCGGGCCCGGCACGCGGGCCGCATCCCGAAGCGGTTCTGGGCGCAGGCCTCCTCGCCGCTCGAACCGTAGGGCGACCCGAGGGAACGGTGACCGGGTGGTCGCTCGACGTGCGTGTGGTGCCGCACGGGCCGCGGCACCACACGCGCCGTCAGGCGGCGGAGAGCAGCCGTGCGAGGGTGGCTCTTCCCTCGGGTTCGAGGGGCAGCAGCGGCGCTCGGGGATCCCCGACGTCCGAGCCGAGGATGCCGAGGCCCGCCTTGATCGTGGTGGGGAGGCCGCCGGCGACGATGAACTCGAGCAGGGGCCGCAGTTCGGCGTACAGGGCCTGAGCGCGGGCGAGGTCGCCGTCCTCGACGGCCGTGTACAGCGCGAGACACGGCTCGGGCCGCAGGCACGGCGCGGCGGTGCACCAGCCGGACGCCCCGGCCCTCAGCGCCTCGAGCACGAGCGGGTTGCTGCCGTTGTAGAACGGCAGGCGGCCCTCGCTGAGCTCGGCGATGCGCTGCATCCGGGACAGATCGCCGGTGGACTCCTTGACCATGGTGAGGTTGTCGATGGTGTCGAACATCGACACCAGCAGTTCCGGGCTCATGTCGATGCCGCTGGTGGCGGGGTTGTTGTACGCCATGACGGGAATGTCGATCGCCGCACCGACGGCGGCGTAGTGGCAGGCGATCTCGCGATCGGTGAGCTTCCAGTACGACACGGGGAGCACCATGACGGCCGAGGCGCCCGCCGTCTGCGCGCGACGGGCCCGGCGGACGGTGTTCGCCGTCGTCAGGTCGGACACTCCGACGACGACGGGGACGCGGCCGGCGACGGCGGCGATCGTGGTGTCGAGAACGGTGTCGAACTCCTTCTCGGTGAGATAGGCGCTCTCGCCGGTACTGCCGAGTGGGGCGACGGCGTGCACACCGTCCCCGACGAGACGGTCGACGAGCGCGGTGAGCGCGCCGGTGTCGACCGTCGCATCGGCGCCGGAGGTGAACGGGGTGATCGGGTAGGCGATGATGCCTTCCAGTGTGGTCAAGGCAGAGAATCCTTTTCGTCTCGTGAAAGCAGGGGCGAGCAACCTCGCCGGGGGCCGGTGGGCGCTCAGCCGGCGATCGCGTCCGGGTGCCGGGCCAGGGCGCGACGTGCGTAGTAGGCGAAGTTGGCCTGGCTGCGTTTCGGGGTGAGGGTCCAGTCGTGCGCCTCCCGCGCGAGCCGGTCCGGAAGTTCGGCGATCGTGCCGGCCGCCATGGCGGCGAGTTGCAGCTCGGCGCCGCGTTCGATCAGCACGGCGAGCGAGCACGCCTCCTCGATGCCGGCCCCGGCGACGACGTGGCCGTGGTGGGCCAGGAGGATCGCCTTCTTCGAACCGAGCGCGGCAGTGATGATCTCGCCTTCCTCGTTGCCGACCGGCACGCCCGGCCAGGCGGGGAGGAAGGCGCAGTCGTCGTAGAGCGGCGCGATGTCCATCTGGGACACCACGAGCGGGACTTCGAGCATGGACAGTGCGGCGACATGGAACGGATGGGTGTGGACGATGCACTGCACGTCGGGGCGCGCGCGGTAGATCCAGCTGTGGAACCGGTTGGCGGGATTGGCCATCCCGGAGCCGTCGAGAACCTGGAGATCCTCGTCGACCAACAGCAGGTTGTCCTCGGTGATCTCGTCGAACCCGAGGCCCAGCTGCTGGGTGTAGTAGGTCCCCGGTTCTTCGGCGCGGGCGGTGATCTGGCCCGCCAGGCCGGAGTCGTGCCCGGCGTCGAACAGGATTCGGCAGGTCAGGGCGAGCTTCTGGCGCGTCGTCCAGCCGGACTCCGCAAGGTGGGTCCGCATGCGGGCCTGGGCCTGGTGCATCAACTCCGCTTTCGTAGCGGTGAACGTCCCGGACATCGATCGGCCTCCTCGATCTCGACTGTGGTGGACACGAGGGAGACTATAGGACACTTTGTGTCATGTACAACTACTTTCGTCGGGAGAGCCCTCGACAGGACACTTTGTAGACTCGCCGTGTGAGGGGTGACGACGGAAGGACGGGGCCGTGACCGCGCTGGTGCGAGCGTTACGCAAGGAGCGGGGGCTCACGCTCGAGGCCCTCGCGGCGCAGACCGGGTTGACCAAGAGCTACCTGTCCAAGATCGAGCGCGAGCGCAGCACACCGTCGATCGCGGTGGCGATGAGGATCGCCCGCGCCCTCGACGTCGACGTCGGGCAGCTGTTCGCGGACGACGCGTCGCGTTCGCGGATGACGATCGAGCGCGCCCCCGCCCGGGCCGGGGCGGACCGCTACCACCCCGTCGCCGCGGGAATGCTGGGGAAAGCGATGTCCCCGTTCGTCGTCCGGCCCGGACGCGACTTCGCCGACGACCCGCACCCCGAGCACAGCGGCCAGGAGTTCGTGTTCGTCGTCTCCGGATCGATCGAACTCGACCACGGGGGGACGATCGTCACCCTGGACGCCGGCGACTGCGCCTACTTCGACGCCTCCCTCGATCATCGGCTCCGCAGCACCGGCCCGGTGGACGCCGAGGTCCTCGTCGTCGCATGCAACGACAACCACTGATCGAGACGCCTGCAGGACCGTAGGGCGACCCCGCGCGGCGCGATCCGCCCGAATCGGGCAGGCTGTGGGTCATGATCGAAGTGACCGGACTGACGAAGACCTTCGGTTCCACCGTCGCCGTCGACGATGTGACGTTCACGGTCCGGCCGGGGATCGTCACCGGATTCCTCGGCCCCAACGGCGCCGGGAAATCCACGACGATGCGGATGATCCTCGGCCTCGACCGGCCCACCGCCGGGACCGCGCTGATCGACGGCGTCCCCTACCGGCAGCTGAAGCGGCCGCTGCGGACCGTCGGGGCGCTGCTCGACGCGCGCTGGGTACACCCGAACCGGTCGGCGCGGGCACACCTGCGCTGGCTCGCCGCGTCCAACGGCCTGCCGAACTCGCGGGTCGAGGAGGTGCTCGCGCTCGTCGGCCTGACCGAGGTGGCCGACAAGCGCGCGGGCGGTTTCTCGCTCGGCATGTCGCAGCGGCTCGGACTGGCCGGTGCCCTGCTCGGCGACCCGAAGGTGCTGCTGTTCGACGAGCCCGTCAACGGCCTCGACCCCGAGGGCATCGTGTGGATCCGGCGGTTCATGCAGGCCCTCGCGACGGAGGGCCGCACCGTGCTCGTGTCGAGCCACCTGCTGTCGGAGATGGCGCAGACCGCCGACCACCTGCTGGTGATCGGCCGGGGCCGGCTCATCGCGGACACGTCCGTCGCGGAGTTCGTCGAGCGGGCGTCGGAGGCGACGGTGCGGGTGCGCAGCCCACAGCTCGACACGCTGCGGACGGCACTGACCGGGCAGGGCCACACCGTCCGGGACGACGAGGGCGCGCTGATCGTCAGCGGCGTCACCACCGCGCAGGTGGGTGAGGTCGCAGCTGCGCACTCGGTGGTGCTGCACGAACTGGCGGGCCAGAACGCGTCGCTCGAGGAGGCGTTCATGAAACTGACCGGAGACGACGTGCAGTACCAGGGAGCCGTGGCCGGGGGCCCGGCTGTGCAGCCGATGAAGGGGGAGCTGCGATGAGCGTGGCCGTGGACAACGCCGGCACGACGAGCGTGGTCGTGGACACCGTCAAGGCGGAACGGATCAAACTGACCTCCACCCAGTCGCCGTGGTGGTGCACCGTCGTGATCGTCGCGCTGGGCCTCGGCCTCGCGGCGATCCTCGGCGCCGCGTCCAAGGCGAGCATGTCCGTCGACGAGGAGGTCGGCCGGTTCTACCCGACCGTCGACGTCGCGGTCAGCGGCGTCGCCGGCTTCGGCGTGCTCGTGCTGATGATCCTCGCGGCGCTGTCGGTGACCAGCGAGTACCGGTTCGGGGTCATCCGTACCACGTTCCAGGCCATGCCGAACCGCAGCGCCGTCCTCGTCGTCAAGGCGCTGCTGATCGGGGTGTTCGGCGCGGTACTGACCGGCGTGCTGGCCCTCGCCTCGTTCTATCTCGCCAAGGCCCTCGCCGGCCCGGAGGCCGGGCGGGACCTGGTGCTCGAGGGCGACGATGCGTGGCGGTCGATCTACGGCGTCGCGATCTACGCGCTGCTGTGCGCGGTGCTCGCCGTCGCGGTGGGGGCGCTGTTGCGCCAGTCCGCCGGCACCATCGCGCTGCTGCTGCTGTGGCCGCTGCTGATCGAGTCGCTGTTCGCGCTGTTCGGTTCGTTCGGCCGGCAGGTGCAGCCCTTCCTGCCGTTCGCCAATGCCAACCACTTCCTCGGCAGCGAGCAGGGCATCGACTTCCACTGGGGGCCGTGGGGTTCGCTGGTGTACTTCGCGGTGTTCGTCGCCGTGGTGTTCGCGGCCGCGCTGGTCGTGGTGAACCGGCGCGACGCGTGAGTATTCTCGGCGGATGAACCGGGGAGCGCGGGTACGGGCCGGGGGCGCCGTCGCGGCGATCGTGCTGCTGGTGGCGGCATGCTCGGAGGAGCCGCCGGCGCCGCCGCCGGTGGACCCGGCCGCGCTGGCGGGGGCCGTGGGAATCGACGCGGTGGTCGGCCACCTCACGGAACTCGAACGCATCGCCACCGAGCACGACGGCAACCGCGCCGTGGGCACCGCCGGCTACGACGCGAGCGTCGACTACGTCGCCGGCCGGTTGCGCGACGCGGGATTCGACGTGCAGACCCCGGAGTTCGACGTCCGCAGTTTCGACGTGGAGACCGAGACCCTGACCGTCGCCGGCGCGCCGGTGCCGGTCCGGGCCCTCGAGTTCTCGCCGTCCACCGGTCCGGACGGACTCACCGCCCGGCTCGTGCCGGTGCCCGCCGACGACACGCCCGGGTGCGAGGCCTCCGACTACGACGGTCTCGACGTCTCCGGCGCCGTCGTGCTCGTCACGCGCGGGGTGTGCCCGTTCTTCGTCAAGCAGCAGGTCGCGGCCGAACGCGGTGCGGCGGCGCTCCTCGTCGCCAACAACGAGGACGGTGCGCTCGCCGGCGCCACCCTCGGCGAGGAGGGCAACGACCTCGTGCCCGCCGCGGGGATCAGCGGCGCCGACGGCCGCGCGCTCGCCGCCGCACCCACCACGGTGACCCTCGTCCTCGACACCCGCGTCGACAGCGTGCGCTCGCGCAACGTGCTCGCGCAGACCACCACGGGCTCGACCGACGACGTGGTCGTCGTCGGCGCCCACCTCGACAGCGTCCCGGAGGGACCGGGCATCAACGACAACGGCACCGGCGTCGCCGCGGTGCTCGAGACGGCCCTGCAGCTCGGCAGCGACCCGGGTGTCACCAACGCGGTGCGGTTCGCGTTCTGGGGCGCCGAGGAGGTCGGGCTGGTCGGCTCCACCGACTATGTGGCCTCCCTGGACGACGCCGCCCGCGAGGACATCGCCCTGTACCTGAACTTCGACATGCTCGGGTCGCCGAATCCCGGCTACCTCGTCTACGACGGCGACGACTCCGACGCGGTGGGCGCCGGACCGGGACCGGAAGGCTCGGCCGGCATCGAGCGCACCTTCCTGGGCTACCTGACGTCGCGGGGCGTCGCCGCGGACGGCACCGACTTCGACGGCCGCTCCGACTACGGGCCGTTCGTCGACGCGGGCATCCCCTCCGGGGGCGTGTTCTCCGGTGCCGACGACCGCAAGACCCCGGAGCAGGCGGGCAAGTGGGGCGGCACCGGCGACGCGCCGTTCGACCCGAACTACCACAGCCCGCAGGACACGCTCGCCAACATCGACCGGGCCGCGCTCGCCGTCGCCGCCTCGGCCGTCGGGTACGGGGTGGGCACGTATGCGCGGACCGTCACGGGACCGGACGGGGTTCCCGTCGGGCCGCAGCGCGCCGAGGTCCGCTCCGATGGATGAGACGCCGGCCCCGGGCTTCGGTCGTCGCCTCGCGGACCGGTTCTCGGCCGTGGACCGGCGGCCCGAGCTGGTCCGGCTGGCCCGGCGGCTGCGACGCGCGCTCCCCGGCGATCCCGGGTTCGGCGATCCGCTGTCCACCGCCGGGACCAGCGGGCCGCAGGCCGTCGCCCGGCTGGCCGGACGGTGGCGCGACGTCGACCAACCGAGCGCGGTGCACGAACTCGGATTCGGCGCGCTGCAGGCCTGGCAGGCGCTGCTCGAACGCGCCGGCGCCGGCCGCGGCGACCGGGAGGTCACCGTGGTCTTCACCGACCTCGTGGGGTTCTCGACGTGGTCCCTCGCCGCGGGCGACGTCGCCACCCTCGACCTGCTGCGGCGCGTCGCCCGGGCGCTGGAGCCGGCGTTCACGGACCGCGGCGGCACCGTCGTCAAGCGGCTCGGCGACGGTCTGATGGTGGTGTTCGACCGGCCGGAACGGGCGCTGGACGCGATCTTCGCGGCCCGCGCCGCCCTGACGGCGGTGACCGCGGACGGCTACCGGCCGCGGATCCGGGTCGGCGCGCACACCGGTCGGCCCCGGCGGATCGGCAGCGACTGGCTGGGCGTCGACGTCACCGTCGCGGCCCGCATGATGGAGCTCGCCGGGAACGGGCACGTGGTGGTGTCCTCCGCGACGCTCGACGCACTGCCGGCCGGTGCCGTCGACACGCTCGGCCTCGAGGTGCGCCCGCACCGGCGCGGGCTGTTCGCGTCGGCCCCCAAGGGTGTACCGCCCGAACTCGGGATCTGGCGGATCAGGACTGCAGTCGCCACAGGGGGTTGACCGGGCCGTGCCCGGCGCCGAGGTCGTACGACCACTCCAGGCACCGGGTGACCCACTCCTTGCCGAACTCCACGGCCTCGGGCACCGACCACCCGTGGGCGAGGGCCGACGCGATCGCCGCGGCGAGCGTGTCGCCGCCGCCGTGATCGTTGCCGGTGTCGATGCGGGGGCTGGTGAACTCGAGGAACCGGTCCCCGTCGAACAGCAGGTCGGTGCTGACGTCGGAGGTGCGCAGGTGCCCGCCCTTGACGATCGCCCACTGCGCGCCGAGGCCGTGCAGCGCCTCGGCGGCGCGTCGCGCGGAGGCGTCGTCGACCACCTCGATGCCGGTGATCAGCCGCACCTCGTCGAGGTTCGGCGTGACCACCGTGGCCTGCGGTATCAGGGTGTGCCGCACCGCGTCGAGAGCCTCCGCGTGCAGCAGGGGATCGCCGTGCATCGACGCGCACACCGGGTCGACCACGAGCGGCACCGGCCGATCGCGGCCGATGCCGACCTCCGCGCACACCGCGGCGACCGCCTCGATGATCCCGGTGGAGGCGAGCATGCCGGTCTTGGCGCCCGAGACCCCGATGTCCTCCACCACGCACCGCACCTGCGCGGCCACCGTCTCGGGCGGGATCTCGTGAAAGCCGCTGACGCCCACGGAGTTCTGCACGGTCACGGCCGCGACGGCGACGCAGGCGTGCACGCCGCACATCGCCATGGTGCGCGAGTCGGCCTGGATGCCGGCCCCGCCACCCGAGTCGGTTCCGGCGATGGTGAGGGCACGGACCGGGGTTCGGCCCTTCGGGGCCAGGGGCAGCAGCTTCACGGCTGCGACCCTACCGATTCGATCGGGACGTAGACCTGGCCACCCGCGCCGGCGAATTCGGCGGCCTTGCCGGCCAGCCCGGCCCGCACGTCCGCGGAGATCCGCATCGAGCAGAACTTCGGGCCGCACATCGAGCAGAAGTGGGCCTTCTTGGCCGGCTCCGCCGGCAGCGTCTCGTCGTGGAACGCGCGGGCGGTGTCCGGGTCGAGGGACAACGCGAACTGGTCGTGCCACCGGAACTCGAACCGGGCGCGGGAGAGCGCGTCGTCGCGTTCCCGGGCGCGCGGGTGGCCCTTGGCGAGATCCGCCGCGTGGGCGGCGATCCTGTACGCGATCACCCCGGTCTTGACGTCGTCCCGATCGGGCAGGCCCAGGTGCTCCTTCGGCGTGACGTAGCAGAGCATCGCGGTGCCGGCCCGGGCGATCATCGCGGCGCCGATCGCCGAGGTGATGTGGTCGTAGGCGGGAGCGATGTCGGTGGTGAGCGGCCCGAGGGTGTAGAAGGGGGCCTCCTCGCACAGCTCCTCCTCGAGCCGCACGTTCTCCTCGATCAGGTGCATCGGCACGTGTCCGGGACCCTCGATCAGCACCTGGACGCCGTGCGACTTCGCGACGCGGGTGAGTTCCCCGAGCGTGCGCAGCTCGGCGAACTGGGCGGCGTCGTTGGCGTCGGCGACGGAGCCGGGACGCAGGCCGTCGCCGAGGGAGATCGTCACGTCGTAGCGCTGCAGGATCTCGCACAGCTCGGCGAAGTGTGTGTACAGGAACGACTCCCGATGGTGCGCCAGGCACCATGCGGCCATGATGGCGCCGCCGCGCGAGACGATGCCGGTCACCCGGTGCGCGGTGAGCGGGATGTGCCGCAGCAGCACCCCGGCGTGGACGGTCATGTAGTCGACGCCCTGCTCGCACTGTTCGATCACGGTGTCGCGGTACATCTCCCAGGTCAGCGCGGCCGGATCGCCACCGGCCTGCTCGACGGCCTGGTAGATCGGCACCGTGCCGACGGGCACCGGCGAGTTGCGCAGGATCCACTCGCGGGTCTCGTGGATGCGCGGGCCGGTGGACAGGTCCATGACGGTGTCGGCCCCCCACCGGGTCGCCCACACCATCTTGTCGACCTCCTCGGCGATCGAGGAGGTCACCGCGCTGTTGCCGATGTTCGCGTTGACCTTCACCCCGAACGCCTTGCCGATGACCATCGGCTCGAGCTCGGGGTGGCGGTGGTTCGCCGGGATCACGGCCCGGCCGGCGGCGACCTCGGCGCGGACCGTCTCGGCGGGTACGCCCTCCCGGGCGGCGCAATAGCGCATCTCCGGGGTGACGACGCCCGCACGGGCGGCGGCGAGCTGCGTGCCCGGGTGCCGCGGCCACCCGGCCCGCAGTGCCGGCAGGCCCGCGGCCAGGTCGACCACGACGTCGGACTCGGTGTACGGCCCGGACGTGTCGTACAGGTCGTGGTGCTCGCCGGTGGTCAGGTGGACCCGGCGTACCGGGACCGACATCCCCGGTTCCCCGGGCACGGCGACGTAGTGCTTGGTGCTGCCCTCGATGGGGCCGGTGGTGACGGCGCCCGCGCCGGACGCGGACGAGCCGGATACAGCTGTGCTCACGAGATGATCTCCCTACGCCGGAATTACCCGGTCAGGTTCTACGGTCGACGGCCCCGAGCCGTCCTCTCAGCCCGCTGGTGCGAGCTCCCGTGTGGTTGCGATGTGCGGTGCCACCATAGCGCAGCACCGTGCCGGGGGCAGGACGGCACCGCGCGGGGGGTGGCAGGGCAGCACCGTGTCGGGGGCAGGACAGATATTTGCCGCCTACGTCTCGGCGGATACACCCTGCATGCTCTATAGTGGCGTAGGTCACAGTTCGGTTACGGCACCACGGAGGGGATCATGCTCGTCAACTCGCCGCGTACCGAGGTGACCGACAACAAGGATCAGAACCGCTTCGAGCTACGCCTCAACGGGGATCTTGTCGGGATCCTCGGGTATTTCGACACGGATCGTCCCTCGGGCGTGCCCGGGCGCAACCATCCCGTCGTCGATTTCCTGCACACCGTCATCGTCGAGGACTTCGGGCACCGTGGGCTCGCGGGGGTGCTCGTGGGCCACTCCCTGGATCTCGCGCGTCAGCGTGGCTGGCGGGTCCGGCCCGTGTGCACCTACGTGCAACGGTTCCTCACCGCCCACCCCGAGTACCGGGACGTCGTCCTGCCGCTCGAGCCGACCGCCGGCCGTCGCTGACGCGCGGATTCCGCCCCGCCGTGACCGGGTCGCCTCAGTCGGCGAGGTCGACGACGACGGGCGCGTGGTCGCTCGCGCCCTTGCCCTTGCGCTCGTTGCGGTCGATCTCCGCGCCGGAGACCCGCGCCGCGAGCGCGGGGGAGCCGAGGACGAAGTCGATGCGCATGCCCTGGCGCTTCGGGAAGCGCAGCTGGGTGTAGTCCCAGTAGGTGTACACACCCGGGCCCGGGGCGTGCGGGCGCACCACGTCGGTGAAGCCGCCGTCGAGGAAGGCGCGGAACGCCTCCCGCTCCGGCTCCGACGTGTGCGTCCGACCCTCGAAGAACGCCGGATCCCACACGTCCTCGTCGGTGGGAGCGATGTTCCAGTCACCGACGAGCGCGATCTGCTTCTGCGGGTCGGCGGCGAGCCAGGCCTGTGCGTCGGCCCGCAGCTTCGCCAGCCACTCGAGCTTGTAGACGTAGTGGGGATCGGCCAGCTCACGGCCGTTGGGCACGTACAGGCTCCACACCCGCACGCCGCCGCACGTCGCGCCGATCGCCCGGGCCTCCTGAGCCGGGTCGGCGTCCGGGTCCTTGGTGAACCCGGGCTGGTCCTCGAACCCGACCTGCACGTCGTCGAGACCGATGCGGGAGGCGATGGCGACGCCGTTCCACTGGGAGAGCCCCACGTGCGCCACCCGGTAGCCGAGTTCTTCGAACCGCTCGTACGGGAACTGCTCGTCCTTGCACTTGGTCTCCTGCATGGCGAGCACATCGGTGCCCGTCCGCTGCAGCCAGTCGAGGATCCGGTCGGTACGGGCACGGACGGAGTTCACGTTCCAGGTAGCAAGACGCACGTCCCCACTCTAGGCGAGCGGACCGACAGGTTCCGTGGCGTACCGGTAGCGGTGGTGCTCGACGAATCCGAGCGCCCGGTACAGGCCCCGAGCGGCGGTGTTCCCCGCCGCGACCTGCAGGTATGCGTGGGTGGCGCCGTGGTCGCGACCCCACTGCAGCAGGGCCCCGCACACGAGCGTGCCGAGGCCGTTCCGGCGGTGCGCGGCGGCCACCTCGACCGCGGTCAGGCCTACCCAGCGGCGGCCGTCGGGGGCGTCGGTGACCGCGGCCCGGGCGATCGCCAGGGTCTCCGTGTCGCCGCCGATGCGGCCGAAGCCCAGGACGCCGCCCAGGACGGACTCGACGACCGCCCGGCCATCGGCAGGCATCGGCGCGCCGCGGTAGCGGTACAGCGACAGCCACCCGGGGTCCGGGCCGGCGCTCACGGTCACGGGGGTGGCGACGCCGGGCAGCGGCACGTTGTCGAGGTCGGCGGCCAGCACCTGCACCTCGTCGCTCGGTGCCCACCCGTGCGGGAGCCGGGCGAGCCGGTCCGGCAGCAGGAGCCGCAGCGGCAGGCCGCGGACCGCGAACCACTCGCGCATCCGGGCGTGCGCGTCCGGATCGAGGGGGTCGGCGACCGTGCCCGGGTCGCCGAGCGGGGTGGCGGAATTCGCGCGGCCGGTGAAGCCGGCGCCGGCCCGCAGGAGCCAGCCGTCGATCCAGCCCTGTTCCAGCCCGGGCCAGGCGGCAGCCGCGGCGTTCTCGAGGGCGCGGATCTCACCGGTGCGGATCGGCCGGGCACCGAGGGCCTTGAGCGCGACCACGGCCTCGGGCGCGACCTGCACGAGGCGGCCGCCGGCGGTGCGCACCACCACGGCCGGTTCGAGGGAGACCAGCTCGCCGATCACGTCGGTCATCGGGTGGCTGTAGCCGGCGGGCAGCCGGTAGCGCAGCACCACCCGGGTGCCGACGGGTACGGACTGCTCGGTCGTCACCGGCGCGTCAGTCCTCGTCGTCGTCGTGGCCGAACGGGTCCTCGACCGTCCCGGGCACCCAGCTGAGGCCGGGCACGCCCCACCCCGCCCGCTTGATCGTCTTCTTGGCGGCGCGGGCGTTGCGTCCGATGAGCTTGTCGACGTACAGGTAGCCGTCGAGGTGGCCGACCTCGTGCTGCAGCATCC
The DNA here is from genome assembly GCF_012272955.1 of Rhodococcus sp. DMU1. Classification (NCBI taxonomy): domain Bacteria; kingdom Bacillati; phylum Actinomycetota; class Actinomycetes; order Mycobacteriales; family Nocardiaceae; genus Rhodococcus; species Rhodococcus sp. DMU1. Next base: position 4,507,259 of record NZ_CP050952.1, on the reverse strand, counting down.
GGGCGAAGAAGCCGTGGCCCTCGATCTCGATCGGGTTGCCCTCGGCGTCGGTGCCGGTGACCTTCGCCCACTCGGCGCGCCCGGTGGGGAACTGCTCGCCGGGGACCGACAGGCACCCCTCGACGTCGTCGTCGGGGTCGGGCATCGTCTCCGGGATCTCCGACGTCTCGAGCACGGGGTTGATCACCTCGCCGCGGCGGCGGACCACGTTGCCGGCCTCGTCCAGGTCGGGGCAGTCGTAGACGAACAGCCGCAGGTCGACACCGACCTGGTTGGCGGCGAGACCGACGCCGTTCGCCGCATCCATCGTCTCGTACATGTCGGCGATCAGCTGGGCCAGTTCGGCCGGCGACTGGGTGACCGGTTTCGTCGGGTGATGCAGGACGGGGTCACCGACGATCCGGATCGGAAGTATTGCCATGGTGCAAGAGGATAGTGGGCAGGACTCGCCTGTCCGTTGAGCCGGTACCTGTCGTACCACCGTGGTTGAATTGCCCTCGGAAACACCCGGGTCCGATCGGACCTCGGCGTGATTCGAGGCAGTCGAGGAGTGAGATGGACGGCGCAGCAGCGCAAATCGGTAACGAATCCGAGCAGGTTTCCGACCGGAGCAACCACGCCGAGAACAACCACGCCGAGAACAACCACCCCGCGGCCGGCCCGGACGAGGCCGGCACGGACGGTCTCTCTCGCCGGGAGCGCGACATCCTCGCCTTCGAGCGGCAGTGGTGGAAGTACGCCGGTGCCAAGGAAGAGGCGATCAAGGAACTCTTCGGTCTGTCCGCGACCCGCTACTACCAGGTCCTCAACGCGCTGGTGGACCGGCCGGAGGCGCTGGCGGCCGACCCCATGCTCGTCAAGCGGTTGCGCCGGCTGCGGGCCAGCCGGCAGAAGGCCCGCGCCGCGCGCCGGCTCGGCTTCGAGATCACCAAGTAGTACGAGTACGACGGTGATCCGGCGGGCGCGGCAACTAAGGTCGAGAGCGTGAGCACAACCTCGGAATCGTCGGGTCCGCCGCTGCGAGCGCTCGCGATGGTGCTGATCTCTCTCGCCATCCTGTTCGCCGGCCTCGGTCTCGCCTCGCTCGGAGGCTCCGATTCCGAGAGCCCGGCTCCCGAGCCGACGACCGAGCCCGCGGCCGCGCCGGCGACCACGTCCGCGACGTCGGCGCCGCTCGCCGCGACGTCGGCGAGGACGACCGCCCCCGGTGCGGCTCCGTCGGCCACGACGACGGTCTCCGCCACCACGTCGGCGGGGGCCGCCGCCCCCGTGCGGGTGCTCAACAACAGCAACGTCTCGGGCCTGGCCGCCCAGACGGCCGGCCTGCTCGAGGACGAGGGATTCACCGTTGCGGAGACGGGCAACTACAGCGACGGCGTGATCGAAACCACGTCCGTGTACTACGGCACGGGCCCGGGGGAGCGGCAGACCGCGGAGGCGGTGGCCGAGGCGCTGGGGGTGACGGCCCAGCCGCGCTTCGCCGGGATCCGGGACTCGTCGCCGGGCGTCATCGTCATCGTCACCTCGCCGTGAGGGCTTCCGCCCCCCGGCTATGATCAGGTGACTTTTCGCCACTTCGAAGGAGCGGTTTGATGGCCTCGAGTTCCACCCGTCGCATGTCCTGGCGTGCCCTGGCCCCGATCGTCGCGATCGCTGCGGTGGGCCTGAGCGCGTGCTCGAACAGCGAGGAGCCGAGCGACACCCCCGGCACCACCCCGCCGGTGTGGACGGGTTCCGCGGCGCCGGAGGGCGCCGACGAGGCCCACGGCGGCAGCGCTGTCCCGGGGGAGGCCACGACGGGCGCGGCGGGCGGCACCGGCGGCGCGGAGCACTCCGCCGAGCTGCGGACCCCGGCCGGTGCGGCCGCCGGCACGGTCACCTTCACCGAGGTCGACGGACGCGTCGAGGCGACCGTCGAGCTCGAGGGCATGCCGGTCGGCTACCGCGGCGTCCACGTCCACGAGGTCGGCAAGTGCGAGACCAACTCCACCGCCCCGACCGGCGGCGAGCCCGGCAACTTCCTGTCCGCGGGCGGGCACCTGCAGGCCGGCGGCAACACCAGCATCCCCGAGAGCGGTGACCTCGGTGCGGTCGTGGTGCGCGAGGGCGGCTCCGGATCGCTGACCGTCACCACCGAGGCGTTCACCCTCGACGACCTGCAGGGCGGGGACGGCACGTCCGTCGTCGTCCACCAGGAAACCGCCGGCGGCGAGCGTCTCGCCTGCGGCGTCGTCTCCTGACGGCCACCTCCCGAAACTCTACTTGCAGGGCCCCGGCGACCGGCGACGGTCGCCGGGGCCCTGTGGTTGGATCGATTCGTGCCTGTACCGTTTCCCGGTTCACCCCGCCCGACTCTCGGCGTCGAGTGGGAGATCGCGCTGGTGGACAAGAAGACGCGCGACCTGTCGAACACCGCCGCAGTCGTCTTCGACGCGGTCGAGCAGCGCGCCGGGCAGACCCCGCGGCTCACCAAGGAGTTCCTCCGCAACACCGTCGAACTCGTCACCGACGTGCACGACACCGTCGCCGAGGCCGTCGGCGACCTGGCCGAATCCCTCGACCTGCTGCGCACCGCCGCCGATCCCGCGGGGGTGGATCTGATCTGCGCCGGCACCCATCCGTTCGGGCAGTGGACCGACCAGGTCGTCACCCGGTCCCCGGACTACGACGAGATGATCGAGCGCACCCGCTGGTGGGGCCGGCAGATGCTCATCTGGGGCGTGCACGTCCACGTCGGTGTCTCGTCCGCGGAGAAGGTCATCCCGATCCTCAACGCGTTGCTGGTGAAGTACCCGCACATGCTGGCGCTGTCGGCCTCCTCACCGATCTGGGCGGGCGTGGACACCGGCTACGCGAGCAACCGTGCCCTGATGTTCCAGCAGCTGCCGACGGCCGGACTGCCGTACCACTTCGAGAGCTGGGCCCAGTACGAGAGCTTCATCGAGGACCAGCTCAAGTCCGGGGTCATCACGAAGCCGGGCGGCATGCACTGGGACATCCGCCCGTCGCCGCGGTGGGGCACCATCGAGGTCCGGGTCTTCGACGGCATCACCAACAAGGCCGAGCTGGCCGCCCTCGTCGCCCTCGTGCACTCGCTCGTCGTGTACTACGACGAGCGGCTCGAGCGGGGCGAGCAGCTGCCCACCCTGCAGCCGTGGCACGTCAAGGAGAACAAGTGGCGCGCCGCCCGCTACGGCCTCGAGGCCGAGGTGATCCTCGACCCGGTGTGCCACGAGCGCCTCGTCACCGACGACCTGAACGACCTGCTCGAGCAGCTCACTCCCACGGCGGCGCGGCTCGGCTGTGCGGACGAACTCGCCCAGGTGGCGCAGATCCCCGTGCGGGGAGCCTCCTACCAGCGGCAGCGCCGGATCGCGGAGCAGACCGGCGGCGACCTCGTCGCGGTGGTGGACTCGCTGGTGGAGGAACTGCGCGCCTGAACGATCGGCCGCGTTCCCGCACAGTTCACACGCTGTTTACCATGTACCGGTGTCGATCCGAGGGGTGGAGCGCCCGAAGGCGCAGCCGGCGCATGTGCCGCAATTGTTCGTTCCCCTCGCTCTGACCGGCGCGATCCTCGGTGTCCTCGTGGCCGAGGCGGTCGCGCGGTACAGCGGGTTCCCCGGGCCGCTCCCCGGACTCGTCGGCGACGTCGTCGCGATCCCGAAGTCGGCGTCCGTGCCGTGGGCCGGTCTCGCGCTGGCGATGGTGGGCCTGACCGCGCGCCTGCGGTACGTGGCGGTCGGTGCCGCGGTGCTGCTCGACGGGGCGTTCGCGGCCGAGCGGTACCTCACCGGCGGGCCCCTGACGGTGGGGAACGGGCCGACGATCGTGCTCGTGCTGCTGGCCGGATACGCCGCGGTCGCGTTGCAGGGCGGCCCGCGCCGCGGTGCGCTGCGCGGCATCGCGCTCGGGGTTCTGCTGGTGCTCTCGGTCAAGATCGGCGACACGTGGCTCGAACTGACCGCACGGACCCGGCCGGACGTGCTCGACGAGTACGTCCAGCTCGCCGACCACGCCCTGGGCAATCCGTCGTGGCTGGCGGGCCGGGCTCTCGAATGGCTCGGGCCCGGCGTGTACGCGGTGCTGCACTGGGTGTACATCGAGCTGCCCGTCGCGGCGATCGTCGTCGCCGTGTACCAGCTCCGCAACGTCGGCGGCGGCCGCCCCTGGCCCGCACACCACCTGGTGCGCACCTTCCTGCTCATCGGCCTGGTGGGGCCGCTGGTCTACATGCTGTTCCCGGTGGTGGGCCCGATCTTCGCGTTCGGCGACCACGGCGCGGGCTGGCAGGTGGGGACCTTCTGGCCGGCTGCGGTGCCGTGGAATCCCGACCCGCAGCCGATCCCGTTCGACGCGGTCACCCCGCGCAACTGCATGCCGAGCCTGCACACCGCGTGGGCGCTGGCGCTGTTCCTGCACACCCGGGGCGGCCCCGGTTGGCTGCGGCTGCTCGGCACCGGGTGGCTCGGCTGCACCCTCGCCGCCACGCTGGGCTTCGGCTACCACTACGGCGTGGACCTCGTCTCCGGCGCGGTGCTGTGCCTGACGCTCGAGGCCGCGCTGCGCGACCCGGACCGCGGCTGGGGCTGGTTCCGCATCCGCCTCGTCGCGGGCGGCACGGCGGTGCTGGCCGCGCAGCTGGCGGCCTACCGGTACCTGCCGGGTCTCATGGCGGAGCACGCTCCGCTCGCCGGGCCCCTCCTGCTCGGTTCGCTGGTGGTGGTGGCGGTGGCCTTCCACGTCACGTTCCATGCGGCCGACGGCGATCGCCGGCCGGATGCGGTCAGCTCCCGTCCGGCGACTGCTCGTCGCCGCTGAGCAGACCGTCGCGGCCGAGCTGCTCCCGGTAGGCGAGCCGGCCCACCCGGTGGGCGATGACGGGAGCGGTCAGCACCATGAACATGCCCGCCAGCGCCAGCATCCAGATGTCGACGTTGCCCCGCAGGATGAGCATCGCGCCGCCGAGCACGAACAGCAGGCCGACCACCTGCGGTTTCGTTGCCGGATGCATGCGCGAGAGGGTGTCGCGGAAGCGCACGATGCCGACCGCTGCGGTGAGGGAGATGACCGAGCCGATCAGGATGAGGACGTGGCCGACGAGTTCCAGCACGGTGGTCACTGGTCGTCACGCACCCGGAATCGTGCCACCGACACCGAGCCGATGAATCCGACGAGGGCCAGAGCGACGACGGCCGGCACGATCGTCGTATCCCGGCTGTGCACCGCCCACGCGGCGAGCCCGCACATCGCGATGGCCAACAGTGCGTCGAGGGCGATCAGCCGGTCCAGCGAGGTGGGGCCGGCCAGCACCCGGTAGGTGATGAGCGCGGCCGCGACCACCAGCAGAGCGCCCGAGAGCGCCAGTATCACCGTCATCACGCCTCCTCCCGGACGACCCAGGGGCTGGGCTGCCATTCGTTGTTGCGTTCGAACGTCGAGATCAGCAGGCGTTCGATGCGCCGCGCGGAGCGGTAGAAGTCCGCGACCTTCCGGTCGGTGCCCACGTCCAGGACGTGGACGTGGACGATCCGGCGGGCCTGGTCGATCTCGAGGACCATCGTGCCGGGGATGTTGTTCATGATGTCCGCCCACAGGGTGAGCACCAGGTCGGACTTGATGGTGAGCCGGCACCGCAGCACACCGGTCACCGGCGGCGGCGCCGGCCGGATCGCGAGCCACCCGACCGAGACCGTGGACTTCATCGTATCCACGAAGATCACGGCGGCCAGGCGCACGGCGGACAGCACGTGCAGGCGGCCCTCGACGGGCACGCGCGGCAGCGGCAGCATCACTGTGACGATCACCGCGACGGCGATCCCGCCGAGCAGGTTCGCGGCGCTGAAGGTGCCCCACAACAGCACCCACACCAGCGTCATCCAGCCCAGGACGAACAGGCGGAGCAGATTCGACCGGCTCGTCACGGCTGACCTCCCAGCACGGCTTCGATGTAGACGGACCGATCCCGCAGGTTCTCGGCGGCACGGTCGCTGATGTCGACGAGCGGGCCGGCGAACACGGTCAGGGCCAGGCCGACGACGACGAGACCGATCGTCGGAACCAGCATTGCCGGGGGCATGCGCCCGACGTCGGCCCGGTCCGAGAAGGCGACCTCCATCCCGGATTCGTCGATCAGCGCGGACGGGGCGGCGTCGGCGAGGCCGCCCTCGGGGGCGTCGGCGCGGGCCCGCCAGAAGGCCTTGGTCCACACCCGGGCGACGACGTACAGGGTGAGGAGGCTCGTGACGGTGCCGCCCGCAACCAGCACCCACGCCAGGACGGATCCGTCGGCGGCGCCGGCCTGCAGCAGGGCCACCTTCCCGATGAACCCGGAGAACGGGGGGATGCCCCCGAGGTTCAGCGCCGGGACGAGGAACGCGATCGCGAGGACCGGGCTGGCGAGGGCGAGTCCGCCGAGCCGCCGCAGCGACGCCGAGCCGGCCTGCCGCTCGATCAGGCCGACCACGAGGAACAGCGTCGTCTGGACCAGGATGTGATGGGCGACGTAGTACACGGCGCCGGACAACCCCGCCTGCGTCGAGAGGGCGATCCCGAACACCATGTAGCCGATGTGGCTGACGAGGGTGAACGACAGCAGGCGCTTGATGTCGTTCTGGGCGATGGCGCCGAGGATGCCGATCACCATCGTCAGCAGGCCGGCCACCAGGAGCACGTTGTCGAGCTCGCCGCCCGGGAACAGCAGCGTGTGCGCCCGGATGATGGCATAGACGCCGACCTTCGTGAGCAGGCCGGCGAACACGGCGGTGACCGGCGCCGGAGCGGTGGGGTACGAGTCCGGCAGCCACGTCGACAGCGGGAACACCGCCGCCTTGATGCCGAACGCGACGAGGAGCACGCCGAAGATCGCGGCGCGGGTGCCCTCCGGCACGTCGTCCATCCGCACCGCCATCTGCGCCAGGTTCAGGGTGCCGGTGGCGGCGTACGCGAACCCCATGCCGGCCAGGAAGATCAGCGACGAGACCATCGAGACCATCACGTAGGAGACGCCGGCGCGGACCCGGTCCGCGCTCGCCCCCAGGGTGAGCAGCACGAACGACGCCGCGAGCAGCACCTCGAACCCGACGAAGAGGTTGAACAGGTCGCCGGCGAGGAATGCGTTGCACACGCCCGCGGTCAGTGCCAGGTACGTCGGCAGGAAGATCGACACGGGCTGCTGGTCGTTGCCGTCGTGGATGCCCTGTCCGACCGCGTACAGCATGACGGCGAGCAGCACGATCGCCGACACCACCAGCATCAGCGCCGCGAGCCGGTCGACCACCAGGGAGATCCCGATGGGGGAGTCCCATCCGCCGACCTGCATGACCGCGATGCCGTCCCGGTCGGCGAGGTACAGCAGCAGGCCCGAGACCACCAGCACGGCGACGAGCGCAACGAGGGTCACGGCCCGCTGAGCGCGGGGCCGGCGCCCGAGGATCAGCGTCGCGGCCGCCGCCAGCATCGGGATGAGGACGGGCAGCGGGGTCAGCGCCGTCGCGGACAGGATCATCGGGTCCTTCCTCCCCGGGACGGTGCGTCGTCCCCGCGGGCCGTCTCACCGTCGCTGTAGGCCGAATCCGTCTCGTCGTCGAAGTCGCCGTCGTGCAGGTCCTCGTAGGATTCGAGGTCCTCCAGGTTGACGAGTTCCTCCAGGGGGATCGGGTTGCCGGCCGCGTCGAACGCGTCGCCGCTGCGGCTCGGCAGGCCGGTGAGCGGATCGTCCGAACGGTCGCGGTCGGGGGCCTCGGCGGGCGAGCGCCGCTGCGACACCTTGGTGTCCTCGGGGTCGTTCTCGACCTCGTCGCGGGCACTGAGCGTGAACGACCGGTACGTGAGCGCCAGCACGAAGCCGGCCACGCCCATGGTGATGACGATCGCCGTGAGGATCATCGCCTGTGCCAGCGGGTCGGCCATGTTCTCGTGCAGGTCGTTGCGGGCACCGACCACGGGCGGGCCGCCGGCCGGGCCGGCGAGGGTGAGGATCAGCAGGTTGATGCCGTTGCCGATCAGCAGCAACCCCAGCAGCATCTTGATGATGCTGCGCTCGAGCAGCAGGTACACCCCGGAGGCGACCAGCACCCCGACCAGAGCGAGCATGGTCAGATTCGCGCTCATCGCTTCTCACCCACGATCTCCGCATCGAGACGCGCGCCGAGACTGCGGAGCACGTCGAGTACCAGGCCGACGACGATCAGATACACCCCCAGGTCGAAGAACAGTGCGGTGACGAGCTTGATGTCGCCGAGCAGCGGCAGAGTCATCTCGACGGTCGCCGACGACAGCGGCGGCGCACCGAGGAACAGGGAGACCAGGGCGGTGCCCGCCGAGAACGTCAGACCCAGGCCGAGGATCTTGCCCGCGTCGATGGGCACCGCCTCGCCGAGCTCGTAACGGCCACCGGCCAGATACCTCAGCACCAGCGCAAGTCCCGCGATCAGGCCGCCGGCGAAGCCGCCGCCGGGCGCGTTGTGCCCGGCGAAGAAGAAGTAGACCGACAGCACCATCATCGTCGGGAACACCAGGCGGGTCGTGACCTCGAGGACCAGCGAGCGGTGCCGCGGGTCGATGAGGTCCCCGCCGCGCAGCCACGTCGTCTCGGTGCTCGACGACATCGCGTCGAGCTGCGCCGCGGGGGCGTCCGAGACGCGCGGCGCCGAACCGAAGCGGCGGGTGCGGAACACCAGGCTCGCCACGCCCGTCGCCGCGACGAGCAGCACGGAGATCTCCCCGAGGGTGTCCCATGCCCGGATGTCGACGAGCAGCACGTTGACCACGTTCTTGCCGTTGCCGAGTTCGTAGGCCGCCTCCGGCAGCAGCAGCGCGATCGGGTCGGCGGTGCGGGCGTTCGTGGCGAACACCCCGATCGTCGTGACCGCGACGCCGACGGCGATGCCGAGCAGGGCACGCGGCAGCTTCCGGCCCACCACGTGTTCGGGACGGGACTCGGCGGGGAGCTTGCGCAGCACCAGCACGAAGATGACGAGGGTCAGCGTTTCGACGAGGAACTGCGTGAGCGCGAGGTCCGGGGCGCCCTGCAGGGCGAACAGGAATCCGCACCCGTAGCCGGTCAGGCCCACGAGCAGCACGCCGGCGAGGCGGTTGCGCATCACCGTCGCGGCCAGGGCGCCGCACATGATGATGGCCGCCGCCGCGAACTGGACGGACGAGTCCCACCACCGCACCGCCATGTCCCGCTCGGGGCCGAACACCAGCAGCAGCGTGGTGGGCAGCACCACCAGGGTGACCAGGATGATGCCCTGGGTCAGCGGCAGCGAGCCCCGCTGGGTGGAACCGGTCAGCCGTATCGACACGGTGTCCATGAAGCGCAGCGTCGCGTCGTACATGCGGTCGGCGTTGCCGAACAGCTGACGCTCGAACTTCACGCGGGAGATCGCGCGGTGGGCGAAGTACAGCGCGGTGCCACCGACCACGACGACGGCGGTCTGCACGAGGGGGAGGCCGACGCCGTGCCACAGCGCGAGGTGGTAGGGCTTGTCCAGGGTGCTGGGCAGCGTGTCCGCGTAGGGGGACAGCAGCGTGTCGAGCCACGGCGCCGCGAGTCCGGCGGCCAACCCGCCGAAGGCCAGGACGGTCGGGGAGAACAGCAGCAGCGGGCCGGCGGCGTGGAAGTTCTGCACGGCCGGACTCGGGCGCTTGAGCTGCTTGCGTCCGAAGGCGCCCCACACGAACCGGATGCTGTACGCCAGGGTGAGAATCGACCCGGCGACGATAGCGGTGAGTACCGCGATCCGGGCCCACGGGCTCAGCAGGGTCGTCACCTGCACGGCCTCGAGGGCGGCCTCCTTGCCGACGAACCCGATGAACACGGGCAGGCCGCCCATGCTCATCGCGGCGACGGCCGCGACGGCCGCGAGGAACGGCGCCCGCTTCCCGAGGTGCGCGAGCTTGCGGATGTCGCGGGTGCCGGCGCCGTGGTCGACGATGCCGACCACCATGAACAGGCAGGCCTTGAACATCGCATGGGCCACGACCATGGCCATGCCGGCCAGCGCCGCCTCCCGGCTGCCGATCCCCACCAGGGCGATGAGGAAACCGAGCTGGCTGACGGTGCCGAACGCCAGGATCAGCTTCAGGTCGAAGGCCCGGAACGCGCGCCAGCCGGCGAGCAGCATCGACGCCAGGCCGAGGGTGACGACGATGGGCCGCCACGGCGCCGCATCGGCGAACGCCGGAGCCAGCCGCGCCACCAGATAGATGCCCGCCTTCACCATCGCGGCGGCGTGCAGGTACGCGGAGACGGGGGTCGGGGCTGCCATCGCGCCGGGCAGCCAGAAGTGCAGCGGCACCACCGCGGACTTCGACAGGGCGCCGACCAGCACCAGGGCGACGCCCACCCCGGCCAGCCAGCCGCTCGGGGCGGCCGCGATCACGTCGGAGAGGTTGTAGCTGCCCACCAGCTGCCCGAGCACGATGATGCCGACGAGCATCGCGAGGCCACCCGCGGTGGTGACGAGCAGGGCCTGGGTGGCGGCGCGGCGGCTCGACGCCCGCTCCGCGTAGTGGCCGACCAGCAGGAACGACAGCACGGTGGTCAGTTCCCAGAACGTGTAGAGGACCAGCATGTTGTCGCTGGTCACCAGGCCGAACATGGCGCCGGCGAAGGCGACCATCTCGGCGGCGAAGATCCCCAGGCGGGGCTCGTCGTCGGTGAAGTACCGGGCGCAGTAGAGCAGGATGAGCGCGCCGATGCCCAGCACCAGCGCCGACATGATCGCCGCGAGGGAGTCGAAGCGCATGTCGATGTTCATCGACAGGCCCGGCGCCCACGCGATGTGCAGCGTGCGTTCCGTGCCCCAGTTGCCGATCACCCAGCCGAGGCTCGCCAGTGGCACGAGCGCCAGCGGTAGGAACGCATTTCTCCCCATGACTCTGACCAGAGGCGGCGCAACGAGAGCGGCGACCGCGTGGGCGATGAGTATGGCGAGCAAAGGCACTCCGTCGGGGTCGGGCCTGGCGGCGGGGTGTAACAGGCTTGCAAGTGTTGTGCAGCACCCACAGGGGGCGATGCCCGAGCCGCGCGGACCCGGGAAATCCCGATGCACGTGCTGCTCTGCAAATGGACAAATCGGATTCGGTGTCAGCTTACCGGCAGCATTCGCACGGTTGCGAATCGGCCGCCGACGCTCCGATGTCCGATTCCCATCGTAGAGTGCCCCCATGCCCGAGACCGGACCGATCCGTACCGCCGCGCTCGCGTACGTCCGCGACGGACGCCTGTTGCAGACCCGTTCCGCCGGCAAGACCGCCTTCTACATGGCGGGCGGCAAGATCGATCCCGGCGAGACCCCCGAGCAGGCCCTGCACCGGGAGATCCGCGAGGAACTCGGCGTCGGCCTCGTCGACGGCACCGTCGCCGAGGTCGGGATCTTCGAGGCCGAGGCCTTCGGCCATCCGGTCGGCACTCGCCTGCACATGACCTGCTTCACGGCCGAGCTGGCCGGGGAACCGCGCCCGGCGGCGGAGATCGCCGAACTCGGCTGGTTCACCGTCGCCGAGTACGCTGCCCTGCCCGAGGTCGCGCCGGGTTCGATGCTGGTGTTCGAGCACCTGCACGCCCTCGGTCTCGTCCGGGCCGAGTGAGACCGGCCACGTCAGCTCCGGCAGCGCCACGCGCATACCGCGCCCATCGCCGCCAGCGCACCGGTGAGCAGCCGCGGGTCGGCGGGTAGCGCCCAGACCGCGGCCACCGTGGCGGCCGCGACCGGCAGCACCAGGCCCATCGCGGCGATCGGTGCCGCACCCGGCAGCGCCGCCCCCAGCGCCAGGCCGGTGCCCGCGGCGACCAGCGCCACGCGCACCAGCAACTGCGGGCCGTCCGCCGCGGTGTCGGGCCACAGCGCCGCGGTCAGCGTGACGACCAGGGCCACCCCCAGGCCCAGCTCGACCCGCGGGACCCGCCACGCGAGCGCGGCTCCCGCCGCGACCGCCAGCACCCCGGCCGCGGGAACCCACGCGGACACCTCCCTCCCGGCCAGGTCGTCGACCAGCGGGTACGCCGCGGCCGTCGCCCCGATCGCGGCGACGGGGAACCGGCCGTCTGCGAAGGGCAGGAAACGGCCGACGGCCTCCGCACCGAGCACCGTCGCGGCGAGCACGGCCGCGGCGGCCAGCCACATCCACGCCGCAGCCGAGGTGGCCTGCTCGCCCACCCAGCCGGCGAGCACGTGCATGCCGACGGTCAGCGCCGCCGTCGCCCCGACCGCGACGATCGGCAGCCGCGCCTCCGGCCGCTGCACCCGGGCCCCGGCCCCCGCGACGAATGCGGCGAGCACCACGGCCCCGGCTGCGACGGCGAGCGGCCACTGCAGCGGCGACGGCAGCGCCGACGACTGCAGGGACGTCCCCATCGGGCCGGCGAGCAGGAACACCGCCCACGCCCCGACGACCACCGCCCACTGCCCGATCGGTTCGCCCCACGCCGCGGCGACCGCCGCCCCGAGCAGGATCCCGGCGGCTCCCGCACTGATCAGGGGCAGCACGGTGAGGGTGTCGGGGTCGGCGGCAGGTACCGCGAACCGCACCGTCCCCAGCACCACCGTGCAGCCGGCCGCCAGCAACCACGCCGTACGGCGCGACCCCGAGCGTTGCAGGCCCGCGACCGCCAGCACCGCCGCCACCGCGAACACGATCGGCCCGGTGGCGCTGCCCGTCGCGGCGGGGAGCGCCACCCCGTCCACCGCTACGGCGAAGCCGGCGAGGGCGCCCGCGCACAACGCCGCGAGACCCGCGACCGGCTCGTCCAACCGCACTGTCGCCGCCGGCATCGTCAGCGCCCCTCGGCGTAGGCCCGCAGGTGTTCGACCTGCGCGGCCTCCAGCGACGGGCGCACCGCCTTCCGCGCCGCCGCGACGTCGTCGGCGGTGACGGCCGCGGCGTCGACGCTGCGGCGCATCGCCGCGAGCGCGGCCTCCCGCAGGAGCGCCGAGCAGTCCGCCGCGGAGTAGCCGTCGAGGTCCGCGGCGAGGGCGCCGAGGTCCACGTCGTCGGCCAGCGGCACCGACTTGCCCGCGGTGCGCAGGATCGCGGCGCGCGCCTCGGCGTCCGGCGGCGGCACGAACACCAGCCGCTCGAGCCGGCCGGGGCGCAGCAGGGCCGGATCGATCAGGTCGGGCCGGTTGGTGGCGCCGAGCACCACGACGTCGCGCAGCGGTTCGACCCCGTCGAGTTCGGTGAGCAGGGCGGCCACCACCCGGTCGGTGACGCCGGAGTCGGAGCTCTGCCCGCGGCGCGGGGCGAGCGCGTCGATCTCGTCGAGGAACACCAGCGCCGGTGCGGAGTTGCGGGCCCGCTGGAACAGCTCCCGCACAGCCTTCTCCGAGGCGCCCACCCATTTGTCCATCAGCTCGGCGCCCTTGACGGCGTGCACGCTCAGCTGTCCCGAGCTGGCCAGCGCGCGCACCAGGAAGGTCTTGCCGCAACCCGGTGGCCCGTAGAGCAGTACACCGCGCGGCGGCTCGACGCCGAGGCGGGCGAACGAGTCGGGGTGGTGCAACGGCCACAGCACCGCCTCCGTGAGCGACTGTTTGGTGTCGACCATGTCGCCGACGTCGTCGAGGGTGACGCTGCCGATGGCCAGCTCCTCGGTGCCCGATCGCGACAGCGGGCGGATCACCTCGAGCGCACCGAGCAGGTCATCCTGAGTGAGCCTCGGCTCGGTGTCGTCGCGGCTCGCCCGCGCCGCCGCCCGCAGCGCCGCCTCCCGGCACAGGGCGGCCAGGTCGGCGACGACGAAGCCGGGCGCGCGGGCGGCGACGGCGTCGAGCGAGAGGGTGTCGGTGGGCACCCGGCGCAGCAGCACGTCGAGCAGGGCGCGACGGGTGGCGCCGTCGGGCAGGGGCAGGGCCAGTTCCCGGTCGCAGATCTCGGGGGAGCGGACCCGCGAGTCCACCTCGGTGGGGTGCGCCGTGGTCGCGACGAGCGCGACCCCGACGGTGTCGACGGCGCGGCGCAGCTGGTCGAGGATCAGCGCCGACACCGGTTCGGGGTCGGCGGGCAGCAGGGCGTCGATGTCGGTGACGAGCAGGACCCCGCCGGGGGCCAGGTCGGCGACGGCGGTGGTCACGCGGCGCAGCCGATCGTCGGCGGCAGTGGCGCCCACGCTCGGCCCGTCGAGCTCGACGACGCGACGGCCGGCGAGGACTGCGCGGGCGAGGGTGGCCTTGCCGACGCCGGCGGGCCCGGTGATCAGCACTCCGAGGTGGGGGGAGGCGCCGAGGGTGCGCAGCAGTTCGGGCTCGTCGAGGGCCAGCTTCAGCCACTCGGTGAGCCTGCCGGCCTGGGTCTGCACGCCGACCAGGTCCTCCACCGGTGGTGGCGGCGGTGCGGGGATCGCGGGCCGGGCCGACGGGGCGGCGGCCGGGCGGGGGCCGGCGACGGCCCGCCCGGCCGGGGTGGTGCCCCAGCTCACCGCGGTGTTCGGTTGCACGCTCACCGGTGCGGCGGGGTCGACGGCGGTGACGGTGAGCAGTTCCGTGGTCCAGGCGATCCCGAACGTGCGGGACAGGGTGCGCGTGGTGGGGGCGGTGCTCGTGCCCGGTCCGAGATCGCGGGGCAGCAGCGACACCGCGTCGCCGACGGTGAGGACCTTGCCCAGCAGTGCCTGGCGCAGGGTGACGTCGTCGATCGTGTGGGTGGCGAGTGCCGATCCGGTGACCGCGACCGTGCGGGCGCCGTGGACGACGACCGGGCCGACGAGGACGGTGGCGTCCTCGCGCAGCCCCACGTTGGAGAGCGTCACGTCGTCGAGCAGGATCGTGCCGGTCGGCGTGCCGGCGGGGGCGAGGCCGGCGACGGCCGCGGTGCGGCGCCCCCCGATCAGCGCGATCGCGTCCCATTCGCGCAGGCCCAGCGCGGTGAGCACCTCCGGGTGCACGCGGACGACGCCGCGGCGCGCATCGGCCGCGGAGGTGTTGAGGCGGACGGTCAACGCGAGTTCGGGGCTGCTCACCCCGCCGAGCCTAGAGCGTCGTCAGCGTCCGCGGGGGCGGCGCAGACCGAGTCGCGCGGCGGACTGCCGGGGTTGCGGGGCGCGCCGGATCGCGACCCGCCGTGGCCTGAGGGCGCGGTGCTCGGCGCGCAGGGCGCGCCGCTCGGACGGCTTGATGTTCCATGTCTCCGGCCGCGCCGCCACCCAGCGCTTGGAGCGGATCGCGAACGGGATGTGCGCCAGGTACAGGCCGATGAGGACGAGCATGAGCACGTACGGGTAGGTGACCAGCGCGGCCGCCGCGACCGCCACGAGTACCAGGAGGATCACCGCGTAGCGGGGCGGCACGGACACCGACTTCATCGCCAGGGTCGGTATCTGACTGACGACGAGGGCGGCGGTGAGCAGCGTCCAGGCGGCCACGACGGGGTAGGAGTCCCACCAGCCCTCACCCCACTGGATGTGCGCGGCGACCGGCGCCAGGGCGACGAGGGCGCCGGCGGGGGACGGCACGCCGACGAAGTACTCGCGGGCGTACGCGGGCACCGTGTCGTCCTCGAGCAGGGTGTTGAACCGGGCGAGGCGCAGGACGATGCTGACCGCGTACAGCAGGGAGATGATCCAGCCGAACGGGCTGCCGTCCAGCAGCGTCACGTACAGCACGAGGGCCGGGGCCACGCCGAACGCCACCGCGTCGGACAGCGAGTCCAGCTCGGCGCCGATCTTGGTCGTGGCGTCCAGCAGGCGGGCGATGCGCCCGTCGAGGGAGTCCAGCACCGCTGCCGCGCCGATCATGCCGAGGGCGGTGCCCAGCTGGCCGTCGAGGGCGAACTTCACCGCGGACAGGCCGGCGGAGAGCGCGAGGATCGTGATGACACTCGGCAGCAGCCGCACGGCCTGCGGGCGACCGCGGCGTTTGCGTTCCGGGGCTGCCGGGGAGGCGGCGGACGGGCTCACGGCAGCTGGGCGATGACGGTCTCGGCGCCGATCGTCTTCTGCCCGCGTTCGACGAGGAGGGTGCTGCCCGGGGGCAGGTAGGTGTCGACACGGGAACCGAAGCGGATCAGGCCGTAGGTGTCGCCGATCGGCAGCGTGTCGCCCGCCTTCGCGTCGCACACGATGCGGCGGGCGAGCAGCCCGGCGATCTGGACGACGGCCACGTCGGCGCCGTCGCGGGTCTCGAGGAGCATGCTGTTGCGTTCGTTGACCTCGCTGGCATCGGCGAGGTCGGCCGAGAGGAACTGCCCGGGGCGGTGCACGACCTTGGTGACGGTGCCGCCGACGGGGCTGCGCTGGACGTGCACGTCGAGCACGGACAGGAAGATGCTCACCCGCGGCCGCGGCTCGGTGCCCATCTCGAGTTCGGCGGGCGGCACCGCGGTGTCGACGAGGGCCACCTCGCCGTCCGCCGGGGCCACGACGACGCCGACCCGGTTGGGCGGCACCCGGTGGGGGTGGCGGAAGAATCCTGCGGTGGCGGCGGCCGAGACGAGGCCGGCGCGACGGACCCACTTGCGGTTGCGGCCGAGCGCCGCGACGGCGAGCGGGGCGGCGACGAAGGGGATGCCTGCCGGGTGGAGCGGTGGAATCGTCTTGCGGACCAGTTCGAGAACGTGCTCGACGCTGGTGGGCGGTGGGGTTCCGGGGGGTGTGGGCTTTCGGGCCACGGCTCCTCTTAGTGTCGCGCGGTGTGACCCGCGGGCGTGCGGCCCGCGGGCTAACACAGCCTACGCGAGGAGGGTCACCGTGCGAGGGCCGCGCCCTCGGCCTCGTTCCTGATGCGCGCGAGGGTGGCGTTCATGCCGACCACCATGTCGTCGTCGAAGGCGGTCGCGCCACCGAGGACCTTGTCGATGAGGAACTGCGAGACCTTGCTGGTCCCGGTGGGCGCCTCCCGTCGCTGGATCACCCGGGTGCCGGTGTCGGTGGGCTCGAGGGTGAACGACCAGACGGTGCGGTTCTCGTTGACCCGGAAGCGGAGCAGGCGCCCCGGCTCGAAGGCGAGCACCTTGGCGGTGGTGGGCCACACGAGCAGGCCCTTGCGGTTGACATTGATCGTCTTGGTCCCGACTCCGACGGGTCCGCCGAGCACGGCCATCTTCCGGCACTGCGGGCTCCACTCGCCCATCCGCTTCAGGTCGGAGATCACATGCCACACCTGCTGTGGCGATGCGGCGATCTCGACGGTGGCTTCGAGGGTCTTCGACACGGGGCCTCCCTGATTCTTCGCGTAACCGCGAGTTACAAATACAGCCCGTCGATCATAGCCGAGTCTGTGACGCCCGCCACCCGGACGTGCACCACCCGCCGGCGGGGAGGGCCCGCGACGAGCCGCGGCCGGGGTGCGCCCGGTGGCCGGCGCCTTCCCGTCCGGCGAGGGTCCGGCCGAGCAGTACCAGGCCCCACGGCCCGATCACCCAGACCGGCCACGGGTACACGGCCGCGCCGACGGCGATCGACACGATCGCCCAGATCACGAGGTTGATCGTCCCGGCTGCGGCCCAGGCTCCCCACTCGATCCGCTGATGCAGGGGGAGCCGGCGGTCCGCGGTGCGGGCCGGGGCGGGCGGGGGTGCGGGTGAGGCCGGGGGTGCCGCCGGAAGGTCGCTCAGTACCCGGTGCGCCTCGTCGGTGGTGACGGACCGGTACACCTCGCCGACCCGCTGGTCGAACTCGCCGATCGTGAGCCGGCCGGCGGTGAGATGCCGGCCCAGCTCGTCGACGAGCCGCTCGCGTTCGGGGTCGGAGATCCGGACACCGTTGACGTATTCCATCGCTGCCTCCTGCGGAGGGTCGAGACCACTGAGGTTCCACAGTGGAATGTCGATACCACTATGGTGGATATGCCACAGTGGAATGTCAAGCCCCCGGGAAAGGTGTCCGCCATGGTCGACCGTCCGCTCGATGCCCCCGCGGCTCGTCCGCTCAACGCCACCGCGGCGTCGCTGCTGGGATTCCTGCACGAGGGTCCGAAGACCGGGTGGGATCTGGTGGTGACCGCGCAGGAGCGGATCGGGAAATTCTGGTCGATCACGACCAGTCAGGTGTATCGCGAACTCGCCGCCATGGAACGGGCCGGTCTCGTCGAGGCGGGCGAGGTGGGCCCGCGCGACCGCAAGCCCTTCGCGCTCACCGCCTCCGGCCGCGCCGCATTCGCCGAGTGGATCGAACGCGAACCCGGACCGGAGAACATCCGCTACCCGCTGCTGCTCACCGTCGCGTTCGGCAGGCACCTGCCGCCCGGCAGGCTGGCCGAGATGCTCGCCGTCCACCGCGCCGCCCACGAACGCCGGCTCGCCGACTACGAGCGCGCCGCCGCCGAGCACTGCGCGGACCCGTACTCGTCGGCGACCCTGGACTTCGGCATCGTCTACGAACGGGCCGTGCTCGAGTGGTTCGGCCGGGTGGCGGACACGCTGGGGCCGGCCTCGTGAACCGGAGGCGTGGGGCCGTCCCCACCTGACGATCGACACGGCTGTGGCCGGTCCCGACGATGCGGTCACCACGATCCGGCGCGAAGCCGGCCTTCTCGACCCCGATTCGGCGGCGCGCCGGCCGGTGCCGGGGACACAATCCGGATAGCGCGTATCGATCGGGAGGTGGCCGTGGCCGAGGAGGTCGTCGTCGGGGTCGGTCCCGTCTCGACGGACGAGGTCCTGCGCGTGGCGCGGTCCGGCGCGCCGGTCCGGCTCTCCGCGGACGCGCTCGCCCTCATCGGCGCGGCCCGTGCCGTGGTCGACGCGCTCGCCCGCGACCCCCGGCCCGCGTACGGCATCACCACCGGGTTCGGGGCGCTCGCCACCCGCCACATTCCCCCGGAATCGCGAATCGATCTGCAGCGCAGCGTGATCCGCTCTCACGCCGCCGGGACCGGTCCCGAGGTGGAACGGGAGGTGGTCCGCGCGATGATGCTGCTGCGCCTGTCCACCTTCGCCACCGGGCACACCGGGGTCCGCCCCGGGACCGCCACGGCCTACGCCGCGATGCTGAGCGCGGGAATCACGCCGGTGGTGCCCGAGCACGGCAGCCTCGGCTGTTCCGGGGACCTCGCGCCGCTCGCCCACGTGGCCCTCGTCCTCACCGGCGAGGGCGAGGCCCGCGACGCCGCCGGCACGCTCGTGCCGGCCGCGCAGGCCCTCGCCGCGGCGGGCCTCGCGCCCGTCGTGCTCGCCGAGAAGGAAGGGCTCGCCCTCATCAACGGCACCGACGGGATGCTGGGCATGCTGGTCCTTGCCTGCCACGACCTGCGCGCCCTGCTGCGGCTCGCCGACGTCACGGCCGCGATGAGCGTCGAGGCCCTGCTCGGCACCGACCGGGTCTTCGCCGCCGACCTGCACGCCCTGCGGCCGCACCCCGGCCAGGCCGTGGCCGCCGCCAACATGACCCGGCTCCTCGCCGGCTCCGCCGTCGTGGCCAGCCACCGGACCCCGGACTGCCCGGTGGTGCAGGATGCCTACTCGCTGCGGTGTGCCCCGCAGGTCGCGGGCGCCGCGCGCGACACCCTGACCCACGCCGAGCAGGTCGCCGGACGCGAACTCGCGGCCGCGATCGACAACCCGGTCGTCACCCGCGACGGCCGGATCGAGTCGAACGGCAACTTCCACGGCGCCCCGCTGGCGTACGTCCTCGACTTCCTCGCCGTCGTCGTCGCCGACGTCGCGAACATCAGCGAGCGCCGCACCGACCGGCTGCTCGACGTGGCCCGCAGCCACGGCCTGCCGCCGTTCCTCGCCCACGATCCCGGCGTCGACAGCGGGCACATGATCGCCCAGTACACCCAGGCCGCGCTCGTCGCCGACCTCAAGCGCCTCGCCGTGCCCGCCGCCGTCGACTCGATCCCGTCGTCGGCCATGCAGGAGGACCACGTCTCGATGGGCTGGTCCGCCGCCCGCAAGCTGCGCCGCGGCCTCGCCGCGCTGACCCGTGTCCTGGCCATCGAGGCACTCACCGCGGCACGCGCACTGGACCTGCGCGCCCCGCTCACCCCGGCCCCCGGCACCGGCGCGGTGGTCGCCGCGCTCCGCCGGCACGTGGCCGGGCCCGGCCCGGACCGGCATCTCGCCCCGGAGATCGACGCCGCGGCCCGGCTCGCCGCGAGCGGAGAACTCGTCGCCGCGGCGGAATCCGCGATCGGGGCCCTGGACTGATCGTCAGCGGAGCGGGTCGAACTGCCGCGGCACCGCCGCCCGCGCACCGGTCATCGCGCCGGCCAGCAGGCGGCCGGTCAGCGGGCCCAGCGCCACGCCCCACATGCCGTGACCGCCGGCGACGAACACGCGCGCGGAGCGGGTGCCGCCGACCAGCGGCAGACCGTCCGGGGTGCAGGGACGCGAGCCCACCCACTCCTCCGCCCGGGCGGCCCAGTCGACGCCGGTCAGCAGCGGCCGCGCCGCGTCGACGATGGCCTGGATCCGCCGCGGGTCGAGCGGGGCGTCGGGCCGGCGGAACTCCATCATCCCGGCGATGCGGAACCGATCGTGCAGCGGCGTGCACGCGACCCGCTGGGCCGGGAAGTAGATCGGGTTCTTCGGCAGGTGCGCCGGGCGCACGCTGAAGCTGTAGCCGCGACCGGCCTGCACCGGCATCCGGACCCCGAACGGCCGGGCCAGGTCGTTCAGCCGGGCCCCGGTGGCCAGCACCACCGCATCCGCCGCCCGGTCCCCGCCGCCGGTGCCCACCACGCGCACGTCCCGCGGGCCGTCCCGGACCGCCTGCACCTCGAACCCGGTGACGACCTCACCGCCACGGTCGCGCACCGACTCCGCCAGCGCGGCGACGAACCGCGGCGGGTCGACGAACCGCTGCCCCCGCAGCCGGATCCCGGCCCGCACCCCGTCGCCGAGCAGCGGCTCCAGGGTGCGGATCGTGTCGCCGTCGAGCAGGTCGAAATCCACCTCGCCGCCCGCCGCGACCACCTGCCGGAACTCCTCGACGAGCACGCGACGGTCGTCCTCGGACGCGAACGCTGCCAGGAACGGATCCGCCGGGCGGGTCTGTTCGACGACACCGCCGCGGGCCAGATCGTCGTAGGCGCCCAGCGCCATCCGGTTCACCTCGGCGAACACCGCCATCGCCGCGCGCCACCGGCGGGCGGTGCAGTGCCGCGCGAATCCCGCCAGGAACCGCCACAACCGCAGGTCGACCGCGGGCGGCACGTACACCGGGGACGACGGCGTGAGCATCGAACGGATCCCGTACCGCAGCACCGCCGGTTCCGGCAGTGGCAGGGTCAGCGCGGGGGCCAGCCAGCCCGCATTGCCCCACGACGCATCGGCGGCCACCCCGGTGCGGTCGAGCACCGTGACCTCGACGCCGCGCTCCTGCAGGAACCAGGCCGCCGACAACCCGACGAAGCCCGCCCCGACGACGACCACCCGACGAATCGCCATGACGCACTCCCGATCTCGAGGTACCCCATCACCTCCATCATGGACCGTCGCCGGGCTCGGTGCCCGCGAACCGGGGGTGGTCGCCCGCCGGCCGCCCCGTGACGATCCGGTGGATCAGCCGGGCCGCCGCCCGGGCCGTGCGCCCGTCGTCGTCGACGGCCGGCGCCAGCTCGGCGACGTCGACGAGCGCGAGCCTGCCGCTGCGCGCCACGACGTCGCACACGTGCTGCACCACCTCGAACGCGACCCCGCAGGCCGCCGGGGCGCTCACCCCGGGCGCCACCCAGCCGGGCAGCACATCGAGGTCGATCGTCAGGTGCACCGCGTCCACCGCGCGGACGAACTCCTCGACGAACGTCTCCACGACGGGCAGGTTCGTCGCGCGGCACTCGTCGTCCAGCAGGTACCGCACCCCGAACTCGTCCGCGGCAGCGAACAGCGCGGCCGTGTTGCTCGGCTGCGCGATGCCCAGCACCGCGTAGCGCAGCGACCTGCCCTGTTCGCGTTCGCGTTCGGCCATCTGCCGGAACGGGGTGCCCGACGTGGCGACGGGCGCCGCCCGCAGGTCGAAGTGCGCGTCCAGGTTCAGCACGCCCCAGCGGGTCCCGGCCCGCGCGGCCGCGGACCCGGCCCAGCCCAGGTAGCTGCCGAAGGCCACCTCGTGCCCGCCGCCGAGCACCACCACCGCATGCCCCGCGTCGAGCAGCGCGGTAACCGCCGCGCCGAGGCGGCGCTGCCCGTCCTCGAGGGCGCCGCCGCGCACCGCGACGTCGCCCGCGTCGTGGATCGTCGCCGGCGCCGGCAGCGCCAGCGACGCCAGGGCGCGCCGCAACGCGACCGGCCCGTCCGCCGCGCCGGGCCGCCCCTGGTTGCGGCGCACGCCCTCGTCGCTGCGGAATCCGATCAGGACCTGCGCCCGCGCGGCGTCCGCGGGCAGCGGCGCCACCACGTCGTGCCAGCGCAGGTGCTCGGGACCGGGGCCGTCGTCGCGGCCTGTCCACGGCGCCGGCGGCACGTCGACCGGAATCCTCACATCCGCAGTCCTTCCTGCCAGACCTCCCGGACCAGCTGCACTCCCGGCCGGTACGCCAGGTGCAGGTACGACGGCGCGTCCAACGCGATCAGATCTGCCCGTGCGCCCTCCCGGACGACGCCGACGTCGTCCCGGCGCAACGCCGCGGCGCCCCCGGCGGTCGCCGCGTGGACCGCCTCCTCCGGGCTCATGTGCATCTCGCGCACCGCCAGCGCGATGCAGAACGGCATGCTCGTGGTGTAAGAGGTGCCGGGGTTGCAGTCGGTGGCCAGCGCGACGGTGACATCCGCGTCCAGCAGTGCCCGCGCGTCCGGATACCGGTTGCGCGTGCAGAAGTCGGCGCCCGGCAGCAGCGTCGCCACCGTGCCCGAGCCGGCGAGCGCCGCCACGTCCGCCGCCGTCGTGTAGGTGACGTGGTCCACCGATGCCGCACCGACCTCCACCGCCAGCTGCACGCCCGGCCCGGGACCGAGCTGATTGCCGTGCACCCGCGGGGTGAGGCCGTGCGCCATCCCTGCCTGCAGCACGGCCCGGCACTGGTCGGCGTCGAACGCGCCCCGCTCACAGAACACGTCGATCCACTTCGCGTGCGGCGCGCACACGGGGACCATCTCCTCGCACACCAGCCGGACGTAGTCGTCGGGGCGGCCCGCGAACTCCGGCGGCACGGCGTGCGCGGCGAGCAGCGTCGTCTCCGGCGTGAACACCTCGGCCACCCGCAGGCAACGCAGCTCGTCGGCGACGGACTGGCCGTACCCGGACTTGCACTCGACCGTGGTCGTCCCGGACTGCCACCCCTCGGCGACGAGCCGCGACACCGTCGCCCCCAGCGCGCGATCGGTCGCCGCGCGGGTCGGCGCGATCGTCGTGGCGATGCCGCCGGCGGTGTAGGGGGCACCGGCCATGCGGGCGGCGAATTCCTCGGCGCGCTCCCCGGCGAACACGAGATGCGTATGACTGTCGACGAATCCGGGCAGCACGGCGCGGCCCTGCAGGTCGTGCCGGTCCGCGGCGGCCCCCTCGGGGACCCGGTCGCGCGGCCCCACCCACCGGATCAGACCCTCGCCGACGACCACCGCGGCGTCCACGAGCACCCCCAGCGGGCCCCGGTCGAGTTCCGGGTCGTTCGTGACGAGGCAGCCGATGTTGTCGAGCAGTGTCCAGTTCCGCCCGGGCGACACGGCGTCAGCCCTCCCGCATCGGGATGCGCAGTCCGCGGCGCGCGGCGACCTCGGCGGCACGGGGGTAGCCGGCGTCGACGTGCCGGAGGACGCCGGTGCCGGGGTCGTTCGTCAGCACCCGCTCGAGCTTGCGCGCGGCGAGGTCGGTGCCGTCGGCGATGCACACCTGCCCGGCGTGTAGCGACCGGCCGATGCCGACCCCGCCACCGTGGTGGATCGACACCCACGACGCGCCGGACGCCGTGTTGACCAGGGCGTTGAGCAGCGGCCAGTCGGCGATCGCGTCCGAACCGTCGGCCATCGCCTCGGTCTCGCGGTACGGCGAGGCCACCGACCCGGCGTCGAGGTGGTCGCGGCCGATGGCGATCGGAGCGGCGACCTCTCCGGCGGCGACCATCTCGTTGAACCTCAGCCCGGCCCGGTCCCGTTCGCCGTAGCCGAGCCAGCAGATGCGGGCCGGCAGCCCCTGGAACGGCACCGCGCGCCCGGCCAGGGTGAGCCATCGGGCGAGATGCTCGTTCTCGGGGAACAGCTCGAGGACGGCACGGTCGGTGGCCGCGATGTCCGCGGGATCTCCCGACAGCGCGACCCAGCGGAACGGCCCGCGGCCCTCCTCGAACAGCGGACGGATGTAGGCGGGTACGAAGCCGGGGAACGCGAACGCCCGGTCGAAGCCGCCCTTGCGGGCCTCGTCGCGGATGGAGTTGCCGTAGTCGAACGCCTCGGCGCCGCGATCGAGGAACCCGACCATGGCCTCCACGTGCCGGGCCATCGACCGGCGGGCCTGCTCGGTGAACCACACGGGGTCCTTCGCCGCGAGGGTGTGCCACTCCTCGACCGTCACCCCGAGCGGCAGGTAGGACAGCGGGTCGTGGGCGGAGGTCTGGTCGGTGACGATGTCGATGGGGGCCTGCAGCGCGAGCAGCGCCGGCACGACGTCGGCGGCGTTGCCGACCACCCCGATCGAGCGGGGCTCGCGCGCATCCCGTGCCGCGAGCGCCGAGGCCAGCGCCGCCTCGACGCTGTCGGCCTTGGCGTCGAGGAAACCCTGCGCGAGCCGGCGGTCGACCCGGGCCTCGTCGACCTCGACGCAGATCGCGACGCCCTCGTTCATCGTGATCGCCAGGGGCTGCGCCCCGCCCATGCCGCCCAGGCCCGCGGTCAGGGTGACGGTGCCGGCGAGGCTGCCGCCGAACCGCTTGCGGGCGACGGCCCCGAACGTCTCGTAGGTGCCCTGCAGGATGCCCTGCGAGCCGATGTAGATCCAGGATCCGGCGGTCATCTGCCCGTACATCGTCAGCCCCAGCGCCTCCAGGCGGCGGAACTCCTCCCAGTTCGCCCAGTCGCCGACCAGATTCGAGTTGGCCAGCAGCACGCGCGGTGCCCACTCGTGGGTGCGCAGCACCCCGACGGGCTTGCCGGACTGCACGAGCAGCGTCTCGTCGCCGCCGAGGGTCTCGAGGGTCCGCACGATCGCGTCGAATGCGGCCCAGTTGCGGGCCGCCCGGCCGGTGCCGCCGTAGACCACCAGGTCGTCCGGCCGTTCGGCGACGTCGGGATCGAGGTTGTTCATCAGCAGGCGCAACGCGCCCTCCTGTTGCCAGCCCCGGCACCGCAGCCCGGGACCGCGCGGGGCGCGCACGGGCCGCGGGCCCGGGAGGGCGGAGGGGGTCGTTCCGGTGGCCATGGGGCCTCCTCTCGAAACCGGCGAGGCGCGCCGGCGCCGCGACTCCATCCCATGACACTGCGGCGGACCGCCCCGCGACAACCGGTCCGGGCGGATGTGTCGGATCCGAGACCGAGCGGCCGGCCGCGGCCCGCCCGGCGGCCCCTTGGAACAGCGGGGCGGCGCGGTCGTACGATTTCGTCGAACGTTCTGCTGTCGAAGGGAACCATCCATGACCACGGGTATCGAACAGCTCGAGTTTCAGGCGGAGACGCGTCAGCTGCTGGATCTGCTGATCCATTCGGTGTATTCGAACAAGGACACCTTCCTCCGGGAACTCGTCTCCAACTCGTCGGACGCGCTGGACAAGCTCAAGCTCGAGGCGTTCCGCAACAAGGACCTGCAGGTCGACACGTCGGATCTGCACATCGAGATCGAGGTCGACAAGGAGCAGCGCACCCTCACCGTCCGCGACAACGGCATCGGCATGTCCCGGGACGAGGTGGTCGACCTGATCGGCACCCTCGCGAAGTCGGGCACCGCGGAACTGCGGCGCAAGCTGCGCGAGGCTCAGGAGTCGGCCGCGCCGGAGGAACTCATCGGCCAGTTCGGGGTCGGCTTCTACTCGACCTTCATGGTGGCCGACAAGGTGACCCTGCTGACCCGCAAGGCCGGCGAGCACGACGGCACCCGGTGGGAGTCGAGCGGCGAGTCGACCTACACGATCGAGACGGTCGAGGGCGCACCCCAGGGCACGTCGGTGACGCTGCACCTCAAGCCGGAGGACACCGAGGATCACCTGTTCGACTACACGGCCGAGTGGAAGATCAAGGAGATCGTCAAGCGCTACTCGGATTTCATCGCCTGGCCGATCCGGATGCAGGTCGAACGCACCAAGCCCGCCGAGGGGGAGGGGTCCGTCGCCGAAGTGGTCCGCGAGACGGAGACCCTGAACTCGATGAAGGCGCTGTGGGCGCGCTCGAAGGACGACGTCTCCGCGGAGGAGTACAGCGAGTTCTACAAGCACGTCAGCCACGCGTGGGACGAGCCGCTCGAGGTCGTCCCGATGAAGGCCGAGGGCACATTCGAATACCAGGCGCTGCTGTTCATCCCGTCGCAGGCGCCGTTCGACCTGTTCATGCGCGAGCGCAAGACCGGGATCCACCTCTACGTCAAGCGCGTGTTCATCATGGACGACTGCGAGGAGCTGATCCCGGAGTACCTGCGGTTCGTCAAGGGCGTGGTCGACGCCCAGGACCTGTCGCTCAACGTCTCGCGCGAGATCCTGCAGCAGGACAGGCAGATCCGCGCGATCCGCCGGCGGCTCACCAAGAAGGTGCTGTCCACGATCCAGGACATGGCGACCACCGAGAAGGAGAAGTACCGGACCTTCTGGTCGCAGTTCGGCCGGGTCCTCAAGGAGGGTCTGCTCTCGGATTTCGACAACCGCGACACCCTGCTCGCCGTGTCCTCCTTCGAGTCCACGCACAGCGAGGACTCGACGACGACGCTCGCCGAGTACGTCTCGCGGATGAAGGAAGGCCAGGACGAGATCTTCTACATGACCGGCGAGTCCCGGCAGCAGATCGAGAGCTCCCCGCACATGGAGGCCTTCCGCGCCAAGGGCTTCGAGGTGCTGCTGCTCACCGACCCGGTCGACGAGATGTGGGTGGGGTCCGTGCCCGAGTTCGAGGGCAAGCCGTTCCAGTCGATCGCCAAGGGCGAGGTGGATCTCGGTACCGAGGACGAGAAGAAGGCCGCCGAGGCCGAGCGTGAGGAGCGGGAGAAGGAGTACGCCGACCTGCTGTCGTGGCTCGGCGAGACGCTCGACGAGCACGTGAAGCAGGTGCGGCTGTCGTCGCGGCTGACCACGTCGCCCGCGTGCCTCGTCGGCGACACGTTCGCCATGTCGCCCGCCCTCGAACGGATGTACCGGGCGTCGGGCCAGCCCGTCCCGCACACCAAGCGCATCCTCGAGCTCAACCCGGACCACCCGTTGGTCACGGCGCTGCGCGACGCGCACGCCCGGCACGCCGACGACCCGACGCTCGGCGAGACCGCCGAGTTGCTGTACGGCACCGCGCTGCTCGCCGAGGGCGGCGAACTCGAGGACCCGGCGGCGTTCGCCCGTCTGCTCGCCGATCGCCTCGCGCGCACGCTGTAACCGCTCACCCCTTCCGGCCGAATGTCACATCGCGTCGATTCGATCGACGTGGTGTGACATTCGGTCCGTGCGTGGTGGGGGTGCGGCGACCCGATAGGCTCACACCATGGCCGGCGTGGACGGGGTGTTGTTCGATATCGAGGGCGTGATCGTGACGTCGTGGGAACCCGTGCCGGGCGCCGCCGAGGTGCTTGCCGGGCTCCGCGAGCGCGGGGTGCATCGGGCCTTCCTGACCAACACCACGTCGCGGACCTGCGCGCAGATCGCCGAGAGCCTCACCGGGCTGGGCATGCCGGTCGAGCCCGCCGAGATCGTGACGGCCGCGTCCCTCACCGCCGAGTACCTGCGCCAGACCTACCCGGACCGGCGCTGCTGGGTGCTCAACCACGGCGACGTGGAGGCGGACCTCGAGGGCATCGTGCGCGACGAGGACGATCCCGAGGTGGTCGTGCTCGGCGGGGCCGGGCCGGAGTTCAGCCACCGCGCCCTCAGCCGCGTCGCCGAGCTCATGCTTGACGGGGTGCCGGTGGTCGCGATGCACCGCGGCTCCACGTGGCAGTCCGCGGACGGCCTGCGCATCGACACCGGCGTGTACCTGCCCGGTCTCGAGGAACTCACCGGGCAGACCGTCGTCGCGGTCGGCAAGCCGTCGATGCGGGGCTTCCTCGCCGCGGCCGAGCTGATGGGCACCGAACCGGACCGGATGGCCGTGGTGGGCGACGATCTCCACGCGGAGGTCATCCCCGGCCAGCGCCTCGGCATGACGGGAATCCTGGTGCGCACCGGCAAGTTTCGGCAGTCGGTGCTCGACCTCGCGGTCGAGCGTCCCGATCGGGTGATCGATTCGGTCGCCGCCCTGCCGGAGCTCCTCGACACGCTGTGACGCCGTCTCGCCCCGGGCGGGTGTGACCGGTACCCTCGCCGCCGGGGGAGTCGCCCCCGTCCGGGCATCCGAGCCCAGCGAGTCCCGGCCCAGCGCAGAGGAGACCTTGTTGTCCATCCGATCCATCCGTGCCGTCGTAGTCCCCCGCCGCCTCCTCCGGGCCGGTGTCGTCGCCGCTCTCGGCGTCGCGTCGGCCGCCCTGCTCGGCGTGGGTACCGCGACGGCGGCGCCGGTGACGTGCGTGTCGCCGCCGTCGGCCAACGAGATCCTGGTCTCCGACGCCGCCAGCTGCGGCGCGACGGCCGCCGAGGGCGGCACGGCCCACTCCTTCGCCTCCGAGAGCGGCACCGCGGTGTCGGCGGCGCAGACGGCCGGCGCGGCCGAGGCCCACGCGACGGGGTTCGGGACCGCCCTGAGCGGCGCCCAGAACGGTGGCCGCTCCTACGCGTACGCCCTCGGCGGCGGACTGAGCCATTCCTCGGCGCAGGGCCCGGTGACGACGGTGTCGGTCGCGGGCTGGGGGTCGGGGGCGACGGCCGATCCGACCGGGGTGACCTGCGTCGGCCCGCAGTCGTTCGCCGTCAACACGGCCACCGGTCAGTGGTGCGCCGTCGGCGTCGGTTCCACGCGTCGCTGAGAACACACCGCAGCGGTCTTGCGCGACGGGGGTGGCGGGTGCTCCAGACCTTGCACTCGCCACCCTCGAGTGCTAAGAATGCTCTTGGCACTCGCAACACGTGAGTGCCAGGTCGGGACGGTGAGGCCGGGAATATCGACACCCCTGGTCGTCCGTCGCGGGCACTGCTTCCGGCCGAAGGCGTACATGGGGCGACCCGACGAGCGGTCGCCCTGCGTGTCACCCCCATATCCGGAGGATCACTTCGCAATGGCCAAGATCATCGCGTTCGACGAAGAGGCCCGTCGCGGCCTCGAGCGGGGCCTGAACAGCCTCGCCGACGCTGTCAAGGTGACGTTGGGGCCCAAGGGTCGCAACGTCGTGCTCGAGAAGAAGTGGGGCGCCCCCACGATCACCAACGATGGTGTGTCCATCGCCAAGGAGATCGAGCTCGAGGACCCGTACGAGAAGATCGGCGCCGAGCTGGTCAAGGAAGTTGCCAAGAAGACGGACGACGTCGCGGGTGACGGCACCACCACCGCCACCGTGCTCGCCCAGGCGCTGGTGCGCGAGGGTCTGCGCAACGTCGCCGCCGGTGCGAACCCCCTCGGCCTCAAGCGCGGCATCGAGAAGGCCGTCGAGGCCGTCACTGCCAAGCTGCTCGACACCGCCAAGGAGGTCGAGACCAAGGAGCAGATCGGCGCCACCGCCGGCATCTCCGCGGGCGACCCCGCGATCGGTGAGCTGATCGCCGAGGCCATCGACAAGGTGGGCAAGGAAGGCGTCATCACCGTCGAGGAGTCCAACACCTTCGGCCTGCAGCTCGAGCTGACCGAGGGCATGCGCTTCGACAAGGGCTACATCTCGCTGTACTTCGCCACCGACGCCGAGCGTCAGGAGGCCGTGCTCGAGGACGCCTACATCCTGCTCGTGTCGGGCAAGATCTCGACCGTCAAGGACCTGCTGCCGCTGCTGGAGAAGGTCATCCAGTCCGGCAAGCCGCTGGCGATCATCGCCGAGGACGTCGAGGGTGAGGCTCTGTCCACCCTGGTCGTCAACAAGATCCGTGGCACCTTCAAGTCGGTCGCCATCAAGGCCCCCGGCTTCGGTGACCGCCGCAAGGCCCAGCTCGCCGATATCGCCATCCTCACCGGTGGCGAGGTCATCAGCGAAGAGGTCGGTCTCTCCCTCGAGACCGCCGGTCTCGAGCTGCTCGGCCGTGCGCGCAAGGTCGTCGTCACCAAGGACGAGACCACCATCGTCGACGGTGCCGGCGACGCCGACGCCATCGCCGGTCGCGTGAACCAGATCCGCGCCGAGATCGAGGCGTCGGACTCGGACTACGACCGCGAGAAGCTGCAGGAGCGTCTGGCCAAGCTGGCCGGCGGCGTTGCGGTCATCAAGGCCGGTGCCGCCACCGAGGTCGAGCTCAAGGAGCGCAAGCACCGCATCGAGGATGCCGTCCGCAACGCCAAGGCTGCGGTCGAGGAGGGCATCGTCGCCGGTGGTGGCGTCGCGCTGCTGCAGGCCGCGCCGGTTCTGGACGACCTGAAGCTCGAGGGTGACGAGGCCACCGGTGCCAACATCGTCAAGGTTGCCCTCGAGGCCCCGCTGAAGCAGATCGCCTTCAACGCCGGCCTCGAGCCCGGCGTCGTCGCCGAGAAGGTCCGCAACCTGCCCGCCGGCCACGGCCTCAACGCTGCCACCGGCGAGTACGAGGACCTGCTGGCTGCCGGCATCAACGACCCGGTCAAGGTCACCCGCTCGGCGCTGCAGAACGCGGCGTCCATCGCGGCCCTGTTCCTGACCACCGAGGCTGTCGTCGCCGACAAGCCGGAGAAGGCCGCCGCTCCCGCCGGCGACCCGACCGGCGGCATGGGTGGCATGGACTTCTGATCCACGCCCGACCGTCTTCGAGGCCCGGTTCCACTTCGGTGGGGCCGGGCCTCGTGGCGTCGAGGGCTCGGCCCGGGCCGAGCGGCGGGGAGCGCAGGCCCCGGCGTGCGCGAAGTTCCGACGGGTGCAGGAATGCCTGCCGCCGCCGGGAAATCGGGGAAATGTTCCGCCGCGCCGAGTGCTGAAGTGCAGTTCGGGGCGGCCGCGCGGCGCTTCCCGGGCGGCCGGGGACGCAATTCTTTTCGTTAAACATTCCGTTTTTCCGCACTCACAATGCGGAAATCTTCGCGTTCCGGAATTTTCCGCTCTGCACCTGCATAAATGCCGCGGAAATGCATCGAGAACAAGGCCGCATTTCCGGGGTGTGAATTGTCTCACGCCCTGAATTCGCCGGCTCGCAGCGCACAATTCGCGGGGCCCGTGCCACACTCGGAATTGTGATCGGGAACGATCCGGTCGCGTGCAGAAGCGGCGGGCCGGAAATTCCGGCCGGTCGAGAAACACGAGACAAAGGAGTCGGACAATGCTCGGATCCGTTCAGGACATTCTCAACCTCCTGCTGGAGACCTTCGGTGACTTCGCCGACATCCTCGGCACGGGCAGCGCGGAGGCCGGTGAGACCACCCAGCAGGCCGTGAGCTGATCGTCGGCCCGAGAGGGAGTCGGAGGGTTTCCCTTCTCGAGCTGCCTCGATCCACAGCACTCGGCCGCAGCGGCACACGTCGTCGCTGCGGCCGAGTGCCGTCCGGGGTTTCCGGTGTGACCGGCCCGTTCCCATCGAGGGGTGATTTTTCGGATTTCTGCGTTCTCGACTCGTGACATGTTGTAACAATGGCGTCGCGGTCGCAGTTCCAGGCCGCGCATCCGTGACACCGACGAAATCAAGGAGGAGTCGCCATGGGGTCTCTCGCGGACATCATCGGCTGGGTACTCGAGAATTTCGATCTGCTGGAGGTTCTGGACTCGCTGAGCGCCGGCGACGACTAGCAGCCACCCACCACCTGGACGGAGAAGATCATGATCGGCAGCCTGCTCGACCTCATCACGCCCATCCTCGAACTGATCGCCGACCTCGGCTCCGGCAGCACGGACTAGTCCCGGGCCCGAGACCGCAGTCGAATCGCAGCCGCAGCCGCAGGATCTCCTGCCGCTGTGGCTGCGGTCGTGAGGTGTCCGGCCGGTTCACACCGCCACGGCCGCGGCGACCGCACGCTTCGCCAGCCGCGCCGCGATCGCGGCACACACCAGCAGCTGGATCTGGTGGAACAACATGAGCGGCAGGACGATCAGCCCGATCGGCTGGCCCGGGAACAGCACCGTCGCCATCGGCAGGCCCGTGGCGAGCGACTTCGTCGAGCCGCAGAACAGGATCGTCGCGCGGTCCTCGTAGGAGAAGCCCAGGCGCGGTGCGCCGAACCACGTGATCGCCAGGACCAGCGCGAGCAGCACGAGGCACACGCCCACGAGGGCGAGCAGCCGCGCGGGCGACAGGCTCGACCAGATGCCCTCGTTCATGCCGCGGCTGAACGCGACGTACACGACGAGCAGGATCGAACCGCGGTCGACGATCTTCAGCGGCCTGCCGTGGGCCTTGACCCACCCGCCGATCCAGCGGCGCACGAGCTGGCCCGCGAGGAACGGAACCAGCAGCATGAGCACGATGTCGAGCACCGCAGAGGCGCTGAACGTCACGCCCTGCGTGGTCATCGTCAGCGCGACGAGCAGCGGCGTGACGAAGATGCCGAGCAGGCTCGACGCGCTGGCGGAGACGACCGCCCCCGGGATGTTGCCCCGGGCCACCGAGACCAGCGCGATCGACGACTGCACCGTCGAGGGCAGCAGGCACAGGTAGAGGACGCCGAGATACAACGGCTCGGTCAGGACCGCCGGCACGAGGACCTTCGTCGCCAGACCGAGCAGCGGGAACACCGCGAACGTGGTGGCGAGGATCGTCAGGTGCAGGCGCCAGTGCTTGAGGCCTTCGAGGGCCTCGTGCGTGGACAGGCGAGCTCCGTAGAGAAAGAACAGCAGGCCGATGGCGATCTTCGAGGCCCACGTGACGGCGGTCAGGGCCGTGCCCTCGGCCGGCAGCAGCGCCGCGATCGCGACGGTGGCGAGGATGCCGACGAGGAAGGGGTCGAGGCGTCCGAGCACGGGGATCCTGGAGAACATGAGTCGACGCTAGGCCACCGCACGCCCATCCAGGAAACCGATCACCGCGATTACTGTCATCACGAATCGTGATTGAATACCGTGGTGTTCGATCCCGTCCACCTGCGCAGCTTCCTGGCCGTGGAACGCGCCCGCAGCTTCACGCTCGCCGCGAGACGGCTCGGCCTGCGCCAGTCCACGGTCAGTCAGCACGTCGGCAAGCTCGAGCAGGCCGCCGGCCGCCGGCTGTTCCTGCGGGACACGCACGCGGTCGATCTCACCGCCGACGGCGCAGCCATGCTGGGCTTCGCCCGGGACATCCTCGATCGGCACGACGCGGCCCGGCGGTACTTCTCGGAGTCGCCGATCAGCGGGCGGCTGCGCTTCGGGGCCTCGGAGGACCTGGTGCTGCACGAACTGCCCGCCATCCTCGCGGAGTTCCGGCGCAGTCATCCGCGGGTGGATTTCGAGCTCACCGTCGCGCTGAGCGAGGACCTGCATCGGCGCCTCGACGACGGGGACCTCGACCTGGTCTTCGGCAAGCGCCGGCCGGGGGAACGACACGGGGAGCTGATCTTCCGGGACCGGCTGGTGTTCCACGCCGCACCGGACTTCGTGGTCGAGCCCGACGGGCCGATCCCGCTGGTGACGTATCCGCCGCCGGCGTTGACCCGCGAGATCGCCCTCGACACGCTCCGGCGCGCCGGACTCGGGGCGCGCATCACCTGCACCACCGACAGCCTCAACGGCCTGCGCGCAGCCGTCCTCGCCGGGCTCGGCGTCGTGCTCCACGCTGCCCGGCTGCCGCCGGCGGGGCTCGTTCCCGTGCGCGCGGGACGACTGCCCGACGCGGGGGAGGTCGAGTTCGTGCTGCTGTCGCGGCGTTCGGTCCTCAACGAACCCGAGCGGGCACTGCGTGCCGTGATCCTCGCGAACGCCGACCGGCTCGGCCGGGACGGCTGACCGTCGTTGTGCGCGGCGTGCGCCCGTTCCGGCCGGCGGAGCGGGCGCACGCCGCGGGGGAGAGCGGTGAGCTCGTCCCTCTCACTCGGGCAGCAGCATCCACAGCGCCAGGTAGACCAGCGCCGCACCGCCTCCGGTGACGAACGCGGCGACCACCACACCGGCGCGGACGAGGTTGACGTCGATGCCGAAGTATTCGGCGAGACCGCCGCACACGCCACCGAGCATGCGCTGCGAGCGGGAACGGGCGAAGGGACGGGGACCGGGGGTGCTGTTCTCGAATGTCATGCGACAAGCGTGCCGCCGCGGGCCTGCCGGCCACATCGGGTGACGCCCCGATTCCTACCCTGATCTTTCGTCTCGGGGTTCGTCCTCAGCGGCGCTTGGCGAGCGTCTTCTTGAAGATCACCAGGGGCAGCAGCATCCGGGCGATCAGCGCGACGGCCCACACGATCACCGTCGCGAGGATCCAGGTCGCCGCGCCCCGGATCTGCAGGCCGTCGCTGACGAGCGAGGTGACGATCAGCGCCACCAGCGTCGAGATGAGCGCGCTGCTGCCCAGGAGCGCGGGGGTCTTGGTCACCGCCAGCTGACGCAGCAGGGGGTCGACGAGCATCGCGGCCACGGTGAACAGGACGACGGCGATGACGAAGGCGACGCCGTCGAGCGTCATGCCGGGCAGGACCCAGGCACCGACGAGCAGCGCCAGAGCGTTGGCGAGCAGTGCGACGACCGCGGACGCGAGCAGACGGACCATGCCAGGAGACTAGCCCCCACCGGCCGGGAGGGTGAACCGACAAGCCGACGAGGCGGGCCGGAATCCCGGCCCGCCTCGAGGCGCCGGATCGTCGGCGCGGCGCGAGAACTCGTCAGATGCAGACCACCGCCAGGCCCACGCCCCGCCAGACCTGCGTCTCGACGCGCTCGAACTCGTCCTTGTCGTGGTTGTACCGCATGTCGATCTCGGTGCGGTAGCCCCTGTCGCGCTGTTCGGTGACGTGGCAGTCGCCGGATGCCGTGCCGGCGCGGTTGACCACGCCGTACGGCACGCCCTGCGCCTCGAGCGCGGCCCGGGCGCTGTGTTCGCTCATGCCGACCACGTTCGGAGCCGGCTGGGCCGCCGCCGCGGTGCCGGTGCCCAGCGGCACCGACGCGGCCGCCGCGCACACGGCCGCGGTGACGGAGGTGTGCAGCAAAACCCTTCCACGGCGGGATCTTTCGGGAACGGAGTGGGAACTGCTCGTGGTGGATGTCATGCCTTTCAGCGTGCCGACCGGCGGGCCGGCTCCACATCGGGTGACGCCCCGATCCCTACCCTGATCTTTCGTCTCGGGGTTCGCGCGCCGTGTGCTCCGTAGGATCTGTGCATGGCCGGACCGACGCGTGTGGCGCTCGCCCTGGGCAGCGGGGGTGCCCGCGGCTACGCCCACATCGGCGTGATCGAGGTGCTCGAGGAACGCGGCTTCGACATCACCGGGGTGGCGGGCTCGTCCATGGGCGCGCTCGTCGGCGGGCTGTACGCGGCGGGCAAGCTCGACGACTACACCCGCTGGGCGACGTCGTTGACCCAGCTCGACGTGCTGCGCCTGCTCGACGTGTCGCTGTCCGCGCCGGGCGCCATCCACGCCGAGAAGATCCTCGACAAGGTGCGCGAGATCCTCGGCGACACCCCCATCGAGGGGCTGCGGATCCCGTATACGGCGGTCGCGACGGACCTGGCCGCCGGCCGGTCCGTGTGGTTCCAGCGCGGCCCCGTCGACGTGGCGATCCGCGCCTCCATCGCGATCCCCGGCGTGATCACCCCGTACGTGCTCAACGGGCGGGTGCTCGCGGACGGCGGAATCCTCGATCCGCTGCCACTCGCCCCGATCCTCGCCGCCGGTGCCGACGTCACCATCGGTGTCAGTCTCGGGGCGGAGGAGCGCGACGTCGAGGGCGGCGCCCCGGCCCACGCGAGTGCGGAGCCGCGACCGGTCGACGAGTGGATCGGCCGCTTCCGCCGCAGCGCCGCGCAACTGCTCGAGCGCGACGTCGTCCGCTCGGTGGTCGGTCGCTTCGGCAGCGGGCAGGTGGCACGCAGCGATGCCGTGGAGGACGTGGCGCCCGAGGAGACCGAGGTCGTCGACGATCCGGTACCGGTCCCGAAGCTCAGCCGCTTCGAGGTGATGAACCGTTCGCTCGATCTGATGCAGTCGGCCCTCGCCCGGTATCAGCTCGCCGGGTACCCGCCGGACGTGCTCATCCGCGTCCCTCGCAAGTCGGGACGCAGCCTCGACTTCCACCGTGCGGCCGAGATGATCGCGCTCGGCCGCAGCCTCACGGAGTCCGCCCTCGACGCCGCGGGGCTCGGCGTCGCGCCGGTCGCCGAACCGGCTGACCCGGACACCGGAACCGCCTAGGCTGAGCCGGTGGAGACCGTACCGATCCAGCTGCCGGGCGGCACGACGACGCCGGTCCGCCTGTTTCCCGGTCCGGAACACCCGGCCCGCATCGACGCGCCACGGCCCGTGGTGGTGATCCTGCCCGGCCTCGGCATCCCGGCGGGCTACTACGAGCCCGTCGCCGAGGCGCTCACCGGGCACGGGTTCGACGCCGCGCTCTGCGAGCTGCCCGGGCAGGGCGACAGCCGCCCCCGTCCCGGACCCGACAGCGACTACGGCTACCAGGAACTGGTGGCCGTCGACCTGCCGGCGATGTTCGAGGTGGTGCACGAACGGTTCCTCGACTCCACCCCGTACCTCCTGGGGCATTCGATGGGCGGTCAGCTCGGGGTGCTCTATGCCTCCCGCAATCCCGGACGCCTCGGCGGGCTGATCCTCGTCGCCGCGGGCACCCCCTACTACCGTCACCACGCGGGCATCCGCGGGCCGGGTCTGCTCCTCGGGTCCGCGGCGATGTCGATCACCGCGAGCGTGGCCGGGTTCTGGCCCGGCGATCGGCTCGACGTCGCCGGTTTCGGCCGCCAGTCCCGGCTGCTCATCTCGGACTGGGCGCGCCTGGCCCGCAGCGGACGTTTCGAGCCCCGCGGCGCCGACGTCGACTACGAGCAGCGGCTGGCCGAGCTGAGCCTGCCGGTCCTGTCCGTCACCGTCGAGGGCGACGACATGACGCCCGTCCCCGCCGCCCGGCACCTGCTCGAGAAGATGCCCGCCGCGGACGTGACGACGTGGCACCAGTCCCGGCCGCTGGGGCACAACGGGTGGATCCGCGACAACGCGGACACCGTCGACCGCATCTCCGCCTGGTTGAAGGACCGGTGAGCGCGGCCTCCTACCGGGACAGCATGCGCTCGAGGAACGTGAACGTCAGTGCCGCCTTGAACGCGGCCTGGGCGTTGTCCGCGGCACCGCCGTGCCCGCCCTCGATGTTCTCGTAGTACCAGACCTCGTGCCCCTGTTCCTCGAGCCGGGCCACCATCTTCCGGGCGTGACCGGGATGCACCCGGTCGTCCCGGGTCGAGGTGGTGATCAGGATCGGCGGGTACGCCGCGTCCGGGTCGGTGTTCTGGTACGGCGAGTACTCGCGCAGGAAGGCCCATTCGTCGGGGTCGTCGGGGTCGCCGTACTCGGCCATCCACGACGCCCCGGCGAGCAGCAGGTGATACCGCTTCATGTCCAGCAGCGGCACCTGGCACACGATCGTCCCGAACAGTTCGGGGTAGCGGGTGAGCATCACGCCCATGAGCAGACCGCCGTTGCTGCCACCCTGGATGCCGAGCCGGTCGGCGGTGGTGATGCCGCGCGCGACCAGATCCCGCGCCACCGCGGCGAAGTCCTCGAACACCCGGGGCCGGTTCTCCTTCAGCGCCTGGGTGTGCCACTGCGGCCCGTACTCTCCGCCGCCGCGGATGTTGGCGATCACGTAGGTGTACCCGCGTTCGAGCCACGCCAGGCCCACGCCGCCGCTGTACGCCGGCACCATCGAGTTCTCGAATCCGCCGTAGCCGTACAGCAGGGTCGGCGCCGGGGACGAGGTGTTGCGGCCCACCACGAAGTACGGAACCTGGGTTCCGTCGTCCGAGGTGGCGAAATACTGTGTGACGGTCACGTTCTCGGCGTCGAAGAACGCCGGGGCCTGCTTGATCGGCTCCAGCGGGCTGCCGACCGTGCCGGACAGCAGCGTCGCGGGCACGGTGAAACCGCTGGAGTTGAGGAAGAATTCGTCGCTCTCGAGCGGGTCGACGTCGATCACGGAGGTGGAGGTCGCGGCCGGCACGTCCTCGAGGGGCCGATCGGTCCACCCGTCCGCTCCCGGGGTGAGCATCCGCACCTCGGTCTGCACGTCGCGCAGCGCGACCACCAGCAGGTGGTTCCGCGTCCAGGCGTACTGTTCCAGCGAGGTGTGCGCGTCCGGGGCGAACAGCACCGTCATCTCGCGCGACCCGGCCAGGAACTCGGGGTAGTTCGCGGCCAGCAGGGTGCCCGCCGGATGTCCGAGCCACGGCGACCGGGTCCTGATCAGCAGGTGGTCGCGGTACACGGAGACCTTCGCGTCGTCGGGGGCCTCGATCCGGACGAGCTCCCCGTCGGGCCGCAACTCGAAACGGTGCGACGTGTAGAAGTCGATCGCGCGCTCGACGAAACTGCGCTCGAAGCCGGGGGTGCGGTCGTACCAGGCGGAGACGGCGACGTCGGACTTGTCGCCCTCGTACACCGTCTCGGCCGCGGACAGCGGGGTACCGCGGCGCCAGCGCTTGGCCAGGCGCGGATATCCGGAGTCCGTGAGCGAGCCGTCGCCGAAATCGGTGCCGACGTACACGGTGTCCGCATCGATCCAGCCGATGTCGGTCTTCGCCTCCGGCACCGTGAAACTGTCCGGCCCGTCGACGAACTTCCGTGATTCCACATCGAACTCGCGGATCACGGTGGCGTCGGCGCCGCCGCGCGACAGGCCGATCAGGGCCCGGGACTGGTCGGGCCGCAGCACCTGCGCGCCCGACCACACCCAGTTCTCGCCCTCCGCCTCGGCGACCGCATCGAGGTCGACCAGCACGTCCCAGTCCGGGGCGTCGCGCAGGTACTGCTCCATGGTGGTGCGCCGCCACAGACCGCGCACGTGCCGAGCGTCGCGCCAGTAGTTGTACAGGTACTCGCCGCGACGCCGCGCGTACGGAATGCGCGCGTCGGTGTCGAGGACCTCCCGGATCCGGGACTGCAGCGTCTCGAACGCCTCGGTGCGGGTGTACTCGTCGACGGTGCGGTCGTTGTGCGCGCGCACCCACCCGAGTTGCTGGTCGCCGGTGACGTCCTCGAGCCAGAGGTACGGGTCGTTCGTGTCGTCGGTCATCTGGTGTTCGGCGCGGATACTCCCTCGTGCACGGGGGAGAGAAGGCGCCGTCCTCCTCTCGAGGGGTGTGAGGGTGTCGGGGAAACCTGTCGGTGGGTCCGGTTGGCGTGCCCGGTATGGGGGTCGAGGTGGTGCGCTACAACTACCGGTTGCGGCCGGGCAGTATCGCCGAACATGCACTGATGCAGGAGTGGCATCGTTGCCGATTCTTGTGGAACGAGGCGGTGCACCAACACAAGGCCGGTGGCAGGCCGACGTTCGGGAAGCTGGCCACGCAGTTGACCGAAGCGCGGAAACGCTCGTCGTGGTTGCGGGACGGTTCCCAGGTGGCGCAGCAGCAGACGCTGCGAACCTATGCACAAGCGTTGGAGGCATCCTTCACGGTGAAAGGGCGTGGCCGCCCCAGAGGCAAGTCGTGGAAGACGACGTCGCCGTCGCTCGAGTACACCCGGCGCGGCTTCCGGATCCGGGACGGGCGGTTGGTGCTCGCCAAGGGTGTCAGCATCCCGGTGGTGTGGTCGCGGGAGTTGCCGTCGGAGCCGTCGAGTGTGCGCATCACCCGCGATTCGCCGGGGCACTGGTACGCCTCGTTCGTGGTGACCCGCGAGGTGGAACCGGCACCGGGAGCCCCGAGCGGTTCCGGGATCGGTGTGGATTGGGGTGGGGCCCGGACCGCGACGACCACCGACGAGAGATTCGACCTGTCCTACGGTGGGCATCGGAAACGCTGCGCGGCGGAGCCGGCGAAAGCCCAACGGAAGACGGCGCGCCGCCGCGGGAAGGGCCACCCGCCGTCGAAGGGCTACCGGCGCGCCCGCACACACGCGGCGAAGATCGTGACGAAGGCCGCGTGCCGGAACCGGCACGAGGCGCGGGTGTGGGCGAAACGTGTGGTCGACAACCAGGAGTTGATTGCGGTGGAGGATTTCCGGCCGCGGTTTATGGCGAGGTCGACGATGGCTCGTCAGGCCGCGGACGCGGCGATCGGGTCGGCGAAACGGGAGTTGATCGAGCGGGGCAGCCGGGCCGACCGGAAGGTGGTGATGGTGCGGCCCGCGTACACGACCATGACGTGTTCGAGGTGTTTCGCGAGAACCAAGCAGCGTCTCGAACTCGCGGAACGGATCTTCCGGTGCCAGGGCTGCGGCTATATCGCATGCCGGGACCGGAACGCTGCCAGAGTGGTTCTGGCTGTGGCGGAGCGTGGCCACACCGGTGTCGACGACGTCAGTCAATCGGATCACCTCCTTCGGGTCGGTGCTGCGGTTGCGGTCTGAGCTGGGAATCTCCTGCCTTCAGGCAGGAGAGGCGTTGAGCGCAATTGTTACTCATCCGGCCCCGGGCGACCCGGTGGGGACCGCGGCGCGCGACGCAAACGCCGCACCCGCCACACTGGCGGCATGCAGCTCCACCCCTCCGACGCCCAGCGGGACTGGCTCGACGACCGCGTCCGCAGCGACCAGTTCCTGCTGTTCTGCTTCGAGGAGCCGGCCGGCGACCCCGGCCACCTGGTGGCGGAGCTGCGGCGACGGGCGTCGGCCGTCGTCGAGCTGCGGCTGCACGCCGTGGCGGTGCCGGGCGATCTGGACTATCCGTACTGGGCGACCGGGCCCGTCGGCGCCGACCGGTTCGTCGTGCACCGGCTGCCGGATCCGTCCTGGCCGGGCGTGCAGGAGGCCCTCGGTGAGCTGCTCACCGACCGGCTCGACATCCGGGCCTCGCCGTGGCGGCTGCACCTGTTGCCCGGCGTGACGGGGGCACCGCGTTGCGCCGCGGCCGCAACCGTTGTCGTGCTGCAGGTTTCGCACGCCTTCGCGGACGGGGCCCGCGCGTCCGCCCTGGCCCGGGCGTTGCTGTCCGGCACCGCCCCCGCCGGCGACGGGGCCCCGGCCGGGCCGGAGGCGCCGGCGGTGCCGGTAATGCTGCTGCGGGCCGCGGCCCGGGTGCCGCTCCAGCTGGGCTCGCTGCTGGTGACGGGGGCACGCGCGGGTCGCGCCGAACGGGAACTGGCCGATCCGGCCGTCCCGCCGCCGGCCCCGGGCTGCCCGCCGAGCGCCGTGAACACCGATCCCGGCCCGCGGCGTGCCGTGCGGACGATCGTGTGCCCGGCGACGGACCTGCGCACGGTGGGGACCGTGACCGTCGGTGCGCTGACCGCGATCGGGTCCGCGCTCGCCGAGTTCCTCGGCGACTTCCCGGCCGACCGGCTCGGCGCGGAGGTGCCCGTCTCCCTCGCCGGAAACAGGTTGTCGCGCAATGCCTACCGCAGCACCGGCGTCCGGCTGTTCGCGCACGTGCGCGATCTCCGTGAACGCGCCGCGGCCATCGCGGACGACCTGGCGCAGCGGCGGCGACGGATCACGCATCCGGCCATGGATCTGCGGGATCGTCCGCTCGCGCACGTCCCGGCCCCGCTGCTGCGGTTCGGGCTCGCCCGCGCCGACTTCGGCGCGGTGCCGCGGACCGTCACCGGCACTACGGTCGTGTCGAGCGTGTACCGCGGCGCGGGCGATCTGGTGCTCGGTGGCGCCGTCGTGCGCTTCACCGCCGGGTTCCCGGGCCTGTCGCCCGTCATGGGACTGACCCACGGCGTGCACGGGATCGGCGACGTGGTCACGCTGTCGGTCACGACCAGTCCGCAGGTGCTCGAGCCCGGGGAACTGGACCGGTACGAGACCGTGCTGCGTGCCGCCGTCGCGCAGGTGGCGCGCGCGTAGGGAAGGTGTGCCCGAACCGCCCCGGGCGCTGTCGAGCAACTGCTTGGTTCGGGACGGTTGCGACTGTAGCGTGCCGGTCGGAACCGGATCGACGAGGGAGTGACGATGGGTGTGTATGCGGTGACCGGTGCGGCGTCGGGGATGGGCCGGGCCGCCGCGGATCGGCTGCGGGCAGCCGGTCACACGGTGATCGGGATCGACCTGAAGGAGGGCGACGTCGTCGCCGACCTCTCGACCCCGGCGGGACGTTCCGACGCGGTGCGGCAGACCCTCGAGCGGGCCGGGAACCGGCTCGACGGTGCGGTCCTCGCCGCGGGCCTCGGTCCGGTGCCCGGCAAGGAACAGGCCATCGCCCAGGTCAACGTCCGGGGCGTGATCGAGCTGCTCGAGGGGTGGCGGCCGGCGCTCGCCGCGACCGGCAACAGCAAGGTCGTCGTGTTCGGGTCGAATTCGACGACCACCACCCCGGCCGTCCCGATGTCGGCGGTGCGGGCGTTTCTCGCGGGCGACCTGGAGAAGGGCGTGCGGCGGGCGGGCCGGATCCGGCCGGCGGCCGCCCCGTTCACCTACGCCGCGTCGAAGATCGCCGTCACCCACTGGGCACGCCGGAATGCGGTGACCCCGGACTGGGCGGGGTCGGGGATCCGGCTGAACGTCCTCGCGCCGGGCGCGGTGGCGACGCCGTTGCTCGAGACTCAGCTCGCGAGCCCGGAAGGTAAGCGGGTCAGGAGTTTTCCGGTTCCGATCGGCGGGTTCGGTGATCCCGACCGGATCGCCGAGTGGGTGGAGTTCATGCTCTCGCCGGCCGCGGACTTCCTCGTGGGCTCCGTCGTGGTGGTCGACGGCGGCAGCGAGGCGTGGTTCCGTGCCGTCGACTGGCCGCGACCGGTGCCGGTGCGGAAGGTGCTGCGGTACGTGCAGCGGATGCGGAGCTTCCGCCGCTGAGGAAGTGCTTGCGCCCGAGGGGGCGGTTGTCGCGGGTGGCTCTCGATGTTCGTCGCGGCAGCGTCCCCCCCGCCCGCGGCAGCGTCCCCTCGGCCTCGGTGATCACCCGCTCGACGCCGTGCGCCTGCCCGATTCGTGCCTCATGTCGGGGCTACCGGCAAGTAACCGGACCATCCGCAGACACGCCGGAGCGGCAGGTCTACCCTGTTTGTTCGTGACCTCACACTATGACGTCGTTGTCCTCGGAGCCGGTCCCGGTGGGTACGTCGCTGCTATCCGCGCGGCACAGCTGGGACTGAGTACCGCCATCATCGAGAAGAAGTACTGGGGTGGTGTCTGCCTGAACGTGGGCTGCATTCCCTCCAAGGCGCTTCTCCGCAATGCCGAACTGGCGCATCTCTTCACGAAAGAGGCCAAGACGTTCGGCATGTCCGGGGACGTGTCCTTCGACTTCGGCGCCGCCGTGGACCGCAGCCGCAAGGTCGCGGACGGCCGCGTCAAGGGCGTGCACTTCCTGATGAAGAAGAACAAGATCACCGAATACGACGGTGCGGGTTCCTTCGTCGATGCCAACACCATCTCCGTCGAGCTCAACAAGGGCGGGACCGAGACGGTGACCTTCGACAACGCGATCATCGCGACCGGTTCGGTCACCAAGCTGCTGCCCGGCACCGAGCTGAGCAAGAACGTGGTCACCTACGAGGAGCAGATCCTCACCCGTGAGCTGCCGGGCTCGATCCTGATCGTCGGTGCCGGCGCCATCGGTATGGAGTTCGGCTACGTGCTGGCCAACTACGGCGTGGACGTCACCATCGTCGAGTTCCTCGACCGTGCGCTGCCCAACGAGGACGCCGACATCTCCAAGGAGATCGCGAAGGCGTACAAGAAGCTCGGCGTGAAGATCATGACCGGTGCCGCGGTGCAGTCCATCGACGACGACGGCAACAAGGTGACCGTCGCGATCAAGGACAACAAGTCCGGCAACGTCGAGTCCGTCGTCGTCGACAAGGTCATGCAGTCGGTCGGGTTCGCCCCGCGCGTGGAGGGCTTCGGCCTCGAGAACACCGGTGTCGCCCTCACCGACCGCGGCGCCATCGCCATCGACGACGTGATGCGCACGAACGTGCCGCACATCTACGCCATCGGTGACGTCACCGCCAAGCTCATGCTGGCGCACGTCGCCGAGGCGATGGGCGTGGTCGCGGCCGAGACCATCGGCGGCGCCGAGACCCTCACCTTCGACGACTACCGGATGATGCCGCGCGCGACGTTCTGCCAGCCGCAGGTCGCCAGCTTCGGCCTGACCGAGGAGCAGGCGCGCGACGAGGGTTACGACGTCAAGGTCGCGACCTTCCCCTTCACCGCGAACGGCAAGGCCCACGGCCTCGGCGACCCCAACGGCTTCGTCAAGCTGATCTCCGACAACAAGCACGGGGAACTGCTCGGCGGCCACCTGATCGGCCCCGACGTCTCCGAACTTCTGCCCGAGCTGACCCTCGCGCAGAAGTGGGACCTGACGGTCAACGAACTGGCCCGCAACGTCCACACCCACCCGACGCTGAGCGAGGCGCTGCAGGAGGCCATCCACGGCCTCGCAGGGCACATGATCAACTTCTGATCCCAGCGCGTCGAAGATCCTCCGCACGGGCAGATCCCCGTTCGGATGTACCGGCCTCAGCCCGTGGCGACCGAAACGTCGCCGCGGGCTGTCGTCGTCTTCGGAGACGAAACCTGATTCGATACCCGTGACGCGGGGTACCTTCCCCCCATGGCGGAACGCGGCGCGCGACCCGAGGTACATCCGATTCGCAGGATGATGTTGCGTGCCGTGCGCCACCTGTTCACCCCCCTTCGTCCCGACGACTACCTCGAGATGATCAATCCCCTGTGGACCACCAGGGAGCTGCGGGGCCGGGTCGAGCGGGTGGTGCCCGAAGGTTCCCGGGCGGCGTCCGTGCTGATCCGTCCCGCGTACGAGTGGCGGGGGCACCGTCCCGGCCAGTACGTGCGGTTGGGGGTGATCATCGACGGCGTCTACCACTGGCGCGCCTATTCGCTGACCTCCGATCCCGAGCCCGAGGACGGGCTGATCAGCGTCACCCCGAAGGTCGTCGAGACCG
The DNA here is from genome assembly GCF_012272955.1 of Rhodococcus sp. DMU1. Taxonomy (NCBI): domain Bacteria; kingdom Bacillati; phylum Actinomycetota; class Actinomycetes; order Mycobacteriales; family Nocardiaceae; genus Rhodococcus; species Rhodococcus sp. DMU1. Next base: position 4,462,305 of record NZ_CP050952.1, on the reverse strand, counting down.
GCGTGGTCTCGCCGCACCTGGTGCGCCGGATCCGGCCCGGCGACGTGGTGCGGCTCGGCGAGGTCGAGGGTGTGTTCACCCTGCCCGACCCGCTGCCGGGGAAGATGCTGTTCGTCAGTGCCGGTAGCGGTATCACGCCGATCATGAGCATGCTGCGCAGCCTGGACCACCGCGACGCCCTCGACGACGTCGTCCTGGTGCACTCGGCCCGTACCGCCGACGAGGTCATCTTCGCGTCCGTGCTGCGTGACCTCGATGCGCGTCGTCCCGGGTTCCGCCTGGTGCTGCGGCTCACCGCGGAGCAGGGCCGCATGACGCCGGCCGATCTGGACGAGCTGTGCCCCGACTGGCGGGAGCGGGAGGCGTTCTGCTCCGGACCCGGCGAGATGCTCGATGCGTTCGTCGAGCACTGGAACGACCACGGGGATCCGAAAAAACTCCACATGGAGCGTTTCCAGCCGATCATCGGCGGGAATGCGGGGTCGGGTGAGGGCGGCACGGTTCACTTCCTCGACAGCGAGGCCGACGTCGAATGCGACGGCGGCACGCCGATCCTGGTGGCGGGCGAGAAGGCCGGCCTGCAGCTTCCGTACGGATGCCGGATCGGAATCTGCCATACCTGCGTGGGCACCCTGCGGTCGGGCAGGGTGCGGGACCTGCGCACGGACGAGGTCGCCGAACCCGTCGGCGCCGCGGTCCGCACATGCATCCACACCGCCGAAGGCGACATCGAAATCGAGCTGTGAACGAAAGGAACGCGAGATGACGACGGAGATCGAAAGTCCGCTCGCGCATCTGAGCCAGGAAACGCTCGAGGCATTGGCGAAGGAGTTCGACGCCATCCACGACCGGGTCTACGCCGACCTGGGGGAGCGCGACCGCCGCTACATCAAGACGGTGATCGCGACGCAGCGACAGCTCGCCGTCGCCGGCCGTGCCCTGCTGCTCGGCTCGGCGTCCAAGTCGGCGTGGGTCGCGGGCACCGCATGCCTCGGCATGGCCAAGATCCTCGAGAACATGGAGATCGGCCACAACGTCATGCACGGGCAGTGGGACTGGATGAACGATCCGGACATCCACTCGTCGGTGTGGGACTGGGACACCGCGTCGACCGCGGCGGGCTGGAAACACTCGCACAACTACATTCACCACACCTTCACCAACATCCGCGGCAAGGACAAGGATCTCGGGTACGAGATCATGCGGATCGACCCGCACCAGAAGTGGCATCCGGTCTACCTTGCGCAGCCGTTCTACAACGTGCTGCTCATGGCGTTCTTCGAGTGGGGCGTAGCGCTGCACGACCTCGATCTCGATGCGCTGTGGGCGGGGGAGAAGACCCCGGCGCAGGTGCTCGGCGAACTGAAGGGCATCGCAGGCAAGGCGCGGCGGCAATTCGTCAAGGACTACGTGGGCTGGCCTCTGGTCTCCGCCGGCGCGTTCGCCGCCGTGCAGCTGCTGTCGGGCGGACGGATTCCGCAGCCGGCCACCTCCCGGATCGGGCGCCGCCTGCGCGGACTCGGCCGCCTCGGGGGTGGCCGCGCGGCCGGCCGCCGGGCCGACCTCGTCGCCGACGTGCTCGACAAGGTCCTGCCGGGCGTGGAGAAGACGTTCCTCGCCACCCTGGCGGCGGACTTCACCGCCAACATCATCCGCAACGTGTGGTCGCACGCGATCATCTTCTGCGGCCACTTCCCGGACCAGACGTACACCTTCAGCCGGAAGGAGGTCGAGAACGAGAGCCGCGGCGGATGGTACGTCCGCCAGCTGGTCGGTGCGGCCAACATCGAGGGCAGTCCGCTGTTCCACGTGATCAGCGGGAACCTCGGCTACCAGGTCGAACACCACCTCTACCCCGACATGCCGAGCACCCGGTACTCCGAGGTGGCGCCCGAGGTGAAGGACATCTGCGAGCGGTACGGACTGCCGTACAACACCGGGCCCCTGTCCAGGCAGTGGGGCACCGTGCACCGGACGATCCTGCGCCTCGCGTTCCCCGGCGGCAAGCCGCGGCCGAAGCCCGGTCCGTATCGCAGCGCGGACGATCCGTCGTCACGGAAGCCGGCGACGAGCGAGGCCGCCCGGTTCCGCAGCCGACTGCCCGCGGACCATCCCGCAGCAGGCCCGGAGCACGAGCACGGTGGTGTGGAGGTCGAACCGCCGCCGCGCTGACGATCGTTGCTACGGCCGATGGGTTCGGTCGTACTCCGCTTGTGCCGCAAGCACTTCCGGCATGCTCGACTCGAGTAGCCCGATGAGGGCGCGCAGGTGCTCGGCGACCTGCGCGCCGAGCGGCGTGAGGCTGTACTCGACCTTGGGCGGAATGGTCGTTTCCACCCGCCGGTGGACGAGGCCGTCGCGCTCGAGCTGCTGCAGCGTCTGGGACAGCATGCGCTCGCTCACCCCGTCGACGTGGCGGCGCAGTTCACCGAACCGGTGCGGGCCCTCGCCCAGGGCGGCCAGGGCGAGCACGCCCCAGCGGCCGGTCGCGTTCTGCAGGACCTGCCGGGACGTGCACGCGCGGGCGAACACGTTCGCTTCGAGTGCGGGATCCGTCGTCACGCCCCTCAGCGTACATGTGCGAACACTTCGTGGCGTACTTACTTGATGGGTTGCACTTACGATTAGTAAGTGATTTGATGGCAGTGTTCCCGACTTCCGTTCTCGAGGAGATCTCATGACCATCGCCGTCACCGGTGCCACCGGCCACCTCGGCCACCACGTCGTCACCGCTCTGCTCGACCGCGGTGCCGAGCCGTCCGACGTCGTCGCGATCGTCCGCGACGCCGCGAAGGCTGCCGACCTCGCCGCCCGGGGCGTGCAGGTGCGCGTCGCCGACTATGGCGACCGGGACGCACTCGTCGCCGCTCTGGCCGGCGTCGACAAGCTCCTGCTGATCTCCGGAAGCGAGGTCGGCCGGCGGATTGCGCAGCACACCAACGTCATCGAGGCCGCGAAGGCCGCAGGGGCCGGCCTCGTGGCCTACACCAGCGTCCTCGACGCGCAGCGCAGCCCCCTGGCCCTGGCCGCCGAGCACAAGACCACCGAGGACCTGCTCGCCGCCTCCGGCCTGGACGTCGTGCTGCTGCGCAACGGCTGGTACTGGGAGAACTATGCCGCCGCTGTCGACACGGCGAAGGCGACCGGCGCCCTGTTCGGCGCCGCCGGCACCGGCCGCGTCGCCGGTGCCGCCCGCAAGGACTACGCGGAGGCCGCCGCCGCCGTGCTGCTCGCCGACGACCAGGCCGGCCGGATCTACGAACTCGGCGGCGACGAGCGCCTCACCTACGTGGAACTCGCCGACGTCCTGTCCGGGATCGTCGGCGCGCCCGTCGCCTACAAGGACCTGCCCCGGGACGAGTACACGAAGGTCCTCGAGAGCGCCGGGGTGCCCGCTCCGATGGCCGCTATCCTCGCGGACTCCGACGCGGGCATCGCCGTCGGCGCCCTCGACACCGACAGCGGCGACCTGCAGCGACTCATCGGACGCCCGAGCACGCCGGTGGCCACGGCGCTGAGCCGGTAATCCACGCGGCGAACCGGAATCCGCCCACGACACAGCATGGGCAGATTCCGGCTCCGCGAGCGGATCCAGGTTGTCCACAGGCGGCCGCTTCATCCCCAGATGTGCCGGTGCGTCCCGATCTGCGCCGGCTCGACGCGGCACATGCGCCACGCTCGGTCCATGACCGATCCCACAGCCCTGACCAGACGGGATCTGCTGGCGCAGGGTGTCACCGACGACCGGCTCCGCGCCGCGCTGCGGACAGGCGACCTCGTCGCGCTGAAACGGGGCGTGTATCTGCGGCGGGCGGACGACGGCCCGCTCGACGACACCGGCCGGCACCGGGTCCTGGCACGGCACGTCGGCTCGGGTCTCCGCCCGGGGGATGCGCTCAGCCACGTGTCCGCCGCCGTCCTGCTGGGCCTGGACATGTGGAACGCGGATCTGCGCCGCGTACACGTCTCGCGGACGTCCGCGAGTGGGCGCAGGGTCACGTACCTCCACGTCCACGCAACCGACTGGTGCGACGGCGATGTCGTCACGCTCGACGGTGTCCGCGTCACCTCGGTGGCGCGCACCATCGTCGACCTCGGCCGGTCGCTGCCACTCGAGGAGGCGGTCGTCGCCGGGGACTCCGGACTGCGTGCCGATGCGTCCGCCCGCGACCGGTTGCCCGCAGTTCTCGCCGCGGCCCGTCACCGCACCGGGGTGTCCCGGGCCGCCGCCGTCGTGGACCTGCTCGACGGACGGAGCGAGAGCGTCGGGGAGTCGGTGTCGCGCCTGCGCATGGCGCGATTCGGCCTGCCGGTACCTGCCCTGCAACACGAGGTCGTGGCTCGGGACGGGCGCCGGTACCGCGTCGACTTCTTCTGGGAATCGCAGGGCGTCGTCGGCGAATTCGACGGTGCCGGGAAGTACGCGGACCGCCGCGACCTCGTCGCCGAGAAGCACCGCGAGGACGCTCTGCGTGACCTCGGCTTCGAGGTTGTGCGGTGGACATGGGCCGACCTGGATCGGTTCGAGGTCGTCGCCCGGAGGTTCGCCCGGGCCGTCGCTCGAAGATCCACGCGCTGAACCGGAATCCGCCCACGACACAGCCTGAGCGGATTCCGGTTCAGCGCGGGAATTCAGCGAGTCCGGTAGGCCACCCAGCCGCCGAACTCGGTGATGTCGACGGCGTCCACCGCGGCGTCGTGCGTGCAACCGAATCCGACGACCCACCGCCCGTCCGAGAGTTCGACGCTGGTCAGCGTCATCGGCGCGGGCAGCGCGGCCAGGAACCGGCCCAGGCCGGCCTCCGAGACCCGGAACACCTCGCCGGCGATCGGCGCGCCCCGGCCGGCGCCGTGGCGGACGAGACCGGGCTTCGGGGGAGTGGTGTTCAGCGCCGTCAGGCGGTACGCGTCGGACGTGTGGACCTCCTCGACGAACCGGGCACCGATCTCCTCGAGCTGGAAGTGCAACGGCTGGTCGCGCAGGTGCGCCCCGAACACCGCCAGCTCGACCCCGCCGGAGGCGAATCCCGGCGCGGCGACACCCGTCAACCGCGCCGCGAGATCCACGGCGACCTGGTCGGCGAAGGCCGGCACCACGACCATCACCCCGAAGGGATGGCCCTCGGCGGTCGGTGCACCCGGTACCGCGACCGCGGCCATGTCGAGCAGATTGCAGAAGTTCGTGAATGTGCCCATCCGCCGGTTGATCCCGATCGGGTCGGACTGTACCGCCGCGATCGTGGGATGCTCGGTGGTGGTGGGCAGCAGCAACCCGGCGAATCCGTCGAGGAGGTCCGCCGCGAACGCCTTGGTCTGGGTCAGGGTGTCGAGATCGGCCACCAGTTCGTGCGCCGCGGGGCGCTCCGCGGCCGCGACGATCGCCGCGACCGTCGGATCCGCCCCGGCGGGGTTCGTCGCCAGGAACTCTCCGACGGCCGCGTACCGCTGCGCGACGACGGCACCGTCGTAGAGCAGTGTCGCCGCGTCCAGCAGCGGCGAGACGTCGACCTCGGTCACGTCGAGTCCCGCCGCACGCCCTGCGGCGACGGTGCGCGCGAACGCCTCTCGATACTCGTCGCACAACTCGACGAGGTCCTCCGCGCGCGGCACCGCCACACGCGGCGTGGACGGCGCGGCGAACGGCACGTCCGACGGCCACCTCCGGGAGCGCGGGTCGCGCGGTTCCGGCCCGGCCATCACCTTCGCCGCCGTCACGGCCAGGTCGAGCGACGTGGCGAACACGGTGAGGCAGTCGTAGTCCACGCACGCCGGCACCACGCCGTGGGCCGGGATCACGCCGAGCGTGGCCTTGATGCCCACCAGTCCCTGCAGCGCGGCCGGGACCCGGCCGGATCCCGCGGTGTCCGTGCCGATCCCGATGTCCGCGATGCCCAGCGCGACCGCGGTCGCCGAGCCCGAACTCGATCCGCCCGATACGCGTTCGGGATCCCAGGAACAGCGCACCGCCCCGTACGGGCTGCGGGTGCCGACGAGTCCGGTGGCGAACTGGTCGAGGTTGGTCTTGCCCAGGATCACCGCACCGGCAGCGACGAGGCGCTCGACGCCCGACGCGGTGTCCGTGGGGGTGTAGGCGAACTCGGGGCAGCCGGCCGTGGTGGGTAGTCCGGCGACGTCCACGTTGTCCTTCACCGCCAGAAGCAGGCCCGCGAGCGGCAGGTCCTCGCCCGCCGCGACGCGCGCGTCCACGGCGTCGGCGTCGGCGAGCACATCCGCGGCCGGCCGCAGCGCGATCCACACCTCGGGCCGGTCCACCTCGCCGAGGCGGCGCAGCGCCGCCTCCGCCCGGGCCCTGCTCGACGACGGCGCAGCCGAAAGTCCATTTTCCACAACGATGCTCATGCTGCTCCGATCACGAGAAGGGGGGTGCCGGGGGCGACTTTCGCGCCCGGCCCGACGAGGACCTTCAGGACGGTCCCCTCGACGGCTGCCGGCACGGGCATTTCCAGCTTCATGGCCTCGAGGATGACGGCGGTGTCGTCGGCGGCGACCCGTTCGCCCTCTGCCACCTCGACCCGCCACACGTTGCCGACCATGGGGGCCTCGACGACGACCGATCCCGCCGGCATCCCGGCGAGCGGGTCGACGGGCTCGACCACCTCGATCGGCGCCGGCTCGGTGCGGTCGAACTCACCGGCCGCGTGCCACGCCTGCTTCTCGGTTTCGAACGCCGCGGACTGACGCTCGTGGAACGCGTCGATGGACTCGGCATTCTCCGCCAGGAACCGCAGGTGGTCGGCGAGGGCGAACGTGCCCTCGGAGACCTCGGCGTCGAACCGGCCCGCCAGGGACGCGGCGCGGTACTCGAGCAGCTGCTCCGGGCTCACCGGTTCCCACACGATCCGGTCGAAGAAGCGGAACAGCCACGGCTTGCCGTCCTCGAACGGGCCGGCCTGCCGGTACCCCGACCAGATCGGCACCGTCCGCCCGATCAGCTGGTAGCCGCCGGGGGACTCCATGCCGTAGACGCACAGGTACTTCCCGCCGATGCCCACGGCGTCCGACGGGGTCCACGTGCGCGCCGGGTTGTACTTCGTCGTCACGAGCCGGTGCCGGGGATCGAGCGGAACGGCCAGGGGCGCACCGAGATACACGTCGCCGAGGCCGAGGACGAGGTACTCGGCGTCGAACACCGTGTCGCGGACCTGCTCGACCGAGTCGAGTCCGTTGATGCGCCGGATGAACTCGGTGTTCGACGGCAGCCACGGCGCCGAGTCGCGCACACCGCTGTGGTAGCGGGAGATCGCCTCGGAGATCGACGGGTCGTCGAACGAGAGCGGCAGCCGGACGGTGCGGCTGGGCACCACCAGATCGTGGGTGGCCGGCAGTTCCGTCTCGAGGTCCTGCAGGGTCCCGAGCAGCCGGTGCTGGGGCAGCACCTCCGGGTCGAAGTGCACGTGCAGCGACCGCACCCCCGGCGTGACGTCGACGATCCCCGGCAGGCGCACGGCCGCGAGCGCCTCGGACAGGGCGTGCACCCGCATCCGCAACCCCAGGTCGAGCACCATGTCGCCGTACTCGACGAGGATGTTGTCGTCGCCGCCGCGCAGGTACACCACCTCGGGACGGTCCAGGAACGCCGGGGTACCGGCCAGCCGGCCGCCGTCGAGCGCGGCGGGCTGCGCCACGGGCGGGACGTCGCGGGCGCGGGCCGCCGCGCCGCGCAGCTCGACCGCCGCCTCGTCGGTCACGGGAACGAACCGCACCGAATCCCCGGGCCGGATCTGCCCCATCTTCCAGCGGTGACCGGAGACGACCGTGAGCGGGCACGCGAACCCGCCCAGGCTCGGGCCGTCCGGACCGAGCAGGATCGGGGTGTCGCCGGAGACGTTGAGCGCGCCCACCGAGTAGGGGTTGTCGTGCAGGTTCGACGGGTGCAGCCCGGCCTCGCCGCCGTCCGTCCGCGACCAGGTGGGCTTGGGGCCGTCCAGGCGGATGCCGGTGCGGTTCGCGTGGGACTGCACCGTCCACGTGGTGTCGTAGAACTGGGCCAGGTCGTCCTCGGTGAAGTAGGCCGGGGCGGGCTGCGGACCCTCGGTGACGGCGAGATGCCACGTGTGGGTGAACTCCGGGCGACGGTCCACGGGTACGGGTGCCGGGCCGGCAGGGGCGGGCGACTCCGCCACGCCGAGCACATCACCCGTGGCCACGGCTCTACCGGTGACGCCGCCGAAGCCGCCGAGGGTGAACGTCGCGGCGCTGCCGTGGTAGAGCGGGGCGTCGAGCCCGCCCCGCACCGCGACGTAGGTGCGCAGGCCCTGCTCGGCCGGGGCGCCGACGTCGAGCACGCCGCCGGCCGGCACCTCCACGGGCTCCCACATCGGCACGGGCACCCCGTCCACGGTGGCGACGACCGGGGCGCCGGTGACGCACACGAGCGTCGGGTCGGAGAACTTCAGGCGCGGGCCCTGCAGCGTGCATTCCAGCGCCGGTGCCCCCTCCGGGTTGCCGACGGCGCCGTTGGCCGCGCGCATCGACAGGTCGTCCATCGGGCCCGACGGCGGAATGCCGACCTCCCACAGGCCGATCCGGCCGGGGAAGTCCTGCACCGTGGTCATGGTGCCCGCGCGCAGCACGTCGATGCGGTGGCCCGTCGCCCGCACGTCCCGCAGCGTCGCGGTGGTGTGTGCGGCCTCGAGCACCGGCTCGGCGGTGCAGATGCGCCGCAGCTGCGGCAGGTTCGTCTGCACGCCGTACAGGTGGGTGTCGTCGAGCGCCTCGGCGAGCGCCGCGAACGCGGTGCGCCGGGACTCGCCGCGCACGATGATCTTGGCGAGCATCGGATCGTAGAACGAGCTCACCTCCGTGCCGGTGTCCACCCACGTCTCGACGCGGGTGTGGGCCGGGAACTCCACGGCGGTGAGCAGTCCGGCGCTGGGCCGGTAGTCGTGCCCCGGGTCCTCCGCGTACACGCGCGCCTCCACGGCGTGACCGGTGATCCGCGGTCCGCCGTCGGGCAGCGCGTCGAGCATCTCGGTCTCGCCCCGGCCCAGCCGCAGCATCCACTCGACCAGGTCCACACCGGTGACCTCCTCGGTGACCGGGTGCTCGACCTGCAGGCGGGTGTTCATCTCGAGGAACGACGCCTCGCCGCGTTCGACGTCGTAGACGAATTCGACGGTCCCGGCGGAGCGGTAGCTCACCGACGAGGCGAGCCGGCGCGACGCCGCGAGCAGTTCCTCGACGACCGCGTCGGGCAGGTTCGGGGCGGGCGCCTCCTCGACGACCTTCTGGTTGCGACGCTGCAGCGAGCAGTCGCGCGTGCCGAGGCTGATCGTGCGGCCGCAGCCGTCGCCGAACACCTGCACCTCGATGTGGCGGGCGTGGGCGACGAACCGTTCGAGGAACACGCCCGACGAGGAGAAGTTCGCGGACGCGAGGCGCTGCACCCGCTCGTACGCGTCCCGCAGCTCGTCGGGGGTGTGACAGGCCTGCATGCCGATGCCACCCCCGCCGCCGACGGCCTTGAGCATCACGGGGTATCCGACGGTTTCGGCCGCGGCGACGGCGGCGTCGACGGACGCGAGCAGGCCGCTGCCCTCGACGAGCGGGACGCCGACGGCGCGCGCCGCCTCGCGAGCGGTGTGCTTGTCGCCGAAGACCCGCAGCTGCTCGGGCGTGGGCCCGATGAACGCGATGCCCGCCGCCTCGCAGGCGGCCGCGAATTCCGCGTTCTCCGAGAGGAACCCGTACCCGGGGTGGACCGCGCCGGCACCGGTCGCGAGGGCGGCCTCGATCACCAGATCCGCCCGCAGGTACGACTCCGCGGCCGGGGCGGGACCGAGGCGCACGGCCATGTCCGCCATTTCGACGTGGGCGGCGGACGCGTCCGCATCCGAGTACACGGCGACGGTCTTCAGCCCCAGTGTGTGCGCCGAACGCATGATCCGGCAGGCGATCTCGCCACGGTTGGCGACGAGCAGGGTGTCGAAAGCGAACGTCACGACAGGCTCCTTCGGTGACGGGGAAGAGGAAGGTATGGGGGCGGAACCGGATGTCAGCGCGCGAACGACATCGCGGTGACGGCGCGGGTCACCCGGTCGAGCACCACCGCGAGGGATTCACCGATGTGCCGGTGCAGCAACCGGTGGGCACGCTCGAGCTCGTCGCCGAGCACGGCGTCGACGATGGCGAGGTGCTCGGCGATCGACGTCTCGATCCGGCTGTTGACCATGAAGTCGTACATCCGCACGTGCCGGATCCGGGAGTTGACCGACTCGAGCGAGCCCGCCAGTTCCGCGTTGCCCGATGCGGCGAGCAGTGCGACGTGGAACTCCTCGTCGAGCACCACGAAGCCCGGTTCCTGCTGCGGCGGGTCGGCGGACAGGCGCAACCACCGTTCGCGTTCGGCGGTGAGGGCGGCGCGGTCGTGCCGCACATCGGGATTGTCGATCGCCCGCGCAATGCCCTGCAGTTCCAGGGTGATCCGCAGCTCGTAGAGGTCGCGGATGCGGGGGATGCTCGGCGGCACCGGCGAGAATCCGTACTCCTCGCGGCGCAGCAGGCCGTCCGCGCACAGCATCGCGAGGGCTTCCCGGACCGGGGTGCGGGAGATGCCGAAGCGCGCGGACAGTTTCGGCTCGGTCAGCCGCTCACCGACCGGGATCGAGCCGTTCATCAGCTCGGTGCGCAGTTCCCGGTACACCCGCGTCCGGAGCGGTTGCGCCGTGGCTGTATCCGTACGTGTCGACATAGCTGTATACGCTATGGACGTCGTGTTTCGCCGAGATTGCCCGCGGTAAAGCGGCGGTTAGGAAGAACTCTCAGAAGTCCCGCTCGATGCGCAGCACGCCGATGGTGGTGGCAAGTCCGTCGTATTGCGCTACCAGCAGGCAGAATTCGACCATCCGCCGGTCGTCGAGGTGAGCGGCCAGCGCCTTCCACGTCCCGTCGGCGAGGTCCCTGGTGGTGACCAGCTCGTCGACCGCCGCGAGCATCGCCCGGTGCCGCGGGCTCCAGCCGGGGGCCCCGGGCCCGTCGAGGATGCGCTGCAGGATCTCCGGCGTGATCCCGGCGCGGCGGCCGAGCCGGGTGTGGTGGTCCAGCTCGTAGCCGCACTCGCGCAGGTGCGCCACGCGGAGGATGACCAGTTCGGATTCGAACCGGGGCAACCGCCCGAACGGCATGAGCTTCCCGGAGTAGTACAGCCAGCCGCGGAACAGGCCACCGGTGCGGCCCAGGGTGCTGAACAGCTGCGCGTCCTTCGTGCCGGCCACCGTCGAGAGCACGCGCCAGGCCGCCCAGTTGAGAGGGCCGAGCTCCCTGAACCGTCCGGGCCGGATGCGAGGTGACATGCCGGTCAGTCTCGCACGGCGCGCGCCAATCGGGCCATCGTCCGGGCCTGCTCGGCGCGCTGCACCACCACCGCCCGGGACGTGTCGATGTGGGCGAGGAGCTGGGCGTGGGCGTCCTCGAGACGGCCCGCGAGCACCGACTCCGCCACGCAGATGTGCTCGTCGACGGTCGCCGTGATCCGGTCGTGCGTCAGGTAGTCGAACATGCGCACGGGCCGCACCTTCGCGTTCACGGTGGCCAGCGCGTCGCACAGGGCCGGGTTGCCGGCGGAGGCCAGCAACGCCAGGTGGAACTGTTCGTCGAGCCCGACGAAGCCCGCATCCGGCTCGGGCAGGTCACGGCGCAGCGCATACCACCGGTCGAGCTCGGCACCGAGCACGTGGGGATCGTGCCGGATCGACGGATCGGCCAGCGCGCGACGGATCCCGCGCAGCTCCAACGTGGTCCGCAGCTCGTACAGATCGGCGAGGTCGTCGAAGCGCGGCCGGTACGGGAACAGGCCCTGCTCGCGCCGCTCGACCAGCCCGTCGGACACCAGCCGCGCCAGCGCCTCCCGCACCGGCGTGCGGGAGACCCCGTACTGCTCGGCGAGGCGTTCCTCGCCGAGCCGTGCGTCCGGCGGCAGGACGCCCGTCATCAGGTCCGAACGCAGCGCCCGGTAGACCCGGTCGCGCCGCGTGCCACCGGTGCTCATCAGATCGCCATGGCCGCGCGGACGGTGCCGGCGGCATCCGTGCCGCCGTCGCCGGTGGCGGTGATGCGACCGGATTCGAGGACGTAGTACCGCTGGGCGGCGTGCAGGGCGAAGCCGATGTGCTGCTCGACGAGCAGCACCCCGAGGTCGCCGCGCCGGCTGAGTTCGACGACGGTGTTCTCGATCTCGGCGACGACCGACGGTTGGATGCCCTCGGTGGGTTCGTCGAGGATGAGCATGCGGGGCTCGGTGATCAGGGCGCGGGCGATCGCCAGCTGCTGGCGCTGGCCGCCGGAGAGCAGGCCGGCGCGTCGGTCCAGCAGCGGCACGAGGGCGGGGAACAGGTCGAGCATCTCGGCGACGAGCCGCTTGCCGCGTCTGCGCCCGTCGGCGACGACCTGCAGGTTCTCGGCGCAGGTGAGCTGGCCGAAGGATTGCTGTCCCTGGGGGACGTAGGCCAGGCCGCGGGCGACGCGCGCGGACGGCCGCAGCGCGGTGACGTCCTCGCCGTCGAACACGATCCGGCCGAAGGTGGTGGGCAGCAGGCCGACCGCGGCGCGCAGCAGGGTGGTCTTGCCGGCCCCGTTGTGGCCCATGACGGCGACGACGCCGTCGGCGGGAACGGTGAGGGTGGCCCCGTGGATGATCTCGGTGCGGCCGTAGCCGGTGCGCACGTCGACGAGCTCGAGCATGTCAGGCCTCCTGCGCGGCGGTCGCGGTGCCCAGGTAGACCTCCTGGACCTGGGGGTTGTTCTGCACCTCTTCGACGGTGCCGTCGGCGATGACCCGGCCCCGGGCCAGGACGGTGACGGAGGTGGCGAAGGCGCGCATGAAGTCCATGTCGTGTTCGACGACGACGACGGTGCGCTGCGCCCCGATCCGGCGCAGCAGCTGGCCGGTCTCCTCGCGTTCGTCGTGGCTCATCCCGGCGACCGGCTCGTCGAGCAGCAGCACGTCGGAGTTCTGCACGAGCAGCATGCCGATCTCGAGCCACTGCTTCTGCCCGTGCGCGAGGATGCCGGCGGGCACGTCGCGCAGGTCGGTCAGGCCGATCGTCTCGAGGGCTTCCTCGATCTGCGGCAGCACCGTCGTGCGGCGGCGCAGCAGCGACCACGGGGAGCGGCCGGAGCCGGCGGCGATGTCGAGGTTCTGCAGCACGGTGAGTTGTTCGAACACCGACGCGGTCTGGAAGGTGCGGCCCACACCGAGGCGGGCGATCTTGTGCACCTTCTTGCCGAGCAGTTCGATGCCGGACTTGGTGACCGACCCGGTGGCCGGCACCAGGCCGGTGACGGCGTCGACGAGGGTGGTCTTGCCGGCGCCGTTGGGGCCGATGAGGAAGCGCAGGTCGCCCTGCAGCAGGGTCAGGTCCACCCCGTCGACGGCGGTGAAGCCGTCGAAGCTGACCCGCAGGTCGCGGATCTCGAGGTACTCGCTGGACATGCCGGCGTTGCCGCCGTAGTGGGGTTCGGTCATCTCACCGGCTCCATCGTCGTGGTCGGTTCGGGAATCGGCTGCGCCGGGCCGGTGCGGGTGCGTCGCCGGCGCAACGTCGCCAGCCCGGCCAGGCCGGCGGGGAAGAACCCGATGACGACGATGAACAGCAGGCCCTGGGCGTAGGTCCACGCGGAGGGGAAGTTCTCCGACAGGGCGGTCTGGGCCCACGCGACGCCGATGGCGCCGAGGACCGGGCCGAGCAGGGTCGTGCGTCCGCCGATGGCGACGCCGATGAGGAATGCGATGGAGGGGACGATGCCGACATCGGCGGGGGAGATGATGCCGACGATGGGCACGAACAGCGCCCCGGCGATGCCGGCGAAGAAGGCCGCCGCGGCGTAGGCGACGACCTTGACGTTGGCGGGGTCGTAGCCGAGGAAGCGGACCCGCTCCTCCTGGTCGCGCACGGCCACGAGCAGCTCCCCGTAGCGGGAGAACATCAGCTGCCGGGTGAGCGCGACGACGGCGAGCAGGACGCCCGCGGCGACGAAGAACAGCATCCGCTTGTTGGCCGGGTCGGCGAGGGACAGGCCGAAGAAGCTGCGGAAGCGGTTGAGCCCGTTCGATCCTCCGATCGACTGCTGGCCGATCAGCAGGATCGCGAAGGCGGCGGTCAGGGCCTGGGACAGGATCGCGAAGTAGGCGCCCTTGACGCGGCGTTTGAACACGCCGAGCCCGAGCAGCACCGCCACCAGGGCGGGCAGCACCAGGATCGCGACGATCGTCACCAGCGGAGAGGCGAACGGCGCCCAGTAGCCGGGCAATTCGCGGATGCCGGCGATCTGCATGAAGTCCGGGACGGTGTCGCCGCGCAGCCCGGCGTCGGCGATCTTCAGGTGCATCGCCATGAGGTAGGCGCCGAGGCCGAAGAAGACGCCCTGGCCGAGGGTGAGCATGCCGCCGCGGCCCCACGCGAGACCGATGCCGACGGCGACGATCGCGAAGCACAGGAACTTCGCGAGCAGGTTCAGGCGGAAGTCCGACAGCACGGCGGGGGCGAGGGCGAACAGAACGAGTGCGGCGAGGGCGAACCCGGCCCACGTGCGGGCCGGTCCGGGTCGGGTGAGCGCCGGCAGACGTGTCGGGGCAGGCATCAGACCAGGCTCCTTGTCTTGACCGCGAACAGGCCCTGCGGCCGGACCTGCAGGAAGATCACGATGAGCACGAAGACGATCACCTTCGCGATCGATGCGGTGGTGGAGTATTCGATGAACGAGTTGAGCAGGCCGAGCGCGACGGCCGCGATGACGGCGCCCTCGATCCGTCCGAGGCCGCCGATGACGACCACCAGGAACGCGTCGATCAGGTAGGACTGGCCGATGGTGGGACTCGTGGAGCCGATCAGGGTCAGCGCCACTCCGGCCAGGCCGGCCAGGCCGGAGCCGAGGAAGAAGGTGGTGATGTCGGTGCGCCGCGACGAGATGCCCACGGTCTCGGCGAGATCGCGGTTCTGCACGACGGCCCGGATGCGCCGGCCCATCGGGGTGAACTTCATCGCCGCGATCAGGATCACCACACACACCACGGCCAGCGCGAGGATGAACAGCCGGGTCCTGGGCACCACCGCCCCGAGGATCTCCACGCCACCGGAGAGCCACTGCGGCGCAACCACGTTGACGGCGGGTGCGCCGAAGATGTCGCGGGCGGCCTGTTGCAGCAGCAGGCCCACGCCGAAGGTCACCAGCAGGGTGTCGAGCGGGCGGTGGTACATGCGGCGGATGAGGGTGACCTCGAGCAGCACCCCCATCACGCCGCCGACCAGGAAACCGACGAGCAGCGACACCAGCAGGGACACCCCGGCGGCCGAGACCACCTGCTGGACCACGTACGCGGTGTAGGAGCCGGCCATGATGAACTCGCCGTGGGCCATGTTGATCACGCCCATCTGCCCGAACGTCAGCGACAGGCCCAGCGCCGCCAGCAGCAGGATCGAACCGATGCTCAGGCCCGTGAACAACTGTCCTACAACGACATCCATGTCGCCTCCCTTCTCGTCGGCTTCCCGGTCACGGTGGTCAGCTGCCGGACAGGCCGGCGGCCCAGTCGTAGCTCTCGAGGTACGGGTCCGGCTCGATCGCCCCGTTCGACTCCCACACCGTGTAGATCAGTCCGTCGCCCCGGATCTCGCCGATGCGAGCCGTCTTGGTGATGTGGTGGTTGTCCCCGTCGATCGTGACGGTGCCCTCCGGTGCGTCGAACGAGACGCCGTCGGCCGCGGCCTGCACGTCGGCGACGGCGAACGAGTCCGCCTTCTCGACGGTGTTCTTCCACAGGTACACCGACGCGTACGCGGCCTCCATCGGGTCGGAGGTGGGCTTGTTCGCACCGTACTTCGCCTTGTACGCGTCGACGAACGCCGTGTTCTCGGGGCCGTCCACGGTCTGGTAGTAGTTCCAGGCGGTGAGCTGGCCGGTGATGTTCTGCGCGCCGATTCCGACCACTTCCTCCTCGGCGATCGACACCGAGATCACCGGCATGTCGGCGGCGGTGAGGCCGACGTTGGAGTACTCGCGGAAGAAGGCGACGTTCGAGTCGCCGTTGAGGGTGTTGAACACCGCGTCCGCGTCGGCGGTGCGGACCTTGTTGACGATCGTGGAGAAGTCGGTGGACCCGAGCGGGGTGTAGTCCTCACCCTTGATCTCGATGCCGTTGGCCTCGGCGTACGCGCGGATGATGCGGTTCGCGGTCTGCGGGAAGACGTAGTCGCTGCCGACGAGGTAGAGGGACTTGACGCCCTTCTCCTTCAGGTAGTCCAGCGCCGGCACGATCTGCTGGTTGGTGGTCGCGCCGGTGTAGAAGATGTTCGGCGACGACTCGAGGCCCTCGTACTGCACGGGGTAGTACAGCAGCGCGTTGTTGTCCTCGAACACCGGCAGCATCGCCTTGCGGCTCGACGACGTCCACCCACCGAACACCGCGGCCACACAGTCGGAGCTGATCAGCTTCTCGGCCTTCTCGGCGAACACCGTCGGCTCCGACGCGCCGTCCTCGGCCACGATCCGGATCTGCTTGCCGAGAACGCCGCCGTTCGCATTGATCTCCTCGACGGCCAGTGCGATCGAGTCACGCACCGTGACCTCGGAGATTGCCATGGTGCCGGACAGCGAGTTCAGCGAACCGACCTTGATCGTGTCGCCGGAGGTGTCGACGCACGAGGCGGACCCGGCAGCGTCGGTACTGTCGGTGGCCTTGCTGCCGCACGCGCTGAGCACGAGACCGACGGCGGCCAGCGCGGCCGGCGCGGCGACGGCGCGCTTGGCGAACTTGGACGTGGCAACTGGCATGGAGGTGCCCTTCTTCGAAGGTGGGAGCCGGACGGGGCCCGGTGTATCCGGGCTGCGTATACAGCGCTGTATCCGTGGACCGAAGAGTAGGCGGCCGGTGTTGCATGGGAATGTCCTGCGGTGACGAGTTCGTGACCCGTGTTACGGCTCGATTTCCGAACGCGCACACGCCGAGGTCCGGATGTATCCGCGCCTCCGCAGGACAGCGGCGCGCTCCTTTCATCGCGCGGCTGTCCTGCCGCCGTGCGGGTTTCCGGACGACCTACCGCCAGCGACGACGGGTGGCGGCGTCGATTCGCGCACGAACGTCGTCGAAGTGGAAGAGTTCCGACCACGTCCAGCGCACCACTTCGTATCCCTGTGCCCGGATCGCGTCTTCACGAAGCTTCTCGCGACGCACAGTCTCGGCGCTTGCGCCGGGATCCGCAGACCGGTACTTGCCCATGCCGTCGAACTCGCCGACGACGCCGAACTCTTCCCGGAAGAAGTCGGTGCGCGCGACGAATGCGCCACCGGCTGTCCGTATCTCGAATTGCAGGACCGGGTCGGGCAGACCTGTCGCCCGAATGCGGAGGCGGCTGATCGACTCGCCCGGGCTCTCGCTTCGTCCGTCCAGGAATGCGCACATTCGTCGAGCCGCCGCAATTCCGGTTCGCGTGTCGGCTGCTGTCAAGGCGGCCGGGAGTGCGGCGTGGGCCGCAGGCCGCAGCCTCAGTGCAGAGTCGCCCAGCACCACTGCACGGTCGGCATCCAGGCAGCGTGCCGTGTCGACGATCGTGCGCGCCGCCGAGGTCACCCGTATCCCGTCCACGATCTCCACATCGCTTGGTGCGAAAGGTGTTGCGTGCACGTGTAGTTGGGAGGTGCGACGGCCGCCGGAGGGTCGATTCCGACTGACGTGGACCAGCGTGAGGTCCGGACGCCACAGAGCGAACCCGTGCACGACGGCGGCGGAGGTGTGGCTCATCACGGCCTCGGGGCCGAGCTTGGCGGCGGCCGCGCGTACGCGCACCAGGTGCCGGCCGGCGTCGTCGAGGTCGGCTGCGATCTCCCTGGGCAGGTAGACGCCTGCGTCGAGACGCTCGAGGGCGCCGGTGCGCAGTGCTCGGCGGATCTTGTCCTCGATGAGCCCGGAGCGGACAGCGTCGCGCCGCATGATCGGGGTGTGGTCGGTCATGGCGAACACGGTGCCCCGACGGAGGTGCCCTTCGGCGTGAACTCCGCGCTCCGGACCGGATCTGGGGAGCGATCGTCCGGTTGTGGAGAAAATCGATGACGCACTGCCGCGCCGTCCCCGAGGTGTCTCACGACCATCCTGGCAATCAGCGGGGTTGGGCGCGCGGCTGTCCGGCCGTCGCGCGGGTGTCACTTGATGAGGTAGGGGGACACGGAGCTCTGGTGCTCGTTGATGACGAGTTCCTTCCCGAGGGGCGGGAACGCGCGCTGGGGGCAGTTCAGCCGCTCGCACACGCGGCAGCCGGAGCCGATGGGGGTACCGGGGTTGCTGTCGTCGAGGTCGAGGCCGTCGGCGTAGACGAGGCGGTGCGCGTGGCGCAGCTCGCAGCCGAGGCCGATCGCGAACGTCTTCGACGGCTGGCCGTAGCGGGCGGCGCGGCGCTCGACCGTGCGGGCGACCCACAGGTAGCGACGCCCGTCGGGCATCTGCGCGAGCTGGGTCATGATCTTGCCCGGGTACGCGAAGGTCTCGTACACGTTCCACAGGGGACAGGTCCCGCCGCTGGTGGAGAAGTGGAAGCCGGTGGCGGACTGGCGCTTGGACATGTTGCCCGCCCGGTCGACGCGGACGAACGAGAACGGCACGCCGCGCAGCTTCGGCCGCTGCAGGGTCGACATCCGGTGGGCGATGGTCTCGTAGCTGACGGCGTAGAAGGCGGAGAGCCGCTCGACGTCGTATCGGAAGTCCTCGGCCATCTCGTGGAACTGCGCGTAGGGCAGCATGATCGCCGCGGCGAAGTAGTTGGCGAGGCCGTGGCGGGCCAGGGCGAGGGAGGCCTCGCTGGTGAACGCGCCCTCGGCGACCAGCTTCTCGATCAGCTCCCCGCACTCGAGGTAGGCGAGCTCGGTGGCGAGCTTGAAGACCTGCTGGCCGCCCGACAGCCGCGCGGAGATCTCGAGGACGCGCGTGGCGGGGTCGAACCGGTGCAGGACGTTCTCGCCGAGGTCGACGCGACGGACGAGCTGTACGTCGTGCACCGTCTCCATGCGCTTGATGATGCCGCCGGAGATGTCGCCGCGGTGGAAGCGGATCCGGGTGGCGAGTTCCTCGGCGGCGGTGTCGAGATCGTGCAGGTAGTTCTGCCGCTGGTAGAAGTAGTCGCGGACCTCTTCGTGCGGCATGGTGATGGTGCCGCTGCCGCTGCCGTCGCTGTAGCGGTCCTCGGTGGCGGCGGCGAGCTGGGCGGTGGTGTTGCGGAACCGCCGGTGCATGTTGACCATGGCCCGCGCCAGCCCGGGGTGCGCCGACACCATCGCGGCGATCTCCTGGGCGTCGGCGTCGATGCCCATCTCCTGATCGAGGGCCACCTCCCGCATCTCGGCGATGAGCCGGGTGTCGTCCTGGGACGAGAAGAACGTGGTGTCGACACCGAAGACCTCGCTGATGCGCAGCAGGACCGGTACGGTGAGCGGCCGCACGTCGTGCTCGATCTGGTTGAGGTAGCTGGCCGAGATCTCCAGGGTCTTGGCCAGCGCCGCTTGGCTGAGTCCCCGCTCGGTGCGCAGCTGGCGCAGGCGGGCGCCGACGAACGTCTTTGGCATCAGCCCAGCGTACGAGCGTCTACGCAGCTTCGCAACGACAGGTTCGCAACGTTAGCGCTCTACTCGAGTCCCAG
Source organism: Rhodococcus sp. DMU1 (assembly GCF_012272955.1). Lineage (NCBI taxonomy): Bacteria > Bacillati > Actinomycetota > Actinomycetes > Mycobacteriales > Nocardiaceae > Rhodococcus > Rhodococcus sp. DMU1. The sequence goes on along the minus strand of NZ_CP050952.1, from coordinate 4,442,665 downwards.
CCAGGACCCCGGCGCGAAGGCCTCGTAGTGGACGGCGTCGGGCGATACTCCCGCGCCGAGCAACGTCTGCCGGATCGACCGCATGAACGGGACGGGACCGCACACGTACACCTGCGGATCCTTCGGCAGCTCGACCCCGTCGAGCGGGGTGTGGCCGTCCTCGCGGAGCTCTTCGAACTCGGAGTAGCGGGTCAGCATGCGGGCCCGCGGCAGACGGTCGACCAGGGCCTGCGTCTCGGCGCGCCGCGCATGGTCGTAGCTGGACCGGTCGACGTGCACGACCAGGACCTCGCGCTCGGAGCGGTGCGCCGCCAGGTGCTGCAGCGCCGCGAGCGTCGGGGTGACGCCGATGCCGGCGGAGATCAGCACCAGGGGAGCGTCGGCGTCCTCGACGACGAGGCTGCCGAACGGATGCGAGACGACGAGTTCGGTGCCGATGCCGACGCCGCCGACGAGGAGCTGGGAGACGATCCCGCCCGGGACCCGCTTGACGGTGACGGCCCACTCCCCCGGGACGTGGCTGCGCACGAGGGTGTACTGGCGGATCTGCCGGGTGCCGTCTCCCAGGGTGGTCGCGACGGAGATGTACTGTCCGGGAAGGAAATCCGGAAGCGGGCTGCCGTCGAGGGAGCGCAGGGTCAGGGTCGCGACCTCCGCGCCGTCGAACTGGACGTCGGTGACCACGACGACGCGCCAGATCTGACCGGGCCGGACGCCGGCCTTGTCGTAGAGTGCCGACTCCTGCTCGATGAGCGAGTTGGCCATCAGCGTGTAGACCTCGCGCCAGGCCGCGGCGACGTCGGGGGTGACCGCGTCGCCGAGCACCTCGCCGATCGCGGCGAACAGCTGGTGCCGGACCACGTCGTAGTGGGGGGCCTGGACGCCGAGCGAGGCGTGCTTGGCGGCGATCCGGGCCATGATCGCGTCGATGTCGGCGGCGTCCTCGGTGACGAGCAGCGTCGCGAAGGCGGCGACCGAGCTCGCGAGCGCCTTCTGCTGCTCCCGGTTCTCCTGGTTGGTGCGGTTGAACAGGTCGGTCCGCAGCGACGGCGCGGCCGCGAAGAGCTTTTCGTAGAACAGTTCGGAGATCTGGCCGATGTGGGCGCCGACGACCGGGAGGGTGGCCTCGATCACCGGCTTCGACGTGGCGGAAAGGATGGCGCCCTCCTCGACTCGTGTGCGAGTGGGGAGTGGGCACGCCCGGGCGGCGTGACCGGCCCCGACTGGTCAACGCGCACATGGTAGTCGAGCGATCCTGGCCGACCCCCGATTCGACCGGGGCGACTTCCCGATTTGCCGGACCTCCGGGTGTGAAACTCGTCACAATCTTCGTGGTGATCCGCGGCTCCGTCGCTGGTGGGCCGCGGGTGCGGGGCAGTGTCGTCGGCCGCCGGGCGGCGCGCCCGCCGGGGAACAATGCCGAGGTGATTGCTACCGACGGGTAGCTATCGGGGTCCGGGCCGGGTTCGTTGGACGCGCCAAAGGTTTACAACCTTTGCAAAGCCTCGGGAAAAACTAGCGAAGATTGGCACTAGCAACAGGTAGACGGCACTTTCCGGGTGTGTCATTGTCGAGTGGTACATCCGAAAGGTTCGCGAAGGATGTGAAGTAGTACGCACGTACTGCAGAGCGTTCGGCGCGGATCCGATCTAGAGAGTGGAGCTTAGATGTCGACCACCGGCACCCCGAGGACCGCTGAGGAAATCCAGAAGGATTGGGACACCAACCCGCGCTGGAAGGGGATCACCCGCAACTACACGGCCGAGCAGGTCGTCAAGCTGCAGGGCACCGTCGTCGAGGAAGCCACCCTCGCCCGTCGCGGCTCGGAGATTCTGTGGGACCTCGTGAACAACGAGGACTACATCAACTCGCTGGGCGCCCTCACCGGCAACCAGGCCGTGCAGCAGGTCCGCGCCGGTCTCAAGGCCATCTACCTGTCCGGCTGGCAGGTCGCCGGTGACGCGAACCTGTCCGGCCACACCTACCCGGACCAGTCGCTGTACCCGGCGAACTCGGTGCCGCAGGTCGTCCGCCGCATCAACAACGCGCTGCTGCGCGCCGACGAGATCGCCAAGATCGAGGGCGACACCTCGGTCGACAACTGGCTCGCCCCGATCGTCGCCGACGGTGAGGCCGGCTTCGGTGGCGCGCTCAACGTCTACGAGCTGCAGAAGGCCATGATCGCGGCCGGTGTCGCCGGCTCGCACTGGGAGGACCAGCTCGCGTCGGAGAAGAAGTGCGGTCACCTCGGTGGCAAGGTGCTCATCCCGACCCAGCAGCACATCCGCACCCTGACCTCGGCTCGCCTCGCGGCCGACGTCGCCGACGTCCCGACGGTCGTCATCGCCCGCACCGACGCCGAGGCGGCGACGCTGCTGACCTCCGACGTCGACGAGCGTGACCGTGAGTTCCTCGACGGCACCCGCACCGCCGAGGGCTTCTACGGCGTCAAGAACGGCATCGAGCCCTGCATCGCGCGTGCCAAGGCCTACGCGCCGTACTCCGATCTGATCTGGATGGAGACCGGCGTGCCGGACCTCGAGGTCGCCAAGAAGTTCGCCGAGGCCGTCCGCAGCGAGTTCCCGGACCAGCTGCTCGCCTACAACTGCTCGCCGTCCTTCAACTGGAAGGCGCACCTGGACGACGCGACCATCGCGAAGTTCCAGAAGGAGCTCGGCGCGATGGGCTTCAAGTTCCAGTTCATCACCCTCGCCGGCTTCCACTCGCTCAACTATGGCATGTTCGACCTGGCCCACGGCTACGCCCGCCAGGGGATGACCGCGTTCGTCGACCTGCAGGAGCGCGAGTTCAAGGCCGCCGCGGAGCGTGGCTTCACCGCCGTCAAGCACCAGCGTGAGGTCGGCGCCGGCTACTTCGACGCCATCGCCACCACCGTCGACCCGAACACCTCCACGGCAGCCCTCAAGGGCTCCACCGAGGAGGGCCAGTTCCACTAGGAACCGGCAACCGGATGTAGGTGCGCGGCGGGATCTCGGACGACCAGGTCCCGCCGCCGCCGTATCCACCCCCTGTCAGAACCCCTTTCACGACCCCCCACATGACGAGTAGGAGCTGACGTGACCAGCGAAAAGATTCAGCGCGTCGGCGTGATCGGCGCCGGGATCATGGGCGCAGGTATCGCCGAGGTGTGCGCACGCGCTCATGTCGACGTACTTGTGTACGAGCAGACCCGCGAGCTCGCGGCTGCCGGGCGTGCCCGCATCCTCCGGTCCCTCGACCGCGGTGTCAGCAGCGGCAAGATCACCGAACGGGAGCGTGAGCAGGCCGCCTGGCGGCTGCGCTTCACCTCCGACCTCGGCGACTTCGCCGATCGCCAGCTCGTCGTGGAGGCGGTCGTCGAGGACGAGAAGGTCAAGGCCGAGATCTTCGCGGAACTCGACAAGATCGTCACGGATCCGAACGCGGTGCTGGCGTCCAACACCTCGTCGATCCCGATCATGAAGCTGGGCATCGCCACCACCCGGCCCGAGCGGGTCATCGGCATGCACTTCTTCAATCCGGTTCCGGTGCTGCCGCTGGTCGAGCTGGTCACCACGCTCAAGACCGGCCCCGCGGTCTCCCAGCGCGCGGAGGCTTTCGCCTCCGAGGTGCTCGGCAAGCAGGTCGTCCGGTCCTCCGACCGGGCCGGCTTCATCGCCAACGCGCTTCTCGTGCCCTACCTGCTGTCGGCTATCCGGATGGTCGAGTCCGGCTTTGCCACCAAGGAGGACATCGACAAGGCGATGGTCCTCGGGTGTGCCCACCCGATGGGTCCGCTCGCGCTCACCGATCTGGTGGGCCTGGACACGGTCAAGTCGATCGCCGACTCGATGTACGGGGAGTTCAAGGAGCCGCTGTACTCGGCTCCGCCGCTCCTGCTGCGTATGGTCGAGGCCGGCCTCGTCGGCAAGAAGTCGGGCGCCGGCTTCTACGAATATGCCGACAACGGTCGTGCCGCCAAGAAAGTCAGCTAGGTAGGTAGCACCACACCGCACCTCGGCGCCCGTGTGCCGACAGCACAGCCGTCGCGCTGACTGTCGGGACACGGGCGCGAGGTGCATCGAGGGAAAGGTCGACCCCGAATGGCCAGCACTGCAGACGGATACGGCTCGAGCATCCTCGGGTATCCGCGCATCGGACCCCGTCGTGAACTCAAGCGTGCCCTCGAGGCCTACTGGCACGGCACCGGCACCCGCGACGAGCTCGTCGCGGTGGCCCGCGAGATCCAGGAGTCCACCTGGAGCGAGCTCGCCGCCACCGGGCTCACCCAGGTGCCCGGTAACACGTTCTCCTACTACGATCACGTGCTCGACAACGCGCTGCTGTTCGGTGCGATCCCCGAGCGGTTCCGCCCGCTCGTCGGCGAGCTCGACCCGCTCGACTTCTACTTCACGCTGTGCCGGGGCCGCGAGGACTTCCCGCCGCTCGAGCTGGTCCGCTGGTTCGGCAGCAACTACCACTACCGGCAGCCCGAGCTCGACGAGAACACCACCTTCGCGCTGAACTCGGCGGCGGTGCTCGACGAGTTCGAGCGCGCCAAGGCCCGCGGCATCGACCTGCGCCCGGTCGTACTCGGTCCGGTGTCGCTGCTGCTGCTGTCCAAGGTCTCGCAGACGTCGGAGCAGGACGGGTTCTCCACCCTCGAGCTGCTCGACCGGCTGCTGCCCGAGTACGAGAAGCTGTTCGCGGAGCTCGCGCGCGCCGGCGCCTGGTGCGTGCAGCTCGACGAGCCCTCCTTCACCGAGGACCGCACCCCGGAGGAGCTCGCGGCCTTCGCGCGCGCCTACGACACGCTCTCCCACGCGCCGCTGCGCCCGCGCCTCCTCGTCACCGGCCCCTACGGTCACCTCGGCGAGGCGTTGCCCATCCTGGCCGCCACCAAGGTCGAGGCCATCGGTCTCGACCTGGTCAACGGCCGGATGAGCGCGGAGGAGCTGGCCGCGGTGCCGGGCCTCAAGCGCAAGCGCATCTACGCGGGGGTCGTCGACGGCCGCAACGTGTGGAAGGCCGACCGGCACCGCACGCTCGAGTACCTGAGCAGCCTCGCGGCCGTGACGCCCGACCTGGTGGTCTCCACGTCGTGCTCGCTGCTGCACGTGCCCTACGACGTGCTCGCCGAGTACGACATCCCCGGCGACGTGGCGGACCGGCTGGCCTTCGCCAAGCAGAAGGTGGGCGAGGTGGTCTCGCTCGCCAAGGCGCTGACCACCGGTGCGGAGGAGCGGTGGCGCAAGCCGCCGACGTCGGTGCACTTCAAGCAGAAGCACGCGATCCGCGCCCGCGTCAACGCCCTGCGGCCCGAGCACCGGCGCCGCGTCCCGTACGAGGAGCGGCGCGCCGCGCAGCAGGAGCGGCTGAAGCTGCCGCCGGTGCCGGCGACCACGCTGGGGTCGTTCCCGCAGACGGACGAGATCCGCAAGGCCCGCTACGAGCTGGGCGAGGGCCGCATGTCGTGGGACGACTACGTCAAGCGCATCCAGGAGGAGATCGAGTCCACCGTCCGGCTGCAGGAGGACATCGGCCTCGACGTGCTCGTCCACGGTGAGCACGAGCGCAACGACATGATCCAGTACTTCGCCGAGCTGCTCGAGGGCTTCGCCACGACGCACTTCGGCTGGGTGCAGGCGTACGGGTCGCGGTGCACGCGCCCGCCGATCCTCTACGGCGACATCGTGCGGCCGAAGCCGATGACGGTGGAGTGGATCGCGTTCGCGCAGTCGCTGACCGACAAGCCGGTCAAGGGCATGCTCACGGGCCCGGTCACGATGCTGGCGCGGTCGTATGTGCGTCAGGACCAGCCCCTGCACGAGACGGCCGACCAGTTGGCGCTCGCCATCCGCGACGAGATCGCCGACCTCGAGCGGGCGGGCATCGCCATCATCCAGGTCGACGAGCCCGCCATCCGGGAACTGCTGCCGTTGCGGCAGGACGGCCGGGCCGAGTACCTGGACTGGGCGGTCGACGCGTTCCGGCTCGCGACCGGGGGCGCCAAGCCCGAGACGCAGATCCACACGCACCTGACCTACTCCGGTCAGGCGTCGGTGGTCGACGCGATCGAACGGCTCGACGCGGACGTCACGGCGATCGTCGCGACCCGCTCGATCCGCTGGGTGCTCGAGGCCATCAAGGACAAGGCCCTCACGCACGGTGTCGGCCCCGGCGTCTACGAGAGCCGATCGGCGCGCATCCCCGACATCGACGAACTCGACGAACTGCTCAGCACCGCAGCGGAATCCGTCGAACTCGACCGCTTGTGGGCGAATCCGGACGGCGGGCTCAAGACCCGGCACTACTGGCAGCTCGAGCCGTCGCTGCGCAACCTCGTCGCCGCCGCACGTCGTCTGCGGCGACGCGCGGCCGGGCAGTAGGCCGGCAGGCCGCCTCCGTCGACGCGCACCCGCGGACAGCCCCCGCGGGTGCGCGTCGCGCCGCCGGCCGGTAGGCATGTCTGCATGACTACCGTTGCCGCGTACGCCGCCACCGCGGCGGACAGCCCCCTCGTCAAGACCACCATCGAGCGGCGTGAGCTCGGTCCGCTCGACGTGCTCATCGAGATCAGGTACGCCGGGATCTGCCATTCCGACATCCACACCGCCCGCAACGAGTGGGGCGGCACCCGCTACCCCGTCGTTCCCGGGCACGAGATCGTCGGGGTGGTGAGCGCCGTCGGCGCCGAGGTGACCAGGCATGCCGTCGGCGATCGCGTCGGCGTCGGCTGCTTCGTCGACTCGTGCCTCGCGTGTGAGGCCTGCACCAGCGGCGACGAGCAGTACTGCACCAACCGGGTCACCGGCACCTACAACGCCGTCGGCCGCGACGGCGAGGTGACCCAGGGCGGCTACTCCACCCACATCGTCGTCACCGAGCACTTCGTCCTGAAGATCCCCGACGGTCTTGCGCTCGACGCCGCGGCGCCGCTGCTCTGCGCGGGCATCACCCTGTTCTCCCCGCTCCGGCACTGGGGCGCCGGACCGGGCAGGAAGGTCGCCGTGATCGGGATGGGCGGGCTCGGCCACGTCGGCGTGAAGATCGCCGCGGCGATGGGTGCCGACGTGACCGTGCTGGGGCACTCGCCGGCCAAGCGGGAGGACGGGCTGCGCTTCGGTGCCGTCGCCTACCGCGCCACGACCGATCCGCAGACCTTCAAGGATCTGCGGGGCACGTTCGACCTGATCGTCAACACCGTTTCGGTGAACCTCGACCTGGATGCCTACCTGTCGCTGCTCGCCCGCAACGGCACCCTCGTCGAGCTGGGCCTGCCCGAACACCCCCTCACGGTCCGGGCGTTCTCGCTCGCGCAGAACCGGCGCAGCCTCGCCGGTTCCATGGTCGGCGGCATCCCGCAGACGCAGGAGATGCTCGACTTCTGCGCCGAGCACGGCATCGGCGCGGAGATCGAGGTCGTCTCGGCCGACCGGATCAACGAGGCGTACGACCGCGTCGTCGCGAGCGACGTGCGCTATCGGTTCGTGATCGACGCCGCCACCATCTGAGCCGGGCGGGCAGGTGTGAGACCGCGGCGGCCGGGTACTCCCGCCACGTATCTCGAGACGTGGAGGAAATGTGAAAAAGGCGTTGTACCGGCCCGTGAGCCTCGTGGTGAGTTCCCTGGCGGGCGTTGCCGCCGGCATGGTGTTCCGGAAGGTGTGGGCGCTCGGCGCCGGCCAGGACGATCCGCCGGAGGCCATGGACAGCCGCTTCGGGTGGCGGGAGGTGCTGGTCTCCGCCGCCGTGCAGGGAGCGATCTTCGGCGCGGTGAGCGCGGCGGCGAACCGCGCGAGCGCGGTGGGCTTCCGCCGCGTCACCGGCACCTGGCCCGGGAAGGAATGACGACGCCCGGGGCCTGCGGGTCTTAGAAGCCCTCGCCCAGTTGTTCGCGCAGCTGGGCGAGGGTTTTCGTCAGCAGCCGGGACACGTGCATCTGGGACACGCCGACACGTTCGGCGATCTGGGTCTGGGTCATGTTCCCGAAGAACCGCAGCAGCACGACCGTGCGCTCACGTTCCGGCAGCGCAGCCAGCAACGGGCGCAGTGCCTCGTGGTTCTCCACGTGCGCGAGCGCGGCGTCGTAGTCGCCGAGAGTGTCCGCCAGGGTGACGCCGTCGTCCCCGGCCGGGGCCGGACGGTCGACCGAGACCGCCTGGTACGCGTTGCCGGCGACGAGGCCCTCCGCCACCTCCTCCGGATCGAGGTCCAGCTCGGCGGCGAGTTCGGCAGCCGTGGGGGCGCGGCCCAGGCGCTGTGACAGTTCCCCGGTCGCCTTGCTCAGCGCCAGATGCATCTCCTTCATCCGGCGCGGCACCCGCACCGCCCAACCGGCGTCGCGGAAGTGCCGGCGCACCTCGCCCATGATGGTCGGAACCGCGAAGGACACGAAGTCCGAGCCCCGCTCGGGGTCGAAACGGTCCACGGCGTTGACCAGGCCGAGGCGGGCGACCTGCAGGAGGTCGTCGAATGCCTCGCCGCGGCCGTCGAACCGGCGGGCGATGTGTTCCGCGAGGGGCAGGCATCGTTCGACCAGGCTGTCCCGCAAGACTCCGCGCGCGGGATCGTCCTCGTCGAACGTCACCATTTCCTCGAAGAGGGGGATGACGTCGGCGTATTCGTCGGCGGCTCGGCCGCTGCGCCGTTGGGCGCCGGTCCCCGTCACAGAACAGCGCTGCCGTCGGTCAGGGACACGTCGATCGTGGTGACGGAGCCCTCGTCGGTCTCGTCCACGTTCACCTCGACCGAGTCGGCGAGTGCGTTGAGCACATGCCAGCCGAAGGTCCGCGAGTCCGCCGTCAGGCCGCCGTCCACCGTCGGAGCGGACGCGCTGATCCGCAGTGCCGGCGGCATGGCCTGGAACCGGCACGACAACGTTGCGCCCTGCGGGGCCCGGGTGATCAGCCGGGTGCCCGCCTCGTCGATCGCGAGCTTGACGTCGGCCACCGCGTCGAGGTCGAAGCCCTGCTGCAGAGCGATGGCGGCAGCGACCGCGCGCAGGACGGGGAGCTGGCCTGGTTCCGCCCGTACCCGCAACTCCACTACGGGGTGGGTGCGTTCGAGGGCCGAATCGATCGATGCCGTGTTCGCCATGTGTGTCGTTTCTCCGTTGCGGCAGGTGGGGGCCCGGGCGAGCGGGTGTTCCTGGCGAGACTACCCGCGGCGCGGGGTTCTCAATCATGCGGAAACGCGCGCCGCCGGGGCGGCGCCGCGCCAGGTCGATCCGCCCTTTGCGGTGCCCCAGGGGCTGCCGTAGGGTATGGGTGAGGTTGAGCACACAGCCTGACTCGGAGGCGCCGCACATCCGCGGTGACCGGTGTCGGTGCGGTCCCCGCTCTGTCGACGCTTCCATCCTCTTTCCACGATGGGAAGCTCATGTCTGTCGTTTCTCAGCGCAAAGTCACATCGCTGTGGGTCACCCGATCGGATCGCTCACCGGTCTCCTTCCATACGTCCGCGGGTGCCGATTTCTCCACGGAGAGAATCAGTTCCGGCCTCGTTCGGGTCGCCGTGGCGGGCGAGCTCGACATGCGCAACGCCCCGGCGTTGCGCAGCTACGCCGGCGACCAGATGCACCCGTCGTCGCGCCTGGTGCTCGATCTTTCCGACGTGGAGTTCTTCGGGTCGGCGGGCCTGATCGTGTTCGACGAGCTCGACACCTTGGCCCGGCGCCGAAGTTCCCGGTGGGCCCTCGTGGGCGGACGGCCGGTACACCGGCTGTTGCGGGTGCTCGGCGACCCCGTCCACGCGCACGCCTCGCTCGAGAGTGCGATCCACGCCCTGCGAGTTCCGGCCTGATCCGGCTCTCCCGAAGCGAACCCCCGTCGGGGCGGGGCGCGGATCACACCGGCTTCGGCAGCTTCGGCGGGCGGTTGCCGCGGGGATCGACCGCCAGGACGAGCAGCAGCACACCCAGCACCAGGTGCAGCCAGTTGTCGGCCGCGTTGACCGGCACCATGTTGGCGTGGCTGTCGTGGCCGAGGACCATGCCGAAGGCCGACAACGCGAGGTACCCGGCGCCGCCCGCGATCAGGTAGATCCGCGACGCGCGGATCCTTCGGGCGGCGAGGATCCCCGCCGCCCCGTAGGCGAGGTGCAGCACGTTGTGGGCGATCGAGACCCGGAACAGGCCCAGCAGATGCGCATTCGACTCCTGCCCCGCGAGGGCCATCGAGCCGTACCCGCTGGTCAGTCCGGGCACGAATCCGAGCACCCCGATGAGGAGGAACACGATGCCGATCGCGAAGGCGTAACCCTGGATCCGGGTGCGCTGCACCCTGGGATACGGGCTGGATCGGATCATCGTTCCTCCATCGGGGTGCGCGGGGCACCGCGCCCCGGGACGCAGGGATAGCCCGGGCGGGTCGCCCCGAAACCCCCGGGCGGGTCGCCCCGAAACCCCCGGGCGGGTCGCCCCGAAACCCCCGGGCGGGTCGCCCTCGAAACCCCCGGGCGGGTCGCCCTCGAAACCCCCGGGCGGGTCGCCCTCGAAACCCCCGGGCGGGTCGCCCTCGAAACCCCGTCCGACCTTCGTCTGAGCGGCTCAGCCCCCGACGAGGACGCCGGACGAGATCGACCCGTACACCAGGGTCAGAACCATCAGCCCCCAGCCGGTGCCGTGCCAGATCGGCCACGTCCCGCCCGAGCGCCACACCCGGTAGGTCTGCACGAATGCACCGACGGCCCCGAGGAGCAGGATCGCCGTGGGGCCGACGGCCAGGACGAGCCGCGCAGGGTCGGTGCACACGAGGAATTCCTCGTCGGCGCATCGGTCACCGCTCGCGGCGGCCCAGATCACGACCGCCGCCATCAGCAGCAGGGCGGCGGCGACGATCACGGCCGCGTACCGCACCGCCGCGCGGGCGGCGCGCGGGTCCCGCCATCGCTTCTCCACATCCTGCGTCACAGCACCTCCCTACGCCCGGTCGGCGCGGTCGGTGAGCGCAGCCTGACCCGATTGCCGGGCGCAGTGCGCGCAGCAGTACATAGTGCCGTCGGCCTCGACCCCGTGCCCGAGAATGCGGCAACCGCAGTGGGCGCACTGCGGAGCCATTGCCTGTGCGGCGCACTCGAAACTGTCGAACGTGCCCGAGATGTCGCCGCGGGTGACGGTGAAGGTCTTGTCGTAGTCGTTGCCACAGGTGTCGCACGTGGTCATCACGGTCCTCCTCTCCGATATCTGTCCTCCGGATCGGGTGCCCCACCCTCGGTCACGTCAAACGGCTCACACCGTCGTCGCCGGCCGGATCCGCGGTGCCGCCAGACCGAGGCCGAGCATGGTCACCGCCACGCCGAGGTGGAGCCAGTTGTCCGCGTCGTTGACCGGCAGGACGTTGGCGCTGCCCTCCGGCCGGACGATCAGCCCGTACAGGAACAGTGCGAGGTAGATCAGGCCGCCGACGATCAGGTACCAGCGCGCCAGATCTGCGCGCCGCGCCGCGACCACGCCCGCCAGACCGAAGACCAGATGCACCACGTTGTGCAGGACGGACACGGCGAACACGCCCAGGAGCAGGGCGCCGGACTCGTGGCCGAAGGCCAGTTCGTCGTAGTTGCCCGTCACCCCGGGGACGAAGCCGGCGATCCCGACGACCAGGAAGAGCGTGCCTGCCGACAGTGCGCCGAGCTGGACGATCGAGCGGGTGCTCTCCGGCTGGCCGGCGCGCTGGGCGGGCTCGAGTGGTTCGGTCATGATCCGCGCATACCCCGTACTGTCCGCTTCAACCCGGGCGGTGCGGCGGTTTGGCCGAAGACTACGCCGGGAACTCGATCGGCGGTGGGCCGCATGCTCCGGCCGCGCCCCTCGGCGAGGTCCCCGGGGCTGCAGTCCGCCGAGAGAAAGGAGTGGGCGATGAATACCCCCGATCCGCGGAACGTCCCTGACCCACAGGCGCATCCCGGCACCGATCCCGAGCCTGCCCGCACCCCCGATCTCGAACCCGGCGGGGGTGTGGCACCGGGCTCGACACCACCCGACTCGGGCTCGACCTCCGGTCTGTCGGCCCCCGAGCCGCGGACGCGGAACCGATTCCCGCCCACGGGGATTCTGACGATCGGTGCGATCGTGCTGATCGTCGTCCTCTTTCTCGTGGTGATCGTGGGGATTCTGATGTAGGTGGCGCAGTCCTGCACGATTTGTCGGGGTGCCGGCGGGGTACCCATGGTTCGCAAGTGAGGAACGCCGACTGAGGGAGAGTCGCATGGCAGAGAACACGAGCGGTCCGAGCGAAGGCGTCAAGGGCGTCGTCGAAGACGTCAAGGGAAAGGCCAAGGAGGCGACCGGCGCCGTCGTCGGCAGCGACGAACTCACCCGCGAGGGACGGGCCCAGCAGGACAAGGCCGACAGCCAGCGCGAGGCCGCGAAGAAGGAAGCCGAGGCGGAGAAGGCACGCGCCGACGCCGAGGTCGACGAGGCGCGCCAGCGCTCGCATCAGCAGTGAATCCGCATCAGCAGTGAATCGGTGACCGGCCGCGCAGGCGGTCGCGCCGTCGTTCGTCCACGACCCGGGGGCCGTTCGGCTCCCGGGTCTTCGCCCCGGAGGAGGAGCGATGCGTATCCTGACGTTCGTTGTGCTGGTGTGGCTGGTGATCGGTGCGATCGCCGCCGGGCAGCGGGGGTACTTCACGGAAGCCGAGCAGAGCTGCGCCGACTTCGCCACCGTCGCGGTGACGGTGATCGCGGGGCCCCTCAACTACGCCGGAGTCAATCCGAAGGTGGAGTGCGAGCTTCCCCAGCCGAGTCCGTGACCGGACCCGCGGGCTGCCGCGGCGCCGAGATCCGCTCGTGCGCGGTCATGAGCAGATGGTCGAAGGCGGTGCGAAGCGTTGCCGGTGCGTCGAGTCCGGTGGTGACGTCCCGGACGAGTTGCTCGGCGAGCGTGCGGAGCTTGACGTTCGACTCCTGGGACCGCCAGGCGAGGATCTCGAAGGCGCGGTCCGCCGGAATCCCGTAGACCGCCATGAGCATGCCCTTGGCCTGTTCGATGACCGCACGGTGGTGCGCGAGCGCCGAGACCGCCTCGTCGACGCTGTGCCGGACCTCGTCGTCGTACGCGTCGGACAGGTCCAGGTAGAAACCGGCCGTGCCGATCACCCGTCCTCGCTCGTCGAGCAGGCGGTCGCCGATCACGACGACGGGCCGGACCGTGCCGTGCGTGTCGATGATGCGGTGCCGGCTGCTGAACGGCTCGCCGTTGCGCTGCAGGGCGCCCAGCATGGCCGCGACGTGGGCCTTGTCCTCGGGATGCTTGTGCTTGAGCAGCAGGTCGGTGGTCGGCCGTACGGTCCCCGGGGCGTACCCGTGCATCCGCGCCACGTCGTCCGACCATTCCCACCTGTCGTCGTCGATCAGGTAGCGGAAACTCCCGACCCGCTGCGGCTTCCCGCTCGCGAAGACCCGTTCGAAGGCGTCGTCCACCGGCGTGTCGCCGGCGTCCACGATCGGTTCCCTCATGCAACGATTATGCCTCCGGTGACGGGCCCTACCGCTGCGGGATCGCGTGAGGTGAGGTGATCTAGCCGGCGTGTTGCTCGGCGTTCGCGAACACTTCGACGAGGGTGGCGCAGAAGGCGGGCAGATCCCTCGGATTGCGGCTCGACACCAGGTTCCCGTCGACGACCACTTCCTCGTCGACCACGTTCCCGCCCGCGTTGCGGATGTCCGTGCGGACGCTGGGGTAGGACGTCAGCGTCCGACCCCGGACCACGTCGGCCTCGACCAGTGTCCAGGGGCCGTGACAGATCACCCCGACGGGCCGGCCCGACTCGACGAAGTCCCGCACGAACGCCACGGCGGCGGGATCCTGGCGCAGATGATCGGGGTTCGTGGTACCGCCGGGCAGGATCAGCGCGTCGAAGTCCGACACCGACGCTTCCGACACCACCTGGTCGACCGGGTGCCGGCCGGCCGCGTGCACGTCGGACTTCATGGCCTGGATCTCGCCGGGTTCGAGCGACAGCAGGCGCACCGTGCCGCCCGCCTCCTCGACTGCCCGGCGCGGCTCCACCAGCTCGACCTCCTCGACGCCGTTCGTGGCGAGGACGGCGACCGTGCGTCCCGCCAGCCGGCCGTTCCCTGAAGCGCTCATCGCGAAGTCGTCCTTTCGTCGTGGGAAGGTTCCCCGATCGCGTACCCGAGGCCGGCGACCGGGAAACGTCACTCCGGTGCCAGATCCCGGGTGGCAGGGCCTTCGAGCAGGCGCCCGTCCGCGGCGAAGCGGGAGCCGTGCAGCGGGCAGTCCCAGGAGGCTTCCGCGTCGTTCCATCGCAGCACGCCACCGAGGTGGGGACACACCGCGGACACCCGGTGCGTGGTGCCGTCGACGGTGCACACCCCGACCGGGCGGAGCTTCTCCCGGCGTACCGTGCCGCGGCCCTCCGGCGGGGACGCGCCGTCGCCGGACAACTCGGCCCGCACCCATCCGCGCGTCATCTCCACCGCGACCGCGGCATTGAGCCGGGTGGCTGCCGGAAGATCGAAAAGCTGTGTGGGACTCCAGGCCTGGAACGCCGACTCCCATTCCGGAGCCGTCTCGCCGAGAATGCGGGCCGACAGCAACCGCGCCGCCGCCACCGCGTTCGTCATGCCCCACTTGCCGTAGCCGGTGCCCACGAGCAGCCGATCGTTGCCGGGCAGCAGCGGGCCCACGTACGGCAGGTGATCGAGCGTCGCATAGTCCTGCGCCGACCAGCGCGCCACGGTCTTCGCACCCGGGAAGTGACGGCCCGTCCACGCCACGAGATCGTCCGCGGCGCCCCGATGGTCGTGTGCCCGCCCGACGGTGTGGCCGTTGCCGCCGACGAGGAAGTACCGCCCCCCGTAGGCCGTGCGCAACGACCGCGTCGGCGAATCCACCGACAGATACATCCCGCTCGGAATGTCGCCCGGTACCTCGAACGCGGCCGCGTACGACCGCTGGGGCTCGAGCCGGGCGAAGAACCCGCCGCGGTCGAGGATCGGAGTCCCCGTCCCCAGCACGATGTGCCCGGCCCGCACCTCGCCGTGATCGGTGACCGCGACGCATCCGTTCCGGTCCGAGCGGACCTTCCGGACCCGGCAGCCGGTGAACAGGGCGCCGCCGCGCTCCCGCAGTTCGCGGGCCAGTTCGTGCAGCAACGGCATCGGATCGATCTGCGCCTGATCCGGCAGCGTCACCGCCGCGGCCACGGGGTACGGCAGTTCCGTCTCCGTCGTCATGCGGGCGTCGAGACCGGCCGCGCGGCAGGCCTCGTGCTCGGCGCGCACCGTGGCCACGCCCTCCTCGCCGGCGCTGTAGGTGAAGGCGGCCGCGGATTCGATCGGCAGGCCCCGCTCCCGGCACAGCTGCACCACCCACCGTTGCGCCTCGAGGTTGCCGGCCACGTAGTTTTGCAGGACGTCGCGGGAATGGCCCCGGGCGATGCTGGAGAGGGTGCTGCCCTGCAGCAGGCTGATCTTGCCGGTGGTGTTGCCGGTGGTGACGGCGCCGACCGTGCGGGCCTCGAGGACGGCCACGCGGTGGCCGGCGCGCGCGAGCAGGAGGGCGGTGGCCATGCCGGTGAGGCCGGCGCCGACCACCACGGTGTCGAAGCGGGCCGGGCCCTCGGGCCACGGCGTGTCGTCGGTGCGGGCGGTGTCGGGGCGGGAGAGCCACAGTGAGGTCACCTGTGAGGGATGCCCCGTGCCGCGCCCGGGAAACCCGCGCCGGTCACCGGTCGTGCGCCGGGCCGGTCGAGGTTTGCGCCCCGCCGTGCGGGGTAGGCGGTACCGAGCCGGCAGTGCGTCATGGTGCCGGTCCGGCAGTGCGCCGCGCAGTCCACGACGAGAGGTGCCCGGACCACCGGGCGGGAGGATCGGCGATGAAAGCAGTGACATGGCAGGGCAAGCGGAAGGTGAGTGTCGATACGGTCCCCGACCCGAGGATCGAGCAGCCCACCGATGCGATCATCCGCGTCACCACCACCAACATCTGCGGTTCGGATCTGCACCTGTACGAAGTGCTCGGACCGTTCATGTCGCCGGGGGACATCCTCGGCCACGAGCCCATGGGGATCGTGGAGGAGGTCGGTTCCGAGGTCACCTCGATCAAACCCGGCGACCGCGTGGTCATTCCGTTCCAGATCTCGTGCGGCAGTTGTTTCATGTGCGGGGACGGCCTGTTCTCCCAGTGCGAGACCACCCAGGTCACCGAGCAGGGCACCGGCGCGGCGCTGTTCGGGTATTCGAAGCTGTACGGGAGCGTGCCCGGTGGCCAGGCGCAGTATCTGCGTGTGCCGCATGCGGATTCGACCCACATCTCGGTTCCGGAGGGGCCGCCGGACTCGCGGTTCGTCTACCTGTCCGACGTGCTGCCCACCGCCTGGCAGGCCGTGGAGTACGCGCATGTACCCGACGGGGGTTCGGTGACGGTGCTCGGCCTCGGGCCCATCGGCGAGATGGCCGGACGGATCGCCGTGCACCGCGGCCACCGGGTGATCGGTGTCGACATGGTGCCCGAGCGGCTCGCGCGCGCCGCCACCCGCGGCATCGAGACCATCGACCTGAAGGAGGCCGGGAACTCGCTGGGCGAGATGATCCGCGACCGCACCGGCGGCCGCGGCACCGACTCGGTGATCGACGCGGTCGGCATGGAAGCGCACGGGTCACCCGTCGCCACCGCACTGCAGACCGCGACGGGGCTGCTGCCGTCCGCGTTGTCCGCGCCGCTGATGACCCACGTCGGTGTCGACCGGCTGCACGCCCTCTACACCGCGATCGACGTGGTGCGCCGGGGCGGCACCCTCTCGCTCAGCGGCGTGTACGGCGGCATGACCGACCCGATGCCGATGATGACCCTGTTCGACAAGCAGATCCGGCTGCGGATGGGTCAGGCGAACGTCAACCACTGGGTGCCGCAGATCATGCCGCTGCTCACCGACGACGATCCGCTCGGAGTGGACACCTTCGCCACGCACCGGTTGCCGCTGTCGGACGCCCCGCACGCGTACGAGATCTTCCAGCGCAAGCAGGAGGGCGCGATCAAGATCCAGCTCGAGCCCTGACCGGTGCCGCCGGCGTCACACCAGATCGGCCGCGGTACGCGGCAGATCCGCGGTGTCGACGTCGGCGGCCTCGAATGGGGAGCGCAACGCCGTCGCGGTCGCCCAGCCCTGGGCGAGCAGGCCCGCGTCGGTGTCCTCGGCCTCGTCGGCCCGGATGTCGCTGAAGGTCACGGTGACGTACTGGCGCTCCCCGTCGTCCGGGTCCTGGTCGGTTTCGCCGATGTCGGCCTGCACGGCGCCGAACGCCGCGAGCGGTGCCGTGCGCAGGCCGCGCAGTTCGCTCAGCGGGATGTCGGGCACGTTGACGTTGAGCACCGTGCCGGGCGTGCCCTGCGTCAGCACCCACTGCAGGGCGTGCCGGGCGACGACCTCGGCACCCTCCCAGTGCTCGTGGACCGAACCGGACAGCGAGACCGCCAGGGCCAGGCTGCCGTGGTTGGCTCCGGTGAGCGCCGCGCCGACCGTGCCGGAGTGCAGGATCGCGTGGCCGGTGTTGGGGCCGTGGTTGATTCCCGACAGGACGATGTCGGGTTTGGGGCCGAACGCCCCGTACATCGAGACGAAGGCGATCAAGGCCGGCGACGCCTCGACGGCGAGCACCGTCGTGTCCGGCAGGTCCGGGAACGCCCGCGGCGCGACGACGAGCCGGCCGTCCTCCTCGAGTGCGCTGAGCGACGCGCTGGCGCCGCTGCGCTCGGCATGGGGGGCGGCCACCACCACGTCGAGACCGGCGTCCACCGCCACCCGGGCGAGCACCGAGATGCCGTGGCTGTCCACCCCGTCGTCGTTGACGATCAGCGCTCTCACGTTCCTACCTCCCGCTCTTCCCCTTCGCGAACGGCCGGACCTCGACGCTCTCGGCGACCTTGTCGACGAGTTCTCGCTGCCCCGTGGCCAACCCGTGCCGCGTGACGTTGACGGCGCCCGCCGCGGCACCGAGCTGCAGGGCTTCGACCATCGTGGCTCCGGCGGCCAGCGCGGCGCCCATCCCGGCGGTCATGGAGTCGCCGGCGCCGCGGTGGTCGGCGATGTTCAGCGGCGGCGCGACGACTTCCCACAGCTCGCCGTCGACGAGGGCGAGGGCGGGGTCGCCGGCGCGGGACAGCACCACGTTGCGGGCGCCCTGCGAGACGAGTTCCTTCATGGCCGCGGTGAGGTCGTCGATGTCGTCGGACTTCGCCCTGCCGTCCTCGAGGAGATCCTCGTGACTGACCTTGAGCACGGCGAGACCGCCCTCGAGCGCCGCGGTCATGGTGGGGCCGGACAGGTCGGCGACGACGGGAACACCCAGGGCGGTCAGGTCGGCCGCCAGCCGGGTGTAGACGTCGTGCGGCACCGCCCGGTCGGAATGCGGGCCACCGAGCAGCGCCACGTCCGCCTCGAGGCCCTCGGCCAGCGCCGCGCCGAACAGGTCGTCGGCCTCGTGCCGGTTGAGCGTCGGCGGCGGAACCTCCACGATCTCCTCACGCTCACCCCCGCGGCGGTCGTGCACGTACGAGCCGTTCTGGCCGGCGGTGAACACCGATCGCACCGATACGCCTTCCCGTGCGATGAGATCGCTGACGACGGGGCCGGTCTCGCCGCCGAAGGTGCCGCACAGCCGCACCTTCAGGCCGAGTGTGACCGCCATGCGGGCGATCCAGAAGCCCTGCCCGCCGGCGTGGACGTGCAGTTCCGGGACATCCGACGGCGACGACTCGATGGTGACGGTGAGCAGGGGAGTGGGTGCGAAGACGAAGGCGGAGGGCGCGCTGTCGTCGTTGCCGTCTCGGGGAGCGGGGTTCATGCATGTCCTTCGAAATGGGGAGGAGACGGCGCCCGCGGTGGCGGACGCGCGGTTCGCGTTGCGGTGCGGCCTCGGTCAGGCCGTATCGCCGGGGGAGTCGGCGAGGACGGGATCGTAGACGGGGGCGTTCGGCACCTCGGGCGGGCGCACATTGGCGCCGAGCGAGTACGCGAGGTGCCCGCCCAGCAGGCCGCCCAGCCCGATCAGTACGGTGCCGGCGGCGCTCAGCGTCACCGCGCCGGCGGCGCTACGCGTCACCGCGCCGGCGGCGCTACGCGTCACCGCGCCGGGACCGGAACTGCGGCGGCGCTGGCGGTAGGACAGGGCCATGAGGGCTGCTCCGGCGCCGTTGACGGCCGCGTGGATCAACCCCACCCGGCGCTGCACGGTGTCGGTGTGCACCCAGTCGACCCAGCCGGCCAGAACCGTCGGCGGCGTCGCCAGCAGACCGAGCCCGATCAGCCGCCGCGCGGTCTCGGGTTGTCGCAGGGCGTCGAAGACGCCGGCCGCGGTCCACGCCCCGATGGGGACGGCCACCAGCGCCGGGTGCAGCGGGTGGCCCACGGGAGCGCCGTGCAGCACGGCCCCGATCGGGCTGTCCGCCAGCCGCCCGACCTGCTTCCGCAGCACCTCGGCGGGACCGTCCAGCCACGCCGCCGACTCCGTCCCGGAATACAGGATCTCCATCTGCGAGTCCGTCATGCCCACGGGCATACCCCGCCCCGACCGGGTGAAACCTGCCAGACGGGTGTACGACGCAGATCGGCGGGGTATCTCCTGCGATCATGAGACAGCGCATCGTGATCACCGGCGCCAGCGGCAACGTCGGCACCGCCCTGCTGCGGCGCCTCGCCCGGCGATCGGAGCCGCCGGAGATCGTGGCCGTCGCCCGGCGCGTGCCACCGCCCACCGATCCCTACGACGGCGTGACCTGGCACAGCGTCGACCTCGCCGCACCCGGCGCCGAGACCGGGCTGCGCCCCCTCCTCGAAGGGGCCGACGCCGTCGTGCACCTGGCCTGGGGTTTCCAGCCCTCGCACCGGCGGGACTATCTGCGCCGGACCGGAGTGGACGGCACCGCCGCCGTGATCGGGGCGACCCTCGCCGCCGGCGTCGGACACCTGGTGCACATGTCCTCCGCCGCGGTGTACGCGGCCGGGGCCTACGGCCGGGCGGTCGACGAGTCGTGGCCCGCGACCGGCATCGAATCGTGCGCGTACAGCGTCGACAAGGTCGCGGCGGAGCGGCTGCTCGACGAGCGGATCGCGGGCGCGGCCGCGGCGCCGATCGTCACCCGTTTCCGGCCGGGCTTCATCGGCCAGTACGCGGGCGGCAGCGCGCTGCGCCGCTACGCGGTGCCGGGATACGTGCCCGACGTCGTGCTCCGTCACCTGCCGTTGCTGCCCGTGGACCCCGGAACTGCGATCCCCGCCGTGCACGCCGACGACGTGGCCGCCGCGCTCGATGCCGCCCTGGAGCGGCGGGTGCCGGGCGTGTTCAACCTCGCGACCCCCGAACCGCTGCGTGCGGGCGACATCGCCGGGGCGTTCGGGGCCCGTGCGATCCCCGTACCGCGGCAGGTGCTGCGGGCCGTCGTCGAGGCGACCTGGCAGGTCCACCTGCAACCGATCGCCGGCGGATGGATCGACCTGGCCTACAACACCCCGATGCTCGACTGCGACCGGGCCCGCCGAGACCTGGACTGGGCACCGACCGTTCCGGGCCCCCAGGTGTGGCGCGAGGCCATCGCGGGTATGCAGGCCGAGGCCGGCACCGACAGCCCGGTCCTGCGCAGTCGCGGGCCGCTCGAGACGATGAGCGTCCTCCTCGGCCGCGGGACCGTCGGGCGCCGCGTGCCGCCGTGACCACTCGCGGCGGAGCGACGAGAGAGGGTATCGGGATGAGCGAAACAGCGCAGCGCGACACCACGGCGACGCCGCAACAGGTGTGGGATGTCCTCGCCGACGGCTGGTCGTACGCGGGCTGGGTGGTGGGCGCCTCCCGCATCCGGGCCGTGGACGACGCGTGGCCGGCGGTGGGCAGCCGCATCCACCACTCGGTGGGGGTGTGGCCCGCCCTGCTGAACGACCATACCGAGGTGGTGGAATCGATCCCCGGCAGGGAGCTGAAGCTGCGTGCGCGGGCGTGGCCGGCCGGGCAGGCCGAGATCACCATGCGCCTGCACGAGCGGCCCGGGGGGTGCCGGATCGAGATGGCCGAGAAGGCCGCCGCCGGCCCGGCTCAGTTCGTACCCGGTGCGATCCAGGCCCGGCTGGTGCTGCCGCGCAACGTCGAGTGCCTGCGCCGGCTCATGCTCATGGCCGAACACGCCACGGAGCCGAAGGGCGTCGGAGAGTGAGCACCGAGACCGTCGACGCCGTCGTCGTCGGCGCCGGCCAGAACGGCCTGACCGCGGCGGCCGTGCTCGCCGACGCCGGCTGGGACGTCCTGGTGCTCGAGGAGCAGCACGAGATCGGCGGCGCCGTCCGCACGGCGGAACTGCATCCGGGCTTCCGTATGGACCTGTTCAGCGCCTTCTACCCCCTCGCGGCGGCGTCCCCGGCGTTCCGCGCGCTCGACCTCGCGTCGCACGGGCTGCGGCTGCGGCGGGCGCCGCGGGTGTACGGGCACGCCGCCGGGCCGGACGACGAGGACGCCGCGGTGGTCTACCCGGACGTCACCGAGACCGCGGCGGAACTCGAACGGCGCCACCCCGGCGACGGGACCACCTGGATCCGCCTGGCCGAGCAGTGGAAGGGCATCCGTGAGCCCTTCCTGAGCACCCTTTTCGAGCCGTTCCCACCGGTGCGCGGCCCGGCGGGGCTGATCCGCCGGCTCGGCACCGCGGACGCACTGCGCTTCATGCGGATGCTGGCGCTGCCCGCCCGCCGGATGGCCCAGGAACTGTTCGGCGGTGAGCACGCGCGGCTGCTGCTGCTGGGCAACGCCATGCACGCCGACACCCCCGTGGACTCGGCGGGCAGCGGAATCATGGGATACGTCCTGACCATGCTCGCCCAGGACGTCGGCTATCCGGTGCCCGAGGGCGGCGCCGGGGAGCTCGCGGCGGCCCTGGCGCGGCGCGGCGAACGCAGCGGGGCCCGGATCCTGTGCGGCCGGAAGGTCACCGGCATCGAGGTCGGCGGCGGTGTGGCGACCGAGGTCCGCACCGAGCAGGGGGAACGGTTCCGGGTACGGCGCGCGGTACTGGCCGACGTGTCCGCGCCGGCACTGTTCGGTTCGCTCCTGCCCGCGGACGCCGTGCCCGCCGCGGTCCGCGACGACCTGCGGCGCTTCGAGTGGGACACGCCCGTGGTGAAGGTGAACTACGCGTTCGACCGGCCGATTCCGTGGCGCTCGCCGGCGCTCGCGACGGCCGGGACCGTCCACCTCGGCGCCGACGCCGACGGTCTCGTGCACTGGTCGGCCGACCTCGCGACCGGCCGCGTCCCGGAGCATCCCTTCATCATCTTCGGCCAGATGACCACCACAGATCCCGCCCGCTCGCCGGAGGGAACGGAAAGCGCCTGGGCGTACACGCATCTGCCGCGCGGTGTCGCCGACGACGCCTCCGCGGAGGAACTCGCCCGGCGCGTCGACGCCGAACTAGAGGCGCACGCGCCGGGGGTGCTGAGCTCGGTCGTGCACCGCAGCGTGCAACGCCCGCGCGACCTCGAGGCCGCCAACGCGAACCTCGTCGGGGGGGCGGTCAACGGCGGCACCGCCCAGATCCATCAGCAGCTCGTGTTCCGGCCGTTGCCCGGCTTCGGTGGTCCCCGCACGCCGGTCGAGGGTGTGTACCTGGCCGGCTCGTCCACCCATCCCGGCGGTGGCGTCCACGGGATGTGCGGGTGGAACGCGGCCCGGGCGGCCCTGCGCGACCACGGCGTGGGCGGCAGGGTTCGGCGGCGGCTGAACGGGGCGATCTCGGACGTGCTGATGCGCAGCTGAATTCCCGGTGCCCTTGCCGAACGCGGAGATTCACACGTTTCGGGGTTGAGCGATTCGCCGACGGGGTATCAGAAGTCATGGGAACGCCAGTGGGAACACCGATCCGGCAGGTGTACAACCCTTCCCTCGTGCCGCGGGCGCTGCGCGAGGTGGAAGGCGGAGTCGCCGCAATCGCCGCGGGCATCTGCGTGATCGCCGCCGTCGGCGTGGGTGTGCTCTCCGCTTCCGCCGTCACGGGCATCGGGGCCGGACTCGCCGTGGCGGCGGGACTGTCGTTCATGCTCGGTTCGCTGGCTCCGACCGGGGCGGCGCCGGCCGGCGCGCGCCGGGAGCCCGACCGTGCCGGGCCCTCGTTGTTCCGCAACCGTCCGGACGGCGCCGCGGCTCCCGCATCGCGGCGCACCGCCGTCACCGCCTTCCGCCCGCACCACGTTTCGGGCGGCCGCTTGGAGGGGTACTCCCACGTATGACAACGACGTCTCGCCCGGAGTCCAACGTGTCCCTCGCCCGGTCCACCCACGGGGGTCGTGCCGTCGCAGCCGGGGTCCGGTAACGTGCCGGCGCCCAGGAGGGTGTGGCGACTGCCCGGTGTGTACCGCCCGCAGGAGGATTCGCATCTGCTCGCCGGCGCACTCGATCGTGCGGCGGCACCCCCCGGCGCCAAGGTGCTCGACTTCTGCACCGGCACAGGGTTCATCGCCGTGTCGGCGGCCATGTCCGGTGCCGGGTCCGTGACGGCACTGGACATCGCTCCCCGGGCGGTCCTCGCGGCGCGTATAAACGCGCGGTCGCGGCAGCTTCCCATCCGGGTCCTGCGCGGCGGACTGGACGAAGCCGACCGGCACGGACCGTTCGACGTGGTGCTGTCCAATCCGCCCTACGTACCGCACGCAGCCGGGGACGGTGACGCCCGCTGGGATGCCGGTGCCGACGGGCGGGCGGTGCTGGACCCCCTGTGCCGGAGCCTGCCGAACCTGTTGTCTCCCGGCGGTTTCGCTCTCGTCGTGCATTCGGAGTTCTCCGGGGTGGACGAGACGCTCGTCCGGTTGCGCGACGGCGGTCTCAAGGCCTCCGTCGTGGCGCGTCGCCGGATCCCGTTCGGGCCCGTGATGCGCAGCCGCGCCGGGTATCTGCGGGCGCGTTACGAACTGCCCGCGGGCGTCGACACCGAGGAAGTGGTGGTGATCCGTGCCGATCGAACACACTGCCCGTGAAGTAGCCACGGACGGCAGCCCCCGGGACACGTCTTCCGGGGGCGTCGCTGTGCCCGGCCTGTGCCCGGGACTGCGGGTGGAGGGTCCCGCGGGGGCGGAGCCCAGGGTCGTCCGCCTGGTCCGCGGCGGTCCCGTCCTGGTCGAGGGCCCGGTGCGCATCGTGACCGAGGACGGCGACGAGATGGAATCGGACCGGTTCGTCGTCGCGATCTGCCGGTGCCGGCGCAGCGAGCGGTACCCGCTGTGCGACACCAGTCACCGCCGGTCGCGGCGCGATCCACGCTGAGACCTGCCGGTTCCGGCAGGGTGCCGGTCGTGCCGGATGCGCACGACGCCGGGGGACAACGCGGGGCGGGCGGTTCCCGAGAGGAACCGCCCGCCCCGCAACGCGTTTACGCGTCGTCACGCGTCATCACGCGTCAATACCAGTACTTCCGGCCGCCGACAGCCCGGCCCGTCGCTCCGAGGATCGCCAGGATTGCGCCTACCACCAGGAGAATGATCCCGAGCGTCCACAGGATAGAGATGTTGGTGAGGAAACCCACCACGAGCAGAATCAAACCCAGAATGATCATGAGTGTCACCTCGCTGTCGGTGCCCGTTGCCGGTCGGATCCGGGCCGTGCACAGGGGATACCCGCATCGGATGTGCCGAAACCTCGCGAACCGCTCGTGGTGGGAAGGATGTGCACTTCGCGTCGATCCGTGGCGCGCGGACGGCGCCGGTGGCATTGTCGGGTGCATGCCTACTTCGGAGAACCCCGGGGACAGCGTCCCCGGCGAGTACAGCGTCGACGACGAGGACCAGTTGCAGCCGGAGGATTCCCTGATCGACCGCGGTGTCGACGACGTCCTCGACGAGGGATTCTCGCCGATGGAACGGCCCGTCGGCCTCGAACGCCACGAGACCTTGGACGAACGGCTCCGCGAGGAGGAGCCCGAACGCGAGGACGACGAGGGGGAGAACGAGTTCCGCAGCTCCGTCGCCGAGGCGGGCCGGGCGCGCGCGGGACGCCTCGTCGCGCCGGACGAGGGCACCGCGGAGGACGTGGATTCCGAGCTGTTCGGCACGGACGTAGGGATCGACGGGGGCGCGGCCTCCGCCGAGGAAGCTGCCGTCCATCTGATCGAGGAGGAGGAGGCCGACCGGCAGGACTGAACGGCGGCCGCCCGGCACCCGAGGCCTCGGATGCCGGGCGGCGATCGGCCGGAGGGACGCTCAGACGGCTCCGGCGCCGAGCAGGGACGACTTGTCGTCGTTCCACCGCTCGAGCACGTAGGCGGCGAGCCGGCCCTCGAGGTATTCCATCGCCTCCGCGCCGAACGCGATGTCGCCCGCGCAGCGCGGATCCCGTTCCACCAGATCGCCCACCACGTCGTAGCGCAGCACCTGCTCGTGCACCGCGTCCGCCTCGATGTGCTCGGTGTAGAAGTGGATGCAGGTGCTCGGCGCGCCGAGGCGTTCGAGGCCGCGTGCCATGCGGCGCGCCATCGGGGAGGAGGTGATCTCCGCGGAGGCGAACAACCCCACGAGCTTCGGGGTGTGTGCGCGGTGCAGCCCGCACAGGGACATGAAGTTCACCGTCGCGAGCGTCTCCGCCGGCACCCGGTCCAGATACGCCAGGTATCCCGGGTCGAGTCCGGCCGCGGCGAGCAGGTCGAAGTAGAGGGTCGAGTGCATGCGGTCGGCCCGGCCGCCGCCGTACTCGTCGAACTCCACCGCGACGAGCGCCGCTTTCGCCCGGCCCGTGAGCCGGGGGATGGCGAACGAGTGCGGGTCGGCCTCCTTGAGGTGGTAGACGGACCGGTGCACGAAGAACTCGCGCACCTGCTCCCAGGTGCCGCGTTCGCAGATGTGGTGGGACACGCCCCACGCGTCCTCGGGTTCGCGGCACAGGTCGTCGAGCACCCGCTGGGGATCGTTGCCCGAGGGCACGTCGGCGTGCAGCCGGTCCAGGAACAGCCCCTCGAGGCCGGCCCGGACGGTCAGCGGGCCCGGCGCCCATTCCCAGCCCGCGTCGACTCCGTCGAACCCGCGGTAGGACAGTTCGTACAGCACCGTCAGGGCCAGCTGGGCGTCCTCGCCGTAGGGGTCGATCCCGGCCACCTCGATCGGCCAGATCGCGGTATCGGCCGGACGCGCGAGCCGCTCGATCACCTCTCGGGAGACAGGGCCCCGGGCCCGCGGAAGGGCGGAGGACTGCATCACGACGGTCGGCGAATTCGCAGGCATGTGCGCGGATACCCGGACCCGATTCGTGCGAAACGCCCTGCGGCGCGCGGGTGTGGGACGGGTTCGCGCGGGTATCCGCCCGGGCATGAACGGTGACAACAGCGACAACGAGAACACGGCGCCCGGGGGCGAGGACGTCGAGCGCCCGCCCCACACGATCGACTATCCCGGTGCGACGGCCGACATGGCCGAGCAGCCCCGCGACGAGATGCGGGACTACCGGGGCCGTGACCTGCTCGCCGGACGCAAGGCCCTGATCACCGGCGGCGACTCCGGCATCGGGCGCGCGGTGGCGGTGGCCTTCGCGAAGGAGGGAGCCGACGTCGCGATCGCCTACCTGGAGGAGCACGACGACGCCGAGCACACCGCGGAACTGGTGCGGCGTGCAGGCCGTGCATGCCATCTGCTCCCGGGCGATCTCGCCGCCGCGGAGCACTGTCGCGCGGTGGTCGCCGACGCGGCCGCGGCGCTCGGCGGCCTGGATCTGCTGGTGAACAACGTCGCGTACCAGGAGCCGGTGGACGACCTCGCCGAGCTCGACGACGCCCAGTGGCGGCGGACGTTCGCGGTGAACATCGACAGCTACTTCCACGTGACGAAGGCGGCGCTCGCTCACCTGCCCCGCGGCTCCGCGGTGATCAACACCGCCTCCATCAACGGTCTGCGGGGTAACAAGTCGCTGATCGACTATTCGGCGACGAAGGGCGCGGTGCTCGCGCTGACGTACTCGCTGGCGCAGTCCTTCCAGGATCGAGGAATCCGCATCAACTGCGTGGCGCCGGGGCCGGTATGGACGCCGCTGATCCCCGCCACCATGGATGCGGAGAAGGTCGCGACGTTCGGGCAGCAGGCCCCGTTCGGCCGGGCCGCGCAGCCCGACGAGATCGCGCCCTCGTACGTCTTCTTCGCCTCCGAGACGATGTCGTCGTACTACAGCGGTGAGGTGCTCGCACCGATCGGTGGCGAGACGCTGCCCGGCTGAGCCCGGTCACCGCCGCCGGTAGCGCCAGGGGTAGGCGACCCACAGGGTCAGGAACAGCACGACCGTGACGACGCCCGCGGCGATGCCGGCGGCGGTATTGACCACCAGTCCGACGACGAGCACGACGACGCCGGTCATCGCGACGCCCAGCAGGAGCAGGCCCGCCATGGCGAAGCGGTGCGCGGTGTTCACCAGCTCGGGGAGCCGGCGCTGCCGGAAGAGCAGGCGGTGCATGCCCACGGGAGCGACGAGGAGGATGGTGGCCGCGATCGACGCGAGCACGGTGACGAGGTAGACGCCGCGCTGGAAGTCGGTGAGTGCGTCGAACCGGCTCTGGAACGGCAGGGTGAGCAGGAAGCCTGTGAGGAGCTGGACGCCGGTCTGCACTACGCGCAGCTCCTGCAGCAGGCTCGACCAGTTCCGGTCCAGCCGCTGCACGGGGGTCTCGTGCCGGACCTGCCTGTTCCACTCCTCGTTCGGCACCGCTGCGGGCTGCACGGTTGTGACATGCCCCGTACGGCGCCCGTCAAACCTCCGCGGCGACGACGGCAGCCCACTTGTGACCTGTGTCACTGTGGGGGTACTGTCGGCTCCACCAGGGACAACGGCGCTCTGAGGAAGGAGAGCGGTCATGAAGCTCAATCTGTTCGTCGCATGGACCGGGTACATGCTCGCGTTGCTCTCGATCGTGAGTCTTGCGGCCTTCCTCTACGCCGCGGGTTCCGGCAACGGCGGGTGGGCGCTTGTCGCCGGCATAGTATGCGTCGTCGCGGTCGCGTCGGCGATCGCGATGATCGGCACGACCGTCCATCACGACCACCGTCTGCATCGCGAGACGCCGCACCTGTTCTGACGGTCCGGTCCCGCCGCCGCCTCACGCCTCGGCCAGGCGCCGCTTCTCGAGTTCCACGTCGAACCCGGCGAGCGGCCAGTCCAGGTCGAGGCCTTCGAACGCGTCGATGAGCAGTTCCATGACGGCGATGCGGCTGTACCACTTGCGGTCGCAGGGCACGACGTACCAGGGGGCGTGATCCGTCGACGTTCTGTCGAGCATCGCCTGGTACGCCTCCTGGTAGGCCGGCCACAGCTTGCGTTCGGAGACGTCGCCCGGGTTGTACTTCCAGTGCTTGTCCCGCCGCTCGAGCCGTTCTGCCAGGCGCCGCTTCTGCTCCTCGAGCGAGACGAACATCGCGACCTTGATCAGCGTGGTCCCGTTGTCGACGAGCTCACGCTCGAACTGGTTGATCTCGTCGTACCGGGCGCTCCACACGCTCTCCGGTACGAGGTTGTGGACCCGTACGATGAGGACG
This sequence comes from Rhodococcus sp. DMU1, assembly GCF_012272955.1. Lineage (NCBI taxonomy): Bacteria > Bacillati > Actinomycetota > Actinomycetes > Mycobacteriales > Nocardiaceae > Rhodococcus > Rhodococcus sp. DMU1. The sequence goes on along the minus strand of NZ_CP050952.1, from coordinate 4,414,186 downwards.
TCCTCGTAGTGTGAGCGGTCGAACACGCCGAGCTGCCCGGCCCGCGGCAGTGCCTTGTTGATGCGCCATAGGTAGTGGTGGCGCCTCTCGTCGGGGGTGGGCACGCCGAACGAGGTGTGGTCGACGCCCTGCGGATCCACGTGGCCGATCACGTTGCGGACCATGCCGCCCTTGCCGGCCGTGTCCATGCCCTGCAGGATCAGCAGGATCGACCGGCGGTCGCCCGAGCGCCCGTTGGCGAAGAGCATCTCCTGTAGCCGCGAGAGCACCGCGCCGCGTTCCTCGATGAGCAGTTCGCCGGTGGCCTTGTCGCCGGAGAAGCCCGGGGTGCCGTTGGTGTCGATCTCGGCGACCCTGGTCCCGGCGTGGGCGCGCAGCACCTCGACGGCCGGCGTCTGCCACGGGTCGGTGCTCTTGACGGTCATGATGCCGAGGGTGCCACATCCGGCGACCGGATCAGCCGGGTTCGAGCTCGGTGTCGTCGGGGCGGGTGGGATAGGGCGGGGCCGAGACGCCGTCGACCATGTGGCTGCCCCACAGGTCCGTCTCGCTGATCCGGACGGTCGCCGGCGCGGGGCCGCCGGGCCCGGGCACGGTCAGGTGGAGGTCGGTGCCGGGGGAGAGGTCGGTGCCCGGCGGCAGGGCTGCCGCGAGGCCGCGGATCCGGCCGCGCCAGCGGTAGCGCCCGCTGATGGGGTCGAACGCTCCGGCCAGCTGCACCTCCGTGGTGGCGTGCTGCTCGCCGACGGTGACCTCGGCGGGGCCGCGGTAGCCGTCGGGTTCGTCGTCGTGTGGGTCGGACATGCCCGCGACTTTACATGTAAACGCCAGTTACATAAATCTGGTCACGGCGTGCCGGCCTCCGGGAGCAGCGGGTGCGGCCGGCTCTTGAACCGCGCCGGCGAGCCGCCGACGGCGGCGATCCCGGAGATCCCGCCCCAGGTCATCATGGTGAGGTAGTCGGTCAGGTCCTCCGCCGACATCGACTTGTTGGAGATCCACCAGTGGGTGGCGAGCTGGATCGCGCCCACGATCGCGTACGCCCACGGCACGGAACCGCCCGAGTCCATCTCCAGATTCCGGAGCCGCTCGCCGATCACCGTCGCGACGAGTTCGGCGATCATCCGCTCCGAGTTCGCCACGACATCGCGCCCGGCCGCGGCGCTGTTGGTCATCACGTACAGGTACACCTCGGGATCCGAGGCGACGGTCTCGACGTACGTGGCGATCGCGACCCGGGTCAGGTCGTACTCGTCGAGATCCTCCGCCACCGCCGCGTAGATGCGCGGAGCGAGGATCGTCTCCACGTACCGGAGCATCGTCGCCGTGGTCAGGTCGTTCTTGTCGGTGAAGTACCGGTAGAGAACCGTCTTGGACACGCCGATCTCGGCGGCGATCTCGTCCATCCCGACGTCGCGCCCGCGGGACCGGATCGCCTTGATCGTGCCGTCGACCAGTTCCTCGCGCCGGGCGATCTTGTGCTCGTGCCAGCGGCGCTTGCGCCCGTCCTGCTTGGTCGGCGCGGCGGCTGTCGGGACCGGCGTGTCGGTCGGGGGCAGGGGCTGGGGAACTCGGTGGTTCGGCACTGGGTGGCACATCCGTTCGCTGTCGATCGTCCGCCCAGTTTATAAGGGGGTGTGCCGCACCCCGTGCGGATGTCCCGTTCCCAGGGGGGACGGTGTGCCGAACCCGCGTCGCGCCCCTGCGGGTCGCGGGTTCGGCACAATGGTGGAGGTGCAGCTGATGAGCATCGACGATGACGCCAAGCGCAGGGATCTGCGGCGGATGAAGGCGGTCGCCACCGGCTTTCTGCTCGCGGCGACCGCGGTCTACCTGTTCTGCCGCTGGCAGGAGTCGCGCGGGGCCGGCGAATGGGTGGGGTACGTGCGGGCGGCCGCCGAGGCCGGGATGGTCGGCGCGCTCGCGGACTGGTTCGCCGTCACCGCGCTGTTCCGGCATCCGCTCGGGATCCCCATTCCGCACACGGCCATCATCAAGCGGAAGAAGGATCAGCTCGGGGCGAGCCTGAGTTCGTTCGTCGGCGCCAACTTCCTCGCCCCCGAGGTGGTGTCGGAGAAGGTCGAGAACGCCCGGATCCCGCTGCGGCTGGGCACCTGGATGGCCGAGCCCGACCACGCCGAGCGGATCGCGCAGGAGACGTCGACGGTGCTGCGGGGCCTCGTGACGGTCCTGCGCGAGGAGGACATCCAGCAGATCATCGACAACACCATCGTCAAGCGCATCGCCGAGCCGGAGTGGGGGCCGCCCATCGGCCGGGTGCTGTCCGAGCTCCTCGCCGAGAACCGGCAGATGCCGCTGATCGACATGCTGGCCGAGCGGGCCCATCAATGGGCCCTCGGCAGCCAGGAGACGATCGACCGCATCATCAGCCGCGACTCGCCGTCGTGGTCGCCGAAGTTCGTGGACCTGCTGCTCGGGGAGCGGATCCATCGCGAGCTCGTCGAGTTCACCTGGAAGGTGCGCTCCAACCCCGACCACGAGGTGCGCGTGGCCGCGAACCGGTTCCTCGCCGACTATGCGCGGGACCTGCAGCACGACCCGGTCACCATCGCCAAGGCGGAGAAGGTCAAGGCGGAGATCATGGGCCGCGAGGAGGTCACGCAGCTGGCTTCCGCGACGTGGCGGGCGGCCAAGCGGATGATCCTCGAGTCGGTCGATGATCCGCACAGCACGCTGCGGACGAAGGTCACCGAGAACGTCATCCACTTCGGCGTGCGGCTGATGGAGGACCACGAGCTACGCGGCAAGTTCGACCGCTGGCTGCTGGATGGGGCCCGGTACATCGCCGCCAACTACGCCGACGAGATCACCGCGGTGATCCGGGAGACGGTCGAGCGCTGGGACGCCGAGGAGGCGAGCCGCAAGATCGAGCTGCAGGTGGGACGCGATCTGCAGTTCATCCGCATCAACGGCACGGTGGTCGGATCGCTCGCCGGCCTGGCCATCTACACCCTGTCGAACCTGCTGTTCGCGTGACGTGCCACACCTGCTAGCAGAGTGCTTGCTACAGCTAGCACTTGCGCGTACGCTGAGGTTGTGTCCACGAAGGAATCGGGTGAACCCGCCGACGGGGGGGACGGTGACAAGGACGACGCGTCCGGCGCCACCGAGATCGCTACCCGGGTAGTCAGCACTGCCGCCCAGGACATCGGCAGTTTCATCCGCTCGCAACGCGAGGCGGCGCAGGTGTCCCTGCGTCAGCTGTCCCAGCTCGCCGGCGTCAGCAATCCCTACCTGAGCCAGATCGAGCGAGGGCTGCGCAAGCCCTCGGCCGAGGTGCTCGGTCAGATTGCCAAGGGTCTCCGGATGTCCGCGGAGGTCCTCTACGTCCGGGCCGGGATCCTGGAGCAACGTCCGCAGAGCGCGGTGCGCGACGCGCTGCTCGCCGACGCCGTCCTCACCGAACGGCAGAAGCAGGTCCTGCTCGACATCTACGAATCGTTCTGCCGCGAGAACGGTTCCCGCCCGTCCGGGGCGGCATCCGCACCGGGGACATCTGCCCCCGAGGCATCCGCATCCGAGACGTCCGCATCCGAGGCCGCCGCCCCGAAGGGCGCGACCGACCCCGACCAACAGGAGAACTGACATGACCGATCCGAAGACCTTCGCCACCCCGCTGTATGCCGCCGTCGGCGCCGGCGACGCCGTGGTCCAGGCCGTGGCCGACGTGGTGGCCCGGACCCGCCGTCGCGCCGAGACCACCCAGACCGACGTCACCGACCGGGTCGACAGCGCCCGGGGCCGTCTCGCCGACTTCCAGGAGGACCTGACCGAGAACGTCGAGTCCCTGCGCGAGCGTCTCGCGGGCCTGCCGGCCGAGCTGCCCGAGGATCTCGCCGAGCTGCGCGAGAAGTTCACTGCCGAGGAGCTGCGCAAGGTGGCCGAGGCATACCTGAAGGTGGCCTCCGACATCTACACCGCGCTCGCCGAGCGCGGCGAGGAGACCATCGAGCGGCTGCGCAAGCAGCCGGTCGTCGAGGAGAGCATCGGCCGCGCCGAGGCCGCGTTCGGTGACGCCGTCGAGCTCACCGAGGATGCTCTCGGCACCGTGGCGCGGCAGACCCGCGCCGTGGGCGAGCAGGCCGCCAAGCTCGCCGGTCGCGCCGCCGGCCGGATCGAGGAGACCGCCGGCGATGTCGGCGAGGCCATCTCCGGTGCCGGTGAGGAGGCCGGTATGCGGGTGCTCGATCTCGGTGGCCAGGCCCAGGAGGCCGCCGAGGAGGCCGCCGACCGGGTCGAGACCGCCGCGCTCGAGCTCGACGAGGCCGCCACCAAGGTCGAGGAGGCCGCGGAGAAGGCCGCCGCGCCGAAGACCCCGGCCAAGGCGCCCGCCCCGGCTGCGGCCAAGGCTCCGGCCAAGACTCCGGCCAAGGCGCCCGCCAAGAAGGCCGCGCCGCGCAAGACCACCGGCGCCTGATCTCGACCGGTCGGTAGAACCGCCGACGGCCCCCACGCGACCTCCGCGTGGGGGCCGTTGCTCGTACCATGGGGACGTGCCCAACGTCGATTCTCTCGCCGCCCTGATCATCTTCGCTCTGCAGATCGTCGCGCTCGCCGGGGCGGGCTTCGCGCTGCTGCATGCCGTGCGGCAGCCGGCCGAGGCGTTCCCCGCGGTCGACAAGCTCACCAAGCCGGTGTGGCTCGGCATCCTCGCCGCCTCGCTGCTGGTGATCTTCGTCTTCTGGGGCACCTTCATGATGCTCGGGATCATCGCGGTCATCGCCGTGTGCGTGTACCTCGTCGACGTGCGGCCGCGGGTGGACGAGGTGCAACGGCGCCGGTGGTAGCTCTCCCCGGGAGCCTTGACAAGCGCCGACAGGTTGGTGACACTTCGAGTAACGGGTAACAACCGAGACGAGGTGATCGACGATGGCGCTCACCCGGACCTTCCGCACCGCCGACCGTCAGGACACCGCCGAACGCCTGCTGGCGTCCGCGGCGCGCTCCTCCTACGACCCGGCCCTCGAGATCGACTGGGACGCCCCCGTCCCTGCCGACAAGTACGGCATGACCCCCGAGTGGAGCAGCCTCTACGGCACCGCCCTGTGGGAGTCGATGACCGAGCGGCAGCGGATCGTACTGACCCAGCACGAGGCCGCCAGCATCGCCGGCACCGGCATCTGGTTCGAGATGATCCTGATGCAGATGCTCGTGCGCGACCTCTACCGCCGCGACCCCGCCACCCCCTACGTCCAGTTCGGGCTCACCGAGATCGCCGACGAGTGCCGGCACTCGACGATGTTCGCGCGCGCGGCACAGCACTTCGGGATCCCGTCCTACCGGCCGAAGCGCTGGATCCGGGAGAGCGGCCGGCTGTTCAAGGCCACCGCGAGCGGAGCGCTCGCCTTCGGCGGCACCCTGTTCGCCGAGGAGATCCTCGACATGATGCAGCGCGACTTCATGCGCGACGAGCGGGTCCAGCCCGTCACCCGCACCGTCAGCCGCATCCATGTGATCGAGGAGTCCCGCCACATCCGGTACGCGCGTGAGGAGATCATCCGCCGCACGCGCCACCTCTCCCGCGCCGACCGCGCACGCGTCCGGCTGCAGCTGGGCATCTCCGCGTACTTCGTCGTCACGAGCCTGGTCCACGACGACGTCTACGCCGCCGCGGGACTCGACGTCGCCGAGGCCACCGCCGCGGTCCGCGCCAACACCCACTACCACGACCGGCTCCGCGAGGGCGCACGACGGACGATCGAGTTCCTCGACGACGTCGGCCTGATCGGGGGACCGTCCACCCTGCTGCTCCGCCGCGCCCACGTCCTGTGACCGCGCGACCGTCCCCCGGCCGCCGCACGTCGCGACGGCCGTCGTTCCAGCAACCAGGAGAACAACACAGGTGAAGAAGCCGTCCCGCAGGACCACCCTGGCGATCGCCGGGGTGGCCGGCGCCGCTGCCGTTGCCGGCCTCGTGGCCTACCGCGCCCGCCGACGCCGCGCCGTGGTGCGCGCCGCCGACCGGCCACCGCACGCGCTGCTCGCGCCGCCGACGGTGGAACCCGACGTCATCGACCTCACCACCGACGACGGTGCCCACCTCAACGTCCGCGCGTACGGCGACCCTGACGCCGACCCGATCGTGCTCAGCCACGGATGGACCTGCAACGCCGACTACTGGATCCCGCAGATCAACGCCCTCGCCGGCCGCTACCGGGTGATCACCTACGACCAGCGCGGACACGGCCGCAGTGACCTCGGTACCCGGACCTTCGGCCCCGACGTCCTCGCCGACGACCTCGCCGCGGTCCTCGAGGCGACGGTGCCGGCCGGCCGCAAGGCAGTCCTCGCCGGTCACAGCATGGGCGGCATGAGCATCATCGCGTGGGCCGGCCGCCACCCCGATCAGGTGCGGGAGAAGGCCTCCGGGGTGCTGCTCGCGAGCACCGGCACCGACAGCCTGCTCGCCGAGGCCGCGCTGCTGCCGTCCCGGCTGGGGCGGGTGCAGGAGCCCGTCGCGCGCCGGCTCCTCGGCGCCGCCCTTCCGCTCGTCGCCTCACCCGTCACCACCCGGGCCCTGAAGTACGTCGCGCTCGCGCCCGGTTCGAGCACCGCCGAGGTCGCCTTCTGCGAGAAGATCGTGCTCGGCTGCACGCCGCGGGCCCGCGGCAACTGGGGCACCGCGCTGAGCGCCTTCGACATCCGCGACGGGCTCGACCACCTCACGGTCCCGACGACCGTGCTCGTCGGCACCGCGGACCGGCTCACACCGCCGGTGCACGCCCGCAAGCTCGCCGAGACCCTGAAGACCTGCGGGCACCTCGAGCGGCTCGTGGTGCTCGACGGGATCGGGCACATGAGCTCGGTCGAGGCGATCGACGCCTTCGACGACGAACTGCTGCACCTGGCCGAACGCGATCGCATGCCGGCCGGCGCCTGAGGGTCCCATCCGCGGCGGGTGCGGCGCCGAACCCTCGGTGTAGTCCACCGGGAGGAGACCCATGACAGTGGCCCGCCACCGCGCGGCCCGCGCCTTCGCCGGCCTCGTCGCGTTCGGAGTGGTCCTCGGCATCGGAGAACTGCTGGCCGTGCTGATCGGGCCCGCCTCGTCGCCGTTCTACGCCGTCGGCGCCACCACGGTCGACCGAGCCCCGGCGTGGGCCCGCGAGTTCGCGATCGACACCTTCGGCACGTCCGACAAGCCGGCGCTGTTCATCGGCATGTCGGTGATCCTGGCCGTACTCGCCGTGGGGGCGGGGCTGCTCGAGCAGCCCGGCCGCCCGCGCGGTGGCCTCGTGATCCTCGCCCTGGCCGCGGTGGGCGTGTACGCGGCGCTGAGCCGGCCGGGCGCCACGGCCGTCGCCGCGCTGCCGACGGTCGCCGGCGCCGTCGCGGGCGCGGCGCTGCTGCAGTACTCCATCCGGCTGCTCGCCCGATCCGACGTCCGCGACGGCGTGCCGGAGACCCCGGCGTCGCGGTGGCCGCGCCGGCGGTTCCTCACGGTGGTCGGCTCCGCGGCCGCCGTGGCCGTGGCCGCCGGCGCGACCGGCCGATACCTCACCGACCGGCTGACGCGGGCCGTCGAGGACCGCGCCCGGTTCCTGATCCCGCGGCCCGCCCGGCCCGCCGCATCCGTGCCGGCCGGCACCGAGGTGACGGTCCCCGGGGCCACCCCTTTCCTCACCTCACCGGCGGAGTTCTACCGCATCGACACCGCGCTCCGGGTGCCGCGGTTGCGCACCGCCGACTGGCGCCTGCGCATCCACGGGATGGTGGAACGGGAGGTGACGCTCACCTGGGACGACCTGGCCGCGTTCGAACCCGTCGAACGGATCCTCACGCTCACCTGCGTGTCCAACGAGGTGGGCGGCGACCTGGCCGGCAACGCCCGCTGGATCGGATACCGGATGAGCGACCTGCTCGCGCGCGCCGGGGTCCGCCCCGACGCCGACATGCTCCTGTCCACCAGCGTCGACGGCTTCACCTGCGGCACCCCCGTCGACGCGGTCCTTGACGGCCGCGACGCCCTGCTCGCCGTCGCGATGAACGGCGAGCCGCTGCCGTTCGAACACGGATACCCGGCCCGGCAGGTGGTGCCGGGCCTGTACGGGTACGTCTCCGCCACCAAGTGGGTCGTCGACTGGGAACTGACCCGCTTCGACCGGGCCGAGGCCTACTGGACGCGGCGCGGCTGGGCGGAGAAGGCCCCCGTCCGGACGGCCTCGCGCATCGACGTCCCCGCCGCGTTCGGCCGGCTCGAACCCGGGCCCGTGATCGTCGCCGGTACCGCGTGGGCGCAGCATCGCGGCATCGACCGCGTCGAGGTCCGGGTCGACGGCGGCCCCTGGAACGACGCCGTGCTCGCCGAGGAGTACTCCCTCGACACGTGGCGGCAGTGGACGTGGCGGTGGGACGCGACGCCCGGTACGCACGTGCTCGAGGTGCGGGCGACGGACGGCGAGGGCCGGGTGCAGGACGAGCAGCGTCGCCCGCCCATCCCCGACGGCGCCACCGGCTGGCACAGCCGCACCGTCACGGTCGGGTGACGGGCGCGCCCCGGAACGGGACGTCAGCTGAAGACGACGGTCTTGCTGCCGTGCACCAGCACCCGGTCCTCGAGGTGCCAGCGCAGACCGCGGGCCAGCACCAGCTTCTCGACGTCGCGGCCGAGGCGCACCATGTCGCCGACCGTGTCGGCGTGACCGACGCGCACCACGTCCTGCTCGATGATCGGGCCGGCGTCCAGCTCGGGGGTCACGTAGTGGCACGTCGCGCCGATCAGCTTCACGCCGCGCGCGAAGGCCTGATGGTAGGGGCGTGCGCCGATGAACGACGGCAGGAAGCTGTGGTGGATGTTGATCGCCCGGCCCGCCCAGTGCTCGCACAGCTCGGGCGGCAGGATCTGCATGAACCGCGCCAGCACGACGGCGTGCGGATCGTGCACGTCGACGAGCTTGCGCACCTGCTCGAACGCGGGCCCGCGCTGTTCCGGGTCCTTGGGGAAGGACACGTAATGGAAGTCGATGCCGTGCCGGCGGGTCACCCGCTCGAGGTCGGGGTGGTTCCCCACGACCGCGCAGATCTCCGCGTTCAGCTCGCCGGCGGCCACCCGGCCGAGGATGTCGTGCAGGCAGTGGCCCTCCTTGCTGACGAGGAGCACCACCCGCTTGGTCTCGCCGGTGTCCTGCAGCGTCCACTCGGTCTCCGGGCCCAGCTCCGCCGCGACGGTCGCGAACCGCTCGCGCAGTTCGTCGAGGCCGAGCGGGATGGAGGAGGCGCGCACCGCCTGACGAGTGAAGAACCAGCCGCTGTCGGGGTCCGCGTGGTAGCCGGCTTCGACGATCGAGCCGCCCACGTCCGCGAGGAAGGTCGAGATGCGGGCGACGATGCCGGTGGCGTCGGGGCAGCCCAGTGACAGTACATACCGACGGTCGTCGGACGAGGCAGCGGAGGTCATGCCGTCCAGTGTCTCAGGTGTGCATCCGGGTCGTTCCGGCCGGTCACACCGTCGCCGGGGGCCGCCGGACGGTGGCGGTCCCGACGAGGGTCGTCGCGTCGATCGTGTGGATGCCGCGCTCGGTGACGGCCGCCATGAACTCGGCGCGCACCGCGGCGACCGCGTCGGCGTCGAGCCCGGCCAGGGCTGCCCGCAGGCCCGTCGCGGTCACCAGCGTCCAGCACAGTTCCTCGGTGGCGGGCAGCAGATTCGACAGGGTGCGTACCTCCACCGAGTGGGTGCCGGCGGCCGCGAGCCACGCCTCGAGGGTGCGTGGCAGATCGATCGCGTGCAGCGGTGTCCGGTCGCGCAGCGACGGCCGGCCCGCCACCGCCGGGTTGCGGCGGCCGACGACGTCGAACAGCGTCGCGCTGATCTCCTCCATCGCGCCGGCCCGCCACACGGTGACGCCGATCCGGCCGCCGTGCCGGACCAGGCCGACCAGGCGGTCGAACGTGGCGTCCATGTGGGGCAGCAGGAACACGCCGTAGGAGATGGCGAGCGCGTCGTACCCGGCCTCCGGGACCGCGGACGGCGGTTCCCACGTGGTGGCGTCGGCGCACACGAAGTCGATGTTCTGCAGCGCCCGCTCGGCGGCGACGAGCCGGCCGAGCTCGAGCAGTTCGTCGGCGACGTCGATCGCGTGGACCCGGCCGGTCGGTCCCACCGCCGCGGCGGCGGGCAGCGCCGAGGCGCCGGCGCCGCAGCACACGTCCAGCACCGTCGCGCCGGGACCGGGCCCGAGCTGGAAGACCAGCGCCTGCCCCGCCGGGCCCCACACCGTCGGGGTGAGCCGGTCGAAGTCGCCGCTCGCGTCGTCGAAGGTGCTCGCGAGCCGTGCCGTCTCGTCCACTGCGTCGGTCATGCCTCGTCCTCGGGTTCTCGAATCCGAGGACGGAACCTCGGATGCCCAGCGGGAGTGCAGCCGATACCTTATTGCAGTTCCGAACGTTTCAGTTCCGAATGCTGAATGGCGAGCACCCGGGACGTCGAGCGGGTACATCCCGCGTCGAGCGGGTGGATTTCGCGGCGAACCGCGAGGGGAGGGCTCAGGAACCGCCCGCTCGCCACCACAACAGCCCGCTCGCGCCCGTGCGACGAGCGCGGCGCGGCGGCCTTCACGTGCTCCCCGGAGGGGACGGGCACCCTGCGGATTGCTCACACCCCGATTCGATGAGGGTGGGTGTAGATGTTCATGGTGTCCTCGCGCAGGAAACCGACCAGGGTCAGCCCGGATTCGTCAGCCAGGTCGATGGCGAGTGAGGACGGTGCGGAGACGGCGGCGAGGACGGGTATGCCGGCCATGACCGTCTTCTGGGCGAGTTCGAAGGAGGCGCGGCCGCTGACGAGCAGGACCGTTCCCCGGGCGGGGATGCGGTGGTTTTCGGTGGCCCAGCCGACGATCTTGTCCACGGCGTTGTGCCGGCCGACGTCCTCGCGCAGGGCGAGCAGGTCACCGGTGGCGGTGAACAGGCCGGCGGCGTGCAGGCCGCCGGTGCGGTCGAACACCTTCTGCGCCTCGCGCAGGGTGTGCGGCATGCCCGACAGGGCGGTGGGGTCGACGACGACGGGGTCGTCGGCCGGGGCGTGGCGGGTGCGTTGGCGGATCGCGTCGAGGGAGGCCTTGCCGCACACCCCGCAGGAGGAGGTGGTGTAGAAGTTGCGCTCGATGCCGGTCTCGGGCAGGGCGACGCCGGGGGCGAGGTCGATGTCGAGGACGTTGTAGGTGTTGCGGCCGTTTTCGTCGGTGCTGTGGCAGTAGCGGATCGCGGCGATGTCGCCGCGGTCGCCGACGATGCCTTCGGTGAGCAGGAAGCCTTGGGCGAGTTCGATGTCGGAGCCGGGGGTGCGCATGGTCACCGCCAGCGCGGTGCCGTTCACCCGGAGTTCGAGGGGTTCTTCGACGACCACGGTGTCCGGGCGTGTCGACTGTCGGTTCGCGTGGATGCGGGTGATGCGGGTGCGGGTGGTTACTCGTCCCATGCGACGCTCCGGTGCACCAGTTCGCCTCGCCCGGGTGATCCGGGGGAAGGCCGGCCGGGCGCCGTGCCCGGTGCCGCGGCGCCCTCGTGCCGAGGGGTGTGGGCTTCGAGGCGGATGGTGACGGCCTTGGACACGGGGGTGTTGGACTTGCGGGCGACGTGGTCGAGCGGGATCAGGGGGTTGGTTTCGGGGTAGTAGGCGGCGACGTTGCCGACCGGGGTGGGGTAGGGGACGAGCCGGAAGTCGTCGGCGCGGCGCGCTTCGACGGTGCCGTCGGGGCGGGGCCATTCGGAGATCAGGTCCACCCGGTCGCCCGCCGCGAAGCCGAACGACTCGAGGTCGCGGTCGTTGACGAACAGCACCCGCCGGCCGCCCTTGACGCCGCGGTAGCGGTCGTCGAGGCCGTAGATGGTGGTGTTGTACTGATCGTGGGAGCGCAGGGTCTGCAGGATCAGCCGGCCCTCGGGCACCGGTACCCAGTCGAGGTCGTTGACGACGAAGTTCGCCTTTCCGGTGGCGGTGTGGAAGCGGCGCTCGTCGCGGGGTGGGTGCGGCAGGACGAACCCGTCCGGTCGGCGGACCCGGGTGTTGAAGTTCTCGAACCCGGGCACGACGCGGGCGATGGCGTCGCGGATGGCGTCGTAGTCGTCGGCGAACGCGCGCCACGGCACCGGGTGATCCGGCCCGAACAATGCCTGCGCGAGCTCGCAGACGATGGCGACCTCGCTGCGCAACTGTTCGCCGGCCGGCGTCAGGCCACCGCGGGACAGATGCACCACCGACATCGAATCCTCCACCGACACCAGTTGTTTGCGGCCGTTGCGGACGTCCTTGTCGGTGCGGCCGAGCGAGGGCAGGATGATCCCGGTGCGCCCGTGCACGAGGTGGCTGCGGTTGAGTTTGGTCGAGATCTGCACCGTCAGCGCGCAGTTGCGCAGCGCGGCGGCCGTGACGTCGGTGTCCGGGGTCGCGGAGAGGAAGTTGCCACCCATCGCCATGAACACGTGCGCGGCGCCGTCGCGCATGGCGCGGATCGAATCGACCGCGTCGAGGCCGTGCCTGCGGGGACTCCGGATGCCGAACTCGTCGTCCAGAGCCTGCAGGAAGGACTCGGGCATCTTCTCCCAGATCCCCATCGTCCGGTCGCCTTGGACGTTGGAGTGCCCGCGCACCGGGCACACCCCCGCTCCGGGTTTGCCGATCATCCCCCGCATGAGCAACAAGGCCACCGCGTCCTCGATGGTGGCCACACCGTGGGTCTGCTGGGTCAGGCCCATCGCCCAGCACACGATGGTGGCGTTCGAGGCGATCAGGGCGCGGGCGGTCTGTTCGATCTGCTCGCGCGTCAGGCCGGTCGCCTCGAGCACCGTGGCGAGGTCGACGGCCCGGATGTGCTCGGCCCACTGCTCGAACCCGGCACACCGGCTGTCGAGGAACTCGCGGTCGAGCACGGTGCCCGGCCGACGGTCCTCCTCCTCGAGCAGCAGCTTGGCCAGGCCTTGGAACAGGGCCTGATCCCCGCCGATGCGGATCTGCAGGAACTCGTCCGCGATCTGTGCGCCGTCACCGAGCACGCCGTTCACCTTCTGCGGGTCCTTGAACCGCAGCAACCCGGCCTCGGGCAGGGGGTTGATCGCGATCACCGTGGCGCCGTTGGCCTTGGCCTTCTCGAGCACGGAGAGCATGCGGGGATGGTTGGTGCCGGGATTCTGGCCGGCGATGAGGATCAGGTCGGCGTCTTCGAGGTCGGTGACCGACACCGAGCCCTTGCCGATGCCGATGGTCTCGGTCAGGGCGGTGCCGGAGGATTCGTGGCACATGTTCGAACAGTCCGGCATGTTGTTGGTGCCGAAGGACCGGATCATCAGCTGGTAGACGAATGCCGCCTCGTTGGAGGTGCGGCCGGAGGTGTAGAAGATCGCCTCGTCCGGGCTCGGCAGGGCACGCAGGTGCTCGGCAATCACCGCATAGGCTTCGTCCCAGCCGATCGGCTCGTAGTGCGCCCCGCCCGGTCGGATGATCATCGGATGCGTCAGCCGGCCCTGCTGCCCGAGCCAGAAGTCCGTCTGCGCGAGCAGCTCCGGAATCGAATGGGCGGCGAAGAACGCCGGGCCGACTTTCCGGGTGGTGGCTTCCTCGGCGACGGCCTTGGCGCCGTTCTCGCAGAACTCCGCGGCCTTGCGATGCCCCGGGCTCTCCGGCCAGGCGCACCCCGGGCAGTCGAAGCCGTGCCGCTGGTTCAGCCGGGCCAGGGTGCGGGCGGTGCGAAGCGGGCCCATCTGCTCGAGACCACGACGCAGCGACACCAGCACCGCGGGCACCCCGGCCGCGTAGGACTTGGGGTCGGTGATCTGGATGTCGTTCTCGTCGAAGACGTGCCGGTCCGTGGTGTTCGTCATGCGCTGTGTCGCACCCATCGATCGGTCGACGAGAACGCCTCGCCGAGAAGGAAACTGTCGCCGTGGCCGGGGTGCACTCGGGTGTCGGCCGGTAACGCCGACAGTGGCCCGGGCGCCGTGCTCGGCGTCGGGGTGTGTCCGGGCGCTTCACACCCGTGCCGGAGGACGTCGCCGGTGAACACCACGCCCAGGTGCGGAAGATGCAACGACACCGACCCGGGCGTGGCGACCGGAGTGTGCAGCACCCGGATCTCGTCACCGGCGACGGCGATGCGCTGCCCGTCGTCGAGTCGCCAATAGCGACGCTGCCCGTGCACCGCCTGCCACAACGCGTGGTCGGCCGGATGCAGCAGGATCGGAGCACACAGTCCCACGCCCACGTCGACCGCGGCCGAGACGTGGGCCCGGCCACCCTGGGTGCAGATCACCGCGGTGACACATCGGTCACCGACCGCGTCGGCGATGTCGGTGGCTCGACCACCCGCATCGACGACCACCACGTCCCGGTCGTCGCCGACCAGCCAGACGTTCGTTTCTCCGGGATCGGCGAAGAACGGCCCCGGGGGCCGTGCTCGTCGAACGCAGACGCGGTCGATCCGAAAACCCTCACTCACGTCAGGCTCGTACCGTCGGTCGGCTCACTGCACGTGTCCCCGACCCGAATACCTCTGGGCGTGAGCCTGCACCACAGGAACGCGCACCGCGGTAGGCCTTCCGATCGCACACGTGGTCCCTCGCATCTTCATCGAACACAGCTGGTCCTGCCCGACCGTCAACGGTCGTTGCCGGATCCACCGTAAAGTCCGCCGACTTGCCGACGAACTGGCCGAACGATCAGATCGGCCTGTCCCGATGGGCAGTGCGCCCAGGCCCTCGCGCTCCCCACCGCCAGTGAATTTCTGCGGGTGGCGCCTAGAATCGGAAGCAATCCGAGGTGGCGTCATGATCAAGTCCGCAGAGCACCGGCCGGCAGAACCGGCTCCCGGGAGTGCCGTGGTGCACCTGCTGCCGTGCCGGACTCGGTCCGAAGACCGGGTGCACGGTGTCCGGTGACGCCGCCGAACGTCCCGCTGATCCGCCTCCGAGGGAGCTTGCGGACGAGTTGAGCGCGGCCGGTTTCGTCGAGCCGCGGGTGGCAGGGCAGGGAGGTTTCGGCATCGTCTACCGCTGTCGTCAGCCCGCCCTCGACCGGGTGGTCGCGGTCAAGGTGATGAGCCCCAGTCCGGACGAGACCGACCGGGTGCGGTTTCTGCGCGAGCAGCAGGCGATGGGCCGGCTGTCGGGGCATCCGAACATCGTGCACGTGCTCGAGGCCGGCGTCACCCGTACCGGGCGTCCCTACATCGTGATGCCGTTCCACCGCCGGGACTCCCTCGAGGCCTGGATCAACCGGCGCGGGGCCCGCACGGTTGCCGAAGTTCTCGACATCGGCATCAAGATGGCCGGGGCGCTCGAGACGGCACACCGGGCGGGTGTCCTGCACCGCGACGTCAAACCGGCGAACATCCTGATCTCCGAGTACGGCGAACCGCAACTGACCGATTTCGGGATCGCCCGGCTGTCGGATCGGCAGGACACCACGCGAGGCTTGGTGGTGGGCTCTCCCGCCTACACCGCGCCGGAGCTGCTGCACGGGCAGTCTCCGTCGGTCGCCTCGGACGTCTACGGACTCGGCGCCACCTTGTTCACCGCGCTGGCCGGCCGGCCGGCCTACGCGCGGCGCCGCGGGGAGGAACTGGTGGCGCAGCTGCTGCGGATCAGCACCGAACCGATCCCGGATCTGCGCGAGCGGGATGTTCCGGAGGGTGTGTGTGCGGTGATCGAGCAGGCGATGGCCCGTGAGCCCGCCCACCGCTTCGGCACGGCGGCGGGGTTGGGGGAGGCGCTGCGCAGCGCCGGGGCGGACCTCGGTTACACCGTTGCCGACCTGCCGCTGCCGTTGGTCTGGGACGAGGAGAGCCCACCGCAGCCGGAAAGTCGCGAATCCCCCGCGACCGCGGCGTATCTGCGCCTCGACCCTTCGGCCGGTGCGTCCGTGCCTGCTCGCCCGCCCGCCGTGGCGACCAAGTACCGCCCCCCGGTCGCGGCTCACGCGATGGTGCAGCGCACCCGGCTGCTCGACCGGCTCAGTACCGCGACCCGGGCACGGCTGATCTTGATCCACGGCCCGGCCGGATACGGCAAGACCACCGTGGCCACCCAGTACGTGCGGATGCTCGAGCACGACGGCGGCAAGACCGCTTGGTTGTCGATCGACGAAGACGACAACACCCCCGCCTGGTTTCTCGCGCATCTCGTCGATGCGGTCACGGTGACCCTGCCCCGGCTCGGCAGAGAGCTGACCCGTGTCCTGGAGGCACACGGGGAGGGCGCCGAGCGGTTCGTGCTGACCACCCTGATCAACCGGACACACACGGGCGGGCAGCACATCGCGGTGGTCCTCGACGACTGGCACCGAGTGACCAACCCCGCCAGCCGGGCCATCGCCCGGTTCCTGCTCGAGCAAGGGTGCCACCACCTGCAGCTGGTCGTCACCAGCCGGGCCCGGCAGGGTCTGCCGCTGAGCGGCCTGCGCGTGCACAACGAGCTGATCGAGATCGACGCCGCCGCACTGCGCTTCGACGTCGACGAGTCCCGCCAGCTGCTCACCGGTACCACCGGATTGACCATGGAGGACAAGGATGTTGCCGAGCTCGAGGAAACAACCGACGGGTGGGCGGCGGCCCTGCAGCTGGCCTCGCTGGCAATACGCGAACACCGTGACCCCCGGACGGTCATCCGCCAGCTGTCGGGCCGGCATCGCGTTCTCGGCGAGTACCTCGCCGAGAACGTCCTCGACAGTCTCGAACCGGACCTGCTCGACTTCCTGCTGGCCACCGCGGTCAGCGAACGCACGTGCGCTGCCCTGGCCACCGCCCTCACCGGCCGCCGGGACGCCCAGGCCGTGCTCGAAGACATCGAAGACCGGGACCTGTTCCTCACCCGGCTCGACGAGGAGGGACAGTGGTTCCGCTACCACCACCTGTTCACCGACTATCTACGCCGCCGGCTCGAACGAGGCGACCCGGAACGCCTGCACGAGCTGCACCGGACCGCGGCCCGATGGTTCGCCGATCAACACCTGTTGAGCGCGGCGGTCGATCATTTCCACGCTGCCGGCGACGACGACGCAGCGATCGACGTGGTCGAGCGGGAAGCAATCCCACTGCTCGAACAATCCCGGATGAACACTCTGCTCGGGTTGGAGACCAAGCTACCGACGACCGCCGGCGCGATGCGGCCACGCCTGCAGCTGGCGGTGGCCTGGGCACACGCACTGCTGCACCACCGCGCTGCGGCCAACGACGCCCTCAGCCGCCTCGAGGCAGTGCTGCCGACCGTGCCCGGCGACGAAGAGGCTGACGCCCGAGCCGAGGCCGATCTCATCCGGGCCACCATCACCGTCTTCGACGACCGTCTCGACCACCTCGACGAGGCACTCGAGGCGTGTATCGCCCGCGCCGACAGACTCCGCCCGTGGATTCTGTGCGGTGTCGCGGATGTGGCCTCGTTCCGCGAGATCCAGCGGTTCGACTTCGACGAGGCCCGGCGCTGGCAGCAATGGGCACGCCCGCATCACCGCCGCGCCTCCGGGCCGTTCAGTGTCATCTACGGCTATTGCCTCGATGCAGTGGCCGCACGGGAACAACTCGATCTCGACGGCGCCGAGACGAGCCTGCGCCACGCCATGCACCTGGCCACCGCTTCCGACGAAGACAATTCCTACAGCTCCCGGCTCACCGGTGCCCTCCTCGGGGAATTGCTGTACGAACAGGGAAACCTCGCCGAGGCCGAAGGCCTGCTCGACGAGAGCTACAGCCTCGGCGCCGAAGGCGGAACCGTCGAGTTCATGCTCGCCACGTACGTCATCGGCGCTCGCCTGAAGCATCGCCTGGGGCAGCACGAACAGGCCGCCGAGCGACTGGCTGAAGGGGAACGGCTGGCGCTGTCACTGCAACTGCCCCGCCTGGCGGTGTACATCACCAACGAGCGTATCCGGACGGGCATCAAGATATCGCAGGTCTCCCCGGACACCTTTCCTCCCGGGCTTCCGAGCGACGTTCCTGACGGGATCGCCCAGGTCACGGCCGAGACCACGGAAGAGGCGGCAATCCGGCTGCTGCTCGCCGCCGGCTCCGACAGTGACCGGACACACGCGTGCCGGCGCGCCCGAATCCTCACCGAGTCGATCAGCGCCACCGACCGGCCCAGAGCATCCCTCTATGCCCGCTTGTTGCTGACCGAGTGCCTTGTCACGGTCGGCTCACTCCCGGAAGCGGAACGAGTGTTACTGCCCGTCCTCGAGCAGTGTGCACGGTCGGGTTTGGTTCAGCCGGTGCTCGATACCGGACCCGTTGTGCGAGAACTCGTTCGGCGGGTCGGTTCGGAACGACACGGCCGCAGCATCAGCCCCGCCCTCGCCCACTTCCTCGATCGGCTGCACACAGCACCACAGCCGTCCGCAACACCGGAGAACACGTGAGTCCTCCCACCCCGGGCAGCGCCGAATCGAGCGCATCGCGACACCGCGATTGCCGCCCCGACGGCCCGCTCGGGCTAGCCGATCTCGTAGAACGGAGGCGCGTAGCGGAAGACCCCGCGCAGCTGCGGCCGATGGGCGGTGAGCGCGCGGGCCTGCAGGTGTGACGCCCATTCGGGCACGTCGGGTTCGACACCGAGCTCGGCGGCCGGGACGAACCCGAAACGGGGGTAGTAGTCCAGGTGCCCGAGCAGCACCACGAGCGGTTCGTCGAGGGCGTCCGCCGCGCCGAGCACCGCGTGCATCAGAGCGCCCCCGACGCCGGCGCGCTGCAACTCCGGCAGCACCCCGATCGGCCCGAGGGCCAGCGCCGGCTCGCCGTCGACCGTGCCGCGGGTGACGCACACGTGCCCGACGACCGTGCCCTCGGCGTCCGTTGCGACCAGTGACAGCCGGGGCAGCCACGCCGGGCCGGCGCGCAGCGCCTCGACCAGGCCGGGCTCGACCGGCTCCGCGCCGGCGGGGGTGAGCGGCGCGAATGCGGCGCGGTGCACGTCGCCGATCGCGGGGACGTCGGCGGGAAGTTCTCGTCGGATGAACACGAGAGCAGTGTGGACACCGGCGTCGGGCCGGGCAACGGAATATCGCTGTGGAAAGCTGACGGGTATGCCGGAGACCACCCTCACCCGTGCCCGGGTCGCCGCGATGGTCGACCACACCCTGCTCAAGCCCGAGGCGTCGGGGGCCGACGTGCGCGCGCTCGTCGACGAGGCCCGCGAGCTCGGCGTCTGGTCGGTGTGCGTGTCGCCGTCGATGCTGCCGCTGCGGGCGGACGGACTCGTCGTCGCCACCGTGGCGGGCTTCCCGTCGGGCAAGCACCATTCGCTGATCAAGGGCGCCGAGGCCCGGCTCGCCGTGGATCAGGGCGCCGCCGAGATCGACATGGTGATCGACATCGGAGCGGCCGTCGCCGGGGACTTCAACGCCGTGCTCGCCGACATCCTCACCGTCCGGGAGGCGATCGGGTTCGAGCCCGTGCTCAAGGTGATCATCGAGTCGGCGGCGCTGTCGGACGAGGCGATCGTCGAGGCGTGCCGGTCCGCCGAGCGGGCCGGCGCGAACTTCGTCAAGACGTCCACCGGGTTCCATCCCGCCGGGGGTGCGTCGGTGCACGCGGTGCGGCTGATGGCCGAGACGGTGGGCGGCCGGCTCGGCGTCAAGGCCAGCGGCGGCATCCGCACGGCCGAGGCGGCGCTGGCCATGATCGAGGCCGGCGCCACCCGGCTCGGCCTGTCCGGCACCCGCGCGGTGCTCGACGACCTGCCGGAGTGAGCACCGGGCCGCGGCCTCAGCGAGTATCGGGCCGCGGCCTCAGCAGTCGAGCTGGTTCTGCGACTGCTGTCCGGCCGGGGCCTCCGGCATCGTGTAGGCGCCGCCCTCGAGCGTCACCGCGATACCGGAGTCGGTGACCGACACCGCCGTCGCCTGCATGTCCAGCGGGTACTGCTGCAGGCTCTCGGTGAGGATCTGGACGATGCCGTCGACCAGTGCCGTGGGCAACCCGATGCCGAACAGCGACGCGTCCACCGTCTCGACGGCGATCGCCCCGTTCCGGGCCTCCGGCCGCACGGTCAGCTCCACCAGGTCCGCGCCGCCCACGGTGAAGCGGAGGGTGCCGGCGTTCGCGTCCGGGGTGACGTCGGTGATCAGCGAGCCGAGCGGCAGGGTCTGCACCGTTGCGAGGATGCCCGACGACGGCCACACCACGTCGGCGCTCGAGCTGCCGATGGTCCCGGCCCCGGCGGCGCTCTCCCGCAGATCCACGTCGCGGACCACGGCGTGCACCTGCATCTCCTGGGCGGGGCCGAACGCCGTGTCGTCGCTGTCGAGCGTGACGGACGAGACCTGCTTGTCCACGAGCGAGAGCAGCACCGGCTTCCACCCGAGATCCACGTCGACGTTCGTGCCGAGTTCGCTCTCGAACGACTGCGCGAGGCAGTTGGTGGCACGGTTGCGGACGTACACCTCGGCGCCGACGAGCACCGCGACCAGCGCGACGGCGAGGGCGATGCCGATGGTGGCGAAGGGGATGCGCTTCCGGTTCGTCATGGTTCGGGATTGTTCCGAAGAACTCTGAGGAAGGTCTGTGAAGATGCGGTCCCACTACCAGAAAGTGTGAGGTGGGACACAGTTGTTCGGGTACTGTGGCGGCATGACGGGCTGGACGGAACCTGAACACGACGCCTCCGGCCGGGTGGATCCGGACGAGGCCCTGCGACATACCGCGCTCGCGCAGGCGGGCTTCTTCACCGCGCGACAGGCCATTGCCCACGGCATCGCCACGATCGACTTCGTCGGCCGGATCGCGGCCGGGCACTGGGTCCGGATCGAATCGGACCTGTTCCGGCTCGGGGACAGCCCGCACACGAAGTTCGACGAGTTCGCGCAGTGGTGCGCCTGGTACGAGGGCGCGGCGGTGGTCTCGCACCAGAGCGCCGCCGACCTGCACGGCATGGGGCACCTGCAACCCCGCTTCCTGCACCTGTCGACGGCCGACCAGCGAACCGTGCCGAGCAACCGGCTCGCCCTGCACCACCGGCAGCTGCGCGCACAGGACTGCGAGCAGGTCGGGTGCTTCCGCATCACCACCCCCGCGCGGACCGCCGTCGACCTCGCCGCGGGTGGCGTCTCCCAGGAGGTCCTCGACGAACTCGTCGGCGACGCCATCGCCATCGGGCGGGTGACCTCGGCGCAGCTGCACGCCGCGGTCGCCGATCAGCCCGCGGCCGTCGCGGACCGCATCGAGCTGGCACTGCTCGCGGCCGGCTGAGCCTGCGCCGGGGCGACGAAGTCCCACGGCACGGTCAGCACGCAGTCCCGCAGCCGCCGGCGTTGCGATGCCGCCGGCACGCCCTGGGCGCGCAACAGGTCCAGCGTCGCGCGCCAGCGCACGCGCGGTCCGAACGCCGCGTGCGGTGCCGCCGACGCCCAGGCCCGATCCGCCGCCTGCAGCAGCTCGTGGATCCGTTCCCCCGGCACGTTGCGGTGGATCAGCGCCTTCGGCAGACGCTCGGCCAGGTCCGACGGGGTGTCCGAGTGGAACGGGCTCCACGCCAGCGTGAGCGTGCGCGGGCCGTGCTCGTCGAGCAGCACCCACGCGCACCGCCGGCCCAGTTCGTCGCACGTGCCGTCGAGCAGCAACCCGCCGGGCGCGAGCCCGGACCGCAGCCGATCCCACGCGGGAGCCACCGCCTCCTCCGGGTACTGGCGCAGCACGTTGAACGCGCGGATCAGCACCGGCCGGAGCCCGGCCAGCTCGAAGCCCCCGCGGGCGAACTCCACGCCGTCCCGCCCCGGCACCACCCGGTCGGGATCGATCTCGAGACCCACCACCCGGAGGCGGCGACGCACCGTGCGCAGCCGCGCGGCCAGCTCGAGGGTGGTCACCGGCATCGCGCCGTAGCCGAGGTCGACGACGAGCGCGTCGTCCCGGGAGTGCAGGACGCGGGCGACGTCGGGGTGGTGCATCAGCCAGCGGTCGCTGCGGCGCAGGCGGTTGATGCCCGTGGTGCCGCGGGTGACGACACCTTCCGGGCGCGGGGCGCGCACAGGGGACTATCCGAACCGGCGCGCGAGCCAGCCGGCGGTGATCTCCGCCTCGGTGCGGAACAGGTCGACGAGGTTGACGAGCATGAGCTGCTCGAGCTTGCCGCCGATGAACGGCAGGAAGACCTTGGCCTCCGAGGTGGTGCGCAGGGTGCTGCCGCCGTCCGAGGCGAACAGTTCCATAGTGCCGGTGAGGCTGCCGGGACCCGCGGGGACCGAGGCCTGGTAGCTGCCGGTGATGGTGTCGCCGAAGGGGGTGTACGTCTCCTTACGGGTGATGACCATGTCCTTCTTCATCACCGTCTGGGCGATCTCGGGCAGTTCCGTGCGCGGCAGGACGTGGTGCAGTACCAGGTCGATGCCGTCGTCCGACACCTCGAACTCCGCGAGGTGGTTCTCGGAGTACTTGCGCATCTCGACGATGCGCGCCTCCCAGTGCGCGCGGTCCGAGAGCGCCTCGTACACCTGCTCCGGGCTGTACGGATAGCGGGCGGAGTAGTCGATTCGCCGGGCCATGACACGCGAGGTTACCGGTTCGTTACCGAACGACGGAAATCGTCACCGTCCCGCAACGGCCTCGTCAGTGCGGCTCGGACAGCCACTTCGCGGTGAAGGTGCGCTCCACGTCGAACAGTTCGACGATCTGCTCGACGATGATGCCCTCGATTTTGCCGCCGAGGAACGGGATCCGCACCTCGGCCTCGCCGTCGATCTCGACGATGGTGCCCGCGCCGTCCGGCGCCATCGTGGAGGTGCCGTCCACCTTCCCCGGCAGCCCGTCCACGTGCGCGGAGAAGCGGCCCGTCGCGCGGTCCCCGGTCACCGGTTGCCACGACTCGTGCCGATGGATGACCAGGTCGCCGGGATGGAAGTTGGTGACGAAGCTCGGCAGGTGCTCGGCCGGGATGGACTGGGTCATGTGCAGGTCGATCGTCCCGTCACCGGTGCGCACGTCCTCGAGCGTCGCGCCCGGCCCGCCGATCTCCGCCAGGCGGCTCCGCCAGTAGTTCTCGTCGACGAGCGCCGCGTGCACCGTGGCGACGGGGAACGCGTAGTGCGAGTAATGGTCGATGCGGCTGCCCATGGTCGGCACGCTACCGTTTGCGGGTGTCTGATCCGCGTATTGGGGCCCAACTCGTCGAGGCGGGCGCCGTCGTGTCCGAGGACGTGGCGCTGTCGACGCTGACCACGCTGCGGCTCGGCGGTCCGGCCCGGCTGCTCGCCGAGTGCACCACCACCGACACCCTCGTCGAGGTCGTCCGCCTGCTCGACGCGGCACGCGTCCCCACCCTCGTCCTGGCCGGCGGCTCCAACCTGGTGATCGGCGACGGCGGGTTCGACGGTGTGGTCGTGCGCATCGCGACCACCGGGATCGAGCCGGGGGAGGACACCGTGCGCGCCGAGGCCGGCGCCGGGTGGGACGACGTCGTCGCCCTGACCGTGAAGGCGGGCCTCGGCGGGCTCGAATGCCTGTCCGGCATCCCCGGCTCCACGGGTGCGACCCCGGTACAGAACGTCGGCGCCTACGGCGTCGAGGTCGGGTCGATTCTGAGGGCCGTGCGGCTGCTCGACCGCACCAGCGGCGACGTCCGGTGGATCGGCCCCGAGGACCTCGGGCTCGGGTACCGCACCAGTGTCCTCAAGCACTCCGACGACGCCCTGGTCCTCGAGGTCGACCTGGCCGTGCGGCCGGACGGGGCCAGCGCCCCCATCGGCTACCGGGAGCTGGCGTCGGCCCTGCACGCCGAGGAGGGCGAGCGACGCCCGGCCGCGGAGGTCCGCGAGCAGGTGCTCGCCCTGCGCCGGGGCAAGGGCATGGTGCTCGACCCGGACGATCCCGACACCTGGAGCGCCGGGTCGTTCTTCACCAACCCCGTGCTCGCCGCCGACGAGCTGCCCCGCGTGCTCGCGGCCGTCGAGGAACGCGTCGGGCCCGACGTGCGGATCCCGCGGTTCCCCGCCGGTGGCGGCACCAAGCTCTCCGCGGGATGGCTGATCGAGCGGGCCGGGTTCGGTAAGGGCTTCCCCGGCCCCGGCGCGCCGGTGCGGCTGTCCACCAAGCACACCCTCGCGCTCACCAACCGCGGCACCGCGACCACCGCCGATCTGGTGGCCCTCGCGCGGGAGGTGCGCGACGGCGTGCAGGACGCGTTCGGTGTGCGGCTCGAGCCGGAGCCGGTCACCGTGGGTTGCTTCATCTGAGAGCCGGTCTGCCGGACCTGCCGCCGCGCTGCGACGCGACCGCGCGGCGGGCGTACCCTCGTCGGAGTGCTCCACCTGGGTGAACGAAGTCGTCGGTTGTTGTGGTTCGGGCTGCTCGCACTCGTCGCGGTGCTCGCGGCGTGCTCGTCGGGCCCCGGCGGGAGCGCGGTTCCCGCCGGCACCGCGCCCGTGGTGTCGATCGTCACCGACCCCGCCGACGGCGCCACCGACGTGAACCCCACCACCCCGATCCGCGTCTCGGTCACCGACGGCGAGCTCACCGACGTCGCCCTCACGAACGTCGGAACGAGCACCGTCGTGCGTGGCGCCCTCGCCGCCGACCGCCGCAGCTACACCGTCGCCGAACCGCTCGGCTACGGCGCGACCTACCGCTGGTCCGGCACGGCCGTCGGCTCCGACGGCGAGGCCGTGGCCGTCGAGGGCAGCTTCGACACCGTCGACCCCGACCGGGTCGTCTCCGCGAACCTGAACATCGCCGACGCGCAGCCGGTCGGGATCGCCGCCCCGATCATCGTCCAGTTCGATGGCCCGATCACCGACAAGGCCGCCGTCGAGAAGGCCATGGTGGTCGGCACCGACCCGCCGACCATCGGCAGCTGGGCGTGGCTGCCCGACGACAACGGCGGTGCCCGCGCGCACTGGCGCCCGCAGCAGTACTGGACGCCGGGCACGGCGGTGCACCTCGACGCGCAGCTCTACGGCCTCGACTACGGCGACGGCGCCTACGGGGCGGAGGACCTCACCCTCGACTTCACCGTCGGCCGGAGCCAGGTCGTCGTGGCCGACGCCACGTCGCACCGCATGCAGGTGGTGCGCGACGGAGTGACGATCATGGACATCCCGGTGAGCTACGGGCAGGGCAACGAAGCCCGCAACGTCACCCGCAGCGGCGTCCACGTGGTTACCGAGAAGCACGAGGACTTCCTGATGTCCAACCCGCCGTACTACGAGAACGTGCGGGAACGCTGGGCGGTGCGGATCTCCAACAACGGCGAGTTCATCCACGCCAACCCCGCGACCCTCGGCCAGCAGGGGGCGACCAACGTCACCAACGGCTGCATCAACCTCTCGCTCGGGGACGCCCAGGAGTACTTCGCGACGGCGATGTACGGCGACCCGGTCGAGGTGTCCGGAACGTCGATCGAGCTGTCCGCCGCGGACGGCGACCTGTACGACTGGGCGATCGACTGGCCCACCTGGCAGTCGATGTCCGCGCGGTAGGCAAGGCGCACTACCAGCGGTTGCGCACCTTCTCGGCGAATCCGAGAAGCTCGCGCACCTCGAGCCGGGCACCGTCGTCGAGCGTGACGTGGCCGGTGAACCGGCCGAAGACCTGATGCTGCGTCGAGCGCAGGACGAGGGCGTTCACGTCGGCGGCGCGGTCGAGGATCGGCTTGAACCCCATCTCGAACCGGCCGTCGTTGCTCGAGAACCGCCACGGCGCGCCGTCGTAGGTGCCGTGAGGCAGATGGAACCGCACCCGGTCCAGCTTGTGCGCCACGCCGTCGAGCAGGAGCATGTTCTCGCTTCCGGCGGCGGTGTCGCCGAAGCCGTGACCGACGGTGAACCCGAAGGGACGCCCCTCGTGCCGTCCCGATGCGGACGCCCAGAACCAGGTGTTGTCGTACGTCCACACGCCCCGGCCCCAGTCGAACACCCCGAACGCGGAGGCCGGGTCGAAGGTGTGCTCGCGGCCGCCGACCGTGATGGTGCCGGCGGCGGTGAGGCCGGGGATCTTCTGGTTGTAGTAGAACGCCCCCTCGTCGCCGGGGAACGGGATCGCGACGACCATCCGCTCGGCACCGGGCGAGGTGAGCACCACCTCGCCCGACAGGCCCCGCCCGCCCGCGAATCCGGGATGACGGACGATCAGCCGCCGGGCGCCGCGCTCGTGCCGGAACTCGAGGCGCATTCCACGCCGGTCGAGCACCACATCGCCCGCGTCCGCGGAGGCGGGCAACCGCAACCGTCCGAGCGGAAACGGGATCATCGCGTTCTCGGTGGTGTCCGCACGGCCGGCCAGGTCGAGCCAGCTCACGCCGAGCAGGCCCATGTAGCTGTTGTCGGCGACGGTCAGCGCGAGACCGAACGGGCCGTCGTCGCCGTCGGCGAGCACGCAGTAGTAGTCCCACTCCTTGATCCGCCACCGCGGTGCCGCGACCCGGGACCGGTCGTAGGCCCGGACCTCGGTGCCGGCCCAGCCGGCTTCGGCGAGACGGCCCCGCACGTCGAGCAACGGCCCCGGGGAGAGGCGGCGTTGCCCGGCGTCCCTCTCGATGCCCACCGGTTCCTACTCGGCGGTGCGGTGGAAGCGCATGGGGCCGGCCTGGTCGCGCGGCTGCACGATGATCTGGTCCAGGTTCACGTGCGGCGGGCGCGACGCGACGAAACCGACGATCTCCGCGATGTCCTCGGCCACCAGCGGTGTGATGCCCTCGTACACCTTGGCGGCGCGCTCGGCGTCCCCCTCGAACCGCACGAGGGAGAACTCGGTCTCCACCGCACCCGGCGCGATCTCGGTCAGGCGCACCGGCTTGCCGAGCAGCTCACCGCGCAGCGTGCGGTGCAGCACCGCCTGGGCATGCTTGGCGGAGGTGTAGCCCGCGCCGTTGTCGTAGGCATGGAAGGCCGCCACCGACGTGATCGTGACGATAAGGCCGTCGCCGGAGTCGACGAGCTTCGGCAGCAGGGCCTTCGTCATCCGCAGGGTGCCGAGGACGTTGGTCTCCCACATCCAGCGCCAGTCGTCGAGGTCCGCCTCGGCGACCGGGGCCATGCCCTTGGCGCCGCCCGCGTTGTTGACCAGCACGTCCACCCGGGGGAGCACCGTCGTGAAGGCGGTCACCGAGTCCTCGTCCGTGACGTCCAGCTCGAGGGCCGTGCCCCCGATCTCGTCCGCGAGCTTCTCGATCCGGTCGACGCGGCGAGCGCCGACGACGACGTGGAAGCCCTGGGCTGCGAGGGTTCGGGCGGTGGCCTCGCCGATGCCGGAGGAGGCACCGGTGACGACGGCCACGCGGGAATCGGGAGAAATCGTCATGCAGGCGATCCTAGGGTGCCCCGGATACGGTCGCGCGGGGGTCCGCGCGACCGCGGCGTCCGTCACGACGCGAGCGGCCGGGGCACCTCGACGACCGAGTAGGCGCTCGCGTCGCCGGCGACGGACCGGCTCGCCTCGCCGTGCACGCTCACCGGGACGTCCCCGGCGAGGGTGATGCGGTTCAGGCGGCGGTGCAGGCCCTCGTAGTCGGCGACGGCGTAGTGCTGGGTGGCGCGGTTGTCCCACACCGCCACGTCCCCGGCGGCCCAGTTCCAGCGGGTGGTGTACTCCAGCCGGGTCTGGTGGTCCTGCAGCAGCCGGAACAGCGCCTGCGACTGCCGGCCGCTCAGCCCGACGAAGCCCTTGACGAAGTGGCCGAGCAGCAGCGACCGCTCCCCGGTCTCGGGGTGCACGCGCACCACCGGGTGCTCGGTCTCGAAGTACTCGGACCGGAACTCGGCGCGGTACTCGGCGACCCGCTCGTCGGCGCCGTCGCGGAGGTGCTCCGCGCTCTCGGCGGCGTAGTCGTACAGGTTGGTGTGGGTGGCCCACAGGTTCTCCGCCAGGGTCTTCAGCGGGGCGGGCAGGCCCTCGTAGGCCGCCACCCCGGAAGCCCACGTGGTCGAACCGCCGTAGGCGGGCAGTTCCACCGCGCGCAGGATCGAAGCCTTCGGGATGCGATCGACGAACGAGACGTCGGTGTGCCAGCTGTTCGCCTTGCCGTAGTCGGAGTCGATCGGCAGCACGTGCGCCCCGCGCGAGGTGACCGTCGGGTGCGCGGTGGTCGGCGTGCCGAGCAACTCGGCGAACGCGTACTGCGACGCGTCGTCGAGGTGGTGCTGTTCCCGGAAGAAGATCACCTTGTGCTCGGCCAGGGCGCGTCGGATCGCTTCGACGGTGGCCTCGTCGAGATCGCCGCCGAGCCGCACGCCGTCGATGCGGGCCCCGATGTGCCCGCCCAGACGGACCACGGACACGTCGCGAGCGGAGGCGGTGCGGGTATCGAAATCCACGGACATGGAGGACCTTTCGTAGATCGAACGTTGGTGCCGTCGACCTCATCACCGGCGGCGGGCCGGCGTAAGGGTTTCCGTCACCGTGATCGGGACCGTTGCCGCCGCGTCGCCGTGCGGATTGGACACAGTGGCGCGTGGCGGCTAGGTTGCGGATATGCCAGCTCGCCGTCTCCGTGCTCCGCGGGTCACTTACGTGACCGCCGCGCTGGGCTCGCGGCTGCCGCTGGCGCGCGAACTGTGTTGTCGCTGACACCGCCCTTCGCGCCCCGCTTCGTTTCCCCCGGCCGTCGGCCGGTGGACCTCTGCCTCACGATCGAGCGGATCGGCGCCTCCCTGCCACGCCCCGGGTCTGCGGACCCGATCTCGAGGAAGAGTCGCAGTGACTGCAGTAGCTACGTCAAATGTCCTGTCCACCAATGTTATTCGCCCGACCTCCGGATCGGGCGTCCGTTCCCGTAGTGCCACCGCCCGGGTGCGATCGACGACGCGCGTGCAGATCGTGCCGCCCGAGCTGAAGGTCGCCGACGGCACCGCCGCCGCGGTGTTCCGGGTCGCCGCGGCGCGCGGGCCGATCTGCCGCGACCAGGCGGCGACGGCGACGGGCGCGAGCATCGCCACCGTGAACCGGCAGGTCTCGGCGCTGCTCGCCGCGGGCCTGCTCCGGGAGCGGCCGGATCTGACCGCGTCCGGTGCCGTGGGCCGGCCCCGGGTGCCGTTCGAGACCGACCACGAGCGCTACCTGACCGTCGGCATCCACATCGGTGCGGCCGTCACCGGCATCGTCGCGAGCGATCTGCGCGGGCGTGTGATCGGCGCGGTGGAGATCCCCACCCCGCGCGGCGGCCAGGAGGCGGCGCTCGGGGCGATCACCAGCAGCGCCAGGGCCTTCGCGTCGCGCTGGCACCGGCGCACGCCGCTGTGGGCGGGCGTCGCGCTCGGCGGCCGCGTCGACTCGGCCACCGGAACCGTGGACCACCCGCGGCTCGGCTGGGAGGATGCGCCCGTCGGGACCGTGGTGAGCCGGGGCCTGGGCCTGCCGGTTTCCGTCGCCGCGCACGTCGAGGCGATGGCCGCCTCCGAGTTGCTGCTCACCCCCGACCGCGACACCGCCGATGTCGAGGGCGCCACCCTGTACTTCTACGCTCGCGAAACCGTCGGTATCGCAATCGCATTCGACGGCCGGGTGCACACACCGCGCGGCGGCCCGGGCTCGGTGTCGCACCTGCCCACCGGATCGTCCGTGCCGTGCGCCTGCGGTGCCCGCGGATGCCTCGAGGCCACCGTCGCCGACCGTGCGGTGCTGACCCGGGCGCGGGCCGCCGGCCTGCTCGACGCGGGCGCCACGTCCGTCGCCGCGTTGTACGCGCTGGCCCGCAACGGTTCTCACGAGGCCCACGAGATCCTCGTGGAGCGGGCACAGGTGCTGGGGCGGTCCGTCGCGATGCTCCGGGACCTGTTCAACCCGGACCGGGTGATCCTCGGCGGCCAGGCGTTCACCGCGTACCCGGAGGCCGCACCGCACGTCGCGCGCGCGCTCGCGTCGCCGTCGGGCGCCGACGTCCGGGTCACCGGATTCGGCGACCGAGTGCAGGCGCACGCCGCGAGCGTGGTGTCCTTGAGTTCGCTGTACTCCGATCCGCTGGGCGCGATGCGCCGGGCGCTGGTCTGATACGCGCACGGAATGGGTATCCGCGCAGACGATTCGATTTCCTGCGCGGACGGCCGGGAAGTGCGCGGATGCGGGGCCGCCGGTCAGCCGCCGTGCAGTGGCGGGCCGTCCGTCGCGTCCGCCGGCGCCCCCCGCCGGTCCAGTTCGGCCCGCGCGCGGGCCAGACCGCCGTGCTCGAGCGCCGCGAGGGGCGACTCGCCCGCCCAGACCAGCGTGCCGCGGTCGCGGACGGTCACGCTCAGCGAGCCCGCGAGGTGCTCGAGGGCGCCGGGCACGTTGCGGCGCTCGAGGGGCAGCGGAACCGGCAGGACGTGCGCGGCGCTCAGCGGGGCGGTCGCCTCGATCTCGACGGTCCACCGCGGCCCGCGCCCGAACAGCGACCACCGCTCGTCGGCGACGTGGGCCCGCACCGGGGAGACCACGGGGTTGCCCAGCCGGATCACGGGTCCGTCCGGCAGGGCGACCACCACCGCCGTCACCTCGGTCCGCAGCGGTCCGGCGTGGACCTGCCCACCGGCGAAGGCGACGCACGCGGCGGAGTCGGTGAAGCCGTGCGCCTGGCCCCACCACCACGACTCCGGGAATCCGCCTCGGCCCCAGTTCTTCTCCGCGTACACCTGGGCGCCGTCCAGGTTCCACGTCTCGCCCCCGAGCACGGCCTCGCCCTCGGCTCGCCCGTCGAGCAGCCACGGGTGCCAGTACTGGTTGAGCGCGGGGATCGCGTGGAAGACGCTGGATCCGCCGAACCGGCGGCGGGGCCACGGCCGGGGCGCCGTCACCCGCACATCGAGGCGTGCGTCGGCGCCGAGGTCCACGCGCAGCCGGTCGGGCTCCCCGCGGAACGCCGTGCCCGCCGACGCGCCGAGCCGCCGCGGGTCGGCGAACCCCTCCGGATGCGCCGTCGTACGCAGGAATCCGCCCGGGTGCGCCGCCAGGCCGAGGGTCGCCCACGACCCGTCGGCGGCCCGGTTGACGCCGCACAGCGCGATCACCACCCGTCCGGTCCCGGGCTGGGTGAACCGCCAGAAGTACCCCTCCATCGCGACATCGTGCGCCGCCAGCGGATCACCGAAGGGCAGGTCGGCGCCGGTGGCGCGGTAGCTCGAGCACAGCGACACGA
The DNA here is from genome assembly GCF_012272955.1 of Rhodococcus sp. DMU1. Taxonomy (NCBI): domain Bacteria; kingdom Bacillati; phylum Actinomycetota; class Actinomycetes; order Mycobacteriales; family Nocardiaceae; genus Rhodococcus; species Rhodococcus sp. DMU1. Next base: position 4,383,154 of record NZ_CP050952.1, on the reverse strand, counting down.
CGCTCAGATCCCGGCCCGGGCCGCGGCCGCGATGTCGTCGAGGTCCTGGTGCAGCGCCTTACGCGTCGCCCGCAGGGCCAGGGGAGCGACGAGCGCCGTCAGCGCCCGCCGGATCCGTCCCGGACGGCCGGCGTCGGCCGAGAACCGCACGGTCAGCGTCGTGCCGGCCCGCTCGGGGGCCACGTCGAACTCGGTGCGGTAGCGCACACCGCCGGATTCGGCCTCGACGGCCGTGTGCCGCCCCGGCTCCACGGCCGTCACGGTCATCTCCTCGGTCGCGGCCCTGCCGAACATCGTGCGGGTCTCGCGCCAGCGGGTGCCGACCTCGTAGCCGACGCCCGCGAGCCGTTCGACACTCTGCACCCCGCTCAGGATCTGCGGGGCCGAGTCGACGGAGGTCAGCACCCGCCACACCCGGTCGGGTGGTGCGTCGACGAAACGGCTCAGCTCGACGTGGTGGCCCATTCGCGCTCCTCTTCGGTCGGGTCGATCACAGGGGCAGGGCGTTCTCCTGCAGCGTCGGCTGCGCGCCGCGCCGGCGGAACCATTCGAGGCCGAAGGCGCTCGCGAGCTGTTCCGGCGTCATCGCCAGCATCGGCCCGAAGTCACCGACCTGTGAGGCGTGCGCGAGCATCGCCGCCCGTTTCGCGGGGATCGTCGCGGACACGTCGATCGTGGTGGTGATCTCGGCCTCCGGCAGGCCGAACGTGTCCAGGTCCGGGGGCGACGCGTCCGGGCTCACGTCCGGGTTGGCGGCGAGCAGGCGACGGATGTGGTCCCGGTTCATCGCCGCCTCGTACACCGACGGGTGCGCGGTCAGCTCCTGGGCCCGGGCGCCGACGCGGTGCACCTGCACGTGGTCGGGGTGCCCGTATCCGCCGTTGGGGTCGTAGATGGTGACGACGTCGGCGCTCTCCTCCGCGAGCACGGCCGCGAGCCGGGCCGCGGCCGAGTCCACGTCGACGTTGCAGAACGCGGCCGGGTCCGCGTTCTGCGGCGCCCCGGCCATGCCCGAATCGGCGTAGCCCAGCGGCACCAGGCGGGCGACTCCCAGCGTCTCCGCCGACGCCTCGAGCTCGGCGCGGCGACGCTGCACCAGGGACTCGCCGGGACCGAGCAGCCCGTCGGGGACCTCGCCCGCGGCGCCGTCCGTCGCCACGACCAGCACCACCCGATGCCCCGCGTCCGCGGCGAGGCGCATCACCCCGCCGGTGGTGAACACCTCGTCGTCGGGATGGGCATGGAAACACACCAGCACGCTCACGTACTGCATGCTGGCACGAATGCGCTCCTACCGTGCACTGTTCACCGCGCCGGGCGCCGCCGCCTTCTGCCTGGCGGGGTTCGTCGCGCGGTTGCCGATCGCGATGGTCGGCATCGGCATCGTGACGATGTTCTCGCAGTTGCGGGGTGATTACGGCCTCGGTGGCGCCCTGGCCGCGGTGTTCGCGCTGTCGTACGCGGCGCTCACCCCGCTGGTCTCGCGGGCCGCGGACCGGCACGGGCAGTCCCAGGTCCTGCCGGTCGCCGCGGCGATCAGCGCGGCCGCGACCACCGCGATGCTGGCGGGGGTGCGGTGGGAGGCGCCCGAGGCGCTGCTGTTCGCGTGCGCGGTCCCGGCGGGACTGATGCCCACGATCGGCGCCATGGTCCGCGCCCGGTGGACCGAGCTGCTCCGCGGCACCGACGGGTTGCGTACCGCGTTCGCGCTCGAGGCGGTGATCGACGAGCTGTGCTTCATCGTCGGGCCGGTGCTGTCGGTGGGGCTGAGCGTCGCCGCGTTCCCGGAGGCGGGCGCGTTGCTCGGGGCGGTGCTGCTGGTGATCGGCACCGTCGCGCTCGCCGCCCAGCGCGGCACCGAACCCCCGGCACGCCCGGTCGTCGCGGGGGCACCCGGCGCGAGCGTGCTGCGGATCCCGGTGCTCGTCGTGCTGGTGGTGGCGATGACGGCGATGGGCACGATCTTCGGCGTCGTCGACGTGGTCGGGGTCGCCTTCACCGCCGAGCGGGGCGCGCCCGGCGCCGCGACCGTGGTGCTGGCGATGTTCGCGACCGGGTCCGCGCTCGGCGGCCTCGTCTTCGGGGCGGTGCGGCTGCGGGCGCCGCTGACGCGGCAGCTGCTCGGCGCGACGGCGGCCGTCGCGGTCCTGCTGTGGCCGCTGCTGCTCGCCGACACGGTGCCGGCCCTCGCGGTGCTCTACCTGTCGGCCGGGGTGGCCGTCGCCCCCACCATGATCGTCGCGACCTCCCTGACCGAGCGGATCGTGCCGCCGGGCCGGCTCACCGAGGGCATCACCTGGACGGTCACGGGACTCGGGGTCGGTGTCGCGGTCGGCTCCGCCGTCGTCGGTCAGGTCATCGACCGGTCCGGGCCGAGCGCGGGCATCGGGGTCGCGGTGGTGGCCGCGCTCGTCGGATGCGCGTGCGCGGTGGGAGTGGCCCGGCTCGCCCGGCTAGGGTGACCCGCATGACAATCCGCGAGGTCGAGAGCTCCGACGGCACCCCCATCGTCTACCGCGTCACCGGCGATCCCGCCCACCGCCCGCTGGTCCTGCTGCACGGCTGGGCCCAGTCGTCGCGGTGCTGGGGCGAGGCCGTGCTCGACGAGCTGGCCCGCACCCACCGGGTGATCGCCGTCGACCTGCGCGGACACGGGTACTCCGGGGCCCCGGAGACCGGATACGACGAGTCGAAGCTGTGGGCCGCGGACGTGCAGGCCGTGCTCGACGCCGAAGGCGCCCACGGCGCGGTGCTGCTCGGCTGGTCCTACGGCGGCCTGGTGATCTGCGACTACCTCGCGACCCACGGCACCGACCGCGTCGCCGGGATCGTGCTGGTCGGCGCGATCACCAGCATCGGCCGGGGCGAGAAGGGCGGCAAGGTCGGGGCGGCCATGCGCGCGGCCGTCCCCGACGCGATGTCCGAGGACGCGGCGACGGCGGTCCGCGCCCTGGGCGCCTTCGGCACGGCCCTCACCGGGCCCGGGGAGGGCAAGGGCGTCGCGGCACAGGCGCTGTTCGGCACCAGCCTGTGCACCCCGCCCCGCGTGCGGGCGGCGATGTTCGCGCGGACGGTGCGCAACGACGAGCTGCTGCGGGGCCTCGACACGCCCGTGCTCGTCCTGCACGGCACGGCCGACTCGGTCGTCGACGTCTCGGCCGCCGAGCACGCGGCGTCGCTGCTGCCGAACGCGACGACCTCGTTCTGGGAGGGCACCGACCACGGCCCGTTCGTCGAGGACCCGCAGCGGTTCGCCGCGGAGGTCACGCGCTTCGCGGGATCGCTGTAGCCGCTGCCGACCCGAGCGCCTGCGCCCCGGCGAGCAGCAGTGTCTCCTCCGGCGTGAGCGGGTGGAACTTGACCCCGCGCACGTCGCGGTAGCACTGCTCGAGCGGGCTCGACCGGTAGAAGCCGCGGCCCCCGGCGACGTCGAGGGCCAGGTCGCACACCTCGATCGCGGTCCGCGCGATCTCGGCCTTGGCGGTCATCACCGCGGCGACCGTGGTCATCGACGGCACCGGGTCGTCGCCGACGACGTCGAGGGCACCGTCGAGGGCCCACGACGCGACCTGCAGGCGGGTGGCCGCGACGCCGAGCTGGCGTCGCACGCTCGGGTCGCCGGCCCGCGGCGTCCCGGCGACGAGCGCGGTCGCGTGCGCGTGCGCGGCCTCCGCAACCCCGAGGTACACGGCCGCGACGACGGGCATGGCGACGCTGAGCACCAGCTGGAACGGCGGGTCGATCACCCCGTACGGGCGGCGGGCGACCACGGCCGCGTCCGGGACGAACACGTCGGTCAGCTCGACGTCGTGGCTGCCGGTCCCGCGCATGCCGAGCGAGTCCCAGTTGTCGAGGACCCGCACCCCGTCGGCCTTCATCGGGACCATCATGTTGAGCACGATGCGGCCCTCGTCGGGGTCGTCGTACGGGAACATGGTGGCGAGCACGTCGCCGACCGGGGCCTGGCTGCAGAACACCTTGCGGCCGTCGACGCGGTAGCCACCGGGCACCTTCCGGGCGGTCCCGCGCGGCCGGGTCTGGTCGGCGCCGCCGGTGGAGACGAGCACGAGTCCCTCCCCGGCGACGCGGCGCAGCATCCGGTCCGCGCCGGGCGCGCCGTGCCGGTACCGCCACGCGGCGGCGAGCACGACGTGGTGGTGCATGGACGAGGCGAGGGCGGTGGCCGCGCAGTGGTGCGCCAGGGTGCGTTGCACGGTGGCGACGTCGCGCACGGTCGCGCCGTCGCCGCCGAGCTCGCGCGGGACGGCGAGCGCGAGGCGGCCCTCGGAGCGCAGGATCTCGTAGGCCTCGGCGACGAACGTGCCGTCGCGGTCGTGGGCGCGGGCGTACGGGGCGATCCGCCGGCCCAGTTCGTCGGTGCGGGCGGCGAGTTCCTCGCGGGGGCGGGAGCGGGGGGACTGGGTGATGTCTACGGTGGTCATGTCTCGACGGTAGGGGTGCAGATCGATGCCGCCCAGTGCACGTTCTGGACCTACTCTGGAGATGTGCGCGAGTACGGGCAGTACTGTCCGGTCTCGATCGGCAGCGAAGTGCTCGCCGACCGGTGGACCCCGCTGATCCTGCGCGAAATGGTCTACGGCAGTACCCGTTTCAACGAGATCGAGCGCGGCCTCCCCGGCATCTCCCGCACCCTGCTGGCCACCCGGCTGCGGCACCTCGAACGCAAGGGCGTGCTGGAGCGGGTCCCGCAGGCCCGCGGCTGCGAGTACCGCCTGACCCCGGCCGGCCGCGAACTCGCCCCGATCCTCGTCGCGATCGGGGAGTGGGCGGTGAAGTGGTTGTTCGCCGAACCGGTGCCCGCCGAGGTCGACCCGGTGACGCTGACGTGGTGGATGCACCGCCGGGTGGACCGCGACCGGGTGCCGCAGCGGCGGGTGGTGATCGAGTTCGACTACACCGGTCCCGCCCCGATTCGCCTGTGGATCGTCCTGGACCGGGGCGAGCCGTTGGTGTGCCGCAAGCCGCCGGGGTTCGACGTCGACCTGTACGTGACCGGGGAACCGGTGGCCCTGATGCGCGTCTTCGCCGGCACCCGGACCCTCGCCGAGGCGATCGACGACGGCAGCGTGCAGGTGCACGGGCCGTCCGCGCTGGTGCGCGAGTTCGGGACCTGGTTCCTGTGGAGCCCCTTCCACGCGGCGGTGCGCCGCGCCGTCGCGGGTTTCGAGGCCGGCGAGCATTCCTGAACGGCCGGGGTGCCGCGTCGAGCAGCCGCAGCGCGCCGGAGCGCAGGGGAGGGCGGAGCCGGGCGGGGATGTGCGGCAGGGCAGTATGGAGAAGTGACGTCGAAGTCGAACAGCCGTCCCCGCCGCGTGGCCGTCCTGTCGGTCCACACCTCGCCGCTCGCGCAGCCCGGCACCGGGGACGCCGGCGGGATGAACGTCTACGTTCTGCAGACCGCCGTGCAGCTCGCGCGCCGCGGGGTCGAGGTGGAGATCTTCACCCGGGCGACGTCGTCGGCCGACCCCGTGGTGCAGGAGGCGGCACCCGGCGTGCTCGTGCGCAACGTCGCGGCCGGTCCGTACGAGGGGCTCGACAAGCACGACCTGCCCACGCAGCTGTGCGCGTTCGCGGCCGGGGTGCTGCGGGAGGAAGCCCGTCACCCGCAGGGCTACTACGACCTCGTGCACTCGCACTACTGGCTGTCCGGCCAGGTGGGCTGGCTCGCCCGGGACCGGTGGGGAGTCCCGCTGGTGCACACCGCGCACACGCTCGCCGCCGTGAAGAACGCCTCGCTCGCCGACGGTGACGTGCCCGAGCCGGCGGCCCGGCAGATCGGCGAGCAGCAGGTGGTCGCCGAGTCCGACCGGCTCGTCGCCAACACGGTCGACGAGGCGGCGCAGCTCGAACGCAGCTACGGCGCCGACCCGTCGCGGGTGGACGTGGTGGCGCCGGGTGCGGACCTGTCCCGTTACCGGCCGGGGGACCGGGCGGCCGCCCGGGCGGGCCTCGGCCTCGACCCCCGCGAGACGATCGTGACCTTCGTCGGGCGCATCCAGCCGCTCAAGGCACCGGACGTGCTGCTGCGGGCCGCTGCGGCGGCGATGTCCGCCGACCCGGAGGTACCCCTGCGCGTGCTGGTGGTCGGCGGGCCCTCCGGCACGGGACTCGAGCGGCCGCACTCGCTGATCGAACTGGCCGCCGAGCTCGGAATCGCCGCCCGGGTGACGTTCCTGCCCCCGCAGCCACCCGAGCGGCTGGTGCAGGTCTACCGCGCCTCGGACGTGGTGGCGGTGCCGAGCTACTCCGAGTCGTTCGGCCTGGTGGCGATCGAGGCGCAGGCCTGCGGGACCCCCGTGCTGGCCGCGAACGTCGGTGGCCTCGGCGTCGCGGTGCGCGACGGCGAGACCGGGCTGCTCGTCGACGGCCATCGCACCGACGACTGGGCCGCCGCGCTGCGCGCGCTGGTCACGGACCCGGGACGGCGGGCTGCGCTCGCGGCGGCCGCGCCCCTGCACGCGGAGAACTTCTCCTGGGAGCACACCGCGGAGGGTCTGCTCGCCAGTTACCGTAAGGCCGGTGCGCTGCGGAACCGTTCGCTCGGGACCGGCGAGTTCCCGCTGCGCCGGCAACGCGGAGTGTGGAAGATCCGGCGGACGACGGGGGTACGGGCGTGAGCGAGCGACTGAGCGAGACGATCGAGGCGACGCTGCGCGATCGCGGCCTCGAGTTCTCCCGCAAGGAGGGTGGGCACTTCGTCGTCGACCTGCCGGGGGAGAACAAGCTCAAGACGACGACGCTGCTCAGTCCCGGCAACCACGGCCTGCGCATCGAGGCGTTCGTGTGCCGCAAGCCCGACGAGAACTTCGAGGGCGTCTACCGGTACCTGCTCCGCCGCAATCGGCGGCTGTACGGGGTCGCGTACACCCTCGACAAGATCGGGGACATCTACCTCGTCGGCCGGATGTCGGAGGCCTCGGTCACTCCGGACGAACTGGACACGGTGCTCGGCCAGGTGCTCGAGGCCGCCGACCACGATTTCAACGTCATTCTCGGACTCGGATTCCTCACCTCCATCAAGCGGGAGTGGGAGTGGCGGGTCTCGCGGGGCGAGTCGCTCCGCAATCTCGAACCCTTCCGGCACCTGATCGAGGACGGCCGGCCCTTCGTGGTGGAGGACGCGCAGCCGTAACGCCGCGATATCGGTGACCCGAGCCACAATATTACTGTGAGCATGGTCACATAACGGCCGTGTAACTACACGGTTTCGAAACGGCGATTACTCGGACGTCACCTGGGAAAACGCTGCCGCCCGATCTTGGAATGTGAGACGGGCGTGCCGGAAAACAGCGCGTGACCGATCCGTGATGAGTCTCTAGCGTCGTAATCAGCCCGATACCACCGGGCAAGCAACACCGGCCCGTCGCCGCTGACTCTGCCCCGCGGGACCGGAACTCGATACCTGATCGAGGGGCAGGGACGAGGCACAGCTCCGAATCCGGGCAGCGGGATCGACATCGTCGGCCGCCGCAGTGCCTCGCCAGCAGACGCGAGAGGAATTCAACCGCATCATGGCAAACTTCACCTTCAAGCGCGCCCTCGGCACCGTCGCCGCCACCGCGGCCCTGGCCGTCACCCCGTTCGCACTCGGCACCGGCACCGCCAACGCCGCCTCCGGCAACTGGGACGCCGTCGCGCAGTGCGAGAGCAGTGGGAACTGGGCCATCAACAACGGCAACGGCTACCACGGTGGCCTGCAGTTCTCGCCGAGCACCTGGAACGCCTACGGCGGCCAGCAGTACGCCCCCACCGCCGACCAGGCGACCCGGGAGCAGCAGATCGCCATCGCCGAGAACGTCCTCGCCGGCCAGGGCGTCGGTGCGTGGCCGGTGTGCGGTCAGTACCTCTGACCCCACCGCCCGGGCTCACGCCCGTAGCAGCCGAACGAACCCCGCGTGCACCGCACGCGGGGTTCGTCGGGTTCTCACCGGATCCGCGACGCGGCCGACCGGCGGTAGGCGGCGGCCTCGAAGTCGAGGTATCCCCCGAACGAGACGGCGTCGGCGAAGGGCAGGATCTGGGTGGCCCAGAAACCGGCGATGCCGTTCTGGCGGTCGATCCAGTAGTACAGGTTCGCCAGGCCGGCCCAGCCGAGCGCCCCGGCGGGCCGACCCGTCGGCGCCGGCTCCTCGTTGACCATGAACGTGTATGCCCAGTTCTTGGGTAGCCCGGGGAAGAACTCCGCATCGTTCGACAGCGCGGGGATCACGCCCGGCAGGGCGGTGATCTGCTGCCCGTCCAAACCGCCGCGCACCGCGTCGGCGACCGTTCCGGCGGCCAGCACCCGGCCGCCGGGCGCGTCCCCGTCGCGCAGCCACATCCGGAGGAACCTCAGGTAGTCCGGGACGGTCGTGTACAGACCGTGGCCCCCCATGTGGACCTCCGGATCCTGGGGGAGCACCATCTCGGGCATCGGTACGACGGTCCCGTCCTCGCCGCGCTGGTGGACGACGGCGAGCCGGTCGCGCATGTCGGCGGTGAGGGTGAACGCCGTGTCCGCCATCCCGAGGGGCTCGAAGATCCGTTCGCGCATCACCTCCCCGAGGCGCCGGCCCCGCACGGCCTCGACCACCAGCCCGCACCAGTCGATGTTCGAGCCGTACATCCACCGCTCGCCCGGATCGAACAGCAGCGGGGTCCGCAGCGCGGCCTTCGACGCCGTGATGACGCTGGGCTGACCGTGCTCCTCGGCGAGACGCCGGTAGTTCTCGTCGAAGAAGTCGTACCCGAGGCCGGCCGTGTGGAGCAGCAGCATGCGGGTGGTGATGTCCCGTTTCGGCGCGCGCAGCAGGGGCTCGCCGTCCGTTCCGAAGCCCTTGAGAACCTGGAGTTCGCCGATCTCCGGCACATACCGGGCGGCGGGGGCGTCGAGGTCGAGCAGGCCCTCCTCGACGCACTGGAGTGCCGCGGTGCCGGTGATCGCCTTCGTCGTGGAGAAGGCGGCGAACACGGTATCGGCGGTCATGGCCGTGCCGGACCCGGCAGCCCGTTCCCCGGCCACCCCCGAATACACCACGTCGTCCCGGTCGGTGAGCATGGCCACCACGCCCGGCAGGCCCCCCGGGCTGTGGGTGAGTTCCCGTAGGGCTGCATCCATGGTGCTCGCGAAGTCGTCTGTCACGGTTCCTCCTGTGCGCGGGTCCGCCGCCGGTGGGCTCACCGGCGTCGGATGCGGACGCTACGGACAGGGGTGTGACGTGGGCCACCTCCGATCGGCACGCGCTGTCGGATTTCGGCACTCACCGTCCGCGGGCCCGGGCGAGGGTCCGCGACGGGTTCTCGCCGAATCGGCGACGGTAGGCGGCGGCGAAGACGCCCATGTTGACGTAGCCCCAGCGGGCCGCCACCGCGGAGACGGTGCACTCGGCCGACGCCGCGGCGAGTTCGTCGCGGATGTGCTGCAATCGCACGTCGCTCAGGTACCGGTTCGGCGTCGTGTCCAGGTGGCGGCGGAACCCGCCCGACAGTGCGCGCACGCTGACGCCCACGGCGGCGGCGATCTCGGAGACCGTGGGCAGATCCGCGGCGTGCTCGCGGATGTACTGTTCCGCGCGGCGGACGTACGCCGACGCGGCCGGCTGCCGGCCGGCGTCGAGCGCGACGCCCGCTGCGGCGGCCCATTCGGTGACGAGGTGACCGAGGAGCAGCTCCTGCAGGTGAGCGCCCGGCGGGCCCTGCGCGATGCGCACCGGATCGGCGCGGATCGCGCGGACCGCATACGCGAGCAGCGCGTTCCAGCCCGACGATCCGGCCCCGACGACGCACTTGTGCTGCCACAGACGGTCGTCGGGAACGACGCCGAACCAGCGGTCGGCGAGGTCGGCGACGAGCCGGTGCGGCACCGTCAGGTTGAGCTGGAGATGCTCGTCGTCGAAGTCGACGCGATGCTCGATCCGGCTGCAGTCGGCCACGAAGGTGGCGCCGGAGTCGATCTCCACCTCGCCCGCTGCGACCCGGTGCCGGGCGTGACCGCGGATCGTCGTCAGCACCAGGATGTTGCCGGCCTCGGCCGAGAGCTGGTCGACGGTCACCGGGATCCCGTACCGGAACCGGGTGAGCACGATGTCGCCGATCGCGGCGGAGAACATGCTCGATCGCGGGCGCAGCAGGCGCCCGCTCGGCCGTACGCGATAGGGCATGTACACCTGGTCCGACCACGCCCGGATCTCGTCCCAGTCCGTCGAGACCGTCGCCGGCGAGGGGGCGCAGCCGGAGAACGGGTCCAGCGAATGCACGACGTCCGTCATCCGGCCGAGCCTAGAGCGCCGGGGCGGGCGCCGACACTGCCCGATCGGCTGGGTCCGGGCGCGCGCGACCGGGCACGCGACGGCCCCCGACGCGGTAATGTCCGGCGTGCGTGTGACTGCCTTCACAGCGGTCAGGTACCGTACTCCCGGCACGTCTGGCACGGCGTGCCACAGAGTCCTGCTCCCGAGGAGAACCCATGAGCTTTCGCAGCCCGTTTCCCGACGTCGAAATCCCGGCACTGAGTGTCTACGACTTCCTGTTCGGTTCGATCGCGGAGGCGGACCTCGGTCGCCCGGCGCTGATCGAGGGCGCGTCGGGGGCCGTCACCGACTACCGCGCCCTGATCGGGCAGATCGACGCGATCGCCGGGGCCCTCGCGGCGCGCGGCGTGGGGGTCGGCGACGTCGTCGGCCTGCTCTCGCCGAACGTGCCCGCCTTCGCGTCCGTCTTCCACGGCATCCTGCGGGCGGGCGCGACCGCCACCACGATCAATGCCCTCTACACCGCCGAGGACATCGCCAAGCAGCTCGAGGATTCCAAGGCGACGTTCCTGTTCACCGTCTCCCCGCTGCTGCCGCACGCGAAGGAGGCCGCGGCCAAGGTGGGCATCGCCGACGACCGCCTCGTCGTGCTCGACGGCGCCGAGGGGCACCCGTCCCTGCGCGACCTGCTCGCCGAGAACGCGCCCGCCCCCGAGGTGTCGTTCGATCCGGCCACCCATCTGGCGGTGCTGCCGTACTCGTCGGGCACCACGGGCCGCCCGAAGGGTGTGATGCTCACGCACACCAACCTGGTCGCCAACGTGTGCCAGATCAACCCGCGCATGGGCATCGGCGCCGCCGACAAGGTCCTCGCCGTGCTGCCGTTCTTCCACATCTACGGCATGACCGTGCTGCTCAACGCGGCCCTGTACAACCGGGCGTCGCTGGTGACGATGCCGAAGTTCGACCTGCCGGAGTTCCTGCGGATCGTCGCCGAGCAGAAGTGCACGTACGTGTTCATCGCGCCGCCCGTCGCGGTGGCCCTCGCCAAGCACCCCCTCGTCGACCAGTTCGACCTGTCCAGCGTGCACACCGTGTTCTCGGGTGCCGCGCCCCTGGACAAGGAACTCGGCGGTGCGGTGTCCGCGCGGCTCGGCTGCAAGATCCGCCAGGGCTACGGCATGTCGGAGATGAGCCCGGTCAGCCACGCCATCCCGTTCGACGGCGACGACGTGCCGCTCGACTCGGTCGGCCCGACGATCGCCAACATGGAGTGCAAGCTGGTCGACCCGGGCACGCTCGAGGAGGTCGCGTACCCGACCGGCGAGGGTGTCTCCGAGCCGGGTGAGCTGTGGTGCAAGGGCCCGAACGTGATGGTCGGCTACCTCGGCAACCCGCAGGCCACCGCGGAGACCCTCGACGCCGACGGGTTCCTGCACACCGGCGACATCGCCACGGTGGACGCGGCCGGCAACGTCACGATCGTCGACCGGCTCAAGGAACTGATCAAGTACAAGGGCTACCAGGTGCCGCCGGCCGAGCTCGAGGCGCTGCTGCTGACCCACCCGCAGATCGCCGACGCCGCGGTCGTGGGCGTGCTCGACGACGAGGGCGAGGAGGTGCCGAAGGCGTTCGTCGTGCGCCAGCCGAACGCGGAGCTGACCGAGGACGAGGTCATCGAGTTCGTCGCCGAGCGCGTCTCGCCCCACAAGAAGGTGCGCCGGGTGCAGTTCATCGACATCGTTCCGAAGTCCGCCGCGGGCAAGATCCTGCGCAAGGATCTGCGCACGCCGACGGCGTAGCCGGTTAACGTCCGGGCCGCAGGATCCGGCCGAGATGCGCCGCGAGCGCCTCGATCGTCGGATCCTGCGCCCGGAACCCGACGTAGCCGTCCGGCCGCACCACCACGGCCGCGGCGGCACCGCCGAACCCGTACGCCTGCGCGGCGCGGCCCGCGTCGTCGCGCAGCACCCTGCCGTCGGCCGGCGTCCCGGCGGGTCCCGCCACGAGCACGTACGCCCGCAGCGCGTCGCCGAAACGGTCCGCCGCCCGCTCGGCCAGCTCCCGCTGGGACGCCAGCGCCTGCACCGTCGGCGCCCACAGCAGCACCGTGTGACCGGGGTGGCGCAGCAGCTCGTGCAGCCGGAGCGGCGACGCGACGGCGTCCTGTCGCAGTCCCGTCGCGTCCGGGGCGCGATCACCCGGGGCCGGACCGCCGCCGTCCGGCACGTCGCCGCCCACGAGCGGGCTGCCGGGGTAGCCGAGCAGCAACTGGGCCTCGCGCGCGATCGCGGTCGCCGCGTCCGTCTCGCCGGCCCCGATGCCCTGCCGGGCGTGCCGCACGGTGCGGCCCACCACCTCCTCCCCGATGGGCCGGCGCTCGGCGTCGTAGCTGTCGAGCAGGCCGTCGGCGGCGCGGCCCTGCACCGCCAGCGCGAGCTTCCAGCCGAGGTTGTAGGCGTCCTGGATGCCGGTATTCATGCCCTGCGCCCCGGTGGGCGGATGGATGTGCGCGGCGTCCCCGGCCAGGAACACCCGGCCCCCACCGTAGTTCCCGGCGAGGCGGTGGCTGATCCGGAACACCGACGACCAGCGCAGGGCACTCGCCCGCGTCGGTTCCGGCGCCAGCCGGTCGAGCACCGCCTGGATGTGACCGAGGGTGGGCCGGCGCCCGCCCTCGGGTCCGTGCGCGACGGTTCCGACGCCGGGCGCGGACGTCGCCAGGTCCGGCGCGACGAACGTCGACAGGCGGTAGCGGCCGTCGCCGGGCAGCGGGATGCACACCATCATGTCCGTCGTCGTGCCGTCGGTCCGCGTCGACGCGCGGATGCCGTAACCGGCCGGCATCGACCAGTCCAGTTCGACGTCGGCGAGCATGTACTCCTCGGGGAACGCGTCGCCGTCGAAGGACACCCCGAGGCCCTTGCGCACGGCGCTGTGCGCGCCGTCGCAGCCGACCAGATAGCGGGCGGCCAGCCGCGTCGTGTCCTCGCCGTCGCGCAGGGCGGCGACCACGCCGTCCGCGGTCCGGTCGAAGCCGGTCAGTTCGACGCCGCGGCGCACGACGGTGCCGTGCTCGGCCAGGGCCTGCGTCAGCACCCGTTCGGTGGCGTACTGGGGCATGCAGACGAATCGGTACGGCACGTCCTCGGGCAGTGCGAGTTCGAGGCGCATCACCTCCTGCCCGTCGACGTACACGAGCTGCCCGTGCATCGGCGCGGACACGTCGAGCGACGGCCGGAGCACGCCCATCGCGTCCCACACCTCGAGCGTGCGCGGCTGGATACCGACCGCCTTGGCGTACTGCGGCGGCTCCGGGAGCCGATCGACGATCACGACGTCGACGCCGCGCCGGCGCAGTTCCAGCGCGGCGGTCAGTCCGACCGGGCCGGCGCCGACCACCAGGACCGAGGTCTCGCTCATCGGGCATACCCTTTCGTCGCGTTCGAGGGAAGTATGTCCGAATCCGCCTCCGGCGCGTGCCCGTTCGCCGCATCCTGCTTCCGTGCCGACGGGACCACGCTCCGGACCCTCTCGCCGCCGGGCAGCGCGCGCCCCCGACGTCACACGTCGAGGATGTGCGGCAGCCCGGCGCGGTAGCGGTCGGCGTCGATCCGCCGCATCGGCTCGAGCTCGGGCGGCTCGTGCAGGCGGTACCGCGCCGGCGGTGCGGCGGGCGAGTCGGCGGCCTCGAGCAGCGCGGCGACGGCCGCCCGCGCCGATTCGCCGGCCGATTCCATGGTCGCGAGATCGATGTCGGTGCGGACGTAGTCGCCGGCGAGGAAGAGGTTCGGGATCGCGGTGCGCGCGTCCGGACGGTCGGCCCACGAACCGACGGTGTTGACGAGCAGGGGAGTGTCGTTCGTGTTGCGGGCCTGCGCGGCGTCCCACCGGACGCCGGGATCGAGGAACCACGAGACGACGTCGTTCTCGTCGAGGACGCCGGTGCCGGTGTCGTCGAGGCACGCCGACATCTGCGCCCACGTCTCCCGGGCGATCTCCTCGGCGGTGCACTCCTTCGCGGTCTTCCCGTGGAGGATGCCGGGGGTGTCCCAGTCGGAGATGTCCACCGACAGGCAGTCATGGGCACTGCCGTCGCCGTAGCGGGCGGCGAAGTCCCCGCGCCAGAACTGGCCCTGGCTGATGGAGGTCAGGGCCCACGGCGAGCCGAGGTAGGCGACGTGCCCGTCGGCGATCGGGGTGGGCCGGCGCAGGAAGTACTGGATGCCCACCATCCAGTCCGTCTGCAGGTTCCGCATGGCTCCGAGCCGCGGATCGGCGGCGACGATCCGCGGTGACCACAGCGGCACGGCCCGCTCCACGGGCATCGCCGCGACGTACCAGTCGGCCTCGGCGACGGCGCGGGTGCCGCCGCCGTCCACCAGCCGTACTCCGGTGATCGAGCCCGAGGAGATGTCGAGAGCCTCGGCCGCCCAGCCCATTTCGAATCGAACGCCGAGGGCGCGCAGGTGCGCGGCCCACGGGTCGATCCAGGCCTCGTTCGTGGGGGCGGCGAGGAGCCGGTCCAGGTGACCGTACTCGGGGACGGTGCCCATCGCGTTCCACACGAACGCCTGGCCCATGATGCCGATGGTGCGGGTGGACGCGACGGTGGGCCGGGCGGCCACCAGTTGCCGGGTCAGCGCCGAGACGAGGATGTTGCGGTAGGCCGGCGACTTGCCGTCGGCCTCGAGCGTCTGCGACCACGTCTGGTGCTCCCACTGGCCGTGGCGGCGTTCGAGGCTGCTGGTCAGGAACATCACCAGCTTGCGGGTGAAGACGGCCAGCTCGTGCGGGGGGATCGCGCCGCCGAGGGAGAAGGCGGCGGCCAGGGACTCCTGCAGCGAGGCGGGGTCGAGGACGTCGGGGCGCAGCGGCGCGATCGACGCGGGGGCGGTCAGGTCGGGCCCGCCGGGGATCGCCATCCGGAAGGCGGATCCGGCGACGAGGTTGTCGAACACGCCGTTCGGGTTGCCCTGGAAGGGGATCCGCCGCATCGTGTCGGGGATGTGCCGGTAGAAGCCCGGGAAGAAGCGGAAGCCGTGCTCGCCGGGCAGGTCGGCGCGTCCACCGGACCCGGTGCCCGACGACGGGATGCTGCGGGCCTTGCCGCCGAGGGCGGTCGGTTCGAAGACGGTGACCTCGAAGCCGCGTTCGATCAGTTCGTGGGCGGCCGTCAGGCCCGCTATCCCGCCGCCGAGCACGGCGACGCGCCGGCCCCCCGAGCGCAGCGCGGGCGAGCGCGGTGCGGCGTGAGCGGTCGTGGGCGCGACCGCGACCGCGCCCAGGGCGGTGAGGAAGGTGCGGCGGGAAAGCCGGGTGTCGAACACGAGAATCCCCCGATCCGGACGTCGTTCTGAAAACAACCGTTGTCACATATATCCGATGTGTGCGGCCCGCGGGGCGGATTCGCCGAACGGTGCGGACGTGGCACCGCCGCCCGGGCGTGCCAGGATTGGCCCATGACCAACGGAACACTTGTGTTGCTCCGCCACGGCGAGAGCGAATGGAACGCGATGAACCTCTTCACGGGGTGGGTGGACGTGCACCTGACCGACAAGGGGATCGCCGAGGGCAAGCGTGCCGGCGAGCTGCTCGCGGAGCACGGTCTCCTGCCGGACGTGCTGTACACGTCGCTGCTGCGCCGCGCGATCAGCACCGCCAACTACGCGCTCGACGCCGCGGATCGGCACTGGATCCCGGTCGTGCGTGACTGGCGCCTGAACGAGCGGCACTACGGTGCGCTGCAGGGCAAGAACAAGGCGGAGATCAAGGCGGAGTTCGGCGAGGAGCAGTTCATGCTGTGGCGCCGCAGCTACGACACCCCGCCGCCCCCGATCGAGCCCGGCAGCAAGTACAGCCAGGACAGCGACGTCCGGTACGCGGACGTCGACGAGGTGCCGCTCACCGAGTGCCTGAAGGACGTCGTCGAGCGCCTGATCCCGTACTGGGAGGAGACCATCTCCCAGGACCTGCGGGCCGGCCGGACCGTTCTGATCACGGCCCACGGCAACTCGTTGCGCGCCCTCGTCAAGCACCTCGACGGGATCTCCGACGAGGAGATCGCCGGGCTGAACATCCCCACCGGCATCCCGCTGCGCTACGACCTCGACGAGAACCTGCGCCCGCTGAACCCGGGCGGCACGTACCTCGATCCCGAGGCGGCCGCGGCCGGTGCCGCCGCCGTCGCCGGCCAGGGCGGACGGTAGTCCCTCCGGGGGCCGCGGGCAGCCGTCCCGCGGCCCCCGGGAAACGGCCGGTGAACACGCGGCAAATGCCGCGAACATGCGGCGTGACGTGCGGCGGAATGCCCCGACCCGCTGTCACCGTCCCGCCGTGCCTACGTACGATTCGAGACGTGACTGTTGTGCAGGCCGTGCTGCTCGCCGGGGCCGCCGTCCTCGGTGCCGTGTTCGCGATCGTGCTGATGCGGCTCCTCCGGGGGCGGGCCACCGACCGCACGGACGCCGACCTGACCATGGCCCAGGTGCTCGACCGCGTCGTCTACGGCGCGGACACGGGCATCGCCGTCGTCGACCGGTTCCACGACGTCATCCTGTTCAACCCGCGCGCCGAGGAACTCGGCCTCGTCCGCAACCGGCTCGTCGAGGACTCGGCCTGGGCGGCCGCCACCCGGGTCCTCGAGACCGGTGAGCCCGCCGAGCTCGACCTCACCGCGAAGAGCCCGCGCGGTCGCGAGCGCGTCGCGGTGCGCTGCGTCGCGCGGCGCCTGCTCGACGACGACGCACGCTTCGTCGCGCTCTACGCCTACGACGACTCCGAGCAGGTCCGGATGGAGGCCACGCGCCGGGACTTCGTCGCCAACGTCAGCCACGAACTCAAGACGCCGGTGGGCGCGATGGCCTTGCTCGCCGAGGCCCTGCTCGAATCCGCCGACGACCCGGAATCCGTGCGGCACTTCGGAACCCGGCTGCAGAGCGAGGCCAACCGGCTCGGCAACATGGTGACCGAACTGATCGCGCTCTCGCGTCTGCAGGGGGCCGAGAAGCTCCCGAACCTCGAGGTGGTCGAGGTCGACGACGTCGTCGAGGAGGCGCTGCGCCGCACCCGCCTGACCGCCGAGAACGCGCAGATCACCGTCACCACCGACGCCCCCAGCGGCTACGAGGTCCTCGGCGATCAGACGCTGCTCGTCACCGCCCTGGCCAATCTCATCGAGAACGCGGTCGCCTACTCGTCCCCAGGCTCGCCGGTCTCGGTCAGCCGGTCCCTGCGCGCGGGCAAGGTGGCGATCGCGGTGACCGACCGCGGCATCGGGATCGAGAAGGAGGACCAGGAGCGCGTCTTCGAACGGTTCTTCCGGGTCGACAAGGCCCGTTCCCGCGCCACCGGCGGCACCGGTCTCGGCCTGGCGATCGTCAAGCACGTCGCCGCCAACCACAACGGGGAGATCCGGTTGTGGAGCCAGCCGGGAACCGGATCGACGTTCACGCTCCTCATCCCCGCCCACTCGGCCGACCCCCGCGAGTCACAGGTCGCCTCCCCTCGCCGCGAGGGCGGGGCGGCGCTGACGGCGGAGCGGTGACGACCACGCCGACATCCACGACGAGAAACGGAAGCGAGCCGGATGCACCAGGTAACGGAAGGTACGGAGGACCAGCAGTGACGCGTGTGCTGATCGTGGAGGACGAGGAATCGCTGGCGGATCCGCTCGCGTTCCTGCTGCGCAAGGAGGGCTTCGACACCACCGTCGTCGGCGACGGACCGTCGGCGCTCGCGGAGTTCGACCGGGCCGGCGCGGACATCGTCCTGCTCGACCTGATGCTGCCCGGCATGAGCGGCACCGACGTGTGCAAGCAGCTGCGCAGCCGGTCCGGCGTGCCGGTGATCATGGTGACCGCTCGCGACAGCGAGATCGACAAGGTCGTCGGCCTCGAGCTGGGAGCGGACGACTACGTCACCAAGCCGTACTCGGCGCGTGAACTCATCGCCCGGATCCGCGCGGTGCTGCGCCGCGGCGGGGAGAGCGACGCCGAGTCCGCACAGGACGACGGGATCCTCGAGGCCGGGCCGGTGCGGATGGACGTGGACCGGCACGTCGTGCACGTGGGCGGGAAACCGGTCACCCTGCCGCTCAAGGAGTTCGACCTGCTCGAGTACCTCCTGCGCAACTCCGGCCGGGTGCTCACGCGCGGCCAGCTCATCGACCGGGTCTGGGGTGCCGACTACGTCGGCGACACCAAGACCCTCGACGTGCACGTCAAGCGGCTGCGTTCGAAGATCGAGGCCGATCCCGCCAAGCCGCAGCACCTGGTCACCGTCCGCGGCCTCGGCTACAAGCTCGAGGGGTAGGGGGCGGGCTCCGGCGTCCGCTCGGCGGCGGCCGTCGTCGCGGGGTGCACGGCGATCAGGCCCAGCCCCTCGCGGCGGCGGCACAGCCGCGCGAGCTCCTCGTAGGCGGCATCGCCGATCAGCTCGCGCAGTTCCGGCGCGTACGACTGCCACACCGGCGAGGCGCCCACGTGGGCGTCCGGCGATCCGGAGCAGTACCAGTCCAGGTCGTGGCCGCCCTCGCCCCAGCCGCGCCGGTCGTATTCGGTGACGACGGTGCGCAGCACCTCGGTGCCGTCGGGGCGCTCGACCCAGTCCTGGGTCCGGCGGATCGGCAGCTGCCAGCACACGTCCGGCTTCACCTCGAGGGGTTCGATGCCGCGCCGCAGCGCCATCTTGTGCAGCGAGCAGCCGATACCACCGGCGAAACCGGGCCGGTTGAGGAAGATGCAGGCACCCTTGTAGCGGCGGGTGCGCAGGGCCGGCTCGTCCTCGAGGTCGTCCTCCTCGAGGTAGCCCTTCTTGCCGAGTCCCTTCTCCATGAACTGCCAGTCCTCGGGAGTGAGATGTCTCACGGCGGCGTCCAGCTTGGCGCGATCGTCGTCGTCCGACAGGAACGCCCCGTGGGAGCAGCACCCGTCGTCCGGGCGGTCGGCGATGATGCCCTGGCACGCGGGCGTGCCGAACACGCAGGTCCAGCGGGAGAGCAGCCACGTCAGGTCGGCGGCGACGACGTGCTCGCTGTTGTCCGGGTCGGTGAACTCGACCCATTCGCGCGGGAAGTCGAGGGGAACTTCGGGGGCCGGGACCTGCTTGTGTGCGGCGCCGGGCATACCTGCTGTCACAGGACCCGACGGTAGACCCAGTACCGTATGTATGTGCGCCTAGGGGTACTCGACGTCGGAAGCAACACCGTCCATCTGCTCGTGGTGGACGCTCATCGCGGTGGCCATCCCACCCCCATGAGTTCGACGAAGGCCACCCTGCGCCTGTCCGAGAACACGGACGACCGCGGCGACATCACCCCGCAGGGCGCCGACCGGCTGGTCGAGACGGTCGCCGACTTCGCGGGCATCGCCCGCACCTCCGGGTGCGAGGAGCTGATGGCCTTCGCGACCTCCGCGGTGCGCGACGCCAACAACTCCGAAGCGGTTCTCCGTCGCGTCCGCGCCGAGACCGGCGTCGCACTCGAGGTGCTCTCCGGCGTGGACGAGGCCCGGCTGACGTTCCTGGCGGTCCGGCGCTGGTACGGCTGGAGCGCGGGACGCATCCTGTGCCTCGACATCGGCGGAGGCTCCCTCGAGCTGACCTTCGGCGGCGACGAGGACCCGGACTGCGCGTTCTCGCTGCAGCTCGGCGCCGGTCGCCTCACCCGGGACTGGCTGAGCGAGGACCCGCCCGGCAAGCGGCGCGTCGCGGTGCTGCGGGACTGGCTCGACGCCGAGCTCGTCCGGCCCGCCCAGGAGCTTCGTGCGGCCGGCGTTCCCGACCTGTGCGTCGGAAGCTCGAAGACCTTCCGCACCCTGGCGCGGCTGACCGGTGCCGCCCCGTCGTCGGCGGGCCCGCGCGTGCGGCGCACCCTGACCGCCGCCGGGCTGCGTCAGCTCATCGCGTTCATCTCCCGCATGACGACCGCGGACCGTGCCGAGCTCGAGGGCGTGAGCTCCGACCGGTCGCAGCAGATCGTCGCCGGTGCGCTGGTCGCGGAGGCCGCCATGCGCGCGCTGGGAGTGGAGACGCTCGACATCTGTCCCTGGGCCCTGCGAGAGGGGCTCATCCTCCGCAAACTCGACACCGAGATGGGGGGCGAATTGATGGTGGTTTCGCAATGACGGACGGTCACAGCACCGACACCGGGCAGATCTCCGTCGCGGAGCTGCTGGCCCGGAACGGCCAGAAGGTGAATTCCCGCGCCGGCGGACGTCGCCGCCGCGGCGTCAGTGGGGGAATCTCGGTCGCGGAACTGACCGGAGAGATTCCCGTCAGTATTCCGGAGCCCGAGCCGACCGAGCCTCCGGAGACGAAGGCCCCGGAGGCCCCGGAGGCCGAGGCTCCGGTGGCCGAGCCGGCCGTGTCCGCCCCGCCTGCGGCGCCGAAGGCGGAGTCCCTCGTGCCGGCGAAGGCGGAGCCCGTGGTGCCGGCGAAGGCGGAGCCCGTGGTGCCGGCGAAGCCGAAGGTGGGGCCCGTGGTGCCGGCACAGGCGCAGCCCGTCGTGCCGGCGAAGGCGGGGCCCGTGGTGCCGGCGACGCCGAAGGTCGAGCCCCTCGCACTCGAGGCGCCGAAGGTCGAGCCGGAGACCCAGGTCCCGCCGTCGCCGCCCCGGACGCGCGAGGAGCCGGCAGCCGCCGAGCGGGTGCAGCCGGTGAAGGTCGAGTCGCCGACCGAGATCATCCGCCCGGCCGTCCTGCCGCGGCGGGCGCGGGCCCACGCCGAGGTGACCGCGAGCGCGCCGGCGCGGCCCGCCGACGCCCCCGAGCCGAGGCTGCTGTCCGGGCCCGCGAGCGACCTGCGGGGCAACGGTGACGACACCGCCGACGGCGACACCGAGACGATCGGCGAGCCCGTCGCCGCGGACGAGCCGGACGAGGAGAAGCCGGAGGAGCGGTCCGCGCGGTCACGCCGTCGCCGCGGCAGTGCCGCCCCGGCGGAGACCCCGGCCGCGGCGGAGCCGGACGAGGCCCCGTCCGACACCGGTGAGCCGCGCGGCGCGATCGGTCAGTGGGTGCGGCTGATCGGCGAGGGCGTCGTCGCGATCATCGCGGGCGCGCTGCTGTTCAAGGGCTTCGAACAGTTGTGGGACGCGTTGCCGTGGGTGGCGTTCGCGCTCGCACTTCTGGTCATTGTCGGCCTGGTGGCGATGGTGCGCATCCTCCGCCGCACCGACGACATCACGAGCCAGCTCATCGCTCTCGCCGTGGGCGCCTTCGTGACGTTCGGTCCACTGTTGTTCCTGCTGCCCACCGGCTGATCCGCACGTCGTCATGAGCGTCCTTTCGCGAGAGATCCTGGTCGGGTTGTCGACCGCCTCGGTGTATCCGGAGAACACCGAGGCGGCCTTCCGCTATGCGGCCGAACTCGGCTACGACGGCGTGGAGCTGATGATCTGGGCCGAGTCGGTGAGCCAGGACGTGCGGGCGGTGCAGGCGCTGGTGCGCAAGTACGGCGTACCGGTGCTGGCGGTGCACGTGCCGTGCCTGCTGATCTCGCAACGCGTGTGGGGCTCGGACCCGGCCGCGAAGCTCGAGCGGTCGGTGCGGGCGGCGGAATCGTTCGGTGCCACGTCGGTGGTGGTGCATCCGCCGTTCCGGTGGCAGCGCCGCTACGCGGACGGCTTCGCGGATCAGGTGGCGGACCTCGAGGACCGCAGTCACGTGGTCGTCGCGGTGGAGAACATGTACCCGATGCGCGCCGACGTGTTTTTCGGCGGCCGCGACCGGACCGCCCAGCGCATGCGCAAGCGGGGCGGGCCGGGCCGGGCGGTGTCGGCCTACAGCCCGTCGATCGATCCCACCGACACCGGCTTCGCGCACTACACGCTGGACCTCTCGCACACCGCCACGGCGGGGATGGACGCGGTGGCGCTCGCCGAGCGCATGGGCGGTGGTCTGGCCCATCTGCACCTCGCGGACGGCCACGGTGCTTCGACGGACGAACATCTGCTCCCGGGCGAGGGGGGCCAGCCGTGTGAGCAGGTGTGCCGGCTCCTCGCCGAGAGCGACTTCTCCGGGCACGTCGTCCTGGAGGTCAGCACCCAGGGGGCGCGTACCCGGTCCGCGCGGGCACGGGCGCTGGCCCAGGCGCTGGCCTTCGCGCGCGAGCATCTGCACCGCGCCCCCCGACTGGCGATCACCACCGGGCCCGAGCATCCGCGTTCGACGGCGATCGAGCAGGTTCGCGCGTCAGGCCAGGGCGCCGATCCCGGCGCCGAGAACCACGACGCCTGAGATCGTCACCCCGGCGACGAGGGCGGCGGCGCCGAGCCACACCGAGGCGATCATCGCGCCCGGCCGCCGGGGGTCGGGGCCGAGCACGGACAGGAAGAATCCGGCCGGGATCAGGATCGCCGAGCCGAGCACGGCGAGCGCGCCGGCCGCGGCCCATCCGGGTGAGGCGCCGACCGCGTCGGTGAGCACCGCCACGAGCAATCCCAGGGTGACGAGGACGCCGGCGTGGGCGTGACCGGCCCGGAAGAAGGCCTTCTGCAACTCGTTGGCCGGCACCCGCCCGCCGGTGACGCGCAGCAGGAACGTGCCGCCGAAGGCGATCCCGGCGACGGTGAGCAGGGTGGCGCCGAGGGCGATGACGAGTACGGGATGCACGAGGTCCTCCTCGCAGACAATTGGATAGTTGCAATATCCAACACTGGATAGTTGTACTATCCGATGTCAAGAGGAGGTGGCAATGCGGATCTCGGAACTGGTGGCCCGCACCGGCGTCCCGTTGGCGACCGTGAAGTACTACCTGCGCGAGGGCCTGCTGATGCCGGGCGAGGCGACCAGCGCCACCCAGGCCCGGTACGACGAGCGGCACGTCCGCCGCCTCGCCCTGATCCGTGCGCTCGCCGCCCAGGGGCTGCCGCTGCCGCGCATCCGCGAGATCGTCCGTCTCCTCGACGGCACCGACGAGTCGCTGTTCGTCGCCCTCGGCCGGGCCATTGCCGCGCTGCCGCCCTACCCGCCCGACGACGACGCGCCCGAACCCCGCGACTATCCGCGTGCCCGGCGCGTCCTCGAGCGGCTCGGCCAGCTCTACGACCCGCGGTTCGCGGCCGTCGCGCAGCTCGAGCGAGCCCTGGCCGCCCTCGAATCCGCCGGCCTGGCGATGAGCGACGAGCGCATCGACGTCTACGGACGGCACGTGCTCGGCATCGCCGAGCTCGACCTCGACCTGCTGCCCACCCGGTCCCGGGATGCGACGGTCGAGGCGGCGGTCCTCGGCACGGCCCTGTACGAACCCGTCCTCACCGCGATGCGCCGCCTCGCGCACCAGCACCTTGCCGCCCGCCGCTTCACCGAGTTCTTCCCACCCGGTTCCCCCGACAGCCCCGTCGCCGATTCCCAGGAGCAGCAGTGACCGACGCCGTGCCCGATCCCGAGAACCACCCGTTCCGCGACCTGACGACACTCGACGCCGCCGGCGACGATCGCTGGCTCGCCCACATCGCCCCGGTCTGGACGATCGGCCCCAAGGTGCACGGCGGTTGCATGCTCGCCGTGTGCGCCGCGGCGGCCCGGTCGGCGCTGCAGGCCGCCGGGTCCGATCCGGCCGTGCAGCCCCTCGCGGTGAGTGCCGGGTTCGTCGCCGCCCCCGACCCCGGCGACGTGCAGCTGACCACCACCGTCCGCAAGCTGGGCAAGCAGGTCGGTCTGGTCGACGTGGAGCTGGCTCAGGGCGACCGCATCGCGGTCCGTGCCTCGGTGACGCTCGGACAGCCCGACGCGGGCGAGCCGCGATACACCGCGCCGCACCCGGTCACCGGGCTGCCGGTGCAGCCGCCCGCCGGCGCGCCCCTCATCGGTCCCGGCCATCCCATGGCGCAGGTGGTGAACCTGTGCGGCGGGGCCGACCTCGTCGTGGACGAGACCAGTGCCCGCTTCCTCGCGGGAGAGCAGGGCGAACCGGTGGTGCGGATGTGGGCGCGGCCGTGGCCGGGGGACGAGGCCGACGTCGACACCGCCGTGCTGTTCGCGCTGATGGCCGGGGACATCTCGGCCCCGGTCACGATGAATCGCGGCCTGTTCGGCTGGGCTCCGACCGTGCAGCTCACCGCCTACCTGCGGCGACTGCCGGCGCCCGGCTGGCTGCGGATCATGGCCGACAGCACGGTCCTGGGCAACGCCTGGTTCGAGGAGGACCACACCGTCGTCGACGCCACCGGCGCCGTCGTCGTGCAGAGCCGCCAGCTCGCGATGATCCCGCGCTGATCGTCGGGGCGATGCGGGGCACGACAACGGTCGTGGCAGGCTGTTGCCCATGACGAGAATTGCGGTGATCGGTGGCGGCAGGATCGGCGAGGCGCTGGTCTCGGGGCTGCTGCAGAGTGGATTCGCGACCAAGGATCTAGTGGTCGTCGAGAAGTTCCCGGCCCGGACCGAGGAGCTGGCCACCGAGTACTCGATCCGCGTCACCGACTCGATCGCCGACGCGGCCGAAGGCGCCGACGTGCTGGTGATCGCGGTCAAGCCGGGCGACGTGGACGTGGTGCTCGCGGACCTGGGCAAGGCCGACCTGGACAGCGACCGCGAGAAGCTGCTGATGTCGCTGGTGGCCGGCGTGCCCACGTCGCGGTACGAGAACAAGCTGCCCGCCGGATCGCCGGTCGTGCGCGTCATGCCCAACACCCCGATGCTGGTGGGGGAGGGTGCGAGCGTGATCGCCGCCGGCCGGCACGTCAAGCCCGACCATCTGGCGCTGGCGCGCGAGATCCTGGAGTCCGTGGGTACCGTGACGGTGGTTCCCGAGTCCCAGATCGACGCGGTCACCGCCGTGTCCGGTTCCGGCCCGGCGTACTTCTTCCTCGTCGCCGAGGCGATGATCGATGCGGGCGTCGCTCTGGGCCTGACGCGGGCGACCACCACCGAGCTGGTGGTGCAGACGATGACCGGTTCGGCGGCCATGCTCGCCCGGTCGGGGGAGAACGCCGCCGACCTGCGTGCAGCGGTGACATCGCCGGGCGGAACCACCGCGGCGGCGATCCGGGAACTCGAGCGCGGCGGCGTCCGGACGGCGTTCTACGAGGCGCTCGCGGCGGCCCGGGACCGCTCCGCGGCCCTCGGTTCGTCCGGGGATTGAGGAAATTCGTCGCGCGCATCGTCGCACGGGAACCATTGGTCACGCTAAGCTCGATCGAGCACGTGCGTGTCTGTTCCGCCGGAGGGGAAGCCGGCGGCGCGGGACGTGCCGGAGGTGTGTAATGGTATCTGGAAGCAAACCGTCGAAGGGCCAACCCGAGGACGGTCAGTCGGTTCTCTCCGGCACCCAGTTCCTCACCGTCGCCGAGGTGGCGGCGCTGATGCGGGTGTCGAAGATGACCGTGTACAGGCTGGTGCACAGCGGGGAACTGCCCGCCGTGCGAGTGGGGCGTTCGTTCCGGGTGCACGCCAAGGCTGTGCACGACTACTTGGAAACGTCCTACTTCGACGTCGGCTGAGCGGTCGACGACCGCAATCGAACCCGGAGCGGACCTCGGTTTCACCGATCGAAACCCGCCCCGGTAGGATTGCTTGTCGTCGTACCGGCCACCCGGTGTCGTGAGGCGCTGAGCTCGTCACCACGAGGCCCAGCGTCGACAACAGGCGTACGTCACCGGCGTGCGCGCAGGAACGCTAGAGAGAACGTGAGGGAAAACCCAGATGGGTTCTGTGATCAAGAAGCGCCGCAAGCGCATGTCGAAGAAGAAGCACCGCAAGCTGCTCCGCCGCACCCGAGTGCAGCGTCGTAAACTCGGCAAGTAGATCGATCTCCCGATGCCCGTCACCCCGCGGTGGCGGGCATCGAGCGTTTCCGCCGGCTCGTCGGCGGCCGGCGAGCGGAATGTCCGGTTCGGCCGGAATGCGGAGTGTGCGCCCGAGGGGCCGAAGGTCCCGCACAGGGGCCATTCCGGTGATCGGTTACTCCGGTGTAATGCTTTGTTGCGAAAGTCACCGTATCGTGAGAGACCGGAGTGACGGCAGGGGGTATGTGGGTGAGTTCGGAGATCGACGGTATCGACCCGCCGAGGGTGGCCCTGGTGACCGGAGCGAGCCGATTCCTCGGTGGCTACCTGGTCACCCGGCTGGCGCAGCATCCGGCGGTCGAGCGCGTCATCGCGGTCGACACCCAGTCGCCCACCAAGGACATGCTGCGGCGCATGGGCCGCGCCGAGTTCGTGCTCGCCGACATCCGCAACCCCCTCATCGGCAAGGTCATCCGGAACATGGACGTCGACACCGTCGTCCACGCGTCGACCCTCACCAAAGCTCCCAAGTCCGGTAGCCGCGCCGCGATGAAGGACATGAACGTCCTCGGCGCGATGCAGTTGTTCGCCGTGTGCCAGAAGACCCCGTCCGTGCGGCGCGTCGTGCTGCGCTCGTCGTCGGTGGTGTACGGCTCGAGCGCGAAGGACCCCGCGAAGTTCACCGAGGAGATGAGCGCGCGCCGGCGGCCGACCGGCGCCTTCGCCCGCGACATGATCGAGGTCGAGGGCTACCTGCGCGGAATGGCGCGCCGGCGGCCCGACATCGCCGCGACGATCCTGCGTCTCGCCCCGACGGTGGGCAACCATATGCCCGGCTCGGTCTCGCGGTACCTCACCTCGCCGATCGTGCCCACCATCCTCGGTCGCGACGCCCGGTTGCAGTTGCTGCACGAGGAGGACGCCCTCTCGGCGCTCGAACGGGCCACCGTCGCGGGGCCGCCCGGGACCTACAACGTCGCCGGCGACGGCATCGTGATGATGTCGCAGGCCGTGCGGCGGGCCGGCGGACTGACCGTGCCGATGCCCTACGGGTTGTTCCGCACCGTCGGGCAGGCACTGATGGGGCCGGTGATGAAATCGTTCAACAAGGAAGAACTCGACTACTTCCACTTCGGGCGCGGCCTGGACACCACGCGGATGCGCACCGAACTCGGCTTCGAGCCGAGGTGGACCACCAAGCAGGCACTCGACGACTTCGCCCGCAACGTCGGACTGCGGCGGGTCGTCCGGACGGAATGGGTCGATCGAACCGAGTCGGTCCTGCTCTCGGCGCTCGGAGAGCGGATGGAGGCGCGATGACAGAAGTTGCCAAGGTGATTCCGCTCCACGGTGGGACGGGGTCGGCGCGGCGGGCGGCCGCACGCCCGGGGGCCGGTTCCGGTCATCCGTCGACGTACGGCCTCGGCTCGCCGACCCCACCCGAGCGCCCCGAGCTGCCCGTGCAGGAGACGGCGGCCGACGGGTTCCTCGACGATCTGCGGCACAAGCTGGTCGGGCAGATCACCGGTACCGCCGAGTTCCTCCGGCGCCGCATCACGGGCGACTACGAGGTGGACGACTTCGGGTTCGATCCGCATTTCACCGACAACGTCCTGCTGCCCGCGCTGCGGCCGCTGTTCGAGAAGTGGTTCCGCGTCGAGGTGCGGGGCATCGAGAACATTCCGGCCGACGGCCGCGCGCTGATCGTCGCCAACCATGCCGGCACGTTGCCGGTGGATGCGCTGATGACCTCCGTCGCGGTGCACGACCTCGCCCACCGTCCGCTGCGGATGCTCGCGGCCGACCTCGCCTTCGGGATGCCGGTCGTCGGCAGCGTCACCCGCAAGGCCGGGCACACCCTCGCGTGCCATCCCGACGCCGAGCGGCTCCTCCGCGAGGATCAGGTCGTCGCGGTGTTCCCCGAGGGGTACAAGGGGCTCGGCAAGCCGTTCAGCGAACGCTACAAGCTACAGCGGTTCGGGCGCGGGGGCTTCGTCTCGGCCGCGCTCCAGACCAAGGCACCGATCGTGCCCTGTTCGATCGTGGGCTCGGAGGAGATCTACCCGAAGATCGCCGACCTCACGTCCATCGCCCGGCTCCTCGGCCTTCCGTACTTCCCGATCACCCCGCTCTTCCCGGCTCTCGGCCCGCTGGGCATCGTTCCGCTGCCCTCGAAGTGGTACATCGAGTTCGGCACACCGATCGCCACCGACGTCTACGACGACGCCGCGGTGGAGGATCCGATGGTGCTGTTCGAGGTCACCGACCACGTGCGGGAGACCATCCAGCAGACGCTGTACCGGTTGCTCACCAAGCGGCGCAACGTCTTTCTCGGCTAGGGCACCGGCCCCGCGTCACGCGGCGGGGTCGCGGCGCCGGCCGAGGGCGGCGGCGAGCGCTCCGCCGGCCGCGCCGAGCGCCAGCGCCGTCGGCACCCCGATGCGCGCCGCCTTGCGGGCCGTGCGGAAATCCCGGATCTCCCAGCCCCGGGTCTTCGCCAGCTCCCGCAGGTCGGCATCCGGGTTGACGGCGACCGGCGTGCCGACGAGCGAGAGCATGGGCACGTCGTTGTGGCTGTCGGAGTACGCCGTGCAGCGCTTGAGGTTCAGGCCCTCGCGGATCGCCAGGGCCCGCACCGCGTGGGCCTTGCCCAGGCCGTGCAGGATGTCCCCGACGAGGCGGCCGGTGAACACGCCGTCCTCCGATTCGGCGACGGTGCCGAGGGCGCCGGTCAGACCGAGCCGCTCGGCGATGACGTTCGCCAGTTCGACCGGGGTGGCCGTCACCAGCCACACCTGCTGCCCGGCGTCGAGGTGCATCTGCGCCAGCGCCCGGGTGCCGGGCCAGATCTTGTCCGCGATGATCTCGTCGTAGATCTCCTCGCCGAGGCGGGCCAGCTCCGCCGTGGACCGGCCGGCGACGAACGACAGCGCCTTCTCGCGGCCGCTGGCGACGTCGTCCGAGTTCTCCTTGCCGGTGACCCGGAACTTGACCTGCTGCCAGGCGAATTCGGCCAGGTCGGACTTGGTGAAGTAGTCGCGGGCGGCGAGTCCGCGCGCGAAATGGATGAT
This sequence comes from Rhodococcus sp. DMU1, assembly GCF_012272955.1. Lineage (NCBI taxonomy): Bacteria > Bacillati > Actinomycetota > Actinomycetes > Mycobacteriales > Nocardiaceae > Rhodococcus > Rhodococcus sp. DMU1. The sequence goes on along the minus strand of NZ_CP050952.1, from coordinate 4,354,106 downwards.
CGACGCGCCCTGCACCATCGTGTTGTCGACGTCGAAGAACGCGGCCGCGGTCAGGTCCTGCGGAACGGCGGTGGTCGAGGTGTCGGCGGGCTCGGCCTCGGTGCGGGCCTCCTGCAGCGCGAGAGCGGCGTCGGCGCTCGCCTGGCCGGCGAGGTTCGCGCGGACCTCGGCCTCGCTGGGGCCGAACTTGCTCAGCAGCCGGCGCCGGCCGGGCCGGATCAGACCCGCCAGGGTCTCGCTGACGCGGCCGGCCAGGTTCTCGCCGAATCCCCAGCCGTGTGGCACTGGCCGTTCCGGCACCTGCACCTCCCTGTTGCGCGACGGCCGCGCCGTCGAGTGCTGCCGGCCGGTTCGTCGGCGGCCGGCCGTCGTGTGTGGCAGACCGCCCCAGCCTAGCCCGCGACACGGCCCCCTCCGCGCGTTGCCGCATGTGGCCGGTGGGTGTGACGTTCGTCTCGGCGGGGTATGACGCACAGTTGACCCCATGAGCGAACATCTGCCCGGACCCGCCGCCACATCCGGCACCCGCCACGAGATCACCCTCCTCGTCCGAGCCGGCTGCGGTGCCTGCGCGCCGGCACTGACTCTGCTCGAGCAACTGTGCGACGAGTTCGGAGCCGGGCTGACGTGCATCGACGTCGATCGGGCTGCCTCAACGGATCCCGACCTGCGCGCCGAATTCGGCGATCGTCTGCCGGTGGTGCTGCTCGACGGCCGTGAGCACAGCTACTGGGAGGTCGACGAGCCGCGGTTGCGGGCCGATCTCGCCGGTTGAGCGCCCCTGGGCGGAACCGTCGTGCAGGTGAGAAGCACATTCGGGGCCGTTCGAGCAACTTTGTGCAGGGCTTCACAAGCGGTTACCGTGGTGTGAACGAATCCCCCGGATCACCGTGAGGACCGACGTGTACCCGTCGGCCGGACGAGGAGCCACGAACGTGACAGAGCTGCACCCCCCGCAGGGCGACGCTGCCCGCGGCGGCGTCGCCGAAGTCGGCGGGGGTGCGTCTCCCGGTGTCCCTGTGCGGGACATCCCCCAGGCTACTGTGACGCGTCTCGCGACGTATCTGCGGGTCCTCGGAATGCTCGCCGACGAGGGCACGCTCATCGTCTCGAGCGAGGAACTCGCCACCGCGTCCGGGGTCGGTTCCGCGAAGCTTCGCAAGGATCTGTCCTTTCTCGGGCCCAACGGGGTGCGCGGCGTCGGCTACGACGTGCTGCGCCTGCAGGCCCGCATCGAGAACGCACTCGGCCTCGACCGGGGGCACCGCGTGGTGCTCGTCGGCGTCGGCAATCTCGGCCGTGCCCTGGCCGGGTACGCCGGCTTCGACCGCCGAGGGTTCACGATGGCCGGACTGTTCGACGCCGACCCGGCGCGGGTGGGGACGCGGGTGGGGAACCTGACCATCCGCCACGTCGACGGGCTCGAAGCGGCGGCCCGCGAACTCGGTGCCACGATCGGCGTCATCGCCACCCCGGACGACGCCGCCCAGGGTGTGTGCGACCTGCTGGTGCGCTCCGGTGTCCGGTCCGTGCTGAGCTTCGCCTCGGCGCCCCTCGCGGTGCCCGACCATGTCGAGGTCCGGCGGGTCGACCTGTCCGTGGAAATGCAGGTCCTCTCGTTCCACAGCGCCCGCAACGACGCACTCGCCCAGGTGGCGGGCGGCAGTCACGCGGGCCTGACCGACACCCGGCGCGCCGCGTCGGGGCTCACCGCGCCGAGCGCGAACGGGCACACCGCATCAGGAACGCCGAGCCCAGTGGCCTCGGCAGCGACAAGAAACGGATCGGTGATTGCGCCGTGAGTGTTCTCCTCGTCGGGGTCTCGCACAGGACCGCGCCCGTCTCGGTCCTCGAGAAGGTCGCCGTCACCGACACCGATCGACCCAAGCTGACCGACAAGATGATGGCCTCCGACCACATCTCGGAGGCGATGATCGTCTCCACCTGCAACCGGGTGGAGATCTACGCGGTGGTCGACGCGTTCCACGGTGCGCTGGCCGACGTCAGCGAGCTCATGGCTGAGCACTCGGGCCTGACCCTCGTCGACCTGCACAAGCACGCGTACGTGCGCTACAGCGAGGCGGCCGCCGAGCATCTGTTCGCCGTGGCCAGCGGGCTGGACTCCATGGTGGTCGGCGAGCAGCAGATCCTCGGCCAGATCCGTACCGCCTACGCGAGCGCCGACGCCCAGCAGGCCGCCGGCCGGGCCCTGCACGAGCTGGCCCAGCAGGCGCTGCGTGTGGGCAAGCGGGTGCACACCGAGACCGGCATCGACGCGGCGGGTGCCTCCGTCGTGTCGGTGGCGCTGGACAAGGCCGCGACATCGCTCGACGGTCTCGCCGGCCGCACCGCCGCCGTGATCGGCGCGGGCGCGATGGGCGGGCTCGCCGTCGCGCACCTCACCCGCGCCGGAATCGGGCGCATCGTGGTGGTCAACCGGACCCGCGAGCGCGCCGAGCGGCTCGCCGAGACCGCACGCGGCAACGGCGTCGAGGCCGACGTCATGCCGTTCGAGCGGCTCGCCGCCGCGTTGTCGCAGGCCGATGTGGCCGTCACCTGCACGGGGGCCGTTGGTACGGTCGTCACCCTCGCCGACGCGCACCGGGCCCTCGCCCAGCCCGAGCGCAGCACCCGCCCGCTGGTGATCTGCGATCTCGGCCTGCCGCGCGACGTGGAGCCTGCCGTCTCGGGTCTGCCCGGCGTCACCGTCTTCGACATGGAGTCGCTGCAACGCGATCCCGCGGCCGGGGCCGCCGCCTCCGACACCGAGGCCGCCCGCTCGATCGTCGCCGGCGAACTCGCCGACTACCTCGCGTCCCAGCGCCTCGCCGAGGTCACCCCCACCGTCACCGCCCTGCGCCAGCGTGCCGCCGAGGTCGTCGAGGGCGAGCTGCTGCGGCTCGAGTCCCGGTTGCCGGGGCTCGACGACGGCCAGCGCGGGGAGGTCGCCCGCACGGTGCGCCGCGTCGTGGACAAGCTGCTGCACGCGCCGACGGTGCGCGTCAAACAACTGGCGTCCACCCCCGGCGGCGACCAGTACGCCGAGGCGCTGCGCGAGCTGTTCGAACTGCGTCCGGGTGCCGCCGAGGCCGTCGCCACCCCGGTGGCGAAGGAGCTCGGCGCGCTGCCCGACGTGACCGGCGCGACCGATCTCTCGGCCGCGCTGGATCCGGCCGTCACCACGGAGCTGCAGGCTCCCCGGAAGCAGTTTCCCGGCCCGCTGGGGGCTCCCCGAGAGGAAAGGCAGGCATGAGCGCCGAGGTCGCATCGGACACCCGGATCGAAGCCGGGACCGGCAGCCGCACGCTGCGGATCGGAACGCGCGGCAGCCTGCTGGCGACCACGCAGGCGGGCACCGTCCGGGACGCGCTGATCGCCGCCGGCCATCCCGCCGAGCTGGTCGTCATCACCACCAAGGGCGACGTGACCGCCGGTCCGGTCGAGCGGATCGGCGTCGGCGTCTTCACCGCCGAGCTGCGCGAGGCGCTGCTCGCCGGCGACGTCGACCTGGCCGTGCACTCGTACAAGGATCTGCCGACCGCGCAGGATCCGCGTCTGGTGATCGCGGCCGTGCCGCCGCGTGAGGATCCGCGTGACGCGCTCGTCGCCCGCGACGGCCTGGTGCTCGGCGAACTGCCGCCCGGCTCCCGCGTGGGCACCTCCGCGCCGCGGCGGCGTGCCCAGCTCGCCGCCATGGGCCTGGGCCTCGACATCCAGCCGCTGCGCGGGAACATCGACACCCGGCTCGGGAAGGTCGCGTCCGGCGAACTGGACGCCATCGTCATCGCCCGGGCGGGGCTCTCGCGCATCGGCCGCCTCGACCGGATCACCGAGTCGCTCGAGCCGGTGCAGATGCTGCCGGCGCCCTCCCAGGGGGCCCTCGCGGTCGAATGCCGCGCCGGGGACACCGCACTGATCGAGATCCTCGCCGGCCTCGACGACCGCGCCAGCCGCGTCGCGGTCGTCGCCGAACGGGCCCTGCTCGCCGAGCTCGAGGCCGGCTGCACCGCCCCGGTCGGGGCCGTTGCCGAGGTCGTCGAATCCCTCGACGACGACGGCCGCGTGATCGAGGAACTGTCCGTGCGCGGCTGCGCCGCCGCCCTGGACGGCTCGGACGTGCTGCGCGCGAGCGCCGTCGGCGATCCCGACCGCGCGGAGGAGCTGGGCCGGGCGGTGGCCCGCGAGTTGCTCGATCTCGGTGCGCGCGAGCTGATGACCAGCCGTGCGGACGACGCGCCGGAACAGGGCACCGCAGATGTTTGACGCCCTCCGTCCACACCCCAGGTTTCCCCTTACCGCAGATTTGACCGCACTGGAGAATGACCGATGAGCCGAGTCCGTAAGCACAATCCCGGACGGATCCTGTTCGTGGGAGCTGGGCCGGGCGACCCGGCTCTGCTGACCGTGCGAGCCCGCGACGTGCTCGCGGGCGCGACGATCGCCTTCACCGACCCCGACGTCGACAAGGGGGTGGTCGCGCTCGTCGGTACCACCGCCGGCCGGGACCCGGAGACCGGGGAGCCCGTCGCCGAGGTGCGTCCCGCGCTGGGCGAGCCCACCGAGGTCGCCAAGACCCTCGTCGCGGAGGCGAAGAACGGCCACGACGTCGTGCGCCTCGTCGCCGGTGATCCGCTGACCACCGACTCGGTGATCGCCGAGGTCAACGCCGTCGCCCGCACCCAGGTGGTGTTCGAGGTCCTGCCGGGCCTGACCCCCGGCTCGGCCGTGCCGAGCTACGCGGGCATGGCCCTGGGCTCGTGCCACACCGAGGTCGACGTGCGCGGCGAGGTGGACTGGGCGGCGCTCGCCGCCGCGCCCGGCCCGCTGGTGCTGCACGCCACGTCCGGTCACCTCGCGGAGACCGCCAGCGCCCTCGTCGAGCACGGGCTGGCGCCGCAGACCCCCGCGGCGATCACCGTCCGGGGCACGACCCGTCAACAGCGCACCGTCGAGGCCACCCTCGCCACGCTCAACGATGCCGGCTCCGAGTTGGTGGGGCCGCTCATCGTCACCGTCGGCAAGATCGTCTCGCAGCGCGGCAAGCTCTCGTGGTGGGAGTCCCGCGCGCTGTACGGCTGGACGGTGCTGGTGCCGCGCACCAAGGAGCAGGCCGGGGAGATGAGCGAGCGGCTCGTCGCGCACGGCGCCATCCCGATCGAGGTGCCGACCATCGCCGTCGAGCCGCCCCGCAGCCCGGCCCAGATGGAGAGGGCCGTCAAGGGTCTCGTGGACGGCCGCTACCAGTGGGTGGTGTTCACCTCCACCAACGCGGTGCGCGCGGTGTGGGAGAAGTTCGAGGCGTTCGGCCTCGACGCCCGCGCCTTCTCGGGCGTGAAGATCGCGTGTGTCGGGCAGGCGACGGCGGACAAGGTGCGCTCGTTCGGGATCACCCCCGAGCTGGTGCCCTCCGGTGAGCAGTCCAGCGAGGGCCTGCTGGCCGAGTTCGCCCCGTACGACGACGTTTTCGACCCGGTCAACCGGGTGCTGCTGCCGCGCGCCGACATCGCCACCGAGACCCTCGCCGAGGGCCTGCGCGAGCGGGGCTGGGAGATCGACGACGTGACGGCCTACCGCACGGTGCGGGCAGCGCCGCCGCCGGCCGAGACCCGCGAGATGATCAAGACCGGTGGGTTCGACGCGGTGTGCTTCACCTCGTCCTCGACGGTCCGCAACCTCGTGGGTATCGCCGGTAAGCCGCACGCGCGCACCATCGTCGCGTGCATCGGGCCGAAGACCGCGGAGACCGCGATCGAGTTCGGCCTGCGGGTGGACGTGCAGCCGGAGACCGCCCAGATCGGTCCCCTGGTGGAGGCGCTCGCCGAGCACGCCGCCCGGCTGCGGGCCGAGGGCGCGCTGCCGCCGCCCCGCAAGAAGTCCCGCGCCCGCCGCTGACCCACCGTGCGCGGTTCCGGTGGCTGCCGCTACCGAAACCGCGCACGGCTTGCATGGAAGGTGAGTCCGCCGATGTATCCCGATGTCCGTCCCCGCAGGCTGCGCACCACCCCGGCCATGCGCCGGCTGGTCGCCGAAACCTCCCTCGAGCCGCGGCATCTGGTGCTGCCGATGTTCGTCGCCGACGGGCTCGACGCGCCGCGCGAGATTCCCTCGATGCCCTGCGTGTACCAGCACACCCCCGACTCGCTGCCGGCCGCGGCGACCGCCGCGGTCGAGGCCGGTGTCGGCGGGCTGATGCTCTTCGGCGTGCCGCGGGCCGAGGACAAGGACGCCCGCGGATCCGGCGGCACCGACCCGGAGGGCGTGCTCAACCGCGCGCTGCGCGACCTGCGCGCCGAACTCGGCGACGCGACGGTCCTGATGGCCGACACGTGCCTCGACGAGTTCACCGACCACGGTCACTGTGGCGTCCTGGGCGCTTCGGGTGAGGTGGACAACGACGCGACGCTCGAGCGGTACGCGGAGATGGCCGTCGCGCAGGCCGAGGCGGGCGCGCACCTGCTCGGGCCGAGCGGGATGATGGACGGCCAGGTCGCGTCGATCCGGGCGGCGCTCGACGCCGCGGGGCATCAGGACGTGGGGCAGATCGCGTACTCCGCGAAGTACGCGTCGGCGTTCTACGGGCCGTTCCGCGACGCGGTGGGTTCCTCGCTCGAGGGCGATCGGCGCACCTACCAGCAGGATCCGGCGAACCGTCGGGAGGCGCTGCGCGAAGTCGATCTCGATCTCGCCGAGGGCGCCGACCTGGTGATGGTCAAGCCCGCGATGTCGTACCTCGACGTGCTGCGCGAGGTCGCGGACCGCTCGGACGTGCCCGTCGCGGCGTATCAGATCTCCGGCGAGTACGCGATGATCACCGCCGCCGCGCAGAACGGCTGGATCGACCGGGACGCGGCAATACTGGAGTCGCTGACGAGTATCCGCCGCGCCGGCGCCGACATCGTGCTCACCTACTGGGCGGCCGAGGTCGCGGGCCGGCTCGCGTGAGCACGCCCGAACCGTCGCAGTGGCCCGGGCCGCCGGCCACGCCGCCCGGGACGGCGCCGGGGGAGCGGCGCCCCACCCCCGTGGACGTGGAGACCGCGTTCCAGCTGTGGTGTGCGGTCGCGGTCCTGGGCCTGGTGTACCTCGGTGCGAGCGTGGCGCTGATGTGGGAGCGCAGGGACGAGTTCGTCGACCAGATGACGGCCGAGCTGGCGCGGCAGACGCCCCCGGTGGAGATGCCCCGGGAATCGGTGGAATCGTTGCTGCCGTTGGGTTTCGGGATCACCGCCGTCCTGGGCCTGGCCTTCACCGGCCTGTTCCTGCTGGTGGTCTTCGCGATGCGCCGCGGCCGGAACTGGGCGCGCATGCTGCTCACGATGATCGGCGTCTTCCTGACCTTCACGGCGCTCCCCACGGTGTTCGGCGTCGGTGCGCTGGGCGGTGGGGCCGGACTCGTGATCGGCCTCGTGAGCATCCTGCAGGGTGTGTGCTCGGTCGGGGCGATCGTGCTCATGCACCGCCGCGAGCCGAACCTGTACTTCCTTCGGTTGCCCCCGAGCTGACCCCCCGGGCGCGCGGAGTACGGTGTCTGACGACCCACGGCCCGCGCGGTCGTTCCCGACGAGCGAAGAGGACTTTCATGCAGGTGGAGCCCCGGCCCTACGGTCGTCGTCGTGAGCTGGTTCTGATCGGCCTCATCGCCGTCCTGGGTGTGGTGACCCTGGTGCTGGTCGTCGTTCCGGGCATGCTCAGCGCCTGATCGCGACGTGAGCGAGCCGGCCGAGCCCCGATTCCACGAGCCCGGTGCGCGTTGGCGCACCGTGGCGCTCGGCCCGGTGCTCTGCGTCGTCGTGCTCGCGGTGGAGCTGCTGACCGGGCCGGTGGTCCACTGGGTCTCCCTGCCGGTGATCGCTCTCGTCCTCAGCGGTTTCGCGTACGTGACGGTCGTCGCGGCCCGGCGGCACGTGAGCGTGGAGCTGACCGCGGCGACGCTGCGCCTCGGCACCGAGGAGCTGCCGCTCGAGGAGATCGACGCGGTGCTGCCGGCGGCCGATCCCCGGGCCCGCGAACCCGAGCGCTGGGAGACGGCCCGGCCGCTGGGGGAGCTGTCGAACGTGCCGCGGGGTCGCACGGCCGTCGGCCTGCGGTTGCGCGGCGGCGCCCTGGTGCGGGCCTGGGCCAGGGACCACGAGCGGCTGCGGTCCGAACTCGGGACGGTGCTGGCCGAGCGCGCCGATCCACCCTTGCTTTAATACCCCCTAGGGGTACGATGCGGGTATGGCCGGATACACCCCGCACCAGGAGGACCTGCTCAAGCGCCTGCGCCGGATCGAGGGACAGGTTGCGGGCATTGCCCGGATGATCGAGGACGACCGCTACTGCATCGACGTCCTGACCCAGGTTTCCGCCGTCACCAAGGCCCTGCAGACGGTCTCGCTCAAGCTGCTGGACGCGCACCTGGCCGGCTGCGTCGTCGACGCCGCCCGGCAGGGCGGACCGGAGGCCGACGCGAAGATCCAGGAGGCCTCGGACGCGATCGCCCGCCTCGTTCTCAAACCCTGATCGCCCGAGGAGCCCGATCGGCATGCGGATCGCCCACGGACTGTGCGCTGCGGGGCTGGCGTGCGTCCTGACGGCGTGTGCGCCGGAGGAGCCCGCGCGGACGGTGCTCTCGGGTACGCCGAGCGCGGTCCCCGAGTCGCCGGCCGCGCCGCGGGTCACCGTCACCACCGTCGTCGACGGTCTCGACCATCCGTGGGACGTGGTGCAGGCCCCCGACGGGACGCTGCTGACCGGGGAACGGTCGGGCCGGTTCGTCGTCCGGCGGCCCGACGGGCGCGTCGAGGAACTGCGCGCCGACCTGCCGGACCTGTACGCGGTGGGGGAGACCGGGCTCATGGGCGTGGCGCTCGGCCACGACTTCGAGTCCAGCCGCACCGTCTACGCGTGCCAGGGGCACCGCGACCCCGACGACGTCCGCGTCTACGCCTGGACCGTCGATCCCGGCTGGACCACGATGACGCGGCAGCGCACCGTCGTCGAGGGCCTGCCCGTCGCCCGCGGCGGGCGCCACGGCGGCTGCCGGATCCTCGCGCACCCCGACGGCACCCTGTACATCGGCACGGGCGACGCCACCCGCCCGACGGCGCCGCAGGATCCGGCCGGCCTCGGCGGCAAGGTGCTGCACCTGAACCCCGACGGGTCGCCGGCGCCCGGCAACCCGGATCCGGGCAGCGTCGTGTTCACCCTCGGCCACCGCAACGTGCAGGGGCTGGCGCTGCAGCCCGGCACCGGCCGGCTCTACTCGGTGGAGCAGGGCAGCAGCCGCGACGACGAGGTCAACCTGCTCGTGCCGGGCGGCAACTACGGCTGGCGTCCCGACCGCGAACCCGGCACGTACGACGAATCGGTGCCGATGACCGATCCCGAGCGCGTGCCCGGCGCGATCCCGGCGGTGTGGAGTTCCGGCTCGCCCACCATCGCCACCCCGGGGCTGGCGTTCGCGGCCGGGCCGGCGTGGGGCCCGTGGTCCGGTGCGCTCGTCGTCAGCAGCCAGCAGGACGAGAAGCTCCTGCTGCTGCGCCTGTCCGGCGACGGCCGCAGCGTCACCGAGTCGGCGACGCTGCTCGAGGGGGAGTACGGCCGCCTGCGGTCGCTCACCCCGCTGCCCGACGGCTCGCTCCTCGTCACCACCGACAACGGCTCCGGCGACAAGATTCTGCAGGTCGCCCCCGTCTAGCGTGGCCCTGGGTCGACGCGCCGCGCGCCCGCGCCGTCCTCGCCCAGCCGATCGCCCGGATTGAACAGGGTGCACGCCTGCAGTGACAGGCAGCCGCAGCCGATGCACCCCGCCAGTTCGCGCTGCATCCGGTCGATCGCCTGCTTGCGTTCCTCGAGGCGCTCGTGCCATGCCCGCGAGATGCGCATCCAGTCCCGTCGGGTCGGGGGCCTGTCGGCCGGCAGCGCCGAGAACACCTCGGCCACCTCGGCGAGCGGAATGCCGAACCGGGTCGCCAGCTGGATGATCGAGATGCGCCGGATCGTGTGCCGGGGGAAGCGGCGCGTGCCGCCTGCGGTGCGGTGTGCCGTCACAAGTCCCAGCGACTCGTAGTAGCGAATCGCAGACACGGCGGCGCCCGTGCGCCGGGAGACCTCACCGATCGCCAGCAGTTCTTCGCTCGTGCGGCTCATCACGACTCCGTTCCCCGCGCTTGATCTCAAGTGCACTCGAGACTCTACAGTCACCGGCATGCACGGATCCACGACTCGCGCCGGCTCCTGGTCGGAACTTCTCGGCCGCGAATACCTCGGTACAGCATCGGTTCTCGCCGGCGGAGTTGCCCTCTACGCCACCAACGTGTACCTCACCACGAGCCTGCTGCCGACCGCGGTCGAGGAGATCGGCGGCCACGCCTACTACGCGTGGACGGCGACGGTGTTCCTCATCGCGTCGGTGATCTCCTCGACGGCCGTGGCCCGCCTCCTCGCCGCCCGCGGACCCCGGGGCGCCTACCTCGTGGCGCTCGGGACCTTCGCGGCCGGCACCCTCGTGTGTGCGCTCGCCCCGTCCATGGAGACGCTGCTGGCGGGCCGGGCGGTCCAGGGACTCGGCGGCGGCCTGCTCGCCGGGCTCGGCTACGCCGTTCTGAACAGTGCACTGCCCGAACGCCTCTGGAGCCGCGGCGCGGCGCTCGTATCGGCGATGTGGGGCGTGGGGACCTTTGCGGGACCCGCCGTCGGCGGCGTGTTCGCCCAGTTCCACGCCTGGCGATGGGCGTTCGGCGCGCTAGTGGTCTGCACGCTCGCGGTCGCCGCCGCGGTGCCCTTCACCCTGCCGGCGCACGCCCGCGGATCGCGGGATGCCGGCAGGATTCCGCTCGGTTCGCTCGCCCTGCTCACCGCCGCGGCCCTGGCGGTCAGCGTGGCCGCCGTCGTGACCGGCAGTGCGCCCACGATCACCCTCATCGCGGTCGCGTCCGCTGCCGTGGTCGCGTTCGTCGCCGTCGACCGCCGCAGCCCGCACGGCATCCTGCCCGCGGCGACGTTCACCACCGCCCGGCTGCGCTGGGTGTACCTGACGATCGCAGTGCTGGCGGTCGCCTCGACCGCCGAGACGTTCGTCCCGTTGTTCGGGCAGCGCCTCGCCGGCCTCGCGCCGCTGGCCGCCGGCTTCCTCGGCGCCGCGCTCGCGGTGGGGTGGACGCTCGGCGAGATCCCGAGCGCCTCGGCGTCCGCGCCACGGACCGTGCACCGCATCGTGGTGAGCGCTCCGGTGCTCGTCGGCCTCGGTCTCGCGCTCATGGCGACCGTCGTGCGTGACGAGGCCGGACCGGCTGCGGTCGCGGCGTGGGTCACGGGACTGGTCGTCGCGGGCGCGGGCATCGGCATCGCGTGGCCGCACCTCGCGGTCGGCGCGATGAACGCCGTCGCCGACCCGCGCGAAAGCGGCAGGGCGTCCGCCGCGATCAACACCGTCCAGTTGATCGCGAACGCGTTCGGCGCAGCACTGGCCGGGGTCCTCGTCAACGCGGGACAACCGTCCGACGTGCGCTCGGCGCGGCTCCTGCTGTTCGGGTTCGCGGCCGTGGCGGTGCTCGGCGTGCTCGCCGCGCGCCGCGCGGTTCCGGCCCGCGCGCACCGGCTCCGGTCGGTCCCGGCGGACTCCTCCGCAGCGGAACCCGAACGAATCTGACGCCGCCGCGCGTGTCGTCGCCGTCCGGCGCATCGCCTTCCGTAACATCGCCGGGATCCGGCGAGGAGGAGATGCGCGTGCGAATCCCGGGGAGGTGCGCGGCGGCGATCGCAGCGGGCGTGCTCGCGGCAGGGGCGCCGAGCGCCCACGCGGCGCCACCCGAGGCGGGCGCGCTGCCGGCGCTGACCGTGACGCCGCTGATGGAGGGGCTGAGCAAGCCCTGGGACGTCGTCGCCGCGCCGGACGGGACGATCCTCACCGGAGAACGCAGGGGCCGCTTCGTGGCCCGTGGCCCGGACGGTGACGTCCGCGACGTGCGCGCCGACCTGTCCGACCTGTACGCCGAGGGCGAGACCGGTCTGATGGGACTGGCGCTGGCGCCCGATTTCGGGACGAGCCGGACCCTCTACAGCTGCCAGGGTCATCGCGGCCCGGACGGCACCGACATCCGCGTGCAGTCGTGGACGGTCGATGCCGGATGGACGGAATTGACCCGTGGTGCCACCGTGCTCGCCGGCATTCCGGCCGGACAGGGCGGCCGTCACGGCGGCTGCCGGCTGCTCGCCCACCCCGACGGATCGCTGTACGTCGGCACGGGTGACACCGCCCACCCCCAGGTTCCTCAGGACCGGAACAGCCTGGGCGGCAAGGTGCTCCACATCGATCCCGACGGCACTCCCGCGGCGGGCACCCCCGATCCGAACAGCCCGGTGTTCACTCTCGGCCACCGCAACGTGCAGGGACTGGCGCAGCGTCCCGGCACCGGCGAACTCTATGCGGTCGAGCAGGGCACCGGCCGCGACGACGAGGTGAATCTGCTGCTGCCGGGTGGCAACTACGGCTACCGGCCCGACCGCTTCCCGTTCGTCTACGACGAGTCGGTGCCCATGACCGACCCGGCCCGCGTTCCGGGGGCGATCGGGGCCGTGTGGAGTTCCGGCGCCCCCACCCTCGCGACTCCCGGCGGCACGTTCGTCGCCGGTGCCGGCTGGAACGGGTGGGACGGCGCACTGGTGATCACGAGCCAACAGCAGGAGAAGCTGCTGTTCCTCGAACTCACCGCCGACGGCCGCGCGGTGGACGAGACCGCGACCGCGCTCGAGGGCCGATTCGGCCGGCTGCGGTCGGTGACCGCGCGGCCCGACGGGGCACTGCTCGTCACGACGGACAACGGAAGCGGCGACCGCGTCCTGCTGGTGGAACCTGCCGCCGACTGAGAGGGCGAGACGATGTGCTCACCGACGGTGCTCGACCGGGTGTATCGCGAGATCCAGGACAGCCGAAGCCGATTCGGCCGCCGGTCCTTCCTCGCCGCAGTGGGCGTGACCGCCGCGGGCCTCGCCGCGACGCCCGCCGCACGGGCCGGCGGGAACACCACCCCCGTGCGGGCCGACGCGGTGATCGACCTGACCCACACGCTGACCCCGCAGTTCCCGGTCTGGCCCGGCAACGAGCAGTTCACGATGCGTCCCGTCGCAACGCTCGACACCGGGCGGTTCGCCGTCAACGAGATGTCGCTGTGGGAGCACACCGGCACCCATCTCGATGCCCCGGCCCACATCGTGCGCGGCGGCGCCACCGTCGAGGCGCTGCCGGTGCGCGACTTCGTGGCCCCGCTCGCCGTCGTCGACATCGCCGGCAAGGCCGCGCAGGACGACGACTCCGTGGTCACCGTCGCCGACGTGCGGGCCTGGGAACAGCAGCACGGCCCGATCCCGCCGGGCGCGTTCGTCGCGATGCACTCGGGCTGGGAGGCCCGCCTCGCCGACCCCGCCCGCTTCGTCAACGCCGACGCGCTGCGCATCCCGCACGCGCCGGGATTCGACCGCGACGCCGTGCGGATGCTCGTGCACGAACGGAACGTCGTGGGGCTCGGCGTCGACACCCTCAGCCTCGACCGGGCGAGCAGCAGCGACTTCGGCGCCCACGTGGAGCTGCTCGGCGCGGGCCGCTACGGCATCGAGGCGATGGCGAACCTCGCGGCCGTGCCGCCGCGCGGCGCGACCGTCGTCGTCGGCGCGCCCAAGCACGTCGGCGGCACCGGCGGACCGTGCCGGGTGCTGGCACTGGTCTGATCCGCGCACCCGGCCCGGCGGGTCAGCCGAGGCGACCGGCGTCCGTGCCCGGACCGTCGAGCATCGCCGACCCCAGCAGGTGCTCCGGCACGCCGAGACCCTCGACGAGCGTCGTCACGTGCGGGCGCAGGGTCCGGCAGCGTTCGTTGATGCCGCGTGACACGGCCTTCGCCCGCTCCACCGACAGCTGCCGGTGCTCCATGTACCAGGCCTTGTCCTCGTCGATGACACTCAGCGCGTACAGGTCGCACAGGTCCGACAGCAGCTCGCGGCCCGCCTCGTCGGGACACGAGTCGATGCCCGCGACGAACGCCTCGAGCACGACCCGGTCGATGTGGGCCTGCGCGGCGTGCAGCACGTGGTCCTGCACGAAGTTGAACGCGTCGAACATGTTCTCCTCGCGCTTCGACGCGGCCTGCAGCCGCCGCGCCGCCGTCGAGAGCAGGTACTGCTCCCGGGACTCGAACATCGCCATCTGCGTGCCCCGGTCGAAGAGGCTGCCGTCCTCCTCGTTGTCCTTCCGGGTGTCGACGAGGGTCTGGAGGATCTGCTGCGCGGCGGTGCGCTTCTTGACGATGTCCGACACCGTGACGGCGGCGAACTTCATCCACTCCACCGGGCTCATCCCGCGGACCTCGTCCGCGTAGGCGGTGAGCAGTTCCTTGGCGACGAGCTGGGTCAGCACGTGGTTGTCGCCCTCGAAGGTGGTGAACACGTCGGTGTCCGCCTTCAACGCCGTCAGCCGGTTCTCGGCCATGTATCCGGCGCCGCCGCAGGCCTCGCGGCACTCCTGGATGGCGCGCGTCGCGTGGGCGGTGTTGGCGACCTTCAGTCCGGCGGCGCGGCTCTCGAGCTCACGCTGCTCCTGGGGGTCGACGTCGTCGACGGGCGTGGTCTGGATCCGGTCCATGGTCGAGACCAGCTCGTTCTGCGCGAAGGTCAGCGCGTACGACCTCGCGATGAGCGGCAGCAGGCGGCGCTGATGCACCAGGTAGTCCATCAGCAGCACCTCGTTCTCGTCGCCCGGGGCGCTGAATTGGCGGCGCTGCAACGCGTACCGCGTCGCGATCGACAGCGCGACGCGGGCCGCGGCACCCGCCGAGCCGCCGACGGTGACCCGGCCCCGCACGAGCGTGCCCACCATGGTGAAGAAGCGGCGGTTCGGGTTCTCGATCGCCGAGACGTAGGTCCCGTCGGGCTCGACGTCGGCGTACCGGTTGAGCAGGCTCTCCCGCGGGATCCGCACGTGGTCGAACATGATCCGCCCGTTGTCCACGCCCGGCAGGCCGCCCTTGTGGCCGCAGTCGGAGGTGGTGACGCCGGGCAGGTCGTCGCCGTTCTCGTCGCGGATCGGCACGACGAAGCAGTGCACGCCCTGGGACTTGCCCCCGGTGATCAGTTGCGCGAACACCGCGGCGACCGTCGCGTGCTGCGCCGCGCCGCCGATGTAGTCCTTGCGTGAGGACGGGGTGGGGGAGTGGATCACGAACTCCTCGGTGCCCGGGTCGTACGACGCCGTCGTCTCGAGCGACTGGACGTCGGAGCCGTGACCGGTCTCGGTCATCGCGAAGCAGCCGAGCAGATCGAGGTCGATGAGCGGGCCGAGGTAGCGCTCGTGGTGACGGGTCGTGCCGAGATTCTCGATCGCGCCGCCGAACAGGCCCCACTGCACCCCGGCCTTGACCATCAGCGACAGGTCCGACATGGCGAGCATCTCGATCGACGCCACCGCACCACCGGCGTCGCCGCCCCCGCCCACCGCCTTGGAGAAGCCCGCCCGGGCATAGCCGGATTCGGCGAGCATCCGCATCTGCTTCAGCGTGATCGCCCGGGCCGCGTCCAGGTCCGGCGTGTAGTGCGGGGCGAACTCGGGCCGGTCCAGATCCGCGCGGGCCCGCTCGCGCGCCTGCCGCCACGCGCCGTCCAGGGTGATGCGGATGTGCTCAGCTGTGGTCGTCATGGACTCGACACTAGGACGATTCGGGCCCCTCGTGTGGGTATGTGAGAACGCCGGTATCGGCTGCAGGATGCGCCCAGTCCGTCGGGACGTCCGCGCGCCCGCCTTCCGGACTGACCCGCGTCCCGACGCGGGCCAGCAGGGGGGTCGGAGCGATCGGTCCCGCGAAGAGGGCCTGGCCCAGCCCGAACGTCGTGGCGCGGTGCAGCATCGCCGGCGGGACGTGCGAGAACAGGTGTGCGAGCTCCTCGATGTCGGTGCTGCCGTTCATGCGCATCAGCAACAGGTTGTCGCACTGGGACACGACGTTCGGATGCACCTTCCCGGGGCGCTGCGTGGCGACGAACAGGTGCAGCCCGAACTTGCGGCCCTCGCCGGCGATGAGCACCCCCAGATCCGCGGTGCTCGACGACAACGGGTCCGCCGTGGCCGCCGGCAGGATGTTGTGCGCCTCGTCCACCACCAGGAGCATCGGCAGGCGGCGCCGCCGCAGCATCCACAGCCGGCCCAGCAGGCCGAGCGCCACCGCGGCCCGCTCGCCGGGGGAGTTCAGGCTGCCGAGATCGATCACGAAGCACCGGCCCGCCGTCATGTCGAGTTCGGCGGCCGAGCGTTCGTCCCCCCGGCGCCACAGCTCCCACGCCGCGATCCCCAGGTTGTCGATGCGGGTCGCGAGACGCGCGGTCGCGGGGTCGGCCGCCGCCGCGGACCGCACGTCCGCGACCGAGTAGGGGACGGCGAGGGAGGCGGTGACGCGGCGCAACGCCGAGTACTCGTCGAGGTCGTGCACGGGGTCCAGGCGCAGCAGCAGCGCCTGCGCGACGAGGGGAAGGTCGCTGAGATCCAGGCACAGCAGGTGGTCGGAGTCGGCGCCGCGGGCCCGTACCACCCGCACTCCGGTCGCGGCCTCGCGATGCCGGCGCGCGGCGGGGGAGTCGTCCCCCGGATCCCGCAGCCGGCCGAGCTGCACGTGGTCGGAGTTGGGGTCGAGCACCACGATCGGCAGGGTCGTCGCGGCGAGCAGCCGTTCGAGGACCGCGCCGGTCGTGTACGTCTTGCCGGAGCCGGACTGGCCGCACATGAAGGTGTGCCGGGCGAAGCCCGCCGGGTGCAGCCGCGCCGGCACCGCCGGGGCGTGCAGCATGGTGCCCACGTCGAGGGTGCCGGCGAGCGCGGCGGCGATCGTCGCGGTCTCGGCCTCGGTGGCCGGACGCACATGCCGCTCGGGAAACGGCTCCGTCTCCGGCGTGGCGACGAACCGGCCGTCGCCGAACACCCCCAGGACGGTCGCGGAACCCGCCAGCGTCCGCACCATCGCCCGGCCCCGCACCGACCGCACCGGCAGACCCGGTTCGTCGACGGTGACGTCGACGTCGGCGCCCTCGCGTTCGACGATGCGCACGCTGCGGACCTGCACGGCGAGGCGGCGCCCGTCGTCGAGTTCGACGACCGCGAACCCGCCGACGTCGACACCGACGTCCACCGGTCCGGTGAGAAGTACCTCACGGCCGTCGGCGGACAACGCGGCGGTGACCACCCGGAAGCGGTCCGCGAGGGCGATCCGGACGTCGTCGAACGAGACCATGGTCACATTCCTACCGGAACGACCGCCGTTGCAGGGTCCACGCCTTTTGGTAAATCCCGCGAAACTGGGACACTGGAGGTCGTGACTGCGACCCCCGATGCATCTCGCGCCCGCGACTCCGTTTCCACCGCACTGTTCGACCGGGCGTCGAAGGTGATTCCCGGGGGTGTGAACTCTCCGGTCCGCGCATTCGGATCGGTCGGCGGGACCCCGCGCTTCGTCGCGTCCGCCTCGGGCTACACGCTGACCGACGTGGACGGCAATTCCTATGTCGACCTGGTGTGTTCGTGGGGGCCGATGATCCTCGGCCACGCGCACCCGGCGGTCGTCGACGCGGTGTGCAGCGCCGCCACGACGGGCCTGTCGTTCGGCGCGCCGACGGCCGGTGAGGTGGAACTCGCCGAGGAGATCGTGGGGCGCATCGAGCCCGTCGAGCAGGTCCGGCTCGTCAACTCGGGCACCGAGGCGACGATGAGCGCAGTGCGGCTGGCACGCGGATTCACCGGCCGAACCAAGATCGTCAAATTTGCGGGCTGTTATCACGGTCACGTCGACGCCCTGCTCGCCGACGCCGGCTCCGGCGTCGCCACCTTCGGGCTGCCGACGTCGCCGGGTGTGACCGGTGCGCAGGCCGAGGACACCATCGTCGTGCCGTACAACGACCTCGAGGCGGTGCGCGCGGCGTTCGCGGCCAACCCGGGGAAGATCGCCGCGGTGATCACCGAGGCCGCCGCCGGCAACATGGGCACCGTCCCGCCGCTGCCGGGCTTCAACGCCGGCCTGCGCGAGCTGACCCGCGAGCACGGCGCGCTGCTGATCATGGACGAGGTGATGACCGGGTTCCGGGCGGGACCGGCCGGCTGGTACGGCATCGACGGTGTCGCCGGCGACCTCATGACGTTCGGCAAGGTGATGAGCGGCGGCCTGCCCGCGGCCGCGTTCGGCGGCCGCGCCGACGTCATGGCCCACCTCGCGCCGGCGGGGCCCGTCTACCAGGCCGGCACCCTGTCGGGTAATCCGGTCGCCGTCGCCGCCGGGCTGGCCAGCCTGCGCGCCGCCGACAGCGCCGCCTACGCCGCGCTCGACCGGAACGCCACCACCCTCGGACGGATGATCGGCGAGGCACTCACGGCCGAGGGCGTCGCGCACCGGGTCCAGTTCGCCGGCACGATGCTCAGCGTCTTCTTCACCGAGGATCCGGTGACCGACTACGCGCAGGCCAAGGCCGCGCAGACGTGGCGGTTCCCGGCGTTCTTCCACGCCCTGCTCGACCACGGCGTCTACGCCCCGCCGAGCGCGTTCGAGACGTGGTTCGTCTCCTCCGTGCTCGACGACGACGCGTTCTCCCGCATCGCCGACGCACTGCCGCACGCAGCGAAGGCCGCGGCGGCCGCCACCGTCTGAGCGGGCCCTCCCACGCCACCACACCCGACGCACACTCGAGGAATTCCCACGTGACCGAACCTGCCCCGTCCGAGTCCCGCACCATCGTGCACGTGCTCCGGCACGGCGAGGTGCACAACCCCAGCGGCATCCTCTACGGCCGTCTGCCCGGCTTCCGGCTGTCCGTGACCGGGGAGGCACAGGCCCGGTCGGTGGCCTCGGCGCTCGCCGACCACGACGTCGCGCACATCGTCGCCTCCCCGCTCGAGCGGGCCCAGCAGACCGCCCAGCCGATCGCGGACAAGCACGGCCTGCCGGTGGCGACGGACGACAACCTCATCGAGGCGGGCAACCAGTTCGAGGGCCTGCGGGTCGCCGTCGGCGACGGGGCGTTGAGCCGGCCGCGGCACTGGTGGAAGCTGCGCGACCCCTTCACCCCGTCGTGGGGAGAGCCCTACCTGCAGATCGCGCACCGCATGCTCGCCGCCGTCAACGCCGCCCGCATCGCCGCGGTCGGCCGGGAGGCGGTGTGCGTCAGCCACCAGCTGCCGGTGTGGACGCTGCGCCGCTTCCTCGAGGGCGAGCGGCTGTGGCACAACCCGCAGCACCGTCAGTGCAGCCTCGCATCGCTGACCTCGCTGGTGTACCAGGGCGACACCCTCGTCGACATCGTCTACTCCGAACCGGCCGGGGCTTCGGACCCGACCGTCCACGGCGCATGAGGCGCCGGGCCACGCGACGGGCGGCGCTGGCGGCGGCGGCGCTGGCCTGCGGCCTCACTCTCACGTCGTGCGCCACCGGTGACGACGCCGTCGCCACCGGCGGCACCTTCGACTTCGTCTCGCCCGGGGGCCAGACCCGGATCTTCTACGACCCGCCCACGGACCGCGGCACCCTCGGTGCACTGTCGGGTGAGGACCTGATGAACGAGGGGCAGACCCTCTCGCTCGACGACTACGCCGGCCAGGTGGTGGTGCTCAACGTGTGGGGCCAGTGGTGCGCCCCGTGCCGCAGCGAGGCCGACGACCTCGAGCAGGTCTACGAGGCCACCAAGGATCAGGGCGTGCAGTTCCTCGGCATCAACGTCCGCGACAACCAGCGCGACAAGGCCCAGGATTTCGTCGTCGACAACCGGGTGGGCTACCCGTCGATCTACGACCCGTCGATGCGCTCGCTGCTCGCCCTGGGGGCGAACTACCCGACCTCGGTCGTACCGACCACGGTCGTCCTCGACCGTGACCACCGCGTCGCCGCCGTGTTCCTGACCGAACTGCTCGCGAGCGATCTGCAGCCGGTCGTCGAGCGCGTGGCCGCGGAAAGTCCGTCCGAGCAGTGACATGGGTGGTGCAGTGACATGGGTGGTGCAGTGGCATGGGTGGTGCAGTGGTGAGCAGTGATCCGCTGGTGAGCGAGGCCGTCCTCGCCGCGGGCATCGGGGACACCTTCCAGTCGGTCGCCTCGTCCGGCCCGCTGCTGCTGGCCCTCGGGGCGTGCCTGCTGGCCGGACTCGTGTCCTTCGCATCGCCCTGCGTGGTGCCGCTCGTGCCCGGTTACCTGTCCTATCTGGCCGGTGTCGTGGGTGCCGAGGCCCCCGCGGTGACCGCCGCCGAGGCGCGCGGGCGCACCACCACCGTCCGCGACGACGGGCGCCTGCGCGTCGCCGGGGCCGCCGCGCTGTTCGTCACCGGATTCACGGTCGTGTTCGTCCTCGCCACCGCGTCGGTGTTCGGCGCGATCTCCGTGCTTTCCGTCAACCGCGAGGTGCTGATGCGGATCGGCGGAGTGGTCACCATCGTGATGGGCCTGGTGTTCGTCGGGCTGATCCCGGCGTTGCAACGCGACACCCGCCCTGAACCCCGGCGCATCTCCGGACTGGCAGGCGCGCCGCTGCTCGGCGGCGTCTTCGCCCTCGGGTGGACGCCGTGCCTCGGTCCCACACTCGCCGGGGTGATCTCCCTGGCCGCGGGCACCGAGGGCACCACCGCCGCGCGGGGCGTCGCGTTGATCGTGGCGTACTGCCTCGGCCTCGGGCTGCCCTTCGTCGTTCTCGCGCTGGGCTCGGCGCGGGCCCTGCGCGGGGTGGGCTGGCTGCGTGCCCACGCCCGCACCGTCCAACTCGTCGGCGGCTTCATGCTCGTGGCCGTCGGAATCGCCCTCGTCACCGGCGCCTGGGACGTGTTCGTCTCCTGGATCCGGGACGCCTTTATTTCCGAGGTCACGATGCCAATATGACGGCCACCGACACCCCCACCGCCCCAACGTCGCCGACCCCGCCGCCGCGGCAGGGCCCGGCCGGTCGCGCCGCGGCGTTCGTCCGCAACACCTGGCGCGGCCTGACGTCGATGCGCACCGCGCTGGTGCTGCTGTTCCTGCTCGCGCTGGCGGCGATCCCCGGCGCGCTGCTGCCGCAGCGCAGCCTCAATTCCGGCAAGGTCGACGAGTACATCGCCGCGCGCCCGACCCTCGGGCCGCTCCTGGACCGGCTCGAGTTGTTCGACGTGTTCGGCAGCTTCTGGTTCACCGCGATCTACGTGCTGCTGTTCGTCTCCCTGATCGGCTGCATCCTGCCGCGCTGCACGGAGTACTACCGGGCGCTGCGCACCCGGCCCGTGCCGGCGCCGCGCAACCTGTCGCGGCTGCCGCACCACCTCGAGACCACGGTCGACGCCTCGCCCGAGGAGGTGCTCGCCCGGGTGCGCGGTCAGCTGCGGGGCTGGCGCATCGCCGAGCGCGGCGTGGAGACGACCGCGGGGCGCGGCGCGCGCGACGGCGAGCTCACGCTCTCCGCGGAGAAGGGGTACCTGCGCGAGGCCGGCAACCTGCTGTTCCACCTCGCGCTGGTGGGTCTGCTCGCCGCGGTCGCGGTGGGCAAGCTGTTCGGCTACGAGGGCCAGCGCATCCTGGTCGCCAACGGTGAGGAGTTCTGCACGAGCTCGCCGGCGGCGTTCGACTCGTTCCGCGCGGGCAACACCCTCGACGGCACGGGCCTGACTCCGATGTGCATCCGCGTGAAGGACTTCTCCGCGGACTATCTCGACAACGGGCAGGCCGAGATGTTCACCTCGAACATCGACTACCAGGCGGGGGCCGACCTGGCGACGAACACCTGGCGCGACGCGCAGCTGCGGGTCAACCACCCGCTGCGGGTCGGTAGCGACCGCGTCTACCTGCAGGGCCACGGCTTCGCGCCGTCCTTCACGGTGACGTGGCCCGACGGCGAGACCCGCACCGAGACGCTGCAGTGGCGGCCCGACGACGCGACCACCTTCCTCAGCAGCGGCGCGATGCGGTTCGACCCGCCGGGCGGGATGTACCCGGATCCCGACGAGCGGCGGCGCAACCAGATCGCGATAGAGGGCCTGTTCGCGCCCACCGCGGTGTTCCACGGCAACCTGTTGTCCTCCGGTTACCCGGCGCTGACCGATCCCGCCGTCGCGATCGACATCTACAAGGGCGACACGGGTCTCGACACCGGCACCCCGCAGTCGCTGTTCTCCCTCAACGGTGAGCTGATCAACCAGGGCCGGCTGGTCAAGCAGGACCGGGTGAACCTGTTCGCGGGGGAGAGCGTGACGCTCCCCGACGGGACACAGATCCGCTTCGACGGCGCGACCGATTTCGTGAACCTGCAGGTCTCGCACGACCCGGCGCAGACCTGGGTGCTGGTTTCGGCGATCACGATGATGGTGGGGCTACTGGTGTCGTTGCTGATCAAGCGCCGCCGGATCTGGGTGCGGGCCTACCCGGCCGGTACAGTGGCCGACGGGGAACGACGTACCGTAGTAGAACTCGGTGGTCTCGCCCGGACCGACCAGGCCGGATGGGGTGACGAGTTCGAGCGTCTGACCGGCCGATTGCTCGGCGACGACACGACCGCACGTGCGAAGGCAGCACAGGAGAAGAAGGCATGACCCTCAACGAGACCCTCGCGCAGTACAGCGACTGGGCATTCGAATCGGCGTTCGCGGTGCTGGTGCTCGCGCTGGTGTTGCTGATCGCCGAGTACGCCTCGCACCGGGCCGATCTCGTCGCCGAGCGTGAGCGCACGCTCGTCGCCGTCGGCGCGGCCGGCGAGCCGCCCTCGGCGCCGGACGGTCCGGGCCGGGTGGAGGAGCCGCGGGGCCGGACGCTGTCCGAGCGTCTCGGCAACATGGGGCGCGCGCTCGTCGTCGTGGTGGCCGCCCTGCAGGTCACGTCGATCGTGCTGCGCGGGCTGTCCACCGAGCGCTTCCCGCTCGGCAACATGTACGAGTTCGTGTCGATGGCGTGCGCCGCGGCGGTGCTGTTCGGCCTGGTGGTGCTGCGCCGGCCGGCCTACCGGATCATGTGGGTCTACCTTCTCGTGCCGGTGCTGATCCTGATGTTCCTCGCGGCGACCGTGCTGTACGCCGACGCCGCGCCCGTCGTGCCCGCCCTGCAGTCGTTCTGGCTGCCCATCCATGTGACCATCATCAGCGTCGGCAGCGGCATCTTCCTGGTCTCCGGCGTCGCCAGCCTGCTGTTCCTGCTGCGCATCCGGTTCCCGAAGGGCGAGGAGGGTCGCGGCGTGTTCGGCCGGATCGCCGAGCGCCTGCCGGACGCGCAGACCCTGGACCGTCTCGCGTACCGCACCACCATCATCGGGTTCCCGCTGTTCGGTGCCGGCATCATCCTCGGCGCGATCTGGGCCGAGGCCGCCTGGGGCCGGTTCTGGGGCTGGGATCCCAAGGAGACCGTCTCGTTCATCACCTGGGTGATGTACGCGGCGTACCTGCACGCCCGCGCGACGTCGGGCTGGCGCAACACGCGCGCGGCCTGGATCAACGTCGCCGGCTTCGTCGCCATGCTGTTCAACCTCTTCATCATCAACATGGTCGTCTCCGGTCTGCACTCGTACGCCGGCCTGACCTGATCTGTTATCGTCCGCGTCGGCCGGGCCGTGGGGGACCGGGGACGGGGGACGACGTGGTGCCGGAGGACGGCGAGCGGACGGGGACGGCGCAGCCGTCGGCGCGGGATCTGGACGCATCGCTTCTCGTGAGCCGGGTGCAGCCGGCGCCCGCGCGGGGGTGGCGCCGGGCCGTGTACCGCGGCACCGGCGGGCGCATCGATCCCGGCGACAGCCGGCGGGGCCGGCAGCGCCGCGAACTGGTCGAGCAGGTGCGCGGACCGCTGCACGGCTGCTACCGGATCGCGCTGCTGAGCCTGAAGGGTGGGGTCGGCAAGACCACCACCACGGTCACGCTCGGGTCGACGTTCGCGTCGTTGCGGGGCGACCGGGTGGTTGCGGTGGACGCCAACCCCGACCGGGGGACACTGAGCCAGAAGGTCGCCGACCGAGCGTCCGGCACGGTGCGCACGCTGCTGCGCGACGAGGCGCACATCCACCGTTACGGCGACGTCCGGGCCCACACCTCACAGAACCGGCATCGCCTCGAGGTGCTGGCCTCGGACAGCGACCCGGCCGTCTCGGAGGCGTTCAGCGCGCGGGACTACGAGCGGGCACTGGCACTCCTCGAACGGTTCCACAACATCGTGCTCACCGACTGCGGCACGGGACTGATGCACTCGGCGATGCGCGCGATTCTCGAGAACGCGGACACGCTGGTGGTTGTCAGCTCCGGATCGGTGGACGGCGCGCGGAGCGCCTCGGCGACGCTGGACTGGCTCGACGCCCACGGTTACCGGGACCTGGTGGCCCGCTCGGTGGCGGTGGTCAACGCCGTGCGGCCCCGGTCCGGCAAGGTGGACGTGGAGCGGCTGGTCGAGCACTTCGCGCGGCGCTGCCGCGCCGTCCACGTGCTTCCGTTCGATCCGCACCTCGAGGAGGGTGCGGAGGTGGACCTGGCCCGGCTGCAGCCACGCACCCGGCGAGCCCTGCTGGAACTCGCGGCGGGGGTCGCCGCGGACTTCCCCCGTCGCGGTCACCGGGGCGAGCGCAGCGACGGGACAGGTCACCGGGGCGAGCGCAGCGACGGGACAGGTCACCGGGGCGAGCGCAGCGACGGGACAGGTCACCGGGGCGAGCGCAGCGAGGGGACAGGTCACTCGGCCGGAGATCAGTCTCCGGGGTCCTGATCGGGTCCGGGGGTGCCGTCGGCGGACCTGCGCCGGAACTCCCGGTCGACCTTCCACAGGAAGTCCGGGTCGTCGTCGGGTCCGATCACGCGGGTCGGCCGGGAGCGAAGGTCGGGACCGAACGCCTTCCACAGCAGCACCGCAATCGTGAGGGCACCGACTATGGCCAACAGGTAGAGCACCACGCACCTCCTCGCCGCGAGCAGTCCGCCGGCGTTTCCGCAGCCGGCCGGGCCTGCTCCTTCAGTCTATTCGTAGTGGCGGGAGTGCAGATGTGGCCTGGGTCCCGATGCCTCCGTCTCCTCGGATCAGCGGGTGGCTTCGGTGGTGAGGGAGCGCAGCAGCGCGAGTACCTCAGACTCCCGGAAGCGGCGGTGACCGCCGGGGGTGCGCAGCGAGCCGAGCCGGCCGGCGTGGGCCCAGCGGGTGACCGTCTTCGGGTCCACGTGGAACAGGGCCGCGACCTGGCCGGGGGTCAGCAGCGATTCCTTCGCGCCGTTGAATGCGGGTGCGCTCATCGATGGTCCTTCCGGGTGTTTCGTCTCGTTCGGATCGACGTGGCCATGTTGACACCGAATACCCCGGTTGCTCGAACGGTCTACGGTTGGTAAAGCGGAAGTAATAGACAAAACGGACGGTCGACCAGCAGGGTGCCCGCGCGCGGCGGTTACCCTGGACGGGTGAGTGAAGCATCGCAGAACCGTCCTGACCAGCCCGGCAACACCGGCACCGGCAAGGGCACCCTGGCCCGGGACGTCGCCCTCTACTCGCTGGCCCGGCTGGCTCTCGTCCTCGTGCTCGCTGTGGTGATCCTCTACGTGCCCCGCCTGTTCGGAGTGGAGATCCCCCTGCTGGTCGCCGCGCTCTTCGCGGTGCTGATCGCGCTGCCGCTCTCGCTCGTCGTGTTCGCGCCGCTGCGCCGCCGGGTGAACGAGAGTATCGCGTCCGTCGACGCGCGCCGCCGCGCCGACCGGGCCGACCTGCAGGCCCGCCTGCGCGGCGAGGATCGTAGGTGAGCGACGGCGTCGTCGATCGCAGCGCGTCGCGGGACTGGGTGGACCGTGCCGTCCAGCTGATCGAGGCCGACGCCCAGCGCAGCGCCGACACGCACCTGCTGCGCTATCCGCTGCCTCCCGGGTGGGGTGTCCAGCTGTACCTGAAGGACGAGTCCACGCACATCACCGGCAGCCTGAAGCACCGGCTCGCGCGGTCGCTGTTCCTCTATGCCCTCTGCAACGGCTGGGTGCGCGAGGACACCCCGATCGTCGAGGCGTCGTCCGGTTCCACCGCCGTCAGCGAGGCATACTTCGCGAAGCTGCTCGGCCTCGACTTCGTCGCGGTGATGCCGCGCAACACCAGCCCCGCCAAGATTGCGCTCATCGAGGCGCAGGGCGGGCGGTGCCACTACATCGACCGGCCGCCGGAGATCTACGCCGAGGCACGCCGGCTCGCCGTCGAGCTGGGCGGTCACTTCATGGACCAGTTCACCCACGCCGAGCGGGCCACCGACTGGCGCGGCAACAACAACATCGCCGAATCGATCTTCACCCAGTTGCAGCTCGAGGAGCATCCGATTCCGGAGTGGATCGTCGTCGGCGCGGGCACCGGCGGCACCAGCGCGACCGTCGGTCGGTACATCCGGTACCGCCGCCACCGCACCCGGCTGGCCGTCGTCGACCCCGAGAACTCCGCGTTCTACGGCGGGTACGAGACGGGCTCGGTGGACTACACCACCGGCATGCCGTCGCGGATCGAGGGCATCGGCAGGCCCCGGGTGGAGCCGTCGTTCGTCGGCCAGGTGGTGGACCGGATGATCCGGGTGCCCGATGCCGCGTCGATCGCCGCCATGCGGCACGCGAGCGAGAGCCTGGGCCGCCGCGTCGGGGGCTCGACCGGGACCAACCTGTGGGGTGCGTTCGGCCTGATCGCCGAGATGATCGCCGACGGCCGGCGCGGCAGCGTCGTCACCCTCCTGTGCGACGGCGGGGAACGCTACGCGGGCACCTACTTCGACGACGGCTGGGTGGCCGGTGAGGGCATGGATCTGGCCGGCCCGACCGCGACGCTCGAGAAGTTCGCGGACACCGGCAGGTGGGAGGCCTGAGCCGTCGCGGCCCGGCCGCACCCGACCCTACGAGGCCGTAGCCTACGGTGTCGTAGGTTGAGTATCGTGGGGGCATGGAACGCCCCGTCGTGGCCCTGGACAACTACGAAGCCGTCTACGACTTCTACCTCGAGCACCGGCAGAGCCGGCCCGTCGCCCGGGCGGCCTACGCCCTGCTCGCCGCCCGGTACCGCCCCCGGGTGCGCTGCGACGACGGGGTCCGCGATCGCCTCCGCGAACTCATCCGGGCTCGCACGCCCCTCCTGATCGTCGCCAACCACCTCACCCACAGCGATCAGTACGTCCTCGCGGCGACGGCGTGGCGTTCCCCGCTGCGCCCGGTGATCGGCAGCACGCGGGTGCTGGCGAAGGACGAGCTGTTCGCCGACGAGTCGCAGCGCCGCAAGATCGACATGATGGGCGGGATCCCGGTCTTCCGGGCCAAGAACCACGGCCTGCGGGCGGTCTCCGACGCCGGGCGCCGGATGATGGACGTCTCCGCCGCGCGGCTGCATCACGGCGACAGCGTCGCGATCTTCCCCGAGGGCACCTGCAACGAGGGGGACCCGACCCGGTTGCAGCCGCTCGGGACCGGCATCGGGCACATCGTCCGCCGCTCGCGCGATCTGGGGGCGCGGCCCGCGCTGGTGTGCGTCGGCATCGGCTACGGGCCCGGCAAGGACCCGTCACGCCCGGCGAGCGTGTTCCTCACCGAGCCGGTCACCGACCTCGACGGCAAGGTCCGCGACGTCACGCGCTTGGTGCAGGACGAGCTGCAGCGTGCGGTGGACGGCGCCGTCGCGCGGTACTGAACCGGTCGCGCCCCGCCCCGGCGCGTCAACTTTTCTTGACGTCCGCCCGCTTGTCAACGTAAATTGACGGTATGACCGAGGCCACCACACTCGCCGCCGCCGCCGGAAGCCCCGACCCCGCAGAGGGATTGCGGGCCGTGCGGGCCCTGCGACGGTTGCTCGAACGACTCGAGGCGATCCAGGTCGACAACGCCCGCCGGCAGGGCTGGTCGTGGCAGGCGATCGCCGATGCGCTCGAGGTGAGCAGGCAGGCCGTCCACCAGAAGTACAACCGGAAGCGTGGGTGATCCGCCGTGTTCGAACGATTCACCGCCGGCGCACGAGCCGCCGTCGTCACCGCGCAGGCGGAGGCCCGGGAGCTGAACGCTCCCCGCATCGAGCCGGCCCACCTGCTGCTCGGCCTCCTCGTCACCGCGGACGTGACGCTGCGGCACCTGCTCGCCGACGTCGGCCTCACGGCCGAGGCCGTGCGCAGCGAACTCGCCCGGGACACCGAGGTGCTCGGCGACGAGGACGCCGCCGCGCTCGGTGCCATCGGAATCGACCTCGATTCGGTCCGGGCCCGGCTCGAGGAGACCTTCGGGGAGGGCGTCCTCGACCGCGGACCCGGCCGGAACCGGCGGGGGCCGTTCGCCGGCCACCTTCCGTTCGATCCTGCCGCGAAGAAGTCCCTGCAGCTCGCCCTGCGGGAAGCCCTCGCGCGCCGCGACCGCGTCATCGGCTGCGAGCACCTCCTGCTCGGGATACTGCGCTCCGACGACGACCGCGCCTGCACGCTCGTCGAGTCCCACGTGTCCCGCAGGGCGCTCCGCGACCGCCTGCGCGACTACCCGGGTCGCGCCGCCTGACCGACCGGTTCCCGACCGCGCCCCGGGGCCGGAATATGCGACAGTGGCGGCATGATCAACTTCCTGGTCCGGCTGGTCCTCAACGCCGTCGCCATCTGGCTGGCGGCCCAGTGGGTCTCCGGCATCGACTTCACCGGCTCCGGCACCGGCGCCGCCAACGAGATCATCTCCCTGCTGGTGATCGCGCTCGTCTTCACCGTCGTCAACGCCTTCGTCAAGCCGCTCGTGCAGCTGCTGTCGCTGCCGCTGCTGATCCTGACGCTGGGGCTGTTCACCCTCGTCGTGAACGCCCTGATGCTCCTGCTCACCGCATGGCTGAGCGAGTTCACCGACTACGGCCTGACCGTCGAGGGCTTCTGGACCGCGTTCTGGGGCGCGCTGATCATCTCGATCGTCAACTGGGTGCTCGGCGTGCTGGTGCCCGACCGGGACTGAAGTTCCGGGCGCGGGACGCCTCAGGCCAGGAACAGGGCGGCTGCGGTCGCAACGGCCCACACCAGCATCGCCAGGCCCGAATCCCGCAGCGCGGGGATCAGGCTCAACCCCAGGCTGCCGGACCGCACGGGTGCGTGGGCGCGCACCGCGAACGGCAGCGCCAGCAGGCCCGCCAGCGCCCACGGCGTGCGCGCCACCAGTGCCAGCGACGCCGCGAACGGCACGGCCAGCAGCATCAGATGCAGCGTCCGGGTCCGCGGGTCGCCCAGCCGCACCGCGAGCGTGCGCTTGCCCGAGACGGTGTCGGTGGGGATGTCGCGCAGGTTGTTCGCCACCAGCACCGCGCTCGAGAACGAGCCCACCGCCACCGCACACGCCAGCCCGACCCAGTCGGCCCTGCCGGCCTGCACGAACTGCGTGCCCAGCACGGCGACGAGCCCGAAGAACACGAACACGGCGATCTCGCCGAACCCGCTGTAGCCGTAGGGGTTGCGGCCACCCGTGTAGTACCAGGCGCCTGCGATGCACACCGCGCCCACCAGGAGCAGCCACCACGCGCTCGTGATCGCCAGGGCGATCCCGGCCACCGCGCCCACTCCGAAACACGCGAACGCGGCCCGCTTGACCGACGCCGGCGACGCCGCCCCGGATCCCACCAGCCGCAGCGGCCCGACGCGGTCGTCGTCGGTCCCGCGGATGCCGTCGGAGTAGTCGTTGGCGAGGTTGACCCCGATGATCAGCGCCAGGGCGACCACCAACGCCAGGAGAGCCTTCCCCCACACCACGCCGTCGAGCGCGGCCGCCGCCCCCGTGCCGGCGACGACGGGCGCGATCGCGTTGGGAAGGGTGCGCGGACGGGCGCCTTCGAGCCATTGACCAGCGGTTGCCATGCGTCGATCCTGCCATCGAGCGAATGTGCCATGCCGTCGGCCCGAGGAGATGAGCGATACATTCGCTCGCCCGAACCCGGTCGGCCTACGAGAACCGAGCGACCAGTGCCCGCCGGTCCACCTTGCCGGGGCCGCGTAACGGCAGGGCCGGCACGACGTGCAGCGCCCGCGGCGCCGCCGTGACGTCCAGCGACGCGCTGGTCCAGGCTCGCAGGTCGTCGAGGGTGGGGGAAGCGCCGCCCTCCGGGACGACGACGGCCGCCACCCGTTGACCGAGCCGGGGGTCGGGCAGCCCGATCACGGCGCATTCGCGTACCGCGGGGTGCTCGAGCAGGACGGCCTCGACGACCTGCGGCACGACGGTGAGGCCGCCCGTCGAGATGGCCTCGTCCAGGCGCCCCAGGATGCGGAGGACGCCGTCGGCGAGCTCGCCCGCGTCGTCGGTGCGGAACCAGCCGGGTTCGGCGAACGCCGGATGATCGGGCAGACCGCGATAGCCGCGCGCGAGTGTGGCCCCGCCGAGCCACACCCGCGACTGCGCGTCGACCCGGACCGTGGTCCCGGCCAGTGGGACCCCGTCGTACACGCACCCGCCGCACGTCTCGCTCATCCCGTAGGTGCGGACGACGGTGATCCCGGCGTCCTGCGCACGGCGCAGGATCGGGGCGGGCGTGGCGGCCCCGCCCAGCAGGACCGCGTCCAGGTCGGCGAGGGCCGCGACGGCACCCGGGTGGTCCAGGGCCTTGATCAGCTGCGTGGGCACCAGCGACGTGTAGCGCCGCCCACCGGGCATGGCGGCGACCGCCGCCGGCAGCCGAGCCGGATCGAAGCCGCCGGCGACGTCGATCACGACGGGCCCGGCTCCCGCGAGCAGGCCCCGCAGCAGCACCTGCATCCCGGCGATGTGGTGGGCCGGCAGCGCCAGCAGCCACGAGCCGGGTCCGCCGAGGCGCTCGTGGGTGGCGTCACCGCTGGCCCGCAGCGCCCCGGCGGTCAGCTGGGCGCCCTTCGGGGTGCCCGTGGTGCCCGAGGTGGCGACGACCAGGCCGATGCCGTCGTCGACGGGTTCGCCCGGGCGCAGCGCTTCGGTCAGTCTCCGGATTTCCCGGTCGTCGGCGACCGGCACGGGGAGCAGGGCCGGTCCGTCGCCGTCGAGCATGCGCCGTAGTGCGGGCAGCACCTCCCGCACGGCGTCGCCGGGGGGGACGGGCAGCACCTCGAGATTCATGTGGCGGGGCCGGTGAGCGGCCACCCTCCGGTCTCGAGGTGCCGGCGCACCCGATCGATGTCCTGTTCGAGCGGCATCTCGTTGGTGATCTTCGTGATCAGCACGGCGATGTCCGTCTTCGAGATGGGCAGGTCCCCGTCGTCGACGAGGGTGTGCGCCACCTGGTCGACCTCGTCCTCCGACAACCGCCGGCTGAGCAGCGCGAACAGGGGCACGTAGTCCTGTTCCGGCACGCCCTCCGGGTAGCCGGCCCGCAGCCACTCGATGATCGAGGTGAGGAACGGCGGAAGCGTCACGGGGGCACCTCCTCAGTCCGTCCCGTCGTCGCCGGTCACCACGGTCCCGTCCTCGGCGACCACCGGCCAGCCTCCCGCGGCGAGGCGCCCGGCGACCCGTTCGAGGTCCTCCTCCGCCGGTTCCTCGTTCAGCACCCCGGCGATGATCTGCTCGAGCGTGTCGTAGTCGACATGGCGCTCCGGGTGCTCGTGCGCCGTGGCGATCGACATCTCGCACACCTCGGCGATCTCCTCGTCCGTCAGGCGCCGCCGCAGCACGGCAAGCAGCGCGAAGTGATCCTTGGCCGGGATGCCTTCCGGATAACCGGCGCGCAGCCAGTCGAGGACCGAACGGAGCGAGTACTTGGGCAATGCGGTTCTTTCGTGGGTCGGACGGCGGGACAGCGGTGGCTCAGAAGACGTCGATGCCGAAGGTGCTCGACAGGAAGTCCGAAGCCAGCAACAGTATCCCCGCGACGATTGCGATCAGCACGACGGCGAAGCAGACGACGGCGCCGGCGATGCCGAGCGGGTTCGGCCGGGCCTGCTCTCCGGCGCGCCCCGCGACGAGCGATCGCATGCCGAGCGCGAAGACGGCCGGCAGGCCCGCTCCGAAGAAGAGGCCGACGAGGACGACCTGCCACAGCGAGCTCAGGGTGTTCGTCAACAGGTTCACGGGCGTCCCTCCGTGGGAGTGGTCGGTGCGGCCGGCACGTCCTCGGGGGCCGGCGCCGGGGTCGGGGCCGGGGCCGGGGCCGGAGCCGGAGCCGGAGCCGGAGCCAGCTTGCCGTCCCATTCCGCGGTGACGTTGGAGGCGTCGATCGGCTGCCGGCGTGACCGCAGGTACATCAGCAGCGACAGCGCGCACAGCACCGCGAACACCACGATCACGCCCGGCAGGCCGCCGATCAGGTGGGCCAGACCCCAGCACACCGCGCCGACGAGCGCCGCGGACGGCAGCGTGATCAGCCAGGCGACGGCCATGCGGCCGGCGACGCCCCAGCGCACGTTCGCGGAGCGGGTGCCGAGTCCGGACCCCAGGATCGAACCGGTCGCCACGTGGGTGGTCGACAGGGGCAGACCGAAGTGGCTCGAGGTGAGGATGATCGCGGCCGACGACGACTCCGCCGCCATGCCCTGCGGCGGTGCGATCTCGACCAGTCCCTTGCCGAGGGTGCGGATGATGCGCCAGCCACCGAGATAGGTGCCCAGGGCGATCGCGACGGCGCAGGAGAGCTTCACCCAGAACGGCATCTCCGCGTCGGCGGTGAGGCTGCCGTGCGCGACGAGCGCCAGGAAGATCACGCCCATCGTCTTCTGCGCGTCGTTGGTGCCGTGCGCCAGCGACACCAGGGAGGCGGAACCGATCTGGCCGATGCGGAAGCCGTGACCGCGGGTCTCGTCGGGCACCGTGCGGGTGATGCGGTGCACCGACCAGGTGCCGACCGTGGCGACGAGTGCCGCCACCACCGGCGCCAGCAGCGCCGGGATGATCACCTTGCCGATCACTCCGTCCCACACCACGCCGTCGATCCCGAGGGAGGCGAGGGCGGCGCCGATGAGGCCGCCGAACAGTGCGTGCGACGAGCTCGACGGCAGGCCGAACAGCCACGTCGCCAGGTTCCACAGGATGCCGCCGACGAGACCGGCGAACACGATGAGCAGCAGTGCCTCGCCGCCGGTGCTGCCCAGGTTGACCACCCCCTTGGCGACCGTCGCGGCGACCTCGACGGACAGGAACGCGCCGACGAGGTTGAGCGAGGCGGAGAGGGCGACCGCCACCTTCGGTTTCAGGGCACCGGTGGCGATCGATGTCGCCATCGCGTTCCCGGTGTCGTGGAAGCCGTTGGTGAAGTCGAATGCGAGGGCAGTGACTACCACCACCAGGAGGACGACAAGCTCTGCGGTCACATCTGCCGATTGTGAGGTAGCCGGTGGGTAAAAGTACAGCGACGGCGAGGTGAACGCGGACACCCCGGCTCCTTCCGGTGGTGGCAGCCCGCGTGCGCCGGTTCCCCGCTGTGTGGAGTTTCACTCGGCGCGGAGCGTGTGACCGGCTTCACGGCAGGTCTCACTGAACGGGAATCTCTCGTCCCGCCCTTCCCGGCCCTGGCTAGCTTTCGCCGCAGTACACCGCCCCGGAGCTTCCGCCGGACGGAGCCCCGCGACGAAGGAGACACCCGACCTTGAACAAGCACACACTCGCCAGGACCGTGCTGGCGCTGACGGCGTCCGCGGCGCTGCTCTCGGCCTGTGCCGGCGAACGCGGCGCCGACCCGTCGGGCGGGGCCGGCGCGACCGGGACCGGGGCCGCCGCGGCCGATACCGTCGCGGTGGACAAATTCGGCACCCTGGACTCACCGTGCGGGGAGGGGGACGCCGCGGGCGCCACCGACCAGGGCGTGACCGACACCGAGATCCGCATCGGCTACGGCGACGACCGCGGCTACGCCAAGAGCCCGGGCCTGAACAAGGAGATGTCGGACGCCGTCTCCGCGATGATCGACTGGTGCAACGCCCAGGGCGGCATCAATGGGCGCACGATCGTCGGCACCGACTACGACGCAGCGATGACCCAGGCCAACTCCGTCATGCAGGACGCGTGCCGCTCCGAGTTCATGATGGTCGGTCACGGCTTCGCGATGGACCAGACCGCCGAGCAGACCCGCGTGGCCTGCAACCTCGCGGCGGTGCCCGGCTTCACGGTGTCGCCGGAGGCGGCCAACGGCCCCATGACCTATCAGGGGGTGCCGTTCCCGGTGGACTACGCCAACGGCTCGGCATGGTTCCAGATGGCGCAGCTGCGGCCGGACCTGAAGGACAAGTTCGACCTGGTCGGCAGCACGATGCCGACCATCATCACGTCGCTGACCAAGGTGCGCTCGATCGCCGAGGCCGCCGGGTTCGAGCTGAAGAACTGCGGCGTCACCATCAACTACGACGGCGAGGCCAGCTACGTCCCGTTCGCCGAGAAGTTCAAGGAGTGCGGCGTCGAGGGCCTGTGGACCTCCCGGTCGCCCGTGCCGAACGAGCTGAACTTCTTCAAGGCGCTCGACCAGGTGGGCATCGATCCCGTCCTGATGGGTGAGGCGACCTGGTACGGCCAGACCGTCGAGGAGGCGAACGCCGGCGGTCTGCTCGACAACCTGCACGCGGGCATGACCTTCCAGATGCTCGAGAACGCGGACAAGGTGCCGGCGGTGCAGCAGTACCTCGACCTCGTCGGGGAGAAGGGCGGCAAGACCGCGCTGCTCGGCATGCAGGCCACCTCGTCGTTCCTGCTGTGGGCGACCGCGGCGAAGGAGTGCGGCTCCGACCTGACCCGGCAGTGCATGATCGACGAGCTGTCGCAGATCCACGAGTGGGACGGCGGCGGACTGCACGCCGTGACCGACCCGGGCGCCAACATGCCGGCCAGCTGCGGTCTGACGGTCACGCTGACGGGCGAGACGTACACGCAGGCGTTCCCGCAGACCGCCGCCGAGTTCGAGTGCAACGACGCGTACCTCGTCAAGACCGCCCCGGAGACGTGGGGCACCGAACTCGGACCCGACCGGATCGCCACCAAGTTCATGAACCCGAACGTGATCAAGCCGCAGGACTGACCGGCCTGCACCGACCGGCGGGGCGGTGCCCGCACGGCACTGCCCCGCCTCCCCACGACCGGTTCTCTACCGACAGGGCTTCACCATGGACACATTCGTGACGTTCACGATCCTGGGCCTCGTGCTCGGGTCCGTGTACGCGATCGCGGCCTCCGGGCTCGTTCTGACCTACAACACCTCCGGAATCTTCAACTTCGCGCACGGCGCCCAGGCCATGCTCGGTGCGTTCCTCTACTGGCAGCTCACGGCCGGCTGGGGGCTGCCCGTCCCGTTGGCCCTGCTCGTGGTGCTGTTCCTCGCGGGGCCGCTCATGGGCCTGGCGCTGTACGTCGTGATCATGCGGGGCCTGCGGGACACCGCCGAGGTCACCAAGATCGTCGTGACCGTCTCGGTCATGCTGGGGATGCTGTTCCTGTCCCAGTGGTTCTGGCATCCCGAGAAGCCCCGCTCGCTCGGCATGTTCTTCGGCGACGACGCCGGGATCAGCGTGCTCGGCGCGTTCGTCCGCGTCCACGAGATCCTGTGCGTGGTCGCGGCCATCGGGATCGCGGTCGGCCTGCGCATGCTCTTCCAGCGCACCCGGATGGGCGCCACCATGCGCGGCGTCGTCGACGACCCCGACCTGCTGCGGCTCAACGGCCACAACCCCGAACGGATCGCCGCGTTCTCGTGGGCGCTCGGCTCCACCCTCGCCGTCCTCGCCGGGGTGCTGATCACCCCGATCAGTGGCGGCAGCCTCGAGGCGAACATGCTCACCCTGCTCGTCATCGACGCGTTCGCGGCCGCGATGTTCGGCCGGCTCAGCTCGATCCCGCGCACGTTCGTCGGCGCCCTCGTGCTCGGCCTCGCCGGCGCCTACCTGATCGGCTACGCACCCTCGTCCTGGGCCTGGACGTCGAACCTGCGGGTCTCGCTGCCGATGGTGGCGCTGTTCGTGGTGCTGATCGTCCTGCCCCAGGACCGGCTGCGCGGCGCGGCGATGCGTACCCGCGAGCGTTACCACGTGCCGAGCGTGCGCAAGGCCGTCGTGTGGGCGGTTGCGCTCGTCGCCGTCGTCTCTCTCGTCCGCCTGCTCATGGTGGAATCCGCGATCACCACGTTCACGCTGGGCATGACCTTCGCGATCGTCGCGCTGTCGCTGACCCTGCTCACCGGATACGCGGGCGAGATGAACCTCGCACCCCTGTCGTTCGGGGCCATCGCCACGATCGTCGTGTTCCACTTCGGGATCACCGGCACCGGTCTCGACCAGCGTCTGACCGTGTGGGGGGTGCTGCTGGCCGTGGCCGTCACCGCGCTCGTCGGCGGGCTCGTCGCGCTTCCGGCCCTGCGGCTGCGCGGTCTCTACCTCGCGCTCGCCACCATGGCGTTCGGCGTCTTCGTTTCCAACATGGTGCTGCGCGACACCACCGAGCACGAACTGTTCGGCGTGAAGTTCTCGATCTTCACCGGGGGCTCATTCGTGATCCCGCCGCTGCGGATCGGGCCGCTGGACCTGCAGGACGAGACGACGTTCCTCATGACCGCGACGGTCCTGTTCGCGCTGCTCGGTGTCGGCGTCGTCGCCCTGCGCAACGGCGGCTACGGACGTCGCCTGGCGGCGATGAAGGACAGCCCCGCCGCGTCGGCCATGCTCGGGCAGAACCTGGTGACCCTGAAGCTGAGCGTCTTCATGCTCTCGGCCGCCATCGCCGGTCTCGGCGGCGTCCTCATGTCCAGTGCCACCGGCGCGGTCGCGGGCGAGAACTTCAGCATCATCGTGGGCCTCACCCTGCTCATGCTCACCGTGGTGGCCGGCATCGGCTACGTCAGCGGGGCCTTGTTCGGCGGCCTCATGGCCGGCGTCGGGTTCGCGGTCATCATGGTCTCGTTCAACAACCTCGCGAAGACGCAGCCCGAGCTCGAGGGCCTGTACCTGCTGCTCGGCAACATCGCCGCGGTCAGCCCCGCGCTCATCGGCATCGGGGTGGGTCACAACCCGTCGGGCAGCGTGCACCAGATGGTGGAGGGCTACCGCCGTCTGCTGTCCGCCCGGCCGGTCCTCTACGGCGGCGGCGCCGTGATCGCGGTGCTCTACGTCCTGGCCCTGACGGGCGTCCTGGGCAACTGGTGGTTCGCGGCGCTGACCATCACGATCGTGTTCCTGCTCCCGGTGATCGGCGAATGGCTGATGCCCGGCGCGGTTCTGGACCCCGAGGAGCTGGCCCGCCGGCGAACCACCCCGCCGGAACTCGTCGGCCTCGACGAGCCGTACACCGCCGAGGGCCGCTACCGCCTCGACCGCGAACTGGGGCTGCCCGCGGCACGGCCCACCCATCCGGCGGCCGAACCGCCCGCGACCGTCGCGAAGGAGCTGAGCGCGCATGTCTGACACCCTGCTCGAGACCCGGGGCGTCACCGTCCGGTTCGGTGGTCACACCGCCGTCGACGACGTGAGCATCGCCGTCACCGCGGGCGCCGTGACCGGCCTGATCGGGCCCAACGGCGCCGGCAAGACCACCCTGTTCAACACCGTCACCGGGCTGCAGAAACCGACCTCCGGGCAGGTGTTCCTCGACGGTGTCGACGTCACCCGCGCGGCGCCCTACAAGCGTGCCCGGCGCGGGCTGGCCCGCACCTTCCAGCGGCTCGAGCTGTTCCTGTCGCTGTCGGTGCGCGACAACCTGCGGGTCGCGGGCGACATGCACCGCACCGCGACCCGCGCCCGCCACGACATCGACGCCGAGACCGACCGGCTGCTCGAGCTGACCGGGCTCACGGACGTCGCCGACCGGGACGTCTCCGACATCCCCACCGGCCGCGCCCGCGTCGTCGAGGTCGCGCGGGCGCTGATGACCCGGCCGCGCGTGCTGTTGCTCGACGAACCCGCGTCCGGGCAGACGGAGCGGGAGACCGACGATTTCGCGGACCTGCTGTGCCGCCTCGCGGGCGACGGTCTCGGGATCTGCCTCGTCGAGCACGACCTGCCGCTCGTGATGCGGGTGTGCTCGCGCATCCACGTCCTCGACTACGGCGCCCTCATCGCCTCGGGCAGCCCCGAGCAGATCCGCAACGACCCAGCGGTGATCGCCGCGTACATCGGAACCGAGGAGGTCGCATGAACGCACCGGTCACCGATCTCGTCGACGTCCCCGGCGACGAACCGGCCCCGCTGCTCGAACTGGTCGACGTGCGGGCGAGCTACGGACCCATCGAGGTGCTGCACGGGGTGAACCTGGCGCTGCAGCCGGGCTCGGTGGTCGCCCTGCTCGGGCCCAACGGCGGCGGCAAGACCACGACGCTGCGGGTGTGCTCGGGCGTGCTGCCCGTCGAGCACGGCGAGCTGCGCGTTGCCGGCCGCGTCGTCAACGGTGTCGACGCCGCGGCGCTCGCCCGGCTCGGCGTCTGCACCATTCCGGAGGGGCGGGGCATCTTCCCCAACCTCACCGTCCGGGAGAACCTGTGGGTCGCCACCGGAACCGGCGTGTCGCTGAAGGATCTCGAGGCCGTCGCCTACGAGCGCTTCCCGATCCTCGGGAAGCGACGGGGCCAGCTCGCGGGCTCGATGTCGGGCGGCGAGCAGCAGATGCTCGCCCTGTCCCGGGCCCTCGGCACCGACCCCACGGTGCTTTTGCTCGACGAACTGTCCATGGGGCTCGCCCCCCGGATCGTCACCGAGATGTACGACATCGTCGGCCGGCTCGTCGACGACGGGCTGTCGATCCTCGTCGCCGAGCAGTTCGCGCGGGCGGTGCTGCCCATCGCGACGTCGGCCGCGCTGATGCTGCAGGGCCGCGTCGTGCGGGTCGGGGATCCCGCAGACATCGAACACGAACTTTCGACCAGCTACCTAGGAGGATGACCATGACCGCACTCACCGAGGAGCGGCGCGCCAAGTTCCGGCAGGACGCGGCAGACCTGAAGCTCGACACCGGAGCGGCGAAGGGCGACGGTCCCGCGCGCATCTGCGGGCTCGTGCTGATGATCGGCGGTGCCGTCGCGGCGTTCGTCGTCTACTTCGCCTCGCTCACCCAGGCGGACCTGCGCAACATCGCGTCGTACCAGATCCTCGCCACGGCGCTGCTGATCGTCGCGATCCTCGGCGCCGCGCTGTTTCTGGCGGGCGCGATCGCGCGGGTGCTGCGGCTGTGGCTGCTGCGCCAGCTCTACGAGTCGCAGGCGCACACCGAGCAGATCGCGGCCGCGCTGACGGGCCGCTGACGCGGCCGGTGTGTCCTTTGGGCTGTCCCAGCAGCCCGAAGGACGCACCG
This sequence comes from Rhodococcus sp. DMU1, assembly GCF_012272955.1. Taxonomy (NCBI): domain Bacteria; kingdom Bacillati; phylum Actinomycetota; class Actinomycetes; order Mycobacteriales; family Nocardiaceae; genus Rhodococcus; species Rhodococcus sp. DMU1. Next base: position 4,314,970 of record NZ_CP050952.1, on the reverse strand, counting down.
GTCAGCGAGTGTCGCGGCGCAGCGGGTGGTCCGGCGGGATCTGCACCAGCGCGATGGGGATGCCGTCGGGATCGGCGATCCACAGCTCGTGCAGGCCCCACGGCTCCTGCCGCGCGCCCCGCACGATCGGGACGCCCCTCGTCACCAGCTCGGCCTCGACGTCGTAGACGTCGCGCACCTGCAGCCACAGCGCACCCTCGAAGTGCTGGGGCCGCCCGGTGTTGCCGTGCGCGGCCACCTCGATCAGTGACTGCCCGGCGAAGAACACCGTCCCGCCGGGATATTCGCGGTAGATCGCCAGGCCCAGGACGTCACCGTAGAACCGCAGGGCGGCGTCGTAGTCGCCCGGCCGCAGGATCGTCCGGCTGCCGAGGATCTCCATCTCAGCCCTCCTCGGCCGGGCGCGCCTCGTGCCCCCGTCGCCCGTGGGTGCGGCGCTGCTCCTTCATCTCGGCCTCGAACAGATGCCGGCGGCCGCGGACCAGTTCGTCGCGCACCTGTCGCTCGAGCTCACGGAACTCCGTCCAGTACCCGTCGTCGAAGTCCTCCACGATCTGGAACGTCCACCGTCCCTCGAGGACGTTGCGTCCGACGATCTCCGTCTGCACCCGGTCGGCGAGTTCGCGGTGACCGGCCTCGGCGAGCTTGTCCACAGCGTCGCCGAGCAGCAGGTCGGCGCGGCCCATCAGCTGGTGGAAGGCGTACAGGTTCCCGCGGGCCTGCTCCACCGTTTCGAGCGCTTCGGAGAGTTTGCCGGCCGCCGCCACCGTCTCGTCGGACACGCCGTCGGGCCGGATGTGGTCGGGAAGTGGTTGCTCGCGATCCGTCATGATCAGGAGTGTGCCCGATTCGGGCCGTTTCAATCGGGAGGTTGTGGCGCCGAGGGGGAGGTTGTCGCGGGAGCTACTCGCGCGATGTCGCGACAACCTCCCCCTCGGCGCGAGAAGGCCCTAGTAGTACCAGGGGTAGGGCGACCAGTCCGGGTCCCGCTTCTGCAGGAACGCGTCCCGGCCCTCGACCGCCTCGTCGGTCATGTACGCGAGCCGCGTCGCCTCGCCCGCGAACAGTTGCTGGCCGACGAGCCCGTCGTCGGCGAGGTTGAAGGCGTACTTGAGCATCCGCTGGGCCTGCGGCGACTTGCCGTTGATCTTCGCGGCCCACTCCAGCGCGACGTTCTCGAGCTCGGCGTGGTCGACGACGCGGTTGACCGCACCCATGTGGTGCATCTCCTCGGCGGTGTAGGTGTCGCCGAGGAAGAAGATCTCGCGGGCGAACTTCTGGCCCACCATCTTCGCCAGGTAGGCGCTGCCGTAGCCGCCGTCGAAGCTGCCCACGTCGGCGTCGGTCTGCTTGAACCGGGCGTGCTCGCGGGAGGCGAGGGTCAGATCGCACGTGACGTGCAGGCTGTGCCCGCCGCCGGCGGCCCAGCCGTTGACGAGGGCGATCACGACCTTCGGCATGAACCGGATCAGCCGCTGCACCTCGAGGATGTGCAGCCGGCCCGCGCGGGCCCTGTCCACCGTGTCGGCGGTTTCGCCGCTCGCGTACTGGTAGCCGCTGCGCCCACGGATCCGCTGGTCGCCGCCCGAGCAGAAGGCCCAGCCGCCGTCCTTCGGACTGGGGCCGTTGCCGGTGAGGAGCACCGCGCCGACGTCGGACGTCATGCGGGCGTGGTCCAGCGCGCGGTACAACTCGTCGACGGTGTGCGGCCGGAACGCGTTGCGCACCTCCGGCCGGTCGAACGCCACGCGGACGGTGCCCTGCGTGACGTGCCGGTGGTAGGTGATGTCGGTGAGGTTCTCGAACCCGGGTACGGGCCGCCACAGCTCAGGATTGAAAGTCACCTGTCGACCATAGAACTCCGGTCGCGGCCCTCTGCGCCGACGCGACGGTCGCCGGGCGATACCGTGCAGCTATGAGCGAGCAGACAGACCGTACGGTCGACGCGGACTACGAGCACCACGGCGGGTTTCCGGTGTACACGCCGGTGAAGGCGGGACCGAACTACGGTCGCTTCGTCGAGGCGCTGCGGCGGCTGCAGGATCTCGCCGTCTCCACCCACATCCCCGACGACGTCGTCGACCGGGCCATCGAGCAGGCCGAGGCCCTCGGGGACCTGCTCGAGCCGCACGTCGTGCCCGAGGGCAGGTCGCCGGCCGGCTTCAACATCGACCTGCCCGGTCGCGGCAGCCTGCTGATGCCGCCGTGGATGATCGAGAAGTTCGACGCGGAGTCGGTCCGCTCGCGCGGCACGTTCCGGCTCTACCACCGCGGCGGCAACAGCGCGGCGCACGGTGGCACCCTGCCACTGCTGTTCGACGACCTGTTCGGCATGGTGGTCCACGCGGCCGGCCATCCCATCGCCCGCACCGGCTACCTGCATGTGAACTACCGCAAGATCACCCCGCTCGAGACCGAGCTCGTCGTGGAGGGGCGGGTCGACCGGGTCGAGGGGCGCAAGCTCTTCTGCTCGGCCGAGCTGCACGACTTCGACGGCACGCTGCTCGCCGACTGCGAGGCCCTGATGATCCAGCTGCTGCCCGGCCAGCCGTGACCGCCGCGGCCCTGCCCGCCGTCGACGAGATCCTCGCCGCGGCCGTCGTGGTGTCGCTGCCCATGCGGGTGCGGTTCCGCGGCATCACCGAACGTGAACTCGTGCTCGTGCGCGGTCCCGCCGGGTGGGGAGAATTCGGGCCGTTCCCCGAGTACGCCGACGACGAGGCGGCGCACTGGCTGCGTTCGGCCCTCGAATCCGCGTGGCTCGGGCACCCGGCGCCGCGCCGGGACACCGTGCCCGTCAACGCCACCGTCCCGGCCGTCGGCCCCGGCGACGTGCCGGCCGTCCTCGCCCGGTTCCCGGGGGCCCGCACCGCCAAGGTCAAGGTCGCCGAACCCGGGCAGGACCTGGCGCAGGACGTCGCGCGGGTGCGGGCGGTGCGCGAGCTCGTCCCGCACGTGCGGATCGATGCGAACGGCGGGTGGAGCGCGGACGAGGCCGTCGCTGCGCTGACGGCGCTCGTCGCCGACGGCCCGCTCGAGTACGCCGAGCAGCCCTGTGCGACGGTGCCGGAACTGGTCGAGGTGCGCCGCCGGATGCCCGACGTGCCGGTGGCGGCGGACGAGAGCATCCGGCGCGCCGAGGATCCCTTGCGGGTGGTGCGGGCCGGCGGCGCCGACGTGGCGGTGGTCAAGGTGGCCCCGCTCGGCGGGGTGCGACGGCTGCTGGCGCTGGCCGACGAGTTGGCCGGCCACGGCGTGCCGGTGGTGGTGTCGAGCGCGCTCGACTCGGCCGTGGGCATGGGTGCCGGACTGGCCGCGGCGGCCGCGCTGCCCGAGCTGCCGTACGCGTGCGGACTGGGCACGGGCGGGTTCTTCACCGTCGACGTGGGGGCGCCGCGGACGATGGCCGGCGGGGCGCTCCCGGTGGGGGAGGTGACGCCGGATCCGGCGCTCCTCGAGGCCGTGCGGGCCGACCCGGAACGGGTGCGCTGGTGGTTCGACCGGGTCCGGCGCTGCCGCGCCGCGCTCGACTAGGTGCGGCTCGGGTCGTCGTATATCGTTCCGGGCGTTCGTACTCACGAGTCACATTACGGAGGCAGTGGAAGTGGTTGCAGCTCTGGATGATGCCCTGCTCGGCGCCGACAAGGTCCCGGCGGTTGTCGCCGATGTCGAGGCGCTGATCGACGCCGAGGTGTCGGACAAGAAGGGCGCGTCGGGTCTCGCGCTCAAGGCCGGCTACGCGGCGGTGACGAAGCTCGGCCCGTCGATCGTGCCCAGCGCCGTCGAGGGGCTGCTGCCGGAGTTCGTCGCCAAGATCCAGCCGTTCTGGCAGGACTACGCGGGCAACGGTGCGTTCGCCGACTACCTCACCGCCCGCGGTGAGACGGTGGCGGACGCGCTGCTCGGTGTGACGGACGCGCGCATCGAGGCCTCGTCGCGCACGGCGATCAAGAAGGTCTACGAGAAGCTGCGCCCGTCGGCGCAGAAGCACGTCGTCGAGGCCCTGCCGCGCGTGGGCGCGCTGGTGCAGAAGCACGCCGGCTGAGACACCCGGTGTCTTTCCGGACCGGTCGCGGTCCGGAAAGACACCACCCTCAATAACTGGCGGCGCACCCTCAATAACTGGCGGCGCCGAACTTCCAGTAGCCGGTGAACGTCACGGCGGACTTCGCGAGGCCCCGCTCCCGCACCAGGTGCCGGCGCAGCGACGTCACGAGTCCCGATTCGCCCGCCAGGAACGCGTATCCCGGCCCGTCGGGCAGCGCGCCGGCCCGCACGGCCTCGAGCACGTGCGGCCCGGGCGGCGCGTGCCGCCCGGGCCGCACCACCGTGTGCAGCCGGACGCCCGGACCGGGGACGATCTCCTGGGCGGCGACGTCGCCGGCATCGTCCACCTCCACGAACACCTCGGTGGGCACCGCGTGGTGCCGCCCGGCGGACGACGCGAGGATCCCCGCGATCGCGGGCAGCGCGCTCTCGTCGGCGACGAGGATCTGCCAGCGCGCCTCGGTGGGGCGGTGGTACATGATGCCCTCGTCCAGCAGCGCCAGTTCGGCGCCCGGCTGCGCGGTGCGCGCCCACTGCGATGCCGGTCCCGTGTCGCCGTGGGTGGCGAAGTCGATGTCCAGTTCGGCCGTGTCGCCGTACCGGCCCGCGCCCGCCTCCCGGTAGCGACGGATCGTGTAGTTGCGCAGGATCGGCTGGACGGCCTCGGGCATGGCTCGCATCTCGGGCCACCACTGCGGGCCCGCCGTGGCCGGCAGTGTCAGCGACCGTTGGCCGGGGGCCGGGAAGAACAGCCGGAACCACTGGTCGAACCCCATGGGTGCGATCCGCCCGACGTTCGCGCCGCCCACGGTCACCCGCACGAAGCTCGGCCCGATTCGTTCGGTGGCGAGCACCCGGCCGGTGACGATCTCGCGGCTCGCCGGGGCGATGCGGGTGGTCTTGGTGCGCACGGCCATACGAACCTCCGTCGGAATTAGCGGAGGCTAACCTATCATTCGGGGCGGTCGAGGTGACGCACCGCGGGGGTGAGGCCCCATTCGTTGCGACCCAGCCGGCTCGCCGGCGCCAGGGCCGCGAAGTCCGGCATCCCGTCCTCGGCCAGCACGTCGGTCCGGACCGACACGGCCACCACGTCGCCCATCACCACGAAGCAGTCCCCGACTTCGATCACCCGGTGCAGGGTGCACTCGATCGCCGCCGGCGCTTCCGCGACCCGGGGCGGATGGACCCGTTCGCTGCGCTCGGGCCGCAAGCCCACCGCCGCGAACTCGTCCACGTCGTGCGCAAAGCCCGCCGACGTCGCGTTGACCCGTTCCATCAGCGGCACGGTTGCGACGTTGATCACGAACTCGCCGGTCTCCTCGATGTTGCGGAGGCTGTCCTTGCGCCCGACCGAGGTGAACTGCACCACCGGCGGCGTGACCGCGGCGACGGTGAAGAAGCTGTACGGCGCGACGTTGGGCACTCCGTCCGCCGACACGGTGGACACCCATGCGATCGGCCGCGGCACGATCGTGGCGGTCATCAGTCGGTAGAAGCGGCCGGTGCCCAGCTCGGTGGGATCGAAGACGGTGCGCATCGCCCCATTCTTGCTGTGACCCTCGTCCCGCACCGCCCGGGGCATCGGGGGCGTACCGCCCGGGGCATCGGGGGCGTACCGCCCGGGGCACTACTCTGGGTGCCGTGAACCCGTCCACCGCCCAGGCGACCGCCGTCGTCGACGAACTCGCCCGAGGCGGCGTCCGCGACGTCGTGCTGTGCCCCGGCTCGCGCAACGCGCCGCTGGCCTTCGCGCTGCAGGCCGCCGACAATGCGGGCCGGCTGCGGCTGCACATGCGCATCGACGAACGCACCGCCGGCTTCCTCGCGATCGGGCTGTCCGTCGCCTCCGGCCGGCCGGTGCCCGTCGTGATGACCTCCGGCACCGCCGTCGCCAACCTCGCGCCGGCCGTGCTCGAGGCCAACTACGCTCGGGTGCCGCTCGTGGTGCTCAGCGCCAACCGCCCCTACGAGCTCCTCGGCACCGGCGCCAACCAGACCGTCGAACAGCTCGGCATGTTCGGCACCCAGGTCCGCGCCACCATCAGCCTCGGCCTGGCCGAAGGGATCGAGCAGAACAGCGAGTGGCGCTCCGCGGTCAGCCGCGTCCTCGCCGCCGCCCGCGGCACCCGCTCCGGCAACGCCGGGCCCGTCCACTTCGACATCCCGCTGCGCGAGCCGCTCGTCCCGGACGTCCACCCCCAGGGCCCGGTCCCCGAGGGCCGCCCCGACGGCAGCGCCTGGACCACCACCGTGCACGCCACCCTCGACGTGCCGATGGAGCTCGACATCACCGCCGACACCGTGGTGATCTCCGGCCACGGCTCCGCCTACCGGCCCGAGCTGTCGGAATTGCCCACCGTGGCCGAACCCACCGCGCCGCTCCACGGTGTCCCCCTGCACCCGATGGCGCTGCCGCAGCTGAAGCCGCGGCAGGCGATCATCACCGGCCGGCCCACCCTGCACCGGCCGGTGTCCAAGCTGCTCGCCGACCCGGCGGTGGCCGTATACGCGCTCACCACCGGCCCCCGCTGGCCCGACGTGTCCGGCAACGTCCTCGCCACCGGCACGCGCGCCGTCGTCACCGGCAGTCCCGACCCGGCCTGGCTGGACCGCTGCCGGAACCTGTCCGCCCACACCGACAAGGCGGTGCGCGCCCAGCTCGACGCCCACCCGAAGCCGACCGGACTGCACGTCGCGGCGGCGGTCACCGACGCGCTGCGCGACGGGGACCAGCTGCTGCTCGGCGCCTCCAACCCGGTGCGCGACGCGGCGCTGGTGAGCTACCCCCGCGACGGGGTGAAGGTGCTCTCCAACCGCGGCGTCGCCGGCATCGACGGCACCGTGTCGACCGCCGTCGGCGCCGCCCTGGCCTACCAGCAGGGCCGCACCGTCGCCCTGATGGGCGACCTGACGTTCCTGCACGACGCGTCCGGCCTGCTGATCGGCACCGCCGAACCGCGCCCGCAGAACCTGACCGTCGTCGTCGCCAACGACGACGGCGGCGGCATCTTCGAGCTGCTCGAGCAGGGCGACCCGCAGTACGCCGGCGTGTTCGAGCGCGTGTTCGGCACTCCGCACGGCATGGATCTCGCCGCGCTGTGCGCCGCCTACCGGGTGCCGCACGAGCGGGTGGACCTGTCCGCGCTGACGGCCGCGCTGGCCGACCGGACCGCGCCCACCGGCGGCATCCGGGTGCTCGAGGTGATCACCGACCGCTCCGGCCTGCGGGAACTGCACGCGGCCGTGCGTGCCCAGCTGTGACGGACGCATGAGCGGGATCGACAAGGCACGTCGTGCGGTACTCGCCGTCGCCGTCGGCATCTCGGTGCTCACCGCGATCCTGGTGCTCGGCGCGTGGCGCAACGATCACCTCATCGGCTCCGACATGGGCACCGCCACCGCCGAGGTGCTCTCCGCGGGCTCGCTGCGCTCGGCGATCAGCTTCGTCACCCCCGACGGCGTCACCCACAACCCCGAACTCGGCGTGCTGTACCCCACGGGTCTGACCGCGGGCCAGCGGATCGCCGTCGAATACTCCCGCGCCGACCCGGACCTCGTGCGGGTCACCGGCCGTGACGTGCGCGTCGCACTCGTACCCGCGGCCTCGGTGATCGTGGTGACCTGGCTGATCGCGACCCCCGTGCTGACCTACCTCCGCCGGCGCAGCGCCGCCGCGGCCTAGAAGATTCGCCGGAACTTCGCCCGGCGGACACCTCGGCCACTTCCCACCGACCGGCCGCGCCGCGATGCTGGACCGGTGCGAGTAGCCATCGTCGCGGAATCCTTCCTCCCGAACGTCAACGGCGTCACCAACTCGGTGTTGCGCGTGCTCGAGCACCTCGACCGCCACGGCCACGAGGCCCTGGTCGTCGCTCCCGACACCGTCGCCGGACAGCCCCCGGCCCCCACCCAGCACGACGGGATCCCGGTGCACCGCGTGCCGGCGGTGCACGTCCCGAGGGTCAGCTCCCTGCCCGTGGGCCTGCCGCAGCCGGCGCTCACCGGCATCCTGCGCGGCTTCGCCCCCGACGTCGTGCACCTGGCGTCGCCGTTCCTGCTCGGCGCCGGCGGCCTCGGCGCCGCTCGCCGGCTCGACCTGCCCACCGTCGCGGTCTACCAGACCGACGTCGCCGGATTCGCGTCCAGCTACGGGCTCGGGCTCGCGGCCCGCGCCGCCTGGCAGTGGACGCGCCGAATCCACCGCGCGTGCGACCGCACCCTCGCACCCTCGACGGCGGCCGCCGCGGACCTCGCCGCACACGGCGTCCCGCGGGTACACCGCTGGGCGCGGGGCGTCGACACCGTGCGTTTCACCCCGGCCCGGCGCAGCGCCGCCCTGCGCCGGACATGGTCGCCCGACGGCCGGCTCGTGGTGGGCTTCGTGGGGCGGCTCGCCCCGGAGAAGCACGTCGAACGACTCGCGGGCCTGGCAGCCGACCCCCGCTACCGGCTCGTCGTCGTCGGCGACGGCCCCGAGCGCGCCCGTCTCGAACCGCTCCTGCCCGGGGCGGTGTTCACCGGTCACCTCGGCGGCGACGCGCTGGCCGACGCCTACGCGAGCCTCGACGTGTTCGTCCACCCGGGCGAGCACGAGACGTTCTGCCAGGCCGTGCAGGAGGCGCTCGCCAGCGGCGTTCCGGTGATCGCACCCGACGCGGGCGGCCCGCGCGATCTCGTCGCCCACTGCCGCAACGGGTACCGGCTGCCGGTCGACGGGTTCGCCGAGCTGCTGCCGGGCGCGGTGGGCGCGCTCGCCGATCCGATGCTGCGGGACCGGTTCGGCGCGGCCGCGCGACGCAGCGTCCTCGGCCGCACCTGGCCCGCGGTGTGCCACGAACTGCTCGGGCACTACGAACAGGTCTGCTCGGTCCGGCCGGGCACGCTGCGGCGCAGCGCGTAGCGGTAACGTTTCGACCGTGGCAACTACTCACGGGTCGCGGGCCTCGCTCGCGAAGGATCCGCGCGAGGTCGCGTCGATGTTCGACGGCGTCGCCCAGCGATACGACATCACCAACACCGTGCTGTCCTTCGGGCAGGACCGCAGCTGGCGGCGCGCCACCCGGGCGGCACTGGACCTGCAGCCGGGGGAGCGGGTCCTCGACCTCGCCGCCGGCACCGGGGTGTCGACGGTGGAGCTCGGCCGGTCCGGCGCCTGGGTGGTGGCCACCGACTTCTCCAAGGGCATGCTGCAGGCGGGCGCGTTCCGGCAGGTGCCGATGGTCGCGGGCGACGCGATGCGCCTGCCCTTCGCCGACGCGGTGTTCGACGCCGCCACGATCTCGTTCGGCCTGCGCAACGTCTCCGACTTCGACGCCGGCCTGCGGGAGATCGCGCGGGTGACCAAGCCCGGAGGCCGCCTCGTGGTGTGCGAGTTCGCCACGCCCGTCTCGGCCCCGCTGCGCGTGCTCTATCTCGAGTACCTGATGCGGGCACTGCCGCGGGTCGCGCGGACCGTCAGCAGCAACCCCGACGCCTACGTCTACCTCGCCGAGTCGATCCGCGCGTGGCCCACGCAGGCCGAGCTCGCCGAGCGGATCCAGACCGCCGGCTGGCGGTCGGTGCAATGGCGCAACCTCACCGGCGGGATCGTGGCCCTGCACCGGGCGGTGCGCTGACCGCACCGTTCGGCCGGCGGGGTCAGGCGAAGAGCGGCCGGCGGTCCCACCGCAGCGACGCGCCGCCCCCGGCCCGCCACGCGCGCGCGACGAGATCCTCGTCGCGCTCGGTGACCAGGTTGCCCATGACCCGGACGGCCACCGTCATCAGCGCCGTCGAGCCCATCCCGACGGGCCCGGTGGCCGGCAGGAACCGCGGCAGCGTCAGCAGGCCGGCCAGCCGCCGGGCCGCGGAGAACGCCCGGCCGTAGCGTTCGCGCAGCAGAGCCGGCCACAGCTGCGTGAGGTCGTCCGCGCCGAGGACGCCGGCGACGAGCCGCCCACCCTCGAGGCCGTAATCGATGCCCTCGCCGTTGAGCGGGTTCACGCACGCCGCGGCATCACCGATCAGGGCCCAGTTCCGGCCCGCCACCCCGGACACCGCACCGCCCATCGGCAGCAGCGCCGACGCCACGCGGGTGGTCTCGCCGAGGCCCCACTCGCCGCGGCGCCGCGACGCGTAGAGCTCGATCAGCGGCCGCAGCGATCCGGCGGCCGGTCGCTTCGCGGTCGCGAGAGTACCCACGCCGATGTTGACCTCGCCGGTACCCAGTGGGAACACCCAGCCGTAGCCCGGGTGCAGCGCGCCTGCGTCGTCGCGTAACTCCAGGTGCGACGTGATCCACGGGTCGTCGCTGCGGGGGGAGGTGGCGTAGGCGCGGGCCGCGACACCGTACGCCGTGTCGCGGTGCCACTGCCGGCCGAGCAGCTTGCCCAGCGGGGACCGGACCCCGTCCGCCACGACGAGCCGCTCGCACGCGACGGTGCGCCGACCGCCCGCGGTCGCGAAGGTCACACCGGTCACCCGCGACTCGTCGCGCTCGACGGCGACGGCCTTGGCGCCCTCGGCCATACCGGCGCCCGACTCGACGGCGGCCCGGCGGATCCGGTCGTCGAGTTCGGTGCGCGGCACGGCGCTGCCCTGCGCCGGGAAGGAACCCGACGGCCACGGCAGCTCGAGGCTGCGGCCGAAACCCTCGAGCCGCAGGCCGCGGTTGACGGTGCGCGTGCGCACCCAGTCGCCGAGGCCGAGCCGGTCGAGCTCGGCCACCGCCCGCGGCGTCAGGCCGTCGCCGCACGTCTTGTCCCGGGGGAAGGTCGCGGCGTCGACGAGCAGCACGTCGCGCCCGGCGCGGGCCGCCCAGGCGGCGGCTGCCGACCCTGCGGGACCTGCGCCGACGACGAGCACGTCGGTACGGTCGGGGATCTCGGAAAGGTTGTGCCGCGGTTCGGACGCAGCGTGTTCTGCCACCACGGCTCCATCTTTCCAGGCACGGCTTCGGTGCCTCGGGGAGGTAGCCGCCCGGCGGAGCGGCTAGGTTCACTACCGTGGAGCCGATTCGACAGCGGACAGCAACAGCCGGGTCGACAGAACAGGATGGGTATCTCATCGTGAGCACTGAAGGGGCGGCGCAGTCCGCCGGTCCGTCCGGCGCGACGTCGGACACGGTGGTGGCCGGGGTGGACCTCGGCGATCCGGTCCTGGCGGCCGCCGTCCGGGACGGCCTCGCCCGGGTCGAGGAACTGCTGATCTCGGAGCTGTCCGACGGCGAGGACTTCCTGACCGAGGTCGCGCTGCATCTCGCCAAGGCAGGCGGCAAGCGGTTCCGTCCGCTGTTCACGCTCCTCACCGCCCAGCTCGGGCCGGAGCCGGACGATGCGGCGGTCGTCACGGCGGCGACCGCGGTCGAACTGGTGCACCTGGCCACGCTGTACCACGACGACGTGATGGACGAGGCCACCATGCGCCGGGGGGCGCCCAGCGCCAACGCGCGGTGGAGCAACAGCGTCGCCATCCTCGCCGGGGACTTCCTGTTCGCCCACGCGTCGCGGCTGGTGTCGACCCTCGGCCCCGACGCCGTGCGGACCATCGCCGAGACGTTCGCCGAACTCGTGACCGGGCAGATGCGAGAGACCATCGGCACCGGGAAGGAACGCGACCCGGTCGAGCACTACCTCAAGGTGGTGTGGGAGAAGACCGGCTCGCTGATCGCGACGAGCGGGCGGTTCGGCGGGACGTTCTCCGGCGCGGATGCGAAACAGATCGCACAACTGGAACGGCTCGGCGACGCCGTCGGCACCGCGTTCCAGATCGCCGACGACATCATCGACATCTCGTCGGCCTCGGTGGAGTCCGGCAAGACTCCGGGAACGGACCTGCGTGAGGGGGTCCACACCCTTCCGGTGCTCTACGCCTTCCGCGAGTCCGGACCCGAGGCCGACCGGCTGCGGGAACTGCTGGCCGGGCCGGTGGAGGACGAGGCCGCCGTCGACGAGGCCCTGATGCTGCTGGCACGGTCGCCGGGGATGGCCGCCGCGAAGCGGACGCTGGGCGAGTACGCGGACAAGGCCCGCGCGGAGCTGGCGTCGCTGCCGCCGGGACCGGCGAACGAGGCCCTGCGACGGCTCGTCGACTACACGATTGCGCGCGTGGGGTAGACCCGGAAGCCGGGACGGCCGTTGCGGGGAGTGACGGTGGGGAACCCGCTCCCCGCCCTGTTTCGTTGAACATTCGAGCAAGATCGACGAATCGGGAAGAGGCGTGACGTGCACGGGTATGCGAACCGGCTGAAGACGGCGGGGCTCCTCATCGGGATGTCCGCCCTCATCGTGTTCATCGGCGCCCTGTTCCGGAACCCGACGATCCTGATCGGCTCGATCGTTCTCGCCGTCGGGATGAACGCCTACGCGTACTTCAACAGCGACAAGCTGGCGCTGCGTGCGATGCACGCCCAACCGATCACCGAGGTGGAGGCGCCGGTGGTGTACCGGATCGTGCGCGAGCTCGCGACCACGGCCCATCAGCCGATGCCCCGGCTGTACATCAGCCCGACCAATGCGCCCAACGCGTTCGCGACGGGCCGCGATCCCCGCCACGCGGCGGTGTGCTGCACCACCGGAATCCTGCAGATCCTGAACGAGCGGGAGCTGCGCGCCGTGCTCGGGCACGAGCTGTCGCACGTCTACAACCGGGACATCCTGATCTCGTCGGTGGCCGGGGCGATGGCGGCGGTGATCTCGGGGCTGGCGAATCTCGCACTGTTCGCGAACATGTTCGGCAACCGCGACCAGGGCACCAATCCGCTGGCTCTGCTGCTGGTGTCGCTGCTCGGGCCCATCGCGGCCACGGTCGTCCGGCTCGCCGTGTCGCGCTCGCGCGAGTATCAGGCGGATCAGTCCGGCGCCGAACTCACCGGCGATCCGCTGGCGCTGGCGTCGGCGCTGCGCAAGCTCGAGCGGGGCACCCAGGCGGCGCCGCTGCCGCCCGAACCCCGGATCGCCGCGCAGTCGCACATGATGATCGCCAACCCGTTCCGGGCGGGGGAGCGGGTGAGCCGGTTGTTCTCGACCCACCCGCCCATGGCCGAGCGCATCGACCGGCTCGAGCGCATGGCCCGCGGCGGGTAGCGCCCCGGGGGCCTACCGGTAGTTGACGAACTGCAGCGCGATGTCGAGGTCGGCGTTCTTGAGCAGTGCGATCACGGCCTGCAGGTCGTCGCGCTTCTTGCTGCTCACGCGCAGCTCCTCGCCCTGGATCTGCGCCTTGACACCCTTCGGGCCCTCGTCGCGGATCAGCTTGGAGATCTTCTTGGCGTTCTCGGTGCTGATGCCCTGCACCAGGGATCCGCTGATCTTGTAGACCTTGCCGGACTGGGTGGGCTCGCCGGCGTCGAATGACTTGAGGGAGAGATTGCGGCGGATCAGCTTCTCCTTGAACACCTCGAGGGCGGCATTGACGCGCTCCTCCGTGTCGGCGGTCAGGGTGACGGACTCCTCGCCGCTCCACTCGATGCTCGCCCCGGTGTTGCGGAAGTCGAAGCGGGTGCCGAGTTCCTTGGCGGCCTGGTTCAGCGCGTTGTCCACCTCCTGCCGGTCGACCTTGCTCACCACATCGAACGACGAATCAGCCACGAGCACTCCACTTCGGATCGGTTCTGTACGGGTTGCCGCCCCGACGCTATCGGGTGGCGCAGTGCCGCTGTCCACCCGGTTTGCACAACAGGGGGGTGTGCGTTGTATTGTTTCAAACGCGCCAGGGACACGGTCCCGATCGCGCCCGGCAGGTTGCCCGAGCGGCCAATGGGAGCGGACTGTAAATCCGTCGGCTTACGCCTACGTAGGTTCGAATCCTACACCTGCCACCAGAACGGCCCCGATCCGAACGGATCGGGGCCGTTCTGCATTGCAGCCGTTCGGGTACCGGGACGTCGTCCGTGCCGGGTCCCGCCGGCGCTCGAGGGCAGGGCCCGTGCCGGGGCGGGGCAGGGGAGCACCTCGCCGGATGCGCGCGGAAGCCGCCGGAAAGCCGATTTATGGCCCCTGAGCTGCTGATTTTGTTCCTGCAGAGGAGTGTGTGTAATCTTTTGGAGGCCGCAGCGAGCAGAGATGCTCACGGTGGTCGCGCCCCCTTAGCTCAGTCGGCAGAGCGTTTCCATGGTAAGGAAAAGGTCGACGGTTCGATTCCGTCAGGGGGCTCGCTGGATTGTGGTGCCGCCGTTGTTCGCGACACTCGACACCGAGGCGGTGTAGCTCAGTTGGTAGAGCAAACGACTCATAATCGTTGCGTCGCCGGTTCAAGTCCGGTCACCGCTACCAAAGTTGAATGAACCACCCTGATCGTCGTTGATCAGATTGACGCGAAAGAAGGCATCCCGTGGCCTCCTCAACCGACGTTCGGCCGAAGATCACCCTGGCCTGCGAGGTGTGCAAGCACCGCAACTACATCACGAAGAAGAACCGTCGCAACGACCCCGACCGGTTGGAGCTGAAGAAGTTCTGCCCCAACTGCGGCACTCATCGCGCCCACCGCGAGTCGAAGTAGTCGTACAGGGTCGACGTCGACGCGTGAGCTCTCCGCAAACTCGCCCACGCCGGCCGGCGTCCGGGCGAATTTGCGGGAGTTTTGCGTATGACGGGCATATCCGTGAGTGAAGAATCGGTCGTGGACGGCACCGAACAGGCCGGGATCCAGTTCGATGCAGCGGCACATGCGGCCTCGATGGTCGGCCATCACTATCGTGTCGAGGACTTCTACGAGGTCGGGCGCGAGAAGGTCCGCGAGTACGCGCGTGCCGTGCTGGACAACAATCCGGCGCACCACGACGAGGAAGCGGCCAAGGGCCTCGGCTACGACGGCCTCGTCGCTCCGCTGACCTTCGTCTCCATCGTCGGCATGATCGCCCAGCGCAAGCTGTTCGACGAGGTCGTCACCGGATACGACCTCAGCCAGATCATGCAGACGGACCAGCGGCTGGTGTTCCACCGGCCCATCCAGGTGGGCGATCGACTGTTCTGCGACGTGTACCTCGACGACTTCCGTCAGGCCGCCGGCAGCGACATCATCACCACCAAGAACATCATCACGGATCAGCACGACAACGTCGTGATGACCACGTGGACCACCCTGGTGGGCCGCACCGGTGGCGAGGTGGACGAGAACATCGCCCACGCAGTCAAGGATGTGATGATGCATGTCGCTCCGTAGGTTCGAGGACGTCTCGGTCGGGGAGGAGCTGCCCGCGCGGGTGGTCACGCTCACCCGCGGCAACCTCGTGAACTACGCGGGTGTGTCGGGTGATCCCAACCCGATCCACTGGAGCGACGAGGTCGCCAAGCTCGCCGGCTTGCGCGATGTGGTCGGCCACGGCATGCTCTCCATGGGCATCGCGGCCGGCTTCGTCACCGACTGGCTCGGTGACCCAGGAGCGGTGACCGAGTACAACGTTCGGTTCACCAGTCCGGTCTACGTCGAGGCCCATCGGGCCGCCGAGGTGGAGTTCTCCGGCAAGGTCAAGTCGGTGGACGCGGACAGCAAGACAGCAGTGGTCGCGATCGTGGCAAAGTCCGAAGGGCGTAAGATCTTCGGGCGGGCCACGGCAACGGTCCGTCTGGCCTGACCGGCCGGGCGGATTGGGTTTGTCCCGGGGCTATGAAGTACACTAAGACTTCTGGGATCGCATAGCGCAGCGCGCTGCTCTCGAGGACCTCCACGGTCCGCGGGGTGGCGCGCATGTCATGTGGTCGCAGATGGGTCGATCGAAACGCCGGTTCCCGGCGGAGGCATCGACCAAAGGGGCGTAGCTCAATTGGCAGAGCAGCGGTCTCCAAAACCGCAGGTTGCAGGTTCAAGTCCTGTCGCCCCTGCCCCCGGACGGCCAGCGACCGAGAGGAACGATGTGAGCGAGGAGCGCGGTAAGCGCGACGGCGGTACTGCAGGGACTTCCAACCCTGTCGACGCCGGATCGGCGACCGACGCGACCCCCGACGTTTCCTCCGCGTCCGCTGCTCCCACCGGCAAGAGGTCCCAGCGGCGTTCGGCCGCTCCTGCGTCGACCGCGGTGGCTGCCACCCGGCGGCCCGATTCGAAGGCGGCAGCCAAGTCCGCCTCCCGCTCCGGTGCCCAAGGCACGGAGAACATCTTCAAGCGCCTGCGGCGCTTCTTCCGTGAGGTCCTCGCCGAGCTCCGCAAGGTGATCTGGCCGAATCGCAAGCAGCTGGTCACGTACACGACCGTCGTCGTGGTCTTCGTGGCGGTCATGACCGCGCTCATCTTTGGATTGGATCTGGCGTTCGTGAAGGGCGTCAGCTGGTTGTTCGGTTAGCGCGTCAGCGTGCCGGCGAATGTGATCGACGAGAGGAAAGTGCCCGGTGAGCACCCCCGAGAACGACTCCTACGAGCCCTCGGCCGAAGAGCGCGTTTCGGACGAGGTCTTTGTTGACGACTCCGTGACCGCGGACGCGGCCGACGAGTCGGCAGAGGCGGGCATCGAAACCGACGAGACGTCCGGCGACGAGCCCGAAGCGCCCGTGGAGGCACAGGCCGACGAGGTGGCCGAAGAGGCACCGGCCGAAGAGGCACCGGCCGAGGAGGTCGATCCGGCGGAGGCCCTCGAGAAGCAGCTGCGGCTCGAGCCCGGCGACTGGTACGTCGTGCACTCCTACGCCGGCTACGAGAACAAGGTCAAGGCCAACCTCGAGACCCGCGTGCAGAACCTGGACCTGAGCGAGTACATCTTCCAGGTCGAGGTGCCCACCGAAGAGGTCACCGAGATCAAGAACGGCCAGCGCAAGCAGGTCAACCGCAAGGTCCTGCCGGGCTACATCCTGGTGCGCATGGAGCTGAACGACGAGTCGTGGGGCGCGGTGCGCAACACCCCCGGCGTCACCGGGTTCGTGGGTGCCACCTCGCGCCCGTCGCCGCTGACGATCAAAGAGGTCGTGAAGTTCCTGCTGCCGCAGCAGGCGAAGAAGAAGCCCGCCGCAGCCGCCGCCACGACCGCCGAGGGCGCCGCGACCGCCGTCAAGCCTGCCATCGAGGTGGACTTCGAGGTCGGCGAGTCCGTCACCGTGATGGACGGACCGTTCGCGACGCTGCCGGCTTCGATCAGCGAGGTCAACGCCGAGCAGCAGAAGCTCAAGGTCCTGGTGTCGATCTTCGGTCGTGAGACCCCGGTGGAGCTGTCCTTCAACCAGGTGTCGAAGATCTGAGGGTCCGACCCACTCAAGCTTGCGATAGCAGTACGCAAGAACCACACCGAGCAAGAAACTAGGAATAGAGATGCCCCCGAAGAAGAAGAAGATTGCCGGGCTCATCAAGCTCCAGATCCAGGCAGGTCAGGCCAACCCGGCTCCGCCGGTCGGCCCCGCCCTGGGTCAGCACGGCGTCAACATCATGGAGTTCTGCAAGGCGTACAACGCCGCGACCGAGTCGCAGCGCGGCAACGTCGTGCCGGTCGAGATCACGGTCTACGAGGACCGCTCGTTCGACTTCAAGCTGAAGACCCCGCCGGCCGCCAAGCTGCTGCTGAAGGCCGCGGGCGTGCAGAAGGGCTCCGGCGAGCCGCACAAGACCAAGGTCGCCAAGGTCACCATGGACCAGGTGCGCGAGATCGCCAAGACCAAGCAGGAAGACCTGAACGCCAACGACGTCGAGGCTGCCGCGAAGATCATCGCCGGCACCGCGCGTTCGATGGGCATCACGGTCGAGGGCTGAGCGCCGCGACGCGTTGTGACACCGCAGGGCTGACGAAGCCCCGGAGCAGGAACCCGTGGGAGGGCCGGCCAGGCTCGACAACCACGACCGAACCATTCACCTTCCGGTGACAAGTTAGGACAGAACAATGGCAAAGCGCAGCAAGGCGTACCTCGCCGCCGCTGAGAAGATCGACGCCTCGACGCTCTACAGCCCCCTCGCGGCCGCTCGGCTCGCGAAGGAGACCTCGTCGAAGAACTACGACGCCACCGTCGAGGTCGCCATGCGCCTCGGTGTGGACCCCCGCAAGGCGGACCAGATGGTCCGCGGCACGGTCAACCTGCCGCACGGCACCGGTAAGACCGCCCGCGTCATCGTGTTCGCGGTCGGCGAGAAGGCCGCCGAGGCCGAGGCCGCGGGTGCGGACGCCGTCGGCGCGGAGGACCTGATCGAGCGGATCCAGGGCGGTTGGCTGGACTTCGACGCCGCGATCGCGACCCCGGACCAGATGGCCAAGGTCGGCCGCATCGCGCGTGTCCTCGGTCCGCGCGGCCTGATGCCGAACCCGAAGACGGGTACGGTCACCCCGGCTGTCGCCAAGGCTGTCGCCGACATCAAGGGCGGCAAGATCAACTTCCGCGTCGACAAGAACTCGAACCTGCACTTCGTGATCGGCAAGGCGTCGTTCGACGACGCGAAGCTGGTGGAGAACTACGGTGCCGCCCTGGACGAGGTCCTGCGCGCGAAGCCGTCCACCGCGAAGGGGCGTTACGTCAAGAAGGTGACGATCGCGACCACCACCGGACCGGGCATCCCGGTGGACCCGTCGCGCACTCGCAACCTCCTGGAGGACGCCGAGTAGGAGGCTGGTCTCCAGTCTTCGCGGTCAGCGCACGAAACGGCCGGCACGGAACTGCTCCGTGCCGGCCGTTTTGCGTCCGCACATCCGGTCGGGTACGCTTGCCTGCGGAGTTCGGCGCGTGCCGATCTTCACCCCGATCATGTTCTACCCAAGACCGTTGGTCACCGGATCCGCTCGCGGACTCGGTTGAAGGTCCGGGATTGCCCGGCGGCCCACGCAGGAGGACGAGGTAGGGGAGATACGACATCGGTTGCGATGCCGTCTTTCTCTCTGTACGCCCCGTGTGCCCTGCACCGGGGCGTTTTGCATTTTGCGGATTTCGAGTGGAACTTCCCGAGCGGGAAAACGACTGTTACTGAGAGGAGGCGAAGTATGGCAAAGCCTGAGAAGGTTTCTGCGGTTGCGGAGATCACCGAGCAGTTCAAGGACTCGACGGCCGCCGTGATCACGGAGTTCCGTGGTCTGTCGGTGACCAGTCTGACGCAGCTGCGACGCGCTCTCGGAGAGGGTGCCACCTACTCCGTCGCCAAGAACACCCTGGTCAAGCGCGCCGCCGCAGAGGCGGGCGTCGAGGGCCTTGACGACCTGTTCGTCGGACCGACCGCCATTGCGTTCATCAAGGGCGAGCCGGTCGACGCTGCGAAGGCCCTGAAGACCTTCGCGAAGGACAACAAGGCGCTCGTCATCAAGGGCGGCTACATGGACGGCGCTGCGCTGTCCGTGGATCAGGTCAACCAGATCGCGGACCTCGAGTCCCGCGAGGTGCTGTTGGCCAAGCTCGCCGGCGCGATGAAGGGCAACTTGGCAAAGGCCGCCGGCCTGTTCAACGCTCCTGCCTCGCAGGTGGCCCGTCTCGCGGCCGCTCTGCAGGAGAAGATGGCGGACCAGGAGTCTGCCGCAAGCTGATCCGCACCATCGCGAATCACTGACCCACCCACCCCGCGCGCCCCGGCGCGCATCCCATCCGGTCGCGGATCAGCGACATGGGATCCACAAGGAAGGACCGCCACCATGGCGAAGCTCACCACCGAAGAGCTGCTCGACGCGTTCAAGGAACTGACCCTCCTCGAGCTCTCGGAGTTCGTGAAGGCCTTCGAGGAGACCTTCGAGGTCACCGCTGCCGCTCCGGTCGCCGTCGCCGCTGCCGGTGCCCCGGCCGCCGCCGCCGAGGCCGAGTCCGAGCAGGACGAGTTCGACGTCATCCTCGAGGGTGCCGGCGACAAGAAGATCCAGGTCATCAAGGTCGTCCGTGAGATCGTCTCGGGCCTCGGCCTGAAGGAGGCCAAGGACCTCGTCGAGGGTGCTCCGAAGCCGATCCTGGAGAAGGTCGCCAAGGATGCCGCCGAGGCTGCCAAGGCGAAGCTCGAAGAGGCCGGCGCCAAGGTCGCCGTCAAGTAAGACGAACCCGGCTGCCCGACCGCACCGCGGTCGAGCGCTTCGGCAAGGCCGCTGCCCACGGACTCACGTCCGTGGGCAGCGGCCTTTTCGCGCATTCGTGACCGGTTTGCCGAGCGCGCGGAAACCATCCGCGCTAAGTTGACGTCGGTGCCGCACGGGGACGGCATAAGCGCAGGTCATACCCCTGATCGAAGGGGGTTATGCCCGAGTTGACCTGTGTTCTTACTCGCTAGTAGGATCCCGTGTCACAGGTAACACTTCGATGCGCTACAGTGACGCAATCCACAGTGGGGAACAGCATCGAGCCGTGCGGAGGTAATGGTGGGAGTCGAAGTAGCTGTCGAGGGGTTGACGAAGTCCTTCGGGTCTCAGCGGATCTGGCAGGACGTGACGTTGACGCTGCCGGCGGGTGAGGTGTCGGCGCTGCTGGGCCCGTCGGGTACGGGCAAGTCGGTGTTCCTCAAGTCGCTGATCGGTCTGCTGCGACCGGAGCGGGGCTCGATCGTCATCGACGGCACCGACATCCTGCAGTGCTCCTCGAAGGAGCTCTACGAGATCCGCAAGCTGTTCGGGGTGCTGTTCCAGGACGGTGCGCTGTTCGGGTCGATGAACCTCTACGACAACGTGGCGTTCCCGCTGCGCGAGCACACGAAGAAGTCCGAGTCCGAGATCCGCAAGATCGTGATGGAGAAGCTCGAGCTCGTCGGTCTGCTCGGCGCCGAGGACAAGCTGCCGGGCGAGATCTCCGGCGGCATGCGCAAGCGGGCCGGGCTGGCGCGGGCGCTGGTGCTCGATCCGCAGATCATCCTGGTCGACGAGCCGGACTCGGGGCTGGATCCGGTGCGCACCACCTACATCAGCCAGACCCTGATCGACATCAACGCCGAGATCGACGCGACGATCCTGATCGTCTCGCACAACATCAACCTGGCGCGGACGGTGCCGGACAACATCGGGATGCTGTTCCGCCGGGAGCTGGTGATGTTCGGTCCGCGCGAGGTGCTGCTCACCAGCGACGAGCCGGTGGTCAAGCAGTTCCTCAACGGCACGATGATCGGGCCGATCGGGATGTCGGAGGAGAAGGACGAGGCGACGATGGCGCAGGAGCAGGCCCTCGTCGACGCCGGGCACCACGCCGGTGGGGTGGAGGACGTCGAGGGCATCGTGCCGCAGATGAAGGCCACCCCGGGGATGCCCGAGCGGCAGGCCGTCGCCCGCCGGCAGGAGCGGGTGCGGCACATCCTGCACACCCTGCCCGAGGCCGCCCAGCAGGCCATCCTCGAGTCCTTCGAGGAGACCGGCGGGACGCACGCCGCGCCGGCCTACCCCGAGCATTCCTTCCGCGACGACGACACGCAGGTCATCCCGGCGTACCCCGGTCACGGGTACGACGAGTCCGCCCGCCACAGAAGCTAGGAGCACACATGGGGGTCGGATCGGGCACCAGCTCGTTCGTGCGTCCGATACACGGTGCACTCACCCAGGCCGGAAACATCGTCGAGTTGTTCGTCGACGTCGTGCGGAACACCTTCCGCCGGCCGTTCCAGTTCCGCGAGTTCATCGAGCAGGCGTGGTTCATCGCGAGCGTCACGATCCTGCCCACCGCCCTCGTGGCAATCCCGTTCGGCGCTGTGGTCTCGCTGCAGACCGGGTCGCTGATCAAGCAGCTCGGCGCGGAGTCGTTCACCGGCGCCGCCAGCGTGCTGGCCGTGATCCAGCAGGGCAGTCCCATCGTGACCGCGCTGCTGATCGCCGGCGCGGCCGGCTCCGCGGTCACCGCCGATCTCGGATCGCGCACCATCCGCGAGGAGATCGATGCCATGGAGGTGCTCGGCATCAACCCCGTGCAACGCCTGGTGGTCCCGCGCGTGCTCGCGATGGTTCTCATCGCGCTGCTGCTCAACGGACTCGTCTCCGTCGTCGGCATCGCCGGCGGCTACTTCTTCAACGTGATCCTGCAGGGCGGTACCCCGGGCGCCTACCTGGCGTCCTTCTCGGCCCTCGCCCAGTTGCCCGACCTCTACGTGGCCGAGATCAAGGCGGCGATCTTCGGTGTCATCGCCGGCGTCGTCGCGGCCTACAAGGGCCTGCACCCCGGTGCCGGACCGAAGGGGGTCGGCGAGGCCGTCAACCAGACCGTCGTCATCACCTTCCTTCTGTTGTTCTTCGCGAACCTGATCCTGACGATGGTGTACCTGCAGATCGTTCCGGCGAAGGGATCCTGACTCGATGACAATCGCAAAGGGCCGCGGAGACGTCATCTGGCTCCGCGGGCGCAGAATCGTGCGCGCTCCTCTCGACATGCTGGATCGGGCAGGCGACCAGATGTCGTTCTACGCGCGGGCCATCGCGTGGACCCCGCGCACCCTCGTCCACTACCGCAAGGAGGTGCTGCGGCTGCTCGCCGAGGTCACCTTCGGCAGCGGCGCGCTCGCCGTCATCGGCGGCACCATCGGTGTCATCGCCATGATGTCCGGTTTCACCGGCGTCGTCGTGGGTCTGCAGGGCTACGCCGCCCTCGAGCAGCTCGGCTCCTCGGTGCTCACCGGCTTCCTGTCGGCGTACGTCAACACGCGTGAACTCGCCCCGATCGTCGCGGCCCTGGCGCTGTCGGCGACGGTGGGCTGTGGCTTCACCGCCCAGCTCGGTGCGATGCGGATCAGCGAGGAGATCGACGCGCTCGAGGTGATGGCGGTGCCGTCGGTGCCGTTCCTCGTCACCTCCCGGATGATCGCCGGTTTCGTCGCCGTCATCCCGCTGTACATCATCGGCCTGCTCGCCGCGTACCTCGCGACACGCGTGATCAGCACCCTGTTCAACGGGCAGTCGTCGGGTTCGTACGACCACTACTTCAATCTGTTCCTGCCGCCCGAGGACGTGCTGTACTCCTTCGGGAAGGTCCTCGTCTTCGCCTTCTTCCTGATCCTCATCCACTGCTACTACGGCTTCAACGCCAGCGGGGGACCCGCGGGCGTCGGCGTGGCCGTCGGCCGTGCGGTGCGCACCGCGATCGTCACGATCGCCGTGCTCGACTTCTTCCTCAGCCTCGCCATCTGGGGCACCACCACGACCGTGAGGGTGGCCGGATGAACCCGACTCCCTCGACCCTCAAGCGGAGGGTTCTCGGCCTGCTGTTCTTCGTCGTGCTGGGTCTGTTCCTGTTCGTCACCATCGCGATGTACAACAAGACGTTCAAGAAGGTCGTCGAGGTGGACCTCGTGACCGACGAGGTCGGCAACGCGCTGCCGATGAACGCGGACGTGAAGGTGCGCGGACTGATCGTCGGCGAGGTCCGCGGCACGTCGGCCGAGAGCGGGACGGTGACCGCACATCTCGCGCTCGAACCGGACAAGGCCGGCCTGATCCCCGCGAACGCGACCGCACAGCTGCTGCCGAAGACGTTGTTCGGGGAGCGTTACGTCTCGCTGATCCTCCCGGACCGGCCGGCGCGCCCGATCCAGGCGGGGGACACCCTGATGCAGGACACGAGCGCCGAGACCGTCGAACTCGGCGAGGTGCTCGACGGGCTGCTGCCCCTGCTCGAGGCCATCCCACCGCAGGATCTCGCGAACACCCTCGGCGCCCTGGCCCAGGGCCTGAGCGGCCGCGGCGAGACCCTCGGGCAGACCGTGGACCGGCTCGAGCAGGTGTTCCGCGAGGTGAACGTGGAGCTCCCGGCCGTGCAGGAGGACCTGCGCGGGCTCGCGGACTTCTCCCAGACCTACTCCGACGCCGCGCCCGATCTGATCAGCGCCCTCGACAACCTGCGCACCACCGGCAACACCGTGGTGGAACAGGAGAACCAGCTCGAGACTCTGCTGGTCACGGCGACGGGGGCGTCGTCGGCGACCGCCGGGCTGCTCGAGCAGAACGCCGGCTCGATCATCAGCATCGCCGCCGACTCCAAGCAGGCCCTGCAGTTGCTGGCCCGGTACTCGCCGTCGTACCCGTGCATGCTGAAGGGCTTCGCCGACGCGGCACCCGCGGCTGCGGGGGTGCTCGCGGCCGACGACCCGTTCCCCGGCGTGCGGGCGAGCGTCCAGTTCGTCAATCCGAAGGGCCGGTACCTGCCGAACCAGGACGAGCCGCGCCTGCTCGACGTCCGCGGCCCCACCTGCTACGACAACGTCACGGCCCCGGGCCGGTTCTTCCCGCAGTACCCCGGCGGTTCGATCAACGACGGCTCCTACCAGGTGCCGTCCCGCAACCCGGGCCCGGAGACCATGTCGTACTTCCCGGCCCCCGAGGGGTCCGGGGTGCCGGACGACGTCGGCGAGCTGATCGGGACGACCCCGGCGACGACGCAGGTCTCGTACACCGGGTCGCGGGCCGAGCAGGACGCCCTCGGCGTCGTGTACGCGGAGGCGACGGGCATCGCGCCCGAGGACGTGCCGACCTGGACGACGCGCCTGGGCGCGCCCGCCCTGCGTGGAACGGAGGTGAGCTTCCGATGAGAGGCCTGGCAGCACCGCTGATCAAGCTGATCGTCTTCGCCGTGGTCACGATCCTCGCCACCGGAATGCTCGCGGCGACCATCGCGAGCCTCGGCGGCGGCGGAGGCACGAAATTCCACGCGATCTTCACGGACGTGACGTCGCTCAACGAGGGCGACGACATCCGAATCGCCGGCGTCCGCGTCGGTCAGGTCGAGAAGATCGAGATCGTCGACCGGCGCGAGGCGCGCGTGACGTTCTCGATGTCCGACCGGGACTGGCTGCCCGCCGCGACGACCGCGACGATCCGCTACCGGACGCTCGTCGGCCAGCGCTACATCGCCCTCGACCAGGGCGAGGGCATGCAGGGGATGAAGCTGACCGGCGGCGACACCATCCCGCTGGAGCGCACCAAGCCGGCCGTGAACCTGACCACCCTGTTCAACGGGTTCCGGCCCCTGTTCCAGACCCTGAGCGCCGAGGACGTCAACACGCTGTCGTCGCAGATAGTCCAGGTGTTCCAGGGCGAGGCCGGAACCATCGACGACCTGGTGCGCACGACGGCGAGCCTGACCAACACGATCGCAGACAAGGACCGGGTCATCGGTGCGGTCATCGACAACCTGAACTCGGTGCTCACCAACATCAACGAGCGGGACGATCAGCTCGACTCGTTGCTCGTCAACACGCAGGCGCTGGTCAGCGGGCTGGCCGCCGACCGCGACACGGTGGGTGCGGCCGTGCAGTCGCTGGCCGGGCTGACGGACGCGACGGCCGATCTGCTCGAGCCGACCCGGCCGGCCATCGCCGGCTCCGTCACGGCGGTGCAGCAGCTCGGGGCGAACCTGAACAGCAACCGCGACGCGGTCGACGAGGTCCTCGCCACCCTTCCGGTCAAGCTCGAGAAGCTGGGCCGGGTCGCGAGCTACGGGTCGTGGTTCCAGTTCTACCTGTGCGGCATCGACGTGATCGCCGGCCCGGGTTCGGTTCCGTACCTGAACCTGCCGACCGGCCTGCCCACGGTGAACCAGCCGATCTACACCAACGCCGCCAAGCGGTGCACGCAGGACGGGATGCAGGAGTTGCAGGGACGATGAGCAGACGTCGCAGTCCGGCCGTGTCCGGCGCCCTCGGGATTCTCGTGGTCCTGCTGGCCACCCTGTCGGCGTTCTTCCTGGATTCGCTGCCGATCATCGGGGCCGGCGCCACCTACCGCGCGGAGTTCACCGAGGCGGCCGGCCTCAAGCCCACCAACGAGGTGCGCATCGCCGGAGTCAAGGTCGGTCAGGTCACCGACATCGAGCTCGACGGGGACCGGGTGCTCGTGTCGTTCAAGGTCAAGGACGCCTGGCTCGGCAACGACACCTCGGCCTCGATCCAGATCAAGACGATCCTCGGCCAGAAGTACCTCGCCCTCGAGCCGCGGGGCACCGAGGTGCTCGACCCGGATGATCGGATCCCGTTGTCGCGCACCGTAGCCCCGTACGACGTGATCGAGGCGTTCTCGTCCGCGGCCACCACCCTGGGCGAGATCGACTCGGAACAGCTGGCCACGAGCTTCGACACGCTCTCGGAGGCGTTCTCGCAGACACCGGACGACATCCGGGCCTCGCTCGACGGAGTCACCCGGCTCTCGCAGACCGTTGCGAGCCGGGACCAGGAGCTCAAACGGCTGCTCGAGGCGACCGGCCGGACCTCGCAGATCCTCGCCGACCGCAACGCGGAGTTCAACCGGCTGATCAGCGACGGCGCCCTGCTGATCGCAGAACTCAACAACCGGCAGCAGGCCATCTCGCAGCTGCTGACGGGCACGCAGCGGCTGTCTGCCGAGCTGACCGGTCTGGTCCGCGACAACGAGGCGACGATCGGCCCGGCGCTCGACCAGCTCCGGGGAGTGGTGCAGATCCTGCAGGACCGCAACGACGATCTGGACCGCGCGATGAAGCTGTACGAGCCGTTCGTCCGGCTGTACTCGAATGTCGTCGGCAACGGCCGCTGGTTCGACCAGGTCGTCGTGAACCTCATTCCGCCCGGATTGCCGGAGATCCCCGGATACCGCGATCCGGTTCGCACGTTGGGAGAGAACTGATGTCGCATGCCGAGTCCGGTGGCGGCTCACGGCGCGGCCCGATGGTGCTGCTGATCGCCGCGATCACCGCGGCCGTGGTACTGATCGCCGGTGTGCTGTGGTGGGTCTTCAACCGCATGGGAACCACCGAGATCACGGCCTACTTCGACAAGGCCGTCGGGGTGTACGAGGGGTCCGGTGTCCGGGTCCTCGGCGTCGAGGTCGGCAAGGTCACCGCGGTCGTCCCCGAAGGGGACCAGGTGCGGGTGGACATGCGGGTCGACCGCGGCGTCGACATCCCCGCCGACGCCAAGGCCGTGCAGATCACCCCGTCGGTCGTCGCGGACCGCTACGTGCAGCTCGCCCCGGTGTACACCGGCGGCGAGACGATGGCCGACGGCGCCGTCATCCCGCGGGAACGGACCGCCACCCCGGTGGAGGTGGATCAGCTGTACGCCAGCGTCGACGAGCTGTCGCGGGCGCTCGGTCCCGAGGGTGCCAACAAGGACGGCGCCCTGACGCGCTTCGTGGAGACCGGCGCCGAGAATCTCGAAGGCAACGGTGCCGCGCTCGGCCAGACCATCGAGCAGCTCTCCGCCGCGTCGCGCACGCTCAACGAGTCGCGCGGCGACCTGTTCGGCACCATCGAGAACCTGCAGATCTTCGTGTCCGCGCTGGCGGCCAACGATCAGCAGGTGCGCGAGTTCAACGCGCAGTTGTCGGACCTGTCGGGCTATCTGGCCGGCGAGCGGGAGAATCTCGGGCTAGCGCTGAACCAGCTGTCGGAGTCGCTCGGGGTGGTCGCGCAGTTCGTCAACGACAATCAGGCGGCGTTGAAGGACAACGTGGACGCTCTGGTCCCGGTGACGAACAACCTTGCCGCCAACCGGGATTCACTGGTGAACTCGCTGACCCTGCTGCCCCTGGCGGTGAGCAACCTCGTCAACTCCTACGACGCGGAGTCCGGGTCGCTCGCCTCCCGCCTGGTGGTGACCGATCTGCAGGATCCGGCGGGCGTGATGTGCAAGCTCATCGACCTCGGTCGGCTCGTGCCGGGTGACCCGAGGTTCGAGCAGCTCGGCCGGCAGATGCAGCCGCTGATCGATCAGTGTTCCGGCCTCGCCGAGCAGATCACCAACGACGTCCGGACGCCGGATCTGATCCTGCCGTTCGGCGTCCTGAGCGGCGAGAACATCCAGCGCCGGGTGGTTCCCGGCACGGTGCCCGGTGTCGAGTCACCGCGCCTGGACCTGGAGAGGGGCGGACAGTGAGACGCTCGGCGATTCTCGGTGCCGGGGCCTGCGTGACGGCCCTGGCGGTGTCGGGGTGCGGCGGGGCCGCGAGCCTCCCCCTGCCCGGTGGTGCGGACGTCGGGTCCGACCCGATCCACGTGACCGTGCAGTTCGACGACGTGCTCGACCTCGTGCCGCAGTCCACCGTCAAGGTGGACGGCGTGCCCGTCGGCCGGGTGGAGACGGTCTCCGTCGGTCCCGACGGGTGGACCGCCGACGTCGGGATCGTGGTCGACTCGGCAGTGGAGCTGCCGGCCAACGCGTATGCCGCGGTGGAACAGACCAGTCTGCTGGGCGAGAAGTTCGTCCAGCTCAGTCCGCCGCCGAGCGACCCGTCGCGCGAACTGCTCGCCGACGGCGACGTCATTCCGCTGGACCGGACCCGGCACGCCACGGAACTCGAGCCCGTGCTCGGCGCCCTCTCGCTGCTGCTCAACGGCGGCGGCGTCGGCCAGCTGCAGCCGGTGGTCGAGGAGCTGTCCACCGCGTTCGAGGGCCGGGAAGGCACCACGAAGAGCCTTCTGCAACAGGCGGATCGGCTCATCGACGGTCTCAACCAGCAGCGCGACGACATCACCCGCGCCCTCGACGGCCTCGATGTGCTCACCGTCCGGGTCGCGGAACAGAACGACCGCATCGCGGCGATCCTCGACGACCTGCCGGTGGCCACCGCGGTGCTCGAACAGCAGCGGCCCCAGCTGACCGAACTGCTCGGTCAGCTCGACCGCCTGGGGACGGTGGGCACCGACGTGCTCGACCAGTCCAAGGAGGACCTCATCGCCGACCTGCTGGCCCTGCGCCCCACCCTGCAGCAGCTCGCCGCTTCCGGCGACGATCTGGTGAAGGCGCTGCCGTTCATCCCGACGGTGCCGTTCCCCGACGGGGTCGAGAAGATCGCCCTCGGTGGCTCGGTCAACCTGTTCCTCGCCGTGGACCTGCAGATCGGGGACGCGCTGGCCTCGCTCGGCGTCGGTCAGGGCGAGCCGGTCTACCGGCAGCCGAAGTTCGGCGAGCCCAAGCCCGTCGTGGATCCGTCGAACCCGTACTACAACGGCAACGGGCCGAGGCCGGGCTGGCCGACGGTCTCGCTGCTGCCGGTGCTGCCGGCGCCGAAGCTGCCCGTGGGACTCGAACTGCCGCCGGGGGTGACGCTGCCCGGTCAGCCGGCCGCGGCGGCGGACACCGGCGACGACCCGGCGCCGGCCAATCCGCTGGAGGGCCTGTTGAACCAGCTCGGAGTCGGGGGAGGGCGATGATGAGATCGCGAATGCTGCGGATACAGCTGGTCGCGTTCGTGGTGATCGCGCTGCTCGGGGTGGTGTTCGTCGGCGCGCGGTACGTCCGCCTCGACAACCTGCTCGGGTTCGGGCAGTACACCGTCCACGCACGGTTCGCCGATTCGGGCGGCATCTTCACCAACGCCGAGGTCACCTACCGGGGCGTGCCGGTGGGGCGGGTCGGCGAGCTCGGCCTGACCGAGGACGGCATCGACGTCACGCTGCTCCTCGACAACGGCGGGCCGCAGATCCCCGCGTCCACCCGTGCCGTGGTGGCGAACCGGTCGGCGATCGGCGAGCAGTACGTCGATCTGCAACCGGATACCGACGAGGGTCCCTACCTCGAAGCGGGATCGGTCATCGGCCAGGACGCCACCGACGTGCCCGTGCCCGTGCAGGACCTGCTGGTGAGCACGAACGCGCTCGTCCGGTCGGTGCCGGTGGACTCGCTGCGCACGGTGGTGACCGAGCTGGGGGCGGCGTTCGACGGCCGCGGTGGCCAGCTGCAGACCCTCGTGGACTCCCTGGCCCAGCTCAGCGACGCCGGAGTGCAGTACCTGCCGCAGACGGTGTCGCTGATCCGCGACAGCCAAACGGTGCTCGACACCCAGTCGGTGCAGGCGTCGGCGATCCGGCAGTTCAGCGCGGATCTGGACCTGGTGACCGCGCAGCTGCGCGACAGCGACCCGGACGTCCGTCGCCTCCTCGAGACCGGGACGGCGGCGAGCGAGGAGCTCACGCAGCTGGTCGCGGACTCGGGCCCCGGCCTGACGGCGAACCTGACGAACCTGGCGCTGCTCGGCGACAAGCTCGGCCCGCAGGCGGTCGCGTTGCAGCCGCTGCTCGCGTTCCTGCCGGCCGTGGCGGCCAGCGCCGGGACGGTGGCGCCCGGCGACGGCACGGTCCGGCAGGGCATCCTGCTCGAGACGAACAACCCGCCGTCGTGCACCCTCGGGTACGAGGGCACTCAGGCGATCCTCGACGAGATGCAGCGCCGGGATCCCAACTTCGACGACACCCAACAGGACTTTCCGTTCAACACGGAGGCGTCCTGTGAGGCCCCGCAGGGCAGCGTCACCGGCGTGCGGAGCGCGAACCGGATCGTGTTCGCCGACCCGGCGACGATCCAGCCGTGGGACTTCACGCCGAAGCAGGATCCGGACAAGCTCAATCTGAATCCGATCGCGACGCAGCTCGCGCCGTTGCTCGGAGTCACCCCGAAGTAGGTAAGTAGGTTGGTGCAGTGACCGCAGACACGACGTCCCGTCCCCCGCAGACGGCGGGGGCGGGCGGCGACAAGATACGCAGGATCGTCCTGGCAGTGGTGAGCGTGCTGGCGGTGATCGCCCTCGTGGCGGCCGCCTGGTTCGGCTTCGGATGGGGGCGGGCCCTGCTCGCCGACCGCCCGACGGCCGATGCGCGGGACGCCGCCCTGTCCGGGGCGATGCAGGCCGCGATCAACCTCAACAGCGTCGACGCCGCCGACGTCGACCGGTCGATCGAGAACATGCGTTCGTCGATCACCGGTGAGGCCCTGAACAACGACCTGGCCGCGACGGAGCAGCAGATCCGTCAGCAGGTGGCACAGACGGGCACGGGCATGTCGGCGAACGTGCTGTTCGGCTCCCTGACGGCGCTGGACACGGACGCGAACACGGCGAACGCCCTGATCGTCCTGGCGGTGAAGACCACCTGGCCCGACAACTTCGTCGAGAACAAGGTCACCGTGAACGTGGCGATGCGCAAGGACGGCGACATCTGGAAGGCGGAGACGATCCAGCCGCTGGACTCGGTGCAGCTCGGCGGCGGGCCCGTGGAAGGAGCGCAGCAACCCGCGCCGCCGGCCGATCCCGCGCCCGCCCCGGGCGCTCCTGCGCCTGCACCGGCCGATCCCGGATCCGCCGGAGGCGAGTGAGCCATGAAGGAGAGTGTGTAGTGCCCCCGCAGCGTCGCAAGCCCAATCCGATGGGTCCCCCGAGGGGCCGGCGGCCCAAGATCGCGGGAACGGGCCGGACCCCGGCCCCGGGCGGTGCCGCCCGCCCCGCGACTCCCGAGCCCGCGACGACCGAGCCCGCGACGACCGAGTCCGCGACGACCGAGTCCGCGACCACCGGGCCCGCGACCACCGGGCCCGCGGTGACCGGGCCCGCGGTGACCGGGCCCGCGACGACCGGGCCCGCGGTGACCGGGCCCGCGACGACCGGGCCCGCGACCACCGGGCCCGCGACCACCGGGCCCGCGACGACCGCGACCACCGCGCCGCAGGCGCCCACACCGGCCCCGGTGGAGCCGGCCGGGAAAGCCCCCACAGCTTCCGGGTCCGAGACGGCCCGCAAGAGCGCTCCCGGCCTGCGCACGCCGGCACCGGTCGAGGACGCCGGAGCGGAGCGGGAGCCGGGGGAGCAGCCCGGCGGCACCGTCGCGCGCGGCAGCTGGCGCCCGGTGGCGATCCTCGGCGGTGCCGCGGTCGCACTCGGTGCGTTCGCCGCGGTCGCTGCCGCCCGTCCCGGTGCGACGGTGAGCAACGAGGCGTGGGTCGACAGCGCCGCGACGGCGGAGGTCACCGCTGCCGCCGGCCATGCGATCGAGACGATGCACGGCTACAACCACGAGACGATCGACCAGGACTTCGCCGAGATCCGCGAGGTCCTCACCCCGCCGATGCGGGAGGAGTTCGACCTGACCGCGGAGGTCACCAAGCAGGCCGCGGTGCAGACGCACACCGCGACGGAGGTGCGGATCGACCACATCGGTGCGTCGATGCTCGACGACGACCGCGCCGAGGTCGCGGCGTTCATCAGCGTCAGCGCGACGGGCGACGCGGTCGCCCAGGGCAGTGCGTCGGCGCCGCTGCTGGTGCGGATGGAGAGGATCGACGGCAAGTGGCTGGTCTCCGAGATCCGGGACCGGTGACGGACGTTCCGACGGGACAATCGGCCTGGTTGCTCTTGACGCGGGCGGCGTGAGCGGTCACTCTATCGGTACGCACGCACGAATACGCGTCCTGGGCGCCCGGGGTCGGGCGCTTCTTTTCGTGCCGTCGCTCGACATCTGCGACTTTTGGGTGTAAGTTCGGACTTTGCGCTGGCTGCCTCCTGTCCATCCTTCGACCGCATCGCCGGGAGCGTTGCCCTTCGGGGCTCGTTCCGCCGACTTCGTGGTGGGGTTGTCGTTCGGGTTGCGACCAGCGATAACGCCCCACATGAAGAAGCAGGTACAGCGGCGGTCGCACCGGTTGGAGCGGCCCGCGTGAGGTGCTGGAAGGACGCATCTTGGCAGTCTCTAGCCAGACCAAGGCAGTTGCCGGAATCCCCGGAGCCCCGAAGAGGGTGTCGTTCGCGAAGATTCGCGAACCTCTCGAAGTCCCTGGGCTCCTCGATCTACAGACAGATTCCTTCGAATGGCTGATCGGCTCGGAGCGCTGGCGCGCGCTCGCTGCCGAGCGCGGTGACGGCCCCGCCGTCGGTGGCCTCGAGGAGATCCTGGCGGAGCTCTCTCCGATCGAGGACTTCTCCGGGTCGATGTCCCTGTCCTTCTCCGATCCGCGCTTCGACGAGGTCAAGGCCTCGGTCGAGGAGTGCAAGGACAAGGACATGACGTACGCGGCGCCGCTGTTCGTCACTGCCGAGTTCATCAACAACAACACCGGCGAGATCAAGAGCCAGACGGTCTTCATGGGTGACTTCCCGATGATGACCGACAAGGGCACCTTCATCATCAACGGCACCGAGCGGGTCGTCGTCTCGCAGCTGGTGCGCTCCCCGGGCGTGTACTTCGACCGCGCGGTCGACAAGAGCACCGAGAAGGACCTGCACAGCGTCAAGGTGATCCCGGGCCGCGGCGCGTGGCTCGAGTTCGACGTCGACAAGCGCGACACCGTCGGCGTGCGGATCGACCGCAAGCGCCGCCAGCCGGTCACCGTGCTGCTCAAGGCCCTCGGCTGGACCAACGAGCAGATCGTCGAGCGCTTCGGCTTCTCCGAGATCATGATGTCCACCCTCGAGAAGGACAACACGGCCGGCACCGACGAGGCGCTGCTCGACATCTACCGCAAGCTGCGCCCGGGCGAGCCGCCCACCAAGGAGAGCGCGCAGACCCTGCTGGAGAACCTCTTCTTCAAGGACAAGCGCTACGACCTGGCGCGCGTGGGACGTTACAAGATCAACAAGAAGCTGGGCCTGAACGCCGGCCAGCCGATCGAGGCGTCGACCCTCACCGAGGAAGACATCGTCGCCACGATCGAGTACCTGGTGCGCCTGCACGCGAGCGAGACCACCATGACGGCGCCCGGCGGCGTCGAGGTTCCCGTCGAGGTCGACGACATCGACCACTTCGGCAACCGTCGCCTGCGCACCGTCGGCGAGCTCATCCAGAACCAGATCCGCGTCGGCCTGTCCCGCATGGAGCGCGTCGTCCGCGAGCGGATGACCACCCAGGACGTCGAGGCCATCACGCCGCAGACGCTGATCAACATCCGTCCCGTCGTGGCCGCGATCAAGGAGTTCTTCGGAACCTCCCAGCTGTCGCAGTTCATGGACCAGAACAACCCGCTGTCGGGCCTGACCCACAAGCGCCGCCTCTCGGCGCTCGGCCCCGGTGGTCTGTCCCGTGAGCGGGCCGGCCTCGAGGTCCGCGACGTCCACCACTCGCACTACGGCCGCATGTGCCCGATCGAGACGCCGGAAGGCCCGAACATCGGCCTGATCGGCTCCCTGTCGGTGTACGCGCGGGTCAACCCGTTCGGTTTCATCGAGACCCCGTACCGCAAGGTCGAGGGCGGCATCGTCACCGACCAGGTCGACTACCTGACCGCCGACGAGGAGGACCGCCACGTCGTGGCGCAGGCCAACTCGCCGGTCGACGCCGACGGCCGCTTCACCGAGGAGCGCGTCCTCGTCCGCAAGAAGGGCGGCGAGGTCGAGTTCGTCGCGGCGACCGAGGTCGACTACATGGACGTCTCGCCGCGGCAGATGGTGTCGGTGGCCACGGCCATGATCCCGTTCCTCGAGCACGACGACGCCAACCGTGCCCTCATGGGTGCGAACATGCAGCGTCAGGCCGTGCCGCTGGTGCGCAACGAGGCCCCGGTCGTCGGTACCGGCATGGAGCTGCGTGCCGCCGTCGATGCCGGCGACGTCGTCGTCACCGAGAAGTCGGGCGTGATCGAGGAGGTCTCGGCCGACTTCATCACCGTGATGGCCGACGACGGCACCCGTCGCACCTACCGGCTGCGCAAGTTCGACCGCTCGAACCAGGGCACCTGCTCGAACCAGCGGCCGATCGTGGACGAGGGCCAGCGCGTCGAGTCCGGCCAGGTCCTCGCCGACGGCCCCTGCACCGAGAACGGTGAGATGGCGCTCGGCAAGAACCTGCTCGTGGCGATCATGCCGTGGGAAGGCCACAACTACGAGGACGCGATCATCCTGTCGCAGCGCCTCGTGGAGGAGGACGTGCTCACCTCGATCCACATCGAGGAGCACGAGATCGACGCCCGCGACACCAAGCTCGGTGCCGAGGAGATCACCCGCGACATCCCCAACGTCTCCGACGAGGTCCTCGCGGACCTCGACGAGCGCGGCATCGTGCGCATCGGTGCCGAGGTGCGCGACGGCGACATCCTCGTCGGCAAGGTCACCCCGAAGGGCGAGACCGAGCTGACCCCCGAGGAGCGGCTGCTGCGCGCGATCTTCGGCGAGAAGGCCCGCGAGGTGCGCGACACGTCGCTGAAGGTGCCGCACGGCGAGACCGGCAAGGTCATCGGCGTCCGCGTGTTCTCGCGCGAGGACGACGACGATCTGCCCCCGGGTGTCAACGAGCTGGTCCGCGTGTACGTGGCGCAGAAGCGCAAGATCCAGGACGGCGACAAGCTCGCCGGCCGGCACGGCAACAAGGGCGTCATCGGCAAGATCCTCCCGCAGGAGGACATGCCGTTCCTGCCCGACGGCACCCCGGTCGACATCATCCTCAACACCCACGGTGTTCCGCGTCGTATGAACATCGGCCAGATCCTCGAGACGCATCTCGGCTGGATCGGCAAGGCCGGCTGGAACGTCCAGGTGGCCGGGGACGGCGAGCGTCCGGAGTGGGCGAAGAACCTGTCCGACGACATGCTCGCCGCCGAGCCGAACACCAACATCGCCACCCCGGTGTTCGACGGTGCCCGCGAGGACGAGCTGACGGGCCTGCTGGGCTCCACGCTGCCGAACCGCGACGGCGAGGTCATGGTCGGCCCCGACGGCAAGGCGACGCTGTTCGACGGTCGCTCCGGCGAGCCGTTCCCGTACCCGGTGTCGGTCGGCTACATGTACATCATCAAGCTGCACCACCTGGTCGACGACAAGATCCACGCGCGTTCGACCGGCCCGTACTCGATGATCACCCAGCAGCCGCTCGGTGGTAAGGCGCAGTTCGGTGGCCAGCGCTTCGGTGAGATGGAGTGCTGGGCCATGCAGGCCTACGGTGCGGCGTACACGCTGCAGGAGCTGCTCACCATCAAGTCGGACGACGTGGTGGGCCGCGTGAAGGTCTACGAGGCCATCGTGAAGGGCGAGAACATCCCGGAGCCGGGCATCCCCGAGTCCTTCAAGGTGCTCCTCAAGGAGCTCCAGTCGCTGTGCCTGAACGTGGAGGTGCTGTCCAGCGACGGCGCGGCCATCGCGATGGCCGACGGCGACGACGAGGACCTCGAGCGGGCGGCGGCCAACCTGGGCATCAACCTTTCCCGCAACGAGTCGGCCACGGTCGACGACCTCGCGAACTAGGAGCCGACCCGATGAGATACGCCCCGCTCAGCCGGCGCGTATCTCATCGGGCCCCGGCAGCGATAGCGACAACTAGCAGCAACAAAACCCGTAAAGGGGAAAGGAAGTTACGTGCTCGACGTCAACTTCTTCGATGAACTCCGCATCGGCCTGGCCACTGCGGAGGACATCCGCAACTGGTCGTACGGCGAGGTCAAGAAGCCGGAGACCATCAACTACCGCACGCTCAAGCCCGAGAAGGACGGCCTCTTCTGCGAGAAGATCTTCGGCCCCACCCGGGACTGGGAGTGCTACTGCGGCAAGTACAAGCGTGTCCGCTTCAAGGGCATCATCTGTGAGCGCTGCGGCGTCGAGGTCACTCGCGCCAAGGTGCGTCGTGAGCGCATGGGCCACATCGAGCTCGCCGCGCCGGTCACGCACATCTGGTACTTCAAGGGTGTGCCGAGCCGCCTCGGCTACCTGCTCGACCTGGCGCCGAAGGATCTCGAGAAGATCATCTACTTCGCCGCGTACGTCATCACGGCGGTGGACGACGAGCTGCGCCACAACGAGCTCTCGACCCTCGAGGCCGAGATGGAGGTCGAGAAGAAGTCCGTCGCCGATCAGCGCGACGCCGACCTCGAGGCCCGCGCGCAGAAGCTCGAGGCCGACCTGGCCGAGCTCGAGGCGGAGGGTGCCAAGTCCGACGTCCGCCGCAAGGTCAAGGACGGCGGCGAGCGCGAGATGCGTCAGCTGCGCGACCGCGCCCAGCGTGAGCTGGACCGGCTCGAGGAGATCTGGAACACCTTCACCAAGCTCAAGCCGAAGGACCTGATCGTCGACGAGCTGCTCTACCGCGAGCTGCAGGACCGCTACGGCGAGTACTTCACCGGCGCGATGGGTGCCGAGTCGATCCAGAAGCTCATCGAGAACTTCGATATCGACGCCGAGGCCGAGTCGCTGCGCGAGACCATCCGCAGCGGCAAGGGCCAGAAGAAGCTGCGCGCCCTGAAGCGACTGAAGGTCGTCGCGGCGTTCCAGCAGTCCGGCAACTCGCCCATGGGCATGGTTCTCGATGCGGTGCCGGTGATCCCGCCGGAGCTGCGTCCGATGGTGCAGCTCGACGGTGGGCGCTTCGCGACCTCCGACCTGAACGACCTGTACCGCCGCGTCATCAACCGCAACAACCGCCTCAAGCGACTGATCGACCTCGGCGCCCCCGAGATCATCGTCAACAACGAGAAGCGGATGCTGCAGGAGTCCGTGGACGCGTTGTTCGACAACGGCCGTCGTGGCCGGCCGGTCACCGGCCCGGGCAACCGTCCGCTGAAGTCGCTGTCCGACCTCCTCAAGGGCAAGCAGGGCCGGTTCCGTCAGAACCTGCTCGGCAAGCGCGTCGACTACTCCGGCCGTTCGGTCATCGTTGTCGGCCCGCAGCTCAAGCTGCACCAGTGCGGTCTGCCGAAGCTGATGGCGCTCGAGCTGTTCAAGCCGTTCGTGATGAAGCGCCTGGTCGACCTGAACCACGCGCAGAACATCAAGTCCGCGAAGCGCATGGTCGAGCGGCAGCGCCCGCAGGTGTGGGACGTCCTCGAAGAGGTCATCAACGAGCACCCCGTGCTGCTCAACCGTGCTCCTACGCTGCACCGCCTCGGTATCCAGGCGTTCGAGCCGCAGCTCGTCGAGGGCAAGGCCATCCAGCTGCACCCGCTCGTGTGTGAGGCGTTCAACGCCGACTTCGACGGTGACCAGATGGCCGTGCACCTGCCGCTGTCCGCGGAGGCGCAGGCCGAGGCCCGCGTCCTGATGCTGTCGTCGAACAACATCCTGTCGCCGGCGTCGGGTCGTCCGCTCGCCATGCCGCGTCTGGACATGGTGACCGGTCTGTTCCACCTGACCCGCCTGGTCGAGGACGCGCCGGGCGCGTACCGGCCGGCTACCGACGACGAGCCGGAGCAGGGCGTGTACTCGTCCCCGGCCGAGGCCATCATGGCCGTCGACCGCGGCGTGCTCTCGGTGCAGGCCCCGATCAAGGTGCGCCTGACGCGGCAGCGCCCGCCGAAGGACGTCGAGGCCGAGCTGTTCCCCGACGGCTGGAACTACGGTGACGGCTGGACCGTGCAGACCACGCTCGGTCGCGTGCTGTTCAACGAGCTGCTGCCGGTGAACTACGGCTTCGTCAACGACGTCATGCCGAAGAAGCGTCAGGCCGCGATCATCAACGATCTGGCCGAGCGCTACCCGATGATCGTCGTCGCGCAGACCGTCGACAAGCTCAAGGACGCCGGCTTCTACTGGGCCACCCGCTCGGGTGTCACCGTGTCGATGGCCGACGTGCTGGTGCCGCCGGAGAAGAAGGAGATCCTCGAGCGCTACGAGGCGTCCGCGGATCAGCTCGAGCGCAAGTTCGCTCGTGGTGCCCTCTCGAAGGAGGAGCGGCGCGACTCGCTCGTCAAGCTGTGGCAGGAGGCGACCGAAGAGGTCGGTCAGGCCATGGAGGCGCACTACCCGGACGACAACCCGATCCCGACGATCGTGAAGTCCGGCGCCGCGGGCAACATGACCCAGATCCGCTCGCTCGCGGGCATGAAGGGTCTGGTGACGAACCCGAAGGGTGAGTTCATCCCGCGCCCGATCAAGTCCTCGTTCCGTGAGGGCCTGACCGTGCTCGAGTACTTCATCAACACCCACGGTGCCCGTAAGGGTCTGGCCGACACCGCGCTCCGTACCGCCGACTCGGGTTACCTGACCCGTCGTCTGGTCGACGTGTCGCAGGACGTCATCGTCCGCGAGACCGACTGCGGCACCCCGCGCGGTATCGAGATGGTCATCGCCGAGCCCGAGCGCGACGGCGCGGGCAACGAGACCGGCCGCCTGGTGCGCGACGCCCACATCGAGACCAGCACGTACGCCCGTACGCTGGCCACCGATGCGGTCGACGCGGACGGCAACGTCGTCGTCACCCGGGGCAGCGACCTCGGCGACCCGGCGATCGAGGCCCTGCTGGCCGCCGGCATCCGGAAGGTCAAGGTCCGCTCCGTGCTGACCTGCGACACCGGCACCGGCGTGTGCGCCACCTGCTACGGCCGCTCGATGGCGACCGGCAAGCTCGTCGACATCGGCGAGGCCGTCGGTATCGTCGCCGCGCAGTCGATCGGTGAGCCCGGTACGCAGCTGACGATGCGTACGTTCCACCAGGGTGGCGTCGGTGAGGACATCACCGGCGGTCTGCCGCGAGTGCAGGAGCTGTTCGAGGCCCGCGTCCCGAAGGGCAAGGCGCCCATCGCCGACGTCTCCGGCCGCGTGCGCCTCGAGGACGACGACCGCTTCTACAAGATCACCATCGTCCCGGACGACGGCGGCGAGGAGGTCGTGTACGACAAGCTGTCGAAGCGTCAGCGTCTGCACGTGATCCGCAAGGCGAACGGCACCGAGGGCATCCTTGCCGACGGCGACCACGTGGAGGTCGGTCAGCAGCTCCTCGAGGGTGCTGCCGATCCGCACGAGGTGCTGCGTGTCATGGGTCCGCGTCAGGTGCAGGTCCACCTCGTGAACGAGGTTCAGGAGGTGTACCGCAGCCAGGGTGTGTCGATCCACGACAAGCACATCGAGGTCATCGTGCGCCAGATGCTGCGTCGCGTCACGATCATCGACTCGGGTTCGACGGAGTTCCTGCCCGGTTCGCTGGTCGAGCGCAGCGAGTTCGAGGCCTCCAACCGGCGGGTCGTCGCCGAGGGCGGCGAGCCGGCTGCCGGTCGTCCCGTGCTCATGGGTATCACCAAGGCGTCGCTGGCCACCGATTCGTGGCTGTCGGCGGCGTCGTTCCAGGAGACCACTCGCGTGCTGACCGACGCGGCGATCAACTGCCGCTCGGACAAGCTGATCGGTCTGAAGGAGAACGTGATCATCGGCAAGCTGATCCCGGCCGGCACCGGCATCAACCGGTACCGGAACATCCAGGTGCAGCCGACCGAGGAGGCCCGCGCGGCCGCGTACGCGATCCCGTCGTACGAGGATCAGTACTACTCGCCGGAGGGCTTCGGCCAGAACACCGGCGCTGCGGTTCCGCTCGACGATTACGGTTACTCCAGCGACTACCGGTAGATCCGTCGCCGCGGCCGGGAAACCGGCTGCGGCCCGGCTCTCTGCCGTGGCCACGAAGGTCCCGCCCTCTTCTCTTCGGGGGCGGGGCCTTCCTGGTTTCCGGGGTGGGCGTCACGGCCGCGCCGGTCGTCGGCTAGTTTGGGTAGGCACTCCTAACAACCCGAAGGGAACGCCTGTGCCGTCGACCCGAATCCCGAGGCTGCTCGCCGCAGCCGGACTCGCTCTCACGTTCGTCCTGACCGCGTGCTCGTCGGGGAGCGACGAGGCCGGCGAGTCGTCGTCCGCGGCCGGAGGCGCGTTCCCGGTCACGATCGAACACGCCCTCGGCAGCACGACGCTCGACGGCGAACCCGAGCGGGTGGTCACGTGGGGCTTCGGCAGCACCGATGCCGCGCTCGCGCTCGGCGTCGTGCCCGTTGCCATCCCGGCCCAGTCCTACGGCGGCGACGCGCAGGGGGTGCTGCCGTGGATCGGGGACCGGCTCGCCGAGCTGGGCGCCGAGACACCGGCCGTCCTGCCGAACGACGGCACGGACGTGCCGGTGGAGCAGATCGCGGCGGCGC
This sequence comes from Rhodococcus sp. DMU1, assembly GCF_012272955.1. Taxonomy (NCBI): domain Bacteria; kingdom Bacillati; phylum Actinomycetota; class Actinomycetes; order Mycobacteriales; family Nocardiaceae; genus Rhodococcus; species Rhodococcus sp. DMU1. The sequence continues at coordinate 4,274,557 of NZ_CP050952.1, read as the reverse complement.
GGCCGGACGTCATTCTCGCCAACTACTCCGGGCTCACCCGGGAGCAGTACGAGACGCTGAGCCGGATCGCGCCGACCGTCGCGTACCCGGACGAGCCGTGGGCCACCCCGTGGCGCGACGTCGTCGCCACCGTCGGGCAGGCGCTCGGCAGATCCGGCGAGGCGGCCCGGCTGATCGCCGACACCGAGGCCACCATCGCGGAGAAGGCGGCAGCCTATCCGCAGCTGCGGGGCAGGACCGTCGCCGCGGTCTGGGGCACCGGCGACACCTTCTACGTCTACAAGCCGGCCGACTCGCGCGTGGAGTTCCTCACCGACCTCGGTCTGGTGAGCGCACCCAGCGTGGCCGAGCTGAGCACCGACGAGTCCAGCTTCTACTTCACCCTCAGCTTCGAGGAGGCCGGCAAGCTCACCAGCGACATCCTGCTCTCCTACGCCGACGACGCCGCGGCCCAGGAGCGCACGCTCGCCCAGCCGTGGGCGCGGACCATGGGGCAGGTGACCGACGGTCGGGTCGCGAAGGTCAACGGCACCGAGCTCATCGCCGCTGTGTCGCCGCCGACCGTGCTGTCGCTGACGTGGGGCATCGACGCCTATCTCGAGGCGCTCGCCGCCGCGGCCGAGTAGGGCGATTCCCGGTCGGCGTCCCGGTCAGCGCGGGATGTGGAAGTCGACCAGGGCCGCACCACGCGGGCCCAGGTCGTGCCACGGCCCCCGCACCGCCAGCACCGCCACCGCGGAGGTCGGGAACTTCTCGATGATCTGACGGGCGGCGTCCGAGTCGTGGTCGTCCGAGAGCAGCAGCGTCGTCGCGGACAGGACGGGCTCGTGGCCCACCACGAGCAGGGTCGACACGTCGTCCGGGACCTGGCGGATCGCGTCGACGATCTTCCCCGGCGTGGCCTCGTAGAGGTCGTCGAGGATCTCCGTGGGGACCTCGACGGCGGCCTCCGCCAGGGTCTTGCGGGCGCGCGTCGCGCTCGAGCACAGCACGGCGTCGATCGGGGGCTGGTGGGCCCGCAGCCAGCGTCCGGCGAGGCCGGCCTCGCGTCGTCCCCGTGGGGCAAGGGGGCGCTCGTGATCGGCGACGCCGTCCGGGTACGCGGACTTCCCGTGCCGCAACAGGATCAGGGTGCGGGTCATGGGTTCACCCTAGGTGGTCAGGGTCACCGGCGGCCGACGCGTGCCACCGCGCGCACCTCGTCGCCGACCGTGAACCACAGGGTCAGCGCGTCGGTCTCGTGACGGGCGCGCAGGACCAGCGCGTCGCCGGCGACGACCGGTCGAAGGTGCTCGATCACCGCACGGTACGGCGCGGTCTGCAGCTCCGGCCGGCCGGCCAGGTGCTCCTCGATGCCGTGCCAGTAGGCGGCGTTGTTGACGTGGTCGAACGGGTCGATGTCGGTGGCCCGTAGCGGGAAGGCCGTGCCGGCGTCGGCGTCGTCGGACGGCGTGGGCGGCAGCCATGCGCGCCATCGCAGCCGGGTGTCCTCCGCATGGCGGGCCATGTGCTCCCAGAGCCGGTCGCTGATCCGGGCCGGCATCCCGTTGGTGGGCCCGATGTTGATCCAGAACGCCGAGGTGTCGATCAGGGCGTCGCCGGTGCCGTCGAGCCGCACGCGGACGTTGGCCCATCGCGTGGACAAGGCGTCGCACCACCGGCGCAGTTCGAGTTGTTCGCGGAAGCGGGCCGGCCGGTGCACGTCGACGACGGTGCGGCGCACGATCCACAGCGGGTCGGTGGCGGTGGCGTCGACGGCGTCGAGGTTGTCGGTGCCGATGTCCTGCAGGTAGCGGGCCACGCCGTCGAGACGGAGCCGTTCCCGGTTGTCGACGTCGCCGGTGCGCACCGTGCGCGTGGACCGGAACGCGTCGTCGGGCGGGGGCGCGGCCCCGAGGGGCTGCGCCAGCGCGTCCTCCGCCGCGGACTTCTCCGGTGCCGGTTTCGCGGCCGTGTCCGAACCCATTCGTCCCCCTGCTCGTCGTCGGCCCCTGCCGATTCTGACAGCTGCGGGGCAGGGCTGCAGCGAATCTTGCGAGGGGCGAGACATCGAGGCTACAGTGGAGTTAACTGTTACCGGATGTCACATGAAATCCGGTCCCGGCTCTTCGAGGACACGACATGGCCTATGTGATCACCCAGACGTGCTGCAACGACGCGAGCTGCGTCGCCGTGTGCCCGGTGAACTGCATCCATCCCACGCCCGAGGAGCGGGAGTTCGCGCAGACCGAGATGCTGCACATCGACCCGCAGGCCTGCATCGACTGCGGCGCGTGCGCGGACGCCTGCCCGGTCGAGGCGATCTTCCCGGAGGACCGGCTCACCGAGGCTCAGGCCCGGTTCAAGGACATCAACGCCGACTACTACACGGCGCACCCGATGCCCGAGAACTGGATCCCGCTGACACCCGTCCCGGCCCCGCCGCGGGGGCAGGGCACCCTGCGCGTGGCGGTCGTCGGTGCCGGTCCGGCGGCCTGTTACGCCGCGCAGGAACTGCTCGAGCGCTCGAACGTCGAGGTGGACATGTTCGACCGGCTCCCCACCCCCTGGGGACTCGTCCGCAGCGGTGTCGCACCCGACCACCCCGGTACCAAGGCCGTCACCGAGTCGTTCGAATGGTCGTTCCGCCGCGACGCGTTCGCCCTGCACCTCGACGTCGAGGTCGGCCGCGACATCGACCACGCCGAGCTGCTCGCCCATCACCACGCCGTCGTCTACGCGACCGGGGCGTCCGCCGACCGCAACCTCGGCATCGCCGGCGAGGACCTTCCCGGCAGCCACGCCGCCACCGAGTTCGTCGCCTGGTACAACGGTCACCCCGATTACGCCGACCGGGTCTTCGACCTCTCCGGCGAACGCGCGGTCGTGGTCGGCAACGGCAACGTCGCCCTCGACGTCGCCCGCATCCTCACCATGGACGTCGACGAGCTGGCCCGCACCGACATCGCCGATCACGCCCTCGAGGCGCTGCGCCGGAGCAACATCCGCGAGGTCGTCCTGCTGGGCCGCCGGGGTCCGGCCCAGGCGGCCTACAGCAACCCCGAGTTCCTCGCCCTCGGCGATCTGAACGGCGTCGACGTCGTCGTCGACGAGACCGAGCTCGAGCTCGATCCCGCCAGCGCGGCGCTCGCCGCCGCCGACCCGGCGGTCGCGATGCGCATGCGGCTCGCGCGCGAGTACGCGCGCCGCGAGCCCCGGCCGGGGAACAAGCGCATCGTGTTCCGCTATCTCGTGTCGCCCACCGAGATCGAGGGCACCGAACGGGTCACCGGACTGCGCGCGGTACGCAACGACCTGATCGCCGGCGACGACGGTGCGCTCGTCGCCCGGCCCGCCGGGCAGGCCCTGCACCTCGACGCGCAGCTGGTGCTGCGCTCGATCGGCTACCGCGGGGTCCCCCTCCCGGGAGTGCCGTTCGACGAGCGACGGGGGATCGTCCCCAACGAGGGCGGGCGGGTCACCGCCGCCGGACCCGGCGTGTACGTCACCGGGTGGATCAAGCGCGGTCCGAGCGGCGTGATCGGAACCAACAAGGCGTGCGCCAAGGAGACGGTCGCGGCCCTGCTCGCCGACTTCGACGCCGGCCGGCTCGCGCGTCCGGCCGGTGGCCGGCGGGAACTCGATCGCCTGCTCGGGCAGCGGCGGCCCACCCGGGTGGGCCTGAGCGGATGGCACGAGATCGACGGGGCCGAGCGGGCGGCCGGCCGCGCCGCCGGCCGGCCGCGCGTCAAGCTGACCGACCGCGCCCGCCTCACGGACACCGCGGCCGGGCGCCCGCGGCCGGGGCGAAGCCTGCTGCGTCTGGTGCGCCGATAATCGGTTGGGGCTCCGCCTGCGTCGGGACTAGTATCTTTCGGCGGTGCCCGGCACCGCCCGCGGCGACGTCCGCCGGGGGAGCGCAGGCCGGGATGTCGATCCGCCGCGCTGTCGGGGCGCGCGCTGGTCGCCGGGCACGTCGAGGGTGACACGCGGCTCGCGCCGAGATCGTCGTCGCCGCACGGTACGACGTGGTGCCCGGCCCCCTCGATCCCATCCTGGCAGGTCTGCCTGCCATCGCGCCTCGAGAGGACCGACCCATGACAGCCCCCCATGCGGGCCCGGCCGCCGCGCCGGCGAGCGACAAGCTCGACGCGGCAGTTCTGAAGATCGCGTCGGTGGTGGTGCTCGGCGCCATCATGTCGATCCTCGACGTGACGGTCGTCTCCGTCGCCGTGCCGACGTTCATGGAGGACTTCGACTCCAGCTACGCGACCGTCGCGTGGACGATGACCGCCTACACGCTGGCGCTGGCCAGCGTGATTCCGCTCACGGGCTGGGCCGCGGACCGGTTCGGCACCAAACGGCTGTACCTCGCCGCCCTCGTCCTGTTCGTCGCCGGGTCCGTGCTGTGCAGCATGGCGTGGGACATCACGTCGCTCATCGGGTTCCGCGTGGTGCAGGGCCTGGGCGGCGGCATGCTCATGCCGCTGGGCATGACGATCATGACCCACGCCGCGGGACCGCACCGGGTCGGCCGCGTGATGGCGGTGCTCGGCATCCCGATGCTGCTGGGCCCGATCGGGGGCCCGATCCTCGGCGGCTGGCTGATCGACACCGCCAGCTGGCACTGGATCTTCCTGATCAACCTGCCCATCGGCGTCGTGGCCCTCGTCGCCTCCGTGCTGATCCTGCCGAAGGACCGCCCCAGCCGGTCCGAGTCCTTCGACTTCGTCGGCATGGCGCTCCTGTCGCCGGGCCTGGCGCTGTTCCTGTTCGGCGTCTCGTCCATCCCGGAGGTCGGCACCGTCGCCGCGACGCGGGTCCTCGTGCCGGGCGCGATCGGCGCCGCGCTGATCGTCGCGTTCGTGTTCCACGCCCTGCGTGCCCGGAACCCGCTCATCGACCTGTACCTGTTCCGCAACCGCCAACTGACGTTCGCGGTGCTCACCATGTCGGTGTTCGCGATCGCGTTCTTCGGCGCAGGACTGCTGTTCCCCAGCTACTTCCTCCAGGTGCGGGGCGAGTCGACCCTGGCGGCGGGCATCCTGCTCGCGCCGCAGGGCCTCGGCGCCATGCTCACCATGCCGGTCGCCGGCCGGCTCGTCGACCGGATCGGACCCGGGAAGATCGTGCTCGTCGGCCTGACCCTCGTCACGCTCGGCATGGCCGTCTTCACGCAGGTGGGCACGGACACGTCGTACGTGCTGCTGCTCGGTGCGCTGTTCGTCATGGGCATGGGCATGGGTGCCACGATGATGCCGACGATGACGGCCGCGCTGCAGACGCTGACCCATCAGAGCGTGGCCCGCGGGTCGACGCTGATGAACATCGTCCAGCAGGCCGCCGGCTCCGTGGGCACCGCGACCATGTCGGTGATCCTGAGCAGCCGCCTGGCGACCCCGGCGGGGGCGCCCGAGGGCGGCGGGCAGATGGACCCGGCAGCTCTGGACCAGCTGCCCGCACCGGTGCAGGAGTCGATCCTCACCTCGCTCGCGGACGCGTTCGCGACCACGTTCCTCGTCGCGACCGTCCTCATGGCCCTCGCGGTGATCCCGGCGCTGTTCCTGCCGCGCACGCGCGTCAAGCATCCGGCCGGGGAGGGACTGCAGCCGGTGGCCGTCCACTAGCCGGCCGTCCGGAGGGGGCCGTGACGTACGTCGCGGCCCCCTCTCCGTGTCTGCGGCTAACCTCGTTCCGGCAGCACGACGGCGACCCGAACGGACGACCCAATGAGCATCGAACCCACCCACCGAGGCCCCGCCGCGACGGACGAGGCACCCGGACAGCCGCGTCTGTGCCGGCGCGCCCTCTTCGGCGGTGCCGGTGCGGTCGCGGCCGCCGCCGTCCTGTCCGCGTGCGGTGCCGAGGCCGATCAGGGTGGCGCCGACGGCACCTCCGCCGCACCGACCACGCCGCCGGAGCCCGGTCCGGACGCCGCGGTCGTGGCTGCCGCGGCCGACATCCCGGTGGGCAGCGGCGTCCTGTTCGCCGACAAGCGTCTCGTGGTGACGCAACCCGTCGCCGGGGACTACCGGGCGTTCGTCGCGCTGTGCACCCACTCGGGCTGCAACATCACCGGCGTCGAGGCCGACGAGATCGTCTGCGACTGTCACGGCAGCCGGTTCCGTCTGGACGGGACCGTGAGCAAGGGGCCCGCCCGCAAGCCGCTCAAGGCGCGTCCGGCCGCGGCCCGCGGTGCGGACGTCGTCGTCGACTGATGCGGGCGATTCGCTGAGCGGGCGGGCGGCGGCGGAGTAGATTCGACCGCGACATCATCATTGAAGTGCGGACCGGCGAGGGGACCCGATGGTGCGCAGGGGGCCGTTGATCACGTTGGCGGCGGTGGTGGTGCTCGCCGCGGTCCTGCTCGCGGTCAACGTCTCCAAGGAGGACGGCGGCCCCACGCCCGCCCCCGGCCCGGCCGCCACGTCCGCGCCGGCCCCCACCACGACGGCTGCGCCCTCGACCGCCGTGGCCTTCCCCGCGCAGGCCACCTACGTCGCGCAGATCCCCGTCGCCACCGGAACCCTCACGCTCGCGATCGCCGTCGAGGGCGAGGACGCCGTCGCGTACGCGTGCGACGGCAGTGCAGTCGAGTCCTGGCTGTCCGGCGATGCCGAGGACGGCAGGCTCGAGCTCGAGGGCCGAGACGGTGCCCGCCTCGACGGCGAGTTCGACGGCACGACGGTGCGCGGCACCCTGTGGCTCGGTGACCGGAGCTGGACCTTCGACGCCGCGCCGGCCGAACCCCCGGCCGGCCTCTACCTCGCGAACGTGGGCGACGTCCGGGCCAGCTGGATCGTCACGCAGGACGGGACGGTCACCGGTGTGCGCCGCGCCGGCGACGGCGGCACCGCGCCCGCCCCGGCCCTGGCGCCGGACGGGACGGCGGTCGTCGACGGGGTGGTCGTGACCGCCGACCCGGTGTCCGGCAGTGACACATTCTGACGGTGCCACCGCGCGGTGACACCGGGAGGAGGACGGATGAGCACACCGCAGGTCCATCCCGTCGCACCGCCGCGAACGGCCCCCGTCGTGGTCGCGTTCCTGGTGGGTGCCCTCGTCGCGGTCGGGCTCGGTGTGTACGGCAGTGTGCACGAGCCGACCTTCTTCTCGATCAACGTCGCCGGGTTCTCCAGTCCGACCGCCGTCAAGGCCTGGCTGGCGACCCTCGCCGGCGTGCTCGCACTGGTTCAGCTCGCCTCGGCGGCCGTGATGTACGGACGGATGCCGGGACTGCGGGCGCCGAGCTGGATCGGGACCCTGCACGTGTGGTCGGGCCGCCTCGCGGTGCTGGCCACCGTCCCCGTCGCGGTGCACTGCCTGTACGCGCTCGGTTTTCGCACCGGCGAGCCGCGGGTGCTGTGGCACTCGCTGGCCGGATGCCTCCTCTACGGGGCGTTCGTGGCCAAGATGCTGCTGCTGAGCCGGCGAGGCCTGCCGGGATGGGCGGTTCCGGTGGCCGGCGGCGCCCTGTTCACGGCGATCGTGGTCGTGTGGTCGACCTCGGCGCTGTACTTCTTCCGCACGACGGGCCTCACGTTCTGACGGCCCACCCCTACTGTCTTTCCCACCCCTACTGTCCCTCCCACGATCGGAGCCGGAAAATGGATCTCGAGCAGTCTCCCGTCAGCCGCCGTTCGGTGCTCCTGGGTGCCGGGATGGCCGCCGTCGCCGCCACGGCGGCCTGCAGCACCTACGGCGACGAGCCGGCCTCCGGGCAGACCTCCGCGGCGGAGGACGCCGGCACCGACGCGGCCGCGGGACAGCCCCTCGCGGCCGTCGCCGACATTCCCGTGGGCGGGGGACGGATCTTCCCCGATCAGAAGGTCGTGGTGACCCAGCCGGCCGCGGGCGAGGTGCTCGCGTTCAGCGCGATCTGCACCCATCAGGGCTGCACCGTCGCGGCCGTGCAGGACGGCACGATCAACTGTCCCTGCCACGGCAGCCGGTTCAACCTCGACGGCACCGTCGCGAACGGGCCCGCCGCGCGTCCCCTCGAGAGCAGGGCCGTCACCGTCGAGAACGGCGAGATCACCCTCGCCTGACCGGGTTCGCCGTCCCACCTCGACGGTCTCATCGGGCGGCACCGGGATAGGGTCGACGGCGTGACCAGACCTCTGCGCGACTGGCGGCCGCGGGCGTTGCGTGAAGGCGCCGAACCCGACGCCCGCTTCACCCTCGCGAACGAACGCACGTTCCTCGCGTGGATCCGCACCGCGCTCGGCGTCATCGCGGCGGCCGTCGCGCTCGAGACCTTCGCCGGCGACGTCGTGGGGCCGGTGGTGCGGACCACGCTGTCGTGCACGCTGCTGGTGTTCTCCGCGCTCCTGGTGATCGCCGCCCTGCGGCGCTGGCTGCAGATCGAGGCCGCGATGCGCACCGAACGTCCCCTGCCGCCGCCGCGGATCGCCTTCCTGCTCGCGGCGATGCTGGCGGTCGGGGCCGTGGCCCTCGCCGCGGCCCTCCTGATATGACCGCGCCGTCGCGTTCGGGCCCACGATGAGACACGACGACCCGGGCCTGCAGCCCGAGCGCACCACGCTCGCGTGGCTGCGCACGGCGACCGGGCTGGGAGCGGTGGTCCTGCTGTTCCTGCGCCTGGCGCCCGGCCCGGCGCCCGTGGTGGTGGTGATCGGCCTGCTGTGCCTGGTGCCGGCGCTCGTGCTGCTCGTGACGAGCGGGCGCGAGCACCGGGCGCGCGTGAGGCGCTTCATCGAGGGCCGCGCGAGGCATCACTGGTGGCGCAACATCGTCCTGACCGTCACGGTCGTCGTTCTGGCCCTCGCCGCCGCCACGCTCATCGTCACGTCGCAGGCGTGACCGCCGCACCGTCGCCGTTCCAGCCGGGCTGGACGATCTACTCCCGTGTCAATCGGGCACGGAGCCGTGGAAGGCCCACGCCCGGGCGGTCAGCGCGATCCGACCGGCTCGGTCGCGGCGCAGTCGGGCATCGAGTACCGTCCGCAGTTCGGCTCGGCGCCGTGCCGGCAGCGACATGCAATATCCGGGGGCGGGTCCCTGACCGCCGAGGAACGGCGCCCAGAAATCGTCGAAGTCGGCGAACACGGTGGGAACCTCGAGCGGCTGGATCCGCACCCCGGTGAGACCTGCAGACGCGAGCAGGTCGTGGAGGGGATCGGGCCGGCAGAGCGGGAAGCGGACACCCTCGTCCCGGTCCCGCGCCGCCTCGTCCAGTTCGACGGCCGCATCCCAGAAGGCGCGAATCATTCCCATGCCCTCGGCGTAGTCCCACACGTAGCCGCCGATCGTCCCGCCCGCTCGGGTGACGCGGCGCATCTCGACAAGACCCTCGATCGGATCGGGAAGAAAGTTGAGGACCAATCCGGATACGACGCGGTCGAACTCGCCGTCCACGGCCGGTATCGCCGCAGCGGTACCCGGCCGGACCTCGAAGCGGGGATCGTCGACCGTGGTGCGGGCCGCCGCGGCGAAGCCCTCGGACGGTTCGACCCCGACGACCCGGGACGGTTCCTCGGCGACAAGGACGGCGTGTGCGAGAGCGCCGGTCCCGCACCCCACATCGCACCACGCGGCGCCCGCCCCGGCAGGGGGCAGCCATTGCAGGAACTTCGAGGCGACCGGGCGGCTCCAGCGACCTACATAGCGCTCGTACGCCGCGGCGATCTCCCAGGCGTCGGCGGTGTGATCCGTCATCGCGGTCTTCCTCTCTCCGGTCCCCGGTCAGTCGACCTGTCCGGGCCGGCGCCGTTGCCTACGAACCGGATCCGGGCTCACGGCCGGAACGGCGGTCGAGGTCGATCACCCGGGCCCCGCCCTGCGCCGCGGCCACCCGTGTCTCGGTGCCGTCCTCGGTCACGGCGACGATCTCGCACCGGCACAGCGCCTGTCGCCGGCTCGAGTCGACGACCGTCGCCGCGGCCCGCAGCAGCGTGCCGCGGCCCGGGCGCAGGTAGTCGATCGTGAACCCGGTGGTCACGATCGACGATCCGAGCACGGTTCCCGCCGCGAAGGTCAGGGAGTTGTCCGCGGCGTAGGCCAGCACGCCGCCGTGCACGAACCCGAACTGCTGCAGCAACTCCGGACGCAGCGGGATCTCGAGCACCGCGCGGCCCGGCTCGTACGCGGCGACCCGGGCGCCGACCAGCACGCTGAACGGTTGGGCCGCGAGCACCGCCGCCGCGTCGTCCACCCCTCGAAGTTCCACGGCCTGCAGTCTGCCCCACACCGCCGGGTCGTGGGCGGACATATCATTCGTGCATGACGCGGTCACCTCATTCGCCGACGGTTCGCTGGCCGGACCTCGCCGCTCTGGAGCTGCTCGTCGGCATCGACGACCACGGCGGCCTCGGCGCGGCCGCCCGGGCCGCCGGCGTCGCGCAGCCCAATGCCAGCCGGGCGGTGCGCCGCCTCGAGAAGCAGCTGGGGACCGTGCTCGTGCGCCGGGGGCGGGCCGGTTCCGCGCTCACCCCGGAGGGCACCGTGGTCGCGCACTGGGCGCGGCAGACCCTCGCCGACGCCCGTCGCCTGCTCGACGCCGCCGCGGCGTTGAGTGCCGACCGGCAGGCCGAGCTGACCGTGGCAGCCAGCATGACGGTCGCCGAACACCTCATCCCGCGCTGGCTGGGCCGCTTCCGCGGGCTCCGGGACGACGTGCAGATCCAGCTGCAGGTCCACAACTCGCGGCAGGTCTGCGACGCGGTCGCGGAGGGCCGGTGCCACGTCGGGTTCGTCGAGGCTCCCACCGTCCCACCGGGACTGCACAGCACCCCGGTGGCGCGGGACCGGCTGGTGGTGGTCGTCACGCCGGCGCACCCGTGGGCGCGGCGCCGGCGTCCACTCACCGTCGCCGAACTGGCGGCGACGCCGCTCGTCGTGCGCGAGGAGGGCTCCGGGACGCGGCACACGCTGGATCTGGCCCTCCGGGAGTTCGCGCGGCCGTCGCCGCTGCTCGAGCTCGGCAGCGGCGCCGCGGTGCGCACCGCGGCCCTCGGCGGCGTCGGCCCGGCCGTGCTCAGCACCCTCGCCGTGGCCGATCACCTCGCGTCCGGCGAATTGCGGACCGTCGAGGTCGAGGGCCTGGATCTGGCCCGCACGTTGCGCGCGGTGTGGCGCCCACCCCGCAAGCTCGCCGGCCCGGCCGGGGACCTGGTGCGGATGATCGTCCGCGGCGCCTGATCGCGTACCGATCGTCGCAATCGGCCCGAATCCGGCGCCCGGTGCGTCATCATGATCGTCGAGGACGCTGCTCGCCGGGGGTACGAGCGAACGCGGCGTGGCGCCGAGCCGGCACCGGGAGTGGGACATGGACGCATCGCGGTACGACGGGTCGCGGCCGTGACGGCCGTCGAGGTCGATCGCAGCCCCCGGCGATCCGGGGCCGTCCTCGCGACGTTGATCCTGGTCGCCGCCGTCGCGAACCTCAATCTCTCGGTTGCCAACATCGCGCTGCCGGCGATCGGCCGGGCCTTCGACGCGAGCCAGACGGAACTGAACCTGGTCGCCGTCGGGTATTCGCTGGGCCTGGCCGCGTCGGTGCTGTACCTGGGGGCGATCGGCGACCGCTACGGGCGCAAGCAGCTGCTCGTGCTCGGCGTCGCGCTGTCGATACCCGCGTGTCTGGTGGCGGCCTTCGCACCGAGCGTCGAGGTGCTGTTCGCGGCCCGGCTGGCCGGTGGTCTCGCCGCGGGGCTGGCGTATCCCACCACGCTGGCGCTGATCACCGCGCTGTGGTCGGGAGCCTCGCGGACCCGCGCGATCGCGTTGTGGTCGGCGACCGGCGGTGCGGTCGCTGCGCTCGGACCGCTGCTGTCCGGCCTGCTCCTGGAGTACTTCTACTGGGGCTCGGCCTTTCTGATCACCGTGCCGCTCGCCGCCGTCGCCCTCGTGGCGGCGGCCGTGCTGATTCCCGCGCACGTCAACGAGACCTCCGGGCCGGTCGATCATGTCGGCGGTGTCGTGTCGGTGCTGTTCGTGGCGGCGCTCGTCCTGACGGTCAACCTCGCACCCGAGAGCGGCCGAGGCACGGCGGCGCTCGTCTGCGCCGCCGTCACCGCCGTGGCGGGCGCGGTATTCGTGTGGCGGCAGCGGCGGGTGCCCGAGCCGCTGTTCGACCTGAAGGTGGCCGCGCGGCCGACGTTCTGGGTGGCAGCGGTGGCGGGCATCATCGTGTTCGGCACCCTGATGGGGACGATGTTCGTCGGTCAGCAGTTCCTGCAGAACGTGCTGGGCTACTCCACGCTCGCCGCCGGGTCGACGATCCTTCCGGCCGCCGCGTGCATGCTCGTGGTGGCTCCGTACTCGGCCCGGATGGTGGAGAGCCGGGGTGCGCGCACCACCCTGCTGCTCGGCTACGCGTTCATCCTCCTCGGGCTCGCGGTCGCGCTGACGATGTGGGACGAGACCTCCAGTTACTGGCAGATCGCGCTCGCGTACGGCCTCGTGGGGATCGGGGTCGGTTTCGCCGGCACGCCCGCCTCCCGCTCGCTGACCGGCTCGGTCCCGGTGACCCGGGCCGGGATGGCGTCGGCAACGGCCGACCTGCAACGCGATCTGGGCGGGGCCGTGATGCAGTCCATCCTCGGGGCGTTGCTCACCGCCGGATACGTTTCGTCGATCTCGGCGGCGATCGCCTCGTCGCCGGAGGCGGACGAGATCAGCGACCAGACGCAGGCCGCGCTGACCAAGTCGTTCGCGAGCGCCGCCGACCTCGCCGAGCGGTACCCGCAGTACGCCGACGCCATCATGTCCGCCGCGCGCACGGCGTTCCTGGACGGGGACACGAAGGCGTATGCCGCCGCCATTCTCGTCGTCGCCGCCGGTGCGGTCCTGGTGTTCTTCGCCTTCCCGAAGCGCGACGCCGAAAGACGGCTCCTCGCGTCGTACCGTGCGCAGGACGAACGCGCCGAGCCGGCGGGGGACGAGCGGCAGGGGGCCGCGCCCGGGGACGCGGACGGCTAGCGTTGGTCGCCGCTGCCGCGCAGGGCGCCGACGCCGGCGACGATCACCAGCGCGATGCCTACCGCCGCGACGGGCTGGACCCACTGGCCGAGCACCAGCGCGCCCGCCAGGGCCGCCGCCGCCGGTTCGAGAGCGATGAGGATCGCGAACACGTTCTTCGGCAGCTCCCGCAGCGCCCGCATCTCCAGGCTGTAGGGGACCACGGAGGACAGCAGGGCCACCGCCGCTCCGGCGGCCAGGATCGCGGGATCGGCCAGGCCGGCGCCGGCGGTCCCGAGGCCGAGGGGCAGCACGAGCGCCGCGGCGACGGTGGTGGCGACGGTCAGGCCCGCCGCGCCGGAGACGGTGGTGGCCACGTGCGAGCCCGCGACGATGTACCAGGCCCAGCCGGCGGCGGCGAGCAGCGCGAAACCGACCCCGGCCGGGTCGAGGGCGCCGCCGTCCCCGCCGAGGCCGCGTGCCCCGAGGAGCACCACCCCGGCCAGGGCGAGCGCCACCCACAGCGCGTCCCGCGGGCGGCGGGAGAGGACCGCGGCGAGGGCGAGCGGTCCGAGGAACTCGATCGTGACCGCCGCCGCGAGCGGCAGCCGGGCGATCGCCACATAGAAGAAGCCGTTCATCGCGGCCAGGCTCGCCCCGAGCGCGACCACGCCGCGCCACTGCGCCGGGCGCCAGTGCCGCACCGACGGCCGCACCACCGCCCACAGGATCACCGCGGCGAGCGTCAGCCGCAGCGTGACCGTGCCGAGGGCACCGACGTCGTCGAACAGGGTGCTGGCGAAGGCCGCGCCGAACTGCAGGGAGAGCACCGAGCCGAGCACGGCCGCGACGGGCACGGTCCGGCTACCGCCCCGTGGCGCCGGTGCTGTACCGCTCATCCGTCCTCCGTGGCCTGGGGGATCCGCCGTCCCGCGTGCGACGAATGTTGCCGCACGGGAGCACGATCGGCAGCACGCGCCACCTCAACCAGAAAAACAATCACGAGTGCTTGATTTTTTGCGCCCCGGGTGTGACTCTGGTCGCATGACGGAGCTACAACCGCTTCTCGACGACCTGCGTGCCGAGGGCGAGTCCCTCGACGCCCTCGTCGCGGACCTCCCGGACGAGCGCTGGGCGACCCCGACCCCCGCCGAAGACTGGACCATCGCCCACCAGATCGGACACCTGCTGTGGACCGATCGCGCCGCCCTCACCGCCGTCGAAGACCCGGAGGCGTTCGTCGCCGGGCTCGGCGCGATCACCGATCCGGACGGGTTCGTCGACGACGGGGCGCGGGCACAGGCCCGCCGCCCCCCGGCCGAGTTGCTCGCCGACTGGCGTGCCGCCCGCCGCGCCCTCGCCGACGCCCTCGCGGCCGTCCCCGCCGGAACCAAGATCGTCTGGTACGGCCCGCCGATGAGTGCGGCCTCCATGGCGACGGCACGGCTGATGGAGACCTGGGCCCACGGCGGCGACGTGGCCGACGCGCTCGGCGTCACCCGCCCGCCCACGCACCGGCTGCGCCACATCGCCCATCTCGGCGTCCGCACCCGCGACTTCGCCTTCGCCGTGCACGGCCGCACCCCGCCGGCCGAGCCGTTCCGCGTCCGTCTCACCGCCCCCGACGGGCAGGAGTGGACCTGGGGGCCCGACGCCGCCACCCAGACCGTCACCGGATCCGCCCTCGACTTCTGCCGGCTGGTGACCCAGCGGATCCACCGGGCCGACACCGACCTCGTCGCCACCGGACCCGACGCCGAGGCGTGGCTCGGCCTCGCGCAGGCGTTCGCCGGACCGCCCGGCGGCGGCCGCGCCCCGGAAGGAGCCACCGCGTGAGCGCCCCCACGGCCGGACGGGCGGTGCGCATCGGGAACTGCTCCGGCTTCTACGGCGACCGGCTCGCGGCCATGCGCGAGATGCTCGAGGGCGGGGAACTCGACTACCTGACCGGTGACTATCTCGCCGAGCTGACCATGCTGATCCTCGGCCGGGACCGGATGAAGGACCCGGCGCTCGGCTACGCCAAGACGTTCCTGCGCCAGCTCGAGGACTGCCTCGGGCTCGCTGTCGACAAGGGCGTGCGGATCGTCGCCAACGCCGGCGGACTCAATCCCGCCGGGCTGGCGACGGCCGTGCGCGAGCTTGCCGGCCGGCTCGGACTCGACGTCACCGTCGCGTACGTCGAGGGCGACGACCTCATCTCCCGCGCCGCCGAACTCGGCCTGGCCGCCGATCCGCCGCCGCTGACCGCGAACGCCTACCTCGGGGCGTGGGGCATCGCCGAGTGTCTCACCGCCGGCGCCGACATCGTCGTCACCGGCCGTGTCACCGACGCCTCCGTGATCGCCGGCCCGGCCGCCGCCCACTTCGGCTGGGCCCGGGACGATTTCGATGCCCTGGCCGGTGCGGTCGCGGCGGGACACGTGATCGAGTGCGGCACCCAGGCCACCGGCGGCAACTACGCGTTCTTCACCGAGATCGCCGACCTCGACCGGCCCGGCTTCCCGATCGCCGAGATCGATGCCGACGGCAGCTCCACCATCACCAAGCACCCCGGCACCGGCGGCGCGGTCACCGTCGGCACCGTGACCGCCCAGCTGCTGTACGAGGTGACCGGTGGCCGCTACGCCGGACCCGACGTGACGACGCGCCTCGACTCCGTCCGGCTCACCCAGGACGGACCGGACCGGGTCCGCATCACCGGGGTCCGCGGTGAGGCGCCCCCGCCGACGCTGAAGGTCTCCCTCAACGCTCTCGCCGGATTCCGGAACGAAGCGGTGTTCGTCCTCACCGGACTCGACATCGAGGCCAAGGCGGCGCTGGTGCGCCGGCAGATGGAGGCGAGCCTGCCCGCGCGTCCGGCCGAGCTCGAGTGGACCCTCGCCCGCACCGACCATCCGGACGCCGACACGGAGGAGGCGGCCAGCGCCCTGCTGCGCTGCACCGTCCGCGACCGCGACCCGCAGGTCGTCGGCCGCGCCTTCTCCGCGGTCGCGGTCGAGTACGCGCTTGCCAGCTACCCCGGCTTCTCGCTGACCGCTCCGCCCGGCAACGGCCAGCCGTACGCCGTGTTCACGCCCGGCTACGTCGACGCCGCCGAGGTGCCGCACACGGCGGTCCTGCCCGACGGCAGCCGCGTCCCGATCCCGCCCGTCACCCCGACGCGCCCACTCGAACCCGTCGCCGAGCCCGAGCTGCCCGCGCCGCTACCCGCGGGGCCCACCCGGCACGCGCCGCTCGGGCTCGTCGCCGGCGCCCGCAGCGGCGACAAGGGCGGCGACGCGAATGTGGGGGTGTGGGTGCGCACCGACGACCAGTGGCGCTGGCTGGTGCACACCCTCACCGTCGACGCGCTGAAAACCCTTCTGCCCGAGTCGAAGAACCTCATCGTGACCCGCCATGTGCTGCCGAACCTGCGGGCGGTGAACTTTGTGATCGAGGGCATCCTCGGCCGCGGCGTCGCCTCACAGGCCCGCTTCGACCCGCAGGCCAAGGGCCTCGGCGAGTGGCTGCGCAGCAGATACCTCTACATCCCCGAGACCCTCCTGGAGGACCCCGAGATGGAGAACCCCGAGATGGAGAACCCCGAGTGAGCATCTGGGACACCCCCGAACGCCGCGACCTGCGCTCGACCGTCCACTCCTTCGTCCAGCGCGAGGTCCTGCCGCACCTCGCCGCGTGGGAGCGCGACGGCGAACTGCCCCGCGAACTGCACAAGAAGGCCGCCGCCCTCGGGCTTCTCGGCGCCGGATTCCCCGAGGCCGTCGGGGGGTCCGGCGGCGACGCGGCGGACACTCTCACCGTGTGCGAGGCATTCCACGAGGCCGGCGCCTCCGGTGGTGCCTTCGCCTCCCTGTTCACCTGCGGCATCGCCCTGCCGCACCTCGTCGCCGCCGGCGACGAGGTGCAGATCGCGAAGTGGGTCGAGCCGACCCTCGCGGGCGAGCTCATCGGCTCCCTCGCGATCACCGAACCCGGCGGCGGCTCCGACGTGGGGCACCTGACCACCACCGCCGTCCGCGACGGCGACCACTACGTCGTCAACGGCGCCAAGACCTACATCACCTCCGGCTGCCGCGCGGACTTCGTGGTGACCGCCGTGCGCACCGGCGGCAGCGAACGTCCCGGCGCTGCCGGGATCTCGCTGCTGGTGATCGAGAAGGGCGCCGAAGGATTCACCGTCTCGCGCAAGCTCGACAAGATGGGCTGGCGTGCCTCCGACACCGCCGAACTGTCCTTCGTCGACGTGCGCGTGCCCGTCGAGAATCTCGTCGGCACCGAGAACAGCGGCTTCGCGCAGATCGCCCAGGCCTTCGTCTCGGAGCGGATTGCCCTTGCGGCCCAAGCCTATTCGAGCGCACAGCGGTGTCTGGACCTCACCGTGGCGTGGTGCCGCGACCGCGAGACGTTCGGCCGGCCGCTGATCTCCCGGCAGTCGGTGCAGCGCACCCTCGCCGAGATGGCCCGGCGCGTCGACGTCGCGCGCGTGTACGGCCGGCGGGTCGTCGAGCGAGCCCTCGTCGGCGACGGCGACCTCGTCGCCGAGGTGTGCTTCGCCAAGAACACCGCCGTCGAGGCCGGCGAATGGGTCGCGAACCAGGCTGTGCAGCTGTTCGGCGGACTCGGCTACATGGCCGAGTCCGAGATCGAACGGCAGTACCGCGACATGCGCATCCTCGGCATCGGCGGCGGCACCACCGAGATTCTCACCGAGCTCGCGGCGAAACGATTGGGGTACACCTCGTGAGCATCCTGCAGACGACCCTCGACCCGGCCTCGGCAGAGTACGCCGCCGCGGCCTCGGCGATGACCGCCGAACTGGCCGCACTCGAGACCGAGCACGCCAAGGCCCTCGCCGGCGGCGGGGAGAAGTACGTCCGGCGCCACCACGAACGCGGCAAGCTGCTCCCGCGCGAACGCATCGAACTGCTGCTCGACCCGGATTCCCCGTTCCTTGAGCTGTCCCCGCTCGCGGCGTGGGGCACCGAGTTCCCGGTCGGCGGCAGCACCGTCACCGGGATCGGCGTCGTCGAGGGCATCGAATGCCTGATCGTCGCCAACGACCCCACCGTCCGCGGCGGCACCAGCAACCCGTGGACCCTGCGGAAGGGGTTCCGCGCCAACGACATCGCGATGCAGAACCGGCTGCCGGTGATCTCCCTCGTCGAGTCGGGCGGCGCCGACCTGCCCACCCAGAAGGAGGTGTTCATCCCCGGCGGACGCATGTTCCGCGACCTGACGCAGCTGTCCGCCGCCGGCATTCCCACCATCGCGCTGGTGTTCGGCAACTCCACCGCGGGCGGCGCCTACATTCCCGGCATGTCGGATCACGTGGTGATGATCGAGAAGCGCTCGAAGGTGTTCCTCGCCGGACCGCCGCTGGTGAAGATGGCCACGGGCGAGGAATCCGACGACGAATCCCTCGGCGGCGCGGAGATGCACGCCCGCACCTCCGGGCTGGCCGACTACTACGCGGTCGACGAGCCCGATGCGATCCGGATCGGCCGGGGCATCGTCCGTCGCCTGAACTGGCGCAAGCAGGGCCCCGAACCCCACCCCGACGTGCGCGAACCGCGTTACGACCCCGAGGAACTGCTCGGAATCGTGCCCGCCGACCTCAAGGTGCCGTTCGACCCCCGCGAGGTGATCGCCCGCATCGTCGACGATTCCGACTTCGACGAGTTCAAGCCGCTCTACGGGTCGTCGCTCGTCACCGGCTGGGCCCGTCTGCACGGGTACCCGGTGGGCATCCTCGCCAACGCCCGCGGCGTGCTGTTCAGCGAGGAATCCCAGAAGGCCACCCAGTTCATCCAGCTCGCCAACCGCGCGAACACGCCACTGCTGTTCCTGCACAACACCACCGGCTACATGGTCGGCCGCGAGTACGAGGAACGCGGCATGATCAAGCACGGCTCGATGATGATCAATGCCGTCTCCAACTCGACGGTGCCCCACATCTCGATCCTGCTCGGCGCCTCCTACGGGGCCGGCCACTACGGCATGTGCGGCCGGGCCTTCGACCCGCGGTTCCTGTTCGCCTGGCCCAGCGCCAAATCCGCGGTGATGGGCGGCGCCCAGCTCGCCGGTGTCATCTCCATCGTCGGACGCGCCGCCGCCCAGGCGCGCGGCCAGGCCTTCGACGAGGCCGCCGACGAGGCGATGCGTGCGGCGATCGAGAACCAGATCGAGGCGGAGTCGCTGCCGATGTTCCTGTCCGGCCGGCTCTACGACGACGGGGTCATCGACCCGCGCGACACCCGCACCGTGGTGGGGATGTGCCTGTCGGCCATCGCCAACGCGCCGATCGAGGGCACCGACAGCTTCGGTGTCTTCCGGATGTGAGGCAGCAGTGAACCACACCGATACCGTCACCACCGTGCTCGTCGCCAACCGCGGCGAGATCGCCCGCCGGGTGTTCGCCTCCTGCCGGCGCGCCGGCCTCGGCACCGTCGCGGTGTTCTCCGACGCGGACGCCGGCAGCCCCCACATCGCCGAGGCCGACGCCGCGGTGCGCCTGCCCGGCACCGCCCCCGCCGACACCTATCTGCGCGGCGAGGCGATCATCGCCGCCGCCCGCGCGGCGGGGGCCGACGCGATCCACCCGGGTTACGGGTTCCTCTCGGAGAACGCCGAATTCGCGCGGGCGGTCCTCGACGCGGGGTTGACCTGGATCGGGCCGGGCCCGGACTCGATCGCCCGGATGGGTTCGAAGGTCGAGGCCAAGAAGATCATGGCCGACGCCGGTGTGCCGGTGCTGGCCGAGCTGGACCCTGCCGCGGTGACCGAGGCCGACCTGCCCGTGCTGATCAAGGCGTCCGCCGGGGGCGGCGGCCGCGGCATGCGGGTGGTCCGCGACCTGGCCGAGCTGCCCGACCAGCTCGCCGCGGCCCGGCGCGAGGCGCAGTCCGCGTTCGGCGATCCGACGGTGTTCTGCGAGCGCTTCCTCGAAACGGGCCGGCACATCGAGGTGCAGGTCCTCGCGGACCGGCACGGGACCGTGTGGGCGGTGGGGGAGCGGGAGTGCTCGATCCAGCGCCGCCACCAGAAGGTGGTCGAGGAGGCGCCGTCGCCGCTCGTCGAGGCCACGCCCGGGATGCGGGAGCGGCTGTTCGCGGCGGCCCGGCGCGCCGCGCAGGCCATCGACTACGAGGGCGCGGGCACCGTCGAGTTCCTCGCGACCGGGGCGAGCGAAGCGACGGGGAATGTCACCGGGGCGAGCGAAGCGACGGGGAATGTCACCGGGGCGAGCGAAGCGACGGGGAATGTCACCGGGGCGAGCGAAGCGACGGGGAGCTCGGCGGACGGCGAGTTCTTCTTCCTCGAGATGAACACCCGCCTGCAGGTCGAGCACCCGGTCACCGAGTGCACCACCGGCCTCGACCTCGTCGATCTGCAGTTGCAGGTCGCCGCCGGCGCCCGCCTCGAGCCCGAACCCCCGCCGGCGAGCGGACATTCGATCGAGGTGCGGCTCTACGCGGAGGACCCGGCACAGGACTGGCGGCCGCAGTCCGGCACGGTGCACCGTCTCGCGCTGCCCGGCCGCGTCGCCGCGTTCGAGGTGCTGCGCGAGCCCGGGCTGCGCCTGGACTCCGGCGTCGAGGACGGTTCGGCGGTGGGCGTGCACTACGACCCGATGCTCGCCAAGGTGATCTCGTACGCCCCGACCCGGGGCCGCGCGGTGCGGATGCTCGCGACGTCGCTGGCCCGCGCCGAGGTGCACGGCCTGCGCACCAACCGGGACCTGCTGGTGAACGTGCTGCGGCATCCCGAATTCCTCGCCGGCAACACCGACACCGCCTTCTTCGACACCCACGGGCTCGACACGCTCGCCGCGCCGCTCGCCGACGCCGGGGCCGAATCGCTGTCCGCGCTCGCCGCGGCCCTGGCGGACGCCGCCGCCCACCGCGCGGCCGCGACGGTCGCCCGCGGCCTGCCGAGCGGCTGGCGCAACCTGCCGTCGCAGCCGCAGGTCAAACGGTACGAGGGCGACCGCGGTGCACACGAGGTGCGGTACCGGCTCACCCGGTCCGGGCTGATTGCCGACGACCATCCCGGCGTCGTCCTCGTCGCGCACACCGAGCGCCGGGTGGTGCTCGCGATCGACGGCGTGCAACGGCAGTTCCACGTCGCGCGCTACGGCGACGCGGTGCATGTGGACTCGTCGCTCGGCCCGGTACGGCTGCGCGCGATCCCCCGGTTCGTCGAACCCTCCGCCCACGTCGCCGCGGGTTCGCTGCTCGCCCCGATGCCCGGCTCGGTGATCCGGATCGGGGCCGCGGTCGGCGATGCGGTCACCGCCGGGCAACCGGTCCTCTGGCTCGAGGCGATGAAGATGGAACACATCGTCAAGGCCCCCACCGCGGGCGTGCTCACCGAGCTGCCCGTCGCCGTCGGCACCCAGGTCGAACTGGGCGCCGTGCTGGCCGTCGTCACCCCCGCCGAGTCCGGCGAACCGTCCGCCCCGGCCGACATCGAGGAGTAACCATGAGCGTCATCGAAACCGACGAGCAGAAGCAGCTACGCGCCGCGGTCGCGGGCCTGGCCAAGCGCTACAACTACGTCGACTACGTGCTGCCGAAGGCCCGCAAGGGCGAACCGCTGACCGAGCTGTGGCGCGAGGCCGCCCAGCTCGGCTTCCTGGGCGTGAACCTGCCCGAGGAGTACGGCGGCGGCGGGGCCGGCATCTACGAACTCGCCCTGGTCCAGGAGGAACTCGCCGCGCAGGGCTGCGGGCTTCTGCTGGTGGTGGTCTCGCCGGCCATCTGCGGCACCATCATCGCCAAGTTCGGCACCGACGAGCAGAAGCAACGCTGGCTGCCCGCGCTCGCCGACGGCTCGAAGATCATGGCGTTCGGCATCACCGAGCCCGACGCCGGCTCGAACTCGCACGAGATCACCACCGTCGCGCGGCGCGACGGGGAGGACTGGATCCTGCGCGGCAGCAAGATCTACATCTCCGGTGTGGACCAGGCCGACGCGGTGCTCATCGTGGCCCGCACCGAGGACGCGAAGAGCGGCAAGCTGCGGCCGGCGCTGTTCATCGTCCCCACCGACGCGGACAACTTCGTCAAGACGCCGATGGAGATGGACATCGTCGAACCGGACCGCCAGTTCACCCTGTTCCTCGACGACGTGCGCCTGCCGGCGGACGCGCTGGTAGGGGAGCCGGACGCCGCGCTGATGCAGCTGTTCGCCGGCCTGAACCCCGAGCGGATCCTCGGCGCGGCGATGGCCGTGGGCATGGGCCGCTACGCGCTGGACGCGGCGGTGCGGTACGCCAACGAACGGACCGTGTGGAAGTCGCCGATCGGGGCGCACCAGGGCATCGCGCATCCGCTCGCGCAGTGCAAGATCGAGCTCGAACTGGCCAAGCTGATGATGCAGAAGGCCGCGGTGCTGTACGACAGCGGCGACGACTTCGGCGCCGCCGAGGCCGCGAACATGGCCAAGTACGCCGCGGCCGAGGCCAGCATCAAGTCGCTCGACCAGGCGATCCAGACGCACGGCGGCGGTGGGCTCACCCGCGAGTACGGGCTTGCCGCGATGCTCGGCGCGGCGCGGATCGCGCGGGTGGCGCCGGTGAGCCGGGAGATGATCCTCAACTTCGTGTCCCAGCACTCGCTGGGCCTGCCCCGGTCGTACTGAGGGGAGCGCCGGTGTCCGAGACGTTCGTCCGGTACGACGTGAGCGAGGGATTCGCCACCCTGACTCTCGACTCGCCGCACAACCGCAACGCGATCTCCGCCAGGCTCGTGGCGCAGCTCCGGCAGGGCCTCGCCGACGCGGCCGCCGACGACGGGGTCCGCGCGGTCGTGCTCACCCATGAGGGCGGCACCTTCTGTGCCGGCGCCGACCTGAGCGAGGCGAGCACCGCGGAGGGCGGCGCCGCGGCGGCGGCTGCCGCCCGGACGCGGGAGATGACGGCGGTGCTGCGGTCGATCCTGGAGCTGCCCAAGCCGGTGATCGGGCGGATCGACGGGCACGTGCGCGCCGGCGGCATGGGGTTGGTCGGCGCATGCGACCTCGCCGTCGCCGGGCCCCGGTCGACGTTCGCGTTGACCGAGGCCCGGCTGGGGCTGGCGGCGTCGATCATCTCGCTGACGGTGCTGCCACGGCTCACCTCCCGTGCCGCGAGCCGCTACTTCCTCACCGGTGAGCGGTTCGGGCCGGAGGTGGCAGCGGCGATCGGCCTGGTCACCGTCGAGACCGACGATCCGCAGGCGTCGGTGGGGGAGATCCTCGCCCAGCTGCGGGAATGCTCGCCGCAGGGGCTCGGCGAATCCAAGCGGCTCACCACGATGCGGATGCTCGCCGACTTCGACCGGTACGGTGACGAGCTGGCGGAGCAGTCGGCGCGGCTGTTCGGCTCCGCGGAGGCGGTCGAGGGGATGACCGCGTTCCTGCAGAAGCGGCCGCCGTCGTGGAGCCGGTCGTGACACGGTCCGTAAAACGGTCAGGGTTGACTGGATAGTGGTGGGTGTACGACAGTGGCTGTCATGAAACTCGGCATCCAGCCCGACTACGCGGGTGACTTCCGGCAGGTCGTCGACGAGATCGTCGAACTCGAATCGGTGGGGCTCGACATCGCATTCGTCGCCGA
This sequence comes from Rhodococcus sp. DMU1, assembly GCF_012272955.1. Classification (NCBI taxonomy): domain Bacteria; kingdom Bacillati; phylum Actinomycetota; class Actinomycetes; order Mycobacteriales; family Nocardiaceae; genus Rhodococcus; species Rhodococcus sp. DMU1. Next base: position 4,251,057 of record NZ_CP050952.1, on the reverse strand, counting down.
GGCCTACAGCTTCGACGCCTTCAGCCAGCTCGGCTACCTGGCCGCGCGCACCTCGACGGTGCAGCTCGGCACGGGCGTGGTGCCGATCTACACCCGCACGCCGTCGCTGCTCGCGATGACGGCCGCCGGCATGGACTACGTCTCCGGCGGCCGCTTCGTGCTCGGCCTCGGGGCGTCCGGCCCGCAGGTGATCGAGGGCTTCCACGGCGTGCCGTACGACGCGCCCCTGCAGCGGACCCGCGAGGTCGTCGACATCTGCCGGGCCGTGTGGCGGCGCGAGAAGCTCGAATACGCCGGCCGCAAGTACACGATCCCGCTGCCGACCGACCGCGGCACCGGGCTCGGCAAGCCCCTCAAGCTCATCAATCAGCCGGTTCGCGAACGCATTCCGATCATGATCGCCGCGCTCGGCCCGAAGAACGTCGCCCTCGCCGCCGAGATCGCCGAGGCCTGGGAGCCGGTGTTCTTCTTCCCCGAGCACGCGCACCGGGTATGGGGCGACGCGCTCGCCGAGGGCAAGGCGAAGCGGGACCCGGCGCTCGGGGAGCTCGAGGTGGTGGTCAACGTCCAGGTCGGGATCGGGGACAACGTCGCCGAGCTGCGCGACCGCGCCCGGCCCCACCTGGCGCTGTACCTGGGCGGAATGGGCGCCAAGGGCAAGAACTTCTACAACCAGCTCGCCCGCACCTACGGCTTCGAGCGCGAGGCCGAGACCGTTCAGGACCTCTACCTGGCCGGGCGGAAGAAGGAGGCCGAGGCGGCGATCCCCGACGAGTTGATCGACGGCGTGTGCCTCGTCGGCCCGCGCAGTCACGTCGCCGAGCGCCTCGCCGCGTTCGAGGCCGCCGGAGTCACCACGATCAACATCATGGCCCTCGAGGACACCCGGGCCGGGCGCCTCGCCTCGACGGTCACCCTCCGCGAGCTGACGCGCCGGCCTGCCTAGTCTGATCGCCATGAGCAGCCCGTCCCCGGATGTCCGCCGTCGCGGCGAGCAGGAGCGCAGCCGTGCCACCCGCAAGCGGATCCTCGACGCGGCGGTGGCCGTGCTCGTCGAGCACGGTTACTCCAACGCCACCACCGTGCGCATCCAGGAGGCGGCCGGCGTGTCCCGCGGGCGGCTGCTGCACCACTACCCGTCGCGGGACGCCCTGCTCGTCGCCGCCGTGCACCACCTCGCCGCCCAGGGGGTCCAGGGCCTCGACGGCGACCATCCCTGGCCCGCCGACCCGGTCGAACGTATCGCCGCCGCGGTCGACCGGATGTGGTGGAACTTCCGGCAGCCGTACTTCTGGGCGTCGATGGAGCTGTGGCTCGCCGCGCGCGGCCACGAGGAACTTCGGGCCGAGCTGCTGCCGCTCGAACGCCTCCTGGGCCGGATGATCAAGGAGCAGACGACCGCGAACTTCGGTCCGGAGATCGCGAACCGCCCCCGGTTCGCCGAGGTGCGCGACCTGATCTATCAGGCGATGCGCGGGGCGGCCCTCGGTTACGCCATCGACCCCCGCGACCCGCTGACCGAACCCCAGCTGGCGGTGTGGCGTCGCCAGATGGAACGGGTCCTGGTGGACGACGAACCCGGGGATCCCGCCGCCGGGGGCGCGCTGCGATGACCCGGCAGCCCAAGCAGGATCGGAGCCGGGTCACGCGCCGCCGGCTGCTCGAGGCGAGCATCGACTGCCTCGCGGAGCTGGGGTGGGGCGCGACCACGGTGGGGGTGGTCGCCGAGCGGGCGGGCGTGTCCCGCGGCGCGGCCCAGCACCACTTCCCGACCCGGGAGGACCTCATCACCGCGGCGCTCGAGTTCATGTTCGACAGCCGTATGGATCTCGCCCGCCGCGACACTGTGGACCTGCCCCTGGGGGCCGCCCGTACCGAGGCCGTGGTGCGCCGGCTCGTCGACTACTACACCGGCACCCTGTTCAAGGCGGCGCTGCAGGTGTGGACGGCCGCGGCGGCCGATCCGGAACTGCGGGCCCGCATCGTCCCCCTCGAGGAACACTTCGGCCGCGTCGCCCACCGCGTCGCCGTCGAGCAACTCGGCGTGGACGAGTCCGACGCGACGGTGCACCGCATGGTGCAGGCCACCCTCGACCTCGCGCGCGGCCTCGGCCTCGCCGACGTCCTCACCGACGATTCGCGGCGCCGGGCCGAGATCGTCCGGCACTGGGCCGCGCAGCTCGACACGGTGCTCGACGCGGCCCGGCAGCGTTCGGCGGCGCAGCACCCGGCCGGTTAGGTTTGTGGCATGCCTCCCAAGCTGGCCACGGTCGCGGTCCTCGGACTCGTCGGTGCCGTCGTCGCCGGGTGCGGCTCGGACCCGGCCGAGGGCCCGGCCGGCGCGTCGCCCACCCTGCAGGTGACCGAGCCGGGCCCGTTCTTCGGCGCGTGCGGGTCGGTCACCGACGACGAGGTGGCCCGGGCCTTCGGGCTGGGGTCGTTCGTGCAGGTCACCCGCAACTCGGTGGGATGCGAGTGGGAACTCGTCGGGGCGGGCGGCCCGAGCGTGACGTTCTCCTGGTACCGCGGCAGCCCGATCGGCCGCGAACGCGCCGGTTCCGACCTGATCGGCCGGCCCGCGATCGACGTGGAGATCGACGGCAACCCGGGCTTCCAGGGCTCGGCGCAGAACGACTTCGGGCAGACCGTGCTGTGCGAGATCGGCGTGCAGTTCGGGGGCGACTTCGTGCACTGGTCCGTCACGTACGGGCTCTTCACGCCGGCCGCGGACGCGTGCGTGGTGGCCCGCGACCTGGCCGAGCTCAGCGCGGAAAGGGCACAGCGGTGAAGCGGACGACGCGGACGACGCGGGTGGCGACGCTGCCGTCGCTGCTGGCCCTGGCCGCGGTGCTCGCCGGGTGCGGCAGCACGATCGAGGGGCAGGCCGTGCCGGAGGGGGCCGGAGCGGGCGGCGCCTCCGCCGAGTTCACGCGCCTGCTCACCGAGTGCGATGCCGTCACCGACGAGCAGATCGCGGAGGCGGTCGGCGTCGAGGCGATCGAGCGCGGGTTCTTCGGGGCGATCTGCCGGTGGGACACCGCAGGTGCGGGGGCGACGGCGAAGGTCACCTTCAACTGGTTCGAGACCGGGTCCCTCGACACCGAGCGGGGGACGGCGCAACGGCTGGGATACGCGGTGGAGAACACGACCGTGGAGGGCCGGCGGGCCGTGCTGATGCGCCCGCCCGACGACCCGGCGTCCTGCGGGATCTCCGCCGGAGCGTCCACGACGGGGATCTTCGGCTGGTGGGTGCAGTACGCGCCCGGTTCGGCGCCTCCCGATCCGTGTGCGGCGGCCGTCACGCTGGCCCGACTGACCCTCGACCTCAGCAGTTGAGCCACGAGCGGACCCCCGCAGCTCGCTTTGACCTTGCGCCGCGCCGCCGGGTATCGTTGTGGGTCGTGTCCGGCATGCCCGGGCCGATCTGTGTGCCTATGCGAGGTAGTGCCGTGCGCGCGGTCTGTGGAATCACCGCAGGAGCGAGCCCCCGGCTGCCTGTGTGGGGGTACGCGACACGCCCGACCTCGTGTGCACACGAGGGTGTGGGTGCGGGGCAGCGGCTCTCTTGCCCCAACCGATGGATCCCTAATTTCAGAACAGCCAAGGTTGCTCGTGCGAGCAGTCTTCAGACAACGAGAAAGCCGGTAGATGCCAACCATCAATCAGCTGGTCCGTAAGGGCCGCCGCGACAAGGCCGCCAAGGTCAAGACCGCGGCCCTCAAGGGCAGCCCGCAGCGCCGCGGTGTGTGCACTCGCGTGTACACCACCACCCCGAAGAAGCCGAACTCGGCGCTCCGGAAGGTCGCCCGCGTGCGTCTGACCAGCTCCGTCGAGGTCACCGCCTACATCCCGGGTGAGGGTCACAACCTGCAGGAGCACTCGATGGTGCTCGTGCGCGGTGGTCGTGTGAAGGACCTCCCCGGTGTCCGCTACAAGATCATCCGCGGTTCGCTCGACACCCAGGGTGTCAAGAACCGCAAGCAGGCGCGCAGCCGCTACGGCGCGAAGAAGGAGAAGGGCTGATGCCACGTAAGGGTCCCGCTCCGAAGCGTCCCCTGATCGCCGACCCGGTCTACGGGTCGCCGCTCGTCACCCAGCTGGTCAACAAGATCCTGCTGGACGGCAAGAAGTCCACCGCCGAGCGCATCGTCTACGAGGCACTCGAGCGCGCGCGCGAGAAGACCGGCACCGATCCGGTCGTCACCCTCAAGCGCGCTCTGGACAACGTCAAGCCTGCCCTCGAGGTGCGCAGCCGCCGTGTCGGTGGCGCCACCTACCAGGTGCCGGTCGAGGTTCGTCCCGGTCGTTCGACCACCCTCGCCCTGCGGTGGCTGGTCACCTTCTCGCGTCAGCGTCGTGAGAAGACCATGGTCGAGCGCCTCGCGAACGAGCTCCTCGACGCCAGCAACGGTCTGGGTGCGTCCGTGAAGCGTCGCGAGGACACCCACAAGATGGCCGAGGCCAACAAGGCGTTCGCGCACTACCGCTGGTGAGTCGATGCCGGTCGGGAGGAACCGGTATTCCCGAAATCCTCCCGGCCGGCCGTTCGCACAACTGTGTCGGTCCCTGAAGGCCGGCTGAACATCCGAGAACACTGGTCCGCACCCTAGGACCGACACGAGCTACGAGCGGGGTTACCTGTGGCACAGGAAGTGCTGACCGACCTGAACAAGGTCCGCAACATCGGCATCATGGCGCACATCGATGCCGGCAAGACCACGACGACCGAGCGCATCCTCTTCTACACCGGTGTGAACTACAAGATCGGTGAGACCCACGACGGTGCCTCGACCACCGACTGGATGGAGCAGGAGAAGGAGCGGGGTATCACCATCACCTCCGCCGCCGTGACCTGCTTCTGGAACAAGAACCAGATCAACATCATCGACACCCCCGGCCACGTCGACTTCACGGTCGAGGTCGAGCGGTCGCTGCGCGTCCTCGACGGCGCGGTCGCCGTGTTCGACGGCAAGGAGGGCGTCGAGCCGCAGTCCGAGCAGGTCTGGCGGCAGGCCGCCAAGTACGACGTTCCGCGCATCTGCTTCGTCAACAAGATGGACAAGATGGGCGCGGACTTCTACTTCACGGTCCAGACCATCATCGACCGCCTCGGCGCCAAGCCGCTGGTCCTGCAGCTCCCGATCGGCGCGGAGGACGCGTTCGACGGCGTCGTCGACCTGGTCGAGATGAAGGCCATCACCTGGCGTGGCACCGTCGAGATCGGCGCCGAGCCGACGATCGAGGAGATCCCCGCGGAGCTGGCCGACAAGGTCGCCGAGTACCGCGAGAAGCTGCTCGAGACGGTCGCCGAGAGCGACGAAGAGCTCATGGAGAAGTACTTCGGTGGCGAGGAACTCACCGTCGCCGAGATCAAGGGCGCCATCCGGAAGCTGACCGTCGCCTCCGAGCTGTACCCGGTGCTGTGCGGTTCCGCGTTCAAGAACAAGGGCATCCAGCCCATGCTCGACGCGGTCATCGACTACCTGCCGAACCCGCTCGACATCGGCGAGGTCGAGGGCCACAAGCTCGGCGACGAGGAAGAGACCCTCACCCGCAAGCCGAGCAAGGAAGAGCCCTTCTCCGCGCTGGCGTTCAAGATCGCCGCGCACCCGTTCTTCGGCAAGCTGACCTTCGTGCGCGTCTACTCCGGCCGCATCGAGCCGGGTGCCCAGGTGCTCAACGCCACCAAGGGCAAGAAGGAGCGCATCGGCAAGCTGTTCCAGATGCACGCCAACAAGGAGAACCCGGTCGACGAGGCGGTGGCCGGCCACATCTACGCGATGATCGGCCTGAAGGACACCACGACCGGTGACACCCTGTGCGCGCAGGACGCCCCGATCGTGCTCGAGTCCATGACCTTCCCGGATCCGGTCATCCAGGTCTCCATCGAGCCGAAGACCAAGTCCGACCAGGAGAAGCTGGGCACCGCGATCCAGAAGCTGGCCGAGGAGGATCCCACCTTCTCCGTCGAGCTGGACGAGGAGACCGGCCAGACCGTCATCGGCGGCATGGGCGAGCTCCACCTCGACATCCTCGTCGACCGGATGCGTCGTGAGTTCAAGGTCGAGGCCAACGTCGGCAAGCCGCAGGTGGCGTACCGCGAGACCATCACCAAGAAGGTCGAGAAGCTCGAGTTCACGCACAAGAAGCAGACCGGTGGTTCCGGCCAGTTCGCGAAGGTCATCATCGCCCTCGAGCCCTTCGTGGGCGAGGACGGCGCGACCTACGAGTTCGAGAACAAGGTCACCGGCGGCCGCGTGCCCCGCGAGTACATCCCCTCGGTCGACGCCGGTGCGCAGGACGCGATGCAGTACGGCGTGCTCGCCGGGTACCCGCTGGTGAACGTCAAGGTCACCCTGCTCGACGGCGCGTACCACGACGTCGACTCGTCGGAAATGGCGTTCAAGATCGCCGGTTCGCAGGCCCTGAAGGAGGCCGCGCGCAAGGCTGCGCCGGTCATCCTCGAGCCGCTCATGGCTGTCGAGGTCACCACCCCCGAGGACTACATGGGTGAAGTGATCGGCGACCTCAACTCCCGCCGTGGCCAGATTCAGGCCATGGAGGAACGCAGTGGTGCCCGTGTCGTGAAGGCGCTGGTTCCGCTCTCGGAGATGTTCGGTTACATCGGTGACCTGCGGTCGAAGACCCAGGGTCGCGCGAACTTCTCCATGGTGTTCGATTCCTACGCTGAGGTTCCCGCGAACGTCTCGAAGGAAATCATCGCCAAGGCGACCGGCGAGTAACCTCGGTTCCGACCCGGTCGGCTGCACGACCAAGTAAGTAACAACCGCACTGCTGCATACTGCAAGCAACAACAGTCCAGGAGGACCCTCAAGTGGCGAAGGCGAAGTTCGAGCGGACCAAGCCGCACGTGAACATCGGCACCATCGGTCACGTCGACCACGGCAAGACCACTCTGACGGCGGCGATCACCAAGGTGCTGGCCGACAAGTACCCCGAGCTGAACCAGAGCTTCGCGTTCGACCAGATCGACAAGGCTCCGGAGGAGAAGGCTCGTGGTATCACGATCAACATCTCCCACGTCGAGTACCAGACCGAGAAGCGCCACTACGCGCACGTCGACGCTCCGGGTCACGCCGACTACATCAAGAACATGATCACCGGTGCGGCTCAGATGGACGGTGCGATCCTGGTCGTGGCCGCCACCGACGGCCCGATGCCGCAGACGCGTGAGCACGTGCTGCTCGCCCGTCAGGTCGGCGTGCCCTACATCCTCGTCGCGCTCAACAAGTCCGACATGGTCGACGACGAGGAAATCCTCGAGCTCGTCGAGATGGAGGTCCGTGAGCTCCTCGCTGCGCAGGACTTCGACGAGGAGGCTCCTGTCGTCAAGGTTTCGGCCCTGAAGGCACTCGAGGGTGACCCGAAGTGGACCGAGAGCATCCTCGAGCTCATGAGCGCCGTCGACGAGTCGATCCCGGACCCGGTCCGTGAGACCGAGAAGCCGTTCCTCATGCCCGTCGAGGACGTCTTCACCATCACCGGTCGTGGCACGGTCGTCACCGGCCGCATCGAGCGCGGTGTCATCAACGTGAACGAGGAAGTCGAGATCGTCGGTATCAAGCCGACCTCGACCAAGACCACGGTCACGGGCATCGAGATGTTCCGCAAGCTGCTCGACCAGGGCCAGGCCGGCGACAACGTCGGTCTGCTGGTCCGCGGCATCAAGCGCGAGGACGTCGAGCGTGGCCAGGTCGTCGTGAAGCCGGGCACCACCACCCCGCACACGGAGTTCGAGGGCCAGGCCTACATCCTCAACAAGGAGGAGGGTGGCCGCCACACCCCGTTCTTCAACAACTACCGTCCGCAGTTCTACTTCCGTACCACGGACGTGACGGGCGTTGTGACCCTCCCCGAGGGCACCGAGATGGTCATGCCGGGCGACAACACCGAGATGTCCGTCAAGCTGATCCAGCCGGTCGCCATGGACGAGGGCCTGCGCTTCGCGATCCGCGAGGGTGGCCGCACCGTCGGCGCCGGTCGCGTCACGAAGATCATCAAGTGAGCTAGTTCTCGCTGACGTCGAACGGCGTCCACCCTTCGGGGTGGGCGCCGTTCGGCGTTTCCGTCCCCGGGGAACGAGCGAATGTATCGTTCATCTCCGTACGCCGACGAAATGCCACGTTCGCTCGGCGGCCTACCCCTGTCCGCCGGATTCGGGGTGGGCCGGATCCAGGTGCAGCAGTACCTGCGTCGCCACGCGGGCCCCGCCCAGCGCCCGGGCGGCCCGCTCGGCGGTCTCCTCGGCGCGGGCGGTGAAGTCGGCGACGTCGATGTTCGGGTCCGCGTACACCGTGACCGACAGGGTCGGCAGATGGCGTTCCACCACGGCCCGGCTGCGCGTGGCCCGCACACCGGGCAGGGCCGCGAGCTCACCGGCGACGCCGTCGGCCACCGGTCCGAGCTCCACGGCCAGGGTGGCCTCGGTGACCTCGTCGTAGAGCTGCACCCGCGACGTCCGGCGCCGGGAGAAGTTGACCGCCAGGAGCACGATCCCGATCGTCACCCCCACCGCGACGGCGGTCCACAACGCGCCCTCCCACCAGGACTGGTCCGGGATGTCGATGATGCGCGGCCGGTCCAGGCGGGCCAGCCATTCCCGGGCGAAGCGCACCTGCCACACCCAGGCCAGTGCGAAGGCCCCGGCGCCGAGGAGCGCGGCGCCCACGGCGAACGTGAGCATCCGGTTGACCAGGACGGTGCGCAGCTTCATCGCGCCGTCCTCGGCCGGTGCACCTGCACCACGAGAGCGATCGGCTCCGCGAGCAGAGCCAGATTCGGCGCCACCGCACCCCGGACCGCGGCGACCAGATCGGCGGTCGACTCCTCACCCGAGCCCACGACGCTGACGAGCGCGCGACGGCGATCGACGACGGTGCGGGCCGCGTACACACCGGGCAGCGTGGACGCGTGAGCGCTGCACATCCGGGCCAGGTCGGTCCGGCGCATCCACACCGTCGGGACCGGACCGGACACCTGCAGGGGCACGTGGGTGCGGCGCCGCGGCTTGACCGCCACCACGACGAGCACGACCCCCAGCAGCACGAGGACCGCAGCGACGGGTGCGATCCAGCTCTGCCAGTGCAGCCGGCCGAACCACTCGAAGGAGTTCCGCAGCCACGGCGCGCCCGCGTAGGTGCCGCGGACGATGAGCAGTTCCCGGGCGGCGGCGAACGCGAGCGCCAGAGCGCCCACGGCGATGAGCGCGGCCGCCGGGGCCGCGGCCGGGTGGGCCAGGGGCGGCAGCGGCGAAACGACCGGTACGGGGGCCCGGTACTCCGTCCGGGCGACGATGTCGGCCTCGGTGTACTCGACCGGCACCGCCGGCTCGCTGCGCTCGGCCGGCCCGGCGACGGACGTGGCCGCGACGAGCACGTTGAGTTCGTGCACCGGCAGGCCGGTCAGCTCGTGGAGCTGCCGGTCCACCGCGTCGTGCACACGCCGGGTCAGGGCGGCGGCGTCGTAGGGCCATTCCGCGGCGATGTACAGGTTGATCGCGACGGCGCCGCCGCCGGTGGTGACGTCGGCGCGGGGCAGGTCCCGCCCGGTGAACAGGCTCAGGCCACCGCGTTGACGAACCACACCGGGCACCTGGAGGGCGGCGGCCGCGGCGATCCGTTCGACGGCGCGGTCCTTGATGACCAGTTGGCCGCGGTGCCCGACGGGGTCGACCGTCTCGGTGGCGACCGCGTCGGCGCCGGCCTGGGCCGGCACGGTCCTCGGGCCGGTGGGCGTGGGGTCAGCCACGGCCCCGGCTCCGCAGCAGAGCGCCCAGGTCGAGAAGCCCGTCCCGGTGGGCGCCGATCGCCATGCCGAGGGCGCCGAGCAGGATGCCGAACAGCAGGCCGCTGAAGCCCCCGAGGATGCCCGCGAGGGCCAGCAGCAGTCCCGCGAGGAGTCCGACGGCGGTGTTGCTGACAGGGGTGTGGTTCACTGGGTCACCTCACTGGTCGGGTGCTCGCCGTCGGGTGACGGGATCCGTATGTCTTCGATGGTCACGTCCACGGGGACGCCCAGCAGCGGCTCGAGCCGGGCGCGGACGGCGGCCGCCACGGCGTACAGGTCGGCCGGGTACTCGACGACGATGTGCACCGCGCACGTGTCGGAGCCGAGGCGGATTCCGGTGACGCGCCGGCCCGGCAGATAGGTCGCGACCTCGCCGAACGCTCCGCCGTGGAGGTCGGCGACGCCGGGCACGGTCCGGGCGGCGGCCGCGGCGAGTTCTGCGGGCTCGGCGGGGGTGGTCATTGGACGCGGGGTTTCAGGTCGTCGGCGACACCGGTGGTCTCGTCGAACAGCACGACGTCGAAGACGGTGATGTTGACCTCGGTGACCTCGAGGCCGGTCATCCGTTCGACGGCCGCGATCACGTTGTGGCGGATCGCGACGGCGAGTTCGTGCAGGGCCACGCCGTATTCGGCGACGATGCCGATGTCGATCGCGGCCTGTTTCTCCCCGACCTCCACCGCGACGCCCTGCCCGTGGTTGATCCGCGCGCCGGGAATGCGGTCCCGCAGGGCCCCGACCACGCGTGCGGTGCCCGCGCCGACGTCGTAGACGCCGCTGATCTCGCGGGTCGCGATTCCGGCGATCTTCGCCACGACCGCGTCGGCGATGATGGTGCGCCCCTGGGTGTCGACCGGTCCCGGCGCGATTCCGTTGCCGAACTGCACGCGGCTGACGCCTGCGCCGCTGTCGCTGGTCATGGGGGCTCCTCGTCGGCCTGCCGGATGAAGGTCTGTCCCCTCCGACTGTAGTAACTCCAGGCCGCCCTGGGTGCGGGGCACGCGGCTCGCATGAACGGCGCCCTGTCCGGATGTCCCTGTATTTGGTAAAACAGTTGCACGGATTACGGTGGCGTGGGTCACTGCTGGCGGAGAGGATGGAGCGGGTGGGTGAGACGGGAACACAGCGGATCGTCGTGGTCGGGGCGGGGCTGGCGGGGGTGCGTGCCGCCGAGGAACTGCGTCACGGTGGATTCGACGGCGAGCTCGTCCTGATCGGCGACGAGCCGCATCTGCCCTACGACCGGCCTCCGCTGTCGAAGGACGTCGTCCGTGGCGGGACCGACGACACCACCCTGCGGCCGCAGGAGTTCTTCGACGACCAGCGCATCGAGCTGCGCCTGGGTGTGCGGGTGCAGGCGCTGGACGCGGCGGCCCGCACCGTCGCGCTGTCCGACGGTGCGGTCCTCGGGTTCGACGAGTTGATCGTCGCGACCGGGTTGCGGCCGAGGCGGCTACCCGGCACGGCCGGGCTCGCGGGGGTGCACGTGCTGCGCTCCGTGGACGACAGCCGGGCCCTGCGCGCGGCGGTCGTCCCGGGCGGGCGGGCGCTGATCGTCGGCGCCGGGTTCATCGGCTGCGAGGTCGCGGCGAGCCTGCGGGCGCGGGGCATGGACGTGGTGCTGGTCGAGCCGCAGCCGACGCCGCTGGCGTCGGTGCTCGGCGAGCGGGTCGGCGCGCTGGTGGCCCGGTTGCACACCGACGAAGGTGTCGACGTGCGGGCCGGCGTGGGGGTGCGCGCCCTGCGCGGCGACGGGCGGGTCACCGGCGCGGTCCTGAGCGACGGCACCGACCTCGACGTGGACCTGGTGGTGGTGGGGATCGGCTCGGTGCCGGTCACCGACTGGCTCGACGGTTCGGGGGTGCGGGTGGACAACGGTGTGGTGTGCGACGGCGTGGGCCGCACCTCGGCCCCGCACGTGTGGGCGGTCGGGGACGTCGCGGCCTGGGAGGTCTCGGACGGTCGGTGCGCGCGTCTCGAGCACTGGACGAACGCGGGGGAGCAGGCGAAGGTGCTCGCCGGTGCGCTGCTCGGGTCCACCGTCGCCGACGCTGCGCGGGTGCCGTACTTCTGGAGCGACCAGTACGACGTGAAGATCCAGGCCCTCGGTGCGGTCCGCGCCGACGACACCGTGCACGTGGTGCGTGACGACGGCCGCAAGTTCCTCGCCTACTACGAGCGCGACGGTCGTCTCACCGGTGTGGTCGGCGCGGGACTGGCCGGGCCGGTGATGAAAATGCGAGGCAAGATCGCCGAGGGCGCGCCGATCACGGAGATCCTCGCGCCCACGTCCTAGCCGCCGGGACGGCGAGCGCTAGATTCGTGTGGTGATCGTTGCGCTCATCGACTCGGGTCTCGGCCTCCTGCCGACGTCTGCATGGCTGCGCCGATTGCGTCCCGAACTGGATCTGATGCTCTCGATGGACCCGGACGGCGCCCCGTGGGGACCGAAGCCCGGGGACTGGGTGATCGAGCGGGTCGTGAGCACCGCGGAGCGGGCCGTGACCCGGGGCGCCGAGGTGGTCGTGCTGCCGTGTAACACGGCGTCCGTGACCGCGCTCGAGCACGTGCGCGAGACGCTCGGTGACGAGATCCCGGTGATCGGAACGGTGCCGGCGATTAAGCCGGCCGCCGCGGCGTGCGAATCGGTGGCGATCTGGGCCACCGCCGCGACCACCGCCAGCCGCTACCAGGCCGATCTGGTCGCCCGGTTCGCCGGGGACCGCGACGTGGTGGGGGTGGCCTGCCACGGGCTCGCCGATGCCATCGACCGCGGCGACACGACCGCCGCGGCCGCGGCGATCGCGGCCGCGGCGCAGCGGACCCCGCCCGACGTGGGTGGCGTCGTCCTCGGCTGTACCCACTACCCGCTGGTGGCCGACATCATCGCCGCGCACCTGCCGCCCGGTGTGCGCCTGTTCGACAGCGCCGAGGCGGTGGCGGCCCAGACCCTGCGCCGCATCGACGCCCTCGGCCGGCCGTGGGCGGGCAGCGGGCGGGTCGAGGTGTTCCTCAGCGGGAGGCCGGGCGAGCTGCCCCCCGGCGCCCTCAGCTTCCCGGCGGGCCGGCAGCTCGTCGACGGCATCGGCGACCCGACCGCCGGTCTGCCCGGCGACGAGGCTCCCCGCGCCGAGACGCGCTGATCCGCCGCCCTGCTCAGCCCATCCCGGTCATGCCCGCGGCGACGAGCCGCGCGATGCCGCCGAGTTCGTCGGGGGAAGGCCCGTCGAGGCCGAACAGCCGGTCGACCGTGGCGGCGGAGAACATCGCCGACACCCACGTCGTCGCGCAGGTGCGCAGGGTGCCCGGCTGTATCGGGCCGGGCACGCTGGCCTGCAGCACCCGCATGGTGGCCTCCTGCAGGGACGTCCGCAGCCGGCGCAGCGGGGTGCGCAGGCCCGGATGCGTCTCCGCCTCACGCCAGATCACCCGGAGCAGCGAGGAGTGGTGGGTGCGCAGGTCGAGGGCGGCGTCGAGGTTGACGAGGCTGGCCGCCGGGTCGCCGGGGGAGACGAGGCCGGTGACGTCCTGGATCGGTTCGGCCGGTAGCCGCTCGGCGACGAGCGTCTCGAGGATCGACTCCTTGGTGGGGAAGTAGTAGAAGATCAGTCCCTTGGGCACGTCCGCGGCGACGGCGATCGCGGTCGTCGAGGTGGCGTCGAAGCCGTGGGCGGCGAAGAGGGTCTCGGCGGCGTCGAGGATGTGGACACGCGCGGCGTTGTCCCGCCGCGCGCGACGGCGCGGCGGTGTCGAGCCCGGGGTGCTCATGGCGCTCACTTCCGGGTGCACCGGCAAGGGTGCGAAGGCGCCGGGTTGCGGGACGGAGGACGGTGTGGACGGAGGACGAGGGCCTCGGCTCCCGCCCTCCTCGTGCGGAAGGCCGCTGTCGCGGCCTTCCGCACCGTGATCAGTGGTGCGTGGCCAGTCCGCCGTGTCCGTGCATCCGGGCGTTCATCGCGGGCAGTGCCGCCACCGCGACGACCACGGTGAGCACGCCCACCACCCAGGCCGTCCAGGATGCACCGCTGTACTCGGTGAAGCCCATGACCCAGGGGGAGAGGAACAGCAGCACGCCGAAGACGCCCATCGCGTAGTCGATCGCGGCCATGGTGGGCCGGACGATCTGCGCCAGTCCGGTCAGCGCGATCAGCACGCCGAGGACGATCAGGGTCCACATCGTCGTGTTGTCGTTGGCGACCCACAGCGGGGAGAGGGCGGTGAAGACGCCCAGGATCACGGCCACGTAGTCCTGTAGCCGGCTGTCGGAGAACATGTCGAGCCTCCTAGTGCGGATTGTGTCCTGACTTCGGTATAGACCTGATCGACCGGTCGGTCAATGGTGTGGGCGATTGCACTGCGGTAACGCTCCGGTGCAGTTGGGAGGGGTTTTTTACGGATCGGTGACAGAGGCGGGAATGATCTCCGCGGCGCGGGTGTTCCAGTAGATCGTTGCCTTGGCCAACGAACTGTCGGCCTTCCCGCACGAGTTCTCAGGAGGTCCGATGCCGGAGCCGACGCCGGGCCGCACCCTGCCACGCCGTTACGGTTTCGCGGCGGTGGGCACGGCCAGCTTTCTGCTCACCGCGTCCTCGTCCGCCCCCTCCCCGCTCTATCCGCTGTACCAGCAGCAGTGGGGTTTCTCCGCGGGAATGCTGACCGCCGTCTTCGCCGTCTACGCGCTCGCCCTGCTCGCCACGCTGCTGACGATCGGCTCGATCTCCGATCACGTCGGCCGCCGGCCGGTCCTGATCGGGGCGCTGCTGCTGCTCGTGGTGAGCATGGGCCTGTTCGTCCTCGCCGACGACGTGGGCTGGCTCGTGCTGGCCCGCGTGCTGCAGGGTCTCGCGGTCGGCGCGGCGACCGGCGCCGTCAGCGCCGCCGTGATCGATCTGCAACCGAACCCGCGCCTCGGATCCTTCGTCAACAGCGTGGCGCCGTCGCTCGGGCTCGCCCTCGGCGCCGCGGGGGCCGGCCTGCTCGTGCAGTTCGCGCCCCTTCCCACCGTCCTCGTCTATGCCCTCGTCGTCGTGATCGCGCTGGCGCTGGCCGTCGTGCTCGTCTTCGTTCCCGATCGGGCACCCGCGCCGGGCTTCGCGTCCCGCCGGGCCGCGCTGCGCAGCCTGCTGCCGAGCGCGTCGGTGCCGGCGGACGTGCGGGGCCCGTACCTGGTGATCCTGCCCGGTCTGCTGTCGGCGTGGTCGCTCGGCGGCCTCTACATGTCCCTCGGCCCGTCGATCGTGGGCACGGTCTTCGGTATCGGCAACCGCCTCGTCGCGGGGCTGGCGATCTTCACGCTCTTCGCCTCCGGTTCGGTTGCCGCGACGGTGCTGCGCGGCTCCGACCCGCGGCGCGTCGTCGTCGCGGGGACCGCGATCCTCGCCACCGGCGTCGGCGTCGTCGTGACCGCCGTGCTCGGTGGCTGGGCCGTGGCGTACTTCGCCGGTACCGCCGTCGCGGGCTTCGGCTGGGGGGCGGCGTTCCTGGGCGCGATGAACGTCATCGGCGCCCTGGCGGCGCCGCACGAGCGCGGGCGCCTGTTCGCCACCACGTTCGTCGTCTGCTACCTCGCGTTCTCCGTGCCCGCGGTGCTCGCGGGCCTGGCGACGGGCGCGTTCGGGCTGGCCGCGACGACGCTGGGCTACGGCTGTGCCGTGATCGTGCTCGCCCTCGGGGCCGGGGCGGGCGTGGCGCTGCGCGGCCCGCGGCAGCCGCTCGCACAACTCGCGGAGGCACCGGTTCTCGTCCGCTGAGGCGGGGATTGCCGGCGCGTACACGCAGGGGCCCTCCGTCCGGACGAGCCGGACGGAGGGCCCCTGCGCCGTCTCAGAAGACGATCTTGACCGTGTCCGTCACCGGGTGGGCCTGGCAGCCGAGCACGTAGCCGGCCTCGATGTCCTCGGGGTCGAGGATCTCGCAGTTGTCCATCTCGACCTTGCCCTCGAGGACGGTGCAGGCGCACGAGCCGCACTCGCCCTCCTGACAGGAGTAGGGCACGTCGATGCCCTTGGCGAGCATGATGTCGACCAGGGTCTGGGAGCGCGGCCACGGGATCGTGTGGGTCTCGCCGTCGAGCTCGACCTCCACGGTCGCGGCGTCGGCCGCCTCCTCGTCGCTCACCTCGACGGGGGTGTGGTCGGCGAACGGGTCTCCCGCGAGGGAGTTGAACACCTCCGCGTGCACCTGGGAGCGCGGCATGCCTGCGGCCTGCAGCGCCCGGTGCACGGCGTCCATGAACGGACCGGGTCCGCACATGAACGCCTCGTGGCTCGTGTACGGGGTCACCAGGGTGGCGAGCTGGTCGGCGGACGGCAGGCCCTGCACGGACTCGAGCCAGTGCACGACGGTGAGCCGGGTGGGGTACTTCTCCGCCAGCGCCCGCAGCTCGTCCGCGAAGATGATCGACGCCTCGTCGCGGTTGGCGTAGACCAGCACGACCGTGCCCGAGCCCTGGGTCAGTGCCGACTTGAGGATCGAGATGACGGGAGTGATCCCGCTGCCGGCGCCGAACAGCAGGAAGTCGTGGTCGAGGGACTTCGGGGTGAACACTCCCGACGGCGGCAGTACCTCGAGTCGGTCGCCGGCGGAGATCCGGTCGCACAGCCAGTTGGACCCGTAACCGTCGACGGTCCGCTTGACCGTGACCTTGGGGGCGTCGTCGGTGTACGGGGAGCTGGCCAGCGAGTAACAGCGGGCCACGGAGCCGGTCTGCTCGCTCGGGATGCGCAGGGTCAGGAACTGTCCGGGCTTGTACGCGAACTTGTCCTGGAACTCGGCCGGCACGTCGAAGACGATCGAGCGCGAGTCCGGCGTCTCCTCGATGACTGCGGAGACGGTCAGGATCGCGGATCGCGAGCCGTGCGGCACCTCGACTGTCGTCATGGCCAGGTCGGTCCTTCCGTGGAGCGGGCGAAGCAATCTAGAACGCGTTCTAGTTTCAGGGTATCAGCAAGACGACGCTACCGGGACGGGGTGCACCGGGGTCCGGTCGGCTCCCGATCAGCGGGAACCGCACCTGCCCGATCGGGTAGGTGCGCACGCTCGACCGGACGGCTTCGGTCCCGCGACCGGACGGTTCGGGCTCGAACCCCTTTCCGGGAGCGTGATCGGGCCCGAGAGTGGGGAAGGGAAGAGACGCCGGTCACACCGGCCGCCCCCTTCGAACCACCACTTCCGGCCGACACACCAGGAGAAACGCGATGGCCATCGAACTCAACCAGATCTGGGACTTTCCCATCAAGGAGTTCCACCCCTTCCCCCGGGCGCTGATGGGTGTCGGCGCCCACGACATCATCGGTGTCGAGGCGAAGAACCTGGGCTTCAAGCGCACCCTGCTGATGACGACCGGCCTGCGCGGCTCGGGCATCATCGAGGAGCTCATCGGCAAGATCGAGTACCAGGGTGTCGAGGTCGTCCTGTACGACAAGGTCGAGTCCAACCCCAAGGACTACAACGTCATGGAGGCCGCCGCCCTCTACCAGCAGGAGAAGTGCGACTCCATCATCTCCGTCGGCGGCGGCTCGAGCCACGACGCCGCGAAGGGCGCCCGCGTGGTCATCGCCCACGACGGCCGCAACATCAACGAGTTCGAGGGCTTCGCCAAGTCCACCAACAAGGAGAACCCGCCGCACATCGCCGTCTCCACCACGGCCGGCACCGGCTCGGAGACCTCCTGGGCGTACGTCATCACCGACACCTCGGACATGGAGCACCCGCACAAGTGGGTCGGCTTCGACGAGGCCACGATCGTCACCCTCGCGATCGACGACCCGCTGCTGTACTACACCTGCCCGCAGCACTTCACTGCCTACTGCGGCTTCGACGTCCTCGCCCACGGCTCCGAGCCGTTCGTCTCGCGGCTGGACTTCGCGCCGTCGCTCGGCAACGCCCTGTACTCGATCGAACTCGTCGCCAAGCACCTGCGCGAGGCCACCTTCGAGCCGCGCAACCTCAAGGCGCGCGAGGGCATGATGAACGCCCAGTACATCGCCGCGCAGGCCTTCAACTCGGGCGGCCTGGGCATCGTGCACTCCATCTCGCACGCCGTGTCCGCCTTCTTCGACAGCCACCACGGCCTCAACAACGCCATCGCCCTGCCGCGCGTGTGGGAGTACAACCTGCCCTCGCGCTACGAGCACTACGCCCGCATCGCCACCGCGATGGGCGTCGACACCCGCAACATGACCACCGTCCAGGCCGCGGACGCCGCGGTCGAGGCCGCCATCCGGCTCGCCAAGGACGTCGGGATCCCCGACAACTTCGGTCAGGTGCGCGTCGACTCGTACGAGAAGAACCGCATGAACACCGGCAAGTACGCCGGCCGCGGCGACGTCATCAAGGGCGACGAGAAGACCGTGCGGGCCATCTCCGAGCACATCCAGGGCGACTGGTGCACCCCGGGCAACCCGCGTGAGGTGACGGTCGAGTCGATGATCCCGGTCGTCGACCACTGCATCAACCGGTCCTACTGACCCACCTGCTCGACCGATCCCGTGCCCGGGGCGGGGCGACCCGCCCCGGGCACACCCACCTCCCTCGAGTGCCGACGACACAGGAGCACCGATGACCAGCTTCGCCAGCGGACCGGAACTCGCCGACGCGCTGCGCCGCCACGACTACATCGCCGACGACGAGTTCGCGGTCGTCGTCCACCTCGCCACCGCGCTCCAGCGGCCCCTGCTGCTCGAGGGCCCGGCCGGCGTCGGCAAGACCGAGCTGGCCAAGGCGCTCGCCGCCGCCGGCGGGCGCAGGCTGGTGCGGTTGCAGTGCTACGAGGGCCTCGACGACAGCCGCGCGCTGTACGAGTGGGACTACGCCAAGCAGCTGCTGCACGTGCAGATGCTGCGCGACCGCATCGGCGAGCAGCTCGCCGCGTACCCCGACGTCGCCGAGGCGTCCCGGTTCCTCGCCGCGCAGGACTTCGGCCTGTACTCCGAGAAGTTCCTCGCCGTGCGCCCCCTGCTCGAGGCGATCCTCTCCCCGGAACCGGTGGTGCTCCTCGTCGACGAGGTGGACCGCACCGAGGAGTCCATGGAGGCGCTGTTGCTCGAGGTCCTCGCCGAGGGGCAGGTCACCATTCCCGAGGTGGGCACCTTCACAGCCCGGTCCTCGCCGTGGGTGATCCTGACCTCCAACGACACCCGCGAACTCTCGCCCGCCCTCAAGCGCCGCTGCCTGCACTACCACGTCGGTTATCCCACCCCCGAACGTGAGCGCGAGATCGTCACCGCCCGGGCCCCCGAGGTCGACACGGTGACTGCCGCCGAGGTGGTGGACCTGGCCCGCACCCTCCGGGACCTGCCGTTGCGCAAGAGCCCGTCCATCTCGGAGGTGATCGACGCCGCGCGCGCCGCGACCGTCCTGCGGCGAGGCGGCGGCGACCACACCTCCCTCCGGCAGATCCGCGACATCCTGCTCGCGACGCTCCTCAAGTACACCGGCGACGCCGACCTGGTCCGCGCACGTCTCGACGGGAGTCCGGCCGAGGCCGCCCCGGCCCCGGCCGAACCGGCGGGGGAGCGGCCCGAGCGGGCCACCGTCGCGTCCCGGCCGGCCAACACGACCACCGCGGTGTTCCGGGGGCGCGGCGGTGGCGGCGGCCGCGGCGGCGTCGGCATCGGCGCGCGGCGGTGACGCGATGCCCGTGACGCCGCTGGCGACGATGCGCACCTCGTATCCCCTCGACGTGGTCGCCGCCGTGTTCGGGCGCCTGCTGCGCCGGCACGGGGTGTCGGCCTCGCCCGCCGAGACCATCGAGGTGCGCCGCGTGCTCGGCCTGGTCGGGGCCCGCGACCGCGACGTCCTGCGGGCCTGCCTGCGTGCGGTGTGCGCGAAGTACCCGCACGAGCAGCCCGGCTTCGACCGGGCCTTCGACGCGCTGTTCGCGGCGACGGATGCGGCCGGGGCCGCGGGCGAGAAGTCCACGCCCCGGGCGCAGTTCGCCGAGGCCCTGCCCACCGCGCTCGAACTCGACGACGATCCGGAGATCGCCCGCTACGCCGAATACAACGATCGTGCCGCGGAGGTCGGCGACCACTTCGACACCCCCGAGGCGGACAAGGGTTTCAATCCGCACAAGGACGACGACGATGTCTCCATGACGTCGTCGGACGCCGCCCTGTCCGTGGACACCGGAGCCGACTCGGGGCGGCGCGGGGTCACCTACACCGTCGACGTGGATCGGGCCGGCGCCGCCGCCGTCGGCGAGCTGGCCGCGAATCCCGGGGCCGCCGTGGTCGGCTCGCTGTCCTGGGACGATCCGGAATCCATCCTCGCGTGGCTCGACGCCTACGATCCGCGTCGTGCCTACGGCGACGACGAGGCCGACGAACCGCTCACCGCGGCGCAGCTGAACCGGCTCGTCGAGGCCGTCGAGGCGTTCGTCGCGGCACTGTCCCAGGCCGGACTCGGCGGCCCGCTGCCGGACGGCGAACCCGACGCCCCCGACACCGCCGGTGACGTCGCGTCCCGAGCCGAGATCGAGCTGGCGTGCCACGAGGTGCTGCGGCGGATGCGCGGACCGGCCCGGCCGGTGCCGCGCGAGTTCAGCCGCGGCCGCCTCGACATGCGCCGCACGGCCCGCGCCGGGATGCGCACCGACGGCGTACCGTTCCACCTGATCGTCCGCGCCCCGCGTCCGGACCGGGTCCGGCTGCTGATCCTGGCCGACGTGTCCCTGTCGGTGCGCCCGATCACCGCGTTCACGCTGCGCCTGGCCCAGGCCATGCACGGCCGGGCCCACCGCTGCCGGGTTTTGGCCTTCGTCGACCGGCCCGTCGACGTGACGCGGGAGCTGCTGGCGAGCACCGGTGACGGCGCCCTCGCCGCGGTCCTGGCGCACCCCGGCCTCGACCTCGAGGCGAGCAGCGACTACGGCCGGGTCCTCGACGAGCTGCTCACCGAGCACGCCGGGATCGTCGACTCGCGCACCAGCGTGCTCGTCGTCGGCGACGGCCGCTGCAACGGCCTGCCCTCCCGCGCCGACCGTCTCGCGGACCTGCGCCGTCGCGTTCACCGGCTCGCCTGGGTCACCCCGGAACCGCAGCGCTACTGGGCCCAGGCAACGTGCGCGATGCCCGAGTACGCGCCGGAATGCGATCGCGTCGTCGTCGCCCGGGACGCCGCCCAGTTGCTCTCCCGCGCGGCGGAGCTCGGGCACGCACTGCGTTGAGTGCGCGCCCCGTGCCGGCCGCCTCCGGCCCCGCTCCGGCGGGGGAACGGCCGATGGTTACCATGGACCGGTAAATACCCCCCGGGGTGTGTGTGCGCCGTCCGCCCACGCCACCGCCGGCGGACCGGCCGGCTTACGGGAGAGTGCTCCGGCACATCGGAATCCCGGGCACAGTTGAGGAAGACGACGATGCAGTTCGCGAAGAAGCACTATTCGATCCGTGAGGCCTACTGGATCTTCTACCGGGGCGTTCGATCGATGAAGCACCTGATCGGTGCCAGGAAGCGCGCCGAGCTGAGCCCCGAGTTCGTCGAACGGATCATGCTGGCGGTGACCGAGGTGAACGGCTGCGGCGCCTGCTCCTACGCCCACACGAAGATGGCCCTCGAGGCCGGAATGAGCAGCGCCGAGATCCGGAACATCCTGTCGGGGGTCCTCGACGACGTTCCCGACTCCGAGGTCGCCGCGGTCCTGTTCGCCCAGCACTATGCCGACACCCGGGGCAACCCCACGCCCGAGTCGTGGCACCGTCTCGTGGATGTCTACGGGAAGTCCGCCGCCGAGGGGATACTCGGGGCGGTGCGGGCGATCATGGTCGGCAACGCCCATGGAATCGCATGGACCGCGCTCCGCGGCCGGT
Source organism: Rhodococcus sp. DMU1 (assembly GCF_012272955.1). Lineage (NCBI taxonomy): Bacteria > Bacillati > Actinomycetota > Actinomycetes > Mycobacteriales > Nocardiaceae > Rhodococcus > Rhodococcus sp. DMU1. The sequence continues at coordinate 4,229,443 of NZ_CP050952.1, read as the reverse complement.
TGAAGGGCAATCCGGATCCGCGCAGCAGCGTGGCGTACGAGGTCGTCATGTTGCTGATCGTCCTTGCGTTCCTGCCGATGTCCGTCGTGCACGCCTCGATCTCCGGCGTGCGCCGCGCGCCGATCGTGGAGTTCGCCAGGTAGGCCGGCGGGGGATCAGTGGTCGCGCTTCGTGAGCCGGACCCGGTCGGGGCGGAAGTGCTCGAGGGCCTCGTCGTAGTTCGCCCGTGCGAGCCGCTCCGACGTCCATCCCTGCGAGATCCACGGGTCCACGCCGAGCGGGTACCGGATCTCGACCCGGTGGGTGCCGCGGATCGCCAGGCGGCCCTCCGCGTCCTCCCGCGCCCTGACGTACGCGGCGAACTCACTGCCCAGCACCAGGGTGCGGTTGGGGCGTTCGATGACCGGATCCCCGACCCGCCGATCGGAGTGGAGCGCCCGGTACGCCGAGTCGAGCGCCGCGTTCTCGGTGTCGTGGACGTGCCATGTGACGCCGTCCACCTCGTGCCACCACACGATCCATCGGCCGTCGATGATGCTCTCCCAGGGTTGTTTCCGCCGGTGCGCAGCCCGTTTCCTGCGTATCCGGTCCACCCCTGCGACGTGCATCCTATATGTCCCGTTCCGGCGTGGTACGCGGTGGTGGCATTCACTTCGTATTCACCCCGCGGCCGGCGCCCGGAGGCTCCCGGGCACTCGGGCGTACCTACCCGATCGGGCAGGTACCGCACCTGCCGTTCGGCCCGGTGCCGCCCCGTCGTGGAGGGGCTAGGCTCGAAGCCACGTAAGCTGGATCACAGCAATCGGGATCGTCAGGAGTGCGTAGTGGCCGTCGCATCGGAGCACACCGCGACGACGCTGGCCAAGTTCCACGCCCCGGAAATCGTGTTCGGGATCGGTTCACTGGTCGAGGCGGCGCACGCGGCGGTGCGGCTCGGCGCGGTCCGGCCCCTGCTGGTCACCGACCCGGGCCTGATCGAGGCCGGCTGGGCCGACGAGCTTCGCGGCCACCTCGTCGAGCAGGGACTCACCCCGATCGTGTGGGGTGACCTCACCCCCAATCCCAAGGACCACGAGGTCACGGCCGGGCACGAGACCTACCGGGCCCACGGTTGCGACGTGCTCGTCGCGCTCGGCGGCGGCTCGGTGATCGACGCCGCCAAGGGCATCGCGGTGCTCGCCGCCAACGGCGGCAGCATCCTCGACTACGAGGGCGTGGACCGGGCGGCGGCCCCGATCCCGCCGATGGTGGTGGTGCCGTCGACCTCGGGCACGGGCGCCGATGTCTCCCAGTTCTGCGTCGTCACCGACACCGTCCGCGGCACCAAGATCACCATCATCGGTCGTTCGCTGGTCCCGGACCTGACCGTGATCGACCCACGGCTGCTCACGACCATGCCGGACGACCTGAACGCCGCCACCGGGCTGGACGCCCTGACCCACGGCGTGGAGGCCTTCGTCTCCCGCGCCCACAACCCGCTCACCGACCACCACGCCCTGCGTGCCGTCGGGCTCGTCACCGACACGCTGGTACGCACGATCGAGGACCCGCAGGAGATGGCGGCCCGGTCGATCATGGCGCAGGCCAGCCTCGAGGCCGGCCTGGCCTTCACCAACGCGATCCTCGGCGCCGCGCACGCGATGAGCCACCAGGTCGGGGGCCTGCTCGACCTGCCGCACGGCGTCATCAACGGGGTGCTGCTCCCGCACGTCATCCGGTTCAACGCCGCGTCCGATCCCGAGCCGTTCGTCGCGATCGCCGCCGCTCTCGGACTCGAGGAGCACCGCGGCCCGGCCGTCGAAGCGGCACTCGCCGTCGCGGACCGGGTCGAACGGCTCGCCCGGGAGGTCGGGGTGCCGCGGGGGCTGCGGGAACTCGGGGTGCAGGCGACCGACCTCGAACGCCTGGCCGCCGGCGCGCTGCGCGACGCGTGCATGTCCACCAACCCGCGCGAGGCCACCCACGAGCAGATGGTGGCGCTGTTCCGGGCGGCGCTGTGACCGGGGCGGGCGGTGCCCGGTGACCGCGCCCGACCTGTCCCGGCTGACCGGCCTGCGCTCCGGCAAGCCCACGTTCTATCCCCAGTACCGCGGGGCTGCCGAACGCCTCGAGCGGGTCGTGCATGCGCTCGAGCTGATCTCGCGTGCCCTGGTGCGCACCGTCGAGGGCCCCGAGACCCTGATCTGCGCCGTGGCGGAGGCGGCACGCGCCCACCTGAGCGCCCGATGGGTGGTCTTCGCCCTCACCGACGGCACCCTGCCCGACGCGGGGCCGCGCCGCCTGGTCCTCGGCCCCGACGCCACCCCGTTCCTCGTCGACAACGTCGAAGGTCCGCCCCTGCCGGACGACGTCGTGCGCTGCCTCGAGGACATCCGGTCGGGGTCGATCGGCCGGGACGCGGCCGTCGACACCCATCACGCGTTCGTGCCCATCGTCCTCGGCGGCGGAGTGGCCGGCGCGATCGCCGCGTGGACCCCGGAGCACCGCACGCTCGACGGCACCGATCACGCCGTGCTGTCGATCCTCGCCAGCCAGACCGCGGTGGCGCTGCAGAATTCCGCGCTCTATCAGCGGGGCCAGTTGTTGCTCGAGCGCGCGGAGCAGGCCTACCAGGAGGCGAACCGGGCGGCGGCGGACCTGCAGGCCCGTAACGCCGAACTCGAGGCCACGCTCCGGCAGTTGGAGCTGACCCAACGGCAGCTGGGCGCCGCCCACCGGCACCAGGCGCTCGACGAGGAACGCCACCGCATCGCGCGGGAGCTGCACGACAGCGTCACCCAGGCCGTGCTGTCCGCCGGCATGCAGATCGAGGTGTGCCGCAGCGACATTCCCGACACCGAGCGCGGCGAGCGCCTCGACCTGGCGAAGGAGCTCACGCGCCGCGCGGTCGAGCAGCTGCGGTCGGCGATCTACGCGCTCAACCACCCGTCCGACTCGGATCGCACGTCGCTGCCCGAGATGCTCGAGCAGCTCTGCGTCGCGCACACGCCGGGCGAACTCGACATCACGGTCCGGGTGGGCGGCACGCCGGTCGAACTGCCGGGCGAGGCCGAACACTCGCTGCTGCGCATTGCGGGGGAGGCGCTGTTCAACGCCGCGGTGCACGCCAACGCCCGGCGCGTGGTGCTGCGGCTGACCTACCGGCCCGACTCGGTGCTGTTGGCGGTCGCCGACGACGGCAACGGGGACCCGGCCCGGATGCGGCTGATGCTGCGCCTGGCCGCGGACAACGACTGGGACGGCCGGCATCGCGGTCTGGCCAACATGCAGGCCCGCGCACACGAGCTCGGCGGCACTCTCGAGGTGCGCCGCGCCCGCCTCGGCGGGGTACGGGTGGCGGTGCGCATCCCGGTGCCCGAACCGGCCGTCGATGCGGAGCGGGGCGCCGACGAGGCGACCGGAAACAACGGGAACAGTGCGGCGTCGGCACACGCGGCGCGGACAGGAGCACAGCGATGAACGTGGCAACCCCTCCCGGGACGGTGAACCGCACGGTCCGCATCGTTCTCGTCGACGACCACGCGATCCTGCGCCAGGGGCTGCGCTCGATTCTCGAACGGGAGCCGGACCTGGCGGTGGTGGGCGAGGCGTCGCACGAGGCCGAGGCGGTCGCGCTGGTGGACCGGGTCCGGCCCGACATCGTGCTGATGGACCTGAAGCTCTCGGCCGGCTCCGACTACGAGGGGCTGGCGTTGTGCGGGCAGCTGTCGGCGGCCCGCCCCGGCCTCGGGTTGCTGGTGCTCACCACGTTCCTCGATGAGCAGCTGGTCGTGCGGGCCGTGCACGCCGGGGCGCGCGGCTACGTCGTCAAGGACGTCGACACCACCGAACTCGTGCGCGCCATCCGCGCGGTGTCGCGCGGCGAGAGCGCCTTCGACTCGCGCAGTGCCGCGGCGGTGGTGCGGTCCCTCAACGGGCAGACCACGCCGCAGGAACAGCTCACCGATCGCGAGCTCGAGGTGCTGCGTCTGCTGGCCGCGGGCCTGTCGAACTCGAAGATCGGTGAGCGCCTTTTCATTTCGGGCACCACCGTGAAGTTCCACGTGAGCAACATCATGCGCAAGCTCGGGGTGAGCCGTCGCGCCGAGGCCGTGTACGCCGCCAGCAAGCGCGGGCTCATCTGACCGGTCCCTTCCGGGCGTGCCGGCGCACGGGCAGCGCGGGCGGGCGTGGACGCAGCGTGCGGTGCCCGGCCGGACGAGTCCGCGGCCTGCACCGGTGATCGGTGCAGGCCGCGGGTCGGGGCGAGTGGGGCGAGTGGTCAGCTGCTGCCGAAGATCGGCGGGGTGTTGGGAACGGTGACGACGGGCGAGGCCTCCTGGACGATGTAGGCAGTGACGGGCAGGGGTGCCAGGTGCTCTGCGATCCCGGGATAGTCGGAGACCCACATGGTTGCCAGGTCGTCCGTCGAGCACGAGGCGAGCACGACGTACGAGCCGTCGGGAATCTCGGTCACGGTCTGGGTGGTCACGCCCGGCTGCACCTGGCCCGAGGTACCCAGGGCCTGACCGTTCCGGATGACCTCGGCGACCGGTGGCAGTACCCCGCCGGGAGCCGGGGCGAGCCCGGTCATGCAGTCCAGGGGAGTGCCCGAGTTGTTGGTGATCGTGTTGGTCACGGTCGAGCCGCTGACGGTGAAGGCGAAGCTGACGTCGGTGGCGCTGGCCGCCGACGCGAGGGCGGGGGCTGCCAGGGCCGAGGGGACGGACGCCACCGCTATGAGCGCGGCGCGGGCAATCGGTCGCATCTGTGTCCTTTTTGTCGGATGTGCGGTGTCCGGGGTGATCCTGCCGCAAAAGCGACCGATCGGCTTGGTTTTCGCGGGTTCCGTCGTGGTTGACGGCAGACACGCCGGGTGCGGTGACTCGGTTCAGTCGAGGACTGCGGTGGCTTCGACCTCGACCAGGTGCTCGGGAGAGGACAGTGCTGCGACACCGATCAGCGTGCCCGGCGCTACGGGGGTGACGCCCAGCTTCGCGGCTGCCCGGGCGACGCCGTCGACGAACCCACTCATCTTGTCCGGAGTCCAGTCGACGACGTAGACGGTCAGCTTCGTCACGTCGGCGAAGGTGGCACCGACCGCGGCCAGGGCGGCTCCGACGTTGAGGTAGCTCTGCTCGACCTGGGTGGCGAGGTCGCCTGCGCCGATCGTGTTGCCGTCGGCGTCCCAGGCGACCTGCCCGGCGACGAAGACCAGCTTCGAGCCGGTGGCGACGGATACCTGGCGGTAGGCGTCGATCTTCGGCAGTTCGTTCGGGTTCACCAGGGTGATGGACATGCTGCCCACTTTCTCTCGGTCACTTGTGGTTACTCGGTAACCGTAGGAGAGTGTTCCCTGACGTGGAAGAACGCACTTTTCAGTGACTGGGGAACTCGATGGTGACCAAGCAGCTCAGCGGCCTGCCAGAAGATGCGGACTTGACGCGAGCAGACTCGCTGGCGCGGGAGATCTTCTCCGACGTCGCCAACAAGTGGGCGCTGTTGATCATCGAAACGATCGGTGACGGCACCCTGCGCTTCAGCGAGTTGCGCAAGGGCATCGACGGCATCAGCCACAAGATGCTCACCCAGAACCTGCGCATGATGGAGCGCAACGGCCTGGTCGAGCGGACGGTGTATCCCACGGTGCCGCCGCGGGTCGAGTACTGCCTCACCGAGCCGGGTAGGGCGCTCCGTGCGACGGTCGACGGAATGTGCGACTGGACGCAGCGATACCTCCGCGACATCGAAGAATCCCGCCGGCGCTTCGACGCCTGACCCGCCCGCGGGGGTGGCCCCGACCGTTGCGTCGGGCGGGGGGTGGGAAGCCCGGTGCGTAGTTCAGCAGGTCCCGGTGACGGCCACCCCGTCGAACCGCTCGCCGAGGAACTCGAACGCGTCCGGCAGGCCGAGCACCGCCGCCGACATGTGGTCGGGGCTCGGTGTCTCGACACGGCGTACCGGCGCACCCGCGGCGCAGTAGCGGTCGAGCGTGGCGTCGATGGCGCCCACCGGGATGAGTGCGTCGGTGGGGCTGTGCCATTCGAACACCGGCACGGTCGGCACGCCCGGATACAGCTCGAGGCTGTTCTCCTCCGCGACGGCGACCGCGTCGGCGTCGTCGGCCAGGCGGGCGTTGGTGCTCACCTGCCGCAGGCTGCCCCCCGCGCCGCGCGCGAGGATGTCGTTGGTGCAGGCATTGGCCAGCGCGTCACGCATCTCCACGCCCGCCGGGGTCAGGTCGGCGCTGATCCGCATCCGTTCCGGATATTCCCGTTCCAGACCCAGCGCGGCGGCGAACGCGAGACCGAAGGCGGGGTGCGGGATCTCGCCGAGAGCGTCGGCCATCTTGCGGATGTTCATCGGCACGCCGCCCATCGCCGCACCCACCAGGTTCAGCTCGGGGGCGTAGGTCGGGGCCAGCGCCGCGGCCCACCCGGTGGCCATCCCACCGCCGGAGTAGCCGGCCAGCGCGACAGGGCTGTGGGCGAGCTGGAGTTCGGGGACCCGCTGCACGGCGCGGATGCCGTCGAGGGTGATCTGCCCGCCGAGGCGCGCCGCGCCGTAGGCGCTGTTCGGCCCGAGATGGTCCGGGATCGCGACCGTCCAGCCCCGCCGGAGAACGAGGTTGAGGGCGGGGGCTTCCCGGACGGCGAGGTTCGGGTCGCTCGCCCACAGCGTCTGCGACGGTGCGCAGTGCGTGCCGAGGGCGTTGATGACGTGCTGGAACGACAGCAGCGGGCCGTCCGGGGCCTTGCCGACGGGGGCGAGGACCGTCGTCACCGCGGGGATCGGGTGACCGGCCGAATCCGTCGACCGGAAACGCACCTGCCACGCCTCGACGTCGACGATGCCCGGCGGCGCGGGCACGCGCCGCACCTCGAGCGCATCGCCGGCGGAGGCGACGGCGATGTCGGCGGCCGCGCGGTAGAACGGGTCGGCCGGTGGCGCCGGGTAGACGGGTGTGGCCACGGCGGTTCCGGCACCGGCGACCGCGGCGCACGCCGCCACCGCGCCCGCCACCGCATTGCGGATTCCCCGACCGAGCCGTCCGGCCACGTCCCCCCACCTTTCCAGCGCACCGACCGGTGCCGTTCCTCGAAACCAGTGATCCCGGCGAAGCCTAGGCGACCGATTTGCGAAGGTTCACCCGACCCCGCCCTCTCCGCGATTCGTCGCCACACCGACGCCGGTAGGGGCGTAGCCTCGGCAGCATGTCGGCGGCGATCTCCGTGGAACAGCTCGTCAAGTCGTTCGGAACCACCCGCGCTCTCGACGGCCTCGACCTCGAGGTCCGCCGGGGCGAGGTACACGGGTTCCTCGGCCCGAACGGCTCCGGGAAATCCACCACCATCCGCGTCCTGCTCGGGCTGCTGCGCGCGGATTCCGGCCGGGCCGAACTGCTCGGCGGCGACCCGTGGCGCAACGCGGTGGACCTGCACCGGCGGCTCGCCTACGTGCCCGGCGAAGTCAATCTGTGGCCCAATCTCACCGGTGGCGAGGCGATCGATCTGCTCGCCGGCCTGCGCGGCGGCATCGACGAACGCCGCCGAGCCGAACTGCTCGAACGCTTCGAGCTCGACCCCACCAAGAAGGCCCGCACGTACTCGAAGGGCAACCGGCAGAAGGTCGCGATCGTCGCCGCGCTCGCCTCGGACGTGGAGCTGTTCCTGTTCGACGAGCCCACCTCGGGCCTGGACCCGCTCAAGGACGAGGTGTTCCGGGACTGCGTCCGCGAGGCCGTCGCCGACGGGTGTTCGGTGCTGCTGTCGAGCCACGTTCTCGCGGAGGTCGAGGCGCTGTGCGACCGGGTCACCATCATCCGGCAGGGCCGCACGGTCGAATCCGGCACGCTGACCGAACTGCGGCACCTGACCCGCACCTCGGTGGTGGCCGACACCGTGCGCCCGGTGGCCGGGCTGGACACGATGCCCGGGGTGCACGACCTGCAGGTGGACGGGTTGCGGGTGCGGTGCGAGGTGGACACGGCGTACATGGACCCGGTGCTGCGCGAGCTGCTCGGCTTCGGCATCACGTCGCTCACCAGTACCCCGCCCACCCTGGAGGAGCTGTTCCTGCGGCACTACGGCGACGAACTGCCGGGCGAGCACATCCACCTGCCCGGCGAGCGGCTCGCGCACGGCCGGCCGGCCGCCGGCGAGGGAGCCGGCGCATGAGTGCCGCCTTCGTCGGTACCGGCCGGCTGGTACGCCTGGCGGTGCGCCGCGACCGCGTGCAGCTGCCGGTGTGGCTGGCCGCGATCACGATCGTCTACGCGATCTCGGTGTCGAGCCTGAAGGGGCTCTATCCGGCGCAGGAAGACCTGCACCTCATCGCCGTCAGCTCCGCCGTGTCCCCGGTGGTGCTGGCCACCAACGGCCTGGTCTCCGGCGACAGCCTCGGAGCGGTCGTCGCGGCCCAGACGCTGCTGTTCCTGGCGCTGGCGGCGGGCCTGATGAGCACCATGGCCGTGGTGCGGCACACCCGGCAGAACGAGGAGACCGGCCGCGCCGAACTGGTCGGGGCCAATGTGGTCGGTCGGCGGGCCCTGCTCACCGCCGCCCTGATCGTTGTCGCCGCGGCGAATGTCGCGCTCGCGTTGCTGCTCACGGTCGTCTCTCTCGGTTTCGGACTGCCGCTGTCCGGATCTCTGGCGCTCGGAGCGGCCACCGGGGCGGCCGGTGTCGCGTTCGCGGCCGTCGCGGCCGTGACCGCGCAGGTCGCCGAGGGCGCCCGGGCCGCGAACGGGCTGGCAGGCGCGGCGCTGGGGGTCGCGTTCCTGCTCCGCGCCGTCGGCGACAGCGCGGGCACCGTCGACCCGGGCGGGGTCAGCGTCACGAGCATGTGGCTGTCGTGGCTGTCACCGATCGGGTGGGCGCAGCAGATCCGGCCGTACGACGTGGACGCGTGGTGGATCCTGCTGCTGTTCGCCGCATTCACCGCCGCGACGACGTGGACCGCGTACGTGCTGACCGGCAGGCGGGATCACGGAGCCGGGTTGGTGCAGCCGCGGCCGGGGCCGGACCGGGCGGCGACGTGGCTGCCCACCGCCGTGGGTTTCGCGTGGCGGGTGCAGCGCACGACGCTGATGTGGTGGGCGCTCGGCATTGCGGTCCTCGCCGCCACCTACGGCAGTGTCGCGAACGAGATGGACAACTTCCTCGACGAGGAGGGTGCCGTCGCCGACATGATGAAGCAGCTCGGCGGCGGGGCCGAGGCGATCACCGACGCGTACTTCGCGATGATCTTCCTGATGATGGCGTTGTTCGCCAGCGGATACGCGGTGCAGGCGGTGCTGCGGATGCACGGGGAGGAGACGTCCGGCCGGGTCGAGCCGGTGCTGTCGACGGCCCTCGGGCGGGTGCCGTGGATGCTCGCGCACATCGCCGTGGTGACGGTGGGAGTGATTGTGCTGCAGGTCGTCACGGGCGTCGCGTTGGCCGTCTCCTACGGAATGACGATCGGCGACATCACCGGTCCGCTCGGCAATCTGCTGCCCGCCGCGCTGGCGTTCGTGCCGGCCGTGCTCCTGGTCGGCGCGATGGCGGTGCTGTGTGTCGGGGTGGCGCCGCGCCGGGCGTCGAGCGTCGCATGGGGCGTCTTCGCCGTGTGGTTGATCATCGGGCAGCTCGGCGCCCTGCTGGACCTGCCCCAGGCGGTGCTGGACCTGTCGCCGTTCGTCCACGTCCCGGCCCTGCCGGCCGCGGACATGCGCCCGCTGCCGCTGCTGGTGCTGCTGCTCGTCGCCGTGGCGACCGCGACGGCGGGTGTGAGCGCGATGCGCCGCCGCGACCTCGTCGTCCAGTGACCGCCCGCGGCGGCGACCGAATGTCACATCGCGGCGATCCGACTGCCGCGATGTGACATTCGGTCACTGCGGAGGAGGCCGACTCGGGATCAGCGCGCGTCGAGCACCAGCCAGCCGCCGTGGTGCTCGAACGCCTCGAACGCGAGACCCGTGGATTCGCCGAGTGTGCGCAGGGCGGGCAGGTCGAAGGTGCGCACGTGGCCGTGGCAGGCGGTGGCCTCGTCCTCGAACGGCACCGCGATCACCACGCGCTCCCGGGCGATGCGCAGCGCCTCCGCGACGACGGCCGCACCGGTCGCGGCGTCGACGTGTTCGAGCAGATGGATTGCGGTGACGGTGTCGGCGCTGTCGTCGGGAACGGGCACGTGGGCCGCGTCGCACACGACGGTGTCCACCTCGAGGCCCAGTCGCGGCGCGACGGCGTCGAGCAGGGTCATGGTGCCGGGCAGGATGTCGGTGGCGGTCACGGCGATCCCGGCGCGCGCCAGGCGCAGGGGGAGGAATCCGAAGCAGGAGCCGAGATCCAGCACGCGGCCGCGGACGAGTTCGGCGGCCTTGTCGTGGATCGGGGCGAACCCGGCGGTGCCGTCCAGCAGTTCGGTGAGCGAGTTGCGGTAGTAGGTGACCCACGCGTCGAGGGCGTCGGGCAGGGTGGAGCGCACCAGCCCGACCATCGTCAACTCGAACTCCTCCTGTCCGAGGTCGCTGCCGGCGATCGACGCGGTGACCCCGGCGACGAGACGTTCACTCAGGTCGTCGGGCCCGAGCGAGTGGGTCACGTGCAGCCGGTCGCCCTCGCGGCGCAGGGCGATCGGGCCCGAGCTCACCTTCTCGACGGTGACGTGGGCGTGGGACCACCGGCCGGGCGGGCAGGGGGCGAGTGAGTCGAGCACAGTCATTGCAGCGCAGCCTTTTTCGAGGAGGGGGAGGCGTCGGGACCGTCGGGCGACGGGACGGCCGCGTCGAGGCCACTGTAGAGGGCGCGCATGCCGGCGGACAAGAGTTCCGGCAGCGCGAGCGAGTCGTCGGCGAGCCACTGCTCGTACGCCGCCATCGCCACACCGAGCACGAGATAGCCGACGGTGCGCGGGAAATGGTCGTCGGCGGCGGCGCCGACGCGACGCGCGACGTACTCGGCGATCACCCGGCGCCAGCCCTCGTACATCACCACCGAGTACGCCTGCAGCGCCGGTACCCGCAGGATCAGGTCCATGCGGTCGCGGTGCAGCGCTGCCTCGGACTCGGGGAAGGTGTTGAAGTCGAGCAGCGCCGAGGTCAGCGCCTCGGCGAGGGGGACGTGGCCCGGCAGCGCGTCGAGGTGGGCGCGCATCTGTTCGAGGTGGCCGTCGAAGTCGCCCCACGGCACCGCGTTCTTGGACGGGAAGTACCGGAAGAAGGTGCGGCGGGCGATTCCGGCGGCTTCGGCGATCTGGTCGACGCTGGTCTCGTCGAATCCCCGGGCGCGGAACAGTTCGATCCCGATCGCGCTCAGTCCCTCTCTCGTGGTGGAGGGGCGGCGACCTATCCGAGCGGACGGTTTCCGGCGGCTACGCATGGTGTGAGCCTTCCATGGGTGACATTGTGCACTCGATGCCATTACAGTGGTGAACCGAGTCACAGCGCAACGGGTCTGTGACGCCGGGCTCCGCTCGTGGAGTCCCCATCCGAGGAGGTAGTTGATGTCCGATCGTGACAACACCGTCGTCGAGTCCGACCTGGTCGAGGAGTCCCTCGTGGAAGAGGTGTCCATCGACGGCATGTGCGGCGTGTACTGATCGTGTCCGCCGACGCCGCCACCACAGTGTTCGACGCGCAGAAGGTCGACTCGGCAGGGTTCGATCCGGATACGACGTGGAGGCTGCACCCGCAGGTAGCGCTTCGCCCCGAGCCGTTCGGGGCGTTGCTCTACCACTTCGGGACCCGCAAGCTCTCGTTCCTGAAGAACATCACGATCGTCGAGATCGTCGAATCCCTGCACCAGCATCCGTCCGTGCGGGCCGCGCTCGCCGCGCACGGAATCGACGAGTCGGCTGCACGTCCGTACCTGCGGGCGCTGGCCACCCTGGCCGACTCCCACATGATCGTGCCGGCCTAGACCCCGCCGGTCCCCCTCCCGCCCGCCCGCCCCACCGACGAGGACGCAGCCCATGACCTCTGTGCTCGAATCCGCCGCAGTACGAGAAGCTTCCGGCCCGCCCAAGGTCGGCCGCCTGGTCGACCAGTTCGAGAAGGGTCTCGACGCCCCGATCTGCCTGACCTGGGAGCTGACCTACGCCTGCAACCTGTCGTGCGTGCACTGTCTGTCCTCGTCCGGCCGGCGTGATCCGCGCGAGCTGACCACCGAACAATGCAAGGCGATCATCGACGAACTGCAGCGTATGCAGGTGTTCTACGTCAACATCGGCGGCGGAGAGCCGACCGTGCGCTCGGACTTCTGGGAGCTGGTCGACTACGCCACCGAGCACCAGGTGGGCGTGAAGTTCTCCACCAACGGCGTCAAGATCGACAAGAAGGTCGCCGCGCGTCTCGCGGCCTCCGACTACGTCGACGTGCAGATCTCCCTCGACGGCGCCACCGCCGAGGTCAACGACGCCGTGCGCGGCCCCGGCTCGTTCGCGATGGCCGTGCGTGCCCTCGAGAACCTCGCCGAGGCCGGATTCCGCGACGCGAAGATCTCCGTCGTCGTGACCCGGCACAACGTCGACCAGCTCGACGAGTTCAAGGCCCTGGCCGACCAGTACGGCGCGACGCTGCGCATCACCCGCCTGCGTCCCTCCGGCCGTGCCGTCGACGTGTGGGACGACCTGCACCCCACCCACGAGCAGCAGCGGCAGCTCTACAACTGGCTCGTCGCACACGGCGAGGGTGTGCTGACCGGCGATTCGTTCTTCCACCTGTCCGCCTTCGGTGGCAGCGACGGCGCCGGTGCGCTGCCGGGGCTGAACCTGTGCGGCGCGGGCCGGGTGGTGTGCCTGATCGACCCCGTGGGCGACGTGTACGCCTGCCCCTTCGCCATCCACGACAAGTTCCTTGCCGGGAACATCCTGTCCGACGGCGGTTTCCAGCAGGTGTGGCAGCACTCCGAGCTTTTCACCGAACTCCGGTCGCCGCAGACCGGCGGGGCCTGCAGCAAGTGCACCTTCTACGATTCGTGCCGCGGCGGCTGCATGGCCGCGAAGTTCTTCACCGGTCTGCCGATGGACGGGCCAGATCCCGAATGCGTCCAGGGCTACGGCGAATCCGCGCTCAGCGCCGACCGCACCGTGCCCAAGTCCAGCGTCGACCACTCGCGCACCGGTGAGCGCCGCACCCCCCGCGCGCCCGTCCCGTTGCAGCTGATGGTGCGCCCGCCGTCGCGGGCCTGCGACGAAAACCCGCTCGCCGGAATGCAATAGCCGGCCCCGTTCGTGCAAGTAGGAGAGGCAGATCCATGTCCAAGGAATGGTTCGAAACCGTTGCGGTCGCGCAGCAACGGGCGAAGAAGAAGCTCCCCAGGTCCGTCTACGGTGCCCTCGTGGCCGGCTCCGAGAAGGGCATCACCGTCGAGGACAACCTGACGGCATTCGGCGAGCTCGGCTTCGCCCCGCACGTGGCGGGGTTGTCCGACAAGCGGGAGATGGGCACCCACGTGATGGGTCAGGACATCGCCCTGCCGGTGGTGATCTCCCCGACCGGCGTGCAGGCGGTGCATCCGGACGGCGAGGTCGCCGTCGCCCGTGCCGCCGCGGCCCGCGGTACCGCGATGGGGCTGAGCTCGTTCGCGAGCAAGTCCATCGAGGAGGTCGCCGCGGCCAACGACAAGACCTTCTTCCAGATGTACTGGGTGGGCAGCCGCGACGTGCTGGTCCAGCGGATGGAGCGGGCCCGCGCCGCCGGCGCGAAGGGCCTGATCATGACCCTGGACTGGTCGTTCTCCAGCGGCCGCGACTGGGGCAGCCCCGCCATTCCGGAGAAGATGGACCTCAAGGCCATGTTCCGGTTCGCCCCCGAGGGCATCCTGCGGCCGAGCTGGCTGCTCGACTGGGCGAAGACCGGCAAGGTGCCGGACCTGACCACCCCGAACCTGACCCCGCCCGGCGGCAGCGCCCCGACGTTCTTCGGCGCCTACGGCGAGTGGATGGGCACCCCGCTGCCTACCTGGGAGGACGTGGCGTGGCTGCGGGAGCAGTGGGGCGACGCGCCGTTCATGCTCAAGGGCGTCATGCGGGTCGACGACGCCAAGCGCGCCGTCGACGCGGGCGTCACCGCGATCTCGGTGTCCAACCACGGCGGCAACAACCTCGACGGCACGCCGGCCCCGATCCGGGCGCTGCCGGCGATCGCCGAGGCGGTCGGCAAGGACATCGAGGTGCTGCTCGACGGCGGCATCCGCCGCGGCAGCGACGTCGTCAAGGCCCTCGCCCTCGGCGCCAAGGCCGTGATGATCGGCCGCGCCTACCTGTGGGGCCTCGCCGCGAACGGGCAGGCGGGCGTGGAGAACGTCCTCGACATCTTCGCCGGCGGCATCGGGTCCGCGCTCATCGGCCTCGGCAAGACGTCGATCCACGAGCTGACCCCCGACGACATCGTCGTCCCGCCGGGCTTCCGGCGCGACCTCGGAATCTGAGCGGTCCACCTGCCGATGGGCACCCTCACCGAACCGATCACCCTGGCCGGACGCCACGCGCCGGCCAGGGTGCTCTTCGGGCCGCACGAAACCAATCTCGGTGTGGGGAGGACCTTTTCGTCCGAACACGTGGCGTACTACGAGCGCCGCGCGCGCGGTGGCGCGGGGGTGCTCGTGACCGAGGTCGCCTCCGTGCACCCGCACGACCAGCCCTACGAGCGGGCACCCCTGGCCGCGGAGTGCGGTCCCGGATGGGCCGCCGTCGTCGCCGCCTGCCGGCCGCACGGCACCCTGGTGCTGGCCGGCCTCGGCCACGCCGGGCTGCAGGGCTCGAGCGCGTGGACCCAGGCACCGCTGTGGGCCCCGTCGCGGGTGGCGGACCCCGCGGTCCGGGAACTGCCCATGGAACTCGGCGACGACGAGATCGATGCGGTGATCGAGGGATTCCGCGCCGCCGCCGCGGTCGCGGTCGCCGCCGATGTCGACGGGATCGAACTGGACGCCGGGCCGACCGCGCTGCTGCGCCAGTTCCTCTCGGGCCTGACCAACCGGCGCACCGACCGCTACGGCGCCGACCGGTCGTTGCTGTTGCGGCGGGTGGTCGCGGCCGTGCGCGCCGAACTCGGCCCCGGGCGGATCCTTGCGCTGCGCCTGAGCTGCGACGAGGAGGCGCCCTGGGCCGGCATCACCCCGGAGCACGCCGCCGCTCACGCCCGCGACCTCGCGCCGGACCTGGATCTGCTCACCGTCGTGCGAGGCGGCCTCTACGCCCCCGGCGCGTACCGGCCCGACGCGCACACGCCGGCCGGGTTCAACGCCGGACTGTGCCGCGCCGTCCGTGACGCGGTGGCGGGCGCCGTCCCCGTCGTCCTGCAGGGCAGCGTCGTCGACCCCGCCGCCGCGCAGCGCGCCCTCGCCGAGGGGGTGGGCGACCTCGTCGAGATGACCCGCGCGCAGATCGCCGATCCGGACCTCGTCACCGCCGTGCGCGAGGGCCGCTCGCCCCGGCCGTGCGTGCTGTGCAACCAGGCCTGCCTGGTGCGCGACTTCCGCAATCCCCGGGTCGGCTGCATCGGCAACGCGGAGGCCGGGCACGAGACGCGCGCGCCGCAGCCTCCGGCCGCCGCCGCGC
This sequence comes from Rhodococcus sp. DMU1, assembly GCF_012272955.1. Taxonomy (NCBI): domain Bacteria; kingdom Bacillati; phylum Actinomycetota; class Actinomycetes; order Mycobacteriales; family Nocardiaceae; genus Rhodococcus; species Rhodococcus sp. DMU1. The sequence goes on along the minus strand of NZ_CP050952.1, from coordinate 4,213,918 downwards.
GGGACGTCCTCGTGGTCGGTGGGGGTCCGGCCGGGCTCGAGGCCGCCCGGGTCCTCGCGGAGCGCGGTCACCGGGTCCGCCTCGTCGAGCGCGCCGGACGCGTCGGCGGGATGCTGCGCACCGCGGCGGTGGGCACGGGACGCGACACGCTCTCCGCGCTCGTCGACTGGCTCGAGGCCCGCTGCCGCGCGCTCGGCGTGCGGATCGACACCCGTCGTGCCGTCACCGCCGGCGAACTCGAGGACGCCGTGGCCGCGGGCGAGGCCGTCGTGCTCGCCACCGGCAGCCGGGACCGGCCCCCCGAGTACCCGGCCGAGGAGGGCCACTACGTCACCGCAGCCGGCCTGCTGGCCGGTGGCCCGATCGCCGTGCGGCCGGTCGTGGTGTGGGATCCCGTCGGGGGTCCCGTGGCGGTGGGTATCGCGGAACAGCTTGCCGCCCAGGGCTATACCGTCTCGTACGCCACGACGGACCCGATCGCCGGGTCGCGGCTCGCGCCGACGGGCGACCTGGTCGCGGCGAACACCCGGCTGCAGCGGGCCGGGGTCGCCCGGCACCTCGGGGTCACGGTGCGACGGGTCGGCGCCGACGCGGTCGAACTCGAGCACCGGCTGACCGGGCGGCGCACCGACGTCGCCGGCGCGCTGCTCGTCGACTGCGCCCCGGGGCTGCCGGAGGACACCCTGTACCGCACCGGGCTGACACGGATCGGCGACTGCCTCGCGCCTCGAAGTGTCCACCAGGCGGTACGGGAGGGTCACACGCTCGGATCCGAACTGTAACCTGTTGCAGACTGCTGCGGATCGGAAGGATCGACGAATGGGCGAGTTCGACGGCAAGGTCGTGTTCATCACCGGCATTGCGCGCGGTCAGGGACGCAACCACGCGATCCGGTTCGCGCGGGAGGGCGCGTCGATCATCGGCGTCGACATCGCCGGTCCCGTCTCGGAGTACAACTCCTACGCCCCGGTCACCGAAGCCGACTTCCACGAGACCGTCCAGCTCGTCGAGGCCGAGGGGGCGAAGATCCACGCGCGCATCGCCGACGTGCGCGACAGCGCCGCCCTGAAGTCCGTCGTCGACGACGGCGTCGCCCAGTTCGGCCGCCTCGACGTCGTCGTCGCCAACGCGGGCATCTGCAACTGGAACCGCTTCTGGGAGATGCCCGACGAGCAGTTCGAGGAACTGATCGACATCAACCTCACCGGCGTCTTCAAGACCCTCAAGGCCGCCACGCCCGCCATGATCGAGGCCGGCAACGGAGGGTCGATCATCGTCGTGAGTTCCGTCGCCGGGCTGAAGGCCATGCCCGGCCAGGCCAACTACGCCGCCGCGAAGTTCGGCCTCGTCGGCCTGACCCAGAGCGCCGCCAAGGAGCTCGGCGAGTACCGCATCCGGGTCAACTCCATCCACCCGTACGGCGTGAACACCCCGATGGGCACCGACCAGGGCGCGCTGACGCTGTTCGAGAAGTACCCGCACTGGCTGCCGAGCTTCGCCCCGATCCTCACCGAGAAGCCGATCGCCGACGTCGACGACATCACCGAGGCCGTGCTGTATCTCGCGAGCAACCGCGCCCGGACCGTCACCGGCAGCCAGATGGCCCTCGACCAGGGGAACTCGAAGGTGTGAGCGAAACCTGCTCCGCCGGACCGCACCCACGGCTGGCCGCCCCGCTGCGGCTCGGCCCGGTCACGCTGCGCAACCGGGTGGTGTTCTCCGCGCACCTGACCAACTTCGCCGAGGACGGGCTGCCCACCGCGCAGCACGCCGCGTACTACGCGGCGCGGGCCGGCGGTGGAGCCGGGCTGATCGTCTCGGAGGAGCACACCGTGCACCCGACGGACCGGCCCTACGAGAAGCTGATCCGCGGGTACGACCCCGCGGTGGTGCCCGGGTACCGGCGGATCACCGACGCCGTGCACGCCCGCGGCGGGCGAATCTTCGCCCAGCTCAACCACAACGGCGCCCAGGGCTGCGGCATGTACACCGGCCTGCCGCTGTGGGCGCCCAGCGCCGTGCCCGACCCGCTGTTCCGGGAGGTGCCCAAGGCGCTCGAGGAGCACGAGATCCGCGACCTCGTCGAGGGGTACGCCCGCGTCGCCGAGCACTGCCGTGCCGGCGGATTCGACGGGGTCGAACTGCAGTGCTCGCAGGCGTCGATCGTGCGGCAATTCCTGTCCCCGGGCACCAACCTGCGCACCGACCGGTACGGCGGACCGCTCCGGAACAGGGCGCGGTTCCTGCTCGAGGTCGTCGGGGCACTGCGCGCGGCGGTCGGGTCCGACCTGGTCGTGGGAGTCCGCCTCAGCGGGCACGACGGCACCGACGGCGGGATCACCCTCGACGACGCCGTCGCCGTCGCCGCCATGATCGAAGACAGCGGGCACGTCGACTACCTGAACACCTCGATCGGCGTGGCCACCGAGACGCTGCACCTGATCGAGGCGTCCATGGCCACGCCCCACGGCTACGCGTTGTTCGTGCCCGACGCGATCCGGCGGCGGGTGCGGCTGCCGGTCGTCGGCGTCGGACGCTTCACCACCCCCGCCCAGGCCGAGGCGGCCCTCGCCGAGGGGCGCTGCGACCTCGTCGGCGTCGTCCGCGGCCAGATCGCCGACCCCGACTTCGCCGCCAAGGCTCTCGCCGGCGACGACGAGGCCGTGCGTCCGTGCCTGGCCTGCAACCAGGAGTGCATCGGCCGGGTAGGGCTCGGCCGGTGGATCGGTTGCGTGGAGAACCCCCGCGCCGGCCGCGAGGCGCAGCTGCTACCCGATCCGGCGGTCCCCGGCCGGCGCGTGCTGGTCGTCGGTGGCGGACCGGCCGGCCTGCGCGCCGCCGCGACCGCCGCGCAGCGCGGGCACCGGGTCACCCTGTGCGAGCGCACCCCCGCCCTGGGTGGTCAGATCCGCACGGCCGCCACCGCTCCGGGCCGTGGCGAACTCGCCGGCATGGTGGACAGCCTCGAGGTCGAATGCCGCCGCGCGGGCGTCGATGTGCGTATCGGCGTGCACGTCGATGCCGCCTTCGTGCAGGAGCACCGACCGGACGCGGTCGTCGTCGCCACCGGGGCGCGCCCGCGGCGCCCGGACTGGGCCGGCGACACCGCGCTCGTCGTCGACGTCCGCGACGTGCTCGACGGCCGCGTGTCCCCGCAGGGCGACGTCCTCGTCGTCGACGACCTCGGCTTCCACCAGGCGACGTCGGTGGCCGCACTGCTCGCCGGCCGCGGCGCCGCGGTCACGGTCTGCACGGCCGGGATGATCGTCGGACAGGACCTCGGCCTGACCCTCGACATGGAGGACTGGACCCGCCGGGCACACGCCGAGGGCATCGCGCAGCTCACCGACACGCTCGTCACCGCCGTCACCGAGACCGGCGGCAGGCTCGACGTCGCGCTGTGGCACCACCCGACCGCCGTCGCGCACACCCGCACGGTGGACGCGGTGGTCGTGGCCACCCATCAGGCCCCCGTGGACGATCTTTGGGTAGCGCTGCGCGACAGTGCCTTCCACGTCGTGCGGATCGGCGACGCGGTCACGCCGCGACGGGCGCACGCCGCGATCGTCGAGGGGGAGCGGGCGGCGGTGGGGCTGTAGCCCGGTGCGTCCTTTGGGCGGCAGGAGCAACCCAAAGGACGCACCGGCCGCGCAGCGGCCTATCGGCTCGCTCGCTTGGTGGCGTCGGCCCACGACTCCACCGCCGCGTACCCGTCGCCCACACCCTGGGTGAATGCGACCAGCGCCCCGTACATCCGGGAGCCCTCCACGGCCAGTTCCGTCCTCGCCACCCAGTCCGCGGCGCGGGCCATGACGTGGGCCGAGATGTCGGCACCGTCCTGGGTGCCGCGCGAGGCGTGCAGGAACGACTCGTCGGCGATCTGAAAGGTCTGCACCACGGCGCGCCAGTAGTACTCCGCATCCATCGCCGCGCGGACCTCGTAGTAGTCCGTGGCGTTCTGCCGCGCCACCGACTCCTGCAGCGTCGCCGCCGCCTCGGAGATGCTGCGCAGCGGAACGTACACAGGGTCCTCGGACGCCCCCCGCGTGGTTCGTCTACCCGTCACCGGCACGATGCTTTCAGACAATGGCACCCCCTCGATGGTCCACAAGATCATCGCACGCGCAAGTGCCGGCACGGGTCAGCAGGTGAGCGCACCGCCCGGGGACGCCGGCGCGTGCCGCCGCGGATCGAACGGCTCGAACCAGGCATCGACGGTCGCGAACAGGGCGCGCTGAGGAATCCGGAAATCGCCGAGCCGCTCCTGTTCGGGCAGCGGCCCGTCGGCGCCGAGGTCGACGCCGCCCACCACCGCGGCGAGGGTGCGGGCGGACCACAACCGGCGCGGTGCGGCGCGGAACCACTGTCCGTTCGGCACGTCGCCGGTGAGCCGGATCCGGCCGGCGCCCAGGACCGGGCCGGCGACGCGCGCCACGGCGGCCAGGACCGCGGGGTTGTGCCGCGCCCCACCCGGCAGCAGCCGGCCGGCCAGGGTCGCCAGGGTGGTGGCCGGCGACGAGGACACCCGCACGTCCCAGACGACGTCGTCGCCCGCCGTGATGTGCAACCGGGACGGGCCGGTCCACTCGGCAGCGACGTCGGTGCGCACCGTCCGGGTGAGGGCGGCGCCGAGGTAGCGGGCGCATCCGTGCTCCGGCGCGGCATCGCTGTAGACGGTCCAGTGGCCCTGCGGGTCGCGGTGCCAGACCGCGGTGAAGGCGGGGCCCACCGACCCGGCGGTGAACCGGCGCAGCGCCAGACAGTGCCCGCTGGCGAACGGCGCCCCGATCACGGCATACCCGGTGAACCGCTCGCCGGCGACCTGGGGCAGGGCGCGGGGCTCCTCGGCGGCTTCCTGCGGTGTGGTCTTCATCTCGTCCTCCCTCGGCGTACGAATACGGTCCTCCCGATCGTGCGCCGCGTCGTGACCGGAAGCATGGGGCCGATGCCTCATCTTCGGCATCCGTCCGGCCGGGCGCCCCGGCTCAGGCGGCGGAGGACAATGGGGCCGTGCAGCGCAGGAGCGAGTCGTCTCCGGGCCCGCGGGACGGGCCGCGGCGCGCCGAGCTGCTCGCGGCGCTGTCCCTGGCGATCGACCTGGGCCTGGGGCAGCCGATGGAGCACATGCTGCGGTCCGCCGTGCTGGCCGGACGGATCGCCGAGCGCATGGGCCTGGACGCACGGCAGCAGGCCGTCGTCTACTACGCGAACCTCGTCGCCTGGATCGGTTGCCACGCGGACTCGCACGAGTTGGCGCAGCTGTTCGGCGACGACATCGCACTCCGCGCCGATACCTACGGGGTCGACATGAGGGGGCTGCCGTTCCTGCGGATGCTGACCAGCCACGTCGGGCGCGGGCTCGAAGGCGCGCGTCGCGGGGTCGAGGTCGTCGCGTTCCTGCTGACCGCCCGCCGTCGCATGGCCGAGCTGATCGGTTCGCACTGCGCCTCGGCGGGGACGCTGTCCGACCGGGTCGGGCTCGACCGGCAGGTCGGCGCGGCCCTGGCCTACGCGTTCGAACGGTGGGACGGCGCCGGGCTGCCCGCGGGTGTGCGCGGCGACGACATCCCCCTCGAGATGCACATCGTGCACCTCGCGGAGGTCTCCGAGGTCCATCTGCGGGCCGGCGGACCGGGGCGGGCCGTCGAGGTCGCGCGGGCGCGCAGCGGGACCCAGTTCTGTCCGCGGGTGGCGCGGGTGTTCCAGGAGGCCGCGGGCGAACTCACCGACGGTCTGCTCGAGCAGGACGCGTGGGCGGCGGCGCTGGATCGGGCGCCCGACCGTGCGCGCGTCCTCGCCGGCGACGAACTCGACACGCTGCTTCGTGCGATGGCAGACTTCGTCGACCTGAAAGTTCCCTGCCTGCTCGGGCATTCGCGGGCGGTGGCCGAGCTGACCGCGGCCGCGGGCCGCCTGCGCGGCCTGCCGGCGACGGACGTCGAGGTGCTCTACCGGGCCGGGCTCGTGCACGGTCTCGGCCGGATGGGGGTGTCCAACCGGATCTGGGAGAAGCCCGGTCCGCTCACCGGTGCCGAATGGGAGCGGGTCCGGCTGTACCCCTACCTGACCGGGCGGATCCTCAGCCGCGTCACCGGCATGGAGGACGTCGTCGCCGTCGCAACCACGCACCGCGAACGCCTCGACGGCTCCGGGTATCCCAACGGCGTGCGCGGACGCGACCTGAGTGTCGCCGATCGCCTCCTCGCCGCGGCGGAGACGTACCAGCGCTTCGGGGAACCCCGGCCGCATCGCGGTGCGCTCACCCCCGAACACGCGGCGGGCCGCCTGCGGCAGGAGGCCCACCGCGGGCGCCTCGACGCCGAGGCGGTCGAGGCGGTGCTGACGGCGGCCGGGCACCGGCGGGTGCGGCGCGCGCCATGGCCGGCCGGGCTGACCGCCCGCGAGGTGGAGGTGCTGCGGCTCGTCGCCCGGGGCCGGTCCAACCGGCAGATCGCCGACGAGCTGTGCATCGCGGAGAAGACGGCCCGCAACCACGTCGAGCGCGTCTACGCCAAGCTCGGGGTGGACAACCGCACGCGGGCCGGCCTGGCCGCCGTCGATCTCGGGCTGGCCTGGTGACCCGCCGGCCCGCGGTGGGGCGACGGGAGCACCGCACCGCGGCCGGACCGGTCGTCATCGAACCCGGTTCGCTCGTCGAGGTTTTCCCGGCCGGCCCGTAGCCTCTGCGCACGGTTCAGCGGGTCGGGCGGGCCGGTACGCGCCGTTCACCCGGTAACTCGGTCACCAACACCGGCAGGTGGGTTGGTGGACGCCACTGCTTGTGATGATCCGCCACCCCGTCGGATTGCCTGATGTGGTGCTGCAGCAACGGTTTTCGAGTCTGGCGCGGAGACGAGTCGACGCACTGATCATCGTCGGCGATCTACCGGTCGGGGATCCGCAGGCAGGGCACGGCTGGACGGTATTGGGGCCGGCTCCGGGCCGGCCCCAATACCGTCGAGGACAGGCGAATGGATCAACTCGCATTTCCGCCGCCCTGTGCTACCACTCGGAGGGTTTCCGGCGGCAGCGGTTTCATGGTGCAGTGCTCACTTCGCAGAAGGTTCGGCCTCGTAGGTGACCCAGCTCGTTCGCGTGGCGAGGGTGTTGTAGAGCGCTTGGGCTTGGTGGTTGTCTTCGGCGGTCACCCACTGCACCACGGCGCGACCCTCGGCGGTGGCCATCTCGGTGAGACGGCCGATCAGTGCACGTCCGACGCCCCGGCCTCGGGCTGCGGGGTCGGTGAACAGGTCGTCGAGGAAGAGGCCGGTGGTGCCGGTGTAGGGCGAGGAGAACCGGCGATGGTGTGCAAACCCGAGGATCTCGCCGTCCGCTTCCGCAACGAGAGCCTTGCATTCGTGTCGGGGATCCATGAACCATCCCCATGCGCGGGAGACGATGTCCTCGGACTCGGGCAGCTTGTAGAACTCGCGGTACTCGCGGAAGAGGACACGCCAGCGGCACTCGTCGGCAGGGGCGAGCGGCCGGATCGTCGGAATGGTGGTCGTTGCCATGGGTGGCTCCTATCGGTGGTTGAAGGTCTCGGCAGAGCGGTACTGCCAGGTACTGTCCGAGCGTTCTCCGCCCGCGAGGATCGAATATTCGATGCGGGATGCGGCGCGCTCAGGCTTCGGTCACGTCATCACTGCGTTCTCCTTTCTTTCCTTGCCTGTTCGGGTTCCCGGCTGGCGTGGGGCCAGCAGGAGGTACACGGCGCTGCCCGCGACGAGGCCCCAGAACGCGGCACCGACGCTGAAGAACACGACGCCCGACATGGTGACCGCGAGCGTGGTCAGGGCCGCGATCCCGGTGCGGGTATCGCCGCCCATTGCCCCCTTCAGTGCGGTGAGGGCAGAGCCCAGCAGGGCGACGGCAGCAAGAACCGAAACCGTTTCGCTCGGGATCGCCTGGAACCCGGCCACGAGCACGCCCCCGAACGAGCCGACGAGCAGATAGGTGAGGCCGCCCGAGAGGCCCGCGATGTAACGCTGTGCGCGATCCGGATGCGACTCGGGGCCGAGCGCGATCGCCGCCGTGATCGCGCCGAGGTTGATGCCGTGACAGCCGAAGGGCGCGAGGATCGCCGAGACCGTCGAGATGGCACCGACGAGCAGGCGGTCGTTCGGCTCGTACCCCTGCGAGTGGAGCAGTGCGAGCCCGGGTGCGTTCTGCGAGGCCATCGTGACAATGAACAGCGGCAGCGCGATGCTCACGAGCGCGGCCGGGGTGAATGCCGGCATCGTGAACACAGGGCCGCCGAGCGCGAGCGACGGCGCGACCTCGCGGAACGACCCGGTCGCCCCGGTCGCCGCGAGCCCGGCGACGAGTCCGGCGAGCACTGCGTATCGGTTGAAGAAGCGCTTGCCGAGGAAAAAGGCGACGACGATGCTCCCCGCGATCAGCGGCGCGCTCGTGAAGGCGCCCGCTGCGGTCACGACGAAGGGCAGCAGGATCCCGGCGAGCAGAGCCTGTAGCACCGGGCCGGGCACCCTGGCGAGTAGCCGGCCGAACCAGCCCGTGTACCCGACCACTGCGGCGGCGACCGAGGCGACGAGGAACGCGCCGACGGCCTCGGTGAACGAGAAGCCGCCGAGCGAGGCGATCAGCAGCGCCGCTCCGGGCGTCGACCAAGCGACGATCACCGGGATACGGGTGAACAGGCTCAGCGCGATGCTGCACACGCCGTTGCCGATCGCGACCGCCCAGACCCACGACGCGGTCTGCGCCTCGTTCAGACCCGCTGCGCGAGTGGCTTCGAGCACGATCAGGAACGGGCCTGCGAAGTTGATGAGCGCCGAGAGGAAGCCTGCGACGACCGCGGAGACTGAGACATCCCGCAGCACAGAGGAAGCCCGGCTCATCGGTGTGCCGCCGAGACTGCCGACGTCACGCCCGCTCGATGGCGTAACAATCTTGCGGAAATTTGAGTAACGTTATTCACTAGCGTCATGTCGAATGATAACAGAGCGTCGGAAATTGCGGCACGCCTCCGCCAGCGGATCGCGACGATGCATATCGGGGAGAAACTGCCGGGTGTCCGCGAACTCTCCGGAGAGTTCGCGGCGAGTGCAGCCACCGTCTCGGCAGCTCTCTCGGAACTGAGCGCATTCGGGCTGGTCCGGGCTGAGCCCGGACGGGGAACGTTCGTGGCGGGCCGCGAACGACTACCGGAACCGGACTTCTCCTGGCAGTCTCAGGCGCTCGGCCGCGCCAGAGTAGACGCCGACCGGGCCGCTCGCCTGGGCGGCTACGGTACTCCCGACCACATCCCGCTCTCCTGGGGATACCTCGCCCCCGAACTACAGCCGAACGAGGAACTGCATCGCATCGGCTCGCGTGCGGCGAAGAGCGGTCGTGCCTGGATGATGACGCCGCCAGCGGGATCGCCGGAACTGCGGCGGATCCTCGCCTCCGAATACCGCGCCGACCCGAACGACGTGCTTGTGGTCTCCGGCGGGCAGCAGGGCCTCGTCTTCACGATGCGCACACTCGCCGAGCCGGGGTCGGCGGTCATCACCGAGAGCCCGAGCTATCCGGGCGCGATCCTCGCTGCGCAGAGCGCGGGCCTGAACCTCTCGTCGGTACCCGCCGACGCCGACGGGATCCTGGTCGACCGTCTCGCCGACGAACTCGAACGCACGCGAGCGCGAGTGGTCTACCTCCAGCCGAGCTACGCGAACCCCACCGGAGCGGTCCTCGGTGCAGAGCGCCGGAAGAAGGTGCTCGAACTCGCCGCCCGACACGGCGCGTTCATCATCGAGGACGACTGGGCCAGACACCTCGGCATCGACGGACAGGCCCCACCCCCCCTCTTCACCGAAGATCCCCACGGACACGTCGTATCGATCCTCACCCTTTCGAAGCCTGCCTCCCCAGGTCTCAGGCTCGGCGCGGTCATCGCGCGCGGCCCGGCAGGCGAACGGCTCCGGGCCTCTCGCACCGCCGACGACCTCTGCGTCGCGCCGCTGGTGCAGGAAATCGCCTGCGGTCTCCTGACCTCGAATGCGTGGCCCCGGCACCTGAAACGCCTGCGCGCAGAGCTCGCGACGCGACGCGACGCACTTGCCTCCGCGATCCACGCCACGACGCCCGGCATCCGCATCCCGTGCGTCCCGCGCGGTGGCCTTCACCTGTGGGCCAGGCTGCCCCAGGGCGCAGATACCCGCGAGATCTGCACCGCCGCGTACGCGGCCGGGGTACTCATCGGAGACGGGAGTCACTTCTTCGTGGACGAACCACCCGCACCGTTCCTGCGCTTCTCCTACGGGGCCGCAACCGAAGCCCAGATCGCCGAAGGCATCAGGCGGCTCTCCGAAATCCTCCAGCGGTGAGGTTCGGTGGTGCGAAGCAGCGTCCCGCGCCGGGAATTGCGCCCGGTTGGTTGTTGATGTGTTGTGCAGCTCGGATCGCTCAACGTGGTGGCCGGCGGATGATCGACGGTGCCGGACTCTCCGCCGCCCGCAGGTGAGATGTTCCACGGGAATCTACTGGGGGTGCCTCGGTCCTGTCTCGACGAGGGCGTTGACGAGGCCGGCGGCGGTCGCGGCATCGTCGACCACGACCAGGGTGCGTGCGCCGTCGCGCCGGTGCAGCACCAGCGCGGGGCCGCCGCGCAGGACGAACCCTCGGGCGCCGCGCAGCGGGCCCAGTACCGCCATGCGGTATCCGTAGCCCCCGAAGTGCTTCAGCGGTGCCACGTCGGTGACGGAGGCGGAGGCGATGGCACCGAGCGGGGTGTGCAGGTGCGGCCACCCGAACAGGCCCGCGACGGTGACCCCGCGGACGTCGACGGTGACGCGGATCGAGCAGGTCAGCGCGACCAGCACGGCGAGCAGCACGGCCAGGCCCAGCAGGATCCACAGGCGTGTGAGCACGCTGAGGGCGGCGACGATACCGATCGCCGCGACGAGCACGATCGTCGTGACGTTGCCGGTGGCCACCGATCGGGTCCACGCGACGAGTTCGTCTGCGCCGAGGGGAATTCGCGGTGCATCGGCGGCCGGGGGAGCGGCAGGTCCGCGCGACCACCGGGGCACCGCCGCGGCGGCAACGACCCCGAGGGCGACGCCGATGCCGAGTGCTGCGAGGAGAGACGCCCCCGGCGGCGAGGCTGCGGCGGCGTCCGCGAGTCCCCGCTGAGAGCCGGTGACCAGCACGATCAGGGCGGTCACGAAAGCGACCGTCCCCGTGACGGTCGCGGCGACCGCGCGGGTGAGGGCAGGGTCGGTGTCGGCGGCCCGGGCGAGACCGAAACCGAGGGCGGCGAACAGGACACCGAACCCGAGCAACAGTGCGATCGTCGCCGGGAGGCCGGCGAATCCGTCCGCGGTGCCGTCGAGGTTCCAATGTGTTGCGATCGGATCCGGTAGCTGCGCATGCCAGCTCCGGAGCACGAGTGCGCCCGCGGCGGCGACGGCCAGGGGTGCGGCCGTGGAGCTGAGGAGGATGCGGCCGGTGGGGCGCCGGTCGGTGCCGGGATCGTCTGTCATCGGTACTCCGTTCTGATCAGGTCGACGAGATCGTCGGCGCTCAGGCCGACGCGCTTGGCGTGCGCGACGGCCTGAGCGACGGCGGAATGCAAAGCGGCATGCCCGGTTTCGGCGCGGTCGGTGACGACCGCGCCGCGTCCGCGGCGCAGCTCCACCAGGCCTTCGTCGCGCAGTTGCTGGTACCCCCGCAACACGGTGTGGACGTTGAGGCCGAGCGATGCGGCGAGGTCGCGCGCGCCGGGGAGGCGCTCGCCCGCCCGGACCTCGCCCCGGGCCACCGCGCCGCGCACGGCCGCGGCCAGTTGCACGAACAACGGGTCCGGCGAGTTCGGGTCCAGTCTGATGAGCACGGGACAAGCATATTGTTCTATTTGAAATAGAACAAGTCGGCTAACGGCGGCATCGGGCCGGTGCGGTCACCGGCGACCCGGCGGCGACGGGGAAGACGGGTCCTGTCCCGGGATCCCGGCCGAGTCGCCGGCCTGCCAGCCCCGGTGGAGCACGTCGACGGCCTCGTGCAACAGGCCGTCGCGGTCGCCGGGGACCGACGCGGGGATCTGGTGCAGGGTGGTCAGCCGGGCGATGCCGTAGACGGTGCCCCACGTGGCAGCGCACCGCCGCAGCACCTCGGCCTCCTCGACACCCTCGGGCTGGCAGGCCGCCACGGTGTCGCGCAGCAGACGCCAGTAGTCGGCGGCCGCCTGTTGCAGGCGCGGGTGATCGGCCTTGTCGACCGTGGGCCCGTAGGCCAGGTCGTGCACGTGCGGGCGCTCCCGGACGAACCGCAGGTAGGCGTCGGTGAGCGCGTGCAGCCGGCACCGTGGATCGGATCCGGCTGCCTCGACGGCGGCGGCCGCCTCTGCCGCGGCGCCCTGCAGCCCGGTGCCCGCCACGGCCGCGAGAAACCGGCGCTTGTTCCCGAAGTGCACGTAGGGCGCCTGGTGGCTCACGTCCAGCTGCTGCGCCACCCGGCGGAGGCTGAGGCGTTCGGCCGGCTGCTCCCTCAGCAGTTCGAGCGCGGCTCGGAGCAGCCGTTCGTCGAGCGTGTCGGTCATCCGTCCACCAGCCCTTCCCGGCGTGCGCGGCTCCGCGCATTGACAGTGTCAACCTACCGCGGGACCATAGCAATTGACAGTGTCAACCCGAGTCGCACCGGAGGTGGTGGCGGTCATGACACGGATGCAGAAGATCTCGACCGAGGTGGGTCCACTCGCCGTCCGCGTGCACGGGGAGGGCCGGCCCGCGGTGCTCTGGCACAGCCTGTTCGTCGACGAAAGATCATGGAGCAGAGTCGAAGACGCGCTGGGAGTCGACCGGCGCCTCGTCGTGGTCACCGGTCCCGGGCACGGGGCGAGCGGTGACCCCGGCCGGCGCTACACCACCGGGGAATGCGCCGCGGCGGCCGTCACCGTGCTCGACGCCCTCGGTATCGACGAACCCGTCGACTGGGTCGGCAACGCCTGGGGCGGCCACGTCGGCATCGTCTTCGCGACCGACACGGCGTCGAGGTGCCGGACGCTGGTGACGCTGGGAACGCCCGTCCAGGCGCTGAACCGGGCGGAGCACGCGCGCACGCTGTTCCTCCTCGCCGCCTACAGGACGCTCGGCGCCGCCGGGTTCATCCGGTCCGGCGTGACGAACGTATTGCTCTCCGCCGCAACGAGGGAGCGCGACCCGCAGGCGGTCGCACTCGTCGAGGACTGTCTCGTCCGCGCGGACCGGGCCGCGCTGCGCAACGCCGTCGTTTCCATCTCGCTGCACCGGCCCGACCTCACCGAGCGGCTCCCACGGGTGTCGGTCCCGACCCTGTTCGTCACCGGCAGCGATCACAAGGGCTGGACGCCCGAGCAGGCACGCGCGGCGAGCCTGCTGCTACCCGACGGGTCCTGCGCCGTCGTCGACGGCGCCGCGTACCTCGTACCGCTCGAGGCGCCGGCCGAGACGACGGACCTGGTGCGGCGATTCTGGGCCGCCGCGGTACCGCGCCGTACGTGAGACGTCTTGCAGAACTTCAGAGTTCGCGTCGCATGGCCGCGCGGGGCCACCGGTCCATACCCCCGGCGGCCTCGTCGCGCCGGATCTGCCGCAGCCCCGGGCCGAGTTCGTCGTCGCGCAGGTACCGGAAGCCGAGCCGCCGGTAGTACGGCCCGTTCCACGGGACGTCGGCGAAGGTGGTCAGCGTCAGGGCGGGCAGTTCGCGGACACGCGCCCAGCCGGCGAGGTGGTCGATCAGGGCCCGGCCGAGCCCGCGGCGAGCATGGTCCGGATGCACCGACACCTGCTCGATGTGGGCGGTGCCGTCGACGACATCGGCGAGCAGGTATGCCACCGGGCGGTCGTGGCCGTCGAGGCACACCCAGGCGCGCCCGCCGGTCACATACTCGTGCAGCTCCTCGAGCGTGGGCGGCGGGTCGGCGGCGACGGCGTCCATTCCGAGGTCCGCGAACGCGCGGCCGGCCGCGCGCTCGATGTCCTGAAGAACCGGCAGCTCCGCCGCGAGTGCGGGACGGACGCGGGGCGCGTCGTCGCCGGGCAGCGCGAGGTCCTTGAAGAAGTACAGCGACGATGCGGAGTACGCGTACTTGCCGAACCGTTCGGGCAGCGGCTCGTATCCGGCGGCGGCATACATGGCGAGAGCCTCGGGCTGCTCGGTGCCGGTCTCGAGCACCATCCGACGCCGGCCCGCCTCGACGGCGGTGCGTTCGAGTTCGGCCAGGATCCGTCGGGCCACGCCCCGGCGGCGGGCGCCTTCCCGCACGTACATGCGCTTGATCTCGGCGTCGCCGTCGCGCAGTCCCGGATGCGCCGAGTCGCGGGCCCGCCAGCCACCGATCCCCGCCGGCGCACCGCCGCCGCGGGCGAGCAGGAAGACGCCGTGCGGCGGGGTGAACTCCTCCGGATGCAGCGACGTGTGGTCCGGTCCGCCGTAGCGACGGACGTACTCGAGCTGCACCTCGTCGATCAGGGACTGCACCTCGGCGTCGTCGATGGGACGCGGTTCGATCTGCACGGCCGGAGGGTACCGCGCGTTCGCGGCGCCATACTGGGAAGGTGGCTTCTGCCGCCGGAACGGACTGTGGTGATTTCGCGGCCGCCCCCTGGCTCTATCCCGGGACGGCCGCGCCGGGCAGTGGCCTGCTCCGGGAGGACGGCTATCACCGGGCACGTCCCCTGCCGGGAGCCGGCCTCGGTGCGGCACGGCTGGACGGGCGCGAGGACTCGACGCTCGACGAGGCGCTGCGCCGGGCCGGCGTCGCCGGCGTCGGCGACCGGCACCTCGTCGTCGCGGTGGGCTCGAACGCGTGCCCGGTGGTCGTGCGGCGCAAGTTCACGGCCGGAAACGTCGACACCACCGTGCCGTTCCTGCGCGCGACGGTCGTGGGCATCGCCGTCGGGCACAGCGCCCACGTCAGCGTGGCCGGCTACGTCGCGGCGACCGCGTTCCGGCGGCCGGGGACCCGCACCCCGGTGTTCGCGTCGCTGCTCGACCGAGACCAGCTCGCGTGCCTCGACGCGACGGAGCCGAACTACACGCGACGCACCGTGACCGCCGACGAGTGCCGGCTGGAGATCGACGGCGGACAGCGGCCGGCGTCCTTCGGCGTGTACGTCTCGAAGTGGGGCGCCCTCGCGCCGCCGGGGGCGCCGCCGCTGCCGCTGCAGTCCCAGGAGGCGCTGTTCGCCGCGCTCCTGCGCCACTGTGCCGGGTTCGCCGCACTCGTCGGCCGGCGCCCGCACGAGTACCGGTCCGCGATGAAAGCCCTTGCGGGTGAAGCGGACCTGCGCGCCGCCCTGCGACAGTCGTTCGCCGCGTCGGGCTGGGCCGCCCACAGCGGCTTCGACGGCTAGCGGCAGGAGCAACGACTTCCACGACAGCCGGGTCGACAACGGTGAGAACCCGGCGTTGACTGGAGAGATACACACTCCCCTGGCCATGGAGGCCGTCATGCTCATCATCTTCGGACTCGTCGTTCTGCTCGCCGCCGTGATCATCGGTGTGGCCGGGGTGTTGGGCAACACCGGCGCCGCCCATGCACTGACCGACGACAGCTTCGTCGTCTTCGGGTACCACGTCACCGGTTCGACCGGGGCACTGTTCCTCTACGGCATCGTCGTCGGTGCGATCGGAGCGGTCGGGCTGAGTCTCCTGCTCGCCGGTGCGCAGCGGACCTCGCGTCGAGGTCGGCTCGCTCGCCGCGAACTGAAAGAATCCCGCCTCGAGACCACCGCCGCGAGGCACGAGTACGACCGGTCCTCCGCACCGCAGCCCTCCGCACCGCAGCCCGGCAGCGCCGTCCCGCCGCCGCCCGGGGGCTCGCCGTCCAACTCAACCGATTGGCGCCATCCGTTCGGCAATCGATCCGGTGGGTCGACCGCCGCCCCACACTGACCGTCCTCCCCGGCCCCCGAGGCGATCGGGGGCCGACCGCCGGCACCAGCGTCGGTTCGATGCTCGGGCTGCGATGTTCGGCCGGCAGCCGGCCGTGGTCACTGCACCGGCGGTGCCGGTGCGGGCGGTGTCGGCGCCCGAAGGTGGGTGGGGGTGCTGAACCGGGCTGCGCGCCGGTGGATCCGGTGTTCGTGACCGCGCCACCGCACTGCCGGCAGATACCGCATCGGTTCGGCGTAGAACACGCGCTTGGCATACTCGATCAGCACCAGGTAGCCGATCACCAGCACGACCAGGGTGAGGAAGAACCCGATCGGCAGGGGCGTGAACCCCAGGTCCGCGCCGAGCGGGGAGACCGTGATCGCGATACCGACCGCAAGCACCCCGGCGACGGTGAGCACCAGTCCCAGGCTGGGCCGGCTGCGCAGGAACGGGACGCGGCGGGTGCGGATCGCGAACACGATCAGGGTCTGGGTGGCCAGGGATTCGACGAACCAACCGGTGTGGAACAGCTCCGGCCCGGCCGCGAACACCCCGAGCATGATCCCGAAGGTGATGAAGTCGAACAGCGAGCTGATCGGGCCGAAGAACAGCATGAACCGGCGGATGAACGCGATGTCCCAATGCGAGGGTGCGTGCAGTTGTTCCTCGTCGACGCGATCACCGGGAATCGCGAGCTGGCTGGTGTCGTAGAGCAGGTTGTTGAGCAGGATCTGGCTCGGCAGCATCGGCAGGAAATCCAGCACCGCCGAGGCCGCCGCGGCGCTGAACATGTTGCCGAAATTGCTCGACGTGCTCATCAGCACGTACTTGATCGTGTTGGTGAAGGTACGCCGCCCTTCCGTGACGCCGTCCGCCAACACTCCGAGATCCTTCTCGAGAAGCACCACATCCGCGGCGTCCTTGGCCACATCGGTGGCGGAATCGACGGAGATGCCGACGTCCGCGGTGTGCAGGGCCAGCGCGTCGTTGACGCCGTCGCCGAGAAATCCGACCGACCGGCCGTGGGTGCGCAGGGTCTCGACCAGACGCGCCTTCTGCTCCGGGGAGACCCGGGCAAAGATGGTGGCCCGCAATGCTGCCTCGCTGAACTGCGCGTCGTCGAGACCTGCGAGGTCGGAGCCGGTGAGGCTGCCGCCGGAGACGAGCCCGAGGTCGGCGCAGACCTTCTCGGCGACCTGCGGGTTGTCGCCGGTGGCCACCTTGACGGTGATGCCGAGGGCGGCGAGCCGGGTCAGCGAAGCGGTCGCGGAGGTCTTCGGCCGGTCGAGGAACACGAGGAAGCCGGTCAGGATCAGGCCGTGTTCGTCGTCGGGGACGAGCCGATCGGCGTGGCCGGGCGCGGGTTTGGAGGCCACGGCGACGACGCGGCTCCCCTGGGCGAACAGGCCGGTGAGCACGGTGTGCGCGGCGGCACCGACGTCGGCGCAGCGATCGAGCACGATCTCGGGCGCGCCCTTGACCACGATCAAGGACTCGCCGTCGGGACCGCGTACCAGCGTCGAGGACATGCGCCGCTCGTGGTCGAACGGGAGGGTGGCCAGCCGGGTGTACCCGTCCGCGACCGGGCCGGTGGGACCTGCCGCCGCCCACAGGGCGGTGTCCAGCGCGTTCGAACCGAGACGGACACCGCCGGCGGTGTCGGTGTCCGTATCGGTGGCGAGCAGGCCGTGCAACAGCGCCGCCGAGCTGGGAGCACCGGAGGGGGTCAGCGCCTCGCGGAAGCCGATCCGTCCGTCGGTGAGGGTGCCGGTCTTGTCGGTGAGGAGGATGTCGATGTCGCCGAGGTCCTCGATACACACCAGACGTTTGACCAGAACCTTGCGGCGGGCCAGGCGTCGGGAACCTTCGGCGAGGGAGGTGCTCACCACCGCCGGCAGCAGCTGCGGGGTGATGCCCACCGCGATGGCGAAGGCGAACAGCAGTGACTCGATCAGCGGACGGTGCAGCACCAGGTTGGTGACCACGATCGTCGCGGTCAGAGCGACGGCGACCTGCAGCAGCAGCACCGAGAAGCGCCGCAGCCCGATCTGGAATTCGGTCTCCGGCTCGCGTTCACCGAGCCCGACCGCGATGCGCCCGAACTCGGCGTCCGCGCCGGTGGCGACGACCACCCCCGTCCCGGTGCCGGCATGGACGACGGTGCCCATGAATGCGCACCCGGCCAGATCTGCCAGGGCCGTTCCCGGCGACACCGGGTCCACGGACTTGGCGGCCGGCTCCGATTCGCCGGTCAGGACACTCTCGTCGCATTCGAGCCCGGTCGCGCTGAGCAGGCGCAGGTCGGCGGGCACGAGCTCGCCCAGGACGAGGTGCACCACATCGCCGGGCACCAGTTCGGTGACGTCGATCGTGGCAGCGGCGCCGTCGCGCAGCACCACCACGGTGTGCCGTTGCCTCGAGTGCAGTGCGGCGCTGGCGCGTTCGGCGCGGTACTCGTTGACGAAGCCCAACCCGATGCTCGCCAGCAGGATGACCCCGATGATGACGGCGTCGTTGCGGTCGCCGAGAAAGAACGATGCGACCGCGGTCGCGGACAGCAGCAGCAGCAGCGCGCTGCGCAGTTGCCGCCCCAACACCGCCAGGGCACTCACGCCGTGGCTGCGCACCGCATTCGGTCCGGCCACCGCCAGCCGGGCGGCCGCGTCTGCGCTGCTCAGACCGGTGGACGAACTCTGCAGACGGGACAGCACGTCGGTGCTCTCACCGGCTGCGGCGTCGGCCGCGGCGATGTGCAGGACCGGGAGGCCGGTCATCCGGCCATACCGATCGATGCCGCAACTCGCCCGTGCAGTGCGACGACAACGGACATCCTGCCCCTGCTCAACCGCGCAGGCACGTCACCCGCACCGCCGCACCCTGTCCGGCACAGCATCCGCCTCGCCGCTGCCTGCATGGCCGCAAACTTAACCGGTCCCGGCTACGTTCGGAGCGGTCCGCGTACAGACGCGGGCAACCACGGGTTCGTCCCGGTCACGACCTGCCGGTCTCGTCCAGCCGCCGGCGCAGGTGCTCCCGTTCGGGTTCGGTTCCGGCCTGCTCGAGCGCCCGCCGGTAGGCGACGGCGGCCTCGTCGTCGCGGCCGAGCCGGTGCAGCAGTTCGCCGCGCGCGGTGGAATACGGGTGGTAGCCGCGCAGCCGGGGCTCGTCGGCGAGTGCGTCGAGCAGCGCCAGGCCGGCCTCGGGACCGTCGCGCATCGCCACCGCCACGGCGCGGTTCACCGCGACGACCGGCGACGGTGCCAGGGCGGACAGGACGTCGTAGAGCGCGACGATCTGCGGCCAGTCGGTGGATGCGGCGTCGGGGGCCTCGTCGTGCAGCGCCGCGATCGCGGCCTGCACTCCGTACGGACCCGGCGGGCCGCCGGTCAGCGCCACGGGCACGAGGGCGGTGCCCTCGGCGATCAGGGCGTGGTCCCACCGTGCGCGATCCTGATCCGCGAGCAGAACGATCTCGCCGTCCGGGCCGGTCCGGGCGGCGCGTCGCGCATGGATCAGCAGCATCAAAGCGAGCAGCCCGGTCACCTCCCGCTCGCCGGCCAGCAGTCGGCGCAGGATCCGGACCAGCCGGATCGACTCCTCGGCGAGGTCGAGACGTTGCAGGTCCGGCCCCGAGCTGGCTACGTATCCCTCGGTGAAGACCGAGTAGAGCACCTGTAGCACGCCCGGCAGTCGCTCCGGCAACTCGTCCGGATCCGGCACCCGGAACGGGATGCGGGCCTGCCGGATCTTCTTCTTCGCCCGTACGATCCGCTGGGCCATCGTCGCGGTCGGGACGAGAAAGGCGCGCGCCACCTCGGGTGTCTCGAGCCCGGCCAGGCATCGCAGGGTCAGTGCCACCCGGTCCTCGGCCGGCAGCGCCGGGTGGGCACAAGTGAAGAACAACTGCAGGCGTTCGTCGGGCATCTCACTGCCGGCGTCCGGGGTGCGGGAGGGGGCGGCCCGTTCCGAATCCACCTGCAGAACGGCGAGCCGGGCGGCGTACACCTGATCCCGCCGGAGCCGGTCCACGGCCTTGCGCCGCGCCGTCGTCAGCAGCCAGGCCCCCGGCTTGGCCGGTACGCCCCGGACGGGCCAGTGCACCAGCGCCGCCTCGATCGCCTCGGCGGCGACGTCCTCGGCCAGGTCGAGGTCGCCGAAGCGGTGGACGAGCGCGGCGAGCAGCCGACCGCGCTCCTCCCGGAACACCGCTTCCACGGCGGCGTCGACCCGGGCGCCGGCGCCCGGCCCGTCCGTCGCGGTCACTGCCCGAAGTCGGCGATCGGCCGCACCACCACGGATCCGCCGCCGCGCGCCCCGGGACAGCGGGCCGCCCAGTCCAGCGCGACGTCGAGGTCGGGCACGTCGACGACGTAGAAGCCCCCGAGGACCTCGCGCGTCTCGGCGAACGGCCCGTCGGTGGTGACGGCACGCGCACCGTCGGGGCCGACCCGCACGGTCGTCGCGGTGGTCAGGTCCGCGAGCGACTCCGAGGCAACGACGATTCCGGTCTCCTGGATCTGCTTGTCGTAGACCATCCACTCCTCGACGCTGCACTGGTCGCCTGCGTCGGCCGATGCGGCGTTGATCAGCAGCATGTACTTCATGGTGAGCACCTCTCGTTGGGTGAGTGTCCTGCGCGGCAGGGTTGCCGTACGACATGACGACGAACGGGACGGGGCCGGATCGACAGGGGTACCGGTTCATTGTCGACGGCGACCCCGACATCCGGTGGCACGTCGGGGCGCGGTCGCCGGATCGTCAGCCGGCATACCCCACGGTCGCGCCGGTGCGCTCCCGGGCGCGGGCCAGTCGCTGTGCCTCGGCCTCGAGTTCGTCCCGCGTTTGCACGGACAGCGGCTCGAACGGCTCGACCGACACCTCGAGCGTGTCCCGGGGCGTGGCCCTCGCCCGCCAGATCCCTCGTATCTCCCCGTCGACGAGGACGACACCGGGGCTGCCGATCGGGCGCCAGATCGCCTTCCGGCGCGCTCGCTCCGGCACCAGGAACTCCCTGTCCCGGGCCTGCAGCCACGGATCGCCGGGCGGCAGCAGGCGAGTCGCTCGCACGTCGGCGGCCCCGTCGAGGTCAGCGACCGCCGCAGCCGGCACCAGGCCCTTCCCGGCCGGGCCGTTCACCGGAACCAGATCGTCGGGCAGGACCGCGCGAATCGTTGCGATGTCGGTGCCCAGGAAGGCCGCCAGCCCGGCCGGTGTGACCGGTGCCAGCACGTCGGCGTACCGGTGCAGGGCGGCAGCGGTGCCCTCGGCGCGCTCGGGCACCGCATCGGGTCCGATCCCTGCGGGCAGGACGTCGAGGTGGGTGCTGCGGCCCTGTGGGCAGACCCGCACGCGCGCCGCGAGGCCGACCTGCTGGAACAGCGCACCGGAGATGTGTCGGGTTCTGCACGAGGGGCAGTGATAGGTGAGGTCGGCGGGAACCGCCGCGCTGACCGCCGCACTCAGCTCTCCCTTGGTCATCGGACCGGTGAGCGCGGCGCCCATGGCCTCGGCCGCCTCGGTGAATGCGCGCAGGCCGCGCTGGGCGCCCTCGCGGATCTGCCCGGTCCCGATACGTGTCGTGGCGTCGGTGTCGTTCACCGGCCAGAGGGCCGCGGCGAGAAACGCGAGATCCCCGGGCCGATGCAGGTGCGGCGCCCCGCGCCACGACCATACGAGGACGAGTGAATCATGTTCTGCCGCGGCGTCGTCCGATCGTGCGGCGAGCGCGTCGCGGGCCGATCCGTACGGGGTGTCCTGGACCCCGAGCGCAAGCACCCGATCTCGCCCGGCGGAGGTCCGGTCGAGTCCCTGGGCCGCGGCCCGGTAGCCGAGGATCCGACGTCGGCCGAGTGTCGTGACAACCACTTCCGGCCCTCCGCTCCTGTCGTCGCCGTGGTGTACCCGGACGTGCCGGTGCGGGCGCTCCCGCCAACGACGATCCCGACAACGACGATCCCGACAACGACATTGTCGGCGACCTCGGCCCGCCCGTGGTGCCGCGCGGACTACCGGCGAGTCCAGGGTCCGCCCAGAATATGTGGGCTCCGTTCCTCTGCGACAGCCCCGCTGCCTGCTCTATCGTTGTGACGGGTGACAGGGCGGGCGGTCGCCGACTCCGGGATGTGTTGCAGGGCCACGTGCCAGGCCGTCCTGGCAGGGGACCGGGACCGGAGGGTTGCGATGGTGCTGTTGTATTCGCGCACGGGCCGGTGCGGACCTCAGCGGGGCGCTCGGTGAGTTCTCGAGCACGAGCAGTTCGATACGGCGGTGGATCGACGAATCGGGCGGCCTCCGGCGATCCACGTGCGCGGCGACATCGGTACCGCCACCTCTCCGGTCTTGAACCCGGTCTTGCCCCAGCAGTTTCCGGATGGCAACGGGGTGGTCGGCTTACCTCGGATCGGCTTCCCGGGACAGGGGGATCGATCGCGGTTGCGGGGTGAGGCGACGGCGCTGAGAAGGGGCAGGGGCTCGCGGTTCACAGGGGGACAGGGCGAGGAGCGGTCGAATGCAGGGGAAAGCTGTCGGTGACGAGGACGCGCTGGTGCTGCGGCCGTTGTCGATCGCGGTGCTCGACGGCCTGTGGGTGGGCAGCGGGATCACCGTCGGCATATGGGTGTTCGGATCACTGCTGTGGGCGGTGGTCGTAGTGCTGGTCTGCGCCGGCACACACGCCGTCGGGTGCCGTACCCGCGGCGGTGGCGACGCCGACCGGGTAGAGGCGACCGGTCCGTAGGAGTTCGTCGCGGCCTTCGAATCGAATCTCGGCACTCGTCGAACAAGGGAGAGAAATCATGGTCCGAGCAGTGATCTTCGCCGCCGGGACGGCCGTGGGCTTCGTCCTCGGTACCCGTGCCGGGCGGCAGACCTACGAGAAGATGAGGGATCAGTCCCTCGGCCTCTGGCACAACCCCGCGGTGCACGAGAAGGTGAGCGGTGCGACGCAGACCGCGAAAGACAAGGTGCCTCAGGTGCAGCACAGGGTCGAGGCGCTGGCGAAGAAGGCGGCCCACCGGGGTTCGGGTACGGGCACCGGCACTGCCACCGGTGTACCGCTGACCGAGGCTGCGGCATCCGCTCCGGCGGCTATGGAACCGACTGTTCCTCCGACGACGGACGACCAGCCGAGCCTCGGTCCGAACAACTGAGCCCGCCGATGAGGCCCTCGGCGACGCGGCCCCCCCGCGCGCCGGAATCACGGACGCGGGTGTGTTCGGGGCGCGGACGTCGCTGCACACTCCCGCCCCGGAAGGAGGCCCGCGATACTGAGGATCGCCGGCGGAACGCCGGCTTTGCCCGGTCACGGTGCCGGCGGGTGTCCCGGATCGGGGTCGGCAACTCGGCGCGGTTGCGGCATGCGAGGTTGTGATGATGGTGAGACCGCCGCCGGCGCGACGGATCGCCGTCCTCTTCGCGGTCGTCACGACGGCGTCAGGGCTCACCGCGCTCATGGCCTTCGCGTCGGACGTGGAGAACAACGCCGTGATCGCATGGGCGTCGCTGGGTCCGTACCTGCTGCTCGGGACGGTGGCGGGCGCGATCGCCGCCGCGCTCGCCCGGCGACCGGTACTGCTGGCGTCGGCACTCGTCGTCGTCGCGGCCGGCGCATGGACCCTGGGACCGCTGTACCTGCCCGGCGTCCCGGGCGACGGGCCGGACGCCGCATCCGGTCCCACCATCCGCGTGATGCAGGCCAATCTCATGGTCGGGCAGGCCGACTCCGATGCGCTGGTCCGGACGGTGCGCGAGCGACAGATCGACGTCCTCACCGTGCAGGAGCTGACCGACGGCGCGGTGGCCGCGCTGCAGGTCGCGGGGCTCGACGACCTGCTACCGCATCGCTTCCTGGCCCCGACGCCGACCGGCGGTGCGGGCGCCGGGATCTACAGCAGGTTTCCCGTCTCGGCCGGCCGGAAGCTCGACGGGTTCGGGCCGACGAACCTGACCGCGACTCTGGACACCGGTCCCGGACGCCCGCTGATCCTGTACGCGGTGCATCCCGCGCCGCCGTACCTGACACCCGCTCCGGCGTGGGCGGCCGAGCTGGAACGACTGGACGCGGAGCTCGAGTCGGTGTCCGGCACGGCCCCGGTCGTGGTCAGCGGGGACTTCAACGCGACGTACTCGCACACCCGCTTCCGCGACCTGCTCGACGACGGGTACGTGCACGCCGCGGACCGGGTCGGCGGCGGGCTCGTGCCGACGTATCCGGCGGACCGCCGCTACCCGGCCCTCGTCGGGATCGATCACATCCTCACGCGGGGCGCCACGGCGACCGCCCTCGAACGGATCGAGCTGCCCGGCTCCGATCATCACGGCCTCGTCGCCGGGATCCGGCTCCCTCCGCCGTCCGGCGACGAGAGTCCTGTCGAAGGTGGATAGCGGCCTCACCGCACGACCCGCAGCCGGATGTCGGTCGCGACGGGCCCGCGGGTCGCGACGAGACGTTCCAGCGCGAGCGGGGTTCCGCCCGGGCGGTCGAACAGCCGGACGCCGTCGCCGAGCAGGACCGGCGCGATGCAGACGAAGATCTCGTCGAGCAGGCCGGCCTCGAGGCACTGCCGGGCGACGTCGGCGCCGAGCACGTTGACGTATTTCCCGCCCGCGGCCGTGGTGGCCGCGGCCACGGCCGCGTGGAGGTCACCGACGAACGTCACGCCCGGGACCGGCTCGGCCGGAGGGTGGTGGGTGAGCACGAACTGCGGTCCGCTCCAGCCGCCACCGAACGCCTCGCCCTCGGCGGGTGTGCCCTTGTGCGGGTCGTCGCCGCGGAAGGTGCGGTTGCCGACGAGGAGCGCGCCGATCTCGCCGACGAGTTCGTCGATCGCCGGATCCGGTCCGAGGTACGGCACCAGCCACGACATGTCGCCGCCGGGACCGGCGATGAATCCGTCGACCGACATCGTCGCCGAGTACAGCAGCTTGCTCATCGGCCTGCCTTCCGCTTGCGGTGTCTCGATTCTGTCCGCACCGACCGCCGAACGGACGGAAACTCCTCGCAAGGACGTGTAACTGGTTAATGTAGTTACGTGAGTCGGGTCGACATGCGCTCCGCCGAGGGCACCGAGTTCGTCGTCGACACCGGAGCGCCGTGCCTGGATCTGCTCTACACCGGCGGCGAGGGGGAGCGGGCCCGGTGGGAGACGCTGCACGCCCCGGGCGACCTCGCGCGCTGGGTCGCGACGCACCTGCTCGGGCGGGCCGTCGCCGCGGCAGCGGTCGACGTCACCGCCGAGGATCTGATCCGCGCCAAGGAACTACGCGAGGTGTTGTGGCGCACCGCGAACCGGTCTGCGGACGGAGACGGGCCGGCGGCCGCCGACGGTGCCGCCCTCGACGCGGCCGCCGCCCGGCCGGACATCGCCCCGCAGCTGCGCCCGCCCGGCGTGGTCACTCCCGTCACCGGCAGTCAGGTGCTGTCGACGCTGGCCCGCGACGCGATCGGCCTGCTGACCGGTCCGTACGCCGAGCGCATCAAGCGGTGCGCCGCCGACGACTGCGCCATCGTCTTCGCCGACACCTCCCGCGCGGGAACGCGGCGCTGGTGCTCGATGGCGCGGTGCGGCAACCGTGACAAGGTTCGTGCCCATCGGAAGAAGGAGAAGTGATGCCGGTCGGACAGACGAAGGACGCCGGATGGCAGATCGGGGTGTCGAAGACCCTGCCGCATCCGATCGACGCGGTGTGGCGGCTGCTCGTCGGCACACCCGAGCTGTGGCTCGGCCGCGGCGCGACGGTCCCGCGCGCCCCGGGTGCCGAGTGGCGCAGCGACGACGGTGTCACGGGGGAGCTGCGCAGCCGCCACGAGGGGGACCGGGTGCGCCTGACCTGGCGGCCCGCGGGCTGGAACCACGACAGTACCGTGCAGGTGGCCGTCTCGGCCGCGCCCCGCGGCACCGTGCTCCGCTTCCATCAGGAGCGCCTCGCCGGCCCGGGCGAACGCGCTGCTCAGCGCGCCCACTGGCAGGGGGCGCTGGCCCGGGTCGAGCGCGCTCTCGCCACCGCCGACGGCGACCCGGAGGGTGCACCCCTACCATCGGACCGGTGACCCGCGAACTCGCCACCGCCTACTGGCCCGACCTCGAACCGGGCCGGGCCACGGTCGCGGTTCCCGTCGGCGCGCTCGAGCAGCACGGGCCGCACCTGCCGCTCGACACCGACACCCGCATCGCCCGCGCGTTGACGGCCGCCCTACCGGGCGTGCTCGTCGCGCCGGCCCTCGAGTACGGGTCCAGCGGCGAGCACGAGGGCTTCCCCGGCACCGTCTCGCTCGGCGCGGAGGCGATGGAGACCGTCCTCGTCGAATACGGTCGTTCGGTGTGCCGGTGGGCCGCGCGCCTGCTGTTCGTCAACTGGCACGGCGGCAACGTGCACCCGCTGACCAGGGCGGTGTCCCTGCTGCGCTACGAGGGCCGCGACGTGGCGTGGCTGCCGTTCGCCGTGCCCGGCGGCGACGCCCACGCCGGGGTCACCGAGACCAGCCTGCTGCTGCACCTCGACCCGCGCGTGGTGGACACCGCCCGCGCCGAGATGGGCAACACCGGCACCCTCGCCGACTTGATGCCACGGATGCGCGAGGGCGGTATCGTCGCCGTGTCCGCGAACGGCGTGCTGGGGGATCCGACGCCCGCGAGCGCGGCGCAGGGGGCACGATGGTTCGCCGAACTCGTCGATCGAGCAACGGCACAGGTAACCCGGTGGGAGCCGGATGGGAAAGGAAGACTCCGTTGACGAGCACGGCCCGACTGCCCGACGGATTCGGCGTCCGTATCGACCCGCGGGTGCGCGCCTACTCCGACGGCCGCGTGCTCATCGGCGGCTCGCCCACCCGCATGCTCAAGCTCGCCCCGGCGGCCGCGGCGATGATCGGCGACGGCTACGTGAAGGTCGTCGACTCGCAGACCGCCGTCGTGGCGCGGCGGCTGCTCGACTCCGGAGTCGGAAACCCCCGTCCCACGGCCCTGCCTGCCACGTCCGACGTCACCGTCGTGATTCCCGTCAAGAACAACACGGCCGGGCTCGAGCGGTTGCTGGCGGCCGTCGAGGGACTGACGGTGATCGTCGTCGACGACGGCTCCGACGTCCCGGTGCCCGCCCCGGCCAGGGCGTCGGTCCGGGTGCTGCGGCACGAGCGATCCCGTGGTCCGGCCGCGGCACGCAACACCGGACTGCGCGCCGCCACAACGCCGTTCGTCGCATTCCTCGACTCGGACGTGGTGCCGCGGAAGGGATGGCTCGAGGTGATGCTCGGGCACTTCTCCGACCCTGCGGTGGCCCTGGTGGCCCCGCGCGTCGTCGCGCTCGAGCCCGACAAGGGCGCCCTGGGGCGCTACGAACACGCGCGCTCGTCGCTGGATCTCGGCCGCCGCGAGGCCGCCGTCAAGTCCGGCAGCCCGGTCTCGTACGTACCGAGCGCCGCGATCATCGTCCGCCGCGACGTGCTCACCGCGACCGGCGGCTTCGACGAGGCCATGCACGTCGCCGAGGACGTGGACCTGTGCTGGCGGCTGCAGGAGGCCGGCTGGCGGCTGCGCTACGAACCGGTGGCGCACGTGGCCCACGACCACCGCGTCGGATTCCGGAAGTGGTTCACCCGCAAGGCCTTCTACGGCACGGGTGCGGCGCCCCTCGCGAGCCGGCACCCCGGCTCGGTGCCCACCATGTCGATGTCGGGGTCGATGCTGTTCGCGTGTGTGGCCGCCGCGAGCCGCACCCGCCTCGGCGTCGTCGGTTCGGTCGCGTCGCTGTCGGTGACGATGCTCCGGCTGCGGCGGATGTTCACCGAACTCGACCAGCCGACCCGCATCGCGGCGGTGCTCACCGCGCAGGGGTTCGTCGGCGGGATGTGGCAGGTCGCCTCCGCGCTGTGCCGGCACTACTGGCCGGTCACGCTCGTCGCCGCCGTGGTCTCGCCGAAGGTGCGTCGCGCGGTCCTCGGCTTCGCCGTCGCCGAGGGGCTGTGGGACTGGTACGGCCACCGTGAGGAGGGCGGCCTCGACCCCCTGCGCTACGTGTTCTACAAGCGCCTCGACGACATCGCCTACGGCGCCGGACTGTGGTGGGGCGCGGTCGAGGCCCGGGATCCGGCGGCGCTCGCGCCCCGCATCCGGGGCTGAGCCGGGGTACCCCCATCCATGGCCGATCCGGTGCACGCCGACGTGGTCGTGGTCGGCGGCGGCAGTTGCGGCTGCGTGCTGGCCGCCCGGCTCAGCGAGGACCCCGACCGGACGGTCCTGCTGCTCGAGGCCGGCCCCGGCTACCGCACGACCGCCGACACCCCGCCCGCGGTGCTCGACGCGACCGTCCTGCCCGTCGGTCCGGACAGCCCGTGGACCTGCGCCTACCCGGCCCGGCTGACCGGACGTCGTCGCTCCGTCGTCGCCCGCGGCCGGTTGCTGGGCGGCTCCGGCGCAGTGAACGGCGCGTATTTCGTGCGGGCCCGCCCGGACGACTTCGAGGCATGGCCGCCGTCCTGGTCGTTCGATCGGGTGGTGCCGCACTTCCGCGCCACCGAGACCGACGCCGACGCGGCGGACGCCGTGGAGGCCGGAGTGAGCCGGCGATGGCACGGCGCGGCCGGCCCCGTGCCCGTCGCCCGCACGCCCCGGGAGCGGCTGCACCCGGCCAGCGCCGCGTTCCACGACGCGGCGCTCGCCGCCGGCCATCGCCGTGTGGACGACCTCAACGCGCCCGGCCCGGACGGGGTGGGCCCCGTCCCGCTCAACATCCGAGACGGGATGCGCGTCGGTCCCGCCCACGCGTACCTGTTGCCGGCGCTGGCCCGGCCGAACCTGACCGTGCGCACGGGAACGCGCGTGCGGCGGGTCGTGCTCTCGGGCGCGCGCGCAGTCGGTGTCGAGACCGAGGACGGCGAGACCGTCGGTGCCGGCCACGTCGTGCTCGCCGCCGGTGCGATCGGCTCCCCGCAGCTGCTCATGCTCTCCGGAATCGGCGACGGCGCCGAGCTCACCCGCCACGGCATCACCCCCCGGATCGAGATCCCCGGCGTGGGCACGGGTTACACCGACCATCCGGAGGTCGCCGTCCCCTACCGGTACCGCGCGCCGCTGCCCGGGCCGGCCCCCGTGCTGCAGGTCGTCCTGCACGCCGGCAACCTCGAGCTGCGCCCCTACACCGCACCGTTCGCCGCGTCCGTCCCCGGTAGCGGCGTCGCCGACCCGGTCCTGGGGGTGGTGCTCACGAGGCCCCGCAGCCGCGGCGCGATCCGGCTCGACCCGGCCGACCCGTTCCGGCCGCCGCTGCTGGACTACCGCTACCTCGACGACCCGGCCGACCGTGCCGACCTGCGCGAGGGGGTGGCGCGCGCCGCGCACCTG
Organism: Rhodococcus sp. DMU1; assembly: GCF_012272955.1. Classification (NCBI taxonomy): domain Bacteria; kingdom Bacillati; phylum Actinomycetota; class Actinomycetes; order Mycobacteriales; family Nocardiaceae; genus Rhodococcus; species Rhodococcus sp. DMU1. The sequence goes on along the minus strand of NZ_CP050952.1, from coordinate 4,184,720 downwards.
CTCGCGGCGATGCCGGACATCGTCGACCGCACCGGCCTCGACCCGGACGCATTCGACCCCGGCGACGCGTGGCTCGAGCGGCACCTCGGGACGTCGCTGCACCTGTCCGGAAGCTGCCGGATGGGCGGCGACGCCTCGGCCGTCGTCGACGAGCGGTGCCGGGTGCACGCCGCCGAGGGGCTGAGCGTCGTGGACACGTCCGTGTTCCCGCAGGTGCCCAGCCGTGGGCCGCACGCGACGGCCGTGATGTTGGCCGAACGGGTGGGCACCCGGACGTGCTTGTGACTCGGGTTACAGTTGTTCGGAGGAGGAACCGGCAGATGAGCAGCAGCGCATGACCGACGAACGATCCGGCGCGGCCAACCCCTGGGTGGCGCTGCGGCCCGGCGACGACCCGTCGCAGCTGGCGCAACGCGCGTCCTCGGCGCACAGCTCGTTCCTCGACGCGGCCGACACGTCGGTCGTACCTGCCTCCGTGCGCTCGGTGGTCCGCGAATCCTGGCTGCGCAGCCGCAGGAACGGCATCAGTCCCGACGCCGTCGAACAGCCGAGCCTGCTCACGGGCCTGGACCTCGAGCGGTACCGGGCCGGGCACCCGATGGCGCTGATCCGCCCCGTCGTGCGCAAGCTGCTGGTGGAGGACGCCGCCGACAGCGGGCTGCTCGTCGCGATCAGCGACGAACAGGGCCGGCTGCTGTGGGTCGAGGGTGATCACGCCGCCCGTGACCGGGCGCTGTCGATGAGCTTCGTCGAGGGCGCCGACTGGAGTGAGGAGCGGGTGGGCACCAACGCGCCCGGCACCGCTCTCGCTGTCGACCACTCGGTCCAGATCGTCGCCGCCGAGCACTTCAACCGCACCGTGCACGAATGGAGCTGCTCGGCCGCGCCGGTGCACGACCCGAGCACCGGCCGGATCCTCGGCGCCATCGACATCACCGGTGGGCTCCGCGTCGCCGCGCCGGAGGTGTTGCAGCTCGTGCGGGCCACGGTCGCCGCCGCGGAGTCGGAACTGCGACTGCACCTGCTCAGCTCGCCGCGGCTGTTGTCGGCTGCCCGGACGAGCCTCGACACGTTCGGGTCGGGCCGGCCCACTCTGCACCGCGACGGCGAACGGATCCCGCTCTCCCAGCGCCACGCCGAGATCCTGCTGCTGCTCGCCGAACACCCCGAGGGCCTGAGCTCGGACCGGCTTGCGGTGCTGCTCGACGAGGCCGAGCTCGACTCCGTCACCATCCGTGCCGAGATGTCGCGCCTGCGAAAGGTTTTCGGACCCGAGGGGCTCGGCTCGCGCCCATACCGGCTCCTGGGCGAACTCGTCACCGACGTCGCGGAGGTCCGCGGCGCACTCGACCGCGGCGATGTGGCGACGGCGGTGCGTCTGTATGCCGGACCGGTGCTGCCCGGATCGGCCGCGCCCGGCATCGAGGAGATCCGGGACGAGCTGCGCGCCCGGGTGCAGGCCGCGCTGCTCCGGGCCGGCGACGCCCAGTTGCTCGCGCGGTGGACCGCGTCGGTGCACGGGCGCGACGACATCGCCGCGTGGGAGGCGTACCTGACCACCCTCGATCCGCATTCGACGCTGTTCGCCCAGGTCAAGGCCCGGATCGAGCTGCTGGACCGTCAGCTCGGGATCTGAGGTTCGGAGCTACGCAACGTAGTTGCAACCCACACGTTCGTAGTGTTCCGGATCACACGCCCCGCATGGGGGGTGCCAGACCATCCGAGGAGTGAACACCGATGACCGTGTACGCCCGTCCCGGCTCGCCCGACGCCCTGATGTCCTTCCAGTCCCGCTACGACAACTGGATCGGCGGCCAGTGGGTACCGCCTGTGAAGGGTCAGTACTTCGAGAACGTCACCCCGGTCACCGGTCAGCCGTTCACCGAGGTGGCCCGGTCCACCGAGGAAGACATCGAGCTGGCCCTCGACGCCGCCCACGCCGCCGCGCCGGCCTGGGGCAAGACGTCCGTCGCCGAGCGTTCCATCCTGCTCAACAAGATCGCCGACCGCCTCGAGGAGAACCTCGAGTCGATCGCCCTCGCCGAGACCTGGGACAACGGCAAGCCGATCCGCGAGACCCTCAACGCCGACATCCCGCTGGCGATCGACCACTTCCGCTACTTCGCGGGCGCGATCCGGGCGCAGGAGGGCTCGATCTCCGAGATCGACGCCGAGACCGTGGCCTACCACTTCCACGAGCCGCTCGGCGTCGTCGGCCAGATCATCCCGTGGAACTTCCCGATCCTGATGGCCGTGTGGAAGCTCGCCCCCGCCCTGGCCGCCGGCAACGCCGTCGTCCTCAAGCCGGCCGAGCAGACGCCCGCCTCGATCCTGTACCTGATCTCCGTCATCGGCGACCTGCTGCCCCCGGGCGTGGTGAACATCGTCAACGGCTTCGGCGTCGAGGCCGGCAAGCCGCTGGCCTCGAGCCCGCGCATCCGCAAGATCGCGTTCACCGGCGAGACCACCACCGGTCGCCTGATCATGCAGTACGCCTCGCAGAACCTGATCCCGGTCACCCTCGAGCTCGGCGGCAAGAGCCCGAACATCTTCTTCTCCGACGTGCTCTCGGTCAACGACGACTACCAGGACAAGGCGCTCGAGGGCTTCACGATGTTCGCCCTCAACCAGGGCGAGGTGTGCACCTGCCCGTCGCGCGCCCTGGTCCAGCAGGACATCTTCGACGACTTCCTGTCGCTGGCCGCGGTGCGCACGAAGGCCGTGCGCCAGGGCGACCCGCTCGACACCGACACGATGATCGGTGCCCAGGCGTCGAACGATCAGCTCGAGAAGATCCTGTCCTACATCGAGATCGGCAAGAGCGAAGGCGCGCAGGTGATCACCGGCGGCGAGCGCGCCGACCTCGGCGGCGATCTGTCCGGCGGCTTCTACGTCCAGCCGACGGTGTTCAGCGGCCACAACAAGATGCGCATCTTCCAGGAGGAGATCTTCGGACCGGTGGTCTCCGTGACGTCCTTCCAGGACTTCGACGACGCCATCTCCATCGCCAACGACACCCTCTACGGCCTCGGAGCCGGCGTCTGGTCCCGCGACGGCGGGGTCGCCTACCGGGCCGGCCGCGCCATCCAGGCCGGCCGGGTGTGGACCAACACCTACCACCAGTACCCGGCGCACGCGGCGTTCGGTGGCTACAAGCAGTCCGGCATCGGCCGCGAGAACCACCACATGATGCTCGACCACTACCAGCAGACGAAGAACCTCCTGGTGTCCTACGCGCCGAAGGCCCAGGGCTTCTTCTGATCCGAAGACCCGGCGCCTGTCACGTCATCCCCCCTGCGACGTGGCAGGCGCCGTTCCCATTCCGCCCTGCCCCGAGTCGAGCGAATGTATCGCCCACTCGATCAGTCGAGGTGAGCGATACATTCGCTCGGGGGAGGCGCAAGCCGACAACCGGAAGGCACCCCATGTCCGTCCCGCTCCGCCTCGTCGCCACCGCCGACGCGGTTGCTCTCCTGCGCCGTCTCGCCGAGCGGCACGGGCCGCTGATGATGCACCAGTCCGGCGGCTGCTGCGACGGGTCGGCGCCGATGTGCTACCCGGACGGCGACTTCGTCGTCGGCGACCTGGACGTGCTGCTGGGGGTGCTGGACCTGCGGCTGCAGGTGGGGGCGACGGCCGGTGACCTGCCCGCGGGCGCCGACGCCGTCCCGGTGTGGATCTCCGGGTCCCAGTTCGAGGCGTGGAAGCACACGCAGCTCGTTCTCGACGTGGTGCCCGGCCGCGGCTCCGGGTTCAGCCTGGAATCGCCCGAGGGGCTGCGCTTCCTCAGCCGCGGCCGCGCCTTCACCGCCGACGAGAACGACGCGCTCGCCCGCGACACACCCCTGCTCGGCAAGCGGTGGGCCGCCGGCGCCCGTCCGGAGCCGGCCGCCGAGCCGATCGTCGTGGCCGAGGCCGCCGACGCGTGCCCGGTGCCGACGCCCCGGGGCGCCTCCTCGTAACACTTCCGTGACCGCGTACTGACGCGGTGTGTACCTACCGCTCGTACCGTGAGTACGCGCGGTGTCCTCGACGTGCCCGCTCGACACGTCGCCATCCTCCGTCGAGAAGAGAGATCATGTCGTTGACCGACCCGCCCAGGACCGGGGCCGAGACCCCGGCCCACCACGACGGCGCGGACTTCCACGCCGAGAGTCGTGCGTATCTCGAAAAGCGCACTCTGAGAAAGGGTTCGGCGGGCTGGGTGCTGCTCGCGGGCCTCGGCGTCAGCTACGTGATCTCCGGTGACTACGCCGGCTGGAACAACGGCCTGGCCGAGGGCGGATTCGGTGGTCTGCTCGTCGCCTCGGTGGTCATCGCGGCCATGTACTTCGCGATGGTGCTCGGCATGGCCGAGCTGTCCTCCGCGCTGCCCGCCGCCGGCGGCGGCTACACCTTCGCGCGCCGCGCCCTCGGACCGTGGGGTGGATTCGCCACCGGCACAGCAATTCTCATCGAATACTCGATCGCCCCGGCCGCGATCGCCACGTTCATCGGCGGGTACGTCGAGTCGCTGAACCTGTTCGGCATCACCGACGGATGGTGGATCTATCTCGCCGTGTACGCGGTGTTCATCGGCATCCACCTCACCGGCGCCGGCGAAGCGCTCAAGGCGATGTTCGTGATCACGGCGATCGCTCTCGTCGGGCTCGTGGTGTTCGCCGTCTCCGCCGTCGGGCTGTTCGACACCGCGAACCTGACCGACATCGCCGTCGACGAGACCGCCGCCGGAGCGTCGTCGTTCCTTCCCTTCGGCCTGTTCGGCATCTGGGCGGCCGTGCCGTTCGCGATCTGGTTCTTCCTCGCCGTCGAGGGTGTGCCCCTGGCCGCCGAGGAGGCGACCGAGCCGGAGAAGAACGTGCCCAAGGGCATCATCGTGTCCATGCTGGTGCTGCTCGTCACCGGTGCGACCGTGCTGTTCCTGGCCACCGGCGCGCTCGGCGCCGACGCCCTGTCCACATCCGGTAACCCGCTCGTCGAGGCCCTCGGCGACACCGGCGCCGCGAAGGTGGTCAACTACATCGGGCTCGCCGGCCTGATCGCGAGCTTCTTCTCGATCATGTACGCGTACTCGCGGCAGACGTTCGCGCTCTCCCGCGCCGGGTACCTCCCCACGAGCCTGTCGCTGACCAACAAGCGCAAGGCGCCCATGCTGGCGCTGATCGTCCCCGGCGTGATCGGGTTCGCGCTCTCGCTCACCGGCGAGGGAGCGATGCTGCTCAACATGGCCGTCTTCGGCGCCGCGGTGAGCTATGTGCTGATGATGGTCAGCCACATCGTGCTGCGCCGGCGCGAACCGCACATGCCGCGGCCCTACCGCACCCCCGGCGGCGTCGTCACCACCTCCTTCGCGCTGGTCGTGGCCGCGGCCGCCGTCGTGGCCACCTTCCTGGTCGATCCCGTCGCCGCCCTGTGGACCCTCGGTGCCTTCGCCGCGTTCATGGCCTACTTCGGGCTCTACAGCCGGCACCGGCTGGTGGCGAACTCGCCCGACGAGGAGTTCGCCGCGCTCGCCGAGGCGGAGGCCGAGCTGAAGTGAGCGTCTACACCCAGCATCTCGCCGGCACCACCTACACCTTCGACGGCCTCGTCGACCTGCTCGCCAAGGCCACCCCGCGCCGCTCCGGCGACGAACTCGCCGGCTGCGCGGCCGAATCCGACGCCGAGCGTGCGGCCGCGCAGTGGGTCCTCGCCGACATCCCGCTCGACGTGTTCCTCGCCGAGCCGGTGGTGCCGTACGAGACCGACGAGGTCACCCGGCTGATCCTCGACGATCACGACCGCGACGCCTACCGGTCCGTGCAGCACCTGACGGTCGGGGGACTGCGCGACCTGCTTCTCGACACCGTCACGAAAACCGATGCGGCCGCGGCGTTCGCCGCCATGTCGCCCGGCCTGACCCCCGAGATGGTCGCCGCCGTCAGCAAGCTCATGCGCAACCAGGACCTGATCGCGGTGGCCCGCGCGATCGAGGTCACCTCGGCGTTCCGCACCACCGTCGGACTGCCCGGCCGGCTCGGCACCCGGCTGCAGCCCAACCACCCCACCGACGATCCACGCGGCATCGCCGCCGCGACCCTCGACGGGCTGCTGATGGGCTGCGGCGACGCCGTCATCGGCATCAACCCGGCCACGGACTCGCCACAGGCCACCGCCGACCTGCTGCACCTGCTCGACGAGATGCGGCTGCGCTTCGACATCCCGGTGCAGTCCTGCGTCCTGTCCCACGTGACGACCACGCTCGGCCTCATCGAGGCCGGTGCCCCGGTGGACCTGGTGTTCCAGTCCATTGCCGGCACCGAGGGGGCGAACGCCGGCTTCGGCGTGAACCTGGCTCTGCTGCGGGAGGCGAACGAGGCCGGTCGCGCTCTGGGGCGCGGCACCGTCGGCGACAACGTCATGTACCTCGAGACGGGGCAGGGCTCGGCGCTGTCGGCCGGCGCGCACCTCGGCACGGGCGGACGCCCCGTCGACCAGCAGACCCTCGAGACCCGCGCGTACGCCGTCGCCCGGGCGCTCGACCCGCTGCTGATCAACACGGTGGTCGGGTTCATCGGCCCCGAATATCTCTACGACGGCAAGCAGATCGTCCGGGCCGGCCTCGAGGACCACTTCTGCGGCAAGCTGCTGGGCCTGCCGATGGGCGTGGACGTCTGCTACACCAACCACGCCGAGGCCGACCAGGACGACATGGACACCCTCCTGACCCTGCTCGGGGTGGCCGGCGCCGCGTTCGTCATCGCGGTGCCCGGAGCCGACGACGTCATGCTCGGCTACCAGAGCCTGTCGTTCCACGACGCGCTGTACGTGCGTCGCGCGCTGGGCCTGCGCGCCGCCCCCGAGTTCGAGCGGTGGCTCTCCGGTCTCGGCATGGTGGACGGAGCCGGGCACATCCTGCCGGTGGACGCGGCGGCCTCCCCGCTGCGCGCCCTCGCGGGAGGTGCGGCGTGAGCGGGTCCGTCGACCGTGACTTCTGGGCACCGCTGCGGTCGGCGACCCAGGCCCGCATCGGGCTCGGCCGGGCCGGCGACGGCCTCCCGACCGCTCGGGTGCTCGAGTTCCGGGCCGCGCACGCCGCGGCCCGCGACGCGGTGCACCAGCCCCTCGACGTGCCGGCGCTGGCCACCGACGTCGAACGCCTCGGACTCGGCGCGCCGATCGTCGTCACCAGCCGGGTGAGCGATCGCGGCGAGTACCTGCGCCGCCCGGACCTGGGCCGCCTGCCCGAGGATCTGTCCGCGGTCCCCGGCACCGGCGCCGACGTCGGGGTGGTCCTCGCCGACGGGCTCTCGCCGCGAGCCCTGGCCGAGCACGGCGTCGCCCTGCTCGAGGCCGTCGTGGCGGCCCTGCCGCGGCACCTGTCCGTGGCACCGCCGGTGATCGCGACGTCGGCACGGGTGGCGCTGGGCGACCACATCGGCGCCGCCCTGGGGGTGCGCACGCTGCTGGTGCTGATCGGGGAGCGGCCCGGGTTGTCGGTCGCCGACAGCCTCGGGGTGTACCTGACCCACGAGCCGCGGCCCGGTCGGGCCGACGCCGAGCGGAACTGCGTGTCCAACATCCACCCCCCGGAGGGGCTCGGGTACGCCGCGGCCGCGCGTGTCGTCGCGGGGCTGGTCGACGGGGCGCGCCGGCTCGGGCGTTCCGGTGTGGACCTGAAGGACACGACGCGGGCGGACCGGCTCGATTCCGCGACGGTGGGGGAGTTGTAGGGGCGAGAGTGTGACGTACCCGCGTGGGCGGTTGACATCGCGACCGGAAGCGCCAAATCATGTACTCCGCCCGACCGGGTGACACGTACCGCCCGCGACCGGGCGACGAGGAGAAGACACGATGGCGTTCGCTGGCAATGTCGACGAGCTGGCTCTGCTGCAGACGGTGCGGTTGAAGGAGACCGTCACCGCCGAGATGATCGCGGCGCATCTGGGGGTGTCGGTCGCGTCCGGGCGGGCGGCGTACGACGCGCTGGTCACGCAGGGCAAGGCGAAGGAGACCGGCAACGGCATCTCCCTGACCGACGCAGGGGTCGCGGAACTGACCGATCAGCTCGACGCGGAGCGCGTCTCGATCGACGAGGATTCTCTCGCGGAGCTGTTCGAGCAGTTCGGCCCGCTCGACGAAGAGCTCTCCGCGCTGCTCGCCGACCCGGAATCCGCCAACTTCCTCGACGAACTGATCGAGCTGGATCGCAAGGCGCAGAACCTCTTCGACGACGTGTCGGCGTTCGTTCCGCGCCTGTCGCGGTATCAGGACCTGTTCGCCGAGGCGCTCGGGAAGATCAAGTCCGGCGCGCTGGCGTGGGCGACGGCGCCGAACATCGACTCGTACGCGACCGTGTGGAGCGAGATGCGCGCCGAACTCACCGGCGCCGCCGGTCGCTGACCGGCGCCGCCGGTCACCGGAACGCAGCGACGAAGCGCCGCTGCCACGGCGTCTCCACCGCTCGGTGCGAATAGCGTTCGCGCACATAGGCGACGGCCTCGCCGGGCGGTACGCCGTCGAGGATCGCGAGGCAGGCCAGGGCGGTGCCCGTGCGCCCCCGGCCACCGCCGCAGGCGACCTCGACGCGTTCGGTCGCGCACCGCTGCCACGCCTCGTGCAGTATCCGGCGGGCAGCGGCGGGGTCGGTGGGGAGGCGGAAGTCGGGCCACCGGATCCACCGGGCGTCCCACGGGACCGCCGGCGGCGTCCGGCCCGCGAGGTACACCCCGAGGGCGGGCAGCGGTCCGGCCGGAAGGGGACGTCGGACGCCACGGCCCCGGACGTACCGGCCCGACGGTAGTGCCAGGATCCCCGGGGCGTGCGGGTCCCAGGTCGTCGTCGCCATGAACGGAGCGTAGACGGCGCGAAAGTTGTTCGGCCACCGGGTGTCCCGGAATCCGAGCGGACAACCGCGCGTGGTGCGGGGTGGACGCCCCGCGACGATCAAGTCCTTCGTTCGGCGAACTACGTGATCCGGCTCACAGCCACCCCCCTTTCGGGGGTAGTGGGGGAGTGAGACGGATCACTACCTTTCCTTCCATCGCGCGGCGCAGGGCCGCCGCGGCTCGGACGGAAATACGGAGGACAGACGTGACCACAGTGTCGACACCGGGGGCCGAACCCCCCGTGGTACCGGCGGGACAGAAGCCCGCCGCGCCGACCGCCCCCGCCCCGGGCGGACCCGGCATCCGACGCGTCGCCATCGCCAGCTGCATCGGCACCACCATCGAGTTCTACGACTTCTTCATCTACGGAACCGCCGCAGCCCTGGTCTTTCCGACGGTGTTCTTCCCGGCTCTCGGCGCCACCGCCGGCACGGTCGCCTCGTTCGCGACCTTCGCCGTCGCGTTCATCGCCCGCCCGGTCGGCGCCATGCTGTTCGGGCACTTCGGCGACCGCATCGGCCGCAAGAAGACCCTCGTCTCCACGCTGCTGCTGATGGGCATCTCGACCCTGCTCATCGGGCTGCTGCCGGGCGCCGAGACGATCGGCGTCGCCGCCCCGATCATCCTCGTGCTGCTGCGATTCGCGCAGGGCTTCGCCGTCGGCGGGGAATGGGCCGGCGCGACGCTGCTCACCGCCGAGTACGCGCCACCGGGCAAACGCGGCCTGTACGCGATGTTCCCGCAGCTCGGCCCCGCCATCGCCTTCGCCCTGTCGAGCGCCACCTTCCTGTTCACCGGCCTGGCCCTCGGCGACACCAACGAGGCCTTCCTCAACTACGGCTGGCGAATCCCGTTCCTGTTCAGCATCGTTCTCGTGGCCATCGGTCTCTACATGCGCCTCGCCATCGAGGAGACCCCCGTGTTCCGGGCCGAGAGCGAGGCCCGCGCCGCCGCCCCGGCCGAGAAGCGCACCCTGCCGTTCCTCGACGCCCTGCGCTACCAGACCAAGGAGATCCTCCTCTCGGCCGGCGCACTGGCGATCATGTTCGCCTTCTTCTACATGGGCACCGCGTACCTGACCAGCTACGCGACCAAGACCCTCGGCTTCTCCCGGCCGTTCGTCCTCACCGTCGGCATCGCCGCCTCGTTCGTCTTCGGCGCCGCGATCGTGCTCTCCGCCCTCTACTCCGACCGGGTCGGCCGCCGGCGCGTCATCATGATCTCCTGCGGCTTCTCCGTCGTGTGGGCGCTGGCGCTGTTCCCGCTGCTCGACACCGGCTCGCCGGTCGCGTTCGTCGTCGGCATGATGGTCACCCTGGCCATCTTCGGCATCGCCTACGGACCGTGCGGCGCGCTGCTGCCGGAGATGTTCCACACCCGGTACCGGTACACCGGCGCCGGACTCGGCTACAACCTCGCCGGTGTCCTGGGTGGCGCGATTCCGCCCATGCTGGCCGCGCCCCTCGCGGCGTCCTACGGCGGCATCGCCATCGGCATCATGCTCTCCGTGCTCGGCGTGCTGAGCTTCGTGTGCACCAAGGCCCTCGTCGAGACCCGCGACCGAGCGCTCTGATCCCACCGGCGCCCTCCCCGACACCCCGGGGAGGGCGCCTCGTGCTGCCACCGCACCGCCAACTGTCCAGAATCCGAACACCTGCGGCGCCGGATCGGCGAGCATGGTGGACGAGTCCACGAGATCCCCTCGCTCGCCCCGGGCCGCGCACACTGCAGGAGCACCCATGACCGGTTTCGCCACACCCGAACTGCCCAGCTACACCTCGGGGGCGTGGAACACCCCGCTGCTGGGGGACACGATCGGCGACAACTTCGACCGCACCGTCGCCCGGCACGGCGACCGGGACGCGCTCGTCGACCGCGCCGCCGGCCGGCGCTGGACCTACACCGAACTCGCCGCGGAGGTCGACGCCCTCGCGCTCGGTCTGCTGCAGGCCGGCATCGGCAAGGGCGACCGGGTGGGCATCTGGGCGCCGAACCGGGCGGAGTGGGTGTTCGTCCAGTACGCCACCGCGAAGATCGGCGCGATCCTGGTCAACATCAACCCCGCCTACCGCTCGCACGAACTGCAGTACGTGCTCACCCAGGCCGGGATCCGGATGCTGATCTCCGCGCCGAGTTTCAAGACGTCCGACTACGCCGCAATGATCTCCGAGGTGCGCGGCGACTGCCCGGACCTCGAGCACGTGGTGCTGCTCGGATACCCCGAATGGGACGAACTCGCCGAGTCCGGACGCGCCGCACTCGCCGACGACCGCACCCGGCTCGACGCCGCCCAGCGTGACCTGTCGGCCGACGATCCGATCAACATCCAGTACACGTCCGGCACCACCGGATTCCCCAAGGGCGCCACCCTCAGCCACCACAACATCCTCAACAACGGATTCTTCGTCGGCGAGCTGTGCCACTACACCGAGAACGACAAGGTGTGCATCCCGGTGCCCTTCTACCACTGCTTCGGCATGGTCATGGGCAACCTGGCCTGCACCAGCCACGGCGCGACGATGGTCATCCCGGGACCCGCCTTCGACCCGGCCCAGACCCTGGCCGCCGTCGCCGAGGAGCGCTGCACCTCCCTGTACGGGGTGCCGACGATGTTCATCGCCGAACTCGCCGACCCCACCTTCGAGACCCACGACCTGTCGAGCCTGCGGACCGGCATCATGGCCGGCTCCCCGTGCCCGGTCGAGGTGATGAAGCAGGTCATCGAGCGGATGGGCATGACCGAGGTCTCCATCTGCTACGGCATGACCGAGACCTCGCCGGTGTCCCTGCAGACCCGCAGCGACGACACCATCGACCAGCGCGTGTCCACCGTCGGCCGCGTCGGCCCGCACCTCGAGGTCAAGATCGTCGACCCGGCCACGGGCCTGACCGTCCCGCGCGGTGAACCGGGCGAGCTGTGCACCCGCGGCTACTCGGTGATGCTCGGCTACTGGAACCAGCCCGACAAGACCGCCGAGGCCATCGACAAGGCCCGGTGGATGCACACCGGCGACATCGGCGTCATGGACGCCGACGGGTACGTCTCGGTCACCGGCCGCATCAAGGACATGGTCATCCGTGGTGGCGAGAACATCTACCCGCGGGAGATCGAGGAGTTCCTCTACACCCACCCGGACATTCTCGACGCGCAGGTCGTCGGCGTGCCCGACGAGAAGTACGGGGAGGAGCTCATGGTGTGGATCCGGATGCGGGAGGGGGCGGCGCCGCTCGACGCGCAGTCGCTGCGCGAGTACTGCACGGGCAAGCTCGCGCACTACAAGATCCCCCGCTACGTGCACATCGTCGACGAGTTCCCGATGACGGTCACCGGCAAGATCCGCAAGGTCGAGATGCGGGAGCTGTCCACGGCCCTGCTCGGGGAGGCCGAGCGGGGGTGAACGGTCTGCGGCCGGAGATCGCGCTGTCCTGGAAACGCTCGCAGTTGAGCGGGATCGACCCGGGACGGCTCCCCGAGCCGACCCTGCTGGGCCCCTCGGACGCGGCCGGGCGGCTGCTCGACGCCGCCCGGCCGGTGCTCGACGAGCTGCGCACGCAGCTCGCCGGCACGGGCTGCTGCATCCTCCTCGTGGACCGGGACTGCCGGATCGTGGCCCGGCTGTTCGACGCGGCACCCATGCAGCGCGCCATGGAGGAGATCGGCGTGGTCCCCGGCGCGACCCTGAGCGAGGACACCTACGGCACCAACGCTCTCGGCACCCCGTTCGAGGTGCGGCAGAGCCTCGTGGTGCACGGCGAGGAGCACTACCTCGAGTCCCTCAAGGACTTCAGCTGCTACGGGCACCCCCTCGTGCATCCCGTCACCCGCCGCATCGAAGGCATCCTCGACATCACCGCCGCCGGCAAGATCGCCAATCCGCTGTTCGTGCCGTTCCTCGCCCGCGCGGCCCGCGACATCGAGGCGCGGTTGCTCGAGGGGGCCCGCGAATCGGACCGGCGGGTGGTCGATGCGTTCCAGCGGGCCGCGCAGCAGCGCGGCGTCGCGGTCGCGGCCATGGGTGAGGACATCATGCTCACCAACAAGGCCGCCGTGGAACTGCTCGTGCCCGCCGACCACGCGGCGCTGCGCGCGATCGCGGTCGACCTGCCGGCGGGGGAGTCCCGCACGATGGACTTCGCGTTGTCCGCCGGCGGGCGCACCCGGTTGCGGATCGACCGCATCCCGGGCATCGGCAGCGGGGCGCTGTTCCTGCTCGACGCCGCCGCCGCGCGGGAACCCGTGCCCCGCAGCGACGTCGCGCAGGACGCGACGACGCGGCTGCGGCAGCGGCTCGGACGGCTGCGCGAGCGCACCGGTGGCGTGGCGATCCTCGGCGAGCCGGGGAGCGGACGGACCTGGGCCGCAAGGGAACTCGTACGTGACACCGTCACCTTCCTCGACGCCGCCCGGATCGTCGGCGAGGGCGAACACGAGTGGTCGGCCGGGCTGCTGTCGGTCGCCGCTGGGGCGGACGGCGGCGTCGTGGTCGTCGAACACGTGCACCTGGCGCCGGATCCGGTGCTGGCGCTGCTCTCGTCGATGCTCTCCGACCCGGCCGCAGCCCGCCTCGTGCTCACCGCGGACCCCCTGGACGACGTCCGCCCGCCGGTGCGAGAACTGTTGGCGCGCTGCCCCGGTCAGGTCCGGGTGCCCGCGCTGCGGCAACGGATCCGGGAACTCGGCGACCTGGCCTCCGCGCTGGCCCGGGAACTCGACCGGCCGGACCTGCGCCTGGGCCCCAGTGCCCTGACGGCGCTGTCGGAACGCTCGTGGCCCGGCAACCTCGCCGAGCTGCGGGCGGTGCTGGCCGCCATCCCGGAGCGGGAGTCGCCGCTGCCGGTACGGGTGGAGGATCTGCCGGTCGAGTACCGCGCGACGAGCCGGGTCTCACGCCTGGGCGGGCGCGAGCGCGCCGAGCGGGAGGCCATCATCGAGGCGCTGCGCGAGAGCGGCGGCAACAAGGTGCACGCCGCGGCGCGGCTCGGCATCAGCCGCACCACGCTCTACAGCAGGATCCGCGCCCTCGGCATCGCCGGCTGACCGTCGTATGCGCATGTGCGCACTGTCCAATCCTTGAACAGTTCCCGCAGGCCTGCCCGAAGCAGTATGACCCGTGTCACACTACTTCAGGAGGTTGGGCATGACAGCTGTTGCCGAGCACACCGTCGCTCCGCGGGTCCGGGAGTTTCTCTCCGGGACCAGGCAGCTCTACATCGGCGGCGAATGGGTCGACGCCGCCTCGGGCCGCGTCTTCGCGACCTACGATCCCGCGACCGGGGACAAGCTCACCGACGTCGCCCACGGCGCCGCCGAGGACGTCGACCGGGCCGTGCGGGCCGCCCGCAAGGCGTTCGACGAGGGCCCCTGGCCGACCATGAAGGCCGCCGAGCGCGAGCGCATGATCTGGCGGGTCGGTGATCTGCTCACCGAACGCGCCGAGGAGTTCGGCCAGCTCGAGGCCCTCGACAACGGCAAGTCCGCCGTGATCGCCGCGGCCGTGGACACGGCGTGGTCGGCGGACATCTTCCGCTACTACGCCGGGTGGGCCACCAAGATCGAGGGCAGCACGGTCAACGTCACGATGCCGTTCGTGCCCGGCGGTGAGTTCCACGCCTACACGCTGCGCGAGCCGGTGGGCGTGTGCGGGCTCATCGTGCCCTGGAACTTCCCGCTGCTGATGGCCGCGTTCAAGCTCGCGCCGGCCCTGGCCGCCGGCAACACGGTCATCCTCAAGCCCGCAGAGCAGACCCCGCTCACGGCGCTGCTGCTCGCCGAGATCTTCGAGGAGGCCGGCTTCCCGCCCGGCGTGGTGAACATCGTGCCCGGCTTCGGCGACGCCGGCGCCGCGCTCGCCGCCCACGACGACGTCGACAAGATCGCCTTCACCGGGTCCACCGAGGTGGGCAAGAAGGTCGTCGACGCCGCCAAGGGAAACCTGAAGAAGGTCTCTCTCGAACTCGGCGGCAAGAGCCCGAACATCGTCTTCGCCGACGCCGATTTCGACGCCGCCGTCGCCGGATCGCTCGATGCGTGGCTGTTCAACCACGGCCAGTGCTGCGTCGCCGGCACCCGGTTGTTCGTCGAGCGTCCCATCTTCGAGAAGTTCACCGAGGCCGTCGCGGAGGCGGCGAGCAAGGTGAAGATCGGCCCCGGTCTCGACCCGGCCACCCAGCTCGGCCCGCTGGTCTCCCAGGAGCAGCTGGACCGGGTCACCGGCTACCTGCGCCAGGGCCTGACCGACGGGGCACGCGCCCTCACCGGCGGAAAGCGCTGGGGCGACAAGGGCTTCTTCGTCGAACCGACCGTGCTGGTGGACGTGCAGCCCGACTTCAGCGTGGTGCGCGAGGAGATCTTCGGTCCCGTCGTCGCCGCCATGCCGTTCGACGCCGACGAGGGCATCACCGCCGCGGCCAACGACTCGATCTACGGGCTGGCCGCCGGCATCTGGACCCGGGACCTGTCGAAGGCGCACCGCACCGCGCGGCGGCTCAAGGCCGGTTCGGTGTGGATCAACCAGTACAACGGCTTCGACACCGCGATGCCGTTCGGCGGGTTCAAGCAGTCCGGGTGGGGACGCGAGCTCGGCGCGGGAGCGCTGGACCTCTACACCCAGACCAAGGCCGTGAACATCGCCCTCTGACCCCCGTCACCCGCCACCCTCAAGGAGAACAACGATGAAGACCAAAGCCGCAGTCCTGCTCGAGACCGGCAAGCCGTTCGAGATCATGGAACTCGACCTCGACGGCCCGGGCCCAGGCGAGGTGCTGATCAAGTACACCGCGGCGGGCCTGTGCCACTCGGACCTGCACCTGACCGACGGGGACCTGCCCCCGCGCTTCCCGATCGTCGGTGGCCACGAGGGTTCCGGCATCATCGAGGAGGTCGGCCCCGGCGTCACCAAGGTCAAGCCCGGTGACCACGTGGTGTGCAGCTTCATCCCGAACTGCGGCACCTGCCGGTACTGCTCGACGGGCCGGCAGAACCTGTGCGACATGGGCGCCACCATCCTCGAGGGCTGCATGCCGGACGGCTCGTTCCGGTTCCACTCCGGCAGCACCGACTTCGGCGCGATGTGCATGCTCGGCACGTTCGCCGAACGCGCCACCATCTCGCAGCACTCGGTGGTCAAGGTCGACGACTGGCTCCCGCTCGAGACCGCCGTGCTCGTCGGCTGCGGTGTGCCGTCCGGTTGGGGCACCGCGGTGTACGCCGGGGACGTCCGTGCCGGGGACATCGTCGTGATCTACGGCATCGGCGGCCTCGGTGTCAATGCCGTCCAGGGTGCCGTGCACGCGGGCGCCAAGTACGTGGTGGTCGTCGACCCGGTGGAGTTCAAGCGCGAGACCGCCCTGAAGTTCGGTGCCACGCACGCCTTCGCGAGCGCCGCCGAGGCGGCCGAGAAGGTCAACGAGCTGAGCTGGGGCCAGGGCGCCGACGCCGCCCTGATCCTCGTCGGCACCGTCGACGAGGAGGTCGTCTCGGCGGCCACCTCGATCGTGGGCAAGGGCGGCACCGTCGTCATCACCGGCCTGGCCAATCCCGAGAAGCTGACCGTGCACGTGTCCGGAACGGAACTGACCCTGTTCCAGAAGACCATCAAGGGCTCGCTGTTCGGCTCGGCGAACCCGCAGTACGACATCGTGCGGCTGCTGCGGCTCTACGATGCCGGCCAGCTGAAGCTCGACGAGCTGGTCACCCATCGCTACAGCCTGGAGGAGGTCAACCAGGGCTACCAGGACCTGCGGGACGGCAAGAACATCCGCGGCGTCATCGTCCACGACGCCTGATCGTGGGGTGCGCCTCGCCCGCCGGGCAGGGCGCACCTCCGGGACCGCGCAACTTTTTGCAGAAGATTCACCGGAATTCACCCGAAGTGCGCATATTCCGCGCACCCTGTGGCATACCGTCCCCACGGTTCGATGTTCCGAGAGAGGAGCCCGTGATGGGAGAAATCATCGGCACGATCATCTTCGGCGCGGTCATCGGTGTGCTCGCACGCCTGGTGATACCGGGGAAGCAGGCGATGGGATGGCTCATCACCATCGTCATCGGCATCATCGGTGCCCTGCTCGGCTACTGGATCTGGGGCATGATCAGCGACCAGGGCGACACCGAAGGTATCGACTGGATCCGCTGGATCATCAGTATCGCCGTGGCCGCGGTGCTGACGCTGGCCTACACCTCCATGACGAGGAGCAGGGTCCGGTAACAGCGGCGAAACGGGACCCCGTCCGGAGATCCGGACGGGGTCTCCGTGCCTGTTCAGGTCCCGGAGGCCGCGGTGCCCGGCCGATCAGCACCGAGCGCGGCCAGGGTCATGCGCCGCAGGACCGCCCGGGTCGCCGCGGGAGAGGCCCGGTCGGCGCTGTGCGGCGTCGAGTTGATGAGCCCGAACGCCGCGTGGGCCATGGTCCGAGCGTCGGACTCCCCCAGGGCGGGGTCGAGCCGGCGCAGCACGCCCACCCACAGCTCGACGTACCGCCGCTGGGTCTGGCGCACCTCCCGGCGGGCGTCCTCCGGGAGGGACTGCAGCTCCCGGTCCTGGACGCGGATCAGGTCCGGCTCCCCGAGCGCGAAGTCGAGGTGGAAGTCCACGAGCCGGTCGAGTGCGCGCCGGGGCTCGTCGGTGTGGTCGATCACGTCGGTACCGCCCGCCAGCAGGCGGCGGCTGATGTCGACCAGGAGCTCGACGAGCAGCGCGTCCTTGTTGGGGAAGTGCCGGTAGACGGCGGGACCGCTGATGCCCACCGCCGCGCCGAGATCCTCGAGGCGCACGCCGTTGAAGCCGCGCTCGGCGACGAGCCGTGCCGCGGCCTGCAGCAGTTGCCGCCGCCGGTCGGCCTTGGCCCGGCCGCGCGCGGTGAGCAGCTGCTCGTCGGTGTCCGGCTTCAGCTCGGTCATCGGCCGCACCCTTCCTTCCTGATGTGGTCTGGACAACTCAGTTAATCACAGCTAACCTTATTTTCAGTTATCGAGTATTAACTCAGGCGTTCACCCCCATGGCGAGGACGGTACTGTGACAACCCCCCCAACAACCGCTCCGCGGACCTACCGCGACCAGCACGTCCAGCTGGTCGCCGAGCTGCGCGACATGCTCGCGACCGCCGCCCTCGGCGGCAGTGAGAAGGCGCGGGATCGGCACGTCGCCCGCGGCAAGCTGCTGCCCCGGGACCGCGTCGACGCCCTGCTCGACCCCGGCAGCGCGTTTCTCGAGATCGCGCCGCTGGCCGCGAACGGCATGTACGACGACGAGTGCCCGGGCGCGGGCATCATCGCCGGCATCGGCCGGGTGTCCGGCCGCGAGTGCGTGATCGTCGCCAACGACGCCACCGTCAAGGGCGGCACCTACTACCCGATCACGGTCAAGAAGCACCTGCGGGCGCAGGAGATCGCGCTGCAGAACCAGCTGCCCTGCCTCTACCTGGTCGACTCCGGCGGGGCGTTCCTGCCGCGGCAGGACGAGGTGTTCCCCGACCGCGAGCACTTCGGCCGCATCTTCTACAACCAGGCCACCATGAGCGCCAAGGGGATCCCGCAGATCGCCGCGGTGCTGGGCTCGTGCACCGCCGGCGGCGCCTACGTGCCCGCGATGAGCGACGAGGCCGTCATCGTCCGCAACCAGGGCACCATCTTCCTCGGCGGCCCGCCGCTGGTGAAGGCCGCCACCGGCGAGGTCGTCACCGCGGAGGAACTCGGCGGCGGCGACCTGCACTCGAAGGTCTCCGGTGTCACCGACCATCTCGCCGAGGACGACCGCGACGCGCTGAACAGGGTGCGCGACATCGTCGCCACGTTCGGGCCCCGCAACCCCCGGCCGTGGGACGTGGCGCCGACCTTCGCGCCCGCCGCGGATCCGGCCGAGCTGTACGACGTGGTGCCCACCGACCCGCGCACCCCCTACGACGTGCACGAGGTCATCGAGCGCATCGTCGACGGCGACCCCGCCGGGCCCGGCTCGAGCTTTTCCGAGTTCAAGGCCGAGTACGGCAAGACCCTGGTCACCGGCTTCGCCCGGATCCACGGCCACCCGGTCGGCATCGTCGCCAACAACGGCGTGCTGTTCGGTGAATCCGCCCAGAAGGGCGCCCATTTCATCGAGCTGTGCGACAAGCGCTCGATCCCGCTGCTGTTCCTGCAGAACATCTCCGGCTTCATGGTCGGCCGGGACTACGAGGCCGGCGGCATCGCCAAGCACGGCGCCAAGATGGTCACCGCCGTCGCGTGCGCGCGGGTGCCGAAGCTGACCGTCGTCGTCGGCGGCTCCTACGGCGCCGGCAACTACTCGATGTGCGGGCGGGCGTACTCGCCGCGCTTCCTGTGGATGTGGCCCAACGCCCGCATCTCGGTGATGGGCGGCGAGCAGGCCGCCTCC
This sequence comes from Rhodococcus sp. DMU1, assembly GCF_012272955.1. Lineage (NCBI taxonomy): Bacteria > Bacillati > Actinomycetota > Actinomycetes > Mycobacteriales > Nocardiaceae > Rhodococcus > Rhodococcus sp. DMU1. The sequence goes on along the minus strand of NZ_CP050952.1, from coordinate 4,165,483 downwards.
GTCCTGGCGACGGTGCGTTCGGAACAGCTCGACGCGTCCGGCACCCCGTGGACCGCCGAGCAGGAGGAGGCGTTCAAGGCGCCGATCCGCGCCCAGTACGAGCACCAGGGCAACCCCTACTACTCGACCGCGCGGCTGTGGGACGACGGCATCATCGATCCCGCCGACACGCGGGAAGTTCTCGGCCTGGCCCTGTCGGCGTGCGCGAACGCACCCCTCGAGCCGGTCTCCTACGGCGTCTTCCGGATGTGAGGCACATGAACATGTTCGATACCACCGGCCGAGCCGGGATGTTCCATACCGTACTGGTGGCCAACCGCGGGGAGATCGCGGTCCGGGTGATCCGGACCCTGCGCCGCATGGGCATCCGGTCCGTCGCCGTGTACAGCGACGCCGACGCCGGCGCCCGGCACGTGCGTGAGGCCGACACCGCGGTGCGCCTCGGCCCCGCCGCCGCGCGCGAGAGCTACCTCGACATCGCCAAGGTGATCGACGCGGCCCGGCGCACCGGTGCGCAGGCGATCCACCCCGGTTACGGCTTCCTGTCCGAGAACTCGGGCTTCGCGCAGGCCTGCGCCGACGCCGGGATCGTGTTCCTCGGCCCGCCCGCCAAGGCCATCGAGGTCATGGGCGACAAGATCACCGCCAAGAACGCCGTCGCCGCGTTCGACGTCCCGGTCGTGCCCGGCATCTCCCGGCCCGGCCTGACCGACGACGAGCTGATCGCCGCGGCCGGCGACATCGGATACCCGGTGCTGATCAAGCCGTCCGCCGGCGGCGGCGGCAAGGGCATGCGCCTGGTCACCGAATCCGGTCAGCTCGCCGAGGCGCTCGCCTCCGCGCGGCGCGAGGCGGCCTCCGCGTTCGGTGACGACACCCTGTTCCTCGAACGGTTCGTGCAGCGCCCACGGCACATCGAGGTGCAGATCCTCGCCGACACCCACGGCAACGTCGTCCATCTCGGCGAGCGTGAGTGCAGCCTGCAGCGCCGCCACCAGAAGGTGATCGAGGAGGCCCCGTCGCCGCTGCTCGACGAGGCCACCCGCGCCCGGATCGGGCAGGCCGCGTGCAACACCGCCCGCAGCGTCGACTACACCGGCGCCGGCACGGTGGAGTTCATCGTCTCCGCGGACGCGCCGGACGAGTTCTTCTTCATGGAGATGAACACCCGCCTGCAGGTCGAGCACCCCGTCACCGAACTGGTCACCGGACTGGACCTGGTGGAGTGGCAGGTGCGCGTCGCCGCCGGCGAGGCGCTCGGCTTCGAACAGGACGACATCACCCTGACCGGGCACGCGATCGAGGCCCGCGTCTACGCCGAGGACCCCGCCCGCGGATTCCTGCCTACCGGCGGCACCGTCGTCGGGCTCGACGAACCCGGCGCCCAGGCCGACACCGGGGCGAACGCAGCGACGGGAAATGTCACCGGGGCGAGCGCAGCGACGGGAAATGTCACCGCAGCGGGCATCCGCGTCGACTCCGGGCTCGAGGTGGGCACGGTCGTCGGCAGCGACTACGACCCGATGCTGTCGAAGGTGATCGCGCACGGACCCGACCGCGCCGCCGCGCTGCGCCGGCTCGACCGGGCCCTGGCCGAGACCGCGGTCCTCGGGGTGGTCACCAACATCGACTTCGCCCGCTTCCTGCTCGCCGATCCCGACGTGCAGGCCGGCAACCTCGACACCGGGCTGCTCGATCGCCGCCTCGACGACTACACCGCCCCGGACACCCCCGACGCGGTGCTCGTCGCCGCGGCCGCGCACCGCTGGCTGCGCCGCTGGCCCGCGACGTCCACGACGTCGGCAGTGGACCCGTGGGACCGGCCCACCGGCTGGCGGGTCGGAGGACCCGCGCCGACCACCGTGCGGCTGCAGACCCCCACCCGCACCGATCACGTGCACCTCACCGGCACCCCGGAGGCCGCCACCGCCCGGATCGAGGACGGCCCCGAGCGGGCACTCACCGCCCGGCTCGACGCCGGCCGCCTCGCCGTCACCCTCGACGGGGTGCGCTCGGAGTTCCTCGTCGCCGAGGGCGACGGGCAGCTGTGGCTCGCCGGTGACGGCGGCACCTGGCCGGTGCGCGAGGCCCGCGAACCGAACATCCGCGACGCCGACGCCCACGCCGGCGAGGCCGAGCTGACCAGCCCGATGCCCGGCACCGTCATCGCCGTCCCCGTCGAGAACGGTGCCACCGTCACCGCCGGCAGCACCGTCGTCGTCGTCGAGGCGATGAAGATGGAACACGCCCTGACCACGCCCGTCGACGGCACCGTCGAACTCCTCGTCGCCCCCGGCGACCAGGTCAAGGTCGACCAGCTCCTCGCCCGCGTCGTCCCCGGCAGCGGAGTTCCCACCCACTCCGTTCCCGCCCCCACCGACACCACCGACAGCTAGGACACCCCGATGACCGACTACCTCTCCACCGGACAGCTTCCCGAGGACTACCGGGACCTGAAGAACACCGTCGCAGACTTCGCGCAGACCGTCGTCGCACCCGTCGCCGCCGAGCACGACGCCAACCACACGTTCCCGTACGAGGTCGTCGCGGGCATGGCCGACCTCGGCCTGTTCGGGCTGCCGTTCCCCGAGGAGTACGGCGGGCAGGGCGGAGACTACTTCGCGCTGTGCCTCGCGCTCGAGGAACTCGGCAAGGTCGACCAGTCCGTGGCCATCACCCTCGAGGCCGGCGTCTCGCTCGGCGCGATGCCGATCTACCGCTTCGGCACCGAGGAGCAGAAGCAGAAGTGGCTGCCGCAGCTCGCCGCGGGACGGGCGCTGGGCGCGTTCGGCCTGACCGAGCCCGGCGCCGGCAGCGACGCCGGCGGCACCAAGACCACCGCCAAGCTCGACGGTGACCAGTGGATCATCAACGGCAGCAAGCAGTTCATCACCAACTCCGGCACCGACATCACCGAGATCGTGACCGTCACCGCCGTCACCGGCGAACGCGACGGCAAGAAGGAGATCTCCACGATCGTCGTGCCCACCGACACGCCCGGCTTCGTCGCCGAGCCCGCCTACAACAAGGTCGGCTGGAACGCCTCGGACACCCACCCGCTGAGCTTCACCGACGTGCGGGTGCCGGCGGAGAACCTGCTCGGCGAGCGCGGCCGCGGCTACGCGAACTTCCTGCGCATCCTCGACGAGGGCCGCATCGCGATCGCCGCCCTGTCCACCGGCGCGGCGCAGGGCTGCGTCGACGAGTCCGTCAAGTACGCGAAGGAGCGCGAGGCGTTCGGCCGTCCCATCGGCCGGAACCAGGCGATCGCCTTCAAGATCGCCCGGATGGAGGCACGGGCCCATGCCGCCCGCGCCGCCTACTACGACGCCGCGGCCCTCATGCTGGCGGGCAAGCCGTTCAAGAAGCAGGCTGCCATCGCCAAGCTGGTCGCGTCGGAAGCGGCGATGGACAACGCGCGCGACGCGACGCAGATCCACGGCGGCTACGGCTTCATGAACGAGTACGCGGTGGCCCGGCACTACCGGGACAGCAAGATCCTCGAGATCGGCGAGGGCACCACCGAGGTCCAGCTCATGCTCGTGGCGCGGGAGCTCGGCCTGTGAGCGCTCAGCGACGCGTCACCCAGCGGGGACTGTGGTTCGAGGAGTTCGAGGTCGGCACGGTCTACGAGCACCGCCCCGGGCGCACCGTCACCGAGGCCGACAACGTCGCGTTCACCACGATGACGATGAACACGCAGGCGCTGCACCTCGACGCCGCCTACAGTGAGGGCACCGAATTCGGTGAGCGCCTGGTGAATTCGATGTTCACCCTGTCCACCCTCGTCGGATTGTCGGTGGCGCAGCTGACCCAGGGCACGATCGTCGCCAACCTCGGCTTCTCGGAGATCAAGTTCCCCGCGCCGGTCCGCCACGGCGACACCCTGTACGCCGAGACCCTGGTCACCGACAAGCGCGAGTCCAAGTCCCGTCCGGGGCAGGGGATCGTCACGCTCGAGCACACGGCCCGCAACCAGCACGGCGACGTCGTCGCGGTCGCGGTGCGCCAGACACTCGTGCAATGCCGGCCCGCCGACGACACGCAGAAGGGATAGGGGACAAGCATGGGTTCCGTCGACTCCGTGGGTGGTCCGGCGTGGTTGTTCTGTCCGGCCGATCGTCCGGAGCGGTTCGGTAAGGCGGCCGCGACGGCGGATGTGGTGATCCTCGATCTCGAGGACGGGGTGGCGCCGGGGGACAAGGACTACGCGCGCCGGTGCCTGCAGGACACCCCGCTCGATCCGGCCCGGACGGTGGTGCGGCTCAACCCGGCCGGCACGGCCGACCACCTCGCCGATCTCGAGTCCCTCGCGAAGACCCCCTATTCCCGCGTGATGCTGGCCAAGTGCGAGTCGGCGCAGCAGGTGACGTCGCTGGCGCCGCGGGAGGTGATCGCGCTGATCGAGTCCCCGCTGGGGGCGTTGAAGGTCGACGAGATCGCCCTGGCGGCGGGCACGGTCGGTCTGATGTGGGGTGCGGAGGATCTCGTGGTCGGCCTGGGTGGGCAGTCGTCCCGCCGGGGGGACGGGACGTATCGGGACGTGGCGCGGCACGTGCGGTCGCAGGCGTTGCTGGCGGCGAAGGCGTACGGGCGGTTCGCCCTGGACTCGGTGTATCTGAACATCAGGGATCACGACGGGTTGCGGGCGGAGGCGCTGGACGCGGTGGCGGTCGGGTTCGATGCGAAGGTGGCGATCCACCCCGGTCAGGTGGCGGTGATCCGGTCCGCGTACGCGCCGAGCGCGGAGGATGTGGCGTGGGCGCGGCGGGTGCTGGCGGCGGTGCCGGAGGAGCGGGGGGTGTTCCAGTTCGAGGGCCGGATGGTCGACGCGCCGGTGCTGCGGCACGCGGAGCAGATCCTGCACCGCTCGGTGCAGTCGGAGGCAGCGGCCGGGCAGTCGGAGGCAGCGGCCGGGCAGTCGGAGGCAGCGGCCGGCGCCTGACGGATCCGCGCTCTTGCCGGTCGTCCGCGCGGAATTCCCGCGCGGACGACCACCCGTCCCGCGCTCGGGTCACGATTGTGCTGACAGTGCGGTGCCCGGGCCGCATCATCGAAGAGATCACCCGATCGAGGAGGTCTCTATGTACAGCGTCGGCGGCCCGGCGTGGTTGTTCTGTCCGGCCGATCGTCCGGAGCGGTTCGGTAAGGCGGCCGCGACGGCGGATGTGGTGATCCTCGATCTCGAGGACGGGGTGGCGCCGGGGGACAAGGACTACGCGCGCCGGTGCCTGCAGGACACCCTGCTCGATCCGGCCCGGACGGTGGTGCGGGTCAACCCCGTCGGCACCGACGAGCACGAGGCGGACCTGAAGGCGCTGGCGGCCACCGACTACATGCGGGTGATGCCGGCCAAGTGCGAGTCGGCGCAGCAGGTGACGTCGCTGGCGCCGCGGGAGGTGATCGCGCTGATCGAGTCCCCGCTGGGGGCGTTGAAGGTCGACGAGATCGCCCTGGCGGCGGGCACGGTCGGTCTGATGTGGGGTGCGGAGGATCTCGTGGTCGGCCTGGGTGGGCAGTCGTCCCGCCGGGGCGACGGGACGTATCGGGACGTGGCGCGGCACGTGCGGTCGCAGGCGTTGCTGGCGGCGAAGGCGTACGGGCGGTTCGCCCTGGACTCGGTGTATCTGAACATCAGGGATCACGACGGGTTGCGGGCGGAGGCGCTGGACGCGGTGGCGGTCGGGTTCGATGCGAAGGTGGCGATCCACCCCGGTCAGGTGGCGGTGATCCGGTCCGCGTACGCGCCGAGCGCGGAGGATGTGGCGTGGGCGCGGCGGGTGCTGGCGGCGGTGCCGGAGGAGCGGGGGGTGTTCCAGTTCGAGGGCCGGATGGTCGACGCGCCGGTGCTGCGGCACGCGGAGCAGATCCTGCACCGCTCCGTCGAGGCCCGCTCGGGCGATCACCGAGGGGGTGCGACGGCATGACCGACACCCCGGTGCCGCCGCAGTGGACCCCCACCGAACAGGACGTCGCCGACGCCCGCATCACCGCCTTCACCCGGTGGGTCGAGCAGCGCCACGGCCTCTCTCTTCCCGACTACCACGCTCTGTGGCGGTGGTCCGTCGACGACCTCGGGCGGTTCTGGCAGGACGTGTGGGACTGGTTCGACGTGCGGTCGCGCACCGATCCGGGACCGGCGCTGGCCGACGCCTCGATGCCCGGGGCGGTCTGGTTCCCCGGGGCGCGACTGAACTACGTGGAGCAGGCCCTGCGGCACGCGCGCGACGACCGCCCGGCGATCGTGTACGTCGGCGAGGACGGGGAACGCACCGAGCTGGGCTGGGCCGAACTGCGCAGGCAGGCGGCCGCGCTGGCCGCCACGCTGCGCGAGCACGGCATCGGCGTCGGTGACCGCGTCGTCGGCTACCTGCCGAACATCCCGGAGGCCGTGGTCGCGCTGCTCGCCACCGCGAGCATCGGCGCCGTGTGGGCGGCCTGCGGCCAGGACTACTCGGCCCCCGCAGCCCTGGACCGGCTCGGGCAACTCGACCCCGCTGCCCTGATCACCGCCGACGGCTACCGGTTCGCCGGCCGCACCCACCCCCGCGCCGAGGCGGTCGGCCGGCTGCGGGAGGGGTTGCCGTCGCTGGCGCTGACCGTCGTGGTGCCCCGGCTCGGTGGTCCGCGGCAGGACCTCGAAGGCGCGCTCACCTGGGAGGCGGCGACCGTCGGGGCCCAACCCCTCGACCCCGAGCCGGTGCCGTTCGACCATCCGTTGTGGGTCGTGTTCTCCTCCGGGACCACCGGCCTGCCGAAGGGCATCGTGCACGGGCACGGCGGGGTGGTGCTCGAGCATCTCAAGGCGGTCTCGCTGCACACCGACCTCGGGCCCGACGACACCTTCCTCTGGTACACCAGCCCGAGCTGGATGATGTGGAACTTCCAGGCGGCCGGGCTGCTCGTCGGGGCCACGATCGTCTGCTACGACGGCAGCCCGTCACACCCGCGGGTCGACCGGCTGTGGCGGATCGCCGCGGAGGAACGGGTCACCGTCCTCGGCACGAGTCCCGGCTACGTGCTCGCCTGCATCAAGGCGGGCGTCGTACCCCGGCGGGACCACGACCTGTCCGCGTTGCGGGCCGTCGGGGTCACCGGGTCCACGCTGCCCGCGTCCTCGTCGCGGTGGCTGGCGGAGAACGTCGGCGAACACGTCCCGGTGATGTCCATCACCGGCGGCACCGACGTGGTGTCGGCCTTCGTCGGCGCGGTGCGCACCGTCCCGGTGTGGCCGGGCGAGCTGTCGGTGCCGTACCTCGGCGTCGCACTCGACGCGTACGACGAACACGGCCGCCCGGTCCGCGGCGACGTGGGGGAGCTCGTGGTGACCGCACCCATGCCGTCGATGCCGGTCCGTTTCTGGAACGACCCGGACGGGCACCGCTACCGCGAGGCGTACTTCTCCGTCTATCCCGGGGTGTGGCGACACGGCGACTGGATCACGATCACCGGGCGCGGGACCGTGGAGATGCACGGGCGCTCCGACTCGACGCTCAACCGGCACGGCGTCCGGATGGGCAGCGCCGACATCTATCAGGCCGTCGAGAAACTCCCGGAGGTCGTCGAGGCGCTCGTGATCGGCGCCGAGCAGCCGGACGGCGGCTACTGGATGCCGCTGTTCGTGGTGCTCGCCGACGGGGTCGAGCTCGACGACGAGCTGCGGGAGAAGATCCGCGCGGTCATCCGGGAGCAGGCCTCGCCGCGGCACGTCCCCGACGACATCGTCGCCGCCCCCGGTGTGCCGCACACCCGCACCGGCAAGAAGCTCGAGGTGCCGATCAAGCGGCTCTTCCAGGGCGCCGACGCGGCGCGCACGGTGGATCGCAGCGCGGTCGACGCGCCGGAGCTGCTCGACTGGTACGCGGGGCAGCGGAAGGAGCCGCGGTGACCCGCGTCACCGGACGGCGCATCCGGTGGGGTGAGCCTGATTGGACATCCGTCCTGCTCGGGTGATCCGATGGCCGCATGGACGTCGCGATCAAGATCTTCCTCATCCTGCACTTCATCGGCCTCGCCGGGATCATCGGCTCCTGGCTCGCCGTGATCAAGGAACCGCGCGTGGTGGCCGGCATGCTGCACGGCGCGATCCTGCAGGTGGTGACCGGTCTCGCACTGGTCGGGCTCAACGAGGCGAACGACGCCGACCTGAACCACATGAAGATCGGTATCAAGCTCGTCGTCGCCGTCGTCATCCTCGTCCTCGCGATCGTCGGCATGAAGAAGGAACGGCAGAACCCGGGCTCGACCGCCGCCCTCGCACACGCGGCCGGTGCTCTCGGTGTCCTCAACGTCGTCATCGCCGTGCTGTGGTGACGGCTCCGACACCCCCGGCAGCGAAGATGAAGCCGACCTTACCGACCCTGTAGATTGGTCCGGTGCGCAAGTCACGCGGCCGGAAGGCGACCGGCGAGTAACCTGCTCGGGCAGCTCCGCGCCGACAGGCGGGGGGGATCGTTGTCCCGGCGGGTCTCGCGGCGTTCGCGCCGTTGTCCGCCGTGTAACGCTCCTCCCCTGAACTGCAGATATACCTGAGCACGGTGCTCGCCCGGGCCACCGGGCGCGACGGTCGGGCCTGCGTCCGACGGTGAGAGAGAGGTTGGGGTTTGGACTCGCTGGGTGTCGGCGGATCGGGTGCGACGAACACGAACGCGGCGAACGTGCCGGACGGTGCCTTCCCCCTCTCCCCGGCGCAGCTCGGGATGTGGTTCGCGCAACACGTCGATCCTTCCGTGCCCGCGAACATCGCCCAGTACGTCGAGCTCGTCGGCGACCTCGATGTCGACCTGCTCCGGGAGTCCAGCGCCCGCGCCGCCCTCGAGATGGGGTCCGGCTTCCTGCGCTTCCTCGAGGTCGACGCGCAGCCCTACCAGCTGGTCGATCCCAGCCTCGAGGCGCCGCTCGGGTTCGTCGACCTGCGGGCGGCGGAGAACCCTCGCGAGGCCGCGCTCGAATGGATGCGCGCCGACCGCAGCACGCCGGTCGACGTGCTCAAGGACCGGCTCATCGTGGCCACCGTCCTGCAGATCGGCGAGCGCCGCTACTTCTGGTACAACCGCGTCCACCACCTCGCCCTGGACGGTTTCGGTGCCGCCACCTTCATGACGCGCATCGCGGAGCTCTACACCGCCGCCGTCGAAGGCGCCGAGCCCAGCCCCAACAAGGCCTCGGACGTGCGCACCGTGTACGAGGCCGAGATCGCGTACCGGAACTCACCCCGGTTCCACACCGACCGCGAGTACTGGTCGACGGTCATCGAGGGCATCGAGGAACCCACCAGCCTGGCCGGCCGCACCGCCCCGCCGGCCCCCGTCAGCCGGATCGACAGCGCCGCCCTCGGCGACCGCGTCGAGCGGCTCGTCGACAGCTTCACCGAACGCGAGAACACCAGCCTCGCGACCGCGGTCATCGCCGCCTTCGCCGCCTACATGGCCCAGATGACCGGCCGCACCGACGTCGTGCTCAGCCTGCCCGTCGCCGCGCGGACCACCGCGGTGCTGCGCCGGTCCGGCAGCATGGTCTCCAACGTAGTGCCGTTGCGGCTCGACGTGGACTCCGGCACCACCGTGCGGCAGCTCGTGGAGGCGGCCACCGCCGCGGTCTCCGGTGCGCTGCGGCACCAGCGGTACCGCCACGAGGACATCGTCCGCGACGCCGGCAACGCGGCCGGCGGCCGTTCGACGTTCTTCGGGCCGTGGATCAACATCATGCTTTTCGACAACGAGGTCCGCCTCGGCGACATGGTGGGACGGATCAACATCCTGTCCACCGGTCTCATCGAGGACCTCGGCGTCAACGTCTACAAGAGCGGCGGCACGCACACCCACATCGACTTCGAGTCCAACCCCAACCTCTACGGCGCGCAGGAGTCCCGTGCGCACCACTCCCGGTTCGTGGAGTTCTTCGACCGGTTCGTCGCCTCCGATCCCGACCGGCGCGTCTGGGACCTGCCCCTCGGAACGGGCACCGAGACCGCCCAGGTGCTCACCGAGTGGAACCGCACCGAGCACCCCCTCGACCACCGCACGCTGCTGGAGGCGTTCGAGGAGCAGGTGGCGCGCACACCGGACGCCCCGGCCCTCGTGTACGAGGGCGAGAGCCTGACGTACGCCGAGTTCGACGCCCGCGCGAACGCGCTCGCGCGGCTGCTCGTCGCCCGCGGCGTGGGACCCGAGTCCCTGGTCGGGCTGTCGGTGCGGCGCTCCCTGGAACTGCTCGTCGGCATGTACGCGATCGTCAAGGCCGGCGGCGCCTGGGTGCCGATCGACCCGGACCATCCCGCGGACCGGACCGCCTACATCCTCGAGACGGCCCGGCCCGTCTGCGTGGTCACGACCGCGCGCGACGAGGTGGACCTGCCTGCCGGCCTCGACGTGGTCGAGATCGACCGCCTCGACCTCACCGGCCTGGACACGCCCCCGCTCGCCGACGCCGACCGGCTCGCGCCGGTGCGCCTCGACACCACCGCCTACGTCATCTTCACCTCCGGCTCCACGGGGCGGCCCAAGGGCGTCGCCGTCACCCACCGGGCGATCGACAACCAGATCCGGTGGATGAACGACCAGTACGCGCTGTCGGCGTCCGACGTATACCTGCAGAAGACCGCGACGACGTTCGACGTGTCGCTGTGGGGCTTCTTCATGCCGCTGCGCGTCGGTGCGACCCTGGTCGTCGCCACCCCGGACGGCCACCGCGACCCGATGTACGTGGCCGACAAGATCGCCGAGCACGGCGTCACCGTCACCGACTTCGTCCCGTCGATGCTCACCGTGTTCGTCGCCAATGCCCGCCCCGGCTCGTGCGACACGCTGCGGCACGTGTTCGTGATCGGCGAGGCCCTGCCGGCGGAGACGGCCGCGGCGTTCGCCCAGTTGTGCAACGCGCAGCTGCACAACCTCTACGGACCCACCGAGGCCGCGGTCTCGATCACCTACCACCGCGCCGGACCCGAGGACGTGACCACCGTCCCGATCGGCGTGCCGCAGTGGAACAGCCGCGCCTACGTCCTCGACCACCGGCTGCGCCCTGTGCCGCCCGGCCGGCCCGGCGAGCTGTATCTCGCCGGTGTCCAGCTCGCGCGCGGTTACCTGAGCCGCCCCGACCTCACCGCCGACCGGTTCCTCGCCGATCCGTTCGGTGCGCCCGGCGACCGGATGTACCGCACCGGCGACCTCGTGCTGTGGCGCCTCGGCGCGGACGGTGGCGGATACCTCGACTACATCGGCCGCACCGACTTCCAGGTCAAGTTCCGCGGCCAGCGGATCGAGCTGGGCGAGATCGAGACGGTCCTGCTCGCCGCCCCGGAGGTGTCGCAGGCCGTCGTGCTCGTGGTGCCCACGGCGACGGGCGACCAGCTCGTCGGCTACCTCGTCGCCGCCCCCGGGCACGCGATCGACGCCGAGGCGCTGACCGAGGCGCTCGGGCGGGCGCTCCCGTCGTACATGGTGCCGGCCTCGCTGATGGTGCTCGAGGCGTTCCCGCTCAACACCAGCGGCAAGCTCGACCGCAAGGCCCTGCCCGAGCCGGTGTTCAACAGCGCCCGCATGTTCCGGGCGCCGCGCACCGCCGCCGAACGGATCGTGGCCGAGACGTTCTCCGAGGTCCTCGGAGTCGCCGAGGTCGGGCTCGACGACGACTTCTTCGAACTCGGCGGCAACTCGCTCGTCGCCACTCAGCTGGTCTCCCGGATCGGCTCCGCACTCGACACCCAGGTGCCGGTGCGGGTGCTGTTCGAGTCGTCCACCGTCGTGGGTCTCGCCGCCCGGGTGGCGCGCCAGTCCGGGTCCGGGGCCCGCCGGCCGCTCGTGGCGGGCTCGCGGCCGGACGTGCTGCCGCTCTCGACGGCGCAGCAGCGGATCTGGTTCCTCAACCGGTTCGACGTCGGCACCGCCGCCTACAACCTGCCCTTCACGGTGCGGCTGACCGGTCCGCTCGATCCCGCTGCCCTCGACGCCGCCTTCGGCGACGTCGTCGCCCGGCACGAGACGCTGCGCACCGTCTACCCGGCGGTCGACGGCGAACCGCAGCAGGTGATCCTGCCGGTCGAACACGTCGACAGCCGTGTGCCCGTCCTCGACATCGCCGCGTCCGATCTGCTCGCCCGGGTCGTGGCGCTGGCCGAGCGCGGATTCGACGTCACCGTCGACCTGCCGTTCCGGATCGCGCTGTATCGCCTGGCGGACGACGAGTTCGTCCTGGCGATGGTGCTGCACCACATCGCCGCGGACGGATCGTCCTTCGAGCCGCTCGTGCGCGACATCGTGGCCGCGTACGCGGCGCGGGCCGCCGGCTCCGAACCGGCCTGGTCCCCGCTGCCGGTGCAGTACGCCGACTACGCGCTGTGGCAGCGCGATGTGCTCGGTCTCGAATCCGACCCGGACTCGATCTCTGCGCAGCAGATCGCCTACTGGACCCGCGAACTCGAGGGCATCCCGGATCAGCTCGACCTGCCCGCGGACCGGCCCCGCCCGGCGGTCGCCTCCTACCGGGGCGGCAAGCGCCGCTTCGGGATCTCGCCCGAGACCCACCGGGGGCTGGCCGAGGTGGCCCGCTCGCATCAGGCGTCGCTGTTCATGGTGATGCACTCCGCCTACGCCGTGCTCCTGTCGAGGCTGAGCGGATCCGACGACATCACCGTCGGCAGCGTCGTCGCCGGCCGCGGCGATCGTCTCCTCGACGACCTGATCGGCATGTTCGTCAACACGCTGGTGCTGCGCACCCGGGTCGATCCGGGGGCGCGCTTCGAGGAACTCCTCGACCGGGTCCGCGACTCCGACCTGAGCGCCTTCTCCAACGCGGACGTCCCGTTCGAGCGGCTCGTGGAGGTCCTCAAGCCGCCCCGTTCCACGGCCCGTCACCCGCTGTTCCAGGCCGCGCTCGCCGTGGAATCTCCGGGCACGCGCGACATCTCGTTCTCCGGCGTGCGCGCCACCGCGGCCGAGCTGGACGTACCGATCGCGAAGTTCGACCTGCAGCTGTGGCTCGTCGAGCGCACCGACGACGCGGGCCGCCCGGCCGGTGTCGACGCCGTGTTCGAGTACGCGACCGACCTGTTCGACGCCGACACCGTCGACGTCTTCGGGCAGCGTTTCGTGCGGATCCTCGAGGCGATCGTCGCCGACGCCGCCACGCCCGTCGGTGACATCGACATCCTTGCGCCCGAGGAGTCGGCGCGGCTCGCCTCGGTCCGTGGCCCCGGGCTCCACCGCAGCGAGCGGCCGCTCGTCGAGTTGCTCACGGCCGGTGCGGATCTCGCTCCCGACACGGTCGCCGTCCGGTGCGGCGACTCCGCTCTCACCTACCGCGAGCTCGACGAGTGGTCCAATCGTCTCGCGCGCGTCCTCATCGACAGTGGCGTCGGTCCCGAAACAATTGTGGCACTGGCATTCCCGCGTTCGGCGGAGATGGTGCACTGCGTGTGGGCCGTAGCCAAGACCGGCGCCGCGTACGTGCCGATCGATCCCGCGCACCCGATCGAGCGCATCCGGCACATCGTCGGGGACTCCGGCGCCGTGCTCGGCCTGACCACCGCCGGGCACCTGCCGGGGCTGCCCGCGGACTTCGACTGGAACGCCCTGGACGACGCCGAGACCGTCGCGGCGATCGCGCGGGCGTCCGCCGCGCCCGTCCGCGACGCGGACCGGCTCGCCTCGCTGCGCCTGGACCACGTCGCGTACATGATCTACACCTCGGGCTCGACGGGCCTGCCGAAGGGCGTCGCCGTGACCCACCACGGGCTCGCCGCGCTGGTCCAGGAGAGCGTCGAACTCTACGGCGTCACCGACCGGTCCCGGGTGCTGCACGTGTGCGCGCCCAGCTTCGACCCGTCGGTGCTCGAGTGGCTGATGGCCGGCGCCTCCGGCGCCGAGCTCGTGGTGACCCCCGCGAACGTGCTGGGCGGCACCGAACTGCACGACCTGATCAAGGCGCACGGGGTGACCCACGCCGTCATCACTCCCGCCGTGCTCGGTTCGGTCGACCCCCGCGACCTCGACACGTTGCGCGTCCTCAACGTCGGCGGCGACGTCTCCACCGGCGACCTGGTCGCCCGCTGGTCTCCGGGCCGCCGCTACTTCAATGCGTACGGCCCCACCGAGACCACGATCGTCACCACCCGTGGCGAACTGCGCCCCGGGGAGCCCATCACCATCGGCACGCCCGTCGCCGGCGTCGGTGCCCTGGTGCTCGACCCGCGTCTGCACCCCGTCCCGGTCGGCGTGTCCGGCGAGCTGTACCTGACCGGGGACGCCCTCGCCCGTGGCTACCACCGGCGACCGGCGCTGACGGCGGACCGCTTCGTCGCCTCCCCGTTCGGCGCGCCGGGCGAGCGCATGTACCGCACCGGGGACGTCGTGCGGTGGGACGACGAGGGCCGGCTGGTGTACGCCGGACGGACCGACTTCCAGGTCAAGGTCCGCGGTTACCGCATCGAGCTCGGTGAGATCGACGCCGCCTTCCTGTCCCACCCCGCCGTCGACTTCGCCACCACGATCGGGCACGAGACGCCCTCGGGCCAGACCACTCTCGTCACCTATGTCCACGGCGAGGCGGGCCTCGACAGCGACGAACTCACCGAGTACGTCGCCGGATTCCTGCCGTCCTACATGGTCCCCTCGGTGTGCGTCGTCCTCGACATCGTCCCCCTCACCCCGAACGGGAAGGTGGACCGCAAGGCACTGCCCGAGCCGGTGTTCGAGGCGCGGACCTTCCGCGCCCCCACCACGCCGATCGAGGAGATCGTCGCGGGCACGTTCGAGGACGTCCTCGGTATCGACCGCGTCGGACTGGACGACGACTTCTTCGAACTCGGCGGCAACTCGCTCGTCGCGACACAACTCGTGTCCCGGCTCGGCGCGGCCCTCGACACCCAGGTGCCCGTGCGCCTGCTGTTCGAGGCGTCGACCGTCGTCGCGCTGGCCGCGCGGGTCGAACACCGGGCCGGCGCCGGTCGGCGCATCCCGCTCGTGGCCCGGCCGCGCCCCGACCGGATCCCGCTGTCCCTGGCCCAGCAGCGCATGTGGTTCCTCAACCGATTCGAGCCCGAGTCGGCCACCTACAACCTGCCCTTCGCCCTGCGGCTGTCCGGTGAGCTCGACATCACCGCGCTGCAGGTCGCGATCATGGACGTCATCGACCGGCACGAGTCGCTTCGCACCGTCTACCCGGAAGGGCCGGACGGGCCGATGCAGGTCGTCACGGACGCCGCCACGGCGGTGCCCAACCTGACGCCCACGTTGATCACGGAAGAGGATCTGCAGCAGGAGATCTCGGCGCTGGCATCCACCGGGTTCGACGTGACCCGCGAGGTGCCCATCCGGGCCCACCTATTCGAGATCGGCCCGACCGAGCACGTGCTCGCGATCGTCATGCACCACATCTCCGCCGACGGCTGGTCGATGGGACCCGTCGCGCGCGACGTCATGGCCGCCTACGCCGCGCGCATCGAGTGGGAGCGCCCCGCGTGGCCGCCGCTGCCGGTGCAGTACGCGGACTATACGCTGTGGCAGCACGAACTGCTCGGCTCCGAGGGCGACCCGGAGTCGCTGATCGCCGATCAGCTCGCGTACTGGCGCAACACCCTCGCCGGGCTGCCCGACCAGCTCGACCTGCCGTCGGACCGGCCCCGGCCGGCACGGCAGTCGTTCCGCGGCGGGACCGAACGATTCGTCGTGTCCTCCGAGATCCACTCCGCGCTCGACGAGGTCGCGCGCCGGCAGGGCACCACCCTGTTCATGGTGGTGCACGCGGCGCTGTCGGTGCTGCTGGCGCGGTTGTCGGGCACCGACGACATCGCCATCGGCACCCCGGTGGCCGGCCGCGGCGAGCAGGAACTCGACAACGTGGTCGGCATGTTCGTCAACACCCTGGTGCTGCGCACCCAGGTGGACCCGAACCGGCCGTTCACCGAGCAGCTCGCCCGGGCCCGCGAGGCGGCGCTCGGGGCGTTCGCGCACGCGGACGTGCCGTTCGAGCGGCTGGTGGAGGTGCTCAATCCCGCCCGGTCGACGGCGCGGCACCCGCTGTTCCAGGTCATGCTGGCCTTCCAGAATCTCGGGTCGACCCACGTGGAGCTGCCCCGTCTCGTCCTGGAGACGCAGGCCATCGATACCTCGGTGGCGAAGTTCGACCTGCAGCTGACGCTGTCCGAGTCCTCGGACGACGGCCGCGCCGACGGGCTCGTCGCCGAGATCACCTATGCGACGGATCTTTTCGATGCGTCGACGGTGGCGGGGTTCGCGGCGCGGTTCGTGCGGGTGCTCGAGGAGGTGGTGGCGGATCCGTCGGTGGCGGTGGGCGACCTGGAGATCCTCGAGCCGGCGGAGCGGTCGCGGGTGCTCGAGGTGTGGAACGACACGGCACATCCGGTGCCGTCGGCGACGTTGGTGGGGTTGTTCGAGGAGCGGGTGCGCCGGTCGCCGGAGGCGGTGGCGGTGGTGTTCGGGGACGAGTCGCTGACGTACGGCGAGTTCGCCGGGCGGGTGCGCCGGTTGGCGCGGCATCTGGTGTCGGTGGGGGTGGGGCCGGAGTCGCTGGTGGGGTTGGCGATGCGCCGGTCGGTGGATCTGCTGGTGGGGATGTACGCGGTCGTGGAGGCCGGGGGCGGGTATGTGCCGGTGGATCCGGATCAGCCGGCGGAGCGCAACGGCTACATCCTCGAGGTGGCGGAACCGGTGGTGGTGCTGACCACGACGCGGGACGGGTTCGAGGCGCCGGCGGAGTCGTCGGTGCGTGTGCTGGCGGTCGACGCGGTGGACGTCGCGGCGCTGTCGGATGCGCCGTTGACCGATGCGGACCGGACGGCGCCGTTGCGGCCGTCGAACACGGCGTATGTGATCTTCACGTCGGGGTCGACGGGCCGGCCGAAGGGTGTGGGCGTCTCGCATGCGGCGATCGTCAATCGTCTGGTGTGGATGCAGGGGCGGTACGGGCTGACCGCCGAGGATGTGGTGTTGCAGAAGACGCCGTTCACGTTCGATGTGTCGGTGTGGGAGTTCTTCTGGCCGTTGCAGGTCGGGGCGCGGCTGGTGGTGGCGGCGCCGGACGGCCATCGTGACCCGGGGTATCTCGCTGCGGTCATGCGCGCACGGTCGGTGACGGTCGCGCACTTCGTGCCGTCGATGCTGGCGGTGTTCGTCGCGGAGTCCGCGGTCGGCGGGATCTCGTCGTTGCGGTACGTCTTCGCGTCGGGTGAGGCCCTCGCCGCCGCCGTCGCCGCCCGGGTGCGGTCGGTGCTGCCGGGTGTGAGCGTGCACAACCTGTACGGGCCGACCGAGGCCGCGGTGGACGTGACGTTCCACGAGGTGACCGACGCGGACGTGGTGTCGGTGCCGATCGGTGCGCCGGTGTGGAACACGCGGGTGTACGTGCTCGACGCCCGGCTGCGCCCGGTCCCGGTGGGGGTGGCCGGGGAGCTGTACCTGGCGGGGGTGCAGCTGGCCCGCGGCTACGTCGGTCGGGCGGACCTGACGGCCGACCGGTTCGTCGCATCGCCGTTCGGCGCGCCCGGGGAGCGGTTGTACCGCACGGGCGACCTGGTGACGTGGACCGAGGGCGGGGAACTCGAGTACATCGGGCGTACGGACTTCCAGGTCAAGCTGCGCGGCCTGCGCATCGAGCTGGGCGAGATCGAGGCGGCGCTGCTGCACGTGCCGGCGGTGGAGCAGGCAGTGGTACTGGTCCGGTCGGATCAGCTGGTGGGGTACGTCGTGCCGGCCGCCGGTGCCGTGTTCGACGAGGGCGCGGCCCGGTCGGCGGTGGGGCAGATGCTCCCGTCGTACATGGTGCCGTCGGCGTTCGTGGAACTGGAGGCGCTGCCGCTGAACGCGTCGGGCAAGCTGGACCGTAAGGCGTTGCCGGAGCCGGTGTTCGAGGTCAAGGCGTTCCGGGCCGCGACGACTCCGGTGGAGGAGATCGTGGCGGGTGTGTTCGCCGAGGTGCTCGGTCTCGACCGGGTGGGCGTCGACGACGACTTCTTCGCCCTCGGCGGCAACTCGCTGATCGCCACGCAGGTGGTCTCGCGGATCGGTGCGGCGCTCGATGCGTCGGTGCCGCTGCGGCTGCTGTTCGAGAACTCGACCGTCGAGACGTTGGCCGCCCGGATCGACGGTCACGACGGCCCGGAGCGACGGGCCCCGCTGGTGCCGCAGCCCCGGCCCGAGCGGGTGCCGCTGTCGCTGGCCCAGCAGCGCATGTGGTTCCTCAACCGGTTCGATCCCGACTCGACGGCGAACAACATCCCCGTCGCCGTCCGCATGTCCGGCCGGCTCGACGTCCCGGCGCTCGAGGAAGCGGTGTGTGACGTCCTCGCCCGCCACGAGTCGCTGCGCACCGTCTACCCCGACCTCGACGGGTACGGCTACCAGAAGGTGCTCGCCCCGTCCGAGGTTCGCGTCTCGCTCGAGCCCGTGCGGATCGAGCCGGCGCAGCTCCCCGGCGAGCTGCGGGCGCTGGCGGCCACCCACTTCGACGTGTCCACCGACGTCCCGATCGTCGTGCGCCTGCTGTGCCTGAGTCCCGAGGAGCACGTGCTCGTCGCGGTCATGCACCATATCGCCGGCGACGGCTTCTCGATGGGGCCGCTCACCCGCGACATCATGGTCGCCTACGCGGCCCGGTCGCTCGGCAACGAGCCCGCCTGGGAGCCGCTGGAGATCCAGTACGCCGACTACACCCTGTGGCAGCGCGACGTGCTCGGCTCCGAGGGCGACCCGGACTCCGTCGTCACCCGTCAGCTCGAGTACTGGAAGCAGGCGCTCGACGGATTGCCGGACGGGCTCGACCTGCCGACCGACCGGCCGCGGCCCGGGGTCGCGACGAATCGTGGTGCGACACATCGCCTCACCATCGACGAGTCGCTGCACGCCGCGCTCGGCCGGCTCGCCGGGGAACAGCGCGCGACGGTGTTCATGGTGGTCCACGCGACCCTGGCGCTGCTGCTGGCCCGCCTCGGCACGTCCCGGGACATCGCCGTCGGCACCCCGGTGGCCGGCCGCGGGGAACGCTCGCTCGACAACCTGATCGGCATGTTCGTCAACACCCTGGTGCTGCGCACCGAGGTGGACACTGCCGACACCTTCGCCGAACTGCTCGCCCGGGTGCGCGAGGTCGACCTCGGGGCCTTCGCGCACGCCGAGGTGCCGTTCGAGCGTCTCGTGGACGTGCTCGCGCCGGAACGCACCCAGGCCCGGACTCCGCTGTTCCAGGTCATGCTGGCGTTCCAGAACATCGGCGACGTGGCCCTGGAACTGCCGGGGCTGTCCGTCGCGCAGCTGCCCCTCGACGCGGGCGTGTCGAAGTTCGACCTCATGGTCACGATCCTCGAGGGTCAGGCGGCCGGCACCGACGCGGGCGACCTCGCCGTCGAGATCTCCTACGCCACCGACCTGTTCGACGCCCCGACCGTGGCCGCCGTCGGCGACCGGTTCGTCCGGCTGCTGCGGCTGGTGACCGAGCAGCCCGACGTGCCGGTCGGCGACCTGCCGATGCTGCCGGGCGCGGAACTCGACGCGGTCGAGCAGCTCGCGCGGGGGCCCCGCCGCACGCTCGACTGCGGGGCCACGCTGGTCGATCTCCTCGCCCAGCAGGCGGCCCGCACCCCCGACGCCGTGGCGATCGAGTCGGGTGAGTCGGCGCTGACCTACCGCGAGTTCGGCTCCCGGGTCAACGCGCTGGCGCGGTATCTCGTCGCGCGCGGCGCGGGACCGGACACGGTGGTCGCGGTGGCCGCCGGCCGCTCCACGGAGATGCTCGTGGCGATCCACGCGGTCCTCGCCGCCGGGGCCGCTTACGTCCCGCTCGACCCGGACCAGCCGGCGGACCGGATCACGTACGTCCTCGAATCCGCCTCGCCCGTCCTGGTTCTCACCAGGTCCGGGCGGGACCGCCTGCCCGGTGCGGACGCGGTGCCGGTCGTGGCGCTCGACGAGGCCGACACCGCGCCGTACGGCGACGCGCCGCTGACCGACGCCGACCGGCTCGCGCCGCTGCGGCCGCAGCATCTCGCGTACGTGCTCTACACGTCCGGCTCCACCGGTCGGCCGAAGGGCGTGGCCGTGCCGCACGCCGCCGTGGTCAACCAGTTGCTGTGGATGCGGGACCGGTTCGGCCCGACGGCCGGCGACGTCCTGCTGCTCAAGACCCCCGCCACCTTCGACGCCTCGGTGTGGGAGATCTTCCTGCCCCCGCTGGTGGGGGCGCGGATCGTGGTGGGTGCGCCCGACCTGCACCGCGACCCCGCCGGAATGGCGGCGGCGATCGCGCGTCACGCCGTCACGGTGGCCCAGTTCGTGCCCGCCGTCTTCGACGCGGTCCTCGAACACCTCGACCGGACGACCGCCGCGTCCCTGACCCAGGTCTTCTGCGGCGGCGAGAGCCTTCCGGCCGAAACCGTCGCACGGTTCCGCGCACTGAACGACGCGCCCGTCCACAACCTGTACGGACCCACCGAGACGACGATCCAGACCGTCCACCGCACGGCGGGTGCCGACGACGCCGGGGCGGTGCCGATCGGTACGCCGGTGTGGAACACCGACGCGCTCGTGCTCGACGAACGGTTGCACCCCGTGCCCGTCGGCGTCGCCGGCGAGCTCTATCTCACCGGTGTCCAGCTGGCCCGCGGCTATCACGGCCGCGCGGATCTGACGGCCGAGCGGTTCGTCGCGAACCCCTGGGCCGCCGGCGAGCGGATGTACCGCACCGGCGACCTCGCGCGGTGGACCGCCGCGGGCGAGCTCGACTACCTGGGCCGCACGGACCTGCAGGTCAAGCTACGCGGGCTGCGCATCGAACTCGGGGAGGTCGAGTCGCAGCTCGCCGCCCTCGACGAGGTGCGCCAGGCCGTCGCCGTGGTGCGCGAGGACCCGCGCTTCGGGCCGCAGCTGGTCGGCTACGTCGTCCCCGAGCCGGGTGCGGAGTTCGATCCCGCGAAGGCGAAGGACGCGCTCGCGGCCACGCTGCCGTCGTACATGGTGCCCTCCGCGTTCGTCGCACTGGACGCTTTCCCGCTGAACGCCAGCGGCAAGATCGACCGGCGCGCGCTGCCGGCCCCCACCTTCGAGGTGCGCACCTTCACCCCGCCGCGGACCCCGGTCGAGGAGATCGTCGCGGGCGTGTTCGCCCAGGTACTGGGCGTGCCGCGGGTCGGCCGCGACGACGACTTCTTCGACCTCGGTGGCAACTCGCTCGTCGCGACGCAGGTCGCGGCCCGCCTCAGCGAGGCGCTCGACGCGTCGATCCCGGTGCGGGCCCTGTTCGATGCCCCGACCGTCGAGGCCCTCGCGGTGCGGGCCGAGCAGGAGGCCGGCGCCGGCCGCCGCACGCCGCTGGTCCCGTACGAGCGGCCCGAGCGCATCCCGCTCTCGCCGGCGCAGCAGCGCATGTGGTTCCTCAACCGCTTCGACCCCGAGTCGGCGGTGAACAACGTGCCGATCGGCGTGCGCTTCACCGGCGCCCTCGACGTGCCCGCGCTGCGCGGGGCGATACGGGACCTGACCGAGCGCCACGAGGTGCTGCGCACCGTCTACCCCGACGTGGACGGCACCGGCTACCAGCAGATCCTGCCGGAGTCCCCGGTGCGGCTCGTGATCGAACGCATCGACGCGCAGGCCCTGCCGGACCGCGCCCGCGAACTGGTGACGCGCGGATTCGACGTCACCACCGAGGTGCCCTTCCGCGCGGTGGTCTTCGAGCTGAGCCGGACCGAGCATGTGCTGCTGTTCGTCGCCCATCACATCGCCACGGACGGGTTCTCGGTGCGTCCGCTCGCCCGCGACGTGATGGTCGCCTACGCGGCCCGCACCCGCGGTGAGCTGCCCGGCTGGGCACCGCTCGAGATCCAGTACGCGGACTACGCCCTGTGGCAGCGCGACGTGCTCGGCTCCGAGGACGAACCGGGATCCGTGGCCGCCGAGCAGGTGGAGTTCTGGAAGCGCACCCTCGCCGCCCTGCCCGACCAGCTCGACCTGCCCTCCGATCGCGTCCGTCCCGAGCGGGCCTCCGGGCACGGCCGCACCAGCCGCTTCCGCGTCGAGGAGGCGCTCCACGACCGCCTGCAGAACCTCGCGCACGAGAAGAACACGTCGCTGTTCATGGTCGTGCACGCGGCGCTCGCGGTGCTGCTGGCCCGGTTGTCCGCGACCGAGGACATCGCGATCGGCACGCCGGTCGCCGGTCGCGGCGAGGCCGCCCTCGACGACCTCGTCGGCATGTTCGTCAACACCCTCGTCCTGCGCACCGACGTGCGGGGCGGGCAGTCCTTCGCGGACCTGCTGAGCGCGGTGCGCGAGAACGACCTCGATGCCTTCGCGCACGCGGACGTGCCGTTCGAACGGCTGGTGGAGATCCTCGATCCGGAACGCTCCCAGGCCCGGCACCCGCTGTTCCAGGTGGCGCTGACCTTCCAGAACATCGGACAGGCCGAGTTCGAACTCGACGGCCTCGCTCTGGAGGCGCTCGACTACGACCCGCCCACGGCGAAGTTCGATCTGCAGTTCACCTTCTCGGAGCAGGTGGCCCCGGACGGCTCGGCCGCCGGCATCGATGCCGCCGTGACCTACGCCACCGACCTGTTCGACGAGCTGCGGGTCGCCGCGTTCGCCGAGCAGCTGCTGCGGATCCTGCGGGCCGTGGCGGCCGACGCGTCGGTCGCGGTCGGTGACATCGAGATCGTCGACGAGTTCGAGCGCGAGCTCGTGGTCTCCCGGTGGAACTCGCTGGGCGACGACGTCGCCCCGGCGGACGTGACGCTGGTGGACATGTTCGAGGCGCGCGTCGCCGCCGCACCCGGCGACATCGCGGTGCGGTTCGGCGACGAGGCGCTCACCTACGCCGAGTTCGCCTCCCGGGCGCGGCGACTGGCCCGGCACCTGATCTCCGTGGGTGTGGGTCCGGAGTCGCTCGTGGCGGTCGCGCTGCCGCGGTCGCTGGATCTGGTGGTCGCGCTCGTCGCGGTGCTCGAGGCCGGCGGCGGGTATCTGCCGGTGGACCCGAACTACCCGGCCGACCGGATCGAGTTCATGCTCACCGACGCCGCGCCGGCCGCGGTGCTCACCCTCTCCGGCACGGGGGTCGACGTGCCCACCGCGGTGCCGGTGGTCGAGCTCGACACCGTCGACCTGTCGGGGGTGGACGACGCGCCGATCCGCGACGAGGAGCGCACCGCGCCGCTCGACGCCACGAACCTCGCGTACGTCATCTACACCTCCGGGTCCACGGGCCGGCCGAAGGGCGTGCTGATCCCGCACCGGAACGTGGTGCGGCTGATGGTCAACACCGAGTCGGTCTACGGTTTCGGCCCGTCGGACGTGTGGACGATGTTCCACTCGTACGCGTTCGACTTCTCGGTGTGGGAGCTGTGGGGTCCGCTGCTGTACGGCGGCACCCTCGTCGTCGTGGACTGGTTCACCTCGCGCTCGCCGGAGGCGTTCCGCGAGTTGCTCGTTCGCGAGGGTGTGACGGTGCTGAATCAGACGCCGTCGGCGTTCTACCAGCTCGCCGAGGCGGACCGCACGGCCGGCGGGACCGGTGGCGAGCTGGCCCTGCGGTACGTGATCTTCGGTGGTGAGGCGCTCGAGCCGCGCCGCCTGGAGGGCTGGTTCGCCCGGCACGGGGACACCTCGCCGCGGCTGGTGAACATGTACGGCATCACCGAGACCACGGTGCACGTGTCGTACCGGGAGATCGGTGCGGACCTGGCCGAGGCCGGTTCGGCGAGCATCGTGGGCGTGCCGATCGCGGGCCTGCGGGTCTACGTCCTCGACACCCGTCTCAACCCCGTCCCGGTGGGCGTGGCCGGTGAGATGTACGTCGGCGGCGGGCAGCTGGCCCGCGGATACCTGGGCCGTCCGGACCTGTCCGCGGCCCGGTTCGTGGCCGATCCGTTCTCCGCCGACGGCGGATTGCTCTATCGCACCGGCGATGTGGCGCGCTGGGCGGTCTCGGGTGACCTCGAGTACCTCGGCCGCGCGGACGACCAGGTCAAGATCCGTGGCTTCCGGATCGAGCTCGGCGAGGTCGAGTCGGCCGTGCTGGCCCAGCAGCCGGTCGGGCAGGCCGCGGTGATCGTGCGCGAGGACGCCCCCGGGGCGGCGCGGATCGTCGCGTACGTGGTGCCGGCGGACGGCGCGACCGTCGACGTCGAGGAACTGCGCGCCGGGGTGGGCGCGCTGGTGCCGGAGTACATGGTGCCGTCGGCGTTCGTGGTGATCGACGCGATTCCGTTGACGGTCAACGGCAAGCTCGACCGCCGGGCGCTGCCGGAACCGGTGTTCGAGACCCGGGTCTTCCGGGCGCCGTCGACCCCGGTCGAGGAGATCGTCGCCGGCACGTTCGCCGAGGTGCTCGGCGTCGAGCGGGTGGGTGCGGACGACGACTTCTTCGAGCTCGGCGGCAACTCGCTGATCGCCACGCAGGTCGTCTCGCGGCTCGGGGCGGCGCTCGACACGCAGGTTCCGGTGCGGACCCTGTTCGAGGCGTCGACCGTCGCCGCGCTCGCGGCGCGGGTCGAGCAGGACGCCACCGGCGGCGGCCGGGTGCCGCTGACGGCGCGGACGCGTCCGGAACGCATCCCGCTCTCGCCGGCGCAGCAGCGCATGTGGTTCCTCAACCGCTTCGACCCGGAGTCGACGGCCTACAACATCCCGATGGCCCTGCGGCTGACCGGTGACCTCGACGTCGCCGCGCTGCGCGCCGCCGTGGCCGACCTGGTGGCCCGCCACGAGACGCTGCGGACCGTGTACCCGGAGACGAACTCCGGTCCGGTGCAGGAGATCCGGCCCGCCACCGCGGTGCCGATCGGTCTCGAGCCGGTCGACGTCCCGGCGGCCGAGCTGGAGTCGCGGCTGCGCGCACTCGCGTCGACCGGCTTCGACGTCACCCGCGAGATCCCGCTGCGGATCGCGCTGCTGCGCCTCGGGCCCGCCGAATACGTCCTGGTCACCGTGGTGCACCACATCGCCGCCGACGGCTCGTCGATGGTCCCGATGGTCCGCGACGTGATGACCGCGTACGCCGCCCGGGCCGCCGGCACCGAACCGGCGTGGGCGCCGCTCGAGCTGCAGTACGCGGACTACGCGCTGTGGCAGCGGGAACTGCTCGGCTCCGAGGACGACCCCGAGTCGCTCGCCGCCCGGCAGCTCGACCACTGGCGGACCGCGCTCGCCGACCTGCCGGACCAGCTCGACCTGCCCACCGACCGGCCGCGTCCGGCGCAGCAGTCGTTCCGCGGCGACCGGGTCGAGTTCACCGTGGACGCGGACGTGCACGCCGCGTTGCGCGATCTCGCCCGCGCCCGCAACGCGACCGTGTTCATGGCGATGCACGCCGCGTTCGCCACGCTGCTCGCCCGCCTGTCCGGATCCGCCGACATCGCGGTGGGCACGCCCATCGCCGGCCGCGGCGAGGCCGCCGTCGAGAACCTGATCGGCATGTTCGTCAACACGCTGGTCTTCCGGCTCTCCGTCGACGGCGGCCGCTCGTTCGACGAACTGCTCGCGGCGGCCCGCGAAACCGACCTGCAGGCGTTCGCGCATGCGGACGTGCCGTTCGAGCGGCTCGTGGAGGTGCTCAACCCGGCTCGCTCGACCGCGCGGCACCCGCTGTTCCAGGTGGGCTTCTCGTTCCAGAACCAGCAGCGCACCGCACTGGAACTGGCGGGCCTGACCGTCGCGCCGATCGACCTCGAGGGCGGCACGTCGCAGTTCGACCTGCACCTGATCGTCAGCGACCGGTACGACGAGCAGGGCGCCCCGTCGGGGATGGACGCGATCCTGACGTTCGCCACCGACCTGTTCGACGAGTCCACCGCCCGTGCCGTGGCCGAGCGCTTCCAGCAGTTGCTCCGTGCACTCGTGCAGGCGCCGGACGTGCCGGTGGGTGACCACCCGTTGCTGCTCGCGCGCGAACAGCACGACGTCCTGACGGCGTGGAACGACACCGTCCACGAGACCGGCACGGCCGCAACGCTCGTCGACCTGTTCGACGAGCAGGTGCGCCGGGATCCCGGCGCGGTCGCACTGGTGTACGAGGGCGTTGCCGTCACATACGGCGAGTTCGGCGCCCGAGTCCACCGCCTCGCCCGGCACCTGATCGCCCTGGGCGTGGGCCCGGAGGATCGGGTGGCGCTCGTCGCGCGACGCTCGCCGGAACTCGTGGTCGGCATGTACGCGATCGCCACGGCCGGCGCCGCGTATGTGCCCCTCGATCCGGATCAGCCGGCCGAGCGCAACGCCTACATCCTCGACACCGCCGCCCCCACCTGTGTGGTCACGGTCGCGGCGGACCGGTTCGACGTGCCCGGCGTGCCGGTGGTCGAACTCGACCGCGTGGACCTGTCCGGGCTGCCGGACGCGCCGGTGACGGCGGCGGAGCGCCGCGCGCCGCTGCGCGCCGCGAACACCGCGTACGTGATCTTCACGTCCGGGTCGACGGGCCGGCCCAAGGGGGTGGCGGTTCCGCACTCCGCCGTCGTCAACCAGATGCTGTGGAAGCGGGACGCGTTCGACCTCGGACCGGACGACGCGGTGCTGCTCAAGACCGTCGCCACGTTCGACCTGTCGGTGTGGGAGTTCTGGTCGGCGCTCACCTCCGGCGCGCGCCTGGTGATCGCCACCGCCGACGGGCACCGCGATCCCGACTACCTGCTGCGGCTGCTGCGCGACGAGCGCGTCACCACGCTGCACTCGGTGCCGTCGATGCTCTCGATGCTCATGACCGCCGCCGGCGGGGAGGTCGCATCGTCGCTGCGCCGCGTGCTCGCCATCGGCGAGGCGCTGCCGGCGGCCACTGCGCAGCAGTTCCGCGCGGACAACGCGGCGGTCCTGTTCAACCTGTACGGGCCGACCGAGGCCGCCGTGTCCGTCACCGTGCACGAGACCGACGACGCCGACACCACGGTCGTGCCGATCGGTGTGCCCGAGTGGAACACCCGGGTCCACGTGCTCGACGCGCGCCTGCGTCCGGTGCCGGTCGGGGTCGCCGGCGAGCTGTACCTGGCCGGTGCCCAGCTGGCGCGCGGCTACCACGGCCGTCCCGACCTGACCGCCGACCGGTTCGTCGCCGACCCGTTCGGCGGGGGCCGGATGTACCGCACGGGCGACATCGTGCACTGGAACCGCGGCGGCGAACTGGTCTACCGCGACCGCGCCGACTTCCAGGTCAAGGTGCGCGGCTACCGCATCGAACTCGGTGAGATCGAGTCGGTGCTGCGCGCCCGCGCCGAGGTGCGGGACGTCGCCGTCCTCGTCCGCAACGACCCGCACGTCGGAGATCGGCTGGTGGCCTACGTGGTTCCGGCCGGTGGTGCCGAACTCGACGCCGCCGCGACGAAGACCGCGCTGGCGCAGGCGCTTCCGTCGTACATGGTGCCGTCGGTGTTCGTCGTCCTCGAGGCACTGCCGCTGAACACCAACGGCAAGCTCGACCGCAGGGCACTGCCCGAACCGGAGTTCGAGGCCGGGCAGTTCCGGGCCCCCACCACCCCGGTGGAGGAGATCGTCGCCGGCATCCTCGCCGAGGTTCTCGGCCTCGAACGCGCCGGCCTCGACGACGACTTCTTCGAGCTCGGCGGCAACTCCCTGCTCGCGACGCAGCTGGCCTCCCGGCTCGGCGCCGCGCTCGACACCCGGGTGTCGGTGCGGACCGTGTTCGAGGCGTCGACCGTCGCGGCGCTGGCGGGGCGGATCCAGCCGTCCGTCGGCCGCGGCGCCCGGCCGCCGCTGGTGCCGGAGCCGCGGCCCGACCGGGTTCCGCTCTCGCTCGCGCAGCAGCGGATGTGGACCCTCAACCAGGTGGATCCGGGATCGGGGGCCTACAACATCCCCGTCGCGGTGCGGCTCAGCGGCTCCCTCGACGTCGACGCGTTGCGCGCCGCCGTCGCCGACGTGATCGCCCGGCACGAGGTGCTGCGCACGGTGTACCCGGACACGGAGGACGGCCCGGTCCAGGTGGTGCTCCCGACGGCGCAGGCGCTGCCGGACCTGTCCCCGGTGCCCGTGCCCGAGAGCGAGATCGTCGACCGGCTCACCGGCGTCCTCGGCGCCGGCTTCGACGTGACGGCACCGACCCCGCCGGTGCGGGCGCGATTGTTCCGCGTCGCCGACGACGAGCACGTGCTCGCCCTGGTGGCCCACCACATCAGCGCCGACGGCTACTCGATGCGGCCGCTCGTGCGCGACGTGATGGTCGCGTACGCCGCCCGCGCCGAGGCCCAGGTGCCCGGATGGGCGGAGCTGCCGGTCCAGTACGCCGACTACACGCTGTGGCAGCAGCGGGTGCTCGGCGACCCGGACGACCCGGACAGCGAGCTGTCCCGCCAGCTCGGGTACTGGACCGCCGAGCTGGCCGGCAGCCCCGAGCTGCTCGCGCTGCCGACCGATCGGCCGCGGCCGGCGCGGCAGTCGACCCAGGGCGACGCGGTGGCGTTCACCATCGGTGAGGCGCTCGCGCAGCGCATCGAGAAGACCGCCCGCGAACACAACGCGACGGTGTTCATGGTCGTGCACGCCGCCCTCGCGGTGCTCCTGTCGCGGCTCGCGTCCGCCGAGGACGTCGCGGTCGGTACCCCGACCGCCGGCCGCGCCGAGGAAGCTCTCGACGACCTGGTGGGCATGTTCGTCAACACGCTGGTGCTGCGCACCCGCGTGGCCGGCGGGGACACGTTCGCCGACCTGCTCGCCCAGGCGAAGGAGAAGGACCTGGCGGCGTTCGGCAACGCCGACGTGCCGTTCGAGCGGCTCGTCGACGCCGTCGGCCGTAAGCGGTCGAGCTCGTACACGCCGCTGTTCCAGGTGATGCTCACGTTCCAGAACATCGAGACCGGAACGCTGGAGCTGCCCGGACTGGCGGTCACCCCGCTCGAGGCGGGTGCCCATCAGGCGAAGTTCGACCTGCAGTGCACCTTCGTCGAGCAGTTCGCGCCCGGCGGTGGCCTCGGCGGCCTCGACGTGATCTTCACCTACGCGACCGCGCTGTTCGACCGGGAGACGGTCGAGCTGTTCGCCGAGCGGTTCACCCGCGTCCTGGACGCGGTGACGTCGGACCCCCAGGTGCGGCTGCGCGCGATCGACATCCTCACCGAGGCCGAACGGGCCCGCGTGGCCGCGCCGCGCAAGCCCCGGACCGTGGCGGACCTGCCGGACCTGGTCGCCGCCGCCGCCGAGACCGCCCCCGACACGGTGGCGCTCAGCCACGGCGGCCGGGACGTCACCTTCGGGGAGTTCGCGCAGAAACTGGCCGCGACGGCGACCGCGACGGGCGGGGCACTCACCGCGGAGGCGCTCGTGCCCGTGGTGTTGAACACCCTCATCCCCGGAGTCCTGCCCGCGCTGGGCGCCGACGGGTTCGCCGAACTGGTCCGATCCGTGCTCGCGGCGGCCGACGAGATCACCGGTAGGGGGCTCTGACCTGGGCGCTTCGTTTGCTGTCGGTCCGACCGGGATAATCGAACATCGACTGTCGTCCGACCCCGTGGGCACCGAGGTGGCCGCGGGGTCGACGGAGCGCGCACGACTGTGTGCGACACGCAGAGGTATCGGAGGATGAAGTAGATGGCTGAAGGCACGTCGGGCAAGCAGGCGCTGACGATCGCAGACCTGCCCCGGTTGCTGGCCGGAGTCGTGGACCGCGAGCCCGACCGCGTCGCCCTCGCCCACGGTGACACGCAGCTGACCTACAGCCGGCTCCAGCAGGAGATCGCCACCCTCGACGCCGCGATGGGGGGCGTGCTCGGTATCGAAGCGCTGGTCCCGGTCGTGCTGTCCAACCTCGCGCCCGCGCTTCTCGCCGACGGTGGGCTGCCCGCCGTGCTCGACTTGCTCCTCGCCGACGCCGCGTCCGTCCTCGGCGACGCGGCGGCCGCCCCCGCCGGCCCCGACCTCGGCACCCTCGCGGGCCGCTTCGACGCCCAGGTCGAGGCGACCCCGGACGCGGTCGCCCTCGAGTTCGACGGCGAGACCCTGACCTACGCGGAGTTCGACGCCCGCGTCAACCGGCTCGCGCGGCACCTGATCGGGCTCGGCGTGGGCCCGGACGCGCGCGTCGGCCTGTCGATGCGGCGGTCCTTCGACCTGCTCGTCGGCATGTACGCGATCGTCAAGGCCGGCGGGGCCTACGTGCCGCTGGACCCGGATCACCCCGCCGACCGCATCGCCTACGTCCTCGACACCGCGGAACCCGTCGCGGTGGTCACCACCGCCCGCGACCGGGTGGATCTGCCCGGATCGGTGCCCGTGGTGCTCGTCGACACCCTCGACCTCGCGGACGTATCCGCGGACCCGGTGCGCGACGACGAGCGGCTCGGCCCCCTGACCGCCGACAGTCTCGCGTACGTCATCTTCACCTCCGGCTCCACCGGCCGCCCGAAGGGCGTCGCGGTCGAGCACCGGGCCATCGTCGCGAACATCGCCTGGCGACAGGCCGAGTACGGGCTGCGCGGCGACGACGTCGTGCTGCAGAAGACGCCGTTCACGTTCGACGTGTCGGTGTGGGAGTTCTTCTGGCCGCTGCAGGTAGGGGCGCGCCTGTCGATCGCGAGGCCCGACGGCCACCGCGACCCCGCCTACCTCGCGCAGACCATGATCGAGCGCCGGGTCACGGTCGCCCACTTCGTCCCGTCCATGCTCGCGGTCTACCTCGCCGAGCCCACCGCCGCGGCCGTCACCTCGCTGCGGTATGTCTTCGCCTCGGGCGAGGCGCTGCCCGCGCAGACCGTCGCCCGATTCCACCGGATCTCCACGGCCGGGCTGCACAACCTGTACGGCCCGACCGAGGCCGCGGTCGACGTCACCTACTACGCGACCCACGGCGACGACGCGGTCGTCCCCATCGGTGCGGCCGTCGCCGACACCGACCTCTACGTCCTCGACGAGGGCCTGCGACCCGTTCCGCAGGGTGTCGAGGGAGAGCTGTACCTCGCGGGCATCCAGCTCGCGCGCGGCTACCTGCGCCGACCCGACCTGACCGCGGACCGCTTCGTCGCCGACCCGTTCGGTGCGCCCGGCGACCGCATGTACCGCACCGGTGACCTGGTCAGGTGGAACGCCGAGGGCCTGATCGAGTACGTCGGCCGCACCGACTTCCAGGTCAAGCTGCGCGGCCTGCGCATCGAGCTCGGCGAGATCGAATCCGCCCTGCTCGACCATCCCGGGGTCCGGCAGGCGGTCGTCGTCGTGCACTCCGACGAGACGCTCGGCGACCACCTCGTCGGCTACCTCGTCACCGACGGCGAACCGATCGACCGCACCGAACTGGCCGCGGCCGTGCGCCGGCGGCTGCCGGACTACATGGTGCCGTCGCTGTTCGTCGAGATGACCGAGTTCCCTCTCAACGCGTCGGGCAAGCTCGAGCGCAGGGCCCTGCCCGAGCCCGACTTCAGTTCTCTGGCAACCGAATACCGCGCACCGAGCACCCCCACCGAGGAGACGGTCGTCGCGGCCTTCGAGAGCGTGCTCGGCGTCGAGCGTCTCGGCGTCGACGACGACTTCTTCGCCCTGGGCGGCAACTCGCTGAGTGCGACGCGCGTCGTGGCACGTATCAACGCCGACCACAAGGTCCGCATCGACGTGCGGGAGTTCTTCGACGCCCCGACCGCCGCGCAGCTCGCCACGCTCGTCGACACGGCGATGGCCGCCGGCGACTCCCACCGGCCTCCGCTGGTGCCGCAGGTGCGGCCGGAGCGGGTGCCGCTGTCGCTGGCGCAGCGGCGGATGTGGTTCCTCAACCGCCTCGATCCCGGCTCGGCGGTCAACAACATCACGGTCGCACTGCGGCTGTCCGGGACGCTCGACGTCGACGCGCTCCGGGCGGCCGTGTCGGACGTGGTCGCGCGGCACGAGGTGCTGCGCACCGTCTACCCGGAGACGGAGGGGGTCGGCTACCAGCAGGTGCTGCCGGCCTCCGGCGTGGAACTGGACCTCACGCCGGCGAGGGTGACCGAGTCCGAGATCGTGTCGACGGTGGCGGGCACCGTCGCGTCCGGGTTCGACGTCACGACCGAGGTGCCCGTTCGCGTCCGTCTGCTGCAGGTCTCGGACACCGAGCACGTGCTGGTGCTCGTGGTGCACCACATCGCAGCGGACGGCTTCTCGATGGGTCCGCTCACGCGGGACGTGATGGTCGCCTACGACGCCCGTACCCGGCACGAGGCACCCGCCTGGGAGCCGTTGGCCGTGCAGTACGCCGACTACGCCATCTGGCAGCGGCAGGCCCTCGGTTCGGAGGACGATCCGCAGTCGGTCGTCACGCAGCAGATCGAGTACTGGGCGCGCCGTCTCGACGGTGTGCCCGAGCGGCTGGACCTGCCGACCGACCGGCCCCGGCCCGTCGTCGCCACCAACCGTGCCTCGGTGCACGCCTTCACCGTCGACGAATCGGTGCACCGGGGTCTCGTCCGGCTGGCGCAGGACACCCGGACGACGCCGTTCATGGTGGTGCACGCCGCCCTGGCGGCCGTCCTCAGCCGCCTGTCGGGCTCGGCGGACGTCACCATCGGCACGCCGATCGCCGGTCGCGGTGAGCAGGAACTCGACGACCTGATCGGCATGTTCGTCAACACCCTGGTGCTGCGCACCGAGGTCGCGCCGGGCGAGCCCTTCACCCGGCTCCTGGCGCGCGTGCGCGAGTCCGACCTCGCGGCGTTCGGGCACGCGGACGTCCCGTTCGAGCGGCTCGTGGAGGTGCTCGATCCGGTCCGGTCGCAGTCCCATCACCCGCTGTTCCAGGTGATGCTCGCGTTCCAGAATCTCGAACAGACCACCCTCGAGCTCGGCGACCTCGCGATCAGCCCGGTCACCGCGAATCTCGAACAGTCCCAGTACGATCTGTCGTTCATCTTCGTTGAAACGGTCGACGAGGACGGCGAGCCGGGTGGCCTCGCCTGCGACCTGCGGTACGCCACCGATCTGTTCGACGAGGCGACGATCGCCTCGTTCGTGCGGCGGTTGCTGCGGGTGCTCGGGACCGTCGCGGCCGAGCCGGCGCGGGCGGTGGGCGACGTCGAGTTCCTGTCGGAGCCCGAGCGGCGGGCGCTGACGTCGGTGCACGGCGCACCGGCCGAGCCCGCCGGCACGCTGGACGAGATCCTGTCCGCCGCCGCCCGGCGCGATCCCGGCGCCGTGGCCCTGCGGTTCGACGGCCGGTCCGTGTCGTACGGGGAGCTGGATGCGGCGTCGTCGCGCCTGGCGCGGCTGCTGATCTCCCGCGGCATCGGACCGGAAGACCGTGTGGCGCTCGCCGTCCCGCGGTCGATCGAGTCGGTGGTCGCGCTGTGGGCGGTCGTCCGGTCCGGAGCGGCGTTCGTCCCCGTGGACCCGACGTACCCGATCGAGCGGATCGCGTACATGCTGTCGGATTCCGGTGCGGCGCTGGGTATCACATCGGCCGAATCCGCCGGCGCGCTGCCGGGCACGGTGTCCTGGCTCGTGCTCGAGGAGGCGGTCGAGGCCGGCGCCGGGCTGCCGTCGGAACCGGTGTCCGACGCCGAGCGCGTACGCTCGCTGCTTCCGGCGCATCCGGCGTACGTCATCTACACCTCCGGCACGACGGGCACGCCGAAGGGTGTGGTCGTCGCGCATGCCGGCGTGGTGAACTTCTGTGCCGAACAGGTGGAACGGTATTCCGTCACCGCCGACTCCCGGACGTTGCACTTCGCGTCGCCGAGCTTCGATGCGTCGGTTCTCGAACTGCTGCTGGCGTTCGGCGCGGGCGCGACGATGGTCGTCGCGCCGACCTCCGTGTACGGCGGCGCCGAAC
This sequence comes from Rhodococcus sp. DMU1, assembly GCF_012272955.1. Taxonomy (NCBI): domain Bacteria; kingdom Bacillati; phylum Actinomycetota; class Actinomycetes; order Mycobacteriales; family Nocardiaceae; genus Rhodococcus; species Rhodococcus sp. DMU1. The sequence goes on along the minus strand of NZ_CP050952.1, from coordinate 4,131,745 downwards.
TCGCCGGCCTGCTGGCGGACGAAGCGGTCACCCATGCCTTCGTGACCCCCGCTGCCCTCGGCTCGGTGGACCCTGCGGGCCTCGACTGCGTCCGCGTGGTGATCACGGGCGGCGAGGCGTGCTCCCCGGGCCTGGTGTCGCGCTGGGCGACGATCCTGCCCGACGGATCGCGCCGCGCGTTCTTCAACGCCTACGGTCCCACCGAGTCGACGGTGGCGTCGAACATCAGCGACGCGTTGCTGCCCGGTGATCCGGTGGTGATGGGCGGCCCCGTCCGCGGCATGCGGGTGCTCGTTCTCGACGACCGGTTGCGGCCGGTGCCGGTCGGCGTCCCCGGCGAGCTGTATCTGGCGGGAATCCAGGTGGCCCGCGGGTATCTGGGTCGGGCCGGGCTGACGGCCGAGCGGTTCGTGGCAGACCCGTACGCCACCGACGGCAGCCGGATGTACCGCACCGGTGACGTGGTGCGGTGGTTCGGCTCTCCCGGCGACGAGGCGGCCGGTGTGGTCGAGTACGTCGGCCGGGCCGACGACCAGGTGAAGATCCGCGGCTTCCGGATCGAACTCGGTGAGATCGAGGCGGCCCTCGCGCGGTGCGCCGGTGTCGCCCAGTCGGTCGCGACGGTGCGCCGGGACGGGCAGCGTGGTGAGCAGCTCGTCGGGTACGTCGTCCCCGAACCGGGCACCGAACTCGACGGCGCCGCCGTCAGGGATTCCGTGGCGCAGTTCCTGACGAGCTACATGGTGCCGCATGCGGTGGTGGTCCTGGACTCGATCCCGCTGACGCCCGGCGGCAAGCTCGACCGGCGTGCACTGCCGGAACCGGAGCAGGAGGCCCGCGTCTTCCGGGCGCCGACCACCCCGGTCGAGGAGATCGTCGCGCGGGTCTTCGCCGACGTCCTCGGCGTGGACCGCGTCGGGCTGGACGACGACTTCTTCGAACTGGGCGGCAACTCGCTCGTCGCCACGCAGGTCATCTCCCGTCTCGGCGCGGCGCTCGGCGCCACGATTCCGGTGCGGACGCTGTTCGAGGCGTCCGGGGTCGCCGCCCTGGCCGCGCGCCTCGAGCAGGCCGACGCCTCCGGCAGCCGAGCGCCGTTGGTGGCGCGGACCCGACCGGAGCGGGTCCCGCTGTCGTTGGCGCAGCGCCGGATGTGGTTCCTCAACCGGTTCGAACCGGACTCCGCGGTGAACAACATCCCGCTGGCCATCCGGCTGTCCGGACTGCTGGACCGGCACGCGCTGCAGGTGGCGGTCGCCGACGTGCTGGCCCGTCACGAGTCCCTGCGGACGGTGTACCCGGACGCCGACGGGGTGGCGTACCAGCAGGTGCTGCCGACCTCGCGGGTGATTCCCGATCTGTCGCCGATCCCGGTGTCCGAGGCCGAGCTGCTCGGCGAGGTCCTGACGATGGCCTCGGCCGGCTTCGACGTGTCGACACAGGTGCCGTTCCGGGCGCGGTTGTTCGAGGTGTCCGCGACCGAGCATGTTCTCGTCCTCGTCGTGCACCACATCGCGGCCGACGGCTTCTCCATGGGGCCGCTCACGCGTGACGTGGTGGTGGCGTACTCGGCGCGCGCCACCGGTGGGGAGCCGGAGTGGGAGCCCCTGCCGGTGCAGTACGCCGACTACGCGTTGTGGCAGCGGGAGGTTCTCGGATCGGAGGACGATCCGGACTCGGTGATCGCGAGCCAGGAAGCGTACTGGACCGGCGCGCTCGCCGGGCTGCCCGAGCAGCTCGACCTGCCGTCGGATCGGCCCCGGCCGGCGTTCGCATCCAATGCGGGTGCGGTGCACGAGTTCTCGCTCGGACCGGAACTCCATGCCGCGATCGGACGGGTGGCGCGGGAGCGTAACGTCACCCCGTTCATGGTGGTGCACGCGGCGCTGTCGGTGCTGCTGGCGCGGTTGTCGGGCACCGACGACATCGCCATCGGCACCCCGGTGGCCGGCCGCGGCGAGCAGGAACTCGACGACCTGGTCGGCATGTTCGTCAACACCCTGGTGCTGCGCACCCGGGTCGAGGGTGGGGAGTCCTTCGCGGACCTGCTCGCGCGGGTACGCGGGACCGACCTCGACGCGTTCGCGCACGCGGACGTGCCGTTCGAGCGGCTGGTGGAGGTGCTCAATCCCGCCCGGTCGACGGCGCGGCACCCGCTGTTCCAGGTGATGCTGTCCTTCCAGAACCAGGCGATGGGATCCCTCGAGCTGCCGGGCCTGAGCGTCTCGGGCCTCGACTTCGACGCCGCGACCGCCCGGTTCGACCTGCAGTTCTCCCTCGCCGAAACGGCTGCCGAGACAGCCGATTCCGCCGGATACGCGGTCGGGATCACCTATGCGACGGATCTTTTCGATGCGTCGACGGTGGCGGGGTTCGCGGCGCGGTTCGTGCGGGTGCTCGAGGAGGTGGTGGCGGATCCGTCGGTGGCGGTGGGCGACCTGGAGATCCTCGAGCCGGCGGAGCGGTCGCGGGTGCTCGAGGTGTGGAACGACACGGCACATCCGGTGCCGTCGGCGACGTTGGTGGGGTTGTTCGAGGAGCGGGTGCGCCGGTCGCCGGAGGCGGTGGCGGTGGTGTTCGGGGACGAGTCGCTGACGTACGGCGAGTTCGCCGGGCGGGTGCGCCGGTTGGCGCGGCATCTGGTGTCGGTGGGGGTGGGGCCGGAGTCGCTGGTGGGGTTGGCGATGCGCCGGTCGGTGGATCTGCTGGTGGGGATGTACGCGGTCGTGGAGGCCGGGGGCGGGTATGTGCCGGTGGATCCGGATCAGCCGGCGGAGCGCAACGGCTACATCCTCGAGGTGGCGGAACCGGTGGTGGTGCTGACCACGACGCGGGACGGGTTCGAGGCGCCGGGGGAGACGACTGTCCTGTGCGTCGACGCGGTGGACCTGTCGGGGTATTCCGATACGCCGCTCGCGGACGCGGACCGGACGGCGCCGTTGCGGCCGTCGAACACGGCGTATGTGATCTTCACGTCGGGGTCGACGGGCCGGCCCAAGGGCGTGGCGGTGCCGCATGCGGCGATCGTCAATCGTCTGGTGTGGATGCAGGGGCGGTACGGGCTGACCGCCGAGGATGTGGTGTTGCAGAAGACGCCGTTCACGTTCGATGTGTCGGTGTGGGAGTTCTTCTGGCCGTTGCAGGTCGGGGCGCGGCTGGTGGTGGCGGCGCCGGACGGCCATCGTGACCCGGGGTATCTCGCTGCGGTCATGCGCGCACGGTCGGTGACGGTCGCGCACTTCGTGCCGTCGATGCTGGCGGTGTTCGTCGCCGAACCGGCCGTGGCCGGCCTCTCCGCGCTCCGCTACGTCTTCGCATCGGGTGAGGCGTTGCCGGGCGCGGTCGCGGCGCGTATGCGGACGCTGGTCCCGGGTGTGAGCGTGCACAACCTGTACGGGCCGACCGAGGCCGCGGTGGACGTGACGTTCCACGAGGTGACCGACGCGGACGTGGTGTCGGTGCCGATCGGTGCGCCGGTGTGGAACACGCGGGTGTTTGTGCTCGACGCCCGGCTGCGCCCGGTCCCGGTGGGGGTGGCCGGGGAGCTGTACCTGGCCGGGGTGCAGCTGGCCCGCGGCTACGTCGGTCGGGCGGACCTGACGGCCGACCGGTTCGTCGCGTCGCCGTTCGGCGCGCCGGGGGAGCGGTTGTACCGCACGGGCGACCTGGTGACGTGGACCGAGGGCGGGGAACTCGAGTACATCGGGCGTACGGACTTCCAGGTCAAGCTGCGCGGTCTGCGCATCGAGCTGGGCGAGATCGAGGCCGCGCTCGTCGAACACACCGAGGCGGCCCAGGCGGTCGCGATGGTCCGCAACGAGCAGCTGGTGGCGTACGTCGTCCCCGCGGCCGGGACGTTCGACCACACCCTCGCCCGCCGTGCCCTCGAGGCGCACCTGCCGTCGTACATGGTGCCGTCGGCGTTCGTGGAACTGGACGCGCTGCCGCTGAACGCGTCGGGCAAGCTGGACCGTAAGGCTTTGCCGGAGCCGGTGTTCGAGGTCAAGGCGTTCCGGGCCGCGACGACTCCGGTGGAGGAGATCGTGGCGGGTGTGTTCGCCGAGGTGCTCGGTCTCGACCGGGTGGGCCTCGACGACGACTTCTTCGCCCTCGGCGGCAACTCGCTGATCGCCACGCAGGTGGTCTCGCGGATCGGTGCGGCGCTCGATGCGTCGGTGCCGCTGCGGCTGCTGTTCGAAACCTCCACCGTCGAAGCGTTCGCCGCGGAGGTCGGCCGCCAGATCGGTACCGGCGCCCGGCGCCCGCTCGAGGCGGCACCGCGTCCCGAGCGGCTGCCGCTGTCGCTGGCCCAGCAGCGTTACTGGTTCCTCAACCAGTTCGACACCTCCTCCGCGGTGGACAACATCCCCTTCGCGGTGCGGCTCCAGGGTGAGCTCGACCTGGCCGCGATGCAGGCGGCGGTCCGCGACGTGATCGGCCGGCACGAGATGCTGCGCACCTACTACCCGGACCCGGACGGCGAGCCGCACCAGATCGTGCTCCCCGTGGACGACGCGCTGCCCGACCTGACGCCGTACGACGTCACCGAGGACGACCTCACCGGCGAGATCGTCGCATTCATGTCCACGACCTTCGACGTGACACGGCAGGTGCCGGTGGCGTCGCGGATCTTCCGGATCACCGACTCCGACTACGTCCTGGCGTTCGTCGTGCACCACGTCTCCGCCGACGGCGCCTCCATGGCGCCCCTCGCGCGCGACGTCACGATCGCCTACGAGGCACGTTCCCGCGGCGAGGCGCCCGGCTGGGAGCCGCTGCCCGTGCAGTACGCGGACTACGCGTTGTGGCAGCGTGACGTCATCGGTTCGGAGGACGACCCCGACTCCGTCGCCGCCGGGCAGGTCGAGTACTGGAAGCGGACCCTGGCCGGTCTGCCCGACCAGATCGATCTCCCGGCCGACCGGCCGCGGCCCCCTCGCCAGAGCTTCCGCGGCGAATCGCTGCACTTCACCGTCGACGCCGACGTCCACCGGGGCCTGCAGGAGCTGGCGCGCCGGCACAACGCCACGCTGTTCATGGTGATCCACGCCGCCCTGGCGACCCTGATGGGCCGGCTGTCGGGCACCGACGACGTCGCGATCGGCACGCCGATCGCGGGCCGCGGCGAGCGGGTGCTCGACGATCTGATCGGCATGTTCGTCAACACGCTGGTCTTCCGCACCCGAGTGCAGTCCGACGTCGCGTTCGACGAGTTCCTGGCCCAGGTGCGCGAGACGGACCTGGGGGCGTTCGCGAACGCCGACGTGCCGTTCGAGCGCCTGGTCGAGGTGCTCAACCCCGTGCGCTCGACGGCCCGCAACCCGCTGTTCCAGGTGGGCCTGTCTTTCCAGAACCTCGCGCAGACGAAGCTGGAGCTGCCGGGGCTGACCGTCTCGCCGACGAACTTCGAACTCGAGCTCGCCAAGACCGACCTGCAGCTGACGGTCTTCGACCGCTACGACGAGGACGGGACGCCCGCCCGCATCGACGCGACGTTCACATGTGCGACGGACCTGTTCGACAAGGGCACCGTGGCCGGTTTCGCGGAGCGGTTCGTGCGGGTGCTCGAGGCGGTCGTGGCGGATCCGTCGGTGGCGCTGGGTGATATCGAGATTCTCGAGGTGGCCGAGCGGGTGCGGGTGCTCGAGGCGTGGAACGAGACCGCTCGTGCGGTCGGGGGGCCGGCGACGCTGGTGGATCTGTTCGACGAGCAGGTGCGGCGCGCTCCCGACGCGCCGGCGTTGGTGTTCGAGGGTGTGACGCTGACCTACGGCGAGTTCGATGCGCGGGTCAATCGTCTTGCGCGGCAGCTTGTTGCGCTGGGTGTGGGGCCGGAGTCGACGGTGGCGCTGGCGATGCGCCGGTCGGTCGAGTTGCTGGTGGGCATGTATGCGGTGGTCAAGGCCGGTGGTGCGTATGTGCCGGTGGATCCGGATCAGCCGGCGGAGCGGACCGGGTACATTCTCGAGGTGGCGGCTCCGGTGGTGGTGCTGACCACCGGGCGGGACGCGTTCGAGGTGCCGGGGGAGAGGTCTGTCCGCACTCTGGAACTCGATGCGGCGGATCTGTCGGTGTTCGCGGACGGCCCGGTCGGCGATGCGGAGCGGTTGGCGCCGTTGCGGGCGTCGAACACGGCGTATGTGATCTTCACGTCGGGTTCGACGGGTCGGCCGAAGGGTGTGGCGGTGCCGCACGGGGCGATCGTGAACCAGTTGGTGTGGAAGCGGGCGGAGTACGAGCTCGGTGCCGACGATGCGGTGTTGCTCAAGACGGCGGCGACGTTCGACCTGTCGGTGTGGGAGTTCTGGTCGGCGCTGGTCTCCGGTGGCCGGTTGGTGATCGCCGCGCCGGACGGGCACCGCGACCCGGGCTATCTGAACGCGCTGGCGGCCGAGCAGGGGGTCACCACCCTGCACGTGGTGCCGTCGATGCTCGAGGCGTTGCTCGTCGAGTCCGGCGGCACGCTGACGAACTCGCTCCGGCAGGTGCTCGCGATCGGTGAGGCGTTGCCGGCGGCGACGGCGCGACGGTTCCTGGCGCACAACACGGCCCGGTTGGACAACCTGTACGGTCCGACCGAGGCCGCGGTGTCGGTGACCTTCCACGAGGTCGACGACGCCACCGGGGTGTCGGTGCCGATCGGTGTCCCGGAGTGGAATTCGCGGGTGTACGTGCTCGACGCGCGGCTGAATCCGGTCCCGGCCGGCGTGCCCGGCGAGCTGTACCTGGCGGGTGCGCAGCTGGCGCGCGGCTACCACGGCCGGGCGGATCTGACGGCGGAGCGGTTCGTCGCCTCGCCGTTCGGCGACGGCGAACGGCTCTACCGCACCGGCGATCTCGTCCGGTGGATCGGGACGGGCGACGGGGGCGGCGAGCTCGACTACGTGGGCCGCGGCGACTTCCAGGTGAAGGTGCGCGGATTCCGCATCGAGCTCGGCGAGATCGAGGCCGCGCTGCGCGGCATCGACGAGGTGCGCGACGTGACGGTGATCGCGCGGGACGACGAGCGTGGGGGCGCGCAGCTCGTGGCGTACGTGGTTCCGGCCGCCGGTGCGGAATTCGATGCGGCGGAGCTCAAGTCTGCCCTGTCGCAGCAGCTGCCGTCGTACATGGTGCCGGCGGCGTTCGTGGTGCTCGAGGCGCTGCCGCTGAACGTCAACGGCAAGCTCGACCGCAGGGCGCTGCCGGCGCCGGTGTTCGAGGCCCGGGAGTTCCGGGCCCCGACCACCGTCACGGAGGAGGCCGTGGCGCGGGTGTTCGCCGAGGTGCTCGGTCTCGAACAGGTCGGTCTCGACGACGACTTCTTCGAGCTCGGCGGCAACTCCCTGCTCGCCACCCAGGTGGCATCCCGGCTCGGTGCCGCGCTCGATGTCCGGGTGCCGATCCGCGCGCTGTTCGAGTCGCCCACCGTCGAGGCGCTCGCCGTGTCCGTCCAGCACCAGAGCGCCGACGCCCGGCGGCCGCTCGAGGCGCGGCAGCGTCCCGAGCGGATCCCGCTGTCGCTGGCCCAGCAGCGGATGTGGTTCCTCAACCGCTTCGACACGGACACCGCCGCGTACAACGTGCCGATGGCGATCCGGCTGACCGGAACGCTCGACGTCGCGGCGCTGCAGGCGGCGGTCGGTGACCTCGTCACCCGGCACGAGATCCTGCGGACCTACTACCCGGAGACGGCCGAGGGCCCGATCCAGGTCGTCGTGCCCGCCGCCCAGGCCGAACAGGATCTCACCCCGATCGCGGTCGGCGAGAACGACATCGTCGCGGCCGTCCGGGAACTCGGCGCCACGACCTTCGACGTCACCATCGAGGTGCCGTTGCGGGTGCGGCTGTTCCGGCTCGCCGCGAACGACCACGTGCTCGCCCTGGTCGTCCACCACATCTCGGCCGACGGTTCGTCGGCGGGCCCGCTCACCCGGGACCTGATGCAGGCCTACATCGCGCGTTCGCAGGGCGAGTTCCCCGCGTGGGCGCCGCTGCCGGTGCAGTACGCGGACTACGCGCTGTGGCAGCGGGAGGTCCTCGGGTCCGAGGACGATCCGGACTCGGTTGCGGCGAAGCAGGTGGCGTACTGGAAGAACGCGCTGGCCGGTCTGCCCGACCAGCTGGACCTGCCCACCGACCGGCCGCGCCCGGCGGTGCAGTCCTTCGCCGGCGCCCGGACCGGATTCGCCGTCGATCCGGAGCTGCACGCCCGGCTGATCGACCTCGCCCGTCGCAGCAACACGACACTGTTCATGGTGATGCACACCGCCCTCGCGGTGTTCCTCGCGCGGATGTCCGACACGGACGACATCGCGATCGGCACGCCCATCGCGGGGCGTGACGAGCGGGCGCTGGACGATCTGATCGGCATGTTCGTCAACACCCTTGTCTTCCGCACGCAGGTCCAGCCGGATGCGGCGTTCGAGGACCTGCTGGCACAGGCCCGCGAGGCCGACCTGGGGGCGTTCGCCAATGCGGACGTGCCGTTCGAGCGGCTCGTGGAGGTGCTCAACCCCGTCCGCTCCACCGCGCGGCACCCGTTGTTCCAGGTGGGCCTGTCGTTCCAGAACGTCGCCCAGTCCCGGCTCGAGCTGCCGGGTCTGACCATCGCGAACGTCGACGCGGACATGCAGATCTCCCAGTTCGACCTGCATCTGATCGTCACCGACCGGCACGCCGAGGACGGTGCCGCGGCCGGGGTGACCGGCTTCTTCACCTATGCCACGGACCTGTTCGACGAGTCCACGGTGGCCGGTTTCGCCCGCCGGTTCCTGCGGTTGCTCGAAGCCGTGGTGGCGGACCCGTCGCTCCCGGTGGGCGATGTGCCGCTGCTCGACGACGCCGAGCGGCTCCGGGTGCTCGAGGGCTGGAACGACACCGATCACGCCGTGGACGCGTCGGTGACCCTGCCCGACCTGTTCGACGCGCAGGTGCGCCGGACTCCGGACGCCACGGCCCTGTTCTTCGAGGGTGAGACGCTCACCTACGGCGAGTTCGACATCCGCGTCAACCGGCTTGCCCGTCGCCTGATCTCGGCGGGGGTCGGCCCGGAGTCGACGGTGGCGCTGGCGATGCGCCGGTCGATCGAGCTCCTCGTCGGCATGTACGCCGTCGCCAAGGCCGGTGGCGTGTACGTGCCGCTCGACCCGGATCAGCCGGCCGAGCGGACCGGGTACATCCTGGATGCCGCGGCTCCGGTGGTGGTGCTGACCGCCGACGCGGTCGAGATCCCGGGGGACAGGTCTGTCCCGCGCCTGGCGATCGACACGGCCGACCTGTCGACCTACGCCGGTGATCCGGTCACCGACGCCGAGCGGCGGGCGCCGCTGCGGGCGTCGAACACCGCGTACGTGATCTTCACGTCGGGTTCGACGGGCAAGCCGAAGGGTGTGGCGGTGCCGCACGGCGCGATCGTGAACCAGTTGCTGTGGAAGCGCGAGCACTTCGGCCTCGGATCGCAGGACGCGGCGCTGCTCAAGACCGCGGCGACGTTCGACCTGTCGGTGTGGGAGTTCTGGTCGGCCCTGGTCTCCGGGGGCCGGCTGGTGATCGCCGCGCCGGAGGGTCACCGCGATCCCGACTACCTGAACGCCCTGATGGCCGAGCAGGAGGTCACCACCCTGCATGTGGTGCCGTCGATGCTCGAGGCGCTGCTCGTCGACTCCGACGGGATGCTGCCGAGGCCGCTGCGCCGGGTGCTCGCGATCGGTGAGGCGCTGCCGGCGGCGACGGCGCAGCGGTTCCTGCGACACAACAGCGCGCAGCTGGTCAATCTCTACGGCCCGACCGAGGCCGCGGTGTCGATCACCGCGGGCGACGTGGTGGGCGACGCGGGCGTCTCGGTGTCCATCGGTGTGCCGGAATGGAACTCGCGGGTCTACGTGCTGGACGGGCGCCTGCATCCGGTGCCGGTCGGCGTGTCCGGCGAGCTGTACCTCGCCGGTGCGCAGCTGGCGCGCGGCTACCACGGCCGGGCGGATCTGACGGCGGAGCGGTTCGTCGCCTCCCCGTTCGGCGACGGCGAGCGGCTCTACCGCACCGGCGACCTCGTCCGGTGGGACTCCACCGGCCGCCTGGAGTACCTCGGCCGCAGCGACTTCCAGGTGAAGGTGCGCGGATTCCGCATCGAGCTCGGCGAGATCGAGGCCGCGCTGCGCGGCGCCGACGAGGTGCGCGACGTGGCGGTGATCGCCCGGGAGGACGACCGGGCGGGCACGCAGCTCGTGGCGTACCTGGTTCCGGAGACGGGCGCGGTGCTCGACATCGCGCACGTGAAGTCCGGGCTCGCCGGCGCGTTGCCGTCGTACATGGTGCCGGCGGCGTTCGTGGTGCTCGAGGCGCTGCCGCTGAACGTCAACGGCAAGCTCGACCGCAAGGCGCTGCCGGAACCGGTGTTCGAGGCGCGGCAGTTCCGCGCTCCGAGCACCCCCGTCGAGGAGATCGTCGCGGGCGTGTTCGCCGAGGTGCTCGGCCTCGCCCGGGTCGGCGTCGACGACGACTTCTTCGAGCTCGGCGGCAACTCGCTGCTCGCCACCCAGGTGGTCTCCCGCATGGGGGCCGCGCTCGACGCGAGGATCCCCGTCCGGGTCGTCTTCGAGGCGCCCACGGTCGAGGCCCTGGCCGTCGCGGTCGAGCAGCACGCCGGCGGGGGCGGTCGTCCGCCGCTGGTGCCGCAGCCGCGGCCGGACCGGATCCCGCTGTCGCTGGCGCAGCAGCGCATGTGGTTCCTCAACCGCTTCGACACCGGGTCGGCGGTCAACAACATCCCGGTGGCGGTCCGGCTGACCGGAACGCTCGACGTGGACGCCATGCGGGCCGCGGTGCGCGACGTCGTCGCCCGGCACGAGGTGCTGCGCACCGTCTACCCGGAGTCCGACGGGCACGCCTTCCAGGTGGTCCTCCCGGTCGCCGAGGCCGCACCCGATCTCACGCCCGAACCGGTCTCCGAGGCCGACCTCGTCGCCCGGGTCACCGAGGTGGTCTCCGCCGGCTTCGACGTCACCGAAGAGATCCCCCTGCGCGCCAAGCTCTTCCGGATCGCCGGCGACGACCATGTGCTGGTGTTCGTCGCGCACCACATCAGTGCCGACGGCTGGTCCATGGCACCGCTGACGCGGGACGTGATGATCGCCTACGTCGCGCGCGCGGCGGGGCACGAACCGGACCGGGCGCCGCTACCGGTGCAGTACGCGGACTACGCGCTGTGGCAGCGGCAGGTCCTGGGATCGGAGGACGATCCGGACAGCCTCGTCTCCGCGCAGGCCGACTACTGGAAGCGGACGCTCGCCGGCCTGCCCGACGAGCTGAACCTGCCCACCGACCGGCCGCGGCCGTCGGTGCAGGCCTTCGAGGGCGGCACGGTCGAGTTCCGCATCGAGGCGGCCACCCACCGGCAGGCCGCCGACCTCGCCCGGCGCAGCGGCACGACGCTGTTCATGGTCATGCACACCGCCCTCGCGGTGTTCCTCGCGCGCATGTCCGCCGCCGACGACATCGCGATCGGCACGCCGATCGCCGGCCGCGGCGAGGCCGAACTCGACGAGATGATCGGCATGTTCGTCAACACCCTGGTGCTGCGCAGCCACATCGACGCCGACGCCGGGTTCGCCGAGCATCTCGGGCGCATCCGCGAGAGCGATCTCGAGGCGTTCGCCCACGCGGATCTTCCGTTCGAGCGGCTCGTCGAGATCCTCAACCCCGAGCGGTCCACGGCCCGGCACCCGCTGTTCCAGGTCGCCATGTCGTTCGAGAACCTCCCCGAGACCGGACTCGAGCTGCCCGAGCTGAGTGTGTCCACGGTGCCGTTCGACGTGGACAGCGCCAAGTTCGACCTCGCACTGACCCTGCGGGAGCACACCACCACCGAGGGCGGACCGGACGGGATCTCCGCCGAGTTCTCCTACGCGCGGTCCCTGTTCGACGCCGGCACCGTCGAGGGGTTCGCCGCCCGCTTCGCGCACCTCCTCGACGCGGCGTTGGCCGACCCGGCTCTGCCCGTCGGTGACCTGCCGCTGCTCGCGCCGCACGAGCTCGAGCGGCTGACCCACGTCCGCGGCACCGACGTCGTCAGCGGCGGAACCCTCGCCGACCTCCTCACGGCCGGCGCGTCCCTGGACCCGGACGCCACCGCCGTGCGGTACGAGGGACGGTCGATCACCTACCGCGAGCTCGACGAGGACTCGTCCCGGCTCGCGCGGCTGCTGGTCGAGCGCGGCGTAGGCCCCGAGAACATCGTCGCCGTGGCGTTCCCGCGCTCCTACGACATGGTCCGTGCGGTGTGGGCGGTGGCGAAGGCCGGCGCCGCACACGTGCCGGTCGATCCGTCGTACCCGCCGGAGCGCGTGCGCTACATGCTCTCCGATTCCCGTGCGGCCCTGGGTATCACGGGGACCGCACACCGGGCCGGCCTGCCCGACGACGCCGAGTGGCTGGTCGTCGACGATCCCGGTCTCGCACCGGACGTCGCGGCCCGCTCGTCGGCACCGATCACCGACGCCGACCGCGTCCGGCCGCTGCGCCCGCAGCACCCTGCCTACCTGATCTACACGTCGGGTTCGACGGGCCGGCCCAAGGGCGTCGTGGTCACCCACACCGGCCTCGGTGGGCTGCTGGACACGATCATCGATCTGTACGGCCTGACGTCCCGCTCGCGGTTCCTGCACATCATGTCGCCGAGCTTCGACCCGTCGGTGATGGAGTGGATCGCGGCGTTCTCCCAGGGCGCGACGCTGGTCGTCGTGCCGTCGACGATCATCGGCGGCCCCGACCTCGCGGAACTGTTCCGCACCGAACGCCCCACCCACACGATCATCACCCCCGCGGTGATCGGCACCGTCGACCCCGAGGGCCTCGACAGCCTCGAGGTGGTCGTCGTCGGTGGTGAGGCACTGCCGCCGGAGCTGGTGAACCGGTGGGCGCCCGGCCGCACGCTGCTCAACGGCTACGGCCCGACCGAGGCGACGGTCATCTCCACCTATGCGCGCGTGCGGCCCGGGGATCCGATCACGATCGGCGGCCCCGTGCGCGGCACGACCGCCCTCGTCCTCGACTCGCGGTTGCGGCCCGTCCCCGTGGGTGTCGCGGGTGAGCTGTACCTGTCGGGTGCCGCCCTCGCCCGCGGCTACCACCGGCGCACGGTGCTCACCTCGGAACGGTTCGTCGCCGATCCGTTCACGGCGGACGGCGGGCGGATGTACCGCACCGGCGACATGGTGCGCTGGCGCGTCATGGACGACGACCGGCTCGAACTCGAGTTCGTCGGGCGCAGCGACTTCCAGGTCAAGGTGCGCGGTTTCCGCATCGAACTCGGCGAGATCGACTCGGCGTTGACGTCCCACGAGACCGTGGAGTTCGCGGCCACGCTGGGCCGCACGACGCCCTCCGGCGGCACCGTGCTCGTCTCCTACGTGCTGCCGAAGGCGGGCGCGACGATCGACACCGCCGCGCTGACCGAGTTCGTCGGCCGCTCGCTGCCGGCGCACATGGTGCCCTCCGCGCTCGTCGTGCTCGACAAGATCCCGCTGACCCCCGTCGGCAAGCTCGATCGCGACGCGCTGCCCGAACCGGAGCTCGAGGAGCGCGAATTCCGGGCCGCGAGCAATGATCTCGAGGAGATCATCGCCGAGGTGTTCGCCGAGGTGCTGCGCCTCGACCGGGTCGGCGTCGACGAGTCGTTCTTCGCGCTCGGGGGCGACAGCATCGTCTCCATCCAGCTGGTCTCGCGCGCCAAGGCCCGCGGCGTCGTGTTCACGCCGCGTGACGTGTTCGAGCGCCGGTCCGTCGCCGGTCTCGCCGAGGTCGCGACCCGCACCACCGCGGGCGAGGGCCCCGGCGGTCTGAAGGAACTGCCCGGCGGCGGCGTCGGCGAGGTGCCGCTCACGCCGATCATGCGCGAGGTGCTCGGCTGGGGTGGCGGGTTCGACCGCTTCTCCCAGTCCGTGGCGGTGACGCTGCCGAAGGACATCGACCGGGACGTGCTGGTGCGCACCATCGGCGCCGTCGTCGACCACCACGACGCGCTGCGGTCGATCCTCGAGCACGACGCCGACGGCGCTCCCGTGCTGCGGGTGCGTGCCGCGGGCACGGTCGACGCCGACGAACTCGTCACCCGCGTCGAGGTGCCCGCCGACATCGACGCCGCCGCGCTCACCGCGGTCGCGTCGCGCGAGCTCGACGCCGCGCTCGACCGGCTCGCGCCCACCGAGGGACGGGTGCTGCGGTTCGTGTGGTTCGACTTCGGACCCGGCGAACGCCCCGGCGTGCTGCTCGTCGTCGCCCACCATCTCGTGGTCGACGGCGTCTCCTGGCGAATCCTGCTGCCCGACCTCGCCGTCGCGTGGGGTCAGGTGGCGGCGGGACAGGACGTCGCGCTGCCGCCGGTCGGCACGTCGCTGCGCCGCTGGGCCCACGGTCTGGTGGACGCCGCGCGCGCGCCCGAACGCCGGGCGGAGCTGGAGCTGTGGCGGTCGGTGCTCGACGGGCCGGACCCGCTGCTCGGCGGCCGCGCGTTCGACCCGGCGGTCGACGTCGCGTCGACCGTGCAGCGTCTCGACGTGAACATCCCCGCGGCCGACACCGAGGCGCTGCTGACCGCGGTGCCCGCGCTGTTCCACGGCAGCGTCAACGACGGGCTCATCGCCGCGCTCGGCCTGGCGCTGACCCGGTGGCGGCGCGACCGCGGCGTCGACGCGACGTCCGCGCTGCTGAAGTTCGAGGGTCACGGCCGCGAGGAGTCGGTCGTGCCGGGTGCGGACCTGTCCCGCACCGTCGGCTGGTTCACCAGCGCGCATCCCGTGCGGGTGGACCTGACCGGCATCGACGTCGACGACGCCTTCGCCGGCGGCACCGCCATGGGATCCGCCGTCAAGGCCGTCAAGGAACAGCTCCTGGCGATCCCGGACAAGGGCATGGGCTACGGCCTGCTGCGCCACCTCGATCCGGTCGGCTCGCAGATCCTGTCCGCATACACCACCCAGCCGCAGGTGAGCTTCAACTACCTCGGCCGGGTGTCCGCCGCGGACGTGCCCGAGGAACTCGCCGCGATCGGCTGGGTTCCGACGGACGCGCTCGGTGGGGTCGACGCCGCCCTCGACGCGGACATGCCCGCCAACGCCGTCGTCGACATCAACGCGATCGTGTCCGACGGTGCGGACGGACCGCAGCTCGCGGCCGGATTCGCCTTCCCGACCGGCCTTCTCGGCCCGGACGAGATCGAGTCCCTCGCCGCCTACTGGGTGGACGCGCTCGCGGCGCTGGCCCGGTACGCGAGCGAGCCCGGCGCCGGCGGCCTGACCCCGTCGGACGTGCCGCTCGTGTCGGTGACCCAGCAGGACCTCGAGGCGTGGGAGGCGCGCTTCCCGTCGGCGACCGACGTATGGCCGCTGTCCCCGCTGCAGTCGGGCCTGCTGTTCCACGCCCTCATGGACGAATCCAGCGTGGACGTCTACACGATCCAGGCCGTGCTCGACCTCGACGGCGTGGTCGATCCGCAGCGGCTGCGCGGCGCGGCGCAGGCGCTGCTCGACCGGTACCCGAACCTGCGGACGGTGTTCGTCGCCGACGCCGCCGGTGCCCCGGTGCAGGTGGTGCTCTCCGACGTGCGGGTGCCGTGGCGTGAGGCCGACCTGTCGCAGCTCGTCGCCGCCGAGGGCGTGCGCGCGACGGTCCCGTTCTGGCGGGAGGAGCAGGCGCGCCGGTTCGCGATGGACGAGGCGCCGCTGATCCGGTTCGTCCTCGCGTCGCTCGGCGACGGCCGCTACCAGCTCGGCGTGACCGTGCATCACATCCTCATCGACGGCTGGTCGATGCCGCTGCTGATGCAGGACATGATGATGCTGTACGCCACCCGCGGGGATGCGTCGCCGCTGCCGCGGGCCCGCTCCTACCGGTCGTTCCTGGCGTGGGTCGCCGAGCGTGACCTCGACGCCTCCCGCGCCACGTGGGCCCGGGTGCTCGACGGGTTCGAGGAGCCGACGCTGCTCGCCCCGGCGACCGACCGGCACCCCGGCGCCGAGGGCGCCGACCGCGTGCGGCTGCTGCTCGACGACGCCCGCACGGCCGAGATCGCCTCGGCCGCAGCCCGGCTCGGCGTCACCGTCAACACCCTCGTCCAGGCGGCGTGGGGCGTGCTGCTCGGCCGGTCGACCGGACGCGACGACGTCGTCTTCGGCGCCACCGTGTCGGGCCGGCCGGCGGACCTGCCCGGCGTGGAGTCGATGGTGGGCCTGTTCATCAACACCCTGCCGGTGCGGGTGACGTTCGATCCGCAGGAGCCGATCGAGCGGTTCCTGCAGCGCCTGCAACAGGAGCAGGCCGAGTTGCTCGAGCATCATCATCTGGGTCTCACCGAGATCCAGCGGGTCGCCGGGCCGACCGTGGCGTTCGACACCCTCACGGTGTTCGAGTCCTACCCGCTCGACGAGAAGGGCCTGGCCGACCAGGCGGCGTCGATCGACGGCATGTCGGTCACCGGCGTCGGCACGAACGACGCCACCCACTACCCGCTGAGCCTGTTCATCCATGTCGGATCCGGCATGGAACTCGACCTGCGCTACCAGCGCAGGCTGTTCGACGTGCAGCAGGTCGAGACGCTGCTGTCGCGGTTCGTGCGGGTCCTCGAAGCGATCGCACAGCAGCCGGCGCTGCCCGTCGGCGACGTCGATCTGCTCGACGCGGCCGAACTCGAGCAGATCCTGCACGGGTGGAACGACTCGGACCACGCCCTCGACGGCACCGAACTGCTCCTGTCCCGGTTCGAGGCGCAGGCCCGGCGCACCCCGGATGCGGTGGCGCTGGCCTACGAGGGTGCCGAGCTGACGTACGCCGAATTCGGCGCCCGCGTCAATCGCCTCGCGCGGCACCTGATCTCGCAGGGGGTGGGGCCGGAGTCCCTGGTGGGCCTGGCGATCCGGCGGTCGTTCGACCTGCTGGTGGGCATGTACGCGATCGTCGAGGCCGGCGGCGCATGGGTGCCGATCGATCCGGATCACCCGGTCGACCGTGTCCGGCACATCCTCGACACGGCCGACCCGGTGTGCATCGTCACGACCGCCCGCGACGAGTTCACCGTTCCCGACGGGCTCACCGTCGACGCCGTCCTCGTCGACGAGCTGGATCTGTCGGCGGTCTCGGACGCGCCCGTCACCGACCGGGACCGGCGTGCGCCGCTGCGCCCGGACAACACGGCCTACGCCATCTTCACGTCCGGCTCGACCGGCCGGCCCAAGGGCGTCGCCGTCACGCACCGCGCCATCGTCAACCAGACGGCGTGGATGCTCGACGAGTTCGAGATGACGGCGCAGGACGTCTACCTGCAGAAGACGGCCACGACGTTCGACGTGTCGCTGTGGGGCTTCTTCATGCCGCTGAGCGTGGGGGCGAAGCTGGTCGTGGCGACACCCGACGGCCACCGCGACCCGGTGTACGTCGCGGACGTCATCGCCCGCGAGAAGGTGACGATCACCGACTTCGTACCGTCCATGCTCACGGTGTTCGCCGCCCACGTCGACCGGGAGTCGTGCGCCACGCTGCGGCACATCTTCGTGATCGGCGAGGCCCTGCCGCCGGAGACGATCGAGGGCGTGCGGCGCATCAGCACGGCCGCGATCGACAACCTCTACGGCCCGACCGAAGCGGCGGTGTCGGCCACCTTCTGGCAGGCGCCGGCCACCGGACCGGTCGACGTGGTGCCGATCGGCGTCCCGGAGTGGAACGTGCGGGTGCTGGTCCTCGACGGCCGGCTGCGGCCGGTGCCGGTCGGGGTCCCGGGTGAGCTGTATCTGGCGGGCGTGCAGCTGGCCCGCGGCTACGTCCGCCGCCCGGACCTGACCTCCGACCGGTTCGTCGCGAACCCGTTCGGGGCGCCGGGGGAGCGGATGTACCGCACCGGCGACCTGGTCACCTGGAACGAAACCGGGGAACTCGAGTACATCGGCCGCACCGACTTCCAGGTGAAGTTCCGCGGTCAGCGCATCGAGCTCGGCGAGATCGAGACGGCGTTGCTGGCGCACGAGTCGGTGAACCAGGCCGCGGTGCTGGTGGTGCCGACCCCGACCGGCGACCAGCTCGCCGGCTATGTCGTTCCCGCGCCGGGCCACGAGGTGGACGCGGGCGAGGTGATCGCGTTCGTGACGCGGACGCTGCCGTCGTACATGGTGCCCGCGGCGATCGTGGTGCTCGCGGAGTTCCCGCTCAACACCTCGGGCAAGCTCGATCGCAAGGCGCTGCCCGCGCCGACGTTCGCCGCGCGGGAGTTCCGGGCCCCGACGACTCCGATCGAGGAGATCGTCGCGGGCATCTTTGCCGAGGTCCTCGGCGTGGACCGGGTCGGTCTCGACGACGACTTCTTCGCGCTCGGCGGTAACTCGCTGATCGCGACCCAGGTGGTGGCGCGTCTGGGTGCGGCGCTGGATTCGCGGGTGCCGGTGCGGGTGTTGTTCGACGCCTCGACGGTCGAGGCGCTCGCGGCGCAGGTCGAGCAGCACGCCGGATCCGGCGGGGCGGTGCCACTGGTGGCCGGGCCGCGGCCGGAACGGGTGCCGCTCTCGCTCGCTCAGCAGCGCATGTGGTTCCTCAACCGCTTCGACCCGGAGTCGGCGGCCTACAACCTGCCGGTGGCGCTGCGGCTGTCGGGCCGGTTGAACGTCGCGGCGCTGCAGGACGCGATCCGGGACGTGTTCACCCGGCACGAGGTGCTGCGCACGGCGTACCCGGAGACCGACGACGGCGCGGTCCAGGTCGTGCTGCCGGTGACGGCGGTGGTCCCGGACCTGACACCGGTCGTCACCACCTGGGACGAGGTCGCCGATCGGATCCGCGAGCTGGCCTACACCGGCTTCGACGTGACGTCGGAGGCCCCGATCCGGGTGCGGTTGTTCGCCGTCGGCGAGGACGAGATGATCGTCGCCTTCGTCGTCCACCACATCTCGGCGGACGGCTCCTCGATGGGGCCGCTCACCCGCGATCTCGTGGCGGCGTACGTCGCCCGCTCGACCGGGAACGCTCCGGACTGGGCACCGCTGCCGGTGCAGTTCGCCGACTACGCCCTGTGGCAGCGGCGGGTGCTCGGCGACGAGAACGACCCGGCGTCGGTGGCCGCGAAGCAGGTGACGTACTGGAAGCAGGCCCTGGCGGATCTGCCGGACCAGCTGGATCTGCCGACCGACCGGCCGCGGCCGGTGGTGCAGTCCTTCGCGGGCGGGAAGATCGACTTCACGATCGACGCCGACCTGCACCGGCGACTGGTCGAGCTGGCCCGGGGCCGGGGGGCGACGCTGTTCATGGCCGTCCACGCCGCGTTCGCGGTGCTGCTCGCGCGGCTGTCGGGCACCGACGACATCGCGATCGGCACGCCGATCGCCGGCCGCGGTCAGCGTGAACTCGACGATCTGATCGGCATGTTCGTCAACACGCTGGTCTTCCGCACCCGGGTCGAGCCCGGCGAGTCCTTCGCCGACCTGCTCGACCAGGCGCGGGAGCGGGACCTGCAGGCCTTCGCGAACGCCGACGTGCCGTTCGAGCGGCTCGTGGAGGTGCTCAATCCGGAGCGGTCGACGGCGCGGCATCCGCTGTTCCAGGTGGGCCTGTCGTTCCAGAACCTCGCGACGACGAGCCTCGAGCTGCCGGGACTGACCGTCTCCGGTGTGGACGCGGACCTGCAGACCTCGCAGTTCGACCTGCATCTCGTGGTCACCGACCGGTACGCCGACGACGGCGCCCCCGAGGGGATCACGAGCGTGCTCACGTACGCCACGGATCTGTTCGACGAGCCGACCGTCGTGGTGTTCGCGGAGCGGTTCGTGCGGGTGCTCGAGGCGATTGTGGCCGATCCGTCGGTGGCTCTGGGGGATATCGAGATTCTCGAGGCGGCCGAGCGGGTGCGGGTGCTCGAGGCGTGGAACGAGACCGCTCGTGCGGTCGGGGGGCCGGCGACGCTGGTGGATCTGTTCGACGAGCAGGTGCGGCGCGCTCCCGACGCGCCGGCGTTGGTGTTCGAGGGTGTGACGCTCACCTACGGCGAGTTCGATGCCCGGGTCAATCGTCTTGCGCGGCAGCTTGTTGCGCTGGGTGTGGGGCCGGAGTCGACCGTGGCGCTGGCGATGCGCCGGTCGGTCGAGTTGCTGGTGGGCATGTATGCGGTTGTCAAGGCCGGTGGTGCGTATGTGCCGGTGGATCCGGATCAGCCGGCGGAGCGGACCGGGTACATTCTCGAGGTGGCGGCTCCGGTGGTGGTGCTGACCACCGGGCGGGACGCGTTCGAGGTGCCGGGGGAGAGGTCTGTCCGCACTCTGGAACTCGATGCGGCGGATCTGTCGGTGTTCGCAGACGGCCCGGTCGGCGATGCGGAGCGGTTGGCGCCGTTGCGGGCGTCGAACACGGCGTATGTGATCTTCACGTCGGGTTCGACGGGTCGGCCGAAGGGTGTGGCGGTGCCGCACGGGGCGATCGTGAACCAGTTGGTGTGGAAGCGGGCGGAGTACGAGCTCGGTGCCGACGATGCGGTGTTGCTCAAGACGGCGGCGACGTTCGACCTGTCGGTGTGGGAGTTCTGGTCGGCGCTGGTCTCCGGTGGCCGGTTGGTGATCGCCGCGCCGGACGGGCACCGCGACCCGGGCTATCTGAACGCGCTGGCGGCCGAGCAGGGGGTCACCACCCTGCACGTGGTGCCGTCGATGCTCGAGGCGTTGCTCGTCGAGTCCGGCGGCACGCTGACGAACTCGCTCCGGCAGGTGCTCGCGATCGGTGAGGCGTTGCCGGCGGCGACGGCGCGACGGTTCCTGGCGCACAACACGGCCCGGTTGGACAACCTGTACGGTCCGACCGAGGCCGCGGTGTCGGTGACCTTCCACGAGGTCGACGACGCCACCGGGGTGTCGGTGCCGATCGGTGTCCCGGAGTGGAATTCGCGGGTGTACGTGCTCGACGCGCGGCTGAATCCGGTCCCGGCCGGCGTGCCCGGCGAGCTGTACCTGGCGGGTGCGCAGCTGGCGCGCGGCTACCACGGCCGGGCGGATCTGACGGCGGAGCGGTTCGTCGCCTCGCCGTTCGGGGACGGCGAACGGCTCTACCGCACCGGTGACCTGGTGCGGTGGGATCCGGCGGGTCGCCTGGAGTACGTCGGACGCACGGACTTCCAGGTCAAGATTCGCGGTTTCCGCATCGAGCTCGGCGAGATCGAGGCCGCGCTGCGCGGCGTCGACGGT
The DNA here is from genome assembly GCF_012272955.1 of Rhodococcus sp. DMU1. Taxonomy (NCBI): domain Bacteria; kingdom Bacillati; phylum Actinomycetota; class Actinomycetes; order Mycobacteriales; family Nocardiaceae; genus Rhodococcus; species Rhodococcus sp. DMU1. Next base: position 4,110,563 of record NZ_CP050952.1, on the reverse strand, counting down.
ATCCGGGACGTGGCGGTGATCGTCCGCGAGGACGACCGGGTCGGACCGCAGGCGATCGCCTACGTGGTGCCGCAGCCCGGCGTCGTGCTCGACGTCGCCGACGTGAGCACGCAACTCGGGCGGGACCTGCCGTCGTACATGGTGCCGGCGGCGTTCGTGGTGCTCGAGGCGCTGCCACTGAACGTCAACGGCAAGCTCGACCGCAGGGCGCTGCCGGCGCCGGTGTTCGAGGCCCGGGAGTTCCGGGCCCCGACCACCGTCACGGAGGAGGCCGTGGCGCGGGTGTTCGCCGAGGTGCTCGGTCTCGAACAGGTCGGTCTCGACGACGACTTCTTCGCCCTCGGCGGCGACAGCATCGTCTCGATCCAGCTGGTCTCGCGCGCGAAGGCCCGCGGCGTGGTGTTCACCCCGCGGGACGTGTTCGAACGCAAGACCGTCGCGGGTCTGGCGGAGGTCGCCACCCTCACCGGCGGTGGGGCGGGTGCACCCGCGGAACTGCCCGGCGGCGGTGTCGGCGACGTCCCGCTGACGCCGGCGATGCGTGACGCGCTCGACGCCGCCGGCCACGTCGAACGACTCGCCGTGGCCACGGCGGTGATCCTGCCCTCCGGCGTCGACCACGATGCCCTGGCCGGGGCGATCGGCGTGCTCGTCGACCATCACGACGCGCTGCGTGCGATCGTCGAGCACGACGCCGACGGCGCCGTCGCCCTGCGGGTGCGTGCCACCGGCACCGTCGACCCGGAAACCCTGCTGGCGCAGGCGGAACCGGCAACGGACGCGGCCGACGACGTGCGGGCCCGCGCCGAGCGGGCCCTCGGGGCGGCCGTCGAGCGACTCGACCCCGCCACGGGCCGGATGGTGCAGTTCGTCCGCATCGACGACGGGCGCGGCGAGACGCTGCTGATCGTCGCCCACCGTTTCGTGGCCGACGACGCGTCCTGGCGCATCCTGGTCGACGATCTGGCCGCCGCGTACGACGCCCTCGCGGCCGGACGCCCGGTGGTGCTGCCCCCGGTCGGTACCTCCCTGCGCCGCTGGGCGCACGGGCTGGTCGAGGCGGCCGGCCGGCCCGAGCGCCGCACGGAACTCGCACTGTGGCGCTCGATCCTCGACGGACCGGACTTCCCGATCGGGAACCGCCCGCTCGACCCGGCCGTCGATCTCGGCGCCACGGTCGAGCACGTGCGCGGCACCGTCCCCGCCGCGGACACGGAGGCGCTGCTCACCGCGGTGCCCGAGCGGTTCCACGGCACCGTCCGCGACGGTCTGGTCACCGCGCTCGGCCTCGCGCTGGTGCGGTGGCGCCGGGACCGGGGCATCGACGAGACGTCCACGCTGCTCGCGGTGGACGGGGACGGACGCGACGCGGCCGTGGTCCCCGGTGCCGACCTGTCCCGGACCGTCGGATGGTTCACCACCGTATTCCCGTTCCGTGCCGGGTTCGAGGGAATCGACCTCGACGACGCGTTCGCCGGGGGACCGGCGATGGGCGCCGCCGTCAAGGCGGTCAAGGAACAGCTGCGGGCCCTGCCCGACGGTGGTGCCGGCTTCGGTCTGCTGCGGCACCTCGACCCCGATTCCGCCGGGGAGCTCGGCGCTCCGCGGCCGCAGGTTGCGTTCCACTACGGCGAGCCGGTCCCGGGCGGCGCGTGGGTGCCGGCCGATGCGTTCGGCGACCTCACGGTCCGCCCCGCCGGCCTGCCCGTCACCGCGACGATCGACGTCGCGGCGACCGTGTCGTACCGCCCGGAGGGCCCGCAGCTCGAGGCGCGCTTCGGTTTCCCCGCCGGGGTGGTCGAGCGCTCGGAGATCGAGGAGCTGGCACAGCACTGGCATGAGGCCCTGGCTGCGCTGGCCCGCCACGTCCGCGAGCCGGGCGCCGGGGGCCTGACCCCGTCGGACGTGCCGCTCGTGTCGGTCGCCCAGCACGACCTCGACGTGTGGCAGTCGCGGTACCCGTCGGTGACCGACGCGTGGCCGCTGTCGCCGCTGCAGGCGGGTCTGCACTTCCACGCGCTCATGACCGAGGCGAGCGTGGACGTCTACACGATGCAGGCGGTGCTCGAACTCGGCGGTGCGGTCGATCCGGAGCGGCTGCGCGCCGCGGCGCAGGCGCTGCTGGACCGGTACCCGAACCTGCGGACAGTGTTCGTCACCGACAGCGGCGATCCCGTGCAGCTGGTGCTGGGTGACGTCGACGTGCAGTGGCGGCACGAGCACCTCGGCGGCCTCGCCGAGGACGCCCGCGACGCCGAGCTGGCCCGCATCCTGCGCGACGAGCAGGTCCGGCGCTTCGACCTCGGCACCGCCCCGCTGATCCGGTTCCTGTTCGTCGACGTGGCCGAGGGCCGCTCGCTGCTCGCGGTGACGGTCCACCACATCCTGCTCGACGGCTGGTCCATGCCGGTCCTCATGCAGGACCTCATGGCGCTGTACGTCACGCACGGGGACACCACCGCGCTCCCGGCCGTCCGCTCCTACCGGGAGTTCCTCGAGTGGCTGGCGGAGCAGGACCGGGAGGCGTCGCTCGAGGTGTGGGCGAAGGCACTCGCCGGCGTCGAGGAGCCGACCGTCCTCGCCCCGTCGGTGCGGCATCCCGACGCGGACGCCATCTCCTCGGTGCACGTGGTGTTCGACGAGGAACGCGCCGCGGCGGTGACCGCCCTGGCCGCGAGCCTCGGGGTCACCGTGAACACCCTGGTGCAGGCGGCCTGGGCGGTGCTGCTCGGCCGGATCGTGGGACGCTCCGACGTAACCTTCGGCGCCACCGTGTCCGGCCGGCCGGCCGAGCTGCCCGGCGTCGAGTCGATGGTCGGCCTGTTCATCAACACCCTGCCGGTGCGGGTGGACACCGATGACGACGAGACCGTCGCGCAGCTGCTGCGCCGCGTGCAGGCACAGCAGGCGGAACTGCTCGGCCACCACTACCTGGGTCTGACCGAGATCCAGCAGCGGGCGGGCGGGCGGATCGGATTCGACACGCTGCTCGTGTTCGAGTCGTACCCGATCGACCGGGCCGCGCTGTCCTCCGCCGCCACGGACCTCGACGGCATGACCGTCACGGACGTCCGGCTCGACGACGCGACCCACTACCCGCTGACGCTGCTCACCCTCGCGCAGTCGGAGATCGTGTTCACCTTCAAGTACCTGGAGCGGTACTTCGACGAGACGGAGGTGACCGTGCTCTCGCAGCGGTTCGTGCGGGTCCTCGACGCCTTCGTGGCCGACGCCCAGGCGGCGGTGGGGGACATCGACCTCATGGACGCCGCGGAGCGGGCACACCTCGTCGCCGAGGCCGAGCCGGCGCAGGCTCCGGCCGCGAGCACCGGCCGCACGCTCGCCGCCGTGCTGGCCCACGTGGTCGAGGAGGATCCGGAAGCCCCGGCCGTGGCCGTCGACGGCACCGAGGTGCCGTACCGCGAGCTGGACGCGCGGTCGTCGCGGCTGGCGCGGCTGCTCATCGCGCGCGGCATCGGCACCGGCGACGTCGTCGCCGTCGCCGTCCCGCGGTCGGTGCAGTCGGTGGTGGCGCAGTGGGCGGTCGCCAAGACCGGCGCGGCCCTGCTGATGGTCGATCCCGGCGGCCCGTTCGTCGGGGCGCCGGGCGCCGCAGGGGTGACGCTGGGCTTGACCGTGGCGGAACTCACCGCCGGCCTGCCCGGCACCGTCACGTGGCTGCCGCTCGACGACGAGCAGCTGCGCGCCGAGCAGGCGGCGCAGGCCGCACACCCCGTCTCGTACGCGGACCGGCTCCGGGTCGTCGGGTCCGAGAGCCCGGCCCTGGTCACCGCGACCCGCACGTTCACCCAGGCCGAGCTGATCGACCGGATCGGCGAGCTGCGCGAGCAGTACGGCCTGACCTACGAGTCGCGCAGCGCCGCGGTCGGGTCGACCGCGGCGGAGGCCGGTGCGCTCGAGCCGATGCTGGTCACGGCCACCGGCGCGACGGTCGTCGTGGTGCCGGAGGGCGCCGACTCGGGGGAGGCACTCGACGCCGCCCTGTACGACGAGTGGGTCACCCATGCCCACCTGACCGCCGACGCGCTCGACACCCTCGAACCCGGGGGGCTCGAGGATCTGGCGGTGGTGGTCGTGGTCGATCGGGCGCCGGAGGACCTGCTCGAGCGGTGGCGCACGGCCCATCGGGTCGTCGTCGCCTGAGGTCCGGCCCGCCGCGGTGAGGCTCCCCTTTTCGTCGGGGGAGCCTCACCGCGTCCGGTCCCGGCGGGGGCCCGAGGGTAACGTCGCGGGCGCATCGGTGGATGAACGAGTGGCGGCTACCGGCCGGTACGGTCCCGCCGAGGGCGCCGGGCGCAGTGACTATGCTTGCTCGTTCGCGCGCGAGCAACGGAACCGAAGCGAAGGATGTGGGCATCTACATGCGGTCTTCTCGACACGACGGCAGCCTGGGCGGGAGCGATCCGGCGATCGCTCCCCAGTCGCCGGCCGTCGAGCGCCGCGAACGCCCCGCCCGCAGCCGCCGTCCCGCCCCCACCCGGCCCCAGCGGGGCTCCCGCACCCGCACCCAGGCGACGTTGCTGCCGCAACTGCTGGTATCGGCCGTGGAGGAACGCGGCGATCACCCGGCGGTCGTCGCGGCGGGCGGGGCGACGCTCACGTACCGGGAGCTGGACGAGAAGTCGTCGCAGCTGGCGCGGCTGCTGATCGAGCGGGGCATCGGCCCGGGCGACGTGGTGGCGGTCGCCGTGCCCCGCTCGGCGGAGTCCGTCCTGTCCGTGTGGGCGGTGGCGAAGTCGGGGGCGACGTTCCTGCCCGTCGACCCGAAGTACCCGGCCGAGCGGGTCCTGCACATGGTGTCCGACTCCGGCGCGGCCGTCGGCCTGACCCTCACGGCCTTCGCCGCGGACCTGCCGGGCTCGGTGCGGTGGACCGCGCTCGACGATCCCGGCGTGGCCGGTGACATCGCCGCCCGCCCCGGCCACCCGGTGTCGTACGCCGATCGGATCCGGCCGCTGTCCGAGCTGCACCCGGCCTGGATGATCTACACCTCCGGGTCGACGGGCCTGCCGAAGGGCGTGTCCGTCCCGCACACCGGCATCGCCGGCCTGATCACCGCCGAACGCGAGCACTACCGGGTCACCGCCGAGGCGCGGGTGCTGCACATCTGCTCGCCCAGCTTCGACGTGTCGATGCTCGAGCTGCTGAGCGCCTTCACCGCCGGCGCGACCCTGGTGGTCTCGCCGCCGACGATCGTCGGCGGCGCGGACCTGGCGGAGCTGCTCGCGGCCGAGCGCGTCACCCACACCTTCATCACCCCGGCGGCGCTGGGGTCCGTCGACCCGCAGGGCCTGGACGACCTGCGCGTGGTCGTGGTGGCGGGGGAGAGCTTCGGTCCCGATCTCGTCGAGCGCTGGGCCGCGCCCGGCCGCGACTTCTTCAACGGATACGGGCCGACCGAGGCGACCGTCCTGGCGGTGAGCAGTGCCCCCTTGCACCCGGGCGAGCCGATCCGCATCGGTACCCCGATCCCCGGCGTGGGGGCATACGTGCTCGACACGCACCTGCGCCCGGTCCCCGCCGGTGTCACCGGTGAGCTGTACCTGGCGGGCGCACAGCTCGCGCTGGGGTATCACGCCCGTCCGGGCCTGACCGCCGACCGGTTCGTCGCCAACCCGTTCGCGGACGGCGGGGCGCGCATGTACCGCACCGGCGACCTCGTGCGCCGGGACGACAGCGGTGTGATCGAGTACCTCGGCCGCTCCGACTTCCAGGTCAAGATCCGCGGCTACCGCATCGAACTCACCGAGATCGACGCGGTCCTCGTCCGGCACCCGGACGTCGAGTTCGCCACCACCGTGGGCCGCGCCCTGCCCTCCGGGGAGACCGCGCTCGTCTCCTACGTCGTGCCGGCCGCCGGGGGCGCGGACCTCGACACCGGCGCTCTCGTCGAGTTCGCGGCCGGCTTCCTGCCCGACTACATGCTCCCGGCGGCGGTCGTCCCCATCGCCGAGGTGCCGCTCAATCCCGTCGGCAAGCTCGACCGCGCGGCCCTTCCCGCCCCGGTGTTCGCGGTCCGGGAGTACCGGGCGCCGCAGACCCCGGCCCAGCAGGCCGTCGCCGACGTCTTCGCCGACGTCCTCGGCGTCGAGCGGGTCGGTCTCGACGATTCGTTCCTCGACCTCGGCGGCAACTCCCTCGTCGCCACCCGGCTCGTCGCCCGGCTCGGCGCGGCCCTCGACACCCGGGTGCCGGTGCCGCTGGTGTTCGAGGCGCCGACGGTGGAGTCGCTCGCGGCGCGGCTCGAGTCGCAGGCCGGCTCGGGTGCCGTGGCGCTGGTCGCCCGCGACCGCCCCGAGCGGATCCCGTTGTCGCTCGCCCAGCAGCGCATGTGGTTCCTGAACCGGTTCGCGCCCGAGTCGGCGGTGGACAACATCCCCGTCGCGATCCGGCTCGCCGGGCGTCTCGACGTCGAGGCCCTGCGCGGCGCGGTCGCCGACCTCGTCGCCCGGCACGAGTCGCTGCGCACCGTCTACCCGGAGACCGACGGCGACGGCTACCAGGTGGTACTGCCGGTGGCCGAGGTACTGCCGGATCTCGCCCCCGTCGAGGTTGCGGCCGAGGACGTTCCCGCTCGCGTCCTCGAGCTGGTCGGCACCGGGTTCGACGTCACCGCCGCCGTGCCGTGGCGCGTCGCGCTGCTGCGGATCTCCGACGAGGAGCACGTGCTCGTCTTCGTCGTGCACCACATCTCCGGCGACGGTTTTTCTATGACGCCGCTGACCCGTGACGTCGTCGCCTCCTATCGGGCGCGCACCCGTGACGAGCCGAATCCGTTGCCGCCGTTGTCGGTTCAGTACGCCGACTATGCGCTCTGGCAGCGCGAGGTGCTCGGCGACGAGGACGATCCGGAATCCGTGCTGTCGCGGCAGCTCGCCTACTGGCGCGCGCAGCTCGCCGACCTGCCCGAGGAACTCACCCTCCCGGTGGACCGGCCCCGTCCCGCCGTTGCGTCCAATCACGGTGCCGCCCTTCGTGTCCCGATCGACGCCGAACTGCACGCGGCGCTCGCCGACCTGGCCCGCACCCACAACGCGAGCGTGTTCATGGTGGTGCACACGGCGCTGGCCGTGCTGCTGGCCCGGCTGTCCGGCACCGACGACATCGCCGTCGGCACCCCCGTCGCGGGCCGCGGCGAGGCCGCCCTGGACGACCTGATCGGCATGTTCGTCAACACGCTGGTGCTGCGCACCGCCGTCGAACCCGGTGAGCCGTTCGCCGACCTGCTCGCCCGGGTGCGCGGCACGGATCTCGAGGCGTTCGCGAACGCCGACATGCCGTTCGAACGGCTCGTCGAGGTGCTCGACCCGCCCCGCTCGCAGGCCCGGCACCCGCTGTTCCAGGTGATGCTCACCTTCCAGAACCTGCCGCAGTCCGCCCTGGAGCTGCCCGACCTGAGCATCTCCGGGGTCGAATTCGACACGGCCATCGCGAAGTTCGATCTGCAGGTCACCGTCGCCGAGCAGCTCTCGGAGCGCGGCGCCCCCGGCGGGATGACCGTCGAACTCGCCTACGCCACCGATCTTTTCGACGCCTCCACCATGCGGTCCCTCGCCGACCGGTTCAGCCGGATCCTGCGCGGCGTCACCGTGGACGCCGCCACCCCGGTCGGCGCGCTGCCGTTCCTGGACGACGCCGAGGCCGAGCGGATCCTCACCGAGTGGAGCACGCTCGGGTCCGGGGTCCGGGTGCCCGCAGCGGCGACCCTCGCCGACCGCTTCGACGCCGTCGTCCGCCGCAGCCCCGACGCCCCGGCCGTCACGTTCGCCGGACGCACCCTCTCGTTCGCCGAGCTCGACGCGCGCGCCAACCGCCTCGCCCGCCGGCTCGTCGCGGCCGGGGCGGGCCCGGAGGAGCTCGTGGCCGTCGCGCTGCCCCGGTCGGCCGAGTTGATCGTGGCGCTGCTGGCGGTGCTCAAGTCCGGTGCCGCGTATCTGCCCACCGACACCACGTATCCGGCGGAGCGGCTGCGGTACATGCTCGAGGACGCACGTCCGCGCTGCGTCGTCACCACCACCACCGGTGACGGCGACGCACTGCCGGACGTCGGCCTGCCCCGGGTGTACATCGAGGACGACGACCCGCACGCGCCGTCCGGGCCGCTCACCGACGCCGAGCGGAGCGCGCCGCTGCATGCGGACAACCGCGCCTACGTCATCTACACCTCCGGCTCCACCGGCCGCCCCAAGGGCGTCGCGGTCACCCACCGCAACGTGCTGACCCTGTTCGACAACGCCGAACCGCTGTTCGGGTTCGGTGCCGACGACGTGTGGACGCTGTTCCACTCCTACGCATTCGACTTCACGGTGTGGGAGCTGTGGGGACCGCTGCTGTACGGCGGCCGGCTCGTCGTCGTCGACTACCTGACCTCACGCTCGCCCGAACAGTTCCTCGAGCTGCTGCGGGCCGAGCGGGTCACCGTGCTCAACCAGACCCCCTCGGCGTTCCTTCAGCTCGACGAGGCCGACCGGGTCGCGTCCGTGGAGCGTCCCGACGCCGATCCGCTCGCACTGCGATACGTCGTGTTCGGCGGCGAGGCGCTCGACCTCGGCAAGCTCGACGGCTGGTACGGGCGCCGGCCCGTGGCGCCGACGCTGGTCAACATGTACGGCATCACCGAGACCACGGTTCACGTGTCGTTCCTGGCCCTCGACCGCGGCGCCGCGCGCCCCGGTGCCGCCAGCCGGATCGGCCGCTCCCTGCCGGGGCTGCGGCTGCGGGTGCTCGACCGGCGGCTACAGCCCGTCCCGGTCGGGGTGCCGGGCGAGGTGTACGTCTCCGGTGACCAGCTCTCCCGCGGCTACCTCGGCCGGCCGGGACTGACCGCCGCGCGGTTCGTCGCCGACCCCTTCGGGCCGGGCCGGCTGTATCGCACCGGCGACGTCGCGCGGTGGAACGCCGACGGCGAGCTCGAGTACGCCGGGCGCAGCGACGCGCAGGTGCAGTTGCGGGGCTTCCGCATCGAGCTGGGCGAGGTCGAGGCGGCGCTGCTGCGTGCCGACGCGGTGGCCCAGGCGGTCGCCGTGGTCCGCGACGACGGTCTCGGCGACCGGCTCGTCGGCTACGTCGTGCCCCGCGCCGGCGCGGACGTCGACGTGGCCCGCGTGCGCGAGCAGCTCGGTGCCTTCCTCACCGGCTACATGATTCCGGACCTCGTGGTCGTCCTCGACGAGCTGCCGCTCACCGTCAACGGCAAGCTCGACCGGCGCGCCCTGCCGGTGCCGCAGGCGACCGCCACCACCGCGGGCGGGCGCCGCGAACCGGCCACCGCCGCCGAACGCGCCGTCGCGCAGGTGTTCGCCGACGTGCTCGGCGTCGAGCGGGCCGGTGCGGACGACTCGTTCTTCGAGCTCGGCGGCAACTCGCTCATCGCGACGCGGGTGATCGCGCGGATCAACGAGTCGCTCGGAACCGCCCTCGCGATCCGCGAACTGTTCGAGGCACCGACCGTCGCCGAACTCGCGGCCCGGGCCGACGCGCACGCGGAATCGGCGCCCCGGCCCGCGCTGACCGCCGGGCCCCGCCCCGATCGGGTGCCGCTCTCGCTCGCCCAGCAACGCATGTGGGTGCTCAACCAGCTCGATCCCGTCTCCGCGAGCTACAACATCCCGCTCGCGATCAGGCTGCGTGGCCGCCTCGACACCGCGGCGCTCACCGCCGCGGTGCGCGACGTGATCGAGCGGCACGAGTCGCTGCGCACCCGGTACCCGCAGGACGAGACGGGGCCCTACCAGCACGTCCTCGACGCCGACGCGGTGGTGCCCGCGGTCGTGCCGGTCGAGGTGGCGTCCGAGCAGGAGGCGTTCGCCGAGGTTGTCGCGCTCGCCGCCGAGGGCTTCGACGTCTCCGCGCAGGTGCCGGTGCGCGGCCGGATCGTCTCGGTCGGCGCCGACGACCACGTGCTCGCTCTCGTCGTCCACCACATCTCCGCCGACGGTGCGTCGCTGGCGCCGCTGGCACGGGATCTGATGACCGCCTACGCGTCGCGGTTGTCGGGCGGCACGCCGGCCTGGGCGCCGCTCGAGGTGCAGTACGCCGACTACGCGCTCTGGCAACGTCGGGTCCTCGGTGACGCCGACGATGCGCAGTCGCCGGCCGGTGCCCAGCTGTCCTACTGGCGTTCGCGCCTGGCCGGGGTGCCCGAACTGCTCGATCTGCCCACGGACCGCCCCCGGCCGCCGCAGCCGTCGTTGCGGGGCGGCACGGTAGCCGTGCAGGTGGACGAGCAGACCCGGCAGCGGCTCGACGCACTCGCGCTCGCGCATCGGGCCTCGCTGTTCATGGTGGTCCACGCGGCGCTCGCCGTGCTGCTCGCCCGGCTCAGCGGCACCCACGACATCGTCGTCGGCACGCCCGTCGCGGGCCGCGGTGACCGGCGCCTCGACGACCTCGTCGGGATGTTCGTCAACACCCTCGCCCTGCGCACGGATGTGGACCCGGCGGCGACCTTCGCCGAGCTGCTCGACCGGGCCCGCGCCGTCGACCTCGAGGCGTTCGGGCACGCCGACGTGCCGTTCGAGCGGGTGGTCGACGACGTGGTGGCCGTGCGCTCCCCGGCCCGGCATCCCGTGTTCCAGACGGTGCTGTCGTTCCAGAACACCGAGGCCGCGCGGCTCGAACTGCCGGGTCTCACCGTCGAGGCGCTCGACGCCGGTGAACTCGCCGCGAAGTTCGACCTGCAGGTGACCGTCGATCCGCGTGAGCACCCGGGCGGCTCGGCCGCCGGCGAGCACCCGGGCGGCTCGGCCGCCGGCATGCACGTCGGGTTCACCTACGCCGTGGACCTGTTCGACGCCGGCACCGTCGCGACGTTCGCCGAACGCTTCGTGACCGTCCTGCGCGCCGTCGCGGAAACCTCCGACGCGGTGGTCGGGGACATCGACATCCGCACCGAGACCGAGCGCACGGCGCCCACGGTCATCGAGCCCGAGCCGGTGGCGGTCCCCGACCGCGTCGAGCGGACGGTGCCGCAGGAGTGGCAGGTCGCCGTGGAGTCCGATCCCGAGGCCCCGGCGTTCGTCGCGGACGGCGTCGAGGTCACCTACCTCGACCTCGACCGCCGGTCGTCGCAGTGGGCCCGGTATCTCATCGCCGAGGGCGTCGGGCCCGGCGACGGCGTCGCGGTCGCCGTGCCGGCGGGCCCCGAGCTGATCACCGCGCTCTGGGCGGTGACCAAGGCGGGTGCCGCGATCGTGCCCGCCGTGTCCGGCTCCGCCACGCCTGCGGAGACACCCGGGCTCGGGTTGACGACGACCGGGTCGGACGCCCGTCGGTCCGCCGCCGCGCGCTGGGTGTGCCTCGACGACCCGGCGACGGTGGCCGCCGTGGACACGCTGTCCCACCGGCCGGTCGACTACTCGGAGCGGGTCCGGGTCCTGCAGCCGCAGCACCCCGCGCTGTGGGTGGCCGGCCGCGTGCTCTACCACGGCGAACTGGTCGCCGTGGTCCGCGGCGGTGCGGCCGCGCTGAAGCTGGACTACGAATCGCGGTCGCTGGTGTGCGACCTCACGGCGGAGCAGTGGCGCATCTTCGCGATCCTGGCTGCCGGGATCGCGGGGGCGGTGGTGATCGTGCCCGAGCCCGGCGCCGACCTCGCCGCCGTCGTGGCCGACGAATGGGTAACCCACGCGTTCGTGCCGTCTTCGCTGGTAGACGCGTTGAACGAGGCACCGGGCGACGACCTCGGGGTCGTGGTCGTCACCGACCGCGACGAGGTCCCGCCGGGGTCCGTTGCCGCGGGTGGGCAGTGGACGACAGTGGCCGCCGTCGACCCATGGAGTATGCGGAACTGAATACCGGCCGGTAGATTCCTCCCGGGCGGGACGAGTTCTCCATGCTCTTCCCGCGTGTGGAAGGAGCTGTATCCGTAGTGCAACGCAGGAGCCCGGTCCGGGCAGATCGAGGTCCGGGCGCGTGAGGCGAGAGCCGGGGGTGCGGCGCAGGGAACCGGGCCGGTCGCGTAGCCGGGCCACGCGCGTGGCACTGCTGCCGACTCTGCTGACCTCCGCGGTGGAGGAACGCGGAGACCATCCCGCGGTGGTGGGCGCCGCCGGTGGCCCCGCCCTGTCGTATCGCGAGCTGGACGAGAGGTCGTCGCGGTGGGCGCGGTGGCTGATCGGCCGGGGCGTCGGGCCGGGCGACGTGGTCGCGGTGGCGATACCCCGTTCGGTGGAGTCGGTGCTCGCGTTGTGGGCGGTGGCGAAGTCGGGGGCGACGTTCGTCCCCGTCGACCCGCGCTACCCCCTCGAGCGGGTGGAATTCATGCTGGCAGACTCCGGCGCGGCCCTGTGCATGACGGTGCGCGATTTCGCGGCCGCGGTGCCGGCCGGAGTCGAACAGGTGCTGCTCGACGATGCGGCGGTGGCCGGGCAGGTCGGGCAGCTGCCCGGGCATCCCGTCTCGTACGCCGACCGGACGCGCGCGCTCGAAGGGCCGGACCTCGCCTGGATGATCTACACGTCCGGCTCCACGGGCCGCCCGAAGGGGGTGGCGGTCACCCATGCCGGGATCGCCGGCGTGATCTCCGCCGAGCGGGAGCACTACGGGGTCGGCGCGGACGCGCGGGTGTTGCATGTGTGCTCGCCGAGTTTCGACGTCTCGATGCTCGAGTTGCTGATCGGGTTCTCCGCGGGTGCGACGGTGGTGGTGGCGCCGGCGTCGGTGGGCGGCGGTGCCGACCTGGCCGAGGTGCTGGCGGCCGACGCGGTGACCCACGTGTTCATCACGCCGGCGGCATTGAGTTCGGTGGATCGCACGGGCCTGACGGACCTGCGGGTGGTGGTGGCGGCCGGGGAGGCCTTCGGGCCGGAGCTGGTGAGCCGGTGGACCGGCCCCGGCCGGCGGTTCTTCAACGCGTACGGGCCCACCGAGGCGACGATCCTGGCGACGAGCAGCGCGCCGCTGGTGGCGGGCGAGCCGATCACGATCGGCACCCCGATCCCGGGACTGGCGGCGTACGTGCTCGACGGCCGGCTGCGGCCGGTGCCGCCGGGTGTGGTGGGTGAGCTGTATCTGGCGGGCGCCCAGGTGGCGCGCGGCTACCACCGCCGGCCGGGACTGACGGCGGAGCGGTTCGTGGCCGATCCGTTCGGGTCGGATCCGGGAACCCGGATGTACCGGACGGGAGACCTGGTGCGCCGCGCGGCCGACGGCCCGATCGAGTATCTCGGGCGCAGCGATTTCCAGGTCAAGATCCGCGGGTTCCGGGTGGAACTGGGTGAGATCGACGCCGCCCTGACGGCCCGGCCGGACATCGAGTTCGCCGCGACCGTCGGGAAGGTGCTGCCGTCGGGGGAGACGGCACTGGTGTCGTACGTGCTGCCCGCGGCCGGAACCCGGATGGACGCGCCGGCGGTGCTCGCCGGGTTGGCCGAGACGCTGCCCGGCCACATGGTGCCGGCCCTGGTGATGGTGCTCGACGCGGTGCCGCTGACACCGGTGGGCAAGCTCGATCGGGCGGCGCTGCCCGAACCGGTGTTCGCCGAGCGGGAATACCGGGCGCCGCGCACCCCGGTCGAGGAGACGGTCGCGTCGGTGTTCGCCGAGGTGCTCGGGCGCGAGCGCGTCGGCGTGGACGACTCCTTCCTTGAGCTGGGGGGAAATTCGCTCCTCGCGACCCGGTTGGTGGCGCGCCTGGGTGCGGCCCTGGAGACCCGGGTGCCGGTGCCGGTGGTGTTCGAGGCGCCGACCGTGGCGGCATTGGCGGCGCACCTGGAGTCGGGTGGCGCGGCGGCACACGCTGTTCCGCTGGTGGCGCGGGAGCGCCCGGACCGCGTACCGCTGTCGTTCGCGCAGCAGCGGATGTGGTTCCTCAATCGGTTCGATCCGGCCTCCGCGGCCGACAACATCCCGGTGGCGATCCGGCTGACGGGCCGGCTCGACGTCGACGCCCTGCGAAAGTCGGTGTCCGACATCGCGGTCCGGCACGAGATCCTGCGAACCAGGTATCCCGAAACGGACGGGCGCCCGTACCAGACGGTCGTTCCCGCCGCCGGATACACGCCCGACTGGGCGTCGGAATCGGTGCCCGGAACGGAGCTGGCCGACCGGATCGCCGACGTGGTGGCCACCGGATTCGACGTGACCGCCGAGGTGCCGTTCCGGGTGCGGCTGTTCCGGGTCGCGGACGACGAGCACGTGCTCGTGTTCGTGGCACACCACATCAGCGCCGACGGCTGGTCGATGGCGCCGTTGACGCGCGATCTGATGACCGCGTACGCCGCGCGGGCCGCCGGCCGGGAGCCCGGATGGGAGCCGTTGCCGCTGCAGTACGCGGACTTCGCGCTGTGGCAGCGTGAGGTGCTCGGATCGGAGCGGGACGCGGACAGTCCCCTCTCGGCACAGGCGGAGTACTGGCGGCGGGTCCTCGCGGATCTCCCCGCGGAACTGCACCTCCCGACGGATCGGGCCCGCCCGCCGGTGCAGTCCTTCGCCGGCGGCCGGGTCGCGTTCGATATCGATGCCCCGACGCACCGGCGGGCGGGGGAACTGGCACAGCAGTGCGGGTCGACCCTGTTCATGGTCCTGCACACCGCGCTCGCGGTGTTCCTCGCCCGGATGTCGTCGTCGCACGACATCGCCGTGGGTACCGCGGTCGCCGGCCGCGGTGACGCCGCGCTGGACGAGATGGTCGGCATGTTCGTCAACACCTTGGTGCTGCGCACCCGGGTCGATCCCGGTTCCGGGTTCGCGGAGCATCTCGCGCGGGTCCGCGAGAGCGACCTGGAGGCGTTCACCCACGCGGAGATCCCCTTCGAGCGCGTCGTGGAACTGCTCGTCCCGGAGCGTTCGACCGCGCGGCACCCGCTGTTCCAGGTGGCCATCGCCTTCGAGAACCTGCCCCCCGCGGGTCTCGAGCTGCCGGGCCTGAGCGTGGCGGCGGTGCCGTTCGATGCGGCCACCGCGAAGTTCGATCTGTCGTTGACGCTGCGTGAACACACGGACCCCGGCGGGGGACCGGCGGGAATGTCGGCGGACTTCGTCTTCGCCAGGGACCTGTTCGACGACGAGACGGTGGCCGGATTCGCGCGGCGGTTCGTGCGGCTGCTGGCCGCCGCCGTGGCGGACCCGGCCGTGCCGGTCGGTGACCTGGCGCTCCTTGCCGACGACGAAGCCGACCGGCTCACCCGTGCCCCGGACGACGCACCGAGCGGTGCCCGCACGCTCGCCGAGATCCTGACGGCGGCGGTCTCCCGGGACCCCGAGGCGCCGGCCGTCCGGTACCAGGACCGCACGATCAGCTACCGCGAACTCGACGAGTCGTCGTCCCGGCTCGCGCGGGAACTGGCAGCACGCGGCGTCGGCCCCGAGGACGTGGTGGCGCTGGCGTTCCCGCGTTCCTACGAGATGGTGCTCGGCGTGTGGGCGGTCGCGAAGGCCGGCGCCGCGCACCTTCCGGTGGATCCGTCCTATCCGGCGGAGCGGGTCCGGTACATGCTCGCCGACTCCGGTGCGGCGGTGTGCCTGACCACCACCTCGTACGCCCCCGCGCTGCCCGCGTCCCCGCCCCGGCTGGAACTGGACGATCCCGAGGTCGTGCGGGCCGTCGCGACACGATCCGCCGCCCGGATGTCCGACGCCGAGCGGGTACGGCCGCTGTCGCTGCAGCACGCGGCGTACGTCATCTACACGTCGGGGTCGACCGGGCACCCCAAGGGTGTGGTGGTCACCCACGCGGGTCTCGACCCGCTGCTCGGTGCCGCGGTGACGCTGTACGGCGTGACGTCACGGTCGCGGTTCCTGCACGTGTGCTCGCCCAGCTTCGATCCGTCGGTGCTCGAGTGGATGGCCGCGTTCTCCCAGGGCGCGACCCTGGTCGTGGTGCCCTCGACGATCGTCGGCGGACCCGAACTCGCGGAACTGCTTCGGGCCGAACGGGTCAGCCACACCATTGTCACGCCGGCGGTGCTGGGGACGGTCGATCCGTCGGGACTCGACCGTCTCGGGGTCGTGTCCGTCGGCGGGGACGTGACATCGCCGCAACTGCTGGCGCGGTGGGCGCCGGGACGGAGCTACTTCAACGGCTACGGGCCTACGGAGACGACGATCATCTCGTCGTTCGCGCGGCTGCAGCCCGGGCGCCCGGTCACCGTCGGCCGGCCCGTACCGGGGGTGGCCGCCCTGGTGCTGGACTCCCGGCTGCGGCCGGTGCCGTCCGGCGTGGCCGGCGAGTTGTACCTGGCCGGGGCCGCTCTCGCGCGGGGCTACCACCGGCGCAGCGGGTTGTCGGCGGCACGGTTCGTGGCGAACCCGTTCGGAGCGCCGGGCACGCGGATGTACCGGACCGGGGACGTGGTCCGATGGCGCAGCACCGGCGCGGTCGCCGAACTGGAGTACCTCGGGCGCAGCGACTTCCAGGTCAAGCTGCGTGGATTCCGGATCGAACTCGGCGAGATCGACGCCGCACTGGAACGGAACCCCTCCGTCGCGCAGGCCACCACGGTGCTGCACACCGATCCGCGCGGCGGGGACAGGCTCGTCGGCTACGTCGTCGGCGCGGCCGGCGCCGTGCCCGACCCGGCGCACCTGCGCGAGTTCCTCGCCGGGGAACTGCCGAACCACATGGTGCCCGGCCACATCGTCGTGCTCGACGCCCTGCCCCTCACTCCCGGTGGCAAGCTGGACAGGCGGGCACTGCCGGTGCCGCTGCCCGAGTCGGCCGAGTACTGCGCCCCCGCCACGTCCGACGAGCAGGCGGTCGCAGACGTGTACGGGGCGGTGCTCGGGGTCGAGCGGGTCGGCCGCGCCGACGACTTCTTCGCGCTCGGCGGCAACTCGCTGCTCGCGATGCAGGTCATCGCGCGGCTCGAGGCCGCCCTCGGCGTCCGGGTCCCGGTGCGGACGTTGTTCGAAGCGCCGACCGTGTCGGCCCTGGCGGCGCGGATGGGGGATCCGGTCGCGGTCCCGTCCCGGATGCCCCTGCGCCCCCGGCGGCGCCCCGAGCGGATTCCGCTGTCGCTCGCGCAGCGGCGGATGTGGTTCTTCAACCGGTTCGACCCGGACTCCGCCGCCTTCAACATCCCGCTCGTGCTGCGATTGACCGGGGCGCTGGATGTGCCGGCGCTGCAGGCCGCCCTGCGCGACCTGCTCGCCCGGCACGAGGCCCTGCGCACCGTCTTCCCCGACTCCGACTCCGGACCGTTCCAGGTGATCGTTCCGCTCGAGGACGTACCACTCGATCTGGCGGCACAGGACGTGGCCGAGGACGACCTGCACCCGCGGATCGCCGCCCTCGTCTCCCGGGGGTTCGACGTCACCGGTGCGGTACCCGTCCGGGCGGCCCTGTTGCGGCTCACCGACCGGGACCACGTGCTGGTCGTCGTCGTTCACCACATCGCGAGCGACGGCGGATCCCGGGCCCCGATGGCCCGGGATCTGGCCACCGCGTACCTGTCCCGCAGAGCGGGCCGGGCACCGGAGTGGACTCCGCTGCCGGTGCAGTACGCCGACTACGCCCTGTGGCAACAGGACGTGCTGGGCTCCGAGGACGACCCCGAGTCGGTGCTCGCGCGCCAGTTGAACTACTGGACCACGGCGCTGGCGGACCTGCCGGACCTGGTGGAACTGCCCACCGACCGCCCGCGGCCCGCCGTGCAGACCGGGCGCGGCGCGAGCCTCGACTTCACCCTGGACGAGGCGTTGGCCGCCCGGCTCGATCGGCTCGCCCGGGATCACGGCGTGACGTTCTTCATGCTCGCGCACGCCGCGCTCGCGGTCCTGCTGGCCCGCCTGTCCGGTACCGACGACATTCCCGTCGGGGCACAGGTCGCCGGCCGCGGCGAGGAGGCACTCGACGATCTCGTGGGGATGTTCGGCAACACCCTCGTGCTGCGCACCCGGATCCACCCGGACGCCACCTTCTCCGAGCTTCTCGCCGGCGTGCGGGAGGTCGACCTCGCCGCCTTCGGCAACCCCGACGTTCCGCTCGAACGGCTCGTGGAGATCCTCGATCCCGTCCGGTCCACCGCGCATTCGGCCCTGTTCCAGGTGCTGCTCGTGGTGCACAACTTCACCCGCTCCGAGATCGCATTGCCGGACCTGCACATCGCGCCGGTCGGGACAGCCACGGGCGGCGCCAAACTCGATCTCGAGATCCACCTGACCGAGATGCGCGACGAGCAGGGGCGGCGGGACGGGGTCGCGGGATCCGTCGTCTACGCGTGTGACCTGTTCGACGAGGACACCGTGCGGACGTTCGCCGCGCGACTCGCGTCGATCCTGGAGGCGGCGGCGGACGATCCGGGCGTTCCGGTCGGCGGCATCGACCTGCGCACCGCGGAGGAACGTGCCCGGCTCGACGAGCTGAACCGGACCGCCGCGCCGCTCGGTGACCGGTTGGTGCTGGACGCGTTCACCCGGCAGGCGCGGCGCACCCCCGACGCGACGGCGGTCGTCTTCGAGGACACCGCGCTGACCTACGCGCAGTTCGCCTCTCGGGTGGACCGGCTCGCCCGGCGCCTCGTCGCGTGCGGCGTCGGGCCCGATCGGCTGGTCGGCGTCCACATGAGCCGATCGGTCGAGATGATGGTCGGGATCTATGCGGTTCTCCGGGCCGGTGGCGGGTACGTGCCGCTCGACCCGGAACACCCCGCCGAGCGAACGGCATACGTCCTGGCCACCGCTGAGCCGGTGGTGGTGCTGACCACGACGCGCGATCGGGGCACGCTCCCCGATTCCGTCCCGGCCCTCGTGGTCGACGAATCGGACTTCGCCCCGGCGCCGGTCACCGAGTTCGCCGACCACGAGCGCCTGGCGCCGCTGCATCGGGCGAACATCGCCTACGTGATCTACACCTCTGGGTCGACGGGCCGGCCCAAGGGCGTTGCCGTCACCCACGGCGCCGTCGTCAACCAGATGACGTGGATGCGCGAGCGCTACGAATTCGGCATGGGGGACACGGCGCTGCAGAAGACCCCCATCACGTTCGACGCGTCGGTGTGGGAGCTGTTCTTCCCGCTGCAGGTCGGTGCGCGGCTCGTGGTCGCGGCACCGGGAGGCCATCGCGACCCGGAGTACCTGGCCCGCCTGTCGCGGCAGTGGGCCGTCGGCATCCTCGAGTTCGTTCCGGCGATGCTCGCCGTGTTCCTCGCCGATCCCGCACTCGAACTGCCGGCGGCGCTGAAGTACCTGTCCGTCGGTGGCGAGGCGCTGCCGGGAGAGCTCGCGGCCCGGTTCGCCGAACGCTCGGATGCGCTGCTGGACAACACGTACGGCCCGACCGAGGCGACCGTCACCGCGACCGTGCTGCGCTGTGCCGGACGTCGCACCGATGCCGGCACCGTGCCGATCGGCCGTCCGATCCGCAACACCACCACGCATGTTCTCGACGAGCGGCTGAACCCGGTACCGATCGGGGTGCCGGGGGAGCTGTATCTCGGTGGGGTGCAACTTGCCCGCGGTTACCACGCCCGCCCGGATCTGACCGCGCAGCGGTTCGTCGCGCACCCCGGCGGGGCGCGGCTGTACCGCACCGGGGACCGGGTCCGGTGGTTGCCGGACGGTACCCTCGAGTTCCTGGGCCGCAACGACTTCCAGGTGAAGGTGCGCGGTCTGCGGATCGAGCTGGGGGAGATCGAGGCGGCACTGCTGGCGCAGCCGCAGGTGGCGCAGGCCGTCGTGACCGTCCACGACGGGCCCCACGGCGCGCAGATCGCCGCGTACGTCGTGTCCGCGGACGGCGCCGAGGCCGACGCGGACGCCGTTCGCGCGGCAGTGGGGCGCCTGCTGCCGCGGTACATGGTGCCCGACCTGGTGACCGTGCTCGGGGAACTCCCGCTCACCACATCCGGAAAGGTGGATCGCCGGGCCCTGCCGGAACCGGTCCCGGCCGTCCGTGAGTTCCGGGGGCCCACCACCGCGATCGAGAAGACCGTCGCCTCGGTGATCGGTGAAGTGCTCGGCGCGGAGCGGCTCGGTCTCGACGACGACTTCTTCGCGCTCGGCGGGAATTCGCTGATCGCCACGCGTGTGGTCGCCCGGATCGGGTCGGCGCTGCGCGCGTCGGTGCCCGTCCGCGTGATCTTCGAGGCGTCGACGATCGAGTCGCTGTCGGCAGCCGTGGAACGGCACGTCGGGTCCGGCGGCCTGCCCGCCCTGGCGGCCCGGCCGCGTCCGGAGCGGATCCCGCTGTCGCCGGCCCAACAGCGGATGTGGTTCCTCAGCCGGTTCGAGGCGACCGCGGCGGCCTACAACATCCCGATGGCCGTGCGGCTGACCGGACGGCTGGATCCGGCCGCGCTGCAGTCGGCGGTCGCCGACGTGGTCGCCCGGCACGAGGTCCTCCGGACCGTCTACCCCGAGGTCGACGGGGTCCCGGTCCAGCAGATTCTGCCCGCGGGCGCCGGTGTGCCGGCCCTGCGCCCGGCGGACGTCGACGAATCGGAGCTCCAGGCCGCCGTCCGGTCGGCGGCGGCGGTCGGATTCGATGTCACCCGGTCCGTTCCGGTTCTCGTGCGGCTGTTTCGGGTGTCCCCGGCCGAACACGTCCTGCTCGTCGTGGTGCACCATATCGCCGCCGACGGCTATTCCGTGGGGCCGCTCGTGCGGGATCTCGCCCTCGCGTACAGCGCGCGACGGGAGGGCCGCGAACCCGCATGGCGGCCGCTGCCGGTGCAGTATGCGGACTACACGCTGTGGCAGCGGGAGGTGCTGGGCAGCGAAGCCGATCCCGCCTCGCGCGTCTCCCGCCAGCTCGCCTACTGGGCCGACGAACTGGCCGGGCTGCCCGACCAGTTGCCCGTGCCCACGACCCGGCCGCGGCCTCCGGTGCAGTCCTACCGGGGAGACCGGGTTCCCGTCACGATCGACGCGGACCTTCACGGCAGGGTGGCCGCGCTCGCGGCGGCCACGAGGACCACTCCCTTCACGGTCGTGCACACGGCCTTCGCGGTGCTGCTGGCCCGGCTGTCCGGCACTGAGGACGTCGCGGTGGGCACCCCGGTGGCCGGTCGGGGTGAGGCGGCCCTCGACGACCTGATCGGGATGTTCGTGAACACCCTCGTGTTCCGCACGCGGGTCGATCCCGCCGTCTCCTTCGCGTCGCTGCTCGCGCAGGTCCGGGAGCAGGACATTCAGGCCCTGGCCCATGCGGACGTCCCGTTCGAACGACTCGTCGAGGCGCTGGCGCCGGCCCGGTCCATGGCGCGGCATCCGCTGTTCCAGGTGGGGTTGTCGTTCCAGAACCTCGGAGCGGTCGCCTTCGAACTCCCGGACCTGGTGGCGGCTCCGGTCGACGTCGCAGGGGAGATCGCCCAGTTCGACCTGCACCTGATCGTCGGCGACAGTTACGGCGCAGACGGGACGCCTGCGGGTATCGGCGGGCATCTGTCCTACGCCACCGATCTCTTCGACGTACGCGCGGCCGCGTCCATCGCGGACCGGTTCGTTCGGATCCTGGGCGAACTCGTCTCGGTTCCCGACCGGGCGGTCGGCGACGCCGATCTGCTCGGCGCCGACGAGCGGCGGGCGCTGCTCGAGGCGACGAACGACACCCGGGTCGAGGTTGCGGGCGGCGGCTGCCTCCCCGAGCTGTTCCAGCACCAGGTGCACGAACGCCCGGGGGCGGTCGCGCTCGTCGGGGACGGCGTGCAGCTGACCTTCGGGGAACTCGGCGCTCGCGTCGCCCGGCTGGCCCGCGCGCTGGTGGCGGCCGGCGTCGGGCCGGAGACCCGGGTCGGTCTGATGATGCCCGGCTCCGTGGACCTCGTCGTCGCCATGTACGCGGTGTCCGCCGCCGGGGGCGCGTACGTTCCGCTCGACCCGTCGCTGCCGATCACCAGGCTGGCCCGCATGGTCGAGGCGGCGCGGCCGGCGACGGTGCTCGCGACGGCGGTGTCCACGCGCGTCGCGAGGGAGGTTGTGCCGGAGCCGATCCCGGTGATCGATACCTCGAGTGTGGACCTGTCGCGGTACTCGGCCGCCCCGGTGACCGACGCCGATCGCAGTGCGCCGCTGCGGCCCTCGAACCTCGCCTACATACTGTTCACGTCGGGATCGACCGGGGTGCCCAAGGGCGTGGCGGTGGCCCACGGCGCGGTGGTCAACCAGTTGCGCTGGATGCATGCGGAGTTCGGGTTCGGTCCGGACGAGGTGACGGTGCAGCGGACGGTGGCGACGTTCGACCTGTCGGTGTGGGAGTTCTGGGGCGCCACGACATGTGGCGGCCGGCTGGTGGTGGCGGATCCCGAGGCTCGCCGCGATCCGCTCCGCCTGCTCGCGCTCGTCGAGCGGGAGTTCGTGACGACGCTGTACCTGGTTCCGTCCCTGCTGAGCGCCCTGATCGCGGGTGCAGACCGAGAATTGCCGACCTCGGTGCGGCGGGTGCTCTCGATCGGGGAGACGCTACCGGGTGCCGTGGCCGGGGCGTGGCGCCGGTCGAGCCGGGCGGAGCTCGTCAATCTGTACGGACCCACCGAGGCGGCCGTGTCGGTGACGGCGCACCGGGTCACGGGCGCGGACACCGACCAGGTGCCGATCGGGGTGCCGGGGTGGAACACCCGCGTGTACGTACTCGACCGGCGGCTGCGGCCCGTGCCGGTGGGAGTGACCGGAGAGCTCTACCTGGCGGGCCGGCAACTCGCGCGGGGCTACAGCGGCAGCCCCGGGGCGACCGCGGACCGGTTCGTTGCCGACCCCTTCGGGGCCGGGGGCCGTCTGTACCGCACCGGTGATCTGGCCCGGTGGACCCCTGCGGGCGTCCTCGAGCACGTGGGCCGCGGAGACTCCCAGGTCAAGCTGCGCGGTTTCCGGATCGAACTCGGAGACATCGAGGCGGCGCTGCTGCGTCTGCCCGCCGTGGCGGCCGCGGTCGCGACGGTGCACCACGACGCCGCGACCGGCGCTCGGATCGTCGCGTATGTCGTTGCCGCGCAGGGTGAGTCGGACCTCGACCTGGGGGCCCTGCGGAGCGCGCTCGCGGACGAGCTGCCGAACTACATGCTGCCGGCCTCGATCATGCGCCTGGACCGGCTCCCCGTCGGAACGACGGGCAAGGTCGATCGCGGCGCGCTGCCCGCGCCGATGCCCGAGCGGGCGTCCTACCGGGCTGCGGCGACGCCCGTCGAGCGTGCGGTTGCGCAGGTGTTCGCGGACGTCCTCGCTGCGGACCGGATCGGATCCGACGACGACTTCTTCGTCCTCGGCGGATCCTCGCTCGTGGCCGTGGGGGCGACGCGGGAACTCGCGCGCCGGCTCGGCCGTCCGGTGCCGCTCGAGTGGGTGTTCGCCCATCCGACGGTGGGGGACCTTGCGGCCCGGATCGAGCGGTCGGCGGGGGAGAGGCCGCCGGCGAGTGGGTCCGCCGACCCCTCCCTGGACGTGCTGCTGCCGCTGCGCGAGGGCGACGACGGACGCGATCCGGTGTTCTTCGTCCATCCGGTGATCGGCCTCGCCTGGAGCTTCGCCTCGCTCGCCGGCTACGTCGAGCCGGGCCGTGCGGTCTACGGACTGCAGTCCCCGGCGCTGTCCGGGGAGTCGGACCTACCGGATTCGATCGAGTCCTGGGCGGCGCGGTACGTCTCGGAGGTCCGGCGGGTCCATCCGGACGGTCCCTTCCACCTGGTCGGATGGTCCCTCGGCGGGGTGATCGCCCACGAGATGGCGGTCCAGCTCCAGCGAGCCGGACTCGAGGTCGGTTCACTCGTGCTGCTCGACGCCTATCTGCCCGATGCCGTGCGCGGCCCGGTGGATCCGGTCGCGGTGGCTGCGGCGGCCTTCGGTGCGAACCGCGCCGGCGGCGGGGAACCGGCGTACGCCCTCGGTGACATCGGGATGCTCGCCGACGAGATCGATCCCACCCTCGCCTCGTCCGTCCTCACGAGCATCGACTGCTCGTTCGAGGCGCTCGAGCGGCACGTGCCGGCCCGGTACGAGGGACGCATTCTCTTCGTCGGCGCCGCGCCGCAGACCGTGCCGGATCCCGAATCGGGCCGGGACTGGTCACCGTACGTCTCCGGCGGCGTGCACCGGCACGACCTGCCGACCTCGCATTGGGAGATGACCGGGCCGAGTGCGTGCGCTCGTCTCGGGCCGCTGCTGGCGCGCTGGACGTCCGGCGGCTCCTGCCCGGAATGCGACGGCGTGGATCGCTGACCCATGGGTGAGCGGCGGCCGTGTTCGAGCTCACATTCGACATCGAACGTCTGCTGTCCAACAGTTGGATGAAACGTGTGCATTGTCTAGCCTTGGCGGGGTTCGTGGTGCGGTCGGAACGGCCGAATGGCCGGAAGGCGGTGCCGAACGGCCCGGAGGCGGTGCCGAGGTCCTTCGCCTCGCGCCGCCGGAACCTGCAGGCGGCGAGGCGGATCCGGCGCGAGGGCCGGGATCTCCCCGCCGCCGGTCGGGTGCGGCGGTCCGGGCCGTTCGTCCCGTGCGGGGCGACGCTGTGTCGCGCGACGAACGTCGCGCCGGGGCCGCGCCGACGCTCTCGCCGGGCCGGCGACTCCTGTCCGGAATGCCGGTCTACCCGTCGGTAACTTAGTTACCGGACATACGTACAGGTGGCACGGTTTGTTTTCGTGTGGAATGGTGACGAAGTGCTCTAGCGCCGGGAATCGTCGGGGTTCCGGTGCGCGAGGCGCAGTGGAGCGGCGACCGCCGGGGGGAGGGCGGGCGTCGCCGTAGTTCTTGACACCCCGGCGGTGAACGGAGCCGGGATGCGCACGCGCGCAACGGCTCCGGAATTCGGAGGGGAGAGCCGATGAAGGTGATCGACCGAACCGTCCGCGGAAATCTCCGCGGTTCGCGCCGCCGGACGCCCACGGCACTGCTGCCGCACCTGCTGTCGGCCGCCGTCGAACGCGATCCCGGCGCGCCGGCGCTCACGTCGGAGGGGCGCACCCTCTCCTACCGCGATGCCGACGCCGAGTCGTCCCGGCTCGCCCGCCTGCTCATCGCGCGGGGAATCGGCCCCGAGGACCGCGTCGCGGTGCTGCTCACCCGCTCGATCCGGTCCGTTCTCGCCGTCTGGGCGGTCGCCAAGACGGGCGCGGCGTTCGTCCCGGTGGACCCCCGCTACCCGGCCGATCGGGTCCGCTACATGCTGTCGGACTCGAACGCCCGCCTCGCCCTCACGGTGGCCGGGCACCGGCACGTCGTCCCCGAGGGGTTCGACACCGTCGTCCTGGACGGCGCCGAGATCCGGACGGAACTCGACGCCTGCCCGGCCGACCCGCTCGCCTTCGTCGACCGGGTGCGGCCGCTGCGCCCCGACCATCCCGCCTACGTCATCTACACCTCGGGCTCCACGGGACAGCCGAAGGGCGTCGTGGTCACCCAGGCCGGGCTCGCCGCCTTCTGCGCCGAGCAGGTCGAGCGCTACCACCTCACCCCCGGCGCCCGCACCCTGCACTTCGCGTCCCCCAGCTTCGACGCGTCGGTGCTCGAGCTGCTGCTCGCCGTCGGTGCCGGGGCGACGATGGTCGTCGCCCCGCCCTCCGTGTACGGCGGCGACGAGCTGGCCGGACTGCTGCGCAGCGAGCGGGTCACGCACGCCTTCGTGACCCCGGCGGCCCTCGCCTCGGTGGAGCCCGCCGGCCTGGACGACCTCGGGGTGGTGGTGGTCGGCGGCGAGGCGTGCCCGCCGGACCTGGTGGCGCGCTGGGCGCCCGGCCGCCGGTTCCACAACGGGTACGGCCCCACGGAGACCACGATCATGACGAACATCTCCGGGCCGCTTCGGCCCGGCGAACCCGTCACGATCGGCCGGCCGATTCGCGGAGTCGCCGCCGAGGTCCTCGATTCCCGCCTTCGGCCCGTGCCGGCGGGCACGGCCGGCGAACTGTACCTGACCGGGCCCGGCCTCGCCCGCGGCTATCACGCTCGTCCCGGACTCACGGCCGCGCGCTTCGTCGCCGCGCCCGGTGGCGCCCGGAGGTACCGCACCGGTGACCTGGTGCGGTCCCCGCGCTCGGCCCGCGAGGGCATCTCGTATCTGGGCCGGAACGACTTCCAGGTCAAGGTGCGTGGCTTCCGCATCGAGCTCGGTGAGATCGATGCGGCGTTCGCCGCGCACTCCACGGTCGACTTCGCCGCCACCGTCGGTCACCGGGGTGCGACGGGGGACACCCGTCTCGTCACCTACGTGCACGCCGCCCCCGGTTCCGCGATCGACGCCGCCGCGCTCACGGCCTTCGTCGCCGAACGGCTTCCGTCGCACATGATTCCGTCGTCGGTGATCGCGCTGGAGGCCATTCCGCTGACGCCGGTGGGCAAGCTCGATCGCGCGGCCCTGCCCGAGCCCGAGATCGCGTCGGCCCCGTACCGGGCGCCGGCCACCGTCGCGGAGGCGGCCGTCGCGGAGGCGTTCGCCGACGTGCTCGGGGTGCCGCGGGTCTCGGTCGACGACGACTTCTTCGACCTGGGCGGCAACTCGCTGCTCGCCACTCGCGTGATCGGTCGGATCAGGGCGGCGCTCGACGTCACCGTCTCCGCCGCCGACCTGTTCGACGCCACCACGGTCGCGTCGCTCGCGGCCCGGGTCGAGGCCGCGCCGGCGGCCGCCCGCGGCCTGCTGCCGCGGCGCCCGCGACCCGACCGGATCCCGCTCTCTCCCGCGCAGCAGCGCATGTGGTTCCTCAACCGCCTCGATCCGGACTCGGCGGTGTTCAACATCCCGCTCGCCGTGCGGCTGTCCGGCAGGCTCGACGTCGACGCGATGCGCGCGGCCGTGCGGGACGTCGTCGCGCGGCACGAGACGCTCCGGACGGTGTACCCCGAGGTCGACGGCGTCGGCGAGCAGCGCATCCTCGCCGTCGGCGACGTTCCGCTCGACCTCGGGCCGGAGGACGCGACCGACTCCGACGCCCCGGCCCGCCTCGCCGGCCTCGCGGGCAGGCGCTTCGACGTCACCGGCGAGGTTCCCGTCCGCGCCCGGCTCTTCCGGATCGCCGACGACGAGCACGTGCTCGCCGTGGTCCTCCACCACATCGCCGGCGACGGCTCGTCGCTGGGGCCGCTCGTCCGGGACCTCGTCACCGCCTACACCGCACGGTCGGCGGGACGGGAACCGTCGTGGGAGCCCCTGCCCGTCCAGTACGCCGACTACACGCTGTGGCAGCTCGACGCCCTCGGCGACGAGGACGATCCCCGGTCCGGGACGGCCCGGCAGCTGGCCTACTGGCGGCGTGCGCTCGCCGGCATCCCCGAGCACCTCGAGCTCGCCACCGACCGGCCGCGCCCCGCGGTCATCGGCCATGCGGGCGAACGGGTCTCGGCGCAGGTCGACGAGGCCACCCGCGACGCGATCGCGGCTCTCGCGCGCGAGCACGGCGTGACCCCGTTCATGGTGCTGCACGCGGTCCTCGCGGTGCTGCTCGCGCGGGTGTCGAACACCCACGACGTGGTCGTCGGCACCCCCGTCGCGGGACGCACGGCCCCCGAACTCGACGGCCTGATCGGCATGTTCGTCAACATGCTCGCCCTGCGGACGGACGTCGACGTCGCCGCGTCGTTCACGACGCTGCTCGAGCAGGTCCGCGACACCGATCTGCAGGCGTTCGCGCACGCCGACGTGCCCTTCGAACGCCTCGTCGAGGTGCTCGACCCGGTCCGGTCCACCGCGCGCCATCCCCTCTTCCAGGTCGGGTTCTCGTACCAGAACTTCGCCCACGACGCCCTCGAGCTGCCGGAACTGCGGATCGCGCCGGTCGAGAGCGATTCGTACGCAGCGCGTTTCGATCTCCACGTCACGGTGGTCGACCACGGTGCGGGCGGCGGCCCGGGCGGTTTCGACGTCGAGTTCGGTTACGCCACCGACCTGTTCGACGCGCCGACGATCCAGCGCATGCTCGACCGGTACCTGCGGATTCTGCGGGCGATCGTCGCCGAACCCGACACCGTCGTCGGCGACATCGATCTGCACGACGCCACGGAACTCGCCGGGATGATGCGGGCATGGGAGGCCGAACAGGCCGACCTCACCGCCGGCCGGACCCTCGTCGACCTGTTCGACGAGCAGGTCGCGGCCACCCCGGACGCACCCGCGCTGGTGTTCCGCGGCGGCACCCTCACCTACCGGGAGTTCGACGAGCGCGTCACCCGGCTCGCCCGCCACCTCGTGGCGCAGGGAGTGGGACCGGAATCCACGGTGGCCCTGTGCATCCGGCGTTCGGTCGACCTCGTGGTGGCGATGTACGCCGTCGCCAAGGCCGGCGGCGCCTACCTGCCGCTGGATCCCGACCACCCCGCGGCCCGCAACGAGTACATTCTCGGCGCCGCGGCCCCGCAGTGCGTGCTGTCGACCACCGCCGACCGGGTCGACGCGCTGGCCGGGCGGACGGTGCTCGACGTCGACCGCCTCGACCTGAGCGACGTCGATCCCGCGCCGCTCGGTGACGCGGACCGGCGGACACCGCTGCGCGCCGCGAACACCGCCTACGTCATCTACACCTCCGGATCGACCGGACGCCCGAAGGGCGTGGCCGTGCCGCACGAGGCGATCGTCAACCAGATCGCCTGGAAGCGGGCGCACTACGAGCTCGGCCCCGACGACGCGGTACTGCTCAAGACCGCCGCGACCTTCGACCTGTCGGTGTGGGAGTTCTGGTCCGCGCTCACCTGCGGGGCCCGCCTGGTGATCACCGCCCACGACGGGCACCGCGACCCGTCCTACCTCAACGACCTGATCCGCCGGGAGAAGGTCACGACCCTGCACGTGGTGCCGTCGATGCTCGAGGCGCTGCTCGAGGACTCGGCCGGCGAGCTGCCCGACACCCTGCGCCGCGTCCTCGCCATCGGCGAGGTGCTGCCCACCCCGACGGCGGAGCGCGCGCTCGGCGCCTCGAACGCGGACCTGGTGAACCTGTACGGCCCGACGGAGGCGGCCGTCTCGGTGACCGCGCACGCGGTCACCGCACTCGCGCACACGTCGGTGCCGATCGGCGACCCCATCCCCAACACCCAGACGTTCGTCCTCGACGAGCGGATGCACCCCGTGCCGCCGGGCGTGGCCGGCGAACTGTACCTGGCCGGGGTGCAGCTCGCCCGCGGGTACCTGGGCCGACCCGGCCTGACCGCCGAGCGGTTCGTCGCCAATCCGTTCGGCGTGCCCGGCTCACGCCTCTACCGCACCGGGGACGTGGTGCGCTGGCGCGTCGACGGTGACGACCCCGGCCGCGGCACCCTGGAATACCTCGAGCGCGCCGACTTCCAGGTCAAGGTGCACGGGTTCCGAATCGAACTCGGGGAGATCGAGGCCGCGCTGCGCGCCCTTCCGGCGATCCGCGACGCCGCGGTCACCGTCCACGGCGGGGACCGGCTGGTGGCCTTCCTGGTCCCGGCCGCCGGGCCGGTCGACGTCGCCCGGCTGCGCGCCGCGCTGGCCGAGACCCTGCCCTCCTACATGGTGCCCGCCGGCGTCGTCACCCTCGACGCGTTGCCGCTGAACCCGCACGGCAAGCTCGACCGCGCGGCACTCCCCGAGCCGGTGATCGCCCCGCGGAGCCACCGCCCGCCGCGCACTCCGCTCGAGACGGAGGTCGCCGCCGCATACCGGGAGGTCCTCGCGCCGGCCGGGGGAACCGATACCGGGGCGTTCCCGGTCGGCCTCGACGACGACTTCTTCGACCTCGGGGGGAACTCCCTCAGCGCCGTGCGGGTGATCGCCCGGCTGCGCGAGCGCACGAGCCTGCCGGTGTCGCTGCAGTGGCTGTTCCTCACGCCCACCGTCGAAGCCCTCGCCGCCCGGATCGAGGCATCCGCCGGCGATCCCGGTCCGGCCGATCACACCGCAGGGTTCGACGCGGTGCTGCCCCTGCGCCCGGGCGGTTCCGCCGAACCGGTGTTCTGCATCCACCCGGTGATCGGCCTGTCGTGGAGCTTCGCCGGCCTGGCCCGCCACCTCGACCCCGAGCGTCCCCTCTTCGGACTGCAGTCCCCGGCCCTGCGCGACGACGAACCGCTGCCCGAGAGCATCGACGCGTGGGCGGCCGACTATGCGGCCCGGATCCGGCATGTCCAGCCGGCCGGTCCGTACCACCTGGTCGGCTGGTCGCTCGGCGGCATCCTCGCCCACGCCGTCGCGGTCCGTCTGCGCGCCGACGGCGACGAGGTCGCCACCCTCGCCCTGCTCGACGCGCATCCGCCCACCGCGCCGACCGGGACCGCCCCCTCCGCGGTCACCGTCGCCGACCTGCTCGGCGCGATCGGAACCGACGTCGGGTCCGACGTCGACCTGGCGGAGTTCACCCCCGCGCGGGCACTGGGGCTGGTCGCCGACCTGCCGGCCCCGTTCGACGCGCTGTCCCTGCCCCGGCTCGAACGCCTCTTCGAGGGCGTGCGCCTGTCCTACCGGCTGCTCGGCGAGCACCGGCCCGCCCGATACGACGGTGATCTGCTGTTCTTCGCCGCGGGGGAGGACGGAACCTCGGCCGCCCGCGCCGCGCAGCAGTGGCGGGCCCACGTCACCGGCACCCTGGCGGTCGAATCGGTCCAGGCCACCCACTGGAAGATGACGTCGCAGGAAGCCCTCGCCCGGATCGGTCCGGTGCTGGACCGCTGGATCGGGGGCGCCCGCTGACCCGTATCCTCCGTCGTCCTCCCGGCGACCGCGGCGGGTGATCCGCGGTCGACCGCCCGGTTTCGGCCGTAACGAAGCGCCCGACGCCCCGATGGTCTAATGGGGCTGGCGCGTGCCACCCTGCACTGTCGTGTGCAGAGGGCAGCGGCTGGGACGATGAGGGATACGCGAGGTGGATGATGCCTGGAGTGCACGCGCAGGACGACCGGCGACGGAGCACGCGGGGATGAGTGTCGACGGTTCGGGGGACCGACGACCGGACGAATCACGCAGCCGCCGGCCGGTCCGGCAGCGGCCCACACG
Organism: Rhodococcus sp. DMU1; assembly: GCF_012272955.1. NCBI lineage: Bacteria > Bacillati > Actinomycetota > Actinomycetes > Mycobacteriales > Nocardiaceae > Rhodococcus > Rhodococcus sp. DMU1. Next base: position 4,079,728 of record NZ_CP050952.1, on the reverse strand, counting down.
CCGGCGCGGACCCCGCGTCGCCCTTCTGCCCCAGCTCCTGGCCGCCGCGGTCGAACGGGACCCCGGCGCACCCGCCGTGGTGTTCGAGGACCGCACCCTGAGCTACGGCGAGCTCGACTCGGCCTCCTCCCGGCTGGCGCGGCTGCTCATCCGGCGGGGGATCGGCCCGGAGGATGTGGTGGCGGTCGCCGTACCCCGCTCGATCGAGTCGGTGCTGTCGGTGTGGGCCGTCGCCAAGACCGGCGCCGCCTTCGTGCCCGTCGACCCGAACTATCCGGACGACCGCGTCCGGCACATGATCGACGACTCGGGCGCCCGGGCCGGCCTGACCCTCGCGGCCTCGGTGCCCGGCCTGCCCGGCTCCGTGCCCTGGATCGCCCTCGATTCCGCCGAGACCCGCACCACCCTCGCCGAGCAGTCCGCAGCGCCCGTCGCGCTCGACGACCGGGTCCGGACGCTGCGGGCGGAGCATCCCGCCTACGTGATCTACACCTCCGGTTCCACGGGCCGGCCCAAGGGCGTGGTCGTCACCCACACCGGCCTCGAGGGTTTCTGCGCCGAGCAGGTCGAGCGGTACACGCTGACCCCGGACTCGCGGACCCTGCACTTCGCTTCGCCCAGCTTCGACGCCTCCGTCCTCGAGCTGCTGCTCGCCGTCGGCGCGGGCGCCACCATGGTGATCGCCCCACCGTCGGTGTACGGCGGCGAGGACCTCGCCGAACTGCTGCGCAGCCGGCAGGTCACCCACGCCTTCGTCACGCCCGCCGCCCTGGCGTCCGTCGACCCGGCCGGGCTGGACACCCTCGGCGTGGTGATCGTGGGCGGTGAGGCGTGCCCACCCGACCTCGTCGCGCGATGGGCGCCCGGTCGTCGCTTCTTCAACGGGTACGGCCCCACCGAGACCACGATCATGACGAACATCTCGCACGCGCTGCAGCCCGGCGAGCAGGTCACCATCGGCCGGGCCGTCCGCGGGATGACCGCGCACGTGCTGGACGAGCGCCTCAACCCCGTCCCGGCCGGTGTCGTGGGTGAGCTGTATCTCGAAGGGCCCGGCCTCGCCCGCGGCTACCACCGTCGCGCCGCGCTGACGGCCGAGCGGTTCGTCGCCGGGCCCGGCGGCACCCGCCTGTACCGGACCGGTGACCTCGTCCGATCGGGCGAGACCGGCCTGATCTACGCGGGGCGCAACGACTTCCAGGTCAAGATCCGCGGATTCCGCATCGAACTCGGCGAGATCGATGCCGCGCTGGCCGCACACCCCGATGCCGACTTCGCCGTCACGGTGGGACGGCCGACCCCGTCGGGGGAGGCCCGGCTGGTGTCGTACGTTCACCCCGTGCCGGGGGCGGTCGTCGACCCCGACGCGCTGACCGAGTTCGTCGCCCGCCGGCTGCCCGCGCACATGGTGCCGACCGTGATCGTGCCCCTCGACCGGATCCCCCTGACGCCGGTCGGCAAGCTCGACCGGGCGGCCCTGCCCGAACCGGAGCTGCCCGCCCACGAGTACCGCGCGCCCCGCTCCGCCGCGGAACACGCGGTGGCCGAGGTGTTCACGGAGCTGCTCGGCACCGAGCGGGCCGGGCTCGACGACGACTTCTTCGAGCTCGGCGGCAACTCGCTCGTCGCCACCCGCGCGGCTGCCCGCCTCGGGGAGCGGCTCGCCACCCGGGTCCCCGCGCGGCTGCTGTTCGAGGCGTCCACCGTCGAGGGTCTCGCCGCACTCGTCGAACCCTCCGTCGGGGAAGGAGCGCAGCAACCGCTCGTCGCCGGGCCGCGCCCCGACCCGATCCCGCTGTCGCTGGCACAGCAGCGGATGTGGTTCCTCAACCGGTTCGATCCGGCGTCGGCCGCGAACAACATCCCCGTCGCACTGCGCGTCCGCGGGGGGCTCGACGTCGATGCCCTGCGCCGGGCCCTCGCCGACGTCGTGGCCCGGCACGAGGTGCTGCGCACCGTCTATCCCGATCGCGACGGCGTCGGGTCCCAGCTGGTCCTCCCGCCGGAGCAGGCGGCGCACTCCCTCGACCCGGTGCCGACGCCGCCCGACGAGATCCCCGGAGCGGTCGCCCGGCTCGCGACGGCCGGCTTCGACGTGACCGCCGAGGTGCCGCTGCGGGTCGCACTGCTGCGGTCGGCCGACGACGAGCACGTCCTCGTCGTGGTCGTCCACCACATCGCCGCCGACGGCGCGTCCATCGCCCCCTTCGTGCGGGACCTGGTCACCGCGTACGTCGCCCGCACCGGCGGCGCGGCCCCCGCGTGGGAACCGCTCGCGGTGCAGTACGCCGACTACGCCCTCTGGCAGCGCGCGGTGCTCGGTGACGAGTCCGACCCCGCGTCGCCGGCCGCGCGGGAGATCGAGTTCTGGCGCGGCGCGCTCGCCGACCTCCCGGATCGGCTCGACCTGCCGACCGACCGGCCCCGCCCGGTGGAGGCGTCGGGCCGCGGCGCCACCGTGGACTTCGAGGTCGATGCCGCCCTGCACGAGGCGGTCGAGGCCACCGCCCAGGCGACCGGCACGTCCGCGTTCATGGTCGTCCACGCCGCGCTGGCGGTGCTGCTGTCGCGCCTGTCGGGCACCGCGGACATCGCGATCGGCACGCCCGTCGCCGGCCGCGGCGAGCGTGCGCTCGACGACCTCGTCGGCATGTTCGTCAACACCCTCGTGCTGCGCACCCGCATCGAGCCGGCCGCCACGTTCGCCGAACTGCTCGGCCGGGTCAAGGACACCGACCTCGCCGCGTTCGACAACGCGGAGCTGCCGTTCGAGCGGCTCGTGGAGGTGCTCGATCCGGTGCGGTCGACCGGGCACCACCCGCTGTTCCAGGTGGCGCTGTTCTTCCAGAACCTCGACCGTGCCGAGGTGACCCTGCCGGACGTGGAGATCGAGCCCGTCGACCTCGGCGGGGCCATCGCCAAGTTCGATCTGCAGCTGACCGTCTCGCCGCGGGAGGACGCCGGGAAGCCGGCCGGAATGTCGGCGCAGTTCACCTACGCCACAGACCTTTTCGACGAGTCCACGGTGCGGGATTTCGCCGGCCGCCTGATGCGGATGCTCGCGGCGCTCACCGCCGACGCCGGCCGCGTGGTCGGCGACGTCGACCTCCTCGACACCGCCGAGCGACGCGCCCTCGCCGTCGGCAACGACCGTGCGGTGCATCCGGTCCGGGCGACCGGGCTCCTCGCCGCGTACCGGGACGCCGTCGCCCGCCACCCGGATGCGGTGGCCGTCGTCTTCGGTGACGAGTCGCTCACCTACGCCGAGTTCGACGCGCGCGTCAACCGGCTCGCCCGGCACCTCATCGGTCTCGGCGTCGGACCCGAAACCCTGGTGGCCCTCGCGATCCGGCGATCGATCGAACTCCCGGTCGCGATCTACGCGGTCATCGCGGCCGGCGGCGCCTACGTCCCGCTCGACCCCGACCATCCGGCCGAGCGGATCGGGCACATCCTGGCCACGGCACAGCCGGTGTGCGTCCTGAGCACCCGCGCGGACGCGGCGGACCTGCCCGGCACGGTCGCCCCCGTCCTGGTCGACGACCTCGACCTGCAGTGCTACGCGCCCGACCCGATCCGGGACGGCGAGCCGGCCGGCCCGATCCGCCCGGACACCCCCGCCTACGTGATCTTCACGTCCGGTTCCACGGGACGCCCCAAGGGCGTGTGCGTCTCGCACGAGGCCATCGTCAACCAGCTCGAGTGGATGGCCCACGAGTACGAGATCACCGGCGGCGACGTCTATCTGCAGAAGACCGCCACCACCTTCGACGTGTCGCTGTGGGGCTGGTTCCTGCCCCTGCGCGCCGGCGCCACCCTCGTCGTCGCCACCCACGACGGTCACCGTGACCCCGTGTACGTCGCCGAGACGATTGCCCGGCACGGCGTGACGCTGACCGACTTCGTGCCCTCGATGCTCACCGTGTTCGCCGCCCATGCGCCGGCCGGCACCTGCTCGACGCTGCGGCACGTGTTCGTGATCGGCGAAGCCCTGCCGCCCGAGACCGTCGACGCGTTCCGCCGGGTCTCGGACGCCGCGGTGCACAACCTGTACGGCCCGACCGAGGCGGCAGTCTCGGTGACCTACTGGCCCGCCGGTGACGAGCGGCAGAGCGTGCCCATCGGCGTGCCCGAGTGGAACGTGCGCGTGTACGTTCTCGACGGCCGGCTGCACCCCGTCCCGGTCGGCGTGCCCGGCGAGTTGTACCTTGCCGGAGGGCAACTCGCACGTGGTTACGTGGGCCGCCCGGACCTCACCGCGGATCGCTTCGTCGCCGACCCCGCCGGCGCCCCCGGCGCTCGCATGTACCGCACCGGTGACCTCGTCCGGTGGCGCCGCACCGCCGGCGGCGAGCCCGTCCTCGACTACATCGGCCGCACCGACTTCCAGGTGAAGTTCCGCGGTCAGCGGATCGAGCTGGGGGAGATCGAGACGGCTCTGCTCGCGCAGCCCACGGTCGGTCAGGCCGTGGCGCTCGTCGTGCCCACGGCCACCGGTGAGCAGCTCGTCGGATACGTCGTCCCCGCCCCGGGCGCGGCGGTCGAGAGCGCGCAGCTGCTCGGCGCCGTCAAGGAGATCCTGCCCGCGTACATGGTGCCGTCGGCGCTCGTCGCGCTCGACGCCTTCCCCCTCAACGCGAGCGGCAAGCTGGACCGCAAGGCGTTGCCGGAGCCGGTGTTCGAAACCCGCGGGTTCCGCGGGCCGCGCACGCCTGTCGAGGAGATCGTCGCGGGCATCTTCGCCGACGTGCTCGGCCTCACCCGCGTCGGTCTCGACGACGACTTCTTCACCCTCGGCGGGAACTCGCTCGTCGCGACCCAGGTCGCGGCGCGGCTCGGTGCTGCGCTCGACACCAAGGTGGCCGTCCGCGTGCTGTTCGAGACCCCCGAGGTGGAGGCTCTCGCGGCCCGCCTCGAATCCGAGGTCGGCCGGACCGGGCGCGTCGCCCTGCGCCCCCGGCCGCGACCGGAGGTCGTCCCGCTGTCCCTCGCCCAGCAGCGCATGTGGTTCCTCAACCGCTTCGACCCCGACTCCGCGGTGAACAACCTGCCGCTGGCCATCCGGCTCCGAGGTGACCTCGACGTCGGGGCGCTGCGCGCGGCGATCGACGACGTGGTGTTCCGGCACGAGTCGCTGCGCACGGTCTACCCGGAGGTCGACGGGGTGGCGCGCCAGGTCGTCCTGCCCACCGCGGATCCGGCCGCCGGACTGGAGCCGACGCCGGTGAGCGAGGCCGACCTCGCGGCCGCGGTCGCCGCCGAGATCGGTGCCGGATTCGACGTGACCACCGGAGTCCCGCTGCGGCTGAGACTGTTCCGGCTGTCCGAACGGGAGCACGTGCTCGTCGTCGTGCTGCACCACATCAGCGGCGACGGATTCTCGATGGGGCCGCTCACACGCGACGTGATGCTCGCCTACGCCGCACGGGCCGCCGGCCGGGAACCCGACTGGGCGCCGCCGGCGATCCAGTACGCGGACTACGCGCTGTGGCAGCGGGAGGTTCTCGGCGCCGAGGACGATCCCCGGTCGGTGCTCGCGCAGCAACTCGGCTACTGGCGCAGAACGCTGTCCGGGATCCCCGACCAGCTCGACCTGCCGGCGGACCGGCCCCGTCCGCCCGTCGCGTCGAACCGCGGTGCCGTCTCCGGCTTCTCCGTGGACGCCGGCACGCACGCGGCGCTGACGGCCCTCGCCCGGGAGCACGGCGTCACGCTGTTCATGGTCGTCCACGCGGCACTGGCCACTGTGCTGGCGCGGCTGTCCGGCACCGAGGACATCGTGATCGGCACGCCCGTCGCCGGGCGGGGCGAGGCCGAACTCGACGACGTCATCGGCATGTTCGTCAACACCCTGGTGCTGCGCACCCCGGTCGGCCCCGGCGACACGTTCGCCGCCCTCCTCGCTCGCGTCCGCGAGACCGACCTCGAGGCGTTCGGCCATGCCGACGTGCCGTTCGAGCGCATCGTCGAGGTCCTCGATCCGGAACGGTCCCAGGCGCGGCACCCCCTGTTCCAGATCGCGCTCAGCTTCCAGAACCTGGCGCGCACCCGCCTCGAACTTCCGGGCCTGGCCGTCGAACCGGTCGACTTCGCCTTCGACCAGGCGAAGTTCGATCTGCAGGTGACCGTCTCGGACGTGGTCGCCGAGGACGGTGCGCCGGGCGGGCTGTCCGTGGCGCTGACCTATGCGACCGACCTGTTCGACGCCGGCACCATGGAGGCCTTCGCCCAGCGGTTCACCCGGGTGCTCGCGGCGGTCGCCGCCGATCCGGCCACGGTGGTCGGGGACATCCCGCTGCTGCCGGACGAGGAGCGGGCCGTCGTGCTCGAGGCGTGGAACGCGCCGGGCACCCGCGCCGCCGGCGAGACGCTCGTCGACCGGTTCCAGGCGCAGGCCGGCCGGACCCCCGACGCGGTCGCCGTCACCGCCGGCGACCGCAGCCTGACCTACGGGGAGCTGGCGTCGCGCGTGAACCGCCTCGCCCGTACCCTGATCGACCGCGGAGTGCGGCCGGACAGCCTCGTGGCCGTGGCCCTGCCGCGCACCGAGGAACTCGTCGTCGGACTCCTCGCCGTGCTCCAGGCCGGCGGTGCCTACCTGCCGTTGGATCTGACGTATCCGGCGGACCGCCTCGAATTCATGCTCGCGGACGCCGCTCCCGTCTGCGTGCTCGTCTCCGGCACCGATCGGGAGGCGCTGCCGGACACCGCCGTCGAGGTGATCGACGTGTCGGCGCTCGATCTGTCCGCGGTCCCCGGCGCACCGGTCGGCGACGACGAACGACGGGCCCCGCTGCGCGTCGACAACCTCGCGTACGTCATCTACACGTCCGGCTCCACCGGCCGTCCCAAGGGCGTGCAGGTTCCGCACCGGCCGGTCCTCGAACTGTTCGAGAACACGTGGCCCGCCTTCGAGTTCGACGAGCGGGACGTGTGGACGATGTTCCACTCCTACGCGTTCGACTTCTCCGTGTGGGAACTGTGGGGACCGCTGCTCTACGGTGCCCGGCTCGTCGTCGTCGACCACTACACCTCGCGCTCGCCCGAGGACTTCCGCGCCCTGCTGGCCAGGGAACGGGTGACGGTGCTCAACCAGACCCCGTCGGCGTTCTACCAGCTCGCCGAGGCGGACCGCGCGGCCGCGGAACACGGCGACGAGACGGGCCTTCCGGCACTACGGTACGTGATCTTCGGTGGTGAGGCGCTCGATCTGCGGCGGCTCGCCGGCTGGTACGCCCGGCACGCCGAGGACGCGCCGCGTCTGGTCAACATGTACGGCATCACCGAGACCACCGTGCACGTCTCGCACCTGCCGCTCGCCGCGGCCGACGCGGGACTCGCCGCGAGCGTGATCGGCCGTGGCATCCCCGGGCTGGGCATCTACGTCCTCGACGCGCGCCTGCAGCCCGTTCCGGTCGGCGTGCCGGGGGAGATGTACGTGCGCGGAGCGCAGCTCACCCGCGGCTACCTGGGACGCGCCGACCTCACCTCCGGCCGGTTCGTCGCCGATCCGTTCGGCGCGCCCGGCACCCGCATGTACCGGACGGGCGACATCGCCCGCTGGAACGCGCGAGGACAGCTCGAGTACGCCGGGCGCAGCGACTCCCAGGTCCAGTTGCGCGGCTTCCGCATCGAACTCGGCGAGATCGAGGCCGCTCTCACCGGCGTCGCCGGTGTGGCGCAGGCCGTCGCGGTCGTGCGCACCGACGAACGCACCGGCGACCGCCTCGTCGGCTACGTGGTGCCGCGCGCGGGACACGACCTCGAGCCCGCGACGGTCCTGGACTCGGTGGCCCGGTTCCTCACCGGATACATGGTTCCCGACGCGATCGTGGTGCTCGAGACGCTGCCGCTGACCGCGAACGGCAAGCTCGACCGCAAGGCTCTACCCGCTCCGATATTCAAGGGCGACAAGAGATTCCGTGCTCCCGGCACCCCCACCGAGGTCGCGATCGCGGCGGTCTTCGCGGAGGTCCTGGGCGCGGAGCGGATCGGTGCCGACGACTCGTTCTTCGCGCTCGGCGGCGACAGCATCGTTTCGATCCAGCTGGTGTCGCGGGCGAAGGCCCGCGGTGTGGTCTTCACCCCCCGCGACGTGTTCGAACGCAAGACCGTGGCCGGGCTCGCCGAGGTCGCGCGCGTCGGTGCGGAGGCGGCGGTACCCGCGCTGGCCGAGCTTCCCGGCGGCGGCGTCGGCGACATGCCGTTGACGCCGATCGTCCGGTTCATGGTCGAACGCGGCGGCCGATTCGATCGCTACACCCAGACGCTCGCGCTGGAACTGCCGGCCGGCATCGACCGCGACGGCGTCGTGGGAACCCTCACGGCCGTCGTCGACCGCCACGACATGCTCCGGGCGCGCCTGCGCCGCAACGGCTCCGGCGACTGGGAGCTGTCGACCACGCCGCCGGGCAGCGTCGACGTCGACGCGCTCGTCGCCCGCATCGAGGTCGCGCCCGGGACCGACGAACAGGCGCTCGCCGACCTCGCCGCGCGGGCACTCGACGAGGCCGAGTCGCGGTTGCGGCCGGCCGAGGGCGTCGTGCTGCAGTTCGTGTGGCTCGACCCGGGCGCGGCGCGCACCGGGCGGCTCGTCGTCGTCGCGCACCACCTCGTCGTCGACGGCGTCTCCTGGCGCATCCTCGTTCCGGACCTCGTCACGGCGTGGGCGCAGCTGTCGAACGGCGGACGTCCGGAGCTTCAGCCGGTCGGCACGTCGTTCCGGCGCTGGGCGCACGCCCTCGCCGAGACCGCGGTCCCGGCCCGTGCGGCCGAACTCGGGCTGTGGCGCTCGATCGTCGACGGGCCCGATCCGATGCTCGGCGCGCGCCCCTTCGATCCCACCGTCGACCTCGCCTCCACGGTGGATAAGGTGCGGATCCAGGTCGATCCCGCGACGACCGACGCATTGCTGACGACGTTGCCCGCACGGTTCCACGGGGGCGTCAACGACGCACTGCTCGCCGCGCTGGCACTCGCCGTCGCCCGGTGGCGCCGCGACCGGGGCGTCGCCGAGCCGTCGGCGCTGGTCCGGCTCGAGGGGCACGGCCGCGAGGAGGAGGTCGTCCCCGGCGCGGACCTCGGCCGCACCGTCGGCTGGTTCACCACCATCTACCCGGTCCGGCTCGACCTGTCCGGGGTGGATCTCGACGACGCGTTCGCCGGGGGCCGCGCCGCGGGCGCCGCGATCAAGGCCGTCAAGGAGCACCTGCGCGCCGTTCCGGACAAGGGCATCGGCTACGGGCTGCTGCGCTATCTCGATCCGGCCGCCGGCCCCGTGCTGCGGGCGCTGCCGTCCGGGCAGATCAGCTTCAACTACCTCGGCCGGATCGACGCCGGCGAGATCCCCGAGGGCGCGGCCGGTCTCGGCTGGCTGCCCGCCGGGGACCTCGGCGACCTGTCGGGGCGCGACGACGCCGACGCGCCCGCGATGGCCACGGTCGACATCAACGCCGTCGTGATCGGCGGCCGGCTCGACGCGAACTTCGGATACGCGAGCGGTCTGCTCGACCGCGGCGACGTCGAGGAACTCGCGCAGCTGTGGGTGCACGCCCTGGAGGCGCTCGCCGCCCACGCCGCCCGGCCCGACGCGGGCGGTCTGACGCCGTCCGACGTCCCCCTCGTGCACGTCGGCCAGAGCGACCTCGACACGTGGGAGACACGGTACCCCGCCCTGGTCGACGTGTGGCCGCTCGCCCCGCTGCAGTCCGGTCTGCTCTTCCACGCGATGCTCGCCGACGGCCGGCCCGACGTCTACACCACCCAGGTGCTGCTCCACCTCGCGGGCCGGGTCGACGTGGCCCGGCTGCGCCGGGCGGCGGAGGCACTGCTCGAGCGGCATCCCAACCTGCGCACGGCGTTCGTCGCCGGCGAGTCCGGCGAGCCGGTGCAGCTGGTGCTCGACGACGTCTCCCTGCCGTGGCGCGAGGTCGACGCCGTCGGCGCGGACGGCTCCGACCTGGAGGCGATGGTGCGGGCGGACCAGGACGTCCCGTTCGACATGGCCGCCCCGCCACTGATCCGCTTCCTCGTCGTGCGCACCGCCCCGGACGCGTGGACGCTGGCCGTCAGCAGCCACCACATCCTGCTCGACGGGTGGTCGATGCCGCTGCTGCTGAAGGACCTGCTCACCCTCTACGCGACCGACGCCGATGCGACGATCCTGCCGCGGGTGCCCGCGTATCGCACCTACCTGGAGTGGTTGGCCGCGCGCGACCACGACCGGTCCCGCCGGGCCTGGGCGGACGCGCTGGCCGGCCTCGAGGAGCCGGCCATGCTCGCCGAGGTGCTCGGTGACGGCGAGGCGGGAGCCGTGGGCGGCGCGGAGCACCGCGTCGCGATCGACGCCGACACCACCGCCGCGCTGACCGAGTACGCGAGCCGGCTCGGCGTCACCGTCAACACCGTTCTTCAAGCGGCGTGGGCCGTGCTGGTGGCCCGCTCCACCGGCCGCGACGACGTGGTGTTCGGAACCACCGTCTCCGGCCGGCCCGGCGGGCTCGAGGGTGTCGAGTCGATGGTCGGGTTGTTCATCAACACGATTCCGGTGCGCGTCCGCCTCGACCCGGACATGGCGGTCGACGCGGCGCTGCGTGCCCTGCAGGCCGAGCAGGCCGACCTGCTCGACCATCACCACATCGGGCTGGCGGAGATCCAGCAGCTCGCGGGGACCGGCGCGTTGTTCGACACCCTGCTCGTGTACGAGTCCTATCCGATCGACCGGAGCGGCCTCGAGCAGGCCAGCTCGATCGACGGCATGACCGTCGCCGGCGTGAACACCCGGGACGCGACCCACTATCCGCTCACGGTGGTGGCCACGGCCGAGGAGTCGCTGGCCTTCGGGTTCAAGTACCGCCGGGACGCCTTCACGGCCTCCGCGGTGCAGAACCTCGCGCAGCGCTACCTCCGGGTGCTCGGCGGCCTCGTCGCCGGGACGGCCGGCACGACCGGGCAGCTCGAGATCCTGGGCGACGCCGAGCGCGACGATCTCGTCCGACGGACCGGACGCCCGGCGGAACCGGCCGTGCCGCTGGCCGACCTGCTGGCCGCGGCCGCCGCCCGCGACCCGCAGTCCACCGCACTGTCGTACCGGGGTCGCGAGCTGACCTACGCCGACCTCGATGCCCGCTCGTCGCGGCTCGCGCGTCTGCTCATCGCCCGCGGCGTCGGGCCCGAGGACGTCGTGGCCGTGGGGCTGACCCGGTCCTTCGAGTCCGTGATCTCGGTGTGGGCGGTCGCGAAGACCGGTGCCGCGTACGTGCCGGTCGATCCCGGCTACCCGGTCGACCGGGTCGTGCACATGGTCACCGACTCGGGGGCGCGGGCGGGAGTGACCGTCGCCGCCGAACGCACCGGCCTGCCCGACACGATCCCGTGGGTGGTGCTCGACGACGAGGAGGTCGAGTCCGAACTCGCCGTGCTGTCGCCCGCGCCGGTGACGGACCGTGACCGGGCGCGTCCGCTGCATGTGGACAACCCCGCCTACGTCATCTACACCTCCGGCTCCACCGGGCTGCCGAAGGGCGTGGTCGTCACCCACACCGGCCTGGCCAACTTCGCCGCCGAACAGCGCGAGCGTTACGGCCTCGGACCGGCCACCCGGGCGCTGCACTTCGCGTCGCCGAGCTTCGACGCCTCGGTGCTCGAACTGCTGCTCGCGGTCGCGCCCGGGGCCACGCTGGTGATCGCACCGCCCACCGTCTACGGCGGCGCGGACCTGGCGGAACTGCTGCGTCACGAACGCGTCACCCACGCGTTCGTGACGCCCGCGGCACTGGCGTCGGTCGATCCCGCGGGCCTCGACGACCTGCGGACCGTCGTAGTCGGCGGCGAGGCGTGCCCACCGGAGCTCGTCGCGCGATGGGCGCCGGGCCGGGCGTTCCACAACGGGTACGGGCCCACCGAGACCACCGTCATGACCAACATCAGCGATCCGTTGACCCCCGGCGGGCCGCTCACGATCGGCGGGCCGCTCCGGGGCACGCGCTCGCTCGTCCTCGACGACCGGCTCCGGCCCGTGCCGGTCGGGGTGGCCGGCGAGCTGTATCTGTCCGGCGTCCAGCTGGCACGGGGGTACCACGCCCGGCCGGCGCTGACCGCGTCCCGGTTCGTCGCCGATCCGTACGGCACCGGCAGCCGCCTCTACCGCACCGGCGACGTCGTGCGATGGACCGGGGCGGGCGAGATCGAGTACGTGGGCCGGTCGGACTTCCAGGTGAAGGTCCGCGGCTTCCGGATCGAACTCGGGGAGATCGACGCCGTGCTCCGCCGTGATCCGGCGGTCGACTTCGCCGTCACCGTCGGACGGACCTCCGAGGCGGGCGTCGTGCGGTTGGTCTCGTACGTGACGGCGCGGCCGTCGGCGACCGTCGACACCGCCGCGTTGCTGGCCTCGGCGGCGAGGGCGCTGCCGGGACACATGGTGCCGTCGGCGATCGTCGCCCTCGACGAGGTCCCGCTCACGCCGGTGGGCAAGCTCGACCGTGATGCGCTGCCGGAACCGGACACGGCCACGCGGCCGTACCGCGCCCCGGAGACCGATGCGCAGCGGGCCGTCGCGGATATGTTCGCCGAGGTGCTCGGCCTCGACCGGGTCGGGCTCGACGACGACTTCTTCGAACTCGGTGGCAACTCCCTGGTGGCGACGCAGGTCGTCGCGCGCCTGCGGGACGCGCTCGGGGTGGAGGTGCGGGTGCCCTGGTTGCTCGCGGCGCCGACGGTGGAGTCGTTCGCCTCCCGGATCGGCGGCGACGACGCCGGCGGGGACGCGGCGCTCGCCGTGGTCCTGCCGCTGCGCGCCGGCGAGCCCGACGTGACCCCGCTGTTCTGTATCCATCCGATGATCGGCCTGGCCTGGCCCTATGCGCCCCTGGCGGCGCGGCTCGCTCCCGGCCGGCCGGTCTTCGGGCTGCAGACGCCGGCGCTCACGGACCCGGGATTCGTCCCGGCGTCGATCGAGGCGCTCGCGCAGCGATACGCCGACGAGATCGCGCGGGTCCGTCCCGAGGGGCCGTACCGGTTGGCCGGCTGGTCGCTCGGTGGGGTGCTCGCCCACGCGGTGGCGGTGGAGTTGCAGGCCCGCGGCGCCCGGGTCGAGCACCTCGCGATGCTCGACTGCATCCCGCGGATCGACACGGACCGCTTCGGCGCCGAGTTCGCCGAGAACCTCCGCAGTCTCGGAGTGGACGCGGATCCGGACGCGCTGCGCGACGGTTTGCCGGCGGAGGCGGCGAACGCTGTGGCCGCCGCGGTGCCCCGGGAGCTGATCGAACTCGACGCGCCGCGGGTGCAGCGCATCTTCGCCGCGGCGGTGCTCTCCCCGGAGCTGATCAACCGGCACGAACCGGGGCTCTTCGCCGGCGACGTCGACTTCTTCAGCGCGCGGGACGAGCACCCGACGGAGGCGGACGCGGCGGTTCTGTGGGTCCCGTACGTGTCCGGGCGGGTCCGGAATCGGTTCGTGCCCGGAGCGCACGGCGCGATGATGGATCCCCCCGCCCTCGACGTGATCGTGCCGGCGTTGGATCGTGACGCGATCGATGTGACGGATGTGAACGGTGAGGTTTCTGACGGCCGGTACGCAAGGTAACGTTCACGCCCGTGCTGTCGATTCAGTACATGCTGCGCCGCAGGGCGCACCCCGGTTCGCCGGGGCTTGGGGACGCCCGCCCGCCGGGCCTGAGGAGGTTGACGGAATGAGTGTTGTCGAGTCGCGGAGCCGCGCTCGGAGGCTGGGAACAGCCGCGATCTCGGCGGCGGTACTCGCGCTGCCGCTGTTCACGGGCGCCTCGTTCGCCTCGGCCGACCCGGTGGCCGACACCCTGCAGCCCATCACGGCCGTCACGTCCGAGAACGGGTCGTACATCACCAGGATCGAGAACTACGGAGAGCAGCAGCTGCTCGTCTGGGTCTACTCGGCGTCCATGGACGAGGAGATCCTGCTGGACGTGTGGCGCCCGGCCGACACCAGCAAGCCCGCGCCGACGCTGTACCTGCTCAACGGTGCCGGCGGCGGCGAGGACATGGCCACCTGGCGGGGTCGCACCGATGCGATCGAGTTCTTCAAGGACAAGCACGTCAACGTCGTCTCGCCCGTCGGCGGCATGTTCAGCTACTACACCGACTGGAAGAACCCCGATCCCAAGCTCGGCGTGAACAAGTGGGAGACCTTCCTGACCAAGGAGATCCCGCCGCTGGTCGACGGTGCGCTCGGCACCACCGGCGTCAACGCGATCGCGGGCATCTCCACCTCGGGCACCTCGGTGTTCCAGCTGCCTCTCGCCGCGCCGGGACTGTACCGGGGTGTCGCCGCCTACAGCGGCTGCGCGCAGACCTCCGATCCGATCGGCCAGCAGTTCGTCAAGACCACGGTCGAGACGTGGGGCAGCGGCGACACCGAGAACATGTGGGGACCGACGAACGACCCGACGTGGGCGGAGAAAGATCCCTACGTCAACGCCGAGAAGCTGCGCGGGCTCGAGATGTACATCTCCAACGGCAGCGGTCTGCCCGGTCCGTACGACACGCTGACCGGACCGGAGATCGACGGGGACGCCGGTGTCCTGGCGAACCAGATCGTCGTCGGTGGCGTCATCGAGGCCGCCACCAACTACTGCACCCACAACCTGAAGAACCGGCTCGATACGCTCGGCATCCCCGCCACCTACAACTTCCGCGAGACCGGAACCCACTCGTGGGGCTACTGGCAGGACGACCTGAAGGACTCGTGGCCCGTGCTGCAGCGGGCCCTCGGGGTCTGACACCCGGCGCGGTGAGCATGCGAACGGCCCCTCCCGCCGGGAGGGGCCGTTCGCATGCCGGGGATCTACGGGTGTCAGCCGGCGGGCGGCGCCGTGCAGGGCGCGGGCACGGTCTCGGCGTAGTGCGGATCGAGAGCCGACTTCACCAGGTGCAGCGACTCCGGAAGTTCCAGGAGGGCGAGGTGATCGGCCGGGCTGGTCGGGCACACGTCCTCGACCCACACGTTGTGCACTGCGCTGTCCGCGCCCGGTTGCAGGAACGCATTCTCCGGGGGCGTGGCCACCGTGTCCTGACGGGTGGCGATCGACGTGTAGTCGATCCCCGGCAGGGTCTCGGTTCCGGAGTTGAGCCGGGCCAGCACGCGCGATCCGATCAGCTGCTGACGACCGGCGATACCGAACACCATCTGCGCGACGCGCTCGGTGGCCCATTCCTGGTTGCCCAGCCCCAGGCGGGCGAACAGGGAATACAGCTGCTGCATCCCGTTGAAGGTGGTGCCGTGGTTGGTCGCCCCCAGCATCACCAGCTTGTCGACCTCGTTGCGGGCCGGGTCCGCCGGGTCCGCGCCGCCCTCGAACCGCAGGTACTGACGGGAGACCGGTCCACCCTGCGAGTGGCCCACGAGATCGACCCGATCGGCCCCGGTGTGAGCGCGCACCGCATCGACGAACTCGCCGAGCTGCTTTGCGGATTCCTCGATGCTCCCGACGCCCCAGATCATGAGGCCGGGGTCGACGAGCGAGCGGATGCCCCCGTAGTTCAGGGCGTAGACGCAGTAGCCGAGGTCGGCGAGCTGCGGGGCCGCCACGGCCCACGAGCTGGTCATGTCCATTCTCGTTCCGTGCACGAGAACCACCGGCCGGGGATGTTCGGGGGAGGGCACGCAGTCGAGGTTGTTCGCCCCCGCGGGGCTCGGCCCCATCGATTCGAGCAGCACCGGCAACGAGGCGGCGTCGGTGGTGTCCGCGGCGGCCGTGGGCAGCGCCGGCCCGGCGGCGGTCAGGGCGGCGGCCATCACCGCGACGGTGATCCGGCGGGCATACTTCATCGGCTTTCCTCCGAGGGGCCGCACTGCGGTGACAGTGCCGTGGCTGCAGCAGCCGTTGTGCGGCCGCGGGTCGGCGGACAGGATAACAGCCGGGGACGGCCGTTCGGGGTCGCCGAGGTCAGCCCTCCTCGGCTGCGCGCCGGTAGCCCCGGATCGCCGGAATCGTGAAGACCGCGATCATGAGGGCCGACCACATCAGCGTCTTGATCAGCGGTTCCGCGAGCGGACCGCCCATCGCCAGGGCCTTCATCGTGTCGATCGCACACGACATGGGCTGGTTCTCCACGACCGGCTGCAGCCACCTCGGATAGGCCATGACCGGCACGAACCCGGAGTTGAAGAACATCAGCAGGGTGCACGCGATCGACACCAGTTCCACGAGGGGCAGCTTGCTCGACATGGTGGCCAGGACCGTCACCATCAGGGCGAACCCGATGCCGAAGAGAACGGGGATGACGAGGATCGCGAGTCCGGCGGCGAGACCCTGGGTGAAGCGGAAGCCCAGGCCGACGCCGGCCGCCAGGATGATGAGGGTCGTGGCGAGCACACGGACGGCCTCGGCGAGCATGCGGCCCAGCAGCCCGGCCGCCCGGTGGATCGGCAGGGTGTAGAAGCGGCCGAGCAGGCCGCTCTGCCGCTCCGTGCGCAGGCCGACGGCGCTGACCACCGACCCGAACATGGCACCGACCAGGATGATCATGGGGACCGTGCCGTAGATCGCGGGCTGTCCGGTGGCGGCGGTGACCGTGTTACCCAGGACGACCCGGAACATGAGCAGGGTGAGCGCCGGGTAGACCAGCGCCTGGATCATCGTCGCGGGATCGCGCGCCCAGCGCAGCAGGAGCCGCTGGCACTGGATGCGGCTGTGCTCCCACAGGGCGCCCCACGATCGCTCCGGACGAGCGTGCTCGGGCGGCGGGAAGGTGAAGGCGGCGCCGTTGGCGTCGACGGGACGGATGTCGGGAGGTCCGTTCATCTGCCGCTCACCCCCGCCTCGTGCTGGCCCACACGGCGAGCGGGGCGAACACCAGCGCGAGACCCGCGCACCAGGCCACGGTGGGGAACAGGACCGACCACGTGACGCCGCCCTCGGCCATGTCCTGCATGGCGAACGAGAACTGCGAGATCGGCTGGTTGCGCACGAACGGCCGGATCCACTCGGGGAAGCCCTCCTCCGGGACGAAGCCGCACGAGAGCATGCCGAGAATCAGCTGCGGCAGCGTCAGGGCCTGCGCGGTGGCCTCGGGACTCTTCGACAGCGTGCCGATCGCGTCGGCGCCCAGCGACAGGACGAGGCTGATGGCCAGGGCGGTGACGCAGAACAGGACCGCCTGTGCGAATCCCGCCGAGAACCGGAAGCCGATGGCGTAGCCGAACAGGAGCGCCCCCGCCAGGGACACGACGGACCGCAGCATCGCGCTCGACATCCGCGAGATCAGCGGGACCGCGCTGAACACGGGCATGGTCTGCAACCGCGTCGTCAGTCCCGTCATCGCCTCACCCGAGGACAGCTGCGCCGCGGAGATGGCCGTGAACGCCATCGCCTGCAGGACGATGATCGGCATCAGGTACTGCGCGTAGTCGATGCCCTGCAACGACATCACGAACTTCAGCGGCAGGTAGAAGCCCAGGCCGAACACCACCGGGGTGATCGCCGCGACGACGAGTTCGCCGTACCGCGCCATGGTGCGGACCGTGCGCATCGTGAGCGCGCTCCACTGGTTGAGCACCGTCGGGTCGGCCCGGCGGTGCGAGCCCACCCGCTTCTCCGGCAGCGAGATGTTCGCGTCGTGCCGCACCCGCTGGGCGCTGATGCTCTTCGTGTGGACGGTCACGCGGGCTCTCCCGTCGTCGCGGACGTCGTGTCGGCGCCGGCCGAGTGCCCGGTCAGGCTGAGGAACACATCGTCGAGGGAGGGCCGGCGCAGGCCGATGTCGGCCAGCTCGATCCGGGTGGGGGCGAGCCGGCGCAGCGCCTCGGCGAGCGTCGCCGGGCCGTGCGGCGCTGGAATCGAGACGCGGTCGTTGCTGCCCGCGGTGGCCAGCTCGGCGCGCACGTCGGGCGGGACGAGGTTGCCGAGGGCGTGCACCACCCACGGCAGCGCGTTCGGGTCGACCGGGACGATCTCGCAGTAGCTGCCTCCCGTGGAGGCCTTGAGCTCGTTGGCCGTCCCCTCCGCCACCACGGTGCCCCGGTCGATGACGATGATGTTGTCGCTGAGCAGGTCGGCCTCCTCGAGGTACTGCGTCGTCAGCAGCACCGTGATGCCCTGCTTCTTGAGCGCACCCACCAGGGACCAGACGCCCTGCCGGCTGCGCGGATCGAGGCCGGTGGTCGGCTCGTCGAGGAAGACGACCTCGGGGCGCACGACGAGCCCGCATGCGATGTCGACGCGCCGGCGCATGCCGCCGGAGTAGTGCCGCACCGCCCGCTTACCGGCGTCCACCAGATCGAATTCGCGGAGCAGCTCGTCGGCGCGCTGGCGCGCGGCCGCGCGGTCGAGGCCCATCAGACGGCCGAACAGGATCAGGTTCTCCCGGCCCGACAGCGTCTCGTCGAGGGCGGCGTACTGGCCGGTCATCATGATCGAGCGGCGCACGGCGGCGGGGTCGCCGACCACGTCGTGCCCGGCGATCACCGCGCGCCCGCCGGTCGGGCGCAGCAGCGTGGACAGGATCTTCACCGTCGTCGTCTTGCCGGCGCCGTTGGGCCCGAGAATGCCGAGGACCGAGCCTCGTGGGGCGGAGAACGTGATGCCCTTGAGGGCATGGACGTCCCCGAACGACTTGTGCAGGTCGTCGACGAGGACCGCTTCGTCGTGGTATCTCAGCATCACTCTCCGCCGTGGAACTCTCGGTCGGCCGCTTGCGGACCCGTCGACGAGTAGATCCCGCCGTCACGCCGCGATGTTACCGGCCGGTGCCTGCGGCCCCGGTCTTCCGCGAGCGCCGGGCCGTGCGTCCGTCAGCTCCAGACGCCGATCTCGTCGAGGTGCCGGACCAGCCGGCCGGCCCCGTCGGTGAAGTGCCGGCGGGTCTCCCGGCCTGCGGAATCGCCGTCGCCGCGGCGCAGGGCGTCCACGAGGCGCTTGTGCGACGCCACCGCCGCGGCACCCCAGTCGGGGTCGGACGAGTAGAAGTGCACCGGCGTGTAGCGCGTGGCGTTGAGCAGGAACCAGGACAGCTTGCGCGCGCCGGTCGCGCGGTTGAGTGTGCGGTGGAAGGCGAACTCGAGGTCCTCGATCCGCGCCCCGTCCCCGCTGCGCACCGCTTCGGCCAGGCGTTCGTTGAGGTCGGCCAGCTCGGCCACGGTGTCTGGGGTGATCACCGCGGCCGCCCGTCGCGCCAGCTCCTCCGCGATCTGCCCCTGCAGCCAGAACAGGTCGTCGATGTCGCCCCGGCTCAACGGGGCCACGACATAGCCGCGGTGCGGGACGAGCTCCACGAGTCCCTCGCCGCGCAGTGTGAGCAAGGCCTCACGCACCGGGGTGACGCTCACGCCGAGCTCGGCCGCGGTCTCGTCCAGCCGGATGAAGTCGCCGGGCCGGACCCCACCCGACATGATGAGATTGCGGACGTGCACCGCCACGTCGTCGGACAGCTGGGGCCTGCGGCGCAGCGGCCGGGACCCGGGCGACCGGGACTGGGCAGAGGATGTCATTCGGCGCTCCTTCAGTCCCGCGTTCCGGGGCGCGGGTCGCTTCCGTTCGACGGATTATTCCGCACCGGTCGTGCGCCGTGGGGGAGGGGCGCGGGATGCGCGTGCGCTGCGGCCTCCGCTACCCGCCGTTATGGTCGGACCGGTGAGTTTCGAAACGTCACGACGTCGTTTTCTCGGAACCATGGCCGGTGGCCTCGTCGGGCTCGGCCTGATGCACCCTGCGCGCGCGGGCGCCCGGCCGGCGGCCCGGCTGCCCGATCCGGGGACCGTCCCGGTCATCGATCCGGCCCTGCTGAGCGCGGTCGAAGCGGCGAGCCTGCTGCAGTCCGGGCAGTTGCACCCGCGCGAACTCCTCGATGCCTGCCTGCGCCGTAGCCGGGACCACGACGGCGGCGTCGGCGCATGGATCCACCTCTATCCAGACCTCGCCTATGCCGCCGCCGACGCGGCGGCGACCCGGCTCAGCGCCGCCCGGGCGTCGGGCGAGCCCGTCTCGCCCGTGTGCGGGCTGCCGATCGCGCTCAAGGACCTCTTCGCGGTGGGCGGGCTCCCGCTCACCGCGTCGAGCAACGTGCTGCGGGACAACGTGGCCGCCGGGGATTCGGGGGTGTGGCGCCGGCTGCAGGAGGCCGGGGCGGTCCTGCTCGGTCACGTGCACACCGACGAGTTCGCGATCGGCGTGGTCACCCCGCAGGTGGCCAACCCGTGGAACCCGCAGTACTCCCCGGGCGGCTCGTCGGGCGGCAGCGCCGCCGCGGTGGCGGCCCGGTTCGTCCCCCTGTCGGTCGGCAGCGACACCGGCGGCTCGCTGCGGCTGCCGGCCAGCTCGTGCGGCGTCTCGGCGATCAAGCCCACGTACGGGCGGATCACCTCGCACGGGATGATCCCGCTCACCTGGACCCGGGACCACCCCGGCCCCATCGGGCACAGTCTCGCGGACGCCTCGCTGCTGCTGGGTGTCCTCGCCGGCGCGGAGGCGGACGATCCGGTGACGGCCGCCGGTCCGGGCGTGCCCGAGGGCGGCTATCCGCTGGTGCCGCCCGCCGGGACCGCGCCGCTCGCGGGCGTCCGTATCGGCGTGCCGCACGGGGCGACCGACCGGCTTGCCCCGGAGCTGCGGCGCCTGTTCGACGAGTTCCTCGCGACGGCGCGTGCGCTGGGCGCCGAAACCGTACCGGTGTCGATGCCGCACCCACCGGATTCGCTCCTGGCCGGCGACACGGCGGAGATGGGGGCCTACCACCGGCAGTTCGTGGACCGGCTCGGCGACTATCGCATCGATCTCGCACCGCTCGTGAGCGCGGCGGTGGCGTCGCTCGCACTGCCGGTGGCCGACTACTTCGGGCTCGAGCGCGACCGGCTGCGCTACCAGCACCAGTACAACGCCATGTTCCGGGACCACGATCTCGACGTGATCGCGTTGCCGGGCGCGCTCGACGACGGCTGTCCCCGCGACGCGTTCGCGGGCCTGAGCGTGCTGTCCGGGGTGGCCGGCGACGTCCAGTGGGCCAATTACACCGGCGCCCCTGCCGTTTCGTTCCCGGTCGGCCGCTCGGCGGTGACCGGGCTGCCGTTCGGTGTCCAGCTGGGCGCGCTGCCCTGGCAGGAGGCCGCGTTGATCTCGGTGGGGCTGGCCCTGCAGGAGGCGTTGCCGGTGTGGCGCGACGTGCCGCCCGTGGCGCCGGCGCCGCGCGAGCTGCCGGTGGCCACGCCGGCGGCGCCGGGACCGGGTCTCGATCCGACCAACACGCTCGGGGCGGCGGCGCCCGTGCGGACGCCCGCGACGCTGTCGACCGGAGGGTGGTGACGGTCGCGCGGCCGGGGCGAAGTTGAGAATGCCGACCGGGTCCTGCATACTGGTCGGGTTGCCTTGACCGGGTCACGGTTTTCCGCGGCTCGGAACGAGATCGAGTGACAGTCGCGGATCGAGCCTGACGGCCTGGTCGCGGCCACATGCAAGACGGAAGCAGTACCTCCCTGTACCCGTACGGGTGCATCCGGCAGGTCGATCCGTGGTGTCGAGCGTTGGTTCGACGCCGCGGAGCGAGCAGTAGGGCGACACGCCCGACCGCGTGTGCCGGAGAACAATGACAGATGAACAGCGGCATGCGGATCGGGTGCGCCCGGTCACGAAGTGTGAAGAGTGCTGTTCGCCGTCGCCGTTCGGGTGGAACTGTGCAGACGAGGTGGTTCCCGACTCGTTCGGGTACTACGAAACGCGGCAAGAAAAGGACACTAAGCGTGGCGGGACAAAAGATCCGCATCAGGCTCAAGGCCTATGACCATGAGGCGATCGACGCATCTGCGCGCAAGATCGTCGAGACGGTGACCCGCACGGGCGCCCGCGTGGTCGGCCCGGTGCCGTTGCCCACCGAAAAGAACGTGTACTGCGTCATCCGCTCGCCGCACAAGTACAAGGACTCGCGCGAGCACTTCGAGATGCGGACTCACAAGCGGCTGATCGACATCCTCGACCCGACGCCCAAGACCGTCGACGCGCTCATGCGCATCGACCTCCCGGCGAGCGTCGACGTCAACATTCAGTGACTTTCGAGACCAGCGAGCTTGTAGAAGACGCAGCGGAGACAACACATGACTAACCAGATCAAGGGAATCCTGGGCACCAAGCTCGGCATGACCCAGGTCTTCGACGAGAACAACCGGGTCGTTCCGGTCACCGTCGTCAAGGCCGGACCGAACGTGGTCACCCAGATCCGCACCGAGGAGCGCGACGGCTACAGCGCCGTGCAGCTCGCCTACGGTGCGATCGACCCGCGCAAGGTCACCAAGCCGGTCGCCGGCCAGTTCGCCAAGGCGGGTGTCACCCCTCGCCGCCACATCGTCGAGCTTCGCGTCGACGACACCGAGGGCTTCGAGATCGGCCAGGAACTGACCGCCGAGGTCTTCGAGGACGGCGCATTCGTCGACGTCACCGGCACCTCCAAGGGCAAGGGCTTCGCCGGCACCATGAAGCGCCACGGCTTCGCCGGCCAGGGCGCCTCGCACGGTGCGCAGGCTGTGCACCGTCGTCCGGGCTCCATCGGTGGCTGCGCCACCCCGGGCCGCGTGTTCAAGGGAACCCGCATGTCCGGGCGCATGGGTAGCGACCGCATCACGACGCAGAACCTCTCGGTCCACAAGGTGGACGCCGAGAACGGCCTGCTGCTGATCAAGGGTGCGATCCCGGGCCGCAAGGGCGGCGTCGTGATCGTCAAGACCGCAGTGAAGGGTGGTGCACGGGCATGACCAGCACCGAGACCGCAACCAAGCTGACGCTCGACGTCAAGGCCCCCGGCGGCCAGACCAACGGCACCGTCGATCTCCCCGCCGAGATCTTCGACGCCCCCGCGAACATCGCGCTGCTCCACCAGGTGGTTGTCGCGCAGCTCGCCGCGGCTCGCCAGGGCACGCACGCCACCAAGACCCGCGGCGAGGTCCGCGGCGGTGGCCGGAAGCCGTACCGCCAGAAGGGCACCGGCCGCGCCCGCCAGGGTTCGACCCGCGCGCCGCAGTTCGCCGGCGGTGGCACCGTGCACGGCCCGCAGCCGCGCGACTACAGCCAGCGCACCCCCAAGAAGATGAAGGCCGCCGCCCTCCGCGGTGCCCTCTCCGACCGGGCCCGCAACGAGCGCATCCACGTGATCACCGAGCTCGTGGCCGGACAGACGCCGTCGACCAAGGGCGCGCGCACCTTCCTCGCGGAGCTGACCGATCGCAGGAACCTGCTCCTCGTCGTCGGCCGTGAGGATCTCGCGGCGTGGAAGAGCGTGCAGAACCTGCAGAACGTGCACGCGATCGCTCCGGACCAGCTGAACACCTACGACGTGCTCTACAGCGACGACGTCGTGTTCAGCGTCGAGGCGCTCGACACGTTCATCCACGGGCCGGCCGAGTCCGCCCAGGCAGAGAAGGAGGAGAGCAAGTGAGCACGATCGCGGATCCGCGCGACATCCTGCTGGCTCCGGTCATCTCCGAGAAGTCCTACGGGCTGATGGAGGAAGGCACCTACACCTTCCTGGTGCACCCGGACTCGAACAAGACGCAGATCAAGATTGCCGTCGAGAAGGTCTTCGGCGTCAAGGTGACCAGCGTCAACACCGCCAACCGTCAGGGCAAGCGCAAGCGGACCCGGTTCGGTTACGGCAAGCGCAAGGACACCAAGCGCGCGCTCGTGACCCTGTCGGCCGACAGCAAGCCCATCGAGATCTTCGGAGGGCCGGTCGCGTAGGCGGCCGGGTCTCGAGAGATAGAGGACGAGAAGACTCATGGCAATTCGTAAGTACAAGCCGACAACCCCGGGTCGGCGCGGCGCGAGTGTCTCGGACTTCGCCGAGATCACCCGCTCGACGCCCGAGAAGTCGCTGGTTCGCCCGCTGCACGGCCGCGGTGGTCGGAACGCGCACGGCCGCATCACCACCCGTCACAAGGGTGGCGGACACAAGCGTGCCTACCGCCTGATCGACTTCCGCCGCAACGACAAGGACGGCATCCCGGCCAAGGTCGCTCACATCGAGTACGACCCCAACCGCACCGCCCGCATCGCGCTGCTGCACTACGTGGACGGCGAGAAGCGCTACATCATCGCCCCCAAGGGCCTGGTGCAGGGCGCCCCGGTCGAGTCCGGCCCGCAGGCCGACATCAAGCCCGGCAACAACCTGCCGCTGCGCAACATCCCGACCGGTACCACCATCCACGCGGTGGAACTGCGTCCGGGCGGCGGCGCCAAGATGGCCCGCTCCGCCGGCGCCAGCATCCAGCTGCTCGGTAAGGAAGGCACCTACGCCACCCTGCGTATGCCCTCCGGTGAGATCCGTCGCGTCGACGTGCGCTGCCGCGCCACCGTCGGCGAGGTCGGCAACGCCGAGCAGTCGAACATCAACTGGGGCAAGGCCGGCCGCATGCGCTGGAAGGGCAAGCGCCCGACCGTCCGTGGTGTGGTCATGAACCCGGTCGACCACCCGCACGGCGGTGGTGAGGGCAAGACCTCGGGTGGTCGCCACCCGGTCAGCCCGTGGGGCAAGCCCGAGGGCCGCACCCGCAAGAACAAGGCGTCCGACAAGCTCATCGTCCGTCGTCGCCGTACCGGCAAGAAGCGCTAGTCAAGGAGGGAGTTAGAGAATGCCACGCAGCCTCAAGAAGGGCCCGTTCGTCGACGACCACCTCCTGGCGAAGGTCGATACGCAGAACGAAAAGGGCACCAAGCAGGTCATCAAGACCTGGTCGCGCCGTTCCACCATTCTGCCCGACTTCATCGGTCACACGTTCGCCGTCCACGACGGTCGCAAGCACGTGCCGGTGTTCGTCTCGGAGTCGATGGTCGGCCACAAGCTCGGCGAGTTCGCGCCGACCCGTACGTTCAAGGGCCACATCAAGGACGACCGGAAGAGCAAGCGCCGATGAGCAACGCGAAGAGCTCGGCACAGCTGAGCACCGAAACACCCGCAAACAGCGCTCGGGCTGTTGCGCGCCACGTGCGCGTGACCCCGATGAAGGCGCGCCGCGTCGTCGACATCGTCCGGGGCAAGTCCGTGGACGAGGCTCTGTCGATCCTGAAGTTCGCACCGCAGGCCGCGGCCGAGCCGGTCGCCAAGGTGATCGCGAGCGCCGCCGCGAACGCGCAGAACAACCTCGACCTCGACCCGAGCACGCTTGTCGTCGCGACGGCGTACGTCGACGAGGGCGCGACCCTCAAGCGGTTCCAGCCGCGCGCCCAGGGCCGTGCATTCCGCATCCGCAAGCGGACGAGCCACATCACCGTGATCGTCGAGAGCAAGGCGCCTGCGTCTGCTGGAAACCGTAACCGCCGGAAGGGAGCTCAGTAGTGGGCCAGAAGATCAACCCGCACGGCTTCCGTCTGGGCATCACCACCGACTGGAAGTCGCGCTGGTACGCCGACAAGCAGTACGCGGAGTACGTGAAGGAAGACGTCGCGATCCGCAAGTTCCTGGCCACCGGCCTCGAGCGTGCCGGCATCGCCAAGGTCGAGATCGAGCGCACCCGCGACCGTGTGCGTGTGGACATCCACACCGCGCGTCCGGGCATCGTCATCGGCCGTCGCGGCGCCGAGGCCGATCGCATCCGCGCCGAGCTCGAGAAGCTGACCGGCAAGCAGGTTCAGCTGAACATCCTCGAGGTCAAGAACGCCGAGTCCGAGGCTCAGCTGGTGGCGCAGGGCGTCGCCGAGCAGCTCTCGAACCGCGTCGCGTTCCGTCGCGCCATGCGCAAGGCCATCCAGTCGGCCATGCGCCAGCCCAACGTCAAGGGCATCCGGGTGCAGTGCTCGGGCCGCCTCGGCGGCGCCGAGATGTCCCGCTCGGAGTTCTACCGCGAGGGCCGGGTCCCGCTGCACACGCTGCGCGCGGACATCGACTACGGCCTGTACGAGGCGAAGACCACCTTCGGCCGCATCGGCGTGAAGGTCTGGATCTACAAGGGCGACATCGTCGGTGGCCGTCGTGAGCTGGCCGCTGCGGCCGCCGCCCCGGCCGACCGCCCCCGTCGCGAGCGTCCGAGCCGTCCCCGTCGCTCCGGTGCCTCGGGCACCACCGCGACGAGCACCGACGCCGGCCGCGCCGCCTCCGCCGATGCACCCGCTCCGACCGAGAATCAGGAGGGCTGACGCATGTTGATCCCACGGCGGGTCAAGCACCGCAAGCAGCACCACCCGAGCCGCTCGGGTGCCGCCAAGGGTGGGACCCAGGTGACCTTCGGTGACTACGGCATCCAGGCTCTCGAGCCGGCCTACATCACCAACCGGCAGATCGAGTCCGCTCGTATCGCCATGACCCGGCACATCAAGCGTGGCGGCAAGATCTGGATCAACATCTTCCCGGATCGCCCCCTCACCAAGAAGCCGGCCGAGACCCGCATGGGTTCCGGTAAGGGCTCGCCCGAGTGGTGGGTCGCGAACGTCAAGCCCGGACGGGTGATGTTCGAGATGAGCTACCCGAACGAGGAGATTGCCCGCGAGGCCCTTCGGCGCGCGATGCACAAGCTCCCGTGCAAGTGCAGGATCGTGACGAGGGAGGAGCAGTTCTGATGGCTACCGGAACCCCCGCCACAGAGCTCCGCGAGCTGACCGAGGAAGAGCTGGTCACCAAGCTCCGCGAAGCGAAGGAAGAGCTGTTCAACCTTCGTTTCCAGATGGCCACCGGCCAGCTGGACAACAACCGCCGGCTGCGCGTCGTGCGCAACGAGATCGCTCGCATCTACACGGTGCTGCGTGAGCGCGAGCTCGGCCTGGCCTCCGGCCCGGATGCGGGTGACGCGGCATGAGTGAGGAAAAGGCAGTGACCCAGAAGGAAGAGCGCGCCAGCCGCAAGGTCCGCATCGGCTACGTCGTCTCCGACAAGATGGAGAAGACGATCGTGGTCGAGCTCGAGGACCGGGTGAAGCACCCGCTGTACGGCAAGATCATCCGCCGTACCACCAAGGTGAAGGCGCACGACGAGAACGGCGTGGCCGGCATCGGCGACCGCGTGCAGCTGATGGAGACCCGTCCGCTGTCCGCGACCAAGCGGTGGCGTCTGGTCGAGGTGCTCGAGAAGGCCAAGTAAGGCCTCCTCCACCCCCCGCCGCGGGGGTGACGAAGGGACCCAGTACGATGGTGGGGTTGTCTCGAGCGGCCTGCTTCAGGCAGCGCCGGGACAGCCCCACCTTCGTGGGTACGGACCGTGCACGTCGGGTCGGAAATCCGCCGTGCAGACAGAAAAGGGTGCACGCACCCGGATCTGTCGAATTCAGCCAGGTCAAGGAGAAGTAAGTGATCCAGCAGGAGTCGCGACTGCGCGTCGCCGACAACACGGGTGCCAAGGAGATTCTCTGCATCCGCGTTCTCGGTGGCTCGTCCCGTCGCTACGCCGGTATCGGTGACATCATCGTCGCCACCGTGAAGGACGCGATCCCCGGTGGCAACGTCAAGCGTGGTGACGTCGTCAAGGCTGTCGTCGTGCGCACCTCCAAGGAGCGCCGCCGGCCGGACGGCTCGTACATCAAGTTCGACGAGAACGCCGCCGTCATCATCAAGGGTGACAACGACCCGCGCGGCACCCGCATCTTCGGCCCCGTCGGCCGTGAGCTGCGCGACAAGCGGTTCATGAAGATCGTCTCGCTCGCTCCGGAGGTGCTGTGATGAAGGTGCACAAGGGCGACACCGTGCTCGTCATCTCGGGCAAGGACAAGGGTGCCAAGGGCAAGGTCATCGCGGCCTACCCGAAGGAGAACCGGGTCCTCGTCGAGGGCGTGAACCGGATCAAGAAGCACACGGCGGTCTCGGCCAACGAGCGCGGCGCCTCCTCCGGGGGCATCGTGACGCAGGAGGCCCCGATCCACGTTTCCAACGTCGCTGTCATCGACTCGGACGGCAACCCCACCCGGGTGGGCTACCGGACCGACGAGGAAACCGGCAAGCGCGTTCGGATTTCCCGGAAGAACGGGAAGGACATCTGACATGACCACCACCGAGAACAAGACCGCACCGCGTCTGAAGACCCGGTACCGCGAGGAGATCCGCGACGCGCTGAACGCGGAGTTCGACTACGCGAACGTCATGCAGATCCCCGGCGTCGTGAAGGTCGTCGTCAACATGGGTGTCGGTGACGCCGCCCGCGACGCGAAGCTGATCAACGGCGCCGTCGCCGACCTGGCCCTGATCACCGGCCAGAAGCCGGAGATCCGCAAGGCCCGCAAGTCGATCGCGCAGTTCAAGCTCCGTGAGGGCATGCCGATCGGTGCGCGCGTCACGCTGCGCGGCGACCGCATGTGGGAGTTCCTGGACCGCCTGGTCTCCATCGCGCTGCCCCGTATCCGGGACTTCCGTGGCCTCAACGGCAACCAGTTCGACGGCAACGGCAACTACACGTTCGGCCTGAACGAGCAGTCGATGTTCCACGAGATCGACGTGGACAAGATCGATCGCCCGCGCGGCATGGACATCACCGTCGTCACGACCGCCACCAACAACGAAGAAGGCCGTGCCCTGCTGAAGCACCTCGGCTTCCCGTTCAAGGAGAACTGAGCCCATGGCTAAGAAGGCACTGGTCAACAAGGCCAACAAGAAGCCGAAGTTCGCGGTGCGCGCCTACACCCGCTGCCAGCGTTGCGGGCGCCCCCACGCGGTGTTCCGCAAGTTCGGTCTCTGCCGCGTCTGCCTCCGTGAGATGGCACACCGCGGTGAGCTTCCCGGAGTTCACAAGAGCTCCTGGTGACGTGAACGGTGGGTGACCGCAGGGTCACCCACCGTCACTACTGTCAGGGGCCGGTCGCATCCGCGTCCGGTCCGCATGAAACCAAGTTCGTCGTAGGCCCACGGCCGGCGCACCGGTGATTCGTCACCACTGCCGGTGTTGCATGGGAACCGCAACGAGAAAGGTGAACAGGTCAGCCATGACCATGACCGACCCCATCGCAGACTTCTTGACGCGTCTGCGCAACGCCAACACGGCGTACCACGACGAGGTGAAGCTTCCCCACTCGAAGATCAAGGCGAACATCGCCGAGATCCTCAAGCGTGAGGGCTACATCGCCGACTTCCGCACCGAGGATGCCGAGGTGGGCAAGACCCTCGTCGTCGACCTCAAGTACGGCCCTTCCCGTGAGCGCAGCCTCGCCGGTGTGCGCCGCGTGTCGAAGCCCGGCCTGCGCGTGTACGCGAAATCCACCAACCTGCCCAAGGTCCTGGGCGGCCTCGGCGTGGCGATCATCTCCACGTCCTCCGGCCTGCTCACCGATCGCCAGGCGGCCAAGCAGGGAGTGGGCGGGGAAGTCCTCGCCTACGTCTGGTAAGGGAGGCCACCACAATGTCGCGTATTGGAAAGCTTCCGGTCACCGTCCCCTCGGGTGTCGAGGTGACCATCGACGGCCAGGACGTCGCAGTGAAGGGCCCCAAGGGCAACCTCTCGCTGACCATCGCCGAGCCGATCACCATCGCCAAGGGTGAGGACGGCGCGCTCAACGTGAGCCGTCCGAACGACGAGCGCCGCAGCCGTGCGCTGCACGGCTTGTCGCGCACCCTCGTGCAGAACCTCATCGACGGTGTCACCCAGGGGTACACCACGAAGATGGAGATCCACGGCGTCGGTTACCGCGTCGCGCTCAAGGGCAAGGACCTCGAGTTCTCGCTCGGCTACAGCCACCCGGTCCCGATCGAGGCCCCCGAGGGCATCACGTTCGCGGTCGAGTCGCCGACGAAGTTCTCGATCTCGGGCATCGACAAGCAGAAGGTCGGCCAGATCGCGGCCAACATCCGCCGGCTGCGCAAGTCCGACCCGTACAAGGGCAAGGGCATCCGCTACGAGGGCGAGCAGGTGCGCCGCAAGGTCGGAAAGACGGGTAAGTGATCATGAGCCAGACCGAGAACCAGAAGGCCAAGCGGATTCCGCTCGGCAAGGACGCGTCCACCCGGCGTCGGCTGTCGAAGCAGCGTCGGCACTTCCGTCTGCGCAAGAAGGTCGCCGGCACCGCCGAGCGTCCCCGTCTCGTCGTGAACCGGTCCTCGCGCCACATCCACGCCCAGCTGGTGGACGACCTGACGGGCACCACCCTGGCGGCGGCCTCGACCGTCGAGCCGGACGTGCGTGCGGTCGAGGGCGACAAGAAGGCGCGCGGCGCCAAGGTCGGTCAGCTGCTCGCCGAGCGTGCCAAGGCTGCCGGCGTGGAGGCCGTGGTCTTCGACCGCGGCGGCCACACCTACAGCGGCCGGATCGCGGCCCTCGCAGACGCGGCTCGCGAAAGCGGGTTGAAGTTCTGATGACCATCTCTTCGAACGGAAGGAACGCCTGATGCCGGGACGTCAGCGGCGTGACGGCGGCAACGGCCCCGCCGGACAGAATGGCCCCAACACCGGGGACCAGCGTGGTGGTCGCGACCGCCGCGATCGTGACTCGCGTGGCGGCGGTGCCGCCGAGAAGTCGAACTACATCGAGCGTGTCGTCTCGATCAACCGTGTGTCGAAGGTCGTCAAGGGCGGCCGTCGCTTCAGCTTCACCGCGCTGGTGATCGTGGGCGACGGCAACGGCCTGGTCGGCGTCGGCTACGGCAAGGCCAAGGAAGTTCCCGCGGCCATCCAGAAGGGTGTCGAGGAAGCGCGCAAGGGCTTCTTCCGCGTCCCGCTCATCGGCTCCACCGTCACCCACCCGGTGCAGGGTGAGGCCGCGGCGGGTGTCGTCATGCTGCGTCCGGCCTCGCCGGGTACCGGTGTGATCGCCGGTGGCGCGGTGCGTGCCGTGCTCGAATGCGCGGGCATCCACGACATCCTGTCGAAGTCGCTCGGTAGCGACAACGCCATCAACGTCGTGCACGCCACCGTGGCCGCCCTCAAGCAGCTGCAGCGCCCCGAGGAAGTCGCGGCTCGCCGCGGTCTGCCCCTCGAGGACGTCGCACCTGCGGGCATGCTGCGCGCCCGGGCACAGGCTGCTGGGAGCGTGAAGTAATGGCAGAGCTGAAGATCACGCAGGTCAAGAGCACCATCGGCGCCAAGTCGAACCAGCGCGACAGCCTGCGCACCCTCGGTCTGCGGAAGATCCGCCAGTCCGTGGTCCGCGAGGACAACGCGCAGAACCGCGGCTTGATCAACGTGGTGCGTCACCTCGTCGTTGTCGAGGAAGTCACTGCTGAGGAGGCCTCCAAGTGACCATCAAGCTGCACCACCTGCGCCCGGCCCCGGGCGCGAAGACGGACAAGACCCGCGTCGGCCGCGGTGAGGGTTCGAAGGGCAAGACCGCCGGTCGCGGTACGAAGGGCACCAAGGCGCGCAAGAACGTCTCGGCGGCCTTCGAGGGTGGCCAGATGCCGCTGCACATGCGGCTGCCGAAGCTCAAGGGCTTCAAGAACGCCTTCCGCACCGAATACCAGGTCGTCAATGTCGGCGACATCGCCCGCCTGTTCCCCGAGGGTGGCCAGGTCGGCGTCGACGAGCTCGTCGCCAAGGGCGCGGTTCGCAAGAACCAGCTCGTGAAGGTCCTCGGCGAGGGCGAGCTCACGGTTGCCGTGCAGGTGACCGCGAACAAGTTCTCCGGTTCCGCCAAGGAGAAGATCGCCGCTGCCGGCGGCACCGCGACCGAACTGGCCTGACCGGTTCGCTCGTGCGTGACGCACAGCTCGAGAACGGCCGCACTGCAGCACGTCCCGCAGTGCGGCCGTTCGGCGTTCGCACCCCACCGCATGCCGCGCGGCGGAGCACATCCGCCGCGCGTGCGAGCCGCCCCGACCCGGCGCCACGGCACCGGTCCGGGGCGCGCTGCTAGAGTTCAAGAGTTGTCGACCGTCGGACCCCGCGCGTCGATCCACAGTCTCCCGTTTCGCCCTGCCAGGAGGATCTTTGCTTTCCGCCTTCGTCTCGGCCCTCAGGACCCCGGACCTGAGGCGGAAGATCCTCGTCGCGCTCGGGTTGGTGGCCCTGTACCGCCTCGGCGCGACGTTGCCGTCTCCGGGCGTCGACTACGGCAATGTGCGCGCCTGCATCGATCAGCTCAGCGGCGGCGACTCCGCCGGGATCTACTCGCTGATCAATCTGTTCTCCGGTGGCGCGCTGCTACAGCTGTCGGTGTTCGCGATCGGCATCATGCCGTTCATCACCGCGAGCATCATCGTCCAGCTGCTGACGGTGGTCATTCCACGATTCGAGGAACTCCGCAAGGAGGGCCAGGCCGGCCAGGCCAAGATGACGCAGTACACGCGGTACCTCGCGGTGGCGCTCGCCGTGCTGCAGTCCACCGGCATCGTCGCCCTCGCGGCCCGTGGTCAGCTGCTGCAGGGCTGTACCGAACCGATCCTGGCCGACGACAGCATCTTCGGCATGGTCGTGATCGTGCTGGTCATGACGGCCGGTGCGGCACTCGTCATGTGGTTCGGTGAGCTCATCACCGAGCGCGGCGTCGGCAACGGCATGTCGATCCTGATCTTCGCCGGCATCGCCTCGCGGCTGCCGTCCGAGGGCCGCACCATCCTCGAGTCCCGCGGTGGCCTGGTCTTCGCCATCGTCCTCGTCGTCGCGCTGGTGGTCATCACCGGCGTGGTGTTCGTCGAGCAGGGCCAGCGGCGGATCCCGGTGCAGTACGCCAAGCGCATGGTGGGCCGGCGCATGTACGGCGGTTCCTCGACCTACCTGCCCCTGAAGGTCAACCAGGCCGGCATCATCCCGGTGATCTTCGCGTCGTCGTTGCTGTACCTGCCGAACCTCATCGCCCAGCTGACCGGAGCCACCTCGGCCACCGACCCGAGCTGGTGGCAGCGGATCATCAACGAATACCTGGTGAATCCGAACAACCCCGTTTACATCGCGATCTACTTCTCGCTGATCGTCTTCTTCGTCTTCTTCTACGTCGCCATCACCTTCAACCCGGAGGAACGGGCCGACGAGATGAAGAAGTACGGCGGATTCATCCCCGGCATCCGGCCGGGACGCCCCACTGCCGAGTACCTCAGCTACGTCCTCAACCGCATCACGGTTCCAGGTTCGCTGTACCTGGGTCTCATCGCGACGCTGCCCAACTTCTTCCTCTCGGGCAGCCAGACCGCCACCAGCATCTTCGGCGGCGCCGCGGTGCTCATTCTCGTCAGTGTCGCGCTGGACACTGTCAAGCAGATCGAAAGTCAACTCATGCAGCGCAACTACGAAGGGTTCCTCAAGTGAGACTTGTACTCCTCGGTCCGCCCGGTGCCGGCAAGGGCACGCAGGCCGCCATCCTGTCGGAGAAGCTCGGCGTCCCCGCAATCTCCACCGGGGATCTTTTCCGGGCCAACATCGGGCAGGGCACCCCGCTCGGCCTCGAAGCCAAGAAGTACATCGACGCCGGGGAGCTCGTGCCCGCCGAGATCACCAACAACATGGTGCGCGCCCGCCTCGCCGAGCCCGACGCCGCCAACGGCTTCCTGCTCGACGGCTTCCCCCGCAGCGTGGAGCAGGCCCGCGAACTCGAGGCCATCCTGAAGGATCTCGACACCCAACTCGACGGGGTCCTGTCCTTCGACATCGACGAGGACGTGGTGGTGGAGCGGATGCTCGCCCGCGGCCGCGCCGACGACACCGAGGACGTCATCCGCAACCGGCTCCGGGTCTACCGCGAGGAGACCGCGCCGCTGCTCGACTACTACGCCGATTCGCTCGTCACGGTCGACGCCGTCGGCGAGGTCGACGAGATCAACGCGCGCGCCCTCGCGGCCCTCGGCAAGTAAGGACGCAGGAGCAAGAAGATGGGTTTCGGGCGCAAGCGCAAGGTGGTTCCGTTCCGCACCGCCGGCGAACTCGATGCGATGGCGGCGGCGGGTGCCGTCGTCGGCGCCGCTCTCGTGGCGGTACGGAAGGCGGCGAAGCCGGGCGTGAGCACCCTGGAACTGGACCAGGTGGCGGAGGCGGTCATCCGCGATGCGGGGGCCGTCCCCTCCTTCCTGGGCTACCACGGGTTCACCGGCTCGATCTGTTCGTCGGTGAACGACCGCGTGGTGCACGGCATCCCCTCGGCGACGGAGATCCTCGCCGAGGGCGATCTCGTGTCGATCGACTGCGGCGCGATTCTCGACGGCTGGCACGGCGACTCGGCGTGGACCTTCGGAGTCGGTGAGCTCTCCGCCGCCGACGCCGACCTCAGCGATGCGACGCGGCTGTCGATGGAGGCGGGGATAGCGGCGATGCTGCCGGACAACCGGCTCACCGACGTCTCGCACGCCATCGAGCTGGGTACCCGCGCCGCGGAGTCGGCGCACGGCCGGAGCTACGGCATCGTCGACGGCTACGGCGGCCACGCCATCGGCCGCGAGATGCACATGGACCCGTTCCTGCCGAACGAGGGCGCGCCCGGCAAGGGCCCCCGTCTCGTGGTGGGATCGGTGCTCGCCATCGAGCCGATGCTGACCCTCGGCACCTACGAGACCGAGGTGCTCGGCGACAAGTGGACCGTCGTCACGACCGACGGCAGCCGCGCCGCGCACTGGGAGCACACCGTCGCGGTGACCGAGGACGGTCCGCGCATCCTGACCCCGCGCCCGGAGTAGCGGCGGTGGCGGCGAGCGAATGTATCGCTCGCTGCCGTGAAGGAGCTGAACGATACATTCGCTCGGGCCGCGGGCGCCGCCGGTTCACGCCTCGAGCAGGAGGGTGACCGGGCCGTCGTTCACCAGGCTCACCTCCATGTGCTCCCCGAAGACGCCGGTCTGCACGTCGGCGCCCAGGCCGCGCAGCGCCGTCGTGAACTCGTCCACCAGGGGCTCGGCCACCGCGCGTGGCGCGGCCGCCGACCACGACGGACGGCGGCTCCTGCGGGTGTCGGCCATGAGCGTGAACTGGCTGACGACGAGGATCGGTGCGGCCAGATCGGACGCGGACTTCTCGTCCTCGAGGATCCGCAACGTCCACACCTTCCGGGCGAGCGTGGCGGCCTTCGCCGCGTCGTCGTCGTGGGTCACGCCGACGAGCACGAGCAGCCCGTGACCGCCGGCCCGGGGCGAGATGCGGGCGACCTCGCGCCCGTCGACCGCGACCGCGGCACCCGTCACCCGCTGAACCAACGCCCGCACGGCTGTCCTCCTCGCATCTCGGCATTTGGCCCCGGTGGGAAAGTTCCCGTAACATAGATCGATGGTGCGCCCTGCGCGCCGGCCCGCGGTTGTCCGCAGGCCGGTCACGTCGAGCGTCACGGTAACGGAAACCGATGCAACCACACGCCGAACAACACGGATCGCGGAGGATATGGCCAAGAAAGACGGAGCCATCGAGGTCGAGGGTCGCGTGATCGAGCCGCTGCCCAATGCGATGTTTCGCATTGAGCTCGAGAACGGTCACAAGGTCCTGGCTCACATCAGCGGCAAGATGCGTCAGCACTACATTCGCATCCTGCCCGAGGACCGGGTTGTCGTGGAGCTCTCGCCCTACGACCTGTCGCGTGGGCGCATCGTCTACCGCTACAAGTAAGAGCTTCCCCGGCCGCACGGTCGGGGAGAACCATGTCTGCGGCATGCCTCGTGCTCTGCCGCAGGCGTACACACAGGAGATCAGACGCACCGTGAAGGTTCAGCCGAGCGTCAAGAAGATCTGCGAGAAGTGCAAGGTGATCCGCCGTAACGGCCGGGTCATGGTGATCTGCGAGAACCTGCGCCACAAGCAGCGCCAGGGCTAGACCACCCGCTCTTCGAAAGATCGGCTTGGCAACAAGCTAGAGAAGACCTTCCAGCACCAGTCGTTCGGTCACGATTCCCGATTCGTCGGGGAGCCGCGCGATACACCCCCGGTTCGGAGGCCGGGGCCCCACTGTGTTTCGGACTACCGGCGTTCCGGCTTCGGCCGGGCCGCGGGACCACACAGTTTCACGACGCAGGGGACGGGCTGGGAGCAGACCTCCGCACACCGAATAGGAATGCCACATGGCACGTCTCGCAGGTGTCGATCTTCCCCGCGAAAAGCGGATGGAGATCGCACTGACCTACATCTACGGCATCGGCCGTACCCGCTCGAAGGAGATCCTCGAGGCCACCGGCGTGAGCCCGGATCTGCGCAGCAAGGACCTCTCCGACGAGGATCTCGCCAAGCTGCGCGAGTTCATCGAGGAGACCTACAAGGTCGAGGGTGACCTCCGCCGCGAGGTCCAGGCGGACATCCGTCGCAAGATCGAGATCGGCTGCTACCAGGGCCTGCGACACCGTCGTGGTCTGCCCGTGCGTGGACAGCGCACCAAGACCAACGCCCGCACCCGCAAGGGTCCGAAGCGCACCGTCGCAGGAAAGAAGAAGTAATGCCTCCCAAGTCACGCAGCACCGGTCCGAAGAAGACCCAGAAGGCGCGCCGCAGGGACAAGAAGAACGTCCCGCACGGTGCCGCTCACATCAAGAGCACCTTCAACAACACGATCGTGTCCATCACGGACCCGAACGGCAACGTCATCTCCTGGGCGTCCTCCGGCCACGTCGGCTTCAAGGGTTCGCGCAAGTCGACCCCGTTCGCCGCGCAGCTCGCCGCCGAGAACGCTGCCCGCAAGGCGCAGGAGCACGGTGTCAAGAAGGTCGACGTCTTCGTGAAGGGCCCGGGCTCGGGCCGCGAGACGGCGATCCGCTCCCTCCAGGCCGCGGGCCTCGAGGTCGGCACCATCTCCGACGTCACCCCCCAGCCGCACAACGGCTGCCGTCCGCCCAAGCGGCGTCGCGTCTAACGGGAAAGGAAGGTTTGAATCATGGCTCGCTATACCGGTCCCGTTACCCGTAAGTCGCGTCGTCTGCGCGTCGACCTCGTCGGAGGCGACCAGGCGTTCGAGCGTCGCCCCTACCCGCCCGGCCAGCACGGCCGCGCGCGGATCAAGGAGAGCGAATACCTGCTCCAGCTGCAGGAGAAGCAGAAGGCCCGCTTCTCCTACGGCGTGATGGAGAAGCAGTTCCGTCGTTACTACGAGGAGGCCGCCGGCCGGCCCGGCAAGACCGGTGAGGTCCTGCTGGTCATCCTCGAGTCGCGTCTGGACAACGTCGTCTACCGTGCCGGTCTCGCCCGGACCCGCCGTCAGGCCCGCCAGCTGGTGAGCCACGGCCACTTCCTGGTGAACGGCAAGAAGGTCGACATCCCGAGCTACCGCGTCTCGCAGTACGACATCATCGACGTCCGCGAGAAGTCGCTGGGCACGCTGCCCTTCCAGGTGGCCCGTGAGACCCAGGGTGACCGCCCGATCCCGGGTTGGCTGCAGGTCGTCGGCCCGCGTCTGCGGGTGCTGGTCCACCAGCTCCCCGAGCGCGCGCAGATCGACATCCCGCTGCAGGAACAGCTGATCGTCGAGTACTACTCGAAGTAAGGCGCTTCGCGCCGTGGTGTCCTTCCGGTCCTCCCGAGGTCCGGGGGGACACCACACCCCGACCAGGGCGTCATATGGCGGACGCCCACAAGGAGGCACTCCATGCTCATCTCGCAGCGACCCACCCTCAGCGAAGAGGTCATCGCCGACGACCGCTCGAAGTTCGTCATCGAACCCCTCGAGCCCGGTTTCGGGTACACCCTCGGCAACTCGCTTCGTCGCACCCTGCTGTCCTCGATTCCGGGCGCGGCCGTCACCAGCATTCGCATCGACGGCGTGCTCCACGAGTTCACCACGGTCCCCGGGGTCAAGGAGGATGTCACCGACATCATCCTGAACCTCAAGGGCCTCGTGGTCAGCTCGGAAGAGGACGAGCCGGTCACCATGTACGTCCGCAAGCAGGGCCCCGGCACCGTGACCGCGGGCGACATCGTGCCCCCGGCCGGTGTCACCGTCCACAACCCGGACCTGCACATCGCCACCCTGAACGACAAGGGCAAGCTGGAGATCGAGCTCGTCGTCGAGCGCGGCCGCGGCTACGTCCCCGCTGTTCAGAACAAGGCATCCGGCGCCGAGATCGGCCGCATCCCGGTCGACTCGATCTATTCGCCGGTGCTCAAGGTGACCTACAAGGTGGAGGCGACCCGCGTCGAGCAGCGCACCGACTTCGATCGGTTGATTCTCGACGTGGAGACCAAGAACTCGATCACCGCGCGGGACGCGCTCGCCTCGGCGGGCAAGACCCTGGTGGAGCTCTTCGGTCTGGCCCGTGAGCTGAACGTCGAAGCAGAAGGCATCGAGATCGGTCCCTCGCCCGCCGAGGCCGACCACATCGCCTCCTTCGGACTCCCCATCGAGGACCTCGACCTGACGGTCCGGTCCTACAACTGCCTCAAGCGCGAGGGTGTGCACACCGTCGGTGAGCTCGTGGCACGCACGGAGTCCGATCTGCTCGACATCCGCAACTTCGGTCAGAAGTCCATCGACGAGGTGAAGGTCAAGCTGCACTCGCTCGGCCTCTCCCTCAAGGACAGCCCCGCGTCCTTCGACCCGAGCACCGTCGCCGGCTACGACGCCGCGACCGGTACCTGGAGCGACACGGACGCCGGTTCCTTCGGCGACGCCGAGGGGAACGAGGACTACGCCGAGACCGAGCAGCTGTAGCAGCTCACGGTCCGTTACTAGGAGATTCATCATGCCCAAGCCCAAGAAGGGTGCCCGCTTCGGCGGGTCGGCCTCGCACCAGAAGGCGCTGATGGCCAACCTGGCCACCGCGCTCTTCGAGCACGGCCGCATCACCACCACCGAGGCCAAGGCCAAGGCCCTGCGGCCCTACGCCGAGAAGCTCGTCACGCACGCGAAGGCCGGCACGCTGGCCAACCGTCGTGAGGTGCTGAAGGTCATCCGCAACAAGGACGTCGTCCACACGCTGTTCGCGGAGATCGGCCCGTTCTACGAGGACCGCAACGGCGGCTACACCCGCATCGTCAAGACGATGCCGCGCAAGGGTGACAACGCTCCCATGGCGATCATCGAGCTCGTCAAGGAGAAGACGGTCACGTCCGAGGCCGACCGCGCCCGGCGCGTCGCCGCCTCGCAGAGCGCGCCGGCCACCGAGGCCCCGGCCGAGGAGAATGTGGTCGAGGCCGTCGAGGCCGACGCCACCGACGCGCAGGTCGAGAACGCGGACGCCGTCGTCGACGCGATCGAGGACGAGAACGCCACCGCGGCCGACGCCAAGGACGCCGACGAGGCCAAGAAGGACTAGTCCACTTGGTTTCGGCATCCGCTGAAGCGAACGAGCCCGTCGCCCCCCACGGGGGCGGCGGGCCCGTTGCTTTCGAGAACCCTTCCGCCGTCGCCGTGGACACCACCCGGCTGCGGCTCGACATCGCCTACGACGGCACCGACTTCTCCGGCTGGGCGCGTCAGCCCGGACGGCGGACGGTGTGCGGGGAGATCGAGGAGAAGCTCGGTGCGATCGTGCGCGCGCCGGTGCAGCTCACCGTCGCCGGCCGCACCGACGCCGGGGTGCACGCCTCCGGTCAGGTCGCGCACGTCGACGTCCCCACCGCCGCGATTCCGGACGACCTCGTCCGCCTGGTGCGCCGTCTCGCCCGGTTCCTGCCCCGCGACGTCCGCATCACCGGCATCTCCGTCGCCCCGCCGCACTTCGACGCCCGCTTCTCGGCGATCCGCCGGCACTACGAGTACCGGCTCACCACCGCCGTGTACGGGGCGGACCCCCTGCGGGCCCGCGACACCGTCGCCTGGCCCAAGCCGGTGGACGTGGACGCGATGCGCGCGGCGTCGACCTCGCTGCTGGGCCTGCACGACTTCGCGGCCTTCTGCAAGCGGCGCGACGGGGCGACGACGGTCCGCGAACTGCAGCGCTTCGACTGGACGGTGTCCGGCGGTCGCGCGGCGGGCGCCGGTCCGGACGTCGGCGTGATCCTCACCGCGCACGTGAGCGCGGACGCGTTCTGCTGGTCGATGGTGCGCAGCCTCGTCGGCGCGGCGCTGGCCGTGGGGGAGGGGCGGCGCAGTGTCGAATGGATGACCGCACTGCTCGACGAACGGGAGCGTGCCGCGGCGGTGGCCGTGGCCCCGGCGCACGGGCTCAGTCTCGTCGGCGTCGACTATCCCGCCGACGACGACCTCGCGGCGCGCAACGCGGCCACCCGCGAGATGCGCGGGCCCATCAGCCCCGGCTGCTGCTGACCTGCGGCCGGGCCGGCCGGTGATATGTTCCGACGAGCACGTCCCCCGGCCGGCCCGGCCGGGGGATCGGCGTGTGAGAGGGAGGCACCCATTGCTCGACTTGCCCGCGATCCGGCGACGGGGTGCGACGGTGGCGGTGGCACTGCTCGCCGCGACGTCGCTGCTGACGGCACCGGCGCTCGCCCAGCCGGCTGCGGATGCGGACCCGGCCGGTGCCTACGTCGATCACGTGGAGGAGCGGACCGCGCGCGACTGGGTGCTGCACGTGTACTCGCCGTCCATGGACCGGGTGATCCCGGTCGAGGTGATCCGGCCCGCGGACACCTCCGCGGCGCGACCGACGTTCTACCTGCTCAACGGCGCCGGTGGGGGTGAGGACGCCGCCAACTGGCGGGACCAGACGGACGTCCGCGAGTTCTTCGACGGCAAGAACGTCAACGTCGTCACTCCCGTGGGCGGCGCCTTCGCGTACTACACGGACTGGATCCGCGACGACCCGAAGCTCGGCCGGCACCGGTGGGCGACGTTCCTGACGTCGGAGTTGCCGCCGGTCGTCGACGCGGTGCTGGGCGCCGACGGCCGCAACGCCGTCGCGGGGATGTCGATGTCGGGCAGCTCGGTGCTGGCCCTCGCCCAGCAGTCGCCGGGGCTGTACGAGGCGGTGGCGTCCTACAGCGGGTGTGCACAGACGAGCAGCGACCCGGGGCGCAGCTACGTGGAGGCCGTCGTCACCCTCGGCGGCGGCGACGTCGAGAACATGTGGGGGCCGATCGGCGGACCGGGGTGGATCGCCAACGATGCGGCGCTGAACGCGGAGAAGTTGCGCGGCACGACGCTGTACATCTCGTCCGGCGGCGGTCTGCCCGGCCCGCACGAGGCGGCGTGGGGCGGGCAGGTGGATCCGGTCGACCTGGTCGTCCTCGGATCCATCGAGGCGGCCACGGCCCAGTGCACCGAGCGGCTGCGGCGGACCTTCGACGAACTCGGGATCGAGGCGACCTTCAGCACGGGCGCGCAGGGCACGCACTCGTGGGGTTACTGGCAGGACGCGCTGCACGAGTCCTGGCCGATCCTCGCGGAGGCGATCGGCGCGTAGCGCGGCCCGGCACGCGTGACGGAAACAGCAAGGGGGCGAGGTCGGATGACCTCGCCCCCTTCGCTACGCGTCGAGGCGTCTCTCAGATCAGCCAGCTGAGGAAGGAGAGCACGTGGTCGATCAGGGAGCCGAGCGAGCCGAGCAGCATGGGAATTACCTCCGATGTCGATGTACAAATCCTGGACGTACGTCCAACAAGATCTAAGTACAGGCTGTCCGCTTTGCCCAGAAAATGTGACGCAGGATACCGAGGGGAACGGCGAGGGGTCGGAGGTCAGTCCGCGATCATCCGGAGCAGGGCCGCCACCGCGCGGAACGGCAGCGACAGGAGCCGCAGGAACAGGACGCCGAGCTCGGCGAGTGTCGCCACCGTGTCGGCGGCGTCGGCCGCCCACTCCATCCGGTCCGCGGCTCTGCGGCCCCGCCTACGGCGTCTGTCCACCGGCGCACGGTAGCAGGTGGTTCGCGAAATCTGACAGGAGGATGTTTCAGATTCCACGGCAGGAGTTATCCGGGCGGTGTCGGGGTGCGCGAGCCGCCGGGGAGGACGGCCGCGCGCCCCGACGCCACCGGGAGTGCGCGCCCCGGGGCTGCCGGGAGTTCACACCGTCAGCCGGCCAGGTGCCGCGCGATGACCAGCCGCTGGATCTGGTTCGTGCCCTCGAAGATCTGGGTGATCTTCGCGTCCCGCATGAAACGTTCGACGGGGAAGTCGCGGGTGTAGCCGTAGCCGCCGAGCACCTGCACGGCGTCGGTGGTCACCTTCATCGCCGCATCGGTCGCGACGAGCTTGGCGACCGACGCCTGCCGCGAGTAGGGCAGGCCGGCATCCTTGCGGCGCGCGGCGTCGATGTACGTCGCGCGGGCCGAGTCCACCGCGGCGGCCATGTCGGCGAGGACGAACCCGAGTCCCTGGTGGTCGATGATCTTCTTGCCGAACGCCTTGCGCTCCTTGGCGTATGCGGTGGCCTCGTCGAGCGCGGCCTGCGCGAGACCCACCGCGACGGCCGCGATGCCGAGCCGGCCCGAGTCGAGCGCGCTGAACGCGATCGGCAGGCCCTGGCCCTCGGCGCCGATGCGGCGCTCGCCGGGTACGAACGCGTCGTCGTAGTGGGCGGTGGTGGTCGGGATGGCGTGCAGACCCATCTTCTCCTCGGGCTTACCGAAGCTCAGGCCCTCGGTTCCGGCCGGCACGAGGAAGCAGGAGATGCCCTTCGAGCCGGCGTCGGAGGTCCGGGCGAACAGCGTGTAGAAGTCCGCCTTGCCGCCGTTGGTGATCCACGCCTTCGATCCGGAGATCCGGTAGCCGCCGTCCACGGCCGTCGCGCGGCAGGCCAGGGCCGCGGCATCGGACCCGGCCTGCGGCTCGGAGAGGCTGTAGGCGCCGATCGTGTCGCCGCCGAGCATGTCCGGCAGCCACTTGTTCTTCTGCTCGTCGGTGCCGTGGGTGGCCAGCGCGAAGCACGACAGCCCGTGCACGCTCACCGCGACGGCAACCGCCGCCCAGCGGGCGCCGAGCTCCTCGAGCACCTGCAGGTACACCTCGTACGGCTGGTTGCCGCCGCCGAATTCCTCCGGGTACGGCAGGCTCAGCAACCCCGCCGCGCCGAGGGCCGGGAAGACCCCCTCGGGGAACGTCTCGGTGCGCTCGTGTTCGACGACCCGCGGGGCGAGAACCTTGTCCGCGACGTCGCGGGTCAGTTCGATGAGGTCGTAGGCCTCGGGGGTGGGCAGCAGGCGCTCGACAGGCACGGCAGACTCCTCGATCGGAAATAGTACTGAGAACGATACTGCAGTACTGTATGAAGTATGACAAGAGCGGGGATCCGACGCGGCACGGCACGTCAGGCGCAGCTGTTCGACCAGCTCGTCGCCCTGTTCCTCGCCGCGGGCTTCGCCCACTTCACCCTCGACGACATCGCCGCCCGCCTGCACTGCTCGAAGTCGACGCTCTACACCCTCGCCGAGAGCAAGGACCGCCTTGTCCGCGCGGCCACCGTGCACTTCTTCCGTGGCGCCACCGAACGCGTCGAGGCCGAACTCGACGGCCACACCGGCGCCGCCGACCGCATCCGCGCCTACCTCGAAGCCGTCGGCCGGCAACTCGAACCCGCCTCCGCGCAGTTCATGGAGGACATGGCCGCCGCCCCCACCGCCCGCGAGGTCTACGAACGCAACACCCGCCTCGCCGCCGAACGCGTCCGCGACCTCATCGCCGACGGCGTCGCCGCCGGCGAACTGCGCGACGTGCACGCCGCGTTCGTCGCCGACGTCGTCGCGGCTGTCATGGTCCGCATCCAGCAGCGCCACGTCGCCGAGGCCACCGGCCTGCCGGACGCCCAGGCCTACCGCGAACTCGCCGCCCTCCTGACCCACGGCCTCACCGCCTGAGCCGCCTACCATCGGCCCATGGACGCCGAAGCCCCGATTCGTCTCGAGATCGTCGTCGCCAGCGTGCGCGCCGGACGGATCGCCCCCGTCGTCGCCGACTGGTTCGCCGCCACCGCACGGCAGCGCCCCGAGTTCGACGTCGGCGTGCTCGACCTCGCCGACACCCCGCTGCCGCAGGATCTCTCCGGCGGCCCTGAGGCCGAGGCGTTCACCCGGCGGATCGAGGCGGCCGACGCATTCGCCGTCGTCACCTCCGAGTACAACCACGGGTACCCGGCCGCCCTCAAGACCGCCATCGACACCGTCAAACGCGAATGGCGCACCAAGCCGATCGGATTCGTCTCCTACGGCGGGCTCTCCGGCGGGTTGCGCGCCGTCGAGCAACTCCGGCAGGTCGTCGTCGAGGTGCACATGGTCCCGGTCCGCGAATCGGTCAGCTTCCACCGCGTCAAGCACGCCTTCGCCGCCGACGGCACCACCACCGACGGCGCCGCGATCGACGCCGCGCAGCGCATGTTGAACCAGCTCGCCTGGTGGGCGCGGACCGTGCGCGCCGGGCGGGCCGCCCAGCCCTACCCCGGCTGAGGGACCCGGCTCAGCGCGGGCGCCGGCTGCGCGGCACGTGGACGGCCGATGTACGCGGCCTCGGCGTCGATGCTCACCAACGACAGCGACAGCCGTCGGCCACCCGCCGCCAGCACCACCCGATCGCCGGCCGCTCCGGGCTGCAGGATCGACACGTCCGGGCGCTCGCGCGGCCACCGATCCGGATGTGCGTGCACGTGGATCGCGGTCGTCCCGGCCGGGACCGTCGCCGGCCGCACGCCGTCGTACACGATCGTGTCGAAGCCCCGATCGTCGCCGGCCAACCGCAACCGGTCCGGACCCGCCGCGGCCAGCAGGGGACGCCAGGCCCGGGCGCGATCGGTGTGGATCACCACGCGGGCGCCCGTCGCCACCGCCCGGAACACCACTTGCTGCGCCAGATACAGCTCCCCGGCGACATACACGGTGCGCACCCCCCGGCCGGTCAGGCGGACGGACACGGCCGCACCGGACTCGTCCGCGCCGAGCAGCTGCCCGCATCCCGTCACCGGCAGCGCCAGGGCGTCGACGTCGGCGAGGTGCCTGGTGCGCAGCGGGATCAGATCCTCGAGCCCCACCGCGGCCGTCGGGATCGACGCCAGCAACCCGTCCAGTTCGCGGCTCCACAGCCGTCGGGTGCCCGGCATCCGGATCCTCGGCTCGGGCGTGCGGCTCGTGCCGCGCACCGACGCTCCCACCCGCACGGCTCCCGGCTCGGCGCCGGGGCGCAGCCGAACCGCGATCGTCGCCGACGACAGTGACTCGGACCAGACCCGGGTCATGATCGCCCGGTCGAGGTGCCCCGGCTCCACCACCGCGGCGCGACTGTAGCCGCCGGGAAGCCGTACTGCGCCCCGATCCTCCTCGAGCAACGC
This sequence comes from Rhodococcus sp. DMU1, assembly GCF_012272955.1. Taxonomy (NCBI): domain Bacteria; kingdom Bacillati; phylum Actinomycetota; class Actinomycetes; order Mycobacteriales; family Nocardiaceae; genus Rhodococcus; species Rhodococcus sp. DMU1. Next base: position 4,034,830 of record NZ_CP050952.1, on the reverse strand, counting down.
CGGATCCGCGCACCCGGCGACGGACTCCACCGCCCCGGCGATCTCTCCCGCGCCGAGGATCCTCGCGGTGTGGTGCTGCTCCGCCAACGCGCGCACGACGCGCCGCGCCGCGGCGGTCACCGCGCGCGCCGCGCCCTCCGAGCCGCCGCCACGGCGGGCCACTGCGGCCGGGCAGGCGACGGAGTCGAACCGCAGCGCGAGCCACACGGTGCACGTCGCGGCGGCGGGCAGCGGCCCGATCAGGCGCTCGTACGCCGCACCGGCGGCGGTCTCGTCGCACACCCGGCTGCCGTGCACGATGACGTCGATTCCGTCGAGGCCGACGTCGTGCGTGGCGAGGCACGCGGCGATCGCGGCCAGCGGAAGCCGGCGCAGCGGTTCGGCCCGATCTCGTGTCAGCCGGGTGAGCTCGCCGGCCGTCGGTACCAGCTCGACCACCGCCACGACGGCGGTGCCGTCCCAGCACACCCCGACCGGTCGATCGTCGCCCGCCGCGACGTCGACGATCACCGGGCCGGACCGCAGCGAACGGCGCCGGAACCGCCACCACAGCCGCCCCCATTCGACGGCGTCGAGTCCGTGGACAGGCACCGCCACCGCCAGCGCGGCCAGTACCGCCACGGTCACCGCAGCGGGAAGCGGAGCGCCCGTCGCCGCCGCCGTCGTCGCGCCGATCACCGCCGCGCACTGCGCCCGCACCACCGTCACCACGCAGCGGCGCCGCGGCCGCCGGAAGATCCCATCCTGCACGACGATTCCCCCGTTCCCACCCGAGCGACGGCCCGGCCCCCCCGACGTTCCCGGGCGGAACTGTACTGTGTTGCGGCGGAGGGGGCGTCGTACGGGGGAGGATCGATGGGAGCGCAGCCGACCACGCGCTGGCAGGTCAACGGCTACCGATTTCTGGTGCGCCGCATGGAACATGCACTGGTGCGGCGAGACGTGCGGATGATCCACGACCCGATGCGGTCGCAGTCGCGTGCCCTGGCGGTGGGCGCCGTCCTCGCCTGTGTCGGCCTCGCCGGCTGTGCCGCGCTCGCTCTGCTCCGCCCGCAGGACAGGATCGGTGACGCGGCGATCGTGGTGGGACGCGATTCCGGCGCGATGCTGGTCACGATCGACGGCGCCTTCCACCCGGTACTCAACCTGGCCTCCGCCCGTTTGGTGCTCGGGCGGCCCGAGGCCCCCGCCGTCGTCGCCGACGGCGAATTCGAAACCCGGCCCCGGGGGCCCCTCGTCGGTATCCCCGGTGCGCCGTCCGCGCTGGCACACGTCGCGGCACCGCTGCCGTGGACGGTGTGCGACACCGTGACGACCGACGGAAGTCGTTCCGTCACAACGACCGTCACCGGGGGAGAGCCGGCCTACGGCGAGCGCGTGCGGCCTCTCGCCGACGACGAGGCCCTGCTCGTCGCGGCCGACGGCAGGCACCATCTGGTCTACCGAGGCTCCCGCGCCGAGGTGGATCTGGCGGACCAGGCGCTCACCCGCGTCCTCGGCATCGATGCCGGCATGGCACGTCCCGTCGGGCCGGGCCTGCTCGCCGCGATCCCGGAGGTGCCGCGGCTCGAGGCCCCGCGGATCCCCGGTGCTGGCGGCGAACCCGGCTATCCGATCGGATCGCTGACCGTCGGTTCGGTGGTCCGCGTCGCGGTGCCCGACGGGAAGAGGTTCTACGTCGTGCTGCGCGACGGTGTGCAGGAGGTGTCCGAGGCGACAGCGCAGATCGTCCACTTCACCGACTCGCAGGGCGCCGCGGAGATCCCGGCCGTCGCGCCGGACGTGCTGCGCGAGGCTCCGACCGTGCGGGGTCTCGCGGTGGACACCTTTCCCGCTACCGTGCCCACCGTCGTCGATGCCCGCGACCGTCCCGTCGCCTGCCTGACGTGGATCCCGGGGGTCGGCGCGGCCGAACGGTCGCGGTCCGTCGTCGAGGTGTCGGCGGGGTCCGTGCTGCCGCTGCCCGACGGCGCGGTGCCCGTGTCTCTGGCCCAGGCGGACGGCGCCGGGCCCGAGGCCGACAGCGCCTACCTCGCGCCCGGCCGGGGGGCGTTCGTGCAGACCACCTCCGTCGCGCCGGACAGCGCGCGGCGCGGCGCCCTCTTCTACGTGGCCGACACCGGCGTGCGCTACGGGATCGTCGACGCGGAAGCCGCGACCGCCCTGGGATTCTCCGAACCGGTGCCCGCGCCGTGGCAGATCGTCGAACTGTTCGCGCCGGGACCTGCACTCGGGCGGGCGGAGGCACTCGTCGCCCACGACGGTGTCGCGCCGGATCACGACCCGGCGCCGGTCGGCGCCGGCCGCTGACGACGGCGCCGCAGCGGCGCGGTCGCCGACGCCGCCACCCCCAGGACCGCGAGCACCACCGCCGCCACGACGACCGCGACGTCCCTGGGCCGGTGATCCGGCGGCGTCCGCGGTATCGGCGCCGCGACGGCCACCGAGGCCGGCTCCTGCGGACGCCGCTCCCTCGGCGGGGCGGTCACCGCCGCGACGGGGTCGATCACGCCGTGGCCCACCCGCGGATTCCAGCCCTCCGCCGGTGCGTGCGCCGTGGCCTCGATCCGCATCGCCACGGCGCGGGCATCGAGGTGCGGAAACCGCGCCCGTACCAGCGCGACGGTCGCGGCCACCAGCGGCGCGGCGAAGCTCGTGCCGGACACCGGCACCGGGCCCTCGGCTCCCCGGTAGGCGTCGACGAGGCCATCGGCGGTGGGATGCAGGGAAACCACCCCGCTGCCGGGCGCGGCGACGTCCACCCACGGCCCCGGCAGGCTGTAGCTCGACGGTGACCCGTCCGGCTCGACCGAGCCGACCGTGAGTACGTAGTCGTCGTACCAGGCCGGCGAGGCCACGGTCGTGACCGCGCGCCACGGATCGTCTCCCGGCCGGAGAGGATCGAGCCCCTGCGGGTTCGACCCCTGGCAGCGGTCCTCCACGTTGCCGGCTGCGGCCACGACGACGGCGTCCTTCACCTCGGTCGCGTACCGCACCGCCGCCCCGAGTTCGGGGTCGTCGAGGCCCTCCGCGGCCGGCGCGCAGGCGACCTCGGAGATGTTGATGACGGTGGCGCCGAGGTCCGCGGCGCGGCGCACCGCCATCGCCATCGTGCGCACGTTGCCGTAGCCGGGCGACGTACGCGCATCGTGGTCGGCGGGATCCGACCGTCGCGCCGAGAAGTGGCGGCTGGACTGGCGCACGGTGAGGATCCGCGCATCCGGGGCGCCACCGGCGAACCCCGACCCGGGGACCGGCTGCGCCGCGACGAGCCCCGCCACCAGGGTCCCATGGGCGTCGCAGTCCTGCGTCCCATCGCCCGAGGAGACATAGTCGCCCCCCGGTACCAACCCGGGCAGCCGCGCATTGCGGCCCACCCCGGTGTCGATCACCGCCACGAGCTGCCCCGCCCCGCGACTCAGCGGCCACACGGCCGGAAAGTTCAGCACGCGCTGTGGTTCCGGGATCGAGGCGCTGTCGCCGGCGACGTCGACCGTGGTACACGGCGAACGCTGCCCGGTGTCGTCGACGGGCCCGGGTTCCCCGGGCGGGGGCAGGCGCCCGGCATCGACGGGCGGAGGTTCCGCCGCGGCGGACGGGGCCGTTCCGAAGGACGAGGCCGTCAGCACCAGGGCGACGACAACGAGGCGTGCGCCGCGGGCCACGTCAGAACCCGCGGACGGCGGCGTAGAGCCCGGTGACCCAGCAGGCCAACGGCACGATCGTCGCGATCACCGCGTACTCGACCACTTCGGCGGCGCGGCGCTGCACCGGCGTGAACGATCGTCGCGGCGCGACCACGCCGAACACCAGCGCTGCGGTCGCGACGGCAAGGGCGAGGGCGAACACGACGACGGGCGGCGCGGATCCGCCGACCGCGGCCGCGCCGAGGAGGCCCACCGGCACGGTTGCGCCGCCTGCCACCAGCAACGTCGCCTGGCGCGCATCGGTGTAGGTGCGGCCGCGCAGCATGATCACCGCCGCCGCGGCGACGGCGAGGGCGGTGCCGGGCAAGCGGAGACCGCCGCCGGACAGCGGCGCCGCGGCACACCACGCGCCCGCGACGACGAGAACGGCTCCCGCACCGATCAGCCCGGTGAGGTGGTCGCGTGCCCGCGCGGCGGCCGCCGCCAGCTCGCTGGGATCGGGCAGTGACCGGTCCCCGCCGTCCGGGGAGTCCGGTCCGTCCCTGCCGTCTTCGGTCTGCGGCGCGGGGGTCCCGGTCCCGGTCCCGGGACCGGGCACCGGCGGCAACGGCAGGTCGGCGAATTTCATGGCGAGGCGGGGTGCGAATGTCACCGTCAGCAGGGCCGTGACGACGACACCGGCGCCGACCGCGGAGGCGGAGATCCCGGTCGAGGCGGCGACGAGAAATGCGGCCGCGGCGGTCGCGGCGACGGCGGCGACCGCGGCGAAGGGCGCCCTTCCGACGGCGGTCAGCAGCAGGACCAGGGTCGCCACCGCCCCCGACAGGACCGCCCCGAGCATGGGGTGCGCCGGTCCGAAAGAGCCGGGCACCACGAGAATTCCGGTGGCGAAGGCGGCCGGGACCGCGCAGGCGCACAGGAGCGCCGCGGTGCGGTGGTCGTCGCGGGCCCGCCCGAGCAGGATCCCGGCGAGCAGGAGCAGGGCGGCGAGCGCGGCGCAGCCGGCACCGGCGGCCGTCCGGCCGTCCGGGGAGGCAAGTCGCAGCAGGGCCCCCACCCCGACGACCGTCGCGGACAGGGCGACGACCGCCGCGACCGCGGCCGCCGCACGCGGCGACCAGCGGCCCGCGCCGGCCTCGTCCGCCGTCGCGACGCTGTGGGTCACGTCGTCGAACAGCGGGGGTGGCGCAGGTGCCGACGCGTGCTCGAGCACCAGCAGGTCCCCGTCCCGGACGCCGTGCTCGTGCAGGCTCAACGCGGCGGCGAGACGCGACGATCCGAGACGGGCCAGCGCCCACGCCTCGGGCTCGACCCGCTCGGAGGAGGCGTCGAAGTCGTTGTGGGACCGGTGGGCGGTGACGAGATCGACGACCCCCGGCACGAGCAGCGCGACAGGGACGTCCGCGGGTAACGCGAGGTCGACCTGTGTGTGCTGGGCCAGCACGGTCACGCGGCAGAGTTCGGGCGCGCCGATCCGCCCCGGTTCGGTGTGCGCAGCCGTCATCGTCCATCCCCCCGTCGTCCCCCGACCGTGCTGCGGTCCGGGCCGGGCTCGCCCGCCCGGTGTCGCCCGGACCTCGCGGAGACGATACGACATCGCTTCGCGCAGGCCGTCTTCGCGCCCGCCTGCGTGCCGATGTCGCAGGGGTGCGTTACCCTTCGTCGACCGTGGGGGGACGGCCGTCGTGAGGACGGCCGGCACGGTGCGGGTCGGGGGTGGGGTGTGAGCACGGTGCGGTTCGTGCGCAGGCCGCGGCGCGAGGTGCCACGCGTCCCGGCGGGTGAGGTGAGAATGCAGGCCCCGCCGGAGATTCCGCGTTCGACGCCGGGAAATCTCCTGGCGAAGCTGCTGCCCGTCGTGATGGTCGCCGCGATGATCGGCATGGTGGCGCTGATGTTCGGTTCGGGGATGGCGCGAAGTCCGATGTCGCTCGTCTTCCCGCTCATGATGATCGTCTCGATGGTGGGCATGCTCGCCGGCGGCGGCCGCGGAGGCGGGGCGAAAGCGGCCGAGGCCGACGAGGACCGCAAGGACTACCTGCGGTATCTCGATCAGCTCCGGCGGGAGGTCCACGACACCGCAGACCGGCAGCGGAGGGCCCTGGAGTGGACGCACCCCGACCCGGCCGTGCTGTGGACGCTCGCGGGAACGGTGCGCATGTGGGAACGCGACGGAGCCGACGCCGACTTCTGCCACGTGCGGGTCGGGCTCAGCGGCCAGCGCCTCGCAACCCGGCTGATCGCCCCCGACACGGGTCCCGTCGAGGACCTCGAACCGGTGGCGGCCGTGTCGCTGCGCCGGTTCGTGCGCGCGCACTCGGTCGTACCGGCCCTGCCGACCGCGGTGTCGTTGCGGGGGTTCGCGGCGGTGTCGCTCGGCGGCGATCGCCCCGCGGCCCGTGATCTGGTGCGGGCGATGCTGCTGCAACTGTGCACCTTCCACAGCACGGACGTGCTGCGGATCGCCGTGGTGTGCGGTCCGGACACCGCCCCGGAGTGGGAGTGGGTCAAGTGGCTGCCGCACGCCCAGAACCCCGAGATCGCCGACGGTGCGGGCAGCGCCCGCACCGTGTTCGGCTCGGTCCGGGATCTCGAGACCGCGTTCGCCGACCGCCTGACGGGCCGCGGCCGGTTCGTCCGCAACACCCCACCGGTCGACGGTGTGCCCCAACTGGTGATCGTGATCGACGGTGGCGTACCCGGCTCCGGGTCGGGGATCCTCGACGACGGGCTCGACTCCGTCACGGTCCTGGACCTGTCCGCGTCGATGCCCCGGCTGTCGGCCACCCGCGGGCTCGAACTCGTCGTCGGTGAGGGCCGATTGGGTGCGCGCGCCGGCGAACGCGTGGAGACCTTCGCGGTCCCGGACGGAGCGAGCGTCGCGCAGGCGCAGACGGCGGCGCGGCGCCTGGCACCGTACCGCGCCGCCCAGCGGGTCGCCGAGTCCGGCAACGGGGAGAATCGTTCGGCGCCATGGGAAGACCTGCTCGGTCTCGGTGACGTCGCACAGTTCGATCCGGAGCGGGCGTGGTCGCCGCGACGGGGCCGCGACCGGCTGCGCGTGCCGATCGGAATCGGAACCGACGGTGCACCGGTCGAACTGGATCTGAAGGAGGCTGCCGAGGGCGGGATGGGGCCGCACGGACTCTGTATCGGCGCCACCGGGTCCGGGAAGTCCGAACTGCTGCGGACCCTGGTGCTCGGTCTGATCGCGACGCATCCCCCCGATGCACTGAATCTCGTCCTCGTCGACTTCAAGGGCGGCGCAACCTTCCTCGGGCTCGAGTCGGCCGCGCACGTCGCGGCGGTGATCACCAACCTCGCCGACGAACTGGCCATGGTCGACCGGATGAAGGACGCCCTCGAGGGCGAGATGAACCGAAGGCAGGAACTGCTGCGCGCGGCAGGGAACTTCGCGAATGTGGGCGACTACGAGCGCGCCCGGGCCGGCGGTGCCGCGCTGGCTCCGTTGCCGGCGTTGTTCGTCGTCGTGGACGAGTTCTCCGAGCTGCTCACGCAACAACCGGAATTCGCGGAACTCTTCGCCGCGATCGGACGGCTGGGACGATCCCTGCACATGCATCTGCTGCTGGCCAGTCAGCGGATCGACGAGGGCCGGCTGCGCGGACTCGACAGTCACCTCTCCTACCGAATCGGCTTGAAGACCTTCTCGGCCAACGAGTCCCGAAGCGTTCTCGGAGTCCCCGACGCCTACCATCTGCCGCCGTCGCCGGGCACCGGATACCTCAAGTGCGACTCGGCGGAGATCGTGCGGTTCGCGGCCGCCTACGTGTCGGGTCCCTACGAGCCCCGCCGCTCGGGCCGGTCGGTGATCAGGCCGGGCACGGCGACCTCCCGGCCGCGGCTGTTCACCACGGCCGAAGTACCCCTCGCGCACCTCGAACCGGGTCCCGGGCCGGCCGAGCCCGGCGTGGATCCGGTCCCGGCGGAGGAGAGCCGCTCCGTGCTCGATGTCCTGATCGGCCGGGTGCGGGGTCACGGCACCCCCGCGCACGAGGTCTGGCTGCCGCCCCTCGACGCCGCGCCGAGCCTGGACCGACTGGTCCCGCGGTCTCTGCTCACCGGCGACGTGCTGCCGCGGAGCACCCTGCGCACGCCGATCGGCATCGTGGACCGCCCGTTCGAGCAACGGCGGGATCCGCTGCTGGTGGATCTCGCCGGCTCGGCGGGCAACGTGGTCGTCGTCGGAGGGCCGCGCTCCGGCAAGTCGACGGTGCTCCGCAGCCTCGTCCTGTCGATGGCGATGACGCACACTCCCGAGCAGGTCCAGTTCTACTGCCTGGACTTCGGGGGCGGATCCCTCGCCGGGCTCGCGGGCCTTCCGCACGTCGGGTCGGTCGCCAACCGGCTCGACGCCGACCGGGTGCGCCGGACGATCGCCGAACTGACTGCCCTGCTGCGGCGCCGGGAGGGTCGTTTCGGCGCGCTGGGCCTGGAGTCGATGGCCGAACTGCGCCGCCGCCGGGAGGGCGGCGGTCCGGCCGCGGACGTCGATGCCTTCGGCGACGTGTTCCTCGTGATCGACGGCTGGCCCAGCATCCGGCAGGATTTCGAGGCGCTGGAGCCGCAGGTCGGCGTGCTGGCGGCGCAGGGGTTGTCCTTCGGCATCCACGTGGTGCTCACCGCACCGCGGTGGGGCGACGTGCGGCCGGCGATGCGGGACCATCTCGGGACCCGCCTCGAGCTGCGCCTCGGCGACCCCGCCGATTCCGAGTACGGCCGCAAGAAGGCGGCGGCGGTGCCGGAGGGCCGCCCGGGCCGGGGCATCGACCGCCACGGACTGCACGTGCTGTCCGCGCTGCCGCGTGTGGACGGCAGCTCCGAGGTCGTCGACCTCGCGGCGGGACTGGCCGACGCGGTGGCCGCCGTCGCCGCGGCCGCACCGGGCCGCCCCGCCCCGCCCGTGCGCATGCTTCCCGATCGCGTCGATCGGGCCGGGGTGCTCGCGGCGCTCGCGGACCGATCGGCTGCCGGTGGCGCGCCCGGGGAGCGGCGGTTTTTCGTGCCCGTCGGCATCGACGAAGCCGAACTGGCCCCCGTGGGGATCGACTTCTCCGAGCAGCCTCACCTGCTCGTTTTCGGTGACTCGGGTTGCGGCAAGACGACCGTGCTGCGCGGCATCTGCCGCAGCCTCGTGGAGTCCCACACCGGCGCACAGGCCCGCATCATCGTCGGGGACTATCGGCGCACCCTGCTCGGCGTCGTCGAGGGTGAGCATCTCGGCGGATACGCGCCGTCCGCGGTGACGTTGTCGGCGATGGCCCGCGACCTCGCGGCGGTGTTCGAGCGGCGGATGCCCGGTCCCGACGTCACCCAGCAGCAACTGCGTGAGCGCTCCTGGTGGTCGGGACCCGAGGTGTTCGTCGTCGTCGACGACTACGACCTCGTCTCCGCGGCGAGCCAGTCGCCGCTGACGCCCCTGCTGGAGTATCTGCCCCAGGCCAAGGACGTCGGGCTGCACCTCGTCCTGGCGCGCCGCTCCGGGGGAGCCGGGCGGGCTCTCTTCGAGCCGGTCATCGCGCGGCTGCGGGAATTGTCGGCGGCCGGCCTCGTGATGAGCGGCAATCGAGAGGAGGGAGCGCTCGTGGGCACCGCGCGTCCGCGCCCGATGCCGCCCGGACGGGGCATCCTCGTGCAACGCGACGGGGAGACGCTCGTGCAGACGGCGTGGCTGCCGCCGCAATGAGCGACGTCCACGCGCTGCACCTGCAGGTCGTCCCGGGTCGGGTGTACGCGCGGCGGTCCGATCGGACCGTGACGATTCCCGCATCGGCTCCCGGCCGTGTCCCCACGGACGACGATGCGCCGCTGGCGACCCTGCTCGGGTACGTCGCGGCGACGGCAGGCGCGCCGGCCGGCCTCGACACGGTGGTGGTGGTCCATCCCACCGAGTGGGGCGAACGTCGGCGGGAGGAGTTGCACACGGCCGCCCGGCAGGTCGCGCGAAATGCCGTCCTCCTGACCGCCGCGGTGGCCGCGCGCCGCGCCGCGCCTGTGGGCGACGGCGAGCGATGCGCGGTCGCGGAGGTCGACGGCGCCGGCGTGACAATGGCGGTGCTGAGCGCCCCCGACGGCGGCGACGTCGACCGCATCGCGCGGGACCCCGACCTCGACGAGGGACTGCTCGACTCGCCGGCGGGAGCCGAGCGGCTGGACCGGCTGATGCGAAACGTGTGCGGTTCCGTCGATCCGGATGTCGTCCTCGTGACGGGGATTCCGGGCGAGCCGCCCGGAATTCCGCTGTGCGAGCGGATCGCCGAGCGGCTCGGCCGCGGCATCCGGGTGATACCGGTCGCCGCGTCCGAGGTGCTGGCCGCGGTGCCGGAACCCCCGGCCGTCCCGTCGGGGGACACGGAGCCGCTCCCACAGTGGCTGCACACCGTGCCGGCCTCCCGGTCGACCCGGCCCGTCCGCCGGATCCGTTGGGCCGTCGTGGCCGTCGTGGCCGTCGTGGCCGCGACGGCCGGCTGGGTGTGGACTGCAGGACAGGGCGCGGACCTGCCCGCGGTGGGCGCGGAGGTTCCCGTCGCCGGCGACTCGGCCGATGAGTCCTCGGCGACGAGACAGCCCATGCCGCGCCCACCTTCGGTTCGTCACGAACTCGGGCCCGTCCGGCTGGAACTGCCGGGGGACTGGAGGGTCCGCGACCCTGTGCCTGCCGGGGCCGAGCGCGTCGAACTCGTCCCCGCCGGCGGGAGGGATCGGCGAATAGTGCTGGTGCACAGTCTTCTTCGTGAAGATATGGACTTGGCCGGCGTGGGGGAGGTGCTGGCCCGGCGCGCGGACGAACGTTCCCCGGTGATCCGTGACCTCGACCCCGACACCACCTTCGCGGACCGCCCGGTGATCGCCTACGTGGAGGCGCCGGACGAATTCTCGCTCGTGCGTTGGTTCGTCGTGGTCGAGTCCGGCATGCAGGTGGCGGTCGGATGCCAATTCCTCGTCGACGAATGGGCGGGAATCAAGAACGAATGCGAGCAGGCCGTCCACACTGTGACGGTGGAGTAGCGGATCGCCCCGTTCGCCGAGCAGGGGAACCCGGCGGACAGGCGCTGCGTCCAATCGGATGTAGGCGCGAACCGGCTTCGGCCACGGTGGGCCGGAGGGATACGGGACGCGGGACGACGGAGGAGACAGGCGTGACGCAACCAGGGCAGGGCAGTTCGAATCGGGTGGCGACCGACGTCGCGACCATGGAGACGGCGGCGCGGCAGATCGAGGACTCCCACGGAGAACTCGAGCAACTGCTCGGTGCGCTGCGCACCACCGTGTCGTCGTCGCCGGACGTATGGCAGGGCCGGTCGGGGATCGCGTTCACCGACGTGATGTCGCGATGGGACCGCAGCGCCCTCCAGCTCAACGAGGCACTGGCCGCGATCGTCGCCGGCATCCGAATCAACGGCCGGGCGTACGAGGACACCGTCCAGGCCCAGGCGCAGTCGCTGAACGTCCTCGGCGACAGCCTCCACGGCACCTACTGACGCCGCTGCGGGCGGGCCGGTGCGGAACCGCGCATCGGCCCGTGCGCACAACACGACTCACGACTCGAGGAGAACGAACGAATGAGTGGACCCGATGTGATCCGGCAGGACTTCGGTGGCATCGACGACCTGCACACCCGCGTCGTCGGACTGCAGCGCGGCATGAACGACACGCTCGACCGGATCAGGTCACAGGTCGAGCCGCTGGTGCAGACCTGGGACGGGCAGGCCCGGTCCGAGTACCACGTCACCCAGCAGAAGTGGGATCGGGCATCCGCCGAGCTGAATCTGCTGCTCGACCAGATCGCCGTCGCCGTGGCGCGGGGCAACGACGAGATGCGCAGCGTCGAATCCGAGCTGGCACGGAGGTGGCAGGCCTGAGGCGACACGAGTAGCGAGCGACGTCCCGGTGGTGGAGAGGCCGCCGGGACGTCGTGCTGTTTTGACCGTGCACACACCTCCCCGGTATCGTGTGCCGTTGGCGTGTCGTCCGTCGTCGTTGCCTCGTGCGCGGCGAACGTCGCTTCTCGGGTCCCAACTGGCCGCCGGAAGCGATCATCGGCGGCGCGCGGGCCAGCAGCGAAACGATAGACGAGGAAGATCTGTGTCTACGTACACACCGAAGGCCGGCGACGTGACCCGCCAGTGGCACGTCATCGACGCCACCGACGTGGTGCTCGGCCGCCTCGCGGTGCAGGCGGCGAACCTGCTCCGCGGCAAGCACAAGCCCACTTTTGCCCCCCACGTGGACGGTGGCGACTTCGTCGTCATCATCAACGCGGACAAGGTTGCCATCTCCGGCAACAAGAAGCAGGACAAGCTCCTGTACAACCACTCCGGCTACCCGGGCGGCCTCCGGTCCCGCACCGTCGGTGAGGTTCTGGAGAAGAACCCGGACCGTCTGGTGGAGAAGGCCGTCACCGGCATGCTCCCGAAGAACAAGCTCGGTCGCGCGATCGCGAAGAAGCTGAAGGTCTACGCGGGCCCGAACCACCCGCACACCGCGCAGCAGCCGGTGCCGTTCGAAATCAAGCAGGTGGCGCAGTGACCGAGAACGTGAACGAGAACTACAGCGACGAGTACACCGACGCCGAGAACGTCGAGGTCGCCGCGGACGAGTACGTGGCCGAGGAGGCCGCTCCGGCTCCCGCGCCGATCGTGTTCGACCGCCCGGTGCAGACCGTCGGCCGCCGCAAGGAGGCCGTCGTCCGCGTCCGCCTCGTGCCCGGCACCGGCAACTTCGTGCTCAACGGCCGCACCATCGAGGACTACTTCCCGAACAAGGTGCACCAGCAGCTCGTCAAGTCGCCGCTGGTCACGGTCGAGCGCACCGAGCAGTTCGACGTGCATGCCCGCCTGCACGGCGGCGGCCCGTCGGGTCAGGCCGGCGCCCTGCGCCTGGCCATCGCCCGCGCGCTGATCGAGGTCACCGCCGAGGATCGCCCCGCGCTCAAGCGCGCCGGCTTCCTCACGCGTGACCCGCGTGCCACCGAGCGCAAGAAGTACGGCCTGAAGAAGGCCCGTAAGGCACCGCAGTACTCCAAGCGCTGATGTGCCGCCGACGCTGACCTCGTCAGCCTCGGCTCCTGTTCGACCACGAGAGCAGGCGCCGGTAGAGAATTCCCTACCGGACGCCTGCTCTCGTGCATTGACGTACTTTTTGCGACAGCAGGCGGCGCCCGCGGACGGCGGAGACCGCATTTCTCGACGTGGAGGACTTTGCTCGATGGGTCGGATGTTCGGCACCGATGGCGTGCGAGGCTTGGCGAACGCCGAGCTCACGGTCGAACTGGCGGTACGGCTCGCCGGGGCGGCCGCGACCGTGCTGGCAGGCGGTGCCGAGGGCCGGCGCCCCGTCGCGGTGGTGGGCCGCGACCCCCGTGCCAGCGGGGAGATGCTCGAGGCCGCCGTGACCGCGGGCCTGACCGCGGCCGGCGTCGACGTGTTGTCCGTCGGGGTGCTGCCCACCCCGGCTGTCGCGTTCCTGACCGGGGCCTACGACGCCGACCTCGGCGTGATGATCTCCGCGTCGCACAACCCCATGCCGGACAACGGCATCAAGATCTTCGCGGCCGGCGGTCACAAGCTCGACGACGCCGTCGAGGACCGTATCGAGGCCATGCTGCACGGTGCGGGCGGGGTCGCCCGCCCCACCGGCGCGGGCATCGGCCGGGTGCGGACCGCCGACGATGCCGCCGACCGCTACCTCGCCCACCTCGCGACGGCGGTGCGCATGCCGCTGACGGGCCTGACGGTCGTGGTGGACTGCGCCAACGGCGCCGCGTCGCGCGTCGGGCCGGCCGCGTACGCCGCGGCCGGGGCCACGGTCGTCGCGCTGCACGCCGACCCGGACGGGCTCAACATCAACGACGGCTGCGGTTCGACGCATCTCGACGGCCTCCGGGCCGCGGTCGTCGAGCACGGCGCCGACCTCGGTCTCGCGCACGACGGCGACGCCGACCGGTGCCTCGCGGTCGATGCGACGGGCACCGTGGTGGACGGCGACGCGATCATGGCGATCCTCGCCCTCGGGATGCGCGAGGCCGGCGAGCTGCACGCCGACACGCTCGTCGCCACTGTGATGAGCAACCTCGGCCTGCACCTGGCGATGCGCGAGGCCGGGATCACGGTCGTGACCGCCGGCGTCGGCGACCGATACGTGCTCGAGGAGCTGCGCCGCGGCTCGTTCAGCCTCGGCGGCGAACAGTCCGGCCACATCGTGCTGCCGGCCCTGGGAACCACCGGCGACGGGGTGCTCACCGGCCTGCGCCTTATGGAACGGATGGTCGCGACCGCTTCGCCCCTCGCGGAGCTCGCCGCGGTCATGCGCACCCTGCCGCAGGTGCTGGTGAACGTGCCCGTGTCGGACAAGGCCGCGGTGGCCAAGGCTTCCGTCGTCGCGGACGCCGTTGCCGCCGTGGAGCGGGAACTGGGGGAGACCGGGCGGGTGCTGCTGCGTCCGTCGGGCACCGAACAACTGGTCCGGGTGATGGTCGAGGCCGCCGACGACGCGGTGGCCCGTGCTCTCGCCGATCGTCTCGCGGGAGCGGTCGCCTCCGTCTGACGGCACCGATCCGACGGCCTCCATCTGTCGGCCTCCATCTGTCGGCCTCCATCTGTCGGCCTCCATCTGTCGGCCTCCATCTGTCGGCCTCCATCTGTCGGCCTCCATCTGTCGGCTCTGCCCCGCCGGGGAACCGATCCGCCTCCCGCTGCGTCGAACCACCCGGGGGGACGAGGGAGGGGGCGGCGCGGTGCGTGACGGGGTGGGGCTCGACGGTGCGGCGGTCCGGGTGATCGCCGAGGGCCTGGCGGACTCGGCCGCCGAGATCGACTGGCATGCGCGTGCGTGCCGCGCCGTCGGCTTCGGTCCGGACGCGGCCGGCGACCGCTACCGGTCCGAGGCCGAGGTCGTGCGAGCGCGCTACGACGGGCTGCATCGGGCGGTCGCGGAGTGGTCGGCGGCGACGGCCGCCCGCGCGGAGGCGCTGCGGCGCGCGGCCGGGGGGTACGCGTGGCTGGAGCGGGAGTCCGAGTCGGTCCTGCGGGCCGTCGACCTGCCGCCGACGGGGCACCGGTGACCGGAGGAGGCCGGTGACCGGGGGCGGGCAGCGGCTCGACCTGGTGCTCGACGGGGGCCGCGTCGGGTTGCGCTTCTTCGCCGAGCATCTTCCCCGCGCCGAGCGCTGCGCCCCCGGCCTGCCGTCCTGTGCGCAGTTGCGGGAACGCTACGACGAGCAGCGCGGCACGGATCCGGCCGTCCTGCTCGCGGACGCCGACGTGTTCGCCCGGCTCGAGGGTGCCCTGGGTGCCGAGGTCGCGCGGCAGCGCTCCTACGTCGACGCCTTGGCGGCGGCCTGGACCGGAGGCGGGGCGGTGGGTGCGGCCGACGCGCTCGACCGTCATGTGGCGGTCGGCGAGGACCTGCAGGCACGGCTCGGCGCCGCACGTCGCGCGCTGACCGACGCGGCGGCCGCGGTGCTCGCGATCGTCGAGGAGAAGTCCCGGGCGGCCGCCGAGTTCGCCGACACGACCGTCGGCGGGCGCACCGTCGAGGAGATCGACGCGATTCTGGCCGGCGCCGCGGGCGGCGACGGCCCGACGACAGCCCAGCTCGCCGCCTGGGATTCGGCGCTGGGCCCGGCCCCCGCACGCGCGGCTGTCACGCAATGGTGCGGGCGGTGGCGCGACGAGGTGTTCCGGCCCGGGGTGGAGACGGCCGTCGAGTCGTTCCTCGACCTGTGCGACGACACCGACCGAGCGGTGCGGGCTGTACTCGCCGAACTCGCCGCGACGCTGGCGCCGCCGGATCCCGGCCCGCGGAGCGTGGCTCCGATGACCGATCCGTGGTCGCCGTGTGGGGCGGCGACGGACCTGGTGGCCGCGGGGCTGCGGCTGGCGACGGCCGTGGGCGAACTCACAGGCGCGGTCCTCGGTCTGGCCACGACCGTGGTGGAAGAGGTTTCCGAGGCCGTCGAGCCGGCCGGCCCGCCGCAACCGCAGCCGGAGCGTCCGCTGTCGTCGCCGCCGCCGGATCCGGCACATCCGCCGTCGCGCACACCCGCCCCCGAGACCCCGGCCCCCGCCGCCGGAGGGACGGGAACGGACCCCGACACACCCGGCGCCGGTGTGGGCGACGACACGCCGCCCGCACCGCCCGACGAGCCGCGGCGACCGGACGAACCAGGTGACGGCGGAGCGCTCGGTCCCGCACCGCCCGACGAGCCGCGGCGACCGGACGAACCAGGTGACGGCGGAGCGCTCGGTCCCGCGCCGGCCGGGATGCCCGGCACGCGGGCGGACACCCCCGCGCGGCGGCCCGCGTCGGCGGTACCTGCTGGTGAGAGCGTCGAAGCGGGCCCCGAGGAGGAGCCTGCCGACGGCGTGGTCCTGGCGGAGGCGGGGCCGCTGTGACCGGACGGTTCGAACACATCGTCGCCGAGCACCGGGACGCGGTCGAGCGCCGGCTCGAGAACCTGCGGCGCCTCCGGGAACCCCGTGAACTCGCCGCCGGCGCGACGCGCGGGCCGGCGCCGGCCGTCGAAGAGGAGTTCTACCGCCCGAGCAGCTGGTTGATCTGAGTGCCGAGCTCGCGGTCGATCGCGTCGGGCTCGGTGAGCACCTCCGAGCCGGGAAGCTCGGCCTCGGGGTCGGCGAACGGCGCGTAGGTCTTGTCGCCGGCGAGCCGGTACAGCAGATATCCGGTGAGCAGCGCGCGGGTGACCTTCTGGGTGTTGCGCTGGGCGCCGCCGACGCCGAGGAAGGCGAGCAGGCGGCGGCCCTCGATCATGCCGTCGTCGGTGGCCTTGTGGACGGACCGCATCAGCATCTCGCCGCCCCAGGCCTGGGCGACGGCGACGGCATCACTGCCCATCGAGCCGAGGTCCTTCTCGGCGGCGAGCACGAGCCCGGGCGCGTGCACACGCGCGGCCAGGACCGAGGCCGGCGGCGACGTCGGGGCCGGGTAGAGCGCGGCGACGGCGGCCACGTCGCGCCGGGACGCCGCAAGTACCGCAGCTCCCGCGCCCATGCCGTGGCCGACCAGGCCGAGACGGTCGGGGTGCACGCTGATCCGTCCGGTGCCCAGGCGCACGCCCACGCAGATGTCGAGGGTGGTGCCGAGGTCGGCGGCCAGGCCCAGGTGCGACGGGATCGGCCCGCGTTCGGTGCTCGGGGCGGCCACGACGATGCCCCACGAGGCGAGGTGTTCGAACAGCGCCGAGTACTTGTCGAGACCGGTCATCCAGCCGTGGCCGAACGCGACGGCGGGCAGGCCGAAGCCCTCGGCGGGGGTGTAGACGATGCCCGGCTGACCTGCGAGAGCGAGGTTGCCGCGCAGCACCGTGTGCGGTCCGCGCTTCGAGAGCCGCTGGGCCAGGGATTTCGGTTTCGCCGCCACGGCGTGAACGTTAGCCGATGATCAGCTTCGAGCGTGCCACCCGCCGGGACGTGGACGAGTTGTTACCGGCGGGTCGCGGACCAGTACCCTGCTAACCATGTGCGGAATCGTGGGGTACGTCGGGCATCGCCCGGCTCTCGATGTCGTGGTGGAGGCACTGCGGCGGATGGAGTACCGGGGCTACGACTCGGCCGGTGTGGCGGTCCTGGACGGTGCGGGCGGCCTGGCCGTCGAGCGCAAGGCGGGCCGGCTGGCCAATCTCGAGGCCGAGCTCGACGAGGTGGGGGTGGAGCACTTCGCCGGCACCACCGGCATGGGGCACACCCGGTGGGCCACGCACGGTCGTCCCACCGACCGCAATGCGCATCCGCACCGGGACGGGTCGGGGAAGGTGGCGGTGGTGCACAACGGCATCATCGAGAACTTCGCGCCGCTGCGGGTGGAGCTCGAGAAGGCCGGGGTGGAGTTCGCCAGCGACACCGACACCGAGGTGGCGGTGCATCTGGTGGCCCGGGCGTATGCGGACGGGCCGACCGCGGGGGACTTCGAGGCCAGTGCGCTGTCGGTGCTGCGCCGGCTCGAGGGGGCCTTCACGCTGGTGTTCACCCATGCCGACCATCCGGACACGATCGTCGCGGCGCGCCGGTCGACGCCGCTGGTCGTCGGGGTCGGCGACGGCGAGACGTTCGTGGCCTCGGACGTGGCCGCGTTCATCGAGCACACCCGGCACGCGGTGGAGCTGGGCCAGGACCAGGTGGTGGTGATCACCGCCGACGGGTATCAGGTGTCCGATTTCGACGGCGGCACCGACGTGGTGACCCGCCCGTTCGAGATCGACTGGGATCTGGCGGCCGCCGAGAAGGGCGGCCACGACTACTTCATGCTCAAGGAGATCGAGGAGCAGCCCGCCGCGGTGGCCGACACGCTGCTCGGGCACTTCGCCGGGGGCCGCATCGTGCTCGACGAGCAGCGGCTGTCGGATCAGGAGCTGCGCGACGTGGACAAGGTGTTCGTCGTCGCGTGTGGCAGCGCCTACCACTCGGGTCTGGTGGCCAAGTACGCGATCGAGCACTGGACGCGGTTGCCGGTGGAGGTCGAGCTCGCCAGCGAGTTCCGGTACCGGGATCCGGTGCTGGACCGGTCGACGCTGGTGGTGGCGATCTCGCAGTCCGGGGAAACCGCCGACACCCTCGAGGCGGTGCGGCACGCGAAGGATCAGAAGGCACGGGTGCTGGCGGTGTGCAACACCAACGGCGCGCAGATCCCCCGGGAGGCCGACGCGGTGCTCTACACCCGGGCCGGCCCGGAGATCGGGGTGGCCTCGACCAAGGCGTTCCTGGCGCAGGTCGCCGCGAACTACCTGGTGGGGTTGGCGCTGGCGCAGGCCCGCGGCACCAAGTACCCGGACGAGGTGGCCCGCGAGTACGCCGATCTGGCCGCGATGCCGCACCTGATCGCGCGGGTGCTCGAGACGGTCGAGCCGGTGCGGCGCCTGGCGCGGGAGCTGGCGGCGTCGTCGACGGTGCTGTTCCTGGGCCGGCACGTGGGGTATCCGGTGGCGCTCGAGGGTGCGCTCAAGCTCAAGGAGCTGGCGTACATGCACGCCGAGGGCTTCGCCGCCGGCGAGCTCAAGCACGGTCCGATCGCGCTGATCGAGGACGGGCTGCCGGTGATCGTGGTGATGCCGTCGCCGAAGGGCCGGGCGGTGCTGCACTCGAAGCTGCTGAGCAACATCCGGGAGATCCAGGCCCGCGGTGCCCGCACCGTGGTGATCGCGGAGGAGGGCGACGAGGCGGTGCGGCCGTTCGCCGACCACCTGATCGAGATCCCCGCCGCGCCGACGTTGCTGCAGCCGCTGCTGTCGACCGTGCCGCTGCAGGTCTTCGCCGCCGAGGTCGCCCAGGCGCGCGGCTACGACGTCGACAAGCCACGCAACCTCGCCAAGTCCGTGACGGTGGAATAGCGACCCCGGCGGGAGGCCCGATGCGCAGCTACTACCCGTGCGAGCAGGTGCGGGCGGCGGAGGCGCCGCTGCTCGCCGCCCTGCCCGAGGGCACGCTGATGCGCCGCGCCGCGTTCGGGCTCGCCCGGGTCGCGGCGGCGGAACTGCGCTCGCGCACCGGCGCCGTCGCCGGTCGTCGCGTGACCCTGCTCGTCGGATCGGGCGACAACGGCGGCGACGCCCTGTGGGCGGGCGCGTTCCTGCGCCGCCGCGGGGTCGCGGTCACGGCGCTGCTCCTCGACCCCGAGCGGGCGCACCGGGCGGGACTGGCGGCGCTGCGCGCCGCCGGCGGGCGCGCCGTACCGGCGGATCCGGACCGGATCGGTGACCCGGACCTCGTGCTCGACGGCGTTGTCGGCATCTCCGGCCGGGGCCCGCTGCGCCCGGCCGCGGCCGCGGTGGTCGAGCAGATCACCGCCCCGATCGTGGCCGTGGACACCCCGAGCGGCGTCGACCCGGACACCGGCGCCGTCGACGGGCCGGCCGTGACCGCGGCCGTGACCGTCACATTCGGCGCCTACAAGCCGGTCCACGCCCTCGCGCCCACCCGGTGCGGGCGGGTCGAGCTCGTCGACATCGGTCTCGAGCTGCCGCCGCCGTGCATGGTGGCGGCCGAGCCCGCCGAGATCGGAGCAATCTGGCCGGTCCCGGGCGCCGACGACGACAAGTACAGCCAGGGCGTCGTGGGCATCGTCGCGGGCAGCGCCCGGTTCCCGGGCGCCGGCGTGCTCTGCGCCGGCGCAGCGGTGGCCGCGACGTCCGGCATGGTCCGCTACGCCGGCAGCGCCGCCCCCGTCGTGCTGGCCCGGTTCCCCGAGGTGGTGGCCGCGCCGTCGTTCGCCGAGGCGGGCCGCGTCCAGGCATGGGTGATCGGGCCGGGCGGCGGCACCGATCACCAGGCGGCCGACACGTTGCGCGACGTGCTGGCCACCGATCTTCCCGTCCTCGTCGACGCCGACGGGCTGACGCTGCTGTCGCGGCAGCCGGACCTGGTCCGCGGCCGGCGGGCTCCGACCCTGCTGACACCGCATGCCGGGGAGTTCGCGCGGCTCACCGGACGCCGGCCCGAGCCGGACCGGGTGGCGGCGGTGCGGGCACTGGCCGCCGACTGGCGGGTTCACGTACTGCTCAAGGGCCGGTCGACGCTGATCGCGAACCCGGACGGGCACGTGTTCGTCAACGAGGCGGGCGGGTCGTGGGCGGCCACCGCCGGCGCGGGCGACGTGCTGTCCGGGATGATCGGGGCACTGATGTCCGCGGGGATGGCTCCGGATCTCGCGGCCGCGGCGGGCGCGCGCGCCCACTCCACCGCCGCGGATCTCGCCGCGCGCGGCGGGCACGATCTCGCCGCTCGCGGCGGTCGCGATCTCGCCGCTCGCGGCGGTGAACCCGGTTGGGCCGCCCCAACTTCGGCGAGCGCGATCCTGGATCGGGTGCCCGCGGCGGTGCGGAGCCTGCGGGGCATGGCCGAATCGTGATCCCGACACCTGCCACCGTGCTGCGGGCCACTTCGTCCGCAGTGGCAGGATCGAGATTCATGACCACGGCCGAACCCCGACCCCGCAACCACCTCCACCACGACCTGCCGCAGGCCGAGGCGTTGATCGACCTCGACGCCGTGGCCGAGAACGTGCGGCGGCTGCGGGAGTACGCAGGGGAGGCGGCGGTGATGGCCGTGGTCAAGGCCGACGCGTACAACCACGGTGCCGTCCCG
Organism: Rhodococcus sp. DMU1; assembly: GCF_012272955.1. Classification (NCBI taxonomy): domain Bacteria; kingdom Bacillati; phylum Actinomycetota; class Actinomycetes; order Mycobacteriales; family Nocardiaceae; genus Rhodococcus; species Rhodococcus sp. DMU1. The sequence continues at coordinate 4,014,066 of NZ_CP050952.1, read as the reverse complement.
GTGGCCCGGGCCGCGCTCGCCGCCGGCGCGCGGGAGCTGGGGGTGACGACCCTGACCGAGGCGCTCGAGCTGCGCCGCGCGGGGATCGACGCGCCCGTGCTGTCGTGGCTGCACACCGTCGACGCCGACTTCGCCCCCGCCATCGCCGCCGGCGTCGAGCTGGGGGTGTCGTCGACGCGGCATCTCGCGTCGATCGTCGCCGCGGCTCGGGAGACGGGTGTGACCGCGGTGCTCACCGCGAAGATCGACACCGGCCTCAACCGCAACGGCGTGGCACGGGACGAGTGGCCGGCGTTCCTGCGGGATCTGGGCCGGGCCCGGGCGGAGGGGGCGATCCGGCTGCGCGGCGCCTTCTCCCATCTCGCACACGCGGACGAACTCGACCACCCCGAGATCGACTGCCAGCGGGACCGGCTGCGCGAGGCCGTCGCCGACCTGAGCCGCCACGGCATGAAGCCCGAGGTGGTGCACCTGTCGAACTCGGCAGCGACCGTTACCCGCCCCGACCTGCGTTTTGACATGGTCAGACCGGGTATAGCGATGTACGGGTTGTCCCCGATCCCCGAGGTCGGGGACTTCGGGTTCCGGCCCGCGATGACGTTGCGAACGAGGGTGGCGCTGGTGAAGAAGGTGACTGCAGGGTCCGGAGTGTCCTACGGGCATCGCTGGGTGGCGCCCGCCGACACCACCGTGGCCCTGCTGCCGATGGGATACGCCGACGGAATCCGGCGTAATCTCAGCGGCCGGTTCGAGGTGCAGCTCGGCGGACGCCGCCGACCGCAGCTCGGCCGCGTGTGCATGGACCAGGTCGTGGTCGATCTCGGACCGGACGGGGACGGAGTAAAAGAAGGCGATACCGCGTTCTTCTTCGGTGACGGTAGCCATGGCGAGCCCGCCGCGCAGGACTGGGCCGACCTACTGGACACCATCAATTACGAGGTGGTCACCGGCGTGGGCGGGCGCACCGTCCGCACCTACGTCGGTGGCGGAGGAGGCGAGCAGCGATGACGCTGTTGGGCAGTTTGGGGCTGTTGGGTGCGAGCCTGGCCACGCTCGGCTCGAACGCGGGGCTGTACGCGGTGCGCACCGCGGGCCTGCCCGCGCACGAGATCTACGGCGAGGAAGATTTCGACGCGATGCTCGCGCTGCCCAAGCGCACCGTGCGTACCGAGGACGGCGTCGACCTCGCCGTCCGGGAGGTGGGTTCGGCCCTGGCGCCGCTGACGATCGTGTTCGTGCACGGGTACTGCCTGCGCATGCAGTCCTGGCATCTGCAGATGCGCCATCTGCAGGAGCGGTGGGGCAAGGACGTGCGGATGGTCTTCTACGACCAGCGCGGCCACGGGGAATCCGCCGTGTCGACGTCGAAGTCCTGCACCATCGCCCAGCTCGGCCGCGATCTGGGCACCGTCATCGACACCGTCGTCCCCACCGGCCCGGTCGTCGTGGTCGGGCACTCGATGGGCGGGATGACGACCATCGCCCTGGCCGCCCAGCGCCCGGAGTTGTTCGACGAACGCATCGTCGGGGTGGGCCTGCTCGCCACCACCGCCGCCGGGCTGACCAAGACCGGCATCGGCCGTAACCTCGAGAACCCGGTGATCGACGCGTTCCGGCATCTGGCCCGCACCGCGCCGGGGTTCGTGCAGTACGCCCGTGGGGCCGCCAAGGCGATCATCGCGCCGATCCTGCGCGCCGCGTCCTACGGGACGGTGGTCAGCCCGAAGCTGGTGGAGTTCTCCGACCGGATGCTGGCGGAAACCTCGGTGCTGACCATCGTGAACTTCCTGCGCACCCTCGAACTGCACGACGAGTCGGCGGCGTTGCCGGTGCTCGGACAGGTGCCCGTGCTGGTGCTGTGCGGGGACGCCGACATGATCATCCCGTTCTCCGGCTCCGAGGAGCTCGCAGCGGCGTTGCCGGACGTCGAGCTCAAGCGGGTCCGCGGGGCCGGGCACCTGGTCCAGCTCGAGTTCCCCGAGGTCGTCGTCGGTGCGCTGGACCGGCTCATCCAGCGCGGGTTCGCCCACGACGCCGGCAGGAGGCGCGCCGCAATTGGGTGACGATCGCTCCACCGGCACACGCACCGAGCAGTATGCCGAGCTGCCCACGGTCGAGGACACCGAGGCGTTGGGCCGCCGCCTGGCACGCGAACTGCACGCGGGTGATCTCGTCGTCCTGGACGGTCCGCTCGGTGCCGGGAAGACCGCCCTGACCCGCGGAATCGCCGCGGGCCTGGGGGTACAGGGCCGGGTCACCTCGCCGACCTTCGTCATCGCGCGCGAGCATCGCCCCGGCGATCGCGCCGGTGGCGAACCCGTGGGGATGATCCACGTCGACGCCTACCGCCTCGGGGACGGTCCGAACGCCCTCGACGAACTCGATGCCCTGGACCTCGACACCGACCTGACCGCCGCCGTGGTCGTCGTGGAATGGGGTGAGGGGCTGGTCGAGACACTGACCGAGCGGCACCTGCGGGTGCGGCTGCGCCGCGAACCGGACTCGGACGTGCGCACCGCCACCTGGTCCTGGGTGGGGTGACCGCCGCGCTCGGCGGTACTCTGGATACTCGTGCTCGTTCTCGCCGTGGATACCGCCACCCCCGCTGTCACCGCAGGTCTCGTCCGGGTAGACGACGGCGGTGAACCCGGGGGCGTCGACATCGAGACGTTGGCCGTGCGGGTCACGGACAATCCACGCGCCCACGCCGAGGTGCTGACTCCGCAGATCCTCGACTGCCTGTCGTCCACCGGCCACACGCCGGCCGACCTCGACGCCGTCGTCGTCGGTGTCGGCCCCGGCCCGTTCACGGGCCTGCGTGTCGGTATGGCGACCGCCGCGGCCTTCGGCGACGCCCTCGGCGTGCCGGTGCACGGCGTGTGCAGCCTCGACGCGATCGCGGCCGACGTCCACGGCACGGACGGCGACGGTGATCTGCTCGTCGTCACCGACGCCCGTCGCCGCGAGGTGTACTGGGCGCGGTACTCCGGTGGCCACCGCGTCGAGGGGCCGGGCGTGTGCAAGCCGGCGGAGCTGAAGGCGGAGCCGTCGCTGCGGATCGCCGGGTCCCGCCCGCACACCGACCTTTTCGCGCTGCCCGCACATCCGGTGGCCACACCGTCTCCGGCGGGCCTGGTCGCCGTCGCCGTCACGGACCTGCTCGCCGGGGTGGAGCCCGAGCCCCTGGTGCCCCTCTACCTGCGCCGGCCCGATGCGGTGGAGACGGCGGACCGGAAGAAGAAATGAGCCCCCACGACCCGCTTCCCCTCGTCGACGCGCTGCAGCCGTCCGACGTCGCACGGTGCGCCGAGCTGGAACGGATCCTGTTCCCCGGCGACGACCCGTGGAGCGCCGGCGCCTTCCGCGCCGAGCTGGCGGCGCCGCAGAACCACTACGTCGCCGCCCGCGACGAAGGCCGGCTGATCGGCTACGCCGGTCTCGCCCGTCTCGGCACCGGAATCCATCCGGAGTCCGAGGTCCACACCATCGGTGTGGACCCGCAGCAGCGGCGCCGCGGCGTCGGTGGCGCGCTGCTCGCCGAGCTGTTGCGGGCGGCCGACGCCTGGGGCGGCCCCGTGTTCCTGGAGGTGCGCACCGACAACGACGCGGCGATCGCGCTGTACCGCCGGGAGGGTTTCGAGATCGTCGGGACCAGGAAGCGGTACTACCAGCCGAGCGGCGCCGACGCGTACACCATGTGCCGGCCGGACCGGCGGAAGGAGTCACAGTCGTGATCGTGATGGGCATCGAGAGCTCGTGCGACGAGACGGGCGTCGGCATCGTCCGGTGGGTCGGCGACGGCACCCTCGAACTGCTCGCCGACGAGGTGGCCTCCAGCGTCGACGAACACGCCCGGTTCGGCGGCGTCGTCCCGGAGATCGCGTCCCGCGCACACCTCGAGGCGATCGTCCCGACCATGCGACGGGCGCTCGCCGCGGCCGGGATCGCCAAGCCCGACGCCGTGTGCGTGACGATCGGTCCCGGCCTCGCCGGTGCGCTGCTCGTCGGTGTCGCCGCAGCCAAGGCCTACGCGGCGGCGTGGGACGTGCCGTTCTACGCGATCAACCACCTCGGCGGGCACGTCGCGGTGGACACGATCGAGCACGGGCCGATGCCGCCGTGCGTGGCGCTGCTGGTCTCCGGCGGGCACACGCACCTGCTACACGTCGAGGACCTCGGCCGCACGCCGATCGTCGAGCTCGGCACCACGGTCGACGACGCGGCCGGGGAGGCCTTCGACAAGGTGGCGCGTTTGCTCGGGCTGGGTTTTCCGGGCGGTCCGGCGCTGGACCGGGCCGCGCAGGACGGCGACCGCACCGCGGTGGTGTTCCCGCGGGGGATGACGGGGCCGCGCGACGCCCGGCACGACTTCTCCTTCTCCGGGCTCAAGACGGCCGTCGCGCGGTTCGTCGAGGCGCGCGAGCGCGCCGGCGAGCCCGTCCCGCTCGCGGACGTGGCGGCCGGTTTCCAGGAGTCGGTGGCCGACGTGCTGACGATGAAGGCGGTGCGGGCCGCGCAGGATGTGGGCGTGGACACCCTGGTCCTCGGGGGTGGGGCCACCGCCAATTCCCGCTTGCGGGAACTCGCCGAGGAGCGCTGCGCCGCCGCGGGGATCACGCTGCGGGTGCCGCGGCCGCGGTTGTGCACCGACAACGGGGTGATGATCGCGGCGCTGGGGGCGCACCTGATCGCCGGAGGTGCGCAGCCGTCCGCGCTCACCGTCGGGACCGACCCCGGGCTGCCGGTCGAGATCGCTCAGGTGCCGGCCTGACCGTCCGCTGCGGGGGATCGGCCGGTGCGGCTCAGCCGACCGGCGACGGTTCGATGCGCAACGGGGACGAACTCGTCGTTCCCTCCGCCGGGGCGGCGGTCGAGGAGGTGTCGGTCGTCGTCTCGGCGGGTGCGGACTCGGTCGTCGGCGCGGACGTCGTCGGGCTCGGTGTCGTGCTCTCGGGCGGTGTCGTACCGGGCGGTGTCGGCAGCGGGACGGTCGGCAACGAAACGCTCGGCAGGGTTCCCGGGAACTGCCACGGCCGGTCGGTGCCCGGGGCCTCCGGGGGCGACTCGGGCCGGTCGGTGGTGGTCGACTCCGGCGTGCTGGGCGGCGTGGTCGTCGCCGAGGTGCTCGTCGGGGGTAGCGACCCGGTGGGGTAGGGGTCCGGCGCGGGCGTGCGTGCGTAACCGTTGTCCGGAGCCGTCGTGGTGACGGTGGCGTGAGGATCCTCGGAGGGGATCTGCGTGTGTCCGGTGTCGGGAACCGCCGCCGCAGGCTGGGTGGTGGCCTGGTCGCTGGTGCCGGCGGGGGAGACGGGCGTGTCGTCGGACGCGATCCGGTCGGTCGCGTAGCCGGCGACGAGCGCACCGACGACCAGCGCCCCGGCGAGTGCGCCGGAGACCTTGCCCCCGGGGGTGCTCGGCGTCGGCGCCGAGGCGCCCACCGGCGGATACGACGCGAGGCGTGACGACGCGGCGAGCAGCGCGGCACCGTGGGCCGCTGCCGTGGCCGGTTCCGGCACCGTCACGGCGGTCCCCGCGAACGCGGAGGTCACGGCTCCGGCGAGAGCCGGCATGGCCGCGGCGCCGCCGACGAGGGCGAGCATCTGCGGCCGCGGCTCGGTGCCGCCGCAGATCCGTCGCGTGAACGCCGCGGCGGTGTCGGCGAGATCGGCCACCATCTCGTCGAGTTCGGCGCGGGTCAGGGGCACCGCGGGGCCGGCGTCACCGAGTTCGACCCTGGTGGCCGACGCGGAGCCGAGGGCCTCGAGGGCGCCCTGGCAGCGCACCGTCAACAGGGCGGTGTCGATCGGAATGCGGCCGCGGGTGCGGCCGATCTGGCGGCGCACGTGGTCGTAGACGCGGCCACGGACGGCGTCGCCCCCGACGTCCCCGGTCCGGGCCGAGCGCAGCACCGATCCGGACCGTCGGTCGAAAACGGAGACGGTGAATCCCGATGCCCCGAGGTCGGCGACGGCGAGGGTGTCGGCGGTGTCGACGAGGCCGGTGCCGTGCAGGTAGGCGAAGACGGCGGTCGTCTCCGGAACCAGGTGGACGATGTGGCCGTCGCGCACCGCCGCGGAGCGGATCGCCTCCGCGTGCTCGGGCGTGCGGTAGGCCACCGCCACGGCGTCGGGGACGGCGTGGCCGTCGATCTGGGTGCTCATGAGGGAGAGGGCATCGATGACGAGGTCGCCCAGATCCCCGGCTGCGTCGGGATCGGCGGCGAGAAATCGGTACTCGGTGGTGCGATCCCCGGACCCCTCGACGACGAGGGCTGAGCCCACTCCGGAAGCGCCGGTGGAAATCCCCAGCGACGTGCGCATAGTTCCCCTCCCGTGCGTGACCGGCGGACAGTGACGCGGACGAGGCCGCAATGTCACCGAATGGTCACGCGTTCGGTCTCCGTTATCCGAACGTAACAGACGGGTGGCCGCGAGCGCTCGTCGAAAACCGGCGATCCCCGTCCGTCCGGCCGCGCCGCAGGCCCGGCTACCCCGCCCGTGGACCGGCCGCCGGACGTCGGTGGCGGAGGCGGGCCGAGTCCGGCAGCGCCGCTGTTGTGCCAGCTCGGAGGCGTTCTTCCGGCTCGCAGGGCGAGCACAGTGGCGGGGGAGTGGGCTGTGAGGGGACCGCTGCCCGGCGGGGTGGCCGACCGGGCAGCTCCCGGATACGAATGGTCACGATTCGGTCTCCTCGGTTGCGGACGGGCCCGGCTCATGGGCGGACGGGGGCCGGCCTCCGGCCGTCGTTGCCGGGCGGGCGCGGTCGACCGGAGGGCCGCCCGGGGCCGAGGGGCCTTCGATGGCAGCATGGGGCGCCCGGGGCGACACGGGGACATTCAGCACCCGCTGCCCTTGAGCGCTGGCACTCGCGTGTATAGAGTGCTAGTCGACGCCGAGCGAGTTCCGGCACCCGCGACGACGGGACTGCGCGCGGAGTCACCGTGGTGACTGAACAAACCCTGTCCGAGGACGACAAGAGGCCTCGGACCATCGAACCCCTGAAAGTGGAGGGCTCATCGTGGCGAGCGTGAACATCAAGCCGCTCGAGGACAAGATCCTCGTCCAGGCCAACGAGGCCGAGACGACGACTGCCTCCGGCCTGGTCATCCCGGACACGGCGAAGGAGAAGCCCCAGGAGGGCACCGTCGTCGCCGTCGGCCCCGGCCGCTGGGACGACGAGGGTGAGAAGCGCATCCCCCTCGATGTCAAGGAAGGCGACGTCGTCATCTACAGCAAGTACGGCGGAACCGAGATCAAGTACGCCGGCCAGGAGTACCTGATCCTGTCGGCTCGCGACGTGCTGGCCGTCGTCGCCAAGTAAGCCGCACGCATTCCGCCCCGGAGTTCCGTCTCGGACCCGGGGCGGAATCCGTTCCGGATCCTTCGTTCCAGGAGTAGTCGGAGAACATGTCCAAGCAAATCGAGTTCAACGAGACCGCGCGGCGGGCACTCGAGCGTGGCGTCGATCAGCTCGCCGACGCCGTCAAGGTCACCCTCGGCCCGCGTGGGCGGCACGTGGTGCTCGCCAAGGCGTTCGGCGGTCCGACCGTCACCAACGACGGTGTCAGCATCGCCCGGGAGATCGAGCTGGAGGACCCGTTCGAGAACCTCGGCGCCCAGCTGGTCAAGAGCGTTGCCACCAAGACCAACGATGTCGCCGGTGACGGCACCACCACCGCCACGGTGCTCGCTCAGGCCATCATCAAGGCCGGCCTGAAGAACGTCGCGGCCGGCGCCAACCCCATCGCGCTCGGCAGCGGCATCGCCCAGGCCGCCGAGAAGGTGTCGGAGGCGCTCCTCGCCGCCGCCACCCCGGTCGAGGGCAAGGAAGCCATCGCCCAGGTCGCCACCGTCTCCTCGCGCGACGAGGAGATCGGCACCATGGTCGGCGAGGCCCTGAGCACCGTCGGCAAGGACGGCGTCGTCACCGTCGAGGAGTCCTCGACGCTGCAGACCGAGCTTGTCGTCACCGAGGGCGTCCAGTTCGACAAGGGTTTCCTCTCGCCGTACTTCATCACCGACATCGACGCACAGCAGGCGGTGCTCGAGGATGCCGTCATCCTGATCTACCGCGACAAGATCGGCTCCCTGCCCGACTTCCTGCCGCTGCTCGAGAAGATCGCCGAGAACGGCAAGCCGGTCCTGATCATCGCCGAGGACGTCGAGGGCGAGGTGCTGTCCACCCTGGTGGTCAACTCCATCCGCAAGACCCTCAAGGCCGTCGCGGTCAAGGCGCCGTTCTTCGGTGACCGCCGCAAGGCGTTCCTCGACGATCTCGCCGTCGTCACCGCCGGCACCGTCATCAACGCCGACATCGGGTTGACCCTGAAGGATGCCGGTCTCGACCTGCTCGGTTCGGCCCGACGCGTGGTGGTCACCAAGGACAGCACCACCATCGTGGACGGTGCCGGCACGCAGGAGGACATCCAGAACCGCGTCGCGCAGCTGCGCCGCGAGATCGAGGCCACCGATTCCGACTGGGATCGCGAGAAGCTCGAGGAGCGGCTCGCCAAGCTCTCCGGCGGCATCGCGGTGATCAAGGTCGGCGCTGCCACCGAGACCGACCTCAAGGAGCGCAAGTTCCGTGTCGAGGACGCCGTCAACGCGGCCAAGGCAGCGGTCGAGGAGGGCATCGTGCCCGGCGGCGGTTCGGCGCTGGTGCAGGCCGCCCGTGAGCTGGACGCGCTCGAGAACTCGCTCTCGGGCGACGAGGCCACCGGTGTCGCCGTGCTGCGCGCGGCCCTCACGGCCCCGCTGTACTGGATCGCCAGCAACGCCGGCCTCGACGGGGCGGTCGTGGTGAACAAGGTCGGCGAGGCTCCGGCCGGATCCGGCTTCAACGCGGCCACCCTCACCTACGGCGACCTGATCGCCGACGGTGTCGTGGACCCGGTGAAGGTGACCCGGTCCGCGGTCGTCAACGCCTCCTCGGTGGCACGGATGGTGCTGACCACCGAGAGCGCGGTCGTCGAGAAGCCGGAGGAGGAGGCCGAGGCCGGTCACGGCCACGGCCACGCGCACTAGGGATCCGAACGCCCGGGCCGGCCGCGCGTAACGGTGGCCCGGGTGGCACGAAGCCCCGCACGGAACTTCCGTGCGGGGCTTCGTCGTCCCGGGGGTCGCGGCCGGTCAGACCGCGACCCTCCGTCGTCGGTGCCGCGCGTACATCTCCCGCTCCGTCTCGGACATGCCGCCCCAGATGCCGTACGGCTCGGACACGGCCAGAGCGTGTTCCCGGCACTGCACGATCACCGGGCACTGCCGGCACATCTCCTTGGCCCGGCTCTCGCGCTGCGCCCTGGCCCGGCCACGCTCCCCGTCCGGGTGGAAGAACATCGAGGAGTCCACCCCACGGCACAGTCCGTGCATCTGCCAATCCCAGACGTCCGCGTTGGGTCCGGGCAAGTGGTTCGGTGCAGGCATGGGGCACTCCTTTGCAGCGTGCTCGCCTGGGGCGAGCGGACCGTGGGCGGAAGGTCTTTCCCCCCAAAGCAATTATTCAGGCTTCGTAACCGTAAAGGGGCCGCCGAAATGGAGTCAACAGTTTCGCGGAGTGGCAATTTCCATATCCCGATCCGCGAGAATTAACCACCGAAATATTTACATCGGGGTCGATTCGTGATTGTGTCTTGATGTTGTGCGCCTCGACCGCTCGAGGCTCCGTCCGGTGCCCGGAACAGCCCGGATCAGGGACTATATGCCCTGCAGTCGGCGCGGAAGGGCACCCGTCCGGGCCTCGGGGGCAAGAATGCCGGGGTCGGCGGGCCCGGCGTGCGCGGGTTTGCGTACAGGCGCCATGTCCGCAATTAACAGGCCGTAAACCCAATGTTCAACCGGATGCAGCACAAGTGTCGTGCGGAGTAATTCATGCGCCCCCGGTGCATATTTCCCGGAATGCGGACCACCTCCGCGTCGGGAGGGGGAGATGCGGTGCGATCATGAGGGCGTGCCCGACATCGCCCTTCCGTCCGACGCGTCCGCACTGGCCTCGGCGGCCTTCGGCGCCCGGCCCGGCCTGTTCCCCCTGCCCCTCACCGGCGATCCCGTCGCGTCGTGGCACCGGGCCGTCGCGCTGGGCGGGCAGGGCCGCTACAGCGCGGCCCGGGCGGAACTGACCCGGCTCCGCCGCGCCACGGGCCCCGGCGGAGCGCTCGCGTCCCTCGCGACGAGCACCGAGGCGTCGCTGTTGCGTCAGCTCGGCCGGCATCGTGAGGCATCCGTCCTCGACGGCCGGGCGGTCGCGGCGCTCGCCGGCGCGCCGGCGGACTGCCCGTGGGCCGTCGAGGCTCACTGCGACGCCCTCACGGGCCTGGCGGCGGACGCGCTCGGGTGCGGCCGGCTCCGGCTCGCCGCCCGGCTGCTGGACCGCTGCGCCGCACGTCTCGACGAAGCGGGGGGCGTCCACCCCGAGGCGTTCCGGCGCCAGCGCGTGCGCCTGCACTGGGTCACCGCCGAGACCGCGCTCGCCTCCGGGGACTTCGCCACCGCCCGCCGTCATTCCGCTGCCGCAGCGGCAGGTGCCGAGCGCAGCGGTTCGGTCCGGCACCTGATCAAGTCCGACCTGTTGCAGGCCGCCTCGTGGACCGGCGAGTCCGATCCGACCCCCGCCCGCGACCTGTGCCTGGACGTGCTCGATCGCAGCACCGCGCACGGTCTGGTCCCGCTCCGCTGGGCTGCTTCGATGCTGTGGGACGGACTGGGGGGCGGTGATGCGGCCCGGCGCGTGCGCGACGAGTCGGCCGCCCTCATCGTCCGGCGCGGCGGGAGATTCGCAACGATCCGGGCCTAGAAGTCATCCGTGCGTCCGTTCCGTCCGGTCGTGTCGTTAGTCTGGGGGTGTTCCACTGCGAGTGGAAGCACACCCGGCCGGGGGGTCGTGTCACTTTGTAACGCCAGGACTTGCGCAATCGATGACTGTCATGGGTGAGGAGTTGGACTCCGCTGTCGCTGCGGCTGCGCAGGGGGATCGGACGGCTCTCGCTCAGGTTCTGAGGACCATCCGGCCCTTGGTCGTCCGGTACTGCCGGGCGCGGGTCGGATCCGCGGAGCGTGGCCAGCTCTCCGCGGACGACGTAGCGCAGGAGGTGTGCCTGGCCGTGATGACGGCGTTGCCGCGGTATCAGGACCAGGGACGCCCCTTCATGGCATTCGTGTACGGGATCGCGGCACACAAGGTCGCCGACGCGCACCGCAGCGCCGCCCGCAACCGGGCGGACCCGGTCGCGGAGGTACCCGAGTCGATGTCGCTGGACGACAGTCCGGAGGAGCAGGCACTCAACTCGGAGACGAGCCGGCAGATGAAGAAGCTGCTGGGCACGCTTCCGGAGAAGCAGCGGGAGATCTTGATCCTGCGGCTCGTGATGGGCCTGTCCGCGGAAGAAACGGCAGCAGCGGTGGGAAGTACGGCAGGGGCCATTCGAGTGGCGCAGCACCGTGCCATCGCCCGACTGAAGAAGGAAGTGACGAGAGCAGGTGAGAGAAATGGGTAGGAAGCACGGCGCGGATGACGATTTCTTCGCCGATCTCGCCGACGACGGCACCCCCGTGGACATTGCGGCAGTGCGCCGTGACGATGCCCTCATCGACGCGATCTCCGGGGACGGACCGGTGCCCACCGAGACGACCGAGGAATACGAGCTGGCCACGCTCCTCGCGGGCTGGCGTGCCGAGATCCTCGCCGACCCTCTTCCTTCCGAACCGGACCTGGACGAGATCGTCGCCGCGGTCAACCGAGAGATCGGTGCCCGCGACGCGCTCGCCGAGCGCCGGTCCCGCTCCCGCACCCAGCTTCGCCTGATCCGTCCCATCGCCGGTGCCGCCGCCCTGATCGCCATCGCCGTGGGCGGCGCGACCGCCGTCTCCTACCAGGCCGAACCCGGCGACCCGCTGTGGAGCGTCAAGCAGGTCGTCTTCAGCGAGCAGGCAGAGTCGACGGTCGCCCGGATCGACACCGCCTCGACACTGCAGGAGGCCGAGCAGCGGCTCGCCGTCGGCGACACCGAAGGCGCCCAGGAACTGCTCCAGTCGGCACAGGAGCGTTCCGGGTCGGTCACCGACGCCGGCCAGCGGGACCAGCTGGGCGACTGGATGCAGCGGCTCACCACCGAGCTGAGCCAGCTCCTTCCGCCGCCGCCCCCGCCCGTGCTGCCCATCCCCCCGGCCCAGTCGGCGCCGGTGGTTCCCGCGCCGGTGCCGACCACTGCGACCACCCCGTCGACGGTGGATCCCACGATCGCCGGCACGACGCCCGGGACGGGAACCGTGCCGCCGACGTCCACCGAGGAGCCCAGCGTCGATCTCCTGCCGCCGCCGACGTCGTCGCAGCCGGTGCCCACCCAGGAACCGCTGCCGGTCACGACAGAGCCGACAACCGGACCGACGAGCGCTCCGGTGACGACGGAGCCGACCACCGTGCCGACGGCCTCGCCGACGACGACCGCGTCGGCCTCGGCGCCGGCGCCGTCGAGTTCACTCGAACAGCAGTCGATCAGCCAGACGATCACCGTCGTTCCCCCGCCTTCCACGGTCGTTCCCCCGCCTTCGCCGTAGGCACGACGGGAAGGGCCCGCCAGGACATTCGTCCCGGCGGGCCCTTCCCGTCGTGCGGAGGCTTCTTCTAGGAGTCGAGGCCGTACGGGTCGACCGGCAGCGCCTCGTTCATCGAGGCGTCCGCGTAGCCGCGGCAGTAGTCCCACGTCACGTAGGCGTCGGGGGAGGGATCGTAGGCCGGCTCGTGCGGCCGGACCGTACCGTCGACGAGCAGCTGCAGCAGGTTCGCCCGCAGCATGTCCCAGTCGTGGTAGTGGTCCTGGTGGCAGTCCTCGCAGCACACCACCAGGCCGCGGATGCCGCGCGGCGACAGCAGCGCTTCGTAGACCGCGAGGTCGGCGAGATCCTCCTCGACGGCCAGCCGTTCGGCAGGGTCGAGTGGCTGACCCGGCTCGATCGCGTCCAGTGCGGCGGACGGATCGTCGGGATCTCCAGCGAATGGGTCCGGTGGCAGACCGGGAGGCAACTGATCACGCACGACTCCACGGTACGCAGTCCGACGGGGTCTGCGCCAGCCGTCACACCGTGGACTTCCCGCGGGGCTTGGTGTACGCGGGCGGATCCACGCGTGCGGATGCGCGTGTGTGCCTGTTCCGGTAAACCGATACGATAGTCCACGAGCAGGGCATCGTTGCTCGGAGCGTCCGGGGAATGTGCGCACCGCTCACGCCATTGTCTTTCACGACATTGTGTTCCGTAATCACCGTTGCCGGGCCGGGGCCCACCCGCCCGCACCGTATCGACGCGTCATGGAGGGTCCGAACCGCATGAGTAGTACCGGAGGGCACGTGCATACCGGCGGTGACGACCCCAACAAGGTCGCCATGCTGGGTCTGACCTTCGACGACGTGCTGCTGCTTCCGGCCGCGTCGGACGTGATCCCGAGCCAGGTGGACACGTCGAGCCAGCTGACCCGGGACATCCGCCTCCGCGTTCCGCTGGTCAGTTCCGCGATGGACACCGTCACCGAGTCGCGCATGGCCATCGCCATGGCCCGCGTCGGCGGCATGGGCGTCCTGCACCGCAATCTCTCCGCCGAGGCGCAGGCCGCGCAGGTCGAGACCGTCAAGAGGTCCGAGGCCGGCATGGTCACCGATCCGGTCACCTGCAAGCCGACCGCCACGCTCGCCGAGGTCGACGCCATGTGCGCGCGCTTCCGCATCTCGGGGCTGCCCGTCACCGACGACGACGGCCAGCTCGTCGGCATCATCACCAACCGGGACATGCGCTTCGAGGTCGACCAGAACCGCCCGGTCTCGGAGGTCATGACCAAGGCGCCGCTGGTGACCGCGCAGGAGGGGGTCACCGCCGAGGCCGCCCTCGGGCTGCTGCGCCGCCACAAGATCGAGAAGCTGCCGATCGTCGACGGACAGGGCCGCCTGACCGGCCTGATCACCGTCAAGGACTTCGTCAAGACCGAGCAGCACCCCAACGCCACCAAGGACCGTGACGGTCGCCTGCTCGTCGGCGCCGCGGTCGGCGTGGGCGACGACGCGTGGACCCGTGGCATGACCTTGGCCGACGCCGGGGTGGACGTGCTCGTGGTCGACAGCGCCCACGGTCACTCGGCGGGTGTGCTCGGCATGATCGCCAAGCTCAAGGCCGAGGTCGGCGACCGAGTCCAGATCATCGGCGGCAACGTCGCGACCCGGGCGGGCGCCGCGGCGCTCATCGAGGCCGGCGTGGACGCCGTGAAGGTGGGCGTCGGACCCGGCTCCATCTGCACCACCCGCGTCATCGCGGGTGTCGGCGCCCCGCAGATCACCGCCATCCTCGAGGCCGTCGCGGTCGCCAAGCCCGCGGGCGTCCCGGTCATCGCCGACGGCGGCCTGCAGTTCTCCGGCGACGTCGCCAAGGCTCTCGCCGCCGGCGCCTCCACGGCCATGCTCGGCTCCCTGCTGGCCGGCACCGCCGAGTCGCCCGGCGAGTTGATCCTCGTCAACGGCAAGCAGTTCAAGAGCTACCGCGGGATGGGTTCGCTCGGCGCGATGCAGAGCCGGGGCGCGGCCAAGTCGTACTCGAAGGACCGCTACTTCCAGGACGACGTGCTCTCCGAGGACAAGCTGGTGCCCGAGGGCATCGAGGGCCGCGTGCCGTTCCGCGGTCCGCTGCAGCAGGTGACGCACCAGCTGATCGGTGGTCTGCGCGCCGCGATGGGCTACGCCGGTGCCGCCAGCATCGAACAGCTGCAGGAGGCACAGTTCGTGCAGATCACGGCGGCGGGTCTCAAGGAGAGCCACCCGCACGACATCACGATCACGGCCGAAGCACCGAACTACGTGGTTCGCTAGAGCACCGAGTCCGCGATCGGGCCCCCGCCGGAGTGTCCGGCGGGGGCATCTACCTGAGAAGAAAGGGACGCGCGTGCGCGACCTGGTTGAAATCGGCATGGGGCGGACCGCCCGACGCACCTACGAGCTGGACGACATCAACATCGTGCCGTCCCGCCGGACGCGCTCCTCGAAGGAGGTGTCGACGGCCTGGCAGCTCGACGCGTACCGATTCGACATCCCGCTGCTCGCCCATCCCACCGACGCGCTGGTCTCGCCGTCCTTCGCGGTGCAGCTGGGCAGGGCCGGCGGTCTCGGCGTCATCAACGGTGAGGGCCTGTGGGGCCGGCACGCCGACGTCGACGCCGAGATCGAGAGGCTCGTCGGCATCGCCGAGTCCGACGCGGACCCGGCTGCGGCGATCGCCCACCTGCAGAAGCTCCACGCGGCCCCGCTGCAGCCCGACCTGCTGGCCGCCGCCGTCGCGCAGGTGCGCGACGCGGGCGTGACCGCGGCCGTGCGGGTCAGCCCGCAGAACGCGCGGGCGCTGACCCCGCACCTGGTGAAGGCGGGCATCGACCTGTTGGTCATCCACGGGACCATCATCTCCGCGGAGCACGTCGCCCACGGCGAGAGCGAGCCGCTGAACCTCAAGACGTTCATTTCCGAGCTGGACGTGCCCGTCGTCGCGGGCGGTGTGAGCGACCACCGCACCGCGCTGCACCTGATGCGCACGGGCGCGGCGGGCGTCATCGTCGGCTACGGCTCGACGGCCGGGGGCACCACCACGAGCGAGGTGCTGGGCATCGGCGTGCCCATGGCGACCGCGATCGCCGATGCCGCCGCCGCCCGTCGCGACTACCTGGACGAAACCGGTGGCCGGTACGTGCACGTCATCGCCGACGGCGACATCGAGACCTCGGGCGATCTGGCCAAGGCCATCGCCTGCGGTGCCGACGCCGCCGTGCTCGGGGCCCCGCTCGCGGTCTCGGCCGAGGCGCCGGGCCGCGGCTGGTACTGGCCGTCGGCGAGTGCGCACCCGTCCGTGCCGCGGGGCGCGCTGCTGCAGGTCGCCTACGACGAGCGCCCGGGCCTGGACCGGGTGCTCGCCGGTCCGTCCGACGACCCGTTCGGCTCGCTGAACCTGGTCGGCGGCCTGCGTCGCGCGATGGCGAAGTCGGGCTACTCGGATCTCAAGGAGTTCCAGAAGGTGGGCCTGACCGTCCGCGCGTAGCCGTCCCCCTCTTCCGCTGTGGCCGAATGTCACATCGCTTCGATCCGATCGACGTGATGTGACATTCGGCCACAGCCGTTTTCGGCGCCCACCTGCGGTTTCTAGAACTCGAGGTTACAGTTAGGGCACCCTTGTGGCAGTGGTCACAGCGAGTCTGTGCATACTGGTGAGTAACAACCAGCGTCATGGAGGTGTTTCGGTGGGTGAGCAGCGCGCGACGGACTACGACGTCCTCATCGTCGGATCGGGGTTCGGCGGAAGTGTGACGGCCCTGCGGCTCGTGGAGAAGGGGTACAAGGTCGGCATTCTCGAGGCCGGCCGGCGCTTCGCCGACGCGGACTTCGCCAAGACCAGCTGGGATCTCAAGCGCTTCCTGTGGGCGCCCAAGCTGGGGTGCTTCGGCATCCAGCGGATCCATCTGCTGCACGACGTCCTCATTCTCGCCGGCGCCGGCGTCGGCGGCGGATCCCTCAACTACGCCAACACCCTCTACAAGCCGCCTGCCCCGTTCTTCCAGGACAGCCAGTGGGCGCACATCACCGACTGGAACGACGAGCTCAGCCCGTTCTACGACCAGGCCCGTCGCATGCTCGGCGTGGTGCAGAACCCCCACATGACCCCCGCCGACGAGATCGTCAAGTCCGTCGCCGAGGACATGGGCGTCGGGGACACCTTCATCCAGACCCCGGTGGGCGTGTTCTTCGGTGAGCCCGGCCGCACCGTCGCCGACCCGTACTTCGGTGGTGTCGGCCCCGACCGCACGGGCTGCATCGAATGCGGCGAGTGCATGACCGGTTGCCGGCACGGTGCCAAGAACACGCTGCTGAAGAACTACCTCGGGCTCGCCGAGCGCGCCGGCGCCGAGATCGTCCCCCTCACCACGGTCACCGGCCTGCGCCGGGCCGCCGACGGCACATGGGACGTCGACACCGAGCGCACCGGCGCATGGAAGCGGAAGAACCGTCGCACCTACACCGCCGGGCACGTGGTGCTGGCCGCCGGCACCTGGGGCACCCAGCACCTGCTGCACCACCTCAAGGACACCGGCGGCCTGCCGCAGCTGTCCGACCGGCTCGGGCACCTGACCCGCACCAACTCCGAATCGATCGTCGGTGCCGGCAAGATGCGCGTCGATCCGGAACTCGACCTCACCCGCGGGGTGGCGATCACCTCGTCGTTCCATCCCACCGCGGACACCCACATCGAACCCGTCCGCTACGGCAAGGGCTCCAACGCGATGGGTCTGCTGCAGACCCTGATGACCGACGGCGGCGGCCGTGTCCCGCGGTGGCTGAAGTTCCTCGGCCAGGCCGCGCGGAACCCGGTCCAGATGGGGAGGATGCTCAGCGTCAAGGACTGGAGCGAGCGCACCATCATCGCCCTGGTCATGCAGAACCTGGACAACTCGATCGTCACCTACACCAAGAAGGGCCTGCTCGGCCGCCGCAAGGTCACCAGCCGGCAGGGCCACGGGCACCCCAACCCGACGTGGATTCCCGTCGGCAACGAGGCCACCCGCCGCATCGCCGAGAAGATCGACGGCGTCCCCGGCGGCACCTGGGGGGAGATCTTCAACATCCCGCTCACCGCGCACTTCCTCGGCGGCTGCGTGATCGGGACCGACCCCGAGCACGGCGTCATCGACCCGTACCACCGCGTGTACGGATATCCGACGCTGAGCGTCGTCGACGGAGCCGCGGTCTCGGCGAATCTCGGGGTCAACCCGTCGCTGACGATCGCCGCGCAGGCCGAGCGCGCGGCGGCGCTGTGGCCGAACAAGGGGGAGCAGGACCTGCGCCCCGCCCAGGGCGAGGGCTACCGCCGGCTGGACCCGATCGCCCCGAAGAAGCCGGTGGTGCCCGCGGGCGCTCCGGGCGCGTTGTCGCTGCCGATCGTCGAGGTCCGCAGCGGCTCCACCTCCGGCGTCGCCTGACCCGAACCGCCGTTCGTTGGGCGAGGACCGGGCCTCTAGACTGTTCGGGTGTCGCAAACCCAGCAGTCCAGGCCGGTCCTCGTCGTCGACTTCGGAGCCCAGTACGCGCAGCTGATCGCCCGCCGCGTCCGTGAAGCGAAGGTCTACTCCGAGGTCGTGCCGCACACCACGACGGTGGAGGAGATCGCGGCCCGTGAGCCGCTCGCCGTGGTGCTCTCCGGCGGCCCCTCCAGCGTCTACGCCGACGGGGCGCCGCAACTCGACCCGAAGCTGTTCGATCTGGACGTCCCGGTGTTCGGCATCTGCTACGGCTTCCAGGCCATGGCCCAGGCGCTCGGCGGCACCGTCGCGCACACCGGCAACCGCGAGTACGGGCGCACCGAGATGTCCGTCACCGGCGGTGTCCTGCACGACGGCCTGCCCGCGACGCAGCCGGTGTGGATGAGCCACGGCGACGGGGTCACCGCCGCGCCGGCCGGCTTCGAAGTGACCGCCAGCAGCGCCGGCGCCCCCGTCGCCGCGTTCGAGGACCGCGCGCGCCGTCTCGCCGGCGTGCAGTACCACCCCGAGGTGCTGCATTCCCCGCACGGCCAGCAAGTGCTCAGCCGGTTCCTGCACGACATCGCCGGAATCCCCGCCGCCTGGACGGCCGCGAACATCGCCGAGGCCCTGATCGAGCAGATCCGCGAGCAGGTCGGTGACGGCCGTGCCATCTGCGGCCTGTCCGGCGGGGTGGATTCCGCGGTGGCCGCGGCCCTGGTGCAGCGCGCCATCGGCGACCGCCTGACCTGCGTGTTCGTCGACCACGGCCTGATGCGTGAGGGCGAGCGGCAGCAGGTCGAGAAGGACTTCGTCGCCGCGACGGGGGCCCGGCTCGTCACGGTGGACGCCGCCGAGACCTTCCTGCGGGAATTGGCCGGCGTGACGGATCCGGAGACCAAGCGCAAGATCATCGGCCGCGAGTTCATCCGCAGCTTCGAGGGCGCCGTGTCGGAGGTGCTCGGCGAGAACGCCGCCCACGGCGAGACCGTCGAGTTCCTGGTCCAGGGCACCCTGTACCCGGACGTCGTCGAGTCCGGCGGCGGCACCGGCACCGCCAACATCAAGAGCCACCACAACGTCGGTGGTCTCCCCGAGGATCTGCAGTTCGCGCTGGTCGAGCCGCTGCGCCTGCTGTTCAAGGACGAGGTGCGGGCGGTGGGCCGCGAACTCGGCCTGCCCGAGGAGATCGTCGGCCGCCAGCCCTTCCCCGGACCGGGCCTGGGCATCCGCATCATCGGTGAGGTCACAGGCGAACGCCTCGCGATCCTGCGCCGCGCCGACTCCATCGCCCGCGAGGAACTCACGGCGGCCGGCCTCGACGGACAGATCTGGCAGTGCCCGGTGGTGCTGCTCGCCGACGTGCGCAGCGTGGGCGTGCAGGGCGACGGCCGCACCTACGGTCACCCGATCGTGCTGCGCCCGGTCTCCAGCGAGGACGCGATGACCGCGGACTGGACCCGCTTGCCGTACGAGACCCTCGAGCGGATCTCCACCCGCATCACCAACGAGGTCCCCGACGTCAACCGCGTCGTCCTCGACGTCACGAGCAAGCCGCCGGGCACCATCGAGTGGGAGTGAGACGCGGCTGCGCCCTTCGGATCCGATCCGAAGGGCGCAGTGCGTTCCGGGATGTCAGCGCTTCTTCTTGCCCGGCGCGAACACCAGGGCCGCGCCGACGACGACGGCGAGCGCGACGAGCAGCCAGCGGAATTCGACGTTCGCGAGCGGCTCGAGGGAGAACGGCCCGATCAGCGCCCACCCGCTGACCGCCAGCGCCGCGATCGCGGACAGCAGCATCAGGATCGACGGGCCCCGCCGACGGGTGCCGGTCGTGGGGTCGGTGGGGTCGGTGTCGAAGTCAGCCACGGCGCACCTCCGAGTTGCCGAATGCGGTGTCGAGGTTCAGGGTCAGGACGGGTCCGCCGACGCCGTCGTCGCCGCCGTCGAGGCCTTGCATCACGCACGGGTTCGAGGCCCGCTCGGTGCAGACGACGTCGACGTCGAGGTTCTTCGGCAGCATGATCTCGGTGGCACCGAAGCGGGTCTCGACGGTGACGGTCTCGTCCTCGGTGAGTTCGAGCCCGCGCAGGTCCAGTTGCAGGGCACCCATCTGCACCGAGTACGCCGGCTGCAGTTCCGCGGCGGTGCGGGGCGAGTACAGCTGTTCCCCCCACGACGAGGTGTCGATCGGTCCGACGAGCGAGGCCAGCACCACGAACCCGAGCAGCGGGCCCGTCACCACCAGCAGTCCGTAGCCGCGGTGCAGGAACGCCCCGAACAGCAGGCCGAGTCCGATCACCGCGAGCGCGATCGCGCCGATCCGCGCCGGTGTGAGCCAGGCGACCTCACCCGCGGAGGCCACCGCGCCGGCGGCCGCCGCGGCGAGCACCGCCAGGCCCAGCACCGTCGTGGTGAGCCGTGAGCGGGGCTGTTTCGCCGGCACGACCGACGGCGCGGGCGCCGGCTCGGGCAGGTCCCAGGCGAACGGTGCGACGCCGAGCGGATCCCAGGACGGCGGCGTCGGGCGCTGCAGCAACGGATCCTGCGGGGGCTCCGGGTTCGCCTCGGGGGACTCCGTGCCGGCGGCCCGGGGCGAGTCCGGTTCCGGCTTCGTCCAGAAGTTCGGATCCGCCGGCGCGGGCCCGGTGGCGGCGGTGTGCTGCGCGAAGGGCGCCTGCTGGTACTGGCTCTGCTGGAACGGGGCCTGGAAGGGGTTCTGTGGGAACAGCTGCGGCGCCCCGGGCAGCGCCGGGGGTTCGGGCCGGCGCTGGTACAGCAGCCACAGGCCGCCGAGCATCAGCACCATGCTCACGAACCCGGAACCGCCGACCCCGGGGCCCATCGGGCCGAAGGCGCTGGCCGCGACCGCCAGCACCACCAGGAGCACCACGGCCTTGGTGCTCGATTCGGAGCTGTGCCCCCGGCCGACGAGGGACTCGGCGGGGGAGACCTGATCGCCGTAGCGCGGCAGCAGCAGCCAGCACGCCAGATACAGCACCAGGCCGGCGCCGCCGAAGAACGTGGACACCACGAACGCCACGCGGATCAGCACCGGATCCACGTCGTACCGCACGCCGATGCCCGCGCACACCCCGGCGACATGGCCCTGCCGTGGCAGCCGGACCGGACGGGTGCGCCACATGTCCGAGAGCTGCTCGGGGAAGCTTCGCGTGTTCATGCTGCACATCCTTCTCGACCGCCGCCCCGCCGCACATCAGGGACCGACCCTGAATTCTGCCGCTGCGCGCGGCCGCCGGCTCAGGGTTCGTCCCCGATGCCCGGGGCGGGGTGCGCGTGCCAGTATCGAAGGTATGCAGCCGGTTCCCTACCCGCACCTGCCCACCCCCCGCCTCGAGCGCCGGGTCGGCGGCCGGGTCGTGGGCGGCGTGGCCGGTGGTCTCGCCGACCACCTCGGGGTCGACGTGCTCAAGGTGCGGGTGGCGTTCACGGTCCTGGCGGCGCTCGCCGGTCTCGGCATCGTCGCCTACGGGTTGCTGTGGGCGCTCACGCCGCAGGGCTCGGACACCGAACCGCCGTCGCCCACCGAGCGGCGCCGGGCGCTGGGCCTGGCGGTCATCGGACTGGGCCTGGCCGTGGGGCTTTCGTGGCTGCTCAACGGCGGTGTGGGCTCGGTGATCGCGCCTGTCGTCGTGGTGGCGGTGGGCGCCGCGCTGGTCTGGCGCGAGTTCGACGCCGAGGGACCGCGTTCGGTGCTGGGCCTGCCCGCCCGCCCGACGGTGCTGACCTGGGCGCGGGTGGTCGGCGGCGCCTCGCTCATCGTGCTCGGGCTCGGTGTCGTGATCCTCGCCCAGGTCGACGTGGCGGCCCTGCGCTCGTCGGTGCTGGCGGTGCTGGTGACGCTGGTCGGGGCCGGCCTGCTGTCGGTGCCGCTGTGGGTGCGGATGTGGCGCGCGCTCGAGGAGGAACGCGCCGCCCGCGTCCGCAACGAGGAACGCGAGGAGATCGCGTCGCACCTGCACGATTCGGTGCTGCAGACGCTCGCCCTGATCCAGAAGCAGGCCGACAACTCGCAGGAGGTGCTGCGCCTGGCGCGCAGCCAGGAACGCGAGCTGCGCCGCTGGCTGTTCGGCGGCGGCGAGACCCCGCACACCAGCCTGGCCGAGGCGCTGCGCACCATCGCCGGCGAGGTGGAGGACCAGTACGGGGTCTCGGTGGCGCCGGTGATCGTCGGCGACGTGGTGCCCGGCGACGACGAGGACCTGACCGCCGAGTCGTTCACCGCCCTGCTGGGCGCCACCCGGGAGGCACTGGTCAACGCGGCCAAGCACGCGCGGGTGGACAGCGTGGACCTGTTCGTCGAGGTCGAACCCGAACAGGTGAGCGTCTTCGTCCGGGACCGTGGCGTCGGCTTCGACGAATCCGCGGTGCCGGAGGACCGGCAGGGCCTGGCCCGTTCGATCCGGGGTCGCGTGGAGCGTCGCGGCGGCCGGGTCGGTGTGCGCTCGAACCCGGGCAAGGGCACGGAGATCCGCATCCACATGCCCCGTGCCGGTGCCGGACCGGAGCGGACGACGACCCTAGAGTGGGAGGGCACCGACGCCCATCCAGAGGAGCAGCCCACTTGACGTCACTCGACGCCTCCCGCCGTTTCCGTGTGTTCCTGGTCGACGACCATGCCGTGTTCCGGTCGGGGGTGCGCGCCGAACTCGGCCGGGAGAGCGACATGGAGGTCGTCGGCGAGGCCGGCACCGTCGCGGAAGCGGTCGCGGGAATCGATGCCACCCGCCCCGACGTGGTCCTGCTCGACGTCCACATGCCCGACGGGGGCGGGGTGGCGGTGCTCGGGCGGATCACCGAGGGCCCGGTGTGCCTGGCGCTGAGCGTTTCCGACGCCGCCGAGGACGTCATCGCGGTGATCCGGGCCGGCGCCCGCGGCTACGTCACCAAGACCATCTCGGGGGCCGAGCTGGCCGACGCGGTGCGCCGCGTCGCCGGCGGGGACGCGGTGTTCAGCCCGCGCCTGGCCGGGTTCGTCCTGGACTCGTTCACCGGCCGCTCGAGCGTCCCCGAGCCGCCGCTCGACCCCGAACTCGATTCGCTCACCCCCCGGGAGCTCGAGGTGCTGCGCCTGCTGGCGCGCGGCTACACCTACCGCGAGATCGCCGAGGAACTGGTGATCTCGGTCAAGACCGTCGAGACGCACGCGTCGAACGTGCTGCGCAAGACCCAGCAGTCCAACCGCAATGCGCTCACCCGGTGGGCGCACCGGCGGCGGATCGACTGACCGGAGTTCCGTGCGTGGGCAGCCGCTCGGTCGATCCGGCCGCGAGCGCCGCCGCGGTCATCACCCCGGCGACGGCGGTCATGGTCGGGTCGCGGTCACGGGTGTTCTTCTCGGCGGACGGGCATGGCCAGGGTGGTCAGGTCGCCGGCGGCAGCGGAACGGATCACGACGGGCCGGTCGTAGGAGGCGATGTCCAGCAGCACCTCCGGGCCGACGGCAGTGTCGAGGGCGGCTCCCAGCCCGTCCCGGTCGAAGGAGAGATCCAGGTCGGCGCCGGTGACGTCGGCGGGCAGCACGCGGTCGTGCCCCCGGTGGCCGACGGTGAGTGCCGCCGCCCGCACGCGCAGGTCGATCGTGCCGGCCGCGGCGTCGCGCACGGCCCCGGCCAGGGCGTCGCGGTGCACGATCACCCGCGTGACCGGTGGGTCGAGGGCGGCGAGCATGCTGCCGTAGTCGGGGAAGGTGCCCCCGACGGCCGGGCAGCGGTGCCGCCCGCCGTCCGCGCCGGTGAGGGTGAGCGCGCCCGAGTCGTCGTCGAGGGCCAGGCCGACGTTCTCGTGTTCCCGCAGCCACGCGGCGGTCCCGCGGAGCGCGGAGCCGTCGGCGACGGTGCGGAACGGGTTCCCGGTGCGGGCCGCGGCCGTCACCGAGCCGGTGGTCAGCCGGTAACGGTTCGTCGCCGTCAGGACCACCGCCCCGGCGTCGACCTCAACGAGAATGCCTGTCAGACAAGGGATTTCCGAATCCGTGGCGACGGACGGAAGGACGCGTTCGACGGTGTCGGCGAGGAGCCGGCCCGGCACGACGACCGTCGGCGGCGTCACGAGGCGGGCCTTGACGGCGGAGGCCAGCCGGGTCGCGCGCTCGGCCCGGCGATGCAGCTCGGCGACGTGTTCGTCGAGCAGCGCGGCACCGGACTCGGCATCGCCGTCGAGGATCCGGCCGACGTCGTCGAGCGGGACGTCGAGTTCGCGGAGCTGACGGATCGTCACCGCTCGCTCGCGCTGGTCGACCGTGTAGTACCGGTAGCCGGTGACGGGATCGACCACGGCGGGCACGAGCAGCCGGCAGTCGCCGTAGAACCGCAGCGCTCCCGGGGTGAGCCCGCTGAGCCGGGCCATGGTGCCGATCGTGATCAGGTCTGGGGAGGTGGTCACGGCCCCATCATCGAGCTTCGGCCGACCCGAAGGTCAAGCTCAGCTCACGACGACCGCGACGATCAGGGCCACGATCAGCGCGAGAACGAGCACGGCCACCATGATCGCCATCGCCATCGGTGCGAACGCCACGATCTTCTCCTGCGTGGTGCGCGGCGGGGGACCGGTGGGCCGCAGCCGGTGCAGCAGCTCCGCAGGGCGGG
The DNA here is from genome assembly GCF_012272955.1 of Rhodococcus sp. DMU1. Classification (NCBI taxonomy): domain Bacteria; kingdom Bacillati; phylum Actinomycetota; class Actinomycetes; order Mycobacteriales; family Nocardiaceae; genus Rhodococcus; species Rhodococcus sp. DMU1. The sequence goes on along the minus strand of NZ_CP050952.1, from coordinate 3,989,434 downwards.
GCACGCCCCGCGGTGACATCGAGCGGGGCAGGCCCCGCGGTGACATCGAGCGGGGCACGCCCCGCGGTGACATCGAGCGGGGCGCGCTGTGGGGAGCTGCGGGCAACCCGGTGAGGGTGCCCCCGGTGCCCGCGGTGCGCCGGGAACCGACGAGGGTCGTGGCGCGCCGCGCCCACACGGGGACGGTGCCGTCGGCGGACAGGATCGGCCGGCCGCGGAGCAGTGCCGGATCGGCGTCGGGCCCGAAGGCGACCGCGGCGAGACGGTCCCGGGCCTGCTCCATCGTCGGGCGGCGGGCGGGGTCCGGTTCCAGCATCGCGAGGAGGACGTCGGTCAGCGGGCCCGTCCGGGTCGGCGGGATGATCTCGGCGCGGGCGACGCGGTGCAGCAGGGCGATCGAGTCGGGGTCGATGCCGAACGGTGGCTGGCCCTCGATTGCGGTGTAGAGGGTCGCGCCGAGGGAGAAGACGTCGCTGGCCTCGGTGGGATCGCTGCCGCGGGCGACCTCGGGTGCGAAGAAGGCGGGGGTACCGGTGATCACACCGGAACGGTCGTGGTCGCCCTTGGCGCGGGCGATGCCGAAGTCGCTGATCTTCACGGTGCCCAGCTCGCGGCCGCGCTCGGCGACGAGGATGTTGCCCGGCTTGATGTCGCGGTGCACGATCCCGGCGGCGTGGGCGGCGGCGAGCGCGTCGGCGATGTGTGTGCCGATCTGCGCCACCTCGAGCGGCGGCAGGGTGTCGGCGATGTTCATCACCTGGGCGAGGCTGCGGGAGGGCAGATGCTCCATGACGAGCCACGGCTCGCCGGAGTGGAGGGCGACGTCGTACATGGAGATGGCGTGCTCGTGGGTGAGGCGGGCGGCGATCCGGCCCTCGCGCAGCGTACGGCGGCGGATCTCCTCGGCGGCCTCCGTGGGCAGGCCCACGGTCGAGGTGACCTGCTTGACGGCCACGTCCCGGTCGAGCAGGGTGTCGTGCGCGAGCCAGACCGCGCCCATACCACCGCCGCCGAGTTTGGAGACGAGTCGATAACGTCCGGCCACCAGCTGATCCGGGCCGACGACGCTTGCCGCTCGCTCCTGTTCCGCCACCTTGACGAGGGTAGTGGATGCCGCGGTGGGCCATCGCTTGACGGGCGCCCCGCCGTCGGGTCTACTGAACCTGTTCGAATACGTGTTCGAACAATCGCGTCTTCCCCGCGGTTTGTCGGTGGGCCGTGCTATACGCGGCCGGCGCAGGGCGAGGGGAGTTCGTGTGGGTGAGGTGGCCGAGTTTCCGGTCGAGGGCGGGTCGCAGGCTCCGGCGGGGCTCCCCCGGCAGGAACGGCTCGAGGCGTTGCGGCGGCAGATCGCCGCGATTCCTGTGAGGGGGGAGAGTGCTCGTCCCCGCCCCGCCGAGCCCGCGACGTCCCCGGTGCCGGTCGACCGGCTGCTTCCGGTACCCGAGCCGCTCGCACGGCTGCTCCCGGACGGGGGCCTGGTCCGCGGATCCGTCGTAAGTTTCTCCGGGGCAATGTCTTTGCTGATCGGTGTGCTGGCCTCGGCCACCGCCGCCGGTGGGCACGCCGCCGTCGTCGGGCATCGCCGCCTCGGCCTGCTCGCCGCCGCCGAGATGGGGGCCGAACTGAGCCGGATCGCGCTGATCCCCGAGCCCGGACCGGATCCGGTGGAGGTGGCTGCCGTCCTGCTCGACGGCATGGACCTCGTCGTCCTCGGCCTCGGGGGCGCCGTGGTACCGCCGGCGCGGACCCGGGCGGTGGTTGCGCGGGCCCGCAGCAAGGGCGCGGCCCTGATGGTCACCGACGGCCGGTGGGACGGAGCGCACGTGCGGCTCGAGGCCGCGGTGCACGGCTACCGGGGACTGTCGGCCTCGGCCCGGGGCAGGCTGTGCGGCACCGGGCTTTCCGTGCGCGCGCAGGGCCGTGCCTTCCAGCCCCGTGTGGCGCGAATAGACTTGTGTGCCGGTCGAACCGGAGTGGAGTGGCGCCCCGGCGAACCGGCGCGGGTGGGGAGTGCGCCCCGCCCGGCCGAGGTGGCGCGGTGAGCGAATCCGGCCCGGCCCGGGTGGTGGCCCTGTGGTGCCCGGACTGGCCGGCGATCGCCGCCGCCGCAGCTGCCGACCTGCCGCCCACGGCGCCGGTGGCGGTGATCTCGGCCAACCGCGTGGCGGCCTGTTCCGCACCGGCCCGGGCCGCCGGCGTGCGACGGGGCCTGCGGCGACGGGAGGCTCAGGCTCGGTGCCCGGATTTGTATGTCGCCCAGGATGATCCGGGCCGCGACGCGCGGTTGTTCGAGCCGGTGGTGGCGGCGATCGACGCGGCGGCGCCCGGCGTGGAGGTGCTGCGCCCCGGTCTGGTGGTGCTCGCTGCACGCGGCGTCGTGCGCTGGTTCGGTTCCGAGGAGGCGGCGGCCGAGCGGCTGGTCGACGAGGTGGCCGCCACCGGCGTCGAATGCCAGGTCGGCATCGCCGACGAGCTGTTCACCGCGGTGCTCGCCGCCCGCCACGCCCACCTCGTCCCGCCCGGAGAGGACAAGGAATTCCTTGCACCCCTGAATATTTCGGAGATCTGCGTGGAGCCGTCCCTGACCGCGCCGGACCGCGTCGACCTGGTGGACCTGCTGAAACGGCTCGGTCTGCGCACGATCGGGGCGTTCGCCGCGCTGTCGCCGACCGACGTCGCCTCCCGCTTCGGTGCGGACGCCGTCGCCGCGCACCGCAGCGCACGGGCACGGCCGCAGCGCCCGCCGTCCGGTCGTGCCCTGCCGCCCGATCTGGTGGTGGAGCGCCCCTGCGATCCGCCGCTCGAACGGGTCGACTCGGCCGCCTTCGCCGGCCGGGCGCTCGCCGCGCTGCTGCACACCCGGCTGGCCGCGGCGGGGGTGGCCTGCACCCGGCTGCTGGTGGCCGCCCGCACCGGCAACGGTGAGGAGCTGGCCCGGACGTGGCGCTGCGCCGAACCGCTGACCCCGGACGGCACCGCCGACCGGGTGCGCTGGCAGCTCGACGGCTGGCTCACCGGGCACAGCGCGACCCGCCCCACCGCCGGGATCGTGCTGCTGCGGCTCGAACCGGTGGAGGTGGTGGCGGCGGGGGCGCTGCAGCTGGGCCTGTGGGGCGGGGCCGGCGACGAGGACGAACGGGCCCGGCGCGCCCTGGTGCGGGTGCAGGGACTGCTCGGTGGCGAAGCCGTGCTGGTGGGGGTGCTCAGCGGCGGACGTGGCCCGCTGGAACGGGTGACCCTCGTGCCGCTGGGGGAGGAGCGGGTGCCGGCGACGGATCCGTCGGCGCCGTGGCCGGGTCGGCTGCCCCCGCCCGCCCCGGCGGTGGTGCTCACCACCCTGCCCCCGATCGCGCTCGAGGACGCGTCGGGCACCCCGGTGACGGTGACCGAGCGCGGTCTGCTCAGCGGCGATCCCACCAGGCTGAGCTGGGGCAGCCGCAGCTGGCGGGTGCACGCCTGGGCCGGGCCGTGGCCGGTGGACGAGTACTGGTGGGACCCGGCCGCGGCGCGGGCGGCGGCGCGGCTGCAGGTGCGGCTCGAGGAGTCCCGGGCCCTGCTGGTGATCCACGTCGACGAACGCTGGCATGTGGAGGGCGTCTACGAGTGAGTACCCTCGGTTGACGTGGAGACCAGTGTGCTGACGGCCGCGCCGAACGGTGTGGCGATCGCCTACCGGGATTCGGCTCCCAGGACGGGCCACCACCCGGTGCCGGTGATGCTGGTGCACGGGATGGGCGGCGACGGACGCACGTGGGACCGGTTCGCCCGGTCCCTGCTCGCGGCGGGCCGGCGGGTCGTCGCGGTGGACCTGCGCGGCCACGGGCGCAGCGCCCGCGCCGCGTCCTACCGCTTCGACGAGTTCGGCGCCGACGTGCTCGGGCTCTGCGAACACCTGGGCCTCGAGACGGTCGACCTCGTCGGGCATTCCCTCGGTGGGCACACCGGATCCCTCGTCGCGCAGCAGCGCCCGGGCCTGGTGCGGCGCCTGGTGCTCGAGGAGGCGCCGCTGCCGCTGCGCCCGGGCGATCCGCCGCAGGTGCTCGGCGGGCGCCTGCCGTCGCCGGCCGAGCTGTGGCACGCCTCGACGAGCCTGTTGCGCAATCCGCGCGCGACGTTCGCCTTCGACCGCTCCATGACCGGCTCGGCGCTCACCCAGTTCCGCGCGCCGAATCCGCGGTGGTGGGAACATCTTCCGCGGATCACCGCACCGACGATGATCCTGCGGGGCGGGCCGGGCAGCATGGTCGATCCGACCCGGCTCGAGGCCGCTGTGGACGTCCTCGGCGACGTCGCGGTCCACGACTTCACCTGCGGCCACAGCATCCACCGCGATCGGCACCGCGAGTTCGAGGCCGCCGTGCTGCCCTTCCTCACCTGAGCACTCGTTCCGCCACGACAGAGCTTCCGGACAGCGACAACCGTCGAGACGGTTGTCGCTGTCCGGAAGCTGTTGCCGGTGTACCGACGCTATTCCAGCCAGATGCGGCGATCGAAGCCGCCGCGCTCGGCGCGCTTGGCGGTGGCCGCGGCAGCCACCTCCTCGGCAGCGATCCCGAACGCGGCGAGCAGGGACGTGAACACCTCGTGCACGTCGGCGAGTTCGCCGAGCCGCTCGTCGCCGTTGTGCGCCTCCCGCAGCTCGTGTGCTTCCTCGACCAGCTTGTCGAGCAGGGCGCTGCGGTACTCGTCCCGATCGAGTACACGGGTGCGCGCCACCCGGCCGTCGGCCTCGATGATGTCGGGAATCCGGTCGCGGACCAGCTTGCCCATCATGATTCCTCCCGCTGCGCTACCGTGGCGGGGTGGACGGTACCGGACCACCCACGGACGCCCTCGCGCTCGGTCAGCGCGTCGTCGCCGTCCTCGAGACCGGTGCCCGGACCGCCACTTACAAGCTTGCGACCCTTTCGGCACTTGTCGGCTTCTGCGTCGAACATCTGCCGGCGGACCCGGCTGCGGCACTCGACGTGCCGATCGACGCCCTGGCCGAGCGGGTGATCGACCTGTACTGGCCCCAGGTCCGTCCGTTCGACGGGCACCGGTTGCGCCAGTCCTCGCAGCCGAAGGCTCGGATCCTGACGGCGGTGGAGGTGCTGCGCGGTGCGGCGAACGCCGGCGGGGTGGTCGGCCTGTCCATCGCGAGGCTGCGGATGCCCGACTTGTACCGCGAGGCTGTCGCGGAGGTCGCGCTCACACTGGCGCAGCAACCGCTGTACCGGCTGCAGCGGCTACCGGGCGGACGTGGCGAACCGTTCCTCTACGACGACTCCTGGTTGCACTCCGGAATCACCCGAGCGGCGATTGCCCGGCACGGTGGCGTAATCCGCCTGTTTCCGGGGGTCGCGGCGGCGCTGGCCCGCCTGTCCGGTCTGCTCACCCCGACACTGGAGATCCTGTGGGTTCAGGACGTGCGCCGCTACAACGCCTTTCTCGACGAGGACGTTCCCGACATCGCGGGGCACCTGTTCGGCCGCGACCGCGTCTCGCTCGCGAAGCCGCGCGTGGCGCTGCGCGAGGCCTTCGGAACGCAGTGTTTCTATTGTGCGACAAGCCTTTCCGATGGAAATCCGGTTGACCACGTGCTACCGTGGTCCCGGGTGCCTCTCGACGGGCTGGCCAATCTCGTACTCGCCTGCGGAGGTTGCAACACCGACAAGCGGGATTCGCTGCCCGCGTTGGCGCACACCGAGCGGGCGTTGAGCCGAGATCGCACCGTCCTCGAGCAGCTCGCCGCCGACATCGGTTGGCCGACTCAGTACGACCGCACTCTTGCCGCCGCGCGCGGCCTGTACCGCAGCTCACCCCCGGGCACGCCGACGTGGCAGGGCCGTTCGCGGACCGGAACGTGGGACACGGTATTTCCGCCCGGCTGGGTGGTCTCGACGGTGCCGGAAACCGGGTTCACATGAACACGACCGGTCGTCTACGATTCGACGCCATGCGGTTGGCAGAGGCACTCGCCGAGCGAGGCGAGCTGAAACGGCGGATCGAGCAGCTCGGCACCCGGATCGTGGCCAACGCCCGGTACCAGGAGGGTGAGGAGCCCGCCGAGAATGCCGGCGAGCTCCTCGACCAACTCACCGACGCCATCGATCGGCATGCGCTGCTGATCGCTCGGATCAACAAGACGAACACCGCCACCCGCGTCGGCGACCGCACGCTCACCGACGCGCTGGCCGAACGGGACGCCTTGCAGGCCCGGCACCGTGCGCTGACCGCGGCCGCGGACGCGGCCTCGGGCAGCAGGGACCGATACGGGCGACAACTCCGGTCCGAACTGGCATACGTCTCGGCGCTGTCGGTCCGGGACCTGCGGCGCACCACCGACGACCTGGCCCGCCGGATCCGGCAGGTGGACATGGAGATCCAGCGCGTGAACTGGGAGGTTGATCTGATCGACGAGTGATCGTGGGCAGCGGGTACCCGAATCGGAAGCGAGCACACGCCGTGGGTCGCGGTGAATCGACCTTTTTGTATCCTCAGGCGCGCGGAGGGCAGCGCCGCGGGTTCGACTCCCGCACACAGGGCAGCCCTGCACGACGCACGAGGGCACGGTGCACGCCGGCACAGTTCATCACCACGTGCTGATCCGGATCGGGGAGGGCGGGAACGGGGCACCCACGAGCCGTCGGCCCGACAGGGCGCTCGCGCTGCGGCGCAGCCGCTAGGATCGCCGCATGACATGGACCGCGTCCGACCGTCGACTGTTGGCCGCCGCCGCGGTATTCGTGGTGTCGCAGGCGAACATCGCCCGCGTGCTCGGCCCCGCCGCGCCGGCGGTGGGACGGATCCAGACCGCCTTCTCCGCGGCGACATACCGCAACGTTCTCGACGGACTCGACGCGGACACCGCCCCGCGGTATCGCCGGCACTACTACTGGGATCTGGTGCATCCCTTGATCTTTGCCATCGCACTGCAGGCCGGTGCGCGATCGCTCGCCGAGCACCGGCCCGTGCCCGCGCACACCCGCCGGGTCCTCGCCGTCGCTCCGGCGGTGGCCGCGGCGGCGGACTACGTCGAGAACGCCGCGGGCCTGTACCTGCTCGACCACCGTGACCGCATCACCGACACCACCGTCCGGGTGGCGACGACGGTCAGCACCGTCAAGTGGGTGCTCGCGCTCGGCTCTCTCGCCTACCTGTCCCAGGGCTTCCTGGGCCTGTGGACGCGGGCGGGCCTGCGCCGGCTGGGGAGATGATCATGGCCGACGAGCTGCCCGTCGAGTACTTCCCGGACCGGGAGTCCTTCGCCGCCTGGCTGCGTGAGCACCACACGGACTCGCCCGGCATCTGGGTCAAGCTCGCCAAGAAGGGATCGGCGCATCCGTCGGTGACCTACGCCGAGGTGGTCGAGGAACTGCTGTGCCACGGCTGGATCGACAGTCAGGCACGCAGGCTCGACGACGACTTCCGGCTGCAGCGCATCACTCCGCGCCGGGCCCGCAGCCCCTGGTCGCAGCGTAACCGGGCGCTCGCCGAACGGTTCGAGGCAGAGGGCCGGCTCGCGCCGGCCGGGGCCGCCGAGGTCGCCCGCGCCCGCGCCGACGGCCGCTGGGAGCGCGCCTACGCCGGCCAGGCGACCGCGCAGGTGCCGCAGGACTTCCTCGACGCCCTCGCGGGCAATCCCGCGGCGCAGGCCTTCTACGACACGCTCGACGGCCGCAACCGGTACGCGATCGTGTACCGGCTGCAGGCCGCGAAGCGCCCGGAGACCCGGGCACGCCGCATCGAGGCCTTCGTGCAGCAGCTCGCGGAGGGCCGTCGCTTCCACGACTAGCCCGAACGGACACAATGGGCGGGTGAGCCTTGCCTTTCCTCCTGCCTGCTCGGCGGCCTCCGCGCTGGACGAGCCCCTGCCCGGCACCGCGGCGACCGCCCCCGGCTGGGTGTGCCTCGAGATGCCGTCCGGCTGGGGGCGCGACGTCCTCGACGGCACCGCTCTCGGCCCCGGCCTCGCCGGCGAGATCTCGGCCGCGGCCGACGCCGCCGGAGTGCGGTTCCTGTTCGTCCGGCGGCCCGGTCGTGACACCGCCCGCCGCGGCGACGGCCGCACCGTGCTCCTGGCCCGCTCCGATCCGGGCGGCAGCTGGTGCGAGCGGCTGGAGGTCGGGGAGCCGAAGGAACTGCTCGACCTGATCCCGCGCATCGTCGCCGGCCCGGCGCCCGGCCTCGGCCGTGCGCAGGACCGGCCCGTCGCGCTGGTGTGCGCCCACGGCAAACGGGACCGGTGCTGTGCCGTGCTGGGGCGCCCCGTGGCGGCGGCGCTGGCTGCGGAGTTCGGCGACGACGTGTGGGAGTGTTCGCACACCGGCGGGCACCGCTTCGCCCCGTCGCTGATCCTGCTGCCCACCGGCTACACCTACGGCCGGCTCGACGTCGCGCAGAGCCGGGACGCCGTGGCGGCCGCCGCTCGCGGCGAGGTGTATCTGCCGGGGTTGCGGGGGCGCAGCAGCTGGTCCGCGGCCGGGCAGGTCGCCGAGATCGCGGTGCGGGGGCAGGTGCCCGCGGATGCGGACGCGCTCGTCGTCGACGAGGGCGACGCCGGAACGGTGGTGCGGCACCGCGACGGTCGCCGCTGGCGCGTGCAGGTCGAGACCCGGCAGTTGCCGCCGCGTCCGGTCAGCTGCGGCGCCGATCCGAAGCCGGTGCGACCGCTGATGGCGACGGAGACAACTGCGCTCTAGTGCGGTGTGTCCTTCGGGCGGCCGGGACCGCCCGAAGGACACACCGGCGGCGCAGCCGCCTCACCAGTGCACGCCGGGCAGTAGCCGGCCGATCCGGCGCAGCACCGCAGGGTTCGGCAGCACCGGACGGGGCAGCGCCCGCGGCTGCGGGGGTGCGTCGGCGGAGGCGCACTGCTCGCCGCGCGCGGCGGGCGCGTCGGGGTAGGCGTGGTAGTAGAGCGAGAACATCCGGTCCCGCAGGCCCGGCGCGAAGATGCCGCCGAGCTCGCCGAGGGTGCCGATCGGCACATCGATGCGCTTGGGCCGTTCGACGAGGGCCCGGACCACCATCCGCGCGGCGTCCTCCGGGCTGATCGCCGGACCCGGGTTGTACGCCCCGCTGGGTTCGATCATGGGGGTGCGCACGAGCGGCATGTGAATGGTGGTGAAAGTGATTCCGTCGTCCCGGGTTTCGGAGGCGGCGACGTCGGCGAACCCCTCGAGCGCGGACTTCGAGGCGATGTACGCGGCGTATCGCGGGGTGCGGGCCTGCACCCCGGCGGTGCTGATGTTCACGATGTGCCCGAACCGCCGTGCGCGCATGTGCGGCACCAGGGCCAGGGTCAACCGCACCGCACCGAAGTAGTTGACCGCCATGGTGCGTTCGAAGTCGTGCAGCCGGTCCGTCGAGTGGTACAGCCCGCGCCGGATGGAGCGTCCCGCGTTGTTGACGAGCATGTCGACGTGGTCGTGCTCGGCGAGGACCGCCTGCACGGTGCGTTCCACCGCCGCCGGGTCGGTGAGGTCACACGGATACGCGTACGCGCTGCCGCCGCCCGCGCGGATCACGGCGACGACTGCGTCGAGTGCCTCGGCGCGACGGGCGAGGGCGAAGACCACGGCACCCTCGCGGGCCGCGGCGATCGCGCTCGCCCGTCCGATCCCCGAGGAGGCACCGGTGATCAGCACGTGCCGTCCCACGAGCGGTCCACGCGGATCGTCGCGGCGGGCACGGCCGGGGTCGAGGTGCTCGCGCCAGTAGCGCCACAGCACGGGGGCGTAGCCGGCGAACTCGGGCAGCGTGATGCCGCTACCGCGCAGGGCTTCCCGGGTGCTGCGGTCGGCGAACCGGCTCGGGAAGGTCAGCTGGCCGAACACGACCGGTGGGATGCCCGTCCGTCGCAGTGCGAGGCGTCGGGCGGTCTTCAGGCCGGGAAGCGCGGTGATCGACAACAGCGGACGTACCAGCGCGCCGGGCACGCCGGCGACGGGAACGGGGGCCCCGGCCGCCGCGGCCAGCGCCGCGAACACCTCGCGGACCGGTTGCGGGCGGGAGACGAGGTGGAAGGTGCGCCCGTCCAGTCCGGGACGATGCATCAGTTCGACGATCGCGGCCGCGACGTAGTCGACCGGCACCAGGTTGGTGTCGCCGAGGTCGGGCAGGACCAGCGGCAGCCGCGACGGCAGCGCCGCCAGCGCGGCCAGGGCGGGAAAGAAGTAGTAGGGGCCGTCGATCTTGTCGATCTCGCCGGTGGTGGAGCTGCCCACGATCGCGGACGGCCGGTAGATGCGCCGGCGCACCCGGCTCGCCCGGACCGCCTTCTCGGCCTCGAACTTGGTGCGGTGGTAGGGCGACGGGAAGTGCTGGCCCAGGTCGAGGTCGTCCTCGGCGAACGTGCCGCGGTGATCACCGGCGACGGCCACGGACGAGACGTGGTGCAGGGTCGCGCCCAGCTTCTCCGCGAGGGCGATCACCCCGCGGGTGCCCGCCACGTTCGTGGCGGCCTGCTCCTCTCCGGCGGTGAGATCGTAGATGGCGCCGAGGTGTAGGACGTGCTCGGCCGGCGGAATCGTCGCGGCCTCGAGTCCGAGTCCCGGCTCGGTGAGATCGCCGAGCAGCGGGTGCAGCCGGGTCCCACCCTCCAGGCGCGCGGAGAGGGCCTCGAACTTCGGCAGCGACGCCGGCCGGACCAGCACATGGACGTCGGCGTCCGGGTGGGTCGCGAGCAGTCGCCCGAGCACGTGCGTGCCGAGGAAGCCGGTGCCGCCCGTGACGAGGTACGTGGCCATGGCCCGAACCTACTGCAAGGTAAGAACGGATTCTAGTGTCCGATGCCGACCTTCGCGTGCACCCGCTTCATCCACGCCGGCGCCCACCAGTTCGCCTCGCCCATCAGCTTGACCAGCGACGGCACCAGCAGCATCCGCACCACCGTCGCGTCGATGATCAGCGCGAGGATCATCCCCACACCCAGGAACCGCATGATCGACAGGCCCGAGATCGTGAAGGCGCCGGTCACCACGATCAGCAGCAGCGCCGCCGAGGTCACCACCCGGCCGGTGCGTTCGGTGCCGAACCGCACCGCCTCCTCCGTGCTCGCCCCGGCGGCCCGTGCCTCCACCATGCGCGACATGAGGAACACCTCGTAGTCGGTGGACAGGCCGAACACCACCGCCAGGATCAGCACCACGAAGCTCGGCTCCAGCGGGCTGGGGGTCACGCCGAGCAACTCCGCTCCGTTCCCGAGCTGGAACACCCAGGTGAGCACGCCGAACGTGGCCGCCAGGCTCAGGCCCGCCATCGCCACCGCCTTGAGCGGCAGCACCACGGACCCGAATGCCAGGAACAGCAGCACGAGGGTCGACAGCACCATGATCGCGATCATTGCCGGCATCGACCGCGCTATCGCGGCGTTGCTGTCGTCGACCATCGCCCGGCCGCCACCGACGAGCAGGTCGGTGCCCGGCGGGGGCGGCAGATCCCGCAGTTCCCGGACGATCTCGCCGGCCCGCGGCGTCTCCTCCACGCCCTGTGCGTACAGCGCCTGCAGCACCACGACGTCGTTCCGCGAGGCGACGGTGACGGTCTGCGCGACGCCGTCCACGTCCGTCGCCGCGCGGGACACCGACGTGACCACGGCCGGGGCGGGCCCGGAGCCCTCGTCGCCCCTCAGCACGAGCGTGACGCCGTTGCCGGTGGAGGGGAATTCGTCGAGCAGCGTCTGGGTGGCGGCACGCGCCGGGTCGCCCGCCGGCAAGGCCGTGTACTCGATCTCCCCGAAGGAGGCGCGCAACAGCGGCGTGGCGAGCAGCAGCAGGCCGGCGGTGATGGTCACCGCGACCAGCGCCGGCCGGCGCATCACCTTCGTCACCACCGCCCCCCAGAAGCGCCGGGCCCGGGCCTCGCCCCGCCGCGCCGCGCCCTCCCGCCACGTCAGTGCGTTGATGCGGTGCCCGAGTATCGCCAGCAGCGCGGGGATCGCGGTGAGTGAGAGCACCGCCGCGCTGAGCACCGCGGCGATCGCGCCGAGGCCCAGCGAGCGCAGCAGCGCCTGCGGGAAGACGAGCATTCCGGCGAACGCGCACATCAGCAGCAGCCCCGAGAACATCACCGTGCGGCCCGCGGTGAGCACGGTGCGACGGGTCGCGGTCGCCGGGTCGGCACCCGAGTCGAGTTCCTCCCGGAAGCGGCTGACGATGAACAGCCCGTAGTCGATCGCCAGGCCCAGCCCGATGAGCGACGTGACGTTCAGCGCGAAGGAGCTCACGTCGGTGTACATCGTGAGCAGGCGCAGCGTGGCGAGGGCACTGAGGACGGCGAGGACCCCGACGAACACCGGGACCGCCGCCGCGACGAGACCGCCGAAGATGAACACCAGCAGCACCAACGTCACCGGCAGCGCAATCGCCTCCGCGAACAACAGGTCGCGCTCGAGCCGGGTGGTGAATGCGACGCCGACGACCGAGTTCCCCGCGAACTGCGCGTCGACGCCGGGGACCTCGAGCTTCGGCAGCAGGCCCTGGAACGTGGTGACGGTGATCTCCGAGCCGGGCTCGAGGGTGACGGCCGCCGCCGCGCTGCCGCCGTCCTTCGCCAGCAGCAGCTGCTTCGCCGGCGGCGCGGCCGACCAGTAGGAGTCGACCGCATGGGTGGGAACCTCGGCGGCGAACCGGTCGAGCACCGCGGTCACCTCGGGTCCGATGTCGGCGACGGTGCGCCCGGGCGGCGGGGTGTAGATCGCGATGATGTCGGCGGTCTGCGGACCGAAGTTGTCGTCCACGATGCGCTGCACCTCGGCCGATTCGCTGCCGGGGTCGTAGAACCCGCCCTGCGAGAGCCGGCCGAACACCCCGGTGCCCCAGACCCCGGCGAGCACGACGACGAGGACGGCCAAGCCGAGCACCCACCAGCGCCGGTCGACGACGAATGTGGACCAACGGTTCATGTGGTGTGCTCCGTTCGCGGTGACGACCCGATGCTCCGCGACTGTAGTGGCGTCCGGTCCTCAGCCGACGTCCCGGCGCCGGAACCCCGCGAACCCCGCCGCGACGAACAGCGCGGCCACGGCGGTGAGCACGGCGAACCCGAGCCACTGCGGCGGCGCCGCCGTCACCACCGGCACGTGCCGGAACGGGCTGATCCCCAGGATCCAGTTCCACAACCGGAACAGCGGCCCCAGGATCGTCAGCGCGAATGCGGCGACCACACCGAGCCAGCCGAGCATCCGCGCCTGGGGCCGGGCGCCGATCACCGCGACCGCCAGCCCGACCAGCACCCACACCGCCGGAATCGTCACGAGCGCCTGCCGGATCAGATCCCCGGCCGGAATCTGTCCACCCCGCGCCGACGAGACGTACGCGAACAGCGTCGCGCCCACGAGCAGCGCCGCCGCGGGGGCGAGCAGCGCGATCCCGGCGTGCGATGCGAAGTACCGGGTCCGGGTCAGCGCCCCGGCCAGCACCGGTTCGACCCGCAGCGCCAGTTCCTCGGCGCGCAGCCGCATCATTACCTGGACCCCGAACACCGCGGCGACGATGCCCATCAACTGCAGCATCGTCACCACGAAACCGAACACGAGCGAGCCGCGGCCGCTCCCGAGCAACGATCCGAGCGCCGGATTGTCGGCGAAGACATCGGCGAACGTGGTGGACATGAATCCGAACACCACCCCGAGCGCCACGAACACCGTCGCCCACGCAGCGAGCGCACCGCGGTGCAGCCGCAGCGCCAGGCCCCACACGCTCGTCCCCGCGCCGCCCTCCGCAGGCCCGGGTGACGGCGCGATCACGCCGACTCCGAAGTCCCGTCGCGCCTGTACGACGAACGCGACCAGCAGCAGCACCGCCGTCAGCGTCAGGCAGGCCGCCAGCGGCCACCAGTCGTTTCCCGACGCGGGACGGACCTGCTGCACCCAGCCGAGCGGGGTCGTCCAGATCGCCCATCCGTCCGGAGTGGTCACGTCGACGTAGGCGCGGATCAACAGGCAGGCTCCGAGGATCCCGATCGCGAGGGTATTGGCAGTGGGGGCGTAGGAGCCGAGCTGGGCGGTGACCGCCGCGAGGGCGCCGAACACCAGCCCGGACGCGGTGAACGTCGCGGCCAGCGTGATCGAGTTGGCGACACCGCCGCCGACGAGGATCGTCGCGCCCGCGCAGACGACACCGAGCGCGACGGAGGCCAGCGCCGCCCAGGCGACGGCCGTCGCCAGCCGGGCCTGGCGGCCGACGACGCCGGAGGCGATGAGCTCGGCCTGGCCCGAATCCTCGTGCGCGCGGCTGTTGCGGGTGACGGCCAGGATCGCCATCAGGGCCGCGAAGAACGCGCCGAGCGCCCCGGCCCGCCACGCGTTGAACCCGTCTGCGTACGTCAGGTCGCGAGCCGGACCGAACACGACCCGCAGAGCCGGGTTCGAGCCGAGCGTGGCATCGAGGGTGCGCCGGCTCGCCGCGTCCGGGAACACCCAGCCGTAGGCGAGGACCGACGACACCGACAGCGCCGTGATGAGCACGATCCACGGCGCGACGTTGCCGCGGTCCTGCTCGGCGGTGGCCCGCAGCAGCGGCCGCATCCCCGTCAACGATGCCGTCACGTCGGGGCCTGCCCGTCCCGGCCGTGCCGGTGATAGTGCCGCAGGAACAGCTCCTCGAGCGACGGCGGCGAGACGGTGACGCTGCGGATGTCGTAGCGGCCCAGCGCGGCGAGCACCGGGCCGGCGCGGCCGTGCTCGACCGCGCAGTGCACGCGCGGGCCGTCGATCCGCACGTCGTGGATCCCGGGCAGCGCCGTCAGCGCCGTCGGGTCGGCCACGGGCGCGGCGAGGACCGCGTCGATGGTGGACCGCAGGTCCGCGCGCATGTCCTCGAGGGTGCCGGTCTCGACGACCCGGCCGTCGCGGATGATGCTCATCCGGTCGGCGAGCGCCTCGACCTCGCTGAGAATGTGACTCGACAGCAGGACCGTCCGCCCGCGCTGTTTCTCCCGGGCGATCTCGTCGTGGAACACCGCGGACATGAGCGGATCGAGCCCCGCGGTCGGCTCGTCGAGCAGCAACAACTCCACGTCCGAGGCCAGCGCCGCGACGAGCGCGACCTTCTGCCGGTTGCCCTTCGAATAGGTGCGGCCGCGCTTGGTCGGATCGAGTTCGAACCGGTCGAGCAGGTCCGCGCGGCGGCGCCGGTCGAGCCCGCCGCGTAACCGGCCGAGCAGGTCGACGGCCTCGCCGCCGGTCATGCCGGGCCACAGGCTCACGTCGCCGGGCACGTAGGCGAGCCGCCGGTGCAGGCTCACCACGTCGCGCCAGGGGTCGCCGCCGAGCAGTTCGACGTGCCCGGCGTCCGGGCGGAGCAGTCCCAGCAGGACCCGCAGCGTGGTGGACTTGCCGGCGCCGTTGGGGCCGAGGAAGCCGTGCACCTCGCCGGTGGCGACCTCGAGATCGAGGTCGTCGAGCGCGGTGAATCGTCCGAATCGCTTGACCAGTCCCTCGATCCGGATCGCGGACGTCATGGGACGCACGCTACTCGTGGACTGCGGTGTGGGCGGCCGGTTCGTGCGGCACGTTCGGCTCCTCGCCCGGGGCAACGACGACGAACTGTCCCATCATGCCGTTGTCCTCGTGCCGGAGCAGGTGACAGTGGTACATGTACGGCGTCGCCGGGCCGGGGCGGCCGGCGAACCGCATCAGCAGCCGGACGGTGTGCCCCGGCGCGATGTATACGGTGTCCTTCGGGCCGGACAGCGCGGGATGGCCGTCGCCGAGGACGCGGAAGCTCGTGCCGTGGATGTGGAAGTTGTGGATCGCGCCGCTGCTGTTGCGGACCTCCCACACCTCCGTGGCGCCGGCGGCGACGGTCTGGTCGAGGCGCGCCATGTCCATTTCGCGGCCGTCGATGGTGCCGGAGCCGGTGAGATCGATGCGTCGCGTGACGGTGGGTGTGCCGAGATCCTCGGGGGAGGTCGGTTCCCCGGGCACCGGCGCGCTGGGCGCGAGGGTCCGCGCGGCACGCAGTTCGAGGACGTCGAACTCGTCGTCACCGCCGGAGAACCGGGTCTGCCAGAAGTCCGCGCCCAGGTCCGGCGCCGTGCTGCGGAGCACGGTCGTCGTGCCCGCGGGCAACGCGACGACGATCTCGGCGCGCTCGCCGGGGGAGAGTTGGATGCGGCGCATCGGCGCCGGACGTTCGAGCAGGCCGCCGTCGGTGCCGATGAGCAGGAACGGCAGGCCGGCGTCGAAGGAGAAGTTGTAGACGCGGGCGTTGGAGGCGTTCAGCAGCCGCAGTCGGATCCGCTCGGTGGCGACGTCGAGGTAGGGCCGCGGGGTGCCGTTGACGACGATCTCGTCGCCGAGGAGACCGACGGCGGCGAACATCGGCCCACGGGTGTCGAGCTGGTCGCCGTCGAACCGCTTGTCCTGCACCACGAGTGGGATGTCGTCGATCCCGTATCGATCGGGGAGGGACGGGCCGCCGGCCGGGTCGTCGAGCAGGAACATCCCGGCGACCCCGCGGTAGACGTGGTCGGCGGTGGCGCCGTGCGGGTGCGGGTGATACCACAGCGTTGCGGCGGGCTGGTCGATCGTCCACTGCGGACTCCACGTCGCCCCCGGGGCGATCGGCTGGTGCGGGCCGCCGTCCATCGCGGCCGGCAGGTGCATGCCGTGCCAGTGCAGGGTGCTGGTCTCGCCGAGATCGTTGGTGACGTTCACCCGCACCTGCTCGCCGCGCCCGGCACGCAGCGTCGGCCCGAGGTACGACCCGTTGACGCCCCAGGTCCGGGTACCGGGACCGCGACCGATGTCCGTGGTGCCGCGCTGCATGGTCAGATCGAACACGCGGACCCCGTCGGGCGTGACCGTGCTGTCCGCGAGCGGTGGGATGTTCAGCGGACGGTCGAAGGTGACCTGCCCGGTGGTGTCGACCACCGTCGAGTTCCAGGCGTGCACGACGACGCCGGCAGCGATCGCGGTGACGAGGACGATCACGGCGACGACGGCGCCGGACAGTTGCAGCAGTACCCGCTTCACGAGATCGATACTGCTGGGGCGGGCGCGGCGGCACATCCGGGCGCACACCGGAAATCGGAATGGGGGACAACCCCGAAGGGGACCGGCGCGCCTGGGTACTCGGCGGACCGAACGGGAGGTTCCTGCGACGAGCGGGCGGTTGCCGGGCGTGCTACTCGGCCGATGCCGCGGGAACCGCCTTCTCGCCGCGAGTTCCTCCCGGTTCGAGGCCGAAGGTGCGCACGAGGGACGGGAGAGGCGATGATTTCGGGGTGACGCGATGGTCTGTATCGCTGTACACCCCGAAGAGGAACAGGAGCGAGTCCCGTGCGCATCGTGGTCAGTGAGTTCATGAGCCTGGACGGCGTCGTGCAGGCGCCGGGTGGACCGGAGGAGGACACCGACGGGGGCTTCGCCCACGGCGGCTGGTCGTTCCCGTTCTTCGACGAGGAGGTGATGGGGGCGGCCATCGACGAGGCGATGGGCCGTACCGAGGCCCTGCTGTTCGGGCGGCGCACGTGGCAAACGATGGCCGCGGCGTGGCCCGAGCGGGCCGGCGACCCGTTCGCGGATCGGATGAACGCCGTCCCGAAGTACGTCGTGTCCCGGACGTTGCGGGACGCGGATCTGACGTGGAACAACACCACGCTGATCCCCGGCGACGAGGTCGTCGCAGCCGTGCGGAAGCTGCACGAGACCGACGGCGGCGACCTGATGGTCATGGGAAGCCCCACTCTCGTCCGGACCCTGCTCCACGAAGGGCTGGTCGACGAGCTGCGGCTCATGATCGAGCCGGTGATCCTCGGCGGCGGAAAGACGATCTTTCCGGGCGACGGTGTGCAGCGCACGCTCGCGCTGGTCTCCACGGTCACCAGCGGGACGGGCGTGCACGTCTGCACCTACCGCCCCGTCGCCGACGGGTAGGAGAAAAGCGTCAGCGTGCTGTGCGGATCGCCGGGATCCGGTCGTGCCGGTCGGCACGGACGATGCCGGGCAGCAACAGCTCCCACATCTGGTCGAGGCGGACCTCGAGGTCCGCGCGGTCGGCGAGGACCATCGACAGGAGATACACCCCGGCGACGGCGGAGACGAGGAACCGGGCGTGCGCTGTCGGGTTCAGTCGGGTGCTCAGCTCGCCTTCGGCTGCGGCGCGTCGGAACAGGCTCTCGAACACTGTGATCCAGCCTCGGTACGCCTCGGGATCGGCGCGTTCGTATTCGCCGGTCAGCCGCAATCCGGCCTGGACGATCAGGTCTTCGGTGAACAACCGGCCCAGCGCATGGGTGAGCGCGACCAGCTGCTCGAGCGCCGGGGCGTCGGTGTGCAGGACCGCGCCGATCGTGACGAGGGTGCGCTGTTCCTGTTCGGTGATCAACGCCTGGACCAAGGCGTCCTTGGTGGGGAAGTGGAAGGTCAGTGCGCCCTTGGTCACTTCGGCCGAGGCTGCGGCCTCTGCCAGGGCCGTGCCGTGGATGCCGTTGTCGGCGAACAACTGCGCGGCGGCGAGGAGGATCTGTTGTCGTGTCCGGATCGCGCGCTGCTGGGCCGGGCGCCCGGCAGGGGAAGCCGCGGCCGGCGCGTTCGCGTCGGCCGGGGCCGCTGCCGATTCGACGGTCGGTGCACCGACGGAGTCCCGGGGCATCACCACTCCTCGCTTCGTTGTCCGCCCCCACAGCATGCGTGACCTAGGTGCGGACGGGAGTGTTCCGTTCGGGCCGGCCCCCCGAGCCTGCCCGAACGGAACCTCACCCTCCGCTCCCTGCGGTGCAACCAGAGGCCCGTCCGTGCCGCGGCGCACGCCACGTCCCGGAGGTCTGTCCCTGGAGGCGCTCTCACCGTACCATTGAAAAACCAATCGTCCGGTTTCGTTAGTGCATCTGCGTCGGTGGGCGGTCGACCTCGTGATGGGCGCCCTCGGTGCTGGTCGGTCTCGATCTGCCGGCGCCCGTTGATGTCCGCTTGTGCAGGGTAGTTGTCAAGAGGCGTCTTGCGCTTCCGTGGAGTCCATCACCCGTATTGGATATTATCTGCGTATGAATGCAGATAATGATTCATGTCGGCGGCGGTTGCCGAGCGATCAGGTCGATCTCGTGGTCGAGGTCTTCCGTATGCTGGCCGATTCCACTCGAGTCCAGGTGTTGTGGGCGTTGGTGGATCGAGAGTTGTCGGTCAACGACCTTGCCGAGCATGTGGGGAAGCCCGCCCCGTCGGTGTCGCAACATCTGGCGAAGCTGCGGATGGCGCGGCTGGTGCGCACTCGGAAGGAGGGCACCCAGGTGATTTACCGGTTGGAGAACGATCACGTCCGCCAACTGGTGACCGACGCGGTGTTCAATGCCGAGCATGCCGGGCCCGGCGTTCCCGGTCATCACCGCACCGGCGACGATCTGCGGATTCTGCATGCCGAGCGAGGCGTCGATCCCGCACCGGCACACACGGAAGGTGGCCGAGCATGAGCCACGCGCCGAAACCGCCAACCCACACCCACAGCCACACCCACGGTCGTGGGCATGGGCACGAACGCGGTGGCCGGTGGGGTGCCGCGGTGCGGGAGGTGTTCGCTCCGCACAGCCACGACGCGGCGGACAGTGTCGACGACGCGCTCGAGTCCAGCGAAATCGGTATCCGGGCGGTCAAGATCAGCCTGGTCGCGCTGGTTGTCACCGCGGTCGCGCAGTTGGCTGTCGTCGCCGTCTCCGGGTCGGTCGCGCTGTTCGCGGACACGGTGCACAACTTCTCCGACGCGTTGACGGCGATTCCGCTGTGGATCGCGTTCGCGCTCGGCCGCCGGGCCGCCACCCGTCGCTACACCTACGGGTTCGGGCGGGCCGAGGACCTGGCCGGGCTGTTCGTGGTCGCGATGATCACCCTGTCCGCGGTGGTCGCCGGGGTCGAGGCGGTGCGTCGGCTGATCAACCCCGTCCCGATCCAGCAACTCGGATGGGTCGCCCTGGCCGGGCTCGTCGGATTCGTCGGCAACGAACTCGTCGCGCTCTACCGCATTCGCGTCGGCCGCCGGATCGGCTCCGCCGCTCTGGTCGCCGACGGGCTGCATGCTCGCACCGACGGTTTCACCTCCCTGGCCGTGTTGCTCGGCGCCGGCGGCGTGGCCCTCGGGTTCCCGCTGGCCGACCCGATCGTCGGACTGGTCATCACCGTCGCGATCCTCGTGGTCCTGCGCACCGCGGTGCGGGATGTGTTCCGGCGGTTGATGGACGGGATCGATCCCGAACTCGTCGATGCCGCCGAAAGATCGTTGTCCGAAGAGCCCGGCGTGCGCAGCGTGCGCAGTGTGCGGATGCGGTGGATCGGGCACCGGTTGCATGCCGACGTCGAACTCGACATCGATGCCGACACGAGCCTGGCCGACGCGCACCGGTTGGCGCACGAGGCCGAACACACCCTCACCCATGCGGTGCCGAAACTGTCCACTGCGCTCGTCCACGCCTATCCGGCGCACAACCCCGTCGCCGCCGGCAAGTCCTCACCGCATCGGCGGTGACGGACCACCCAGGGAACAAGCGGTGGGGTTCGGCGGCTTCCTTCGGCGAGTCCTCGACGGCCTGGCGGCACTGTCCGGCGCGAACCCGGGCGATGAGGTGCTCGATGGTGTCCTCTTCGCGGTGGTTCGATCGGCTTGCCGCCGGCCGCGTGCATATTCGTCCTCCTCGGGTCGGCCGCCCGCGGCAACGATTTCCGGCTCGGATGTCACATTCGATTCGTGGCCGGTGTCTCCATGCCGAGAGCACATAACCGAAGGAGGAATCATGACCAGCAGCACCAGGATCCCGAAGGCGGAGCTGACCGGCATCTACGGCGCGCTCGTCAAGCGGATGTCCCGAAGGATGCTCGGCGACGTGCCCGAGGCGGTGGGGGTGATGTGGCACAACCGGAAAGTGCTGAACTTCAGCTTCGGGGTCGGTCGCCGGATTCAGAAGTGGGACCGGTGTGACGAGAACCTGAAGTCGTTCGCCCACATGGCGGTGGCCAGCCTGGTCGGATGCAGCTTCTGTCTGGACCTCGGCTACTTCCATGCCCACAACAAGGGGCTGGACGTGGCGAAGGCGCGTGAAGTGCCGCGGTGGCGCGAGTCGGATGTCTTCACGCCGCTGGAGCGCGACGTCATGGAGTACGCCGAGGCGATGACGCAGACCCCGCCGACGGTCACCGACGAGTTGTCGGCCCGGCTGCTGGAGGCGCTCGGCCCGGCCGCGATGGTGGAGCTGACCGCGTACATCGCGCTGACGAACTTCATGACCCGCTCCAACACTGCACTCGGCATCGAGTCGCAGGGGTTTTCCGCCGCCTGCAACCTCGCGCCGCTCGCCGTAGCGTCGAAGGCATGACCGGCGACCCGTTCGTCGCCCACCGCAACCTGCTCTTCACCGTCGCCTACGAGATGCTCGGCTCTGCTGCCGACGCCGAGGACGTCGTCCAGGAGACGTGGCTGCGGTGGGCCGACGTGGACCGGACGGAGGTGCGGGACGCACGGGCCTATCTGGTCCGGATCGTCACTCGGCTGGCGCTCAACCGGCTGCGGGCACTGGCGCGGCAACGCGAGGAGTACGTCGGGGAATGGCTGCCCGAGCCGCTGCTCACCAGTCCCGATGTGGCCGAGGACGCCGAGCTCGCCGAGAGCGTCTCGATCGCGATGCTCACCGTGCTGGAGACCCTCGGTCAGGTCGAGCGGGCAGTGTTCGTGCTGCGTGAGGTGTTCGATACGCCGTACGACGAGATCGCCGAGGTGGTGGGTAAGACCCCGGCCGCGGTCCGGCAGATCGCGCACCGTGCCCGCCGGCATGTCACGGCGCGGCGGCCGCGGATGCGGGTGGACCCGGCCGAGCAGCTGGCAGTCGTCGAGACGTTCATGACTGCCCTCTCGACGGGGGACATGCAGGCTCTGATGGAGGTGCTCGCCCCGGACGTGGTGGCGATCGCCGACGGCGGCGGGGTGGTGCCGGCTGCCCGGAAGCCGATCGCCGGAGCCGAGAAACTGGCGGCGTTGCTGATCCGCTTGGCCAAGGCCCCGGGCTTCGTGGCGGCCGGCACCTGGCTCAACGGGATGCCGGGCGCACGATTCGAGGTCGAGGGCGCTGCCGCTGCAGTGAGTCTGGTGATCGCGGGCGGCCGGATCACCCGCCTCTACGCGATCAACAACCCACACAAACTGGGGCGGCTGGAGACGTCGACGGAACTGCGGCGGTGACCGTCGTCCGCGGGTGGTCGGCCGGCAGCCAATCGAACATATGTACGATGAGCGCAGGAGGTCGACCCGAAGGCGGTGACGGATGGGGTGGGGGAGTGGCCCGCCGACCTGGTCGGAGCTCGAACGCGTGCTGTCGGGCCGGCCCCGGCGCGACGTGGAGTTCCCCGGTGACGGCAGCGACAGTCCCGCCTGGTCGCGCACCCGGGGGGAGTACGAACCGCGTGTCCGGCCGCCCGACGGGCCTACCGTGCCCTACGCCGAACTGCACGCCCACTCGGCGTTCAGCTTCCTCGACGGCGCTTCCGGCCCCGAGGAATTCGTGGAGGAGGCGGTGCGTCTCGGCCTCGAAGCCGTTGCGCTCACCGATCACGACGGACTCTACGGCGTCGTGCGCTTCGCCGAGGCCGCCCGCGAGCTGGGGATGCGTACCGTGTTCGGTGCCGAGCTCTCCCTCGATGCCGGATCGGCGGACGAGACGCACCTGCTGGTTCTTGCGCGGGGGCAGGAGGGGTATCGGCGGTTGTCCCGCGAGATTGCCGCCGCGCACCTGGCGGGCGGGGAGAAGGGCAGGCCCCGCTACGACTACGACGCGCTCACCGGTGCGGCCGGCGGGCACTGGCAGATTCTCACCGGCTGCCGCCGCGGACACGTCCGCCGGGCACTCGAGGTCGGGGGGCCCGAGGCGGCGGGGACGGCACTGCGCGACCTCGTCGAGCGCTTCGGCGCCGATCGTGTCACGGTCGAGCTCACTCACCACGGCCTCCCCGAGGACGACGAGCGCAACGCGCTGCTCGCGGAACTTGCCGACAATCAAGGCCTTTCGTGTATCGCCAGCACGGCGGCCCACTACGCCACGCCGCACCGCCGGCGTCTGGCGACGGCCCTGGCCGCCATCCACGACCGGCAGAGTCTCGACGAGGCCGCGGGACGGCTCCTCCCGACCGGTGGCGCCCACCTGCGTTCCGGCGCCGAGATGGCACGACTGTTCGCCGCCCACCCCGGCGCCGTCCGTCGTGCCGCCGAACTCGCCCGCGACTGTGCCTTCGACCTGCGGCTCATCGCCCCGAACCTGCCCCCGTTCGACGTACCCGAGGGGCACACCGAACTCAGCCGGCTGCGCGAACTCGCCCTGAGCGGGGCGCGGCACCGCTACGGCGCCCCCGAGGACAACCCGGCGGCCTACCGGCAGATCGAGCACGAACTCGACGTCATCGGCCGGCTGAACTTCCCCGGCTACTTCCTCGTGGTGCACGACATCGTCACCTTCTGCAAGGACAACGACATCCTCTGCCAGGGGCGAGGTTCGGCCGCCAACTCCGCCGTCTGCTACGCCATCGGCATCACCAACGTCGACCCGGTCCGCAACGAGCTGCTCTTCGAACGATTCCTCTCCCCGGAGCGCGACGGCCCCCCCGACATCGACATCGACATCGAATCCGACCGCCGCGAGGAAGCCATCCAGCACGTCTACGCCAAGTACGGGCGCATGCACGCCGCCCAGGTCGCCAACGTCGTCACCTACCGCGGCAAGTCCGCCGTCCGCGACATGGCGCGGGCCCTCGGCTATGCGCAGGGCCAGCAGGACGCCTGGAGCCGGCAGGTCACCCGGTGGCACGGCGTGGAACAGGAGACCGACACCGACATCCCCCCGCCCGTCCTCGAGCTCGCCGCCCAGGTCGAGGGCCTGCCGCGCCATCTCGGCATCCACTCCGGCGGGATGGTGATCTGCGACCGTCCCGTCGCCGACGTGTGCCCCGTCGAATGGGCCCGCATGGCGGGCCGCACCGTGCTGCAGTGGGACAAGGACGACTGCGCGGCCGCGGGACTGGTCAAGTTCGACCTGCTCGGACTGGGCATGCTCTCCGCGCTGCACTACATGATCGACCTCGTCGCCGAGCACGAGGGGATCACGGTGGATCTCGCTCGTCTCGACCTCGCCGAGGAGGGGGTGTACGAGATGCTGCGCCGTGCCGACGCCGTCGGGGTGTTCCAGGTCGAGTCCCGCGCGCAGATGGCCACCCTCCCGCGCCTGAAGCCGCGCGTCTTCTACGACCTGGTGGTCGAGGTGGCGCTCATCCGGCCCGGTCCCATCCAGGGCGGGTCCGTGCACCCGTACATCCGGCGCCGCAACGGGCTCGAGCCCGTCACCTACGACCACCCCTGCCTCGAGAAGGCCCTGAAACGCACCCTCGGGGTCCCGCTGTTCCAGGAACAGCTGATGCAGATGGCTGTCGACGCCGCCGGGTTCACGGCCGCCGAGGCCGACCGGTTACGGCGCGCGATGGGGGCCAAGCGTTCCACCGCGAAGATGGAACGGCTGCGCGGCCGGCTCTACGACGGCATGCGCGAGCGGCACGGCATCACCGGCGACGTTGCCGACCGCATCTACGAGAAGCTCTATGCCTTCGCGAATTTCGGTTTCCCCGAAAGTCATTCGCAGAGTTTCGCCGCCCTGGTGTTCTATTCCGCATGGTTCAAGCTGCATCATCCGGCGGCGTTCTGCGCGGGCCTGCTGCGTGCGCAGCCGATGGGGTTCTACTCGCCGCAGTCCCTCGTCGCCGACGCCCGCCGTCACGGTGTCGTGGTCCACGGGCCCGACGTGAACGTGGGCCTCGCCCACGCCACCACCGAGAACCGGGGCCGGGAGGTGCGTCTCGGCCTCGGCGCGGTCCGCCACCTCGGTGACGCGCTCGCCGAACGGATCGTCGCCGAGCGCACGGCGCACGGCCCGTACACGTCGTTCCCGGACCTGTCCCGGCGCGTCGAGCTGAGCACCGCCCAGGCCGAGGCCCTCGCCACGGCCGGCGCCCTCGGGTGCTTCGGCATCACCCGCCGGGAGGCGCTGTGGTCGGCGAGCGCCGCAGCGGCGCAGCGGCCCGACCGGCTACCCGGCGTCGGCGCTTCGACGCAGGCCCCCGCGCTGCCCGGCATGAGCGATGTCGAACTGGCCGCCGCGGACGTGTGGGCGACGGGAGTCTCCCCGGACAGCTACCCCACCCAGTTCCTGCGGCCGCAGCTCGACGCGCTCGGCGTCGTGCCGGCGGCGCGGCTGCTGCAGGTCCCCGACGGGGCCCGGGTGCTCGTGGGCGGCGCGGTCACGCACCGGCAGCGTCCCGCGACCGCCGAGGGCGTGACGTTCCTCAATCTCGAGGACGAGACCGGGATGGTGAACGTGGTGTGCTCCGTCGGCCTGTGGGCGCGGTACCGCACGCTCGCGCACACCGCACTGGCGCTGCTCGTGCGCGGGCGGGTGCAGAACGCGGAGGGAGCGGTGACGGTGGTGGCGGACCGGTTGCAGCGCATGGATCTGCGCATCATCGGAAAGTCCCGCGACTTCCGTTAGCATCCTGCGGCATGCGACGCCCCCTGGTGCTCCTGCTCGCCCTGCTCGCGTGGTTCCTGGCCGGATGCGCCGGAGGCGGCGAGGGGCCGGCTGACGGTGGGCCAGGTGACGGGGCGCCGCCGCAGCCCTCCCTGTCCGACGGCACCCGCGAATCCGCGCCCGCGGACGCGCAGGCCACCGCGCGCAAGGAGATCGTCACCGGGCACCTGGTTCTGCGTGCCGACGATCCGATCGCGGCCGGACGACAGGTGGTGACGCTCGTCGAGGCCGCGGGCGGCCGGGTGGATTCGGTCACCGAGCAGCCGGGCGCCGGCAGCATGCTGACCGTCCGGGTGCCGGCGGACCGGCTCACCGGAACGATCGAGGACATCCGCGGTCTCGGCGAGGTGACCAGCCTGACGACCACCCGCGAGGACGTCACGCTCCAGTACACCGATCTCGAGGCGCGGATCGCGGCCCTGCAGTCGTCGGTGGACCGGCTGCGCGCACTGATGGCCTCGGCCGCGAGCACCGCCGACCTCATCGAGGCCGAGAACGCGCTGGCGCAGCGCCAGGGCGAACTCGACGGCCTCGTCGCCCAGCAGCGCTACCTCGCCGACCAGATCGAGTTGTCCACCCTGACCGTGGACATCTCGGCAGAGCGCCGCGCGGACCGGGACAGCTTCTGGGACGGAGTCCTCGCCGGATGGGACGCGTTGCGCTCGGCGCTGGCCGGGTCGGTGGTCGCTTTGGGGGTGGCGCTACCGTGGGTGGGGTTTCTCGCCGTGTGCGCAGCCGTTGTCTACGTGGTAGTCCGGCTCCTCGCACGGCGCGGCAAACCGGAACCAGCCCCGAACCCGGAGAGGAACGACCAGGATGCGTGAGGTCGGCCTGGCCGCATTGGACACCGCGCTCGCCGCCGGTGCACCCGTCATCGACGTCCGTGAGCGCGACGAGTACCTGCAGGTGCGGGTGCCCGGCGTGACGCTCATCCCGCTCAGCGAGTTCGTCGCCCGCGCCGACGAGATCCCGGACGCCGACACCGTCTACGTGATCTGTGCGGTCGGAGGACGCAGTTCGCAGGCAGCCAGCTATCTCGCCGGACGCGGCATCAACGCCGTGTCGGTGGCCGGCGGCACCGTGGCGTGGCAGCAGTCCGGCCGCGACATCGAAGCCGGGGTCTGACCGGCCGTCGCCCCGGAGGCGGTCACCCGGTCCCGCGCCGAGCGGCGGGGGAGGGGCCGCGCCGCAGGATCGAGCGGGCGCAGCGCACCACGGTCGGACGGTCGTAGGACACGACGTAGTCGAACTCACGGTCCCCGGCGGGATGCCGATGGTGGGTGCTCACCGCGGAGAGCACGCCCGCGAAGTGGGCGCCGAGGACCACGACGTTCCACTCCTCGGCCAGCGGGTCCGCCGGGTCGAGAGGCGTGTGGACGACGCCGGACTCCACACCGGCCTTCATCCCCACTGCGTAGGCGCCGGCGTGGGCGACGCCCCCGGCCATGCCCGACCAGCGGGATCGGGTGGAGGCGCAGAAGTGGTCGACGTGCCGGAACGTGCCGAGCACCAGGGTGTCCGGACCGGCGGTGGCGGCGTGAGCTTCCAGGGTGGCGGTCATCCGGGCCAGCAGATGCTCGGTGCTGCGCACCGGGACGCGGCCGGACGCCACGGTGGCGTAGGGGGTCGGCGTCTCCACGTCGGGTGTGCTCCACGTCGGGCTCGGCGGGAAACACTCGGCGGGCTCGGCTCGCAGCGCGGGCGGATACAGCCGGCCGAGGCCGTGGGTGGCCCCGAGTTCGAGTGCCCGCCGCCGGTGCCGGAGTGAGTCGACCCCGTCGGCCACCAGGACAGCGCCCGTACGTTCGACGTGCGCGGCCACGGCATGGAGGGTGGGCGCGACGTCGCTGTCCGCCCGCCGCGTCAGCATCCCGGACGCGAGGATCACGATCTCCGGTTCGAGCAGCGCCAGCAGCGCCGAGGCCCGCGGATCGGCCCCCACCTCGTCGACCGCCACGAGCCGTCCGGCGCGGCGGGATTCGGCGGCCGCGCGCACGGCGTGGCCGAGGGCGTCGCGCGCGCCGGAGTCCGGTCCGAGGTGGACGGGGACGAGTACGGAGACGTCGGCGGCCGGAACCGCGCGGTGGGGCGGCCGGCGGCGGGGGGACGGCCCGGACGCGCGTACCAGTGATGCCGCGAGCAGTCCGTCGTCGAGGCGCCGGATCGGTACTTCGACGGCGTCGAGCGTTTCCACCTCGTCGCCGTCAGATCGCGGCGGCGACGACCGCCACCGCACCTGCGACGATGGCCGTGAGGGCGACGGCCAGCAGCGCGGAGCCGGCCACCGCCACGGCGGCGAGCGCACCCACGACCGTGACGCCGCCGGCGAGGATCATGCCTGCGTGCGGGCCGTCGAGCAGCGCCGAGGGGCCCTTCGGGCGGTGGGGGATCCGTGGTGCCGTCATGTCTGTTCTCCGAGTCGTTCGCCCGACAGCCGGTCGGCGAGCGTGTCGCCGGGTGTACCGGAGCGGTCCGAGTACCGAGCATCCCCGTCGCCGGTGTCGAGCCCGACGCAGGAAGATCACGGAAGCGTAACGACGTATAACGAATTGATACGAAGTCCGATCTTCCTGCAACGCAAGGAAAAACGAACCCGGCGACGGGAGGGTGGGATGTCTACAGTCGTTCGTATGACTGCGACGACGGGCTCGCCGACGCCCCCGAAGCGCGCGCCGGACGCGGGGACCGAGGGGTCCGGCCCGGTCGGGGACGACCGCCTCCGGCCCCTCCTGGTCCGGGTCGCGGGAAAGGACCGTGCCGCCTTCGCGGCGCTCTACGACCTCACCGTCGCACAGGTGCACGGCATCGTCCTCCGAGTCGTGCGCGGCGGCACCGACGCCGAGGACGTCACCCGCGAGGTGTTCGAGCAGGTGTGGCACACGGCCGACCGCTATGCCCCACAGGTCGGATCCCCCCTGGCCTGGCTGTCGGCGCTCGCGCACCGCCGGGCCGCCGACCGGATCCGCTCACGGGCCGGCGGGCCGCACGCCGGGGTCCCGGCCGCGGCCGAGGCGACGCCGCCCGGGTGCGGGCACGGTGAGCCGCTGTATCTCGCCTACTACGAGGGAATGACCTGCGGGCAGATCGCCGATCGCCTCGATCTGCCCGTCGCGACGGTCCGGGCCCGCATCCGGGCCGGTGTGGCCCGGATGCGGGCCACCGCCACGGACGTGCCCGCCGGCTGACGGCCTATCGGGTCAGCGCCGGCAGCACCGCGCCGAGGACATGCGGCATCCAGGGCGCGAACACCTGCGGGGTCTGTTCCACCTCGCGTACCACCTCGGCGAGGGACTGGAACCGCACCTCGGCCACTTCGCTCGGAACGGGACGAGGAGCCGTGGTGACGCGTCCGACGACCACGTGGTCGAACTCGTGCTCCATCAGCGACGAGTCCGGATCGTGGGCGGAGTAGACGACCGAGGCCACCTCCTGCAGGTCCGACGGGCGCACGCCCAGTTCGTCCCAGCTGCGCCGGGCCGCGGCGTCGAGCACGCTCTCGCCCGGCAGCGGATGCCCGCAGCAGCTGTTGGCCCACAGGCCGGCGAAGTGGTACTTGTCCAGGCTTCTGCGCTGCAGCAGCACGTTGTCGTCGGCATCGAGCAGGAATGCCGAGAATGCGCGATGCAGCGGGGCCGGGGGGCGGTGCGCCGCCACCTTCTCGGCCGTCCCGACTTCCCGACCGTCGCGGTCGACCAGCACGACTAGAGTCACGACGTCTCACCTCCCCGTTCCACGTTCCCACAGTTGCGGCGTTTCCCCACGACGAGGCTCCGCACGCGGCGTCGGTGGGCATTCGGAGCGGCCACCGGAGTGGATGGGTTCGCTGCCGGACCGGCTCAGACCGCGCCCGCGAAGCCGTGCTGGCGCCACGCCTCGTACGTGACCACCGCCGCCGCGTTCGACAGGTTCAGCGAGCGCCGGCCCGGCAGCATCGGAATCCGCACCGTGGCGGTGACGTGCGGGTCGGCGAGCACCTCGTCGGACAGTCCGGTCGGTTCCGGCCCGAAGAGGAACACGTCACCGGGCCGGTACTCGAGCGCGGCGTACGACACGCTCGCGTGCGCGGTGAACGCGTACACCCGCTCCGGCCGCAGCGCGGCCCAGGCGGCCTCGAGGTCCTTGTGCACGGACACCGACGCCAGATCGTGGTAGTCCAGGCCGGCGCGCCGCAGCTTGGGTTCGGAGAGATCGAATCCGAGCGGCTCCACCAGATGCAGCTCGCATCCGGTCCCGGCGACCATGCGGATCGCATTGCCTGTGTTGGGCGGGATACACGGCTCGTGGAACATCACTCGGAACACCGATCCAGCTTGCCAGTCGGTGTCTCCGGGTCGTTCGCCGGCAGCCGCTCCCGGGTCGGACCGTCGCGCGCGGCCGTCCGGCCGAGTCGCCGATGCGGCGTGCCCGGCCCGGGGCGGGACCGGCTGTGGTGAGGCTGTCTCCGCCCCGGCTGGACGACCTGAGACAATGGCGGTCGTGACTGCGACGATCCTGGACGGCAAAGCGACCCGCGACGAGATTTTCGAGGACCTGAAGGCCCGCGTGGCCGCGCTGAAGGCGAAGGGCATCACCCCCGGCCTCGGCACCGTTCTCGTCGGCGACGACCCGGGATCCGCGGCGTATGTGCGCGGCAAGCACAACGACTGCGCCAAGGTCGGCATCACCTCCATCCGCCGCGACCTGCCCGCCGCCACGACGCAGGAGGAGCTCGAGGCGGTCATCGACGAGCTGAACGCCGACCCCGCCTGCACCGGCTACATCGTGCAGCTGCCGCTCCCGAAGCACCTCGACGAGAACGCCGCGCTCGAGCGGATCGACCCCGACAAGGACGCCGACGGGCTGCACCCGATCAACCTCGGGCGCCTCGTCCTCGGCAAGGAGGCGGCGCTGCCGTGCACCCCGCGCGGCATCGTGCACCTGCTGCGCCGCTACGAGGTCCCGATCGCGGGTGCCCACGTGGCCGTCGTGGGCCGCGGCGTCACCGTCGGCCGGCCGATCGGGCTGCTGCTCACCCGGCGCAGCGAGAACGCCACCGTGACCCTCTGCCACACCGGCACGAAGGATCTCGCCGCGGAGGTGCGGCGCGCGGACATCGTCGTCGCCGCCGCCGGTGTGCCGGGACTGATCACCGCCGACATGGTCAAGCCGGGTGCGGCGGTCCTGGACGTGGGTGTGAGCCGGACGCCGGAGGGCCTGCGCGGCGACGTCGCCGACGACGTCCGAGAGGTCGCCGGGTTCCTCTCGCCCAATCCCGGCGGCGTCGGCCCCCTGACCCGTGCGTTCCTGCTGGCGAACGTGGTCGAGCGAGCCGAACAGCTCGCCGGCCGCTGACCCGGTGGTGCAACTGGCCGGCGCGGAGCGCTGGGTGCGTCTGGCCCGGCGGAATCTGCCGCTGCTGGCGGTGACGGTCGTCATCGCCGCGGCGGTGATCCTCGTCGTGGCGGATCGGTGGCGCCGCGGTGCGTTCGTCTTCGGCAGCGCCACCCTGCTCGCCGGCCTGCTGCGCCTGTGGGTGCCCGAGGACCTGGTCGGCGTGCTCGCCGTGCGCAGCCGGACCTTCGACGTGTCCGCGCTCCTCGTGGTGGGCGGTCTCATCATCGCCCTGGCGGTCTCGATCGATCCTCTCGGCACCGGCTGAACCGCCGGGCCTCGGCGGCCCGGCGGCACGCGATCCTCAGCCCCGCGCGAGGGTGACGAGCTCGGACAGGAGCTTGGCGACGGCGTCGGCCTCGGTGAGGAAGCCGTCGTGACCGTCCCGGGACTCGAGGACACGCAGCCCGTCGCAGCCGGGCAGCCCGTCGGCGATCTCCTGCTGCAGCCGCAGCGGGTACAGGCGGTCGGAGTCCACGCCGGCGACGATCGTCGGCACCGGGGTGGATCCGAGCGCGGCGGCCACGCCGCCCCGGCCGTGCCCGACGTCGTGCCGGTTCATCGCCTGGGTGAGCGCCACGTAGGTACCGGGATCGAAGCGGGCGACGAGCTTGTCGGCCTGGTGCTCCAGGTAGCTCTGCACCGCGTATCGGCCACCGTTCCAAGGGTTTTCACTCCCCTGGGGGGAGTTGGCGAAGCGGGTGTCGAGCTCGCCCTCGGTCCGGT
The DNA here is from genome assembly GCF_012272955.1 of Rhodococcus sp. DMU1. NCBI lineage: Bacteria > Bacillati > Actinomycetota > Actinomycetes > Mycobacteriales > Nocardiaceae > Rhodococcus > Rhodococcus sp. DMU1. The sequence goes on along the minus strand of NZ_CP050952.1, from coordinate 3,957,805 downwards.
ACGTCAGATGCGCGATCCGCCGGGCGATGCCCAGTCCGGCCCGCGGCACCCGTCCGGTTCCGTAGTAGTCCCCGCCTTGCCAGTCCGGGTCGGCGGTGATTGCGGCGATCTGCGTGGTCTGGGTGCCGATCTGGTCGGCGGTGGCGCGGGCGCCCACCGCCAGGACCAGGGCCGCCCGCACCCGTTCCGGATATCCGACGATCCATTCGAGCGTCCGCATGCCGCCCATGGACCCTCCGGTCACGGCGGCGAACCTGTCGATGCCGAGCGCGTCGGCGAGGGCGACCTCGGCGGCGACCTGGTCGCGCACCGTGATGCCGGGGAACCGGGAGCCCCACGCCTTGCCGTCCGGGGCGGTCGAACCGGGCCCGGTGGTGCCGCGGCAGCCGCCCAGCACGTTCGTCGCCACGACGCACCACCGGTCGGTGTCGATCGGCGCACCGGGACCGACCATCCCGGACCACCAGCCCGGCGACGGGTGCTCGGGCCCGGCGGGGCCGGTCACGTGCGAGTCCCCGGTGAGGGCGTGTTCGACGAGGACGACGTTGTCGCGGGTCGGCGACAGCCTGCCCCACCGTTGCACCGCCACCGTCACGTCGGGCAGGGTCGCGCCGCTCTCCAGCGCCAGCGGCCCGATGTCGACCGTGCCCAGACGGCCGTCCTCCGGCGGCAGCTCCACGTGGCGCCGGTCGACGCGCGCCGTCAAGACGCGACCGCCTCGAGGCCGGTGGTGATGTCGGCGAGGATGTCGTCGATGCCTTCGATGCCCACGGCGAGGCGGACCTGGCCGGGGGTGACGCCGGCGGCGAGTTGCTCGGTGGCGGTGAGCTGGGAGTGGGTGGTGGAGGCGGGGTGGATGACCAGCGAGCGGACGTCGCCGATGTTGGCGACGTGGCTGTGCAGGGTCAGTGCGTCGACGAACTTCTTGCCGGCGTCGACGCCGCCGGCGAGTTCGAAGGTGACGATGGCGCCGGTGCCGCGGGGGGCGAGCTGCCGGCCGCGTCGGTACCAGGGGGAGGAGGGCAGGCCGGCGTAGGCGACGGAGGTGACCTCGGGGCGACCGTCGAGGAATTCGGCGACGCGGGCGGCGTTGGCGACGTGCCGTTCCATGCGCAGCGACAGGGTTTCCAGGCCCTGGGCGATGAGGAAGGCGTTGAACGGGGACACCGCGGAGCCGAGGTCGCGCAGCAGTTGCACGCGGGCCTTGAGGGCGTAGGCGGGGGCGCCGAGGTCGGCGTAGACCACGCCGTGGTAGCTGGGGTCGGGGGTGACGAACTGGGGGTGCCGCGCGGTGCCGTCGGGGCCGGTGGCGGTCCAGTCGAAGGTGCCGCCGTCGACGAGGACGCCGGCGATGGCGGTGCCGTGGCCGCCGAGGTATTTGGTGGCCGAGTGCACGACGATGTCGGCGCCGTGCTCGAGGGGGCGGATCAGGTAGGGGGTGGCGACGGTGTTGTCGACGATCAGCGGCAGGTGGTGCTCGTGGGCCACCCCGGAGATGCCCGGCAGGTCGAGGAGGTGGTTCTTGGGGTTGGCGATGGTTTCGCCGTAGAAGGCGCGGGTGGTGGGGCGGATCGCGGCGCGCCACTGGTCGAGGTCGTCGGGGTCGTCGACGAAGGTGACCTCGATGCCGAGTCGGGGCAGGGTGTAGTGGAACAGGTTGTAGGTGCCGCCGTAGAGGTAGGGGCTGGAGACGAGGTGGTCGCCGGCGGCGGCGAGGTTGAGCACGGCGAAGGTTTCGGCGGCCTGGCCGGAGGACAGCAGCAGGGCGGCGGCGCCGCCTTCGAGGGCGGCGATGCGTTGTTCGACCGCGTCCTGGGTGGGGTTCATGATGCGGGTGTAGATGTTGCCCGGTTCGGTGAGGCCGAACAGGGCGGCGGCGTGGTCGGTGCTGTCGAAGGTGTAGCTGGTGGTCTGGTAGATCGGCAGGGCGCGGGCGCGGGTGTCGCCGCCGCCGGGCTGGCCCACGTGGATCTGCTTGGTCTCGAAGCTCCAGCCGTCTTCGCGCCGGGTGTTCTCGCTGTCGGTCATGATGTCCTTCTGGCCGTGGTCGGGAGGTCGGGGCGGCTAGGGGCGACAGCTCATGATCACAACCCTCATGACGAATACCTCCATCGGACCGGCTTGTCGTGCGGCGTGGCGCCGGACGACCGGGTCATCACCCGGAGCACCCCACCCTGGCCGGAGGGTTGCCGACCAGCAAGCCGGGGCTTCACGCTGGTACTCATGACCTGGCGCGAGTCTAGCGGCTCGAACGGATGCTTCGGTAGGCGACCCATACCTCCCGGCGGGAGGCGCCTGAGCAGGCGAAAGTTACCCGCCGGTAGCCCGGGGCCCGCTTGGCGGACCGGGTCGATAGCAGTACGCTCGTCTTGTTTGGATCGTGTTCCGCACGTGTGAGCACGCCATAAATGGTTCATTGAGCCGACCACGATCGCACCCACAAAGTGCGATCGACTTGGGACCAGGGACACTTCCTAGGAGGACGCGAAGCGCACATGTCCAAGATCAAGGTTGAAGGAACGGTCGTCGAACTCGACGGCGACGAGATGACCCGCATCATCTGGCAGTTCATCAAAGACAAGCTGATCCATCCCTACCTGGATGTGAATCTCGAGTACTACGACCTCGGCATCGAGCACCGCGATGCAACCGACGACCAGGTCACCGTCGACGCAGCCAACGCCATCAAGAAGCACGGCGTCGGCGTCAAGTGCGCCACCATCACTCCCGACGAGGCCCGGGTCGAGGAGTTCGGCCTGAAGAAGATGTGGCGCTCGCCCAACGGCACGATCCGTAACATCCTGGGCGGCACCATCTTCCGTGCCCCGATCATCATCTCCAACGTGCCCCGCCTGGTGCCCGGCTGGACCAAGCCGGTCATCGTCGGCCGTCACGCCTTCGGTGACCAGTACCGCGCCACCGACTTCAAGGTCGACCGCCCGGGCACCGTCACCATCACCTTCACGCCGGAGGACGGCAGCGAGCCGATCCAGCACGAGGTGTGCCATATCCCCGAGGACGGCGGCGTCGTCATGGGGATGTACAACTACAAGAAGTCCATCCAGGACTTCGCGCGGGCCTCGCTGTCCTACGGTCTGCAGCAGAACTACCCGGTCTACCTCTCCACCAAGAACACGATCCTCAAGGCCTACGACGGCATGTTCAAGGACGAGTTCCAGCGGATCTTCGAGGAAGAGTTCAAGGCCGAGTTCGATGCCGCGGGCCTGACCTACGAGCACCGCCTCATCGACGACATGGTCGCCTCCTCGCTCAAGTGGGAGGGTGGCTACGTCTGGGCCTGCAAGAACTACGACGGCGACGTCCAGTCCGACACCGTCGCGCAGGGCTACGGCTCGCTGGGCCTGATGACGTCCGTGCTCATGACCCCGGACGGCAGGACCGTCGAGGCCGAGGCCGCGCACGGAACCGTCACCCGGCACTTCCGGCAGCATCAGGCGGGCAAGCCGACGTCGACCAACCCGATCGCGTCGATCTTCGCCTGGACCCGTGGCCTCGAGCACCGCGGCAAGCTCGACAACACCCCCGAGGTCATCGACTTCGCGCAGCAGCTCGAGGACGTCGTCATCAAGACCGTCGAAGCGGGACAGATGACCAAGGACCTCGCCCTGCTCATCGGCCCCGAGCAGGCATGGCTGACCACCGAGGAGTTCCTCGCCGCGCTCGACGAGAACCTCCAGAAGGCCCGCGCCTGACGCACGGACCGCACACGACGGGACGCCCCCCACCGGGGCGTCCCGTCGTCGTTTCGGGTCCGGCCCGTCGGCTACCGTGACCGTCGTGCCTCACGTCATCACCACCGTCAACGTCAACGGCGTCCGTGCCGCCGCCGGCAAGGGCCTGCTCGCGTGGCTGGCCACCGCGCAGGCCGACATCGTGTGCCTGCAGGAGGTGCGCGCCACCGAGCAGCAGTTCCACGCGGCGATCGCGCCCGCCCTCGACGCCGGGTGGTACGTGGTGTCCGCCGAATCGGAGGCCAAGGGCCGTGCCGGGGTCGCGATCCTGTCGCGGCGCCCGGCCGACGCCTCGCGCATCGGGTTCGACGAGGACGAGTTCGCGGCCTCCGGCCGGTACGTCGAGGCCGACTTCGGGGACGTGACCGTCGGCAGCCTGTACCTGCCCACCGGCGAGGCCGGCACCCCGAAGCAGGAGGAGAAGGAGCGGTTCATGGCGTCGTTCGCCACGCACCTGAACCACCGCGCCGCCGAGGCCGGGGCCGCGGCCCGGCACATGGTGGTGTGCGGGGACTGGAACATCGCCCACACCGAACGCGACATCAAGAACTGGAAGGGCAACGTCAAGAAGTCCGGATTCCTGCCGAGCGAGCGCGCGTGGCTCGACACGCTGCTCGCCGACGGCCGCTGGGTCGACGTGGTGCGCGCCCTGCACCCGGACGTCGACGGCCCGTACTCGTGGTGGTCCTACCGGGGCAAGGCGTTCGACACCGACGCCGGCTGGCGGATCGACTACCACCTCGTGACGGCGGAACTGGCCGAGCGGGCGAAGGAGGCCCGCGTCGAGCGTGCCGCCACCTATGCCGAGCGGTGGTCGGACCACGCCCCGGTCACCGTGCAGTTCCGCTGATCCGGGCGGATCCGCCGATCGGAGCCGACCTCCCGCGAGCGGCTCTCCGCGCACGTGAAAGTATCGACAACCATGGCGAGCACTGCAGAACAGAACACCACCGCGCCGACCGCCCGGCCCCGGGTGCTGTCGGGTATCCAGCCGACCTCCGACTCGTTCCACCTCGGGAACTTCCTCGGCGCGCTGCAACAGTGGGTTCCGTTGCAGGACGAGTTCGACGCCTACTACTTCATCCCCGATCTGCACGCGATCACCGTGCCGCAGGATCCGAAGGGGCTGCGCCGGCGCACCCTCCGCGCCGCCGCTCAGTTGCTCGCCGTCGGCATCGACCCGGACCGGTCGGTGCTGTTCGTCCAGAGCCAGGTGCCCGAGCACGCCGAGCTGGCGTGGGTTCTGAGCTGCATCACCGGTTTCGGCGAGGCTGGCCGGATGACGCAGTTCAAGGACAAGTCCGCCAAGGAGGGGACCGAGCACGCCAGCGTCGGCCTGTTCACCTACCCGGTGCTGATGGCGGCGGACATCCTGCTGTACCGCCCGCAGCGCGTGCCGGTGGGGGAGGACCAGCGCCAGCACCTCGAGCTGACCCGTGATCTCGCGCAGCGGTTCAACACCCGGTTCGGCAAGACGTTCGTCGTTCCCGAGCCGCAGATCATCAAGGGCACCGCCAAGATCTACGACCTGCAGAACCCCACTGCGAAGATGAGCAAGTCCGCGGCCACCCCGGCCGGTCTGATCAACCTGCTCGACGATCCGAAGGTGTCGGCGAAGAAGATCAAGTCGGCGGTGACGGACAACGAGCGCGAGATCCATTTCGACCTCGAGAACAAGCCCGGCGTGAGCAACCTGCTCACCATCCAGGCCGCCCTGTCCGGCCGGCCGGTCGACGAACTCGTCGCCGGCTACGCGGGCAAGGGGTACGGCGACCTCAAGGCCGACACCGCGGAGGTGCTCACCGAGTTCGTCGTGCCGCTGCAGGCGAAGGTCGACGAGTACCTCGCCGACGAGGCGGAACTGCTGCGCATCCTGTCGACCGGCGCCGACCAAGCCCGCGAGGTGGCTTCCCGGACACTCGGGCAGGTCTATGACAGGGTGGGATTCCTGCCCCGCAAGTAGCCGGGGGCGTGCCCCGCACACAGCCCGGGGCGACGGAACGCGGAAGGAGTTGCCCACCGATGGCCGACGATTCCACCGAACCGTCGAAAACGGGATTCGTCGACCGGCAACGAGCAGCGCATCCGTCGCTCGACCACCTGGTGCGGGCCGGCCTGCGGTACCAGGAGCAGAAGGGCGACTACTACGCCGCGGGGATCACGTATTTCAGTGTGCTGTCCCTGATTCCCATCCTGATGCTGTCGTTCTCGGTGGCCGGTTTCGTGCTCGCGGGCCGGCCCGAGACCCTCGAGCAGCTGCAGACCGCGATCGCCCAGAACATCCCCGGCGAACTCGGTGCGACGGTGCAGGGTCTGGTGGACTCCGCGATCGCCTCCCGCAGCGCCGTCGGAACACTGGGCCTGCTCACCGCCGCGTATGCGGGGATCGGCTGGATCACCAACCTGCGGGACGCGCTCACGGCGATGTGGGACCATCCGCATGTCAAGGACGGGTTCGTGCGCACCAAGGTCAACGACGCGCTGACCCTCCTCGGCCTGGGCCTCGCCATCGTGGCGTCGCTGGCCCTGTCGGCCGCCAGCAGCGGCCCCGTCATGGACCTCTTCGTCGGGGTGCTGCGGCTCGAGAACGTGCCCGGCATCGGGGTGGCGCTGACGGTGGCGACGATCGCCATCGCCGTGTGCGCGACGTGGTTGCTGTTCACCTGGGTGATCGCCCGGCTGCCCCGGGAGCCCGTCACCTTCCGCAGCGCGATGCGGGCCGGCCTGCTCGCCGCCGTGGCGTTCGAGGTGTTCAAGCAGGTCGGCTCGATCTACCTTTCCCGGGTCACCAGCGGCCCCGCCGGGGTGGCGTTCGGCCCGATCCTCGGCGTGCTGGTCTTCGCGAACCTGACCGCCCGGATGGTGTTGTTCGCCACGGCGTGGGCGGCATCGTCCAAGGAGAATCTGGTCATGGCCCACGTGCCGCCGCCGGAGCTGGCTCGGATCATGCCGCGGGTGGAGGTGCACGAGGGGCCCGGCCTGCGCGGCGGTCTGGCGCTCGTCGGTGCCGGGGCCCTCGGCGGGGTCTTGCTCAGCGAGCGCTCGCGCGCCATTCGTCGAGCTGTGCGATCGCGGCTTCGGCGGTAGCGACCGCCTCGTCGCGGTCGACGCGGGCGAGCAGCAGCGTGCTCAGCGACAGCGACGCCAGCACCCGTACCCGGCGGGCCAGCGCCTCGTCGTCGGCGGCGGGGTCGAGGGCGCGCAGCGCGTGCGTGAACGCGGTGGTCAGTTCGGCGCGGTAGGCGGTGACGACCGCGCGTTGCGTCTCGTCGTGGGCCGCAAGGCCGGCGGTGCTGTTCAGCAGCAGGCAGCCGCGGCGCGGCGAGTCGTCCGGCAGGGCGGCCACGGTGCGGGCCAGTGCCCGGAAGTAGCGTGCCGCGGCATCGGGCGCGGTGGGCTCGTCGGTGAGGACGCGCAGCCGGGGTCGCACCACGCGGTCGAGGTAGTCGCGGACGGCGGCGTCGAACAATCCGCGCTTGCTGGTGAAGGCGTTGTAGAGGCTCGACCGGTTCAGCCCCGTCGCCCGCTCGAGCTCGGGGACGGAGGTGGCCTCGAAGCCTTTGTCCCAGAACAGATCCCGTGCCCGTTCCACGACGTCTGCGGTGTCGAACTCCGGTGGCCGTCCCATGTGCCCTTCCGTTCCCCGTTGTGCAAAGACCGTTCCAGTATATATTGGAACGGTCAGTTCAATACTTCGGAGGCGCCCGGGGACAGCTCCCGGCGGCTCGGCACGTGAGGAAGGTTCACGCCCTGTGACCTCGAGTACCCAGATCCAGCTGGTCCGACGCCCCGTCGGCTGGCCGACACACGACGATTTCCGCACCGCGACGGTCGATCTGCCCGACCTCGGACCCAACCAGGTCCGCGTCGTCAACGAGTTCGTCTCGGTCGATCCCTACATGCGGGGGCGGATGAACGACGTCAAGTCCTACATCCCGCCGTTCGCGCTGGGGGAGACCATGACCGGCGGCGCGGTCGGCCGCGTCGTGGAGTCGACGTCGCCGGCCCACCCGGTCGACTCGGTCGTGCTGCACGACCTCGGCTGGCGCGACGTCGCGCAGGGCGACGCCGCGGCCTTCCGCGTGGTGGACGAGCTTCCGGGCGTCCCGAACTCCGCGTACCTCGGCATCCTCGGCCTGACGGGACTGACCGCCTACGTCGGCCTGATGCACATCGCCCGCATGCAGCCGGGCGACACCGTCTTCGTCTCCGGGGCCGCGGGCGCCGTGGGCACCGCCGTCGGACAGATCGCCCGGCTCGAGGGCGCGACCCGCGTGCTCGGCTCCGCCGGATCCGCGGACAAGGTCGCGATGCTCACCGAGCGCTACGGCTACGACGACGCGTTCGACTACAAGTCGGCGCCCGTGCGGCGCCAGCTCCGCCGTGCGGCACCCGACGGCATCGACGTGTACTTCGACAACGTCGGTGGCGACCACCTCGAAGCCGCGCTCGACGTCCTGCGCGACGGTGGCCGGGCCGCCCTGTGCGGCGCGATCGCCCTGTACAACAACACCGAGCGCACGCCCGGGCCGGACAACATGGCCAACATCATCACCCGCGGCCTGACCCTGCAGGGCTTCACCCTCGGCCACTACACCCACCTCTTCCCCGAATTCGCGGCGAAGATGGGGCCGTGGCTCGCCGCCGGCGACGTGGTGTTCGACGAGACGATCGTCGACGGGATCGACAACTCGGTCGATGCCTTCCTCGACCTGATGCGCGGGCGCAACGTCGGCAAGATGCTCGTCCGTGTCGCCTGACGTCCGGGGCCGGAACGACCGGCGTCGCGCAGCGGAAGATTCGCTGCAGTATCGGGCGGGCACGCACCCCCGGCCGTAGAGTCGGGCGCATGAAAGCCGTCCAGTACACCGAGATCGGCTCCGAGCCGGTCGTTGTCGACATCCCCACCCCGACGCCCGGGCCGGGTGAGATCCTGCTGAAGGTCACCGCGGCCGGGCTGTGCCACTCGGACATTTTCGTGATGGACATGCCGGCGGCGCAGTACGCCTACGGCCTGCCGCTCACCCTCGGCCACGAGGGTGTCGGCACCGTCGCCGAACTCGGCGAGGGCGTCACGGGATTCGGGGTGGGGGACGCCGTCGCCGTGTACGGGCCGTGGGGCTGCGGTGCGTGCCACGCCTGCGCGCGCGGCCGGGAGAACTACTGCACCCGCGCCGCCGACCTGGGCATCACGCCACCCGGTCTCGGCTCGCCCGGGTCGATGGCCGAGTACATGATCGTCGATTCGGCGCGCCACCTCGTCCCGATCGGAGACCTCGACCCGGTCGCCGCGGCGCCGCTCACCGACGCCGGTCTGACGCCGTACCACGCGATCTCCCGGGTCCTGCCGCTGCTGGGGCCGGGCTCGACGGCCGTCGTCATCGGTGTCGGCGGGCTCGGCCACGTCGGCATCCAGATCCTGCGCGCCGTCAGCGCGGCCCGCGTGATCGCCGTCGACCTCGACGACGACCGTCTCGCCCTCGCCCGCGAGGTCGGCGCCGACGCGGCGGTGAAGTCGGGCGCCGGTGCGGCGGCCGCGATCCGGGAACTGACCGGCGGTCAGGGCGCGACGGCGGTGTTCGACTTCGTCGGCGCCCAGTCGACGATCGACACGGCGCAGCAGGTGGTCGCGGTCGACGGGCACATCTCGGTCGTGGGCATCCACGCCGGCGCACACGCCAAGGTCGGGTTCTTCATGATCCCGTTCGGCGCCTCCGTCGTGACCCCGTACTGGGGCACCCGGTCGGAACTGATGGAGGTCGTCGCGCTGGCCCGCGCCGGCCGGCTGGACATCCACACCGAGACGTTCACCCTCGACGAGGGGCCGGCGGCGTACCGGCGGCTGCGCGAGGGCAGCATCCGCGGCCGCGGCGTGGTGGTTCCCTGAAACGGGTGAAGGTCCCCGTCGCCCGGTGGAACCGGGTGACGGGAACCTTCACCGTGGAGCAGAAGCAGATCAGCGGGCGAACAGCAGCGCGCGCTTGACCTCCTGGATCGCCTTCGTCACCTGGATGCCACGGGGGCACGCGTCGGTGCAGTTGAAGGTGGTGCGGCAGCGCCACACGCCCTCGACGTCGTTGAGGATGTCGAGGCGCTCGGCGGCACCCTCGTCACGGCTGTCGAAGATGAACCGGTGCGCGTTGACGATCGCGGCGGGGCCGAAGTAGCTGCCGTCGTTCCAGTACACCGGGCACGAGGTGGTGCAGCACGCGCACAGGATGCACTTGGTGGTGTCGTCGAAGCGGGCCCGGTCGGCCTGCGACTGGATCCGCTCGCGGGTCGGCTCGTTGCCGGTGGCGATGAGGAACGGCTTCACCGCGCGGAACGCGTCGAAGAAGGGTTCCATGTCGACGACGAGGTCCTTCTCGACCGGCAGGCCGCGGATCGGCTCGACGGTGATGGTCACCGGCTTGCCGTCCTTGGGCAGCATGTCCTTCATCAGGATCTTGCAGGCCAGGCGGTTGACGCCGTTGATCCGCATGGCGTCCGAGCCGCACACGCCGTGCGCGCAGCTGCGGCGGAACGTGAGGGTGCCGTCGAGGTAGCCCTTCACGTACAGCAGCAGGTTGAGCATGCGGTCCGACGGCAGCGCCGGAACCTGGAAGCTGTCCCAGTGCTGACCCTTGCCGTCCTCGGGGTTGAACCGCGCGATCTTGAGGGTGACCATGGTGGCACCCTCTGGCACGGGAGGCAGGTTCGAGACGTCGGCTTCGTTCTTCTCGAGGGTTGTCATCAGTACTTCCGCTCCATCGGCTCGTAGCGGGTCTGCACCACCGGCTTGTAGTCCAGGCGGATGGGGGAGATCAGCTCCGTCCCCTCCTTGTAGGCCATGGTGTGCTTGAGGAAGTTCTCGTCGTCGCGCGTCGGGTAGTCCTCGCGGGCATGGCCGCCGCGCGACTCCTTCCGGTTGAGCGCACCGGCGACGGTGACCTCGGCCATTTCGAGCAGGAAGCCCAGCTCGACGGCCTCGAGCAGGTCGCTGTTGTAGCGCTTGCCCTTGTCCTGGACGGTGATGTTCTTGTACCGCTCCTTCAGGGCGTGGATGTCCTCGAGCGCCTTGCTGAGCGTCTCCTCGGTGCGGAACACCGAGGCGTTGTTGTCCATGGACTGCTGCAGCTCGCTGCGGATGTCCGCCACGCGCTCCTTGCCACCGGCACCCAGGATCCGCTCGAGCCACTCCACGACGTTGCGGGCCGGGTCCTCCGGCAGGTCCACGTGGTCGTGGGTGTTCGCGTACTCGGCGGCCGCGATGCCGGCGCGGCGGCCGAACACGTTGATGTCGAGCAGCGAGTTGGTGCCGAGGCGGTTGGCGCCGTGGACGGAGACGCAGGCGCACTCGCCGGCGGCGTAGAGGCCCGGGACCTCGTCCTCGTTGTTGCGCAGCACCTCACCGTTGATCTTGGTGGGGATGCCGCCCATCACGTAGTGGCAGGTCGGGTACACCGGCACGAGCTCGGTGACAGGGTCGACGCCGAGGTAGGTGCGGGCGAACTCGGTGATGTCCGGGAGCTTCTCCTCGAGGACGTCCTCACCGAGGTGGGTCACGTCGATGTAGACGTAGTCCTTGTTCGGGCCGGCGCCGCGGCCCTCGAGCACCTCGAGCACCATCGAGCGGGCGACGATGTCGCGGGGCGCGAGGTCCTTGATGGTGGGGGCGTAGCGCTCCATGAAGCGCTCGCCGTCGGCGTTGCGGAGGATGCCGCCCTCGCCGCGCACGGCCTCGGAGATCAGGATGCCCAGGCCCGCGAGTCCCGTCGGATGGAACTGGTGGAACTCCATGTCCTCGAGCGGCAGGCCCTTGCGGAAGATGATGCCCATGCCGTCACCGGTGAGGGTGTGCGCGTTGGACGTCGTCTTGTACATGCGGCCCGAGCCTCCGGTCGCGAACACGATCGACTTGGCATGGAAGACGTGAATCTCGCCGGTGGCGAGCTCGTACGCGATGACGCCGGTCGCGACGGGGCCTTCGGGGGTTTCCGTCAGCGCGATGTCGAGCGCGTAGAACTCGTTGAAGAACTCCACGTCGTGCTTGACGCAGTTCTGGTAGAGCGTCTGCAGGATCATGTGGCCGGTGCGGTCGGCCGCGTAGCAGGCGCGACGCACCGGGGCCTTGCCGTGGTCACGGGTGTGGCCACCGAACCGGCGCTGGTCGATCTTGCCCTCGGGCGTGCGGTTGAACGGAAGCCCCATCTTCTCGAGGTCCAGCACCGCATCGATGGCCTCCTTGGCCATGATCTCCGCCGCGTCCTGGTCGACCAGGTAGTCGCCACCCTTGACGGTGTCGAAGGTGTGCCACTCCCAGTTGTCCTCCTCGACGTTCGCGAGGGCGGCGCACATGCCGCCCTGGGCGGCGCCGGTGTGGCTGCGGGTGGGGTAGAGCTTGGTCAGAACTGCGGTGCGGGCGCGGGGGCCGGCCTCGATGGCCGCACGCATGCCGGCGCCGCCGGCACCGACGATGACCACGTCATAACGATGTTCCTGCATGAAGTCGTAGCTCCCCTAGCTCGCAACGATGTTGGGGTCGAAGGTGAAGATCACATAGGTGCCCAGGCCCATGATCAGGATCATCGACACGACCAGGATCGTGTTGAGCCAGAATCGGGTCGAGTCCTTGCGGGAGTAGTCCGCGATGACCGTGCGCAGGCCGTTGCCGCCGTGCAGCTGGGCGAGCCAGAGCATCGTCAGGTCCCAGAACTGCCAGAACGGGCTGGACCAGCGGCCGGCGACGAACGCGAAGTTGATGCGGTGCACGCCCTCGTCCAGCATCAGCATGATGAACAGGTGGCCGAGCACCAGGATGATCAGTGCAAGGCCGGACAGGCGCATGAACAGCCACGCGTAGAGCTCGAAGTTGTTCTTCGCGGCGCGGCGCGGGGAGCGCGGGTTGTCCAGGCTGGCCGGGCGGTCGTACGCCGTGCCCAGAGTCTTCGCTTCAGTCATGTCAGTGCCCAATTCTTCGTCGCTGCGCTCATGTCAGTGCCCCGCAAACATGTTGTAGAAGATGCGACCGGCGGCGGGGATCATCACCACGAACCAGATCGCCAGGATCGTCCAGAGCATCACCCGCTGGTACTGCGGGCCCTTGGACCAGAAGTCCACGAGCATCACGCGCAGGCCGTTGAGGGCGTGGTAGAGCACCATCGCCACCAACCCGAGCTCCATGAGACCGACGACGGGATTCTTGTAGGTCTCGATGACACTGTCGTAGGTCTCGGGATTGACCCGGACGAGTGCCGTGTCCAGGACGTGAACGAAAAGGAAGAAGAATGTCGCCACGCCTGTGATCCGGTGCAGAACCCAGGACCACATGCCCGGGTCTCCCCGGTAAAGCGACCGTGTGCGCCCCGGTGCGGGAGCGGCTTCAGTCGTGCTGCTCATCGAGTGCTGTGCCTCCAACGTCAATGGTGGACGCGTCGAGCCTCTCCAGCCTCTGGGGGATTCCGCAGCACGGGCTCGACGTGAACCTGAACCGACTTGGACCGACTTTAGTCCTATCCGAAAGTCGGGAACTAATTCGAGTAGCGGTTCGTACGGCCTCCAAATAACAAGTTAGGTTTGCCTTTCCAACTGTGATCTGGCCCGGCCGGGCCGGTGAACCGTGGAATCGGCCACCGTGACAGGATGGACAACCATGCCGGACGTAGACTGGAAAACCTTGCGCGCCAAAGCACATGAGGTGATGGGCCGCGCGTACGCGCCCTACTCCCGATTCCCCGTGGGGGCCGCGGCACTGGTGGACGACGGACGGATCGTCGTCGGATGCAATGTGGAAAATGTCTCACACGGAGTGGGTCTGTGCGCCGAATGTGTACTGGTCGGTAACTTGATTTCCGGTGGTGGCGGGCGGTTGCGGGCCGTCGCCGTCTGCGATGCCCGCGGGGCCGTCCTGAGCCCGTGCGGACGCTGCCGGCAGATCCTCCTCGAACACGGCGGCCCCGAGCTCGAGGTCGACACGCGCCGCGGTCCGCGCCCCATCGCCGAGCTGCTGCCCGACGCGTTCGGCCCCGGTGACCTGGACGCGGTGCGCGAGGCGGGAGGTGCCGACCGTGCCTGACGCCCTGTCCATCATCACCCGCAAACGGGACGGCAAGGAGCTCAGCGGAGCCGAGATCGACTGGATCGTCGAGGCGTTCACGCGTGGTGTCGTCGCCGACGAGCAGATGGCCGCCCTCGCGATGGCCGTCTACTTCCGGGGCATGACGCGCGCCGAGACGGCCCGCTGGACCACCGCCATGATCGACTCGGGCCGGCGGCTGGACTTCACCGGCCTGGGCCTGCCCACCGTCGACAAACACTCCACCGGCGGTGTGGGCGACAAGATCACCCTTCCGCTGGCCCCGCTCGTCGCCGCCTGCGGCGTCGCCGTGCCGCAGCTCTCCGGCCGCGGACTCGGCCACACCGGCGGCACCCTCGACAAGCTCGAATCGATCCCGGGCTGGCGCGCCGAGCTGAGCATCGCCGAGATCGCCGAAATCCTCGCCGACCCGGCGGTCGGCGCCGTCGTCTGCGCGGCCGGCGCCGACCTCGCCCCGGCCGACCGCCGGCTCTACGCCCTGCGCGACGTCACCGGCACCGTCGAGTCCATCCCCCTGATCGCCAGCTCGATCATGAGCAAGAAGATCGCCGAGGGCACCGGCGCCCTCGTCCTCGACGTCAAGGTCGGTTCCGGGGCCTTCATGAAGGACCTCGGCGACGCCCGGGAACTCGCCCGCACCATGGTCGAGCTGGGCGAGGACGAAGGGCTGCACACCGTCGCGCTCCTCACCCGGATGGACGTCCCGCTCGGCCGGACCGCGGGCAACGCCCTCGAGGTGCGGGAGGCCGTCGAGGTGCTCGCCGGCGACGGCCCGCCCGACGTGGTCGAGCTGACCCTCGCCCTCGCCCGCGAGATGCTCGCCGCCGTCGGCCGGGACGACGTCGACCCCGCGGACAAGTTGCGCGACGGCACCGCCATGGACCGGTGGCGCGCGATGATCGCCGCGCAGGGCGGCGACCCCGACGCGCCCCTGCCGGTCGCCCGGCACACCGAGGTGCTGCGCGCACCCGGCGACGGCGTGCTCGCCGAACTCGACGCGATGGCGGTGGGTGTGGCCGCGTGGCGGCTCGGCGCCGGCCGCGAACGGCAGGGCGAACCCGTGCAGGCCGCGGCGGGGATCGAGCTGCACGTCAAGCCGGGGGACCGGGTCCGCGCCGGGGACGCGATCGCCACCCTGCACACCGACACCCCGGCGAAGTTCCCCGCCGCGATGGCGACGCTCGGTGAGGGCGTGCACATCTCCGACTCCACGCCGGCGACACGGCCGCTCGTCGTCGAGCGGATCACCGCCTAGCCGACTACCGTCGGGGCATGACGGAGCCGGCGACGACGACACTGACCGAATCCGCGCTGCGGACCGCGCCGAAAGTGCTTCTGCACGACCACCTCGACGGCGGTCTGCGGCCGGGAACCGTACTCGAGCTGGCCGATGCCTGCGGCTACCGGCTGCCGGCCGGCACGGAACCCGAGCTGGCGCGCTGGTTCCGGGACTCGGCCGACAGCGGCTCGCTCGAGCGGTACCTCGAGACGTTCGCGCACACCGTGGCCGTCATGCAGACCCCGGACGGCCTCGAGCGGGTCGCCCGCGAATGCGTGCTCGACCTCGCCGCCGACGGCGTCGTCTACGCCGAGGTCCGCTTCGCTCCCGAGCAGCACCTCGAGCGGGGGCTGGACCTGGACTCCGTGGTCGAGCACGTGCTCGAGGGGTTCCGGTCGGGGGAGTCCGCGGTGGAGGCCTCCGGCGCCCAGCCGATCCGGGTGCGGCTGCTGCTCACCGCGATGCGGCACGCGGCCCGGTCCCGGGAGATCGCCGAACTCGCGGTGCGGTTCCGCGACCGCGGCGTCGTCGGGTTCGACATCGCCGGTGCCGAGGCCGGCTACCCACCGAGCCGGCATCTCGACGCCTTCGAGTACATGCGCGCCGCCAACGCGCACTTCACGATCCACGCGGGGGAGGCCTTCGGGCTGCCGTCCATCCACGAGGCCATCGCGTTCTGCGGCACCGACCGCCTCGGCCACGGCGTGCGCATCGTCGACGACATCACCGTCGCCGCGGACGGCACCGCCACCCTCGGCCTGCTGGCGAACTACGTCCGCGACAAGCGGATCCCGCTCGAGCTGTGCCCGAGTTCGAACGTGCAGACCGGCGCCGTGGACACCCTCGAGCAGCATCCGTTCGACCTGCTGGCGCGCCTGCGGTTCCGGGTCACCGTCAACACCGACAACCGCCTGATGAGCGACACGACGATGAGCAAGGAGATGATGCGGCTGGTCGAGACGTTCGGGTACGGGTGGTCCGACCTGGAGCGGTTCACGATCAACGCGATGAAGTCCGCGTTCCTGCCGTTCGACCAGCGGCTCGAGCTCATCGACGACGTGATCAAGCCCGGCTACGCCGTCCTGATCGGCTGACAGTCCCCTCGTCGGACAGTACCCTCGGCGGACCTCACCTCGTAGGGTCGAGGTATGGGCGATCGCGTCCCGCCCTCGGCAACTCTCGGCGACGTGCTCGCCGCGCGCCGGCGGCGCCGGTTCGTCGGTCGTTCGGCCGAGCTCGAACTCGTACGTGCCGCCCTCGACTCGCCCCGGCCCCCGTTCTCGGTGCTGTACCTGTACGGGCCCGGAGGGATCGGTAAGACGAGCCTGCTCGACGAGGTGGCCGATCTCGCCGTCGGGGCCGGTTCGGTCCTCGTGCGTCTCGACGGGCGGGACCTCGTTCCCGCCCCGGCCGCCGTGCTCGCCTCGTTGGCGGAGCATCTCGACCTGGACGCGGATCGAATCGCCACCGCCTCCGGGCAACGGCTGGTGATGGTGATCGACACGTACGAGGCACTCGCACCGATCGACGGCTGGATCCGCCGGGATCTGTTGCCGCGGTTGCCGGACAGCGCGGTGACCGTGATCGCGGGGCGGAGTCCGCCGTCGCCGCAGTGGCGCTCGGACCTCGCATGGGGCGATCTGCTGCGGGTGGTGTCGATGCGCAATCTCGCACCCCGGGAGAGCGTCGACTACCTGCGCGCCGTCGGGGTCCGGGACGAACTGCACGACCGCCTCTGCCGCGTGGCACACGGCCATCCGCTGGCGCTGTCGTTGCTCGCCGACGCGGTGCTCCGCGGCGGACGTGCCGACGCGGATCCGCTGAGTCCCGACCTCGTGGGGACGCTGCTGCGCCGGTTCGTCGACGAGGAACCGGGCACCGTGCATCGCCGGGCCCTGGAAGTGTGCGCACTCGCACGCGTGACCACCGAATCGCTCCTGCGGGACGCGCTGGGCACCGGCGACGACTGCGCCCACGACGCATTCCGGTGGCTTCGGGGCCTCTCGTTCGTCGAGACCGGGGCCGACGGCCTCCATCCCCACGACCTGGCTCGGGACGTCATCGACGCCGACCTGTGGTGGCGGGACGCCGACAGCTATGCCGACGTCTTCCGCCGGGTGTGGCGGCACATCCACCGAACCCTCGACTCGGCGACCGGACGGCGGCAACAACAGGCGATCTTCGACCTGAAGTTCGTGTTCCGTCACCTCGCCGGCGTGCTCTCGCCGGTGCAGTGGGAGAGCTGGGGCCGGTACTATCCGGAACCCGCCACCGCCGCCGAGCACGCGGCGGTCGTCGAGCTGATCCGGACCGCGGAGGGAGCCGAGTCCGCCCGGCTCGCGCAGCGGTGGCTCGACCGGCAACCGGACGGCTTCTTCGTTCTGCGCTGCCCGGACGGAACCGTCCGCGGAGTGATCGGGCTGCTGGACCTCACCCGCGCCTCCGAAGAGGACCGGGACCGCGACCCCGGGGCCGCGGCGGCATGGCGGGCCGCGCGGCGAGGCACGCCGGTGCGCGAGGGCGACGTCGTCACCCAGACCCGATTCGTCGTGGACCGGGAGACGTACCAGGATCCCTCGCCGACGCTCAACGCGGTCCCGATCCTCACGATGCAGCGATACCTCACCACCCGGGGCCTCGCCTACGACGTGCTCGTCCTGGCCGAGCCGGACCGGTGGGACGACTACTTCGCCGTCGCCGACCTCCCACGGGTCGACGGCGGCGACTTCGTCGTCGGTCCCCGCCGATTCGGCCTGTTCGCCCACGATTTCCGGCGCGTCCCGGTCGGCGCCTGGCTCGAACGGGTGACGGAACGGGCGCTGGCCCGCGGTCCGTCGCCGCCGGTGCCCAGCGCACCCGTGCTGCTCGTACTCTCCCAACCCGAGTTCGCGCAGTCGGTCAAGCAGGGCCTGCACGACCTGCGGCAGCACGCTCTGCTCGCCCGCAATCCCCTGCTGCGCACCCGGTTGCTCCACGACCGGGCCGGCGCCGGTGAACCCGACGTCGCGCTGCTCGAGCAGGTGCTGCGCGACGCGGTCGCCACCCTCGCCGACCATCCCCGCGACGACAAACTGCTGCGGGCCGTGGACCGGACGTATCTGCGGCCGGCGGCGACCCAGGAGTCGGCCGCGGCAGCGCTCGGACTGCCGTTCAGCACCTATCGGAGGCACCTGGCCACCGGGGTGGAGCGGATCGTGTCGTGGCTGTGGGACCAGGAGGTGTACGGCCGCCGGCAGTGAGCACAACCGAGCACCGAACGGACTGGTGACCGAGCAGATTCCGGACGCATGCTTCTCGCACTCGAACGAGGAGGTGCCGGAAATGGTGACACGTATCGGTGATCGCGCCGTGGTCCTCGGCGCGGGAACGGCCGGTCTGCTCGCCGCGCGGGTGTTGTCGGATGCGTACTCGGACGTGGTGGTGTTCGATCACGACAGACTGCCGGACGGTGCCGCGGCACGGCGCTGCGTACCGCAGGGTCGGCACATCCATGTGCTGGTGGCCGGCGGGATGCGCGCGATGGAGGAACTGCTGCCCGGGCTCACCGCCGATCTCGTCGGCGACGGTGCACCGATGGTGGACCAGTGCGGCGACGTGCGCTGGTATCTGGGTGGCCACCGCCTCCGGCAGGCGGAGAGCGACCTGACGGCGGTGAGCGCGAGCCGGCCGAATCTCGAACATCGGGTGCGGTCCCGCGTCGCCGCACGTCCCGGAGTGCGGATCGTCGATCGTTGCGACGCGCTGGGATTGACCGTGAGCCGGGACGGCCGAAAGGTCACCGGCGTGCGCGTGCTCCGCCGGGCGGACGGCAGCGTCGAGGAGGTTCTCGACGCCGATCTCGTCGTCGACGCCACCGGCCGTGGTTCGCGAACCCCGGCGTGGCTCGAGCGGCTCGGATACCACCCGCCCGAGCGGGAGGAGGTGCGCGTCGACCTCACGTACGTCACGCGCACCTACGCCTCCGATCCGGCACTCATGGGCGGCGACCTGGGGATTCTGCTCGCGCCGTCGCCGCCGTACCCGCGCGGTGCCGCCATCCAGGCGATCGAGAACGGTCGCTGCCTCGTGACGGCGGTGGGCATGCTCGGGCACCGGCCCCCGTCCTCGCCGGACGGCTGGGTGGACTTCCTGCGGTCCCTGCCCCGCCCGGACGTGTACGACGCGATCCGGGACGCCGAGCCGCTCGACGCGCCCCGGTCGTACCACTTTCCGGCGAGTCGGCGGCAGCGCTACGAACGGTGCCGGCGGCTGCCGGAGGGACTGCTGGTGACCGGCGACGCCGCATGCAGTTTCAACCCGATCTACGCGCAGGGAATGAGCATCGCGGCGTTCGAAGCCGGGCTGCTCGCCGAACACCTGAAGGGCGGCCGGGAGCCGGACCCGCATCGATGGTTCCGGGATATGGCGAAGGTCGTCGACGTGCCCTGGGACATGGCCACCGGCGGCGACCTCGCCTGGCCGCAGGTCGAGGGCCGGCGCAGCGCGAAAGTGCGCCTGGCCAACCGCTACCTGCCGCTCGTCCACGCCGCCGCCGCGCAGGATCCCGAGGTGGTCCGCGCATTCTTCCGCGTCGCGGCGATGGTGGATCCGCCCGGGACGCTGTTCGCCGCGCCGGTGGTCGGGCGGGTGCTCCGCCGGACGATCAGTGCTTGTGCAGCCGGGTCTCGAACTCCCGCTCGAGAGCCCGCCACGCCTCGGCCTCCGCGGTGAACGGCGCGCTGGGCGCGAGCCGCGTCGGATCCGGCTCGAGCACGTAGTTGACGAACCAGCCCAGCTCCGTCGACCCGGCCAGCGCGGCGTCGGTGCTGTCGTCCTCGGCGTAGTTCGCGGCGTCGGTGAACAGTTCGACCGCCAGATCCAGCTGATCGGCGTCCACCGCCTCCGTACCGTGCTCGATGTCGTCCGCGATCCCGGGCAGCACGTACACGTTCTCGTCCGTCACCTCGACCTCGAGGGAACCGTCCGTCGCCGCGTGCCGGATGTCGTCGTAGGTGCTGAGCGCCGCCAGATCGTGGTCGTGGTGGTCGGCCAGGTAGCGCGCCAGCGCCCGCTCCGTGGGGAACACGAGGATCGTCCCGTCGCGGCCGAGGAACAGCGCGTCGTCGTCGAGGTAGCAGCGCAGGGTGAACCACGTGCCGTCGGAGGAGATGATCTTGACCGGGTCGATTCCGACCGCCGTCCAGAAGCTCGTGTCCTCGTTCTCGTCCCCGTCGACGAACTCGTATTCCTCGTCCTCCGCCTCCTCGGCGGCGTCCTCGGCCTCGACGATGTTCTCCTCGGCCGCGACGAGTTCCGCCTCGGCCTCGGCGACGAGCCCGGCGTCGACCTCGCGGGACGTCACGACGGCGTCGAGCGCGTCGATCACCCCGTCCCAGTCCTCGGCGACGGCGGAGCCGACCCGGTTCCACAGCTCCCCGCCCTCGCGGCCCTCGAACGCCGCGACACCGTGGCTCAGCAGCGCCTCGATCTCCGCCCGTTCGAAGAACTTCGTCACCGACTCGAGCTCGCACACGTCGCCGAGGACGGAGACGATGTCGAACGTGTTCTGCAGTTCGGCGACGGACTCCGGGTCCGCGTCGTCCGCCACCAGTTCCGGCACGCCGATCAGGTCGTACGAATGGCTCTCGTCCGGCTCGAACTCCTCCGCGGAGAGTTTCGCGACCACCGGCCAGGCCGGATGCTCGACGAGGTCGTTGTCGGCGCCGGAGCGGACGAACGCGACGAGCTCGGCCACCGCACCGAACGCGTACAGATCGTCACCGTGGCCGAGGAACGCCTCCCATTCGTCGTCGCCCTCGCGCCACCGCGGCGCCCAGAGGGTCACGACGTCGCCGTCGGTGAGACCGAGCTCGATCGGGACGATGTCTCCAGCCATGGTCGCCAAGCCTAGCCATGTCCCGGCCGAAGACATAGCTGGGCGCCGATGAGACGACCGTCACCCGAGTGCACCGCGGAGTTCCCCGAGCAGACGAGCTCGTTCGGCGGCGGCGGCCCGTGCCGCCTCGTGCGTCGTGGCCAGGATCGATGCCGCCACGTCGCGCGCGTGGAGCCCGTTCAGCGCCTCGTCGAGCCACAGCCTGGTCAGGGCGCCGTTGCCGTCCACCTCGGCCCGCACGAGGCCGTCCGGGCTCGTCGCGGCGCCCGACACCACGCCGAGTGCGGCCACACAGTCCTGCAGGGCCCCGAGCCGCGTGCGCACACCGTCCACGATCTCCGTGATCCGCTGATCGCTCGCCGACATCGCGCTCACCACCCGGTCGCCGACGGAGAGCCGGCCGTCCGCGCGTCGTCGCGGCGTGCGCGCTGCACGTCGTCGTGGGTGGGCAGTCCCAGCCGGTTCAACAGTCCCTCCGGCATTCCCCTGCCCGCCAGCTCCTCTCGGTGCAGCGCGGCGGCCTCGAGTGTCGCGCGACGGCACAGCGACACGATCTGTTCGGCCAGTTGTGCTGCCCCGTAACGTAGTTCGCTCTGATCGATGTGCAGGTCGACGGGCAGGCCCTGTTCGGTGGTGCGCACCGAGACGGTGCCGGACCGGTTCCGGGCGGTCGCCGTCGTGATGGTCGTCTCCGCGGTGTCCATACCGGGTTGGACGCGACGCCGCGCCCCTCGGTTCCCGGCCTAGCCGGTGGGGCCGGTGGGACGGAAGAAGCCCTGGAACCCCATCCCGCTGTTCGTGGTCCGGATCGGCGACAGCTGCACCGGGTCGCCGGCCTCGACCATGAGGCCGTTTCCGACGATCATCGCGACGTGCCCGTCCCACACCGCGAGGTCGCCGGGCTGCACCGCGCTCGCCTCGACGGGGGTGCCGACGTCCTGCTCCTGCGCAAGGCGCGGAATCTGCACCCCGGCCTGCCCGTACGCCCACTGGGTCAGGCCGCTGCAGTCGAGGCCCTGCCCCGGTGCGGTGCCACCCCACACGTAGGGCGTGCCCTGCTGGGAGAGCGCGTGACGCACCGCCTCGGCCGCCGCCCGATTGGGTGCCACGGCAACGCTGCCGTCGGGCAGCCGCACCTCGGTGCCGTTGCCGCCGAAGGCCCGCAGCTCGCCGGCCGGTGAGGCGGCCGGATCGCCGGCCGTCGGTGCTGCCGGTGCGGGCTCCGAGGGCATCAGCTCCGCCATCCTGGTCGTCTGCTCGGCGAGCGACGAGGTGACCCGGGTAAGCACGTCGAGCCCGGCCGCGATGTGCTCGATCGCCGCGACCAGCAACATCATCTGCCCCTGCGGTAGCGCCGCCAGGGGAGCGGAGCGCTCGGCCAGCGTCGTGAACGATTCGATCAGCCGGGCGATTTCGGCTGCACCGGTCAGGACGGTCGTGGTCGCGTCCGCCGCGACGTCGGCGATGGCCGTCCCGCGGTCGGCGGCGGCGACGAGGTCGGCGAGCGCCCGCTCGCCGCTGCGCACGGCCGTCTCCGCCGCGGCCCCCGCCCAGTCCCACGCGAGTTCGCCCAGCGCAACCCGGCCCACCGAGTGCACGCCGTCGACCAGTTCGGCGCACGACCGCAGCACGGCGGCCGGGTCGGTGCCGACCGCTCCGGCGCCGAACGCCGACAACAGCTCGGCCAGGGGAGCGGTGAGCAGATCCGCCCCCGGCGCCGCGGTCACCGCGGGGCCCCGGCGGCGTTCAGCCGTGCCGCCTGGGCGGCGACGACGCGTTCGTAGGCGGCCGCGGTGGCACCCGCGATGGCGCCCATGGCGTCGAAGGTGTCACCGAGACGGGTCAGTTCCGCTCCGTGGCCGCGGTGGGTGGCCGCGAACGCGGCGAGGAACTCGGCGCCGACCGGGCCGAACACCGTCGCGAGCGGTGCCGGATCGGCCGCGCGTGCGTCGGCGGCGGCGTCGTGCAGCCGCTCGCCCAGGGCCGCGGCGGTGTGCCCGAACGCCGCGATCGTCCCGGGCCGGGCGCGTACCACCTCGTGGTTGCCGTTGCCGGTGCCTGCGTCCATTCGGCCTGCTCCCCTCCGTGGAAACGGATCGTCCTTCCACCGCTTGGACGCAGCGGGCGGCGGCCCGGTTCCCTGCGGCCCCGCGGTACGGACGCCACGGGCGAGCGCGTCCCGCTGTCCCGCCACGCAGAGGGCGAACTTGTTCCCCGTCACGGGGTGTGGGACCGTGGACGCGAGCCTGCCTCACCGGGCTCCCGGACGAGGGGCGCCGTACCCGGTGTGCGACAAGACGGCCCGTCGGAGGCTGTGATGTCGTGGTTGGTTCTGGTGGTGTCCGGGGTGCTGGAGGCGGTGTGGGCCACCGCGTTGGATCGGTCCCGGGGACTCAGCCGGCTCGGCCCGTCGGTGGTGTTCGTCGCGGCGTTGGTCGCGAGCATGGCGGGACTGGCGTATGCCATGCGCCGGCTGCCGGTGGGGACGTCCTACGCGGTGTGGGTGGGGATCGGTGCGGTTCTCACCGTGGCGTTCGCGATGGCCACGGGCGAGGAGGCGGTGTCGGCGTCGAAAGTCGTGTTCCTGGGCATGATCGTCGGGGGCGTGATCGGGCTGAAGCTGGTGCACTGAACCCGTTCCGGAGGGACACCGCAACCGTCGGGGCCGGCCGCGAGGAGCACCGGCCCCGGAACCGGGCGCACGAATCCGCGCACGGCAGTGGCGGATCGGCCGTCACGGCGTGCGCGCGCCGGCGCCGTCGGGTCGTCGCGGCATGAGGAAGAAGACCAGCACCGCGACGACGAGCGGCAGCGCCGAGACGATCAGCATGGTGGTCGCGACGCCCTCGGTGAAGTCGACGCCGAGGGTCAGCCCGTGGGCGAGCTGCACCAGGTTGGGGTCGTACCCGGTGGGGCCGCCGCTGTGGGACATCGTCATCGTGACGGCGTGCTCGGCCTGCTCCGCCTCCTGGACCGAGATGCCGCGAGTTTCGGCGTCCTCGAGCACTTCTCGCCGGTAGAACGCGTCGAGCAGCAGGATGTAGACGGTCGGGCCGAGGGCGTAGCCCATCATTCCGAACGCCGGCTGGACGGCGGCGATCGACCCGGTGTTGCCGGTCTCGGCCTGCGAGAGGATCGTGTCGGCGGTCGCGGTTCCGGCCACGAATCCGCCCAGATTGCTGGTCCACGTCGCCACGACGAGCGCCGCGACCGTCATCGTCGGGGCGACCGTCGCCGCCGTCACGAGGCCGCTCAGCACGATGACCAACAGTCCGGTCACCAGCACCGGGCGCGCGGTGTGCGCGGCGATCATCCGGCCGGCCAGCACGCTCGCCGCGGCGATCACGAGCGTGCCGGGAAGGTACAGCAGTCCGACGGCCTGCGAGGACATGCCCAGCACGTAGTCGCCGAGCTGGCCGAGCACGGTTCCCAGACCGGCCGCGAGCAGGTTCACGGTCAGGACCGCGAGCACCGCGAGGACGAAGGCGCGGCGCCCGAACAGCGACAGGTTCAGGGCCGGCTCCGGCGTCCTGCGTTCGTGCCACACGAACGTCGCGGCGGCGGCGACGCTGACGCTCAGGGGCACCCAGGCGCGCGGTTCGGTGAGCCCGTCGGGCACCGCTCCGATCCCCGCCACCAGGCCGAGCAGAGCCACCCCGAACAGACTCACACCGAGGACGTCGACTCCGCCCGCGGCCCGGCGCGGTGGTTCGTCGACGAACCGGACGATCAGTGTCAGCGCGAGCAGCGCGAGCGGCGGGGTGACGAGGAACAGCGATCGCCAGCCGAACGTCTCCACGACCCACCCGCCGACCGCCGGAGTGATGCCGTACAGGACCGTGTCGACGGCCATGAGGACGCCGAGAGCCGTCGACCGCAGTTCGGCCGGGACGGAGGCGGTGACGAGCGCCAGCGACAGTCCCAGCAGCGCGGTCAGCGCCAGGCCGTCCAGGAAGCGCATCAGCAGCAGCACCGGATAGTTCGGCGCCAGCGACGACAGCAACCCGACGGCGATGTTGGCGACGAGGGCCCACACGAGCATGCGCGCGAGCCCGAACCGGTCGCCGAGAGTCCCGACCGCGAGGACGGATGCGGCCACCATGAGGGTGGAGGCGGCGGCGAGCATCCCGATCCGGTCGGCGGGAACGTCGAGACCGCGGCCCACGGTGGACAGATTGAGGGTCAGCATCAGCGGGTCGACGGCCGCGATCGCGTAGGCGATCGCGGGACCGAGAACGGTCAGGAGGATCCGGCCGGTGAGGCGCGGCGCGGCCTCGGCGCGTTCGGCCATCACGCACACCCCGTCCTACTCGATGAAGCCCTTCTCCACGAGCCAGTCGTAGGCCACCTCGGCCGGCTCCCGGCCGTCGACGTCGATCTGCCCGTTCAGCTCGATGAGGGTCTCGTCGGTCAGCTCCCGGGTGACGGGTGCGAACAGGTCGGCGATCTGCGGATTCTCGGTGAGGGTCTCCTCGCGGACGACGACGGCCACGTTGTAGATGGGGAAGAACGTGCGGTCGTCCTCGAGCACCGCGAGATCGAGCGCCTCGATCCGTCCGTCCGTGGTGAACACCTCCCCGAAGTTGCATTCGCCCCGGGCCGTCGCCTCGTAGATCGCCCCGGTGTCCAGGGTCTTGATGTTCTCCCGCGGGACCCCGGAGCCGAGGGGGATCCCGTACGTCTCGAGCATCGGCTGCAGGCCGTCGTTGCGGTTGGCGAACTCGGATTCCACGCAGAAGGTGCGTTCGGCGACCGGGATGTTCGCGATGTCGGAGAGGGAGTCCACGCCGAGGCGCTGGGCGTTGCGGCTGGTGGCCGCGAAGCCGTAGGTGTTGTTCATGGGGGCGGGCGGCAGCCACGCCAGATCGTTCTCGCGCAGGTCCTCGTCGCGTACGGCCTGGTACTGGGCCTGCTCGTCCGGGATGGCCTCCTCGTGTCCGAGGTAGGCGATCCAGGCCGTTCCGGTGTACTCCCACTGGAGGTCGACCTGTCCCTCGAGCTGCGCCTGGCGGGAACTGGCGCTGCCGGGGATGTTGGTCAGATCCGTGACGTCCGCACCGGCCGAGCGCAGGAGGATCACCGCCATTTTCCCGAGCAGGACTCCTTCCGAGAAGTTCTTCGACCCGACCGCGACGCTCGCCCCGTCGAGCCGTTGGACGGACTGCAGGGGGCCGGCGAGCTCGCCGGTGGGGACGAAGCCGCCGGCGGTTCCGAGTCCGCAGGCGGTCAGGGTCGCCGCGACGAGCAGGGATCCGACGATGCGGGGCAGCAGGATCCGGGTCACCGGCGCAGCCCCTTCGGTTGCACCGTGAGTTCGAGGACCCGGCCCGCCCAGTCGATGAGCAGGGCGAGCAGCGCCACGAGCAGGGCCCCGCTGACGAGCACCGGATACCGGAAGAGGGTGATGCCGGTGACGATGAGGGAACCGAGGCCGCCGGCGTTGATGAACGTGGCCAAGGTGGCGGTGCCCACGAGCAGGACGAGGGCGGTGCGCACGCCGGTCATGATCACCGGTACGGCGAGCGGCAGTTCGACGCGCAGCAGCACCCCGGCGCCGGACATGCCGATTCCGCGGCCGGCCTCGACGAGCGTGGGGTCGATGCCCTCGATCCCGGTGATCGTGTTCCGCAGCACCGGAAGGACGGCGTACAGGGTCAGGGCGACGACCGCCGTGCCGAATCCGAAGCCGAGCCAGATCGCGAGCAACACGATCAGGCCGATGGCCGGGGCCGCCTGGCCCGCGTTGGCGATCCCCACCGCCACGGGTGCGAGTGCGCGTGACCTCGGCCGGGTCAGGGCGATGCCGAGCGGGACGGCCACCGCCACGACGAGGATCGCCGAGACCACGGTGAGCCCGACGTGTTGCCAGAGCAGGGTCGTGATCGTGGTCCAGTCGAGTTGCCGGGCCTCGATCGAGTCGAGGTCGGCGTTGCCCCGCCACAGTGCCCACGCGGCGAACACCACCGCCACCAGGACGGGGATGACGACGAGCAGCCCCGTGTTCTCACGCCCCGCGCCGGCGTCGCGCGAGCGTGTCCCGGTTCCCGCGGCGCGCGACGGCGCGGCCGGCTCGGCGTCGAGGCTCATATGCGGCTCCCGGTGTCGTCGGCGCCGGGCCCCGCCGAGCGTGGACCGGTGGGGCGGATCCGGTTGGTGACGGACTCGAAGTTCACCAATCCGAGGAATTCGTCGTGCCGGCCGGTCACGATCGCGGCCCCGTGCGCCGAGGTGAGCATCGCGTCGAGCGCATCGTTCAACGTGGCGTGCCGATCGAGCGTGATCACGCCTTGCGGTTCGCCGGCCGGGACGGACTCGGCGCCCTCGAGCTCGTGCACCCACAGCCACGCCACCGGCCGCCGTCGCTGGTCGAGGACCACGACGGTGTCGTCATCGTTCGCCGCGGCGCGGGAGACAGCTTCGGCGGCGGGGCTTCCCACGGTGGCGGTGGTGCCGTCGACGAGGTCGAGGTCGTCGACCCGGCTGAGGGACAGCTGCTTGAGGGTGGACCCGGCGCCGACGAACTTCTCGACGAACCGGTTCGCCGGTGCCGAGAGGATCACCTCGGGGGTGTCGTACTGGGCGACGTGCGCGCCCTCCTCCATGATCAGGATGCGGTTGCCCAGCTTCACGGCCTCGTCGATGTCGTGGGTGACGCACACGATCGTCTTGCGCAGTTCCTCGTGGATGCGCAGCAGCTCGTCCTGCAGCCGGTGCCGGGTGATCGGATCGACCGCCCCGAACGGCTCGTCCATCAGCACCACGGGCGGGTCGGCGGCCAGGCCCCGCGCGACGCCGACCCGCTGCTGCTGGCCGCCGGAGAGCTCCCGCGGGTACCGGTCGCAGTACTTGCCGGGATCCAGGTTGACCAGTTCGAGCAGCTCCACGACCCGGTCCGCGGTCCGTCGCTTGTCCCAGCCCAGCAGCCGGGGCACGATCGAGATGTTCTGGGCGACCGTCATGTGCGGGAAGAGGCTGCCGCCCTGGATCACGTACCCGATCCGCCGGCGCAGGTCGTCGACGTCCGCGGAACGGACGTCCTCACCCCCGATCAGGATGGTGCCGGAGGTGGGTTCGACGAGCCGGTTGATCATCTTCAGCGACGTGGTCTTGCCGCAACCGGACGGACCGACGAACATCACGATCTCGCCCGCCGGGATGTGCAGGCTCAGTCCGTCGACGGCGGGCCGGGCCTGACCGGGGAAGGTCTTCACCACGTCGACCAGGTCGATGTCGGTGCCGCTGATGCCCCCGGCGGAATGTGCTGGCGTGTTCATCGGGCTCGGATTCCCTTCGAGACGGTGACCTTGCCGATCGCGAGGAGCAGTGCGTCGAGAGCGAGGGCGAGCACGACCACGCCCACCGTGCCCACGAGCGCGGAATTCAGGGCGTTGGCGCCACCGATCTGGGACAGGCCCGTGAAGATGAACGAGCCCAGGCCGGGGCCGAGGACGTAGGCGGCGATGGCGGCGACCCCCATGGACATCTGGGTGGAGACCCGTACCCCGGCGAGGATGACCGGCCAGGCCAGGGGGAGCCGTACGCGGGTGAGGGTGCCGACCTCGCCCATGCCGAGGCCTCGCGCCGACTCGACGAGCGCCCGGTCGACGCCCTGCAGGCCGACGACCGCATTACGCAGCACGGGCAGCGCCGCGTAGAACGCCACGGCGATGAAAGCCGGGGTGACGCCGATTCCGACGAGCGGGATCAGGATGCCGAGCAGGGCGAACGACGGGATCGTCAGACCGATGGCACTGAGCGCGTTCGCCACCGGTTCGAGCCGCGGGACGCGCGTGACGATCACCGCGATCACGACGGCGACGATCGTGGCGAGGAGGACGGCCTGCACGACCAGGCTCACGTGCTGGTAGGCGCTGAAGGCGATCTGCGCCTTCCGCTCGTCGACGAATTCCCACATGCGCACCCGTCCCGTCTCCCCGCACGCCCGACTGTCACGATGGCACACCTGCGGTGGGCTTCGCGCCGAGACGGAGAACCGCGACGGAGAACCCGGCAGGCACGGACCGTCGATCGCCGCCCGAGGGCGGGTGGTCCGCGGCCCCACTCGGCGGCAGGCACACGGTGGCCGCGTTCTATCCTTCCGGCATGGATTCGCTCGTCGTCGACCATCCGCTCGCCGCCGCTCTCCTCACGACCCTGCGTGACGAGCGCAGCGACAACGCCGCCTTCCGGTACGCGCTGCGCCGGCTGACCCAGATGCTGATCTACGAGGCGATCCGGGACGCCCCGGTGGAGCAGTTCGAGGTGCGCACGCCCGTCGCGAGCACGACCGGTGTGCGCCTGCAGCAGCCCCCGCTGCTGGTGCCGGTGCTGCGCGCGGGGCTCGGCATGGTGGAGCAGGCGCACGCGCTGATCCCGCAGGCGCGCGTGGGCTTCGTGGGGTTGGCCCGGGACGAGAAGACGTTCGAGCCGGTGCCGTACCTCGAGTCGCTCCCGGACGACCTGTCCGGCCTGCCGGTCTACGTGCTCGACCCGATGCTCGCCACCGGCGGCTCCATGGTCCACACGATCGAGCTGCTGGTCACGCGCGGAGCAACCGACGTCACCGCGGTGTGCGTGGTCGCGGCCCCGGAGGGGGTGGCGGCGCTCGCCGACTCCGGTCATCCGGTCCGGTTGGTGACCGCGACGATCGACGAGGGACTCAACGAGGACAGGTACATCGTCCCGGGACTCGGGGACGCCGGCGACCGCCAGTTCGGACCTCGCTGAGGCGGCTCGCGGATCCGCTTGCGCCGCACCGACGATCCGGACCGACGCCGAGATAGTCTTGTATGTCCTCTTTGTCTGTTGTGTGACAGGATTACAATAGAGTTTCTTTTGGGATCTGGTGCGGGTCGGCTCCGCGGCATTGCGCGCCTCGCCGGCATCCGGCCCGGAACCCGCGAAACCGCAGGACAGGAAGAGATTCCGGTCGCGGTGCCGGACGTGAGGGGGGTCCGGTCCGGAGCGGCGGTGTGTCCGGCCGATTCCGTCTCGTTTCGGCGAAGATGATCAACTCGCCTTCCGGACGGGGCTTCTGTGGTTACGCTCGCCGAGATCGGTTGGTTCGTCCACTGCCCTCGACCGTCCACGAAAATGAGGTCCGCTCGATGATCAACACCTTCTCCGGCAACAGGTTTCGACAGTGCGCCCGGGCCACCGCACTCGGTGCGGCCGCAGTGCTGGGCATGGTGGTGGGGTCCGGCAGTGCCGGAGCCGCTGTCGACAATGCCCGGACGCTGCCCCTCGGCAACAACAACGCCATCGAAGTGCTCCAGGCCGACACGTCGATCCAGTCCTATCCGCCGCTCGACAGCTCGCCCGTCAGCTTCGAGTTCTTCCACGACGAGGTCGTATCGGTCAACATCACCGGGCCGGACGCGGATTCCTTCCAGGACACCAAACTGACCATCGGATACCAGATCGGCTATCCCGTCGCCCTCAACGGTGCCATCGTGCACATCAACACCCCCAGCCTCGACTGGGAGGTTGGCAACGAGTTCGGCATCGGCGTCGAGCTCGCCCCCGAGTTCGCGCTCGGGCTCGACGCGAGCACCGGCGCGACGATCGGCGGTTCGATCATCCCCTCCCAGGAGATCGAGGTCGATCTTGCGCCCGGCGGCATCACCGACGTGGCATTCGTCCAGGACATGGAGTTCGACGGCAGGGCGGCGACCGTCCGGCTCGCGGGAGTCCACGGCTCGGTCTCGGGAGCGCTCGGCCCGGTCACGATCCGCCCGTACGCCAGGGCTGTCACCTCGAACAACGACACCGTCATCACATACGGGGTGCCGCACCGCCTTTGAGAATCGTCGTCGCTCCGGTGCCGGCTGTGACCGCGACACGCGGGCACCGCCGGCACCGACGTGCGTGGTTACCCGTCGCTCAGCGCGGATGCCCACGCGCGCAACGCCCGTAGGCGCGCCGTCGCGCCGCCGCGGTCACCGTCCGGGGCGACCGCCTCGAGATAGCACTTGAGCTTCGGCTCGGTGCCCGAGGGCCGCACCACGACGCGCACCGACGCCCCCTCGAGTACCACCGCGTCCGTGCGCAGCGGGCCGGCCGCCGTCGCGAGGTCGGTGGCCGTGACCGGCTCCCCGGCGAGTTCGGCCGGCAGCGCGGACCGCAGCCGGCTCATGATCGCCCCGATCCGCGCGAGGTCGGTCACCCGGATCGAGACCTGATCGCCGAGATGCAGCCCGAATTCGCGGTACAGGGCGTCGAGAGCGTCGACGAGCGTGCGCCGCCGGGCCTTCAGCTCCGCGGCGTAGTCCGCGACGACGATCGCCGTGGCGATGCCGTCCTTGTCGCGCACCGCATCCGGGTCGACGCAGTGTCCGAGGGCCTCTTCGTACGCGTACACCAGCCCGTCGCCCGCGCGGGCGAGCCACTTGAAGCCCGTGAGGGTCTGCGCGTAGCGGGCGCCCCGCGCGGCGGCGAGCTTGCCGAGCAGGGACGAGGAGACGATCGTCGTCGCCACCAGTGCACCGCGCGGGGCCCCCGCGAGAATCCGGTCGCCCAGCAGCACCCCGGTCTCGTCGCCACGCAGCATCCGCCAGCCGTCGGGCGTGGGGACGCCCACGGCACACCGGTCGGCATCGGGATCGAGGGCGACGGCGATGTCGGCGCCGACCTCGGCAGCGAGCGCGAGCAGGGCGTCGGCGGACCCCGGCTCCTCCGGGTTGGGGAACTCGACGGTGGGAAAGCGCGGGTCGGGCGCGAACTGTGCGTCGACGACATGCACGTCGCCGAAGCCGGCCGCGCGCAGGGCTGCCACCGCGGTCTCCCCGCCGACGCCGTGCAGCGGCGTCAGCGCGACGCGGAGTTCCCGCGCCGCGGAGCGCGGCAGCGACGCGACGCGCGCGAGATACCGTGCCACCAGTTCGTCCCCCGCGGGTGCGACGGTGACGCGCGGCACCGACGACGCGTCGCCGACGGCGTCGATCGCCGCCTCGATCTCCCGGTCGTCCGGCTCGACCAGTTGTGCGCCGCCGCGGGTGTAGACCTTGTAGCCGTTGTCCGTGGCCGGGTTGTGCGACGCGGTGATCTGCACACCCGCGACCGCGTCGAGCGTCCGCACGGCGTACGCCGTCACCGGGGTCGGGAGCGGGCGCGGCAACGCCACGACGTCGAAACCGGCGGCCGCGAGAACCTCTGTGGCGGCGGCGAAGAACTCGGCCGATCCGGTGCGCGCGTCGCGGCCGACGACCACGGTGCCGCCGCCGGAGCCGCGCGCGTCGAGCCAGCGGGCCAGGCCCGCGGTGGTGCGGACGACCACGTCCTCGTTCATGCAGTCCGGGCCGTCGCCGACGGGGCCGCGCAGCCCGGCGGTGCCGAAGCGCAGGGTCACAGCCGGCCCGCCAGCTCACGCAGCAGGTCGCCCATGCGGGTGGCGGCGGCCCGTCCCGCCGCAAGGACCTCGTGGTGGTCGAGGTGCTCGCCGGTGATCCCCGCCGCGGCGTTGGTGACCAGGGAGATGCCGAGGACCCGGGCGCCGGCGGCACGCGCGGCGATGGTCTCGTGGACGGTGGACATGCCCACCAGGTCCGCGCCGAGGGTGCGCAACATGCGGATCTCGGCGGGGGTCTCGTAGTGCGGGCCGGGCAGGCCGGCGTACACGCCCTCGCCGAGGGTGGGGTCGATCTCGCGAGCGAGGGCGCGCAACCTCGGGCAGTAGGCGTCGACGAGGTCGACGAACTGGGCGCCGACGAGCGGCGAGCGTCCGGTGAGGTTGAGGTGGTCCGAGATCAGGACCGGCTGACCGACCGCGTGATCGGGCCGGATGCCGCCGGCGGCGTTGGTGAGCACGACGGTGCGCGCGCCGGCGGCGACGGCGGTGCGCACCGGATGCACGACGCGGCTCAGGTCGTGCCCTTCGTAGGCGTGGGTGCGGCCCGCGAGGAGCAGCACCGGGGTCTCGCCGACCCGCACCGAATGCACGGTGCCCGAATGTCCTTCGGCGGTGGGCGGGGCGAATCCCGGCAGTTCGCTCATCGGAACGTGGGCGACCGCCGTGCCGAAGCGCTCCACCGCGGCGCGCCAGCCGGAGCCGAGCACCACCGCGACGGAGTGCTCGGGCACGCCGGTGCGCTCGGCGAGTGCCGCGGCGGCGCGGGCGGCCTCGGCAGGGGGATCGGCGATGGCGTCGGGTGCTCCCATGTCGGTCGACCCTAGCGCCAACCGTGTTGTTACTCACCGGTAGGTTCTGGCGCTATCCTCTCCGCATGCCATACCTCGAACGCGACGGCGACGTCTTCGTCCTCCACCTCGGCGACCGCTCCGGCGGCGACACCGAGAACCGCTTCCACCCCGACTGGCTCTCCGCCGTCCACGCGCTGCTCGACGAGGTCGTCGCGCACGACGGCCCCGCGGCGCTCGTCACCGCGGCCACCGGGAAGTTCTGGAGCAACGGCCTCGACACCGACTGGATCTTCGGGAACCTCCCCGGGCTGCCGGGTTACCTCGATTCCGTCCACGAGTTGTACGCGCGGATCCTCACCTTCCCCGCGGCCACCGTCGCGGCGGTGCAGGGTCATGCGTTCGGTGCCGGTGCGATGCTCGCGCTGACCCACGACTTCCGCGTGATGCGGGCCGATCGCGGCTTCTGGTGCCTGCCCGAGGTGTCGCTGAACATGCCGTTCACCGTGGGGATGTCCGCACTGCTGCGCGAGCGGCTGCCGATCCAGGCCGCGGTCGAGGCGACCACGACCGGCCGCCGGTTCGGCGGTGGTGACGCCCTCGCGGCGGGCATCGTCGATCGCGCCGTCGACGGCGACACCGTGCTGGCCGCCGCCGTCGAGCGGGCCGCCGCCCTGACCGGCACCCGGGGCGCCAACCTGGCGGGCATCAAGCGCGGTCTGCACGCGCCGCTGATCGCGGCGCTCGAGACGAAGACGGACGAGTCGAACTTCCGCCTCGGGTGAGGTGCCCTCGTTCCGCCCGTGCCAGACTGAGCGGGTGACGAGCGATGCGGACAGGGCGATCGAGGCTGCGTCGGACGGCCTGATCGCCCTGTCGCATTCGATCCACGCCGAGCCGGAGCTGGCCTTCGACGAACACCGCAGCGCCGCGAAGATCGTCGAACTGCTGCGCGGCGGCGGATTCGAGGTCCGCACCGGGATCGCCGATCTGCCCACCGCGTTCGACGCCCGGTTCGGCAGCGGGGAACTCGTCGTCGGCATCTGCGCCGAATACGACGCCCTGCCCGGCATCGGGCACGCGTGCGGGCACAACATCATCGCCGCCGCCGCCGCCGGCGCGGGCCTGGGTCTCGCCGCGGTCGCCGACGCCCTCGGCATCACCGTCCGCGTCATCGGCACGCCCGCCGAGGAGACCGGCGGCGGCAAGGTGCTCATGCTCGAGCGCGGCGTGTTCGCCGACGTCGGCATGGCCCTGATGGTGCACCCGGGCCCGTTCGACATCACCGGGGCGACGTCGCTGGCCCTCGCCGACATCGCCGTCACCTACACCGGTCGCGAGGCGCACGCCTCCGCCGCCCCCGAATACGGCCGCAACGCCGCCGACGCCGCGACCGTCGCGCAGGTCGCCGTCGGCCTGCTGCGTCAGCATCTGCTGCCCGGCCAG
This sequence comes from Rhodococcus sp. DMU1, assembly GCF_012272955.1. Taxonomy (NCBI): domain Bacteria; kingdom Bacillati; phylum Actinomycetota; class Actinomycetes; order Mycobacteriales; family Nocardiaceae; genus Rhodococcus; species Rhodococcus sp. DMU1. Next base: position 3,923,243 of record NZ_CP050952.1, on the reverse strand, counting down.
CAGATCCACGGCATCGTCAGCGACGGCGGCACCGCCCCGAACATCGTGCCCGCGCACACCGAACTGCTGTACTACCTGCGGGCGACGACCGCGGACTCCCTCGCCGACCTGTCCGAGCGCGCCGGGAACTGCTTCGCCGCCGGGGCTCTCGCCGCCGGCTGCACGCACGAGATCCGCACCGTGTCGCCGACCTATACCGAACTGACTCCCGACCCGTGGCTGGTCCGGGCTTATCGTGAGGAGATCATCGGTCTCGGGCGCACGCCGCTGCCCGTCGAGGAGGAAGGATCGCGCCCGCTGGGCAGCACGGACATGGGAAACGTGACGAACGTGGTGCCGGGTATCCACCCGGTGATCGGTCTCGACTCGGGTGGGGCGGTGACCCACCAGGCGGCGTTCGCCGCCGCGTGCGTCACCGCCTCGGCGGACCTCGCCGTCCTCGACGGCGCCCGCGCGCTCGCCGCGACGGCGGCCCGGGCGGCGACCGATCCCACGCAGCGTGCACGGCTGCTCGAGAACGTGGTGCGCCGATGAACCCGTACATCGAGAAGTGGCTGGGCGAGCACACCGACGACCTGTCGGCGTGGCGTCGGCACATCCACGCCAATCCCGAACTGGCCCGTCAGGAGTACGCCACCACCGAGTTCGTCGGGAGCACGCTCGCCGCCGCCGGGCTCGAACCGAAGGTGCTGCCGCGCGGCACGGGCCTGATCTGCGATCTCGGCCCCGAGGGTCCGCGGATCGCCCTGCGTGCCGACATGGACGCGTTGCCCATGCAGGAGCTGACGGGCCTGCCGTTCGCCTCCACCGTGCCGGGCGTGACACACGCCTGCGGGCACGACGCACACACCACCGTCCTGCTCGGCACGGCGCTGGCGCTGCACTCGGTGCCCGAGCTGCCGGTGGGTGTGCGGCTGATCTTCCAGCCGGCCGAAGAGGTGATGCCGGGCGGCGCGCTCGACGTGGTCGCCGCGGGCGCGCTCGAGGGGGTGGCCCGGATCTTCGCGTTGCACTGCGATCCGCGGCTCGAGGCGGGCCGGGTCGGGGTGCGGGTCGGGGCGATCACCTCGGCCGCCGACACGGTCGAGTTGGTCCTCGACTCGCCGGGCGGGCACACCTCCCGCCCGCACCTGACGGGCGATCTGGTGTACGGGCTCGGCACCGTGATCACCGGGCTGCCGGGCATGCTCAGCCGGCGCATCGACCCGCGCACGAGCACGGTGATGGTGTGGGGCGCGGTGACGGCGGGCAAGGCCGCGAATGCGATTCCCCGCACCGGCATGCTGACCGGCACCGTCCGCACCGGCGACCACGAGACCTGGGAGCTGCTCGAGCCGATGGTGCGCGAGATCGTGCACGGTCTGCTCGCACCGACCGGCCTGAGCTACGAGCTGGACTACCGGCGCGGTGTGCCGCCCGTCGTCAACGACGAGGTGTCGGCCCGGATGGTCGAGGACGCGGTGCGCGCGATCGACCCGGACGCGCTGGCGGACACCCCGCAGTCCGGGGGCGGCGAGGACTTCTCCTGGTACCTCGAGCAGGTTCCGGGGGCGATGGCCCGGCTGGGTGTGTGGCGGGGGACCGGGCCGAAGCTCGACATCCACCAGCCCGACTTCGATCTCGACGAGCGGGCCCTGGCCGTCGGCGTACGGGTGATGACGAACCTGGTCCTGGGATCAGGTTAGGCTTGCACAACCTGTACGTTGCCTGTGAGTCGTCGCTCACGCCAGGAGGTCCGGATGCATTTTCGACGCAGAGCTGTCGCCGTACTGTCGGCCGGGGTCGTCGCCGCCGTGTTGGCCGCGTGCGGCAGCGACTCGGGATCGGGTGAGTCCGAGGGCGGTTCCACCGGTGCGCTCACCCTGTACTCCGGGCGCAGCGAGAACCTGGTCGGGCCGCTGATCGACCAGCTCGAGGGCACCCTCGGCTTCGAGGTCGACGTCGTCTACGGCAGCACCCCCGAGATCACCGGAAAGCTGGTCGAGGAGGGCGGCTCCTCGCCGGCCGACGTGGTGTTCACCCAGGACGCCGGTGCGCTCGGCCTGCTGGACCAGGCGGGGCTGCTCGAGACGCTGCCGGCGTCGGTGACCGAGCTGGTTCCCGCCGACTACCGCGCCGCCGACGGCACCTGGGTGGCGACCTCCGCGCGCGCCCGCGTGCTCGTCTACAACGACGAGAAGGTGCAGCCGCAGGATCTGCCCACCGGCATCGACGGCCTGCTGGACCCGAAGTGGAAGGGCCAGATCGGCTTCGCCCCGACCAACGCGTCGTTCCAGGCGTTCGTCACCGGGCTGCGCGTCGCGCGCGGCGAGGACGGGGCCCGCGCCTGGCTCGAGGCCTTCAAGGCCAACGAGCCGGTGGCCTTCGAGGGCAACGGCCCGCTGATGGAGGGTGTGGACACCGGCCAGGTCACCCTCGGCCTGACCAACCACTACTACTGGTACGGCCTCGCGGACGAGCGCGGTGCCGAGAACCTGAACGTGCAGGTCTACTACTTCCAGGCCGGTGATCCGGGCGCGCTGGTGAACATCGCCGGGGCCGGCGTGCTGAAGACCACGGACCAGAAGGAGCAGGCGGAGCAGTTCGTCGCCGCGCTGCTCTCGCCCGAGGCCCAGGCCTACTTCGCCGACGAGACGGCCGAGTACCCGGTCGTCGAGGGCGTCGAGACCAAGGACCAGCTGCGTCCGCTGTCGGAGATCGGCAACTCCGACATCGAACTCGCCGAACTCGCCTCGCTCGAGCAGACCCAGGCGTTGCTGCAGGAGCTGGGATTCATCTGATCCAGCTCGCCGCTCTCCGTCCCACCCGGCGCAGCCGGCCCGTTCTCACGCTGGCTGCGCTGGGTGTCTCGGTGTTCGCGCTCGCCCCGGTGGCACACCTGGTCATGCGTGCGTTCGCAGACGGCCCCGACCGCGTGTGGTCGCTGGTGTTCCGGCAGCGCACCCTCGATCTGGTGTGGCGCAGCGGCATTCTCGCGCTCACCGTCACCGTCGCCTGCCTCGTGATCGGCGTCACCGCCGCGTGGCTCACGGCACGCACCGACCTGCCCGGCCGGCGGTGGTTCGCCCTGGCGCTGAGTGTTCCGCTCGCCATCCCGTCGTACGTGTCCGGCTTCGTCTACATCGCCCAGTTCCCCGGCCTCGCGGGTTTCGCGGGGGCCGCGCTGGTCCTCACCGCGGCGAGCTTCCCGTACGTGTACCTGCCGGTGTCCGCCGCGCTGGCCTCGGTCGATCCGGGACTCGAGGAGGTGGCCCGCACCCTCGGCCGGTCCCGGCTGCGCACCACGCTCACCGTGACCCTGCGTCAGGTGTGGCCGACCGCGGCGGCCGGCGGCCTGCTGGTGGCGCTGTACACCCTCAGCGACTTCGGCGCCGTCGCGCTGATGCGGTACGAGGCCTTCACCCTCGCCATCTACGGCAGCTACCGGGGGCTGCTCGACCGCACCCCGGCCGCGGTGTTCGGCTTGGTGCTCGTCGTTCTCGCCGTCGCGCTGACGGTCTCCGAGCGCCGGGTGCGCCGCGGGGCCACCGCGCGCGTCGGTTCCGGCGCCCCACGAGCCGCCGCGGCCGTGCCGCTGGGCGGGCAGCGGTGGACAGCCCTGGCGTTCCTCGCCGTCGTGCTGGTGGTGAGCGTCGGCGTGCCGCTGGCCGGACTTGCGCGCTGGTTGTGGTTCTCGCAGCAGGCGGCGATCGACTGGGCGGGGATCTGGACGGCGACGACGTACACGCTGTGGGTGGCGGCCCTGGGGGCGTTGCTGACGACGGCGCTGGCCCTGCCGGTGGGCACCCTGGCGGCGCGTTCGACCTCGCCGGTGGCGCGGTTCACCGAGAGCGCCTCCTACGTCGGGTTCGCGCTGCCCGGCATCACCGTGGGTCTGGCTCTGGTCTTCTTCGGTATCCGGCTGCTGCCGCAGTGGTACCAGCACACCCCGATGCTCGTGATCGGCTACGCGGTGTTGTTCCTGCCGCTCGCCGTCGGGTCGATCCGCGCGGCCGTCGCCTCGATCCCGCTCGGCCTCGAGGACGCGTCCGCGACCCTCGGCAGCGGACGGCTGCGGACCGGCGTCCGGGTGATGATCCCGCTGGCCGCGCCCGGTGTCGTGGCGGGCGCGGCGCTGGCGTTCCTCACCATCGCGAAGGAACTGCCCGCGACGTTGTTGCTCGTGCCGATCGGGGAGGACACCCTGGCGTCACGGATGTGGAAGTACACCGAGACCCTCGAATACGGTTCGGCGGCCCCGTACGCCGCGATCCTGGTGCTCATCGCCGCGCTGCCGTCGCTGGTGCTGGGCCGACTGTTGCGGGGCCGGGTCGATGCGGAAAGTGGCGGTGAGGAATGAGCGGGCTCTCCATCGAGGGCGTATGCGCCCGGTACGGGCGGACCGAGGTCGTCAGCGACGTCTCGCTGACGGTGGAGCGAGGCGCGTTGCTGGCCGTACTCGGGCCCTCGGGCGGGGGCAAGACCACGCTGCTGCGCGTCGTCGCGGGTCTGCACCCGGCGAGCGCGGGGCGCGTCGTCGCGGACGGACGCGACCTCACGGCTCTGCCGCCGGAGCGCCGGGGGGTGGGGCTGGTGCCGCAGGAGGGTGCGCTCTTCCCGCATCTGAGCGTGGCGCGCAACGTCGGCTACGGGCTGGTGCAGCCGACGTGGCGATCGATGGTGCGGCAGAAGTCCGTCCGGCACCGCCGCGTGGCGGAACTGCTCGACCTGGTCGGCCTGGCCGGCACCGGTCAGCGCAAGCCGTCGCAGTTGTCCGGCGGCCAGCAGCAGCGCATCGCGCTGGCGCGGGCGCTGGCCCCGAACCCGTCCGTCGTACTGCTCGACGAGCCGTTCAGCGCCCTCGACGCCGGGCTGCGGGCCAGTCTGCGCGCCGAGGTCCGCGCCCTGCTGCGGGACCAGGAGGTCGCCTCCGTGCTGGTCACCCACGACCAGGCCGAGGCCCTGGCCATCGCGGACACGGTCGCGGTGATGCTCGGCGGGCGTGTCGCCCAGGTGGGCACCCCGGAGGAGGTCTATCGGTGGCCCGCGACGCTCGAGGTGGGCGCATTCGTGGGGGATTCGGTCGTGCTCGACGCCGATGCGGACGGCGACCGCGCGCACACGGTGATCGGTGCGGTCCCGCTCGCCGCCCCGGCCCACGGCAAGGGTCACGTGCTCGTGCGCCCGGAACAGGTGCAGGTCGCCGCGGCCGACGAGCCGTCGAAGTTCACCGTGCTCGACATCGCCTTCGGCGGGGCACTGACGGAGGTGCGGGTGACCGGCGCCGGGCAGACGATCCGGGCGCAGCGGGCCGCGTCGCACGACGTGCAGGCCGGGGATCCGGTGACGCTGCGGGTCGGCGTCCCCGTGCCGTTCTACCCGGACCGGCCGGCCGGGGACTAGAAGCTGTCGGGCCGGCCCGGCCCGACGTTGCGGCTGTTGCGGGTGCGCAGGTCGCGCACGTAGTCGGCGGGGGCTCCCGCGATCTCGGCGGCGTCGGCCATCACGCCCAGGTAGCGGGCCGACGGCAGGCCGCCCTCGTACGCGTCGAGGACGTACAGCCAGGCGAGCACGGGACCGTCGTCGGTGTCCACGCGCAGCCGGATCTTGCGGTGGATGCCGAGTTCGGAGCCCTCCCACCGGTCGAGGCTGCGTTCGTCCTCGTCGGGTACGTCGTACAGCACCACGAACACCTTCGAGTCGGGATCCTCGACGACGGTGGCGAGCGCACCCTCCCAGCCGATGTCGCCGCCGCTGAACGTCAGCCGCCAGCCGTGGAGCCAGCCGGTTCCGGCCATCGGCGAATGCGGGCAGCGCTGCAGCATCTGCTCGGGATGCATGTTGGAGCCGTAGGCGGCGTAGATCGGCACGGGGTACAGGCTAATGGCTGACCGTCCGGCGCAGGACACGGGGCGCTGGCCGCTGCGTGGCCGAGTCCGCGTGCGCAGGACGGGGCCGGTGGCATAGCGTGTCTGCGGACGTTCGGCAACCCCGGCGCCCGCACACCCGGACCGAGGACCATCTCGGAATCGATACAGAGGAGAACAATGACCCGGATCGTGATCATCGGCGGCGGCCCTGCGGGCTACGAGGCGGCGCTGGTGGCGGCTCAGTACGGCGCGACCGTGTCACTGATCGATTCGGACGGGGTCGGCGGTGCCTGCGTGCTCTTCGACTGCGTGCCGTCCAAGACGTTCATCGCGTCCACCGGCATCCGCACCGACATGCGCCGAGCCGCCGACCTCGGCGTCCAGCTCGAAAGCTCCGGGGTGGCGCTGCCCGAGGTCAACGCCCGGGTCAAGAGCCTCGCCCGCGCGCAGTCCGCGGACATCCGCACCAAGCTCGAGGCGGCCGGCGTGCAGTTGCTCAGCGGCCGCGGCGAGCTCATCGACAGCCAGGTCGGGATGGCGGCGCACCAGGTGCGCGCCAACCTCTTCACGGGCGAGGAGCGGATCCTCGACGCCGACGTCGTGCTCATCGCGACCGGCGCGAGCCCGCGGGTGCTGCCCGGCGCGGAGCCGGACGGCGACCGCATCCTCAACTGGCGTCAGCTCTACGACCTCGACGCGCTGCCCGAGCACCTCGTGGTCGTCGGTTCCGGTGTCACCGGCGCCGAATTCGTCTCCGCCTACACGGAGGTCGGTGTCCAGGTGACACTGGTCTCGAGCCGCGACCGGGTGCTGCCGCACGAGGACGAGGACGCCGCCCTCGTGCTCGAGGACGCCTTCGCCGAGCGGGGCGTGAACCTGGTCAAGCACGCCCGTGCCGACGCCGTCGAGCGCACCGCGAACGGGATCCGGGTCAAGCTGGCCGACGGGCGCATCGTCGAGGGCAGCCATGCCCTGATGACGGTCGGCTCGGTGCCGAACACCTCCGACCTCGGGCTCGAGAAGGTCGGCCTGCAACTCGACCGGGGCGGTTACCTCCAGGTCGACCGGGTCTCGCGCACGTCCGTCTCGGGTATCTACGCCGCCGGCGACTGCACCGGGCTGCTGCCGCTGGCGTCGGTGGCCGCGATGCAGGGCCGCATCGCGATGTACCACGCCCTCGGCGAGGGGGTGAGCCCGATCCGGCTCAAGACCGTCGCCTCGGCGGTGTTCACGCGGCCCGAGATCGCCACGGTCGGCGTCAGCCAGGCCGCGATCGACAACGGCGAGGTGCCGGCCCGCACCGTGATGCTGCCGCTGCACACCAATCCCCGTGCGAAGATGTCGGGGCTGCGCCGCGGCTTCGTGAAGATCTTCTGCCGTCCCGCCACCGGCGTCGTGATCGGTGGCGTGGTGGTCGCCCCCACCGCCTCGGAGCTGATCCTGCCCATCGCGATCGCGGTGCAGAACAATCTCAGCGTCGACGATCTCGCCCACACCTTCTCGGTGTACCCGTCGCTGACCGGGTCGATCACCGAGGCGGCGCGCCAGCTGATGCGGCACGACGACCACCTGGACTGAGCGGGATGACCGGCGTCGACGTTCTTGACTCTCTCGCTGGGGGAGGGTCGACGGTGGACGCATGCGAACGAACAGCATCTTCCCCGTGGTCCCCGCTCACGACGTCGCCCGCAGCCGCGACTTCTATGCCGGGCTGCTCGGTCTGCGTGTGGTTTTCGACAGCGGCTGGTATGCGCAGCTGCAGGCGGCGACCGACGAGACCGTGCAGCTCGGTCTCGTGGCACGCGGCCACGAGACGATTCCCCGAGCCCACCTCTCCGCTCCCGCCGGCGTGCTGATCTCGGTGGAGGTCGACGACGTGGACGCCGTGCATGCGCGCGCCGGCGACCTCGCACTCCCGGTCGCGTTGGAACTGCGCGACGAGGACTTCGGGCAGCGGCACTTCATGACCGTCGATCCCGACGGCCTGCTCGTCGACGTCATCACGGTGATCCCGTACGCGCCGGAGGTTGCCGGAAGCGGGGCGGTGGTGACCGGGTGAGCCCGGCCGACGGATGGCTGAGCATCGGCGAGTTCGCGCGGATGTCCCGGCTGAGCGTCAGGACGCTGCGCCACTACGACCGCGAACGGCTGCTCGCTCCAGGCCGGGTCGATCCGCGTACCGGATACCGGTACTACTCGCGCGAGCAGCTCGCCTCGGCTCTGCGCATCGCGGTATTGCGCAGAGCCGAGGTATCCGTCCCCGCGATCCGTCTCCTCCTGCAGGACCCCGGACACACCGAGGTCGTCCTCGCCGCGGAGCGGGAACGGATCGAGCGCGAGGCCGCCCGTAAGCACCGGGCGCTCGCCCTCGTCGCCTCCCTCGCCGAGGCCGAAGCCGGCGGCCTCGCCGTGCGCCGGCACTGGATCGAGGATCGAACGGTCTTGTGGCGCAATGGGGAATCGACCGCCGAATCTCTGGATTCGAATGTGACGAACCTCGTGACGGCGCTGCTGGCCGACGCGTCGAGCGCCGGGCTGCCCACCGACGCGCCGGTGGTGGGGCAGTACCCGGCCACCCTCGACGGCGTGGTGCAGTTCGGCGTCGGTCTCGAGTTGCGGTCCCCGCTCGGACGTGCGGAAACTGCCACGACGACGCTGCCGGGCGGGACTTTCGCGGGCGTGGACTTCGTCGGTCCGGTCGCGCTGCTGCCGGTCGCCTACCACGCACTGTTCGGGTGGCTCGACGAGCGCGGTCTCGCGGCCGAGGGGCCGTTCCGGGAGTATTACCTCACCGACCCGCGTGACGTCGCTGCCGATGCGATGCGTACGCGGGTGCTGCACCCCCTGCCGGGTGAGCACGTTCCGGGATGAGGGTTCCCCGAGGCCGGCGCGCCGCGGCTCCCGCGCCGGCTTCGCCCCACCGGATCAGTGTTCCATAGTGCGGGATCAGCATTCCACGCTATGGGCAGGTGGTGCTACGGTGGGGCGAGGACCGGATCCGGTCCGTCATCGACAGCCTCGCGCCGACCGCGGACCCGGGACGAAAGAGGTCTTCTCTCAACCCGTCCAGGAGTTCCCGTGTCCGTCGACGGCAGTATCCGCACCGCCCGCAGGTTGCGCGGCCTGCGCAGCTCCGCCATCCGTGATCTGCTCGCCCTGACCGCCCGACCGGACGTCCTCAGCCTCGCCGGCGGGCTCCCCGCGCCCGAGCTGCTGCCCACCGCGGAGATCGCCGACGCGGCCGCCACCGTGCTCCGTGACCCGGCTGCCGCCCAGTACGCCGCGACCTCCGGTCGCGGGGACCTGCGCGCCGTGCTCGCCGCGCGGGAGGGCGAGCGGCTCGGACGCGCCGTCCACCCGGACGAGGTCGTCGTCACCCACGGCTCCCAGCAGGCGCTGAGCCTGCTCGCTCAGGTGCTGCTCGACCCGGGTGACACGGTGATCGTCGAGGAGCCCGCGTACACCGGTGCGCTGCAGGTCTTCCACGCCGCCGAGGCCCGCGTGGTCCCGGTACCGCTCGACGACGACGGCATGGACACGGAGGCGCTCGAACGCCTCCTGGCGGCGGGGGAGCGGCCGGTGCTCGTGCACACCGTCGCCACGTTCCACAACCCGCGCGGGGTCGTGTTGTCCGCGGCTCGGCGCCGGCACCTCGCGGCCCTCGCCGACCGGTACGGATTCCGCGTCGTCGAGGACGATCCGTACGGCGAGCTGTGGTTCGGACAGGCACCTCCGGCGCCCGTCGCGTCCTGGTCGGACCGCGTCGTCCGGCTCTCGAGTGCCTCGAAGACCCTCGCCCCGGCATTACGGGTGGGCTGGCTGCACGGCGACCGGCGGCTGTGCGCGGCCGTGGAGCTGCTGAAACAGGGCGCCGATCTGTGCGGCTCGTCCCTGACCCAGGCGATCGCCGCCGCGCTCCTCGCCGACGGGCCCTGGTACGCCGGGCATCTCGACCGGCTCCGGGGCACCTACGGCGCCCGGGCCACGGCGCTGTCGACCGCCCTCGCCGCGGAGTTCGGCGACGCGGTCGTCTCCTCCGCCGTGCGCGGCGGCATGTTCACCTGGGTGCGGTTCGCCGGTGAGCTCGACACGGCCGAGTTGCTGCCCGTCGCGGCCGAGCACGGTGTCGCGTTCGTGCCGGGGACCGCCTTCGCGGTGTCCGGGGACCACGGTCGCACTGCACGGCTGTGCTTCGCCACCGCCGGGGAGGCCGACCTCGCCGAGGCGGCGCGCCGGCTCGGCCGCGCCGTGCGCGCCCTGCAGCACAGGACGGCCCGTGCGTAACGCGGCTCAGGCCCAGCCGTAGGTCCGCTCGACCGCCTTGTTCCACTCGGCGTAGAGCCGCTCCCGCTCGGCGGCGTCCATCTTCGGTTCCCAGGTGCGGCCGGCCGCCCAGTTGCGCCGGATGTCGTCCTCGCCGTCCCAGAAGCCGACCGCCAGGCCCGCCGCGTAGGCCGCGCCGAGCGCGGTGGTCTCGGCGACCACGGGCCGGACCACCGGGGCGCCGAGGATGTCCGATTGGAACTGCATCAGGGTTTCGTTGACGACCATCCCGCCGTCCACCTTCAGGGTGTGCAACTCGACGCCGGAGTCGGCGTGCATCGCCTCGATCACCTCGCGGGTCTGGTAGGCGGTCGCCTCGAGCGCGGCGCGCGCCAGGTGCCCCCGGTTGACGAAGCGGGTGAGCCCGGCGATCACGCCGCGCGCGTCGGGGCGCCACCGCGGCGCGAACAGGCCGGAGAACGCCGGCACGAAGTACGCGCCGCCGTTGTCGGGGACGGTCGCGGCGAGATCCTCGATCTCCGCGGCCGTGCGGATGAGCCCGAGATTGTCGCGCATCCACTGCACGAGCGACCCCGTGACCGCGATCGAACCCTCGAGGGCATACACCGCCGGGGCGTCGCCGACGCGGTAGCAGACGGTGGTCAGCAGCCCGTGCTCGCTCCGGACCGGCGTCGTCCCGGTGTTGAGGAGCAGGAAGTTCCCGGTCCCGTAGGTGTTCTTCGCCTCGCCCGGCGACAGGCACGCCTGGCCGAACGTCGCGGCCTGCTGGTCGCCGAGGATGCCCGCCACCGGGACGCCGGCGAGCGGCCCGCGTTCGCGGGCGTACCCGTAGATCTCCGACGAGCTGCGGATCTCCGGCAGCATCGACATCGGGATCCCGAAGTCCGCGCAGATGTCCGGATCCCATTGCAGCGTCTCGAGATTCATGAGCATCGTGCGAGAGGCGTTGGTGACGTCGGTGAGATGCACTCCCGGCTGCCGGTTGCCCGCGCCGGTGCCGCCGGTGAGGTTCCACAGGATCCAGCTGTCCACCGTCCCGAACGCGAGCTCGCCGGCCTCCGCCTTCTCCCGGGCGCCCTCGACGTTGTCGAGGATCCACCGCACCTTCGGGCCCGCGAAGTACGTCGACAGCGGCAGGCCCGTGGCCTTGCGATACCGGTCCACGCCCGCGTCGCCGGCGAGCTGCTCGACCAGGCGATCGGTGCGGGTGTCCTGCCACACGATCGCGTTGTGGACGGGCCGGCCGGTGGAGCGTTCCCACACGACCGTCGTCTCGCGCTGGTTGGTGATGCCGATCGCGGCGATGTCGGCGCGTGTCAGATCCGCCTTCGCCAGGGCCAGGGCGGCGACTTCGCGGGTGTTGAGCCACAGCGTTTCCGGATCGTGTTCCACCCAGCCGGCGCGGGGGAGGATCTGCTCGTGCTCGGTCTGGGCCCAGGCCACGATGCGGCCGTCGTGGTCGAAGATGATGCAGCGGCTCGACGTGGTCCCCTGATCGATCGCGGCGATGTATCGGGTCACGGCAACCTCTCCGGGCGTATGGTTCGGGACGGCAGTCTGCGGACGAACCTACTAGCCTGAGTGCGGAAACGTCGGCGACTCACGGGAGCGATGCGGTGACCAACCAACCAGGCGTCCAGATTCTCGGGCCGCAGCAGCGCCGTGACGCGTGGCGACGGCTCGGTTCGGAGCAGTTCGACGTGGTGGTCATCGGCGGCGGCGTCGTCGGCGCCGGTGCCGCCCTGGACGCCGCCACCCGCGGGTTGAAGGTCGCCCTCGTGGAGGCACGGGACTTCGCCTCCGGCACGTCGAGCCGCTCGTCGAAGATGTTCCACGGTGGGCTGCGGTATCTCGAGCAGCTCGAGTTCGGGCTCGTCCGCGAGGCGCTGCGGGAACGCGAGCTGTCGCTCTCGACGCTGGCGCCGCACCTGGTCAAGCCGTTGAAGTTCCTCTTCCCCCTCACCCACCGGGTGTGGGAGCGCCCGTACATTGCCGCGGGCATCTTCCTGTACGACCGGATGGGCGGCGCCAAGTCCGTGCCCGCGCAGAAACACCTGACCCGCTCCGCGGCGTTGCGCATGGCGCCCGGGCTCAAGCGCGACTCGCTCGTGGGCGGGATCCGGTACTACGACACCGTCGTCGACGACGCCCGTCACACCATGACCGTGGCCCGCACGGCCGCGCACTACGGCGCCGTGGTGCGGACCTCGACCCAGGTGGTCGGGTTCCTGCGCGAGGCCGACCGCGTCTCCGGCGTGCGGGTGCGCGACTCGGAGGACGGGTCGGTCACCGAGGTGAAGGGGCACGTGGTGATCAACGCCACGGGGGTGTGGACCGACGAGATCCAGGCCCTGTCCCGGCAGCGCGGCCGGTTCCGGGTGCGCGCCTCGAAAGGCGTGCACATCGTGGTGCCGCGCGACCGGATCGTCAGCGACTCGGCGATCATCCTGCGCACCGAGAAGTCGGTGCTGTTCGTGATCCCGTGGGGCAGCCATTGGATCATCGGCACCACCGACACCGATTGGAACCTCGACCTCGCCCACCCGGCCGCGACGAAGGCCGACATCGACTACATCCTCGACCACGTGAACCGGGTCCTGGTCGTCCCGCTGACCGACGACGACATCGACGGCGTGTACGCGGGCCTGCGGCCGCTGCTGGCCGGGGAGAGCGACGAGACGTCGAAGCTGTCGCGCGAGCACGCCGTCGCCCGGGTCGCACCCGGCCTCGTGGCGATCGCCGGCGGCAAGTACACCACCTACCGCGTGATGGCCGAGGACGCCGTCGACCTGGCGGCCGAGGACATCCCCGCGCGGATCGCCCCGTCCATCACCGAGCGGGTGCCGCTGGTGGGTGCCGACGGCTATTTCGCGCTCGTGAACCAGACGATGCAGCTCGCCGAGCGGTACGGCCTGCACCCGTACCGGGTCAAGCATCTGCTCGACCGGTACGGGTCGCTGATCGACGAGATGCTGGAACTGGCGGCCGACCGTCCCGAGCTGCTCGAGCCGCTCACGGATGCGCCGCAGTACCTGCAGGTGGAGGTCGTGTACGCGGCGGCCGCGGAGGGAGCGCTGCATCTCGAGGACATCCTCGCCCGCCGCACCCGCATCTCCATCGAGTACCCGCACCGCGGCGTGCACTGCGCCGAGCAGACGGCCCGCCTGGTCGCCCCCGTCCTCGGCTGGGATGCCGCGACGGTGGAGCAGGAGATTGCGACCTACCGGGCCCGGGTCGAAGCGGAGATCCGCTCGCAGAGCCGGCCCGACGACGAGTCCGCCGATGCGCTGCGGGCCGCCGCCCCGGAGGCCCGCGCGGAGATCCTCGAGCCGGTCCCGACGGGCGTCTGAGGCGCCACCGGCGCGCGTCCCAGCCCTGTCGGTGGCCGGGAAGGTCGGTGGCCGGGAAGGTCAGTGGCCGGGAAGGTCAGTGGCCGGGAAGGTCAGTGGCCGGGAAGGTCAGTGGGTCAGGATGACCTTGACGAGCACCACGGTCGCGGCAACCGCGGTGAGTGCGACGGCACTCACCAGTGAGGTGCGCCCCGGCCGCTCCCCGTTGAGCCGGCCGATGACGAAGACGATGCCACCGATCCGCAGCAGCACGGCGACCTCGGCGAGCAGCTGGGCCGTGCGCGGCTCGAGCCAGCCCAGCCAGCCGAGTCCCAGGATCACGCACGGCAGGACCGCCGAACTCAGGATCGGCACCGAATTGCGCAGTTCGGCGATCTTCTCCGCCCGGGTCAGCGGGGTCCCCTGGCGCACGGTGTGCCCGACCGCCTCGGCGAATGCGTGGGCGACGAACGTCGACAGCGCCGTACCGAGCACGATCGCGATGCCGACGTACTTCGGGCCGGTGATGATCGGTACCAGCGCCGCGAGCACCAGGACGTTGCCGTAGATGTAGGCGCTGATACGGCTGGCGGCGTTGTCCCGGTCCAGAGGTGTGCGCCGGGAGAACAACGGACCGTGCAGGAGCGCGTGGGCGTCGGAGTCCATGCCGACAAGGGTGACAGACGGCGGTCGCACGGAGCCTGCGACCGCGCACATCCGCTGCGTCCGGGCCGCGGCGTAGGATCCGACGACGCAGGTGGTCGACGACGGGATCGCGGTGGTGGAGAGGGTGCGACGGCGCTGGGGCGGCACCGACATGGCGGAACGCCGGCGGGCACGCCGCGACGCGCTGCTCTCGGTGGGCATCGATCTGCTCGGCGCGCCCGAGGGGCCGGCGGTCAACGTGCGCGCCGTGTGCCGGGCGGCCGGACTGACGGAACGGTACTTCTACGAAAGCTTCGACGACCGGGACGCGTTCGTGCGCGCCGTGTATGCCGCCGTCGGCGAACAGGTGCGCACGGCGCTGGAGGCCGCGGTCGGTACGGCCCCGCGACCGGGGGATCTTCCCGAGGCGGCGGTCCGGGCCTTCGTCGAGCTGATCGTCGACCGCCCGGCCCTGGGCCGGGTGCTGCTGCTCGGCCCGCTGCGGGAGCCGTCGCTCGGTGGTCAGGGACTCGACCTCGCTCCCACGTTCGTGCTGCTCGTCCAGCAGCAGCTCACGGCGATCGCCGACCGCGAGGAGCGGCACATGGTGGCGGTCGGGCTCGTCGGGGCGCTGACGAGCCTGTTCATCGGCTATCTGGACGGCACCGTCGCGGTGTCGCCGGAGCGGTTGGTGCGGCACTGCGTGGGCCTGCTCGTCCAGGCCGGAAGTGTAGGGCCGCAGGCGGAGGGGTATTCGCGAGACGACGGCACGCTCGACGAAGGGAGGGGCATCATGCCCAGGTCGTCGATCAAGGACGAGAAGCTGTATCAGGAACTGCGCGACGACGGCGCCTCCAAGGAGAAGGCCGCCCGGATCTCGAACGCGGCGGCGAAGCGCGGCCGGTCCTCCGTCGGCCACAAGGGCGGTACGTCGGGGTCCTACGAGGACTGGACCGTCGACGAGTTGAAGAAGAGGGCCAAGGAGCTCGGGATCTCGGGCTACTCGTCCAAGCGCAAGGGCGAGCTCATCGACGCGCTGCGCAACCACTGAGCTGCGCAACCACCGAGCTGCGCAACCACCGAGCTGCGCAACCACCGAGCTGCGGGACGACCGAGCCGGCGGGACGCGCCGGCTCAGCCGTCCCCGTCGCGCGGCTGACAGTGCGGGCACCAGTCGATCTTGCGATCCGGGTCGCTCGCCGACCCCAGCATGCCGGTCCGGATCGTGGTTCCGCACCGGCGGCACGGCTTGCCCGCGCGTCCGTATACCCATGTGCCCCGGCCGGGCCGGCGGTCGCCGGTGGTGATCCGGCTGACGCGGTCCCGGTTGAACACCAGCAGGCGGTGCGCCAGATCGACCCAGGCGGCCGCATCTCCCGCGTCCGCGACCGGTGTCGACGGGTGCACGCCCCGCAGGAAGCACAGCTCGCACCTGTACACGTTGCCCACCCCGGCCATCACCCGTTGATCGAGCAGCGCCAGACCGACGGGTCGGCCCGGATCGCGCATCAGGTTCGCGGCGGCGGCTGCCGGGTCCCAGTCCGGGCCGAGCAGATCGGGTCCCAGGTGTCCCACGGCCTCCTCCTCGCGGTCGTGGTCCAGCACCTCGACGATCCCGAGGTCGAAGCCCACGGCCTCGGCGTCCGCGACCGCGAGCACGATCCTGGCGTGATATCCCTGACGGCGCCAGCGGGTCCCGGGCGCGTGGACGTCCCACACCCCCTCCATCTTCAGGTGGGTGTGGAGGGTGTGCGCACCGACGCGGATCAGAAGATG
Organism: Rhodococcus sp. DMU1; assembly: GCF_012272955.1. NCBI lineage: Bacteria > Bacillati > Actinomycetota > Actinomycetes > Mycobacteriales > Nocardiaceae > Rhodococcus > Rhodococcus sp. DMU1. The sequence goes on along the minus strand of NZ_CP050952.1, from coordinate 3,907,360 downwards.
CTTGCCCCGGGCGAGCACCTCGTCGACCACGGTGCCGGTCAGATCGACCGTCGCGTACCGGGGCACGCGGATGTCGCAGCGCGTCAACGGCTTTCCCGCGAGGGCGCGGCGCAGCCGGGTGGCCGCCTGGAAGACGGTGTCGCCCTCGGGCATCAGGCCCTCAACCGGAAACCGCGGGGGGTGGCCGAGAAGCCGGCCTCGGCGAGGAATTCCGCGAACAGGTGACCGTGAATGGAACTGCCGTCGACCTTCTCGACGACGAGCGTGTCGAGGCCCCCGCCCTTGACCGACCCGGCCAGTGACGCGCACGCACCGCGGAGTGTCCCCGGGTCCTCGGTGAACGTCAGTACCGTGCGGCCGCCGCGTTCGACGAACAGACCCAGCTCGCCGTCGACGAGCACCACCAGCCCCCCGGCCTTGCGGCCGGGGCGGTGCCGCGGCGAGTCCTCGGGCGCTGCCGACTTCGGCCAAGGCAGTGCCGCGCCGTACGGGTTCGCCGGGTCGCACGCGGCCAGCGTCACCGCGGGTGTGCCGGTGTGGCGGCCCTCGAGCGACTCGCCGTAGGACCGCAACCGGTCCACGACCTCCGGGGTGGAGAACTGCGCACCGCCGAGCGTGTCGACGAAGTAGCCGCGGCGGCACCGCCCCGTCTCCTCGAACCGGCTCAGTACCTTGTACATAAGAGCGAAGCCGCCCGGCACGCCCTCGGCGACGACCGCGCCGCGGGTGACCACACCGTAGCGCTCGAGCAGCAGGTCCGCGGCGGCGTGGGCGCGCACCGTCGGATCGGTTTCCCGGTCGGGCAGCAGCGACCACCGCCCACCGACCGTCGGTGGCCCGGTCCGGCTCGGCAGCGCCGGACGGCCGCGGTACATCCGGGCGCGCGGGGCGCGTCGGGGCGTGCGGTGCGCGGGGGTCGCGCGGGAGGTGTCGCCGACGAGGGCGCGCAGCGCGGCCGGTGTGTCCCCCGAGACGAGGCCGGCCCACACGAGATCCCACAGTGCCGAGGCGGTTTCCGTGTCGGTGGTGCCGAGGGCCTCGGTGAGCTGACGGAAGAAGAACGCCCCGCCGCCCGCGAGCGTGTCCAGGATGCCGCGGTGGACGTCGGTCTGTTCGATCTCGGCCGCCGGCGCGAGGGTCAGGGGGGCGGTGTCGGTCAGGTGCAGCGACACCCAGCCGTCCTTGCCGGAGATCTGCCCCGACCCCGCCCACAGCACCTCGCCCGTCGTGGTGAGTTCGTCGAGCATCGCGGGGGAGTAGTCCCGCACCCGCGGCGCGAGGATCAGCGGCTCGAGAGCGCTCGCCGGCACCGGCACCCCGGCCAGTTGCTCGACGACCGCGGCCACCCCGTCCACCCCGCGCAGGCCGCCGCCCACGTGCTGCCACGCCGGCAGGAACCGGCCGAGGGTGGCGGTGCCGACCGGCTCCACCTCGTGTCGTGCCGCCGCGAGCGACCGTCGCCGCAGCCGCCGCAGCACCTCGGTGTCGCACCACTCGGCGCCCGTCGTGCCGGGCCGGAACTCACCTGCGCTGACCCGCTTCTCGGCGGCCAGCCGGTGCAGCACGTCCTGCACCACCGCGGTGCCGAGCCCGAACCGGGCCGCCGCCTCCGCCGCGGTGAACGGGCCGTGGGTGCGGGCGTACCGGCCGATCAGGTCGCCCAGCGGATCGGGCACCGGCTCGACGAACGCCGTCGGCACGCCGATCGGCAACGGCACCCCGAGCGCGTCCCGGAGACGCGAGGCGTCCTCGATGGCCGACCACCGCTCGTGGCCGGCGAAGGACACCTTCAGCACCCGTCGCTGCGCATCCAGCTCGTCGAGCCATGCGGCGGGATCGGCCGTGGTGCGCTCGGCGATCTCGGTCTCGGTCAGCGGGCCGAGCAGCCGGAGCAGGTCCGCGACACCTTCGGCGTCGCGGGCCTTGCGGTCCGGGGCCAGGTGCTGCAGCTCCAGTTCGGCCCGGGCAATGACGTCGGCGTCGAGCAGTTCCCGCAGCTCCACACGCCCGAGCAGTTCGGCGAGCAGTGTCGAGTCCAGCGACAGGGCCGCGGCGCGCCGTTCTGCCAGGGGGCTGTCGCCCTCGTACATGAACGCGCCGACGTAGTCGAACAGCAGTGAGGTCGCGAACGGTGACGCGGTGGCCGTCTCGACCTCCACGATGCGGACCTGCCGCCGGGCCACGCGGCCGAGCAGGTCCCGCAGGGCGGGCAGGTCGTAGACGTCCTGCAGGCATTCCCGCACCGTCTCGAGCAGGATCGGGAAGGTGGGGTAGCGACGGGCCACGTCGAGCAGCTGCGCCGAGCGCTGCCGCTGCTGCCACAGCGGCGCCCGCTTGCCGGGCGTGCGCCGCGGCAGCAGCAGTGCCCGCGCCGCGCACTCCCGGAAGCGGGAGGCGAACAGCGCCGAGCCGCCCACCTGCTCGGTGACCAGGTCCTCGATCTCGTCGGTGTCGAAGGCGAACACCTCCGCGCCGGGCGGGGCGTCCTCGGTGTCGGGGAGCCGGACGATGATGCCGTCGTCCGAGGCCGTGGGCGCGGCCTCGACGCCGTACCGGTCGAGCAGCCGTGCGCCCACGGCGAGCGCCCACGGCGCGTGCACGCGCATCCCGTACGGGGAGTGCAGCACGAGGCGCCAGTCGCCGAGTTCGTCGCGGAACCGCTCGACCACCAGGGTCCGGTCGGTGGGCAGGTGGCCGGTGGCGTTGCGCTGCTCCTCGAGCAGCCGTGTCAGGTTGGCGGTCGCGTTGTCGTCGAGGCCGCCGCGACGGCACCGGGCGGCGGCGTCCTTCGGATCGGCGTGCCCCAGTTCGCGTACGAACGCCCCCAGGGCGGCGCCGAGTTCGGCCGGGCGGCCGACTCCGTCACCGTGCCAGAACGGCAGCCTGCCGGGCTGCCCGTAGGCGGGGGAGACCAGCACCCGGTCGAAGGTGATCTCCTCGATGCGCCAGCTCGTCGCGCCGAGCGCGAACACGTCGCCCACCCGGGACTCGTACACCATCTCCTCGTCGAGTTCTCCGACCCGGGTGGCCTTCTCGCCGACCATGTACACGGTGAACAGGCCGCGGTCGGGGATCGTGCCGCCCGAGGTGACGGCCAGCCGCTGCGCGCCCGGCCGGCCGGTGAGGGTGCCGGCGGTGCGATCCCACACCACCCGGGGCCGCAGCTCGGCGAACTCGTCCGACGGGTACCGCCCGGCCAGCAGGTCCAGCGTCGACTCGTACGCCGAGCGGGGCAGCGTCGCGAAGGAGCCGCTGCGCCGCACCGTGTCGAACCACTCGTCCACGTCGAGCGGCTCGAGGGCGACCGCGGCGACGGTCTGCTGGGCGAGCACGTCCAGCGGGTTGGCCGGCACCTGCAGGGCCTCGATGTGCCCGCCCACCATCCGTTCGACCGTGACCGCGCAGTGCACCAGGTCGGTGCGGTGCTTGGGGAACAGCACCCCGCGGGAGACCTCGCCCACCTGGTGGCCCGCCCGCCCGACGCGCTGCAGTCCGCTCGCCACCGACGGTGGTGCCGACACCTGGATCACGAGGTCGACCGCACCCATGTCGATGCCGAGTTCGAGGCTCGAGGTGGCGACGACGCAGCGCAGCCGCCCCGACTTCAGGTCGTCCTCGATCAGCGCCCGCTGGTCCTTGCTCACCGAGCCGTGGTGCGCCCGCGCCAGCAGCGGCTGCGCGCCGAACGCGACCTCGGTGGGCGCCCCGATCTGCGCCGGGGGCGGGGGCCGGCGGTCCACCGCCTCCCCCTCGCGTTCGGCGTGGATCTCGTTGAGCCGGGCCGTCAACCGCTCGGCGAGGCGGCGGGAGTTGGCGAACACGATGGTGGAACGGTGCGCGACGATGAGGTCGACGATCTGCTCCTCGACGTGCGGCCAGATCGACCCGGCCTGCGGAACCCCCGGCATCCCGTCGTCCGAGGGTTCCGGCTGCACGCCCAGTTCGGTCATGTCCTCGACGGGCACCCGCACCGTGAGATCCCACGTCTTGGCGGACGGCGGGGCGACGATGCGGATCGGCGCGGTCCCGGCGAGGAACCGGCCCACCTCCTCGTGCGGGCGCACCGTCGCCGACAGGCCGATCCGCTGCGCCGGCCGCCCGAGCAGCAGATCGAGCCGTTCGAGAGAAAGAGCAAGGTGCGCACCGCGTTTCGTTCCGGCGACGGCGTGCACCTCGTCGACGATGACGGTCTCCACGCCGGCGAGCGTCTCGCGCGCCGCGGAGGTGAGCATGAGGAACAGCGACTCGGGGGTGGTGATGAGGATGTCCGGTGGGGTGCGGATCAGGACGCGCCGGTCCGCCGCCGACGTGTCGCCCGAGCGTACGCCGACGGTGATCTCCGGCGGCTCGAGGCCGAGCCGCCGCGCGGTCTGGGTGATGCCGACCAGCGGCGAGCGCAGGTTCCGTTCCACGTCCACCGCGAGGGCCTTGAGCGGGGAGACGTAGAGCACGCGGGTGCCGGAGTGCTCGGTCGGTGTGGCCGCGAGGCGGTCGAGCGACCACAGGAACGCCGAGAGTGTCTTACCCGACCCGGTGGGGGCCACCACCAGGGTGTGCGCGCCGGACGAGATCGACTCCCAGGCCCCGAGCTGCGCGGCGGTCGGGGCCTCGAACGCGCCCGCGAACCACTGCCGGGTGGGCTCGGAGAAACGGGTCAGGACGTCGGTCACCGTTCCATGGTGCACCGCCGGTACGACACGCCGGAGGTTTCCCGGACGCCGCGCTCGTGCCGGTGGCCCCCGGCCGGCGGGTCGGGGGCCGGACGTCAGTCGGCCAGCGCGAACCGAGCGAGCTGCGCGCAGTGGTGAGCCGACCATCGGCACTTGCCGTTGCGCATCACGCGTCCGACGAGTGCGGCGGCGGCCGGCTCCCACGGTACGGCGGCGAACTGCGCGCGGCTGGCGGGTCCGTCGGACCAGCCGATCGACACGACCGGCCCGTCGGGGCGGAACCGCAGGTCCGAGTGGGCCGCCGCGAGCACGTCCACGCTCGTTCCGGCGGCCGCCTCGAGGTCGTCGACGGCCACGGTGACCCGGCCGCCGATCCGGCGGGGCTGCGCCGCCGGGGCCTCCACGTACAGCCCCGCGGCCTCGATCGCGCCGACGTGCACGCTCACCAGCGGTTCCGCCTCGATGGAGCCGTCGTGCGGCGGCAGGCACACCACCGACCAGTACTCGCGTTCACTCATCCTCGGGTTGGGCACCGCGGCGCGCACGTAGTCGCGCAGCCAGGCTGTCGCCGCGGCGAACTCCGGGTACTGCTCGAACGTCCGGTAGCGGGTGTCGCGCAGCGGCAGGCCCGCCGGCGACAAGGGCGTACGGGCGTTCACTGGATTCGGTCCTCACGCACGCGGCCACCGTACTCGATCTTGCTTCAGAGGATGACGCCCGGATTGAGGATGGATTCCGGGTCGAGCGCCGCCTTGATCCGCCGGGTCAGGGCCATCACGTCGGGACCCACCTGATCCGGCAGCCACGCCTTCTTCAGCCGGCCCACCCCGTGCTCTCCGGTGATGGTGCCGCCCAGCGCGATCGCCAGGTCCATGATCTGCCCGAAGGCCACGTGCGCACGGGCCGTCTGGTCGGCGTCGGCGGGGTCGTACACGATCAGCGGATGGGTGTTGCCGTCGCCGGCGTGCGCGATCACCGCCACCGTCACCGCATTGCGGTCGGCGATCTCGGCGACACCCCCGACCAGTGCCGGCAGGGCCGGCAGGGGCACGCCGACATCCTCGAGCAGCAGGCTGCCGGTCCGTTCGACCGCCGGGATGGCCATCCGCCGCGCCGCCGCGAACGCCTCGCCCTCCTCGGGGTCGTCGGTCGAGAACACCTCCTCGGCACCGGCGTCCTCGCACGCCCGCACCATCGTCGCGATCTCCTGCGCCGAGGCCGTGCCCGGCGCGTCGGACCGGGCGATGAGCATCGCCTCGGTGTCGCGGTCCAGTCCCATGTGCAGCGCGTCCTCGACCGCATTGATCGAGGCGCGGTCCATGAACTCGAGCATCGCCGGGCGCAACGTGGCCGTCACGGCCAGCACCGCGTCGGCCGCGGCCTGGACCGAGCCGAACGTGGCGACCATCGTCGATGCCGGCGGTTGCGGCGGGAGGAGCCGCAGGGTCACCTCGGTGATGATGCCGAGGGTGCCCTCGCTGCCGACGAACAGCTTGGTCAGCGACAGGCCCGCCACGTCCTTGAGGCGGGGTCCGCCGAGCCGCACCGCGGTGCCGTCGGCGAGCACCACCTCGAGGCCGAGGACGTAGTCCGTGGTGACGCCGTACTTCACGCAGCACAGCCCCCCGGCGTTGGTCGCCGCGTTGCCGCCGATCGTGCACATCTCGAACGAGGACGGGTCGGGCGGATACCACAGCCCGTGCTCGGCCGCGGCCCGCTTGACCTCGGCGTTGAGCAGTCCCGGCTGGACGACCGCCGTGCGGGTGACCGGGTCCACGGTGATCGCCCGCATCCGCTCGGTGCTCAGCACGATCCCGCCCGGCACCCCGCCCGCCCCGCCGGACAGGCTGGTGCCCGCGCCGCGCGGCACCACGGGCACCCGGTGGGCGCTCGCCCATCGCAGTGTGGCTTGCACGTCCGCCGTGCGCGTGGCCCGCACGACCGCGCGCGGCACCGCCGCGTCCGGATCGCGCGCCCAGTCCTGCCGGTACCCGGCGAGCAGGTCCGGATCGGTGATCAGCGCGCCGGCCGGGAGCTGGTCGGCGAGTTCGGCGAGATCGGCGGACACGGTCAGCCTGCCGGGGTGAGGTAGCGGGCGCGCAGCTTGTGTTTGACGAGCTTGCCGGTGGGCGTGCGCGGCAGGTCGTCGGAGAAGTCGATGCTGCGCGGCGTCTTGAAGTGGGAGACGCGCTCGCGGACGAAGTCGAGGAGCTCGCGCTCGACCTCGGGTCCGGGCTCGACGCCGTCGGCGAGCTGGACGACGGCCTTGACCTCCTCGCCCATCTCCTCGTTGGGGACCCCGATCACCGCGACGTCGTACACCTTGGGGTGCAGGGTGAGGACGTTCTCCGATTCCTGCGGGTAGATGTTCACGCCGCCGGAGATGATCGTGAACGCGGCCCGGTCGGTGAGGTACAGGTAGCGCTCCTCGTCGAGGTATCCGATGTCGCCGCTGGTGGTCCAGGTCGGATGATCGGGGTGCGTCGCCTCCTCGGTCTTCTCCGGGTCGTTGTGGTACTCGAACGGCCGCTCGTCGCGCTCCCACCACACCGTGCCGGTGGCACCGACCGGCAGCTCGGCGCCGCTGTCGTCGCATATGTGGACGACGCCCATCACGCCGTCGCGACCCACGGATCCCGGGTGTGCAAGCGCCTGCTCCGAGTCGATGAACGTGGCCCCCGCGCCCTCGGTGGAGGCGTAGTACTCGTACACGATCGGGCCCCACCACTCGATCATGGCGCGCTTGATCTCCGGCGGGCACGGCGCCGCCGCGTGGATGGCGACCTTCAGGCTCGACATGTCGTACTTGCCGCGCACCTCCTCGGGGAGCTTGAGCATCCGCACGAACATCGTCGGCACCCACTGGCTGTGGGTGACGCGGTAACGCTCGATCAGGGCGAGCGCCTCCTCCGGCTCGAACCGGTCCATGAGGACCACCGTGCCCCCGACGGACTGCACCACTCCGCAGAAGCGAAGCGGCGCAGCGTGATACAGCGGGGCCGGGCACAGGTACACCGACTCGGCATCGAAGCCGTACATCGGGGCGAACACCGCCGTGTAGGGGTCCGGGACGTCCTGGACCTGTCCCTCGGGCAGCTTCGGCTTGATGCCCTTGGGCCGGCCGGTGGTGCCCGAGGAGTAGAGCATGTCCTGACCACGCGGCTGCGACTCCAGCGGCGAGGCGTCGAATGCCGCGAGCGCGTGGGCGTAGTCGTCGAAGCCGGGCAGTGCACCGCCGTACACGAGCCGGCGGATCACGTTCGGGTAAGCCCCGGAACGGGTGTCGATCGCGGTCGCCGCGCCCGCCGAGGCGAGGAGCACCTTCGCGCCGCAGTCGTTGACCACGTAGGCGGCCTCGGCGGGGGTGAGGTGCCAGTTGACCACCGTGACGTACAGGCCGGAACGCAGCGCCGCCCAGTAGACCTCCATCACCCGCAGGTCGTTGTCCGAGATCAGCGCGATGTGGTCGCCCGGCTCGAGTCCGGCGGCGCGCAGGTATTTCGCGAGGCGGACGGAGCTCCCGTCGAGCTGCCGGTAGGTGAGCGACTCCCCGGTGGCGGGCCGCACGATGGCGGGCTTGTCGGGGGTCGTGGCGACGAAGTTCCCAGGAAACATGCCCCTTGGTCTACCACAGCTGTGGCCCGGGTCACGTGAGCCGAGAGGCGCTCGGCGCAACTGCTCGACCGGCCCGTCCGGTCGGCGTACCCTCACCCGCACGTGAACGGCACCGGAGCATGCGGACGGGAGGGACGACGTGGCGCTCGCTCTCGAGAAGGACCGCCTGGTGTTCGAGTTCCCCGAGGTGCACGCCGCCGCCCGCATGGCCGTCTCGTTCCACCGCACCCTGCGGGTGCCGGACGACGGCAACACCTACCCGTTGCCGCCCGGCCTGGGACGGTTCCCGCTGCGGGCTGTCGCCGGACTCGACGACGCCCGGATACCGGACTCGTGGCGGTCCCGCGGCGGACTGGTGATGCCGATGTGGCAGTCGGAGGCGTGCTGGCTCGGGTTCGAGTCCCGGTACCCGTTCCTGGTGAAGGTCGCCGCCGGGGACGTCGACGCGCTCACCGGCGAAACCTGGTCGCCGGTGCCGGACTTCGAACGCGAGGACTACCTCGAGGTGCCGGCGCAACCGTGGCTCGACGGCTTCGTCGTGGCGCAGGGGCGGGTGCGCCAGTTCGTCGCGATGCCGCTCGGTTCCGGCTACGGCGTCGAGGAGCAGCTGCGGTCCGGGCCGGCGCAGGGCGGGATCCGCATCGCGGCGTACCCCATGCGGGCGCGACGATGGGAGGAACGTGCCGAGTTCGACGCCCGGCGTCCGATGCACTCCTTCGCGCCGGCCGCGGCCATGGGGCTCGGTGCCGGCGGGTCCGTCGAGCAGGGCGTCGCCACCCCGGTCGAACCGCACGATGCGTGGGACCTCGACCACCGCTCGGTCGTCGACGTGCACCTGGTGACCAGCGAGCAGTGGCGCACGGTCACCGGGGAGGACCCACCGACCCGGCCCCTGGCCGCCGCCGACTACACCGGGCGCGGATTCCCGTGGTTCGAGCTCTACGACGAGACCGTCGCGCGGCAGGGGGCGCAGCCGCTCGCGGACGTCGACACGGTCGCCGACGTCGGGCGGCGCCGCGGGGAGCCGTTGCCCGGCAACGAGACCGTCACGGTGCCCGAACCGATCCGGATCCGGCCGGCCCCGCGCGATCCCGGCCGCCGCGGATGATCCGGCGGTATCGTCTGTCGGCATGGGGCGGATCACCCAGCGCGTCGAACCGGAACCGCTTGCCGGCAGGCTGCTCGAGCACGGTCGGGCGGCGATCGCGTTCGACGACGCCGGTGCGGTCACCGCGCTGCCCGCGCGGGTCCGGCGACGCGACGGCGAGTTGTGGGTCGGTGTGCCGCGGGAGTCGGTGCCGCCGTCGGCCGGTCTCGACCGGGTCACCGTCCTGCTCGACGACGGCGAATTCTGGTTCGAGCTGCGGGCGGTGAACTGGCGCGGACGCCTCGCCGCGGCGGATGCCCCCGCCCCCGACGGTCGCGAGGACCTCGCCTGGTTCGTGTTCACGCCCCGGCGGGCCACCGCGTGGGACTACGCGACCCTGCACGAGGAGCGGGACGCGTGAAGGCCGACGACGCCGTCGTGCGCGACTTCCTCGACCGTGCCCTCGTCGCGCGCCTGGCAACCCGCTCCCCGAAGGGCGCGGCGGCCCTGGCCCCGCTGTGGTTCGTGCAGGTCGACGGCCGGTTGTACTTCGGCACCGGTCGCAGCACCGTGGCGGCGCGCAACGCGGCCGCGAATCCCGACGTCGTGGTGCTGCTCGACGACGGCGAGCGGGGACCCGTCCTGCGGCTGCACGGCCGGGCCACCGTGCGGCCGGGCGGGCCACCGGCGGCCGTCATGGCCCGCTTCGGCCGGAAGTACTACCTGGCCGGGTGGCGCTCGGAACTGTCCCACGCGCGGAGCTGGCTCCTGCGTACGCGGTACTACGGCCGGACCGAACCGGCCACGATCGTCGTCGAACCGGGGGAGGCCGAGCTGCTGCGGCGGCCCTGAGGGGTGCCTCTCACGACGGCGGTCCGGCGTTCACGGCTGCGACGTGCCGCAGCCACTCGGCGAGCGCCTGGAATCGCTGCCGGTCGGGATGGTGGAACACCACCGTGTCGGGATCCGCCGACGCCGGCGCGCCGTCCCGGCCGCTGCCCGTCACGATCCGGAGCATGCCGTCGGTCTGGGGCAGCGCCGGGCGGAACTGCACGTCCACCACGTCCCGCAGACGGATCCGCTTGGGCGTCAACGGAACCGGACCCAACGCCCGCGCCACGGGGCCCTCCCGCAGGATCCACAGCCGGTCGCCCTGCACGACGATCTGCCCGCCCCACCCGTGGTACCGGTGCATCGGCAGCACCGGGTCGGGCGGGTCGGCGACCGGGCCGGGCGCCAGCCGCGGCACGACCACCGGCGGTCCGTCCAGGACGCGCTCGTCGATCTCGTCGGCCGGCGTCACCGACACCGTCACCTCGGCCGCCAGCCGGGATCCGCTCACCGCGGCCCGCGCGGCGGTGCGGAGTCCACGCGCGGACAGGTGCGTCACGATCGGCAGCAGACGCGCACTGGACCGCCGGCCCAGGTATCCGCACGCCCGGTCGTCCACCCGCACCTCCACCAGCGCGCCGTCCGCCTCGTGGAGGGTGACGAGCAGGGCGTACTTGCCGGGCGGGTCGGCGTAGGGGTGCAGCAGGTCGAAGTGTCGTTCCTCCCCGGTGACCTGGAGGGTCCGGCCCGGGGGCAGCAGCGTGTAGGGCACGTCCGGAGGATCGTTGCGGGGCACCAGTCGGGCCGGGGCGCCGAGGCTGACCGAGACGCGGGCGATGACGCGGCCGCTGCGGGCCGGGTCGTCGTTGTAGGCGCCCGCATCGGCGGCCCAGATGCGGCCCGGCACGGTCGGCAGATACCCGCCTGCGACGACACGGCGGAGCACCGGCCCGTAGCGCAGCGCGTCGCCGTCGCCGAGGATGCCCAGCGTCAGCCCGTCCGCGCGCACGCTGACGCCGTGTGTCTCCGGCAGCAGGGACACCTCCCTCCGGATCTCGGCGCCGGCCGGCTCGAACGCCGCGCCGAGGGTCCGCACGATGTGGTCGGTCCACGCGAACTCGCCCTCGATCTCGGTGTCGAACCGGTCCGGTCGGCACCCCCACAGTCGGTACGGAACCAGCTTGTCGCTCAAACGAACTCCACACCCTGCGCCAGCGGCAGATCGTCGGAGTAGTTGATCGTGTTGGTGGCGCGGCGCATGTACGCCTTCCACGAGTCCGAACCCGACTCGCGGCCGCCGCCGGTCTCCTTCTCGCCGCCGAACGCGCCCCCGATCTCCGCGCCGGAGGTGCCGATGTTGACATTGGCGATGCCGCAGTCCGAGGCGGCGAGGAAGCGCTCGGCCTCGCGCTGGTCGGTGGTGAAGATCGACGACGAAAGTCCTTGGGGTACCCCGTTGTGCAGGGCGATCGCCTCGTCGAAGCCGTCGTAGGTCAGCACGTAGAGGATCGGGGCGAACGTCTCCTCCCGCACCACGTCCGTCTGCGCCGGCATCCGCACGACCGCGGGCCGGACGTACACCCCGTCACCGGGGACCTCGACCGCGTCGCCGCCGGTGACGAGAATGCCGCCGTCGAGTTCGGCGCGCTCGAGCGCGGTCCGCATCGCGGCGTGGGCACGGCCGTCGATCAGCGGTCCGACGAGCACCCCGTCGTCGAACGGATCGCCCACCCGCAGCCCCGAGTAGGCCTTGGCGATCCGCTCGGTCAGCTCGTCGACGACGGAGCGGTGGGCGATCAGCCGTCGCAGGGTGGTGCAGCGCTGCCCGGCGGTGCCGGCCGCGGCGAACACCACGGCCCGCACGGCGAGGTCGAGGTCGGCGGAGGGGCCGACGATCGCGCCGTTGTTGCCGCCGAGTTCGAGCAGGCAGCGCCCGAACCGCGCCGCCACCCGGGGCGCGACGATGCGGCCCATCCGGATCGAGCCCGTCGCGCTGACCAGCGCGACGCGCGGATCGTCGACCAGCGCCTCGCCGACGGCAGCGTCGCCGACCAGGACGTGGTGCAGGCCGGCGGGGGCGCCCACGTCGCCCGCGGCCCGCTCGAGCAGCGCGTGGCAGGCCAGCGCCGTGAGCGGGGTCTTCTCGGAGGGCTTCCACACCACCGGATCGCCGCACACGAGCGCGATCGCGGTGTTCCAGGACCACACGGCGACGGGGAAGTTGAACGCAGAGATCACCGCGACCACCCCCAGCGGATGCCACGTCTCCATCAGCCGGTGGCCGGGTCGCTCGGAGGGCATCGTGCGGCCGTAGAGCTGGCGCGAGAGGCCGACCGCGAACTCGCAGATGTCGATCATCTCCTGCACCTCGCCGAGCGCTTCGGAGGGGATCTTCCCGGCCTCGAGCGTGACGAGCTCGGCGAGATCGGACTTGTGCTCGCCGAGCAGGTCCCCGAGCCTGCGGACCAGCTGTCCCCGCATCGGCGCCGGGACCTGCCGCCAGTGCCCGAAGGCCGCGCTCGCCGCGGCGACCGCGGCGTCGACGTCCGCGGCGCGGGCGGGGTGCAACCGCGCGAGCTCCGAGCCGTCGATCGGGCTGGTGACCGTGTGGGCGCCGTCGAGGGCGGGGGCGCTCGCCCCGCAGCGACGCAGCGCGGCCGCGGCGCGATCGTGCAGATTGCCAGTCGGATTCATCGTCGATGTCCTTTCCGGTTCGATTAGCCTGCGCTGATGGCGGAAAACTCGAAGGAGTCCCTGGACGAGATCGACCGGCTGCTCATGCGCGAACTGGTGGTGGACGGCCGGGCGACGCTGGCCACTCTCGCCGAGAAGGCCGGATTGTCGATCTCCGCGGTGCAGTCCCGGGTTCGCCGCCTCGAAGCCCGGCAGGTGATCCGCGGATACGCGGCGAAGGTCGATCCCGAAGCGCTCGGGTTGATGCTGTCGGCGTTCGTCGCGATCACCCCTCTCGACCCGTCCCAACCCGATGACGCGCCGGCGCGGTTGCGGCACATCGACGCCATCGAATCCTGCCACTCCGTGGCGGGGGACGAGAGCTACATCCTGCTCGTGCGCGTCGCCTCGCCTCGGGCGCTCGAACAACTGCTCCAGGAGATCCGCGCGACGGCGAATGTGGCCACCCGCAGCACCGTCATCCTCCAAACATTTTACGAACGATAGCCGAATGAAGGGGTGATCTTCCTTTATCGCGCCGATCTTGGCGGAACTTTGACGTACTCTCTGGGCATGAGCACTGCATTCCGACACCCGGACGGTGCCCGCGAGCTGCCCCCGAGCCGGGTACACGCCGTTCTGCGCGAACATCTGCTGGTGGACGGGTTCGACCTCGTCCTCGACCTCGACCGATCGCGGGGCGTGCGGCTCGTCGATCAACGGGACGGCACGACCTACCTCGACATGTTCGGGTTCTTCGCATCCTCCGCGCTCGGGATGAACCCGCCCGACATCGTCGACGACCCGGCGTTCGCCGCCGAACTCGCCACGGCCGCCGCGAACAAGCCCAGCAACTCCGACATCTACACGGTGGCGATGGCCCGGTTCGTCGACACCTTCGCGCGGGTGCTCGGCGACCCGGCCCTGCCGCACCTGTTCTTCGTCGACGGCGGCGGGCTCGCGGTGGAGAACGCACTCAAGGCGGCCTTCGACTGGAAGAGCCGGCTCAACGAGGCGCGCGGACTCGGCTCCGACCTCGGGGGCAGCGTTCTCCACCTGACCGAGGCGTTCCACGGTCGCACCGGCTACACGATGTCCCTCACCAACACGGATCCGATCAAGACGGCCCGGTACCCCAAGTTCCGCTGGCCGCGCATCGACGCGCCCTACCTCGCCGACGACCGCGACGTCGAGGCCGCGGAGGCGCATGCGCTGCAGCAGGCGCGCCGGGCGTTCGCCGAGAATCCGCACGACATCGCGTGTTTCATCGCCGAACCCATCCAGGGCGAGGGCGGCGACCATCACTTCCGGCCGCAGTTCTTCCAGGCCATGGCAGAACTGTGCCGCCGTCACGATGCGCTGCTGATCTTCGACGAGGTGCAGACCGGCGTCGGGCTGACGGGAACCACCTGGGCGTACCAGCAGTTCGGCGTCGCACCCGACATCGTCGCCTTCGGTAAGAAGACCCAGGTCTGCGGCATCATGGCCGGCGGCCGGATCGACGAGATCCCCGACAACGTCTTCATGGTCTCGTCGCGGCTCAACTCCACCTGGGGTGGCAGCCTGACCGACATGGTCCGCGCCCGGCGCATTCTGGAGGTGATCGAGCGGGACCGGCTCGTCGACCGGGCGCGCATGACCGGGGCGCATCTGCTGTCCGGGCTGAACCAGCTCGCCGGCCGCCACCGGCTGGTCGGCGAGCCGCGCGGACGCGGCCTGATGTGCGCGTTCACCCTGCCCACGCCCACCGTCCGCGACGCCGTGCTCACCCGCCTGCGGGTCGACGAGCACGTGCTGATGATCGGAACCGGGCAGCGCGGCATCCGGTTCCGGCCGCCGCTGACGGTCACCACCGCCGAGTTGGACGAGGCGCTCGACGCGCTGGACCGCGTGCTGGGAGAGGTGGCACGGCACTGATCCGCCGGGCCGGGAACCGTCCGGCAGAGTCGGACCCGGTCAGGACTCGACGTCGAGGTGGAACGGGAGCGTGACGTCGACGGTCGTGCCGCGGCCCTCGGGACTGTCGAGCACGAGGTCGCCGCCGAGAGCCTCGGTCCGATCCCGCAGCCCGTCCAGCCCCCCGCCGGGCGTCGGCCGCGCGCCACCGCATCCGTCGTCACGGATCGTCATGCGCAGCGCATCACCCGCCCGGTGCAGGCAGATGCGGACGGCGGTGGCCCCGGAGTGCTTTCCGGCATTGGTGACGGCCTCCGCCCCGATGAGGTACGCGGCGAGCTCGACGGGAGGCGAGGGCCGGCCGGGGAGGCCGTCGTCGATGCCGACGGGCACGGGTGCCCGCTCGGCCAGCGAACGCAGCGCAGCCGCGAGCCCGCGCTCGGTGAGCACCGCCGGGTAGACACCCCGGGCGAGCTCCCGCAGTTCCGTCAGGGCGGTGTCGAGTTCGGCGGCACCGTCCGCGAGCAGCCGGCGCAGATCGGCCTCCTCCCCGGCGCGCTGGGCGCGGCGCAACAACAGCGACGCGGCGACGAGCCGTTGCTGCGCACCGTCGTGCAGGTCGCGCTCGAGGCGTCGCCGCTGGATGTCGCCGGCCGCGACGATCCGTTCGCGGGAGCGCCGCACCTCGTCGAGCCGGAGCTGCAGGTCCGCCTGCAACCGTTCGTGCTCGAGAGCCAGCGCGGTGGCGCTGTGGACCGCGGCGAGCAGCTCGGGTTGGGTCTCGAGGGACGGGTCGTACACCAAGGCCCCCACGGGAGTGCCGCCGCGTTCGAGGATGGTCGCCGCGCGAGAATCGGAACGGCGGGGAAGAGCGTGGACCGACCCGTCCGGATCGACGTAGGCCGCGCGCTCCGGCGCATAGGTCCACAGCACCAGGCTCGGGTCGTGCACGGCCCGCCGCAGCGCGTCGACGAATCCGACACCGATGGGGGCGGAACCGATCTCCACCATCGCGTCGCTGACCGCAGCACGCGCCAGCCGGTACCGGACGAGACCGACCGCCACCGCCAGCGGAAACAGCGCCGTGGTCGGGTAGCGCAGGTTGAGCACCCACGGCGGGGGCGACCAGGGAAGGCTCACCGCACTCGACAGCACCACGATCGTGATCACCGCCGAGAGGCCGTACGCGACGCCGAGCGGCGCGAAGCCGGCCCGGTACGCCGGTGAGCCCGAACGCCAGCGAACGATCACCACCAGCACGAGCGTGCCCACGATCAGGAACGCGCAGAACCCGACGACGAGCTGCACCGCCTGTGCCAGGGACGGATTATCCCGGAGCAGAAGAAGATTCGTCGACGTCGACGGTGATGCCGCGGGTGCGGTCCGCGGATCGAAGAACAGCCACTCGGCCACGATGCCGATCGTGGCGAGAAGCCACGCGGCGCCCACGAACAGACGCTGCCACCGTCGGTGCAGCCGGCCGGTCGGGAACCCGATCAGGGCCTGCAGCAGGACGGGCAGATACAGGTTCGTCGCCGCCACGCCGACGGTGAAGGCCACGGGCTCGCCGGAACGTCGCAGGCCGCCGAGGAACCACAACAGGCCGGCCATGAGGATGAGGGGCCCGCTCAGGTCGTGCGGGCGGTTGTTCCATGCGATCGCTCCGGAGACGACGAATGCGACTCCGGTGCCGAGGAACAGCGCGAGTTCGGTGGGCCCGAACACCGGCAGGAACGGCCCCTCGGCGGCGGCGAAGGATTCCCGCGGCCCGAGGAGCAGCGTGCGGGCCGGATCCCGCAGCGCCGCCGGCGACCAGTCCACCGCCGCGGCGATCGTCGCGACCAGCACCGCGGTGACCACGACGAGCAGCTGGATGACTCGGTGCCGCACGGCCGGCCTCCTCCCGGACCGTCTCGGTCTCCTCCCGGACCGTCTCAGTCTCCTCCCGCGCCGTCGCCGGCACCACCGTGCTGGCACGGACCGCGTGCGGGTGTCACCACGGTCCCGCATTCCGGTGTCACCACGGATGCAGCGACGGGGGCCGAACCGCACAGTTGTGGTGGGTCCGGAACCCGCCGGGCCGCACGGAAGCGGTAGCGGTAGCGAGAGCGCCGCAAGAACCGAAGGAGAAGGTCATGCGGTTCACCATCATCGTGAATGCCCTCACGAACCTGCTGCCGCTCGTGTTGCCCGACGACGCGAGCATCAAGGACGTGATCCGCGCCCTCACGCGGTAGTGGGTGGGTCCTGTGACACTCGGCTGCCGGCGAATCCGGCACTCGCGTCGATCGCCCGGATCTCCGCGTGCGCCCGGCGCCGCTCCGGCGGATCGGACCGGGTGCACCGATCCGGACGGGTGAACCGACCCGGTTAGGGTGGGCGCATGTCGGACTCCGCCGGTCGTCCCGGTACCCCCACCTCCCGAGGGCCGATGCCCGGTCCCGAAGCGACCTCGATACCGAACCTGCGCGATGTCGGTGGATACGCCACGCGCGACGGTGCGTCGGTGCGCCGGGGCATCGTCTTCCGGTCCACCGACCTGAGCCGGGTGACCGACGCCGATGCGCGGGTGCTGTCCGGGCTCGGCCTGGCGACTGTCGTGGACCTGCGGACCGAACCGGAGCGGCAGGCGGCGCCGGACCGGCTCCCGGAGGGTGTGCGTACCCTCGCCCTCGACGTGCTCGCCGACCGCGAGCACGGTTCGATCGCCGCGCACATGAAGGAGCTTCTGACCGACGCCGCGTTCGCCCGCGAGGTCCTCGGGGACGGGCGCGGCGCCGAATACCTGCGGGGCAGTTACCGTGACTTCGTCCTGCTGCCGAGCGCCCGCGCCGCATACCGGACGTTGTTGCAGACCCTGCTGACCGGCGACGCCGACCCGGTGCTCGTGCACTGCACCACCGGCAAGGACCGCACGGGGTGGGCGTCGGCCGTCCTGCTGCTCGCGCTGGGCGTGGACGAGGACACCGTCTTCGAGGACTACCTGCTCACCAACGAGCGGCTGCTGCCGGTGTTCGCCCCGGTCCTCGAAGCGCTCACGGCGAAGGGGGTGCCCCGCGGGGACCTCGAATCCGTCCTCGGTGTCCGCGCCGAGTACCTCGCGACGGCGCTCGCGGCGGCGGAGGAGGCGTTCGGGTCGTTCGACCGCTACCTGAGCGACGCCCTGGGGCTCACGGACTCCGGTCGGGCGCTGCTACGGCAACGACTCCTGGAATGAGGGCCGGGGGAGCGGACGGCGCAGGCGCCGGGCCCTACGGTTCCGAGCGACTCCGTCGGCGTACGGCCTCGAACACCGTGACACCGATCGCCACGCCGAGCAGATCCGCGCACCAGTCCCACACCGACCCCGACCGCCGGACCGCGACGGTCGCCTGCAGGACCTCCGTGACCACCCCGTACACCGCGAGCCACGCGACGGTCGCGGCGGGCGGGATCCGGGCGAAGCGGGATGCGTACGCGAGCACCGCGAACATCAGTGCGTGCGTGATCTTGTCGGCGTGCGGGAACGCCGACGGAGTCGTATCGCCCGGCAGCATGAGCAGCACGGTGACGACCACGAGCGTGAGCGCCACCGGAACGAACCGGGCGGTCATGTAGATTCGGTGACCGCCATGTTCCAGGCGCTCTCGGCGAACCGGCGCACGGCGGCCAACGCGGCGGCCAGCGCATCCTCGCAACCGGGTTCGGCCGACCCGGTCAGCGTCCCGTCGGGCCGGAGTTCCACGGTGGCTTCGACATCGGCGGTCGTCGCCTCCCGCACCGACCAGTGGTAGCCCGTGCCGGCGGCCCACTCGTCGGGGCGTTCGGCGAGCAGGTACCAGTTGCCGGCGTTGATCTCGACGGGGTCCACTCAGCAGCCGCCCTTCGTGCCCTTGGTCGCGGAGTACAGGATGCCTGCGGCCGGGATCAGAAGGAACCACAACCAGCTGCCGGAGACGAAGAACAGCAGGAGGGCGACGAGGGGGATCAGCCCCATGGCGGCGGTGCGCCACCTCTCCCGCTGCTCGGCCTTCGCGGTGTCGTCCACCGGCGCAGGCGTGTTCGGGGTCGCCGGGGGAAGGTCGGTGAACAGGGCGTCGAGTTCGGCGCGGGTGGTGGCGGCGGCCGCCTTCGCGCTGCGCTCGTCGAACTCGACGAGGGTGAGCCTGCCCGCACCGAAGTGCTCACCGAGCAGGTTCAGTGCCTGTTCGCGTTCGACGGTGCCGATGCGGACCTCGGGGGAGTCGGCCATGGGTCCACACTAATGGGTCGTCAGCGACCGGTCCCGCCGGTCCCGGTCCGGAATGCCCGGGAGATGATCAGGATCAGCGCGACGGCGGAGATCAGCAGCGCGATGGGGTGCCGCAGCACCAGCGCCGGCGCGACGGCGAACATGCTCATCGTCAGCAGCCACACCAGGTCCGGGACGTCGCGCGTCGCGGATGGCTGTGGGTCCCGGGAGTGCGGGTCCCGGGCGGCGGGGGCGGGGAGCGGCGGAACGTCGCGGAGAAAGGCCGGCTCGGCCGTGCGCGGTCGTCCGCTGCGGGCGCGGGCGGCAAGGACGGCGACGGTGGCGGCGACCGTCGCGCCCGTCATGATCCACACGTTCGGTTCCAGGAGTTGGTAGAACGCGACCAGTCCGAGGACCACCACCGGGACCAGAAGCCACCACCCGCGCCGGTGCCCGTCGGCCCGGCCGGTCACGGTGGGCAGGTCGGTGAACAGGACCGCGAGATCGCGGCGGGTGACGGCGGCGGCGATGCGGCCGCTGCGGTCCTCGAACTCGGTGAGGGTGAGGCGACCGGCACCGAAGTGCTCGCCGAGCAGGCGCTGGGCCTGTTCGCGCTCGGCCGTGCCGATACGGACCTCCGGTGAATCGGCCATATCACCACCCTAGTCCCGGAACGAACGACGGCGCGCCCCGTGAATCCGAGGATTCGCGGGGCGCGCCGTCGCAGGCGGAACTGCTACTTGAGCTCGGCGAGCACCGTGCCCTGGGTGATGGCGGCGCCGGGCTCGACCGACAGGCCGGTGACGACGCCGGCCTTGTGCGCGTTGACCGGGTTCTCCATCTTCATGGCCTCGAGCACCACGATCAGGTCACCCTCGGCGACCTCCTGACCCTCGGAGACCGCGACCTTGACGACGGTGCCCTGCATCGGCGCGGTCACCGCGTCACCGGAGGCCTTGCCGCCGTGGGCGCCGCCCCGCTTGCGCGGCTTCGGCTTCTTGCGGAGCGCCCCACCGGCGGCACCGCCGCCGGCGCCGAGGGTGAACTGGCCGGGCAGCGACACCTCGACGCGGCGGCCGCCGACCTCGACGACGACGTTCTGCCGCGGCAGCGCCTCGTCCTCGTCCTCGGGGGCGACCCCACCGCCGGTGTACGGCTCGACGGTGTTCTCCCACTCGGTCTCGATCCACTTGGTGTAGACGTCGAACTTCTCGCCGTCCCCGACGAAGGCGGGGTGCTCGACGATGTGCCGGTGGAACGGGATCACGGTGGCCAGGCCGTCGACCTCGAACTCGGCGAGGGCGCGGCGAGCACGCTCGAGGGCCTGGGTGCGGGTCTCGCCCGTGACGATCAGCTTGGCGAGCATCGAGTCGAACTGGCCGCCGATGACGTCGCCCTGCACCACACCGGAGTCGACGCGCACGCCCGGGCCCGAGGGCTCGCGGTACACGCTGATCGGACCGGGGGCCGGCAGGAAGCCGCGGCCGGCGTCCTCACCGTTGATGCGGAACTCGAACGCATGCCCGCGCGGGGCCGGGTCCTCGGTGAGCTCGAGCTTCTCGCCGTTGGCGATGCGGAACTGCTGGCGCACCAGGTCGATGCCGGCGGTCTCCTCGGTGACCGGGTGCTCGACCTGCAGGCGGGTGTTGACCTCGAGGAAGGACACCGTGTCGCCCTGGACCAAGTACTCGACCGTGCCGGCGCCGTAGTAGCCGGCCTCGCGGCAGATGGCCTTGGCGGACTCGTGGATGCGGCGGCGCTGCTCGTCGGTCAGGAACGGCGCGGGGGCCTCCTCGACGAGCTTCTGGAAGCGGCGCTGCAGCGAGCAGTCGCGGGTGCCGGCGACGATGACGTTGCCGTGCTGGTCGGCGATGACCTGCGCCTCCACGTGGCGCGCCTTGTCGAGGTACTGCTCGACGAAGCACTCGCCCCGGCCGAAGGCGGCGATGGCCTCGCGGGTCGCGGACTCGAACAGCTCGGGGATCTCCTCGATGGTGTGCGCGACCTTCATGCCGCGGCCGCCACCACCGAAGGCCGCCTTGATCGCGACCGGCACGCCGTACTGCTTCGCGAACTCGACGACCTCGTCGGCGTTCTTGACGGGATCCTTGGTGCCGGCGGCCATGGGTGCCTTGGCGCGCTCGGCGATGTGCCGCGCGGTGACCTTGTCGCCGAGGTCGCGGATGGCCTGCGGGGAGGGGCCGATCCAGATCAGACCGGCGTCGATCACGGCCTGCGCGAAGTCGGCGTTCTCGGACAGGAAGCCGTAGCCGGGGTGGATCGCGTCGGCACCGGACTTGCGGGCGGCGTCGAGGATCTTGTCGAACACCAGGTAGGACTCGGCGGAGGTCTGGCCACCGAGCGCGAATGCCTCGTCGGCGAGCTTCACGAACTGGGCGTCGGCGTCGGGTTCTGCGTAGACGGCCACGCTCCCGTAACCGGCATCCTTGGCGGCTCGGATGACCCGCACAGCGATCTCGCCGCGGTTGGCGACGAGCACCTTCGTGATGTGCGCGCTGGCATGACTGGGCACGGAGCCTCCTGTTGATCGATCGTTAGGTTATTGCCGTCTCTGGGAGTGTAGGCGCCAATCCGATAGACGATGTAACCGGATAGCCCCTACACCCTACGGGTCGCCCGGAACCCGGCAACATTACCGGCCGGTAGCGGAAGCGCCCTCGTTCCCGAGTTCCGGCGTGTCCCACTCGCGGCCCTCGCTCGCCTCGTGCATCAATTCCCGGACCCGCTCGACGAACGACGGCACGTTGGCCGCGGCGGTCGGCGTGTCGGGAAACCGGCCCGCCAGGTTCACTCCCTTCGGGCTGCGGTTGAACCACAGGAACACGTCGTGCGTGTAGCTGCGGCTGCGCAGCGTCCGGGCGTTCCACTGCGGCCACTGCGCGGCCATGGGGACGAAGCGAACGTCCATGTACGACACCAGGAATCGCGGTCGCATGGGTACCTCGAGCAGTTCGCCGACCAGGTCGAACGGCACCCGGGCGCTCGCCCGCGTGCGGCGCAGCTCGGCGCCCGCGCGCGCCGTGAGCGTCGCGAAGTCCGTGGCCCCGGCCGCATCGATGTCGACCGGGCGCAGCCCCACGAACCAGCCGAGGGCCCCGGCCCACATCGGACCGCTGCGGGTGTGGGACGGCGCGATCGTCCGGAACCGGTCGACCCCGGCGAGCTCGACCGTGGCGCGGGCGAGGCACGCGAGCGTGCCGGCGAAGAAGCCGTGCCCGGCCTCCCGGCAGCGGGCGGCGAAGCGGTTGGCCCGGTCGTCGTCGAGCATCCGCATCGACAGACGGCGCTGCGGCACCGCACCGGCCGGCCGGGGGCCGAGGGGCAACGGGAACTCGGGCATCGCGCCGCCGCCGGCGGTCAGGGCCTCCCGCCAGATCCGCACGGCCTCGTGCTCGCCGGCCAGATCGGCGGCGTCCGCCCGCTCCGCGGCACCGAAGTCGATGTAGCTGCCCACGGGGAACAGTCCGGCCGGCCGGCCGGACCGCTCCTGCTCGTACAGGGCCGTGATCTCGTGGGCGACCAGCACGACCGAGTAGGCGTCGGCGACGGCGTGGTCGGCGGCGAAGAACACCGTGAACGACGCCGCGGACGCGTCCCCGTCCTCGGGCTCGAGGGTGGCGAAGACGTACGCCGGCCACGTGTACGGCTCGGTGCAGTCGGCCAGCAGTTGCTCGAGGTGCTCGCGGATGTCGTCCGGGGCGGACGGCAGGTGCCGGACGAATCGGACCGACACCGCGCCCGGCGGCGCGGTCCGCCGGGTCACGCCGCCGGAGCCGACGGCGCCGTCACCGCTCAGGACGACCTGGCTGCGCAGCGGTTCGTGCCGGTCGATCCACCGCTCCAGGGCGCGCCGGAACGGCTCCTCCTCGAGGCGTCCCGCGACCTCGAAGGCGGTGCCCAGCCACGCGTCCGGGACGTCGCCGTACCGGCTGCCCGCGGTGCGCCGCAGATGTGCCTCGTGCACGTACGACACCGGTCGCGGATCGGTGCTCCAGGCATCCGCTGCGACGCACGGCAGCCATTCGGTCAGTACACCCGCCGGGATGGGGTAGTCCTCGAGTTCGGTGAACTCCATGGCATCTCAGGAACGCAGATGCCGCTTGATGCGCGCCAGCATCGCGCTCATTCCCCGCAGGCGCAGCGGGCTGACCGCGTCGGCCAGCCCGAGGGCCGAGTAGAAGTCGTCGGGCACCTCGAGGATCTGCTCGGCGCTGAGACCGTCGAGCCCCTGATGCAGGATCGATGCGAATCCGCGGGTGGTCGGGGCCTCGGGGGGCGCGCTGAAGTGCAGCCGCACGTGCTCCCGGTCGGCCGTATCGACCGACAGGAACAGCGGCGACTGACATTCGGGGACCGGCTCCATCGCCGCTTCCTCGAGCTCGGCCGGGATCGGCGGGAGTTCCCGGCTGAACTCGAGCAGCAGCTGCAGCTTGTCCTGGCCCTCGACGGCAGCGAAATCGTCGACGATCTCGGCGAGGGGAGCGGGCAGGGTCACCGGGCCGGCACCTCTCCGGGCTCCTCGCCCTTGACGATCGGCACCCGCACCGCGTTGCCCCACTCGGTCCACGACCCGTCGTAGTTGCGCACGTGCTGGTAGCCGAGCAGGTAGGTCAGCACGAACCAGGTGTGGCTGGACCGTTCCCCGATGCGGCAGTAGGCGATGACGTCGGAGTCCGGCGCGATGTCGGCGTAGATCTCCTCGAGCTCGGGGCGCGACCGGAACCGGCCGTCCGGCGCCGCCGCGCGGGCCCACGGGATGGACACGGCCGTGGGGATGTGGCCGCCGCGCAGGGCGCCCTCCTCGGGGTAGTCCGGCATGTGGGTGCGCTCGCCGGTGTACTCCTGCGGGGAACGCACGTCCACGAGCGGGCCCTTGCCGAGATGGTCCAGCACGTCGTCCTTGAACGCCCGGATCGCGGCGTCGTCCCGCTCGACCACCGGGTAGCCGGTGGTGGTGCTCACCGGGATGTCGAGGGTGGTGTCGCGGTTCTCGGCGATCCAGGCGTCGCGGCCGCCGTCGAGCAGGCGCACGTCCTCGTGGCCGAACAGGGTGAACACCCACATCGCGTACGCGGCCCACCAGTTGGACTTGTCGCCGTAGACGACGACCGTGTCGGTGCGGCGGATGCCCTTGCGGTCCATGAGGGCGGCGAACCGCGTGCCGTCGATGTAGTCGCGGGTGACCGGGTCGTTGAGGTCGAGATGCCAGTCGATCTTCACGGCGCCGGGGATGTGGCCGACGTCGTAGAGCAACACGTCCTCGTCCGATTCGACGACCTTCACCTCGGGCGCACCCAGATGGGCGGACAGCCACTCCGTCGACACCAGGCGGGTCGGATCGGCGTAGGCGGCGAAGGACGGGTTGGCGTCGGGCGCGACGGGCACAGGTGGCTCCTGAGGCAGTGGTGACAGTTCGGTGATCGGCAATCCGGTGACGACGAGGTGCGCCGTCGATTCTAGGCGGTACCGTCGGGACACGTGCTGCGCTCCCCGTCCGCCCCGACCGACCTCGCGACGCGCGCCGACATCGATCGGCTGCTGCGCCGGTTCTACGACCGGGCGCTGACGGATCCGGACCTCGAGGCGGCGTTCGCGACGCTGGCCGTCGTGGGTCTCGACGAGCACCTGCCGGTCGTCGGGGACTTCTGGGAGCAGGTCCTGTTCGGCACCGGCCGTTATCGGGGCCGGCTGGTTCCGGTGCACACGGCCCTGCACCGGCAGCACGGTCTCGGCGCGGCGCGCTTCGACCGCTGGGTGCGGTTGTGGACGGACAGCGTCGACGCGCTGTTCGCCGGCGCGAACGCGGACCGGGCCAAGGCGAAGGCGGCCGCGATCGCGGCGGCGCTCAGCGCGCAGCTGGATCGAGCATCGTCAGCATGAGCCGGGACGGCTCGACGGCCCGCACCGCGTGCGGCAGGCGGGTGGTCATGTGCACCACCCCGCCGGGCTCGAGATCCACGGTGCGCCCGTCGGCGGTGACCTGCAGGTGGCCCGTGAGGGCCTGCAGCAGCACCGGGAACGCGGCCGTGTGCTCGCGCAGTTCCTGCCCGGCGTCGAACGCGAAGATCACCACGCGGGCGCCCTCGGCCACGAGGACGCGCTGTGGGCGCGGCCGGTCGGGGTAGGGCTCGACGGCGTCGCGGACGTCGGCGAGATACGACAGGGCGGGGGTCGCGGGTTCGGGCTGCGGCGCGGCGGCGGGGCTCACGACCGCAGGCTACCGCGGCTTCGTCGCGACGATCGCCACGGCCGCGATCGACCTGCGGTACGTCGTGAACGTCGCGCGCATGCCCAGTACCCGCGTGCGGGCGTCGCCGTCGCGCAGCACGTTGCGCACGAAGCGCAGGGTGCCGACGACGCCCTCGTCGGCGACGAACCGGGCGGGCTGCAGCAGCGCCATCGGGGCGAGCCGCACGACGTCGACGCTCAGGCCCGCCTCGGTGAGCAGGGTTCGCCACTCGCCGACGGTGAGCGGCCGGGCATTGACCTTGATGGACCGGGCCAGGCCCTGCCGGATCTCCGTCTTCACCGCATCGTCGAGCTCGTCGGGGACGAGGGCGAGTTCGTGGATCGCGTACCGGCCGCCCGGGCGCAGCGTCCGCACGGCCTCGGCGACGATGCGCGCCTTGGCCGCGTCGGTCTGCATGGTGAGCATGGCCTCCCCGACGACGACGTCGGCGCCGGCGTCGGGGAGGCCGGTGGCAGCGGCGTCCGCGACGACGCAGCGGCCGCGGTCGCCGATCGCGGCGCGGGTCAGCTCGGCCGCGGCCTCGTCGTGTTCGACGCCGGTGTACGACAGCGGCGCCAGGTCCAGGATCTCCCGCGCGGTGCGGCCGAGGCCGGGCGCGAGTTCGACGACGTCGCTGCCCTCGATGTCCGCATCCACGAGCAGGCGGGTGGTCATCCCTGCGCCTCCGGGGCGCAGCACGCGCTTGCCGAGCCGGGCGAGCAGCCAGTGGCCGGGCAGGTGTGCGGAGTCGCGCTCGGACATGGGCAGGGCACGGGAATCGCTCATGCCCCGATGCTAAGGCAAGGCAAGCCTAAACTGAAGGGCTTTCGGCCGTGTTCGCGGCCCACAGCCGCGCCACCGACACCCCCACGTCGGCCAGGAGCCGACGCACCAGCGGCAGGCCGATCCCGATCACCGAGGAGGGATCGCCCTCGATGCGCTCCACGAACCAGCCGCCGAGGCTGTCGAGCGTGAACGCCCCCGCCACCTGCAGCGGCTCGCCGCTGGCCAGGTACGCCTCGAGGTCGTCCGCGGTGGGGCGGCCGAAGTGGACGGTGGTGCTGCTGTGGTCGGCGGCCTGGGCGACGACCTCGCCGTCCCGCAGGCGCAGGACGCTGTGCCCGGTGAGCAGGTCGGCGCTGCGTCCCGCCATCGCCCGCCAGCGCTCGCGCGCCACCTCGACCGTCCCCGGTTTGCCCTGCAACTGCCCGTCGACGAGCAGCATCGAGTCGCAGCCCACGACGAGGGTGTCGTCGCCGAGGCTGTCCCGGACCAGGCCGGGCACCACGTCCGCCGCCTTCGCGCGAGCCAATTCGGTGACCACCACCGCGGGCGGTGCCCCGGGACCGAGTGCGGCGGCGAGCGCATCCTCGTCCACCGCGGACACCCGCACGATGGGCGCGACGCCGGCCGACCGCAGCACTGACAACCGGGCCGGGGACGCCGACGCGAGCACCAGCCTCGCCATGATCAGCCCAGGTTCGGGTACGAGTACGGCGAGAACGGCGCCGTCCGGCGGTGCATCCGGGTGGGGTCGCCCCACGTCTCGCGCGGGCGGTCGTCCGCTGCCGGGGCGGCGGACCCGGAGGCCGCGGCGAGCACCGCCACCAGCGCGGCGATCTCGACGTCCGAGGGCCGGCCCTTGACGATCCGGATCGCCGCGGCCGCCTCGGGAGCGGCGGTCTCGGCCGCCGGCGCCGCCGCCGGGGCCTCCTCGGCCGCCGCGACCTCGGTCACCTCGGTGTCGATGATGGTCTTCTCCTCAGCTACCGCAGTCACAACACACCTCCCGGGAGGCTACCGGAGCCGGTGGGCAGGACGCGGGAGCGGGATCGCTGCGCGTTCGAAGTCATGTCGTCCCTCTCGTGGGGTCGTGGCCCGGCCGGCTCGGAAGGACCGAGCCGGCCGGGATGGTCTCGGCCGTGCGGCCGTCAGAGGGGGATGTTCCCGTGCTTCTTCGGCGGAAGCGTGACCATCTTGCGCTCGAGCAGCCGCAGGGCCGCCACGATCTGCCCGCGGGTGTGCGACGGCGGGATGACCGCGTCGACGTAGCCCCGCTCGGCGGCGACGTACGGGTTCACCAGGGTGTCCTCGTACTCGTTCTGCAGCTCGAGGCGCAGCGCGTCGACGTCCTCGCCGTTCTTGGCCGCCTCGAGCAGGCGCTTGCGGTAGACGAAGCCGACGGCACCGGAGGCGCCCATGACGGCGATCTGCGCGGTCGGCCAGGCCAGGTTGACGTCCGCGCCCATGTGCTTCGAGCCCATCACGTCGTACGCGCCGCCGTAGGCCTTGCGGGTGATGACGGTGATCTTGCCGACAGTGGCCTCGCCGTACGCGTACAGCAGCTTGGCGCCGCGGCGGATGATGCCGTTGTACTCCTGCTCGGTGCCCGGCAGGAAGCCCGGCACGTCGACGAGCGTGACGATCGGGACGTTGAACGCGTCACAGGTGCGCACGAAGCGCGCGGCCTTCTCCGACGCGTCGATGTCCAGGCAGCCGGCGAACTGGGTCGGCTGGTTGGCGACGATGCCGACGGACCGGCCGTCGACGCGGCCGAAGCCGACGATGATGTTCTGGGCGCGCTCGGCCTGGACCTCGAGGAACTCGTCGTCGTCGAGGAGGCGACGGATCACCTCGTGCATGTCGTACGGCTGGTTCGCCGAGTCGGGAATCAGCGTGTCGAGCTCGATGTCCTCCTCGGTCAGCGACTCCTCGATCGACCCGAGGATCGGGTCGGTCGGCTCGGTGCGCGGCGCGGCGGCCTGGTTGTTGCTCGGCAGGTAGGACAGCAGGTCCTTGACGTAGTCCAGGGCGTCCTGCTCGCCGTCGGCGACGTAGTGCGCGACACCGGACTTGACCATGTGGGTGTGCGCGCCGCCGAGATCCTCCATGGTGACGTCCTCACCGGTGACGGTCTTGATGACGTCGGGACCGGTGACGAACATCTGGCTGGTCTGGTCGACCATCACCACGAAGTCGGTCAGGGCGGGGGAGTAGACGTGTCCACCGGCGGCCGGGCCCATGATCAGCGAGATCTGCGGGATCACCCCGGAGGCCTGCACGTTGCGGTGGAAGATCTCGCCGTAGAGGCCGAGCGAGACGACACCCTCCTGGATGCGCGCGCCCGCCCCCTCGTTGATGCCGATCAGCGGGCGGCCGGTCTTGAGCGCCAGGTCCATGACCTTGACGATCTTCTCGCCGTAGACCTCGCCGAGGCTGCCGCCGAAGACGGTCGCGTCCTGCGAGAACACGCACACGTCGCGGCCGTCGATGGTGCCGTAGCCGGTCACGACGCCATCGCCGACCGGGCGGTTCTCGGCCAGGCCGAAGTTGGTGCTGCGGTGCCGGGCGAGCTGGTCGAGCTCGACGAACGAGCCCTCGTCGAGCAGCGCTTCGATGCGCTCGCGGGCGGTCAACTTGCCCTTCGCGTGCACCTTCTCGACGGCGGCCTCACCGCTCGGGGCCTGAGCCTGAGCCTGGCGATTGCGCAGGTCCGCCAGCTTGCCGGCAGTCGTGTGGATATCGGGCGTACTCGCCGCCTCGGGCGCGGACGGCTCCTGGACAGTGGTCATGGCCCATGAGCTTAGCGAGCGTCAGTCAGCGATCGCGCACCGAGGCCCCGCTTGTGTTGAATCATTGAACTGAAGCTACCGGCGAGTACGTTTCGCTGCCCATCCTAGGCTGTGCGGATGCCCACCGAACCCGAACCGCAGCGCCCGCCCGTCGACCCCGCGCCCGTGCGGCGCGAGCTGGATGCCGCCCGGCTGCGCGCCGCGCTCGTGCGTGGCGCCGACCCCGACGCGTTCTACCGGCGCCTCGACGTCGTCACCGAGACCGCCTCGACCAACGCCGACCTGCTCGCGGCCGCTCGCGAACCCGGAGCCGACCGCCGCGTCCTGCTCGCCGAGTTCCAGCACGGCGGCCGGGGCCGGCACTCGCGTGGATGGGCCGGTGTTCCCCGCGCCCAGGTGATCGTCTCGGTGCTGCTGCGCATGCCCGGCATCGACCTCGCCGACCTGGGCTGGCTGCCGCTGCTGGCCGGCATCGCCACCGTCGACGCGATCCGCTCGGTCACCGGAGTGGACGCCGAACTGAAGTGGCCCAACGACGTGCTCGTCGAGGGTCGCAAGGTGGCCGGCATCCTCGCCGAGGTCGCCGGTACCCACCCCGAGCCCGTCGTGGTGGTGGGCATCGGCCTCAACGTCTCGCTCACCGAGGACGAGCTGCCGGTTCCCACCGCGACGTCGCTCGCGCTCGCCGGGGCGACCGAACTCGATCGCACCGCACTCGCCGAGGCCCTGCTGCGCGAACTCGGCCGCCGGTGGGAGCAGTGGTACGTCGCGGGCTGGGACGTCGCCGGGCTGGCCGCTCCCTACCGCGACCGGTGCGGCACGCTCGGCCGCCGGGTGCGGGCGGTCCTGCCGGGCGACACGGAACTGCACGGCGTCGCGGTCGACATCGACGAGCAGGGCCGCATCGTCATCACCCCGGACGACGGTGGCGAGCCGATCGCGGTGTCGGCCGGGGACATCACCCACCTGCGCCCGGTGCCCTGACCCGGCACGGGCGCCCGGCGCTGCGGCTGTGCCATCGTGTCCGGCATGGGATACCCGGAGGACGCCCTCGCCACCGAGGAACGGCTGCTGCTGCACCGGCACCCGCACTGGAAGATGCTCATCGTGCCGGCGGCGATCTTCCTGGTCGCCACCGCGCTCGCGGGATTCCTGCTCGGCCTGAGCCAGGCCCGGCTCGACGGCTCCACCGCGAGCACGCTGACGATCGTGCTCGCGGTGCTGTGGGCGGCGATCGTCGCGTGGCAGTGCCTGGCGCCGCTCGTGAGCTGGCTGTCGACCCACTTCATCGTCACCGACCGGCGGGTGCTCGTCCGGCAGGGCGTGCTCACCCACTCCGGCATCGACATCCCGATGGGCCGCATCAGCAACGTGCAGTTCCGGCACGGCCTGCTGGACCGGATCCTGCGCACCGGCACCCTCGTCATCGTCTCCGCGGCCGACGATCCGCTCGAGTTCGACGACATCCCCGACGTGCAGCGCGTGCATGCCCTGCTGTACCAGCAGGCGTTCCACGCCGACCCGGCGCGGGACCGGGAACCCCGACCCGACGGGCCGAGTCGCAAAGCCTGGTAACGCGCCGGACGGCCGGTGCCGATCCGTACGCTGGATCCGTGACCGCAGTCCTGCTCGCCGAAGACGACGAAGCCATCGCCGCGCCCCTGTCCCGGGCGCTGGGCCGGGAGGGATACGACGTCACCGTCGAACAGACCGGTCCCGCCGCGCTCGAACGGGCCCTGTCCGGTGACTACGAACTGCTCATCCTCGACCTCGGGCTGCCCGGCATCGACGGCCTCGAGGTGTGCCGGCAGATCCGGGCCCACCGCTCCGACCTCGCCGTCCTGATGCTCACCGCCCGTACCGACGAGGTCGACTTCGTCGTCGGCCTCGATGCCGGCGCCGACGACTACGTCGGCAAGCCCTTCCGGCTCGCCGAACTCATGGCCCGGGTCCGGGCGCTGCTGCGCCGCCGTGGCGGCGGCGAGCCCGAGGACATCGTCGAGGTCGCGGGGATCCGGCTCGAGCGGGCGGCCCGGCGCGTGCTCGTCGACGGCTCCGAGGTCACCCTCGCCAACAAGGAGTACGAACTGTTGCGGGTGCTGCTCGAGCACGCCGGCCAGGTGGTCTCGCGGGACGTGATCCTGCAGGAGGTGTGGGGCGACGCCGACCTGCGCGGGTCCAAGACTCTCGACATGCATATGTCCTGGCTGCGCCGCAAGATCGGTGACGAGGGCCCGGCCGGGGAGCGGCGCATCGCCACCGTCCGCGGCGTCGGCTTCCGCCTGAACACCGACTGACGGGACCGGAGTGCGCCGCCGAATCCTGTTCGCGGTCCTCGCGGGCTCGCTGCTCGTGGCCCTGCTGCTCGGAGTCCCGCTCGCCTACACCGCCTGGCTGTTCGTCGAGGACACCGCGCGCAGGGACCTGCAGGACCGGCTCGACCGCATGTCCGCGGAGATCATCGCCCAGGAGGGCGCCGACGGCCTGGTCGTCGGCGGCCTCGACACCAGTTCGCTGCGGCTCGTCGTTCCCGACGGCGGCCGCCTCCTCGTCGTCTACCCGACCCCCGAGGACGCCGCGGCCCGCCTCGACATCGGCGCCGCCGCAGTCCCGAACCCCCTGGTCGAGTCCCTGTCGATGGGAACGTCGGGATCCCTGCGGCTCGAGGCGCCGTCCGAGGACATGCGCCTGCTGCAGCGGCAGGTCCTGGTCGGGGTGACGCTGCTGGTGCTGTTGTCCATGGCCGTCGGCGCCGTCGTCGCCGTCGTCACCGCGCGGCGGCTGGCCGACCCTCTGCGCGACGTCGCGGCACGGGCCCGCCGGCTGGCCGAGGGCGACTTCCGGCCCGATCCACGCCGGCACGGCATCCCGGAACTCGACCGCGTCTCGGACGTCCTCGACGCCGCGACCGTGGAGATCGCCGGGCGCCTGCAGCGGGAGCACGCCCTCGTCGGCGACGTCTCGCACCAGCTGCGGTCCCGGCTGACCGCGGTGCGGCTGCGCCTCGACGAGCTGTCCACCCACGCCGACCCGGCCGTCGTCGAGGAGGCGGAGGAGGCGATGCGCCAGGTGGACCGGCTCACCACCGCCATCGACGAGCTGGTGCGCGCGTCCCGTAACAGCGGCTCCGAGCTGCGCACCGAGGTGTCCGTCGTGGGGGAGCTGGCGGGGGTGATCGCGGACTGGCGGGGGCCCTACAAGGAGGCGGGCCGGGAACTGCTGCTGAGCGGGGATCCGTCGCTGCGCAGCCGCGTAACCGGATCCCGGCTGCGCGAGGCCGTCGCGGTGCTGGTCGACAATGCCCTCATGCACGGCGGTGGAACGTGCACGGTGTCCGTGCGGCGGGTATCGACCCACGGCGGCGGATCGACCGTGTGCGTGGAGGTGACCGACGAGGGTGACGGCGTCAGCGACGAGCTGGCCCCGCACATCTTCGACCGCGGCTTCTCGGGTACCGGCTCGACCGGGGTGGGACTCGCGCTCGCCCGTGCCCTGACCGAGGCCGACGGCGGGCGCCTGGAACTGCAACGCCGGCGGCCCGCCCTGTTCGCCCTGTTCCTCGGCTCGACCCGCGACGAGTCCGCCCCCGCGGGGATCCGGGAACCACGCTGACCCGCGGCGGCGGGGACCGGATTCGGCTGACCCGCGGCGGCGGGGACCGGATTCGGCTGACCCGCGGCGGCGGGGACCGGATTCGGCTGACCCGCGGCGGCGGGGACCGGACTCAGGAGTGTCCCAGGCCTTCCTCGGCGAGTTCCTCGTGCTCGGGAATGTCGTCTCCGCCGGGGTTCATCTCCTCCGGGAACACGAAACGGCGGAAGCACCAGAACCGGAAGATCATCTGCAGCAGATTGCCGATGAGATAGGCGCTGACGAAGTCGGCGATGTTCTCCATGGTGAGGCTGACGTTCGGCACCCGCAGGTCGAACACGTAGCTCGAGATCCACAACGGGATGAAGCTGAGGACCACGCCGATGCCGCTGACGGCGAAGAACAGCAGCGCCTCGTGGTGCCGCTCCCGGCCGCCCCGGTTCTTGAACGACCACTCCCGGTTGAGGACGTACGAGCAGATCACGGCGATCACCCCGGCGATGACCTTGGCGGTCACCGGCTTCTCCTCGAGCACCGTGAGCTTGAGGGTGTAGAAGATGACCGAGTCGACGACGAAGGTGGTGCCGCCGACGATCGCGAACTTGATCAACTCGTGGTGCCGCAGCAACAGGCCCCGCAGAGGCTCGGGGACTCGGTTCACGGCAGCATCGACGAAAGACACCCGGACGAGTCTACGAAACCGGGATCCGAACACACGAACCCGCGGGCGGTTTATCAGCTTTACCACAGGAACGACGGGGTGTCGCGCGGGAGCGCGGCGCCGCGCCCGCCGCCCGCTGTGACACCATGGTGAGCCGTGACCGCTACACCCCCGGACTCGGCCGCCGCGACTCCCGCCTCCGCGGCCGGCGACGCCCCTTCGCACCCTCCCCGCACGCTGCCCACCGGTATGCCGGTCGTCGCGATGGTCGGCGGCGGCCAGCTCGCCCGGATGACCCACCAGGCCGCGATCGCGCTCGGCCAGACCCTGCGGGTGCTGGCCGCGAGCCCGGACGATCCGGCCGCGCGGGTCAGCCCCGACGTGGTGCTCGGCAGCCACACCGATCTCGACGCGTTGCGCAGTGCCGCGACCGGCGTCCACGCCTTGACCTTCGACCACGAGCACGTGCCCACCGAGCATCTCGAGGTGCTCCAGCGTGAGGGCGTCAGCGTGCAGCCGCCGCCGCAGGCCCTGATCTACGCGCAGGACAAGCTCGCGATGCGCCGGCGCCTCGCGGAGCTCGGTGCCCCGGTGCCGCCGTTCACCGAGCTCACCTCGGTCGACGACCTCACCGCGTTCGGCGACGAGCACGGGTGGCCCGTCGTGATCAAGTCGGCGCGCGGCGGCTACGACGGTCGCGGTGTGTGGATCACCGACGACGTGGACGAGGCGCAGCGGATCGTCGCCGAGCAGCTCGCGGCCGGGGTGCCGCTCATCGCCGAGGAGAAGGTCTCGTGGCGGCGGGAGCTGTCCGCGATGGTCGCGCGCTCGCCGTTCGGGCAGGGCGCGAGCTGGCCCGTGGTCGAGACCGTGCAGTTGAACGGGCAGTGCGCCGTCGTCATCGCGCCCGCCCCGAACCTGCGGGCCGACATCGAGGCCGGCGCCGAGCAGCTGGCCCTGCGCATCGCCGCCGAGCTCGGTGTGGTCGGAGTCATGGCGGTCGAACTGTTCGAGACCGAGACCGGCGAGCTGATCGTCAACGAGCTCGCGATGCGGCCGCACAACTCCGGGCACTGGGGCATGGACGGCGCCCGCACCGGGCAGTTCGAGCAGCACCTGCGCGCGGTGCTGGACTACCCGCTCGGCGACACGTCACCGATCGCCCCGGTGACGGTGATGGCGAACGTCCTCGGCGCCCCCGAGGCGCCCGCGATGAGCATGGACGAGCGGCTGCACCACCTGTTCGCCCGGATGCCCGACGTGCGTGTGCACCTCTACGGCAAGGGCGAGCGCAAGGACCGCAAGATCGGGCACGTCAACGTGCTCGGGGACGCGTCCGGGTCGATCGACGACCCGCAGTACGTGGCGGCGGTGCGCGAACGCGCGGAACGCGCGGCGCACTGGCTCTCGCACGGAGTGTGGACCGACGGATGGGATTCTCACGGTGACTGACGGAGCACAGGTCGGCCTGATCATGGGCAGCGACTCGGACTGGCCGACGATGGAGGCCGCCGCCGAGGCGCTCGTCGAGTTCGGCATCCGCTTCGAGGTGGGGGTCGTCTCGGCCCACCGCACCCCGCAGCGCATGCTCGACTACGCCCGCGACGCCGCCGGACGCGGCATCAAGGTGATCATCGCCGGCGCCGGTGGTGCCGCCCACCTTCCGGGCATGGTCGCCTCCGCGACCCCGCTCCCGGTGATCGGCGTGCCCGTCCCCCTGAAGTACCTCGACGGCATGGACTCGCTGCTGTCGATCGTGCAGATGCCTGCCGGGGTGCCTGTCGCGACCGTCTCCATCGGCGGCGCCCGCAACGCCGGCCTGCTCGCCGCCCGTATCCTCGGCGCGGCCGACCCCGCGCTGCGGGGCCGGATGGAGCAGTTCCAGGCGGGCCTCGAGCAGATGGTGCTCGAGAAGGACGACGCGTTGCGGCGGAAGCTGCTGGGCTGACGGCCGCGCCGTGCCCGCCCCCACTCGCCTCGAGCGGTGGTACCGGTGGAGCGGCACCCACACCGGCACCATCGACGCGGTCCTGGCCGCTCTGCTGACCGCCTTCGGGTTGCTCGTCGTCGCCACCTCCGAGCCCGGCTGGTGGGACGCGGTCCTCGTGCTCGTCCTGAGCGTGCCGCTGGCGTGGCGGCGCACCCGGGTGGTGCCGGCCACGGCCGTGGTCGCCGCCGCCGCGTTCGTGCACCTGGCGACCGTGCCGACGGTCAGCCCCGTCGCCCCGGTGGCCGTCCCGGCGGCGGTCTACGCCCTCGCCGCCTACGGCCCGCGGTGGGCGAGCACCCTCGGCCTCGCCGCGGCGGTCGCCGGCGGTGCCCTCGCGGGCATCCGCTACCTCGGGAACATCGAAGACCGCTCCGCCCTCGGCATGGCCGTGTCCGCGGTGTTCGTGGTCGTATTCCTCGCCGGGGCATGGGCGTTCGGGCGTATCCGGAATCTGCGCCTGGAGGAGATGGCGAACCTCAGCGAGCGCAACCGCCTTCTCGAACTCGAACGGGAGAAGGAGACCGAGCTCGCCGCGCTCGGCGAGCGCACCCGCATAGCCCGGGAGATGCACGACATCGTCGCGCATTCGCTGACCGTCGTGATCGCCCAGGCCGACGGTGGCCGGTACGCCGCCCCGCAGCACCCCGAGGAGGCCGTGTCCGCGCTGACGGCCATCGCCGACACCGGCCGGCGCGCGTTGAGCGACATGCGCTCGCTGCTGGCGGTGCTGCGCGAGGACGGACCCCGCGAGTTCCGCGTCGCACCCGGGCCGGACGACCTCGACGAGCTGATCGCCGATCTGCGGGGCGGCGGGCTCGACGTCGAGTTCACGGTCACCGGTCCGCGGCGCGACCTGCCCGCGGGCACGGGCCTGACCGTGTACCGCATCGCGCAGGAGGCGCTGACCAACGTGCTGCGGCACGCCGGCCCCCGCGCCCACGCCCGTGTCCGCCTCGCATGGCTGCCCGAACGCGTGGAGGTGGAGATCGTCGACAACGGTCGCGGCGCGGCGGCCCTCGTCGAGCCCTGCCCGGGCGGGCAGGGACTGATCGGCATGGCGGAACGCGCCCGGCTGCACGGCGGCGCCGTGTCCGCCGGTCCGGCGCCGGGCGGCGGCTACCGTGTCCATGCGCTGCTTCCGTACCACTGAGAGGAGAGAGACCGTGCCGGACTCGGGCCCGGAGCCGAGACCCGTCCGGGTCGGTCTCGTCGACGATCAGCACCTCGTGCGGGCCGGCTTCCGGATGGTGCTCGACTCGCAACCGGACCTGACGGTGGTCGCCGAGGCGGCGGACGGGAACGCCGCCCTCGACGCGCTCGCACGGGCCGAGACGGACGTGGTGCTGATGGACGTGCAGATGCCCGGCCTGGACGGGATCGAGACCACCCGCCGGCTGCTCACCCGCCCGCACGCGCCGAAGGTGGTGATGCTCACCACCTTCGACACCGAGGAGTACGTCGTCTCCGCGCTCGGCGCGGGCGCGAGCGGGTTCCTGCTCAAGGACGCGCCGCCGGAGGATCTGCTCGCCGCGGTCCGCACGGTGCACCGCGGCGACGCGGTGATCGCGCCCCGCGCCACCCGCCGTCTGCTGCGGCACGTCGGTCCGCTGCTCGGGGGCGACGGCGCGCCCGATCGTCGTCCGGCCGTGCGGGTTCCGCCGGAGTTGACCCCGCGTGAGCTCGAGGTGCTCGTCGCGATGGCGCACGGCCTCACCAACGCCGAACTCGCCGAACGCTTCGTGCTGTCGGAAGCCACCGTGAAAACGCATGTGGGGAGGGTGCTTTCGAAGACAGCGTCGCGGGACCGCGTGCAGGCGGTGCTGTTCGCGTTCCGTGCGGGACTGGTCCGGCCGGAGGATCTGCTCGGCGCGGCGGACGGACCGTGAACCTGCGGGCGCACGGTTGCGCGGCTCCGGCCGTCCGCCCGTCGTGGTCGCGGCCGGTCATACCACGGTAGGACCCGGGGGCCGGAAGATCCGCCCGCGCTCCGATGTGCCGGCGCGGCGCGGTTCCTAGCGTCGACGGCATGGACGACAACGATGTGGGAACCGCCGCCGTGCGTGCGGAAGAGCTGGTGAAGGTGTACGGCCGGGGCGACGCCGAGGTGCGTGCGCTCGACGGGGTGAGCGTGGCCTTCGAGAAGGGAGCCTTCACGGCGATCATGGGGCCGTCGGGATCCGGGAAGTCCACCCTCATGCACTGTCTCGCCGGGTTGGACACCGCGACCTCGGGGCGGATCTTCCTGGGGGACGACGAGATCAGCGGGGCAGGGGACCGGCGGCTGACCGAACTACGGCGCGACCGCATCGGATTCGTCTTCCAGGCGTTCAACCTGCTGCCCGTGCTCACGGCCGAGGAGAACATGCTGCTGCCGATGCGGCTGGCCGGGCGGCGACCGAGCGACGAATGGCGCGACCACGTCGTCACCCGCCTCGGCCTCGACGGGCGGCTGCGGCACCTGCCGCACGAACTGTCCGGCGGCCAGCAGCAGCGGGTCGCCGTCGCGCGGGCCCTGCTGCCCCAGCCCGATGTGGTCTTCGCCGACGAACCGACCGGGAACCTCGACTCCCGCTCCGGGGCGGAGGTGCTCGGCCTGCTGCGGGCGAGCGTGCGCGAGACCGGTCAGACCGTCGTCATGGTCACCCACGACCCGGTGGCCGCGTCCTACGCCGACCGCGTCGTGCTGCTCGCGGACGGCCGGCCCGCCGGCGAGATCGCCGCGCCCACGCCCGACACCGTCCTCGACACGATGCGCCGCCTCGGCACCGCCGCGCTCCAGGAGGTGCGCTGATGCGACGGCTGGCGCTCGCCCAGGCCCGGGCACACGCCGGCCGGTACCTCTCCTCGGTCCTCGCCGTCCTCGTCGCGGTCGCCTACGTCGTGACCACTCTCGTCCTCGGAGACACGGTGCGCGCCGGGGTGACCGATTCGCTCGCGGCCCAGTACCGCGGCACCGACGCCGTCGTCACCGCGCCCGAGTCGCCGCCGGCGCCCGTCGAGCGGCCGCAGGAGCTCGCGGCCCGGGTGGCCGCGGTGCCCGGCGTGAGCGCCGTCGCGGTGGACCTGACCGCGCCGGTGCGCTACACCGGTCCCGAGGGTGTGCCCTCGTACGCCGACGTCACCTCCGTCGGGGGCGACGAGGCCCTGCGCTGGCAGCGGCTGGCCGACGGCCGATGGCCCGCCGCCGATTCCGAGATCGCGGTCGGTTCGACCACCGGTGTGCCGCTCGGCACGGTCCTGACCGTGACGGATGCCGAGGGCGGCGAGCCCGCGACCGTGACGGTGGTCGGGCAGGTCGATCTGGCCGGAACCCCGCAGGCCGCGGACGCGGCGGTGTTCGGGACCGGAGCGCAGGTCGACCGATGGGCCGGCGGCGCACCGGGGTGGGAACTGCGCCTGGCGGGGGACGGCACCGTCACCGCCGCCGACCTCGTCGACCGG
The DNA here is from genome assembly GCF_012272955.1 of Rhodococcus sp. DMU1. Taxonomy (NCBI): domain Bacteria; kingdom Bacillati; phylum Actinomycetota; class Actinomycetes; order Mycobacteriales; family Nocardiaceae; genus Rhodococcus; species Rhodococcus sp. DMU1. Next base: position 3,868,873 of record NZ_CP050952.1, on the reverse strand, counting down.
GTGTCCGAGGCGCTGCCCGGATGGACCGTCCGGACCGGCGCCGAACGGTCCGCCGCAGTGGCCGCGCGCTACTTCGGCGACGCCGACCTGCTGCGCAACGTGCTGCTCGCGTTCGGTGCGATCGCCGTCGTGGTGTCCGCGCTCGTGATCGCCAACACCTTCGCGGTCGTGCTCGCCGCCCGCACCCGGGAACTGGCCCTCATGCGCTGCGTCGGGGTCACCGCCGCACAGGTACGGCGCAGTGTCCTGCTCGAGGCGCTGCTCGTCGGCGCCGTGGCCTCGGTTGCGGGCGTCCTCGCCGGAATCGGGCTCGCCGCGGCGGTGGTCGCGGCGGCCCGGGCGTGGGACGCACCGCTGCCCATCGGATCGCTCGCCGTCGGGCCCCTCACCGTCCTCGTCGGCCTGCTCGTCGGCATCGTCGTGACGGTCCTGGCCGCCACCGGCCCCGGACGGGCCGCCACCCGCGTCGCGCCGCTGGCCGCGCTCCATCCGATGGAGAGCACGCCGGAGCCGGCACGGTCGTCCTGGTTGCGCCGCATCGTCGCGACGGTCGGCCTCGTCGCCGGGGCCGTGCTGCTGACCGCGGGCGTCCTGGGAGTCAACGTCCTCGTCGCGTGTGCGGGCGGGCTGCTCGCATTCGTCGGATTCCTCGCCGCGACCCGGCGCATCGTCCCGGCGGTCGTGCAGGGTGCGGGGCGTGCCCTGGCGCGGATCGGCGGGCCCGTGGGCGAGCTCGCCGCCGGCAACGCGGGCCGCAATCCGCGCCGCACCGCCGCCACGGCAACTGCGCTGATCCTCGGCGTCACCCTCACCGCGACGATCGTCGTGGGCGTGGCCACGGTGAAGGCGAGCGCGCCCGCGGCCATCGACGGCCAGTTCCCCGTCGACGTGACCGTCACGGCCGCCGGCGACGAGGGCCTTCCGGCGGGCCTCGGCGAACGCCTGCACACGATCGACGGGGTCGCGGAGACCGCGGACCTGCAGGCGGTCACCCTCGCCGTCGGCGGAGTGGACCTGCGCGTGCTCGGCGTGGATCGGGTCGACGTCGGCCGCACCCTGCGCACCGACATCACGCTGCCGGGACCGGGGGAGATCGCCCTGTCGCCCGACGAGCGTGCCGGACGCGGCGTGTCCGCGGGTTCCCGGCTCGACGTCGCCGGAGAGCGGGGGCGTCGGACCCTCACCGTGGTCGACGGCACCGAGGGCGCCCCGGCCCTCGTCGATGACGCCGACCTGCCCGCGCTGACCGGGGCGACGCGCACCGAGGCGGTGTGGCTGCGGCTGGCCGACATCGACGACGACGCGGCGATCGCCGCCGCGCAGCGCGCCGTCACGAGCGCCGCGGCCGAGGCCGCCCCGGGCAGCGAGGTCGGCGGCGCCGTCGCGATGCGCCGCACCATCGAGCAGGTGCTCGACACGATGCTGCTCGTGGTGGGCGGCCTCCTGTCGGTCGCCGTGCTCATCGCCCTGATCGGCGTCGGCAACACCATGGCCCTGTCGGTGCTCGAGCGGCGCCGGGAAACGGGACTGCTGCGGGCCGTCGGGCTCGGCCGAGGCGGCATCCGGTCGCTGCTCGTGCAGGAGGCGCTGCTCGTGGCAGGGGTGGCCTCGGGCCTCGGCGTCGCGCTCGGACTGATCCTCGGTGTCGCCGGGACCGCGTCGGTGTTCGGCGTGGACAAGCTCGTCCTGCCGTCGGTGCCGTGGCTGCAGCTGCTGGGGATCGTCGTCGCCGGCGGCGTGGCCGGTGTGGTCGCGGCGCTGCTTCCGGCGCGGCGCGCGGCGGCGGTGTCGCCGGTGGAGGCACTGTCGGCCGGATAGGCTCGGGCCCGTGAGCCCCCGCGACGCGCGTGCCGACCTGCAACGGGCCTGCGCGTCGCGGGGCGACGCGCAGGCCCGGGCGGTGACGGCCCTGGCCCTGCTGTGGGCTCGGGGATGGGGCGGCCGCGTCGGCTTCGACGACGAGTTCGGACTCTACGTGTGCACCGGGATGCGCGGCGGCTACGCCCGCTCGGGCACGACGATCGGCGGGGTGTTCCTCACCGGCCGGCCACCGTCGCGCCGGATCCTGCGGCACGAGGCGGTCCACGCCGATCAGTGGGCGCGGTACGGGGCCGGATTCGCCGTCCGCTACGTGTGGGAGGAGCTACGCCACCCGGGTGCCCGCAACCGGTTCGAGATCGAGGCCGGCCTCGCCGACGGCGGCTACGTCGCCTGAGCCTGCCGCGCGTCAGCCGTTCAGCCGGGCGGTGACCTTCTCGCTCTCGACCCGTCGGTCGGTGGCGGCGGGATCCGGGTTGCTCACCTGCACCAGCGACGCGCCGACGGCGAGGACGGCGAGCAGGCCGTCGATCAGCGCCTGCGGGGTGCCCCAGTCGCGGCTCGACAGCACCCGGTCCGCGCCGGTGATGCCGGCGGCCGCGGCCGCGTCCCGGGCCGCCGCGATCACTTCGCCGGCCGTCCGTCCGTCGAGCACCGGTCCGCCGTCCCCGGCGGAGCGGAACTGGTCACCGTGTACCCGCACGTGCGTCGCGTAGTCGGTGACCCCCACCGGCAGGTCCGGCACGGGCCGGCCGAACGCGTCGAGCGAGAGGACGGCGACCTCGGCGACGTCCGCGACATCGTCGAGACGGTCCGCGCTGACCAGCGCGAGGTCCGCGTCGTCGGGTTCGAGCACCACCTCGGCGCCGGCCCACCATGCGCCGAGCAGGACCGCGGCACTCTGCCAGTGAGCCGGGAGCAGGACGGCCACCCGGCCGCCGGGCAGCAGACCGAACTCGTCGCGCACCATGTTCGCCGTCTTGGCGGCCCAGTTCGCCAGGGTGACCGCGGACAGCTCGATCCGGGCGCCGGACGCGTCGTCGTACCACGTGATGCGGGGGCCGGCCGGGTCGGCGGCCAGGATCGGATCGAGCAGGGTGTCGGTCAGGGTGGTCACAGCTTCCTCGTTCCTCAGTTCACGCAGCGGGGGCCGGCGGAGCCGGCGTCGATCGGCGGGGCGGCCGGGACGGACGTCGGGGTGGCCCCGGCGCTCACGAGATCCGATCCGGAGGCCACGGAGGTGACGTTCGCATCCGTGCCCGGCCCCGCGTAGTCCGCGGTGAGCACCACCCGCACCGTGTCGGCGTCGAGCGACGGGTCGGCGGCGGTAGCCAGGCCGCCGAGCGCCTCCGCGACGGCACGCGCCTGGTCGGACTCGGGGTCGGCGGCGAAGACCGTCGACTCGTCCACCGCGCGGCCGGTGTGGTTGCCGACGCCGCCCTCGATGAAGCCGTCGCCGACGAGCACGGCCGCGACGCGGGAGGCCAGGCCGCCGACACCACCGGCGTTGGCGACGTCCACCGTGATCGTGCCGGCATCGACCTCCGGTGCCGCGCTCGTCGTCGGCTGCGACCCGTCGTCGCCGGAGCCGGGATCGACGAGGTCGGCGACGAAGCGGCGCACCTCCTCCGGATCCACCTGAACCACCGATTCGCCGTAGTCGGTCATCGCGTTGAGGTCCTGGACGGGGATCGTGGAGAACTGCACGGCGCCGCCGGCGAGGTCCTGCATCCGGGTCGCCAGGTCGAGGATGTCCCAGTCGGAGTCCAGGACCACCGACCTCTGCACGGCCGCGCTGAGCTGGTTCAGCTTGGACGGGTTGCTCAGCGTCTTCGCGCTGAGCACCTTCTGTACGAGTGAGGCCATGAACACCTGCTGGCGCACGATTCGGTCCAGGTCGCCGCGCGGCAGGTCGTGGCGCTGCCGGACGAAGCTCAGGGCGTCCGCGCCGTCGAGGGTCTGCTCGCCGGCGGGGAAGTTCGCCCCGGACAGCGGCTCGTCGACGGGGTTGTTCAGGCACACGTCGACGCCGCCGACGGCATCGGTGAGCAGCACGAACCCGAGCAGGCCGACCTCGGCGTAGTGGTCGACGGTGACGCCGGTCAGGTCGGCGACCGACTCGACCAGTGCCTCCCGGCCCGCCTGCGTGGCCGCCTTCTCGGCGGCCGCATCGGACTCGCCGGCCTCGACGAGCCGCAGCCGCTCGGTCTCCTTGGTGGCGCCGAACGCGGCGTTGATCTTCGACATCCCGATGTCGGGCACCTCGACGTAGGTGTCGCGCGGGATGGAGATGGCGGTGGCCGAGGTGCCGTCGAGCGGCACCCGGACCAGGATGATCGTGTCGGTGTTGTTGGCCACTTCCTCGCCGGCCCGCAGCGCGTCGAGTTCGCGCTGGGACAGCGGATTGCCGTGCGCGTCGGTGCGGCTGTCGGTGCCCACCAGGAGGATGTCGAGGGCGCCGTCCCGGCCGTCGCCCAGGGTGAGCCCGCCCACCGTGGCGAGCGACGAGCGCAGCGAATCGATGCCGCGCCATGCGACGCCGGTGACGACCAGGGTGAGCGCCGCGGCGACGCTGACGGCGATCCGCAGCGGCCGGCCGCGGAAGATCCCCGATCCTCCCCCCGCGTCGCGCGCCGGCACTCGGCGTGTGGGCGGCTCTGGCGGCACCTGGCGGTCCTCTCGTCGGGCGTCGGCGGTCGCACCCAGGCTACTGCCGAGACCGCGGCCCTTGTGGCACCCGCCGCGGCGTGCCCGGCTCGTACCGGGTGACAGCCGCGACGGCTACCGGGTGACAGCCGCGACGGCTACCGGGTGACAGCCGCGCCGGCTACCGGGTGACAGCCGTGCCGGCTACCGGGTGACAGCCGCCCCGGCGTGCCAGACTCGTGCCCGTGCAGACCGTTCTCGTCACCGGAGCCCGCGGACAGCTGGGCCGTCACCTGCTCACCCGCGGCGCCGCGGCCGGCCTCCCGATCCGGGGCGTCGGCGCGGAGGAGGCGGACATCACCGATCCGGATGCCGTCGCCGCGCTCGTCGAACCGGGCGCCGTCGTGCTCAACTGCGCCGCCTACACCGCCGTCGACGCGGCCGAGACCCATGTGGAGGACGCCGCCGCGGTCAACGAGTGGGGACCGGCCCATCTGGCCGCCGCGTGCGCCGCCGCCGGAGCGCACCTGATCCACGTGTCCACCGACTACGTGTTCGCCGGCGACGGGGACCGCCCGTACCGGGTCGGCGATCCGACCGGGCCCCGGACCGTCTACGGCCGGACCAAGCTCGCGGGGGAGCGCGCGGTGCTCGACCGGTTGCCGACCGCCCACGTGGTGCGCACCGCGTGGCTCTACACCGGCGAGGGCAACGACTTCGTCGCGACGATGCTGCGGCTCGAACGCGAACGCGACACCGTGCGCGTCGTCGACGATCAGGTCGGCTGCCCCACCTACGCCGCCGATCTCGCCGACGGACTCCTCGAACTCGCCACCCGCGCCGGTGCGGTGCCCGGCGGGGTCCTGCACGCGACGAACTCCGGGCAGGCCAGCTGGTTCGACCTCGCCCGTGCGGTGTTCGCCGAGGCGGGCGCCGACCCGGGCCGCGTGCAGCCCTGCGGCAGCGACGAGTTCGTGCGGCCCGCGCCCCGCCCGGCGTACTCCGTCCTCGACGGCAGCGCGTGGGCGGCGGCCGGGCTGACGCCGCTCCGGCCGTGGCGGCCCGCGCTGCACGCCGCGATCGGCGCCCTGCGGGCCAGGGCGTGATTCGGCGGGACCGCGCCCGGCGGCTAAGGTGACGGCGTGAGTTCGAAGCTGACCGTGGTGACGGTGACCTACTCGCCCGGTGAGCATCTGGAGCACTTCCTGACCTCGCTGACCGGCGCGACGAACCTGCCCACCCGTGTGATCCTGGCGGACAACGGGTCCACCGACGGCGCCCCCGAAGACGCCGCGGCCCGGCACCCGAACGTGCGGCTGCTGCACACCGGCGGCAACATCGGCTACGGCGGGGCCGTCAACCGGGCCGTCGCGGAGGTCGATCCGGCGGAGGAGTTCGTCGTCGTCGCCAATCCCGATGTGCGCTGGGGACCCGGGTCGCTGGACCGGCTGCTCGAGGCGGCGCGTCGCTGGCCGCGCGCGGCGTCCCTCGGCCCGCTGATCTACGAACCCGACGGCACCGTCTATCCGTCGGCGCGCTCGGTGCCCGGGCTGGTCTCCGGCGCCGGGCACGCGCTGCTCGGCACGGTGTGGCCGAAGAACCCGTGGACGCAGCGGTACCGGCAGGAGAACGAGACCGTTTCCGAACGCCCCGTGGGTTGGCTGTCCGGGTCGTGCCTGCTGGTGCGGCGGGCGGCGTTCGACGCGGTCGACGGCTTCGACTCGCGCTACTTCATGTACATGGAGGACGTCGATCTCGGCGACCGGTTCGGCCGGGCGGGCTGGCTCAACGTGTACGTGCCCTCGGCAGAGGTCACCCACGCGAAGGGGCACGCCGCAGGACGGCATCCCGAACTCATGCTGCCGGCCCACCACGACAGCGCGTACCGGTTCCAGGCGGACCGGCACCCGCATCCGTGGCAGGCGCCGCTGCGGTGGGCGCTGCGGGCCGGGCTCGCCGCCCGGTCGAGGATGTCGGTGGCCGCGGCGGCACGCGAACGGGCGCGGGCGGCCGAGGCGGGCAACACCACGGAACAGGGGACACGATGACGAACGATGCTGCGCCGCACACCGATGCGGTGATCCTGGTGGGCGGGCAGGGGACCCGGCTGCGGCCGCTGACCCTGTCCGCGCCGAAGCCGATGCTGCCCACCGCCGGCGTGCCGTTCCTGACGCACCTGCTCACGCGCATCCGTGCGGCCGGCATCAAGCACGTGGTGCTCGGAACATCCTTCAAGGCGGAGGTGTTCGAGGACTACTTCGGTGACGGCTCGGAACTGGGTCTCGAGATCGAGTACGTCACCGAGGCGGAGCCGCTGGGCACCGGCGGCGGCATCCGCAACGTGCTGCCCAGGCTGCGCGCCGACAACGTCATGGTCTTCAACGGTGACGTCCTCGGCGGCACGGATCTCGGTGCGGTGCTCGACACGCACCTGCGCACCGACGCCGACGTGACGCTGCACCTGGTGCGCGTGGGCGACCCCCGCGCGTTCGGGTGCGTGCCCACCGACGAGGAGGGCCGGGTCACCGCGTTCCTGGAGAAGACGCAGGATCCGCCGACGGACCAGATCAACGCCGGCTGTTACGTCTTCAAGCGCGAGATCATCGAGTCGATCCCCGAGGGTCGTCCGGTCTCCGTGGAACGTGAGGTCTTTCCGTCCCTGCTGGCGGAGGGCAAGCGCGTGTACGGGCACGTCGACGCCGCCTACTGGCGGGACATGGGCACGCCGGAGGACTTCGTGCGCGGCTCGGCAGACCTGGTGCGCGGCATCGCACCGTCGCCCGCGCTCGGTGGGCAGCGCGGCGAATCCCTCGTCCATCCCGGTGCCTCCGTCGCGCCCGGTGCCCTGCTGATCGGCGGCACCGTCGTCGGCCGCGGCGCCGAGATCGGCGCCGGCGCACGCCTGGACGGCGCGGTGATCTTCGACGGCGCGAGGGTGGAGGCCGGTGCGGTGATCGAGCGGTCCATCATCGGATTCGGGGTCCGGGTCGGTCCCCGCGCCCTGATCCGCGACGGGGTGATCGGCGACGGCGCCGACATCGGGGCGCGCTGCGAGCTGCTGCGCGGCGCCCGGGTCTGGCCCGGTGTGCAGATCCCCGACGGGGGGATCCGTTTCAGCACCGACGTGTGAGCACGGGGGGTCCACGAATGAAGTTCGAACGGTATGTGGCGCTGGGTGATTCGTTCACCGAAGGCGTCGGGGACCCGGATCCGGCCCGGCCCAACGGGTTGCGTGGCTGGGCGGACCTCGTCGCCGAGGAGCTCGCCCGCGACCACCCCGGGTTCGGGTATGCGAACCTCGCCGTGCGCGGACGGCTGCTGCGCCCGATCCTCGACGAGCAGCTCGACGCGGCGATCGCGATGCGACCCGACCTGGTGACGATCTACGCCGGTGGCAACAACCTCATGCGCCCGAAGCTTGACCTCGACGCGTTGGCGGCCGAGTACGACGACGCGATCGGCAAGCTTGCCGCCACGGGTGCGCGAGTGCTCGTGTGGACGGCCTACGACGGCAGCTGGGCGCCGGTGTTCGGGGTGCTGCGCGGCCGCTGGGCCGTCTACAACGAGCTGGTCCGGGCGATCGCCGACCGCCACGGTGCGGCGATCGTCGACTTCTGGCGGTTCGACGAGTACCGCGACCTGCGGATGTGGGATTTCGACCGGCTCCACATGTCGCCGGCCGGGCACCGGAACATGGCGATCCGCGTGCTCGATCTCCTCGGTGTGTCGCACACGCTCACCCCGGCCGAATTCGATGCCGCGCCGGTGGTCTCGGCGGCGAAGCGGGCCGAGGACCGCCGGTGGGCACGCGAATTCCTGATTCCCTGGGTCGGGCGGCGCCTGCGCGGCACCTCCTCGGGCGACGGCATCGAACCGAAACGCCCCACGCTGCAGCCGGTCTAACGGCCCGCCCCGGTGCGCACGGCGGGGCCCGCCCCGGTGCGCACGGCGGGGCCCGCCCCGGTGCGTACGGCGGGGCCCGCCCCGGTGCGTACGGCGGCGAGGCCGAGCAGGTGCCCGAGGGTGTCGTGCTCGGCCTCCGGCGGCAGCGCGTCGACCGGCCACCAGCGCAGGTCGGTCGATTCCGCGCTGCGGACGGGCACGGCCCCGGGCGGCGCGACGACGAGGAACCGCAGGTCCAGGTGCCGGGTCGGGCGGCCCAGCGAGCAGGTGATCGGATGGGTGTGCGCCGAGAGCAGTTCCGGATCGATGACCAGGTTCTCGATGCCGGACTCCTCGGTCGCCTCCCGCAGCGCCGCCCCGACGACCGTCTCGTCGGATTCCTCGCAGTGCCCGCCGAGCTGGATCCACCGCCCCACCCGGGGATGCAGGGTGAGCAGCACGTGCCGGCGGTCGGCGTCGAGCACGAGCGACGACGCCGTGACGTGCCCGGGCACGTGCCTGCGGAGGCACCCCTCGGGCGCGGCGTCGAGGAACGCGAGCATGGTGTGCCGCAGCGACTCCGCATCCACCGAGTCGGTCCGCCAGTTCTGCAGCCGGTCGACGGCCGAGGCGTGCAGCGTGGACGCGGTCACCTCAAAGCTCCAGCAGCAGGTCGCCGGCCGCGGGGGCGACGCGCGGCGTCGCCGGCTCGAGGGGGTGCCCGACCGCGATCGCGCCGAGCGGCGACCAGTCCCCGGGCAGGCCGAGTTCACGCCGCACGACGTCCGGGGCGAAGATCGTCGACCCGATCCAGCAGCTGCCGAGCCCGCGCACGGCGAGCGAGACCAGCAACCCCTGCACGGCAGCGCCGGCGGCGACGGTGAACATCGTGGCCTCGGCAGCGGTGCGGCGGGCGTCGGGGTAGCTGTGTGCGCCGTCGGGAACCCAGAACGGGATCACCATTTCGGGGGCGCCGTAGAGGATGGCGCCGCGGCCGACCCGGCGGTCGATCGCCGCCGGGTCGAGCCCGTCGCCGGCGAGGTCGGCGGCCCAGCGTTCGCGCATGCGGTCGAGCAGCCGCCGGCGGACCTGCTCGGTGCGGACCCAGACGAACCGCACCGGGTGGGTGTGGTGCGGCGCCGGAGCGGTGAGCGCCTCGGCGACCGCGTCCCGCAGATCCTCGGGATCGACCGGTTCCGAGGAGAATTCGCGCACCGACCGGCGCAACAGCAGCGCCTCACGGCGGCCCTGCTCGAGTGCCTCGGCGGTGCCGAGCCAGAACAGGTCGTCCTCCCCGCCGCGGATCAGTTCCTGTGCGGTGGAACCGTTGTCGGGCAGGTCGAGACCGCGGACCACCGCGACCGGTACCCCGCCCAGCTTGCCCTTGACGAGGTCGCCCGCGGCGGCGATCTCGTCGGCGACGGCGACGGAGGTGACGAACAGCTCGTTGCCCTGCGCGTCCCGGGATCCGGCATATTCGTGCAGGACCGGGATCCCGGCCGCACCGATCGCGGCGTCGGTCTGGCCGACGCGCCAGGCCCGGCCCATCGTGTCGGTGACGACCACCGCGACCGTCACGCCGAGCAGGGTCCCCAGGCGCTCCCGCAGCGCCGCGGCGCTCGCGTCCGGGTCCTCGGGCAGCAGGGCGAGCTCGGACGCGGCGACGTTGGAGCCGTCGATCCCGGAGGCTGCCTGCACGATCCCGAGCCGGTTCTCGGTGATGAGGGTGCGGCCCTTGCGGGCGAGCACGCGTACGGCCTCCTGGTCGACGAGGCGGCGCCGGAGCGTGTCGCGGGCCTCGGGATCGGTGGGGGCGTCGACGATGCGGCCCTCGACCTTGGAGAAGACCTTGCTGGTGACGACGAGGACGTCCCCGTCGGCGAGCCAGGGTGCGGCGGTGGCCACTGCGGCGGCGAGGTCGTCGCCGGGCCGGAACTCGGGCAGGCCCGGCACCGGGAGGATCTCGATCGGCCGTCCGGGGGAGTGGTCGCGCACTCCGGCGGCGGTCCCGGTGGCCGTGTCGGTGGGCATGGTCACGGGGTCACTCCTGCCAGTTCTAATGCGGCGCGAGCCATCTCGGCTGTCGCGTCCGGATCGGTCATGAGCAGCGGCACGCTGCGCACCTCGACGCCGGGCACATCGGCGGTGTCAGTGGCGTGGATCAGCCACCCGTCGAGCAGGCCCGCGCCGCTGCGGGCGCCGTAGTGCCGCCCGACGCCCTGGGCGGTCGACTCGACGCCGATCACGTCGAGGCAGGCATCGGCCATGCCGCGCAACGGCTTTCCGTCGATCACCGGCGAGAGGCCGACGATCTTCGCGGACGTGGTGCGCAGCGCGCCGCGCAGGCCGGGGATCGCGAGGAGCGCGCCGATGCTCACCACCGGGTTCGACGGGGCGAGGATCACCACGTCCGCCGATTCGATCGCCGCGAGCACTCCGGGAGCGGGGGCGGCCTTCTCGGCGCCGATGTGCGCGAAGCTGTGCGTGGGGACCTGCGCGCGGTGCCGGACCCACCATTCCTCGAAGTGCACGGCGCGCTGCTCGCCGTCGGCCGGATCGGTGATGACCACGTGGGTCTCGCTGCGGTCGTCGGAGACCGGGAGCAGGGTGACGCCGGGCTTCCACCGGTCGCACAGGGCCTCGGTCACGGCCGAGAGCGGGTATCCGGCGCTCAGCAACTGGGTGCGCAGCAGGTGGGTCGCGATGTCGCGGTCGCCGAGACCGAACCAGTCGGGTGTGGCGCCGTAGGCCGCCAGCTCCTCCTTCGCGTGCCAGGTCTCGTCGGCCCGGCCCCATCCGCGTTCGGTGTCGATCCCGCCGCCGAGGGTGTACATGCACGTGTCCAGGTCGGGGCAGATCCGCAGCCCGTGCATCCAGACGTCGTCGCCGATGTTGACGATCGCGGTGACCCGGTGTGCGGCGTCGGGGTCGAGGTCGCGGCCGGGTTCGATGCCGAGGAGCCGGCGCACGCCGGTGAGAAAACGCGCACCTCCGACGCCGCCGACCAATACAGTCACGTTCACAGGGCAAGCCTAGGCGGTGCGCCGGGTGGGCTGCCGGGGTGCCTGCGCGCCCGGGCGGCGGGTGCGCACCGGCACGGTGGAGAACCCCGGATGGTAAGGCAGCGGCGCCGCTCGGCTTGACCGCGACACGCCCCACGTGTCTAATCACATAAGTGTCATTTCCAGTGAACCGGGGCCGAGATCGGTTGTGGTGAACTGCATTCGAACGCATGTTCGACCGGGGATGGCGCGGAGTGGGCCGGTTTCGACGAGAGTTGCAGCGCTGCAGGTGAGGAGGCGAACGATGGCCGACGAGCGCGAATGGTTCGAGAGCTCTCGGATCGACACTGCAGGCATCGACACTGCAGGCGAGGACGTTCGGGACGACATCGACGGCATCGGGGGGGACGCGCCCGCGCGACCCGTGCTCAGCCTGATCGATGGTTTCGGCGACCCGTCCGACGGTGGCGACGAACAGTGGCAGGAACGCGCGCTGTGCGCGCAGACGGATCCCGAGGCGTTCTTCCCCGAGAAGGGCGGATCGACCCGGGAGGCGAAGCGGATCTGCTTGGGCTGCGAGGTCCGGGACGAGTGTCTCGAATACGCGCTGGCCAACGACGAGCGCTTCGGCATCTGGGGCGGTCTGTCGGAGCGGGAGCGCCGGCGCCTCAAGCGCGGCATCGTCTGAGGACGTCAGTCCTCGTCGAAGCCGCCGAGCTCGGGGTCGATGACCTCGGGTTCCACGCCGAGGTAGGTGGCGACCTGGTGCACGAGCACGTCGTGGACCAGATCGGTGAGATCCTCGGGATCCTTCGCCCGCAGTTCGAGCGGGCGGCGGAAGAGCACGATCCGGGCCCGCGTCGCGGCGCCGCGGCGGTCGATCCCCGCGGGCACGAGTCGCGACAGCGGCACCGGACCGTCCGCGACCACCTCCGACGGCCAGTTCACCGAGTCGGGGTCGAGGGCGCGGATCTTGGGCACCTCGTCGACGGCGATATCGAGCTTGGTCAGCCGGTCGTGCCACTGCGCGTCGATCGGGGCGAACGCCCCCAGCACGAGCAGGTCGAACTTCTCCGCCCGTGAGCGCCACGCCGGCAACTCGTGCGGGAACAACGGCCCGCGCACGCCGCGGCCGCGTCGCGCGACCGAGCGGGACGTCACGGGGCGGGAACGGCGCGATCGGTGCATGCTCTGGACAGTACGACACGAAAATCCGTACCGGGTTCTCCGGTGTGTCCGGATAGTCCCCGGGCGGACGGCGCGCTACTCTCCGACTGTGAGATCACTGCGTCGATGCTGCCGGCCTGGGTGCAAGAACCCTGCTGTTGCGACGCTGACCTACGTGTACTCGGACTCCACCGCGGTCGTCGGTCCGCTGGCGACGGTCGCCGAGCCGCACTCGTGGGATCTGTGCGAATCGCACGGCTCGCGGATCACCGCGCCGAAGGGGTGGGAGCTGGTCCGGTACGAGGGTGCCTTCACCACCGGCACTCCGGACGAGGACGACCTGACCGCCCTGGCCGAGGCGGTGCGTGAGGCCGGTCTCGGCGAGCGTGCCCGAACCGACTCCGACGACACCGATTCCGGTGTCCCCACGGCGCTGGCCGCGCCGCCCACGGCCCGCACCGGCCGCCGTGGCCACCTGCGCGTGTTGCCCGATCCCACGTCCTGATCGTCGCCCACTAGGCTGACCGTGCCCCGCCGCGGAGGCGGCGGTGCCAGTCGACGATCAGGAGCAGCAACAGTGGCGAGATCTGCCGAGTCCGTGTCCGCCGTGGTCAAGGCATACGACGTGCGTGGCGTGGTGGGAGAACAGCTCGATGCGGGGTTCGTCCGTGATGTCGGAGCCTCCTTCGCTCGCCTGATGCGCGACGGCGGCGCCACCCGCATCGTGATCGGCCACGACATGCGCGAATCGTCCCCGCAGCTGTCGCAGGCCTTCGCCGCCGGCGTCACCGCCCAGGGACTCGACGTCGTGCACATCGGACTCGCCTCCACCGACCAGCTGTACTTCGCCTCCGGCATCCTCGAGGCCCCCGGCGCCATGTTCACCGCGAGCCACAACCCGGCGCGCTACAACGGCATCAAGCTGTGCCGGGCCGGGGCGAAGCCGGTCGGGCAGGAGACCGGCCTCGCCACCATCGCCGCCGAACTCGTCGCCGGCGTCCCGGACTTCGACGGCGCCCCCGGCACCGTCTCCGAACGGGACGTGCTCGCCGACTACGCCGCGTTCGTCCGCTCGCGGGTGGAACTGTCGGCGATGCGTCCGCTGAAGGTCGCCGTCGACGCCGGCAACGGCATGGGCGGGCACACGGTGCCGGCGGTGTTCGGCGCGCTCCCGATCGACCTCGTGCCGCTGTACTTCGAACTCGACGGCACCTTCCCCAACCACGAGGCCAACCCGCTCGATCCCGCCAACCTGGTGGACCTGCAGAAGCTCGTGCGCGAATCCGGTGCCGACCTCGGACTCGCCTTCGACGGCGACGCCGACCGCTGCTTCGTCGTCGACGAGCGCGGCGAGCCGGTCACTCCGTCGGCGGTCACCGCGCTGGTGGCCGCGCGGGAACTCGCCAAGGAACCCGGGTCGACGATCATCCACAACCTCATCACCTCGCGCGCCGTGCCGGAACTGGTCGCCGAACTCGGCGGCAAGCCCGTCCGCACCCGCGTCGGGCACTCGTTCATCAAGCAGCAGATGGCCGAGACCGGGGCCGTGTTCGGGGGGGAGCACTCCGCGCACTACTACTTCCGCGACTTCTGGGGCGCGGACTCGGGCATGCTCGCCGCGCTGCACGTGCTCGCCGCGCTCGCCGGGCAGGACCGGCCGCTGTCCGAGCTGATGGCCGGTTACGACCGGTACGCGGCGTCCGGGGAGATCAACTCCACCGTCGCCGACGCCGCGGGGCGCACCGCCGCCGTGCTCGAGGCATTCGGCGCTCGTGCCGAATCGGTCGACCGGCTCGACGGCGTCACCGTCGACCTCGCCGACGGCGCCTGGTTCAACCTGCGCGCCTCCAACACCGAGCCGCTGCTGCGGCTCAACGTCGAGGCCCGCACCGCCGAACAGGTCGACGCGCTGGTGAGGGAAATCCTGGCAATCGTGCGCGCGTGACGGAAGTATCCGTGGCGGGGATAATCGAGTTCCCGGGGCCCGGCGCCGGGACGGTTCGAGTCGGAAGGATGGTGGCGCAGCCATGACGGCTCCCTCTTCGTTCCTCGACTTGGACGACACGGACGCCCTGATCGACGCGGACGTCGACGGGATCCTGCGGTTCGCCGCGCTCGGTGGGGCCCAGATCCGGGCCACCGCCGCGGCCGTCGACGAGCAGATCCTCGACCGCCTGCACGGCCTGCACCCCCGCAGCGTGGTGCTCGTGTGCGGCGACGCGCGCGCCGCGCGCGCGGGCGAGCTGGTCGTCGCGATGCTTGCGGCCCGCTCGGCCGTGCCGCTGGTCACGGCCCCCGTCACGCCGCCGTGGGTCGGCCCGCTCGACGTCGTCGTCGTCGCGGGCGACGACGCGGGCGACCCGCAGCTCGCCGAGTCGGTCGCCGCGGCCCTGCGGCGCGGGGCCGAGGTCGTCGTCGACGCCCCGGACGAGGGGCCGATCCGGGCGGCGACCGCCGGCCGTGCGACGCTGCTGCCCCCGCGGATCCGGGTGCCGGTGGCGTACTCACTCCTGCGGCACCTCGCCGTGTTCCTCGCGGTGGTGGTCGCGATGGAGGCCACCCGCACGGCGGGCGCGGTTCCCCCGCTGGCCGACCTCGCCGATTCGGCGGACGCGGAGGCCGGTCGCGACCAGCCGGGCAGCGAGGTGTTCCACAACCCGGCGAAGGCGCTCGCGGCCCGCATCCAGTCGCGTCGGGTGGCGCTGGCCGGCGACTCCGCGGTGACGGCCGCGCTGGCCCGGCACGCCGGGGAGTCCCTGTTGCAGGTGGCCGGGGTGATCGCGTCGGCGTCGGCGTTGTCGGACGTCCTCGCCGCCCGGGACCGGCTCATCGCGAGGCCGCCGGCGAGCGGGGAACCCTACGATCCGTTCTTCCACGACGAACAGCTCGACGGGCCGGTGCCCGCACCCCCGGCGCGGGTGTTCGTGCTGAGCGTGGAGGAGGATCGGCGGCAGGCGGAGCGGCGCGCGGCAGCGCTGCCGGACATGGAGTTGGTATCGGTGGTGGGGGAGTTCGAGGCGAAGGCGGTGCCGCCGGTGCCGGAGCAGGTGGCGGTGCTGGCCGTGCGATTCGAGATGGCCGCGGCCTATCTGCGGTTGGTCGGTGGTTGCTAGTGCTCCGACTCGAAGGTGCGCTGCGTTCGTATGCCTGGGGTTCGCGCACCGCGATCGCGGCGCTGTGCGGCCGTACCGTGCCGTCCGCACATCCGGAGGCGGAACTGTGGCTCGGTGCGCATCCCGCGGACCCGGCGCGCGTGGTGAGCGCCAACGGCGACAGCCCGGGCGGGAGCGCATCGCTGCTCGACGTGCTCGAGGCCGATCCGGGCGGGCATCTGGGGCCGGCGACACTGAGCCGGTTCGGACCCCGGCTGCCGTTCCTGCTCAAGTTGCTCGCCGCCGAGGAGCCACTGTCGTTGCAGGCCCATCCGAGCGCCGAACAGGCCGCCGAGGGCTTCGCCCGGGAGGAGGCCGCGGGCCTGCCCCTCGAGTCGCCGGTGCGGAACTACCGCGATGCGAGCCACAAGCCCGAACTCGTCGTCGCGCTCACCCGCTTCGAGGCGCTCGCCGGTTTCCGGGATCCGCACCGCACCGTCGAGCTGCTCGGCGCCCTCGAGGTTCCCGAGCTCGACCCGTACATCGGGTTGCTCGCCGGGCAGCCCGACTCGGACGGCCTGCGGGCGCTGTTCACCATCTGGATCACCCTGCCGCAGTCGGTGCTGTCGGCGTTGCTGCCGCGGGTGCTCGACGGCTGCGTGACGTACCTGGCGACGCACAACGGCAACGGCACGGCCTCGTTCGCCGAGGAGGTGCGGACCGTGCTGCAGCTGGCCGAGTTCTACCCGGGCGACGCGGGGGTGCTCGCTGCGGTACTGCTCAACCGGATCACCCTCGAGCCGGGACAGGGCCTGTTCCTCGCCGCCGGGAACCTGCACGCGTACCTGCACGGCATGGCCGTGGAGATCATGGCCAATTCGGACAACGTGCTGCGCGGCGGCCTCACGCCGAAACACGTCGACGTGCCGGAGTTGCTGCGGGTGCTCGATTTCCGTCCCGTGGATGTGCCGATCCTCGAACCGGAGCCGTCCGGGCCGGGCGAGGTGCGCTACCGGACTCCGGCCCCGGAGTTCGCGCTGTCACGCGTCGACGTCGCCGCCGGCTCCGATGCCGCACCGGACGCCGTCACCCTGCCGCCGTGCGGCCCGCAGATCCTGTTGTGCACCGCCGGGGTGGCCGGGGTGGAATGCGGTGGGCGGAGCCTGCAGCTGTCGGCCGGCCAGGCGGTGTGGCTGTCGGCCTCCGACCCGGCCGTCACGGTGCGGGCGGCCGGCGAGCCGGCGCAACTGTTCCGCGCGCGGTTGGCGGACACCGGCGCTCCCGTCGACTAGCAGAAACACGCTCGTTTCCGATCGATGAGGGGGTGCTGTTCTCCCTCGGCTCGTTGTCCGCGATCGACGACCCGATGCCCGGGTCGGGGCCGTCGTCCCCGCCGTTCGGCTGATCCACCTCGAGCCCGACCTGTTCCGTACCCCTGTGGCTTAGGCGTGGGAAGGCGCCACTCCGGGTACTTCCGCTCCGGAGAAAGGGGAGTGCCCGATGACCGAGACCGGCGGCGTATCCCGCAGCGGACTGTTCCGGACCAAGTCGGTGGAGCGATCCATCCTCGACACCGACGAACCGGATTCCCGTCTGCGCAAGGACCTCACAGCGTGGGACCTGATCGTGTTCGGCGTGGCCGTCGTCATCGGCGCCGGCATCTTCACCCTCACGGCCCGGACGGCCGGGAACGTCGCCGGCCCGTCCGTGTCCCTCGCGTTCGTGCTCGCGGCTGTGGCCTGCGCGCTCGCGGCGCTGTGCTACGCCGAGTTCGCGTCGACCGTGCCCGTCGCCGGGAGCGCCTACACCTTCTCCTTCGCGACGTTCGGCGAGTTCGTCGCATGGATCATCGGCTGGGACCTCATCCTCGAGTTCGCTCTCGCCGCCGCCGTGGTCGGCAAGGGCTGGTCGCTGTATCTCGGCGAGGTGCTCGGCGGCCTGTCGCCGGTGGCTTCTCTCGGGCCCGTGAAGGTGGACTGGGGTGCGATCCTGATCGTCGTGGTGATCGGCGTACTCGTAGCCACAGGCACGAAGCTCTCCTCGCGCGTGTCGCTGGTGATCACCTCGATCAAGATCGCCGTCGTCCTGTTCGTTGTCGCGCTCGGCGTCTTCTACATCGACACCGACAACTACACCCCGTACGTCCCGCCGTCGGAATCTGCCTCGACCGGTGAGGGCCTGCGGCAGTCGCTGTTCTCGTTCCTCACCGGGGCCGGGGGCAGCACGTTCGGGTGGTACGGCCTGCTCGCCGCGGCGAGCCTGGTGTTCTTCGCATTCATCGGGTTCGACGTGGTCGCCACCACCGCGGAGGAGACGCGGCATCCCCAGCGGGCCGTGCCCATCGGGATCCTGGGCTCCCTCGCGATCGTCACCGTGCTGTACGTGGCGGTGAGCCTCGTCCTCACCGGGATGGTGAACTACAAGGAACTGGCCGGAGACGAGTCGACGCTCGCGACGGCGTTCGCGCTGAACGGGATGGACTGGGCCAAGAACCTCATCTCGGTCGGTGCCCTCGCCGGCCTGACCACCGTCGTGATGGTCCTGATGCTGGGCCAGACCCGGGTGCTGTTCGCGATGGCACGCGACGGCCTCGTCCCGCGACGGTTGTCGCACACCGGCCGGCACGGTACCCCGGTGCGGACGACCGTGCTGGTGACGGTCGTGGTTGCCGTCCTCGCCGGTCTCATTCCGCTCGGCACCCTCGAGGAGATGGTCAACATCGGGACGCTCTTCGCGTTCGTCCTGGTTTCGATCGGGGTGATCGTGCTGCGCCGGACCCGTCCGGATCTCGAGCGCGGATTCCGGGTGCCCGCGGTGCCGCTCGTGCCGATTCTCGCGGTACTCGCGTGCGCGTGGCTGATGGCCAACCTGTCGGTGGAGACGTGGTTGCGGTTCGTGGTGTGGATGGTGATCGGCGTGGTCGTCTACTTCACCTACAGTCGCCGGCACTCGGTACTGGCGGAACCGGCGGCGCCGCGCCGCTAGCTCCATTCGTGTTGACGGGACCCGCCCCGCGTGAAAACGTCGCGGCATGTCGATCGTGCACGAATCGTCCCCCGCCGGGGAGCCCCCGCGAGCCGGGGAACCCGAGGACCGGCAACGCGTACCGTTCCACGAGGCCAGCCGGATGCTGCTGCGCAACTCGGTGCTCGATGCCATGCGGGACCTGCTCACCGCCCGCGACTGGTCCGCCGTCACCATGACGGACGTCGCCCGGGGCGCCGGTGTGAGCCGGCAGACGCTCTACAACGAGTTCGCCTCGCGGCAGGGCCTGGCCCAGGCGTATGCCCTGCGCCTGGTCGATCAGTTCGTCGACGCCGTCGACGACGCGATCTACAGCCATGTGGGGCAGGCGCGCGACGCCCTCGTCGAGGGGTTCACGTCGTTCTTCGTCGAGAGCAGCGCCGACCCGCTGATCCAGTCGCTGCTGCGCGGCGAGGCCAAGCCCGACCTGTTGCGGTTGATCACCACCGATTCGGCGCCGCTCATCGAGCGGGCCTCCGCCCGGCTGTCGGAGACCTTCCAGCGCAGCTGGGTCCAGGCGTCCGCGTCGGATGCGGGCATCCTGGGCCGCGCGATCGTGCGCATCGCGATGAGCTACATCTCCATGCCGCCCGAGTCCGACCGGGACGTCGCCGCGGACCTGGCGGAGCTGCTCGGGCCGTTCATCGATCGCTCCGCCCGGCACGACTGAGCAGCGAGTTGTATAGCCTGTTGGCAGAACCGACTGACAACAGGAGAGGCATTCTCACGTGTCCGACACCAAGCTCGTGGCCGACCAGCTGAATGGGATCGACTTCAAGGTCGCCGATCTGTCCCTCGCCGAATTCGGCCGCAAGGAGATCCGGCTGGCCGAGCACGAGATGCCCGGCCTGATGGCGCTGCGCCGCGAGTACGCGGAGGTGCTGCCGCTGAAGGGCGCGCGGATCTCCGGCTCGCTGCACATGACCGTCCAGACGGCCGTGCTGATCGAGACGCTCGTCGCGCTCGGCGCCGAGGTGCGCTGGGCCTCGTGCAACATCTTCTCGACCCAGGACCATGCCGCCGCTGCGGTCGTCGTCGGCCCGCACGGCACCGTGGAGGCCCCGCGCGGTGTGCCGGTGTTCGCGTGGAAGGGCGAGACCCTCGAGGAGTACTGGTGGGCTGCCGAGCAGATGCTCACCTGGCCCGCCGCCGCCGACGGGACACCGCGGCCGGCCAACATGATCCTCGACGACGGCGGTGACGCCACCATGCTGGTGCTCAAGGGCGCGCAGTTCGAGAAGGCGGGTGTGGTGCCGCCGGTGGACGAGGAGCACGACTCCGCCGAGTACCGGGTGTTCCTGGCGCTGCTGCGCGAGTCCCTCGCGCAGGACGCGAAGAAGTGGACGGCGATCGCCGAGTCGGTGCGCGGCGTCACCGAGGAGACCACCACCGGTGTGCTGCGGCTGTACCAGCTCTCGGCCGGCGGCGACCTGGCGTTCCCCGCGATCAACGTCAACGACTCGGTCACCAAGAGCAAGTTCGACAACAAGTACGGCACCCGGCACTCG
Source organism: Rhodococcus sp. DMU1 (assembly GCF_012272955.1). NCBI lineage: Bacteria > Bacillati > Actinomycetota > Actinomycetes > Mycobacteriales > Nocardiaceae > Rhodococcus > Rhodococcus sp. DMU1. The sequence goes on along the minus strand of NZ_CP050952.1, from coordinate 3,848,734 downwards.
CTGCTCGACGGCATCAACCGCGGTACCGACGTGCTCATCGGCGGCAAGGCCGCCCTGGTGTGCGGCTACGGGGACGTCGGCAAGGGCTGCGCGGAGGCGCTGCGCGGGCAGGGTGCGCGCGTGTCCGTCACCGAGATCGACCCGATCAACGCGCTGCAGGCGCTGATGGACGGCTTCGATGTCGTCACGGTCGAGGGCTTCATCGAGCAGGCCGACATCGTGATCACCGCGACCGGCAACAAGGACATCATCACCTTCGACCACATGCGCCGCATGAAGCACCAGGCGATCCTGGGCAACATCGGCCACTTCGACAACGAGATCGACATGGCCGGCCTCGAGCGGGCGGCGGACGTCACCCGCATCAACATCAAGCCGCAGGTCGACGAGTTCCGTTTCGCCGACGGGCATTCCATCCTCGTGCTGTCCGAGGGCCGGCTGCTCAACCTCGGCAACGCCACGGGCCATCCGTCGTTCGTGATGAGCAATTCGTTCGCCAACCAGGTGATCGCCCAGATCGAGCTGTGGACCAAGCCGGACGAGTACGACAACGAGGTCTACCGCCTGCCCAAGCACCTGGACGAGAAGGTCGCCCGCATCCACGTCGAGGCCCTCGGCGGCGAGCTCACCAAGCTGTCCAAGGACCAGGCCGAGTACATCGGGGTCGACGTGGAGGGCCCGTACAAGCCCGAGCACTACCGGTACTGAGCACGGTAGCGAGGATCGCAGGACACCGCCGATGGGCGCGTTGATCGTCGTGGAGGGGCTCGACGGGGCCGGCAAGCGGACACTGTCCGCGGGCCTCGTCGAGGCTTGGCGCGCTGCGGGATTCGTCGTCGCGACGCTCGCGTTTCCGCGCTACGGCGTGTCGGTGCACGCCGACCTCGGTGCCGAGGCCCTGCGGGGCCGGCACGGTGACGCGGCCTCGAGCATCGAGGCGATGGCCCTGCTGTGGGCCCTCGATCGGCGCGACGCCGCCGACGAGTTGCGGAAGCTCCTGGCGGACAACGACATCGTGCTGCTCGACCGGTATGTCGCGTCCAACGCCGCCTACACCGCCGCGCGGCACCACGAGGACGGCTCGGGGCCGTCGGTGGAATGGGTCCGCGAGCTCGAGTTCGATCGGTTCGCGCTGCCCGTACCGGATCTGCAGCTGCTGCTGCGGGTGCCCGTGGAACTGGCTGCGCAGCGGGCCCGCAGTCGCGCCGCTGCCGACACGGCCCGCGATCGGGACGCGTACGAACGGGACTCGGGTCTGCAGGCCCGGACCGGGCAGGTGTACGACGACCTCGCACGCCGACAGTGGATGTCGCCGTGGCGGGTTGCCGGACCCGACGCCGATCCGCGACAACTCGCCGCCGAGATCTCAAATCAGCTTCACCACGGTCGAGGAGTGACACGATAGAAGCCATGAAGCCGAGGATTCTGGTTGTCGACGACGACACCGCGCTCGCCGAGATGCTCACGATCGTCCTGCGGGGCGAGGGATTCGAGCCGTACGTGGTGGGTGACGGTTCGCAGGCGCTGAACGCGGTCCGGGAGATCCGGCCCGACCTCGTCCTGCTCGACCTCATGCTCCCGGGCATGAACGGCATCGACGTGTGCCGGGTGCTGCGGGCCGACTCGGGCGTGCCCATCGTGATGCTCACCGCCAAGTCGGACACCGTGGACGTGGTGCTCGGGCTCGAATCCGGCGCCGACGACTACATCGTCAAGCCGTTCAAGCCCAAGGAACTCGTGGCCCGGGTCCGGGCGCGGCTGCGTCGCACCGAGCAGGAACCGGCCGAGGTGCTCTCCATCGGCGACATCGCCATCGACGTTCCCGCCCACAAGGTCAGCCGCGGGGACGAACTGATCTCTCTCACGCCGCTCGAGTTCGATCTGCTGGTGGCGCTCGCGCGCAAGCCGCGGCAGGTGTTCACCCGTGAGGTGCTGCTCGAGCAGGTCTGGGGCTACCGGCACGCGGCCGACACCCGCCTGGTGAACGTCCATGTGCAGCGGTTGCGCGCGAAGGTCGAGAAGGATCCCGAGAATCCCGAGGTGGTGCTGACGGTGCGTGGCGTCGGCTACAAGGCCGGACCGCCGTGATCGGTGGGTACCGACTGCGGCGGCGGGTCACGAGGAGGACCCTGCCGCTGCTGAGGTGGTCACGTGCGGTGAGCAACCGGCTCGCCCACACGTGGCGGCGATCGTTGCAGCTCCGGGTCGTGGTCTCGACCCTGTCGCTGTCGCTGATCGTGATGCTCGTCCTCGGTGTCGTGCTCACCAGCCAGATCACCGAGCGGCTGCTCGAGGTGAAGATCAACGCCGCCACCGAGGAGGTCGAGCGCTCCCGCGCACTCGTCGAGGGCCAGCTCGCCGGCGCCGACGACTCCGGTTCGCTGCAGGTACGGCTCGACGGGGCCGCCGCGGCATTGACCAACCGCGGCAGCGACGCCGGCCAGGACACCGGCGTCGCGGGCACCTTCGACCCGGTGCTGATCGTGCCGGGCGACGGACCGCGCGCCCCGACGTCGAGCGGTCCTGCCGACCAGATCCCCGAGAACCTGCGCGCCTTCGTGCAGAAGGGCCAGATCTCCTACCAGTTCGCGACCGTGTCGGATCCGGACGGTTACTCCGGCCCGGCCCTGATCGTGGGCACCCCGACGGCGTCGGACATCTCCACCCTCGAGCTGTACCTGGTGTTCCCGCTGGCGGGCGAGGAGAACACGCTGTCGCTGGTGCGGGGCACGCTGCTCGTCGGCGCCGGCGTGCTGCTCGTGCTGCTCGCCGCGATCTCGATGATCGTCGCGCGCCAGGTCGTGCTGCCGATCCGCTCGGCGTCGCGCATCGCGGTCCGGTTCGCCGACGGCCGCCTCAAGGAACGCATGCCGGTGCGCGGTGAGGACGACATGGCGCGCCTGGCCATGTCCTTCAACGAGATGGCCGAAAGCCTGTCGCGGCAGATCACGCAGCTCGAGGAGTTCGGCAACCTGCAGAAGCGGTTCACCTCGGACGTCAGTCACGAGCTGCGGACCCCGCTGACGACGGTGCGGATGGCCGCCGACCTGATCCACGACGGCAGCGACGAACTCGACCCGTCCCTGAAGCGGGCCTCGGAGCTGCTCGTCACCGAGCTCGACCGGTTCGAGAGCCTGCTGGGCGATCTGCTCGAGATCAGCCGTCACGACGCCGGCGTCGCCGAGCTCGCGGCCGAGCAGCTCGACCTGCGGATGTGCGCCCGTGCCGCGGTCTCCACCGTCCGGCACCTCGCCCGCGAGAGCGGGACCGAGCTGATCGTCGACCTGCCCGGCGAACCCGTCACCGCCGAGGTGGATCCGCGCCGCGTCGAGCGCATCCTGCGGAACCTGCTCGCCAACGCCATCGACCACGGGGAGGGAAAACCCATCCTGTTGCGCCTGCGCGCCGACGACAACGCCGCCGCCTTCATCGTCCGGGACCAGGGCGTCGGCCTGCGTCCGGGCGAGGAGAAACTCGTCTTCAACCGGTTCTGGCGCTCGGACCCGTCGCGGGTCCGGCGGTCCGGCGGAACCGGTCTCGGCCTGGCGATCAGCGTCGAGGACGCCAACCTCCACAACGGCAAGCTCGAGGCGTGGGGCGAGCCCGGCCAGGGGTCCTGCTTCCGGCTGACCCTCCCGCGGGAACGGGGACGCAAGGTCGGCCGCAGTCCGCTGCCGCTCGTTCCCAGCACGGTCCGTGCGGTCCAGGGCCGCCCGCTGCCGGGAGCGGCCGCGCCGGCCGAGGCGGAGTCGGCGGATGCCGGGACCGGCGACGACGCCGGGACGGCCGCGGATTCGGCGCACGTGCCGGTCCCGCCCGAAGGAGCCGCCACATGAGGGGCACGAAGACGATCCTCACGGCGATGCTCGGCCTGACCGTCGCCGTGTCGGGGTGTGCCAGCCTGCCGGACTCGTCGTCGCCGCAGGCGGTCGGCACCATCGCCCGTGAGCCCACCACCACCTCGGTCCCCCCGCCGGCACCGGGCCGGGAACCGGACCTGCTCCTGCGCGACTTCCTGCGCGCCAGCACCGACCCGGCGAACCGCCACCTCGCGGCCCGGCAGTTCCTCACCGCCGACATGTCGGCCGGGTGGGACGACGCCGCCAGCGCGACGATCGTGGACAAGGTCGACGTGCTGCCGGAGTCGCGCAGCGCCGAGCGCGCGACGTACGTCATCCGCGCCAACCGGGTCGGGCACCTGGAGGAGGGCGGGGTCTACCGCGCCGACGAGGGACCGTTCGAAACCAGGATCACGCTCGTGCTCACGGGCGGCGAGTGGCGCATCGACGAGATGGGACCGGGCGTCGTCATGGACCGCCCGCAGTTCCTCAACGGCTACCAGCGACGCTCGCTGTACTTCGTCGACCCGTCCGGGCGCACGGTCGTGCCCGACCCCCGCTGGATCGCCGCGACCCAGGACCAGACCGCGGCACAGCTGATCGACCTGCTCATCGAGGGCCCGAAGGCGGCCCTGGCACCGGCCGTGCGCACGGAACTCGGCTCCGGGGTGTCCGTGCGGGGGCCGATCACCAAGGCCGACGGCCGCACGACCCAGGTCGGTGTCGGTCTCGGGGGCGTCCGGATCGACTTCCTGGGGTTGAAGCCCCTGGGCAAGGAGAGCCGCGAGATGCTGGCGGCACAGGTGATCTGGACCCTCGCCAACGCCGAGATCACCGGGCCCTACGTGCTGCTCGCGGACGGTCAGCCGCTGGACGAGCGGTTCCCGAACGGCTGGACCACCGCGGACGTGGCGTCGATGAACCCGCTGGCCACCTCGAGCGCCACCATCGGCCTCCACGCCCTGCGGGGCGGCGGGCTGGTCAGTGTCGCCGAGACCGGGGTGACTCCGGTGCCCGGGGCCTTCGGCGCCGCGACGAACCTGCGCTCGGTCGCGCTGTCGCACGACGGCGAGCTCGCGGCCGCCGTCGCAGACACCGGGCGTCCCGCCCCCGAAGCCACCGCCGAGCTGCTGATCGGCCCCTACCGCGACGGGACGGCGGCACGTGCCCTGCAGGGCGAATCGATCACGCGGCCGACGTGGGCGCTCGACGACAACTCCGTGTGGGCCGTGGTCAACGGCACGAACGTGGTGCGCGTGGTGCGCGAGCCGGGCACCGGCCGGGTCACCGTCCTCCCCGTCGACGCCGGCTCCGTGCGGGCCGTGGGCAACGTGATCAGCGATCTGCGGCTTTCCCGCGACGGCGTGCGCGCGGCGATGATCGTGGACGGCCGCGTGTACGTCGCGGTGGTCGTGCAGAAGTCGAACGGCGAGTTCTCGCTCACGACGCCGCGGGAGATCGCCATCGGCCTCGGCAGCCCGGCGTTGTCGCTGGACTGGAGCACCCCGGACACCGTGGTGGTGGCACGGTCCGCCTCCGACGTGCCCGTCGTGCAGGTCGCGGTGGACGGCTCCCGCATGGACGCCCTGCCGAGCCGGAACCTCACCCCGCCCGTGGTCGCCGTCGAGGCGTCGACGACCTCGGAGTTCGTGGCCGACTCGCGGGCGGTGTTCCAGCTGAACAACGCCGATCCGGCCGGCGACCGGTACTGGCGCGAGGTACCCGGCCTGACCGGGCTGCAGGCGGTCCCCGTCCTGCCGGGCTGACGGTCCGGCGCGGGATGTCGGGGCCGGCGGCCACACTGGCGCGGTGCTGACCTCGCTGCTGGATCTGGTGCTGCCCGTCGAGTGCGGCGGTTGCGGACTCGCCGGCGTCGGCTGGTGCCGGCGCTGTGCCCGGGAACTGGCGGACGTGCCTGCACGGGTCCGGCCCCGGGTCGATCCCGGCGTGCCGGTGTGGGCGCTGGGGCCGTACCGCGGCGCCCGCCGTCGCGCGGTGATCGCGGCCAAGGAACACGGCCGGCGCGATCTGGCCGTCCCGCTCGGCCTCGCGCTGGCGACCGCCGTGTCGCGGTTGCGGCGCTGGGGTGAGCTGCCCGCCGGACCCGTCGTCGTGGTGCCCGCCCCGACGAGGGCGCGGGCGGCGCGGTCACGCGGCGGCGACCCGGTGACGCGCGCGGCGCGCGTGGCCGCCGGCCACGACCGGCGGCTCGAGGTCTGCGGCCTCCTCGGCACCGGGCGCGGCGTCCGGGATTCGGTGGGGCTGTCGGCCGCCCAGCGGCAGCGCAACCTGGCCGGCCGGGTGCGGATCCGGACGGCGGCGGGTCCGCCGCCCGGGGCGGCGGTGCTGCTCGTCGACGACGTCGTCACCACCGGCGCCACCGCGGCGGAGTCGGTGCGGGTCCTGCGGGCCGCGGGCCATCGCCCGTGCGGGGTGCTGGTGATCGCCGCCGCGTAGCGAGCCGGAGGGCCCTGCGCCGCGGGACGTGGGTCCGCGAGAAAGGGGACATCGGTCCTGCCACGAGGTGACCACGGCGTGAAATTCGACGGAACGGTGGCACTCCCCGCCGTTCCGTACTACCGTCGCCCTCAGACCCGAAAACACAGGTAGCGGGCGCAAAACGCCCCTGACCGTCGTGTCGGGCGGAGCGCGTTTCGCGCTCGTCGATCATGCCGGCGCGCGAGCTGCGCCGGCCGTACTCGGGAGGTACGAGTGACGATCCCTTCGAAGTCCAAGGTTCCCGCTGCAGAGGCCGAAGCCGGTACTGCGGAGTCCAACGGTCCCCGCGCCGACATCGTCGTCAAGGGGCGCAACGTCGAGGTCCCGGATCACTTCCGGGTCTACGTGTCCGAGAAGCTCGCTCGGCTCGAACGTTTCGACCCGACGATCTTCCTGTTCGATGTGGAGTTGCAGCACGAGCGCAATCGCCGGCAGCTGAAGAGTTGTCAGAGAGTCGAGATCACCGCTCGGGCCAAGGGACCGGTGGTGCGCGCGGAGGCGTCCGCGGACAGTTTCTACGCCGCCTTCGAGTCCGTGACGGACAAGCTGGAGTCGCGGTTGCGTCGCACGAAGGACCGCCGCAAGGTGCACCACGGGGAGAAGACCCCCGTCTCGGTCGCCGAGGCCACCGCGCAACTCGCCAAGGACGACTCCCTCGGCATCTCACCGGAGATCTCGCTGGAACAGCACGAGCCCGAGCCCACAGGTCCGGGCCGGATCGTGCGCACGAAGGAGCACACGGCCGAGCCGATGACCGTCGACGACGCGCTGTACGAGATGGAGCTGGTGGGGCACGACTTCTACCTGTTCCACGACAAGGAGACCGACAGTCCCTCGGTCGTCTACCGCCGGCACGCGTTCGACTACGGATTGATCCGGCTGGTGTGACGACCGCACCGCGGAGCGGCGGCGCCTCGCGCGCCACCCTGCCGAGCGGTCGCCCGTCGTCACCTCGCTGAAAGACCGCCTACCATGGAATCCGGCCGGGGTCGATACAGGCCTCGGCCGGATTTTCGTTGCCCGTGCTGTACCCGAGATTGAGGACGAACACGCCCGTGCTGTCGCTGTCGAAGCTGCTCCGAGTCGGTGAAGGTCGCATGGTCAAGCGGCTCAAGCACATCGCCGACCACGTCGATTCCCTCTCACCCGAGTTCGAGACGCTCACCGACGAGCAGTTGCGGGCCAAGACGGACGAGTTCCGCCGGCGTTACCAGGACGGCGAGACCCTCGACGAGCTGCTGCCCGAGGCGTTCGCGACGGCCCGCGAGGCGTCGTGGCGGGTACTGGGCCAGAAGCACTACCCGGTTCAGATCATGGGCGGCGCGGCACTGCACTTCGGCAACATCGCCGAGATGAAGACCGGTGAGGGCAAGACCCTGACCTGTGTGCTGCCCGCCTACCTCAACGCCATCGCCGACGAGGGCGTGCATGTGGTGACGGTCAACGACTACCTCGCCAAGCGCGACTCCGAGTGGATGGGCCGGGTGCACCGGTCCCTCGGGCTCGAGACCGCGGTGATCCTGTCCGGCCTCCCGCCCGCCGAGCGGCGCGCCGCGTACGCCGCGGACATCACCTACGGCACCAACAACGAGTTCGGCTTCGACTATCTGCGCGACAACATGACGCACTCGCTCGACGATCTCGTGCAGCGCGGCCACAACTTCGCGATCGTCGACGAGGTCGACTCGATCCTCATCGACGAGGCCCGCACGCCGCTGATCATCTCGGGCCCGGCCGACGCGTCGAGCAAGTGGTACGCCGAGTTCGCGCGGATCGCGCCGCTGCTGAAGAAGGACGTCCACTACGAGGTGGACATCAAGAAGCGCACCATCGGCGTGCACGAGGCGGGGGTGGAGCTCGTCGAGGACCAGCTCGGCATCGACAACCTGTACGAGGCGGCGAACTCGCCGCTGGTGAGCTACCTCAACAACGCCATCAAGGCCAAGGAGCTGTACCAGCGCGACAAGGACTACATCGTCCGCAACGGCGAGGTGATCATCGTCGACGAGTTCACCGGCCGCATCCTCGTCGGACGGCGCTACAACGAGGGCATGCACCAGGCCATCGAGGCCAAGGAAGGCGTCGAGATCAAGGCGGAGAACCAGACGCTCGCCACGATCACGCTGCAGAACTACTTCCGCCTCTACGACAAGCTCTCCGGCATGACGGGCACCGCCGAGACCGAGGCCGCGGAGCTGCACCAGATCTACGAGCTCGGCGTGATCCCGATCCCGACGAACAAGCCGATGGTCCGCGCGGACCAGGGCGACCTGATCTACAAGACGGAGGAGGCGAAGTTCGCGGCCGTCGTCGACGACGTCGCCGAGCGCCACGCCAAGGGCCAGCCGGTCCTGATCGGCACCACCAGCGTCGAACGCTCCGAATACCTGTCCAAGCAGTTCACCAAGCGCGGCATCCCGCACAACGTGCTCAACGCCAAGTTCCACGAGCAGGAGGCGACGATCATCGCCGAGGCCGGCCGGTCCGGCGCGGTGACCGTCGCCACCAACATGGCCGGTCGCGGTACCGACATCGTGCTCGGGGGCAACCCGGACATCCTGGCCGACGTGGAGCTGCGCAAGCGGGGTCTCGACCCGGTCCACACGCCCGAGGAGTACGAGGCGGCCTGGGACGAGGTGATCGAGCGGATCAACGCCGAGGTCAAGGCCGACGCCGACAAGGTCCGGGCGGCGGGCGGCCTGTACGTCCTCGGCACCGAGCGGCACGAGTCCCGCCGTATCGACAACCAGCTGCGCGGCCGTTCCGGCCGGCAGGGCGATCCGGGTGAGTCGCGCTTCTACCTCTCGCTCGGCGACGAGCTGATGCGCCGCTTCAACGGCGCGGCGCTCGAGTCGATCATGACCCGCCTGAATTTGCCCGACGACGTGCCGATCGAGGCGAAGATGGTCTCGAAGGCCATCAAGAGCGCGCAGACGCAGGTCGAGCAGCAGAACTTCGAGATCCGCAAGAACGTCCTGAAGTACGACGAGGTGATGAACCAGCAGCGCACCGTCATCTACGACGAGCGCCGCCGCATCCTCCGCGGGGAGGACCTCGAGGGCCAGGTCGAGCACATGATCGCGGATGTGGTCACCGCGTATGTCGACGGCGCCACCGCCGAGGGCTATGTCGAGGACTGGGACCTCGAGCAGCTGTGGACGGCGCTGAAGACCCTCTACCCGGTGGGCATCGACCACAAGGAACTCACCGTCTCCACGAACGGCGAGCCCGCGGACCTCAGCCGCGAGGAACTGCGCGAGGCCCTGCTGGAGGACGCGCGCGCCGCGTACGCCCGCCGCGAGGCGGAGATCGACGCCGTCGCCGGCGAGGGCGGCATGCGCGAGCTCGAGCGCCGTGTCCTGCTGTCGGTGCTCGACCGCAAGTGGCGCGAGCACCTCTACGAGATGGACTACCTCAAGGAGGGCATCGGCCTGCGGGCGATGGCGCAGCGCGACCCGCTCGTCGAGTACCAGCGGGAGGGCTACGACATGTTCATCGGCATGCTCGAGGGCCTGAAGGAGGAGTCCGTCGGATTCCTGTTCAACCTGCAGGTCGAGGCGGCGCAGCCGCAGCCGGCCCCGGGCGTCAGCGTCACCGCCGCGTCCGCGGCCGTCACGGCGCAGGCCGCCCCCACCCTGGCGAAGCCTGCTCCAGCCCCGGCACCTCCTGCTCCCGCGCCCGCTCCGGCCGCGCTGCGCGCGAAGGGGCTCGACGAGGACGAGGAGCGCAACCTCACCTACACCGGGCCGGCCGAGGACGGCAGTGCCCAGGTGCGGCGCAGCCCCGCGACATCGTCGCCGGCCGCGTCCGCGCCCGGGACGACGGGCACCCGCCGGCAGCGCCGGGAGGCGGCACGCAAGCAGACCAAGGCGCAGCGCCGCCGCTGACGACCCGGTCCGGGCCGGAGCGCCGGCCCGGCCGCGTCGTCCGGTCAGCCCAGCCACACGGTGGTGATCAGCCAGCCGTGTGGCGTCCGGCGTGTCGTGGGATGGCGCGAGACCCGGCCGGCCAGCGCGAACACGCGGTGGCCGCGGCCGTAGGAGCCGAACAACTCGGCGGTGTCGGCGTCGACCGCGCGCAGCCGGGTCCGCAGGAGCACCGCGGTCCCCGTGTCGCCCGACTTCGCCACGGCGGCGACGGTCGCGTGCAGCGACGAATGCAGCACCGCGGCGAGTTGGGTCTCCGGGCGGCGCCGGTCGGCCACCTCGAGGATCAACCGGGCCGCGAGGTCGGCGAACCGTCGCGCCGCCGGATCCACCTCCGGCAGCGGCCGGCCGGCCGGCGGCGCCGAGGCGCGCACCGAGCGGCCGTCGTGCGGGGTGAGGCGGCGCCGCGCGTGCCGGCGATGCGGTCCGGCCGGGCAACAGCGCTGCACCGGCGGCTCGAACGGAACGATGCGCCGGACGTAGTGGGCGTCGCCGTGCGGAGATGTCATCGGTTCTCCCGGATCCAGGGGGCGACGTCGGCGCGGAACGGCCGACGCCCGGTGTGCGGACCCCGGGAGAGGACGGAGTCGCCGGTCATGGTGCCACATCCGCGCCGAGGAGGCGCGAGCATGGCGGGTCCGGTGTCGCCGCGTCGTTCGGGCTGTTGCATCGCCGAACCGGTGCTCGCGAACTAGGGTGAGGCGATGCGTGGACTGGTGCTCGATTTCGGTGGGGTGCTCGCGGGCCCCGGCACGGACGCGGCCGCGCTCGGTGGGGTGCTCGCCGAGGTGCGCCGGCGCGGCGTGCGCACCGCGATCCTCAGCAACGATCCGGGTGGTCCCGCGGCCGGCCCGCTGCGCGATCTCGGGCGCGGCCGGCTGGTGGACGAGGTGGTGCTGTCCGGAGACGTGGGCACCGCCAAACCGGACCCGCGCAGCTACCTGCTGGTGGCCCGGCGTCTCGGGCTCGAACCGTCGGCGTGCGTGTTCGTCGACGACCTGCGGGTGAACGTGGACGGCGCGGTCGCGGCGGGGATGGTCGGCGTGCATCATGCCGATGCCGCCGAGGTGGTGGCGGAATTGACGGTGCTGTTCGGCCTCGGCGAGTCGTCGCGGGCCGGGGCGCCGCGGGACGAGGGGGATGTCGGGCGATGACCAACCGGATGTCGGCTCAGGACGCGTCGTTCTACTTTCTGGAGACGAGCAATACGCCGATGCACATCGGCTCGCTCGCCATCCTGGAGCAGCCGCGCGGTGGGCTCGACTACGAGGACGTGCTGCGGCTGGTGGAGCGACGTCTCGCGGCGGTGCCGCGGTACCGGCAGAAGGCCCGCGAGGTCGCGCTCGGCCTGGCGCGGCCCGTGTGGGTCGACGACCGCGACTTCGACATCACCTACCACGTGCGGCGCTCGGCATTGCCGCGGCCCGGCTCCGAAGCGCAGCTGCACGACCTGTTGGCCCGGCTGATCTCCCGTCCTCTCGACCGTTCGCGCCCGCTGTGGGAGATGTATCTCGTCGAGGGCCTGGCCGGCGACCGGTGCGCCCTGTTCACCAAGACCCACTCGGCCCTGGTGGACGGCGAGGAGGCACTCGAGATCGGGCAGGTGCTCTTCGAGCCCACCGAGACTCCCCGGGTGGATCCGGAGGAGCTGTGGATGCCGGAACCGGAGCCGAGCGACTCGGCGCTGGTGTTCGGCGCGCTCGCGGAGCTGGTGGCCCGCCCCGGCGAGGCCGTGTCGGGGTTGCGGGCGGCCGTCGGCGATCTGGCCGCCACCGCCGGCGAGGCGCTGGATGTGGTGGGCCGGTTGGCGCGCACCGCCGCCCAGTCCGCGCCCGGCAGCCCGCTGAATGCCTCGATCTCGCGCAACCGCCGGTTCGCGGTGGTCAAGGCCGATCTCGAGCTGTACCGGAAGATCCGGGCCCGCTACGGCTGCACCATCAACGACGTCGTGCTGGCGGTGATCGCGGGGGCGCTGCGGTACTGGCTGCTCTCACGCGGGGAGCCGCTGACGGAGGCGACGGTGGTGCGGGCGATGGTGCCGATGTCGGTGTACACGCAGGACCCGGATGCGCCCGACGAGGGTGGGGACGTGTCCGCGGCGGGGCCGCGCGGGGAGGTCTCGACCTTCCTGGTGGACCTTCCGGTCGGTGAACCGAACGCGGTCGTCCGCCTGTCCCACATCTCGCACGCCGGGGAGGCCTACTCGCGGCAGGGCCGGCGGGTGCCGGCGCGGTCGATGATGCGGCTGTCCGGGTTCGCGCCCGCGACCATGCACGCGGTCGGGGCGCGTGTCGCGAGTGGTTTCTCCCAGCGCATGTTCAACCTGATGATCACGAACGCACCGGGTCCGCAGCATCCCCTCTACCTCGCCGGGGCGCGGGTGCTCGAGATGTACCCGATCTCGCCCCTGCTGAAGAACCAGGCACTGAGCGTCGCGTTGACGTCGTACGACGGCAACGTCTACTACGGTCTGAATGCGGACCGCGACGCCATGCCCGATGTGGAGGTGCTGACGTCGCTGCTGCACGAGTCGCTCGAGGAGTTGTTGGATGCCAGTAGGTGAGTTGTGACACGGGTGTACGTGCCGGCCACGATCGAGACGTTGAAGCGGTTGGTCGCCGACGGCGAGTTCGAGGCGGTGAGCCGCACCGCGTTCGCGGTCACCCCCGCGTTGCGCGAGGCGTACACCTCCGGCGACGACGAGGAACTCGCCGAGGTCGCGATGGCCGAGGCGGCCCGCGCCTCGTTGCGGTTGCTCGCCGGCCGGGCCGACGACGACCCGGCTCCCGAGTTCGGCCTGCGCCGGGTGGTCGTGGCCGCGGACGTCGACGGGGTGACTTTGCGCCCGGATCTCGACGATGCGGTGGTCCGGCTGCCCGGACCGGTGCCGCTGTCCGCGGTCGCGTCGGTGCACGTGGACCTCGCCGCCGCGGAGCCGGACATCGCCCGTGCCCTCCCGGTCGTGGACGCGGATGACCTCGGCGACGAGGAGGCGGAGTTCGTGCTGGGCGACGCCGAGGACCACGAACTCGCCTGGTACGCCGCCCAGGAACTGCAGTTCCTGCTCGAGTTGCTCTGAGCTGCTCCCGGCCCCGAGTGTGACGGCTGTCTCGCCGCAACCTACGCCTCCGTAGGGAGCTGGTAACCTACGGAGGCGTAGCCCCTGGACGAGGAGAAGTGATCGGATGGGTCTGAAGGACTGGATCGAGCGGCCGGCGGCGCATGTCGCGACGAGGGACCGATCCGTGTCGAATCTCCTGCGCGGCGCGGCCGCGCGGTTGACGACACCGCTCCTGCCCGACGACTACCTGCACCTCGCCAACCCGCTGTGGTCGGCGCGTGAGCTGCGCGGCCGCATCGTCGAGGTCCGCCGCGAGACCGCCGACTCCGCGACGCTCGTCATCAAGCCCGGCTGGGGCTTCGACTTCGGGTACGCGCCGGGCCAGTACATCGGCATCGGGCTGCACGTCGACGGCCGCTGGCACTGGCGTTCGTACTCGCTGACCTCGTCGCCCACCTGGGACCGCAAGCTCATCTCGATCACCGTCAAGGCCATGACCGACGGTTTCCTGTCGAGTCACCTCGTGAGCGGCGTGCCCGCGGGCACGATCGTGCGGCTCGCCGCGCCCAAGGGCGAGTTCGTCCTGTCCGACCCCCCGCCGCCGAAGATCCTCTTCCTCACCGCGGGCAGCGGCATCACCCCGATCATGTCGATGCTGCGCACCCTCGACCGCCGGTCGCTGCAGGCGCATGCCGAGCTGCCCGACGTCGTGCACGTGCACTCGGCGCCCACCGCCCCCGAGGTGATGTTCGCCGACGAGATCGCCCGCTTCGGTGCGGACCACGAGCAGTACCGCCCATACGTGCGGCTGACGCGGGAGCAGGGCAAGTTCACCCTCGCCGAGCTGGACACGGTGTGCCCGGATTGGCGGGAGCGCCAGGTGTGGGCGTGTGGCCCGCAGGCGATGCTCGACGACATGGAGCGGTTCTGGGATGCCGCGGGCCTGCCGGAGCGGCTCCATCTGGAACGCTTCGCCGTCACCCGGGCGGATACCTCCGGCGCCGGCGGCACGGTGACCTTCGCCAAGTCGGGCAAGACCGTCACCGTCGACGGTGCGACGACCCTGCTCGAGGCGGGTGAGAGCGCCGGCGCCCTGATGCCGTTCGGCTGCCGGATGGGAATCTGTCAGACTTGTGTGGTGCCCCTGGAGAAGGGGCACGTCGTCGATCTCCGGTCCGGCAAGGAACACGCCGAGGGGGAGCGGGTTCAGACCTGCATCTCCGCGGCTGCCGGAGACTGCACGCTCGGCGCCTGACGCACTACCGACCCGGACCAGGGGGAAGGACCCCGGTGGCAATCACCGACATCACCGAGTTCGCGCACCTCACCGACGCGGACATCGAGGAACTCGGCCGCGAGTTCGACGCGATCCGTCGCGACATCGAGGACACCCGGGGGCTGCGCGACGCCCGCTACATCCGCAACACGATCCGGCTGCAACGCGTGCTCGAGATCGGCGGCCGGGCGGCGCTGTTCGGCAGCCGCCGGCGTCCGCTGTGGCTGCTCGGCACGGGCTTGCTCTCCCTGTCGAAGATCATCGAGAACATGGAGCTCGGGCACAACGTGATGCACGGGCAGTGGGACTGGATGAACGACCCGGAGATCCACTCGACGTCGTGGGAGTGGGACCAGACGGGTCCGTCGCAGCACTGGAAGCGCGCCCACAACTACGCGCACCACACCTATACGAACATCGTCGGCATGGACGACGATGTGGGATTCGGCATCCTGCGGATGACGCGCGACGAGAAGTGGCGGCCGATCAACCTGCTGCAGCCCGTGGCCAACCTGATCTTGGCGGCCACCTTCGAGTGGGGCATCGCCCTGCACGACCTCGGAGCCGAGAAGAAGGCGTGCGGTGTGCCGCCGGGGCAGCGGAACTCCCAGCCCACCAAGGACTTTGCCCGGAAGATCGCGCGGCAGCTGGGCAAGGACCTGGTGCTGTTCCCGGCCATGACGGGCCGGGCGTGGCGCAGCACGATCACCGCGAACCTCACGGCCAACCTGGTGCGGAACCTGTGGGCGTACGTGGTGATCTTCTGCGGTCACTTCCCCGACGGCGCCGAGAAGTTCACCGTGGCGCAGTACGAGAACGAGACGCAGGGCCAGTGGTACCTGCGGCAGCTGCTCGGTAGCGCCAACATCGATGCCGGTCCGGTGATGGCCTTCATGACCGGCAACCTGAGCTACCAGATCGAGCACCACCTGTTCCCGGACCTGCCCAGCAACCGCTACCCGGAGATCGCGGAGCGGGTGCGCACGCTGTGTGCGAAGTACGACCTGCCGTACACGAGCGGTCCGCTCGGCAAGCAGTACCTGCTGGCGCTGCGCACGATCCACAAGCTGGCGTTGCCGGACGCGTGGTTGCGGGCGACGTCGGACGACGCCCCGGAGACCTCCTCCGAGCGCAAGTTCCGGCGTCCCGATCTGCCGCGGGTGCGGTCGGTGGGGGAGCGTCGCGAGGGGCTGGCGACCGCACTGCAGACATTGCGCGCCGCCAAACGCGCCGCCCGGCGGAAGTGATCTGCCGCACAAGCTACATCTCCGTAACCTACGGACTCGTAACCTACGGTACGGTAGGCGCATGGCCATTTCGGACATCAAGGAGTACGCGCACCTCACGGAGGCGGACGTCGAGGCCCTCGGCCGAGAACTCGACGCCATCCGGCGAGACATCGAGGACTCCCGCGGCGAACGCGACGCCCGCTACATCCGCAACACGATCCGGCTGCAGCGCGGCCTGGAACTCGGCGGGCGCGCGGCGCTGTTCGGCAGCCGCCGGCGTCCGCTGTGGCTGCTCGGTGCGGGCCTGCTCGGCGTCTCGAAGATCATCGAGAACATGGAGCTCGGGCACAATGTGATGCACGGGCAGTGGGACTGGATGAACGATCCCGAGGTCCACTCCGCCAGCTGGGAGTGGGACAACGCCGACCCGTCCGCGCACTGGAAGCAGACCCACAACTACCTGCACCACAAGTACACCAACATCCTCGGCATGGATGACGACGTGGGATACGGCCTGCTGCGGGTCACGCGGGACCAGCGCTGGTCGCCGTTCAACTACGGCAACATCGTCTACAACGCGCTGCTCGCCCTGCTGTTCCAGTACGGCGTCGCGGTCCAGCATCTCGAGCTCGGCAAGGTGGCCAAGGGCCGCGACGACCGCGCCGAGACCAAGCGCAAGCTGCGCGAGGTCGGGGACAAGATCGGTCGCCAGATCGTCAAGGACTACGTGGTCTACCCGGCGCTGACGGGCAAGGCCTGGAAGTCCACGCTGACCGCGAACATGACGGCGAACGTCATCCGGAATCTGTGGACCAACGCGGTCATCTTCTGCGGGCACTTCCCCGACGGCGCCGAGAAGTTCACCAAGGCCGACGTCGACAACGAGTCGCAGGCGCAGTGGTACCTGCGGCAGATGCTCGGCAGCGCCAACATCTCCGGCGGCCCCGTCATGGACTTCATGACCGGCAACCTGAGCTACCAGATCGAGCACCACCTGTTCCCGGACCTGCCGTCCAACCGGTACGCCGAGATCGCGGTGAAGGTCCGGCAGCTGTGCGACAAGTACGACCTGCCGTACACCACCGGCCCGCTCGCGGTGCAGTACTTCAAGTCGTGGCGCACCATCGCCAAGCTGTCGCTGCCGAACAAGTACCTCGCCGACACCCCGGACGCCGCACCCGAAACCGCGTCCGAACGCGGCTTCGGCGGCACCGCCGTGGTGGACCCCGCGACCGGCCGGCGACGCGGTCTGGCGACCGCGATCCGCGAGAACCGCCGGGTCCGCGGCGTGCGCCGCCTCCTGGGCATGCGCTGATCCCGAGCCCGCATCGAGCGCCCGGCGTCCCCGTGACGCCGGGCGCTCGGCGTCACGGGCCCGTATCACCGGCTTTCGGTCACCAGGTCTCGTTCGCGGCGATCGCGGTCAACAGAGCCCGCACCGCCATCGCGCGGCGCCGGGACTTGCCCTCGAGTTCGTCGAGCGCGCACTCGGGATCCGCAGGCGGGCCCAGGTGGGTGCAGCCGCGGGGGCAGGCCTCCACCGCCTCGGCAAGATCCGAGAAGGCGGCGATCACGTTGTCGGCGCCGATGTGCGCGAGTCCGAACGACCTGATACCGGGCGTGTCGATCACCCAACCACCGCCCGGCAGCGGCAACGCCACCGACTGCGTGGAGGTGTGCCGGCCCTTCCCGACGCCCGAGACCGCCCCGATGGCCCGGTCGGCATCCGGGACGAGTCTGTTGACCAGGGTCGACTTCCCGACGCCGGAGTGGCCGATCAGGGCCGTCACCTTGCCGGTGAGCATCTCCCGGAGTTCCGTCAGGTCCCGATCCTGTCCGGCCAGCATCACGCGGACGTCCAGGTCGGCGAACTGCGCGGTGAACTCGGCCGGATCGGCGAGATCGCTCTTGGTC
This sequence comes from Rhodococcus sp. DMU1, assembly GCF_012272955.1. Taxonomy (NCBI): domain Bacteria; kingdom Bacillati; phylum Actinomycetota; class Actinomycetes; order Mycobacteriales; family Nocardiaceae; genus Rhodococcus; species Rhodococcus sp. DMU1. Next base: position 3,830,990 of record NZ_CP050952.1, on the reverse strand, counting down.
AGGCACAGCACCGGGTCGAGACCGCCCGCGTACGCGGCGACCATGGACCGTTCGACCAGCCCGGTCCGCGGCGGCGGATCGGCCAGCGCGACGACGATCAGCAGTTGCTCCGCGTTGGCCACGACGATCCGCTCGAACGGGTCGGTGTCGTCGGCGGTGCGGCGCAGCACCGTGGTGCGCTCCTCTACCCGCACGATCCGCGCCAGGGTGTCGGGCCGTCCCGACAGGTCCCCGACCACGGCGACCCGGTCGCCGACCACGACGGGGGTGCGGCCGAGCTCACGGGCCCGCATCGCCACCACCGGCCGTGCCGGATCGCCGCCCAGCACGCAGCCCCACCGACCGCGGTCGACCGAGACCACCATCGCCTCGGCGGCGTCGAGATGAGCCGGCCGGTCCTTCGTGCGCGGACGCGAGCCCTTGCCCGGACGGATCCGGACATCGGACTCGTCGTAGGTGCGCCGGCTCAGGAGCGTGCTCCCGTCAGCATCCCGGCCCACAGCTCGGGGAAGTTCGGCAGGGTCTTGGCGGTCGTGCCGATGTCCTCGACCTCGACGCCGTCGACCACGAGGCCCACGATCGCGCCCGCCGTGGCCATCCGGTGATCCGCGTACGAATGCCAGCGCCCGCCGTGCAGCGGCGCGGGCACGATGTGCAGGCCGTCGGCGGTCTCGGTCGCGGCGCCGCCGAGCTTGCCGAGCTCCGTGGCCAGGGCGGCCAGGCGGTCCGTCTCGTGCCCGCGCAGGTGCGCGATGCCCCGCAGCGTGGACGGGGTCGTCGCCAGCGCCGCGAGCGCTGCGACGGTGGGGGCGAGCTCACCCACGTCGTGCAGGTCGATGTCGAGGCCGCGCAGGCGCTCCGGGCCGCGCACGGTGAGCGTGCCGCCGGACAGGGCGACGTCGGCGCCCATCTGCTGGAGGATGCCGCGGATCGCGTCGCCGGCCTGGGTGGTGCGCTGCGGCCACCGCGGCACCGACACCGTGCCGCCCGTGACGGCCGCGGCCGCCAGGAACGGGGTCGCATTGGACAGATCCGGCTCGACCACGCGGTCCACCGCGCGGATCGGGCCCGGCGCGACCCGCCAGGTGTCGGGCACGGTGGTGTCCACCGTCACCGCGGACTCGCGCAGCATGTCGACGGTCATGTCGATGTGCGGCATGGACGGCACGGCCGCCCCGGCGTGCCGGACCGTGACGCCCTCGTCGAACGCCGCGGCGGACAGCAGCAGCCCCGAGACGAACTGCGACGAGCCGGACGCGTCGATGGTGACGACACCGCCGCGCAGGCGGCCGCGCCCGTGCACGGTGAAGGGCAGGGTGTCGCCGTCGACGTCGGCGCCGAGCGAGCGCAGGGCCTCGAGGACCGTGCCCATCGGCCGCGTGCGCGCCTGCTCGTCGCCGTCGAAGAAGACGTCGCCGTCGGCCAGTGCCGCGACGGGCGGCACGAATCGCATCACCGTGCCGGCCAGGCCGCAGTCCACCCGGGCGCCGTGCAGCCGGCCGGGGGTGACGTGCAGGGTGGTGCCGTCGTCGCGTTCGTCGATCGTCGCGCCGAGTCCGCGCAGGGCGCCGATCATCAGGTCGGTGTCGCGGCTGCGCAGCGCGCCGGTCACGGTCGACGGGCCGTCCGCGAGGGCGGCGAGGATCAGGGCGCGGTTGGTGATCGACTTGGACCCGGGCAGCGTGACGGAACTGTCGACGGGTGACTCGGCTCGGGGCGCACTCCACGGATTCACCCGTCCATCTTCGCCCATCCGCGCGAGGGCCACACCTGCCACACTTCGAAGCCGTGTGCGGCCGGCATGCGGTGACGGCGGATCCGGCGGATGCGCTGGGGGCCCGTCCCGTCGTTCGCCACCGAGATTGTCCGGAGCGCAACGCTTTTCAACGCCCGACCCGAATCGGCCGCGCTCGAGCCCGCTTTCGCGCGGCCGGTGCGGCACCGGCGGTGCCTGGTGCCGACGGACGGCTGGTACGAGTGGCAGCACGACCCGTCGTCGGCCGACGGCAGGGCCGGCCCTGCCGGCAAGGCTGGCAGGGCCGGGCGGATCCTGTACTACATGTCCCCGCGGGCGGCTCGCGCCACTGCACGGCCGGGCTGTGGTCGCGGTGGTCCGATCCGAAGTCGAGCCGCGAGGCGGTGGTCTCGATCACGATCCGGCGTCGGCCGCGGTCGGCAGCGTCCGCAACCACGGTCCCGGACTGCTCGCCCCGGCCTCGCCCGCCGCCGAGCAGCTCACCCTGCTCTGACGCCCGGCGCCGAATCAGGCCCCGGTGGTGATCGGCGCCACCACCGCGCCCGCGAGCCGCACCAGGTCCGCCGGCGCGAGTTCGATCTCGAGGCCGCGGCGTCCCGCGCTGCACAGGACCCGATCCCACTGTTGCGCGGAGGCGTCGACGGCGGTGCGCAGCCGGCTGCGCTGGCCCAGCGGTGAAATCCCCCCGAGGACGTAGCCGGTGGCGCGCTCGGCGTCGCTGCGCTCGGCCATGACCGCCTTACCGCCACCGAGGGCGGCCGCCGCCGCCTTGAGCGAGAGGGTCGCCGGGACCGGGATCACGGCCACCGCGAGCTTGCCGTCGGAGAGCTTGATCACCAGGGTCTTGAAGATCTGCGCGGGGACCACCCCGAGCCGCTGCCCGAGCATCTCGACGGCCTCGGAGCCGAAGGAGCCGGCCCGCGGGTCGTGCGGGTACTCGTGGACGCGGTGGGTGATGTTCTCGCGCAGCAGCAGCTTCGTCGCGGGAGTGGAGGTCGAGGCCATGCGCGCCAATGTAGGGAACAAGGGCCGGACCTGTCGTGTTGATTCCGGGTGGCCGCCCCGATCGGGCGCGGCCGGTGACCGAGAGCGAGGGAGTACCGCGTGCCTGTGCTGTGCCCGCCCCGACCGGTAGCCTTCACGGATACGGCAAGTGAAGGGATCGGTGTGGTCGAGGAGTCTGGTGCGGAACTGGCCGAACGGTTCGAGCGGGATGCACTGCCCCTGCTCGATCAGCTCTACGGCGCGGCCCTGCGGATGACCCGCAACCCTGCGGATGCGGAGGATCTGGTTCAGGAGACGTATATCAAGGCGTTCTCCGCCTTCTCCTCGTTCAAGGAGGGCACCAACCTCAAGGCGTGGTTGTACCGCATCCTGACGAACACCTACATCAACTCCTACCGCAAGAAGCAGCGCCAGCCCGCGCAGTACCCGACGGAGGAGATCACCGACTGGCAGCTCGCGGCGACCGCCGAGCACAGCTCCACCGGTCTGCGGTCGGCCGAGGTCGAGGCGCTCGACGCGCTTCCCGACGACGACGTCAAGGCTGCGCTGCAGGAGCTGCCCGAGGAGTTCCGGATGGCGGTGTACTACGCCGACGTCGAGGGCTTCCCGTACAAGGAGATCGCGGAGATCATGGGGACCCCCATAGGCACGGTGATGTCGCGGCTGCACCGCGGCCGCAAGCAGTTGCGCGGCCTGCTGGCCGATGTCGCGCGGGAGCGGGGATTCAACCGGAGCGGAGCCGTCGACGCGGCCGTCGGAGACGGTGCGGACAAGAAGGAGGTCTCGAGGTGAGCGAGTCGGCCGACTTCGATCAGCTCGACTGTTCCGCGGTGATCGCGGACGTCTACCTGCTGCTCGACAGCGAGTGCGACGATCGGTCGCGTGAGCGCCTGCAGCGCCATCTCGACGACTGCGGGTCCTGCCTCGAGGCGTACGGGCTCGAGTCCCAGCTCAAGTCCCTGCTGAGCCGCAAATGCGGCGGCGAGCACGCTCCGGAGGGCCTCCGGGAGCGGCTGCTGATAGAGATCCGGCGGACCGTCGTCGTGACGACCCGCACCGACGTCCGGGATTGAGCCACCAACGAGTGAGGGGGCCGGAAGCAGCTGCTACCGGCCCCCTCACGCGTGTGCGCGCGCCTCAGGCGTTGGGACGCTTGCCGTGGTTGGCGGCGTTGCCCTTGCGGCTGCGCTTCTTGCGGCCTCGCTTACCCATGGTCCGATCTCCTTTCTGGTTCATTACAGTGTTTCACGTGTGGTCCGGTGGCCCTGAAAGCAGGGCCACCGTCTTCTTCGTGGAATGAGGTGCCCGATGGCCGAGGACGTGCGCGCCGAGATGGTCTCCACCGTGTTCGAGGTGGTCGTGCAGGAGGGGGACGTCGTCGCCGAAGGCGACACACTGGTGATCCTGGAGTCCATGAAGATGGAGATCCCGGTGCTCGCCGAGACGTCGGGCACCGTGACATCGCTGGACGTGGTCGTCGGCGACGTCGTCCAGCAGGGCGATCTCATCGCGGTCATCTCCTGAGTCCGCACGTGCCCCCCGTGTCCACCCTCAGTGCCCTCCTCGCCGAGCACACCGACCTGCCGGGCGGTGCGGTCGATCACCTCCAGCGGGTCGTCGGCGAATGGCAGTTGCTCGCGGACCTGTCCTTCGCGGACGTCCTGTTGTGGGTGAGCGCGGAGCCGGGTGGGGTGGTGTGCGTGGCGCAGTGCCGGCCCACCACCGCCTCGACCGTGCTGCCCGAGGACATGGTGGGTTCGGTGGTCTCCGAACGGGAGCACCCACACGTGCTGCGGGCCCTCGAGACCGGAGTGGTCGTCTCCGCGGACTCACGGCCCAGCCACGTCGCGCCCCTGCGCCGTCAGGCCGTGCCGGTCCGCTGGGACGGGCAGGTCATCGCGGTCCTGAGCCGCGACGCGGCGACCGTGGCGCGGCGCACCAAGAGCGCCCTCGAGACCGCCTACCTCGAATGCGCCGACGCCTTGTTCACGATGATCTGCGAAGGCACCTTCCCGAATCCGGAATCCCGATCCGACACCAAGTCCAGTCCGCGGGCCGGGGACGGCTTCATCCGCCTCGACCGGTCCGGCCGGGTGGTGTACGCGAGCCCGAACGCCCTGTCCGCCTACCACCGGATGGGCCTGAACTCCGACCTGCTCGGCCAGAACCTGATCGAGACGACGCGCGCGCTGGTGACCGATCCGTTCGAGAGCGAGGACGTCGAGACCTATCTGCGCGGAGCGGTGCACGGCAAGCTGGGACGGCCCATGGAGATCGAGGCCCGCGGCGCCACCGTGCTGCTGCGCGCGCTGGTGCTCGCGCCCGGCGGCCGGCTCGAGGGCGCTGCGGTGGTCATCCGCGACGTCACCGAGGTCAAGCGGCGCGACCGGGCGTTGCTGAGCAAGGACGCCACCATCCGGGAGATCCACCACCGGGTGAAGAACAACCTGCAGACGGTCGCGGCCCTGCTGCGGCTGCAGGCACGGCGCACCGGCAACACCGAGGCCCGGCAGGCCCTCGCCGAGGCGGTACGCCGGGTGACGTCGATCGCGCTCGTGCACGAAGCGCTGTCGATGTCGGTGGACGAGGAGGTCGATCTCGACGACGTCGTCGACCGGCTGATCCCCATCGTCGTCGACGTCGCGGCCGTGGGCAGCCAGGTCCGGGTGCGCCGGGAGGGCAGCCTCGGGGTCTTCCCCGCCGAGCGGGCGACACCGCTGGTGATGGTGCTCACCGAACTCGTGCAGAACTCCGTGGAACACGCCTTCGACCCGGGTGCCTCCGGCACCGTGACGCTGCGCGCCGAGCGGTCGGCCCGCTGGCTCGACGTGGTGGTCCACGACGAGGGCAAGGGTCTGCCGGAGGGGTTCGACCTCGGCAGCTCGGACCGCCTGGGCCTGCAGATCGTGCGCACGCTCGTCGCCGCGGAACTCGGCGGGACGTTGCGGCTCGAACGGGCTGCGCCGACCGGCACCGACGCGCGGCTGCGGGTTCCGCTGGGCCGGGTGACACTCGGCTGAGACGGTCTCGCCGTGTCCCTGCCGGGACGGTGTCGCCGTGTCCCTGCCGGGACGGTGTCGCCGTGTCCCTGCCGGGACGGTGTTGCCGTGTCCCTGCCGGGACGGGGGAGCGCGGCCTCCGGACGCGGGAAGGCCCGGCACCGAAACGGTGCCGGGCCTTCCCGGAGCTCTGTGGCGTAGGTCGCGTCAGACCGCGGTGCGTGCCCGGGTACGGGCGTTGCGGCGCTTGAGGGCGCGACGCTCGTCCTCGCTCATGCCGCCCCAGACGCCCGCGTCCTGGCCGGACTCGAGGGCCCACGAGAGGCACTCGGCGGTGACGGGGCAGCGGTTGCACACGAGCTTGGCGTCGGCGATCTGCGCGAGGGCCGGACCGCTGTTGCCGACGGGGAAGAACAGCTCGGGATCCTCGTCGCGGCAGATGGCCTTGTGGCGCCAGTCCATGCTTCTACTCTCCTTCGATAGTGCTCGTCGCACCGGCTGATCGTGGTGGCAAGTTCATGTGCGCGTCGGCAAGTGTTTCCGCGCGGTTACTTGTGAATGCTTTCACGAACCAGCGTGAAGTCAATAGAAAACGTCACGACCGTGGGGAAGCTCACGCCGACGGTGTCCCGGGTATTTGGGTTCGAACTTCCTTTGTACACCTCGGGAAACAAAAATGTAACCCGGATCACGTACGGGCGTCGGCGCGCCTGGGACACGGGGCCACGACGTCGAGCACGGCGGGCACCGACACGAACTCCACTTCGGTGCGAAGGCCCAGGTAGTCGCCGTCGACCTGCAGGCCGATCGGCCGGGACGACACCGCCTGCACCCGCGCGACGTCGTCGACGCGCACCAGGCGACGGGAGTTCGGATCGCCGCGCCGCGCGAGCAGCTGGCGGACCACCCGCAGGCTCGCGAACACCGCCGTCGTCGTCATCGCGAAGACTCCGAGCCCGGTCTCGAACGAGGTGCCCGGGTTGGTATGCACCGGGCGCTTGTCGAGGTAGGTCCACGGGCTCGAATTGGAGACGAACGCGTAGTACACGCCCGGGATCGGTGGCCGGCCGGGCAGCGTCAACGTCAGCGCGGGTTCGGCGCCCTTCGACTTGAAGAACTGCGTGATCGAATGCGCGACGTAACGCGCGGTGGTGACCTTCCGCCCGCCCAGCCGGCTCAGGTCGATGGCCTCGCACACCTGCGCGTCGAGCCCGAGTCCCGCATTGAAGACGAACCACCGGCCGTCGCAGTGGCCGAGGCCGATCCGGCGGGTGGTGCGCTGGGCCAGCAGGTCGAGCAACTGCTCGGTCGCCGTCACCGGATCGGCGTCCACGCCCAGCGACCGGGCGAAGACATTGGCCGAGCCGCCGGGGACCACCGCGAGCAGGGGGAGAGTGGGGTCGGCCACCCGTTCCGACGGGGTGCCGAGCAGGCCGTTGACGATCTCGTTGACGGTGCCGTCGCCGCCGTGCGCGACGACGACGTCCATCCCGTCGGCGTGCGCCGAGCGGGCCAGTTCGGCGGCGTGCCCCCGATGGGTGGTGTGGGCGACGGTGAGGGAGACCCGGTCGGCGAGCGCACGGGCCAGCCGGTCGCGACCGGCCGGAGTGGTGGTCGTCGCGTTGGGGTTCACGATCAGCAGTGCGCGCACGGAGCATCAGCCTAAGTGGTCTCGTACGGGTCCACTACGCTGGCCGGGTGTCCACCGAGTCGCCACGCAGCACCGTTCCGTCGACCGTTCGAGCCGCGGGTGGTCTCGTCGTCCTCGAAGGCGTGATCGCCATCGGCTTCGCTGTGGTCTCCGTGGTCCGGGCCCTCACGGGCGGGCACGACCAGACGGTCGGCAACGGCTACGGCCTCGCACTGTGGCTGGGGATCCTGTTCGGCGGCGTGCTCGCGGCCGGGATCGCGCTGCTGCGGGGCAAGCGGTGGGGGCGGGCCGTGGCGATCGTCGCCCAGCTGTTGCTGCTGCCGGTGGCCTGGTCGCTGCTGACGGACTCCCACCAGGTCGTGCTCGGCATCCTGCTCGCCCTGATCGTGGTGCCGGCGCTGGTGCTGCTGTTCAGCCCGCCGACGACGCGCTGGCTGGCGCAGGACTACGCCCCGGACGCCGACGACGTGGCCTGATCTCCGCCGAGCGCGGCGAGTGCCTGCCCGCTGAGGCGGAAGGTGGTCCACTCGTCCTGCGGGACGGCGCCGAGCGAGCGGTAGAACCCGATCGACGGCGTGTTCCAGTCCAGCACCGACCAGCTCAGGCGGCTGTAGCCGCGGTCGACGCATTCGCGGGCCAGTGCCGCGAGCAGAGCGCGGCCGTGGCCGTGGCCCCGGTGCTCGGGCCGGACGTACAGGTCCTCGAGGTAGATGCCGTGCACCCCGTCCCAGGTGGAGAAGTTGCGGAACCACAGCGCCATGCCCACCACCGTTCCCTGTGCGTCCTCTGCGACGTGGGCGAACGCGGCGGCGTCCCTGCCGAACAACGCCGTGTGCAGCTGCTCGGGCACGACGGTGCACTCGGCGCGGGCCTTCTCGTACTCGGCCAGCTCGTAGACGAGGGCGGTGAGGGCGTCGACGTCGGCGGGACGGGCGCGGCGGATCACGATCGGGGGCCTTTCGTGGGGATCGGCGACCCGCCGGACGGCGGAAGTCGCGGTCGATTCTCGCGTTCGGACGACTTTTAGGCGAGGATCGTTCCGTGACAACGGTACTTGCGGTGGCAAATCAGAAGGGTGGCGTCGCGAAGACGACCACCGTCGCGTCTCTGGCGGCCGCCCTGGCCGGGTTGGGGCAGCGGGTGCTCGTCGTCGACCTGGACCCGCAGGGATGCCTGACATTCTCGCTCGGGCACAACCCCGACCGGCTCGAACGCTCGGTGCACGACGTGCTGGTCGGGGCGGCGGAGGCCAAGGAGGTTCTGCTCGACACGGACGAGGGCTTCACGTTGCTGCCCGCGACGATCGACCTCGCCGGGGCCGAGGCGCTGCTGCTGATGCGGCCGGGGCGGGAGTTCACCCTCCGGCGGGCGCTGGCCCCGCTGCTCGACAGTTTCGACGTCGTCGTGATCGACTGCCCGCCGTCGCTGGGCGTGCTCACGCTCAACGGCCTGACCGCCGCGCAGTCCGTGCTCGTGCCCCTGCAGTGCGAGACCCTCGCGCACCGCGGCGTCGGGCAGCTGCTGCGTACCGTCGCCGAGGTCAAGCAGATCACCAACCCCGACCTCGAGCTCCTCGGTGCCCTGCCGACGCTCTACGACGCCCGCACGACGCACAGCCGCGACGTGCTCGCCGACGTCGCCGACCGGTACGACATGCCGGTGCTCGCGCCGCCGATCCCGCGCACCGTGCGCTTCGCGGAGGCGTCGGCGTCGGGGGCGTCGGTGCTCGCCGGCCGGAAGAACAAGGGCGCCGAGGCCTATCGCGAGCTGGCCGAGAACCTGCTCGCCCACTGGCGCGACGGCAAGAAGCTGGTCACCTTCACGTCGTGAGGTGCGCGGTGAGTTCCTCGGGGGCTCATCGCAGCACCACGACCTGCGGCCCGCGCTGCTCGAGCACCGAAGTCCCGGCGACCGCCACGTTCACCACTCCCGCCTCGTCGCGCACGACCGGAATCCGGCCCTGCACCGCCCCGGTGGCAGGCTCGACCACCGCGAGGGCGTCGCGCACCGGCAGCAGCAGGGCCCCGGCCATGGCGGCGCCGGTGCCCGTCGTCCCGGGCAGCGTCCACCGCGGCACCAGGTCGTCGCCGCCGAGGGCGACGGTCTCCGTGCCCGACCACCACGTGAGGAACGAACCCTGCACCGCGGCGGGGAACACCGCGTCCGGCGTCGCCGCGGCCGACAGCGGGTGCCGGGCGGTCAGCGTGCCGGCGGCGTCGTATCCGGCGAGAACGGGCCCGGACGAGGCGGTGGGCGGCAGGTACAGCACCGTGCGCTCACCGCTCACCGCGACGACGCGCGTACCCATGTCGTCCGGCCCCAGTTCCGGCAGCACCGACGAGGCGATCTCCTTCGGCTGGGAGTCTGCCTCCGGGGTCGTCTCGAGCAGCGTCAACCGGTCCGCCTCTTCGCCCGGGCAGCGTTCGACGACCGCCAGCCGGGTGCTGCTGGCCGCGGCCGAGCGCAGCGTGCACCCGTTGCGGGGTTGCGCCCCCGGCACGACGGGCGCGTCCACGCGCCCGTACTCGAGCGTGCGCACGAGATCCGACCGCCACAGTTCGAGGCGGGTGTCGCCCCGCGAGATCACGTGGGTGTCGGCGGCGGTGAGGGTCACTGCGTCGTCGGCGTCGCTGGAACGCTGCGCCCCGCGCATCCCCGAATCGGGGACCAGCTGGGTCACCTGGCTGCATCCCCGCTGGTCGCGGTACACCGCCACGGCGGTGCGCCAGTCCTCCACGACCCCGCACAGCGGCATGTCGCGGCCGTAGCGCCACAGCTCGGCGCCCGAGTCGAGGGCGCGGCCGGTGACCGTGCCGCCGTCGCCGGTGACCACGACACCTCCGACCGCGATCGGACGGGACGTCGCACCGCTGGGGGCCCGCCACGCCTCCGTCAGCGTCGACGGCACCGCCGTCGCGGACGCCGGCGCCTCGGGTGCCGCGTCGGTCGTGACGGACACGGTGCCGCGTGCGTCCGACCGCAGCCAGACGACGCTCGCCGCCGCGACGACCGCGACGGCGAGCAGGAGGGCTGCGATCAGGTCCGCCCGGGTTCTGCGCTCCGGTGCGAGCATCGCGGCCGACTACTGGGCAGCCGAGGCCGTGACCGTGTCGCTCTTCGCCGTCGCGGAGGAACCGCCGCGGCGCCGGCGCCGGCGCCGGCGTGCGGGCGCCGCCGTCCCGTCCCCGGAGTCCTCGGCCTGCTCCGACGCGGCGCTCGTGTTCTCGGGTCCGGTGTTCTCGGCACTTCCGGAGTCGGGCCGGCCACCGCGGGTGCGCCGGCGGACCCGGGTGCGCTTGGGTCGTGCCGCGTCCTCGGCGGCCTCGGCGGCCTCCTCGCGGGCGGGCCGCTCCGCCGGCGCCTTGCGGACCGTGCCGGTCGTGCCTTCGGGGATGCCCAGCTCCTCGAACAGGTGCGGCGAACTCGAGTACGTCTCGACCGGGTCGGACAGGCCGAGGTCGAGGGCCTTGTCGATGAGCTGCCAGCGCGGGATGTCGTCCCAGTCGACCAGGGTGACGGCGATGCCGGTGCGCCCCGCCCGGCCGGTGCGGCCGATGCGGTGGACGTAGGTCTTCTCGTCCTCGGGGCACTGGTAGTTCACGACGTGGGTGACGTCGTCGATGTCGATGCCGCGGGCGGCCACGTCGGTGGCGACGAGCACGTCGATCTTGCCCTTGCGGAACCTGTCGAGGGCCTTCTCCCGGGCGATCTGCCCCAGGTCGCCGTGCACGGCTCCGACGGCGAAGCCGCGCTCGGCGAGCTCGTCGGCGACCTTCTGCGCGGTGCGCTTGGTGCGGGTGAAGATCATCGTGGCGCCCCGGCCCTCGGCCTGCAGCACCCGCGCCACCAGCTCCGCCTTGTCGAGTGCGTGCGCGCGGTAGACGAGCTGGTTGGTGCGCTCGTGCACCGCGGAGGACTCCGGCTCCTCGGCCCGGATGTGCGTCGGGCGCGTGAGGAAGGTGCGGGCGAGCGTGATGATCGGGCCGGGCATCGTCGCCGAGAACAGCATCGTCTGGCGGCGGTCGGGCACCATGCCGAGAATGCGCTCGATGTCCGGGAGGAAGCCGAGGTCGAGCATCTCGTCCGCCTCGTCCATCACCAGGATGCCGATCTTGCCGAGGATCAGGTGACCCTGGTTGGCGAGATCCAGCAGGCGGCCCGGGGTCCCGACAACGACGTCGACGCCCTTCTTCAGCACGTCGACCTGTGTCTCGTACGGGCGCCCGCCGTAGACGGACAGGACCTTCAGCAGTCCGTCGGCGCCGCGGAGGTACTTGGCGGCGTTCTCGAGGTCCTGCGTGACCTGCAGGCACAGCTCGCGCGTCGGCACGATCACCAGGGCGCGGGGCGTTCCGTCGAGGGCGGTGGTGCCGGACGCGGTGGTGGTGAGGCGGTGCAGCAGCGGGACACCGAACCCGAAGGTCTTGCCCATGCCGGTGCGCGCCTGTCCGATCAGGTCGTCGCCGGCGAGGGCGAGGGGGAGCGTCAGCTCCTGGATGGCGAAGGTGCGCTCGATGCCCATCTCGGCGAGAGCGCGGACGATCTCGTCCCGCACGCCCAGCTCGCCGAACGTGGGCGGGGTGTGGGTGGAGTCGAGTTGGGCCGACACCGTGGTTTCGGTGGCGTCGTCTTCGTGGTCGACAGTGATCTTGCTCAGGGGTCTGGCCTTCCTGGTCTCGGCACGCACGCACGAGTGGAGAGGCGACCGGCCTGCGCCTCAGCGAGAGCGACCGGAACGGGCTCTGCGAGGCGCGGCAGCGATCTGCGATCGGGTGCGCGCACATCATCGGTGAAGTCCGCGGGGCCGGTGGTCGGCGCCTCGAGGCGCGGCCTTCCAGGACCATTGTACCGTGAGCCGCGCGGTCACCGGCTGGGTACTACGCTGTGTCGTCATGGGAGCCGAAACGTCGCCGTCCGCCGCAGAGTCTCGTCCACCCGCCGCTCCGGCGCGCGTCCCGGCCGATCATCCCGGCGTCGCCGAGTTGTTCGCGGTGCTCGCCTACGGTGAGATCTCGGCCTTCTACCGCCTCGCCGACGATGCACGGATGTCGCCGAGCCTGCAGGGGCGGGTGGCGTTCGCGAGCATGGCCGCCGCGGAGATGAGCCACTTCGAGACGCTGCACGCCGCGCTCACCGCGCGCGGCGTGGAGATCTACACGGCGATGGAGCCCTACCGGCGCGCCCTCGACGCGTACCACGCGTCCACGAACCCCTCGAACTGGCACGAGTCGCTGGTCAAGGCGTATGTCGGCGACGGCATCGCCGCCGACTTCTACCGCGAGATCGCCGGCACCCTCGCCCCCGAGGTGGCGGAGGTCGTGCGGGAGGTCCTCGCCGAGACCGGGCACTCGGAGTTCGTGGTGCACGAGGTGCGCGAGGCGGTGCGGCGCAGCGCGGCCGACAAGGACCGGCTGATGCTGTGGGGACGGCGGCTGCTCGGCGAGGCCATCACCCAGGCGCAGTACGTGATGGCCCAGCGTGAGGACCTCACCGATCTGGTGATCGCCGCGTCCGGTGATCTCACCGACATTGCCGCGTTGTTCGACCGGATGCAGCTCGAGCACGCCGAGCGGATGGCGGTGCTGGGACTGCACTAGCCTGGGCGGGGACAGCTGTAGAGCCCTGAGAGTTCGGAGGTCGACCGTGGAGGTCAAGATCGGTGTTGCGGACAGTCCCCGCGAGCTCACCGTGATCAGCGAGCAGACGCCCGACGAGGTCGAGTCGCTCGTGGCGCAAGCCCTGGCCGGCGAGAAGGACGGCGTGCTGACACTCGTCGACGAGAAGGGCCGCAAGCTCATCGTGCAGGCGGCGCGGGTCACCTACGTCGAGATCGGCCCCGCCGACATTCGCAAGGTCGGGTTCGCGGCGACCTAGAACGACGGCATCACGACGAAGGGCCGGGGCTGCTGCCCCGGCCCTTCTGTCGTCGCGGGCGCGGCCCCGGCCCTGGGGTCGGCGCCGTCTGGTCGGCGCCTTCCGGTTACCGCCTGCGCAGCTCCGGCTGCAGCGGCACGTGCGAGAGTCCACCCCAGGCGAGAGCGACCGTGGTGTCGACGGCGTCCTCCTTCGGAATCGGCCGGGCGGCCTCGAGCCAGTAGCGGGCGGTGAACTGGCTGGTGCCGACGAGGCCGACCGCCAGGATGCGCGCCCGGTAGGGGTCCAGACCGGAGTCGTGGCTCACCAGGTCGAACACCGCGTCGACGCATGCCTCGGTGGCCTGCTCCACGCGGTGGGCCACCTGCGGCTCGCCCATCAGGTCCGATTCGAACACCAGACGGAAACCCTGCGAGTCGTTGTCGACGAAGTCGAAGAACGCCTGCACCGCGGCGCGGACGCGCTGCCTGTTGTCGGTCGTCGACCGCAGGGCCTGGCGGACTCCGGCGATCAGGCTGTCGACGTAGCTCTGCAGCACAGCGCAGTACAGTTCGAGCTTGCCGGGAAAGTGCTGGTACAGCACCGGCTTGCTGACCCCGGCGCACTCGGCGATCTCGTCCATGCCGGCCGCGTGGTATCCGCGGGTGACGAAGACTTCGCTGGCTGCAGCGAGGAGCTGGACCCGGCGCTCGTCCCGCGGCATCCGGGCGCCGCGTCGAGTGCCGGTGCCGTTGCCCGAGCTGGTGGCGCGGCCGGACGATGTCCGGGCTGCGAGTTCGGTCATGTCGCTCCCAATCCGAAAAATTCGTCGAAGTGATGCCTACCACTACGACGTGCAATCGTCTCTGCACGTTACAGGCCGGGGGGCCTCGAGGTGCCGTGCACCCCTACCCACGAGTATCCCAGCCGAAGGCCCACTGTGCGCGGCGCCACATCGGCGTGGCGGCGGTCGGCGCCCGCGCTCGGCGACCCGGCACGGCCGGCGACGGCCGTATGAGAGTCTGGCAACCGTGACCGACCGAGCAGGAGCCGGCGTGACGGACACACCGCGCCGCCCGGTGCGCAGTCCGCACCGGACACCCGAGGACCGGACGTCCGACCGGCGACGCAGCCGCGCCCCTTCCCACCAGCCTCTGCGAGCTCAGTGGGATCCCGTCTCGGGCGGGGAGAAGGTTCCTCGCCCGCCGCGCCCGGACCGCGGGGTGCGCAGGCAGACCCGGCTCGGCCGGTTCGTCGCGACCTACGGATGGCGGGCCTACGCCATCCCCGTCCTCGCGGTCCTCACGGTGATCGTCCTGGTGGATGCGCTGCGTACCGGTGGCAGCACGCCCGAGGCCACGGCGGCCGGGGACGCGGCGGCCGCATCCGGCGACGTGGTGGGCGTGCCCGCGCCGGTCGCGGACGGCACGTTCCCCGCCGATCTGCCGTCCGGCGCGCTCCCGGACGGCGGGCCGTTCACGGTGGCCGGCGTCGGCACCTGGCGGGTGGTGCCCGGGACCAGCGGTCAGGTCGGCACCGGCCGCGTCTACACCTACACCGTGGAGATCGAGGACGGGGTCGACGCCACCGGCTACGGCGGCGACGCGGCGTTCGCCCGGATGGTCGACGAGACCCTGGCCAACCCGAAGAGCTGGACACAGGACCCGGCGTTCGCGTTCCGTCGCGTCGATCAGGGCGTGCCCGACTTCCGGGTGTCGCTGACGTCCCAGATGACGATCCGGCAGGGCTGCGGGTACGACATCGAGCTGGAGGTGTCGTGCTACAACCCGGGCCTGGGCCGGGTCCTGCTCAACGAGCCGCGGTGGGTGCGTGGCGCCGTCGCATTCCAGGGTGACATCGGCTCCTACCGTCAGTATCAGATCAACCACGAGGTCGGGCACGCCATCGGCTTCGCCGCCCACGAGGGGTGCGGCAGCGACGGGGGCCTCGCGCCGATCATGATGCAGCAGTCCTTCGGCACCGCCAACGACGACATCGCCGGCCTCGATCCCGAGGGCCTCGTCCCCCGCGACGGACTCACCTGCAGGTTCAACCCGTGGCCGTATCCGCGGGCGTGAGGATGGGACAATCGGGTAACCGCCCGATCGAGCCGGCCGAGGAGCTGTCGTGAGCCCATTACCACCTCTGGTGGAACCCGCTGCGGACCTGACGCGCGAGGAGGTGGCCCGCTACAGCCGGCACCTGATCATCCCCGGGGTGGGGGTGGTGGGGCAGCGGCGGCTGAAGAACGCGCGGGTGCTGTGCATCGGCGCCGGCGGCCTGGGTTCGCCGGTGCTGCTCTACCTCGCCGCGGCGGGTGTCGGCACACTCGGCATCGTCGAGTTCGACGATGTCGAATCGTCCAACCTGCAACGGCAGGTGATCCACGGGATCGCCGACGTGGGCCGCCCCAAGGGGGAGAGCGCCCGCGACACGATCCGCGGGATCAACGACAACGTGGAGGTGCGGCTGCACCCGGTGCGCCTGGACCCCGCCAACGCCGTCGCACTGTTCGAGCAGTACGACCTGATCCTCGACGGCACCGACAACTTCGCCACCCGTTACCTCGTCAACGACGCCGCGGTCCTCGCCGGCAAGCCGTACGTATGGGGGTCGATCTTCCGGTTCGAGGGACAGGTGTCGGTGTTCTGGGAGGCCGCACCGGACGGGCGGGGGCTGAACTACCGGGACCTGTACCCGGAGGCGCCGCCGCCCGGGATGGTCCCGTCCTGCGCCGAGGGCGGCGTGCTCGGGGTGCTCTGCGCGTCCGTCGGGTCGATCATGGCCACCGAGGCGGTCAAGCTGATCACCGGCATCGGCGAGTCGCTGCTCGGACGCCTGATGATCTATGACGCTCTCGCGATGAGCTACCGGACGGTGACGTTGCGCCGCGACCCGGGCCGGGTGCCGGTGACCGAGCTGGTCGACTACGAGTCCTTCTGCGGTGTGGTGCCGGACGACGGCGCAGCCGCCCTCGCCGAGTCCACCATCACCCCGACCGAGCTGCGCCGGCTGCTCGAGTCGGACCGGGAGATCGAGCTGATCGACGTGCGCGAGCCGGTCGAGTGGGACATCGTCCACATCGAGGGGGCGCGGCTGATCCCGAAGGACCGCATCCTCTCCGGCGAGGCGCTGGCGGAGCTGCCGCAGCACAGGCCGATCGTGCTGCACTGCAAGACGGGGATCCGCTCGGCCGAGGCCCTCGCAGTGCTGAAGGAGGCCGGTTTCGCGGACGCCACGCATCTGCAGGGCGGGGTGCTCGCGTGGGCGCAGCAGGTGGACCCTTCGCTGCCCGTGTACTGAGGGGAATACGGGGAAGATAACGATGCGGGAATGGTGTCCCCGGGTAACGGAGTGCCTTCCCCTCAACGGGGCGGCGCCGACTGTACGGTGTGCCCCGTGAGTCCCCTCGAACCCCCGCAGCACGTGCGCTCGACCTTCGGCCTCCGCGACGTCGAACCGGTCCCGCTCGGGGCGGACTGGGACGGTGGCTGGCGGTGCGGCGACGTGGTGCTCTCGCCGGTCGCCGACCATGCCCGCGCAGCGTGGTCGGCGAAGGTGCGCGAGACCCTCGGGGTCGACGGGGTGCGACTGGCGCGGCCCGTCCGCTCCACCGACGGCCGCTACGTCGTCTCCGGTTGGCGCGCCGACACCTACATCGTGGGCACCTCCGAACCGCGGCACGACGAGGTGGTGGCCCTGTCGCTGCGGCTGCACGCGGCCACCGCCCAGCTGGAGCGGCCGCGCTTCCTCATGCAGCCGCCCGTGGCGCCGTGGGAGGACGTCGACGTGTTCGTCGCCGCCGACCGCGCGGCGTGGGAGGCGGTGCCCCTGCGCACCGCCCGCGCCGCCGGCGCCCCGGAAACCGTCACTCCCGACGGACGCAAGAGCATCGACCTGATCAACCAGCTCGCGACGCTGCGCAAGCCGGTCCACCTGCCCGATCAGCTCGTGCACGGTGACCTGTTCGGCACCGTGCTCTTCGCCGGCAGCGCCGCGCCGGGCCTGACCGACATCACCCCCTACTGGCGGCCCGCGTCGTGGGCGGCCGGTGTCGCCGTCGTCGACGCGCTGTCGTGGGGCGGGGCCGACGACGAGCTCATCGGCCGGTGGGAGGACCTGCCGGAATGGCCGCAGATGCTGTTGCGCGCGGTGATGTTCCGGCTCGCCGTGCACGCCCTGCATCCGCGCTCCACGGAGGAGGCGTTCCCGGGGCTGGCACACACCTCGGATCTGGTGCGGCTGCTCCTCTAGCCTTCGCCGCCGCGCAGCTCCCCGAACATCGCGAGCGCGGCGGCGGTGGCGCGGCCGGGCTCTCCCGCGACGACGGCGAGCACCAGCTCGCGGTGCTCGTCGTGGAACCCCGCCCCCGTCTCGTCGACGCGGCGCCGGATCGTCTCCTCGATGACGGGCAGCAGCGAGTCGTAGAACTCGAGGTACACGGCGTTGTGGCTGGCCTCGACGATTGCGCGGTGCAGGGCGACGTCGGCGGCGAGGGCGGCGGCCGAACGCGGGTCGGCCCACGCGCGCATCCGCGCGTCGAACAGTTCGGTCAGGTGCGCGGCGTCCGCGTCGGTGCGGCGCCGGGCGGCGAGCGCTGCGGCGGTGACGTCCAGCGCCTGCCGCAGTTCGAGCACGTCCTGCTCGTGGGCGTCGGCGAAGTAGGTGCCGAGAGCGCTGCCCACCTCCGAGGTGGCGACGACGTAGGTGCCCGAGCCCTGCCGCCGCTCCAGCAGCCCCGAGTGCACGAGCGCCTGCACGGCTTCGCGCACGGTGTTGCGGCCCGTCCCGGTCAGCTCGGCCAGGGCGGGTTCGGAAGGGATGCGAGTGCCCACCGCCCAGGCGCCGGTGCGGATCTGGTCGCGCAACTGCTCGGTGACCTGGGCGATGAGGCTGGTGCGTCGCACGGTGCGCATGGGGATCCTTCCTGCATCCGGAAAACACCTTCGACGATAGACGTCGGGTCATCCTATGATTTCGCTCGTGGCTGTCACCGGTGCCGGATCCTCGTCCCCGTCCCTCCTGCGGGGACGGCTCCTGGTCTTCGTTGCGATCGTGATGTCCGCGCTCACGCTGCGCCTCGCCGTGACCTCGTTCAGCCCGCTCGCCGAGCAGATCCGCGCCGAGCTCGGTTTCGCGCCCGCCGTGGTGGGCGTGTTCGGCATGGTGCCGACCGCGATGTTCGCGGTGTTCGGGCTGCTCACCCCCGTCATCGCGCGCCGGGCCGGGCTCGAGGCCACGGCCCTCGTCGCGATGCTGGCCGCCGGATTCGGCATGGCAGCGCGCGCGCTGACCCACGAGACGTGGACACTGCTCGCGTTCTCCGCGCTCGCGCTCGCCGGGATGGGGGTCGGCAACGTGGTGATCCCGCCACTGGTCAAGAGGTACTTCTCCGACCGGCTCGCGGTCGTGAGCACCGTGTACATCGTCGGCGTCCAGATCGGGACGGTGCTGCCGGCCCTCGCGGCGGTCCCCGTCGCCGAGGCCGCCGGGTGGCGCTGGTCCATCGGGCTGTGGGCGGCGTGGGCGTTCGCCGCGGCGATCCCGTGGATCGGCGTCCTGTACCGGGCCCGCGGCACGCGTCCGGCCGCCGGCGACGCGCCGCACTCCCAGCCCACGCCCGGCCGGGTGTGGCGCTCGCCCGTCGCGTGGGGCATGGCCGGCATGTTCGGCATGACCTCGCTGATCACCTACTCGATGTTCACCTGGATCCCCGCGGTGCTGCTCGACGCCGGCGGCAGCGAGGCGCTCGGCGGCGCCATGATCGCCCTGTTCTCGTTCGTCGGCCTGACCGCCTCGTTCGTCGCTCCCGCCGCGTGCGCCCGCATGCGGGATCCGTTCCCGCTCGTCGTCGTGTGCGTGGCGTGCTACGCGGTGGGGTTCACCGGTCTGCTGCTCGCGCCGCTGACGGCCACGGCGCTGTGGGTGCTGGCGATCGGCGTCGGGCCGACCACGTTCCCCATGGCGCTCACCCTGATCAATCTGCGCACCCGCACCCACGCAGCGTCCGCCGCACTGTCCGGCTTCACCCAGGGTCTCGGCTACACCGTCGCGTGTCTCGGCCCGGTGCTGGTCGGTGTGCTGCGCGAGGCCACCGGCGGCTGGACGGCGCCGTTCGCGTTCCTCGGGTGTGCGGCGCTCGTGGTGCTCATCGCCGGCCGGGTCGCCTGCCGGCCCCGGTACGTCGAGGACACCTGGGGCGGTTCCGGTGCCGGTCCACAGCCCGCGAGCACCCGCGGCGCCGACCTCACGGAGGCCTCCTGCCGCAGGTGAGCATCTCTTGACGCGGCAGTCACCGAGGGCAGCACCGCGGCAACACCCGTTTCCTACCTTGGGTCCATCGATACCGACCCGAGGAAGGGGCATGGGGTGGCCGCAACGACCGGAGTATCACCGACCGAAGGCCTGCGTGCGAAGTTCGCGCGCAAGCACCGCATCGAACACTGGGACGCCGAGGACACGGCGGCATGGGAAGCCGGCGGCAAGGAGATCGCGAAGCGGAACCTGATCTGGTCCGTCCTGGCCGAGCACGTCGGCTTCTCCGTCTGGTCCATCTGGTCCGTGATGGTGCTGTTCATGCCGGCCGACGTCTACGGCATCGATCCCGCCGGCAAGTTCTTCCTCGTCGCAGTGCCCACCCTGGTGGGCTCGCTGCTGCGCATTCCCTACACCGTCGCCACGGCCCGGTTCGGCGGTCGGAACTGGACGGTGTTCAGCGCGCTGGTGCTGCTGATCCCCACCCTCGCGGCCCTGTACCTGATGCTCAACCCCGGCTTCTCGTACACCACCTTCCTGGTGGTGGCCGCGGTCGCCGGACTCGGCGGCGGCAACTTCGCCTCGTCGATGACCAACATCAACGCCTTCTACCCGCAGCGGCTCAAGGGCTGGGCGCTGGGCCTGAACGCGGGCGGCGGCAACATCGGCGTGCCGGTGGTCCAGCTCGTCGGCCTGCTCGTCATCGCCACCGTCGGCAACACCGAGCCGTGGATCGTGTGTGCCGTCTACCTGGTGCTGTGTGCCTTCGCCGCGCTCGGCGCGGCCCTGTTCATGGACAACCTCGGTGACCAGCGCGCCGACCTGCGGGCGATGGGCGAATCCCTGAGGTACCGCGACTCGTGGATCCTCAGCTTCCTCTACATCGGCACCTTCGGCTCCTTCATCGGCTTCAGCTTCGCGTTCGGGCAGGTGCTGCAGATCAACTTCCTGGCCGGGGGCGCGACCGCCGCCGAGGCCTCCCTGCACGCCGCGCAGATCGCGTTCATCGGCCCGCTGCTCGGCTCGATCGCCCGGCCCCTCGGCGGCAAGCTGGCCGACCGGATCGGGGGCGGCCGGATCACGCTGTACACGTTCGCGGCAATGGCCCTCGCGGCGGGACTGCTCGTCACCGCCGGCACCCTCGACGACGCCACCGCCGGCGCCGCCACCGGCGGCATCATGGTGACCTTCGTCCTCGGGTTCATCGCCCTGTTCCTGCTCTCGGGCATCGGCAACGGCTCCGTCTACAAGATGATCCCGTCCATCTTCGAGGCCAAGGCGCAGAGCCTCGACTCGCTCGACCGGGCCGGGAAGGCCGCATGGGCGCGCAGCATGTCCGGCGCCCTGATCGGATTCGCCGGCGCCATCGGCGGACTCGGCGGCGTCGGGATCAACCTGGTGCTGCGCGCGTCCTACAGCAGCGAAGCCAAGTCGGCGACCATGGCGTTCTGGGTGTTCCTCGCCTTCTACCTGGTCTGCATCGTCGTCACCTGGGCCGTGTTCCTGCGCCGACCCACCGCCCCGCCCGCGGAGACGCCCGCACCGCGCGACGTCACCGCCGACACGGTGGCCACCCGCGTCTGACCGCGGCCGGCCCCCCATCACGTACGCAAGGAAGAAGGAAACGGTATGAGCCACAAGTCTGTTGTCGTCGTCGGACACGGCATGGTGGGCCACCGCTTCGTCGAGGCGCTGCGCGCCCGCGACGAGAAGAACCTCTGGTCGGTGACGGTGCTGTGCGAGGAACCGCTGCCCGCCTACGACCGCGTGGGACTGTCCTCCTATGTCGGCTCGTGGGATTCGAAGGAACTCGCCCTCGCCGGCAACGAGTACGAGGGCGACGACCTGGTCGAGCTGAGGATCGGCACCCGGGCCGCGGCGATCGACCGTGCCGGGCGCACCGTCACCACCGACGCCGGTGAGGTGATCGGGTACGACGCGCTCGTCCTGGCCACCGGCTCGTACCCCTTCGTCCCGCCGATTCCCGGCAAGGATCTGGCCGGGTGCTTCGTCTACCGGACCCTCGACGACCTGGACGGCATCCGGGCCGGCGCGGAGCGGGCCGCTCCGGGAGCGGTCGGCGTCGTCGTCGGCGGCGGGCTCCTCGGCCTCGAGGCGGCCAACGCGCTGCGGATGCTGGGCATGACGCCGCACGTCGTCGAGTTCGCCCCCCGGCTCATGCCGCTGCAGGTCGACGAGGGCGGCGGTGCGCTCCTCGCCCGGCTCGTCACCGATCTCGGGCTGACGGTGCACACGGGCGTCGGCACCGCCGGCATCACCGAGGGTCCCGGCGGGTTGAGGGTGGAACTGTCCGACGGGTCGGTGATCGACGCCGCGCTGCTCGTGTTCTCCGCAGGCGTCCGTCCCCAGGACGGGCTGGCCCGCGACGCGGGGCTCGAGCTGGGCCCGCGCGGCGGTGTCCGCACCGACCTCGGCTGCCGCAGCACGACCGACGACGCGGTCTACGCGATCGGCGAGTGCGCGGCCGTCGAGGGCACCTGCTACGGCCTCGTCGCCCCCGGCTACAGCACGGCCGAGGTGGTGGCCGACCGGCTCCTCGGCGGCGCCGCCGAGTTCCCGGGCGCCGACCTGTCCACGAAGCTCAAGCTGCTCGGCGTCGACGTCGCGAGCTTCGGCGACGCGCACGCCATCACTCCCGGCGCCCTCGAGGTCGTGCTGTCGGACGCCGCGAAGGGCACCTACGCCAAGCTGGTCGTCTCGGACGACGCGAAGACACTGCTCGGCGGCATCCTCGTCGGCGACGCCTCCGCGTACGGGTCGCTGCGGCCGCTCGTCGGCCGGGAGCTGCCCGGCGACCCCGCGGCGCTGATCTCCCCGGCGGGAGAGAAGCCGGGCGCCGGGTCGCTGCCCGACGACGCCGAGGTGTGCTCCTGCAACGGAGTCACCAAGGGGACGATCTGCGGTGCCATCGCGGACGGCGCGTGCGACATCGCCCAGGTCAAGGCCTGCACCGGCGCCGGCACCACGTGCGGCGGCTGCCTGCCCACCGTCAAGCAGCTCCTCGCGGCGTCCGGTGTGGTCATGTCGAAGTCCTTGTGCGAGCACTTCGAGCAGTCCCGGGCCGAGCTGTTCCAGATCGTGCAGGCCACGAACACCCGCACGTTCTCGGCACTGATCTCCAAGTACGGCCAGGGGACCGGCTGCGACATCTGCAAGCCCGTCGTCGCCTCGATCCTCGCCTCGACCGACTCGGACCACATCCTGGGCCGGCAGCAGGCGGCGCTGCAGGACACCAACGACCACTTCCTGGCCAACATCCAGAAGAACGGCACCTACTCGGTGGTGCCGCGGATGCCCGGCGGGGAGTGCACCCCCGAGCAGCTCATCGTCATCGGCGAGATCGCCCGCGACTTCGGCTTGTACGTCAAGATGACCGGCGGCCAGCGCATCGACCTGTTCGGTGCGCGGGTCGAGCAGCTGCCGCTCATCTGGCAGCGGCTCGTCGACGCCGGCATGGAATCCGGCCAGGCGTACGGCAAGTCCCTGCGCACCGTGAAGAGCTGCGTGGGCTCGACGTGGTGCCGGTACGGCGTGCAGGACTCGGTCGGCATGGCGGTCGACCTCGAACTGCGCTACCGCGGGCTGCGCTCACCGCACAAGCTCAAGTTCGGCGTTTCCGGCTGCGCCCGCGAGTGCGCCGAGGCGCGCGGCAAGGACGTCGGGGTGATCGCCACGGAGAACGGCTGGAACCTGTACGTGTGCGGCAACGGCGGCCAGTCGCCCAAGCATGCGCAGCTGCTCGCCGGTGGTCTCGACGACGGGACCCTCGTCAAGTACATCGACCGGTTCCTGATGTTCTACGTGCGCACCGCCGACCGCCTGCAGCGCACCGCGCCCTGGCTCGAGTCCCTCGAGGGCGGGCTCGAGCACCTCCGGGCGGTGGTGTGCGAGGACAGCCTCGGCATCGGCGACGAGCTCGAGGCGGCGATGGCCAAGCACGTCGCCGGGTACCGGGACGAGTGGAAGGGAGTGCTCGAGGACCCCGAGAAGCTGTCCCGGTTCGTGTCGTTCGTCAACGCGCCCGAGGTGGCCGACCCGACCGTGCGGTTCGACGACTCGGGCAAGCGGAAGGTGCCGGTGCTGGTCGGAATGCCCTCTTACCGTGAGGGAATCTCGGGTTAACGCCCGAGAAACACCGGCCCCGGAGAATTCCGTCCGTAGTTCCAAGGAGGACATTCATGACCGTCATCGAGACGCACACCCCCGAGCGCGCGTCGCGTGCCAGCGTGTACGACGGGCGTCTGGAGTGGACGTCGGCGTGCCCGCTCAGTCACCTCATCCCCGGCCGCGGCGTCGCCGTGCTGTTGCGCGGCGGCGAGCAGGCCGCGCTGTTCCGGCTCGACGACGGCAGTCTGCGGGCGGTGGGCAACTTCGATCCGTTCGGCCGCGCCGCGGTGATGTCGCGTGGGATCGTCGGCGACCGCAGCGGCGAGCCCACCGTCGCCTCGCCGCTGCTCAAGCAGGTCTTCTCGCTGGACGACGGACGCTGCCTCGACGATCCGTCGGTCCGCCTGCCCGTGTACGACGTGCGGGTGTGGGCCGGTGTCGTCCAGATCCACAGCCTCGTGCCCGTGCACCGCGGTTACGGCGAGCGTTCGTGAGCGAGGACAACGCGCCGCTGCACGGCTTCACGATCGGCATCACCGCCGCACGCCGCGCCGACGAGTTCGCCACCCTGCTCACCCGGCGCGGCGCGGAGGTTGTCCACGCACCCGCCATCCGCATCATCCCGCTCGCGGACGACGCCGAGCTCGAGCGCGTGACGCGCGACATCCTCGACACCCCGCCGGACATCACCGTGGCCACCACGGCGATCGGCTTCCGCGGCTGGATGGGGGCCGCGGACGGCTGGGGCCTCGCCGAGCAGCTCGGCGAGGCCCTGGGCGGCAGCCGCATCCTGGCCCGCGGGCCGAAGGTCACCGGCGCGATCCGGGCCGCCGACCTGCGGGAGGAGTGGTCGCCGGCGTCGGAGTCGTCCGCGGAGGTGCTCGAGCACCTGCTGGCCGAGGGTGTGGAGGGGGTGCGGATCGCGGTGCAGCTGCACGGCGCCCGCACCGAGTGGGAACCCGGCGCGGACCTGTGCGAGGTGCTGCGCGACGCCGGTGCCGACGTGGTGGCGGTCCCGGTGTACCGGTGGACCCCGCCCGACGACCCCACCGCGCTGGACCGGCTCATCGAGCAGATCGCCGACCACAGCATCGACGCGGTGAGCTTCACCAGCGCGCCGGCCGTCGCGTCGCTGCTGATGCGTTCCAAGGCCACCGGCATGCTCGAGTTGATGCTGCGCGCGCTGCGCACCGGGGTCACCGCGGTGTGCGTGGGGCCCGTGACGGCCGCGCCGCTGGTCGAGCTGGAGGTGCCGGTCTCGGCACCGGCCCGGGCCCGGCTCGGATCCCTCGCCCGGCACCTGGCCGAAGAGCTGCCGCGGCGCGCCCACCGCATCGAGGCCGGGGGGCACGTCCTCAGCGTCCGCGGCCGCTGCGTCGTGGTCGACGGCGAGATCCGCTGCCTGGCGCCCGCCGCGATGGCGCTGATGCGCACCCTCGCCGCCCGGCCCGGCCGGGTCGTCTCGCGTGAGGAACTGCTCGCCGCGCTGCCCGGCGGCGGCGGCGACACCCACGCCGTGGAGACCGCCGTGGCGCGGCTGCGGTCCGCGCTCGGCGCCCCCACGATCGTGCAGACCGTCGTCAAGCGTGGCTACCGGCTCGCGGTCGACCCGGTGGGCTGCGCCGACAAGGAATACCCGCTCGGCTAGGGGCATCGTCTCCGGCCGACCCCGTTCCGGATCAGGAGTTGTGACCATGATCGACCCGGCCCTGCTGCTCGTCGCTCACGGCACGCGCAATCCGCGCGGCGTCGAGATGATCGCGTCCCTCGCCGACGCCGTCTCCCGCGACGTGGGCGCCACCCGCGTCGCGTTCGTCGATGTCCTCGGACCCTCGCCGGCGGAGGTGCTGCGCGATTCCGGCCGGCCCACCGTGCTGGTGCCCGCCTTCCTCGCCTCCGGCTACCACGTGCACGCCGACGTGCCACGCGAGGTCGCCGACAGTGGGCATCCCGCCGTGGCGGTCACCCGCGCGCTCGGACCCGACCCGGTGCTCGCACGGGTGCTGCTGCACCGGCTCTCCGCGGCCGGCTGGAAACCCGGTGACGCGGTGGTGCTCGCCGCGGCGGGCTCCTCCGACCCCCGCGCCCTCGGCGACGTGCGACGGGCCGCGGACATGTTGTCGGCCCTCGCGCGCGTCGCCGTGCGCGTCGGGTACGTCGCCACGGGTGCCCCGCGCGTGCCGGACGTCGTCGCCGGACTGCGCGCCGCGGGTGCGCGCCGGGTGTTCGTCGCCTCGTACCTGCTCGCCGACGGGCTGTTCCACGCGCGTCTCGCCGATGCGGGCGCCGACGGGGTGGCGGCCCCGCTCGGGGTGCACGACTCGATCGTGCGCCTGGTGGCCGAGCGGTACCGGTCGGCGGCGACGGCGCTGCTCGCCGGAGGCCCGCTGCGCGGGTGACCTTGCCGACACGGCGCCGCCGACCGCGGGTGCGCGCCGTATCGTCGATCCTCGTGTCCGAAGCGGTGACAGATCCGGGAGCCGGGTCCCGGAGTGACGCGGCGAGCCCGCCGATCCCGGCGCCGGGGCCTGCGCGGACGCTCCTGCTCGGGGTGCCCCGGCGGGGCCGGCGCTGGCCCGGTGCCCTGCGCGCGGCCGCCGCGGTGGCGCTGCCCGGCCTGGCAGGCCTCGCGCTCGGTCACGGGCCCGTCGCCGCGACGGCCGCCCTCGGGGCGTTCGCCGTCGTCTACGGCGAGGGCCGCGCCTACCGGGCGCGGTGGCAGGTGGTGATGGTCGTCGCGGCGGTGCTCGTCGCGCTGGCCGGTCTGGGCGCCGGTGTCGGCACGCTCGTGCATTCGGGTTCGGAATGGACGTGGCTGCTGCTCGTGGCGGTGATGACGGCGGTCGTCGCCGTGGGCGCCTTCCTGGTCGACGCGCTGCGCTTCGGTGCACCCGGTGCGTTCCTGCCGCTGCTCACCCTGGAGATCGCGGCGGCACTGCCGAGCGCCGGCGTGCCGGTCGGTGCGGTCGTGTCGTGGACCGCGGCCGGCGCGGGCACGGCAGTGGTGGTGTCGATGTCGGGCGCGGTGGCCCGGCCCCGCGCACCCGAGCGTGCCGCGGTGGCGGCGGCCGTGGAGGCCGTCGACGCCTGCCTGCGCGCCCCGGCGGAGACCGGGCCGCGGCACGAGGCGGTCCGGGCGCTGCACGCCGCGTGGATGTGCCTGCACGACGGGCGGCTGGGCGGGGGCGCGCATCCGCTGACCCGGACGCTCCGAGCGGCGCACCTGCGGCTCGCGACGGTCGTCGCAGGAACCGACGAGGGTGCCGCCTCCGAGACCGACGATCTGCGGCCGCAACCACCGCTGCCGCGCCCGTCGGCGCGATACCGGCTGGCGCGGGCCGCCGGGCCCGGCAGTCGATCCTGGACCATCGTCCTCCGCCTCGTCGTGGCCGGTCCCGTCGCGGGCGCACTGGCGCTCGCGTGCGGTGTCGGGCGGCCGGACTGGGCGGTGATCACGGCGGCGATGGTGCTGCATCAGGGACCCGACCGGGTGCTGGGCAGCTACCGGGGCCTGCACCGGTTCGCCGGCACCGTCGTGGGTCTGGGCGTGCTGGCCGCGGTCGTGTGGGCCGCCCCGACGGCCGTCGCACTCGTCGTGGTGGTCGCGGTGTTGCTCGCCGGAACCGAGGAGTACCTGGTCCGGAACTACGGCGTGGCGATGGTGTTCATCACTCCGCTCGCGCTGCTGCTCGGCGGCGCCGGGGTGCCGCACGACTTCGCCGTGGTGGCCCGCGACCGCCTGCTCGAGACGGTGATCGGCGTGCTCGTCGCCGTCGCGGTGCTGTGGGTCGTGCTGCCGTTCGCGCATCGTCGCGTGCTGCGCTGCGCCGACGCGCGGGTCGCGGAGACGGTCGCCACCATCGTGCAGGCGCGCACGGCGGGGGAGCGGACCGTCCTGCCGGAACTGCGCCGCGACCTCGAGTTCGACCTGCACGCCGCGACGACCGCCGCGATCGTCGCGGCCCACACCGAACCCGGCTGGACCCGCGACCGGTGGCCGGAGCACCGGCGGCTCCACGAGACCGGATACCGGGTCCTCGCGCACCCGGCCTGACCGGCGCGCCGGTCAGTGTGGCAGCGGCACCAGTTCCACCGGATCGTCGTCCGCCGCGCCGGGCGGCACGAGCGCGATCGCCCGTCGCCCGATCAGCCCCGCCAGGTGTGCGGTGCGGATCGCGTTGTCGCACACCCACAGTCCGTCGTCGGTCTGTGTCGCCGGCAGCAGCCGGGTGACGTCGCCGCTCACCTGCGAGGCGTTGGCGAGCGGCGCGGTCCACGGTGGCTCCGGCCGTCGTCCGGTCAGCCCGTCGACGACGGCGGGCAGCATCACCAGCAGCGTCGCGACGGCCGCGACCGGGTTGCCGGGCAGGCCGAGCACCACACGACCGTCCGGCAGCACCGCTGTCACCTGGGAACCGCCCGGCTTGCACCGGACCCGATCGACGACGATCGCCGCGCCGGCGCGGGCCAGCGCCGCCCGCAGCTGGTCGGCGGCCCCGCCGCCGGTCGCCCCGGTGACGACGATCGTGTCGACGTCGGTGGCTTCGCGGAGCAGCCGGTCGAACCCGTCGACGGTGTCGCGCAGGTGCGCCTCGGCGGCGACGGCGGCGCCGCACCACTGCACGAACCGCGGCAGGACGGGGCCGAGAGAATCGCGGGTCTGGCCGTCGCGCAGCGGCCCGTCGCGGCGGATCTCGTCGCCGGTGACGACCACGTGGACCCGGACGGGCCCGCGGACCGGCACCGCGGTCACCTCGCCGCTCAGCGCAGCGGAGACCACCGCCGGGCCCAGGGCAGTGCCCGCCTCGGCGAGCACGTGACCGGGCGCCCAGTCCTCCCCGCGACGGCGCGCGTCGTCGCGCACCGGGGCGCCGGGCATCCGGGTCACGGTGCCGTCGGTCACCTCGACGTGTTCGTCGCGCACCACCGTCGTCGCGCCGGGCGGCAGGTAGGCACCGGTGGCGATCCGCGCGGCCTGGCCGTCGTGCAGGGTGAACGGCTCGGTCGCGCCGGCCCGGTGGACCTCGGCGCGCAGCAGCCACGGACCGTCGCCGGCGACGGCGTACCCGTCCATCGCCGACACCGCGGCCCGCGGCAGGGCCTCGGCGGCGACGAGTGCCGCGGCGAGGGTGGCACCCTCCGCCGCCTGGGGCGCCACGGTGCGGACCGGCAACCGCGGCAACGACCGCCGGATCTCCGCGCGGGCGGCGGCGGGGTCGGCCGCGACGAGCCCGGGACGCGCGGCGCGGGCCTGCGCGAGCTCCTGCGGGGTGTCGCAGTCCGCGGTCCCCGCCACCGGAACCGTGACGTAGCGCTCCGGCAGCAGGGCCTTCATCGGCTGATTGGCCGGATCCGTCCCCAGCGCGGCGAGGCGGCCGGCGAGCGCGGGACCACGCCACGCGGCGAGCAGGAACTGGATCCGGCCCGAGTCGTCGACAGCGAACGCCGCGTCGGCTCCGGGGGCGCCGCGCAGGGTCTCCACCAGTGCGGTGACCGTGTCCGCGGTGAGGAACGGCAGGTCGGCGGCGAGGGCCAGCACCACCGGTGCGTGAAGACCCGCGGCGGCGAGGGCGGCGACGGGCCCGGCCCCGGCGGGCTGCTCCTGGACCTGGACCACCGCCGGGTCGAGATCGTCGCGCCGTGGTCCGACGACGGTGATCCGGCGGCACCCGGCCACCGCGGCCAGCGCGATGTCGAGCATGCGCCGGCCCCCGACGACGAGTGCGGGCTTGTCGACGCCGCCCATGCGGGTCGCGCGTCCGCCCGCGACGATGACGGCCTCGACGTCGGTCAGCGAACTCATGAGCTCATGCTGCCCGACGCGGACCGGCGCGGTGTGCCGGGGCGGTCAGTCGGGCGTGTGGTGACTGCGCGGCGGCCCGCCGATACCGCACCGGCCGCCCTGCGCGGTGTCCAGCACTGTCCAGGTGGCCGCCGCCAGGCTGAGCGCGGTGAGGAGAACGACCAGGAAGATCATGGTCCTATTCTCTCGGGCCGGTGGACCGGAGATTCCGGTCCACCGTGCGAAAGTGGACTGTATGAAGGACGTGTCCGCCACCCCGTCCGCTGCCCGGCTCGCGGCGCTGCTCGGCGACGTCGGAGCCGACCGCGGTCCGCTGTACCGGGCCGTCGCCGCCGCGCTGCGCCGCCGCATCGCGGACGGCCGGCTCCCGGTCGGCGCGCGCCTGCCCGCCGAGCGGGCGCTGGCCGACGCGCTCGGCGTCAGCCGCGTCACGGTGGCCGCCGCCTACGGCGACCTGCGCGACGACGGCTGGGCGCTCACCCGGCACGGGGCGGGCACGTTCGTTGCCGCTCCCGACGGCCGGCAGCCGTGGGGCACCGCGCTCGGCGCCCCCGTGCCCGGCGTGCTGGACCTGGGCAACGCCGCCCCGGAGGCGTCGTCCCTGCTGACCGCCGCCTACGCGGTCGCGCAGACCCGGCTGCCCGACCTGCTGGCCGGTCACGGGTACGCGCCGAGCGGCCTGCCCGAGCTGCGTGCCGCCGTCGCGGCGCGGTACACCGCCCGCGGACTGCCGACCGACCCCGAGCAGGTGCTGATCACCGCCGCCGCGGCGGACGGGCTCGACGCCGTCCTGCACACCGTCGTCGGGGCGGGACGACGGGTGCTGCACCAGCATCCGAGCCATCCCGGCGCGCTCGAGACGATCGCGGCGACCGGGGCCCAGTCCGTCGCCGTGCCCGTCGACGTCGACGATCCGGATGTGATCGTCGACGAGGCCGATCGCGCCGCGCGGCAGCACGCCCCGACCGTCGCGTACCTGATGCCCGACCACGCCAATCCGACCGGTGCGAGCCTGAGCGTGGCCGCGCGGCGGTCCCTCGCCGCGACCCTGTGGCGGCACCGCGTCCTGACCGTCGTCGACGAGGTCGCCGCGGAGCTGTCGTTCGCCGGCGACGACATCGAGCCGTTCGGGGCGGCGGTCCCGGACGCGGCCACCGTGCACGTCGGCTCGTTGAGCAAGGTGGTCTGGGGCGGGATCCGGATCGGCTGGGTGCGCGGCGACCGGGCGACCGTCGCGCGCGTGCGGGAGGTGCTGCTGCGGCGCCAGCTCGGCGTCTCGATCCTCGACCAGCTCGCCGCCGTGGAGTTGTTCGCGCAGTGGCAGCGGATCCTCGACGAGCGCCGCGCCGGGCTGCGCGCCCGTCAGGAGGCGCTCGCCGCGGCCGTCGCCGCACGCCTGCCCGGGTGGCGGTTCGTCCCGCCCGCGGGCGGGTTGTCGCTGTGGTGCCGGCTGCCGGACGGTATCGGTTCCACCCGCCTCGTCGCCGCGGCGGAACGGCAGGGACTCGTCCTGCTGCCGGGCACCCGATTCGGCACCGGCCACGCGTTCGACGACCATCAGCGCCTGCCGTTCACCCGGCCGGTCGCGGAACTGCTCGCCGCGGTCGACGTGCTGGCCGGGCTCGGCGCGGCCGTCCTCGAGCCGCGGCGAGCGGCACCACCGCTGGTGTGAGCCGGCTCAGAAGCGGTGCCGCGCCGCCGCGAGATCGACCCGGCCGTCGCGGATCGGCACGCCTTCGAGCTCGAGCCGGGCGAGTTGCCGGTGGGCCAGGTGCGCGGCGGGCCTTCCGGAGGCCGGGACCACCCGGTGCCACGGCAGGTCCGCGCTGTCGGTCCGCATGATCCAGCCCACGGTGCGCGGGCTGGACAGGCCGGCCGCCGCGGCGACGTCGCCGTAGGTGGTCACGCGGCCCTCGGGGACGGAGGCCACCAGCTCCCGGACGCGTTCGACGTCCGCCTCGCTCGTTGCCGGCATCTACAGCAGCTTCCGGACGAGGGCCGCGGTCTCCTCCGGTCGTGCCTGATCGATCATGTGGTCGCAGTCGATGTCGAGCGCCGTGAGGTTCGTGCCGAGGCGGTCGGCGAGGGCGGCCCGGAACTCGTCGGTCACGTACGGCGGCTGCACCTTCGCGGCCCGCGCGACGATCGTGGGCAGGTGCGCCGGTGGCAGGACGAACTCACGCGCCAGCTCGCTCCACGACGTCACCAGGGCGGGAACGCACAGGCGCCAGTTGACCCGGCCCGAGTCGAGGGTGATCAGGTGCTCGGCGAGTTCGGCGTCGAGCAGCGCGGGATCGACCTCGCCCCACGCGCCGTTCGTCTTGTCGGCGCGGGCCTCGGCCGCGTCGGTGTAGTCGGGGTGCTGCACGGTCAGCTCCGCGATCTCGAGCATGCGTTCCGGCGGCAGCCCGATCGCCGGATCCAGTAGCACCAGCCCGCGCACCCGCTCGGGGGCGGTCGCCGCCAGATGCACGGCGAGGGCGCCGCCGAACGAATGCCCGACCACCAGCACCGGACCCGAGGCGTGGGCGTCGAGGACGGCGAGCAGGTCCCGCACGTGCGTCTCGAAGTTCCACGGCGGCGTCCACGGGGAGCGGCCGTGCCCGCGCAGGTCCGGCGCGATGACCCGGGCCTGGGGCAGGTGCTCCGACGCGAGGTGCTCCCAGCGCCGGCCGTGACCGGTGAGGCCGTGCAGGGCGAGCAGCTGCGGACCGTCGGCGGGGCCGAACAGATGGGTGTGCAGTTCGTTCACCCGTCGATTGTGTCAGGGCCGCGGCCGGTTCCGGTGGCAGCCGATGCGCTCGCGCGGGACCGGTGCGGCCGGTCGGCGGGGACGGGCCGGGCTCCCGGACCCGGGGTCGATTCGGTCTCGCGGGCGGTCAGTCCGGCCGTGCCGGCGGGAACGACCACCGCGGCGACGGGCCGGCCGCTCACCCGGTCGCGAACCACCACGGGGGGCCCGTCCTCGTCGGCGCAGTAGCGGTCGCCCCACTGGAGCAGGGCGACGAGGACGGGGAAGAGGTCCAGACCCTTGTCGGTGAGCCGGTACTCGTTGCGGGTGCGGTGTCCGGCCTGCCGGTACGGCACCGGGCGCAGGATTCCCGCGGCCACCAGTTTGCGCAGGCGGTCGGCCAGGATCGGCTCGGACATCCCGACGTGCCGCCGCATGTCGTCGAACCGGCGCACGCCGTTGAACGCCTCCCGCAGGACGAGCAGGGTCCACTTCTCGCCGATCACGTCCAGTGTCCGCTGCACGGAACAGTTCGCCGTGTCCGTCTCCAACCAGCGCATGCATCGAGGCTAGACCCTTGCTAACTGTAATTTCAGAAGTTAGCGTGACGCCATGGACACCACCTCTACCGATCTCCCCGCCGGCAGCGCCTTCCTGCAGGCGGCGGGCCTCGTGCTCGACGAGGTCTCCGGCACCCGGGTCACCGGACACATCGATCTGAGCCGGGACCATCACACTCCGTGGGGCGTCGTGCACGGCGGTGTCTACACCACCGCCGTCGAATCCGCGGCCAGCGTCGGGGCCAGCGCCGCTGTCCAGGACCGCGGCCAGTTCGCGGTCGGGGTGCACAACAGCACCGACTTCCTGCGCTCGAGCACGGGGGAGCGCGTCGACGTCGTCGCCGAACCGCTTCAGCAGGGCCGCGTCCAGCAGCTGTGGCTCGTCACCGTCACCGGCACCGAGAGCGGCAGGACCCTGGCGCGCGGTCAGGTCCGGCTGCAGAACGTTCCGTTGCCCGGCTGACTCGCCGCTCCGCGGCCTTGTCGGATTCGCCGCTTCGCGGCGGTGCGGGATTCGCCGCTTCGCGGCGGTGCGGGATTCGCCGCTCCGCGGCGGTGCGGGATTCGCCGCTCCGCGGCGGTGCGGGATTCGCCGCTCCGCGGCGGTGTCGGTCCCGTCTGCTGGAATGGCCCCATGACTGACGCCGACATCCGCCCCGACGCCCGGCCCCGGCAGGCCGAGGTGCGGCTGGTGCCGAGGCCGGACGAGGCGCCGCCGCAGCGACAGTGGCCCGAGGACGTGCAGCGGGTGTTCGCCGATTCGCCGCCCATGCCGCAGTGGCGGCCGTGGCAGGTGCTGGGCGGCCCCGGGACGGGTAAGACCGCGCTGCTCGTGGACCTGGCCGTGTCCCGGATCGCCGCCGGCGCCGACCCGGAGTCGGTGCTGGTGCTCACCCATTCCCGGCGCGCCGCGACCGAGGTGCGAGAGGCGATCACCGCCGGGTTGCTCCGCGTGGGGGCGGTTCCCGGTGGTCCCCGGGCCACGCGGGAACCGCTGGTGCGGACCGTCCACTCGTACGCGTTCGCGGTGCTGCGGCTGCAGGCGTCCACGCACGGCAACCCGCCCCCCCGCCTGATCACCGGCGCCGAGCAGGACGCCGTCCTGCGCGAGCTGTTGCGCGGCGATCTCGACGACGGCGCGGGCATGTGGCCCGAGCGGCTGCGGCCCGCGCTCGGCATGACCGGCTTCGCGGTGGAGCTGCGGGACCTGATGCTGCGCGCCAACGAACGCGGCCTCGGTCCCGAGGACCTGATCGAGCTCGGGCAGCGGCGGTCGCGGCCGGAGTGGGTCGCCGTCGGCGAATTCGCCGCCCGGTACGAGCAGATCATGCTGCTGCGCGGCGCGGTCGGCATCGAGGCGCCCGAGGCCACCGCGCCCGCCCTCGACGCCGCCGAACTCGTCGGGGCGGCCCTCGCCGCGTTCGTCACCGACCCCGACCTGCTCGCACGGGAACGGTCCCGAATCCGGCACCTGCTCGTCGACGACGCCCAGCATCTCGACCCGCAGGCGGCGCAATTGGTGCGCGTCGTCGGGCTCGGCACCCGCACCACCACCGTCGCCGGCGATCCGGACCAGGCGGTGTTCACCTTCCGTGGCGCCGACCCGGCCTTCCTCGCCGCGTTGGTCGACGACGACCCGAGCCGCCGCGTGGTGCTCGGCACCAACCACCGCGCCGCCCCCGAGGTGGCCGAACTCGTCGGCCGTATCACCCGCCGGCTGTCCGGCCTCCCGCCGCACCGCGGCGCACCCGCCGTCCCGTCGGACGACCCGGGCACCGTGCGGGTCCGGGTGCTGCCGACGCCGGCGAAGGAAGCCGCGCTCGTCGCCGACACGCTGCGCCGCGCCCACCTCGTCGACGGGGTGCCGTGGTCCCGGATGGCCGTCGTGGTGCGGTCGGTGCCGCGCTCGCTCGCCCCGCTGCGGCGCGCCCTGCTGGCGGCCGGCGTGCCGGTGACCACGGCCGCCTCCGAGCTGCCGCTGGCCCGCCAGCACGGCGTCGCCGGGCTGCTGCTCGTACTGCGGGCCCTGTCCGGGCTGCCGTTCGGCGGCGAGGAGGCGCTCGCCCTGCTGTCCGGGCCCGTCGGCGGAGCCGAACCGGTCGCCCTGCGCCGCCTGCGCCGCGGCCTGCGCCGTGTCGAGCTCGCCGCCGGGGGCGACCGCGACTCCGCCGAACTGCTGCGACTGCTGCTCGTCGACGACGAGGGCGAAAACGCCGAACGGCTCGAGCGCGGACTCACCGACGTCGAGGCGGCGCCGCTGAAGAAGGCCCAGGCCGTGCTGCGCAAGGCCCGGGAGGCCGCGCGCCGCGGCGGCGGCATCGAGGACGTGCTGTGGGAGGCGTGGCAGGCCACCGGACTCGAGCGCAAGTGGGCCGCGGCGTCCGAACGCGGCGGTCCGGTCGGCGCGCAGGCCGACCGCGACCTCGACGGCATCGTGGCGCTGTTCGACGCCGCCGCCGACTACGTCGACCGGCTGCCGCGCGCCCAGCTCGCCGGATTCGTCGACTACCTCACCGAGCAGGAGATCCCGGGCACCGTCCGCACCCGCCTGGTCGCGCCGGCGGAGGCGGTCACCGTCGTCAGTGCCCACTCGGCGGCCGGCCGGGAGTGGGATGTCGTGGCGGTCGCCGGCGTGCAGGAGGGCCTGTGGCCGAGCCTGCGCGCCCGCGGCACCCTGCTGGGCATCGAGACGCTGATCGACGCGGTGTCCGGGGCCGACGGCGGCGGCGACGGCTCGACGCGGCTCTCACGCACCGCGCCGCTACTGGCCGACGAGCGCCGCCTGTTCCTCGTCGCGTGCAGCCGGGCGCGGCGCACCCTGCTCGTCACCGCCGTCGAATCGGTGGGCGGCGACACCGACATGGTGCGGTCCCGGTTCGTCGACGAGCTGGTGGGCGCGGACTCCGACGACGTCGTCGACGAGGCGGGTGAGGACGTCTCGGTGCTGCCCGAGGAGACCCGCACCCGGGTGCTCGCCCTCCCCACCCTCGTCGCCGAGCTGCGCAGCGTGGTGTGCGATCCCGTGGTGGCCCGGGACGATCCGCAGCGGCAGCGCCGGGCGGCCGCACAGCTCGCGCGGCTCGCCCGGGCCCGTGTGCGGGGCGCGCATCCGGACCAGTGGTACGGCACCGCCGAGCCCAGCACGCAACAGGAACTGTGGGACCCCGGGGCCGACGCGGTGCCGTTGTCGCCGTCGACGGTCGAACAGCTCACCACGTGCCCGCTGCGGTGGATGTTCGAGCGGCACGGCGGCTCCGACGGCGACAACACCCACGCCGTCGCGGGCAGCCTGGTGCACACGCTGGTGCAGGCGCTCGCCGGGCGGATCCCGCCCGACCAGGTGGAGCGGGCGCTCGAACGGGCATGGGACTCGGTCGATCTCGGCTCCCAGTGGTACGCCCGTCGCGAGCTCGAACGCACCCGCGCCATGCTCGACACGTTCTCGGCGTGGCTGCGCGGCACCCGTGGCGAGCTCACCGAGGTCGGGGTCGAGATCGCCGTCGACGGCATCCTCGAACCCCGGACCGAGGACGAGCCTCGGGTGCGGCTGCGCGGCCGGATCGACCGGCTCGAGCGCGACCCCGACGGGCGGCCCGTGATCATCGACGTCAAGACCGCGCGCCATCCGGTCACCAAGGAGGCGGCGCAGCAGCACGCGCAGCTGGCCGCCTACCAGGTCGCCGCCGCGGCGGGCGCGATCGACGGGCAGCCCGCCGGCGAACCCGGCGGGGCACGGTTGGTGTTCGTCGCCAAACCGCACAACAAGGAGGGCGCCACCCAGCGGGTACAGCCCCCGCTGGACGCCGAGGCGCTCGACCGTTGGCGCGACGTGATCCACGAAGCAGCCGCGGCCACCCGCGGACCGCAGTTCCTGGCCCGGGTCAACGACGGGTGCCGGCACTGCCCGGTCCTGTCGAGCTGCCCGGCGCACGACGAGGGCAGGCAGGTGACGGGATAGTGGCACCACCGACGGTGAGTGCGGTCGAGCTGGCCGCCGCGCTCGGGCAGTTCCCGCCGACCGGCGAGCAGGCCGCGGTGATCGAGGCGCCGCTGCAGCCCACGCTCGTCGTCGCCGGCGCCGGCGCCGGCAAGACCGAGACGATGGCGGCGCGCGTGGTCTGGCTCGTCGCGAACGGCTTCGTCGACCCGGAACAGGTGCTGGGCCTGACGTTCACCCGCAAGGCCGCCCAGCAGCTCACCACCCGGATCCGCCGGCGGCTGGCGAAGCTCGCCGGATCGGCGCTGGTGCGCGACCTCGACCCGACCGGCGGGCTGCGCGCCCGCATCCTCGCCGGCGAGCCGGAGGTGGGCACCTATCACGCGTACGCCGGGCGCCTGCTCGGTGAGCACGGGCTGCTGCTGCCCATCGAACCGTCGGCGACCCTGCTGTCCGAGACCGAGCTGTGGCAGCTCGCGTACCGCGTGGTCAGCGCCTGGGACGGCGACCTCGACACCGACCGCAATCCCGCGTCGGTCACCGAGTGCGTGCTGGCCCTGTCGGGGCAGCTCGCCGAGCACCTCGTCGAGCC
Source organism: Rhodococcus sp. DMU1 (assembly GCF_012272955.1). Taxonomy (NCBI): domain Bacteria; kingdom Bacillati; phylum Actinomycetota; class Actinomycetes; order Mycobacteriales; family Nocardiaceae; genus Rhodococcus; species Rhodococcus sp. DMU1. Next base: position 3,793,720 of record NZ_CP050952.1, on the reverse strand, counting down.
GGAGGACCTGCGCGTCGCGCACACCGAGCTGGACAAGCTCGTGCACACGCTGCCCGCCGGCCCGAATCAGCGTGGGGGACCGTCGAAGACCCTGCTGAACATCCTCGACGCGCAGCAGGCCCGGATCGAGTTGCTGCCCCTGGTCGAGCGCTTGGCGCAGACGCTGCGCCGCGAGGGCGCGCTGGATTTCGGCAGCCAGATGTCGCTCGCCGCCCGGATGGCCCGCGACCACCCGGAGGTCGGCCGCGCCGAGCGGGCCCGCTTCCGGGTGGTGCTGCTCGACGAGTACCAGGACACCGGCCACGCGCAGCGTGTCCTCCTGTCGTCGCTGTTCGGCGGTCCCCTGTCCGGCGGCGCCTCGGAGCGGATGCCCGCGGTGACCGCGGTGGGCGATCCGATGCAGTCGATCTACGGATGGCGTGGCGCGTCCGCGGCGAACCTGCCCCGGTTCTCGACGGACTTCCCGCTGCCGGACGGCAGCCCCGCGCCCCGGCTCGAGTTGCTCACCAGCTGGCGCAACCCCCCAGAGGCGCTGGAGCTGGCAAATCTGGCATCGGAACCGTTGCGGCACAAGGGTGTCCAGGTCAGCACGCTGCGGGCGAAGCCGGAGCCGACCCCCGGCGACGTCCGGCTCGCCCTGCATCCGGACGTGGAGGCCGAACGGGAATGGGTGGCCGGGCGGATCGCCGCCGAGTACGCGGCCGCCCGGGCCGCCGAGGCGTCGCCGCCGACAGCGGCGGTGCTGGTGCGCCGCAACGCCGACGCCGCGCCGATCGCGGAGGCGCTGCGAGCCCACGGCCTGCCCGTCGAGGTGGTCGGTCTCGGCGGCCTGCTGCACACCCCCGAGGTGGCGGACGTGATCGCGATGCTGCGGCTGGCCGCGGACCCCACGGCCGGTAGCGCGGCCGTGCGGGTGCTGACCGGTGCCCGCTGGCAGCTCGGCGCCGCCGACCTGAAGGCGCTGTGGCGCCGGGCCGGCGAACTCGCCATCGGCGGCCGCTTCGGCGTCGCCGGCACGGTCAGCGACTCGGCCGCCCTCGCCGAGGCGCTCGACAGCGCCCTGCCGGGCGAGCAGTCCGAACAGGCCGGGATCGCCGACGCACTCTCCGATCCCGGTCCGCCGCATCGGTATTCGGAGTTCGGTTACGCGCGCATCGTCGCGCTGGGCAAGGAGCTGGCGTCCCTGCGGGAGCGGCTGGGCCAGCCGCTGACGGAGCTCGTCGCCGAGGTGGAGCGGGTTCTCGGCATCGGCATCGAGGCGCAGGCCCGCGCGGGCAGCGACGGCGGTGTCGGCCGGGAGAACCTCGACGCCTTTGCGGACGTGGTCGCCGGGTACGCGAGCCGCGGTTCGGCGACGCTGACCGGCCTGCTCGCCTACCTCTCCGCCGCCGAGGCGATCGAGGGCGGACTCGCTCCGGGCGAGGTGCAGGTCGCCACCGAACGGGTGCAGGTGCTGACCGTGCACTCGGCCAAGGGCCTCGAATGGGAGGTGGTGGCGGTCCCGCACCTGACCGCCGGGGTGTTCCCCTCGTCGACGGCCGGCAGCACATGGCTCGGCGCCCTCGGGGAACTGCCGCCGTCGCTGCGCGGCGACCGGGCGCTGCCGGGCGAGAACAGCGACGGCGTCCCCGTCCTCGATCTCGACGAGGTCTACGACCGCAAATCGCTCGAGAACTGCATCGACACGCACAAGGACGCCCTCAAGCGCCGGAAACTGGACGAGGACCGGCGCCTGTTCTACGTCGCGCTCACCCGCACGGAGCGGGCCCTGTTCGTCTCCGGGCACCACTGGGCCGAGTCCGGAACGGACCCGAAGGGACCGTCCCCGTTCCTGTCCGAACTGCACGAGCTGGTGGCGGCGCGACCCGGGCTCGGCCGCATCGAGACCTGGGCCCCGGCGCCGGAGCCGGGCACCGAGAACCCGATGACCGCGGATCCACACACCGCCGTGTGGCCGCGCGATCCCCTCGGGGTGCGGCGTCCCTTCGTCGAGCAGGGCGCGGCCCTGGTCCTCGCGATGCTCGAGGAGCCCGAACCCGAACCCCCGGCGACCCCGGACGACGACCCCGACGACTGGGCCGCGGACGTCGACGCGCTGCTCGCCGAGCGGGCCCGGCGCGCCGAGCAGCGTGCCGAGGTGATGCTGCCCGCCCAGATGTCGGTCAGCCAGCTGGTGGATCTGGCCGCGGACCCGGCCGCGCTGGCGGCGCGGCTGCGCCGTCCGTTGCCGTTCCGGCCGAATCCGCTGGCGCGCCGCGGCACCGCCTTCCACGCCTGGCTCGAACGGCGATACGGCGCCACGCGGCTGCTCGACCTCGACGAACTGCCCGGCGCGGACGACGCCGGCGGCGACGAGACCGAACTCGACCGGCTCCAGGAGGCGTTCCTGCGCTCGCGGTGGGCGCAGCGCAGCCCGGTGGAGGTGGAGGTTCCGTTCGAGACGTCGCTGGCCGGGGTGGTGATCCGTGGCCGGATCGACGCGGTGTTCGAGGACTCGGACGGCGGCTGGACGGTCATCGACTGGAAGACCGGCGCCGAGCCCGACGAGGACCGGCTCGAGGCGGTGGCGATGCAGCTGGCCGCGTACCGACTGGCCTGGGCGCAGCTGATGGCCGCCCGCACGTTCCGCGCGACGGGCCGACCGGCCGTGCCGCCTCTCGACAAGGTGCGGGCCGCATTCCACTACGTGCGCACCGGGCGGACCATCGCGCCGGAGGACCTGCCCGGCGCCGAGCGGCTGGACCGGTTGGTGCGCAGCGCCGGCGCGGACCGCCCGTCGGCCGGCGAGCGATAGCGGCGGTCAGCGGCGCGGGGCGTTGCGCCGCGCCGTGAGAGCCTGGGCGATCAGGGGCACCTGCAGCGGCAGCCGGGCCACCGCGACCGCCTTCGCGGCCGGGGAGAGCCGCTCGCTGCGCAGCCATGTCACGGCCATCTGCACGTTGGCGGGGAACACCGCGATCAGCAGGGCCGCGGCCAGCGTCCCGCCGAGCCGCCGGGTCCGCGGAATCGCAAGCGCCGTCCCGGCGGTCAGCTCGGCCACCCCGGAGACGTAGGTATAGGTGCGTGGCGAACCCGGCAGCGCCGTCGGCACGATCCGGTCGAACGGCCGGGGGGAGGCGAAGTGCGCCGCGCCCGCTCCGAGGAGGAGCGCGGACAGCCGCAGCGCCGCGCGCTGGGACGGGAGTGTGGACATGCGCGCCACACTAGCGGCCGACGCGTAGGCTGCGAGCCGATGTCAGCAACGAGAACGTCGGTGACCGCGTCACCGGAGCCGAGAACGCCGCGGGAGCGCCGCCATGCCGGGTAGGTTGCGTGCCCGCTTCAGCCGTTCCGACGTGCTCACCGAGCGCCCGGACTTCGCACTGGTGGGCATCCTGCGGGTGCCGCAGCTGCAGACGAGCCCGAGCCGGGCCATCACTCGCCGCGTCGGATATGCGGTGGTGGCGTTGACATTCGCCGTGCTGGTGGTCTACCTCGACCGGGACGGCTACCGCGACGCCCAGGGCGACGCACTGTCGCTGCTGGACTGCATCTACTACGCGACCGTCTCGCTGTCGACCACCGGCTACGGCGACATCACCCCGTTCACACCCGAGGCGAGACTGATCAACGTCCTGGTCGTCACGCCGTTGCGGATTTTCTTCCTCATCGTCCTGGTCGGTACCACGCTCTCGGCACTGACCGAGAGTTCGCGCCAGGCGTTCAAGATTCAGCGTTGGAGGCGCCGCGTGCGTAATCACACCGTCGTCGTCGGATACGGCACCAAGGGCCGTACCGCGGTGGATGCGATGCTGGGCGACGGGGTTCCGCCGTCGGACATCGTCGTCGTCGACACCGATCCGGTGGTACTCGAGACCGCCGCCGGGCAGGGGCTGGTGACGGTACAGGGCTCGGCGACGAAGTCGGATGTGCTGCGCCTGGCGGGCGTTCAGCACGCCGCCGCGATCATCGTCGCCGCCAACCGCGACGACACCGCGGTGCTCGTCACGCTCAGCGCCCGCGAGATCGCCCCGAGGGCGAAGATCGTCGCGGCCATCCGCGAATCGGAGAACACGCATCTGCTGCGTCAATCGGGCGCGGACTCGGTGGTCATCTCGTCCGAGACGGCGGGCCGGTTGCTCGGCATCGCCACCACGACGCCGAGCGTCGTGGAGATGATCGAGGATCTGCTCACCCCGGAGGCGGGATTCGCGATCGCCGAACGCGACGTCGAACCGAACGAAGTGGGTGGATCGCCCCGGCACCTGTCCGACATCGTGCTCGGAGTCGTGCGCGACGGCCGCCTGCTGCGCGTGGGGTCCCCCGAGGTCGACGCCGTGGAGGCGGACGACAAGCTGCTCTACATCCGGCGGGTGTCGGGCTGAGCCCGCGCCGCCGCTAGGGTGCAGTCGTGAGCCGTTTCCAGCTGTCCGACACCCCCCTGCTCTCCCGTGCGGTCGTCGACCGCGCCGAGGAGTTGCGGGGCGACGCCGCGGCCCTGCACGACGGTTGGTCCCGGGCCCATCTGCTGCGGGTCGATCGTCGCGGGCAGGTGCCGGTGGACGGCGACGCCCTGGTGTTCGCCGCGGCGGTGGAGCTGGGACCCGAGCCGGTTCCCGGCGCGGTGTTCCTCGGTGTGCGCGGCGACCGGCACGTGTGGGCGATCCGGGTGCTCGCGCAGACCGGAACGGTCGCCGACCTGCGCCGGGTCGGGGAGCGGCTCGACGACGCCGACGCGGGTCTGATGGTGACCGCGGTGGCCCTGCTCAACTGGCACGACAACGCGGGCTTCAGTTCACTGGACGGAGCGCCGACCGAGCCGACCCTGTCCGGCTGGTCGAGGATCAGCACCAGCACCGGTCACGAGGAGTTCCCGCGTACCGACCCGGCGATCATCTGTCTCGTGCACGACGGCGCGGACCGGGTCCTGCTGGCGCGACAGCCGGTGTGGCCGGAGCGACGGTTCTCCGTGCTCGCCGGGTTCGTCGAGGCGGGGGAGTCGCTCGAGTCCTGCGTCGTGCGGGAGATCCGCGAGGAGGTCGGCGTCGACGTGCGAGACGTGCGGTACCTCGGCAGCCAGCCGTGGCCGTTCCCGCGGTCGGTGATGATCGGGTTCTCCGCCGTCGCCGATCCGGAGCATCCGCTGGCCTTCCTCGACGGGGAGATCGCCGAGGCCCGTTGGTTCACCCGCGACGAGGTGCGGGCCGCGCTGGCGCTCGGCGACTGGGCCTCCCCGGCCGACGCCCCGTTGTTGCTGCCGGGATCGATCTCGATCGCCCGGGGCATGCTGGAGGGCTGGGTCCGGGGGAACTGAACCGGTCAGGACCCCGGCCTCGGCAGACCGGTGAGCACGGTCTCGACGAGGTGATCGGTGTATTCGTAGGTCAGCGGACCGGAGCGCAGCAGCCAGCGCTGGGCGACGGGGGCGAAGAGGGTGTCGACGACGGCGTCGAGATCCACATCGGGGGACAGCTGACCCTGTCGCTGCGCCGCGCGCAGCCGCTCCTTCTTCATCTGCCGCGTCGGCTCGTCGAGACGACGGGAGTATTCGGCGGCCAGGAACTCGTCCTCGAGTACGGCGACGGTCAGCGCGCGCAACGGCCGTTCGAACCGGGGATCGTTCAGTTCGTCGACGGTGGCGCGCAGCACCGCCCTCATGTCGGCGACGAGATCGCCCGTGTTCGGTAGGCCCTGCGGGTCCTCCGGTTCGCCGCCCACGTTTGCGTTGAGGTAGGCGTCGAGCAGCACCGATCCCTTCGACGACCACCACCGGTAGATGGTCTGTTTCCCGACGCCGGCTCGGGCAGCGATCGCCTCGATGCTCGACTTGCTGTAGCCCACTTCACCGACCAACTCCACCGCGGCGGTCAGGATCGCTGTCCGGGCGGCGTCGCTGCGGCGGGTGGTTCTCGGCGGCATGGAACCCAGCATAGCCAAACCGAGACGAGACGGACCGTCTTGACAAGAGGGAACGAGGGTCGCATACTCGCATGGCGAGACGATCCGTCTCGTCTAGATTCGAGGAGGTGCCGGTATGGTCGAGCAGCGGATATGGCTGGTCACGGGAGCAAGTCGAGGGCTAGGCCGAGCGTTCACCCGGGAGGCGCTCACCGCAGGAGACCGGGTGGCCGCTCTTGCCCGCACCGCAACCGCCGTGCCCGAGTTCCGGGACGACGAGCGGGTGCTCACCGTCGACGTCGACGTGACCGACCGGTCGGCGGTGTTCGCGGCGGTCGATCGGGTTGTCGACCACTTCGGGCGCCTCGATGTCGTCGTCAACAACGCCGGGACGATGTGGACGGGCTTCGTCGAGGAGTTCACCGAGGAGCAGGCACGCGCTCAGATGGAGACCAACTTCTTCGGAGCGCTGTGGGTCACGCAGGCGGTGTTGCCGGCGCTGCGCCGGCGCCCGGGCCACCTGCTGCAGATCTCCAGTGTTGCGGGGATCGCGGCATTTCCCACCACCGGGTTGTACAGCGCCAGCAAGTTCGCACTGGAAGGACTGAGCGAGGCGGTCGCTGCCGAGGCTGCACACTTCGGGGTCGCCGTGACGATCGTCGAACCCGGCGGATACTGGACGGACCTGTACAAGGACATGCCCGCCACTGCGCCGCTCGACGACTATGCGGCGCTGCGCGCCGAGATGGCAGCGACGTCGGCCGCCGGCGGCGTCGACAGCGAGCCGGCGCTCGCCGCGGCCGCGGTCCGGGCAGCCGTGGACAGCGACGCCCCGCCGAGACGGTTGATCCTCGGCAGCGTCGTCTACGACGCCGCGGTCGGACTCGCGCAGGAGCGCATCCGGGACTGGGCGGCATGGGAGCAGGTCAGCCGGGCAGCCGAACACGCCGTGCCGGCCCCGCCGGGATACACCACCTGAGCTCCTCGGTGCTCCCGGCGGATGCGGTGCCGTCGGCTAGAGACCGAGCGCCTGCTTGACCGCGGACAGCGGGGGATTGGTCGCGGTGCTGCCGTCGGCGAACTTCACCGTGGGGACCACGTGGTTTCCGTCGTTGACGCTGCCGACGAACTCGGCGGCGGACGGGTCGGCCTCGATGTCGATCTCGGCGTAGCCGATGCCGTGCTCGTCGAGCTGGCTCTTGAGGCGGCGGCAGTAGCCGCACCAGTCGGTGGTGTAGAGCGTCAGGGCGGGAGCATCGGTCGTAGTCACGGTGCGCACAACAACTCCGGGGCACCCGCTGTTCCGCGCGACGGTGAAATGTGTTCTCCACCACAGTCGGTGTGGGCCGGAGGCCTGTCACCGCGTCCTGCCATGATGGAGCCCATGCGAGCAGATGCATCGGTGGAGGGCCTGGATCCCCAGCAGGCGGCGGCGGTCCTCGCGCCGCGGGGCCCGGTGTGTGTCCTCGCCGGTGCCGGGACGGGAAAGACCCGGACCATCACCCGCCGCATCGCGCACCTGGTGTCCCACGGACACGTCGCGGCCGGCCAGGTCCTCGCCGTCACGTTCACCGCCCGCGCCGCCGGGGAGATGCGCGGCCGGCTGCGCGAACTCGGGGTGGGCGGCTCGGGGCCGCAGGTGCAGGCGCGTACCTTCCACGCCGCCGCGCTGCGGCAGCTGCGCTACTTCTGGCCGCGAGTGGTCGGCGACACGCCGTGGCAGCTGCTCGACCGCAAGTTCGCCGTCGTCTCCCAGGCCGCGCACCGTGCCGGATTCGCCACCGACACCGACACCGTGCGCGACCTGCTCTCGGAGATCGAGTGGGCCAAGGGTTCGCTCGTCGCGCCGGAGGACTACCCGGCCGCGGTGGCCCGGGCCCGGCGTGAGCCCCCCGCCGACGCCGGACGGGTGGCTGCCGTCTACGCCGGCTACGAGTCCCTCAAGGTGCGCGACGACGGTATCTTCCTCGACTTCGACGACCTGCTGCTGCACACGGCCGCCGCGCTCGAGGAGCACACCGCCGTCGCCGACGAGTTCCGCGACCGTTACCGCTGCTTCGTCGTCGACGAGTACCAGGACGTCACGCCCCTGCAGCAGCGCGTGCTCGACGCGTGGCTCGGCGACCGCGACGACCTCACCGTCGTCGGCGACGCGAATCAGACGATCTACTCGTTCACGGGTGCCACCCCGCAGTATCTGCTCGACTTCTCCCGCCGATTCCCGGACGCCACCGTGGTCCGGCTCGAACGCGACTACCGTTCCACGCCTCAGGTGGTGTCCCTCGCCAACCGGGTCATCGGTGCGGCACGCGGCCGCATCGCCGGGACCCGGCTCCAGCTCGTCGGCCAGCGCCCGCCCGGACCCGAGCCGGCGTTCGCCGAGTACGACGACGAGCCCGCCGAGGCGCAGGCCGTGGCCAAGTCGATCGCGAAGCTGCTGGGATCGGGGGTGCCCGCCGCCGAGATCGCGGTGCTCTACCGCATCAATGCCCAGTCGGAGGCCTACGAGCAGGCGTTCACCGAGGCCGGTATCCCGTATCAGGTCCGCGGCGGCGAGGGCTTCTTCACCCGCGCCGAGGTGCGCCAGGCGGTCGGCGCGCTGCGGCAGGCCCACGGCCGCGACGACCTGCCCGAGGGCGCCGATCGCGGCGCCGCCCTCGTCACGCTGGTGCGGGCGGTGCTCGCCCCGCTCGGCCTGACCGAGGCCGAGCCTGCCGGTGCGCAGGCCCGTGAACGGTGGGAATCGCTGCGGGCGCTCGTGCAGCTGACCGAGGAGCTCCTCGGGCACGAGCCCGACCTCGATCTCGACGGTCTGCTGCGTGACCTGGCGGCGCGGGCCGAGGCGCGGCACCCGCCGACGGTGCAGGGCGTGACGCTCGCGTCGCTGCACGCGGCCAAGGGCCTGGAATGGGACGCGGTCTTCCTCGTCGGCCTCACCGACGGGACCCTGCCCATCGTGCACGTCGTCGGCGACAGCTCCACGCCGCCCGACGAGGCCGGCATCGAGGAGGAGCGCCGCCTGCTGTACGTCGGGGTCACCCGCGCCCGCGTGCACCTGCAACTGTCCTGGGCGCTCTCGCGCACCGAGGGCGGCCGCCGGTCGCGGCGGCGGTCCCGGTTCCTGCACGGTCTGATCCCCGACGACTCGCCGGCCTCCCGGATCGCGGCCCCCGCGTCGCCGAAACGTAAGCGGCCGCAGTGCCGCGTGTGCGGAAAGCCTCTGATGGGGTCGTCCGCGACCATGCTCGGGCGCTGCGAGGGCTGCCCGTCGGACCTGGACGAATCGCTGCTGATGGCGCTGAAGGACTGGCGCCGGGAACGTTCCAAGGAGATGAAGGTCCCCGCCTACGTGGTGTTCAGCGACAACACGCTCATCGCGATCGCTGAGCAGCGGCCGGGCGACGACCGTGCCCTCGTCGCCATCCCCGGCATCGGGGCGAAGAAACTCGAGCAGTTCGGCGCGGACGTGCTCGCCGTCGTGCGCGGTGAACGCGCGCCCGATACCCTCGATCTCTAGCGGTTCGCAAAGCTGCGGTAAAACCGCAGGTAGAAAATGGGTTGTGCGATCGACGGCCGAGTTCCTAGGCTGGAGGTCGATGTCACGGGAAAGGCCCGTGCGCGGACGACGAAGGAGGTGGCCCCGATGCTCGGCTTCGATGCAGCTGCAGTGGTGGTCGCCGCCCCCGTCGCCGGCGCCCCCGTCGCCGCCGGCGCGTGCACTCCGCGCGTCGCCCGCGTGCGAGCAGCCGCCCCTTCGTCCGTGCCCCGAAGCCACCGAGGTTCACCCCGGTAATCTTCATTCGCCTTCCGGCCACGGACACCGCCCAGCGGACCGTGGCCTTCTTCGTCTTCTGCCCGGTTCGCGCATCGCATCCGAACCAGACAGAGGAGACATCCATCGTGCAGACCGCAACGCTCGACGTCGACCATACGACGCGCGTGCGCGAGTTGCCTTGCCGCGACGGCGATCCGGACCTGTGGTTCGCCGAATCACCGACCGAACTGGAGCGAGCCAAGGCGCTGTGCGGCCGGTGCCCGATCCGCGCCCACTGCCTCGCCGCGGCACTCGACCGTGCCGAGCCGTGGGGCGTGTGGGGCGGCGAGATCTTCGAACGGGGTGTCGTCGTCGCCCGCAAGCGTCCGCGGGGACGCCCCCGCAAGGAACTGGTGTGCGCCTAGGCCGGACCGGCTGCCGGGAGGTCAGTCCACCGGATCGGTGAATCCCGGCAGCCACGCCGACAGGATCCGCATGTACGGCGCGTGCGCGTCCAGTTGCGCGCAGATACCGACGGAGCCGAGGAGTACGCGGACGATGTTCGCGTACTCCGGCGGCAGGTTCAGTGCCCGCGCAGTGCGGAAGTTGGATCCGGAGAAGTCGGTGGCGGTGCCCGCCGCCTTCTGCAGCCAGGCCCGGGTGAAGTGGAACGACTCCGTGTGGATCGGATCCGTGAACGGGCGCAGGTAGTCCGCGATCTCCTGCTCGGTGACCTCCCGGCCCGGCAGGACGAACCGGTTCTCGTAGAGCAGCGTGGTCAGCTCGTCGAAGCGCTCCTCGAGGGCCAGCCGCACCATCCGGCCCAGCACCGGCGGCAACCCGTTCGGCATCGCGGCCGTGGCACCGAAGTCGATGACGCCGAGCCGGCCGTCGTCGAGCAGCATGAAGTTGCCCGGGTGCGGATCGCAGTGCAGCAGCCCCACCTGTGCCGGGGACGCGAAGTGGAACTCGGCCAGCAGCGCCCCGGCCCGGTTGCGCTGCTCGCGGGTTCCCTCGGCGATGATCATGGAAAGCGGTGTCGCCGTGAGCCATTCGGTGACAAAGACCTTCGGGGAGCTGGCGACGACCCGCGGCACGACGAACCGGGGATCGTCGGCGAACACCCTGGCGAACGTCCGCTGGTTGTCGGCCTCGATCCGGTAGTCGAGCTCCTCCTCGGTGCGCGCGGTCAGCTCGTCGAGCACGGCCCGCACGTCGGTGCCCGGCATTACCGTCGCGAACAGTCCCGCGAACCGCGACAGGGTGCGCAGATCGGCGCGCAGCGCCTCGTCGGCGCCCGGGTACTGAACCTTCACCGCGACCTCGCGGCCGTCCGCCCACACCGCCCGGTGGACCTGGCCGATGCTCGCCGAGGCGGTGGGAATGTCGTCGAACGAGGCGAAGCGCTCCCGCCAGCGGGCGCCGAGCTGCTGATCGAGGACGCGATGGACCGCCTTGGCCGGCAGCGGCGGCGCCGCCGACTGCAGCTTCGTCAGCGCCTCCCGGTACGGCTCGGCGAACTCCTCCGGCACCGCGGCTTCCATCACGCTCAGCGCCTGGCCCACCTTCATGGCTCCGCCCTTGAGCTCGCCGAGCACCGTGAACAGCTGCTCGGCCGCCTTCGCCGCAAGCTCGGCATCGATCTCCTCGCGGTCCCCGCCGGCCAGACGCCGGCCGAATCCCACCGCGGCGCGACCGGCGATCCCGAGGGGGATGCTGGCGAGCTTGGCGGTGCGGGAACTGCTTCTGCGGGGGATTTCGGCCACGCCCACCATCATGCCTGACGGCGTCAGACCGGCGCGGTGCGCCGCTGCGTCACCGGCGCGGTGCGCCGCTGCGTCACCGGCGCGGTGCGCCGCTGCGTCACCGGCGCGGTGCGCCGCTGCGTCACCGGCGCGGTGCGCCGCTGCGTCACCGGCGCGGTGCGCCGCTTCACGCGGGTGTGCCTCCGCACCCGCAGTCCGGGTGCCGGAACCAGCGCCGCGACGTGAGTCGATGGCTGCGCAGATCCACCTCGAGGGTCCGGTCCAACGTCGCGGGCGGCGTGGACGGCGAGGCGGCGAGAATCGCGTCGAGCTGTCCGAGGGCGAGGGCCGCGGTCGCCAATACCGCTGCGGGCTCCGCACACCCGACGCGGTCGCACAGCTGGGCGGCCAGCTGCGGCCAGTGCGGATCGAGATCCGTGCGGGTCAGATCGGCGCAGCGCAGGCAGCTCGTGCGGCCCGGGACGACGAAGGGGCCGACGATGCCGCGGCCGTCGCGCAGCAGTACGGGCAGATGCGGCACACGGTGCCGCATCAGCTCGCGGACGAGACCGGGGTCGGGCACCAGCGCGTCGGTGAGCAGCACGCACTGCGCGTCCCAGCGGGCGACGTCGCTGTCGCCGGTGTAGACGGCGGACCGGCGCAGCCGCGTGCCCGACACCGTCAGTTGGGCGACCAGCGCGTCTGCCAGCGGCCCGCGCCCGTGCACCCGCACCCGGGGGACCTGCAGCGCGGCTACGCCGGGATCCCGGACCGCACCGAGGGCGGTCAGCTCGTCGAGCAGGGCGGTGACGGCGGCGCCCGGCAGCCCCGCCCGCGCGGTGCGGGCGAGGATCTCCTCGCGCGACGAGCGCCCGTCGAGCAGGCGCAGCACCGTCGAGAGGCCGAACGCGTCGAGCCCCGCGCCGGGGGACAGGACGGCCGCCGTGTCCGGGCCCCACCCGAGTTGCACCGTGCCGTCCGGTCGGTGGAGCACCTCGAGGGCAGGGTCGAGCGCCGGTCCGGACTGTGGATGCGTTGCCGTGGTCATGCCGTCAGCCTGACAGCAAACCCGCCGCACCACCTGTGCCCGAGGCGGGTTGTCCACAGGGTAAAACCGGCGCCTACCTGGCCCGATGTGCGTTCAGGCGGATTCGTCGGGATCGGTGGACTCGCCGGAGCCCGGCTCGCCCTTCTCCCGCTCGGCGCGTTCGCGCGCCTCGGTCTCGCGCAACTGGGCGATCGGATCGTCGAACGCCGCCGCTTCTCCGCCGATGACGCGGTCGAGGAACGCGGCCGGGTTGTCGAGGTCCGACGAGTCCGGCAGCAGATCCGGGTGCGCCCATACCTTGTCCCGCGCGTCCGGCCCGGCATCGGTGGTGAGCCGGCGCCACAGGGCCGCGGCCTCGCGCAGCTTCCGCGGCCGCAACTCGAGACCGACGAGAGTCGCGAAGGTCTGCTCGGCGGGCCCGCCGCTCGCGCGGCGGCGGCGCAGCGTCTCGCTCAGCGCGGCCACCCCGGGCAGCCGGTCGCCGAGCGCGTCGGCGACCACGGTCTCCACCCAGCCCTCGACCAGGGCGAGCAGCGTTTCGAGGCGTTCGAGGGCCTGCTTCTGCTCGGGGGTGGTCTGCGGCTCGAACGCCGCACCCTTGAGCAGTTCCTCGATCTTCGACGGATCCGTCAGCGCCATGGGATCGATACCCTGGGCGAGGTCCTCGATCGCGGAGAAGTCCATCCGGATGCCACGCGCGTAGTCCTCCACAGTGGACAGCAGGCGCGAGCGCAGCCACGGCACGTGGCTGTAGAGCCGTTGGTGTGCCGCCTCTCGGGCGGCGAGGAAGACCAGGACTTCCTGGGCCGGCTGCTCGAGTCCGTCACCGAACGCCTCGATCGCGGCGGGCATCAGCGCCGCGGTGCCCGCGGGCCCGAGCGGCAGGCCGATGTCGGTCGAGGTCAGGACCTCCTTGGCGAGCTGCCCGAGGGCCTGGCCGAGCTGGGAACCGAACGCCAGCCCGCCCATCTGGGAGAACATGCCGAGCATCGGCCCGGCCATCGCCCGGGCCTCTTCCGGCAGGCCCTGCATCCACATGCCGTTGACCTGCTCGGCCACCGGATCGCACAGGCGTTTCCACGTCTCGAGCGTGTTGTCGAGCCAGTCGACGGGCGTCCACGCGACGGTGCGGGTCGCGCCCGCGGGCAGGGTCGTCGCCCCGTCGAGCCACAGTTCCGCCAGATGTGCGGCGTCCCGGACGGCATCCGCCGACCCGGACGACACCGGGGTGACGGAGCCGATCTGCTGGCGGGCGAGCTTGCCGGCCACCTCGTAGTTGACCGGCCCGGAACCGCCGGACCCCACCGCGCTGCCCATGCCGCTGAGCATCTGACCGAACTGTGTCAGCATCTGCCCGAGCGCCGCCGGGTCGAAGCCCTGCGCGCCGAACGGGTTGTCGCCGCTCGCGCCGAACGGGGCACCGCCTGCGCCGGGGGCCCCGAAACCGAAGGGGAACCCGCCGGTGGCGCCGCCCTGGGACCCGGCGCCTTCCGGACCGGCACCCTCGGCGCCGGATCCCTCGGCGCCGGAACCGGAATCCTTCCTGCGGTCCGGGTCGTCGTCGGGATTCGAGAATCCGAAAGGCGTGTCGCTCATGTCGTCAACGGTACAAGGCGCACCGCGGGGTGGCGGCCCCCGCGATCACGCTGATCGCGAACATCGCCGCTCCGGATACCCTGGCCGGGTGAATCGACGGCTCGTGACGATCCTGGCGGCGCTGTTCCCCGCGCTGCTGCTGGTGACGGTGGCGCTGAACGTGAAGGTGCCGTACGTGGCGCTCGGTCCGGGCCCGACGTTCGACACCCTCGGCGAGATCGACGGCAAGGCTGTCGTCGCCATCGAGGGCGCCGACACCGACCCCACCAGTGGCGAGCTCGTGATGACCACGGTCGGGGTCAGCGACCGCCTGACCGTGGCGCAGGCGCTCTCGGCGTGGCTGGGCAGCCGGTACGGGATCGCCCCCCGCGAGCAGATCTACCCGCCCACCGCGACCAGGGAGCAGGTCAAGGAGGCGGACGCCGCCCAGTTCGAGCAGTCCGAACGCAGCGCGGAACTCGCCGCCCTGCACCACCTCGACCTGCCCGTCGTCCTGCGCGTCGCCAGGGTCGGCGAGTCCGGGCCCTCCGCCGGCGTGCTGCGCGAGGGCGACCGGCTCGTCACCGTCGCCGGGGAGCCGGTGACCACCGCCGGCAGCGTGCAGCGGGCCGTCGCCGCGGTCGCGCCCGGCACCCCGGTCGACGTCGTGCTCGTGCGCGACGGGGTCGAGCAGACCGCCTCGGTGACCGTGGGAGCCCGCCCCGACGATCCGGACAAGGGCTTCCTCGGCATCAGCCCCGAGGAGGTCCCGGACGTGCCGTTCGACGTGACGTTCAACCTCGCCGACGTCGGTGGCCCGTCGGCGGGGCTGATCTTCAGCCTCGCCGTGGTCGACAAGCTCAGCCCCGGCGAGCTCAGCGGCGGCGAGGTCGTCGCAGGCACCGGCACCATCGAATCCGACGGGGTCGTCGGCCCGATCGGCGGCATCACCCACAAGCTCGTCGGGGCGGCGGAGGACGGCGCCACGGTGTTCCTCGTGCCCGCCGACAACTGCGCCGAGGCACAGAGCGACGCCCCCGACGGGATGCGGCTGGTCAAGGTCGAGACCCTCGAGGGCGCGATCGACGCGCTCGGCTCCCTCGCCGCCGGCGGCGACGCGCCCACCTGCGGCTAGGCCGTCGTGCGGGACCGGTCCTAGTCGTCGCCCGGTTCGAGGGTCGCGTACAGGGCGGACACCACGTTCGGCGCGAGGTTGTCGTAGGTGCGCAGCTCGATCCCGGCGAACGGGTCGTCCTCGTCGGTGGGCCTCAGCTGCAGCAGCGACAGCGACGGACCGTCGCGCAGGACCGCCGCGATCAGGCGGGCATCGCGCCGCTCCGGGTGCCCGTGCGCCGCGGCCCGGGCGGCCTCGTCGGCGGCGTGCGGATCGGCGAGCAGCGGCACCAGCGCGTCGTCGAGATCCGACTCCGCGCTCGGGGGCAGCACCACGATCTCCTGCACCAGGGCGCAGCCGGCGACGGAATCAGGCCAGCTGGTGGTGGCGAGGAACTCGTCGAGGGCGGGGCTGCCGCCTTCGACGTCGTCGGGGAAGGCCTCCTGCTCCACCGGGGTGTACTCGTGGCCCTCGTCGAGCTGGTCGAGCAGGGTGGGTTCCGACGCCGCCAGCAGGGCCGTGGGCACCAGCGCGAACATCGTCGGCGGCTGTCCCCAGCCACCGGCGTCGACGAAGTCGACGATCTCACCGACGCACCGGCGCAGGGCGTCTTCGGACGGGACGGGATGACTGTCGCTCACGGACATATCCTTGCATCGTCGCCGGGTCTCGTCGCCGCGCGGCGTGGTGGTCGCCTCATTCCGTAGAGTGGGGCGAAACGGTCACCGCGAGTGCCGTGGGTGACAGTCGGGGTGAACAGCTGCGGCGCGTTCGCGTCGCCGGAGAATTGGGAGTGTGGCACGTGGGCATGAGGCCCCCCACCGGAGTACCTTCGCTGTCGAAACGCAGCAAGATCCTGCTGAGCCTGGCCGTGGTGGCCGCGGTGCTGCTGCTGGTCGGTCCCCGACTGGTGGACGCCTACACCAACTGGCTGTGGTTCGGCGAGGTCGACTTCCGTGACGTGTACCTGAAGGTGCTGTTGACCCGGATCGTCCTGTTCCTCCTCGTGAGCCTGTTCGTGGGCGGTGTGGTGTGGCTGGCGCTGCTGCTGGCGTACCGATCGCGGCCGGTGTTCGTGCCCGCATCCGGGCCCAACGACCCCATCTCGCGGTATCGCACCACGGTGATGACCCGGCTGCGCACGTTCGGCCTCGGCATTCCGATCGTGCTCGGCGTGCTGTCGGGCCTGATCGCGCAGGCGAGCTGGGTGACCGTGCAGATGTTCTTCAACGGCGGCTCGTTCGGCACCACGGACCCCCAGTTCGGGCTGGACGTCGGGTTCTACGCCTTCGACCTGCCGTTCTACCGCTTCCTGCTGAACTGGATGTTCGTGGCGGTCATCCTGGCGCTCTTCGCCAGCCTGGTCACCCACTACATCTTCGGCGGCATCCGGCTCGCCGGCCGCGGCGGCAGCCTCACCCGCGCCGCCCGCATCCAGCTGGCCGTGCTGGCCGGGATCTTCGTTGCGCTCAAGGCGATCGCGTACTGGCTCGACCGGTACGCACTGCTGTGGAGCGGGCGCAAGGAGCCCACCTTCACGGGCGCGGGCTTCACCGACATCAATGCCGTGCTGCCCGCGAAGCTGATCCTGATGGCGATCGCGGTCATCTGCGCGGTGGCGTTCTTCGCGGCCATCGTGCTGCGTGACCTGCGCATCCCGGCGATGGCGACGGCCCTGCTCGTGCTCTCGTCGATCCTCGTCGGGGCCGTGTGGCCGCTGGTGGTCGAGCAGTTCTCCGTCCGGCCGAACGCCGCCGTCAAGGAGTCCGAGTACATCGAGCGCAACATCGCGGCGACGCGTGAGGCCTACGGCATCACGGACGAGATCGTGGAGTACCGGGATTACCCCGGCGTGGGCACCACGTCACCGCGCAACGTGCCGGCGGACGTGACCACCATCGCCAACACCCGCCTGCTCGATCCCAACGTGCTGCCGCGCACCTTCACCCAGCAGCAGCAGCTGAAGAACTTCTACGGGTTCCCGCCGTCGCTGGACATCGACCGGTACGAGATCGACGGGGAGCGCGAGGACTACATCGTCGCCGCCCGCGAGCTGTCGCCGTCGAGCCTGACGGGCAACCAGACCGACTGGATCAACAAGCACACGGTGTACACCCACGGCAACGGCCTGGTCGCGGCTCCCGCCAACCGAGTGAACGCGGCCGCCAGCGAGTCCGCGGAAGAGGCCGCGAACAGCAACAGTGGCTACCCGGTGTACATGGTCAGCGACATCGCATCGCTCGAGTCGGGCAACCAGGTGATTCCGGTCGAGCAGCCGCGGATCTACTTCGGTGAGGTCATCGCGCAGGAGGAGCCCGACTACGCGATCGTCGGTGCCGCCGAGGGGGAGGCCCCGCGGGAGTACGACACCGACACCGCGCAGTACACCTACACCGGCTCGGGTGGCGTCTCGATCGGCAACTGGTTCAACCGGCTCGCGTTCGCGTCCAAGTACGCCGAACGCAACATCCTGTTCTCGAGCGCCATCGGCAGCGAGTCGAAGCTGCTGTTCAACCGCGACCCGCGGGACCGGGTGACGAAGGTCGCGCCGTGGCTCACCGCCGACGGCGACGCCTATCCCGCCGCGGTCGACGGGCGCATCGTGTGGATCGTCGACGCCTACACCACGCTCGACAACTACCCGTACGCGCAGCGCAGTTCCCTCGAAGGGCTCGTCGAGGACAGCGTCGACCAGAACACCGGCCGGCTGCTGCCCCGCAAGGAAGTCTCCTACATCCGGAACTCGGTGAAGGCGACGGTCGACGCGTACGACGGCACTGTGACCCTCTACCAGGTCGACGATCAGGACCCGGTCCTGAAGGCGTGGATGGGTGTCTTCCCCGATGCGGTGACCCCGCAGGATCAGATCTCCGACGAGCTCCGCTCGCACTTCCGGTACCCGGAGGACCTGTTCAAGGTGCAGCGCGAGATGCTCGCGAAGTATCACGTGGACGACCCGCGCGAGTTCTTCACCAACAACGCGTTCTGGTCGGTGCCGAGCGATCCGACGGTGGACACGACCGCGAACCAGCCGCCGTACTACGTGCTGATCGGTGACGAGGAGACGGCCCGCCCGTCGTTCCGGCTCACCTCGGCGATGGTGGGCTTCAACCGGCAGTTCCTGTCCGCGTACATCTCGGTGGACTCGGACCCGGACAACTACGGCAGGTTCACGATCCTGCGGCTGCCGACCGACACCCAGACGTTCGGTCCCGAACAGACGCAGAACGCGATGATCTCCGACACGCGCGTCGCGTCGGAGCGGACCCTGCTCGAGAGATCCAACCGGATCCAGTACGGCAACCTGCTGACGTTGCCCATCGCCCAGGGCGGGATCCTCTACGTCCAGCCGATGTACACGGAACGCAGTTCGGCGACGGGGAGCACGTCGACGTTCCCGCAGCTGTCCCGGGTGATCGTCAGCTATCGCGAGCCCGGCCCTGCCGGCGGCGTGCGCATCGGCTACGCCCCCACTCTCGCCGCGGCGCTGGACCAGGTCTTCGGGGCCGGTGTCGGCAGTGCGGCCACCGCGCCGGGTGGCGAGTCGGCGCCCACCGCGCCGGTCGAGGGGACGGAGCAGGACGGTCAGGCAGCGGCTCCGGCGCCCGCTCCGGCGCCGAACCCCGCTCCCGCCCCGGCTCCCGCGGACCGGGCGGCCGCGGTCGCCGAACTCGACGCGGCGCTGGCCGAGCTCAGTGCGGCCCAGAGCACGGGCGACTTCGCCGCCTACGGCCGTGCGCTGCAACGGGTGCAGGCGGCCGTGGACGCGTACCAGTCCACCGGCGGCTGATCCCTTCCGCGACGAACGGGGCCCCGCGCACGAGGTGCGCGGGGCCCCGTCGGTTCGAGGACGACTCGGCGTCCGGCCGGGGCAGCCGCTCTCGCACTGCAGGTCGGCCGCCTCGCCACGCGATTGTTATTCCACCGTTATGTGAGCGGGGTCGTCGCGCGAGTGTGTCCCAGGACACAGGATGAGGGGCGAAAACGGCCTTCGCCCAGGCGATTTGCATTCCGTTCATCGGGCCGTGTAACTTCGTTCTTGCAACGCGGGGTGGAGCAGCTCGGTAGCTCGCTGGGCTCATAACCCAGAGGTCGCAGGTTCAAATCCTGTCCCCGCTACCAAGTGGAAGGGCCCGGCACCGGATCATCCGGTGCCGGGCCCTTCCCATGTGCTCAGGGCTTCATGTCGACGAGCACGCGTCGCAGCAGCTTTCCCGTCGCGTTGCGCGGCAGCTCGTCGAGGAAGACGACGTCGCGCGGGACCTTGTAGCGGGCCAGGTTCGCCTTGACGTACTCCTTGATCTCCTCGGCGTCGCGCTCGGAGCCCTCCGCCGGCACCACGAAGGCGCGCAACCGGTGACCGAAGTCCGGATCCTCCACGCCGACCACCGCGGCGTCGAACACGTCGTCCCGCTCGACGAGGAGGTTCTCCACCTCGAGCGGGTACACGTTCTCGCCGCCGGAGACGATCATGTCGTCGTCTCGGCCGTCGACGAACAGCAGCCCATCCTCGTCGAAGTGCCCCACGTCGCCTGTCGAGAGCAGACCGTTGATGCGCTCCTTGTCCCGGCCGTCGGTGTAGCCGTCGAAGCTCAGACCGCTCGCGACGAAGATCCGGCCCACCTCGCCGGGCGTCGTGATCCGGTTGCCGGCCTCGTCGTACAGTTCGACCCGGCACGTCACCGGCGGTCGTCCGGCCGTGCCCGGCGCCCGGCGGATGTCCTCGGGAGTGGCGACCGTGGCCACCGCGCATTCGGTGGAGCCGTACAGGTTGTGCAGCACGTCGCCGAAGTATTCACGGGTGCGCCGGCACACGTCCGGCGACAGCGCGGACCCGGCGGAGAAGATGATCTGCAGGCTCGACGTGTCGTACCGCCCGATCGTCTCGCCGCCGAGGTCCAGGATCCGCTGCAGCATGGTCGGCACGACGACCAGCACGTTGGCCCGGTGCCGCTCGATCAGGCGAACCGTCTCGAGCGGGTCGAACCGTCGCTCCATCACCACCGTCTGCCCCAACGCCAAGGCGAGCCCGAACTGCGAGATTCCGGTCCCGTGGAACGCCGGCGCCGCCATCAGCATCGTCTGTCCCGGCCGCAGCGGTACCCGGTCCAGGAACTGCGCCGAGGCGAGCGGCGACGTGCGCTCGCGCGGGGCGCCCTTGGGTGTGCCGGTGGTGCCGCTGGTGAGCAGAACGAAACCGCCCAGCGTGCTCGGCGGCGGAACGGCGGACCCGTCGAACTGCGCGAGCACGGACTCGATGCCCGGTGGGCCCGGCTCGTCGCCCTCGGGCCACGAGCTGTAGGTCCGCACCTCCGGCGGCAGGGCGGCCGCCACCGCCGCGAACTCGGCGTCGTAGACGAAGGTGCCCACACCTTCGCGCGCGGCGACGTCCGCGAGCTGCCGCGGAGCGAACCCGGTGTTCATCATGACCAGCTTGGCGCCGAGCTTGGCGGCGGCGAGCATGGTGAGAACGAGTCCGCGATGGTTGCGGGCCATCAGGCCCATCACGTCCCCCGCCGCGACGCCGTCGGCCTGCAGCGCCCGCACGAGCGCGTTCGACTGCGCCTCGAGTTCCTGGTAGCTCAGCCGGCCACGCTCGTCGACGAGGGCGACGGCGTCGAAGCCACGCGCGGCGTGGGCGTGCACCGGTCCGGCGAACGGACCGTAGCGGCTCACCGCGACGAGGGTGCCGATCCCGTGGTCCACCCGGGGGAAGTGCAGCAGCCCGGAGCGGGCGAGCACCCGTACGGCGCCCAGCGTGTCGGTCACCCCCCCGGCGGCACCGGTGATCCTGTCGATGATGTCCTGCCCGGGCATGCTGTCCCCTTCGAGCTCGTGCCGGATTCGCGTCACCGCAACCCTAGTGGTGACGCGCCTCACAGTCATGGACATTCGTCCGAATTGCCGGCGGGCACCCGGACGGGAGGCGATTCCGGCCCGCGCGGCGGTGACGGCAGGATCCGTTCGTGATCCGATACCTCGCCTCCGGGGCGTTCGAGTGACCGAGGAACGGTGGCGCCGCCTGTCCGAATGGCCGATGGCCACCGCGGCGGGGATGTTCCTGGCCGCGTACGCATGGCTGGTGCTCGCCCAGCCGGCGGACGGCACGGCGCGGGTGGGCGAGGCGGTGATGGTGCTCACCTGGGTGTCACCACGGTCGGCTACGGCGATTTCGCCCCCGTCACGGCCACCGGCCGGCTGATCGCGGCCGCCCTGATGATCGCGGGCATCGCCCTGCTCGGTGTCGTGACGGTCACGTTGGCGTCCTGGCCGGTCGAGCGTGTGGGCGAGCAGGACGAGGCGAGCCAGGCGGTGACACGGGCGCAGGTGGCCGCGCTGACGGTCGAGGTGGTCGCCCTCCGCGAAGATCTCCGCCGCGCACGTGAGGACGATTCCGCCGGCTCTCGCGTGTAGCGGACCGCCCCCGGAGCGCGAGAGGGCCCCCACCGTCGGTGCCTACGGCGGGGGCCCGACCCCTCGGAGAAGTGGTCTGTGACCTGCTACTTCAGCTCGGTGCTCGACAGGCCCAGCAGCCGCCGCGCGATGATGAGCTGCTGGATCTGCTGGGTGCCCTCGAAGATGTCGAGGATCTTCGAGTCGCGCGCCCACTTCTCGAGCAGCGGACGCTCGGAGTAGCCGTAGGTGCCGGCCAGTTCGACGGCCTTGAGGGTGACCGCGGTGCCGGTGCGGCCGGCCTTGGCCTTGGAGATCGAGGCCTCGAGCGAGTTGGGATGCTTGTTGTCGGCCATCCACGCGGCCCGCAGCGCCTGCAGGTAGGCCGCCTCCCAGTCGGCCTCGAGTGCGAGGAACTCGGCGGCCGCGGCGTGCTGGTTGCAGGCCGGGATGTCGTAGGACACCTCGACGCCGGCCTCGGCGAGGATGCCGCGCAGTTCCTCGAGCGCCGCGCGGGCGACGCCGACGGCCATGCCGGCGACGATCGGGCGGGTGTTGTCGAAGGTCTGCATGACCCCCGCGAACCCCTTCTCGACGTTCACCTCGGGGCTGCCGAGCAGGTTGTCCTTCGGGATCCGGCAGTTGTCGAGCACCAGGACGGCGGTGTCGGAGGCCTTGATGCCGAGCTTGTGCTCGAGGCGCGCCACGCTCAGGCCGGGGGCGTCCCGCGGGACGACGAACGACTTGATCGCCGCGCGCCCCTTCGACCTGTCGACGCTCGCCCACACCACCACGTGGGTCGAGCGCTCGCCGGCGGTGACGAAGATCTTCTCGCCGTTGAGGACCCACTCGTCGCCGTCGAGGACGGCGGTGGTGGTCACGGCGGCGGAATCGGAGCCGAAGCTCGGCTCGGTGATCGCCATCGACGCCCACACCTTGCCGAAGCGTTCGAGCTGCTCGTCGGTGGCGACGGCGGCGATCGCCGAGTTGCCGAGCCCCTGGTAGGGGATCGACAGGGTGAGCCCCACGTCGCCCCAGCAGGTTTCGATCACATTGAGCAGCGACGCCATGTTGCCGCCGTTGACGTTGCCGGCCTGCTTCTTCGGCTCGTCGCCGCGGCCGAGCGCCGCGCCCGAGGCGCCCTGGCCGGAGTCGTTCAACCCCTCGACCATCGCGGCCATCGTGTCGAGCTCGACCGGGTACACGTGCTCGGCGAGGTCGTACTTGCGCGAGACGGGACGGAAGATCTGCGCGGCGACCTGGTGCGCCTGGTTCGCCGACGCCTTGAGCCTCTTGGGAAGTTCGAGATTGATCATCACAGATTCCTAGGTGTGAGGTGACGCTGCCGGATCGGGCGGCTCAGACGAGGACGACGCCCTCGGCGACGCCCACGGCGCGCAGGTCGCGGTACCAGCGTTCGACGGGGTGTTCCTTGGTGAAGCCGTGGCCACCGAGCAGCTGGACGCCGTCGAGGCCGATCCGCATGCCCTTGTCGGTGGCGAGCTTGCGGGCCAGCGCCGCCTCCCGGGCGAAGGACAGGCCCTGCTCGGCGCGGGCCGCGCCGCGCAGCGTGACCAGCCGGATGCCGTCGAGCTCGATCTTCATGTCGGCGACCATGAAGGCGACGGCCTGCCGGTGGCTGATCGGTTCGCCGAACGCCTCCCGTTCGTTGACGTAGGGGACGACGTAGTCGAGCACGGCCTGCCCGGTACCCATGGCGAGGGAGGCCCAGCCCAGGCGGGCGAGGCGGACCGCGTCCGCGTACTGCTCGGCGCGTGCGTCGGCGTCCGCGTCGCCGAGCAGGGCGGCCTGCGGGACGGCGACGTCGGTCAGATGCAGCCGGCCGAGCCCGGCGGCACGCAGGCCCATCGACGGGTCGGCCTCGATCGCGACGCCCTTGCTGTCGGACTCGACCAGGAACAGCGACGGCTTTCCGTCGAGCTCGGCGGCGACGACGAACAGCTCGGCGCTGCCGGCGGCCGGCACGAGGGACTTGACGCCGTTGAGCCGGTAACCGCTGGGGGAGCGCACCGCCTTGGTCTGCAGCGCGAACGGGTCGAACAGGGCGCGCGGCTCGGTGATCACGACACAGGCCTGCGGGACGTCGTCCCCGGCGAACGCCGGCAGGTAGGTCCGCTGCTGCTCCTCGGTGCCCCACTGGGTGAGGGCGACCGCGACGCCGCTCGGCGCGAGGATCGGCAGGGCCAGCCCCATGTCGCCGTGGGCGAGCGCCTCGGCGACGAGCGCGTTGGTGACGGCGCCCCGCTCGGTGGCGGCTCCTTCGAACGCCTCGGGCACATTGACGAGGGTGATGCCGAGTTCGGCGGCCCGGGCGAGGAGGTCGGTGGGGGCGGCGGCCGCCTCGTCGGCGTCGTGCGCGGCGGGCCGCAGGATCTCGGCGGCGAACTCGCGGACGGTCTCGGCGATCATCTGCTGATCGTCGGTGGGGGTCAGGTCGAACAGGTCGGTGCGGACGGCGGGGTCGAGGCGCTGAGGTGCGTTGCCGCCGGTGACCTTCTTGAAGGTACGGGTGGCGGCGCCGAGCGTCTTGAAGCCGGTCTTGGTGGACTGGTAGGTCACCCGGTCGATGGCCTGCCGGAGGTTGTACCGGTCCGCGAGTTCCGAACCGGTGATCCGCGTGAGCACCCGCATCGCGGCGCCCATGGCGTCCCGTCGGAGGGGATTCAGGCCCACCGCGGACGTGTCGCGAGGGGTGTTCCGGGCCACACTCTCTTGCTTGCTCATGATCACCAGAAGTTTCTCGATGTGGGGACGGACACCACTACCTTACTCCGGAGTAAGGTAGGTGTCTACTATCAAGTAAGTTCGGGGTGGGCGGGAGCCGCGCGGATCACCGCAGGCGCGTGAGCACGCCCTCGTGCAGCGCCCCGTTGGTGGCTACCGCGCTGCCGCCGTGCGGGCCGGCCGCACCGTCCAGATTCGTGAACCGGCCTCCCGCCTCCCGGATCAGCACGTCGAGCGCGGCCAGGTCCCACAGGGACACCTCGGGCTCGAGGGCGATGTCGACCGCACCCTCTGCGAGCAGGCAGTACGAATAGAAGTCGCCGTAGGCCCGCACCCGCCACACCTCGTCGGTGAGCGCGACGAACTCGTCGCGCCGACCGCGATCGCGCCAGCCGGACAGGCTCGAGAAGCTCAGCGACGCCGCGGACAGGTCGGTGACCTGCGAGACGGCGATGCGGCGCGGCTCTGCGCCGTCGTGCGCCATCCACGCGCCCGCGCCCGCCGCGGCCCACCAGCGACGGTTCAGCGCCGGGGCGCTCACCACCCCCACCACGGGCACGCCGTCGTCGAGCAGGGCGATGAGGCTGGCCCACACCGGCACGCCGCGCACGAAGTTCTTCGTCCCGTCGATCGGATCGACCACCCACTGCCGGCCGGTGAACACCGCGTCGCCGCCGAACTCCTCGCCGAGGATCGCGTCGCCCGGGCGCTCGGCGCCGAGGGTGCCGCGCACGGCGCGTTCGACGCCGAGATCGGCATCCGACACCGGTGTCAGGTCCGGCTTGTCGGTGACGGTCAGGTCGAGGGCGCCGAACCGGGTGCGCGTGATGGCGTCCGCCTCGTCGGCGAGGCGCAGGGCGAGGTCCAGATCGGCCGAGAGGTCGGTGCTCATGCCTCAGACGCTAGCCGAGAGCCCACCGGGCCCCGAGCGGTGGCGAGGTACCGCCGCACACCCGGTAACCTTGGGAATCGTGCATCCCGATGTTTCCGCAGACCTGGCCGAACTGGCGACCACCCTCGAGACCGTCGAGGCGGTTCTCGACGTGGACGAGCTGCGTCGGCGTATCGACGAACTCGAGCACCAGGCCGCCGACCCGGAGCTGTGGAACGACCAGGAGCACGCGCAGCAGGTCACCAGCCAGCTCTCGCACGCCCAGGGCGAACTCCGCCGCGTCGAGGAGCTGCGCTCCCGGCTCGACGACCTACCGGTGCTCTACGAACTCGCCGAGGGCGAGGAGGGTGAGGACCGCGCCGCCGCCATGGCCGACGCCGACGCCGAGCGGGCCGGCCTGCGCACCGACATCGAGGCGATGGAGGTGCGCACGCTCCTGTCCGGCGAGTACGACCAGCGCGACGCGCTGGTCAACATCCGCGCCGGCGCCGGCGGCGTCGACGCCGCGGACTGGGCCGAGATGCTCATGCGCATGTACATCCGGTGGGCCGACAAGCACGGCTACCCGGTCGAGGTGTACGACACCTCGTACGCGGAGGAGGCCGGCATCAAGTCCGCGACCTTCGCGATCAAGGCGCCCTACACGTACGGCACCCTGTCGGTCGAGATGGGCACCCACCGGCTCGTGCGGATCAGCCCCTTCGACAACCAGGGCCGCCGCCAGACGTCGTTCGCCGAGGTCGAGGTGCTGCCGGTCGTCGAGACCACCGACCACATCGACGTCGACGAGAACGACATCCGCGTCGACGTGTACCGCTCGTCCGGCCCGGGCGGGCAGTCCGTCAACACCACCGACTCCGCGGTGCGCCTGACCCACATCCCCACGGGCATCGTCGTCACCTGCCAGAACGAGAAGTCGCAGTTGCAGAACAAGGTTTCGGCCATGCGCGTGCTGCAGGCCAAGCTGCTCGAACGCAAGCGGCAGGAGGAGCGCGCGGAGATGGACGCGCTCAAGGGCGACGGCGGCAGCTCGTGGGGCAACCAGATGCGCTCCTACGTCCTGCACCCGTACCAGATGGTCAAGGACCTGCGCACCGAGTACGAGGTGAACAACCCGGCCGCCGTCCTCGACGGCGACATCGACGGGTTCCTCGAAGAGGGCATCCGGTGGCGCATGCGCGAGAACCAGAAGCAGAATCAATAACACGGCTACGGAGGATCCACCCTGTTTCCCGGTACCAGGCTCCTCGACTGGCTGTCGACCAGCGGTCTGCAGATCGCGCTGACCGTGCTCGGCGCTGTCCTCGTCGCGCGGTTCGTCAGCTGGACCGGCGGCCGCATCACCCGCCGCATCGACGAGACGTATCAGCAGTCCGACGCGCTGGTGCGCTCGGAGGTGACGAAACACCGGCACTCGGTGGCGCAGGTGATCACCTGGGTGGTCATCACGTTCGTCTACATCGTCGCCACCCTGAAGGTGTTCGACTACCTCGCGCTGCCCATCGGCAGCCTGGTGGCCCCCGCGACCGTCCTCGGCGCGGCGCTCGGCTTCGGCGCCCAGCGCATCGTCCAGGACATTCTCGCCGGATTCTTCATCATCACCGAACGGCAGTACGGGTTCGGTGACACGGTCCAGATCTCGGTCACCGGGGCCTCCGCCGACGCCGTCGGCACGGTCGAGGACGTCACCCTGCGCGTCACCAAGCTGCGCAACGCCGCCGGCGAGGTCATCACCGTGCCCAACGGGCAGATCAACAAGGCCGTCAACCTCTCCAAGGACTGGGCCCGTGCGGTCGTCGACGTGCCGATCCCGGTCACGGCCGACATCGCGGAGGTCAACGACATCCTGCACGAGGTCGGCGTCAATGCCTTCGAGGACGAGAAGCTGAAGGAACTGCTGCTCGACGAGCCCACCGTGATGGGCGTCGAGAGCCTCGAGGTCGACCAGGTCAGCGTTCGCATGGTCGCGCGCACCCTGCCCGGCAAGCAGTTCCAGGTGGGACGGGAACTGCGCGTGCGGGTCGCGCTCGCGTTGCGCCGGCAGGGCCTCACCGTCCATCCACAGCTCGACACGTCCACCCCGATCCACGGGATCGAGGCGGTGCGGTGAGCGAGCCTCGCAGGTTCCACATCCCGGACCACGTCTTCGGCGGCCGGCTGCGTACCGCCACCCTGGCCCTGTGCCTGGTGTGGCTGGGGCTGTGGGTGCTCTACCTGTACCTCAACCCGGAGGAGGAACGGGGCACGGCGACGGCGCCGCCGGGCGCGGTGGTCGTCAGCGAGACGCCGTACGTGCCGTACGTGCCCGAGCCCACCACCGCCGAACCGAGCCCCACGACGACCACTACGGAGCCGACCCCGACGACGACCACGCCGGCGCCGACCGGGACCGGATCCACGCCCGGCGGAGCGGGTTCGCGCACCGTTCCCGAGGCCCCGGCCCCGACGACCACGACGACTCAGCCCGGCCTGCGGCTGCCCGAGATTCCGATTCCCGGCCTCGGCGATTCGTCCCCCGCCGAACCTACCGGCGAGTCGGTTCCTTAGGTCACCGTCCGATAACGGCTAGCATGGCGGCGTGATCCGCCTGGAGAATGTGTCCAAGTCGTACAAGACGTCGACCCGGCCCGCCCTCGACAAGGTGAGCGTCGAGATCGACAAGGGCGAGTTCGTCTTCCTCATCGGCCCGTCCGGTTCCGGGAAGTCGACCTTCCTGCGGCTGCTCCTGCGTGACGACACGCCCACCTCCGGTGACATCCACGTGGCGGACTTCCACGTCAACCGCCTGTCGGCGCGCCGGGTGCCCAGGTTGCGGCAGAACCTCGGCTGCGTATTCCAGGACTTCCGGCTGCTGCAGCGCAAGACGGTGGCCGAGAACGTCGCGTTCGCGCTCGAGGTGATCGGCAAGCCCCGCTCGGTCGTCGCTCGCACCGTGCCCGAGGTGCTCGACCTCGTCGGCCTGTCCGGCAAGGCCGACCGCCTGCCCACCGAACTGTCCGGCGGCGAACAGCAGCGCGTCGCGATCGCCCGGGCCTTCGTGAACCGGCCCCTGGTGCTCATGGCCGACGAACCGACCGGCAATCTCGACCCGGACACCAGCCAGGACATCATGATGCTGCTCGAGCGCATCAACCGCACGGGCACCACCGTGCTCATGGCCACCCATGACCACCACATCGTCGACTCCATGCGGCGCCGCGTGGTCGAGCTCGATCTCGGTCGGGTCGTGCGCGACGAGGCGCGCGGCGTCTACGGCGTCGGTCGCTGACCGCGCTCCTCCGCTCCCATCGCTCTCGCCCCTCCGGCAACCGAAGGACTTCGACACTCCATGCGTGCCAGCTTCATCCTGAGCGAGGTCGTCACCGGCCTGCGCCGCAACCTGACCATGACCGTCGCGATGATCCTGACCACCGCGATCTCCCTCGGCCTGTTCGGCGCGGGTCTGCTCGTCGTGCAGATGGCCGACAAGACGCAGCAGATCTTCCTCGACCGGGTCGAGGTGCAGGTGTTCCTCACCGACGACATCTCGACGCTCGACCCCGACTGCGAACAGGACATCTGCCGCACCCTGCGCTCGGACCTCGAGAACACCCCGGCGGTGGTGTCGGTGCAGTACCTCAACCGCGAGGACGCCGTCGCCGACGCGACCGAGCGGGTCTTCAAGGACCAGCCGGAGCTCGCCGAGCTCGTCAGTGCCGAGAGCTTCCCGGCCTCGTTCAAGATCAAGCTCTCGGATCCCGACCGCTTCGGGGTGATCGAGGACCAGTTCGCCGTCCGTCCCGGTGTCGACAGCGTGCTCAATCAGAAGGACCTCGTCGAGCGGCTGTTCAGCGTGCTGGGCGGCGTCCGCAACGCCGCATTCGCGATCGCCACGGTCCAGGCGGTCGCTGCGATCCTGCTCATCGCGAACATGGTGCAGATCGCCGCGTTCACCCGCCGCACCGAGGTGGGCATCATGCGGCTGGTCGGCGCCACCCGCTGGTACACCCAGCTGCCGTTCCTGCTCGAGGCCGTCGTGGCGGCCGTGATCGGCGCGGCGCTGGCGATCGCGGGGTTGTTCGTCGCGAAGGGCGCCTTCGTCGACGAGGTGCTCTCGGAGGTCTACGAGGCCAACATCGTCGCCCGCATCTCCAACAGCGACGTGCTGCTGGTCTCGCCGATCCTGGTGCTGGTGGGCGTCGGCATGGCGGCCCTGACCGCCTACGTCACCCTGCGCCTGTACGTGCGTGAATAGCCGCGCGTCGGTGCGCGGGAATATCTCGTTGCGTCCGCTACCTATGCTGTACACAGATCTGTCGGACGCATCGAGGACCGGAGGGGCCCGAAAGTGGAGGACCGGAGGGGCCCGAAAGTGAAGGAAAAGGGCCGCAAGGTCATCGCCACGAATCGCAAGGCACGGCACAACTACACCATTCTCGACACGTACGAGGCCGGAGTCGCGCTCCTGGGCACCGAGGTCAAGAGCCTGCGCGAGGGCAAGGCGTCGCTCGTCGACGCGTTCGCCACCGTCGACGACGGCGAGGTGTGGCTGCGCGGGCTGCACATCCCCGAGTACGGGCACGGCACGTGGACCAACCACGCGCCCCGGCGCACCCGCAAGCTGCTGCTGCACCGCCGGGAGATCGACAACCTCGTCGGCAAGACCCGTGAGGGCAACCAGACCCTGGTCCCGCTGTCGATGTACTTCTCCGACGGCAAGGTGAAGGTCGAATTGGCGCTGGCCAAGGGCAAGCAGGACTACGACAAGCGGCAGGACCTGGCCCGTCGCACCGCCGAGCGCGAGGTGACCCGCGAGCTCGGCCGGCGGGTGAAGGGCATGCGCTGACGGCGATCGTGCTCGCCCTGGTGGCCGCGGTCGGCTACGGGGTGAGCGACTTCCTCGGCGGGGTCGCGTCCCGCCGGGTGGCGGCGCTGCGGTTCGTGATCGTCTCGTACCCGCTGTCGCTGCTGCTGGTGCTCGCCGCCGCGCCGCTCGTGGGCGGCGACCTCACCCCCGAGTCCCTCGGCTGGGGTGCGGCGGCCGGTGTCGCCGGCGGGCTCGCGATCTGGTGGTTCTATCTCGCGCTCGCCGCGGGCCCGATGTCGGTGGTGTCCCCGCTCACCGCCGTGCTCGTGGCCGGTATCCCGGTGCTCGTCGGGATCGCGACGGGGGAGCGGCCCGGACCGGTCGCCTACGCCGGCATCGCGATCGCCCTCGTCGCCGTCGTGCTGGTCAGTCGCGAATCGAAGGAAGGCGTCGCCGGGGACGAGCAACCCCGATTCACCGCGAACGTGGCGTGGCTGACCGTCGGCTCCGGAGTCGCGTTCGCGCTGATGTTCGTCGCGCTGCACCGCGTCCCCGCGGGCACCGGCCTGTGGCCCCTCGGCATGTCCCGGCTCACGGCGACACTCGTCGTGTGGGCGGTGGCCCTGGGCGTGCGGCAGATGATCCGGCCGCCGAGCCGGGTCTATCCGCACATCATCGCGGTCGCGGTGCTGGACGTGATCGCCAACGGTGCGCTGATGTTCGCCTTCCAGGGCGGCATGCTGTCGCTGGTGAGCGTCATCGGCGCGCTGTACCCGGCGGCGACCGTGCTGCTGGCGATGGTCGTGCTGGGCGAGCGCATCGGGCGGGGCCAGATGACCGGAATGGTGCTCGCCCTCACCGCCGTCGGCATGATCACCGCGGCCGCCTGAGGGCTGTGAGCCACGTCATTCGCATCACGGTGGAAATGGGAATGACGGAGGGGGGTCCGCGCGTTAAAGTGGGTAGTCCTGCGAAGGCCGCAGGTACGTACGGGGCTGAACGGTTTCGACTGCGTACGTTGAGCTAGGGGAAGCGTGTCGGTGCAGGCAAGAGACCACCGTAAGCGTCGCTGCAAACCAATAAGCGCCGAGTCTACTCAGCGCGAGTACGCCCTCGCTGCCTAAGCGAGTGCGTCTCTGTCAGACCGGGTGTGCTCCCGCCCCGGATCCTGGCATCGACTAGGGAGCTCCACCGTACGGCTCGGTCGCGGAGCCGGACGGGACAACAAACAGCGACTGGGATCGTCATCTCGGCTTGTTCGCGGGACCGGGAGATCCAAGTAGAGACATAGCGAACTGCACACGGAGAAGCCCTGGCGAGGCGGCGGAGGACCCGGGTTCGATTCCCGGCAGCTCCACCGGAAACGCGAAGGACCCCGGCCACCCGGCCGGGGTCCTTCGCATATGCCGGACCTCTACGGTTACCGGCATGGAGTACAAGCCGACGGCCGTCGTCGCCGCGGGCGGCGCGGTGGGCGCTGTCACCCGATACGCGCTGTCCGTGCAATTCCCCGGCATCTGGACGATCGCGGCGATCAACATCGCCGGTTCGCTGCTGCTCGGCGTCGTCGCAGCGATGCTCGGTCCCGACCGGCTGTGGCGCCTGTTCCTCGGCGTCGGTGTGCTCGGCGGGTTCACCACCTTCTCCACGTTCGCCGTCGACGCGGTCCGCCACCCCGCGACTGCCGTCGTCTATGTGGCCGTGACACTCGTGGGGGCACTCGCGGCGGCGCGCGCCGGCATGGCGGCCGGTGAGGCGTGGCGGCACCGGACGGCCCGATGACCGTCCTGCTCGTCGCCCTGGGCGGCGGTGCCGGAGCGGTCCTGCGCTATCTCGCGGGCCGGCACGTCCGCTCCTACCGCAGCGTCCCGGTGGCGACCCTGACCGTCAACGTCCTCGGTTGCCTGCTGCTCGGTGTGCTGTCCGGGGCCGCGCTCGCGCCCTCGACGTTCGCGCTGCTCGGCACGGGGTTCTGCGGGGGCCTGACCACCTACTCGACGTTCGCCGTCGAGACGGTCGGTCTCGTCCGGGTGCGCCGCCCGGTCACCGCGACGGTGTATGCGGCGGTGAGCGTGCTCGCCGGCACGGCCGCGGCCTGGGCCGGGTATGCCCTCACGTCCTGACCGACGGCGATCGGCGCGCGCCGGGCACGCCGGGCGGGCAAGATGAGCAGGGCAAGGTCGGGTGGACGAGGAGGTCACATGGCGCACGAACGAGCGGGACAACCGGCGGCGGCGGAGGATCTGGAGGACCTCGCGCACCTGGTCACCGCGTACTACACGGTGACGCCGGACCCGCAGGATCCGATGCAGCAGGTGGCCTTCGGCACCTCCGGTCACCGCGGTTCCAGCCTCGACGGCGCCTTCAACGAGCAGCACATCCTCGCCACCACCCAGGCGATCGTCGAGTACCGGGCGGCGCAGCAGATCACCGGTCCGCTGTTCCTCGGCCGCGACACCCACGCGTTGTCGGAGCCGGCGTGGACGAGCGCACTCGAGGTGCTCGCCGCCAACGGCGTCGACGTGGTGATCGACGCTCGCGACCGCTACACGCCGACCCCGGCCGTGAGCCACGCGATCCTGCGGCACAACGCCGGCGCTGGATCCGGTGCCCGCGCCGACGGCATCGTCGTCACCCCGTCGCACAATCCACCCCGCGACGGCGGCTTCAAGTACAACCCGCCGCACGGCGGGCCCGCCGACACCGATGCGACGTCGGCGATCGCGGCGCGCGCCAACGAACTGCTCGCCGCGGGGCTGAACGGGGTGCGCCGGGTGCCCGCCGTCCGGGCGCTCGCCGACGCCGGCCGGCACGATTTCCTCGCCGCCTACATCGACGACCTGCCGAACGTCGTGGATCTCGACGCCGTCCGCGACGCCGGGTTGCGCGTCGGCGCCGATCCGCTCGGCGGCGCCAGCGTCGACTACTGGGGCGAGATCGCCGAGCGGCACCGGCTGGACCTGACCGTCGTCAACCCGCTCGTCGACGCCACCTGGCGGTTCATGACCCTCGACACCGACGGCAGGATCCGGATGGACTGCTCGTCGCCCAACGCGATGGCGTCGCTGATCGGCGCCCGCGACCGCTACGACCTGGCGACCGGCAACGACGCCGACGCCGACCGGCACGGCATCGTCACCCCCGACGGGGGGCTGATGAACCCGAACCACTACCTCGCGGTCGCCATCGACTACCTGTACCGGCACCGGTCCGGATGGTCGGCCGAGGCGAAGGTCGGCAAAACCCTCGTGAGCTCGTCGATGATCGACCGCGTGGCCGCGGGCCTGGGCCGGGGTCTGCTCGAGGTGCCGGTGGGCTTCAAGTGGTTCGTTCCCGGCCTGCTCGACGGCAGCCTCGGCTTCGGTGGAGAGGAGAGCGCCGGCGCCTCCTTCCTGCGGCGCGACGGCTCGGTGTGGACCACCGACAAGGACGGCATCCTGCTGGCCCTGCTCGCGTCCGAGATCACCGCCGTGACCGGCACGACCCCCTCCCGGCGCTACGCCGAGCTCGCCGAGCGCTACGGCGACCCGTCGTACGCCCGGGTCGACGCGCCCGCGACGCGCGAGCAGAAGGCCGTCCTGGCGAAGCTCTCGCCCGACCAGGTCGACGCCACCGAACTCGCCGGCGAGCCGATCACCGCGACCCTCACCGCCGCGCCGGGCAACGGTGCCGCGCTCGGGGGCCTGAAGGTCACGACGGAGAACGCGTGGTTCGCGGCCCGGCCCTCCGGCACCGAGGACGTGTACAAGATCTACGCCGAATCGTTCCTCGGCCCGGAGCATCTCGCCCGCGTCCAGGACGCGGCGCGGGACCTGGTGTCCCACGTCCTCGGCTGAGCCCGCACCGGCGGGACGCGCCCGCCCTCCCGGTCGTGCGCGTCGCTAACATCAGGCCATCATGCGAACACGCGACGCCGCCCTGCCGCGGGAGATCTGGGTCCTGGTCAGCGCGGCCTTCGTCATCGCCCTCGGTTTCGGTCTCGTCGCACCCGCGCTGCCGCAGTTCGCGCGCAGCTTCGGGGTGGGGGTCACCGCGGCGTCCGTCGTCATCTCGGCGTTCGCGGCGATGCGCCTGCTGTTCGCCCCCGCGAGCGGAAACCTCGTGCAGCGGCTGGGGGAGCGGCCGGTGTACACCGCCGGCGTGCTCATCGTGGCGCTGTCCACCGGCGCCTGCGCCTTCGCGACGGACTACTGGCAGCTGCTGCTGTTCCGGGCGCTCGGCGGCATCGGCTCCACCATGTTCACCGTCTCGGCGCTCGGGTTGCTGATCCGCATCTCGCCGCCGAACGCGCGGGGCCGGGTGTCGGGGCTCTACGCGACGAGCTTCCTGCTCGGCAACATCGGTGGCCCCCTCGCCGGGGGCGCCCTGGTCGGGCTGGGCCTGCGGGCACCGTTCCTCATCTATGCGGTGGCGCTGCTCGTCGCGGCGGCGGTCGTGTTCGTGAGCCTGCGTCACTCCGCGCTTGCCGTGCCGGACTCCGGCGGCGCCATGCCGGTGATGCGGCTGCGGGAGGCTCTGCGGTCGCCGGTGTACCGGGCCGCGCTCGGGTCGAACTTCGCCAACGGCTGGGTCGTCTTCGGCGTGCGGGTGGCGATGGTGCCGCTGTTCGTCGTGGAGGTCCTCGGGCGCGACGCCGGCCTCGCCGGGGTGGCACTGACGGTGTTCGCCGTGGGCAATGCCCTGGTCCTGATGGTCTCCGGGCGGTTGTCCGACCGGTTCGGCCGCCGCCCGTTCGTCCTGCTGGGGCTGGTGGTGTGCGGGACCAGCACGATCGCGATGGGCCTCACCACGAACCTCGCGCTGTTCTTCGCGACGTCGCTGCTGGCCGGCGTCGGGTCCGGCCTGATGAACCCGGCCCAGCAGGCGTCCGTCGCCGACGTGGTCGGCAGCAGGGCGCGCGGGGGCCCGGTGCTGGCGACGTTCCAGATGACCGCGGATGTGGGGGCGGTGATCGGACCGGTCGCCGCCGGAATCCTGGCGCAGCAGGTGTCGTACGGGGCCGCCTTCGCCGTGACCGGCGCCGTCATGCTGCTCGTCGCCGTGCCCTGGGCGCTGGCGCCGCGGCCCGCCCGGAAACCCACAGTGACCGAAGCCACGGAGATCTGACCCCAGTCGTCGGTACTGTCGAAGGGGTGTGGATTCCCCTGTTCAGCCTGATCGCCCGGCTCGGTCTCGCTGCCGTGTGGCTGATCTCCGGATGGATCAAGTTCGCCGATCCGTCACAGACCGTCGTGGCCGTCCGCGCATACCAGTTGTTGCCCGAGGCGCTCGTACGGCCCGTTGCGGCCGGTCTGCCGATCCTCGAACTCGTGCTCGGCCTGCTGCTGCTGATCGGACTCGCGGTGCGCGCCGCAGCGGTCGTGGGCGCGGCTGCGCTGCTGACCTTGATCGCGGTGATCGCCTCGGTCTGGGCCCGCGGCCTGTCCATCGACTGCGGATGCTTCGGCGGCGGTGGAGCGGCGGACGTGAACGGCTGGGACTACGCCGGGGAGATCGCACGAGACCTCGGCTTCCTCGCCCTGGCCGGGTGGTTGACGGTGTTCCCGCGCAGTCCGTTCGCGCTCGGTCTCGGCTCACGGGCGAGGCTCTCAGCACGCACTCAGCCCGCGATGGCAGAGTGATCCCGCATCGATCCCCGAGCAGCGAAGGGCAGATTCCGTGAGCGCGAAGAAGGTCAAACCGGTCAAGTACACGCCGGAGCCGACGTCGAGCAAGTCCACCTTCATCCTCGGCGGCATCGCGGTCCTGGTCATCGCGGTGCTGGTCATCGGGGGGGTGTTGTGGCAGTCGAACCGGGGCAAGGCGCGCAACGAGGGCTACGGGACGGTGCAGAACACCGCGGTGCAGGTGGAGCTGCAGGACGACGGTGTCATCGTGCTCGGTCTTCCCGACGCCGCGACCACGATCGACCTGTTCGAGGATCCGCTGTGTCCGTACTGCGCCGAGCTCGAGCACAAGCACGGCCAGGAACTCGCGCAGGCGGTCGACGCCGGCGACGTCGCCGTGCGGTACCACATGCTCGCGTTCCTCGATCAGCTCTCCGCGAGCGGCGACTACTCGACCCGCGCGGTCGCGGCCGGCCAGTGCGTCGCGCAGACCGGTGATGCGACGGCGTTCTCCGCGTTCCACGCCGCGTTGCTCTCGCCGGAGAACCAGCCCGCCGAGCGGAGCGACAGCGACCTCACCAACGCCGAGCTGGCACAGATGGCGCGGGACGCCGGGGCGTCCGACGAGGCGGCGCAGTGCGTCGCCGACGGCGCGCGCGTCGAGCAGGCCGCCGTCGACGCGGAGGCGGGACGGCAGGCGCTCGCGGCGGCGGGCGCGTCCGGCACCCCCGCGGTGGTGCACAACGGCACGGTGATCGACGCCCTCGGCAACGACAACTGGGTGGCCGAACTCGGCTGAGGCGGCGGCGACGGTGGTCGGCCGTTCGACCACCGTCGCCCGCACCGTCGCCACTGACCAGGCGATTTGTTGTCGTCGACGGCGATGGTGTAATTTTCTTCTCGCACCGGGGAGTGAATCCCGGGTGACGATCCGAGTACGGGGCTATGGCGCAGCTGGTAGCGCACCACACTGGCAGTGTGGGGGTCAGGGGTTCGAGTCCCCTTAGCTCCACCATCACCGCGAGAGGCGAGAGTGAATGCTCTCGCCTCTCGTCGTGAGAGGCCACCGCGGGTGGCACGGTTGTTCTGCACGGGGCTATGGCGCAGCTGGTAGCGCACCACACTGGCAGTGTGGGGGTCAGGGGTTCGAGTCCCCTTAGCTCCACTCCCTCCGGCACTCTCCGGATCCTTCTCCCACCGCGGCGGCCCCCTTCTCCGGGCAATGCCGACATTTTTCACCCTCGGAACCTGCTCCACGCTCTCGTCCGGCGGCGCACACTGTGAAGGATCGCTTCGAAAACGGGAGAGGTGAGCTGTCGTGTCCGAAGGTTCGAGCGTTACCCCGGGTTCTCCAACCGGTGCGGGTGCCACGGCCGGTGCAGGTTCGACGGCCGGCACAGGTTCGACGGCTGGTGCAGGTGCCACCGCCGGTGCAGGTTCCACGGCAGCGGCGGGTGCGTCCGCGCGCCACGGTGGTGGTGCCCACGAGGCCGGCGGCCCCGCCGCGGTCCGCCACGACAGTGGACCTGCAACGGGGTCCGGCCTGAAGCAGGGCTTCGCCGCGGGCACGTCGATCGCGGCCGGCATCCTGCTCGCGACGGTCGGCGTCCTGCAGGTTCTGCAGGGCATCGCCGCGATCGCCAAGGACGACATCATCGTGGTCGGCCAGGAGTACACCTTCTCCTGGAGCGTCTCGGCGTGGGGCTGGGTGCATCTGATCCTGGGCATCCTCGTGGCCGTGATCGGTCTCGCTCTCGTCACGGGAGCCACGTGGGCGCGCGTCGCCGCGATCGTCATCGCGGCGCTGTCGATCATCGCGAACTTCCTGTGGTTGCCCTACTACCCGGGATGGTCGCTCGCGATCATCGCGATCGACGTGGTGGTGAT
Organism: Rhodococcus sp. DMU1; assembly: GCF_012272955.1. NCBI lineage: Bacteria > Bacillati > Actinomycetota > Actinomycetes > Mycobacteriales > Nocardiaceae > Rhodococcus > Rhodococcus sp. DMU1. The sequence continues at coordinate 3,756,298 of NZ_CP050952.1, read as the reverse complement.
CTGGGCGGTGTCCACCTGGGACGCCGATCGCACCTGGGACGCCGGTCGCACCGAGCCGGGCTACCGCCCCTGATCAACCCTCGTACAGCCGGCGCACCACCTCGGCACAGCGCGCGAGCACCCGCTCCCGCAGCGGGTGTCCGTGCGCGTCGACCTCCGTGGGCGGCAGCGGTGCGGGCAGCACGGTGAACCGGCGGATGCGTTCCCAGCGGCCGAGCTCCGCATTGAGCCGGGCGACGGCGGCCGCGGCCTCGGCCGGGGGGATCGCCCGGCCCGAGGTGGGGACCACCAGTCCTACGCAGTAGGGGCGGTGCTCGCCCACCACGACGAGGTCCGCGCCGGGCAACAGTGCCCGGAACCGGCGTGCGACGGCGACCGGCGCGACGTACTTGCCGGTGGAGGTCTTGAACACCTCCTTCTTGCGGGCGCGCAGGGTGACGAAACCGTCGTCGTCGACGACGGCGCGATCGCCGGTGTGGAACCACCCGTCGCGGTCGAGGACTGCGGCGGTGCGCTCGGCGTCGTCGTGGTATCCGGACATGACGGCGGGGCTGCGGACGAGCAGTTCCCCGTCGGCGGCGATGCGCACCTGCGTGCCGGGCAGCGGCCGGCCCATGGAACCGAGGCGCCGGCTGTCCGGGCGGTTGACGCAGCACGGACCCGCGGTCTCGGTGAGGCCGTATCCCTCGAGTGCCGGCACGCCGGCCCCTTCGAACCACTCGGCCAGCGGACGGTCGAGCCGCGCCGAGCCGGAGATCACGAACCGCAACCGGCCCAGATCCGCGGCACCGGACTCCACGCCGGCGCGGATCTTGCCCAGCACGTGGGGAACGGACCCGAGGAATGTCGGCCGGACCTCGCCGAGGTGCTGCACGACCCGATCGGCACGGCCGTCGACGATCGTCGGCACGCCCAGGTGCACGCCCACGAACAGCAGCGCACGTCCGAAGACGTGGGAGAGCGGCAGCCACAGCAGTTGCAGGTCCGAGGGCGTGAGCATGCCCAGGCTGGCCATGGCCCGGGCCTCGTAGGTGACGGCGGCGTGCGGCAGGCACGCGCCCTTGGCGGTGCCGTCGGAGGCGGAGGTGTAGATCAGGGTGGCCAGGTGGTCGGGCGTCACGCCCGCGATGCGGGCCGCGACCGCTCCGGGATCGGCGGCCAGGAGCCGTCGGCCCTCGGCCTCGAGTTCGCCGAGCCGGTCCAGGTGCAGCACCGGCGCGGTGGGCAGCGGCCGGTCGGTGAAGGTCAGCACGCTGCCCGAGTGCCGGAGCAGTGCCACCACCTCTGTCGGCGGGGTGGCGGGATAGACCGGCACGGTGACCGCCCCGGCGCACACGATCGCGAGGTCGGCGAGGATCCACTCGTAGCTGGTGGCGGCGCAGACGGCGACGTGCGCGCCCGGGCGAATTCCACGGCCGATCAACCCGGCGGCGAGGGCGGTGACCCGGCCGGCCACCTCGGTCCACGACACGCTCGTCCAGTCGTCGCCGCTGGGGTGCCGGAATGCCTCCGCGTGGGGCGTGCGGGCCACCCGGTCGAGCAGCAGCCGCGGCACGGTGCGGGCGGGTTCACCCATCGCTGCTCGTCAATCCGCCGGGCCGCAGGGAGCGGCCGATCGCGCGGGCCGCGGCGCGGACCAGTTGGGACAGTGCGGTGACCTGCGCGGTGTCCGCGGCGGCGACGATCGACAGCGCCGCGATGGCGACGCCGGGCCGCTCGAAGATCGGTGCGGCCACGGAGACCGCCTCCATCGTCACCTGCCGGTCGCTCACCGCGATCTCGGAGCGGCGTACCTCGGCCAGGACCCGGCGCAGCTCGGCGGGGGAGGTGAGGGTGCGTTCGGTGAACCGCTCCAGCGGCCGGGCCAGCACCTCCTCCTGAACGGAGCGCGGTGCGAACGCGAGCAGCACGAGTCCCAGGCCGGACGCATGGATGGGAAAGGGGCTGCCGACCCGGGTGAGGGTCTTCACCGCCCGCTGACCGCGCAGGCGTTCGACGAACACCACCTCGGTCCCCTCGCGCACACCGAGCTGCACGTTCTCCTGGGTGATCTGCGACAGGTCCTCCATCACGGGCAGCGCCAGCTCACGCAGCAGCATGCCGCGCGGCGCGAGCGCCGCGACCTGCCACAGCCGGAGGCCGATGCTGAATCGGCCGGACGAGTCGCGTTCCAGCGCGCCCCACTCGGTGAGATCCCCGGCGAGCCGGTGCACCGTGGTGAGCGGCAGGCCGGTGCGCCGGGAAATCTCGCTCAGGGTCAGGTTGGGTTGCTCGCGCGTGAACGCCTCCAGGAGGGTGAGCGCGCGTACCGTGACGGAACCGGTGGCCGGGCGGGCGGCGCCGGTGGGGGTCACGGTGTGCTCACCCCTTCCTCGGGAACTGCTCCGGTCAGGCCGGTTCGACTCTGAGCGGAATGCTAGCCCAGCCCTTGAGCGTGTTGTTCGGTTGCGGCACCGGAGCCCCGGCCGGTTCGATCCGCCGGATCCGCTGTGCCAGCGCGGTGAGCAGCACCTCGGCCTCGAGCCGCGCGATCGGCTGACCGACGCACTGGTGGATGCCCATGCCGAACGCGACGTGTCCGCCGGCGGAGCGGTGGATGTCGACGACGTGCGCATCGGGTCCCCATCGCCGTTCGTCGCGGTTGGCGGCGCCGAGGAACAGCAGGACCTTGCGGCCCTCGCCGATGGGGACGCCGGCCACCTCGGTGTCGGTGGAGGTGGTGCGGAAGAAGGTCTGCACGGGCGATTCCCAGCGCAGCGCCTCGTCGAATGCGAACTTCGCGAGCGCCGGCCGGGCGTGCAGCGCCTGCCACTGCCCGGGGAACCGCGTCATGGCGTAGACGGTGTTGGCGATGCCGTGAACGGTGGTGTCCACGCCGGCGGTGAGCAGGGATCGAACGAGCATAGGCGCCTGTTCGGCGGTGATGTCACCACGGTCGGCGGCCGCCCAGATCTGCGCGCCGAACCCGCCCGGCGCGAGATTCTCCCGCTGGCACGACTCCGCGACCCACTCCTGCGTCGGCCCGGACGCGGCGAGTGCCTTCTCCACGCGGTCGTTGCGGGGTCCGAAGGCGTTGAACGCCATGGCGCCGTACGGCAACAGATGCTCGCGGCCGTCCTCCCGGATCCCCACCGCGTCCGGGAACACCCGCAGGGGGAACACCTCGGCGAGATCGGTGACGGCGTCGAACTCACCACGGGCCACGAGCGCGTCGGCCAGGGCGTCGGCCTCGGCCTCGAACCCGGCGCGTAGCGCGCGCACGGTGCGCGGCGAGACGACGACCCCCATGGCCGCCCGCACCACCGTGTGGTCCGGCGGGTCGGCCTCGAGCAGCAGGCTCGGGGTACGCCACGGCGTCTCGTGGGCGAAGTCGGCGAGGCCGACCCCTCGTCCGGAGACGAAGGTGCGCCAGTCGGTGAGGCAGGCGTGGACCTCCTCGAACCTGCCCGTCGCGTACACGTCGTATCGGGGCAGGTACACCACCGGTCCGGCGGCGCGCAGCCGGGCGTGGAACTCGTACGGGTCGGCGAGGACGGCGTCGTCGAACGGGTCGTCGTCGAGGGTGGGCGGGTGCATTGCGACGGTCACGGCGGTCACCTCGGGATTCGGGCAGTCAGAGTTCGAGAACCAGGCGGGGGCAGGCGGCGCGGGACACGCAGATCAGCATGGTGTCGTGCGCGGCCTGTTCTTCGGGGGTCAGCAGGGAGTCGCGGTGGTCCACCGTGCCGGCGAGCACGGTGGTCTCGCAGGTGCCGCAGGTACCTTCGCGGCAGGACGAGAGCACCTGCACACCCGCGGCGGCGACGGCGTCCAGGACGCTCTCGTCGGGCGCGACGGTGACGGTGGTACCGCTCAGGGCCAGCTCCACCTCGAAGCCGTCCGAGCGCACCGGTGCGGACTGTTCCTTCGCGGCGAACCGTTCGATCCGCAGCGACCCGGCGGGCCGGTCGGCGCAGGCGGTGGTGACGGCGTCGAGCAGCCCGGCGGGGCCGCAGCAGTAGACGAGGGTGCCGGGACGCGGGTCCCCGAGCAGCGACGGCAGATCGAGCGGGCCCCGTTCGTCCTGCGGCACGAGGGTGACCCGGCCCGGGTAGCGGGTGACGAGGTCGTCGGCGAACGCCATCGAGGCGCGGCGGCGGCCGCCGTAGACGAGGGACCAGTCGGCGCCGGCCGCCTCGGCCGCGGCGATCATCGGCACTATCGGGGTGATCCCGATCCCGCCGGCGAGGAAGAGGTAGCGCGGCGCCGGGGCGAGGTCGAAGTTGTTGCGGGGTCCGTGAACGCGGACGCGGTCACCGACGGCGAGTTTGTCGTGCACGTACTGCGAGCCGCCGCGGCCGTCGGCCTCGCGCAGGACGGCGATGCGCCACGTCCCGGTGTCGGCCGGGTCGCCGCACAGCGAGTACTGACGGACGAGGTCCTCGTCGAGCACGAGATCGATGTGCGCGCCGGGACTCCACGGCGGCAGGGGCCCGCCGTCCGGGTGCCGCAGGCGCAACGCGACGACGCCGTCCGCGGGTTCCGTCCGCTCGACGATTTCGAGGTCGGTGCCGAATTCGTTTGCCGGGGAGTTGTTTTCCGGAAATGTCATGGTCGGGTCCTTACGCGTGAGCGACTTCGCGGGTCGGTTCGGGCGGCCGGGGGAGGGCGTCGGCGTGGCCGACGGGATGAGCGAGCAGCCAGTCCCACAGCGTGACGGGATCCTCGGCGACGTGCCGGGCACCGCAATGGCACGTTCCCTCGAGGCGGTCGGAGCCGGGCAGCCACACGACGCGCATCACGTTGGGCCCGCGCAGCATCCGGTTCGGTTGCGAGGACATCGGTTACCTCGTCTCGGCGAGGGTGCCGCCCGCCGTCATCGCCTGCAGGATCCGCCGCGCGGCCAGAGCGCCGGCGTCGATGTTGATGCTCAGTTCCTGGTACCCCTCTGGTTCGGTGGCGAGCACCTGTTCGAGCCGGTCGAGCGCGACGACGTCCTGCAGCACGACGGTGCGGTTGTTCTCGCGCAGGAACTCGGTGACCTTCTCGTCCTCGAGCGCAAAATCCCTTGCCACCGACCAGAAATCGTGAGTGGAGTGTTCGGTCTCCGGGGTGATCGCGTAGACCACCTCGACGTGGAACGCGTCGCTGTCGGGTCCGGTCTCGGGCGGCAGCACGCCGACGGGCGCGATCCGGCTGTGCAGCAGGTACAGGCACGGCGGGTGGTACTCGATGTCCTGCCATCGGGTGATGCGGCCCTCGAGGCCGGTCGATTCGGCGTAGAAGGGCGGGCATTCCGCGTCGGCGATGTGCCGGGAGACGTAGACGATCCCGGCCTCGTCGTCGACCTCGGTGGTGATGGGGGTCTCGGCCACCTCGGGGGTGCCGATGTAGCCGCCGTGCAGGTACGTCTCGTGGGAGAGGTCCATCAGGTTGTCGACGAGCAGGCTGTAGCGCGCCCGCAGCGGCTCCATGCCCGAGGCCACGGCGTAGCCGGGCGCGTCGAGCCACGGCGCCCGGGGGATGCGGGTCGGATCGGGCTCGGCCGGACGGTCCGGGTCGGCGATCCAGATCCACACGAACGAGTCCTGCTCGACCACCGGGTACGACTTCAGTCGCGCGGTGCGGGGCACCCGCTTCTGGCCCGGCACGGCCACGCAGCCGCCGTCGGGCCCGTAGGTGAAGCCGTGGTAGCCGCATACGACCGTGTCGCCCGCGAGGCGGCTCGGCGCCTGCGAGAGCGGGAAGCGGCGGTGCACGCACCGGTCCGACATTGCGGTGACCTCACCGGATTCGGTGCGCCAGAACAGGATCGGCTCGTCGCAGATGGTCCGGGCGAACAGTTCCCGGTCGATCTCGCGGCCGTAGGCGGCCACATACCACTGGTTCCGGGCGATCTTCGTCATGGTTGTCTCGTCTCCACGGGGATGGTTCCGGTCCGAGCGACCGGCGGATGCCTCCACCGTGACGGGCGGCACGTGACGGGCGCCACCCGACTTCCGGATGGCGGAAAGTCGGGCGGTGCCCTTCCGGTATCCGGAAGGAGGGTGGATTCGTTGTGATCCGATCCATCACGCTCCTCGCAGGTGACTCGCCTCACATCCTTCGAACAGGGGCCCGATACATGGCAATCGATCTACGTGAACGCATCGACACCAGCCCGATGACGCGCTTCCAATGGGGCGCGGTGGCGATCTGCGTGCTGCTCAACGTCCTCGACGGCTTCGACGTGCTCGTCATGGCCTTCACCGCCCAGTCGGTGTCCCAGGAGTGGGGCCTGTCCGGTTCGGCGCTCGGCCTGCTGCTCAGCGCAGGCCTGTTCGGCATGGCCGCGGGCTCGCTGTTCCTCGCGCCGTGGGCCGACACGATCGGCCGCCGCGGCATGATCCTGCTCTGCCTGGGGATCGCGTCGATCGGCATGCTTGCCTCCGCGGTCAGCCAGAGCGCCCTGCAGCTGGGGCTGCTGCGCGCCCTCACCGGCGTCGGCATCGGGGGAATCCTCGCCAGCAGCAACGTCATCGCCAGCGAGTACGCCTCCAACCGGTGGCGCGCGCTGGCGGTGAGCCTGAACTCCACCGGCTACGCCGTCGGCGCCACCGTCGGCGGCATCATCGCCGTCGTGCTGCAGAACTCCTACGGATGGCGATCCGTCTTCCTGTTCGGCGGCGTCTGCACCGCGGTGATCATCCCGGTCGTGTACCTCCGCCTGCCCGAATCCCTCGACTTCCTGCTCGCCCGGCGGCCCGCCCACGCCCTCGCCCGCATCAACGCGTTCGCGGTCCGCGCCGGGCACCAGCCGCTCGCCGCGCTGCCCGCGCCGCGACAGGCCGACGATTCCGGGCCGCGGTCCGGCGTCAGGGTCGGCAGCCTCCTCGCACCGCGGCAGCGTCGCTCGACGCTGCTCGTCTGGGCCGCGTTCTTCCTGACCATGTTCGCCTTCTACTTCGTGACGAGCTGGACGCCGAAGCTGCTCGTCGAAGCGGGCCTGTCGGCCGACCAGGGCATCACCGGGGGCGTGCTGCTGAACCTCGGCGGCATCTTCGGCGCAACGCTGCTCGGCGCGCTGTCCGCGCGATTCGCGCTGAAGCGGGTCCTGGCGTCGTACATGGTGATCGCCGGCGCTCTGCTCGTGGTCTTCGTCCCCGCCACCGTCGCGGTGGTCGTCGCGTTCGCCCTCGGCGCCCTCATCGGCGTGTTCGTCAACGGGTGCATCGCGGGCCTGTACGCGATCACGCCCTCGGTGTATGCGCCGTCGGTGCGGGCGACCGGCGTCGGCTGGGGCATCGGCGTCGGCCGGCTCGGGGCCATCGCCTCGCCGATCGTCGCCGGTGCGCTGCTCGACCTGCACTGGTCGCCCACCCAGCTCTACCTGCTCGTCGCCGGCGCCCTCGTGCTCGCCGCCGTCGCCGTGGGACGGCTGCGGTTCGAGGCGCACACCGCCGACGCCCGGTCCGCCGACACACCCGCCTCGGTGGCCACACACTGATCGGCGGGGCCGGTCGCCGGGCCGCGCGCGCTATCGTGACCGGAGTGAACACCCCGATCCCGGCCCCCGACACGCTGATCACGAATCTGCGGGACGTACTGGTCGGGCCGCTCACCGAGATCGGCCAGCGCTTCTCGGCGCTGCTCACCGACCTGGTCCCGCACACCGCCCTGGTGATCTTCACGCGGGAATGCACCGGCCGGCCCCGCAAGGTGGCCGGCGACCCGGCGATCGTCGACCGCGTGACCATCGCCGAACTCGACCGCGTCCGAAGCGAACTCGCGACCGGGCAGATCCGTCGCGGCCCGGCCCGGATCGCGGGCCGGGACCGCGACGTGTGGGCGATCCTCGACGCCACCGACACGCTGCTCGTGCTCGTCCCGGGCGGTGCCCGCACCGGCTCGATTCCCCTCGAGCTGGTCCGGGCCCTGTTCGCCGTGGTGGCCACCGGCATCCAGCTGCAGGTCCGCAACGCCAGCCCGGCGTACCTCGCCGAATCCCGCGCCGCCTCCTCCGAACGCGCACGGACCGTTGCCGAGCTCACCGAGGCCCATGCGATGACGCTCGAGTCGATCCTCGCGACGCTGCGGTCGAGGGACCTCGACGACACCCGGGCCCGCATCACCGCACGCGAAACCGCCACCAATGCCCTCATCGGGCTGCGCTCGGCCGTCGACCGGCACCGCGAACTCGCCGAGGAGGCGGTGACCACCGCCTTCGCTAGGCTGCACGGTGAACTGCGCGGTCTGCTCCGGCACCGCGAGGTGGTCCTCGAGATGGTCGCCCCGCCGGTGGACGGGCGGGCGCTGCCGGGCGAGGTCGCGCATGCGGCCCGGGCCCTCGCCCGCGGCGCGGTCCTCGCGATGTCCGCGCAGGCGAACCTCGGCCGCGTCCGGGTCGCCTGGAACTGCGACGGAACCGACCTGCTGATCGACATCCGGGACGACGGTGACGGCGAGGCCGACGCCGCCGACCTCGCGCGGCAGCTACGGGACCGGGCCGAAACCCTCGGCGGCACCGTGGAGGCCGAGTCCACGCCCGGCTGGGGCTGCCGGGTCGCGGCCCGGCTACCGCTCGACATGCCCGCACCCGTGGCCGGCAGCCCCGCACTCGAGGCGCTGGCGGTCCTCGCGCCACGCGAGGTGGAGGTGCTCGAGCACCTCGTCGCGGGCCGGCGGAACCGGGTGATCGCCGAGCGGCTCGGTGTCAGCGAGTCGACGGTCAAGTTCCACGTGGCCTCGGTGCTCCGCAAGCTCGGGGTGAGCACCCGCGGCGAGGCGGCCGCGCTCGGCGCCGAGGCGGGGATCAAGGCCGCGGGCTGACGTCCGTCCCGCGCGTCCACTCGGCCGCCCGCGCCACGATCTCGGCGGCGACGTCGGCGGGCTCGGCGTCGATGCCGACGACGATCGCCGCCTCGTCGGGTTCGAGCGGCTCGAACGTGTCGAACTGCGAGTCCAGCAGGTCGGCCGGCATGTAGTGGCCGCGCCGCGTGCGGAGCCGTTCCCGGATCTGCTCGCGCGTGCCCGCCAGGTGCACGAAGACCACGTTCTCGCCGGCGAGGTCGTCCCGGTAGCGGCGGCGCAGCGCCGAGCACGTCACCACCCCCGGCCTGCCCCGGCCGGTGTGGTCCCGGATCCACGCGCCGACTGCCGCGAGCCACGGCGCCCGGTCCGCGTCGCTGAGCGGCCGGCCGGCGGCCATCTTCTCCACGTTGGCACGCGGATGCAGGTCGTCGCCCTCGAGCAGGTCCCATCCGGTGGCCTCGGCGACGAGTGCCGCGACGGTCGATTTGCCGGAGCCGGACACCCCCATGACGACGAGAATCGGCGGGCCGGGGTGGCCGGGTGAGTCCATTCGTGCCTCCCTGGTCGGCGCCTGCGCCGCGTCGCGGCGCAGGCGGGTCGCGTCAGCGCCCCAGCATGCCCCACCGGGCCGACCGATCCACGGCGGCGCGGCGCGAGCGGCGCTCGGACTCCGACATGCCACCCCAGATGCCGTACGGCTCACCGACTTCCAGTGCGTGGGTGCGGCAGCGCTCGAGAACCGGACACCGGGCGCAGACGAGCTTGGCACGGTACTCGCGCAGTTCGCGTGCGCGGCCACGTTCCCCCTCGGGATGGAAGAAGGCCGACGACTCGTGGCCCCGGCACGCCGCGTGCAGCTGCCAGTCCCAGCTTTCGCTGCGGGGGTGGGGGAGGGTCACCGTGTTGGCGATCGACATTGCACTCCTCGGGCCTGCGAGGGGTCGCCTCGCCTGGACGCTGCGCCCTGTGAGGGCGGTCATACCGAAGCTTAGTCGGACTTCCGTACTCGATCAACGAAACTTCGGCATTTCGGGGTCGAAAGTGGGGGACTGGTCTTTCGGTCAGGTCGATCCACTCCTTCGATCAGGTACCGGGGTGCCGCGCCGCCGATAGCGTGTGCGCATACCGCGATACGTCGCCGACGTCGCGCGAGCACCGCACGAGAAGAAGGAGACACCGTCATGCCACAGCAGGTCCGGGGCGTCGTCGCCCGCGCGAAGGGCGCTCCCGTCGAGGTCGTGCCGATCGTCATCCCCGACCCGGGGCCGGGAGAGGTCGTCGTTGCGATCGCCGCGTGCGGCGTGTGCCACACCGACCTGCACTACCGGGAGGGCGGCATCAACGACGAGTTCCCGTTCCTGCTCGGGCACGAGGCCGCCGGTGTCGTCGAGTCCGTCGGTGCGGGCGTCGACTCGGTCGCCGTCGGGGACTTCGTCGTCCTCAACTGGCGGGCCGTGTGCGGGCAGTGCCGCGCCTGCAAGCGCGGCCGCCCGCAGTACTGCTTCGACACCCACAACGCCACGCAGAAGATGACCCTCGAGGACGGCACCGAGCTGACCCCGGCCCTGGGCATCGGCGCGTTCGCCGACAAGACCCTCGTGCACGCAGGGCAGTGCACCAAGGTCGACCCCAGCGCCGACCCGGCCGTCGTCGGCCTGCTCGGCTGCGGGGTGATGGCCGGCCTCGGTGCCGCGGTGAACACCGGCGGGGTGACCCGCGGCGACTCCGTCGCGGTGATCGGCTGCGGCGGCGTGGGCGACGCCGCGATCATGGGCGCCCGCCTCGCCGGCGCCAACAAGATCATCGCGGTCGACCGGGACCCGAGGAAGCTCGAGTGGGCCACCGACCTCGGGGCTACCCACACCATCAACGGGGCCGAGGTCGATGCGGTCGAGGCGATCCAGGAGCTGACCGGCGGCTTCGGCGCCGACGTGGTCATCGACGCGGTCGGCCGCCCGGAGACGTGGAAGCAGGCGTTCTACGCCCGCGACCTGGCCGGCACCGTCGTCCTCGTCGGGGTGCCCACCCCGGAGATGACCCTCGAGATGCCGCTGATCGACTTCTTCTCCCGCGGCGGGTCCCTCAAGTCGTCCTGGTACGGCGACTGCCTGCCCGAGCGGGACTTCCCCATGCTCGTCGACCTCTACCAGCAGGGCCGGCTGCCGCTCGAGAAGTTCGTCACCGAGCGCATCGCCCTCGACCAGGTGGAGAAGGCGTTCGAGACCATGCACCGCGGCGAGGTGCTGCGCTCGGTGGTGGTCCTGTGACTCTGCGTATCGATCGGGTCGTCACCCACGGCACCTTCGCCCTCGACGGCGGCGAGTGGGAGGTCGACAACAACATCTGGCTCGTCGGCGACGACGACGAGGTGGTCGTGATCGATGCCGCGCACACCGCGCAGCCGATCATCGACGCCGTCGGTGGCCGGAAGGTGGTGGCGATCGTGTGCACGCACGGGCACAACGACCACGTCACCGTCGCCCCCGAGCTGGCCGACAAGCTCGACGCCCCGATCCTGCTCAACCCCGCCGACGACGTGCTGTGGGAGATGACCCACCCCGGTGTCGCGCACCGGCCGCTCGCGGACGGGGATCGGATCACGGTGGCGGGCACCGACATCCAGGTCATCCACACCCCCGGGCACTCGCCCGGCTCGACGTGCCTGTACCTGCCGGAGGCGGGCGAGCTGTTCACCGGCGACACCCTGTTCTCCGGCGGTCCCGGTGCGACGGGACGCTCGTACTCGGACTTCCCGACCATCATCGGCTCGATCCGCGACAAGCTGTTCGCCCTGCCCGCCGAGACGAAGGTGCACACCGGTCACGGCGACGGCACGACGATCGGCACCGAGTCCCCGCATCTCGAGGAATGGATCCGCCGGGGCAACTGACGAGGCCCGTGGTGCGTCCCGTCCCGGACCGGCCGGCGGGACGCACCGCTAGGCTCGCCTCATGGCGAACAAGCGGATCCCCGTGGTGATCGTCGCAGGATTCCTGGGCTCCGGGAAGACCACCCTGCTCAATCACCTGCTGCGCAACAACCGCGGCGCGCGAATCGGCGTGATCGTCAACGACTTCGGCTCGGTCAACATCGACTCGATGATGGTCGCCGGGCAGGTCGACTCCATGGTCTCGCTGAGCAACGGCTGCCTGTGCTGCGCCGTCGACGTCGCCGACATGGACGCGATGCTCGACCGGCTCGCGCACCGTACCTCCGGCATCGACGTCATCGTCGTCGAAGCCAGCGGACTCGCCGAGCCGCGCAACATGATCCGGCTCGTCGTCGGCTCGGGCAACGAATACGTGGGTTACGGCGGTCTCGTCCTCGTCGTCGATGCCGCCGAGTTCGGCACCGTCCGGGACCGGCATCCCGAACTCGATCAGCACGTCGCGCTCGCGGACCTCGTGCTGCTCAACAAGACCGACCGCATCGACGGCGACGCCCACGACGAGTTGCTCGAACTGCTGTGCCGCCTCAACGACCGCGCCGCGATCGTGTCCACCGTGCACGGGCGCATCGACCCGGCGTTGCTGTTCGACATCCCCGAACGCCCCGAGCCGCAACCCGGCGAACAACTCAGCCTCGACCGGTTGCTGTACGAGGAACACGACGAGGACGGCGACCACACGCACCTGCACGACGGCTACGAAGCCGTCGACTTCGAGTCCCCCGTCCCGCTGCACCCGCGTGCCCTCGTCGACTTCCTCGAGGACCAGCCGGCCGGGGTGTTCCGCATCAAGGGGTACGTCCACGTCGTCGCCGGGGGACGCACGCGCACCTACCTGCTGCACACCGTCGGCGACCACATCCGCTTCGACCCCGTCCGGCGCACGGGCGACGTCCCTGCCACCACCCGGCTCGTCGTGATCGGCGCCGATCTGGACCCCGAGGCGGTACGCGCCCGGCTCGCCGAATGTGTCCCGACCGAACCGGTGCCGGCAGACGCGATGCTGGCCGTGCACCGGTTCACCCCGCGCTGAGCGGGTCCGGAAGCCGGGACCTACCTACCGTGCGGCGGTCGCCGACGTGTGATTCGGGCGACGCCGGCGCCCCCCGGCCTGGCCGGCGCGTTCCTGCCGGGCCGCCGGCTGCTCCTGCCGCGACGCGCCCTGCTGCCGGGCGGCCCCGCCGCCGTGCTGCCGGGCGGCCCCGCCGCCGTGCTGCCGGGCGGCCCCGCCGCCGTGCTGCCGGGCGCCGCGCTGAGCGGCGGCCCCGCTGCCGCTGCGCCGGGCCGGCCGTCGCGATCCACCGCCGGACGGGGCCGGTGCGGCCTGCTTGACCGACGGGCTCACGTGCGGGGCGATCTCGCCGACCAGGTCCAGCACGTGCTCCGACTTCGCCGTCACCCGCACCGGAGTGACCTTGATCGCGGCCTTGCGCATGATGACGGCCAGATCCTTGCGCTGCTCGGGCAGCACCACGGTCACGACGTCGCCGGTGCTCCCGGCGCGGGCCGTACGGCCCGAACGGTGCAGGTACGCCTTGTGCTCGGCCGGCGGGTCGACGTGCACAACCAGTTCCACGTCGTCGACGTGGACGCCGCGGGCCGCGACGTCGGTGGCCACGAGCACACGCGCCTCACCGGAGGAGAACGCCGCGAGGTTGCGGTCGCGCGCGTTCTGCGACAGGTTGCCGTGCAGATCGACCGCCGGGATGCCGGACTCGGTGAGCTGACGGGCGAGCTTGCGGGCCTGATGCTTGGTGCGCATGAACAGGATTCGCCGGCCCGTACCGGACGCCAGGGTCCGCACGAGGTCCTTCTTCGTGTCGGCGTTGTCGACGTCGAACACGTGATGGGTCATCGCCGCCACCGGGGAGTGCGCCTCGTCGACCGAGTGCAGCACCTCGTTGCGCAGGAACCGCTTGACGAGCTTGTCGACGCCGTTGTCCAGCGTGGCCGAGAACAGCAGGCGCTGACCGTCCTTGGGGGTCGCGTTCATGATGCGCGTCACGCCGGGCAGGAAGCCGAGATCGGCCATGTGGTCCGCCTCGTCGAGCACGGTGATCTCCACCGCGTCGAGCGTGACGAACTTCTGCCGCATCAGGTCCTCGAGGCGGCCCGGGCAGGCGATCACGATGTCCACGCCGCGGCGCAGCGCGTCGACCTGCCGGTTCTGCGACACTCCGCCGAAGATGGTGGTCACCCGCAGCCCGGCGACCCGCGCGAGGGGCTCGACGACCGCGGCGATCTGCGTGGCCAGCTCGCGGGTGGGAGCCAGCACCAGCCCACGCGGGCGGCCGGCCTCGCGGGTGGCGCGGCCGGCCAGGCGCGCGGCGAGCGGAATGGAGAACGCCAGCGTCTTGCCACTGCCCGTGCGGCCCCGGCCGAGCACGTCACGGCCGGCCAGCGTGTCGGGCAGCGTGTCGACCTGGATCGGGAACGGGCTCGTGATGCCGCTGTCGCCCAGGGAGGCCACCAGGGTCCGGGGGACGCCGAGGTCGGAGAAGGAAACGGTCATAGGTACAGAACTGCCTTTCGATGCAGCGTGCACGCACCCCGAGACGATCTCGGAGGGCGCAGTGGATCGCCGCAAGGAAAGCCGATGCCGGTATTGCATGCGGAACCGGGCACGATCCCGGCCCGCCGGTATCCCACGACGGTGAGCATCGTCGTGATGCCCGAACTACCGCAGCCTACCCCACGCCGGGATGCTCGTCGGCGCACGCGTCGAGGCCGACCCACTCGGACAGACCGTCCTCGAATCGCTGCCGCTTCCAGATGGGGACCTCGCGTTTGATGCGTTCGACCAGTTCGGCGCACACAGCGAAGGCTTCGGCCCGGTGCGGTGCCGCCACCGCCGCCACCAGCGCGAGATCGCCGATGGTGAGATCGCCCACTCTGTGGACCGCGGCGACCGGCAGTCCCGACTCCGCCGCCACCTGTTCGCAACAGCGACGCAGGAATCGCTCCGCCTCGGGGTGCGCCCGGTACTCGAGCGCGCTCACCGCGCGCCCGCCGTCGTGGTTGCGCACCACCCCGCTGAACAGCACCACCGCCCCGTGCTGGGGGCCGGCGACCGCGGCGTCCACCGACGCCGGGTCGAGCGGCTCGGCCGAGATCCGTGCCAGCAGCTCATTCATGCGCGCCTCCTCCGGCGACCTGGGCCAGCAGGTGGCCGAGAATCGGCTCGAGCACCGCCAGCCCGTCCTTCACGCCACCCGGTGAGCCGGGCAGATTGACCACCACCGTGCGGCCCACCAGCCCGGCCACGCCGCGTGACAGCGAGGCGTGCGGGGTGGCCTGCAGGCCGCGCAGGCGGATGGCCTCGGCGACCCCCGGCAGCTCGCGGTCCAGCAGCGCCAGCGTCGCCTCCGGGGTCGCGTCCGTGGGGGAGGCGCCGGTCCCGCCGGTGGAGATCACCAGGGCCGGGTCGCCGGCGAGCGCGTCCTCGAGGCCCCACGCGATGTCCGCGTCGGCATACACCAGAGGACCCCGCACCGTGAAGCCGCGCGCCTCGAGAAAGTCCGCGATCAGCGGGCCCGTCCTGTCCTCCCGCGTACCGGCAGCCACACCCGTGGACGCGACGAGCACCGTCGCCGGCACGCCGGCCTGCTCCAGGATGTCGTCCTCGTCCGGCGTGACGGTCTCGTCCTCCGCCGGTGCGGCGGTCTCCGCCTCGTCGCGCTGCCAGTGCCCGCGTTTGCCGCCCTCCTTCGAGACCAACCGCACTCCGTTCAGCACCGCGGCGGGGTCGACGGCCTTGACCATGTCGTGCAACGTCAGCCCGGCCACCGCGACGGCGGTGAGGGCCTCCATCTC
The DNA here is from genome assembly GCF_012272955.1 of Rhodococcus sp. DMU1. Classification (NCBI taxonomy): domain Bacteria; kingdom Bacillati; phylum Actinomycetota; class Actinomycetes; order Mycobacteriales; family Nocardiaceae; genus Rhodococcus; species Rhodococcus sp. DMU1. Next base: position 3,740,769 of record NZ_CP050952.1, on the reverse strand, counting down.
GACGCCTGTGGGGCCCTTCGTCTTTGCCGTCGCCTCGATCGTGATCGCGGTGTCGGTGAACCCGAAGGTGACCTTCACCGACGACAGCGCCAACTGGTGGCACAGCGGAATCAGCTCCCACGTGCGCTTGGCCGCCGCGATCCCGGCGATCCGCGCGGTGGCGAGCACGTCCGCCTTGGGCATGTCGTCGGCCCGCACCAGCGACACCACCTCCGCGGTGGTGACGAGTTCGCCGGCGGCGACCGCGACGCGGGCGGTGTCGGCCTTGCCGGACACGTCGACCATGCGGGCGCGGCCCCGGTCGTCGAGGTGACTCAGGGCCCCGCCGTCGGGCGGGGTGAGGTCGTGCGGTTCGGTCATAGCGGTAGTACCTTCACGAGTTCTCCGGGTTCGAGGTCCGAGGTGTCGGCGGGGATGTCGAGCAGTACGTCCGCGGTGGCCATCGCGGCGATCAGGTGGGACCCGGCGCCGGGGATCGCCACCACGGCGCCGCCGTCGCGGCGAGCGCGCAGGAACTGGCGCTTGCCCGGCACGGAGCTGAGACCTGTTGACAGAGGACGGGTCTCGGGCTCGACGGCGGGCAGCCCCGCGGCGGCCCGCAGTACCGGCCGGGCGAACACCTCGAACGAGACCAGCGCGCTGACCGGATTGCCGGGGAAGGTCAGCACCGGCACGGAATCCACCAGTGCCGTGCCCTGCGGACCGCCCGGCTGCATCGCCACCGACACGAATTCGGCCCCTCGCGGGCCGAGCACGTCCTTGACGACCTCGAAGTCGCCCTTCGACACCCCGCCCGAGGTGAACACCACCTCGGCGACGGAGGCGGCGCGAGCGAGTTTCGCCGCGAACACCTCCGCATCGTCGCCACTGCGATCCACCGAGACCACCAGCGCCCCGTTGGCGGCCGCGCTGGCGGCCAGGGCCGGCCCGTTCGAGTCGTGGATCTTGCCCGGGGCGAGAACGCTTCCTCCGGGCACCAGTTCGCTGCCGGTCGAGATCACCGCCACGCGCGGCCGAGTCCGGACGGACACGTGGGTCAGGCCGACGGCGGCGAGCGCCGCGACGTGCCGGGCCGCGACGACGGTGCCCGCGGGCAGCAGCGTGCGACCGCGGTGGATGTCGCTGCCGCGCTCGCGCACGTATGCTCCCGGTTCGGGCAGCCTGCACACCGTGACCCGGAGTCCCCGCCCCTCGGCCGCGGTGTCCTCGACCGGCACGGTGTCCTCGACCGGCACGGTGTCCTCGACCGGCACGGTGTCCTCGACCGGCACGGTGTCCTCGACCGGCACGGTGTCCTCGACGGGAACGACGGCGTCGGCACCGGTGGGCAGTGGCGCGCCGGTCATGATCTTGGTGGCGGTCCCGGGCACGTGCGCGACGACCCCGTCGCCGGCCGCGAGGACGGCACGCACGGGCAGGGTCGCGGGCGCCGCGGTGAGCGAGGCCGTGTCGACCGCGTAGCCGTCCATCTGCGAATTGCGGAAGGTGGGGAGGTCGATCGGAGCGACGACGTCCTCGGCCAGCACCCGGCCGAGCGCTTCGAGCAGCGGCACCGGTTCGGTACCGCGGATCAGCAACGGGGAGAGCAACGTCGCCACGTGTCGCGCATGCTCCTCCACCGACCGCCTGCCGCCCGCCATGGGCCAATCCTAGGCACATCGCTCGCGGCGCCGTGCGTCCTCGTCCGGGTCGTGGTTTCTGCTCCTCCCGCACGACGGGGCCCGCGACGGCATACTGAGGGTCATGAGGACGGAGGCCCGATGACCGCGGTGCACGTGGGGATCCCGGCGGTGCGCCCTGCCGCTGTCGACGACGTCTCCGACCGGCCCGACACTCCCGAACTGCTGGACCGGTTCGGGCGTGTCGCGCGCGACCTGCGGGTGTCGATCACCGAGAAGTGCTCGCTGCGCTGCACGTACTGCATGCCCGAGGAGGGGCTGCCGGCGATCCCGCGCGAGCGGCTGCTCAGCGCCGACGAGATCGTGCGGCTCGTGGCCGTCGCGGTGCACCGGCTCGGGGTCCGGGAGGTGCGCTTCACCGGCGGGGAGCCGCTCATGCGGCGGGACCTCGAGCAGATCGTCGCCGGGTGTGCGCGCGCCGTCCCCGGCATCCCGCTGGCGGTGACGACCAACGCGGTGGGACTCGCCCATCGTGCCCGGGCGCTGGCGGAGGCGGGCCTGACCCGGGTCAACATCTCCCTGGACTCGGTCGACCGCGCGCGGTTCGCCCGGCTGACCCGGCGCGATCGGCTGGATTCGGTGCTCGACGGGATCCGCGCGGCCAAGGCGGCCGGGTTCGCGCCGGTGAAGGTCAACGCGGTGCTCATGCCGCAGACCCTCGACGGGGCCGCGGACCTGCTGGCCTGGTGCCTCGACGAGGGCGTGCAGCTGCGGTTCATCGAGCAGATGCCGCTCGACGCCGACCACGAGTGGGCCCGGGCGAACATGGTGCCCGCGCAGCGGCTGCTCGACGTGCTCTCCGACCGCTTCGCCCTCACCGAGGTCGGCCGCGAGGACCCGGCCGCGCCGGCCGAACGCTGGGCGGTCGACGGCGGGCCCGCGACGGTCGGCATCATCGCGTCGGTGACCCGGTCGTTCTGCTCGGACTGCGACCGCACCCGCCTGACGTCGGAGGGCACCGTGCGCTCGTGCCTGTTCAGCGACCGGGAGACCGACCTGCGGGCGGCGCTGCGCGGCGGCGCGAACGACGACGATCTCGCCGCGCTGTGGCGTGGTGCAATGTGGAACAAGTGGGCCGGACACGGCATCGACGCGGCGGACTTCACCCCGCCGCAGCGCAGCATGGGAGCTATCGGTGGGTGAGACCGTGACGGGCATCGAGGTGCGGTATTTCGCGGCGGCGGCGGACGCGGCCGGAGTGGAGAAGGAGACGGTGGCGCTGGCGCCGTCGGTGGATCTGGGCACCCTCAAGACCGCCCTGATCGACCGTCACGGCGCCGAGATGGCGCGGGTGTTGTCGGTGGCCGCGTTCCTCATCGACTCCGAACTCACCCGCGACCTCGGACGCGCCGCCGGACCTACGGTCGACGTCCTCCCGCCGTTCGCCGGCGGCTGACGGGATCAGGCCCGGCCGCCGGGCTGAGCGGATCAGGCCCGGCCCGCCGGGCGGGGCGGATCGGCCCGGCCGCCGGGCGGGGTGGCTGTCAGCGCCACCAGGTGTCGAACGGCGACACCGGCACCGTCCGCTTGTGCCGGGTGTTCAGGAACGTCCGCTCGAGCTTCTCGGCCAGCTCCGGGGTGACGTCCTTGCCCTCGAGGTAGTCGTCGATCTCCGCGTAGGTCATACCCAGGGCCACCTCGTCCGGAAGGGCCGGCCGGTCCTCCTCGAGATCCGCGGTCGGCACCTTCTGCCAGGTGCTGTCGGGAGCCCCGAGTTCGCGCAGCAGCGCTGCGCCCTGCCGCTTCGTCAGGCCGGCGAGCGGGGTCAGGTCCACCCCGCCGTCGCCGTGCTTGGTGAAGAACCCGGTCACCGCCTCGGCGGCGTGGTCCGTCCCGACCACCAGGTAGCCGAGCTCGCCGGCGATCGCGTACTGCAGGATCATCCGCTCGCGGGCCTTGATGTTGCCCCGCACGAAGTCGCTCAGCTGCGATCCGTTGCCGTAGATCTCGTGCATGGCCTGCCCGACCTCGGCGGCCGAGGCGTCGGCACCGGGCTTGACGTTGATCCGCAACGAGCGGTCGGGACCGATGAACTCCAGCGCGACCTGCGCGTCGTGCTCGTCGGCCTGCTCGCCGTAGGGCAGCCGCACCGCGACGAACTCGGCCTCGCGGCCCTCGGCCCGCAGTTCCTCCGCCGCGAGCTGGGCGAGCCGGCCGGCGAGGGTGCTGTCCTGACCGCCGCTGATGCCGAGAACGAACCCCTTGGCGGGGGTCGACACGACGTAGTCCTTCAGGAACTGCACGCGGGACCGGACCTCCGCCCGGGGGTCGATCGTCGGCCGGACGCCGAGTTCCTCGATGATCTGCTCGCGAAGGTTCGCCATATTCCGAACCCTAGCGGGACGCCCGACGGTCTGCTCGGGTGACATGCGCGGCGCGCCGCGGGCACACTCGTGGCGATGAGCAGCGACGTCTTCCGCAAGCACCGGGCCGGGGCTCACCCCGACTTCTTCCGCGCCGAGGCCGCCGGGCTGGCCTGGCTCGCGGACGCCGGCATGCCCGTTGCCGGTGTCCGCGGCGTCGGGGTGGACCACATCGACCTCGAGCGGTTGACCGAGGCGGCCCCCACCGCCGCGGCGGCTCGGGAGTTCGGCGCTCGCCTGGCGCGTATGCACGCCGCGGGCGCCGCCGGATTCGGTTGCGCACCGGACGGATTCGACGGCCAGCTGTTCATCGGCAAGCGGCCGATGAGTAGCACGGTCCACGCGAGCTGGGGCGAGTTCTACGTGGTGGAACGGGTCGAGCCGTTCCTGCGGATCGCGGTGGACGCCGGCAGCGTCACCGCCGCGCAGCTGCCCGACGTCGAGCGGGCCTGCGCGCGCGTCGCCGCCGGGGAGTTTCGACGACGGTGCACCCCCCGCCCGCCTGCACGGCGACCTGTGGAACGGCAACGTGCTGTGGACCGCCGCGGGGGTGGTGCTGATCGACCCGGCGGCGCACGGCGGTCATCGCGAGACGGACCTGGCGATGCTGGCGCTGTTCGGCTGCCCCCGGCTCGACGAGATCGTCGCGGCCTACGACGCCACGTGCCCGCTGCGTTCCGGATGGCGCGAGCGCGTGCCGATGCACCAGCTGCATCCGCTGGCGGTGCACGCGGCGGGCTACGGTGCGGGGTACGGGCGGGCGCTGCACCGGGCGGCGCTCGCGACCCTCGCGCTGGGAGAGAAAAGTTGACCGAGATCCTCGTCGTCGCCGCCACGAAGTCCGAGGCAGCGCACGTGCCGGCGCACTACGAGACGGTGATCACCGGCATCGGCAAGGTGCACGCGGCCGTCGCGGTGACCGAGGCGCTGGCGCGGCACCGGCGCGGGACCCCGCCGGTGGTGGTCAACATCGGGACCGCCGGGGCGCTACACCTGCACCACGGCGGCCTCTACGTCCCCTCGGCGGTGATCAATCACGACATCAGCAGCGAGGTGCTGCGCAGCCTCGGCTACCCGGTCGAGGACGTGCTCGAACTCGACGACGGGGACGGGACGGTGCTCGCCACGGGCGATTCCTTCGTCTCGGACGCGCAGGTGCGTGACGCGCTCGCCGCCCGCGCCGACCTCGTCGACATGGAGGGCTTCGCGGTCGCGCTCGCCGCATCCCGCATGGGCGCGCAGTGCCGGCTCGTCAAGCACGTGAGCGACCACGCCGACGAGACCGCCCTGGACTGGCCGGCCAAGGTCGATGCCAGTGCCCGCGCACTCGCGCAGTGGCTGGTCGAGCGGTACTGAGCCGAAGCCGGCTCGTCAGCGGGCGGTGTATCCGAGGCCGGTGACACCGTCGGCGGCGGTCAGCCGCATCGCCGCACCCTCGACCGTGTACCGCACCTCGCCGGACAGCACTCCCAGGACGGCCGACTCGATCCGCGCGAGCTCCGGGTCGGGGCACGCCGCGCGGGTGGTGGCCAGCGGCCCGAACGTGACCACGGTGTCTCCGACGGTGGCGGTACCGGTGAACCGGTTGCAGCCGGTGCTGCCCGAGACCGTGCCGTCGCCGGCGACGGTCAGGGTGGGCGCGGCGTCCTCGAGGGCGCGGGAGGTCGACACCGCGTCGGCCGTGACGAGTTCGGTGAGCACCCAGTGCGTGTCCACGACGGGACGGTCGGGGTCGGCGACCGTGCGGTCGAGCAGTGAGACGGACACGTCCCCGCCGTCGAGGGTGAGTACGTCGCCGTCGAGACGCCAGCGCGGTTCCGACGCCAGCAGATCGGACAGCCAGGTGTCGGCGCGGTCGAGCGGCGGCGGGCACGACATGAGAGTGCTGCCGAGCCGATCGGCGCGCAGCACGCCGTCACCGAGTTCCACCGACCCGAACGAACGGTTGCAGCCGGCGGTGGCGGCGATCCGGCCCGCATCGGGGAACTCCACGACCAGTGGGCCGCCGCCGGGAATCTGCGGGCCCGACACCGCGGTGGAGACGAACGCCCGCCCCACGAGCACGGCCGGGTCCTGGGGCGGGGCGGCGGCGCCGTCGCCCGCGCAGGCGGCCGTCGTCGCGGCCAGCGCGAGGAGAATCGAGAGCCCGAGAGTCCGCCGCATGCCGGTCACGGTACCGCCCGCCCGGCGGCGGGCGGCGCCGTGACGACGCGGCGGGCCAGGTCCGCCCACCCGTCGGCGAGCCGGTCGAGCGAGAACCCCAGATCGCGCCACTGATGCAGGACCAGGGTGGCCTCGAGCGGGGCGAACAGGGCCTGGGCCAGCAGCGGGAGGTCGCCGTCGACACCCGCAGCGCGAAGCAGGACCTCGATGTGGGTCAGGCTGACGGCCCGTGCCGGGGCATTGAACCGGGCCTCGGCGGAACTCTCCGCGGCGCGGAGCACCTCGCCCTGCACCTCCACGAGACGGATGCGGGCACGACCGAACGCGACGAGCCGGTCGACGGGATCGGCGCCGGGTCCGAGCGGCGGGGGACCGGTGAGGAACTGCTGCTGCAGGGCCTGTTCGGAATGGTCGAGCAGGGCGCGCATGAGTCCCGCACGGGAGCCGAAGCGGCGGAAGACGGTGCCCTTGCCGACCCCGGCGCGCGCGGCGACGGCGTCCATCGTGACCGCGTCGACGCCGCGTTCGGCGACGAGGAGCGAGGCCGCCTCGAGGAGCCGGCGCCGGTTGCGGGCCGCGTCGCACCGTTCGACGCCCTCGTCCCCGACCAGCGGCAGCAGCGGAATGTTCACCACGTCACAGTACCGCCCGGGAATGGAAGTGGACCGCGGTCCGTTTAGAGTGGAGTCAGACCCGGACACCCGAACCGAAGGAAACACCCCCATGTCCCAGACCCGCGTTCTCGCTCTCGTCGGCAGCCTGCGCTCCGCCTCCGTCAACCGCCGCCTCGCCGAGACCGCGGCCGCCGTCGCGCCGCAGGGCGTCGAGGTCTCCGTGTACGAAGGCCTCGGCGAGGTGCCCTTCTACAACGAGGACCTCGACGGCGAGACCGGCGCGCCCGTCGCCGCCGGGGCGCTGCGCGTCGCGGCGAGCGAGGCCGACGCCCTCCTGCTCGTCACCCCCGAGTACAACGGCACCATCCCCGCCGTGCTCAAGAACGCCATCGACTGGCTCTCCCGCCCGTACGGCGCCGGCGCCCTGGCCGGCAAGCCCGTCGCCGTCATCAGCGCCTCGCCCAGCGGCAACGGCGCGAAGTGGGCGCTCGAGGAGACCGTCAAGGCGCTCGGCATCGCCGGCAGCCGGACGGGCCTGCAGCTGTCCATCGGCGGCACCATCGACAAGTTCGGCGACGCCCACCCCAAGGAGAACGCCGAGGTCGCCGAGCAGATCTCCGCGCTGCTCGCCCAGCTCGCCGACGCCCGCCGGGAACTCGTCGACGCCTGAGCCGGCCGCACACCGAACGGCCCCGGACCACGCCAGGTCCGGGGCCGTCACCGTCCGTACCCCATTCGCGCCCGCAGCCGTGATTGCCGGGGCATGCTGCGGGGAATACCTCGCCAGTCCCCACCGCGACGGAGGAGCCCATGGCGCACGAGAGCGACAGTCCCGGCGAACACGAGCACACGATCACCCTGCGCGTCGACGGCCGTGAGCGCCGCTGCACCGTCGACGTGCGCACCACGCTCCTCGATGCCCTGCGCGACCGGCTCGGGATCTACTCCCCGAAGAAGGGCTGCGACCACGGCCAGTGCGGCGCGTGCACGGTCCTGCTCGACTCCCGGCGCATCGTGAGCTGCCTGTCGCTCGCGGTCGCCCACGACGGCGCCGACGTCGTCACCGCCGCCGGCATCGCGGACGACGGTCCCTCGCACCTGCCCCAGGCGTTCGTCGAATGCGACGCCTTCCAGTGCGGCTACTGCACACCTGGCCAGATCTGCTCCGCCGTCGGGATGTTCGACGAGGCCGCCAAGGGTTCCCCGAGCCACGTCACCGCGGACCTCACACAGGACCCGGAACTGACCGACGACGAGATCCGTGAACGCATGAGCGGAAACCTGTGCCGCTGCGCGGCCTACCCCAACATCGTCGAAGCGCTCCGCCACGTCGCGCGCGGGGAGGGGCACTGCTCGTGAAGACGTTCCGCTACGAGACGCCTGCCGATCCCGCCGCCGCGGTCGCCGCGGTCGCCGGCCACCCGGGTGCCGCCTTCCTCGCCGGCGGCACGAACCTGGTGGACCACCTCAAGCTCGGCGTCACCGCGCCCGACGTCCTCGTCGACGTCTCCCGCCTGTCGCTCGACATCGTGGAGGAGACCGCCGAAGGCGGGCTGCGCGTCGGCGCCAACGTGCGCAACAGCGACCTGGCCGCCCACCCGATCGTCCGCCGCCGGTACCCGGTCCTGGCCCGGGCCCTGCTGGCCGGCGCCTCCCCGCAGCTGCGCAACATGGCCACCACCGCCGGCAATCTGCTCCAGCGGACCCGCTGCGTGTACTTCCGGGACCCGTCGACCCCGTGCAACAAGCGCACCCCGGGCAGCGGCTGCACCGCGATCGGTGGCTACACCCGCTACCACGCCATCCTCGGCGCCTCCGAACAGTGCGTCGCCACCCACCCGTCGGATATGGCGGTGGCGCTGCTCGCGCTCGACGCCCAGGTGACGGTGCTCGGATCGCAGGGGGAGCGGTGCATCCCCGTCGAGCAGCTCTACCGGCTTCCCGGCGAAAGCCCCGAGTACGACACGGTGCTCGAGCGCGACGAGCTGATCCTGGACGTCGAGATCCCGGCGCCCGAAGGCGCCGTCTCGACGTACCGCAAGGTGCGCGACCGGGCGTCGTACGCGTTCGCGCTCGTCTCGGTGGCGGCGGACCTGACGGTCGCCGACGGCGTCGTCACCGGATGCCGCATCGCCCTCGGCGGCGTCGCGCACCGGCCGTGGCGCGCCCATCGCGCCGAGCACGTCCTGCTGGGGAGCGCCCCCGGTGACGGCGTCTTCGCCGCGGCCGCCGACGCGGAACTCGCCGATGCCCGGCCCCTCGACGGCAACGAGTTCAAGGTGCCGCTGCTGCGCCGCACCCTCGTCTCGGTACTGCGTGAACTCACCTCGGAGGCAGTCGCATGACCCACTCGGCCCAGCGCCCGATCGGCACGTCGACGCCGCGGGTGGACGGCCCGCGGAAGGTGGCCGGAACCGCGCCCTACGCGTACGAGCATCCGGTCGACGACCCGGCCTACCTCGTCCCGGTCACGGCAACCGTGGCGCGGGGAACGGTGACCCGCATCGAGACCGCGGAGGCGGAGGCCCTGCCCGGCGTGCTCGCCGTTCTCACCCCGTGGAGTGCCCCCCGCCTGGCGGACACCTCGGAGGCCGAGTACGCGGTCCTGCAGAGCCCGGACGTCGCCTTCCGGGGGCAGATCGTCGCCGCCGTGGTCGCCGAGACGCCCGAGATCGCGCGACACGCAAGCGAACTGGTCCGGGTGGAGTACGAGTCCGCGCCGCACGACGTCGCGTTCCGGCACGACCACCCGCGCAGCTATGCCCCGGAACAGGCCAACGGCGGATATCCGACCGACACGGAACAGGGCGATGCCGCAGCGGCCGAGGCCGCGGAGCGCGACGGCGTCGTGGTCGACGGCTGGTATTCCACCCCGGAGGAGCACAACAACCCCCTCGAACCGCACACGGTCGTGGCCGAGTGGTCCGGCGAGTCGTTGACGTTGTACGACTCCACGCAGAGCGCCCACGGCGTCGTCTCCACGCTGGCTCCCGTGCTCGGTCTGCGCCCCCAGCAGATGCGGGTGATCAGTCCCTACGTCGGGGGTGGTTTCGGGTCCAAGGGGGCGCCGCACGCGCACGACGTCGTGGCGGCGATGGCGGCGCGCCTGCTGCCCGGTCGGGCGGTCAAGTTCGCCGTGTCCCGGCAGGACATGTTCGGGTACGTCGGCTACCGGCCGCCCACCGTCTCGCACGTCCGCCTCGTCGCGAGCCGGGAAGGGCGTCTCGAAGCCATGGTGCACGAGGCCTTCTCGCAGTCCTCGCACGTGCGCGAGTACGCGGAGCAGACGGCGGTGTCGTCGCGGGGGATGTACGCCTCGCCGTATCGGCGCACCTCGCACCGCATCGTCGCGCTCGACGTGCCCGCGCCCTACTGGATGCGTGCGCCGGGGGAGGCCCCCGGGATGTTCGCCGGCGAGGTCGCGATGGACGAGCTGGCGGTGGCGTGCGGCATGGACCCGATCGAACTGCGGGTCCGCAACGACCCGCCCGCCGATCCCGAGTCCGGCCGGCCCTGGTCCTCGCGCCGGCTGGTGGAGTGCCTGCGGGAGGGGAGTCGCAGTTTCGGCTGGGACGCCGCCGACCGCACGCCCGGCACCCGCCGCGACGGCCGGTGGCTCGTGGGGACCGGAGTGGCCGCGGCGAGCTACCCGCACCTGGTCAACCCCGGCACCGAGGTCGCGGTCCGGCACGACGGCGACGGGCGCTTCACCGTCCGCACCGGCGCCGCGGACATCGGGACCGGAGCATGGACCACGCTCACCCTCGTCGCGGCCGACGCGCTCGGCTGCCGGCCCGAGGACATCCATCTCGAGATCGGTGACTCGGCCCTGCCGAACGCCACCGTCGCCGGCGGATCCTCCGGTACCTCGTCGTGGGGCACGGCGATCGTCGCCGCGGCCCACGCGTTCCGCAAGCGGCACGGGGATCGGCCGGAGCCGGGTGCCGAGGCATCGGCGACGGCCGAGGAGAATCCCGCGCTCGAGCACTACCGCATCCAGTCGTTCGGCGCGCATTTCGCCGAGGTGCGGGTGGATGTCGACACGGGCGAGATCCGGGTGCCGAGGATGCTCGGCGTGTTCTCCGTGGGCCGGGTGGTCAACCCCCGCACCGCCCGTTCGCAGCTGATCGGCGGGATGTGCTTCGGCATCTCCATGGCCCTGCACGAGGAGAGCATCCGCGATCCCCGCACCGGCCACGTGGTCAACCACGACCTCGCGGAGTACCACATCCCCACCAATGCCGACGTCGGCGACGTGGACGCGAGCTGGCTCGACGAGGACGACCTGCACGCCACACCGATGGGGTCGCGCGGGGTCGGGGAGATCGGCATCGTCGGCAGCGCCGCGGCGGTCGTCAATGCCCTCCGGCACGCCACCGGGGCGCGGGTGCGCCGGCTTCCGGTGCACCTCGAGGACGTGCTCCCGTACCTGCCCGACAGCCCCGCGCGGTGAGTAACGACCTGGGAATATCACGGCTGTAACTCACAACATCTCGCGTTCTATGAATCTGTCGGCCACTAGGTGTAGTGTCTAGAGCGCTGGAAGGCTTGATCGTTTCCGGTCCCTCGGGGAAGCGGGATCGTGCTGGTACGACGGGCCTCGAGGCACTGCTGTGCAGTCAGTCGTCAGGTTGTCGAAAAGGGGAAACCATGAACATCACCGTCTACACCAAGCCTGCCTGCGTTCAGTGCAATGCCACCTACCGTGCCCTCGACAAGGCCGGTATCGAGTACGCCGTCGTCGACATCTCGGAGAACCCGGAAGCGCGGGACTTCGTGATGGCCCTCGGTTACCTGCAGGCCCCCGTGGTGGTCGCCGGTGACGAGCACTGGTCCGGCTTCCGCCCGGACCGGATCAAGGCCCTCGCCGTCGCCGCCTGACCCGTCGCGCGCCGACCCACCGCCCCTGCGGCCGGTCGCCGGACCCGAGCGAAGTGATGTGAGACATCCATGACCTCGTTGGTGTATTTCTCGAGCACATCGGAGAACACGCACCGATTCGTCCGGCGACTGGGGTTGCCGGCCACCCGGATTCCGCTGCACGACCGTGACGGCACCTTCGAGGTGCACGAGCCGTACGTGCTGATCCTGCCGACCTACGGCGGCGGCACCACCGCGACCGGCCGGGACACGAACTTCGTGCCCAAGCAGGTCATCCGGTTCCTCAACAATCCGCGCAACCGTGCGCTGATTCGCGGGGTCATCGCCGCCGGCAACACCAACTTCGGCGAATCCTATTGTTACGCCGGGGATGTGGTCTCCCAGAAGTGCAAGGTCCCGTACCTCTACCGGTTCGAACTGATGGGTACCGCCGAGGACGTCGAGCGCGTCCGCGAGGGCCTGGCACAGTTCTGGGCGCAGGCGTTGCAGTCGGCGTAACCGCGACCTCACCCACACTCGTCCACTCCATCAACGCTGCGTCACCGTCGGGGATACGGGTGCGCGGCGAACCCGTCTACTCACAGTGGGAGCAAGCACCGTGACCGTCACCGATGCCGCGCCGGCAGCGAGCGCCAAGATCGACGAATCCCTCAAGGGACTCGACTACCACGCGCTCAACGCGATGTTGAACCTCTACGGGCCCAACGGCGAGATCCAGTTCGACAAGGACGTCGCCGCCGCGCGCCAGTACTTCCTGCAGCACGTCAACCAGAACACGGTGTTCTTCCACAACCTCGAGGAGAAGCTCGACTACCTCGTGGAGGAGAACTACTACGAGCCCGAGGTGCTCGAGCAGTACTCCCGCCCGTTCGTCAAGCAGCTCTTCGAGCACGCCTACTCGAAGAAGTTCCGCTTCCCGACGTTCCTGGGTGCGTTCAAGTACTACACCTCGTACACGCTCAAGACGTTCGACGGCAAGCGCTACCTGGAGCGGTTCGAGGACCGCGTCTGCATGGTCGCGCTGACCCTGGCCGCCGGCGACGAGCAGCTCGCGACCCACCTCGTCGACGAGATCATCTCCGGCCGGTTCCAGCCCGCGACCCCGACGTTCCTCAACTCCGGCAAGAAGCAGCGCGGCGAGCCCGTCTCCTGCTTCCTGCTGCGCATCGAGGACAACATGGAGTCCATCGGCCGCTCGATCAACTCGGCACTGCAGCTGTCCAAGCGCGGAGGCGGGGTTGCGTTGCTGCTGAGCAACATCCGAGAGCACGGGGCGCCGATCAAGCAGATCGAGAACCAGTCCTCCGGCGTCATCCCGATCATGAAGCTGCTCGAGGACTCCTTCTCCTACGCCAACCAGCTCGGGGCCCGCCAGGGCGCCGGCGCGGTGTATCTGCACGCCCACCACCCCGACATCTACCGCTTCCTCGACACCAAGCGCGAGAACGCGGACGAGAAGATCCGCATCAAGACCCTCTCGCTGGGCATCGTCATCCCCGACATCACGTTCGAGCTGGCGAAGCGCAACGAGGACATGTACCTGTTCTCGCCGTACGACGTCGAGCGCATCTACGGTGTGCCGTTCGCCGACATCGACGTCACCGAGAAGTACTACGAGATGGTCGACGACAAGCGCATCCGCAAGTCGAAGATCAAGGCGCGCGAGTTCTTCCAGACGGTTGCGGAACTGCAGTTCGAGTCCGGCTACCCGTACATCATGTTCGAGGACACCGTCAACCGGGCCAATCCCATTCAGGGCAAGATCACCCACTCGAACCTGTGCTCGGAGATCCTGCAGGTCTCCACGCCGTCGACGTTCAACGAGGACCTGTCCTACAGCCATGTGGGCAAGGACATCTCGTGCAATCTCGGCTCGCTGAACATCGCCAAGGCGATGGACTCGCCGGACTTCGCGCACACCATCGAGGTGGCGATCCGGGCGCTGACCGCCGTGTCGGACCAGACCCACATCTACTCGGTGCCGTCGATCGAGCAGGGCAACAACGACTCCCACGCGATCGGCCTCGGGCAGATGAACCTGCACGGCTACCTCGCCCGTGAGCGCATCTTCTACGGCTCCGAAGAGGGCGTCGACTTCACGAACATCTACTTCTACACCGTGCTGTTCCACGCGCTGCGCGCGTCGAACCGGCTCGCCATCGAGCGGGGCACGTACTTCAAGGGCTTCCCCGAGTCGAAGTATGCCTCGGGCGAGTTCTTCGACAAGTACACCGACCAGGTGTGGGAGCCGGCCACCGCCCGCGTGCGGCAGCTCTTCGCCGACGCCGACGTGGCGATTCCCACGCAGGACGACTGGCGTGCGCTGAAGGCGTCGGTCCAGGAGCACGGCATCTACAACCAGAACCTGCAGGCCGTGCCGCCGACCGGGTCGATCTCGTACATCAACAACTCCACCAGTTCCATCCACCCGGTGGCGTCGAAGATCGAGATCCGCAAGGAGGGCAAGATCGGCCGCGTCTACTACCCCGCTCCCTACCTGACCAACGACAACCTGGAGTACTTCCAGGACGCGTACGAGATCGGGTACGAGAAGATCATCGACACGTATGCGGCGGCCACCCAGCACGTCGACCAGGGCCTGTCGCTGACGTTGTTCTTCAAGGACACCGTCACCACCCGCGACGTGAACAAGGCGCAGATCTACGCCTGGCGCAAGGGAATCAAGACGCTGTACTACATCCGGCTGCGGCAGATGGCGCTCGAGGGCACCGAGGTCGAGGGCTGCGTCTCCTGCATGCTGTGACGAATCTTGCCGGTACACATCGAAACTCAGGTAGGGAAAGACAGATGACCTCCGCACCCCGCGCGCACTCGCCGGCCGACGGCGCCCACGTCAAACTGATCGACCGCGTCTCGGCGATCAACTGGAACCGCGTTCCGGACGAGAAGGACTCGGAGGTGTGGGACCGCCTCACCGGCAACTTCTGGTTGCCGGAGAAGGTCCCGGTGTCCAACGACATCCCGTCGTGGGGCACGCTCACCGAGTACGAGCAGGAACTGACCATGCGCGTGTTCACCGGTCTGACCCTGCTCGACACGATCCAGGGCACCGTCGGCGCGGTGTCGCTGATCCCGGACGCGGTGACCCCGCACGAGGAGGCGGTGCTCACCAACATCGCGTTCATGGAGTCGGTGCACGCCAAGTCGTACTCGAGCATCTTCTCGACGCTGTGCTCCACCCGCCAGATCGACGACGCGTTCCGCTGGTCGGAAGAGAACGACAACCTGCAGCGCAAGGCGCAGATCGTCCTCGACTACTACCAGGGCGACAGCCCGCTCAAGCGCAAGGCTGCCTCGACGCTGCTCGAGTCGTTCCTGTTCTACTCGGGCTTCTACCTGCCGATGTACTGGTCGTCGCGGGCGAAGTTGACCAACACCGCGGACATGATCCGGCTGATCATCCGCGACGAGGCCGTGCACGGCTACTACATCGGCTACAAGTACCAGCGCGGCCTCGAGCAGATCACCCAGGCCGAGCGCGACGAGCTCAAGGACTGGGTCTTCGATCTGCTGTTCGAGCTGTACGACAACGAAACCCAGTACACCGCGGACCTCTACGACGAGGCCGGGCTCACCGAGGACGTCAAGAAGTTCCTGCGGTACAACGCCAACAAGGCCCTGATGAACCTCGGCTACGAGGCGCTGTTCCCCAAGGACGAGACCGACGTGAACCCGGCGATCCTGTCCGCGCTGTCCCCGAATGCCGACGAGAACCACGACTTCTTCTCCGGCTCGGGCAGCTCGTACGTGATCGGCAAGGCCGTCGTCACCGAGGACGAGGACTGGGACTTCTGACCCCACGGTCCACCTGTTGTGGCCGAATGTCACACGCGTTCGATCTGATCGAGCACGTGTGACATTCGGCCGTCAGGTGGGCGTCAGGCGCACCGTCAGGGGCGGCGGAACCACGCCTCCGGCACGTCCCGCAGCGCCTTCTCCAGGCGCAGCACCGACGTGGCGGTCATGTTCTGCGGCAACGAATCCGGCGCGAACCAGGCCACCTCGAGGTTCTCGTCGTCGGCGACGTGGGCCACGCCACCCGTCGGGCGCATCAGGAAGCACACGTCCAGGTACCGCGCGACGTCCCCGTTGGGATAGGTGATCGGAGCGGTCACGTCCACGCTCGTGAGCCGGACGATCTCGGCGTCGATGCCGGTCTCCTCCCGCACCTCGCGCACGGCCGCGACGGCGGGTTCCTCGCCGGGTTCCAGGATGCCCGAGACCACGGCCCACAGGCCGTTGTCCGCGCGACGGGTCAGCAGCACCCGTCCGTCGGGGTCGACGACGACGGCGCTGACGCCGGGCAGCCACAGCGGCGCGGGACCGACCTGTGCGCGCAGTTGCGCGACGAACTCCGGAATAGGCATGTCCCCGGGCGCCTTTCGACGAGGTCGACTCAGTTGGAATAGCCGTTGAGGGTGTTGCGCACATCCGTCAGGACGGCCTTCGCGGCCACCGGGCCGGGCGTGGACCACACCAGGTCGTCCACCGCGAACAGCCGGCTGTCGGTGACCGCCCCGAGCTCGAGCCACGCCTCGGAGTCCATCACCTCGCTGCCGTGCGCGACGCCGTCCTCGCCGGCGAAGCGGACGTAGATCAGGTCGCCCTCCGCGGCGGCCGGGTCGGCCTCGTCGAGCGGGGCGTCCGCGCGCCCGTCCTGCACACCGAACCGCTGTGCGGGCGGGCGCGCGGCGTCGGCGTCGGCGAGGACCTGTCCGGCGAACGAGGCGGTGCCCTCGACGACGGCGCCGTCGCCGGTGAACCGCACGATCGACGCCTGGGTCTGCGACGCGGTCACCGCCTTGCCGACGTCCGTCGCGGTCGCGCGGTAGTCGTCGAGCACGCGGCCGGCCGCTTGCGAGCGTCCGAGTGTTTCGCCGGCGCGGAGGAACTGCTGCCGCCAGAACACCGGGTCGGAGCCGACGAGCACCGTCGGCGCGACGGTGCCGAGCCGGCGGTAGAGCTCCGGGTCGGCGGACGAGCCGAGGATGAGGTCCGGCTCCACGCCGTCGATGAGCGCGACGTCGGGCGCCGATGTGGTGCCCACCGACGGCAGCGTCGCGATCCCCGTGCCCAGGTACTCGGCCCGGGCGACGTCGGTGGTCGTGCCGACCACCCGCTCCCACAGGCCCAGGGCGCACACCGCGTCCATCGCGGCGGCGTCGAGCACGACGATCCGCTGCGGGTCGGCGGGCACCTCGGAGACGCCGCCGGTGTGGATCACCGACCGGGTGCCGCCGGCGGGCTGCCCCGGGTCCGGGGGGCTGGGGAGCGCGCACGCGGTGGTCGTGTCGCGTTCGATCCCGACGACGGCCGCCCCGGCGATGCGGGTGGTGGTGCGCACGATGCTGCTCGCCGGATCGTCCGTCGCCTCCGTGCATCCCGCCAACCCGAGTGCCGCGACGGCGGCGAGGGCGACGGTGCACGTGACGGCGCGAGACCGGGACGCTGCGGGCATACGACCACTCCTGTCTAGGGGACGGTCCAGGTTAACTGGTGTGCGGATCGACCCCGAACGCCTCGGCGAGGTCGTCGAGGATCTCGTGCGCGCCCTGGATGGACACCGGCGTCATCCACAGGCTGTCGTCCACGTCCACCTTCCGGCCGCGCAGGTTCTGCCACAGCGGGTTGGAGAGGAACGGCTGCGCCGCCGCCTCGGACTTGCCCTCCCCGTCGCGGTACATGCTGACGAAGATCACATTCGCGTCCGCCTCGCCGATGAGTTCGGGGCTGATCGCGTTCATGATGCTGCTCGGATCGGCCGGGTCGGGTCCCTGGCTCGCGGGGCGGGCCAGGCCGGCGTCCTCGAGGACGATGCCGCTGAACGACGTGGTGCGGTACAGGCGGGCGGTGGGCTCACCGGCGAAGCGGACCACCGAGACGGTGGGGTTGCCGGCTGTGGCGTTGATCTCGTCGCCGATGGCTTTCGCCCGGGCCTCGTAGTCGGCGATCTTCTGTTCGGCGAGGTCCTCCTTGCCGAGGGCCCGCGCGGCGAGACGGATGTTGTCCTTCCACGTCGGCCCGGTGCTCTCGGAGAAGACCGTGGGCGCGATGGCGGAGAGCTTGTCGTAGTTCTCGCCGTCGCGCACGTCGGCGGACAGGATCAGGTCGGGGTGCAGCGCGGCGATCTTCTCCAGGCTCGCGTCGGAGACCGCACCGACGGAGGTGGCCTCGGCGGCGAACTGCCGGCGGCTGTCACCGAGGTAGTCGGGCAGTCCCTCGGTGCGGTAGTCGACGTAGCCGACGAGGTCGGACTCGAGCAGCAGCGTCGCGTCCGCGTAGCTGGTGTCGAGCGCGACGACCCGCAGCGGCTGGGACTCGACGGTGGTCGTTCCGCGGAAGTGCTCGACGGTGCGTGGGAAGCCCGCGGTGGCGGGGGTCTGCTCGGCCGTCTCGCCGGAGGAACAGCCCGCGAGCAGCACGGCCGCGGTCAGGGACGCCGCCAGGGCGGCGATGCCGCGGCGCAGGGGGAGGGGATACACGGTGGACCTCGTCTCTCGGGATCGCAAACAGTTAGGGAACGCTTACCTTAGTGTGCGGGCGAAACCGTGTGCTCGGTGAGGTGTGCCACGGCCCCGGGTTGCGTGGGTCACAGACCCCCGCCGGTATGCTCGACCGCCGAGTACGACACTGAGTAGGACCCGGTGAGCGTGCGGTGGTCGCACCGTCTACGATTCGATCAGCGCAAGCCAGAGAACGTTCGTCTCGCACTGCGAGTCGAGCGCGCAATCAGGAGGATTAGTGACTGCCGTAGCGCCCCAGCCAGTCCCGGAGATAGCTGCAGCGAGGCCGTACCCGCCGCGGCAGGGACCCAAGGGCTCGTTCTTCTACAAGATGATCACGACCACGGATCCCAAGATGCTCGGGATCATGTACATGGTCACCTCGTTCGCGTTCTTCCTCATCGGTGGCGTGATGGCTCTGCTCATCCGCACCGAGCTCGCGGTCCCGGGTCTGCAGTTCCTGTCGAACGAGCAGTACAACCAGCTGTTCACCATGCACGGCACGATCATGCTGCTGATGTACGCGACCCCGGTCGTGTTCGCCTTCGCGAACTACATCCTGCCGCTGCAGATCGGCGCGCCCGACGTCGCGTTCCCGCGTCTGAACTCGTTCAGCTACTGGCTGTACCTGTTCGGCGCGACGATCGTGACCGCCGGCTTCATCACCCCCGGTGGTGCGGCCGACTTCGGCTGGACTGCCTACAGCCCGCTCACCAGTGAGCTGCACTCGCCCGGCGTCGGTGGTGACTTCTGGGTCCTCGGCCTCGGCGTGATGGGTCTGGGCACCATCCTCGGTGCGGTCAACTTCATCACCACCGTCGTGTGCCTGCGCGCCCCCGGCATGACCATGTTCCGGATGCCCATCTTCACCTGGAACATCCTCATCACCAGCGTGCTCATCCTCCTGGCGTTCCCGCTGCTGACCGCCGCGTTCTTCGGCCTCTTCGTCGATCGCCACCTGGGCGGGCACATCTTCGACCCCGCCAACGGCGGCGTCATGCTGTGGCAGCACCTGTTCTGGTTCTTCGGCCACCCCGAGGTGTACATCATCGCGCTGCCGTTCTTCGGCATCGTCTCGGAGATCTTCCCGGTCTTCTCGCGCAAGCCGATCTTCGGCTACACCGGCCTGGTCTACGCGACGCTGGCCATCGCGGCGCTCTCGATCGCAGTGTGGGCGCACCACATGTACGCCACCGGCGCCGTGCTGCTGCCGTACTTCTCCTTCATGACCTTCCTGATCGCAGTGCCCACCGGCGTGAAGTTCTTCAACTGGATCGGCACCATGTGGAAGGGCCACCTGACGTTCGAGTCGCCGATGCTGTTCTCGGTCGGCTTCATCGTCACCTTCCTGTTCGGCGGCCTGTCCGGCGTCATCCTCGCCAGCCCGCCGCTCGACTTCCACGTGACGGACTCCTACTTCGTCATCGCGCACTTCCACTACGTGCTCTTCGGCACCATCGTGTTCGCCACCTACGCCGGCATCTACTTCTGGTTCCCGAAGATGACCGGACGCATGCTCGACGAGCGTCTCGCCAAGTGGCACTTCTGGCTGACCTTCCTCGGCTTCCACACCACGTTCCTGGTGCAGCACTGGCTGGGCAACGAGGGCATGCCGCGCCGCTACGCCGACTACCTGCCCTCGGACGGGTTCACCACCCTGAACATCATCTCGACCGTCGGTGCCTTCGTGCTCGGCGCCTCGACCCTGCCGTTCCTGTGGAACGTGTTCAAGAGCTACCGGTACGGCCAGGTCGTGACCGTCGACGACCCGTGGGGTTACGGCAACTCCCTCGAGTGGGCGACGAGCTGCCCGCCGCCGCGGCACAACTTCTACGAGCTGCCGCGCATCCGCTCCGAGCGCCCGGCGTTCGAGCTGCACTACCCGCACATGGTGGACCGCATCCGCGCCGAGGCGCACGTCGGTCCGGGCAGCAACAAGCACAACCATGTGGCGCTGAGCGAGGGTGCCGAGAGGACCCCCGCCGACCGCTGATCCGCACACCGGATCGACTCTTCCCGAGGCCCCGCCCGTCCCGACGGGCGGGGCCTCGCGCATTCTTCCGGGGTGGACCCCTGCTCGTTCGGCACCCCGTTCACCTGGCACAATGAGTGAGCATGTGCCGCGACGGACGAAGGATCGGAGACGTAGGTGGCGTCTGACACCGCGATGCTGGTGACTGTGACGGGGCCGGACCATCCCGGCGTGACCTCTGTGCTCTTCGCGGCGCTCACCCGGCACGAGGTCGATCTGCTCGACGTCGAGCAGGTCGTGATCCGGGGCCGGCTCACCCTCGGTGTGCTGGTCTCCTGCCCCGCCGATCCCGATGCCCTGCAGGACGAGATCGAGGCCGCCATGGCCACCATCGGCATGCACGCCCAGGTGCAGACCGGTGTCGAGCCGGGTATCGGCTCGACCGTGTCCACCCACGCCGTTGTGGTCCTCGGCAGTCCCGTCAGCGCCCGGGCGCTGCGTTCGGTGGGTCGTGAGCTCGCGCGGCAGGGCGCCAACATCGACTCGATCCGGGGCATCGCCGACTATCCGGTGACAGGTCTCGAACTCATGGTGACCGCGGCCGACCCCGGCGCCGAGGCCGACGTCCGATTGCGCGCCGGGCTCGCCGAGGTCGCCGCGGGCCTCAGTGTCGACATCGCCGTGGAGCGCGCCGGTCTCGCCCGCCGCTCGAAGCGGCTGATCGTGTTCGACGTCGACTCCACCCTCGTCCAGGGCGAGGTCATCGAGATGCTCGCCGCGCACGCCGGCGTGGAGGACAAGGTCCGCGCCGTCACCGAGGCCGCGATGCGCGGGGAGATCGACTTCACCGAGTCGCTGAACCAGCGGGTGGCGACCCTGGCCGGGTTGCCCGCGTCGGTGATCGACGAGGTCGCCGAGAACCTCGAGCTCACCCCCGGCGCCCGGACCACCATCCGCACGCTGCGCCGGCTCGGCTTCCGATGCGGCGTCGTCTCCGGTGGCTTCCGGCAGGTCATCGACGGCCTCGCCCACGAACTCGAACTGGACTTCGTCCGGGCGAACACGCTCGAGATCGTCGACGGCAAGCTCACCGGCCGCGTCGTCGGCGAGGTGGTGGACCGTGCCGCCAAGGCCCGTGCCCTGCGGGAGTTCGCCGCCGAGGCCGGCGTGCCGATCGAGCAGACCGTCGCGGTCGGCGACGGCGCCAACGACATCGACATGCTCGGCGCGGCAGGGCTCGGCATCGCCTTCAACGCCAAGCCGGCGCTACGCGAGGTCGCGGACACCGCGCTGTCCCACCCGTACCTGGACGCGGTGCTGTTCGTCCTCGGCGTCACCCGCGACGAGGTGGAGGCCGCCGACCGGGTCGACGGCACCCTGCGCCGCGTGCCCCTCGACACCGGTGCCTGAGGCCACGGCCCCGCTCGGTCCCGACGTCGTGGCTCGCCACGGTGCGGATGTCGTGGCTCGCCACGGTGCGGATGTCGTGGCTCGCCACGGTGCGGATGTCGTGGCTCGCCACGGTGCGGATGTCGTGGCTCGCCACGGTGCGGATTTCGTGGCTCGCCACGGTGCGGATTTCGTGGCGCGCCACGGTGTCCTCGCCCGCGGCTACGGGCATCGACCGGACCCGGAGGACCCCGGGGCGGTGCTCGCGATGCCGATCGTGCTGCACATCCCCAAGCAGGATCCGCCCTCCCGTAGCGCGCTGCTCGAGGCTGCTGCGATGGCGACGATCGCGCTGTGCCTGGACCCACGCGTCGGGACCGGGCCGGCCGGTGAACCCGGCCCGTGGCGCGAGCCCTACCTCGCGTGGACCGACGCGCGCATCCGCAAGGTCAGCCGTCGCGCCCGCGGTGCCCAGTGGCGCGCCGCGCAGGAGGTCGACGGAATCACCGTCGAACACCGGGGGGCACACGCCCGGGCACTGGTCCCGGGGCCCGTCGGCGCTCTCGATCCGCGCATCTCGCGGCTGCAGATCGGCGGCACCGATCTGCCCCACGACACCCCGGGCGATCCGCCCGCCGGAGTTCCGGTGCTGTGGATCGACGCCGCGCTCGGCATGACCGTCGGGAAGGCCGCGGCACAGGTCGGCCACGCCGCGATGCTGTTGGCCGGGGCCCTGGACGTCGAGCGCGCCGGCGCATGGGCCGACTCCGGATTCGTGTGTGCCGTGCGCGACGCCGACCCCGCCCGGTGGCGGTACCTGACGGAGCGGGTCGACGCCGGCACCGCCGTGGCGGTACGGGACGCGGGATTCACCGAGGTGACGCCGGGGTCGGTGACGGTCGTCGCCGTCCCGGGCTGATCACGTCGCGATCCGGAACACCAGCAGCGTCGGCCCGGTCAGCGGGAACGTCGAGCCGGCGGGCAGCGGCGTGAGATCCGCGGGCTCTCCGTCGAGGGAGCTCGAGTCGAAGGCGCACACCATCGCACCGTGGTACCACTCGGCCCGGCCGAGGGTCAGGGTGGTGGGGCCGCCTGCGTGCAGCACGAGCAGGCCGCTGCTGTCCGTCAGCGGAACGCCCGCGCGGGTGACCGTGCCCAGCTGCGAGCCGTCCACCCACGCCTGCAGCGTCCGCCGGTTCTCGTCGAGCCAGTCCGCCTCCTGCAGTTCCCTTCCGTCCGCGCCGAACCACACCAGGTCGGGGTAGCCGACCTGGCGGGCCCTGCCGTCGAAGAAGCGGCCCTGACGCAGCACCGGCACCACTTTGCGCAGACGCAACGTCTGCCGCACGAACTCGACGAGTTCCTGGTCCGCGTGCTCCCAGTCGAGTGGCCAGGCGTCGCGGACCGGGACGTCGGCGGGCACGCAATAGGCATTGTTGTTGCCGCCCTGGGAGTGCCCGAACTCGTCGCCGGCGAGCAGCATCGGGGTGCCGGTCGACAGCAGCAGGGTGGCGAGCAGCGCACGCACGTGCCGGGCCCGGGCGGCCACGATCCGCGGATCGTCCGTGGGTCCTTCGACGCCGTGGTCGACGGATTCGTTGTTGTCGCTACCGTCACGGCCCTGTTCGCCGTTGGCCTCGTTGTGCTTGCGCCGGTAGCTGACGAGGTCGGCCATCGTGAAACCGTCGTGCGCGGTGACGAAGTTGATCGACATCCACGGCCGGTGGGTGTGCCGGCCGTAGAGGTCCTCCGAGCCCGCGAGCCGGGAGGCGACCTCCCGGATTCCCGCACCGCGCGCCCAGAAGCGCCGCACCGAGTCGCGGTAACGATCGTTCCACTCCGACCACTGGGGACCGATGTTGCCGAGCTGGTAGCCGGGCAGGGTCGCATCCCAGGGCTCGGCGATCAGCTTGAGCCGGGTCAGGACGGGGTCGGTGGTGATGGCGGTGAACACCGCCGCCCGGGGATCGAAGTCGCCGCCTCGCGGCCGGGCGAGCGCGCTGGCCAGGTCGAACCGGAAGCCGTCCACACCCATCTCCGTCGCCCAGTACCGCAGGCTGTCGCAGATCATCCGCACCGCCACCGGGGAACTGCCGTCGACGGTGTTGCCACAGCCCGTCAGGTCGATGTCGTGGCCGGTGGCGTCGAGGAGGTAGTAGCCGGGCGCGTCGAGGCCGCGCCAGGACACGTGCGGGCCGTCCACCGACCATTCGCAGGTGTGGTTGTAGACCACGTCGAGGATCACCTCGAGGCCCGCCTCGTGGAGCGTGTCGACCATCGTCCGGAACTCCGCGATCTCGTTGCCGGGGGTGGCCGCGTAGCCCGGGTGGGGCGCGAAGTACGACGCGGTGGAGTAACCCCAGTGGTTGCGCATGCCGCGATCCCGTACGGGTGGTTCGGTGAGGAAGGCGTGCACGGGCAGCAGTTCGACGGCGGTGACCCCCAGGCCGACCAGGTGTTCGAGCACGGCCGGCGCCGTCAGGCCCAGATAGGTGCCGCGCCACTGCTCGGGGACGGCGGGATGGCGGGCGGTGTAGGAGCCGACGTGCAGTTCGTAGATCACCGTCTGCTCCCACGGCGTGCCGGGACGGTTGTGCCGGGCCCGGCCGGGGTTGTCGGCCACCACCGACAGCGGTGTGTGGCCGAGGGAGTCCACGGTCGACGCATCGCCGAACGGGGTGCGCTCGTAGCCGAGCAAGCGGGCCGTGTCGCCGATGTCACCGGTCAGCTGCCGGCCCCACGGGTCGAGCAGCAGCTTGTGCGGATTGGCACGTAGCCCGGTCCGGGGCTGCCACGCGCCGTGCACGCGGTAGCCATAGCGCTGGCCCGGGCGGACCCCCGGCACCGCGCCGTGCCAGACGCCGTACGTCTTGTCCGGCAGGTCGATGCGTTCCTCGCGGCCGGCGTCGTCGATCAGGCAGAGCTGAACACGGCTGCCGTGGGGCGCGTGCACGGCGAACCGCGTCCCGTCGTCGCCGGGGAAGGCGCCCAGCGGGAAGGGACCGGCGTCGGACCGGGCGACGGCAGGTCCCACCGGCGGCTCGCCGGGTGCGGGGGAGGGGTGCGGTGGAGGCGAGGGGTACGACACGGAAGCGATCCTGCCGTGAACCGCTCGTGCGCGTACGCAAAGATGGTCGGCGTGGCAAAACCTGATCCCGATCTGCTCATCGAATTCGACGACGTGCTCGTGCGGCGGGGCGGCAACGTCCTCGTCGGTCCCGTGTCCTGGAAGGTGGAACTCGACGAACGTTGGGTGATCCTCGGTCCGAACGGGGCGGGTAAGACGTCGCTGCTGCGGGTGGCCGCAGCGGAGACATTCCCCACATCGGGGACGGCGCACGTGCTGGCGGAGACGTTCGGGAAGACCGACCTGTCCGAGCTGCGGCCCCGGATCGGGATGTCGTCGTCGGCGCTGGCGAACCGTGTGCCGGGCGACGAGAAGGTCGTGGACCTGGTGATCTCCGCGGGGTACGGCGTGCTGGGGCGCTGGCGCGAGCGGTACGACGAGGTGGACAGCGCACGCGCCGTGGAGATGCTCGAAAGCCTCGGCGCCGAGCATCTCGCCGACCGCACCTACGGCACGCTCTCCGAGGGTGAGCGCAAGCGCGTGCTCATCGCCCGGGCGCTGATGACGGATCCGGAGTTGCTGCTGCTCGACGAGCCCGCCGCCGGCCTGGACCTCGGTGGTCGTGAGGAGCTCGTGGCGCGGCTCGGCGTGCTGGCGGCCGACCCGGACGCTCCGGCGATCGTGCTGATCACCCATCACGTGGAGGAGATCCCGCCGGGCTTCACCCACGCGATGCTGCTCAAGGAGGGGCAGGTGGTGGCGCAGGGTCTGCTCGACGACGTGATCACGGGTGAGAACCTCAGCGATGCGTTCAGCCAGGCGATCACGCTCGACAAGGCGGACGGCCGGTTCTTCGCGCGCCGCACGTACCAGCCCGGGAGGCACCGCCGCGCGTAGCGGAGCGGAGCCGCGGCCGAGGTCACCGCCGCGCGTAGCGGAGCCGCGGCCGAGGTCACTGCCGCGCGTAGCGGAGCCGCGGCCGAGGTCACTGCCGCGCGGAGCAGCCGGGTGGGTGAGTTGTGTGTCACGTCATGCCGTAACTTGTGAGTATGGCTATCGAACGTTCGGGAGAACCCGCGGGTGCAGCGGCGATGCCGCTCAAGGATGCCTCGACGGTGATCCTCGTCCGGGACGGCGACCGTGGCGTCGAGGTGTTCCTGCTGCAGCGCGTGCGCGGCATGGCGTTCGCCGGCGGCATGACGGTGTTTCCCGGCGGCGGCGTCGACCCGTCGGACAGCGCTGCGACGGTGGCGTGGGCGGGACCGCCCGTGCCCTGGTGGTCGGAGCGGTTCGGCACCTCCGAGACGCTCGCGCAGGCGCTCGTCCTCGCGGCCGTGCGCGAGACGTTCGAGGAGTGCGGGGTGCTGCTCGCCGGTGCGACACCGGACACCGTGGTGGCGGACACGACACCGTTCGGGGAGGCCCGCAGGCAGCTCGAGGCTCGGGAGCTCACCTTCGGCGAGTTCCTCGAACGTGAGGGGCTGGTGCTGCGTGCGGACCTGTTGCGGCCGTGGTCGAACTGGATCACGCCGGTCGGAGAGGGTCGTCGCTACGACACGAGGTTCTTCGTCGCGGCGGCCCCCGAGGGACAGATCGCCGACGGCGAGACGAGCGAGGCCGACGAGGTGCGGTGGCAGACTCCGCAGGAGGCGATCGCGCACTGGCAGGAGGGCGGCAGTGTGCTGCTGCCCCCGACCTGGAGCCAGTTGACGGCCCTGTCACGGTTCGGCTCGGTCGCGGAGATCCTCGCTGCGGAGCCGCAGATCACGCCGATCCTGCCGACCCGGATCACCTGGGAGGGACAGCTCCGGGTGGAGTTCCCCGAGCAGGACGGCTACTACGAGGCGGGGCCGCATCCGTGGGCCGCCCGGGATGCCAACTAGCCTGTGCCTCATGGCTGAATTCGTGACACTCGAGGTCTCCGACGGTATCGGCACCATCCGGCTCGACCGGCCGCCGATGAACGCACTCAACCGGCAGGTGCAGGAGGAGATCCGGGCCGCTGCGCGCGAGGCGACCGTGAACTCCGACGTCAAGGCGGTGATCGTCTACGGCGGTGAGAAGGTGTTCGCGGCCGGCGCGGACATCAAGGAGATGGCCGAGCTGAGCTACGTGCAGATGAGCGAGATCATCGCGGATCTGCAGTCGGCGCTGGGGTCGGTGGCGGAGATCCCGAAGCCGACGGTGGCCGCGATCACCGGCTACGCGCTGGGGGGCGGCCTGGAGCTCGCGCTGGGTGCGGACCGGCGGATCGCCGGCGACAACGCGAAGGTCGGTGTGCCGGAGATCCTGCTCGGCATCATCCCGGGCGGCGGCGGAACGCAGCGCCTCGCCCGCCTCGTCGGCCCGTCGAGGGCGAAGGATCTGGTGTTCACCGGCCGCTTCGTCGGTGCGGCCGAGGCCCTGCAGATGGGGCTGGTCGACGAGGTCGTCGCCCCGGACGAGGTGTACAACGCGGCGCGCGCGTGGGCGTCGCAGTTCAGCCGGGGCGCCACCCGCGCACTGGCGGCGGCCAAAGCCGCGATCGACCAGGGCCTCGACACCGACCTGGACACGGGGCTGAAGATCGAGCAGCACGTCTTCGCCGGCCTGTTCGCGACGAAGGACCGCACGATCGGCATGGAGTCCTTCGTCGCCAACGGCCCGGGTAAGGCCGAGTTCGTCGGGGAGTAGGCACCCCGGAACTGGAACTTGTTCATTCCTTACCGATGGGTAGGATGCCCTTCATGACTGCAAGCAGGACCGACGGGGTCGACCCCGCGCCGAACCCGCACGCCACTGCCGAGGAGGTGGCGGCCGCCCTTCGGGACACCAAGCTCGCGCAGGTGCTCTACCACGACTGGGAGGCCGAGACCTACGACGAGAAGTGGTCGATCTCCTACGACGAGCGCTGCATCGACTACGCGAAGGGTCGTTTCGACGCCGCCGCCGGTGACCAGCCCCTGCCGTACGAGCGGGCCCTCGAACTCGGTTGCGGCACCGGCTTCTTCCTGCTGAACCTCATGCAGGCCGGAGTGGCGAGGACCGGCTCGGTCACCGACCTGTCGCCCGGGATGGTCAAGGTGGCGCTGCGCAACGCCGGGCACCTCGGCCTCGACGTGGACGGCCGGGTGGCCGACGCCGAGACGATCCCGTACGACGACGACACCTTCGACCTCGTCGTCGGTCACGCGGTGCTGCACCACATCCCCGACGTCGAGCAGTCGCTGCGGGAGGTGCTGCGGGTGCTGAAGCCGGGCGGCCGGTTCGTCTTCGCCGGCGAGCCCAGCACGGTCGGGAACTTCTACGCGCGCTGGCTCGGCCGCCTCACGTGGGAGGCCACCACCAACGTCACGAAGCTGCCGTTCCTGCGGGACTGGCGGCGGCCGCAGGCCGAACTCGACGAGTCCTCCCGTGCCGCGGCGCTCGAGGCGGTCGTCGACCTGCACACCTTCGACCCGTCGGACCTGGAGCGGATGGCGGCTTCGGCCGGCGCGGTCGAGGTGAAGGCGAGCAGCGAGGAGTTCGCGGCCGCGCTGCTGGGCTGGCCGGTCCGCACATTCGAGGCCGCGGTGCCCGCGGAGAAGCTGGGCTGGGGCTGGGCGCGCTTCGCGTTCGGCGGGTGGCGCACGCTCAGCTGGGTGGACGAGAAGGTCCTCAGGCACGTGGTCCCGCGCAGCTTCTTCTACAACGTCATGATCACCGGCGTGAAGCCCGGCAAGTAGTGTGGGCTACGCGTTCACCCTCGCCGACGTCGCGTACCTGCGTTCGTCGCAGGGCGCGGCCGATCTCGCGGAGGTGGCCGTCCGGGAGCTGTCCGCGCGGACGCGCCTAGCCGACATCGGCTGGGCGCGTACGCGTTTCGCCGACCTGACCGCGCCGCTGACCGAGACGGTGCTGTTGCGCCGCAGGGCGGTCGCGAAGCTGCCCGCTGCCGGCGGCTGGCTGTTCACCGACGACGCGCTGCAGCAGGCGACGCCGGCGTCCGTCGCCGCGCATCGGGCCC
This sequence comes from Rhodococcus sp. DMU1, assembly GCF_012272955.1. NCBI lineage: Bacteria > Bacillati > Actinomycetota > Actinomycetes > Mycobacteriales > Nocardiaceae > Rhodococcus > Rhodococcus sp. DMU1. The sequence continues at coordinate 3,712,132 of NZ_CP050952.1, read as the reverse complement.
GCCGGCTCGCCGGCCGGCGCGTCCACGACGTGACGTGCTCGATCGGCGCCGAGCTGGCGGCCCTGGTGGGGGTCGCGGAGGCGGTGGTCGGCAGCGATCTCGACCCCGTTCGCCTCGCGATGGCCGCCCACAACGTCCCCGGGGCGGCGCTGGCCCGCGCCGACGCGCTGCGCCCGATCACCCGCGGTACCACCGTGATCGCCGATCCGGCCCGCCGATCCGAGGGCCGGCGCACGCACGACCCGGCGGCCCTGATGCCGCCGTTGCCCGACCTGCTCGACGCCTACGCCGGACGGGACCTGGCCGTCAAGTGTGCCCCCGGGCTGGATTTCGATGCGCTGGACTGGGCGGGGGAGGTCGAGGTGGTCTCGCTCGACGGCGGCGTCCGCGAGGCATGCCTGTACTCCCCGGGTCTGGCCACGCCGGGCGTGCGGCGACGGGCGAGTGTGTTGCGTTCGGACGGCGCCGTATTCGAGATCACCGACGCGGAGCCGGACGAGATCCCCGAGCGGGAACCGGGGGAGTGGATCGTCGATCCCGACGGGGCGATCGTGCGTGCGGGGCTGGTGCGGCACTACGCGGCCGCCCACGGCCTGTGGCAGCTCGATCCGCGGATCGCGTATCTCACCGGCGACACCCTCCCCGCGGGGGTGCGGGGATTCCGCGTTCTCGATCGACTGAAGTACACGGAAAAGACTCTCCGGCAATCGCTCTCGTCGATGGACTGTGGGGTGGCGGAGATTCTCGTGCGAGGGGTCGACGTCGATCCGGCGGTGCTCCGGCCGCGGCTGAAGCTGCGCGGATCGCGGTCGCTGAGCGTCGTGCTCACGCGGATCGGCCGCACCCCGACGGCGTTCGTCTGCGAACCCAGTCGCTGAGCCCTGTCCCGGCCGGGTGGGTCGTTCCGGTGCGGGTCTTGATATGCAAGCAAATACTTGCGTATTCTCGACGGTGTGGTCGACGTCTTCAAAGCGCTGGCGGATCCGACCCGGCGGGCCATCCTGGACGAGCTCGTCGACCGGGACGGCCAGACGCTGTTCGAGCTGTGCACACGACTGATCTCGCGGCACGGCCTGGGCTCGTCCCGGCAGGCGATCTCGCAGCACCTGGCGATCCTCGAGGAGGCCGGGCTGGTCCGGACCCGCCGCGAGGGGCGATCGAAGTTCCATCATGTGGACGTTGCGCCACTGCAGGGCCTCGCCGACCGATGGACGGTCGCGCATCGAAAGGAGTCGCAGTGAAGGTCACCCTCACCAGCGTGTTGGTCGACGACCAGGACAAGGCGCTCGCCTTCTACACCGACGTCCTGGGTTTCGTGAAGAAGACCGAGGTCCCCCTGGGCGAGGCGCGGTGGCTCACCGTCGTCTCGCCGCAGCAACCGGACGGGCCGGAACTGGTCCTCGAGCCCGACGGCCATCCCGCCGTCCGGCCGTTCAAGGAGGCCCTCGTCGCCGACGGTATCCCGTTCACCTCGTTCGCGGTCGACGACGTGCGCGCCGAGTACGAGCGGTTGCGCAGCCTCGGGGTGCGATTCACCCAGGAGCCCCTCGAAATGGGCGGCATCACCACCGCCGTCTTCGACGACACCTGCGGCAATCTCATCCAGATCGCCGGCTGAGCCGTCGCCGCCCGCGGCGAAAGGTCAGCGGAGCACGTAGACGTCGCCCGGCAGCGTCGCCGTGACGAACTCGCCAGCCGGCCCGACCGCGGTGCCGACCGAGAATCCGGCCGCGTCGGGCAGGGTCTCCTCGTCGAGCGTCTCCCCGCTGGCGGCGTCGAACACCAGCGCGGCCAACCCGTCGTCGGCTCGGGCCACCGTGTATCCGATGCCGTCGGCGGTCAGCGCCGGCACCCCCAGCTGGCGCACGTCGCCGCGGCGCCACACGAGTTCGGCCGCCTCACCGGTGTCGCGCAGCGCCACCAGGTCGCCGGTCCGGCCCCCCGGCGCGAGGACCAGCAGTCCGTCGGCGGACACCGCCGGTCCGGTGGAGGCCGTGTACCCGAGGTCGTGGCTCCACCGCGGCGTCCCGGTCCCGGCATCGAGGGCCCACAGGGCTCCCTCGCCGTCGTGCACGTACACCGTGGCGCCGTCCGCGGACAGCACGGGACTGGTCGTCGCGCCGCCCGGAAGCTCCGGCTGCGACCACTCCTCGACCACCCGCGCATCGTCGCCGCCGGTGTAGCGCATCGACACGACGGCGGCGCGATCGGCGCCCGGCCGCCACAGCGTCACCAGAATCCGGCCGGTCCCGAGATCGACCGCCGGGGTGGTGGCCACCGGGCAGTCCTCCGATCCGCCGAAACATGCGGCCAGACCGTGGTCGTTGGGCAGCCGTGGCACGTTCGTCCCGTCCGCCACCCCGGGGGTGGGCACGAGGTCGAAGATCGGGGCGGCGTGCCTGCCCGTTTGCGGGTCGAGCACGTTGACCTGACCGAAATGCGTGACGAACACGAGGTTTCCGTCGCCGGTGAACTGTGCGGTGCCCGGCGTCCCGCTCACCGGGATCCGCCAGCGCCGCTGGCCGTGCTCGTTGAACGACACCATCGCCCCCTCCTCGCCGACGTAGATGTTGGCCACGCCGTCGGCGGTGGGAGTCACCCCGGTGACACCCGGCGCGAGGCGGGTGCACCAGCGCTTGCGGCCGGTGTCGATCTGGAACGAGACGAGGTTGCAGCCGGCGGCGGTCGCGGCGGTGACGAAGATCTGTCCGTTCGCCGCGACGCTCGCGGGCGCGGTGACGGCGCCGCCGAGCGGACGTGACCAGGCGGGCGCGAGGTCGCGCAGCCCGTCGGCGGGCGCGGTGTTGCTGTTGCGGGCGTCGGCGTACCGACCCGGCCACGCCCCGGCGGCGAGGACGTCGACCGGGCCGCCGTCGCTGCCGCATCCGGTCAACACCAGTGCCGCCGAGGCCGTCAGCATCACCGTCCGCAGGGCAGCCCGCATCACTCATCTCCTCGCCATGGCTCGAATGACCCGATGGGCCACACTATCGGGCCGGGTGGCGCACTCGATGCGCGAGGCGGACCGTACGCTGGCAACCATGACGAGCATGTGGGGCGCACCGTTGCGCACGAGGTGGCGGGGTTCTCGTCGGCGGGATCCCGATCAGGCCCGATTCCTGACCGTCGATTCGCTGCGATGGGTGCTGGCGCACAAGGCGTACACGCCGTGGTACCTGGTCCGGTACTACCGGCTCGCCAAGTTCAAGCTCGCCAACCCGCACGTGATCCTGCGCGGCATGGTGTTCCTCGGCAAGAACGTCGAGATCCATTCCGTCCCCGAGCTGTCCCGGCTCGAGATCGGCCGGTGGGTGCACATCGGCGACGGCAATGCCATCCGCTGTCACGAGGGGTCGCTGCGCATCGGCGACAAGGTGGTCTTCGGCAAGGACAACGTCGTCAACACCTACCTCGACATCGAGATCGGCGCCTCCACACTCGTCGCCGACTGGTGCTACATCTGCGACTTCGACCACCGCACCGAGGACATCACGTACCCGATCAAGGATCAGGGGATCGTCAAGAGCCCCGTGCGGATCGGACCCGACACCTGGATCGCGACGAAGGTCACGGTGCTGCGCGGCACCCGCACCGGCCGCGGCTGCGTCCTCGGCGCGCACGCGGTGGTCAAGGGCGACATCCCGGACTACAGCATCGCGGTCGGATCGCCGGCCAAGGTGGTCAGGAACCGCCGCACGGACTGGGAGTCCGGTGCCGCCGACCGGGCCGCGTACGTCGCCGCGCTCGAGGACATCGCGCGCAAGAAGGCGGGCCGCGAACCGGCGGCGGAACCCGGTTCCTGATCCGGGGCGCCTGCGATGGACTACGCCGACTACCGCCGCTACGACGCCGTGGGGCTCGCCGAACTCGTCACCCGCCGCGAGGTCACGCCGCGCGAACTGCTCGACGCGGCCCTCGCCCGGCTCGACGCGGTGGAGCCCACACTGAACACCGTCGTGCGCCGGCTCGACGAGCAGGCGCGCAGCCGGGCCGCGGAGCGCCTCGAGGGTCCGTTCGCGGGGGTGCCGTTCCTGGTCAAGGATCTTCTCCAGGACGTCGCGGGGATTCCGACCGGCAGCGGGAGCAGGTCCCTGGCGGAGCTGCCCGCCGTGCGCAACGCGGTGGTCGTCGATCGCTGGCTGGACGCGGGCCTCGTCCTCTTCGGCAAGACGAACACTCCGGAGTTCGGGGTCAAGGGGGTGACCGAGCCGGTGGCGAACGGTCCCACCCGCAACCCGTGGAATCCCGCGCACACGCCGGGCGGGTCCTCCGGCGGATCCGCGGCGGCGGTCGCCGCCGGCGTGGTCCCGGCGGCCGGCGCGAACGACGGCGGCGGCTCGATCCGCATTCCGGCCGCCTGCTGCGGGCTGGTCGGGCTCAAACCGGGCCGGGGCCTGGTGCCGAGCGGACCCGAGGTGGACGAGGACCGGCACGGGGCGGTCAGCAACGGGGTCGTCACGCGCACGGTGCGCGACGCGGCAGCCATGCTCGACGTGCTGGCCGGTCCGGACCCGAACGGGCCCTATCTCACGGCGGCACCGCAGGAGTCGTATGCGTCCGCGGCGAGTACCCCACCGCGGACGCTGCGCATCGGGTTCGCGACGGACTCCCCGATCGGCACCGGCGTCGACCCGGAGGCCGTCACGGCCGTCGAGAACGCCGCGGCGCTGCTCGCCGAGCTGGGCCACGCCGTCGAACCCGCGGCGACGGGGATCGACGAGCGGCGGCTGTCCACCGACTGGCTGACGATGTGGTTCGCCTGGCTCGCCGCCGACGTCCGGCAGGCGCGCCTGCGCACCGGGTGCGCCCCCGACGCGTTCGAGCCCGACACGCGGTTCCTCGCCGCGCTCGGCGACTCCGTGCGGCCCTCGGACTATCTCGCCTCGCTGCGCCGGTGGAACGGGTATACGCAGCAGCTCGGCGCGTTCCACGAGCGGTACGACCTGCTGCTCACGCCGACCCTGGCGTATCCGCCGGCGCGCGTGGGGGAACTGGCCACGCCGCCCGCGCTCCAGGGGGCCGCGCGCCTGATCGTGACGGCGCGGCTGGGCCGCGCGGCGCGGTGGGCCGGGCTGATGGACCGCATCGTCGACGAGAACCTCGCCCGGACGCCGTACACCCAGCTCGCGAACATCACCGGGCGCCCGGCGATCTCGGTGCCACTGCACTGGACCGCAGCGGGATTGCCGTTGGGCGTGCAGTTTCTCGGGCCGCTGGCCTCGGAGGGACTGCTGCTGTCGCTCGCGGCACAGCTCGAGCGGGCCCGGCCCTGGGCGCACCGCGAGCCTCCGCTGCTGCCGTCCCGGTGACGCGGGCCGGCAGCGCCGGTCACCGGCCGGGCAACGGCCGCTGGGGAATCGTCGGTCGCGGAAGCGGATGGCGCACACGACGTTTCGCCTCCGAGTACACACGGGCGGTCTCGGTGGCCACCAGCCGCCAGTCGAAGTCCTCCGTGAGCCGCTCGCGCGCCGCCCGCGCCCGTCGCTGGGCGGCCGCGGGGTCGTCGAGGGTCCGCCGGACCGCCGACGCCAGCCCCGCGACGTCGCCGGGTGCGAACGAGAGGCCGGTCGAGCCGTCGACGACGGCCTCCCCGAGGCCGCCGGCCGTCGACGCGACGAGTGGCGTCCCGGCGGCCGCGGCCTCGAGTGCGATGATCCCGAACGGTTCGTAGCGGCTCGGCAGGACGATCGCATCGGCGCGGTGCAGCCACCCGAGCAGCTCGATGCGGTCGAGGTTGCCGACGAACGTCACCGACCGCGCGACGCGGTGCACGCGCGCCTGCTCGCGCAGCCAGTCGAACTGGGTGCCCTCCCCGGCGGCGACGAGGGTGGTGCCGGGGTGCGTGCGCCGGATCCGGGGGAGGGCGGCGATCGCGTCCTGCACGCCCTTCTCGTACTCGAGGCGGCCGACGAACAGCAGCTGCGGCGGCCCGGAACGCGGCGCCCGCTCCCGGTAGGACCACGCGGTGACGTCGATTCCGTTGCGGATCACCGTCGCCGGCGGCAGGTCCGGCCCGTAGAGCGCGGCGACCTCCTCGTTCATCGATGCCGAACACGTGATGAGCCGATCGGATTCGTTGGCGAGCCACCACTCCACCGAGTGCACCTGCCGGTTCACGCGGCCCGACAGCCAGCCGCTGTGCCGGCCGGCCTCGCTTGCGTGCAGGGTGGACACCAGCGGTACGTCGAAGAACTCGGCGAGCGCGACGGCGGGGTGTGCGACGAGCCAGTCGTGCGCGTGCACCACGTCCGGGTACCAGCCGTCGCCGATGCCGCCCTTGGTCAGGCTCAGCCCCGCCCGCACCATGGCATGACCCATCGCGAGCGTCCAGGCGAGCATGTCCTCGCCGAAGTCGAAGTGCGGTGGGTCCTCGGCGACGGCCACCACGAGCACGCCCTCGGCGATGTGGCTGATCGTGGGGTGGGTGGTGGCGTCCGTGCCGGTGGGCCGCCGGGAGAGCACGACCACCTCGTGGCCGGCGGCGGCGAGCTCGGTGGCGAGGTGGTGCACGTGCCGGCCGAGGCCGCCGACGACGACGGGCGGGTACTCCCAGGAGACGATCAGCACCTTCACGAGGGGGCTCCCATCCGGTCGGGCAGGCGGCGGGCGTCGAGCCCGGGGAACAGATTGTCGGCCCGGTTCCAGCCGGCGGCCAGGCGCGCCGCCGTCTCGTCGCGGCCTGCGGCGACCGCCGCGGCGATCTCGCGCAACGCGTGGGCGTGCTTGTGGGCCCGGTCCCGCGCGTATCCGGCCGCGGTGTCCTTGCTGACCATGAATGCCCAGTCGCTCGACACCGTCAGCAGCGCCTCGCGCAGCATCTGGTCGTGCACCCGGTTGCGCAGCGCGGGGCGGCCGGCCCCGGCGGCGCCGCGGGCCTTGTCCAGGGTGTCGAGCGTGGTGCGCACGACCTCCTCGTCGAGCTGTACGAGGTCGCGAACCTGCTCGCCGGCCCACACCCGCCAGTCCTTCCCGGACCCCCACGAGGTGTCGTGCAGGTCGACGGGTGCTCCCACGTACCCGCGGTCGCGTGCGTCGGCGAGAGTGCCCACCTCGATGCCCGCCTCCGGCAGCGCCCGGAGCAGCCGTTCGAGGAACAGCGGGCCCTCGTGCCACCAGTGGCCGAACAGTTCGGTGTCGAAGGCGGCGACCACCAGGGCGTCGCGCCCGATGCGGTCGGACTCGCGGCGCAGTCGGCGGCGGATCGTGTCGACGAAGTCGGCCACGTGGCGGTCGACGGCCGCGGACGCCAGATCGGGGTCGTAGGGCGCCTTGTCCTGTGGGGCGACGGTGCGGCCGGTCACGCGGGCGGGCTTGAGCCCGGTGTCGTGGCAGTAGGTGTGGAAGTCCCGGTAGGCGGGGTGGCCCGGGTAGCCGGACTTCGGCGACCAGACCCGGTAGGACACCTGCAGATCCCGGCCGAAGGCGACGACGTCGGAGTCCCACGCGGTCCGGCCGAGCGCGGTGTCGCCGCGCAGGGCGGGACCGTCGACCATGAAGTGCCCGACGCCGGCGGCGGCGTATCCGGCCTCCATACCGGGGGTGAACGCGCACTCGGGCGCCCAGATGCCCTGCGGTGTGTGCGCCCAGCGGGCGTGCGCGTCGGCCAGCCCCTCGGCGAGGGAGAACGCCCGCAGGCGGGGATCGAGCAGAGGCTGGAAGGGATGGGCCAGCGGCCCGCCCAGCAGTTCGACCGCCTCGGCGTCGACGAGTTCGCGGAACACCGGGGATCCGCCGTGGCGCCAACGGGTTTCGAACTGTTCGAGGGCTGCGGCGGCCTGCCGGTGCTCGCGGGCTCCGAGCGCACGGTAGGCCGGCTCCCGCATGCCCGCGGCCTCGTGGGCGCGCAGCTGCCAGTTGCCGAGCCAGTGGTGCATCCCGGTCAGGCAGTGGGGGTCGTCGAGCTGAGCGGCCAGCACGGGCGTCACCCCGAGGGTGACCAGGCGCGTGCGGCCCTCGGCGGCAAGCCGGCGCAGGACGTCGGTCACCGGGAGATACGTCGCGGCCCAGGACTGGTAGAGCCATTCCTCGCCGACCGGCCAGCGACCGTGGTGGGCGAGCCACGGCAGGTGCGAGTGCAGCACGAGCGCGAACAGTCCCGGTTCCCGCCGGGTGGCGGGAGTGGTCACCGCGCCGGATCCTTCACCGCGATCGCGACGAGATCCAGACTGGCGTCGATGTTCTCGGGCGCGAGGAGGAAGTCGTCGACCGTCACGGCCGCGACGTCTGCGGTCAGGCCGGCGGGCCAGGGCTCGCCGGCGAGAGCGCGCTCGATCTGGGCGTCGATGAAGGAGCCGCCGTGCTTGGCATCGAGGGCGCGCAGGGCGGGGCCGTGGTGCACCCCGGTCGTCAGGGCGACGCGGAAGCCGGCTCCCTCGAGCAGTTCGGTGAGTTCGGCGGCGTTCAGCTCGCGGGTGTGGAACGGGTTGAGCGGGGTGTCGCGGCCGGGGGAGAACGTGATGCGGTTGGGGGTGCTGATCAGCAGTTCGCCGCCGTCCCGGAGCACGCGGTGGCATTCGCGCAGGAACCCGGACTGGTCCCACAGGTGCTCGATGACCTGGAAGTTGACGACAACGTCCACGGAGGCGTCGGCGAGGGGCAGGTCGGCGAGGTTGGCGTGCCGCATGTCCACGCGCGGGTAGCGGGCGCGCACGTGCGCGACGGCGCTCTCGTCGTAGTCGAGGCCGACGACGGCGGTGGCGACGCCCGCGATCATGTCGGCGCCGTAGCCCTCGCCGGCGCCCGCCTCGAGCACGGTGCGGCCGGCGCACCGGGGCAGCAGGTCGCGGTAGACCACCTCGTGGCGGCGGAACCAGTAGTTCTCCTCCGCGATGCCGGGAACGGTGCGCTCGCCGGTGAGTGGCAGTTGAGGGGCGTCGCCGGCGGGGACGGGGGATTCGCTCACCGCCCAGACATTAGCCCCACCTTTGTCGACCTCGTCATCGGTGGTCCAGATCACAGCCGTGCGGCTCCCTTCGTGTGGTTATGGTGAACGAGGTTCCCATCCAAGTTACCAGCGGGTAACTTAGCGTGAGGTAATCTATCGCACACCCCCGTGCGAAGCACGAGAGCTCGGTCAAGGCGTTGCGCCTCGCCGATCCCAGGCAGTCATACACAGGAGGTCGACGTAGACCCATGACGAACATCGTCGTTTTGATCAAGCAGGTCCCCGACACGTGGTCCGAGCGCAAGCTCAGCGACGGCGACTTCACGCTCGATCGCGAGGCCGCCGACGCGGTGCTCGACGAGATCAACGAGCGCGCCGTCGAGGAAGCCCTGCTCATCAAGGAGCGCGACGGCGGGGAGGTCACCGTGCTCACCGCCGGTCCGGACCGCGCCACCGACGCGATCCGCAAGGCGCTGTCCATGGGTGCCGACAAGGCCATCCACCTCAACGACCCGGCCATCCACGGCTCCGACGCGATCCAGACCGCGTACGCGCTCGCGGCGGCTCTCGGCCAGATCGAGGGCGTCGACCTGGTCATCGCCGGCAACGAGGCCACCGACGGCCGGATGGGCGCCGTGCCGGCGATCATCGCCGAGTACCTCGGCCTGCCGCAGCTGACCCACATGCGCAAGCTCACCGTCGCCGACGGCAAGGTCAGCGGCGAGCGCGAGACCGACGAGGGTGTCTTCACCCTCGAGGCCACGCTGCCGGCCATCGTCTCGGTCACCGAGAAGATCAACGAGCCCCGCTTCCCGTCCTTCAAGGGCATCATGGCCGCCAAGAAGAAGGAAGTTCAGGCCCTCACTCTCGCCGACATCGGGCTCGACCCCGAGATCTTCGGCGTGGCCAACGCCGGCAGCACCGTCACCGGTGTCAGCCCGAAGCCCCCGCGTACCGCTGGTGAGCGCGTCGCGGACGAGGGTGACGGCGGCAGCAAGATCGCCGCGTACCTCGTCGGCCAGAAGATCATCTGATCGCGCCCACGCGACACAGCAGACATACCCAAGGGAGAGAAAGAGCAATGGCAGAAGTACTCGTGCTCGTCGAGCACGCCGAGGGCGCGCTGAAGAAGGTCAGCACCGAGCTGATCACCGCCGCCCGTGCGCTGGGTGAGCCCGCCGCGGTCGTGACCGGTCCGGCCGGCACCGCCGACAAGCTGCAGGACGCGCTCGCCGCCGCCGGCGCCGCCAAGGTCTACGCCGCCGAGTCCGACGACATCGAGGGCTACCTGGTGACCCCGAAGGTCGACGTGCTGGCCTCGCTCGTGGAGTCCGCCAGCCCCGCCGCGGTGATCACCGCCGCCAGCGTCGAGGGCAAGGAGGTGTCGGGCCGCCTCGCCGCGCGCATCGGCTCCGGTCTGCTCTGCGACGTCATCGACGTCAAGTCCGACGGTTCGGCCGTGCACTCGATCTTCGGTGGCGCGTACACCGTCGACGCCAAGGCCAACGGCGAGGTGCCGGTCGTCTCCGTGCGTCCGGGTGCCGTCGAGGCGCAGCCGCAGGCCGGCGCCGCCGAGCGCGTGGACGTCGAGGTGCCGGCGCAGGAGGAGAACGCGGTCAAGATCACCGCGCGCAACCCGATCGTGGGCGGCGACCGTCCCGAGCTGACCGAGGCGTCGATCGTCGTCTCCGGCGGCCGCGGCGTCGGCAGCGCCGACAAGTTCAGCGTCGTCGAGGACCTCGCCGACTCGCTCGGTGCCGCCGTCGGTGCCTCCCGCGCCGCCGTCGACTCCGGCTACTACCCGGGCCAGTTCCAGGTCGGTCAGACCGGCAAGACCGTCTCGCCGCAGCTGTATGTGGCGCTGGGCATCTCCGGCGCCATCCAGCACCGGGCCGGCATGCAGACGTCCAAGACGATCGTCGCGGTCAACAAGGACGAAGAGGCCCCGATCTTCGAGATCGCGGACTACGGCGTCGTGGGCGACCTGTTCAACGTCGCTCCGCAGCTGACCGAGGAGATCAAGAAGCACAAGGGCTGATCCCGAGGTCCCGCCGCGGCCCCGCACCCGTCCAGGGTGCGGGGCCGCACGCGTACCCGGGCATGTTCACCGGACGTGCACGGAGGCGACACCGTGCCGCCCCTGCCGCGACGTACCGGCTCGATACACATTGCGCCATGACCACTTTGCTGGTGCCGGCCCAAAACCCGGGGCTGTCGGAGGCGGTGCTGTCGGGGCCGCGGTACTCCCTGCTCGTGTCCGCCGACCGCGAACATCGCGAGGCCGCACAGCGGCTGCGTTACCGCGTCTTCGCCGCCGAACCCGGATTCCACCTCCCGGCAGGCATGCCCGCGGGCCTCGACGCCGACCGCTTCGACGAGTACTGCGACCACCTGTTGGTGCGCGAGAACCACACCGGCGCGGTGGTGGGCTGCTACCGGATGCTGCCGCCGGAGGCCGCACGCGCCGCCGGGGGCTACTACACCGCCACCGAATTCGATCTCACCGCCCTCGATCCCGACGGTCTGCGGGCGGTGGAGATGGGCCGCGCCTGCGTCGACCCCGCCCACCGCTCCGGCTCGGTCCTGTCGCTGATGTGGGCCGGGATCCTGCACTACCTGCAACTCACCGGGCACAACTGGGTCATGGGGTGCGTGTCGGTGCCGATGCGCACCCACCCGTCCGACGTGCCCGGCGCCAACGTCCGGGGAGTGCGCGACGTGCTGCTGGCCCGGCACTCCGTCGAGCCGGCCCGGCGGGTGCTTCCCCGGACCCCGGTCGTCGTCGACGGCCGCCCCCTCGACGACATCCCGTCACCCGGGCGGCCGGTGCTGCCGCCGCTGCTGCGCGGGTATCTGCGGCTCGGTGCTCGCATCTGCGGCGAGCCCGCCCACGACCCCGACTTCGGGGTGGCCGACTTCGTCGCGCTGCAGAGCCTCGCCGGAGCCAACGCGCGCTACCTCGAGCGGCTGCGGACCGCCGCCGAGAGCGCCGAGGCGGCCGCAGGAGCGCGGGCGTGAACACCCGCGCCCACGCCTGGATGCCGGCCAGTCCCTGCGGCACCGGCTGCCTTCCGGCCGATCCGGGGCGAGTGAGTTTCGTCACGGCGGCGGCGCGCTGGGTGCTCGTGGTGGCGGTCCTGGCAACCGCCCCGTTGCTGACCGCCGGCCGGCTCCTGCCCCGCCCGGGGCGCCTCGCCGCCCAGCGTGCGTTCGCCCGCGTCCTGCTGCGTTGTGCCGGGCTGCGGCTGACGGTGACCGACCTGCGGGACCGCGGCGACGGGGGAGGCGGGGGAGGCGGGGGCGTGCTCGTCGTCGCCCCGCACGTGTCCTGGACCGACGTGCTGGTGCTCACCGCGGTTGCCCCGGCAGGGTTCGTCGCGCGCAGCGACCTGCTCGAGTGGGGACTGCTCGGCGCGCTGGCCCGCCGCATGCGGGTCATACCCATCGAGCGCGAGCGTCTGCGCGACCTGCCCGTCGTGGTGTCGCGGATCCGCGACCGCCTCCTGGCGGGGGAGCGGATCGCGGCGTTCCCGGAGGGCACGACGTGGTGCGGCAGGGCGTACGGCGGGTTCCGTCCGGCACTGTTCCAGGCGGCGATCGACGCGCAGCGCCCGGTGCAGCCGGTCGGGCTCCGGTACGCCGACGCCGCCGGGACGATCGCCACCGGCCCGGCGTTCGTCGGCGACGAGACGATGGGAGCGTCGCTGCGACGGCTCCTGCGGCACCGGGGCGTGGTGGCGGAGGTGGTGCTCGCCCCGCTCGAGCGGCCCGGCTCCGATCGCCGCGACCTCGCCGCGCGGTGTGAACGGTCCGCGCGCCGGCGGCACGACGACGGCGCCGAGTTCGCCAGGCTCGGCCGGGCCGCCGCCGCGCACGACACCCGTGGTCGCGAGGAGCTCCGGGCCGGACGGTGAGCGCGACGGGCGCGAGCCCCGACCCGCTATCCTGGTTCGGTCATGACCTCGAACGCCGCCGGAGCCTCCGGCACCTCGACGACCGTCTACCTCGATCACGCCGCGACCACCCCGATGCTGCCCGCGGCCGTGTCGGCGATGACGGAGATCTTCGCGACGGTCGGCAACGCGTCGTCCCTCCACGGGTCGGGCCGCGCGGCGCGGCGCCGCATCGAGGAGGCCCGGGAGTCCATCGCCGCGGACCTCGGTGCGCGTCCCTCCGAGGTCGTCTTCACCTCGGGCGGCACCGAGGGCGACAACCTCGCGGTCAAGGGCATCTACTGGGCGCGCCGCGACGCCGATCCGCGCCGTCGCCGGGTGATCGCGAGCGCCGTCGAGCACCACGCCGTGCTCGATGCCGTCGAGTGGCTCGTCGCGCACGAGGGCGCCGAGGTGACCTGGCTGGCCGTCGACGCCGACGGACGCGTCGAGCCGGATGCGCTGCGGATGGCCCTCGCCGAGCACGCCGACGAGACGGCCCTGGTGTCGGTGATGTGGGCCAACAACGAGGTGGGCACCGTGATGCCCGTCGCCGAGCTCACCGCGGTCGCCGCCGAGTACGGGGTGCCCGTGCACAGCGACGCCGTGCAAGCGGTCGGCCATCTGCCCGTCGACTTCGCCGCGAGCGGGCTGGCCGCCATGACGATCGCCGCGCACAAGTTCGGCGGTCCCCAGGGTGTCGGTGCCCTGCTGCTGGGCCGGCAGGTGCCGTGCGTGCCCCTCACCCACGGCGGCGGACACGAGCGCGACGTACGGTCGGGAACCCACGACACCGCCGGGATCGCCGGCATGGCCGCGGCGCTGCGCGAGGCGACGGCCGAACTCGGCGAACGCACCGTCGCGCTCACGACGCTGCGCGACGAACTGATCGCCGGTGTGACGGCCGTGGTCCCGGACGCGGTCCTCAACGGCCCGCGCGGCGCGGACCGCCTGCCCGGCAATGCACACTTCACCTTCCCCGGCTGCGAGGGCGATTCGCTGCTCATGCTGCTGGACGCGGCCGGGATCGAGTGCTCGACCGGTTCGGCCTGCACCGCCGGGGTGGCGCGGCCGAGCCATGTGCTCGTCGCGATGGGGGCGGACCCCCGCACGGCCCGCGGGTCGTTGCGATTCTCGTTGGGCCACACGTCGACTCGCGCCGACGTGGAGGCCGTTGTGGCGGCGCTGCCGCAGGTGGTGGGACGGGCGCGGGCCGCCGGACTGGCCGGCGCCGGTAGTCGAGAGAGGTGACGTCGATGAGGGTGCTCGCGGCAATGAGCGGTGGCGTGGACTCGGCGGTGGCCGCGGCCCGCGCGGTCGACGCCGGCCACGACGTGGTCGGCGTGCACCTGGCGCTGTCCACGGCGCCGGGCACGCTGCGGACCGGGTCGCGGGGCTGCTGCTCCAAGGAGGACGCCGGGGATGCGCGCCGCGCCGCCGACGTGCTCGGAATCCCGTTCTATGTCTGGGATTTCGCCGACCGGTTCAAGGAGGACGTCATCGACGACTTCGTCGAGTCCTATGCCGCCGGCCAGACCCCCAATCCGTGCCTGCGCTGCAACGAGAAGATCAAGTTCGCGGCCCTCGCCGACCGGGCCGTCGCCCTCGGCTTCGACGCGGTCGCCACCGGCCACTACGCCCGGCTCGACGACGGTGTCCTGCGTCGCGCGGTCGACGCCGGCAAGGACCAGTCGTACGTGCTCGGTGTGCTGACGGCCGACCAGCTCGCGCGTGCGATGTTCCCGGTCGGGGACACCCCGAAGGAGCGGATCCGCGCCGAAGCGGCCGAGCGCGGTCTCGCGGTCGCGGACAAGCCCGACAGTCACGACATCTGCTTCATCCCCTCCGGTGACACCCGCGCCTTCCTCGGTGCCCGCATCGGGGTGCGTCCCGGCCGCGTCGTCGACGCCCGGTCCGGCGCCGTGCTCGCCGAACACGAAGGGGTGCACGGCTTCACGGTCGGACAGCGCAAGGGCCTGGGCATCGCCGGCCCCGGCGCGGACGGCCGCCCCCGCTACGTCACCGCGATCGAGCCGGACACCGGCACGGTGAAGGTGGGCTCCGCGGAAGACCTGAAGGTGTGGGCGATCAGTGCCGAGCGCGCGGTGTGGACGAGCGGGGCCGCGCCGGCCGGACCGGTCGAATGCGTCGTGCAGGTCCGCGCGCACGGCGGTGTCGCGGCGGCCGTCGCCGAGCCCGCCGGCACCGGTCTCGAGGTGACCCTGCGCGAACCGCTCACCGGCGTCGCCACCGGACAGGCCGTGGTGCTGTACCGGCCGGACGCGGGCGGCGACGTCGTCCTCGGCAGCGGCACCATCGTCGGTACCGGCACGGCGGCCACGTCCCGGTGACCGCGAACATCCCGAACCCCTGGTCCGGCGTCGCGACCGGCATCGGGTCGTGGCCCGGCACCGACGCCCGGGAATCGGCCGCGACCGTGCTCGGCGAGCTCGAGGCGTTGCCGCACCTGGTCGAGCTGCCGGCCCGCGGGCTCGGGGCCGATCTCATCGGCCGCACCGGCGCGTTGCTGGTCGACCTGCACCTCGACACGTCCACCACCGGGTACCGGCTCGGCGGTCGCCGCGGCGCGGTCGCCGCCCGCGCCGGGGATCTGCTGCGCCGAGATCTCGATGCACTCGAAGAGGCATGGGAGACAGCGGGTCTCGGTCCCGGTCGATTCCTGAAGGTGCAGTCCGCCGGCCCGTTCACCCTCGCCGCGCACGCCGAGCTGGCCGGGGGCCGGCGGGTGCTCACCGATCGCGGCGCCGTGCGCGACGTCGCCGAGTCCCTCGGCGAGGGCCTGGCGCGGCACGCCGCGGAACTGACCCGCCGCCTCGGCGCCCACGTGGTGGTCCAGCTCGACGAGCCTGCGCTGCCCGCCGTCCTCGCCGGGACCCTGACCGGACGCACGAAGCTCGAATCGGTGCCGGCGCTCCCCGAGCCGGAGGCGCAGCACCTGCTCGAGGCCGCGATCGCGGCGATCGGCCGCCCCGTCGCGGTGCACTGCTGCGCCGCCGACGTGCCCACCGGGTTGCTGCGCCGCAGCGGCGTCGACGCCGTCGCCCTCGACGTCGCGCAGCTCACCGCCGCCGACCTCGACGGTATCGGTGAGCTGATCGACGCCGGAACCACCCTCCTGCTCGGGCTGGTGCCGTCCACCGCACCCGAGACGGCTGTCCCCACCTGGCGTGACGTCGCGGCCCCCGCGATCACGCTGATCGACCGGCTGGGCTTCCCCCGCGCCACGCTGCGCTCGGTGGGGGTCACCCCGCGCTGCGGCCTGGCCGGCGCCGATCCCACGTGGGCGCGCCGGGCGCTGCGCCTCGCCCGCGACGTCGCCGCCGCGTTCGCGGACGACCCGGAATCGCTCGGCTCCGCAGCGGCCGGGAACGTCGTATCGCTCGACTAGTCTTTCCGGCGTGAGTGAATCGACGGACGCGCCCACCCAAGCTCCGCCCGACGTGCGCGAGCGCTGGCAGCAGCTCGCGGAGGAGGTGCGCGAGCACCAGTTCCGCTACTACGTGCGCGACGCGCCGATCATCTCCGACGGCGCCTTCGACCAGTTGCTCGGCGCGCTGAAGCAGCTCGAGGACGACTACCCGGACCTGCGCGTCCCGGACTCCCCGACGCAGCTCGTCGGTGGGGGCTTCGCCACCGACTTCACCGCCGTCGACCACCTCGAGCGGATGCTCAGCCTCGACAACGTCTTCACCGAGGACGAACTGCGCGCCTGGGTTTCCCGCGTCGAGGCCGAGACGGGTCCGGACCTGCACTACCTGTGCGAGGTGAAGATCGACGGCGTCGCGCTGAGTCTGGTGTACGAGGACGGCCGCTTGCGCCGTGCCGCCACCCGCGGCGACGGCCGCACCGGCGAGGAGGTCACGCTCAATGCCCTCACGATCGACGACATCCCCGAAAGGCTCACCGCCACCGAGGAATTTCCCGTCCCCCGGGTTCTCGAGGTGCGGGGCGAGGTGTACTTCCGGCTCGAGGACTTCCACGCGCTCAACGCCGCCCTTGTCGCCGAGGGCAAGGCCCCGTTCGCCAATCCGCGCAACACCGCGGCCGGATCGCTGCGGCAGAAGAACCCCGCGGTGACCGCGCGGCGCCGCCTCGGGATGATCTGCCACGGGCTCGGCCGCGTCGAGGGATTCGAGCCGGTGTCGCTGTCGCAGTCCTACGCCGCCCTCGCCGCCTGGGGGTTGCCCGTCTCCGGGCACACCGCCCGCGTCGTCGGCGTCGAGGAGGTCGTCGCCCGGATGCGGTACTGGGGCGAGCACCGCCACGACGTCGAACACGAGATCGACGGGCTCGTCGTCAAGGTCGACGAGGTGTCCCTGCAGCGCCGGCTCGGCACCACCTCGCGCGCACCCCGGTGGGCGATCGCCTACAAGTACCCGCCGGAGGAGGTGACCACCACGTTGCTCGACATCCGCGTCAGCGTCGGCCGCACGGGCCGGGTCACCCCGTTCGCCTACATGGAACCGGTCACGGTGGCCGGGTCGACGGTCTCCCTCGCCACCCTGCACAACGCGGCGGAGGTGGCCCGCAAGGGCGTGCTCATCGGCGACACGGTGGTGCTGCGCAAGGCCGGTGACGTCATCCCCGAGGTGCTCGGCCCGGTGGTGGACCTGCGCGACGGCACCGAACGCGAGTTCGTCATGCCCACCGAATGCCCCGAGTGCGGGACACCGCTCGCCCCCGCCAAGGAGGGTGACGTGGACCTGCGCTGCCCCAACCAGCGGCACTGCCCCGCGCAGTTGCGTGAGCGGGTCTTCCACGTCGCGGGCCGCGGCGCATTCGACATCGAGGCGCTCGGCTACGAGGCGGCCACCGCGCTGCTCGAGGCCGGGGTGATCGCCGACGAGGGTGACCTGTTCGACCTGACCGCCGAGGACCTGCTGCGGACGTCGCTCTTCCGCACCAAGGCGGGGGCGCTGTCCGCCAACGGCAAGCGCCTGCTGGCGAATCTCCAAGCAGCCAAGGACAAGCCGCTGTGGCGGGTGCTGGTGGCACTGTCGATCCGGCACGTCGGCCCGACCGCCGCACGGGCGCTGGCCACCGAGTTCGGCAGCCTCGACCGGATCCGCGAGGCGTCCGTGGACGAGCTCGCCGCCGTCGAGGGGGTGGGACCGACCATCGCTGCGGCCCTGGGTGAATGGTTCGCCGTCGACTGGCACGTCGCGATCGTCGAGAAGTGGCGCGCGGCGGGGGTGCGCATGCTCGACGAGCGCGACGAATCCATCGAACGCACCCTCGAGGGCCTGTCGATCGTGGTCACCGGATCGCTCGAGGGCTTCTCGCGGGATCAGGCCAAGGAGGCGATCCTGCTCCGCGGCGGCAAGGCGGCCGGTTCGGTGTCGAAGAAGACCGCGTTCGTCGTCGTCGGCGATGCCCCGGGAACGAAGGCCGACAAGGCGGCCGAGCTGGGCATCCCCGTCCTCGACGAGGACGGGTTCCGCCGGCTGCTCGAACTCGGCCCGGACGGCGTCTCGGGTGGCCAGGACGCGATCGAGGAGGAGTTCGGCGAGCTCGAGAGCTGACCGGCGGCCGGAGCCGGTGTGACGGAGATCGCCCGGAAACCGTTTGGGCGGAAGGGGCGGTCACTGGGATAGTCCTCCAGTGATCGAGATCAGACGCGTGAGCCCGGACGAGTACGACGCCGTCGGCGCCCTCACCGTCGACGTGTACGTCGGCGGCGGATTCGTCGAGCCCGACGACCCGTACGCCGAGCGTCTGCGCGACACCGCCACCCGCGACAAGCACGCCGAGGTGGTGGTCGCGCTCGCCGACGGCGAGATCGTCGGGTCCGTGACGCTGGCGGAGCCGGCGTCGCGCTTCGCCCACATCGCCGAGAAGGGCGAGCTCGAGTTCCGGATGCTGGCCGTCGCGCCGTCGGCGCGGGGCCGGGGTGTCGGGTCGGCGCTGGTGCGGCACGTCCTCGACACCGCCTACGACCGCGGCGATCGCGCCGTGGTGCTCTCCACGCAGCCGGACATGGTCGACGCGCGCCGCATCTACGACCGCAACGGATTCGTCCCCGTCCCCGAGCGGGACTGGGCGCCGGTGCCCGGCGTCGAGCTGAGCACCCTGGTCCGGGAGCTGGTCTGAGCCGTTCCGCTCAGCCGAGGACGGTTCCGATGATGCCGGCCAGGTAGCCGAGCCGGGCCACCTCGGACGGGCGGAACTCCGGGCCGCCGGGCCGGCCGAGCATCAGCACCCGGCCCTGGGTCCCCAGGGGCGCCGCCGCCAGGGTCGTGTTCATCGCTCGCCACAGGTCGGGCACCCACTCGCCCTCGTGGTCGAGCAGCATCGGCTTCTCGAGCGGCATCCACGGCACCTCCGCCGGCCGGGTCTCGGGGGCGCCGGAACTGCCGACCACCCGGTACACCCCGTACGGGCCGGTGTCGACGACGGTCGCCCAGCCGACGCGCAGCACCCGGGGCGCCCCGTCGACGAGCACCTGCAGCCGATCGTGGCGCGCGGTGGCGACCTGATCGATCAGCTCGAGTTCGCGGTGGGTGTCGAGGATTCCCGCATAGGGACGGATCGAGTCCACCGTCACGCCCTCGAGGCGTTCGGCGGCCGTGATGAGCGTGTCCGGCAGCGACCCGGCGTCGACGTCGACGACGAGATCGTCGATCGCGAAGCCGGCGCCGCGTTCGACGACGTCCAGCGAGAGGATGTCCGCACCGACCGAACCGAGCGCGACGGCGAGTGAACCGAGGCTGCCCGGCCGGTCGGGAAGCTGGACGCGTAACAGGTACGACACGTGCGTCCTTTCCCCGATTCCGAAGTCACGGCCGAGGCGCTCGGCCGGCGACGGACACCATCTTTTCACCCCCGCAGCACCGCCGGATGCCGGTCCGGCGGTGCTGCGCCGAGACGGGACAGGAAACCGCCGGTCACGCGGTCGTTGTCACACGAACGACACAGGTGTTTCTCCGAACTGCAACACGGCGGGCGGTCGGCGCGGGTCCGGGGAACCGGCGAAACCGTCCCGGTCGGCACGCACTACCCTGGACGGGACGTTCGTTTCTTCATCGGAAAGGGGTCACCGAAGGTGCCTGCCATCTCCCGTGACGAGGTCGCGCACCTCGCCCGGTTGTCCCGGCTCGCGCTGACCGACGCCGAACTCGACGAGTTCGCCGGCCAGCTGGATACGATCCTCAGCCACGTCAAGGCCGTGTCGGAGGTGGCTGCGGACGATGTGGCGCCGATGGCCAACCCGAACGCGGTGACCAACGTGACCCGCCCCGACGAGGTGCGCCCGGGCCTGACGCCGGAGCAGGCGCTCGCCGCCGCGCCGCTCGTCGAGGACGGCCGCTTCTCCGTCCCGCAGATCCTGGGGGAGGGCGAATGAGCGCCGACCTGACCCGGCTGGGCGCGGCCGACCTCGCCGACCGCATCCACTCCGGCGACGTCTCGTCGGTCGAGGTCACCCAGGCTCACCTCGACCGCATCGCCGAGGTCGACGGCGACTACCACGCCTTCCTGCATGTCGCGGGGGAGCAGGCGCTGGCCGCCGCCGCGGAGGTCGACCGCGCGGTCGCCGCGGGCGAGAGTCCGGCGTCGCCGCTGGCCGGCGTGCCGATCGCCCTCAAGGACGTGTTCACCACGACCGACATGCCCACTACGTGCGCCTCGAAGATCCTCGAGGGCTGGATGTCGCCGTACGACGCGACCCTGACGTCGAAGCTGCGGCGGGCCGGCATCCCCATCCTGGGCAAGACCAACATGGACGAGTTCGCGATGGGATCGTCCACCGAGAACTCCGCCTTCGGTCCCACCCGCAACCCGTGGGACACCACCCGGATCCCCGGTGGTTCCGGCGGCGGCTCCGCGGCCGCGCTGGCGTCCTACCAGGCGCCCCTGGCCATCGGCACCGATACCGGCGGCTCGATCCGCCAGCCCGCCGCCGTCACCGCCACGGTCGGCACCAAGCCCACCTACGGCACGGTCTCCCGGTTCGGCCTCGTCGCGTGCGCGTCGTCGCTCGACCAGGGCGGCCCGTGCGGCCGCACCGTGCTCGACACGGCGCTGCTGCACGAGGTGATCGCCGGCCACGACCCGCGCGACTCCACGTCGGTGGACGCGCCCGTCCGGCCGGTCGTCCGGGCGGCCCGGGAGGGCGCGCAGGGCGACCTGAAGGGCCTGCGCGTCGGCGTCGTCAAGGAGTTGCACTCGGACAGCTACCAGCCGGGCGTGCTGGCGTCCTTCGACGCGGCCGTGGCCACGCTCACCGAACTCGGCGCCGAGGTCGTCGAGGTCTCCTGCCCGCACTTCGAGTACGCGCTCGCCTCGTACTACCTGATCCTGCCGTCCGAGGTCTCCTCCAACCTCGCCCGCTTCGACGCCATGCGCTACGGCCTGCGCGTCGACGACGGCACGATGAGCGCCGAGCAGGTCATGGCCGCCACCCGGGCCGCCGGGTTCGGTAAGGAGGTCAAGCGCCGCATCATGATCGGCACCTACGCGCTGTCCTCCGGCTACTACGAGGCCTACTACGGGCAGGCGCTCAAGGTCCGCACCCTCATCGCGCGGGACTTCGAGAAGGCGTACGAGCAGGTCGACGTCCTCGTCTCGCCGACCAGCCCGTTCACCCCGTGGAAGATCGGCGAGAAGGTCGACGATCCGCTGGCGATGTACCTGTCGGACCTGTGCACGCTGCCGACCAACCTCGCCGGGCACTGCGCGATGTCCGTGCCGTCCGGGCTGTCCGCCGACGACGGGCTGCCCGTCGGCCTGCAGATCATGGCCCCGGCGCTCGCCGACGAGCGCCTCTACCGCGTCGGCGCCGCGTTCGAGGCCGCACGCGGCCCGATCGTCGCCTGAGTCCGGCCGAGGCCCGGTGCGCCGTCCCGGTCAGGGGTGGTCGCACCGGGCCTGGTCCGGGCCGTAGCGGTGCCCGTGACCGGGGGCCGCGTCCAGCGCCACCGGCAGGTCCAGCGTCGCCTGCACGAAACTGACCACCGGCAGCCACCGCGGCACGGGCGCGTCGCGTCGCGCTCGGGACAGGTCGGGCGGGGACCACAGCAGCGACGGCTGCCACCACACCACCGGATCCGACGTGTTCGCGGTGACGATCGCTCCGGCCGTGCGCACCGCGCCGGCCGGCGGACCCGCCCAGATCGCCGCGCAGGGACCCGCCGCGGCCGATGCGTGGTCGGCGAGCGCGGCGCTGCCCCCGATCGACCCGAGGCTCTGCCCGTGCACGTGCAGCTGCGGGCGCCGGACCGGGTCCAGGGTGTCGAGGTGGGCGCGCACGGCCGTCAGGAGGGCGCGGGCCGACGCCGCGGCCGCGTTCCGGTCGAACAGGAACGTCACCCAGCTCGGCGCGGCCGAGTACTGCTGCGCCACGAGCGCGACGTCGCCGCCGAACACCGTGTCGAACCCCCGCACCGCGCCGGGGTCGATCCAGCCCGAGCCGGTGGGCACCGCCACCACGACGTGGGCGCGGGCGAACCCACCGGCGCGGTCGAGTTCGCGCACGGCCAGCGCGGCGCGCGAGCGGGCGTCCGCAGCGGATCCGAGCCCCACGTACGTGCGGATCGCGCCGGGATGCGCGTCGAGGGTCACGAAACGGCGGCCCTCGTCGCCCAGGGACTCCCAGGACGCCAGGGACGACGGACTGCCGGCCACCGCGGCGGCGACGGGCCTCGCGACCGGGTCTGCCTGCCCGAGCCCCACGGGCACAATCGCGACGCCGACGCCCATGGCCACCGTGACAGCCGTGGCCGCGACCGCGCGGGTGCCGGCCCGCCGGCGCCACGCCCCCGGAACCCGGCCGATCGCCCGTACTGCCGCGAATATCAAGGGGGCACAACTACATACAACGATCCAGTGCGCCGGACCGGCGGGTGGTCGCCCCATCGACGCCCGCAACGCGTCCTGCCACTGCGCCGCGGCGAGCACCGCCCACCCGAGCGCGCCGGCCGCGACGACCAGCGCCGCCGGCCGCGCGGCCCCGGGCCGCGCGGATCCCCCGTGCCGCCGGGGGCGCACCCCGGCGGCCACGGCCGCGGCTGCGGCGGCGCATCCGGAGGCAGCGGCCTGTGCCAGGGCCGCACGGGGCAGCAGCGACGGCGCGAGCGAGACCCACACCGCGATCGTCACCGCCACGGTCGTCGCCACCCGCGGGCAGCGCCGCGCGAGCGAATCGACCCCCGCGTCCGCGGCCGCGGACGCCGCGAGCGCCCTCATCGCACCGCCCACCGCGCCGCCGCGGCCAACGTCCACACCACGGCCGCGTACGGCAGCGGTGACTCGGGAACCGGTGCCGCGTCGCGTTGCCGCCACGAATTGAACCGCACGGCAATCGACGCCACATCCGCGGTGAGGACGCACCAGCCGTCGCCGGGAGCCGCCGTGCGGCACGCCTCGTGCAGGTGCCGGCTCAGCCGGGCGTCCAGGCCGCGCCGCGCCTGCGGACCCGG
The DNA here is from genome assembly GCF_012272955.1 of Rhodococcus sp. DMU1. Taxonomy (NCBI): domain Bacteria; kingdom Bacillati; phylum Actinomycetota; class Actinomycetes; order Mycobacteriales; family Nocardiaceae; genus Rhodococcus; species Rhodococcus sp. DMU1. Next base: position 3,688,880 of record NZ_CP050952.1, on the reverse strand, counting down.
TTCGTGTCCCACCGACCGGGCGTATCGCAGCAGGTCGTAGCCGAGATCGTGTTCACGGCAGGGTGTTTCGAAGAACTTCGGCAGGGGAACGGGGGAGGAGCAGCCCCCGAGGGGATCCACCAGGATCCCGTCCTCGGTGACCGGGCGGTAGTGCATCGCCGGCTCGAAGCCGGCCGGGAAGACCTCGAGCGCCGCCGCGGTGTCGCCGTCGGACAGCGCCGCCACCGCCGCCGCCGTGGCGCCCCCGTGCGGCCTCGGCTGCCCCTCCGGACCAGCCTGCGCCCCAACGGTTCCCAGGAACAGTGCCGCGGCCGTACCCACCATCACTGTCGTCGCTCGTCTGCGCATGGCACGGACGTTAGGAACGACGGGGACCGGCGCGGATCCCACACCGGAGCGGTCCGGCCGCGGCCGTCTGCCCCCACGGAGCCAGGCGCATCTCACCCCCTGGTATGACGACAGTGCGGGCGTCCCGTGCCTACCGTGGTGCCGTGCGCTGGACGAGAGAACGCGGCCGAGGCCGCTGGTGGACGATCGCGATCGTGGCGGCGACGCTGATCCTGTACGCGGTCGCGTGGCCCACGTTGCACCTCACCCACGAGGTGCCCGCACCGCTGATGCCCGTCGTCGCGGCGCTCGCGGCCGGGCCGTTCGTGGCGATCCGGACCGATCCCGCCCTCGGGTGGGCGGTCTCGGCCGGGGCCGCGCTGGCGATCCCGCGCGCCTTCGACCTCGTCCCCGGCTACGACTACCCCTGGCAGGTGGTGCACATCCTCGTGCTGTGCGCGCTGCTCGTCGCGGTGAGCATGCGCGCGTCCCTGCAGATCGCCGGGCTCGTGTGGGCGGCCACGGTGGTGCTGTTCTTCACCCACGTGCCGGGGCAGAACGGCTGGGGCTGGGCGCTCGGCCTGACCGCGATGGCGGTGTTCGGCCTGCTCGTGCGGTGGCTCGTGCTCTCCCGGCGGCAGCTGGCCCGGCAGGAGGAGGTCAGCGAACTCGAGCGGGCCCGCCGCGCGATCCTCGAGGAGAAGGCCCGCATCGCCCGCGACCTGCACGACATCGTCGCGCACCACATGTCCCTCGTCGTGGTGCAGGCGCAGAGCGCCCCGTACCGCCTGCCCGAGGTCCCCGAACCGGTGCGCGCGGAGTTCGAATCCATCGGGGCGACCGCGCGCGAGGCGCTCAACGAGGTGCGCGGCATGCTCGGCGTGCTCCGGAGCGACAACCTCGCCGACGGCAGCGACGGCGACGGCGAACGGGCGCAGGCTCCCCAGCCCGGCCTCGACCGGCTCGGCGACCTGTTCGAGGGCGCGCGGCGCGCCGGGATGGTCCTGTCCACCGCGACGGACGGTGACCCGGCGGGTGTCTCCGACGCCACCGCGCTCACGGTGTACCGCATCCTGCAGGAGTCGCTCGCCAACGCCGCCCGCCACGCCTCCGGGGCACCGGTCCAGGTCGGCGTGGGGTACGGACCGGACGAGGTGAGCGTGACCGTGCGCAACGGCCCCGGGCGCGCGGAGCCCGGACCCGGGGACCGCGGCGGCGGGAACGGCATCCGCGGCATGGTCGACCGGGCGCTGGCGGTCGGAGGGCGGCTCGTGGCCCATCCCGTCCCGGGCGGTGGATTCGAGGTGCGAGCGCAGCTGCCGCGCGTCCCGGCGGCCTAGGCTGAGGCCGTGACGGACCCGAGCGCAGCCGCGACCCCCATCACCGTGTTGATCGCCGACGACCAGGCCATGGTGCGGCAGGGCTTCGGCGCCCTGCTCGCCGCCCAACCCGACATCAGCGTGGTCGGCGACGCCCCGGACGGTCGGCGGGCCGTCGCGGAGGCGGCCCGCCTGCGACCCGACGTGGTCCTGATGGACGTGCGGATGCCCGAGATGAACGGACTCGACGCGGCCCGGCACATCCTCGCCGGGCGCACCGATCCGCCGACACGTGTGCTGATGCTCACGACCTTCGACATCGACGACTACGTCTACGAGGCACTGGGCCTGGGCGCCAGCGGATTCCTGCTCAAGGACGCGCCCGCCGACGAACTGATCCGGGCGGTCCGCGTCGTCGCCGACGGCCAGGCGCTGCTCGCGCCGACCGTCACGCGCCGCCTCATCGCGGACGTCACCCGCCGGCGGTCGCCGCGCCGCGGCCGCGATCGGGCGCTCGACGTCCTCACCCCGCGCGAACGCGAGGTGCTCGAGCTGATCGCCCGCGGGCTGTCGAACCAGGAGATCGCCGCTCACCTGTTCGTCGCGGAGCAGACGGTCAAGACGCACGTGGGGAAGGTGCTCGGGAAGCTGAACCTGCGGGACCGGGCGCAGGCGGTGGTACTGGCGTACGAGTCCGGACTGGTCGTGCCGGGGTGAGCTGCACCCGCGATCGGGATGCCGCGGGCGCCGCGCCGGGGCAGTATTGCCGGGAGGACCACCGACAACCTGCACGACCGGCACGGAGGTACGGATGACGCGCATCGGCATTCTCACCAGCGGCGGGGACTGCCCCGGCCTGAACGCGGTGATCCGCGGAGCGGTCCTCAAGGGCAGGACCGTCTACGGTCAGGAGTTCGTCGGATTCCTCGACGGCTGGCGTGGTTTGGTGGAAGGCGACGCAATCCCCTTGGATCGCAGCAAGGTTCGGGGATTGTCGCATCAGGGCGGCACTATTCTCGGCACCAGCCGGTTCGGCCCCTATCAAGGACCGAACGGCGGCGCGGAGAACATCGCCCGCACGCTCGAGCGCATGGGCGTCGACGCCGTGATCGCCATCGGCGGCGAGGGCACGGCCGCCGCGTCCAAGCGGCTGTTCGAGGAGGGCATCCGGATCGTCGGAGTGCCGAAGACCATCGACAACGACCTCGGCCAGACGGACTACACCTTCGGCTTCGACACCGCCGTCGAGATCGCGACCGAGGCGATCGACCGGCTGCGCACCACCGGCAACTCGCACAAGCGCTGCATGGTCCTCGAGGTGATGGGCCGGGAGGCGGGGTGGATCGCGCTGCACTCCGGCACCGCCGGGGGTGCCCACGCCATCCTCATCCCCGAACAGCCCGAGAGCATCGAGCAGATCTGCGAATGGGTCACCAGCGTCCGCGACCGTGGCCGGGCCCCCATGGTGGTGGTCGCGGAGGGATTCACCCTGCCGGAGATGACCGAGGCGTACTCCGACAAGGGGCGCGACGAGTTCGACCGGCCGCGGCTCGGCGGCATCGCCGACGTCCTCGCCCCGATGATCGAGGAGCGCACCGGCATCCAGACCCGCGCCACGATCCTGGGCTACATCCAGCGCGGCGGCGTGCCCACGGCCTTCGACCGGGTGCTCGCCACCCGCCTGGGCATGGCGGTCACCGATCTCGTCGCCGACGAGGAGTGGGGGCACATGGTGGCGCTGCACGGAACCGACATCGCCCGGGTCGGTTTCGACGAGGCGCTCGCCAACCACAAGCGGGTGCCGAAGGACCGCTACGAGGAGATGCGGATCATCTTCGGGTGAGGTCGCGCCGCGCGTGAGGGCCGGTTCGCCGCATGGCGGCACCGTCTAAAATCGAGCGCATGACTGCCGCCATGTCCGATGATCTGCTCGCCTACGACGAGGTGCTCGCGAAGTTCGAGCCCGTGATGGGCATGGAGGTGCACGTCGAGCTGCACACCGCGACCAAGATGTTCTGCCCGTGCCCGACCACGTTCGGCGCCGAACCCAACACGCAGGTGTGCCCGGTGTGCCTCGGCCTGCCCGGCTCGCTGCCCGTCGTCAACCAGGCGGCGGTGGAGTCGGCGATCCGCATCGGCCTTGCGCTGAACTGCTCGATCACGCCGTGGGGCCGGTTCGCGCGGAAGAACTACTTCTACCCGGACCAGCCGAAGAACTACCAGATCTCGCAGTACGACGAGCCGATCGCCACCGACGGCTACCTCGACGTGGTCCTCGACGACGGCAGCACGTGGCGCGTGGAGATCGAGCGCGCGCACATGGAGGAGGACACCGGCAAGTCGCTGCACGTCGGTGGCGCCACGGGCCGCATCCACGGGGCGAGCCACTCGCTGCTCGACTACAACCGCGCCGGGGTGCCGCTCATCGAGATCGTCACCAAGCCCATCGTCGGCGCCGGCGAGCGCGCCCCCGAGGTCGCCCGCGCCTACGTCACCGCGCTGCGGGACCTGCTGAAGGCCCTCGACGTGTCCGACGTGCGCATGGACCAGGGCTCGATGCGCTGCGACGCCAACCTCTCCCTCAACCCGATCGGAGCGGCGGAGTTCGGCACCCGCACCGAGACGAAGAACGTCAACTCGCTCAAGTCGGTCGAGGTCGCCGTGCGGTACGAGATGCGCCGCCAGGCCGCGGTCCTGACCGCGGGCGGCACGGTGATCCAGGAGACTCGGCACTTCCAGGAGGCCGACGGCACCACCTCGCCGGGCCGGCGCAAGGAGACCGCGGAGGACTACCGCTACTTCCCGGAACCGGACCTCGAACCGATCGCCCCGAGCGCGGAGTGGATCGAGGACCTGCGCGCCACCCTCCCCGAGCTGCCGTGGCTGCGGCGCGCCCGGATCCAGGCCGAGTGGGGCATCTCCGACGAGGAGATGCGCGACCTCGTCAACGCCGGCGCCCTGGACCTGATCATCGCCACCACCGAGGCCGGCGCCCCCGCCTCCGAGTCCCGGTCCTGGTGGGTCGCCTACCTGGCCCAGCAGGCCAACACCCGCGGCGTCGAGCTCGTCGAGCTGCCGATCACCCCGGAGCAGGTCGCGCAGGTGATCGCCCTCGTCGCCGACGGCACGCTCACCAACAAGCTCGCCCGCAAGGTCGTCGACTACGTGCTCGCCGGTGAGGGCGACCCGAAGCAGATCCTCGCTGCGCACCCCGAACTCGTGGTCGTGCGCGACGACTCGCTCATCAAGTCGGAGGTGGAGAAGGCGCTGGCCGCCAACCCCGACATCGCCGACAAGATCCGCAGCGGCAAGGTCCAGGCGGCCGGCAAGATCGTCGGCGACGTGATGAAGGCCACCCGCGGCCAGGCCGACCCGGCCCTGGTCAAGGAGCTCGTGCTCGCCGCCTGCAGCTGAGTTCTTCCACGAGAGGTTCTTCCGCGAGCGGGCGGCCTGCCGGGATGGCAGGCCGCCCGTGTGTCTACTGCGAATCGCCAGCGATGTTCACCATCCACTGGATGCCGAACTTGTCGGTGCACATGCCGAAGTGGTCGCCCCACGGTGCTCGCTCGAGCGGCACGGCGATGGTTCCGCCGTCGCTCAGCTGGTCCCAGTAGCCACGCAGCTCGGCCTCGTCGTCGCCGCTGAGCGAGATCGAGATGTTGTCCCCCGGGTTGTAGCTCATCTGGTTGGGGGTGTCCGCCGCCATCAGGACGAGACCGTTCGGGCTCGCCAGCATCGAATGCATGACCTTGTCCTGCTCGGACGGGTCGTCGCTCGCGTGCATCTCCGCGAACGTGCTCACATTCAATTCTCCGCCGAACACGGATCGGTAGAACTCCATGGCCTGGCGGGCATTGTCGCGAAAGCTGATGTACGGATTCAGGCGTGTGGTCATGCGGGCCCCTCCCTCGGGCGTGCCACTGCTTCGGACCGATCGGCGACATTGTTGCACCGTCCCGGGTCGAACGGGGAAGTGTGCCGGAAGCAATTGCAACACAGCCGAATTCGAGTAATCCGAACCGTCGCGGGAGCGGGTGTGGGTGGATCCGCCGCGAAAACGCTGAGATTCGACCGAAACGTCCGTATTGTCACTGTCGTCGTGGGGCGGGTCGACGCTCACGGCGCACGGGCGGCCGGATTTCTCGTCGGACATCGTGGAGGATCAATGTGCACTCGGGCAATGTGGACCGGAAGCGGGCACGGCGTTCTCGTCGGCCGGAACATGGACTGGCGCGAGGAGATGGACACGAACCTGTGGTCACTTCCGCGGGGGGTCGACCGGATCGGGCACGACCGCGATCCCGACCCGGTGACCTGGACGGCCCGGTACGGCAGTCTCGTGGCCGCCGTCTGGGACAACGCCACGAGCGACGGGATCAACGAGCGCGGCCTGGCCGCCCACGTGCTGTGGCTCGCGGAGGCGGACTTCGGGGAACGGGACCCGGAACTGCCCGCGCTCGCGGTGTCCCTGTGGCCGCAGATCTTCCTGGACCTGTGCGGCACCGTCGACGAGTGCCTCGCCCTGATGGCCGAGCGGCCCTTCCAGGTCCGACCGTTGATCGAGCCGCGCTCCCAGCGTCCCGCGACCGTGCATCTGGCCCTCGAGGACGCGAGTGGTGACTCCCTGATCCTCGAGCACATCGGTGGAACGCTGCGGGTACATCACGGCCGCGCGAACACCGTCATGACGAACTCACCGCCGTACGACGAGCAGATCGAACTCCGGAAGAGCTTTACCGGTTTCGGGGGATCCGAGCCGCTGCCCGGCACCACGGAGGCGTCCGACCGCTTCGTCCGGGCAAGTTACTATCTCGACCGACTGCCCGCCGTGGAGACCCCGGCCCGTGCGTATGCGGCGCTGCTCAGCGTCATGCGCAATGTCGCGCAACCGTTCGGCGAACCCGATCCGCAACGGCCGAACATCTCGATGACGATCTGGCGCACGCTGACGGACCTGACCGAGGGGCTGTACATGTTCGAATCGTCGTTCAGCCCGAACATCGTGTGGACCCGGTCGGCCGACCTGGACTTCTCGACCTGCCGCAAGCTCGACCTTGCAAAACCGGGCCTGCTGGGCAACGTGAGCGGCGCGTTCACCGACGCGGCCGAGCCGCCCTTCACGCTGTCGTGACGTACCCCGAGACGAACGGTTCCGGCTAGTCGAAGCCGCCCCCGCCGGCGGGGAACTGGATCAGCACGACCCGATCGTCGTTCGGGCCCGGTTCGCCGCCTGCCTTGTTGACGGTGGACACCCACAGCTGCCCGTCGCCGCCCGCCGACGCGCCGCCGAGACGGCCGTAGCGGTCCTGCACCGCCGGCACGGGCGCCGCCGTCACCGCCCCTGTTCCCGGATCGATGGCGACCACCGCAACCGCCTTGCCGTCCGTCAGCGACACCGCGACCGCGTCCGCACCGGCCGCGCATCCGGCCACGCCCGGACGCTCGGGCCACGTCCAGGCGGGGGACGCGCCCACCGCGCCGTCCACTCCGACACGCTGCAGCCGGTCCTCGAGCGCGGTGCGGTCGGTGACCCACAGGTTTCCGGCGGGATCCCGGCACACGTCGCCGGCCGTTCCGATCCCCGAGAGCACGACCGACGGCGCCGCGGCCGCGCCCGGCGCCGGCAGAGGCATCCGCAGCAGCTTCCCGGCGAGCGACGCCGGATCGGCGGCCGCGGCCGGATTCCCGGCGTCGCCGGTGAGCACCACCAGGTCGGTGGGTGAGGTGAACTCGAGCGCGCCCGCGTTCCCGCTCGCCCCCCGCGGGATGCCGGTGAACACGGGCTTCGGGACGTCGCCCGCGGCGAGCCGCACGACGCGGTTGTCGGTCGGGGTGGTGATGTAGGCGTAGAGCAGCCGATCCTCGTCGAAGGTCGGCGACAGCGCGAGATCGAGCAGCCCGCCGTCGCCGGAACCGTCGACCGGCACGGTGGCCACCTCCACCGGTTCCGTCCGCGGTGCCACCCGCAGGATCCGGCCCGTGCGCCGCTCCGCGACGAGAGCGGAGCCGCCGTCCGGCATGGTGACCAGCCCTCCCGTGGTGTCGAGGCACGTGGCGACCACCGCGGGGTCGGGGTCCTGACACGGGCCCGGCGGTGTCGGCGGTGCGCCCGGCGTCGTGGTCGTCGTCGGGGGCTCGAGCGGTTCGAGTTCGGCGCCCGCGTCGAAGCTCGGCTCCGGCGTGAACGGGGTGGTGGTCGCGTCGTCGAAACGGGCACACGACGTGGTGAGGGCGAGCAGACCCACGATCGACGCGACCGTCGCTCGCATCCGTCGCGACCCACCGACTCTCGCGCGCCTCGTCATGACCATGACGTTACCGGGGCGGCGCGCCCCGACTCGGTTCCCGGGTCGGCCGACCCGGGCGACCTACCCTGGTTCGGTGACCGACAAGGCGAAAGACCACGTCCCGGAGCCGACGCCGCAGGATGCCGCGGAGCCGGTGTCGAGTCCCTACGACAATCCCACCCTGGAGCTGCAGCGCCCCCGCTCGTCGATGCTCGAGTCCGATGACGACCTCGATCTCGACAACTCCGCCTTCGAGCGGCGCGGCCCGGCGCAGTACGGGTACGCGGACTCCGACGTCGCCCCCACCGAGCGGATGCACCGGTACGAGCCCGCGGGCGCCGTCGCGGCGCCGATCGGAGCGGAGACCGGTGCCGCGCCCGGGCCGGCGAAGGCGCGCCGCGGCACACTGGACCTGGGGTTGCTCGTGCTGCGGCTCGTCGTCGGCGGCACGATGGTGGTGCACGGGGTGCAGAAGCTGACAGGGCTGTGGGGCGGCCCCGGCATGGACGGGTTCGAGGCGATGCTCGCCGACGCGGGCTACCAGCGTCCGGCCCTGCTCGCGGTGCTCGGTGCGGTGGGGGAGGTGGCGGCCGGAGCGCTGCTGATCCTCGGGTTGCTCACCCCGCTCGCCGCCGCCGCCGTGCTGGCGATCATGATCAACGCGTGGTTGTTCCGGCAGTCCGCCGAGCCGGGACTGCAGTACTTCGCGCCGGACGGGGTGGAGTACGAGACCCTGCTCGCGGCCGCCGCCGCAGTGATCGTGCTGACCGGTCCCGGTCGGGTCGCGGTCGACGGCACCCGCGGCTGGGCGACCCGGCCGTTCGCCGGCTCGTTCGTCGCGCTGCTGCTCGGCGTCGCGGGTGGGGTCTGCCTCTGGATATTCGGCCGCTGACGCGGACGGTGCGTCCTTCGGGCGGCAGGAACAGCCCGAAGGACGCACCGGTGCCTACGGCACCCGGCGGACTGCACCCTTGTCGGCCGAGGTGGCCAACGCGGCGTAGGCGCGCAGGGCGGTGGTGACCGTGCGCTGCCGGTCGACCGGCAGCCACGGGCGCTCCGAAGCCTCCATCTTGGCGCGCCGCTCGGCGAGGACGGCGTCGTCGACGAGGACCTCGAGGGTGCGCGTGGGGACGTCGATGCGGATCCGGTCACCGTTCTCGAGCAGACCGATGACGCCGCCGGACGCCGCCTCGGGCGAGATGTGGCCGATCGACAGTCCCGACGTGCCGCCGGAGAACCGGCCGTCGGTGATCAGGGCGCACTGCTTGCCCAGTCCCGCGCCCTTCAGGAACGCGGTGGGATGCAGCATCTCCTGCATGCCCGGCCCGCCCGACGGTCCCTCGTAGCGGACCACGACGACGTCCCCGGGCTGCACCTTCTTGCCGAGGATCACCGACACAGCCTCCTCCTGCGACTCGACGACCAACGCCGGGCCCTCGAAGGTGAACAGGTCCTCGTCGATGCCGGCGGTCTTGAGGATCGCGCCGTCCGGAGCGAGGTTGCCGCGCAGGACGACCAGTCCGCCCTCGACGGTGTAGGCGTGCTCGACGTCCCGGATGCAGCCGGCCGCGGCGTCCGTGTCCAGCGACGACCAGCGGTTGGCGGTGGAGAACGGCTCGGTGGTGCGGACACCGCCGGGGGCCGCATGGAACAGCTCGATCGCCTCGTCGGAGGCCTTGCCGGAGCGCACGTCCCACGTATCGAGCCACTCGTCGAAGCTCGTCGTGTGGACCGTGGTCACGTCCGTCTCGAGCAGCCCGGCGCGGCGCAGCTCGCCGAGGATCGCGGGGATGCCGCCGGCCCGGTGGACGTCTTCCATGTGGTAGTCCGAGTTGGGGGAGACCTTCGCCAGGCACGGCACCTTGCGGCTGATGGCGTCGATCGTGCCGAGGTCGAAGTCGACCTCGCCCTCCTGCGCCGCGGCGAGCGTGTGCAGCACGGTGTTGGTCGAGCCGCCCATCGCGACGTCGAGCGCCATGGCGTTGCGGAACGCGGCGGGGGAGGCGATGTTGCGCGGCAGGACCGACTCGTCCTCGTCCCGGTACCAGCGCAGCGCCGCCTCGACGACCGTGGTGCCGGCCCGCTCGAACAGCGCCCGGCGTGCCGCGTGGGTGGCCAGCGTCGACCCGTTGCCGGGCAGTGCCAGTCCGAGCGCCTCGGTCAGGCAGTTCATGGAGTTCGCGGTGAACATGCCCGAGCACGACCCGCACGTGGGGCAGGCGCTGCGCTCGACCTCGTCGAGGCCGTCGTCGCTGACGGCGTCGTTGGCCGACGCCGAGATCGCGGTGATCAGGTCGGTGGGGGCCTGCGCGACACCGCCGACGACCACCGCCTTGCCGGCCTCCATCGGGCCGCCCGAGACGAACACCGTCGGGATGTTCAGGCGCATCGCGGCATTGAGCATGCCGGGGGTGATCTTGTCGCAGTTGGAGATGCACACCAGCGCGTCGGCGGTGTGCGCATTGACCATGTACTCCACCGAGTCGGCGATGATCTCGCGGCTGGGCAGCGAGTACAGCATGCCGCCGTGGCCCATGGCGATCCCGTCGTCGACGGCGATGGTGTGGAACTCGCGCGGCACACCGCCGGCGGCCCGCACCGCCTCGGCGACGATCTCGCCGACGTCCTTGAGGTGGACGTGGCCGGGCACGAACTGCGTGTAGGAGTTCGCGATCGCGACGATCGGCTTGCCGAAGTCGGAGTCGGTCATGCCGGTGGCGCGCCACAGGGCGCGGGCCCCGGCGGCGTTGCGTCCGGCGGTGGTGGTGCGTGACCTCAACGGGGGCATCGGGTTCCTCGGGGGCTAGGGCTGCTTCGGGGCTGGGGCTGCTTCGGGGCTGTGTGCTGCGCGGGCGCGGCGACGCAGGGGACCGGGCTCCGCCGGACGGGGCCGGAGCGGGCCTGGGCGGCTTCGAATTTACTCGTGTGCTATTTCGACTCGACGTCCGCGTCCGGCTCGGTGTCCGCGGCCTGCTCCCGTGCCTCCGCCTCGCGCGCGGCCGCATACGGGTCGGTGATGCGACCGCCGCTACCGGCGGCGAGCTGGGGGAGACGGCCGAACGTGACGACCGGCAGGGGTACCTCGGTGCCGTCGGTGCGGCGGGCGCGCGCCCAGCCCCGCTTGGGGAATCGCAGGCCGTCGAGTTCGTCCCAGGCCAGGGTCCGGGTCGAGAACGCGGACCGGGCGGTGATGCCCTCGGGCCCGACGACGGTGCGCACCCGCAGCACCCACGCGCCGACGAGGAACGGAATCACCACCATCCAGCCGAACGCGGCGGGCCAGGCCAGGGCCGGGGAGGCCACTCCGAGCAGCACGAACCCACATGCGAGCAGCGCGAGCCGGGAAATCTGGATGACCTGCGGCTGCTGTTCGGCCGTATGGGATGATGGGCGTGGTGGCACGGGCTGCTGTGGAGATGACACCTCACCATCTTCCCATTGCAGCCGAGGCATCTCACATTCTGGGACAGGTGACCGAACCAAGTTGACTGTCGGACCTTCGCGCGCCTACCGTCGAGCGCGTGAATCAGAATGGGTTGCTCGTAATCGGCCGGCGCGTCGTCGCCTGAGCCGCTTCTCGCAACTCGCCCACGACGCGCCACCCTCGTACAGCAGATGCTGCTGACGGGGGTTTTTTGTTGCCCGGAGCCAGAACCAGAGGAATCGCAGTGAGCGCACCAACCGCAAGGCCTCAACCTTCGCCGCGCAAGCCCGGGGCCGCAGCCCCGTCGCCCGCGGCCGCGGCCACCCAGTCCGGTAACCGTCGCCAGGTCGCCCCCGAGCGGGTCACCGGCGCACAGTCGGTGGTCCGGGCCCTCGAGGAGCTCGAAGTCGACACGGTATTCGGCATTCCGGGCGGTGCGATCCTCCCCGTCTACGACCCGCTGTTCGACTCGCAGAAGGTCCGGCACGTGCTGGTCCGCCACGAGCAGGGCGCCGGCCACGCCGCGACCGGATACGCCCAGGCCTCCGGCAAGGTCGGCGTGTGCATGGCCACCTCCGGCCCCGGCGCCACCAACCTCGTCACCCCGCTCGCCGACGCGCAGATGGACTCTGTCCCCGTCGTGGCGATCACGGGCCAGGTCGGCCGCGGTCTGATCGGCACCGACGCCTTCCAGGAGGCGGACATCTCGGGCATCACCATGCCGATCACCAAGCACAACTTCCTCGTGACCGACGGCGCCGAGATCCCCCGCGTCCTCGCCGAGGCGTTCTACCTGGCCGCGTCCGGCCGTCCCGGCGCGGTGCTCGTGGACATCCCGAAGGACATCCTGCAGGCCCAGACCACCTTCAGCTGGCCCCCGGAGATGCACCTGCCCGGCTACCGTCCCGTGACCAAGCCGCACGGCAAGCAGGTCCGTGAAGCCGCCCGCCTGATCGCCGAGGCGAAGTCGCCCGTGCTGTACATCGGCGGCGGTGTCATCAAGGCCGAGGCCTCTCCGGAGCTGCTCGAGCTGGCCGAGCTCACCGGCATCCCGGTCGTCACGACGCTCATGGCGCGCGGTGCGTTCCCCGACACTCACCGGCTCAACTGCGGCATGCCCGGCATGCACGGCACCGTCGCGGCGGTCGCCGCCCTGCAGAAGTCCGATCTGCTGATCACGCTCGGCGCGCGGTTCGACGACCGCGTCACCGGTCAGCTCGACTCGTTCGCGCCCGGCGCGAAGGTCATCCACGCGGACATCGACCCGGCCGAGATCGGCAAGAACCGGCACGCCGACGTGCCGATCGTGGGTGACTGCAAGGAGGTGATCGTCGAGCTGATCGAGGCGATCCGTGCGGATCTCGCGACGGGCACCACGCTCGAGTACGCCCAGTGGTGGGAGTACCTGGACGGGATCCGCCGCACCTACCCGCTCAGCTACGACCGGCCCGCCGACGGCATGCTCTCGCCGGAGTTCGTGATCCAGAAGGTCGGCAAGCTCGCCGGACCGGACGCGATCTACTGCGCCGGCGTCGGCCAGCACCAGATGTGGGCCGCGCAGTTCATCGACTACGAGAAGCCACGGACCTGGCTCAACTCCGGCGGCCTGGGCACCATGGGCTACGCCGTTCCGGCGGCCATGGGCGCCAAGATGGGCGTGCCCGACGCCGAGGTGTGGGCCATCGACGGCGACGGCTGCTTCCAGATGACCAACCAGGAACTGGCGACCTGCGCGGTGGAGGGTGTGCCGATCAAGGTCGCGCTCATCAACAACGGCAACCTCGGCATGGTGCGGCAGTGGCAGACGCTGTTCTACGAGGAGCGGTACTCGAACACGGACCTGGCCACCCACACCCTGCGCATCCCCGACTTCGTCAAGCTGGCCGAGGCTCTGGGCTGCGTCGGCATCCGCGTCGAGCGCGAGGAGGAGGTCGAGGACGCGATCCGCCAGGCGCAGTCGATCAACGACCGTCCGGTGGTCATCGACTTCATCGTCGGCAAGGACGCCCAGGTGTGGCCGATGGTCGCCGCGGGCACCGGCAACGACGAGATCATGGCGGCGCGGGGCATCCGCCCGCTGTTCGACGAGGACGAGGCGGCCGCCGAGCCGGCCGTCATCCACGAGGCACTCGAGCACGAGAAGCACCCGGACCAGCGCGGCGCCGCAGCAGCAGGAGAGGATCGTCAGTGAGCACCAGTCACACCCTCAGCGTTCTCGTCGAGGACAAGCCGGGCGTGCTGGCCCGCGTGGCGAGCCTGTTCTCCCGCCGCGGGTTCAACATCGAATCCCTCGCGGTGGGCGGCACCGAGATCCCCGAGATCTCCCGGATGACGATCGTCGTCACCGTCGACGAGTTCCCCCTCGAGCAGGTGACCAAGCAGCTCAACAAGCTCGTCAACGTCATCAAGATCGTCGAGCAGGAAGAGGAGGCCTCGGTCGCCCGCGAGCTGCTGCTGATCAAGGTGCGGGCGGACGCGAGCGTGCGGACGCAGGTCATCGAGACGGTGAATCTGTTCCGCGCCAAGGTGATCGACGTCTCGCCCGAGTCGCTCACGATCGAGGCCACCGGTACCCGGTCCAAGCTCGACGCCCTGCTGCGGATGCTCGAGCCCTACGGCATCCGCGAGATCGTGCAGTCCGGGGTCGTCGCGGTCGGACGCGGTCCGAAGTCGATCACGGCCACCCGTTAGCCTGAACACACCCTTATTTGCTGAGAGAGGTAACAACTGTGGCAGTCGAGATGTTCTACGACGACGACGCCGATCTGTCGATCATCCAGGGCCGCAAGGTCGCGGTGATCGGCTACGGCAGCCAGGGACACGCGCACTCGCTGAGCCTGCGCGACTCCGGTGTCGAGGTGCGCATCGGTCTGAAGGAAGGCTCGAAGTCGCGGGCCAAGGCGGAGGAGGCGGGCCTGGCGGTCGGCACCCCGGCCGAGGTCTCCGAGTGGGCGGACGTCATCATGCTGCTGGCGCCCGACACCGCGCAGGCGTCGATCTTCAAGGAGGACATCGCGCCGAACCTGAAGGACGGCGACGCGCTGTTCTTCGGCCACGGCCTGAACATCCACTTCGGTCTCATCGAGGCGCCGGAGTTCGTCACCGTCGCGATGGTCGCCCCGAAGGGCCCCGGCCATCTCGTGCGCCGCCAGTTCGTCGACGGCAAGGGCGTCCCCGCGCTCATCGCCGTCCACCAGGATCCCAAGGGCGAGGGCCAGGCGCTGGCGCTGTCCTACGCCAAGGGCATCGGCGGCACCCGGGCCGGCGTCATCAAGACCACCTTCAAGGAAGAGACCGAGACCGACCTGTTCGGTGAGCAGGCCGTCCTCTGCGGTGGCACCGAGGAACTGGTCAAGACCGGTTTCGACGTGATGGTCGAGGCCGGCTACGCCCCGGAGATGGCGTACTTCGAGGTGCTGCACGAGCTCAAGCTCATCGTCGACCTCATGTACGAGGGCGGCATCGCCCGCATGAACTACTCGGTGTCCGACACCGCCGAGTTCGGTGGCTACCTCTCCGGGCCGCGCGTCATCGACGCCGGCACGAAGGAGCGCATGAAGGAGATCCTGAAGGACATCCAGGACGGCACCTTCGTCAAGCGTCTCGTCGCCAACGTCGAGGGCGGCAACAAGGAGCTCGAGTCGCTGCGCAAGAAGAACGCCGAGCACGGCATCGAGGTCGTCGGCAAGCAGCTGCGCGACCTGATGAGCTGGGTGGACCGCCCGATCACCGAGACCGCCTGATCGGATCCCGCCGCTTCGACGGCCCGGCACCGCTGTGGTGCCGGGCCGTCGGCGTTCCAGGGTGGATAATGCGCTGATGTCCTGGGGCCTGGGAAAGCTGCCGGGGGTCGTCACGGCCCGCACCTACCGCCGGGAGTGGCTGCGCCCCGACATCACCGCCGGCCTGGCACTCACCGCGCTGCTCATCCCCGCGGGCATGGGCTACGCGACGGCCGCCGGGTTGCCCGCCTACGCCGGCCTGTACGCCACGATCGTCCCGCTGCTGGTGTACGCGCTGGTGGGTCCGTCGAAAGTGCTTGTGCTCGGGCCTGATTCGTCCCTCGCCCCGCTCATCGCCGCGGCGGTGCTCCCGCTCGCCGCGACGGGCGACCCGCAGGAGGCGCTCGCGCTCGCGGGGGTTCTGGCCCTGCTCGTGGGCGTGATCCTCGTCGTCGCCGGCTTCCTGCGCCTCGGTTTCGTCACCGAACTGCTGTCCAAGCCCATCAGGCTCGGCTATCTCAACGGCATCGCGCTGGTCGTCGTGGTCGGTCAGCTCCCGAAACTGCTCGGCTTCTCGATCGACGAGCCGGGCCTGCTCCAGGACACCGCCGCGATCGTCCGGGCGGTGGCCGCCGGCGACGTCGACCTCGTCGCGGCGACCGTCGGTGTGGCGTCCCTGGCGGTCATCCTGGCGTTCCGCCTCCTGCGGGCGCGCATCCCGGGTGTCCTGGTCGCCGTGGTCGGGGCGTCCGTGGTGTCCGCGCTGCTCGGCCTCACCGACGAGATCGTCATGGTCGGGGCGCTGCCGTCGGGACTGCCGACGCCCGATGTGGCAGCGGTGAGCTGGGGCGACGTGCTCGCACTGCTCGGCCCGGCGGCCGGCGTCGCGCTCATCGCGTTCGCCGACACCGGCGTGCTCTCGCGCACGTTCGCCGCCCGCCGCGGCGACGACGTGGACGGCAGCACCGAGATGAAGGCCATCGGCGCCGCCAACGTCGCGACCGGGCTGTTCAGCGGTTTCCCCATCTCGGCGAGCTCGTCGCGCACGCCCGTCGCCGAGCAGAACGGTGCCCGCACCCAGCTCGTCGGGGTGGTCGGCGCCGCCGCCGTGCTGCTGTTCGTGCTGCTCGCGCCCGGCGCGACCGCCTATCTGCCCGAGGCGACCCTCGCCGCGGTCGTCCTCGTCGCCGCCTCGGCACTCATCGACGTGCGCGGCGTGATCCGCATGTGGCGGATGAGCCGGATCGAGGCCGGTCTCGCGGCGGCGGCCTTCCTCGGAGTGGCGCTCGTCGGGGTGCTCGAGGGGATTCTCGTCGCCATCGGGCTCTCCTTCGTCGCCGTCGTGGGACACGCATGGTCGCCGTACCGCACCGAACTCGTCGAGCTCACCCGCGTCGCGGGTTTCCACGACATCAACCGCCACCCCGAGGGGCATCGGATCCCGGGCCTGCTGCTCGTGCGGTTCGACGCCCCGCTGTTCTTCGCCAACGGCTCGATCTTCGACGACTACGTCCGCTCGCTGGTCGCGAAATCGCCCGAGCCGGTCGAGTGGGTCGTGATCGCCGCGGAACCGATCACCGGCCTCGACACCACCGCCGTCGACGAACTCGTCGACCTGGACCGGTACCTGGCGGGCAAGGGCATCCACCTGGCCTTCGCCGCGATGAAGGGTCCGATCAAGGACCGGCTGGTGCGGTTCGGGCTGGGAGATCGGTTCACCCGGGACCGCTTCTATCCGACGGTCCGCACCGCCGTCGTCGCGTTCCGGCACCGGCGATCCACCGCGGGTCCCGGCCCCGCATAGCCGGGGCACGGCGTTCCGCCCTCGCGGTCCACTCGCGCCGGGCCGCGGCCTGGTGCAGGGTCCCGGCGAAACGGTGCCCGTGGGAACGGAACTCGTCGGTGGTCTGCGAGCGACGTTCCCCCGGGCGCAGGTTCGCCGGACCACAGGTGCCACCCGGACGGTCCCGCTCCGGACCCGGAATGCGGCTCGCGCCGGGACGGCGGCACCAGGTACCGGATCGGCCGGAGGGCCTTCCCGGCTCGGATTCGCCGGCGTTCGGGTCCGAACGGACCGCGGCCGTGGCGCCGCGGGCGTGGGTCGTTTCGTACCAGTAGGCAACCCATTCCGGGGCCGTGGCCCCGGGGCCACGGCCCGGGCACTAAACTGAGCCCGGTCACGGCTGCATTCGCGCACCTCGGGGTGCGGCGCCGTCGACGACCCGTCAGACAAACCAACCACAGGGGAGTTCGCACGTGAGCCAGAATGGCCGTCCCGTTGTCCTGATCGCCGACAAGCTGGCGCAGTCGACCGTCGATGCGCTCGGTGACGGTGTCGAGGTGCGCTGGGTCGACGGTCCGGACCGTCCCGCGCTGCTCGCGGCGGTGCCCGAGGCGGACGCCCTGCTGGTCCGTTCGGCGACCACGGTCGACGCCGAGGTCCTCGCCGCCGCCACGAGGCTGAAGATCGTCGGTCGCGCCGGCGTCGGCCTCGACAACGTCGACATCCCGGCCGCCACCGAGCGCGGTGTGATGGTCGTCAACGCTCCGACGTCCAACATCCATTCGGCCGCCGAGCACGCCGTGGCGCTGCTGATGGCCACGGCCCGGCAGATCCCCGCCGCCGACCGCACCCTGCGTGAGCGCACCTGGAAGCGTTCGAGCTTCAACGGCACCGAGATCCTGGGCAAGACCGTCGGCGTCGTCGGTCTGGGCCGGATCGGGCAGCTCTTCGCGCAGCGCCTCGCCGCCTTCGAGACCCACGTCATCGCCTACGACCCCTACCTGCCGCCGGCCCGTGCCGCCCAGCTCGGGATCGAACTGGTCGACATCGACGAGCTGATCGAGCGTGCCGACTTCATCTCCGTGCACCTGCCCAAGACCAAGGAGACGGCAGGCCTGATCAACGCCGAGCGGCTCGCGCGGGCCAAGGACGGCGTCATCATCGTCAACGCCGCCCGCGGTGGTCTCATCGACGAGGACGCCCTCCACGACGCCCTCGTCTCCGGCAAGGTTCGCGCCGCCGGCCTCGACGTCTTCCACTCCGAACCCTGCACGGACTCGAAGCTGTTCGACCTCGACAACACCGTCGTCACCCCGCACCTCGGCGCCTCCACGACCGAGGCCCAGGACCGCGCCGGAACCGACGTCGCCAAGAGCGTGCTGCTGGCCCTGGCCGGTGAGTTCGTCCCGGACGCCGTGAACGTCTCCGGCGGCCCGGTCGGCGAGGAGGTCGCACCGTGGCTCGAGCTCGTGCGCAAGCTCGGCCTGATCGCCGGCACCCTCTCGCCGGAGGCGGTGCAGAACGTGCAGGTCGTCGCCAGCGGCGAACTCTCCGCGGAGAACGTCGAGATCCTCGGCCTCGCCGCGCTGCGCGGCCTGTTCTCCGCCAGCAGCGACGAGCCGGTCACCTTCGTCAACGCCCCGGCCCTCGCCGAGCAGCGCGGCGTGAGTGTCGAGGTCGACAAGCACAGCGAGGCCTCCACCCACCGCAGCGCGGTGGAGGTCCGCGCCGTGGCCGCCGACGGTCTCGTCACCACCGTCACCGGTGCGCTGACCGGCCTGCAGCAGATCGAGAAGATCGTCAACATCAACGGCCGCAGCTTCGACCTGCGCGCCGAGGGCCACAACCTCGTCGTCCACTACGAGGATCGCCCGGGCGTGCTCGGTGTCCTCGGCACGGTCCTCGGCAACGCCGGGATCGACATCCAGGCGGCGGCACTGAGCCAGGACGTCGAGGGCCCCGGCGCCACGGTGATCCTGCGGGTCGACCGGGTCGTCGGCGACACCGAGGTCGCGCAGATCGTGGAGCGGCTCGACGCCCGCGTCGCGCAGGTCGACCTGTCCTGAACCACCCCCCGCTGTATCCGATGGCCGCGATCGTCGAGCACGGTCGCGGCCGTCGTCGCGAAGAGGAAGAGAGTGTGCCCATGAAGCTTGCGGTCATCCCCGGTGACGGCATCGGTGTCGAGGTCACGGCCGAGGCCCTCAAGGTGCTCAGGACGCTGGTCCCCGATCTCGAGACCACCGAGTACGACCTCGGTGCCCGGCGGTACAACGCCACCGGGGAACTGCTCCCGGACGCCGACCTGGCGGCGATCCGCGCGCACGACGCGATCCTGCTCGGCGCCATCGGCGACCCGTCCGTCACCCCGGGCGTGCTCGAGCGGGGCCTGCTGCTGAACATGCGGTTCGCGCTCGATCACCACGTCAACCTGCGGCCGTCGCGGCTGTACCCGGGGGCGAAGTCCCCGCTCGCGGCGCAGCCGGAGATCGACTTCGTCGTGGTGCGGGAGGGCACCGAGGGCCCCTACACCGGCAACGGCGGCGCCATCCGCGTCGGCACCCCCCACGAGATCGCCACCGAGGTCTCGGTCAACACCTGGTTCGGTGCCGAGCGCGTCGTGCGTTACGCCTTCGAGCTCGCGCAGAGCCGGCGCAAGCACCTCACCCTGATCCACAAGACCAACGTGCTCTCCAACGCCGGTGCCATCTGGACGCGTGCGGTCGAGACGGTGGGCGCGGAGTACCCGGAGGTCGAGACGGCCTACTGCCACATCGACGCCGCCACCATCTACATGGTCGACGACCCGGGCCGGTTCGACGTGATCGTGACCGACAACCTGTTCGGCGACATCATCACCGATCTCGCCGGTGCGGTCACCGGGGGCATCGGCCTGGCGGCCAGCGGCAACATCGATGCCTCCGGCACCAATCCGTCGATGTTCGAGCCGGTCCACGGCAGCGCCCCGGACATCGCGGGCAAGGGCATCGCCGACCCGACCGCGGCGATCCTGTCGGTCGCCCTGCTGCTGCGCCACCTCGGCCGGGCGGACGAGGCGGCCCGGGTCGAGCGTGCGGTCGAGGCGGACCTCGCCGCCCGCGGCACGGGCCCGATCGTGACCACGGAGGTCGGCGACCGCATCGCGGCCGCCCTCTGATCCGGTCTCGGTGCGGCCTCCCGGTGTCCGGGAGGCCGCACCGGCTCATTTGCGGGGGACCAGGGGCACCGCGGCGGCCGGGATCAGCGCGGCGAGCGCGAACGCCGCGGGAAAGCCGGCCAGTGCGATGAGCCCGCCGAACGCGGGACCCACGCACGCCGCCGCGACGAACTGGCCGGTGTTCTGGATGCCGAGCGCGCGGCCACCCCAGAACGGTCCCGCGATCTCGGCGACGGCGGTGAAGGCCAGCCCGTTCGGGGCCACCGTCGTCACCGATGCCACGATCAGCAGCGCGACGGCGACGGCCGAGTCGGTGAGCGCGGCGGCCGCGAGCGCTGCCATGGACAGCACGACCGAGAGCGCAACGAGCCGCAGCGGCCGCAGGCGGCTGCCGACCCGGTCGGACCACCCGCCGGCGGCGACGCGACCGAGCGCACCGAGGAACTGCGCGGCGGTGATGACCAGGCCCGCGGCGGACTCGGTCCAGCCGCGCTCGGAGATCAGCCACACCAGCGCGTAGGTCCACACCACGTACTGGGGCACCACCAGCAGCACCGACGCGGCGTGGATCCGTTGCAGCGACCGCCCGGCACGGTAGGGGTTGTCGAGCAGGCCGAGCTCTGCGGCCCGGCCGCGTTCCGGCCGCGGTGGGTCGACGATGCCGACCGCGCACGCCACCGCGGCGACGGCACACACCGAGGCGGAGAAGGCCAGGGCCGAGCCGATTCCGTGGTCGCGCGCGAGCGGCGGAATGGTCAACGCGGCGACGGCGACGCCGAGTGGCAGCGACATCTGCCGGATCCCCATGGCGAGACCACGCTGGTGCGGCGGGAACCAGCCGACGACGACGCGACCGCTCGCGGCGTTGGCGCTCGCCGCGGCGGCACCACCGAGAGCGAGCATGAGCGCGAGCATCGGCAGGGTCCCGCTGGCGGCGGCTGCGGCCGTGGCCGCCGCAGCCAGTGCGAGCCCTGCGGCCAGGACCCGCCGCTCGCCGAACCGGTCGGCCAGGGCACCCCACGCGACGAGGCTGAACACGACCCCGAATATCGGCGCGGCCGAAAGTGTTCCGGCCTGGGCGAGCGTGAGTCCGCGATCCTCGTGGAGCGCGGGGATGAGGAAGGCGGCGCCGTTGACGAGGACCGCCTGGGCCGCCTGCGCGAACACGCCGAGCGCCAGGATGACCCAGCGCCGCGCGCCGATGTCCCGAACCGTCATGTCATCTCACTATCTGAAACAAAATTCCCGTATTGTGAACTTCCCGGTGGCAGCCTATACCTGCGTCCCGTGGTCCGCAGGGCCGCCAGCGGCGACACGGATAGACTCCCGGGCATGCGCCTTGGTCGAATTGCCAGCCCGGACGGTGTCGCCTTCGTCAGCATCGAGGGAGAGGGGGACGCCGCGACGGCGAAGGAGATCGCCGAACACCCCTTCGGCACCCCGACCTTCACCGGCCGCAGCTGGCCGCTCGCCGACGTCCGGCTGCTCGCGCCGATCCTGGCGAGCAAGGTGGTCTGCGTCGGCCGCAACTACGCCGCCCATGCGGCCGAATCCGGGAACGAGGTTCCCGACGAGCCGGTGATCTTCCTCAAGCCGAACACCTCCATCGTCGGCCCAGGGGCGCCGATCGTGCTCCCGCCGAGCAGCGGCCTCGTCCACCACGAGGCGGAGCTCGCCGTCGTCATCGGCCGTCCCTGCAAGGACGTTCCGGCCGCGAAGGCCCTCGACGTCGTCCTCGGCTACACCGTCGCCAACGACGTCTCCGCGCGCGACCATCAGCAGCAGGACGGGCAGTGGACGCGGGCCAAGGGGCACGACACGTTCTGTCCCCTCGGCCCGTGGATCGAGACGAACATCGATCCCTCGGATCTCGAGATCTCCGCGGAGGTCGACGGGCAGACGCGCCAGCGCAGCCGAACGTCGTTGATGGTGCACGACATTCCGAAGCTGATCGAGTGGATCTCGGCGGTGATGACGCTGCTGCCGGGCGACGTGATCCTCACCGGGACCCCGGAGGGGGTCGGGCCGATCGTCGACGGCAACACCGTCTCGATCACCGTCGAGGGCATCGGCACGCTGACGAATCCGGTGACCGCCAAGCGCAGGTAGCAGGCGGACCGCGGCTTCGCGGCCGGCACGCCCGGGACTAGCCTGGAGGGGACTTTTCGATCCCTCGACCCGAGTGAGCCATGACCAACAGCGAAGTACGCGTTCGTTTCTGTCCGTCCCCGACCGGAACCCCGCACGTGGGCCTCGTGCGCACCGCCCTGTTCAACTGGGCTTTCGCCCGTCACCACGGCGGCACCTTCGTGTTCCGCATCGAGGACACCGACGCCGCCCGCGACACCGAGGAGTCGTACCAGGCGATCCTCGACGCGCTCCGGTGGCTCGGCCTCGACTGGGACGAGGGTCCCGAGGTGGGCGGCCCGTACGAGCCGTACCGGCAGTCGCAGCGCCGCGACCTGCATCTCGACGTCGTCGCCAGGCTGCTCGAGGCGGGCGAGGCGTACGAGTCGTTCTCCACGCCCGAGGAGGTCGAGGTGCGCCACCGCGCGGCCGGCCGCGACCCGAAGCTCGGCTACGACAACCACGACCGCGATCTGACCGCGGAGCAGCGGCAGGCGTACCGCGACGAGGGGCGCAAGCCCGTGGTGCGGCTGCGCATGCCCGATCACGACCTGACGTGGAACGACCTGGTGCGCGGCGAGACCACGTTCAAGGCCGGCACCGTGCCCGACTTCGCCCTCACCCGCGGCAACGGCATCCCGCTGTACACGCTCGTCAATCCCGTCGACGATGCCCTGATGCGGATCACCCACGTGCTGCGCGGCGAGGATCTGCTCTCGTCGACCCCGCGCCAGCTCGCGCTCTACGAGGCGCTGCAGCGCATCGGCGTGACCGATTTCACGCCCGAGTTCGGCCACCTGCCGTTCGTGATGGGGCAGGGCAACAAGAAGCTCTCCAAGCGCGACCCCGAGTCCAACCTGTTCATCCACCGCGACCGTGGCTTCATCGCCGAGGGACTGCTCAACTACCTTGCGCTCCTCGGCTGGGGCCTGGCCGACGACCGTGACGTCTTCTCGCTCGACGAGATGGTCGCCGCCTTCGACATCGCCAAGGTCAACTCGAATCCGGCCCGGTTCGACCAGAAGAAGGCCGACGCCATCAACGCCGAGCACATCCGCATGCTCGAACCGGCCGACTTCGCGGCCCGGCTGAAGACGTTCCTCGTGGAGCACGGGCACATCACCGGTGACGTCGACGACGCCCGGTTCGCGGTGGCGGCCGAGCTGGTCCAGACCCGCATCGTGGTGCTCTCGAACGCGTGGGACCTGCTGAAGTTCCTCTACGTGGCCGAGGCCGACTTCACGCTCGACGAGGCGGCCGCGGCCAAGAACCTCGGCCCCGACGCCGCGCCCGTGCTGGACGCGACGATCGCCGCGGCCGACGGTGTGGCCGAGTGGAGCGCGGCGGCCCTCGAAGAGGCCCTCAAGGCCGCGCTGATCGACGAGCTCGGCCTCAAGCCCCGCAAGGCCTTCGCGCCGGTGCGCGTGGCGCTCACGGGCTCGCACATCAGCCCGCCCCTGTACGAGTCGATGGAACTGCTCGGCCGGGACGTCTCGCTCACGCGCCTGCGTGCCGCCCGGGCCCGCATCGCCTGAGCGGTGCCGGGCCGGCCGCGGCGCCCCCGCGGTCGGCCCGGCGTCGCGCAGGTTGTGGATTTACCCGCTCTGACCTGGCGATTTGTTATTGGGGGCACCCATGGTGCTAACCTTCTTCTCGGTTCGGAACGGAGGCCGCAGCGCCGCGAGGCAGGTCTTCGGAACAAGCCATTGGGGTATGGTGTAATTGGCAACACAGCTGATTCTGGTTCAGCCATTCTAGGTTCGAGTCCTGGTACCCCAGCGTCTGCCCGGTGATTTTGTCACCGAGCCTCGGCCGGTTAAGCTGGCTGAGCTTCCCGCCGCAGGGTGGGAGGAGCAACAGAGAAGAAAGTTCCTGGCCCCGTCGTCTAGCGGCCTAGGACGCCGCCCTCTCAAGGCGGTAGCGCGGGTTCAAATCCCGTCGGGGCTACCACGGACGGCCCTTCGATCGCGAGTTCGAAGGGCGTTCTTCTCTGAGCAGTGAAAGTTCCTGGCCCCGTCGTCTAGCGGCCTAGGACGCCGCCCTCTCAAGGCGGTAGCGCGGGTTCAAATCCCGTCGGGGCTACCACGCGAAGGTCCCTCCGATCCACGGATCGGAGGGACCTTCGCTGTTTGTGCTCGTCATCCGCTCTTGCGCCGGAAATTGCGGCGGTGGTCGGCGCTGCCGTGCGGCGCCTGCGCCTTGGCCCTCCCGTCGAGATGGTCCGAGCCGCGACGGGCGTGCTGATTCTTGCGCTCGAGGGCTGCGCGGAACTGCTCCGCGATCCGGTCCCCGCTCGGGTCGTTCATCGCTGTCTCCCTTCCCTCACCCGGAGCTCGGTCCGGGACATCCCGGAATCTAACTCGGCAACCCGGCGTCTGTCGCCCGGTTTTCCAGGGCCTCGAACAGGTACGGTGCCGTGCTGCCGCCGATCGGCATCGCCGGCATCCCGAGCTTGCGGTGGTCCCAGGACCGGGTCCGGTCCGCGACGACCCGCACCGCGACGCGCTTGTGCATCATCTGCTCGACCGCGGGCCGCAACTCCGCGGTGTAGGGGCCGGTGTAGCGTTCCCACACGCTGCGGCACACCTCGAACAGCACCTCTCGATCCTCGACCACCTCGGCATGCCCCTCGAGCGAGACGCCGCGCAGGGTGTCGTAGGTGTGGCCGTCCTCGACCAGGGCGCTGATCCGGTTGTCGCGCCGCAGATTGACCGCCTTCTGCGATTTCAGCTTCGTCTCGAACCAGATCTCGCCGTCCAGCACCGCGTACCACATCGCGACGAGGTGCGGGAGGCCGCCGGGGCCGATCGTCGCCATCGTCGCGACGCGGCTGCGTTCGAGAAAGTCGCCGATCTCGGCGTCGGTCATCGTGATCTGTGTGCGCTGGTTGGTTCCCATCCGTGCACTGTCGCACAGGAGCCGGCGGGTGGACGGGCTACTGCAGTCGCTTCTGCAGCGCGTCGGCGGCCGCCAGCAGGTCCGCGGCCCAGCGCGCCCCGGGCCGGCGGCCCATGCGGTCGACGGGTCCCGAGACGGAGATCGCGGCCACGACGGCCCCGGATGCATCGCGCACGGGGGCGGCCACCGAGGCGACCCCGGGTTCGCGTTCGGCGACGCTCTGCGCCCAGCCCCGGCGCCGGACTTCGGCGAGGACCCGCTCGCCGAATGCGGCCTCCGGCAGGATCGCCCGCTGCGTCGCGGCGTCGGCCCAGGCGAGCAGGACCCTGGCTCCGGACCCGGCGGTCATCGGCAGCCGGGCCCCCACGAGGACGGTGTCGCGCAGGCCCGTCGGGGGTTCGAGGGCCGCGACGCACACCCGGTGGGTGCCCTCCCGTCGATACAACTGCACGCTCTCGCCGGTGATCTCGCGCAGGCGCGGCAGCACGAGCGAGGCGGCGTCGACGAGTGCGTCGCCCGCGCCTGCCGACAGTTCGGCCAGACCGGGACCCGGCCGCCACTGGCCGTCACCGTCGCGGGCGAGCAGCCGGTGCACCTCGAGCCCGACCGCGAGCCGGTGGGCGGTGGCGCGGGGAAGTCCGGTGCGGGCGCACAGTTCGGTGAGAGTGCAGGGCTGCTCCGCCACTGCATGGAGGACGGCCATCGCTTTGTCCAGCACTCCGATCCCGCTATGCTGTCTCATAGGTCGATACCTCCGTCTCGCATAATGGGAAGCATAACCCACGCGGAACCGGGCGGGGACGACAGCATTCGCGGCCCGGGACAGCCCCGAGAACGGGATCCGCGTTCGTCACGTACGACAGGTGGAGAAGATGGCTGGAAAGACTCTGGCGGAGAAGGTGTGGGACCAGCACGTGGTCGTGCGCGGTACGGGAGAGGGCGCGGCGCGACAGCCGGACCTGATCTACATCGATCTGCATCTCGTGCACGAGGTCACGAGCCCGCAGGCGTTCGACGGTCTGCGGTTGGCGGATCGGCCCGTGCGGCGGCCGGACCTCACCATCGCGACCGAGGACCACAACGTGCCCACGGTCGACATCGACAAGCCCATCGCCGACCCCGTCTCGCGCACCCAGGTCGAGACGCTGCGCCGCAACTGCGAGGAGTTCGGCATCCGGCTGCATCCGATGGGTGACGTCGAACAGGGCATCGTCCACGTCGTCGGACCGCAGCTCGGCCTGACGCAGCCGGGCATGACGGTGGTGTGCGGCGACAGCCACACCTCCACCCACGGCGCCTTCGGTGCCCTGGCGATGGGCATCGGCACGAGCGAGGTCGAGCACGTGCTGGCAACTCAGACACTGTCGCTGCGCCCGTTCAAGACCATGGCGATCACCGTCGACGGCGCACTGCCGCCCGGCGTCACGAGCAAGGATCTGATCCTCGCCGTCATCGCCCGGATCGGCACCGGCGGCGGCCAGGGCTACGTGCTCGAGTACCGCGGCGAGGCGATCCGGAAGCTGTCGATGGAAGCACGGATGACCATCTGCAACATGTCCATCGAGGCGGGCGCCCGGGCCGGGATGATCGCGCCCGACGAGATCACCTACGAGTTCCTGGAGGGCCGCCCGCACGCCCCCCAGGGCGCGGACTGGGACGCCGCGGTGGCCGCGTGGGAGAAGTTGAAGACCGACGAGGACGCGGTTTTCGACGCCGAGGTCCACATCGACGGCTCGTCCCTGACGCCCTTCGTCACGTGGGGCACCAACCCCGGCCAGGGCGCGCCCCTCGGCGCGTCGGTGCCCGACCCGGAGGCGATGGCGGACGAGGGTGAGCGCCTCGCGGCCGAGAAGGCGCTGCGGTACATGGGACTCGAGCCCGGAACCCCGCTGCGTGAGGTGCCGGTC
This sequence comes from Rhodococcus sp. DMU1, assembly GCF_012272955.1. NCBI lineage: Bacteria > Bacillati > Actinomycetota > Actinomycetes > Mycobacteriales > Nocardiaceae > Rhodococcus > Rhodococcus sp. DMU1. Next base: position 3,661,929 of record NZ_CP050952.1, on the reverse strand, counting down.
GACACCGTCTTCGTCGGCTCGTGCACCAACGGCCGGATCGAGGATCTGCGCGCCGTTGCGGAAGTTCTCCAGGGCCGCAAGGTCGCCGACGGCGTTCGTATGCTCGTCGTACCCGGATCGATGCGCGTTCGTGCCCAAGCCGAAGCCGAAGGTCTCGGTGAGGTCTTCACGGCCGCGGGCGCGGAATGGCGCCAGGCCGGCTGCTCGATGTGCCTGGGCATGAATCCGGATCAGCTGGCGCCGGGCGAGCGCTGTGCATCGACCTCGAACCGGAACTTCGAAGGCCGCCAGGGCAAGGGCGGACGCACCCACCTCGTCTCGCCTGAGGTCGCCGCGGCGACCGCGGTGCGCGGCACTCTCTCCGCTCCGGCGGATCTGGACTAGGTCACGGAACCGAAGGAGAATTTCGATGGAAGCCTTCACCACTCACAAGGGCATCGGCGTTCCGCTGCGCCGGTCGAACGTCGACACCGACCAGATCATCCCCGCGGTGTATCTGAAGCGGGTCACTCGAAGCGGATTCGAGGACGGGCTGTTTGCCGCCTGGCGCACGGATCCGGCCTTCGTACTGAACACTCCGCCGTTCGACCGGGGCAGTGTCCTCGTGGCCGGGCCGGATTTCGGCACCGGGTCCTCCCGCGAGCACGCCGTGTGGGCGCTGTCCGATTACGGCTTCCGCGTCGTGATCTCGTCCCGCTTCGCAGACATCTTCCGGGGCAACTCCGGAAAGGCCGGACTGCTGGCCGCTCAGGTCGAGCAGCCGGACGTCGAATTGCTCTGGAAACTCATCGAACAACAGCCGGGACTGGAGCTGGAGGTCGACCTCGAGCATCGCACCGTGACCGCCGGAACCACCGTGGTGCCGTTCAGCATTGACGACTACACCCGGTGGCGTCTGCTGGAGGGTCTCGACGACATCGGGCTCACGTTACGGCAGGTAGAGGCGATTTCCGAGTTCGAAAACGCAAGGCCGTCTTGGAAACCGCGGACCCTCCCGGCGCCCTGATCCGGCCCCGAATCGGGCCTGGGCGGGCCGGATCCGACGACACGTTCGGATCCGGCCCGCCTGTAATTTGCATGAGAATTGGCGTGGCACATAGACTCTTGCCCGTTTGCGGGTCTACCGTGGACTCGAGTCGGTCTGACGGTGGACCGTTATGTGCGGAGGAATGCAATGAACAAGGCAGAGCTGATCGATGTTCTGACCGAAAAACTCGGTTCGGACAGGCGCACTGCAACGGCGGCCGTGGAGCACATGGTCGACGCGATCGTGCGCGCAGTGCACTCGGGTAAGAGCGTCACGATCACCGGCTTCGGCGTCTTCGAGCAGCGCCGCCGCGCGGCGCGGGTCGCGCGCAACCCGCGCACGGGTGAGACCGTGAAGGTCAAGCCGACGTCGGTGCCGGCGTTCCGCCCCGGCGCGCAGTTCAAGGCGGTCATCGCCGGCAGCCAGAAGCTCCCCGCGACCGGTCCGGCCGTCAAGCGGGGCGCGGCTGCCGCGGCGAAGAAGACCGCGGCCGCGAAGAAGACCGCGGCCAAGAAGACCGCGGCGGCGAAGAAGACTGCCGCCAAGGCAGCTCCGGCGAAGAAGGCGACCACGGCGGCCAAGGCTCCGGCCAAGACCACCGCGGCGAAGAAGACCACGGCGGCCAAGGCTCCGGCCAAGACCACCGCGGCCAAGAAGACCACGGCGGCGAAGAAGACCACGGCGGCCAAGGCTCCGGCCAAGACCACCGCGGCCAAGAAGACCACCGCGGCGAAGAAGACCACCGCGGCCAAGGCTCCGGCCAAGACCACCGCGGCCAAGAAGACCACCGCGGCGAAGAAGACCACCGCGGCCAAGGCTCCGGCCAAGAAGACCACCGCGGCCAAGAAGGCGCCGGCCCGGAAGGCTGCAGCCAAGAAGTAGGGCTGCTGGGAGTAGGGCTGCCGAGAACTAGGGCTGCCAACCGGATACCGTCCGTTCGGCGGCCATCGGGGGGAACCTCGATGGCCGCCGAAGCGCGTTCAGGCGGGCCCGGCGGGCAGCGGGCTGTCGATGTGGTCCACCGCGACGAGCCGGTCGCCGGCGAGCGACAGCACCCACGTGCTGCCCTTGCGGTTACGCGTGTTCGGCGCGGTGGTCCCGTCGTGCTCGGCCCACCATTGCACAAGGTCCGGGATCACCTTGCCCTGGCTGCAGATCACCGGCACCCCGCCGCGCTGGGCGAGGTCGAGCACCCGCTTGCGCCCGAGTTGCGGGTCGGCGCTGTACTCCTCCTCCGTGAGGGAGGGTTCGACGGCAACGTCGATCCCGAGCCGGTCCGCGAGCGGTTGCACCGTCTGCACGCAGCGTGCCCGGTCCGCGGCGACCACGCTGTCGGCGCCGAACGCGAGCAGTTGCGGAACGAGGGCCTGGGCCTGGGCACGGCCCGCCGCGTCGAGCGGCCGGTCCCGATCGTCGCCCCGGTGATTCCTGCGGCTGCCGGCCTTGGCATGCCGCACGATCAGCACGGTCGCCGTGTCCGGCGGCAGGGCCTGGAAGCGGCGCAGCACCGTGTGGTCCATCGGGTACGACAGGGCCGCGAAGGCGTCGTCGGGTGCGAGCCAGCGCAGCTCGTCGACCTCGTCGTTGGGGGTGAACTCCCCGCTGCACTTCTCGGCGGCCCAGTAGTCCACCCGCTTGAGCTTGCGGTGACCCGGCACCGGGTAGGTGACCTTGCCGAGATACCGGCCGAGACGCGCCGAAATCCCGGTCTCCTCCTCGATCTCGCGCAGGGCGGCGACGATCGGGGTCTCGCCGGGATCGAGCTTGCCCTTGGGGAAGGACCAGTCGTCGTAACGCGGCCGGTGCACGACCGCCACGTCGAAACGGTTCCGGTCGGTCGGATTCCGTCGCCAGAGGACAGCCCCGGCGGCGAAGATGTTGGCTCGCATTGCGTTGTCGGAAACGGGGGACACCGACATCCTTCCGATCAGGAGCTACGGCTACGCATGAGCTCTTCTTGATGGTCACGGGCCGCGGTTCCGGGAGCCGGCGACGCGAGCCAGGTTCCGTCGGCCCGCAACGTCCAGCACCGGGTGGCCGGGTCGAGCGCCGACTCGAAGATCGAGTCGAGTTGCGCCGCCAGTCGGGGATCCTTCACCTGTGCCATCACCTCCACCCGGCGATCGAGGTTGCGATGCATCATGTCGGCGCTGCCGATCCAGATCTCGTCGGCTGCCCGGAAGTGCAGGACGCGCGAGTGCTCCAGGAACCGCCCGAGGATGGACCGCACCGTGATGTTCTCGCTCAGTCCGGGTACTCCGGGCTTGAGCGCGCAGATGCCGCGCACGACGATCTCCACCGGCACCCCCGCGCAGGAGGCGCGGTACAGCGCGTCGATGACCTGCTCGTCGACCAGCGCATTGGCCTTCAGGCGGATCCGGGCGTCGCGACCGGCCGCGTGGTGCTCGATCTCGGCGTCGATCCGTTCGATGATGCCCGCCCGCACGCCGTGCGGGGCCACGAGCAGGTTGCGGTACTTCGCCATCCGCGAGTAACCGGTGAGCGTGTTGAACAGATCGGTCAGGTCCGCGCCGATCTCCGGGGCGGCGGTGAGCAGGCCGACGTCCTCGTAGAGCCGGGCGGTCTTCGGGTTGTAGTTGCCGGTACCGATGTGGCAGTAGCGGCGGATGAGCGAGCCCTCCCGGCGGACCACGAGGCACGTCTTGCAGTGGGTCTTGAGTCCCACCAGGCCGTACACCACGTGCACGCCGGCCTGTTCGAGTTTGCGGGCCCACTTGATGTTCGCCTGCTCGTCGAAGCGGGCCTTGATCTCCACCAGCGCCACCACCTGCTTGCCGGCCTCCGCCGCGGCGATCAGTGCGTTGACGATGGGGGAGTCGCCGGAGGTGCGGTAGAGGGTCTGCTTGATCGCGAGCACCTGGCTGTCGGCTGCGGCCTGCTCGATGAACCGTTGCACGCTGGTGGAGAAGGAATCGTAGGGGTGGTGCACCAGCACGTCGCCCTCGCGCAGCGTCGAGAACACGCTCTTGGGGGTCTCGCGTTCGCCGAACGCGGGGTGCGTGGCCGGCACGAACGGCCGGTCCTTCAGGTCGGGGCGGTCCACGCCGTGCACCTGCCACAGGCTCGACAGGTCCAGCAGTCCCGGCAGCTGCACCACGTCGGCGGGATCGACGTCGAGCTCGCGCAGCAGCAGTTCGAGCATGTGCTCGGTCATGTCGTCGGCGACCTCGAGACGCACGGGAGAACCGAAGCGGCGACGGGCGAGTTCCCGCTCGAGCGCCTGGAGGAGATCCTCGTCGCGGTCCTCCTCGACCTCGAAGTCGGCGTTGCGCGTGACCCGGAAGGCGTGGTGCTCGACGATTTCCATGCCGGGGAACAGCACGTCGAGATGTGACGCGATGAGTTCCTCGAGAGGCAGGAACGCGTCGATCTCGTCCGGGGAGCCTTCCCGGCGGACCCGGACGAAGCGATCGACGTTGTCCGGCACCTTCACCCGCGCGAAGTGCTCCCCGGCGGACTCCAGATCCTTCACGGTGACAGCGAGGTTGAGGCTCAGCCCGCTGATGTACGGGAACGGGTGTGCCGGATCGACCGCGAGGGGCGTCAGTACCGGGAACACCTGCTCGACGAAGTACGCGGTCAGGCGCTGTTTTTCGTCGTCGGTCAGATCCTCCCAGTCGATGATGGAAATGCCTTCGGCGGTCAGGGCGGGCAGGACCGAATCGAGGAAGACGAGAGCGTGCCGGCGCGCGATCTCCTGGGTGCTGCGCGCGATGAGCGCGAGTTGCGCTCGTGGCGACAGCCCGTCGGCGGAGCGGACCGACAGGCCGGTTTCGGCACGGCGCTTGAGGCCGGCGACGCGCACCATGTAGAACTCGTCGAGGTTCGAGGCGAAGATCGCAAGGAACTTGGCGCGTTCGAGGAGCGGCAGAGACGTGTCCTCGGCCAGCGCGAGCACCCGCGCGTTGAAGTCGAGCCAGCTCAGTTCCCGGTTGAGGTAGCGGTCCAGCGGCAAGCCGTCGGCGACCGCCTGCAGCATCGTGGCTGCGGGCGGGGCACTCGGCGCCGAGGCCGAACGGGTGGCGGTGGTGCCGTCGAGTCCGGCTCCGCCGTCGCCGGATGCCCCGGCGAACCCGGGAGGTTCGGTGTCGATGCGCTGGTCCGTGGAATCGCCGTGTTTCACACGTCGATCATCCCTCAGTTTCGGAACGGCGGACAATCCGTCGACGTACGTCACCCGAAGTCGGGATGACGAACGGGCATCGGCCATCCGATCCGCCCCAGAGCCGAGGCCGTCGCGGGCCCCACGCCCTGCGCCGTGGCGGCCTCGAGATCGGCGACGGTGTCCACGTCGAGCCGCAGTCCCGGCCAGTCCCCGGCCAGGGGGTGGGCTCCCGCCCGCACGTGACGGTGCGCCGAGTCCGGGCCGAACAGCGGGTGCAGCGGTTCGGTCGTGCAGTGCAGCAGCGCCGAGGTGCCGGTGCCGGTGTGGTCCACGACGACCGCCCGGCCGACCTCGCGCGCCGCGGTCAGGGCCGCGGACAGTTCGGCGGGCCGCAGGGCCGGCAGGTCCGCGTGCAGCGCGACCAGATCCACGCCGGGCTCGCGGGACCGCACCCGCCGGGCCGCGGCGGCGAGCGCCGCATTCAGCGGATCGACGGCGGTGCCGGCCGTGTCGACGGCGGGGGGATCGGCGAGCGTGTGCGCCCCCGCGCGGAGAGCCAGCGCGGCGACATCGGCGTCGGTGGTGATCACGGTGACGGCGAGCCCCTCGACCGCCAGCGCCGCGTGGAGGGTGTCGTCGAGCATCGCGAGCACCAGGGCCGCTCGGGTGCCGGGGTCGAGGACGTGCGCCAGCCGCGACTTCGCCAGGCCGAGGGCCTTGACGGGAATCAGCGCGTGCGCGGCGGTCATGGTCGTCGATTCTGCCAGTCGGCGACGAGGACGGTCGCGGGCGCGGCGGTGGGCGATACTGGAGCGGGCGCGGCGGTGGTCTGCGGACGGGATCGGACACGAGTAAGGGGACTGCGTGAGCAAGGCTGCGGTGTTGGGTGCGGGGTCGTGGGGGACGGCCTTCGCGAAGGTACTGGCGGAGGCCGGAACGGACGTGACGATCTGGGCGCGGCGCGCGGAGGTGGCCGAGGCGATCGCCGCCCGGCACGAGAACCCGGACTATCTGCCGGGCGTCGAGTTGCCCTCGACGTTGCGCGCCACCGCGGATCACCGCGTCGCACTCGACGGAGTGGACTTCCTCGTCCTCGCGGTGCCGTCGCAGACGCTGCGCGCGAATCTCGGGGCGTGGCGCGACGACATCGGTTCCGACGCGACCCTGCTGAGCCTGGCGAAAGGCATCGAGGGCGGCACCCTCATGCGGATGAGTCAGGTGATCGCCCAGGTGACCGGTGCCGAACACGACCGCATCGCGGTGTTGTCCGGGCCGAATCTCGCCCGCGAGATCGCCGATCGGCAGCCCGCCGCCACGGTGATCGCGTGTTCCGACTCCACTCGGGCGCTCGAGATTCAAAGAGCATGTGCAACAGGGTATTTCAGGCCCTACACGAACACCGACGTGATCGGCTGCGAGATCGGCGGCGCGTGCAAGAACGTCATCGCGCTCGCGTGCGGCATGGCCGCCGGTGTCGGCCTCGGCGACAACACGATCGCCTCCATCATCACCCGTGGGCTGGCCGAGATCACCCGGCTGGGAACTGCCCTCGGTGCCAAGCCGACCACCCTGGCCGGGCTGGCGGGTGTCGGCGACCTCGTGGCCACGTGCACCTCGCCGCTGTCGCGTAACCGTTCGTTCGGGGAGCGACTGGGCAGGGGAGGGACACTCGAAAGCGCCCAGGAGGCCACGCACGGCCAGGTGGCCGAGGGGGTCAAGTCGTGCACCTCCGTCCGGGCGCTGGCGGCCAGTTACGACGTGGAGATGCCGCTCACCGACGCCGTGCACCGCGTCTGCTACGAGGGCATGTCGGTGCCCGAGGCGATCGGGCTGCTGCTCGGCCGCCGGATCAAGCCGGAGTGAGACCGTGCCGGGTGACTCCACACGCTGCGTGAAAGCGGTTGCTGCCGAACATATTCCAGGGGCTCCGCTGCAGCCCGGTCCGGTCCTCGCCGCCCCCTACCAGCTCGGCGCGGAGGGCACGGAGACCGACACCTACGCCCGCGCCTCGAATCCCGGTTGGCGTGCCCTCGAATCCGCGCTGGCCGCGCTCGAGGGCGCGGCCGCGGCCCGGGTCGTCGGGTCCGGGATGTCCGCGGTCACCGTCGCGCTGCGGGCGCTGACCCGTGGCGGCGGCACCGTCGTCGTCCCCGCCGACGGGTACTACCAGGTGCGCGAATACGCGCGGGAACGCCTCGAGCCCCTCGGGATCACGGTCCACGAACTCACCGCCGCCCAGTTCGGCGACGGCAGTCTCCGCGCTGTCCTCGCCGGCGCCGGCGAGGGCGCGCTCGTGCTGGCCGAGACCCCGTCGAACCCGGGACTGGACGTCGTCGATCTGCGCGCCACCGCGGCGCTGTGCCGGACGGCCGGCGCCCTGCTGCTGGTGGACAACACCACCGCCACCCCGCTGGGGCAGCAGCCGCTCGCGCTGGGCGCGGACATCGTCGTCGCCAGCGGCACGAAATCGCTCAGCGGGCACAGCGATCTGCTGATGGGGTACCTCGCTGTCGCCGACGATGCACTCGTGCCGGCCCTCGACCGGGAGCGCCTGCTCTCCGGGACCGTCCTCGGCCCGTTCGAGACGTGGCTGGCGCACCGCAGCCTGGGCACCGCCGGGCTGCGCTTCGACCGGCAGTGCGCCAACGCGCTCGCCGCGGCGTCGATGCTGCGCGAGCATCCCGCCGTGCGCGGCGTCCGCTACCCCGGTCTGGGCGACGATCCCGCCCACCCCGTCGCCGCGGCACAGATGCGCCGGTTCGGGCCGCTGGTGACGTTCCGGCTCGACGGCGAACAGCAGTTCCACCGGTTCGTCGCGGCGAGCGAGCTCGTCACCGCCGCGACCAGTTTCGGGGGCATCCACACCACCGCCGACCGGCGCGCCCGCTGGGGCGATCCCGTACCGGCCGGCTTCGTGCGATTGTCCTGCGGGATCGAGGACACCGCCGACCTGCTCGACGATCTCGACCGCGCGCTCTCCCGGTGCTGAGCAGGACTCGGGTATCTACCGGGGCGGCGGCACCGGTACGGTTTGTGCCGTGAGCACACCCCGTATCCGGGTGGCCGTCGTCTTCGGCGGCCGCAGCAACGAACATTCCGTCTCCTGCGTTTCGGCGGGCAGCATCCTGCGCCACCTCGACCCGCAGCGTTACGAGGCCGTCCCGATCGGCATCACCACCGACGGCGCCTGGGTGCTCGCCGACACGGATCCCGAACGGCTCGCCAAGGCGGGCCGCGAGTTGCCGACCGTCGACGCGGAGGGAACGGCGCTGGTGCTCACCGCCGACCCCACTCGGGCCGGTGACATCGTCGCCCTCGACGAGGGCGAGTTCGGCAAGGTGCTCGCCTCCGTCGACGTCGTGTTCCCGGTGCTGCACGGCGCCTACGGCGAGGACGGCACGATCCAGGGGCTGCTCGAGCTCGCCGGCGTTCCGTACGTGGGACCCGGCGTGCTCGCCAGCGCCGCCGGGATGGACAAGGAGTTCACCAAGAAGCTGCTCGCGGCCGAGGGCCTGCCCGTCGGATTCCAGATCGTGCTGCGCCCCGGCGCCGCGACCCTCACCGAGGAGCAGAAACAGCGTCTCGGCCTCCCGGTCTTCGTCAAGCCCGCCCGCGGCGGCTCCTCCATCGGGATCAGCCGTGTCGCCGACTGGGCGGCGCTCGACGCGGCGATCGAGAAGGCCCGCCGGCACGACCCGAAGGTGATCGTCGAATCCGCGATCGTCGGTCGCGAGGTCGAGTGCGGCGTGCTCGAGTTCCCCGACGGCGACGTGCGCGCCAGTGTCGTCGCCGAGATCCGGATGCCCGACCCGTCCGGCGATCACGAGGCGTTCTACGACTTCGACACCAAGTACCTCGACGACGTGTGCGAGTTCGACGTGCCCGCCAAGCTCGACGACGACGTCTCCGACCGGATCCGGGAGCTCGCGGTCCGCGCCTTCCGCGCCCTCGACTGCCAGGGCCTGTCCCGCGTCGACTTCTTCGTCACGGAGGACGGGCCCGTGATCAACGAGATCAACACCATGCCCGGGTTCACGTCGATCTCGATGTACCCGCGTATGTGGGAGGCCAGCGGTCTCGAGTACCGCACGCTGCTGTCCACGCTGGTGGACACCGCCCTGGCGCGGGGGACCGGGCTGCGCTGATCCGCCCTGGCGCGGGGGGACCGGGCTGCGCTGATCCGCCCGGGCGCGGACTAGTCTGGGGGCCATGACTGCCGTGACCCCTGACTCATCTGCAACCGTTTCCGGGGACGTCCGGGCGACCGGCGCCGGGGACACCCGCGAGGCCGTGCACGCCGCGGCCCGTCGCGCCCGCGTCGCCTCCCGCCGGCTCGCCCTGCTCACCACCGCGCAGAAGGACGCCGCCCTGCACGCCGCCGCGGACGCGGTGCTCGCCGCGTCCGACGCGGTGCTCGCCGCGAACGCCGAGGACATCGAGACCGCCCGCGCGGCGGGCACCGAGGAGTCCCTGCTCGACCGGCTCCGGCTGACGCAGGCCCGCGTCGAGGGCATCGCGGCGGGGCTGCGGCAGGTCGCGGGGCTGCCCGACCCGATCGGCGAGGTGGTCCGTGGCTCGACCCTGCCCAACGGCCTCGAGATCCGGCAGATGCGGGTGCCGCTCGGCGTCGTCGGGATGGTGTACGAGGCCCGGCCCAACGTCACCGTCGACGCCTTCGGCCTGGCCCTCAAGTCCGGCAACGCGGCCCTGCTGCGCGGGTCGTCGTCGGCAGCCCACTCCAACGCCGCCCTCGTCGAGGCCCTGCGCGGCGCCCTCGCGATGCAGGAGCTGCCGGAGGACGCCGTACAACTGCTGCCCAGCGCGGACCGGTCCTCGGTCACGCACCTCATCCAGGCACGCGGACTCGTCGACGTCGTCATCCCGCGCGGCGGTGCCGGCCTGATCTCCGCCGTCGTCCGCGACGCCACCGTGCCCACCATCGAGACGGGCGTGGGCAACTGCCACGTGTACGTGCACGCGTCGGCCGATCTGGACATGGCCGAGAAGATCGTCGTCAACGCCAAGACCCGCCGGCCCAGCGTGTGCAACACCGCCGAGACGATTCTGGTGGACAAGGCCGTCGCCGACACCGCCGTACCCCGGCTGCTGCATGTGCTGCAGAACCACAGCGTCACCGTGCACGGTGACCTGCCCGGCCTCGAGCCGGCCACCGAGGCCGACTGGGCGGAGGAGTACCTGAGCCTCGACATCGCGCTCGCCGTCGTCGACGACCTCGACGCGGCCGTCGCGCACATCGACCGGTACGGCACCGGCCACACCGAGGCCATCGTCACCTCCGACCTCGCGGCGGCCCGGGAGTTCTCCGCGCGGGTCGACGCCGCAGCCGTTATGGTCAACGCCTCGACGGCGTTCACCGACGGCGAGCAGTTCGGGTTCGGTGCCGAGATCGGCATCTCCACCCAGAAGCTGCATGCCCGCGGCCCGATGGGACTGCCGGAACTCACCTCCACCAAGTGGGTGGTGTGGGGCGACGGCCACACCCGGCCGGCCTGAGGGTTCGCGACAGCGCTCGACGAGACCGGACCGGACGAGACCCGGACCCGACAGGGCCGGCCCCGACGAAAGGACACAGCGTGGACCGTGCGCTGCCGACCACCCCGCCGATCTTCGCCGACGTCGACGAGGTGATCGACCGCCTCGCCGAGACCGGATACCTCGCCGACAAGGCCACGGCCACGGCGGTGTTCCTCGCCGACCGCCTCGGCAAGCCGCTGCTCATCGAGGGCCCCGCCGGGGTGGGCAAGACCGAGCTCGCCCGGGCGGTGGCGCAGACCTCCGGCGCCGAGCTGGTGCGGCTGCAGTGCTACGAGGGTGTCGACGAGTCGCGGGCGCTGTACGAGTGGAACCACGCCAAGCAGATCCTGCGGATCCAGGCCGGCACCGACCATTCCTGGGACGCGACGAAGCAGGACGTGTTCTCCGAGGAGTTCCTCCTGCCGCGCCCGCTGCTGACCGCCATCCGCCGGGAGGATCCGACGGTGCTCCTGGTCGACGAGGTCGACAAGGCGGACGTGGAGATCGAGGGTCTGCTGCTCGAGGTGCTCAGCGATTTCGCGGTGACCGTGCCCGAGCTCGGCACCATCAGCGCCACCCGCAAGCCCTTCACGGTGCTCACCTCGAACGCGACGCGGGAGCTGTCCGAGGCACTCAAGCGACGCTGCCTGTTTCTGCACCTCGACTTCCCCGACGCCGACCTCGAGCGCCGCATCCTGGCGAGCCGGGTACCGGAGCTGCCCGAGACGGTCGCCGAGCAGCTCGTGCGCACGGTCCGGGTGCTGCGCGGCATGCAGCTCAAGAAGCTGCCGTCGGTGGCGGAGACGATCGACTGGGGTCGCACGCTGCTCGCCCTGGGCCTCGACACCCTCGACGACGCCGCCGTGCGGGCCACGCTCGGGGTGATCCTCAAACACCAGTCCGATCAGCTGCGGGCCGCGGCCGAGCTGCGGTTGAACTGACATGGCCGGGGCACGCCCGCCGGTGCGGGACCAGGGGCCGGCGGCGCCGCACGGCCTGCCCGGCCACCTGGTCGGGTTCGTCGAGGCACTGCGCCGCCGCGGCATTCCCGTAGGACCGTCCGAGACCGTCGATGCCGGCCGGGTCATGTCGGTGCTCGACCTGCTCGACCGGGACGCCCTCCGCGAGGGGCTGGCGTGCGCGCTGCTGCGCCGGCCCACCCACCGCCCGACCTTCGATGCCCTGTTCGACCTGTGGTTCCCGGCAGCGGTCGGCCGCCGCGAGGCCGGCGGGATCGATCCGGCGCTGCCGCGCACCCCGGACGGCGAGATCGACTTCGAGGCGCTGCGGGATCTGATCGCCGAGATACTCGCCGACGACTCCGCCGACGCGGTCGAGCTCGTCGAGCTGCTGACCGCGCAGATCGTCGAGGAGCTGGGGCAGTACACCTCGGGCAACGGACCGTCGTTCTCGGCGTACCAGGCGCTGCGCCAGGTGTCGCCCGAAACGCTGGTCTCGAAGATCCTCGAGGGCCTGCTCGGCAACGCCGGCCCGGAGGAGCGGGCTCAGGACACCGAGTACGCCACCGAGGTGGCGCGCCGCACGGCGGCGCGCCGAGTGGCGGATTTCCGGGCCATGGTCGAGCGCGAGACGCGTCGCCGCACCGCCGAACAGGTCGGACGCGACCGCGTCGCCACCTACGGGGTGCCCAAGCTCGCCGAGGAGGTCGACTTCCTGCGTGCCACCGACGCCGAGCTCACCGCGCTGCGCCGCAGCGTCACCCCGCTGGCGCGGCTGCTGGCGAGCCGGCTCGCCGCGCGCCGGCGGCGGGCCCGTGCGGGAGCGATCGACCTGCGCCGGACGCTGCGCAAGTCGATGTCCACCGGCGGGGTGCCCATCGACCTGGTCAACCGCAAGCCGCGCCCGGCCCGTCCGGAGCTGGTGGTGCTCTGCGACGTCTCCGGGTCGGTCGCCGGCTTCTCCCACTTCACCCTGCTGCTCGTGCATGCCCTGCGCGAGCAGTTCTCCCGCGTCCGGGTGTTCGCGTTCATCGACAGCACCGACGAGGTCACCCACCACTTCTCCGCCGGCGCCGACCTCGGGGCCGCTATGTCGCGGATGCTGCGCGAGGCCGAGCTGATCGCCTACGACGGCCACTCCGACTACGGTCACGCGCTGGGCGTGTTCACCGAGCGGTACGCGCACAGCCTCACCAGCCGCAGCTCCCTGCTCGTGCTCGGTGACGCGCGGACCAACTACCGCGATCCCAACCTCGGCGCCCTCGAGCACCTGGTGGCCGTCGCCCGGCACGCCCACTGGCTCAACCCGGAACCCCGCGGCCAATGGGGAGCCGGAGATTCGGCGGCGAAGGCGTACGGCGAGGTGATCACGATGCACGAGTGCCGGTCCGCGCAGCAGCTCGCGCAGGTGGTGGCGGGCCTGCTGCCGGTGTGAACCCGTAAGCTGGACAATCGTGCATGAGCCATCCGCCCCGAATCCGGCGCCGCGACGTCGCGACGGTGACACACGACACGGCGTCGGTGACACACGACGTCGCGTCGGTGTCATGGGCGGCACCTTCGACCCCATCCACCACGGGCACCTCGTCGCAGCCAGCGAGGTGGCCGACCGGTACGACCTCGACGAGGTCGTGTTCGTGCCCACCGGACAGCCGTGGCAGAAGTCGGGGAGCGAGGTCAGCACGGCCGAGGACCGCTATCTGATGACGGTCATCGCGACCGCCTCGAATCCGCGGTTCTCCGTCAGCCGGGTCGACATCGAGCGGGACAAGGCCACCTACACTGTCGACACGCTGCGCGACCTGCGTTCGCTGATGCCCGACGCCCAGCTGTACTTCATCACCGGCGCCGACGCGATCGCCTCGATCCTGTCGTGGCAGAACTGGACCGAATTGTTCGAGCTGGCCCGGTTCGTGGGAGTGTCGCGTCCGGGCTACGACCTGCACGTCGAGCATCTCGCCGAACACCTCGAGAAACTGCCCGCCGACACCGTCGGTCTCGTCGAGATCCCCGCGCTGGCGATCTCCTCGACCGACTGCCGGACGCGGGTGCGTGACCACAGGCCCATCTGGTACCTGGTGCCGGACGGGGTGGTGCAGTACATCACCAAGCGCAACCTGTACCGGCCCGCGAACTCGCGGCGCCTCGACGGGGCGGCGACCGTGTCATATCCCCACGCCGAGTCCCACCCCCACCCCGAGTCCCACCCCCACCCCGAGAGGAAGACCACGCAGTGACGGCAACTGCAGAAGCCATCGAGATGGCACGCATCGCGGCCCGCGCGGCCGACGAGAAACTGGCCACCGATGTCGTGGTGCTGGACGTGTCCGAGCAACTGGTCATCACCGACTGCTTCGTGATCGCCTCCGCGGCCAACGAGCGTCAGGTCAACGCCATCGTCGACAACGTCGAGGAGAAGCTGCGGCTGGCAGGCCACAAGCCCGTGCGGCGCGAGGGCACCCGCGAGGGTCGCTGGACGCTGCTGGACTACGTCGACGTGGTGGTACACATCCAGCACGACGACGAACGCAACTTCTACGCACTCGACCGGCTGTGGAAGGACTGCCCGGTGATCACCGTCGACGGCATCGGCGCTCCCGCGCCGGCCGACGACACCGGCGCGGGGTCGCCCGCGGCCGACGACACCGGCGCGGGGTCGCCCGCGGCCGACGACACCGGCGCGGGGTCGCCCGCGGCCGACGACGCCACGCCCACCGCGGACGACACGCCGGGCGACCGGTGACCCATCGGGTACCGGTCCGGCGCCTGATCCTGGTGCGTCACGGGCAGACCGAGTACAACGCCACCAGCCGGATGCAGGGGCAGCTCGATACCGAGCTGTCCGAGCTGGGGCGGCGTCAGGCCGTGGCCGCCGCCCGGATCCTCGTCGAGCACCGGCCCGTGGCGATCGTCTCCTCCGATCTGCGGCGCGCCTACGACACCGCCGTCGAACTCGGTGACCAGGCCGGCCTGCCGGTGGCGATCGATCCGCGGCTGCGCGAGACCCACCTCGGCCGGTGGCAGGGCCTGACCCACCACGACGTGGACTCGGTGTCCCCGGGGGCGCGGGCAGCGTGGCGGGCCGACGCCACCTGGGCGCCTCCCGAGGGGGAGAGCCGGGTCGACGTGGCCCGGCGCAGCGCCCCGGTGATCCAGGAACTGCTCGACAAACACGAGCAGTGGGTGCAGCGGCCGATCATCGTCGTCGCGCACGGCGGACTGATCGCGGCACTGACCGCCGCACTGCTCGATCTCCCGGTCGACCGGTGGCCGGTCCTCGGCGGACTCGGCAACACCGGCTGGGTCCAGCTCAGCGGATACGGGGACCAGCCCGCGTGGCGGCTCGACGTGTGGAACGCGACGGCTACGGTGGCGGCCGATGACGTCCTCTGACCCACGGCCGGTGGCCGGGCCGCAGCGGCCGACGCTGCTCGTGATCGGTGACTCGCTCAGCTACTACGGCCCGAAGGGCGGACTGCCGGCGGACCATCCGCGGATCTGGCCGAACATCGTGGCGCGGGAACTCGACTGGGACGTCGAACTCGTCGCGCGGATCGGGTGGACGACACGCGACGCGTGGTGGGCGATGACGCAGGATCCACGCGTGTGGGCGACGATCCCGCGGGCCGGTGCCGTCGTGCTGGCCGTGGGCGGCATGGACACCCTGCCGTCCCCTCTGCCGACGGCGCTGCGGGAGACCCTGCGCTACGTGCGGCCGCCGCGCCTGCGCCGCGTCGTGCGGGAGACCTACGGATGGCTGCAGCCCCGGCTCTCGCCCCTCGGCTGGCCGGTGGCCCTGCCGCCCCGGGTCAGCGTGGACTACCTCGAAACCATCCGCGAGTCGCTGGCGTACATGCGGCCGGACCTGCCCGTGATCGGCACGCTGCCGTCGGTGCATCGCAGCGAGCAGTACCGCGCCGTGCACCGCGGCCGTCCCGCCGCGGCCCGGGCGATCAACCGCTGGGCGTCCGAAAAGTCGGTTCCCCTGGTCGATCTCGGCGAGGCCGTGCACGCGGACATCCACTCCGGCGCGGCGAACCCGGACGGCATCCACTGGGGCTGGGACGGGCACAGCGAGGTGGCCGCCGCGGTTCTCGAGGCGGTACGGATGGTGCGCCGGGATGCGCGCGCCGCCGCGGAGGACATACGGTAGGCGGCGTGTCTGTAGTAGTGGTGACCGACTCGTCGTGCTGTCTCGACCCGGAAATGGTGGAGCGGTACGACATCCGTGTCGTGCCGCTGCACGTGATCGTCGACGGTGTCGAATTGCGCGAGGGCGTGGACGATCTGCCCGCCGACCTGTCCGGCGTCACCACCTCCGGTCCCTCCCCGGCCGAACTGACGGAGGCGTACGCCGAGGCGCTGTCGGACAGCGGTGGCGACGGCGTGGTCGCCGTGCACCTGTCCCGTGAGCTGTCGGGTACCTGGTCGGCCGCCCGCTACGCCGCCGACGCCCTCGGTGACCGGGTACAGCTGGTCGACAGTCGAACCACCGCAATGGGTTTGGGATTCGCTGCCCTGGCGGGGGCGGAGCTGGCCCGGTCCGGTGCGAGCGTGCGGGCCGTCTACGAACGGGCTGTGGAGGTCGCCGCCCGCAGCCGGACCCTGCTGGTGGTCGACCGGCTCGACCATCTGCGCCGTGGCGGCCGCATCGGCACCGCCACGGCCCTGCTGGGCACCGCTCTGGCGATGAAGCCGGTGCTCCACCTCGTCGACGGCCGGCTGGTGCTGCGGGAGAAGACCCGCACCATGACCAAGGCGATGGCGAAGCTGGTCGACGGCGTCGTCGACACCGCGGACCCGGTGACCGCGGTGGCCGTCCACCACCGCGAGGCCCCCGAACGCGCCGAACAGCTCGTCGCGCAGCTCGCCGAGCGGCTGCCCGCCGGCACCGCGCTGTCGGTGTCCGAACTCGACGCGGTTCTCGGCGCACACGTCGGTCCCGGCGCCGTCGGGGTGGTCGTCTCCCGCGCGTAGGGGTTGTCCACAGGCACACGATTCATCCACAGATTCGCCGGATCGCTTCGGCGGCCGCGTGGACGGCGGCCGGATCCGGTTAGCGTCGCGCCATGGGCAGCAGCGACGAGCACGATCTCGTGCGCAGCCGGCTCGACGCGATCGCCCGGTCCGCCGGCGATCGGGCATCGGCAGCGCCGACGATCCCGCACCAGGCGGACGACGAGCCGCACCCGTGGTACGACCCGGCCGGCACCGTCGAGCCGCCGGGTCCGCTCGAGCGGTTGCGCGCGGCGCGCTGGCAGACCGGCCGGGGTGGGGCCGGGGCCCTCGCCGCGGTCGGTGTCGTGGCGGTGCTGGCCACACTCGTCGTGGTCTGGGGCGATCGTCCCGTCGCGGAGCCGGTACCGCCGCTGCCGGCGGTGGAGGTTGCGGCACCGGCGGCCGACCCCGTTGCGTCCCGGCAGGACACGGCGCCGGACGAGGTGGTGGTCAGCGTGGTGGGCCTGGTGGGCAAGCCCGGCCTGGTGCGGGTCGCGCCCGGCGCGCGGGTCGCCGACGCCCTCGCCGCCGCGGGCGGCACCCTCGACGGTGCGGACCTGACCACCCTGAATCTGGCGCAGCGGCTCGCGGACGGAGACCAGGTCGTGGTGGGTGCGTCGCCGCCGGTTCCGCCGGCGAGCGGGGTGTCCGGCTCCGGCGGCGAGGGTGGGGTCGGGGAGCCCGGCGCACCCCCCGGGGCGGGGCCGGTGAACCTCAACACCGCCGACGAGGCGACGCTCGATGCGCTGCCCGGCGTCGGTCCCGTCACCGCGGCCGCGATCGTCGCGTGGCGCCGGGACAACGGGCCGTTCACCGACGTCGAACAGCTCGCCGAGGTCGACGGGATCGGTCCCGCTCGGCTGGCACGCCTGCGGACGCTGGTCGTGGTGTGACCGCGCCCGACCGCGACGACGCGCGACTGGTGCCGGGCGCGGTCGCGGCGTGGGCCGCAACCGCGCTCGGGTTGCACGCCGGCTGGCGGGTCTCGTTCGGGATCGCGGCGACGGCCGCCGTGTGCGCGGTGGCCACGGTCGTCGTGGCACGGCGACGACGGCTTCGTGCCGCGGCCCGGCCGCTGCTCGCCGCTCTCGTCGTCGCTGCCGGATTCTCGGCGGCGGTCGCACTGCGGGTGTGGGCGGCCGAGACGCATCCGCTCGCCGCCGCGGCCGCGCGCGCCGGCTGGGCCACCCTGGTGGTCGAACCGACGGAGGACCCGAAAAGATTGGGAGACAGTGCGTTCGGTGGGGACCAGGTGCTGGTGCCGGCAACGTTGCACCGCGCCGAGCTGGGACCCGACCGGTACTCGGGCGGCGGCGCCGTCGTGGTGTTCGCCCCTGTCGACGAGTGGGCGGAGCTGCTGCCGGGCCAGCGGATCACCCTGCGCGGACGGCTCGCCGAACCGGACGGCGCGGATCTGACGGTGGCCGTGGTCCGTGTCGACGGCCCGCCCCGATCGGTGCAGGCCCCCTCGCAGGTGCAGCAGTGGGCGGGACGGATCCGCGAGCGGCTCGCCTCGGCGTCCGGAGCGGTGCTCCCGCCCGCTGCGGCCGGGCTCTTGCCGGGCCTCGTCGTCGGCGACACCTCACGGCTGTCCGACGACGTCCGGGAGAGCTTCCGGGTGGCGGGACTGACCCACCTGACCGCGGTGTCCGGGGCCAACGTCAGCATCGTCCTCGGCGCGGTGCTCCTCGCCGTGCGGGGCCTCGGCCTCGGCCCCCGCACCGGCACGGCGCTCGCGGCGGTCGCGCTGGTGGCGTTCGTCGTCGTCGTGCGCCCGTCGCCGAGTGTGCTGCGCGCCGCCGCGATGGGAGCGATCGGGTTGCTCGCTCTGGTGACGGGCCGGCGCCGGCACGGCCTGCCGGCCCTCGCGGGCGCGGTCGGCGCCCTGCTCGTCGCCGCACCGGAACTCGCGACGGACGTCGGGTTCGCCCTGTCGGTCGCGGCCACCGCCGGGCTGGTGCTGGTGGCGCCGGCCTGGGTGACCCGGCTCCGTGCCCGCGGCTGGCCCCGCTCGGCGGCGGAGGTGTGCGCCGTCTCGGCGGCCGCGTTCGTCGTGACCGCCCCGATCGTCGCCGCACTGTCCGGCACCGTCAGCGTCGTGGCGGTCGCGGCCAACATCCTCGTCGCGCCGGTACTTCCGCCGTTGACCGTGCTCGGTACCACCGTCGCGGTGGTCTCCACGGCGTCGCCGACGGCGGCGGAGCTGCTCGCCCGCGGCACCGCACCCATGCTGTGGTGGATCCTCGAGGTGGCGGACCGCGCGGCCGACCTGCCCCTGGCCGAGGTGCCCGTGCCCGGAGGCGTGGGCGGAGCAGTCGCCGTCGGGGGCGGGCTCGTCGCCGCCCGGTGCCTGCCGCGACTGTGGCGTGGACGCCGGCCCGGGGCACCGGCGGTGATGTCCGGCCGTCGTGGCACGATCGACCCGTGAGCAACCCGCAGCTGCATCTCGTGCTCGGTGACGAAGACCTCCTCGTCGAACGCGCCGTCGCGCGGATCGTCGGTGACGTCCGGGCGCGGACGGGTGCGGGGTCCGAGCTGCCCGTCTCGCGGCTGCGCGCCGGGGACGCCGGCGCGGCCGAACTCGCCGAGCTGCTGAGCCCGTCGCTGTTCGCCGAGGACCGGGTGGTCGTCCTCGAATCCGCCGCGGAGGCCGGCAAGGACGCCGTCGCGCTGATCCTCGATGCGGCGACCGAACCGCCCGAGGGGGTCTCCCTGGTCGTCCTGCACAGTGGCGGCGGCCGCGCGAAGGCCATGGTGGGCGCCCTGCAGAAGTGCGGCGCCGAGACCCACGAGTGCGCCAGGATCACCAAGGCGGCCGAGCGGGTGGACTTCGTGCGTGCGGAGTTTCGCGCGGCGGGTGTGCGGGTCGCGCCGGAGGTCGTACAGGCGGTCATCGACGCCGTGGGCTCCGACCTGCGGGAGCTGGCAGCGGCGTGCAGCCAGCTGGTCGCCGACACGGGCGGCAAGATCGACGCCGCAGCCGTGCAGCGCTACTACTCCGGCAAGGCCGAGGTCACCGGGTTCGAGGTGGCCGAGAAGGCCGTGGCGGGCGACGAGCCGGGGGCGCTGGAATCGTTGCGGTGGGCGACGCATCGGGGCGTCGCGCACGTCCTGCTCGCCGACGCCCTCGCGGATGCTGTCCACACGATCGCGCGGGTCGGCTCGGCCGGGCGCGGGGACCCGTTCAAGATGGCATCCGAGCTCGGGATGCCTCCGTGGAAGGTGAAGAAGGCTCAGGCCCAGGCACGCGCGTGGGACCCGGGATCGATCGGGGCGGCGCTGCAGGTCGTGGCCGACCTCAATGCCGACGTCAAGGGCGCGGCCGCGGACGCCGACTACGCGGTGGAGCGCGCCGTGCGCCGCGTCGCGGGGCTGGCCGGCCGGACCCACTAGACGACGGAAGCCGCCCGGTCCGAGGGACGGGGCGGCTTCCGGAGCAGAGCTTGCGTTCTACCTCAGAGTCCGTTGGCGACCTTGGCCAGGGCGGACTTCTTGTTGGCGGCCTGGTTGGCGTGGATCACGCCCTTGCTGGCAGCCTTGTCGAGCTTGCGGCTGGTGGAGACGAGGAGCTCGGTGGCCTTGTCCTTGTCACCGGCGGCCGCGGCCTCGCGGAAGGAACGGATCGCCGTGCGCAGCGAGGACTTGACCGACTGGTTGCGGAGTCGGTTGCGCTCGTTGGTGCGGATCCGCTTCACCTGGGACTTGATGTTGGCCACGCGTAAAATCCTGTCGTCTTGCTGGTAGTTGGTCGGAAAGCTCTGGGCGCACTACGGCACCGACGGACCACGATACCAGCGGCCTGTCGCAAACCCCAAACCGGGCGCCGGAACCGCCGGTGGTGACGGGCAGGTGACAAGCGGGTTTCCGGCACTGCACAGCCCGGCATCCTGTAGCAGGATTTCGGGCATGAGCAGCCGAACAACCGTCGCCCGACCCCCCGACCGCTCCCGCTCGCGCAGGCGTTCCGACGGGGTGTTCGACGGCTATCGCGACGTGCCCGGCTACACGCTCGCGTTCGACGAGATGTTCGACGAGGCCGGTGGGGTGCGAGCCCCCTACCGGCGGCTGCACCAACGGTTCGTCTCCACCGGCGCCGACGAGCTCGCGGCGCGCACCGAGGCCCTCGGCCGCGCCTTCACCGACCAGGGCGTCACCTTCTCCCTGTCCGGACAGGAGCGGCCCTTCCCGCTCGACCTGATGCCCCGGGTCATCGCGGCGGCGGAGTGGGCCCGCCTCGAACGGGGCATCACCCAGCGGGTGAAGGCGCTCGAGATGTTCCTCGACGACGTCTACCGCGAGCAGCACATCCTCCGCGACCGCGTCATCCCCAAGCGGCTGGTGACCTCGTGCGAGCACTTCCACCGCGAGGCCGTCGGCATCGTCCCGCCCAACGGCGTCCGGATCCACGTCGCGGGCATCGACCTGATCCGCGACGAGAACGGCACGTTCCGGGTCCTCGAGGACAATCTGCGCTCGCCGTCCGGGGTGTCGTACGTCATGGAGAACCGGCGGGTGATGGCCCGGATCGCCCCGGACCTGTTCCGCGAGCACCGGGTGCGTCCCGTCGGCGACTACGCCTCGCACCTGCTGCGGGCGCTGCGGGCGGCCGCCGCGCTCAACGCCGCCGACCCGACCGTGGTGGTGCTGACCCCCGGCGTGGCCAACTCCGCGTATTTCGAGCACTCCCTGCTGGCCCGGCAGATGGGTGTCGAACTCGTCGAGGGCCGGGACCTGTTCTGTCGTGACAACGCGGTCTACATGCGCACCACCGAAGGCGAACGGCAGGTCGACGTGATCTACCGCCGGATCGACGACGCCTTCCTCGATCCGATGCAGTTCCGTCCCGACTCCGTGCTCGGCGTCGCCGGCATCCTCAACGCCGCCCGCGCCGGCAACGTCGTGATCTCGAGCGCCGTCGGCAACGGTGTCGGCGACGACAAGCTCGTCTACACCTACGTCCCCGAGATCATCGACTACTACCTCGGCGAGAAGCCGCTGTTGCCCAACGTCGACACGCTGCGCTGCTGGCTGGACGAGGAATGCGAGGAGGTGCTCGACCGTCTCGACGAACTCGTGATCAAGCCGGTGGAAGGCTCCGGCGGGTACGGCATCGTGTTCGGTCCCGACGCCTCGCCCGCCGAGCTGAAGACCATGACCCGCAAGATCCGCAACGACCCGCGCAGCTGGATCGCCCAGCCCGTCGTGCAGTTGTCCACCGTTCCCACCCGGGTGGGGGACCGGCTCGCGCCGCGTCACGTGGACCTGCGGCCCTTCGCCGTCAACGACGGGGAGGAGGTGTGGGTGCTGCCCGGCGGTCTCACGCGCGTCGCGCTGCCCGAAGGGTCGCTCGTGGTGAACTCGAGCCAGGGCGGCGGCAGCAAGGACACGTGGGTGCTCGCCGCGCGCAGTTCCGGGGAGGAACGAGAACTCGGCGGCGCCCAGGTGGTCGACCGGCCGGCGCACGGCGCGCAGGTCGAGCACGGACCCGACATCGGCGGCCCGCAACAGCAACAGCAACAACAGCAGCAGCAGAGCGGGCTCGGGGGTGGGCGCTGATGCTGGCCCGCAATGCCGAGTCCCTGTTCTGGATCGGCCGCTACGTCGAACGCGCCGACGACACCGCCCGCATCATGGACGTCGCGGTGCACCAGCTGCTCGAGGACTCCACGGTCGACCCCGACCGCACCTGCCGGCAGCTGCTGCGGGTACTCGGATTCGCCGAGCCGCCGGGCGTGCTGGACGTGTCCACCGTGGTCGACCTGATCGCGTTCGACCGGCAGGGGCAGGGGTCGATCGTCGATTCCGTCGCGCACGCGCGCGAGAACGCCCGCGGCGCCCGCGAGGTCACCTCCAGCGAGATGTGGGAGTGCCTGAACGCCACCTACAACGGTCTCGCCGAGCGCAAGCGGGCCGCCCAGCGGCTCGGACCGCACGAGTTCTTCCGGTACGTCGAGGAGCGTGCGGCGATGTTCGCGGGCCTGGCGGACTCGACGCTCAGCCGCGACGACGGCTATCGCTTCCTGCTGCTGGGCCGGTCCATCGAACGCGTCGACATGGTGGTACGGCTGCTGCTCTCCCGGGCGGGCGACCGCCCGGGCTCGCCGACGTGGGCGACGGTCCTGCGGTCGGTCGGTGGTCACGACACCTACCTGCGCACCTACCGCGGTGCCCTCGACGCGAGCCTGGTGCTCGAATTCATGCTGCTGGACCGGCTGTTCCCGCGGTCGGTGTTCTTCGCCATCAGCGAGGCCGAGCGGTGCCTCGGTGCGCTCGACCGGCATCCGCACAGCCGGATCGGTGCCCGGGACGAGGCGCAACGTCTGCTCGGCCGTGCCCGCAGCGAACTCGAGTTCCTCGCCCCCGGACGGCTGCTCGAGGATCTGCAGACGCGCCTGCAGTCGCTGCAGGAGATGTGCCGGCAGGTCGGCGAGGCGATCGCGCTGCAGTACTTCCACGCAGCGCCGTGGGTGGCCTGGACCGATGCCGGCGCGGCACAGGGGGAGACGATCGTGGAGGGTGAGTTGTGACCTGGCGGATGCGAGTGGTCCACAAGACGGGGTACGCGTACGACGCGCCGGTCACCTCGTCGTACAACGAGGTACGGCTCACGCCCCGCGCGGACAGCCGGCAGACCGTCGTGCTCAACCGGGTCGAGACCACCCCGGCGACACGGTCGTACCGGTACGTCGACTACTGGGGCACGGCGGTGACCGCGTTCGACCTGCACGCGCCGCACACCTCGCTGGAGGTGACCGGACTGTCGGTGGTGGAGACCGAGGAGACCGCGGTGCCCGACGAGGCGATCGGATGGGACGAACTGCGCAGCGAGGAGAACCGGGACCGCTACGACGAGGTGCTGCTGCCGTCGCGGTACGTGCCGGCCGATCGCGGTCTCGCCAGGGTCGCCCGGCAGATCGCCAAGGGTGCCGATCCGGTGGCCGCGGTGCTGGCCGCGGCGCAGTGGGTGCACGACGAGATGTCCTACGTCCCCGGCACGACGGGGGTGCACACCTCGGCCGTGCAGGCCTTCGAGGAACGCGAGGGGGTCTGCCAGGACTATGCGCACCTGACGCTGCTCCTGCTGCGCGGCATGGGAATTCCCAGCCGGTACGTGTCGGGATACCTGCATCCGACGGCCGCTGCCCCCGTCGGGGCGACCGTCGCGGGGGAGTCGCACGCGTGGGTCGAGGCCTGGACCGGTTCGTGGTGGGGTTACGACCCGACCAACGCCACGGTCGTCGGTGAACAGCACGTGTCCGTCGGTACCGGCCGGGACTACGCGGACGTGCCGCCGCTGAAGGGCATCTACTCCGGCGGCGGTTCGACGGCACTCGACGTTGTTGTGGAGGTCACCCGGCTTGCGTAGTGTCCGCTGTGTCTTGTTGCGGTAGTGCTGTGCGGCCTGTGAGCCCGTCTTCGACCCGCGGTGCTCGCCAGTGCCGAAGTTCGACACATCGGATCCGGTCCCGCGGGACCGCACGACGCGAGGTGGGCGCATGACGAACGAACGCGAGACGGGCCACGAGGGCCGGGCGGCGGACCGGGCACCCGGGGCCGCCGAGCACGAGACCGAGCACGAGACCGCGCTCGAGGCCGTGGAGAAGGACGAATTCTCGGACGCCAAGAAGTACGCCGCGGAGGCGATCGGCACGTTCGTGCTGGTCTTCTCCGCGGTCGGCACGGCGGTGTTCGCCGGGGACAAGGTCGGCAATCTCGGCGTCGCGCTGGCGTTCGGGCTGACCCTGCTGTTCCTCGTCTACGCCATCGGGCCGATCTCCGGATGCCATGTGAACCCGGCGGTGACGGTCGGCCAGCTCGCGATCGGCCAGGTCACCCTCAAGCGGGCGGTGTTCTACGTCGTGGCCCAGGTCCTCGGCGGCCTCGTCGCGGGCGTGACGATCTACTCGGTGGCGCAGTCGCTGCCCACCTACGACCGGGCCGCGCAGGGGCTCGGCGCCAACGGCTGGGGCCCGCACAGCCCGTCGGCGGTGGAGGGCCCGCTCGGCGGTGTGCTCGTCGAGGGTTACGGGATCGGGGCGACCATGGTCGTCGAGGTGCTGCTGACCGCGCTGCTGGTGTTCGTGGTGCTCGCCGCGACGGACCAGGCCTCGGACGTCCTGCTGGCCGGGGTGTCGATCGGATTCACCCTGGCGGTGATCCACCTGGTCTCGATCCCGATCGACAACACCTCGGTCAATCCGGCGCGGAGCATCGCGGTCGCGCCGTACCAGGACGGCGCGCTCGGACAGCTCTGGCTGTTCATCCTGTTCCCGCTGATCGGCGGCGCCCTCGGGGCGCTGGTCTACCGGTCGCTGTTCGGGCGGTTCGCCGGATTGCGGCCGTCCACGGCGCGGGTGGCGGGCGCCCGCCGGCGGTAAGGCGAGGGCCGGCTACTGCCAGCCGTACTCGGCGCGAAGGCGCGCGGCGACCTGCTCGAACCGGGCCCGGTCGAGCACCGCGCCTTCGCGCCGGATGCCTTCCTCGGGCACGTCCAGCACGCGGTCCAGGCGGACCCAGCTGGGCCGGCTGCCCGCGTCCCAGTTGCCGTTGCCCAGCGCCAGCCAGTCGCGGTGACCGTCCCGGTCGTTGTTCGACGACAGCATCAGGCCGAGCAGGGTGCCACCGTTGCGTCCGACGACGAGCACGGGCCGGTCCTTGCCCTGGGTCGCGTCCTCCTCGTAGGCCACCCACGTCCACACGATCTCGCCGGGGTCCGCGCGGCCGTCGAGGTCGGGGGCGTAGGCGATCCGCCGGGCGCGCTGCGCGGTGGGAGCGGTGTGGGAGGTCACCGGGCGGCCGGGCTTCGGGACCGGCCGGGCGGTGCCGGCGGCACCGGAGCCGAGCGCGGTCCGGGCCCGGTCGAGGGCGCCGGAGCGCTGCACCTGCTCGAGCAATCGCGGTCCCTGCTCGACCGCGAGCCGTCCCAGTTGCCTGCCCAGTTTCTTCCATGTGCCAGCCACGTCGGCGAGCTTAGCGGCGTGCGGGGCCGCGCAGGTGCGGCCGCGGGACCGGACCCGCCGCGACTTGGATATTCTGCAGGGGTGACCGCGTCCCGCCAGGGCCGCTGCCCGTCCGAGTCAGGAGCCCGACATCAGCACCTTCGCCGACACCACGTTCACGGACCCCGCGAAGATCCGGAACTTCTGCATCATCGCGCACATCGACCACGGCAAGTCGACGCTCGCGGACCGCATGCTGCAGCTCACCGGTGTGGTCGAGGAGCGCCAGATGCGGGCCCAGTACCTCGACCGGATGGACATCGAGCGCGAGCGCGGGATCACCATCAAGGCCCAGAACGTGCGGCTGCCGTGGCAGGTCGACGGCGAGGACTACGTGATGCACCTCATCGACACGCCCGGGCACGTGGACTTCACGTACGAGGTCTCCCGTGCGCTCGAGGCATGCGAGGGCGCGGTGCTCCTCGTCGACGCCGCCCAGGGCATCGAGGCGCAGACCCTCGCGAACCTCTACCTCGCTCTCGACAAGGATCTGACGGTCATCCCGGTCCTGAACAAGATCGATCTGCCCGCGGCCGACCCGGACCGCTACGCCGCCGAGCTCGCCCACATCGTCGGCTGCGAGCCCGAGGACGTGCTGCGCGTGTCGGGCAAGACCGGCGTGGGCGTGCCGGAACTGCTCGACGAGGTGATCCGGCAGGTGCCGCCGCCGGTCGGCGACCCCGACGCGCCGGCCCGCGCGATGATCTTCGACTCGGTGTACGACACCTACCGCGGCGTCGTCACGTACGTGCGTGTGGTCGACGGCAAGATCGTGCCCCGCGAGAAGATCAAGATGATGTCCACCGGCGCCACCCACGAGCTGCTCGAGGTGGGCATCGTCTCGCCCGAGCCGAAGGCCACCGCCGGTCTCGGCGTCGGCGAGGTCGGCTATCTCATCACCGGCGTGAAGGACGTGCGCCAGTCGAAGGTCGGCGACACCGTCACCTCTGCCCGCGGCGGCGCCGCCGAGCCGCTCACCGGCTACCGCGAGCCCCGCCCGATGGTCTACTCCGGCCTGTACCCGGTGGACGGGTCGGACTACCCCGTCCTGCGCGACGCCCTCGACAAGTTGCAGCTCAACGACGCCGCGCTCACCTACGAACCCGAGACGTCGGTGGCTCTGGGCTTCGGATTCCGGTGCGGCTTCCTCGGCCTGCTGCACATGGAGATCACCCGGGAGCGGCTCGAGCGCGAGTTCGGCCTCGACCTGATCTCCACCGCCCCCAACGTGGTCTACCGCGTGGTGCTCGAGGGCGGGCAGGAGCACATCGTCACCAACCCGTCGGACTGGCCCGAGGGCAAGGCCCGCGAAATCTACGAGCCGATCGTCAAGTGCACGATCATCTCCCCGAGCGAGTTCATCGGTTCGATCATGGAACTGTGCCAGTCGCGGCGCGGCGAGCTCGGCGGCATGGACTATCTGTCCGAGACCCGCGTCGAGCTGCGCTACACCCTGCCGATGGCCGAGATCATCTTCGACTTCTTCGACTCGCTGAAGTCCCGCACCCGCGGCTACGCCAGCCTCGACTACGAGGAGGCCGGCGAGCAGGAAGCCGCGCTGGTGAAGGTGGACATCCTGTTGCAGGGCGAGGCCGTCGACGCGTTCAGTGCGATCGTGCACAAGGACGCGGCGGCCGCGTACGGCAACAAGATGACCACCAAACTCAAGGAGCTCATCCCGCGGCAACAGTTCGAGGTCCCGGTGCAGGCGGCGATCGGGTCGAAGATCATCGCCCGGGAGAACATCCGCGCGATCCGCAAGGACGTGCTCGCCAAGTGCTACGGCGGCGACATCAGCCGCAAACGCAAGCTGCTCGAGAAGCAGAAGGAGGGCAAGAAGCGGATGAAGACGATCGGCCGGGTGGACGTTCCGCAGGAGGCGTTCGTGGCCGCGCTCTCGTCCGAGGCGTCTGCCGACAAGCCGAAGGGGAAGTAGCCCACCGTGCTCGAGACCTGGCTCACGCGCACCCTGGGCGTCACCGTCCCGCTGCTCGGCGCCCCGATGGGAGGCCGCGCCGGCGGCCGGCTGGCCGGCGAGGTGACCCGCGCGGGGGGCCTCGGTCTGATCGGAGCCGCGCGTTACAACACCCCGCAATGGCTGGCGGCCGAGTCGGCGGTGGCCCGCGAACTCGGCGGCGGGCTGCTCGGTTTCGGCCTGATGACGTGGTCGCTGGCCGCCGACGACAGTCTTCTCGACGCGGTGCTGGCCGAACGGCCCCGGGTGGTGTCGCTGTCCTTCGGCGATCCGGCGCCCTATGTGCCGCGCGTGCACGCGGCGGGCGCCCTGGCGATCTCCCAGATCAACACGATCGAGGACCTGCGGATCGTCGAGGCCGCCGGGGTCGACGCGGTCGTCGCGCAGGGACACGAGGCCGGCGGGCACACCGGCCGCATCGCGACGCTGCCGCTCCTGCAGGAGGTGCTCGAATCGACGTCGCTGCCGGTGCTCGCCGCCGGCGGCATCGCGTCCGGACGGGGACTGGCCGCGGTGCTCGCGGCCGGCGCCGAGGGCGCGCTCGTCGGCACCGCGTTGCTGGCGAGCCCCGAGACGGTCGGCCCGGAGTATGCCCGGGACAGGCTCGTCGCGGCGAGCAGCACCGACACCGTCTACACCGACGTCTTCGACCGGGCCCGGCACCAGCCGTGGCCGGCGCGGTGGGGCGGCCGGGCCCTGACGAACGACTACACCGCCGAGTGGCACGGGCGCGGCGCCGACGAGGAGACTCTCGCCGCCGCGTACGACGGCAACGACCCCCGGCTCGGCGTGGTCTACGCGGGCGAGGCGGCCGGACTCGTGCGGGAACAGCGGCCCGCCGGCGAGATCGTCCGCGACATCGCGACCCGCGCGGAGGAACTGCTGCGCCGCTTCGGGTAGCGGGTCAGGGCGCCGGACGCGCGGGCAGGAACTCCCCGGCCGCGATCTGTTCCTCCGCCCGGATCACGTGCACGACCGCGTTGATCTGCGCCAGGTGGGTGAAGGCCTGGGGGAAGTTGCCCAGGTGCCGGCCCGAGCGCGGGTCGATCTCCTCGGCGTAGAGCTTGAGCGGGCTGGCGTAGCCGAGGAGTCGTTCGCACAGGGTGCGGGCCCGTTCCACCTCGCCGATCTCCACCAGGGCGGAGACCAGCCAGAACGAGCAGATCGTGAAGCTGCCCTCCTCGCCGGTCAATCCGTCGTCGGTGGAGTCCACCCGGTATCGCAGGACCAGGCCGTCCTCGGTCAGTTCGTCCTCGATCGCCAGGACCGTCGCCCGCACCCGCGGGTCGTCGGCCGGCAGGAACCGCAGCAGCACGACCAGCAGCGCGGACGCGTCCAGGGAGGGATGACCGTAGCGCTGGGTGAACACCCCGCGCCCGTCGACGCCGTGGGCGAGAATGTCCGCCTTGATCTCGTCGGCGACGGCGTCCCACCGCGCGGCGTGGTCCGGGCGGCCCTGCATGCGCGCCAGTCGCGCGCCGCGGTCGAGGGCGACCCAGCACATCACCTTGGACGAGGTGAAATGCTGCGGCTCTCCCCGGACCTCCCAGATGCCGCGATCGGGCAGGCGCCAGTGGTCCTCGGCCTGGCCGACGAGCCGCTGCACGGCCGGCCAGAAGGTCTGGGGCATGTGCCGGCGGGTCCTCGCGTGCAGGTACACCGAGTCGAGCATGGCGCCCCAGATGTCGTGCTGCGTTTGGTGATACGCATCGTTGCCGATTCGCACCGGACGGGCCCCGTCGTAGCCGCACAGGTGGTCGAGCTGCGATTCGGTGAGCACGCGCTCCCCACCCACGCCGTACATCACCTGCAGCGGCTGCAACCGGCCGTCCTCGCTGCGGGAGGCGTCGGAGATGAACGCGAAGAACGCGTCGGCCTCCCGGTCGAGGCCGAGGGTGTACAGGCCCCACAGTGCGAACGTGGAATCCCGCACCCATGCGTAGCGGTAGTCCCAGTTCCGTTCTCCACCAGGCGTTTCCGGAAGAGACGTGGTGGCCGCCGCGAGCAGGGCGCCGGTCGGTGCGTAGGTCAGGCCCTTGAGGGTCAGGGCGCTGGCCTGCAGGTAACTCCGCCAGGGGTGATCGGGGAAACGGCCCGTGGTGATCCACTCGCGCCAGAAGTCGGCCGTCTCCGCCATTTTCGCGGCGGCTTCCTCGAACGTAGCGGGACACTGCACATCCGACCACGACAGCGCGACGAACGCCTTGTCGCCCTTGACCATCCGGGTGCGTGCCCGGGCCTCGCCGCCCTCGAGCCCGAGCCGGAGGTCGGTGGTGAGCCGCAGTTCGGGATGCTCGCCGGGTTCGCCGCCGGTGCAGAACGCGGTGGCCTCCTCGTACACCTTGCCCGTGTACTCCCAGCGCACCGGGGCGCGGTGGTAGTCGAACGCCGGCGCGCAACTGACGTCGAGTTCCACCGTCCCGCTCACGCAGCGGACGGTGCGCAGCAGAATGTGCTCGGCGTCCCAGTCCGTCGGCGTCCGGGTGTGAGTGCGCGATCGTTCCTGGACGGCGTGCCAGGGCCCCATCACCAGCGCGTCCCGCACCACCATCCATCCCGTCTCGGTCTGCCACGTGGTCTCGAGGATCAGTCCGCCGGGCAGATACCGGCGTGCAGCGGGCACGGTGCGGTCGTGCGGTCCGACGCGGAAGTACCCGGCGCTGCGGTCGAGAATCGCCCCGAACACGCTGGGCGAGTCGGGCCGGGGCAGGCACATCCATTCCACCGCCCCGTTGCGCGCGATGAGGCATGTCGTTTCGCAGTCCGACAGGAACGCGTAGTCGTCGATCGGCGGGTACGGGCTGCGGTGTGGCGGGTGGGAATGCGCGGAGGAGATCCCGGACCCCGGAAACGTCTGTGCCATCACCTCATGATCCCGGCACCCGGCCGTCGGCGTCCACCGAAACGGCGACGACTAGGGTGGGGGCGTGGATCGGGTGGCATCGTGGTGGGACGGCTTCGAGTTGTGGCTGGCCGGCCTTCCCTTCGTCCCGCAGGTCGCGCTGGTGCTGGTCGTCATGGTGCCGTTGTGCGCCGGCGTGGCCTGGCTGCTCGACCGCGCCCTCGCGGGCGTGCTCGCGGCCGTCGGACGCAGAGAGCCGGCCGCGTCCGAACGGAAGACGGAGGATCGCTGACATGCCACGCTCGCGCGTGACCCTGGCCCTGCTGGCCCTGCTCGTTCTCGTCGTCGTGGCCTGGCTGCTGACCCGCTGACCCTGCGCCGGAGGTACGTCGTGAAATCTCTTCCGGGCCGGCGCGTCGCGGCGCTCGCCTCGATCGCGGCCGTCGTGCTCACCGCGTGTTCGGCCGGCTCCGGCGATCGCGGCGACGCGGCCGAGGCCGCCTCCGGGCCCACCGTCGACCTGTACGCCCACGAGGGTGCCCGGGCGGCGCTGGACACGGTGATCGCCGCGTTCGGCGCCACCGAGGCCGGCGAGGACGTCCGGTTCGACGTCGCGTCCGGTCCGTCCGCGCAGCAGGCCGTCGCCGTCGTGGACGGCGCCTCGGCCGATTTCGTCACCTTCGCATCGGTGCCGGACCTGACCGGCCTCGTCGACGCGGGACTCGTCGACCCGGACTGGAACGCGGGAGCGTACCGGGGAGTCCCGTACGGGTCCGTCGTCACGATGGTCGTGCGGGAGGGCAATCCGCGGGGTGTGGCGGGCTGGGACGATCTGCTCGCGCCCGGTCTCGAGGTGATCACCCCCGACCCGTCGGCCTCCGGTGCGGCGAAGCTGAACCTGCTCGCCGCGTACGCCGCGACGAGCGACGGCGGTGCCGATCCGCAGGCGGGGCTGGACTACCTCGCCGCGCTCGTCGGTGACCACGTCGAAACCTCGCCCGCGAGCGGCGAAGAGGCCGTGGAGGCGTTCGTGCAGGGTGCCGGCGACGTGCTGCTCCTCTCGGAACAGGAGGCGTTGCGGCTCGAGCGCGACGGCGCCGCCGTCCGGCGTGTCCCCCTGACCACCACTCTCCGGATCGACAGCCCCGCCGCGGTGATCGACAACGCACCCGACGTGCGGGCGGCCCAGGAGTTCAACGACTTCCTCTACACCGGGGAGGCGCAACGGCTGTGGGCGGCGGCCGGATTCCGGCCCGCCGACCCGGGTGCCGCACGCGAGTTCGCCGACGACTTCCCGGCTCCCGAAAGACTGTGGACCGTCGAGGATCTCGGTGGCTGGAGCACGGTCGACGCCGAGCTGTTCCGGCCCGGTACCGGCAGCATCGCCGTGATCTACGCCGACGCGGCGAACTAGGGCGACGGAGCCGGGGATCCGCGCGCCCTGCGGACTGCTGCGCTCGAAATTCCTTGCGCGACCGGAGGTCACGGCCGCATGCGTCACTCGCGGCAGATGAGTACCGGGCAGCGGGAGTGATGGAGCAGGCCCTGGCCGGTGGAGCCGAGCAGAGCCGACGCGATCGTGCTGCGACCGTGGCTGCCCACCGCGACGAGTTGCGCGTCGATGGAACGCTCGATGAGGGCCACCATCGCGCCGCGGCGCTCGAGCTCCGTCCGCAGCTCGACGTCGGGATACCGCTCGCGCCAGCCGGCCAGGCTCTCCGCGAGGTCGGCGACCTTCTGCTCCGCGTACGTCGTCCAGTCGACGAAGCGGGCGGACTCGTCGTAGCCCCGCAGGGTCGACTGCTCGGTCCATGCGTGCACGGCGATCAGCGGTACGCCGAGGAACGACGCGAACTCGAACGCATGCTCGATGGCAGCGTTGCTCAACGCGCTGCCGTCGACGCCGACGACGACCGGCCGGGTGTCCACCTCCTCGTGATCGCCCTCGCCCCGCCACGCCACGACCGGGCAACGGGCGTGGTTGGCGACGCGGACGACGTCGGAGCCGGCGAACATCGAGCGCAGTTCGCCGGTCGTGGTCCGGCCCACCACCAGCAGGCGGGCGGTCTTCGACAGTTCGACGAGGGTCTTCGCCGGCGGTCCCGGCCGGCTGCTGCATTCGATCGTGACGTCCGTGCGGCCGTCGAGCGCCGCCCGGCGGGCGCGTTCGAGCAGCCGTTCGCTGTCGGCCTGCAGGAGCTTGGCGAACTCCTCCTTGGATCTGCCGCCGGTCGCGCTCGGCGCATCGGGCAGCACGTTGACGAGGTGCAGCGGCTCGCGGAAGATCCGGGCGGCAGATGCGGCCCAGTGGGCCGCGGAGAACGAGCCGTCCGAACCGTCGATGCCGACTACGATCCCGTGCCGAATCGGTGCTGTGGCCATGACGATGCCTCCTTGCCTCGACTCCAGTCTGTCCCGATAGGACCGGCGTGCGCCAGAGGCAATCGGTGGTTGTCAGGCGATGTGGCGCGCGGCGGTCCCGGCGTGCACGAGCGACTGCCGGTAGCGCTCGTCGATCACGAGCCCGACGGAATCGGAGGCCGCGAGGGTGGTGGCGCAGCTGACCTCGGGGAACGCCGCCCGGGCGGCGGCGACGGCGCGGTCCCACAGCAGGCCGGGGGCGAGCATCCACGGCGCGAGCACGAGGGTGGTGGCGCCGGCGGCGCGCAGGGCCGCCAGGGCGTCGACGACGGTCGGTGCCGCGGCGGTGGCGAAGCACGTCCGGCCCCACGCCCACGACGTGCCCCGCAGCAGGCGCGGGGTGATCGCGTCGGTGGCGGCGTTGGCGTCGTGGCGGCGGGATCCGACCGCGCACAGCGCGACGCCCACCGTCGGGTCGGTCCGGGAGACACCGGTGGCGGCGATCGCCTCGCGGGCCGCCGCGACGAGACGGTCGTCGGCGCCGAGGACGTCCGCCTGGATCACGTCGAGAAGCGGGTGCCGGGCGCGGGCCTCGGCGAGCAGCGCGGGCAGATCCACGCGGGCGTGGAAGGCGCTGCCCAGCAGCAACGGGACCACCACCACGCGGCGGTGTCCCTCGGCGGCGAGGGCGTCGACGACCTGCCCCACCGACGGGGTGTTCAGGTCCAGGAACGCAAGCCGCACGTCCCGGCCCGGGTGGCGTTCCCGCAGCGCCGCGAGCACGGCAGCCATGGCGCGCGCCGAGCGCGGGTCACGGCTGCCGTGCGCGACGGCGACGAGCGGGATCATGCGGGGACGCGGTCCCCGAGTTCGATCTCGGCGAGGCTGTTGCCCACCAGGCCCGCCGCGAGGGTGTTGCCGCCCGCGGGATCGATGAGCAGGAAGCTGCCCGTGCGCCGGTTGACCTTGTAGTCGTCGGCCGCGATGGGCTCGGCGACCCGGACGGTGATGCGGGCGATCTCGTTGAGCTCGAGCGACTCGGGGGTGGGAACCGAGGTCAGGGTCTGCTCGTCGAAGCGCTCCTCGAGCGTCCCGACGATCGCCTGCGTCGTGCGAGTGCCGTGCTTGAGCAGCAGCCGGGCACCGGGCCGCAGCGGCTTCTCCGCCAGCCAGCACACCGTCGCCTCGAACTGGCCGATCGGTTCCGGGGCGGCGGCCGGGGCGGCGATGACGTCGCCGCGGGAGACGTCCACGTCATCCGCGAGGATCAGCGTGACGCTGCGGCCGGCGTGCGCGACGTCGAGCTCGCCGTCGGCGGTGTCGATCCGCTCGATCGTGGTCCGGGTGCCCGCGGGCAGGATCACGACCTCGTCGCCGGGACGGACACTGCCCGCCGCGACCTGTCCGGCGTAGCCGCGGTAGTCCGGGAACTCGGCGGTGCGGGGCCGGATCACGTACTGGACCGGGAACCGCAGCCCGATCTCGTGACGGCCGTGGACGTCGGCGTCGACCGGGACGGACTCGAGGTGCTCGATGAGCGTCGGACCGTCGTAGTACGGCGTGTTCTCCGAACGGACCGCGACGTTGTCCCCGTGCAGGGCGGAGACCGGGATCTCCTGCACGTCCTCCGGGGACCAGCCGAGCGACCGGGTCAGGGCGTTGAACTGGTCGCAGATGTCGGCGAACACGCGCGCCGGGTCGTCGACCAGGTCGATCTTGTTGACCGCCAGGACGAGCTTGGGCACGCCGAGCAGCGCGAGGACGGCGGCGTGCTTGCGGGTCTGCGCGATCACGCCCTTGCGGGCGTCGACGAGCAGCACCACGAGCTGGGCGGTGGACGCACCCGAGACGGTGTTGCGGGTGTACTGCACGTGTCCCGGGGTGTCCGCGAGCACGAAGCTGCGCCGGGGTGTGGCGAAGTAGCGGTACGCGACGTCGATGGTGATGCCCTGTTCGCGCTCGGCGCGCAGGCCGTCGACGAGCAGGGACAGGTCGGGGGTGTCGAGACCCTTGTCGACCGAGGCGCGGGTGACCGCGTCGATCTGGTCGGCCAGCACGGACTTGGTGTCGTACAGCAGCCGGCCCACGAGGGTGGACTTGCCGTCGTCGACGCTGCCGGCGGTGGCGAGTCGAAGGAGGTCGCTCATGATCAGAAATATCCCTCTCGCTTGCGGTCCTCCATGGCCGCTTCGGAAACGCGGTCGTCGCCGCGGGTCGCCCCGCGCTCGGTGAGCCGCGACGCGGCGACCTCGGCGAGGATCGCCTCGTTGTCGGCGGCCTCGGACAGGATCGCGCCGGTGGTGGAGCCGTCGCCGACCGTGCGGTAGCGCACCGACCGGACCTCGAGTTCCTCACCCTCGGCCGGGCCGCCCCAGACGCCGGGCGTCATCCACATGCCGTCGCGCCGGTACACCGGGCGCTGGTGGGCGTAGTAGATGCCGGCGAGTTCGACGTTGTCCCGGGCGATGTACCGCCAGATGTCGAGCTCGGTGAAGTTGCTCAGCGGGAAGACCCGCACGTGCTCGCCGGGGGCGTGCCGGCCGTTGTACAGGTTCCACAGCTCGGGCCGCTGCCGCTTGGGATCCCACTGGCCGAAGGCGTTGCGCAGCGAGAAGATCCGCTCCTTGGCGCGGGAGCGCTCCTCGTCGCGGCGGCCGCCGCCGAACACCGCGTCGAAGCGGTTCTCGGCGATGGCGTCGAGCAGCGGCACCGTCTGCAGCGGATTGCGGATCCCGTCGGGCCGCTCGGTGAGGCGGCCGTCGGCGAGGTAGTCCTCGACCTTCGCCACGTGCAGCCGCAGCCCGTACTTCTCGACGACGTGGTCGCGGAACTCGAGGACCTCGGGAAGGTTGTGCCCGGTGTCGACGTGCAGCAGCGCGAACGGCAGCGGCGCGGGCCAGAAGGCCTTGAGCGCCAGATGCAGCAGGACCGTCGAGTCCTTGCCGCCCGAGAACAGGATCACCGGGCGCTCGAATTCGCCGGCGACCTCGCGGAAGACGTGGATCGCTTCGGACTCGAGCGCGTCGAGGGTGTCGAACCTGTCGCCGTCCGACTTGCGCCGGGATTCGGAGAAATTCGTGTCGATGAGTGTCATGAGGCGTGCAACCCGCATTCGATCTTGGCTCGGCCGGCCCACCGTCCGCTGCGCGGATCGGCTCCGGGTAGTGGTTTGGCGGTGCAGGGGGCGCACCCGATGGACGGATAGCCCTCGTCGACCAGGGGATTGACGAGGATCCCGTGCTCGTCGATGTAGTTCTGCATGTCCTCGTCGGACCACGCGGCGATCGGGTTGATCTTCACCAGCCCGAAGGCATCGTCGAAGGAGATCAGCGGGGCGTTGGCCCGGGTGGGGGCCTCCACCCGGCGGATGCCGGTGACCCACGCCTGATAGCCCTTCAGGGTCTCCTTCAGCGGCACCACCTTCCGCAGGCGGCAGCACTCGTTGGGGTCCCGCGCGAACAGATCCTTGCCGAGCAGTGCGTCCTGCTCGGCCACCGTCTGCTGCGCCTTGGCCTCGACCAGGTTGACGCCGTACACCTGCGCCACGGCGTCACGGGTGCCGAGGGTCTCCGCGAAGTGGTAACCGGTGTCGAGGAACAGCACGTCCACGCCGGGATGCACCTGCGCCGCGAGGTGCACGAGCACCCCGTCCTGCATGTTCGACGCCACGATGTACGAGTCGCCGAAGTTCTCCTCGGTCCACTGCAGCAGTTCCCGCGCCGAGGCGCCGTCGAGAGTGGCCGCCCCCTGCGCGGCCAGCTCCCTCAGTTCCTCCGTTGTCCGTGTCGTGGTCACGTTCCGTCCTTCGATCGTCTGCTCCCCGGTCATCGCAAATCGGCCTCGTCCGCGCGCAGCACCCACTGCGAGAAGCGTTCTCCCGCAGTGCGGTGCTTGACGAAGTTGCGCACCACGCGCTCGATGTAGTCGCCCATCTCGGCGCTGGTCACCTTGTGCTGGCGCAGCTTGCGGCCGAACGCGGCATCCATGCCGAGCGTCCCGCCGAGGTGCACCTGGAAACCCTCCACCTGGTTGCCGTCCCCGTCGTCGACGAGCTGGCCCTTGAAGCCGATGTCGGCGACCTGCGAACGCGCGCACGAGTTGGGGCAGCCGTTGATGTTGATCGTCACCGGAACGTCCAGCTGGGCGTTGATGTCGGCGAGGCGCTGCTCGAGCTCGGGCACCAGCGCCTGCGAGCGCTTGCGGGTCTCGACGAACGAGAGCTTGCAGAACTCGATGCCCGTGCAGGCCATCAGGTTCTTGCGCCACGGCGTCGGGTTCGCGGGCAGGCCCAGTTCGCCGAGGTCGGCGATCAGCTGATCGACCTTCTCGTCGGCGACGTCGAGCACGATGAGCTTCTGGTACGGCGTGAAGCGGATGCGATCGGATCCGGCCTTCTCGGCCGCGTCGGCGACGGCGGCGAGGATCGTGCCGGAGGCCCGGCCCGCGATGGGGGCGACGCCGACCGCGTTGAGCCCGTTGCGCAGCTTCTGCACGCCCACGTGGTCGATCGGGCGCGCCGGCTTCTCCGGCGCGGGTCCGTCCAGCAGCGGCCGCTTCAGGTATTCCGTTTCGAGAACGTCCCGGAACTTCTCGACGCCCCAGTCCTTGATCAGGAACTTCAGCCGCGCCTTCGAGCGCAGGCGGCGGTAGCCGTAGTCGCGGAAGACCGACACGACGGCCTCCCACACGTCGGGCACCTCGGCGAGCGGGATCCACGCGCCGACCCGTTGCGCCAGCATCGGATTCGTCGACAGGCCGCCGCCGACCCACAGGTCGAAGCCGGGGCCGTGCTCGGGGTGGTTCACGCCGACGAACGCGACGTCGTTGATCTCGTGCACCACGTCCTGCTGACCGGAGATCGCGGTCTTGAACTTGCGCGGCAGGTTCGAGTACTTCGGGTCGCCGATGTAGCGGCGGACGATCTCCTCGACCGCCGGTGTGCCGTCGATGATCTCGTCGAGGGACTCGCCGGCGAGGGGGGAACCGAGCACCACGCGGGGGCAGTCGCCGCACGCCTCGGTGGTCTTCAGGCCGACGGATTCGAGACGGCGCCAGATCTCCGGGACGTTCTCGACCTCGATCCAGTGGTACTGGACGTTCTCGCGGTCCGACAGGTCGGCGGTGTCGCGAGCGAACTCGGTCGAGATCCCCGCGATCGTGCGCAACTGCGCGAGGTTCAGGGCGCCGCCGTCGCAGCGCACCCGCATCATGAAGTACTTCGCCTCGAGCAGATCGATGTTCTCGTCGCCGGTGTAGGTGCCGTCGTAGCCCTGTTCGCGCTGCGTGTACAGGCCCCACCAGCGGAAGCGGTTGCGCAGGTCGCTCCGGTCGATTCCGTCGAATCCCGTGTGCGCATAGATGTCTTCGATGCGCCGGCGCACGTTGAGCGGGTTGTCGTCCTTCTTGACCTGCTCGTTGGGGTTGAGCGGCTCACGGTAGCCGAGGGCCCACTGGCCCTCCGCGCGCTGCTTGGCGGGCCGGGCCGGGCGGCGGCGGGCCGCGGCGGTTTCGGTCGTATCGCCGGCGGGGGAGACGTCGGTGGTCGACGACATACGGGTACTCCTGGAGTTCGCGAGGGACCGGATCGGGATCGGCAGGGCGGGCTGAGCCCGGCGCGGACATGCCTCGACCCGGCGGGAAGCGGGGGCTGCCGGGGGTGGGGCCGACTATCGACAGTCGGCGCAGAAACCGGCGGTGCAGGACAGACACCGCGATGCACAGACACGCTTGAGGTCGACGTGGCGTCGCGCCACGAGTCGCACTCCGGGTCCGGTCATGCGGACCATTGTGCCATGTCACGGGCCTGTTCTCGAAACGTGGCGGTATTTACGCCGAATTTCGGGGAAATGCCGAGGTGACAGCGCCGGGCCGGGGTGGCGTGTCCGGGCCGTGTCCGGGCGGCGGGCTCCGGTCGGCCTTCTGGAACACTGGGGGAGTGAGTGGAACCAATGTCGGAGTCGGAGCAGGGTTCGAATTGCCGGCCTCGGCCCTCGCCGTTGTCGGTTCCCGCCCGTTCGGCGTGTACGTGCACGTCCCGTTCTGCGCGAGCCGCTGCGGCTATTGCGACTTCAACACCTACACCGCCGGAGAGCTCGGCACGTCCGCGTCTCCGCAGTCGTGGCTCGAGGGGTTGCGCAGCGAGCTCGACATCGCGGCGCGACTGCTCGGCGCCCCGGCGGCGCAGACCGTCTTCGTCGGCGGTGGCACCCCGTCGCTGCTCGGTGCCGACGGCCTGTCGCAGGTGCTCGCGGCGGTCCGGTCGAGCTTCGGCCTCGCCCCGGGCGCGGAGGTGACGACGGAGTCCAACCCGGAATCGACGTCGCCGGAGTTCTTCGACGGCATCCGCGGGGCCGGTTACACCCGCGTGTCGCTGGGCATGCAGTCCGCCGCCCCGCACGTGCTCGCGGTGCTCGACCGCACGCACACCCCGGGCCGGGCCGTCGCGGCCGCGGGCGAGGCGCGGGCCGCCGGATTCGACCACGTCAACCTGGACCTGATCTACGGCACCCCCGGCGAGCGGGACGAGGACCTCGACGCGTCCCTCGACGCCGTGCTCGCTGCGGACGTCGATCATGTCTCGGCGTACGCGCTGATCGTCGAGGACGGCACCGCGCTCGCCCGCCGGGTGCGCAGGGGCGAACTGCCGGCCCCCGACGACGACGTGCTCGCGGCCCGCTACGAGCGCATCGACGCGCGGCTCGAGGCCGCCGGCCTGACCTGGTACGAGGTGTCGAACTGGGCGCGCGCCGACGATCCGTCGGCGCGGTGCGCCCACAACCTCGGCTACTGGGAGGGCGGCGACTGGTGGGGGGCCGGGCCGGGCGCGCACAGCCACGTCGGCGGCGTCCGCTGGTGGAACGTCAAGCACCCGGCGCGCTACGCGGACGCGCTCGCCGCCGGCGGGCTCCCGGTCGGGGGCAGCGAACTGCTCACCGCCGGCGACGTCCACACCGAACGGGTGATGCTCGAGGTGCGGCTGCGCACCGGCCTGCCGCTGGACGTGCTCGCCCCCGAGGAACGACGCGCCGCCGAGACCGTCGTCGCGGACGGCCTCGCCGACCTGCGCGCCGGCCGGCTGGTGCTCACCGATCGCGGCCGGCTCCTCGCCGACGCGGTGGTGCGCGCGATCCTGACCTGACCGCGCAGCCGCCCGGCGCCCTGACCGCGCAGCGGTGCGATGTCCCGACCGCGCAGCGGTGCGATATCTACGCCTCGGTGGTGTCGGCGTCCGGGGCGTGAGGGAACAGGGCGTCGTAGTCGAACACTCGCGCATGCAGGACGGTGCGGTTGCGCAGCGCCGAGCGCACGGCCCGGTGCAGGCCGTCCTCGAGGTACAGCACACCCTTCCACTGGACCGCGTGCGGGAAGAGGTCGCCGTAGAAGGTGGAGTCCTCCGACAGCAGCCGGTCGAGCTCGAGCACCTTCGTGGTGGTGACGATCTGGTCGAGCCGCACCTGCCGGGGCGGGATCTGCGCCCAGTCGCGCAGCGAGAGCCCGTGGTCGGGATACGGCTTGCCGTCCCGGACGCCCTTGAAAATCATGGCACCAACTTACGACGCCTCGCCGGCGGGCGCCGTCCCGCTCGCCGTCCGGGACCGGCGACTAAACTGGAGCGAAACGGCACGCAGTGCACCGTCCTGCGGTGGTGCGTGCCGTTCCGGGTGCGACAGCAGAGACGGAGGTGGGCGGGATGTCGAGCACCGAGGAACGGCGCTTCCAGGTGTTGCGAGCGATCGTGGCCGATTACGTGTCCACCAAGGAACCCATCGGTTCGAAGACGCTCGTCGAGCGCCACAACCTGGGCGTATCCAGCGCGACGGTCCGCAACGACATGGCCGTGCTCGAGGCCGAGGGGTACATCACCCAGCCGCACACCAGCTCCGGCCGGGTTCCCACGGACAAGGGCTACCGCCAGTTCGTCGACCGGATCGCCGACGTCAAGCCCCTCTCGGGGGCCGAGCGCCGGGCGATCCTGCAGTTCCTCGAGTCGGGTGTGGACCTCGACGACGTGCTGCGGCGCGGCGTCCGGCTGCTGGCGCAGCTGACCCGGCAGGTGGCGGTGGTGCAGTACCCCACGCTGTCGGCTTCGTCGGTCCGCCACCTCGAGGTGGTCGCGTTGACCCCCGCCCGGTTGCTGCTGGTGCTCATCACCGACTCCGGCCGGGTGGACCAGCGCATCGTCGAGCTCGGTGACGTCCTCGGCGAGGAGGACCTGTCGCGGCTGCGGGACCTGCTCGGTGCCGCGCTGACCGGTAAGCGGCTCGCCGCGGCGTCGATCGCGGTGAGCGAGCTGGCCGAGGACGCGCCCGACGAGCTGCGCGATGCGGTCATCCGCTGCGCCACCGTGCTGGTGGAAACCCTGGTCGAGCATCCCGAGGAGCGGCTCGTGCTCGGCGGCACAGCGAACCTGACGCGTAACGCCGCCGACTTCGACCCGCACGCCGGCTTCCCCGGCTCGCTGCGTACCGTGCTCGAGGCGCTCGAGGAGCAGGTGGTGGTCCTCAAGCTGCTGGCGGCGACGCAGGACGCCGGTCGCGTGACGGTGCGGATCGGCGAGGAAACCCAGGTCGAGCAGATGCGCGGCACGTCCGTGGTGTCCACCGGGTACGGTGCCGCGGGCACCGTCTTCGGCGGCCTCGGTGTGCTCGGCCCCACCCGGATGGACTACCCGGGGACCATTGCGTCGGTGGCTGCGGTCGCCCGCTATATCGGTGAGGTACTCGGCGAACGCTGAGCGCCGGGCGGCGCGGACGGACCATCCGACGACACAACATCTGTGCGAATAGAGAAGGACGAAGAACTCACGTGGCACGGGACTACTACGGGACGCTCGGCGTGTCGAAGAACGCGACCGATCAGGAGATCAAGCGGGCGTATCGCAAGCTCGCGCGCGAGCACCACCCGGATGTGAACCCGGACGAGGCGGCGCAGAAGAGGTTCCAGGAGATCTCCACAGCGTACGAGGTGCTCTCCGACCCGGAGAAGCGGCGCATCGTCGACCTCGGCGGGGATCCGCTCGGGTCCGGGCCGGGGGCGGGCGGTGGCTTCTCCGGTGCCGGCTTCGGCGGCCTCGGCGACGTGTTCGAGGCGTTCTTCGGTGGCGGGGCCACCACGTCCCGCGGGCCCAGGGGCCGCGTTCAGCCCGGCGCGGACTCGCTGCTGCGCACCCGGCTGACGCTCGAGGAGTGCGCCACCGGTGTCAGCAAGCAGATCGCCGTGGAGACCGCGATCCTGTGCGACGGCTGCGCCGGGTCCGGTACCAACGGCGACTCCAAGCCCGTGCGCTGCGAGACGTGCGGCGGCGCCGGTGAGGTGCAGTCGGTGCAGCGCTCGTTCCTCGGCCAGGTGATGACCTCGCGGCCGTGCCCGACCTGTCGCGGCGCCGGCGAGACGATCCCGGACCCGTGCCGCAAGTGCGGCGGCGACGGCCGGGTGCGGGCCCGCCGCGAGATCACGGTCAAGGTGCCGGCCGGTGTCAGCAACGGCATGCGCATCCGGCTGGCCGCGCAGGGCGAGGTCGGCCCCGGCGGCGGCCCCGCCGGCGACCTGTACGTCGAGATCATCGAGCAGGCGCACGACGTGTTCGTGCGCGACGGCGACGACCTGCACTGCACGATCCGGATCCCGATGGTCGACGCGGCGCTGGGCACCACCGTCGTGCTCGACACCCTCATCGACGGACCCGCCGAGATCACCGTCGAACCCGGCACGCAGCCCGGGTCGGTGGCGGTGCTGCGGGGCCACGGCATGCCCAAACTGCGCTCCGGGGTGCGCGGGGATGTGCATGCCCACCTCGAGGTGGTGGTCCCGTCGAAGCTCGACGGCAAGCAGTCCAAGCTCCTCGAGGAGTTCCGTCGCAAGCGCGAGCACGAGGTGCCCGAGGTCGTCACCACCGGCTCGCAGCACGCCGGGGGCTTCTTCTCCCGGCTGCGCGACGCGTTCAGCGCGCGCTGAGGCCCGGGCGGTGGCCGCAACCCTGTTCTATCTCGATCCGCTGCCCGAGGCCGGGGCTGTCGCGGTCCTCGACGGCAAGGAGGGCCGCCATGCGGCGACGGTGCGGCGCATCGCGGTGGGTGAGCGCCTCGTCCTGTCGGACGGCCGCGGCCACGTCGCCGACGTGGAGGTGACGGCCACCGCGAAGGACCGGCTCGAGGCCCGCGTCCTGGCTCGGCGCGAGGTCCCCGCACCGCGCCCGTGGGTCACCGTGGTGCAGGCGTTGCCGAAGTCCGATCGTTCCGAACTGGCCGTGGAGCTGGCGACGGAGGCGGGTGCCGACGCGTTCGTGCCGTGGCAGGCCGCGCGGTGCGTCGCCCGCTGGGACGGGCCGAAGGCGGCCAAGGGCGTCGCGCGATGGCAGGCCGTCGCGGTGGCGGCCGCGAAACAGTCCCGGCGCGCCCACGTTCCCGAGGTGGCGCCGGTCCAGCGGACCGCGGGCGTCGCCGAGGCCGTGCGCGCGACCGTCGCCCGCGGGGGTGTCGCGGCGGTCCTGCACGAGTCGGCAACCGAACCGTTCGCCGCGCTGCCGCTGGCCGA
The DNA here is from genome assembly GCF_012272955.1 of Rhodococcus sp. DMU1. Taxonomy (NCBI): domain Bacteria; kingdom Bacillati; phylum Actinomycetota; class Actinomycetes; order Mycobacteriales; family Nocardiaceae; genus Rhodococcus; species Rhodococcus sp. DMU1. Next base: position 3,618,574 of record NZ_CP050952.1, on the reverse strand, counting down.
CGTCCCCGAGCTGATGCTCGTGGTCGGGCCGGAGGGCGGCGTCGACGACGCCGAGATCGCGGCGCTGACGGCCGCGGGGGCCCGGCCGGTGCTGCTCGGGCCGACGGTGCTGCGAACGTCCACCGCCGCGGCCGTCGCGCTCGGAGCGGTGGGAGTGCTCACCGCACGGTGGAGCGCCCGGCCCGTCGAATGACCCGGGAACCGGCTCCGGAACGCGTTCGGAGGCTTCCGGTTCCGGGTTTTCCTGGGGATCTCGCCGCGCGGACCGCGCTTCACGGGGCCCGGCGGTCGAGCCGTACGGCCAGGCCGTCGAGCGGCGCACCCAGGCCTAGCTCGAACAGGTGGTCGAGGTCGAAGTCGTAGCCCTCCGCGGAGAGTGCGACGAGTGACCGGGCGAACGTCGGGTAGCTGCCGGAGCCGACGATCGCCTCCAGCGCGGGAAGCTGGTCGTCCACATGAGCCCCTGCGGCTCCCGCACGGTGCGCGGCTGCCGCTGCACTAGCGTGTCACGCATGTCCCGAACCCGTATCGCCTACGGTCCGCAGCCGCAGCAGTTCGGCCACCTGTACCTGCCGGACGCCGCGGATCCGGCCGGGCCCGTGCCCGTCGTGATGGTGGTCCACGGCGGCTTCTGGAGCGGGAAGTACCACCTCAACCTCGGCACGCCGCTGTCGCTCGAACTCGCCGCGCACGGTGTGGCGGCGTGGAACGTCGAGTACCGGCGGCTCGGCGCGGGCGGTCGGTGGCCGGAGATGTCCGCCGACGTCGTCGCGGCCCTCGACGCCGTCGCCACCGCGGTGGCCGAGCGGGCCCTGGCCGCGGGTGTCGAACTCGATCCGGCCCGGGTGCGGGTCGTCGGGCACTCGGCCGGCGGTCAGCTCGCCGTGTGGCTCGCGGGTCAGCGCACGCAGGTGCGCCCCGAACTCGTCGTCTCCCAGGCGGGTGCGCTCGACCTCGCGTCCGCGGGTGAACGCGGCCGGCGGATCGGGTACATCGAGGACCTGTTCGGTCAGCCCTACGACGCGGATCCGGAGTTGTACCGGTCGGCGTCGCCCCGGCACCGGGTGCCGATCGGTGTGCCGGTCGCTCTCGTGCACGGCACCGAGGACGCCCAGGTACCGGTGAAGGTCGCCGAGCGCTATGCCGCGGCGGCGGTCGCCGCGGGCGATCCGGTGGAACTGCACGTCGTCGACGGGGAGGACCACTTCGCGTTCCTCGACAAGCGGACCCGCAGCTGGGCACTGTCGCGCGACCTGCTGCTCGCCCCCGAACCGCTGGGCTCGGGGGCGCGCTCGGCGGGCTGAGCGCTCAGCCGCGGCGGGGCAGGACCGCGACGACGACGACGGCGCCGACGGCCAGGGCAAGGCCGCCGACGAGACTCGCCGACGTGATCGCCTGCGAGAAGGCGGAGGCCGATGCGTCGAGAAGCGGCTGGGCGTAGGAGGAGACGAACGGGTTCTTCGCCAGCTCCTCGGCGACGATCGCCGCACCGCCGACCGAATCGCCCGCCGCAGCGACGGCCGCGTCGGCCTGGGCGGCCATCGGCCCGTCGAGAGTCGCGAGCGGCAGTCCCGTGAGGAATCCGGAGATCTCGCGCTGGTAGGTGGTGGCCAGCACCGAGCCCAGCACGGCGATGCCGAGGGATCCGCCGAGCTCGACCGCGGTGTCGTTCAGGCCCCCTGCGGCGCCGAGGTCGGACTCGGGGAATCCGCTCATCACGAGGTCCGTGGCCGGGGGTGCGGCCAGCCCGATGCCGAGGCCGAGGAGCACGAGCGAGACGAGGAACAGCCCGTATCCGGAACCGTCGTCGACGAGGGCGAGAGCGAGGACGCCGGCCGCGGCGACGGCCGTTCCGGCACCGATCGCGACGCGGGCACCGAGGCGTGGGGCCAGCCGCCCGCTCACGGCCGATCCGATCGACACGGCCCCGGCCAGGGGGAGCAGGCGCAGACCGGTGTCGAGGGGGCTGTAGCCGAACACGAACTGGAAGTGCTGCGCCACGAAGTAGATCGCCCCGAACGACGCGAGGAAGAGCAGCAGCACGGACAGGCACGCGCCGCCGACGGAACGGTCGGTGACCCGCCCGAGGTCCAGCAGCGGCTGCGGGTGGCGCAGTTCCCAGGCGACGAACGCGGCACCGGCGAGGGCCGCGACCGCCACGGATCCGAGCGACGTTGCGTTCCAACCGAAGTGGAAGCCCTCGATGATGCCGAAGACCAGGGCGCCGACGGCCGCCACGGACAGGGCGCCGCCGGCCCAGTCGATGCGGGTGAGGTGCTCGGCCCGGGACGGCGGCACCAGCGCGAGCGCCGCGACCGCGGCGAACGCCGCGATCGGCACGTTGATGAGGAAGGTCGAACCCCACGCGTGCTGTTCGAGCAGCCAGCCCGCGAGCAACGGGCCGAGCGCGATCGCCAGTCCGGAGGTCGCGGCCCAGGCGGCGATGGCGCGGGGCCGTTCCGAGGCCGGGAACATGGCGACGAGCAGGGACAGGGTCGCGGGCATGATCACCGCGGCGCCGACCCCCATGGTGATGCGGGCGACGATCACCTCGGTCGCGGTGCCGGCGAGGCTGCCGAACACGGCCCCCGCGGCGAAGACGGCCAGGCCGGCGAGGAGGGCGCGCCGCCGGCCGTAGCGGTCGCCGAGGACGCCGGCAAGCAGCATCAGCGCGGCGTAGGGGACGGTGTAGCCGTCGATCACCCACTGCATGTCGGTGCTGGTGAGCCGCAGTTCGCGCAGCATGCTCGGCGCCGCGACGATCAGCGCGGTGTTCGCCATCACGACGATCAGCAGGCTCAGGCAGAGCACGGCGAGGCCGGCCCACCGTCGCGGATACGGGCGGGTGGGATCTGCGGTCGAGCGGGTCAGGATCGAGGTCATCGGCGCTCCTCACGGGATGCGGGCATCGGCAGCAATTTGCACAACACTGTGCAAGTTAGAAATTTGCACACGTGTGTGCAAGTAAAGTTGACGGACGTCACACCCGGCGGCGGAAGAAGGTGTCAGCGTGGCGGAACCGGTCCGGGGGCCGCGGCGGCGGACGAGCGGGAACCGAGCCCGGATCCTCGAGGCGGCGATGGGGTGTTTCGCCGCCGACCCGGACGCCAGCATGGACGACGTCGCGCGAGCCGCCGGCGTGGTGCGCCGCACCGTCTATGCCCACTTCCCGAACCGCGAGGCGCTCGTCGACGGCATCGCCGAGGAGGCGGCTGCCGCGCTCGCCGCCGCGGTCGACCGGCCGGACCCCGAGGAGCCCGACCTGGCGCTCGCCGCCGCGGCCCTGATGACCTGGCCCGTCGGTGACCGCTTCCGCGTGCTGCTGTCCTTCGCGCGCAAGGAGGTCGGCGACGAGCGCATCGGCGAACTCATCGCCCCGCTGCGCGCCCGCACCCTCGCGATCGTGGAGCGGGGCTGCCGGTCGGGGGTGTTCTCCGCCTACCTTCCGGCCGTCGTCCTCGTCGGGATGCTCGAGGGGCTCACCATGGCGACTCTCGAGCAGGCCAATCTCGGGGTGGTGCACGACGCCGGGGAGACCGTCGCCCTGGCCGCCCTCGTCCTCATGGGGGTCCCGCCGGAGCGGGCCGTCGACGTCGTCCAGCGGGCCCAGCGAGCGCAGCGGGATCGGCGCGCGGCGCACGGCCCGGGCGGCAATGCGGTGGGGCGCGGGGACGCCCGGCGCTAGACTGGCATCGTCACGACGCCCGTCGTGCGCGAGACGAACCGAAAGCAGGCCGTACCGTCCACGTGAGTGAACCAGACGACACCCGAGACACCGGGAACGCCGAACGGACCACCGTCCGTTCCCACCTGGACCTGCCGCCCGAAGCTGCGGCGCCGCTGCTCGGCTCGGCCGACGAGAATCTCATCGCCCTCGAACGGGCCCTCGGTGCGGACATCCACGTACGCGGCAACTCCGTCACCCTCACCGGCGCGCCGGCGGACGTCGCGCTCGCGGAACGGGTGCTCGGGCAGCTCGTCACCCTCGTCGGACGCGGGCAGGCGGTGACCCCGGACGCGGTGCGCCGCACCGTGGGCATGCTCACGCAGGGTCTGTCCGACTCGCCGGCCGACGTCCTCAGCCTCGACATCCTGTCCCGGCGCGGCAAGACCATCCGGCCCAAGACCCTCAACCAGAAGCGCTACGTCGACGCCATCGACACCAACACGATCGTGTTCGGCATCGGGCCCGCGGGCACCGGCAAGACGTACCTCGCCATGGCCAAGGCCGTGCAGGCGCTGCAGTCGAAGCAGGTCACCCGCATCATCCTCACCCGGCCCGCCGTCGAGGCCGGGGAGCGGCTCGGCTTCCTGCCGGGCACGCTGCACGAGAAGATCGACCCGTACCTGCGCCCGCTGCACGACGCGCTGCACGACATGATGGACCCGGAAGCCATCCCGAAGCTGATGCAGGCCGGGGTCATCGAGGTCGCGCCGCTGGCGTACATGCGCGGACGCACCCTCAACGACGCGTTCATCATCCTCGACGAGGCGCAGAACACCACCGCCGAGCAGATGAAGATGTTCCTGACGCGTCTCGGCTTCGGTTCCAAGATCGTCGTCACCGGCGACACCACGCAGGTGGACCTGCCCGGCGGTGCCCGCTCCGGCCTGGCGGCCGCCGCCGAGATCCTCGAGGGCATCGACGGCATCCATTTCGCCGTCCTCGACAGCAGCGACGTGGTGCGGCACCGGCTCGTCTCCGACATCGTCGACGCCTACGAGCGTTTCGAGGCCGATCGGCCGGCCGGCGTCGCCATGGGCAACCGGGCCCAGCGGCGGGCAGCAGCCCAGAGCCGGGTGCCGCGCCGGTGACCGTGACCGAGGGCCCCGCCCGTCTCGTACCCGCCGTGTCCGCATTTGCCCAGAAGGAATGCCACAGATGAGCATCGAGATCTCGAACGAATCGGGGATGGACGTCGCCGAGGAGGACCTGATCGACATCGCGCGGTTCGTCATCGCCCGGATGGACGTGCATCCGGCCGCGGAACTGTCGATGGTGCTCGTCGACTCCGACACCATGGCCGATCTGCACATGCGCTGGATGGACCTGCCCGGCCCCACCGACGTGATGTCCTTCCCCATGGACGAACTCGAGCCCGGCGGCCGCCCCGACGCCCCCGAGCCCGGCCCCTCGATGCTCGGCGACATCGTGCTGTGCCCGTCCTTCGCCGCGGAACAGGCCGAGAAGGCCGGCCATTCGCTCGCGCACGAACTCGCCGTGCTCACGGTCCACGGGATGCTGCACCTGCTCGGGTACGACCACGCCGAGCCCGACGAGGAGAAGGAGATGTTCGGTCTGCAGAACCAGCTCCTCGAGGAGTGGTACGAGGAACTGCGGCGCGCCGAGCACGAGGCCAGGCTCGCGGCCCGCGATCAGCAGCTCCTCGGCAAGGCCGGCTTCTTCGACCCGACCGAGCGGTAGCGGCCTCGTGATCGGAGCACTGGCGTGAGCGCCCCCGCGCTCGTCGTCGTCGCCGTCGTGCTGGTGGCGCTCGGCGGGCTGTTCGCGGCGGTCGACTCGGCGCTGAACACCGTCTCCCCGGCCCGCGTGGAGGAACTCGCCAAGGGCGAGCGGCCCAGCGCGCAGAAGCTGCTGGTGATCCTCGAGGACCGGCCGCGGTACGTCAATCTCATGGTGCTGCTGCGCATCCTGTGCGAGATCACCGCGACGGTGGTGCTGGTGGCGGCGCTGCTCGACTGGATGGGCCACACCGGGGCGCTGGTCGCCAGCGCCGTGATCATGGTGCTCGTGGACTACATGGTGATCGGCGTGGGCCCCCGAACCCTCGGTCGCCAGCACGCGTACCCCATCGCCCTGGCCGGGACCGTGCCGTTGCGCGTGATCGGTGTCCTGCTCGGCCCGCTGAGCCGGCTGCTGATCCTGATCGGCAACGCGATCACCCCCGGCCGGGGATTCCGGAACGGGCCGTTTGCCAACGAGATCGAACTGCGCGAGCTGGTGGACATGGCGCAGGAGCGCGGCGTCGTCGCCGCCGAGGAACGGCGAATGATCCAGTCGGTGTTCGACTTCGGTGACACCACCGCACGCGAGGTGATGGTGCCGCGCCCCGAGATGGTGTGGATCGAGGTGGACAAGACCGCCGGCCAGGCGACGTCGCTCGCGGTGCGCAGCGGGCACTCCCGCATCCCGGTGATCGGCGAGAACGTCGACGACATCCGCGGCGTCGTGTATCTCAAGGACCTGGTGCAGCAGACCTACTATTCGCGCGACGGCGGCCGGAGCGTGACCGTCGCCGAGGTGATGCGCCCGGCGGTGTTCGTGCCGGATTCCAAGCGCCTCGACGATCTGCTGGCCGACATGCAGCGCGACCGCAACCACATGGCGCTGCTCGTCGACGAGTACGGCGGCATCGCCGGGCTGGTCACCATCGAGGACATCATCGAGGAGATCGTCGGCGAGATCGCCGACGAGTACGACACCGGAGAGATCGCGCCCGTCGAGGATCTCGGCGATGACACCTTCCGGGTCTCCGCGCGGTTGCCCGTCGAGGACCTCGGTGACCTGTTCGACGTTGCGCTCGACGACATCGAGGTCGACACAGTTGGCGGTTTGCTCGGGTTCGTGCTCGGCCGGGTACCGTTGCCGGGTTCCGAAGTGGAGACCCACGGTCTGCGGCTGCGCGGCGAGGGCGGCCGCGACGCCCGGGGCCGGGTCCGCATCAACACCGTGTACGTGCAACGGGTCCCCGCGACGGAGACGGCCGAGACCGCCGCCGAGGAATCGGTCGACGGGTGACCGCGGCCGTCGACGCCACGACACCCACCGTGCCGATCCGCACCGCCGGCACCGCAGACGAGGAGCTCGTATGACCGACCCCGACTTCCGTTCCGGCTTCGTGTGTTTCGTCGGACGGCCCAACACCGGGAAGTCGACGCTGACGAATGCGCTCGTGGGCAGCAAGATTGCGATCACCTCGTCGCGTCCGCAGACCACCCGGCACACCATCCGGGGCATCGTGCACCGTGAACACGCACAGATCATCCTCGTGGACACCCCCGGCCTGCATCGGCCGCGGACGCTGCTCGGGCAGCGGCTCAACGACTTGGTGCGCGACACCTATTCGGAGGTCGACGCGGTCTGCGTGTGCATCCCGGCCGACGAGAAGATCGGCCCCGGCGACCGCTGGATCGTCGAACAGGTGCGGCAGGTCGCCCCGCGCACGAAGCTGATCGGCATCGTCACGAAGATCGACAAGGTGAGCAAGGAGCGGATCGCGCCGCAGCTGCTCGCCGTCTCCGAGCTGCTCGGACCGGACGTGGACGTCGTGCCCGTGTCCGCCACCTCGGGCGAGCAGCTCGAGGTCCTCATCGACGTCCTCGCCTCGCACATGGAACCCGGGCCGGCGTTCTATCCCGACGGCGAACTGACCGACGAGCCCGAGGAGACGCTCATGGCCGAGCTGATCCGGGAGGCCGCACTCGAGGGACTCGGCGACGAGCTGCCCCACTCGCTCGCGGTGGTGATCGAGGAGATCACCGAGCGGGAGGGTCGCACCGAGAAGCAGGGCGAGCTGCTCGACGTGCATGCGCTGCTGTACGTGGAGCGGCCGAGCCAGAAGGGCATCGTGATCGGCAAGGGCGGCGCCCGCCTGCGTGAGGTGGGCACCGCTGCCCGCTCCCAGATCGAGAAGCTGCTCGGGGTGAAGATCTACCTCGATCTGCACGTGAAGGTCGCCAAGGACTGGCAGCGCGATCCGAAGCAACTCGGCCGCCTCGGCTTCTGACCGTCGCGTGCGGTGTCGTCGGAGGGCCCCGACAGGAAGGGATGCGCAGTGCCCTCTCCCGCATCGCTCGCGCCGACCGGTCGGGTCCGCCCGGGAGGCGGTCTGCGAGGCATGATCGTGCGTCACCGCGTCGCGTTCGGTCTCCTCCTTGCGCTCGCCTCGTCGGCGTTCGCCGTGCTGTGGCTCTTCGTCGTGCCCGCGCGAGCCGACGAGACGACCGGCGTGCAGTCGGCCGCGATCCGCTACGCCCATCCGGCGTGCTGGATGCTGCTGGCCGCGGCGTCGGCCCTGTTCGCGACGCGCGCCCCGCGCCGGGCCGTCGACGCCGTCGCGTGGAGTGCGCTCGTCGCGTATGCGGTCTTCGTGGTGGCGACCCTGGCCTGACCCGTGTCGGCGGCCCGTGTGCGGCCCGCGGTCAGTCCGCCGCGGCGGGCACCGTGCTGCGCACCAGCTGCAGCACCGCCGCCGAGAGGTCGGGCGCGGCGCCGGTGGCCAGGCGGCGCAGCTGGAGTCCGGTGATGGTCGCGACCAGGGTCGGGGCGACCGACTCCGGTCGGGGGACACCGAGTTCGGTGAGGATGGTCACGGTCAGCGCGTCGTAGGCGGCCCAGCATCGGGCCGCCGCCTCCCGCAACTGTGGATCCCGGCCGGCCTGGACGTAGAGCTCGAACGGCGCGATCCGCTCCGCCGAGAACGACAGGTCCTCGGCGACCTGTCCGGTGAGTGCCGCGGCGTCGGCCAGGCTCAGTCCGCGACCACGGTAGTCCTCCGCCAGATCGCGCAACCGCGTGGTCTCGTCTGCGACGAACGTCGTCAGCGCCGACCGCAGCAGGTCGGACTGGGTGGGGAAGTGGTAGGTGATCGAGCCGAGGGAGACTCCCGCCCGGGCGGCGATGCGGCGGTTGGTGATCGCGGCGATGCCGTCCGTGCCGATCAGATGCAGGGTCGCGGCCACGATCGCGCCGCGGACGTCCGTGCCCATCGAGGTCACCACCACCGCTGCGGCGTGTGACGATCCCAGCGCAGTTCCGACTCGAGCTGGGCGGCGAGGGAGATCAGCAGGGGCTCCGCGTTCTCGTGTCCCATGAGCTGGGCGCCGACCGGCAGGCCCGATCCGGTGAAGCCCGCCGGGATGTTCACGCTCGGCCAGCCCAGGACGTTCCACGGCCAGGTGTAGGGGCAGGCGGCCGTGATCACCTTGTCGGTGGCCCAGCCCCCGAGGCCGTCCATCGCCTCCACCACCGGGGGTGGGGTGGCGGTGGTGGGGGCGAGGATGACGTCGAAGCGGTCGAAGATCGTGCCGATGCGCCGGCAGATGCGTGGTTCGGCGGCGCGAGCGGCGCGCAGCGGACGGCCGCGCAGCAACCGGCCGGTGCGGGCGTTCGCGCGGGTGCGCGGGTCGGCGAGGGCCGGGTCGGGCAGCCGCCGCACCCACTCGTCGATGCCGGCCATCGACCGGGGCAGGAAGTTCAGGCCCAGCAGCTTTCCGTAGGCCGGGTCGGCGACGGTCACGTCGTGGCCGAGGGCACGCAGCGTGCCGGCGAGGGCTTCGACGCGCGCGCGGATCTCGGCGTGCAGTCGGGTGCGGGTGGCGGTGTAGGGGCGCGCGAGCGAGAGCGCGATCCGCAGCCGGCCCGGATCGCGACCCACGGCGTCGGACACCGTGACGGCTTCGGCTTCGTGCAGGTCGCCGACGTGGTTGCCCGCGACGGCGTCGAGCAGCAGTGCGGCGTCGGCGACCGTGCGTGCCAGGGTGCCGTGGGTGGTGAGGCCGTGGAAGGCCTCGGGGTCGGGCCACATCGAGATGCGGCCGCGTTGCGGCTTGATTCCCACGAGGTTGGTCCAGGCGGCCGGGATGCGGACCGATCCGGCGCCGTCGGAGCCGAGCGCCGCGGACACCAGGCCCGCCGAGACCGCGGCGGCGCTGCCCCCCGACGAACCGCCGGGGGTGTGGTCCCGGTGCCAGGGGTTGCGGGTGTGGCCGAAGGCGCTGCCGCCGGTGAACGGCCACTGCCCCAGTTCGGGGGTGTTCGTCTTGCCGACGATCACGGCGCCGGCGGCCCGCAGCCGCCGCACCACCTCCGCGTCCTCCTCGCGGACGGCGAACTCGCCGGCGCATCCGAACGCGGTGATCTCGTGCGCGATGTCGGTGTCGTCCTTCACCGCGACCGGCACACCGAGCAGGGGGAGACGGACGCCGGCGGCGAGACGCCGGTCGGCCTCCTCGGCCTCGGCGAGCGCCCGCTCCCGGCGGATGCCACGGAAGGCATTGAGCGCGCGATTGCCGGCCTCGATGCGTTCCAGGGCCGCGCGCGTCGCGGCGACGGACGTGGTGGCGCCGGCGGCGAGGGCGGCGGCCTCGGCGGCGAGGCCGGGCGCTCGGGTGTCTGCCCGTGGTGCGGTCATACGGCTGCGTCCCCCTTCGTGGTGTTCGTTCGAACGAACAATAACGCGTTCCAGTTCGTCTCGTCGAGGGCGGGATGCGCAGAAATGTGGCGCTCGCCACATTCGCGGGAGGCGCGACGATCGGTTGGGTATGCCCCCGGGGATATCGCGGGAGCCTCCCCGGGGTGTCGTAGGGACCGGCTGTCAGGAGATACACATGGGTTCATCGCGCACACGCAACCTCCGGCGCGTACCGGACACGGAGACGCGGATGGTCTTCCGCACCATCCACGGGTACCGTCGCGCGTTCCGGATTGCCGGCGAGGGACCTGCGCTGCTGCTGCTCCACGGGATCGGCGACAACTCCTCGACCTGGCGGGAGGTCATCCCGCACCTGGCCCGCAGGTACACGGTCATCGCACCGGACCTGCTCGGCCACGGCCGCTCCGACAAGCCCCGCAGCGACTACTCGGTCGCCGGGTACGCCAACGGTGTGCGTGACCTGCTGTCGCTCCTGGGCATCGAGCGCGTCACCGTGGTCGGGCACTCCCTCGGCGGCGGCGTCGCGATGCAGTTCGCGTACCAGTTCCCGCAGCTGGTCGACCGGCTCGTCCTGGTGGCCGCGGGTGGCGTCACCAAGGACGTTCACCCGGCGTTGCGCCTGCTGTCCCTGCCGGGGCTGAGCGAGGCGCTCAAGCTGCTGCGCCTACCGGGCGCCATGCCCGCGATGCGCATTGCCGGTGGCCTGCTGGGCCGGTGGCACGACACCCCCTTGCGTCCCGGGGTCCTGCTGCACGACACCTCGGATCTGATCCGGGTCCTGAGCGGACTGCCCGATCCCACCGCGTGCGAGGCGTTCCTGCGCACGCTGCGGGCCGTCGTGGACTGGCGTGGTCAGGTGGTGACGATGCTCGACCGCTGCTACCTGACCGAGGACCTGCCCGTGCAGCTGATCTGGGGTGAGCACGACAGCGTGATCCCGGTGGATCACGCGCACCTGGCGCATTCGGCGATGCCTCATTCCCGGCTCGACGTCTTCCGCGGCGCCGGCCATTTCCCGTTCCGGGACGATCCCATCCGGTTCGTGCGGGTGGTCGAGGAGTTCCTCGACTCGACCGCACCCGCCGAGTTCGACGAGCAGCGCTGGGGCCGGCTGCTGATCAACGGCGTCAGCGAGAGCCGGATCACCGGCGGTCCGGCCACCCGCCGGGCCGTGCTCGGCGCGATGGGCGCCGACGAGCGCAGCGCCACCTGAGCGATCCCGGCGCCCGCCGCCGCTAGGCGGGGGCCGCGCTCCACAGTGCCCGGAGTTTCTCGGCGGTCACCACGGTGCCGAAGTTCTGGGCCACTACGGCCACCGACGCATCGTGAGCGGCCGGGCTGTAGGTCGCGGCGCAGTCCTCCACCAGGGACACCCAGTACTCGTGGAACAGGGCGCTGCGCAGGCTCGACTCGACGCACACCTCGGTGGCCACCCCGGTGAACAGCAGCGATTCGATGTTCCGTGAGCGCAGGACGTCGTCGAGGTCGGTGCCGACGAACGCGCTGAACCGGTGCTTGACGACCACCGCATCCGCGTCTTGCGGTGCGACGCCGTAGAATTCGGCGCCCGCGGTGTCCGGCCGGCAGGTGAGCCCGGTGCGGGCCGCGTCGGGTCCGTCGCCGACCCGTCCGAGCCACTGTGGCGTGTCCGTGGTCTCGTCGTGAAGGGTGCGGACGAACACGATCTGCACGCCGGCGGCCCGCGCCGATGCGATGAGGCCGGCGAGGCGCGGTGCCATGGCGACCGCGGCCGTCACGTCGAAACCGCAGCGCGCCAAGGCGCCGTCCGGGGAGCAGAAGTCGTTCTGCATGTCGATCACGACAAGCGCGCAGCGCTGTGGGTCGTAACGGAAGGGAATCGAATCCATCGTCGGGTCCTCGGGGTAGGGGATAGAAGGAAAGTCGGGGACGGGTGTGCTCACGTCGGCCGAGGTCACCAGATGACCACGGCGGCCAGGGTCGCGACGACGAGGCCGGTCACGACGGGAACGGCGAGGTGGCGGACCATGTCGGTGACGGAGACCTTGCAGAAGCCGGCCACCACGACGAGGGACGACCAGATGACCAGGGTGCCCCCGCCGGTCCAGGTGGCGCCGTTCTGGGCGATGGCGGCGAGCGTCGCGGTGTCGATGCCCGACTGCGGGGCGAGGGCGGCGGCCAGGCCGCCGGTGAGCGGCAGGCCCGCCCAGCCGGACCCGTCCAGGCCCATCGCCATTCCGATCACGAGCATGCTCAGGGCGACGAAGAGTCCGTTGTCCGGGATGAAGCCCTGCACGCCCTCGGCGGCGTCGAACAGGAAGGCCGGGCCGGTACCGTCCTCGAGACCCAGGATCGCACCGGAGTAGTCGGGGATGCCCATGTACACGAATCCCGCGACGGGAAGGATGATGCCCATCGCCTTGAAGGCGTAGGACAGGCCGTCGACGAAGTGCGTCGCGCAGAACTCGAGCGCCTCCTGCCTGCGGGCGGTGACCGTCACCAGTGCCATCAGGATCATCGCCGTCCCGCCCACCAGGGACGCGCCGGCGCCGTCCGACCACGGCACGAGGTCGGTGAACCGGCCGAGCAGCATGTAGACGAGCACCGCGGCGAACGCCGCCGGCACACCGACTGCCCACCGGCGGGCCAGGCGCGGGCGGCCGGTGATGCGGGTGCCCTCGTCGTATCCGGGAAGTTCGTCCTCGAGAACGTCGACCGCACGCTCGGGCGTGGGCTCCGCCGGCGCGGCGCTCGCCGACACGGGGTTGCGTGCGCCGCCGCCGGCCGCGGATCCGGGGTGCCCGCTCCCTCCGCCCGTCCCCGGCGTGCCGGCGCCGCCCGTCATCCGGCGGCGCACGGTGAGGAACCAGGCCAGCACCGCGGCGACGACGCCGACGATCAGCGAGATCACCAGCGCGCGACCGGCGATGTCGTCGGCGGGCACCCCGGCGCCGCTCGCGGAGATCGACGGGGCCAGCCCGATCACGTAGTCCGAGGCAATGGACATCCCCTGACCCGAGATCGCCAGGGCGAGCGCCGCACCCAGGGGTGGCAGCCCGGCCTTGATCGCGGCGGGCAGCAGCACGGCCCCGATCAACGCGAGGGCGGGCGTCGGCCAGAAGAACAGCGACAGGAGATAGGTGAACACGAACAGCACCACGTAGGCGACGCGGCCGTTGATCATCCACCGGCTCATCGGCCGCACCATCATCTCGTCGGCGCCGATGCTCCGCATCGCGGCCAGCATCGAGGTGACCGCCGCGATGACGACGAAGATCTCGAACAGCGCCGAGCCCGAGGTGAGCGTCGCCCGGAACACCGCCATCACGGCGTTCGCGACGTTGCCGTCGTAGGCGAGGGCGGTGGCGAACGTCGCCACCACTGCCGGGATCATCACGTTCTTGCGCAGGGCCATGGCCACGAGGAGGGACACGAGGCCGAGCAGGAAGACGATATGGGCGGTGGTCACGGGTGGCTCCTCCAGCGGGCTGAGGCATCGGGCCGGGGGATCGGCGCCGCCGCGGGGTGCAGGCCCGCCTGGGCCCCGCGCTACGGGCGTCGCCGCACCGGATGTCGTCCGATGGTGCTGGGTCCGGCCCGGTTCGGCAAGGGCGAAAATGACCGAACCGCAGGGGGTTCTGCTGTGCAGGTTGCAGGGAGGGTGACGACCGCGTTTCGGGTCGGCCGGGCCTGTGAACAACGCGAAAAATCCGCGCCGCCGCCTCGGTGTCGGCCCGGCGTGACAGACTCGCAGGGTGAGGTTGTACCGGGATCACGCGGTGGTGCTGCGCCAGCACAAGCTGGGCGAGGCCGACCGCATCGTCACGCTGCTCACCCGTCGCCACGGCCTCGTGCGGGCCGTCGCGAAAGGGGTGCGGCGCACCCGCTCGAAGTTCGGGGCGCGGCTCGAGCCGTTCGCGCACATCGACGTGCAGTTGCATCCGGGCCGCAGCCTCGACATCATCACCCAGGTCCAGACCGTCGATGCGTTCGGCGCCGACCTCGTCGACGACTACGGCCGCTACACCACCGCGTGCGCCGTGCTCGAGACCGCCGAACGGCTCGCCGGTGAGGAGCGCGCCCCCGCCCCGCAGCTGCACCGCCTCACCGTCGGTGCGCTCCGTGCCCTGTCCGACCAGGTCCGGCCGCCGGAACTGATCCTCGACGCCTACCTGCTGCGGGCCATGGCCTACGCCGGCTGGGCGCCGGCGATCAGCCGCTGCGCTCGCTGCGACGAGCCCGGCCCGCATCGCGCGTTCCACGTCGCGGCCGGGGGAGCGGTATGCGTGCGGTGCCGGCCGCCGGGCGCCGCGACCCCCGGCGCGGGTGTGCTGGATCTGATGGACGCGCTGTTCCACGGTCGCTGGCAGGGCACCGACACGGTGTCCGAGGCGACCCGCGGGCAGGCCAGCGGCCTGATCGCCGCCCACCTGCAGTGGCACCTGGAGCGGCAGTTGCGGACCCTGCCGCTGATCGAACGCGGCCGTCCCCATGCGGTGGCTGTGGGCGGGGAGACGGTCGGGCAGGATGGGGAGCGTGATTCGACGCCGCACCCCGCAAGCATCGCGTGACCGCGAGATCCGGCCACCCGACCCGCACCCGTCCGGCGCCCGCCCGCCGGGTCTGCAGCCCGAACTGATCCCGCGGCACGTCGCCCTGGTCATGGACGGCAACGGCCGCTGGGCCCAGGAACGCGGTCTGCCTCGCACCGCCGGCCACGAACGCGGCGAGGCGGTGCTGATGGACACCGTGTGCGGGTGCATCGAGATGGGCGTCAAGTGGCTCTCGGCGTACGCGTTCTCCACCGAGAACTGGAAGCGCAGCCCGGACGAGGTGCGCTTTCTCATGGGCTTCAACCGGGACGTGATCCGCCGCCGCCGCGACGAGATGCACGAGATGGGGGTACGCGTGCGCTGGGCCGGACGCCGGCCGAAGCTGTGGCGCAGCGTCATCAAGGAACTCGAGATCGCCGAGGAACTGACCCGCGACAACGACGTGATGACCCTCACCATGTGCGTGAACTACGGAGGTCGCGCCGAGATCGCCGATGCCGCAAGGGAGATCGCGCGTCGCGTGGCCACGGGTGAGCTCGACCCGGAACGCGTCACCGAGGCCACGGTTGCGCGGTACCTCGACGAGCCCGACATGCCGGACGTGGACCTGTTCCTGCGGCCGTCCGGGGAACAACGCACCTCGAACTTCCTGCTCTGGCAGTCGGCCTACGCCGAGATGGTGTTCCAGGACAAGATGTTTCCCGACTTCGACCGTCGGGACCTGTGGGCCGCCTGCGTGGAGTACGCCTCGCGCGACCGCCGCTTCGGGGGCGTGAAGTGACGGGCGCCGGAACGGGACCGGAGGAGCGGAGGCCGGCCCCCGGCGGGGTGGACCCGAGCGGCCTCGGCCTGCGCGACCGGGTCGCGGCCGCGCTGGCGGAGTTCGTCGCCATGCACGAGCCCAGGACGAACGGCGACGATGCGCTGGGATTCGACTATGCGGGCGTGCCGTGCGCCGTGCGGGTGGTGACCCTCACCGAGGGTCTCGACGTGGTGTCGCTGACCGGCGTCCTCGCGTGGGACCTGCCGCTCGACGACGCGTTGCGCACGCGGGTCGCCGGGGCGGCCGACGCGCTGCAGTTCGGGTCGATACACCTCGTCGAGCGGGACGCCGAGGCGGACGTGGTGCTGCGGTACTCCTTCCCCGCCACCGGCCTTCGGGACTCGCCCCTGACCACGATGCTGCTGCTCGTGCTCGGCGGCGCCGGCGACGCGCGCTCGGCCGTCACGGGCACGGGCGGATCCGAGTGAGCGAACTCGACTGGGACTCCCCGATCGCCACCGGGAACGACGACGCGCTGCGTGCCGCCGTGCTGCGTGTCTTCTCGGCGGTCCTCGCCGAGGAGATCGAACCCGACACGGACGGCGACGTGCCGATCTGGGTCGACGATGTGCTCACCTACGCCGTCGTCGATTCGCGGGCCGGGGTGGTGGAGCTGACGACGTACCTGGTGGAGCGGATCGCCGGTCGTACCCGCGCGGCCGAGGTCCTCGTCGACCTGCAGGCGCAATGGCCGGACGCGCGGCTCGAGTTGCACCAGGACCGGGTGACGGCGGTGCAGCGCGTCCCGGCGCGCCCGCTGGTGCCGGTGCACCTGGCGCGCGCGGTCGCGGTGGTCGCGGCGCTGGTGCCGCATGTGCCCGAACTGGCGGCGCGGCTCGGCGGCCGGGCGTGCGTGTTCGACGAGCCGGGCGACGAGACTGCCGGCGAGGTGGTCGACCTGCTGGGCGGGTGCGGCTGCGACGGCTGCGGGTGCCGCTGACCGTCGTCGGTCAGCGCGACGTCGCCGGCGCGGCGTCCGCGCAGTCGCGGCAGGTGCCGAAGATCTCGACGGTGTGGCTCACGTCGACGAAACCGTTGTCCTCGGCCACCTCGTGCGACCAGCGCTCGACCGCCGGCCCGTCCACCTCCACCGTGTAACCGCACGCCCGGCACACGAGGTGGTGATGGTGACCGGACGAGCAGCGCCGGTAGACGGACTCGCCGCTGTCGGTGCGCAGCACGTCGACGGTGCCGGCTTCGGCGAGGGACTGCAGCGTGCGGTAGACGGTGGTCAGGCCGATGCCCTCGCCGCGCTTGCGCAGTTCGTCGTGCAGGTCCTGGGCGGAGCGGAACTCCTCGATCTCGTCGAGCAGCGCGGAGATGGCGCTGCGCTGCTTGGTGGAGCGGACTCCGACTACGGGTTTGTGGGCGGGCGACACGACTACGGTCAACCTTCCTCGACGTGGGCGACGGCGTCGACGACGATGTGGGCGAGATGGTCGTCGACCAGACGGTAGAGCACCTCGCGGCCGGCGCGTTCGCCGCGGACCACGCCCGCGGCCTTGAGGATGCGCAGGTGCTGGCTGATCAGCGGCTGGGTGACGCCGAGCGCGCCGACCAGTTCGTGTACACAGCGTTCGGATTCGCGCAGTTGCAGCACGATGGCGATGCGCACCGGTGCGGCCAGCGCGCGCAGGAGCTCGCCGGCGGCGGCGAGGGTTTCCCGCGACGGGGCGGGTACGGGGGACGGCGTCACCGATCCCGGGCGGCAGTCGTCGTGCGGACGGTCCGGGGCCGCGGCGTCGCCGCCGTGGCCGGTGTCGGCAACGCTCAACGGATCTCCTTCGTGGACTGGCGGCCGCGTTATTGCAAACCGATTCCATTTTGATATGCATGAATGTGCATGTCAACCGGCGTGCAGTTCGACCGCCCCGCGCGGAGCGATAGGCTTACGGGTCGACGCACGCTGCGAAACCCCGCATCGAAGATGGAGTGAATCCGAGTGGCACCGAAATCCAAGATCGATACCGTCGCCAACCTGGCCAAGCGCCGGGGCCTGGTCTACCCCTGCGGTGAGATCTACGGCGGTACGAGGTCGGCCTGGGACTACGGGCCGCTCGGCGTGGAGCTCAAGGAGAACATCAAGAAGCAGTGGTGGCGCAACATGGTCACCAGCCGCGAGGACGTCGTCGGTCTGGACTCGTCGGTCATCCTGCCGCGTCAGGTGTGGGTGGCGTCGGGCCATGTCGGGGTGTTCAACGATCCGCTCGTCGAGTGCCTGAGCTGTCACAAGCGCCACCGCCAGGATCACCTGCAGGAGGCGTACGCCGAGAAGAACAAGCTCGACGATCCCGACTCGGTTCCCATGTCGGAGATCTCCTGCCCGGACTGCGGCACCAAGGGCCAGTGGACCGAGCCCCGTGACTTCAACATGATGCTCAAGACCTACCTCGGCCCGATCGAGAGCGAGGAGGGGCTGCACTACCTGCGCCCCGAGACCGCACAGGGCATCTTCGTGAACTTCGCGAACGTGCTCACCACGTCGCGCAAGAAGCCGCCGTTCGGAATCGGCCAGATCGGCAAGAGCTTCCGCAACGAGATCACCCCGGGCAACTTCATCTTCCGGACCCGCGAGTTCGAGCAGATGGAGATGGAGTTCTTCGTCAAGCCGGGCGAGGACGAGCAGTGGCACCAGTACTGGATCGACTACCGGATGGACTGGTACACCGGGCTCGGCATCAACAAGGACAACCTGCGCCTGTACGAGCACCCGCAGGACAAGCTGTCGCACTACTCGAAGCGCACCGTCGACATCGAGTACCGCTTCCACTTCCAGGGCAGCGAGTGGGGTGAGCTCGAGGGTGTCGCCAACCGCACCGACTTCGACCTGTCGACGCACGCGCAGCACTCGGGCGCCGACCTGAGCTTCTTCGACCAGACCACCAACGAGCGGTACACCCCGTACGTCATCGAGCCGGCAGCGGGCCTGACGCGGTCGCTCATGGCGTTCCTCGTCGACGCCTACAGCGAGGACGAGGCGCCCAACGCCAAGGGTGGTGTCGACAAGCGCACCGTGCTGCGCCTCGACCGCCGGCTCGCCCCGGTCAAGGCGGCGGTGCTGCCGCTCTCGCGCAACGCGGACCTGAGCCCCAAGGCGAAGGACCTCGCCGCGCAGCTGCGCCAGCACTGGAACATCGAGTTCGACGACGCCGGCGCCATCGGCCGCCGCTACCGTCGCCAGGACGAGATCGGCACCCCGTTCTGCATCACGGTCGACTTCGACACCCTCGAGGACCAGGCCGTCACCGTCCGCGAGCGCGACACCATGGCGCAGGAGCGCGTCGGCCTCGACCAGGTCGAGGGCTACCTCGCCCAGCGGCTGATCGGCGCCTGACCACAGAGCCTCCGTGAGAGGGTCGGCCGCCTCGCGCGACCGGCCCTCTCACGCTGCGCGGCCGGGACTAGAACCGGCCCCCGCTCGACCCCCCGAAGCCGCCGCCTCCGCCGAAGCCCCCGCCCCCGAAGCCGCCGCCCCCGAAGCCGCCCCCACGGCCACCGGTCAGGATGCTGTTGATGAGGATTCCGCCGAGCACCGCACCCGCGATATTGCCGCCGGAGGCGCCGCCGCGGGGCGGACGCTGCTGACGCTCCCAGCGCTGCACGTCGTTCTGCGCTGCGCGCAGCGCGTTCGCCGCGAGGGTCGCGGCCGCCTGAGCGTGCTGCAGCGCCTGCCCCGGTTCCTGCGCGGCGAGCCGCTGCGCGGCGTCCAGGTGGCGCTGCGCCTCGGACAGCCGGGTGCGGGCCTCGGCGCCGATCACACCGCGCCGCGTCCCGATGAAGTCCGCCGCGGCGGTGACCTGCGATCGAGCCGCCCCCAGATCCTGTTCGAGGCGCCGGCGGGTGCGCTGCGCCTCCTCCTGCGCCTGACGGGTCCGATCGCGCAGCGCGTCGAGTCGTGCGTCCGCTTCCACGACCCGGGTGAAACTGCCCAGCGGGTCGGTGTTCATGTCCGCCCGGGCGTGGTCGAGGGCCGCCTGCGCGGCCTTGCGGGCCTCGGCGAGTTCCGCACCACCCGCGGCGGCGAGCTGTTCGGCGTCGGCGATGCCCTGTGCGGCGTCGGCCATCGCGGCCGGCAACGTCGCGATCGCCCGCCGGATGTCGTCGGCGGCGTGGTCGACTGCGTCGAGCATCGTGGCAGCGTGCCCGAGAGCACCCTCCGCTTCGCGGATGGCTCGCACGGCGTCGCCCTGCTCGCCGACGGGACGTGCCACCGCGGTGCGGCCCTGATCGACGGACTTCTCGGCGAACTCGATCTCGTCCTGCGCCAGCGTCACGTTGTCCGTGATCGGGGCGAGCGCGCCGGCCGGGAACTCCGTTCGCAGTTCGGTCAGCGTCGCCTCGGCCTGGGGCAACCGCGCGCGCAACGCGATCGCGCGCTGTGTGAGCGCGTCGAGGCGGGCGGGTGCGTCGAGCAGGAGGTCGCGCATCCGGTCGAACGCCTCGACCTGCGCGTCGAGTTCCCGGTCGGCCTGGCCGCACGACGAGATCAACTGCACGAGCATGTCGCGCTGCTGCTGGGGCGTCTCGGGGATGGCGTCGTCGAGCCGCTGCCGGATCTCGAACGCGGACGCCAGAGCCGACTGCGCCTGTCGATAGGCGCGGTCGAACGGCTGGACCGCGGCATCGCCGAACTCTCCGCGCGCCAGCTCGAGCGCCTCGGCGCTCGAGCGAACGGCGTTATCCGTCTCGACCAGGATCTTCTGGGCGTACAGCTCGAGGCCCTCGAGCGGCAGCTCGCGCAGCGCGTCGGTGTCGGTCGGGTCGGTGGCCGCCGCCGCCTGGGCGCCCGCCTCGGCCCGCTTGCGCTTCGCGCGCCGGGAGTACAGGTACACCCCCCCGGCCCCGGCCGCGATCACTCCGCCGCCGACGAGCAGCGTGGTGCCGGAGCCGGAACCCGACGCCGACAACGCCGCGTCGAGACCCTCGGCCGCCGCCACCGCGGCCCCGGCCCAGTCCTGGCTGCGCAACTGCGGCACGATCCGGTCCGCGCTGATGGCGTCCCGTTCGGACGCGGTGACCCCGGACAGGGCGTTCGGCGTCCACAGCGCGTACTCGCGGTCCTGCGTGGCCACGGCGAGCAGGGCCGTGTCCGTCCCGAAGTTGCTGGCCTGCGCAGTCCGCTCGGTCCAGTCGTCGGACGACAGTCCGGAGAACGTCGGCACGTACGCCACCCACAACTGCACCCCGTGCTCGGCGTAGAGCGCGTCTGCTGCCTGCTGGATCTGCGCCGTCGCCGCCGGATCCAGTACTCCGGCGGTGTCGGTGATCGGCTGGGGAAGCCGGAAGGGCGGCTCGGCCGTCGCCGAACCGGGCAGCACCAGCCAGGCCAGGGCCGCGAGCAGGATCGGCACCGACATCGACAGCGAGCGGCGGAGCGGGCGGGCCGGAAGCGGCCGGACGGCGACCGAATACGGTGACATGCGTCGAATCTATCGGCTCGCATGCGCTGTCGCCCGTGGCGCGTCGCCGGGTGGGCGCGCTCGGAACACTGGCAGAATCGGGGAGTGAGTACCGCAGCCCGCCCACGCCCGGCCCCGTCCCTGCCCGAACCCCCGCGCGGGTTCGGTGCGGGCGTCGCGCGCTGGACGCGCCGGCTGGTGCTCGGGGTGCTGCTCGCGGCGATCGCCGTCCTCGCCGGAACCGCGGTCCGCGTGTGGCAGGTGGCGCGCATCGACGACTGGAGCCGGGCCGACGCCATCGTGGTCCTCGGCGCCGCCCAGTACTCCGGCACCCCGTCGTCGGTGTTCCAGGCCCGGCTCGACCAGGCCCTCACCCTGTACGAGAACGGGGTGGCCGAGCGGATCGTCACCGTCGGCGGCAAGCAGGAGGGCGACCTGTTCACCGAGGCGGCGTCCGGCAAGAACTACCTGATCGCGCAGGGAGTGCCGGAGTCGGCGATCACCGCCGTCGAAGAGGGGTCGGACACGTTGCTCAGCGTCGAGGCGGTCAGCCGGGAGATGGCCGGGCAGGGACTGCACTCCGCGGTGCTGGTGAGCGATCCGTGGCATTCGCTGCGCACTCGCACCATGGCCCGCGACGCCGGTCTCGACGCGTGGACCGCGCCGACCCGCACCGGCCCCGCCGTGTACACCCGGGAGTCGCAGCTGCACGGGATCGCCCGCGAGACGGGCGCGCTGATCTGGTACCAGCTCACCCACGACTCGGCGGACTTCCCCTACACGGCCGCGCAGTGAAGGAGGACGTGATGCCGGGCTACAGCGAACACGAACTCGAGCGGCGCGTCGCCGAGGTCCCGAAGGTGTCGGCGCTCGCCGGTGCCGAGCCGGCGACCGCGAGCCGTACGCCGTTCGCGCGGGACCGTGCCCGCGTCCAGCACAGCGCTGCGCTGCGACGGCTCGCCGACAAGACCCAGGTGGTCGGCCCCCGCGACGGTGACACTCCGCGCACCCGGCTCACCCACTCGATCGAGGTCGCCCAGATCGGCCGCAGCATCGCCGAGGGCCTCGGCTGCGACCCCGACCTGGTGGACCTCGCCGGCCTCGCGCACGACATCGGACACCCGCCGTACGGCCACAACGGGGAACGCGCCCTCGACGAGGTGGCCGCGAGCTGCGGCGGGTTCGAGGGCAACGCGCAGAATCTGCGGATCCTCACGTGCCTCGAGCCGAAGATCCTCCACCCCGACGGCACGAGCGCCGGTCTGAACCTCACGCGCGCGACACTCGACGCGACGCTGAAGTACCCGTGGACCCGCCCGGCGCCCGGCGCGAAGTTCGGTGCCTACGACGACGACGCCGAGGTCCTCGCCTGGGTGCGCGACGGCGCGCCCGACCGGCGCAAGTGCCTCGAGGCCCAGATCATGGACTGGTCCGACGACGTCGCCTACTCCGTCCACGACGTCGAGGACGGCGTCATCGACGGACGGATCGACCTGCGTGTGCTCACCGACCCGGCGTCGGTGAACACGCTCGTCGATCTCGGCATGCGCGAGTTCTCCGGCCTGGACCCGAACGAGCTGGTGGAGGCGGCGAAGCGACTGTCGCAGATGCCGGTGGTCCAGGCCGTGGACACCTACGACGGCAGCCTCGCGTGCTCGGTGGCACTCAAGCGCCTCACGAGCGAGCTCGTCGGCCGATTCGCGACGGCAGCGATCATCGGCACCCGTGCCGTCACCGGCGACCGGCCCGTCACCCGCTACGACGCCGACCTCGTCGTTCCGCCCGTCGTCGCGTCCGAGGTGGCGCTGCTCAAGACCATGGCCCTGCAGTTCGTGATGTCCGACGCCGCCCACCGGCAGCGTCAGGAACGGCAACGTGAACGGATCCACCGCGTCGCCGAATGGCTGATGCGCACGGCGCCGGTCGGCCTCGACCCGTTCTTCGTGCCGCTGTGGGACGCCGCCGTCGACGACGCCGCCCGCATGCGGGTGATCGTCGACCAGATCGCCTCGTGCACCGAGGCCCGGCTCGAACGGATCGACCGCGACAGCCTCGCCGCTCAGGCGAGTTGGGGGTAGCGCCTAGAC
Source organism: Rhodococcus sp. DMU1 (assembly GCF_012272955.1). Classification (NCBI taxonomy): domain Bacteria; kingdom Bacillati; phylum Actinomycetota; class Actinomycetes; order Mycobacteriales; family Nocardiaceae; genus Rhodococcus; species Rhodococcus sp. DMU1. The sequence continues at coordinate 3,595,558 of NZ_CP050952.1, read as the reverse complement.
TCGTCGTCGTGGCCGGGCGTATTTCAGACAGAGACATCGCGGCCGTCCGCGACCGCGTCCGGATCGAGGACATCGTCGGCGAGTACGTCGCCCTCAGGCGCGGCGGCGCCGACTCGATGAAGGGGCTGTGTCCCTTCCACGACGAGAAGTCCCCGTCCTTCCACGTCCGCCCCAACCACGGTCACTTCCACTGCTTCGGCTGCGGCGAGGGCGGCGACGTGTACTCGTTCCTGCAGAAGATCGAGCACATCAGCTTCGTCGAGGCCGTCGAGCAGCTCGCCGACCGGGTCGGCTACACCCTCAACTACGAGGGCGGCGGTCCGTCGGTGCAGCGCGACCGGGGCACCCGCGCCCGGCTCGTCGCCGCCAACGCGGCCGCGCAGGAGTTCTACGCCGAGCAGCTGCGTACGCCCGGCGCGCAGGCGGCGCGGGACTACCTGACCGAGCGCAGCTTCGACGAGTCCGCGGCCGAGGTGTTCGGGTGCGGTTACGCCCCCGACGGCTGGGATGCCCTCACCAAGCACCTGCTCACCCGTGGCTTCGAGTTCGCCGAGCTCGAGGCCGCCGGGCTGTCCAAACAGGGGCGCCGCGGACCCATCGACCGGTTCCACCGGCGGCTGCTGTGGCCGATCCGCAATCTCGCCGGCGACGTCATCGGTTTCGGTGCCCGTCGGCTGTTCGACGACGACACGCTCACGGCGAAGTACGTCAACACCCCGGAAACGTTGCTCTACAAGAAGTCTCAGGTGCTGTTCGGCCTGGACCTGGCCAAGCGGGAGATCGCCAAGGCGCACCAGGCCGTGATCGTCGAGGGCTACACCGACGTCATGGCGATGCACCTGTCGGGCGTGAAAACCGCTGTGGCCGCGTGCGGTACCGCATTCGGCGACGAGCACCTGGCGATGCTGCGGCGCCTGCTCATGGACGACAGCTACTTCCGCGGTGAGATCATCTACACCTTCGACGGCGACGCAGCGGGCCGGGCCGCGGCGATGAAGGCGTTCGAGGGCGACCAGAAGACCACGGCCAAGACGTTCGTCGCGATCGCGCCCCAGGGCATGGATCCGTGCGAGCTGCGGCAGAAGTCCGGCGATGGGGCGGTGCGCGACCTCGTCGCCCGGCGCACCCCGATGTTCGAGTTCGTCGTCAAGTCGATCCTCACCGAACACAACCTCGACACCGCCGAGGGGCGGGTGGAGGCGCTGCGCCGCACGGTTCCCGTGGTGGCCCGGATCAAGGAACGCACGCTGCGCGACAGCTACGCGGTGCAGCTGTCGCACTGGGTGGGCTGGGACGACATTCCGGCCGTGCGCCGGCGCGTGCAGGACGAGTCCCGGCGCGTCGCCCGCGGCGGCGACGAGAAGCCGCGCACCGCCGCGCCGCAACAGCGGGCGGAGACGGCCGCGGCGGGCACGGTCCTGCGCCGGCCCCGCCCCAACGATCCGGCGCTGTGGCCGCAGCGCGACGCCCTCAAGGCGGCGCTGCAGTACCCCGGCATCGCCGGCACCGTGTTCGATTCGCTGCCCGCCGAGACGTTCACCGACCCGGCCTACGCGGCGGTGCGCGAGGCTGTGGCCGCGGTCGGCGGGACGAGCGCGGGACTCGGCGGCGCGGAATGGGTGGACGCCGTCGGGCGCGCCGCCACCGACCCGATGGTGCACTCGCTGGTCATGGAACTCGCGGTGGACCCGCTGCCCGCGGAGGAGGACCGGATGCCCCGCTACATCGGCGGGGTCCTCGCCCGGCTGCAGGAGGTCTGGGTGGGGGAGCAGGTCGCCGAACTCAAGTCCAAACTGCAGCGCATCTCCCCGGCCACCGAATCCGACGAGTTCCACTCGTTGCTCGGGGACCTCGTCGCGCTCGAGCAGTACCGGCGCAGCCTGCTCGACCAGGCCATCGGCGACACCAGCGGCGACGGCCTGGCCGGCTGAACTCACGCCACCCGCGTCACCGCCGCAACTGGTCGCGGGGGACGAGGATCGTGGTCTGCTCGTCGAGCGGCTTCATCGGCTCGAGCTTCGGCTCCGGGCTGAGCGAGTCGGCCAGCTTCTGCCGGCTCACCTCGATCGCCTTCTTCGTCACCGGACTACCCGCGACCGCCTTCGCCGTCCTGCTGAGCTGTTCGTACCGGGCGCGGCCCGCCCGTGTCCCCAGGACGTAGCCCGCGGCAACCCCCACCAACAGTCCGATCAACGTCGTCTCCATTCAGCCGTGTCAACGTCCCACCCATCCTGCCCGATCCTCGCCCTCGGGCTCACAGGCAGGCGATTTGGTGCCGCGTCGGGTGGGGCGCTACAGTTCTTCACGCACCGCGGGAAACGGCGGAGCACCGCAGGACAATCCCCTGTAGCTCAATTGGCAGAGCATTCGACTGTTAATCGAACGGTTGCTGGTTCGAGTCCAGCCGGGGGAGCTCCAAGAAAACCCCTCCCACCCGATCTCGGGTGGGAGGGGTTTTCTCGTCTGCGCCGCCACGAAAGACGCTGGGTGTGACGGAAATTACAGAAGCCGTGTGGTGCCGCCGCGACGGGTCGGCGACAGCCCGCGCCGGGCGACACGGGGGTGACCCGCGACGCGGGCCGGCCGCCGCAGCCGGTAGCATTCGCCACACGTCGCGTACCTCCGGATGCGCGCGGACGGGGCGGTAGCTCAGTCGGTTAGAGCCGTGGACTCATAATCCATTGGTCGCGGGTTCGAGCCCCGCCCGCCCCACCATATCCCCAGTTCGGGCAGCCGATACCGGGCGCTCGGGCCGGACGAAACGTGGACGGTGGCGGCGCAGGTGCCGGCGGACTCTCCGGGATTTCGACCGTCACACTCCCTGGAGCCGGATCTGCTGGAAGGCGACGGCATGCTGCACGCCGATGCGCGCTCCGGCCGCCGCGGTGAACTCGTGCAGGAATGCCGCGGGATCGAAGTCCCGGCCCAGTCCGTCCAGATAGGACCGGTGGGCGCGCAGTGACTCGATACCGGCGTCGAGGCTCTCGGTGACGTCGACGGCGTGCGAAGGCTGGTTCGCGCCCATGAGGTACACGAGGCCGACCTCGTCCCACGGTGGCAGGTTCTCGTCGAGCAGCTCGGGGAAGATCCAGCGGTTGCCGGCGTCGCGCGCGGCGTCGAGCACCGCGACGCCCACGGCGCGGTGGTCGGCCTGGTTGATGATCCGACCACCGTTCAGGCCGTAGGTCGGCTCGTATGTGGCGGTGATCAACACCTCCGGACGGAACCGCCGGATCTCGCGGGCTATGGCGCGGCGCAGGTCGAGTCCGTATTCGACGACACCGTCGCGGTATCCGAGGAACGTCACGTCCTCGACGCCGACCACGGCGGCGGCGTCGAGTTGCTCGCGGCGTCGCAGCGGTGCCGCCTCGGCGGGAGTGCGGCCGTCGATGCCGGCCTCGCCGTCGGTGGCGATGACGTAGGCCACCGACTTGCCCGACCGGGTCCAGCGGGCGATGGCGCCGGCGGCGCCGTACTCGAGGTCGTCGGGATGGGCGACGACGGCCATTGCGCGGTTCCAGTTCTCGGGCAGCGGGGCCAAAGTGGTGTTCATGACGGCACCTTTCGTGACAGTGGCTGGGTCTTCTTTCCGACGTTGCAGCGGCGCGAGGGACGCATCCTCGGGGCGCGGGTGCCGGTGGGTGCGTCCGTCGGGGGCGGCAGTCGTCAGTAGGGAGGACACACGGTGACGAGAATCCGCGGTGGATTCCCGGGCCGGTGTCCCGATTTCGAGGAGTGACCACCATGTCTGCTACCCGAGTCCAGCTCGCTCTCAACGTCGAGGACATCACCGCGGCGACCGAGTTCTACACCGCGCTGTTCGGGGTGTCCCCGCACAAACAGCGCCCCGGGTATGCCAACTTCGCGATCGAGGATCCCCCGCTGAAGCTGGTGCTGATCGAGAATCCCGGTGCGCGCGAACGCCTGAACCACCTGGGGATCGAGGCGGCCGGCTCCGAGGAGGTGTCCGGAGCGCTGGCCCGGTTCCGCGCCGCCGGTCTGACCGCCACGGTGGCCGAGCAGGATCTGTGCTGCCATGCCGTGCAGGACAAGGTGTTCGTCGATGCGCCGGACGTGCCCAACGGGTGGTGGGAGTACTACGCCGTCACCGACGACAACCCCGCCAACCCGGACGGGCTGACGGGCTCGGCGTGTGCGGTTGCGTGCGCGAGTGAGGACAGCCCGGTCGCGGGTGCCTGCTGCGGCTGACAGCACTCGCCCCGGTGGGCCGTCCTGCGACGGCACACCGGGGCGCGCCGAATCAGCGAGGGCTGCCGGCGCAGTGGCAGTCGGTGGGGGCGGTGTAGTCCATCGGCATCCCGTGGGCATCGAGGGTCAGCGCGCAGCACCGTCCGAGCAGCTCGGCCAGCTTCCGCCGGCCGCGTTGGACGCGGGACTTCATTCCGGACAGGGATACGCCTTCGAGGGCGGCGGCGTCGGCCTGGGTCAGTCCTTCGAGGTCGGTCAGCTCGACGGCTCGGCGCTGCTCGGGGGAGAGCCCCTCGAGCAGCGGGCGCAGGCAGGTGGCCAGCTCCCGCAGCGTGGTCGCCGCGTCGTCGTCCCATTCCTGCCCGGCCTGGTCGGGTGCATCGCCGGTGAGCGGCGCGAGCCGGTCCCGATCCCGGGCGGCCCGGCGGTAGTCGTCGATGATCGCGCTGCGGGCGATCCGATACACCCACCGGATCAGGTGCTCGCGGTCCTCGACACGGCCGAGGTTCTTGTGGACGCGCAGCAGGATCTCGCCGAGCACGTCGTCGGCGCGGTCCGGATCCGCGATCCGCCGGTGCACGAAGGCGCGGAGCTGCGCACCGAACTCGCGCCAGACGGCATCGGTGGTCACGGCTTCGGTGGTCATGGCTTCGGTGGTCACGGCGTCCGCGCCGGCCGCGGAACTGGTCGATGCCCTGGTCATGGTCTGGTCCTCCGGGGAAGGGGCGCTGTACGGGCGGTGTCCCTCACAGACGACGGTACCGGCGAAAGGACGCAGGTCCCCTGCCGAAGTCGTCGGTGCCGGCACGCCCCGTCCGGGTCGGGTGTGCGTCCCCGCGGTGGCGGTGACGTCTGTGTGGATGCCAGTGCGGGGCACGGTCCCGCAACACCGGACGAAGGAGTAACCATGACCGGCACCGTGGAACGTGACGCCGACCGGGCGCTGAAGGCCAAGCACCGGGCGCTGTGGGCGGCCGGGAACTATCCGGCGGTCGCGGCCGACCTGATCCCGACGTTCGGCCCGACGCTCGTCGCCGCGGCCGGGGTGACGGCGGGCCGGCGGGTGCTCGATGTGGGCGCCGGATCCGGCAACGCTGCCATCCCGGCCGCCGAACGGGGCGCGATCGTCACCGCCGCCGACCTGACGCCGGAGTTGTTCGTCGCGGGCCGCACAGCCGCGGCCGAGCGGGGCGTGGACCTCGAGTGGGTGGAAGCGGACGCCGAGGCCCTGCCGTTCCCCGACGGCAGCTTCGACGTCGTGCTCTCGAGCGTGGGGGCGATGTTCGCACCCCACCACCAGGCCGTCGCCGACGAGCTGCTCCGCGTGTGCCGGCCGGGCGGGACGATCGCGATGATCAACTGGACGCCGGAGGGCTTCATCGGTCAGCTGTTCCGGCTCATGGCCCCGTATGCGCCGCCCCCGCCGCCCGGCGCTTCGCCGCCCCCGCTGTGGGGCGACGAGCAGCACGTCCGGGAGTTGTTCGGCGATCGGATCACCGACCTGAGCATGGATCGCCGAATCGTGGTGATGGACCACAGCGCGGATCCGACCGAGTTCCGCGAGTACTGGAAGCACAACTACGGTCCGACGATCGCGGTGTACCGGTTCAACGCCGTGGACCCCGACCGGACCGCAGATCTCGACCGGAAGTTCCTGCAGTTCCTCACCGACTGGAACCGGGCCGGGCAGCCCGGCCGGACCGCGTACGACGCCGAGTACCTGCTGCTCACCGCTCGCAAGAGGTAGCCGGCCCGGTCGGTGCGGGCGTTCACCGCAGCGCCACGCCGACCTCGTGCGGCCGCGGCAGTAGTGCCGAAGGGAGAAGCAGCAGGGGTGCCGAAGGGAGAAAGCGAAGCCCCGCCGGCTTCGCGCGTCGTCGCCGGCGGGGCAGGGCCACTGTGCAGGGGGGATAGCGGCCGGATCCGAGCGTATTCGGCCTGCGGGGCGATGTGAAGTAGAACGGCCCATTCGGGTAGGGCATAAGGTCCCGATCGGTGCAATTCGGGCGACCGTCGGCGATGTGGCTCTCGCTTCGGGCTCGGTTCAACCCCGTTTCGTCCGCCGCCCCGCGTCGCGGACGTCCGTGTAGCTGTCCAGGATCTCGTGGATCTCGGCGATGGCCTTCCGGCGCGAGCCGGCATCCGCGATGCGCGCGAGCTGCTGTTTGAGGCTCACCGCAAGTTCGGCGTAGTCGTTCTGCCAATCGCGGCCGGTCAGGCGTGGCATATCCGCGCGGGCGGGGTGTATTCGCGTGGCCGGGGTGCCGGGCGCCAACAGGTAGCCTTCCCCCATCGCCGGGGTGATGATCGACAGCGAAGGGTCGACCTCCCGCACCAGTTCGGCCAGCGCAGCGACTGCCTCCGGTTCGCCGTGCGCGAGGAACAGGCTGCCCGACACGGGGCTGCGCGCCTTGATCCAGTCCAGCAGTTCGGTCTGATCGGCATGGGCGGAGTAGCTGTCGATCCGGCGGATCTGCGCTCGCACGTCGATGTCCTGACCCGAGATGCGGACGCGCTTCGCGCCGTCGAGGATCACGCGGCCCAGCGAGCCCTGCGCCTGGAAACCGACGAACAGGATCGTCGAATCCCGGCGGTGGAGATTGTGCTTCAGGTGATGACGGATGCGTCCCGCCTCGCACATGCCCGAGGCGGCGATGATGATCGCGCCCGACATGTTGTTGATCCGCTTGGAGACGGCAGCGTCGTCGACGTAGTGGATCGCGGGATGGCGGAAGATGTCCTTCCCCTCGAGGTCCTCGAGCTCGCCCGCATGCTCGGCGAACACCGAGGTGGCGCGGTTGGCGAGCGGTGAGTCGACGAACACCGGCACCGCGGGGATGCGGTTCTCGTCGGCGAGGTGTGCGATGTCGAGCAGGAGCTCCTGCGTCCGTTCCAGCGCAAAGGCGGGGATGACGAGATTGCCGCCGTGCCCGACGGCCCGGTGGATCTCCTCTTCGAGCAGGTCGCGTCGCTGGTCGATCGTCATCCGCACCCGAGTCCGATTGCCGTAGGTGGATTCGCAGACGACATGGTCCGATCCGGATGGGCCCTCGGGATCGGGGTGGAACGCCTTCTGCGCGGGGCCGAGGTCGCCGGAAAAGAGCAGGCGCACGCCCCCCGCCTCGATCTCCGCCGATGCGGCACCCAGGATGTGCCCCGCGTTCCACAGTCGCGCACGAAAGCCCGCGGCGGGCTCGAACCACTCCTCGAGTGCGACCGCACGGGTCTGCCCCCACGCGGCGAGCGCATCCTCCTCGGTGTAGAGCGGGACGAACCGCTTCTCGCGCGTGCGATCGCGCCGCCGGTTTCGCCGCTCGGCCTCGAATTCCTGGATGCGCCCGGCATCGGCGAGCATGAATTCCAGCAGGTCGGCGCTCTGGCCGGTGCAGAAGATCGGTCCGTCGAAACCCTGCGCCACCAGCTTGGGCAACAGGCCGCAATGATCGATGTGGGCATGGGTGAGGACCACGGCGTCGATCTCGTGCGGCGCGAACGCGAAGTCGCCGTGGTTCAGCTCCTCGAGGCTGCGTGAGCCCTGGAACAGGCCACAGTCCACCAGGATCCGCGTGTCGCCGAGGGCGACCTCCATGCACGAGCCGGTCACCGTCTTCGCGGCACCGTGGAAGACGAGAGTCGGATGTTGCCTCACGCGCAGCTCCTACGGAATCGCCCGCCGAAATTGCAGGTACGACAGCCAAGCTATCCGAACATCCGGGTCGGGCAGCCCTGCTTGGAAATCTCGCGGACTCGGCGGCGCCGGTCGGGCCCGGAGGTCTTCACCCACGGCGTCACCCCGGGCCGTGAATATCACCCCGGCTATCACCCTCGTCGGCCGTTACGTCCGCCGGCGGCCGGTCGATGGACATCGTGGTGGCGCCGGGCACCCCGACGCTCGGCGTCACCGCATACCGGACGCCCCCGCCTCGAGCAGACGGGGCGGGGGTGTTCGTCGCGTCAGTCCCGCGAGTTCGCGCACACGCCGGTGCGGAGTCGCTCGCCGCGTGCCGCACGGGGCGGTGACCGCCGTGGCCCGTTCGTCCGCCGCGGGGCGGACCGCGGCGACCGGTGCTCGGCTCTGAGGGCGATCGCTGCCCCGACAATCGTGGCAACCACCGCAGCAACGGCCACCCACGCGACGAGCAGCGACGCGATCACGTTCATGCCGTCTACACCGCTGCCGGACGGCCGAGGGTTACGCGGTTCCCGAGCTTCACCCTGCGATTCACCCTGGTCCGAGTCCTGTTCGCGCGGTCGGTCCGGTTTGCCCCGGCCGGCGGGGAGGGTTCGGTGACGGTGGGCGGAGCCCTGGGGGGCGGTCCGGCTTTCGGCTGCCGTGTCCATGCGGAGTCCCCACCCGGGACCGGGCGGGGACCCGGCAGCGCGCCACACATAGAACCTGTTCCAATTTCGCCGTCTTGTGGCTATGGTCACATGCGTACACACGCACTGTGACGGAGGGCGATGCAGATGAAGACCAAGGGCGCGATCCTGTGGGGTCTCAACGAGCCGTGGTCGGTGGAGGAAATCGAGATCGGCGACCCGGTCGCGGGTGAGGTGCAGATCCGCATGGAGGCGGCGGGCATGTGCCACTCGGACCACCACATCGTCACGGGAGCGACGCCCATGCCGTCCTTCCCGGCGATGGGTGGCCACGAGGGGTCCGGTGTCATCACCAAGGTCGGCGAGGGAGTCGTGGGCCTCGAAGTGGGCGATCACGTCGTCCTGTCCTTCATTCCGGCCTGTGGCCGCTGCCCGTCGTGCGCCACCGGCCACTCGAACCTGTGCGACCTCGGCGCCGGCCTGCTCAGCGGCATGGCCATCTCCGACGGCACCTACCGGATCCAGGCACGCGGCCAGAACGTGATCCCGATGTGCCTGCTGGGTACCTTCGCGCCCTACATGACGGTCAACCAGACCCAGGTCGTCAAGATCGACAAGGACATCCCGTTCGAGCTGGCCGCCCTCGTCGGCTGCGGCGTGCCCACCGGCTGGGGGTCGGCCACCCACGTCGCAGACGTCAAGCCCGGTGAGGCTGTCGCCGTCATCGGCATCGGGGGTGTGGGGATGAGCGCGCTGCAGGGCGCCGTCGCATCCGGGGCGCGGCAGATCTTCGCGATCGACCCCGTGCCGTGGAAGCGGGAGCAGGCCCTGAAGTTCGGCGCGACGCACGCCTACGCGTCGATGGCCGAGGCGCTCATGCCGATCATGGAGACCACCTGGGGCCGCATGGCGGACAAGACGATCATCACCGTGGGCGAGATGCGCGGCGAATACGTCGAGGAGGCCCTGCAGCTGACGGCGAAGAACGGCCGCTGCGTGGTCACCGCGATGGGGCACATGACGGACATGGACGTGAAGCTGAACGCGTTCCTGTTCGCGATGCTGCAGAAGGATCTGCAGGGCAACATCTTCGGCGGCTGCAACGCGCGGGTCGACATCCCCAACCTGCTGGCGATGTACAAGTCCGGACAGCTCAACCTCGCGGACATGGTCACCCGCACCTACACCCTCGAACAGATCAACGACGGCTACCAGGACATGCTCGACGGGAAGAACATCCGCGGCGTCATCAAGTACACCGACGCCGATCGGTGATCGCGCGGTAGCCTGCGCCGTCTTCTAGGCTGGGTACGTGAACAGCCTCGACGCGATCTCCGACTGGCCCGTCGACCACGCCGCCGCCGCGGTTCTCACCCGCGGCGGCGGTGTCGTCGCCGGGCACGGCGACCAGTTGCGGCTCTACCGTCTCGCGTCGGTCACCAAGCCGCTCGTCGCCTACGCGGTCCTCGTCGCCGTGGAGGAGGGTGCGGTCGAGCTCGATCAGCCCGCCGGTCCGGAGGGATCCACCGTCCGCCATCTGCTGGCACACGCGTCGGGACTCGCCTTCGACGAACGCCGGGCGCAGGCCGAGCCCGGGCGCAAACGGATCTACTCGAGCGCGGGCTTCGAGATCCTCGCGGAGCTCGTCGCGGGTGAGACCGGCATCCCGTTCCCCGAATACCTCACCCAGGCCGTCTTCGATCCGCTCGGCATGCGGGAATCGTCGCTGCCGGGACCCGCCGGGCACGGGGGACAGTCGTCGCTCGCCGACCTGACGCACTTCGCCGCGGAGCTGCTCGCGCCCCGCCTGGTGTCCGCGCAGACTCTCGCGGAGGCCACCCGGGTGCAGTTCCCGGGGCTCGACGGGATCGTGCCCGGATACGGCATGCACAAGCCCAACGACTGGGGGCTCGGGTTCGAGATCCGCGGCCTGAAGAACCCGCACTGGACCGGTTCGGCCAATTCGCCCGAAACGTACGGGCACTTCGGCCAATCCGGTACATTCCTGTGGGTCGATCCCCGCGCGGAGATCGCGTGTGTCGCGCTGACCGACAGGGCTTTCGGCGACTGGGCCAAGCCGCGGTGGCCGGCCCTCGCGGACGACGTACTCACCGAATTCTCAAATTCCTCATCCGTTCCCTAGCGAAACAGGAGTAACACAGGCAGACTGTCCCCTGTCGCCATGCGCGACCGCTTCGATGTCAGGCCGTTGGGGAAGACGTCCCTCGTCGAAGTGGAGGTGTGTAGTGCGCGCGTCGAACCAGTTCGCGGATGCGACGACCGGGGTGGTCTACATCCACTCGTCGCCTGCTGCGGTCTGCCCGCATATCGAATGGGCACTGGCCGCCACCCTCGATTGCCGTCCGGATCTCACCTGGATCGGTCAACCGGTCGACGTCGGACAACTGCGCACGACTGTGAACTGGGCGGGTCCCGTGGGGACCGCCGCACGCCTCGTCGACGCCCTCCGGGTGTGGCCGATGATCCGCTTCGAGATCACCGAGGACCCCAGCGACGGCGTCGACGGCGAGCGCTACAGCCACGTGCCGGGACTGGGGCTGTGGCGCGGCAACACGAGCGCGAACGGGGACGTCGTGGTCGGAGAGATGCGGCTGCGGGCGCTGCTCGCCGGCGGCAACATCGAGGAGGAACTGACCCGGGTGCTGGGAACGGCCTGGGACGAGGCGCTCGAGCCCTACCGCAGCGGCGGCGAGGGTGCCGAGGTGACCTGGTTGCGCCGGAACGTGGGGTAGGCCGCTGCGCGGCCGGTGCGTCCTTCGGGCTGCTGGGGCAACCCGAAAGACGCACCGGCGGCGCAGCCGCCTACAGCGGGATGTTCTTGTGGCGGCCGCGGCGCGCGGGAGCCGCGGCCAGCGCCTGGGCGAGGGTGCTGCGGGTCGTCGCCGGGTCGATCAGTTCGTCGACGACGCCGATCGACATCGCCCGGCCCACGCCGCCGGCGATGGCCTCGTGCTCGGCGGCGAGACGGTCGTGCAGTGCCTCCCGCTCCTCCTCCGGCGCCGCGGCCAGGGCCCGCTTGTGCAGGATGCCCACCGCCGCCTTGGCGCCCATCACGGCGACCTCGGCGTCCGGCCAGGCGAACACGGCGGTCGCGCCCAGTGCCCGCGAGTTCATCGCGATGTAGGCGCCGCCGTAGATCTTCCGGGTCACCAGCGTCACGCGGGGCACCTCGCACTCGGCGAATGCGTGCAGCAGCTTGGCTCCGCGACGGACCACGCCCTCCCACTCCTGGCTCACGCCGGGCAGGTAGCCGGGCACGTCGACGATGACGACGAGGGGAACGCCGAAGGCGTTGCACAGGCGCACGAAACGCGCGGACTTCTCCGCGCTGACGGAGTCCAGGCAGCCGCCGAGACGCAGCGGATTGTTCGCGATGACGCCGACCGTGCGTCCGCCGAGCCGGCCGAAGCCGGTGACGACGCTCCGGGCCCATCCGGCCTGCAGTTCCTCGAAGGTGGACTCGCCCTCGACGTTGTCGAGCAGCTCGTGCACGATCGGGCGGACATCGTAGGCGCGGCGGGGGGATTCGGGCAGCAGCGCCCGCAGGTCGGTGTCGCCGCGACGGGCGGCGTCGAGGTCGAACTCGCCCTGCTCGGCGAGCATCGACACGAGGCGACGGGCCCGGTGCAGGGCGTCGTCCTCGTCGTGGGCGGCGATGTGGGCGACGCCGGACTTCTTGGTGTGGGTGTCCGGCCCACCGAGGGATTCCATGTCGACCTGCTCGCCGGTGACGCTGCGCACCACGTCGGGGCCGGTGACGAAGATGCGGGCCTCGGGCGCCATGATGACGATGTCGGTGAGTGCGGGGCCGTAGGCGGCGCCGCCCGCCGCGAAGCCGAGAACCACGGAGATCTGGGGGATCCGGCCGGAAGCGCGGACCATGGCCTCGAAGATCAGGCCGACGGCATGGAGGGAGTCGACGCCCTCCGCGAGCCGAGCGCCGCCCGAGTGCCACAGCCCGACGATCGGGACGTCCTGTTCGAGGGCCGTGTCGATGGCGTCGACGATGTGCTTGCAGCCGTCCACGCCCATGGCGCCACCCATCACGGTGGCGTCCGAGCAGTACGCGACGGTCCGGACGCCGTCGATGGAACCGATCGCGGCGAGCATGCCGGACTTGTCCCGGGGGTGCAGCAGGCTCAGGGTGCCCGCGTCGAACAGCCGCTCGAGCCGCCGGAGCGGATCGCGGGGGTCGACGGCGGCGTCGCGCGTCTGAGCAGGTTCCAGGACGGTCATCGCGTTCTCCTCGGGCAAGGCAAGAGCGGGGGATGGGCGCCGGGGGTGGGGGTCCCGTGACGAGACCCCCACCCCGACGGCGAGCGAAGTCCGGTCGGGTCAGGCCCGGCCGAACGCGAGCGCAACGTTGTGCCCACCGAAACCGAACGAGTTGTTCAGCGCGAAATCGATCCGGCCGTAACGGGCTTCGCCCTTCACGACGTCGAGATCGATCTCTGGATCCTGGTTGTCCACGTTGAGCGTGGGCGGGATGACCCCGTCCCGCAGGCTCAGGACCGTCAGGACCGCTTCGAGCGCGCCGACCGCACCGATCGAATGCCCCAGGGCTCCCTTCGGTGCATACACCGCGGCATGGTTGCCGACCGCGGAATTGATCGCCTTCGCCTCGGCGATGTCGCCGATGGGTGTGGCCGTGGCATGCGCGTTGACGAAGCCGATGTCGGACGGCGACAGGCCGGCGCCACTGATGGCCTTCGTCATGGCACGCGCCGCGCCCGTCCCCTCGGGATCGGGTGCCACGATGTGGAATCCGTCCGAGGTGATGCCCGCACCGAGCAGGCGGGCGTGGATGGTGGCGCCGCGCGCCTTGGCGTGCTCCTCGGTCTCGAGCACCATCAGCGCGCCGGCCTCGCCGAAGACGAAGCCGTCGCGGTCCTTGTCGAACGGACGCGACGCCCTGCTCGGGTCGTCGTTGCGGGTGCTCAGCGCCCGCATCATGGCGAAGCTGGCGGTGGCGACCGCGTCGAGCTGGCCCTCGACGCCACCGGCGACGACGATGTCGGCATCGCCCATCGCGATCATCCGGTAGGCGTGGGCGATGGCCTCGTTGCCGGACGAGCAGGCGGACACCGGCGTCAGCACGCCGGCCTTCGCGCCGAGCTCGAGGCCCACCGTCGCCGACGGGCCGTTCGGCATGACCATCTGCACGGCGAACGGGGACACCTTGCGGTAGCCGTCGTTGCGCAGCTTGTCGACGGCGTCGATGAGCGCTTCGCCGCCACCGAGACCGGTGCCGATGACGACACCGAGGCGCTCGCGGTCGACCTCCGGGCTGCCCGCGTTCTCCCACACGGTGCGGCCGAGGCCCAGCGCGAGCCGCTCGACGAAGCTCATCCGGCGGATCTCGACGCGCGAGAGGGTTTCGTCGGGGCTGGTCTTGAGCTTGCCGCCGATGCGAACCGGCAGGTCGAACTCGTCGACGAAGCCGGTCAGCGTGTCGATGCCGCTCTCACCGGCGAGCAGGCCCTTCCACGTGGCATCCACGTCACCAGCGATCGATGTCGTGGCCGCGAGGCTGGTGACGACGACGTTGGGGAATGTCCCGGTGCGGGGAGAGGCGGAAGTCACGGTTGAGCTCACTCGTTGTCGTTCGTGGCCTGGACGCCCTCGGCCTCGAGCTTCTGGATGTAGGCGACGGCGTCACCGACGGTGCGGAGGCCGGCGAGGTCCTCGTCGGGGATCTTCACGCCGTACTTGTCCTCGGTCTGCACGGCGATCTCGACCATGGACAGGGAGTCGATGTCGAGGTCGTCGACGAAGGACTTCTCGACGGTCACCTCGGAGGGCTCGATGCCGGTGACCTCTTCGATGATCTCCGCGAGACCGGCGATGATTTCTTCCTGGGTGGCGGCCACGTTGTGGCTCCCTTCTTCGTTTCGTCTTGCTGATCGGACCGGGTGGCGGATTCCGCCCGGATTCCGGGTGCCCGTCGAGGGCAGGTCCCGTACTGCGCGACGCGCGCGCAGCAAACTAGCCGACGCGGAGCGATTCGGCCAGCGCTGAGATCTCCTCAGGGGTCTTGAGTGCCGTGGTCGGCGTGCCGCGCATCTCCCGCTTGGCGATGCCGACCAGGGTGCCGGCCGGGGGAAGCTCCACGACCGCCGAGACCTCGGCCGCGCGCAGGGTCGCGGTGCACAGGTCCCAGCGCACCGGTCGGGTGACCTGCGCGGCAAGCTTGGTCAGTGCGTCCGCTCCGGATGTGACAGGTGCCCCGTCGGAGTTGGACAGCAGCGTGCGGGTCGGATCGCTGGGCACGATCTTCGCCGCGGCCTCGGCGACGGCTTCCTGGGCCGGGGCCATGAATACGGTGTGGAAGGCGCCGGCGACCGGCAGGGGCCGGATCCGGGCCTTCTCCGGAGCGTTCGCCGCGAGCTCCTCGAGTGCCGTGAGGCGACCGGCGGCGACGATCTGGCCGGCCGCGTTGATGTTGGCCGGCGTCAGGTCGAGTTCGGCCAGCCGGGCGAGCACGTCCTCTTCGTTGCCGCCGAGCACGGCCGACATCCCGGTCGGCTCGATCGCGCACGCCCGGGCCATCTCGGCACCGCGGACGGCGGCGAGCATGACCGCCTCGTCCGCGCTGATGACCCCGGCGATTGCCGCGGCCGCGAGCTCGCCGACCGAATGGCCGGCGACGATCGTGTCGTCCGGGACGAGGTTGCGGGCCTCGAGTTCCTCGTAGGCCAGCAGCGCCGTCGCGACGACCAGCGGCTGGGTCACCGCCGTGTCGGTGATCTCCTCGGCCGTCGCGGTGGTGCCGAGGCGTTCGAGGTCGAGGCCCGAGGCCTTCGACCACAGCTGGATGCGATCGCGGGCGCCGGGCTGCTCCAACCAGGAGGCGAGCATGCCGGGTGTCTGGGAGCCCTGACCGGGGGCGAGCAGCGAAATCACGATGATCAGAGAACACCCTGGACAGGGCCTTGCGAGATGTCGGTAGGGATGAACTCTCGCTTGCTGTTTTGTAGGGTTCCCACAAAACAGCACGTCGGCGTCCACCATCGACGGAACGCCGCCTCCCGTTACGTGCCCGGTTCGCGCAGTGTGAAACGGGAGACTGGTGGGACTGGAGTTCGTAATTCGTTATGACTTCGAGCCAGCCTTCCCACGGTGGCGGCTATCCGCAACACGTAAGCATCACGGGGATTCGTGGGGTCGCGGCCGGTGACTTCTGTGATCCGCTTGAGCCGGTACCGGACGGTATTTGGATGAACAAACAGCTGTCGGGCACAGGTCTCGACAGCACCCCCACAGTCGAGGTATGCGTCGAGGGTGTCGGCCAGCGCCGGACCCGCCTCGGTGAGCGGAGCCACCACGTCGTCCTCGAGCGCGGCGATCGCCCCCGCGTCGCCGAGCAGCGCCCGCTCCGGCAGCAGTTCCGCCGCGTGCACCGGCCGCGGCGCTCCCCGCCACCCGGCCACCGCCTCCATGCCGGCCATCGCCTCGACCGCGGACGCGTGCGCCGACGCGAGGGTGGGCGTGGTAGGACCGATCACCACCGGGTCGTCGGAAAAGCTGCGCATCAGCTCGGAGCGGAACGTCATCGCCTCGATGCTGCCGTGCAGCTCCCCGCTGACCACCATCACGAGCCGCTCGCCCTGCACCACTGCCAGCGCGGCGCGGCCGTGCTGCTGCGCGATCGAGTGCACGGTCGTCACGACCGACACACCCTCGTTCGGCGGGGGAGTGCCGATGATCACGGTGGCCGGCGCCGTCGCATCCCAGTTCAGCGTCGCGGCGCGCGAGAGCATGTCCGAACCGGTGTCGCCGCGGACCACCGCGTCGACGACCAGCGCCTCGAGGCGGGTGTCCCAGGCGCCGCGGGACTCGGCCGCGCTGGCGTAGACCGAGGCTGCGGCGAAGCCCAGTTCCCGGCCGTAGCGCAGCGTCGCCTCGGTCAGTGCGACGAGCTGTTGCTCGTTGCGCGCCAGCGCGGGCAGCCACTGCTCGAAGAACTCCATGGCGGCGCGGACCATGTCCACGGTCTGGCGCAGCGTCAGCCGCCGCGCCAGATCCTGCGGGATCACCTGGAACGCGTCCAGGCTGAACCGCAGATCACTGTCGGGGTTGCGCACCCATTCGAGGAAGTCGACGACCGCCGTCTGGATGATCAGCTGCACGTTGGATCGCTGCGACGCGTCGAGATCCGCGAAGAACGGCAACTGCTCCTGCATGGCGTGGACGGCCTCGGTGGACAGCCGCCCGGAGAACTGCTTGACCCGGCGCAGGAGCGCGTCGGGCAGGGGATCACGCTCCGGCCGCGCCGGCGGCACCGGACGCCCGGTAGGGACGCCCGGTGCCCGCCTCGGACGCGGCTCTGCGGGTTCTGCGACCATGGGACGAAACTACGCCCGTCGCCCGCGGCGGAGCGGGTCGGATCAGGCCACGCCGGGATCCGAGGTCTGCTCCGGAGCCGCCGCCACGTCGTCGATGCGGTACCGCCGGGCCGCCTCGACCGCCTGCGAGCGATCGATCGCGCCGTCCCGGCCGAGGGCGGCGAGCACCGCGACCACCGTCGACTCCGCGTCGATGTTGAAGAACCGGCGCGCGGCCGGGCGGGTGTCGGAGAACCCGAACCCGTCGGCGCCGAGCGTCGTGTAGTCGCCCGGCACCCACTGCCGGATCTGGTCCGGTACCGCGCGCATCCAGTCCGAGACCGCCACGAACGGACCGGCGGCGTCGGCGAGGACCTTGGCCACGTACGGCGTCGGAGCGTCGGCACCCGGGTCGAGCAACGCCTGCCGCTCGCACTCGACGCCGTCACGGCGCAGCTCGCCCCACGAGGTCACCGACCACACGTCCGCGGCCACGCCCCATTCCTCGGCGAGCATTTCCTGCGCCCGCAGCGCCTCGGGCATGAGCACACCGGAGGCGAGGATCTGCGCCTTCGGCCCGGAGCCCTCGCCGCGCCGGTACAGGTAGATGCCCTTGAGCAGGCCCTCGACGTCGAGGTTCTCCGGCTCGGCCGGCTGCACGTACGGCTCGTTGTAGAGGGTGATGTAGTAGAAGATGTTCTCGCCGCCGAACCCGTCGACACCCTCCGTGCCGCCGTACATGCGGCGCAGACCGTCCTTGACGATGTGCGCGAGCTCGTAGGAGAACGCAGGATCGTACGACACCACCGCCGGGTTGGTGGACGCCAGCAGCAACGAGTGCCCGTCGGCGTGCTGCAGGCCCTCACCGGTGAGGGTGGTGCGGCCGGCCGTCGCGCCGAGCACGAAACCGCGGGCCATCTGGTCGGCCGCCGCCCACAGCCCGTCGCCGGTGCGCTGGAAGCCGAACATCGAGTAGAAGATGTACAGCGGGATCATCGGCAACCCGTGCGTGGCGTACGAGGTGCCGACGGCGGTGAACGATGCGGTGGAACCGGCCTCGTTGATGCCCTCGTGCAGGATCTGCCCGACGACGCTCTCCTTGTAGGCGAGCATCAGTTCCGCGTCGACCGACGTGTACAGCTGGCCGTTGCGGTTGTAGATCTTCAGCGACGGGAACCACGAGTCCATACCGAAGGTGCGGGCCTCGTCCGGGATGATCGGCACGATGCGCGGACCGATCTCCTTGTCGCGCAGCAGCTCCTTCATGATGCGCACCAGCGCCATGGTGGTGGCCACCTGCTGCTTGCCGGAGCCCTTGCGGATCACCTCGTAGGCCTTGTCGTCGGGCAGCGTCAGCGGGGCCTTGGCGGTACGGCGCTCGGGCAGGAACCCGCCGAGCGCGCGCCGCCGCTCGAGCATGTACTGGATCTCCGGGGAGTCGTTGCCCGGGTGGTAGTACGGCGGCATCTTCGGGTTCGCCTCGAGCTCGGCGTCCGAGATCGGGATGCGCTGCAGGTCGCGGAAGTACTTGAGGTCCTCGAGCGTGAGCTTCTTCATCTGGTGCGTGGCGTTGCGGCCCTCGAAGTGCTTGCCGAGGGTGTACCCCTTGATCGTGTGCGCGAGGATCACCGTCGGCTGGCCCTTGTGCGCCATCGCCGCCGCGTACGCCGCGTAGATCTTGCGGTAGTCGTGGCCGCCACGCTTGAGGTTCCAGATCTCCTGGTCGCTGAGGTTCTTGACCAGTTCCTTGGTGCGCGGGTCGCGGCCGAAGAAGTGCTCGCGGACGAAGGCGCCGTCGTTGGCCTTGTAGGTCTGGTAGTCGCCGTCCGGCGTCGCGTTCATCAGGTTGACCAGCGCGCCGTCCTTGTCGGCGTGCAGCAGGGCGTCCCACTCGCGACCCCACACCACCTTGATGACGTTCCAGCCGGCGCCGCGGAAGAACGATTCCAGTTCCTGGATGATCTTGCCGTTGCCGCGGACCGGACCGTCGAGGCGCTGCAGGTTGCAGTTCACCACGAACGTGAGGTTGTCCAGACCCTCGGTCGCCGCGACGTGCGCGAGACCCCGCGACTCCGGCTCGTCCATCTCGCCGTCGCCGAGGAACGCCCACACATGCTGGTCGGAGGTGTCCTTCAGGCCGCGGTCGTTCAGGTAGTGGTTGAACCGCGCCTGGTAGATCGCGTTCATCGGGCCCAGGCCCATCGACACCGTCGGGAACTCCCAGAAGTCGGGCAGCAACCGCGGATGCGGGTAGGACGGCAGGCCGCCGCCCTGGTCGGCGTGGCTGGCCTCCTGGCGGAACCCGTCGAGCTGCTCGGCCGGGATGCGCCCCTCGAGGTAGGCGCGGGCATAGACGCCGGGGGAGGCGTGACCCTGGATGAAGATCTGGTCGCCGCCGCCGGGGTGGTCCTTGCCGCGGAAGAAGTGGTTGAAGCCCACCTCGTACAGCGCCGCGGAGGAGGCGTAGGTGGAGATGTGGCCGCCGACGCCGATGCCGGGGCGCTGCGCGCGGTGCACCATGATCGCGGCGTTCCACCGGATGAAGGCACGGTAGCGACGCTCGACCTCCTCGTCGCCGGGGAACCACGGCTCGTTCTCGGTCGGGATGGTGTTCACGTAGTCGGTCGAGGTCAGTGCCGGGATCGAGACGTGCCGCTCGCCGGCACGCTCGAGCAGGCGCAGCATCAGGTACCGGGCACGCGCAGGACCGGCGGACTCGAGCAGCCCGTCGAAGGACTCGAGCCACTCCGTGGTCTCGGCCGGGTCTATGTCCGGCAGGTAGGAGGCCACGCCCTCGCGGATGACCCGCACGCGGCCGTCGGAGGCCCCGCTGGTGTTCGGCGAGGATCCCGCTTCCGAGGCGCCTTGTGTGGCGGCGCTCGTCGAGGAATCGGGCTCGTGGATCAGGTCTGTCAACGTCTGCTCCTCATCGTGGTGGGGCGCGCAGGTGTGGCGCCCGCTCCGTAGGCCGGCTCTTGTGGGAGCCGACTCATCGACATCTGAACGAGATGCACTGCTCATCTTCCCCCATCGCGCGGTGGGAGGCATCCCCCCGGGTGTGAAGCGGCCGCGAGGCGGGTATCCGGACCGTTCGACTCCGCGCGGCAGAATCGGCGGTGCGGAGCTCCTCGCGGTAACGTCCCCGGAAGAATGTTGTGACTTTCCTTGCGATTCGGCTTGCGTTGAGCCCCCCGAGGATGTTCGCTTTGAAAAATCGCTCGTGACATCCGGTACGCGGCAGGCCCGCGGCCCAACCGAAGGAGGACACCACCGTGGTCGCCGCGGCGGACGCCCAGAACTACGTTCAGAAGCTCGGTATCACCCACGACCAGGTGGTTCAGGAACTCGGTTGGGATGAGGACACGGACGACGACCTGCGGGCCGCCGTCGAGGACACCATCGGATCGGACCTGCTCGACGAGGACTCCGACGAGGTCGTCGACGTGGTGCTCCTCTGGTGGCGCGACAGCGACGGGGACCTCGTCGACGCGCTCATGGATGCGATCGGCCCGCTCGCAGACGAGGGCGTCGTCTGGGTGCTGACCCCGAAGACCGGCCGCGCGGATCACGTCGAGCCCAGCGAGATCGCCGAATCGGCCACGACCGCCGGCCTGACCCAGACCTCGACCGCCAACCTCGGCGACTGGGTGGGCAGCCGGCTGGTGCAGCCGAAGGCCGCCCGCACCAAGCGCTGAGCGCACCGCTCAGTTCACCTCCACCGAAGTAAGGACGACCGACGCGATGGCGATCGAGGTGGGTGCCGAGGCGCCCGATTTCACACTCAAGGACCAGAACAACCAGGAAGTGACCCTGTCGAGCTTCCGCGGGCACAAGAACGTGCTGCTCGTGTTCTACCCGCTGGCGTTCACCGGGGTCTGCCAGGGCGAGCTGTGCGCCGTGCGGGACGACCTGCCGACGTACGAGAACGACGACACCGCGATCATCGCCGTCTCGGTGGGGGCCTCGCCCACGCACAAGATCTGGGCCGCCGAGCAGGGCTACACGTTCCCGCTGCTGTCCGATTTCTGGCCCCACGGCGCCGTCGCCCAGGCCTACGGCGTGTTCAACGACAAGTTCGGTTTCGCCAACCGCGGCACGTTCGTCGTGGACAAGGACGGCATCATCCGGTTCGCCGAGGAGAATCAGCCCGGCGAACCCCGTGACCAGGGCGCTTGGGTGCGAGCGCTGGCCGCGCTAAAGTCCTGAGGCACAGTCCGGCGGCGCGAGCCGTCGGATTTGCGGGCGTGTAGCTCAGTGGTAGAGCTCTGGTTTTACACACCAGCGGTCGGGGGTTCGAAACCCTCCGCGCCCACCAGGGGAGTGGCGGTGAAAGACCTGGTCAGCGGCCGGTCCCTCACCGCTCGAGGGGGCTTCTGCCCACCCGACATCCACTGCAGGGCCTTTACGTTGACACCCGCGGACACGGCCAGGCCGGGGCCGCGGTGTGCCGGGGATCGTGCGGCGTCACCCGGGGTCTTTGGGCTCTGTCGTGGCCGGGCCGGGTTTGCTGTGCTCGTGTTGTGAAGGTGCCGCTGCTCACGTCGTTCGAGGGCTATCGGGCCAACCAGATGGGACGTGACCTGCTGGCCGGCCTGACGGTGTGGGCGGTTCTGGTGCCCGAGGCCCTCGCGTACGCCACGATCGCCGGGGTGTCCCCGGTGATCGGCCTGTATGCCGCGCCCGCGGCGCTGCTCCTCTACGCGCTGTTCGGCAGCTCCCGGCACCTGGTGGTGGGGCCGATGGCGGCCACCGCGGCGCTTTCGGGTGCTGCTGTTGCCGGCATTTCCGGTGACGCCGATTCGGCAGCGCTGACGGCCGGTCTGGCGCTGCTGGTTGGTGCGCTCGGGATTCTCGCGGGGCTGTTGCGTCTGGGGTTTCTGGCTTCCTTCATCTCCGAGCCGGTGCTGAAGGGGTTCATCGTCGGCTTGGCGCTGACGATCATCGTCGGCCAGCTCCCGAAGCTCTTCGGAGTCCCGAGGGGAGAGGGGGACTTCTTCGAAAAAGCCTGGCACCTGGTCACGTCGCTGGGTGGGACGAACGGCTGGACGTTGGCCGTTGGCGCCGGCTCCCTTGCGGTCGTACTGGTCCTGCACAGGGTGTCGCCCCGGCTGCCCGCACCGCTGGTCGCGGTCGTCCTGGGAATCGTCGCCGTCTCGGTCCTCGGCCTCGACGCCAAGGGAGTGGAGATCGTCGGGCGGATCGAAGGCGGGCTACCTCCGCTCGGGCTCCCCGGCCTCCCTGGATCCGACTACGTCACGCTGCTCGCGTCGGCGGCAGGGATCCTGCTGGTGGCGTTCGCCGAGGGCGTCGGAGCAGCCAAGAACTACGCCGCCAAGGAACACTACGAGATCGATCCGAACCAGGAGCTGCTCGGGGTGGGCACAGCGAACATCGGCGCGGGACTGTCCTCCGGGATGATCGTCAACGGGTCCCTGTCGAAGACCGCGGTCAACGTCTCGGCCGGGGCGGTGTCGCAGATCTCTGGCATCGTCGTGGCGGCGCTGACGGTGATGACGCTGCTGTTCCTGACCGGTCTGTTCGCGAACCTGCCGGAGGCCACCCTCGCCGCCGTGGTGATCGCGGCCGTCACGAAGCTCGTCGACTTCCGGACGCTGCGCAAGTACGCGCGCCTGGCGACCCCGAGCCTGCGGCGGATCTACGGCGTCGCGGCGTACGCGGACTTCCTCGCCGCGGCGAGCGCCATGGTGGGTGTGCTGGTCTTCGACATCCTTCCCGGGCTCTTCCTCGGTGTCGCGGTGTCGGTCCTGCTCCTGCTGTTCCGGGCCTCGCGGCCCCACGTCGCCGAGCTGGGCCGCACACCGGACAAGAGCCGCTGGGTCGACCTGCAGCGCCATCCCGACGCGCTCACTGAGCCCGGAATCGTGGTGCTGCGGCCCGAGTCCGGCTTGATCTACGCCAACGCCGACAACGTGGCAGCGGCCGTACGCGGCCATGTCCATGACGACACGCGGGCCGTCGTCCTCGACACCGCAGCTGTGCCGGGAATCGACATCACCGCCGTCGAGATGCTGGACCGGCTGTATGCCGACCTCGAGCACCACCACATTCGGCTGCTCTTCGCCGGCGAGATCGGCCAGGTGCGCGACCTGCTCAGCGCGACCGGCATCGCCAGTGTCGTTACAGACGCACACTCGACCGTCGACGCGGCCGTCACCGCGGCCCGTCGCAAGCTCGACCACCCGCCGGACACCGACCAGAAGTCGGCGTGACGTCTCTGACGGCCGGTGGAGAGGCACCGGCCGTCAGGGCGGACCATTCCCAGTTGCTACGCGAGCGGTTCGATGTCGGGCAGTCTCCATGTCTTGTCGAACCACGGTTCCAGCGGACCGTAGAGCCGGACTATCGCGAACCAGCTCTTGCCGGGCAGGGTCTGGATCCAGTTGCGGCTGCCCTCCGGCCGTTCGGGACCGAAGTGGACGTCGACGGAGCCGTCCGCGTTCGAGATCATGTCGCGGTCGCTGGCAACGGTGGGCCATTCCTGGTCGGTCTGCAGCATCGACCGGGTCTGGGTGTCGTAGACGACGATCGACCAGAAGGTGTTGACCGGCACGTTCGGCGGGACGTGCAGCCGGTAGGTCCTGCCGCCGTCGAAGTGCGCGTCGGTGGCGTCGACGAACGCCGTGACATACTGCGATCCGGCGCCGACCATCTCCGTCAGGTACGCCGGACTCGATCCGCTCCCTATGAAGCCGAGCGCGGCGGCGGTGTCGAGCATCGCGGCGCCATTGTCCTGGAACTGGTAACCGGCGAAGAGGAAGACCCGCCAGGCGCCGTCCGGGTAGTAGCGTGCCTCGGGCTGGCGGACCCGGTAGAGGAGCGCGCGGGCGGTCGCGTCGCCGACCGCGGCTGCCTCGGTCAGGATTGCCCGCATCCGCTCGTCGGGGTCGAACGGTTTGCCGTGCTGGATGCCGACGGCGGCGAACATCCCCAGCGTGACCGGGTCGGATGACTCCGGCAGCTCGGACTGCACCACCTCGTTGAGCAGCTCCCAGTACTGGTAGTCGGCGGCCGGGATGGTGACCCACGGCTCGAAGGAGACGTTCACGAATCGCATCGGCGGCGGGTCGTCGGCCTGAGCCAGCGGGTAAGCCCGGGTCTTCGCCTTGATCATGTCGGCGGCCGGATGCGGGTCGCCGTGCTCGTCGCGGAAACCGCGCGAGACGAGGCACATCCCGTAGCTACGGGACCGCACCACGAAGTAGCCGTCCGGGACCTCGCCGTCGTATGCAGGCGGCAGGAACAGGTACTTGCCACCCTGGCCCTTGTCGGGTCCGGTGGCGCCGATGTCGACGACCCAGCGCCCCCACGAGTCGTCGATCAGGCCGTACACGTCGGGCGGGGCGTCCAGGACGAGGGGTCCGTCGTGGAGGTCGATCCACATGTAGAAGTACACAACGGTCGTGTGCATCGCCGGTCCGACGGTGCACGGGTGGCACAGGTCCTCCCAGAGCGCCATCGTGGTGTTCGCCGGGCCCCAGCGCAGCAGCCCCCGGCGCCACGCCGCCCACGACACCGGATGCTGCGCCAGCAGGTACGCCTGCACCGCCCGCTGGAAGTCCAGGTTGTCGAACAGTGTCCGGGTCGTCTCGTCGTCCGGGACTCCGTCGAAGGACCGCAGCGTGCCCAACCGGGTGCGGACCTCGTCCGGCATCTCGATGCCGGGCGGAATCGGGGTGCTGTTCGCAGGTGAGGTCATCGCGTCCTCCTGTGTCGATAGCCCTTGCCGAGATTCTCCGCCGCCGACCCGACGGCTCGCGCCACCCACTCAGGATGCGCCGTCTCTGCCCTCACTGTGTGCCGGATCGACGAGGGAACACGGGACGGCGTGGTACACCCGTCACGGTCTCGAGGTCGCCGGTTGTGGCATTCATGAACCGCTGCCCTGGGTGGAAGGAGCGCACTCACCTGGGTGAGGCCGACCTGGAGGATGGTGACGGGTATCCCCGTAGCGCGTACGCACGACGCCGGGCATGTCATAGGTGCCGTCGAGCAGCTGCTGCAACCCACGCTGCCCAGCAGCCTGTCCAGGGTCCGGTACCTCACCGCCGGAAGGGCTTTGCCCACATTCGCCCGAGCTCGCGCCTCCGAGAGGGCGCTCGCGACCGCCTCGAGGTCGTCGTCGAACAGCCGACCGAGCTGTCAGTGCGTTCGTTGAGCCAGTCGAGCGCGCTTCGGTGATCTTCACCGACCGTGTCGATACCCAAACGATGGCCGCGGCGTCGAAGCCGGCTGCGTACATCAGGCTCTGCCCAGGTGCCCGTGATCGGTTCGCTCGAGTTGGTTCTCGATGACGACGGTGCGGCCGTTGTCGTCCTCCGCCTGGATGTCGAAGCAGAATTCGCCGACAGCGACCTGTGTGGACACGACCGTCAACGGCCTCTCGAGCTACTCAGCCGGGAGGTCGATGTTCTCGGCAAGCCAGGGCGTGAAATCACCTGCTTCTGACGTCCGGACACTGAGTGGGTCCGCGACTCGGCGCAGCCTTCCGAGGTCATTACCGTCCAGCTCCATGGTTGCGATTGTGCGGGCGGCACCAGCCACCGGCGGCCGATTCTCCCAATCGAGGACCCGCCGCTTTTGAAAGGCACAGAAACGGGTAGGCGGAGTTCGCGAGGTTACCCCGGACTGGGAAGGCCCAGCTTCGGTCTGTTGCGGTCACCGGGAGAGGTAGAGATGGGGTTCTGGCTCTACAAGTGCAACGCCGCGGAAGGCGGGCCGTCCGGGTATTACGGTGACTGGCTACGGGGCGTGTTCAGTCGAGGTGCACCTGTCGAGTGGGGCGGGGACTACTCGACGCTGTCGGGTGAGGTGTCCAAGCATCTCGCCGAAGAAGTGACGGCCGGGGACGTGGTGGCGGCCTATCAGACCGATTCGAAGTCCGTGGTCGGGTTCTGCACGGTCACCAAGCTGACTGGGGAGCCCGGCGTTCGCAGAATCTACTTGCAGCCCATCCACTGGCTGACGCCGGCGTTCCCGGTGCACGAGCGAAAAGCGGGGACGCCCCTGGAGAGCTCGAATGCAGTCAACGGCCCCGCGGCGTTCCGCGAACTGCCGGATGCCGAGATGCAGGCCCTCGTGACGCTCAGTGGCGCACCCGATCGTGTGCTCGAGGGCAAGCCCGCGAAGGACGGATGGCGTCCTGTTCCGATACGCGATCCCAGTGAATTGATTGTGCCCCTCGACGAGGTCTGGGCCGGCCACACCCGCGGCTACTACGGCCTGGAAGAGTCGTGGCGGCAGGACGGCGTGGTTCTCGCACCCAAGTCGGTGACGTTCTTCGCGAGCTTGGACGATCTGCGGGACTACTTGCGGTGGAGGGTCGGGCAGTGGGAGGCGGACGGGTACGTGAGGACCGTCGGCGTGGAATTCCGAGCCACGGCGGCCCAACTCGTCGACGGTGACGAAGGCACCGGCGCAATGGTGACGTTGGAACCGTTCACCTACCGCGACACCCCTCCCGAGTTCGGAGGGACCGGCGACTGACGCCCGGAGGTGCCGTTCCGTCGGTCTACCGCGTGGTCTTCCCCGCCCTCTCAGCCGCTCCGCAGTGAGGCCGGATGGACGGCACAGCGTACGGACTACACGGCCCGGCAGCCGTCCGGCGCTGCGCCGACTGCCCGACCCGATCCTCGAATCGTTCCGGCGGGTAACGAGTGCCGCTCGTTCGTCGCCCCCTCGGGTATGCGCCGGTCCCGCAGTGCCTGCTCCGGTGACCACCCCGACTCGAGCGTGCGCAACGTCGTCACCTACATTCGGGACCGGCTCGAGGAGTCCGAGACCCTGCAGCAGGCGCAGACGGCACCATGCAGCCGTTCTCGGCGAGCCAGGACCTGCACAGTGAATTCCTCGCCGCGGTGATCGGGAGCTATGGACTCCTCGGCGGACCGGTCGGCGCAGATCCTCGACAACCAGAGGATGTCGCAGAAGCTGCTGGTGGCGTTGTTTCCGACCGTCTATGAGCGCCTGAAGGGTGCAGTCCAGCACTGTTCGCCTACTCGGAGAAAGTCAGTCGATGGTGTAGTAGCGGTGGTAGGTCCCGTAGCCGGTTGGTTTGCGTCCGATGACTCCGCGCGCGACCAGTCTTTGCAGCCGGTCCTCGGCCTCACGGCGGGTGATGAAGAGCGAACCGGCGACCGTGCCCTCCGACTGGAAGGCGTCGTTCTCGACGAACAACTCGAAGGTTTGCCGGTCGCGGTCGTCGTCGAGCCGAGCCTGTATCGCCCGACGATGGGACGGCTCGAGCAGCGCAGCGGCACGTGCACTCGACAAACGCTTGCGTCGGGAGACGAACAGGTCGTAGGTCTCGCGGTCACGTCGGGTCGGTAGCAGGGCTTGCACCTCACGCCTGAAAGTCATGATCGCATCGAAGGGGTCGGGTTCCGCGGAGGGCACCGTCTCGGACTCCTCGGCCGGGGTGCCGGCATTCATCGCCGCGGTGTCCCGAGGCTCGCTCTCGTCGACGTCGTTGACGTTGTCGATCGGGCGGTAGATGCCGTCGGACAGTTGCTCGACCCGGCCCATCACGACAAGCATCGCGAGTCGTTCCAGGGCGTCCTCCGGGGTGATGCCCGATCTCCTGGCGAGGTACGTGACGGTCACCGGCTTCGGTCGAGCACGCACGATGTGCAGGGCTTCGAGTGCCGCGTCCTCCGAGCAACCGGCGGATTCCTCGTCCGGGACGTCATTCGGGGCGGGGCCGGCATCGTCAACGACGGGTGCGAGGCCCGCGAGGGCAGCGGCCGCGGCAGCGGATGGGTCGTCGTCCTCGATGACGATGCCGTTGGGCAGAGTGATTCTCACGATTCCCTCTTCGTGACCCGGAGTGGCGCTGTCGTCGCCTGCTATGTCCAGCCGGGTCCACGCGAGTCGGGGGGCGAGACGAACTCGACGGGTACGTCGTTGACCACGTTTTCGGTGAACGAGAAGCTGCCGTCCTCGAAGTGGGTCGGTCTCGCCAGGCGCAGCAGTCTGCCGTCGTCGTAGACGCCCATCACCCGCCAATATTCCTCGGCCCACCAGACTCCTTGGCCGAGCCGCACTTCGCCGGGTCTCACGGGGACCTCCCGGTCGGAATCGAGTTGCCGCCGTCGACAGGAGTATCGGCAATGTGCCCAGTTATGTTCCCGCGCTCATCGCGGCGACCAGGACCGGCAGGTCGTCCGCGACGACGAGGGACAGTGGGCTCTCGTGGGGCTTGCCGCTGTGCGTGATGATCAAGGCGGTCGGCGGGAGTCCGCCGTCGGCGGGTGGGGAGAGTTTCTTGAGGGCCTGCGGCACGGTCGTCTTGCGGGACAGATGGATGGCTCGATCGTGGGGCTCGACGAACTCCGGTGCCGCGCCCACGGTCTCGCCTTCGACGATCTCGTCGGTGGCCAGGCGGTGTGCGAGCCAGCGTGCGATGCAGTTGGTGGTCAGCAGACCGCGGTAGGTGCGGTCGTCGCAGATGGGAAACTGCGAGTAGTGGTGCCGGCGGATCTCCTCGAGGACCGAGCGGAGCGGATCGTCGAGTCCGAAAGACGCGAGTGGGCGTTGCGGGCGTTACGCAGATCGGCGAACGCGCGCAACGCCGGTAGATCGAGCCGGGTGTGGTGTCGCCGCGCGTAGTCCTCGGCCATCCGGACGAAGCCGGTCCGGCCGTCGTCGGTCTGGAGCTTCCATGTGAAATGGTTCTCGATCGCGGTGAACGCGGCCGGGAATCGGATCGCACCGCTTACCTCGTCCATCACGTTCCATCTGCCTGAGACAGGTCTGCGCTTTCGCAGACGGGAGTGGGCATCGATGAGATGTGACGCGTCTGTGGGACTTCTATCCTCCACCTTCGCGGATACGTACCGCCGATGGCCGCTCGGGGAGCCGGCAGCGCCGGCCGGGTGTCTCCGATCAGCACACCGCCTGACCGACCACTCCCGGCTCGACCCTTCGGACCTGTTGTGGCCCAGACTGAACGGAGTCGCGAGATCGTGGTCGAACGGCGGAACCAGGCACGTCGCCGATTCTCGCCGTCGGGCCGTCCGGAGGTCGTACCGTCGAACTCACGGGCCGGTCGTGATGCCACCGGCCACGGGCAGAATCGAGGCTCGTCGTGCGACTTCGTGGTACCGCAACGTCGTCCGCCGGGGTGGCACCCGCTTTTCCGGGCATCGCCCTTTCCGTTGTGTCCGCCGCGGCCGCGGCAGCAGTCGGTGTCCGCGCGGGCGCGGCGGCATCAGGGTCGTCGCCCATGCCGACGTGAACGGCGGCGGAAGGACCGGCACACCGGGACCGGGCGTCGCCGGAGCCCTGTTCCTCCCCCTTGCGGTCCAGAACTTCCTGATGGTCTACAACTCGACCGCCATGAACGTGGCCATGTCGGCCATAGTCGCGGATCTGCAGACCACTCTGACCGCCGTACAGTCGGCGATCTCGCTGTACTCCCTCGTCATCGCCGCGTTCCTGATCACGAGCAGCAAGCTCGGAGGCCGTCTCGGCTACCGACGAACCTTCGTCCTGGGCGCGGAGATCTTCGGGCTCGGCACGCTCATCACTGCCGTCGGCCCGAGTATCGTCTTCATGTTGGTCGGCTGGTCCCTGCTCCAGGGGATCGGCGTGGCACTCATGATCCCGGCCATGCTTGCCCTGCTCACCGACGCCCTGACCGGCGCCACGCGGACGAGGGCGTTGTCGACGATCGGGACGGTCGGCGGGGTCGCCGCGGCGGCAGGCCCCATCGTCGGTGGCGTGATCACCAGTTTCCTGAGCTGGCGGGTGTCGTTCCTCATGGGAACCGTGGTGACGGTTGTCGTGCTGCTCCTCATGCGCCGGGTCGCCGAACCGGGGCGACGCAGCGTTCCGGCGGAGGATCGCCGGTTCGACCTCCTGGGAGCGGTGCTGTCCGCGACCGGATTCGGGCTCCTCGTCGTCGGGACGCTGCTGGCCGGCAGGTACGGCCTGGTCCGGGCCCGGCAGGACTTCGAGGTGCTCGGGTACACGGTGCTCGAACGGGGCGGGGTGTCGCCCGTGCTCGTACTGGGCGGCGCCGGGCTGGTGGTCCTGGTCGCGTTCGCCGCGTGGGAGCGCCACCTCGTCACGAACGGTCGAGATCCGCTGGTGCGGATCGCGGTGCTGCGAAATCGGACGACGCGGGCCGGCTCGGAGACCCTGGCGATGCAGGCGTTGGTGACCGCGGGTGTCCTGTTCCTGGTGCCGGTCTTCCTGCAGACGACGCTGGGTTTCGACGCGCTGTGGAGCGGCCTTGCCATGCTGCCCGTGACGCTGGGGCTGATCGTCGCCGCCTCGGCGGCGGCCCGGCTCGTCGCCGGCCGCCGAATGACTCATCGGACCGCCCAGCTGTGGTCGTTCCTGTTCATGATCGCGGGCTGCGTCGCGGTCGCCGCCATGTTCGACCCGCGCGAGACGGGGCAGACCGCGACGGGCCTGGCGCTCGCGCCGGGGCTCTTCCTCCTCGGTGTCGGCCAGGGCATGACGATGACGCTGACCGACCTGATCCAGTCGACGCCGCCGGCGGAGGAGGTGAGCGACGTGACGGGCCTGTCGCGGAGCATCAACTACCTCGGGAGCTCACTCGGAGTGGCACTGGCCGGTGCGTTCCTGACGACGGCGCTGGTCTCCTCGTTCCAGTCGGGGGTGGACGACAGCGCCGTGCTGAACGCCGCGGAGAAGCAGCTCGTCCAGCAGACGGTAGACCAGCAGGTCCAGGTCACCGCGCTGAGCGACGACCAGGTCGGTGCCAACCTCGCGGCACGGGGCGTCGGGGGTCCCGCTGCCGACGAGCTCGTGCGGATCAACGCCGACGCCAGGAACCGGGCCCTGACCTTCGCCGTCGGCGCCATGGCGGTCATGTCGACCGTCGGCTACGTTGTCGCGCTACGACTCCCGCGGGTACCTGCCCGGCGTCGGTGACCGGGGGTGCCCTCGTTTGCGCAACCGCCCACGTCGGAGACCGGGACAGTCCTACACTCGGCGCATGGCTGCGCTGCGGGTGGCGGACGAACCGGTGGACTCTTCGAAGCTCGACAACCGGGCGCCGTCGGTGGCCCGGCTGTTCGTCGACCGGGTTGCGGCGACTCCCGAGGCCGAGGCCTTCCGGTATCCGAAGGGTGACGGCTGGGAGAGCGTGACCTGGAGGCAGGTGGGCGAGCGGGTCGACACGCTCGCCGCGGGCCTGATCGCCCTGGGGGTCCAGCCTCAGGATCCGGTCGCGGTCGCGTCGTCGACCCGGTACGAATGGGTGCTCGCCGACTTCGCGGTGATGTGCGCCGGTGCCGCGACCACCACGATCTACCCCACGACCAACGCCCCCGACGTCGCCTTCATCGTCGCCAATTCGGGCAGCGGCGTCGTGATCGCGGAGGACCGGACCCAGGTCGACAAGCTCGTCGCCCACCGCGCCGACCTGCCGAAGGTGCGGACCGTGGTGGTCATCGACGGCGAGGGCGACGGGGACTGGGTCATCAGCCTCGCCGACCTGGAGGACAGGGGCCGGAAACTGCTTGCCGAGTCGCCCCGCGTCGTCGCCGACCGGGTCGACGCGATCCGGCCCGAACAGTTGGCCAGCATCATGTACACCTCCGGCACCACCGGGAAGCCGAAGGGCGTGCTGCTGCCGCACTCGGGGTGGACGTACACGGCTGCGGCCGTCGACGCGGTGAACATCCTGGGACCCGACGATCTGAACTTCCTCTGGCTGCCGCTGTCGCACGCCTTCGGCAAGGTCATGCTGGCGCTGCCCCTGCAGATCGGTTTCACCACCGTGATCGACGGCCGCGTCGAGAAGATCGTCGAGAACCTCGCCGTCGTGCATCCCACCTTCATGGGCGCGGCGCCGCGCATCTTCGAGAAGGCACACGCCCGCATCGAGGCGATGATCGCCGAGGAGGGCGGGGCGAAGAAGAAGATCTTCGACTGGGCCCTCGGCGTCGGACTGCGTGTCTCGCAGGCCCGGCAGGAGGACCGCGCACCCTCTCGCCTCGACCGGCTCCGGTATCGGCTCGCCGACCGTCTCGTGTTCTCCACCATCAAGGAGCGTTTCGGCGGTCGCCTGCGGTTCTTCGTCTCGGCGGCGGCCCCGCTCGACCGTGCCGTGGCGCAGTGGTTCGACGCGGCCGGCATCATCATCCTCGAGGGGTACGGCCTGACCGAGACGTCCGCCGCGTCGTTCATCAACCGCCCGTACGCGTACCGGCTCGGCACCGTCGGCTGGCCCTTCCCGGGCACGGAGGTGCGGATCGCCGGCGACGGGGAGGTACTGCTGCGCGGGCCGGGCGTCATGGACGGCTATCACGAGCGGCCCGATGCCACCGCAGAGGCCCTCGAACCCGACGGCTGGTTCCACACCGGCGACATCGGGGAACTCGACGCCGACGGGTTCCTGCGGATCACGGACCGCAAGAAGGATCTGTTCAAGACCAGCCAGGGCAAGTACGTCGCGCCGTCCGCGATCTCCGCCACCTTCAAGGGCATCTGCCCCTATGCCAGCGAGATCGTCGTGTACGGCGAGAGCCGGCCGTACTGCGTCGCCCTCGTCGGTCTCGATGCCGAGGCGATCACGGAGTGGGCGGACAAGAACGGCATGGCCGGCAGGGAGTTCGGTGAGATCGCCCGGGACGAGCGGACCCGCGAGCTGATCGCCGGCTGCATCGACCGGCTCAACGACCGGCTCAACCGCTGGGAGCAGATCAAGAAGTTCACGGTCCTCGACCGGGAGCTGTCCATCGAGGCGGGGGATCTGACGCCCAGCATGAAGCTGCGCCGCAAGCTGGTGGTCGACAATTTCGCCGACCGGATCGAGCAGCTCTACGTCTGACGCCCGTCGCGGCTCACCGCCCTGCGGAACCTGCTATCGGGTGCTTGCGCCGACCGTGGCGTACGCCTCCGCCAGCAACGCGACGACGCCGTCGTCGAGCTGATCCGGGGTGGCGATGCTCAACCGGTGGGTCGTCACCTTTCCGGTGGTCGGGAAGGCCTCCCGCAGCTGCGGGTGATGGACCCGCCGCGGCAGGTCGATCGCGATCTCGAGCCGCGACGAATAGACGAATGCCGCCGCGAACACGCGACCGCGCCCCCACCGCACCTCGGCGGTGCGGACCTGCTCCTCGACGTCGTCGCCGAGGCCCAGCACGAGCGTGCGGAGCCGGCAGAACATGTCGACGGCGGCGGCATCCTTGTCGGCCAGGTAGTCGTCGATCGTCGCGTGCATCGCGGGCTCCTCGCCTGGGTGGCTCAACGGGACCGGCCGTAACGGTCGGCGAGCTTGTCTTCGGTGCTGCGCTCCACCGGAGCGGGCACCGGTTCGGCCTCGGGGGCGGCGGCCGGCGCCGGGTCCTTCCGCTTGCGGCGCTCGCGCAGCTCCGCCCATACGAAGTACCCCAGGCCCAGCGGCGCCATGATCCCGAACGCCACCCACTGCAGCCCGTACGACAGGTAGGGGCCGGCGTCGAGCTGCGGCAACGGGATCGTGCCCAGCCCCCCGGCCTGGTTCTCGGACAGCTGCAGGTATCCGCCCGTCAGCTCCAGGCCGGTGAACGCCGCGATCTGCGCAGGGTCGATCGAGTAGACCTGGGTGTGGCCGGCGTCGCGGAACGGGGTCTTGCCCTCGGCGGTCCCCTCGGACATCCGCAGGCGGGCGTCGACGGTCACCGGACCGGCCGGTGCCGGGGCGAACCCGGGGATCTCGGTGCCCCGCTCCGGGCGCACGTATCCACGGTTCACCAGGACGGTGCGGCCGTCGGCGAGCCGGAACGGCGTGAGCACCTCGTAGGCGGGGGAGGACTCGACGCTGCGCAACCGCACCAGCAGGTCCGAATCCGGGAGGTAGGACCCGGTCGCGACGACGCGCCGCCACTCGTCCTCCGGTGCCGGCGCGGCACCGGTCAGCAGCTCCTCCACCGGCACGGGGTCCGTGGCCAGCGAGGCGGTGATCCGGTCGTTGCGCTCCTCGGTGGTGGTGTTCTTGCCGAGCTGCCACGGCGCGAGCACGGTGAAGCACGCGTAGGCGAAGCCGCCCACCACCAGGGCCAGCACCAGCCAGCTCGGGCGGAGCAGGAACGTCAGTCGTCGCACGTAACCACGGTAACCGGTGACGCGGGCCTCATTGCCGTCGCACCCAGTCGAGCAGGCCCGGGATCGCCGCCTCGATCTGCCGCCGGACCAGTTCGAACTCGTGCCGGTCGCCGTAGTACGGATCCGGTACCGACTCGCCCTCGGCGTCCGGGTCGAAGCTGCGCAGCAGCACCCGGCGCTCGGCGGGCACCCCGAGCTGCGCGAGCACCCGGTCGTGGCCGGTGTCCAGTGCGACCACCAGATCGGCGGCGAGCTGCTCGTCGGTCACGCGCCGGGCGCAGTGCCCGGTCGGGTAGCCGTGCCGCCGCAACAGGTCCGTGGTGCGTGGATCCGCGTCCTCGCCGGCGTGCCAGTCGCCGGTGCCGGCGCTGGTGACCCGCACGCGCTCGGCGAGACCGGCCCGGCGGAGGTGCTCGGCGAAGATCTTCTCGGCCATCGGCGACCGGCAGATGTTGCCGGTGCACACGAACGTCACGTGCAGGCGCTCAGCGGTCACCGGTCAGCACCCTCGTCAGTTCGTCGACGCTCGCCGTGGACCGGTGGGCGACGGCCGCCTCGTCGTCGGCGCCGTACCCCCACTCGACGAACACCGTCGGAATACCCCACCGCGCCGCGCCCGTCACGTCGTGCTCGCGGTCGCCGACCATGACCACGCCCGCGGTGCCGCCGTCCTCCGCGGCGACCGGGTCCACCCCGAGCGAGGCCAGACTGTGCGCGATCACGTCCGACTTCGCCCGCCGGCTCCCGTCGTCGCTCGCGCCGCCGATGAACTCGAAGTGGGCGGCCAGCCCGAAGTGCTCGAGGATGCGGACGGCGAAGCCCTGGTTCTTCGACGTCGCGACGGCGAGCCGGCTCCCGGCGTCGCGCACCCGCTCGAGCATCGCCGCCACCCCGTCGAACACGGAGTTCTCCGCCCAGCCGCGCGCGTCGTAGCGCTCGACGTACGCGGTCAGCGCCCGATCCACCTGCTGTTCGTCGAGACCGAGCCCGCGCAGTGTGTCGATCATCGGCGGACCGAGGACCCGCTGTGGCTCGTCGTGCGCCGGTTCCGGAACGCCCACCGTGGCGAGCGCATGCCGGAACCCGTCGAGCACGCCCGCCGCCGAGTCCGTGAGGGTGCCGTCGAGGTCGAACAGCACGACGGGCGCGGGCAGCAGCAGTGGATGCAGGTCGGCGAGAGTCGTCACGTCCCCATTGTCCCGGCTCCCGGCGAAGCCCGCCGCGTAGGGTCTCGGGCAGCACCCGGGAGACGACGAAGGAGGAGCGGTGACGGCGGTGACGCTGCGCGAGGTGATCGACGTGCTCGAGACGGCCTATCCGCCGTCGCTGGCCGAGTCGTGGGACTCCGTCGGGCTGGTCGCCGGTGATCCCTCCGAGCCCGTGAGCAGGGTCCTGCTCGCGGTCGACGCGACCGCCGCCGTCGTCGACGAAGCCCTGGCCTGGGGTGCGCAGTTGCTCCTCGTGCACCACCCGCTGCTGCTGCGCGGCGTCGACACCGTCGGCGCGCACACCCCGAAGGGCGCCCTGATCCACCGGCTCATCCGAGGCGGCTGCGCGCTGTTCACCGCCCACACCAACGCCGACCGTGCCGACCCGGGCGTGTCCGATGCGCTGGCACAGGCGCTCGGCCTGACCGGCCTGCGGCCGATCGAACCCAAGCCCGAACCGGCGGTCGACAAGTGGGTGGTCCTCGTGCCCGCCGACTCGGCCGAGACGCTGCGCGCCGCCCTGTTCGACGCCGGTGCGGGCCGGCTCGGGAACTACCGCGAGTGCTCCTGGACCACCTCCGGGACCGGACAGTTCCGTCCCGAGGCCGGGGCGGATCCGGCGGTCGGCACCGTCGGCGAACTCGAACGCCTGGCCGAGGACCGCATCGAGGTCGTGGCCCCGCGATCGGTGCGCGGCCGGGTGCTTGCTGCCCTGCGCGCGGCGCACCCGTACGAGGAACCCGCGTTCGACGTGCTCGAACTCGCCGCTCTGCCCGGCTCCCGAGGTCTCGGCCGGGTCGGAGAACTCCCGGCGCCGCAGACGCTGCGCGAGTTCACCGAGCGGGTCGCGGCCGCACTGCCGGCCACCGAGTGGGGGGTGCGCGGTGCCGGCGACCCCGACCGGATGATCCGCACCGTTGCGGTGTGCGGCGGCTCCGGCGACTCCTTCCTCGGCACCGTCGGCCGGCTCGGCGTCGATGCCTACGTCACCGCGGACCTGCGGCACCATCCCGCCGACGAGCACCTGCGCGCCGGCGGCCCCGCGCTTGTCGACGTCGCGCACTGGGCCAGCGAGTACCCGTGGTGCGCCCAGGCGAAGGGTGTGCTCGACGACGTGTTCGCCGACCGCGACGGCTGGTCGACCCGCGTCAGCGCGCTGCGCACCGATCCCTGGACCACCGCAGCCCGGTAGGTCCGGGTTCCCCGTGACCGGCCGCGCGGTACGGTAGGCAGCTACCACCCCCCCTTGATCTCGTCGCCGAAAGCAGGAACCCGCCGAGTGAACGTCGAACCCGCCGTGCAGTCCAAGCTCCTGGCCCTCGCCGCTGTGGACACCGAGGTGACCCGCCTGGCGCACCGGCGCCGCACCCTGCCCGAACAGCAGGAGGTCGAGCGGCTCGAGGCGGAACGCACCGCGCGCCGGGACGCCGCCGTCGCTGTCGAGATCATCCTCGACGACCTCGACCGCGACATTCGCAAGCTCGAGGGGGAGGTCGAGGCGGTCCGCCAGCGGGAGGATCGCGACCGCAAGCTCCTCGCCGCCGGCGGCGTGGGCGCCAAGCAGCTGTCCGAACTCCAGCACGAGCTGACCAGCCTCGAACGCCGGCAGGCCCTGCTCGAGGACGAGCTGCTCGAGGTCATGGAACGCCGGGAGGCATCCAAGGCCGATCACGACCACGCCGGCGCGCGGTT
Source organism: Rhodococcus sp. DMU1 (assembly GCF_012272955.1). Classification (NCBI taxonomy): domain Bacteria; kingdom Bacillati; phylum Actinomycetota; class Actinomycetes; order Mycobacteriales; family Nocardiaceae; genus Rhodococcus; species Rhodococcus sp. DMU1. Next base: position 3,558,705 of record NZ_CP050952.1, on the reverse strand, counting down.
GTCGAGCGTCGACGAGGAACTCGCCGACGCGGTCCGCCTGCGCGACGAGACGCTCGCCGACATCGAGGTCGCCGAGCAGCGGTGCCTGAGCGACCGCGCGGCACTCGTGGAGGCCTTCCCGGCCGAGCTGGTCGACCAGTACGAGGCGCAGCGGACGAAGACGGGCATCGGCGCGGCCCTGCTGCAGGCGCGCCGGTGCGGCGCATGCCGCCTCGAGCTCGACCGCGGCGAGATCGCTCGCATCGCCGCCGCCGCCCCCGAGACCCTCGTACGTTGCCCCGAGTGCAACGCGATCCTGGTGCGTACCAAGGAATCCGGGATTTGAGCCGGGTAGTTGTCGAGGCCGACGGCGGCTCGCGCGGCAACCCGGGCCCCGCCGGCTACGGTGCGGTGGTCTTCGGCGCCGACCATGAGGCGGTGCTGGCCGAGCGCAGCGCGAGCATCGGCCGCGCCACCAACAACGTGGCCGAATACCAGGGCCTGATCGCCGGATTGACCGCCGCCGCCGAACTCGGGGCCGACGAGGTCGACGTCCGGATGGATTCCAAGCTCGTCGTCGAGCAGATGTCGGGCCGATGGAAGATCAAGCACCCGGACATGATTCCGCTCGCCGCCCGCGCCCGCGAGCTGGCCCGGGGATTCTCGCGGGTCGAGTTCACCTGGGTGCCACGCGCGGAGAACGCCTACGCCGACCGGCTCGCCAACGAGGCGATGGACGCCGCCGCGTCGGTTGCTTCGGGTTCCGAATCTGCTTCTCCCACACCGGAATCGGCGGCCCCACCGGTGAAATCGCCCGGCTGGACCGGCGCTGTCGGCACGCCCACCCGGATGCTGCTGCTGCGGCACGGGCAGACCCCGCTGTCGGTGGAGCGCCGCTACTCCGGCCGCGGCAACCCGCCGCTGACGGAACTGGGCCGTGCGCAGGCCCGCGCGGCCGCGCGTCGCATCGGCGAGCGCGGCAACGTCGCCGCGGTGGTGTCGTCGCCGCTCGGGCGGGCCCGGGAGACCGCCGATGCCGCGGCGTCGGCGCTCGGTCTGCCCGTGACGGTGCACGAGGGCCTCATCGAGACCGACTTCGGCAAGTGGGAGGGGCTGACCTTCCTCGAGGCGGCGCAGCGCGATCCCGATCTGCACCGGCGCTGGCTGGGGGACACGTCGGTGCGCCCGCCGGGTGGGGAGAGCTTCGACGAGGTCCGCGGCCGTCTCGCCACCGTCCGCGACGATCTGGTCGCGGAGTACGGCGGGGCGAACGTGCTCGTCGTCTCCCACGTCACGCCGATCAAGACACTGCTGCAGATGGCGCTCGACGCGGGGCCGTCGCTGCTGTACCGCCTGCACCTGGACCTCGCGTCGCTGAGCATCGCCGAGTTCTATCCCGACGGCGGCGCGGCCGTGCGGCTGGTCAACGACACGTCGCACCTGTAGGCGCCGTCGGCGCCGGTGTGTCTTTCGGGCTGCGCCCACCGCCCGAAGGACACACCGCCGGCAGCGTCCCGGCCGCTCACACCTGGAGTTTTCGGAGCGTGCGCAGGTTCCGCGTCGTGGTCACCGCCTTGTAGCGCGGATTGCCGGTGTTCCGGCCGAAGGCGCTCTTGACCGTCTGCCCGCGCTCGACGTCCCAGTAGAGGACGCCGTTGCCCCGGGCGACGCGTTCGACCGCCGGGTCGAGACCCTCCGCCGTCGCCGCCAGTTCGTCCAGAACCGCGGGATCGGCGACGAACACCGCGTACGCGTGCCGGCCGTCACGCTCCTCGAACGGGTAGGCGTCGACGATCGCCGCGACGGCCGCCTGATCGTGGACGAACACGAACGCCTCGTACCCGAATCGATCACGCAGGGCCGCCTCGATCCGGGCCTTCGCTTCGGCGGTGTCGGCGGTGTCGGCATCGAACACCACGTTGCCCGAAGCGAGCACGGTGCGGACGTTGCCGAAACCGAGCCCGGCGAACACGTCCTTCAGATCCGCCATCGCGATGGTGATGCCACCGACGTTGATTCCCCGCAGCAGGGCCGCATATCTCGCCATGGCGGTACCGTAGTTCGCATTCGAGACAGGTGAGGCAGTACCCTGATCGACGCGGACGAGTTGGCCGGGCGACCGCGGCTCAGGGAACCGGCACCGTGGCGGTGCCAGGCCCTGGATCGAGGAAAGTCCGGACTCCACAGAGCAGGGCGGTTGCTAACGGCAACCCGAGGTGACTCGCGGGACAGTGCCACAGAGAACAGACCGCCCACCCCTCGGGGTGGGTAAGGGTGAAACGGTGCGGTAAGAGCGCACCAGCGCCCCGGGTGACCGGGGCGGCTCGGTAAACCCCGCCCGGAGCAAGGTTGAAGGCCGCACCGACTCGTTCGGTGCGGCTGCGCAGGTGTCCGAGGGCTGCTCGCCCGAGCCTGCGGGTGAACCGCTCGAGGTACCCGGCGACGGTGTGCCCAGATGGATGGTCGCCACCCCGCCTCGGCGGGGTACAGGATCCGGCTTACAGGCCGGCTCGTCCGCCCACCCGGCTCAGATCGGGGCGACGACCAGCAGGTGCGCCCAGTAGGAGGCGGCCTCGTGCCCCAGGTAGGGGAGCAGGAAGTCGTAGAGCAGGTACGACATGCGGTGCCTTTCGAGTCGTCGAGCGGGGACCAGGGGCCGACGGTACCAGCCGCGCCGCGCGTGCGGGTTACCCCGAAACTCGGCGTCGGTTGGGGCAGACTGGGAGTCATGAGCGACGAGGGCTGGTACTACGACGTCCACACCGGAAAGGTCAGCCAGGGAAAGGACCCCAGTGCGCTGAACCGCATGGGGCCGTATCCGGACCGCGCCACCGCCGAACGGGCACTCGAGATCGCGGCCGAGCGCAACAAGGCCGCGGACGAGGCCGACGAGGAGTGGAACCGCTGAGCGGTTCCCCAGCACGGTGACGAACACCCGCATCGTCGTCGCGCCCGCGATCGACTTCGGTGCCGTCCGCGCCGAGTTCGCGCTCGACGACAGTTATCCCCTGGCCGCCGTCGCCGAGGCCGAGGCCGCGGTCGACCGCTGGTCCGCCGCGCGGGTGGACCGCACGGATCTGCCCCTGGTGACCATCGATCCGCCGGGCTCGATGGATCTCGACCAGGCGCTGCACCTCGAGCGCACCGTCGACGGCTTCGTCCTGCACTACGCGATCGCCGACGTCGCGGCCGTCGTCGCACCCGACGGCGCGCTCGACCGCGAGAGCCGGCGCCGCGGACAGACCTACTATCTGCCCGACGGGTCGGTCCCGCTGCACCCCCGGCCGTTGTCCGAGGATTCGGCCAGCCTCCTCCCCGGCCGCGTGCGTCCGGCGGCGCTGTGGCGCATCGTTCTCGACGACGCCGCCGAGCCCGTGGACGTGAGCGTGCGGCGCGCACTGGTCCGGTCCGTCGCCCGGTTCGATTACGCCGGAGTGCAGGCCGGCGTCGACGCCGGGGTCGTGCACCCGTCGATCGCGGCACTATCCGAGTTCGGCCGGCTCCGCGAGGCCGCGGCCCGCGCACGCGGCGCGATCGAACTGCGCCTGCCCGAGCAGGACGTGGTCGCCGACGGGAACGGCTGGCGGCTGACCACCCAGCCGCGCACCGAGGTCGACGACTGGAACTCCCACGTGTCGCTGCTGACCGGGATGTGTGCGGCGCGACTGATGCTCGACGCGCGGATCGGGCTGCTGCGGACCCTGCCGCCGGCCGCTCCCGAGGCCGTGGCGCAACTGCGGCGCACCGCCTCCGCCCTGGGAGTGCCGTGGCCGGACCAGGTGCCGGTGGGTACCTTCCTGGCCGGCCTCGACGTGAACCTGCCCGGCACCCTGGTGCTGATGAGCGAGGCCCCGGCGCTGCTGCGCGGCGCGTCGTACGTGGCGTTCGACGGTGCGATTCCGGAGCAGCCGGGACACGGGGCGATCGGTGCGCCGTACGCACACGTCACCGCGCCGCTGCGGCGGCTGGCCGACCGGTTCGTGACGGAGGTGTGCCTGGCGCTCTGCGCGGGCACCGACGTGCCGGACCCGGTGCGCGCCGTGCTCCCGGAGCTTCCCGAGACGATGTCCGGCTCCGACGCGCTCGCCGGGAAGGTGACCCGTGCGTGCATCGAACTCACCGAGGCGACGGTCCTCGCCCCGCACGTGGGGGAGTCGTTCGAGGCGACGGTCCTGCGTGCGGCGAACGGCCGCCGGGACGCCGAGGTGTTCGTGCCCGACGCCACCGTGATCGCCCCGTGCGCCGGCGAGCCGAAGGAGGGCAGCCGGATCCGGATCCGGCTGACGCACGCCGACCCGCGGGCCCGGAAGGTGCGGTTTGCGTACCCGGCGTGACGTCGCTGCCGGGCGGGAGCGGCGGCCATGAACGCGTCCCGACCGCCGCGCCGGCCGCGGGGCCTGCTCGTCGGCCTCGCCGTCCTCACGACGGTGCTTGTGGTCCTGGCGGTGCTGGTGTTCCGCGTGGCACCGAGCCGGTATCTGCCCTGGGACACCGCCGACTTCCCGGACGTGGACACGTCGGCGTTGACGCTCCCGCAGGCGCGGATCGTGGAGTTGCTCGAGGACGAACACCGGACGCAGCGGCCCGGGACGTTCTACTCCGAGGGCGCCGAGGAGCCCTGGTGCGCGAACTTCGTCAGCTGGATCATGCGGGAAGCGGATCGGCCGCTGGCCAATCCGCATTCCGGGCACTGGCGGATCCCCGGCGTGTACACCCTGCAGGAGTACTACGAGTCGGTCGGACGATTCGAACCGGCCGGCGACGGGTACCGGCCGGCGGTGGGCGACGTGGTGCTGTACGAGAACGAGCTGTGGGTCGGCCAGCACACCAACATCGTCGTCGCGGTCGACGGCGACACCGCGACGACGGTCGGCGGCAACGAACTCGGCCGCATCCGCGTCCACACCGTCGACGTCACGTCCGACTCGGCGGTCGTCGGGTTCGGCCGCCTCGGGTGAGGATCAGCGGAAGCGGTCGGTCGCCTCGAGCAGGTGATGGGTGATGCCGGGCTCGTTCGCGGCGTGCCCGGCGTCGTCGACGACGACGAGTTCCGAGCCGGACCACGCCTTGTGCAGTTCCCACGCGCTCGTCGCGGGGCAGACCACGTCGTAGCGACCCTGCACGATCACGCCGGGGATGGTGCGCAGCCGTCCGGCGTCGCGCAGCAGCTGCCCCTCCTCGAGGAAGCCACGGTTGCGGAAGTAGTGGTTCTCGATGCGCGCGAACGCCAGAGCGAAACGCGGTTCCGACGTCTCCACGATCCGTTCCGGGGTGGGCAGCAGGGCGCTGGTCGCCCCCTCCCACGTCGACCACGCCACGGCGGCCCGCAGCGCGACGTCGGGGTCGGGCGAATGCAGCAGCCGGTGGTACGTGTCGACGGGATGCTCACCGTCCGGCGCCCCGGCCAGCGGCTCCAGGAAACGCTCCCACAGCTCGGGGAACAGTTGTCCGGCGCCACCGTTGTAATACCAGTCGATCTCGCTGCTGCGCAGCAGGAAGATGCCGCGCAGCACCAGCTCGGTGACCCGGTGCGGGTGGCGCTGCGCATAGGCCAGGGCCAGCGTCGACCCCCACGAGCCGCCGAACACCTGCCAGCGGCCGATCCCCAGACGTCGCCGCAGGGTCTCGATGTCGGTGAGCAGATACTCGGTGGTGTTGGCGGACAGATCCGCGCCCTCGGCGACGTGCGGCACCGACCGACCGCAGCCGCGCTGATCGAACAGCACGATCCGGTACGCCTCCGGATCGAAGAACTGCCGGTGGGCGGGCATGGTGCCGCCGCCCGGACCGCCGTGCAGGAACACCACCGGCTTGCCGGCGGGATTCCCGCTGACCTCCCAGTAGATGCGCTGGCCGTCGCCGACGTCGAGCAGGCCCTGCTCGTACGGCTCGATCGGCGGGTACGGCCGCCGCAACGGCATCAGAAGCCGACCAGCGCGGAGGCGAGGGTCGGGATCTGCAGGGCCTCGAGCGCCTGGCTGCGCACCTCCGGACACTGGGCCGAGGCGATCGTGTCGACACGGTCACGGTCCTGGGCGAGCGCCAGCATGTCGATCCCGTTGCGGGCCGCCCACTCGCCGACCAGCAGGTTCAAGCCGGGCTTGCTCATGGACGGGGTGTAGGTCCGCCAGCTCTGCAGCTGGGCCTCCATCTGCGAGCACAGCTCGGCGGCCTGGGCCTCGGTGACCCCACCGGGCAGCGCGCTCGGCTCGGCCGCCGCGCCGGTGCCGGTCGTCGGCTGCGTCGACGCGGTGGTCGAGCCGGTGGGGGCGGGCTGACCGCCGGACGCGCACCCGCCCAGGGCGGCGATCGTCGCACCGGCGACGGCAACGGCGAGCAGTGTGCGACGGGGACGAATCATGTGGGGTGCACCTCGCGGGTCGGTAAGGCCCGGGCCTACGGGTGAGCGGAACCTCCGGCCGGACCGGCCGCAGGTTCCCCTCGTCCTGCCGGATCAGAAGGAATGCTCGGGACCGGGGAACGTCCCGGCCGCCACCTCTGCAGCATATTCGGCCGCGGCGCGGCGCAACTCGTCGCCCACGCTGCCGAACTTCTTGACGAACTTCGCGGTCTTGCCGCTGGTGTAGCCGGCCATGTCCTGCCACACGAGGACCTGGGCGTCACACTCGTTGCCGGCACCGATCCCGACCGTGGGGATGGTCAGCTTGCGGGTGACCTGGCCGGCGATGTCGGCGGGCACCATCTCCATGACCACGGAGAAGGCGCCGGCCTCCTGCACGGCGATGGCGTCGGCGATGAGCTGTTCGGCGCCGTCGCCGCGGCCCTGCACGCGGAATCCGCCGAGGCTGTTGACCGACTGCGGGGTGAACCCGACGTGGGCCTGGACGGGGATGCCGGCGGCGGCGATCGCGGCGATCTGCGCGGCGACCCGCTCGCCGCCCTCGAGCTTGACGGCGTGGGCGCCGCCCTCCTTCATGAAGCGGATGGCGGTGGCGAGAGCCTGCTCGGGCGACGCCTCGTAGGTGCCGAACGGCAGGTCGGCGATCACCAGGGCGTGCGGCGCGCCGCGCACCACGCCGCGCACCAGCGGGAGCATTTCGTCGACCGTGACCGGCACGGTGGTGTCGTAGCCGTAGACGACGTTGGCGGCGGAGTCGCCCACGAGCAGCACCGGGATGCCGGCCTCCTCGAAGATGCGGGCGCTCGAGTAGTCGTACGCCGTCAGTTCGGCCCAGCGACGGCCCTCGGCCTTCATGGCCTGCAGGTGATGGACCCGCGTCTTGCGCCGAGGGGCGGCGGACGGGGCGGAGCCGCCGTAGAGGGCAGCGGTGGATTCGGACATCAGAGGTCCCTTTCTGCCTCGAGGCCCGTGCGGGTCCCCGGGTTGGGTGATGACGGTCTCAGTCTGCCACCGGCTCCATTCGGGCAGTAGCGGCGCCGGCGGTGCGATTGGTCACATCCGCCGGATGCGGCGGCGGGCCGGACCCGAACCGGCCGCGTCGGCGCGGATGCTGCCCGTGGCACCATCGCTGGGTGTCGTCCCCTTCTCTCCGCGTCCCGGCGCGCGCCGTCGCGCTGACCGCCGCGGTGCTGCTCGCCGCCGGCTGCAGCACCACGACCGAGACCGCGCCGCCGCGGACGTCGCCGATCGGCGCCCCGGCCGGCCTCGAGCAGTTCTACGCGCAGCAGGTGCAGTGGGGGTCCTGCCGGGACTACGGCCCCGACGCCGAGCAACTGCCCCGCGGCGTGCAGTGCGCGCGGATCACGGTGCCGCTGGACTACGACGACCCGAACGGGGAGACGATCACGGTGGCGATCTCCCGCTCGCCCGCGTCCGGGCAGCGGATCGGCTCGCTGCTCGTCAATCCCGGCGGGCCGGGTGCGGCCGGGATCGGGCTCGCCACCGTTGCCGACGGCACCGAGTTGACCGACCGGTTCGACATGATCGGATTCGATCCCCGCGGCGTCGGGGCCTCCGAGCCCGCAGTGCGCTGCCGCACCGACGCCGAGGCGGACGCCGACCGCGCGTCCGACGACGGCGACATGAGCCCCGAGGGCATCGCGCGGACGGAACAGCGGCACCGCGACTATGCCGACGCCTGCGCGCAGCGCGCCGAGACCGGCCTGCTCGCCCACGTGGGCACCCGCGAGGTCGTGCGCGACATCGACGTGCTCCGCTCCGTCCTCGGCGACGAGAAACTGAACTACCTCGGGTTCTCGTACGGCACCCGGATCGGCACGCTCTATGCGGAGACCTTCCCCGACCGGGTGCGGACGATGGTGCTCGACGGTGCGCTCGACCCCGAGCAGGACCCCCTCGACGAGGTCCTGCTGCAGGCGGCCGGATTCCAGACGGCGTTCGACGCGTTTGCGGCGGACTGCGCCCGCCACGACGACTGTGCCCTCGGCACCGACCCGGCCGCGGCGGTGGGCCGGTTCCGGGCCCTGGTGGACCCGCTGATCGCGGCGCCCGCGGAGACCACGGATCCGCGCGGCCTGAGCCACCGGGACGCGATCACGGGGGTGCAGCAGGGTCTGTACTCGCCGCGGCTGTGGGGCTCGCTGCGGGCGGGGCTCGCGGCGCTGACCGAGGGCCGGGGCGACACGTTGCTGCTGCTCGCCGACCTGTACGAGGGACGCGGCGACGACGGCACCTACACCAACTCCACCGACGCCTTCAACGCGATCCGGTGCGTGGACGACCCGCCGGTGACGGACGCGGCCGTCGCGGCCGAGGCCGACCGGCTGTACCGGCAGGCCGCGCCGTTCCTCGACGACGGCCGCGCGAGCGGCGCCGCGCCGCGGGATCTGTGCGCCTTCTGGCCGGTGCCGCACACCGGTGAGCCGCACACCCCGGACGTGCCGGGCCTGCCGACCGTGCTCGTCGTCTCCACCACCGAGGATCCCGCAACGCCGTACCAGGCGGGGGTGGACCTCGCGCGGCAACTCGGCGGCGCACTCGTCACCTTCACGGGTACCCAGCACACCGTCGTGCTCGACGGCGAGGCCTGCGTCGACGACCCGGTGATCAGGTATTTCGTGACCGGGCAGGCGCCGGCGGCGGACCCGCGGTGCTGACGGCGCGACGATGTGAGCGACACGCCGGGGCCACAACCCGCGGATGTAACACGGATTTAACGCACTGTGCCTAGTCTCGGCCGTATGGATCGCCAGAAGGAGTTCGTGCTCCGCACCCTCGAAGAGCGCGACATTCGGTTCGTGCGCTTGTGGTTCACCGACGTGGTCGGAACGCTCAAGTCCGTGGCGATCGCCCCGGCCGAACTCGAAGGAGCCTTCGAGGAGGGCATCGGGTTCGACGGCTCGGCCATCGAGGGATTCTCCCGCATCTCCGAGGCCGACATGGTCGCCCGGCCGGACGCCTCGACCTTCCAGGTGCTGCCGTGGGCCGACAGCAAGGGTCAGCAGTACTCGGCCCGCATGTTCTGCGACATCACGATGCCCGACGGCACCCCCAGCTGGGCCGATCCGCGGCACGTGCTGCGCCGCCAGCTCAACAAGGCATCCGACCTCGGCTTCAGCTGCTATGTGCACCCCGAGATCGAGTTCTTCCTCGTCGAGAACGGTGAACCGGGCGCGCCGCCCGTGCCGGCCGACGACGGCGGCTACTTCGACCAGTCGGTGCACCGCTCGGCCCCGAACTTCCGCCGCCACGCCATCGACGCGCTCGAGTCGATGGGCATCTCCGTCGAGTTCAGCCACCACGAGACCGCGCCTGGTCAGCAGGAGATCGACCTGCGCTACGCCGACGCGCTGTCCATGGCCGACAACGTGATGACCTTCCGCTACGTGGTCAAGGAGATCGCGATGTCGGAGGGCGTGCGCGCGACGTTCATGCCCAAGCCGTTCCGCGAGCACGCGGGGTCGGCCATGCACACCCACATGAGCCTGTTCGAGGGGGAGAACAACGCCTTCCACGATCCCGACGATCCGCTGCAGCTCTCGGCCACCGGCAAGGCCTTCATCGCCGGGGTGCTCGAGCACGCCAACGAGATCAGTGCCGTGACCAACCAGTGGGTCAACTCCTACAAGCGCATCGTGCACGGCGGCGAGGCGCCCACCGCGGCCTGCTGGGGCCCGTCCAACCGCTCCGCTCTGGTGCGGGTGCCGATGTACACGCCGAGCAAGGCGTCCTCGCGCCGGGTGGAGATCCGCACGCCCGACTCGGCCTGCAACCCGTACCTGACGTTCGCGGTGCTCCTCGCCGCCGGCCTGCGCGGCATCGAGAAGGGCTACGAGCTCGCCCCCGAGGCCGAGGACGACGTGTGGGCGCTGACCTCCGCGGAGCGGCGCGCCATGGGGTACCGGGAGCTGCCGACCGACCTCGACATCGCCCTGCGCGAGATGGAGAAGTCGGAACTGGTGGCCGAGGCGCTCGGCGAGCACGTGTTCAACTTCTTCCTCCGCAACAAGTGGACGGAGTGGGAGAACTACCGCAGCCAGGTCACCCCGTACGAACTGGATCAGTACCTGGGCTTGTAACCCCTGCCGGCCGCGGCCGCACGAGGGCGTCGCCGCGGACCGGACGGTCGACGACGACGAAGAGGTGAGGTCCGTGCCCACTCGGGCGGTAGTGTCCCGCGCCGGAGCGACGGTGGCGGCATGGTGAGACCGCCGACGGCGCGTTCGGCGATACCGAGCGCCGGTCGGCTCGGCCTCCTCGCCCCGACCGCACCCGACGAGCTCCGGCAGCTCGGCTGGACCGACACCGACAGCACCGAACTGCTGTGGGCCCTCTCCCGCGCACCCGACGCGGACCTCGCCCTGCGCACCCTTGCCCGGCTGCACGACGCGCTCGGCGACGGCTGGGCCGAACTCGACGCGGCGCTGCGCACCGACAAGGGGCTGCGCGGCCGGTTGTTCGGCCTGTTCGGCGGGTCGTCCGCCCTGGGCGACCACATCGTGGCCCACCCGGATCGGTGGCGGGGCCTCGCCGGGGCGCTGCAGCTGCCCGACCGGCGGACCCTCACCGATCGGATGCTCGGCTACGTCGAGGCCGAACCCGAGGCCGGGACGGGAGACAACCGTCTGATCTACCGGGCGACGATCACCGGTCCGGCGGCCGTGGCTGCGCTGCGCACCGGCTATCGCGACCAGCTGGCGCTGCTCGCGGCCGCCGATCTCGCGGCCGTCGTCGAGAACGAACCGGTCCTGCCGTACCTCGAGGTGGGGCAGCGGCTCGCGGACCTCGCCGACGCGGCCCTGACGGCGGCCCTGGCGGTGGCCGTCGCCAGCGTCGTCCCGGACGGTCCCTGCCCCGTCGACCTGGCCGTCATCGCGATGGGCAAGTGCGGGGCCCGCGAGCTCAACTACGTCAGCGACGTCGACGTCGTGTTCGTCGCCGAGCCGGCCGACGCCCGCGCCGGCCGCATCGCCGGGGAGATGATGCGGATCGGCACCTCGGCGTTCTTCGAGGTCGATGCCGCGCTGCGTCCCGAGGGCAAGCGCGGCGCACTGGTCCGCACCCTGGACTCGCACGTCGCGTACTACCAGCGCTGGGCCAAGACGTGGGAGTTCCAGGCACTGCTCAAGGCCCGGCCCATGACCGGCGACCTCGACCTCGGTCGCCGCTACGTCGAGGCGCTCAGCCCCATGGTGTGGACGGCCTCCGAGCGGGAGGCGTTCGTGCCCGAGGTGCAGGCGATGCGCCGGCGCGTCGAGGAACTCGTGCCCGCCGAGCTGCGCGAGCGGGAACTCAAGCTGGGCCGGGGCAGCCTGCGCGACGTGGAGTTCGCGGTGCAGTTGCTGCAGCTGGTGCACGGCCGCGCCGACGAGGCGCTGCGCGTACCGAACACCGTGCAGGCGCTGTCCGCCCTCGCCGACGGGGGCTATGTCGGGCGCGACGACGCCGCGAACCTGCGGGCCTCCTACGAGTTCCTGCGGCTGCTCGAGCACCGCCTGCAGCTGCAGCGGCTCAAACGCACCCACACGCTGCCGCCCCCGGAGGACCGGGAGGCGATGCGCTGGCTCGCCCGCGCCGCGCACATGCGCCCCGACGGACGGCACGACGCGCTCGGGGTGCTCGAGTCGGAGATCAAGCGCAACTCGGCGCGGGTGCGCAAGCTGCACGCGAAGCTGTTCTACCGGCCTCTGCTCGAGTCGGTGGCCCGGGTGGACAAGGAGGCGCTGCGGCTGTCGCCCGACGCCGCGGTCCGGCAGCTCGCCGCGCTCGGCTACAGCGCACCGGAGAACGCGCTCGGCCACCTGACGGCACTGTCCGGCGGTGCCTCCCGCAAGGCCCGCATCCAGGCGCTGCTGCTGCCGCAACTGCTCGAGGCGCTGGGGGAGACGAGCGACCCCGACGCCGGGCTGCTCGCCTACCGCCGCCTGTCCGAGGCGCTCGTCGACCGGGTGTGGTTCCTGCGGACGCTGCGCGACGAGCCGTCCGTCGCGGACCGGCTCATGACCGTGCTCGGGTCCTCCGCCTACGTGTCCAACCTGTTGTTGCGGGCCCCGGACGTCATCCGGCTCTACGCCGACGGCGCCGGCGGGCCCCGGCTCCTCGAACCGCGGCCCGACGAGGTCGCCAAGGCCATCGTCACCTCCTCGGCCCGCTACGACGCCCCCGACAAGGCGATCAACGCGGCCCGGTCGCTGCGCCGGGCCGAACTCGCCCGCGTCGCGAGCGCCGACATCCTCGGGATGCTGGACGTACCGCAGGTGTGCCGCGCACTGTCCGCGGTGTGGGCGGCGGTGCTCGAGGCTGCCCTGGCCGCGGTGATCAAGGCGTCCGAGCAGGAGGACGGGCCGGCGCCGGCGCGGCTCGCGGTGATCGGCATGGGGCGTCTGGGCGGTGGCGAACTGGGCTACGGGTCCGACGCCGACGTGCTGTTCGTCTGCGAGCCGAACCCCGGGGCGGACGAAACCGCCGCGGTGAAGTGGGCGAACCAGGTCGCCGAGCGGGTGCGCACCCTGCTCGGCGCGCCGAGCACGGATCCGCCGCTCGAGGTCGACACCGGCCTGCGCCCCGAGGGGCGCAGCGGACCCATGGTGCGCACCCTCGCGTCCTATCAGGCGTACTACGCCCAGTGGGCGCAGACCTGGGAGGTGCAGGCGCTGCTGCGGGCCGACGCCGTCGCCGGCGACGCGGAGCTCGGACTGCAGTTCCTGCACATGATCGACGCCACCCGGTACCCGGCCGGCGGCGTGTCGGACGACGCGGTGCGCGAGATCCGGCGGATCAAGGCCCGGGTCGACTCGGAGCGGTTGCCGCGCGGTGCCGACCCCGCCACCCACACCAAGCTGGGCCGCGGTGGCCTGGCCGACATCGAGTGGACCGTGCAGCTGCTGCAGCTGCAGCACGCGCACCACATCGAGTCGCTGCACAACACCTCGACGCTCGAGACGCTCGATGCGATCGGCGCCGCAGAACTGCTCAGCAGCGCGGACGTCGCACTGCTGCGCGACGCGTGGCTCACCGCCACCCGCGCCCGCAACGCGCTCGTGCTGGTGCGCGGCAAGCGAACCGACCAGCTGCCGGGCCCGGGCAAGCTGCTGTCGGCGGTCGCCCAGGTCGCCGGCTGGTCGGGTGGTGACGCCTCCGAGTTCCTCGACCACTATCTGCGGGTCACTCGACGTGCCCGGGGGGTCGTGGAGCGGGTGTTCGGGACGTGAGGCCCCGACCTCCCGTGGAACCAGCTCAGGACTTCATCGTGACCACTGCCCCGATTCCCCCGACCGTCGACGATCTCGCCGCCGCCCTCGACGCTCTCCGCGCCCGGGTGCCGCTGGTGCAGTCGCTCACCAACGTCGTCTCCGCCAACTTCCTGACCAACGTCCTGCTCGCCGCCGGCGCGAGCAACGCCCACATCGACAACGTCCACGAGGCCGCCGGATTCGCCCGCATCGCCGGGGGCGTGCTGATCAACCTCGGCACCCCCGACGACGGGACGGCGGCGGCGTTCACCCTGGCCGCCGAGGCCGCCCGCGACGCGGGCACCCCGTGGGTGCTCGATCCCGTCGGCGTGGGGGGCCTCCCGTGGCGCACCGGCCTGGCCGCGGATCTGCTCCCGTTCCGTCCGACGGCGATCCGCGGCAACGCCTCCGAGGTCATCGCGCTGGCCGGTCTGGGTGGCGACACCCGCGGCGTCGACAGCTCCGACGACCCCGCCGCCGCGGTGCCGGCCGCGCTGGCGCTGCTGGCCCACGCCGACGCGGTGTCCGCCTCCGGTCCCGTGGACCACCTCGTCGGCCGCGACGCCGCCGGTGCGACGACCGGCCTGCGCATCGGTGGCGGCAGTGCCCTGCTCCCGCGCGTGACCTCCACCGGCTGCGCGCTCGGTGCCCTCGCTGCGGCATACCTCGCCGTCGCCCCCACGGCGCTGATCGGACTCGCCGCCGCGCACGCCCACGTCGCGGTGGCCGCGGAGATCGCCGACGGGAACGCCACGGGCCCGGGCTCCTTCGCCGTCGCGTTCCTCGACGCCCTGTACTCGGTGAACGCGGACGTCCTCCGGCTCCGTGCCCGCGTCGAGCCGTTGGACATCCCGGCGCAGGCGTGAGGGCCGATCGCCCCCGGACGTCGGGTGCCACCAGGGGGTGATTCCCCTGCGGGACTGGATAATTCGGGCAAGGCGCTCGATGCGTGCCCGGTGAGGGTGCGGGAGAACGCGTTCGGCGAGGCGATTCCGCCGGATCGGTTGGGCGCATGCGGCACCGCCGTGCATCCCCCCGGGTCGCGAGGGGCGCACGGTGGTTCGCGAAGCGAGAGGTCAGCGGCAGACTACGACGAGGCCGACGCCCAACCACACCTGCCGTTCGACACGATCGAACTCGTCGTCGTCGTGGTCGTACACGTAGTCGACTTCGGTGCGATAGCCGCGATCCCGTTGTTCGGTGACGCGGCACTCGCCGGACAGATTGCCGGCGCGGTTGGTGATCCGGTACGGGATGCCTTCCGCGTCCAGGAGGGCGATCGCCTGTTGTTCGCTGAGGCCGACGACATCGGGCGCGGGTTGCGCTGCGGCGATGCCGGATCCGAGAAGGAGGGTGGCGGCGGCCGCGCACAGGGCGGCCGGGAGGGTGGTGCGCATGACAACGTCCTTTCGGGAACGATGTCGCGATGGAGTGAATCCGGTGGGGGACACCCGTTCCGCCCGGGCATGCCGGTGAGCGGGGTCCGTCAGATGTGGTCTATCGGCGCGGTCGGGAGGACGGGACCGGGCGGCGGCGCGCGGCCCCGCGGCACGGACGACGGTCCGGCCGTGGACGACAGTGCCCCGGCATGGCGGGGTACGCAAGCTTTCATCGGCAGTTCCCCAGGCGCTCCGGCCCGGAACCGGCCGGCGCCACTTCAGGGTACTCCCGGCTCCTGACAAATCCGGCAGAACTGGCAGCCTCGGCGGAACGGCTTCGGTGGCCGTGCCCTCGGCATCGGTGCCCCCAGGCATCGGTGTCCCCGGCATCGGTGTCCACGGCCCCGATCTGCCCATCGAACGGAACCGCGCACGAAGCCGGTGTCGGACCCCGGAGCGAGGGCGGACGGGCCGGTCCGCTACGGCGCATCGAGCCGGCCGGGTCCGCGTCGCCGGTGGTGCGACACCCGCCCGCTGATCACGGTGACCATTTGTCGAGTGTGTCGCGGGTCACATTTGAACATTATGATTCGCTGAAAACTTGTGTGTTGACGAAATCAATCAGCTATGTCGATCATTGCTGCACCAGTTGATGTGACTTGAGCGACGCTGCACAACACATGTCGCAGCAAAGGAACGGTGGTGTGCGATGACCGAGACCGCGGTCCGCGAAATCGAGCGTCTTCCCTACGACCTGGACGACCGGTACCGCTCCGGCTCGGGCACGGTGCTGCTCACCGGCGTCCAGGCGATCGCCCGGCAGCTCGTCGAGCAGCACGTGCGCGACATCCGCGACGGACGTCGCGTGGCCACGTTCGTCTCCGGGTACCCCGGCAGCCCCCTCGGCGGCCTCGACAAGCTGCTGCACGGCATGCCGAAGGTTCTCGCCGAGCACGACATCACCTTCGTGCCCGGCTTCAACGAGGAACTCGCCGCGACGTCCGTGTGGGGGAGTCAGGGCCGGCTCGGGGCGGGCACGCCCACCCACGATGCTGTCGTCGGTGTCTGGTACGGCAAGGGCCCCGGTCTGGACCGGGCCACCGACGCGCTGCGGCACGCCAACATGTACGGCGTCGACCCGAACGGCGGCGTGCTGCTGATGGTCGGCGACGACCCGGCATCGAAGTCGTCGACCGTGCCCGCGGTGAGCGAACGGTCCCTCGCGGCCCTCGGCATCCCGGTGCTCTTCCCCCGCAACGCCGCCGAGATCGTCTCGATGGGCCTGCACGGGGTCGCGCTGTCGCGCGCCTCGGGCTGCCTCGTCGCGCTCAAGATCGTCGCGGACGTCGCCGACGGCGCGTGGTCCGTCGACGGCTCGGTCGCGGACCTGCGCATCACGGTTCCCGAGATCGATTGGGAGGGAAAGCCGTTCGTCTACCGTCAGCGTCCGATGGCTGCGCCGAGCGACAGCGTGATCGCCGAGGCCGACCTGTACGGGCCGCGCTGGGCGATGGTCCACGCCTACGGGAAGGCCAACGGGCTGGACGTCGTGGAGGTCGACCCCCCGCACGCCCGGATCGGGCTGGCCGCCACCGGCACCACGTTCGACGCGCTGCGGCAGGCGCTGCTCGACCTCGGGGTGACCGACGCCGACCTGCATCGCGCCGGGATCCGGCTGCTGCGCATCGGCATGCCGTACCCGATCGGCCCCGACCTGGTCCGCGAATTCGCTTCCGGCCTCGACCAACTCGTCGTCGTCGAGGACAAGACCGCGTTCGTCGAAACCCAGATCCGCGAGATCCTCTACGGCACCGACGCCCCGCCGCGCATCGTCGGCAAGAAGGACGCCGACGGCCGCCCGCTGATGCCCGTCGACGGCGAACTGACCGCCGGCCGGATCCGCGGGCCGCTGCGCCGGGTACTGCGCGGCCACGTGGACCTCGGACCCGCGCCGCTCCCGTCGCTGCCCCTGGAGGTGCTGTCGGCCAAGCGCACCCCGTACTTCTGCAGCGGCTGCCCGCACAACCGCTCCACCGCCCTGCCGGAGGGCTCGATCGGCGGCGGCGGCATCGGCTGCCACGCGCTCGTCACGATGTCCGGCCGCGCCGACAGCGCCGTCACCGGGCTGACTCAGATGGGCGGCGAGGGCGCGCAGTGGATCGGCCAGGCACCGTTCACCGACATCCCGCACATGTTCCAGAACCTCGGCGACGGAACGTATTTCCATTCCGGCCAGCTCGCCGTGCAGGCGTGCGTCGCGGCCGGGGTGAACATCACCTTCAAGCTGCTCTACAACGACGTCGTCGCGATGACCGGGGCGCAGGACGCCGAGGGCGCGTTGACGATTCCCGCGCTCACCCACAAGCTCACCACCGAGGGGGTGCGGCGGATCATCGTCTGCTCCGACGAACCGAAGCGGCACCGCAAGCGCTCCCTCGCCCGCGGCGTGACGGTCTGGCACCGCGACCGGCTCGACGAGGCGCAGCGGCTGCTGCGCGAGGTCCCGGGCGTCACCGTGCTCATCTACGACCAGCACTGCGCGGCCGATGCGCGGCGGCAGCGCAAGCGCGGCACCCTGCCCGCCCGCACCACGCGCGTGGTGATCAACGAGGCGGTGTGCGAGGGCTGCGGCGACTGCGGCGTCAAGAGCAACTGCCTGTCGGTGCAGCCGGTCGACACCGAGTTCGGGTCCAAGACCCGCATCGACCAGACGTCGTGCAACACCGACTACTCCTGCCTCGACGGGGAGTGCCCGTCGTTCGTGACGGTCGAGGTCGCGCCCGGACGCACGCCGCAGCGCCGCACCGTCCCGGTGCCCCCGGCCGTGCCCGACCCCGATCCCGGCTCCGCGGTGGGCACCCGCAACATCTTCCTCGCCGGCATCGGTGGCACCGGCATCGTCACCGTCAACCAGGTGCTCGCGACCGCCGCGCTGCGCGCCGGCTTCGACGTCGAATCCCTGGACCAGATCGGTATGAGCCAGAAGGCCGGCCCGGTGGTCTCGCACCTACGGTTCGCCGCCGACGGTCTCGAACCCGGCAACCGGGTGGCCACCGGCGGGGCGTCGTGCCTGCTGGCGCTGGACCTGCTCACCGCGGCGGATGCGAAGAACCTCGCCTACGCCGATCCTGCCACGACCGTCGCGGTGGCCTCGACGAGCCGCACCCCCACCGGGGACATGGTGTACGACAGGTCGATCCGCCACCCCGACGAACAGGAGCTGCTGTCCCGGCTGGACGCGGCGACCCGCCGGTCGGCCTCGTTCGACGCTCTCGCCGCCGCACAGGCACTGTTCGGCGACACCGCCGCCGCGAACTTCCTGATCGTCGGCGCCGCCCATCAACTCGGCGGCCTGCAGATCCCCGCCGAGTCCGTCGAGGAGGCGATCGAGATCAACGGTGTCGCGGTGGCGGCGAACATCGCGGCGTTCCGGTGGGGCCGCGTGGCGATCGCCGACCCCGGCGCGTTCGCGGCCGCAACCGAACCGGCCCGCCCGCAGCCGAAGGTCACCGTCGCCCCGGACGCCCTGTTCGCGGACACCACCCTCGACGGCGAGGTGCTGCGGCTCGTGCGGGTGCGTGCCGCCGCGCTCATCGACTTCCAGGGCGAACGCCTCGCCGCCCGCTACATCGACCGGGTGCAGTCCGTGTGGGCGGCCGAACGCCGTGTCACCGACCGCACCGACCTCAGCGAGGCCGTCGCGCGCGGGCTGTTCAAGTTCACCGCCTACAAGGACGAGTACGAGGTCGCGCGACTGCTCGTCGACCCCACGTTCCTCGACGAGGTACGCGCTCAGGTGCCCGGCGGTGAGCAGCTGACCTACCGGCTGCACCCGCCGGTCCTGCGGGCGCTCGGCCGCACCAAGAAGATCGGGTTCGGACCGAAGTCGCACGCGGCGCTGCGGATCCTGGCCAAGGGCAGGCGCCTGCGCGGCACCCGCCTCGATCCGTTCGGTTACGCGCACGTCCGGAAGGTCGAGCGCGCCCTGCTCGCGCACTACACGGCCACGGTCGATCGCCTCGCCGCCGACCTCGATGCCGCCACCTACGACCGCGCCGTGCAGGTCGCGGCTCTGCCGGACACGGTCCGCGGCTACGAGGACGTCAAGCTGCGCTCCGTCGAGCAGTACCGCGCGCGGCTCGCCGAGCTCGGCGTCGAGATCGACTTCTGAGCCGCCACCGATTCTCGACATCCCGAGTACATTCTTCCGGAAAGGAACCCATCACGTGACCACCTCGACCCTCGCCCGTTCGGCCACCTCCGACGCCCCCGCCGGTGTCTTCGGCCGATCCCGGTGCCTGTCCGACCGCCCACACGAGCAGGTCGTCTTCTGTCAGGACGCCGCGACCGGCTTGCGCGCGATCGTCGCGATCCACTCCACCGCGCTCGGGCCCGCGCTCGGCGGCACCCGCTTCTACCCGTACGCCGACGAGGCCCGGGCGCTCGAGGACGTGCTGCGGCTGTCGTGGGGCATGACCTACAAGGCCGCGGTCGCGGGCGTGAACCTCGGCGGCGGCAAGGCCGTCATCCTCGGTGACCCCGCCACGGACAAGAGCGAGGCGCTGCTCGCCGCGTACGGACGGTTCGTCGAGTCCCTCGGTGGCCGCTACATCACCGCCGCCGACGTCGGTACCCACGCCGGCGACCTGGACGTGATCGGCCGCCAGACCTCGCACGCGGTGGGACGCACTCCCGCGGCCGGCGGATCCGGGGACAGCTCGCCGCTCACCGCGCTCGGCGTGTTCCAGGCGATGCGCGCCGGAGCCGAGCATGTCTGGGGAACAACGACTCTCGCCGGCCGCACCGTGGGTGTCGAGGGGCTCGGGAAGGTGGGCTACGAACTGGTGGGGCTGCTCACCGCGGACGGCGCCGACGTGGTGGTCTCGGATGTGAACCCGGTGGCTCTCGCCCGGGTGGCCGCCGAGTTCCCGGCGGCACGGGTCGCCGACGGCGTCGTCGCGGCGCCGCTGGATGTGTACGCACCGTGTGCCCTGGGGGGAACGCTGACCCCGTCGACCGCCGGGGTGCTCGGTGCGCGTCTGGTGTGCGGTGCGGCGAACAACCAGCTGGCCCGCCCGGAGGTCGAGGACATCCTGCGCGACCGCGGCATCACGTGGGTGCCGGACTACGTCGCCAACGCCGGCGGCCTGATCCAGGTCGCGGGGGAGGTCGACGGATCCGACCCGACCGTCGTCCGGTCCCGGGTGGACGCGATCTTCGACCGCACGGCCGAGATCTTCGAGATGTCGCGGACCCTGGACATCGGGCCCGGCGCGGCCGCGAACCGGGTCGCCGAGCGGCGTATCGACGCCGCCTGACGGGCGGTACGGCGAGGGGGAGGCACCGCGGTGCCTCCCCCTTCTCGCGTACCCGGAGACCGATGTCCCTCGACGCCGGTCCCTCAACGCCGGTCCCTCAGTGCCGGTCGCTCACCGGCGCGGAGCGCCCGTGCCCGGAGTCGCGGGTGAGGTGTTCGAGCAGGGGCTGCGTCCGGTACGGCACCGGCGTCGTCAGCGCCAGCGTGGTCGTGGTGTGCGCGACGCCCTCGATCGCATGGATTCGTTCGAGCTGCAGGAGCAGATCCTCCTGCGACTGCGCCGCCATCCGGATCAGCAGGTCCTCCCGGCCCGTCGTCGCGTGCACCTCGAGCACCTCGGGGAACCGCTCGAGCTCCGCGATGACGTGACCCATCCGGGCCTGCACCAGTTCTGCGCCGATGAACGCCTGCAGCGGCAGGCCGAGCTTCGGCAGATCCACCACCGGCCGGTATCCCGTCACGGCGCCGGACTCCTCGAGCTTCCGGATCCGCGACTGGACGGTGTTGCGCGCGACGCCGAGCTTCGCTGCCAGATCGACGATGCCGGCCCGCGGGTTGTGGGTGAGCTCGGCGAGAAGAGCCGCGTCGAGCCGATCGAAACTGAGCACGGTGACACCCTTTCCGTTGTGATGCGCATCACATTTGAGCATTGTGAATAGCTGGTGCGGAAGATATTGACACGAATTGTGACAGTGCCATGATTGCTGCACTGAATTGCTCACGCAATCCCGCTCTGCGGCACCACAATGCGTCGCCTGCGAGTGTCACGCCCCCGGTCGCCCACGAGGTCCGGCGGGCCCACAATCCCATCCCGAGGAGCACACCATGCCCGGAGTCGGCATCTGGCGCACCAAATCCGTCGAACAGTCGATCGCGGACACCGACGAACCCTGTTCGCGGCTGCGAAGAGAGCTGACCGCCAAAGACCTGACCGTGTTCGGCGTCGCCGTGGTGATCGGCGCCGGCATCTTCACCCTCACCGCACGCACCGCGGGCAACGTCGCCGGCCCGTCGATCTCGCTGGCATTCGTGCTCGCCGCGATCACGTGTGGTCTCGCTGCCCTGTGTTACGCCGAATTCGCGTCGACCGTCCCCGTCGCCGGCAGCGCCTACACCTTCTCGTACGCCACCTTCGGTGAGTTCGTCGCCTGGATCATCGGCTGGGACCTGATCCTCGAGTTCGCGCTCGCCTCCGCCGTCGTCGCCAAGGGCTGGTCGCTGTACCTCGGTGGCATGCTCGGCGGCAGCGGGCACACCACGATGCATCTCGGGCCGCTTGCGGTCGACTGGGGGGCGCTGCTCATCGTCGGCGCGATCACGGTCGTGCTCGTCGTCGGCACCAAGGTGTCCTCGCGGGTGTCGGCCGTCGTCACCGCCATCAAGGTTGCGGTCGTCCTGCTGGTCATCGTGGTCGGCGTCTTCTACATCGACAAGAGCAACTACTCGCCCTACATCCCGCCGGCCGAGGGGGCGCAGAGCACCGCGAGCGGCGTGCACCAGTCGCTGTTCTCGGCGCTCACCGGAGCCGACGGCAGCAGCTACGGATGGTACGGCCTGCTCGCCGCCGCGAGCCTGGTGTTCTTCGCATTCATCGGATTCGACGTGGTCGCCACCACCGCGGAGGAGACGAAGAACCCGCAGAAGGCGCTGCCGCGCGGCATCTTCGCCTCGCTCGCCATCGTCACGGTCCTCTACGTGGGCGTCACGCTGGTGCTGACCGGCATGGTGAAGTACACCGACCTGCGGACGGGCAGCGCGCTCGTCGGCGACGGCAGCGCCACGCTGGCCACCGCGTTCGAGGCACACGGCATCACGTGGGCGCAGATGGCGATCAACGTCGGCGGCCTCGCCGGCCTCACCACGGTCGTGATGGTGATGATGCTCGGCCAGACCCGCGTGCTGTTCGCGATGTCCCGGGACGGGCTGATGCCGCGGCAGCTGGCCACGACGGGCCGTAAGGGCACCCCGGTACGCATCACCCTGCTGGTCGGCGGCATCGTCGCCGTCCTCGCCGCGGTGTTCCCGATGGGTGTGCTCGAGGAGATGGTCAACATCGGCACGCTGTTCGCCTTCGTGCTGGTGTGCATCGGCGTGATGGTGCTCCGCCGGACCCGCCCCGACCTGCCGCGCGGGTTCCGGGTGCCGCTCGTGCCGCTGGTGCCGATCCTCGCGGTCCTCGCGTGCGGCTGGCTGATGCTCAACCTGTCCGTCGAGACGTGGATGCGGTTCGTGGCCTGGATGGCCCTGGGCGTGGTGATCTACTTCGTCTACGGTCGGCGCAAGTCGGTGCTCGGGCAGCGGCTGCGGGCCGAGGCGGCCGAGCGGGCGGAGACGCCGCAGGTCGTCCGCGAGCCCGAGCCGGTCTAGCGCGGCGATCGGCCGCGGCCCCGGAGCGACCGCTCCGGGGCCGCGGCCGTGCGACGGCGTGCGATCGGCACCGGCGGGCGCACCGGGATCGCCGGTCCGGGCCGGTTCCCGTCACGCGCTGTCGTCTCGGACGCCGCCGGAGGAGGCGCGTGCCGCGGTCGGGCACTGGGCGAGGATCGCGGCGCCCATCCAGCGTCGGAGATAGCGCCGCAGCTCGTCGTCGCTCCGCGGGGGGTTGCCGGGGGAGACGAAGAACGACTGCATCGTGCGCAGCACGTATTCGACGAGTTCGTGGAGTGCCGCGTCGTCGTACCCGTAGCGCTCCCAGTCGACGTCGAAACGCTTGATCATCGTCATCCCGAACTCGCGTGCCTCTTCGGAGGTGAGGCCGTCGGGATGGACGTTCGAGTACGTGCCCGTGAGCAGGATGCCCAGATGCGGCGTCCGGCGTACCTCGGCCAGGGTGTAGACCACGCCTTCGGTCATCGCGTCGACGGGATCCTCGATGCCGCGGATGTGCCGGGTCAGTCGAGCGAGGAATCCGTCGACCGATGCGATCGCCGCGGCCCGCATCAGTGCATCCGCGCTGGGGAAGTAGCGGTACACCGTCTGGCGGATGACGCCCAGCGACTCCGCGACATCGGCGATGCTGATGACGGAACCCGTACGCCCGATCAGATCGACTGCAGCGGAGACGATCCGGCGGGACGCTTCGTCGTCGTTCTCCGGTGGGCTGCCGCCCCACCCGCGTCTCCGTGCCACTGCTCCGCTTCCTCGGATCGCACCGCATCCGGAACGGCGGGCCCTCCGCATGGTGGGGCCTGTCGGCCGTCCGCTCGAACGACCGACGGTAGCACGGGGTGGCCCGCCGCCCGCGGGGCCGTCCACGGTTTCGATAACACGTTCTCATCATACGTGTTGGTCGATCTATGTATGATCACGGCACCGCGGCGCGGGGCCTCTGCGGGGCCCCGGCCCAGCCCATTTCCGGACGACGAGGGGTAGCGCGTGACCGATCTGCAGATCCGAAAGATGAACTTCGCGTTCGAGGACTACGACGTGCCCTTCCTGTGGAACGACGCGAATCCGGCCTTCTCGAGCATGGCCAACGCGGTCTCGTTCCTGGCGATCGGCTTCGAGAAGATGATCGTGAAGATGATTCTCCAGACCAAGCCGCTGATCACCGACCCCGAGGTCGCCGCGGAGGCGGACGCGTTCATGCGTCAGGAGGGGCAGCACTCGACCGCGCACCGCCAACACGTCAAGGCCCTGATCAAGCGGTACCCGGGGCTCCGGGAGACTCTCGACGACGTCATCGGAGAGTTCGACCGGCTCACCGCGGAGACCTCGCTGAACTACCGGCTCGCCTACACCGCGGATCTCGAAGCGACCTTCACTCCGGTGTTCAAGCTGATGCTCGACAACGAGGCGGCCCTGTTCCGGCCCGGAGACGACCGGGTGGCGTCGCTGTTCATCTGGCACTTCGTCGAGGAGGTCGAACATCGGAGTTCGGCGCTCGTCGTCTTCGACTCCGTCGTCGGCTCCGACATCTACCGGATGCGCGTGGCCCCCTCGGTCTTCCGTCATGTGCTGAAGGTCATCCGGCTGGCCTGCGAGGGCTTCAACGAGCATGTTCCCTTGGCGGACCGGAGGATCGACGCTCTGTCGATGTTCGCGTCCTACCGGCGCAAGCAGCGCCTGCGCACGTGGTTGCCGCTGCTGCACGCGGAGGACCACGGCCCCCTGCCGCGCGCGTTCGACGATCTGCCGCTCGGTGAGCAACTCGTCGCCCTGGCGGGAGTCGTCCGGAGCCAGTTGCCGAAGCACAACCCGGCCCACGAGAAGCTGCCGGCACTCGCGGACGTGTGGTTCCGGCGCTACGAGGACGGCTACGACGTCACGCGCTGGTACACCGCCGACGCGGTCGCATCGTAGGGGGGCCGGAGCGATGACCGATCTGTGTTCACCCACCTTCGCCGAACTCGCCACGTCCCTGGGCTTCTCGTGCGAGGAGGCCGGTGGCCTCGTCGAGGTCCGCAACCCGTCGGCCCTGGAGAACTGGACCCTTCCGGTTCTCGAGGTCACCGTCGTGTTCGGTGCCGTGCTCGCGCTCGTGCTCGCCGTCGTGCGCCTGCGTCGCCACGGCGATCCCACCAACCTGGTGCTCTGGTTCGGCGCCACCGCCTACCTGTTCCTCATCGAGCCACCGCTGTACTTCCCCGCCGCATTCGGCATCGAGGAGCACGTGGACACGATGTTCGCCCACAACGTGTTCACGGTGGAGTTCCTGTGGGGCCGGCTCCCGCTGTACATCGTCGCGATCTACCCGCTGATGGCCACGCTGGCCTTCGAGATCGTCAGAATGCTGGGCGTTTTCCGGCGCTACGGGGTTCTCGTCGGTGCGGTCTGCGTGGGCTTCGTTCACCACGCGTTCTACGAGATCTTCGACCACCTCGGACCGCAGTTGCGATGGTGGCACTGGTCGGTGACGAATCCGGTCAACCAGCCCATGTTCGATGCGGTCCCGCTCCCGAGTGTGGTGGTCTTCGCCGCGCTCTGGCCGATGTCGCTCGCGTTGTGCGTGCAGTTCTTCGTCGGTCGCCACGTCGACCGCGGCCGGCACTTCTCCGGTCTCGAGCTGGTGTGGCGCACGGTCGTGATCGGCCTGCTGGCGTCGTTGGGCACGTTCGTCCTCCCGCTCCCGGCGACGGTCCTGGGCATGGGAAGCACGACGGTCCGGGGAGTGCTGTACGCGGTGGAACTGGTCGTCGTCACACTCGTCGCGAGCGTGGTGCTCGTGCGCCGATGGGTGCGGCTGTGGCGGGGCGAGCCGGACGTTCCTCCCTACACGAACCGCTTCGTCCAGGCCTACAGCGTGGTGTACCTGTGCGTCATGGCGTTCCTCTGGGCGGCCGCGTTGCCCGACTTCCTCCGTGCCGTCGACGGCGTGACGAGCACCGGAGATCCGGTGGGAAACCTGTGGTACACGCTGGCGTGTTTCGTCGTCGCACTGCTGTGCGTCGCCGCCACGTTCACCGCACACCGCGGAGGGGGTGAACCGGGCGACACATCGCCCGCGCACGAGCGGGACGCGACGCACGCCGGATAGCAGATTCGGCGCACACCGAGGGCGGCCGGCGGTGGGGGAGTTGCGCCCTCCGGCCGACGAGGCCGCACACACGAGTCCACCCGCCTTGCGGAATCGCAAGGCGGGTGGACTCGTGACGAACTACGTGCGGAACCGGCTCAGCAGTCGTAGTACAGCTGGAACTCGTAGGGGTGCGGCCGCAGGTTGACCGGAGCGATCTCCTGCTCCCGCTTGATCGAGATCCAGGTCTCGATCAGGTCGCTGGTGAACACGCCGCCCTCGGTCAGGTACTCGTGGTCGCGCTCGAGGTTGTCGATGACCGATTCGAGGCTGGTGGGAGCCTGCGGGATGTTCTTGGCCTCCTCCGGCGGGAGCTCGTAGAGGTCCTTGTCGACCGGGGCCATCGGCTCGATCTTGTTCTTGATGCCGTCGAGACCCGCGAGCATCTGCGCGGCGAACGAGAGGTACGGGTTGCCCGAGGAGTCCGGGGCGCGGAACTCGAGGCGCTTGGCCTTCGGGTTGTTGCCGGTGATCGGGATGCGCACGGCGGCGGAGCGGTTGCGCTGGCTGTAGACCAGGTTGATCGGAGCCTCGTAGCCCGGCACCAGACGGTGGTACGAGTTGATCGTCGGGTTGGTGAACGCGAGCAGCGACGGCGCGTGGTGCAGGATGCCGCCGATGTACCAGCGCGCCAGGTCGGACAGGCCCGCGTAGCCGGACTCGTCGTGGAAGAGCGGCTTGCCTTCCTTCCACAGCGACTGGTGCACGTGCATGCCCGAACCGTTGTCACCGAACAGCGGCTTCGGCATGAAGGTCACGGACTTGCCGTGCTTCCAGGCGGTGTTCTTGACGATGTACTTGAACAGCTGCAGATCGTCGGCCGCACCGAGCAGCGTGTTGAACTTGTAGTTGATCTCGGCCTGACCGGCGGTGCCGACCTCGTGGTGGCCGCGCTCGAGCTCGAAGCCGGCGTTCTGCAGGTTGGTGGAGATCTCGTCGCGCAGGTCCACGTAGTGGTCGTACGGTGCGACGGGGAAGTAGCCGCCCTTCGGGCGGACCTTGTAGCCGAGGTTGGGGCTGCCGTCGGCGTTGAGCTCGACGCCGGTGTTCCACGAACCGGAGACCGAGTCGATCTCGTAGAACGCGCCGTTCATCTGCGAGTCGTAGCGGATCGAGTCGAAGATGTAGAACTCGGCCTCGGCACCGAAGAATGCGGTGTCGGCGATGCCGGTGCTGACGAGGTATTCCTCGGCCTTGCGGGCGACATTGCGCGGGTCCCGGCTGTAGGACTCGCGAGTGAACGGGTCGTGGACGAAGAAGTTGATGTTCAGCGTCTTGGCGGCCCGGAAGGGATCGATGCGCGCGGTGGTGACGTCGGGCAGCAGCATCATGTCCGACTCGTGGATGGACTGGAAGCCGCGAACGGACGAGCCGTCGAACGCCAAGCCGTCCTCGAACACGTCCTTGGTGAACGCGCTCGCGGGAATCGAGAAGTGCTGCTGAACGCCGGGGAGGTCGCTGAATCGGATATCGACGTACTCGACGTTTTCGTCCTCGATGTACTTGATGACCTCTTCGGCCGAGGTGAACGCCACGCTTGTGCTCCTTCAGTCAATGCGCGCCATGGGGATGGGGCGTCTGCGTCGGATACAGACCGTATTGAGCTGGTGTTGCCCGACCATCAATCCCATGTTTCACCGATGTTACAGCTCGTCTTCCGGTGTCGTGAGGACTACTTTTGTGGTAGAAGTCACCGGCGTGCACGTGGGGTCGGGCCGGTCCGCTCGTTGCACCCTATCCTGGACAGCATGGCACGTATGACCGGCAGCTGGCTCTCCGGACCCGCTGCGGCGATCCCCAAGGGGCAGGAAAAGGCCCAGGACTACCGCGGGCAGTTGCTCGGCCTGCCCCAGGAGGGGCCGGGCGCGCTCGCGGGCCCCGGCCGGCGGGCGAGCGCTCTGGCGATCGACTGGTTCACCTCCGTCGGTATCGCCACCGCGATCGTCGGCGAACGTCCCTTCGAGAACCCTCAGCTGTCCACCTACACCCTGCTGGTGTGGTTCGTGGTGGGGGTGCTCACGGTGACGTTGTTCTCGTTCACCCCGGGGCAGTATCTGGTCGGCCTCCAGGTCGCCCGGGTCGACGCGCCCGTACGAGTGGGGCCGGTTCGCGCCCTGGCGCGGCAGCTGCTGCTCGTGTTCATCGCGCCGGCGATCGTCACCGACGTCGACGGCCGCGGCCTGCAGGACCGGGCGACCGGCACGGCCCTCGTACGGTCCCGCTGACGCACCCTCCCCGAAACGCGGAACGGGAGCCTGCACCGGGTCGATCCGGGTGCAGGCTCCCGTCGTCGGAGCGGGGCTCAGCGGCGGCGCATGGTGCGCTGGACGCTGCGCATCTTCGCGCCGGCCGGCATCGGACCCTTCGGGAGCGCGGCGCCGGTCTTCTTGGTGCTCAGGGCGGCCAGCCGGCCCTCGATCGCGTCCATCCGCTTGGTGTCGATGTTGCGGGGCAGCTTGGACAGGTGCTTCTGCAGCTGCGACAGCGGGACCTGGCCCTCGTCGTTGCCGACCACGACGTCGTAGATCGGGGTGTCGCCGACGAGGCGCGCCACCCGCTTCTTCTCCTGTGCGAGAAGCGCTTTCACGCGCTGCGGCGATCCCTCGGCCACCAGGATCACGCCCGGGCGGCCGATGACGCGGTGCACGGCGTCGAGCTGCGCGGTGCCGGCCACCGCGTGCGTGACGCGCCAGGAGCCCTGCAGGTTGTCCAGCGCCCACGCCGCCGCGCCGGCCTGGCCCTCGGCCTTGCCGTAGACCGTCTTCTGCACCCGGCGACCGAAGATGACGAACGCGAGCAGCACCCCCACGAGCAGGCCGACCGGCAGGAGGAACCACTCGATACCGAAGATCAGCCCGATCAGGAAGAACACCAGGGTGGAGACGACGATCGCGCCGATCATCCACGGCAGCAGCAGCTTGTCTTCCTTGCGCTGCAGCTGGAACGCCTGCCAGAGCTGGGTTCGCCGCTCCTTCGACGCCTGCTTGCGCGCGGCCTTCGCCGCGGCCTTCGCTTCCTTGTCGGGTTTGCTGCCTTTCGCCATGCACCCAGGATACTTTCCCCGCGGTGGCCCCTTCACCACCGCGGGTCCGGTACGGCTACGGCGTGAGGCGAGCGAGCACGGAGCTGGCTTCCTGGGCCGCTGTGCCCCCCTCGGCCAGGTGCGCCTGGGCGGCGGGCAATTCGCGGCCGTGGTGTGCCATGGCCTGCGCGTACAGGCGGCCCGCGCGGTACGAGGACCGGACCAGCGGCCCGGCCATCACGCCCGCGAAGCCGATCTCCTCGGCGGTCTCCGAGTGCGCGACGAACTCCTCGGGCTTGACCCACCGCTCGACGGGATGGTGCCGCGGCGACGGACGCAGGTACTGGGTGATGGTGACGATGTCGCAGCCGGCGGCGTGCAGGTCGTGCAGCGCCTCGGTGACCTCCTCCGGTGTCTCACCCATGCCGAGGATCAGGTTGGACTTGGTCACCAGGCCGAACTCGCGGGCCGCGGTGATCACGTCCAGCGACCGCTGGTAGCGGAACGCCGGGCGGATGCGCTTGAAGATCCGGGGGACGGTCTCGACGTTGTGCGCGAGGACCTCGGGACGCGACTCGAAGACCTCGGTGAGCAGTTCGGGCTTGCCGTTGAAGTCGGGGATGAGGTTCTCGACGCCGGTGCCCGGGTTGAGCTCGTGGATCTGCCGCACGGTCTCGGCGTACAGCCACGCGCCGCCGTCGGGCAGATCGTCGCGGGCGACACCGGTGATCGTCGAGTACCGCAGACCCATCGCCTGCACCGACTCGGCGACGCGGCGCGGCTCGTCGCGGTCGAGCTCGGCGGGCTTACCGGTGTCGATCTGGCAGAAATCGCATCGACGGGTGCACTGCTCGCCGCCGATGAGGAACGTCGCCTCCCGGTCCTCCCAGCATTCGTAGATGTTGGGACAACCGGCTTCCTCGCAGACCGTGTGCAGGCCCTCGCGCCGCACCAGTCCCTTCAGCTCGGTGTACTCCGGGCCCATCTTCGCCCGGGTCTTGATCCAGTTCGGCTTGCGTTCGATCGGCGTCTGCGCGTTTCGGGTCTCGATCCGCAGCAGTTTGCGTCCTTCTGGGGCCACAGTCACGGGCTCGATCCTACGCCCGCCGGTACCGGCCGGACCCACCCTGGGGGCGCGGCCGTGGCGGGCGGCGATCAGCCGTACCGCACCGTGGTGAACTCCGGCCGCGGGGTCTGCGGCGGCTCGGCACCGACGGCCTGTTCGAACGTCACCCGCTCGATGTCGTGGTCCGTCACCGGCAGGCGGCCGTCGAGAGCGTCGATCACCGCCGCCGTCACCGCCGGCATCACCTCGGCGACGGTCACGTCCCGTCCGAGCTCACCCGTGAGCGAGGTGACACCCGCGTCGCGGATGCCGCACGGGACGATCGAGTCGAACGCGTCGAGGGTGGCGTCGCAGTTGAGGGAGAACCCGTGCATCGTCACCCCGCGCTGCACCCGCACCCCGATGGCGGCGATCTTGCGCTCGGGCAGCCAGTGCCCGTCGCGCAGCTCGGCCGGCAGCCACACGCCCGAGCGACCGTCCACGCGGCCGCACGTGAGCCCGAGGTCGGTGCAGACCTCGATCAGGGCCTGCTCGAGACGCCGCACGTAGCCGACGACGTCGATGGGTTCGCCGAGCCGGATGATCGGGTAGCCCACCAGCTGGCCGGGACCGTGCCAGGTGATCTTGCCCCCGCGGTCGACGTCGATCACCGGGGTGCCGTCGGTGGGGCGATCCTCGGGGGCGGTGCGCTTACCGGCGGTGTACACGGGCGGATGCTCGAGCAACAGCAGGGTGTCGACACCGCGGCCCTCGGCCCGGTCGGCGGCGATCTCCCGTTGCCGCTCCCACGCCTCGAGGTAACCGATCAGCCCCAGGTGCGCCACCGCGACGGGTTCGGAATCGAAACGGGCGGAGGAGGATGCGCTGCTCATAGTCCACGACCCTACGCCGTCGGCGAGCCCTCGCGAAGAGGTGACTTCAGGACGCGAGCGCGTTTCCCAGGGCGGCACCGATCGTTGGGTACCGGAACTCGAAGCCCGTCGACTCGAGCACCGCCGGCAGGGCACGCTGCCCGGTGAGCACCAGTGCGCGCGCCATTTCCCCGGCGACCGCGGCGACCACGAAACCGGGGGTCGTCCACGGCGCGGGCCGGTGCACCGAGTGCGCCAGCGCCTCGGTGAACCGGGCATTCGTCACGGGGGCCGGCCCGGTGACATCGACCGGTCCGGCGATGTCGCCGCGACCGAGGACGAAGCCCACCGCCGCCACCGCATCCTCGAGCGCCACCCACGACATGTACTGCCGGCCGTCGCCGAGCCGGGAACCGAGCCCGAGCCGGAACAGCGGCTCGAGCCGGCGCAGGATGCCCCCGTGCGGCGCGAGCACGATCCCGGTGCGGAGAACGATCGTGCGGACCCCGGCCTCACGCGCCGGCGCCGTGGCAGCCTCCCAGTCGCGGCACAGGTCGGCCACGAACCCCTGCCCGGCAGGGCTGCGTTCGTCCACCACCGTCTCGCCGGTGTCCCCGTAGAAGCCGACGGCGCCCGCGTTGACCAGCGTCGGCACCCCGGCGGCCGCGACGGCGGCGGCGAGGACGTCGGTGGGGACGATCCGGCTGTCGCGCAGTTCCTGCTTCACCGCGCCCGACCAGCGCCGCGCACCCACGCTCGACCCGCACAGGTTCACCACGGCGTCGACGCGGTCGAGCGCCGCGGGATCGACCCGCCCCGTCCGCGGGTCCCAGGACCATTCGTCCGGCGCCCCCGGCGGACGCCGCACCAGGCGGCGCACCTCGTGGCCGTGCGCCCGCAGCCACGCGACCGAGGCAGTTCCGATCAGCCCCGACGAGCCGGCCACGAGGATGCGCATGCCGGAGATTCTCCCGCATCTGCGGGGATCGGAACGCGGAAGCGGGGGCCTCGTCGGTGTGACGATGCCCCCGCTGCGGGTCCGGTGAGTGCCGGGCTACACCCCGTGGGTCACAGACCCAGGTCGGCTTCGAACGCCGCCTCCTCGAGGCGGTGCTTGATCGTGGTGAGGAACCGGCCTGCGTCCGCGCCGTCGACCAGCCGGTGATCGTAGGTCAGCGGCAGGTAGCACATCGAACGGACACCGATCGACTCGTTGCCCACCTCGTCGGTGACGACCACCGGTCGCTTGACGATCGCACCGGTGCCGAGCATCGCCGCCTGCGGCGGCACCAGGATCGGCGTGTCGAACAGGGCGCCCTGGCTGCCGATGTTCGTGATCGTGAAGGTGCCCCCGGCCAGCTCGTCGGGTTTGAGGCCACCGCTGCGGGCACGCTTGGCGATGTCCGCGATCGCGCGGGCCAGGCCGGCCAGCGACAGGTCACCGGCGTTGTGGATCACCGGGGAGAGCAGACCCTGCTCCGTGTCCACGGCGATGCCGAGGTGCTCGGCCGCGTGGTAGGTGATCTCCTTCTTGTCCTCGTCGTAGGAGGCGTTGATGTTCGGGTGCGCCTTGAGGGCCTCGACGACGGCCTTCGCGAAGAAAGGCAGGAAGGTCAGGTTGACGCCCTCGCGCTCGGCGAAGGTCGCCTTGGCCTGCGCCCGCAGGTGCGCGATCTTGGTGACGTCGACCTCGAAGGTCTGGGTGAGCTGCGCGGTGGTCTGCAGGGACTCGCGGGTCTTGATCGCGGTGATCTGGCGGATCCGGTTGACCTTCTGCGTGGTGCCACGCAGGTGGGCCAGCTCGGGACGGACACCGGCGGTCGCGGCCGGAGCGGCGGCCGGGGCCTTGGCGGCGGGCGCCGGCGCCTGGGCGGCGGGGGCCTTCGCGGCCTCGGCAGCGGCGAGCACGTCCTGCTTGCGGATACGGCCGCCGACACCGGTACCGGACACCGTCGACAGGTCGACGCCGTGCTCGGCGGCGAGCTTGCGGACGAGGGGCGTCACGTACGGCGTGGCTCCACCCGAGGTCTCCTCGGCCGCGGGGACCGGAGCGGGGGCCGGAGCGGCCTGCTTCACCGGCTCGGGGGCGGGCTGCTTCACCGGCTCGGGGGCCGCCTGCTTCGCCGGCTCGGGCTTCGGTTCCGCCTTCGGCTCGGGCTTCGGTTCCGGCTTCGGCTCGGGCTTCGACGGTGCCGCGGCCGGGGTTCCCGATCCGATCACCGCGAGCTGCCCACCGACCTCGACGGTGTCGTCCTCCTGGGCGTTGACCTCGAGGAGCACACCGGCAACCGGGGACGGGATCTCCGTGTCGACCTTGTCGGTGGACACCTCGAGCAGGGGTTCGTCGACCGCGACCTCGTCACCGACGGACTTCAGCCACCGGGTGACGGTGCCCTCGGTCACGGACTCGCCGAGCGCCGGCATGGTGACCGGGGTGCCCTCGGCGGCGCCGGCGTCGGAACCGGACGGAGCCGGAGCGGGCTCGGGTTCCGGCTCGGGCTCGGGGGTGGGCTGCTCCTCGGGTGCCGCCTCCTCGGTCGGGGCGGCAGAAGGGGTGGTGGACGATCCCGCGTCGTCGGCGGAGTCACCGATCACCGCCAGCTCGCCGCCGATCTCGACCGTCTCGTCCTCTTGGGCGACGATCTTCACCAGCACACCGGCCGCGGGCGAGGGGATCTCGGTGTCGACCTTGTCCGTGGAAACTTCGAGCAGCGGCTCGTCGACTTCGACCGTGTCTCCTTCCTGCTTGAGCCATCGCGTGACAGTTCCCTCGGTGACGCTCTCACCAAGCGCTGGCATCTGGACGGAGAAGGCCATGTCTGTTGACTCCTCGACGGTTGTGTTCGGGTGTGTTGAGTTGTGCCGACCGATGGTCGCGGACCATTGTGTGGTCGCAGACCATTGTGCTCGAGGCCACGGTCTCGTGCGGTGTCTTGCGGTGTTCGATTGAGACCACACCCGATGCCGGGTATGACCTCGACCATCCTTGCACTGATCCAATCGCGGCGTTCGACGAGGGTTGGGTCACGCGCGCCCGCGCGTCCCTGCCGCCCGGCAGGGACGCGCCGGACGGATCAGCCGTTGGCCGCGATGTCCTCGATGACGGCGAACAGCGTGCGCACCGGCACACCGGTGCCGCCCTTGCCGACATAGCCGAACGGGCTTCCGGTGTTGAAAGCCGGCCCGGCCACGTCGATGTGGGCCCACTGCACGCCCTCGGCCACGAACTCCTTCAGATACAGGCCGGCGGCGAGCATCCCGCCCCACCGGTGCGGCGTGACGTTGGCCAGATCGGCCACCCGGGAGTTCAGGTCCGCGCGCAGCTCGGCCGGCAGCGGCATCGCCCACCCGTTCTCGCCCACCTCCTGCGAGAGCCGTGCGACACGGTCCCGGAACTCGTCGGTGCCCATGACGCCCGGCGTCCGCGTCCCCAGGGCGACCATCTGCGCGCCCGTGAGCGTCGCGGTGTCGATCAGGTAGTCGGGCTCGTCCTCGCAGGCACGGACGATGGCGTCGGCAAGGATGAGACGACCCTCGGCGTCGGTGTTGATCACCTCGACGGTGGTGCCGCCGTACTGGGTGAGCACGTCGCCGGGACGCTGTGCCGTCGCGGACGGCATGTTCTCGGCCATCGGCACCGTCGCGGTCACGTCTGCCGCCACCCCGAGCTTCGCGGCGAGCACGACCGTCGCGACCACCGCCGCGGCCCCGCCCATGTCGGACGTCATGTTCTCCATCCCGGCGGCCGGCTTGATGGAGATGCCGCCGGTGTCGAACGTGATGCCCTTGCCCACGAGCGCCACCTTCGGGGCCTTGCGCTTCTTGGCGGAGTAGCTCAGCCGCACGAGCCGCGGCGGGCGCGACGACCCCTTGCCGACCCCGACGATGCCGCCGTAGCCCTGCTGCTCGAGCGCCTTCTCGTCCAGCACCTCGACCCGCAGCCCGGCGGCGGCGCCGAGCGCCTGCGCGCGGTCGGCGAACTCGGCCGGGAACAGGTGGCTCGGCGGGGTGTTGACGAACTCGCGGGCGGTGGCGACCGCCTCGGCGACGGCCGTCGCCCGGGCCAGCGCGGCCTTGACCTCGCGGGCGCGCGGCGACGCGACGAGCAGCTCGATCCGGGCGGGGGGCTGCGCGTCGCCGGAGTTCGACTTCGCGGTGCGGAACTCGGTGAACGTGTACGCGCCGAGCGCGAAGCCCTCCGCGGCGGCGCCGAGATCCACGGCGGACAGGGTCGTCGCGACCACGGAGGCGCCGGCGAGGGCGCGCGCCGCGGCGCCGGCGGAGCGGCGCACCTGTTCGGCGTCGATCTTGCCGGCGGCGCCGAGCCCGACGGCGAGCACGCTGGTGACCGGCAGGGCGGCGGGCGCGGGGATCCGCGTGACCTCCTCGGCCTTGCCCTTGGCGCCGATGGACTGCAGGGCGTCGAGCAGCCCGCCGAGGACGTCCTCGTCGACCAGTCCGTTGCCGAGCAGGGCCTCGGGACCGTCGTCGCCTGCGGTCAGGCCGATGACGAGGACGTCCGCGCGCTTGGAAACGCTTCCGGCGAGAACGAGTTCGGGCAGGGTGGGCGAAAGGGCACTCACGGGCGTCTCCTAGGGGGAAGGGGGTCGTGGCACCGATGCTAATGATCCCGGGGGGTGGGATAGCGTGGGGCGCATGAGCGACCAGTCACTGCTGCAGGGCCCGATCCACGCCGTCCATACCGAACTCGGTGCGACCTTCGCGGCCTTCGGTGGCTGGCAGATGCCGGTCTCGTACGCCGGCACCGTCGCCGAGCACACCGCCGTGCGCGAGAACGTGGGCCTGTTCGACGTCAGCCATCTGGGCAAGGCCCTCGTCGCCGGTCCGGGCGCGGCCGACTACGTCAATTCGACGCTCACCAACGACCTGCGCAAGATCGGCCCGGGCAAGGCCCAGTACACCCTCTGCTGTACCGAGTCCGGGGGTGTCACCGACGACCTGATCGTCTACTACGTCTCCGACGAGGAGCTGTTCCTCGTGCCGAACGCCGCGAACACCGCCGCGGTCGTCGCCGTCCTCGCCGCGAACGCGCCCGAGGGCGTGACGGTGACGAACCAGCACCGCGACCACGGCGTATTCGCCGTGCAGGGACCGACCTCCGAAGCTGTCCTGCAGGGGCTGGGGCTGCCCACCGACCTCGGCTACATGAGCTTCGTGGACGCGCAGTGGAACGGCGTGCCGGTCCGCGTGTGCCGCACCGGCTACACCGGTGAGCGCGGCTTCGAACTGGTGCCGCGCTGGGCCGACGCCGAGGCGCTGTTCCGGGCGCTGGCCGACGCCGTGCGTGCCGCCGGCGGTCAGGTTGCCGGGCTCGGGGCCCGCGACACTCTGCGCACCGAGATGGGCTACCCGCTGCACGGGCACGAGCTGTCGGAGGCGATCTCGCCCCTGCAGGCCCGCTGCGGCTGGGCGGTGGGCTGGAGCAAGCCGGCGTTCCGGGGACGTGCGGCGCTCGTCGCGGAGAAGGAGTCCGGTCCCGCGCGACGGCTGTGGGGGCTGCAGGCGCTCGACCGTGGCGTGCTGCGGCCGGACCTGAAGGTGCTGCGCGACGGAAACGCGGTGGGGGAGACCACGTCCGGCACGTTCTCCCCGACGCTCAAGGTCGGTATCGCGCTGGCGCTCCTCGATACGGCGGCGGGCCTGGCCGCCGGTGACGAGGTCGCGGTCGACGTCCGGGGACGCGCCCTGCGCGCCCGGTTGGTCGTCCCACCGTTCGTCCCCGACCACACCAAGTAGGGCGGCGCGGGCGGTTCGATAGGATCAACGGTCATGACCGGTGTCCTCGAATTCGCCCACGTTCCGCACCCCTCGCCCGCCTCCGCGGAGCGGCGTGGAGAGATATTGGCGGATCCGGGGTTCGGCCGGTACTTCACCGATCACATGGTCACGATCGACTACACCGAGGGCCGCGGCTGGCACGACGCCACCGTCCAGCCGTACGGCCCGATGCAGCTCGACCCGGCCGCGATGGTGCTGCACTACGGGCAGGCGATCTTCGAGGGTCTGAAGGTCTACCGGCAGCCCGACGGCAGCATCGCGGCCTTCCGCGTGTACTCCAACGCCGAACGGATGCGCCGGTCCTCACGGCGCCTGGCCATGGCCGAGCTGCCGGACGAGTTGTTCGTTCGTTCGATCGCGGAGCTGGTCGAGGCCGACCACGAATGGGTGCCCGCCGCCGGTGGCGAGGAGTCGCTGTATCTGCGGCCGTTCATGTTCTCCACCGAAGCCGGTCTCGGCGTGCGGCCCGCGAACCAGTACCGGTACATGCTGATCGCTTCCCCGGCCGGCGCGTACTTCCCCCGCGGCGTCAAGCCGGTGAGCGTGTGGATCTCGCAGGAGTACGTGCGGGCCGCGCCGGGCGGCACGGGCGACGCCAAGTTCTCCGGGAACTATGCCGCGTCGCTGCTGGCGCAGGCGCAGGCCACCGAGCAGGGCTGCGACCAGGTCGTGTGGCTCGACGCCGTCGAGCGCCGCTACATCGAGGAGATGGGCGGCATGAACCTGTGCTTCATCTTCGGATCGGGCGCCGACGCGAGGCTGGTGACGCCGGAGCTGTCCGGCTCACTGCTGCCCGGCATCACCCGCGACTCCCTGCTCACCCTGGCCAGGGACGCCGGCCTCGAGGTGGAGGAGCGCAAGATCTCGGTGGAGGAATGGGAGTCGAAGGTCGCCACCGGCGAGATCACCGAGGTCTTCGCGTGCGGCACCGCGGCGGTCATCACCCCGGTCGGCACCGTCAAGAGCCGGGACGGCGAGTTCACCGTGGCCGACGGCGAGCCCGGCAAGGTCACCATGGCCCTGCGTGACACCCTCACCGGCATCCAGCGGGGGACGTTCGCCGACACCCACGGCTGGCTCACCACCCTGCGCTGAGCCCGGCTCGGCCGGGCCCTGCACTGAGCCCGGCTCGGCCGGGCCCTGCGCTGAGCCCGGCTCGGCCGGGCCTACGCGACGGCCGCGCTCAGCGCCGCGGCCACGATCGTCACCGTCGTCTCGAGGCCGGCCCCGAGCGCGTCGCCGTTGAGGCCGCCGAACCGGCGGACGCAGTGCCGCACCAGTAGCAGTGCAGCACCGAGCGCCACGGCCACCGTCACCGGGCCGGCCCACCAGGAGCCGGGCACGCACCAGGCCGCCGCGACGAGCGCGACGCCGGCCCACAGCGCGCCCACCCCGAGCGGCTGTGTCCCCGCCACCAGGGCACCGAACCCGCTGCCCGGGGCTGCGGCCACGCCGCGTCGGCAGGCGAGGACGACCGCGACCCGGCCGGCGGTGACGGCGAGGATCACGGCGGGCCAGGATCGCGCGTCGGCGAGCGCCCCGAACGAGGCGGCCTGCGCACCGAGCACGACCACCAGGGTGGCCACCCCGAATGGTCCGGCGCCGCCCGACTTCATCACCTCACGAGCCCGCTCCGGCGGTCCGTAGCAGCCGAGCCCGTCGGCCGTGTCGCACAGGCCGTCGAGGTGCATGCCGCGCGTCGCGAGGCCCAGGAACCCCACCCCGATCAGGCCCGCGAGCAGGGGAGTGCAGCCGGCGGCGACCGCCGCCCACAGCACGCCTGCGGTCCCGAGAGCGAGCACGAGGCCGGCGACCGGCGCCGCGGCGATAGCCGCGCCCCCGGCGCCGCGATCGATGCGCCCCGGTCCCTGAACCGGCAGCACGGTGAGCCAGGAGAGGGCGAGGGCGATGCCACGCATCGGTCGCCGCAGGGCGATGCCACGCATCAGTCGCTGCAGGGCGATGCCACGCATCAGTCGTCGCGCGGATCGGCGCCCGGCGTGGCGTCCTCGTCGCGGGTGCTCACGCCGGCCTCGGCGAACGTCGCCATGTTCGTGAGGACCGCCACCGCGCCGTGCAGGATCGGCAGCGCGGCGACCGCCCCCGAGCCCTCGCCGAGACGCATCCCCAGGTCGACGAGGGGATCCAGATTCAGGTGCCGCAGGGCCAGCGTGTGGGCCGGTTCGGTGGAGCGGTGCCCGGCGATCCACCAGTCCCGGGCTCCCGGGGCGAGTTCCTCGGCGACGAGCGCCGCGGCGGTGACGACGACCCCGTCGAGCACGACCGGGGTCCGGCGTACCGACGCCTGCGCGAGGTACCCGGCCATCGCGGCGAGGTCGGCGCCTCCCGCGGTGCGCAGCAGCGCCACCGGGTTGCGGGCGTGGGGCCGTGCGCGGCGCATCGCGTTGCGGATCGCGGCGACCTTGCGCATCCAGGCGGCGTCGTCGATGCCGGTGCCGCGTCCCACGGCCGCGACGGGCTCGGTGCCGGTGAGCGTGGCGATCAGCGCCGTCGCGGGGGTGGTGTTGCCGATCCCCATGTCACCCGCGACGAGCAGGTCGGCTCCCGCATCGACCTCCTCGTCGGCGACGGCTCGCCCGGCGGTGATCGCCTGGAGGGTCTCTTCCTCGGTGAGCGCGTCCTCCCGGTCGATGGAGCCGCTCGACCGGCGCACCTTGTGTGCGGAAACCGCCGGATCCGTGTCCCCGTCGACGGCCATGTCCACCACCCGGACCCCGGCGCCGGCGGTGGCGGCGAGAACGTTGACCGCGGCGCCGCCGGCGAGGAAATTGGCGACCATCTGAGCGGTCACCTCGGGGGGATACGCCGAGACACCGCCGCGGGCCACACCGTGATCGCCGGCGAACACCACCACCCGGGGACGGGTGAACGGGTGGGGCGGTACCTGCCCCTGGCAGGACGCGACCCAGCACCCCAGCTCCTCCAGCCGGCCGAGGGAACCGGCAGGCTTGGTGAGATCGCGCTGCCGGGCGTCGGCGCGCCGGCGGACCTCCCGGTCGGGGGCGACGACGGGCGGGAAGACGACGTCGGCGGAGTGGACCGATTCGCTGCTCACGGGGCACCTTTCACGAAGTGGCGGAGGTCGAAGCCACCGCTGGACGCTATCAACCCGCGCCGTGGCAGAAAATCGACGGTAGATGGCTTTGCTGCCACTGTCTCGGGCGTTGCACCGGCGACAGACTGTCCGTCATGAGCCAGGTCGTCGTGATCGTCCTCGTGTTGGCCGCGCTCGTCGCCGGCCTCGAACTCGCGCGGGCCCGTTCCCGCCCCGCCCCGCGGTGGGTGACGCGGGCCTGGTGGCGCCACAACCACTTCCGGCCGCACGATCCGTCGTCGCCCCTGTGCGGCGACCCGTCGGCCGGCTGGGTGCGCAGCACGATCGATGCGCGCCGAGCACCGCACCACTGACCGGTGCGCAGGCCCGCGCGGTCAGACGGCGTCGCCGGGGGAAACCCGTGGCAGCGGCGCCCGGAGCTTGCGGATCTGCGAGGCTCGCACGAACGCGTACCACCCCAGGCCGAAGCCGCCCTCCGTGGTGTCGGGGAAGCGGGCCCGGGCCTTCTTGTTCACGAGGCGGCCGAGGTAGATCCCCTCGATCACCATGAGCACGATCATCGCGAACATCGCGAGCGTCACGTACTGCTGGACCACCGGCCCGAGGAACATCGTCATGATCAGGACCAGCGCCATGGGCATGAACAGGCCCACGAGGTTGCGGCGGCTGTCCACCAGGTCGCGCACGTAGGCCCGCACGGGCCCCTTGTCGCGCGGCAGCAGGTACTTCTCCTCGCCCGCGAGCATGCGGGTGCGGCGCTCGCCGGCGGCGGCGCGGCGCTCCGCGGACTGCGCCTTGCGCTCCTCCTTGGAGAGGGACTGCTTGGCGGCCTTGCGGCGCGCCCGGGCTTCCTTGGCGGTCAACGGAGCCGGAGCGACGGGACCACGCCGGCGGGCCTCGGCCTCTCGGCGCTTCGGGGTCGGACGGCCCTTGCCGGTCGTTCCCTTGCCGCCCTCGGACTGCGGGTCGGCGACGGACTCGGACGCGCCGAGGTCCCCGTTGTCGGATTCGTCGGAACCGCCGCGGCGTAGCAACTTCACCCCTCCAGGCTATGGGAAAACCGTCCCGGCCGGAAAATCGCCCCCGGTCAGGCCCGCGTGCGGTCCGAGGCGCGCATGAGGAATAGATGCGCGCGCGGTACCGTTGAGGCAACCGGGTTGGAACACGAAAGACTAGGGAGCGCCCATGACTGTGCAGGAAGAGACCGCCACTCACGGCGTCACCATGACCGAGGCCGCCTCCGCCAAGGCGAAGGCGCTGCTCGACCAGGAGGGCCGCGACGACCTCTCGCTGCGCATCGCCGTGCAGCCGGGTGGGTGTGCGGGCCTTCGCTACCAGCTGTTCTTCGACGACCGGACGCTCGACGGTGACCTCACCCGCGACTTCGGCGGCGTCATTCTCGCCGTCGACCGCATGAGCGCCCCCTACGTCGAAGGCGCGTCGATCGACTTCGTCGACACGATCGAGAAGCAGGGCTTCACGATCGACAACCCGAACGCCACCGGCTCCTGCGCCTGCGGCGATTCGTTCAACTGACGTAAGTCCGCCCGTGTCCGAAGGACGCGGTCCGCACTGCGGCCCCGACGCGCACTCGCGTCGGGGCCGCAGTGCTGTGCGGGTGGGTGCGGGTAGCGTGAGATCGGTCCCAGTCCTTCGCTGAAAGGCCCAGCCACGTGACCATCGCCGTGACCGGTTCCATCGCCACCGACCACCTCATGCGTTTCCCCGGACGCTTCGCCGAGCAGCTCGTCGCAGACCAGCTCAGCCACATCTCGCTCAGCTTCCTGGTCGACGACCTGGTGGTCCGTCGCGGCGGCGTGGGCGGCAACATCGCCTACGCGATGGGTGTGCTCGGCGGGTCGCCGGTGCTCGTCGGGGCGGTCGGCGCCGACTTCGCCGAGTACCGTGCGTGGCTCGAGGGCAACGGCGTCAACTGCGACCCCGTGCACGTGTCGCAGACCGCGCACACCGCGCGCTTCGTGTGCACGACCGACGAGGCGATGGCACAGATCGCCTCGTTCTATCCCGGCGCGATGTCCGAGGCCCGGGACATCTCCCTCGCCGACGTGACCGGGGCGCACGGGGTCGATCTGGTCCTGATCGGCGCGAACGACCCGGAGGCGATGGCCCGGCACACCGACGAGTGCCGACAGCTCGGCATGCCGTTCGCGGCCGACCCGTCCCAGCAGCTCGCCCGTCTGAGCGGCGACGAGGCGGCCCGGCTGATCGACGGTGCCGCCTACCTGTTCACCAACGAGTACGAGTGGGGGCTCCTGCAGCAGAAGACCGGCCTGACCGAGGAGCAGATCCGCGCAATGGTCGGTCTGCGCGTCACCACGCTCGGCGGCCACGGCGTCGAGATCGTCGAACGGGACGGCCACCGGATTCACGTCGGCGTCGTGCCCGAGCGGGCCAAGGTGGATCCCACCGGCGTCGGCGACGCATTCCGGGCGGGCTTCCTGCTGGGACACCGCGCGGGCCTCAGTCTCGAGCGTGCCGCCCAG
This sequence comes from Rhodococcus sp. DMU1, assembly GCF_012272955.1. Classification (NCBI taxonomy): domain Bacteria; kingdom Bacillati; phylum Actinomycetota; class Actinomycetes; order Mycobacteriales; family Nocardiaceae; genus Rhodococcus; species Rhodococcus sp. DMU1. The sequence goes on along the minus strand of NZ_CP050952.1, from coordinate 3,516,583 downwards.
CTCGGCTCGCTCGTCGCGGTGCTCGTGCTCGAGACGACCGGCACCCAGGAATGGACCTTCGACCGTCCCGACGCGGTCAAGCGGCTGGCGGTCGCGTACGGGCAGACGGCCGCGGACGAGATCGCCGCGATCCTGCCGTGATCGGCCGGTGTGTCCTTCGGGCGGTTCCCACCGCCCAAAGGACACACCGGCCGCGTAGCGGCCCTACACCTCGACGGGGTAGGCCGGCTCCTGGATGTCCGGCACGATGCGCTGCTCGACGAAGATGCCGTGCCAGATCATGAACACCAGCACCGTCCACAGCCGGCGGCTGTGATCGACGCGGCCCTCGCGGTGCTCGTCGAGCATCCGGCCGACGGCCGCCTTGTCCAGCAGGTGCTCGGTGCCCGACTCGGCGATCACGGCGCGGGCCCACTCGAACAGCTCCGGGCCGCGCAGCCAGTGCCGCAGCGGCACGGGGAAGCCGAGCTTCGCGCGGTGCAGCACGTGCGGCGGGACGATATCCTCGAGGGCCTGGCGCAGCGCGTACTTGGTGGTGTTCTTCGTGATCTTCTGATCCAGCGGCACCTGCGAGGCGACGCGGAAGACCTCGGGATCCAGGAACGGCACCCGCAGCTCCAGCGAGTTCGCCATCGTCATCTTGTCGGCCTTGACGAGGATGTCGCCGCGCAGCCACGTGAACAGGTCGAGGTGCTGCATCCGCGCGACGGGATCCCAGCCGGCGGAGCGGGCGTAGATCGGTGCGGTGACGTCCTGATGCGTCCATTCCGGACGGAAGTCGCGCAGCACCGCCCGCAGCTGCGCGTCGTTGAAGCTGCGGGCGTTCCCGTAGTACCGCTCCTCGAGGGTCATCGACCCGCGATGCAGCAGGCTCTTGCCGCGGGTGCCCTCGGGGATGCGCTCGGACAGCTTCCCGGCCGCGCGCCGCAACGGCTTCGGCAGGTACTCGAACGGCTTCAGCGATAGCGGCTCGCGGTAGATGGTGTAGCCGCCGAACAGCTCGTCGGCACCTTCCCCGGAGAGCACCACCTTCACGTGCTTGCGGGCCTCCTTGGCGACGAACCACAGGGGCACCAGCGCGGGATCGGCGACGGGGTCGTCCAGATACCACACGATCTCGGGGATCGCCGCGGCGAACTCGGCGGGGGAGACGACCTTGACGACGTGGCGGGCGCCGATCGCGGCGGCGGACTCGGCCGCCACGTCGACCTCCGAGTAGCCCTCGCGCTCGAACCCGGTGGTGAACGTGATCAGGTTCGGATTGTGCCGCATCGCGAGCGCCGCGACGGCCGTGGAGTCGATGCCGCCGGACAGGAACGACCCGACCGTCACGTCGGCACGCATGTGCTTGGCGACGGAATCCTCGAGCGCCTCGGCGATTTCCCGGTACCGGTCGCGCTCGCGGCCTGCGGCAAAGGGCCGGACCGGGAACGTCGGCTCGAAGTAGCGCGTGATCTCCGGCCGGCCCCCCGGGCGCACCCGGGCGTAGCAGCCGGACTCGAGCCGCCGGATCTCCTTGTGCAGGGTCTCCGGCTCGGGAACGTACTGCAGCACCGTGTAGTGCTCGACGGCGCGGGGGTCGAGTTCGGTGCCGATCCCGATCAGATCGGCCAGCTCGAGCAGGCTCTTCTTCTCGCTGCCGAACGCGGTGCCGCCGGTGCCCGTGGCGAGGAACAGCGGCTTGATGCCGAACGGGTCGCGGGCGAGGAACAGCTCGCGCGTCTCGGTGTCCCAGATCGCGAACGCGAACATGCCCCGCAGCCGTCGCACCGCCTCGGTGCCCCAGTAGTGGTACGCGGCGACGATGGTCTCGCTGTCCCCCTCGGTGGCGAACTGCGCCCCGTACTTCTCCGCCAGCTCGGCCCGCAGCTCCACGTAGTTGTAGATCTCACCGTTGAAGGTCAGGGCGTAGCGCTCCGGGGACTCCGGCGGGCCCCACCGCAGCGGCTGGTGCGAGTGCGCGATGTCGATGATCGACAGCCGGTTGAACCCGTAGACCAGGTCGCCGTCGTGCCAGGTGCCGTGCTCGTCCGGTCCGCGATGACGCAGGCAGTGCATCGCGGAGTCGACCCTGGCGACGGCGTCGTCGCTGGTGCCGTCAGTGGTCAGTAACCCGAGCAGTCCGCACACGGCGTCCGATACCTCATTCCGGTTGGGATGGATTCGGCCCCCGGGATGTTGCCGCAGCAGGGACCGACGGTCTGCATGGCAGTATGCCGCAGGCCGGGGGTCGCGGCAGCCGGTGGCCGGCGTCGACCCGGGCCGTGAGCAGCGGGCACGCGACGACGCGACACGTTGTGTGCGCCCCGGGGATGGATCGCGGCCGGGTTTGGTCTACGCTGCGTAGTAATTGGGTCTGCCCTCCGGGTGTGCCCTAGTGGAATTGCGGCGATCAGGAAGGCGTGAACGTGGCGCAAGGTCGGATCCTTCGGCGGTTCGGGCTGGCAGCATCTCTCGGTATTGCAGCCGTGCTGCTGACGGGATGTAGCAGCGAGGAAGTCCTGCGTTTCGGCTGGCCGGAGGGGATTACCCCGCAGGCCGAGCGTATGCGTGAGCTGTGGACGTGGTCGGTCGTCGCCGCCCTCGTCATGGGTGTACTGGTGTGGGGCCTGACCTTCTGGGTGGTCATCTTCCACCGCAAGAAGAAGGACTCGCCGGAATTCCCGCGGCAGACGGCCTACAACGTGCCGCTCGAGCTGCTGTACACGGCGGTCCCGTTCGTCATCATCGCGGTGCTGTTCTACTTCACCGTGGTGGTGCAGAACTACGTCCTCGAGAAGGAGGACAACCCGAATGTCGTCGTCGACGTCACGGCGTTCCAGTGGAACTGGAAGTTCGGCTACCGCACCGTCGACCTCGGTGAGGGCACGGCGCGCTACGAGGGGACGGACGAGATCGCGCAGGCCGCGGTCGAGGGCGACACCGAGCAGCATGCCGGCGGCGAGCACGAGATCCCGGCCCCGATCCACGGCCAGGAGGCCGAGGACCTGTCGTACCTGCACTACAACAAGATCGAGACGGTCGGCACCAGCAACGAGATCCCGGTCCTCGTCCTGCCGACCGATCGCCGGATCGAGTTCGTGCTCGCCTCGTCCGACGTGATCCACTCCTTCTGGGTGCCGGAGTTCCTGTTCAAGCGTGACGTCAACCCGAACCCGCTGAACAACAGCTCCGATCCGGTCTTCCAGATCTCCGAGATCCAGGAGGAAGGCGCGTTCGTCGGCCGCTGCGCCGAGATGTGCGGCACCTACCACGCGATGATGAACTTCGAGGTCCGCGCGGTGAGCCCGGAGCGGTTCGCGGAGTACATCGAGCTCCGCAAGCCCGTCGAGGACGGTGGCGAGGGCCTGACCAACGCGCAGGCGCTCGAGCGCATCGGCGAGTCCCCGGTCGCGACGTCCACCACCCCCTTCAAGACCGACCGCACCGACCGCGCGGCCAGTGGTGTCGTCACCGCGGGCAACTGACCGGTAAACCTCCGACCAAGGACAAGCTGATATGAAGATCGAAGCCAAGCTCTTCGAAGTCGTGACGGTGTTCTTCGTGCTCGTCGCCATCGTGTACGGAGTGTTCACCGGCCTGTCCCGCACGGGCATCGAGTGGGCCGGCCTGACGGCGATCGTGCTCTCCGCCGGCCTGACGCTCATCGTCGGCACCTACTTCCGGTTCGTGGCCCGTCGCCTCGACACCCGCCCGGAGGACTACGAGGAGGCCGAGATCAGCGACGGCGCAGGCGACCTGGGCTTCTTCAGCGCGGGTAGCTACTGGCCGATCCTGCTGGCCGGGGCGGCTGCGTTCGCCGCCATCGCGCTGGCCTTCTTCCAGCCGTGGCTGATCGTCCTCGCCGTGATCCTGATCCTCGCTGCTGCGGCCGGCCTGGTGTTCGAGTACCACGTCGGACCCGAGAAGCACTGAGCGCACACAGCGCGTAGATCCGATGCCGCGGGGCGGCCTCACCACACGGTGAGGCCGCCCCGCGGCCGTTTCCGTTCCGTGCCCGGACGGGGAGCCTCGGGCCGTGCTCGCCGTGCGCGGTTCGCGTCACGGCTCGGCGGGGTGTCACCGGGGAATCGTCCATGGCCCGGTCGTGGGGAACGGGGCCGACGCCGGGGGTGCCGGGCGGGCAGTGTCGCGGCGCGCCGCTGTCCCGGCCGCGAGAGCCCTCACGCCTACTCACCCGCCCGGCGTAGCCACGGCGGATCCACAGGCGGGCGCTGCTGAGGTACTACGGCGGCGACCTCGTCGAGGTGGCGCTCGCCGCCGTGCCGGCGGTGGGGTGATACCGCGCCGCGGGTCGGAATCGAACCCGGATGGTCCCGTCGGAACGCGGCGGCAGGACACCGCGCGGAACGCGGCGGCAGGACACCGCGCGGAACGCGGCGGCAGGACACCGCGCGGAACGCGGCGGCAGGACACCGCGCGCCCCCCGGGCAGACGCCGATGCGGTACCGCGCTCGAACCGACTCGCGTACCGCGACACGCCCGGCCCGTCCGAGGGCCGGTGAGCCGACGGTCCGCTCGGGTTCCCTGCCGTCCGTCGCAGTGGGGGAGGGGTGGGGTGCGGGGACCGGATCCGGTCGTCCGCACCGACCGGAAGCCACCGGGGATGGAAGCCGCAGGGACCACGGAGAAACGGGAGGGGCCCCGAACCGTTTCCGGTTCGGGGCCCCTCCCGTGGTTTCGGACTCGAGCGACCGTCAGTGCGCCTTGCCGTCGCCGTCCGTGGTGCCGTGGACGCGCGTCTGGTACTCGCTCAGGATGGCGCGCTGCTCGACCTCGGCCTCGTGGTGCGCGGCCTCGAGTGCCGTCGCCTCCTCGGCCGGGTCCGCGCTCCACCAGCTGCCCGCGCCGGGCTTGCCGGCGGTGCCGAGCTTGTTCATGCGCTTCGGCACCGGAGCACCCTGGTACTCGAGCGGAATCGGGTGACCGTGGTCGTCCACCGGGCCGAGCGGCTGGTGGATCTCGATGTACTCGCCGTGCGGCAGGCGACGGACGATGCCCGTCTCGATGCCGTGCTCGAGCACCTGGCGGTCGCTGCGCTGCAGGCCCAGGCAGAACCGGTAGGTCAGGTAGTAGGCGAGCGGCGGGCCGAGCAGGATGCCGATGCGGCCGATCCACGTCATCGCGTTCAGCGAGATGTCGAACTTGTAGGCGATGATGTCGTTGATGCACATGATGGTCGCGATGGCGTAGAACGTCAGAGCCATCGCGCCGATCGCGGTCCGGACCGGCACGTCCCGCGGACGCTGCAGCAGGTTGTGGTGCGCATCGTCCTTGGTGAACTTCTTCTCGATCCACGGGTAGGCGATGAGGACCGTGAAGACCAGGCCCATGATCACTGCGATCCAGAACACCGCGGGGATCGTGTAGCGGCCGAACAGGTAGATCTCCCACGCCGGCCAGATACGGGCCAGGCCGTCCGTCCACATCATGTAGATGTCGGGCTGCGAGCCGGCGGACACCTGCGACGGGTTGTACGGGCCGATGTTCCAGACCGGGTTGATCTGCAGCAGACCGCTCATCAGCGCCAGCACGGCGAAGGTGATGGCGAAGAACGCACCGGACTTGACCGCGAACACCGGCAGGATCCGGACACCGACGACGTTCTGCTCGGTACGGCCGGGGCCGGGGAACTGGGTGTGCTTCTGGTACCAGACCAGGGCCAGGTGGGCTGCGATCAGGGCGAGGATGATGCCCGGAATCAGCAGCACGTGCGCGACGTACAGGCGCGGGATGATGAGCATGCCGGGGAAGTCGCCGCCGAAGATCAGCCAGTGCATCCAGGTGCCGATCACCGGGATGCTGATGGTGATGCCGGACAGCGCGGCCCGCAGGCCGGTGCCGGAAAGCAGGTCGTCGGGCAGCGAGTAGCCGAAGAAGCCCTCGAACATCGCCAGGATCAGCAGCAGCGAGCCGATCACCCAGTTCGCTTCACGCGGACGGCGGAACGCACCGGTGAAGAACACGCGCAGCAGGTGCACGATGATCGACGCGGCGAACATCAGCGCAGCCCAGTGGTGGATCTGCCGGACGAACAGACCGCCGCGCACCTCGAAGGAGATGTCCAGGGTCGTCTCGTACGCACGCGACATCGTGACGCCGCGCAGCGGGGTGTAGGCGCCGTCGTAGGTGACGTGCGCGAGGGACGGATCGAAGAACAACGTCAGGTACACACCCGAGATCAGCAGGATCACGAAGCTGTACAGGGCGATCTCACCCAGGAGGAAGGACCAGTGGGTGGGGAACACCTTGTTGATCTGACGCCGCAGCCCGGCGGCCGGGTGATAGCGCGAGTCGATGTTCTCCGCCGCGTGGGCGGCGCGGGATGGTGTTGCAGTACTCACGGGCGACGCTCCCAAAATGCCGGACCGAGAGCCTCGATGAAGTCACCGTTGGCGACGAGGAAGCCCTCTTCGTTCACTGTAATAGGCAACTGCGGCAGTGCGCGAGCAGCAGGACCGAACAGGGGCTTGCCGTACTCCAGGGCATTGAACTGCGACTGGTGGCAGGGGCACAGGATGCGGTTGGTCTGCTGTTCGTACAACGACGTCGGGCAGCCCAGGTGGGTGCAGATCTTCGAGTAGGCGAAGTAGTCGCCGTAGTTGAAGCTCTCCTGACCCTTGCGCTTGATCGCCCTCGCCGTGTCCTCGGTCCGGAGGCGGATCAGCATGACGGCGTTGCGGATGCCGCGCAGGCCCTCGAGGAGGGCGTGCTCGTCACCGCGGTCCGACTCGCGGAAGGGGAACACGGTCTCCATGCCGCCGGCATCGAGGTCCTCCGGGCGGACCAGGACGATGTCGTTCGGGCGTCCGGTGTCGCGACGCAGGTAGATCGTCTCGCCCGGGTACCGGGGCGTCCAGCCCGAGACCCACAGCGGCGACTCGTCGCCCTCGGCCCAGGGGTTCTTGATCAGGCCGCCGAGCGGCATGATCAGGCCGAGGCCGAGCGCGCCGCCACCGAACAGTGCCGTGCGCTTGATCAGCTTGCGACGCGGCAGCGTGGAGGTGTCCAGCGAGTCGGAGAGCTCGGCGACGATCGTCCGCCGATCGACCTCCGAAGAGACTCCGTCGTGCCGATCCTGGATCGACACCTCTTCCGGGATGAACTTCTTGGTGAACTGCACCGCGCCGACGCCGACGCCGAGGATGGCCAGACCCAGGGTCAGGCCCAGCAGCGGCGTGTACAGGTTGTACAGCGTGTAGTTGTCCTCACCGGGGCCCTGGTACTCCCACGGCCAGAAGATGAAGACCGCGATGAACGCGAGAGCCGACACACCCGCCAGCCCGAACCAGAAGGCGACGTTCCGTTCCGCGCGCTTCTCGGCGCGCGTGCCCGCGACGGGCCAGCGGTCCTTGCGGAACGCCACGTCCACGCCGTCGAGGTTGGTGCCGAGCGCGACGAGATCGTCGCGGCTCATCTGATCGAGGTTCTCGATCGTGTGCTTGTTCGGCGTTTCGCCGCCACTCATGACCTTGCTCCGATCCACAGTGCCGCACCGACGACGGCGACGATCCCGACCACCCACATCGCCGGGCCCTCGGAGGCGGGGCCGAAACCGCCCAGGCCGTATCCGCCGGGGCTGTTCGTCTCGCCGGAGGCCTTGACGTAGGCGATGATGTCCTCCTTCTCCTCCAGCGTGAGCTGACGATCGGAGAACTTGGGCATGTTCTGCGGGCCGGTCAGCATCGCCGTGTAGATCTGCTGCTCGTTCGCCGGATCCAGCGCCGGCGCGAACTTGCCGGACGACAGCGCGCCGCCGCGGCCGGTGAAGTTGTGGCATGAGGCGCAGTTCTGGCGGAACAGCTCGCTGCCGCGGGCAACGTCGTTGCCGCGCAGCGAGGACTGGGCGATCTCGCCGTTCTCGTCACGGATGAGCGTCGGGCCGCCGCCGTTGGCCTGGATGTACGCGCCGAGGGCGTCCGTCTGGGCCGCGTCGAACTTCGGCGTCTTGCGCACGGCCTGGGCCTCGTTGCGCATCATCGGCATGCGGCCGGTGGAGACCTGGAAGTACACGGCCGCCTCGCCGACACCGATCAGGCTGGGGCCGCGGTCCTGCACACCCTGCAGGTTGGCGCCGTGGCACGTGACGCAGGAGGTCTCGTAGAGCTGCTTGCCTTCGCGGATCAGGGCCGACTGGTCCTCGTTCGCCGTCGCCACCTGCGGCGCGGGAGTCAGCGCGGAGGCGAGGAAGCCGGCGCTGAGCAGGCCGAGGGCGAGCACCAGCGCACCGGTGACGCGGCGGCGCAGCTTGCGCTGACGGCGGGACTTGGCGGACGCGGCCGCGGACTGACCGGGCATGTCACCCTCGGAAGCGAGAGGTGGGGATGAACTCATCTGTATCCCTTTGGTATGTCGGGACGGACTGGACGTCAGGGGGCTGCCTGGGCGTTCAGCTGGCTAACGGATGAAATAAATCGTGGCAAACAGCGCGATCCACACGATGTCGACGAAGTGCCAGTAGTAGGAGACGACGATCGCCGCGGTGGCCTGCGCCGGCGTGAACTTGCTGACCCTCGTGCGCACGAGGAGGAACACGAAGGCGACGAGGCCGCCGATGACGTGCAGGCCGTGGAAGCCGGTCGTGATGTAGAAGACCGAACCCCACACCATGCTCGAGATCGTCACGCCCTCGCCGACCAGCTGGGTGTACTCGAAGCCCTGGCCGAGCACGAAGAACGTGCCCATGGCGAGGGTGATGATGTACCACCGCCGGAGGCCGAACACGTCGCCACGTTCGGCTGCGAACACACCCATCTGGCAGGTGAAGGAGGAGGCGATCAGCACGAGGGTGACCGGCACCGCCAACGCCAGATTGAGGTGGACAGGCTCCGGCGGCCAGTTGCCGTCGGCCTGCGCCCGCGCCACGAAGTACATGGCGAAGAGCCCTGCGAAAAACATGAGCTCACTGGACAACCACACGATGGTGCCGACGCTGACCAGATTGGGCCGGTTCAGCGAGTGCACGCGCTGGGTGATTGCAGTTCCTGAAGTCCCTACTGCGCTCGTCACGTTCGCAAGTATGACTGCTCGTAGTAACTCGTGGGCAATCGGGGCCGAAATCGGCGCGTCTTCGCTGGTGGGCGCCGTGCGATCGCGTTTTCCGGGGGCGGTCGTGCACTGCCCGTGGCGCGTGGGATCGTGGTGCGATGAGCAGTGGCGGAGGGGTGTGGGGCCGGGTCCGGCGAGCGTTCTCGCGCAGGGGTCCGGAGCCCCTGGATCCGGCACGGCCGGACCTGGTGGTGGTGGTCTCGTCCTTCGACGACGTCGAGGCCTGTTCGACCGCCCTCGAGCGGGGCGCGGCGACCGAACCGGCCTGGTCGCCGGAGTCGGAGGCCGTCCTGCGGCACCATCTCGAGCTGCCGGCCGATTCCGTGGAGCGGGCGATCGCCCTGGCCGCGCAGGACGGGTACGCCCCGGCGCAGCCGGCGAACCCGGCCGGGCCCGGCCTCCAGGCCGTCCTGCTGCAGCGGGTGCAGGTGCTCGATGCGCTGCACTGTTCGCAGGAGCGGTCGCGGATGGCCGGTCTGGCGCAACGGCTCGGCGGTACCGCGCTCGGGTGGGACGCCCTGCAGCCGGAGATCGGCCCTGGCTAAGCTCTTCCGGCATGCGCCGCCGACGACGGCGGCGCACCGAGGAGCGAGATGCGGCGAGGGCAGGTGCGATGAACGCTGGACGACAGGCGGATGCGGTGGCCCGGAGCTGGCCGGCGGTCCTCGGTGGGCTCACCGCCGGACGCGACCTCGCGCGTGCGGAGGCCCAGTGGGCGATGGACGAGATCATGTCCGACAACGCCACGGCCGCGCAGATCGCCGCGTTCGGCGTCGCGCTGAAGATGAAGGGGGAGACGCCCGAGGAGCTGCTCGGCCTCGCCGACTCGATGCTGGGCCACGCCCGGCTGGTGCCGGTGGACGACGACGTCGTCGACATCGTGGGCACCGGCGGGGACCGGGCGAACACGGTCAACATCTCGACCATGGCGTCGCTGGTGGTGGCCGCGTGCGGCATCCGCGTCGTCAAGCACGGCAACCGGGCGGCCTCGTCGAAGAGCGGCGGCGCGGACGTGCTCGAGGCGCTCGGCGTGCACATCAGCCTCGGTCCCGAGGCCGTCGCGGAGTCGGTCGCCGAGGCCGGCATCGGGTTCTGTTTCGCCCCCGTCTACCACCCGGCGCTCCGGTTCGCGGCCGCACCGCGTAAGGAGATCGGTATCCCGACGGTGTTCAACGTGCTCGGGCCGCTGACCAACCCGGCCCGGCCCCGCGCCGGCCTGATCGGATGTGCCTTCCCGGAGCTGATCGGCACGGTCGCCGGTGTCCTCGCCGAGCGGGGCAACTCGGCGCTCGTCGTGCGGGGCGACGACGGACTGGACGAACTGACCACCTCCACGACGTCGACGGTGTACGTCGTCCGGGACGGCAGCGTGAGCACCGTGAGCCTGGATCCCACCGACCTCGGCGTCGCCCGGGTGCCGCTGGACGCGCTGCGCGGCGGCGACGCCGCCGAGAACGCCGTGATCGCGCGGGCGGTGCTCGCCGGGGAGCACGGGCCGGTACGCGACGCGGTCCTGCTGAACGCCGCCGGGGCGATCGCCGCCTTCCGGGGGTTCGAGGGATCGCTCGCCAGTGCCCTGGCGGCGGGGATGCAGACGGCAGCCGAGGCGCTGGACTCGGGCGCGGCGGCGGCGGTGCTCGCCCGCTGGGTCGAGGTGACCAACCGGCTCGCCGCCGCGGGCTGAGCGCGACGACGGGCCGGGCGTCCGTCCTATTCGCCGATCGAGAACCCGGCCTCGACGTCGGCGCTCGAGTACGACTGGAAGGCGATGTGCGTCGCCGTCCTGGTCACGCCGTCGAGTTTGTTGATCCCGCGGGTGACCACCTCGGCGATCTCCTCGTGGTCGCGCACCCGCAGCAGCGCGATCAGGTCGATGTCGCCGGCGCACGAGTACACCTTGTCGACGCCGGCCAGGTCCGCGACCGCCTGGGCGGTCTCCGGGATGCGGTGGGCGTCGGCGTGGATCAGGACGATGGCGTGGATCATTGCTCTCCTCGGCTTCCGGGGACGGACCTGCGGGCGAGCCCTCAGCGTAGGGGGTGCGCGATCGTGACCGGCTCGGCCCCGGCGCGTGCCGTTCGGGCGAGCTCACCCCACTGCGCCCACGCCCCGGCGCCGCGGAGCGGCTCGGACCAGCCCTGGGTGGTCCGGACGATGCGGACTCCGTCGTCGTGGAGCCAGCGGGCCAGCAGTCCCAGTTCCTCGACGAGCGCACCCCGCAGCGGCGCGGTCGTCGGGCGCACGGTCTCGGCCGCGGCGGCGATCGCGTCGACGACGGGCATCGGCGGGACGCCGCGTGGAGCGACTCCCGCTGCCGCGAGCCGGCCGGCCCGGATCACCGCGAACTCCCAACCCCCTTCGGCGCGTCGGCGGGCGGCGATCAGCTCGTCCACCGCCGCTAGGGCGGCCAGGCGCTGCGTCCGGCGCAGCGCGAACACGGCGTCGGCCGCCCGGTCCCGCAGCCGGGCCGCGCCCTCGAACAGTTCGGCGGCGCCGAGGTGGTCGATGCGCTCGCGCATCCGATGCAGCGGCGCGTCGTCCTCCCCGCGCAGCAGCGCCCGGGCGAGGTCCACCTGCCGCGCGTACTCGACGGGGGTCTGCAGCCCGGCCGCGGCGGCGGCGCAGGCCCCCACGGCCTCCGGAGGGCAGTGCTCGCCGTGCCGTTTCGTGCGGGGGATGCGCCGGGTGCAGGTCCGCAGCAGGCAGAACTCGGCGACGGTGGTGGCGACGGCGACGGCGTCGGCCCGCGACGAGAACGGGCCGACGGCGTCGGTCGGGCCGCCGCACGTCGGGGCCGGGGGCGCCGTGGTCGGTGTGCGGACGACGGACAGCCGGGGGAACGCCTCGTCCGTGAGGGTGATCCACCAGCCCCGGGTGGGGAACTTGGAGCGACGGTTGTAGGGCGGGGCGTGCGCGGCGAGCAGCCGCAGCTCCCGCACCCCGGCCTCGAGGGCATGGGCGCACTCGACGTGATCGATCCGGGTGGTGAGTGCCACCATCTCCTTCAGGCGGGGCCGGGTCTCGGATCCGGTGAAGTAGTTGCGCACGCGGCGGCGCAGGTCGACCGCGGTCCCGATGTACAGCACCTCGTCCGAGGGCCCGCGGAACAGGTACACGCCGGGCCGCCGCGGCAGGTGCGCCGCGAGGGACCGTTTGGCGCGTTGCTCGGCGGTGACGGCCGGCAGATAGTCCCGCAGTTCGGTGAGGCTGTGTACCCCTTGGTTGCCGACGCGGTCGATGAGCGCGTGCAGGACGTCGACGGTTGCCCGGGCGTCGTCGAGGGCGCGGTGCGTGGGCGTGGTGGACACCCGGAACAGCTCGGCGAGCGCGGACAGCCGCACGGACGGTGCCTCGTCCCGGCCGAGGACGCGGCGCGCGAGCTTGACCGTGCACAGTACCTGCAAGCGGGGCCACGCGACCTCGGACCGGGACGCCGCGGCCCGCAGGAATCCCACGTCGAAGCCCGCGTTGTGCGCGACGAGCACGGATCCGGCGGCGAACTCGAGGAACGAGGGCAGGACCTGCTCGATCCGGGGCGCGGCACGGACCATGGCGGTCGTGATGCCGGTGAGCTGCACGATGTTCGGGGGGATCGACCGGCCCGGGTCGACGAGCGTGGCGAACTCGCCGAGCACCTCGCCGCCGCGGATCTTGACCGCCCCGATCTCCGTGATCGCGTCGTCCGTGGAGCTGCCGCCGGTGGTCTCGAGATCGACGACGACGAAGGTGGTCTCCCGCAGCGGCGTGTCCAATTCGTCGAAACCGAGCTGCACCCCGACGGCGGGCTCGGTTCGGTGGGGCACGGTCACGACGCCAGGGTAGGGGGCGGGTCCGACACCCCGGGGACGGGGCGGAGACACCCGGAACGGTCCGGGGAGACGAGGATCACACCTTCGGTCGGCCGTGTGGGTGTGGGCGGCGGCGCGAGAGGGTATCGATACCGCGACCGGAGGGCAGGCGCCGCCTCGGTCGGCGGCTTCTCGCTTCGTCGATGCGCTCGTGATCGCCGGTTCGACCTGCGACAACGCGACGGGTTCCGGGCGCAGGCCGCCGGAGGCGCCCGGAGCGGCCGCGGGCCTGCCGCGTCCCGAACCGACCGTTATGTTTCCGTGATCGAACGGGCCGGGCCGTCGGACCCGAATCGGACATACCCGTCAATCCGCGGCGTCTCCGGCGCGGACGGTCGACATCCTCCGATGCGATTTCGTAATCTTTTCGAGACCAAGCGGTGAGGATGTCGAACCACCAGAGGGGAGACGCCGCTCGGTCACCGCCTAATCGGCGCACCCGCAGCGGGTGCCCGAGCCGGGGACCCACGTTGTCCTCTGGGGTGAATCCCCTCCGACCGCGCCAGCGGGACGAGGGGTAGGGCTGATCTTCCCAGCCCGAACCCGTCAGCTAACTCGGTCGGCGGACGAACGGAAGAAATGGAGCAACCCCCTCGTGGCGTCTCAGATTTCCAAGCGCACCGTGCGGCGCGCCGTCGTCGCCGGTGCCCTCGCTCTCGGCGCGGTCACTGTTTCGGCGGGTCCCGCCCTCGCGGAACCGATCACCATTCCCGGCGTCGGCTCGTTCGAGCTGCCGGCGGGTGTGACCCTCCCGCCGGAGGTCACCAACCTCGTCCCGCAGGGTGCCGCGCCGGCGCCGGCCGCGCCCTTCAGCGCGCCGGTCACCTCGGTCGCACAGCGCGCCGTGGACGCCGCTCACACCAAGCTCGGCGCCCCGTACGTCTACGGCGCCGCCGGCCCGGACGCCTTCGACTGCTCCGGCCTGGTGCAGTGGGCCTACAAGCAGGCCGGCCTGAACCTGCCGCGCACCAGCTACGAGCAGGCCTCCGCCGGTCGCGCCGTGGACGTTTCGGCGCTGCAGCCCGGCGACGTCGTGTCCTTCTACGGCGGCAGCCACTCCGGCATCTACATCGGCAACGGCAACGTCATCCACGCGTCGACCTCGGGCCAGCCCGTGAAGGTCGCCCCGGTGAACTCGATGCCGGTCGACGGGGCCCGTCGCTACTGAGCGACGACTCGACGACTGCCACGCAGTGGCGCAGCGGGGGCGGACCGGTCGATGCCGGTCCGCCCCCGCCGGTTTTCCGGGATTCGCCTACCCGGCGCTGCGTGACCTACCGGTGGGTAGACACGAACCAATGCCCTTCCGTAACCTGATCGAGATTTTTCGGGTAACGGGTGCGCAACGTCGAACGAAAGGACCTGGTCCCGTGGTGGTGGACAGGACGAAACGGTCGCTTCGGGCGCTGGTGGCAATCGGAGTGCTGCTGACGGTGGCGTTCGCGGCCGCCCCGGCCGGAGCCGACCCGGTGGGGGAGAGCCCCACCGTCGCCCTGGAGCGGCTCGCCGAGCTGTCGCGCAAGTCCGAGCAGACCACCGAGGCGCTGCACAATGCCGGAATCGATCTCGACGCGAAGGTCGACGCCCAGCGCGCCGCCGACGCGGAGCTGGCCCGCGACCGCGAGGCGCTGGCCGCCGCGGAAGCAGAACTCGCGGTCTTCCGCCCGACCGTGGACAAGCTCGCCGTCGCCAATTACCGCGGTGCCCGCACCAACCGGCTGTTCGCCCTGATGGTCAGCGACTCACCCCAGCAGCTGCTCGACCAGATGTCGGCGCTCGACGTCATCGCCCAGGAGACCGCCGACCAGGTCGCGGGATTCCGCACCGCGTCGTCGGCCGCCGCGGAGGCGGCGCTGGCGTCCCAGCGCTCGGTCGACGAGGCGCGTGCCGCCGCCGAGCAGGCGCAAGCCGTGCGCGACGATCTGCAGCGGCAGCAGAGCGAGCTCGAGGCCCAGATCGACGAGGTGCTCGCCGCCTTCGCCGAGCTGAGCGCCGAGGAGAAGGCCACGCTGGCCGGCGCGCCGTTCCCGCCGGGATTCGACGCCGAGAAGATCCTGTCGGGCCTCGCCCCCGGTAGCGGCAGCGGTGCCCTGCAGGCCGGCATGACCAGGATCGGCAGCCCGTACAGCTGGGGGGCCACCGGCCCCTCCGCGTTCGACTGCTCCGGCCTCGTGGTGTGGGCCTACAAGCAGATCGGCAAGAGCCTGCCGCGCTCGAGCCAGGCCCAGGCCCAGGGCGGCACCCCCGTCCCGCGCGACCAGCTCCAGCCCGGCGACGTCGTGACCTTCTACGACGACGCCTCGCACGTGGGGCTGTACGCGGGCAACGGCAACGTCCTGCACGCCTCCACGTACGGCGTGCCCGTCAAGGTCGCCCCGATGGACAGGATGCCGTTCCACAACGCCCGCCGGTACTGACGCCCGTCGTGCCGCCACCCCCACGGTGCCGGTGTGAGCGCGACCTACACTGGCCGCCGTGCCCGCGCCCGATTCGTCCCGCCGTCCCCCCGGCAGCCGCCGGTGGGAGCGACTCGGCGTGGCCGGGCTGATCGTCGCGGTCGTGGCCGTCGGCCTCACGCTCGCGTTCACGCCCGACGACGAGCCGGCCGAACCGGCGTCGCGCACGGCCGTGCAGGGGCTGCTCGACACCTGGTCCCGGGCCGTGCGCTCCGCCGACCGGGCGGCGTTGGCGGCCCTCGTGGACCCGCAGGCCCGCCCGGGGTTGCTCGACGCGGAGGTGCGGCGCGCCGAGGCCCTCGCCGCGTTGCCGCTGGCGGACTTCGGTTACGAGCTCGGCCAGGACCCCGGGACCGACGTGACCGACGACGTCGGGGCCCGCCTCGGCGCCGACGAGGCCCGCGCCCACACCGTCCTGCTGCGCTACGCCGTCGAGGGCATCGACGACGAACCGACGCGCAAGCCCGTCACGCTGCTCCTCGCCCGCCGGGGTGAGCAGTGGCGCCTCGTCGACGACCGCCCGCTGCCGGGTGCGGAGACCACCACCTGGCGGGGGCCGTGGGACTACGGACCGCTGCTGGTCCGGGCCGTGGACACCGGGGCCGGGGGGCGGTCCCTCGTCGTCGGGCACCCCGAGCACTCGTCCCTCGTCTCGGACATCGCCGGCGAACTCGAGGCCGCGGTGGAGGCCGTGGACGCCGCGTGGGGAACCGAGTGGCCCCGCCGCGCCCTCGTGCTCGTCACCGCCTCGCACGACGAGTTCACCGCCCAGGTCGGCAGCCGCTACAACGGCGCGGAGATCGCCGCCGTCGCCGTGTCCGACGCTGTCGACCACGAGCGCGGCGAGACCACCGGCCAGCGCATCGTCTTCAGCCCCGCCGCCGGGCAGCGGCTGGACGCGGCGGGCCTGCGGGCGATCCTGCGCCACGAACTCACCCACGTCGCGGCCCGCACCGACACGGTCGACGGGTCGCCGCTGTGGATCCTCGAGGGCTACGCCGACTACGTGGGCTACCGCAACGCCGACGGTGCCCTCGGCGTCATCGCGCCCACCCTCGCCGCCGCCGTCGCCGAGCGTGGGGCGCCCACCGCGCTGCCTACAGACGCCGACTTCGCCGGCGACGGTGCGCGTCTGGCGTACGAGAGCGCGTGGTCGATCGCGACGTTCGTCGCCGGGGAGTTCGGCGGCGATCGTCTCACCGCCCTGTACCGGCGGCTGGCCACCGGGCCCGTCGACGCCGCGGAACTCGACGCCGCGCTCGGCGACGTGCTCGGTGCGGATGCGGAGCAATTCGTCGCCCGATGGCAGACCTGGCTCGAGGCGCAGGTGCCGGCCCGGGTCGGCTGACCCGGCGTCCGCGCCCGCCACGGCACCGCCTACGGTGAGCGCATGCCCCGAACGCTGCTGGTCACCAACGACTTTCCGCCCCGGCCCGGGGGGATCCAGTCCTACCTGCAGGCGTTCGCGTCCCAGTTGCCCCCGGACGAACTCGTCGTGTACGCCCCGCGATGGCGCGGTGACAGCCACGTGAAGTTCGACGCCCGGCAACCCTTCGAGGTTGTCCGCCACCCCACCACCCTGATGCTGCCGACCCCCGCAGTGGCACGGCGGGCCACCCGGCTGATGAGCGACCGGGCCTGCGAGAACGTGTGGTTCGGCGCCGCGGCGCCGCTCGCCCTGCTCGCGCCCGTGCTGCGCCGCGCCGGTGCCCGCCGGGTCCTGGCCAGCACCCACGGGCACGAGGTGGGCTGGTCGATGGTGCCCGCCGGACGGCAGGCGCTGCGCCGCATCGGTGACCACACCGACGCCGTCACGTACGTCAGCCGGTACACCCGCGGTCGATTCGCCTCGGCGTTCGGGCCCGGCGCGGGGCTCGAGCATCTGCCCTCCGGCGTGGACACCGAGGTGTTCCGGCCGGACCCCGCCGCTCGCGCGGAACTGCGCGCCCGGTACGGGCTGGGCGACCGGCCCACCGTGCTGTGCCTGTCCCGGCTCGTGCCCCGCAAGGGCCAGGACATGCTCATCCGTGCGCTGCCGGAGGTCCGCCGTCGCATCGACGGGGCGGTGCTCGTGATCGTCGGCGGCGGCCCGTACCAGGACCGCCTCCGGGAACTGGTCCGCGCGGTCGGGGTCGACGACCACGTCGTGATCACCGGCGGGGTGCCGGCTGCCGAACTCCCCGCCCACCACACCATCGCGGACGTGTTCGCGATGCCGTGCCGTACGCGCGGCGCCGGCCTCGACGTCGAGGGTCTCGGGATCGTCTACCTCGAGGCGTCCGCCACCGGGGTGCCCGTGGTGGCGGGCCGGTCCGGCGGTGCGCCGGAGACCGTACGCGCAGGGGAGACCGGGGTCGTGGTCGACGGCACGTCGGTCGCGGCGGTCGCGGGCGCCGTCGCCGACGTCCTCGCCGACCGCGACCGGGCGGCGGCGATGGGCGCGGCGGGCCGCGCCTGGGTCGGCGCCGAATGGCGGTGGGACGTGCTCGGTGCGAAACTGCGGCGCCTGCTGGCCTGACGCCCCGACCGGCCCGCGCGCCCGACCGACCCGGCCCCCTGGACGAGCCGGAACCGGCGGTGTGTGAAGCTTTCCCCGTGAGCAGCATTCAGGTGGCCGATCAGACCTTCGTCGCCGCGTCGCCGCGGCGGATCGCGGCCGAGATCGCCGAGCCCCGCCGCTGGCGTGCGTGGTGGCCCGACCTGGCTCTGACGGTCCGCGAGGACCGGGCCGACAAGGGCATCCGGTGGTCGGTCGCCGGCGCGCTGAACGGCACGATGGAGGTCTGGCTCGAGCCGATGCTCGACGGCGCGATCGTGCACTACTTCCTGCACTGCGAACCGACCGGGGTGCCGCCGGAGCGGGTGGGCGAACTCGACCTCGCCACGATGAACCACCGGCGTCGCGTCGCCGGCAAGGCCATGACCTTCGACGTCAAACGGCGACTGGACGCGGGCCGCGCCGCCGGCGAACCGCCCCGGGACGGAAATCCCTGATCCGACGGCCGAGCACCTGCAGGCGACGAGCCCTCCCCGGAACTACTACGGTGTGATAGACAACGGTTCCCGCGTGTGCCGACCGGTGGGACGGACGGCGGGGACAGAGGGAAAGGAAGCGTTGGTCGCATGGCCGAGAAGACCAAGAGGTCGATCACCATCGATGCTCCGTCCGATCGGGTGATGGCCGTGATCGCCGACTTCGACGCGTACCCCGCCTGGGTTTCGGCGGCGAAGTCCGTGGAAGTGCTCGCCGTCGAGTCCGGGGGACGCGCGGAGCGGGTCCGGTTCGTGCTCGACGCAGGGGTGGTGCGCGACACCTACGAGCTGGTCTACCAGTGGGCCCCGGACGGCCGATCGGTCAGCTGGGAGCTCGTCGCGGGCGAGATCCAGAAGGCCCAGTTCGGCTCCTACATCCTGACCGAAGCGCCGGAGGGCGGCACCACCGTGTACTACGAGCTGACGGTGGACCTGACCATCCCGATGATCGGCCTGTTCAAACGAAAGGCCGAGAAGGTGATCACAGACACCGCGCTGAAGGAACTCAAGAAGCGGGTGGAAGGCTGAGCGGGCACGCCGGGCGGCCCGGCCCCGCCGCCGTGCAGCTCTTCGTCGGCAAGGGGGGCACCGGCAAGACGACCCTCGCGGCGGCGACCGCCCTCGCGGCGGCTCGTTCCGGGGTTCGCACCCTCGTGGTCTCCCTCGATCAGGCGCACTCGCTGACGGATGTGTTCGCCGTCGACCCGGCGACGCCGGGATCCGTCGATGCGCGCATCGTCCCGGTCACCGGCGGCCTCGACACGCTGGAGATCGATTCGCTCGCCCTGCTCGAGCAGCGCTTCGCGCTCCTGGCCGCGCTCGCCGCCGCCGGCGGCGCCCACGAGCACGGCGACCGGTTCGGCATCCCGGCACCCGAGGAAGTCACCGGGCTGCCCGGCGTGCAGGAGATCCTCGCCCTCGGCGAGGTGGCCCGCCTGGCCGACACGGGACGCTGGGACGCGGTGATCGTCGACCTCCCCGCGTCCGCGGACGCCTTCCGCACGCTCGCCGCGCCGGCGACGGTGTCGGAGTACATCGAGCGGATCTGGCCCCGGCACAGCCGCATCGTCGCGGCGACGGGTGCCGACCCGCGTCTGGCCCTGGTCGTGGCGCTCGTCGACCGCGTCGTCGACCACACCGCGACCGTGCGGGACCTGCTCGCCGACCACTCCCGCACCTCGGTCCACCTCGTCGCCACCGCCGATCGACTCGGCGTCGCCGAGGCGCGGCGGCTGCGGTCCTGGACGGCCCTGTCCGGTCTGCGGCTGGCGCGCGTGCTCGTCAATCGGACCGTCCCGGACTTCCCGGTGGACGAGGCCGGGCCCGCCGCGACCTGGCTCGCCGAGCAGCGCGGGGGGCAGCGCCGGATCGTGGCGGAGATCGAGACGATTCTCGGCGCCGTCGCCGTGGTCGAGTGCGAGCAGCGATGCACCGAACCGGTAGGGTTGGCCTCTCTGGCGGCGCTTGCGGAGTCGCTGTACCCGGACGGCGTGGCGCCGCATACGCCGGAGGATTCCGGCGTGGAGCCGGTGCGGGTACAGCGCGAATCGGGGACAGGGGTGGATGCGGTGTACACGATGCGGATGCATCTGCCGCTGGCGGACGCGGCATCGCTGACACTCGGCCGGGTGGACGACGACCTGGTGATCGGCGCCGACGGGATGCGTCGCCGGGTGCGGCTCGCGTCCGGTCTGCGGCGCTGCACCGTCTCCGGCGCCGAGTTCGAGGGATCCGACCTGCTGGTGCGGTTCCGTCCCGATCCCGCGGTGTGGCCGCAGTGAGCGCCGATCACGACGTCCTCGTCGCCGAACTGCGGGCGCTGGCCGACGCCGTTCTCGACCGGCTCGAGCAGACGGTGCAGCGATTCGCCGAACCCGCACCGCCCGCCCGGCCCGCGCCCGGCGCGACGACCGGGGACGCGGCCGCCGCGCCCGCCTCGGCGCCGAGCGGATGCAGCTGGTGCCCGCTGTGCGCTGTCGCGGCCGCGGTGCGGGGCGAGCCACATGAGCTCCTCACCCGCCTCGCCACCCAGATCGCGGCCCTGATCGCCCTGCTGCGGGACCTGCTCGCCCGGTACCTTCCGCCCCCAGGGGCCGGCCCCGACGGGCCGGATCCGCAGACCCCGCCCCCGGCTCCCGGCCGCAGCGGTGCGTTCGTGCCGATCTCGGTCACGATCCGGCGCTGATCGGGTCCACACCGTGAGCACGGATCGACTCACGATCGGAATCGACGTGGGCGGCACCAGCATTCGCGCGGCCGTCGTCGACGGCACCGGTTCCGTCGTCGACACCGTCCGGTCGCCGACCCCGCACTCGGGCCGCGCCCTCGAGGATGCCCTCGACCGCACCGTCGCCCGCCTGGCGGGACGCAACGAGGTCACCGCCGTCGGGCTCGCCGTCGCCGGATTCCTCACCGCCGACCGTCGCGTCGTCCGTTTCGCCCCGCACCTGCCGTGGGCGGACGTGCCCGTGGCCGAGCGGATGAGCGCGCGGATCGGCCTGCCGGTGATCCTCGAGCACGACGCCAACGCCGCGGCGTGGGCCGAGTACCGGTTCGGTGCGGCCGCCGGTGTCCGCACGACCGTGCTGGTGGCCGTCGGCACCGGCATCGGCGCCGCCCTGCTCCTGGACGGTGTGCCGTTCCGGGGCGCGCACGGCATCGCCCCCGAACTCGGGCACCTGCAGGTGGTTCCCGCCGGGCGGCCCTGCGCGTGCGGGAAGCGGGGCTGCTGGGAGCGGTACTGCAGCGGCACCGCGCTGGTCGACACGGCGATCGAATTGCTCGCGGCAGACCCGGACCGGTCCTCCCCGCTCACCCGTGAAGTGGCGGCGGATCCCGGGGCACTGACCGGACGACGGATCGCCGAGGCCGCGCAGGACGGCGACCCGCTCGCCGTCGCGGCGATGGCCGAGTTCGCCCGTTGGCTCGGGCTGGGCCTGGCGATGGTCGCCGACCTCTACGACCCGGACCTGGTCGTCATCGCGGGTGGGGTGTCGGGGTCGGCGTCTCTGTTCCTCGACGACGCCCGCGGTCACTACGCGGCGGCCCTGACCGGGCGTGGTCACCGGCCGCTCGCCGGGGTCCGCGCCGCGCACCTCGGCGACGCCGCCGGCCTGGTGGGCGCGGCCGACCTCGCCCGCGAATCGTGCCGGTCCGGACGAAACGGACCAGGCGGCTGAGATGATCGTCACGTCCATCGCTGTGAGGCGGGACCGCGGCGTGCCACGGTGTGCACGGCGACACCCCGCCGTCGTAGAGTCGACCGGCAGGCACGATCTGCCTGCGCGTTTCGGAGACGGGGAAGGACGCCATGTGGTATTGGCTTTTCAAGTACGTCCTGCTGGGGCCGCTGCTCTGGCTCATGGGGCGGCCGAAAATCGAAGGGGCGGAGCACATCCCGACCGACGGCCCCGCGATCCTCGCCAGTAATCACAAAGCCGTCCTCGACTCCTTCTTCCTTCCCCTGGTGGTACCGCGGCGCATCACCTTCCTCGCCAAGAGCGAGTACTTCACCGGCCCCGGGCTCAAGGGGCGGTTCCAGCGCTGGTTCTTCTCCGCGGTCGGGCAGGTCCCGATCGACCGCACCGGCGCCGACGCCGCGCAGGACGCCCTCAACGCCGGCGTCCGCGTCCTCTCCCAGGGCAAGCTGCTCGGCATCTACCCGGAGGGCACCCGGTCGCCGGACGGCCGCCTCTACAAGGGCAAGACCGGTATCGCCCGGCTGGCCCTGCAGACCGGCGTGAAGGTCATCCCGGTGGCGATGATCGGCACCGACGAGATGAACCCCATCGGGTCGAAGATGTGGAAGCCGGCCAAGGTGACGGTCCGGATCGGGGAACCGATCGACTTCTCCCGCTTCGAGGGCATGGGCGGCAACCGTTTCGTCGAGCGCACCGTCACCGACGAGGTGATGTACGCGCTGATGCGCCTGTCGGGCCAGCAATACGTCGACATCTACGCGGCCTCCCTGAAGAACCGGCCCGCCGAACAGGATGCGGCCGCCACGGCCGCCGACGCCGATCGCCTGCCCGACACGCAGGCCGGCTGACGCCGGATACCGGCGACACCCGCCCGGCCGCGGCCGGGCATAATGTGCGCACGTGCGTTACTTCTACGACTGCGAGTTCATCGAGGATGGTCGCACCATCGAGCTCGTGTCGATCGGTGTCGCCTGCGAGGACGGGCGCGAATTCTATGCGGTGTCGACGGAGTTCGACCCCGAGCGGGCCGGGCCCTGGGTGCGGCGGCACGTACTGCCGAAGCTGCCGCCCCCGGCGCATCCCGCCTGGAAGTCCCGGACCCGCATCCGCGACGACCTGATGTCCTTCCTGATCCCGCGGCCGGGCATCCAGCCCGAGCTGTGGGCCTGGCTCGGGGCCTACGACCACGTCGCGCTCGTCCAGCTCTGGGGAACCATGCCGGAACTGCCCGACGCGCTGCCCAAATTCACCCGCGAGCTGCGCCAGCACTGGGAGCAGCACGGCAAGCCCCCCCTGCCGCCGGTGCCGGACGACAACCACGACGCCCTCGCCGATGCCCGCCACAACCTCGCCAAGTTCGAGGCGATCGAGGCCGCGCGGCTGTACCGCTGAACCGGGTGCCGCGGCCGCCGGGCGGGCCGGCGGGACGGGGTGTGGCATCGACCCACCCGGGGGTGCGTGTCCCTCGTCGCGCCGGGGCCATATCCTGGTGGTGTGAACTGGACTGTCGATGTGCCGATCGACCGCTTGCCGACCCTTCCGCCGCTCCCCGCCGAGCTGCGCGAAAGGCTGGACGCGGCCCTGGCCAAGCCCGCCCTGCAGCAGCCGAGCTGGCCCGAGGACCAGGCGTCGGCGATGCGTACCGTGCTCGAGAGCGTGCCGCCGATCACCGTGGCCCGCGAGGTCGAGGACCTACAGAACCACCTCGCCGCGGTCGCGCGGGGTGAGGCCTTCCTGCTCCAGGGCGGTGACTGCGCCGAGACCTTCGCCGACAACACCGAGCCGCACATCAAGGCCAACATCCGCACGCTGCTGCAGATGGCCGTCGTGCTGACCTACGGCGCGTCGCTGCCGGTCGTGAAGGTCGCGCGGATCGCCGGACAGTACGCCAAGCCGCGGTCGTCGGACATCGACGCGCTCGGGCTGCAGTCGTACCGGGGCGACATGATCAACTCGCTGGTCGCCGATTCCGCCGTGCGTGCGCACGACCCGTCCCGGCTGATCCGCGCCTACGCCAACGCCAGCGCCGCGATGAACCTGGTCCGGGCCATCACCGCCGCCGGCGAGGCGGACCTGCACCGGGTGCACGACTGGAACCGGGAGTTCGTCGCATCCTCCCCGGCCGGCGCGCGGTACGAGGCCCTCGCCTCCGAGATCGACCGCGGCCTGCGCTTCATGGACGCGTGCGGCGTCGTCGATCCCAACCTGAAGGCTGCCACCATCTACGCCAGCCACGAGGCGCTGGTCCTCGACTACGAGCGGGCCATGCTCCGGCTCGACAACACCGACGGGCACCCCCGGCTCTACGACCTGTCGGCGCACTTCCTGTGGATCGGTGACCGCACCCGCCAGCTCGACGGCGCCCACATCGCCTTCGCCGAGCTGCTGGCCAACCCGATCGGCCTGAAGATCGGCCCCAGCACCACACCCGAGATGGCGGCCGAGTACGTCGAGCGGCTCGATCCCACCAACAAGCCGGGCCGGCTGACCCTCATCTCCCGGATGGGGCACGCGAAGGTGCGCGATCTGCTGCCCCCGATCATCGCCAAGGTGCAGGCGACCGGTCACCAGGTCATCTGGCAGTGCGACCCGATGCACGGCAATACCCACGAGGCGTCCACGGGGTACAAGACCCGGCACTTCGACCGGATCGTCGACGAGGTGCAGGGCTTCTTCGAGGTGCACAACGCCCTGGGCACCCATCCCGGCGGCATCCACATCGAACTCACCGGTGAGAACGTCACGGAATGCCTCGGCGGCGCACAGGACATCTCCGACATCGACCTGCACGGCCGTTACGAGACCGCGTGCGACCCGCGCCTGAACACCCAGCAGTCGCTCGAGCTGGCGTTCCTGGTCGCGGAGATGCTCCGCGGCTGACCCTCCGCGGAGCGGCCGGGTCCCGGGGTCTTCCGGGTCGTCAGGGGCCTCAGGGCAGTGCGGTGAGAGTCACCGTGCCGCCCGGCTCGACCCGGTCGCCCGCGCCCGGGCTCTGACCGATCACCACCGAACGGTCGGAGCCCGCGAACTGGCGCACCTCCACGTCCAGCCCCAGCCGGCCGAGCTCGTCGCGTGCCGCGGCGACCGTGCGGCCCAGCAGCGAGGGCACCTTCACCGCGTTCGACACCAGCAGCGTGACGCTGCCGCCGGCGTTGACCCGGTTCCCGACCGCCGGGTCGGTGCCCGCCACCCGTCCCGCGTCGACCTCCGCGTCGAACACCTCCCGCGTCTCGCGCACCGTGAGGCCGACCGTGTCCAGGGCCCGCCGGGCCTCGTCGACCGTGCGGCCCGCGACGTCGGGCACATCCACCGGCGGTGATCCCTTGCTGACGATCACCTTGACTTCCGCTCCCACCGGCAGGACCGTGCCGGGCGCCGGATCGAGGGCCGCGACCCCGCCCTCCTCGACGGCCGTGCTGTAGGCGGTGCCGCCGTCCACGGGGACGAGGGTCCGGTTGCGCAGTTCCTGCTCCACCACGTCGCGGTCGCCGCCCCCGACGATGGTGGGCACGGTCGGCCGGCCCAGCGAGACGAGCAGCACCACCTCGTCACCCCGGGCGACCCGGCTGCCCGCCTCCGGGTCGGTACCGAGCACGGTGTCGACCGAGGCGTCGTCGGAGTACTCGCCCTGCACCTCGGGAGTCACCTCGGCCGCCTGCAGCGCCGCGAGCGCGGTGTCCCGATCGGCGCCGAGCACGCTGGGCACGGTGGTCATCCGTCCGGACCCGAGCCACCATCCGCCGAAACCGACGGCCAGGGCCAGCACCAGGATCGCCAGCAGCCACAGCAGCGTCGTCCGCCGGTTACGTCGGCGCTCGGCGGCGAAATCGGCGACCGGGACCCGGGCAGGCTCGGCCTGCGGCCCCGACAACTCGGCACGCGGGTGCTGCTGGGTCACGACCTTCGTGTGCTGCGGGCCCACGGGGGCGAGCTGGGCCGCCGGTCCGGGCGGCATCGCGGGCGGGGGCAGCGGCCGCGAGGGTGGGGCCGCGGCGCGCACCGCCACCGTCGGCGGCGCAGGATCCACCGCGGCCGTCGCCGGTTCCGCGACGGCCGAAAGATGCTGCGCGGACCGTCGCGGTGCGGGCACCCGGTAGCGGGGCAGCGCCAGGACGTCGCAGACCTCGCTCAGCGCAGCGGCCATCGCCGCGGCGTCCGGGAACCGCT
This sequence comes from Rhodococcus sp. DMU1, assembly GCF_012272955.1. Taxonomy (NCBI): domain Bacteria; kingdom Bacillati; phylum Actinomycetota; class Actinomycetes; order Mycobacteriales; family Nocardiaceae; genus Rhodococcus; species Rhodococcus sp. DMU1. The sequence goes on along the minus strand of NZ_CP050952.1, from coordinate 3,490,831 downwards.
CACCCGGCTCCCGCTCGGTGGCGTGCCGGACCAGTTCGTCGAACTGCTCCGGGACCCCGTCGATGAGGGAACCGGGGTCCGGGACATCCCTGTCGACCCGCTGATAGGCCACCGAGAGCGACGTGTCGCCGGTGAACGGGGTGCGCCCGGTGAGCATCTCGAACAGCAGGATCCCGGTCGCGTACACGTCGCTGCGCGCGTCGGCGGTGCCCGTGGTCACCTGCTCCGGCGACAGATAGGCGGCGGTACCCAGGATGACGCTGCGCGACGTCGTCGTCGCCGCGGCGACCGCGCGCACGAGCCCGAAGTCGGCGATCTTCACCTCCCCGGCGTCGGAGATCAGCACATTCTCCGGCTTGACGTCGCGGTGCACCAGGCCGGCGCGGTGCGCCACCGCCAGCGCCCCCAGCACCGGCGCCGCGACGGCGGCCGCCGCGTGTGGTGGCATCGGGCCCCGTTCGCGCAGCAGTTCGCGCAGCGTGCCGCCCTCGACGAGTTCCATCACCAGGAAGACATGGTCCCCGTCCTGCCCCTGGTCGTACACCGCCACCAGACCCGGATGGGTCAACCGGGCCACCGACCGCGCCTCGAACTCGAACCGCGCAAGGAACTGAGGATCGGCCGCGAACTGCGGATCCATGACCTTCACGGCTACCGGACGGTCGAGCCGCAGGTCCGTGCCGCGGTACACGGTGGACATGCCGCCACGGGCGATCGGTGCCTCGATGCGGTAGCGCCGTTCGAGCACCGTGCCGATCAGGCGGTCGCCTCCAGAGCTCACCCGGTGTACCCCCGTGTTCATGCCGTCGATTCCTGCGTAGGTGCGGCGTGCGACGGGTCGGGCCGTCGGGTGCGCCTCTGTCGATCGTAGCCAGCGCACGAACCACCCGGTTACACGTGCGCGGCTCGCCGCGGTGACACTGCGCGGCTCGCCGCGGTGATCACCCGACGGCCCGTCGTGGCAGCCGCCGCGAACCCGATAACGTTAGCGGCGTGAGTGCTATCCCTTACAGCGAAGACGTCCTCGACCGCTCCGTACCCGTGCTGCAACTGGTCGACGTGGCGAAGCAGCTCGGCCTGGTGATCACCCGGGTCCACCAGCTGCTGCGCGACCGCCAGCTGCTGGCGATCAAGCGGGACGGCGTGCTGGCCGTGCCGGCGGCGTTCTTCGACGACGACGGTCGGATCCTCACGGGCATCCCCGGTCTCATCGCGGTGCTGCACGACGGGGGATTCCGGGACGACGAGATCCTGAACTGGATGTTCCGGGAGGACGACACGCTCGCGGGCGGCTCCCCGGCGGCGGCGATGCACACCCACGCGAGGCGGGAGGTCATGCGCCGGGCGCAGGCGCTCGGTTTCTGACTCCGGCGGCTCAGCGCAGGCGGACCAGCTGTGTCAGCGCGACCCGCGCACGGCGCCGCGTGGGGACCACGGCGCGCACGTCGAGGACGCGGTACCCGCTGCGCTCGACCTCGTCGAGGATTCCTCCGTACAGCTCGAAGGCGGTGCGGATGCCGGGCCGGATCCGGTCCGGCAGCAGCGCCAGACCGGGCTCGGCGCGGCGGTACTCCGCGCGCGTCAGCGCCACGAAGTGGGCCAGGGCCCGGCGCACCCGCGGATCCGGGCTCCCGCCGGTGCGTCGGCCGTGCTCGAGCAGTGCGACGTCCACCCCGAACGCGGCCCAGGTGTCGGCCGGCAGGTAGGTGCGCCCCCGATCGAGGTCCTCACCCACGTCGCGGATGAAGTTCGTGAGCTGGAAGGCTTCCCCGAGCGCCGCGGCGTAGGGTGCGGCGGCGTCGATGTCGGCCACGTCGAACACCGGCAGCAACTGCAGCCCGATGACCGCCGCGGAGCCGTACATGTACTCCCGCAGTTGCGGCATGTCGTCGTAGCGGGCCCGGAACTCGGGCGTGCCGGGAATGTCCATGCGCATCGACCGGACGAACGCCTCGAAGTAGTCCAGCGGCAGGTCGTAGCGCCGGATCGTCTCGGCCAGCGCCCCGACCACCAACCCGGTGGCGTCCGCCGGTCCGGGATCACCGGCGAGCGCGGCGTGCAGCCGGCGCTCCGTCGCGGTCACCTGCAGCGCCGCGCCGGCCGGGTCGTCGACCGCGGTCACGTCGACGATGTCGTCGACGAGGCGGGCGAACCCGTAGAGGGCGTGGACCGCCGACCGTCGCGGGCGGGGCAGGAGGCGGGTGGCGAGGTAGTACGTCCGGCCGTGCGTGGCCGCCAGCTCCTCGCAGTAGCGGAATCCCGCGTCGGTCTCGGTCACGGTCACCTCGGATCCAGGGAGACGGCGGTGATCGGCGGCTCGCGCCGCGCGCGCAGCCGCAGCGGGTCGACGGTGCGAAGCGACACGGCGGCGATCACCGAGATGACGATCGCCAGGATCACGTGGGCAAGGTTGTACATGCCGATCGAGCCGTCGGGATTGAAGATCAGCATCAGCCAGCTGGACAGGCCTACGAGCACTGCCAACGTGGTCGTCGACAGGGCGAAGCCCGCGGCCACCGCGAGCGGCCACGAGTAGTACCACGGCAGGGCGGCCGGCGAGAGCACGGTGATCGCGGTCAGCGTGATCACGATCCCGAGCACGGCGTCGCGCTCGGTGTGCCGGAACCGCCACCACGTCACCACCATGATCACCCCCAGGGCCACGGCGCAGAGCATGCGGGTGACGTCGAGGATGGACCCCAGCTGCCAGGGCGTGAACCACGTGACCGCGTGCGCCATGATCGTCGGCAGCGACAGCCAGTTGATGATCTTCGAGGAGCCGGACAGGGCCGTCAGCCAGCCGATACCGACGCCTGCGAGCGCCGAGGCCGCTCCGAACACGGCCGCGAACACCAGCAGCCCCGCGCCTGCGGTCTTCACGAACAGCACGATCGGAGCGGCCGGTTCGCGGCCCTGCGCCCGGGCGCGGTCACGTTCGTGCAGAATCCAGATCCACACCAGGAACGGCAGGGCGATGCCCGCCGACGCCTTGACGGCCGCACCGACGGACACGAGTGCGATGCCGCCGACGTGCCGGCCCTCCAGCACGAGCACGATGCCGGCGATCATGAAACCGACCATCAGCATCTCGTTGTGGACACCGCCGATGAGATGAATCAGGATCAGCGGGTTGAGCACTGCCAGCCAGAGGGCGATGCGGGGGTTGCCGCCGAGCCGGCGCGCCAGCTTCGGCACCGCCCACGCGGTGAGCACCAGTCCCGGCAGCATCGTCAGTCGCAGCAACCAGGTGCCGGTGACGACGTCGTCCCCCGTCAGCGACGTGATGCCGGCACCGAGCAGCAGATGCACCGGACCGTACGGGGTGGTGGTCGTCTTCCACACGTTGCTCACGTTGTCCAGCAGGACGCCCGGGTTGACGACCGGACCGTCGAGGTAGGGGTCGAAGCCGTCGCGGAGCATCGCCCCCTGGGCGAGATAGGAGTAGGCGTCGCGGCTGAACATCGGCGAGGCCACCAGCAGCGGCGCCACCCACATGGGCAGCACCGTCCACAGCTCGCGCAGCGTCACGTGCCCGGCGAGGGTGCTCCGGCCCAGCCGCACCCAGGCGGCGATCATCAACAGGACGCCGGCCCAGATCAGGATCGTCGAGAGCAGCAGGCCGTGCCCGAACCGCAACCAGGACAGGTACAGGTCCTCGAGCAGCGGGTCCTCCCGCCGGACGCTGCCCGCACCGAAGCCACCGAACGTGACGAATGCGGCGCCGAGCGCACCCAGCAGGCCGGCGTTGCCGGCCGGGCTTCGCAGGAAGTCGCCGGGTCTGCTCCGCACGGGCGGCGAGGCGGGCGGCTGCGATTCCGACGGAGGCTGCGGTTTCGACGGATGCTGTGGTGCAGCGTCGGAAGGGGCAGGGGACGACATGGTTGCGAGTTCCTCCCCCGGGAAGTCGTGGACGGTGCGGGGCCCGGGCGCGGCGCGGGCGGACAGGTGAACGAGGTGACAGTTTAGTTCAGCCGCGGCCGCCGGCGGTCCACCGCTCACCGCGCGGCGCGGACGCCGAGCCGCTCGGCGGCGAGCCGGCCCGACAGCACGACCGTCGGCACGCCCACGCCCGGCACGGTTCCGGATCCCGCGAGCACGACGTTGGGGTGGCGCGGATCCAGGTTCCGTCGCCGGAAGGGTCCGGTCTGCCGGAAGACGTGTGCCCCGGAGAACGGGCTGCCCGCAAGCATGCCCCTGGCCTGCCAAGTGGCCGGGGTGTCGATGTGGTCGATGCGGAACTCGTCGGCGACGGCGCCGTATCCACGCCGGCCGAGGACGGTGAGGAGCTCTGCCGCGTAGGGGTCGGCCAGAGCGGACCAGTCGTACGGGGCGCTGTCCAGATTGGGGCAGGGCGCGAGCACCGACAGCGGCTCGTGCGACACGCCGTCGCGGAGGAACCTCTGACCCGGGTCGCTCAGCGCCGGCCGGGTGATCAGCAGCGAGGGGTCGCTCATCAGCCGGCCGCGGCCCCGGCCCGCGCTGATCTCGGCGAACGTCTCCTCCCACGACGCACCGAAGTCGATGGTGTGGTGGTGCGTGGCGGGCCACTGCGCGGCGACGGCGGACGGCACGCTTCCGTGCAGCACCACGGCCGACGGCGACGCGAGCACGCGTCGTCGCCGGCGTGGGGGCAGCAGCGTGTCCACGACGGGAAGATCCGGGCTCAGCACCACGGCGTCGCACGGGACGCGTTCGCCCGAGGCGGTGCGGACGGCGGTGGCCGTCCGGCCGTCGAAGTCGAGGCCCGTGACCTCGGTGCCGAGGCGCAGGTCGCCGCCGGCGGCGACGATCGCGTCGGCCATGGCGCGGGCCAGCACCCGCATGCCGCCCTCCACCGCGTACACACCGAGGGAGGTGTCCATGTGGGCGATGGCGCCGTACACCGCCAGGGCCCGCGCGGGCGCGACGCCCGCGTACAGCGCCTGGAAGGTGAACACCCGGCGCAGCCGCGGGTCGGTGATCCGGCGGTTCACCTGCGCCCCGAGCCGGCCGAACCCGCCCAGGCGGAGCAACGTCGCCAGGTCGCGCGCCGCCGCGGGGGAGGCGACCAGGTCGAGGGGGGAGTCGAAGTTCGCGGCCATGAACCGGTCGAATTCGGCGTCGAAGATCTCGGCGAGCCAGGAGCGCAGCCGCAGGTAGCGCTGCGCTTCCTCGGCGCCGCACACCCGGGTGACCTCGGCGACCATCGCGTCCGGATCGGTGTGCACGTCCAGGGTCGTGCCGTCGGCGAACCGGGCGTGGTACGCGGGGGCGAGCCGTCGCAGCCGCACCGCCGGGGTGACGGACTCGAAGTCCGCGCCGACCGCCGCCAGGGCGTCCGCGATGAGCTCCGGCATGGTGAGCACCGTGGCCCCGTTGTCGATCTCGTATCCGGGCCCGGCGTGCACACCCACCCGCCCGCCGACGGTCGCCTCGCGCTCGAGGACGGTCACCTTGCGGCCCGCACCGAGCAGGTACAGCGCGGTCGAGAGCCCGGCCAGTCCGGCCCCGACGACGACGACCCGCTCCGCGCCGGTCACGGTGCGCATCACGCGGCCCGCCGCGTCGCGTGGAGCGCCGCCGCCCGCAGGCGGGCTTTGCCTTCGTCCGTCGCGCCCGAGGCGTCGAGGGTCGCCAGCGCGGTGTCGGTGAGCGCGGCGATGCGGCGTTCCACCCGCTCCACGGCCCCGAGCTCGATGATGACCGTCCGCAGCCTCTCCACGTCCGCGTCGGACAGGTCCGAGCCGATACTCTCGCGCAGCAACCGCGCGGCGCCGGGGTCACGGGCGTCGGCGGATTCCAGGGCCAGCGCATACAGCACCGTTCGCTTGCCCGAGCGCAGGTCGTCACCGGACGGCTTGCCGGTGACCTCCGGATCCCCGAACACCCCGAGCAGATCGTCGCGAAGCTGGAAGGCGAGCCCGATGTCGGTGCCGAATTCCCGGTAGGCGGTGATCAGCGCGTCGTCGGCCCCGGCGAGGGCCGCGCCGAGGTGCAGCGGCCGTTCGATCGTGTACGCGGCGGTCTTGTACCGGTTGACCCGCATCGCCGCGGGGACGGACTCGTCGGCCGACACCTCTCCGGCGATGTCGAGGAACTGCCCGCCGAGGACCTCCGTGCGCATCGCCGACCACACCGGTGCGATCCGCGCGGTCGCGGCCGGCTCCAGTCCCGCCTCCCGGACCATGTCGTCGGCCCAGGCCAGAGCGAGATCGCCGAGGAGGATGGCCACGGCGGCACCGAACTGCTCGGGCCGGCCGCGCCAGCCCGACGCGCGGTGCCGGTCGGCGAACTCGACGTGCACGGTCGGGAAGCCGCGCCGGGTGGTGGACGCGTCGATGATGTCGTCGTGCACCAGGGCGCAGGCCTGCACCAGTTCGAGTGCGGAGCAGACCCGCAGCACCGCGGGCGCGTCGAGCCCCGACGGGTCGCCGCCGGCCCCGAGCCAGCCGTTCCACGCGAACGCCGGGCGTACCCGCTTGCCGCCTCGCAGCACGAACGATTCGAGTGCCGTGACGGCCTCGGGGTAGCCGCCGCCGATCGGCTCCACAAGTTCGATCCGGGAGACGAAGAAGTCGCGCAGGGCGCCCTCGACGAGATCGGGGAACAAGGCGGCGGGCACGGGTTCGGATCCGGTGAACAGGGCGTCCTCCTGGTCGTGTGTGGACGGGCCCGTCGGGCGACGGTGGGTGCGGCCACGGATCGAGCCCGAAAGGCGCCGGGCACACCCGAGCCCACCCTATCCGGCGGTCGAGGGGCTTGCCCCGGTTCGGCCCGCTCCGACGTGCCCCTATGCTGGTCGGGTGACTTTCGATTCCGACAGCGGGCCGGACGGCGGCGGAGAATCCCGTACGCCGTCGGTGGTGGACCGACTCCGTGCGCCCCGAGGCGCACGGATCCCGTTCTCGGTGGAGTTCTCCCCGCCGCGCGACGCCGACGCGGAGGCGCGCCTGTGGCGCGCCGTGCGCGAGTTCGAGCGCCTCGGCCCGGCCTTCGTGTCGATGACGTACGGAGCGGGCGGTTCCACCCGCGACCGCACCGTCCGGGTCACCGGTCAGCTGGCGCAGGAAACCACGCTCCTGCCGGTGGCGCACCTGACCGCCGTCGGGCACAGCATCGACGAACTGCGCGCCATGGTCGGCGCATACGCCGATCGCGGCATCACCAACATCCTGGCGTTGCGCGGCGACCCGCCGGGCAACCCGCTGGGAGAATGGACCAGGCATCCGGAGGGCCTCGAGTACGCCGAGGAACTCGTTCGGCTGGTCCGCGACCTCGGTGACTTCCACGTCGGGGTGGCGTCGTTCCCCGAGGGGCACCACCGCTCCCCGGACCTCGAGCACGACACGCGGTACCTGGTCCACAAGCTGCGCGCCGGCGCCGAGTACTCGATCACCCAGATGTTCTTCGACGTCGAGGACTATCTGCGGCTGCGGGACCGGGTCGTGGCCTACGACCCGGAGCAGGGCGCCAAGCCGATCATTCCGGAGATCATGCCGATCACGTCGCTGCGTACCGCGCGGCGCAGCCTCGAACTCTCCGGGTCGAGGCTGCCGGCCGCCCTCGAGGAGCGCCTCGTCCGGGCCGCCGGGAACGGCCCGGAGGAGGATCGCGCCGCCGTGCGCGAGGTGGGCATCGACGTCGCCACCGAGATGGCCGAGCGGCTCATCGCCGAGGGTGCGCCCTGCCTGCACTTCATCACCCTGAATTTCGCCCGGGCCACCCGCGAGGTGCTGGCCCGCCTGGGCATCGCGGTGCCGACGGCGGTCTGATCGAGCGGTCAGGGCAGCGGCCTGTCCTTCCAGCCGAGCCGGCCGGCGCGGCGCGCGCGGAGCGAGTCGATCGTCAGCGCCGCGAACCCGCACACCGCGAACGGGTGGGTGAGTGCGGCCGCCACGTCGGACGGGCCGGGCTCACCGCCGCGTTCGGTCGCACGGGCCAGGGTCCGGGAGACGACAGCCGCGGCGGTGCCGACCACCCCCCAGCCGCGGACCGGTCCGCGGCCGAGGAGAGCCGCCGCGGGAGGCAGCACGTAGGTCGCCGCCGCGGCGACGAGCACCGCAGCGGATCCGGCGGGCGGGCCGAACGCCGACCACAGCCAGCGCGTGTACCCGGCCCGCAGCGGCGCAGCGCCCTCGTACATCCGGCAGGACGCGACGTCGCCGGCCGCAGCCACCATCGTGCGCCGGCCGGCCCGGCGCAGTGCCCGGGCGAGGTCGAGGTCCTCGGTGGGACTGGACGCGACCGCGACGTGCCCGCCGACAGCGGCATACGCCGGCGCGTCGAACACCAGGAACTGGCCGCACGAGACCGCGGTCGACGGCCGGCGCGAGCGGTGGGACACCGCGACCGGCAGCGTCGCGAACCAGGACCAGAACAGCAGCGGCTGCACGAGCTGTTCGGCGGCGGAGCCGGCCCGCTGGAAGGGCCACGGGGTGAGCAGGTCGGCCCGCCGGTCCCGCAGCAGCGTCACCGCTGCCGCCACCGCGCCCGGCTCCAACCGCACGTCCGCGTCGACGAAGACGACCACGCCGGACGGATCGGTGGCCGCGTACGCGCGGGCGCACGCCGCGGCCTTGCCCGTCCAGCCGGGCGGCGGCGGCGCGGTCGAGCGGATCACCGTGACGTGGGGATCGTCCCCGGCCGCCAGCCGGGCCGCCTCGGCGGTGCCGTCGGCCGAGTCGTCGTCGAAGATCACCACCCGTAGCCGGCGCAGACCCCGCTGGGCCCGCAGATCCGCGACGAGATCCGGCAGGCGCCGGGCCTCGTTGCGGGCCGGAACGATCACGGTCACCGCTTCGTCGACCACACCACCCGGGACGAGCCGGGGCAGGGTGAGGCGATTGACGACGGCGACGGCAGCTCCCAGCGTCGCGGCGGCCGCCCCGGCGCGGACGACCCCGACCAGCGCCCGCATCGCCCTAGGACGCCGTCGCGTCGCCGCGTGTGCGCTGCCGCGGGGGAGCGGGGTTGCGGTTCATCCAGGCGAGGACCCCGATGATCGCGGCGACGCCTGTCGTGACGCCGGCGACGATACCCGCCCAGCCGGCGAATCCCCGGGTGTTCGGGTCGGCGTAGCGGACCTCGGCGCGCAACGTGCTCACCTCACCGGCCGGCAGCTTCCACGTGACGATCGAGTCGGATTCACGGGTGCCGTTGGTCGTGGCCACCCGCGCCGGGAACGCGATCGTGATCTGGACGTCGGTGCCCTGCACGGGCACCGACTCGAGATCGACCTTGCCGTTGACGCTCACCAGGTCTCCGGCGCGCTGCAGCGCGAGCTGGAAGGTGCCCGAGGTCTGGTCGGACATCGACCCGAGCTGTTGGACGTCGCCGAAGCTCAGATCGCTGAAGAACACCTGGCTGCCGACGTACCCGTCCTGGTCGTACTCCTGCACGCGGACCCGGTCGGCGAGCGAGTCCGGGGCCACCAGCTGCGGTCCCTTGTCGTTCTCGTCGGCGGGAATGGTCGCGGCGACGATCTGGCCGGAGACGCGGTCGTCGGCCGAGACCCCCATCGTCGCCTGCACCCGCAGGCAGCCGGCGAGCACGGGGACGAGCAGGAGCAGGAGCGCCGCCGAGAGGGTCCGTCGGCGGGAGCGGGGCGAGGTGGGCAGGCGCACAGCGCCATCGTGCCAGGAGCGCGGGGACGTGTCAGACGCGAGCCCCTGCCCCGGCGCGTCGCCGCAGCGACCACAGCAGCGGGACGCCGAGCACGCTCATGACCGCGAAGCCGTAGACGGCCGAGTACCGCAGCTCCGGGGCGCTCAGGAGCACGCCGTGGGCGAGCGCAGACCCGAGCCACGTCCACAGGAACAGCACCAGCGGCACGGTGTCGTGGCCCGGGTGTACCCGGCCGGTCCGGTCGAGCAGGTCCAGCCCCACCGCCATCAGCGTGGCGACGAGGACCCAGCCGAGATAATTGGTGAGTGGGATCTGCTCGATGCCCGGCAGGCCGCCGCCGTTGCACCAGCTCCACTGTCCGTCGGACACCATCTGCGGGTCGAGGTACAGGTCCCAGCCGACCATCCCCACCGTGGTGAGCGCGATACGGGTCACCCGCTCGCGGTTCCCGCCCGGCCACGGCATCCCGCCGCGGGCGAGCAGCGAGGCCACGTACCAGACCGGGTACATCCCCGCGGTCCAGGCGAGCGGCACCACGAGGGGCACGTCGAACAGGGCGGGACCCAGCCGGTCGGTGGCGTACGCGTAGCAGCCGTACGGGTATCCGGTGGCGGTCCCCACGACCTCGGAGGCGAAGCCGACACCCGCCGTGATCACGAAGAACCCGGCGGTCCAGGCGAGGCCGCGCCGCGCCGCAGCGTGCGCGAGCCCGGCGGCCGCGAGGAGGGTGACCACCGCGACGGTGACGACGTCGCGGGCCTGGCCGGTGGTCAGCGGATAGGCGATCTGCGCGGCGATCGCGCCGCCGGCGAGAACGGCGGGCAGGCGATTCATCGCCGCCACCGCCCCAGCACCCGGCGCAGGGGGCCACCCCCGGCGTCGGCGAGCGCGCGCTGCGCGGCGTTGCGCCCGCTCGCGCCGGAGACCCCGCCCCCGGGATGGGTGGACGCGCCGGTCAGATAGAGCCCGTCGGCACCCGGCACCCGGTGCCCGGACAGCTCCGGCAGCGGCCGCCACATGAACATCTGGTCCAGCGACATCTCCACATGCATGACGTTGCCGCCGATCAGGCCCAGTTCGCGTTCGATCTCGTGCGGGGTCTGGATGTGCCGGTGCCGGACGGAACCGGCGAAGCCGGGGGCGAAGCGCTCTATCTCGGCGACGATCCGATCCGCCTCCGACTCGGCCAGTGCGGGCCACCGCCGGCCACCGGAGAGCCGGTACGGGTGCCACTGCGACCACAGGGTCACCTGGTGTTCGCCGGGCGGTGCGATCGACGGATCGATCGCCGTGAAACTCATGGCCAGCACGGCCGGCCGCGGCGGTAGTTCCCCCGCCAGTGCCGCGCCGTGCGCGAGCCGGAGCCGGGCGCGGTCCTCGACGAGCAGTTGCAGGCCCCGCACGGCGTCGGACTCGTCGGCGGGACCGCTGGGGTACCGCGGCAGCGCGTCGGTCGCCAGGCGCAGCACCATGCCGATGCCGGGGCCGACGCGGATCCGGCGCCGCCATGCGTTCAGGCGGGCGCGGTCGAATCCGCCGCGTTCGAGCAGATCGAACGTGGTCAGCACGTGGCAGCCGGCGATCACGGTGCGCGCGGTGACGGTGCGTCCCGAGTCGGTACGTACCGCCCAGCCGTCCCCGGCCCGGCGGATCTCGGCGGCGGCATCGCCGAGGGTGACGACGCCGCCGTCGACCGCGAGGCGGGCGGCCAGGGCCCGGGTCAGCGCGCCGCTTCCGCCGACGGCGCGGCCGGGCGGCAGCGTGTGCATCAGCGCGGCGAAGCCGACCATGGGGGCGGTGCCGGGTTCGGACATCGGGGGGCCGGACTGGGCACCGAACCAGGCGAGGGCGGCCTTGAGCGGCTCGTCGTCGAAGTACTCGTCGAGCAGGGCGTCGCCGGTGGTGAGGAACTGCCGGGAGAGGTCGCTGCCGCCACTGCCGGTGTCGAGGCCCCAGAAGGACGACAGCAGGTGCCGGCCGGTCGGCGGCACCGAGAACGAGCGCATCACCCGGGCGCTGCGCGGACCCCACACCGTCACGAAGCGGCGGTAGGCGTCGGCCTCGCGCGCTCCGCATGCGGCCTCGACGGATCGGCAGGTGCGGTCGAGATCACGATGGAAGACGATGCCCGGACGGTCGCTGCCCACGGGGGCGGGCGCGAACGCCCACGGGTCGCAGTCGACGTAGCGCAGGCCGTGGGCGGCGAGCTCGAGTTCCTCGACGATGCCGGTGTGCCGGATCATGACGTGGGCCGACGAGCCGCGGTCGACGGCGTGGCCCGGGAAGCGTTCCACGGTCGACACGGCGCCGCCGAGCACGGTGTCCCTCTCGAGCACCTCCACCGACCAGCCGGCACGGGCCAGATAGCACGCGCTCACCAGGGCGTTGTGCCCGGAACCCACGACGACGGCATCGATCACCCCGCCCACGCTACGGACCTTCGAGCGGAAGGTCCCGTCCCAGGACGGCGAAGGGGCGGGCGTCCCCGGTGAACCGGAACTGCCGGACGACGTCGCGGAACCCGAATCGTCGGTACAGCCGCCAGGCCCGGTTGTCCTCGCCGGCGATCTCGGGAGTGGACAGCAGGACCGTGCGCTCGGGGCGGTCGCTCAGCAACCGGCGCAGGAGCGCCTCCCCGATGCGGTGACCCTGGGCGTCCGGCCGCACGTGCAGTTCGGTCAGCTCGAAGTAGTCGCCGAGGACGGCGTCGATCGTCTCCGGGGGGTAGCCGGCGTGGCGCATCCCGGTCCGCACCTGCTGATTCCACCACTGGTGCGGCGACCCGCGATAGCCGTAGGCGATCGCGACGAGCCTCGACGGTTCGTCCGGCAGTGCCGCCGCGACAGCTTTCCATCCCGGCCGGGCGGAGTGCTCGGACCACATGGGCGCGCGGTGGTACTCGGTGCCGCGCGGGTATCGCATGGCGGCCACGTAGATGGGCAGCACCTCGGGCAGTCGCGCGCGGAACTCGGCAGCGGACAGATCGACGAGGATCGGCGCCGCGCCCCGCGGGGTCGCATCCGTACTCATGACGGGGACTGGACCGCCTTCCCTTGACGACGTGTCGGTAGGTGCAGCTATATTGAATACGTCGAACGGATGTTCGATACCGGGGATCCGGCGATGTTCGAGGGAAGCGAACATCGCCGGATCGCCGGGGCCGTGACCCGGCCGGTGCCCCGGCGGGGTGCAGGAGGTGTTCGGAGTGATGGTCACGTCACGAACCGCACAGTCGGGTGCGACCGGCCCGCGGGCCGTCGGCCGATCGGACTGCGCCGCCCGCCCGGTGTCGTCGCGCGCCGCGACATTGCTCGACCGTGCCGACGAGCTGCTCTCGGCGGCCGCCGGCACTCCGGAACCGTCCGAGCGATTCCACCTGGCCTATCTCGCCGCCCTGCGCGGTGCCGGCGCCGTGCTCGCGGGCGCCGAGTTGCGGGCGGTGCGGCCGGCGCGGCGTCCCCGCACCCGCAACGCCTGGGTGCTCATGGCCCGCGCGGAGCCGGAGTTCGCCGCCTGGGCGGACTTCTTCGCCGATCGTTCGGACACCCGCGCGGCGATCGAGGCGGGGGTCACGCGTTCCGTGCCCGCCGACGAGGCGAGCCGCTTCTACGACGAGGTGGGCCGCTTTCTCCACGAGGTGGAGGACTACCTGACGGGCGCGGACGACCCGTCGGCGTCCGGGAATTCGAGGTCAGGGGACGACCGGCGCAGCGCATGATCGGTGCAGGGGGCAGCCCGGGTCGTTCGACGGCCCGGGCCAGGGTCGTCGGTCCGTCATACGCAGGACCTTCGGAACCGTGATCGAACTCGAATCCCCAGTTGGTGGTCCCCGCCGGGATGTACTCGTATTATTGAGCCAGGCGGCCGTCAAAGTCGGCCCCCCGTCGATCTGGACCGCAGATCCGGCGGCCACCGTTTAGTGCCGGGGGAGGTACCGTGCCACTCTCCGAGCACGAGCAGCGCATGCTCGAACAGATCGAGAGCGCGCTCTATGCTGAGGATCCCAAGTTCGCCTCTACCGTCCGGGGAAGCCGGATGGGGATGGCGTCCAGTCGGCGTCGGCTCCAGGCCGGCGCGTTGTTCGCACTGGGTTTGGCGTTGTTGATCGCGGGCGTCGCCCTCCCGGTGAAGCCGGGTGGGTTCCCGATCATCAGTCTCGTCGGATTCATCGTCATGTTCGGCGCGGGGGTCCTGCTCCTCCTCGGAGGCAAGCGCGGTCCAGGCGTCGGTGACGGTCCCCGCGGGGCAAGCCGCGGTGCCGGGGATGGTAGGTCCCGCGGCGGCCGCAAGTCCGGTGGAGGGTTCAGCAAGAGGATGGAGGACCGCTTCCGCCGGCGTTTCGAGCAGGAGTAGCGCGACAGTACTTCCACGCGAGTTCTCACGAACGGCGCGTCCCGCCACGGGACGCGCCGTTCGTCGTTCCCGGACGAGCGGCGGCCGCGGCGCCGGGCGCCCCACCGTCCCCCACGTTCGTACCCCACTTCCGCCCACTCCGGCTCCCGGGACCGGCGCGCAGCGGAGGCGACGGAGCCGACCAGCGTGTTTCCCGCGTCCGGGTTCGCTGTCCCGCGCCCGCGTCTCGGTCCGCGCGTCGCGACGCTGCCCGCGCCGTGCGTCGTCGCCCACTCCGCCCCACCCGCCGTGAACTGCGCACAGTCGAAAAACGGCGCCGCGCGCGGGCGCGTAAGCGGTTGAACGTGGGGGAAAGTGGGGTAGTGTGGGTCGCGGCGGAGGGGTTCCTCCGTCGGGTAGTAGGCAGGGTCCGGCCGGGGCGTGGCGGGGGGTGTCGAGTGTTCCTCGGTACCCACACACCCAAGCTGGACGACAAGGGGCGGCTCACGCTGCCCGCGAAGTACCGAGACGAACTGGCGGGAGGGTTGATGATCACGAAGGGTCAGGACCACAGCCTTTCCGTCTTTCCGCGCGACGAGTTCGCCGCCCTGGCCGAGCGCGCCGCCGCGGCCTCGCGGAGCAATCCGCAGGCCCGGGCGTTCCTCCGGAGTCTGGCGGCGGGAACCGACGAGCAGCGTCCCGATGCGCAGGGCCGGATCACCCTGTCCGCCGCCCACCGCAAGTACGCGGGGCTCACGAAGGACTGCGTCGTGATCGGTGCCGTCAAACACCTGGAGATCTGGGACGCGGCGGCGTGGGAGCAATACCTCGCCGAGCACGAGGAAGAGTTTTCGGAAGCGAGAGACGAGGCCCTGCACGACATTCTGTGACCGGAACCGCAGCAGCGACCGCAGTGCCACCGCGGCGAGTGCCGCGAGGCCTCTGCCCGACAGCGACCCTGACACACTTCCCCAGTGCCAGGTTCGTGAAACGGAACCCTGACGTACTTCCCCAACGCCAGGTTTCCAGTTCGGACAGAGACCTCGATGCATTCGCCGCGGTCGTATCCGGAGGCGTGACTGCGAACCCCCCGACCGAAGCCACGATCCGATCGCCCACGAACCGAGCAGGACAACCGGAGGAAGAATGGCGGAGGGTCAGGACGCGGCGGCAGTTCCGGAGGCCGGGAGTCCGGAGAGCTTCGGTCACATCCCCGTCCTGCTCGGCCGCGCCGACGAACTGCTCGGCCCCGCCATTGATGCCGCCGGCCCGGGCGCGATCTATGTGGACGCCACCCTCGGTCTCGGCGGACACTCCGAGCACTTCCTTCGGACCTATCCGGGTATGCGCCTGATCGGGCTCGATCGCGACCCCGAGGCCCTCGCCGTCGCCCGCCGGCGGCTCGCGCCGTTCGCCGACCGCACGCAGTTCGTGCACACCCGCTACGACGGCATCGCCGACGCCCTCGCCTCGTGCGGGCTGGATCGGGTCGGCTCCGTGCATGCGATCCTGTTCGACCTCGGCGTGTCCTCGATGCAGCTCGACGAGGCCGAGCGCGGCTTCGCCTACTCCCGCGACGCACCCCTGGACATGCGCATGGACCCCACCACGGGCGTCACCGCGGCCGACGTGCTCAACACCTACAGCCACGGCGACCTCGCCCGCATACTCAGCACCTACGGGGAGGAGCGGTTCGCCGGGAAGATCGCCTCGGAGATCGTGCGGCAGCGGGCGAAGACGCCGCTGCGCACGAGCGGGGAGCTGGTGGAGCTGCTGTACCGGGCGATTCCGGCCGCGTCCCGCCGCACCGGCGGCCATCCCGCCAAGCGCACGTTCCAGGCGCTGCGGGTCGAGGTCAACGGGGAACTCGACTCGCTGCGCGCCGCGATCCCGGACGCCCTGGACGCTCTCGCCGTCGGGGGACGGGTGGTGTTCATGTCGTACCAGTCCCTCGAGGACCGCGTGGTCAAGCAGATTCTCACCCCGCTGACGAAGTCGAAGAGCCCGGAGGGGCTCCCGGTGGAACTTCCGGGTACCGGGCCCGAATTGCGGATGCTCACCCGCGGGGCGGAACGGGCGACGGAGCAGGAGATCGAGGCCAATCCGCGTTCGGCGCCCGTGCGCCTGCGTGCCGCGGAACGAATCGCCAGGAGGTAACCGATGACCGTACAGGTGGCAGCACCTGCTCGCCGTCCGGCTCGATCCACGGCTGCGCAGCGGGCGTATCAGCGGCGCAGCCGTCGCACGGCGCACCTGACCCCGGACACGGCGACTCCCGCACCGGCTCGCCGCGGCGGTAGTGTGGCGGCGCGAATTCCGTTCGTGGCCACCATTATCGGTCTCCTCGGCATCGGCATGGCCGTAACCCTGCTGCTGACCACGCGCGCCGCGGAGGACTCCTACCAGCTCAGCGCCGCACGCGACTACAACCAGCGCCTGATCCAGGAGCGCGCCGTGCTGCAGCGCGACGTCGAAACCGGCAACTCGGCGCCGGTGCTGGCGATGCAGGCTGCAAAGCTCGGCATGATCCCCACCGGCGAGGTCGCGCGCCTGGTCGTCGGCGACGACGGCGGTGTGCGCGTGGTGGGAACCCCGGCCCCCGCCGAGGGGGCACCGGCCGCGCCACTGAACCCCCCGGCGGCCGATGACCGGACCCGGGCCCAGCTTCCGCCGCTCGCGGGTAGCGCGGGGAGCGAGAACCCGCGGCCGCTGACCCCGTCCGCCGGCACCGACCGGGCCGCCGCGCCGTCGGTCGGCGCCGCGGGTGAGGCCCCCACCGCGACGACCCCGGGCGCCGCGCCGTCCGCTGCGGCGGCCGTGCCGCCCGGGGCTGCGGCGGTACCGGCCGGGGCTACTGCGGCGGTACCGGCCGGGGAGCCTGCCTCGGCACCCCCGGACGCCACGCCGTCGCCCGGCAATGCCGGGGCCGCGCCCGGTCAGCCGGAACAATTGGTGCCCGTGACCCCTGCGACGCACGCCGAGGACGGGCGCCGGTGAGGCGAGGGACCCCACCGTCTTCCCGGCCGGTCCGCGGCCGCCCTGCTCCTTCCCGCCGGCCGGTGCCCGCCCGGCGCACCCGCCCGCGCAAGGCCTCCGGCGGAGCGGACACCACCGGGTTCCGGTTCCGCTACCGGTACGGGCGCGCAGTCATGTTCCTGGCCCTCGGGGTCGCGGCCGTGCAACTGCTGTGGGTTCAGGTCGTCCAGGCGCCGCAGCTGACCGCCGAGTCGGCCAGCCAGCGCACGACGCGGCTCGTCGAGCCTGCCACCCGCGGCACCATCGCCGACCGGAACGGCAGTCCGCTGGCCTACACGATGGAGGCGAAGGCGCTCACCTTCCAGCCCGTCCGCGTCCGGCGAGAGCTGGACGAGGCGCGCGCCGAGGACCCGACGCAGCCGGAGACCGACGCGTATCTGGAGGGTCTCGCGAAGGCGATCCACGAGGCGCTCGGAGCGGCCGCCCCCGAGGACGAGATCCTCGACAAGCTGCGCAGCGACGAGACCTTCGTCTATCTGGCGCGCGGCGTCGATCCGGCCGTGGCGACCTCGCTCGTCGACGAGTACGACAAGGTCGGTCTCGAGCGTCAGGACATCCGGCTGTATCCCGGCGGCTCGCTCGCCGCCAACCTCGTCGGCGCGACGGGCTGGGACGGGCACGGCCTCCTCGGTCTCGAGGATTCCATGGACTCCGTGCTCGCCGGCACCGACGGCTCCTCGACGTACGATCGGGGCTCCGACGGCGCGGTGATCCCCGGCAGCTGGCGCGATCAGCAACCTGCCGTCGACGGTTCCGCGGTGGAACTGACCATCGACTCCGACGTCCAGTACTACGTGCAGCAGCAGGTGCAGCGCGCCAAGGACCTGTCCGGGGCGAAGAACGCGTCCGCCGTCGTGCTCGACGCCCGGACCGGCGAGGTCGTCGCCATGGCCAACGACGGCACGTTCGACCCGTCGATCGGGGTCGGCAACAACCCGAAGGACGCCGAACTCGGGAATCCCGCCGTCAGCACCCCCTTCGAGCCGGGGTCGGTGAACAAGATCGTCACCGCGGCCGCCGCGATCGAGGACGGCCTCACCACCCCCGACGAGGTGCTGCAGGTGCCCGGCACGATCCGCATGGCCGGCGTCACCGTCAAGGACGCGTGGGACCACGGCGTCGTGCCCTACACCGCCACCGGTGTGTTCGGGAAGTCCTCCAACGTGGGGACCCTGATGCTCGCGGAACGGGTCGGCGAGGACCGGTTCGCGCAGATGCTCGGCCTGTTCGGCCTCGGGCAGCGCACCGACGTGGGCCTGCCGGGCGAGTCCGCCGGCAGCGTGCCGAGCCGCGAGCAGTGGTCCGGCGGCACCTTCGCCAACCTGCCGATCGGGCAGGGCCTGTCGATGACGCTGCTCCAGATGGCAGGGATCTACCAGGCCATCGCCAACGACGGCGAGCGGATTCCGCCGCGCGTCGTCCGGGCGGTCGTCGCACCCGACGGCACCCGCACCGAGACACCCCGGCCGGACCCGGTGCGGGTGGTCAGCCCGCAGACCGCCGCCACCGTGCGCGACATGTTCCGCGCCGTGGTACAGGACGACACCGGGAACCAGCGCGGCACCGGCACCCCGGCGGCGATCGAGGGCTACCAGGTCTCCGGCAAGACCGGCACCGCCCAGCAGGTCGACCCCGCATGCAAGTGCTACTCGAACTCGAACTACTGGATCACCTTCGCGGGGATCGCGCCCGCCGACCGCCCCCGCTACGTGATCGGCATCATGCTCGACGCGCCCACCCGCAGCGCCGACGGCAGCGGCGGGCAGTCCGCCGCACCGCTGTTCCACACGATCGCCTCGTGGTTGCTGCAGCGCGAGGGCGTGCCGCTGTCGGCGGACCCGGGCAGCAAGCTGATCCTGCAGGTGGACTGAGCCGCGCGGGTGCGGTCGATCGCCGAGCACGTGTCGGCGGCACCGCCGCCCGTCGGTAACCTGACACGTCGGTACCGTGACACCGCGGTCGAGCCCCGGTGCTCGGGAACAGCGCGGCCGCGGGAGTAGAGGAACGGCAGGAGACACTGCCGCGGAGCGAGAGGAGCCTGGTGCCTGTGCCGTCGAGTCCGGACCCGTCCCCGCCGGGAGGCGGCCTGAGACCCGAGCATCCACCGGTGACGCAGCTCCGCGACCTCGCTGCCGCCGTGGGCGCCACCGTCGGCACCGTCGCACCGGGCGCCACGACCTCCGCCGCGGGCCTCCCGGTGTTCGTGACCGGCGTCGACCTGCGGGCCCAGGGGGTGCAGCCCGGCGACCTGTTCGCCGCACTCCCGGGCGCCCGCGCGCACGGCGCCGAATACGCCGCGGAGGCCCTGGAACGGGGTGCTGTCGCCGTCCTCACCGACGCCGCCGGATGCGAGCACCTCGCCGCCGTCGTCACCCGCCCCGTGCCGGTGCTGGTCCACCCGGATCCGCGGTCGGTCCTCGGCGTCGTCTCCGCCGCCATCTACGGCGACCCGTCGCAGCACATGCAGGTCGTCGGCATCACCGGCACCTCCGGCAAGACCACCAGCGCCTATCTGGTCGAGGCGGGGCTCGCCGCCGCCGGGCGGGTCACGGGCCTGGTCGGCACCATCGAGACCCGCCTCGCGGGCCGGCGGGTCCCCAGCGCGCTCACCACCCCCGAGGCCCCGCAGCTGCACGCCCTGTTCGCGGCCATGCGCGAGCAGGGCATCGACACCGTGGTGATGGAGGTCTCGAGCCACGCCCTGTCCCTGGGGCGGGTCGCCGGGGTCCGCTTCGCGGTCGGTGCCTTCACGAACCTGTCCCAGGACCACCTCGACTTCCATCGCGACCTCGACGACTACTTCGGGGCGAAGGCCCGGCTGTTCGCGGCGGACTCGCCCGTGCGGGCCCGCCGTGCCGTCGTGTGCATCGACGACGAGTGGGGCGTGCGGATGGCCGGGATCGCCCGCGCCGCCCACCCTGCGGAGCCCGAGGCGGTGCGCACCGTCGCCACCACCGGAACCGCCGACTGGACGGCGACGGCGGTCCGCACCGAGCCGTCCGGCTCCCAGGTGTTCACCCTCGCCGGGCCCGACGGCACCGCACGGCGCGTCGCGGTGCGCCTGCCCGGCCACTACAACGTCGCCAACGCCGCCCTCGCCGTCGCGGTGTGCGCGGCGGTCGGGGTCGACGTCGACGCCGCGGCCGCCGGCATCGCCGACGTCGACGTACCCGGACGGGTGGAGCGGGTCGACCGCGGGCAGGGTTTCCTCGCCGTCGTCGACTATGCGCACAAGCCGGCCGCACTCGAGGCCGTCATCGCGACGTTGCGCGGACGGGCGGCCGGCGGCCGGCTCGCCGTCGTCGTCGGTGCGGGCGGCGACCGCGACCACGGCAAGCGTCCGCTCATGGGCGACGTCGGAGCCCGTGGGGCGGACCTGCTCGTCGTCACCGACGACAACCCCCGCACCGAGGATCCGGCGGTCATCCGCGCCGCGCTGCTCGCCGGTGCCCGCGCCGTCCCCGAACAGCAGCGGGGGGAGATCCGCGAGATCGGTGACCGGGCCGCCGCCGTCGAGGCGGCCGTGCGCTGGGCACGCCCGGGCGACATCGTCCTCGTGGCAGGCAAGGGCCACGAGACCGGCCAGGAGATCCACGGGGTCAAGCACCCCTTCGACGACCGCGAAGTGCTCGCCGCGGCCATCGACCGGTTCGCCGGCGCAGGTAGCGAGCAGTACGGAGGCACCGAATGATCCCGATGACACTCGCCCGCATCGCGGAGGTGGTCGGTGGGACACTGCACGACGTCGACGACCCGGCCGTCGAGGTGACGGGCACCGTCGAGTTCGACTCCCGCAAGGTCACCCCGCGCGGGCTGTTCCTGGCGCTGCCGGGGGCCCGCTCCGACGGGCACGACCACGCCGCCGACGCCATCGCCGCCGGCGCCGCCGCGGTGCTCGCCGCCCGACCGGTGGGTGTGCCCGCCGTCGTGGTGCCGCCGGTGCCGCCGGTCGAGACCAACTCGCTGGCCTTCGAACACGACCCCGACGGCTCGGGTGCCGCCGTCCTCGCCGCGCTGGGTGCCCTCGCCCGCGCCGTGGTCGACGAGCTCACCGCCGACGGGCTGACCGTCGTCGGCGTCACCGGATCCGCGGGCAAGACCTCCACGAAGGACCTGCTTGCCGCGGTGCTCGCGCCGCTCGGCCCGGTCGTCGCCCCTCCCGGCTCCTTCAACAACGAGCTCGGGCATCCGTGGACGGCGCTGCGCGCCACCACCGACACCCGATTCCTGGTGCTGGAGATGTCGGCCCGCGGACCCGGGCACATCGCCGCCCTCGCCACCGTCGCGCCGCCCCGCATCGGGGTGGTGCTCAACGTCGGCACCGCCCACCTGGGGGAATTCGGTTCCCAGGAGGTCATCGCCCGGACGAAGGGGGAGCTCGTCGAGGCCCTGCCGGCCGCCGAGGAGGGCGGCGTGGCGATCCTCAACGCGGACGACCCCCTGGTCGCCGCGATGGCACCGCGCACCCGCGCCCGCGTGGTGCTCGTCGGCAGCGACCCGGCCGCGCAGGTCCGGGCCACCGACGTCCACCTCGACGAGCACGCCCGTCCCACGTTCACCCTCGTCGTGCGCGACGACGGCACCGAGCGCCGCACCACGGTCACCCTCGCGGTGCACGGCGAGCACCACATCGGCAACGCCCTGGCGGCCGCGGCCGTCGCGCTCGAGTGCGGCGCCACGCCCGAGCAGGTCGCGACCGCGCTCGGCGGTGCCGGCGCGGTGTCGGCGCACCGTATGGACGTGCGCACCCGTGCCGACGGCGTCACCGTCGTCGACGACGCGTACAACGCCAACCCGGACTCGATGCGGGCGGCGCTCAAGGCGCTGGTGACCATGGCCCGCGCCGGCGACAGCCCGCGCCGGACCTGGGCGGTGCTGGGGGAGATGGGCGAACTCGGTGACGAGTCCGTCGTCGAGCACGACGCCATCGGCCGGCTCGCGGTGCGCCTGGACGTCACCCGCATCGTCGCGGTCGGCGCGACCCGCCCGGTCCGCGGTCTCTACCAGGGTGCGGTGATGGAAGGATCCTGGGGCGACGAGGCGAGCCACGTCCCCGACGCCGCCGCCGCGATCGAGCTCCTCGAGCGCGAGCTGCGGCCCGGCGACCTGGTACTGGTCAAGGCCTCGCAGTCCGTCCGGTTGTGGACGGTGGCGGAGGCGATCCTCGCAGGAACGGCGGGTACGGCAGGAACGGAAACGGAGGCCGCACGGTGAGACAGATCCTCTTCGCCGCGGGAATCGCACTGGCGGTGTCGATCCTGCTGACGCCGGTGCTGATCAAGGCATTCTCGCGGCAGGGATTCGGTCAGGAGATCCGCGTCGAAGGACCGCAGAGCCACCAGTCCAAGCGCGGCACACCGACCATGGGCGGCGTCGCGATCCTCGCCGGCCTGTGGGCCGGATACTTCGGTGCGCACGCGATCGGTCTGGCCTACGAGGGGGCGGAGGGACCGTCGGCCTCGGGTCTGCTCGTGCTGGGCCTGACCACCGCCCTCGGCGGCGTCGGCTTCCTCGACGACTTCATCAAGATCCGCAAGCAGCGCAATCTGGGCCTGAACAAGACCGCCAAACTGGTCGGTCAGCTCGTCGCCGCGGTCGCGTTCGGCATCCTCGCCCTGCAGTTCCGCAACGGCGACGGACTCACCCCGGGCAGCACCCACCTGTCCTACGTGCGCGACATCGCCACCGTCTCGATGGGCGCGGTGGTGTTCATCCTCTTCGTGTACCTGCTCGTCAGCGCGTGGTCCAACGCGGTCAACCTCACCGACGGCCTCGACGGGCTCGCCGCCGGGTCGATGAGCCTCGTGCTCGGCGCCTACGTGATCATCACGTTCTGGCAGTACCGCAACTCGTGCGTCGCCGACCCCGGCAAGGGCTGCTACGACGTGCGGGACCCGCTCGACCTGGCGCTGCTGTGCGCCGCCGGCGCCGCCGCGTGCATCGGCTTCCTGTGGTGGAACGCCGCCCCCGCGAAGATCTTCATGGGCGACACCGGCTCGCTCGCCCTCGGCGGCATGCTCGCGGGCCTGTCCGTCACCACGCGCACCGAGCTGCTCATGGTGGTCATCGGCGCCCTGTTCGTCGCCGAGGCGGCGTCCGTCGTCATCCAGGTGGCGGTGTTCCGGTCCAGCCGGCGTCGCGTGTTCCGGATGGCGCCGTTCCATCACCACTTCGAGCTCGGCGGCTGGGCGGAGACGACGGTGATCATCCGGTTCTGGTTGCTCGCCGCCATCGCGTCGGCCATCGGCATGGCCCTGTTCTACAGCGAATACCTAGCGGCGATCGGGGACTGACACCGTGACAGACGAACTGCGCCGCCAAGACCTGGACCGGCTCCGCGGCGCCCGCGTGCTCGTCGCCGGCGGCGGGATGTCCGGTCGTGCCACCCTCGCCCCCCTCAGCGACCTCGGCGCGACGGTGACCGTCACCGACCGCGACCCGCAGGCCCTCGCGCGCTGCCGTGAGCTCGGCGCCGACACCGTCGATCTCGACGACCTCGTCGCGGACGCGTCGTCGCTGCACGAGTATGCGCTGGTCGTGACGAGCCCCGGCTTCGCGCCCGACGCGCCGCTGCTCTCGCACGCCGCCGGCGCCGCCGTGCCGATCTGGGGCGACATCGAGCTGTCCTGGCGCATCGACCGCGCCGAGATCTACGGCCCGCCGCGGCGCTGGCTCGTCGTCACCGGCACCAACGGCAAGACCACGACGACGACGATGCTGCAGTCGATCCTCGAGGCCGCCGGGCTCGCGTCCGTGGCGTGCGGCAACATCGGCCTGCCGGTCCTCGACGCGCTGCGCCGCGCGGACCCCCGCGCCGACGTCCTCGCCGTGGAACTGTCGTCGTTCCAGCTGCACTGGGCGCCGTCCGTGCGGCCCGAGGCCGGCGTGATCCTCAACATCGCCGAGGACCACCTGGACTGGCACGGCGGGATGGCGGGCTACATCGACGCCAAGGCACGGGCGCTGTCCGGCACCGTGGGGGTGCTCGGCCTCGACGATCCGATCGCCGGGGGCCTGCGCGACCGGTCCCGTGCCGTCGTCACCGTCGGCTTCACGCTCGGCTACCCGCAGCCCGGTGAGCTCGGCATCAGTGGCGACGTTCTGGTCGACCGGGCCTTCGCCGACTCGGCGGTGCTCGCCTCGGTCGTCGACGTGACCCCTGCCGGGCCGGCCGGCCTGTCGGATGCGCTCGCCGCCGCGGCGCTGGCCCGCGCGATCGACGTCCCCGCCTCCGCGGTGCACGACGGTCTGCGCCGGCACCGGGTCGGTCCGCACCGCGCCGCCCCGGTCGGCACCGTCGGCGGCGTGGA
This sequence comes from Rhodococcus sp. DMU1, assembly GCF_012272955.1. Lineage (NCBI taxonomy): Bacteria > Bacillati > Actinomycetota > Actinomycetes > Mycobacteriales > Nocardiaceae > Rhodococcus > Rhodococcus sp. DMU1. The sequence continues at coordinate 3,466,550 of NZ_CP050952.1, read as the reverse complement.
GTACGTCGACGATTCGAAGGCCACCAATCCGCACGCGGCCCGCACGTCGCTGCTCGCCCACGACCGGGTGGTGTGGGTGGCCGGGGGCCTGCTCAAGGGCGCCCACGTCGACGACCTGGTGGCGGAGGTCGCACCCCGCCTCGCCGGGGTGGTGCTGCTCGGCCGCGACGCCGACCGCATCGCCGACGCGCTGGCGCGACACGCCCCCGAGGTCCCCGTGGTCCTCCTCGACACGCGCGACGATGGGCAGATGAGCACGAGCGAACCGAGGACGGCCCCGGCTGCGGCGCGCCGGGTGGCGCTGCCGGGGGCGGACGGACCCGCGGCCATGCGGGTCGCGGTGCGTGAGGCGGCGTCGCTGGCGACGGCGGGCGACACCGTGCTGCTGGCGCCGGCCGCCGCGTCGCTGGACATGTTCGCCGACTACGCGCAGCGTGGTCGCGCGTTCGCCGCCGCGGTCGAGGAGCTGCGCGGGGGCGGGACGGGGCAGTGAACGCCCCGCAGCCCGCCGACGGGACGGCGCGGAACCGGGTCGGGCTGTGGCTGGCCCGGCCGCTGGCCTCGTTCCACCTGATCGTCACGATCGCGGTGCTGCTCACCGTGCTGGGCCTGGTGATGGTCCTGTCGTCGTCGAGCGTCGAGGCCGTCGCCACCAACGGCTCGGCCTACGGCCTGTTCACCTCGCAGGCGATCTTCGCCGCTCTCGGCCTGGTCATCTTCTATTTCGCCCTGATCGTTCCGGTGCGGGTGCTGCGCCGGTTCTCGTTCCCGGCGTTCGCGGTCACCGTCGTGCTGCTGGTGCTGGTGCTCATCCCCGGCATCGGCACGCTGTCCCAGGGCACCCGGGGGTGGTTCGTCATCGCCGGCGTGTCGCTGCAGCCGTCGGAGCTGGCCAAGATCGCCATCGCCGTGTGGGGCGCGCACCTGCTGGCGTCGCGCCGCGGCGACCGCTCCAGCGCCCGCGAGATGATGGTTCCGCTGGTCCCGGCGACCCTGGTGGTGACCCTGCTGATCATCCTCCAGCCCGACCTGGGCACCACCGTCTCGCTCGCCATCATCGTCCTCGCGCTGCTCTGGTTCGCGGGTCTGCGGCTGCGGGTGTTCCTGACGATCGTCGGTACCGCCGCCGGCCTGGCGGTGCTCCTCGCGCTGACCGCCGGGTACCGGTCCGCGCGGGTGCGGGCCTTCTTCAACCCCGGCGCGGACCCGCAAGGCATCGGCTATCAGGCCCGTCAGGCGAAGTTCTCCCTGGCCGACGGCGGGTTCTGGGGCCGTGGGCTCGGGCAGAGCCGCGCCAAGTGGAGCTACCTGCCCAACGCACACAACGACTTCATCTTCGCCATCATCGGCGAGGAGCTCGGCTTCCTCGGCGGCCTGGCGGTGATCGGCCTGTTCGGTCTGTTCGCCTACGCCGGCCTGCGGATCTCGCTGCGATCGGTGGATCCGTTCCTGCGGCTGCTCACCGCCACCGCCACCACCTGGATCATCGGGCAGGCCTTCATCAACATCGGCTATGTCGTCGGGTTGCTGCCCGTCACCGGCCTGCAGCTTCCGCTCGTCTCGGCCGGCGGCACCTCCACCGCGACGACGCTGCTGATGTTCGGCCTGATCGCCAACGCGGCCCGGCACGAACCCGAGGCCGTCGCCGCCCTGCACGCCGGGCAGGACGGCCGCTTCGGGCGGCTGCTGCGGCTGCCCAAGCCGGAGCAGTACACGCCGTCGCGCGGTGAACCCGTGCGGCTCGACGCCTCCCGGCGTGCCGACCCCGGCCGGATCGAGGCACGCCGGGCCGGCACCGCCGACCGGGGCGGCGGCACGGCGACCCGGGAGCGGCAGACCCCACGGGGCCGCACGCCGCAGGAACGCGCCCGCGGTCAGGGCCGCGCGGCGCAGCCCGCCGCCCCGCGGGACCAACCCCCACGGCAGCCGCGGCGCCGCGCGGGCACGACGACGAACAGCAGAGACGGACGAACCGGAGAGCGAGGAAACCGTAGGTGAGCGGCGAGCAGTCTGCCCTGTCCGTGGTGGTGGCCGGGGGTGGCACCGCCGGGCACATCGAGCCGGCCCTCGCGGTCGCCGACGCGATCCGCCGGCTGGTGCCGACGGCGACGATCACCGCGCTGGGCACCGAGCGGGGGCTCGAGACCACCCTCGTGCCGCAGCGCGGGTATCCACTTGAGCTGATCCCGCCGGTGCCGCTGCCCCGCAAGCTCACCGCCGACCTGGCCAAGCTGCCGGCGCGGGTCCTCGCCTCGGTCCGCCGGACCCGCGAGGTGCTCGACCACACCCACGCCGACGTCGTCGTCGGATTCGGGGGCTACGTGGCGCTGCCCGCCTACCTGGCCGCCGGTGCCGGACCGCTGCGCCGCCGGCGCCGCATCCCCGTCGTCGTGCACGAGGCCAACGCCCGCGCCGGCATCGCCAACAAGATCGGGGCCCTGCGCGCCGAGCGTGTCCTGGCCGCCGTCCCGGGTTCGGGCATCGTGCGCCGCGGCGACGCCGAAATCGTCGGCATCCCGGTCCGGTCGTCGATCACCGGGCTGGACCGGGCGGCGCTGCGGGCGCAGGCGCGGGCGCACTTCGGGCTCCCCCCGGAGGGGCCGGTGCTGCTGGTGTTCGGTGGCTCGCAGGGCGCCCGATCGCTCAACGAGGCCGTCTCGGGAGCCGCCGGTCCGCTCGCCGCGGCGGGCATCGCCGTGCTGCACGCCCACGGCCCGAAGAACACCCTCGACGTGCCCGCACGTCCCGAGCACGACCGGTATCCCTACGTCGCCGTGCCCTACCTGACCCGGATGGACCTGGCGTACTCCGCCGCCGACGCGGTGATCTGCCGCTCCGGGGCGATGACCGTCGCCGAGGTGTCCGCGGTCGGCCTGCCGGCGGTGTACGTGCCGCTGCCGCACGGCAACGGGGAGCAGGAACTCAATGCCCGGCCGGTGGTGGCGGCGGGAGGTGGAATGATCGTGGCGGACGAGGAACTGACGCCGGCGTTCGTGGCCGATGCGGTGATCCCCCTGCTGCGCGACGCAGCCCGTCTGACCGAGATGGGACGGCGTGCGGCAGGGGCGGGCCACCGCAGCGCCGCCGCCGAGGTGGCGCGGATCGTGCTGGACGTCGCAGGCGTGGAAGCGAACAGGAGTGATCGATGAGCGAGCAGCTGCCCCCGCAGCTCGAGCGGGTGCACATGGTGGGTATCGGCGGGGCCGGGATGTCCGGCATCGCCCGGATCCTGCTCGCTCGCGGCGGGAAGGTCTCCGGATCGGACGCCAAGGAGAGCCGCGGCGTGCTGGCGTTGCGCGCGCGGGGGGCCTCGGTGCGCATCGGACACGACGCGAGCGCGCTGGATCTGCTCGAGGGCGGCCCCACCGCCGTGGTGACGACGCACGCCGCGATCCCCCAGGACAACCCCGAGCTGGTCGCCGCCCGGGAACGCGGCGTTCCCGTCCTGCTGCGCCCGGCGGTGCTGGCGGCCCTGATGCGCGGGCACCGCACCTTCCTGGTCGCCGGCACACACGGCAAGACGTCGACGACGTCGATGCTGGTGGTGACGCTGCAGCACTGCGGCTTCGACCCGTCCTTCGCGGTGGGCGGCGAGCTCAACGAGTCCGGCACCAACGCGCACCACGGCAGCGGCGACGTGTTCGTCGCCGAGGCCGACGAGAGCGACGGCTCGCTGCTGCAGTACGACCCCGACGTGGTGATCGTGACCAACATCGAGGCGGACCACCTCGACTTCTTCGGCACGGAAGAGGCATACGTGCGGGTGTTCGACGAGTTCGTCGACCGCATCGCCCCCGGCGGGCTGCTCGTGGCGTGCCTCGACGACCCCGGCTCGGCCGCCCTGGCGCGGCGGGCGACGGCCCGTCGCGCCGACGACCTGCGGATCACCGGATACGGCACGGCGGCAGCGGTGGGCGACCGCGCCGAGGTGGACGGCGTGCCGGTCGGCGTGCGGCTGCTCAACTGGGAGGCCAAGGACGTCGGGGGAGTCGCCGAGTTCCACCTCGCCGACGAGGCGGCGCCGCGCACGGTGCGGTTGTCCGTCCCCGGCCGGCACATGGCCCTCAACGCGCTCGCCGCACTGCTCGCCTCCCTCGAGGCGGGCGCCCAGGTCGAGGAGGCCGTCGAGGGCCTGGCCGGCTTCGGGGGCGTGCACCGGCGATTCCAGTACAGCGGCCGCGAGCACGGCGTGCGGGTGTTCGACGACTACGCCCACCATCCCACCGAGGTCCGCGCCGTCCTCGCCGCGGCCGCGGAACTGGTCGCCGGCGAACCGGTCCGCTACACCGAGACCGGCACCGAACGACCCCGCGTGATCGTCGTCTTCCAGCCGCACCTGTACTCGCGCACCGAGACCTTCGCCACCGAGTTCGGTGCGGCCCTCGACCTCGCCGACGAGGTCGTGGTGCTGGACGTCTACGGTGCGCGGGAGGAGCCCCGGCCGGGCGTGAGCGGAGCCCTCGTCGCGCGATCGGTGTCCAAGCCCGTGCACTACCAGCCGGATCTGTCCCTCGTGCCGCGGCAGGTCGCGCGGCTGAGCCGTCCCGGCGACGTCGTGATCACCATGGGCGCCGGCGACGTGACCATGCTCGGGCGCCAGATCCTCGACGCATTGCGCAGCAAGCCGGGCCGGCTGCGGCCGGGGGCTCCTGCCGGACCGGGGCCGGTCGGGTCGTGACGCCCGCCTCCGCCACCCGCACCCGGCCCCGCCGGGCGGCGCGGCCCGCGCGACGGCCGTCGGGCCGGTCCGTGCGGGTGCGGACCGTGCTGATCGGCGCGGCGGTGGTGGCGGCCGTGCTCGGACTGATCGCGGCCGCCTGGCTGTCCCCGCTGCTGTCGGTGCGCAACGTGGAGGTCGTCGGCGCGACGGCGATCCCGCAGGACGAGGTGCTGGCCCGCCTCGAGCTGGCGGAGGGCACGCCGCTGCTGCAGGTCGACACCGCGGCGGCGGCGCAGCGGGTCGCCACGTTGCCGCGGGCCGCGTCGGTGCGGGTACAGCGCGTGTACCCGTCCACCGTGCGGGTCACGGTGACCGAGCGGGAGGCGGTGTTCTTCGTCGACGCGCCGGACGGCACCCACTCGCTCGACGCGGACGGGGTGGACTTCGCGGTCGAGCCGCCGCCCATGCTGACCCCGCGCCTCGTCACCCCCGGCCCCGGTCCCGGCGATCCGGCGACGGCCGCGGCGATCGAGGTGCTCGAGGCGCTGCCGCCCGAGCTGCGCGTCCAGGTGGGCGAGGTGGCCGCTCCGTCGGCGTCGGAGGTCTCGCTCACGCTGCACGACGGCCGGATCGTGGTGTGGGGTGGGGTGGAACGCTCGGAGCGCAAGGCGCAGGTGGTGCTGCCGCTGCTCACCCAGCCCGGCCGGACCTACGACGTGGCGGGCCCCGACCTGCCGACGGTGCGATGACGGCGCGGACGGCGATCGAGGCACGGCGACGAAAATCGTGACCGCCGTCGGCGCGCCTGCTGGCGGATCGCCGCCACCGTGCCATAGCGTTTCGCAGCAGTCGAGATACTTGACATAACCATCGACCTGTGGTTGAGGGTTTGTCCGTACCTCACCCGATGATGATCGAAGCGTGACCGATTTCTCAGGAAGGCGAGAGCCCATGACGCCCCCGCACAACTACCTCGCCGTAATCAAGGTCGTCGGTATCGGCGGTGGCGGCGTGAACGCGGTCAACCGCATGATCGAACAGGGACTCAAGGGAGTCGAGTTCATCGCGGTGAACACCGACGCCCAGGCCCTGCTCATGTCCGACGCCGACGTCAAGCTCGACGTGGGCCGTGAACTCACCCGGGGGCTCGGCGCCGGCGCGGATCCCGAGGTCGGCCGCAAGGCCGCCGAGGACCACAAGGACGAGATCGAAGAGGTGCTCAAGGGCGCCGACATGGTCTTCGTCACCGCCGGCGAGGGCGGCGGGACCGGCACCGGCGGCGCGCCCGTGGTCGCGAGCATCGCCCGCAAGCTCGGTGCGCTGACCGTCGGCGTCGTCACGCGGCCGTTCTCGTTCGAGGGCAAGCGCCGCGGCGGCCAGGCCGACACGGGCATCCAGACCCTGCGCGAGTCCTGCGACACCCTCATCGTCATCCCCAACGACCGGCTGCTGCAGCTCGGCGACGCCGCCGTCAGCCTCATGGACGCGTTCCGCTCCGCCGACGAGGTGCTGCTCAACGGTGTCCAGGGCATCACCGACCTCATCACCACCCCCGGCCTGATCAACGTCGACTTCGCCGACGTCAAGGGCGTGATGTCCGGCGCCGGCAGCGCGCTGATGGGCATCGGTTCCTCCCGCGGGGAGGGCCGGGCCATCAAGGCCGCCGAGGCGGCGATCAACTCGCCGCTGCTCGAGGCGTCGATGGAAGGCGCGCGCGGCGTGCTGCTGTCCATCGCCGGCGGCTCCGACCTCGGCCTGTTCGAGATCAACGAGGCGGCTTCGCTGGTGCAGGAGGCCGCCCACATCGACGCGAACATCATCTTCGGCACCGTCATCGACGACTCCCTGGGCGACGAGGTGCGCGTCACCGTCATCGCGGCCGGGTTCGACGGCGGCACCCCGGCGCGGCGTCCCGTGGAATCGGCCCCGCCGACCACCGCAACGCGCGGCGGCACCATCGGCGCGGGACGTGCCGGCGACGTCGGCCGCCCGGAGCGGGAGCGGGCCGAGGAGATGCCGGCGCGTGAGCAGCAGCCCGTCGCGGGCAGTTCGCTGCCGCCGATCGGGTCTGCGCAGCCGGCACGGCCGGTGGAGGTCGACGAGGACGGCGACGACGACGTCGACGTGCCGATCTTCATGCGCCGGTGACGGTGGCACAGTCGGCTCTCCGGGCGCGGCGGGTCGTCACCACCCGCGCCGGCGGCGTCTCCGCCCCGCCCTACGACTCGTTCAATCTCGGTGACCACGTGGGTGACGACCCGGCGGCGGTCGAGGCGAACCGTCGCCGCCTCGCCGCGGCGATCGGGCAGCCCTACGAGCGGCTGGTGTGGATGGAGCAGATCCACAGCCGCAACGTCACCGTCGTGGACGGCCCGGTCGACGGCCCGGTGCCCGCGACCGACGCCCTGGTCACGCGCGAGCCCGGCCTCGCGCTCGTCACCCTGAGCGCGGACTGTGTGCCGGTGCTGCTCTCGGACGAGGAGGCGGGCGTGATCGCCGCGGTGCACGCGGGCCGGATCGGCGCCCGCGTGGGCATCGTTCCCCGCGTCCTGGACACGATGGTCGAGCTCGGTGCGCACCGCGAGCGCATCGGCGCGTTCCTCGGGCCCGCCGCGAGCGGACGCCGGTACGAGGTGCCCGCCTCGATGCAGGCCGACGTGGAGGCGCACCTGCCCGGCAGCGCCACCCGCACCGTGCGGGGCACGCCCGGGCTGGACCTGCGCGCGGGGCTGCGCCGGCAACTGCGCGCGCACGGCGTCGTGGCGGTCGCGGAGGATCCCCGGTGCACCATCGAGGATCCGACGTTGTTCAGTCATCGCCGTCAGGCGCCGACCGGACGGTTGGCGGCGGTGATCTGGCTCGAGGCCGTATCGGCCACCGGTGCCGGAGGTGGCCGGTGAGCGCAGCGGATCCCGGCGCGCGGCGCGCCGAGATCGCGGACGGGCTGCGGCGGGCACGCGAGCGGCTCGACGCCGCGGCCCGGGCCGCCGGCCGCGACCCGGCGGAGATCGCCCTGCTGCCGGTGACGAAGTTCTTCCCGGTCTCCGACGTGGAGATCCTCTACGGACTCGGGTGCCGGGCCTTCGGCGAATCCCGCGAACAGGAGGCCGCCGCGAAGGTTGCCGAATTCCGTTCGCGTACAACCGATCCCGCTGTCGCATGGCACATGATCGGCCGGCTGCAGCGCAACAAGGCGCGTGCCGTCGCCCGCTGGGCCCACACCGTGCACTCGGTCGACAGCGTCCGGTTGGCGCACGCACTGGACGCCGGTGCGCAGGCCGCGCAGGAGTCCGGCGACCGCGAGACGCCCGTACGGGTGCTGCTGCAGGTCAGCCTCGACGACGATCCGCAGCGGGGCGGGGTGAGCGCCGCGGACCTGCCCGCACTCGCGGACGAGGTCGCCGCCGCCGGCGGACTCGAGTTGCGGGGCCTGATGGCGGTGCCGCCACTGGGATGGGACCCGGACGCCGCATTCGAACGGCTCGCCGGTCTCCACAGCGGGCTGCGCTCAGATCATCCCGAGGCCACCGAACTGTCGGCCGGCATGTCCGGCGACCTCGAGGCGGCGGTGCGATGGGGTTCGACATGCGTGCGTGTCGGAACCGCGGTGTTGGGCTCGCGGCCGTTAGCCTGAGTGTCGACCGCCGCGCGAGGAAGGTTGATCCATGAGCTCACTCCACAAGTTCAAGGCGTACTTCGGGATGGTGCCGCTCGAGGAATACGAGGACGACTACCTCGACGACCCCGCGAGCGCCCGCCGTGAGCGCGACCGGGAGTACGACGAGCCGCCGTACGCCGGCGGTGGTTACGGCCCGTCGCACCGCGACGAGTACAAGGCGGCGCGCCGGGAGGACGCCGGCCGCGACTTCGAGCCGGACGGCTTCGATCGCTACGAGCCCCCCGTGCGGGCGGCCCGCGTGGAGCCGATCACGGCCCGCGCACCGCGCCCGACCCCGCCGCCGGCCCGCGCCGCCGCGCGGTCGTCGCTCGGCTCCGAGGGCCGGCTCGAACGGTCCGAGGCCCGTCGCGGCGCACTGTTCGACGAGGGAGGCCCGTTGTCGAAGATCACCACGCTGCGTCCCCGGGACTACGGCGAGGCCCGCACCATCGGCGAGCGGTTCCGCGACGGCACCCCGGTGATCATGGATTTGGTGGAGATGAGCAACGCCGACGCCAAACGGCTCGTCGACTTCGCCGCCGGGCTGGCCTTCGCGCTGCGCGGCTCGTTCGACAAGGTCGCCACCAAGGTGTTCCTGCTCTCCCCGGCGGACATCGACGTCTCCGCCGAGGAGCGCCGCCGGATCGCGGAGACGGGGTTCTACAACCAGCAGTGACCTGAACCCGCAGCGGCGGTTCCGGCACGGTCGACGCCCGGTGCCCGGTGTACAACACCGGACGCCGGGCGTTTCGGTTTGGCTCGATCCGCCGTCGTCGGGCAGAGTGGGCGGGTGGCCGTATTCGAGGTGCTCTGGTTCCTGCTGTTCATTTTCTGGCTGCTGCTGATCGGCCGGATCATTGTCGAGTTCATCCGGACGTTCGCGCGGGACTGGAAGCCGACGGGATTCGTCGTCGTCGTTCTCGAAGCAATCTTCACGGTCACCGATCCGCCGGTGAAACTGTTGCGCCGGCTCATTCCTCCGCTGAATCTCGGGGGAGTGCGACTGGATCTGTCCATCATGGTGCTGCTGTTCATCGTCTACTTCCTGATGGCGTTCATTCCCCGAGGTGGGACGCTCTGAGGGCCGACACCTGCTCGGACGATCCGCGCGAAAGCCGCCCTGTGCCAGAATGGGGTGCCAGTTACAGTGAGTTTGATACGCGTGACGCACTGTGGATATAACTGAATGCTTGCTTGACCGCTCACACGACGCGTGAAGGGATCCTTCCATGCCGCTGACCCCAGCTGATGTGCACAATGTCGCGTTCAGCAAGCCGCCGATCGGAAAGCGTGGCTACAACGAGGACGAGGTCGACGCGTTCCTGGATCTCGTCGAGCAGGAACTGACCCACCTGATCGAGGAGAACGCCGACCTGCGGCAGCGGGTGGCCGAGCTCGACCAGGAGCTCGCCGAGGCCAAGAAGGGTGCCCGACCCGGCGCGGCGGCACCGGCCCAGCCGGCCAAACCGGAGCCCGCTCGCGTCGTCGAGGCGCCGAAGCCGCCGGAACCCGCTCCGGCGCCGGCGCCCGCACCGGCCCCCGCACCGGTTGCGGCCGCACCGGCCTCCGGAGACGCGAGCATGCAGGCCGCCAAGGTCCTGGGCCTGGCCCAGGAGATGGCGGACCGCCTCACCGGCGACGCCAAGGCCGAGGCCGAGGAGCTGCTGCGCAACGCCCGCACCAATTCCGAGCAGCTCATCTCCGATGCGCGCACCCGCAGCGAGGCGATGATCGCCGACGCGCGGCAGAAGTCCGAGGCGATGCTCGCCGACGCCCGCACCCGCTCCGAGACGCAGCTGCGCCAGGCCAAGGAGAAGGCCGACGCGCTGCAGGCGGACGCCGAGAAGAAGCACACCGAGATCATGGCGACGATCAACCAGCAGCGCTCGGTGCTCGAGGGCCGCATCGAGCAGCTCAAGACCTTCGAGCGCGAGTACCGGGTGCGCCTGAAGTCCTACCTCGAATCTCAGCTCGAGGAGCTCGAACAGCGCGGTTCCGCCGTGCCGGTCGACGGTGGCCAGGAGGCGTTCAATCAGTCGAACTCCTCGTTCGGTTCCACGTCCTTCGCCAAGGGCAACAGCTGATCGAGGCGGCGGTCCGATGGTCGGGTTCCGATGAGGGTGCGCCGTGCTGGTGGTGACTCTCGCCCTTGCAGCCGTCGGCTTCGGCATGCTCGTCGTGGCCCTCATGACGGGGTCCGTGCTGTGGGCCTGGGGTTGCATCGTCGTGTGTGTGGTGGGCGCGGTCCTGTTGCTGATCAGCGCATTGAGTGGCAAGCGGACCGCGCCCCCGACGACGACGGGATCCGAGCCGAGACGGCGCCGCGAGGGACGCGATCCGAGCGAGTGAGCGCGGCGGCATAGAATAGTCCGAGAACAGTTTGCAGTGCTTTCCCCCGGCAGCCGCCGGGGACGGCGTCGATCCGGCCATCACCGGGGAGCCTTCGGAAGAACGGCCGTGCCGACCGGCACGACTCAGTAGAACCGAACGGGTGGGCCCGTCACAGCCCGAACGAGAGGCCCGTCCGGCCGGCAGAGCCCGGAGGGACGGTGCAAGCGGGGTGGTACCGCGGTTGCCGGCGCACAGGGCGCGGCGATCGTCCCCGTGCCGGACACGTCTAGGCACGAGGAGTCACGCTGTGACGAAGAGCACCCCCGACCGCCCGCAGGCCCCCGACGCACCGACCGGCGGATACCCGCGCGTCGACTACGGGGTCGCCAAGGACTCGGGCATCGACTTCCCCGAGCTCGAGGTGAAGGTCCTCGACGGGTGGGCGAAGGACGACACCTTCCGCGCCTCGGTCGCGAATCGCGACGGCGCCGACGAGTTCGTCTTCTACGACGGCCCGCCCTTCGCGAACGGCCTGCCCCACTACGGGCACCTGCTCACCGGCTACGTCAAGGACCTCATCCCGCGCTTCCAGACGATGCGCGGCAAGAAGGTCGAACGGCGCTTCGGCTGGGACTGTCACGGCCTGCCCGCCGAGCTCGAGGCGGAGAAGCAGCTCGGGATCAAGGACAAGTCCGAGATCGACACGATGGGGCTGGCCGAGTTCAACGCCTACTGCAAGACGTCGGTGCTGCGGTACACCGGGGAGTGGCGCGACTACGTCACCCGGCAGGCCCGCTGGGTGGACTTCGACAACGACTACAAGACCCTGGACCTCGACTTCATGGAGTCGGTCATGTGGGCCTTCAAGCAGCTCTACGACAAGGGCCTGATCTACCAGGGCTTCCGGGTCCTGCCGTACTCGTGGTACGAGCAGACCCCGCTGTCGAACCAGGAGACCCGGCTCGACGACGCCTACAAGATGCGTCAGGACCCGGCCGTCACCGTCGACATGGTGGTGCGCGCACCGGGCAGCGAACTCGACGGCGCCAACGCCCTGATCTGGACCACCACGCCGTGGACGCTGCCGTCCAACCTCGCGATCGCGGTGCACCCCGACATCACCTACGTCGCCGTCCGCGTGGGCGAGGGTGACGACGCGAGGACGTATGTGCTCGCGGAGGACCGACTCGGTCACTACGCCCGCGAGTTCGGCGACGAACCCGAGGTGCTGGGCCGGTACACCGGCGCGGACCTCGTCGGCCTGGCCTACGAGCCGCCGTTCGACTTCTTCGTGGGCCGGGAGAACGCCCACCGGATCATCGCGGCCGACTACGTCACCACCGACTCCGGCACCGGAATCGTCCACCTGGCACCGGCCTTCGGTGAAGAGGACATGGAGTACTGCCAGCGCAACGGCATCGAGCTGGTGCAGCCGCTCGATCCGGGCGGAAAGTTCACCGCCCTCGTTCCGCCCTACGAGGGTCTGCAGGTCTTCGACGCCAACCCGGTGATCATCAAGGACCTCAAGGCCGCCGGAAAACTGTTGCGGCACGAGACGATCGAGCACTCCTACCCGCACTCGTGGCGGTCCGGCCGGCCGCTGATCTACATGGCGGTCCCGTCGTGGTTCGTCGCCGTGACCCGGTTCCGGGACCGCATGGTGGAGCTGAACCAGCAGATCACCTGGGTGCCCGAGCACATCCGCGACGGCCAGTTCGGCAAGTGGCTCGAGGGTGCCCGCGACTGGAACATCAGCCGGAACCGCTACTGGGGCAGCCCCATCCCCGTGTGGGTCTCGGACGATCCGGCCTACCCGCGCGTCGACGTGTACGGCTCCCTCGACGAGCTCGAACGCGACTTCGGGGTGCGGCCGAGCGACCTGCACCGGCCGATGATCGACGAGCTGACCCGCCCCAACCCGGACGACCCGACCGGGAAGTCGACGATGCGCCGCGTCCCCGAGGTGCTCGACTGCTGGTTCGAGTCGGGGTCGATGCCGTTCGCCCAGGTGCACTATCCGTTCGAGAACACCGAATGGTTCGACTCGCACTATCCCGGCGACTTCATCGTCGAGTACAACGGTCAGACCCGCGGCTGGTTCTACACCCTGCACGTGCTCGCCACCGCGCTGTTCGACCGCCCCGCGTTCAAGACCGTCGCGGCCCACGGCATCGTGCTGGGCGACGACGGGCTGAAGATGAGCAAGTCCAAGGGCAACTACCCCGACGTCAACGAGGTGTTCGCCCGCGACGGCTCCGACGCCATGCGCTGGTTCCTGATGTCCTCGCCCATCCTGCGCGGCGGCAACCTCGTCGTCACCGAGCAGGGCATCCGCGAGGGCGTCCGGCAGGCGCTGCTGCCGCTGTGGAACGCGTGGAGCTTCCTGCAGCTGTACGCGTCCAAGCCCGGCACGTGGCGCACCGACTCGCCGCACGTGCTCGACCGGTACATCCTGGCCAAGCTCGCCGCCACCCGCGACGCCATCACCGACGCGCTCGAGGTGGTCGACATCGCCGGAGCATGCGACGAGCTGCGTACCTTCAGCGACGCCCTCACCAACTGGTACGTGCGCCGCTCCCGCAGCCGGTTCTGGGACGAGGACGCCGACGCGATCGACACCCTGCACACGGTGCTCGAGGTCGTCAGCCGCCTCGCCGCCCCCATGCTGCCGCTGGTCACCGAGGTGATCTGGCGCGGCCTGACCGGCGGCCGCTCCGTGCATCTGGCGGACTGGCCGGCCGCCGGGGACCTGCCGGCCGACCCGGCCCTGGTCGAGTCGATGGACGAGGTCCGCTCGGTGTGCTCGACGGTGCTGTCGCTGCGCAAGGCCCAGAAGCTGCGCGTGCGGCTGCCGCTCCCGCAGGTCACCGTCGCCGCCCCCGAGGCGCACCGGCTGCAGCCGTTCGCCGAGCTCGTCCAGGACGAGGTCAACGTCAAGTCGGTCGAGCTGACCGAGGACGTCGATGCGCACGGCCGCTTCGAGCTGGTCGTCAACGCCCGGGCCGCGGGACCGCGCCTCGGCAAGGACGTGCAAACGGTGATCAGGGCCGTCAAGGCCGGGGACTGGTCCGAGGCGGCCGACGGCACCGTCACGGCCGCCGGTATCGCGCTGCTGCCGGAGGAGTACACCACCCGCCTGGTCGCGGCGGAGCCGGAGTCGACGGCCGCGCTGCCCGGCGGCGCCGGCCTGGTGGTGCTGGACTCCACGGTCACCGAGGAGCTCGAGGCCGAGGGCTGGGCGAAGGACCGGATCCGCGAGCTGCAGGACGCGCGCCGCAACCTGGGCCTGGACGTCTCGGACCGCATCTCCGTCGTGTTCGAGGTGCCGGCCGACCGCGCCGACTGGGCACTGCGGCACCGCGAGCTCATCGCCTCGGAGGTGCTCGCCACCAGCTTCGAACTCGCGCCCGCCGGGGACGGGGCGCTCGACCTCGGTGAAGGGGTGCGCGCGGCCATCGTCAAGGCATGAGCGTCCCGGTGACCGGGGTGCGCGGCGCGGCCACGACGGCGGTGACGCCGATGCGGGCGTGATGTCGGTGCGAGGGGCGAGGATGCCCGGGTGCCCCCCGTGGTGAATCCGAGCGGTCGGCGCTGGGTGCTGCACCTGGACCTGGACGCCTTCTTCGCCTCCGCCGAACAACTGACCCGGCCGACCCTACGGGGTCGGCCGGTGCTCGTCGGCGGCCTCGGCGCGCGCGGCGTCGTCGCCGGGGCCAGCTACGAAGCCCGCGTCTTCGGGGCGCGGTCGGCGATGCCGATGAGCCGGGCCCGCCGGCTGGTGGGGCCCGCCGCGGTGGTGCTGCCGCCGCGCGGGGTGCTGTACCAGGCGCTCAGCCAGACCGTGTTCGACGTGTTGCGCGAGCGCATCCCCGTGCTCGAGACGCTGTCGCTCGACGAGGCGTTCGCCGAACCCGCCGAGCTCGCCGGCGCCGCCCACCACGACGTGGAACGGTTCTGTGCGCGGCTGCGCGACGAGGTGCGGGCCCGCACCGGCCTCGTCGCGTCCGTCGGCGCCGGCTCCGGCAAGCAGATCGCCAAGATCGCCTCCGGCCTCACCAAGCCCGACGGAGCGCTCGTCGTGCGTCCCGAGGAGGAGTTGGCACTGCTGCACGGCCTGCCGGTACGCAAGCTGTGGGGGATCGGACCGGTGTCGGAGGAGCGCCTGCGGCGTCTGGGCATCGACACGATCGGTGACCTCGCGGCGCTGCCGGTCCCGGAGGCGGCCTCGATCCTGGGCGCCACGGTCGGCCCGGCGCTGCACCGGCTCGCCAACGGGCACGACGATCGACCGGTCGTCGAACGCGCCGACGCCAAGCAGGTCAGCGCCGAGACGACGTTCCCGACGGACATCGTCACCCTCGCCGAGCTGCGACGTGCCGTCACCGGCAGCGCCGCCGCAGCGCATCGCCGGTTGCGGCGCGACGGCCGGGCCGCCCGGACCGTCGTGCTCAAGCTGCGCAAGGCCGACATGAGCATCCTCACCCGCTCGTCGACGCTGCCGTACGCCACCGAGGATGTGGCGACGCTCACGGCGGCGGCGCAGCGGCTGGTGCTCGACCCGCTCGAGATCGGCCCGATCCGCCTCGTCGGCGTCGGCCTCGCCGGCCTGTCCAGCATCCGGCAGGAGTCGCTGTTCCCCGAGCTCGAGCAGCCCCCGGAGGACCCGGTGGAGTCGTCGCCGGACGCCGGGCCGGAGCACCTCACGACGGTGACGGGACGGCGGTGGCGTCCCGGCACGGACGTGCGGCATCCGGAGTTCGGACACGGCTGGGTGCAGGGCGCCGGGCACGGCGTGGTGACGATCCGCTTCGAGACGCGCTCGACCGGGCCGGGGCCGGCCCGCACCCTCGACGAGAACGATCCCGCCCTCTCCGAGGCCGATCCGCTCGCCGGCCTCGGGTGAGCGCGCGGGCCCCGCCGCTCTCACGGTCTTCTTACTACCGCCGGGTACGCTTACGGGCGATCCGCTGTCCCGGTGGAGCATCCGCTGCTGGATGAACCGAGCACGGTACACCCGTGCACGATCGAGAACGAGAAGGACGAGAAGTTGAAGCTTCGCAAGATCACTGTCGCCACGGTGGCTCTGGCCGCCGCCCTCACGATGTCCGCCTGCAGCTCGGACGACGGAGGTAGCTCGACCTCGACCTCGGCGAAGACCACCACCAGCACCACGACCGCCGCCGCGCAGTACCCGCCGGTGCCGACCGTCGAGGACCTCAACGCCATGCTGGCCAAGGCGTTCGACGAGACCGTCCCGGCCGAGGAGAAGGTGAACCTCGTGCAGGGTGCCGAGCAGGATCCCGCCCTGATCGACCAGGTCGCCGCCGCGGCCAAGCAAGCCGGCGCGCAGATCACCGTCCTGGACGTCAACGACAACCAGAACGGCACGGTCACCGCCGGCATCGAGACCCTGCTGGCCGGTGCGCAGCAGCCCGCCGTCGGCACCGTCGACTTCGTCGCGGAGAACGGCGTGTGGAAGCTGTCGAAGAACAACGCCTGCGCCATCGTCGCGACGGCCCAGCTGCAGTCGCCGGCCTGCGCCTGACGTAGACCGACGCGGCGGCCGGGGCGGAGATCCGCCCCGGCCGCCGCCGCGTCCGCCCGTCCGCTCAGGACTGCCAGCGCACCCGGTCCACCAGGGTCTGCGCCAGACGGGTGGTGCCCGCGGGATCGCTGTACGCCTGCTCCCCGCCGACCGTGAGGTCCCCGGCGATCGGGAGCGGCCGGCCGAGGTCGATGGTCATCGTGCCTTCGCCGGTCATCTCGTACCGGTCGATGGTCAGCCGACCGGACCCGTTCGGCAGCGCCCAGGTGGCCTCGCGCGGGGTCTGGGTGATGCGCAGGTGCACGGTCAGCAGGTCGCCGTCCCGCTCGAGCAGGCTCGCGGTGGCGACCTGATCGAGCGCCATCCCGCTCATCACCTGTTGGTGGATCTCCCACACCCCACCCACGCCGATCTCCTCCTCGGGGAACGACACCATCCGGTACACGGCCTGGTAGAAGGCCTGCTCGATGGCCGATCGGGCGATGTCCGCGGAGTCCGGCGTGGGATCGAGCCGCAGCGCGCTCACCGCGCCGGACGGGGACATCGTCAGTCCCGCCTCGGATCCCCGAGCGGGCCCGAGCGCCGCGGCGAGGGCCGCATCCGGCGAAGTGGCGTCGTCGATCCGCAGGTCCACGAGGCTGCTCGGCGAGGCGTCCGACACGGCGTCGCTCACCCGCGCGGTGAGCGGCAACGTCAGTTCGGGGGTGGAGAAGTCCTGTGCCGGCTGATCGCCGATCGACTGGAAGACCTGCGAGGCGGTCGTCAGCGCCACCTGCTGGCTCGTGTCGACGGGTGGGGTGAGCCGGATCCGGCTGCGCGGCTCGGCCCCCGGCTCCAGGACCACCGCGGTGACCGCGGCGACGGGCACCGTGACCTCCGTCGAGGTCGCCGTCGACGTGGGGGCGGCACCGTCGGCGGAGTTGCCGCACCCGGCGAGGAGGGTGGTCAGGGACAGGGCCACACCGAGGGAGCGGGCCCTCGGGCGGGCGAATCTGGGCAGCACAGGCACGCACCCCAGGGTAGCCACGGCGGGCGGGGTGGCCGTCGCGCTCCTCGGATGGGGGATGATGGCAGGGTGACCGACGACCCCACCGAGCACGATGCCCACCCCGACGCCGTCGCGGAACCCCCGGTTGCGTCGTCCTCGGCCGGAACCCCGGCGAAGGACGCGCCCGCGCCGGCCCGGCGGCTGCGCGAGCTGCTCGCCCTCGCCGCGGTGATCTTCGGGTTCGACCTGCTCACCAAGGTGCTGGCCGTCCACTACATCGATCCGGCCGATCCCGTCTCGATCGTCGGGGACACCGTGACGCTCACGTTGGTGCGCAACCCGGGCGCCGCCTTCTCGATGGCCACCGGCATGACGTGGCTGCTGACCCTGGTCGCCGTCGCCGTCGTGGTGGGCGTGGTCAGGATCGGCCGCACGCTGCGATCGGGCTGGTGGGCGCTGGGACTCGGGCTCGTCCTCGGGGGCGCGCTGGGTAATCTCGTCGACCGGATCTTCCGTTCCCCGGGCCCGCTGCAGGGCCACGTCGTCGACTTCGTGTCGGTCGGCTGGTGGCCGGTGTTCAACGTCGCCGATTCCGCCATCGTCTGCGGCGCGATCCTGCTCGTGGCGCTGACCGTCTTCGGCGTCGAACCGGACGGCTCGCGGAAGACCGGCTCCTCCGACAGCAGAAAGGAAGCACACAAGTGAGAGAAACCCGGGCGATGCCCGTCCCCGACGGGCTCGACGGGATGCGGGTCGACGCGGGCCTGGCACGGCTGCTCGGCCTGTCGCGCACGGCGATCGCCGCCCTGACCGAGGAGGGAGCCGTCCTGGTCGACGGTGCCGCCGCGGGCAAGTCCGATCGACTGTCCGCCGGTTCCTGGCTCGAGGTGGAACTGCCCGAGCCGCCCCGGCCCCTCACCATCGAGGCGACGCCCGTGGAGGGCATGGAGATCCTCTATGCGGACGACGACATCGTCGCCGTCGACAAGCCCGTCGGCGTCGCCGCGCACGCGAGCGTCGGCTGGACCGGGCCGACCGTGATCGGCGGACTGGCGGCCGCCGGATTTCGCATCTCCACCTCCGGCGCCCACGAGCGGCAGGGCATCGTCCACCGCCTCGACGTCGGCACGTCCGGGGTCATGGTCGTCGCGACGTCCGAGCGCGCCTACACGGTGCTCAAGCGGGCCTTCAAGCAGCGCACCATCGACAAGCGCTACCACGCCCTCGTGCAGGGGCACCCCGATCCGAGCAGCGGCACGATCGACGCGCCGATCGGCCGGCATCGCAGCAGCGACTGGAAGTTCGCCGTCACCGCCGACGGCAAGCCCAGCATCACCCACTACGACACGATCGAGGCGTTCCAGGCCGCGAGCCTGCTCGACATCCACCTCGAGACCGGCCGCACCCATCAGATCCGCGTGCACTTCTCCGCGCTGCGGCACCCCTGCTGCGGTGACCTGACCTACGGCGCCGACCCGCGCCTGGCCGAGCGGCTCGGCCTCGAGCGGCAGTGGCTGCACGCCCGGTCGCTCGGGTTCGCGCATCCCGCCGACGGGCGCTGGATCGAGATCACCAGCAAGTACCCGGCCGACCTCGAGCACGCGCTCGCCGTGCTGCGCAGCGCCTGACCGTGCGGCGCGTGTCCCTGCCGTGGGCGGCGACGGCGGCACTGCTGCTGGCGGTGCTCGCGGCCGGGCTGCTCACGCCGGCCCGGACGGCGACGGTGCGCACCGACACCCTCGGCCCCGACCACGGCGAGGCGGTCGCCGGCTACCTCGCGCGCGCCCAGGCGAGCGTCGAGTCCGGCACCGGCGAACCGCGGTGGGGCCTGGTGTCCTTCGCGACGCCGGTGACGGTCGAGCAGGCGGCGGCGCTGCCGGGAGACCCTCGCATCGCGCAGGTGCTGTTCCGCGTCCCGATCGAGCGGGTGCAGACCCCACTGGTCCCGGTCGCCGTGCCCGCCCATCGGGAGGCGCTGCTGCGTGCGCCCGCCGTCGCGGCGGGCCGGCTGCGGCAGGCGGGCGGCGCCGACCGGGCCGCGCGCGTCGCCGCGGTCTCGGCCGATCGTCTCGCGGACGGGTGCGCCTGCGTCGTCGGCGTCGTGGTGCGCGTCGCGCCGGCGACGGCGTCGGAGCTCGCCGCGGCCCCCGGCGTCCGCGCCGTCGAACTGCTGCCCGCGGACGCGGTCGCCGGCGCGTTCTCGGTGAACCCGCTGCTGCCCGAGCACGTCGACGTCGTCGCTCCGGGACCGGACGACGGCGAGCCCTGAGATCCGGTCGCGCAGGATCGGCGGGACAGACGCCTCGCCGGTGGGTACGGTGGCGCGGTGGCACGGGTTCTGGGGTATCTCCTGGTTGCGCTGCTCGCTGCGACCGGTCTGCTGTGGCCGCTGCTCGCCGGACTCGACACCGGCGACGCATCCGCCGCGTCGGATCCGGCGCGGATCACGAACTACACCGCCGACTACACCGTCGAGGCCGACGGCGGGCTCACCGCCACCGAAACCGTCACGGTCGCCTTCCCGGCCGGCCGGCACGGCATCTTCCGGTACTGGGACGTCACCACGGGCGCCGATCCGCACGTGCGCCACATCCCCGAGATCGTCTCCGTCGAACGCGACGGCGCGCCCGAGCCGTTCGAGACGAGCCGGCAACAGGGACACCGATTCGTCGTCGCGAAGATCGGGGACCCCGACGTGTACCTGGAGCCGGGCACCCACACCTATCGCATCG
The DNA here is from genome assembly GCF_012272955.1 of Rhodococcus sp. DMU1. NCBI lineage: Bacteria > Bacillati > Actinomycetota > Actinomycetes > Mycobacteriales > Nocardiaceae > Rhodococcus > Rhodococcus sp. DMU1. The sequence continues at coordinate 3,446,636 of NZ_CP050952.1, read as the reverse complement.
AGTACACCACCGAGGGGGTCCTCGACCCACCGGGCGGCGCCGCCGCGACGTTCGACACGGCCGCGGGGACGGCCGCCCCGGTCGGCTCGGTGTTCCACTGGAGCGTGGTTCCCGGCGGGTGGGAGATGGCCATCGACCGGGCCGACATCACGGTGCGGCTGCCCGCGGCGTCCGGCCTGGTCGAATGTGCGGTGTCGGGGGCGGCCTGCATCCTCGGCGGGGCCGGCACCGACACCGTCTCCGTCGGGGTGACCGGGCTCGAACCCCGGACGGCGGTGAACGTGCGCATCGGGCTCGGGCTCGACGCCCCGGCCCGGGCCACGGTGCCCTGGCCGGTCTCCTGGGATCCCATCCTCGGGCGGTCGGCGCCGGTCGTGGCGGTGGTCGCGATGCTGAGCCTGCTCGGATTCGCCGTCGCGGCCCGGTGGGCGTGGACAGCCCGCGAACCCGAGCCGGGCCTGCCGGTGCTGTACTCGCCGCCCGACGGCTTCGGACCGGTGCAGACCGTCTACCTCGCCTCCGAGCGGCCCGGGCCCGCGCCGCTCGCGGCGACGCTGCTGTACGCCGCAGAGGAGGAATTGGTCGAGCTGCGCCCCGCCGGCGGCGGGAAGAAGTCCGACGTGTGGGAGGTCCGCGGCGTCGCGTCCGCGGACAGGTGGGCGGCGACGGACCCGGTGACCCGGGCGGTCGGCGACGCACTGCAGATCTCGTACCCCGGCGCGGTGCTGCGGGCCGACGGCTCGAAGTCGGCGGGGGAACGGTTGTCGAAGGCGACGACGGAGCTGGCGTCGCAGTGCCGGATCTGGGCCCGCAACGAGGGACTGGTGGCCCCGTCGGCCCGCGAGCGTCTCGGCAAGGCGGCGGTGGTGCTGGCGCTGGTCCTCGCGGTGGTCGGGTTCGCGGTGCCGGTGTGGCCGAGCATGTGGGGCCTGCCGGCGGCGGCGTTCGTGTTCGGAGGATGGGAGCTGTTGCGGCCGGAGGCGGGGACGCGGCGCACCGCGAAGGGCCGCGAGATGTGGTCGCGTGCCGGTGGGTTCCGGCGCATGCTCGTGACCCCGTCAAGCGAGGACCGCTACCGGTTCTCGGCGGAACGCGACCTCTACACCCGCTACATTCCGCACGCGGTCGCGTTCGGCGTGGCCGACCGGTGGGCGGAGAAGTACCGCACGGTCACCGGGTCCGAGCCGCCGGCGCCGGCGTGGTACCCGTATCCGGTCGGAGTGCACGGATTCGCCTCGGGGACCGGGGGATTCGACAGCTTCGAGTCGGCTCTGTCGTCGTCGATCGGCGCGTACACCGCGTCGCAGTCCTCGTCGTCGGGCGGCGGTGGTGGCGGCGGCGGCGGTGGTGGCGGCTCGTGGTGACCGATTGCCGCGGTGAACGAGGCACCGGCGCGTCCGCACCGGTGCCGGGCTACGGAAGGAGGGCGGCTCCATGGTGACCGCAATCGTGATCGTCGTCGTGCTGGTGGTGGTGCTCGGTGCCGTGTTCGTGGTCGGCTTCAACCGGCTGCGCCGCGCCGACGTGCTGGCCCAGGAGGCCCTCGGCGGCATCGACGTGCAACTGAGCCGGCGCGCGGACCTGGTGCCGAACCTCGTGGCGACGGTGCGCGGCTACGCGGCGCACGAGAAGAGCGTGCTCGAGGAGGTCACCGCCGCGCGCACCGCCGCGTCGCGGGCGGCTTCCGGCGGCACGGTCGCAGAGAAGGCCCAGGCCGACGCCCGGCTCGAGAAGGCGGTGTTCGACGTGCTCGCCGTCGCCGAGAACTACCCGGACCTGAAGGCCTCGGCCAACTTCCTGGATCTGCAGCGCCAGCTCGGCGAGACCGAGGACCAGCTCGCCTTCGCCCGCCAGTACTACAACGACGCCGCGGGCCGGCTCAACACGTCGCTGAAGACGATCCCGTGGATGTTCTTCGCGGGACCGGCGGGTGTGCGCGAGCGCGAGTTCTACACCGCTCCGGCGGGCACGGAACTGCCGCCGACCGTGTCGTTCTGATCCACCCGGCGCGCGCGGTCGCGCCACCGGGCCCTACCGTTGAGCGGTGAGCAGCACCGCATCGCGCTTCGACGCCGGCATCGTGTGCGGGCTCGGCGCCTATCTGACGTGGGGACTCTTCCCGGCGTTCTTCGGGCTGCTCGAGCCCGCCGGACCCGTCGAGATCCTCGCCCACCGGGTGCTGTGGACGCTGCTGGCGATGCTGCTGCTGCTCGCCGTGCTCGGCCGGCTCGGCTCGCTGCGGGGACTGGGCGTGCGGGTGTGGGCCCTGGTCGCGGCGGCGTCGGTGGCCATCGCCGTCAACTGGGGTACGTACATCTACGGCGTCGTGTCGGGCCGGGTGGTCGAGACCGCGCTGGGCTACTTCATCAACCCGCTGGTCAGCGTGCTGTTCGGGGTGTTGTTCTTCCGGGAGCGCCTGCGCCGCGCCCAGGTCGCGGCCCTGTTCGTGGCGACCGCCGCGGTGGCGGTGATCACCGTGGACTACGGCCGGCCGCCGCTGATCGCGCTGACCCTGGCGTTCTCGTTCGCGCTGTACGGGGTGGTCAAGAAGATCGTGCCGCTCGATCCGCGGACGTCGCTGACGGGGGAGGGCATCGTCGCCGTGCCGTTCGCGGCGGGCTACCTGGTCTTCCTCGCCGTCACCGGCACCGGCACCTTCACCGGCCACGGGGCCGGGCACTCGCTGCTGCTCATGTCGGCCGGGCTCGTCACGGCGCTGCCGCTGCTGTTGTTCGGGGCGGCCGCCCAGCGGGTGCCGCTGGTGACCCTCGGCATGCTGCAGTACCTGACCCCCGGCCTGCAGATGGCGTGGGGCGTGCTGGTGCTGCACGAGGACATGCCCGCCTCGCGGTGGATCGGATTCGGGCTGATCTGGACCGCGCTGGCGGTGTTCACCGTCGACGCCGTCCTGCGGGCCCGCACGGCGCGCGGACGCCTCGAACCGGTCACCTCGAGTACACCGGAGTAACACCGGTCACGACTCGCCGCCGGCCCCGGTGTGGCGGTCCGATCCCGTCGCCGGGGAGGCCTACACTCGGGATGCTCACAGACCTTCCGGGAGAGGCACGCGTGGCTGACTCGTTCGTTCATCTGCACAACCACACCGAGTACTCGATGCTCGACGGCGCCGCGAAGGTCGGTCCCCTGTTCAAGGAGGCCGAGCGGCTGGGGATGACGGCGGTCGGGATGACCGACCACGGGAACATGTACGGCGCCAGCGAGTTCTACAACGCCGCGACGAAGTTCGGGATCAAGCCGATCATCGGCATCGAGGCCTACATCGCCCCGGAGTCGCGGTTCAGCACCAAGCGCGTGCAGTGGGGGGATCCGAGCCAGAAGTCCGACGACGTCTCCGGTTCCGGCTCGTACACGCACATGACGATGGTGGCCGAGAACGCCACCGGACTGCGGAACCTGTTCAAGCTGTCCTCGCTCGCCTCCATCGAGGGCCAGCTCGGCAAGTGGGCCCGGATGGACGAGGACCTCATCGCCCACCACGCCGAGGGCATCATCGCGACCACCGGCTGCCCGTCGGGGGAGATCCAGACCCGGCTGCGTCTCGGCCACGACCGCGAGGCGCTCGAGGCGGCCGCGAAGTGGCAGGAGATCTGGGGCAAGGACAACTTTTTCCTCGAGCTGATGGATCACGGCCTGTCCATCGAGCGCCGCGTCCGGGAGGGCCTGCTCGAGATCGGCCGCACGCTCGGCATCCCGCCGCTGGCCACCAACGACTGCCACTACGTCACCAAGGATGCCGCCGAGAACCACGAGGCGCTGCTGTGCATTCAGACCGGCAAGACGCTGTCGGATCCGACCCGTTTCAAGTTCGACGGCGACGGCTACTACCTGAAGTCCGCCGCGGAGATGCGGGCGCTGTGGGACGGCGAGGTGCCCGGCGCGTGCGACAACACGCTGCTCATTGCCGAGCGGGTGCAGTCCTACGAGGAGGTGTGGACCCACCGCGACCGCATGCCGATCTTCCCCGTGCCCGAGGGGGAGACGCAGGCGAGCTGGCTGCGCAAGGAGGTCATGCGCGGCCTCGACCGCCGCTTCCCGAACGGCGCGCCCGACGAATACCTGCGCCGTGCCGACTACGAGATCGACGTGATCTGCGAGATGGGTTTCCCGGCGTACTTCCTCGTCGTCGGCGACCTGATCAACCACGCCCGCGAGGTGGGTATCCGGGTCGGTCCGGGTCGAGGCTCGGCCGCCGGTTCGCTCGTCGCCTACGCCATGGGCATCACGAACATCGATCCGATCCCGCACGGCCTGCTGTTCGAGCGGTTCCTCAACCCCGAGCGCGTGTCCATGCCCGATATCGACATCGACTTCGACGATCGCCGCCGCGGCGAGATGGTGCGGTACGCGACCGAGAAGTGGGGCAACGACAAGGTCGCCCAGGTGATCACGTTCGGCACCATCAAGACGAAGGCCGCGATCAAGGACTCGGCGCGCGTGCAGTTCGGCCAGCCGGGCTTCGCGATCGCCGACCAGATCACCAAGGCGCTGCCGCCGCCGATCATGGCCAAGGACATTCCGGTGTCGGGCATCACCGACCCGAACCACGAGCGGTACAAGGAGGCCGCCGAGGTCCGGGCGCTGATCGAATCCAACCCGGACGTGAAGAAGATCTACGACACCGCGCTCGGCCTCGAGGGCCTGATCCGCAACGCCGGCGTGCATGCCTGCGCGGTGATCATGTCCTCCGAGCCGCTGATGGACGCCATCCCGCTGTGGAAGCGGGCGCAGGACGGCGCGATCATCACCGGCTGGGACTACCCGTCGTGCGAGGCCATCGGCCTGCTGAAGATGGACTTCCTCGGTCTGCGGAACCTCACCGTCATCGGTGACGCGATCGAGAACATCAAGAACAACCGCGGCATCGACCTCGACCTGGACACGCTGCCGCTCGAGGATCCGCCCACCTACGAGTTGCTGGCCCGCGGCGACACCCTGGGCGTGTTCCAGCTCGACGGCAGCGCCATGCGCGATCTGCTGCGCCGGATGCAGCCGACCGGCTTCGAGGACATCGTCGCCGTGCTCGCGCTGTACCGGCCCGGCCCGATGGGCATGAACGCCCACAACGACTACGCCGACCGCAAGAACGGCCGGCAAGAGGTCAAGCCGATCCACCCCGAGCTCGAGGAGCCGCTGAAGGACATCCTGGCCGACACCTACGGCCTGATCGTCTACCAGGAGCAGATCATGCAGATCGCTCAGAAGGTGGCCGGTTACTCGCTCGGACAGGCAGACCTGCTACGGCGAGCCATGGGCAAGAAGAAGAAGGAGATCCTCGAGGAGGCGTACGGCGGCTTCCAGAAGGGCATGCTCGACAACGGCTTCTCCCAGCCCGCGATCACCGCATTGTGGGACACGGTGCTTCCGTTCGCCGGATACGCGTTCAACAAGTCGCACGCCGCCGGGTACGGCCTCGTCTCGTTCTGGACGGCGTACCTCAAGGCGAACTACCCCGCCGAGTACATGGCGGGCCTGCTCACGTCCGTCGGCGACGACAAGGACAAGGCTGCGGTCTACCTGTCGGACTGCCGCAAGATGGGCATCACCGTGCTGCCGCCCGACGTCAACGAGTCGCGGGTCGACTTCGCGTCGGTGGGGGAGGACATCCGGTTCGGCCTCGGCGCGGTGCGCAACGTCGGTACCAACGTCGTGGCGTCCATCATCCGGGCGCGGGAGGAGAAGGGCCGGTTCACCGACTTCTCCGACTACCTCAACAAGATCGATGCGCTCGCGTGTTCGAAGAAGGTCACCGAGTCGCTGATCAAGGCCGGCGGGTTCGATTCGCTCGGCCATCCCCGCAAGGGCCTGATGCTGGTCCACGCCGACGCGATCGACGCGGTCATGGGCACCAAGAAGGCCGAGGCGATCGGGCAGTTCGACCTGTTCGGCGGCGCGGACGCCGACGAGTCGGTCACCTCGGTGTTCAACGTGAAGATCCCCGAGGAGGAGTGGGACACCAAGCACAAGCTCGCCCTCGAACGGGAGATGCTGGGCCTGTACGTGTCCGGGCATCCGCTCAACGGCGTCGAGCACGTGCTCGCCCAGCAGTCGGACACCGCGATCCCGACCATCCTCGAGGGCGCGATCAAGGACGGCACCCAGGTCACCGTGGGCGGCATCCTCGCGTCGGTGAACCGCCGCATCAACAAGAACGGTCTGACCTGGGCGTCGGCGCAGCTCGAGGATCTCGCCGGCGGCATCGAGGTGCTCTTCTTCCCGCAGTCCTACTCGGTGTACGGCATGGACGTGGTCGAGGACTCGGTGGTGCTGGTCAAGGCGCGCGTGTCGATCCGCGACGACCGGATCTCGTTGATCGCCAACGATCTCGCCGTGCCCGACCTGTCGCAGGTCGGGGTGGCCAAGCCGCTGTCGGTGTCGATGCCGACCCGGCTGTGCACCCCCGACAAGGTCGGGGCGCTCAAGAGCGTGCTCACCCGCCACCCCGGTACCTCGGACGTGCACGTCCGGCTGATCTCCGGCAGCAAGGTCACCGTGCTGAAGGTGGACGACAGCCTGCGGGTGGAGCCGTCGTCGGCGCTGATGGGGGATCTCAAGGCTCTGCTCGGGCCGGCCTGCCTGGCGACCTGACCCGCCGACGGTGTCTGCAGTCGGACGACGCTGCGGTCGGGTGTCGCTGCGGTCAGGTGTCGCGGCGGTAGTGCAGCAGGCGGGCCCACCAGACGACGGTGGCGGTCGCGGCGGCGGTGAGCACGGCGGTCTGCGCATCCGCGGTGATCGCGAACAGCGCCAGGAGGACCAGGACGGCCGCGACGAGTGCCTCGAGCTTGTACAGCGGCCATGCGGTTCCGGCCACGTCGACGGACGCGGGCCGGCGGCGGGTGGGGGTGGGCGAATCCATCGTCGTCATCTCGACCTCCGTGCGCCTCGGGGAACCCGTCCGCCAGGCTACTCGCAGACTTGTTTTCGGTCTACCGAACATTGCCGATCGGCGCGGTGACGCCGGGTCCCGGCGGTCGGGTCGTCGCCCTCGCCGTCGATGTTGCCCGGCGGCGGCACGGGCGGCTCGAGCAGCGCCCACTGGGCGTCGGTGAGCGACGACGACGGTACACCGCGCACTGGTGTCCGGGGGCCGTGTCCGGGGTGGGGCATGACGGGCACGGCGCGATGAGCGATGATGGCCAGTGAACTCTTGGTCGGGAGGTGACGTAAGCACTCATTGACTTACCAGGAGTTCACCTGTTCCCACACTTCACATGCCTCGCCACCGGCTCGTAGCGTTCTCGGATGCACTCTGAGCTCGATTCTTCACCTCGGCGACCTGCTGCGACTGTAGGGGCCGGTGTTGTTCGGCGTGTCGCGGCGACTCGCGACGGTTACCACCCGATCATCTTGGGGTTCCTTCCACAGAAACATCCGAGACGAGGACACATGGTGGCCGTGGGCATCAGTGTGCCCGACGTGCGGGCCGTCGGCGAGCAGCCGAGCAATCGATACGCGTATCGACCTGGCGGCGTTCCGGGGCCGGTTCTACGACTGCCTGACCACTCGTCGTGACGCATTGTTCGAGTTGACTGACGCGGTGCTGTGTTCCGGCGGTGCGGTCCGTACCCTCGTCAAGTTGCCCCTGACACCCGAACGCCGTCGCGGTCACGGCGCCCTGTACGACGGCCTGGGCGGATTCGACATCGATCGTCTACGGAACATGATTGCCGCCGAGTCGATCCCACGCGACCGCGAGGGCGCGATCGTGTTGGCCGTCGATGTCAGGGCCTGGCCGCGCCCGGATGCCCGACGAGCCCACAGCGTACGTTCCGCCACGTGTACGGGCGCGGCACGGGACGGGCGCAGCTGATCCCCGGCCGGCAGTACTCGTTCGTCGCCGCGCTCGAGCCGGGTCGCACCTCGTGGACGGCGGTGTTCGACGCAGTCCGCCTGCAGCCGGACGACGATGAAACACTCGTCACCGCAAGACAAGTGCGCAGCGTGGTCGAGCGTCTGCGAGCGGCCGGGCAGCACCGCGACGGTGACCCGGACATCCTCCTGATCTTCGACGCTGGTTTCGACCTGCCTCGGCTGGCGGTCGCCCTCACCGACCTTCCGGGGTGGATCCTGGGCCGAATGCGCGGGGACCGCGTGTCGTGCTTCCCGGCGCCACCCCGGCACGGCCCGCAGTTCCGGTTCGCCGACCTGAGCAGCTGGCCCACACCCGCGGCCACCACGAGCACGGTCACCGGCCGGTACGGAACGGCGACGGCCTCCGCATGGAATCAGCTGAACCCGAGGCTCATCCACCAAGGGGTGTGGGCCGAGCATCCCGGAGCACTGCCGATCGTCGAGGGCACGGTAATCCCACTGACCGTCGGCCATCTGCCCGGAAACCGGCACCCGGCCCCGGTATGGCTGTGGTACTCGGACCCCACCGTAGGAGGTGACCACGTCGACGGACTGTGGCAGATGTTTCTGCGCCGCTTCTTTCCTCGTGCACACCTTCGAAGAAGTTCCAGCAGGCGTCGGAGTGGACTGCGCCGACGATCCGCCGTCCCGAGACGGCCGATCGCTGGACCTGGATCGTCATCGTGGCGCATGCCCAGCTGCGGCTCGCCCGGCCCCTGGCCGAGGACCTGCGCCGACCCTGGGAGCGACCGCGGCCTCCGGGCCGGCTGACCCTGGCCCGGGTCCGTCGCGGGTGTCGGTGCATCTGCCGGACGATGCCCACTCCGGCCGGTGCGCCGAGACCCTCCCGGCCCGGTCCCGGACGACCCTTCGGCTCGAAGAACACCCGTCCCGCTCCCGTATTTCCACGCGGGCAAACGCGTCAGAACCGACATGCAGGAACCGGCCGGTGTAAACCGCACAGGTCAAAAATCAAGCTCAGGGAATGGAGGAGCCGACTACTCGGGCTTACTGTCTCCCGAGCTAAGACGATCAGGTGGTGCAGTAACTACTCGATCAGCGCACAACAACCACGGCGGACGAAGTAGCAGACGCGCGGTGCAATCGGAGTCCGTTGCGGCGATCACTGACTGATGTATGAGCTCGATAATCTTCGAATTCGAATCGAGTGCTGGAACGCCTCGGCAGAAGCGGTGCGCCCGCTGCGCGAGTAGTGCACCGGACAGCGCGCCGTTTTTCGGCGCAATCTGCAAGATTGTACGACGCGCGAGTCGGATGAACATGCTGCAAATCGTTGGTGGCGACTGCGCCAGCACACGATCGGGCAGAGATGACATCGCTCACTGGCGACTGCGCCGGACCGCACGGAACACCGAGGGTGGATCGATTGCCCACCCAGGGTGGGTTTCCGGGTGGTCGAGCGAGCGGAAGATAGACAAGGAGGCAAATCTCAGTTTGGAACAAATGAACGGCCATCGGGGAGGCGTGGACGACGTCGGTTACGCGCTCGTGACCTGGGTGGACGGCCCCATGTGGAGGTCCGAACGGCCTCTATGTCGAACAAGTCCATCAATTGATGTCGGTATCCGTGCATGACGGTCTCCTCGAGCGGCCGCTCGGATATCCGGCCGTGGGCCGCGAAAGGATGTACTGCTACAAGATGTTGCGGACCGATCCGGCTGGCGTGACGGTGCTGCCATTCCGGTGGAGTCCTCGAACCGAAAACGCTCCGGGAACGACTTGATCGAGTCGATTTGAAAACTTCCTAGAACTCATAAAGGAGCGAGAAGGAGCAATGCACGAATCGACCATGGTGCGGCACAATCGGGTGTTCGACGACGCCTCGAGCGGCACCCCAAACGATTCCAATGTGCTTTTCGGGCGGCGGCCGGAATGCGCACGAATTGATCAGTTGTTGGCGGAACCCCTGACGGGGGCGAGCGCCGCGCTCGTCATCACCGGGGATCCTGGGATCGGTAAGACAAGCCTGCTGCGCTACGCCCGCGACGGCGCTCGCACACTGAAAGTGTTGTCCGTGAGCGGGGTCGAGGCGGAGACCATGTTCCCGTTCGCAGCGCTAGGACGATTGCTCACGCCCGTCCTTGATCGGCTCGGTTCGCTGCCCGCCGTTCAGGCGGACGCCCTGCGCTGCGCGCTCACGCTCAGCGCGGAACGACCCCGTGACCGCTTCGCTGTGTGCGCGGCGGCATTTCAGTTGCTCGCGACGACGGCCGAGAGATCCCCGACTCTCGTGCTCGTCGATGACGCGCAATGGTTGGATGTCTCCACCGCCGAGGCACTCGCCTTCACTGCACGCCGACTGCGGGCCGAGGGACTCGTGCTGTTGATCGCCACGCGCGACGCCGGAGGCTTCGCGGACATCGAGCAGCTGAACATCGGCGCGCTCGACGAGGATTCCGCCGCGGAGTTGCTCACCGCCCGATTCGCGGCTGCACCCGCCGAGGAGGTCGTGCGCGCGCTTACCGCGGAACTCGGAGGCAACCCACTGGCATTGCATGAGGTCAGCGGCACCCTCACCCGCGCTGAGCTGACCGGCACCGACCCGCTCCGAGCGCCATTCTCGGCGGAGAACGCCGCATCACGCATCTTCGGCCCGCGTATCTCCGCCCTCGACCGTGCATCGCTGCACGCGCTCCGCATCACCGCGGTCGCCGCCGGTGATGGCCTCGAGGTGGTGCTCGCCGCGCTGGCGGCGAAACCTGGAGATTGTGCCGCGCTGGAATCGCTCGAGAACAAGGGGCTGGTCGCCGTCGAGGTCGCCGATGTTCATTTCGTGCACCCGTTGCTGCGTACTGCCGTACTGACCAATCTGACACCGGGCCAATTACGGGCACTCCACCGAACTGTTGCCTCCGTCATGACGGCGCCGTCACAGGCGGAACGCCGGGCCTGGCACCTCGCCGAGGCCGCTCTGGGGCCTGACGAGGCCGCCGCTCGAGCCCTCGAACAGGCTGCAGACCATGCGCTGAGACGCAGCGGCTATGCCGGCGCCGCTCTGGCGCTCGAGCGCGCCGCTGAACTCTCCAGGGACGGCCCCTCGAAGGCGCGCCGATTCTGTGCCGCCGCGAACGCGGCGCACTCCGCGGGACAGCTTGACACTGCGCTGCGACTGCTGAGGAAGTCCGAAGAGTACACGGTCGATCCCGTCCTGCATGCCGACATCGCGGACATGCGCGGTCGAATTGAACTTCACACGGGACGGGCCAGCGTCGCCCGCATGGTGTGGCAGGCCGGCGCGGTTGCGGTCAGCGAGGTAGACCCCGCGCGGGCGGCCTCGTTGCGGGCCACGGCTGCCATTGGAGCGCTGGCAGCGGGTGATCCCGCGGGCGCCTGTGCGCTCGCGCGGGAGGCCGCCCACTCAGCTTCCCCGGCCGACGGAAACACCCAACTCCTGAGCAAGACCGTCATCGGGAACGCTCTGACACTGATGGGCCAGGAGTCGGACGGCATGCGGTGGATGCGGGAGGCGGCCGCGTCGACCCGGAAGCCTGCGGCAGGTGAGCCCGACATCGAGTGGGTCCTTGTCGGCGCGCTCAGTGGTGTGACCTGGTACGGCGAGGAGATCGATCCGCGGGGGTTCCTCGACCCGTTGCTTCATCAGCTACGGCGCAGCGGCGCGCTGGGCCATCTACCGCTGGCGCTGCATGTTGCAGCGCTCGCCGACAGTAGGCGAGGACGGCTGCAGTCGGGCCGGTCCGCGGCTGCGGAGGCGGCCGAACTGGCGGCCGGTATCGGTGACGTCTTCACGCTGTGTCCGGCGCTGGGCTGCCTTGCGCTGCTCGAAGCGCAAGTTGGTGACGAACAGTCCTGCCGTGCTCATGCTGCAGAATCGCTGCGACAGCGTGAGGTCACCCGGTTGGGCGTGATGCATCACGTGGCGCTGGAGGGATTGGGCCTGCTCGAGCTGAGCCTGAACCGACCCGATCGGGCGATTCCATACCTCGAGGAGGTCAATCGAGGCCCGGAGCCGGATGTACGCGACCCGATGGTGGTGCGAGTCTCGTCCCTGGATCTCATCGAGGCCTACGTTCGGGTCGGTGCGGACATCAGCGCCACAATGCGAGATCAGCTGGGGGGATTCGCAGGATTGACGCTGCCTCCGGCGCTCAGTGCTTTGATCTGGCGGGCTATGGCGTTGGTAGCTGGCGATGGGGATTACGACGAGTTCTTTTCGCGGGCACTCGCCTTCCACGCTCGGTGCCCGTCGCCGTTCGATGCGGCCCGCACGCGATTGTGCTATGGCGAACGGCTCCGTCGGGCGGGTCGTCGGCGCGACGCGCGCGAGCATCTTCGTTGCTCACTCGACGGGTTCGAGCGAATTGGGGCTCGCCTGTGGGCGGCGCGGGCGGCCACCGAACTCACCGCCGCCGGGCAACCAGCCAAGGCGCGAAGTGGAAGCGTTGCCGACGCGCTCACCGCACAGGAGTTGGAGGTGGCCCAGCTTGCTGCAAACGGTGGCACGAACCGTGAGATCGCCACGCAGCTGTTCCTCAGTGTCAAGACGATCGAGATGCACCTGGGACGGGTTTATCGCAAGGTTGGTGTCCGCTCCCGGACGCAGCTCGCCAACTCCTTCCGGGACAGCGTGAAGGACTGCGTGTGATCACCGCCGGGCGCTGTACGCGATCCACCCCGCCCGTGGTCGTCGTCAAGGGCGCTTCGACTGCCTCCCCTGGCGACGCGGTTGCCGGGACAGCACCCGATTCCAGGCGGGGGACGGCCCCGGCTTCGCGCTACCGGCTCCGGCCCTTCGACCTGCACGGACCTCGTCCTTCTCGAGACACCCCACTCGGTCAGCTCGTCAGCCACCTCGGGCAGGGGCGCCGCTCTCACCGTTCCTGCGGTACCGGGCTGGTAGGTCGCGAGGGCGGCGGCACCGATCTGGCCGAAGAACCGGGCCTCGTGCTCATCGAGGACATCGATGAGCACGAGCGGCGAGATCATCCGCTGCAGCCGGCCATCAGCGAAGCTGACAGTGCGTGCGCGAACTTATGGGATGGCGGTCACGATTGGGCCGACGTAGTAGTACGGTGCACCCGTGCCGATGCACTGGATGAACGCTCGGGTACCGGGTGTGTATCGGAAGAAGATCGGGTTCGGTCCGGTCTCGAATTTGTAGAAGTCCGGGACCACTTGTAGGTACGGCGGCTCGAGACTCCATCCCTCGCACTCCCACGTTTCCCCTGGTGCCAGGTCCATGCGGATGACCCCGCCGGGTTCGGGTGTGGCGACCGGCGGGGTCGCGGACGCAGTGCCGACTGCCAGCAGACCGAGCGCCGCTGCCGCTGCCACCGACCCGGCACGTCGGATGTTTCTGAGTCGGATGTTTCTCATCGGAAGTCCTCCTCTTGTCGGGTTTGGGGTGGCAAGTTCAGCGGTGGTTGCGCGGATGCGCCAGCCGGATCAGCAGGCTGCCGAGCGAGTGGCCTTCCTTACCGAGCACTCCGAAGCGGTGGATCACCGCGAGGTCGCGCTTGTACGGGGTGCCGGTGACGCCGCAGGCCCGCTCGACCGCGGCAACTCTCCGAGAGAGTTCCGTGCGCCGGACGACCGCCGCGAGAATTTCCGCGTCGATGTGGTCGATCTCGTTGTGCAGCTCGTCGAACTCGATTGTGATCGATCGCTCGTCCGATTGGGGGAACGCAAGTGGGTTCATCTCCAGCTCCTGGCAACTATCGCGTATCAGGTCGGTGGTTGTCGGTGGTTGTCGGCGGTTCACCGTGGAACCGAGACCGACACTATGGATTCCACGAAGTACCGACGGCTGCAAATCTCCACACCGAGGGAAAGGGTCACGGGTGGGGACGGGACGGATCGTGCAGTCGGCGGCCGGACCGGGCGATGGCGGGCACGTTGCCGGGCGAGCCTGTTCGGCGACGAGCCGGGGGTGAACCGTCTCGTGGCTTCGGTGATCGCTGCGTCCTCGATCATGAAGGCCTCGCTTCATCGGCGCATTCTGCGACGTACTTGCCGGTCTCATATCGGGTATGAGGAGAGCATCCTTGACGAAGCCGTCGCACTTCACCGCGTGGCGGTAACGAGTAGCCGACTCTTGTTTCCGCGGCAACCTCGCCACGTCGGGCGGGACGGCGCCCACGACCGGCACGCTGAACAACGGCGCGGATGCGGGAGCAAGCGGGCCGAGCCTGACGGGATGGATCGCCTCGGGAACGGCCATCGCTGCGCGAAACACTTTCTTGTTCAAGGTGTTCTTCTCGTGGTGTGTTTCGGCGGGTGTTGCACCCGGCACGAGTGGTTGACGTGGAGAACATCATTCGGCATGGGCACGGTGACCGGCGACGGGGAAAACCCTCGACCGCGATGTTTGGGCCGAGCACCTGTTCGCCGCGGTGCAGGACACCGTGGTCGAACACCAGGTCGCCACCGCGCTGTCCTCCCAGCTCGCGTGCCCGGCCTGCGAAATCCCGCGGCGGCACAGGGACAGCCTGGACCATCGTGATGGGGACGCTGTTCGGCACGCTGCCGCTGGACAGTCCCCGCTGGTGGCGCAGCCCGTGCACGCCGCAGCCGACCCGAACGTTCAGCTGCCTGGCCGCGACCCTGCGGGAGCGGACGACCTCGGGGACTCGCGCACCCCGATCCGCGCGTGCAGTCGGCGCAGCGGTCCCGGTGCCCACCAGTTGAACTCGCCGGCCACCCGCATGAACGCCGGCACCAGCACACCGCGCACCAGTGTGGCGTCCATCAGTACGGCGAGCGCAGTGCCGATCCCGAACATCTGCATGAACGACAGTCCGGTCGAGAAGGACAGCAAGGTCACGGTGAGCAGGGCGGCCGCGCTGCTCACGATCCGCCCGACGCGCCCCAGGCCCTCGATGGTCGCCTCGGTGGTGTCCGCCCCGCCGTCGCGCGCCTCCTTGATCCGGCTGAGCAGGAAGATCTCGTAGTCCACCGACAGGCTGAACGCGATGCAGCACAGCAGCACCACCATGCCGATGTTCAGCGGTGCGGGCGTCACGCCGGTGATCGCGGCCAGGTGCCCGTCCTGGAACAGCCACACCATCGCGCCGATCACCGCGATGAGCACGAACACGTTGAGCAGCAGCGCCTTGATCGGCACGATCATGCTTCCGGTGAATAGGAACAACAGCACGAAGGTCGACACGGCCAGCAGTGCGAGTGCCGACGGCAGACGGCCGGCGATCGCGGAATTGCTGTCGATCAGCGTCGCCGTCGGGCCGCCGACGGCAACGCGGTTCTCGGCCACCGCCGGCAGCGCCCGGATCTCGTGCACCAGGTCCTGGGCCGGTTCCGATTGCGCGTCCACCGTCGGTTCGACCAGCACGTACCCGGCATCGTCGGCGGTGAAGCGCGCGCTCTGCGGTCCCGGACCGGCCACCAGCATCCCGTGTTGGTAGCGGCCGAAGGCGCCGTCCACCCGGGCCACCTCGTCGAGCGCGGACACCTCGCGGGCCACCCGCTCGAGCGCCGCCGCGTCGTTGCGCGCCACCAAGATCGCCGCGTCCGAGCTGTCGGCGGCATAGTCGTCCCGGATCGCGGTGGTGACCTGACGCGCGGCCGAATCGACCGGCAGCGCTCGCTCGTCCGGGGTCGCGAACCGGGCGTGCAGGACCGGAAGGCCCATCAGTAGCAACAGCATCAGCACCGGCAGCGCGGCGCGCACCGGTCGGCGCGTCACCGCCGCCGCGGTGCGACGCCAGAACGGCGAATCCGCCGCCAGCCGGTCGCGTCGGCGCCGCACCGCCAACGAGTCGATTCGCCCACCGAGCAGTGCCAGAATCGCCGGCAGCACCACCACTGCGCTCACGGCCGCCGTCACCACCACCGCCATCGCCGCGAACCCGACCGACCGCAGGAAGTAGATGGGGAACACGAGCATCCCGCCCATCGCCACCGTCACGGTGGCCGCGCTGAACAAGATGGTGCGGCCGGCCGTCGCGACCGACTCGATCACCGCTTCCCGTGGTGGATGCCCGGCGGCCCGCTCCTCGCGGAACCGGGACACCAGCAGCAGCCCGAAGTCGATGGCGAGGCCGAGCCCGAATGCCGTGGCCACGGTCAGCGCGTAGACGGACACGTCGGTGACCTGGGCCAGCACGAACAGCACCAGCATCGTCGCCAGAATCGAGGCCACGCCCAGGCTCAGCGGCAGCAGCGCGGCCACCACGCTGCCGAACACGATGATCAGCAGCAGCAGCGTCGCGGGCAGCGCGATCGATTCGGCCAGCTTCAGGTCCTGCGCCACGTGGGTCTCGAGGGCGTCGGTCAGCCCCAGCTTGCCCCCGGCCGCCACCCGCACCGCCGGGTCCTCGGGCAGCTCCGCGAGGATCGTCGTGGTGTGCCGGGCGGCCTGTTCCGCGGTGCCGCCGACGTGCAGCAGCACCAGCCCGGACCGGCCGTCGGTGCTGCGCAGATCCGGCAGCCGCGTGGTCCAGTAGGAGCCGACCTCGGTCACCTCCGGCTCCGCCGCGATCCGCCGCTCGAGCCGCTGCGCCGCGGCCATCACCTCGGGGCTGTTCACATCGCCGGCGCGGGCGGTGACCTGCAACACCAGGTTGGGTGTGGAGCCGCCGAAGCGCTCGTCGAGGAAGGCCTCGGCCAGAGACGATTCCGAGCCGGGGTCGTCGAAACCGCCGACCTTCAGCTCGGCGGAGACACCCGTGCCGAACACACCGGCGAGCACCAGGAAGGCCAGGGCGCCGGCGAGAACCCGGCGGGGACGGTCGACGATGAGGGTGGCGAGCCGTGTCACCATGACGTCGTCGCTCCTTCGCGATCGTTTGCCATGCGCGGTGGTGAGCTGTTGTTCCTCCGATGCCGCGTGTCGCGGCTCGTCGTCGCGTTTACCGGCGCCGCCGTGAGCGCCGCAGTCTGCACCATGGCGAGGGCGTTGCGACCCGGGCCCGGCCGGGTAGCCGTCGGTGGTGGTGCTCATCTCGATCCTGCTCTCGATCGTCGGCAATCGGATTCATCCCCGCCCGGAACACCGGGCGCCGCCGCGCTCGACATCACCCCGGACCGTGCGGGACCGACGACCCGTCCGAACGGTCGTCCTGGTGCCGCGGGCCCAACACTTCGAACATGATCGGCCTTCGCGGCCCGGTCGCGATGTTGTGTGGGACCGACACCGGCGGCGGCCGGCGTAGGGCCCGCTCCGGCAGAGCCAGCCGGACCCGCGACAGGATGGTCGCCAGCACGATCGGCATCTCGTACTCCGCCAGGGCGAACCCGATGCACCGTCGATGCGCGCCGCCGTACGGCGCGAATTCGAACGGACTGTAGTGCCGCCCGACGAAACGCTCCGGATCGAACCGGTCGGGTCGTTCCCAGACATCCGGATGCGAATGCAGGAGCGGCAGGGCGATACCGACCGTTGCGCCCGCGGCTACCGGGACGCCGCGCACGTGCAGCGGCCCGGTCAGCCGGCGCAGCACGATCGGCACCGGCGGGTGTAACCGCAGCGTCTCGTGGCACACCGCGTCCAGGTACGGCAACCGAGCGAGGTCCTCGGGCGCCGCCGTCGCGCCCAGGTCCCGCACCTCGGCTATCACCCGCTCGCGGACCTCAGGGTGGCGGTGCAGATGGAACAACGCCCAGCACACCGAGGTCGCGGTGGTCTCGTGCCCGGCCACCAGCAATGTGCGGAGTTCCTCGCGCAGCTCGCCGTCGTCGATCCGCGACCCGTCTTCGTAGGTCGCGGCGAGCAGCATGCTCAGGATGTCCACCCGGCCGTCCTCGGGGTCCGCGCGCCGGCGCTCGATGTCCTCGGTCAGCAACGCATCGAATTCGTCGCGGGCGCGGACGAACCGATCCCAGGGCGCGTGTCCGAACACACCGCGGCGCAGCGGTGGAACCAACATCAGCGGGCCGGTGTAGGCGGCGAGGAAATCGGCGACCACCCGGATGTATTCGGCCGGGCGTTCAGCGCCGGTGAGCCCGAACACCGCCTCCAGGATCACGCGCAGGGTGATGGCCCGAAGGGCAGACCGCGAGTCGACGATGCGTCCCGGAGTCCAGTCGGCGATCTCATCGAGGGTCGAATCGCGGATGATCTCGCCGTATGCCCGCATCCGCTGCCCGTGGAACGGTGGTGTCAACAATTTCCGTTCCCGGCGGTGCCGCTCTCCGGATATCAAGATCAGCGACGCGTCCCCGACCAGCGGCGCGATCGGATTCGGTGTCGGGGGCTCGACCAGATCGACGGGCGCACGGAAGATATCTCGGGCACCCTCGGGATGTCCGGTGAACAGGATCGGCGTGAAGCCGGGAAACCGGACCTCGAACGGGTCACCGTCGCGGTCGCGCCGCCACCGGAAATAGCGATCGGGATCGGCCCCGGCGGTGAGCGTGCGAACAGCACCGCGCCCGGCCGCACGTAACTGCGAGGCACGCGGCAACATCGTCGACATACCGCGGCCCTCAGATCGCCTGCAGTGCCCGCAGCACCGCGCGGCCGGCGGCGGGATCGCCCACCGCGATGCGGGCGCTGCCGTCGGCGTAGGGTTTTGCCACGATGCCGGCGCGCTGCAGCGCCGGTGCGATGCGCGACCCGTTCAGGTAGAGGAAGTTGGCATGGCTGCGGGGAACATGCACCCCGTTCTGCCGCAACGCCACCCACAAGAGTTCGCGTTCGGCGGTGATCCGCGCGACCCGGTCCCGCAGCTCGTCCTCCGCCGCATAGGAGGCGGTCACCGCCGCCACCGCCGCGCAACTCATCCCGAACGGCAGCTGCCGGCGCCGCACCCGCGCCACCAGCTCCCGCCCTCCGAATACGTACCCGATGCGCAGCCCGGCCAGCCCGAATGCCTTCGAAAACGTCCGCAGCACCAGAATATTGGGGTAGCGGCGAATGAGGCCGAGCACATCGACCGCGTCGGCGGCGTCGATGAACTCGACGTAGGCCTCGTCGAGGATCACCACCACCTGCGGCGGAATCGAGGACAGGAACACCTCCAGGTCGGCCGCGGAGACCAGGGTGCCGGTGGGGTTGTGCGGCCGGCACACCACCACCAGCCCGGTCCGGTCGTCGACCGCCTCGCCCATCGCACACAGATCCTGGCGACCACCATGATCGAGCGGCACCGCCACCGCTTCCACGCCCAACATGTCGGCCATGATCGGATAACCGTCGAACGTCGGGTTCGCGAACACCATGGTTTCGCCGCTTCGCAGCACGGCCTGCATGATCTGCATCGCCACCCCCGTCGCGCCCGAACCGACCGCCACCTGCTCCGGGTCCACACCGACCCGGTCGGCGATGATCCGGGGAAGCCGCTGCGGCAGAAACTCCGGATATCGATTCGCCCGGGCCATCTGTTCGTACAGCGCCGCCAGCACCGACGGCAACGGCGGGAACGGGTTCTCGCTCAGCCCGAGCTCGAAGTGGGGCATCGGCCTGGTCACGCCGCTCCCCGCCGACGGTGTCGTCGCCTCCGCGATCTCGCCGGTCATGGCGTCGGCCCCGCTCCCCATCGGACGGCGGCCGCACCGGCGAAGTCGCCGGCGTGGGCGAATCCGGCCAGCACCACCAGTGACCCGTTGCCGATGCGCCCGTCCCGGTTGGCGGTATCCAGCGTCACCGGAATGCCGGCGCCGAAAAGGTTTCCGCACTCGTCGAAGGTGTCCGGGTGCTGCTCCGGGGTCAGCTGCATGGCCTCGCGCCAGTTCCGCAGGAACAGCCGGTTGGGTTGGTTGGTGACGAAGGTGTCGACCTCGGCGGATTGCACGCCGATCCGATCGCAGACCGCCAGCGCCACCTCCGGCACCAGCCGGTTGCCGCGGGCGAACACCTTGGTGATCTTGGACTCGGTGAACCCCACGCAGACCTGCCCGAGGCCCGGCTCCCAGTACTTGCGATCGGAGACCGGAACTCCCTCGAAGGTCATGTCCCCACCGAACTCCGGATAGGTGCGGCATTCGATGCCCAGGATCGGGGCGTCGTCGGATTTGGTCAACAGGCCGACCCCGCAGCCGTCGCCGGGGACCGAGGCATGCGCCAACCCTCGGATCTCGCTCTGGGTGAAGACCTGTCCCGCACTGTTCTGGGTCGTGGCGACCAGCGCCGTGGTCGCATCGGAGTTCTGCAGGATGGTCCGGGCCAGCGCCATCATGTGCACGAACGACGCGCAGCCGCCGTTGTGCACGTCGATCACCCAGTCCGGGCGCAATCCCAACCGGCGGGCCACCTCCGGGCCGCAGCCGAGCACCGGGTTGTCGGGCAGCTGGGTGTGGGTGAGCAGCACATCCACGTTCGAAATCGTGTCCGCGCCGTGCCTGTCGATCAGCGGGGCCACCGCCCGCTCCACCATGTCCACCGCAGTCTCGTCACGGGCCACGTGGTGCCGATACTTCGGCGAGCGGAACATGACGTTCTTCGCCATCCGGTCCGAGCGGGAGAACTGAGTGAAATATTCGGTGGGAACCCGATTCTCCGGTAGATAGCTGGCGACGTCGACCAGGCTGACCGTGGGCCGGGCCGCTGTCATCGGTGCGTGCACTGTCATGCTCATTTCATCCATTCCGGCTTGATCGGCAGACCGTGGGTGGCGCGGTACTCGCAGATGGCCTTGAGGTTGTCCATCTCCAACTGATGTCCGGCGGAGAACATGTCCCAGAAGTCGCCGACCCACACCGGGCGGTTCGCCGGTGCCGTCTCCGGGTAAGGGTTCTCGTCGTAGAACGGGTGGCGGCAGTTGGTCCACAGCACCACCGATCCGGGCTTGTTGAGCACCACCTGCGCATCGACCACCCGCATCAGATAGATCATCCACAGGTGTCGGCCCTGGTCCCACGCGCAGTGGTAGTCCACCGTCATCGCGTCGGGGTTCGCGACGGTGCGCACATAGCATTTCGTCTGGTCGCCGAGTCGGTCGTAGGAGAGCCACAGCCCGGGCTCGTCGGTCTCGGTGAACCCGCGCAGGCTGTAGGTCCACTCCTCCAGACACCGGGTGTCCGCAAGGTACTCGTACACCTCACGCGGCGGCGCCGCGATGTAGGCGTTGACCGGGCAGAACTGACCGAACACCTGGTCGTGCGGGTACACCGACCGCAGCATGTCCACGATGATCGGTGTGGTGGCCTCCTTGTCGGAATTTTCGATCCGCAGCACACCCGGGATCAGATCCTCGGCGATGTCGCTCAGAGCGGGAAGACTGATGGTCACGATTTCTCTCCTTCGGTTCTTTATCGGGGGCTGGTCAGGAACGGCAGGAACGGTGGTATCTCGTCGGGATCGCAGTCCACCGCTACGAACGACGGGCCTTCGGTGTGCGCGCTGCGTGCCAGCGCGTCGGTCAGCTCGCCGACACTTCGCGCGGCGAATGCCGGCAGCGTCGGGAACATCGCCGCGATCCCCTCGCCGAGCAGGGCCGGCCGGAATCGGTTGAAGCTGTATCGATCGCGGTAGAACAGTTGCTCGCGGGTCACGCACATCGCGTGCGCGTTGTTGTTGAACACGATGAATGTCACCGGCAGGTCGTGCTCGATCGCGGTGTGCATCTCCAGGCCGTGCATGAAGAACGCGCCGTCCCCGGCGATCACGAACGTCCTTCTGTTCCGCGCGAACGCCGAGCCGATCCCCGCGCCGAAGCTGTAGCCCATGCCGCCCATCCCGAGGGCGACCACGAACCGCCCGCCGCGGGGCACCGAAAGATGATGCACCACCGATGCGCCCGTGTTCCCGGCGTCGGCGAACACGTCCGCTCCCGCCGGCAGCATCGCTGTGATCGCCTCCACGGCCTCGCGGTAGCGCAGCCCCGGACCCGAGGAGTCGGGTACCTCCAGCGTCGTCAGGGCCTGCGGGCCTGCCGGTTCCGGTACGCCGTCGACGTCGAACAGCGCCGTGAGCTCGTCCAGTGTCGACCCGAGGTCCATGCTCACCGCGTGCACCGTGGGCGCATAGGGTGGTTCGGCGCCGATGCTGGCCACCGGCACTCCGGCCAGCGCACCGTCGAGCCCGGCTCGTGCGGTCATCGGCATCCGGGTGCCCACCAGCAGGCACAACGCCGCCTGCTGCACGGCGTCGACGAGTTCGGCGTGGCCCATTATGCCTGCCACACCGCAGAATCCATGCTCGTCGGCGGCGTAGCAATCCTTCGCATCCGGTGCCACCCCGACCGCCGCGTCCAACGCGACGGCCAACGCCCGCACCTGCGCGCGGGCATCGTTGCGCGCCACCTGATCGCCGACGATGAGCACGATCTTGCCGGTCCGCCGGGCCGCGGCGATCATCTCGGCGACCCGGGCCAGCCCGATGTGATCGCGAACCACCCGGCGGGTCGGCGGGGTGAACCGGGGCCCCGTAACGGTGGCCTGCTGAACATCCTTGGGCAACAGCAATACCGCAGGCCCACCGCACAGCGCCGCGGACACCGCCCGCTCCAGGTGCTCGGCGATGTCCTCGGGCCGCTCGACCCGCGCGCAGTAGCGGGAGATCTCGAAGAACAACCGCGCAGCGTCGATCGAACCCGCCCGGCCGCTGGAATCCTGGAACGCCCCGCCGCCCTCCAACGTGGTCGGTGGCTGACCGACCAGGGCCAGCACCGGCACCCGCGAGGTGTAGGACTCGGCCAGTCCGGCGACCAGGTTCATCGCGCCACCACCCGAGGTGGCGGCGACAACACCGAGCCCACTCGACGAGCGTGCGTACCCGTCGGCCATGGTGGCCGCGGAGAACTCGTGCTTGGCAACCACCCCGGTCACATCCACGTCGGCATCGAAGACCGCGTCGTAGAGGTCCTCGATGTTGGCGCCGTCCACCCCGAAGATGTTCCGCACGCCCAGCGCGGCCACCGCATCGACCAGGTAGTCGACGACCCGCCGCTGTTCGCGTCCATGACTTCGACCGCTCGTTACCATGCCGTGCTCCTCCCGGGACTTCGGTCCCTGCTCTTCTTGTCGCTTCCCGATGTGGTGAGGTCTGGCCCGATCGGGTCACCGTCACGGGTGCCCTTGGGCGACCCCACACGTAGGGGCTGGGGTCAGGTTCGGGAGCGCCGGCCTACCCGGAATCTCTGCATCGTTGCGCTCCGCCTGGTGCGCAGCTGATCGCCTACCACAATGTGCCGGCGCCGCTGCCCCCAGTAGGCACCCCAGGTTGCAAATCTCTACCCCGAGAGGAAATACCACGGGTGGGGACAGGACGAACCGTGCAGTCAGCGGCCGGACCGGACGACGGCGGACACGCTGCCGGGCGAGCCGCTTCGGCGCCGGGCGGAGGTGAACCGTCCCGTGGCTTCGGCGATCGCTGCGTCTTCGGTCATGACGCCCTCACTTCATCGGCACATCCTGCGACGCACTCGCAAGTCCCATATCGGGTCTGGGGAGAGCATCCGTGCAGAAGGCCTCGCACTTCGTCCTGCGGCGGTAACGAGTAGTCGACTACCTGACCTGCCGATTCCCGATAGGTAAGCGCTCGACGTGACAGTGCCGCGCCCACGACCCGCCTACGACCGGCACCCTGAACATCGACGCGGATGCGGGAGCAAGCGGGCCGAGCCTGACGGGATGGATCGCCTTGGGGGCGGCCACCGCTGCACGACACACGTTCTTGGTCAAGGTGTTCTCCCTCGCAGTGTGCGCCGGGCGGGTGATGAGCCGCCGGCACGAATGGTTGACGTAGAACAGCATTCGGCACGGGCACGGTGACCGGCGACGGGGGAAACCCTGGACCGGACGCGCCGGGTTGTCCCCGATCGGAGCGGGTGGACGGCGAGTTCGAGGGATTTCCCCGTCGAGTGACCGAGGTCATCCACGCAAGAGTTATCACATGGCTGTTGATCTGTTGCGTGCGGCCGACCGGTTCGCCACCGCGCTGCACGTGCCCCTGTACGAGGAGGCACGTGCCCTTCGGCAGCGGCAGCAGTCACACAACCTGGTCCGAGGAGTTACGGCCCCACCGTTGGAGGCGGGAGGACTGCCCGTCCTGCTGGTCGGCGGTCTGCTCGACACCCCTGGCTGCTCGAGTCCCTCTCGGACTGGTTCGACCTGGTTGACTGTCGCCCCACGCCGGCGCCGGTCAACCGCGTGGTCGGTGAGGTCGAGGCCCGCACCTGCATCCTTTGCGCAGGTAGGCGCGGCGGTGCGCGGACACCCCGGAATGAAACCGTTGGGCTTCCATGCGATCAGTACGTTGCCACCGTTGTGACGGACTCGGACCAGCATCCTTTCGTCTTGCCGTCGGCGCGATCGTCGCGGCCGACCGGCCGGCAGACGCGCTTCGGCGAATACAGCAAGACCGGTCCTTCTCGAGTGTCCACGCCCCGAACTGCCAATGTAACCGATAATTAGTCACGCTAATCATATTCTGGCACCCATACACGTGAGAATGTGGAAGTGCCCAGCCAGCTGCGTGAACGCGCGTTGCGGCTGCATCGGGAGTCCGAGCCGAAGCCAGTGATCCGGCGGCTGGTCGAGACGTTGAATGCACGTCGGTTGCCTGGCGACCCTTTTTCGCTGGTGGTTTGACAGATGAGCCGTGTTTTGGCAGCGAGGGGCGGCCGGGCGTGGTCGAATCGGGGCCATGCCTCTCACCGGAGAATACGAACCGAGTCCGTCCCAGTGGGCCGCCGACCAGGTGGCGCTGTACGAGAGTTCCGGCGGTACCGAGGGTACTACCCTGAACGGCCGGCCCGTCGTCGTGCTGACCAGCCGCGGAGCGAGGACCGGCAAGCTGCGCAAGACCCCGCTGATGCGGGTCGAGCACGACGGCGTCTACGCGGTGGTCGCCTCCCTCGGCGGTGCCCCGAAGCATCCGGTCTGGTACTACAACGTCCTGGCGGACCCGCACGTCGAACTGCGTGACGGGCCGACGGTCCGGGACATGACCGCCCGCGAGGTCCACGGCGAGGAGAAGGATCTGTGGTGGCGGCGCGCGGTCGAGGCCTTCCCCGATTACGCGGAGTACCAGAAGAAGACGGACCGGGAGATCCCGCTCCTGATCCTGGAACCGCGCTGACGCGCGAGCGCGGGAGCCGGGTGTGGCCGGCGGGGTGACGAAACCCGCGTTGGGGGTTCCGGGCGGGCAGTGGCAGCATAGGTAGGTGACCACTACCTCGCGAGCCGCCGATCCGATGCACCTGCCCGCCCTGAGCGTGGCCGACATCGAGGCCGCGGCGGAGCGAATTTCGGCGGTGGTCGCGCCCACCCCGCTCGAGCACAGCGAGCGGCTCTCCGTCCTCACCGGCGCGAACGTCTATCTCAAGCGCGAGGACCTCACCCGCGTCCGCTCCTACAAGCTGCGCGGCGCATACAACGTCATGGCGCAGCTCTCTCCCGCCGAACGCGAGGCGGGTGTGGTGACGGCCAGCGCCGGCAATCACGCGCAGGGTGTGGCCTACGCCTGCCGGGCGATGGGGGTGATGGGCCGGATCTACGTGCCCACCCGGACCCCGAAGCAGAAGCGGGACCGCATCCGTGCGCACGGCGGTGCCTTCGTCGAACTCATCCCCACGGGCGACACGTTCGACGCGGCGGCGGCCGCCGCCGCCGAGGACGTCGCGCGTACCGGCGCGACGATGGTCGCGCCGTTCGACGACGCGCGCACCGCGGCGGGGCAGGGGACCATCGCCCGCGAGGTGCTCGAGCAGCTGCCCGCGGCGCCGGACCTGGTGCTGGTTCCGGTCGGCGGTGGCGGTTGTCTGGCCGGCATCGCGGCGTACCTGCACGAGAAGTCGCCGTCCACCTCCATCGTCGGGGTGGAACCGGCCGGCGCGGCGTCGATGACCGCGGCCCTCGTCGCGGGCGGACCGGTGACCCTGCCCGAGGTGGATCCGTTCGTCGACGGTGCCGCCGTCAAGCGGGTCGGCGACGTGCCGTACGCGGTGGTCTCCCGGCTCGGCGCCGAGATCGTCTCCCACGCGAACCTGCCGCTGGTCGCGGCGCTCCGCAACGACGGTCTGGGCACCGGGCCGTTCGGGATGACCCAGGTCGACGAGGGTGCAGTGTGCACCGCGATGCTGGATCTGTACCAGAACGAGGGCATCATCGCCGAGCCCGCGGGCGCGCTGTCCGTCGCTGCTCTCGAGGGGTTGACCATCGCGCCGGGCTCGACGGTGGTGTGCCTGATCTCTGGGGGCAACAACGACGTCTCCCGCTACGGGGAAATCATCGAGCGCTCCCTCGTGCACCGCGGCCTCAAGCACTACTTCCTGGTGGACTTCCCCCAGGAGCCGGGTGCGTTGCGGCGGTTCCTCGACGAGGTGCTCGGACCCGACGACGACATCACGCTGTTCGAGTACGTCAAGCGCAACAACCGGGAATTCGGGGCGGCGCTGGTCGGCATCGAACTCGGGGCGGCGGACGGCCTGTCGCCGCTGCTGGCGCGCATGTCGGCCTCGCCGATCGAGGCGCAGCGGCTCGAGCCGGGCTCGCCGGCCTACCGTTATCTCACCTGAGCCGCACGGGATTCCCGGCGGGGGAGGTGTGTTGTCCCCGCCGGGCCCGCCCGTCCGGTGTGTGCCGGCGCCCGTGAACCGCGTGCGCCGCCCGGGTGATTCCGATCGGTGCGGGTGTGGCGGCGGTTCCGGCGATCAGGGGTGTGCGGAGCCGAGCAGGCGGGCGACCACCTGTCTGTGCAGTTCCGGATCGGGCTTCGGGAGGCCGAGCATCGCACCGAGGTAGATGCCGTCGCCCACGAGGCGCACGATCTCGGCGGTGACGGGATCGTCGATCTCGGCGCGCAGGCCCTCGTCCCACGAGCGCATCACCTCGACCACCGCGCGCTGCACGTCGTCGTGCTGGCCGTCGGCACTGCGCAGCGCCGCCACCGTGGACCGGAACAGGGCCATCTCCGCGGCGTCGCCGGTCTCGTCCGGATCGGCGAGATACCACTCCGCGACCGGGGTGCCGCCGGCGACGGCATCGGCGAGCCGGGCGTCGCCCCGTTCGCCGAGGCGCCGCACCATCGCGGCGAGCATCGACTCCTTGGTCGGAAAGTGGTACAGCAGGCCGCCTTTCGAGACGCCCGCGGCGGCCGCGACGCCCTCGAGCGTCACCTGGGCGACCCCCACGTCGACGAGGGTGCGTTCGAGGGCGTCGAGGATGCGGTCGCGGGTGTCGGAGGCCATGGGCCGATTCTACCGATTGTCTTTGTACCGTCCGGACGGTCGGTGCTACCGTATTTCTGTACCGGCTGGACGGTTCAGTGTGGAGGGAAGACGGATGACGAACACCGGGCAGACGCCGGGGCTCCGCCCGGCGGACGCGGGGACCGGGCCTGCGCCCGCGGGTGTGCGCACCTGGGCGGGGCTGGTGGTACTCGCCTGTGCCGTGTTGCTGATCGCGGTCGACGCGACCGTTCTCGACCTCGCCCTGCCCTTCCTCAGTGCCGATCTGGCCCCGAGCGGGGTGCAGCTGCTGTGGATCATCGACGTGTACTCGTTCGCCGTCGCCGGCCTGCTCGTGACGATGGGCGTGCTCGGCGACCGCGTCGGCCGTCGCCGGCTCCTGCTGGTCGGCGCCGTCGGCTTCGCCGCGGCCTCGGCCGTCGCGGCGTGGGCGGTGAGCCCCGAGATGCTGATCCTGGCGCGTGCACTGCAGGGAATCTCCGGCGCCACCCTCATGCCCGCGACCCTGGGGCTCATCCGGCACATGTTCACCGACCCGCGGGAGCGGACCGTCGCCATTGGCGTGTGGGGCGCGATGGCCGGCGGCGGCGCCGCGCTCGGCCCGCTCGTGGGCGGCTGGCTGCTCGAACACTTCTGGTGGGGGTCGGTCTTCCTGATCAACCTGCCGATCATGGCGGTGCTCGTCCTCGCCGGGCCGTTCCTCGTCCCGGAATCGCGGGATCCGCACCCGGGCCGCTTCGACCTGCCGGGGGCCGCGCTGTCGCTGCTGGCCGTGGTTCCGATCGTCTACGCGGTCAAGGAAACGGCGCTGCACGGCCCGCATGCCGCCGCGCTGGTCGCGCTGGGCGGCGGTCTGACGGCCGCCGCGGCGTTCGTGCACCGTCAGCGGGTCGCGAAGAACCCGCTGCTCGATCTCACTCTGTTCCGGCGGCGCGAGTTCTCCGCGGCCGTACTGACGAATCTGCTGGCGATCTTCGCCCTCGCCGGGGTGCTGTTCTTCGGGTCGCAGTATCTGCAGCTGGTGCTCGGGATCGGACCACTACAGGCGGGTCTGCTGATGCTCCCCGGGACCGCGACCAGCGCTCTGTCCTCGCTCGGAGCGGCATGGCTCGTGCGGCGCCTGCCCGTCGGGACCGTCCTGTCGGGTGCTCTGGCCATCGCGGCCGTGGGTGCGGCGATGTTGCTGGCTCTCGGCACCACCCACGGGGCGGGGTTGTTCGTCGTCGGCTTCACCCTCATCGGCGTGGGGGTCGGCGTCGCGCTGACCCTCACCACCGACCTGGTGGTCGGGGCCGCCCCGGCGGACCGGGCCGGCGCCGCGTCGGCGGTGTCGGAGACGGCGTACGAACTCGGTGTCGCGCTGGGGGTGGCAGTGCTCGGCAGCGTCGTCACGGCCGTCTACCGTTCCCGGCTCGGGATTCCGAGCTCCGGCCACGAGTTCGACACCCTCGGCGGCGCGGTGGCCGCGGCCGGACGACTCCCGGCGGCGGAGGCCGAGGCCCTGCTCGAGTCGGCGCGGGACGCGTTCGTCGCCGGCACGCACGGGGCCGCGGCCGCCACGGCGGTGATCCTGGCGGCCACCGCCGCGCTGACCCTGCGCATGCTCCGCCGGCGGTGATCCTGTGCGCCTCCGGCTGCGGTGACCCTGCGCGGCCTACGGCCTGCGGTGACCCTGCGCGGCCTCAGACCCGCGGTGTGACGGCAGAGTCGAGCACGACGAACGAGTGCCCCGGCACGAGCGTCGCGGACCCGGTCCGGTTGACCACAACCGGCTCCCACCACACCAGGGGAGCACCACCGAAGGGCACGGTCACCGGGTCGGGCCCGAGGTTGCACGCCACATGAAGGCCGCCGCGGTGCATCACGATCCAGCGCTCGTCCTCGTCGTAGTCGACGTGCAGGTGCTCGAGCCACGGATCGGTCAGCTCGGCGCGTTCGCGGCGCAGCGCCAGCAGCTGCCGGTAGCAGTCGAGCACCCGCGCGTGGCCGGGCTCGGCGCGCTCGGCCCAGTTCAGGGTCGACCGCCGGAACGTCTCCGGATCCTGAGGGTCGGGCACGTCCTCGGCGTCCCATCCGTGCTCGGAGAACTCGCGCCGGCGTCCCTCGGCGGTGGCCCGGGCCAGCTCGGGTTCCGGGTGGGAGGTGAAGTACTGGAACGGTGAACTCGCGTCCCACTCCTCGCCCATGAACAACATCGGCGTGAAGGGGGAGGTGAGCACCAGCGCGGCCTTGACGGCGAGCTGACCGTGGTCGAGGTAGTGACCGGGCCGGTCGCCGATCGCCCGGTTGCCCACCTGGTCGTGGGTGCACGTGTAGGCGAGCAGGGCGCTCGCCGGGATGCGCCCGACGTCGAGCGGGCGCCCGTGCGTGCGCCCGCGGAAGCTCGAATAGGTCCCGGCGTGGAAGAACCCGTGCCGCAGGGTGCGGGCGAGACAGTCGAGCGAACCGAAATCGCCGTAGTAGCCCTGTCGTTCGCCGGAGACGGCGGCGTGCACGGCGTGGTGGATGTCGTCGTCCCACTGCGCCTGCAGGCCGTAGCCGCCGGCGGCGCGGGGCGAGATCGTCTTCGGATCGTTCAGGTCGCTCTCGGCGATCAGGCTCAGCGGCCGGCCGAGGTGCGCGGACATCCGGTACGTCGCGACGGCCAGTTCCTCGAGCACGTGCACGGCGGTGTGGTCGACCAGTGCGTGCACCGCGTCCAGGCGCAGCCCGTCGATATGGAAGTCCCGCATCCACCGCAGGGCATTGTCGAGGATGTAGCGGCGCACCTCGCCGGAGTCCGGCCCGTCGAGGTTGACCGATGCGCCCCACGTGCCCTGCCCGCCGGACAGGTACGGGCCGTAGCGGTCCAGGTAGTTGCCGGACGGTCCGAGATGGTTGTAGACCACGTCCAGGATCACCCCGAGGCCGCGGGCGTGGGCGGCGTCCACGAAGCGCTGCAGGCCGTCCGGGCCGCCGTACGGCTCGTGCACCGCATACCAGAGCACCCCGTCGTAGCCCCAGCCGCGGGTGCCGTTGTAGGCGTTGACCGGCATCAGCTCGACGAGGTCCACCCCGAGCTCGACGAGGTCGTCGAGGCGGTCGACGGCCGCGTCGAAGGTGCCACCATCGGTGAAGGTGCCCACGTGCAGCTCGTAGACCACTCCGCCGGCGAGTTGCCGACCGGTCCAGGACGCGTCGGTCCAGGCGCTCTCGTCGAGCGAGTGCAGCTGGGACAGGCCGTGCACGCCGTCGGGTTGCCGCGGCGAGCGCGGGTCGGGCAGCACGGTCTCGTCGTCGTCGAGGACGTACCCGTAGCGGGCACCGGGGGAGGCGTCGACCTCGGCGCGCCACCAGCCGTCGTCGTCCCGGCGCATGGGGTGGTCCGTGCCGTCGACGCGGAGCCGGACGGATTGCGGGGTCGGAGCCCAGACCTCGAAGGTATGCACCCGACCAGCATGCCCGGTCGTCGTCGCGCCTGCAGGCCTCCGAAATCTGTTGCAGTTTCGATGCAACCGATGCTGATACGCTGAGATCGATGTCCCAGCATGCCAAGAGGACCTACAGTTCGCCGCTGCGCGAGGAGGCCGCGCGCCGTACCCGGGCGACCGTCGTCGACGCTGCCGCCCGGCTCTTCGTCGATCGCGGGTACGTCAGCACCACGGTGAAGCAGATCGCGGAGACGGCCGGGGTCGCCGTGCGAACCGTCTTCACGGCGTTCCCCGGCGGCAAGTCCGAACTGTTCCGGGAGGCGCTCGACGCCGCGGTCGCGGGCGGGTCCGCGGACTCGGCCGGCGACGATCCGGCTCCGGCCGAGCGTTCGCGCCCGGGGCGGGTCGCCTCCGGCCCGGCGGGATCGGACGCCGAACGCATCGTCGAGCAGGTGGTCCGTTACGGCGCGGACCTGCTCGAGCGGGCCGGCGGGCTGCTGATGACCTCGGTCGAGTCGTCGGGCGCGGACCCGGACATGCGCCGGTTCGCCGACGAGGACGCCCGCGCCACCGCGGACAACGCGCGCACGATCGCGGTCGGGCTGCACCGGCACGGGCTGCTGCGCGACGACGTGAGCGTCGATCACGCGGCACACGTGCTCTACACGCTGGGTTCTCCGCAGGTGCATGCGCTGCTGCGCCGCGACTGCGGCTGGGACGTGGACGAGTACCGGGCGTGGCTCACGGCGACCCTGCGGGCGACGCTGCTGCGCTGAGCCGGTGCCGCCTCCTCACGGCCAGGCCGCCGGGGCCGGGACGCGCACCGCCCGCGGGGTGGTCCCGAAGCGGGCACGGAACGCCGTCCCGAACGCGCTGAGCGATCCGAAGCCGGAGGCGAACGCGATGTCGCCCACGGCGACCGCGCTCCAGCGTGGGTCCTCGAGGCGGCTGCGGGCGCGGTCCAGCCGCCGGTTGCGGAGCAGTTCGGCGGGCGTGGTGCCGGCCGTCCGCAACGCGAGCTGGAGCTGCCGCAGCGACCAGCCCAGGTCGCGCGCGATCGACGCCGGTGTCAGGTCAGGATCGTCCGAACGTTCGTCGACGTAGGCCCGGGCGGCCGCGGCCACCGCCTCCAGGCCGCCCGGGCGGATGCCGTCGCGCAGGTCGGCCAGGGCGACGGCCACGAGTTCGATCAC
Organism: Rhodococcus sp. DMU1; assembly: GCF_012272955.1. Classification (NCBI taxonomy): domain Bacteria; kingdom Bacillati; phylum Actinomycetota; class Actinomycetes; order Mycobacteriales; family Nocardiaceae; genus Rhodococcus; species Rhodococcus sp. DMU1. The sequence continues at coordinate 3,415,094 of NZ_CP050952.1, read as the reverse complement.
CCGCGCGCTGATCGTGACGAATGCGGGACCGGACAACGACTTCCGTTCCCGGGCCAGCGCCCGCGTCATCGTCTCCGCCACCGACGCGACGCCGCGGCGCAGGTCGAGCACGCTCGGCCCGTCGGCGACGGCACGGTCGGGCAGGCACCCTTCGGGCACGGTGAGCACCCACGCCCGGGTCTGCGCGCGATGGAGGAGCTCGAAGGGGCGGGCCATCGACACGAGGGCCGCGCGGCCGACCGGCACCGGCAGCGTGACCCCGTCGTGCGCGACGGTGAGGGTGCCGGATTTCGGCACGAACAGTCGCATGCTCCGGTCGTCGTCCGCCCGGACGTGCCGCGCGGTCCGCGCGTAGGTGATCCGATCGGACCAGAACTCGACGAGCTGGTGATTCCCGCAGCGCTGCACGTGCGTGGCGCCGGCGAAGTCGGCCGGCGACCGCTCGCCCGGAGCGGGGAAGAAGTAGTCCAGGGTGCCGTGGTTGAACCGCACGTGGTCGGTCCAGAACTCGGCGCGGTCGCGCCGCGGCACGCGGCGGGTCGTCGTGAACTGCACCTGGTAGTCCGCTGTCACCGTGACCTCCTCACCGGCCGTGCGCGGGACGGGCAGGGTCCTGCGCGGATCGACGAGTGCTGCGACCGGACCGCTCCCTACGCTCGTCGGCAGTGTAGTGACGAGCGCCACAGCGCGGTGCGGTGGCCCGGATCCAGGAGGTTTCTCATGCTTCGAGCATCGGTCAACGGGACGGAACTCGCCTTCGTCGACGTCGGTCCGCGCGACGGGGTGCCGATCGTGTTCAGCCACTCGCTCTTCTTCGATCACACGATGTTCGACGCGCTCGTGCAGAAATTCGCCGACGACGGGTACCGGGTGGTCGCCTACGACCATCGTGGGCAGGGTGAGAGCGCCCCGGCGGCGCGGGACGAACTGGCGGTCGACGTTCTCGCCGAGGACGCCGCGGCCCTGATCGAGCATCTCGATCTCGCACCCTGTCACGTCGTCGGGAACTCCCTCGGCGGATTCGTCGCGCTGCGGCTCGCCGCGCGACGGCCCGAACTGCTCCGCACGGCCGCCGCACTCGGCTCGTCGGCGGAGGAGGAGTACAAGCTCGACGAGTTCGCTCCGCTGGTCGGCCACCTCACCGAGCACGGCACGGCCGACGTCGTCGACACGATCATGTACATCATGTTCGGCGATTCGAGCCTCGCTCAGGAGAGCGCGATGACGAGCACCTGGCGCGCGGCGATCGCCCGGCTCGGGCCGCGCATCGGAGACGCGGCCCACGGCGTCATCCACCGCGGACGGATCGTCGAGGAGCTGGCCGGCTGCCGCGTGCCGGTCCTCGCCGTCGCCGGCCGCGAGGACCACGCCTACCCGCCGCCGATCTCGTCGGTGAACATCGCCGACGCCGCGGGAGGCCGGCACGTCACGGTCGATGCCGCGGGGCACTCCGTGGCGCTCGAGCAACCGGACGAGGTCGCGAGGCATCTCTCGGAGCACTTCGCCCCGGCCGGGCGGGACCGATCCGGCGGGTGACGGCGCGCCGCGGCAGCCGGGGTGGCGCCCCAGCGTGCGCCGCGGAGACCGGCGCACCGGATATGTGGAATCCACGGCCTACGGAAAAATGGAATTTACCGAACCAGGTCCGCGCGGTTCCTCGCGTCCGAGAATTGCACCGAAGACGGGGCGCCCTCCCGGCGCGGGCGCACCGCGGCGGGCACGGGCTCGGGAACGACCGCCCGGAACGGGCCGCATCCGGAAGAGGTCGCCGCGGGCGTGTACCGGCTCGGGGCCGGCCGCGGCCTGACCGAGGCCAACGTCTACCTCGTGCGGTCGGGGCACACACCGGGGCACCTCGCGTTGTTCCGCAGGTCCGGCCGGGTGGCGATCACCGGCGGCGCCGTGCTGACGGTCGACGTGAGCTCGCTGCCCCGGCCTGCTGCGCCGCAGGCGCGGGACGTCCGGTCCGCCCCGCCTCACCACCTGGAACCGGGCCTACGCGCGCGAATCGATGTCCCGGATCGCGGGGCTCGCGCCCCGGGTCGTCGCGAGTGGCCACAACCGGCCGCTGCACGTCCCCGAGACCGCCGGGCCGGCGGAATCGTGAGGGGTCCCGGCGGTGGGGCGCTCGAATGTGTTTCGGATCACATTCCGCCGGATATCCGAGACAGTGGGTCGGGACGTCGAGGCAGGGAAGGAGGAAATCGGTCATGTGGAACTTCCGACCTGAGTTCAACTGGTTCATGCATCTGTTCCGCGACCTGTTCGGCTGGTTGAGCTGAGACAGGGCCTCACCGTCCGCGCCCCGCCCGGGGGCGGACGGTGACATACGTCGCCTCGACGGCGACGGGGACCGCGAACCCACGACGTTGCCCGAGAGGACCCCATGAGTCACGCCAGTTTCGCGTCCCGGGTCGGTGCCACTCGCGACAAGCTGTTCGACCTGGCCCGCGAGATCGCCGCGATCGTGGAGGCCGCCGAGGCACTCGACCGGGAGTCCCTGCCGCTCGCCGACGAGATCGCCGTGACCGGGCTCGTCGACGCTCTCACCGACGTGAGCGGGCACCTCGACGCGGCGACGGAGCCGCTCGGCGAGGCCGTCTGGTTCTCGCGTCATCTGCCCGGACCGTTCGGCTGACGCTCGCGCCCGAGGATTACGCGGCCGGAAACCGGGTATGTCGTCGGGGCCGAGGCGCTGCTCTCGGCACCGTTCCCGCACCGCCGACACCAGGAGCGCACGTGAGTACCCAGAACCCCGGACCTCAGCCGGAAGACACCCCCGGCCTCGACGCCGGCGGGGGAGTGCAGCCCGGGGACACGCCGCCCGATGCCGGACAGACCTCCGGTCTGTCGCATCCCCAACCCAACCCGAGCCGGGTGATGCCCGTCTTCGCGATCCTGCTCATCGCGTTGATCGTGCTCGGAGTGGCGGCGTTCTTCGTGGCGCGCGCGTTCGCCCTCTTCGACTGAGTACGCCGAACGACCGAACCGCGCCCGCCAGGTCAGCCGAGAGCGTCGACGTAGAGCCAACGGCCGTCCTCGCGGACGAACCGGCTGTGTTCGTGCAGCACGTCCGCGTGACCGCCGAACCTGTAGTGGGCGCGGAACTCGACCGTTCCCTCCGTGTGCAGGAACCCGCCGCCGCTCGTGCGCAGCACCTCGAGCCCGGTCCACCGCTGCGCCGGATCGAGGTCCAGCCGCACCGGGCGAGTCCCGGGGTGCCACGTGCGGCGCAGATACGCCTCGTCGCCCACCGCGAAGGCGGTGTACCGCGAACGCATCAGCTGTTCGGCGGTGGGCGCGTGCCCGCCGGCGAGGAACGGCCCGCAGCATTCGCCGTACGGCAGGCCCCGGCCGCACGGGCAGGGTGTGGTGGGGCCGGGTCGGGGGGCGCGCTCGCGTGGACTCACCGGCACATTATCGCCACGGCCGGGATCGGGCGGTGGTGCCGGCCGTGGCACGATCGAACCTCGGGACGAGCGCGGCCGGAGGAACGGTGGGGCATGGTCGAATCTGCCGACACACAGGCATGGGAGCAGGGCAGTCCCGGCACCGCGCTGCGGCACAGCTTCGCGGCCGTCCCGGTTGCCGGGCCGGACGACACGGTTGCCGGGGTGCTCGACCGGATGCGGGAGCACAGTTTCGACAGCGCCGCCGTCGTCGCCGTGCTCGCCGGTGAGGTGCTCGTCGGTCTCGTCACGATCGAACGGCTGCTGGCAGCCCCCGGCACCACCCGGATGAGCGACGTGATGGATCCGGATCCGCCGGTGGTGCGTCCGGACACCGCGCAGGAACGGGCCGCGTGGAAGGCTGTTCAGCACGGTGAACCCGGCCTCGCCGTCGTGGACGGCCGCGGCCGGTTCCGCGGTCTCATCGCGCCCCAGCAGCTGCTCGCCGTGCTGCTGCACGAGCACGACCAGGACATGGCCCGGCTCGGCGGCTTCGTGCACTCGGTGGACGCGGCACGGGCCTCGAGCGTCGAGGGAATCCGTCGACGCCTGTGGCACCGGCTGCCGTGGCTCGTCGTCGGTCTGGTCGGGGCCATGGTCTCGGCCCGCCTGATGCAGGTCTTCGAGGCCGAGCTCGACGCCGACCTCGCCGTCGCCTACTTCGTGCCGGGCATCGTGTACCTGGCGGACGCGGTCGGTACGCAGACCGAGGCGCTGGTCATCCGCGGGTTCTCGGTGGGTGTGGGGATCCGCCGGATCGTGCGCCGCGAGGTGCTGACCGGCCTGTCGGTGGGGGCGCTGCTGGGTGCGACGATGCTGCCGGCGGTGCTGCTCATGACGGGAAACCGGGATCTCGCGGTCGCCGTGGCATCGGCCGTGCTGGCCGCCAGCACCATCGCGACCACCGTCGCGATGGTCCTGCCGTGGGCACTGCAACGGCTGGGCAAGGACCCGGCGTTCGGGTCCGGCCCGCTCGCCACGGTGATCCAGGACCTGCTCTCCATCGTCATCTACTTCGTGGCGGTGACGCTTCTGCTCGGCTGAGGGGTGGGGTGTTCCCCACCCCAGGGGTCCTTGGGGAACAAGGCGTTCCCGAGCCACGATGGGGCGACCGACCGCCAATCCCGTGGAGGCCCCGTGACCGTAACGTCGGAAACGTTCACCCCGAACCCCACCGCCCTCGCCGGCACGGCCGAACTGGATCACGTGTTCGACGAGATCGACCGGGTCGACGCCGAGATCGTCGCCGCGATCCGGCGCCGGACCGGTCTCGCGCACCACGCCGGCCGGCTGCGCCGCGCCGGTCACGGAACGGTGCCGGCGCACACGCGTCGCGAGATGGCGGTGCTCGCGCGGTTCACCGCGGCACTGGGGCGGGACGGTTCGGCGCTGGCGGCGACGCTGCTGCGGTTGGGACGCGACCCCCTTGCCGACGCTGCAACCTACGGGCAGGATTGAGTCCGCGCCCTGGAGGTTGTGATGAGCGTCGTCACCGAATCGCGTCTGTCGTATGTCGACAAGCAGGGGCGGCAGCATCGGTTCGAGCTGTCGCCGGGGTCGCCGCGCGTCACCATCGGCCGTGCTCCGAGCTCCGACGTGGCGTTCACCGGCGACAACGAGGTCTCCCGCCTGCACGCCGTCGTGGAGTGGATCGGCACCCACTGGACCATCCTCGACGACGGGCTCTCCCGCAACGGCACGTTCCTCAACGGGGAACGCATCACCGGACGCCGCCGCCTGCGGGAGGGCGACAGCATCCGGATCGGCTCGATCCGACTGACCTTCCAGGAGATCGGTGCCGGACCGGACGAGGCGACCCGCGTCGCGTCGGAGCTGCCGACGGTGCGTTCGCTCACGGAGACGCAACGCGGAATCCTGCTCGCGCTGTGCCGGCCCTACAAGCACGGCGCCGCGTTCGCCACCCCCGCCTCCAACCAGGACATCGCCACCGAGCTGTTCCTCAGCGTCGACGCCGTCAAGACGCATCTGCGGGCGCTGTTCGCGAAGTTCGGTGTCGAGGATCTGCCGCAGAACCAGAAGCGGGTCCGGCTCGCCGAGCTCGCATTGCACAGCGGCGTCATCACCGAACGCGACCTCTGACCTGCGGCTCACCCCACCCGCTGCAGCAACCTGCCGAGGGCCCGCGCGACCTCCGCGGGGCGGTCGGCGATCACCGAGTGCCCGGCGCCGTCGACCCGCACCAGCTCGGCGCGCGGCAGCCGCGCTGCGAGACCGGCGGACAGCTCGAACGGGGTCCACTCGTCCGCCGACCCGCACAGCACGAGCGCGGGGACCGCGGCGAGCACCGCCAACGCGGCGGATTCGTCGAGCACGGCGAACGATCGCAGGAACGCCGCCATCGTCACCACCGGCGTGTCGTTCGCGAGCACCGCCAGCAGGGCCGCCCACCGGGAACCGGGGGCGCGTCGCTGCGCCGCCCGTCTCAGCGGCCGCACCGCCCGTCCGCCCAGGTGCAGCGCGTGCTGCACGGCGCCGGGTGCGTGCTGCACCGCGCGGTGGAACAACTCGACCGCGGGGCTCTCGAGGTACCGCCCGAGCCCCGACCGGCCGAGATCACCGGCGGCGGTGCCGATCAGGCAGATCCCGGCGACCCGGGTGCCGATCTCGTGCGGATGTTGACGGGCGTAGGACAGGATCGTCATGCCGCCCATCGAGTGGCCGACCAGCACCACCGGACCGGCGGAGACCGCGCGCAGCACCGCCGCGAGATCGCGCCCGAGCTGCTCGACGGTGTACGTCTCCGGCCCGGCGGTGCCGGACGCGCCGTGACCGCGGTGGTCGAAGAACACCATCCGCAGCGTCGCTCCGCGGCGCCGGAGCAGCGAATCCCGAAGAGGCGACCAGGTTTCCGTGCGGCCGCAGTGCCCGTGGACGAACACGGCGGTGAGCGGTGCGCCGGCCGCGCCGATCTCGTGGACCGCGAGCGGCACGCCGTCGTCGGCGATCACCGTATGGCGGCGTACGAGACGCTCGGTGCGGAGGGTGGACATGCGGACAAGGATCCGCCGGATGCCGGTGCCGGGCGAGCAACCCCGGTGGTGGTGGATTTCACCTCAGGGGGCCACTTCTGCACCCTGGGTGGTGGACAATCGCGTCATGGATGCGCAGCGGTATGTCGGCGTGGTCGGGCCCGCGGAGGCCACGGCCGAACAACGCCGGATCGCCCGTCAGGTCGGCGGGCTGCTCGCGGCGCGACGCGCCGTCGTCGTGACCGGGGGACTGGGCGGGGTGATGGCCGCGGCATCGCGCGGAGCCGCGGAGGCCGGCGGCACCACCCTCGGCCTGCTGCCCGGCGACGACCGCGCGGAGGCCAACCCGTACCTGACCGTGTCGATCCCGACCGGTCTCGGCGAGATGCGTAACGCCCTGCTGGTACGCACCTGCGAGGCGCTCATCGCGGTCGGCGGCAGCTGGGGCACGCTCAGCGAGATCGCGCTCGCCGTCCGCACCGGCGTCCCGGTGATCTCGATCGGGGGGTGGCCGCTGCCCGCCGCCGGGGTGCTCGCCGTGACCTCCGCCGGGGACGCCGTCGACGCCATCCACGACCTGTTGTGGCGGCGCGATCCCACCGCGGGCTGGACCGGCTGAGGAGTTCTCGCACCCGAGGGTGATTCTCGACCACCCCTGCGGGTGCCGCGCCCACCGCTGGGGTCGGTATCGGCACCGGGGTCTGTGGACGACCGTGGAAGCAGCACAGTCCACCGGTCGTCAGGAGTACCCCCGTGTTGCACGAAAGCCCGGTCGCCCAAGAACATTTCGCTGCCCCGCAGCCCGCCGGCGCGTTCCCGCTCTCGGCGGCCCAGCGCGGGATCTGGTTCGCACAGCACCTGGCCGGCGCCACGCCCGTCAACATCGCCCAGTACGTCGACATCGCCGGGGACCTCGACCTCGACGCCCTCGAAGGTGCCGCCCGTGCCGTCGGACGCGAGTTCGGCACCGGCTTCCTGCGCATCGTCGAGGAGGACGGCCACCCGTTCCAGACGGTCGTGCACACCGGCGAGCGGCTGACGGTGGTCGATCTGCGGGGCGAGGCCGATCCCGTGGCCGCGGCCCGCGAATGGATGGAGCGCGACTACACCGCCCCGGTCGACATGTGCACCGACCGGCTCGCCGTCACCGCCGTGCTCCGCATCGCCGAGGACCGCTGGTTCTGGTACGCCCGGATCCACCACATCGCCCTCGACGGCGTCGGCGCGATGACCCTCGTCGCGCGCACCGCCGAGCTCTACACCGCCACCGTCACCGGAACCGCGGTGCACACGCCGCGCACCGCGGCGCTGCCCGACATCGTCGCCGCGGACGAGACCTACCGCCGCTCCCCGCGGTTCGAGGCCGACCGTGCGTACTGGACCGAGCACCTGGCCGGGCTGAGCGATCCCGTGTCGCTGGCCGGCCGGGCCGCCCCCGCCGACGCGCACCCGCTGCTGGTCGGCGCGGAGCTGCCCGCCGACACCGAGCAGGCCCTGCGCGACGCCGCGGCCCGGCGCGGGTCGAGCCTCGCACCGCTGGTGGTCGCCGCGTTCGGCACCTACCTCGCCCGGATGACCGGCCACGACGAGGTGATGCTCAGCCTGCCCGTCTCGGCCCGCACCACCGCCACGCTGCGCCGCTCCGGGGGCATGCTCGCCAACGTGGTGCCGCTGCGGTTGCGCACCGACGCCGCCACCGTCGCCGCCGTGATCGCCGCGGCGGAACTCGAGCTGACCGGGGCACTGCGCCGCCAGCGGTACCGGCAGGAGGACATCGCCCGCGACCTCGGTCTCACCGGCGATCACGCCGCCGGGTTCGGCCCCTCGGTCAACCTCATGCTGTTCGACCACCGGGTCCGGCTCGGCGCGCTCACCGGGCGGGTACACGTGCTCACCTCCGGGCTCATCGAGGACCTGTTCGTCAACCTCTATCCGGGCGGCCACAGCACGCACCTCGACTTCCAGGCCAACCCCAACCTGTACGACCGGGACGAGCTCGCCGCGCACCACCGGCGGTTCCTCGCGTTCCTGCACCGTTTCGCCACCGCCGCACCCGACCGGCGTCTCGCCGACCTGGACCTGCTCGGCGACGACGAGCGCGCCGCCCTCGTCCCGGCCCGCGGCGCCGATCCGGTGCCGCCCCGCACCCTGGCCGACCTGCTCACCGCCGGGGCGGCCCTCGACCCCGGCGCCGTCGCGGTGATCGACGGTGCGCGCACCGTGACCTACTCCGACCTGGACGCCGCCACCGACCGGCTCGCCCGGCTGCTGCTCGCCCGCGGCGCCGGCCCGGAGACCACGGTGGCGCTGGCGCTGTCGCGGTCCGTCGAATCGGTGCAGGCCGTGTGGGCCGTCGCCAAGACGGGAGCCGCGTTCGTGCCCGTCGACCCCGGTCACCCCCGGGCCCGGCTCGAGCACGTCCTGCGCGACAGCGGCGCCCGCATCGGCCTGACCGTCGCCGCGCACCGGGACGGACTGCCCGACGACACCGACTGGATCGCCCTGGACGACCCCGCGACCGTCGCCGCGGTCACGGCGGCGGACGCCGGCCCGGTCACCGACGCGGAGCGGGGAATCCCGCTGCGGCCCGAGCACGCCGCCTACGTCGTCTACACCTCCGGTTCCACCGGCACCCCCAAGGGGGTCGTCGTCACCCATGCCGGCCTGGCGAACCTCGCCGACGACGCCCGCGCGCGTCTGGCCGTCGCCGCCGGCTCGCGCGCCACCCACCTGTACTCGCCGGCCTTCGACTCCTCGATCGAGGAGCTGCTGGTGACCTTCACCGCCGGCGCCACCCTGGTGGTGGTGCCGCCGCAGGCCTATGGCGGCACCGAGCTCGCCGAGGTTCTCCGCGCCGGACGAGTCACCCACCTCGACGCGACCCCGGCCGTGCTCGCCACCCTCGACCCCGACGACCACCCCGAGATCGGCACGGTCGTCGTCGGTGGCGACGCCTGCCCGCCCGACCTGGCCGATCGGTGGTCGGTGGGCCGGGCGTTCCTCAACGCGTACGGCCCCACCGAGGCCACCGTCACCGCCACCTTCGCGGCTCCGCACCACCGCGGCGACCGGGTCGGGGTCGGCACCCCGATCCGCGGCATGCGCGCCCTCGTCCTGGACCGCCGGCTGCAGCCCGTGCCCGCAGGGGTCACCGGCGAGCTGTACCTGGCCGGCGCCGGGATCGCCCGCGGCTATCTCGGCCGCCCCGACCTGACCGCCGCCCGCTTCGTGGCCGACCCGTACGCGCCCGGAGAACGCATGTACCGCACCGGTGACCTGGTGCGCTGGCGCGGTGCGTCCTTTGGGCTGCCAGGGGAGCCCGAAGGACACACCGGCGGCGCAGCCGCCGCGCTCGAGTTCGCCGGCCGCACCGATCACCAGGTCAAGATCCGGGGGTTCCGCGTCGAACTCGGCGAGGTCGACGCCGCGCTGCTCCGGCACCACACCGTTGCCCGGGCCGTCACCGTCGGCGCCACCACGCCCGCCGGCGCGACCGTCCTCGCCGCCTACGTCGTCGGGCACGCCGGCGCCGCCGTCGACGTCGACGCCCTGCGCGGCGAACTCGCCGACACCCTGCCCGCCTACCTCGTGCCCGCGGCGATCACCGTGCTGCCCGAACTGCCGCTCACCCCCGTCGGGAAGATCGACCGCGCCGCGTTGCCCGCCCCGGACTTCGGCACCCCCACCGCCGGCCGCGCCCCCGAGGGCGCCCGCGAGGAAGTGATCGCCGCCCTGTTCACCCAGGTGCTCGGCGTGGAACGAGTCGGCGCCGACGACAGTTTCTTCGCCCTCGGCGGCGACAGCATCGTCGCGATCACCCTCGTCTCCCGCGCCCGCGCCGCCGGACTGCGGTTCACCGCGCGCGACGTCTTCGAGCGCCGCACCGTCGCCGCTCTGGCCGCCGTCGCGGTGGCGGACACCGGAGCCGGCGCAGTCCTTGCCGAACTCCCCGGCGGCGGCACCGGTCCGGTCGACACCACCCCGATCGTCGCCGAACTGCTGGCCGGCGGCGGGCCCGTCGACCGGTACGGGCAGGCCGTGCTGATCCGGCTGCCCGAGCATCCCGACCCGGCGCACCTGGCCGGGGCCGTGCAGGCGCTGCTCGATCGGCACGACGCGCTGCGGATGCGGCTGACCGCTGCCCGCACGCTCGAGGTGCTCCCCGTCGGCGCGGTCGCCGCCGACGCGGTGCTGCGCCGCGCCGCCGTCGACGAGCCACGCGGCGCCGCCGCGGCCGCGCTGGAGGCCGCGGCGGACCGACTCGATCCGGCCGCCGGGATCGTCGCGCAGTTCGAGTGGCTGGCCTCGCCCGACGGCCGCGACGACCTGCTCGTGGCCGTCGTCCACCACCTCGCCGTGGACGCGGTGTCCTGGCGCATCCTGCTGCCCGACCTGGCCGCCGCCTACACCGACCTCGCCGGCGGTGCCGCGCCCGCCCTCGCCCCGGTCGGCACGTCGCTGCGCCGGTGGGCGCACGGCCTGACCGAGGCCGACCGCAGCGACGAACTGCCGTTGTGGGAGCGGATTCTCGCGACGCCCGACCCGGCACTGGGGGAGCGGCCGTTCGATCCGGCGCGCGACACCGTCGCCACCTCCGCCCGGCTGCGCGTGCACGTGCCCGCCGAGGTCACCGACGCCGTGCTGACCGCCGTGCCCCAGCGCTTCCACTGCGGCACCGCCGAGGCGTTGCTCGCCGCGCTCGGCCTGGCGGCCGAGCGGTGGCGCCGCAACCGCGGCCGCACCGCCCCCGCGACGCTCGTCGGCGTCGAGGGCCACGGCCGCGAGGAGGCGGCGGTCCCCGGAGCCGACCTGTCCCGCACCGTCGGATGGTTCACCACCGTGCACCCCCTCGACGTGGACCTCACCGGCATCGACGTCGACGACGCCTTCGGTGGCGGTGCCGCGGCGGGCGCGGCGATCCGGTCGGTCAAGGAACGGCTCGCCGACGTTCCCGACCACGGCATCGGCTACGGCCTGCTCCGGTACGTCGCCGGCACCCTGCCCGCGCATCCGGCCCCGCAGATCGCGTTCAACTTCCTCGGCCGCATCGACACCACGGTCGAGGGACCGTGGCTGCCGCTCGGCACCGCCGCCACCCGCGAACCGCAGATGCCGCTGCCCGCGGTGCTCGACATCGACGCCGCCGTCGAGGCCGACGGCCTCGCCGCCACCTTCACCTACGCGACCGGCCTGCTCGACGAGGACGCCGTCGACGAGTTCGCGCAGCTGTGGGTGGCCGCGCTCGCCGCGCTCGCCTGGCACGTCGGCGACCCGGCCGCCGGCGGTCACAGCCCCTCCGACTTCCCGCTGGTCGCCGTCGACCAGGACCGGATCGACGCGTGGGAGCGCGACCGCGGAGGCCTGGCCGACGTGTGGCCGCTGTCCCCGCTGCAGGCCGGGCTGCTGTTCCACACCGGGTACGCCGCCACCGACGCCCCCGACGACTACACCGTGCAGACCGTGCTCGAACTCGCCGGCACCGTGGCCCCCGCCCGGCTCCGCGCCGCGGCGCAGTCCGTGGTCGACCGGCACGACAGCCTGCGGGCCGCCTTCCGCGACACGGCCGCCGGCCCGCTCCAGGTCGTGCTCCGCACGGCCGACGTGACCTGGCGGGAAACCGATCTGCGCGGCCGTGCCGACACCGACGGCGAGCTGGCGCGCATCCTCGACGCGGACCGCGCCGACCGGTTCGACCTGGCCGCCGCGCCGCTGCTGCGCGTCCACCTGGTCCGCACCGCCGCCGACCGGTACCGGCTGCTGCTGACCAACCACCACCTCGTCCTCGACGGCTGGTCCACCCCGCTGCTCGTCGCCGAACTGCTCACCGCCTACGCGGCGGGCGCGGCGGTGCCCGGACCGGCGCCGTCGTTCCGGGACCACCTGGCCTGGCTCGCCGGCCGGGACCTCGTCGCCACGCGGACCGCGTGGGCCCGCGCCCTGGACGGCATCGACGCCCCCACCCTCGTCGCCCCGCACGACGACCCCGCCGACACCGGCGGCGCCGCCCACACCGTCGCGCTGAGCGCCGAAACCGCCGCCGCCCTCGACGCTGCCACCCGCGCCCACGACGTCACCCTCGCCACCGTCGTGCAGGCGGCGTGGGCGCTGACCCTGGCCGAGCTCACCGGCCGCACCGACGTGGTGTTCGGCTCCACCGTCTCCGGCCGCCCGCCCGAGCTGCCCGGCGTGGACGCCGTGCTCGGCCTGTTCGTCAACACCGTGCCGGTGCGGGTGCGCCTGCAGCCCACCGACACCGGCGCCGACCTGCTGCGCCGCCTCCAGGCCGAACAGGCGGCGCTGCTCGAGCATCAGCACCTCGGGCTCGCCGAGATCCACCGGGCGGCCGGCGTCACCGAACTGTTCGACACCCTCGCCGTCGTCGAGTCCTACCCGCTCGACCGCGACGCCCTGTCCGCGACCGCCGACGGCGCCGGAATGCGGGTCCTCGGCGTCACCGGCGCCGAAGCCACCCCGTACCCCGTGAGCCTGATCGTCGAGCCGGGCGCCCGGCCGGAGCTGAGCGTGCGCTACCGCCCCGCCTCGGTCGGTGACGGCGTCGCGCGCCGCATCCTCGAGCGGTGCGCGGAGCTGCTCGGTGCGCTCGCCCGGACCCCGGACCGCCGCATCGCCGCGCTCGGCGCCCCCGGCGTCGACGCCCCGTTCGTGCCGGCCCGCGACCGGGCCGTCACCCTCGCCGACATCCTCGCCGGCACCGCCACCCGTCACCCGGATGCGGTCGCCGTCGTCGCCGGCACCGCCGAGCTCACCTACCGCGAACTCGACGACCGGGCCGCCGCCCTGGCGGGGCTGCTCGCCGCGCACGGCGCCGGACCCGGCACGCTGGTCGCGCTCGCGCTGACCCGCTCGCTCGAATCGGTCCTCGCCGTGTGGGCGGTCGCGAAGACCGGCGCCGCGTTCGTCCCCGTCGACCCGCGCCACCCCCTGGACCGGATCGAGCACATGCTCACCGATTCCGGCGCCCGCCTCGGCGTCACCGTCACCGCCCACCGGGACCGGCTGCCCGGCTCCGCGACGACGTGGCTGGTGCTCGACGATCCCGCGACCGCCCGCCGCACCCCGGCCGGCCCCGCGGTGCCGTCGCCGGCCCGGCTCGACGACCCGGCCTACCTGATCTACACCTCCGGCTCGACCGGGACGCCGAAGGCCGTCACGGTCACCCACCGGGGCCTCGGCAACCTGGTCGACGCACTGCTCGCCGTGCTGGAGCCGACCCCGTCGGCACGGGTCGCGCACGTGGCGTCGCCGAGCTTCGACGCGTCCGTGTTCGAACAGCTCGCCGCGTTCGCCGCCGGCGCCCGGCTCGTCGTCGTACCCCCGACGGTCGTCGGCGGCGACGAACTGACCGACCGGCTCGCCGACGCGGGCGTCACCCACCTCGTCCTCACCCCCGCGGTGCTGGCCACCCTCGACCCGGCCGCCGCGCACACCGTGCGGGTCGTCGGTGTCTGCGGTGAGGCCGTCCCCACCGACCTGGTGCGCCGGTGGGCGCCCGGCCGCACGATGTTCAACCTCTACGGCCCCACCGAGACCACCATCTGGGCCACCGTCGCCCCCCTCACCGCCGATGCGCCCGTCACCCTCGGCGCCGGTGTGCCCGGCACCGAAACCGAAGTCCTCGACGGCTGGCTGCGGCCGGTGCCGCTCGGCACCGCCGGAGAGCTGTACCTGGCCGGTCCCGGGCTGGCGCGCGGCTACCACGGCCGTCCGCAGCTGACCGCGAGCCGGTTCGTCGCGCATCCCGGACGGCCCGGGGAGCGCATGTACCGCACCGGTGACCTCGTGCGCTGGACCCGCGCCGCCGACGGCGGCCCGGTGCTGGAATACCTGGGCCGCACCGACTTCCAGGTCAAGGTGCGCGGCATCCGCGTCGAGCTCGGGGAGGTAGACGCGGCCCTCGCCGCCGTCGCCGACGTGGACTTCGCGGCCACGCTCGGCCGTCCCGGTCCCACCGGCTCGGCCGTCCTCGTCTCCTACGTGCGGCCCGTGCCGGGCCGCGGGCTGGACCCGGACCGGCTGCGGGACCGGCTCGGCGAACAGCTGCCCGACCATCTCGTGCCCGCCGCGGTCGTCGTCCTCGACGAGGTTCCGCTCACCCCGGTCGGCAAGCTGGACCGGACGGCGCTGCCGGAGCCGGACTTCGGCCGCAGCCGGCGCCCGGCCCGCGCACCGCGTGGACCGGTCGAGACCGCCGCCGCCGCCGCCTTCGCCGACGTCCTCGGCCTGGACGGGCTCGGCGCCGACGACTCGTTCTTCGACCTGGGCGGCAACTCCCTCGACGCGACCCGGGTGATCGCCCGCATCAACGCCACCGCGGGCTCCGCCCTGGCGGTGCGCGATCTGTTCGAGGCGCCCACCCCCGCGGCGCTGGCCACCCGCGCCGCGGGCCGCACCGGTGCCGCCGTCGCACTCGGGCGACGGGAGCGGCCGGCCCGCCTGCCCCTCGGCCCGGCGCAGCACCGGATGTGGGTGCTCAACCAGCTCGACCCCGCGTCCGGCGTCTACAACATCCCGGTGGCGCTGCGCCTGCGGGGCCGGCTCGACATCGCCCCGCTCGCCGCCGCCTTCGGCGACCTGACCGCCCGGCACGAGAGCCTGCGCACCGTGTTCCCCGCCGACGCGGAGGGCCCCCGCCAGGTGATCGTCGACGCGGCGCCCACCGGTCCGGACGTCGTCGACGTCCCCGCGGACGCCGTGCATGCCGCCGTGGCGGGCTTCGCCGGGGCCGGCTTCGACCTGACCGTGGACCTGCCGGTGCGAGCCCGGGTGCTGCGCCTGGGCGCGGAGGAGCATGTGCTGGTGCTGGTGCTGCACCACATCGCCGCGGACGGGGTGTCGGTGGCGCCGCTGGCCCGGGACCTGATCGCCGCGTACGCCGCCCGCACCGCGGGTGCGGCCCCGGCGTGGGCGCCGCTGCCGGTGCAGTACGCCGACTACACGCTGTGGCAGCGCGAGGTGCTCGGCGAGCCCGACGACCCCGACTCGACCACCGCCCGGCAACTGGACTTCTGGACCCGCACCCTGGCCGGCCTGCCGGATCGGGTCGTCCTGCCCACCGACCGGCCCGGACCCGCGGTGCAGTCCGGCGCGAGCGCCGACGTCGCCTTCACCGTGGACGCCGGCGTCCACGCCGCGCTGCGCCGCCTCGCCCGCGCCGAGAACGCCACCGTGTTCATGACCCTGCACGCCGCGCTCGTCGCGCTGCTGTCCCGTCTCGGCGCCGGCGACGACATCGCGGTGGGCACCGCGGTGGCCGGCCGCGGCGCCGCCGAACTCGACGACCTGGTCGGGATGTTCGTCAACACCGTGGTCCTGCGCACCGCGGTGCGGCCCGACGCCACGTTCGCCGACCTGGTGGCGCAGGTGCGCGAGGCCGACCTGGCCGCGTTCGCCCACGCCGACGTCGCCTTCGATCAGGTGGTCGAGGCGGTGCGCCCGGCCCGGTCCACCGCGCACCACCCGCTGTTCCAGGTCTCGCTCGCGCTGGCCGACTTCGCGGCACCCACCCTCGAGATCGACGGGCTCGAGATCGCCGTCGAGGACGTCGAGCGTGGCTCCTCGCAGTTCGACCTCGGGCTCGAGCTGCGCGAACACACCGGCGACGACGGCCGGCCCGCCGGGCTGGACGCCACCCTCACCTACGCCACCGACCTGTTCGACGAGGCCACCGCGCGCACGATCGCCGCGCGGTTCGTGCGGCTCCTCACCGCCGTCACCACCGACCCGGCCGTGCCCGTCGGGGACGTGGATCTGCTCGACGCCGCCGAGTCCGCCGCCCTGCACGCGACGGCGGGTCCCGCCGGTGTCGGGCCGTGGCTGCTGCCCACGCTGCTCGGGGCCGCCGCCGCGGCGCACCCCGAGCGCCCGGCCGTGCGTGCCGACGGCACCACCTGGACCTACCGGGAACTCGATGCCGCCGCCGGCCGGCTCGCCCGCCTGCTCGTCGCCGCCGGGGTGGGCCCGGACGTGCGCGTGGCCCTCGCGCTGCCCCGCTCGGCGGAGTCGGTGCTCGCCGTGTGGGCGGTCGCCAAGGCCGGCGGCGCCTTCGTGCCCGTCGACCCGGCGTATCCGGCCGAGCGCATCGCGCACATGCTCGGCGACTGTGGTGCCACGCTCGGGCTGACCACGACCGCGCACCGGTCCGCGCTGCCCGGCGCGCTCACCTGGCTCGAGCTCGACGACCCGGCGCTGCGGGCCGCATCCGCCGCCGAATCCGCCGCGCCGTTGACCGACGCGGACCGGACCCGGCCGCTGCATCCCGACCACGCCGCCTACCTGATCTACACCTCCGGCTCGACCGGCACCCCGAAGGCCGTCACGGTCACCCACCGCGGGTTGGCGAACATCGTTCGCGCCCAGGATGATTCGCTCGCGGTCGGACCGGACGCGCGGGTCCTCGGCTTCGCCTCGCCGAGCTTCGACGCGGCGATCTTCGAACAACTGGCCGCGTTCGGCTCCGGGGGCTGCCTGGTGTCGGTTCCGGCCGGCGTCGTCGGCGGCGCCGAACTCGCCACGCTGCTCGATGCCGAGCAGGTGACGCACATGGTCCTCACGCCGTCGGTGCTCTCGACGCTGGAGCCGGCGGCATTGACGTCGGTCGAGGTGCTGGCGGTGGCCGGGGAGGCGGTCGGAGCCGAGTTGGTCGAGCGGTTCGCCGGGGGGCGGACGATGCTGAACCTGTACGGGCCGACGGAGGCGACGATCTGGGCGACGGCGGGACCGCTGGCGCCGGGACGGGCGGTGACGATCGGATCGGCCGTGCGCGGAGTGACGCCGCTGGTGCTCGACGGGCGGTTGCGGCCGGCCCCGGTGGGCGTGGTGGGGGAGTTGTACCTGGCCGGGGACGGGCTGGCGCGGGGCTATCACGGGCGGGCGGGGTTGACCGCGGGCCGGTTCGTGGCGCATCCGCAGGTCCCGGGGGCGCGGATGTATCGCACCGGCGACCTGGTGCGGTGGGTGCGGGCCGGGGGCCGGCTCGAACTCGAGTACCTCGGCCGGGGTGATCATCAGGTCAAGGTCCGCGGGATGCGGGTCGAGGTCGGGGAGATCGACGCGGTGCTGGCCGGGTTGTCGCAGGTGGACTATGCGGTGACGGTGGGCCGGACCGGTCCGGCCGGGTCGCCGGTGCTGGTGTCGTACGTGCTGGCGGCGCCGGGCTGCGAGCTCGAGGCCGAGCCACTGCGGGCGCAGGTGGCCGAGCTGCTGCCCGCCCATCTCGTGCCGGCGGCGGTCGTCGTGCTCGACGCGGTGCCGCTGACCCCGGTGGGCAAGCTGGACCGGGCGGCGCTGCCCGAGCCGGTGTTCGCGGCCGGCTCGGGGCGCGCTCCGCGCACACCGACGGAGGAGGCGGTGGTCGCCGCGTTCACGCAGGTGCTCGGCCTCGCGCAGGTCGGGATCGACGATTCGTTCTTCGACCTGGGCGGCAACTCCCTCGACGCCACCCGCGTCGTCGCCCGCCTGAACTCCGCGGGCTCCGCCCTGGCGGTGCGCGACCTGTTCGAGGCGCCCACCCCCGCGGGGCTCGCCGTGCGGCTGCTCGAGCGTCCCGCCCCGCGGATCGCCCTCACGGCCCGGCCCCGGCCGGCCCGCGTGCCCCTCGGCCCGGCGCAGCAGCGCATGTGGGTGCTCAACCAGCTCGACCCCACCTCCGCGGCGTACAACATCCCGGTGGCGCTGCGCCTGTCCGGGCCCCTCGACGCCGCGGCCCTGACCACGGCATGGCGGGACGTGACCGACCGGCACGAGAGCCTGCGCACCGTGTTCCCCGCCGACGCGGAAGGCCCGCACCAGGTGGCCGTCGACGCCGGCGTCCCCCTCGACCTCACCGAGGCACCTGCCGACGTGTATGCCGCCGTGGCGGGCTTCGCCGGGGCCGGCTTCGACCTGACCGTGGACCTGCCGGTGCGGGCCCGGGTGCTGCGCCTGGGCGCGGAGGAGCACGTGCTGGTGCTGGTGCTGCACCACATTGCCGCGGACGGGGTGTCGGTGGCGCCGCTGGCCCGGGACCTGATCGCCGCGTACGCCGCCCGGACCGCGGGTGCGGCCCCGGCGTGGGCGCCGCTGCCGGTGCAGTACGCCGACTACACGCTGTGGCAGCGCGACATCCTCGGCGACGAGACGGATCCGCAATCGACGGCCGCGCAACAGCGCGAATTCTGGGTGGAGACCCTCGCCGGGCTCCCGGACCGCATCACCCTGCCCACCGACCGGCCGCGCCCGGCCGTGCAGTCCATGGCGAGCGCCGACGTGGACCTCGCCGTCGACGCCGACGTGCACGCCCGGCTGCGGGCCGTCGCCGCCACCGAACACGCCACGATGTTCATGACCCTGCACGCCGCGCTCGCGGCGCTGCTGTCCCGCCTCGGCGCCGGCGACGACATCGCGGTGGGCACCGCGGTGGCCGGCCGCGGCGCCGCCGAACTCGACGACCTGGTCGGGATGTTCGTCAACACCGTGGTCCTGCGCACCCCGGTGCGGCCGGACGTCGCCTTCGCCGACCTGGTGGCGCAGGTGCGCGAGGCCGACCTGGCCGCGTTCGCCCACGCCGACCTGCCGTTCGATCAGGTGGTCGAGGCGGTGCGCCCGGCCCGGTCCACCGCGCACCACCCGCTGTTCCAGGTCTCGCTCGCGCTGGCGAACTTCGAGGAGCCGGAGCTCGAGGTCGCGGGCCTGCGCATCGAGCTGCAGGACGTCGCCCACGAGGCCTCACCCTTCGACCTGAGCCTGACACTGCGCGAACGCACGACCGCCGACGGCGAACCCGCCGGTCTCGAGGTGACGCTCGGTTACGCCACCGACCTGTTCGACGACGGCACCGCGCGGACCCTCGCCGCCCGCTTCGGCCGGCTGCTGACGGCGGTCGCCGAGAACCCGCACGCCGCGATCGGCGACGTCGACCTGCTCGACGCGCAGGAGGCCGACGACCTGCGCACCAGCGCGGGCCCGCAGCCCGTCACCCCGGTGACCCTGCCCGAGCTGCTGCACGCCGCCGCGGCCGCGCGACCCGACGCCGTCGCCGTGGTCACCGACGACCGGCAGGTCACCTATCGCGAGCTCGACGCCCGCGCGGCGCTGCTCGCCGACGCGCTCACCGCGCGCGGCGCCGGTCCCGGCACCCTCGTCGCCCTGGCACTGACCCGATCGTTCGAATCGGTGCTCGCGGTCTGGGCGGTCGCACGGACCGGAGCGGCGTTCGTGCCCGTCGACCCGCGGCACCCGCAGGAACGGATCGAGTACATGCTCGCCGATTCCGGGGCCGTCCTGGGCGTCACCGTGACCGCGCACCACGACCGCCTGCCCGGCTCGGTCGGGTGGCTGGTGCTCGACGGCCCGGACGCCGACACGCGTCTCGCACTCGTCCCGCAGCGGCCGCGCGCCGCGGCCGTGCACGTGGACGATCCCGCCTACCTGATCTACACGTCCGGCTCGACCGGCACCCCGAAGGCGGTCGCCGTCACCCACCGCGGACTGGGCAACCTCGTCGCCGCGCAGCGGGAAACCCTGGCGCTGACCGCGCAGGCCCGGATCGCGCACATCGCCTCGCCGAGCTTCGACGCCGCGGTGTTCGAACAGCTCGCCGCGTTCGCGGTCGGCGCGCGGCTCGTGGTCGTACCGCCCACGGTGGTCGGCGGCGCCGAACTCGCCGACCGGCTTCGCGCGGCCCAGGTCAGCCACCTCGTCGTCACCCCCGCCGCGTTGTCGACGCTGGAGCCGGCGGCATTGACGTCGGTCGAGGTGCTGGCGGTGGCCGGGGAGGCGGTCGGAGCCGAGTTGGTCGAGCGGTTCGCCGGGGGGCGGACGATGCTGAACCTGTACGGGCCGACGGAGGCGACGATCTGGGCGACGGCGGGACCGCTGGCGCCGGGACGGGCGGTGACGATCGGATCGGCCGTGCGCGGAGTGACGCCGCTGGTGCTCGACGGGCGGTTGCGGCCGGCCCCGGTGGGCGTGGTGGGGGAGTTGTACCTGGCCGGGGACGGGCTGGCGCGGGGCTATCACGGGCGGGCGGGGTTGACCGCGGGCCGGTTCGTGGCGCATCCGCAGGTCCCGGGGGCGCGGATGTATCGCACCGGCGACCTGGTGCGGTGGGTGCGGGCCGGGGGCCGGCTCGAACTCGAGTACCTCGGCCGGGGTGATCATCAGGTCAAGGTCCGCGGGATGCGGGTCGAGGTCGGGGAGATCGACGCGGTGCTGGCCGGGTTGTCGCAGGTGGACTATGCGGTGACGGTGGGCCGGACCGGTCCGGCCGGGTCGCCGGTGCTGGTGTCGTACGTGCTGGCGGCGCCGGGCTGCGAGCTCGAGGCCGAGCCACTGCGGGCGCAGGTGGCCGAGCTGCTGCCCGCCCATCTCGTGCCGGCGGCGGTCGTCGTGCTCGACGCGGTGCCGCTGACCCCGGTGGGCAAGCTGGACCGGGCGGCGCTGCCCGAGCCGGTGTTCGCGGCCGGCTCGGGGCGCGCTCCGCGCACACCGACGGAGGAGGCGGTGGTCGCCGCGTTCGCGCAGGTGCTCGGCCTCGCGCAGGTCGGGATCGACGATTCGTTCTTCGACCTGGGCGGCAACTCCCTCGACGCCACCCGGGTCTGCGATCGGCTCGGCGCCGCCCTCGGGACCACCGTGCCGGTGATCCAGCTGTTCTCGGCGCCCACCCCGGTGGCCCTGGCCGCCCGCATCGAGGCCGCGGACACCGCCGGGCAGCCGGACTCACCGTTCGCGGTGCGGCTGCCGCTGCGCACCGAGGGCGACGGCGCCCCGCTGTTCTGCGTGCATCCGGCGGCCGGACTGGCCTGGTGCTACGCCGGGCTCGCCGCGCAACTCGCCCCCGGACGGCCGGTGTACGGACTGCAGTCCCCGCATCTCGAAGGCCTCGAGGACGCCCCGGAAACGATCGCCGCGTACGCCGAGCGATACGTCGACGAGATCCGCGCGGTCCAACCCAGCGGCCCGTACCACCTGCTCGGCTGGTCCCTCGGCGGATTCATCGCCCACGCCGTCGCCGCGCGGCTGCGCGAGACCGGCGAGGAGGTGGCGCTGCTCGCGCTGCTCGACGCGGACCTGATCGCCCGCGACGTTGCCGCGCCGGAACCGCTGACGGTCGGCGAACTCGTCGCCACCCTCGGTTCGTCGCTGGGCCTGCCCGACGCCGATCCGGCGCTGACGGCGGCCGAGGCCGCCGCGCTGATCGGGACCCACACCGGGGCCCCCGTCGACGCCGGTCACCTCGACCGGATGACCGCCGCCTACAACGGCTCGGCATCGCTGCTCGCCGGGTACCGGCCGCCGCTCTACGACGGCGATCTCGTCTTCGTCACCGCGACGGCCGACAAGACGCACCATGCCGGGGGCTTCGCCGGCTGGGGGCCCTACGTCACCGGCGCGATGCACAACCACCTGCTCGACGTCGAGCACGACCGGATGACCGCACCCGACGCGGTGCCCGCCCTGGCCGCGGTGCTCGATCGGCACCTCGGCGACGACCGGTACCTCGCCGCGTCCTGATCCCGCAGTCCACCCCTTCCGAACGGAGCACCATGTCCCCCTCGACCCCAGCCGTCCTCGTCGACGCCGTCACCAAGAGCTTCGGGCCGGTCCCGGCCCTGTGCGGCGTGAGCTTCACCGCCGAGGCCGGCGAGGTCCTCGGCGTCCTCGGCCCCAACGGCGCCGGCAAGACCACCACCGTGAACATCCTGTCCACCCTGCTGCGGCCGGATTCCGGTCGCGCCGTCGTCGCCGGCCACGACGTCGTCGCCGACGCGGCCGGGGTGCGCCGCGCGGTGATGCTCACCGGCCAGTACGCCGCCCTCGACGACATGCTCACCGGCTTCGAGAACCTGGTCCTGTTCGCCCGGCTGCTCGGGCTGCGGCGCCGCGCGGCCCGCGCCCGGGCGCGGGAACTGCTCGCCGAATTCGACCTCGAGGACGCCGCCGACCGGCGGGTCGGCAAGTACTCCGGCGGCATGCGCCGCCGCATCGACATCGCCTGCGGGCTCGTCGTCCCGCCCCAGGTGGTGTTCCTCGACGAGCCGACCACCGGGCTCGATCCGCGCAGCCGCCAACGGGTCTGGGACCTGATCGCCGGATTCAAATCCCAGGGCGTCACCACGCTGCTCACCACGCAGTACCTCGAGGAGGCCGACCTGCTCGCCGACCGGATCGTCGTCATCGACCGGGGCACCGTCGTCGCCGAGGGCACCCCCGCCCAGCTGAAGCAGCGCGTCGGCGCCACCTTCTGCGAGGTCGTCCCGGTGCGGGTGGCCGACGTGCCGGCCGTGGCGCACGTGCTCGGCCGGTTCGCGCCGGCCGCGGCGATCGAGGTCGCCGCCGACCGTGTCACGATCCCCGCGCCGCACGGCGCCGGCACCTTGGCGCAGGTCGCCACCGCCGTCGCCGCCCACGGCGTCGCCGTCTCCGACATCGCGCTGCGGCGACCGTCGCTGGACGAGGTCTTCCTCGCCCTCACCGCCGCCCGGCCGCGATTCGAGGTGGTGGCATGACCACGACGACCGTCGCACCGGTTCCCTCGCCGCTCTACCAGTGGTGGGTGCTGTCCGTACGCACCCTGATCCCGGCGATCCGCGGCGGCGAACTCGTCACCGCGCTCGTCGCGCCGCTCGTGTTCACCGTCGGGTTCTACGTGCCGCTGCAACGCGTGATCGCCCTGTTCACCGGCGGAACCGTCGATTACGGGCAGTTCCTGATGCCGCTGATCGCGTTGCAGGCTGTGTCCTTCACCGCGATCTCCGCCGCCTTCCTGGCCGCGACCGACGCGGTGCACGGCATCGACCGCCGCTTCGCGACGATGCCGATCGCGGCGGCCGTGCCGCTCGCCGCGCGCCTGTCCGCGAGCGCCGTCAAGTGCGCGCTGTCGCTCTCGGCGGCGATCGGCTGCGGGCACGTGATCGGGTTCCGGTTCGCCGGAACCGCCGCAGCCGTCGGGTTCTGCGCACTCGCGCTGACCGTCGGGATGGTCCTCACGCTCGGCGCCGACGTGATCGGCACCCTGTTCCGCAGCCCGGAAGCCACGACCCAGGCACTGATGCTGCCGCAGCTCGTGCTCGGGATGCTCTCCTGCGGCTTCGTCCCGATCGACCAGTTTCCGGCCTGGATCCAGCCGTTCGTCCGCAACCAGCCCGTCTCACAGTTCGCGTCGAGCCTGCGCGGTCTCGCCGACGGCACCGCCACCGCCACCGCGCTGACGCCGACGCTGCTGTGGCTCGGCGGGATCCTTCTGGTCGTGGTCCCCCTGGCGGCCCGCACGAATCGGAGACAGCGATGAGCACCACCGTGACCGCACCCGAGAACTCGGTACCCGCTCTCGTCAGGCACACCTGGCTGCAGGCGGGGCGCCTGCTCACCCGGTGGCGCCGGGATCCGATGACGATGCTGCAGAGCCTCGCCTACCCGGTGCTGCTGCTGCTCATGCTCGAGGCGGTGCTCGGCCGGCAGGTCTCGGCGTTCGCCGGGCACGACGCCCTGTATGGGACGGTGCCGATGGTCGTCGTGATGAGCGCCCTGCTCGGCTCGCTGGCCGGCGCCGTCACGCTCGGCCGCGAATGCGCGGCCGGGCTGCCCGCGCGGCTGTGGGTGCTGCCCGTCCACCGGGCGTCGGCGCTGGCGTCGCGGTTCCTCGCCGAGGCGGTGCGCATCGCCGTGACCACCGTCGTCATCGTCGCCGCCGGCTTCGTCCTCGGCTTCCGCTTCCAGCGGGGCCCGCTCGCCGCGATCGGCTTCCTGGCGGTGCCGGTGCTGTTCGGGGTGGCGTTCGCCGCGCTGGTCACCGCGGCCGCGCTCATGGCCGCGAAAACCGTTGTCATCGAATCGATCTCGCTTCTGTGCACGCTGATGCTGTTCTTCAACCCGGGGTTCGTGCCGATCGGTGCGTACCCGGAGGTGCTTGCGCCGGTGATCCGCAACCAGCCCATGACGAGTGCCGTCGAGACGATGCAGGCGCTCGCCCTCGGTGGCGCCGTCCAGGGGCCGCTGTTGCGCACCGTGGCCTGGTCGGTCGCCCTGCTCGCGGTGTGCGCCGTGCCGGTGATCCGCGGTTACCGGCGGGCACTGTGACCGGATCCGACGGCGCGTCGGTGACAGTGACCCCGTCGGGGTGGCGAATCCGCCACCTGGGGTGGCTGTTACCCGCCGCGCCCGCGCGGGAGTATCGATGCAGCGAACACACCGAATCCCGAAGGGAGGCATCATGACCGCCGTTGCCGAACCAGGCACCACCGACTCCGAACTGCCCCGTCTGCGCGCCGACATCGACGGCCTCGACGCCGAGCTCCTCGCCGTGGTGCGGCGCCGCATCGCGCTCGAACGACGGATCGGGCAGCTCCGGGTCGGGACGGGCGCGCCCCGCGTCACCCACGCCCACGACATGAGCGTGATCCGCCGATACGCCGCGGAGCTCGGCGAGGACGGCACGGCCCTGGCCCTGGTCCTGCTGCGCCTGCGTTAGCGGTGCGGGGCAGTCCCGGGTCCACACCCACAATCCGCAGAGCCGCCCGCTCGCCGTCCGAGAGATCGCCCGCCGTCGCGCCGCGCGCAAGGTCTCGCCGCCCGGAAGGCGACGTCCCGCACCGTGATCATCGCCGGCTCGTCGAAGCGTCGGCGCCTGCCGGATTCGAGGAGCCGGTGCACCCGCTCGGACCGGAGCAGGTTCGCATGCTCCTCCTCGAAACGCCCGGCTCCGTTGCCGGCGCACCGCCGAGCTGCTCGTACGGCCTTGCGGGCGAGCAGCTGACAGACCCGGTCCGGCATGGGCTCCGCGCCGCGGAGCCGGCGCCCGGCGGTCGCGACGTCGAGTGGCCTCGCGACGGCGTGGGCGCGCATCGCCTCCGCCACATCAGCGACCCGAAGCCCCAAGGTGGCTGATACCGCGACCGGGCACAACGCGCGATCGGCACGGGCTTTCGCTTTCCGGGCAGACCGACGATCTCCCGTGGTACTCATCGGTTACCTCCTGCCCCTGCCGGAGAGCGAGGCCGACACTGCCACGACGTCCTCCGTCAGCTCCTCTACCAACGCTGTAGCGCCCCTGTCGCGCAGTACCTCGGCGGTAGCCCCGACCGGTGACAAGCACCGCTCGGTCCGGGCCACGCCACGCCGAAGGGGGGACCCCTCCCGCCACACGACCCTGGGGTAACCCCAGGTCGGATGACCCAGACGTACCGGGGGATCGCATATCGAGCTCCGGTGGTCACGGTCTACGAGTTCGATGGGTCGGCCCGGATCCACCGGCTCCGCTCGTACTACGACAAGCTGGCCATCGAAGAGCAGATCGCCGCGAGTCTTCCCGGGATCAAGGGATGGCTGTTGCGGAAGGTGACGCGCGTCCTCCTCGCGCAAGGGCGCAAAGGCCTCGAGACCCCCACGGGGCCACCGCCGACCGGTGTGGGCTGAACCGCCGGCTCGTCCGGTCGCCGGGTCCCTCGGCCGGCGTCGCCGGCCGAGGGCCGTCCACCCCCAGGAGGAGAATTCCTAATCGCGGGCCAGCGCCGCAACGGGAAGATCCGCGAACACCTCCGCCGGCGACACCGTTCCCGACAGCCGCCGCCCGGTGAGCCGATCGACCCAGAGTCCCGGCGGCAGGTCGAGCGTCGTGTCGCCCCACCCGGTTTCCTCCAGCGTGACAGTGTGCCGCGACGCGAGCGCCACCACGTCGACCTCCTCGGCCGCCGGGCCCCGCCCGAACCCGATCAGGTGACCGGCGGCCGGCCCCGACGCGGACAGCGGAACGTAGGCCCCGCCGACGAAGCTCGCCGGCCGCTCGCGGCGCAGGCGCAGCGCCCTCCGCACCACGGCGAGCTTCGCGGTGCCGGCGTCGTCCACGGCCGGCGGTGCGTCCTGTGCGAGCAGCCGGCGTCTGGTGGCGAAGTCCACGGGCCGCCGGTTGTCCGGGTCGACGAGCGAGTCCTCCCACAGTTCGGTGCCCTGGTACACGTCGGGGATGCCGGGTCCGAGCAGCTGCAGCAGCTTCTGCCCGAGCGAATCCGCGGAGAAATGAGGGGTCAGGGACGAGACGAACTCGGTCAGTGACGCGCCGACCGGCCCGTCGCACACTGCGTCGAGCCAGGCCGCCACCGCGCCCTCGAACTCCTCGTCCACCTCGGTCCAGGTGGTGCGCAAGCCGTTCTCCCGCAACGCCTTACGGGCGTACTCGCGCAGCCGCGACCGCAGTTCCCCGGTCACCACGCCGTCGCGCGGCCACGCGCCGAACAGGTTCTGCCACAGGAACAGCCCGGTGGCGGCGTCCGGCGGCGGGGCGACGGATTCCCATTCGGACAGGCACGCCGCCCACAGCTGCGGCACCTGGGAGAGCACCCCGATGCGGGCGCGGACGTCCTCGCCCCGCTTGGTGTCGTGCGTCGACAGCGACGTCATCGCCCGCGGCCACCGCCGCGCCCGCTCCGCCCACGCCAGGTGGAACTCGGCGACGGGCAACCCGAACCGTCCCGGGTGGCCACCGACCTCCTGCAGCGACACCAGCCGCGCCGCCCGGTAGAACAGGCAGTCCTCGACGGCCTTCGCCGTCGCGGCGCCGCACACCTGGCCGAACCGGGCCGCCGCCTCTCCGCCGCGGGCCAGGGCCCGGGCCAGCACCTCGAGGGCGGGTTCGAGCGCGGCGTCGGCGCGGGCGCGGTCACCCAGGATGCGGGGCAGCATCCCGCCCAGCGACGCATAGTCCGACCGGT
Source organism: Rhodococcus sp. DMU1 (assembly GCF_012272955.1). Lineage (NCBI taxonomy): Bacteria > Bacillati > Actinomycetota > Actinomycetes > Mycobacteriales > Nocardiaceae > Rhodococcus > Rhodococcus sp. DMU1. The sequence continues at coordinate 3,387,950 of NZ_CP050952.1, read as the reverse complement.
ACACGGGCAGTTCCGCCGCCACCGCGATCACGGCGTCGCGCAGCCGCTCGTCCGGGCAGGTCGCATCGGCGGCATCTCGCCGCACGGCCCGCACCAGCCGGCGCACCTCCGGCGCCAGCCCCGTCTGCAGCACCGCGCGCTTGATCTGCTTCTCCTGCGCGTGCAGCCACTCCGCGTCGCCGGGGGTGCCGGTGCGGTCGAGTGACAGCGCGTTCAGGTCCTTCTCGCCCCGCGGATCGAGGAACACCGCACCGACCTCGCCGAGCGCGTCGTAGCCCGTGGTGCCGTCGACGGGCAGGGTCGGGTCGAGCGGTTCGCCGTCGCCGAGAATCTTCTCGATCACCAGCCACCGGTCCGGGCCGACGAGCCCGCGCAGCCGCCGCAGGTAGCCGGTCGGGTCGGCCAGGCCGTCGGGATGGTCCACGCGGACGCCGTCGGTGAGGTCGTCGTCCATCCACGACGCCACCTGGGCATGCACCGCGTCGAACACCGCGGGATCCTCCACCCGCACCGCGGCGAGGTCGTCGACGGTGAAGAACCGGCGGTACCCGATCAGGCCGCTGTCCCACGGCACCAGCCGATACGCCTGCCGCGCATGTACTTCCGCTCCGGTCCCGGCGTCGGTGCCCGGGGCGACGGGGAAGCGCCGCTCGTAGTAGGCCAGCGTCGGCTCGTCGCCGGTGCGGTCGACGGTCAGCTCCTCGACGTCGGCCGCCGAACCCAGCACGGGCAGGGCGATCCGGCCGTCGGTGCCGTTGTCCGCGGCCCAGTCGACGTCGAAGTAGGTCGCGTACCGCGAGTCGCGGCCGTGCCGCAGCACGTCCCACCACCACGGGTTCTCGCAGGGATCGCCGACGCCGACGTGGTTGGGCACGATGTCGATCAGCAGACCCATCCCGCGGGAGCGGACCTCGCGGGCGAGGGCCTCGAGGCCCGCGCGGCCGCCGAGCGCCGCCGACACCGTGGTCGGGTCCACCACGTCGTAGCCGTGGGTCGATCCGGCCGCGGCGCTGAGCACGGGGGACAGGTACACGTGTGAGACCCCGAGCGCCTCGAGGTAGTCCACGAGCGCGATCGCGTCCGCGAAGGTCGTCCCGTCGCCGGTGAGCTGCAGCCGATACGTCGACGACACCGGGCGCGGGCTCATGCGGTCCTCCGCAGCACCAGCAGCGAACGGGCCTGCACCCGCACCGACCCCCCGGCGGTCACGACCTGTTCGCGCAGTCCGTCCGGCACGTCCGTGTCCAGCGCCACCGACCATTCCTGTGCGTGCGGACCGTCGGGGGTGACGAAGTCGATCGGCTCGTCGTGGGCGTTGAAGCACAGCAGGAACGAATCGTCGACGACGCGTTCGCCGCGCTGGTTCGGCTCGTGGATGCCCTCGCCGTTGAGGAACACCGACAGCGACTTGCCGAACCCGCTGTCCCAGTCCTCCGGGGTCATCTCCTCGCCCGCCGGGGTGCGCCAGGCGATGTCGCGGGACTGCTCGCCGCTGCGGATCGGCCGGCCCTCGAAGAACCGCCGCCGCCGGAACACCGGGTGCGACCGGCGCAGGGCGATCACGTTGCGGGTGAAGTCCAGCAGGTCCGCGTTCGTCTCCGCGAGCGACCAGTCCATCCAGGACAGCTCGTTGTCCTGGCAGTAGACGTTGTTGTTGCCCTGCTGCGTGCGCCCGAACTCGTCGCCGTGCGCGATCATCGGGGTGCCCTGGGAGAGCATCAGCGTCGCCAGGATGTTGCGGCTCTGCCGCTGCCGCAGGGCCAGCACCTCCGGGTCGTCGGTGGGGCCCTCGGCGCCGCAGTTCCACGACCGGTTGTGCGACTCGCCGTCCATGTTGTTCTCGCCGTTGGCGTTGTTGTGCTTCTCGTTGTAGGAGACGAGGTCGGCGAGGGTGAAGCCGTCGTGCGCGGTGACGAAGTTGATCGAGGCGCTCGGGCGGCGGCCGGTGGCCTCGTACAGGTCCGACGAGCCGGTGAGCCGGGAGGCGAACTCGCCGAGAGTGGCCGGTTCACCGCGCCAGTAGTCGCGGACCGTGTCGCGGTACTTGCCGTTCCACTCGGTCCACAGGCCGGGGAAGTTCCCCACCTGGTAGCCGCCCTCGCCGACGTCCCACGGTTCGGCGATCAGCTTGACCTGCGAGACGATCGGATCCTGCTGCACCAGGTCGAAGAACGCGGACAGCCGGTCCACGTCGTGCAGTTCGCGGGCCAGGGTGGAGGCCAGGTCGAAGCGGAAGCCGTCGACGTGCATCTCGGTCACCCAGTAGCGCAGCGAATCCATGATCAGCTGCAGGGTGTGCGGGTGGCGGGCGTTGAGGCTGTTGCCGGTGCCGGTGTAGTCCATGTAGTAGGACTTGTCGTCGTCGACCAGCCGGTAGTAGGCGGCGTTGTCGATGCCGCGGAACGAGATGGTCGGTCCCAGGTGGTTGCCCTCCGCGGTGTGGTTGTAGACCACGTCGAGGATCACCTCGATGCCTGCCTCGTGGTAGGCGCGCACCATCGCCTTGAACTCGGCGACGACGCCGCTCGGGTTGCTCGCCGACGAGTAGTCCAGGTGCGGAGCCAGGAAGCCGAAGGTGTTGTAGCCCCAGTAGTTCCGCAGCCCACGGTCCAGCAGGACCTGATCGTGCATGAACTGGTGCACGGGCATCAGTTCGATCGCGGTGACCCCGAGGCTCTGCAGATGGTCGATGATCACCGGGTGCGCCAGTCCGGCGTAGGTGCCGCGCAGCTGCTCCGGCACGCCGGGATGGGTCGCGGTCATGCCCTTCACGTGGGCTTCGTAGATGACGGTCTCGTAGTAGGGCCGGCGCGGGTGCCGGTCGGAGGCCCAGTCGAAGAACGGGTTGATCACCACGGTCGTCATCGTGTGCCCGAGCGAATCGAGCTGCGGGAAATCGGGATTCGCCGGTGCGGCGGGCTCGGGGGCGGACTCGGCCGCCGTGTCGTCCCCGGTCCCGTCGTCCCCGGTCCCGTCGCCCTCGGTCTCGCCGGACCCGGTCCCGTCCGAGTCGTCCGCCTCGTCGGCGGTCGTGTCCCCGGCGGCCTCGGCGCCGGCGTCCTCCGCGGCCCGGGCCGCCGGCTCCGGCGCCGACTGTGCCTCCTCGGCTCCTGCCGAATGCTCCGGTTCGGACGGTGCGTCCTCGGCCCCGACCATCGCGTACGAGAACAGGGACGCATCGCCGTCGAACGCGCCGTCGTAGGCCTTGCCGTAGGGGTCGAGCAGCAGCTTGCTCGGATCGCAGCGCAGACCCTGCGCCGGGTCGTAGGGGCCGTGCACCCGGTAGCCGTATCGCTGGCCGGGGGTCACCGTGGGCAGGTAGACGTGCCAGACGTTGCCGTCGACCTCCTCGATCGGCACGCGGGTCTCGGTGCCGTCCTTGGCGATCAGGCACAGTTCGACCTTCTCGGCGACCTCGGAGAAGAGGGCGAAGTTCGTGCCCGCCCCGTCGTAGGTCGCGCCGAGCGGATATGCGCTCCCCGGCCACACCGGGATGTCGGCCGGGAGGGCCTCCGTGGACGTGCTCGGCTCGGTGGGTTCCATGACCGCAACCCTAACCGGATCGACGGTCGCGTACGGGGCGAGCGATCCTCCCCGGCACGGGCGACGATCGGCCCCGGGGCGGGGACGCCTACAGTCGATCCTCGTGACCGTTCGTCGTCTGAGTCCCGACCGGGTCGCCGCGCTCGACGCGGCGCACCTGTGGCACCCCTACGGAGCCGTCCCTGCATCGACCGCGCCGCTCGTGGTCGACGAGGCGCACGGGACCCGGCTGCGGCTGGCCGACGGCCGGGAACTCGTCGACGGCATGAGCTCGTGGTGGGCCGCCGTGCACGGATACCGCCACCCGGTCCTCGACGCGGCGGTCACGCAGCAGCTGGGCCGGATGAGCCACGTCATGTTCGGGGGCCTCACCCACGAGCCGGCCGCGCGGCTCGCGGAGCTGCTCGTGGAGATCACCCCCGACGGTCTGGACAAGGTCTTCCTCGCCGATTCCGGGTCGGTGTCGGTGGAGGTCGCGGTCAAACTCGCACTGCAGTATCAGCGCGCGGCCGGCAGGCCGGGACGTCACCGGCTCATGACGTGGCGCGGCGGCTACCACGGCGACACGTTCGCGCCGATGAGCGTGTGCGACCCCGAGGGCGGCATGCACTCGATGTGGACCGGCGTGCTGCAGCGGCAGGTGTTCGCGCCGGCGCCGCCCCGCGAGTTCGATCCGGCGTACGTCGCCGAGTTCGAAGCGCTGCTCGAAGCCCATACGGACGAGCTGGCCGCCGTGATCGTCGAGCCGGTGGTCCAGGGGGCGGGCGGGATGCGCTTCCACGACCCCCGCTATCTGAACGAGCTGCGCCGGATGTGCGACGCACACGGGCTGCTGCTGATCTTCGACGAGATCGCCACCGGGTTCGGCCGTACCGGGGAGCTGTTCGCCGCCGACCACGCGGCCGTCGCGCCGGACGTCATGTGCGTCGGCAAGGCGTTGACCGGTGGCTATCTGACCCTGGCCGCGGTGCTGTGCACATCGGCCGTCGCCGAAGTGGTCAGTGCGGGCGAGGGCGGCGGCATCATGCACGGCCCGACGTTCATGGGCAATCCGCTCGCGTGCGCGGTTGCCGTCGCTGCCGTGGAGTTGCTGCTGTCACGGGATTGGCGCGGCGAAGTGGCCGCGCTGACCGCCGGCCTCGAGGCGGGCCTGGCGCCGGCGCGGGAGCTGCCGGGCGTGGTGGACGCGCGGGTGCTCGGCGGCATCGGCGTGCTCGAACTGGACCGGCCGGTGGACATGGGCGCCGCGACGGCGGCCGCCGTCGCGGCCGGAGTGTGGCTGCGCCCGTTCCGCAACCTGATCTACGCGATGCCGCCCTACGTCTGCAGCGCCGACGACGTGCAGAGGATCGCCGCGGGGATGTGCGCGGCGGCCCGGGCCTGATCCGGCCCGGCACGCCGGGTCACGAGCGGGGAACTCGCGGGGCGGCGGTCACCGCCGGCAGCCACCGCACGGGGAGGAATCGGCCGCCCGGAGCGTCACTTGAACAGTGTTCAGGTATGGTCTGCCGACATGACCGCCTTCGCCAGCCTCCAGTGGCTCGACGACGTCGCCGACGCCCGTCGCGCGGCGGGCCTGCGCCGCACCCTGCATCCGCGCACCCCGGCACCGGGCACCGTCGACCTCGCCTCCAACGACTACCTCGGGCTCGTCCGGCACCCCGAGGTCCTCGCCGCCGCGACCGCCGCGCTGCGCCGGTGGGGCGGCGGCGCCACCGGATCCCGCCTCGTCACGGGCACCACCAGCGAGCACGAACTGCTCGAGCGTGAACTCGCCGAGTTCACCGGCGCCGAGTCCGGCCTCGTATTCGCCAGCGGCTACGCCGCCAACCTCGGCGCCGTCACCGCCCTCGCCGACCGCGACACCCTCGTGGTCTCCGACGCGGGTTGCCACGCGTCCCTGGTCGACGCATGCCGGCTGACCCGCGCGCGGGTGCAGATCGCCCCGCACGCCGACGTCGACTTCGTGCGGACGGCCCTCGCCACCCGCACCGAGCGGCGCGCCCTCGTGCTCACCGACTCCGTGTTCAGCGCCGACGGAGACCTCGCGCCGCTGCCGGAACTGCATGCGGCGTGCCGCGCGCACGGCGCACTGCTGCTCGTCGACGAGGCCCACGGGGTCGGAGTCCGCGGTGAGGGGGGCCGCGGACTCGTCCACGAGGCGGGTCTCGCCGGCGAACCCGACGTCGTGGTCACCGCCACGCTGTCGAAGTCCCTGGCCTCGCAGGGCGGCGTGGTCCTCGCCGATACCCGCGTGCGGGCCCACCTGATCGACGCCGCCCGCACCTTCATCTTCGACACCGGTCTCGCGCCCGCGGCCGTCGGCGCCGCCCGCGGTGCGCTGCGCGTGCTGCGCGACGAGCCGCAACGGGCCACCGCCGTGCTCGAACGGGCCGCCGACCTGGCCCGGATCACCGGCGTCGCCGCCCCAACGTCGGCGGTGGTGTCGGTGATCCTCGGTGACCCGCAGGTCGCGTTCGACGCCGCCCAGGCGTGCCGCAGCCGGGGCGTCCACGTCGGCTGCTTCCGGCCGCCGTCCGTCCCCGAGGGCACGTCCCGGCTGCGGCTGACCGCGCGCGCGAATCTCGGCGCCGACGAGCTCGCCCGCATCGAAAGCGTCCTCACCGACGTGCTGGCCGGGGTGCGGGCATGACCGTCCTGTGTGTGACCGGCACCTCCACCGAGGTGGGCAAGACCGTCGTCACGGCGGCCTACGCCGCCGTGGCCGCCGCGGCGGGCCTGCGGGTCGCCGTGTGCAAACCGGCGCAGACCGGCGTCGCCGACGACGCACCCGGCGACCTCGCCGAGATCGCCCGGCTCACCGGGCACCGGGTCCACACCGTCGAACTGGCCCGCTACCCGGAGCCGCTCGCACCGGACACCGCGGCGCGGCGCAGCGGGCGGCCGCCGCTGCACCTGCCCGACGTCGTCACCGCCGTGCGGGCACTCGCGGACGCGTACGACCTGGTGCTCGTCGAGGGGGCCGGCGGGCTGCTCGTCCGGCTGGGAGCGGACGGGTTCACCCTCCTCGACGTCGCCGCCGCGCTGAGCGCCCCCACCGTGGTGGTGGCGGCCCCCGCCCTGGGCACCCTGAACCACAGCGCGCTGACCGTCGCCGCGCTGCAGGCCGGCGGCGTCGAGTGCGCGGGCCTGGTGATCGGCGCGTGGCCGGAGCAGCCCGGTCTGGCCGAGCGGTGCAATCTGCAGGACCTGCCCGAGGTGACCGGCGTGCCCGTCGTCGGGCGTATCCCGGCGGGCAGTGGCGCCCTCGACGCCGTGGCCTTCGGCGAGCAGGCCGCACGCTGGCTGCCGGCCGACCGGACCGGGCTGCCGATGCGATCCTGACGCCCGTCGCGGCCCGCGCTCGGCGCCCCGGCACGTTTCCTGCAGGTGAACGAATGTGCGAAGACGGCGAGTTCGGGTAGGGTGTCCGATGCGGTTGAGACACCAGCCGTAGTGCCTGTGAGGTACGCGTTCCGACTACGCGTCCCTACGTCAGTGCTACGCAGTGCTCGTCGCGTTGGGTGTCGACTGCTGCGTTTCACCGACCGAGGCAGGACCGGAAGTCGGTGTAGGAGACAGCGCAGGCGATGACGGTGCTCGATCACCAGCAGTGGGAGACTGCCCGCATGCGGGCCGTTTCCCGCTACAACATTCTCGACACCCCGGCCGACGGCACGTTCGACCGGATCGCCCGACTGGCTGCGTCCTGGTTCGGCACCCCGATCGCCACGGTGACGATCGTCGACGAGGACCGCATCTGGTTCAAGGCCGCCCACGGCCTCGAGGGGGTGCGGCAGATCGACCGCGACCCGGGCCTGTGCGCCTCCGCGATTCTCTGCGACCGTCCCTATGTGGTGGCCGATGCCCGGACCGACCCGCGGACCGCGCAGAATCCCCTCGTCCAGGGCGAGCTGGGGGTGCGGTTCTACGCCGCCGCCCCCATCACCACCGCGGACGGCTACCGGCTCGGCACGGTCAACGTCCTCGACACCCGGCCCCGGGAGGTCTCCACCGCGGACCTGTCCGTCCTCGAGGACCTCGCGTCGGTGGTGATGGATCAGCTGGAGCTGCGGTTGTCGGCGCTGGCCACCGTCCGGGCCGAACGGGACCTGCGGCTGCAGGCCGAGCGCGACCGGCACGTGCTCGCCGAACTCGCCACGACCCTGCAGCGGACCCTGCTGCCGCCGTCGCTGCCGGCCATCGAGGGCATCGAGCTCGCGTGCCACTACCATGCGGCGTCCTCCCAGCAGGTCGGCGGCGACTTCTACGACGTGTTCCACCTCGGTGACGACAGGTGGGCGTTCTTCCTCGGGGATGTCGAGGGGCACGGGCCCGTCGCGGCCTCGGTCACCTCGCTGATCAGGTACACGCTGCGGGCGGCCGCCGTGCGATTCTCCGACCCGCGGCTGGCGCTGGCCGAACTCAACACCGTCCTGCTGCTCGACCCGCAGCAGCACCGGTTCTGCACCGTGATGCTCGGGATCATCGAACCGAACCTCGAGGGTCGCGAGGGCGCCCGGGTGACCCTCGCCACCGGCGGGCATCCGCCCGCGCTGCTGCTGCGGCGCTCGGGGGCGGTCTGCGCTGCGGTCGGCGTGCGCGGCATGCTGGTGGGCGCGCTGCCCGAGGCCCGCTTCGGAGCGTGCACCGTCGACCTCGAGCCGGGAGAGACGCTGCTGCTCTACACCGACGGACTCACCGAGGCCCGCCCCGACGGGCGGGAGATCTTCGGGGAGGAGAACGTCGTCGCATTCCTCTCCGCGCGAGTGCCGGACGCCACCCCGATCCGCCTCGTCGCCGAGCTTTCCGAATTGATTCCCAGCCTGCGGGCGCAGGACGACATCGCCCTGCTCGCCGTGGGTGTACCCCGTTGACTTCCGATCCCCGGATCGGACCCGCTATCGCACAGGAGGACAGAGTCTTGCATGATGGACAGATGAACGAAGCGACTTCCGAACAGCCGATCATGGCCGTATCCCAGACGTGGAGCGGCGACATCGCGGTGCTGTCGGTGGCCGGTGACGTGGATCTGGTCAGCGCCCCGCAGCTCGAGGAGGAAGCCGTCGCCACCCTGGGTAACGACAAGTGCCGGGGTCTGATCGTGGACCTGGGTGCCGTCAACTTCCTTGCCTCGGTGGGCATCGCCGTGCTGGTGGACCTGTCGAAGAAGACCGCCGGCACGATCCCCTACGCCGTCGTCGCGCAGGGCTCGGCCACCGCGCGGCCCCTGTCGCTGCTCGGGCTCGACGAGGTGTTCCCGATCCACAGCCGCCTCGACGAGGCGCTGGCCGCCCTGCAGGCCGACAAGGCCGGCACGGAGGCATGAGCCGACAAGGCCGGCAGGGAGGCATGCGCCGGGCGGAGACCTGGCACGCCGGACACGAACCGGTCGGGGACCTGTCGACGACGAGGGAACGAGGATGCAGACGCGAGGCGTAGCACCAGCCTTTCTGACGACCGGACTGTACTACCGCGGCGTACGCGCCGAGGCCTCGCAGGTGACGATGCTGCGGCAGGCTCTCGATCGGTGGCTCAGCGGCCTGCGGCTCGCCGAGGTCGGCGGCCAGGATGTGCTGCTGGCCAGTTACGAGGCGCTCGCGAACGCGGTGGAGCACGCTTACGCCGACGGTGACGGCACGGTCGACCTCGAGGCGAAGTACTCGCCTCAGGACCGGTGCGTCGAGATCGTCGTCACCGATCGCGGGCACTGGCGGGAATCGGCCGTGCCGACCGCCGGGAGCTCGCGCGGGCACGGCCTGACGCTGATCCGGAACCTGGCCGCGGACACCGACCTGGCCGTCAATTCCGACGGCACCGTGGTGGCGATGCGCTGGCACCTGCCGCAGGAGGCCTCGGCCTTCTCGGGTTGATCCGGGCCGCCGGGGCGGCGTCTCCTGCTCGCCCGACGGCTGGTCGACCGAACGACTCCGGCCCCGGCGCACGACGCGCCGGGGCCGGAGTCGATTTCGTGGACGGAGTCAGGCCGGTTGCGGGTCCCGGCGGGCCCCGGCGTCACCGTTCAGGGCGAACACCGAGGTGCACACGGTCCCGGCGGGCACCGTGACGTCCCCGCGGGACTGGGTCACGGTGTCGCCGAGCAGGTCGTGTTCGACGAGTGCCTCGAGGATCCGTTCGGGGGCGTCGTGCACGCAGACGTAGGGGATGCCGGCGGCGCGCACGGACTGCATCGTCATCGCCTCGGCGGGAGAGCAGGCGCCGTCGAGCACCTCCTCGGTGACGATCGCGCACACCACCCGGCCCGGGGCGAAGGTGTCGGTGAAACCGAGTCCGTGGTGACGCGCCCACGTCCGCAGCTCGGCACCGCGGGCGCCGTCGAGCACCCGGGAGCAGTCACCGACGATCAGCAGTTCGCCGGCCGGTACCCCTTCGATCGATCCTGAACTCATCTGATCCCCTGCTTTCCACATCGACGTCGTCGACCTCATGCGCGCCCGGTGCTCGCCGACCGCTCGTCGGTGCGTGGTTCGGCGAACATCGCCTCGATGCGGCGCTTGATCTCCTCGGTACTCATGGCCGAGCCGGCCGAGGCCGTGGCGCGACGGGAAGCGGCGGAGGCGAACAAGGTGGTCTGCATGACGGTTTCGGTCCTTACTCTCTTCAGCGCGAGCTGTTTTCACACTGGCACCAAAGCTTTCCCGGATGCGGGATTTTCGAAACCTGTAGCAGAGATTTCACATTTCTTGGACTGAAATGTCCGGATCCGGGGCGGATAGGCCGCCCGGCGGGGCGTTTACGCGCCGATCGCCGGATTCGCATGTGTTGCCGCGCGAATGTCGTACTGTGATAGCTGTCACATCGAGTCGGCAGGTGTCGACGTGCCGACCGCCCTCTCGGAGGTACGAATGTCCACCACCGAAATGCAGGAACTGCACCGCACCATCGGTCACCTTCGGCACTGCCTGACCTCGCTCCGGTCGAGGTACGGCGACGCCGCTGCGGTGCGCCGCCTGATCAACGACGTGGACCGGCTCGACATCGACGCGCAGGATCTGGCGGCCTCGCCGCCGCGCGAGACGTCCCGGCCGGCCGGCGAGCGGATTCCGATCCCCGACACCCCGTACGACGAGATCTTCCGCGGCGTCGACTGTGACGACGAGGGGCTCGGCGGCCTGCACGGCTCGCGGTGAGCGCCCCCGCGGCAGGCGCCGGCGTCCGGTCCTCGACGCGGGCCCGGATCGCGGCGCGCACGCTACGCACCGACCGGTGGTGGCAACCGCCCGTGCTCACCACGCTCGGGCTGGCCGTCTTCGTCGTCTACGCGACGATTCGGTCCTTCGTGCGCACCGCGTACTGGGTGGAGGAGTACCACTACCTCACGCCGTTCTACTCGCCGTGTGTCAGCGCGTCGTGCGTGCCCGGCGCCCGGCACTTCGGGACGTGGGTGGGCGAGCTGCCCATGTGGATCCCCCTGGCGTTCCTGTCGCTGCCGTTCCTGCTCGGATTCCGGCTGACGTGCTACTACTACCGCAAGGCCTACTATCGCTCGATCTGGCTGGCGCCGCCGGCCTGCGCCGTCGCCGAGCCGCACGCCCGGTACACGGGGGAGACGCGGCTGCCGCTGCTGATCCAGAACTCGCACCGCTACTTCTTCTACGTCGCGCTCGTCATCTCGGCGATCAACACCTACGACGCGATCGTCGCGTTCCACGGTTCCGGCGGCGGGTTCGGCTTCGGCCTCGGCAACCTCATCCTGGTGGGGAACGTGCTGCTCCTGTGGGCGTACACCGTCTCGTGCCACTCGTGCCGGCACGTCACCGGCGGCCGGCTCAAGCACTTCTCGAAACACCCGCTGCGTTACCGGATCTGGACGGCGGTTTCCCGGCTCAACACCCGGCACATGCAACTGGCGTGGACCACGCTGGGCACCCTGATGATCACGGATTTCTACATCATGCTCGTGGCGAGCGGCACCATCTCGGACCTGCGGTTCGTCGGCTGAGCCACGACGACGGCCCGGGCGCCGGCCCCGGGCCGACTCGGCAGCGAAGGAGGACTGGATGGCGGACGTCGAACGGCACAGCTACGACGTGGTGGTCATCGGCGCGGGCGGGGCGGGGCTGCGCGCCGTCATCGAGGCGCGTCAACGCGGACTGCGGGTCGCGGTCGTGTGCAAGTCGCTGTTCGGTAAGGCGCACACCGTCATGGCGGAGGGCGGTTGCGCCGCCGCGATGGGCAACGCCAACCCGCACGACTCGTGGCAGGTGCACTTCCAGGACACCATGCGAGGAGGCAAGTTCCTCAACAACTGGCGCATGGCCGAACTGCACGCCCGCGAGGCGCCCGACCGGGTGTGGGAACTCGAGACCTACGGTGCGTTGTTCGACCGCACCCCCGACGGCCGGATCAGCCAGCGCAACTTCGGCGGTCACACCTATCCGCGGCTGGCGCACGTCGGTGACCGCACCGGCCTCGAGCTGATCCGCACGATGCAGCAGAAGATCGTGTCCCTGCAGCAGGAGGACCACGCCGCCACGGGCGACTACGACGCCCGGGTGCGGGTGTTCGCCGAATGCACCGTCACCGAACTGCTGAAGGACGCCGAGGGCCGCATCGCCGGTGCGTTCGGGTACTGGCGCGAGTCCGGCCGCTTCGTGCTGTTCGAGGCGCCCGCCGTCGTCGTGGCCACCGGCGGGATCGGCAAGTCCTGGAAGGTGACGTCGAACTCGTGGGAGTACACCGGCGACGGTCACGCTCTCGCGCTGCGGGCCGGGGCCGCCCTGATCAACATGGAGTTCGTCCAGTTCCACCCCACCGGGATGGTGTGGCCGCCGAGCGTCAAGGGCATCCTCGTCACCGAGGGGGTGCGCGGCGACGGCGGGGTCCTGAAGAACTCCGAGAACGAGCGGTTCATGTTCTCGTACATCCCACCGGTGTTCAAAGGCCAGTACGCGGAGACGGAGGAGGAGGCCGACCGCTGGTACACCGACCAGGAGAACAACCGCCGCACCCCGGACCTGTTGCCGCGCGACGAGGTCGCCCGCGCCATCAATTCCGAGGTCAAGGCCGGTCGCGGCACCCCGCACGGCGGGGTGTTCCTCGACATCGCCTCGCGCATGCCCGCCGAGGAGATCGTCCGGCGGCTGCCGTCGATGCACCACCAGTTCAAGGAGCTCGCCGACGTCGACATCACCGCGGAGGCGATGGAGGTCGGCCCCACCTGCCACTACGTGATGGGCGGCATCGAGGTCGATCCGGAGACCGGTGCCGCGTCCGTGCCCGGCCTGTTCGCCGCCGGCGAGTGCTCGGGCGGCATGCACGGGTCGAACCGGCTCGGCGGCAACTCCCTGTCGGATCTGTTGGTGTTCGGCCGGCGCGCCGGCCTCGGCGCCGCCGACTACGTGCAGGGCCTCGGGCACCGCCCGCGCGTCGCCGAGGCGGACGTCACGGCCGCGGCGCGCACGGCGCTGGCCCCGTTCGATCCCGCCGAGCCCGCGACGGCGGAGAACCCCTACACCCTGCACACCGGGCTGCAACAGTCCATGCAGGACCTGGTGGGCATCATCCGGCGCGCCGACGAGATCGCCCGTGCCCTCGACGTCCTCGGCGCGTTGCGGGCGCGGATCCGGAACGTCGCCGTGGAGGGGCATCGGCAGTTCAATCCCGGCTGGCACCTCGCCCTGGACCTGCGCAACATGCTGCTCGTGAGCGAGTGCGTGGCCCGGGCGGCGTTGCTGCGCACCGAGAGCCGCGGCGGGCACACGCGCGACGATCATCCGTCGATGGACCCGAACTGGCGCCGGACGCTGCTCGTGTGCCGCACGGACGGTGGTGACGAGTCGATCCCGGATGTCACGGTGGCACCCGAACAGCAGGTGCCCATGCGACCGGACCTGTTGGCGCTGTTCGATTTCGAGGAACTCGCCAAGTACTACACCGACGACGAACTCGCGGAACATCCGGGACGGAGGCCGTAGCCATGGGGTACCGGGCGGCATTCAAGATCTGGCGCGGCGACGGCGGTGGCGGTGAACTGCGTGACTACACCGTCGAGGTCAACGAGGGCGAGGTCGTCCTCGACATCGTCCACCGACTGCAGGCGACCCAGGCTCCCGACCTGGCGGTGCGGTGGAACTGCAAGGCCGGCAAGTGCGGGTCCTGCTCGGCGGAGATCAACGGCCGTCCGCGGCTGCTGTGCATGACCCGGATGTCGGTCTTCGCCGAGGACGAGGTGGTCACCGTGACCCCGCTGCGCACGTTCCCGGTGGTCCGCGATCTGGTCACCGACGTGTCCTTCAACTACGAGAAGGCCCGGGAGATCCCGGCGTTCGCGCCCCCGCCCGACCTGGCGCCGGGGGAGTACCGGATGCAGCAGATCGACGTGCAGCGGTCGCAGGAGTTCCGCAAGTGCATCGAGTGCTTCCTGTGCCAGAACGTCTGCCACGTGGTGCGCGACCACGAGGAGAACAAGGAGGCGTTCGCCGGTCCCCGGTACCTGATGCGGATCGCCGAACTCGAGATGCACCCGCTCGACGTGGCCGACCGGCGCACCGCCGCGCAGGAGGAGCACGGACTCGGGCTGTGCAACATCACCAAGTGCTGCACCGAGGTGTGCCCGGAGAACATCCACATCACCGACAACGCGCTGATCCCGATGAAGGAACGCGTCGTCGACCGTCGGTACGACCCGATCGTCTGGCTCGGCAACAAGCTGTTCCGGCGCTGACCCCCACCCGCTCGGCCCACGGGTAGCAGTCCACCGCGCGGCCGACCCCCGTCCGTCCTGGTGGCCGAATGTCACATGCGTTCAGGTGGGTTGCACCGGTGTGACATTCGGCCGCGACGCAGCGGGATCGCCCTCGCGCAGGCGGCTGCGGATGCCGTCGACGAACAGGGTCAGGCCGAAGTCGAACCGCACGGACGGATCCCCGTCGAGCAGGTCGACGTCCGGGCCGGCCGCGGTCTCGGTGGACACGTCGGGGGAGACGGGCTTGCGGGTCAGCGCCCCGAGTTCGGCGAGCTGCAGACGGGACTGCTCGTCGACGGTGTGGCCGAGGACGTAGTGCAGCAGCGCGTACCCGGCGAGTTCGGCGTGGGCGCGGGACAACCGCGCCCGCAGGCCCGCCGCGACGAACGCCTCCCGCACGCGCGACGTGGTCAGGCGCGACGCGTAGGTCGCGGCGACGAGTTCCGCGCCGTCGCGGTGGGCGAGCAGTGCGGCGCGGAAGCGGTGCGCGAGTTCGGTGAGTGCGCCGTCCCAGGCGGGGGAGGTGGACGGGGCGTCGACGCCGTCGAGGATGCGGTCGGCCATCGCGCCGAGCAGGGTCTGCTTGTTGGGGAAGTGCCAGTACAGGGCCCCGGGCTGGACGCCGAGCGACGTGGCGAGCTTGCGCATCGTCAGGTCGCCGAGACCGTACTCGTCGAGGATCGCCATCGCGCCGTCGAGGACGTCGCCGCGTCGCAACTGCACCGTTCGCTCCCGTCGTACCTGGTTCCCGACCATTCGTCGCGTTGACAGTAGACCACCGCCACCCTAGCCTGAACAGCGTTCAAGTGAACGGTGTTCAAGTTCGCCGTGACCCGCACCCTCCAGGAGACCACCGTGACCCAGGCCCCCGCCCGTGCCGACATCCTCACCCTCGCCCGCGAACAGGTGCTGGGGCGTGGCGAGGGACTCGACCGTGAGCAGGTCCTCGAGGTGCTGCGGCTGCCCGACGAGCAGCTCGAGGATCTTCTCGGCCTCGCCCACGAGGTCCGCATGACCTGGTGCGGCCCCGAGGTCGAGGTCGAGGGCATCATCAGTCTCAAGACCGGCGGCTGCCCCGAGGACTGCCACTTCTGCTCCCAGTCGGGGCTGTTCGCCTCCCCTGTCCGCTCGGCATGGCTCGACATCCCCAGCCTCGTCGAGGCCGCCAAGCAGACCGCCAAGACCGGTGCCACCGAGTTCTGCATCGTCGCCGCCGTCCGGGGGCCCGACGCGCGGCTCATGGCCCAGGTCGCCGCCGGGGTCGAAGCGATCCGCAACGAGGTCGACATCCAGGTGGCCTGCTCGCTCGGCATGCTCACCCAGGAGCAGGTCGACCAGCTCGCCGCGATGGGAGTACACCGCTACAACCACAACCTCGAGACCGCCCGCTCCTTCTTCCCGCAGGTCGTCACCACCCACAGCTGGGAGGAGCGGTGGGAGACCCTGCGGATGGTCCGCGAGGCCGGCATGGAGGTGTGCTGCGGCGGCATCCTCGGCATGGGGGAGACCCTCGAACAGCGTGCCGAATTCGCCGCCGACCTGGCCGCGCTCGAGCCCGACGAGGTGCCGCTGAACTTCCTCAACCCGCGCCCGGGCACCCCGTTCGGGGATCTGGAGGTCCTGCCGGCGGCGGAGGCGCTCAAGGCCGTTGCCGCGTTCCGGCTCGCGTTGCCGCGCACGATCCTGCGCTTCGCCGGCGGCCGCGAGATCACCCTCGGCGACCTCGGCGCCAAGCAGGGCATCCTCGGCGGCATCAATGCCGTCATCGTCGGCAACTACCTCACCACCCTCGGCCGGCCGGCCGAGTCCGACATCGACCTGCTCGGCGAGCTGAAGATGCCGATCAAGGCGCTCGGCGAGACCCTCTAGGAGGCCGGCGTGTTCAACCCGTTCACCGGCCGGCCCGTCGACGAGAACGCCCCGGTCCCGGCCGCGGCCCGGCTCGGTCTCGAGCCGCCCCGGTTCTGCGAGCAGTGCGGGCGCCGGATGATCGTGCAGGTCGCCCCCGACGGCTGGTGGGCCCGGTGCTCCCGGCACGGGACGCTCGACTCGAGCCTGACGGAACGTCGCTGAGCGTGGCCGCGCCCGCCGCACGTGGCGGGTGCGGCCGGGGAGCGACCGCCGCGCCCGGGGCCCGCGCGGACAGGCGGCCGGAGATGCGACACAATCAGCGCGACGTCCCCTCCGGAAGGATCAACGTGTCGGTGCAGTCCGTGCGGCGCAAGAAGATCGCCATCGCCTGTCAGGGTGGAGGTACGCACGTCGCCTTCACCTGGGGTGCGCTCACCTCGATTCTGCGGGCCAAGCAGCGATGGGACGCCGACGGCGGCACCTCCTTCGATCTGGTCTCGCTCAGCGGCACGTCCGCCGGCGCGTTGTGCGCGCTTGCGACCTGGTACGGCCTGGCCCCCAACGGATCCGACCCGGACTGCGGCACCGTCGACAAGGCCGTCGAACGACTCGACCACCTGTGGACCGTGTTCGCGGCGACCAACCCCGCCGAGACGCTGCACAACCTGGCCGGGCAGGTGCTGCTGCGCTGGAAGGCCGCGGGCGTGGCCCTCCCCGAATCGAGTCCGTACGCCGCGGCGGGCCGCCTCGGGCTGCTCGGCCTGGGATCGGTGGGTGCCCGCCCGGAGTACCTCGGATTCCAGGGCCTGCTCGCCTCGCTCTGCCCGGACTTCGACTCGGTCGATTGGAAGCTCCTCGCCCAGAACAATGTCCGGGTCATCGCCGGCGCGATCGAGGTGCTCAGCGGCAACTTCGAGACCTTCGACTCGGACAAGACCCTGGAGGAACTGGGGCTCAAGCCCCCGCCGGAGCGCGACCAGTACGGCGCGACGCGGTGGCGGATGCGCCGCGCCCTGTCGCTCGACGGGGTGGCGGCGTCGGGCACGCTGCCCGAGCTGCTGCCCGCACAACCGATCGAGAACCTCGAGTTCCCCACTGCGGACGAAGGCACCACCGTCCGGCGCACCGGCTACTACTGGGACGGCCTGTATTCGCAGAACCCGCCGGTGCGGGACCTGCTGGACACCGAGACCTGCGACGACAAGCCCGACGAGATCTGGGTGGTGCGGATCAACCCGCAGGAGTACTCGCCGACCTCGTTGCGCGTCGGTCTCGAGGAGATCCGCGACCGGGAGAACGATCTGGCCGGCAACCTGTCGCTGAACCAGGAACTCGACCACATCCTCACCGTCAACCGGTGGATCGACAAGTACGGCAACGACGCCCCGCCCCTGACGGACCGCAAGACCGTCGTGGTCCGCACGATCAAGATGAGCCGGGACTCGGCGTGGACGCTGGACCACGCCTCGAAGCTCGACCGGAGTCCGCGGCACCTGGCGGCGTTGCGGGCCGAGGGCACGGAACTCACCGAGCGGTGGCTGGCCGACTGGCGCGCGGCCGGCGACGGTTTCCCCCGGTACCCGGCCGACGCCCGGTATACGTAAGGCCGGCATGTGCCGGACGTCGCTGTAGGTTCTCGCGGAACTTGTCATCTATGGGCGGCCGGTCGGTGCCACAGCGGTGTGAACCAGGCGCTGCCGGAGTGCTGTGATCCTGCCTGCGCGGATCCTGCCTGCCCGCCCGTGGTGGCGTCACGTTCAGGACACGCCGCGCCCCGGTTCGTCCGGCGAAATCGCGTGTGCTGCTTCTAGGCTGTGCGTGCGTGTCGGAGGTCACGCCACTTCCCACCCTCCAGGAACGAGGTCGTCACGATGGTCCACCGCTTCTCCGGCAACCGATTCCGTCCGAATGTCGTCCGGGGCACCGCGCTCACCGCAGCCGTGGCGCTGAGCGTGCTCGTCGGCCCGGGCGCCGCCACCGCCGCCGTCGACAACGCCCGCGTGCTGCCCCTCGCGGACGGCAACGCGATCGAGGTGTTGCAGGCCGACACCTCCATCCAGGGCGTTCTCCCGCTCGACAGCTCCCCGCTCAGTGTCGAGTTCTTCCACGACGGTTCCGCCACCGTGAACATCACCGGGCCCGGTGCCGCCGACTACACCGGCACCAAGCTCACCCTCGGATATCAGATCGGCTACCCGGTCGCGGTGCCCGGTGCGGTGGTGCACATCTTCACCCCCAGCCTGGACTGGGAGGTCGGCAACGAGGTGGGCGTCAACGTCGAACTGGCACCCGAATTCGCGCTGGGCCTCGACGCGAGCACCGGCGCGACGATCGGCGGCTCGATCATTCCCGAGCAGGAGATCGAGGTCGAACTCGCCCCCGGCGGCATCACCGAGGTCGCCATCGTCGAGGATCACGAGTTCGACGGGGATTCGGTCACCGTCCGGATCGCCGGCGTACACGGCTCGGTCTCCGGTGCCGTCGGGCCGGTGACGGTCCGGCCGTTCGCCCGCGCGATCACCGCCAACAACGACACCGTGGTCACCTACGGCGTCCCGCAGCGCCTCAACTGACGGACTCCGTCGGTGGTGGCCCTGGATCCCAGCGGGTCACCACCGACGGAGGCGGAGGCGATGCTCATCGGCGTGTGACCGAGCGTTGACGTCGAGCTTCTACCGTGCACTGCCGTGGCGATGACGCTGATCGACGACACCTACCGGATTCTCGATGTCGCCCCTGAGGGGGACGCGGTCCGCATCCGCCCGGACGACTCTCAGGCCTTCGAGCGGGCCCACTTGCGGGCACCCGCTGCCGGCCGAAGCCGCCGTCTGCCGCCGGAGCCCCCAACGGCCGGCGACGGCGCCGAACATCTCGGTGAACGCGAGGCGCGCGCCTGCGATTCTTCGCCGAGCCCCGAACCGGCTCGGCCGGCTCGCCGCAGCCCTGTGCCACCGCGACGAGCGGCTCCGCGGATTCGGCGCGTTTGCCGGCACCGACCTCCTTGAGGTAGCTCACTACGCGCTCGCCGCCACCGTCCACTCGGCTGGGCCGTCCTGCAGTTGCCGATACCGAAGCAGAGAACCACACCAACCGTCAGCCCGGCGGGCGCAGGGCGGCGAACTCGTCGGTGACGCGCAGGCGCGACTCGGTGAAGCGGAACAGTGCCGGGGGACGGCCGCCGGCACGCCCCGGCGGGGCGGTGGTGCCGGTGGGGGTCAGGACGTCGCGGCGCTTGAGCACGCGCTGCAGGTTCGTGGCATCCACCTGGTATCCGAGTGCCGCGCAATAGATCTCACGTAGCGTGGACATGGCGAACTCGGCGGGGGCCAGCCCGAAGGCGATGTTGGTGTACGAGAGCTTGGCGGCCAGGCGGGTGCGTGCGTTCTCGACCATGACCCCGTGGTCGAAGGACATCGCCGGCAGGTCCGACACGGGATGCCAGGCGGTGTCCTCGGGCAGGTGGGGATCGGAGGTGATCGGCACCAGCCCGAGGTAGGTCGAGGCGATCGTGCGCGGTCCCGGCACCCGGTGCGGATCGGAGAACACCGAGAGCTGCTCGAGGTGCGCCACCTCGCGCACGTCGACCTTCTCGGCGAGCTGGCGACGGGCGGAGGTGGTGAGGTCCTCGTCGTCGCGGAGGCGGCCGCCGGGCAGCGACCAGGTGCCCGCCTCCGGGTCGAGGGCGCGCTGCCACAACAGCACCCCGAGCTCGGTCTTCGTGCCGCCCTGGGTGTCCGGAAATCGGCGAACCTGGAACACGACGATGAGCACTTCGTGAAGGGTGCTACCATGTGTCATGTTTTCGATCCTAAGTCGAAAACCCCCGAATACGGAAATCCGGGCAAAGCCCGCCCGGTGCACGGCGAAGGAGCAGGCCATGACCACTACGACGTGGGCGGGCGCGCACACCCCGATCCAGGACGGACCCGGCGGCTACACCGGCGTCGAGGCGACCCCGGAGTGGGCCGAGGAGATCCGGCGACTGGCGCGCGAACGCAACGCCACGCTGCTGGCGCACAACTACCAGCTGCCCGCCATCCAGGACGTCGCCGATCACGTCGGCGACTCCCTCGCCCTCTCGCGCATCGCCGCCGAGGCCGAGGAGGACACCATCGTCTTCTGCGGCGTGCACTTCATGGCGGAGACCGCGAAGATCCTCAGCCCCGCCAAGACGGTCCTCATCCCGGACGAGCGGGCCGGGTGCTCGCTCGCAGACTCGATCACCGCCGACCAGCTGCGCGAATGGAAGGCCGACCACCCCGACGCGGTCGTCGTCTCGTACGTCAACACCACCGCCGAGGTCAAGGGCCTGACCGACATCTGCTGCACCTCCTCGAACGCGGTCGACGTCGTCGCCTCCATCGACCCCGACCGCGAGGTGCTGTTCCTGCCCGACCAGTTCCTCGGCGCCCACGTCAAGCGCGTGACCGGCCGGCAGAACATGCACATCTGGGCGGGCGAGTGCCACGTGCACGCCGGGATCAACGGCGACGAGCTCGCCGCCAAGTCCAAGGCGCACCCCGACGCCGAGCTGTTCGTCCACCCCGAGTGCGGCTGCGCCACCTCCGCGCTGTACCTCGCCGGTGAGGGCTTCGTCGCCGACGACAAGGTCAAGATCCTGTCCACCGGCGGCATGCTCGACGCGGCCCGCGCCACCGGCGCCAAGCAGGTCCTCGTCGCCACCGAGGTGGGGATGCTGCACCAACTGCGCAAGGCGGCGCCCGGCGTGGACTTCCAGGCCGTCAACGACCGCGCGTCCTGCCCCTACATGAAGATGATCACTCCGGCCGCGCTGCTGCGCTGCCTGCAGGAGGGCAAGGACGAGGTCCACGTCGACCCGGCCGTCGCCGAGCGGGCCCGGCAGTCGGTGCAGCGGATGATCGCGATCGGCAACCCCGGCGGCGGGGAGTGACGATGTCCTCCGGCGTCGGCGCGGGTCGAGCGGAGCGGCGGGACACGATCCGCTGGGAAGCCCGCGCCGACCTCGTGGTGGTCGGGGGCGGCGTGGCCGGCCTCACCGCAGCCCGCGCCGCGTCCCGGCGCGGACTGCGGGTGCTGACCGTCAGCAAGGGCGGCCCCACCGACACCGCCACCCAGTACGCGCAGGGCGGCATCGCCGTCGTCGCCCCGGGGCCGGCGGATTCCGTCGACTCCCACGTCGCCGACACCTGCGCCGCCGGCGCCGGCCTGTGCGACGAGACGGCCGTGCGGTCCATCGTCTCCGGCGGGCAGGACGCCGTCGCGGCCCTCACCGACCTGGGAGCCGTGTTCGACCGCGGCCGTGACGGCGGCATCGCCCGCACCCGCGAGGGCGGCCACAGCACCCGCCGCATCATCCACGCCGGCGGCGACGCCACCGGTGCCGAGATCCAGCGTGCCCTGGGCGCGGCCGGACTGCCGGTGCTCTTCGGTGCCGCCGCCGCCCGCGTCCTCACCGACACGCGCGGCGTCACCGGCCTGCTCGTCCTCGACGACCGGGGCCTCGGTGTCGTCCACACCCCGGCCGTGCTGCTGGCCACCGGCGGCCTCGGGCAGCTGTACGCGTGCAGCACCAACCCGCCCGGCGCCACCGCCGACGGTATCGCGCTGGCCCTGCACGCCGGTGCCGCCGTCGCCGACCTCGAGTTCGTCCAGTTCCACCCGACCGTGCTGTTCGCGGCCGGATCCGTCGGCCGCCGCCCGCTCGTCAGCGAGGCCGTGCGCGGCGAGGGTGCCCGCCTCGTGGACAGTGCCGGCCGCCCGGTCACCGCCGGGGTGCACCCCCTCGGCGACCTCGCGCCGCGCGACGTCGTCTCCCGTGCCATCGCCACCCGGCTCGCCGAGCTCGGCGACGACCACGTCCTGCTCGACGCCCGGCACCTGGACGGGTTCGCGCGGCGCTTCCCGACCGTCACCGCCTCCCTGGCGCAGGTGGGCCTGGACCCGGCCCGCGACCTGATTCCCGTCGCTCCGGCCGCGCACTACTCGTGCGGCGGGGTCGTCACCGACGTGTGCGGCCGCACCGGTGTACCCGGGCTGTACGCGGCGGGCGAGGTCGCCCGCACCGGCCTGCACGGCGGCAACCGGCTCGCCTCCAACAGCCTGCTCGAGGGCCTCGTCGTCGGCGAGCGCGCCGGTCTGGCCGCGGCCGAGGAGCGCGGGGGGCTGCGCGTCGAGACCGCCGACGCCGACCTGCCCGTCCGGCCCCGCGCGGACCGGGCGGCGTTGCAGCAGCTGATGACCCGGCACGCCTCCGTCGTCCGCGACGCCGCCGGGCTCGCCGTCGCCGGGGCGGGCCTCACCGCCGCCCCGACCGGCCGGTGCACCGACGCGGCGGGGCTCGAGGACGCCGCGCTCACCGTCGCGGCCCGGGCCCTGACCCTCGCGGCCGGCGCCCGCACCGAGAGCCGCGGGTGCCACACCCGCGACGACCATCCCGAATCCGACCCCGCGCAGCGTCGCAGCCTCGAGACGCGTCTCGACGCCGACGGCGAGATCACGCTGCGCACACCACAACTCACAGGAGCACACTGAATGGCCAGCACCGAGCTGCCCGCCGGACTCGATCGGGACGAGACGCTCGCGCTGGTGCGCGTCGCCCTCGACGAGGACCTGCGCTACGGCCCGGATGTGACCACCGCCGCCACGGTGCCGGCCGACGCCGTGGCCACGGCGTCGGTGGTGCCGCGCAGCCCCGGCACCGTCGCCGGGATCGACATCGGTCTGCTGGTACTCGACGAGGTCCTCGGTGCCGGCGACTATGAGGTGCTCGACCGGGCCGTCGACGGGCATCGTGCCGCGGCGGGGGAGGCGGTGCTCACGGTGCAGGCCCCCACCCGGGGCCTGCTCACCGCCGAGCGCACCATGCTGAACCTGATGTGCCACCTGTCCGGGATCGCCACCGCCACCGCGCAGTGGGTCGACGCCGTCGCCGGCACCGACGCGAAGATCCGCGACAGCCGCAAGACGCTGCCGGGCCTGCGGGCGCTGCAGAAGTACGCGGTGCGGGTCGGCGGCGGTGTCAACCACCGGATGGGTCTCGGCGACGCCGCGCTGATCAAGGACAACCACGTCGTCGCCGCCGGTTCGGTGGTCGCGGCGCTGCGGGCCGTGCGGGCCCAGGCCCCCGACCTCGAGTGCGAGGTGGAGGTCGACAGCCTCGAGCAGTTCGACGAGGTGCTCGCCGAGAACGTCGAGCTGATCCTGCTCGACAATTTCCCGCTGTGGCAGACGCAGATCGCGGTCCAACGGCGCAACACGCACGCGCCGCAGACCCGCCTCGAGTCCTCCGGGGGCCTGACCCTCGACGTGGCCGCGGACTACGCCCGCACCGGGGTCGACTACCTCGCCGTCGGCGCGTTGACCCACTCGGTGACCGTCCTCGACCTCGGTCTCGACATGTGACGCCACGCCGGGGCCGCGCTTGGCACCGGCCGCATCGATCGCGTACAACTGGCTACGTATCCGCCGCCGTGAGGCACCTCACGGCGGCGGCGCGCGTCCGGCGGGTCACAGGGGGTCCGCCACTAACCAGTTCCCCGTCACCGGGGAACGGAGAGACCTCGCATGCGTTTGCCGATGTCCCCGATCGACTCGATGTTCCTGCTCGGCGAGTCGCGCGAGCATCCCATGCACGTCGGGGGACTGATCCTGCTGCAGCCGCCGCCGGGCGGCGACGCCCGTTCCCTGCGCGCGCTGTTCGACGCGGCCCTCGCCGGTGACGACGTCGCGCCCCTGTGGCGCCGGCGCGCGGTCCGTTCCCTCGCCACCCTGGGGATGTGGGCGTGGGAGGACGACCCGCACTTCGACCTCGAACACCACGTCCGTCGCGACGCCCTGCCACGCCCCGGGGGCATCGCCGAACTGCGCGCCCTGGTGTCGCGGCTGCACAGCACCCTCCTCGACCGCAGCCGGCCGCTGTGGGAGATGCACCTGATCGAGGGCCTCGCCGACGGGCGGTACGCGATCTACACGAAGATCCACCACGCCCTCGCCGACGGTGTCGGCGCGATGCGGCTGCTGCACCGGGCCCTGAGCACCGACGCGGACCGCACCGACATGCCGGCGCCCTGGGCGCGCTTCCCGTCCGCCGACCCGCCGCACTCCGCGGTCGGGACCGCGCTCGACCTGCCGAGCATGACCGTGCGGGCCGTGCGCGGCGTCGTCGACGAGGCCGCCGGGATGGTGCCCGCGCTGGTGGGGACCGTGGACCGGGCCCTGCGGGGCCGCGGCGGCGCGGTGTCGCTCACGGCGCCGCGCACGATGCTCAACGTGTCCATCGCCGGTGGCCGCCGCTTCGCCGCGCACGACTGGTCGCTGACGCGGCTGCGGCGCGTCGCCGAGGCCGCCGGCGCCACCGTCAACGATGTCGTCCTCGCGATGTCCGCGGGAGCGCTGCGCGCCTACCTGCTCGACCACGAGGCCCTGCCCGACGATCCGCTCGTCGCGATGGTGCCGGTGTCGCTGCGTCGCGGGAAGACCACCGAGGGCGGCAACGACGTGGGCGTGCTGATGTGCCCGCTCGCCACCCACGTCGACGATTCGGCGGCCCGCCTGGCCGCCATCCGGGACGCGATGGTCGACGGCAAGGAGTCCATGCGGGGCCGGTCCCAGACCGCGCTGCTGGCCACGAGCGCTCTCGGCATGGCTCCGCTCGCGGTCGGGGTGCTCACCGGCAACCGGGCCGTGGTGCGGCCGCCGTTCAACGTGATCGTCTCCAACGTGCCGGGCCCGGTCGAGCCGCTGTACTGGAACGGCGCCCGCGTCGACGCCCTGTACCCGCTGTCGGTGCCGGTCGACGGGCAGGCCCTGAACATCACCTGCACCAGCACCGACGACCGGATCGCGTTCGGGCTCACCTCGTGCAGCCGCAGCGTCCCGCAGCTCGATCGCCTGATCGCGCACCTCGACGACGAGCTCGCCGCGCTCGAACGCACCGTCGGGGTGGCGGGCGCCGACGGCGATCGGTGAGGCTAGGCTCGCCGGCGTGACTTCCTTCGACGCCGCCGTCGTCGCGGCCGTGACCCGGCACATGAACGACGACCACGCCGACGACAACCTGCTCGTGGTCCGCGCGTTCGCGGAACCCACGGCGGGCGCCGCCCGCATGACCGGCGTGCACACCGAGTTCGGCGAGTGGGTCGTCGAGGTCGGCGGCATCGAGACGACGGTGCGGGTGCCGTGGCTCGAGCCCGTCTCCGACCGGGCGGGGATCCGCGCCGCGGTGGTCGCCCTGTATCACGCCGCGTGCGAGCGGCTCGGGGTGGCGCCGCGGCCGCACTGACCGGCCGTTATGCCGCGGTGGCCGCGCGGCGCACGGTGGCCAGGAACGCGGCGGCCGTGAAGAACAGCCCGGAGAACACCCGGCCCGTGATGCGCTGCTGGCGCGGCGAGCGCATCAGCGTCAGCACCCGCGCCGCCAGGCCCGTGTAGCCGGTCATGACGATCATGTCGACGGTCACCATCGTCGCCGCGATGATCAGGTACTGCCGCAGCAGCGGGGCTGCGGGATCGAGGAACTGCGGCAGCACGGCAAGCATGAACACCACCGCCTTGGGGTTGCTCGCGTTGACCAGGAACCCGCGCGCCACCAGCGCCGGCGCCGAGCCGAGTCCCGGCGCCGCGCCGGGGTCGACCTCGGTGGGGCGAGTGCGCCACTGGCGCACCCCCAGGTACACGAGGTAGGCCACGCCGAACCACTTGATCACGGTGAATGCCGCCGCGGACCCGGCGAGGACCGCGCCGACGCCGGCGGCGACCACCACGATCTGCAGCAGCAGGCCGAACTGCAGCCCGACGATGTTCCACCAGCCGCGCCGCAGTCCGTGGGCGAGGCCCGAGGACATGGACGCGATCGCGCCGGCGCCGGGGGAGAGGCTGATCACCCAGGCGGCGCCGAGCAGGGCCACCCACGTCTGCCAGGTCATCGGGCGATTCTACGACCGGGCCGGGCCGGTCAGCCCGGCACCGGCACCGGCCACGGCTCACCGGTGACGGCCCGGTAGGCGTCGACCCCGTCGGTGGGACGGCGCGTCAGGTTCGGATCCGTGCGCACGTCGACGGTATACAGGCCGAAACGTGGTGTGTAGCTTCCCCATTCGTAGTTGTCGGTGATCGACCAGTAGTTGTACCCGAAGACGGGGGCGCCGTCGGCCGCGGCGCGGCGCATCCGGTCGACGTGCTCGCGCAGGTGTCGCGCCCGGGTCCAGCCGTCGGCGCGGGGCGCCCCGTCGGCGGTGGGCATTCCGTTCTCCACGACGTACAGCGGCAGCCCCGGGAAACGGCGGGTGTAGTGCATCAGCGCCTCGTACATCCCGTCGGGATGCGGGACGATCGAGGCGAAGTCGTCGGTGAGCGCGTGGATCGCGCTCGGGTTGGCGAGGGTGGCTCCGTAGTAGTAGTCGAGCCCGAGGAAGTCGAGGGTGTCGCGGACCCGGTCGACGAACAGGGCGTCGAGTCCGGTCTGCACCCCGGGGATGTACGCGGCGTTGGACGTCACGCGCGCGCCCGGGTCCAGTTCGTGGATCCGGGCGTAGATCGAGCGGTGCGCGGCGACCAGGGCGTCGAACATGCGGGGGACGTCGGCAGCGTCGATCCCGCCGAAGGCGAGTTCCTTCTGGACGTAGATCGTCGGTTCGTTGATCGTCACCCACATCGCGCCCAGCCCGGCGTACCGGGCGACGACCTGCTCGGCGTTGGCGAGCCATGCCCCGACCGTGGCGGGATCGCGCCAACCGCCGCGGTCGGCGATCCACCCGGGGTACACCCAGTGGTCGAGGGTGATCATCGGGATCATGCCGTGTCCGCGCACCGTCGCGACGACGTCGTCGTAGTAGCGCAGTTCGGCCTCGTCCCAGCCGTGCGGGGTGGGCTGGATGCGGGACCACTCGACCGAGAACCGGAACACGTCCACCCCGAGGTCCGCGGCCGCGGCGATGTCCTCCCGGTAGCGGTGACGGAAATCCACCGAGGTGCCGACGAGTTCGTGGGTGCGGCCCGACGCGGCGTACCTGGTCCAGTTGCTGTCCGGCGGGGAGCCTTCGGATTGGAAGCCGGAACTCGACACGCCCCACAGGAACTCGTTTCCCGCGGCGTGGGCGGGCGGGGAGGACCCCGCCGCGGCGGCGGCCGCGAGGACGGCCGTCAGCACCACCGCGACGGCGGCCCTCCGTACCGCCGCGACGGCGGTCCTCATCGGGAGTGCGCGGCGATCCCGGCCGCGAGCCGAGGCCACAGCTCGGTGAGGGCGCGCCGGCCGACGAACAAGCCGAGGTGGCCGGCGTCGACGTCGTGCACCGTGATGTCGCCGGCGGGGGTGCTGACGTGGTCGGCGAGGGCGAGGACCTGTCCCGGTGGCACCACGAGGTCGTGCCGGCCGAGGACGATGTGCACGGGGCACTCGATCGCGGCCAGGTCCACCGGACCGGCCGCGGTGGTGACGGCCCCGGCGACGAGGTCGTTGCCGACAAACAGGTGCTCGAGGATCCACGTGCGGAATGCGGCGGGGATCTCCTGGCGCCAGAGGAACCACCGTCGTTCGTCGATCGCCTGTCCGAGGGTGTCGGGGTCGTTCAGCAGGCCCAGCAGTTCGAGGCTGCGCTGGA
Organism: Rhodococcus sp. DMU1; assembly: GCF_012272955.1. Lineage (NCBI taxonomy): Bacteria > Bacillati > Actinomycetota > Actinomycetes > Mycobacteriales > Nocardiaceae > Rhodococcus > Rhodococcus sp. DMU1. The sequence continues at coordinate 3,360,266 of NZ_CP050952.1, read as the reverse complement.
CCTCGCTCACCGGGTCGGTGGGCAGCACCCCGAACAGCCGAGAGGCGTCGTACCACAGGTTCAGCACGGACGCGGACACCGAGCGTGGCACGTGTTCGAGGGCGCCGGCACCGGGACGGTCGGCGTGGAAGTCGATCGGGGCCCCCGCGACGGTGAGGCTGTGCACGGTCCGCGGATGCAGTGCGGCGTGCATCGCCGCGAGCCAGCCACCCTGGCTGCCGCCGACCAGGTTGACCCGTCCGCCGAGCAGTTCGACGGCCTCGGCGAGGACGGCGAGATGGTCGTCGAGAGAGGCGCCGTCGGTGACCGGGCCGGCGGGCGCCCAGTCCAGGCAGTACAGCCGCGACAACCCGCCGCTGCGCAGGGCGGAGACCTGGCTGCGGTCGGAGGAGAGGTCGACGATGCACGAGTGCGATCCGGACTGCGGCGGCAGCAGCAGGGTGGGGACGGCCTCGGGGGCGGGAGCGTCGGGGTCGCTGCAGTCACGCAGCCGGGCGAGCGGCCAGGAGTGCGCGACGGGCCACGGGTGGGCCCAGCGCGGGGGTTCGCGGTCGGTGAGCACGCGCCACCAGTCGGCGATGTCGCCGGCGACGTCGAGCGGGTGCGCGCCGCGTCGGCTCAGGGTGGCCAGGTAGGTGCTCCAGCCGGCGATCGCCGCCGCCCCGAGACGGAACGGGGCGGCGGCGATCGCGACGGTCTGCAGGGCGTTCATGGGGTTCATTGAACCGGCGCCCGGTGCGTGGTGCCCCTCTTCCGACGCGATCGCGTCGGAAGAGACGCACAATCGATCACTTGAGGAGATCGCGTGCGGTGGTGGTCACCGTGGTGGTGAGCTCACGGGCGAAGGAGACCTGCGCCTTGGTGAGGTCCTCGACCCAGGCGATCGGGGTGGCGGAGGCGATCTTCTCCTGCAGGTCGAGCAGGCTGGTCACGGCGCGCTCGTAGGTGTCGACGGTGAGGTTGCCGCTCTGCTTGGCAGCGTCGACGACCTTGTCGTTGAACTCGCTCAGGCGGGCGGCGCTCTCGTCGAGAGCCTTGGTGAACTCGGCGGTGGCCTGGTTCGCGGCGGTGGTGGCCGACTCGGCGATCTTCTGAGCGGCGGCGGTGGCGTCCGCGGTGGCCTTGGCAGCAGCCTCGTTGGCCTTGGCGGTGTCGGCGGTGGTCTTGGCGACAGCGGCGTCGACGGGGGTCTTGGCGGTGGTCATGGCGTACCTTCCGTTCGGGTGTGTGAGAGCGCCTCGGAGGACGCTGTTAGCAAGTTAGCAAGATGAATGCTAACGCGCAAGTCCTCAGCTGAAGACGTACGTGCCCGGAGCGTCCTCGAGCGGCGGGTGGGCGGCGCTGCCCATTGCCGGCGGCGGCACCAGCTCCCCGGCGCGCTTGTTCGACCAGGCCGTCCAGTCCTCCCACCACGAGTGCTCGTAGCGGGTGGCCGCGTCGTCCCAGACCTGCGGATCCGCGGGCAGCGGCGAGCCGGTCTCGGCGTCCGGCGCCCCGACGGCCTTGAACCACACCTTCTTGCCGGGCGGGTTCACCGCGCCGGCGACGTGCCCGCCGTTGGTGAGCACGTAGCGCACGTCGCCGCCCAGCAGGTTCACCGCCTGGTACGACGATGTCCAGGGCACGATGTGGTCGTTGATCGCGCCGACGACGTAGGTGTCGCACGTGATGTCGTGCAGGTTCAGGGGCTGTCCGTCGAGCACGTAGAGGCCCTCGGCCAGCTCGTTGCGGCCGTACAGCGACCGGAGGTAGTGCGAGTGCATCTCCGCGGGCATGCTCGTGCTGTCCTCGTTCCACGCGAGGATGTCGAAGGCCGCAGGCTTCTCGCCCTTCATCCACCGCGAGACCCAGTAGTTGAAGACGAGGTCCTTCGCGCGGATCATGTCGAAGCTGCCGGCCATCTCCTTGCCGGACAGGAAGCCCTGCTGCCGCATCCGGAACTCGACGAGGTCCAGCGTGGACGGATCGGTCAGCAACCCGAGTTCCCCGACCTGGCTGTAGTCGAGCAGGGTGTTGAGCATGGTGAAGGCGGTCACGCGCTTGTCGCCGACGGCGAATGCGCGCGCGGCGGCCATCGCGGCCATCGCGCCGCCGAGGCAGATGGACAGCACCTCGATCTTCGGCGACCCGGTGATCTCCTCGACCACGTCCAGCGCGGCGGCAATGCCGTTGACGTAGTAGTCGTCCATGGTGATGTGCCGCATCGACTCGTCCGGGTTCCGGTACGAGAGCATGAACACGGTGCGGCCGTGCTGGACCGCCCACTCGGCGAGGCTGCGACCGGGTGCGAGATCGAGGATGTAGTACTTGTTGATCCACGGCGGCGCGGCGAGGATCGGCACCCCATGCACCTGCTCGGTCTGCGGCGTGTACTGGATCAGCTCGATCAGGTCGTTGCGATAGACCACCTTGCCCGGGGTGGCCGCGAGGTTCTCGCCGACGGTGAACGCGTCCGAGTCCACCTTCAGCGGCAGGCCGCCGCGGTTGAGCACGTCGTGCACGGCATATCGGGCGCCGCGCAGCAGGCTTGCCCCGCCCGTCTCGAATGCACGGGTGAGCACGCCCGGATTCCACAGGAAGTTCGACGGGGCCAGCACGTCGAGCATCAGGTTCGCGAACTGGCGGGCCTTGCCGTCCTGCAGCGGATCGCCGGCGCCGGCGTCGGTGAGTTCCTCGACGTAGGCCCGCGTGGCGAGATAACTCTGCAGGAGCGAGAAGTACGCGGGGTTCTCCCGCCAGGCGGTGTCGGAGAATCGGCGGTCCCGCGGGTCGAGCGGCATCGGCGGCTTGGGATCGTCGGCGTTGAACACGCGGGTGGCCGCCGCGGGGATCTTCACCAGCCGGCCCGCGTATTCCGTCGTGGCGGCGGTGACGGCCTGGGGGTTGCGGACGGCGCGTCCGGCCACCGACTTCACCGCGGGACCCCAGCCGATCGGGTCCAGGGTCGACTTCAACTTCTTGTGCACGTGGTCGAGCAAGGGACATCTCCAGATGGGGAAGAGGGGTGTGCCCCGAGGGTGACACCGCGTGCCGGGTCGCGCATCTTACCGCGAAGTACATGCGAGCTGCACGTGGGGCGGGCGGGCGGGGACGCGGCGCCCCACCAGCCGAAACCTGAGGATGGCTCACATTATGCCGTCCGATGTGACCTTACTCACTCCGCATCGTCGTCGGAGCGCGCACCCCGGCGCCGCTTACCCACGGTCACCTCCCGGAACGCCTCGTACATCTCCACCAGCGACCGCCGCTGCGCGTTCGTCAGATCCGGATCCTCCCGGATCGCGTGCACCACCGCGGACTCTCCCGGATCCGGCCGCCCCGCCTCGGCCGTCAACGCATCCGCCGACAGATGCAGCTGCTCGGCGATGGCCTGCAGCACGCGTTCGCTCGGCGCCCGCAGGTTCCGTTCGATCTGCGACAGATACGGGTTCGAGATCCCCACCATCGCGGCGAGCTGCCGCATGGGCAACTCGGCGAGCTCACGTTGCCGGCGGATCAGCTCCCCCAACGTTGGGGGGTGCGACACATCGTCCTCCATGTGGTCAGCATAGGTCCGGCCGCCGGCCGCCCCGAGGCGCACGGACGGCGCGTTCGGGGACTGCCGTCGAGGGCGATCGCCGCCATCACGGATAATGGAACGGACCCCCGTTCGCGAGAGAGGACACCTCATGCTTGCCCGCACCGACCTGCGTGGTCGAACCCCCACCACTGCGGAGCTGAGGGGCGCGCTGCCCCGCGGCGGAGTGGATGTGGACGCGGTGCTGCATCAGGTGCGGCCCGTGGTCGAGGACGTGCGCGACCGAGGCGCCGCCGCCGCCCTCGACTACAGCGAGAAGTTCGACGGGGTGCGCCCCGACCGCGTGCGGGTGCCGAAGGCCGAACTCGACCGGGCCCTCGAGGAACTCGATCCCGCCGTGCGCTCGGCGCTGGTCGTCGCGATCGAACGCACCCGCACGGTGCACCAGGACCAGCGCCGCACCGACACCGTCACCGAGGTCGTGCCCGGCGGCACCGTCACCGAACGCTGGGTGCCGGTCGAGCGGGTGGGGCTGTACGTGCCCGGCGGCAACGCCGTCTACCCGTCGTCGGTCGTGATGAACGTGGTGCCCGCCCAGGCCGCCGGCGTCGAGTCGCTCGTCGTCGCGTCCCCGCCACAGGCGGACTTCGGAGGCCTGCCGCACCCGACCATCCTCGCCGCTGCCGCCCTGCTCGGCGTCGACGAGGTGTGGGCCGTCGGCGGTGCCCAGGCCGTGGCGCTGCTCAGCTACGGCGGCACCGATATGACACCGGACGGCACCGCCGTCGTGACACCGGACGGCACCGCCGTCGTGACACCGGACGGCACCGCCGTCGTGACACCGGACGGCACCGCCGTCGTGACACCGGACGGCACCGCCGTCGTGACACCGGACGGCACCGCCGTCGTGACACCGGACGGCACCGCCGTCGACGACGCCGAACTCGCGCCCGTGGACATGATCACCGGCCCGGGCAACATCTACGTCACCGCCGCCAAGCGCCTGTGCCGCGCCGTCGTCGGCATCGACGCCGAGGCCGGCCCCACCGAGATCGCGATCCTGGCCGACCACACCGCCGATCCGGTCCACGTCGCGGCCGACATGATCAGCCAGGCCGAGCACGACGTCATGGCCGCGTCGGTCCTCGTCACCACCAGCGCCGAGCTCGCCGACGCCGTCGACGCCGCCGTCGCCGCCCAGCTCGAGCTCACCAAGCACCGCGAACGCGTACGGACCGCGCTGTCGGGCAGCCAGTCCGGGATCGTCCTCGTCGACGACCTCGACCAGGGCCTGAAGGTCGTCGACGCCTACGCCGCCGAGCACCTCGAGATCCAGACCGAGAACGCCTCCGCGGTCGCCGCGCGGGTGCGGGCCGCGGGCGCGATCTTCGTCGGCCCCTGGGCGCCGGTCAGCCTCGGTGACTACTGCGCCGGCTCGAACCACGTACTGCCCACCGCCGGCTGCGCCCGGCACCAGTCCGGACTGAGCGTGCAGACGTTCCTGCGCGGCATTCACGTCGTCGAGTACAGCCGCGAGGCGCTCGAGGACGTCGCAGGGCACGTGATCACCCTCGCCACCGCCGAGGACCTGCCCGCGCACGGAGAGGCCGTGCGGCTGCGCTTCGAGGATCTGCAGTGAGCGCCCCGGGATCCGGCATCACCGTCGACGACCTGCCGCTGCGGGAGAACCTGCGCGGCAAGTCCGCCTACGGTGCGCCGCAGCTGACGGTGCCGGTGCAGCTCAACACCAACGAGAACCCGCACCCGCCGACCCGCGCCCTGATCGACGACGTCGCCGAGTCGGTGCGCGAGGCCGCCGCGCAGCTGCATCGCTACCCCGACCGTGACGCCGTCGCGCTGCGCACCGACCTCGCCGCCTACCTGACCCGGCAGACCGGGGTGGGCGTGAGCGTCGAGAACGTCTGGGCCGCCAACGGGTCCAACGAGATCCTGCAGCAGATCCTGCAGGCCTTCGGCGGGCCGGGCCGATCCGCTATGGGATTCGTGCCGTCCTACTCGATGCACCCGATCATCGCCGACGGCACCCAGACCGAGTGGCTGCCGACCTACCGGGGCGAGGACTTCACCCTCGACCTCGACTCGTCGGTGGCCGCGATCCGCCGGCAGCAACCCGACGTGGTGTTCGTCACCAGCCCGAACAACCCCACCGGGCACAGCATCCCGCTCGACGAGCTGCGCGCGATCTGCGCGGCCGCGCCCGGCATCGTGATCGTCGACGAGGCCTACGCCGAGTTCTCCGCCGCCCCCAGCGCGCTCGCGCTGATCGACGAGTTCCCGGCCAAGGTGATCGTCTCGCGCACTATGAGCAAGGCGTTCGCGTTCGCCGGGGGCCGGCTCGGCTACCTCGCCGCCGCGCCCGCGTTCGTCGAGGCACTGCTGCTCGTGCGGCTGCCCTACCACCTGTCGGTGATCACCCAGGCTGCCGCCCGGGCCGCGCTGCGGCACGCCGACGAGACCCTCGGCTCGGTCGCGCGGCTGTGCGCCGAACGCGACCGCATCGCGACCGAGCTGACCCGATTCGGCTACCACGTGGTGCCCTCGGACGCGAACTTCATCCTGTTCGGGCGCTTCGCCGATGCCGCCGCGACCTGGCAGCGCTACCTCGACGAGGGTGTGCTGATCCGGGACGTCGGTATCCCCGGGTTCCTGCGCACCACCGTGGGCCTGGCCCACGAGAACGACGAACTGCTACGGGTGAGCGAGAAGCTCGCCGCCACCGAGATCGAGGACGGGCGATGAGCGAGCAGACCACCCCCACCCCGCGCACCGCGCGGATCGAGCGTGCCACCAAGGAGTCGTCCATCGTCGTCGAGCTGAACCTCGACGGCACCGGCCGCACCGACATCACCACCGGTGTCCCGTTCTACGACCACATGCTCACCGCGCTCGGTCAGCACGCCAGCTTCGACCTGACCGTGCGCGCCCAGGGCGACATCGAGATCGAGGCGCACCACACCGTCGAGGACACCGCGATCGTCCTCGGTCAGGCGCTGAATCAGGCGCTCGGGGACAAGCGGGGCATCCGCCGCTTCGGCGACGCGTTCATTCCGATGGACGAGACCCTCGCGCACGCGGCGGTGGACGTCTCCGGCCGGCCCTACTGCGTGCACACCGGCGAACCGGACTACATGGTGCACTCGGTGATCGGCGGCTACCCCGGCGTGCCGTACTCGACCGTGATCAACAAGCACGTGTTCGAATCCCTCGCCTTCCACGCCCGCATCGCCCTGCACGTACGCGTGCTCTACGGCCGCGACCAGCACCACATCACCGAGGCCGAGTTCAAGGCCGTCGCGCGGGCGCTGCGCCAGGCCGTCGAACCGGATCCCCGGGTCAGCGGCGTGCCGTCGACCAAGGGCACCCTGTAGTGGACGTCGTCCTGACGTACGGCCTGTTCATGCTCGCCGGCCTCGCCGCGGGTGGCACCTGGTCGACGTGGCGGGGCGGCAACACCCTCTTCGCCGGGGTGCTGCTGGCGCTGACCCTGCTCGCCGCGATCGCCGGTGTGCTGAGGCTGCTCTGACGTCGTCGGATCGGCCGGGCCTGTTCGCGGTGCCGGGGCTGCCCGCCGCCTGGGCGATGGCGGCGGGCGCGTTCGCCGGGTTCTCCCTGCTGCTGCCCGTAGTGCCCCGGGCCGTCGCCGACGCCGGCGGCAGCGGCACCCTCGCCGGCGCGGTGACGGCGGTGTTCATGGGCGCGACGGTGCTCACCCAACCGGCGGTGCCGCGCCTGGTGCGGGCCCGCGGCTACCGGCCCGTGCTCGCCGCCGGATGCCTGCTGCTGGGCCTGCCGTCGCTGCTGCTCCTGCTGTCGCTGCACCCGGCCGTGGTGCTGCCGACCTCCGCGGTGCGGGGGATCGGCTTCGGCATGATCACCGTGGCCAGCGCCGCCCTCGTGGCCGAACTCGCGCCCGCCCGGCTGCTCGGCCGCGCCACCGGCGCACAGGGCATCGCGATCGCCGCGGCGCAGATGGTCGGACTGCCGCTCGGACTGGCGGTCGCCGAGCGGGCCTCCACCGCACCCGTGTTCGTGCTCGGCGCGGCGGTGCCCACGCTCGCGCTCGTCGCGATCGCGCGCCTGCCGCAGGTGGTCACCCGGCAGACCGGCGCGGCCGGAAGCCGCACGCCGCTGCGGGCTCTGGCCCTGCCGGCGGTGGCGATCGCCGCGGGTGCCGTCGCCTACGGCGGCCTCACCTCGCTGCTGTCGATCGCCGTGCCCGCGGCCTCGGGCCAGGTGGCGCTCGCGTTGGCGCTGATCAGCGCGTCCACCCTCGTCGGCCGCTACGGCGCCGGTGCGGTCGCGGACCGGATCGGCGCGGGCCGGCTCCTGCCGGCCGGGCTCGGCCTGGCCGCCGTGGCGATGGTGCCGTTCGCGCTCGCCGCGGACGATCGCGGCGGCGCGGCGGTCCTGCTCGGTGCGGCGGTGGCATTCGGCCTCGGCTTCGGCGTCGTGCAGAACGACGCCCTGATGCTTGCGTTCCGTCGCGCCGGGCCCGCCCATGTCGGCGCCGCGAGCGCCGCCTGGAACATCGGCTTCGACGCGGGCACCGGGGCCGGATCGCTGCTGCTCGGCGGGATCGCCACCGTCGCAGGCTATCCCGCCGCGTTCGCGACCGCCGCGCTGCTCGTGCCGATCCTGCCGCTGCTCGCCCGGATCGCCGGGCCGTCGGAGCGGCCCGCCGCGGCCCCATAGAATCGAGCCCATGAGCGCAACCAAGGTCGCCGTCCTCGACTACGGCTCCGGCAATCTGCATTCGGCGACGCGCGCGGTGGCGCGCACCGGCGTGCAGGTGGAGGTGACCGCCGACCCGCAGGTCGCGCTCGCCGCCGACGGCCTGGTCGTGCCCGGCGTCGGCGCGTTCGCGGCGTGCATGGCGGGACTGAAGGCGGTGCGCGGGGACCGGATCATCGGGCAGCGCCTCGCCGGCGGCCGCCCGGTGCTCGGCATCTGCGTCGGCATGCAGATCCTCTTCGACAAGGGCGTGGAATTCGGTGTCGAGACCGACGGATGTGGCGAATGGCCCGGCACCGTCGAACGTCTCGACGCGCCGGTGCTGCCGCACATGGGCTGGAACACCGTCGAGGCCCCCGACAACAGCGTGCTGTTCGCCGGCATGGACCGCGACACCCGGTTCTACTTCGTGCACTCCTACGCCGCGCAGAAGTGGGAGCTGCCGCCGTCGGAGCTGTTCGCTCCGCCCGCGCTGACCTGGGCGGAGCACGGCGGGCGGTTCCTCGCCGCGGTCGAGAACGGCCCGTTGTCTGCGACGCAGTTCCATCCCGAGAAGTCCGGCGACGCGGGGGCCGAGCTGCTGCGCAATTGGGTCGGCAGTTTGTGAACCGCGGCGGGGCCGGCGGCGACGACCCGGCCCGGCCGGAGTTCTCGCTCGGCCGGCTCGCGCTGACGGCACTGGGCGCCGCCACGGGCGTGCTCCTGCTCGCCACCGTCGTCATCGTGGTGCTGCGACCGGGGCCCGTCGTCGGGTTGATCGTCGCCCTCGCCGGCGTGGCCGGCGCGATCGCCGCGATGGGCGTCGTCTCGACCCGGACGACGCGCCGCGCCTTCGGTCCCGACGGCAACGACACCCCGCGCCGCGACGGCAGCGACACGCCGCGCGGCGACGGTGACGACACGCCGCGCGGCGACGGTGCGGGGTGACCGTCGGGGCCGGTTCTCGGCGACCGCCGCGACCCACTAGCATGGGCGCAGTGAGCCTGGTCCTTTTGCCTGCAGTCGATGTCGCCAACGGTGAAGCAGTTCGCCTCGTCCAGGGAGAGGCGGGCAGCGAGACCAGCTACGGCTCTCCCCGCGACGCCGCCCTCGAGTGGCAGAACGCCGGCGCTGAATGGGTGCACCTCGTCGATCTCGACGCCGCCTTCGGACGCGGCTCCAACCGCGAACTCCTCGCCGAGGTCGTCGGCGAACTGGACGTGAAGGTAGAGCTCTCCGGCGGGATCCGCGACGACGAGTCCCTCGAGGCGGCGCTGGCCACCGGGTGCGCTCGCGTCAACCTCGGCACCGCCGCCATCGAGGATCCCGACTGGTGCGCCCGCGCCATCGCCGAGTACGGCGACCGCATCGCCGTCGGGCTCGACGTCAAGCTCATCGACGGGCAGTGGCGCCTGCGCGGCCGCGGCTGGGTCTCCGACGGCGGCGACCTGTGGGAGGTCCTCGCGCGGCTCGACCGCGACGGCTGCAGCCGCTACGTGGTCACCGACGTCACCAAGGACGGCACGCTCACCGGCCCCAACCTCGATCTGCTCGCCCAGGTCTGCGCAGCCACCGACGCTCCCGTCGTCGCCTCCGGCGGCGTGTCCGCCCTCGACGATCTGCGGGCGATCGCCGGCCTCGTCGACCGGGGTGTCGAGGGCGCCATCGTCGGCAAGGCGCTGTACGCGGGCCGGTTCACGCTCACCGAGGCCCTCGACGCAGTCTCACGCTGATCCGATGACCGCGCCCGCCGATCTGTCCAGCCTGCTCGCCGTCGCCGGTGAGGTGCTCGATGCGGCGTCGGAGCGTTTCGTCGCCGGTCGCGGCGCGCCGCGCTCGGTGAACAAGGGGCCCAACGACTTCGCCACCGACCTCGACCTCGAACTCGAACGGCGCATCTCCACGGAGCTGGAGCGGCGCACGGGCATTGCCGTGCACGGTGAGGAGTTCGGCGGTCCCGAAGCCGATTCGGGCACGGTGTGGCTGCTCGACCCGATCGACGGCACCGTCAACTACTCCGCCGGGCTGCCCACCGCGGGAATCCTGCTCGCACTCGTCCGCGACGGCGACCCGATCCTCGGGCTGACCTGGCTGCCGTTCGTCGGCGACCGGTTCGCGGCCGCCGCGGACGGGCCGCTGCTGCGCAACGGTCGTCCCCAGCCGCCGCTGCAGCCGGCGGCGCTGGCGGACGTGATGGTCGGCGTGGGCAGCTTCGACATCGACAGCCGCGGGCGTATCCCGGGCCGGCGCCGGCTCGAGGTCATCACCGAGCTGAGCCGCCGGGTGTCGCGCCTGCGCATGCACGGTTCCACCGGGGTGGACCTGGCGTACACGGCGGCCGGGGTGCTCGGCGCCGCCGTCGTCTTCGGGCACCACCCGTGGGACAACGCCGCCGGCGTGGCCCTGGTGCGGGCGGCCGGTGGTCTCGCCACCGACTTCGCCGGCAAGCCCTGGCGCATCGGCTCCGGCTCTGTGGTCGCCGGCGCCCCCGGCGTGCACGAGGAGATACTCGACATCGTGGGATCGCTTCCCGGTCCCGTCCCCGAGGAGGACCGAATTCCATGACCCTGGCAGTCCGGGTGATCCCGTGTCTGGACGTCGACGCCGGCCGCGTCGTCAAGGGGGTGAACTTCGAGAACCTGCGCGACGCCGGTGATCCCGTCGAACTCGCCGCGGCGTACGACCTGCAGGGCGCGGACGAGTTGACCTTCCTCGACGTCACCGCGTCGAGCGGCGACCGCGGCACCATGCTCGACGTGGTCAGCCGCACCGCCGAGCAGGTGTTCATCCCGCTCACCGTCGGCGGCGGCGTCCGCACCGTCGAGGACGTGGACCGGCTGCTGCGGGCCGGCGCGGACAAGGTCAGCATCAACACCGCCGCCATCGCCCGCCCGGAGGTGTTGCGCGAGATGTCCGAGCGGTTCGGGTCGCAGTGCATCGTGCTGTCCGTCGACGCCCGCACCGTGCCCGACGGCGAGGAGGACACCCCCTCGGGCTGGGAGGTCACCACGCACGGCGGTCGCCGCGGCACCGGCATCGATGCCGTCGAATGGGCACGCCGCGGCGCGGAACTCGGCGTGGGGGAGATCCTGCTGAACTCGATGGACGCCGACGGCACCAAGTCCGGCTTCGACCTGCCGATGATCCAGGCGGTGCGCGCCGCGGTGCACGTGCCGGTGATCGCCAGCGGCGGCGCGGGAGCTGTCGAGCACTTCGCCCCCGCCGTGCACGCCGGCGCCGACGCGGTCCTCGCGGCCAGCGTGTTCCACTTCGGGGAACTCACCATCCCGCAGGTCAAGGCGGCGATGCGCGCCGAGGGGATCGAGGTGCGATGAGCAGGCTGGATCCGGCGATCGCGGCGCGGCTCAAGCGCAACGAGGCGGGGCTGTTCGCCGCCGTCGCCCAGGAACGTGCCACCGGCGAGGTGCTGATGATGGCGTGGATGGACGACGAGGCGCTCGCCCGTACCCTCGAGACCCGTACCGCCACCTACTTCTCGCGTTCGCGCGGCCAGTACTGGGTCAAGGGCGAGACCTCCGGCCACACCCAGTACGTGCACGAGGTGCGGCTCGACTGCGACGGCGACACGGTGTTGCTCGTCGTCGACCAGGTCGGGGCCGCGTGCCACACCGGCACCCACACGTGCTTCGACGCCGACGTCCTGCTCGCCGGCGAGTAGGCGCCTTCGGCGCCGGTGCGTCCTTTGGGCGGCTCCAGCCGCCCAAAGGACACACCGGCGGTGTCGCGGGCGTCAGATGACGATCGGCGCGCCGGTGAGCAGGCTCCAGAGACCCAGGCCGAGGTACACGACGGTGCCGATGGCGGACCGGATCGGATCGTCCGTGAGGAAACCTTCTGCGGCCCAACCGACGAACTCCGTGAACAGTTCCGAGGATCCCATGCTGCATCCTTCCGAGAGGCGAGGCAGGTCGTGAACGGCGGTCGTGAACCAAATCGACCGACCGGATTGTTTCGTTACACCTCCCGGTGCCCGCTCCGTCGGCGGTGCGGCACAATCTCCCCATGCCTCTCATCCAGATCAGCCAGACCCCCGGTCTCACCGTCGAACAGAAGCGCGCCACCATCGAGGCGGTGACCAAGGCCTACGCCGAGGCAACCGGCAAGGATGCGACGTCGGTGTGGGTGACCATCACCGAGGTGCCGCGGGAGCAGTGGGGCGTCGGGGGTGTCCCGCTCGGGTGAGGTGCACCGCCCCCGGGACAGGGCGCCCCGCGACGGGCGCTGCCGGCCGTCGATCTCGGCGAGCGGATCCTGGCAGGATCGGCGTATGGCGTCCGCGAATCTGACCCGAGCCGAAACCGCCGAGCGTTCCCGGGCGGTGACGGTCCGCAGCTACCGGGTGGAACTCGACCTGCGCGGCGCCCCGGATGCCGGGAGCACCTGTTTCGCGACCACGACGACGGTCGAGTTCACGGCAGCCGCGGACGCGACGTGGCTCGACTTCCTCGGCGCCGGCGTCGAGTCGGTCGTGCTCAACGGCGAGCCGGTGCCCGTCCGCTACGACGGCGCGCGCATCGCGCTGAGCGGCCTGCGTGAGCACAACGTCGTCACCGTCGTCGCCGCCGCGGAGTACAGCCGGTCCGGTGAGGGCCTGCACCGGTACGTCGATCCGGCCGACGGGCAGACCTACCTGTACACGCAGTACGAACCCGCGGACGCGCGACGGGTGTTCGCGTGCTTCGAGCAGCCGGATCTGAAGGCGCCGTTCACGTTCGTCGTGTCCGCCCCGGCGAAATGGCAGGTGCTGTCCAATCAGCATGTCGCCGAAAGCGAGTCGATCGGCGACGCGCAGAAGGTGGTGTTCGCACCGACGCTGCCGATCTCCACCTACATCACCGCGATCGTGGCGGGCCCGTACCACCACGCCGAATCTTCTTGGAGCCGGAACGAACTCGCCGTGCCGCTCGCCGTGCTGTGCCGCGCCTCCCTGGCGCGGTACCTCGACGCCGACACGATCTTCGAGGTGACCCGGCAGGGAATGGACTTCTACGCCGACCACTTCGGCTACCCTTACCCGTTCGGCAAGTACGACCAGGTGTTCGTCCCCGAATACAACCTCGGTGCCATGGAGAACCCCGGGTGCGTCACCTTCACCGAGGCGTACGTGTTCCGCGGAGCCGCCACCGCCGCGCAGTACCAGGCCCGCGCGAACACGATCCTGCACGAGATGGCCCACATGTGGTTCGGGGACCTCGTCACCATGAAGTGGTGGGACGACCTGTGGCTCAAGGAGTCGTTCGCCGACTACATGGGCTCGCTGGTCAGTGCCGAGGCCACCGAGTGGACCGACGCCTGGGTCGCCTTCGCCAACCGGCGCAAGGCCTGGGCCTATCTGCAGGACCAGTTGCCCACGACCCACCCGATCGTCGCCGACATCGTCGACCTCGAGGCCGCCAAACTGAACTTCGACGGCATCACGTACGCGAAGGGCGCGGGAGTCCTCAAACAACTCGTCGCGTACGTGGGGCGGGACGCCTTCTTCGAGGGTGCACGGCGCTACTTCCGCCGGCACGCCTTCGGGAACACCACCCTCGCCGATCTGCTCACCGAGTTGTCGGCGACCTCGGGACGAGACCTCTCGGGGTGGGCGCGCGCCTGGTTGCAGACCACCGGCGTGTCGACCCTGATGCTCGAGGACGCGGGGGAGGGACGGTCCGCGATCGTCCAGACGCCGGCGCGGCCCCACCGGCTGGCTGTGGGCCACTACGACTTCGACGAGGCCGGCGACCTGGTCTGCCGGCAGCGGGTCGAGGTCGACCTGGAGGCCGAGCGCACACCGATCGAGTCGGCGGCCGCGCCGCTGATCCTGCTCAACGACGCCGACCTGACCTACGCCAAGGTGCGGCTCGACCCGCGGTCGCTGGAGACGGTGGAGCATTCGCTCGATCGTGTCGTCGACCCGCTGGCCCGGGGGTTGATCTGGTCGGCGTTGTGGAACGCCACCCGCGACAGCGAGCTGACCGCGGCGCGGTACCTGTCCATGGTCCGCGGATTCGCGGTGGCCGAACCGAATCCGGCCCTGCTGGCCGCACTGCTGGCGAACGCACCCTACGCGATCGAGCACTTTCTGCCCGCCGCGAGCCGGTCCCGGCAGCGTCGCGTCTGGCTCGAGGCGGCATGGACGGCCGTGTTCGCCGCCACCCCGGGATCGGGTGAGCAGCTCGCCTGGGCCCGCGCGGTCGCCGCGGCCGCCACTGTCGACGACGCCCACGCCGCCGACCTGCGCGCGATCCTCGACGGCACCGGTCCGGCACCCGTGGGGCTGCCGCTGGACCCGGATCTGCGCTGGCAGATGTGGACCGCGCTGGCGGCGACCGGGCACGCGGAGCCGGCCGATCTCGACGGCGAACTCGCCCGCGACGACACCGGTTCCGGACGGACCGCGCACCTGCGCGCCCTGGCCGCGCGACCGCTCGCCGCGGTCAAGGCGCAGGCCTGGAGTGCGGTCTTCTCCGACACGGCGCTGTCGAACGAGCATCTCGACGCCACCATCGCGGGGTTCCGGGCCGGGGCGCACCGGGATCTGATCGCCCCGTACGACGACGACTACTTCGTCGCGCTCCGGGCGGTGTGGTCCGAGCGCAGCATCGAGATCGCGCGCCGGATCGTGGTCGGTCTGTTCCCCGCCGGAAACACGCTCGGGCCGTGCGACCGGTGGCTCGACGCGCACGCCGACGCCCCGGCGGCGTTGCGGCGCCTGGTGATCGAGCAGCGCGACCATCTGGCCCGCGATCTGCGGGCCCAGGGTTTCAATGGGTGAGGGTTCGACGGGTGAGCGGCCGCGGCCACAGCGGGGGTGCACCCTGCCCAGTCAGGCCTTCCCGGTACCGGCGGCGATGCCCTTGTCGAGCTGGGTGAGCAGCGCGGTACCGAGGTCGGTCAGCGCGGCGACCTGATCGTCGTCGAGGCCCTGGAACACCAGGGCCTGGACGGTCGCGACGTGACCGGGTGCCGCCTCGACGAGCTTGGTCATGCCGGCGTCGGTGAGCACCGCGTACGAGCCGCGCGTGCCGGGCACGCTCCGGCGGCACACCCATCCGGCGTTCTCCAGCTTGGTCACCACGTGCGACAGCCGGGACAGCGACGCGTTCGACAGCTGTGCCAGCTCGGACAGCCGCAGCCGCCGCTCGGGTGCCTCGGACAGCTCGGCGAGGACCGAGTAGTCGAAGTGGGTGAGCGCGGAGTCGCGCTGCAGCTGCGTGTCCAGCGCGGCCGGCAGGCGGGTGATCAGCGCCACCAGCTTCCGCCAGGCCCGCTGCTGGGATGCGGTCAGCCACTCGGTGTCGTCGATCTGTGCGGAGCCCACTGATGCACCGTCCTTTCTCGATCGTCCACCCTATCGGGACGGCCGGCGCGGGACGCCGGGCGTCCGTCGGGGCGGGCGGTCAGGGGCGCTGTCCCATGCCGGTGGCGACCTCGTGCAGCCGGCGGCCCACGCTGTCCTCCGCCAGCGGCGGTGTCGGCAGCCCGGCGCCGTCGCGGAGCCCGGTAAGGAATTCCTCGAGGGTGGCGCGCGGCGAGAACCGGGGAATCCACTCGAGGTCGGTGCGGGCGCGGGTGCAGTCCATGAGCGGCAGCCGCAGCACCGTGTCGACCAGGCCGGGGGAGGCGGGGGCGAGCCGTGCGTGCCAGGCCGCGGCGACGGCCGCGTGCAGCGCCGCCGGCGGGACGGGCACCGTGCGGGCGCCGAGGATCTCGGCGAGGACCTCGGCGTCGACGGGGGGTTCGGCGGCGAGGTTGAATGCGCCCCGCACCGGCCGGAGCACGGCCCGGACGTAGGCGTCGGCGGCGTCGTCGGTGTGCAGGACCTGCATCCGCAGTCCGGCGGTGCGGGGGACGACCGGCAGGGCCCGGACGAGGCGGCCGGGGAGGAGCGGCCCGGCGAACAACCGGCGCTGCGCGGTCGCGGACTCGCGCTTGAAGAGGAAGCCGGGACGCATCCGGACCACCCGGATGTCGGGGTGCCGCAGTTCGAACGTGTCGAGCCAGCGTTCGAGGTACGCCTTCTCCCGCGGGTACGCCGCGCCGGGCCAGCCGTGGGTGGGCCAGCGCTCGTCGACCCGTTCGTCCTGCGGTCCCGGCGAGTAGGCGCCGACCGACGACGCGTGGACGAGGGTGGGCACGCCCACCTCGGCGACGGTCTCGAACACCCGGATCGATCCGAGCACGTTGTTGCGCCAGGTGATCTCGGGTTTGTGCGTGGGCTGGAAGAGCCAGGCGAGGTGGACGACGGCCGCCGCGTCGCGCAGCAGCTCGTGCAGGTCGTCGTCGGCGACGTCGGCGACGACGAACTCGGTCTTGCGGCAGCGCCAGTCGGTGGGGCGGCGGGCGATGCCGACCACCGATCCGACTGCGTCCTGGGCGCCGAGCGCCGCCGTGACGCTGGTGCCCACGTTTCCGGTCGCGCCCGTGACGACCACCTTCAGGCCCTCTGTTCCGGTCATGGGGGGCGGATACCCGCGCCCGCGCCGATCCATCCCCGCAGGCCGGGAACATTTCGGACGGTGCCGGTGCTGTATCGGGTAGTATTGTTGAAGCTTCAACCTTAGGAGTCCGTGTGAGCCCCATGCCCGCCCTGTTCCTCAGCCACGGCGCACCGCCCCTGGTCGACAGCGCGACGTGGGTGGCGCAGCTGCAACGCTGGGCCGCCGACCTGCCGACCCCCACCGCGATCCTCGTGGTCTCCGCGCACTGGGAGTCCGCGCCGCTGACCATCGGTGCCACCACCACCGGCACCCCGCTCGTGTACGACTTCGGCGGCTTTCCCCGCCGCTTCTACGAGGTCACCTACCCTGCGCCCGGCGCCCCCGACCTCGCACGCAAGGTGGCCGCGCTGATGCCCGACGGCGAACCGGTCGTGCAGCAGCCGCACCGCGGTCTCGACCACGGCGCGTACGTGCCGCTCACCGTCATGTACCCGGACGCGGACATCCCGGTCCTGCAGATCTCGCTGCCCACCCTCGATCCGCAGCGCCTGCTCGCGCTCGGCCGGCGGCTGCGCCCGCTCCGGGAGGAGGGGGTGCTCGTCATCGGCTCCGGCTTCACCACGCACGGCCTGCCGTTCCTGCGCGACCCGCGCCCCGAGGCCGTCGCGCCCGGCTGGTCCGCCGAGTTCGACGCCTGGGCCGCCGAGCGGCTCGCTGCCGGCGACGTCGACGGCCTGCTCGACTTCCGCACCCGGGCGCCCGGCATGCCGTACGCCCACCCCACGATCGAGCACTTCGCCCCGCTGTTCGTCACCCTCGGCGCGTCGAGCGACCCGGAGCAGGCGCCCCGGCAGGTGATCGACGGGTTCTGGATGGGCCTGGCCAAGCGTTCCGTCCAGGTGGACTGACCGTCAGTCCCGGCTCGCGCGCCGGGCCTGCAGCACCGCGAGCGCGCGGTCCGCGTGCACGCCGGGGCGCACCTCGCTGGCGATCACCTCGAGGACGGTGCGGTCGGTGTCCAGCACGAAGGTGGTCCGCTTGACCGGCGAGAGTCGGCCGAGCAGCCCCCGGCGCACCCCGAACTGCGCCGCCACCGCGCCGTCCGGATCGGACAGCAGGGGGTAGTCGAACGACTGCCGCGTCGACCACGCGCCCAACCGGTCCACCGGGTCGGTGCTGATCCCGACCCGGGTGGCGCCGACGGCGGCGAACTCGGCCGCCAGATCCCGGAAGTGGCACGCCTCGGCCGTGCAGACCGGGGTGAACGCGGCCGGGTAGAAGAACAGCACCACCGGCCCGTCCGCCAGCAGCGCGGACAGCGTCCGCGGACGGCCGTCCTGGTCGCTCGACGTGAAATCGGGGGCGATGTCACCGGCTCTCATGTCCGGCGACGCTACCGCGGCCGCGCCCGCCGCGGCAGGCCCTGGGATGATGGGCGCCATGTCCGGCGAGCCCACCACCATCCCCGCAGCGGCCCCCGACCTCACCGAGGGCGGCCGACCCGACTCCACCACCACCCGCGAGCAGTTCCGGCTGCTCGCCGCCGAGCACCGCGTCGTTCCGGTGACCCGCAAGGTGCTCGCCGACGCGGAGACCCCGCTGTCGGCGTACCGCAAGCTCGCCGCCGACCGGCCCGGCACCTTCCTGCTCGAGTCCGCCGAGAACGGCCGGTCGTGGTCGCGGTGGTCGTTCATCGGAGCCGGCAGCCCGGCCGCGCTCACCGTCGTCGACGGGGAGGCCACCTGGTACGGCCACGTGCCCGCCGGCGCCCCCACCGGGGGCGACCCGCTCGACGTGCTGCGCCGGACCCTGGAGCTGCTGCACACCGAGCGGCTGCACGGCCTGCCGCCGCTGACCGGCGGCATGGTCGGCTACCTCGGCTACGACGTCGTGCGACGCATCGAGCGGCTGCCCGAGCACGCCGTCGACGACCTGCAGATTCCCGAGACGGTGATGATGCTCGCCACCGACCTCGCCGCCGTCGACCACCACGAGGGTGCGATCACGCTCATCGCCAACGCCGTCAATTGGGACGGCTCCGACGAACGCGTCGACGAGGCCTACGACGACGCGGTGGCCCGGCTGGACCGGATGACGGCGGCCCTGGCCGCGCCCGCCCCGTCGACCGTCTCCACGTTCGCCCGGCCCGCCCCCGACTACCGGCGCCAGCGCACGACCGAGAGCTTCGGCGCCGACGTGCGCCGGCTCATCGGCGAGATCGAGGCCGGCGAGGCGTTCCAGGTGGTGCTGTCCCAGCGCTTCGAGATCGACTGTCACGCGGCGCCGATCGACGTGTACCGGATGCTGCGCGCCTCCAACCCGAGTCCGTACATGTTTCTCATGCACGTCCCCGACGGCTCCGGCGGCACGGCGTTCTCCATCGTGGGCTCGAGCCCGGAGGCGCTCGTGACCGTCGCCGACGGGGTCGCCACCACCCATCCCATCGCCGGGACGCGCTGGCGCGGCGCCAGCGAGGAGGACGACATCCTCCTCGAGAAGGACCTCCTCGCCGACGAGAAGGAGAACGCCGAGCACCTCATGCTCGTCGACCTGGGCCGCAACGACCTCGGGCGGGTGTGCGAGCCCGGCACCGTCAAGGTCCACGACTACCGGCACATCGAGCGCTACAGCCACGTCATGCACCTGGTCTCCACCGTCACCGGCCGCCTCGCCGCGGGCCGGCACGCCCTCGACGCGGTCACCGCGTGCTTCCCCGCCGGCACCCTGTCCGGCGCGCCCAAGGTCCGGGCGATGGAACTGATCGACGAACTCGAGCCGACCCGCCGCGGCATCTACGGCGGCATCGTGGGCTACCTCGATTTCGCCGGCGACGCCGACACCGCCATCGCCATCCGCTCGGCCCTGGTCAAGGACGGGGTCGCCTACGTGCAGGCCGGTGCCGGCGTCGTCGCCGACTCCGATCCGGTCTACGAGGACACCGAGGCCCGCAACAAGGCCATGGCCGTGCTCTCCGCCGTCGCCGCGGCCGGCACCCTCACCTCGTACGAGGGGGACCGCAGGTGAGCGCCACCCGCGCGCCCCGGCGGCGGGCCGGCGCGGTCGCCGCGCTGCTGCTCGCGATCGGCGCCGTCGCGCTGTGGGGCGCGAGCCGCCTGACCTGGGTGACCGTCACGTCCTCCGACGGCCTCGGCGAGGACCGGGTCACCACCCTCGTCGGCGGCACCTGGGCGGCGGCGCTGACTCCGCTCGCGCTGACGCTGCTGGCGGCCGTCGCGGCGTCGTTCGCGGTGCGCGGATGGGCGCTGCGGATACTGGCCGTGCTCGTCGCGGTCGTCGCGGTCGCCGCCGCCGTCCCGGCGGTGGGGCTGCTCGCCGGCGGCGCCGACGACGCGACCGCGGCGCGCATCGCGGAGCTGCCCGCACGCGCCGAGGTCACCTCCCTCACCGTCGCGGCCGGGCCGGCCGTGCTCGCCCTCGCCGGCGCCGTGGCCGCGCTGGCCGCCGCCGTGCAGCTGTGGCGCACCCCGCGGGCCGAGGCCGGACTGTCGTCGAAGTACGACAGCCCGGCCGCCCGCCGCGAGGCCACCACCCGCCGGGACACCGCCGACGAGCCGGTCACCGAACGCACCCTGTGGGACGCGCTCGACGCGGGCGAGGACCCCACGGTGGACGTCGCCGACGACCCGGCCGCCGATCGAGGGGGAGAGGGCGGCGCCGACGATTCGGGGACCCGCTGCACGGGCCGGTGAGCGCGCACACTACTCTTCAAGAAACTCCGATGAGTTTTCTCACATCGGATTGACAGGGGCGAAAGGACTTCGAGCCACGATGACAGTTCTCGACTCGATACTCGAAGGGGTGCGCGCCGACGTCGCCGCCCGGGAGACGGTCCTCGACTTCGCCGCGGTCAAGGCCGCCGCTGCCGCCGCGCCCCCGCCGATCGACGCCAAGGCCGCGTTGCTCGAGCCGGGAATCGCCGTCATCGCCGAGGTCAAGCGGGCCAGCCCGTCGAAGGGGGCGCTCGCCGACATCACCGACCCCGCCGAACTCGCCAAGGCCTACGAGGCCGGCGGTGCCCGCGCGATCAGCGTGCTCACCGAGCAGCGCCGCTTCCAGGGCAGTCTCGACGATCTCGACGCCGTGCGGCGCGCGGTGCGGATCCCGGTGCTGCGCAAGGACTTCATCGTCGGCCCGTACCAGATCCACGAGGCGCGTGCCCACGGCGCGGACATCGTGCTGCTCATCGTCGCCGCGCTCGAGCAGCCCGTGCTGACGTCGCTGATCGACCGCGTCGAATCTCTCGGCATGACGGCGCTCGTCGAGGTGCACACCGAGGAGGAGGCGACCCGTGCCCTCGAGGCCGGCGCCACCGTCATCGGGGTCAACGCCCGCAACCTCAAGACCCTCGAGGTCGACAAGAGCACGTTCGCCCGCATCGCGCCGGGACTGCCGACCGAGGTCGTCAAGATCGCCGAGTCCGGCGTGCGCGGTCCCTCCGACCTGCTCACCTACGCCGGCGCGGGTGCCGACGCGGTGCTCGTCGGCGAGGGACTGGTGACCAGCGGCGACCCGCGCCACGCGGTCGCCGAACTGGTCACCGCCGGCACCCATCCGTCCTGCCCGAAGCCCGCACGCTGACCGCATTCCGGCGCGGCGCCGACGGGCCGGACCCGGCGACGGGCCGGGGCCGCCGTTGGGGCAGACTGGACGGGTGAGCACAGACGATCCCGTACTTTCCGCCAAGGGCCGCGGTCTGCCCCGCATGAGCGCCGCAGTGGCCGAGCACACCGCGCACGAACCCGACCCCGGCGGCCACTTCGGGGTCTTCGGCGGCCGGTTCGTCCCCGAGGCGCTGATGGCGGTGATCGAGGAGGTCACCGCCGAATACGACAAGGCGCGGGTCGACAACGGATTCCTCGACGAACTCGATCGGTTGCAGCGCGACTACACCGGCCGGCCCTCCCCGGTGTACGAGGCCAAGCGGCTGAGCGAACACGCCGGCGGCGCCCGGATCGTGCTCAAGCGCGAGGATCTCAACCACACCGGCTCGCACAAGATCAACAACGTGCTCGGGCAGGCCCTGCTCGCCCAGCGGATGGGCAAGACCCGGGTCATCGCGGAGACCGGTGCCGGGCAGCACGGCGTCGCCACCGCCACCGCCTGCGCCCTGCTCGGCCTCGACTGCGTCGTCTACATGGGCGAGGTCGACACCGAGCGGCAGGCCCTCAACGTCGCCCGGATGCGCCTGCTCGGCGCCGAGGTCGTCGCCGCGACCAGCGGTTCGCGCACCCTCAAGGACGCGATCAACGAGGCCATGCGCGACTGGGTCACCAATGCCCACAACACCTACTACTGTTTCGGCACCGCCGCCGGCCCGCACCCGTTCCCCATGATGGTGCGCGACTTCCAGCGCATCATCGGCCTCGAGGCGCGCGCGCAGGTGCAGGCGCTCACCGGCCGGTTGCCCGACGCCGTCACCGCCTGCGTCGGCGGCGGATCCAACGCCATCGGCATCTTCCATGCCTTCATCGACGACCCCGGTGTCCGCCTGGTCGGCTTCGAGGCCGGCGGCGACGGGGTGGAAACCGGGCGGCACGCCGCCACCATCACCGGCGGCACGCCCGGCGCGCTGCACGGCGCCTACTCCTACCTGCTGCAGGACGAGGACGGCCAGACCATCGAGTCGCACTCGATCTCCGCCGGCCTGGACTACCCCGGCGTCGGACCCGAGCACTCCTACCTCAAGAACATCGGCCGCGCCGACTACCGGCCCGTCACCGACGCCGAGGCCATGGAGGCGTTCTCGCTGCTCTCGCGCACCGAGGGCATCATCCCCGCCATCGAGTCGGCGCACGCCGTCGCCGGGGCCCTGAAGCTGGGCCGCGAACTCGGCTCCGGCGCCGTCGTGCTGGTCAATCTGTCCGGCCGGGGCGACAAGGACGTCGACACCGCCGCGCGGTGGTTCGGGCTCCTTCCCGCCGACCCCGCCACCTCCGACACGACGGAAGGATCCGCGCAGTGAGCGCCCAGCAGCCGCAGTCCCGCCTCGGTGAGGTCTTCGCCCGATGCAAGGCCGAGAACCGCGCCGCGCTCGTCGGCTACCTGCCCGCCGGATACCCCGACCTGCCGCGCTCGATCGAGGCGTTCGAAGCGCTCGTGCAGGCCGGCTGCGACATCGTCGAGGTCGGCATCCCCTACAGCGACCCGGTGATGGACGGACCCACCATCCAGGCCGCCGCCGACGAGGCGCTCACCGCGGGCTTCCGGGTGCGGGACGTGTTCCGCGTCGTCGAGGCCGTCGCCGCGGCCGGCGGCCACGCCGTCGTGATGACCTACTGGAACATCGTCCTCAAGTACGGGATCGACGAATTCGCCCGCGACCTCGCTGCCGCCGGGGGACTGGGGATCATCACCCCGGATCTCATCCCCGACGAGGCCGAGCAGTGGATCGCGGCGGCGGACCGGCACGGGCTCGACCGCATCTTCCTGGTCGCCCCGTCGTCGACCGCCGAGCGCCTCGTCATGACCGTCGACTCCTGCCGCGGGTTCGTCTACGCCACCTCCACGATGGGCGTGACCGGCGCCCGCGACGCCGTCTCCGACATGGCGCCCGAACTCGTCGCCCGGGTGCGGGAGCACTCGCAGATCCCCGTGGGTGTCGGCCTGGGTGTGCGGTCCCGGGAACAAGCCGCGCAGATCGCCGCCTACGCGGACGCGGTGATCGTCGGCTCGGCGCTGGTGGCCGCCGTGGCGCAGGGCCCCGACGCGTTGCGCACGCTCACCACAGAACTCGCGGAGGGCGTGCGCTCGGCTAGCGTGGCCACGTGACCTCCACCGCCGTACCCGCCGCCGCTACCGTCCTGGCGTATCTGCCCAGTCCACCGCAGGGGGTGTGGTACCTCGGGCCGATCGCGCTGCGGGCCTACGCCCTGTGCATCATCGTCGGGATCGTCGTCGCCATCTTCTGGGGCGACCGCCGCTGGGTCGCCCGTGGCGGCGAGCCGGGCACCGTCCTCGACGTCGCCGTGTGGGCGGTGCCGTTCGGCCTGATCGGAGGGCGCCTGTACCACGTCGCCACCGACTGGCAGAAGTACTTCGGCGCGGGCGCCGACCCGGTCGACGCGCTGAAGATCTGGCAGGGCGGACTCGGGATCTGGGGGGCGGTCGCCCTCGGCGGTGTCGGCGCCTGGATCGGGTGCCGGCGCCGCGGTGTGCCGCTGCCCGCCCTCGGTGATGCGGTGGCCCCGGCGATCCTGCTGGCGCAGGCCATCGGCCGGCTCGGCAACTGGTTCAACCAGGAACTCTACGGCCGGGAGACGACCGTGCCGTGGGGCCTCGAGATCTACGAGCGTCGCAACGACGCGGGACAGACCAGCCCGGACCTGATCGACGGGATCTCCACCGGGCAGGTCGCGGCGGTGGTGCATCCGACGTTCCTGTACGAGCTGGTGTGGAACCTGCTCGTCGTGCTGCTGCTCGTGTTCGTCGACCGGCGCTTCCGTATCGGACACGGCCGGCTGTTCGCGCTCTACGTGGCCGGCTACAGCGCGGGCCGCTTCTTCGTCGAACTCATGCGGTCCGACCCGGCCACCGAGATCGCCGGTATCCGGATCAATTCCTTCACCTCCGCCATCGTGTTCGTCCTCGCCGTCGCCTACGTCGTCTTCGCCCGCAAGGGTCGCGAAGCGCCGGAGGAACTGAAGTCCCGTCACCCGCACGGCGCCACCGCAGCCGCAGCCGATGCCACCGCAACCGGCGACGGGATCGGAGACGGTGGGGCGGCCGACGACGAGAAGCGGGACGGCGCATCCGGGCCCGTGGCATCGGCCGAGGCCGGCGGTAAGGTCGAGACAGGTAGGCGCAGCGAGAACGGAGGGGACAAATCGTGACCACATCCGACGCGGGATCCCCGGACCCCACGGGCCCGGATCTGCGGAAGAAGGACGAGACGTCCGCCGGACCGGACCTGCGCAAACAGTCCGACGCCGAGGCCGCCCCCGCTGCCGGGTCGAGCGCCGCGCCGCAGGGCGGCGAGCCGGCCCCCACCGCGGAGCTGCCCACGTTCGGCGGCACCGCCGACTACGATCCGACCGCTCAGGCGTCGCTGTCCGTTCCGCCGCCCACCACCGAGTCGACCGCGCCCACGTGGGGCACGGCCGGACCGGGCTGGGACACCTACTCCGGAATGGGCAACGGTCCCGGCTGGGGCACCACGCCGAGCTATCCACCGCCGTCGAGCGAAGCGCAGTACGGCACCGCACACACCGGCGGGACCGAGGCGCCGACCGGCGGGCAGTACGCCGGCAGCGGACCCGTCTACGGGGCCCCCGACCCGCAGTTCCAGAGCGGGCCGCAGTACCCGACCCCGGCCGGGCCGGGTTACGGTCCCACCGGCGGCTACGGTCCCACCGGCTACGGCGCCTACGGCAATCCCTCCGCGCCGTACGGACGGGATCCGGCGACGGGCGAGCCCTACTCCGACAAGTCGAAGACCACCGCGGGCCTGTTGCAGCTGCTGCTGCCCTTCGTCGGGATCTGCGGGGTCGGGCGGCTCTACCTCGGAAGCACCGCGGTCGGCCTCATCCAGCTTCTGGGGCTGTGGATCGGCGGACTGCTGACCATCCTCCTGGTCGGCTTCGTGATCATCCCGGTGATCTGGGTGTGGTCCGTCATCGACGGGATCATGATGCTCACCGGCAGCGTCCGCGACTCCGACGGCCGCCCGCTGCGGCCCTGACCCACCCACCCGACGGCCGGTCGCGCCTCTCGCGCGGCCGGCCGTCGCGCGCGTAGACTGGCCGCCACCGGGACCGATCCCCGGTTCGATCGTCGGGCGGAACTGGTCCGGCCACCCATACCGCAGCGCACGCCCGTCGTGGCGACCCCGTCGGGGCCGCCCATCCGACGACGCGCGACGTCGCCGCCACACCGGCGACGTGGAGGTGGACCGGTGCGGCATTCCGGGATGCCCGAGCCCCGCGGACTCTACGACCCCGACCGCGAATCGGATTCCTGCGGCGTGGGCGCGATCGTCGACCTGCGTGGCCGCAGCACCCACCGCACCGTCGCCGACGCACTCACCGCGCTGCGCAACCTCGGCCACCGCGGCGCCTGCGGTCGCGAACCCGCCAGCGGTGACGGCGCCGGCATCACCCTCGCGGTCCCCGCCGCGCTCCTCGACGCCGTCACCGGCTTCGAGCTCCCGCCGCCGGGGTACTACGCCACCGGCCTGTGCTTTCTGCCCCGCGACCCGCGGCGCCGGGCGACGGCGCGACGGCGGATCCACGCGCTCGCGGCCGAGGAGGATCTCCAGATCCTCGGCTGGCGCGAGGTTCCCGTCGACCCGTCCGGCCTCGGGCGCACCGCCGGAGCGTGCCGACCCCACATCAGCCAGCTGTTCGTCGCCGCCCCGCGCACGGGCGGCGCCCGGCCCGCCGGCGTGGACCTCGACCGGCGGGTGTATCCGCTGCGGCGCCGCGCCGAGCACACCGGCGACGTCTATTTCCCGTCGCTGTCCGCCCGCACCGTCGTCTACAAGGGCATGCTCACGGCACAGCAGTTGCCGGCGTTCTTCCCCGACCTGCGCGATCCGCGCTGCGCCAGCCCGATCGCGCTCGTGCACAGCCGTTTCTCCACCAACACCTTCCCGTCGTGGCGGCTCGCCCAACCGTTCCGGTACAGCGCCCACAACGGCGAGATCAATACGATCCGCGGCAACCGCAACCGGATGCACGCCCGCGAGGGACTCCTGCGCACCGGCCTGCTGCCCGGCGACCTGACCCGGTTGTTCCCGGTCTGCGCCCCCGACATGTCGGACTCGGCCTCCCTCGACGAGGTCCTCGAACTGCTCCACCTCGCCGGGCGCTCGCTGCCGCACGCGGTGACCATGCTCGTCCCGCCCGCATGGGAGAACGAGCCCGACCTCGATCCCCGGCGACGCGCCTTCCACCGCTTCCACGCCGCGCTGCTCGAACCGTGGGACGGGCCGGCGTGCCTGCCCTTCACCGACGGACGGCTGTTCGGTGCCGTGCTCGACCGCAACGGGCTGCGACCCGGCCGATGGTGCCGCACCGCCGACGACCGCGTCCTGTTCGGCAGTGAAACCGGAATCCTCGACCTGCCACCGGAACACATCGTGCACAAGGGCCGGCTCGAGCCGGGCCGGATGCTCCTCGTCGACACCGTCGCCGGCCGCATCGTGCCGCCCGACGAACTGCTCGACACCCTCGCCGCCGCCCACCCCTACGGTCGGTGGCTGCGTGACGGGCAGATCGACCTTGCGGATCTGCCCCGCCCGGGCGGGCACCCCGCCCCGGACCACGACCAGGGCCGGACGCACCGGTTGTTCGGGTACACCCGCGAGGACCTCGAGGTGCTGCTCGAACCGATGGCCGCGACCGGTGTCGAACCGCTCGGCTCGATGGGCGCCGACATCGCCCCCGCGGTGCTGTCGCCGCGTCCCCGGCTGCTCTACGACTACGTCGTCGAATTGTTCGCGCAGGTCACCAACCCGCCGTTGGACGCGATCCGCGAACGGGTCGTCACCTCGATGCGGCGCGTCGCCGGCCCGGAGGACAACCTGTTCGACGCGTCCCCGAAGTCGTGCCGGCAACTGGTGCTGCCCGGCCCGGTCCTCGACACCGACGAACTCGCCGCCGTCGCGGCACTCGGCCCGGACGGGCCGCGCCCGGACCTCGCCTCCCGGGTCCTGCCCGCGCACTTCGCGGCCGGCGGCGACCCCGGCGAGGCCCTCGCCGCCGGGCTCGCGGACCTGCGCCGCGCCGCCGACGCCGCCATCGAGGCCGGCCGGGGCATCCTGATCGTCACCGACCGCGGTTGCGGGCCGGACCGCGTCCCCATCCCCTCCCTGCTCGCCGTCTCCGCCGTGCACCACCACCTCGTTCGCACGCGGCGGCGCACCCGCGTCGCGCTGATCGCCGAATCCGGGGATGCGCGCGAGGTCCACCACGTGGCCGCGCTCGTCGGATTCGGCGCCGCGACGGTGTGCCCCTACGTCGCCCTCGACACCGTGCGCTCACTCGCGGCCGCCGGGCGCATCCCCGGCACGGACCCGGCGACGGCCGCGGCGAACTACCGGCGCGCCGTCGTCTCCGGGGTTCGCGAGGTGATGGCCAAGCTCGGAATCTCCACCCTCGCCTCGTACACGGCGGCGCAGACATTCGAGGCCGTCGGCCTTGCCCGCGAGGTCGTGGACGCGTATCTTCCCGGCACCGTCTCCCGGCTGGGCGGCGCGAGCCTCGCCGACCTGGCCCGCGACGCCCGTCGCCGGCACCGGACCGCCTTCGAGAACCGGTGCGCCGAAACGGCTCTCGACAGTGGGGGCGTCTACCGGTATCGACGCGACGGCGAACCTCACCTGTTCACCCCGGAGACGGTGTTCCTGCTGCAGCACGCGACCCGCACCGGGCGGGTGGACGTCTACGCGCGGTACTGCGCCGAGATCGACCGGCTCGCCGCCGCGGGCGGAACCCTGCGCGGGCTGTTGCGCACCGTCGCCGCGGATCCGATCCCGCTCGACGAGGTCGAGCCGGTGGAGGACATCGTGCGCCGCTTCGCCACGGGGGCGATGAGCTACGGTTCGATCTCCGGTGAGGCGCACGAGACCCTCGCCGTCGCGATGAACCGCCTCGGCGGCCGGTCGAACTCGGGGGAGGGCGGGGAGGATCCCGACCGCCTCGGTGACCCGCTGCGCCGCAGCGCCGTCAAGCAGGTCGCCAGCGGCCGCTTCGGTGTCACCGCCGCCTACCTCGCCGACGCGACCGACCTGCAGATCAAGATGGCGCAGGGAGCGAAACCCGGTGAGGGTGGCCAGCTTCCCGGCCACAAGGTGTACCCGTGGATCGCCCGTACCCGGCACGCCACCACGGGCGTCGGACTGATCTCCCCGCCGCCGCACCACGACATCTACTCCATCGAGGACCTCGCCGAGCTCGTCCACGACCTGCGGTGCGCCAACCCGCAGGCCCGCATCCACGTCAAGCTCGTCAGCGGCGTCGGCGTCGGCATCGTCGCCGCCGGCGTCGCCAAGGCCCATGCCGACGTGGTGCTGATCTCCGGCCACGACGGCGGCACCGGGGCGGCCCTGCTCACCGCCCTGCAGCACACCGGCACCCCGTGGGAGATCGGGCTCGCCGAAACCCAGCAGACCCTCGTGCTGAGCGGCCTGCGCGACCGCATCACCGTGCAGTGCGACGGCGGGCTGCGCACCGGCCGCGACGTGATGATCGCGGCGCTGCTCGGCGCCGAGGAGTTCGGGTTCGCCACGGCGCCCCTGGTGGTCCTCGGCTGCATCCTCATGCGGGTGTGCCACCTCGACACGTGTCCCGTCGGCATCGCCACCCAGAACCCCGAACTGCGGGAGAAGTTCACCGGCAGAGCGGAATTCGTGGAGCAGTTCTTCCGGTTCGTCGCCGGGGACGTGCGCCGGCGGCTCGCGGCGCTGGGCCTGTCCCGCCTCGACGACGCCGTCGGCCGGGTCGACCTGCTCGAACCCGACGCGGCACTCGAGCACTGGCGTCGCCGGGGACTCGACCTCGCACCCCTGTTCACCCCGCCGGCCGACGCCCTCGGGGCACCCCCGCAGCGCCGCCGTACCCGCCCCGCCGCCGGACCGCCCGACGCGCCGCTGGACCGTGACCTCATCGCCCGCGCGGCCCCCGCCCTCGACGACGGCCGTCCCGTGCATCTCACCGCCGCCGTCACCAACCGTGACCGCGCCGTCGGCACCCTGCTCGGCTGGACCGCCGGTCGACGGTGCGCCACCGGCCTGAGCGACGACACGGTGCGGATCGATTTGTACGGCAGCGCCGGGCAGTCCCTCGGTGCCTTCCTGCCCGTCGGCATCACCGTCACCGTCACCGGCGACGCCAACGACTATGTCGCCAAGGGCCTGTCCGGCGGACGGGTGGTGGTGCGCCCCGACCCGGCCGCGCCGTTCGACCCGCACGAGCAGATCGTCGCCGGCAACACCGTCCTGTACGGGGCCACCTCCGGGGAGTTGTTCCTGCACGGCCGGGTGGGGGAGCGCTTCGCGGTGCGCAATTCCGGCGCCGACGCCGTGTGCGAGGGCACCGGCGACCATGCCTGCGAGTACATGACCGGGGGCCGCGTCGTGATCCTCGGCGCCACCGGCCGCAACCTCGGCGCCGGCATGTCCGGGGGGCTGGCCTACGTCCTCGACCTCGAGCCCGGCCGCGTCAACACCGCCTCCGTGCAACTGCAGCCCGTCGACGACGGCGACCTCGCTCCGCTGCGTGACCTGATCGCCCGCCACCACGCGCGCACCGGATCGGCGGTCGCCGGGGAGATCCTCGCCGAATGGCCCGGCAGCGCGGTCCGGTTCACCGCGGTGGTGCCCGAGGATCTGATCCGCGTCCGCGCCGCGGCGTGCGAGCGCCCCACCCCGGTGGGAGCCGACGGTGCCTGATCCCCGCGGATTCCTGCGCTACGACCGACGCGAACCGCCGCGCCGGCCCGCCGCCGAGCGCGTCCGCGACTGGGCGGAGGTGCACCGGGCGCAGCCCCCGGACGAGGAGGCGCTCTCGATCCGGGAGCAGGCCGCCCGCTGCATGGACTGCGGTATCCCCTTCTGCCACAGCGCCGGCACCGGCTGCCCGCTCGGCAACCTCATCCCCGAATGGAACGACCTGGTGCGTCGTGACCTGTGGGCCGAGGCCGCCGACCGGCTGCACGCCACCGACAACTTCCCCGAGTTCACCGGCCGGCTGTGCCCGGCACCCTGTGAATCCGCCTGCGTGCTCGCCCGGGACGACCACACCGCGGGCGTGACCGTCGAACGGATCGAGCGGGCGATCGCCGACCGGGCCTGGGCCGACGGCCGCGTGCCGCCGCGCCCCCCGGCCCGCAGCACCGGGAGATCCGTCGCCGTCGTCGGCTCCGGACCGGCGGGTCTCGCCGCGGCCCAGCAGCTCACCCGCGCCGGACACGCCGTGACCGTCCTCGAGCGCGCCGACCGGCTCGGCGGACTGCTGCGCTACGGCATCCCGGCGTTCAAGATGGACAAGGCCCTCGTCGACAGGCGCCTCGCGCAGATGCGCGCCGAGGGCACGGTCTTCCGCACCGGCACCGAGGCCGGGATCGACCCGGATGTCGCCACGCTACGGGCCGGCTTCGACGCGGTGGTCCTCGCGGTCGGGGCCGGCCGCGCCCGCGACCTGGCCGTCCCGGGGCGGGAACTCGGCGGGGTGCACCCCGCGATGGAGTACCTCGTCGCCGCCAACCACGAGTGCGAGGGCGACGGGCCCGCGGCCCTCACCGCCGCCGGACGGCACGTGGTGATCGTCGGCGGCGGGGACACCGGCGCCGACTGCTTCGGCACCGCACTGCGTCAGGGCGCGCGTTCCGTCACCCAGCTCGACTATCGGCCCCGGCCGCCCGGACGCCGCGACGAGGACGTCACGCCGTGGCCGCTCGCGCCGTGGGTGCTGCGAACGGCGCCCGCGCACGAGGAGGGCGGGACCCGCCGGTTCGAAGTGACGGTGCAGCGCTTCGTCGGTTCCCGTGGGCGGGTGCGGGCGCTCGAACTGGCCGAGGTCGACGCGCGCCGCCTCCCCCTCGGGGACCCCTTCGAGATTCCCTGCGACCTCGCCCTCCTCGCCGTCGGCTTCGAGGGGGTCCAGCGCGGACCGCTCCTCGACGCCCTCGGCCTGACCCCCGGCGTCCGGGGCACTCTCGACTGCGACGAGCGCTGGCAGACCTCGGCCCCGGGGGTGTTCGTGTGCGGCGACGCCCACCGCGGTGCGTCGCTGGTGGTGTGGGCGATCGCCGAGGGACGCGCGGCGGCGCGCGGTGTGGACGCGTTCCTCACGGGCGAGTCGGCGCTGCCGGCGCCGGTCCATCCCCGGTCGCTGCATCTGGACCCCCGGCGTTTCCCGGCTCGGCCGCCCGGGTAGGCCACCCGGGAGCGGCGCACCGGTCGCCGCAGGAAAGGAGCGTCATGAGCACGATCACCGAGTCGGTCGACGTCCATGTCCCGATCCGTACGGCCTACAACCAGTGGACGCAGTTCGAGGAGTTCCCCCGTTTCATGGAGGGCGTCGAGCGGATCCGCCAGATCGACGACACCCACACCCACTGGGTCGTCAAGGTCGCCGGCGGGACGAAGGAGTTCGACGCCACGATCACCGAGCAGCATCCCGACGAGCGCGTCGCATGGAGGTCCGACGCCGGGCCGGACCACGCCGGCGTGATCACCTTCCACCGGCTCGACGACACCACCACGCGGGTCACCGCGCAGATGGACATCGACCCCGAGGGCTTCTTCGAGAACGTCGCCGACAAGCTCGGCCTCCTCGATCGCCGCGTGAAGAGCGACATGCGGCACTTCAAGCAGTTCATCGAGGAACGCGGCGTCGCCGACGGCGCATGGCGCGGTGAGGTCGATCGTCCCGGCCCGTGACCGTGGACTTCCGACCGAAGGAGACCCCGTGACGGAGAAGAAGCCGACCGACGGCAACCGGCCCAAGGGGGGCCGGCCCGGCCCGGTGGACGAGGGCAGGAACGGCGGCATGGCGACTCGGGAGCACGCCCCGGAAATCGCCGAGAATCCCACTGCCGAGAACTCCACCGACGACTGATCGCAGAGGCCGGAAGGGGCGATGCGGCCGAACCGCATCGCCCCTTCCGCCGTCGCACGGGCTGTCGACGGTCACGGCATGCCGGGGTCGAGGGCGTCCTCCGTCGGCGCCGCCGACCCCGCTTCGAGCCCGCGCCCGGCTGTGATTCAGGCGCTCGCGGCCGCGGTGGCGCCGGATCCGCTCGCGCGCAGGTCCGTGAGGAAGGCGTTGGCCCACCGGTCGACGTCGTGGTGGAGCACCTGGGTGCGCAGGGACTGCATCCGGCGCGCCGCCGTCGCCGGTTCCTCGGTGGCGGCGATGACGATCGCGCGTTTGACGGCGTCGAGATCGTGCGGGTTGACCAGATGAGCGCGGCGCAGCTCGCTGGCCGCCCCGGTGAACTCGCTCAGGACGAGGGCACCGGTGCCGTCGGTCCGGCAGGCGATGTACTCCTTGGCGACGAGGTTCATGCCGTCGCGCAGGGGTGTGACGAGCATGACGTCCGCCGCGCTGTACAGGGCCATGAGCTCGTCTCGGTCGACGGGCCGGTGCAGGTAGTGCACCACCGGCCGGCCCAGCTGCCCGTACTCGCCGTTGAGGTGGCCGACCTTGCGCTCGATGTCCTCGCGCAACTGGGCGTAGGCGGACACGCGCTCGCGACTCGGGGTGGCCAGCTGCACCATGACGACCTTCTCGGGGTCGAGGGTGCCCTCGTCGAGCAGCTCGTGCAGCGCCTCGAGCCGAATGTCGATGCCCTTGGTGTAGTCGAGCCGGTCCACGCCCAGCAGCAGGGTCTCGGGGTTGCCGAGTTCCTCGCGAACCTGCGCGGCCCGCTCGCGGATGTGGGGGGACCGGACGCGTTCGGCGAAGTGGGCCGAGTCGATCGAGATGGGGAAGGCGCCGACCTGCACCCGCCGGTCGCCGACGTCGACGGTGCCCACGCACGAGTCCAGGTCGGAGTGCGCGCTCGTGTGCAGACCGAGCAGCCGCTGTGCCAGGAACAGGAAGTTGCGGGCGCCGCCGGGCAGGTGGAAGCCCACCAGGTCGGCGCCGAGCAGGCCCTCCACGACGGCGGTTCGCCACGGCAGTTGCAGGAACAGCTCGGTGGGCGGGAAGGGGATGTGCAGGAAGAAGCCGATCTTCAGGTCGGGCCGGAGGTCGCGCAGCATCTTGGGCACGAGCTGGAGCTGGTAATCGTGCACCCACACCGTCGCGCCCGGGGCGGCCGCGTCGGCCGCGGCCTCGGCGAAGCGGCGGTTGACCGCGACGTATGTCCGCCACCACGTGCGGTCGTAGGCGGGAGCGACGATCGCGTCGTGGTACAGCGGCCACAGCGTCGCGTTGGAAAATCCCTCGTAGTAGCCGGCGACCTCGCCTTCGGTGAGGGAGACCGGATGCAGCGTGATGCCGTCCTCGGTGAACGGATCGAAGGCGACGTCGGGGGCGCCGGGCCAGCCCACCCACGCGCCGTCGGCGGCGCGCAGCACCGGCTCCAGGGCGGTGACGAGCCCGCCCGGGCTGCGGCGCCACCCGCCGCGCCCGTCGTCGGCCAACGGGTCGTAGTCCACGGGGAGCCGATTGGCCACCACCACCAGGTCCGCTGCGGTCATCGCGTCGCGCCTCCTTGCTCGACACCGGGGCCGGTCGCTCCGGCAACTGCCGTCGAACTCGTACTTATGACAAGTAGTTTTTGTGTATCACTCGGGGCGGGGCGGGGAGGCACTTCGCCGCGCTCGGTATCCCGGGAAGCGACGCCCCCGCACCCCGCCGGTAGATAATCTGTCTCGCACAATAGAAATTTTGTCAAATGGAAGATGCAATTACTGCGGAACACCGGCCCGGTGCGGTGCGACGGGGAGGGTATCGACGATGTCCTTCCCGCGGAGGGTGGCACGGGCTTGCTTGCCGGCGGTTTCGGCGCCCGGGTGCCGGGGTAATCCGGCTGCGGGGTGCCCGGCACCTACGTGCCGACACCGGCGGGCCGGCGAGACGGTCCGCGGAGGTACTACACACGAGCCTGTAGGAGGAATCGAAGATGGCGAAGTTCACCGTCCCCGGCCTGAGCGACAGCGAGGGCGTCCGGGTGGCCGAAGTGCTGCAGAATCGGCTCAGCGCCTACAACGACCTGCACCTCACCCTCAAGCACGTTCACTGGAACGTCGTGGGACCGAACTTCATCGGCGTGCACGAGATGATCGATCCGCAGGTCGACGCGGTCCGCGGATTCGCCGACGACGTCGCCGAACGCATCGCCGCGCTCGGGTCGTCCCCGAAGGGGACCGCGGGCGCGATCGAGAAGGACCGCTCGTGGGACGACTACTCGGTGGGGCGGGACACCGCCCAGGCCCACCTCGCCGCCCTCGACCTGGTGTACGACGGCGTGATCGGGGACTGCCGCAAGGCGATTTCGGAGGTCGGGGAGATCGATCCGATCACCGAGGACCTGCTCATCGGGCAGACGCGCGACCTCGAGAAGTTCCAGTGGTTCGTCCGGGCACATCTCGAGAACTCGGCCGGAACCCTCGCGCACGAGGGCGCGCGCACCGAACGGCAGGCCGCGGACGAAGCCCGCTGAGCGGGCGAGCCGCCGGCCGGGTCCTTCGCCCGCCGCTGCGCGCAGACATCACCGGTCGCCGGACAGCGCATTGCACACCCCGCGCCGTCCGGCGGCCGGGGGTGTCCGCTGGAGGTCGCTCAGCTGTTGCCGTTGTCCGCCCGCAGGCGCGCGTTGTCCGACTCGAGTCGCGCATTGGCATCCTCGAGCCGGGCCTTGTCGGATTCCAGGCGAGCCTTGTCCGATTCGAGCCGGGCATTGTGGGATTCGAGACGTGCGTTGTGGGACGCCAGTTCGGCGTGGTTCGACTCGAGGCGGAAGATCTGGGCGATGCCGGCCAGATTGATGCCCTCGGCGAGGAGTTCGCCGATGCGTCGCAGGCGCGCCACGTCCTCGTCGCTGTAGCGGCGGGTGCCGCCTTCGGTGCGCGCGGGGCTGAGCAGTCCGCGGCGTTCGTACAGGCGCATGGACTGCGGATCGACCCCGGACAGCTCGGAGGCCACCGAAATGCCGTAGACACCGCGGCGGGAGTGCGGTAGCGGCTCCTTCCTCGTTTTCTCCATTTCAGATTCCCTCGTTCGGTGTCCTCGCTGCCATGGCCTCCGGTGTGCCGAATCTACCCGATCGCCACAGGAAACCTTCCGTGCCGGAGACAATTCCCGGGCGACGCCGGCGCGGACCCGGACCGCCGGGAAGCGGGCTCTCCGGTACGAATATCTCTCTTGTATGACACACATTTTATGCATCGCGTGGGGTGGCCGCGATCGATGCCGCGCCGTTTCCGTGCCCCGCCCCCGCCGTCCGGACGGGAGTGCCGTCCTGCGCCGCGGGCGCACGCCGCCGGATCCGTCTCCGTCACAGGGGGTTCCGCGGGCCGCTCCGGCACCGACGAGATCGGGCGCCGCATCCGGCGGAGGTACGGGGACGGCCGGACCGATGCCCGGGGCAACCGGACGTCGGCCCTCGGCCGAGCGGGCACGGCGTCGGCGCTGCACCGGCTGTGCTCCGCCACCGCCGCACGGGTACTAGGCTCGACCGCGTGACCCGACGCACCAAGATCGTTTGCACCATGGGCCCGGCCACGGCAGACCCCGAGGTCCTGAGGGAACTCGTCGACGCCGGGATGGACGTGGCCCGCCTCAACTTCAGCCACGGCGAACACGCCGATCACGAGGCCCACTACCGCCGCGTGCGGGAGGCCTCCGATACCAGCGGGCATGCCGTCGGCATCCTCGCCGACCTGCAGGGCCCGAAGATCCGCCTCGGCCGGTTCGCCGAGGGGCCGACGGTGTGGAATACCGGCGAGATCGTCCGGATCACCGTCGACGACGTCGAGGGAACCCACGACCGGGTCTCGACCACCTACAAGCAGCTCGCCGACGACGCGCGCCCGGGGGATCGCCTGCTCGTCGACGACGGCAAGGTCGGCCTGGTCGTCGAGCACGTCGAGGGCAGGGATGTGGTCTGCCGCGTCACCGAGGGTGGGCCGGTCAGCAACAACAAGGGCGTGTCCCTGCCGGGGATGAACATCTCGGTTCCGGCGCTGTCGGAGAAGGACATCGAGGATCTCGAGTTCGCCATGCGGCTCGGCGTGGACTTCGTCGCCTTGTCGTTCGTGCGCTCCCCGGCCGACATCGAGCTCGTGCACGAGGTGATGGATCGGGTGGGCCACCGCGTGCCGGTGATCGCCAAGCTCGAGAAGCCCGAGGCCATCGAGAATCTCGAGGCGGTCGTGCTGGCGTTCGATGCGGTGATGGTCGCCCGCGGTGACCTCGGCGTCGAGATGCCGCTCGAGGAGGTGCCGCTGGTGCAGAAGCGGGCGATCCAGATCGCCCGCGAGAACGCCAAGCCCGTCATCGTGGCCACGCAGATGCTCGAGTCGATGATCGAGAACTCCCGGCCGACCCGCGCCGAGGCCTCCGACGTCGCCAACGCGGTCCTCGACGGTGCGGACGCGGTGATGCTCTCCGGCGAGACGTCGGTGGGCAAGTACCCGGTCGAGACGGTGCGGACGATGGCCCGCATCATCGCGGCCGTGGAGTCCGATCCCACCCGGGTGCCGGCGCTGACCCACGTGCCGCGCACCAAGCGCGGGGTGATCTCCTACGCGGCGCGCGACATCGGCGAGCGGCTCGAC
Organism: Rhodococcus sp. DMU1; assembly: GCF_012272955.1. Classification (NCBI taxonomy): domain Bacteria; kingdom Bacillati; phylum Actinomycetota; class Actinomycetes; order Mycobacteriales; family Nocardiaceae; genus Rhodococcus; species Rhodococcus sp. DMU1. The sequence continues at coordinate 3,323,323 of NZ_CP050952.1, read as the reverse complement.
GCCAAGGCGCTGGTGGCGTTCACCCAGTCCGGCGACACGGTGCGGCGCCTGGCGCGGCTGCACACCCGGCTGCCGCTGCTGGCGTTCACCCCGGTCCCGCACATCCGCAGCCAGCTGGCGCTGACATGGGGCACCGAGACCTTCTCCGTCGAGCCGGTCGACACGACCGACGTGATGGTGCAGCAGGTCGACGCGGCGCTGCTCTCGCTCGGCCGGTACCAGCGCGGCGACCTCGTGGTCATCGTGGCCGGGTCCCCGCCCGGCCGCTCCGGGTCGACCAACCTGATCCACGTGCACCGGATCGGGGAGAAGGACACCCATTGAGCCGTCGCACCGCGACCGATCTCGAGGTCCTCGTCGACCTGCTCGATCTCGAGCAGGTCGACGAGGACCTCTACCGGGGTGAGCACCCGATCCAGGTGGGCAGCCGCACCTTCGGCGGCCAGCTCGTCGCTCAGGCCCTGATCGCGGCCGGCCGCACGGTCGGGGACCGGCCGGTGCACGCGCTCAACGCCCACTTCATCCGCGGCGGCGACGTCAAGGCGCCGATCGAGTACCGGGTGGTCCGGCACCGCGACGGCCGGGATTTCGCGAACCGCATGGTCACCGCCTCCCAGAACGGCCAGGAGCTGTTCGTCATGCTCGCCGCCTTCCAGCGGTGGGGCAAAGGGCTCGAACATGCGGTGAGCGTTCCCGAGGTGCCCTACCCCGATGTGCTGCCGCCGCTCGGGGACCACCTGTCCGGGTTCGAGGATCACCTGCCGCACTTCGTCAACGCCCTCAAGCCGATCGACATGCGGTACGCCAACGACCCCGCCTGGATCCTCAAGGGCACCGGGGAACGTCTCTCGCACAACCGGGTGTGGATGCGCGCCGACGGCGCGCTGCCCGAGGATGCGCTCCTGCACGCCGCCACCCTGGCCTACAGCTCCGATACCACCGTGCTCGACTCGATCCTCACCACCCACGGGCTGTCCTGGGGGCTGGACCGGATCGTCGCCGCCACCGTCAACCACTCCATGTGGTTCCACCGGCCGGTCCGGTTCGACGAGTGGATTCTGTACGCCACCGAGTCCCCGGTCGCGGCGGGATCGCGCGGGCTGGCGACGGGCCGCTACTTCACCCTCGAGGGGGAACTCGTGGCGACGGTCGTGCAGGAGGGACTGATCCGTCATTTCCCGCGCCGCGGCTGACGTGGGCGACCGTGTCCGCGCCCCCGCCGGCCGCGGGGGCGCGGACACACGCGCCCTCGCCGTCACCGCCCGGTCCGCCGCCTGCCGCGCAGTCCCTCGTCCCGCGTGGGGCGCTTCTCATTCCTCCACCCGGCGACGGCGGCGGTCGAGTTCGTCGAGGATCAGCCCCAGTCCGTAGTCGAACTCGTCCGCGAACGAGTAGTCCTTTCCGATCACCAGTTCGCCGACCATTTCCGCCAGGTAGGGGTAGGCGTCGGCCGGCACGTCGATCTCCGAGGCGAACTCCTCGGCGCCGTCCGCCGACGCGAAGGGCAGTTTCAGTTCGGTGAGCACGAAGCCGTACACGTATGCGTCGATCACCGAGAAGGCGTGGGACGCAAGGGCAACCGGGAAGCCGTTCGTGCGCAGGCAACCGAGCACGGCGTCGTGGTGCCGCAAGAGTGACGGACCGGGCGAACGGCGGGACTCGATCAAGGTCAGCGCCCAGGGATGCCGGGCGAGCACGTTCCGCGCCGAGGTCGCCCGGTGCAACATCGCAGGCCGCCACGGTTCGCCCGGTCCGGGCAGCACGATTCCCGCGAAGATCCAGTCCGCGAGCCCATCGAGCAGATCGTCCTTGTTGGCGACGTGGTGGTAGAGAGACATTGCCTCCACGCCGAGTTCCTTGCCGACGTTGCGCATGCTCACCGCGGTGAGGCCGCCGCGGTCGGCTACGCGAACCGCGGCCTCGATGATCCCGATGCGGCTCAGCCCCGGCCGTTCGTTCATGTCTCCCTCACGACTCTTGCGTACTTACAGGCGTAAGCCTAGTCTTCCCGGACAAGACTTACATCCGTAAGGGAGGGCTCATGAAGGCCGCAATCGTCGACAGGTACGGGCCACCGCACGTCGTCCGCGTCGCGGAGGTGCCCATTCCGGTCCCCCGGGACACGGAAGTCCTCGTCCGCGTCGTCGCCGCGGCCGTGACGGCCGCGGACTCGCGGATCCGCGCGGCCCGCTTCCCCCGCGGATTCGGCCCGTTCGCCCGGCTGATGTTCGGCGTGTTCCGGCCCAGGCGAAAGATCCTGGGCGGCACCTTCTCCGGTGTCGTCGAGTCGGTCGGCGCGAGGGCCGGCGGGTACACCCGTGGCGACGAAGTGTGCGGCATGACCGGACTCGCAATGGGGGCGCACGCGGAATACGTCACGGTCCCGGCGGAGCGGGTGGTTCGCAAACCGGCAGCGGTCACTCACCCGGATGCGGCGGCGCTGCTCTTCGGCGGGACCACCGCGTTGCACTTCCTGCGAGACAAGGCCTCACCGGGACGCGGCGATTCTGTGCTCGTGAACGGGGCGTCGGGCGCGATCGGAACCAACGCCGTTCAGCTGGCCAAGCATTTCGGCGCCACCGTCACGGCCGTCACCAGCACCGCCAACCTCGGCCTCGTCTCCGACCTCGGCGCCGACAAGGTCATCGACTACACGGTCACCGATGTGTCCGACCTGACCGACCGCTTCGACGTCGTACTCGACACTGTCGGCAACCTCACCCCCTCGTCCGGACGGAAGCTCCTCACCGACGGGGGCGTTCTGTTGCTTGCGGTGGCAAACCTATGGGAGACCATGCGCCCCGGCGCCGATGTCAAGACGGGTGCTGCGCCCGAGCGACCCGAGGACGTCGAGTTCCTCCTGGAGTTGTCGGCCGCCGGTCGGCTCGTCGCCGTCACCGACGACATCGGTGGTCTCGACCAGATCGTATCGGCCCACACGCGAGTGGACTCCGGCCACAAGGTCGGCAACATCATCGTCCGGCCCGCGGGGTGACGGCACCACGCCGAAGCCGAGGATTCTGTCGAGCGGGTGGCCCTGCGATGGCGGAAACTGGGCCGATGACGATGTTCACCCCGATCAACCCGGCCGATCTGGCCGGCGTCATCGCCGAACGCGCAGCCGGGCACCGCCGACGGGTGTGCGTCGGGATCTCTGCCGCCGACGCGGCCGCACCGCTGAACCTTGCGGAGGAGGTCGCCGCGCGCCTGCGCGTCGAGGGCCGGCCGGCGGCAGTGCTGTCGCTCCACGACTTCGTGCGCCCGGCCTCGCTCCGTTTCGAGCACGGACGCACCGATCACGAGAGCTACCGGACGAACTGGTTCGACTACGGCGCGCTCGACCGCGAAGTCGTTCGGGGACTTCACGAAAAGAAGCGATGGCTGCCGCGGTTGTGGGACGAGGCGGGGGACCGGTCGGCTCGTGCCCGCCGGGTGGACGCTCCCGACGGTCAGGTGCTCGTGGTCGCCGGCCCGATGTTGCTCGGTCGCGGACTCGCCTTCGACGTCGCGGTGCACCTGGCGATGTCGCGGGCCGCGTTGGGCCGGCTGACGCCCGACGAGGACCGCTGGACGATCCCTCCGCTGCTCGAGCACGACGCCGCCGCGGCCGCGGAGGCCGACATCGTCGTGCGGTACGACCATCCGGATCGCCCGGCGATGCACGCCGCCGGTGCGATCCGGTCCGGGAACGGGGACCGGCGATCCGGTCAGCGGCAATGAGCCGGTCGGCGGGTGGGTCCCGATCCCGGGCGGCGGGCGATCGCACGCACACCGGGCCCCGACGTCGAGCCTCGACCGGTCAACGAGCGCTACATCCTCCCCCCGGGGGCCCTGTGCGCGTCATGGGGCGCACGGGCGGTCACAGCTTGTAACCGATCGTGCGCAGCAGTGCCTTGCGGTCGGCGACGTCGGCGCTCGTCTCCACGCCGAGGGGTGGGTTCCCGTCGATCACCCCGGCAATGCCTCGGCCGAGCTCCGTCTCGGCCACGATGATCTCGACGGCGTTGGCCGTGGCGCAGAAGATGCCGCATACCTCCGGTACCTGCTTCAGCGTGTTCAGGATGTTCACCGGATAGCCGTCCTCCACGAACACGAAGAACGAGTGGCCTGCGCCGACCGCCAGGGCGTTGCGCCTGGCCAATTCGACGAGCCGGTCGTCGTTGCCCGAGAAGCGCACGAGGCGAGGTCCGGAGGCTTCGCAGAACGCGACTCCGAACCGGAGGTGGGGACTCACCCCGGCCAGTGCTTCGTGCAGGTCCTCGACGGTCTTGATGAAGTGGGCCTGCCCGACGACGACGTTCATGTCGTCGGGCTTGTCGATCGCCACGATGTGCAGCTCCACGATCGCCTCCTCGGATGCCCTGCGGCTCGGCAGGCCAGCGTCGACAGACAGTCTGCCCCGCTGGGCAACCCGGGGCAACGACGGGAGAACGGGAGAGGACCGGAGCGGATCTGCCGAACCCGGCTGGGGTGCGGCGCTGGCAGGGCCGGATCCGGGATCGGACCGGCTCGGGTTCTCGGCACGCAACATCCCGGATGGTGTTCTCGCCCAGCCGGTCCCGCACCGCGTCAGCGACCGACGCCGGCGCGGGCTTCGGCTGGTGGGGCTGCCCGAAGCCGAAGCCTGCGTCGACGGGGTCCTCGGCAGGATCGCCGTCACCGTGAGTCACACCGGCATGCACCGCTGCGCGCGCCGGCAACGCGGGACGGTCGAAGGCCCGGAGGGCTCCCCGTCGTGTCCGTGCGGGTCCGCGGCAGCACCCGCACGCCCGTGCGGCGGATGCCCGAGGGACCAATGCCCCTATGCCGGCCGTTCCGGGCGGCGCATGATCGGCTCGACGCGATCTGCACCGGAGGGAGCGGCCGTGACGACCAGCAGCGACGCGGTGATCCGCAAGACGGCCGACGACCTGCGGGTCCCGCCGAACCTGTCGGACTACGAGGCCACCTGTGCCCGGTTCACGTGGGACGAGGCGGCGGCGCAGGTGCCGGGCCCCCCGGGCGGGGGGTGCAACATCGCCTGGTCGGCGGTCGACCGGCACGCCGACGGCCCGCTGCGGGACCGTCCCGCCCTCCGGTTCCTCGGTGCCGGTGACGCGACGGGCCGTATCGACGTCACGGAGTTGTCGTACGGCGACCTCGCAGACCGCGTCCGCCGCTTCACCCGCGTCCTGCGCGACCTCGGAATCGGCAAGGGCGACCGGCTGTTCGTGTTCTCCGGCCGGATCCCCGAGCTGTACATCGCCGTCCTCGGTGCCCTGCGCAACGGCACGGTCGTCACCCCGCTGTTCTCGGCCTTCGGTCCCGAACCCCTGCTCACCCGCCTCGAACTCGGCTCCGCACAGGTATTGGTGACCACGGAGGCGCTGTACCACCGGCGCGTCGCGGGGGTGCGCGACCGGGTGCCGACCCTCGAGCACGTGCTGCTCGTCGGCGACGACGAAGCCGCCGCCACCGACGTTCCCGGCACCCTCGACCTACGGGCCCTGCTCGACGCCGCCGAGCCGGCCGCCGATCCCACACCCACCACCGCCGGCGACCCGTCGTTGCTGCACTTCACGAGCGGCACCACCGGCACCCCCAAGGGGGCGCTGCACGTGCACGGCGCCGTCGTCACCCACTACGCCACCGGCCGCTACGCCCTCGACCTGCATCCCGACGACATCTACTGGTGCACCGCCGATCCCGGCTGGGTGACGGGCACGTCGTACGGCATCGTCGCGCCGCTGCTGCACGGCGTCACCTCGATCGTCGACGAAGCCGAGTTCGACGCCGAACGGTGGTACCGGATCCTGCAGGACCAGCAGATCAGCGTGTGGTACACCGCCCCCACCGCCATCCGGATGCTCATGCGCGCCGGACCCGAGGTCGCGGGACGCTACCGGTTCCCGAACCTGCGGTTCGTCGCCAGCGTCGGCGAGCCGTTGGCACCCGACGCCGTGTGGTGGGGCACCGAGGTGCTGGGGCTGCCCATCCACGACAACTGGTGGCAGACCGAGACCGGCGGCATCATGATCGCCAACACGCCGGCGTTCGACATCAAGCCCGGATCGATGGGCCGGCCCCTGCCCGGCGTCGACGCCCGGATCGTCCGCCGCGACGAGGACGGCACGGTGCACGAGGTCACCGCCGCCGACACCGAGGGTGAACTGGCGCTGCGGGCGGGCTGGCCGTCGATGTTCCGTGGCTACCTGAACCAGGACGAGCGCTACCGCAAGTGCTTCGCCGGCGATCTCTACCTCACCGGGGACCTCGCGCGCCGCGACGCCGACGGATACTTCTGGTTCGTCGGCCGCGCCGACGACGTGATCAAGTCCGCCGGCCATCTCATCGGACCGTTCGAGGTCGAGAGCGCGCTCGCCGAACACCCGGCCGTCCTCGAAGCCGCCGTGATCGGTGTGCCGGACGAGATCCTCGGCGAACGGGTGAAGGCGTTCGTCGTCCTCGAGCGCGGCGTCGAACCCGACGACGCGTTGCGCCGCAAGCTGATCGGGCACGCCCGCGTCCGGCTCGGTGCGGCCGTCGCCCCCAAGGAACTCACGTTCGTCGACTCGCTGCCGCACACCCGCAGCGGCAAGACCCTGCGCCGGCTGCTCAAGGCCCGCGAACTCGGCCTCGCGGAAGGCGACACGTCGACGCTCGAGACCCCGGAGGTGGCCGGATGACCAGCGACACCGAGCAGGCCGGCGGGGGCGCCGCCGGATTCCCCTACGACCGCGACTTCGCGCTCGCGCTGCTGGCCGACATGCTGCGCATCCGCCGGATGGAGGAGAAGGCCGCCGAACTCTACGGCGCCGGCAAGATCCGCGGATTCCTGCACCTGTACGTGGGGGAGGAGGCCGTGGCGGTCGGCGCGCTGCACGCGCTCGACCCGGGCGACACGGTCGTGGGCACCTACCGTGAGCACGGGCACGCCCTGATCCACGGGCTGTCCATGAACGCGATCATGGCGGAGATGTTCGGCAAGCAGGAAGGCTGCTCCCGCGGGCGCGGCGGCTCGATGCACCTGTTCGACGCCGCGACCCGCTTCTACGGCGGCAACGCGATCGTCGGCGGGGGCCTGCCGCTGGCGGTGGGCCTCGCGCTGGCCGACAAGATGCAGAAGATCCCGCGGGTCACCGCGTGCTTCTTCGGTGAGGGGGCGATGGCCGAGGGCGCGTTCCACGAGGCGCTCAACCTCGCGGCCCTGTGGCAGCTGCCGGTGCTGTTCTGCTGCGAGAACAACCTGTACGCCATGGGCACCGCCCTGGCCCGATCCGAGTCGCAGACCGACCTGTGCGCCAAGGCCGCCGCGTTCGGGGTGCCCACACTCCGGACGGACGGGATGGACGTGCTCGCCGTCCACGAGACGGCCCGGGCCGGGGTCTCCCACGTCCGCAGCACGGGCGGACCGATGTTCCTCGAGTTCCAGACCTACCGATTCCGTGCCCACTCGATGTTCGACCCCGAGCTCTACCGCGACAAGGCCGAGGTCGAACGGTGGAAGGAACGCGGCCCCATCCACACGTTCTCGGCGCGGCTGAAGGCGCTGACTCTGCTCACCGAGGAACAGTTCCGGCAGCTCGACGCCCAGGCCGTGGCCGAGGTCGACGACGCCGTCGCCTTCGCCGAGGCCGGCACCTGGGAGCCGGAGTCCGACCTGCTCCGCGACGTGACCACACCGGCCGGGGAGGCACCGTGAAACTCAGCTACCGCGAGGCCCTGCGCGCCGCGCTGCACGACGCCCTGAGCACCGATCCGCGGGTGTTCCTCATGGGCGAGGACATCGGGCGATACGGCGGCACGTACGCCGTGACCAAGGGCCTGCTCGACGAGTTCGGACCCGAACGCATCCGCGACACCCCGCTGTCCGAGCTGGGCTTCGTCGGTGCGGGCATCGGTGCGGCGCTCGGCGGGATGCGGCCGATCGTCGAGATCATGACCGTCAACTTCAGCCTGCTGGCCCTCGATCAGATCGTGAACACCGCCGCCGCACTGCGCCACATGTCCGGCGGCCAGTTCTCCGTGCCGATCGTGATCCGCATGGCCACCGGCGCCGGGCGGCAGCTGGCCGCGCAGCATTCGCACAGCCTCGAGGCGTGGTACGCGCACATCCCCGGCATCCGGGTGCTGGCCCCGGCGACCGTGCGGGACGCCCGCGGCATGCTCGCCCCCGCTCTCGCGGATCCGGACCCGGTCGTCGTGTTCGAGCACGCACTGCTCTACAACACCACCGCCGACATCGACCCCGACGAACCGGTCGACATCGACAGCGCGCGGGTGCTCCGGCCGGGCGGCGACGTGACCCTCGTCGCCTACGGCGGCACCGTCGGCAAGTCCCTCGTCGCGGCGGAAACCCTGGCGGGCAGCGGAATCGAGGCCGAGGTCGTCGACCTGCGGGTGCTGCGCCCGCTGGACACGGCCACCGTCGTGGACTCCGTCCGTCGCACCCACCGGGTGGTGGTCGTCGACGAGGGCTGGCGCAGCGTCGGCCTCTCCGCGGAGGTGACCGCCCGGATCGCCGAGGAGGCGTTCTACGACCTCGACGCACCCGTGGCGCGGGTGTGCAGCGAGGAGGTGCCGGTGCCCTACGCCCGGCACCTGGAGCAGGCGGCGATTCCCCAGCCGGAGAAGATCGTCGCCGCCGTGCAGGCCCTGATGGGCGAGAGCTGAGGAGGCGACGTGTTCGAGTTCACCCTGCCGTCCCTCGGCGCCGACATGGACGAGGGCACCCTGACCGAATGGCGCGTCGCGCCCGGGGACACGGTCGAGCGCGGCCAGGTGATCGCCTCGGTGGACACCGCCAAGGCCGAGGTGGAGGTCGAGATCTGGCGGGACGGGGTCGTCCACCGGTTGGTCGCGGAACCGGGTGTCACGCTGCCGGTCGGCGCGGTGATGGCAACCCTGCTCGAGCCCGGGGAGGACGCTCCGCCCGTCGCCGAGGCCCCGGCGGCCGCGGCCCCGGTGGTGGCCCCCGTCGCCGCGGCCGGCGGCGCCGCCCCCGTCACCGAGGCGCCGCCGGCGCCCGCTCCGGCCGCCCCGGCCGCGCGGCGGCGGGTATCGCCGGCCGCCCGCCGGCAGGCCCTGCAGCTGGGCGTGGACCTCGACACCGTGACCGGCACCGGACCCTGGGAGTCGGTGACGATCGAGGACGTCGATCGGGCGGCGGCTCGTGCAGGCACCGCGCCGGCGCCGGCGCCGGCGCCACCTGCCGCCGCGGCGGCACCGGCCAGGGCCCCGATCGACAAGGCCGCCGAGATGCGCCGCGCCATCGCGTCCGCGATGGGACGTTCCAAGCGGGAGATTCCGCACTACTACCTGTCGGAACAGATCCCGCTCGCGCGGGCCCTCGACTGGCTCACCGAGTACAACGCGCAACGCCCGGTCACCGAGCGCGTCCTGCTTGCGGCGCTGCTGCTCAAGGCGGTCGCCCTGGCCACCCGCCGGTACCCCGAAATGAGCGGATTCTGGACCGACGGCGAGTTCCACCCGGCCCCGGCCGCGCACGTGGGGGTGGCGGTCTCCCTGCGCCAGGGCGGGCTGATCGCCCCGGCGATCCACGACGTCGCCGACCTCGCCCTGCCCCAGCTCATGGCGGCCCTCGCCGACCTCGTCAAGCGCGCCCGGGCGGGCTCGCTGCGCAGCTCGGAGATGTCCGACCCCACCGTCACCGTGACCAACCTGGGGGAGGAAAGCGTGGACTCGGTGTACGGGGTGATCTACCCGCCGCAGGTCGCACTGGTCGGTTTCGGCAAGCCGACCCGGCGCCCGTGGGTCGACGGCGACGCGGTGCGGCCCGTCCCGGTGGTCACCGCGACCCTCGCCGCGGACCACCGGGTCAGCGACGGCCGGCGCGGCGCCCTGTTCCTGGCCGAGATCGCCGAACTGCTCCAGCACCCGGAACGACTGTGAGGTGAGATCGTGACCACCGACGAGACCAATACCGGCGAGACCGCCCGTGCCGACATCCGCGCCGCCGTCGTCGCCGCGATCGCCGACGTCGCCCCCGAGATCGAGGACATCGAACTGGCGGGGGACCGGCCGCTGCGCCAGCAGGTCGACCTCGACTCGATGGACTGGCTGAACGTGCTGATCGGACTGCGTTCGTCGCTCGGGGTGGACATCCCCGAGGCGGACTACGCGCACCTGAGCACCCTCGACGGCCTGGTCGGATACCTGGCGCAGCGCCTCGGGCGGTGAGGTCACACGAGATGACCCGAGAACTGTGCCCGGCCGGTCTCACCGGGTGCATTCTGTGAGAAGAACGACCGACGGGGATGCAGTCGTGGACGGGGACATGGCCGGGAACGATCCACTGTGTGGACGAGTCGGGGAGATCGTCGTGGCGCTGCGCAGGCTGTCCGCCGCGCTCGACGAGGGCGACGAGTTGCCCGAGCTGCTGCACCTGCTCGTCGGCAACGTCGTGAAGATCGTGCCCGAGACCGGCATGGCGGGGGTGACGGTCCTGCGGGGCGGCCGCCCCGAGACGGAGGCCTGCAGCAATCCGCTGCTCTACGAACTCGACCACGCCCAGTACCTCGCCGGCGCCGGCCCGGGCCTCGACGCCGTGCGGACCGGCCAGGTGGTGCGCGCGGACCGCGCCGAGATGCGGCGACGCTGGCCGGCGTTCGCCGAGCGCGCGGAACGGTTCGGGACGGCGAGTTCGCTGGCCGCGCCGCTGCGGATCGACGACGAGACGGCCGGATCGTTCAACCTCTACAGCGAGCACGACCACGGGTTCGATTCTCTGGACGAGACGCTGGTGGAGGTGTTCACGACGGCCGTGGAGACCGCACTGCGGCAGGCCCGTCGCTGTGCCCGGGCCCGGGCGGAGATCACGCAACTCGATCGGGCCCTGCGCTCGCGTCCGACCATCGACCACGCCGTCGGGATCGTCATGGCCGCGCGCGGTCTGACCGCCGAGGAGGCCTTCGCCGTGCTGGTGCGCCAGTCCCAGCACGAGAACGTCAAGCTGCGCGACGTCGCTGCCCGACTGGTCGCCCAGCTCACCCCCGCCGGAACCGACCCGCGGCCGGGTCCGATGACCCGGGACCGGTGACCGTTCCTATCGGCAGCACGCACGGCCCGTCGCCGTCCCGCGAAAATCCTCGCGGGCAAGGTTTCACGAACGCCCACGGAGGTATCTCTCCGGCAGCCGCAGCCACTCCGCTCCGGTCACCTGTTCGAACGAAAGGAGCCGGCCATGGCCGAGCACGCAGGACGAACTATGACCCGGACACCGGTGCAGACAGCCGCCCTCGCTGTCGGTGTGGTGTTTCTCCTCGTCGGCATTCTCGGGTTCGTTCCCGGAATCACGACCAACTACGACACCATGACGTTCGCCGGGCACGAGTCCGGGGCGCTGCTGCTCGGGATCTTCGGGGTCTCCATCCTCCACAACATCGTGCATCTGCTCTTCGGTGTGGCAGGCGTCGCGATGGCCCGCACGGTCGGTGCCGCTCGGTCCTACCTCATCGGCGGCGGCATCATCTACCTGGTGCTGTGGCTCTACGGACTGGTGATCGACAAGGACAGCTCGGCGAACTTCGTGCCGGTCAACTCCGCCGACGACTGGCTGCACTTCGTGCTCGGGGCCGCCATGATCGCCCTCGGCTTCCTGCTCACCCGCCGGACCACGACGCACCGCACCGTGCCCGGCACCCGCTGACAGCCACCCACCGACCCGTCGCCGGTCCTCGCCGCCAGGAGCGAGGACCGGCGACGTTCGTGTGCACCCGCGGATCGTTCCGTCCTGCGGGCACGGCCCAGCCGGGCTCGACCGCACGGCGAGCCCGGCCGAGCCGTGGTCACCTCCGTGGCCCGCTCCTGCGACGCTGGACCACCACGTAGACGACCACCCCGACGAGAATGAGAATGCCCAGAACCTCCATGACCGTCGGATACCCGCAGAACCCGTGACGAAGCAGCGGTCCGGTGCCCGGCGCGCGCCGGCCACCGGCTCCGCCGCGGGGGCAGCCCCACGATCGGTCGCGGAATCGGCGTCGCGCACCCCGGGGCGGGGTCCACAATCTCTCGCATGGACCGCGCGATCGCGCGGGAGACGGGAGCGGCGACGGATGGAATGGGGAAGTGTGCTCGTCGACAGCGTCTGGTGGACGCTGAAGGCGTATGTGATCACAACGGTGGTGTTCGTCGTCGTGGTGGCGCTGCTCGCGCGAACGACCCACTGGGGACGGCAGTGGTGGCGCATCGCGTGGCCCTACTTCGATCCGCGTCGGGGCCTCGGCCCGCTCGGACTCGTGGCCCTGGTTCTGCTGTTCACCGTCTTCGCGGTGCGGATGAACGTGCTGTTCTCGTACTGGTACAACGACTTCTACACCGCGATCCAGGACCTCGACGAGGCCGCGTTCTGGCGGTTCATGCGGGTCTTCGCCGTGCTCGCCACCATCCACGTGGCGCGCAGCCTGGTCGCGTACCTGCTCGGTCAGACCCTCGACATCCACTGGCGCACCCAGTTGAACAACCGGCTCGTCGACACCTGGCTCGACACCGGGGCGTTCTACCGGGACCGGTTCGTGGACAAGCCGGTGGACAACCCCGACCAGCGCATCCAGGTCGACGTCACCGATTTCGTCACCACCACCCGCGTCCTGTCGATGGGGGCGGTCACCGCGGTGCTGTCCATCGTCAGCTTCACCGGCATCCTGTGGGACCTGTCGGGCCCGATCACCGTGTTCGGCACCGAGATCCCCCGCGGAATGGTGTTCCTGGTCTACATCTACGTGCTGGTCACCACCGCGGTGGCGTTCTGGATCGGCCGGCCGCTGATCCGGCTGAACTTCCTCAACGAGAAGCTCGGCGCCACCTACCGCTACGCCCTGGTCCGCGTCCGCGAGTACGGCGAGAACATCGCCTTCTACCGCGGCGAGAACGTCGAGCGGGGTGGCCTGCTGGGCCGATTCGCCGCGGTGATCCGCAACTGGTGGCGCATCGTGTTCCGGATCCTGAAGTTCGACGGCTTCAACCTGACCGTCAACCAGATCGCGGTGATCTTCCCGTTTCTCATCCAGGGGCCGCGGCTGTTCGCCGGTCAGGTCACCCTCGGTGACGTGATGCAGACCGGCAACGCCTTCGGTCAGGTCCACGACTCGCTGTCCTTCTTCCGCGAGTCCTACGACGACTTCGCCGCGTTCCGGGCGACCACCATCCGTCTCAACGGCCTGGTCGACGCCACCGACCAGTCCGCGAAGCTGCCCGTCCTCGTCGCGACCGAGCAGGGTGACACCCTCGACCTGCGCGGTCTCGACGTGCGGACCCCGGCCGGCCGGCCGCTCGTGACCGGCCTCGACATCCACGTGTCCCCCGGCGAGGCGCTGCTCGTCCGCGGCGCGTCCGGCAGCGGCAAGACGACGCTGCTGCGCTCCCTCGCCGGGCTCTGGCCGTACGCCCACGGTCGGATCGCGCGCCCGGACGGCGACGCGCTGTTCCTGTCCCAGGACCCGTATGTGCCGCTCGGGACGCTGCGCGAAGCGTTGTCGTATCCTCGTCCGCCCGTACGGGACGACGCGGAACTCGGCGAGGTGCTCGAACGCGTGCACCTCGGGCACCTGAGGGAACGCCTCGACGACGACACCGACTGGGCGCGCGTGCTGTCCCCCGGGGAGCAGCAGCGCCTCGGGTTCGCGCGGGTGCTGCTGGCCCGGCCGCGGACCGTGTTCCTCGACGAGGCCACCGCCGCCGTCGACGAGGGACTCGAGCACGCGCTCTATCGCACCGTGCGCGAGGCGCTGCCGGACAGCGTCATCGTCAGCGTCGGGCACCGCAGCACCCTCGACAGCTTCCACGACCGGGTGCTCGAACTGCAGGGGGAGGGTCGCTGGACGGTCACCGAGAGCGTCCGCTGAGCTCCACGCGAGGTCACCGGGCGAATCACCCCGAGACGTGTCCACCGCCCGACGGCGGAACTACGCTGAAAGCGCGGTGACCTCGATGCCGGCGACTGCCGGCGGGCATGTCCGAGCGTCGGCACCCGGTGTCCGGTCCCGAGCCGGGACGCTCGTGCGGCAGCCGAGGAGGACACCATGCACCACAGCACTTCCTACCGGCGGCGTCCGCGCGGTTCGGTCGCCACCCTCGTGGCCCTTCCCGGATCCGCCCTGCGGGCCGGCGTGCGGGTGGCGGCCGCCGGTGCCGGCGTCGCCCTCGACACCGCGATCGTCGGCGCCGCCACGGCGGCCGGCGTGGGGGCGGCCCTGCTGCGCGCACCCGTCACCGCCGCCGCGGCCCCCGCCCCCGCGGCCGTTGTCCAGCTCGTCGCGGACGTCGCCCGGGAGGCGGCCGGCGGGCGCCCCGCCCGGCGCTGCGCAGCGAACGGTGCCCGAACGTGGATCGAGGTCCGCGGCCTCGACGGCCCGGACGGGGAGGCGCTCGGCGACCGGGTGCTCGCCGCGATCCGGGACACACCGGGCGTGGCCACAGCCGAACTGCACCGCCCCTGGTGCCGTCTCGTGGTGTCCACGGACCCGGCCGGACCGACGGCCGGCACGCTCCGGCGCGTCGTCGAACACGCCGAAGCGGAGGGCGCCGCAACCGCACCCCGCGGTGTTCCGCACGAGCTGCCGGGCGACGACGTCCTGCTCGTCCGGCGGGGCGTGTCCGCGGCGACCGCCGGCACCGGACTGGCGCTGACCGCGGCGGGGCGCTACCTGCGCCTGCCGCGCCTGCACGGCGGCGCAGCCGCTCCGGTCCTCGTGTCGGACTACCACCCGCGGATCCGCGCTCTCGTCGAGTCCGCGCTCGGCCCCGGCAGGGCCGACCTGCTGCTGGCCGCCGGGACCTCCGTGCTGCACACCCTGACCCTCTCGCCTGCCTCCTCCGCCGTCGAGGCCGCCACCCGGACCGTCCTCGTGGGCGAGACATTGGCGATGCGGCGCGCCTGGCGCGACTTCGAACCGGACCTCGCCCCCCACGCGGCCACGGCCCGCTGCCCGCGCCGGCCGGTCCGTCCCACCGAACCCCCGGCCGGTCCGGTCGAGCGCTACACCGACCGTGCCGGCTGGGCCGGCCTCGCCGGCGCGGCAGCGGCCGGGCTCCTGACCGGCCGACCCACCACCGCCGGTTCCGCGGCGCTCGTCGCCGTCCCCAAGGCCACCCGCACCGCGCGGGAATCCTTCGCCGCCACCCTCGCGCGCGGGCTCGCCGCCCGCGGCGTGGTGACCCTGCGACCGGCCGTGCTGCGCCGCCTCGACCGGGTCGACGCGATCGTCGTCGACCCCCGCGCCCTGTACACCCCCGGGCTCGCGGTGACGCGCCTGAACGGCGTGCCCGACCGCGACCGCAGCGTGGTGTGGGACCGGGCGCGGACGGCGGTCGAACGCGGCGTCCTCACCCCCGGCTGGCACCCCGTCTCCGCCGTGCCGGACGTGCCCGGGCACCTTCCCGCCGACGCGCGGGTGCTGATCGGTCCCGTCCACGACCGCTACGCGTCCGCCGTGCTCGCCGCCGCCCGGCGCGCCGGGATCGTCGTGGTCTCCGTCGAGGACGAGGGGGCGGGCTCCCTGCGGAACGGATTCGATCGCCTCGAACCTCTCGTCGAGTCGATGGACGCCGCACTGCTCGGCATCGTCGAGAGGTTGCAGCGCGGCGGCGGCACCGTCGTGGTCCTCACCGCCGAGGCGGCGCAGGCCCTCGCCCTGGCCGACGTGGGCATCGGTGTCCTGCGCGATGGCAGCCGGCCGCCCTGGCCGGCGGACCTGATGGTCCGCGACCTCACCGGTGCGTGGCGGATCCTGCACGCGCTCCCGGCCGCCCGGACCGCGAGCCGGCGCGGCGTGGAGATCGCCCGCGACGCCTCCGCCCTCGGAGCGCTGCTCATGTTGCCCGGTGTGCCGGGCACCGGTCCGGAATCGGTCACCGCCGGTGCCGCGGCCGGGCTGTGGGCCGGAACGTCGGCGGCCCGCACCGCGCTCGCCGCGCCGCTGCCGCCACCGCGTTCGGCCCACGACTGGCATGCGCTGTCGGTGGCCGAGGTGTGCGCGCTCCTCCCCGCGCCGTCGCCGGACGAGTTGTTCTTGCCCGCGGAGGATTCCGGCTGGCGGGTGCGGACCCGCACGCGGGCGGTGCGGGTGGTGCGGCGGGTCGGCACCCGCCCGGTCGGCTCCGCCGTCGACTTCACCCGTGCGGTACGCACCGAGCTGTCCGACCCGCTGACCCCCGTCCTCGCCACCGGTTCCGCGGCGAGTGCGGTGCTCGGTTCGCCGCTCGACGCCGTGCTCGTGGGATCGGTGTTGCTGCTCAACGCCGCGATCTCGGCCGCCCAGCGCCTGCGTGCCGAGCGACTTCTGAAAAGGCTTCTGGCGGTGCAGGATCCGCCCGCGCGCCGCGTCGCCGGACCACGCGGCGGCAGGCGATACGTCGGAGTCCCCGCGGCCCGGCTGCGTCCCGGGCACGTCGTCGAGGTCCGTCCCGGCGAGGTCGTGCCCGCGGACGGGCGAATCCTCCACGCCGACGGGGTCGAGGTCGACGAGTCGGCACTGACCGGGGAGTCGCTCCCGGTCGTCAAGCAGAGCGACTCGACGCCGGGGGCCCCGCTGGCCGAACGCGCCTGCATGCTCTACGCGGGCACCACCGTGCTCACCGGCACCGCGGTGACGGTCGTGACGGCGGTGGGCGGGGCCACCGAGACCCGTCGCGCCACCGCGATGGCGCCCGCGCGGGTCCGGGAGGTGGGCCTGCAGGCACGGCTGAGCACCCTCACCCGCCGGGCGCTGCCCGTCAGCCTCGGCGGCGGCGTCCTCGTCGCCGCGCTGGGCCTGCTCCGCGGCACCGGGGTCCGCGCGGCGGTGACCAGCGGGGTCGCGGTCACCGTCGCGGCCGTGCCGGAAGGGCTGACGCTCGTGGCCACCCTCGCACAGGTCGCGTCCGCCCGCCGGCTCACCAAGCGCTCGACCCTCGTGCGGGCGCCCCGCTCGATCGAGGCCCTCAGCCGGGTCGACGTCGTCTGCTTCGACAAGACGGGCACACTCAGCGAGAACCGCCTGCGGGTCGCGGCGGTCGAACCCGCCCCCGGCTTCACCCGGGAGGACGTGCTGGCCTGCGCCGCCCGCACCGGCATTCCGGCAAACGGGGGACCACCCGAGCACGCCACCGACGTCGCGATCGTCGAGTCCGCGCACGCCGCCGCCGTCGCGGACCGGGCCGCCGAACGGACGGCCCACCTGCCGTTCCGGTCCGGCCGGGCCTACGCGGCTGCGATCGCCGGAAACCACCTCGCGGTCAAGGGTGCGCCGGAGATGATGCTCGGCGCCTACGGCGACGACCATCCCGACGTCCGCGAGCGGGTGCACGCCCTGGCCGCCGACGGACTGCGGGTCATCGCCGTGGGACAGCGCGACCTGACCGATGCCGAAACCGCTGGGGCGGCAGACGATCCCGACGCCCTCGCGGAGCTGTCCGGAAACGGGCTGCGGCACGTCGGCCTCATCGGGCTGTCCGACACGCCGCGGGCCGACGCGGCCGGACTGCTGCCCGCGCTGCTCGAGCAGGGCGTCGCCGTCCGGCTCGTCACCGGCGACCATCCGGTGACCGCCGTCGCGATCGCCGGCGAACTGGGCCTGCCCGTCACGGCGGATCAGGTGCTCAGCGGTGCCGAATGGGACGGACTCTCGCACACCGAACGGGAACGAGCCGTGGAGGAGCGGCTGGTCTTCGCCCGAATGTCCCCCGAGCACAAGGTGCAGATCGTGCAGGCCCTCGAACGCACCGGACACGTGTGCGCCATGGTCGGTGACGGCGCCAACGACGCCGCCGCGATCCGGGCCGCGAGCGTCGGCATCGGCGTGGCCTCCCGCGGCAGCGACCCCGCGCGCGGCGCGGCCGACGTCGTGCTGCTCGAGGGCCGCGTCGCGGGCCTGCTCGACGCGCTCGACGAGGGCCGCGTGCTGTGGCAGCGGGTCCAGGCCGCCGTGTCGGTCCTGCTCGGCGGCAACGCGGGCGAGGTCGCCTTCGCGCTGCTCGGTAGCCTGATCACCGGCCGCTCGCCGCTCAATGCCCGCCAGCTGCTGCTGGTGAACATGCTCACCGACGCGCTGCCCGCGGCGGCCCTCGCCGTCAGCACCCCCCGCACCGACGGCTCCGGCCCCGCGCCCCGGCCCGACGAGTCCGTGCTGCTGCACGCCATGGCCGCCCGCGGCGCCACGACCGCGGCCGCGGCCACCGCGGCGTGGGCGATGGCCAGGGTCACGGGCTCGAACCCGCGCGCGTCGACCGTGGCGCTCGTCGCGCTCGTCGGCGCTCAGCTCGGGCAGACACTGCTCGAGTCCCGCAGCCCCCTCGTCGTCGCCACCGTCCTCGGCTCGCTCGCCGCCATGGCCGCACTGATCAGCACGCCGGGGGTCAGCGGGCTGCTGGGCTGCGTGCCGGTCGGTCCGGTCGGATGGACGCAGGCACTCGGGTGCGCTGCGGCGGCCACCGTGGCCGCCGCCGTCGCACCGACCGCCGCGCTCCGGCTGCCGGCGATCGGGGAGGTGGTGGCATCGGTGCTCGAGTCCCGGGATGCCGGTGGCGCTTCCGGGAAAACGTCGGCGCCGACCGCTCGGCTCTCGCCGACATCGGGACTACAGTAGGGGCGAGTCCGACCGTCACGGCCGCCGTGCCCCGGGAACGACGGCTCCTCGAGGCGCCGAGCTCGCCGCAGACCCCCGCGCCACCGTCCCGCCGAGACCCCGCGCACGCTGGCGACCGAAAGCAGAGCAGGACGTGCCATGCAGCTACTGGACACCACCGGCCACCTGGTCACCCGCACCGCGTACGCCACCACCAGCGCCGCGGGAGCTGTCGGCGGCGCCGCTGTCGGCGGGCTCGTCGGCAGCGTGCGCGGTGCGCTCGACGGCGCCCGCTCCGGTGTGAGCAGCGGCTCCGGCTCCACCCCGGCGGCGGCGCTGACCCTTGCGGCGCTCGGGCTCACCGGGCTCGTGGAATGGCCGGTCGTCGTCGCCGTCGGCGGAGGCGCGCTCGCCGTCCGGCTCCTCGCGCCCCGCCCCGGCCCGGCGCGTCCCGGCGCGACCGCCGCCCCCGGGGCGGTCACCGCACCCGCACCGACGGCGCAGCCGGCACGGAAGACTCCCCCCGTGGCGACGAGCTAGTTCGGCCGGTGGTGTCAGTCGTCGACCACGACCACCACGCCGGCGCGCATCAACACGGCGTACAGCTCGCACAGCGGGGGAGTGAGCAGCCGGACCACGGCGCCGACCACCGCATCCGGGCCCACGGCGGCCATCGGGTTCGACATGCCCCCGACGGTAGGGACGTCAGGTGAACCGAAGTTGACGAGCGAGGAAAGAATGGCCGACGAACAGTCCTTCTGGGAATCCCACCGAACGATGGCGCGGCTCGCCCGCGACGCCGAACGCTTCGCCGTGCACCTGCCCCTCGTCGGCCGAGTCGGGATCCCACGGCCCGACCAGCTCGCCTACTTCGCCGGGCTGGCGGCGCTGGTGGCGCTGGATCTGATCGAGTGGCCGGTGGCGGTGGCCATCGCCGCGGGCCAGGTGGTGGTCACCGAGCACAACCACCGCGGTGCCGCGGCCGCGACGCACCGCCCCGGGACGCCGACCGCCGCCGGCGCAGGCACGGCGACGACGTCCGCGGAGGCGACGACCTGACTCGTCACGGGGTGCACACGAGCGTGAATCCCGCGCCGATGCCGCCCCGGGCGTCCAGGTCCTCGATGATCCGGTCGGCCCGCTGGTACACCGCGAAGCGCACGTCGTTCGGCCGGTATCCGACCGCGAGGCCGAGCCACTCGTGGGTGTCGGTGCGGGCCAGCGGGCCGCCGGAGTCGCCCTGCTGCATCACGAGCCACGAGTTGACCGAGTTCGGGTTCACCAGCACGTCGCGGGTGCCGGCGACGTCCAGCGTGTCGACGAGCGGGGCGGGCCCGCACGCGATCCCGGTCGTGTGCCCGGCCGCGCAGTGCCTGCCGATGTCCTGGTCGCCGTCCGGCAGCGAGCCGATCGACTCGAGCACCACGACCTCGCCGTCGGCGTCCGGCGCCGAGGTGTTCGAGCCGCGTACCCTCGTCTCGTCGAGCTGGAGCACCGCATAGTCCGGCACCGCGTCGGTCGGTATTCCGAGCCAGTCCACCGACCCGGGGCTGTGGACGGAGGTCTCGGTGCCGACAGGCCCGCGGCTCTGCTCGCCGGCCTTCCACACGGCGGCCGAGCCGGTCTGCCGGCAGTGGCCGGCGGTGATGGCGACGAGCCGCCCTGCGCGGTCGTGGCCGACCGCGGCGACCGAGCACCAACCCGGCGCGGGATCGGCGGCGGTGAAGGTGATGCCGTCGCCCGGGCGCAGCACGATCCGATCGTCCGGCACGTGCGCGGCCGCACCCGGAGCCGGGGCGAGCAGCGCAGCCGCGCAGGCCGCCACGACGGGAAGGGCGCGTCCCATGCCTTCTCCGATCTCGATCCGCGTTCCGCAGGGCCCGGGAACGGTCGGCGGTGGTCCCGACCGGAACACCGGCCGGCGCAACCGAAATCGGCACCTTACCAGCGGTCCCGGACGTCGGCGCGGCGCACCGGTCGAGAGGGCGACGGGGTGGGGGCCCGCGGGTCGCTCGGGGCGCCGCTCCGATGAGGCGGCGCACTGTGGGTGCCCCCGGTCAGACTCGAACTGACACTGTACGGGTTTTGAATCCGTTTCCTCTGCCAATTGGGATACGGGGGCGTCGTGCGGAGACCACTGTAGAAGATCGGTAACTGCCGTCGACCACCGGTACCCTTCTAACGTTCCACCCCCTCCGCGGGGGCCGCCCGAGCGACAGGAGATGGCCGACGATGACAGCCGCCCCGCACGAGAATCCCGCTCAGCCGCGGCGCGTCGTAGTGGCCGAGGACGAGGCGCTGATCAGGCTCGATCTGGTGGAGATGCTCCGCGAGGAAGGCTACGAGGTCGTCGGTGAGGCCGGCGACGGGCAGCGGGCGGTCGAGCTGGCGGAGGAGCTGAAGCCCGACCTGGTCATCATGGACGTGAAGATGCCCCGGCGCGACGGCATCGACGCCGCCTCGGAGATCGCCGCCCGCCGCATCGCGCCTGTGGTCATCCTCACGGCGTTCAGTCAGCGCGAACTTGTCGAACGTGCCCGGGACGCCGGCGCCATGGCGTATCTCGTCAAGCCGTTCTCCAAGTCCGATCTCGTTCCGGCCATCGAAGTGGCGGCGAGCCGGTTCGCGGAGATCCGTGAACTCGAGCGCGAGGTGGCGGGGCTGACCGAGCGGTTCGAGACCCGCAAGCTCGTCGACCGAGCCAAGGGCCTGCTCATGGACAAGCATGCGATGACGGAGCCGGAGGCGTTCCGCTGGATCCAGCGGGCGGCAATGGATCGGCGCACCACGATGAAGCACGTCGCCGAGGTGGTCATCGAGACGCTGGGTGGTGCCGCGGCGGGATGACGGAGCCCCCCGTCACACCGGCGTTAATTCTTCGATAACGGTCGCGTCACAAGGATTTCGCCCGGGTTCACGGACGGCGCGGGGCGGATAGGTTTCTGGCCACGTCCCGGTGACGCATCCGGGACGGTGTGCATGCCGATCGAAGGAGAGTTGGATGGCCAGACGGACCTTCGTCCGCGCCGCTGCGGTGTTCGGAGCAGCGTCTCTCGCCCTCGCGGGTTGTAGCTCGGACAGCGACGATTCCGCCGCGGGCGGTTCCGGTGACAGCGCGGCGTCCGCGACGACCGTGACCACCGACTGCGAACCCGCGCAGGCGACCGCCGGTGCCACGCCGGTGACGACCCCGCTGAAGATCGGCACCCTGCTTCCCGAGACCGGCAGCCTCGCCTTCCTCGGGCCCCCGGAGGTGGCGGCGGTGCGGCTCGCGGTGGACGACGTGAACGCCGCCGGCGGTGTGCTGAGCCAGCCGGTGGAGCTGATCACCGGCGACTCGGGCGACACCACGACCGACACCGCGAACTCCACGGTGGACCGGGAACTCGCGGCGGGAACGCAGGTGATCGTGGGGGCGGCCTCGTCGTCGGTGTCGCTGAAGGTGCTCGACAAGATCGCCAGCGCCGGGGTGGTGATGTTCTCGCCGGCGAACACCTCCGACCAGTTCGTCTGCTATCCCGACAAGGGGCTGTACTTCCGCACCGCCCCCACCGACGTGCTGCAGGCGCAGGCCCTGGCGCAGCTGATCTCGGACGACGGTGCCCAGCGGGTGTCGATCATCGCGCTCAACGACCCGTACGGCACCGGCCTGGCCACCAACACCCAGAACAACCTCGTCGAGGCCGGCGTGCCGGAGGACCAGGTCCAGAAGATCATCTACGACCCCAACGCGCAGTCGTTCAACGCCGAGGTCGACCAGATCAAGAACTTCGGCCCCGACGCCGTGGCGATCATCGGGTTCGAGGAGTCCGCGAAGATCCTCACCCGCATGCACGAGGTGGGTATCGGGCCGTCCGACGGCATGCTCGTCTACGGCGTGGACGGAAACATGGGCAACGCCCTCGGTGAGGCCGTCGCGCCCGGGCTGGTCGACACGATGCGCGGCACCACTCCGCTCACGGACGTCGGCCCGGACTTCCAGAATCGGCTCAAGGCCATCGATCCCGCGCTGATCGACTTCAACTATGCCGGCGAATCGTACGACGCCGTGGTGATCTCGGCGCTCGCCGCGGAACAGGCCGGCTCCACCGCCGGGGTGGACATCGCCGCGAACATCAACAGCGTCACCAAGGACGGCACGACGTGCACCAGCTACCAGCAGTGCCTGGATCTGCTGCGCGGGGGCCAGGACATCGACTACGACGGTGTCACCGGCCGGCTCAACTTCACCGACGCCGGCGAGCCCGGCATCGGGTCCTACGGGCACCTGGTGTTCGGGCCGGACAACAGGCTCACCACCGAGGACTACATCGTGGTCGGTGAGTAGCGAGGGCCCCGCGGACGGGGCCGGGAACCGATCGGTTCCCGGCCCCGTCCGTCGGCCACCCGTCAGCTGCGCTTCTTCTCCTGGCTGCCCGCGAGCGTCCCGAGGTACAGCTCGACGACCTTCGGGTCGTGCATGAGATTCGGCCCGGTGTCGGTGTACGCGTTGCGGCCCTGGTCGAGCACGTAGCCGCGGTCGCAGATCTGCAGGCACCGTCGCGCGTTCTGCTCGACCATGATGATCGACACCCCCGCGGCGTTGATCTTCTTGCAGCGGATGAACACCTCGTCCTGGAACATCGGCGACAGGCCCGCCGACGGCTCGTCGAGCAGCAGCACGGACGGATCCATCATCAGCGCCCGGCCCATCGCCACCATCTGCCGCTCACCGCCGGACAGGGCACCGGCCTTGACCTTGCGGCGCTCACCGAGGAGCGGGAACAGCTCCGCGACGAACGCGAAACGTTCCTCGAACTTCTTGGGCCGCAAGTAGATTCCCATCTCGAGGTTCTCCTCGATGGTCAGTGACGGGAACACGTTACGGGTCTGCGGCACGTAGCCGAGACCCTTGCGCACCAGTACGTGCGCGGGCGCGGCGGTGATGTCGTCGCCGCGCAGCGTCACCGTGCCGCGGCGCACCGGGATCAACCCGAACAGCGCCTTGAGCAGGGTCGACTTGCCGGCGCCGTTGGGTCCGATGATGCCGACGATCTCGCCGTCGCGGAGGAAGAAGTTGCAGCCGCGCAGGATGTCGACACCGGGGAAGTACCCGGCGACGATGTCGTCGGCGCGCACCAGCGCCCCCTCGGCGAGACGGGCGTGCTCCTCGGGAGTGGCCGCGCGCTCGGCCGCGGTCATCTGTGCCGGGCTGGGGGAGGGCGTCTCGCTCACGGCTTCTCCTGCGTCGGAGGCTCGGTACCGGTCTCGGGCTGCCCGGCCGCGCCGGGCATGTCGGCGAGGACGGTGGCACTCGGTTCGGACAGGTCGCCGCCGGACTCGAGGGTGTGGGCCTCGGCCTCCTCGATCGCCACGGCGAGCGCGGCCGTGGCGCCGACGGGGTTGCCCTCGTCGTCGAACTCGAGCGCCTGGTCGTGGTGGCTGCCCAGGTAGGCGTCGACGACGGCCGGACTCGAGGACAGCTGGTCCGGCGGGGCCTCGGCGATCACCGAGCCCTGGGCCATCACCACCACCCAGTCGGAGATGTCGCGGATGACGTCCATGTCGTGTTCGACGAACACGACGGTCATCCCGTCGTCGCGCAGGGACTTGATGTGCCCGAGGAGGCTCTGCGTCAGCGCGGGATTGACCCCGGCCATCGGCTCGTCGAGCATCACCACCGTCGGCTCGGTCATCAGGGCCCGCGCCATCTCGAGGAGCTTGCGCTGCCCGCCGGACAGGGAGCCGGCCAGGTCGTCGGCCTTCGCGTCCAGGGCGAACCGCGCCAGCAGTTCACGAGCCCGCTCGGTGACGGCGCGTTCCTGCCGGTGCCACATCCACGGCAGCAGCGCACCGAGCATCCGTTCCCCGCGCTGGCCCGTCGCGCCGAGCCGCACGTTGTCGAGCACCGTCATCTTCGACAGCGCCTTGGTCAGCTGGAACGTCCGCACGATCCCGCGGCGCGCCAGCTGGTGCGGGTGCAGGCCGCCGAGCGGCATCCCGTCCATGCTCCAGGTCCCCGTGTCGGGGCGGTCGAAGCCGGTGAGCAGATTGAACAGCGTGGTCTTGCCGGCGCCGTTCGGCCCGATCAGCCCGGTGATGCACCCCCGCTGAATCTCGAGGTGCGCCACGTCGACCGCTCTGAGGCCGCCGAAGGTGCGGGAGAGCCCGTCCACCACGAGGATCGGATCCGGTTTGTCCGCGCCGGGCTCGCGTGCCACGGAGTCGAACAGCGCGGAGCGCTGCGCCGCGGAGAGGGTCGCGTCAGGCATCGAGCTGCACCTCCCGCTTGTTGCCGAGGATGCCCTGGGGCCGGAACACCATCATGACTGCGATGAGCACACCGAGGAGGATGTAGCGCATCGCCCCGACCTGTTGCTCGGACAGGGCCAGCAGCGGGTCCGGGCCCGAGATGGACTGGCGTAGCAGGGCATCGGGAACGGTGAGCAGGAACCAGAACAGCATCGCGCCGAGCACGGGACCGAACACGGTGGCGGCGCCACCGAGGATCAGGGCGCCGAAGGCGAAGAACGTCTGCGCGGTGGAGTAGAAGTCGGGGTTGATCGACTTGGTCTGCAGCGCGTTGAAGACGCCGCCGAGCCCGCCGATCATGCCGCCGAGCACCAGCGCCTGCATCTTGTACACGAACACGTTCTTGCCGAGCGATCGGGCGGCGTCCTCGTCCTCGCGGACGGCCTTGAGGACCCGGCCCCACGGGCTGTGGCTGAGCAGATACACCAGCCCGCACAGCATCAGCACCAGGGTCCAGCCCACGACCATCGCCCACAGGTCGTCGCCGTAGAACCGCATCCCGAGCAGCGAGTACTGCCGCCCGGAGTCGAACGGGCTGAGCTGCGTGAACGGCCCGGCGAACCCGAACAGGCCGTTGGTCGAGCCGGTCACCGGATCCGAGGCGGTGGACCGGAACACCAGCCGCAGGATCTCGGAGGCGGCGATGGTGACGATGGCGAGGTAGTCGGCGCGCAGCCGCAGCGTGGGGATGCCCAGCACCAGGGCCAGCAGGGCCGAGGCGGCCAGGCCCACGAGGATGCCGAGCCACAGCGGCTGGTCGTAGGTGACGGTCATGATCCCGACGCCGTACCCGCCGAGCAGGGCGAACCCGATCTGGCCGAAGTTGAGCAGTCCGGCGTACCCGAAGTGCAGGTTCAGCCCGATGGCCAGCAGCGCGTAGAAGATCGCCGACGGCCCGATCAACTGGGCGAAGGAAACCTGGAGAACGGCAGCGATGTCCACGGCGGTCACCCGACCCTTGCCCGGCTGCCCAGGATGCCCTGGGGCCGGACGACGAGGATGAGGATCAGCACGAGCAGGCCGCCGATGTACTTCAGGTCGGGGTTGATGACCAGCGTCGACAACTGCACCAGCAGGCCCACGATGACGCAGCCGAGCAACGCCCCGTACGCGGTGCCGAGGCCGCCGAGGGTGATCCCGGCGAACATCAGCAGCAGCAGCTTGAAGCCCATCTCCCACTGCACGCGGCCCCCGAGCTCGGACAGGCCGAAGAGCACGCCGCCCAGGGCGGCCAGCCCACCGCCGAGGGCCCACACGAACCGGACGACGCGTTCGACGTCGATGCCGGAGGCGGCCGCCAGATCCCGGTTGTCGGCCACCGCCCGCATCGCCTTGCCGATGCGGGTGCGCTGGATGAGCAGGGCCACCCCGACCAGCACGACGAGGCTGACCACGATGCAGGCCAGGTTCACCGGGGTGATCGCGATCGGACCCCATTCCAGCTGGCGCTGGCCCTGATAGTCGGCGAACGCCTCGGCCCGGTCGGAGAACAGCGCGAGGATCAGGTAGCGCAGCGAGATCGCCAGGCCGATGGACACGACCAGCTGTGCGATGAGGCCGGTGCGCCGGCGCCGCAGGGGCGCCCAGATCAGCCCGTTGTTGAGCAGGCCGATGACGATGCCCACCACGATCGCGAGCAGCGTCGCGGGGATCAACTGGATACCCAGGCTGACGTTGAAGATCCACGCGGCCACCGCGCCGAGGGTCACGAGCTCGCCGTGCGCGAAGTTCGTCAGACCGGTGGTTCCGAAGATCAGGCTCAGCCCGACCCCGGCGATCGCGATCACGAGGCCGAACCGCAGTCCGTCGACGACGGTGCGGATCAGCGTCTCCCACCCCGAGGTGGCGAACCCGGACCGCGACTCGCCGAACGAGAAGATGACCGTGTTCGCCCGGCCGGCGGCGACGTCGCGCTGCACGGCGGCCTGCACGCTCACCCCCTCGGGAAGGGACTGCTCGTCCACCTCGAACGTGTAGGTGCCGGGGGGTACGGTCATCTGCCAGCGCCCGTCGGGCGCCGAGGTGGCCCGGGCGACCTCGGCGCCCGCGGCGTCGCGGGCCCGGACCGTGACCCCGCCGAGGCGCTGCCCGGCGTTGTTGAGACTGCCGCTGACCCGCACCTCCTCGCTCGGCTGCGGCGCGGTGGTGGTCGGCGCCGGGGGTGGGGTGGGTTCCTGCGCGGAGGCCGCCCCGGCTCCGACACCGGCGAGCGCGAGTGCGACGAGCAGGAGCAGGAGCGTCGGGGCGAGCCGAGGTATCGGTGGTCGCCCCCGGAGCGGCACGGATGGGGCCACGCAGGTCCTCCGGATCACGTCGGGTCGTCGAGCGCGGCGCCGGGGGACCGGCGTCGTGGAACCGGACTTTAGCGGCTGCAACCGCTTTCCACGGGGCTCTGCGATTTCCGCCGCGTATCTGTTCTGTTTCGGGTGCCGCGCCGAGCGCACGGCCGCGGAGGGGCCCGGGTTGTCCGAGCCGGTCCCTAGACTGAGGAACCGTGACTCGTGCATCCACCTCCTCCGCGCCCGCCGCCACCGCCGGCGACCGACCGACCCTGTTGCTGCTCGACGGGCATTCCCTGGCGTTCCGCGCGTTCTACGCCCTGCCGGCGGAGAACTTCAAGACCCACAGCGGCCAGACCACCAACGCGGTGTACGGGTTCACCTCCATGCTCATCAACCTGCTGCGCGACGAGCAGCCCACCCACGTCGCCGCGGCCTTCGACGTCAACCGCGACACGTTCCGGGCGGCGGCGTACCCCGAGTACAAGGCCAATCGCAGCTCGGCGCCCGACGAGTTCCGCGGTCAGGTCGACATCACCAAGGACGTGCTCGAGGCGCTGGGCATCCCGGTGATGGCCGAGCCCGGCTACGAGGCCGACGACATCATCGCGACCCTGGCCACGCAGGCCGCCGCCCAGGGGTACCGGGTGCTCGTCGTCACCGGCGACCGGGACTCGCTGCAGTTGGTCACCGACGACGTGACCGTCCTCTATCCTCGGCGCGGGGTGTCGGACCTGACCCGGTTCACGCCCGGGGCGGTGGAGGAGAAGTACGGCCTGACCCCGCAGCAGTACCCCGACTTCGCGGCGCTGCGCGGGGATCCGAGCGACAACCTGCCCTCGATCCCGGGGGTGGGGGAGAAGACCGCCGCCAAATGGATCCGCGAGTTCGGCAGCCTCACCGAGCTCGTCGACCGCGTCGACGAGGTCCGCGGGAAGACCGGTGACGCCCTGCGCGCACACCTGTCCAGCGTGCTGCTCAACCGTCAGCTCACCGAGATGGTGCGGGACATGGCCCTGCCCTACACCCCCGATCAGCTGGCCCTGACCCCCTGGGACCGTGACCGCATCCACCGGCTGTTCGACGACCTCGAGTTCAAGGTGCTGCGCGACCGGCTGTTCGCGACCCTCAGCTCGGTCGAGCCGGAGGCCGAGGAGGGCTTCGAGGTGCGCGGCGGCGTGCTCGAGCCGGGCACGCTCGCCGGATGGCTCGCCGCGCACGCCGTGCCGGGCGTGCGGCACGGCATGGCGGTGCTCGGTTCCTGCGTCCCGTACGGCGGCGACGCCACGGCCGTGGCGATCGCCGCGGCCGACGGTGAGGGCGCGTACGTGAGCACCACCACCCTCACGCCCGAGGACGAGGCGGCGCTCGCCGCCTGGCTGGCCGACGCGGCCGTACCCAAGGCGCTGCACGAGGCGAAGGCGGCCCTGCACGCACTGCGTGGCCGCGGGTGGACGCTGGCCGGGGTCACCAGCGACACCGCCCTCGCCGCCTACCTGGTGCGTCCCGGCCAGCGCACCTTCAACCTCGACGACCTGTCCCTGCGCTACCTCAAGCGGGAGCTTCGGGTGGAGGAGTCGGGGGAGCAGCAGCTCTCGCTGCTCGACGACGCCGACGCCGCCGACGCGAAGGCCGCGGAGGCGGCGATTCTGCGGGCCCGTGCGGTGGTGGACCTCGCCGCGGCCCTGGACACCGAGCTCGAGGGGATCGAGTCCACCGCCCTGCTGACCGACATGGAACTGCCCCTGCTGGGTGTGCTCGCCGACCTCGAGACGACCGGAATCGCGGTCGAGGCCGGACGGTTGGACGACCTGCAGTCCGGCTTCGCCGCGGACGTCGCCGCCGCGGCGTCGGCCGCCTACGACGTGATCGGCAAGCAGATCAACCTCGGCTCACCGAAGCAACTGCAGGTGGTGTTGTTCGACGAGCTGGGGATGCCGAAGACGAAGAAGACCAAGACCGGCTACACCACCGACGCCGAGGCGCTGCAGAATCTGTTCGAGCAGACCGGGCATCCGTTCCTCGAGCACCTGCTCGCGCACCGGGAAGCGATGAAGATGAAGACCACGGTCGACGGCCTGGTCAAGTCCATCGCCGACGACGGCCGGATCCACACCACCTTCAACCAGACCGTGGCCGCCAC
Organism: Rhodococcus sp. DMU1; assembly: GCF_012272955.1. Lineage (NCBI taxonomy): Bacteria > Bacillati > Actinomycetota > Actinomycetes > Mycobacteriales > Nocardiaceae > Rhodococcus > Rhodococcus sp. DMU1. Next base: position 3,294,068 of record NZ_CP050952.1, on the reverse strand, counting down.
CGGCCGGTTGTCCTCGACCGAGCCGAACCTGCAGAACATCCCGGTGCGCACGGAGGCGGGCCGGCACATCCGCGACGCGTTCGTCGTCGGCCCCGGCTACGACCTGCTGCTCACCGCGGACTACAGCCAGATCGAGATGCGGATCATGGCGCACCTCTCCGGCGACGAGGGCCTGATCGAGGCGTTCAACACCGGCGAGGACCTGCACAGCTTCGTCGGTTCCCGGGCGTTCGGGGTGCCGATCGAGGAGGTCACTCCGGAGCTGCGGCGACGGGTCAAGGCGATGTCGTACGGGCTGGCCTACGGGCTCAGCGCGTACGGGCTGGCGCAGCAGCTGAAGATCTCCACCGAAGAGGCCCGCGAACAGATGGAGGCCTACTTCAACCGCTTCGGCGGCGTGCGCGACTACCTGCACGCCGTCGTCGAGCAGGCCCGCAAGGACGGCTACACCTCCACCCTCTACGGCCGCAGGCGCTACCTGCCGGACCTGAACAGCGACAACCGTCAGCGCCGGGAGGTCGCCGAGCGGGCCGCGCTCAACGCCCCGATCCAGGGCACCGCCGCCGACATCATCAAGGTCGCGATGATCGACGTGCAGACGGCGCTGCGCGGGGCCGGGTTGCGTTCGCGCATGCTCCTGCAGGTGCACGACGAACTGGTGCTCGAGGTGACCGCCGACGAGCGCGAACAGGTGCAGCAGCTGGTGCGGGACAAGATGGCCTCGGTCATCGACCTGTCGGTTCCGCTGGACGTCTCGGTCGGCTTCGGGCGCAGCTGGGACGCCGCCGCGCACTGACCCCGACACGGCGGTGCGCACGTCCCGTCGCCCTGTCGCGGCGGGACGTGCGCACCCGGGGTCGCTCAGCCCTGCTTCTGGTTCTGTTCGGCGATCTGGCGGCGCACCTCGTCCATGTCGAGGGCCTTGACCTGGGTCACGAGGTCCTCGAGCGCGGCCGGGGGCAGGGCGCCGGCCTGGTTGAACACGAGGACGCCTTCGCGGAACGCCATGATCGTCGGGATGGACCGGATGTTCGCCGCCGCCGCGATGCCCTGTTCGGCCTCGGTGTCCACCTTGGCGTGCACGACATCCGGATGCTTTTCCGACGACGACTCGAAGGTGGGGGCGAAGGAGCGGCACGGCCCGCACCACGATGCCCAGAAGTCGACGAGAACCACGTCGTTACCGGAGATGATGTCGTCGAAGTTCTGCTGCGTGAGAGTCTGGGTGGCCACGGGGATCCTTTCGGTCGGGTACTGATCGCGTCAACGTCGTGTCGCGACCGTTTCTTCCCGCGGGTACCCGTTCTGCCCGTCGATACCCCCGTCGATACCTGCTGCGCCGGCTCCGAGCGCGTCCATGGGCACCCGGTGGGTCACCGCACGCGGGCGGGTTCGGTGCGGAAGGTGCGACGGTAGCTGTGCGGGGTGGTGCGGCGCAGGCGCAGGAAGTGCTGCCGCAGGACCGCGGCCGTCCCGAAGCCGACGCGGTCGGCGATGACGTCGACGGGCAGGTCGGTGGTCTCGAGCAACCGTTGGGCCGCGAGGACCCGTTGATCGCGCAGCCAGCGGGCGGGCGTCGTCCCGGTCTCGGCCAGGAACCGCCGCGCGAAGGTCCGCGCGGACATGTGCGCCTTCGCGGCGAGCGCCGCCACGGGCAGATCCTCGTCGAGGTGCTCGGTCATCCAGTCGAGCAGGGGTGCGAGTGTCTCGGCGGGTGCCGTGGGCAGCGGCATGGCGACGTACTGGGCCTGCCCGCCGTCGCGGTGCGGCGGGACCACCATCCGGCGCGCGATGCCGTTGGCCATGTCGGAGCCCTGTTCCTTGCGGACGATGTGCAGGCACAGGTCGATTCCGGCGGCGGTGCCGGCACTGGTGAACACCGGGTCGTCGTCGACGTAGAGCACGTCCGGATCGACCTTCGCGGCCGGGAAGCGTTCGGCCAGCCGCGGGGCGTGGCGCCAGTGGGTGGTGCAGCGGCGATCGTCGAGCAGGCCGGCGGCGCCCAGCACGAACGCTCCCGTGCACAGGCTCGCGACCCGCGTGCCACGGTCCACCGCCGCCCGCAGCTTGGCGAACAGCGGCTGCAGGTCGGCGATCTCGTCGGCGACGCCGCACACGAACGACTCGTCCAGGTCGGCGATTCCGGTGCCGCCGGCGGGAATCACGATCAGATCCGCGTCGTCGAGGCGATCGAGATCGTAGGGGACGTCGATCGTGTACCCGAACCGGGTGGTGACCGGGCGGGGGCTGCCCGCGACGAGGCTGAAGTCGTACACGGGCAGCCCGTCGTCGGATCGGTCGAAGCCGAACACCTCGCAGGCGACGCCGAGTTCGAAGGCCTCGGTGCGGGGCAACAGCGGCACGACCACCGTCGTCAGCATGCCGCCCAGTCTGCCACCAGGTTGGCCGGAAATCGACGATACGTGTCGTTTCTGCCGCTGTCGGCGGGTCGGTCCGCGGACCAGGCTGAGACCATGACCGTCCTCCTGTTCGTCCTCGTCGTGTTCGTGGCGCTCGACGCCCTGGCGCTGGCCGGCCGGACGCCCGATACCCACCGCGAGGAAACCCAGTTCGGCGACTACCGCGTCTGACCCGGCACCGGGCCGCGGCGGCGCGGCGTCACACCACCCGCCACTCGCGTCGCGCCTCGCCGTCCCACCGCCGGATGCCGGCCGACACGCCCGTCAGCTCCCGGGTGCCCGCTCGGGTCGCCGTCAGCGCCGATCCGAGCCGGCCGGGCGGCACCCGGCGGGCCAGGGTCACGTGCGGGGTCCACTCGCCGGGCCGGATGTGCGCCGGGACACCCGGACAACCGTCGATCAGCGCGAACACCATCCGTTGCAGCTCGAGCAGTTCGGCCGTGGGCACCACCAGCCGCGCCACCGTCGCGGTACGCGAGCCGAACAGCACCATCCCCCCGAGCCGCACCGGCAACGGCTCGCCCGTGATCTGCTCCCGCATCGCCCCTTCCACGCCCGGCGGAATCGACGCGGCGACCGCGAGCGTGATGTGCGGGCGGTTCGACTCGGACCGATTGCGGGCCTGACTGGACAGTCCCACGTCCAGCAACCGCGACCATTCCTCGCGGACCGCCTGATCCAGACGGTCGTCGAGGAGCAGTTCCACCGACTGCACCATGGTGGGTAATGATTGCCGCATGACCGACGCCGTCGCAATCCCCGCCCCGCACCGCATCGGACTGCTCGAAGGAGACGGGATCGGTCACGAGATCGTCCCGGCCGCCCGCCGGGTGGTCGACGCCGCCGTCGCCGCCGTGCACGGCCCGGAGATCGACTGGGTGCCGCTGCCGCTCGGCGCCGATGCGATCGCCACCCACGGCACACCCACCCCCGAATCCACCCTCGACGCACTCGCGGGCCTGAACTCGTGGATCCTCGGACCGCACGACAGCGCCGCCTATCCCGACCCGTTCCGCGCGCAGCTCACCCCGGGCGGACAGATCCGCAAGCGGTTCGATCTGTACGCCAACATCCGTCCCGCCCGCGCCCTGCCCGGTGTCCGCGCCGTGTCCCCGCGCATGGATCTCGTCATCGTGCGGGAGAACACCGAAGGGCTCTACGCGGACCGCAACATGGTCGTCGGCAGCGGCGAATTCATGCCCACCCCCGACGTCGCGCTCGCCGTCGGCGTCGTCACCCGGGCGGCCTGCGAACGCATCGCCCACACGGCCTTCCGGCTCGCCACCCGTCGCCGCCGCCGCGTCACGATCGTGCACAAGGCCAACGTCCTGTCCCTGACCACCGGCCTGTTCCGGGACGTCTGCCGCGAGATCGGCGCACAGTATCCGTCGGTGACGGTGGACGACGAGCACGTCGACGCCATGGCCGCCCACCTCGTCCGCCACGGTGCCGACTACGACGTCGTCGTCACCGAGAACATGTTCGGCGACATCCTCTCCGACCTCGCGGGCGAACTGTCCGGCTCGCTCGGCACCGCGGCGTCGATCAACGCATCCGACACCCAGGCCATGGCGCAGGCCGCACACGGCGCCGCCCCGGACATCGCCGGCCGCAACCGCGCCAATCCCACGGCACTGATCCTGTCCGCCGCGATGCTCCTCGACCGGCTCGGCACCGCCCACGACCTGCCGGAGTTCGCCGCCGCGGCCCGCCGGATCGAGCACGCCGTCGACGCGACCGTCGAGGCGGGCGTGGCCACCGCGGATCTCGGCGGCCTCGCTTCGACCGCCGAATTCACCGAGGCCGTCGTCGCCCGCACTCGTCGCCGCTGAGCTCGCAGCTCTTGACCTCGAGTCGGCTCGAGGTCCTACCGTGGCCGCCATGACGACCGAGATCCTGCGCATCGACAAGTTCTCCGTGCCCGCGGCCGCACGGGAGACCTTCCTCGCCGCGGTCCACGAGACGCACCGCGAGCTGCGTACCCAGCCCGGGTTCCACGGCGACGACGTCGTCGAACTGTGCTCCGGCCCGAGCGAATACAACATCGTCACCGTGGTGCGCTGGGCGGACCACTCGGCACTGCAGCGGGCCCGGGCGGCCCTGCAGGAGAGCCACGCACGCCGGGGGTTCGACCCGGCCGCGTTCCGGCTCGAGCTCGGCGTCGTCGCCGACGTCGGCAACTACGTACCGGTCGCCGCCGGCGACCGGTAGGCAGGTGCGGCCGTCGACACCGAGGGCCGTCCGGCGCGGATTCCGTAATCCGGGCCCGCCGATGGATACTGTGCGGTTGTGGACGAACCAGCACCTACCGGACCGACCGGCCGCCGACGCCTCGTCGCGGGGCTGCTCGGGACGTTGCTGACGGCCGCGGTCCTGTCCGGCTGCGTCGTCAACACCGAGTCGACCGTGCCGCCCGGCGAACCGGTCGGCGCCGAACGGGTCGAGGCGATCGCCGACCAGCTGCCGGCGCCCGTCGCGGCGACCGGCGAGCTGAAGGTGGGCGTCAACGTGCCGTACGCCCCGAACGAGTTCAAGGACGACGACGGGCGCATCGTCGGTTTCGCGGTCGAACTCGTCGACGCCCTCGGCGACGTCCTCGGCGTCCGTCCGGTGTTCAGCGAATCCGACTTCGACCGCATCATCCCCGCAGTCCAGGCCGGCACGTTCGACATGGGTTCGTCGTCGTTCACCGACACCGAGGAACGCGAACAGTCCGTCGACTTCGTCACCTACTACAGCGCCGGCGTGCAATGGGCCCAGCGCGTCGGCGACGACGTCGACCCCGACAACGCCTGCGGGTTGCGGGTCGCGGTGCAGACCACCACCTACGAGGACATCGACGAGGTGCCCGCCAAGAGCGAGGCGTGCGTCGCCGCCGGCAAACCGCCGATCGACAAGGTCAAGTACGACAGCCAGGACGAGGCCACCAACGCCCTCATCCTCGGCCGTGTCGACGCCCTCTCGGCCGACTCGCCGATCACCGCGTACGCAATCGCCCGTAGCGACGGCCGGCTCGAAACCGCCGGAGCCGTGTTCGACGCCGCCCCCTACGGCTTCGTCGTCGCGAAGGGCTCGCCCCTCGGACCCGTGCTGCAGCAGGCGATGCAGCACCTCATCGACTCCGGCGTCTACGCGCGCATCGCGCAGCGGTGGGGCATGGAAGAAGGAACCATCGACACCGCGCAGATCAACGCGGCGACGAGCTGAGCGAAAGGGGTGCGATGAGCGACCGCTCGACATCCGTCACCGGACCGGAACCGCAGACCGAACCGGAAACCATCAAGGCCGTGCCGCTGCGCCGGCCCGGCCGCTGGATCGCCGGCATCGTCGTCGCCGTGCTGCTGGCGCTGTTCCTCTACGGCGCCGCCACCAACGAGGCGTACCGCTGGGACGTGTACGCGCAGTACCTGTTCGACCGCCGCATCACCGAGGCGGCCTGGAAGACCGTGCAGCTGACCGTGCTGGCGATGCTGCTCGCCGTGCTCCTCGGCGTGCTCCTCGCGGTCATGCGCCTGTCACCGAACCCGGTGCTCAAGACCGTCTCGTGGGTGTATCTGTGGATCTTCCGCGGCACCCCCGTCTACGTGCAGCTGGTGTTCTGGGGTCTGTTCCCCTCGATCTACAAGCAGCTCGACCTCGGCATCCCGTTCGTGCACCAGTTCGTGCACATCGACCTGCAGGGCATCAACGCCGCCTTCCTGTTCGCCGTGATCGGCCTCGGGCTGAACGAGGCCGCCTACATGGCCGAGATCGTGCGCGCCGGGATCGGCTCGGTCCCCGAAGGCCAGACGGAGGCCTCGGTGGCGCTCGGCATGTCGTGGTCGCAGACCATCCGCCGCACCGTCCTGCCGCAGGCGATGCGGGTGATCATTCCGCCGACGGGCAACGAGCTCATCAGCATGCTCAAGACCACCTCGCTGGTCGCGGCGGTGCCGTACAGCCTCGAGCTCTACGGCCGCGCCCGGGACATCTCCGGCGCCAACTTCCAGCCCATCCCGCTGCTGCTGGTCGCCGCCACGTGGTACCTGGCCATCACGAGCCTGCTCATGGTGGGCCAGTACTTCCTGGAACGGCACTACTCGAAGGGCCTGAGCCGCCAGCTCACCGCGCGGCAGTTGCAGGCTCTCGCCGACGCGCAGGGCAAGCCCGTCCCCGTCGAGCCCGGCGCGGCGCAGGCACCCGACATCCCCGGAGGAGAACGCCGATGACACCGATGGTCCAGGCCGACCGGGTCTACAAGAGCTACGGTGCCCTGCGGGTGCTCAACGGCATGTCGCTCGACGTGCCCGACGGCACCGTGGCATGCCTGATCGGGCCCTCCGGCTCCGGTAAGTCCACCTTCCTGCGCTGCATCAACCACCTCGAGAACATCGACGCCGGCCGCCTGCACGTCGACGGCCATTTCGTCGGCTACGCCGAACGCGGGGGCAAGCTCTACGAGCTGAGCCCGCGGGCGGCGGCCAAGCAGCGCCGCGAGATCGGCATGGTGTTCCAGCACTTCAACCTGTTTCCGCACCGCACGGCCCTCGAGAACGTCATCGAGGCGCCGATGCTGGTGAAGAAGATGCGCCGCGCCGACGCCGTCGCGCTGGGGCGGGAACTGCTCGACAAGGTCGGGCTCGCGGCCAAGGCCGACGCCTACCCGGCCCAGCTCTCCGGCGGCCAGCAGCAGCGCGTGGCCATCGCCCGCGCCCTGGCCATGGAGCCGAAGCTCATGCTCTTCGACGAGCCCACCTCCGCCCTGGACCCCGAGCTCGTCGGCGAGGTTCTCGCGGTGATGCGGGACCTCGCCGCCGGCGGGATGACGATGATGGTGGTCACCCACGAGATGGGCTTCGCCCGCGAGGTCGCCGACCAACTGGTGTTCATGGACGGCGGCGTGGTCGTCGAAGCCGGTGCTCCCAGGGAACTGCTGCGCAATCCGCAGCACGAACGAACCCAGTCGTTCCTGTCCAAGCTGCTCTAGCGGTCGGGCCTCCTCAGCGGCCGCTGTCGGGCTCTCCGCAGTGTTCGGCGATCACGGCCCGCGCTGCGCGCTCCAGCGCGACGGCCGCGTCCCAGCCGTCTCCGGACGGGAGGATCGGCTCGCCGACGACGAGGTGGATCGCTCCGCGGTGGATGATCCTGCCGTGATCGGGCCACATCATCGCGCGGGTGCCGGTGATCGCGACGGGGACCACCGGAAGACCCGCCCGTGCGGCGATCACGAACGCACCCAGGTGGAAGGACCGGAGCCCGGGCACCGGCGACAGCGCGCCTTCGGGGAACACCACCAGGCGGCCCCCGGCGCGTGCCTCCTCGACCAGCCGATCGGCGTCGGCCACGCTCTGCTCACGTTCGGTCCGTTCGACGAACCGCGTACCGATCCGCCGCAGGAGGAAACCGACGAACGGCTTGCGCTCGAAGACCTCCCCGGCCACGAACGTGTAGCGGCCCGGCAGGATCGTCGACAACGCGATGCCGTCGAGGAAGCTGGCGTGGTTGGCGACCACTACGCAGTTCGGCAGCCGCACGAGATGCTCGGCCCCCTGCGCGGTCACCGGGGTGCGGGTCAGGCGGGCGAGACCGCGGGCGGCCCTGCGCGCGGCCGCGCGGCGCGCCGGGAGGCGGGGCAGCACCGCCATGGCGATCAGGGTCGGCAGGCCGACCGCGAATACCATCGACCAGCACCACAGGGCGAACGCACCGGTCCGGACGAGCTGCGCCGCCCGCCGCAGGCTCGGGATCGCGCCGCGGACCGCGAAGCGGGTCAGCTGCCACCACACCGGCCGGGGACGGGCCCGCACGTCGCCCTGCTCGTAGCGTTGCCGGGTGGCGGAACGCCGGATCTTGCCGCTCGAGGTCTTGCGCACCGTTCCGGGTGGGGCGAGCACGATGTCGTCCGGCGGTGTTCCGAGCAGATCCACGGAGACCCCGACGATGCGCTCCCGGAGCCGGTCCAGGGTGGCTGTCTCGGTCTCGCGCGTCTCGGCCAGCACGACCAGGCGTTCGGTGCCGGCGGTCTGCGCGGAGGTCGCGAAGACCGCCACGCAGCCCTTCCGGAGTCCCGGGATCTCGCCCACCGCCCGCTCGAGCTCCTCCGGGTGCAGGTTGCGGCCCGCGCGGATGACGAGGTCCTTGATGCGGCCGGTGACGTAGAGTTCGCCGTCGTCGAGATAGCCGAGGTCGCCGGTGTCGAGCCAGCCGTGCCGGGACAGCGCCTTGGTCGCCTGCGGGTTGCGGAAGTACCCCGCGGTGGCCGAGGGGCCGCGGAACTCGATCCGGCCCTCGCGCCGGTCGCCGAGCACGTTCGCAGCCGAGTCGACCACCCGGATCCGGTGATCCGGGATCGGCCGGCCGCAGGCGACGAAGCGCAGCGGGTTCGGGTCCTCGTCGGTGGCGGGGGCCGCCCGGCCGGTGCGCAGGAAACGTTCGCGGGCGACCGAATCGATCACCGGTCCCCGTCCCACAGGCGGGAAGGTGAGGCCGACACATGCTTCGGCCAGCCCGTAGACCGGGGCCAGGGACTCGCGGCGGAGTCCGTAGGCGGCGAACCGCTCGCCGAACCGGATCACGGTGTCCGCGTTCACGGCCTCGGCGCCGTTGAACAGCATGCGCAGCGAGCCGAGGTCGAGCCCCTCGACGTCGGCGTCGGCGATTCGGCGCAGGCACAACTCGTAGGCGAAGTTCGGAGCCGCCGACAGGGTGCCGCGGTGGGTGTGGATCGCCCACAGCCACTGCGCCGGGCGGGCGAGGAACTCCAGCGGGGACATCACCGCCAGCGGCACCCCGAAGTACAGGCCGGACAACCAGGCGCCGATCAGGCCCATGTCGTGGTAGAGCGGCAGCCAGCTGACGAAGACGTCGGAGGTGGAGACCTCGGCTGCCTTGCCCATCGCACGGATGTTGGCGAGCAGATTCGCGTGGGTCAGGGTCACGCCCTTGGGGTCGCCGGTGCTGCCGGAGGTGTACTGCAACAGGGCGATGTCGCCGGCGCCGCGCGGTCCGCCGGTCGCCTCCCCGCAGCCGGCCAGGTCGCCCGGGGTCAGGACGTGGCGCACCGTCTCCACCTGGCCGCGCGTCAACCGGGCCAGGCGGGCGGCCTCCGGGTCGGTGACCAGCACACGGGTCCGTGCGTTGTCGAGAATGTGCACCTGCCGACGGAGGTGCTCGGCGAGCTGGGAGGGACGCGCCGGCGGATAGACCGGTACCGGGACGCCCCCGGCCAGGAGCACGCCGGTGAACGTGGTGAAGTAGTCCCGGCTGGTGGGGAGCATGAGGCCGACCGCGTCACCGGGCCGGAGATCGTGGGCGAGCAGCGCGGCGGACACCGTGGCAGCCGCGGAATGCAGCTCGCCGTAGCTGATCTCGCTCTGGTGTCCCTCGGTGAGAATGCGCAGGTGGACCCGATCCGGATGGGTGCGGGCGTGCCACGAGAGCGCCTCGGTCAGGGTCGCGGTCGCGTCCGGCGTCCGGTCGGTGCATGGGGGCGCCGCCCGTCGCGCGGGCACCGGCCGGCGGCGCTCCCGCGCGGGTGCGTGGTGCACCGCCGTCAGCAGCTGACGCGGGGTGGTCACGGTGCCGAGCACCCCACGCTCCAGGCTCACCCCGAACGCATCCTCGACGCGGGAGATCAGCTCGGTGACCGCGAGACTGTCGAGCCCGAGATCACGATCGAAGACGCTGTCGAGCCGTGTGCCGGCCGCGCGATCGACCGTGTACCTCTCGGCCACCAGATCCCGGACCACCGAGAGCAGCAGGGCATCGTCCTGCCCCGGGGTCGCAGGCTCGCTCACGGTCGTCTCCCGTCTGTGGGAGGGACGGGTCGTCCTGCTGCCCAACATAGGCGGCCGCTCCGGCGACCAGAAGGGCCGAAGGCCCCCGGGTGCCGGTTCACGCGGACCCGGTGCCTGCTCGGTGCCGGGGCGCCCGGAGAAGCCGGAACGGCTCGACGAGCAGAAGCATCGCCACCGCGAGGTAGAACGCCACCGCGAGCTGCGGCAGGAACGCCGCCAGGAGGGTCGATGCGGCCATGAGTACCGCCACCGACCATCGTTCCCGGGCCAGCGCCGGCAGTTCGGCCCGGCCCGCCTCGTCGGTCAGGTCGGCGTTGCGCACGGCGTAGGCGATCAGCACGTTGCTCATGAGTATCGCCAGGGTCAGGTTCAGGCCGAACGCCACCGTGGCCGGCCTTCGCGCCGCGTCGGACAGGTGGGTCGCCATCAGGCTGGTGGTGAACGGCAGGAAGGTCACGAACAGCAACAGCAGCAGATTCAGGCGCAGGAAGACCCCGTCGGTCGCCCGCAGCAACCGGGTGAGGTTGCTGTGCTCGACCCACACACCACCGATGAAGGCGAAGCTGACCAGGTATCCCAGGAAGGAGGGCCACTCGGCGCGCAGGTCCTCGAGCAGCCGGGCTGCGGATTCGGGTACGTCCAGTTCGAGGACGAGCAGGGTGATCACGATCGCGAAGACGCCGTCGGAGAACGCGTCGAGCCGCGTGGTGGGCAGCAACCGGCCGCCGTGCCGCGGCGGGTCGCGGTGATCGGCGCGGGGCGCTCGCGGTGCGCCGGAGTCGTCCTCGGCGGGCGTCACCCCACGACCATGACACAGGCAGGGACCGGGCATCGGCCGGACGGGTGATCGGCCGGGCGGGCGGTCGCGGGCGGGTCAGTCCGGTTTACGGCTGCAGAAGATCGCGGTGCCGGGGAACAGTTCCCCGCGCAGCGGGCTCCACTGGCCCCACTCGCGGTCGAGCCCCTCCGGCCATTCGGGTTCGACGATGTCGCGTACCTCGAGGCCGGCCGCGACGAGTTCTCGGACCCGATCCCCGACGGTGCGGTGATGCTCGACGTAGGTGGGGACGCCGGCCTCGTCGACCTCCACGTACGGGGTGCGGTCGAAGTACGGCAGCATCGCGGTCAGTCCCCGCTCACCGGGGTCGTCCGGGAAGATCCAGCGGATCGGGTGGTTGACCGCGAACACCCAGATCCCGCCCGGGCGCAGCACCCGCGCGACCTCCCGCATGACCCGCGCCGAGTCGGCGACGAACGGTACCGCCCCGAACGCCGAGCACGCGATGTCGAAGCTCTCGTCCGGGAAGGGCAGGTCCTCCGCGCCGGCCTGCACGAGCGGTACCCGCGGCCCGCCGCGGTCCATCGCGGTCAGCCCGCGCGCGAGCATCCCCATGGAGATGTCCAGACCCACCGCCCGGGCGCCCCGGCCCGCGAGCCAGCGGGCGCACGGCGCCGACCCGCAGCCGAGCTCGAGGACGTCCTTGCCGGCGACGTCGCCGAGCAGGTGCACGTCGCCCTCGTGCAGCCCCTCCGGGCACCACACGAACTCGCCCTCCGCCGAGTCCACGCCGAGGAACTCGCCGTGGGTGCGGTGGTAGTCCGCGGCGTCGGCGTCCCACCAGGTGCGGCTCGCGCGCTCACTGTCCCGCGTGCCGAGGCGGGCCCGACCTGCGCGGGTGGCTCCCAGGACGGACTGGGCGTGGGCGTGACGGTCGTCGGACATGTCGTTCAGCGTAGAGCCGCGGGCCCGCCGCGCCCGGGCCGGGTTTGCCCAGCTAGCACCGGGACGCGTAGCCTGATGATCGCGAGTGTCCGCCCGTGGCCCGATAAGGATCCGGCGCGGGCGCCCGCGGCGGAGTGTGCGTGGCGTTCGCGCGGCGCGCGGTCCGCTTGTCCGACCGAACTTCATCAACCGATACCAACCCGTCCGGAGCAACTCAACACATGCCCTCCACCACCGTCACCTCGCCGCAGGTAGCCGTCAACGACATCGGCTCCGCCGAGGATTTCCTCGCCGCCATCGACGCCACGATCAAGTACTTCAACGATGGCGACATCGTGGAAGGCACCATCGTCAAGGTTGATCGCGACGAGGTGCTGCTCGACATCGGTTACAAGACCGAAGGCGTCATCCCGTCCCGCGAGCTCTCCATCAAGCACGACGTCGACCCCAACGAGGTCGTCTCCGTCGGCGACGAGGTCGAGGCCCTGGTTCTCACCAAGGAGGACAAGGAAGGCCGCCTGATCCTGTCGAAGAAGCGTGCGCAGTACGAGCGCGCGTGGGGCACGATCGAGGAGCTCAAGGAGAAGGACGAGGCCGTCAAGGGCACCGTCATCGAGGTCGTCAAGGGCGGCCTGATCCTCGACATCGGCCTGCGTGGCTTCCTGCCCGCGTCGCTCGTCGAGATGCGCCGCGTCCGCGATCTGCAGCCGTACGTCGGCAAGGAGATCGAGGCCAAGATCATCGAGCTCGACAAGAACCGCAACAACGTGGTCCTGTCGCGTCGCGCCTGGCTCGAGCAGACCCAGTCCGAGGTCCGCAGCGAGTTCCTGCACCAGCTCCAGAAGGGCCAGGTCCGCAAGGGCGTCGTGTCCTCCATCGTCAACTTCGGCGCGTTCGTCGATCTGGGCGGGGTCGACGGTCTGGTGCACGTCTCCGAGCTGTCCTGGAAGCACATCGACCACCCGTCCGAGGTCGTCGAGGTCGGCAACGAGGTCACGGTCGAGGTTCTCGACGTCGATCTCGACCGGGAGCGCGTGTCGCTCTCGCTCAAGGCCACCCAGGAAGACCCGTGGCGTCAGTTCGCCCGGACCCACGCGATCGGTCAGATCGTCCCGGGCAAGGTCACCAAGCTCGTTCCGTTCGGCGCGTTCGTCCGCGTCGAGGAGGGCATCGAGGGCCTGGTGCACATCTCCGAGCTGGCCGAGCGCCACGTGGAGGTTCCGGACCAGGTCGTGGCCGTGGGCGACGACGCGATGGTCAAGGTCATCGACATCGACCTGGAGCGTCGCCGCATCTCGCTGTCGCTGAAGCAGGCGAACGAGGACTACAACGCCGAGTTCGACCCGTCGAAGTACGGCATGGCCGACAGCTACGACGAGCAGGGCAACTACATCTTCCCCGAGGGCTTCGACCCCGAGACCAACGAATGGCTCGAGGGCTTCGAGAAGCAGCGTGAGGAGTGGGAGTCCCGCTACGCGGAGGCCGAGCGTCGCCACAAGATGCACACCGCGCAGATCGAGAAGATGGCTGCCGACGAGGCCGCCGAGGCTGCCGCGGGTGTCTCCGGCACCAACTACTCGTCGGAGACGGGTGCCGAGACCGGCACCGCCGAGTCGACCGGTGGTTCGCTGGCCAGCGACGCGCAGCTCGCCGCGCTGCGCGAGAAGCTGTCCGGCAACGCCTGACACGTTCGAGCGAGGGGCCCCGCACCTGCCGGTGCGGGGCCCCTCGCGTTCTCCGCGCCGGCAGACAGCCTGCACCGGACGCTGGTCCCCCCGGAAAAGGCCGCGGCCCCGCTCCTCGAGGAGCGGGGCCGCGGCCTTCGGCGTCGCGCCGACCGGATGCCGGAGGTGCTCAGCTCACCGCCGGGGTGCTGGCCCACTGGGCCGGCAGTTCGGCGGCGCGCTTGCGGATCGCCGCCTGGCTGTGGCGGGCGTTGCTGAGCAGCATGGTGAACCAGTTACGCCGGTGCTCGGCGAGCGCGGCGGCGACCTCGGGGATGAGGATGCAGTGAACACCGTTCTCCATGCCGAGGCGATGCCGACCGGGCAGCTGAGGGGAGGATCGCATGCGGTGCCTTTTCGAGTGGGGCGGGTAATGACGATGGTCGGACGCTCGGTCCGACGATATCCGACGCGCCGATGATACTGGGGCAGGCGAGGCGGGTGAGATGGGCGTGTTGCCGACGAAATCCCAGGTCGCGACCAGTCCGTGACCCCGTTGTGACTGCAGTGTGACGACCGGCCGGTGTCCGGCACCCGGATCGGTGATGCGACACTGTTCGACGTGCTGAGACTCGGACTGACCGGAGGCATCGGAGCGGGCAAATCCACCGTCTCCCACGAACTCGTCGCGCTGGGGGCGGTGCTCGTCGACGCGGACACCATCGCCCGCGAAGTCGTCGCGCCGGGCACCGAGGGCCTGGCCGAACTCGCCGCGGCCTTCGGTGACGACATCCTACTGCCGGACGGATCCCTGAACCGACCGGCGTTGGCCGCCAAGGCCTTTGCCAGCGACGAGGCGCGGGCGGTGCTCAACGCGATCACCCATCCCCGGGTGGGGGCGCGCACCGCCGAACTGGTCGCCGCCGCACCCGCCGACGCCATCGTCGTCCAGGACATCCCGCTCCTCGTCGAGGGCGGCATGGCGCCCGCGTTCCATCTCGTCGCCGTGGTGCACACCGACGCCGGCGAGCGTCTGCGCCGCCTGGTCGAACTGCGTGCGATGCCCGAGGGCGACGCGCGTGCCCGCATCGCCGCCCAGGCCACCGACGAACAGCGCCGCGCGGCCGCGGACGTCTGGCTGGACAACAACGGCGACCGGGACGCCCTCGCGGCGGCCGTGCGCGCCCTGTGGACCGAGCGGCTCGTGCCGTTCGAGGCGAACCTGCGCAGCCGCACCCCCGTGCAGCCGGCGCCGGTGCTCCGCGACCCGAATCCGGACTGGCACCGGCAGGCGCAGCGGCTGATCGGCCGGCTCGCGCTCGCCGCCGGGGGCGGCGCCGTGCGGATCGACCACATCGGCTCGACCGCCGTGCCCGGGCTGGCTGCCGTCGATGTGCTCGACCTCCAGATCACCGTGCCGGACCTCGCCGCGGCGGACGCACTCGAGGACCCCCTCGCCGGCGCCGGATTCCCCCGCATCGCCCACGTCGACCACGACGACCCGCGGCCGTCGTACGGTGCCGGCGGCGAGACCGACCCGGCCGTGTGGGGCGCGCGCCTGCACGGCAGCGCCGACCCCGGTCGGCCCGCGTACGTGCATCTGCGGGTGCAGGGCTGGCCCGGCCAGCAGTTCGCCCTGCTGCTGCGGGACTGGTTGCGCGCGAACCCCGAGGCCGTCGCCGAATTCGCCGAGATCAAGCAGGCCGCGGCCCGTGACGCGGCCGCCCGGCACGACCCGGCCGAGGCCGCCGCCGTCTACGCCGGGGAGAAGGCCCCCTGGTTCGACGGCGCCTACACGCGTGCCTGGGAGTGGGCCGAGAAGACCGGCTGGTCGGCCTGACCCCCGGACCGAGGCGGCACCCGCTCAGCGCCAGCTGACCGGCATGGCCAGCGCGGCCAGCCAGGCATCGAGATCGTGGCCGTGCGTGGCGATGCCGTCCACCGCCCGCAACGCCCGCTGCACCGCGCGCTCGGCGGTCCCCGGATCCAGCAGTCCCGCCGCCGCGGCGGCGAGCAGTTCGTCGACGTCCTCGACGGCGGTGTCGCGGCCGGTGCGCACCACGAGATCGAGGTAGTGGTCGCGCGAGTGCCACACGTTCCCCTCGCACCAGAACTCGCCGACGTCGACGTACCGGTCCTGGTCGCGTTCGAAGCCGGGCCGGAAGTGGAAGATCGACGCGCGCAGGCCGAGGTCCGGCAGCAGCCACGACTCGAGATACCCGAACTGCGGGTGGTCGGCGGGGCGCGCCATGTACAGGCCCCACCGCTCGACCCGGTACACCTCCACCTCCCGCACGATGCCCTTCGGGTCGACGTTCGTGTGCGCGGCCACATCGAAGGTCTCGACCTTGACGTGGTGAAGTTTCGCCTCGGACATGGGCTGAACGTTACTGCGGTCCGGGCCGGCGAACCCGCCGGTGCCGGACCTACCGGCCCGCCGGCCCGGCCGGCACCACCGTCGTCGTCTCGTGCCCGTTGTCCTGCACGAGCGCGGAGGCGGGCAGCCGCCACAGCGCGCCGGCCTGGAGGTAGTCGCCGGCCGACCCCGCGAAGTTCACCACCGTGACGACAAAGACGGTGAGGACGAAGTCGGCGGGCACGGCGAACAGCAAGGCCACCAGGACCGCGCCCCACAGCGCCACGGGGGCGAGCGTGACGGTCACGGCCGCGTTCCGCGTGAGCCAGGCGTCGCTGCCCGTCGTCAGGAAGGGGAACCGCACCGCGTACGTCGGGCGCACGCCGGAGAGGATCCGGGAGACCAGGCCGTGGGTCAGTTCGTGCACCGCCAGGTAGCCGAGGCACGCCACGACGGTGACGACGACCGTGGGCGCCGTGCCCCACCCGCTCCGCAGCGGCAGGCCCAGGACCACTGCCGCACCGAGGAGCACGGCGACGGTGAGGACGAGGACGGTCCGGACGGCCGCGGCCGCCCGCGTGTCGTTCTTCAGGTCCAGCCGGGTGTGGACCCGGTAGTCCGGTGGGGGCGCCACCGCGGGCTTCGGGTCGTTGCGAGCGTTCACGTGTACCCCCTGGATTTCGCGGTCTCCCGGGCGGACGGTCCGACGAGAGCCGACGGTGGACGGGCGGGCCGGTCCGACCGATCATGCCCGGCGGACGACTCCGTGTCCCGGCGGACGACTCCGTGTCCCGGCGGATGACTCCGTGTCCCGGCGGCCAGGCACCGGGTCCCTGCCGCCGCCGATCGGCATTGTCGGTGCCGCCGCCTACCCTGGTTCCCATGGCGTTCGCAAGCGAGCATCCCGTTGTCGCCCACTCCGAGTTCCGCCCCGTGGGGGAGATCGAACGGGCCGAGGGCCGGTTCGAGGTGGTCAGCGACCACAAGCCTGCCGGGGATCAGCCGGCCGCGATCGACGAACTCGAGCGCCGCCTGCAGGCGGGGGAGAAGGACGTGGTGCTGCTCGGCGCCACGGGCACCGGCAAGTCGGCCACCACCGCGTGGCTGATCGAGCGGGTCCAACGCCCCACCCTGGTGATGGCGCCGAACAAGACCCTCGCCGCGCAGCTCGCCAACGAGCTGCGGGAGATGTTGCCGCACAACGCCGTCGAGTACTTCGTGTCGTACTACGACTACTACCAGCCCGAGGCGTACATCGCGCAGACCGACACGTACATCGAGAAGGACTCCTCGATCAACGACGACGTGGAACGGCTGCGGCACTCGGCCACCTCCGCGCTGCTCTCCCGTCGCGACGTCGTGGTGGTCGCGTCCGTGTCGTGCATCTACGGCCTGGGCACGCCGCAGTCCTACCTGGACCGTTCCATCGCGCTCGAGGTCGGGGTGGAGGTGCCCCGCGACGCCCTGCTGCGCCTGCTGGTGGACGTGCAGTACACCCGCAACGACATGGCGTTCACGCGCGGCTCGTTCCGGGTCAAGGGCGACACCGTCGACATCATCCCCGCGTACGAGGAACTCGCCGTGCGCATCGAGTTCTTCGGCGACGAGATCGACGCGCTCTACTACCTGCACCCCCTGACGGGGGAGGTGGTGCGCAAGGTGGACTCGCTGCGGATCTTCCCCGCCACCCACTACGTCGCCGGGCCGGAGCGGATGGAACGGGCCGTGACCGACATCGAGGCCGAACTCGAGGACCGTCTCGCCGACCTCGAGAGCCGCGGCAAGCTGCTCGAGGCGCAGCGCCTGCGCATGCGCACCCAGTACGACCTCGAGATGATCCGCCAGGTCGGGTTCTGCTCCGGCATCGAGAACTACTCGAGGCACATCGACGGCCGTCCCGCCGGTTCCGCGCCGGCCACCCTGATCGACTACTTCCCGGAGGACTTCCTGCTGGTCATCGACGAGTCCCACGTCACCGTCCCGCAGATCGGCGCCATGTACGAGGGGGACATGTCGCGCAAGCGCAACCTCGTCGAATTCGGGTTCCGGCTGCCCTCGGCCGTCGACAACCGCCCGTTGACCTGGGAGGAGTTCGCCGCCCGCATCGGCCAGACCGTGTACCTGTCGGCCACCCCCGGCCCGTACGAGCTCGGGCAGGCCGGCGGCGAGTTCGTCGAACAGGTCATCCGGCCGACCGGACTGGTGGACCCGAAGGTCGTCGTCAAGCCCACCAAGGGCCAGATCGACGACCTGGTACACGAGATCCGCGAGCGCGCCGACCGGGACGAGCGGGTGCTCGTCACCACCCTCACCAAGAAGATGTCCGAGGATCTCACCGACTACCTGCTCGAGCTCGGCATCCGGGTGCGCTACCTGCACTCGGACATCGACACCCTCCGGCGCGTCGAGCTGCTCCGGCAGCTGCGGCTCGGCGAGTACGACGTCCTCGTCGGCATCAACCTCCTCCGCGAGGGCCTCGACCTACCCGAGGTCTCGCTCGTGGCGATCCTCGACGCCGACAAGGAGGGGTTCCTGCGCTCGACCACCAGCCTCATCCAGACCATCGGCCGGGCCGCCCGCAACGTCTCCGGCGAGGTCCACATGTACGCCGACAAGGTCACCGACTCGATGGCGCGTGCCATCGAGGAGACCGAGCGGCGCCGCGAGAAGCAGATCGCGTACAACCGCGAGCACGGCATCGACCCGCAGCCGCTGCGCAAGAAGATCGCCGACATCCTCGACCAGGTCTACGAGGAGGCCGACGACACCGTGGAGGTCGGGGGCTCGGGCCGCAACGCCTCCCGCGGCCGCCGCGCCCAGGGGGAATCCGGTCGCGCCGTGAGCGCCGGCGTCTACGAGGGCCGCGACGTGAAGTCCATGCCCCGGGCCGAACTCGCGGACCTCGTGCAGGAACTGACCGACCAGATGATGAACGCGGCCCGCGAGCTGCAGTTCGAACTGGCCGGGCGGTTGCGCGACGAGATCGCCGACCTGAAGAAGGAACTGCGCGGGATGGACGCCGCCGGCCTCGCGTAGCGTCTGCGGCATGGACCCACAGTCTGCCGGCCGCATCGCCCGTGCCCTCGAACTGATCCACTCCGTCGGGTACTTCGCCCCCGAAGTGGACGCCGCGCTCGGCGACACCGGCCTCGAGGCCGGCCGGATGCGGTACTTCGCGGCGCGTTCCGCCGCGCTCGGGGCGGTCGGGGCGGGCGTCGTGACCGCCACCTTCTACAACTTCAGTCCCCGTCTCGTCGCGTCCGCGATCCCGCACGCCTGGCGGCTCGCCACCCCGGAGGCCGTCGTGGCCGCCCGGCTGCGCGGCATCGACGAGTCGCTGGCCCGAATCCTCGGGCCCGAGGTGCTGGACTCGCCGGAGATGCGCGAGGCGGCGGACCTCGCCGCGAGCGCCGCCCGGGCCGTCCCGGGACCGGAGGGCCGGCCGCTGTACGCGGGGCACGCCGACCTGCAGTGGCCGGACGCCCCGCACCTGATCCTGTGGCACGCGCTGACCCTGCTGCGCGAATACCGGGGCGACGGGCACGTCGCGGCGTTGCAGACCGCCGGCCTGACCGGGATCGAGGCCCTCGTCACCCACACCGCCGCGGGGATCGGGTTCAGCGAGGACTTCGCCCGCGCGCGCCGCGGCTGGAGCAAGGAGGAGTGGGCCGACGCGGAGACGGCGCTGCGCTCGCGCGGACTTTTCGACCGCTCCGGTGCGCTCACGGACGAGGGCTTCGAGGTCCGCGAACTCGTCGAGGACCTGACCGACGACCTCGCGGCGGTGCCGTGGGCGGCGCTGGGCGAAGACAAGGCCGACCGGCTGACGGAGCTCGCGCTGCCGTGGCGGGACGCCATCGTGGAGTCCGGCGTGTTCCCCGCGCAGATGTTCGGCCCGCGTTACGGTGACGCACGGTAACGTCAACGGTCGTCAGTGGCGTCGAGCGCACGGCGGTGGGCCCTGTGGGATCCACCCCAAAGGCCGTCAACCCCGTCCGGTCGGCCGCTACTGTCGACGCAGCAGTCGGAAGGGGGACGCAACGACGGTCGCCCGCCGGCGAAACCCGACCAATTTCATGGAGGAATGCATGAGCGCCTACCGGACCGTAGTCGTCGGAACCGACGGTTCCGAGTCGTCGTACCGCGCCGTCGAGAAGGCAGCAGCTCTCGCCGGTGACGCCGAGGCCCGTCTCGTCATCGCGTGCGCCTACTACCCGGTGGATCCGAAGGACAGCGCCCGCGCCGCCGACGTGCTCGGTGAGGACGCCTACCAGGTGACCGGATCGGCGCCCACCTACGACATCCTGCGCACCGCCCGGGAGAAGGCCCACGCAGCCGGCGCCAAGAACGTCCTCGAACGGGCCGTCGTCGGGGCTCCAGTCGACTCGCTCCTCGAACTGGTCGACGAGGTGGAGGCGGACCTGCTCGTCGTGGGCAACCGGGGCCTGAACACCCTCACCGGCCGGTTGCTCGGCTCCGTACCCTCGGATCTGGCCCGCAAGTCGACCTCGGACGTGCTCATCGTGCACACCGTCCGCTGACGCGTCGATCAGCAGTAGGTCTCGCGGGCGGCACCCACGTAGAACCGGGCGGCGTCGTCGCCCTGCAACTCCGCCCGCGAGACGGACGCCGCGAAGGCCGCGACGGACCGGACCGAGCCGAGGATCTGTTCTTCCGGCAGGCCGGCGGCCAGCTGGGCACACGTCCCCCGGACCAGTGCCACCAGCGTCTCGTCGGGCACCCCGGCGGCCAGCCCGGCCTCGGCCAGGGCCTGCTTGAACCGCAGGGCCGGCCCGTCCAGCGCCTCCGCCTCGACCGGTGCGGCCGCCATCGGGACCGTGACCGGGATGGCGGCCGCGGAGTCCTCCGAGGCCGCGGTCCCCGCACAACCCGCGGTGGTGGCGAGGACCCCGAACCCTGCCAGGATGCGCGCCCAGCGCCCCCGAGGCCACACCGCTCTCACCGCCCCGCCTCCCGCTCCGACCGGTCGCACGTTCGTCCGCAACATACCGCCCGGCCGAACGGCGCAGTCGGTGAAACGGCACATCGGTGACCTGTCACAGCCGGGCCGGCGCCACCAGCGCCGCCAGTGCCTCGGGCAGTTCCCCGGTGTGCAGCACCCCGAGCCGTTGGGTGGCGCGGGTGAGCGCCACGTACAGGTCGTTGAGCCCGCGAGGCGACTCCGCCACGATGGCGGTCGGCTCCACCAGCAGCACCGAATCGAATTCCAGTCCCTTGACGTCCTTCACGGTGGACACCCGCACCGAATCCGACCGCAGATGCGCCCACTGCGCCGCGAGATCGTGCGGCACGATCACCGCCGTGAGGCCCGGGCCGTCCTCGGCCGCGAGGGCGCCGTGCACGGCTTCGAGAAGGCCGTCCGCGTCGACGTTCCGGACCCACGGTGTGAACCCGGACTCGCGCACCGAGCGGGGCGGCACCTGGTGCGGATCGATCTCGGCGAGGACCGCATGTGCGATCTCCATGATCTCCGCGGGCGTGCGGTAGTTGACGGTCAGCTCGGCCTTCTTCCACCGGTTGGCCACGTACGGCTCCAGGATCCGCTGCCAGGACGAGCTGCCGGCCGGATCCCCGGTCTGCGCGGTGTCGCCGACCAGGGTCATCCAACGGTTCGGGATGCGCCGCATCAGCATCCGCCAGGCCATCTCGGACAGCTCCTGCGCCTCGTCGACGATCACGTGCCCGTACGTCCAGGTCCGGTCCCCGGCGGCCCGTTCGGCCGTGGTCTCGTGGCTCGAGCGGCTCTGTCGCTGCGCGAGCTGGTCGGCGTCGATCAGGTCGTACGCCATCAGGATCTCCGGATCCAGCTCGTCCTCGAGATCCTGCGGGGCCGACCCCGTCAGGATGTCCAGGGCGCCCTGCGCGTCGGCGATCTGCTTGCGCCACTGCCGCGCGACGCGCTCCCGCTCGGCCGCGTCGTCGACGCCGAGCAACTCGGCGAGTTCGTCGAGCAGTGGCGCGTCCGCGGCGCTGAACACCCGCGTCGCCGAGGGGCGCAGCAGCAGTGCGCGCTGGTCCTCGTCGAGTTCCGGCGCCGCCGACGCGAGCCGCGCCCGGGACGCGAACAGCTCCGCGAGCACCTGCTGCGGGCTCAGCTGCGGCCACAGCGAGTCGATCGCCGCCGTGATGTCGCGGTCCGCCCGCATCTCGGCCCGGATGTCGTCGATGTCGTCCCGGCTCAACAGGTTTCCGCCGTCGACCAGATTCGCACCGATGATCGACGCGAGCTGGTCGGCGAGCGCGTCCACCACCGCGGAGACGAAGATCGGGCGAGCCAGGTTGTGCGGCCGGCGCGACGACCGGGCCCGGCCCCGCGCTCGCGTGACCGTCTTGCGGTCGAGGGTCAGCCGGTAGGTGTCGAAGACCAGGGGGATCGGCGTCGTCGGGATCTCCTGACGGTCCCGCACCGCCTTCTTCAGCACCTCGATCATGTCGAGCGAGCCCTTGATGGCGCCTGCCTCGAGGGAATCCTCGACGCTCGCGCGCACCCCGGGGTACAGGTCACCGATCGTGGACAGCAACACGCCGGTCTCGCCGAGGGACGGCAGCACCTGCCCGATGTAGTCCAGGAACGTCGAGTTCGGTCCGACGATGAGCACACCGCTCTTCGCGAGCTGCCGACGGTACGTGTACAGCAGGAACGCCGCCCGGTGCAGGGCCACCGCGGTCTTCCCGGTGCCCGGGCCGCCCTGGACGACGAGCACGCTCTTGTGCTCGGATCGGATGATCGCGTCCTGCTCGGCCTGGATCGTCGCGACAATGTCGTGCATCTGCCCGGTCCGCGCGGCGTTCAGCGCGGCCAGCAGCGCCGTCTCGCCGGCGACACCCCCCGCCGAGACGGTGGCGTCGTGCGCCTGGGCCGCGTCGAGATCGAGGTACTCGTCGTTGAGCGCGGTGATCGCGCGGCTGCGCGACCGGATGTGCCGGCGCCGCGTCACGCCCTCCGGCGCCGCCGGCGTCGCCAGATAGAACGGCCGGGCCAACGGCGCCCGCCAGTCCAGCAGCAGCGGCTCGTAGTCGTTCGCCTCGTCGAGGATGCCGATGCGGCCGATGTACCGCACCTCGGTCCCGTCGCCGTCCTCGCCGTCGCGCACGTCGATCCGGCCGAAGCACAGCCCGTGCTCGGCCGCGTCGTATTTCGCGATGTCCTCCGTGTACAGATGCGTGAAGGACTCCCGCTCGCTGCGGGCCTGCGGAGTGCCGCCGGTGTCGAGCAGCACCCGGGTCAGCCGGGTCTTGGCGTAGGCCCGCATGGAGTCGAGGTGGCCGTACAGCATCGACAGGTAGACCTGCTCACGCTCACGGTCGGGATGGGACAGGCCATCGGCCGGCAAGGGGTCTCCTCGGGGTCGGACGGGCGGCGGGTGCGCCGCCACGAAGTGCCCAAGAAGTCTAGTGGCGGTCCCGCACCCGCGCAGAATCGCCGGGTGCGGGACCGTGCTGTCAGCGCTGCAACTGCAGGCGGGCGCGGGTGAGGGCCTCCTCGGCGCGGTGACGGGCCTGCTGCGCCAGCAACAGGGAACGCTCCTCCGCCGTCAGCGCCCGCTCGCGGGCGACCTTCGCCAGCTCCGGGCCGCGCTCACGGGCCGTGCCCCACAGCAGCGAACTCCGTTCCCGGGCGACCTCGGCGAGTTCGGGGCCGCGTTCGCGAGCGACGTCGAGCAGTTCGGTGCCGCGTTCGCGGGCGACGTCGGCGAGTTCGGTGCCGCGTTCGCGGGCGACGTCGGCGAGTTCGGGGCCGCGTTCGCGGGCGACGTCGAGCAGTTCGGTGCCGCGTTCGCGGGCGACGTCGGCGAGTTCGGGGCCGCGTTCGCGGGCGACGTCGAGCAGGTGCGTGCCGCGCTCGCGGGCGACCTCGGCGAGCTCGGGTCCGCGCTCGCGGGCAACGCCCAGCAGGTGGCTTCCGCGCTCACGGGCGGTGCCGGCCACCTCCGCTGCCTCCTCCGACAGGACCCGGACCCGCTCGGCCACCTTGTGCAGGCTCTCGGTGACCGCTTCGCCCGCGCCGTCGTCCTGATGAGGCAGGACACCGGCGACGGCCTCCTGGGCGCGCCGTGCGGCCCGCCGTCCGCGCCACCCCAGCGACGGCTTGCCTTCGGTGTCCACCGCGGTGATGATCAGCCCGCCGAGCAGGCTGACGTTCTTGAGGAACTGGGTGCGCTGGATGGCCCGGGCCTCCGCATCCTCGACGTTCCAGAAGTCGTGACCCGCCACCGTCGTGGGCACGAGCGTGGTGGCCAGGGCAAGAGCCGCCAGCCGCGGTGCCTTCCCGACCGCGAGCAGCGCACCCGCCCCGATCTGCACGGCGGCGTTGATCCGCACGAGTGTCTCCGGATCGTTCGTGAGCTTCTCGCTCACCGAGTCCGGGAGCTTCTGCGTCACCGTGTCGGGCAGCATGCCCACCGCCCGGTCGAGTCCCGGCTGCGCTGCCGCCGCCTTGGTGGACGAGTCTCTCAGCGCGTCGATGCCCCCGGCGACGAAGACCGACGCGAGCATGGGGCGGGCAATTCTGCGGACAATCATGTGCTTCCTCCCGTGATCGGTGGCGGTTCCACCTTTGCACGCATACCCCGCCGCCCGGCGCGATATGCGCGTTCGACCCGGATCACGCTCCGGACGCCGCGCAGCGATTGCGCGCCGAGGTGGCACGATGTGCGGCGTGAACGATGGGGGAGAAGCGGCAGGGGTCGGCGACATCGGTGGGGCCGGGGTGCGCGTGGTGCGCACGACGACATCGGTCCGGGTCGAGGCCACGATACCGGTGTCGGCCGCGGCGCTGTTCGGGGTGATGCGGGACCCGCTGCGGCACAGCGAGATCGACGGCTCGGGCACGGTGCAGGTGCCCGCGGGGCAGCCCCCGATCACCGCCGTCGGCCAGCGCTTCTCCGCGCAGGTGCACTTGCCCGGGCGCAGCGCGTATCCGGTGGTCAACCACGTGGTGGCGTTCGAACCCGACCGGCTGCTGGCGTGGCTGCCGGCCAACCCGGACACGCCGCCGCTCGGCATCCGGTGGGAGTGGTCCTTCACCGGGACGACCGGGGGCGCTGCGGTGAGCCAGACCTGCGACTGGTCCGCGGTGACCGACCCCGCGTACCTGCGTCGCGTGCGGCTTCCGCGGGTCTCGCCCGCGCAGATGTCCGCGAGCCTCGCCCGGCTCGGGCGTGCGGCGCGTTCCCGAACCGCGCCGGGTGCCGACGGTGTCGGTGTCCGGTGTGTCGCATGTCACGCACACCCTACCTCTTTGATTGCTAAACTACGCAAGTAACGGCATCGCCCGCCGGCGGTGGCTCGGACGACGGGAACGGTGATGGTCGCGCAGGCGCGTCAGCCCCTCTATCGGATGAAGGCCGACTTCTTCAAGACGCTCGGACATCCGGCGCGCATCCGCGTCCTCGAGCTGCTCAGCGAGCGCGAGCATGCCGTCTCCGAGATGTTGCCCGAGGTGGGGATCGAACCCGCCAATCTCTCCCAGCAACTGGCGATCCTCCGGCGCGCAGGCCTGGTCACCGCGCGCCGGGAGGGGCTGTCGGTGACGTACGCGCTGACGTCGCCGCGGGTCGCGGAACTGCTGGGCGTCGCCCGCGCCATCCTCACGGGGGTGGTCGCCGGACAGGCGGAGCTGCTCGAGGACGACGTAGCCGAACCGGCGGGCCGAGCGCGCCGCTGAGCCGGTCGCGCATCGGGGCGCTTCGCGCGCATTGATTGCAGACTTTATTAAGTGCTTATTTATTGTTTGTGGTGGAGGCACGATGTCGATGTCGACAGAGCAGCAGGATGCGGTGACCGGGCGCACCGAGGAAGAGGCGGCGGGAGCCGGCACCGTCGTGGCTCGCGCCGCGCGGTCGGTCGCCGCGCTGATGCCGCGCTGGGTCGAGTGGAAACCGGCCCTGCGCTCGCCCCGCGCCGATCTGACCGCCGGACTCGTCGTCGCCCTCGTCGCGTTGCCCCTCGCGCTCGGCTTCGGCATCAGCTCCGGTCTCGGGGCCGCGGCGGGCCTCGCCACCGCCGTCGTCGCGGGAGCGGTCGCCGCCGTGTTCGGCGGCTCCCGCTTCCAGGTGTCGGGCCCGACCGGCGCGATGACCGTCGTCCTGGTGCCGATCTTCCACGAGCACGGCGCCTCCGGCGTCCTCGCGGTGGGACTCGTCGCCGGCGTCGTTCTCGTCGTCCTCGCCTTCGCCGGCATCGGCCGGGCGGTGCGGTTCATGCCCGCCCCGGTGATCGAGGGCTTCACCGCCGGGATCGCCGTGGTCATCGCCCTGCAGCAGGTTCCGGCCGCGCTCGGCATCGCCCACGCCGAGGGGGAGAAGGTGTGGCAGAGCGCGTTCGACGCCGCCCGGCAGTTCGTCGACCAGCCGTCCCTTCTGCCCACGGTCGTGGCGGTGCTTGTCGCGGCGGCCATCCTGATCGGCGGCCGGTACCTGCCGAAGCTGCCGTTCTCGCTCGTCGCGGTGGTGGTGGCCACCGTCGTCGCACAGCTGTTCCATCTGGACGTCACGCGGATCGGGTCCATCCCGTCCGGCTTCAGCGCCCCCAGCCTCGGATTCCTCGACCTGGGTGAGCTGACGTCGCTTCTCGCGCCGGCGCTCGCGGTGGCCGCGCTCGCGGCCCTCGAATCGCTGCTGTCCGCGACCGCCGCGGATTCGATGAGCGTCGGCACCCGGCACGACCCGGACCGGGAGTTGTTCGGGCAGGGCCTGGCCAACATCGCCGCCCCCCTATTCGGCGGCGTTCCGGCCACGGGCGCGATCGCCCGGACGGCCGTCAACGTCCGCTCGGGGGCGCGGTCCCGGCTGTCCGCCCTCACCCACGCCGTCATCCTCGCCGGGATCGTCTACCTCGCCTCGCCGCTCGTCGCCCAGATCCCCCTTGCCGCGCTCGCCGGCGTTCTGCTCGCCACCACGGTGCGCATGGTCGAGACCGCCTCGATCGTCGCGATCACGCGGGCGAGCCGCGCGGATGCGATCGTCATGACGGTGACGTTCCTGGTCACCGTCGCCCTCGACCTCGTGACGGCGGTCGCGATCGGTGTCGGGTTCGCTGCGGTGCTCGCGCTGCGGGCGGTCGCGAAGTCCGCCCGGATCGAGCAGGTTCCCCTCGACGAGGAAGGGGATCACGCCGCCGAGGAACACGAGCTGTTGCGTGAGCACATCGTCGCGTACCGGATCGACGGCGCTCTGTTCTTCGCCGCGGCCCACCGATTCCTGCTCGAGCTCGCCGACGTCACGGACGTCAAGGTCGTGATCCTGCGCATGTCCCGGGTGACGGCCATCGACGCCACCGGCGCCCTCGTCCTCAAGGACGCCATCACCAAGCTCGAGCACCGGCACATCACGGTCCTGATCTCCGGGGCCAAACCGGAGCACCTGCGGCCGCTGTCCGCGCTGGGTGTCTTCACCACCAAGGACAGCGAGGAGCGGCACGTCTTCGCGACCACGCCCCGAGCGATCGCGTACGCCCGCATGCTGGTGCTGCCGGAACACCGGTACGCCCAGGCCACCGCCGGTTCCGAGGGGAAGGGGCCGGGAGATTCCGAAGCTCTTCCGGGCGAGTAGAATCGGCGGTGTGACCGGCCCTCGTGGCAGCCTGGCTCTCCTCACCCGGTAACGCCAGGTGAGCACTGGGACCGGTCGCCTGCCGTCGGCGGGACCGGCGGGGCGCAGGCGGCCGCGAGCCGTGCGTGCCGCGGCTCGCCTCCCGGGCCCCTCCGTTCCGGCCAGTAGCATCTGCTCCGTGACCGACTCGACCGCGAGTACCAGCCGTCCTGCCGCCCTGCGCGTTCTCGTCTACAGCGACGACGCCGACACGCGCGAGCAGGTCACCCGGGCGCTGGGCCGGCGACCCGATCCCGAACTCCCCGAACTCGACTTCGTCGAGGTGGCGACCGAGCCGATGGTGATCCGCCGCATGGACGCCGGTGGTATCGACCTCGCGATCCTGGACGGCGAGGCGGCCCCCGCCGGTGGGATGGGGATCGCCAAGCAACTCAAGGACGAACTCGAACAGTGCCCGCCCGTCGTCGTGCTGACCGGCCGGGCGGACGACGCGTGGCTGGCCGACTGGTCCCGCGCCGAGGCCGCGGTGCCGCGGCCTCTCGACCCGTTCCGCCTCGCGGAGACGGTCGTCGCGCTGCTGCGCGGCCGCAGCACCACCTGAGGGCGGCGCGAAGCGGGCGCCGGCATCGGCCCACGGTCCGGGCGATCTGCCGGTCCCGGCGTCCCGGCACCCCCGCAAGGGTCGGGCGAAACGGAGAAATCGCGCCGCGTCGTATCCGCCTCGGCGGGACACCGCGCCGGTAGGCTGAGCCGTACATCACAATGATGCGGTTGAAGTGACTCACGGCACTGTCTCCGTATCGTGATCGTTCGGCCCCAG
Source organism: Rhodococcus sp. DMU1 (assembly GCF_012272955.1). Taxonomy (NCBI): domain Bacteria; kingdom Bacillati; phylum Actinomycetota; class Actinomycetes; order Mycobacteriales; family Nocardiaceae; genus Rhodococcus; species Rhodococcus sp. DMU1. The sequence continues at coordinate 3,265,737 of NZ_CP050952.1, read as the reverse complement.
CGGCCGGTGGAGGTCGGCAAGGGCAACGGGGTCGGCGCGGGTGGCCGGCTCGCACGGAGAGGAGCCAGGCGCCATGAACGTCTACATCCCGATCCTCGTGCTCGGAGGGATCGCGGTCGCCTTCGCGGTGTTCTCGGTCGTCGTGTCCTCGGTGATCGGCCCGAGCCGCTACAACCGAGCCAAGCTCGAAGCCTACGAGTGCGGGATCGACCCGACGCCGCAGCCGCCGGGCGGCGGCAGGTTCCCGGTGAAGTACTACCTGACGGCCATGCTGTTCATCATCTTCGACATCGAGATCGTGTTCCTCTATCCGTGGGCCGTGCACCTCGATGCCCTGGGGGTCTTCGGGCTGGCCGCGATGGCGCTGTTCGTGTTCAACGTCGCCGTCGCCTACGTCTACGAGTGGCGGCGGGGTGGTCTCGGCTGGGAATGACTGCGACAGGGAATGGGATTGTGCCGTAATGGATTCGAACACCGACCGAAAGTGATAAGAGTCGGACATGGGTCTCGAGGAGAAGTTGCCGAGCGGCTTTCTGCTGAGCACGGTGGAGAGTTTCGCCGGTTTCGCGCGCAAGGGTTCGCTGTGGCCCGCGACCTTCGGGCTCGCGTGCTGCGCGATCGAGATGATGACCACCGTGTCGCCGCGGTTCGACATCGCACGGTTCGGGATGGAGGCGTTCCGCGCCTCGCCGCGACAGGCCGACCTCATGATCGTCGCCGGCCGGGTCAGCCAGAAGATGGCCCCGGTGCTGCGGCAGGTCTACGACCAGATGGTCGAGCCGAAATGGGTATTGGCCATGGGTGTGTGCGCCTCCTCGGGCGGCATGTTCAACAACTACGCCGTCGTCCAGGGTGTCGACCACATCGTTCCCGTCGACATCTACCTACCCGGGTGCCCGCCCCGGCCGGAGATGCTGCTGCACGCCGTCCTGATGCTGCACGAGAAGATCCAGCAGATGCCGCTCGGCGTGGACCGGGAGAAGGCCGTGCAGGCCGCCGAGGAGGCGGCCCTGGCTGCCGCCCGGCCCGTCGTGCCCACCCTCCAGGTGCGGGGGTCGGCCCGGTGACCTCCTCCTCCGACAACGAACGGTCCTCGCGCCCTACGGATCCCGCGACGCGCGCGCAGGACACCGCACTGCCGGTGGACCGGGCGGCCACCACCGGCCCCGAGGGAACGCTGCCGGCGCGGCCCGACGGCGGCGCCGAGGTGATCGGCGTCCGCACGGGCATGTTCGGGGTCCGCGGCAGCGGCGACACCTCCGGCTACGGGCGGCTCGTACGCCCGGTGACCCTGCCCGGGAGCACCCCGCGCCCGTACGGCGGGTACTTCGACGACGTGGCCGACGCCCTGCACGCCGCCGTCACCGAGTCCGGGGTGGATGTCGAGGCGGCGATCGAGAAGGTCGTCGTCCACCGCGGTGAGCTGACCTTCCACGTCCGTCGCGAGCACCTTCCCGAGGTGGCCCGGCGGTTGCGCGACGAACCGGACCTGCGCTTCGAACTGTGCCTCGGCGTCGACGGGGCGCACTACCCGCAGGACACCGGCCGCGAACTGCACGCGGTGTACCCGCTCATGTCGATCACCCACAACCGCCGCATCCGGCTCGAGGTGTCGGCCCCGGACGCCGACCCCCACATCCCGTCGCTGTACGGGGTGTATCCGACCAACGACTGGCACGAGCGCGAGACCTACGACTTCTTCGGGATCGTGTTCGACGGCCACCCGTCGCTGACCCGCATCGAGATGCCCGACGACTGGTCGGGGCATCCGCAACGCAAGGACTATCCGCTCGGCGGCATCGCCGTCGAGTACCACGGGGCGGAGATCCCGCCGCCCGACGAGCGGAGGGCGTACAGCTGATGACCGACATCACCGAGGGGCCGGTCCACACCGTCGTCGGCGAGGACTGGGACAGCATCGTCGAGGCCGCCCGCGCCTCGGCCGCCGACCGCGGCGACGAACGCATCGTGGTCAACATGGGGCCCCAGCACCCGTCGACCCACGGCGTCCTGCGGCTCGTGCTCGAGATCGAGGGCGAGACCGTCACCGAGGCCCGCTGCGGAATCGGCTACCTGCACACCGGCATCGAGAAGAACCTCGAATACCGCACCTGGACCCAGGGCGTCACCTTCGTCACCCGGATGGACTACCTGTCGCCGTTCTTCAACGAGACCGCCTACTGCCTCGGCGTCGAGAAGCTGCTCGACATCACCGACGCGATCCCCGAACGGGCCACCGTGATCCGCGTGCTGCTCATGGAGCTCAACCGGATCTCCTCGCACCTCGTCGCCCTGGCCACCGGCGGCATGGAACTCGGCGCGATGACCGCGATGTTCCTCGGTTTCCGGGAGCGGGAACTGATCCTCGACGTGTTCGAGACGATCACCGGTCTGCGCATGAACCACGCCTACATCCGTCCGGGCGGGCTCGCGCAGGACCTGCCGGCCGGGGCGGTCGAGAAGATCCGCGACCTGCTCGACCTGCTGCCCCGGCGGCTGCGGGACATGGCGGACCTGCTCAATGAGAACCACATCTGGAAGGCCCGCACCCAGGGCATCGGCTACCTCGACCTGACCGGCTGCATGGCCCTCGGCATCACCGGCCCCGTCCTGCGCTCGACCGGCCTGCCGCACGACCTGCGCAAGTCGCAACCGTACTGCGGCTACGACACCTACGAGTTCGACGTGTGCACCGACACCGGATGCGACGCCTACGGCCGCTACCTGATCCGGATCGACGAGATGAAGCAGTCGATCAGGATCGTCGAGCAGTGTCTCGACCGGCTGCGACCCGGGCCGGTCATGGTGGAGGACAAGAAGATCGCGTGGCCGGCCGACCTGTCCCTCGGCGCGGACGGTCTCGGTAACTCCCCGGAGCACATCCGGAAGATCATGGGCAACTCGATGGAGGGCCTGATCCACCACTTCAAGCTCGTCACCGAGGGTTTCCGCGTCCCACCCGGCCAGGTGTACACCGCCGTCGAGTCCCCGCGCGGGGAACTGGGCGTGCACATGGTCAGCGACGGCGGCACCCGGCCGTACCGGGTGCACTTCCGGGACCCGTCCTTCACGAACCTGCAAGCGGTGTCCGCGATGTGCGAGGGCGGCATGGTCGCCGACGTCATCGCCGCGGTCGCCAGCATCGATCCCGTGATGGGGGGAGTGGACCGTTGACGCAGGAGCAGCGAGTAGCGATCGAGCCGGACCCGGCCCCCGGCCCGGTGTTCATCCAATTCGGCCCACGACCCGAGGAGCGGACCCGATTGGTGCGGCCGGGCGCCCGCGAGCGGTACCCGGCGGACGTGCGGGCCCGCCTCGAGACCGACGCCGCGGAGATCATCGGCCGCTACCCGCAGCCACGCTCCGCCCTGCTGCCGCTGCTGCACCTGGTGCAGTCCGAGGACGGGTACATCACCCCGGCCGGCGTCGAGTTCTGCGCCGACCGGCTCGGGCTCACCGGCGCCGAGGTCGGCGCGGTGGCCACGTTCTACTCCATGTACCGGCGCGAGCCCACCGGCGACTACCTCGTCGGCGTCTGCACCAACACCCTGTGCGCGATCATGGGCGGCGACGAGATCCTCGAAGCGCTCGAGGGACACCTCGGGCTGCGCACCGCAGCCGCCGGCACCGCGGAGGACGCCGCCGGCGACGCCACCGAGGCCGGCACCATCACCCTCGAGCACCTCGAATGCAACGCCGCCTGCGACTTCGCACCCGTCGTGATGGTCAACTGGGAGTTCTTCGACCACCAGACCCCGGACTCGGCCCGCGCGCTCGTCGACGACCTGCGCGCCGGCCGCCCCGTCACGCCCACCCGGGGCGCACCGCTGTGCACCTTCCGGCAGACCGCCCGCATCCTCGCCGGGTTCCCGGACGAGCGTCCCGGCGCCCTGGCGGCGGGCGGCAGCGCGGGTGCGGCATCGCTCGCGGGCCTGCGCATCGCCCGTGAGCGGGGCATGCGGGCCCCCGCGCCGGAGCCGGAACAGTCCTCCGACCCGGGCCCGGTCGCCGGACCCCGATCCGAAGGAGGCTGACGTGCCGTTGACCCCTGTCCTGAGCCGGTACTGGGACGAGCCCGAGTCCTGGACACTCGATACCTACCGCCGCCACGACGGATACGAGGGCCTGCGCAAGGCACTGCGCATGCCCCCGGACGAGGTGATCGCCACCGTCAAGGAGGCGGGCCTGCGCGGCCGCGGCGGCGCCGGCTTCGCCACCGGCGTGAAGTGGAGCTTCATCCCCCAGGGTGACGGCAAACCCCACTACCTGGTGGTCAACGCCGACGAATCCGAGCCGGGCACCTGCAAGGACATGCCCCTGCTGCTGGCCACACCGCACGCGCTCGTCGAAGGCGCCGTCATCGCGGCGTACGCCATCCGCGCCGCGCACGCCTTCGTCTACGTCCGCGGCGAGGTGGTGCCGGTGCTGCGCCGGCTGCAGGCCGCGGTCGCCGAGGCCTACGCCGCGGGCTTCCTCGGCCGCGACATCCTCGGCAGCGGCTACGACCTCGAACTCGTCGTGCACGCCGGCGCCGGGGCGTACATCTGCGGTGAGGAGACCGCGCTGCTGGATTCCCTCGAGGGCCGACGCGGCCAGCCCCGGCTGCGCCCGCCGTTCCCCGCCGTCGCGGGCCTGTACGCGCGCCCGACGGTCGTCAACAACGTCGAGTCGATCGCGAGCGTGCCGTCGATCCTCCACAACGGGATCGAGTGGTTCCGCTCCATGGGCACCGAGAAGTCACCGGGCTTCACGCTCTACTCCCTGTCCGGTCACGTGACGACACCCGGCCAGTACGAGGCGCCCCTGGGAATCACCCTGCGGGAACTGCTCGACTACGCGGGCGGCGTGCGGGCCGGGCACCGGCTGAAGTTCTGGACCCCCGGCGGCTCGTCGACGCCGCTCTTCACCGACGAGCACCTCGACGTCCCGCTCGACTACGAAGGCGTCGCCGGGGCCGGCTCCATGCTGGGCACCAAGGCACTGCAGATCTTCGACGAGACCACCTGCGTGGTGCGCGCGGTGCTGCGCTGGACCGAGTTCTACGCGCACGAGTCGTGCGGCAAGTGCACACCGTGCCGGGAGGGCACCTACTGGCTGGTGCAGATCCTGCGGCGGCTCGAGCGAGGCGACGGAACCGGAGCCGACCTGGACAAGCTGCTCGACCTCTCCGACAACATCCTCGGCAGGTCGTTCTGCGCACTCGGCGACGGCGCGACCAGCCCCATCACGTCGTCGATCAAATACTTCCGCGACGAGTACCTGGCGCACTTCGAGCACGGCGGCTGCCCGTTCGACCCGCACCTGTCCACCCTCATGGCGGGGGCCGGTGCGGGCCGACCGAACGACGGGGGTACGCGATGAGCGTCCACACCAACCACGACACCACCGGCCTGCCGACCCCGCCCGATCTGGTGACCGTCGTCGTCGACGGCGTCGAGATCAGCGTCCCGAAGGGCACCCTCGTCATCCGCGCCGCGGAACTGCTCGGCGTCCAGATTCCCCGATTCTGCGACCACCCGCTGCTCGAACCCGTCGGCGCGTGCCGCCAGTGCCTGGTCGACGTGGAGGGCCAGCGCAAGCCCGTCGCCTCGTGCACAACCCCGGTGACGGACGGCATGGTCGTGCACACGCAGCTGACGTCGCCTGTGGCCGACAAGGCGCAGAAGGGCGTGATGGAGCTGCTGTTGATCAACCATCCGCTGGACTGCCCGGTCTGCGACAAGGGCGGCGAATGTCCCCTGCAGAACCAGGCAATGTCGAACGGGCGTGCCGAGTCCCGCTTCACCGAGGTCAAACGCACGTTCCCCAAACCGATCTCGCTCTCCTCGCAGATCCTCCTGGACCGCGAGCGATGCGTGCTCTGCGCCCGGTGCACACGGTTCTCCCAGCAGATCGCCGGCGACCCCTTCATCGAACTGATGGAACGCGGCGCCCTGCAGCAGGTCGGCATCTACGAGAAGGAACCGTTCGAGTCCTACTTCTCCGGCAACACCGTGCAGATCTGCCCGGTCGGCGCGCTCACGGGGGCGGCCTACCGGTTCCGCGCCCGGCCGTTCGACCTGGTGTCGAGCCCGAGCGTGTGCGAACACTGTGCCAGCGGCTGCGCCCAGCGCACCGACCACCGGCGCGGCACGGTGCTGCGCCGGCTGGCCGGTGACGACCCGCAGGTCAACGAGGAATGGAACTGCGACAAGGGCCGGTGGGCCTTCACCTACGCCACCCAGCCCGACCGCCTCACCACCCCGTTGGTCCGGGGCGACGACGGCACGCTCGCACCCGCCTCGTGGCGCGACGCCCTGCGGGTCGCCGCCCGCGGCCTCACCGCCGCGCGCGGCCGTACCGGCGTGCTCGTCGGCGGCCGCGTCACCGTCGAGGACGCGTACGCGTACGGCAAGTTCGCGCGTATCGGCCTGGACACCAACGACATCGACTTCCGGTCGCGTCCGCATTCCGCGGAGGAGGCACAATTCCTGGCGGCCCGGGTCGCCGGCCGGTGGCCCGGCGCCGGCGCCGTGACCTACGACGACCTCGAGAACGCCCCCGCGGTGCTGCTCGCCGGATTCGAGCCCGAGGACGAGTCGCCCATCGTGTTCCTGCGGCTGCGCAAGGCGGTCCGCAGGCGGGGGCTGGCGGTGCGCGCGATCGCACCGTTCGCGAGCCGTGGCCTCGAGAAGCTGTCCGGCCGGCTCCTGCCGGCCGTCCCGGGCGCCGAACCGGACCTGCTCGACACCCTCCGCCTCGCCGGTCGGCCCGGACACCGGGACGAAGCGGAGACCGCCGAGCTCCTGCGCCGACCCGGTGCGGTCGTCCTGGTGGGGGAGCGGCTGGCCGCGGTGCCGGGGGCGTTGTCGGCCGTCGGCCGTCTCGCCGACGACACCGGCGCGCGGCTGGCGTGGATCCCGCGGCGGGCCGGTGAACGCGGTGCGCTGGAGGCCGGGACCCTGCCGGGACTTCTGCCCGGCGCCCGCCCGGTCACCGACGCCGACGCCCGACGCCAGGTCGCCGCCGTCTGGGGCGTGCCGGACCTGCCGCCGTCCGCCGGCCGGGACACGGCGCAGATCCTCGCCGACGCCGCGTCGGGCACGCTCGGAGCCCTGGTGATCGGCGGGGTCGACGTCGACGACCTGCCCGACCCGCACGCCGCTGTCGCCGCGGTCGACGCCGCCGGCTTCGTCGTCAGCCTGGAACTGCGGCGCAGCGCGATCACCGACCGGGCCGACGTCGTCTTCCCCGTCGCACCCGCGGTGGAGAAACCGGGAACCTTCCTCGATTGGGAGGGCCGGGCGCGCCCCTTCGCCGCCGCGTTGCGCAACACCGGCGCCCTGCCGGATCAGCGGGTCCTCGGCGCGATCGCCGACGAGATGGGCGTCCGCCTCGGCCTCGTCGACGCCGCGGCGGCTCTCGACGAGCTCGTGGCGCTGGGTTCCTGGGACGGCGCACCTGCCGGTCCGCCGGACGTCGCGCCGCGGGACCGCCCGCAGCCGGGCCCCGGTGAGGCGGTGCTCGCGGGATGGCGGATGCTCCTCGACCGCGGACGGATGCAGGACGGCGAACCGCATCTCGCCGGGACCGCCCGCCGGCCGGTGGCCCGGCTGTCCGCCGTCACCGCCGCCGAGATCGGCGCCGACGCCGGGGATCCGGTGACCGTCGCGACGGACCGGGGCTCGATCACGCTGCCCTTGGCGATCGCCGACATGCCCGACCGGGTCGTGTGGGTGCCGCTCAATTCGCCGGGATGCGCGGTGCATCGGCAACTGGCCGCGTCCGTGGGGGACACCGTCCGGATCAGCCGGGGCGACGCCCGGTCGCAGGAGGTGACCGATGAGTGACGCCGTTCTGTTCGGCGCCGCGGCGGTGCCGGTTCCCGGCGCCCTGTCGGCGCAGTCCGGGTACCCCGATCCGGCGTCGTTCGGTCAGGATCCGTGGTGGCTGGTCGTCGTCAAGGCGGTGGCCGTCTTCGCCTTCCTGGTGTTGACGGTGCTCGTCGCGATTCTTGCGGAGCGAAAGATCCTGGCGCGCATGCAGATGCGGGTCGGCCCGAACCGGGTGGGCCCGCGCGGGTTGCTGCAGAGCCTCGCCGACGGCGTCAAACTCGCCCTGAAGGAGGGCATCGTGCCCGCGGGCGTGGACAAACCCATCTACGTCCTCGCGCCGATCATCGCGACAGTGCCGGCGTTCATGGCGTTCGCCGTCATCCCGCTCGGGCCGGTGGTCTCCGTGTTCGGCCAGCGCACGCCGCTGCAGTTGACGGACCTGCCCGTGGCCGTGCTGTACATCCTCGCGGCCACCTCGATCGGCGTCTACGGCATCGTGCTCGCCGGCTGGGCGTCCGGGTCCACCTACCCGCTGCTGGGCGGTCTGCGCTCGACGGCGCAGGTGATCTCCTACGAGATCGCGATGGCCCTCTCGTTCGCGGCCGTCTTCCTGCTGTCGGGCACGCTGTCCACCTCCGGCATCGTCGCCGCCCAGGACGGCGTCTGGTACGTCTTCCTGCTCCTGCCCTCGTTCCTGATCTACGTCACGGCGATGGTCGGCGAGACCAACCGGGCACCGTTCGACCTGCCCGAAGCCGAGGGTGAACTCGTCGGCGGCTTCCACACGGAGTACTCGTCGCTGAAGTTCGCGATGTTCATGCTCGCCGAGTACGTCAACATGGTGACGGTCTCGGCGCTGGCCACCACCCTGTTCCTCGGCGGCTGGCGCGCGCCGTGGCCGCTGAACATGTGGGAGGGCGCGAACTCCGGCTGGGTGCCGCTGCTCTGGTTCGTCCTCAAGGTGTGGGGATTCCTGTTCCTGTTCGTATGGTTGCGCGGCACACTGCCCCGGCTGCGGTACGACCAGTTCATGAACCTGGGCTGGAAAGTGCTGATTCCGGTGGCGCTCGCCTGGATCATGGTCGTCGCCGTGATCCGCGTCCTGCGCACGGAGGGCCTGGACCGGTGGCAGATCGTCCTCGCCGCGGCGGGTGTCGTCGTCGCCCTGGCGGTGCCGTCGCTCATGTGGAACCGCATGCGCGCCGGCCGCCCCCGGCCCACCGGGACCCCCGGCGGGACGGCGGCCCCTCCGACTGCGGCGACCGCCGAGCCGTTCGACCCGATGGCCGGGGGCTTCCCCGTCCCGCCGCTGCCCGGCCAGACGCTGCCGCCGCGGCGGCGACGCACCCCCGTCGCCGCAGCCGGCGCCGGGCGCCGTTCCGATCCGAGCACCGAGGAGAACCGCGATGCCTGACTTCCTCGATCCCATCGCGGGATTCGGAGTGACCTTCAGGGCGATGTTCCACAAGGCCCAGACCGAGCGCTACCCCGAGCAGAAGGAACCGACCGCACCGCGCTACCACGGCCGACATCAGCTCAACCGCCATCCCGACGGACTGGAGAAGTGCATCGGGTGCGAACTGTGTGCCTGGGCGTGCCCCGCCGACGCCATCTACGTCGAGGGTGCGGACAACACCGACACCGAGCGATACTCGCCGGGGGAGCGCTACGGACGCGTCTACCAGATCAACTACCTGCGGTGCATCGGGTGCGGGCTGTGCATCGAGGCCTGCCCGACGCGGGCGTTGACCATGACCAACGAGTACGAGATGGCCGACGACAACCGGACCGACCTGATCTACGACAAGACCAGGCTGCTCGCGCCGCTCGCGCCCGGCATGGCCGCCCCGCCCCACGACATGTACCCGGGCACGACGGACGAGGACTACTACCTCGGCACGGTGACCGAGGCCGCGCCCGGCACCACGTCGGCCGCCGACGGAACCGTCGAAGCCGACCGGGAACCGACGCAGCCGCGAGGCGGCCGCGATGTGGCGTGACCGGCGGAGAGGGGAGTGGTCTCGATGGACCCGATGACTCCGGCGCTGCTGGCGGCCGAGGCCTTCACCCGCACGTCCACCGGTGAGGCCGTGCTGTTCTGGATCCTCGGAACACTCGCGGTGATCGGCGCACTGGGCGTCGTCACCGCGACCAAGGCCGTGTACTCGGCGATGTTCCTCGCCGTCACCATGATCATCCTCGCGGTGTTCTACATCGCCCAGGACGCGTTGTTCCTCGGCGTCGTGCAGATCGTGGTGTACACGGGGGCGGTCATGATGCTGTTCCTGTTCGTGGTCATGCTCGTCGGCGTCGATTCCTCCGACGCGCTCGTCGAGACCCTGCGCGGCCAGCGGGTCGCCGCGATCGCGGCCGGCCTCGGATTCGGGCTGCTGCTCGTCGGCGGTCTCGGCAACGCCGCCGTCGGGGGGTTCGCCGGCCTCGACGACGCGAACGCCGCAGGCAACATCGCCGGCCTGGCCGAGCTGATCTTCGTACGGTACGTCTGGGCGTTCGAACTCACCGGAGCCCTGCTGATCACCGCCACGATCGGCGCCATGGTCCTCGCCCATCGGGAACGCTTCGGGCTGCGCAAGACCCAGCAGGAACTGTCGCAGGAACGCTTCCGCGCCGGCGGCCGCGCCACCCCGCTGCCGAGTCCCGGGGTCTACGCCCGCCACAACGCGGTCGACGTGCCGGCCCGGCTGCCCGACGGATCGTACTCGGACCTGTCGGTCAGCGAGGTGCTCCGGCGGCGGGCGATGTCCGCCGACGGAGCAGCCGGCCCACGCGCGGGCGACGCACCCCGACGCGGCTCGTCCGGTGAGGAGGGATCGCGGTGAACCCCGAGAACTACCTGTACCTGTCCGCCCTGTTGTTCACCATCGGTGCGGCCGGTGTCCTGCTGCGCCGCAACGCGATCGTCGTGTTCATGTGCATCGAGCTCATGCTCAACGCCGCGAACCTGGCGTTCGTCACGTTCGCCCGCATGCACGGCAACCTCGACGGTCAGGTCATCGCGTTCTTCACCATGGTCGTCGCCGCCGCCGAGGTCGTCGTCGGCCTGGCGATCATCATGACCATCTTCCGCGCCCGGCGTTCGGTGTCCGTCGACGACGCCAACCTCCTGAAGTACTGACGACCCCGGACAGCCCGTCCGCACACGCACGAGGAGGAGTCTGTGCCCGAGACGACCGCGCCCGAGACGACCGTGCCCGAGACGACGGCCCGCGCCGGCGGCGCCCCGACGGGCGGACCGGCATGAACGGCGGAATCTCGTCCACCGTCTGGCTGCTGCCTGCGCTGCCGCTGCTCGGCGCGGCTGTGCTGCTGCTGGCCGGCCGGCGCAGCGACACGTGGGGACACCTGCTCGGATGCGCGACGGCACTCGCCTCGTTCGCGCTCGGGGTCGCCCTCTTCGTCGACATGCTCGGCCGCGACGCCGCCGACCGTGCCGTGAACCAGAGCCTCTTCGAATGGATACCGGTCGCGGGCCTGCAGATCGACTTCGGGCTCCAGCTCGACCAGCTGTCGATGTGCTTCGTGCTGCTGATCACCGGCGTCGGCTCACTCATCCACATCTACTCGATCGGGTACATGGCACACGGCCCCGACCCCTCCGGTCGCTCCGCTGGCTCCGCTCCGGATGTGTCGGGTCGCTCCGCCGGCTCCGCTCCGGATGCGTCGGGTCGCTCCGCCGCTCCCGGGCGCCGATTGTTCTTCGCCTACCTCAACCTCTTCCTTGCGGCGATGCTGCTGCTCGTCCTCGCCGACAACTACTTCGGCCTGTACGTGGGCTGGGAGGGTGTCGGGCTCGCCTCGTACCTGCTCATCGGGTTCTGGCAGTACAAGCCGTCCGCCGCAACCGCCGCGAAGAAGGCGTTCGTCGTCAACCGCGTCGGCGACATGGGCCTGGCCGTCGCCATGATGATCATGTTCGCGACGTTCGGTTCCGTCACCTTCGACGACGTCTTCGGCGGGGCCGAGGGTGCGAGCGACGGCGTGCTCACCGCACTCGGCCTCGTGCTGCTGCTCGCCGCCTGCGGCAAGTCCGCGCAGGTGCCGCTGCAGTCCTGGCTCGGTGACGCGATGGAAGGCCCGACACCGGTGTCGGCGCTGATCCACGCCGCCACCATGGTCACCGCGGGCGTCTACCTGATCGTCCGGTCCGATGCGATCTTCGACCTCGCCCCCACCGCGCAACTCGCCGTCGTGCTCGTGGGCGCGGTGACCCTGCTGTTCGGGGCCGTCATCGGCTGCGCCAAGGACGACATCAAGAAGGCGCTCGCCGCGTCGACGATGAGCCAGATCGGCTACATGGTCCTCGCCGCCGGCCTCGGTCCCGCCGGGTACGCCTTCGCGATCATGCACCTGCTCACCCACGGCTTCTTCAAGGCCGGACTGTTCCTCGGTGCCGGATCGGTGATGCACGGGATGAACGACGAGGTGAACATGCGCCGCTACGGCGGCCTGCGCACCGTCATGCCCGTCACGTTCGTCACCTTCGGCCTCGGCTACCTCGCGATCATCGGCATCCCGCCGTTCGCCGGCTTCTTCTCCAAGGACAAGATCATCGAGGCCGCTTTCGGAGCGGGCGGCGCCGAAGGCGTCGTCCTCGGGACGGCCGCCCTGCTCGGTGCCGGCATCACCGCGTTCTACATGACGCGGGTGATGCTGATGACCTTCTTCGGCCGGCGTCGCTGGGCCGCCGACGTCCATCCCCACGAGGCGCCGGCTGTGATGACGGTGCCCATGATCGTGCTGGCCGTGGGTTCGGTCGGCGCCGGTGCTGCGCTCAGCCTGGGGGGAGCGCTGCAGAACTGGCTCGAGCCGGTGGTGGGGACGTACGAGGCCGAACACCTGCTGCCGGTGTGGGTGACCACCACCCTCACCCTCGCCGTCGTGCTCGCCGGTGCCGCGGTGGCCTACCGGCAGTACGCTCGGCGCGACATTCCCGAGGTCGCCCCCGCCGAGGTGTCGGTGTTCACCGTCGCCGCCCGCAGGGATCTCTACGGTGACGCGGTCAACGAGGCGGTGTTCATGCGGCCCGGACGGTCCCTGACCTCGACCCTGGTGACCGTCGACGACAAGGGCGTCGACGGCGCGGTCGACGGGATCTCCGCCACGGTCGGCGCCCTGTCCGCCCGGATGCGGCACCTGCAGACCGGTTTCGTGCGGTCCTACGGCTTGTCCATGTTGGTAGGCGCGGCCGTCGTGGTCGCGGCGATGGTGCTGGGGAGGCTGTAGTGGACGACGTTCCCTGGTTGACGACCCTGTGGGTGGTGCCGCTCGTCGGTGCCGTCGTCGTGCTCGCGCTTCCCTCCCGCATGCGAAGCCTCGCCAAGACGACGGCGCTGGCGGTCGCGGCCGTGGTGCTCGTACTGGCCTGCGCACTGGCGGTCGGATTCGATCCGGCAGGTGAGCAGTACCAGTTCGTCGAATCCCACGAGTGGATTCCGGCCCTGGGCACCCGATACACGCTGGGCGTCGACGGTATCGCGCTCGTGCTGGTGCTGCTGACCGCGGTGCTGCTTCCGCTGCTGATGCTGGCGGGCTGGAACGACGCGACCCAGGCCGAGTCCGCCGCGACCGCCCGGGGATCCGCGCCGCGGCGCACCACGCAGCTGTACATGGCGCTGATGCTGACGGTCGAGGCGATGGTGATGGTGTCGTTCACCGCCCTCGACGTGCTGCTGTTCTACATCTTCTTCGAAGCGATGCTCATTCCGATGTACTTCCTCATCGGAGGATTCGGGGATCGTCTCGGGGATCGCACGCAGCGCTCCCGCGCGGCGGTGAAGTTCCTGCTCTACAACCTGTTCGGCGGACTGATCATGCTGGCCGCGGTCATCGGGCTGTACGTGGTCACCGCCCGGCAGGGCGCCGGCACCTTCGACTTCCGAGACATCGTCGCCGCCGTGACCGGCGGCGGTCTCGGCGCCGACGCCGTGGTGCTCCACGCGCTGTTCCTCGGCTTCATGTTCGCCTTCGCCGTGAAGGCACCGTTGTGGCCGTTCCACACCTGGCTCCCCGGCGCCGCGGTGCAGGCCACCCCGGCCGGGGCGGTGCTGATGATGGCCGTGGTCGACAAGGTCGGCACGTTCGGCATGCTGCGCTACTGCCTGCAACTGTTTCCCGAGTCGTCGGTGTACTTCGCGCCGGTGATCGTCACGCTCGCGGTGATCGGCATCGTCTACGGCGCGGCGGTCGCCATCGGCCAGACGGACGTGATGCGCCTGATCGCCTACACCTCCATCTCGCACTTCGGGTTCATCATCCTCGGCATCTTCGCGATGACCAGCCAGGGGCAGGCCGGTTCGACGCTGTACATGGTCAACCACGGCATCTCCACCGCGGCGCTGTTCCTGATCGCCGGGTTCCTCGTCTCCCGGCGGGGATCCCGCGCGATCGCCGCCTACGGTGGCGTCCGCAAGGTCGCCCCCGTCCTGGCCGGCACGTTCCTCGTCGCGGGACTGGCGACCCTGTCCCTTCCCGGTCTGGCGCCGTTCGTCAGCGAATTCCTGGTGCTGATCGGCACGTATCCGCGCTACCAGGTTGCTGCCGTGTTCGCAGTGCTCGCACTCGTCCTCTCGGCAATCTACGTGCTGTGGCTGTACCAGCGCATGATGACCGGACCGGTCACCGACGGCAACGAGCACGTGTCCGATCTGGTGCCCCGCGAACTCGCCGTCGTGGTGCCGCTCATCGCGTTGCTCCTCGTCCTGGGCGTGTATCCGAAACCCGCGCTCGACGTGATCACCCCGGCGGTGAGCCGGGTCCTGGTCACGGTCGACCAGCCCGATCCGGCGCCGCCCGCGCCGGCCGAGCCCGTCGCGGGCGGCGGGACTGGGCCCGACACTCACGGAGGGACGCACAGGTGACTCTCTCGGACGGCACCACCGTTCTCGCTCAGGCTATTCCGGCCCCCGACCTCGAATACGCCCCGCTCTCTCCCATGCTGATCGTGTTCGGGGTGGCCGTCGCCGCAGTGCTCGTCGAGGCGTTCGTTCCCCGCCGCGGCCGGTACGCGAGCCAGCTGCTGCTCGCGCTCGGCGGTCTCGTGGCCGCGTTCGTGGCCGTCGTCGTGCTCGCCGCGGGGCTGGACTTCTCCGCCGAGGCCGCGCCCGGGTACACCGCCGCGGTGGACGCGGTGGCGGTCGACGGGCCCACTCTGTTCCTGCAGGGCACCATCCTGCTCGTCTCGATCCTCGCGGTGCTGCTCGTCGCCGAACGCGGAATCGAGCCGGGCGCCCGCGGCGCCACTGCGGGGGGACCGGGCGCGGCGGCGGCGACGGGCGCCGGCGGTGCCGACGCATTCGCCCCGCAGGCGTCCGCGGTGCCGGGCAGCCTCGCCGAGCGCGAGGCCGCCGCGGTGGGGATGTCGCAGACCGAGGTCTTCCCGTTGGTGCTGTTCGCGGTCGGCGGGATGCTGCTGTTCCCGGCCTCGAACGACCTGCTCACGATGTTCATCGCGCTCGAGGTCCTGTCGCTGCCCCTGTACCTGCTGTGCGGCCTGGCCCGGCGGCAGCGCCTGCTCTCGCAGGAATCGGCACTGAAGTACTTCCTGCTCGGCGCGTTCTCCTCGGCCTTCTTCCTCTTCGGCGTGGCGCTGCTGTACGGCTACGCGGGCACGGTCCGGTTGGCGGGCATCGCCGACGCCGTCGCGGGCCGCGCGGACGGGGACACACTGGCATTGATCGGCGCGGCGATGCTCGCGGTGGGCCTGCTGTTCAAGATCGGGGCGGTGCCGTTCCACTCGTGGATCCCCGACGTCTATCAGGGGGCGCCCACACCGATCACCGCCTTCATGGCGGCGGCCACCAAGGTCGCGGCGTTCGGCGCGATGCTGCGGGTGTTCTACGTGGCGCTGCCCGGGCTGCGCGACGACTGGCGTCCCCTGCTGTGGGGCGTCGCGATCCTGACGATGGTGGCGGGATCGGTGCTGGCCGTGACGCAGAACGACGTGAAGCGGATGC
This sequence comes from Rhodococcus sp. DMU1, assembly GCF_012272955.1. Lineage (NCBI taxonomy): Bacteria > Bacillati > Actinomycetota > Actinomycetes > Mycobacteriales > Nocardiaceae > Rhodococcus > Rhodococcus sp. DMU1. The sequence goes on along the minus strand of NZ_CP050952.1, from coordinate 3,249,950 downwards.
TGGCCTACTCGTCGGTCGCCCACGCCGGCTTCATCCTCACCGGCCTGATCGCCGCCGACCGGGCGGGGCTGGCGTCGACGATGTTCTACCTGTTCGCCTACGGATTCAGCACCCTCGGCGCGTTCGCCGTCGTGACCCTGGTCCGCGACGATCTCGGGGAGGCGACCCACATGTCCCGCTGGGCGGGGCTCGGCCGGCGCTCACCCCTCGTCGGCGCGGTCTTCGCCCTGTTCCTCCTCGCGTTCGCCGGCATCCCGCTCACGAGCGGGTTCGTCAGCAAGTTCGCCGTGTTCGGGGCGGCGGCGGGCAGCGGAGCCGTTCCGCTCGTGATCGTCGGCGTGGTCAGCAGCGCGATCGCGGCGTACTTCTACGTGCGCGTCATCGTGCTGATGTTCTTCGACGAGCCGGACCGCGACGCCCCGACGGTCGTGGTGCCCAGTGTGCTGACAACCGTCGCGGTCGCCGCCGGGGCGGTGATGACGGTGGTGCTCGGCGTCTTCCCGCAGCCGCTGCTCGATCTCGCGGATCGGGTCGCGGTGTTCCTCGGCTGACCGCCGCGTCACCCGGCGGTCGCGGCGCGGCGGCGTCCGGTTCCCGCCGACCGCGTCGATCAGGCCGTAGTCACGGGCCTGCTCGGCGGTCAGGATCCGGTGTGCGCGCATGTTCTCGGCGATCTCTTCCACGGGGCGCCGGCAGACGTCCACGAGGTGTTGCTGCAGTGCCCGCAACTGCTGCCGGTCGGCCTCGACGTCGTGCGGCCACAGCTGCACCGGGTCGTCGCCGGAGGTGTCGAGCAGCGCGAGCGTGGTCGAGACGACCCGTCAGCCGGACGATCCGTCGGTCGCACAGCCGCTCGGCCAGCCAATCGGGGCCGGGGGCGACGAGCGACGTGTACTGCGCCGGTGCGGGGGCAGGCGGGTGAGGTTCGGGCTGCCAGGGCGGCACCGGCGGCCGAAGCGGGCCTGGAGCAGTCTCGATAGTGATGCACCCCGTCGTCCGGCTCGCTGACCGCAGCCGGGATATACCGTGGTGTATGTCCCTCTCCCGTCGGCAGGTGTTGCGAGTCGGTATGGCCGGAGCGGCTGCGGTGCTGGTGGGTACGTCGGGGGTGAGCAGCGCGCGCTTGCCGGCGCCGCGGTGGCGAGGAGATGACCCGTTCGTACTCGGTGTGGCATCGGGAGATCCGACACCGGACGGTGTCGTCCTGTGGACCCGTCTGGCACCGGACCCGCTTGCCCCCGGCGGGCGCGGCGGCATGGGGTGGGATCCGGTGACCGTCGAATACGAAGTCGCGCACGATGAGAGCTTCCGGCAGGTGGTGACGCGCGGTACGGCTGTCGCGACGCGCGAACTCGCCCACAGCGTGCACCCGGAGATCCACGGCTTGGAGCCCTCTCGCTGGTACTTCTACCGGTTTCGTGCCGGCTCGGCGATCTCTCCGGTGGGCCGGACCCGCACGGCCCCTGCTCCGGGACAATCCACCTCGCGGATGCGGTTTGCGTTCGCCTCCTGTCAATCGTGGAGTTCGGGGTTCTACACCGCATACGAGCACATGAGCGATGAGGACCTCGATTTGGTCGTCCATCTGGGCGACTACATCTACGAACGCGGGTGGAGGCGCGGCCGTGAGGGAATGTCGATGGGAGTGGACCGTGACGAAGCCGTCGATCTGCCCGACTACCGGTTGCGCTACGCACAGTACAAAGCGGAGCAGCCGCTGCGGGACGCGCATGCAGCTTTTCCCTGGATTGTGACCATGGACGATCACGAGGTCGACAACAACTGGGCCGCCGATGCGCCGGGACTGGGCATCGACATCTATCGCATCTCCGCGCTGTTCCGTCGGCGCCGAGCTGCTGCCTTCCAGGCGCTGTACGAGCATCAGCCGCTGCGACTCGCGCAGCGGCCCTCCGGGCCGGGGATGCGCCTGCACCGTCGCTATCGCTTCGGTGATCTCGCGCAGATCACCATGCTCGATACACGGCAATATCGGGACCGGCAGGCCTGCGGGGAGGACGTCACCGCGAACTGCGCCGACCGGCTCGACACCGACCGCACGATATTGGGTGCACCGCAACGGGACTGGCTGATCGATGGATTCATCGACTCGGCGGTCCGTTGGCAGATCATCGGCAATCAGGTGGCGATGGGCCAGACCGACAACGATCCCGGGCCGGAGACGGTCGTGTCGTCCGATTCCTGGGACGGGTACGTCGCCGATCGCAACACCGTCCTCGGCGCTGCGGCGGATCGCGGCGTCCGCAATCTGGTGGTGATCACCGGGGACCGCCACCAGAACATCGTCGCCGACTTGCGCCGGGACTACGCCGATCCGGAATCACCGGTCGTTGCGGCGGAATTCTCGGGAACGTCGATTACCTCAGCTGGCGACGGCGCCGACATGAACGACACCGGGCGCCGCCTGCTGGCCGCCAATCCCGACATGAAGTTCTTCAACGCGCAGCGTGGATACGTGCGCGTCGCCCTGGATCATCAGGTGTGGCGAAACGACTTCCGCGTCCTTCCCTATGTCCGGCGCCCGGGCGCGCCCATCCACACCCGTGCCAGCTTTGTTGTCGAGGATCAGAAGCCCAGTGTCACCGAGGCCTGACGGGGTTCAGCACTGATCCTCGGCCGGTCGGCGGCGGGTCCGTTTCGTCGCCCGCACTTCTGTCGCCTGCACGTTCGGTGACGTAGGTTCGAGTCATGGCCGGGTCATCTGTCCCGACGACCGCGGAATCGACCTCAGCGACCGGTTGCCGGTGCCCGCGGTGCGGCCCCGCAGTGGACGCCACCCGTGAGGTCATGATGCTCACGGCTGGTTCTCGACGCGACAGCGGGGTGGTGGGATTCTGGGGCGTGCGGTGCGGATGGGCGGGGCGGCCCGCGTGAGTTCACCGTCGCGCTCCCTCCTCGAGTTCCTCGGCGAGGAATTTCGAGTGGAGCGACTCCGCAGGCACCTGACTCACGGCGCTCTCGCCAAGGCGAGCGGCGTCAGCTACCACACGATCCTGCGCCTGGAACGAGGCGAAGGAATCACCGACGTGGTGGATCTCGTCTATATCGGCCTGGTGTTGGAGGTGCAGGCAACGGATCTGTTGAGGCGCGCTCTCGCGGAGGCGCGCCTGGCGGGGTACTTCACTGCCGAAGCGGAGTAGACCCCTCGCGGAAGCGGTCCCCCTCGAGCAGCTACGGACGATGTGCACCGACGCCGACGGCGATGCCCAGTTTCGAGGCGTGACTACAGGGACTTGTGGGGCGGATAATTGCGGCAGGTGAAATCGGTGCTGAGCCGAGTCGAGGGCGGTCGGCATGGATTGGCAACAACGCTGGGCGGTCGAGGGTGTGCAGACAGGAATTCTCATCGTGCGATCCCTGGTCGCAGAGGCGCTCGACGAGGTCCCCGCCGGAGTCGCACTGCGCCATGTTGCGTTGCCCGAGGACCTTCGGTGCCGCTACGAGCAGGCCCGCCTGTTGCTCGCCCGGGCGGTGACCGAGGCCCGGGCGATCGGTGTGGTCGTTCCCCCCGCCGCCGAACTCGACCCGGACAGGCTTTTTCGGGGGTTGCGGCCGTGTGAGTCGGGGAGGAATTAGAGCACCGGCCGTCGGCCGGAGCCGGTAGCGCGAGGGATCGCATCCTCGGCGGTGCGGTGCCCCGGATTCTCGGTGCGCTCGCCCACGGCGTTCAGGCACGGCTCGTCGACGTCGAGGCGATCGCCCCGATCGACCGACCGGGTTCTGTGTGCTGCATGAGGCACCGGTACCGAGTGCTGATCCTGAAGGGCATCCGGGTCACCCCGAGGTACCGAGTGACGTTTGCGGCAGCAGTGGCCATGTCCGACGCCGGTCGTTTCGACGTCGTCGTCATGGACGCGAGACTCCTGGGACAGGAGGCGGCGCGAGCCGGGACAATCCAGAAGTGCTCCTTTCGTTGGCGAGGCGTCTGCTGTCCGCGCCGTCCCGGCTGTGCCGCCGCCGACGTCGCGTTCGTGAGTTCGCGGCGGCCGGCTTGCTGGACGGGCTGGGAGGAGTATCCAGAGCACGCCGCATCCGCGTCCTGCTGCACCTCGCCGACCATGGCGCAAACGTGGCAGCGCTGACCGAGGCCACCCGGCGAGGCCAGCTGGGATATCTGCTGTTCGACGATGCGTTGACTCCCCGCGGGGTCACCTACACGATCGAACAGATCTCGGGGCGGACCGGCCTCTCCAGGTCGGATGTGGAGCGGTGGTTTCGCTCGATGGGCCGTGGGGTGTCGACCGCGGGGCCGGCGGACTACAGCGAGGACGACCTGCGTCTGGCCCGGCTGTTGGCCGAGTACCGCGCTCTGGGCGGCGCGGACGCCGACCTGTTCGCGTTCGCCCGGATTGTGGGCAGAAATACCGCGACCCTCGCCGGCGCGACCGTGTCCTTGATACAGCGGCAGCTCGATGCCGACGCCGATCACCCCGAGATGGCACTGCGCTATGCCCGCGAGCTGCGACGGTTCGCGGAGTTTCAATCCCGCTTGCTCGGTCGCGCCGTCACGACGCGCCTTCGGCAGTATCTGCGTCAGCAGATCCACGCCGACACGGTCGATCACCGTGATCCCGGGGCACACGAGGTCGCGGTGTGCTTCGCCGATCTGGTCGGGTTCACCGGTCTCGGGGAGCAACTGTCGCCATCGGAGCTCGGTGAGTTGGCCGATCGACTCGATGCTCTGACCACGGATGTGGTGGCCCCGCCGGTGCGGTTCGTGAAGACCGTCGGGGACGCGGTGCTGCTGCTGTCCCCGGACCCGACGAGTCTGGCCACGGTGGTGCTGGAGCTCCTTGCTGCCGCGCACCGGCAGGGTCTTCCACCGCTGCATGCCGGGATCGCATGGGGCACTGCCGTGCGCAGTGCCGGTGATTGGATCGGTCGACCGCTCAACCGGGCGAGCCGCATCGCTTCGATCGCCAAACCACTCGAGGTGCTCGTCGACGTCGCGGCGATGCGTCGGCTGGACAGCGCGGCAGTGGCCGCGGAGCCGGCCGGCAGGTACACGTTGAAAGGCTTCGCCGGCGAGCACGAGCTTTATCGGGTCCATACGGTCCGAAGGTCACCGAGCGAGACGGGACTCGAGCACTCCCCGTAGCGGCTCCTCCCGATAGAGGATCGGGTGGTGAGTTGCGCCCGCGGTTGGAGCATTCCCGCAGCCGCCCGCGAAGTCGGAGTCCCCCGGTCATCCGGCAACAATTGGGCCGCGGCTGCAGCAGGTCTGCTGCCGGCACTTCCGCTGCCACGGCGAGGTAGACGAGATCCACCATGTTCACCCGCCGGATGTAATTGAGCCGCAGGGTTTTCGCTGTGGGTGGACCGCGCCGGTGAGGGGAGCGGGGTGGACAAGTCGGCTCGGACGAAATCGTCGTGTAGTTCCTCGACAATCCACCGATTCCAGGCGACCGGTGCGCCGGCTCTGCATCCGTGGTGGACGGAGTCTGCGGCTTCCCTGCGCGCACCACCACCCGGAACCGGCGCTGCGCCAGATGCGCGTCGACTGTGGGGCTGTCCGAATCGGGTCAGGCGGACTCGCGGAGGTGTTCGAGCGCGTCGACGGCGGTGATGCCGCCGGCCGGGCGTGCGGCGTGCTCGACGGCCTGCGCTGGAAGCGAGAACGCGGCGCGGCCGCGCACGTGGGGCAGGACCAGGGTGCCGGCCGGATACGTGTCGACGAGGTCGTGGGCGCTGTCGGTGCCCAGGCGGCCGAAGTACAGCCCTTCCGGCAGGACCACCATGGTGGCTGCGTAGCGATCCCCGCCCACGTGGAGGACGACGGATGAGCAGGGCCAGGATGTGGCCGTGCGCTGCGTCCACGGCATCGGTGACCGCATCGGGCAGAATGCCGGAATTCGGATTCGGCCACTGCGGCGGTTTGCCTCGAACAACGCACCGTGACGGAGAGCGTCAGGAACGCTTCATCCTCTCGCACACCCGATCGTCGGCCGAACACCCCGCGCGGCAGATTCTGACCAACGCATCGACCAGTCTGGCGGGTGGCGCGACGAGGCCGGGCGTTGGTCCGCAGGTTCGCGCCCTCCCGCGGTCGGAGTGGGGCCGCGGGATGCGGGTGGAGGCGCCGCTGAGGTTGTGGACGATGCGATGAGCGCATGGGCGGGGCATCACGGTTCTGTCGGGGTGACCGCGTCCCAGAATCGGTCGGGCACCGCGGGCCACTCGTCTCGCCACCGCCCGGCCTCCCAGTCCGCGCGCAGATCCGCGAGCAGCGCCACCAGGTGCGGCCCGCCGTCGAGCAGGTAGCGCACGACGCCGAGCGTGGCGCATTGCGCGGTGATCGTCGCGAGCAACTCCTTGGCCTCGTCGGCGCGGTCGGCCGCGGCGAGGGTGTCGACCAGCAGCCGCCGTGCCTGCAGTAGCGCCCGCGGCCGGCCGGCGTCTGCGAGCATATCCACCCATTCCTGCGCCCAGGTGCAGGCCAACTCCGTCGCCGCCGGTGTGTCGTCGTCGAGCAGTGCCCAGATGGCGACGGTCTCGTCGAGTTGGGCGGTGATCGCGTCGACCCCGTGCACCGGCCGGCGCCGCTCCGGATAGGCGATCGAGGGGCGCGGGGGAATGCCGGCGGTCGGGGGCAGTCGCAACCGTACGCGTTCCTCCTCGATCCGGGCCCGCAGCCTGGGCAACGTCAGCGTGTGCGCGGCCCGAGCGCCCGCATCCAGGCGCTGCGCGGCCGCCGCGCGATCGCCCCGCACCGCCTTGATGCGGGCGCCGATCGCGTACCGGGCCACCTTGAAGTCCACGGCACCGCCCTCGTAGCCGAGCAGGTAGGCCTCGTCGAGGAGTCGTTCCGCCTCGTCGAGGCGGTCCTGTTCGTACAGCAGCTCGCCGAGCAGTGACGCCGCGAGTCGGGCGGCGAGAGAGTGCCCGTCGCCCCGGCTGCGGGATACCCGCAGACCCTGCCGGAACCGCTCCTCGGCGGTGGCGATGTCGAGTCGTTCGTGCGCGGCGAGGCCGAGGCAGCAATAGCTGTGCATGCGGGCGTATGGCCCGTGGTTGCGGGCGTGGTATGGCGCGGCCCACTCCTGAAGCCGCTCCGTCGCGTCGAAATCGAACCGGTAGATCGCGGCCATGCTGGCGAGGTTCGCGGCCGCGGACACTACCCATGGTGAGAGCGAGTCGGCCCGGGCCAGGCTGGGGCGGACCAGCTCGTCGATGGTGTCGAAGCGGTCGCACCGGGCCGCTACGACGGCACGCACCACCCCGACTTCGGCTCGCAGGTCCTCGGTCTCGTCGGCGGTGAGAGGCGCGGTGGTGAGGAGGGATTCGACGGCCTCGAGGGCCTGTTCGGCGGGGCGAACGCGGTTCAACAGGATCGTGGTCCATGCCACCATCAGTTGCAAGCGGGGGCGGTTGGACAGCACCGCCGGGGGTAGCTTGTCGAGAAGCGCCAGCGTGGACGTCACCTGGGAGTGCTCGAGCAGGCTCGCGCCGTGCCGTTCGACCAGGTCGACGGCCATCTCCTGATCTCCCGCGGCCTGGGCGTGGGTCACCGCGTCGCGGATGATCGCGTGCTCGGCGAACCATTGGGCCGCGGTGCGGTGCAGCTGCGTCACGCGTTCGGGGGTCTCGCGTTCGATTCGGCGTTGCAGGAACTCTCGGAACAGGTGGTGGTAGCGAAACCAGGTGCGGTCCTCGTCCATCCGGCGCAGGAACAGGCCCCGGTCCTCGATCTCCTCGAGCAACGACTGGCATCGAGTCGTTCCGGTGAGCACGGTTGCCAGCTCTGCAGAGACGTATTCGCAGATGCAGGTGGCGAGCAGGAACTCGAGAATTCGGGGTTCGAGGGTGTCGAGGACGTTCTCGGCGAGGTATTCCCCGATGACATGGTGACGGCCGGTGATTCCGCGGATCAGCCCTGCCGGATCGTCGCTGTCGCGCAGCGACAGCGAAACCAGCTGCAGCGCGGCCACCCAGCCGCCGGTGGCGCGGGTCAGTGCGTCGACGTCGTTGTCGGTCAGGCGGAGTCCGGCCAGCTCGACCAGCAGCCGTCTTACCTCCGGTGGGTCGAACCGCAGGGTGGCCGCGTCCACCTCGATCAGCTCGTCGCGCAGCCGCATGCGGCTCAGCGGCAGTCCGGTGCGCGCCTGGCTGGTCACGATGACCTGCAGGTGATTGGGGTCGGCGTTGTCCAACAGGTACGCCATCGCAGCGATGGTCGCGGAGTCGGTGACTCGGTGCCAGTCATCGATGATCAGAGCGACGTGCTCCTCGGACTCCTGGATTTCGTTGATCAACGCGGTGAGCACATACTGCGTGGCGTCGTCGCCGTACTCCTCGAGGACCGCGCCGAGATCCTGGGCCAGGGCCGGCCGCACCTGTCGGAGGGATTCGAGCAGATGCGCCAGAAGCCGCACGGCCCCGTTGTCGTCACTGTCGACGGACAGCCAGGCCACCTGGACGCCGTTGTCGGCCAGTTCGCGCGACCATTGTGCGGCCAGGGTGGTCTTGCCGAAGCCCGGCGGGGCGGTGATGGCCGTCAGGATGCGCCGCCCACCCACACGCAGCAGCCGCAGCAGGCGCTCGCGGACCACCAGTGGGCGGGTTGCCGTCGGTGGGCGCAGCCGCGTGGCAGGCACCGGTGGGGTCAGCCGGCCGGATCCGGTCGGCCGCCGGCGGCCGGTGCCGGTCGTGGCGCGGGGGTGCGCGGCGCCGAGCTCGGTGGGCTCGCTGGCATCGGGCACCGGTAGCTCGTCCACCGGCAGCCCGTGGTGTTCCTCGACCGCACGCAACTGCTCGCCGAATGCGGCGGCGGTGCCGGTGCGTGAGGTCGGATCCCGGTCCATCGCCCGCTCGAGCATCTCGCCGACATCATCCGGGATGCCGGTGCCGCCGTGCAGGTCAGGTGCCGGCCCGCGGGTGATCCGTAGGAACTGCGCGACCACGGATTCGCCGCGGCGCCTCTCGTACGCCGCGTGCCCGGTGATGGCACAGAACAAAGTCGCGCCGAGCCCGTACACGTCCGCCGAGCGGGAGGGGGATTGTCCGGCGAGCACCTCCGGGGCGGTGAACGCCGGAGATCCCGTGACCGCGCCGGCGGCGGTCTCGAAAGCCCCGGCGACCCGAGCGATTCCGAAGTCGGTCAGCTGCGGCTCACCATAGTCGGTGAGCAGGATGTTCGCCGGTTTCACGTCCCGGTGCAGCATGCCCATGCGGTGCGCGGTCTCCAACGCGCCGGCGATCTTGACGCCGATCCCGAGTGCGTCCTCCCACCGCAGTGGGCCCTGCTCCCGGATCCGGGCCTCGAGCGAGTTGCGGCGGTGGTACTCCATCACGATGTACGGCTGACCGGATGCGGTGGCCCCGACCTCGTGGACGGTGACGATATTCGGGTGGCCGGACAGCCGCCCCATTGCGCGCTGCTCACGCAGAAAGCGTTCGAGGTTGTCGGGGTCCGGTTCCGAGGTCAGCACCTTGATCGCCACGGTGCGGTCCAGGGCGGGCTGCCGACACCGGTAGACGACGCCGAAACCACCCCGGCCGATCTCGTGCACGTCCTCGAACCCGGCCGCGACAAGTTCGGCCACGATGCGCGGCGGGGTCTCCCGCTGCGTCGCCAGCGGATCGCTCTCGGCCATCGGCTGCCTCACTCATAGCCGGGGTTGGTCGAATGCCCTGATCATATCCCCGTGGGATCAGAGGCGGGGCGATCGAACGGACGACCAGCGGCCTGTCCATCGAGGGAACGGGCATTGTCGGCGGGCGCCCACGCCTGGGGTCGCATGTTCCCCGAGAACCATTGTGCGGCAGCAGAACCCGACTCGCCGACCTACGCGTCCGCGTCGCGGCGGCGTCGGCCGCGACGCCGAAGTCGGCTGTCGGCCGGTTGTCGGCCCCGGTTGGCCATTCGCCGATACGCGTGGCGCACCGCCTTCTCAGCGGACGCTCAGCGAGCGGTTGGCCGCGCGGCGGCGACGTCGGTGTGTTGGCCGCACCCCAGAGCTGGAGCTGGTACGAGGGGCCTCGTCTGTCGCCAGGATTCGGCGCGGAACGGGTCCTCGAGGATGGTCGGGTAGCCGGGGACAAGACTGTTCACCTCGTCTTGGCCGGCGATGGTGTATCCGGCAGTTCGGGGCCGGCGGGGACCGGGTCCGGGCGTCGGGCGGGTTTGACGCCGCTCGAGGCTCGGAGGGCACCGTGCAGCGTCACCCGCAGCGGATTCTGGGCGGCGTGTGCGAGGAGGGTGTGGAACTCGACGTCGAACTTCGATGGCTCTTTCGATGAGAGCGATTCGCTTCCCCGACCTGCCGTCGACCTCCCTGACCCCGCTGCAGGAACTGGACGTTCACCCACCAGGGCAGTTTGACCGCGCCTGCGCACACCGCACTCCCGCGACGGTCCGAGCCGGACATCCCCAACGTCCCTGCGAGTGCGTGTGGGAGCTTCCCAGTATCGCTTCGAGCTGATCGATGGTGAAAAGCGGGACCGGCCCGCAGCTGGGCGGCGTTCCCGCTCGCCGCCTGTAGTGGCGGTTTCTGGGGTCGTGTGGCTTCTTCGGCAGATCGGCACGAGATCTCGTGCCGATCTGCCGCGATGCGCACCTACAGTGGGTGCACCCACCGCAACCGCGGTCGGAGAAGGCGCCGTGCACACCTTCGAGGATCCGAGGTGAGAGATGACTGCATCCGAAGCCGGTTCCGCGGAATACGTAGTCGAGTCGACCGGCGCCCCCGTGACCGCCCCGGGGTGATTCGGGTGACCACCGCAGAGAACGCCGAGTCCGGCGGCAGCCGGCAGCAGGTCCGGCCGGGTGCCGCCACCGGGACCGTGGTCGCCGTGTTCGGGGCGCTGGCCGGCCTGGCCGGCATCGAGCACGGGGTCGGGGAGATGCTTCAGGGCTCAGGCCCACCGCCGGGCTGGGTGATCCGGTCCTGGCCCGAGCACGCGGCGTTCGAGGCCCTCGGCGGCGAGCCCGCCCTGACCGTACTCCCCGACCTACTGGTCTCCGGGGTCGTCACCGTGGTGGTGGCGACCGCGCTGGGTGCCTGGGCGATCGTCGGCGTGCACCGCCGGCACGCAGGGCCGGTGCTGCTCGGGCTGTCGTTGCTGCTGTTGGCCGTGGGCGGCGGGTTCGGGCCGCCCCTGCTGGGCATCGTCTTGGGCTTGGGTGCCGCCTGGCCGGTCGTATCCCCGCAGCACTTCGGTGCAGCCAGGCGCTCCCTGGCACGGATGTGGCCGTGGGCGCTGGGAGCCGGCGTGGTCGGCTACCTGGGATTGGTCCCGGGCACTCTGGTGATGCACGCGGTGTGGGGTTCGACGAGTCCTGCCGGGGTGTACGGGCTGATGGTGCTGGCCTTCGGCGGGGTGATCCTGGCGCTGCCGGCCGCCCGGGCTCGCGACCGGCTCGAGGCCGGGCGCGGCGTCGCGCACGCGCAACCCGGCAGCGGCCACCGCAGCAGGGGCACCCGATGACCTTCCGTGCCCGACCGCACCAGATCGCCCCCGGCGTCCACCTGCTCCGGGCCGGCCGGAGCGCCGCCGCCTCCAACGTCTACCTGATCGGGTCGGGGTCGACGTGGGTGTTGGTGGACGCGGCCTGGGCCGGCAGCGCCGAGGCCATCACCGCGGCGGCGGAGTCGCTGTTCGGCACGGGCACGAAGCCGGCGGCGATTCTGCTGACCCACCTCCACCCGGATCACTCCGGGGCCGCCGGGGCCCTGGCCCGGACCTGGGGGGTGCCGGTGTACGTCCACCCCGCTGAGCTACCGATGGCCCCGGGCCGGTACCTGCCGGAGTACACGATGCCGCTGGACCGGTGGGTGGTGATCCCGCTGATGCGGCTGCTGCCCCGGCGGACTCGGGCCCGGATCGAACAGGCGGGCAGCCTCACCGACGTGGTGCGTCCGCTGGGGCCGGGCGGCGTGGTGCCGGCGCTGCCCGACTGGCAATGGGTGCACACCCCCGGGCACACCCCGGGTCACGTGGCCTACCTGCGACGCAGCGACGGCGTGCTGATCGCCGGGGACGCCGCGGTGACCGTGGACCTGAACTCGGTCCTCGGGACGCTGACCGGCCGGCGGCGGCTCGCCGGGCCACCCCGGTACACCACCTGGGACCAGCCGGCGGCGGTGCGGTCCGTCGCTGCCCTGGCGGCGCTGGAGCCGCGGGTGCTCGCTCCCGGGCACGGGCTGCCGCTGGCCACCGCAGCGGCCGAGGCACTGCACCACCTGGCCCGGAAACTGGACCGGCCTCGGGCCGGTCGGCTGCGCCGGGGGCTGCGCACGCTCCGGGTCGCCGTGGCCGCACCCCGGTACGGCGGAGCGGGCCGGTATCGGCCCCCACCGCTGGTGTACGCCCGGCTGCAGTGGCTGGGTCACGCGTTGACCCGGCTGCGGCTCAGCCCGCGATATGTCGTGACGCTCGAGGTTCCCGGGCGCCGCTCCGGTGTCGTGCGCCGGACCAACCTGGTGCTGCTGGACCACGACGGCGAGCAGTACCTGCTGTCGCTGGCCGGGCAGTCCCAGTGGGCCCGCAACGTGGGGGCCGCCGGCGGGCGCGCGATGCTGGCCCGCGGCCGCCGACGCAGGGCGGTCACGTTGGTCGAGGTGCCGGTCGCCGACCGGGCCGGCCTCCTCCGCGCCTACTTGCTGCGGGGCGGACGGCAACCCGGCAACCGGCGGATCGCCCGGGAGGCGGACATGTACTTCGGCCTGGCCGGTGCACCCACCCTGGAAGAGTTGGCGGCTGTGGCACCGCGCTACCCGGTGTTCCGGGTCACCGACAGCGGACAGCCGGTCCACCAGACGAGGGCACCGCGATGACCGTCACCCGAGGGGCGGCCCCGCCCGGTACTGCGTTCCCCGACATTCGCCCACCTCCGGGGGACCTGGCGGCCCATGGCCGGCTACTGTCGCAGCCTGCTCGACGTCGAGCACCCGCCCTGTGCTGCGCCGGGGGTCGGACCCCCATCGCGGCATACGCCGCCATGCGGGTCCTGTGCGGCATCGCGGCGGTCGCCGCCATCGCCAGGTCGATCACGACCTCGCTCGGATCATGGATCGACCGACCCTCGCCGCGGTGGTGCAGTGACGGCTCCCGGGGATCGGCGCGGTGGTGCACACGGTGACCGAGGCCGGCAGCCTCGACGAGGCGCGCCGCCGCCTCGACCGGACCAGGGGGTGCCGCTCAGGTGGCCAGGTCCGAGGCGTGACGACGGGCCCGCTCGGCCGCCTGCAGTTCGAGCCCGTACAGCAACCCGAAGGTGAACCCGTTCTCCCCGGGTGTGGTCCCGGCCCGGGCACCGAACTCGCGCAGCAGGTCGGTGGCGACGGCGCTGTCCCGATGTTCGCCGAGGACCTGCTGGATGTTCGTGTACCGGGCGATCTTGCGCTTCGCGCGTGTGCGGCCCAGCAGCGGGGCAGCCAACTCGACGGCGTAGCGGGCCCGCTCGGCGGCCTTGCGGGCCCGACTCGGCGCCGCCTCGTCCTCGTCGGCGGCGGCCCGCACCCGGCTCAGGGCCGTGCGTTCGGCGGTGCGCACCGCCTTCTCGATCACCCGCGCACCGTCCCCATGGTCGGTCAGCGGTGGCTGCGTGCGCCAGCGTGCCAGCGCGGCGAGCAGCATGCGATACCGGTCGGAGTCCAGGGCGCGCAGCACCTCGTCGAGGTGGCGGCGCTCGTCGGCGAGCAGATCGGTGTCGAGCCGGGACGCCACCGGGCCCATCACCACTTCCGGCGGCAGTGTCTCGAGCGCGGCGGCCAGCCGGGCGCGCTGCACCTGCCGATCCCGAACATGGCCGAGCAGCCCGGAATACCAAGACAATTCGGAATCGAGCCAGGTGCGTTGCGCGGGTTCGAACAGGTCCTGCCACACCCGGAGGGTGCTGCGCAGCCGCCGGACACCGACCCGGGTGGGATGTATCGGGTCCAGACCGCGGCGCAGCCACACGTCCCCCGCGCCGATCGCCTCGATCTGGGCGTCGAGGTAGGCACCGAGCATCCGCCGCGCTGTGGGGGCCTTCCCGGTGGGGGTGTGGGGGCCCGGGGCCGGGTCGGTTGCGGCGAGGGCGTGCTCGAGCTCGCTGCGGTGCGGCGCCGGTGCGGCGCCGGCGCGGGCCAGGGCCGCGGTGACGGCGGTGCGGTGCTTCTTCGTCGCCGCCGTACCGAGGTCGAGGTGGAGCTGGTGCCACTGTTCGACGGTTGCCACCCGGCCGATCACGGTGGCCTGGACCGTCTCGACGATGATCTGCGCGAGCAGCCGGTCCTTGCGGTCGTACCACTCGTGCCGGTGCTCGCCGATGCCGAGGGTGACCGAGCGTCGCAGCGGCCGCCCGCCCGTCAGGCCCGCCACCGCCGCGGTGAGTTCGTCGGGCACGAGGTCGCTGTCGGGGGAGGCGAGGTGCAGTTCGGTGCCGAGCGTGCCGCCCGGGACGGCCAGTTCCCAGCCGGGCTCGTCGTCGGGGGCCGGGATTGCGGTACCGAAGGACGCTGTCCCAGCGCCGCAGATCACGCTCGTCGGTGTCGAGGTAGATGCTGTGGCGCTCGGGGCCGGGGTGCTCGACGTGCCGTGCCTTCGGCAAAACGTCCTGCCATCGCGGCAGGTTCCGCCGGGACGACGCGAGATACGTGGTGTGGGCGGGCGCGGACGAGGCCATGGTTTCGAGTCTGTCGCATCCGGCCGGGCTTCGGCAGTGAACGCGCCGGGTTCCCGCCGCAGGATGGTCTTCGGCGGTGGGCCAATCGACGGTCGAGGATCTCCGGGAATACGTGCTACATCCGCTCGTCTGGTCACCGACTCGACCCCGGCGGCCGCGGCGACGCTGGCCGCCCTCGGCAGCACCGGGCTGGTGGACTGGCCGGTGCCGGCCGCCGTCGGGGACGGGGCACCGGCCGCGAAACGGCTGATCCCGTACCGGCCCACCACCCGAGTCCAGTCCGGTACCACCACCGCTGCTGCGCCGGCGCGGTCGTCGACGCAGCCGAAGAATGCGGCGACGGTCGCACCGAGGCCCCTGCCGACGCCGGCGACGGACCGGACGGCCCGGCCCGATCCGGCGCGGGTGCGGTCACCGAAGCGTAAACCCCGGGTCGAACGCGCGGTGCAGTATGTGCGCGGAAGCTCTTGGGCCGATGAGGCTTTCACGCACCTGACCGAGGCACAACTGCACGTGCTGAAGTGGTGTCGCGAGATCGCGGGCACACGGATCCACGGCGCCACTGCGGTTGCTGCGGCCCCCCTTGACACCGGCGGTGCTCGGAACCGATCCTCGACCTCATTCCGCGACGGTCCCCGTCACAGCTCGAAACGGAGCATGCCATGACAACGCCCCGAGTTCCGGACATGCGCCGGTCGTACCTGCGGGTGCGGGACGTCGACCTGTACTGCGAGGACACCGGCGGTGCGGGCGAGCCGATCCTGTTCCTGCACGGGTTCTTCTTCGACGGGCGAATGTACGAGGCGCAGATCGCGGCGCTGAGGGATCGATACCGTTGCCTCACCCTCGATTTCCGGGGACAGGGCCGCTCCGGGCACGCCCGGGGCGGCTACCAGCTCGAGCAACTGACCGCCGACGTGCTCACCGTGATCCGGCGGCTCGACCTCGCACCCGCGCATCTGGTGGGGCTGTCGATGGGCGGCTTCGTCGGGATGCGCATCGGAGCGCGGGAACCGGACCAGGTGCGCTCGCTGACCCTGCTCAACACCGGCGCAACCCCGCACCCGCCCGCGAAGTACCCGCTGCACCTGGCCCTGACGGCCGTGGCCCGGCTCCTCGGGCCGTCACCTGCCCTCGTGCTGCGCGGCATCGAGAAGGAACTCTACGGCGCACCGTTCCGCACCGACCCCACCCGGGAACCCGAGCGTCAGGCGTGGCGCAGGCGGTGGGCGCAGGCCGACCGGTCGTCACTGGCGAACACGATGCTCGGCATGATGGTCCGCCCCGACATCCGGGACGAGCTCCCCGCGGTGAGCGTGCCGACGCTGATCGTCGCGGGACAACTGGATGTCGAGATGCCGCCGCATCTCTCCCGCGAAATGCACGCGCTGATCCCGGGCTCGCGACTGGTGGAACTCGACGGGGTGGGCCACAGTTCGACGCTGGAAGACCCGGCCCGGGTCACCGGCATCCTGGAGCGTTTTCTCGCCGAGGTCGGCTGACCGAGGAGAACCCCCGGGGTGCGTGGCCGCCGGTCCGACAGGTCCGCCCCTCACCCGGGCGACATCGTCTCGACCTGCGCCTCCTAGATCGGACGGAACCCCGCCCCGGCGCCGCCCCGCGCATCGGCGTCACCGACGACGGCCGTCATGCTCGTGCCGACCTCCGGACCGAGGCAGGCAACGCTGAGATAGCCGTTCACCATGCCCACGAGCGTGGTTCCGACCACCACCGGACCTCCCGAGTCGCCGAGGTCGACGCACGTCTGCGTCCAGGTCTGCCCCGAACCGAACACATCGCCGTAGGCCACCCCGCAGGTATGCCCCGTGGTGCGGCCCTGCTTGCAGACGATGTCCGGGAACTGCGCCGGTCCCCCGATCCCCGTGATCGTCGTGTTTCCCACCCGATTCACGGGCGCCACCTTCGCCGGCTCGAACACGATCACCGCGTAGTCCAAGTCCGCATCGGTGTAGGCGATCGTGCCGACCACACCGGCGTCCGGATCGGCCTCCGAGGCGACCGTGGACCCGGCGTTTCCGCAGTGCCCCGCCGTGAATCCGACCAGCCGGCCCCCGGAATCGGGGCCGATCGTGGTGAGGGTGCAGTAGTTCCGGCCGTCCATGACGATACCGGAACCGCCGCCGAGGACGGCCGGATCGGCGGCCGCTGCAACACCGGTGCCGGCGAGCAGCGACGCGCCGACGGCGAGAACGAGGATGCCGAGTCTCATGGCGGGCCTCTCCCGAAGGTCGAGCGAACGAGTCGGACACGCGCAGGAACGGGAGGGTCGCGCGTACGATCCACCGCCCTCGGGCGCTGTTTCTCGATCATCCGCCGCACCGGGTGCTGTTCGCAGCGTTTTCCGGGACGAGAACACGCGGCGGGGACCGATCCGGGGAAGGGAACGACCGGACCGGCAGATCGGGGACAGCGGTGCGACGGGGGCGCGGGATCGTCGCCGCGATCGCCTCAGGGCGAGACGGGCGGAGGCGGGGTATCGCCATGGATGACCAGCACCGGGCAGTGTGCGTGCTCGGCGCATGCGGCGCTGACCGAACCGAGCAGCAGGCCGCTGAAGCCGCCGTGCCCCCGGCTTCCCACCACCAGGAACTGCGCGTCGCGGCTCTCGTCGAGCAGGACGCGCGCGGCTCCGCCGCGGCGAACCAGTTCCTGCACGGACACGCCGGGCTCGCTCCCGAGGACCCCGGTGACCGTCTCGTGCAGCATCCCGGACGTTTCCCGCTCCGGATCCCAATCGCTCGGCCAGCCTTCCGCGGCGGCCCAGGGAATCTCCCATGCCGCCACGGCGTCGACCTCGAACCCTGCCGAGCGGGCGACGAATCGTGCCCAGCGCAGTGCCCCCTTCGACGGCTCCGAACCGTCCACTCCGACCACGACGCGGCCGGTCATTCCGTCATCGGTCACGACGACTCCTCTCCTGCCCGGCGCGGTCGGAACGGTCGGCGCCGGGATCCTCGACGCAGGCGGCGCCGAGGGACGGTCGTTCGCCGCCGCATCCGGGCGGTACGGCTTCGTGCGGGCCGGTGCGTGACCGCCCGGGTGAACTCTCGAAGCTTGTGCCGGAAGGAAAGCTGGACTCGACCACCGCGCAGCGGGAGTGCCCTGTACCGACGCGGTGCGTATCGACATCGGAAACGATGCCCATGGACCCAGTCTATGCTCGCGCTCGCCCGCAGGTGCGCATAGGCGTCGACGTACTGCGGAGCGGTTACCAGCCCGCCGATCCGGGGATTCCCTTGAACGGGCCGACGACCGAGCTGGTGATCCAGCCGCCGTAGAACCCGCCGGGTTGCGGGACGACCTCCTCGCCGTCGACGGTGCACCGGTCGACCTGGGCGGCCATCACCGCGACGGCTCCGGCGATCGCGCGGAAGGCGGGGGTGGGATCACGGTAGGTCCATGCCGCTTTCGGCGCGACCCGCGAGTCGGTCACCAGGTCGTAGTAGCTCGCCCTGCCCTTCCACTCGCACCACGACGAGCCCGGCGTCTCCCGAAGCACCCCTTCGGCGAAGGCGTCGGCGGGAAGGTAGTAGGTCGGCGGATGGCTGGTCTCCAGTACCCGCCAGGCGCGCGTGCTCGACGCGATGGTCCGGCCGCCCAGTTCCACGGTGATCGAGCCGGTGAAGGTCTCCACGCGGGGCGGGCGCGGGTAGTCCCACACCGACTCCTGCCCGGCGGCAGGTTCGACGGGTCTCGGACGGGTTGTCACGGCGACCTCCTCGTGGTCACCTCCCCAGGGTACGGGCACGACCGCGGGGCCGGGGCTGTCGGGACCGAGGGTGCCGGGCAACCGAGTTGCGGCCCCTGCGTCCGTGGGCGACGAGTCGGGACCGCAGCAATGCGCGGCTCGTCGGTTCCGAGTCGTCGAGGCCGTCCACGACGCTACCGGCCGATCCCTCCTCCGCCGTGCCGGTGCCCTCCACTCCCGACGGTGTCGGTGGACCGCTCAGAACAGGCGCCGCATGATCTTCAGCGCAGCTTGGGTGTAGGGCGGGTAGTTCATCGCCGGATCCGGGCGGAACGGCTTGACGAGCACCGCCTTGCGGTGACTGAGCGCCTCGAAACCGTAGCGCCCGTGGTACGCCCCCATTCCGCTGGCGCCCACGCCACCGAACGGCAGTTGTGGGGCGAGGACGTGCATGCCGACGTGGTTGACCACCACGCCACCCGCGCTGATTCGCTGCGTGATCTTCTTCTGGGTGTTCAGTGATTTGGAGAACACGTACGCTGCAAGGGGTTTGGGGCGGGCACCGATGAAGTCGAGGGCTGCGTCGACCGAGTCGACGGTGAGGATCGGCAGGATGGGCCCGAAGATCTCGTCCGTCATGACCGGGTCGTCGGGTGCCGGATCGACGATCGCGGTCGGTTCGACGGTGAGAGTGTCACGATCGCACCTGCCGCCGGTGACGATGCGTCCGGTTGTGGACTCCAGATACGCCTCGAGCCGATCGAAGTGACGGTGGTTGACCACCCGCATCCCCGGCTGCGGTTCCTCGCTGCGGAACAGGGCGATCGTGTCGACGATCTTGTCGACGAGCCCGTCGCGGACGGACCGCTCGACCAGTACGTAGTCGGGCGCGATGCAGCTCTGTCCGGAGTTGAGGAGTTTGATCCAGGCGATGCGCCGCGCGGTGACCTCGAGATCGGCGTCCTCGGCGACGATGACCGGAGACTTGCCACCGAGTTCGAGGATCACCGGCGTGAGCTGCGGGGCGGCGGCGGCCATGATCTTGCGGCCCACCTCGGTGCCGCCGGTGTACAGGGCGAGATCGAAACCCTGCGCGAGCAGGCTCTGGGTGAGCTCGGCATCGCCTTCGGCGACCACGACGGCCTCCGGGTCGAGGTACTGCGGAATCAGCCGGGCGAGCAGCGCGGACGTGGCGGGGGCCAGCTCCGACGGTTTGATCACGGCACAGTTTCCGGCGGCCACTGCCGCGACGAGCGGACCGAGCGTCAGATACACCGGGTAGTTCCACGGTGCGATGATCAGGACCACTCCCATCGGCTCGTACTGCACCCAGCCGAGTGCGGGAAACTGGTTGATCGACAAGGACTTCGGTCGAGGAAGCATCCATCGCCGGACCCGCTTGCGGGCGTAGGCGGCTTCGGCCCGGGTGGAAGCGACGTCGCCGAGCCACGCTTCGACCGCGTTTCGGCCCAGGTCCTCCTGCAGGGCGGCCGCAATCTCGGCTTCGCGCTCGTCGGCGAGTTTCTCGATGCCGCGGAGCTGGCGGATGCGCCATCCGGCATCGCGCGTGCGTCCGGTCGCGTAGGCCTTCCGCAGTCGGGTCAGGAGTTCGGTCGATGTGTCGGTGGATGTGACGGTCATGTGGTCCTCCAGGCGGAAGTCGAGGATGGATGTGCGGTCGGCCTGTCGCGGCGGAACGGCGAATGGGCGGACGGCGACACGGGGGGCCGGGGCGAGGTCGACGACGACAGAGCCTCGGGCGCGGGTCGTGGGGATGCGCCGGCGCAAGCGGCACCCGGACGGTGGCCCGAGCCCGCGGCGGCGGGTGGCACCGAATCGGGCGGTGCCGCGCCGACGCGGTGCCCCGACATCCGGAGCGATGCCCATCGCCACAGTCTAGGACCCGCTGGTGCCTGCGGATACGTGTCGGCCGGGTTACGTGTTCAGTGCACGGCAGGAGCCCGACGGGCAACTCGATCGGAAGGCCTCGGAGGTCGCCGAGCGCTCCGGACGGTATGCGTCCGAGGCGTGCCCACAGTCGTCTCGCACGACGCACCGGTCACGATCGCACGAGCAGATCGCTGTGTCCGGGTGGGGGGCGGCGGATACCATCGAGTTCTCGGCGCTGGCACGACGGCTCTCGGATTGGAGCTCGATTATGGCCGATGACGCGAAGCTCCTCGACTATCTGAAACGGGTGACCGCAGAGCTCTATCAGGCCCGGGAGAAGCTCCGCGAGGTCGAGGGGGTGAGTCGCGAACCGATCGCCGTCGTCGGGATGGGGTGCCGGTTCCCCGGCGGCGTCCGCTCCCCACAGGATCTGTGGCGCCTGGTGGAATCCGGTTCGGAGACCGTCTCCGGGTTCCCCACGGACCGGGGTTGGGAAGCGGCGGATCTCTACGATCCGACGGGCCGGCAGGCCGGCAGGACGTACACGGTGCAAGGTAGCTTTCTCGACGATGCAGCGGGTTTCGACCCGGAGGTCTTCGGAATCTCACCTCGCGAAGCACTGGCGATGGACCCGCAGCAGCGACTCCTGCTCGAGACGAGCTGGGAGACCTTCGAGCACGCCGGCATCGATCCGCGGTCCGTGCACGGCAGGCAGATCGGCGTCTTCACCGGTCTGTCCGGAATCGACTACTCGGCACGGGCGGGCGGCGCCCCGCCCGAGGAACTCGCGGGCTACTTCATCACCGGCACCGCGATGAGTGTCGCCTCCGGCCGTGTCGCATACAGCTTCGGACTGAACGGACCCGCGATCACCGTCGACACGGCATGCTCGTCGTCCCTGGTGTCCGTCCACCTCGCCATGCAGGCACTGCGCAACGGCGAATGCGAACTCGCCCTGGCCGGCGGGGCGACCGTCATGTCGACGCCCGCGGTGTTCGTCGAGTTCAGCCGGCAGCGTGGACTGGCCCACGACGGGCGCTGCAAGGCGTTCTCCGCCGCGGCCGACGGTACGGCGTGGGGCGAAGGCGCCGCGATCCTCGCGCTGGAACGCCTGTCCGACGCCGAGCGCAACGACCGCCGGATCCTCGCCGTCGTCCGCGGCAGCGCGGTGAACCAGGACGGCGCCAGCAACGGCCTGACCGCCCCGAACAAGCAGGCCCAGGAACGGGTGATCCGGCAGGCCCTGACCGACGCCGGACTCGGCCCGGCCGACGTCGACGCGGTCGAAGCCCACGGCACCGGCACCACACTGGGCGATCCCATCGAGGCGTCCGCCCTGCTGGCCGGCTACGGCCGCGATCGGCCCCCCGACCGGCCGTTGTGGCTCGGCTCGGTGAAGTCGAACCTCGGGCACACCCAGGCCGCCGCCGGAGTGGCCGGAGTGATCAAGATGATCATGGCGATGCGGCACGGTGTGCTGCCGAGAACGCTGCACGTCGACCGCCCCACCCCCCACGTCGACTGGTCCGCCGGATCGGTGTCCCTGCTCACCGAGAACCGGGAATGGCCGGCGACCGACCGGCCCCGCCGGGCGGCGGTCTCCTCGTTCGGCATCAGCGGCACGAACGCCCACGTCGTGCTGGAGCGGCCGGCCCCACCGCCGGACGCTGCGCCCACCGACGGGATCGACGGATCGGACGACGTCGTGGCCTGGTTCGTGTCGGGCCACACCGAACCGGCGCTGCGCGCGCAGGCCCACAGGCTGGGGGACTACGTCGCCGACCATCCCGAGCTGACACCCGCCCAGGTGGCCGGCCCGCTGCTGACCTCCCGCGCGACCTTCGACCACCGTGCCGCCGTGCTCGGTACCGACCGGACGGCCCTGCTGTCCGGTCTCGACGCGCTCGGCCGAGGCGCCCCCGACCCCGGTGTGATCACCGGCGTGGCGGTCGAGGCGGGCGACCGGCCGGTGTTCGTCTTTCCCGGGCAGGGCGCGCAGTGGGTGGGCATGGCCACCGAATTGCTGGAGTCCTCCCCGGTGTTCGCCGACAGCCTGCGCGAGTGCGCCGACGCCCTGGCCCCGCACACCGGGTTCGCGCTGCTCGACGTGCTCCGCGACCGCGATCCGGCGGCCCTGGACCGGGCCGACGTCGTGCAACCCGCGCTGTTCGCGGTGATGGTCGGTCTTGCGCGGCTGTGGCACGCACACGGCGTCGAACCGGCGGCCGTGGTCGGGCACTCGCAGGGCGAGATCGCCGCCGCCCACGTCGCCGGCGCGCTGACCCTGCCCGACGCGGCGCTCGTCGTCGCGGCCCGCAGCCGGGTGATCACGGAATCGGCCCGGCGCGGCGGTGGCATGGCGTCGGTGGGTCTGCCGGCGGACGCGGTGCGGCAGCAGATCGAACCCTGGGCCGGGACCGTCGAGGTGGCGGCGATCAACGGTCCGGCCGCCACGGTCGTGTCCGGCCCCGGCGACGCCCTCGAGGTACTGGTCGCGCGGTGGCAGGCCGACGGTGTCCAGGCCCGGCGCATCACCGTCGACTACGCCTCCCACTGCGCGGACGTCTCGGTGCTGCGCAGGCCCATTCTCGACGCTCTCGCCCCGATCACCCCGCAGCGTTCGCGGATCCCGTTCTACTCGACGGTGAGCGGGGACATGATGGACGGCACCGCACTCGACGCCGACTACTGGTACCGGAACCTGCGCCGGCCGGTGCGCTTCGAGGACGCGACGAGATCTCTGGCCCGCGACGGGTATCGGCTGTTCGTCGAGTCGGGGAGCCATCCGGTCCTGACCGTGCCGCTGCAGGAGACCCTGGACGCGGCCGGCATCGCGGGTCGCGCCCTCGGCACCCTCCGGCGCGACCGGGCAGGCCTGCGCCAGTTCACCACCGCCCTCGCCGAGGCACACGTGTCCGGGGCGCACATCGAGTGGGACCGGGTCGGGTGGGCTCGCCGCGCCGGTCACCGGCAGTGGGTGGACCTGCCCACGTATGCCTTCCAGCATCGCCGCTACTGGCTCGACGGGGGCGCGCCGCAACGTGATGCCGCCGCAGCCGGCATGGATGCCGGGGACCACCCGATGCTCGCCGCCTCGGTCGAACTCGGCGACGGTCGCGGCGCGGTGTTCACGGGCGTGCTGTCGCCGCACCGACTGCCGTGGCTGAACGAGCACGCCGTGGACGGCACCGTGGTGCTGCCCGGCACGGCGTTCGTCGAACTCGCCTTGCACGCCGGGCATCGCGCCGGCTGCAGCCGCCTCGCGGAACTCACCCTCGAGACGCCCGCGCCGGTTCCCACCGGTGGGGAGCTCGCGGTGCAGGTCGCCGTCCTCACCGCCGACGACGCCGGGCACCGCACGGTGTCGGTGCACTCCCGCCCGGCGGACGCCCCGGCGCAGACACCGTGGACCCGGCACGCCGTCGGCGCACTCACGGGCGCGGTGCACACCGCGCAGGTTCCGATCCGGCAGTGGCCCCCGGCCGATGCGACGCCGATCGACGTGAGCGGTCTGTACGACGCGCTCGACGAGACCGGATACGGGTACGGGACGGTCTTCCGGGGCCTGCGCGCGGCGTGGCGCCGCGGTGACGACCTGTACGGAGAGGTGCGCCTGGGGGGAGAGGACCCCGCCGCGGCGGTCGCCGGGTACGGGATCCATCCGGCGGTGTTCGACGCGGCGCTGCACCTGATCGCGTTCGCCGCCGCCGAGGCCGGCGCCCGCGACCTGCAACTGCCGTTCGCATGGGACGACGTGCAACTGCACGCCGTGGGTGCCACCGCCCTGCGCGTACACATCGCCCCGGCCGGACCCGAACGGTACCGGGTGGCCGCGTACGACACCGCCGGCAAGCCCGTGCTGACCGCGCGCTCGCTGGCGCTGCGGCCGTTCGCAGGTCCGCGGGCGCCGGCCGCCGCGACCGGCACCGGCCTCTACCGCGTGGAATGGATCCCGGTCGAGGCCGGCGCGGCCCCGACGGCGGACCTCGCCGCGCTCGGGGAGGCACTCACCGGCGGCGATCCCGCCGGCCGCACCCTGCTGCTGGCCGGGGAACCGGACGACGAATCCGACGTGCCGACGCGCGCGCACGCCGCCGCGGAGGCGGCGTTGCGGGCGGTACAGGCCTGGCTCGCCGACGAGCGGCTCGCCGAGACCCGACTGCTGGTGACGACGCGCCGCGCCGTGGCGGTCACCGACGACGAACCGATCGACGTCGGCGCCGCGCCCGTGTGGGGGCTGATCGGTGCCGTGCAGAACGAACACCCGGACCGGATCACCCTGGTGGACCTGGACCGGCCGCCCGGTGACCTGCCCGATCCCACCGTGCTGTCCGCGGCCCTGGCCTGCGACGAACCACAACTGGCGGTCCGCGCCGGGACACTCCTCGCGCCCGTGCTCGCGGCGGTGCCGACCGCCACCGACGCAGCCGCGGATCCGGTGCCGTTCGGCCCCGACGGCACCGTCGTCGTCACCGGCGGCACCGGAACCATCGGCCGGCTCGTCGCCCGTCACCTCGTGCGGCGGTACGGGGTGCGCCGGCTCGTGCTGACCGGCCGACACGCGGTCCGCGGCGAGCGGGCGACGGACCTGCGCGCCGAGTTCGCCGAGGCGGGCGCCGAGATCCGCGCCGTGACCTGCGACGTGGCCGATCGAGCCGCGGTGGCGGCCCTGCTCGACGCCGTCCCCGACCTGTCGGGTGTCGTCCACGCCGCCGGGGTGCTCGACGACGCCACCGCCGCCACCTTGACTCCGGACCAGTTGCACGCCGTCCTGCGCCCCAAGGTGGACGGTGCGTGGCATCTGCACGAGCTCACCCGCGATCGCGGTCTCGCGGCGTTCGTGCTGTTCTCCTCCGCGGCGGGTGTGCTCGGCGGCGCCGGCCAGGCGAACTACGCGGCGGCCAACGTCTTCCTCGACGCGCTCGCGCAGCACCGCCGCGCCGAGGGACTGCCGGGACTGTCCCTGGCCTGGGGACTGTGGGACCGCCCCAGCGGGATGACCTCCCATCTGAATGCGGCCGATCTGGATCGGCTCCAGCGCACCGGCATAGACACCCTCACCCCCGAAGCGGGGCTGGCCCTGTTCGATGCGGCGCTCGCCGCGAACCGTCCGTTGACGGTGCCGATACGGCTCTCGGCGCCCGCCCGCCGCTCCGACGGCGAGGCCCTCCCCCCGATCCTGCGCCGAGTGCTCGGCACGTCCCGTCGGCGCGCCGCGGCCGCCCCGTCGGCCCCCGGCCTCGCCGACGAACTGCGGGCGCTCGACCCCGCCGAGCGGCACGCCCGGGTCCTCGAAATCGTCACCACGCACGTCGCGGCCGTACTCGGCCACGACGGGAAGGAGGCCATCGATCCGGAACGGGCCTTCAAGCAACTCGGCTTCGACTCGCTCACCGCGGTGCAGCTACGCAACCAGCTGACGACGGCCACCGGGGTGCGGCTGGCCGCGACGGTGGTGTTCGACCACCCCACCGCGGACGCGCTCGCCCGCGAGATCGCGGCACGGCTGCTCGGCCCCGAGGACACCCCGCAACCGACCCGCACGGCGCGCCGGCGCCACGACGACGACCCGATCGCGATCGTGGGGATGGCCTGCCGATACCCCGGCCAGGTCTCCTGCCCGGACGAGCTATGGCGCCTCGTCCGCGACGGCCGCGACGCGGTGGGCGCGTACCCCGACAACCGCGGCTGGAACCTCGACGAGGTGTACCACCCGGATCCCGAGCGCAGCGGCACGACCTACATGCGGGCCGGCGGATTCCTCTACGACGCCGACCGGTTCGACGCCGCGTTCTTCGGGATCAGCCCCCGCGAGGCCGTCGCGATGGATCCGCAGCACCGACTGCTGCTCGAAAGCGCCTGGGAAGCACTGGAATACGCGGGAATCCCGCCGAACTCGCCCGGGCTCACCGACACCGGCGTCTACGTCGGAATGATGGGCGGCGACTACGGATTCCACCTCATGACCCGGCGGAGCACCGACGCCGAGGGCTACCTCATGACGGGCACCAGCAACAGCGTGGCCTCCGGGCGGATCGCCTACTCGCTCGGCTTCACCGGTCCCGCGGTCACCGTCGACACGGCGTGTTCGTCGTCCTTGGTGGCGCTGCACCTGGCGGCGCGGGCCCTGCGCGACGGCGAATGCACCCTCGCGCTGGCCGGTGGGGCGACGGTGATGGCGACCCCCGGCGTGCTGATCGAATTCAGCCGCCAGCGCGGACTCGCCCCGGACGGGCGGTGCAAACCGTTCTCCGATCGAGCGGACGGCACCGGGCTCAGCGAGGGCGCGGGCATGGTCGTGCTCGAGCGGCTGAGCGACGCCCAGCGCCACGGCCACCGGGTGCTGGCACTGATCCGCGGCTCCGCGGTCAATCAGGACGGCGCTTCGAATGGCCTGACCGCCCCGAACGGTCCGTCGCAGGAACGGGTGATCCGGCAGGCGCTGGCCGACGCTGCCCTCGACCCCGCCGACATCGACGCGGTGGAGGCCCACGGCACCGGCACGACACTCGGCGACCCGATCGAAGCCCAGGCGTTGCTGGCCACCTACGGGCAGCAACGCGACGGCCGGCCGCTGTGGCTGGGGTCGGTCAAGTCGAACATCGGCCACTCCCAGGCGGCGGCCGGGGTGGCCGGCGTGATCAAGATGGTGATGGCGATGCGACACGGTGTGCTGCCGCCGAGCCTGCACAGCGACGCCCCGACCCGGCACGTCGACTGGACCTCCGGCGAGGTCGCGCTGCTGGCCGAGGCGGTGGCATGGCCGCAGACCGGGCGCCCCCGCCGCGCCGGCGTCTCCTCGTTCGGCATCAGCGGCACCAACGCCCACATGATCCTCGAGGAGCCGCCCGACGTCGCCGCACCGGCGGCCCCGCCGCGGTCGGCGTCGCCCCTGGTGTGGGTGCTCTCCGCCAAGACCGACGAGGCGCTGCGCGCGCAGGCCGCCCGGCTGACGGACGTCCTCGACAGGGACGCCCTCGACACGGGGGCCCCGCCGGATCCGGCCGATCTCGCCTATTCGCTGGCCACCACCCGGTCCGGCTTCACGCACCGCGCCGCCGTGACCGGCGAGACGCTCGCCGACCTACGCGACGGCCTGGCCCGCCTCGCCGAGGGACGCGCAGGCGGCAACGCCGTCGCCGGGACGAGCGCCCGCGGGAGGACGGCATTCATGTTCACCGGCCAGGGCGCGCAGCGGATCGGAATGGGCCGCGGCCTCTACGACACCTACCCGGTGTTCGCCCGGGCCCTGGACGAGACCTGCGCCGCCCTCGACGAGCACGTCGACACCCCGATACGGCAGGTGATCTGGGGCGACGCGGACGAAGCCGCCGCGAGACTCGACCGCACCGAGTACACCCAGCCGGCCCTGTTCGCCGTCGAGGTCGCCCTCTACCGACTACTGCGGGAATGGGGCCTCACCCCCGACTACCTGATCGGACATTCGATCGGAGAACTCACCGCGGCCCACGTCGCGGGCGTGTTCAGCCTGCCCGACGCCGCCGCCCTGGTGGCCGCGCGCGGACGGCTGATGCAGGCCACCGCCCCCGGGGCGATGATCGCCGTCCGGGCCCACCCGGAGGACGTCCGGTCGCGGATCGACGGCCGAGTCGACCTTGCCGCGGTGAACGGCGCCGAATCCGTGGTGCTCGCGGGAGCTGCAGCCGACGTGCACGCCGTCGCCGCCGAACTGTCCACCGCGGGAATCGCGGTCACCACGCTGCAGGTCGAACGCGCGTTCCATTCGGCGCTGATGGACCCCGTCCTCGACGAGTTCACCACCGTCGTGTCGCGGCCGGCGGCGCAGCCGCCGACGATCCCCGTCGTCTCCACTCTCACCGGGCGCGTCGCCACGGCCGAGGAACTGACGTCGCCGCAGTACTGGCGCCGGCACATCCGCCGAGCCGTGCGCTTCCACGACGGCATGCGCACCCTCGCCGAACTCGGCGTCTCCCGCTGCGTCGAGATCGGACCCGGCGCGGCCCTGGCCGCTCACGCCGCCGAGGTCGTCCCGCACCCGATCGCCACGTTGCCCGGGCGCGGGGACGACGCACGGGGCTTCGTCGAGGCGGTCGCCGCTGCGTCCGTGCAGGGCCTGGCGATCGACTGGGATCGGGTACTGCCCGGCCGCCGCCGGGTGGACCTGCCCACGTACGCCTTCCGGCGTCGCTCCTTCTGGCCGTCGGCGCCCGCACGCACCAGCGGTGATCCGACGGAGTTGGGGTTGAGCCCGGCGGACCATCCGCTGCTCGGCGCGGCCGTGACCCTCGACGACGACACCACCGTGTTCACCGGAGCGCTGTCCCGGCACCGGGATTCGTCGCTCGCGGCGCCGCAGCCCGGCGATCCGCCGACCGACGCTCCGCAGACCCTGGTACCGGCCGTCCTGGTCGAGCTGACCCTGCACGCCGCCCACCACGTCGGGTGCGACCGCATCGCCGCTCTCACGCTGCACCACGCGCTGGGCCTGCCGGCCGCGGGGTCGCTGCCGATCCGGGTGCTCGTGTCACCGGCCGGTGAGGACGGCGCGCGCACCGTCACCGTCTCGTCGAACATGGGACCGGCCGACGGCCCCTGGGTGCGGAACGCGTCGGCGACCGTCGACGACGGGCTCGCCGCGCAGCCGGACCGGCTCCCGGGCGACACCACGACCGAGGTGCGCCTCGACGACGGCGTCGACCCGAGCGGCTTCGGGATCCATCCGCAACTGCTGCAGGCGGCGCTCGACTCCGTCTTCGGGCCGGACGACTGGCCGCTGACCTGGTCGGGAACCCGGCTGCACCGCACCGGTGCGCAGGCGGTGTCGGTGCGGTGCGCGACGGGCGAGGACGGGCGGTACCGCGTCGACGCCACCGATGCCGACGGCGCGCCGGTGCTGACCGTCGAGGCGCTGCACGTGGTGCCCCGGACGGGCGATGGGGACGGCGCGGGCCCGTCCGGCGCGCGGCGACTGCACCGCCTGGCATGGACCCGAATCGACGACCTCCCGTCCGAGCCGCCGCCCGGCCCGATGGTGGTACTCGGCGCCGCGGATCTGGAATCGAGCTTGTCGCGCTGTCCCGACGCAGCGGCGCTGCGCACCGCGAGGGCAGCCACGCCCGACGACGGGCGGCCCTGGACGGTGCTGGTGGGGTGCGGCACCGACGGCGACCCGGGCCCGGAGGCGACCCACCACCTGTGCGCCCGGACGCTGCGACTGCTGCAGGACTGGCTCGACGACGCCGAGTTCGCCGACAGTGTGCTGGTGGTCGTCACCCGCAACGCGACGGCCACCGGCGAGGAGGGCGAAGGGGTCGACATCGACCTCGCGGCCGCCGCCGTGTGGGGTCTGGTGGGCTCCGCGCAGAACGAGAACCCCGGGCGGTTCGTGCTGCTCGACCTCGACCGGGAGACGGACGTCGACACGGCGATCACGTCGGCCCTGGCCAGCGGGGAACCGCAGGTCGCGGTCCGGGGCCGGGCCGTGCTCGTGCCCCGCCTGCGGCGCATACCGGCCGTGCAGCGATCCGGTCCGCTGTTCGACCCCCGCGGCACCGTGCTCGTCACCGGCGGCACCGGCACCGTGGGAGGGTCGGTGGCGCGCCATCTCGTCAGCACGCACGGGGCGCGGCATCTGGTGCTGACCAGCCGACGCGGACCCGACGCCGACGGAAGCGACCGGCTACGCCGCGAACTGCGCGATGCGGGCGCCGAGGTGCGCATCGTCGCCTGCGACACCGCCGACGCGGCGGCACTGGCCGGTCTGCTGGCCCGGATCCCCGCCGAGCACCCCCTGACCGCGGTGATCCACGCGGCCGGAGTCCTCGACGACGCCACCCTCACCTCGCTCACCCCCGACCGGCTCGACGCGGTGCTGCGGCCGAAAGTCGACGCGGCCTGGCACCTGCACCGGCTGACCGCCGGGGTCCACGCCTTCGTGCTGTTCTCGTCGCTCGCCGGTGTGCTCGGCGCGCCCGGGCAGGGCAACTACGCAGCGGCGAACCGGTTCCTCGACGCCCTCGCCCAGCATCGGCGAGCCCACGGCCGGCCCGCGGTCTCGATCGCGTGGGGCATGTGGGCACCGCCGAGCGCCATGACCGGCAGGCTCGGCGCGGTGGATCTCGCCCGGGCCCGCCGTAGCGGCCTGGTTCCGATGAGCGAGGCCGACGGCCTGGACCTGTTCGACAGCGCCCTGGCGTCCGACCTCTCCGCCGTGGTGGGGGCTCGGTTCGAGCACCTCGGTGCGGCCGCGACGTCCGTTCCCGCTCCGCTGCGGGGACTGGTGCGGCAAGCGCGGCCGCGCGCGGCCGGCTCGGGGTCGGCGTTGTCCGGACCGAACGGATCAGGGCCGTTGGAGTGGGCGCAGCGGCTCACGGACCGGTCGGTGCCCGAACAGCGGCACCTCGTGCTGGAGCTGGTGCGAGCCGGAGCTGCCGCAGTCCTCGGCCACGACGCGTCGGACTCGGTCGATCCCGACCAGGCGTTCAAGGAACTCGGCTTCGACTCGCTCGCGGCGGTGGCCTTGCGCAACCATCTCGGTGCCGCGACCGGTCTGCGGTTACCGCCGACGGTGGTGTTCGATCACCCCAGTCCCCGGGCCGTCGCCGAGTTCCTGCGCGCGGAGCTGGTCCCGGACCCGGTGTCGGTGGCCGTCGCCGGGATCGACCGCCTGCAGGCGGTCGTCGCCGACCTCGGCGCCGACGACGAGGTACGCGCGGCGGTCGCGCAGCGGCTCGAAGCCCTGCTCGCCGACCTCGCGGGAGCCGAGCGGGGCCGCGCCGACACGGTGGACAGGATTCACGCCGCGACCGGTGACGAGATCCTCGACATCATCGACCGGGGTCTGTGAGCCGACGAGCAATCTCCCGGTGACCGCCGGGAAGCGGTCTGCGCAGTGGACACCGGCCCCGGCCATCGAGCTGCCGCCGTCGCAGCTGCGCGAACGCGCCGCGTGAGAACGGCGGCCTCCCGCAGCCCACCCGGTCACCAGCCGCGCTCGCGCCACTCCGCGAGGTGCGGACGCTCGGCGCCGAGGGTGGTGTCCTTGCCGTGGCCGGGGTAGATCACCGTGTCGTCACCGAAGCGGCCGAAGAGCTTGGTGTCGACGTCGTCGTATAGCGAGGTGAACTTCTCGGCGTCCGCGGTCTTGCCCAGGCCGCCGGGGAAGAGGGAGTCACCGGTGAAGATGTGGTGCCGTCCGGTGCCGGCCTCGGTGAGGACCAGCGCGATCGAGCCGGGGGTGTGCCCGGACAGGTGGATCACCTCGAGACCGAGCTCGCCGACGGCGACGGTGTCGCCTTCCATGAGCAACCGATCGGGCGTGACCGGGAGCTGCTCGGCGTCGAGCGGGTGCGCCGCCGTGGGAACCCCGGTCGACGCCGCGACCGCCTCGAGGCCCTGCCAGTGGTCCCAGTGCTGGTGGGTCGTGACGATCAGCTCGAGTTTCGGGGCGTGCTCGGCGAGGAACCGGGTCAGCAACTCCGGCTCGTTCGCTGCATCGAGGAACACAGATCTGCCGGTGGCGGAATCCGTGACCAGGTACGTGTTGTTGTCCATGGGTCCGACGGACAGCTTGACGATGGTCGCGCCGGGCACGGTGCGGCGCTGCGCGGGACCGCCGGGGGTGACCTCGCCGGTGTAGTCGTCGTCGATGACCAAGGGCTGCTGCGACATGTGAGGCACGTTACCGCCGAGGCCCGTCGCCCGCGTGCGCGGCGGTCGGGAACCGGAACGTGTCGGTGGGCGCGCCTACCATGGTCCAGGGCCGAGTTGCGCGACGTGACGTCGGTGAATCGAGATGCGACCGGATCCGACCGTCCAGGGGATCCGACGAGGAGGGACGTGGCGTGGCGGATCGCCTGATCGTGCGTGGCGCGCGGGAGCACAACCTGCGGGGGATCGACCTGGACCTGCCGCGTGACAGCCTGATCGTCTTCACCGGCCTGTCCGGGTCGGGCAAGTCGAGCCTGGCGTTCGACACGATCTTCGCCGAGGGGCAGCGCCGTTACGTCGAGTCGCTGTCCGCCTACGCGCGCCAGTTCCTCGGCCAGATGGACAAACCCGACGTCGACTTCATCGAGGGCCTGTCGCCGGCGGTGTCCATCGACCAGAAGTCCACCAACCGGAACCCGCGCTCGACGGTGGGCACCATCACCGAGGTCTACGACTATCTGCGCCTGCTCTACGCCCGCGCAGGCACGGCGCACTGCCCGCAGTGCGGGGAGCAGATCGCCCGGCAGACGCCGCAGCAGATCGTCGACCAGGTCCTCGACATGGAGCAGGGCACCCGGTTCCAGGTGCTCGCCCCGGTCGTGCGCACCCGCAAGGGGGAATTCGTCGACCTGTTCGAGCAGCTGACCGTGCAGGGGTACGCCCGCGTGCGGGTCGACGGAGTGGTCTATCCCCTCACCGATCCGCCGAAGCTGAAGAAGCAGGAGAAACACGACATCGAGGTGGTCGTCGACCGCCTCGCGGTCAAGGCGAGCGCCAAGCAGCGGCTCACCGATTCGATCGAGACCGCGCTGCGCCTGGCGGAGGGCATCGTCGTCCTCGACTTCGTGGACCGGGACGAGAACGCCGCCGACCGCGAGCGTCGCTTCTCCGAGACGCTCGCCTGCCCGAACGGGCACCCCCTGTCCATCGACGAACTCGAACCCCGGTCCTTCTCGTTCAACTCCCCGTACGGCGCCTGCCCCGAATGCACCGGCCTCGGCATCCGCAAGGAGGTCGACCCGGAGCTCGTCGTGCCGGACCCGGAACTCAGCCTCGAGGACGGTGCGATCGCGCCCTGGTCGATGGGGCAGACCTCCGAGTACTTCACCCGGCTGCTGTCCGGGCTCGCCGACATCATGGGCTTCGAGATGTCCACCCCGTGGAACAAGCTGCCGGCCAAGGCCCGCAAGGCCATCCTCGAGGGCAGCCCGGAACAGGTCCACGTCCGCTACAAGAACCGGTACGGCCGGACACGGTCGTACTACGCCGAGTTCGAGGGCGTGATGCCGTTCCTGCACCGCCGGCTCGAACAGACCGAGTCCGAGCAGATGAAGGAACGCTACGACGGGTACATGCGGGAGATCCCGTGCCCCACGTGCGAGGGCGCGCGGCTGCGTCCGGAGATCCTCGCGGTGACGATCGCCGCGGGCGAGCACGGACACAAGTCCATCGCCGAGGTCTCCGACCTGTCCATCGCCGAGTGCGCCGAGTTCCTGAACGCCCTGACCCTCGGGGCGCGGGAGGAGGCCATCGCAGGGCAGGTGCTCAAGGAGATCCAGGCGCGTCTCGGGTTCCTGCTCGACGTGGGACTCGAATACCTCACCCTGTCCCGCGCGGCCGGCACCCTGTCCGGCGGGGAGGCACAGCGCATCCGCCTCGCCACCCAGATCGGCTCGGGCCTGGTCGGTGTCCTGTACGTCCTGGACGAGCCGTCCATCGGCCTGCACCAGCGCGACAACCGCCGGCTCATCGAAACCCTCACGCGGCTGCGTGATCTCGGCAACACCCTGATCGTCGTCGAGCACGACGAGGACACCATCCGCGCGTCGGACTGGGTCGTCGACATCGGGCCGTACGCCGGCGAGCACGGCGGTCGCGTCGTGCACACCGGCCCCTACAAGGAACTGCTCGAGTGCACCGAGTCGCTCACCGGCGCGTACCTGTCCGGACGTCAGCGGATCGAGGTGCCGGAGCAGCGCCGGCCGGTGGACCGCAAGCGTCAGGTCACCGTCGTCGGCGCCCGCGAGAACAACCTGCGCGGCATCGACGTGGCCTTCCCGCTCGGCGTGCTCACCTCCATCACCGGTGTCTCCGGATCCGGCAAGTCGACCCTGGTCAACGACATTCTCGCGACGGTCATGGCCAACAAGCTCAACGGCGCGCGGCAGGTGCCCGGCCGGCACACCCGCGTCAACGGGCTCGACCAGCTCGACAAGCTCGTGCAGGTGGACCAGTCGCCGATCGGCCGTACCCCGCGGTCGAATCCGGCCACCTACACGGGCGTGTTCGACAAGATCCGCACCCTGTTCGCCGCGACCACCGAGGCGAAGGTGCGCGGCTATCAGCCGGGCCGGTTCTCGTTCAACGTCAAGGGCGGCCGATGCGAGGCCTGCTCGGGTGACGGCACGCTCAAGATCGAGATGAACTTCCTGCCCGACGTGTACGTGCCGTGCGAGGTGTGCCACGGGGCCCGCTACAACCGCGAGACCCTCGAGGTGCACTACAAGGGCAAGACCATCGCCGAGGTGCTGGACATGCCCATCGAGGAGGCCGCCGAGTTCTTCGAGCCGGTCACCTCGATCCACCGCTACCTGCGCACCCTTGTCGACGTCGGCCTCGGATACGTGCGCCTGGGCCAGCCGGCCCCGACGCTCTCGGGGGGCGAGGCGCAGCGCGTCAAGCTCGCCGCGGAGCTGCAGAAGCGGTCGACGGGCCGCACCGTGTACGTGCTGGACGAGCCGACCACCGGTCTGCACTTCGAGGACATCCGCAAGCTGCTCGGCGTGATCAACGGGCTCGTCGACAAGGGCAACACGGTGATCGTGATCGAACACAATCTCGACGTGATCAAGACGGCGGACTGGATCATCGACATGGGCCCCGAAGGGGGCTCCGGCGGCGGCACCGTCGTCGCGCAGGGCACGCCCGAGGACGTCGCGGCGGTCGAGGGCAGCTACACCGGCACGTTCCTGCGC
This sequence comes from Rhodococcus sp. DMU1, assembly GCF_012272955.1. Lineage (NCBI taxonomy): Bacteria > Bacillati > Actinomycetota > Actinomycetes > Mycobacteriales > Nocardiaceae > Rhodococcus > Rhodococcus sp. DMU1. Next base: position 3,215,059 of record NZ_CP050952.1, on the reverse strand, counting down.
GAGGCGCTCGCCGAGTCCGTCGCCCAGGAGCCCGCGCCCGCCCGCAAGCCGGCGCGCAAGCGCGCGCCGCGGAAGGTGGCGGCCGCGAGCTGACCTCGGCGCCGACGCGCCGCGGACCGCGAAGGGGGATGGGGTGGCACGGACGTTCTCCGGTGGTCGTGTCCGCGGGATCGTCGCCGCGCTCGTGACGGCGATGCTGCTCACGGCCGGGGTTGCGGCGGCCCGGCCCGCAGGCAGCGAGGCGGACCCGCCGGGCACCGTCGTCCGGGTCGATCCGTTGCCGCGGCAGTGGTGGCTGCCGGGTGCGTCCGCCGCGTCGGTGCTCACCTACCGCACCACCGGACCGCGCGGGGTGCCGGCCCTGAGCACCGGCGCGGTCTTCGTGCCGTCGGGCGCCGCGCCCACCGGCGGCTGGCCGGTGGTGTCGTGGGGACACGGCGCGGTCGGAATCGCGGACCGGTGCGCCCCCACCGTCGACGGCCGCATCGACAACGGATACCTGGCGCACTGGCTCGCCCAGGGATACGCGGTCGTCGCCACCGACTACCCCGGTCTCGGCACCCCCGGCCTCCACGCCTACCTCGACGGGCCGTCGGAGGCCCACGCCCTGATCGACATGGTGCGCGCCGCGCGGGCGGTGGAACCCTCCCTCGGGTCCCGCTGGGTCGCACTCGGCCAGTCGCAGGGCGGTCAAGCCGCGATGGTCGCGGCCTCCCTCGCGACCCGGTACGCACCCGAGCTCGACTACCGCGGCGCCGTCGCGCTGGGCGTGCCGTCGAACATCGAGCACCTCGTGCCGTTCGGTGACCCGCGCCTTCCGCCGCTGCCGCTGACCGGCACCACCGTGTTCATCGCCTACCTGCTGGCCGGGATGCGCGCGACCCGCCCCGACGTCGACGTCGACCGCTTCCTCAGCCCGCGGGGCCGCGAGGTCCTCGCCCGGCTCGAGGACCTGTGCTACCAGGAGGCGGCGGCCGAGGTCGGGGATCTGTCGATCGGCGACCTGCTGGCGCGACGCACCGACGATCCGGCCCTGGTCCGGGCCGCCCGCGACATGCTCGAGATCCCCACCCGCGGCTACGACCGTCCACTGTTCCTCGGCCAGGGCCTGACGGACACCGTCACCCCGGCGCCGTTCACGTTCAAGCTCGTCGCCGACCTGACCGCGGCCGGGGAGCGGTTCGTGTTCCGGTCGTATCCCGTCGGCCACCTGGAGACGATGCGGGCGTCCCTGGACGACGTCACAGCGTTCGTTGAGGACCTGTTCGCCGCGGGCCGGTAGCGAGCGACCGCGTCAGCGGCGCCCCGCCGTATCGATCGTCGCCGTATCGATCGCCGCCGCGAGATCGGCGGGACGGGACCACATCGGCCAGTGACCGGTCGGCAGGTCGACGTACTCCACGTCGGTCAACCGGCCGAGCTCGGACGCCACCGGATGCCCCGACTGCGCCATCCGCGGGATCGCCCCGGACGGGAAGCTGCTGCACACGACGGTGGTCGGCACCCTCAGGCGGGCGTCGTCGTGCAGGGCGAGCGGAGTCCGCGCCGGACCGGCCGGATGCGGCACCGCCCGCTCCCGGAACCGCTGCAGCGCAGCGTCGTCGAGCCCGTGCAGGCTGTTGCCGTCGGCTTCGAGCTCCGCCCACGGCGGTAGCGGGATCTCCGCCACGGCGGCATCGAGATCCGGTCGCAGTGCAGCGGCATCCGGCAGCGGACCGGAGTCGACGTACACCAGGCGGGCCACGTCCGTCGGGACCCGGTCCGACGCCGCGTACGCGACCGGGCCGGCGCCGCTGTGCGCGACGACGATCGCACCGCCCGCCACCGCATCCACGACGGCACCGACGTGGTCGTCGAGGGTGATGCCGGAGCGGTCGGTCCGGACGGACCCGAGCCCGGGCAGAGTCAGGGCGTCGACCCTGTGCCCCCGCGCCCGCAGGTCCTCGGCGACGGCCTCCCATGCCCATGCGCCGAGCCAGAATCCGGGAACGAGGATCACGTGTGCGCCCACGACACCCATCCTCGGGGATGCAGGCGACGGTGCGGGTCACCGACACGGTCGTTGCCGGAACGACATTGTTCAACCGGGCGCAAACCTCGCGAAACTCCGCGCCCCTACGGTGGGCGCATGACCGGTGCGCACGGCGACCTCGCGGCCCTCGCCGCCGCGCTCGACGAGCTGCGGGACGGGCTCGTCGCCGCCGCGGACGCCGACGAGCGCTGGGCCCAGGCCCACCCCGCTCACCGGCCCGGCGCGGAGAACCTGGCGCACTACGTCGCCCTGCGGCGCCGGGACATCCGCGACCTGCAGTCCGACCTCGCCGCGTGGGGGCTCTCGTCCCTGGGGCGCGCCGAGGCCCACGTGCTGGCCTCCGTCGACGCGGTGCGCCGGGCCGTGGGCAGCCTCGCCGACCTGCCCGAGATCGATGCCCGGCCCTGTCCGGTCGATTTCGTCACCGGCGAGCGCCTGCTCGAACGCCACGCCACCGCACTGCTCGGTCCCGTCCACGGCGGCCGCCGGACCCGCATCATGGTGACGCTGCCGAGCGAGGCGGCCACCGACGCCGAACTCGTCGACCGGATCGTCGGCGCCGGCGCCGAACTCGTCCGGATCAACTGCGCGCACGACGGCCCGGACGCGTGGGCCGCCATGATCGACCACGTGCGCCGCGCCGAACGGGCCCACGGCCGGCACGTCGCCGTCACCATGGACCTCGCCGGCCCGAAGCTGCGCACGGGCCCCGTCGCGCCCGGTCCCGCGGTCGTGCACGCCAAACCCGAACGGGACGCGCTCGGCCGCACCGTCGCACCCGTCCAGGTGCGGCTCACCCGCCCGGGCTCTGCGGCCGCCGCGGGCGAGGTCGTCGTCCCCGTCACCGACGAGTTGTGGCTGGCCCGGCGCCGACCCGGCGACCGCATCGCCTTCCGCGACACCCGCGGCTCCAAGCGCATGCTGGTCGTCACCGGCACCGCCGCCGGTGACGTGCGCACCGAGCTGACCGACACCGCCTACCTCGTGCCCGGCACCCGGCTGACCGCGCACGGCGACGCCACCGCCGTCGCGGCCCTCCCGCCGCGCGAACGGCGGCTCACCCTGCACGTCGGCGACGAGCTGATCCTGGATCCGGACCTCACGCCCGCCGACCCCGACGCCCACCCGCCCCGCATCGGCTGCACCCTGCCCCGGGTGTTCGAGGACACCCGGATCGGGCACCGGATCTTCTTCGACGACGGCCGGATCGGGGGGATCGTCGAGGAGGCCGCTCCGGGGCGGCTGCGGATCCGCATCACCGACGCGGATCTGCGCGGCTCCCGGCTGGGGACGGCCAAGGGCATCAACCTGCCCGACACCGAGCTGCGGCTGCCGGCGCTCACCGACGAGGACCTGGACCGGTTGCCGTTCGTGGTCGCGCACGCGGACGCGGTCAGCCTGTCCTTCGTGCGCAGTGCCGCCGACGTCGCGCGCCTGCAGGACCGGCTCGCCGAACTCGGCGGCGCGCGGCTCGGGGTGATCCTCAAGGTGGAGACGGTGGCGGGGTTCGAGAACCTGCCGTCCATCCTGTTCGCGGCCCTGCACTCGCCGCGGGTCGGCGTGATGATCGCGCGCGGCGACCTCGCCGTCGAGGCCGGTTACGGCCGGCTGGCCGAGGTGCAGGAGGAGATCCTGTGGGTGTGCGAGGCGGCGCACGTCCCGGTGATCTGGGCGACGCAGGTCCTCGACACCCTCGCCCGGACCGGCCGGCCGTCGCGCGCGGAGATCACCGACGCCGCGGCGTCGGGCCGGGCCGAGTGCGTGATGCTCAACAAGGGCCCGTACGTCGACCACGCGGTGCGCTTCCTCGACGACGTGCTGGGCCGGATGGCCGACCACCAACGCAAGAAGGACTCGCTGCTGCGGCGCCTGCGGGCCTGGGAGGAGCCGGGCGTGCCGCTGCGCTGAGACCGGGGTGGCCGAGGCCGGGTCAGAAGACCGGGCCGGTGTACTTCTCGCCCGGGCCCTTGCCCGGCTCGTCCGGGTAGGCCGACGCCTCCCGGAAGGCCCGCTGCAGCGCCTGCAGCCCCTCGCGCAGCGGCCCGGCGTGCGGGCCGAGGTACTCCACGGACGCGGTGACCAGCCCGGCGAGGGCGGTGATCACCCGGCGCGCCTCGTCCAGGTCGCGGTGGGTGCCGGCCTCGGGATCCTCGTCGGCCAGGCCGAGCTTCTCGGCGGCGGAACTCATGAGCATCACGGCGGCGCGGCTGATCACCTCGACGGCCGGGATCTCGCCCAGGTGCCGGACGTCACCGGCCACGGTCGGATCGGGGGTGTCGGTCATGGGTCCACGATCCCACCCGCGCCTCGCTGCCGCTGGGGCGGGTCGGGCCGCGGCCGGCGATTCGATCGACGGCCCGAAGTTTGCTAGGCTGTGAGTCACGACCGTCCGCGTGCTCTGCGCGTGGGCAGCAAAGTGGAGTCCGACTCCCACCTCTGCGCGGCACATGACCTGGTCATGACCTTCGCTCAGTGGTCCGGTCCGCCGCCCACCGGGGTATCCGGGGAGCGTGCACCCCGAGTGATCGGGGGGCGAGAGCGCACGGCCTTCGCGTCGTGGGGTCCGTCGGGCCGGTCGGTATTCGGACCCCGCCCGGTGCGCAAGCACCGTCGGCGGGGTTTTTCGTCGGAAGTCGGCCCCATGTGCTGCGGCGCGGTCACCCGGACCGCACCGCTCTACCTAGGAGGCCCCATCAGCGCTGAGACCCGCATCAACGAACGCATCCGAGTTCCCGAGGTCCGACTCGTCGGACCGGGTGGGGAACAGGTCGGAATCGTGCGTGTTGAAGATGCACTCCGCCTGGCATTCGAAGCCGATCTCGATCTGGTCGAGGTGGCCCCTGACGCCCGTCCGCCGGTCTGCAAGATCATGGACTACGGCAAGTTCAAGTACGAGGCTGCCCAGAAGGCGCGCGAGTCGCGCAAGAACCAGCAGCTGACCGTGATCAAGGAGCAGAAGCTCCGGCCGAAGATCGACGACCACGACTACGAGACGAAGAAGCGCAACGTGGTGCGCTTCCTCGAGGCGGGGTCGAAGGTCAAGGTGACGATCATGTTCCGCGGCCGCGAGCAGTCCCGCCCCGAGCTCGGGTTCCGGCTGCTGCAGCGCCTCGGCGCCGACGTCGCCGATCTCGGCTTCATCGAGACCGCCCCCAAGCAGGACGGTCGGAACATGACCATGGTCCTGGCCCCGCACAAGGGCGCCAAGACCCGCGCCAAGGCGCAGGAGACCGCCCAGGCCTCCGTCGCCAGGCCGGCTCCTGCCGCGGACAAGCCCGCGGCAGGCGACGGCACCGCGTAGCTCCGCCGGTCGACCGGGCTCACCGCCCGGCCGGCCGCTGCGCGCAAGCCGGACGAACACGAGTAAATCCCCGACGAACTGAGGACTCCATGCCCAAGTCGAAGACCCACAGCGGCACCGCGAAGCGATTCAAGGTGTCCGGCAGCGGAAAGATCCTGCGCCAGAAGGCCGGCCGCCGCCACCTGCTCGAGCACAAGTCCTCCCGGGTGACGCGTCGCCTCGACGGCAAGGCCGCCGTCTCCGACGTCGACGCCCCGCGCGTCAAGCGCATGCTCGGCATCTGAGCTTCTTTCCCCGACCGACCCCCGGGGGCGATCGACTGCCCCCCGAGATTGACAGGACATATCAGTGGCACGCGTGAAGAGGGCCGTCAACGCCCAGAAGAAGCGCCGTTCGATCCTCGAGGCTTCCAAGGGCTACCGCGGGCAGCGCTCGCGTCTGTACCGCAAGGCCAAGGAACAGCAGCTCCACTCGCTGACCTACGCATACCGCGACCGTCGCGCGCGCAAGGGTGACTTCCGCAAGCTGTGGATCAGCCGCATCAACGCCGCTGCCCGCGCCAACGACATCACCTACAACCGCTTCATCCAGGGCCTGAAGGCCGCGGGTGTCGAGGTGGACCGCAAGATCCTCGCCGAGCTCGCCGTCTCCGACGCCGAGGCGTTCGCCGGCCTGGTCGCCGTGGCCAAGGCCGCGCTGCCCGCCGACGTCAACGCGCCGGCCGACGCCGCCTGAGCGCAGCGCCGAACGCCGAGACGACGCTGAACGACCGACCAGCACAGGAACGACCCGTGGACCCGCTCACCGAGCGCACCCCACGGGTCGTTTCTGCTGTCAAACTCCTGCGCACCTCCGACCGCCGCAAGGCCGGCCGTTTCCTCGCCGAGGGCGAGAACTCCGTCGGCGAGGCCCTCACGACCGCCGTCGTGCACGAGGTGTTCGTCACCGAGGCCGCCGCCGCCCGCTACCCCGATCTGCTCGGCGCCGCCCGGCGCCGACACGTGCGGGTCTCCACCGTCACCGAGCGCGCGGCCGCCCGGCTGTCGGACACCGTCACCCCGCCCGGCATCGTCGCCGTGTGCGATCTGCTCGACGTGCCGCTCGCCCGGGCCCTGACCCCGCCGCCGCGGCTGCTCGCCGTGCCCGTCGAGATCGCCGAGCCCGGCAACGCCGGCACCGTCATCCGCGTGGCCGACGCGGTCGGCGCCGACGCGGTGGTCCTCGCCGGCGACAGCGTCGACCCGCACAACGGCAAGTGCGTCCGCGCCTCCGCGGGCAGCGTGTTCCACCTCCCGCTCGCCCGTGAACGCGACACCGGCACCGTCCTCGACGCGCTCGCCGCCGCCGGACTCCAGGTGCTCGCCACCGCCGCCGACGGCGAGGTCGATCTCGACGAGGCCGACGAGCTGCTCGCCGCCCCCACGGCGTGGCTGTTCGGCAACGAGGCCCACGGCCTCGACCCGGCGGTCGCGGCGCGGGCCGACCACCGGGTGCGCATCCCCATCCGCGGCCGCGCCGAATCGTTGAATCTTGCCACCGCCGCGTCGATCTGCCTGTACGCAAGCGCCCGCGTGCAGCATCGCGCCGACAGGGCCGTGCCCTAGCGCGGCCCGGCCATCGCCTAGGATTTGGGTGCTGCGCTGGCGCGATCCGTTCGACGCCGAACGTGGCACCACACCCACCGTTCGCCCGAAGAAGGAGTTGCACCGGTCGTGGCCAAGAATGAGGGCGGCACCCCGCCGGCAGTCGATCCGAGCGCCCTGAGCGAGGAGTCGCTCGCCGCGTCCACGCAGGCCGCGCTGGCCGCGTTCGCCGCCGCCCCCGACCTCGACGCGCTCGCGCAGGCCAAGATCGACCACCTCGGCGACAAGGCCCCCGTCTCCCTCGCCAAGCGCGCCCTGGGCGGCCTGCCCGGCAACCAGCGCGCCGACGCCGGCAAGCGGGTCAACGCGGCCCGCGGCGCGGTCACCGCAGCCTTCGACGAACGCCGCACCGAGCTCCTCGCCGAGCGCGACGCCGCGGTCCTCGTCGCCGAGGCCATCGACGTCACCCTGCCCGCCAACCGCCGGCCCGCCGGCGCGCGGCACCCGATCACGATCATCTCCGACCAGATCGCCGACGTGTTCGTCGGCATGGGCTGGGAGGTGGCCGAGGGCCCCGAGGTCGAAACCGAGCACTTCAACTTCGACGCGCTGAACTTCCTGCCGGACCACCCCGCCCGCACGATGCAGGACACCTTCCACATCGCGCCGGAGGGCTCACGGCAGGTGCTGCGCACCCACACCTCGCCGGTGCAGGTGCGCACCATGCTGCACCGCGACATCCCGATCTACGTGGTGTGCCCCGGCCGCACCTTCCGCACCGACGAGCTCGACGCCACCCACACCCCGGTGTTCTCGCAGATCGAGGGCCTGGCCGTGGACAAGGGGCTGACCATGGCCCACCTGCGCGGCACCCTGGACGCGTTCGCCCGTGCCCTGTTCGGACCCGAGACCCGAACCCGGATGCGCCCGAACTACTTCCCGTTCACCGAGCCGTCCGCCGAGGTGGACGTGTGGTTCCCGAACAAGAAGGGCGGTGCCGGCTGGGTCGAATGGGGCGGCTGCGGCATGGTCAACCCCAACGTGCTGCGCGCGAGCGGCATCGACCCCGACGAGTACACCGGCTTCGCGTTCGGGATGGGCCTCGAGCGCACCCTGCAGTTCCGCAACGGCATCTCCGACATGCGCGACATCGTCGAGGGCGACGTCCGATTCACCATGCCCTTCGGCGTGCAGGGCTGACGCCGCCCGACCCGAGACCCGACCACCGAACCGACCGAAAGAGCTGAGCACAAGTGCGAGTAGCGCAGTCCTGGCTGACCGAGATCCTGCAGCGGGCCACCCCCGAGTGGAACGTCACCGCCGAGGAACTCGATGCGGGATTCGTCCGGGTCGGACTCGAGGTGGAGGAGGTCGACACCCTCGCGCGCCTCGACGGCCCCCTCGTCGTCGGCCGCGTCCTCGAGATCACCGAGCTCACCGAGTTCAAGAAGCCCATCCGCTTCTGCCAGGTCGAGGTGGGCGAAGACGCCCCGCGCGGCATCGTGTGCGGCGCCCGCAACTTCACCGAGGGCGACCTCGTGGTCGTCGCGCTGCCCGGCGCGGTGCTGCCCGGCGGCTTCGCCATCGCCTCCCGCAAGACCTACGGCAGGGTCTCCGACGGGATGATCTGCTCCGTCGCCGAGCTCGGCATCGGCAAGGACCACTCCGGCATCCTCGTCCTCGAGGATGGCACCGCCGAACCGGGTACCGACGCCAACGACCTGCTCGGCCTCGGCGACACCGTCATCGAGCTGAACATCACCCCCGACCGCGGCTACTGCTTCTCGCTGCGGGGCCTGACCCGCGAACTCGCGTGCGGCTTCGACCTCGAGTTCGCCGACCCCGCGCACGTCGTGCCCAATCCGGCCGACGGCGGCCAGGCCTACCCGATCCGGCTCGAGCCGGAGACCGACGCCACCCGCTTCGCCGCCCGCAAGGTCACCGGCATCGACCCCAAGGCCGTGTCCCCGTGGTGGCTGCAGCGGCGGCTGCTGCTGTCCGGCATCCGCCCGATCTCCCCGGCCGTCGACGTGACCAACTACGTGCTGCTCGAACTCGGCCAGCCACTGCACGCCTTCGACGCCGCCACCCTCCAGGGTGAGCTCGTCGTGCGGCGCGCGAAGGCGGGGGAGAAGCTGACCACCCTCGACGGCATCGAACGCGACCTCGACCCCGAGGACGTCGTCATCACCGACGACTCCGGCGTGATCTCCCTGGCCGGGATCATGGGCGGCGTCGCCACCGAGGTGAGCGGCACCACCACCGACGTCCTCCTCGAGGCCGCCACCTGGGATCCGCTGGCCGTGTTCCGGAGCGCGCGGCGCCACAAGCTGGTCAGCGAGGCGGGCAAGCGGTTCGAGCGCAACGTCGACCCCGAAGTGGCGCTGCCGGCGCTGGACCGGGCCGCGTCGCTGCTCGTGGAGATCGCCGGTGGCCGCGTCGAGCCGGTCCTGACCGACATCTCGGTCCCCGTCGAGCCGGTCTCGATCCGCATGGACATCGACCTGCCCGACCGCATGGCCGGGGTCTCCTACCCGACCGGCACCGCCGCCCGCCGGCTCACCCAGATCGGATGTGGCGTCGAGGTCGGCGTCGGCCCGGACGGGCACGGCCAGCTGGTGGTCACGCCGCCCACGTGGCGACCCGACCTGCGCCAGCCGGCCGACCTGGTGGAGGAGGTGCTGCGGCTCGAGGGACTCGAGCAGATCCCGTCCGTGCTCCCCGCCGCCCCCGCCGGACGCGGACTGACCCCGAGCCAGAAGCGCCGCCGCGCCGTGGGCCGCGCCCTGGCCGCCGACGGCCACGTCGAGGTCCTCGCCCCCGTCTTCCTGCCGGCGCACGTGTTCGACACGTGGGGTCTCGACTCCGACGACCCGCGCCGCACCACCACCAAGGTTCTCAACCCGCTCGAGGCCGACCGCCCCGAGCTGGCGACGACGCTGCTGCCCGGCCTGCTCGAGGTGCTCGCCCGCAACGTCTCCCGTGGCCAGCGCGACCTGTCGCTCTATGCGATCGCGCAGGTCGTCCTGCCCGGACCCGGCACCCGGCCCGTGCCGCCGCTGCCGGTGGACCGGCGTCCCACCGACGAGCAGATCGCGCTGCTCGAAGGATCGCTGCCCGCGCAGCCCGTCCATGTCGGGGCGGTGCTGTGCGGCCTGCGGGAGCCCGCCGGGCCGTGGGGCCCGGGCCGGCCCGCGGACGCGACCGACGCGTTCGCCGCGGCGGAGACCGTCGCGGCCGCCGCCGGTGTGCGGCTGCAGCGCCGCGCGGCGCAGTACCTGCCCTGGCATCCGGGCCGCTGCGCCGAGCTGCTCGTCGACGGTGTCGTCGTCGGCCATGCCGGCGAGCTGCACCCGGCGGTGCTCGAGCGCGGCGGCCTGCCCGCCCGCACGTGCGCGTTCGAACTGGACCTCGACGCGCTGCCGATCATGGAGTCGCTGCCGGCGCCCAAGGTCTCCCCGTTCCCCGCCGTCCTGCAGGACGTCGCCGTCGTCGTGGCCAAGGAGGTCCCGGCCGCCGACGTCGAGGAAGCGCTGCGCGCGGGTGGCGGCGAGCTGCTCGAGGACATTCGCCTGTTCGACGTGTTCGAGGGGGCGCAGGTCGGGGAGGGCCGCAAGTCGCTCGCCTTCGCGCTGCGGTTCCGGGCGGCAGACCGCACGCTCACGGAGGACGAGGCCAGCGCCGCCCGCGCCGCCGCCGTCGCGTCGGCGTCCGCCGCCGTCGGTGCCGAACTGCGGCACTGACCCGGGCCTGCGGACGTAGCCTGGGAGCATGACCACGGATCCGTCGTCCCCCGACCCCGACGCTCCGGACACGCCCGTGCCCGACGTCCCCCCGGCCGAGCCCGGTTCTCCGTCGGTCCCGGACGTGACACCGGCGGAACCGGGCTCGCCGTCGGTGCCGGACGTCCCGCCGTCCCCGGTCGGGCCGGACGTGACACCCGCCGAGGGGGCGGCCGCCGGTTACACCTCGGCCGGAGTGCCCACGTTCGACTCGGTGCGTGAGAAGATCGAACGCCGCGCAGGCACGGCGATCGGTGCGGAGGAACTCGCCCGCGAGAGCGCGGCGGGGCGCACGCTCGAGGAACAGTTCGACGAGCGCCGACGGGCCGCCGCCGACAAGCTGACCGAGATCCGCCGTTCGCTGGCCGAGGGGTGAGCCGGTCCGGTCCGACCCACCCGTATGAATGAAGTTGCATGATGATGCATAATCAATCGTATGGGTAACTCACCGGAATTCACGGCGACCGCACAGTCACCGATTCGGGTCGCCGTCGCGGGGGCCAGCGGGTACGCGGGCGGCGAAATCCTGCGCCTGCTTCTCGGTCATCCCGCCTATCAGGACGGCCGGCTCGTCGTCGGCGCGCTCACCGCCGGCGGCAACGCCGGCGCGACGCTCCGCGAGTTCCATCCCCACCTGCTTCCGCTGGCCGACCGCATCCTCGGCGCCACCGATCTCGACACCCTGGCCGGCCACGACGTCGTGTTCCTCGGCCTGCCCCACGGCCACTCCGCCGTCATCGCCGAGCAACTGCCCGACACCACCGTCGTCATCGACTGCGGCGCCGACTTCCGTCTGTCCGAGTCGGCCGACTGGGAACGCTGGTACGGCGGCGACCACGCAGGAACCTGGCCCTACGGCATGCCCGAGCTGCCCGGCAAGCGTGAGCACCTGATCGGCGCCACCCGCATCGCGGTCCCCGGGTGCTATCCCACGTCGGCCACCCTCGCCCTGGCCCCCGCCGTCGCGGCCGGCATCGTCGAGCCGAGGGTCCAGGTCGTCGCCGTGTCCGGCACCTCCGGCGCCGGCAAGTCCCCCAGGGTCGACCTCCTCGGCTCCGAGGTGATGGGCTCGGTGCGGGCCTACGGCGTCGGCGGAGCGCACCGGCACACGCCGGAGATCAAGCAGAACCTCGCCGCCCTGACCGACGCCGCCGTGACCGTCTCCTTCACCCCCGTGCTGGCGCCGATGCCCCGCGGCATCCTCGCGACCTGCACAGCCCCCACCACGGCCACCGCCGACGAGGCCCGGGCCGTGTACGAGAAGGCCTACGCCGACGAGCCGTTCGTCCAGGTGCTGCCCGAAGGGGTGCTGCCCACCACCGGTGCGGTGCTCGGCTCCAACGCCGTGCAGCTCGCCGTCACCGTCGACCCCGACGCCGGCGTCCTCGTCGCCATCGCCGCGCTCGACAACCTGACCAAAGGCACCGCCGGCGCGGCGGTGCAGTCCATGAACCTGGCACTCGGCCTGCCCGAGACCGCCGGCCTGTCCACCGTGGGAGTCGCCCCGTGAGCATCGACAGACACTCCACCGACGAGCACGTCTACGTCGACGCCGTCGACATCGCCGGCGGACGCCTGATCCGCACCCAGGGCGTCACGTCGCCCGCCGGGTTCCGCGCCGCGGGCATCCCCGCCGGCATCAAGGCCTCCGGCAACCCGGACCTCGCGCTGGTCTTCAACGAGGGTCCGGAGCTGACCGCCGCCGGCGTGTTCACCACCAACAAGATCAAGGCCGCACCCGTGCTGTGGTCGCAGCAGGTCCTCACCTCCGGCGCCCTGCGCGCGGTGATCCTGAACAGCGGCGGCGCCAACGCCTGCACCGGCCCCGGCGGGTTCCAGGACACCCACGCCACCGCGGAGAAGGTCGCCGAAACCCTCAGCAACTGGGGCACCGAGACCGGTGCGGGCGAGATCGCCGTGTGCTCTACCGGGCTCATCGGCGACCGGCTGCCCATGGGCAAGGTCCTCGCCGGCGTGGAGGAGATCGTCCACGAACTCGCCGGCGGCATCTCCGGCGGCACCGACGCCGCCTACGCCATCATGACCACCGACACGGTGCCCAAGCAGGCGGCCCTGCACCACGCCGACAAGTGGAACGTCGGCGGCATGGCCAAGGGCGCCGGCATGCTCGCCCCCGCTCTGGCCACCATGCTGTGCGTCGTCACCACCGACGCCGTCGCCACCGCCGAGCAGCTCGACCGCGCCCTGCGCGCCGCCACCCGGCTGACATTCGACCGCCTCGACGTCGACGGGTCCACCTCCACCAACGACACCGTGCTGCTGCTCGCGTCCGGTGCCAGCGGCATCGCCCCCACCCAGGAACAGCTCGACGCCGCCGTCCTCGCGGTGTGCGACGACCTCGCCGGGCAGATGATGGCCGACGCCGAGGGCGTCACCAAGCGGGTCACCGTCACCGTCCGCGGCGCCGCAAGCGAACAGGACGCCCTCGTCGGCGCGCGCACCGTCGCGCGCGACAACCTCGTCAAGACCGCCCTGTTCGGTTCCGACCCCAACTGGGGTCGCGTCCTCGCCGCGATCGGCATCGCCCCGATCGACCTCGACCCGAACCGCATCTCCGTCACGTTCAACGGCTCCCCGGTGTGCATCGACGGTGTCGGCGCCCCCGGCGCCCGCGAGGTCGACCTCTCCGGCCCCGACATCGCCCTCGACATCGACCTCGGCGTCGGCGACGCCGAGGTGACCATCCGCACCACCGACCTCTCCCACGGCTACGTCGAAGAGAACTCGGCCTACTCGTCATGACCGGAACCGATATGGCCACCGATCCCATCGCGCAGCTCACCGCCCACCAGAAGGCGTACGTCCTCGCCGAGGCCCTGCCGTGGCTGCAGAAGTTCCGCGGCAAGATCGTCGTGGTCAAGTACGGCGGCAACGCCATGATCGACGACGACCTCAAGCGCGCCTTCGCCGCCGACATGGCGTTCCTGCGCACCGTCGGCGTCCATCCCGTCGTCGTCCACGGCGGCGGACCGCAGATCAACGCCATGCTGAAGCGACTGGGCATGGCAGGGGAGTTCCGCGGTGGTTTCCGCGTCACCACCCCCGAGGTGATGGACGTCGTCCGCATGGTGCTGTTCGGCCAGGTCGGCCGCGAACTCGTCGGCCTGATCAACGCCCACGGCCCGTACGCCGTCGGCATCTCCGGCGAGGACGCCCACCTCTTCACCGCCACCCGCCGCACGGTCGTCGTCGACGGCGAGGACACCGACATCGGTCTCGTCGGCGACGTCACTACCGTGGACCCCGCCGCCGTCCACGACCTCATCGCGGCCGGCCGCATCCCCGTCGTCTCCACCATTGCCCCCGATGCCGACGGCGTGGTCCACAACATCAACGCCGACACCGCCGCCGCCGCCCTCGCCGAGGCCCTCGGCGCGGAGAAGCTCGTGGTCCTCACCGACGTCGAGGGCCTCTACACCGACTGGCCCGACCGCAGTTCCCTCGCCACCAGCATCGACGCCGACGCCCTGGCCGATCTGCTGCCGTCCCTCGACGCCGGCATGGTCCCGAAGATGGAGGCCTGCCTGCGGGCCGTCCGCGGCGGCGTGCCCACCGCCCACGTCATCGACGGACGCCAGCCGCACTCGGTGCTGCTCGAACTCCTCACCGAGGAAGGCATCGGCACGATGGTCACTCCCACCCACCCCCGGACGACCGCACCCACCCAGGAAGGCACCTCATGACCGGCACCTCCGAACTCCAGCAGCGCTGGGCCGGGTCGCTGATGAACAACTACGGCGTCCCCAAGGTCGCCCTCGTCGCCGGCGACGGTGCCGTCATCACCGACGCCGACGGCAAGCAGTACCTCGACCTGCTCGGCGGCATCGCCGTCAACGCCCTCGGTCACCGCCATCCCGCCATCCGCGAGGCCGTCACCGCGCAACTCGACACGCTCGGCCACGTGTCCAACCTCTACGCCAGCGGACCCGTCGTCGAACTCGCCGAGCGTCTCCTCGCGCACTTCGGGCACCCCGGCCGGGCGTTCTTCTGCAACTCCGGCACCGAAGCCAACGAGGCTGCGTTCAAGCTCGCCCGGCTCACCGGACGCCCCAAGATCATCGCCGCCGAGAAGGCCTTCCACGGCCGCACCATGGGCGCCCTGGCACTCACGGGCCAGCCCGACAAGCGCGCCCCGTTCGAACCCATGCCCCCCGGCGTCGAATTCGTCCCCTACGGCGACGCGGACGCCCTCGACGCCGCCGTCGACGAGAACACCGCCGCCGTGTTCCTCGAACCGATCATGGGGGAGTCCGGCGTCGTCGTGCCCCCCGAGGGCTACCTGGCCCACGCCCGCCGCATCACCGCCGAACGCGGGGCGCTGCTCGTCCTCGACGAGGTGCAGACCGGCATCGCCCGCACCGGCACGTTCTTCGCCCACCAGGCCGTCGGCATCGTGCCCGACGTGATGACCCTCGCCAAGGGGCTCGGCGGTGGCCTGCCCATCGGCGCCGTCGTCGCCACCGGACCGGCCGCCGACTTCTTCCAGCCCGGCAAGCACGGCACCACCTTCGGCGGCAACCCGGTGTGCGCCGCCGCCGCGCTCGCCGTCCTGCGCACCATCGACGAACAGCACCTGCTCGCCCACGTCGACGCCGTCGGCAAATCCATCGCCACCGGCATCGAAGCGCTCGGGCACCCCCTCGTCGACCACGTCCGAGGCGCCGGCCTGCTGCTCGGCATCGTCCTCACCGACACCAAGGCACCCGCCGTCGAAGCGGCCGCCCGGGACGCCGGCTATCTCGTCAACGCCGCCGCCCCCGACGTCATCCGCCTCGCGCCGCCGCTGATCCTCACCCAGGAACAGGCCGACGGGTTCGTCGCGACGCTGCCCTGCGTGCTCGACGCCGCCCAGCAGGAAGGAAACTAGACCCATGGTGAAGCACTTCCTCAAGGACGACGACCTCACGCCCGCGCAGCAGAGCGAGGTCCTCGACCTCGCCGCGGCCCTGAAGAAGGCCCCGTTCTCGGCCCGTCCCCTCGAGGGCCCGCGCGGCGTCGGAGTCATCTTCGAGAAGAACTCGACCCGCACCCGCTTCTCCTTCGAGATGGGTATCGCCCAGCTCGGCGGCCACGCCGTCGTCGTCGACGGCCGCACCACCCAGCTCGGACGCGAGGAAACCCTGCAGGACACCGGCCGCGTCCTGTCCCGCTACGTCGACGCCGTCGTCTGGCGCACCTTCGGCCAGGACCGGCTCCAGGCGATGGCCGAAGGCGCCACCGTGCCCCTCGTCAACGCCCTCTCCGACGAGTACCACCCCTGCCAGGTCCTCGCGGACCTGCTCACCCTCCGCGAGCACAAGGGTGAGCTGCACGGGCTGAAGCTGACCTACCTCGGCGACGGTGCCAACAACATGGCGCACTCGCTGCTGCTCGGCGGTGTCACCGCCGGCATCGACGTCACGATCGCCGCCCCCGCCGGTTTCGTCCCGAACCCCGCCGTCGTGGACGCGGCCCGCGCCCGCGCCGCCGAAACCGGCGCGCGGATCACCCTCACCGAGGACCCGCGCGCCGCCGTCGCCGGCGCCGACGCCCTCGTCACCGACACCTGGACCTCCATGGGCCAGGAGAACGACGGACTCGACCGCGTCGGTCCCTTCCGTCCGTACCAGGTCAACGCCGAGCTGCTCGCGCTCGCCGACCCGAACGCCGTCGTGCTGCACTGCCTGCCCGCCCACCGCGGCGACGAGGTCACCGACGAGGTCCTGGACGGACCGCAGTCGGTGGTGTGGGACGAGGCCGAGAACCGCCTCCACGCACAGAAGGCGCTGCTCGTGTGGCTGCTCGAGCAGCGCGAACGGTAACCGTGAGCAGCGTGGCCGAACCGTCGAGCGGCGCCGGACCGGCCGGCGCCGCCGCGGCCCCGACCCGCGCGGCCCGGCAGGCCCGGATCACCGCGCTCGTCGCCACCCACGCGATCCGCAGCCAGCCGGAACTCGCCGCGCTGCTGGCCGCCGAAGGCATCGAGGTGTCCAACGCCACCCTCTCCCGCGACCTCGAGGAGCTCGGAGCGGTCAAGCTCCGCGGGGCCGACGGCGGGCCCGGCGTGTACGTCGTCCCCGAGGACGGGAGCCCCGTCCGCGGCGTGTCCGGAGGCACCGACCGGCTCTCCCGCCTCCTCGGCGAACTGCTGGTCTCCACCGACTCGAGCGGCAACATCGCCGTGCTCCGCACCCCACCCGGAGCAGCGCACTATCTGGCCAGCGCACTCGATCGGGCATCATTACCCGAAGTGGTCGGCACCATCGCCGGCGACGACACCATCGCGGTGATCGCGCGCGAGCCCCTCACCGGAGCCGACCTCGCCGCGAAGATCGAATCCCTGGCCTGATCCGATCGCGCACCGAGCACCGATAGACGCAAGTTCAATCAAGAAGGAGCACAAACACAATGGCCGATCGCGTCGTACTCGCCTACTCGGGCGGGCTGGACACCTCCGTCGCCATCAGCTGGATCGGCAAGGAGACCGGCAAGGAGGTCGTCGCCGTCGCCATCGATCTCGGCCAAGGCGGCGAGGACATGGAGGTCGTGCGCCAGCGCGCCCTCGACTGCGGCGCGGTCGAATCCGTCGTCGTCGACGCCAAGGACGAGTTCGCGGAGGAGTACTGCCTGCCGACCGTCCAGGCCAACGCCCTCTACATGGACCGCTACCCGCTGGTCTCCGCGATCAGCCGCCCCCTGATCGTCAAGCACATCGTCAAGGCTGCCCGCGATCACGGCGGCACGGTCGTCTCGCACGGTTGCACCGGCAAGGGCAACGACCAGGTCCGCTTCGAGGTCGGATTCGGCGCCCTCGCCCCCGACCTCGAGGTCATCGCCCCCGTCCGCGACTACGCCTGGACCCGCGAGAAGGCCATCGCCTTCGCCGGCGAGCACAACCTGCCGATCAACGTCACCAAGAAGTCCCCGTTCTCGATCGACCAGAACGTGTGGGGCCGTGCCGTCGAGACCGGCTTCCTCGAGGACCTGTGGAACGCCCCCACCAAGGACGTCTACGACTACACCGAGGACCCCAGCCTCAACTGGCAGGCCCCCGACGAGCTGATCATCACCTTCGAGAAGGGCGTGCCCACCGCGATCGACGGCCGGCCGGTCACCGTGCTCGAGGCCATCCAGGAACTGAACCGCCGCGCCGGCGCCCAAGGCGTCGGCCGCCTCGACATGGTCGAGGACCGCCTCGTCGGCATCAAGAGCCGCGAGATCTACGAGGCCCCCGGCGCTCTCACCCTCATCCACGCCCACCAGGAGCTCGAGCACGTCACCCTCGAACGCGAGCTCGGCCGGTACAAGCGCCGCGTGGAGGAGCGCTGGAGCGAGCTGGTCTACGACGGTCTCTGGTACTCGCCGCTGAAGTACGCGCTCGACGCGTTCGTCCAGAACACCCAGGAGCACGTCTCCGGCGACATCCGGCTCGTCCTGCACGGCGGCCACATCGCCGTCAACGGCCGCCGCAGCGCCGAATCGCTGTACGACTTCAACCTCGCTACCTACGACGAGGGCGACAGCTTCGACCAGTCCAACGCCAAGGGCTTCGTCCAGATCCACGGCCTGTCCTCCAAGGTCGCCGCCAAGCGGGACCTGGGCCTGTAGTCATGACCGCCCACGACGCCGAAGGCATCCGGAGTCACGATGCCGAAGGCATCCAGAGTCACGATGCCGAAGGCATCCAGAGTCACGGCACCAACGAGGGCGCCCTGTGGGGCGGCCGGTTCGCATCCGGACCGGCCGCCGCCATGGCGGCACTGAGCAAGTCCACCCACTTCGACTGGGCGCTCGCCCCCTACGACGTCCGGGCCTCCAAGGCGCACGCGCGCGTGCTGCACAAGGCCGGCCTGCTCAGCGAGGCCGACCTCGCCACCATGCTCGACGGCCTCGACCGGCTCGGCGCCGACGTCGCCTCCGGCGCGTTCGCCCCGGCCGAGTCCGACGAGGACGTCCACGGCGCCCTCGAACGTGGGCTCATCGAGCGGGTCGGTCCCGACGTCGGCGGCCGGCTGCGAGCCGGCCGCTCCCGCAACGATCAGGTCGCCACCCTGTTCCGGATGTGGCTGCGCGACGCGGCGCGACGTATCGCCGACGGTGTCCTCGCCGTCGTCGACGCCCTCGCCGACCAGGCCGCCGCGCATCCCGCCGCGGTGATGCCGGGCAAGACCCACCTGCAGGCAGCACAGCCGGTACTGCTCGCACACCACCTGCTCGCGCACGCCCACCCGCTGCTGCGCGACGTGCAGCGGCTGCGGGACTTCGACGCGCGTGCGGCGGTGTCCCCGTACGGCTCGGGAGCGCTCGCCGGCTCCTCCCTCGGCCTCGACCCCGACGCGATCGCGGCAGAACTGAACTTCGACTCCGCCGCCGAGAACTCGATCGACGCCACCTCCGCGCGCGACTTCGCCGCCGAGGCCGCGTTCGTGTTCGCCATGATCGCGGTCGACCTCTCCCGCATGGCGGAGGAGGTCATCCTCTGGAGCACCCCGGAGTTCGGCTACATCACCCTCGCCGACGAGTGGTCCACCGGATCGTCGATCATGCCGCAGAAGAAGAACCCGGACGTCTCGGAACTGACCCGGGGCAAGGCAGGTCGCCTCATCGGCAACCTCACCGGCCTGCTCGCCACCCTCAAGGCCCAACCGCTGGCGTACAACCGGGACCTGCAGGAGGACAAGGAGCCGGTGTTCGACTCGGTCCTGCAGCTCGAGCTGCTGCTGCCGGCGATCACCGGTCTCGTGTCCACCCTGACCTTCCACACCGATCGTATGGCCCAGTTGGCACCCGCCGGATTCACCCTCGCCACCGACATCGCCGAGTGGATGGTGCGCCAGGGTGTCCCGTTCCGCGTCGCACACGAGGCGGCCGGGGCGTGCGTGCGCGCGGCGGAGGCGCGCGGCGTCGGCCTCGAGGAACTCACCGACGACGAGCTGACGGCGGTCGACCCCGCGCTGACGCCGCAGGTCCGCGAGGTGCTCACCGTGGAGGGCTCCATCGCTTCCCGCAACGCCCGCGGCGGCACCGCGGGCGCCCGGGTAGGTGAACAGCTCGACGGAGTTCGTGCCGCCGCTCGCGCGCTGCGGGACTGGGTGCGCAGCTGACCGGCCCGCTCGGTGAACAGGGCCATCGCCTCGACGTAATGTGGCAGGCTGTCATTCCTGACAGGGTGGACACACGCAGAACTCGGCGGATGGGAAGAGGTTCGTGGCAGTGGGCGGTGGATCGGTGATGGGGCCCCTGCGGCGCGTGGTGGCGACCGCGCAGAACGGCCTCGAGGTGGTCCGTCACGGCGGTCTGGAAACGGGGGCGACACCGTCGCCGTTCCAGATCGTCGAGCGGACCGGCATGTACAGGCTGCGGCACTACTACCCGGAATCCGACGCCGCCGAGAATGCTGCTCCGGTGGTGCTGGTCCCCCCGATGATGATGTCGGCGGACGTCTACGACGTCACCCGCGATACCGGAGCCGTCGGCATCCTGCACTCGATGGGTCTCGACCCCTGGGTGGTCGACTTCGGCTCCCCGGACCGGGAAGAAGGCGGGTGGGACCGCACCCTCACCGACCACATCATCGCCCTCGACGAGATCATCGATCACGTGCATGAATACACCGGCCGGGACATCCACCTGGCCGGGTACTCGCAGGGCGGCATGTTCTGCTATCAGGCCGCGGCCTACCGCCGCAGTCGGCACGTCGCCAGCCTGATCACCTTCGGCAGCCCCGTGGACACCCTGGCCGCCCTGCCGTTCGGGATTCCCGAGGGCGTCGCCGTCCGGGCCGCCGACTTCCTCGCCGACCACGTCTTCAACCGGCTCGCCATCACCGGGTGGATGGCCAAGACCGGCTTCCAGTTCCTCGACCCCGTCAAGACCGTGCGTTCGCGCATCGAGTTCCTCATGCAGCTGCACGACCGGGAAGCCCTCCTGCCGCGCGAACCTCAGCGCCGCTTCCTCGACACGGAGGGGTGGGTGGCCTGGTCCGGTCCTGCAGTGGCCGAGTTGCTTCGCCAGTTCATCGTGCACAACCGCATGGTCAGCGGCGGCTTCGTCATCAACGACCGGGCCGTGAGCCTGGCCGAGATCACTTGCCCCATCCTCGCGTTCGTCGGCGAGGTGGACGACATCGGGCAGCCCCTCGCGGTGCGCGGCATACGCAAGGCCGCCCCCCGGGCTCAGGTGTTCGAATACTCCTTGCGCGCAGGCCATTTCGGGCTCGTCGTGGGCGGCACCGCGGCGCGGCAGACCTGGCCCGCCGTCGGCGAATGGGTGCAGTGGCGGGAAGGGCACGGCGACCGGCCGGTCGGCGTCGGCCGGATGGCGATCCCCGAGCTCCACGCAGAAGGAGAGACCGGGGTGTCCGTCGCGGCCCGCCTCACCCACACCGTCGCCACCATCGCCGAGGTCGGTGTGGAGGTCGGCAAGGGCATCGCCGACCTGGCCTCCGAAACGGTGCGCGGGGCCCGGGAGCTGTCGGGGGAGGCGGCCCGGGCCCTTCCGCGCCTGGCCCGGCTCGGGCAGATTCAGCCACGAACCCGCATCTCGCTCGCCGGCGTCCTGACGGAGCAGTGCCGCAAGGGGCCGCACCGCGAGTGCTTCATCTACGAGGACCGCGTCTACACCTTCGCCGACGTCAATCGGCGGATCGACAACGTGGTGCGCGGGCTGGTGCACTCCGGTGTCCGCCCCGCCGCCCACATCGGTGTCCTCATGGACACCCGTCCCAGTGCGATGGCCGCGGTCACGGCCGTCTCCCGCATCGGCGCGGTGTCGGTCCTGCTCCCGCCCGGCCCCGACCTCGACGAGGCCATCCGGTTGGGCGCCGTCCAGAAGATCATCACCGATCCCGAGAACCTCCAGCAGGCGATCGCCACCGGCATCCCGGCCCTGGTCCTCGGTGGTGGCAGCATCCGCGAACTGGACATCCCGGCCGGCGCCGACGTCGTCGATCTCGAACACCTCGACATCACCACGGTCGAACTCCCCGGCTGGTATGCGCCCGACCCCGGCGTCGCGCGCGAACTCGCCTTCCTCCTGTTCACCGGGAGCGGCGACACCCTGGAGATGCGTCAGATCTCCAACCACCGATGGGCGCTCTCGGCCTTCGGCACCGCCACCGCCGCCGCACTGGGGCGTGGTGACACGGTGTATTGCCTTGCCCCGCTTCATCATTCGTCCGGTCTCCTGGTCAGCTTCGGTGGCGCGCTCGCCGGCGGCTGCCGCATAGCCCTGTCCCACGGCCTGGACCCCGCCCGCTTCAGCGAGGAAGTGCACCGCTACGGCGTCACCGTCGTCACCTACACCTGGGCGATGATGCGGGACGTCCTCGACAGCCCGGCACTGCACATCGACGAGATCCACCCCGTCCGCCTCTTCATCGGCTCGGGCATGACGCCCGGCCTGTGGCGGCGGACCCTCGAACGCTTCGCTCCCGCCCAGGTGCTCGAGTTCTATGCCTCCACCGACGGCGAGATCGTCCTGGCCAACGTCTCGGGTGCCAAGATCGGATGCAAGGGACGGCCGCTGCCCGGCAGCGCCGAGGCACGCCTGGCGGCGTGGGACCCGACCACCGGGCGTCTGGTGGAGGACGCGCGGGGCTTCGTCCGCGAGAGCGCCGCCGGCGAGGTCGGCCTCCTGCTCGGCCGGCCCAGCGCGTCGACGGAAGCGCTGCCCGGCGTCATGCGGGGAGTGTTCGAACTCGGCGACGTGTGGGTGCCCACCGAGAACCTCTTCCGACGAGACCAGGACGGTGACTACTGGCTGCTCGACAGCAAGCACAGTGTCATCCGCACCCCGCACGGACCGGTGTACGGCCAGCCGGTGGTGGATGCCCTCGGCGGTATCCCGCGGGTCGATCTCTGCGTCGTATACGGCGTGCGCACCGGAGACACCGAAGTCGCCGTGGCCGCGTGCACCCTGCGCGAGAACCGCGCGCCGAGCGCCGCCGAGATCACGGCGGCACTCGACGCGGTTCCCGCTCCGGAACGGCCCGACCTGGTCCATGTCGTGCCGCACATCGCACTCGGGCCCACGTATCGGCCGATGTCCGGTGACCTGCCGGCGCGGGGCCTGCCGAAGCCGACCGTGCGGTCGTGGTTCGCCGACCCGGCGACCGGAACCTACAAGCGGTTCACCAAAGCGGTCGCGGCGAGATTCACCGGCGTCGGCACAGGTCCGGCACCGGGCGCACGGTAGCCTGGGGCCGTCCGAGTCCCGCACCACCGTCGAGAGGACCACCGTGGCTGTCGATCCCACGCTGCTGAGCATCCTGGCCTGCCCGCAGGACAAGGGGCCGCTGCTCCTCGTGGACGATTTGGTTCTCTACAACCCGCGGTTGCGCCGCGCGTATCCGATCGAGAACGGCATCCCCGTCCTCCTCGTCGACGAGGCCCGAGCGGTGACCGAGGCCGAACACGAGGACTTCGTCGCGCGCGGCGTGGCCGGCTGGACCGAGGACCGGGTGGCGGACTGAGCGTGGCGTTCGAGCGGCTCACCGGGGTCGACCCGCTGACTGCGGCGCACACGATCCTCGGCGCCACGCTGTGCGCGGGCGAGGTGGTCCTGCGGATCACGGAGGTCGAGGCCTACGGCGGGCCCGAGGACGGTCCCTGGCCCGATCCGGCGGCGCACTCCTACCGGGGACGTACGCCGCGGAATGCGGTGATGTTCGGCCCTGCCGGCCATCTCTACATCTACCGCAGCTATGGGCTGCACCACTGCGCGAACATCTCCGTGGGGCCCGACGGAGTGGCCGCGGCGGTATTGCTGCGAGGTGCCGAAGTAGTCGCGGGGGAGGAGATCGTCCGTTTCCGGCGAACGGCCGGGACTCCCGCACCGAACCTTGCCCGCGGACCCGGCAACCTCGCGGCCGCCTTGGGATTGACGCTGGCGGACAACGGGATCGATGTGCTCGACGATGGCGCAACCGCGAAACTCACTCTGGGTGACGTCGACCGGGTCGCGTCGGGCCCACGCGTGGGCATCAGTGTCGCGGCCGAACGACCGTGGCGGCTGTGGATCCCCGGCGCCGTGGGGGTGTCGGCGTACCGGCGCAGCCCGCGCGCGCCGGCCGCTCCCCGTCGGATGGGATGATCGAGCGGTGACTGAGCACATCCTCGACGAACTGACCTGGCGTGGACTGATCGCCCAATCGACCGACCTCGACACACTCCGCCGCGATCTCGCCGCGGGCCCGGTCACGCTCTATGCCGGATTCGATCCCACCGGGCCGAGTCTGCATGCCGGTCACCTCGTGCCGTTGCTGGCCCTGAAGCGTTTCCAGCGAGCGGGCCACCGGCCCATCGTGCTGGCGGGCGGCGCTACCGGCATGATCGGAGATCCGCGGGAGGTAGGGGAGCGGACCATGAACTCGGCGGACACGGTCGCCGAATGGGCCGAACGCATCCGCGGTCAGCTCGAGCGGTTCGTGGACTTCGACGAGTCGCCGACCAGCGCGATCGTCGTGAACAACGCCGACTGGACCTCCTCGCTCAGCGTCGTCGACTTCCTCCGCGATATCGGCAAGCACTTCTCCGTCAACGTCATGCTCGCTCGCGACACGGTGAAGCGCCGGCTCGAGGGCGACGGCATCTCGTACACCGAGTTCAGCTACATGCTGCTGCAGGCCAACGACTATGTGCAGTTGCGTCGCGAGCACGGGTGCACGCTGCAGGTGGGGGGGTCGGACCAGTGGGGCAACATCATCGCGGGCGTCGAACTCAACCGACGGACCGACGGTGCCGCCGTGCACGCGCTCACCGTCCCGCTCGTCACCTCGGCCGACGGCAAGAAGTTCGGGAAATCCACCGGCGGCGGAAGCCTCTGGCTCGACCCGGAGATGACCACGCCGTACGCCTGGTACCAGTACTTCGTCAACGCCGCCGACGCCGACGTCGTGAAGTACCTGCGGTGGTTCACGTTCCTGGATCAGGACGAACTCGCCGAACTCGAGACGGCGACGGCCGAGCGACCGCAGGCGCGCGAGGCGCAGCGCCGCCTTGCGGCCGAAATGACGACCCTCGTTCACGGCGAGGCCAACACCCGGGCGGTCGAACTTGCGAGCCGGGCGCTGTTCGGTCGTGGAGAGTTGGCGGACCTGGACGAAGCGACCCTCTCGGCCGCGCTGGCGGAGGCCTCCGTCGCGGAAGTGCACGACGGGCAGCCCGGCACGATCGTGGACCTGCTCGTCGCGACCGGCCTGTGCGAGAGCAAGGGCGCTGCCCGACGCACGATCAAGGAGGGGGGTGCCTCCGTGAACAACCAACGGATCTCATCCGAGGAGTGGACCCCGTCGAGCGCGGATCTGCTGCACGACCGCTGGCTTGTCCTGCGGCGAGGCAAGCGCAACTTTGCCGGCGTGCGAGTCGAACGCGGCTGAGCGCACTGCCGCCACCGCCGACGGGCCGCTGACCTGCGGATTTGACGGCCCGTTAGCGGTGGCGTAACTTTGTCGTCGTTCGAGCGACACGGACGCCGACCCGGACCGAAAGGTACGGAAAGCGGTTGCGCCCTGATCGGTCGAGCAGCCAACACGAAGATCGCAGACAGTGTTTGCGTCCGCGAGTTCAGAGTGTTAGGCTAGAACGGTTGCCCCGGAGCAAGGCGCGAAGGCGCGGAGCGATGGTGTGTGCGTGTTCTTTGAGAACTCAACAGTGTGCCGATGAATGTCAGTGCCAAAATATTTTTGGTGCGACCGCCCCTCTTTTCGGGGGGTGGTTGTTGCTGGCTGCCGCATTCTTCCGTCTGTGGTGGTCAGTGTTTTTGCTGGTTTGAGTTTTTTGCTGGTGATTTGGCTCGATGTCTATGACTGATCGGCCCTTCGGGGTTTGATTGTGAGTCTTCAACGGAGAGTTTGATCCTGGCTCAGGACGAACGCTGGCGGCGTGCTTAACACATGCAAGTCGAACGATGAAGCCCAGCTTGCTGGGTGGATTAGTGGCGAACGGGTGAGTAACACGTGGGTGATCTGCCCTGCACTTCGGGATAAGCCTGGGAAACTGGGTCTAATACCGGATAGGACCTCGGGATGCATGTTCCGGGGTGGAAAGGTTTTCCGGTGCAGGATGGGCCCGCGGCCTATCAGCTTGTTGGTGGGGTAACGGCCCACCAAGGCGACGACGGGTAGCCGGCCTGAGAGGGCGACCGGCCACACTGGGACTGAGACACGGCCCAGACTCCTACGGGAGGCAGCAGTGGGGAATATTGCACAATGGGCGCAAGCCTGATGCAGCGACGCCGCGTGAGGGATGACGGCCTTCGGGTTGTAAACCTCTTTCAGTACCGACGAAGCGCGAGTGACGGTAGGTACAGAAGAAGCACCGGCCAACTACGTGCCAGCAGCCGCGGTAATACGTAGGGTGCGAGCGTTGTCCGGAATTACTGGGCGTAAAGAGCTCGTAGGCGGTTTGTCGCGTCGTCTGTGAAAACCCGCAGCTCAACTGCGGGCTTGCAGGCGATACGGGCAGACTTGAGTACTGCAGGGGAGACTGGAATTCCTGGTGTAGCGGTGAAATGCGCAGATATCAGGAGGAACACCGGTGGCGAAGGCGGGTCTCTGGGCAGTAACTGACGCTGAGGAGCGAAAGCGTGGGTAGCGAACAGGATTAGATACCCTGGTAGTCCACGCCGTAAACGGTGGGCGCTAGGTGTGGGTTTCCTTCCACGGGATCCGTGCCGTAGCTAACGCATTAAGCGCCCCGCCTGGGGAGTACGGCCGCAAGGCTAAAACTCAAAGGAATTGACGGGGGCCCGCACAAGCGGCGGAGCATGTGGATTAATTCGATGCAACGCGAAGAACCTTACCTGGGTTTGACATACACCGGACCGCCCCAGAGATGGGGTTTCCCTTGTGGTCGGTGTACAGGTGGTGCATGGCTGTCGTCAGCTCGTGTCGTGAGATGTTGGGTTAAGTCCCGCAACGAGCGCAACCCTTGTCCTGTGTTGCCAGCAATTCGGTTGGGGACTCGCAGGAGACTGCCGGGGTCAACTCGGAGGAAGGTGGGGACGACGTCAAGTCATCATGCCCCTTATGTCCAGGGCTTCACACATGCTACAATGGCCGGTACAGAGGGCTGCGATACCGCGAGGTGGAGCGAATCCCTTAAAGCCGGTCTCAGTTCGGATCGGGGTCTGCAACTCGACCCCGTGAAGTCGGAGTCGCTAGTAATCGCAGATCAGCAACGCTGCGGTGAATACGTTCCCGGGCCTTGTACACACCGCCCGTCACGTCATGAAAGTCGGTAACACCCGAAGCCGGTGGCCTAACCCCTCGTGGGAGGGAGCCGTCGAAGGTGGGATCGGCGATTGGGACGAAGTCGTAACAAGGTAGCCGTACCGGAAGGTGCGGCTGGATCACCTCCTTTCTAAGGAGCAACTCCTTGCTCGGACCAGCACACAGGTGCCGGGGGAGCGAGGCAGAGCCATTTCGGATTCACACGTAATCCGGTGGTGCTCATGGGTGGAACGCTGACAGCTTCATGCACGCTCGGTGGGTCACATGGCCGGCCGGTGGGTGATATATCGGTGCACTGTTGGGTCCTGAGAGAACACGCGAGTGTTTTGTCAGCGACGATGATCGGGAACGAAGGGGTTGTTTCTTCTTCCGGTACCGGTTGTTGTGTGTTGTTTGAGAACTGCACAGTGGACGCGAGCATCTTTGTTGTAAGTGTTTATGAGCGTACGGTGGATGCCTTGGCACCAGGAGCCGATGAAGGACGTGGGAGGCTGCGATATGCCTCGGGGAGCTGTCAACCGAGCTGTGATCCGAGGATTTCCGAATGGGGAAACCCAGCACGAGTGATGTCGTGTTACCCGCGCCTGAATATATAGGGCGTGTGGAGGGAACGTGGGGAAGTGAAACATCTCAGTACCCACAGGAAGAGAAAACAACATGTGATTCCGTGAGTAGTGGCGAGCGAAAACGGAAGAGGCTAAACCGCGGGTGTGTGAGAGCTGGCAGGCGTTGCACTCGTGGGGTCGTGGGGCCCTTCTTCCCATCACTGTCATGGTGGGCGAGAGTAAGAAACCGGTGTGTTAGTCGAAATGGTCTGGAACGGCCTGTCGTAGAGGGTGAGAATCCCGTAGACGAAAACATGCCGGCTCTCGTGGAGGGTACCCGAGTAGCAGCGGGCCCGTGAAATCTGCTGTGAATCCGTCGGGACCACCCGATAAGCCTGAATACTCCCTGGTGACCGATAGCGGACTAGTACCGTGAGGGAAAGGTGAAAAGTACCCCGGGAGGGGAGTGAAATAGTACCTGAAACCGTGCGCTTACAATCCGTCGGAGCCTTCGAGCAGTTTGGTCTGCTGGGGGTGACGGCGTGCCTTTTGAAGAATGAGCCTGCGAGTTAGTGGCATGTCGCGAGGTTAACCCGTGTGGGGTAGTCGTAGCGAAAGCGAGTCCGAACAGGGCGTCTGTAGTGGCATGTTCTAGACCCGAAGCGGAGTGATCTACCCATGGCCAGGGTGAAGCGACGGTAAGACGTCGTGGAGGCCCGAACCCACTTAGGTTGAAAACTGAGGGGATGAGCTGTGGGTAGGGGTGAAAGGCCAATCAAACTCCGTGATAGCTGGTTCTCCCCGAAATGCATTTAGGTGCAGCGTCGCGTGTTTCTCACCGGAGGTAGAGCTACTGGATGGTCTAGGGGGCCCACAAGCTTACCGAAATCAGCCAAACTCCGAATGCCGGTGAGTGAGAGCGCGGCAGTGAGACTGCGGGGGATAAGCTTCGTAGTCGAGAGGGAAACAGCCCAGATCGCCGGCTAAGGCCCCTAAGCGTGTACTAAGTGGAAAAGGATGTGGGATCGCTGAGACAACCAGGAGGTTGGCTTAGAAGCAGCCACCCTTGAAAGAGTGCGTAATAGCTCACTGGTCAAGTGGTTCTGCGCCGACAATGTAGCGGGGCTCAAGTACACCGCCGAAGCCGCGGCACTCGCACAACACCCCGGAGGGTCCACGGATCGTCCGGCAGTGGTGCGGGTGGGTAGGGGAGCGTCGTGCAGCCGGGGAAGCGCCGGAGTGATCCAGGTGTGGAGGCTGCGCGAGTGAGAATGCAGGCATGAGTAGCGAAAGACGAGTGAGAAACTCGTCCGCCGAATGACCAAGGGTTCCTGGGCCAGGTTAATCCGCCCAGGGTGAGTCGGGACCTAAGGCGAGGCCGACAGGCGTAGTCGATGGACAACGGGTTGATATTCCCGTACCCGTGTGAACGCGCCCCTGGTGAATCATCGGTACTAACCGTCCAAAGGGTGATCGAGTTCCTTCGGGAGCCGAGAGCCTGCTGCACGGGACCTTCGGTGGTAGTAGCCAAGCGATGGGGTGACGCAGGAAGGTAGTGGGGCCGGTCAGTGGTTGTACCGGTGTAAGCCCGTAGGGCGTGACACAGGCAAATCCGTGTCGCACACAGCCTGAGAGGTGATGCGTAGCCGAATGAGGCGAATTCCATGATCCTATGCTGCCGAGAAAAGCCTCTAGCGAGCTTTCACACGGCCCGTACCCCAAACCGACACAGGTGGTCAGGTAGAGAATACCGAGGCGATCGAGAGAACTGTGGTTAAGGAACTCGGCAAAATGCCCCCGTAACTTCGGGAGAAGGGGGACCAGTCCCGGTGACCGGACTTGCTCCGTGAGCCGGGGGTGGTCGCAGAGACCAGAGAGAAGCGACTGTTTACTAAAAACACAGGTCCGTGCGAAGTCGTAAGACGAGGTATACGGACTGACGCCTGCCCGGTGCTGGAAGGTTAAGAGGACCGGTCAGCGGAGTTCACTCCGCGAAGCTGAGAATTTAAGCCCCAGTAAACGGCGGTGGTAACTATAACCATCCTAAGGTAGCGAAATTCCTTGTCGGGTAAGTTCCGACCTGCACGAATGGCGTAACGACTTCTCTGCTGTCTCAACCACAGACTCGGCGAAATTGCACTACGAGTAAAGATGCTCGTTACGCGCGGCAGGACGAAAAGACCCCGGGACCTTCACTACAGCTTGGTATTGGTGTTCGGTTCGGTTTGTGTAGGATAGGTGGGAGACTGGGAAGCCCGCACGCCAGTGTGGGTGGAGTCGTTGTTGAAATACCACTCTGATCGTATTGGACCTCTAACCTCGGACCCTGATCGGGTTCAGGGACAGTGCCTGGTGGGTAGTTTAACTGGGGCGGTTGCCTCCCAAAATGTAACGGAGGCGCCCAAAGGTTCCCTCAGCCTGGTTGGCAATCAGGTGTCGAGTGCAAGTGCACAAGGGAGCTTGACTGTGAGACCGACAGGTCGAGCAGGGACGAAAGTCGGGACTAGTGATCCGGCACCGGCATGTGGAAGCGGTGTCGCTCAACGGATAAAAGGTACCCCGGGGATAACAGGCTGATCTTCCCCAAGAGTCCATATCGACGGGATGGTTTGGCACCTCGATGTCGGCTCGTCGCATCCTGGGGCTGGAGTAGGTCCCAAGGGTTGGGCTGTTCGCCCATTAAAGCGGCACGCGAGCTGGGTTTAGAACGTCGTGAGACAGTTCGGTCTCTATCCGCCGCGCGCGTTAGAAACTTGAGGAAGGCTGTCCCTAGTACGAGAGGACCGGGACGGACGAACCTCTGGTGTGCCAGTTGTCCCGCCAGGGGCACGGCTGGTTGGCTACGTTCGGAAGGGATAACCGCTGAAAGCATCTAAGCGGGAAGCCTGTTCCAAGATGAGGTTTCTCACCCCCTCGAGGGGGTAAGGCCCCCGGCAGACCACCGGGTTGATAGGCCGGAACTGGAAGTGCGGTAACGCATGCAGGTGACCGGTACTAATAGGCCGAGGACTTACCACAAAGAAGCTACGCGTCCACTGTGCGGTATCTGAAACAACACACTCGATTCACCATGTTCTTCGGGGAATCGAGTGGGCGCAGCCCCCGTGAAAGAGGGCGGCGTTCACTCCATTCACTCCGAAGGAGTGTGGACAGTTTCACAGAGTTACGGCGGCCATAGCGGAGGGGAAACGCCCGGTCCCATTCCGAACCCGGAAGCTAAGCCCTCCAGCGCCGATGGTACTGCACCCGACAGGGTGTGGGAGAGTAGGACACCGCCGAACACCCGTTTACGAGAGGGGACCCACCAGTTGGGTCCCCTCTCGTGGTTTTTCTGGTTTTTCATGAAAGGATTTTTCTGTGTCCGACAACGATGGTGAGCGTCGATCCTTCCGGAGTGGAGGGTCCACTCCCAGGTCGGGACGCGGAGACAGCGGCGAGCGCCGCCAGGGTGGCGACCGGGGCCCGGCCCGCGGCGAGGATCGCCGGCAGGGAGTCGCCGGCCGACCGGATCGTCGCGGCGAGGACCGCACTTTCCGCGGGGAACGGCGAAGCGAGCCGGCGAAGGGCTCCGCGGACGACTCCCGCGGGAGTAGCCGCTCGGAGCGACCCCACAGCGATCGCCCGTCGGGGGACCGGCGAGATCGGCCCTACGGTGAGCGGCGCGACGACCGTTCCCGCGACGACCGTTCCCGCAGCGAGCGCCCGCATCGAGGCACAAACGACGACCGTCGGGACGATCGGCGCACCGGTGACCGGCGCGACGATCGGGGCCGTGACGATCGGCGCACGGGCACGTCCCGTGCCGGCCACGGACCCGAACGGCGAGACGGGGGCGCTCCGCGTCGCCGTGGCGGCGAGGGTGGATTCGGCCCGAGCCGTGGCCGCGAGGGTGCTCCGGCTCCGCGTCGCGAAGCCCGGCCGGACGAGCCGGACCTGCCCGAGGACGTCGAAGCGTCGGACCTCGATCCGACGATCCGCCGGGACCTGCTGAGTCTCGACAAGTCGAACGCCAACGCAGTGGCCCGGCACCTGGTCATGGCCGGCCGCCTGATCGACGACGATCCCCGTCTGGCGCTGGCGCACGCTCGTGCTGCGCGGCAGCGCGCCGGCCGTATCGCCGTGGTTCGTGAGGCAGCGGGAATCACGGCCTACCACGCCGGCGAATGGGCGGAGGCGCTGTCCGAGTTGCGGGCCGCCCGACGAATGGCCGGGGGACCGGGATTGCTGGCGGTCATGGCGGACTGCGAGCGCGGTCTCGGCCGGCCGGAGCGCGCGATCGAGCTGGGCCGCAGCGACGAGGCTCGGGCGCTGACCGGCGACGAGGCCACCGAGCTGCGCATCGTCGTGGCGGGCGCCCGGATGGATCTGGGACAGTTCGACCAGGCGGTGGTCACCCTGCAGACCCCGGACCTGGATGCCTCGCGCACCGGCCCGTCCGCCGCGCGCCTGTTCTATGCGTACGCGGATGCACTCGTGGCCGCGGGACGTACCGAGGACGGATTGAAGTGGTTCCTCAACGCCGCCGCAGCGGATCTCGAGGGGGACACCGACGCCGAGGAACGCGTCGCCGAGCTCACCGGAGAGGATCAGTGACCGGTACTTCCGGCGGCGCGTCGTTGCGGGCGCTCTACGACGTACTCCTGCTCGATCTGGACGGCACCGTCTACCGCGGCGCCGAGGCGGTGCCCGGGGCCCGCGAGGCATTGTCGGAGGGTGCCGAGCGGCTGTTCTACGTCACCAACAACGCGAGCCGTCGCCCGGCGGAGGTCGCCAAACACCTGCGTGAACTCGGTTTCGCGGCCGACGAGTCGAACGTGGTCACCAGTTCCCAGTCCGCGGCCCGGCTGTTGGCCGAGCGGGTCCCGGCCGGTGCCCCGGTGCTGGTTGTGGGCACCGAGGCCCTCGTCGACGAGGTCGCCGCGGTCGGTCTGACTCCGGTGCGTTCCGCGGACGCCGAGCCTGTGGCGGTCGTGCAGGGACACTCCCCGGAGACCGGGTGGGCGATCCTCGCCGAGGCGACGCTCGCACTGCGCTCCGGCGCCCTGTGGGTGGCGACGAACGTCGATTCGACGTTGCCCACCGAGCGGGGCCTGGTGCTCGGGAACGGTTCCATGGTCGCGGCCCTGAGGTCGGCGACGGGCTGTGAGCCGCTGGTGGCGGGCAAACCGGCCGCGCCGCTGCTCGAGGACGCCGTCGTGCGCAGCGGCGCCTCGCGTCCGCTCGTGGTCGGCGACCGGCTCGACACCGACATCGCCGGTGCGAACGCCGTGGGCGCCGATTCGTTGCTGGTGCTGACCGGCGTCAGCACGGTCGCGGACCTGCTCCGGGCGCCGCAGGAGCAGCGCCCCACCTATGTGGCCGACTCGCTCGCCGGTCTCGACGCCGAGGCGGCCGCGCTGCGGGTGGGACCGCGCGAGCCGGGAGCGGTGTCGTTCGACGGACGGGATGTGCACCTGGCTCCGGAGTTCGCGGCGGACCCGATGGCCGCGCTGCGGGCCGTGCTCGACGTCGCCTGGGCCAACCCCGGTTTCGGTCGGGTCGTGGCGGCGGACGACCTGCTGGCACGGTGGGGAATATCCCGCTGAGCCGGGTCTGCGTGGTGTGCCGGTTCGTCACCGGCATGCACTAGCGTGGTCGACGATGAGCACGTCGATTCCACGCCCAGGCGACCACCTTCCACGCCCCCATCCGGGCGTGGATCCCGCGTCGATCCATATCGAGGTCGAGGGCCTGCTCACGCGCGCCCGCGACGTCACCGCCGACG
The DNA here is from genome assembly GCF_012272955.1 of Rhodococcus sp. DMU1. Classification (NCBI taxonomy): domain Bacteria; kingdom Bacillati; phylum Actinomycetota; class Actinomycetes; order Mycobacteriales; family Nocardiaceae; genus Rhodococcus; species Rhodococcus sp. DMU1. Next base: position 3,181,821 of record NZ_CP050952.1, on the reverse strand, counting down.
GTGAGCCCGATCCGTCCGAGATCATCCCGCGGCAGGCGCAGCTGCTCGAACAGGCGCACGACCTGCTGGTCCAGGCGCTCGCGACCGTGGACAAGATCTGACGTGGCCCGGCGAGCGCGAGTCGACGCGGAGCTGGTGCGCCGGGGCCTCGCCCGGTCCCGCGAGCACGCCGGTGAACTGATCACGGCTGGGCGGGTCCTCGTCAACGGCACCGTCGCGACGAAACCCGCGACCCAGGTCGATCCGGGGGCGCCCCTGCTGGTCACGGAGGTCGCCGAGGAGGTGGCGTGGGCCTCGCGAGGGGCCCACAAGCTGCTCGGCGCCCTCGAGACGTTCACCCCCCAGGGATTGCGGGTCACCGGACGGCGGTGCCTCGACGCCGGGGCTTCCACCGGCGGCTTCACGGACGTCCTGTTGCACGAGGGCGCCCGCGAGGTCGTCGCCGTCGACGTGGGCTACGGCCAGTTGGTGTGGCGGCTGCAGTCCGACGAGCGCGTCCACGTGATCGATCGAACAAACGTGCGTAACATCGGTGCGGACGCGATCGGAGGGCCGGTCGAGTTGGTGGTGGCGGATCTGTCGTTCATCTCGCTGAAGCTGGTGCTCCCGGCGTTCGTGCGGTGCGTGACTCCGGGCGCGGATCTGCTGCCGATGGTCAAACCGCAGTTCGAGGTCGGGAAGGAGCGGGTCGGCAGTGGCGGCGTCGTCCGGGATGCGGCTCTGCGCACCGAGGCGGTCCTCGGTGTCGCCCGGGAGGCCCAGGCTCTGGGGCTGCGTACGCTCGGGGCGGTGGCCAGTCCGCTGCCCGGCCCGTCCGGCAACGTCGAGTACTTCCTGTGGCTGCGCGCCGGGGAACCCGGCCCGGTCGAACTGGGCGCGGACGTGGTCGAACTCGTCGAACGAGCCGTGCAGGAAGGACCCCAGTGACCGCAGATAGTGCAGCGACCGGCCCGGAGCGGGCGACCCGCGAGGTCCTGCTCGTGTCCCACTCGGGGCGGGTCGAGATCGCCGCGACGGCGCAGCGCATGGCGAAGATCTTCGGCGAGGCCGGCATCGGGCTGCGGGTGCTCGACGACGAGGTCGCCAGCACCGGTCTGGGTCCGCTCGCCGGCCCGGACGGACGGGTCCGCATCGTCGAACCCGGACCGGACGCCGCCCGGGGCTGCGAGATGGTGATCGTGCTCGGCGGGGACGGCAGCTTCCTGCGCGCCGCCGAACTGGCCCAGCGCGCCGGGGTGCCCGTGCTCGGAATCAACCTGGGCCGCATCGGTTTCCTCGCCGAGGCCGAGGCCGAACATCTCGAGGAGGCACTGGCGCAGGTGGTGCGCCGCGAGTACCGGGTCGAGGAGCGGATGACGCTGGACGTCGCGATCCGGGTCGACGACGTAATCGTCGACCGGGGGTGGGCGCTGAACGAGGCCAGCCTCGAGAACAAGTCCCGTCTGGGCGTGCTCGAGGTGGTGCTCGAGGTCGACGGCCGGCCGGTGTCGGCGTTCGGGTGCGACGGCGTGCTGATCGCCACCCCGACGGGATCGACCGCGTACGCGTTCTCCGCCGGCGGCCCGATCGTGTGGCCGGAACTCGAGGCGTTGCTGGTGATCCCCAGCAACGCGCACGCCCTGTTCGCCCGGCCCATGGTGACCAGCCCGGAGTCGTTGATCGCCGTGGAGACCCTCGCCGGCAGCCACGACGGGCTGGTGTTCTGCGACGGCCGCCGCACCCTGGACCTGCCCGCCGGAGGCCGACTCGAGGTGGTGCGCGGCAAGCACCCGGTGCGGTGGGTGCGGCTGGACTCGGCGCCGTTCGCCGACCGCATGGTGCGCAAGTTCGATCTTCCGGTGAAGGGCTGGCGGGGAAGGAGACTGTGAGGTGCTTGCCGAGATCCGGATCGACAATCTGGGGGTCATCTCCGAGGCCGGCGCCCAGTTCCACGGCGGGCTGACCGTCCTGACCGGCGAAACCGGAGCCGGCAAGACCATGGTCGTGACCAGCCTGCACCTGCTGTCGGGGGCGCGCGCCGACCCCACCCGCGTCCGTGTCGGCGCCTCCCGCGCCGTCGTGGAGGGTCGCTTCTGCATCGATGCCGACGCCGGGTCGAGCGCGGCGGGCGGGGTGCCCAGCCACGTCGAGCGGGAAGTGGCACGCCTGCTCGAGACGACCGGCGCCCAGCGCGACGACGACGGCAGCATCATCGCGGTCCGCACCGTCGGCAGCGACGGCCGCTCCCGCGCCCACCTCGGCGGGCGCAGCGTCCCGGTGGGGGTGCTGTCGGAGTTCACCGATCCGCTGCTGACCGTGCACGGCCAGAACGACCAGTTGCGGCTGCTGCGGCCCGACCAGCAGCGCGCCGCCCTCGACCGGTTCGCCGGCAGGGCGATCGCGCCGCTGCTGGCGGCGTACCAGGAGCACCGCCAGCGGTGGCTGACCGCGCGGGCCGAGCTGAGCGAACGCACCGAGCGGTCCCGGGAGCTCGCGCAGGAGGCGGACCGCCTGCGGTTCGCGCTCGACGAGATCGACGCCGTCGACCCCCAGCCGGGGGAGGACACCCGGATCGTGGCCGAGGTGCGCCGGCTCGGCGACCTCGATTCGTTGCGGGACTCCGCGCAGGGCGCGCAGGCCGCGCTCACCGGCGGGGACGGCGACGACGTGGCCGCGGCGGCTCTGGATCTGCTGGGGGAGTCCCGGGCGCGGCTCGAGGCGGCCGAGGACCCGGCCCTGCGCGAGCTCGGTCCCCGGCTCGACGAGGCCATCGCGGTGGTCACCGACGTCGCCGGCGAGCTGTCCGGATACCTGTCGGACCTGCCGTCGGACCCGGGGGCCCTCGAGACGCTGCTGAACCGCCAGGCGGAGCTGAAATCGCTCACCCGCAAGTACGCCGCGGACATCGACGGTGTGCTCGAGTGGGCTCGCGAGGCCCGCGACCGGCTGTCGAGGATCGACGTGTCCGCCGATGCGGTCGCCGACCTCGCCGCGCGCGCCGATCGCGAGGCGGCCGCCGCCGCCGAGGCCGCGACCGCCCTCTCCGCCGCCCGCAGGAAGGCCGCCGACAAGCTCGCGAAGGCGGTCAGCAAGGAGTTGTCCGGCCTGGCGATGGGCCGGGCGAGTCTGGACGTGCAGGTGCGGGACCGAGAGGCGGGGCCGCAGGACACCGCACCGCTGAAGGTCGGCGGGCGGGTGCTGCACGCCGGCACCTCGGGCGTCGACGACGTCGAGTTCCGGCTCGCCGCGCACAGCGGGGCCCGGTCCCTGCCCATCGCGCGCAGCGCCTCCGGCGGTGAGCTCTCCCGCGTCATGCTCGCGCTCGAGGTGGTGCTGGCCGGGTCCGAACGCGGCGCCACGATGGTGTTCGACGAGGTCGACGCGGGGGTGGGCGGTCGGGCTGCGGTCGAGATCGGCCGGCGCCTGGCCCGCCTGTCGCGCACCCATCAGGTCATCGTGGTCACCCACCTGCCGCAGGTCGCCGCGTTCGCCGACACCCACCTCGTCGTCGACAAAGTCGACGATGCCGGGGGTGTCGTCAGCAGCGGGGTGCGCGCGCTCACCGATACCGAGCGGGTCGCGGAGCTCGCCCGCATGCTCGCCGGCCTCGGCGACACCGAGACGGGCCGGGCCCACGCCGAGGAACTGCTCGCCACCGCGCACGCCGAACGACGAGGCTGATCCCGCCCGGCGCGCCTCCGTTGCCCGGCCCCGGCCCGGGTTCATCATCGATGCCATGAAGATGCCGGCGCTGCTGTCACGCAATAACGAAACGTTGCCCGGAGTGAGCGGCATTGCCCGGGTCGACAAGAACCAGGCCAGGCTCCTGCGCCGGGTCGGTCCCGGCGACATCGTCGTTCTCGACGCCGTCGACATGGACCGCGTCACCGCCGACGCGCTCGTCGAGGCCGGGGTCACCGCCGTGGTCAACGCCTCGAGTTCGATCACCGGCCGCTACCCGAACCTCGGCCCGGAGGTGCTCGTCGCCAACGGCATCGCCCTGATCGACAACACCGGTCCCGAGGTGTTCAAGAAGGTCAAGGACGGCGCCAAGGTCCGCCTGCACGAGGGCGGTGTCTACTCCGGGGAACGGTTGCTGATCCAGGGCGAGGAGCAGACCGAAACCGAGATCTCCGACCGCATGATCGAGGCGAAGACCGGCCTGGTCGACCACCTCGAGGCGTTCTCGGGCAACACCATCGAGTTCATCCGTTCGGAGAGCCCGCTGCTCATCGACGGGGTCGGAGTGCCCGACGTCGACGTGGACCTGCGCGACCGGCACGTGGTGGTGGTCGCGGACGGGCCGGACCACGAGCAGGACCTGAAGAACCTCAAGCCGTTCATCAAGGAGTACTCGCCGATCCTCGTGGGCGTCGGCACCGGCGCCGACACCCTCGTCCGGGCCGGATACCGGCCGGATCTGATCGTCGGCGACCCGGACGGGATCGGCACCGAGACCCTCAAGTCCGGCGCCGAGGTGGTGCTGCCCGCCGATCACGACGGCCACGCCCCCGGTCTCGAACGCATCCAGGACCTGGGCATCGGCGCGATGACGTTCCCCGCCACCGGCGCCCCCGCCGACCTGGCGCTGCTGCTGGCCGACCATCACGGCGCCGCCCTCATCGTCACCGTCGGCAGCACCGTCTCGCTCGACGAGTTCTTCGACCAGGGCCGCCGTGACAGCAACCCGTCGGCGTTCATGACCCGGCTGAAGGTGGGGCCGAAACTGGTCGACGCCAAGGCCGTCGCCACCCTCTACCGCAGCCGCGTCTCCGGCGGGGTGATCGCCCTGCTGGTGTTCGCCGCGCTGATCGCCGTGATCGTCGCGTTGATCGTGTCCAACCTCGGCGGCGACGTCGTGGACTGGGCCGTGCAGAGCTGGGACAGTCTCGTGGTGTGGGTGCAGGGGCTGACCGCGTGATCTCGTTGCGTCACCACGCAATCTCGATCGCAGCGGTCTTCCTCGCCCTCGCCGTGGGCATCGTCCTCGGCTCCGGGCTGCTGTCGGACAGCGTCGTCGCCGGGCTCCGCGACGACCGGTCCGAACTGCAGGGCCGGCTGCAGGACGCCGAGGACCGCACCAACGTGCTCACCGAGCAGCTCAACGCGGCCGACGGTTTCGACGCCGCGGTGTCCGGGCGTGTGGTGCGCGACGCGCTCGCCGGCCGCACGGTGCTCATGATCGCCACTCCCGACACCGACCCGGCGGACCTGGACGCGGTGATCCGCACGGTCGAGGCGGCGGGCGCCGCCGTGACCGGCCGGATCTCGCTGACCGAGCCCTTCGTCGACGCCGCCGGCGCCGACCAGCTGCGCACCACCGTCACCAACGTCGTCCCCGCCGGGGTGCAGTTGCAGACCGGCGCCGTGGATCAGGGCAGCCTGGCCGGGGACCTGCTCGGAGCCGTGCTGCTCGTCGAGCCGGCGAGCGGGCAGCCGCGCAGCACCCCCCAGGAACGTGACCTCGCGCTCTCCACGCTGCGGGGCGGCGGCTTCGTCGCGTACGACGACGGGACCGTCGAACCCGCCCAGACCGCCATCGTCGTCACCGGCGACGGGGGAGCCGGCGCCGAGGGCGGCGGCAACCGCGGTGCGCTGCTGGCCCGCTTCGCCGCCGCGTTCGACTCCCGCGGTGCCGGCACGGTCCTGGCCGGGCGGCCCGGCGCCGCCGTCGGCAACGGGGCCGTCGCGGTGGTGCGGGCCGACGCGGCGCTGTCGGCCGGTCTGTCCACCGTCGACACCGTCGACCGCGAATCCGGCCGCATCACCACGGTGCTGGCGCTGCAGGAACAGCTCGCCGGGGTGTCGGGCCGGTACGGAACCGGCCCCAACGCCGGCGCCGTCACCGTCGGAACCGCCGCCCGCTGACGGGCGCGGCGCGGCGAACGGTGTGATCCCCGTCCGATCCGGGCGAGTCGTGCACGCGGGACCCACGACAGGTGTTACCGTGAAGTTCCGTGGGTCGTGCAGGCCCCAGCAGTTCCGTCATCAGTCCGAAGTCCTGCACCAGACGTCACGGGAGCTTCTTTGCCACAGTCACGCCACTCGCGTACCGCCACCAAGCACATCTTCGTCAGCGGGGGCGTCGCCTCCTCACTGGGCAAGGGGCTGACGGCATCGAGCCTGGGCGCTCTTCTCACCGCGCGCGGCATGCGCGTGACCATGCAGAAGCTCGACCCCTACCTGAACGTCGACCCCGGCACCATGAACCCCTTCCAGCACGGCGAGGTCTTCGTCACCGAGGACGGCGCCGAAACCGACCTGGACGTGGGCCACTACGAACGCTTCCTCGACCGCGATCTCAACGCCGCCGCCAACGTCACCACCGGCCAGATCTACTCCACGGTCATCGCCAAGGAGCGGCGCGGCGAATACCTCGGCGACACCGTCCAGGTGATCCCGCACATCACCGACGAGATCAAGAACCGGATCATGGCGATGGCCGGCCCCGACAAGGACGGCAACGTTCCCGACGTGATCATCACCGAGATCGGTGGCACCGTCGGCGACATCGAGTCCCAACCGTTCCTCGAGGCGGCCCGTCAGGTCCGTCACGACGTCGGCCGCGGCAACGTCTTCTTCCTGCACGTCTCCCTCGTGCCCTATCTGGCCCCGTCGGGTGAGCTGAAAACCAAGCCCACCCAGCACTCGGTGGCGGCGCTGCGCAACATCGGCATCCAGCCCGACGCGCTGGTGCTGCGCTGCGATCGGGAGGTCCCCGCCGCCCTCAAGGCGAAGATCGCGCTGATGTGCGACGTGGACGTCGACGGCTGCATCTCCTGCCCCGACGCCCCGTCGATCTACGACATCCCCAAGGTCCTGCACCGCGAAGGACTCGACGCCTACGTCGTCCGCCAGCTCGGCCTGCCGTTCCGCGACGTGGACTGGACCGTGTGGGGCGACCTGCTCGACCGGGTGCACCAGCCGCGTGAGACCGTGCGGGTCGCGCTCGTCGGCAAGTACGTCGACCTGCCCGACGCCTACCTGTCGGTCACCGAGGCGCTGCGCGCCGGTGGTTTCGCGCACCGCGCCAAGGTCGACATCCGCTGGGTGCCCTCCGACGACTGCGAGACCGAGGCCGGCGCCCAGGCCGCGCTCGGCGACGTGGACGCGGTCCTGATCCCCGGAGGCTTCGGCATCCGCGGCATCGAGGGCAAACTCGGCGCGATCCGCTACGCCCGCACCCGCAAGATCCCGCTGCTCGGCCTGTGCCTGGGCCTGCAGTGCGTGGTCATCGAGGCGGCCCGCTCGGTGGGCATCACCGACGCGAACTCCGCCGAGTTCGATCCCGACACCACCCATCCGGTGATCTCCACGATGGCCGATCAGGAGCAGGCCGTCGCCGGCGAGGCCGATCTCGGCGGCACGATGCGGCTCGGCGCCTACCCGGCCGTACTCGCCAAGGGCTCGGTCGTCGCCCGCGCCTACGGCGGCGAGCAGGTCTCCGAGCGGCACCGCCACCGCTACGAGGTCAACAACGCCTACCGCGACCGGATCGCCAAGTCGGGCCTGAGGTTCTCGGGCACCTCCCCGGACGGGCATCTCGTCGAGTTCGTCGAGTACCCCGCCGACCTGCACCCGTTCTTCGTGGCCACCCAGGCGCATCCCGAGCTCAAGAGCCGCCCCACCCGCCCACACCCGCTGTTCTCCGCGTTCATCGCAGCCGCGCTGCGGTACAAGGCCGCCGAGCGCCTGCCCGTGGACGTGCACGGCGACGACGCGGACGAGGTCGACGTGGACGGCGGCGACGCGGTGGTCACCACGTCCGAGAACGCCACCGCCGGCGGCAAGTAGCCGACCGTGACGCAGCGACACGAGTTCCGGACGCTGTCCACGCGCCGGATCTACACCGGCGCGATCGTGTCGCTGCGTGTGGACCGGGTCGCCATGCCCGACGGGCACGAGGCCGAACGGGAGGTGGTCGAACACCACGGCGCCGTCGCGATCGCCGCGGTCGACGAGCAGGACCGGCTGATCCTGATCCACCAGTACCGCCACCCGCTCGGCCACCGCCTCTGGGAGCTGCCCGCCGGGCTGCTCGACGCGCCCGGCGAGGACCCGCTCGACGCGGCCCGCCGGGAACTCGCCGAGGAGACCGGCCTGGCCGCCGCCCGCTGGGACCTGCTCGTCGACCTCGCCCTCTCGCCGGGATTCACCGACGAGGCCGTGCGCGTGTACGCGGCCCGGGGCCTGTCCGAGGCCGACCGGCCCGACCCCGAACACGAGGAGGCGGACCTCGAGATCCGCCGCGTCCCCGTCGACGAGGCCGTCGCCATGGTGCTCGGCGGCCGGATCGTCAACGCCACCGCCGTGTCGGGGATCCTCGCCCTCGCCGCCACCCGCCGCGCCGCGGGCGCCCTGCGCCCCGCCGAGGCCGAGTGGCCCGACCGGCCCCGCGCCCTGCTGCGCACCAAGCGCGACGGGAACTGACGCGGTGCTCGCCCGCCAGCTCGACGCCTACCTCGACCACCTCACCGTCGAGCGCGGCGCCGCCCCCAACACCCTGGCGTCCTACCGGCGCGACCTCACCCGCTACCTCGACCACCTCACCGACCGCGGCATCGACGACCTCGCCGACGTCCGCGAAGAGCACGTCGGCGACTTCGTCACCGCGCTGCGCCGCGGCGACCCCGACCGCGGCAGGCCCGCCCTCGCGGCCAGCTCCGCCGCCCGCGCCCTCGTCGCCGTGCGCGGACTGCACCGCTTCGCCACCACCGAAGGCCGCACCCCCGTCGACGTCGCCCGCGCCGTCAAACCCCCCGCCGCGGGCCGGCGCCTGCCCAAGGCCCTGTCCGTCGCCGACGTGCTGGCCATCCTCGGCTCCGCGGGCACCAGCGCCGACGGGCCGCGCGACCTGCGCGACCGGGCGCTGCTCGAACTGCTGTACTCCACCGGGGCACGCATCTCCGAGGCCGTCGGCCTCGACGTCGACGACCTCGACACCACCAACCGGTCGGTGCTCCTGCGAGGCAAGGGCGGCAAGCAACGCGTCGTGCCGGTCGGCCGTCCCGCCCTGGCCGCCGTTGACGCCTATCTCGTGCGGGGCCGGCCCGCCCTGGCCACCGGCCGCACCCCCGCACTGTTCCTCAACGCCCGCGGCGGCCGCCTGTCCCGGCAGAGCGCCTGGCAGGTGCTGCAGACCGCCGCCACCCGCGCCGGGGTCACCGCCGCCGTCTCCCCGCACACCCTGCGCCACTCCTTCGCCACCCACCTCCTCGACGGCGGCGCCGACGTGCGCGTGGTGCAGGAACTGCTCGGCCATGCCTCGGTGACCACCACACAGATCTACACGCAGGTCACAGCCGGTGCGCTGCGCGAGGTGTGGGCCGGGGCCCACCCCCGCGCCCGATAGCGCCCGCGACGGCAGGGCGTGTCCACGGCGCCATCGCACCACCCGAAGCGGTAGCGTTGATCCGACAGCCGAGCGAGCAGGACAGGGGGAGCAGGGGATAGTGGGGACACCACAACCGCCCGCAGCGGACACAGCGCCGGCAGCACAGCACGCCCTGCTCCACGGCCGCCCCGGCGCCGACGCGGCACACGCCGGCCCGGAGCACACCCACACCGCGGAACCCGAGGCCGAGCTCGGCCCCACCGGCCGGCCCCGCCGGCAGGTCCCGGAACCGCAGCCGCTGCCCAGCCACGGGCCCGCGAAGATCATCGCGATGTGCAATCAGAAGGGCGGGGTCGGCAAGACCACCTCGACCATCAACCTCGGTGCCTCGCTCGCCGAATACGGCCGCCGCGTCCTGCTCGTCGACCTCGACCCGCAGGGCGCCCTGTCCGCCGGTCTCGGTGTCGCCCACCACGACCTCGACCTGACCGTGCACAACCTCCTCGTCGAACGCGGCGTCTCCGTCGACGACGTACTGCTGCACACCCGCGTCGAAGGACTGGACCTGCTGCCCAGCAACATCGACCTGTCCGCCGCCGAGATCCAGCTCGTCTCCGAGGTCGGCCGCGAACAAGCCCTCGGCCGCGCCCTGTACCCCGTCCTCGACCGCTACGACTACATCCTCGTCGACTGCCAGCCGTCCCTCGGCCTGCTCACCGTCAACGCCCTTGCCTGCGCCGACGCGGTGATCATCCCGATGGAATGCGAGTACTTCAGCCTCCGCGGACTGGCCCTGCTCAACGACACCGTCGACAAGGTGCGCGACCGGCTCAACCCCAAGCTCAGCCTCGCCGGGATCCTCGTGACCATGTTCGACTCGCGCACCCTGCACGCCCGCGAGGTGATGTCCCGGGTCGTCGAGGTCTTCGGCGACCTCGTCTACGACAGCGTCATCGCCCGCACCGTCCGGTTCCCCGAGACCAGCGTCGCCGGAGAACCCATCACCACCTGGGCGCCGAAGTCCGCCGGCGCCGAGTCCTACCGGGCCCTGGCCCGCGAAGTGATCCACCGCTCCGGCCGATAGCCCGTGACCGTTGACACCCCCGGCCCGGCCGCGCCCGACCCGGCCCGCCCCGCCCCGCCCCCCGCGGGCTTCCAGGTACGGCTGCGCAACTTCGAGGGCCCCTTCGACCTGCTGCTCACCCTGATCTCCCAGCACCGCCTCGACGTCACCGAGGTCGCCCTGCACGAGGTCACCGACGAGTTCATCGCCTACACCCGCGCCCTCGGCCCCGAGATGGGACTCGACCAGACCACCGAGTTCCTCGTCGTCGCCGCGACCCTGCTCGACCTCAAGGCCGCCCGCCTCCTGCCCTCCGGCGACGTCGACGACCCCGAGGATCTCGCCCTGCTCGAGGCCCGCGACCTGCTCTTCGCCCGCCTGCTGCAATACCGCGCCTTCAAACAGATCGCCGACCTGTTCGCCGAGTTCGAAGCCGCCGCCCTGCGCCGCTACCCACGCGCGGTCTCGCTCGAACCGCAGTACGAGAATCTGGTGCCCGAGGTCGTCCTCGGCGTCGACGCGGCCCGGTTCGCCGAGATCGCCGCCGCCGCCTTCCGGCCCAAGCCGCCACCCCGCGTCGGCCTCGACCACCTCCACACCCCCCGGGTCTCCGTCCCCGAGCAGGCCGCCCGCCTGCTCACCCTGCTGCGCGCCCACGGCGCCGGCACCTGGGCCACCTTCGGCCAACTCGTCGCCGAATGCGACAACAGCCTGCAGATCGTCGCCCGGTTCCTCGCGCTGCTCGAGCTCTACCGCGAACGAGCCGTCACCTTCGACCAACCCGAGCCGCTCGGGCCGCTCCAGGTGGCCTGGACCGGCGAGAACGACGATGCCGTCACCACATTCGAGGAGGACTACGGGTGAGCAGCGACACGCCGGACCCCGACCCGCGCGGACTCGACGCCGAATTGCTCGAGATGACCGACGACGAACTCGCCGCCGCCCTCGAGGCGCTGCTCCTCGTCGTCGACACCCCCGCCCCCAACGCCCAGCTCGCCGACGCGATCGGCGTCACCGCCACCCGCGTCGAGACCACCCTGCACCGCATGGCGGCCGACCTCGACGCGCGCGGCTCGGGCATCGACCTGCGCTACGCCGGCGACGGCTGGCGCTTCTACACCCGCCGTGACTACGCCCCGTACGTCGAACGGCTCCTGCAGGGCGGCGCCCGCACCAAGCTCACCCGTGCCGCCCTCGAAACCCTCGCCGTCGTCGCCTATCGCCAGCCCGTCACCCGCGCCCGCGTCAGCGCCGTCCGTGGCGTCAACGTCGACGGCGTCATGCGCACCCTCCTGGCCCGCGACCTGATCGCCGAGGACGGCACCGACCCCGAGACCGGCGGCACCCGCTACGTCACCACCGAACTGTTCCTCGAACGCCTCGGCCTGGCCTCCCTGCAGGACCTGCCGCCCCTCGCGCCGCTGCTCCCGGACGTCGATGTGATCGACGACATCAGCGAAAGTCTCGAGGCCGACCCACGATTTGCGAGAATGGGAAGGAACCCGCGCACCGAGTCCACCTCGCCCGCGCCGTTCGATCCCGATTGAGACAGGAAAAAAGTGCACAAGCCCGCTCGCCGTGATGGCACACCGGACCGCAGAAAGACCACCTCCCGCGCGGGGAACCCCCCGCGCGAACGACGGGGCGAACCCGCCGCCCGCGCGGCCACGCCCAAGAAGGCACACCGCAAGGGCGACACCCCGCTCAACAAGCGCGGCCGTCCCGCCGCCCCCAAGCCCCAGGCCCAGCGCCCGGCGGCCCTCCCCAAGATCAGCAACGCCAAACCCGCCCGGCACCAGCACGCCGCCGAGCGCCCCCAACTGCCCGCCGGCGAAGGCATGCGCCTGCAGAAGGTCCTCGCCCAGGCCGGAGTGGCGTCCCGCCGCGCCGCCGAGGAACTCATCGCCGCCGGCCGCGTCGAGGTCGACGGCTCCATCGTCACCGAACAGGGCCTGCGCGTGGACCCCGAGAACGCCGTCGTCCGCGTCGACGGCGTGCGCGTCGTCGTCAACAAGGACCTCGTCCACCTCGTGCTCAACAAGCCGCGCGGCTGGCAGTCCACCATGTCCGACGACCTCGGCCGCCCCTGCGTCGGCGACATCGTCTCCGAACGCGTCGCCGCCGGACAACGCCTCTTCCACGTCGGCCGGCTCGACGCCGACACCGAAGGGCTGCTGCTGCTCACCAACGACGGCGAGCTCGCCCACCGGCTCATGCACCCCTCCTACGAGGTGACCAAGACCTACCTCGCCACCGTCAAGGGCGTCCTCCCGCGCGGTATCGGCAAGCAGCTGCGCGCCGGCGTCGAACTCGACGACGGCCCCGCCAAGGTCGATTCCTTCGCGCTCCTGCAGGTAAACGAGGGCCAGTCCCTCGTCCGCCTCGAACTGCACGAGGGCCGCAAGCACATCGTGCGCCGCCTGCTCGACGCCGTCGGCCACCCCGTGATCCGCCTGGTCCGCACCGACATCGGACCCGTCGCGCTCGGCGACCAGCGACCTGGCACCCTGCGGGTGCTCGGCCGCAAGGAAGTCGGCGGCCTCTACCAGGCGGTGGGCCTGTGAGCTCCTTGATCGTCGCCATGGACGGCCCGTCCGGCACCGGCAAGTCCACCGTCTCCAAGCGGCTCGCCCGCCGCCTCGGCGCCGCCTATCTCGATACCGGCGCCATGTACCGGGTCGCGACCCTGCACGCCCTGCGAGCGGGGGCGGACCTGACCGATCCCGCCGCCATCGCCGCCGCCACCGCGTCCCTGCCCTGGTCGATCGGCACCGACCCGGAAGTCGAGGACATCCGGCTCGCCGGGGAGGACGTCAGCGAGATCATCCGCGGCGGCGAGGTCACCGGCGCCGTCTCCGCCGTTTCCGCCGTCCCCGCGGTGCGTCGGGCCCTCGTCGCAGCGCAGCAGAGCATCGGCCGCGACGCCGGGCACATCGTCGTCGAGGGGCGCGACATCGGCACCGTCGTGTTCCCCGACGCGGATGTGAAGATCTACCTCACCGCCTCCGCCGAGGCCCGGGCACAGCGGCGCAACCGGCAGAACATCACCGAAGGCCGCGGCGACGACTACGAGGCGGTGCTCGCCGCGGTGCAGCGCCGCGACCACCTCGACTCCACCCGCGCGGTCTCCCCGCTGCGCGCGGCGGACGACGCGGTCGTCGTCGACACGAGCGACATGGACATCGACGAAGTGATCGCCGCGCTCGCCGCCGTGGTCGCCGAGCAGACGGGAGCGACCCTGTGAGCGAGGATGTGACGGAATTCGCCGGCGACGGCACCTGGTCGGAGGAAGCGGACTGGGACCTCGAGCTCGTCGGGGACGACGAACTCGAGGAGTTCGTGCCCGTGCCGACCGTCGCCGTGGTCGGACGACCCAACGTCGGCAAGTCGACCCTGGTCAACCGCATCATCGGCCGCCGCGAAGCGGTCGTCGAGGACGTGCCGGGCGTGACCCGCGACCGCGTCTCGTACGAGGCCAACTGGAACGGCCGCCGATTCATGGTGCAGGACACCGGCGGCTGGGAGCCCGACGCGAAGGGCCTGCAACAGTCCGTCGCGCGGCAGGCGGAGATTGCGATGCGCACAGCCGACGCGATCCTGATCGTCGTCGACGCGACCGTCGGCGCCACCGCCGTCGACGAGGCGGTCGCCAGGGTCCTGCGCCGCTCCAAGACGCCGGTGCTGCTCGTCGCGAACAAGGTCGACGACGACCGCGTCGAGTCCGAAGCGGCCGCCCTGTGGTCGCTGGGCCTGGGGCAGCCGTACTCGGTGTCGGCCACCCACGGTCGCGGCACCGGGGACCTGCTCGACGAGCTGCTCTCGGTGCTGCCGCAGACCCCGCGCGAAGGCACCGGCGGGGGAGGCCCGCGTCGTGTCGCGCTGGTCGGCAAGCCCAACGTCGGCAAGTCCAGCCTGCTCAACAAGCTGGCCGGCGACGAAAGGTCGGTGGTGCACAACGTCGCCGGCACGACGGTCGACCCGGTGGACTCCCTCGTCGAGCTCGGCGGAAAGACCTGGCGGTTCGTCGACACCGCCGGCCTGCGCAAGCGCGTCAACACCGCCTCCGGGGCCGAGTTCTACGCCTCGCTGCGCACCCGCGGCGCCATCGAGGCCGCGGAGGTGGCGGTGCTGCTGATCGACGCCTCCGAGCCCATCACCGAGCAGGACCAACGGGTGATCTCGATGGTCGCCGACGCGGGCCGCGCCCTCGTCATCGCCTTCAACAAGTGGGACCTCGTCGACGAGGATCGCCGCTACGAGCTGAGCCGGGAGATCGAACGCGATCTGCTGCGCGTGCCGTGGGCGGCGCGCGTCAACATCTCCGCCAAGACCGGCCGGGCCGTGCAGAAGCTCGTGCCGGCCATGGAGACCGCCCTCGAGTCCTGGGACAAGCGCATCTCCACCGGCCGGCTCAACACCTGGCTCAAGGAGGTCGTCGCCGCGACTCCGCCGCCGATGCGCGGCGGCCGCCTGCCGCGGGTACTGTTCGCCACCCAGGCCGGCACCCGGCCGCCGACGTTCGTGCTGTTCACCACCGGCTTCCTCGAGGCCGGCTACCGCCGATTCCTCGAGCGGCGGCTGCGCGAGGAGTTCGGCTTCGAGGGCAGCCCGGTGCGGATCTCCGTGCGCGTGCGCGAGAAACGGGACCGCCGCGGCAAGTAGCACCCGAAACGGTCCTGACCAGGCGATTGGTGAATCGGTCCGTCCCTGTTGTAATCTCAACGAGCGCTCGACGAGAGCGCGGACGGGCTGTGGCGCAGCTTGGTAGCGCACTTGACTGGGGGTCAAGTGGTCGCAGGTTCAAATCCTGTCAGCCCGACCCACGACGAGGCGGTCCCGAATTCACCGGGACCGCCTCGTTCGCGTGCGGGCCACCCTCCGCGGCCCGGTTCCAGGACTGCCGTGCCGCTCCGGCCCACCCCGGAACCAGCCGCCCAGGGTGCGGCAGCGGCAGCTCCGCGAAAGGCCCACGGTCAGGGTCCAAAGACCGCAGTCAACACCTCGAGCCGCGAGTACTGTCGCGAACAGGAGCCGCGGCCACACCGAGGCGCGACGGGCATCTCCAGTCCGAGGAGACAACATGACCGAAACCCGGATCGGCACCGAATCCCAGGCCACCAACAGCACCGGCGACGCCGCCACGGCGGAGGCGACTCCCGCCGTCGACACCGGCCCGGTCCGGCACGAGCAGATCGACGCGGTCGTCGACACGGCGACCACCGCGGCGGCCGAGTTCCGCACCCTCGACCAGCAACAGGTCGACGCGATCGTCGAAGCCATGGCGCAGGCCGGCATCCGGGCGGCCGCGGAACTGGCATCGGTGGCGATCGAGGAGACCGGATTCGGCGTCTTCGAGGACAAGGTCGTCAAGAACTACGTGGCCACCGAGTTCCTCTACGACTACCTCAAGGACAAGAAGTCCGTGGGCGTGATCGAGGAGGACGTCGAGCGCAGCATCGTCCGCGTCGCCGAACCCATCGGCGTGGTCCTGGCGATCACCCCGGTCACCAACCCCACCTCCACGGTGCTGTACAAGGCGATCGTCGCGGCAAAGACCCGCAACGCCGTCATCTTCCGGCCCTCGCCCTTCGCCGTGCGGTCGTGCGAACGCACGGTCGAGATCCTGCGCGCGGCAGCCGAAGCGGCCGGTATGCCCCCCGGCGCGCTGCAGGTCATTCCCGACGCCGCCCACGAGGTCACCCACTACCTGTTCAAGCATCCTCGGGTCGACTTCATCTGGGTCACCGGCGGGCAGAAGATCGTCTCCCTCGCCAACGCGGCCGGCAAACCCGCGCTCGGCGTGGGACCCGGCAACGCCCCCATCTATCTGCACCGCACGGCCGACATCAAGGGCGCCGTCGTCGACATCCTCATCTCGAAGACCTTCGATGCCTCCGTGATCTGCCCCGCCGAACAGACCTGCATCATCGACGACGAGATCTACGACGCCACCGTCGCCGAGTTCGAGCGGATGGGGGCGCACGTACTCACGGACGAGCAGGCCGCCGCGGTGGCCGAATTCGCCTTCGGCTGCGGCGACAAGGTCAACCTCGCCGCTCTCGGCCAGCAGGCTCCCGAACTGGCCGCCCGCGCGGGCTTCACCGTGGATCCAGCGGTCAAGGTGCTCCTGGCGCCGTTGCCCTCCGACCTCGACCAGCTCGCCGCGCACCCTCTGGTGCAGGAGAAGCTGATGCCCGTCCTCGGTCTCGTACGCGCCCGCGACGTCCAGCACGGCATCGACGCCGCCGTGCTCGTCACCGAACACGGCGGCCTCGGCCACACCTCCGCCATCTACGCCACCGATCCGGCGGTCATCGACGCCTACGGTCTGGCCGTGCGCACCGGACGGATCCTCGTCAACGCCCCCACCGCGGTCGGCGCGCTCGGCGGGATCTACAACAACCTCACCCCCACCTTCTCCCTGGGTTGCGGCACTTGGGGCGGATCGAGCACCACCGAGAACGTCAACTACCAGCAGCTGCTCAACATCAAGACCGTCGCGCACCGGCGCACCCCGCCGCAGTGGTTCCGCGTGCCCTCCAACACCTACTTCAATGCCGGTGCCCTCGAGAACCTCCGCGAGGTCCCGTGTACGAGCGTTGTGGTCGTCACCGACGCGTTGAGCGAACAGCGGGGAGTCGTCGACGAGCTCCGCGCCCACCTGCGCGCGGAGCACATCAAGGTGTTCAGCGAGGTCGAACCGGAACCGGACGAGGCCACCATCCGCCGCGGCGTTGCGCTGCTCGAGGGGTACCCGCCGGACCTGCTCATCGCCATCGGCGGTGGGTCGGTGATCGACGCGGCGAAAGCGATCCGGTTGTTCTACGAACACCCGGAGAAGGATCTCGCGGAGCTGACGCTGCCGTTCCTCGACCCCCGCAAGCGCATGGCGGAATACCCGCAGGATCCACACAAGCTGCGGCTGGTGGCAATCCCCACGACCGCCGGCACCGGATCGGAGGTCTCACCCGCGGCCGTCCTCACCGTCGCCGGCCGCAAGGAGACCCTCGTCGACTACTCGCTGGTTCCGGATATGGCGGTGGTGGACCCGATGCTCACCCTCTCGATGCCGCGCACCCTGACCGTCGACACCGGCATCGACGCGCTGACCCACGCGCTGGAAGCGGTAGCCTCCATCTTCGCCTCGCCCTACACCGATGCGTTCTGTGTCCAGGCCGCGCGCCTGATCTTCGAGGCGCTGCCGCGGGTGTACGACGACCCGAACGATCTGTCCGCCCGCACCGACATGTCCAATGCCGCCACTCTTGCCGGACTCGCCTTCTCGAACGCCTTCGTCGGCACGAACCACGCCCTCGCGCACTCCGTCGGCGCCAGGTTCGGCATCGCCCACGGCCGGGTGAACGGCGTGTTCCTGCCCCACACCCTGCGCTACAACGCCAGCCTGCCGACCAAGTTCATGCCGGCCCCGGGCTACTCCGCGTACGTCGCGCCCGAGAAGTACGCTCAGCTCGGGCGGATCGTCTTCGGGGGGCACGAACCCGAGGAGAGCCGCCGCCGGCTCTTCCAGGGTGTCGAGGACCTGCTCCGCCGCATGGGGGTGCCGCGCACCCTGAAGGAGATCGGCATCGCGGAGGACGAGTTCCTCGCCGCCCTGCCGGAGCTGGCGATGACCGCGTTCCAGGACCTGAGCAACCGCACCAACCCGCGGATGCCGCTGATCAGCGAGATCACCACCCTGCTCCGGCTCGGCTACTACGGGGACGGCGAGCATGCCCACTGACAGCGCCACCAAGACCGTCCAGGTCGAGGCGCCCTTGGGCACCGTGCTCGCGACCATCCGTGACCTCGAAAGCCAGACCGAGTGGATCCCCGAGATCCTCGAGGCCGAGGTGCTCGAGGTCGACGAGGAGACCGGATTGCCGCGCACCGCCCGGTTCAAGGCGTCGGCCACCGTCGGTACCGACAGCTACACCCTGACCTACCGGCACCGCGACGACGGCATGAGCTGGTCGATGCTCCAAGGACGCCTGCAGACCGGGCAGGAAGGGCGCTACCAACTCGACGCGGTCGGTCCGGCCAGCACCTCCGTCACGTACGAGCTGACCATCCACCACAACCTGCCGCTGCCCGGTTTCCTGCGGAATCGGGTGATCAAGGGCCTGGTCGACAGTACGCTCACCGGTCTGAAGAAGCGCCTGGAGAGCTGAACGCGGGCGGCGCGGGGCCCACCCGGTCCACACCCGCCACGGTCTGGACCACTACGTGGGCGCCCTGCCCGAGCGCCGCGGCAGCGGCCGGCTGCTGCGCCGTGACCCGGACGGTTCGGTCCCTGTCGTACTCGACCGGCTCCACTTCCCGAATGGCATCACTCTCACGGGGGACGAATCCACTGTCCTGTTCGCCGAAACCGGCGGTTACTGCCTGACCGGACTGCCGGTCCGTGCCCCCACGCCCCGCGGTCGCTGATGACGAACCTTCCGGGAATGCCGGACAACGTCTCCCGGGCGCGCGGCGGCCGGCTGTGGGTGGCGATGGTTGCGCCCCGCAATGGTGTCCTCGACCGGCTCGGAGGCAGCTGACCCGTGGTACGCCGGGCGTTGTGGCGGCTGCCGGTGGCGCGACTGGCTCGTCCCGCTCGCACGACCTGGGTGCTGGGGTTGGGGGAGGACGGCCGGCTGCTGCACGACTTCGGGTGCCGGGATGTGCCCTTCGGCGAGGTGACGGGCGTCGTCGAGCATGCCGGGCGGTTGTACCTGGGAAGCCCCTGAGCGACTCGGCGATCCTGTGCGTGGACGTGGACCGGGCGCGATGAGCGAGCCACGACGGCGCGGTTCTCCCGCCCGTTCCGAGCGGTGCCCCCTCGGGCGCGAGAGGGGAGGGGCGCGGGCCCCGCTGACACCGCCGCATCCGAATTCGAAGCAAACGGAACACAATAATTTCAAGAAGAAGACCGCTCGGCGCACCCAAGTCCGGCTTGCATAATCCGACCAGTACGGAACAGAAATATTTTCCGAAATTCATCACGACTCCACGCTTCTCACCAAAACCCCCCAAAGAGAAACCGCGCACAGTCAGGCGCCGAACGCGCGGGAGATGGCCGCAGCGACGTCGCGGTGGCCCCGGATCGGCAGGGCCAGCCCACGGCCGGCATGAGCGAGATCGCGGGCGGTGAGCAGATCGTGTTCGCCGGAGATGTCGGCGAGCACGTCGAGCCGAGGGAGCCGGGAGGCGGCGGTCCGCGGATCGGGCCCGGCATTGTGCACACAATCGGACAGCAACAGCACCCGTCCCTCGTCGGCGGGTACGTCCCGGAGCTGACGCGCCGCCACCTCGAGCGCGAAGCCGACGTTCGTCAGACCCTTGCTCGGGATCCGGAGCAGCAGGTCCACGAGCCGAGCCGGGGAGACCGGCTCACCGAGAGCGCTGAGCACGGCGGCTTCGGACCAGAACGCCACCACCGCCAGATCGTCGTGGCCGAGCTCGCCGGCCACGGCACCCACCGCGGCCGCGGCGGTGCGGATGCGTTCGCCGCGCATCGACCCGGAGATGTCGACGACCAGCACCACCTTCCGGCGGTCGCGGATCCGGTCCCGCATCACCAGATCGGTCGACCGCGCGAGCGGGTCCTCCGCGAGCACTTCGACGGTGCGGTCGAGATCGAGTTCCTCGGCGCCGTCCTGATACGGCAGGGTTCGCAGTCTGCCGACGCCCCGCCGAGGCAGGCGACGGTGCCGCGGGCGCGGCACGGACAGGCGCGCAGCGATCTCGCGGGCCCGGCGTCGGACCTCGGCGTCGCCGGCAGGGCCCGACGCATCGAGTTCGCCCAGTGTCAGCACCTCGGCCGGCTCGTCGGTCATCCCGGGACCCGCACCGGGACCCGTTCCGGGGCTGCGCCCCTGACGATGCGGACCGCCGACCATCGCCAAACCCTGGCCGCTGCCTCGGTTCTCGTACAGCGTCGGGGCCGTCGACAGCTGCTTCGGCTTGCGCCGGAAAGGCTTTCCCCGACCGGTGGAGTGACGCTGGGCGCGCCGGTGCACGGGGCCGTCCGCGGGGACGGCTCTTCAACCGGGGGCCGCGGAGCTGGGGCGAAGGAGGAAGTGGTCCTGCCAGATCTCCCGCAACACCGCCTCGGGTGTGGTCTCGGCGACCTCGTCCACCGCGATCCGCCCGGACAAAGCCACCAGCAGGGCGTCGAGCACGGCGCCGGTGTAGTCCGGCGGCAGATCGCGCGGCGGGTCGGCCGCGTCCGGCAGCTCGCCGCGCACGTCCCGCATGTCGATCAGCTGCATCGCGACGAGCGTCAGGTCGATCGCGCCGCGGACGCTGGACCCGCCGCGCAGGTCGGGGTGCCCGCGCGTGGCGCGGGTGAGGGCTACCGCGTCGGCGACGAGCCGCGCCGACCCGCACCCGGTGCGCCGGACGACGATCTCACGTTCGGCCTGCGTGTCCTGATAGTCCACCGCCAGCCGGCAGAACCGGTCGTGCACGCTCATCGACAACCGGACGGTGCCGATGTTGTCGAACGGGTTCATCGAGGCCACCACGCGGAACGCCGGATCGGCCTCGACCGTGCCCACCCGCGGCACCGTGATCCGCCGCTCCGCCATCGCGGTCAGCAGGCTGTTCAGTGTGTCCTCGGGCGAGCGGTTGAACTCTTCGAGGTAGAGCACCCCGCCGGCCCGCATCGCCGCCACCAGCGGGCCGGGCACGAAGTTGTCCTCGTGGTAGCCCTCCGACAGCACCCGTGCCGGATCGTGATAGCCGACCAGGCGCGCCGGCGTGAGATCGGCGTTCCCCTCGACGAACATCAGCGGACTGCCGAGCTCGGCGGTGATGGCGCCGAGCAGGGTGGACTTGCTGGTGCCCGGTGGCCCCTCGAGCAGCACGTCGCGCCCCGCGCCGATGGCAGCGAGCAGGAGGTCGGTTTCCCGGGCCCGGCCCACCACCCGGTCCGCGACTCCCCGGCGGACCTCGGCCATCGGTCGGGTGGTGCGCTGCATGCTCACGTCCTCGTGTACCCCTGGGATCCGTTCGTTTCCTCGGACAACTATGCACCGGGTGGACCCACGGGGCGGACCGATTCGGCGAGCCATGCGCAGAATCGCAGTCCCCACCCCCTAATGTCGACGCAATGACCGTCCCGAACCCCTTGGACCCGACCGAGATCGGGTCGGCGCTCGCCGCGTTCGAACCCCGCTCCCTGCCGCTGGAAGGCCGGCGCCACGCGGCGGTGGTCGTCGCCGTACTCGACGACGGGCACGGCAACCCTGTCGTGCCGCTCACCCGCCGCCCGACCCGTCTGCGAGCGCACCCCGGCCAGTTCGCCCTGCCGGGCGGACGTCTCGACGACGGGGAGACACCCGAGGTGGCCGCGCTGCGCGAGCTGCACGAGGAACTCGGCCTGCGCACCGACCCCGGCGGCATTCTCGGCCGCCTCGACGACTACATCACCCGCTCGGGTTACGTCATCTCCCCGTACGTCGTCTGGGCGGATGCCGCGATCGACGATCTCGTGCCCAACCCCGACGAGGTGGCCGCACTCTATGCCGTCACCGCATCCGAGCTCGACAGCGAACCCCGGTTCGTCGCCATACCGGAATCGGACAAGCCGGTGATCCAGTGGCCGTTCCGGGGACATCTCGTCCACGCCCCCACCGCGGCGGTGGTGTACCAGTTCCGGGAAGTCGTGCTCCACCGTCGCAGCACCCGCATCGACGACCTGGAACAGCCCGTGTTCGCGTGGAGGTGACGAGTCGGCCGGCCGGCGGCGACGAGGCGTGTGCAAGGCTGTCGGAACCGACCCCACCCGAACGACAGGACGGACGATGAACGACGCGACGACGGCCGGTGCGCCGGCTCGATCCGACCGCATCGTCACCGTCCCCAACGTGTTGAGCGTCGTCCGCCTGGTCGGCATCCCGATCTTCCTCTATCTGGTCCTCGTCCGGCACGCCGACGGATGGGCGCTTGCGGTCCTCATGCTCAGCGGAATCACCGACTGGGCCGACGGCAAACTCGCGCGGCTGCTCGACCAGGCCTCGCGGCTCGGCGCGGTGCTGGATCCGCTCGTCGACCGCCTCTACGTCGTCACCACCCTCCTCGCCCTGGTGGCCCGCGGCATAGTGCCGTGGTGGATCGCCGTGGTTCTGATCGGCCGGGAGCTGGTCCTCGCTCCGACCCTGGCCGTCTACCGTCGCCGTGGCCTGCCGCCCCCGGAGGTGCTGTACCTGGGTAAGGGCGCCACCTTCCTGCTGATGTTCGCGTTGCCGCTCCTGCTGGCCGCGGAAGCGCTTCCCGCCGCGGCCGGCGTCCTCGCGCCCGCGGGGTGGGCCGCCCTCCTCTGGGGTACTGCCCTCTACGTGTGGACGGGCGTGCTCTACCTGTCGCAGGCGGTGCGGACGGCCCGTGCGGTACCCACCCCGGGAGGGCCTGCCACCGAATGAGCCGCAACTGGGAGCAGATCCGCCGCAACCCCGTGCCGTCGCTGCTCAAGGCGCTTCTCGAGGACCACCTCGACCCCGGCTACGCGGCCGCGGCGCACGACCGCGCCGCCGGCCACGCCCGGCCCACCCGGGTCGGCATCGGGCTCTGGCTGGTCCTCGGTGGCCTGCTCGCCGGACTCGTCCTCGGAGTGGCCTACGCCCAGAACATCGAGCGGGAATCCGGTACCGACCAGGCACGCAACGAGATCCTCGCCACCGTCCGCACCGCCGAGGACCGCAACGACGTACTCGCGGCCACCCGCGACGACGTGGCCACCCAGGTGGAACAGCGCCGCATCGAGGTGCTCGCCGACGACGAACAGGGTGCGGCGGTGCTCGACCGGCTCGCCCGAGCCGAGGAGGCCGCCGCCGCGGCTCCCGTGCGCGGCCCCGGCATCACAGTCACCCTCGCCGATCCGACCTCGCGTCCCGACCTGACGGACTCCGCGGAGAAGGACCGCGCCCGCAGCACCTCGGTGATCCTCGACCGCGACCTGCAGTCGGTCGTCAACGCCCTCTGGGCCGGCGGGGCCGAGGCCGTCGCGATCAACGGGGTACGGGTCGGTCCCGGTGTCACCGTCCGGCAGGCCGGGGGAGCGATGCTCGTGGACAACCAGCCGGTCTTCTCGCCCTACACGGTCGCCGCCGTCGGGTCACCGGCCGAACTGCAGACCGGCTTCGTCGTCAGCGACGCCTACCTGCGTATGTCGGGGGTGCAACAGCTGTACGGGGTAGGTTTCACCATCACGGAGGCGACGGACCTCGCGTTGCCGGGCGCCTCGGTACGCGACGTCGCATCGGCACGGGAAACGGGAGAGCGGTGAAGACTGTGGCGACCAAGCGCGGATACGCCCTCTATGCGGTGCTGGCCCTCGGCGTGGGCATCGCCGTGGGTGTGATCTTCAGCCCCCAGGTTCCCGACGTGGTCCAGCCCTACCTGCCCATCGCGGTGGTCGCCGCGCTCGACGCGGTCTTCGGGGGACTACGCGCCTATCTGGACGAGATCTTCGACGCCAAGGTGTTCGTCGTCTCCTTCACCTTCAACGTGCTCGTCGCCGCACTGATCGTCTGGCTCGGCGACCAGCTCGGGGTGGGCACCCAGCTCTCCACCGCGGTCGTCGTGGTCCTCGGTATCCGGATCTTCGGCAATGCATCCGCGCTGCGACGCAGACTGTTCGGGGCGTAGCCGGATGCATGAGGGCAAGCACGAATGGCACGAACCGGCCGAGAGCGGCGCGGCGCGCCGCTCGCGGATCGTCTTCTCCGCCCTGGCGGCGCTGCTCATGGTGGTGCTGGGCGTGGGAATCGCCACGCAGGTCAGGAACACCGGTTCGGGCGACGCGCTCGACTCCGCTCGGCCGGCCGACCTGCTGGTGGTGCTCGACAACCTCAACCGCCGCGAAGCGGAGCTGCGGCAGGAGATCACCACACTGGAACAGACGCTGGCCAGCCTGGAACGGAACGGCTCCGAAGCCGCACTCGCGGAGGCGCAGCAGCGCCTCTCGGCCCTGGAGATCCAGGTGGGTACCGCCCCGGCGGCCGGTCCGGGAGTGATCTTGACCATTGCCGACCCTCGGCGCGGCGTGGGACCGGAAGTCCTCCTCGACACGATCCAGGAGCTGCGCGCCGCGGGGGCGGAGGCCGTCCAGGTCGCCGGAACCGGCGGCCCCGCCGTCCGTATCGGCGTGGACTCCTGGGTGGGCGGCACCGCCGGTGCGCTGGTCGTCGACGATCGATCGATCGCAGCGCCCTACGCCGTCGCCGCGATCGGGGACGCGCCCACGCTGGCGGCGGCTCTGAACATCCCCGGCGGCGTGGTCGACACGGTGGCGCGCGCGGGCGGGTCGGTACAGATCGAACAGTCGCCGCAGGTCGAGGTACCCGCCTTGCGGGAGATCGAGCCGCGACAATACTCTCAGCCCGGTAATTGAACCCGGCGTTCCACGCGAATGTCGCTGCCCGAAAGGACCTGTCGTGAGTGAGTTCCGAACACCCGCCGATCTGCGTTACACGGCGGAGCACGAGTGGGTTCGCCGAACCGGTGACGCGACTGCGCGCGTCGGCATCACGGACTACGCCCAGTCACAGCTCGGCGACGTCGTCTTCGTGCAATTGCCGGAGACGGGAGCGGAGATCACCGCGGGCGACTCGTTCGGCGAGGTGGAGTCGACCAAGAGCGTTTCCGACGTGTACGCGCCGCTCACGGCGAAAGTCGTTGGGGTGAACCCGGATCTGGATGCCAATCCCGAGCTCGTCAACAGCGACCCGTACGAGGCCGGCTGGTTGGTGGACCTCGAGGTCGGCAGCAAGGACGAGCTCGACGCCGCTCTGGCGAGCACGCTCGACGCGGACGGGTACCGCGCGATCACGCAGAACTGACGCCGCGTCCGGCCGGGACCGCGTCTGCCTGCACGAAGGACGTTGCGCAGGGTACGGTCAACGGTAGGCGTGTGCCGGGTCGGGGCGCGGGTCCGTACCGGAAGTGATCGTGGCTGAACGAAACTGCGGCCCAGGGGGAGCGATCCCGAAGGGTCGAACGGATAAGGAGATACGGTGAGCGAGAACGGCAACGCGGGCTACGAGGAAACCCCTGCGGAAACCACTTCGGTGTTTCGTGCCGACTTCCTGAACGAACTCGATACCACCGGCGCGGGCACGGGGACGACCGAGGCCCCCGTCTCGGGGGTCGAGGGGCTTCCCACAGGATCGGCGCTGCTCGTCGTCAAGCGCGGCCCGAACGCCGGGTCGCGTTTCCTGCTCGATCAGCCGACGACGTCGGCCGGGCGTCACCCGGACAGCGACATCTTCCTCGACGACGTGACGGTGAGCCGCCGGCACGCCGAGTTCCGTCAGGACGAGGGCGAGTTCCAGGTCGTCGATGTGGGAAGCCTGAACGGCACCTACGTCAACCGCGAGCCGGTGGACTCGGCGGTTCTCGCGAACGGCGACGAGGTGCAGATCGGAAAGTTCCGGCTGGTGTTCCTCACCGGCCCGCGGGGTTCGCAGGGCACGGGTAGCTGATGACCGCTGCCCGCCAGCCGTCACCGGGGGGAATGTCGATCGGGTCCGTGCTCGATCGGCTCCGTCCCGAGTTTCCGGACGTGACGATCTCGAAGATCCGCTTCCTCGAATCCGAGGGACTGATCAGTCCGGAACGCACCCCGTCGGGTTATCGACGTTTCTCGATCGCGGACTGCGAGCGCCTGCGGTACGTGCTGACCGCGCAGCGGGACCAGTACCTGCCGCTGAAGGTGATCAAGGAACAGCTCGAGGCGATCGACCGTGGTGTCGCGACGGTGGGCTCGGTGGAGAGCCGCCCGAAGCGGCCCCGGCCCCTGGCGGTGGCGCCGGGCGAGGTGTCGCCGGAGGATCTGCGCACGGACCGGGAGGTGCGGGTCGGCCGGGAGGACCTGTGCCGGCAGGCGGGCATCGAATCGTCCTTCCTCACGGAGCTGATCCGCGCCGGGCTCATCGTGCCCGGCGCGGCCGGCTTCTTCGACGAGGATGCGGTGCTGCTGGCTCGCACCGCCAAGGCCATGTCCGAGTTCGGCCTCGAGGTCCGGCACCTGCGTGCCTTCAAGCTCGCGGCCGACCGGGAGGCGGGCCTGGTGGCGCAGATCGCCGGTCCGGTCGCGAAGGGCCGGGACGTCGGGGCGCGCGCCCGGGCCGAGGAAATGGTGCGGGAATTGGCGGCGTTGTCGTTGACGATGCACACGTGCCTCGTCAAGGCGGCCGTTCGGGGCGCTCTCGATCGGTGAGTGTGGCAGCGGTGGCAACGACTCTGACGACGGCGGCTCGTTGGCACTAGAATTCAGGGGGATATCGGCGGACGGTTCGCCACCGACGCACAGCAGGGATGGGAGGCGGCTCGATGAGCGAGATGCGAGTAGTGGGGATTCGGGTCGAGCAACCGCAGAATCAGCCTGTCCTTCTGCTGCGCGAGGTCGACGGTGATCGGTATCTGCCGATCTGGATCGGCCAGATGGAGGCCACGGCGATAGCGCTGGAACAGCAGGGTGTCGAGCCGGTCCGGCCTCTGACGCACGACTTGATCAAGAATCTGGTCGATGCGTTCGGCCGCACCCTCCAGGAGGTCCGGATCGTGGATCTCAAAGAGGGGACGTTCTACGCCGATCTCGTCTTCGACGGTGGTCTGCGCGTGTCGTCCCGTCCTTCCGATGCGGTCGCTGTAGCCTTGCGCATCGGCGCGCCGGTCTTCGTGGAGGAGCCGGTGCTGGTGGAAGCGGGCCTCGTCATGCCGGATGAGCGGGAGGACGAGGTCGAGAAGTTCAAGGAGTTTCTCGAATCCGTGTCCCCCGACGACTTCAAGGCGACGGACGGCTGATCGTCGACCATCGCCGAGGTTCTGTCGCGACTCCCGGTCACGGTGGCCGGGGCGCGCTCTGCGACGAGTGGTACAGGACCGGAAGATCGTTGTCCGGTCGGCGTGTTGCTGCCCAACTTTTAGCACGGGGCGTACGCTGAGTGAATCGCTACGGATCGACTCGGTGGGTCAAGCGGGCGCTCGACGATCGGATGGGGTGGGGGATCCGCCCGTCGTTCGTTCCGGGGCACGCCTGTGCACGCGAGAGGGAGTCACAACAGTGGGAGATCGGCCGCAGGGACAGCAGCTCAGCTTCGACGCCGTCGACCGCGAGGCCCCGTCACGGGCATCTCTCGACGCCGACGAGATGCAGCCGGGTCTGTTCCCGGACGATTCGGTGCCTGACGAGCTCGTCGGCTACCGCGTGCCGATCGCCTGCCAGATCGCCGGCATCACCTACCGTCAGCTCGACTACTGGGCGCGGACGAATCTGGTCGTTCCGTCCATCCGGGGCGCGGCGGGTTCGGGCAGCCAACGGCTCTACTCGTTCAAGGACATCCTGGTCCTGAAGATCGTCAAGCGTCTGCTGGACACGGGCATCTCCCTGCAGAACATCAGGGTAGCGGTCGACCACCTCCGGGAACGCGGAGTGCGGGACCTGGCGAAGATCACCCTGTTCTCCGACGGCACCACCGTGTACGAGTGCACCTCACCGGAAGAGGTGGTCGATTTACTGCAGGGCGGACAGGGCGTGTTCGGGATCGCGGTGAGCGGCGCGATGCGGGAGTTGACGGGCAGCATCGCCGACTTCCCGGCCGAGCGGGCGGACGGCGGCGACATCGAGCAGCGTCCCGAGGACGAACTGGCCTCCCGCCGTCGCGAACGTGTCAATCGGCGGATCGGCTAGACGCTCGTCACACGAAACACCTGCGGCCTCGGTGCTGCCCGGGTGTCCCCGTGCCCTAGAATCGGTGATACGTCGCCGCCGTGCGGGAGAGTTCCGGACCTGTTCCGGACGCCGAAGGAGCAGCACCTCCCCGTCAATCTCTCAGGCATCGAGGACCGTGCGGGCACCGACGTCTCTGGAAAGCGGTGGGAGCACCCACCCGCCCACGGGGAAAGGGCCGGCTCGCTCCGGTACCGAATCTCTCAGGCGCTCGCCCCGGCGAGCTCGCGACAGAGGGGGAGGACACGCACCGTGCGACCCCCTGCGCGGATGCGGACCTCCGACCTCAGGGAGTCGCGATGACCGACGCCGCTACGTACACCTTCGCCGACCGCCACGTCGGCCCCGACGCGGCGGGACTGCGCCGCATTCTCGACGTCATCGGCGTCGAATCCCTCGACGAGCTGGCCGTCAAGGCGGTGCCCGCCGGCATCCTCGACGCCCGGGCCGACGGAGTCGCGGACGGACTCGAGTCGCTCGACGCGCCGATGTCGGAACACGAGGTACTGACGGCGCTGCAGGAACTCGCGGGCCGGAACACCGTCGCGACATCGATGATCGGCCAGGGGTACTACGGCACGCTGACCCCGCCGGTACTGCTGCGCAACATCATCGAGAATCCCGCCTGGTACACCGCATACACCCCGTACCAGCCGGAGATCAGCCAGGGGCGCCTCGAAGCGCTCCTCAACTTTCAGACCATGGTCTCGGACCTGACCGGTATGGAGGTCGCCAACTCGTCGATGCTGGACGAGGCGACCGCCGCCGCGGAGGCGATGACGCTGCTCAAGCGCGCCAACCGCAAGTCCAGGAGTGCGCGGGTCGTCGTGGACGCCGACCTGTTCGCCCAGACCGCCGCGGTCCTGGCGACCCGGGCAGAACCGTTGGGGATCGAGATCGTCACCGCGAACCTCGTCGACGACGGCCTGCCCGAGGGAGAGTTCTTCGGCGTCGTCCTGCAGATCCCGGGTGCCTCCGGCCGGGTGTTCGACGCGGGCCCCCTCGTCGAGGCGGCGCACGAGCGTGGGGCGCTCGTCGCGGTGGGCGCGGACCTGCTGGCGCTCACTCTGCTCACCCCGCCCGGGGAACAGGGCGCGGACGCGTGCTTCGGCACCACCCAGCGCTTCGGCGTGCCGATGGGGTTCGGCGGGCCGCACGCCGGCTATCTCGCCGTGCACGCCGCCCATGCCCGCAACCTTCCGGGCCGGCTCGTCGGTGTGTCGGTCGACGCGGACGGCGCACCGGCCTATCGGCTGGCGTTGCAGACGCGTGAGCAGCACATCCGGCGCGAGAAGGCGACCAGCAACATCTGCACCGCACAGGTTCTCCTCGCGGTGCTCGCTGCCATGTACGCGTCGTACCACGGGGCCGAGGGCCTGGCCGGGATCGCGACCCGCGTGGCCGGCCAGGCCGCCCGTCTCGCGGCGTCGCTGAAGGCGGCCGGTATCGACGTGGTGCACGACAGCTTCTTCGACACCGTGCTGACCCGCGTTCCCGGCCGCGCCGACGCGGTCGTCGCGGCGGCTCTCGAGGCCGGCATCAACGTTCGTCGCGTCGACGGGGACCAAGTGGGGATCTCGTGCGACGAAGCGACCCGGGACGCGGACGTCGCCGCGGTCCTGGCCGCGTTCGGGGCGGAGGACACCTCGGCCGCAGCCACACCCGCCGTGCCGCGGCAGCTCGCGCGCACGAGCGCGTACCTGCAGCACGAGGCGTTCACCCGGTACCGCACCGAGACCGCGATGATGCGGTACCTGCGCCGCCTGTCGGACATGGACCTTGCGCTCGACCGCACCATGATCCCGCTGGGTTCGTGCACGATGAAGCTCAATGCCGCCACCGAGATGGAGGCGATCACCTGGCCCGAGTTCTCGGCGCTGCATCCTTTCGCCCCTGCAGAGCAGACCGCGGGCATCCGCCGGCTCATCGGCGACCTGGAAGGGTGGCTGGCCGCGGTGACCGGGTACGACGCGGTGAGTCTGCAGCCGAACGCGGGTAGCCAGGGCGAGTACGCCGGGCTGCTCGCCATCCGCCACTACCACCTGAGCCGGGGTGACGAGCATCGGGACACCTGCCTGATCCCGTCGAGTGCACACGGCACCAACGCCGCCTCCGCGGTCATGGCCGGCATGCGCGTCGAGGTCGTGGCGTGCCGGTCCAACGGTGACGTCGACCTCGACGATCTGCGTGCGAAAATTTCCGACCACGCCGAACGTCTCGCCGCGATCATGATCACGTACCCGTCGACCCACGGGGTCTACGAACACGAGATCGCCGACATCTGCGGTGCCGTGCACGACGCCGGCGGGCAGGTGTACATCGACGGCGCCAACCTGAACGCCCTCGTCGGTCTGGCGCGTCCCGGCAAGTTCGGAGGCGACGTGAGTCATCTGAACCTGCACAAGACCTTCTGCATCCCGCACGGTGGTGGCGGCCCCGGCGTGGGGCCGATCGGCGTGCGCGCGCACCTGGTGCCGTTCCTGCCCGGCCACCCGGCCGAACCGGGTCTCGGGGGCGGTGGGCCGGTGTCGGCGGCGCCGTTCGGATCGGCCTCCATCCTCCCGATCACGTGGGCGTACATCAAGCTGATGGGGGCCCAAGGCCTGCGGCGGGCGTCGCTGACGGCGATCGCGTCGGCGAACTACATCGCGCGCCGGCTCGACGAGTACTTTCCCGTCCTGTACACGGGCGAGAACGGCATGGTGGCGCACGAGTGCATCCTCGATCTGCGCCCCCTGACGAAGGATACGGGGGTCACGGTCGACGACGTGGCCAAGCGCCTGGCGGACTACGGCTTCCACGCGCCGACCATGAGCTTCCCCGTCGCGGGCACCCTGATGGTCGAACCCACCGAGAGCGAGGATCTCTCCGAACTCGACGCGTTCATCGACGCGATGATCGCCATCCGCGGCGAGATCGATCGCGTCGGGGCAGGGGAGTGGCCGGTGGACGACAACCCACTGCGCGGCGCACCGCACACCGCCCAGTGCCTGGTCGGGGAGTGGACCCACCCCTACAGCCGTGAGATCGCGGTGTATCCGCTGGGGCAGAGCCGCGCGAAGGTGTGGCCCGCGGTGCGCCGCATCGACGGGGCGTACGGGGATCGGAACCTCGTGTGCTCGTGCCCGCCGTTGGAGGCCTACAGCAGCTGAGCGCATTTTCGGGGGCTGGGTGTCGGTAGCCCAGCCCCCGAAAGACTACGGACAGTATTCCGAGCCTAACGGAACTTTATAATTAACCGAACAACACCCCACGTCACCTCAACCGCGAGACAACCGCAGAAAAACACCCCAGACAAAAAGCTCAGCCCGGGAAGGTCTTCAGTTCCAGGATTGCCACTTCCGGAGGGGTGGCAATCCGTACCGGCGGACCCCAGGCGCCGGTACCGCGGGAGGTGTACACGAGAGTGTCGCCGAACCGGTCGAGTCCCGTCACCGTCGGCTGTTGCAGAGGCACGACGTATCCGAGCGGCCACATCTGTCCGCCGTGCGTGTGGCCGGACAATTGCAGGTCGACGCCGTGGTCGCGGGCCTCGAACACCTGCCGGGGCTGATGGGCGGCCAAGAGGACGAAGCGCTCGGGATCGCGGCCCTGCAACGCTGCGGTGAGATCCGCTTCGTTCGGGGCCGGTGCCGAGTAATCGTGAATGCCCGCGAGATCGATGACATCGCCGCCGCGCTCCAGGGCGACTCGTTCGTTGCGGAGGGTGCGTACGCCGAGGGTTTCCCAGAAATCGAGCCAGGACAGCGCGTCGTCGGCGTAGTACTCGTGGTTGCCGCTGACTCCGTAGACCCCGAGGGGAGCCCGCAGGTCGGCGAGGGGAGCGAGATCCTGCCCGACGAACGCGATCGTGCCGTCGGTGAGGTCCCCGCCGAGAACGATCAGGTCCGGCTGCTGCGCGTTGACGAGGTCCACCGCGCGACGGGTGAATTCGCGGCCGCGGGACGGGCCGACGTGCAGGTCGGTGACGAGGGCGACCCGCATCCCGTCGAATCCGGCCGGAAGCCGGCGCAACGGGATCCGGGTGTGCACGACCCGGGGCCGAGCGGCCTCGACCGTGCCGTAGCCGACCGCGGCGACCGCGGCGACGGTCAGCGTGCCCGTCGCGATCTGCAGGGCGCGCCGCCTGGAGGGATCCGGGGGGTGGGCGTCGCCGCGCCGGAAACGGCGTACCGCTCGCGCCGCGAGGCACACGATCCCGATCAGGAGCGTGCCGAGGACCAGGTACAGCACGACGCCGAGCCAGGTCCAGCCGAGGAATCCGAACGGGCGGGCCCAGCGCGGGTCGAGCGACGTGCCGCTCTGCGCGCCGATCAGAGCGACGACGAGGAGGACGCCGAGCGCGGTGTTCGCAGCGATTGCCGAGCGGCCGCGCAGGCCGGGGGCTCGGACGAGACGGCGGTGGAGCCAGAAGGTGACGAGGGCGAGGAACGTCCCCGCGACGAGAAGGCGGATCACGGTGTCAGGACATCAGCTTTCGGATGGCGGCGGCGAGATCGGGTCCGTCGGTCGTGGCGACGGGGACGAGCGCACCGCCGGTGCGGTCGGCGAGTGTTTGCAAGGTGTTGCGGTTCGTGTCGTCGCCGACCGCCACGACGTCGATCCGGACGGGTCGATCGGGGTCGCCGGCGGCGGCGACGAGGTCGAGGATGCGTTGGCGGGAGGTGTCGTCGTCGTTGGCGCTGTCCGTGATCAGGAGGACGGAGTTGGGCCTGCCGGGGGTGTGGTTGCGGACGGCGTCGACGTAGGCGGCGGCCAGGGACCGGTAGACGGCGGAACCGTCGGTGGTGTCGGCACCGGTCAGGGCGGCGGTCAGCGCGGTGCGCTGGTCCGCGGTGAGGGTGCCGCGCGCCACCGTGGCGCGGTACGGAGTCGTGCCGTCGAGGTCGCGGGCGAAGACCCACACGGCGAGTGTCGAGGCATCCGGCGAGCGGGAGACGTGCTGGTCCAGGGCGGTGGCGATGTGGGCGAGACGGGTGTCGTCACCCTCGACGGTTCCCATGGACGTGGACGTGTCGAGGAGGATCGTGGTAGCGCGGGGTGCGACGGGCGCGCGCCGGTGGTCGAGGAGGATGTCGGCTACGGCTGGGGCGGCGCGGTTCAGAGTCTGTTCGATGCGGGGGAAGGGAACCGCGTCGGTGCGGGGGACGGGCTGGCCGTCGACTCGGAAGCCGGCGTCGGCGAGGACGCGGGCCGCGTCGGGTTCGCGGAGGTGGCCGGCGAGTTCGGCGGCGGCGCGGGAGAGGGTCTCGTCGACCCACGGGGCGTCGACCACGGCGGCGGGGAAGTCGGCGGTGGGGGTGGGGCCGGCGGGAACGAATTCGACGAGGCCGGCGGCGCCACCCGAGGCGACCGCCGTGTGCAGTTGTTGCTCGGTGATCGGTACGGCGTGCACCGCCCCGTCGGCGCCGGGCCCGTCGGCGAGGGTGGTCAGGGCTGCGGCGGTGGTCGGTCCGGCGCCGTCTCCGAGGGCGTCGGCGCCGAGCGCGAGCGCACCGACGGCGGAGGTGGCTGCGGGGGAGGCGGCCTGTTCGGCGGTCAGGGGACCGGTTCCGGCGTCGGTGGCTGCGGCGGCGACGGCCTCGAGGGCGGGAGTGGTGGCGTCGGCGTCGGTGTCGGTGGGCAGGGCCAGGCGGAGGCCGGCCCAGCCGTCGAGGCCCAGGCCGGCGAGGGTGCTGCCGTCGGACTGGAGGGAGGGTAGCTGGCGCCATCCGGTGCCGGCGGTGCTGAGGGCGCGCTCGAGCTCGGCCGGGACGGCCAGCACGACCGGGGAGGTGGCGAGGGAGCGGGTCTGGCCGTCGAGGGCCTGTGCCGCGCGCGCGGTGGCGTCGCTGCTGAAAGGGACCCAGAGTGCGGGTGGGGGGCCGAGGGTGGGGTCCCAGCGGGGATCGGCGGTGAGGGCGGTCGTGGCCGGGGTGGTGGCGACGGGGGTGACGCGCACGTCGATGCAGTGGTCGCGGACGACGGGGCGGGTGTCGGTGACCCACCGGGCGGCGAGGGTGGTCAGTGTGGGGGCGACGGCGGGATCGGCGGCGACGTCGAGGAGCGCGTCGCCTTCGACGCAGGTCTGCGCGGCTTCGGTGGCCTGCTCGTCGATGCGTTCGCGCAGGCGGAACCTGCCGACGGTGGCGAGGACGAGTGCGAGTGCTACGGCGACGGCGATGATCGGGCCCTTGCTGACGCCTCTGGCGCGGCCCGTGCCGCGATGTCGACCCACGTGTTTCCTGCCTGTCGTCGTGCCTGCCCCGCCGTTCCCGGAGTCTAGTGATCGGTCGGTGAGACGCCACGGCCCCCGATCCGGTGGATCGGGGGCCGTGGGCCGTGGCTCAGGCTCGGCAGCCGTGGGCGGCCTTGAACTCGAGGCGGCGGCGGTGCAGGATCGGCTCGGTGTAGCCGCTGGGCTGCGTGGTGCCTTCGAGGATCAGTTCCTTGGCGGCCTGGAAGGCGATGCTGCCGTCGAAGTCGGGGGCCATCGGCAGGTAGGTGGAGTCGCCCGCGTTCTGCCGGTCGACGACGGGGGCCATGCGCTGCAGGGCGGCGACGACGTCGTCGGCGGTGACGATGCCGTGGTGGATCCAGTTGGCGAGCAGCTGGCTGGAGATGCGCAGGGTGGCGCGGTCCTCCATGAGCGCGACGTCGTGGATGTCGGGCACCTTGGAGCAGCCGACGCCCTGGGAGATCCAGCGCACGACGTAGCCGAGGATCGACTGGCAGTTGTTGTCGAGCTCCTCGCGCTTCTGCTCGTCGGTCCAGTCGGTGCTGGGGGCGAGGGGGATGGTGAGGATGTCGTCGACGGTGGCGCGGCGCTTGCCCTTCAGTTCGTCCTGCACGGCGAACACGTCGACCTGGTGGTAGTGGGTGGCGTGCAGGGTGGCGCCGGTGGGCGAGGGGACCCAGGCGGTGTTGGCGCCGGCCTTGGGCTGGCCGATCTTCTGTTCGAGCATGTCGGCCATGAGGTCGGTCATGGCCCACATGCCCTTGCCGATCTGGGCTTTGCCCTGCAGGCCGGTGGCCAGGCCGGTGTCGACGTTCCAGTCCTCGTAGGCGAGGATCCACTTCTGCTTCTTCATCTCGGCCTTGCGCACCATGGCGCCGGCCTCCATGGAGGTGTGGATCTCGTCGCCGGTGCGGTCGAGGAATCCGGTGTTGATGAACACGACGCGCTCGCTGGCCTCCTTGATGCAGGCCTTCAGGTTGACGGTGGTGCGGCGTTCCTCGTCCATGATGCCGACCTTGAGGGTGTTGGCCTGCAGGCCCAGCACCTCTTCGACCCGGCCGAAGAGTTCGGTGGTGAAGGCGACTTCCTCGGGGCCGTGCTGCTTGGGCTTGACGATGTAGATCGAGCCGGTGCGGCTGTTGGCGAGCGGCCCGGTGTCCTCGCCGACGGACAGGCCGTGCACGGCGGCGAGGCTGGTGATCAGCGCGTCGAGGATGCCCTCGGGGACCTCGTTGCCCTCGGAGTCGAGCACGGCGGGGTTGGTCATGAGGTGGCCGACGTTGCGGACGAACAGCAGGGACCGGCCGTGCAGGGTGAGGTCGGAGCCGTCGGGGGCGACGTAGACGCGGTCGGCGTTGAGGGCGCGGGTGAAGGACTTGCCGCCCTTGGAGATCTCCTCGGCGAGGTCGCCGCGGTTGAGGCCGAGCCAGTTGCGGTAGCCGATGACCTTGTCGTCGGCGTCGACGGCGGCGACGGAGTCCTCGAAGTCCATGATGGTGGTGATGGCCGATTCGAGGACGACGTCCTTGACACCGGCGGCATCGGTCTTGCCGATCGGGGATTCGGGGTCGATCTGGATCTCCACGTGCAGACCGTGGTTGCGCAGCAGCACGGACGTCGGGGCGTCCTTCTCGCCGAGGTAGCCGACGAACTTCTCGGGCTGGGCGAGTTTGGTGACGGTGCCGTCGCCGAGTTCGACCTTCAGCTCCTTCCCGTCGACGAAGTACCGGGTGGAGTCGGCGTGCGATCCGGTGGCGAGGGCGGCGGCGGTGTCGAGAAAGTTGCGGGCCCAGGCGATGACCTTGTCGCCGCGGACCTTGTTGTAGCCGGTGCCCTTCTCGGCGCCGCCTTCTTCGGAGATGGCGTCGGTGCCGTAGAGGGCGTCGTACAGCGAGCCCCAGCGGGCGTTGGAGGCATTGAGGGCGAAGCGGGCGTTGAGGACGGGCACCACGAGCTGCGGCCCGGCGGTGGTGGCGATCTCGGCGTCGACACCGCCGGTGGTGACCTGGAAGTCGGCGGGTTCGGGGACGAGGTAGCCGATGTCCTGGAGGAACGCCTTGTAGGCAGCGGCGTCGTGCGGCTGGCCCTTGCGGTCGCGGTGCCAGGTGTCGATCTGCGCCTGGAGGTCGTCGCGCACGGCGAGCAGGGCGCGGTTGCGGGGGGCGAGGTCGTGGATCACCTTGTCGGCGCCGGCCCAGAACTCGGCCGCGTCCACCCCGGTGCCGGGGATCGCCTCGTCGACGACGAAGTCGTAGAGCACCTTGGCGACCTGGAGTCCACCGACTTGCACGCGTTCAGTCATTACCTGCCTCACTCTTTCCGGGACCTGTGCGCTCGCGTCGGCGGTGCCGACGGGCAGCACGACGAACAGCACTCACGTTACCCGCCGGTAGTTTCGGGCAGGTCGGTTCGACCCGCCGCCGGGGCGGTACATCGATTCAGCAGCTCCTCTCCAGGGCCGCGGCGCGATGGTGAGCGCCGACCGCTCGCGGGCGTACTGTGCGCGCCCGGAAGCGGTCTCGATCGTGATCGGCGAGTAGCCGTAATCGCTCAGATCATACGGGGTGGCCCGCGAACCCGGCCCGCCCGGGCGGGCCGGGCGGCCGGGCGCTCACGCGGCCCGCCGGGCGTCGTCGAGCAGTCCGGTGAGGTTGGCGAGGGCGGGGCGGACGTGGGTGCCGAATCGCCTCGTCGCTTCCCGGACAAGGGGCCGGTCGGCGCGGTGCCGGAGCCCCCGGGACGTGTTGAGGCGGGAACGCTCGAGCCAGTCCGCCATGTCCGGTTCCTTCGACCACGCGTACTCGGCGCTCGTCTCGACGAGCGTTCCGCGGATCCAGTCGAGGGGGACGTCCGGTAGCCGGTTCGGTGGGCAGAGCCGGTTCTTCTCGGCCAGGTCCCGGCCGGTGGCCTCCACGAATCCGACGAGGGCGGCGTTGAACGGGATGAGCCCGGTCCGGATCGGTTGCAGCGTGATACGGCCCTCCTCGAAGATCGGGACGGCCGGGGCCGGGTTCAGGCCCGGGGCGGCACAGTGCACGTGCAGGTGGTCGGGCCCGGTACCGATCGTTCCGTGGTCGAGCACGATCTCGTCGCGTGCGATGCGCCGGACGTGCCCGAGGCGGACGACGTCGTCGATGCGCCGGAGCTGGGCGAGTTCGGCGGTGCTCGCCGTCGGGCCCTTGTACATGGTGGGGGTGACTCGCTCGTCGACGCGCAGCAGCTGTTCGCTCGCCTCGAGCCGGGCGAACAGGTCGTCCGTGCTCGTCGCCTGCGCTGCGGCTTCCATCTGCCGGGCGAGTCCGTCGATCAGGTTGCCGACCAGTTCGCCGCCCTGCGCGAACCAGCGGTTGCGCAGCCAGGCCTCGCGCGGTTTGATCCAGCGGACGGCGTCCGGTGGCACCCCCATCTGCAGCAGCCACAGGCATGCGTCCATCGCTGTCTTGCCGGCGCCGATGACGACGTACCGCTCGGCAGGCTCGGCGACCCGCGCGAGCGCGTTCACGGGGACACAGCGGACGGCGGGGGCGACGTCGAACGGCGGGGCGAACGTGGCCGGGACCGCCGGCTCGAGGTAGGTGGCGTCGACGAGCGCCTTCCGGACCGTCACCTCGTACCGGTCGGCGGCGACCCGGGAGACGAAGCGGTGGCCGCCGACGTACTCGCTCATCGGGAAGTACCGCACGGATCCCGATGCCAGGAGACGCCGGCGCATGACGCGGTCGTAGTACGCGCAGATCTCGGGGGCGCCCGCCTGCTCGTACATGCCCCGGTTCGGGCCGACGTCGTCGATGGTGTCCGTACCGAGCGGCAGTGAGTTGACGCCGTAGTACGCGGACGGCTGGTGCAGCCGGACGAACGGGTAGGCCTCCTGCCAGTGTCCGCCGGGTGCGTGCCGCCGGTCCACCATGACGACGTCCGCGTCGGAGTCGGTGATCAATGCGTCCGCGAACGCCATGCCGGCCGCGCCGCAGCCGATCACCAGATAGTCCGTTTCCAGCCTGTGGGTGGGCATGTCCCGTTCCTCTCCGCGCAGGTGCGGTTCCGGGCTACCGGTCGGGTGCGGCGGGCCGGATGTTCTGGTTGATGTGGAAGACGTTGTCCGGGTCGTAGCGCCGCTTGATCCGGGTGAGCCGGTCGTAGTTCCCGCGGTAGGCGGCTTCGACCCGGTCCTGTCCCTCGCTCATCAGGAAGTTGACGTAGGCGCCGCCGGCGGAGGTCGGGTGCAGTTCCTCCCAGTAGTCGCGGGCCCACCGGGTGATGAGGCCGGCGTTGGCGGGGTCGGGGTCGACGCCGACGATGACTCCCGCCCATCCGCCGCCCCGGTACGCGAAGGGGGTCGCGTCCTCGGGGACGCGGCTGGTGGCGCCGTCGATGGGATAGAGGTGCATGGTGGAGTGACCGGTCGGCAACTGCTGCCCGTACCGGCAGTGCACGTCGATCGCGGCGTCGGTGATCTCGTCGAAGAAGTCCGCCCGCCAGTACCACTGCAGGCCGGGCGGGTAGAGGGCGTCGAATGCGCTCTGCAGCACGGTGAACGGCATGTCGTGCAGGCCGACCAGCAGCGGCGAGCCGTAGGTCCGGATGGGCTCGAGCACCTCGTCGGCCTTGGCGTGCGGTCCGGTGTAGCACCAGACGATGCCGCAGCACCTGCGGCCCCAGAGGTCCTCGGGGAACGGGGCGGCGGGTGGGACGGTGAGCAGCGCGATCCAGCCGCTGAGTTCCTCCGGGAGCGCCGGCAGCAGTTCCCGGTACCAGCGCATGACGTCGGCGGCGTCGGCGAGGTCGTAGAGCACCGGGCCGCCGACGATCATGCCGGCTTCGCCGATGTCGTGGCAGCGGAAGGTGAAGGAGGTGACGACGCCGAAGTTCCCGCCGCCGCCGCGCAGCGCCCAGAACAGGTCGCTGTGCGAGCTCTCGTCGGCCGTCACGAGCGTGCCGTCGGCGAGCACCACGTCGGCGGAGAGAAGGTTGTCGACGGTCAGCCCGAAGCGCCGGGAGAGATAGCCGATGCCGCCACCGAGGGTCAGCCCGCCCACACCCGTGGACGAGAGGAAGCCGGACGGGGTGGCCATGCCGAAGGCGACCGTGGCGTGGTCGACGTCGCCCCAGGTGCATCCGCCGTCGACGCGGACGGTGTGGTGTGCCGGATCGACCGTGGTACTGCGCATGAGGGACAGGTCGACGACGAGCGCGTCGTCCCACACGCCGAGGCCGCCGGCGTTGTGCCCGCCGCCGCGCACGGCCAGGGTGAGGGCGTGGGCGCGGCCGAAGCGGACGCAGGAAACGACGTCGGCGGCGTCCCGGCAGCGTGCGATCGCCGCGGGGTGTTTGTCGATCATGCCGTTGTAGACGGCACGCGCCGTGTCGTAGCGGGTGTCGCCGGGGGTGATCAGGTCGCCGCGCAGGGCCGCGGCCAGGTCGTCGTACGGCACGGCGCCGGCCGACCGGGTCGAGATGGTGGTCACGGGAGTCCCTTTCGGGTCGGTCGCTCGCCGTTGCGGGCGTTGTACCGTCGACCCTAGGAAGAAGGCGTTCGCGCAGCGTTCGAGTGCGCGCAGCCGGTCACGGGGCCGGGGGAACGCCCGGGAGCGGCAGGTGAACGCCGCGTTCGGCGAGGTCCCGCGCGCAGCGCCGGAGCAGGGCGGCACTGCCGTGGGCGGCCGCGGTCCGGGCGGCGGCGCGCAGCCGCGCGATCGCGGCGTCGTGGTCGTCGTGCGCCGCGCGCATCCGCATCACCTCGGGCAGCCACCACAGGTCGTCGCGGGCCTGTCCGGCGACGAGGGCGGCATCGAGCGCGGCGCGGGCGGCGCCGGGATCTCCTTCCCGCACCGACAGGTCGGCGAGCAGCGAGAGCCAGTACGGCATCCGGGCGAACGAACCGGCCGCTCGGAGTGTGTCGATGCCGCGCCGCGCCTGCGTGAGGCCGGCCTCGCCGCCGCGGGACCAACCGCCGAGAATCAGCGCCCACTCGCTGTAGTAGGCGAATCCGTACCGGACGCACAGGTCGGTCAGTTCCGCGACGGCGACGTCGAGGGCGGCGGGGTCTGCCCGCAGGTGGTGGGTGATGCCGCTGTAGGCCAGGGCGACGGCCAGGCTGTACGGATGATCGATCGTCCGGGCCAGCCGGACGGCCTCGTTGCAGCAGGTCAGTGCGGCGTCGTTGTGGCCGAGCAGCCAGTGGGCGTGTGCCGCCCAGGCGCTGCCGTGCACGTCGGGCCGGGTGCCGACGGTCAACGAGGGAGCGCCCCGGGTCAGTGCGGCCGCGCGGTCGAAGTGGTGGAGCGCCTCCTCGGGGCGGCCGAGCTCGACCGCCGAACCGGCGAATGCGAAGTGGGCCGATCCGCTCAGCGGGGAGCCGGGGTCGACGAGGGTCAGGGCGCGGGTCGCCACCTCGTGGGCGCCGGCAATGTTTCCCTGCACGAACCGCGACGACCAGAGCCCGACGAGGCCGGCCAGGAGGGAGTCCTTGCGGCCGAGGGATGCGGCCAGCCGGATCGAGCGCTCGAGGGTCTGTTGCAGTTCGGGGGAGGAGTAGCCGTATCTGGCGTTGAGCGGCGCCGCCATCGCTTCGCGGACGGCGAGTTCCTGTACGGCGGCGCTGCGCCCCTCGAATTGGGTGCGGGCGATGACGAGCGCCTTCTTGTGCAGTCGGATCGCCTCGGTGTGGGCGAAGGTGCTCGAGGCGACATCGGCCGCGCGACGGTAGTAGGCCACTGCCCGGTCCGGTCGTCCCCCGCGGGCGTACTGCTCGGCGAGTTGCGCCGAGACGCTGTCGCTGTCGTCGGCGTGCAGCAATTCGAGGCTCTGCGCGAGACGGCGGTGCAGCAGCCAGCGCTGGGGCGGGCTGATCCGGGCGTAGGCGGCGTCGCGGAGCAGGTCGTGGGAGAAGTCGTAGCCGTCGCGGAACTGTCGCAGGATTCTGCGTTGCCACAGCTCGTCGACGGCGCGCACCACGGCGTCGGCGTCGAGGTCGCTGGCCTCGGTGAGCAGGTCGAGGGTGAAGTTGCGGCCTACCGCCGCGGCGAGTCCGGCGACGTCCCGTGCGGCGGGGCTCACCTGCTCGATCCGGTCGTGCAGCACGTCGGCCAGGCTGCCGGCGGGGGCGAGGTCCGGTCCGCTGTGCATCGCTTCGATGATGTAGAGCGGGAAGCCTCCGGTGGTCGCGTGCAGCAGTTCGGCGTCCTGCAGGTCGAGCGGGCACCCGCCGAGCGCCTCGGCCAGGCGGGCGGTGCCGGAGACCCCCAGGGGCTGCAGTGGCAGCTCGGTGAGCAGACCGGCGGTCCGCATCCGGACGGCCCATTGCTCGAGGTCCCGGCTCTCGTCGGTGTCGTCGGTGCGGGCTGTCGCGGCCACCATCAGGGGCGCGTCGGGGGTCAGGGACAGGCAGAACGTCAGGAACGTCAGCGTCTCCGGGTCGCACCACTGGATGCTGTCGAGGGTCAGCAGGACCGGGCGGCCGCCGCCGATCAGGGCCCGCGCCAGGCCTTCGAAGAACCGGAGGCGCTGCCAGGCGTCGACCATCGCCCGGAGGCCGGCGCCGGGTTCCGGGCGGGTGGTGCCGGACGGTACGAGCCTGTCGACCTCGGCGCGCCAGAGCGGGTCGAGCGCGGCGAGCGTGGGCTGGACCGCGGGGGTGCGGAGCCAGTCCGCGACCGGGGCGAGGGCGAGCCGTCCGGACGTTCCGAAGCACTGGGTGCTCGCCACCACTGCGGGTTGTGCGCGGGCCGTGTCGGCGATCTCGGCGACCAGGCGGGTCTTGCCGACGCCGGCGCCGCCGGTGACGAGGACGAGGGTGGGGCGGCCGGCGGCCGCCGTGCGCCACGCCTCGTGCAGCCGACGGAGTTCGCGTGAGCGTCCGACGAGTGCCGGGGCGGCGAGTCCGGGCCGCCGGGCCGCCGGCTCGGCGGTCGGGCGGGCGGCCGCGGTGGGGGCCGCGTGGGCGAGCAGGCGGTCGGCGAGTGTGCGCGTCGCCGGGTCCGGTGCCACCCCGAGTTCACGTTCGAGGAGGGCGGCGCAGCGGTGATAGGTGCTCACCGCGGCGGCGCGGTCGCCGTGCTCGGCCTG
The DNA here is from genome assembly GCF_012272955.1 of Rhodococcus sp. DMU1. Classification (NCBI taxonomy): domain Bacteria; kingdom Bacillati; phylum Actinomycetota; class Actinomycetes; order Mycobacteriales; family Nocardiaceae; genus Rhodococcus; species Rhodococcus sp. DMU1. The sequence goes on along the minus strand of NZ_CP050952.1, from coordinate 3,139,448 downwards.
CAGGTGCATCAGGGTGCGGTATCCGCCCTCTTCCAGGGGCCGCAGGTGGATCCGGCGGCGGGCGGCGTCGATCGCCCCGGGGAGGTCGCCGGTGCGGACCCGGAGCCGGCACAGCAGATCGCACAGGTCGACGCAGTGCCGTTCGAGATCCGAACGGGCCTCGAGGATCCAGTCGTCGTACATGCCGGGCAGCAGGGAGCCGCGGTATTCGGCGAGCGCCGTGGTGGCGTGCCGCAGCGCCGCCTCGTCGTCGCCGCTCGTCGCGGCCGCCAGGGCGGCGTGGTACTCGACGGTGAAGGTCCGTAGGTCCACCCGGCTGGTCTCGGTGTCGCGCCAGCACAGATCCCGGGAGGTCACTCCGACGGCCGGGTCGTCGTCGAGGGCGCGGCGCAGGTGGTGCAGTTCGCGGCGCAGGTTGGTCAGGGCCTGGGCGGTCGTCGAGTCGGGCCAGAACAGGGGGGCGATGAGCTGGCGGGGCTGTGGAACTCCGGCGTGGAGGGCGAGGTAGGCGACCAGGGTCGTGCCGCGGGGGGACCGCGTCACGACGGCGCCGGTCGTGTCGTCGGTGATCGACTGCTCACCCAGGACGGAGACGTACAGCATCGGGTCGTGGCCTCTCCAGACTTCAGCGTAGACCCGGCGGGGAGGGATATCGATCGTCGCGGGTGCCGAGTCGCGCGCCGGGGACGTCCCGGGGAGAGGGCAGGCGGCGGTGTCCGCTCAGCGGCGGCCGGCGTGCTCCCGGTCGGCGTCGAGCAGCCGGTGGCACCGGTCGAGCAGCGCCGCGCGCAGCGCGGTGGACCGCTCGGCCAGGACCGTCTGCTCGCGGACGTACTCCGCTCGTCCGCGGGGTGTTTCGATCGGTACCGGGGGGTAGCCGTACTCGCTCAGGTCGTACGGGCTGGCCCGCATGTCGAGTTCCCGGGCGGCGTAGGCCAGCTCGAAGCAGTCGACCGTCAGGTCCGTGTCGAGCAGCGGGGTGAGCTTGTAGCAGTATTTGTACAGGTCCATGGCGGCGTGCAGGCAGCCCGGTTGTTCCCGCCGTACCTGGTCGTCGCGGGTGAGCGGTTCGATGTTGAGGGGGCCGGCGTCCGGGGTGAAGAACCGGTACGCGTCGTAATGCGTGCAGCGCAGCTGCAACGACTCGACGACGGCGTCGGTGCCGGTGTGGCCGAGGCGCAGGGGTACGGCGCTGTGGCGGACGTCTTCGGGCCGAGTGCGGTAGAGCATCGCCCATTCGTGGAGACCGAAGCAGCCGAAGTGCGCGGGCCGGGATGCGGTGGCCTCGAGCAGGCCGGCGACGTATCGGACGGTCTCGCGCCGCCGGGCCAGGTGGGTGGGGGCGACCGTGACCCCGGTGCCGGTGGTCCGGTAGCCCCGCAGGGTGGCGTACTCCGCCGACGCGGAGCCGGTGAGGGTGGATCCGAAGCCGGGGTGCCAGCGCATGAGCTGGGACGGCGTGAAGCTGTAGTAGGTGAACAGGAAGTCGATCACCGGGTGGGTGGCGCCGCGCGCTCGCCGGTCGAGGTAGGGGCCGAGCAGCGCCGTCAGCCGGTGGCGGTGCCGCTCCCGGCGCGGCAGCCACTGCTCGGGTGCCAGGACCGCACTCATGGTTCCCGCCCGTAACGACTGCATCGGTGCTGCAATGATTCCATCGCGGTGCCGTGCCGGCGGGGGCGCCGCCGGCCGGCGGGCGCCGGGGTGGTCGGGGCGGGGTTCACGTCCGGGGTCCCGGTCCCGGGTCGGCGATCCGGTGGGTGGTGTCGCGCACGGTGCCGACGAATTGTTCGACGAGGTCCTCGAGCGCGACGATGCCGATGACCCTGCCGTGCTCGTCGACGACTCCGCCGAGGTGGGAACTGGTGCGCCGCAGCAGCGACAGGGCGTCGTCGAGGGGGGCGTCGACCGGCACCGGCGGCAACGGCCGGATCTCCGCGGTCGCGATGATCGTGTCCGGTCCCGCGGACTCGTCGCGGACGAGGTCGAGCACGTCCTTCAGGTGCAGATAGCCGGCCAGTTCCCCGGCCGGGGTCTCCGCCGGGTACCGGGAGTAGCCGGTCTCGATGACGGCCCGCTCGACGGCCCCGAGGGTGGTGCCGGCCGGGCCGAGCGGAACGGTGCGGACCCCGGACAGGGGGATCGTCACGTCGGCGACGGTTCGTCCGCTCGTCGCGAGTGCCTTGGTCAGGCGCCGGTGTTCCTCCTCGTCCAGCAGCCCCTCGGAGCGGGACTCACCGATCATCTCGGACAGTTCGATCTCGGTGACGGTGACGTCGAGTTCGTCCTTCGGTTCCACCCGCAGCAACCGCAGGCTGACGTTGGCGCACAGGTTGTAGAAGGCGATCAGCGGCCGGGCCACCTTCATGAACAGCAGGTGTGCCGGCACGAGCAGCATCGCCGACCGCTCCGGTCCGGCGATGGCGATGTTCTTCGGGACCATCTCGCCGAGCAGGATGTGCAGCACCACCACGATCGCGAGGGCGAGCGCGAAGCCGATCGGGTGCAGCAGGGAGTCCGGGACGCCGAGCGCATGCATGGGTTGTTCGATCAGGTGGGCGATCGCCGGTTCGCCGACGCGGCCGAGCAGGATCGAGCAGATGGTGATGCCGAGCTGGGACCCGGCGAGCATCAGCGACAGGTGCTCGCCCGCGTCGATGACGGTCCGTGCCCTCTTCTTGCCCTGCCCGACGAGGGTTTCGAGCCGGTCGCGGCGGGCGGTGATGAGGGCGAACTCGGCGCCGACGAAGAAGGCGTTGCCGGCGAGCAGCAGGACGGTGAGCAGCACCGCGAGCCAGTCGTTCATCGCCGGTCCCCCCTCTCGTCGTCCGGTGCGTGGTCGTCCTCGCCGGCGGGCTCGTCGACGGGGACGAGCAGGACCCGGTCGATGCGGTGCCCGTCCATCTCGAGGACGTGGGCACGCCACCGGTGATGGGCGTCGCCGGGCCGGTGCGGCAGCAGCACCTCGTCGCCGGATGCGGGGATCTCCCCGAGCTCGGTGAGGATCAGGCCGCCGAGGGTCTCGTACTCGCCGTCCGGGGCGAGGTATCCCGTCAGGTGGGCCACCTCGTCGATGCGGAGCAGCCCGGAGCAGGACCAGCCCTGCTCGACGCGCTGCGCCTCGGGCTCGGGTTCGTCGTGCTCGTCGCGAACGTCGCCGACGATCTCCTCGATCAGGTCCTCCATGGTGACGATGCCGGCGGTACCGCCGTACTCGTCGACGACGAGCGCGACCTGCATGCCGTCGGAGCGGACCCGTTCCATGACCGCGTCACCGTCGAGGGTGGACGGCACGACGGGCACCTGCCGGGCGAGGGTGCGCAGCTGGGTGTGGGCGCGGCGCCGGGCGGGCACGGTGAACGCGTGCTTGACGTGCACGACGCCGACGGTGGCGTCGAGATCGCCGTCGACGACGGGGAAGCGGGAGTAGCCGGTGCGTGACGAGGCGTCGATGAGGTCGAGGACGGTGTCGTGGACGTCGAGTGACTCGATGGTCACGCGGGGGGTCATGAGGTCCTCGGCGGTGCGTTCCCCGAAGCGCAGCGAGCGCCCGACCAGCAGCGCCGTGTTCTCGTCGAGGGCGCCGCGTTCCGCCGAGGCCCGGACCAGGGAACCGAGTTCCTCCGGGGAGCGCGCCGAGCGCAGTTCCTCGGCCGGTTCGATGCCCAATCGCCGCACGATCCGGTTGGCGGCGCCGTTGAGCCCGACGATGGCCCACTTGAAGACCAGCGAGAAGCCGGCCTGCAGGCCCGCGGTGGCGCGGGCGGTGGCCAGGGGCCGCGCGATGGCGAGGTTCTTCGGCACGAGCTCACCGAAGATCATCGAGAACGACGTGGCGATGATCAGCGCCAGGGCCAGGGAGATGCCGGAGGCCACGCCGGCGCCGAGCCCGGCCGCGCGCAGCAGCGGGTCGAGAAACCGGGCGAGGACCGGTTCGGCGAGGTAGCCGGTGATCAGGGTGGTGATGGTGATGCCGAGCTGGGCGCCGGAGAGCTGGAAGGACAGGGTGCGGTGGGCGTGCTGCACCTGTCGCGCGCGCAGGTCGCCGTCGCGGGCGTGGGCGTGGGCGTCGACGGTGCTGCGTTCGAGGGCGGTCAGGGAGAATTCGGCCGCCACGAACACGGCGGTGCCCGCGGTGAGGGCGATGAAGCCGACCAGGCTGAGAATGGACAGGAAGACGGACATCAGCACCGTCCCGGTGCCGACCGGGAGCTCCGCTCCGGTGCCGACCGGGAGCTCCGCTCCGGTGCCGAATGGAAGCTGCGCTCCGGTGTCGAGTAGGTCCCGCCGGGTTTGTCACCCGGCTCGCTAGGGGAGCCCTCCGAACCGGCGGAGTCGGACTCCGCGTCGGCCGCGGTGGCCAGGGGTCCTGTCGAAGTGGTGGTGGGTGCCGCGGGCACCGGGTTCCTCTCGTCGGGCCCGATCATCGAAAAGGGGCGGGCGTTTCACGGTGAGGCCTCATTCTACGGGCCGTGTCCGGCTCCGCAGCGGCGGCGCGGTCACCAACCGGTGGGCAGGGGCCGTCCCTCGGCGAAGCCGGCCGCCGACTGGACCCCGAGCACGGCCCGCTCGTGCAGGTCCTCGAGGGTGCGGGCGCCGGCGTAGGTGCAGGTGCTGCGCACCCCGGAGCAGATGTGGTCGATCAGGTCCTCCACGCCCGGCCGTTGCGGGTCGATGCGGATCCGGGAGGTGGAGATGCCCTCCTCGAACAGGGCCTTGCGGGCGCGGTCGAAGGCGGAGTCGTCGACGGTGCGGGCGGCCACCGCGCGCTTGGAGGCCATGCCGAAGCTCTCCTTGTAGGGGTGTCCGGTCTCGTCGTAGCGCAGCTCGCCGGGGGATTCGTAGGTGCCGGCGAACCAGGACCCGATCATGACGTTGGCGGCGCCGGCGGCGACGGCGAGCGCGACGTCGCGGGGGTGACGCACGCCGCCGTCGGCCCACACGTGCGCGCCGAGGTCGCGGGCGGTGTGGGCGCATTCGGCGACGGCGGAGAACTGGGGGCGCCCGACGCCGGTCATCATGCGGGTGGTGCACATGGCGCCGGGGCCGACGCCGACCTTGACGATGTCCGCGCCGGCGTCGAGCAGTTCGCGGGTGCCGGCGGCGGAGACGACGTTGCCGGCGACGAGCGGGACGGGCAGATCGAGCGCCTTGATCCGCTTCAGGGCGTCGAGCATCTTCTCCTGGTGCCCGTGCGCGGTGTCGAGGACGAGCAGGTCGACGCCGGCGTCGACCAGTCCGGCGGCCTTGGCGGCGACGTCGCCGTTGACGCCGACGGCGGCACCGATGCGCAGGGCGCCGTCGGCGTCGACGGCCGGGCTGTAGATGCCGGCGCGGATGGCGCCGGTGCGGGTCAGGACCCCGGCGAGGGTGCCGTCGTCGTGGGTGAGGACAACCAACGGGTCGTGCTTGGCCTCGAGCAGCGCGAACGCCTCCCGCGGGGACGAGCCGACGGGGGCGGTGGCGAAGTCGCGGATGGCGACCGACCGCAGCCGCGCGAACCGGTCCACCTCGCGGCAGGACGCCTCGGTGACGACGCCGACGGGGCGGCGGTTCTCGTCGACCACCACGACGGCGCGGTGGGCGCGTTTGGGCAGCAGGGCGAGGGCGTCGGAGACGGAGTCCTCGGGGCCGAGGGTGACGGGGGTGTCGGCGACGAGGTGGCGGCTCTTGACGAACGCGACGGTCTCGGCGGCGGTGCCGGCCGGCAGGTCCTGGGGGAGCACGACGAGCCCGCCGCGGCGGGCGACGGTCTCGGCCATGCGGCGGCCGGACACGGCGGTCATGTTGGCGACCACGATGGGGATGGTGGTGCCGGAGCCGTCGACCGTGGACAGGTCCACGTCGAACCGGGATGCGACGGCGGATCGGTCCGGGACGAGGAACACGTCGTCGTACGTCAGGTCGTACGGGGGCTGGTGACCGTCGAGGAAGCGCACCCGGCGAATGTTACGCGCCGGCGCCGGCGGGTGCGGTGAGCCGGGCCTGGCTGCGTGAGAGCGCCACCGTGGCGATCAGCATCACGCCGACCGAGGCGACGACGAGGGCGAGTCCCGGGCCGTCCACCCGGAGCCGTTCGTCGAGGACGGTCATGCCGAGGAAGACGGCGGCGAGGGGCTCGCCGATGGTGACGGCCGGCAGGGATGCGGCGAGCGGGCCGGCTTGGAAGGCGCGTTGCTGCAGGTAGACGCCGAGGAGGCCGGCGGTGACCAGGGCCCAGGTCTGCCAGGCGCCGACCACGGGCCGCAGCCCGTGCTCGAACAGGTCGGTGACGTACTTGGTGAACGCCACCGCCACCCCGTAGAGCAGGCCGCTGGCCGCGCCGAGGGCCAGCGCCCGGGTGCCGCGGTCGCGGCCGAACAGCCCGATCGCGGTGGCGGCGAGCACGACGGCGCACACCACGCCGAGCGGGAGCACCCACTCGTGCCCGGGGGCGTCGATCTCCCCGGCGGTGGGGTCGCCGACGACGAGGAACACGACGAGAGCCGCGCACAGTGCCGCCGCGGTCAGCCAGGTGGGACGGGTGATGCGAGACCCGGAGAACGCCGCGGACAGGGGGAGGGCGAACAGCAGCGACGACACCAGCAGCGGCTGGACCACCAGGACCGGCCCGAGGGCGAGCGCGGCGACCTGCAGCAGGTAGCCGCCGCCGTCACCGAGTACCCCGGCCCACCAGCGGGGGCTGCGGATCAGGGCGGCGACGAGGGACTCGCCGGCGGGGACGGCTTCGGCGGAGCGCTGCTGGGCGACGCTGGCCGCCGCGAACAGGATCGCGGCGGCCAGCGCGCACACGACGGACGCCGTGACGGTGCCGCTCATGGGCACAAACTATGCCCTACGGCGGCGTCGGTGCGGGCGCGGTCAGGCGCGGATCTCGCTGCGGTCGCCGCTCCAGAGGGTGTGGAACTTGCCGTCGGCGTCGATGCGCTCGTAGGTGTGGGCGCCGAAGAAGTCGCGCTGGCCCTGGGTGAGGGCCGCGGGCAGACGTTCGGCGCGCAGCCCGTCGTAGTACGACAGCGACGAGGCGAACGCGGGGACGGGGATGCCGAGCATGGTGGCGGTGGCCACGACGCGGCGCCAGCTGTCGATGCCGGCTTCGATGGCCTCGCGGAAGTAGGGGGCGAGGATCAGGCTGGGCAGCTGCGGGTCGGCGTCGTAGGCCTCCTTGATGCGGTTGAGGAACTGGGCGCGGATGATGCAGCCGCCGCGCCAGATGGTGGCCAGGGCGGCGCGGTCGACGTTCCAGCCGTATTCGGCGCTGCCGGCGGCGATCTGGTCGAAGCCCTGGGCGTAGGCGACGATCTTCGACGCGTACAGGGCGCGGCGGATGTCCTCGGTGAACTGTGTGGCGTCGGCGGGCTTGTCGCCGAGGGCGCCGGAGGCCAGGCCGCGGGCCGCCGCGCGCTGGGTGCGGGAGCCGGACAGGGCGCGGGCGAAGACGGCTTCGGCGATGCCGGTGACCGGGACGCCGAGGTCGAGGGCGGACTTGACGGTCCAGCGGCCGGTGCCCTTCTGCTCGGCGGCGTCGACGATGACGTCGACGAGGGGCTTGCCGGTGGTGGCGTCGGTCTGGCGCAGGACGTCGGCGGTGATCTCGATCAGGTAGGACTCGAGGGTGCCGGTGTTCCACTCGGAGAACACGTCGGCGATCGTCGTGGCGTCGTAGCCGAGGGCGTCGCGCAGCAGGTTGTAGGCCTCGCCGATGAGCTGCATGTCGGCGTACTCGATGCCGTTGTGCACCATCTTCACGAAATGGCCGGAGCCGTCGGGGCCGATGTGGGTGCAGCACGGGGTGCCGTCGACGTGGGCGGAGATGGACTCGAGAAGGGGGCCGAGGGCCTCGTAGGACTCCGTGGGGCCACCGGGCATGATCGACGGCCCGTTGAGGGCGCCTTCCTCGCCGCCGGAGATGCCGGCGCCGACGAAGTGCAGGCCGCGTTCGCGCAGTGCGGCTTCGCGGCGGATGGTGTCGGTGTAGAGGGCGTTGCCGCCGTCGATGATGATGTCGCCGGGTTCCATCGCGTTCGCGAGTTCCTCGATGACCGCGTCGGTGGCCTCGCCGGCCTTGACCATGATGAGCACCCGGCGCGGCTTCTGCAGGGCGGCGACGAACTCTTCGATGGTTTCGGTGCGCACGAAGTCGCCGTCGTCGCCGTGGGCTTCGAGCAGGGCGTCGGTCTTGGCGACACTGCGGTTGTGCAGCGCGACGGTGTGGCCGTGGCGGGCGAAGTTACGGGCGATGTTCGATCCCATGACGGCCAGGCCGGTCACGCCGATCTGGGCGCGGGGATTCTCGGTGCGTTCGACGGTCATGGGTACAGCTTCCCCCGAACCCGGACGGGATCGAAATCGGGGGCGTGCTACGGGTGGGGCCGGCGCCGGTTCACCAGGCGCGCAGCAGGCGGCCGAGTTCGGTCAGCCACGGCACGGCGACCGCGATGGTGGGGACGACGAGGATCGCGACGGCGGCGGCGTACGCGATGACGGCGGTGCGCAGGTCCGGTCCGGGTTCGGCGAGGCGTTTGACCCGCAGCAGCGTGGAGGGGCCACCGACGGCGAGGGCGCCCTGGGGGGTGCGGGCGCCGGCGCAGGCCACCAGGGCCCGGGCCAGCGGGGTGGGTCCGGTGACGCGCACGGCGGAGTCGTCGGCGAGCATCTCGACGAGCAGCTGCACCGAGCCGAGCGCCGACTTGGACCGCACCCAGCGGGGGAACGCCTCGTAGACGGCGGTGAACGCCTCGAGCACGAGGTCGTGCCGGGCCCGCAGGTGCGAGTGCTCGTGGCCGAGGACGGCGCGGATCTCGTCGTCGCCGAGGTGGTCGAGGGTGCCTTCGCTGAGCACGACCCGGTGCCGCAGGCCCGGCAGGCAGTAGGCGACGGGTTCGGCGGTGTCGAGGACGCGCACGTAGGACAGCTGGCGTACCGTCGCGCCGCTGTCGCGCCGGTCGAGCAGGTCGACGAGCATGCGGTGCCGGGCCCGGCGGCGGCGGGTTCGGACGCCGACCCGCAGAATCGAATACATCAGCCGTGCACCGATCAGCAGGGTGAGGGCGAAGACCACCACGTAGGTCAGCCACAGGGGCAGGCCCAGCGCGTCGATCTCCTGCAGCGGGGCGGTGGTGGGGCGGCCGTCCTCGCCGGGGACGAGCAGCAGCGACGCGATGGCCAGGCCGGAACTGAACGCGGACAGCACGGCCGCGAGGGCCACCGCCTGCCACAGCACCAGGGCGGCGCGGGGGTTGCGGTACGGCCAGGTGGCACGACTGAGCAGGGCCGGTACCGGTCCTGCCAGCAGCAGCGCAAGGATTCCGAAGACCAGCGCAGTGGTCGCGTTCATGGCACCGAGTGTGCCAGTCAGCTCGCCCGACCGGTACCCGGGTCGGCGACGGCGGGACGGGCGTGCCCTTCCTCCTCGGCCTCGAGGGCGGCGAGGGCCTCGCGCAGCGCGGCGGCCTCGTCGGGATTGACACGCCCGATGAAGTGGACGAGGGCGGCGACCCGGCCGGCGGACTCGTCGGCCTGCTCCAGGGCGTCGACCATGAGGCTGGCGACGAGTTCTTCGCGGCCGTGCACCGGCACGTAGCGGTGGGCGCGGTCGTCGCGCTGCTGGATGACGAGGTTCTTCTTCGCGAGGCGCTGGAGAACGGTCATGACGGTGGTGTACGCGAGGGAGCGCCGGGCGGCGAGGGCCTCGTGGACCTGCCGGACGGTCTGGGGTTCGGTGGAGGACCACAGGTGGTCCATCACTGCGCGTTCGAGTTCTCCGAGTGCTGCCATGACACGAGTTTACCGGGTCTCCGACGTACGTGTCGTACTACCCGAAGTAGTACGTGTTCTCGTGGCTGCCGGGCCACCCGCGGTGCCGACGACGTGGCGGGTGCCGATCGGCACGATCAGCGGCCGGTCCGAGACCGGATCGTCGATCACCGCGGCGTCGAGCGCGAAGACCTCCCGCAGCAACTCCTCGGTGATCACCTCCGCCGGCGCCCCCGACCGCACGATCCGCCCGTCCTTCATCACCACGAGATGGTCGCTGTAGCGGATCGCGAGATTCAGATCGTGCAACACCATCACCACGGTGCGCCCCAGCTCCGAGTGCAGACGGTCGACGAGGTCGAGCACCTCCACCGAGTGCGCCAGATCCAGATAGGTGGTCGGCTCGTCGAGCAGCAGGATGTCGGTGCCCTGCGCTAGCGCCATCGAGATCCACGCCCGCTGCCGCTGCCCGCCCGAGAGCTGATCGACCGGGCGGTCGGCCAGATCCGCGATGCCGGTGCGTTCCAGCGCGACGGCGACCTCGCCCTCGTCGTCGGCGGACCACTGGCGCAGCCACGACTGGTGCGGATGCCGTCCGCGTGCGACGAGGTCGGCGACGGTCAGGCCCTCCGGCGCGACGGGGGCCTGCGGCAGCATCCCCAGCACCCGCGCGACGTCGCGGGTGCGCATCGAGGAGATCGCGTGCCCGTCGAGCAGCACGGTGCCGCGACGCGGGCGCAGCAGCCGGCCCAGGGCCCGCAGCAGGGTGGACTTGCCGCAACCGTTGGGACCGATCACCGTGGTGATCACGCCGGTGGGCACGGTCAGATCCAGGTCGTCGACGACGAGCCGGTCGCCGTAGCCCAGGGCCAGGTGCTCGGCGACGAGCCGCGGCAACGCGGCCGCCGCCGGTTGGGCTGCGGGCGCGCCGATGTCGCGGGAGATGCCGGTCATACGGAGACCTTTCGGTTGGAGCGCACGAGCAGGTACAGCAGGAACGGGCCGCCGAGCGCGGAGGTGACCAGCCCGACGGGCAGGGCCACCGGCAGCACCGTCCGGGCGAGGATGTCGGCCGCGACGACGAGCGCCGCCCCGGTCAGGGCCGAGGCGATCAGCGGCGGGCCGGGGGAGCGGACCAGCCGCAACGCGACCTGAGGGGCGGCCAATGCGACGAACCCGATGGGGCCGGCCGCCGCGGTGGCGATCCCGGCCAGCGCGCACGCGGAGAGCAGCAGCACCGCCCGCTGGGTCTGCAGCCGCACCCCGAGCGAGCGGGCGGTGTCGTCCCCGAGCCGCAGCGCGCCCATCGTGAACGCGCCGGTGACGAGCCAGCCGCCGAGCACGGCGAGCGCGAGCGCCGTGGGCACCACCTGGGACCACCCGGCGCCGTTGAGCGACCCGGTGAGCCACACCTGGGCCTGCGAGACGTCGTTGATGTCGGCCGAGACGAGCATCCAGTTGGTCAGCGCGACGAACAGGGCATTGGCGCCGATGCCGATCAGCACCAGCCGGAAGCCCTCGACGCCGCCGCGCCAGGCCAGCACGTACACCGCCGCCGCGGTGAGCAGGCCCCCCAGCAGCGCCGCGAGCGGCAGGCCGAGCGCGCCGAGCGCCCCGCCGAGCACTCCGGACCCGGTGGCGACGATCAGGGCGACGGCGGCCGCGCTCGCCCCGGCCGTGATGCCCAGAATGTCGGGGCTGGCCAGGGGATTACGCGAGACCGTCTGGGTCAGCGCCCCGGAGACGGCCAGGGCCGCGCCGACGAGCACCGCCGCCAGGCCGCGGGGCAGCCGCAACTCGAGCACGATGAACCGGTCGAGCTGTTCCCCGCCGCCGGCCAGGACGGCGAGCACCTGCGGCACCGACAACGGATAGTCGCCCCGGCCGAGGCCCACGCACAGCAGCAGGAACGTCGCCACCACCAGCGCCAGGCACACGACCACCATGCGCGGGCGCCACACGAGCGAGATCGGGCCGAGCCGCAGGGCCGGGCGGGACGGGACCGTCGGCCGGTCCGGTGCGGGGTGCGTCGTCGCGGGCGCGGTCACAGCGCCACCAGCCGGCGCCGGCGGACCAGGGCGATGAAGAACGGCGCCCCCATCAGCGCGAGCACGATGCCGACCTGCAGTTCGCCGGGCCGCACGACGATCCGGCCGATCACGTCGGCGAGGACGAGCAGCGCGCCGCCGAGCAGGCCCGAATAGGGGACCAGCCAGCGATAGTCGGGTCCGGTGACGGCCCGCGCCACGTGCGGGACCACGAGCCCGATGAACGCGATCGGCCCGCACGCCGCCGTGGCCGCGCCGGTGAGCAGGGTGATGGCGACGATGCCGACGGTGCGGGCCGCGACGACGTTCGTGCCGAGGGAGCGGGCCACGTCCTCGCCGAGTCCGAGGACGTTGAGGCCGGGCGTGTTGGCCACCGCGATGACGAGCCCGGCCGCGAGGGACGGCAGCACCTGCCACAGCACCTCGAGGTCGCGTCCGGCGACGGAGCCGACGATCCAGAACCGGTATCCGTCGAGGGTGGTCTGGTCGAGCAGCACCACCGCATGCGTCATGGCCTGCAGGAAGAAGGCGACGGCGGCGCCGGCCAGGGCCAGGCTCAGCGGCCCGGCGCGGCCACCGCCGAGGGAGGACAGCCCGAAGACCACGACGCTGGCGGCGAGGGACCCGGCGAAGGCGAACCACAGGTACTGGGCGGGGGTGGACATGCCCAGCAGGTAGATCGAGAGCACCACCAGGAACGCGGCGCCCGCGTTGAGGCCGAGCAGGCCCGCGTCGGCCAGCGGATTGCGGGTGTGGCCCTGGATGAGGGCGCCGGCGACGCCGAGTGCGATGCCGACCACGAGTCCGAGGACCGTGCGCGGGATCCGCAGGGTGTGCACGATGACGTCGGTGTCGGAGCCGTCGTCGACGGTCAGCGCGTGGACGACCTCGGCGATGGTCATCGGTCGCGCGCCGACGGCGATCCCGGCGAGCAGCACCACCCCCAGGACGCCGCCGATGGCGAGCAGGCCGAGGAGCCGGCGACGGCGGAGCGCCGCGAGGCTCGTGTCGGCGGCGCGGGGGGTGAAGCCCGCGGCGGCGGCGACGCGGTCGGTGACGACCTCGGTGCCGCGCCGCAGCAGGCTGCGCCGCGTGCCGGCCGGGCCGCCGTCCGCGGCGTCGCGCGTGATCAGGCCGGTCCACTGCTTGCCGAGGCTGCACCCGGTGCTGCCCTCGCGGTGCCCGCGGTTCCACCATTGCAGGCCGACGGTGGCGGCCAGTGCGGTGCCGCCGAAGACGACCCGGTCGGTCTGCCCGCCGCCGTTGGCGTCGGCGAGTGCCTGCACGAGCAGCAGGCCGATGCCGGCGGGAACGGCGAGCAGGGCCAGGTCGAGGGCCTCGGCGACGAGGCGTCGGGCCAGGGAGGGAGGTACAGCGGCGGAGGCCGGTGTGTCCGGGGGGCGGAGGGTGGTCACAGGGGCGGGCTCCTCGGGGGACGCGAACTCGGCCGAACGGAGGTTAGGTTACCGAACCCTATCTTCCGGGTTGCATCCGCCGGCCCGTAATGTAATGGTTAGGCTTACCTAACCACAGCAGCTCGCCGATCAGGAGGTGTGGATGACAACCCTGCTGCCACCCCGATCCACCGCAGCGCAGGTCCGCGCGTTCGTGGACACGGACGCCCGCCTGCGCCTGCTGACGCCGCACGCCCCGCGCGTCTACGCCGTCGCCCGCATCGACGACGAGCCGCGCCGCCGCTGGTGGCGGCTCGCCGACGCCGAGCGGGACCGGCGGATCGCGCTGCTCCACGCCCGCGCGCTCGAGGATGTCGCCGACCCGCGGATCGCCGCCGACCAGGTGGCCGGCGCCCTCGTCCACGTCGTCGCGGGCCGGGTGCTCGCCCCCTACCTGCTCGAGGCGCGCTGCTGGGACCCCGGACTCGACAACCTGTGGATCCACCAGGACAGCGACGGAGGCATCGACTGGGCCGCGGTCGCCGACGACACCCTGCGCGTGTTGCCCGACGATCCCGCGGCCGCCGACGACACGGTCGTCGTGCTGCCGTGCGAGGAGGCGCTCGCGCGGTGGACCGCCCACCGGGCCGGCACCGCGCTGCATGCCGCGCACGCCTCGCTGGCACTGTGCGCCCCCACCGACGCGCTGCGGTTCTGGTCCCTCCTGGGCCGCGCCGTCGTGGCGGGTGCGGCCCAGATTCCCCTGCTGGCCGGCACCTCCCGCTCCGTCGCGGCGCGTCGCGGCCAGCTTCTGCTGGATGCGTTCCTGACGCTGGGCCTGCCGGTCCGAGGGCTTGCCAAATTAGGCAAGCCTTCCCTATAGTCGAGAGTGTTGCGACCGCCGGACCGCGCCGGAGTCCTGAGGGCTGCAGAGACTCCCGGTCCTTCCCGCGGCGGGCCTCGCGTCCACGACGCGAGGCCCGCCGGCTCGTCCCGGCACTGCGTGCCACCGGCGATGTCCTAGCATCCCTTCCAGACCCGGCGACCGCCGCCGGGCCCGCGCCAGGGAGCTGGCACGACCCGGACGGAGTGACACATGACCGATCTGCCCACGCAGGAGCACCTGACCGACCCCGCGGCCGTCACCGAACAGCACAACAACGGCTTCGGCTCCGTCCTCGGCCTCGAGTTCACCGAACTCGGCCCGGACCGGGTCCGCGCGCACTGGACCGTCACCCCGACCCAGCACCAGCCGTTCGGCATCGTCCACGGCGGCGTCTACTGCGCGGTCGTCGAGTCCGTCGCCAGCTTTGCCGGCAGCATCTGGCTCGGCGACCGCGGCAAGGTGGTGGGGGTCAACAACAACACCGACTTCATCCGCGCCACCCGCGAGGGTGTGCTCACCGCCACCGCCACCCCCATCCAGCGCGGGCGCAGCCAGCAGCTGTGGCAGGTCGCCATCACCGACGAACAGGACCGCACCGTCGCCCACGGGCAGGTGCGCCTCGCCAACATCCTCGATCCCGACGCCCTGGGGAGCTGACCACAGCGGTGGGGTCACCGGAACCGGCCTCAGTCCGCGTCTCAGCCCGCGGCGCGGCGGCGGCCGCGTCTCAGCCTGCGGCGCGGCGGCTGCCGCGTTCGGTCTCCTCGGTGTGCCGCTGCAGCCGATCGATCGCGTTGCGGGCGAACACCTGCTGCTCCGTCGAGGCCATCTCGTTGCGGCCCCGGGTCAGGAACGTCGTGGCCCACGACAGCAGGGTCGACAGCTTGTTCGAGAACCCCACCAGGTACAGCAGGTGGATCCCCAGCCAGGCCACCCAGCCGACGAACCCGCTGATCTCGAGCTTGCCGACCTTCGCGACCGCGCTGAACCGGCTGATCGTGGCCATCGAACCCTTGTCGAAGTACTTGAACGGCTTGCGTTCGGCCGGACTGTGACCGGACAGGCCCGCCACGATCTGCCGCGCCGCGTACTTACCGCCCTGCATCGCCACCTGCGCCAGGCCGGGCAGCTTGTCCAACGACATCATGTCGCCGATGACGAACACGTTCGGGTGACCGGGCAGCGACAGGTCCGGATTCACCTGGACCCGGCCCGCCCGGTCGACCTCGGCGCCGGACTGCTCGGCGAGCTGCCGGCCCAGCGGGCTCGCCGACACGCCCGCCGACCACACCTTGCACTGCGATTCGATCCGGCGCTCGGTGCCGTCCTTCTCCCTGATCGTCAGGCCCGTCGCGTCCACGTCGGTGACCATCGCGTTGAGCTGGATCTCCACGCCGAGCTTCTCGAGGGTCTGACGGGCCTTGGCGCTGAGCTTGCCCCCGTACACCGGCAGCACGTCCGGTGCCCCGTCGAGCAACACCACCCGCGCCGACGACGGATCGATGGTGCGGAACGCGCCCCGGAGCGTGTGATGGGACAGCTCCGCGATCTGCCCGGCGAGTTCCACCCCCGTGGGGCCCGCCCCGACCACCACGAACGTGAGCAGCCGCCGCTGCGCGGCCGGATCCTCGGACAGTTCCGCCTGCTCGAACGCCCCGAGGATCCGGCCGCGCAGCTCGAGCGCGTCGTCGATCGTCTTCATGCCGGGCGCGAACTCGGCGAACTGGTCGTTGCCGAAATACGACTGCCCGGCACCGGCGGCGACGATCAGGCTGTCGAACGGCGTCACCGTCTCGTGCTCGAGGAACCGGGACGTGACGGTCTGCTGCGTCAGATCGATTGACTCGACGTCGCCGAGCAGCACCTGCGCGTTCTTCTGCTTGCGCAGCACCAGGCGGGTCGGGGGCGCGATGTCGCCCACCGACAGGATGCCCGTCGCCACCTGGTACAGCAGCGGCTGGAAGAGGTGGTGCGTGGTCCGAGCGACGACGGTGACGTCCACGTCGGCACGTGCGAGGGCCTTGGTGGCGAACAGGCCCCCGAATCCGGATCCGATCACCACGACATGGTGACGACGTGGCTCAACCGACTGGATGCTCATTCCGTGCTCCTCGATGTCTCGGGTCGACCGGGCAACCGGTGGCGGGACGAGCGACGGGGCTCCCGCGCCGCCCCCAGTCTGTCAGCAATACCCGCTCACCACAGGCTTACGCGTCCCGCCACCGGCCGGCCCCGCGCGCCGGGCCTCACTCGCGCCGGTCGAGCAGCCCGTAGACCGGATTGTGCCGCGCGGCGTGCCGGACCGCGTCGTCCGTCGCCGACGTATAGATCTGCACGGTCTGCAGCGACCGGTGTCCGAGCAACTGCTGCAGTTCCACCATCGTCGCGCCGCCGTCGGCCAGACTGGTGGCGAAGGTGTGCCGCAGCGCGTGCGCGAGGGCGCCCCGCTTGCGCTCACCCTCGATGCCCGCCATCCGGTACATCCGCCGCACCCGGTACTGCAGCGTGCCGCGGGTGATGCGCCGGCCGTCGGCGCCGACGAACAACGGATCGGACGGGGGATAGCGCTCCCACACCGCCGGCGTCTCGTCGTCGCCGCGCCGGGACCGCTGGGACGGGGGGAACCGCGTGTAGCGCTCCTCGAGGTACCCGGAGACGATCGCCGTCCAGCTCTCCTCGAGCGGAATCCGCCGTTCCACCGATCCCTTGCCCATCACCCGCAGCACGGGCGCCTCGGTGCCGCCGAGAACGCTGCCGAGATCGAGGCGGATCAGCTCCTCCGAGCGGATGCCGGTCAGCAACAGGGTCGCGATGAGCGCCAGATCGCGCTGAGGCCACTCCCGGCCCGAGGCGGCGGGGCGCTGCGCCTCGACGGTGAGGGTGTCGACGAGTTGACCGATCGCCTTGGGCGTGAACGACTTCGGGGTGTGCTGCGGCCGCTTCGGCTGGGCGATCGACGCCATCGGGTTGCCCTCCGACACCCCCTCGGAGACGAGGAAGTTGCAGAAGCTGTTCCACACCGACCAGGCCCGCCGCACCGACGCCGGTTGCCGCTCCCGCGCGAACGCGGCGAACGCCGAGCGCATCGCCCGGATCGTGATGTCCTGCACGCACAGGTCCTCCGGGGCGACCGAGAGCTTGACGCCGAGTTCCTCGCACACCGCCTGCAGATCCAGTCGGTACGCCTTGACAGTGTGCGCCGACCGCTTCGCCGTCTGCAACGTCTCGAGATACGCGGCGACCCAGTCCAGCAACCCCGGATCCACCCGGCTCGTCATGCCCCTCCTCACGTACCGGTCGTACACCTGTGCGATACCAGTGTGACATCCGGGACCGACGGGAACGGTGTGACAACAGGAAAGGGGAGTGGGACCCGAGGCGGGGCGCGGGTGCCGGACTCCTATCGGGGCACGGACCTGCCGAGCCGGTGCGGTCCCGGCCCCTGCGCGCCCAGCACGTCGCCGGGGTTGGCCAGCGGACACGAGGCCAGGCTCAGGCAGCCGCAACCGATGCAGTCGGTGAAACTGTCCCGCAGGGCGGTGAGCGCCTCGATCCGCTCGGTGAGCCGGTCGTGCCACTGCCGCGACAGCCGGGCCCAGTCCGCGGCGGTGGGCACCCGGCTGTCCGGCAACGAATCGAGCGCCTCCCGGATCTCGTCGAGGGAGACTCCGACGCCCTGGGCGACCCGGATGAACGCCAGGCGACGCAGCGTGTCGCGCCGGTAGGTGCGCCGGTTCCCGGAGGTGCGCCTGCTGTCGATCAGGCCGCGGGCCTCGTAGTAGTGCAGCGCGGACACCGCCACCCCGGAGCGGGCGGACAGCTCGCCCGGGGTCAACCACACGCTCGGCCGCATCGACGTCCCTCCCGTACCCCGGGCCGGCCCGGCGGAACCGACCATACCTGTCGAACCCGAATCTACGTCGACGCGGAAGGGGGGTGCCGTGCGGGGAGAGGGCCGGGCCGGGGGCGGAGAAGGCGTGCCGCGGCCGGGGTCTACCGCGCGGGTTTGCCCCCGGGGCCGCGCACGGCCGCACGGGCGGTCCGTCGCGGGTGCGACCACGCGGGGAGAAGGGCACCGGCCCCGGGGTTGCCGACGCGGTGGCGTTCCGTGCGCGCCCGGGGAGGGCACCGGCTGCGGAACCCGCGACGCATGATGGATAACGGTGATTATCCATCATTATGGTTATCATGGATAGGAGCGTGGTGGGCGAGGGCGGCGCACGGCGGGGGTCAGAGCGAGAGGATCGACGCGGCGGCGGTACCCGGCGCGCCGTAGACCTGGGCGTACCCGACGCGGGGGTTGCCCGGCACCTGGCGGTCGCCGGCCTGTCCGCGCAGCTGCACCACCAGCTCGTGCACCTGCCGGATGCCGGACGCGCCGATCGGCTCGCCGTTCGCGATGAGCCCGCCGTCGGTGTTGACCGGGAGCGAGCCACCGATCTCCGTCGCACCCTCCGCGACGAGCTTCTCCTGGTCGCCGTCGGCGCAGAAGCCGTTCTCGGCCAGGTGGATGACCTCCGCGCCCGCGTCGGTGTCCTGGAGCTGGGCGACGTCGACGTCCTCGGGGCCGATGCCGGCGGCTTCGTAGGCCGCCTCGGCGGCGTACACGGTGGGCGAGACGTCCTCGTCGACGGCCGCCCAGGTGGCGTGGACCTCGTAGGCGCCGTACCGGCGGGTCCGGATCGCCGTCGATCGCAGGTACACGGGCTTGGTGGACGAGTAGCGGGCGGCCAGGTCCCCGCGGCACATGATCACGGCCGCGGCGCCCTCGTCGGGGGCGCAGAACATCTTGGCCGTCAGGGGGTAGTTCAGCATCAGGGAGGAGAGGATCTCGTCCACGCTGAACGTCGTGCGCCGGAACGCCTTCGGGTTGAGCGCACCGTTGCGATAGTTCTTCGCCGCCACCCGGGCCAGGGTCTCGTGCGAGATTCCGTGCTCCTGGATGTACCGGTTGGCCTTCATGCCGAAGAACTTCGTGGTGACGAACTGGCCGTTCTCTGCGTACCAGGACGGCAGCCCCAGCATCGCCGGGTCGGCGGTGAAGGCGCCGCGGGGGTGCTTGTCGGTCCCGACGGCGATCCCGATGTCGTACTTGCCGGAGCGGATCCCGTCCGCCGTCTGTTCGATCGCACTCGCCGACGTGGCGCAGGCGTTGAACACGTTCGTGAAGGGTATGCCGGTCAGACCCACCAGCCGGGTGACGGCGTCGGTGTTGTCCACCTCGTAGCTCCCACCGATGCCGAACTGGATGTCTTTCCATGCGACACCCGCGTCGGCGAGGGCGAGCTGGATCGCGTCGGCGGCCATCTCGATGGCCGACTTGGTACCGAATCTGCCGAACGGGTGAAGGCCCACACCGATGATGGCAACGTCGTTCATAGTTTCAAGGACTCCTCGATCGGGTGTTTGCTGGTCAGATCGGCGCGAACGCCCACGTGACGATGTCCGTCCCGTCCTCGTCGCCGTAGAAGCGGACGAAGGTGAGTTCGAGCTCCATGCCGGGGCGCAGCTTCTCCGGGTCGCTCTCGGTCAGTCGCGCCTCCACGCGCACCACGTCGTCGAGCTGGACGAGACCGAAAGCGAACGGCGTGAAGGACTCGGCGGTCTCGTTGCCGGCGTACGGCTGCTTCGGCACGAAGCCCTGGGTCGTCCAGGCGACGAGCGTGCCGCGACGCGGAAGCAGCAGCTCGGACATGTCCGGGCCGCTGCACCGCGGGCACCGCGACTGCCGGGGCCACGTCGTCGCCCCGCACTCGCCGCAGCGGGTGCCGATCAGTTGCGGGTTCTCCGCGGGCCAGGTTGAAACGTCGGGCGCGAGCGCCTTCGCCATGAGCCGTCCTCCGTTGTCCGATGCCTGTACTTCGGTCCTCACCGGTCAAGGTAGCATGACGATTGCACAAAACGGAAACAATATTCTCGAATATAAGAGTCGGAAGTTCATTGGGTCCTGCCTGCCGTCCCACGCCCGGCCGGGGAGGTCTCCAGTCCATTAGTTGACATAATGTGGATTATCGGCAATACGGGTACCGGCCGTGACCAGCCTTTTCGCCGACGCGGGATCCGGTCGGGTGTCGAGGATGTCGCGGGCCTGCCCGTCGTGACGACGTTCATCTGCTCGGCTTTCGGCGTCGCGGCGCAACGTCGGGCACTTTGTATCGCGGGCTCGCTGCCGAACCGCGCCGCCCAGAGCCCGGACATGCCTGCCGCCGAGCGGCCGGATGCCACCCCGGGATCAGCAATCGACCACGTGCTCCGGCGTGGCGTGCCCTCGCCCCCCTGCGGGCCTCTCGCGAAGGAATTCGTCACAGTGACGATTGCTGGGGTGAATCCCGGTCAGCGTCCCTCAGCGGTCGCCGGGTCGGCAACGCCGCAGCTGGCCGGACAGGTAGCGCTTGGCGCGGCGATGTCCACCCGCGCTGTCGAATTCGAGGTTCAACTCGTTCAGCAGCGTTGCCAGCAGACTCGCCTGAGGGGTCCATCCGTGTCGGTGTCGGCACTGTGCGAGCCAGTCGATCGGGCCCATGTGTCCGCGATCCGCGTTGCACCGCGGGCACGCGGCAGCCTCGTTGGCGGCGATGCTGGGACCGCCTTTGACGCGCGGCACGAGGTGTTCGGTGGTCGGTGGTACCAGGGGCCCGAACCGTCTGCCGCACCACAGGCATCGGCCGCCCTGACGGTCGACAGCGAGCACGAGTCGGGCGGCACGGTCCACTCGTCGATGGTAACCAGCGGCGCTGCCGACACCGCGGGGCTCGAACCGCCTCCCCTCCCCTCGCGCCACACGGAAAAATATCATCGACCCTGATACGTCACTGTGACAAAATTGGACTGGGAGTGGGGGTCGACCGGCGGCGCTCGAAGGGACGATCGACTCTCGCTGCCCTGGTGTCGATCCCGTTAGGCTTTCCGGACATTCGCCGAAGGAGGACTTTCGTGAGCGGCCATGAAGTGAAGATGATCGTGCTGTCGACCGACGATCTCGACGAGTCGATCAAGTTCTACAACGAGACCCTGGGCATGGCGTTGAAGTTCCGCGACGGCGCTCATTTCGCGGCCCTCGACGGTGGCGGGGTCACCCTCGCACTCGCGACCGCAATCGACCATCCGATCCACGGCCAGGTGGTCGTCGGCATCAAGACCGCCGACGTGGACGCCGCCGCGAAGGCCATCGAAGAAGCCGGCGGCGGCATTGTGAAGGGCCCGTACGACGACGCGCACGAGCGCCGCGCCGTGGTGTACGACAACAAGGGCAACGGGTTGGTCTTCTACAGCCCGCTCGGGCGGTGATCGGTCGCTGACCCCACGTCCCAGCCGCGTGCCGACCTGTTCTGGGTCGACGCGCCGGATCGGATATGTGACCGGAGGGGCCGGCGGCAGCTCGTCAGGGCCGCGCGCAGTGCTCATCGAGGGCGAGATCGCCGGGACGTGGCGGCCGCGCGAGCGCGGTCGCCTTCTGACGTTATGCACCGGGGGTCCGCCCCGATGTGCCGGGCGGTGGCCTCAGCCCCGCGGGCCCGCGCCGGTGATCGCGGTGTCCGCCAGCCGCGCCGACAGGACCCGCACGATCGCCTCGACCGCGTGCGGGGCCACCATCTCGTGGTGGTCGCAGTCGATCCGGTACTGGTGGATCTCCCCCGACACCACGTTGTGCCAGGCCGCGACCGCCGGCGCCGCGGACCGGGTGGCGGTGAAGAACAGCACGTCCCCGTCGAAGGTGGCGGGCGTGTGCCGGCGGGCGGCCCGCAACGCGGCGGCCGAGCCGCGGTGGATCCGCTCGAGGTGCGCGGCGGTCAGGCCGGTGCCGCCGCCGAGCGCGGCGTCGAGGAGCGCCGACGCCTGGTCGTAGGTCGGGTCCTGCTCGGCGTCGACCGGCACGCCGAGGTCGCGGAGCATGTC
Source organism: Rhodococcus sp. DMU1 (assembly GCF_012272955.1). Classification (NCBI taxonomy): domain Bacteria; kingdom Bacillati; phylum Actinomycetota; class Actinomycetes; order Mycobacteriales; family Nocardiaceae; genus Rhodococcus; species Rhodococcus sp. DMU1. The sequence continues at coordinate 3,117,471 of NZ_CP050952.1, read as the reverse complement.
GCGGACCCCGACCGACCCGGCGCCCCGGACGCTGAGGTGGCTGTCGAGCAGGGCCAGGGTGTCCACGCGCTCCCCCGCCCGGCGCAGGTCCACGGCGACGGCGTGGGCGACGACGCCGCCGAGCGACCAGCCGAGCAGGTGATAGGGGCCGTGGGGCTGGATGCGCCGGATCTCCTCGACGTACCGCTGGGCCAGCGCGGTGACGGACTCCGGGGCGGGGCCGCCGCTGAGAGTGGGCAGCTGCAGCCCGTAGACCGGCCGGTCGCCGCCGATGCGTTGTGCGAGCGGCGCGTACGCCCACGACAGGCCGGCGGCCGGGTGGAGGCAGAACAGCGGTGCGCCGGTGCCTTCACGTAGCGGCACGAGCACCTGCAGGGCCTCGTCGATGCCGGTGCGTTCCTGCGGGCCGCCGAGGTGGGCGGCGAGGCCGGCGGGGGTCGGATGGACGAAGATCGATTGCAGCGGGACCGGACGGCCGAGACGTTCGCCGAGCGCCGGCAGCATCCGGGTGGCGAGCAGCGAGGTGCCGCCGAGGTCGAAGAAGTTGTCGTCGACCGAGACCCGGTCGAGGCCGAGATGCTCGACGAACACCCCCACCACGGTGCGCTCGAGGTCCGTGGCCGGGGCGCGGTAGGCGCCGCCGAGCGCCGAGAAGTCCGGCTCCGGCAGGGCGCGCCGGTCCAGTTTGCCGGCGGGCGTGAGCGGGATCCTGTCGAGCACGATCACGGCCGTGGGCACCATGTGCGCCGGAAGGTGTTGCGACACATGCTCTCTGATGTCGGCGGGGCCGGGGGCGGCGCCGGGGGCGGGCAGCACGTAGGAGACGAGGACGGTCTCCCCCGACGGGGCGGTGTGGCCGATGGTGTGGGCGAACGCCACGTCCCGGTGTCCGGTGAGTGCGGCGTCGATCTCGGCGAGTTCGATGCGGAAGCCGCGGACCTTGACCTGGAAGTCGGAGCGGCCGACGTACTCGAGGTCGTGCTCCTTGGTCCAGCGCACGACGTCGCCGGTGTGGTACATCCGCTCCCCCGGCATCCCGAACGGGTCGGCGACGAAGCGCGCGGCGGTCAGGTCGGGTCGGGCGTGGTAGCCGCGCGCGAGGCCCGGCCCGGCGACGTACAGTTCGCCGGCGACGCCGACGGGCACGGGGCGCAGCCGGGTGTCGAGGACGACGGCGTGGAAGGCGCGGGTCGGCCGGCCGATGGTGACGGGTTCGCCCGGCGTCAGGGGGTCGCTGATGGAGGTCATGATGGTCGCCTCGGTGGGGCCGTAGGCGTCGACCATGCGGCGGCCGGGGGCCCAGCGGGCGACGAGTTCGGGTGGGCACGCCTCGCCGGCGACGAGGAGCACCTCCAGGCTGTCGACGGCGTCCGGGTCGAGGGAGGCCAGCGCGGTGGGCGTGATGAACGCGTGGGTGACCTGTTCGGTGTGCAGGACGTCGGCGAGTTCGTCGCCGCCGTACACGGTCGGGGGCACGATCACGAGGGTGGCGCCGGCCGAGAGGGCCATCATCTGTTCGAACACCGAGGCGTCGAAGCTCGGTGAGGCCAGGTGCGAGACGCGGCTGCCGGGCCGGACGTCGAGGTGGAGGTGTTCCTCGACGGCGAGGTCGGACAGGCCGCGGTGGGTGAGCACGACGCCCTTGGGCCGGCCGGTCGAACCGGAGGTGTAGATCAGGTAGGCGGGATGGTCGGGTTCGAGGGGCGCGGTGCGGTCGGTGTCGGTCGGGGGTTCGGGCGGGTACGGCGCGAGTTCGGCGACGGTGGTGGCGGAGTCGAGGGCGAACCACGGCACGGTGGCGGGCAGCCCGTCGCGGTGGGCGGTGACGGTGAGGCCGAGGGCGGCGCCGCTGTCGGCGAGCATGTATTCGATGCGGTCCCGGGGGTAGCTCGGGTCGACGGGCACGAAGGCGGCGCCGGTCTTGGTCACGGCCCACAGCGCGGTCACGGAGTCGAGGCTGCGGGGCAGGCCGAGGGCGACGACGGTCTCGGGGCCGACGCCGTAGTCGACGAGCATCCGGGCGAGGCGGCTCGAGTGGGCGTCGAGATCGCGGTAGGTGGCGCGGCGGGGCCCGTCGACGACGGCGAGGGCGTCGGGATCGACGGCGACGGCGTCGGCGAGGATCTGTGGCCACAGCCGGGTGCCGAGGGTGTGCGGGCCGTGCGCGGGGACCAGGGCGCGGGTCTCGTCGGCGGTGACGAGGTCGAGGTCGCCGACGGGGGTGTCGGGGGCGCCGGTGACGGCGTCGAGGAGGCGGACGAACCGGTCGGCGACGGCGGCGACGGTGTCGGCGTCGAACAGGTCGGTGGCGTAGACGAGGGCGGCGTCGAAGCCGGTGGGGGCGCCGGTGTCGTCGTGGTTCTCGCCGAGCAACAGTTCGAGGTCGAAGTTGGCCACCTTCGGATCCAGGGGCAGGCCGGTGACGGTCAGGTGCGGCAGTTCCAGGCGGGGGCGTTCGGTGTTCTGGAATTCGAGGGAGACCTGGAACAGCGGCGCGTGGGCGGTGGAGCGGGCGGGGTCGACGGCGTCGACGACCTGTTCGAAGGGGACGTCGGCGTGGGCGAAGGCGTCGAGGTCGGTGGTGGTGACGTCGGTGAGCAGGTCGGTGTAGGTGATCTGCCCGGGGACGCGGGTGCGCAGCACGAGGGTGTTGACGAACATGCCGACGACGTCGTCGAGGGCACGGTGCCCGCGGCCGGCGATGGGGGTGCCCACGGCGATGTCGTCGCTGCCGGAGAGCCGGGCCAGCAGCACCGCGAGGGCGGCGTGCACGGCCATGAACACGGTGGCGCCGTGGGCGTGGGCGAGGCGGGTCAGGCGGTCGTGCAGGGCGGCGTCGATCGGGAAGCGGACGACGTCGCCGCGGAAGGACCGTTGCGCGGGCCGCGGCCGGTCGGTGGGGAGGGTGAGGACCTCGGGCAGGCCGGCGAGGGTGGTGCGCCAGTAGTCGAGCTGGGTGGCGGCGAGGGAGCCGGGGGTGTCGGCGTCGCCGAGACGGCCGAGCTGCCAGAGGGTGTAGTCGGCGTACTGCACCTCGAGCGGCGCCCAGGCGGGGGCGTCGCCGCGGGTGCGGGCTTGGTAGGCGGTCATCAGGTCGCGGGCCAGGGGGGCGGTGGAGAAGCCGTCGGCGGCGATGTGGTGCACGACGAGGACGGCGAGATGGTCGTCGCGGCCGAGGGTGTACACCCGCGCCCGTAGCGGCACGTCGACGGTGACGTCGAATCCGGTGGCGGCGAACTCTCCGGCGGCGGCGACGACGGTGTCCTCGGTGGCGGGCACGACGTCGACGGTGAGGCCGACGTCGTCGGCGTCGAGGATCCGCTGCACGGGCCCGGTGGGGCCGGCCGGGTAGACGGTACGCAGGCTCTCGTGCCGGGCCAGGACGTCGCGGACGGCGGTGTCGAGCGCGGCGACGGACAGATGGCCGGTCAGCCGGATCGCGAGCGGGATGTTGTAGGCCGGGGAGCTGGTGTCGAACTGGTTGACGAACCACATGCGCTGCTGGGCCGGGGACAGCGGGATGCGGTCGGGACGCGGGCGCCGGGCCGGTCCGGTGCCGATGGCGGGTTCGGCGCCCGGGGTTTCGGCGAGGCGGGCGGCGAGGGCGCGGACGGTGGGGGCCTCGAACAGGGCCCGCACCCCGAGGTCGACCCCGAGGGCGGCGCCGAGGCGGGAGGCGGCGCGGGTCGCGACGAGGGAGTTGCCGCCGATGTCGAAGAAGCTGTCGGTGACCGAGACCCGGTCGACGCCGAGGACGTCGGCGAACACCCCGGCGACGGCGGTTTCGAGTGCGTCGGCGGGTGGGACGTAGTCGCCGTTGCCGCCGGACAGGTCCGGTGCGGGCAGGGCGCGGCGGTCGAGCTTGCCGACCGGGGTGAGGGGGATCTCGTCGAGGACGACGACCGCGGCGGGCACCATGTGCGCCGGCAGCCGGTCGCCGACGTGCGCGCGCAGGGCGTCGGCGTCGATGTCGTGTCCGGGGGTGGGCAGGACGTAGGCGACGAGTACGGTCTCCCCCGACGGGGCGGTGTGGCCGAGGGTCGCGGCGAATGCGACGCCCGGGTGGCTGCACAGCGCGGCGTCGATCTCGCCGAGTTCGATGCGGAAGCCGCGGACCTTGACCTGGAAGTCGGAGCGGCCCACGTATGCGAGTTCGAGGGCGTCGGTCCAGCGCACCACGTCGCCGGTGCGGTACAGCCGCTCCCCCGGCGCCCCGAACGGATCCGCGACGAACCGGCCGGCCGTCAGGTCGGGGCGGGCGTGGTAGCCGCGGGCCAGGCCGAGGCCGCCGAGGTACAGCTCGCCCGCGACGCCGGTGGGCACGGGGCGCAGGGCGGCGTCGAGGACGAGGGCGCGGACGCCGCGCAGCGGGCCGCCGAGCGTGATGGGGCCGGCGACGGTCATCGGGGCGCTGATGGCGGCCATGATCGTGGTTTCGGTGGGGCCGTAGGCGTTGACCAGGCGCCGGCCGGGCGCCCAGGTGTCGCGCAGTTCCGACGGCCATGCCTCGCCGCCGACGGCGAGCTCGGCGAAGGCGTCGAGGTTGTCGGGGGGCAGGGAGGCCAGGGCGGCGGGGGTGATGAAGCCGTGGGTGACGCCGTGCGCGCGTAGGACGCGGGCGAGTTCGTCGCCGCCGTACACGGTGGGCGGTACGACCGCCAGGGTGGCACCGGAACCGAACGCGAGCAGGTATTCGAAGATCGAGGCGTCGAAGCTCGGCGAGGAGAAGTGCATGACGGTCGCGCCGGGGCCGGCGCCGAACCGGCTGCGCTGGTCGAGGGCGAAGTTCTCGAGGCTGCGGTGGGTGGTCACCACGCCCTTCGGGCGGCCGGTGGAGCCGGAGGTGTAGATGAGGTAGGCGGGGTGGTCCAGGCGCAGCGGGCTGCGGCGGTCGGCGTCGCCGATCGGGTCGGTCGAGGCGTCGGCGAGCCGGGCGGCGAAGGCGTCGGTGTCGACGGTGAGCCAGCGGGCGGTGTCCGGCAGCGTGTCGCGGTGCGCGGCGGTGGTCACGCCGAGGGTGGCGCCGCTGTCGGCGAGCATGAAGGCGATGCGGTCGGTGGGATAGTTCGGGTCGACGGGCACGAACGCGGCGCCGGTCTTGGTGACCGCCCACATCGCGGCCACCGAGTGCAACGATCGCGAAATCCCCAGGGCCACGAAGGTTTCCGGACCCACGCCGAGGTCGAGCAGGACGCGGGCGGCGCGGGTGGACCATTCGTCGAGCCGGCGGTAGGTCCACCGGGCGGCGCCGTCGACGATCGCGACGGCGTCCGGATGGGCGGCGGCGGTCGCGGTGAACAGCTCCGGCAGGGTGCGGGTGGTGCCGCCGGCGGGACCGCGGACCGGGGCGAGGACGGCGCGTTCGTCGTCGAGGAGCACGTCGACGGCCGCGGCCAGGGCGTCGAGATCGGTGGCCAGGGTGGTCAGGGCCCGCTCGATGCGGCGGGCGACGGTCTCGACGGCCGGGCGGTCGAACACCTCGGGCAGGTATTTCAGCCGCAGGTGCAGGGTCGCGGTGTCGCCGGTGCCGGCCGGGTGCGCGACGATGCTCAGCGGGTAGTGCGCGGCGTCGTGGCCGCTGATGCCGGCCACCCGCATCCCGGCGATGTCGGTGTCCTCGGTCAACCCGGCCCGGTCCACCGGGTAGGACTCGAACACGGTGAGGGTGTCGAAGCCGGCGGCGGCGCCGACGCGGCGTTCGATGGCGCTCAGACCGATGTGGTGGTGGTCGAGCATGGCCGCCTGCTCGGCCTGCACCCGGTCGAGCAGGGCGCCGAGGGTCTCGGCGGGCCGCACGGTGACCCGGACGGGGACGGTGTTGATGAACAGCCCGACCATCGACTCGATGCCGGCGACCTGTGGGGGCCGGCCGGAGACGGTGGCGCCGAAGACGACGTCGTGGCGGCCGGTCAGCGCGCCGAGCACGAGCGCCCACGCGGTCTGCACCACGGTGTTGACGGTCACGCCGCGGTCGGTGGCGACGGCGTCGAGGCGCGCGGCGAGACCGGACGGCAGGTCCAGGTCGAGGTCCTGCGAGACCGCGGCGGTGCGGCCGGGGCGGTGCGCGGGGGCGAGCAGGGTGGGCTCGTCGAGACCGGCGAGGGTGTGGGCCCAGGCGTCCGCGGCGGTGTCGGGGTCCTGCCCGGCCAGCCACTGCAGATAGTCGCCGTAGCTGCGGGGCCGGTCGAGGGCGGCGGTGTCGCCGTCGGTGGCGTACAGCAGCAGCAGGTCCTTGACCAGCAGCGGCGTGGACCAGCCGTCGAGCAGGATGTGGTGATTGGTCAGGGCCAGCCGGTACCGGTCGGCGGCGACCCGGACGAGGGTGGCGCGCAGCAGCGGGGCGACGGCGGTGTCGAATCGGGTGCGGCGGTCCTCGTCGAGCAGGCGCGCCGCCTGACGGTCCGGATCGTCGAGGCCGGTCAGGTCCAGCACCGTCCAGGGCAGTTCGACGCGGGCGGGGACGACCTGGACGAAGCCGCCGGAGCCGTCGTCGGCGAACGCGGCCCGCAGGTTGGGGTGCCGGTCGAGCAGCAGTTGCGCGGCGCGGCGCAGCCGGTCCGGGTCGACGGTGCCGTGCAGGTCGAGGACGAGTTGCACGACGTAGGCGTCGGCGGACTGCGCGGAAAGCAGGGCGTGGAACAGCAACCCGGCCTGCAGCGGGGCGACGGGCCACACGGTGGCCAGGCCGGTGTCGTGCCCGGCCGCCCGGTAGTGGCGTTCGAGGCGGTCGAGGGTGGGCTGGTCGAGGGCGACGAGGGGCACGTCGGACGGGGTCAGGCCGCCGGCGTTCGGGTCGCGGGCATGCCGGGCCAGGGCGGCGGCCGCGGCCGCCCACCGGTCGGTGAGGGCGACGACGTCGGCGTCGGCGAGCAGGTGCTGCGGGTAGGAGAAGGTGGCGCGCAGCACCGGCCCGTCGGGGGTGGGCACGGTGACGGCGTTGATGTCGACGGCGGCGGCGGCCGGCATGTCCGGGCTCTGGGCGCCGCCGCGGTCGAAGGCGTCGACCGGCAGCCACGGGGTGTCCGCTTCGGTGAGGGCCGGGGTGAGGCGGCCGAGGTAGTTGAAGCTGATCTGCGGGGCGGGGCGGGTCCGCAGCCGGACGGCGGTGCCGGCGTTGAGGTAGCGCAGCAGGCCGAACCCGAGGCCGTGGTCGGGGACGGCGGCGAGCTGTTCCTTCACGGCCTTGATCGCGGCACCGGCGGCGTCGCCGCCGCGCAGCGCGTCCGGCAGGTCGACACCGCTCAGGTCGAGCCGGACCGGATGGATGGTGGTGAACCAGCCGACGGTGTGGGACAGGTCCGCGCCCGGGGCGACGGCGGTCTCCCGGCCGTGTCCCTCGAGGCCGACCAGCACGTCGTCCACGTCGGTGCCGTGGTCGCGGCGCCAGGCGGTGACCGCCAGTGCCAGGGCGGTGAGCAGGCCGTCGTTGACGGTGCCGTGGAAGGCGCCGGGCACCGCGGTCAGCAGCGCGGCGGTGACGTCGGCGGGCAGGTCGGTGGAGACGGTGCGGACCGTGGCGTTGGTGTCGACGACCGGGTCGAGGGGACGGTCCCCGAGCAGCGGGTCGTCACCGTCGAGGATCGCGGTCCAGCGGTCGAGTTCGGCGACGCGGTCGGACCGGTGCGCGGCCTCGACGAGGGCGTGCGCCCAGCGCCGCACGGAGGTGCCGGCGGGGGGCTCCTCGACCGCGGTGCCGTGGAGGGCGGCGGCCCACGCGGCCGCGAGGTCGGGAACGAGGATGCGCCAGGACACGCCGTCGACGGCGAGGTGGTGTACGACCAGCAGCAGACGCCCGGAGCCGGCGGCGGCGTCGAACCACACCGCCTGCAGCAGGATTCCGGCGGCGGTGTCGAGCCGGTCGGCGGCGGCGTCGAGTTCGGCGGCGGCGAGGGCAAAGAAGTCGTCGGTGTCGGCGGCGGTGGTGACGGGGACGCGGTGGATGAGCGTGTCGGCGGTGACCGCGCCGGGACCGCGGACCTGCAGGCCGACCCCGGCGGGGTCGTCCACGTCGGGGACGAGGCGGGCGCGGAGCATGTCGTGTCGGTCCAGCACCGTCTGCAGCGTGGCCGCGAGGGTGACGCGGTCCAGGCCGGCGGGCAGCCGCAGCAGCGCGGCCTGGGAGTAGCGGTCGATGCTGCCGCCGCGTTCGAGCATCCACCGCACGATCGGGGTCAGGGGCACGGGGCCGACGCCGCGGCCGGGCAGTTCGGCGAGGACGGCCGGGCCGTCGCCGAGGGTGGCGACGGCGGCGAGCGCGGCGGGGGTCTTGCGTTCGAACACATCCCGAGGGGTCAGCTCGATCCCGGCGGCCCGGGCGCGCGAGACCAGCTGGATGGACATGATGCTGTCGCCGCCGAGCGCGAAGAACGAGTCGTCCACTCCGACCGTCTCGAGGCCGAGGACCTGCGCGAACAGCTCGACGAGCTGCTTTTCGAGGTGGCCGGCGGGGGCACGGGTCTCGGTGGCCAGCGCCCCGAAGTCGGGGTCGGGCAGGGCCTTGCGGTCGAGCTTGCCGGTGGCCGTGACCGGCAGGGTGTCGAGGACGACGAGAGTGGCCGGGACCATGTAGGCGGCGAGGTCACCGGCGACCCGGTTCAGCGTGGCGGCCACATCCACGGTCGCGGCGGTCTCCGGAACCACGTACCCGACGAGGCGGTCGGCGGCGCGGTCGTCGCGGTGGACCACCACGACGGCGCGGGCGACGCCGGGGCAGCGCAGCAGCGCCGCCTCCACCTCCCCCAGCTCGATGCGGAAACCGTGCAGCTGCACCTGGAAGTCGCTGCGGCCGACGTATTCGAGCCGGCCGTCGCGGCGCCGGCGGGCGAGGTCGCCGGTGCGGTACAGGCGGGCGCCGGGCCCGCCGAACGGGTCGGCGACGAAGCGCGCGGCAGTCAGGGCGGGGCGGCCGAGATAGCCGCGGGCGGCCTGCCCGCCGGAGACGTACATCTCGCCGATCACGCCGGCCGGCACCGGGTGCAGCCGCCGGTCGAGGACGTGCACCGTCAGGCCGGGAATGGCGTCGCCGATGACGCTGGCCGAGGCGGTCGCGGCGAACTGCCGGTCCAGCGGCTGCAAGGTCACGTGCACGGTGGTCTCGGTGATGCCGTACATGTTCACCAGCACCGGCGCGGTGTCCGGGTGGCGGCGGTACCAGCGTTCGAGCTGGGCGAGGTCGAGGGCTTCGCCGCCGAAGACGACGTAGCGCAGCGACAGGGTGTGCTCGCCGGCGGCGCGGTCGGCCTCGATCAGCTGGTAGAACGCGGTGGGTGTCTGGTTGAGCACGGTGACGTGCTCGCGGCGCAGCAGGTCGAGGAATGCCTCCGGGGAGCGGGCGGTGTGGTGGTCGACGACGACGAGGCGGCCGCCGTAGGCGAGTGCGCCCCACAGTTCCCACACCGAGAAGTCGAAGGCGTACGAGTGGAACATGGTCCACACGTCGTGCTCGTCGAATCCGAACCGGTCGTGGGTTTCGGCGAGGAGGGTGACGACGTTGCGGTGCGGGACGACGACGCCCTTGGGGCGGCCGGTCGAGCCGGAGGTGTAGATGACGTAGGCGGTGTGGTCGGGGTGCAGCGCACCGAGCCGGTCGGCGTCGGTGAGCGGGCCGTCGGGCAGTTCCGCGAGCCGGGCGGCGGTGTCCGGGGTGTCGAGCAGCAGCACCGGGGCGTCCCCCGCGGGCAGGGTGGCGGCGTCGGCGCCGGTGGTGACGATGCAGACCGGCCGGGCGTCGGCGAAGAGGAACGCGAGCCGTTCCGGCGGGTAGGACACGTCGACGGGCAGGTATCCGGCGCCGGTCTCGAGGACGGCGAGCAGCGTGACGATCAGGTCGGTCGAGCGGGGCACGGCGACGGCGACGAGCCGGTCGGGTCCGGCGCCGTGCGTGATCAGGGCGCGGGCGAGGCGACGGGCCCGCGCGGCGAGTTCGCGGTAGGTCAGCGCCGGGGTGGCCGGGTCGGTGGGGGCGGTGATCGCGACGGTGTCGGGTGCTGCGGCGACGGACCGCGCGAAGAGGGCGGGGAGGGTCTCGGCGTGCCGGTCGGGGTCGGGGCGTCGCGCGGCGGCGGGCCGTTCGGCGGGGTCGAGCAGGTCGAGGTCGCCGACGGGTCGGGCGGGGTCGGCGGTGACGGCGGTGAGGACCCGCAGGAACCGGTCGGCGAACGCGGTGACGGTGTCGGCGTCGAACAGGTCGGTGGCGTAGGTGAAGGCCCCGGTCATGCCGGCGGGGTCGGTGCCGGCGGCCGGGTTCTCCCCCATGGTCAGCTGCAGGTCGAACTTGGCGACGGGGGCGTCGGCGTCGAGGGCGTCGACGGTCAGGTCGGGCAGGGCGAGGTGGGCGCGTTCGTTGTTCTGGAATTCGAGGACCACCTGCACGAGCGGGGCGTGGTCGGTGGCGCGGGTGGGGGCGAGGGCGTCGACGAGCTTCTCGAAGGGCAGGTCGGCGTGCCCGAAGGCGGCGAGGTCGACCTCGCGGGTGCGTTCGAGGTGATCGGCGAACGGCAGGCCGGGGGCGACGGGGGTGCGCAGCACCAGGGTGTTGACGAACATGCCGACCAGATCGTCGAGGGCACGGTGCCCGCGGCCGGCGATGGGGGTGCCCACGGCGATGTCGTCGGTGCCCGAGAGCCGGGCCAGCAGCACCGCGAGGGCGGCGTGCACGGCCATGAACACGGTGGCGCCGTGGGCGGCTGCGAGGTCGGCGAGCCGGCGGTGCAGCCCGGGCTCGACGTCGAAGCGGACGGTGGCGCCGCGGAACGACTGGTGCGGCGGGCGGGGCCGGTCGGTGGGCAGGGGCAGGACCTCGGGCAGGTCGGCCAGGGCGGTGCGCCAGAACTCGAGCTGCCGGGCGGCGAGCGAATCCGGGTCGGCCGGGTCGCCGAGGACCTGCCGCTGCCACAGCGCGTAGTCGGCGTACTGCACCGGCAGCGGCGCCCACGCCGGCTCCTGTCCCCGGGTGCGGGCGGCGTACGCGGTCATCAGATCCCGGGCCAGCGGCGCCATCGACGCCCCGTCCGCCGCGATGTGATGCACCACGAACACCAGCACGTGCTCCCCGTCGCCGAGCGCGAACAACCGCGCCCGCACCGGCACCTGCACCGCCACGTCGAACCCGGCCGTGACCTCGGCGGCCAGACGCTGCGGCAGCTCCTCCTCGGACACCGGGACCGGATCGAGGTCGGGGCTGGCCTGGGCGGGGTCGGTGACCAGCTGCACCGGGCCGGTGTTCTCGTTCGGGTACCAGGTGCGCAGGGTTTCGTGGCGGGTGATCAGGTCGTGCACGGCGGCGGTGAGCGCCGCCCGGTCGAGGCGGCCGGTCAGCCGGATCGCCATCGGGATGTTGTAGGCGGCCGAGGCGGTGTCGAACTGGTTGACGAACCACATCCGCTGCTGGGGTGGGGACAGCGGGATCCGGTCGGGGCGCGGGCCCGCGGTGAGGGGGACGCGGGTGCCACCGGCGTGGTCGTCGAGGATGCGGGCGGCGAGGGTCCGCACGGTCGGGGCCTCGAACAGCACCCGCACGCCGGCGTCGGTGCCGAGGGCGGCGTTGATGCGGGCGACGACACGGGTGGCGATCAGCGAGTTGCCGCCGAGGTCGAAGAAGCTGTCGTCGACGGAAACCTTCTCGTGGCCGAGGGCCTCGGCGACGATGTCGGCGAGGGTGGCCTCGGTGTCGGTGGCCGGGGCGCGGTATTCGCCGGTGGCCGACAGGTCGGGTACCGGCAGGGCGCGGCGGTCGAGCTTGCCGACCGGGGTGAGCGGGATCTCGTCGAGGACGACGATCGCGGCGGGCACCATGTGCGCCGGCAGCTGCCCGGCGACGTGCCCCCGCAGCGCGGCGGCATCGACGTGGTGGCCGGTCTCCGGCAGGACGTAGGCGACCAGGGCGGTGTCGCCGGACGGGGCGGTGTGCCCGATCGTCACCGCGAAGGCGACGTCGTCGTGAGCGGCGAGGGCGGTGTCGATCTCGCCGAGTTCGATGCGGAAGCCGCGGACCTTGACCTGGAAGTCGGAGCGGCCGAGGTATTCCACGGTGCCGTCGGTGCGCCAGCGCACCACGTCGCCGGTGCGGTACATCCGCTCCCCCGGCGCCCCGAACGGGTCGGCGACGAACCGGGACGCGGTGAGCTCGGGTCGGCGGTGGTAGCCGCGGGCCAGGCCGGCGCCGGCGATGTAGAGCTCGCCGGCGACCCCGATGGGGACGGGCCGCAGCCGTTCGTCGAGGACGACCTCGTGGAAGCCGATGGCGGGGCCACCGACGGTGACGGTGGTGTCCGGGCGCATGTCGGGGCTGACGCTGGTCTCGATGGTGGCCTCGGACGGGCCGTAGCCGTTGTACATGTGGCGGCCCGGCGCCCAGCGGTCGACCAGTTCCGGCGGGCAGGCCTCCCCGGCGACGACGAGCACGCGCAGCTCGTCGAGGCCCGCGGGATCGAGCGACGCGAGGGCGGTGGGGGTGACGAACGCGTGGGTGATGCGTTCCTCGCGCAGGATGCGGGCGAGTTCCTCGCCGCCGTAGACGCTGGGCGGCACGATGACGAGGGTGGCGCCGGCGCAGAACGCCTTGGTCAGCTCGAAGAGGGACGCGTCGAAGCTCGGCGACGCCAGGTGCGAGACGCGGGCCCGATGGGTGATCGAGAAGTGTTCGCGCACTTCGGCGTTGAGGTTGGTCAGGCCGCGGTGGGTGACGACGACGCCCTTCGGGCGGCCGGTCGAGCCGGAAGTGTAGATCAGGTATGCCGGATGGTCGTACCGTAGCGGGGTGCGGCGGTCGTCGTCGGTGACCGGGGCGGGCGAGACGTCGTCGAGGCGGCGGCGCAGGCCGGGGTCGTCGAGCAGCAGCCACGACACCGCGTCCGCGGGCCACACGTCGCGGTGGGCGGTGGTGGTCAGGCCGAGGGTGGCCCGGCAGTCGTCGAGCATGTAGGCGATCCGCTCGGGCGGGTAGCCGGGGTCGACGGGGACGAACGCCGCCCCGGACTTGGTCACCGCCCACACCGCCGCGACCGACTCGATCGAACGCGAAATTCCCAGGGCAACAAAGGATTCCGGTCCGACCCCGTGGCTCGTGAGGACGCGGGCGAGCCGGTTGGACCAGGCGTCGAGCTCACCGTAGGTGACGGTGCGGCCTTCGAAGGACAGGGCGACCGCCTCCGGCACGATCGCCGCCACCGACGACAGCAGTTCGGGCCACAGCTGCGGGGAAACCGCGGGCCGGCCCCGCGCCGGGGCCAGGGTGGCGAGCTCACGCGGGGTGACGATCTCCACGTCCCCCACCGTCACGGACGCATCCGCGGTGACCGCGTCGAGGATCCGCACGAACCGGTCCGCGAACGAGGCGACCGTGTCCGTGTCGAACAGGTCGGTGGCGTAGGTGAACGCCGCCCGCACGCCGGATCCGCCGCCGGGCCGCTCGGCGATCGACAGCTGCAGGTCGAACGGCGACAGGCCGGGATCGAGGTCGAGCACCCGCGCCGTCGCCCCCGGCAGCGCGATCTCGGGGCGCTCGATGTCCTGGAACTCGAGCAGCACCTGGAACAGCGGGGGGTAGGACGTCGACCGGGGCGGGTCGAGGGCCTCGACGAGCCGCTCGAACGGGACGTCGGCCTGGCCGAACGCCGCCAGGTCCGCCGAACGGACCCGCCGCAACAGGGAGTCGAACCGTTCGCGTTCGTCCACCCGGGCCCGCAGCACCACGGTGTTGACGAACATGCCGACCAGATCGTCGAGGGCGCGGTCACCGCGCCCGGCGACGGGGGTGCCGACCACGATGTCGTCGCTGGTGGACAGCCGGGCCAGCAGCACCGCCAGCGCCGCATGCACGACCATGAACAACGACGCGTCGTGCTCGCGGGCCAGCGCGAGCATGCCGCGGTGGGTGTCGGCGTCGATCTCGAACGCCACGCGGGCACCGCGCCCGGACTGCTGCACCGGGCGGGGCCGGTCCCACGGCAGCTCGAGCAGTTCCGGCGCCCCGGCCAGCGCGTCGTGCCAGAACGCGAGCTGCCGGGCGGCGGTGGAGGCGGGATCGGACTCGTCGCCCAGCACGGTGTGCTGCCACAGCGTGTAGTCGGCGTACTGCACCGGCAGCGGCGACCGGTCGGGGGCGTGACCACCGGCGCGGGCGGCGTACGCGGTCATCAGATCCCGGCCCAGCGGTCCCATCGAGAACCCGTCGGCGGCGATATGGTGCACGACCAGGACCAGCACGTGGTCGGTGTCGGCGAGGGTGAGCAGCCGGATCCGCACCGGCACCTCGGTGGCGACGTCGAACCCGGCGCCGACGATCCGGTCGATGTGCGCGGGCACCGTGTCCTCGGTCTCGACGCGGGTGACGGTGAAGTCGGGCTGCGCCACCGCGACCGGCAGCACGACCTGGATCGGGCCGTCGTCGGTGAGCGGGTAGCGGGTGCGCAGCGTCTCGTGGCGCGCGGCGACATCGGCGGCAGCGGCCCGCAGCGCCGCGAGGTCCAGCTCCCCGGTCAGACGCAGCGCGACGGCGATGTTGTAGGCCGGGGAGGTCGTGTCGAACTGGTTGATGAACCACATGCGCTGCTGGGCCGGCGACAGCGGGATCGTGGGGGGCCGGGTCGCGGCGGCGGTCAGCGCGGGCCGCGCCGCGGCATCGCGGTCGCGGAGCCGCTCGGCGAGGGCGGCGACGGTGGGCGCGTCGAACAGATCACGCACGCCCACGTCGGTGCCGGTCGCCGCGGCGATCCGCGCGGCCAGCCGCATGGCCAGCAGCGAGTTGCCGCCCAGATCCAGGAAGCTGTCGTGCACGCCGAGACGCTCCACCCCGAGCAGGCCGGCGAAGACCTCGGCCAGGACCTGCTCGACCGGGGTGCGCGGCGCGACGTGCTCCGCCGCACGCACGGCCGTGAGGTCCGGGGCGGGCAGTGCCTTGCGGTCGAGCTTGCCGTTGGGGTTGAGCGGGAACCGGTCGAGGACGACGACGTGGGCGGGCACCATGTAGCCGGGCAGCCGGGCCGCGGCGGCCCCGAGCAGGGCCGCGGTATCGAATGCGCGGCTCGCCGCGGTATCGGATGCGCGGCTCGCCGCTGTATCGCTGTTTCGGCCGGGTTCGGGCACGACGTACGCGACGAGCACCCCGTCGGAGCCGTCGGCGGCGCCGGCGGGGTGCCGGTGCACCACGACCGCGGCCTGCGCGACGGCCGGGTCGGCGAGCAACGCCTGCTCGATCTCACCGAGCTCGATCCGCAGGCCCCGGAGCTTGACTTGGAAATCGGTGCGGCCCAGGTAGATCAGATTGCCGTCGCGGCGCCAGGACACGAGGTCGCCGGTGCGGTACATGCGGGTGCCGGACGGACCGAACGGATCGGCGACGAACCGGTCGGCGGTCAGGTCGCCGCGCCCGACATAGCCGCGGGCGAGCTGGATGCCGGACAGGTACAGCTCCCCCACGGCGCCGACGGGAACCGGGTGCAGCCGCGCATCGAGGACGTGGACGCGGGTGTTCCACACCGGGGCGCCGATCGGGACGACGTCGACGTCGTCGTCGGTGCAGGCCCAGAACGTGACGTCGACGGCGGCCTCGGTGGGCCCGTACAGGTTGTGCAGGTCCGCGGCGGGGAACGCGGCGTGGGCGGCGGCGACCGTGGCCGGGGGCAGCGCCTCGCCGCTGCAGAACAGCAACCGCAGCGACGTGCAGCGGGCCGGGTCGGTGGCGGCGACGAACACCGCGAGCATGGACGGCACGAAGTGCGCCACGGTGACGTGCTGCTGCTCGACGACGGCGGTGAGGTAGGCGGGATCGCGGTGCCCGTCGGGTGCGGCGACGACGAGGCGCGCCCCGGTCTGCAGCGGCCAGAAGAACTCCCACACCGACACGTCGAACGTGAACGGTGTCTTCTGCAGGACGGTGTCCTCGGCGGTGAGCGGGTAGGCGTGCTGCATCCACCGCAACCGGTTGACGATCGCGGCGTGAGCGACCGCGACACCCTTGGGCCGGCCGGTGGAGCCGGAGGTGTACAGCACGTAGGCGAGGTGGTCCCCCGTCAGCGGGGCGGCGCGCTCCTCCGGGGCGACGGGGGCGTCGGAGGCGCCGGTCCGGTCGAGGCGATCGACCTCGAGGATCGGGGCCGGGGTGGGCAGCGCCGTCCGGTCGGCGGCGGTGGTGAGCACGCACACCGGACGGGCGTTGCCCAGAACGTATTCGAGCCGGTCGGCGGGGTGGTCGGGGTCGAGCGGCAGGTAGGCGCCGCCGGCCTTGATCACCGCGTACATCCCGACGAGCAGCTCGATCGAGCGGCGCATCGCGAGCCCGACGAGGCGGTCCGGGCCGACGCCCTCGGCGATCAGCCGCCGGGCGAGCCGGTTGGTGCGGGCATCGAACTCGGCGTAGGTCAGGGCCTCGTCGCCGAAGACGACGGCGACGGCGTCGGGGGTGCGGGCGGCCTGCCGGGCGAACAGGTCGGCGAGGGTGTGCGGGCCGCGGGGGGCGTCGGTGGCGTTCCAGCGCCGCAGGATCAGCTCGCGTTCGCCCGGCTCGAGCAGGTCGAGGTCGCCGACGGGCACGTGCGGGGTGGTGGTCACGGCGGTGAGCAGCCGCACGAAGCGGTCGGCGAGGGCGGTGACGGTGCCAGCGTCGAACAGGTCGGTCGCGTAGGACAGGGCGCCGGTGAGGGCGGCGGGGGCGCCGTCGTCGCCGGGGACCTCGGCCAGCATCAGGTGCAGGTCGAATTTGGTGGTGCCGGTGTCGATTTCGGAGACGTCGACGGTCAGGTCGGGCAGCCGCAAGTGGGCGGACTCGGTGTTCTGGAAGGCCAGCATCACCTGGAACAGGGGCGCGTAGGCCTCGGATCGGTGGTCGGTGACGGCGTCGACGAGGGCGTCGAACGGCAGGTCGGCGTGGGCGAGGGCGTCGACGTCGCGGTCGCGGATGCGGGTCAGGTGCTCGGCGAAGGTGTGCTGTGCGGTGACGGGGGTGCGCAGGACGACGGTGTTGACGAACATGCCGACCAGATCGTCGAGGGCGCGGTCGCCGCGACCGGAGACCGGGGTGCCGACGGTGACGTCGTCGCTGCCCGAGAGCCGGGCCAGCAGCACCGCCAGGGCCGCGTGCACCGTGATGAACGGGGTGGCGCCGTGCGTGCGGGCCAGGTCGCCGACCGCCCGGTACAGTTCGGCGCCGACCTCGAAGCGGACGGTGGCGCCGCGGAACGACTGCTGCGGCGGGCGGGGCCGGTCGGTGGGCAACGCCAGCACTTCCGGTGCGCCGGAAAGGGTTTCGCGCCAGTACCGCAGCTGGGCGGCGGCGAGCGAATCCGGGTCGGCCGGATCGCCGAGGACCTGCCGCTGCCACAGCGCGTAGTCGGCGTACTGCACCTCCAGGGGCGTCCAGTCGGGGGCGCGGCCGCCGGTGCGGGCGGCGTACGCGGTCATCAGATCCCGGGCCAGCGGCGCCATCGACGCCCCGTCCGCCGCGATGTGATGCACCACGAACACCAGCACGTGCTCCCCGTCGCCGAGCGCGAACAACCGCGCCCGCACCGGCACCTGCACCGCCACGTCGAACCCGGCCGTGACCTCGGCGGCCAGACGCTGCGGCAGCTCGTCGGCGGCGACGGTCGTCGCGGTGAGATCGAGGCGCACCTGCTCGACCGGGCGGATCCGCTGGACGGGACCGTCGGCCGTGGCCGGGAACTCGGTGCGCAGCGCCTCGTGGCGGGCGAGCACATCGGTGACGGCGGTGGCGAGCGCGTCCCGGTCGAGCCGGCCGCGCAGCCGGATCGCCATCGGGATGTTGTAGGCCGGCGAGGCGGTGTCGAGCTGGTTGACGAACCACATCCGCTGCTGGGCCGCGGAGACCGGCAGCACCCCCGGACGGGGCCCGGCGACCAGCGGCACCCGGGTGCCCGTGCCGACGTCGGCGGTGAGGGCGGCGAGGGTCCGCACCGTGGGGGCCTCGAACAGTGCCCGGACCCCCAGGTCGGTGCCGAGGGCGGCGTTGATGCGGGCGACGACACGGGTGGCGATCAGCGAGTTTCCGCCGAGGTCGAAGAAGCTGTCGTCGAGACCGACGCGGTCGACGCCGAGGAGCTCGGCGAACACCTGCGCCACCGTCCTCTCGGCGTCGGTGGACGGCGCGACGTAGGTGGTGCCGTCCGCCGCGAACACGGGCACGGGCAGGGCGCGGCGGTCGAGCTTGCCGACCGGGGTGAGCGGGATCTCGTCGAGGACGACGATCGCCGTGGGCACCATGTGCGCCGGCAGGCTCCGCGACAGGTGCGCGGTGAGGGTGGCGGGTTCGGCGGTGCGCCCGGTCGCGGGCAGCACGTAGGACACCAGCACGGTGTCGCCGGACGGGGCGGTGTGCCCGATCGTCACCGCGAACGTGACGTCCTCGTGGGCGGTCAGAACCGCGTCGATCTCGCCGAGTTCGATGCGGAAGCCGCGGACCTTGACCTGGAAGTCGGACCGGCCGAGGTATTCGAGGGCGCCGTCGCGCCGCCAGCGCACCACGTCGCCGGTGCGGTACATCCGCTCCCCCGGCGCGCCGAACGGGTCGGCGACGAACCGGCCGGCGCTGAGCCCGGGCTTGCCGCGGTAGCCGCGGGTGATACCCGGGCCGGCAATGTACAGCTCGCCGGCGACGCCGATCGGCACCGGCCGCAGCCGGGAGTCCAGGACGACCTCGTGCGTGCCGCGCACGGGGGTGCCGATCGGGATCGTGGGGGCCGGCGCGAGCGGACCGCAGATGTTGACGACGATCGTGCACTCGGTGGGGCCGTACGCGTTGAACATCCGCCGGCCCCGGGACCAGCGGGCGACGAGTTCGGGCGGGCACGCGTCGCCGGCGACGGTGACCGACTCGGCGGCGACGCCCTCCGGATCGACGGAGGCCAGCGCCGCGGGGGTGGAGAAGGCGTGGGTGATGCGCTGCTCGCGGAAGAAGCGGGCCAGTTCCTCGCCGCCGTAGATCGTCGGGGGCACCACGACGAGGGTGGCGCCGATCGCGAACGCGGTCATGTACTCGTACACCGAGGCGTCGAAGCTCGGGGACGAGAAGTGCGAGACCCGCGAGTGCGGGGTGGGGCTGTGCCGGCCGTGCAGTTCGGCGCACAGGTTCGCCAGCCCGCGGTGCGGCACCACCACGCCCTTCGGGCGGCCGGTGGACCCGGAGGTGTAGATCAGGTAGGCGGGATGGTCGAAATGCAGCGCGCCGTGACGGTCGAGGTCCGACAGCGGCCCGTCGGAGACCGAGTCCAGCGCCGCGACGAACTCCGCGTCGTCGAGCACCAGCCACGGCACGTCGGCGGGCAAGCCGTCGCGGTGGGCGGTGGTGGTCACGCCGAGGACGGCCCCGGAGTCGGCGAGCATGTACTCGATCCGCTCGGCCGGGTAGGCGGGGTCGACCGGCATGTACGCGGCGCCGGACTTGGCCACCGCCCAGATCGCGGCCACGGATTCGAGGGACCGGGCGATGCCGAGGGCAACGAACGTCTCCGGGCCGGCGCCGGCGTCGATCAGCACCCGGGCGACCCGGTTGGACCAGGCGTCGAGCTCCCCGTACGTCATCGTGCGGCCCTCGAATTCCAGGGCCGTCGCGTCGGGCACGTGCGCGGCCACGGAGGCGAGGATCTCGGGCCACAGCTGTGGGGACGAGCCGGGCAGTCCGCGGACCGGGCTCAGCTCCGCGGCTTCGTCGGGGAAGACGATGTCGACGTCCCCGATCGGTGCCGTCGGGTCGGCGGTGACGGCGTCGAGGATCCGCAGCAAACGTTCGCAGAACGATCGCACCGTATCGGCGTCGAAGAGGTCGGCGGCGTACGTACACCTCAGGCGGGTGCCCTCGGGGCCGGTCGCGGTGTGCACCGCGACTTCGGCGTGTGCGAGGAGCCCGCCGCCCCCGGCGGGCTCGCCGCTGTCGAGCAGCACCGGCAGGATCGGCACGTGCTGCCCGTCGAAGGTTCGGGCGAGCCGGTCCGCCGGCACGTCGGCGTGGGCGGTCGCGGCGGCGTGTATCGCCGTGACCCGGCCGAGGAGCGCGGCGAACGGCTCGCTCTCGTCGAACTGCACCCGCAGCGGCAGCGCCCCGGCGGGGCCGGGGACGCCGACGAGAGTGTCGGTGCCGGCGGTGAGCCGGCCGACGAGCACCGCGACGGCGGCGTGCAGTAGTTCGGTGGAGGTGGCGCCGTGACGCCGGGCGAGCTCGGTGCCCCGGTCCCCGAGCGCGGCGGGGACCGGCACCTCGAGGTGGGCGGCGGTGGGGGCGCGCGGGCCGGTGCGGCGGCGGTCGGCAGGCAGCTCGAGGTGCTCGGGCGCCCCCGCCAGGGCGGCACGCCAGAACCGCTCGACGTCGGCATCGCGCCGCAGGCGCTCGGCGACGGCGGCGGTCGCGTGGTGGATGCGGGCGACCGGCGTGTCCGGGTCGGCCCGCAGGAACTCGGCGAGCAATTCGACGAAGCTGCCGTGGTGTGCGCGCAGCTCGTCCGGCTCGTACTGGTTGGGGTTGCCGCGGAAGTCGAGGAACGTCCGCGCGGGGGTGCCGCTCTGGTAGATGTTGACCAGCAGGTCGTCGACCGGACCCGAGGTCATGATGTGAAACTCGCCGCGGACCGGGCCGAGGGTGATCTCCTGCCGGAAGAGCATCACGTTGATCATCGGTCCGCCGTAGCTGTGGGCCCGGCCGGCGGTGCCGGTCTCGCGGCGGAGGTCCTCGAGGCTGAACCGCTGGTGGCGCAGCGCACCGGTCAGTTCCAGCTGGGCCCGCTGCACCAGGTCGGCGCGGGTGTCGTCGTCCTCGAGACGGATGTGCAGCGGTGCGGTGTTGACGAGCATGCCGCCGGAGCGTTTCGCCGCCGCGGTGGTGCGCGCGAACACCGGCAGATTGAGCATCACGTCGGCGCGGCCGGTCAGCCGGGAGAGATAGCACGCGGCCGCCGCGACCACCGTCGCGGCGGCCGAGGATCCGCTCGTGGCATCGGCGTCGGTCAACCGGGCGACCAGGTCGTCGGGCAGGGTGACACTCTCGAGGGTGCTGCGCGCGGCGGTCGGCACCGCCCGCCGCGCCAGGGTCGATCCATCCTCGAGCCCGGCGACCCGCCCGATCCAGTAGTCCCGGTCGCTCGCGTACCGGTTCGAACCGCGGTAGTCGAGATCCGACTGGTAGAGGTCGTGCAGGTCGGCGGCGGTGGGTGGCTCGGGGACGCGGTCCTCGTGGGCCGCCGAGTACAGCGCGGCGATCCGGTTGACCATCGTCATGGCACCGAAGCCGTCGAGGGCGACGTGGTGGATCCGGCTGTACCACAGGTGCCGTCGCTCACCGATCCGCAGGATCGTCATGTTCACCAGCGAGTCGTCGGCCAGATCGACCGGGGTGGCGTAATCGGTGTTCATCCACTGCTGCGCCGTGGCCATCGGATCGGGCGCATCGGAGAAGTCCAGCAGCGGGATGTCGCTGAGGTCGAGGTCGGGATCGACGTACTGGTACGGCTCACCGTCGACCTCGACGACCCGCAGGTACGGCGACTGGAACTCGCGAGCGGCCTCGTGCGCGGCCTCGCGCAGCAGATCCAGATCGAGGTCCCCGGGCAGGTCGACGTACTGGGCGATGCAGACGGGCACCTCGGGTGCCAGCTGTTGTGCGAACCAGATCGAGCGCTGGGCAGAGGACAACGGGAAGGCCCCGGGCGGAATGTGCAGCCGCTCTTGCAACGAACTCCCCTTCACGAAAGTGATTCCAGTGATGTCCTGGCACCCCCCGGCACCGTGCAGGAAAACCCCTCGGTCGGATCGACGTGGCTGTAGCTCTTTCCCCTTCGATCGTCCGCGCCCTCGAATATGTGACAGGAGCGCTCCCTCAAGCTAGACCACCGCGACGACGTCTCGGCCCGAAACCGGACCGAAAAATCGACCCCTCGGGCCGCATCGATCCCGAGTCGAGACCGGAGGGGGGACCTGTCGCGGCGCTCGCGGCGAATCGACGAGGACTTGTTACCGTTCGATCGCGATCCGGTCACCGGATGCGCTCGAATCACAGTTTCGGTAACCGCTTTTCGAACCGGACCCCGGAAACGCCCCGCGGCGGCCCCGGTCCCCCTATTGTCGAGCCGACCACGCCGTCGCCCGTGCCCGCCCCATCCTCGAGGAGCTCTGGATGCAGCAGCGTCGATGGACCGTTCGTTCGCTCACCGCCGCGGCAGCCGCGGCTGTCGCCGTGGCCGTGCCCGCCCACGCCGTCGCGGAGCCGGCACCCCCGGGATTGCCGCCGGATGCGCTGCGGGCGGCGGCCGCCGCGGATTCCCCCGAGGCGCTGCGAGCGGTGGAGTCCCTGCTCGCCGCGGCCCGCACCCCGGCGTTGTTCGAGCCGCCGCCGCGCAACACGCCGCAGCCGTTCATGCAGCCCGCCCCCACGTTCGGGCTCGGCTGCGGCGGCGGCTTCACCCCGTACGCGATGACCACCGGCTGGGCCCAGCCCGGCCCCAACGCGGTGCCGCCCGTGCAGATCGGGCAGTTGAAGATCTTCGTCTCCCCCACGATCCCCACCCTGCCGGCCCGGGCCGACCTGAAGTTCGTATGGCTGAACATGGAGAACTTCCGCGGCGGCGTGGCCACCCTCGACGACACCGTCGGCGGGGTGCCGCAGCTGTCGAAGACCCTCGACACCGGCACCGGGCCGGTGCTGTCGGCACTGTTCGGTTCCGTGCAGTACGTCGACGGCACCTTCTGCCAGGTGGTGTACACGATGGGGGCGTTCTTCGCCTGAGGCCGCCGCCGGCTCGGCGGAGCCCGGTTCAGCGGAGCCGCTCGGCGGCGCGAGCCAGGCGCACCAGGTCGGCGCACAGCGGCGCCAGCTCCTCCGGACCCGCGCCCTCGCCCACCGCGGTCGCGACGTCCTCGGCCGCGCACCGCACCTCGAAGGCGCGGTCGGCGACCGCGCTCGCCTCGTCGGCGGTCAGGACCACCGCGTCCTCCGGCAGGCCCGCCTCCCGGGCGAGGGTGCGGTGCTCGTAGGCCCGCTGGCGGCACGAGCGGCGGCAATAGCGGCGGCGACGCCCGAGCGGGGCGTCGGCGACCGGCCGGCCGCACCAGAGGCAGTTCTCCGGTTTACGGGTACGTCCGGTCATGGCCGCACACCCTACCGGCCCGCGGCGCCGGAGCGGCCGGGGCAGCCCGGTAGAATGACCCGCGCCCACGGCCCCGGGGCGGTCGGGAACCGATTCGACCGCGCGGGCGTTGACAAGAGTGGTCGGCATCCGCCGATGTCGACCGCACTGTGGACGCTCGCTTCCCTCGGAGGCGAGCGCACCGGGCGGAGCACACAAGAGAGGACACCACCATGGCAGATCGTGTACTGCGAGGCAGCCGGCTCGGGGCGGTGAGCTACGAGACCGACCGTGACCACGATCTGGCGCCGCGGCGGATCGCCCGCTACCGCTGTGACAACGGCGAGGAGTTCGACGTTCCGTTCGCCGACGACGCGGAGATCCCCGGCACCTGGATCTGCAAGAACGGCCTGGAAGGCTCCCTGGTCGAGGGCGCGGCACCGGAGACTAAGAAGGTCAAGCCGCCGCGCACCCACTGGGACATGCTGCTCGAGCGCCGCTCCATCGACGAGCTCGACGAACTGCTCAAGGAGCGCCTCGAACTGCTCAAGACCAAGCGGCGCGGCGCCTGACCCGCCCCCACCGGCACCTCACGATGCCGCCCCCGGGATCCGTCCCGGGGGCGGCATCGCGTATCACGGGCCCCCAGGGGTCGGCCGTGTTGCGCGCACGGCACAAAAAGATCAAACGCCGACAGCGCCTTCGCGCGCGTGTCATCATGATCGAACACCGGCCGGATTCTCGGACCGGCGACCTCGGACGACGCGAAACGGAATGACCCACTGGGGTTTCGGGACGTGGTACAGGGGGCGAGAAGCAATGGACAACAGCAACGACCGCAGGGCCGGCGGCACCGCCGAATCCACGCCCGACCGCCTGCTCGACGGGCTGCGCACCGAACTCGACCGCGTCGATGCCCGGCTCCTCGACGACGTCCGGGACCGGCTGCGGATCTGCGCCCGCATCGCGCACCTGAAACAGCGGCACGCCATCCCGATGCTGCAGCCGGGGCGGATGCAGGTCGTGCACGACCGCGCGGAGACCTACGCGCACCGCAACGCCATGTCGCCCGAGTTCCTGCACTCGTTGTACGCGCTGCTCATCGCGGAGGCGTGCCGGGTCGAGGACCTCATCATCGACGGCACCGGCTCGGCGTCGGCCGAGCTGCGCGAGACCCGGACCTGAGGCCGGTCATGGCCGCGCCGCCGCCCGCCGGTTCGATCCGCACCCTGCTGATCGACAACTACGACTCGTTCACCTACAACCTCTACAGCCTGCTTGCGGAGGTCAACGGTGTTGCGCCCACGGTCGTCAGCAACGACACCCCGTGGGAGTGCCTAGACCTGGACCGGTTCGACAACGTCGTCGTCTCCCCCGGGCCGGGGCGGCCCGACCGGGCCCGCGACTTCGGGATCAGCTCCCACGCCCTGCTCGACTCCGGTCTGCCGGTGCTCGGGGTGTGCCTGGGCCACCAGGGCCTGTGCAACCTGTTCGGCAGCGACGTGGTCCGCGCCCCGCAACCGGTGCACGGACGGCTCTCGCGGATCCGGCACACCGGCACCGGGTTGTTCGCCGGCATTCCCTCGCCGTTCGCGGCGGTGAGATACCACTCGCTGGTCGTCGACCGGGTGCCCGACGAGCTCGAGGCCGTCGCCTGGACCGAGGACGGGCTGCTCATGGGGGTCGCCCACCGGACCCGTCCGCTGTGGGGGGTGCAGTTCCACCCCGAATCGATCTGCACCGAGTACGGCCGCGAACTGCTGGCGAACTTCCGCGACGCGACCCCGGCCCGGCCCCACCCGCCGGAGCCGGTCCTACCGCCAGCGCCGACGGCCCCGCTCCCGGCGCTGGTGCTCGAGAGCCGCCGGATCGCACACAACCCGGACCCGCAGCGGGTGTTCGAAGCGTTGTTCGCCGAGGGCCCGCACAGCTTCTGGCTGGACGGCAGTGCCGCCACCGAGCCGAACTCGCGGTTCTCCATCCTCGGGGACGGATCGGGACCACGCGCCGAGTTCGTCACCTACAGCGTCGCCGAGACCCTGGTGCGCGAACAGCGGGCCGGGGAACCGGTCGCCGAGTTCCACACCACCTTCTTCGACCACGTCGACCGTCGCCTCGCCGAGCGCACGGTCGCCCGGCGGGACGACCTGCCGTTCGCGTTCGCTCTCGGGTACGTGGGCTACCTGGGGTACGAGCTCAAGGCCGACACCGGCGGCCAGCTGGTGCACACGTCCCCCATCGCGGACGCGGCGATGGTGTTCGCCGACCGCGCGGTCGTGCTCGACCACGAGGCGCGCTGCTGCTATCTGCTGGCGTTGAGCGAGCGGACCGGTGAGCCGGCCACGACCGCGTGGTTCGACGAGACCGCCGCGGTGCTCGAGTCCCTGCCGGAGTCCGCCACGGCGCCGGCCACGGCGCCGCTGGTGCGGGCGGAGCAGGATCCGCAGGTGCGGTTGCGGCACGAGCCGCAGCGGTACCTCGAGCTGATCGCCCAGTCGATCGCCGAGATCCGCAGCGGCGAGACGTACGAGGTGTGCCTGACCAATGCGGCGACCGTGGAGCGCAGCGTGGATCCGCTGCGTACCTACGAGACGCTGCGGGAACTCAGCCCGACCCCGTACAGCGCCCTGCTGCGGTTCCCGGAGGTGTCGGTGCTCAGCGCCTCGCCGGAGAGGTTCCTGCGGATCGGCCCGGACCGGGTGGTCGAGTCGAAGCCGATCAAGGGCACCCGGCCGCGCGGCACCACCGAGGACGCGGACCGGGCGTTGCGGCAGAGCCTGCTCGACAGCGAGAAGGACCGGTCGGAGAACCTGATGATCGTCGACCTGGTGCGCAACGACCTCTCGCGGGTGTGCGTACCCGGCTCGGTGCACGTGCCGAAGCTGTTCGACGTCGAGACGTACGCGGCCGTGCACCAACTGGTCTCCACGGTCCGGGGCACGTTGCGCCCGGATGCGACCGCGGTGGACTGCGTGCGGGCCGCGTTCCCGGGCGGGTCGATGACCGGGGCTCCGAAGCTGCGCACCATGGAGATCATCGACAAGCTCGAGGACGGCCCCCGCGGCGTGTATTCGGGGGCGCTGGGATATCTGTCCCCGACGGGGGCGGCGGATCTGTCGATCGTCATCCGCACCATGGTCGCCACCGAGCACGAGGTGGGGTTCGGAATCGGCGGCGCCATCGTCGCGTTGTCGGATCCGGCGGACGAGCTCGAGGAGACGATGGTCAAGGCGGTGGCGATGCGCCGCACCCTGTCGGTGAACGAGTCGCCCGAGGACGGCCCCCGCGCGTGAACGCCGCGGCCGGTCCCGTGGTCGTCGCCGGCGGTGCCGGCGCGGTCGGCCGGATGCTGGTCGAGGCGTTCCGTCGCGACGGCACCGCCGTGGTGGTGATCGACCCGGCCGCCGGCGACGACCCGGCCGCGCTGCGCGGCGATGTCACCGCCCCCACGGCGGCGATGCGGGACGCGGTCCGGGTCGCTCCGGCAGTGGTGCTGGCCCTGCCCGAGACCACCGCACTCGCCGCCGCCGCCCCGCTCGGTGCGCTGCTGTCGCCGGCCGCGGTGCTCGTCGAGACGCTGTCGGTGAAGTCGGCGTGGGCGCGGGCCGTGCGCGAGCCGGGGTGGTCCGCGCAGTGCGTGGGGCTGAACCCGATGTTCGCGCCGGCGCTGGGCATGGCCGGCCGGCCGGTGGCGGTGGTCGAGCACCGGCCCGGCCCGGCGGTCGAGTCGCTGGTCGGGGCGCTGGGCCGGTGGGGTGCGCAGGTGGTGCGGCTGACGGCGGACGAGCACGACCGGGTCGCGGCGGCCACCCAGGCCGCCACCCACGCGGCCGTTCTGGCGTTCGGGCTGGCGCTGGGCCGGCTCGACGTGTCCCCGTCGGTGGCGGGGGCGACGGCACCGCCGCCGCACGTGCTGCTGCGGGCGCTGCTCGCGCGGATCACCGCCGGCGCGCCCGAGGTGTATCTCGACGTGCAGGCCGGCAATCCGCACGCGGCCGCCGCCCGGGCGGCGCTGCGCGCCTCCCTCGACGAACTCGACGCAGTGGTCGGCGCCGGTTCGGTGGCCGGGTTCGCGGACCTGCTGGCCCGGGCCGGAACGCCGCTGGGCGCGGACGCCGACCGGTATCGGGAGCTGTGTGCGGGACTGTTCGCGGAGCTGACGCACGAGGAAACGGAGAGCCGCCATGGCCGAGCCTGATCTGTCCGGGGCGCGGGGCCCGCTGCTCGCGCCCGCGCTGCCCGACCACGATCCGCACGACGTCGTCGAGAGCGCCGTCGTGCGGGGCCTGGCGCGGTCATGGGGGCGGCGCGCCACGGTCAAGAAGCGCGAACCCGATCTCGACGAGCTGTTCGATCCGACCCGGCTGGACTTCCCGGACGAACTCGTGCCGTTCCACACCCACCCCGCGTACCGTGCCCTGGACGAGGAGCGCCGGGCCCGGCTGCGGGGCTGGGGGTGGATCGCGTACAACAAGAACGTCATGGACATCGAGCAGTACGTGGTCAACCCCGGCTTCGCGCTGATCACGACGGACTTCTTCGAGGTCGGACCGTCGGACACCGTCACCGCGGGGGTGCTGCAGGCGATGGTCGACGAGCAGTACCACACCCTGATGCATCTCAACGCGAGCGCGGTGATCCGCCGGCGTCGCGGCTGGCGGATGCCCGAGTCGGCGCTGCCGCCGTGCCGGACCGTGCGCGAGCACCGCGCCGCCGTCGACGCGGCGCCGGATCCGCGGGCGCAGGCCCTGATCCGGCTGGCGTTCACCACCGTCGCGGAGACCTCCATCAGCGCGTTTCTCGGGTTGATGACCGAGGACGAGGATCTGCAGCCGGTCAACCGCACGACGGTGGCCCTGCACCGGCGCGACGAGCTCAGCCACGCCTCCCTCGCGGCCGAGCTGCTGAAGATGGTGTTCACCGATCTCGGGCCCGGCGACCGGGCGCAGCTGGTCGAGGCTCTGGCGGCGGGCATCGAGGCCTTCACCGGCAGCGATCTGGGAACCTGGGCGGCGATCGTGGAGGCGGAGCGCGTTCCGGGCGGGCGGGAGATGCTCGCGGACACCGCGGCGGCGCCGCATCCGCGGCGGGTGGTGCAGGACTGCAGCGCGATCCGCCGGTTGTGCGCCGACCTGGGTGTCGCCGACGATCTGTCCGTCACCTGGTAGAACGACCGAAACCGAACGAACGATTCGAACGTTCGCAAAGATGACCCATTCGTGACCTCCGAACGTTTGTTTCGAACGTTCGGAGGTGTTCGCCCTGGTAACCTGCGGTCGTGAGCGATGCAGCCTCGTCGGGCGGCACACCGATCGGGGAGACCCCGGCGACAGGCGGCCGCCGCAAGCAGTACGCCAACAGCGCCGAACGTGCGCGCGCCTGGCGCGAGCGTCAACGCCGGACCTCCGCCCCCGCCGGTGCCGCCCCCTCCCCGGATCCGGCGCCGCCCCCGGCGGTACCGGATCCGGGGCCACCGGAGGCCGCGGCGGCCCGGATCGGCGCCGTGCCGGCAGCCCCCCGGGCGGCGGGGACGGGGGCGGTGGACTTCGAGGCGGCACGGCTGCGCACCGAACGCGACGAGGCGCTGCGGGCCGCGGCCGAGGCCTGGCAGCGCGTCGCCGAACTCGAGGCGGATCTGGCGATGGTGCGCGCCGAACTGGCCGACGAGCGGGCAACCCAGCTGCGCGAGGCGCGCGCGCACATCGCCGAGCTGCAGGTGCAGGTCGCCGAGCTGCGGCGCGAACGCGATCGTCGCACCGCGGACCCGGCCTGACGAACGTTCGGCGGTCCTGCTCGGTGCCGAACGATCGATTGCCCTAGTACCTCTTCTTCGAACGTTCGGCGCCGCCGGGTCCGGGACTTCCGGCCCTGTCGGGACCTCGGCGAGAGGAGTCGAATGGAGTCGGAACGACCTCCCCATCGATCCGACTCCCAGAGAGGAGCAGACATGTCCACTGTGCCAGCGCGCCGTCCCCGTTCGGTGTTCCCGGACCTGTCCGAGTTCTTCGACGCCTTCCCCTTCACCGGCCTGCGTCCCGCCCTCGGCGGCAACCTCATCCGCGTCGAGGACCGCGTCGAGAACGGCCGGTACGTCCTGCGGGCCGAACTGCCCGGGCTCGACCCCGAGAAGGACATCAACGTCTCGATCAACGCCGGGCAGCTCGAGATCACGGCCGAACGCACCGAGGAGAAGTCCGAGGGTGGACGCTCGGAGTTCCACTACGGCTCGTTCCGCCGTTCGGTGACCCTGCCCCCGGGTGCGAAGGACGACGACGTCGAGGCGTCCTACACCAAGGGCATCCTGACCGTGTCGATCGGTCTCGCCGAGCAGCAGGAGGCCGGGAAGAAGATCGAGGTCAAGAACGTCGAATGAGCCCCGGCACCCGGGAGGGGTGCACGCCCGTCGGCGTCCACCCCTCCCCCCGGCCGCTGCTCAGCGGCGCAGCAGACCGCGCAGCTTCGTCCACCGGTTGCGCACACCCCACACGGTGACCTTGATCAGGGCCTCCTGCACGATGCTGCCGCTCATCTTCGACTCGCCGATGATCCGCTCGGTGAAGGTGATCGGCACCTCGGCGACGGTGAACCCGGCCTGCACGGCCCGCCAGGCGAGGTCGACCTGGAAACAGTAGCCGTGCGAGGCGACCGCGGCGAGATCGAGCTTCTCGA
Source organism: Rhodococcus sp. DMU1 (assembly GCF_012272955.1). NCBI lineage: Bacteria > Bacillati > Actinomycetota > Actinomycetes > Mycobacteriales > Nocardiaceae > Rhodococcus > Rhodococcus sp. DMU1. Next base: position 3,087,739 of record NZ_CP050952.1, on the reverse strand, counting down.
GCACCTCGCGGCGGTAGGCGCGGTAGCCGCCGGTGATGTCGTGGATCCTCACCCCCAGCGCGAGCCGCGAGTAGATGTTGCCGCCGCGGGAGAGCACCTCCCGGTGCCACGGCCAGTTCACGACCGTGCCGCCGGGCACGTACCGCGAGCCCAGCACCAGGTCGGCGCCCGCGTCGATCCGCTCGAGCAGCAGGTGCAGTTGCTCGGGGGCGTGGCTGCCGTCGGCGTCCATCTCCACCAGCACGGTGTAGCCGCGCTCGAGTCCCCAACGGAACCCGGCGATGTATGCGGCGCCGAGACCGTTCTTCTCCGTGCGGTGCATCACGTGGATGCGGCCCTCGCTCGCGGTGGCGAGACGATCGGCCACGTCCCCGGTTCCGTCCGGGCTGCCGTCGTCGACGATCAGCACGTGCGTGTGCGGCAGCGCGGCGTGCAACCGGCCGACGATCAGGCCGATGTTGTCGCGTTCGTTGTACGTCGGAATGATCACCAGGGTCCGGGCGCTCGGCGCACTGTCGTTCCCGGCCGGCGTCGCCGCTGCCATCGAAGGTCCTTCCTGTCGAACCGGCCGTGGACCGGTCATCTCGCGGTGCCGGCTGCGGCCGGCACGGTGGTGCCCCGCCCGCGCGAGCGCACCAGCGCCACGCCGACGGCGGCGACGGCACCGACGCAGAGCACGAGCTCCGGAATCGGTCCGAGCCGAGTAGCCAGCGTAGCCGTCGTGCGCAGCGGCACCTGCGCCACCAGCACCTCGGGCACGAACAGGGCGCTGCGCTCGGTGACCGTACCGTCCGCCGCGACCACCGCGCTGACCCCGCTCGTGGCGGCCACCACCACGGCACGGCCGTGCTCGACGGCCCGCACCCGGGACATCGCCAGCTGCTGGTAGGTCATCTCCGTGTCGCCGAAGGTGGCGTTGTTGGTGGGCACGGCCAGCAGCTGCGCGCCGGCGCGCACCGAGTCCCGCAGCGCCCGGTCGAACGCCACCTCGTAGCAGGTGGCCACGCCGATCGGGATGCCGGCGGCGTGGACGGTGCCGTCGCCGTCGCCGGGTACGAAGTGCCCGGCCCGATCGGCGTAGTCGGAGAACAACCGGAAGAACGAGCGGTACGGCAGGTACTCACCGAACGGCTGGATGATGCGTTTGTCGTGCCGCTCCCCCGGCCCGCCGGCCGCGTCCCACACGATCACCGAGTTGGTGGTGGTGCCGTCCCCGTTGACCAGCACGGCGCCCACCAGGATCGGGGCGCCGACCGCGGCCGCCGCGGCGCCGATGTCGGCGGCCGCGTCGCGGTTGCGCAGCGGGTCGATGTCGGAGGCGTTCTCCGGCCAGATCACCACGTCCGGGCGCGGCGCGGTGCCGGCCCGGACCCGGTCGGCCAGCTCCAGGGTGCGGGCCACGTGGTTGTTCAGCACGGCCTTGCGCTGGGCGTTGAAGTCCAGTCCCAGCCGCGGCACGCTGCCCTGGATCGCGGCGACGGTGACGGTGCGTTCGCCCGACTCGGGGGCGGGCAGCGCCGGCCAGGTCGCCAGCGCGAGCAGCGGCGCGGCGACGGTCACCGCGGCGGCCCGCAGCAGCGGTGACCGCTCCCGGTGCCCGCGGGCGTAGCGCAGGCCGGCGCGGCCGCACGCCCACAGGCCGGTGCCGGTCAGCGCCACGGCGAACGACACCAGCGGCGCCCCGCCGACCGCGGCGAGACCGACCAGCGGCCCGTCCGGCTGCCCGAACGCGAGCCGGCCCCAGGGGAAGCCGCCGAAGGGCACGCTCGCCCTCAGGTATTCGGTCAGGCTCCAGCCGGCCGCGATCCACACCGGGGCACCGGGCAGGGCACGCACCTGCACCGCGATCACCCCGAACAGGCCGACGAACACGGATTCGGCGGCCGCGAGCGCCAGCCACGGCAGCGGGCCGACATACTCGCCGATCCACGGCAGCAGCGGCACGAAGAACCCCAGGCCGGCGAGGTAGCCGTAGCCGAAGCCGGCACGGCGGCGCCGCGTCGGCGCCGCCAGGATCGTGGTGAGCAGCGCGATGCCCAGCGGCGCGAGGAACCACAGCGGACGCGGCGGGAAACTCGTGAACAACAGCAGCCCCGCCGCGACGGCGGCGACGCTGCGGGCCACCACCGGCCGGGCGGCGGCGCGCGGCCCGATCACCGTGCGTACACGACGCGGCCGCGGTGCACGCTGCGCAGCAGCACCGGGTCGGGCGTGCCCGGCTCGAGGTCCGGCAGCGGCGCCACCCGCGACCGCGGGTCGGTCGACCAGCGCTGCACGCTGTCCTTCGGGGCGCTGACCACGAGCTCGTCCGCCTCCCAGATCGCGTACGACGCGGGCGCGCCGGGGTCGAGGGTGCCGGCGACTCCGTCGCGCACCCCGCCGGCGCGCCACGCCCCGCGGGTCGCGGCGGCGAACGCGGCGCGGGGGGAGATTCCGCTGCCCGGGGTGCGGTGGTGCACGGCGGCGCGCAGCATCGGCCACGGCCGGGCCGCGGTGACCGGTGCATCGGAGCCGAAGGCGAGCGACATGCCGGTCGCGGCGAGCGGTGCGAACGGGTTGAGCCCGGCGGCGCGGTCGGCGCCGAGGCGGGTGGCGTACAGCCCGTCCGGCCCGCCCCACAGCGCGTCGAAGGCCGGTTGCATGCTGGCGATCACGCCCCAGCCGCCGAGCCGGGCGGTCTGCTCGGCGGTGACCATCTCGAGGTGTTCGAGCCGGTGCCCGCGGGCCGCGACGGCCGGGCCGCCGAGCTCGGCGACGACGGCCGCGAACGCCTGCACCGCGGCGTCGACGGCGGCGTCGCCGATGACGTGGAAGCCGGCCTGGATGCCGGCTTCGGTGCAGGCCCGCAGGTGCGCGGCCATCTGCTCGACGGTGAGGTAGGCGGTGCCGCCGCAGTCGGGGCGGTCGGTGTAGGGCGCGGCGAGCCACGCGGTGTGCGACCCGAGGGCGCCGTCGACGAACAAGTCGCCGCCGAGGGCGTGGCCGCCGGTGGCGGCGAGGAGCGCGCGGGCCTGGTCGGCGGTGGTGACGGCCTCGCCCCAGTAGCCGCGGACCTGCACGGCGTGGTCGGTGGCGAGCAGTTCGGCGAAGTCGTCGCGGCCGGCGATGTCCGGGCCGCCGCACTCGTGGACGGCGACGATGCCGTGTGCCGCGTAGTCGTCGAGGGCGGCGGCGCGGGCGCGGGCCCGCTGGGCGGGGGTGAGCAGGGCGCGGGCGACGGCGCGGACGGTGTGGTGCGCGGCCGCGGTGAGCGGACGCTGCGGGTGGTAGCCGTCGAGTCCGACGAGGTCGGTGGCGGCGCGCAGCGCGGTGGAGGCGGCCGCGGAGTGGGCGTCGACGCGGGTGAGGTAGACGGCGCGGCCCGGGGCGGCGGCGTCGAGGTCGTCGGTCGTCGGTGCGGTGGGGTCGGGCCAGCGGGTCTCGTCCCATCCGTGGCCCCAGACGACGGCGTCGGCGTGCCGGGCGGCGTGGTCGCGCAGCCGGTGCAGCGCGTCCTCGCGGGAGGGGGTGCCGGACAGGTCGAGGCCGGTCAGGGCCAGGCCGTGCGCGGTGACGTGGACGTGGGTGTCGACGAACGCGGGTGCGACGAACGCGCCGTCGAGGTCGACGGTCTCGGCGTCCGGGTGCAGGGCGCGGCCGGGCCGGTCCTCCCCCACCCACACGACCTGCCCGTCGGTGACGGCCATCGAGGTGGCGTCGGGGGCGCTGGCGCTGTAGATGCGGCCGCCGACGAGAAGCTGGGTGCGGGGGGCTGGGGAACTCACGGCTACCCAGTGTGCCCCGTCAGGGCAGGTGCGGGCGCTGCGGGGGGTCGACGATCTCCCCCTCGAGCACGGTGCCCGCGCCGGGTGTCGCGGCGCCGAGGCGCGGGGTGCCGACGACGGTGTGCTCGACGACCTCGCCGTCGACGACCACGAGCCGCTCGCCGCGGAATCCGCCGCCGCGGGCGGCGGCCGCGGCCACCTTGCGGGCGGCGACGGCCCGGACGGCGGGCCGCAGCAGGGCCCGGGTCGGGGGCAGCAGCAGCAGAATTCCGGCGGCGCTGGTGACCGGGCCGGGCACGAGGACGAGGGCGGCACCGACACCGATCAGGGCGCCGTCCGTGAGGGCACGGTCGGCGGCGCCGGCGAATCCGGCACGGTCGGCGGCGGTGCTGCGGACGCGGCCCAGGTTCTGCAGGGCACGCCGGCCCTGCGCGCCGAGGACGAGGTAGCCGAGGACGCTCACCCCGAGGAACAGCAGGATCGTCGCGCCGATGCCCAGGGTGGAGCCGAGCCAGGCCAGCACCCCGATCTCGACGACGACGTAGGCCAGGAACAGCAGCGCGATCATGGGGTGATCCTCCCAGGCGCCGGGGGCGGCACGAATGCGGATGCGACGGTCACACCCGGTCAACGAACGGCGCGGCGGTTTTGCTCCCGACCGCTGTGATCGAATGGCCGCGTGGGTGCGGGCGACTGGGCGGTTCTGATGGTGGCGGCGACCGCCGCGGGGTGGGTCGACGCCGTCGTCGGTGGGGGTGGGCTGATCCTGTTGCCGGCACTGTTCGTCGTCGCCCCGCAACTGACGCCGGCGGCCGCGCTGGCGACGAACAAGCTCACCGCCATCTGCGGCACCGGCGCGGCGGTGGTGACGTTCGCCCGACGGATCCGGCTGCAGTGGCCGGTCCTGGCTCCGGCGGCGGCGCTGGCCGCAGTCGCGGCCGCGGCGGGTGCGGCGACGGTCTCGCGGATCGACAGGGACCTGTTCATTCCGATCGTGATGGTGGTGCTGGTGGCGGTCGCGGTGTTCGTGACGCTGCGACCGCAGGTCGGCACGACGCTGGCGCACGAACGCCCGACGCTGCGGCGCACGGTGCTGGTGGTGCTGCTGGCGGCCGCGGTGATCGGTTTCTACGACGGGCTGCTCGGCCCCGGCACCGGCACGTTCCTGATCATCGCGTTCGCGACGCTGCTCGGCACCGAGTTCGTGCGCTCGGCGGCGATGGCGAAGGTGATCAATCTCGGGTCGAACCTCGGGGCGTTGGTGTACTTCGCGGCGACCGGGCACGTGTGGTGGTCCCTGGGGCTGGCGCTGGCGGTGTGCAACATCGCGGGCGCGGTGGCCGGGTCGCGGACGGCGCTGCGGCGCGGCTCGGGGTTCGTGCGGGTGGTGCTGCTGACCGTGGTGCTGGTGATGGTGGTGCGGCTGGGATGGCAGCAGTTCGGTTGAGCCGGCGCACGGGCCGCTACGGTGTTGCGGGTGAGCACCGTCGACGCCGACTTCCTCGCCCTGCCGCTGCGGGCGCTCGCGGACGCCGCGCTGTCCGTCGCCCGCGCTGCGGGCGCCTCCCACGCGGACCTGCGGGTGCATCGCGTGCACAGCCAGTCGTTGAGCCTGCGGGACGGCGCCGTGCAGGCGGCCGTCGACAGTGTCGACACGGGGCTGGCCGTGCGGGTGGTGGTCGACGGCACGTGGGGGTTCGCCTCGCACGCCGAGCTGAGTCCCGCCGTCGCGGCGGCGACCGCGGGGCAGGCGATCGAGGTGGCCCGGGCGTTGCGGGCGCTGAACCGGGAACGGGTCGAGCTCGCCGACGAACCGGTCTACCCGGACGCGGTGTGGGTGTCACCGTACGAGGTCGATCCGTTCACGGTGCCCACCGCGCAGAAGGTGGCGCGGCTGACGGACTTCTCGCGGCGGCTGCTCGACACCGACGGGGTCGATCACGTGACGGCGAGCTGTCTGCAGATCAAGGAGCAGACGTTCTACGCGGACCTGGCCGGCTCGACGATCACCCAGCAGCGGGTGCGGGTGGCACCGCAGCTCGAGGCCACCGCCGTCGACCGGCGCACCGGCGAGTTCGAGACGATGCGCACCCTCGCCCCGCCGGTGGGGCGGGGTTGGGAGTATCTGGCCGGCGACGCGCACTGGCACTGGAACGAGGAGCTGGAGCGGATCCCCGGCTGGCTGGCGGAGAAGGCGGCGGCCCCCAGCGTGCAGGCCGGGCCGACGGACCTGGTGATCGACCCCACCAACCTGTGGCTGACCCTCCACGAATCGGTCGGGCACGCAACGGAATACGATCGGGCCATCGGGTACGAGGCGGCCTATGCGGGCACCTCGTTCGCCACCCCGGACGGGCTCGGCACGCTGCGCTACGGCACCGACGTCATGCACGTGACGGCGGACCGCACCGTCGCGCACGGGCTCGCCAGCGTCGGCTGGGACGACGACGGGGTCGCCGCCCAGTCCTGGGACCTGGTGCGGGACGGGATCCTGGTGGGCTACCAGCTCGACCGGGTGTTCGCGCCGCGGCTGGGCCTGGGACGCTCGAACGGCTGCTCGTACGCCGACTCGGCGCATCACGTACCGCTCCAGCGGATGGCGAACGTGTCGCTGCAGCCGGACCCGTCGGCCGACACGACCACCGCCGACCTCATCGCCCGGGTCGACGACGGGATCTACGTCGTCGGTGACAAGTCCTGGTCGATCGACATGCAGCGCTACAACTTCCAGTTCACCGGTCAGCGGTTCTACCGGATCCGCGGCGGCGAACTCGCCGGGCAGGTGCGCGACGTGGCGTACCAGGCCACCACGACGGACTTCTGGGGGTCGCTCGAGGCGGTCGGCGGGCCGTCGACCTGGCAGCTCGGCGGCGCCGTGAACTGCGGCAAGGCCCAGCCCGGTCAGGTCGCCCCGGTCAGCCACGGCTGCCCGTCGGCGCTGCTGCGGTCGGTGAACGTGCTCAACACACGCGCGGAGGGCGGGCGATGATCGAGGCGCAGGAACTGCTCGAGCGGGCGCTGCGCTGCTCGACCGCCGACGAGACCATCGTGCTGGTCACCGACACCGGCGAGGCGTCGCTGCGGTGGGCCGGAAATTCGATGACCACCAACGGGATCTCGCGCTCGCGCAGCTGGACGGTGATCGCGGTGCAGCGCGGCGACACCCCCCGCGTCGGGGTGGTGACGTCGAGCAGCGTCGACCCGGCCGACATCGCCCCGACCGTGCGGGCGGCGGGGGCGGCGGCCGCGGCGGCGTCCCCGGCCGAGGACGCGATGCCGCTCGTCGGCGGCGACGGCGTGCCCGGCGACTGGGCCGACGCCGCGGCCGGGACGGACATCTCGGTGTTCGGGCGGCTCGTCGACGATCTCGCCGCGGGATTCGACGGCGCCGATCAGCTCTACGGCTTCGCCCACCACCGGGTGTCGACGACCTGGCTGGGCACCTCCAACGGGGTGCGGCGCCGGTTCACCGAGCCGGAAGGATCGGTGGAGATCAACGGCAAGCGGGGCGGGCTGAACGGGGCCAGCGCGTGGGCCGGGGCCGGCACCCGCGACTTCACCGACGTCGACACACCGTCCCTGCTCGCGGAGCTGTCGCGGCGGCTGGACTGGGCGCGCCGCACGGTCGACCTCCCGGCCGGGCGCTACGAGACGCTGCTGCCGCCGTCGGCGGTGGCGGACCTGATGATCTACCTGATGTGGTCGATGGAGGGCCGCGGCGCCGAGGAGGGGCACACCGCGCTGTCGCGGCCCGGCGGCACCCGCGTCGGCGAACGGCTCACCGCGCTGCCGTTGACCCTGTTCTCCGATCCGGCCGCCCCCGGCCTGGAGTACGCGCCGTTCGTCGCGGCCACCGCCTCGTCGAACTCGGTGTCGGTGTTCGACAACGGGATGGACGCCGGGCGGGTCGACTGGGTGCGCGGGGGCGCGGTGCACGCGCTGGCGTACCCGCGGGCCGCGGCCGCCGAGTTCGGGGCGCCGGTGGCGGCGCCCGGGGAGAACCTGGTGCTGACCGGCGGCGGCGCGGCCGACGTGGACGAGATGGTGGCCCGCACCGAGCGGGGACTGTTGCTGACGACGCTGTGGTACATCCGGGAGGTCGACCCGGCGACGTTGCTGCTGACCGGTCTGACCCGCGACGGCGTGTACCTGGTCGAGGACGGTGCGGTGACGGCGGAGGTGAACAACTTCCGGTTCAACGAGAGCCCGCTGGATCTGCTGCGGCGCACCACCGAGGCGGGCCGCACGGAGCGGACCCTGCCGCGGGAATGGAAGGACTGGTTCACCCGCACCGCGATGCCGCCGCTGCGGGTCCCCGACTTCCACATGTCGTCGGTCAGCCGCGCTCGCTGAGCCCGGCGCTCAGGGCAGGGCGCGGTGGAACCGGGCCGGGCTGCCGACCTACGGGCTCGACGTAGTGTCCCCCGAAAATCGGGCGGATTTGGGCGAGAAGGCTCGTTCGATGTGGTCACCGCCGGATCCGACAAGTTCTTCGATGGAGTGGCTGTGTCACGGCCCTATCGGTTGGTGCGCAGCCAGACTGCGGTGTCCGGTGGCAGAGAACGGGCATCGGTCAGGGCGGCGGAGGCGAGCAGGACGGTTGCGTCCGGGTCGATCGCAACCGGTTGACGGGACAGGTTCACGACGCACCGAAACGTCGGTCCGCGGTCGAAGACGAGGGCATCGGTGGCCGACGGCTGCCAGCCGAAAGAGTCATCGCGCAGGGCGGGCAGTGTGCGTCGGAGTCGTAGTGCGGTGCGGTAGAGGGTGAGCATCGAATCGGGGTCGTCGGATTCGGCGGCGACGGTCTTCGACTTCCAGTTGTCGGGTTGGGGTAGCCACGGCTGGACGTGGTCGGCGGCGAACCCGAAGGGTGGGTGGTCACCGCTCCAGGGCAGCGGGACCCGGCATCCGTCGCGGCCGCGGATGGTGTGCCCGGACCGTTCCCAGGTCGGGTCCTGCAGCAGTTCCGCAGGGAGGTCGGCGACTTCCTCGAGGCCGAGTTCTTCGCCCTGGTAGAGGTAGGCACCGCCGGGCAGGGCGAGCATGAGCAGGGCCGCCGCGCGGGCGCGGCGGGTGCCGAGGGTGAGATCGGAGTCGGTGGCGGCGGTCAGGGTCATCGGCAGTGTGCTGGTTTCGGCGCGCCCGAATCGGGTGAGGTGGCGAGTCTCGTCGTGGCTCGAGAGCACCCAGGTGGTCGGCGCACCGACCTCGCGGAGCGCCTCGCGGCTGCGGTCGATGGCCTCGCGCAGTGCTGCCGGGTCCCAGCCGGCTCTGGGGAAGTCGAAGTTGAAGGCGGTGTGCAACTCGCCGGGACGCACGTAGCGGGCCAGACGTTCGGGGCTGCGGACGATCGCCTCGGCGACGAACATGCGGTCGGGGCCGTATTCGTCGGCGATGGTGCGAAACTCGCGCAGGATGTCGTGAAGTTCGTCGACATCCCAGTGCGGATTGTCGACCCACGTGCTGGATTCGAACCGGGCTCCCGGTGCGTGGCCGGCATCCGGCAGTCCGGGAACCTTGGCCATCGCCGACACGGCGTCGATGCGTATGCCGTCGACGCCGCGGTCGAACCAGAAGCGCAGAACGTCAGCAAATTCGGTGCGGACCTCGGGGTTGGTCCAGTCGAGGTCGGGTTGTTCGGGTGCGAACAAGTGCAGATACCACTGGCCGGCTTGTCCGTCCTCTCGGGTGGTGCGGGTCCAGGCCGGTCCGCCGAATGCGCTGATCCAGTCGTTCGGCGGGAGTTCGCCCGTGTCGCCGCGGCCGGCGCGGAAGAAGTACCTGGCGCGCTCCCGCGAACCGGGGGCGCTGCGCAACGCCTCCCGAAACCAGGGGTGGGTGTCGGACGTGTGGTTGGCGGGCAGGTCGATGATGATGCGGAGTCCGGCAGCGTGGGCGGCGGCCAGCAGGGTGTCCGCGTCGTCGAGAGTGCCGAAGAGGGGGTCGATGTCGCGGAAGTCGGCGACGTCGTAGCCGCCGTCCGCCATCGGTGACGGATACCAGGGGGTGATCCAGATTGCGTCGACGCCGAGGTCGACGAGGTACGGCAGGCGCTCGGCGAGCCCTGCGAGGTCGCCGATGCCGTCGCCGGTGCCGTCGGCGAAGCTGCGCAGATACACCTGGTAGATGACAGCGTCGTGCCACCACTGTCGTGATGTGGGCATGGTTTCCCCTGCGGGTGGTGTGGGCGTGGTAGTGGTGTGGGCGGGCACGGTCAGCCCTTGACGGCGCCGGCGATCATCGCCTTGACGAAGTGGCGCTGGAACAGCAGGAACACCACGATGGTCGGGGCCATGATCAGCAGGGATCCGGCGTTGAGAAGGACGACGTCGGTCGAGTATTGGCCGACGAAGTTCTGCAGTGCGCCCGCCATGGTCCGCTTACCGGGGTCGTCGATGAGGACGATGGCCTGCAGGAAGGTGTTCCAGGTCCACAGGAACAGCAGCAGACACAGCGAGGCCAGCGCCGGGACCGCGAGCGGGATCTGGATGTGACGGAAGGCCTGCCAGGGGCCCGCCCCGTCCAGGGCCGCAGCCTCGGTGAGCTCTTTCGGCATGGACAGGAAATGGGCTCGCATCCAGAAGACGGCGAAGGGCGTGAACGTGCCGATGAGAACCAGGATGAGTCCGAGGCGGGTGTTGAGCAGGTTCATCTCGCGCAGCTGGTAGTAGAGCGGCACGATCGTCGCCTCCTTCGGGAGAGTCAACCCCAGCAGCAGGAGCAGGAAGACGACGGTGCCTCCGGGCACGTGCAGCTGCCCGAGCCCGTAACCGGCCATCGCAGCGAACAGCGCTGCGACGGGGACGACGCCGGCGACGAGGATGATGCTCGAGACCATCAGCGGTGTCACCTCCGCGACGCGCCAGGCGTCGAGGAAGTTGTGCCAGTGCGGGTTCGACGGCCACGACAGCCCGAGCGGGACGGTGCCCTGCGGTTGCAGTGCCGCCGACAGCATGCTGAGCAACGGCAGGATCGAGAAGATCATGGTGCCGAGCAGCAGGACGAGTCCGGGAATCCGTTGGCGAGCGGAGGTTTTCATGATCATTTCTCTCTGAAGAAGCGCTGGATCGGCAGGATGACCATCAGGATCAGGCCGGTGAGGACGACAGCGAGGGCGCTGGCGAGACCGACCCGGGATTCGGTGAAGCCGAGTTGATAGATCAGGACGCCGGGCACGGTGGTCGCGTAGCCGGGTCCGCCCTGGGTGGACATGAACACGATGTCGAAGCTGGCGAGGGCGGCGATGATGGTGACGGTGACGCAGACCCCGATCTCTGCCCGCAGGGCTGGAACGGTGACGTATCGGAAGGTGCTGAGGAAGCTGGCGCCGTCGAGCCGGGCGGCCTCGTAGATCGAGATGTCGATCTTCCCGATGCCGGCCATCAGCAGGATGGTGCAGAATCCGAGGCCGAGCCAGGTGCCGATGACGCCGACGGCGGGCAGGGCCCAGTCGAAGTCGCCGAGCCAGGAGCGGGTGAGCCCGCCCAGGCCGACGGCCGAGAGCAGTTGGTTCACGGTGCCGTTGGTCGAGAACATCCACACCCACGCGACCGCCGCGGCCGCGCCGGGAATGATCTGCGGTAGGAACAGCAGGGTGCGGGTGAGGGTACCGAGGCCGCGTATGCGGATCTCCTGGAGCAGGGCAGCGACGAGAAGGCCGCCGATCACCGGGAGGACGGTGAAGAACAGGATGAGGAAGAACGCGTGCCCGATCGAGGACAGCAGCTGCGGGTCGGTGAGCACGCGGCGGTAGTTGCCGAGCCCCACCCAGCTGCCGACGGAGATGCCGTCCCAGTTGTAGAGGGAGTACCAGAGGGTGCTCAGCAGCGGCCGGAGGACGAAGACGGTGTACACCGCCGCGGCGGGCAGGACGAACAGCCATCCGGTCAGGGCCCGTTTGGCGCGGTGGCCCCGCCCCGGCCGGGTTGCGACGCGATGCGGGAACGCCCGGGTGGGGGATGTCTGGGGGGCGTGTGCGGTGGAGGTCATCTCAGGAGGTCCTGCTCGTATGCGGATTGGACGGCGGCCATCATCTCGCCGGGCGTGGTTCGGCCGGCGACGAGCATCTGGACCTGCGGTAGCCAGGTGCCGGACATGCCGTTGGTGGCGTTCTGGACGAATTGGACCTGGCCGTCGGCGGCGACCAGTATGTCGAAGGCCGCCTGGATCTGGGCGCCCAGCGATCCGGGTGCGGTGGCCGGGACCGGGCCGGTACCGGACGGGGCGAAGCCGGCGTCGACCACGACCTGCCGGCCCGCGTCGGAGCGGAGGAAGTCCAGGAAGGCTGCGGCGGCGTTCTTGTCGTCCGACCCCGAGGGTATTGCGAAGTTCGACACCGGGTCGGACATGGCGAGCACGGGTGACCCGGCGGGCGCGGGTGGAAGGGTGAAGCCGACGTTCTCGCCCATCTTGGCCTGTAGGGTCGCGGCATCCCAGTTCCCGGAGACATAGAACAGGGCCTCGCCCGCAGCGAACCGTCCGGCGGCGGCGGTGGCGTCGGTGCCGTTGGTGTCCGCGGGGAAGTAGCCCTTCGCTGCCCAGCCGGCCACCACCGCGGCCGCGTCGACCGCGGCGGGGGTGTCGAGGGTGGCGCCGGGCGCGTTGAAGACCCAGCCGTTGACCGCGTCCGGGCCGAGGGCGGTGTTCAGCATCATCTGGACCAGGAAGGTGACCTGCGCGCTCTTGTTGCCGGCCATGATCGGGATCAGTCCGGCAGTTTTCGCCGACGCCAGGGCCTGCTCGAATTCCGCGACGGTGGTGGGCGGCTCGACCATCCCGATCCGGTTCGCAAGCTCCTTGTTGTAGTAGAGCCCGGTCACCGTGAACCCGCTGGCCATCGTGTACTGCGGGCCGGTGCCGCGGATTCCGTTCGCATCGACCCGGTACATGGCACTCTGCCCCGGCGGAAGCGTGTTCCAGCCGTAGGCGTCGGCCCACGGATCGAGGGCCGTGAGCTGGTGGTTGGCTACCGCGGCGGGCAGCGCGATGATCCGCGCGATGTCCGGCGGATTCTCCGACGCGAGCACCCGGGGGGCGTTGACGGCCTGCACCTCGTCCGGGTCGTAGCGCGGGGTGATGGTCACGTTCGGATGGCGCTCGGTGAACGCCGCGATCAGGGCCTCGTCGATCTTCTTCAACCCCGCACCGTCGTACAGGGTCAACTCGATCGGGTCGGTGCCGAGATCGATGTTCACCGGCACCGGGTCGGTCGGGACGGTCGCGGTGTTACCGCTGCCCGGCGGCGCGCACGCCACCACCGTCTGCAGGACCGCGGCGCCTGCGAGGGCGGCGAATCTGCGTGCCCGCCGGGCCGGGGTCGAGTGGTGTGAGTCCATAACTCCTCCGCGTTGAGATGCGCATCACATTTCGGAAGCGCTTCCGAAGCGTATGTCGGAAGCGCTTCCGAAATCAAGGTCGATCGGTCTACCATCGGGCTTGTGTCCAATCGACCTGCAGCGTTGAGCCTCAGCGACGTCGCCCGGGAGGCCGGGGTCTCACTGACGACGGCTTCACGCGCCCTCAACGACTCGTACGGTGTGTCCGCGGCGACGAAGGCGAAGGTCCTCGCCACCGCCCGCCGTCTCGACTACGTCGTCTCCCCGGATGCGGTCCGCCTCGCCGGCGGCCCGACACGACGGGTGGCGCTGGCCGTCCCCCACATCGAGCGCTGGTTCTTCGGCGAGATGGTGAGCGGCATCGAAACGGTGCTCTCCGCGGCCCACTTCGACCTGTTGCTGTACCAGGTCGGCGGCCCCGACGACCGCCACGACTTCTTCACCCGGCTGCCCGCCCGCCGGAAGGTCGACGCCGTCGTGGTGGTCGCATTCCCGGTCGACCAGCACGAGCAAGAACGGCTCGCCCTGATGGGCGTCAGCATCATCGCCGCCGGCGGGCAGAACGCCGACTACCCCTACGTCTGCATCGACGACTATCGTGCCGGCCGCCTGGCCGTCGACCACCTCCTGGAACTGGGCCACCGGCGCATCGCCATGATCGCCGCCCACGACCCGGACCAGCCGGGCTGGCCGGCCCGCCCGGGCCGCTCGGCGGCGTACGTCGACGCCCTGACCGAGGCCGGGATCGCGGTCGATCACGCTCTCATCCGCGACGTCGACTGGGGCGGCCTCAACGCCGCATCGGCGATGGCCGACATTCTCGACGCGGCCCCGGAGCGCGCCCCGACGGCTGTGTTCGCGCACAGCGACGAACTCGCCCTCGGCGCGATCAGAACCCTGCGCCGCCGGGGCCTGCGGATACCCGACGACGTCTCCGTGGTCGGGATCGACGATCACCCCCTCGCCGCACTCACCGACCTGACCACGGTGCACCAATCCGTCCGCGAGCAGGGCGAGATCGCCGCCCGCCTGGTCCTCGAAACGCTGAATCCCAGCCCCACCGCGGACGGCGGCGTACCCACCGCCGTCACGGCCCCGGTGACACTCACCGTCCGCGCCAGCACCGGACCGGCGCCGGACCGAAGGCGGCCGACAGCGGCGACCGCAGACGACTCTCCGTGCTGAGAGCACGACGGTCGCGCCCCGATTGCCGAACACCCCAGGAGACCTGATGCGCCTCGCCCTTCCCGACCACTGGGTCTGGGACAGTTGGATGACCGACGACGGCACCGACTACCACCTGTTCTTCCTCCGCGCCTCGCGCGCCCTGCAGGACCGCGAACGCCGCCACTACCGTGCGGCCATCGGACACGCGACCTCGCGGGACGGCGAGCAATGGACCCTGACCGCCGACGCAGTGGCGGCCTCCGACGCCCCGGCGTTCGACGACCTCGCGACCTGGACCGGCTCCGTCGTCCGCGACACCGGCGGACGCTGGAGCATGTTCTACACCGGCGTGAGCCGGGCCGAGAACGGCCTCGTACAACGCATCGGCCGCGCAACCTCCTCGGACCTGGTCACCTGGACCAAGGACCCCGACCTCGTCCTCGAGGCCGACGGCCGCTGGTACGAACGCCTCGGCGAGGGCACCTGGCCGGACGAAGCCTGGCGCGACCCCTACGTCTTCGAACACGCCGGTCGGTGGCACATGCTGATCACCGCCCGCGCCAACTCCGGCGATCCCGAGGGCCGCGCCGTCGTCGGCCACGCCACCAGCAAGGACCTGAGCCACTGGCACATCCACCCCCCACTCTCGACGCCCGCCGGATTCGGCGAGATGGAAGTCCTGCAGGCACACACCGTCAACGGGAAACCGGTCCTGGTGTTCTCCTGCGCGCCCAAGAACACCAGCGTTCACGCCGGGCACCAAGCGGGGACCTGGATCGCCGAAGGACAGTCCCCGCTCGGGCCGTGGAAGATCACCGAGGCGGCGAACATCGACACCGCCGACCTGTACGCGGTGCAGATGCGGCGGACACGGGACGGCAACTGGACGACGTGGGGCTTCGACAACGGCGACGGACCGCAATTCGGCACCATCTCCTCCTCGAGTTACGTGCCGTTCACCGGTACCGACAGTTCGACCACGACGCCCTGACAGCACCGATACCCACACCACTCACCTCACTCGGATCGTCCGGCACGTTCCTGCCGGTGGAGGGACTCTCTTTTCTCATGGCAACCATCACGTACGACCACGCGACCCGACTGTTCCCCGGTTCGGACTGCCCCGCGGTGGACCAACTCGACCTGCACATCGAGGACGGCGAATTCCTCGTCCTGGTCGGCCCGTCCGGCTGCGGTAAGTCGACGTCGCTGCGCATGCTCGCCGGCCTCGAGGACGTCGACGGCGGTCGCATCACCATCGGCGGCCGCGACGTCACGCACGCCGAACCCAAGGAACGCGACATCGCGATGGTGTTCCAGAACTACGCCCTCTACCCGCACATGAGCGTCGCGGAGAACATGGGCTTCGCGCTCAAACTCGCCGGTACCGACAAGTCCGAGATCCGCCGCCGCGTCGCCGAGGCCGCCGACATGCTCGACCTCGGCGCGTATCTGGACCGCAAGCCGAAGGCGTTGTCGGGGGGCCAGCGGCAGCGAGTTGCCATGGGCCGCGCCATCGTCCGCCAGCCTCAGGTGTTCCTCATGGACGAGCCGCTGTCGAATCTCGACGCAAAGCTGCGGGTGCAGACCCGGACGCAGATCGCCCAGTTGCAGCGCCACCTGGGCACGACCACCGTCTACGTCACGCACGACCAGGTCGAGGCGATGACGATGGGCGACCGGGTCGCCGTCCTCCAGGGCGGGGTGCTGCAGCAGTGCGCGTCACCGCGCGAGCTCTACCACCGGCCCGCGAACGTCTTCGTCGCCGGATTCATGGGTTCACCGTCGATGAACCTGTTCACCGTGCCCGTCACCGACGGCGGAATCCGCTTCGGCGGGCAGGTGATTCCGGTGCCGCGGGACACCCTGGCGGCCGCCGGCCGGGAGGTTGTCTTCGGGATCCGGCCCGAGCACGTCGAGATCGCCGACTCCGGCGGACTGAAACTCGAGGTCGACGTGGTCGAAGAACTCGGCTCGGAAGCGTTCATCTTCGGACGCACTCAGGTGGGCGGACGGCACGAGCCAATGGTGGCCAGGGTCCACTGGCGAAATCCACCGGAGAAAGGCCAGGTCGTGCACGTCCGCATCGACCCGTCGCACGCCCACGTCTTCGCCACCACCCCCGGCGGCGCCCGGCTACCGCACTAGCAGCACAGCTGTCGAGGGCTTCGTGCCTCGCACCCCGGACGGCCGGCATCGGATGTGCGCCGACGCGCTCTCAGCTGTGCGGCATCGCTGCGCTCCCCGTCACCCGCCGTGCCCGGGGGCCGGGGTGCCCGTCTCCGGAGCGGTGGCGCCCGCGTCGACGGCGCAGGCGATGCCGACGGTGCCGGCGCGGCCGCGGCGCAGCACGCTGCCCTTGACCGTGAGCCACCCGAGGATCCCGTATCTGCGGGCGATCACGGCCCGCGCCCGCTCGGTGCCGGCGGCATCGAGCACGGTGGCGGTGCCGGGGACCGCGTCGCTGCGCGGGTTGCCGCGCACGTCGCACACCGCGAGGGTGATCCGCGGATCGCGGCGCAGCCGCTTGACCTTGTACGAGTCGGTGACGGTCCACACCAGCAGCCGGTCGGCGTCGGCGGCCGCCCACACTGCGGTCGGCACCGGGGTGCCGTCCTTGCGGAACGTGGTCAGCAGCACGTACTTCGCGGCGGCGAGGTCGGCGAAGGTCGGGGTCATGGGGCACACCCTACGGAAAACCGCGCCGTCGGCGCGCCGACCGGCGCCGTCTAGCCTGGAGGGCATGCCGCATGCCCATGATCCCGCCGTGGCCGACCTGGTCGAGGTGCCCCTCCCGGGGGGCCGGCTGACTGCGGCGCAGCTGCAGGTCCTCGCCGAACTCGCCCACGAGCACGCCGGGGGCACCCTCGTCCTCACCGCCGGCGGCCTCGGGATGCGCGGGGACCGCACCGAGCTCACCGCGCGGCTGACCGGTCACGGCTTCGACCTGCCCGGCGAGCACCGGCACCGCCTGCTCGTCTCGCCGCTGTCCGGTCGCATCGGCGGGCACGTGGACGTGTGGGAGACGCTGGCCGGGGTGCAGGACCGCCTCGACGGGACCGGACCGGACCGCGAGATCGTCGTCGGGATCGACGACGGCACCGGCGACATCGCGGCCCTGGCCCCCGAGGTGGGGGCGTTGGCGTTGCCCGACGGGCGGTGGGCGCTGCTGCTCGACGGCACCGACTCGGGGGTGCGCCTGCCCCCCGGCGACGTCGTCGAGGCGCTGGTCGCGGCGGCGCAGCGGCCCCGCCGCGCCGGCGTCGCCGCGACCCTCGCGGCCCTGGGCCTGGAGCCGTCGGAGCCGGCGGCGCCGCACCCGCCGGCCCCGGCCCGGCCCGTGGGATGGCTCGACCAGCCCGACGGGGCGGTCACCCTCGGCGGCGGTCTGCCCGGGGCGGTGTTGCCGGCGCGGATGGCGGAGTTCCTCGCGGCCGTGGACCGCCCCCTGGTGGTGACGCCGTGGCCGGTGCTGCTGCTGTGCGACCTCGACGAGTGGGCCGCCGAACAGGTGGTGCGGGTGCTCGCCCCGATGGGGCTGATCTTCGACGCCGACTCCCCCGCCCTGCGCTGATCCGCGCCGCGGCCGCCGCATTCCGGGGTCGCCGCATTCCGGGGTCGCGCGGTCCGGGCGCGGCCTACCGTGAGGTCATGACCATCGGTGCCGGTTCCGAGTCCGACGTGTTCGATGTCATCGTCCTCGGCGGCGGGCCCGCCGGGGAGAATGCCGCCGACTATGCGATCGCCGGCAGCGACCGCACCGCGGTGCTGGTCGAACACGAACTGGTCGGCGGCGAATGCTCCTACTGGGCGTGCATGCCGAGCAAGGCGCTGCTGCGACCGGGGCAGGTGCTCGGCGCGGCCCGGCACATGCCCGGCGTCGCCGCCAAGGTCGCCGCGCACGGCGTCGACGTCGCCGACGTCCTCGCCCGCCGCGACGCGTTCACCAGCGGCCGCGACGACGCCGCGCAGGTCGAGTGGGCCCGCGGCGCCGGGATCGACGTCGTGCGCGGGCACGGCCGGCTGAGCGGGCCGTGCGAGGTCACCGTCGACGGCCCGCAGCCGCGCCGGCTGCGGGCACGGCACGCGGTGGTGGTGGCCACCGGCACCACCGCCGCCGTCCCCGACCTGCCCGGGCTGCGCGCCGCCCGGCCGTGGACGTCGCGGGACGCGACGAACCTGCAGCAGGTGCCGCGGCGCGCCGCGATCGTCGGCGGCGGCGTCGTCGCCTGCGAGGTCGCCACGTGGCTGCGCGAGCTGGGCACCGAGGACCTGACGATGCTGGTGCGCGGGGAGCGGCTGCTCGCCCGCACCGAACCGTTCGCCGGCGACGCGGTCGCCGCGGCGCTGCGCGAGCACGGCGTGCGGCTGCGGTTCGGCACCACGGTGGCGGAGGTGTCCCGCCCGGACGTCGCGGACACCGGCGTGGGGCGCCTCCACGGCGGCCCGGTGCGGCTGCGTCTCGACGACGGCGGTGACCTCGAGGTCGACGAGCTGATCGTCGCGACCGGACGCCGGCCCGCCACCGCCGACCTCGGTCTCGACGCGGTCGGGGTGGCCGGGGACGGCCCGCTGCGCACCGACGACCACATGACCGTCGACGGGACGGACGGACGCTGGCTCTACGCCGTCGGCGACGTCACCGGCCGGACGGCGCTGACGCACATGGGCAAGTACCAGGGCCGGGTGTGCGGCGACGTGATCGCCGCCCGCGCCGAGGGCCGCGACCTCGACGCGCCGCGCTACCGGGCGAGCGCCGACCACGGGCAGGTGCCGCAGGTGGTGTTCACCGTCCCGGAGGTCGCGGCGGTGGGCCGCACCGCCGCCGGCGCCCGCGCCGACGGCCTCGACGTCGAGGTGCTCGAGGTCGACATCGCCGTGGCCGGATCCGCTTTGGCCCGGGACGATTTCACCGGCCGCGCCGCCCTCGTCGTCGACCGCGCGACCGACACCGTGGTGGGGGCGACGTTCGTGGGCACCGACGTGGCCGAGCTGCTGCATGCGGCCACCGTCGCGGTGGTCGGGGCGGTGCCGCTCGAGACGCTGTGGCATGCGGTACCGGCATATCCGACGGTCGGCGAGGTGTGGTTGCGGCTGCTCGAGTCGCGCCGCCGCTGACCGCGCCGGTCAGCGCGGCAGCCGCCGCCAGATCGGGCGCGGCAGCAGCCGCATCCCGAAGAACACCGGCCGCAGCACCGCCGGCACCCACACCTCGCCGCGGCCGCGGTGCAACGCCCGCACCGCCGCATCGGCGACCCGGTCCGGGGTGCTCGACAGCGGCGCGGGGCTCATGCCCTCGGTCATCCGGCCGATCACGAACCCGGGCCGCACCAGCAGCAGGGACACGCCGCTGCCGTGCAGCGCGTCGGCCAGGCCGGCGGCGAATCCGTCGAGGCCGGCCTTCGCGGAGCCGTACACGTAGTTCGCCCGGCGCACCCGCACCCCCGCCACCGACGAGAACACCACGATCCGGCCCCAACCCTGGGCGCGCAGCTGCGCCGCGAGGTGCGTGAGCAGCGCCACGTGGGCGACGTAGTCGGTGTGCACGATCGCGACGGCGTGGGCGGCGTCGTGTTCGGCGCGGCGCTGGTCGCCGAGGATGCCGAACGCGAGGACCGCGACGTCGATCGGGCCGTACAGGGCCCGGATGTCGGCGAGAACCTGCTCGTGGGTGTCGAGCCGGTCGGCGTCGAACTCGACGGTGTGCACGGCGGCGGCCCCGGCGTCGAGCACGGCGCGGCGCTGCGGCTCGAGGTCCCCGGCGCGGCGCGCGGCCAGGACCACGGTGCGGCCGCGGGCCAGCCGCACGGCCACCGCCGCCCCGATCTCGCTGCGGCCCCCGAAGACGACGATCGAACCCTGCTCGTTGCTCACCGCACCAGTGTGCCCGGGCGGCGCCGGGGCCGTCCGGGGCGGGTCCGGCGGTGCCGGGTTCGGCTACCGTCGCAGGCATGGCCCGAACCCCCGCCGCGCTCGGCGATGCCGCGCTGCAGTTCCTCACCGAATACCATCTCGGCACCCTGACGACGCTGCGCACGGACGGCAGCCCGCACGTGGTGGCCGTCGGCTTCACCTGGGACCCGGACGCCGCGGTGGTGCGGGTGATCACCAACGCGACGTCGCAGAAGGCGCTCAACGCCGAGCGCGGCGGGTACGGCGCTGTCAGCCAAGTCGAGCGCGGCCGCTGGCTCACCCTCGAGGGTCCGGCCCGGGTGCGCACGGACCCGGAGGCCGTCGCCGAGGGGGTGCGCCGCTACACCGCGCGGTACCGGCCGCCGCGGCCCAACCCGACCCGCGTGGTGGTGGAGATCACCGTCGAACGGGTGATGGGTTCGGTGCTGGACCGGTAGGGCCGGTCATCCCGGCAGCTCGGTCAGCCCGTGCGGCCGGTGGTTGAGCGGCTCGCAGCCGTCCTCGGTGACCACCACGATGTCCTCGATGCGCGCACCCCATGCGCCGCGGAAGTAGATGCCCGGTTCGATGCTGAACGCCATCCCGGGCCGCAGCACATCGGTGTTGCCGTCGACGATGTACGGCTCCTCGTGCACGGACAGCCCGATGCCGTGCCCGGTGCGGTGCACGAACACCTCGGCGAGGCCGTGCGCGGCGAGCACGTCGCGGGCGGCGGCGTCGACCGAGGCAGCGCTGACCCCGGGCCGGACCGCGTCGACGGCCGCCTGCTGCGCGGCCTCGAGCAGCGCCACCTTCGCCGCGACGTCCGCGGCGGGCGCGCCGAGGCTGTAGGTGCGGGTGGAGTCGGAGTAGTAGCCGGGCTCGACCGGGCCGCCGATGTCGACGACCACGACGTCGCCGGGTTCGAGGACCCGGTCGGAGACCTCGTGGTGGGGGTCGGCGCCGTGCGGGCCGGAGCCGACGATGACGAACGCGGCCTCGGTGTGGCCCTCGGCGACGATCGCGGCGGTGATGTCGGCCGCGACCTGCGCCTCGGTGCGCCCGGGCCGCAGCCACCGTCCCATCTGCGCGTGCACCCGGTCGATGGCGGCGCCGGCGCGGCGCAGCGCCTCGACCTCCGCGTCGTCCTTGATCATGCGCAGCTGCCGCACCACCTCCGTCGCCAGCACGGGCGGCACCGCGAACCGGGTCGCGAGCGGCACCAGGTGCAGGGCGGGCATGGCGTCGGCGACCGCGGTGCGCGGGCGCTCCGGCAGCAGCGCCGCCACCTGCGCGTACGGGTCCTGCCCGTCGACCCAGTCGTGCACCGGCAGGTTCAGGTCCGCGGCGGCGGAGTCGGTGAGGGCGGCCAGCTCGAGCCGCGGCACGACGACGGAGGCGGGGGCGCCGTCGGTGGGCACCACCAGGCAGGTGAGCCGTTCGAACGATTCCGCCCGCGAACCGAGGAGGTAGCGCAGGTCCGGGCCGGGGGTGACGAGCAGCGCGTCGAGGCCGGCGTCGCGGCCGAGGGCGGCGGCCCGGGCGAGGCGGTCGGCGTATGCGGAGGCGGGGAAGCGGCGCGCGGGGGAATTCATGCGGACAGCGTAGTGGCGTTTGGCAGGATGATCGTCGTGACTGCGACGCCGGCGTCCGCCGCCCCCGTGCCCCCCACCGGCCCGTTGATGCTGCTCGACGGGGCGAGCCTGTGGTTCCGCGCGTTCCACGCGCTGCCCGAGTCGCTCACCGCCCCGGACGGCCGCCCGGTCAACGCGGTGCGCGGGTTCACCGACATGGTGGCGTCGCTGATCACCAAGCATCGGCCGGCGCGGCTGGTGGTGTGCCTGGATCTGGACTGGCGGCCGGCGTTCCGGGTGGCGGCGGTGCCGAGTTACAAAGCGCACCGGGTGGCCGCCGGTTCGGACGGCACCGTCGAGGAGGTACCGGCGGCGTTGCCGTCGCAGGTGCCGATGATCACCGACGTGCTGGCCGCCGCCGGCCTCGCCACCGCCGGCGCAGCCGGGTTCGAGGCCGACGACGTGATCGGTACTCTCGCCGCCGGCGAGTCCCGGGATCCGGTGCTGGTGGTCAGCGGGGACCGGGACCTGCTGCAGGTGGTGCGCAACGGCTCGGTGCCGGTGCGGGTGCTGTACGTCGGGCGGGGCCTGGCCAAGGCCGAGCTGTTCGGGCCGCCCGAGGTGGCGGCGCGGTACGGGCTGCCACCCGAGCGGGCCGGCGCGGCCTACGCCGAGCTGGCGGCGCTGCGCGGGGACCCGTCGGACGGGTTGCCGGGGGTGAAGGGCGTCGGGGAGAAGACCGCGTCGACCCTGCTGCTGCAGTACGGGTCGCTGACGGCGCTGCGCGCGGCAGCGGTGGACCCGGAGTCGGGGCTGGCGAAGGGGGTGCGCGGCAAGCTGATCGACGCCGGCGCGTATCTCGACGCGGCGGTGCCGGTGGTGCGGGTCGCCACCGACGCCCCCGTCCGGGTGTCGCGGCCGGACACGGTGCCGTCCACCCCGGTCGATCCGCAGGCGCTGGAGCGGCTGGCGCAGGAGCTGGGGATCGGGCGGTCCGTCGCCCGGTTGACCGCGGCGTTGGCCGCGGGGTGAGGGCGACGGACCGGCGCGCTCAGTTGGGGCGGCTGACCTCGTAGGTGCCCTCGTCGTCGGTGAAGGTCACCGTCACCGACCGGAACTGGCCGTCCACCGTGAGGGTGCACTCGAAGCTGTTGCCCGCCTTGACTTCTTCACCGTCCGGGCACTGCACGTCGGAGACGTCGGTGGCGCCGTAGGACTCGGTGAGGACCTTCTCGACGCCGGCCTGCGCGGCCTCGGGGTCGAGGGTGTCGTTGCCGCCGAGGAGCAGCACGGCGCCGATGATCGCGCCGATCACCACGAGCCCGGCGACGGCCAGGCCGACGATCAGCCCGGTCTTCGACTTCTGCTGCGGCGCACCGGCATTCCATTGGCTCGCGCCGGTCGACCCCCACTGCTGGCCGGGTTGCTGCCCCCACTGGGGCTGACCCTGCTGGGGTTGTCCCCACTGCTGGCCCTGGCCGGGCTGCTGCCCCCACTGCGGCTGACCCTGCTGCGGCTGGCCGGGGGTCTGCTGGCCCTGCTGGCCCCACTGCTGCCCCTGGGCGGGCTGCCCCCACTGGGGCTGACCCTGCTGGGGTTGTCCCCACTGCTGGCCCTGGCCGGGCTGCTGGCCCCATTGCTGGCCGGGGGTTTGGCCTTGGCCGGGTTGCTGCCCCCACTGCGGCTGACCCTGCTGCGGCTGGCCGGGGGTCTGCTGGCCCTGCTGGCCCCACTGCTGGCCGGCGGGCTGCCCCTGCTGCGGCGTGCCGAACGCCTGCGTCGGGGCCGGCCCCTGCTCGGCTCCGGAGGACGGCGGGGGCGACGGCGCCCACTGCTTGGTCGAATCGTCGGAATCCTGCGGGTCGTGCGGACCGCTCATTGTCGCCTCCACCTGCCTTCGCTGTGTCCAATTACCGTAGCCGTAGCGCCCCACCCACCACGAGAAAGCCGTGTGGCAGCGCGCGTATCAAACCACACGCGGTGTCGTCACGCCGCATCGACCGCGACGACACCGCGCCGGATCGCGCCGATCGCCCGGGCGGCGGTCTTCGCGATCTGAGGGTCGACCGCGCCGGTGCGGATCTGGTCGAGCAGATCGATCACCTGCCGGCACCAGCGCACGAAGTCGCCCGCCGACAGGTCGCGTCCGGCGGCCCCGGCGGCGATCAGGGCCTCCGTCAACGATTGGGTGCTCACCCACGTGTAGATGGCATCGACGAACCCGGGATCCGGTTCGCGGGTGGGGGGCAGCTTGAAGCGAACCTCGTCGGCGCGCAGCTGCCCGCACAGGCGGACGGTGTCGGCGAGCGCGCGGCGCAGCGGCCCGGTGGGCCCGTACTCGGTGGCGCCCTCCTCGACGCGCGCCTCGTACACCACCGCCGAGACCACCGCGGCGAGCTCGGCGGGCGAGAGTCCCGCCCACACGCCGTGGCGCAGGCATTCGGCGACGAGCAGGTCGCTCTCGCTGTAGATGCGGGCGAGCCGCTCCCCCGCCTCGGTGGTCGACGGGTCGTCGCCGGCGGTGAGGTAGCCCCGCTCGGTCAGCAACGCGACGATCCGCTCGAAGGTGCGAGCGAGGGAGTTGGTGGTGGCCGCGGACTGGCGGCGCATCTGTGCGACCTCCCGGCCGAGCCGGTTGTAGCGTTCCCCGAGCCGGGCGAGGCGGTCGAGGTCGGGATGCTGGTGGGCCGGGTGCCGGCGCAGGCGCCGCCGCAGGTCGTCGATCTCGCGGGTGTCACCGTTCTTGGCGTGCTTGGGGCGGCGCGGCGCGGAAATCCCGGTGCTGCGCAGCGCCGACGCGAGGTCACGGCGGGCCCGGGCGGTGCGGGCGTCGGCGTGCCGGGGCAGCCGGAGCTTGCCGAGCGCGGTGGCCGGTGCCGGGAAGTCCGCGGCCGAGACCCGCCCGGACCAGGCGTCCGCGGTGACCACCAGGGGCCGGGGGTCGGTGACGTCGGTGTCGGTTTCGAGGACGACGGCCAGTCCGGTGCGCCGGCCGCCGGGGATGGCGACGATGTCGCCGCGGCGCAGCGCGAGCAGCGACGCGACCGCGGCCTGCCGGCGGTCCTGCCGAGCCTGGCGTTCGCGTCGGCGTTCGAGCTGGGTGAGTTCCTCACGCAGCTGCAGGTAGTCGATGATGTCGCCGTCCTCGCCGCCGAGCTGATCGCGGAGCTTGGCGAGGGCCTTCTCGTTGCGTTCGATGCCGCGGGTCAGGCCGACGACCGACTTGTCCGCCTGGAACTGGGCGAAGGACCGTTCGAGCAGCGCCCGGGAGTGCTCGGCGCCGACCGCGTCGATCAGGTTGACCGCCATGTTGTACGACGGGCGGAACGAGCTGCGCAGCGGGAAGGTGCGGGTGGAGGCGAGCCCGGCGACGTCCGCGGGCTCGAGGCCCGGCTGCCACAGCACCACCGCGTGGCCCTCGACGTCGATGCCGCGGCGCCCGGCCCGCCCGGTGAGCTGGGTGTACTCGCCGGGGGTGAGCTCGGCGTGGGTTTCGCCGTTGTACTTGACCAGCTTCTCGAGCACCACGGTGCGGGCCGGCATGTTGATGCCCAGGGCCAGGGTTTCGGTGGCGAACACCGCCCGCACCAGGCCGCGGACGAACAGATCCTCGACGGTGTGCCGGAAGGCCGGGAGCATGCCGGCGTGGTGGGCGGCGATGCCGCGTTCGAGGGCGGCGCGCCACTCCCGGAAGCCGAGCACCTCGAGGTCGGCGCGCGGCAGGTCGCCGGTGTGTTCGTCGACGATGGCCCGGATCTGCGCGGTCTCGGCGTCGGAGGCCAGGTGCAGACCGGCGCGCAGGCACTGGCCGACGGCGGCGTCGCAGCCGGCACGGCTGAACACGAAGGTGATCGCCGGCAACAGCCCCTCCCGGTCGAGGCGGGCGACGACCTCCGGACGCGGCAGCGGCCGGAACCCGATGCGCCCGCGGGGACCGCCCCACCGGCCGGCCGAGTCGAGGGCGGCGCGGCGGCGCACCTGCTCGACGAGTTCGCGGTTGACCACGACGCCGCGGCGGCCGGTGCCGTCCGCGGCGTCCGGGTGCGCGGTGGATTCGAACAGGTCGAAGATGCGGGGGCCGACCATCACGTGCTGGTGCAGCGGGATGGGCCGCACCTCGTCGACGACGACGGTGGTGTCGCCGCGCACGGTCTCCATCCAGTCGCCGAACTCCTCGGCGTTGGAGACGGTGGCGGACAGGCTGACCAGGCGCACGTCCTCGGGCAGGTGCAGGATGACCTCCTCCCACACCGCGCCGCGGAACCGGTCGGCGAGGAAGTGCACCTCGTCCATCACCACGTGGGTCAGCCCGATCAGGGTGGTCGAGGAGGCGTAGAGCATGTTGCGCAGCACCTCGGTGGTCATCACCACCACCGGGGCATCCGGGTTGACGGACTGATCGCCGGTGAGCAGGCCGACCGAGGCCTTGCCGTAGCGGGCGACGAGATCGGCGTACTTCTGGTTGCTCAACGCCTTGATCGGGGTGGTGTAGAAGCACTTGCTGCCGGCGCGCAGCGCCAGGTGCACGGCGAACTCACCGACGACGGTCTTGCCGGCGCCGGTGGGGGCGCACACGAGCACGCCGTGCCCGCCCTCGAGGGCGCGGCAGGCCTGCACCTGGAACGGATCGAGCGGGAAGGACAGCTCGGCGGCGAATTCGGCGAGCCGGGGCGGCAGCGCGGTCGCGGTGGATCCGGTGTCGGTGGAGTCGGTCACAGGCGGCGGCTAGAGGGTGTCGGAGTAGTCGGGCGGCGCGGGCCGGGCCGTGGGGCCGGGCGGCACCGTCGTGGTGGGCGCGGGCACCGGGGTGGGTGCCGTGATCGGGGAGCTCTCGTCGTCGTCGAGGTCGCCCCAGCCCTGTTCCCGGTCGCGGCGGGCGCGGCGCCTGTCGTTGAGGCGGGCGAGCTGGATGGCGAGTTCGAGCAGCAGGGTCAGGGCCGCGGCCAGCGCCAGCATCGAGAACGGGTCCTGGCCGGGCGTGGCGATGGCGGCGAAGACGAACATCGCCATGATCAGCCCCCGCCGCCACGACTTGAGCTTGGCGTAGCTGAGCACCCCGACGGCGTTGAGCGCGACGATGACGAGGGGAATCTCGAAGGACACCCCGAAGATCACGAGCAGGTTGATGATGAACCCGAAGTACTCCGAGCCCGACAGCGCGGTGACCTGCACGTCGTTACCGACGGTGAGCAGGAACGACAACGCGTGCGAGACCACCAGGTAGGCCAGGACCGCGCCGGCGACGAACAGCACCGCGCCGGAGACGACGAAGCCGATCGCGTAACGGCGTTCCTTGGCATACAGGCCGGGGGTGATGAACGCCCACAGCTCGTACAGCCAGATCGGGCAGGCCAGCACGATGCCCGCGGTCAGCGCCACCTTCAGCCGCAGCATGAACTGTTCGAACGGTCCCGTGGCGAGCAGCCGGCAGCTGTCGTCGGCGCTGATGTCGGCGCGCGCGGACGCCGGCAGATCACAGTAGGGGCCGCGCAGGATCTCGCCGAGGCTCGGGAGCCCGAACAGGCCGGCGCTGTACCAGACGAACCCGACGATCGTGGTGAGCACCACGGCGGCGAGGGCGATGAGCAGGCGGGTGCGCAGTTCGTAGAGGTGCTCGACCAGCGACATGGTGCCGTCGGGATTGGTCTTGCGCCGGCTTCGACGCGGATCGAACGGGATGCGCACGGTGCGGTTCTCAGCTCCTGTCACGGCCGCCGGGATCAGCGGAGGACCGGGACATCCGCACGGATGCCCCGGTCAGGGAAATACGGTCAGGCCGAACGTGATTCGGGCTGCGGCGTCTGCGGCTGCGGCTCCACGGGGGCCGGGGCCGGCTGGGCCGGCGGCAACGGACTCGGAGCCTGCTGCTGCGCGGGGCGCGCGTCGTCGTTCTGCATCTCCTTGACCTCGCTCTTGAAGATGCGCAGCGACCGGCCGAGACCGCGGGCCGCGTCGGGCAGCTTCTTCGAACCGAACAGGATGATCACGACGATCGCGACGATGGCCCAGTGCCAGGGGCTCATTGCACCCATTATCAACCTCCACTGATCTGCTGGCGTCGATGCTACCGGACCGACCCTGCACCGGCGCGCCGCACAGGGGCGTTCACGACGAGTTCGGAGCAGGTTCACAGCCCGTTCCCGGCGGGGGCGTCGTACGCGGCCAGGGCGGCCTGCGCCCGGTCCCGCACCGCCGCGACCAGCTCCGGCGGACCCAGCACACTGACCCCCGCGCCGAGGCCGACGGTCAACCGCGCCATCCAGTCCAGCGACGCGTAGTGCATCACCGCGTCGATGACCCCGTCGTCGTGCACCCGCACGTCGATCAGCGGGTAGTAGTCGAGCAGCCACCCGTAGCCGGGGTCGATCCGCAACCGGGCCGCCGGCAGCGTCGGGTCGCCGGCGAACAGGTCGAGGTGGTCGTCCTCGCGCAGCGCCCGTTCGGGCGGGTCCGCCGGTTCGTCGAGTTCGGTGGCGGCGTCGATGCGGTCGAACCGGAACAGCCGCACCCCTTCGGCGGCCCGGCACCAGGCCTGCAGGTAGGTGTGTTCGCCGACCAGCACGATCCGGATCGGATCGACGTCGCGTTCGGACACCGCATCGCGGGAGGCCGAGTAGTAGGTCAGGTGCAGCACCCGGCGGTGCTGCACCGCCGAGCGCACGGTCGCCGCGACCGGATCCTCGGCGACGGGCTGCGCGGGGGCAGGCGTGCGGTCGGCGGCGGCCGCGGTGCCGGCGGCGGCCTCGATCTTCGCGATCGCCCCGAGCGCCGCGGTGGGGTCGACCACGCCGGGCATCTCCACCAGCGACCGCAACGCCACCAGCAGCGCCGTGGCCTCGGTGGACGTCAGCCGCAACGGCCGGTCGATCCCGGCGGTGAAGGTGACGACGATGCTGTCCTCGGAGAACGAGAGGTCGATCAGGTCGCCGGGACCGTAGCCGGGCAGCCCGCACACCCACAGCTGGTTCAGGTCGTCCATGATCTGTTTCGGGGTGACCCCGAGATCGCGGGCGGCCTCGGCGGCGCTGATCCCCGGATGGGCCGTGAAGTACGGCACCAGGTTCAGCAGCCGGGTCAACCGCCCGGACAGTCGTGTGCTCATCGGCTCTCCCCCCGGTCGGCACCGCCGCCGCTGTTCGAGACGGCACCGACGGTGGCCGTCGTGGTGGTGGCCAGCACCCGGGTGAGGATGCGGCGCACCTCCGCGCGCAGTTCCGGCGGGTCGAGCACCAGCGCGTCGGCGCCCTGCCCGGCGATCACCCGCCCGATCCACTCCCACGACCGCACCGGAACGTCGAGGACGGTGCCGGGACGGTCGCCGACCGCGCGGCGCTCGTGCTCGGTGCCGAGCCGGCGCAGTTCGAACGCGCGCCCGTCCGCGACCCATACGCGGGCGTGCCCGGTCACGTCGCCGGAGGTGGTGGCGGTCAGGGCGTGTGCCCGCAGGTCCACCCCGTCGGGGATCCGCACGGCCCCGGCGGGGCCGAACGCGGTGACGTCGTCGTCGATGCGGGAGAGCCGGAAGGTGCGCGGCGCCCCCCGGTCCCGGTCGAACCCCACCAGGTACCAGCGGCCGTGCACGGTGACCACGCCCCACGGTTCGACGGTGCGCTCGGTCCACGGGTCGGTCGGGGAACTGCGGTGCCGGAAGCGCACCGCGCGGCGCGTGTCGACGGCGGCGAGCACCTGCCCCAGCACCGGCTCGGAGCCGCGGCTGCGGGTCGGCATCGCGGTGATCGCGCCCGCCGGGTCGGCATCGACCTGCACCCCCGCGGCGCGCAGCTTGAGCAGCGCGCCCTGCGCCGCGGAGGTGAGCTCCGGCGACTCCCACAGTGCCGCCGCCACCGCGACGGCGGCCGCCTCGGCGCTGGTCAGCTCGATCTCGGGCAGTTCGTAGGCGTCGCGGTTGATGCGGTAGCCCTCGACGGTGGAGAACCGCGACGGCATGCCGGTCTCGAGCGGGATGCCCAGGTCGCGCAGCTCGTTCTTGTCGCGTTCGAACATGCGGCTGAACGCTTCGTCGCTGCCCGATTCGTCGTATCCGGCGACGGAGGCGCGGATCTTCTCGGCGGTGAGGAACTGGCGGGTGGACAGCAGGCAGATGACCAGGTTCACCAGCCGCTCGACTTTGGAATTCGCCACGCGGTGCAGCCTAATCCCCCGCCCGCCGGCCGACCCGGTTACCGGACGCGGACGACCCGCGGCACGCTACATCGAGGCGATGAGCCGTTCGACGCGCTCGTCGACGGAGCGGAACGGGTCCTTGCACAGCACCGTGCGCTGCGCCTGGTCGTTGAGCTTGAGGTGCACCCAGTCGACGGTGAAGTCCCGGCCGGCGTCCTGCGCGGCGGCGATGAAGTCGCCGCGCAGCTTCGCCCGGGTGGTCTGCGGCGGGGTGTGCACGGCCGCGTCGACGGACTCGTCGTCGGTCAGCCGCGCCGCCAGCCCCTTGCGCTGGAGCAGATCGAACACCCCGCGCCCGCGCTTGATGTCGTGGTACGCCAGATCCAGCTGGGCGATCTTCGGGTCGGACAGCTCCAGGTCGTAGCGGTCCTGATAGCGCTGGAACAACTTGCGTTTGATCACCCAGTCGATCTCGGTGTCCACCTTCGCGAAGTCCTGCGACTCGACCGCGTCGAGCACCCGGCCCCACAGATCCACCACCTGCTCGACGTGCGGATCGGGTTCGCGGGTGCGCAGGTACTCCACCGCCCGGCCGTGGTACTCGCGCTGGATGTCGAGGGCGCTGGCCTGCCGGCCCCCGGCCAGGCGCACCGGCCGCCGCCCGGTCAGGTCGTGGCTGACCTCCCGGATGGCCCGGATCGGGTTGTCGAGGGCGAAGTCGCGGAACGCCACGCCGGCCTCGATCATCTCGAGCACCAGCGACGCGGAGCCGACCTTGAGCATCGTGGTGGGCTCGGACATGTTCGAGTCGCCGACGATCACGTGCAGCCGCCGGTACTTCTCGGCGTCGGCGTGCGGCTCGTCGCGGGTGTTGATGATCGGCCGGGACCGGGTGGTCGCCGACGACACGCCCTCCCAGATGTGCTCGGCGCGCTGCGACAGGCAGTAGGTCGCGGCCTTGGGGGTCTGCAGCACCTTCCCGGCGCCGCAGATCAGCTGCCGCGTCACCAGGAACGGCAGCAGCACGTCCGAGATGCGGGAGAACTCCCCGGCCCGCACCACGAGGTAGTTCTCGTGGCAGCCGTAGGAGTTGCCGGCCGAGTCGGTGTTGTTCTTGAACAGGTAGATGTCGCCGCCGATGCCTTCCTCGGCGAGGCGCTGTTCGGCGTCGATCAGCAATTCCTCGAGCACCCGCTCCCCGGCGTGGTCGTGCTCGACGAGCTGGAGAAGGTCGTCACATTCGGCGGTCGCGTACTCCGGGTGCGAACCCACGTCCAGGTACAGGCGCGCCCCGTTGCGGAGGAACACGTTCGAGCTGCGGCCCCAGGACACCACCCGACGGAACAGATACCGGGCGACCTCGTCGGGGCTCAGCCGCCGGTGCCCGTGGAAGGTGCACGTGACGCCGAACTCCGTCTCGATGCCCATGATTCGTCGCTGCACACTTCGACAGTACCGCGCGGAACCACCGAGCATGAGCCGCAACGAGATTACGGTTGTACCCGTGATCTTCGCTCCCGCCCCGCTGACGCGCCTGGACCGGTCCCTGTTCGCCGGCAGCGCCGCCCTGCGTCCCTCCCCCGCCGACCCCGTGCTGCGGGGCCTGAGCCGCGCCGCCGACCACGGTCGGCTGTGGATGGGCTGCGCGGCGGCGTGCGCCGCGATCGGCGGCCGGCCCCGCCGCGGCGCCGTCCGCGGCATGCTGGCGCTGGCCGGGGCCAGTGCCCTGGCCAACGGGGTGCTCAAGCCGCTGCTGCCGCGCCGCCGGCCCCCGGCCCGGCAGGACGGCCCGCTGCGCCGCTCGCTGCCGACGCCGCGCTCGTCGTCGTTCCCGTCCGGGCATTCGGCGTCGGCGGCGGCGTTCACCACCGGGATGGCCCTCGAATCCCCGGTGACGGGGGCGTTGCTCGCGCCGGTGGCCGCGGCGGTCGCCTACTCCCGGGTGCACACCGGGGTGCACTGGCCGGCCGACGTGGTCACCGGCGTCGCCGTCGGTGCGGCGGTGGCCCTGGCCACGCGCCGCTGGTGGGCGGTGCGCCCCGACGAGCCCGCCCGGCTGGGCCCGCCCGGCCCGGCCCCGGCCCTGCCGCAGGGCCGGGACCTGCTGGTGCTGGTCAACCCCGGCGCCGGCCGCGACGACGACGCGGGCGTGATCGCGGCGGCGCTGCCCCAGGCACGGGTGGTCACCCTCGACCCGGACGAGGAGTTCACCGCCCAGCTGGACCGGTTCGTCGCCGAGCACACCCCCGCAGCGCTCGGCGTCCACGGCGGGGACGGCACCGTGCGAGCCGCGGCGAGCGCGGCCGTCGCGCACGGGCTGCCGCTGGCGGTGTTCCCGGGCGGCACCCTGAACCACTTCGCCCGCGACGCCGGGCTGCTCGACCTGGAGCAGACCGTGCGCGCGGTCGAGCGGGGGCAGGCGCTGCGGGTCGACCTCGGCCGGGTGTGGGTGGACGGCACCGGCCCGGACGGTGCCGATCGGTCCGGCCCGGACGGTGCCGACCGGGGTGGACACGTGTTCGTCAACACCGCCAGCGTGGGCGGCTATCCGGACTCGGTGCGGCTGCGTGAGCGGTGGGAGCCGAGGATCGGCAAGTGGCCGGCCGCGGCGGCGGCGCTGGCCGCGGTCCTCGCGACCGCGAGCCCGCTGCGGGTGTCGCTGGACGGGGTGCCCACCGCGGTGTGGTTGCTGTTCGTCGGCAGCGGCCGGTACGCGCCGGACGACCGGGTGCCGATGTCACGGCCCCGCATCGACACCGGCACCCTGGACGTGCGGTATCTGCGGGCCGACCTGCACTGGTCGCGGACCCGGCTGCTCGCGGCCGCGGTCACCGGCAGCCTCGCCGGATCCCCGATCCACGTGCGGCGCGAAGCGCCGGCGCTGTCGGTGCGGGTGCGCAGCGGCCGGGTCGCCCTGGCCACCGACGGTGAGGTGCTCGCCGAGGGCGCGCTGTTCGAGTTCCGCAGCGTCCCCGGCGAGCTCACCCTCTACCGGCCCCTCGATCAGGAACCCTGAACGGGCCCCGACCCGTCCGGCCCGGTGGTGCCGGTGTCGTCGCCGGACCGCTCGCCGGTGCCGGGCAGCAACTGGTCGAGCGCGGCGCCGGTGATGCGGCGGAACGCGCGACGCGGGCGCGGCTTCTCGAGCACCGCCACCTCGAGCTCGGCGCGGCCGAGCACCCGGGTGCCGATCTCGGCCCCGGCGGCGGGCACCTGCTGCAGCGCCTGCACCGCGACCTGCACCGCCTCGGCGAGGGACAGACCCGGCCGGTACGACTCGCGCAGGGCGGTGGCGATGGGTTCGGTGTGCCCGCCCATCACCACGAACTGCGGTTCGTCGACGATCGAGCCGTCGTAGGTGATGCGATACAGCTGCGCGGTGTCGGCGGAGTCGGCGCGGCCGACCTCGGCGACGCAGATCTCCACCTCGTACGGCTTGGGCTGCTCGGTGAAGATGGTGCCCAGGGTCTGCGCGTACGCGTTGGCCAGCGACCGCACGGTCACGTCGCGCCGGTCGTAGGAGTAGCCGCGCATGTCGGCGTGCACGATCCCGGCGCGCCGCAGGTTCTCGAACTCGTTGTACTTGCCGACCGCGGCGAACCCGATGCGGTCGTAGAGCTCGCTGACCTTGTGCAGCGCCTTCGACGGGTTCTCGGCAACGAACACCACCCCGTCGGCGTAGATCAGCACGACCACGCTGCGGCCCCGCGCGATGCCCTTGCGCGCCAGTTCCGAGCGATCGCGCATGATCTGCTCGGCGGACGCATAGTACGGCAGCGTCACTGCGCACCTCCCTGCCCGTGCTCGGCGACGGTGCGGTCCGCGACCACGGTGCGGGCCAGCGCCGACAAGGTCTGCTCCGGCACCTCGGTGGCGCCGTCGGCGGTGATGACCACCGCGGTGGGATAGATGCCGCGGGTGGTGTCCGGGCCGCCGGTGGCGGTGTCGTCGTCGGCCGCGTCGTAGAGCGCTTCGACGACGGTGCGCAGCGCGGCCGCCTCGTCGGCGTCGGCGCGGTAGAGCTTCTTCAGCGACGACTTGGCGAACAGCGATCCCGAGCCCACCGCGTGGTAGCCGGCGCGCTCCTCGTAGCGGCCCCCGACCACGTCGTAGGACACGATCCGGCCGGCGCGCTGCGGTTCCGGGGCCTCGAGGTCGTAGCCGACCAGCAGCGGCACCACCGCCAGGCCCTGCATCGCGGCCCCGAGGTTGCCGCGCACCATCGACGACAGCCGGTTGGCCTTGCCGTCGAAGGTCAGCGGCACACCCTCGATCTTCTCGTAGTGTTCGAGCTCGACCGCGAACAGGCGCACGAGTTCGATGGCCAGGCCGGCGGTGCCGGCGATACCGGCCGCGGAGTAGCTGTCGGTGACGAACACCTTCTCCACGTCGCGGCTGGCGACCATGTTGCCCATGGTGGCGCGCCGGTCACCGGCGATGAGCACGCCGCCGGCGAACGTCACGGCGACGATCGTGGTGCCGTGCGGGGCGATGTCCGCGTCGGCGCCCCGCAGCCCGGGACGGTTCTCCGGCAGCAGTTCCGGCGCATGCATGCGCAGGTGGTCGGAGAACGAGGACAGCGGGGAACCGAACGGCATGCGCGGCGGGTGGACGGGGAACGGGATCGGCGAACGCTCCGCTGTCACTGGCCGCCCTTCTGCACGTACGCACGCACGAAGTCCTCGGCGTTCTCCTCGAGCACGTCGTCGATCTCGTCGAGCAGGTCGTCGGTCTCGGCCGCGAGCTTCTCGCGTCGTTCCTGACCGGCACCGCCGTCGCCGACGACCTCGTCGTCGTCGCCTCCGCCACCGCGTGTGGTCCGCTCCTGAGCCATAGCGGTCGACCTCCTCGTTCGTTCGTGGGGCCCGCTCCGGCCTCGGCCGGTGCGAGCTCCGACTGCTCGGACCTCCACCCTACCGAGCAGATGCGACACTCCGCGCGACTACGCGCGTGTCGCGCCCGCCCGGACGGGTCAGCTGGTCAGTTCGTCGACCAGTTGGGCCGCCGAATCCACCGAGTCGAGCAGCTTGCCGACGTGCGCGCGGCTGCCCCGCAGCGGCTCGAGGGTGGGGATGCGCACCAGGGATTCGCCGCCGAGGTCGAAGATCACCGAGTCCCAGCTGGCGGCGGCGATGTCGGCGCCGAACCGGCGCAGGCACTCGCCGCGGAAGAAAGCGCGGGTGTCCGACGGCGGGGTGTGCACCGCGTCGAGCACATCCTGCTCGGCGACCAGGCGCTCCATCGAGCCGCGGGCGACGAGCCGGTTGTACAGGCCCTTGTCCAGCCGCACGTCGGAGTACTGCAGGTCCACCAGGTGCAGCCGCGGCGCCGACCACGCCAGGCCCTCCCGGTTCCGGAAGCCCTCGAGCAGGCGCAGCTTGGCCGGCCAGTCCAGCAGGTGCGCGCACTCCATGGGGTCGCGTTCGAGCAGGTCGAGGATCATCGCCCACTTGTCGAGGATGTCGCGCACCCGCTTGTCGTCGGTGCCGTCGTGGAACTTCGCGACGCGCTCGTGGTAGATCCGCTGCAACGCCAGGCCGGTCAGCTCACGGCCGTCGGTCAGGGCGACGGTCTTGCGCAGCGTGGGGTCGTGGCTGATGTGGTGCACGGCGGTGACCGGCCGGGCCAGCTGCAGGTCCGACAGGTCCACCCCGGCCTCGATCAGGTCCAGCACCAGCGCAGTGGTGCCGACCTTGAGGTAGGTCGACATCTCGGCGAGGTTGGCGTCGCCGATGATCACGTGCAGGCGCCGGTACTTGTCGGCGTCGGCGTGCGGCTCGTCGCGGGTGTTGATGATGCCGCGTTTGAGGGTGGTCTCGAGCCCGACCTCGACCTCGATGTAGTCGGCGCGCTGGGACAGCTGGAATCCTGCCTCGTCGCCGGACTGGCCGATGCCGACCCGGCCGGAACCGGTGATCACCTGCCGGGAGACGAAGAACGGGGTCAGCCCGGCCACCACCGCCGAGAACGGGGTGTCGCGGGCCATGAGGTAGTTCTCGTGGGTGCCGTACGAGGCACCCTTGCCGTCGACGTTGTTCTTGTACAGCTGCAGGCGCGGCGCGCCGGGCACGCTCGAGGCGTGCCGGGCGGCGGCCTCCATCACCCGTTCGCCGGCCTTGTCCCAGATCACCGCGTCGAGGGGGTCGGTGACCTCCGGCGCCGAGTATTCGGGGTGGGCGTGGTCGACGTACAGCCGGGCGCCGTTGGTGAGGATCATGTTGGCGGCGCCGACCTCGTCGGCGTCGATGACGGGGGCCGGACCGTTGAAGCGGCCCAGGTCGAATCCGCGGGCGTCGCGCAGTGGGGATTCGACCTCGTAGTCCCAGCGGGTGCGCTTGGCGCGCGGCACCCCCTCGGCGGCCGCGTACGCCAGGACCGCCTGGGTGGACGTGAGGATCGGGTTCGCTGTGGGCTCGTTGGGTGAGGAGATCCCGTACTCGACCTCGATGCCGATGATCCGCTGCATGACGTCGAGATTAGGTGATCGGTGCCGGTCCGGCCGGGCCGGGCGGGCCGGGGCGGGCGGCGGACGGGGCGACGGCGGCGTCGAGATACTCGACCGAGCCGGTCGCGCGCAGGACCGTGCGGACGCCGGGCGGCGCCCACCGCACGGCCGGGTCGCGGCCGAGCACGGGGTCGACGAGGTCGATGCGGCGGCCGCGGGTGTGCAGGGTGCAGCCGCCGGCGGCGAGGACGTTGCGCACCCAGTCGGTGCGGGGGCCGTAGGTCAGGGCGATGCGGTAGCCGCCGTCGCGACCGAACACCAGCACCGGGGTGCGGTAGCGGCGCCCGGTACGCCGGCCGCGGTGCTCGATCACCGCCGTCAGCGGTAGGTGTCCGGCCACGGGCCGGGCGAGCCGGTTGGTGACGACCCTGTTGAACCGGGCCAGGGCGCGGGGCAGCGGCACGGTCAGCCTCCTGCCGGTCGCGTCGCACGCCGGTGGGGCCGCCGCGGGACGCGGCGACCCCACCGGCGCGGCGTCACAGGTACTGGCCCGTGTTCGACTCGGTGTCGATCGCCCGGCTGGCGCTGGCGTTCTTGCCGGTGACCAGGGTGCGGATGTAGACGATGCGTTCGCCCTTCTTGCCGGAGATCCGGGCCCAGTCGTCCGGGTTGGTGGTGTTGGGCAGGTCCTCGTTCTCGGCGAACTCGTCGACGATGGAGTCGAGCAGGTGCTGCACCCGCAGACCGGGCGCGCCGGTCTCGAGTACCGACTTGATCGCGTACTTCTTGGCGCGGTCGACGATGTTCTGGATCATCGCGCCGGAGTTGAAGTCCTTGAAGTACAGGACCTCCTTGTCGCCGTTGGCGTACGTCACCTCGAGGAAGCGGTTCTCCTCGCTCTCGGCGTACATCCGGTCGACGACCCGTTCGATCATGGCGCGCACGCACGCCCCGCGGTGCCCGCCGAACTCGGCGAGGTCGTCGGCGTGCACCGGCAGTCCCTCGGTGAGGTACTTGGAGAAGATGTCCAGCGCCGCCTCGGCGTCGGGCCGCTCGATCTTGATCTTCACATCGAGTCGGCCGGGCCGCAGGATCGCCGGGTCGATCATGTCCTCGCGGTTGGACGCGCCGATCACGATGACGTTCTCGAGACCCTCGACGCCGTCGATCTCGGACAGCAGCTGCGGCACCACCGTGGTCTCGACATCCGACGACACACCGGAGCCGCGGGTGCGGAAGATCGAGTCCATCTCGTCGAAGAACACGATCACCGGCGTGCCTTCGGAGGCCTTCTCGCGGGCCCGCTGGAAGATCAGCCGAATGTGGCGTTCGGTCTCGCCGACGAACTTGTTGAGCAGCTCGGGGCCCTTGATGTTGAGGAAGTAGGACTTCGCTTCCTTCGAATCCTCGCCGCGGGCCTCGGCGATCTTCTTGGCCAGCGAGTTGGCGACGGCCTTGGCGATGAGGGTCTTGCCGCAGCCGGGCGGGCCGTACAGCAGCACGCCCTTGGGCGGGCGCAGCGCGTACTCACGGAACAGGTCCTTGTGCAGGAACGGCAGTTCCACCGCGTCGCGGATCTGCTCGATCTGCCGGCCGAGGCCACCGATGTCGTTGTAGTCGACGTCGGGAACCTCCTCGAGGACGAGGTCCTCGACCTCGGCCTTGGGGATGCGCTCGAAGGCGTAGCCGGCCTTGCTGTCGACCAGCAGCGAATCACCCGGCCGCAGCTTGAACGACGGCTCGGCGTCCTCGCTCACCTCGACGGTGCCGGCCGCCGCGGCGGCCGCGGCGGCGAGCGGCGCGGCCAGCCACACGATGCGCTCCTCGTCGGCGTGTCCGACGACGAGGGCGCGGGTGCCGTCGTCGAGGACCTCGCGCAGGGTGGTGATCTCTCCGACCCGCTCGAATCCGCCGGCTTCGACGACGGTCAGCGCCTCGTTCAACCGGACCGTCTGGCCGGAGACGAAACCATCGGGTTCGAGGTTCGGGGACACCGTGACCCGCATCTTGCGGCCGGAGGTGAACACGTCCACGGTCTGATCGTCGTAGATGCCGAGCAGCACCCCGTAGCCGCTGGGGGGCTGACCGAGCCGGTCGACTTCCTCGCGCAGGGTGATCAGCTGCTGGCGCGCCTCCTTGAGCGTGTCCATCAGCTTGCCGTTGCGCACGGTCAGGGAGTCGATCCGGGCCTCGAGGTCACGGACCTGTTCGGACGGTTCGACGAGCCGCCGCCGCAGGGCGGTCGCCTCGGCGCGCAGCGCTTCGAGTTCTTGTGCCGCCGCAACCGAATCCGGGTTCTCTGTCGAGCTCATGTGCGACTCCCTCCACTATCGGTCTTTCCACGCTACCGGCAGACGGCCGACTGTGTGGTGCGACGCGAAATCGGCATGCTGCGAATGCGTGTCGGACTCCTCACGGCCGCGGGCCCGAATCCCCGATACCGATGTTAGCCTTGCCTTTCTCTCTGCCGGGTCGAAAGGATTCCCGTGACCACTCGCACCAGACGGGCCGCTGTCGCCGTCGCCGTCGCCGTCGCCGCACTGACCGCGCTGCCCGCCTGCGCCGCCGACGACTCCGCCGGTGGGTCGCCCACATCCTCCGCCGCGACGACGTCCGCGGCCGGCCCCGCCGCCGCGGCAACCGAGGGCGAGCTCGAAGCGGTGCTGACGACGTTCTTCGACCCGGCGGTGTCGGCGGCGGACAAGGCCGTGGTGGTCGAGGACGGCGACGACCGGGGCGCGCTGCTCGAGCAGTTCAACGGGGTGCTCGCCGGCTACCCGCTCACCGCCGACGTCGAGTCCGTGAACGCCGTCGACGACGACACGGTCTCGGCAACCGTGCAGGTCACCGGTCCGCACGGCGGCGCCCCGATGCCGCTGACGTTCGAGCGGGAGGACGGCACCTGGCGGCTGGAGGACGAGAGCACCTGCCAGGTCCTGGCGATGGGGTCGCTGAACTGCTCGTGACCGGGGCGGCTCGGCCGCCGTGCGGATCAGGCGGCTCGGCCGCCGTGCGGACCGGAGCGGTCAGCCCTTGCTGGGCCGGCGCTGCGGCTTCGGTGTGACGGTGCCCTCGGCGAGGCGGCGGGCGCTGACCAGGAACGCGGTGTGCCCCTGCATCCGATGCTCCGGACGCACGGCCAGGCCGACCACGTGCCAGCCGCGCACCATCGACTCCCACGACCGCGGTTCGGTCCAGCAGGTCTGCTCACGCAGCGCCTCGACCACCTTCGACAGCTGAGTCACCGTCGCCACGTACACGATCAGCACCCCACCGGGTACCAGCGCCTTCGCCACCGTCGGCAGCGCGTCCCAGGGGGCCAGCATGTCCAGCACCACCCGGTCGACCGGACCGTGCCGGTCGAGGTCGTAGTCCGCGACGTCGCCCACCGTGAGATCCCAGTTCCCGGGACGCTCCCCGAAGAACGTCTCGACGTTGCGCACCGCGTGCTCGGCGTGGTCGTCGCGCACCTCGTAGGAGATCACCCGGCCGGTCGGCCCCACGGCCCGCAGCAGCGAACAGGTCAGCGCACCCGAACCGGCGCCCGCCTCGAGCACCCGGGCGCCGGGGAACACGTCGCCCTCATGCACGATCTGCGCGGCGTCCTTGGGGTAGATCACCTGCGCCCCGCGCGGCATGGACAGCACGTAATCGGTCAGCAGCGGCCGCAGCGCCAGGTAGGGGGTGCCGTTGGTGGAGGTGACGACGCTGCCCTCGTCCGTGCCGATGAGCGCGTCGTGCAGGATGCCGCCGCGGTGGGTGTGGAACTCCTTGCCCGCCTCGAGCACCACCGTGTACTTGCGGCCCTTGGCGTCGGTGAGCTGCACCCGGTCACCGACCTCGAACGGTCCGCTGCGCCCGAGTCCACCTGCTGCCATCGCCGTATCCACCTTCGTCCGCTCCGCCGGTACCGACACCGTGTCGGTCCCGGGCCATACCCTGCCAGGTGTGAGCACAGCCGCGACGACGCCCCCCACCGACGACCGGCCCGCGGCCCCGCGGACGCCGGCGCTGTCGCCGTCGCGCGCCGCCGACTTCAAACGCTGTCCGCTGCTGTACCGGTTCCGGGCGATCGACCGGATCCCCGAGGTCCCGTCGCGGGCCCAGCTGCGCGGCAGCGTCGTCCACGCAGCCCTCGAGGCGTTGTTCGCGCTGCCGGCCGCCGAGCGGCGGCCCGGACCCGCCGGCGAGCTGGTGGCACCGGCGTGGCAGCGGCTGCTCGAGGAGGCACCCGACCTCGCCGACGTGATCGGCCCAGGCGAGCGCGACCGGTTCCTCACCGAGGCCCGCGCCCTCGTCGCCCGCTACTTCGCACTCGAGGATCCCACCGGGTTCACCCCGCAAGCGTGCGAGCTGCGCGTGGAAACCGAGCTGGACGACGGGCTGCGGCTGCGGGGCTTCGTCGACCGGATCGACATCTCCCCCCAGGGGCTGGTGCGCGTGGTCGACTACAAGACCGGCCGGGCACCCCGCGAGACCGGCGAGGCGGCGGCGCTGTTCCAGCTGAAGTTCTACGCGCTGATGGTGCTGCGCACCCGCGGGGTGGTGCCGGCGCGGCTGCGGCTGCTGTACCTGGCGGACGGACAGGTACTCGACTACACCCCCGACGGGGACGAACTGCGCCGCTTCGAGGGCACCGTGCGCGCCCTCTGGGCGGCCGTGCGCACCGCGACCGACGCACGGGACTTCCGGCCCAACCCGGGGCCGCTGTGCCGGTGGTGCGATCATCGGGTGCGGTGCCCGGCATTCGGCGGCACCGCCCCGCCCTATCCGGGCCGGCCGGACGAGCCCGCCGGCGCGGCCCGTCCCGAGGAGGAAACGAGCGAGTGAGCGACGCGGCGTACTTCGTGCCGATCGACGGCGGCCCCGGCGACGGGGGCACTGCCGTCGAACGGTTTCGGCCCACCGCCCATACGGTCAGCACGTGGGCACCGACGATGCAGCACGGCGCCCCGCCGTCGGCGCTGCTGGCCCGCGCCCTCGAACGCTGCGGCCGCCGCCCCGACGCCCGACTGACCCGCATCTGCGTCGAACTGCTCGGCCCGGTGCCGCTGACCGAGATCGAGGTCCGCACCCGCATCGACCGCCCCGGCCGCAAGGTCGAACTCGTCGTCGCCGAGCTGTGGGCCGCCGGCCCGGACGGCACCCCCCGAGCGGTGGCCCGTGGCACCGCCTGGCGCATGCAGACCGCCGACCTGCCCGGGGTCGCCCACGCCGCGGACGCGCCGCTGCCGCCGCCGGCGCAGGGCGTCGTCGAACACCCCGGCTCGGCGTTCTGGCAGACCGGATTCGTGCGCACCCTGGACTGGCGCACGATCACCCCGATCGGGGCGCCGGGGCCGTCGGCGGCGTGGCTGCGCACCGACCTGGCGCTCGTCGAGGGCGAGGCCCCGACCCCGGTCGAGCGGCTGTTCACCGTCGCCGATGTCGCCAACGGTGTCGGTTCCAAACTCGACCCCGCCGTCTGGACCTTCCTCAACACCGACCTGACGGTGCACCTGTTCCGGGAACCGGTCGGCGAGTGGGTCGGCATCAGCGCCGAGACGTCCACCGGCCCGGACGGGGTGGGCATGACCGCCGGGGTGCTGTACGACGAGGACGGCGCCGTCGGACGGATCGCGCAAACCGTGCAGGTCCGCCCCCGCTGACCCCGCCGCGGGCACCGATCACCGGGCGGGCGCCCGCGGACCGTGCCACATTCGACCGGACATTTCGGTCGGCACCAGGGGAGGACGACATGCCCGCGACCGGTCCCCACCGCAGAGCCCGCGCCGCCACCGCCGCGCTGCGCACGGCACCGTGGTGGACGTCCGTGCTCCTCGGACTCGTCTGCCTGCTGCTCGGCCTGCTGCTCACGACGAGACCGCTGACCTCACTGTCCGCGCTGGGCCTGCTCATCGGCCTGGCCGCGATCACCGCCGGCACCGCCGACCTGCTCGCCGCGTACCGCTCCCACGCCGGGGCGGTGGCGACCGCCACCGCCCTCGCCTGGATCGGGTTCGGCATCGCCGTCCTCGCCTGGCTCGGCCGGGCCCTGGATCTGCTCGCCCCCGCCGTCGCGCTCGCCCTCGTCGTCGGCGGCGCCCTGCGTCTGGTCCGCGCCGCCCGCGGCGACCTCGACGAGCGACTCACCACCGCAGTCCTCGGCCTCGCCGACATCGTGTTCGGTGTCCTCGCCTGGCGCTGGCCCGACGTCACGGTCCTCGTCGTCGCCTTCCTGTTCGGCATCCGCACCGTGTTCTTCGGCCTCGCCCGCATCGGCGACGGACTCGCCGCCCTCGACGACCGCACCCCCGGACCCACCCCGACGGCGCCCCGCCGCACCCCGGCCCGGTACCGGCGACCGGCCGTGGCGGTTCTCGCGCTGCTCGTGGCCGTCGCCGCAGCCGGCGTGGCGGTCCGCCTGCGCGCCGGCTCCCCCGTCGTCGACGCGTTCTACACCGCACCGCACCGGATGCCCGATCATCCCGGCGCGCTTCTGCGCGCCGAACCGTTCACCCGCGCCGTCCCCGACGGCGCCGAGGCCTGGCGCATCCTCTACACCACCACCCGCGACGACGACCAGCCCGCCGTGGCCAGCGCCCTGGTCGTGGTCGCGAAGAACGCCCCGCCCGGACCTCGACCGGTGATCGCCTGGGCCCACGGGACCACCGGTTTCGCCGAACCCTGTGCGCCCACCCTCCTCGACGACCCGCTCGGCGCCGGCGCCCTGCCCGCCGAGTCCGCGCTCCTCGACCGCGGTTGGGCCCTGGTGGCCACCGACTACGTCGGCCTGGGCACCGCAGGCCCGCACCCGTACCTGATCGGGCAGGGCGAAGGACGCTCGGTGCTCGACGCTGTGCGTGCGGCCCACCACCTCCACCACCTCGACCTCGACCTCGCCGACCGCACCGTCGTCTGGGGGCACTCCCAGGGCGGGCACGCGGCCCTGTGGGCGGGGCTGCTCG
The DNA here is from genome assembly GCF_012272955.1 of Rhodococcus sp. DMU1. NCBI lineage: Bacteria > Bacillati > Actinomycetota > Actinomycetes > Mycobacteriales > Nocardiaceae > Rhodococcus > Rhodococcus sp. DMU1. The sequence goes on along the minus strand of NZ_CP050952.1, from coordinate 3,044,488 downwards.
CCCCCACCTACGCCCCGGACACACCCGTCGCCGGGATCGCCGCGATGGCCCCCGCCAGCGACACCGTCGCGCTGACCACCGGACTCGACACCGTTCCCGGCGGCAGCGTGTTCGCCTCGTACGTCCTCGCCGCCTACACCGCGGTCTACGACGACGTCGACGGCGACACCTACGTCGGGCCCGCCGCCCGCACCCTCGTGCGCGAGATGGCGACAAGGTGCCTGTCCGAACCCGCCGTCTACGTCTCGGTCCTGTCGGCACTCTCGCTCAGTCGCGACCGGTCCGTGCTGCGCACCGACCCCACCACCGGACCCCTCGGCCGCCGCCTCGCGGAGAACGTCCCCACCGGCACGACGGCCGTGCCCGTCCTGCTCGCGCAGGGCGCCACCGATTCCCTCGTCACCGCCGCCGTGCAGGACGGCTACGTGCGCGACCGCTGCGCCGAGAACTGGGCCCTGGACTACCGCAGCTATCCCGGCCGGGACCACCTCGGGCTCGTCGCCGAGGACTCCCCGCTCGTACCCGAACTACTCACCTGGACCGAACAGCGTCTCGCCGGCATCGCCGCCCCCGGCACCTGCCCCGGGCGCTGACGCGCCGGACGCTCGGCCGCGGCTACTCGGCGCCGCGCATCGCGCGGCACGACCGGATGTCCGTCGCCAGGATCGCCCGCGCCCCGATCTCGGCGAGCCGATCCATCACCGCGTTGTGGCCCTTGCGCGGCACCATCGCCCGCACCGCCACCGACGAGTCGTCGGCGAGCGGTGAGATCGTCGGCGACTCCAGACCCGGAGTGATCTGCACCGCCTCGTCGAGAACCGGCTTGGGGCAGTCGTAGTCGAGCATCACGTACTGCTGCGCGAACACCACGCCCTCGATGCGGGCGACGAGCTGATTGCGCGCCGAATCGCCGCGGCTCGCGCCCTCCTGCTCGATCAGCACACCCTCCGAGTCGCACAGCGACTCCCCGAACGCCACCAGATCGTGCTGGCGCAGCGTCCGGCCGGAGCCGACGACGTCGGCGATCGCGTCGGCCACCCCCAGCTGAATGGAGATCTCCACCGCGCCGTCGAGGCGGATGACCGTCGCCTCGATCCCCCGCGCCGTCAGATCACGGCGGACCAGGTTGGGGTACGACGTCGCGATCCGCAGGCCGGCGAGGTCCTCGATCTTCCAGTCCCGGCCCTTCGGCGCCGCGTAGCGGAAGGAGGAGTACCCGAACCCCAGAGCGAGCCGCTCGGTGACCGGCGCCGCCGAATCCAGCGCCAGGTCACGGCCAGTGATGCCCAGATCGAGCTCGCCGGAACCGACGTAGATGGCGATGTCCTTCGGGCGCAGGAAGAAGAACTCGACGTCGTTGACCGGGTCGATAACGGTCAGGTCGCGCGAGTCGGTGCGGCGCCGGTATCCGGCCTCGCGCAGGATTTCGGCGGCGGACTCGGACAGCGAGCCCTTGTTCGGAACTGCGACGCGCAGCATGGACGGTCCTTTCGGCAACGGTGCGAAGAGCAGGGAAGGAACAGGCGGAAGGTCTCGAGGGCACGACGGCCGGCCCCGGGGCGGCTGCCCGACGGCGAGCCGTCACAGATGCCCGACGGCGAGCCGTCACAGATGCCCGACGGCGAGCCGTCACAGATGCTTGTAGACGTCCTCGAGCTTCAGACCCCGCCCGACCATCAGCACCTGCACCCAGTACAGCAACTGCGAAATCTCCTCCGCCAGCTGCTCGTCGCTCTGGTACTCGGCGGCGATCCACACCTCGCCGGCCTCCTCGATCACCTTCTTGCCCTGCGCATGGACGCCGGCGTCCAGGGCGGCAACGGTGCCGGACCCCTCGGGACGGGTGACGGCACGCTCGGACAGCTCGGCGAACAGGGAATCGAAGGTCTTCACGGGGGTTCATTGTTTCATGACCGCAGCGTGCTCCCGCACCCAGTGCCGCGACCGCCCCGGGCGCCCGGCCCGGACCGTCAGAACTCGAGGGCGAGGCCGCTGTCGAACCGGCGGCGCCGCCCGGTGCGCGGATCGTCGAACTCGACGGTCCGCGCCAGCAACCGCAGCGGATCCGAGAAATCGTCCGGCGCGCGGCGCCGGAACCGCGGATAGAAGTTGTCACCGACGATCGGCGCCCCCAGCGAGCTCAGGTGCAGCCGCAGCTGATGGGTGCGCCCGGTCCGCGGATGCAGCCGGTATCGGGCCAGGTCCCCGCGCCGGTCGAGCAGCTCGATCCGCGTCTCGGAGTTCGGCTCGCCGGGCTCCTCCACGGCCGTGAGCTCGCCGTGCCGCTTACGGATCCGGCTGCGCACCGTGCGGGGGAACTCGAGTCCCGGCCGGTACGGGGCGATCGCCTCGTACACCTTGCGCACCCGCTGCCGCTCGAACAGCTGCTGGTACGGCCCCCGCAATCCCGGATCGGTGGTGCACAGCAGCACGCCCGCCGTCATCCGGTCCAGACGGTGCACCGGAACCAGGTCCGGCAGCCCGAGTTCCCGGCGCAGCCGCACCACCACCGTCTCCCGGATGTGCGCGCCCCGCGGGATCGTCGCCAGGAAGTGCGGCTTGTCCACGACGAGGAGCCCCTCGTCGCGGTGCAGGACCGTCACCGGGAACGGCACCGGCACCTCCGGCGGCGGCTCCCGGTAGAAGTACACGAACCGGCCCGGCTGGTACCGGGTCTGCGCGGTCACCGGCCGGCCGTGCTCGTCGACGAGCTCACCGGCCGCGACGTGGCGGTGCCAGTCCTCGCCGGGCTCGGCGCCGCGCAGGAACCCGAGGATCGTGGGGGCGGGATCGGTGACGGGCAGCCGCAGCCGGTCCGGTCCGAGACCGTCGCGTACCGGCAGCGGCGACGCAGCCACCGTCAGGGCCCGACCGGGTCCGGCACGCACGCCTCGCACACCAGGCTCAGCTCCCGGCCGTTGACGTCCGGGTGGTTGCGGTAGCGCGAGGTCGGCGCCCGGCACAGCGTGCACCGGCCCAACACCGCCGCCGCGTCCGAGAACTCGACGTTCGTGCGGCCGTCGAAGACGTACAGCGAACCCTCCCACAGCCCGTCGTCGCCGAACGTCTCCCCGTACCGGACGATGCCGCCGTCGAGCTGATACACCTGCTCGAACCCGCGGTTGCGCATCAACGCGGACAGCACCTCGCAGCGCACCCCGCCCGTGCAGTAGGTCACCACCGGACGTGACTTGAGGTGGTCGTAGCGGCCGCTGTCGAGCACCGACACGAACTCGCGCGTGGTCCCCACATCCGGCACGACCGCCCCGCGGAACCGGCCGATCTCCGCCTCGAACGCGTTGCGCCCGTCGAAGAACACCACCTCGTCGCCGCGCTCGCCGATCAGCTCGTGCAGCCCGTGCGGCGACAGGTGCACCCCACCGCCGACCACCCCGTGCTCGTCGACCTTCAGCTCGTGCGGCGCCCCGAAGGTCACGATCTCCGGCCGTACCCGCACCGACAGGCGCGGAAAATCCCGCCCGGTGCCGTCCGACCACTTGATGTCGGCGTCGGCGAACGGCGCGTACGCGCGGGTGCCGCGCACGTACCGCTTGACGTCGGCGATGTCGCCCCCGACGGTGGCGTTGATGCCGTGCTCGGAGATCACAATGCGACCGGTGAGATCGTTCGACGCCGCCAGGGTGTGCTGCCACAAGCGGATCGCCTCCGGATCGGCCAGCGGCGTGAACCGGTAGAACAACACGATCTTCGGGATCGCCACCTCAGCACGCCCCCGGCAGGTGCAGCGCGTGCAGGTCCGCGACGGTCAGCCCGTCCAGGGTCTCGCGGAACACCCGCCGCGGCGAGGTCGGCACCTCCGTCAGCGACGGCACCACCAGCACCGTGCAGCCCGCGGCCTCCGCCGCCGCCGCCCCGGTGGGCGAGTCCTCCACCGCCAGGCACTGCGCCGGCTCGAGCCCCAGCAGCTGCGCCGCCCGCAGGTACGGAGCCGGATCCGGCTTGCCGGCCGGCACCTCGTCGCCGCACACCGAATGGTCGAAGTGCTCGCGCCCGAGCGTGTCCAGGGCGAACTCGCACAACGTCCGGTCGGTGTTGGTCACCAGCGCCGACCCGAGCCCGGCGGCGCGCACGGCCCCCAGCGTCCGACGCGCCCCGGGCCGCCACGGCAGCCCCTGCGCGAACAGCTCCCCCATGCGCCCGTACAGCCACGCCTTCGCCGCGGCCAGGGCGTCGGGATCCGGTTCGAGATCCAGCGACGCGAACACCGTCCGCAACGCGAACGCGCTCGACGCCCCGATCGTCGCCCGCCGTGTCTCGTCCGCCATCGGCCCGCCCAGGCGCAGCGACAGCTCCCGGATCCCGATGTCCCACAGCGTTTCCGATTCGAGCAGGGTGCCGTCCATGTCCCACAGGACGGCCCGCAGCGTCGACGTGGTCACCGCACTAGACATTGAAGTACTTCGCCTCCGGGTGATGCAGGACGAACGCGTCGGTGGACTGCTCCGGATGCAGCTGCAGCTCCTCCGACAGCTCCACCCCGATCCGGCCCGGTTCGAGCAGCTCGACCAGCTTGACGCGGTCCTCGAGATTCGGGCACGCCCCGTACCCGAACGCGAACCGCGCCCCGCGGTAGCCGAGCTTGAAGAACTCGGCCACGTCCGCCGGATCCTCCTCGGCCAGGGTGTGGCCGCCGGCGAGCACCAGCTCCTCCCGGACCCGCCGGTGCCAGTACTCGGCCAGCGCCTCGGTCAGCTGCACACCGATGCCGTGCACCTCCAGATAGTCCCGGTAGGAGTTCGACGCGAACAACTCGTTCGCGAAGTCCGCGATCGGCTGCCCCATCGTCACCAGCTGGAACGGCAGCACGTCCACCTGCCCCTCGGCCCGCGCATCCGCCCGCGACCGCACGAAGTCGGCGATGCACAGGAACCGGCCGCGCTGCTGCCGCGGATACGTGAACCGGTAGCGCTCGGCGGCATCCGGATGCGGCTCCGCCAGCACCACCACGTCGTCGCCCTCCGACACCGCCGGGAAGTACCCGTACACCACCGCAGCGTGCGCCAGGATCCCCTCGGTGGACAGCCGGTCCAGCCAGTACCGCAGCCGCGGCCGGCCCTCGGTCTCCACCAGCTCCTCGTAGGTGGGCCCGTCCCCGGTGCGCTGCCCGCGCAGCCCCCACTGCCCCAGGAACAGCGCCCGCTCGTCGATCAGGCCGGCGTAGTCGGCCAGCGCCACCCCCTTGACCACCCGGGTGCCCCAGAACGGCGGGGTGGGCACCTCGAGGTCGGCGGCCACATCGGAGCGCTCCGGGACCTCGACCGGCGTCTCGGCGGCCTTGCGCTTCTCCGCGATCCGCCGCGACCGCTCGTGCCGGGCCTTGCGCTCGGCGGCCTTCTCCCGCGCCGCGATCGCCTCCGGGCTGTCCGCCGCCGGGCCCTCGCCGCGCTTGACGGCCATGACCCGGTCCATCAGATGCAGGCCCTCGAACGCATCACGCGCGTAGGACACCTGCCCCTCGTAGATCTCGGCCAGGTCGTTCTCCACGTAGGAGCGGGTCAGCGCGGCACCCCCGAGCAGCACCGGGAACCGCTCCGCCACCCCGCGATGGTTGAGCTCTTCGAGGTTCTCCTTCATCACCACGGTCGACTTCACCAACAGCCCGGACATGCCGATCACGTCGGCGTTCTTGTCCACCGCCGCGTCCAGGATCGTCGCGATCGGCTGCTTGATGCCGAGGTTGACCACCTCGTAGCCGTTGTTGCTCAAGATGATGTCGACGAGGTTCTTGCCGATGTCGTGCACGTCGCCCTTGACGGTGGCCAGCACGATCCGGCCCTTGCCCTCGTCGCCGGTGGACTCCATGTGCGGCTCGAGATGCGCGACCGCCGCCTTCATCACCTCGGCGGACTGCAACACGAACGGCAGCTGCATCTGCCCCGAGCCGAACAGCTCCCCGACCGTCTTCATCCCCGACAGCAGCGTGTCGTTGATGATCGCCAACGGTGGGGTCGTCTGCATCGCCTCGTCCAGATCCGCCTCGAGCCCGTTGCGCTCGCCGTCGACGATCCGCCGCTCGAGCCGCTCGAACAGCGGCAGCGCGGCCAGCTCCTGCGCGCGGGACTCCCGCGACGACGCCGCCGACACCCCCTCGAACAGCGCCATCAGCTTCTGCAGCGGGTCGTAGCCCTCGCGCCGCCGGTCGTACACCAGATCCAGCGCCGTCTCGCGCTGCTCGTCCGGGATCCGCGCCATCGGCAGGATCTTCGACGCGTGCACGATCGCCGTGTCCAGCCCCGCCTGCACACACTCGTGCAGGAACACCGAGTTCAGCACCTGCCGCGCCGCGGGGTTCAGGCCGAACGACACATTCGAGATGCCCAGGGTGAAGTGCACCCGCGGATGCCGCCGCTTGATCTCGCGGATCGCCTCGATCGTCTCGATGGCGTCCCGGCGGACCTCCTCCTGACCGGTGGAGATCGGGAACGTCAGGGCGTCGACGATGATGTCCTCCTCGCCGAGCCCCCACCTGCCGGTCAGATCCGCGATCAGCCGCTCGGCGATGCGCACCTTGTGCTCGGCGGTGCGGGCCTGGCCCTCCTCGTCGATGGTCAACGCCACCACCGCGGCGCCGTGCTCGACGACGTGCTCCATGATCCGCTCGAACCGCGAACCGGGGCCGTCGCCGTCCTCGTAGTTCACCGAGTTCACCGCGCACCGGCCCCCGAGATGCTCGAGGCCGGCCCGGATCACGTCCGGCTCCGTCGAGTCGATCATGATCGGCAACGTCGACGCCGTCGCCAGCCGGCCCGCCAGGTCCGCCATGTCGACGGCGCCGTCGCGGCCCACGTAGTCCACGTTCAGATCCAGCAGGTGCGCGCCGTCGCGGATCTGGTCCTTCGCGATGTCCAGGCACTTCTGGTGGTCCCCGGCGAGCATCGCCTCCCGGAACGCCTTCGACCCGTTCGAATTGGTGCGCTCCCCGATCATCAGGATCGACGAGTCCTGCTCGAACGGCACCGCCGAGTACAGCGACGACACGCCCGGCTCCGGCCGGGGGCCGCGCTCGGCGCGCTCGGTCGCGTGCACCGCCTCGGCGACCTGCCGGATGTGCTCGGGGGTGGTGCCGCAGCAGCCGCCGACCAGCGCCAGACCGAACTCGGCGACGAATCCGCTCAGCGCCTCCGCCAGCTCTTCCGGCGTCAACGGGTACTCGGCGCCGTTCGCTCCCAGCACCGGCAGGCCCGCGTTCGGCATCACCGACACCGGCAACCGGGCGTGCTTGGACAGATGCCGCAGGTGCTCGCTCATCTCCTCCGGGCCGGTCGCACAGTTCAGCCCGATCAGATCGATGCCCAGGGGTTCGAGCGCCGTCAGGGCCGCCCCGATCTCGCTGCCGAGCAGCATCGTGCCGGTCGTCTCCATCGTCACGTGGGTGACGATCGGGATGCGCCGGCCCGCCCGCTCCATCGCGCGGCGGCTGCCGACGATCGCGGCCTTCGCCTGCAGCAGGTCCTGACAGGTTTCGACGAGGATGGCGTCGGCGCCGCCGTCGAGCATGCCCAGCGCCGACTCGGTGTAGGCGTCGCGCAGCGTGGCGAACGGGGCGTGACCGAGGGTGGGCAGCTTCGTGCCCGGACCCATCGAGCCGAGCACGAACCGGCCCATGCCGTCCGGGCCGGGACCCATCTCGTCGGCCACCTCCCGGGCCAGGCGGGCGCCGCGTTCGGACAGGTCACGGATGCGATCGGCGATGTCGTAGTCGGCGAGATTGGGCAGGTTGCAGCCGAAGGTGTTGGTGGAGACGGCATCCGCCCCGGCCTCGAAGTACGCCCGGTGGATCCCCCGGATGACGTCGGGCCGGGAGTCGTTGAGAATCTCGTTGCACCCCTCGAGGCCGCGGAAGTCGTCCAGACTCAGATCCGCGGCCTGCAACATCGTGCCCATCGCCCCGTCTCCCACGACAACGCGCTGCGAAAGCGCATCGAGCAAGGCAGAGTGCAATGGGGTGGACATGCGTTCCAGACTAGTGGGCGGCCCGTCCGGCTCTCGCCGTAGGCTGGACAGGTGAGTGCAAGCGAGTTCGCCGAGACCCCGGAACCGGACGTGCCGACCCTGCGTGACCCGGTGCTGGTCGCCGCGTTCGAAGGGTGGAACGACGCCGGGGACGCGGCCAGCGGCGCCGTCGAACACCTCGAGCTCATCTGGGACGCCGAACCGTTCGCCGAACTGGACTCCGAGGACTACTACGACTACCAGGTCAACCGCCCCATGGTGCGTCTCGTCGACGGCGTCACCCGCGAGATCGAATGGCCCGCCACCCGCCTGTCGGTGTGCTCACCCCCCGGCAGCGACCGCGACGTGGTGCTGCTGCGCGGCATCGAACCCAACATGCGCTGGCGCAGCTTCTGCGACGCCATCATCGAGCTCGCCGACGAGATCGGCGTGCACACCGTCGTCATCCTCGGCGCCCTGCTCGCCGACACCCCGCACACCCGGCCCGTCCCCGTCACCGGCACCGCCTACAGCACCGACGCCGCCAAACGCTTCAACCTGGAAGGCTCCCGGTACGAGGGCCCCACCGGCATCGCCGGGGTCCTGCAGGACGCGTGTGTCCGCGCCGGCGTGCCCGCCGTGTCGTTCTGGGCCGCCGTCCCCCACTACGTGTCGCAACCCCCCAACCCCAAGGCCACCGTCGCGCTGCTGCGCCGTGTCGAGGACGTCCTCGACCTCGAGGTGCCTCTCGGCGAACTGCCGATCCTCGCCGAGGAGTGGGAACAGACCGTCACCGCGATGACGGAGGACGACGAGGAGATCGCCGAATACGTGCGGGCCCTCGAGGAACGCGGCGACGCCGAATCCGACATCTCCGACGTCATCGCCAAGATCGACGGCGACGCCCTCGCCGCCGAATTCGAACGCTACCTGCGGCGACGGGGCCCCGGCGGCTTCACCCAGTGAGCGCGGCACGCGCTTCGCTGCAGCGTGCCGCCCTCTACGCCGGAGGATTCCTCGGACCCTTCGGCGGTGGAGTCGTGGCGTCCGTGCTGCCGGAGATCGGCGCGGCCACCGGCGTGAGCGCCGGCGCGGCCGCGAGCACGCTCACCGCGTACCTCGGGCCGTTCGCGCTGACCATGCTCGTCTCCGGCACCCTCGGGGCACGGTGGGGACGGGTCCGCACCGTCCGCACGGCGTACATCGCGTACACCTGCGCGTCGCTGGCGTCCGCGCTCGCCCCCACCCTCGGGCTGCTGCTCGCGTCCCGCGCGTTGCAGGGCGTGGCCAACGCCTTCACCACCCCGCTGCTGCTCGCCGCGCTCGCCGCGATCGTGCCGCGGGCGCGGCTGGGCCGCGCCCTGGGCCTGTTCGGGGCGATGCAGGCCGCCGGGCAGACCTCGGCCCCGCTCGTCGGGGGCCTGGCCGCCGAGGTCGACTGGCGGTGGGCGTTCGTCGTGATCGCCGCCGCCGCCGCCGTCCTCGCCGTGATCGGGCTGCCCGAACAGCTGACCGCCCCCACCGGAGAGCCGCCGCCGCGGCTGCGCGACGCGCTGCGCCCCGACGTGTTGCGCATCGGTGTCGTCGCACTGCTCGGCTGGGGCGCCCTCGGCGGCCTGAACTTCCTGCTCGCCTTCCGCGCCGAGGACGTCTTCGGCCTGACCCCCACCCAGCGGGGCCTGCTCCTGACCGGATTCGGGGTCGCCGGCATCCTCACCGCCCGCCGCGTCGGCACCCTCATCGACCGCATCGGCGCCCGCCGCACCGTCCTGCTCGGCGCACTCGCCGGCGCCGCCCTCGTCGTCGTCGCCGGCACCGCCGGACTGCTGTGGCTGGTCGCGGCCGCCTGGTTCGTCGCCGGCATCGCCTCGCAGTGCGTGCTCGTCGGTGTCAACGCCGCGGTCCTCGGCTCCCGGGGCCGCAACCGCGGCGGCGCCGTCTCCGTGGTGCAGGCCTTCCGGTTCTCCGGCGGCGCCGTCGCCCCGCTGGCGCTGACGCCGCTCTATGCCGCGGCGCCGGTCGCGAGCTTCGTCGTGCCCGCCCTCGTGCTCGCCGTCGTCGCCCCGCTGGCGATGCCACGCCGCGACACCGCCCCCGGCTGACACCCCCACCCCGGCGGCGGTGAGCACTTCCTGACCGCCGCGTAACCCCGGTGCCGCCGATCCGTCACCGCCCCCGGCAACCCTGGACGCATGACCCCAACCGCGTCGCACCCCCACGGCCCGCGCCGACGGCTGCTCGTCGTCGGCAACGGCATGGCCGGCGCCCGCACCGTCGAGGAGATCCTCGCGCGCGGCGGCCGGGACCAGTTCGAGATCACGATGATCGGCGACGAGCCGTACGGCAACTACAACCGGATCATGCTCTCCCACGTGCTGGCCGGCCAGGCCGACGTCGACGACGCCGAACTCGTCCTCAACCCCATGAGCTGGTACCGGGAGAACGGAGTCACTCTCCACGCCGGCGACCGCGCGACCCACCTCGACCGGTTCGGCAAGGTCGTCACGTGCGAATCCGGCCGGCAGGTCCCCTACGACCTGCTCGTCGTCGCGACCGGGTCGAACACCTTCTTCCCCAACATGGACGGCCTGCGCGAACCCGACGGCCGGCTCGGCCGCGGCGTCTTCGGCTTCCGCACCCTCGCCGACACCAACGGCATGCTGCAGATGGCCGACGCCCACGACGACGTCCGCGCCGTCGTCGTCGGCGGCGGCCTGCTCGGCCTCGAAGCCGCCTACGGGCTGCGCACCCAGGGCCTGACCGTCGCCGTGGTGCACTCGCCCACCCACCTGATGAACCAGCAACTCGACGAACGCGGCGGCCGGGTGCTGCGCACCGAGATCGAGAAGCTCGGCATCACCGTCCACACCGGTACCCGCACCACCGCCGTCCTGCGCGACGACCACAGCCGGGTCACCGGCGTGCAGTTCGCCGACGGCACCGTCGTCGACACCGACATGGTCGTGGTCACCGCCGGCATCCGCCCCAACACCGAATTCGCCCGTGCCGGCGGCATCGTCGTCGAACGCGGCATCGTCGTCGACGACCAGATGCGCTGCGAAGAGGAGTCGAGCATCTACGCCGTCGGCGAGTGCGCCCAGCACCGCGGCGAGGTGTACGGCCTCGTCGCCCCGGTATGGGAGCAGGCGGTCGTCCTCGCCGAGCACCTCACCGGTGCGAATGCGCACGCCGCCTACCAGGGATCCCGCACCAGCACCAAGCTCAAGGTCGCCGGCATCGACGTCGCCTCGATGGGGGTCAAGGAACCCGAGCACGAGGACGACGAGTTCGTCCAGTTCTACGATCCGCGCAGCGGCATCTACAAGAGCATCGTCGTGCGCGACGGCCGGCTCGTCGGCGCGATGCTGCTCGGCGACGTGAGCAAGGCCGCCACCCTCGCCCAGGCCTTCGACGGCAAGCTCGAGATCCCGGCGGACCGCGCGGCGCTGCTGTTCGACCTCGGCGACCCGCAGGGCGCCGACGTCGCCGCAGACCTGCCGGACGAGACCCAGGTGTGCAACTGCAACGGCGTCAGCAAGGGCGACATCGTCGCGTGCGTCCACGACGGCGCCGACACCCTCGTGCAGGTGTGCGCCCGCACCCGCGCCGGGAAGGGCTGCGGCTCGTGCAAGGGCCTGGTCGCCGACATCGTCGCCTGCGCCGCCGGCGGCGCCCTCGCCGAGGACCCCGCCGCGAACTGGTACGTGCCGTGCATCCCGCTCGCCAAACCGGACCTGATCGCCGAGATCCGCCGCCGCGACCTGCGCGCGGTCTCCCAGGTCTTCGCCGAACTCGCCACCGGCGGTCGCGAGGATGCCACTGCCAAGATGCCGCTCGCGTCGCTGCTGCGTACCGTGTGGGGCCCCGACTGGGTCGACGAACGGGGTGCGCTGTTCATCAACGACCGTGTCCATGCCAACATCCAGCGCGACGGCACCTTCTCCGTGGTGCCGCAGATGAAGGGCGGGGTCACCACCCCGGACCAGCTGCGCCGCATCGCCGACGTCGCCGACAAGTACGGCGTGCCCATGGTCAAGGTCACCGGCGGCCAACGCATCGACCTGCTCGGCATCCGCAAGGAGGACCTGCCCAAGGTGTGGGCCGACCTGGACATGCCCTCCGGATACGCCTACGGCAAGAGCTTCCGCACCGTCAAGACCTGTGTCGGCAGCGACTTCTGCCGGTTCGGTCTCGGCGACTCGACCGCCCTCGGCATCGCACTCGAGGAGCGCTTCCAGGGGCTCGAGACACCCGCCAAGCTGAAACTCGCCGTGGCCGGATGCCCCCGCAACTGCTCGGAGGCGCTGTGCAAGGACTTCGGCGTCGTCGCGGTCGGCGACGGCCGCTGGGAGATCTACGTCGGCGGCGCCGCCGGCGCCCACGTCCGCAAGGGCGACCTGCTCGCCACCGTCGGCTCCGGCGAAGAAGTCCTCGCCCTCGCCGGCCGGTTCATCCAGCACTACCGCGAGAACGCCAAGTGGCTCGAACGTACCTACGACTTCGTGCCCCGCATCGGCATCGACCGGCTCCAGGCACTGCTGGTCCGAGACGAGGAGGACATCGTGACCGGACTCGACGAACGCATCGGCACGGCCGTGGCGGGATACCGGGACCCCTGGCTCGAACGGACCACCCCGAAGTCGCCGGCGCAGTTCAGCCCCGCGCTGCCGTTGCTCCCGCTGCCGCAGGTGCCGGTCCGATGACCACGACCGAAAGCCGGACCACCGCAATGGAGTACGCGGTCGGCGCGTTGACCGACCTGACCCCGGGCGAAGGCCGCACGTACACGGTGGGCGGACGGCAGATCGCCGTGTTCCTGCTCGGCGACGGCGCCGTCCGAGCCCTGGACGCGGTGTGCCCGCACCGGGGCGGACCGCTCGCCGACGGACAGATCGACGACGACCTCGTCGTATGCCCCCTACACCAGTACGCGTTCGTGTTCGACACCGGCCGATGCACCGCGCCCGGCATCGACCCGGTCCGCACCTACCCGGCGCGCGTGCACGACGGGCGGATCGTCGTCACCGTCGGGTGAGCGAGGGGTGGCCGTCGCGCCACCAGCAGAACACGTACAGCGTCAGAGCCGCGACGAGGGCGGTGACCACCCACATGGTCACCGCCACGTCGACCCACGACCCGATCGGCGGTGAGCCCGGCAGGATGCCCCGCAGCGGCACCACCGCGAACAGCATCGCCGCCATCCACGCCAGCATGTCGGTCTCCACCGCGCGGCGCCGCCGGAACGTCTGTACCGCGACGAACGCGGCCAGGACCGCGAGGACAACCATCATCAGCAGCAGGATCGCCGCGTACACGAGAGTGCCTCCGGTGCGCGTGAACACCACCTCGGTGCCGTCGACGCCATCGGGAAAGCCGAGCTCCGGAGCGGCGACGACGGTCCCCTGGTCGATCGCCCACCCGTCGATGCGGCCGTCGATCAACACGTCCGACGGCACCGGTTCTCGCTCCGACCCCTCCCCCACATCGGCCTCCACGACGACCGGCGTGACATCGAAGGTGTCGAACGGCCAGCGGATCGCCTGGCCGCGCGCAAGCAGTTCCACCGGGTAGCCGACGGGCACGGAATGGGCCGGGAAGAACAACTCCGACTGTGAGACGGCCGGCACGAGCAACACACTCAGCGGCACGGCGAGCGTGGCCCCGTTCGCATCGAGAAACGAGTCCCCGGGATAGATGGTGACCTCCGCATGCACCCGGTCGACCGTCGGCTGCAGCGACTTCATCGTCACCACCACGAGCACCGAGTCGGCATCGACGTCCACCGGCCGCCATTCCCGCGACTCGTGCGTGCTCACCCCGAACAGGACGAGTACGCCCAGGTATGCGGCCGTCACCGCCGCCCCGAGCGACACCAGCAGAGTCCGGCGAGACGGGCGATTCGGACGTGGCGCAGGCATTCCCGGACTGTAGCCCGCTGGGCCGCCGCCGCCGCGTTTGTTCTTGGCGTATTTGGGTGCGGTTTTGTCGTGAAGTGAGGGTGATTTCGGTATTTTTTTTATTTCCGTCAGACTCAGAATATGGATACTACAAAGCGCCAGTCGAGAGCAGGACCCCTCGACTCACCCCAGCCGGCGGCCCGACCCCCTCCTCACGCGTCCGTTCCGCCGTTCCGTCTCCCCCGATCGAATCGGGTTGCCCTCCGGATCAAGATGTCGTGGTGGGGTGCGTGTCGCGGTCTCCTCCCCTGGCCGGGTCGGCCGGATGGCGGTGTGTTCGTGAATTGAAGAGCTTCCGTGTCGTACCGATTACCTATTGTGAAGACATGACAGCATCCGCCCAGCCCACAGAACCGGTCGACAGCGCGCTGGGGCCCCGCCCGGAGCGCCCCATCGACATCTACCGTCGCTCGATCGCCGTGGTGGAAGCGTGTCTGCCCCTGGGCTGGACTGCCACGTCCGACCGCCCCCGCTCCCCTGCCGCCCCCGAGCGCATCCTCGTGACCGCACCCGACGGCGAGTCGGTGTCGTACGCCGTCATCGCGTCCCGCGGAGTGCTCAGCGGGGACGTCGCGCGCATCGCCGCCGAACTGTCCGAGTCCGACCGGGGATTCGTGTGCGCGCACTACCTTTCCGATCCGGTGCGGCGCCAGCTCGACCAGCACGGCATCTCGTACTCCGACGCGACCGGGAATCTCACGCTCGTCGCGTCCCGGCCGGCGATCTGGGTGCGCAACCGGGGCGCCGACGCCGACCCATGGCGCGGGCCCGGCCGTCCGTCGGGCGTGCTCACCGGTGAACCGTCCGAGCGAGTCGTCCGGGCACTTGCCGACTTCACCGGCGAGATGTCGGTGCCGGAACTGATCCGGCTGTCGGGCGCCTCCACCGGCGCCACCTACCGTGTCGTCGAGGTACTCGGGGAGCGGGAGCTGATCCGCCGCATTCCGCGCGGTCCGATCACCATGGTGCACTGGGAGAAGATGCTGCGAGCCTGGGCAGCGGACCGCAAACCCTGTACCACAAGGGGGTTCGCCGCACCGGACGGCGTCGGCACCGTACGGGCCGATCTCTCCGAACCGCTCGACCTGAGCTATGCGATCACCGGCCTCGGCGCCACCGACTACGCGGCCGCCGATCTTCTCGAGGTGTACGCCGACGACCCGGATGCGTTCGCCCAGGCACTCGGTCTGCGCCCCGTCGATCGCGGAGCCGACGTCGTGGTGGCCACGCCGTGGTCGTCGGTGGTGTTCGAGCGGATGCAGCGGCGCGACGGCCTGCGCTTCGCGGCACCGTCCCAGGTCTATGCAGACCTGCTGGCCGGACCGTTCCGCAACCTGAACGCCGCCGAACATCTACTGGCGGCGCTCACCGCCGACCAGAGCGCCTGGCGCCGACCCGTCGGTCGCACCTGACCGCGGTCAGAGGCCCAGCGTGGTGACGGCATTGCCGACGAGTCCGGCGTGCTGGCGGCTGTAGAGCGCCACCATCCGCTCGTCGGAATGCCCCGTCTGCGTCATGATCGTCTGAGTCGTGGCTCCGTTGCGGACGGCCTGGGTGACGAACCCGGCGCGCAGGCTGTGCCCGCCGAGCGTGGCGACCACCTCGGCGGCGAACCCGGCCTGCCGCGCCCGCCGCTGGATCATCGAGTGCACCGACTGCCCGCTCAGGGCACCGCTCCCGACGGCACCGGTGCGGTGGATCGTGCGGAACAGGGGCCGCTCGGCACGCCCCTCCCCCGGCGCCACACCGCGGCAGCAGTGCTCGTCGCCGGCGGCACGATCGTCGGTCAACAGCTCCCGGACCGCCGCCCCACCGTCCGCGTCCCACACGTCGAGCACCTCGCGCCAGCGCCGGTAGGCGCACACCGGACAGGTCCGCGGATCGCGGCCGTACGGAAGCGTGACGGTGCGTCCGCGTGCGTCGCGGTCCGCCTTCGATCGGCGGATCGTCACGTACAGCCCGTCGGACCGATGGGCGACGACGTCGGAGGTGGTGAGGGCGGACAGCTCCGACCGCCGCATCGCGCCGGCCAGTCCGAGCAGCAGCAGGGCGGAGTCGCGGCGCTCGGCTACGCGGTCCGGCCACTCGGTGGCGCCGGCGCGCATCGCTCCGACGATCGCACGGATGTCGTCGGTGAGCAGTGGGGTGCGGCGTGCCGGGGGCGTCGCACGGGTCCGCCGGATGCCGCGCACCACGTCGCGCACCGCCTCGTGGTGTCCCGGTTTCGGCAGGCCCGCGAGGGCGTGCACCTTGTTGATCGTCGCGACCCACCGCGCGAGGGTCGACGGGGCGTAGGCCCAGCGCCCGTCGGGTCGAAGCTCGCCCGCCTTCTCGGTCAGGTACCAGCCCACGAGTTCGGGTGGCGCCGGTAGCGGCACGTGGCCCACGGCGTCACACCACCGGGCGAACTTGCTCCAGTCGCTGGTCAAGGCCGCTCGGGTGTTGTCCGACGCGGCCTTGGCTCGGAGTCGGCGCATCGCCTCCTCCACCCCGGCGGGAAGTACCGGCGTGGAGATCGACGCCTCGAGGGACGCGTTGCCCGGCAACTGATTCGTCACGGTGACACCACTCCTCATGCCGAGTCGACCGCCTTCGCGGAACGGACGATACGCGCCTCGGCCGGAAACCCCGCCTCGGCGATGCCGATCAGCGCGGCGCGCCCGGCTCGGGCGCGCCGCGCGAGGGACCGGTCCGTCGCGGTTCACACGCCGCAGCGGGGGTCACCCTCCGCGAGTTCGGGCACGCGCGCTTGCGACCGGGCCGGGAACCGTTCCCGGTAGGCGTCGACCGCCCGGCGGGTCTCCTCGGCGACCAGGTCGGCGTTGATCTGGGCAGCGGCGGCCGCGCCCGCCGCTGCGGCCGCGCCGACCTGGGCGGCCGGATCGGTGACGTTCCCCGCCACCCACACTCCGGGGACGTCGGTGCGGCCGGTTGCATCCGCGGGGATGTGCTCTCCGACCCCGGCCGGGTGCTCCACGGCCCGCAGGCCGAGCGCCGCGAGTAAACCGGCGCGCGCCACCATCCGCGGCGCGACCACCAGCGCCTCCCGGGCGATCGTCCCGCCGTTGCTCAGCCGCACCCCGGTGAGGCGGTCGTCGACGATCTCCACGGCGGTCACCTCGCCGTCGACCACCCGGACGCCACGGGCGACCAGCTGCTCCGCCTGCTCGGCGGCAGGCGCCGGCGCGGTGTGGGTGAAGAATGTGACGTCGGCGCTCCACTGCCGGAACAGCAGGGCCTGGTGCACCGACATGGGTCCGCTCGCCAGCACACCGATGGCCCGGTCGCGGACCTCCCAGCCGTGGCAGTACGGGCAGTGCAGCACATCTCGCCCCCAGCGCGCCCGCAGCCCGGGCACGTCGGGAAGCTCGTCGACCAGCCCGGTGGTCACCAGCAGCCGGCGGGCGCGGGTCACCCGGCCGTCGGACAGGGTCACCTCGAACCCGCTCTCGCGGCGGGTCACGGCGGTCACGTCCGCGTGCACCACGTCACCGCCGTAGCCGCGGACCTCGTCTCGGCCGCGGCCGAGCAGTTCGGCCGGCGGGATCCCGTCCCGGGCCAACAATCCGTGCACGCCCGCAGCCGGAGCGTTGCGTGGGGCGCCCGCATCGATGACGCCCACCGACCGCCGCGCCCGGGCGAGCATCAGCCCCGCATTCAGCCCGGCAGCCCCGCCGCCGATCACCACCACGTCGTATTTGTTTCCGAGCAGATCGCTCATCTCGATCACCTCCACGACGACTATGCGAGCCGACGGGAAGAACCCGCAACGTTGTTTGCCGCTATGGCAAAGCGTGGGGCATGGACGGCCTCGACCGAGCGCTCGAGACGGTCGGGCCCCGGCTTCGCGCGCTGCGGCGCAAACGCGAGACCACGTTGGCCGATCTCTCGGCGGCGACGGGCATTTCAGTGAGCACCCTGTCCCGACTCGAGTCCGGCACCCGCCGACCGACGCGCGAACTGTTGCTGCCCCTGGCCCGCGTGCACGGGGTGATGCTCGACGAGCTGGTGGGCGCCCCACCGACCGGCGACCCGCGCATTCATCTGCGTCCGATCACTCGTCACGGCATGACCATGGTGCCGCTCACCCGGCGCGCCGGCGGCGTCCAGGCGTACAAGCTGGTGATCCCCGCCGACAGCGGCCGTGGGGAACCGGATCCCCAGACCCCTGAGGGCTACGAGTGGCTCTACGTCCTCAACGGACGGCTGCGACTCGTCCTGGGTGAGGACGACCTGGTTCTCGTGCCCGGGGAGGCGGCCGAGTTCGACACTCGCGTGCCGCATTGGTTCGGCGCCGCCGATGCCGAACCGGTCGAGTTCCACAGCCTGTTCGGCAAGCAGGGCGAACGGGCGCACCTTCGTGCCCGACCGGCCTCGAAAATCGTTCCGCACCAGACTGATCCGTAGCCGGGCACCCGGTGCGCCCCGCCCCGGCGGTGGGCCAGGAAGGGCCGACGGGCCACCGCCGAGTCCGTCGCGGCACCCTCCCCACTTTTCGAACCCCCCGCACCCCTGACTCACCATAAGGGGGAGTTATGACGATCAAGCCAACCCATGCATATGTGCGTACCTCTGCCTCTCCCGAGCAACGATTGGACCGATTGCTCGTAACGTTTCGAGTTTCGCATCGCCTCACTAACCTCTTGAACTGGCATTACTATATTTAATTCATTTCATTTCATAATTATTTTCATTTTGTGATACGTACGGATAACCCGGATGAACACTCCGGAGTCCGATATCGGGCCCGCGAAGGCCCGGGCGGAAGGCCCCCTCTCCTCGTGGGTGTGGCGGATGGTTTCGTTCGAGAAGCGACTGGGATGGAGTATTCGGTAAATTATTGGGTTCCGTATGAATCCGATTCCGTAACCGTGTTTCGGCCCCTTCCCCCACCTGATAGATATGGCTGCAACCACTGCCCGAGACGAGGACTCCGTGAGCGAAGCGAGCACCGGCGAATCCCTACCCGACGAGCGCCCGAAGCCGGGACGACCGCGGAAGTACGCGTCCGCCGCCGACCGGGTCAGGGCCTACCGGGAACGGGAACGACAGAAGAGGGAGGCGGCCTCGCTGGCCGAGCCGACCACTCCCCCGGGTCCGGCCGAAGCAGCCACCAACCTGGCGTCCGCCGTCGCCGCACTCCGCACCCTGAGCGCGACGACGCTCGAGCAGTACAGCGCCGTCGCCGCGCAGATCACCGCCGCCGTCGACAAGCTCACCGACCCGGACGCGCTCGAGGCGCAGATGAACCGGGCCACCACGGAACTGGCGAAGGTGAAGGCGGACGCGGACGCCAGGATCGCCCGCCTGCGCGAGCAACTCGCCCAGGCGACCGAGGACCGCGACAACGCGGAGGCCGCCGTAGAGGCCGTCGACCGGGAGCTGGCGGACGCCCGCGCGGCGCACGACACCCGGATCCGGGAACTGGAGACCGCACATCGCGACGAGTCGACGCGAGCGGCCCAGGAGCACGCGGACACCCTGCGCGCCTGGCAGGAACGCATCGATGCCACCGCGGCCGCGCACGCCGCGGAGCTCGCCGAGTACCGGTCGACCGTCACCACCCAGCAACAGCAGCTCGCCCGGCTCGAATCGGAACTCGCGACCCTGCGTGACGATCTGGTGCACACCCGCGCCGCCGCGGAGAAAGAGGCAGCCACGGCCGCCGCGGCCACCGCCCGGCTCGACACCGATCTCACCGCGGAACGCGCCCGCGTCGAGAAGCTGCGCGGCGCCCTGGAAGAGGCCCGCATCGCGGCGGCGGCCGCCCAGGCCGCCGAGACCGCGGCCCGCGACCGGGGCGACGAACTTCGGGCCGAGATCGTCGACCTGCGCGGCGAGCGGGATCGGCTACGGGTCGACCTCACCGCGGCGCGCGCCGCAGCGGCCGAGTCCCGCCACGAGGCGGACACGACGCAGACGGCGCCGGCCGAGAGCTGACCGGGCGGCGGGATCCCCGACCCCGGCGGCGGCCGGACGCCCATGAAGGGCACGGGCTGCACCTCCGCCCGGGTGTGGCGCGCACGGCACCGGGGGTTGCGCGGCACGAGGGCCGCCCCCGCCTACCCTGTCACGGTGAACGAAACGCAGCCGCCCGCCGGGCCCACCGATCCGGGGGCCGGGGTGCAGCACGACCGGCTCCGGTTGTTCTCGTTCGCGACGGCCGAGAAGCGGGCCGAATACCTCTGGGTGCTGCGTGCTTTCGACCTCGCCCGCGCCAACTACGTGGTGCTGCTGCACGCCGCCGAGGTCGCGGCGATCCTCGAGCGGACCGGCTCGGCGGATCCGGCGGCGGCGCTGTCGGCCCAGGACGTCGCACCGCTGCTCGAGCAGCTGCACGCCTGGGGTGTGCTCGAGCGCAGCTACGACGGCACCCGGGCGGCGTCGCTGGCCGAGTACCGCAACCGGCACTACGTGTATCAGTTCGGCCGGGCCGGTTATCACGCCTTCCGGGCCGTGGAGGATGTGCTGCGGGCGCGCGGCGAGGACGCGTCGCTGTCGCGTCTCGCGCTGGCGGATCTGCTGGCCGACCTGACCGAGCTGGCGGCCGCGAACGCGGCCGGGGACGGAGAGCTCATCTATCGCAAGCTGTCGCGGCTGGACACGACGTTGTCGGACATGGCCGAGCGGGCCGCGGGGTTCTATCTGATGCTCGGTGACCTGGTGCGCACCACCGAGGTCACGCCCGAGTCGTTCCTGGCGCACAAGGATGCGGTGCTGGCGCACATGCGCGAGTTCAGCACGGACCTGGCCCGCTACGCACCGAAGCTGGCGGCCGCGCTGGCACGGGTGCAGGAGACGGGGATCGACCGCATGCTGGGGTTCGCCGCCGCGCACGACGAGCGGGTGCTGCTGCCCGCACCCGAACGGCAGGCGGACTGGCGAGCCCGATGGCGCGGCCTCGAGCGGTGGTTCGTCGGCGCCGGGGACGTGCCGAGCGAGTCGGAGCGGTTGCGGGAGGGCACGATGAGCGCGATCGCGGCGGTGCTGGCGCTGCTGCGCCGGGTGACGGAGACCCGGCGCGGCGGGGTGAGCCGCGAGTCGCAGCTGCGGCACCTGGCCGGCTGGTTCGCGGCCGCGCCGAGCGAGGAGTCGGCGCACGCGCTGTTCGGAGCGGTGTTCGACCTGGGCCGCCCGCGTCACTTCTCCGCCGTGCATCCCGACCCGGAGACGATCCCGGTGACGACGTCGTGGTGGGAAGCGGCACCCGTCCCGATCGCCCGGACGCTGGCCGAGACCGGGCGCACCCCGTCGGCGGGGGCGCCGGCGCGGGTGCAGCGCAACGAATCCGGGATCCGGCGGTTGCGGGAGCGGCAGCTGGCGGCGCAGCGGGCGCGGGCCGAGGCGGCGCGATCCCTGGCGGCGGGCGGCGTGGACGAGCGGGAGTTGTCCGAGCCGGAGACCGAGGTGCTGTTGAGCCTGCTCGACGCGGCGCTGTCGGCGCGCGTTCCGGTCAGCGGCACCGTGCCGGGGGCGACGGGCACGCAGAACGGGGTGCGGCTGACGTTGAGCCCGGCCGCGGAGGGCACGGTGGTACGCACGGCGCGGGGCCGGCTGCATCTGGACGGGCTGCGGGTGAGCGTGCAGTGAGGGCCCGGCGGATCTCGCCGCTCGACCGGGATTCGTACCAGCGGGCGGCGCGCCTGATCCTGTCGCACCATCTGGTGACCGCGCAGTACCCGGACCGGGCCGCGCTGCCGCTGCTGCGCCGGTGGGCGACGGAGCTGCGGGAGGACCTGCTCGAGTTGTTCGGATACCGGCTGGAGGTGACCGAGACGACCGCGCGGTTGTTCACCGTCGCGGACCGGCTCGATCCCGGGGGCGGCGCGCGCACGGTCACCGACCGGCCCTTCGACCGTCGCCGGTACGCCTACCTGGCGCTGGCGCTGGCGGCGCTGGGACGCGCCGGCGGGCAGATCACGCTGTCGGAACTGGCCGAGCAGGTCGCGTCCGAGGCCGGCCAGGTGCCCGGGGTGGAGCTGGCCACCGAGCGTGCGACCGACCGGGACGCGTTCGTCGACGCGGTGGCGTGGCTCGCCGCGCGGGGGGCGATAACGCTGGCGGACGGCGACGCCGGCGGCTGGGTGTCGGATCCGGACCGGGGTGAGGCGCTCTACGACATCGACCGGCCCGTGGTGGCGGCGCTGTTCCGGCCGCCGCGCGCGCTACAGCACCTGCGCTCGGTGCGGGGCCTGCTCGCCGCCGGTGACGGCCGCGACGGGGACCGGATCGCGGACACCGCCGAGGTGGCACGGCGGGTACGGCGGGCGCTGGTGCAGCGACCGGTGGTGTACGCCGAGGAACTCGACGACGACGCGCGGCTGCAGCTGGCGCTGCCACGGACGACCGCGGGGATCGAGCTGCTGACGGGGCTGGTGGCCGAGCGGCGCGCGGAGGGCGTCGCGCTGGTCGATTCGTCGGGGCGGATGTCGGATCTGCGGTTCCCGGGGGTGGGAACGGTTCCGCAGGTGGCGTTGTTGCTGGCCGGGGAGATCTGTGCGCGGGTGTCGGATCCGGAGTCGGTGCCGGTGCGGTTGCCGAGGCCGGCGGATGCGGAGGCGGAACTCGAGGCGGGACTGGACGCGGCGATTCCGGCGGCCGGGGTGTTCGCGTCGCTGGCCGGTGATGCCGGCGCCGGGCCGGCGGACACGACACCGGCGCAGCAGCCGGCGCCGACGCATCCGCTGGTCGAGGACAGCTGGCTGGCGGAGACGGCGGCGAAGCTGGTCGACGAGTTCGGCCGTACCTTCGCCGCGCAGTGGCAGGCCGACCCGGCGGGCCTGCTGGAGGCGGCGGTGACGTTGTTGCAGCGGCAACGGTTGGTGGCACGGGTGCCGGGCGGGGTGCTGGCGTTGCCGGCGCTGGCCCGGTTCCGGGGAGTGGTGGTGACGGTGCGCGAACGCGACCCGCGCCTCGCGCCGGCCGGTGAGGATTCGAACGAAGCGGAGATGTCGTGAGCAGTGCCCGTTTCCGGCCGACACGTGCCGGGATCATCAATCTGTGGGACTACCGGGACCAGGAGTTCTCGTTCGCGGACGGCCGGCTGGTGCTGCGCGGGCCCAACGGGTCGGGCAAGACCAAGGCGCTCGAGGTGCTGTTCCCGTTCGTGTTCGACGGGCGTATCGAGCCGCGGCGGCTGAACCCGTTCGCCGGCGAGGAGCGCACGATGCGGTCCAACCTGCTGTACCAGGGGCAGGACAGCGCGTATTCGTATGTGTGGATGGAGTTCTGCCGCGGCCGCCGGGACGATCCGGAGGCGGTGACCGTGGGGGTCGGGATGCGGGCGGCGCGCGGCAACGACAAGGTCACGCGGTGGTATTTCGTCGTCGACGGCCGGGTCGGTGTGGACTTCTCGCTGCTGGATGCGGCCGATCGCCCGCTGACGCGACGGCAGCTGATCGAGGAGGTCGGGGCCGACGCGGTCACGGACCGGCCGGTGGACTACCGGGCGGCGATCGATGCGCGGTTGTTCGGGCTCGGGATCGAGCGGTACGACCAGCTGATCAACCTGATCCTGACGCTGCGCCGGCCGCAGCTGGCCAAGAACCTGGACCCGAAGGGGTTGTCGCAGGCGCTGACCGACGGGTTGCGGCCGCTGGACGAGCAGCTGGTGCTCGAGGCGGCGCGGTCGTTCGCCGACATGGAGGAGGTCTCGCGCGCGCTGGAGTCGCTGGCGGCGGCGGACGAGGCGGCGCAGCGGTTCGTCGCGGTGTATGCGACCTACCTGGGTCAGCAGGCCCGCGCCGACGTCGACCGGCTCGGGGCGCGGTTGGCGGCGGTCGAGGGCGGGAGTGCGGAGTGGACGGCGTCGATGACGGCGTTCGACCGGGCCGGCGCGGAGCGGGCGCAGGCCCACGAGCGGCTCGAGCTCGCGGAGCGGGACCTCGAGCAGGCCCGGGCGACTCTCGAGGCGCTGCAGCGGTCGAGCGCGTACGAGGGCAAGCAGCAGCTCGACGATCTGGCGCAGGTGGTGGCGGACCTCGAGCGCACCACGGCCGGGCAGGCGGAGCAGGCGCAGCGCGCGAGGGCGGAGCTGGCGCAGCGCGACGAGGAGGCGCGGCGGGCCGCGGCCGCGGCGACGGACGCGGCGGCCGCGGTGGGCCGCGCCGAGGACGCACTCGCCGCGGCGGCGCGGGATGCGGGTGTGGAGTGGGCGCCGCCGGCCGAGGACGCGCCGGGCGAGCAGATCGCGGCGACGGTGGCGGCGTGTGCGGAGGAGCGGGCCGCGGATGTGCGGGCGGTGCGGGCGGCGGTGGCGGCCGCGGAGGGCGCGGCGGCGGCGCGGGTGCGGGCCGAGACGACCGCCGAGCGGGGCCGGGCGCAGCTCGAGTCGGCCCGGGCGGCGGTGGCCACGGCGGACGCGGTGGTGGAGCTGGCCCGCGCGGAGGCGTCGAACCTGTTGCGGGAGTGGTGGGTCGGTCACCGGGACACGTGGTCGGTGCTCGGCCTGCCGGAGGAGCTGGTCGAGGCGCTTGCCGCGGCGATCGCGGCGGCTGGCGACGACGAGGCCGCGACGCCGGCGGCGGCGCTGGCCGAGCGCACGGCCCCGGTGGTCGAGGAGTTGCGGTTCCGCGGCCGCGGCCTGGAGGCGGAGATCACGCACGCGCGGGAGCGGATCGCGGTGTTGCGGGCCGAACGGGACCTGGTCGAGGCCGAGCGCGACGACGCTCCCCCGTCGTTCCCGATGCGGCCGACCGGGTCGTCGGACCCGTCGGGGGCGCCGCTGTGGCGGCTGGTGCGGTTCGCGGACGACGTGAGCGCGGAGGCGGCCGCGGGACTCGAGGCCGCGCTGGAGGCGGCGAACCTGCTGACGGGCTGGGTGTGCTGCGGTGCGGGGGACGTGCCCGCGGGGGCGGTCGCGCTGATGCCGGTGCCGCCGGCGCAGCGCCCCACCGGCCGGACGTTGGCCGACGTGCTGGTGGTGGAGCCGGACACCGGGGTGCCGGCCGAGCGGGTGCGGGCGGTGCTGGCGTCCGTCGCGGTGCGGGATGCGGTGACGGACGAGACCGGCCCGGCCGTCGACGAGCGGGGCGGCTACCGCCAGGGGGTGCAGCTGGGCCGGCACACGAAGGCGGAGGTCGAGTACATCGGGGCCACCGCGCGGGCCCGTCGCCGTCGCCTGCGGGTGACCGAGCTCGACGCGGAGATCGCCGCGGCGCAGAACCGGCTGGCGGGCGCGGAGGCGGAGCGGGCGGAGCTCGACGGACGGCTCGCGCAGCTGGAGCGGGCCGCGGCGGCGGTGCCGCGCACCGGCGCGGTGCTGGCGGCGCTGCGGAAGGTCAGCGAGTGCGCGGGTGCGCTGCGCACTGCCGGGGAGGCGGCGGCCGCGGCGGACCGGGACCTCGATCAGGTGATCGCCGAGTGCGCCGTGAAGGAGCAGCGGGTGCGCTCGGTCGCGGCCCGGCACCGGGCGCCGCACACGGCCCGCGAGCTCGAGCATCTGGCGGCGGCGATCCGGTTCTTCGAGTCGCAGGGCCAGGCGGTGCTGCGGGCCCGGCGTGAGCACGTCGCCGCGGCCGAGCGGGCGCGGGAGGCGCAGGTGCGGCGCGACGACGCCCGGCTGGCGGCGGAGGAGTCCGCCGAGCGGGCGGTGACGGCCGAGGAGTCGCTGGGGCAGCAACAGCAGCGGCTGGGGACGCTGCGCGAGGCGTTGGGTGCCGACGCGCAGCAGATCGACGCGCAGCTCGCGCAGGCGCGCGAGCGGATCGAGGCGGCGCGGGTGGAGCAGCGCGCCGCGCGCCGCGCGCACGACGACGCGGTCGAGCGGCTCGGGAAGGCGGAGGCGGCGCACGTCGCGGCGGAGCAGGCGCTGCGGTCGGCGCTGACCGAGACGCGGGCCGACGCCGCACAGCTGGCGCCGTATGCGCGGCCGGATGTGCTGTCGCTGCTGGGAATCTCGGAGGAGCTGCGGTGGCCGTCGGCGGCGGCGTGGCCGGCGCCGGAGCAGGTGGTGGACCGGCTCGCCCGGGCGGGCGGGGACGTGCCTGCGGTGCCCGCGGAGGTGGGGGCGCTGTACGCGGCGCTGGCGGCGGCGACGGCGACGATCAAGGGCGGGGACGGTGCCCGCAAGGCGGCCCGGTCGGCGTTGACGTCGGCGTTACAGGAGTTCGACGGGCAGCTCGCGGCGGCCGGTCAGGACTATCGGCTGCAGTGGGACGCGCCGGACGGGTTGACGGTGGTGCGGGTGCAGGACGAGCAGGGGTTTTCGTCGGTGGCGGAGTTCGCGGTGCGGATCTCGGCGGCGCGGCGGGATCAGGAGCTGCTGCTGACCGACGCGGAGCGGCGCATCCTCGAGGATGCGCTGCTGGCGGGGCTGGCGCAGCAGATCCACGAGCGCACCGAGGACGCGCGGGATCTCATTGCCCGGATGGGGGCGGAGATGCGGCAGCGGCGCATGTCGTCCGGTACGACGGTGGGGGTGCGGTGGGTGCCGGCCGATCATCTCGACGATCAGGCGCGGGCGGTGTGCCGGCTGCTGGACCGGGAGGTTTCGGCGCTGGGGCCGGTGGAGCTGGCGAGCGTCCGGGCGCATTTCGCGGCGCGGATCCGGGCGGAGCGGGCGGCGCATCCGGAGCGGTCGTATCCGGAGATCCTGGCGACGACGCTGGATTACCGGCGGTGGCGGGTGTTCGCGTTCGGGTTGATCGGGGCGGACGGCGCGGAGGAGCGGCTGACGGTGGCGCGGCATTCGGCGTTGTCGGGGGGTGAGCAGTCGGTGTCGCTGCATCTGCCGTTGTTCGCGGCGGCGCACGTGATGCTGGATTCGGCGGATCCGCAGGCGCCGCGGCTGCTGGCGCTGGACGAGGCGTTCGCCGGGGTGGACGACAACGGCCGCGCGGAGCTGCTCGGGTTGAGCGTGCAGTTCGACCTGGATCTGTTCATGACGGGCTACGACCTGTGGATCACGTATGCCGGGGTGCCGGCGTGTGCGCACTACGATCTGGCGCATTCGGTGGCCGAGCACACGGTCGGGGCGACGTTGCTGGTGTGGTCGGAGGGCGGGTTGCTCGCCGAGCACGACGGGTCGGATCTGGCGGCGGCGCTGGGGTCGCCGGGCACGCGGCGAGTGCCGGCGCCGGTGGAGGGGGCGCTCGAGTTCGCGTAGGGGTGCGGGCGCTCCCCTACCGGATCGATGCGGGAGTCGGTGTATCCACCTCTGCTCGGATGCGCCGGGCGGCGGGTCCTGTCTCTGGGCTGTGTGAGCGGTTCAGTCAGGGAAGTGGCCTCATTTTCGGTTTTTTTAGATGTTCCGCTGTGGTCGGATTTTGCCGGTGACGTTGTGTCGCGTCGCGGACCGGTGGCCCGCCGATACCCAAGTCGGAGCTCCCGACTGCGGCAGATATCGGAGGAGCACCGGGCCGGATTCGGAGAATTTTGTCGCTACCCGGGCGCCGGCGCTGCACGCTCTCGAATCAAAGGCGACGGACACGCCGAAGAGTTGACCGGTCGGTACGCATTGACACGCCTGTCCGCACTCACCGGGATGCACGGTGACAGGCGTGTGATCGTCGCGGACACATTGGGACACAATGGCTTCCGAAGACGGAGTACGGGCCGCACCGGACTCTCGAGCATTCGTCCTGCAGGCCGTGCAGGACCGATCCACCGGCGCCCAAGGCCGCGAGTAACGCGCTCGGTGGTGCGTGGCCGCTGACGGAACCAGTGGCACCGCTCTCCCCGGAAAGATCGACCAGTGTCGATCGCCGAATATGAAGCCAAGATGTACCGGTTGTGCGGCGCGACATCGTGTATCGCGGATGATCAGGAAGAACCTTGATGGCAGCGGTACACAGCGACGACGGCCGGCACTCGTGTGCATTGCTCAGTGTCGATACGTCACACCGGAATTGTCACCTCGGTTCGCAAGACGGCGCTGCAATCTGCGCTCCATTTCGCGGAGTTCGGCAAGGCGCGCTCGACCGCTCGCCGTTTGGTCGTAGCCTTGCTTCTCTTCGTCTCGAATGCGCAACTGCACCGATGCGAGAAGTCGTCGGTCGTCCGTCGGATCGGGTATCGCCGCATTCCCCGTAGTCTTCGTTTTCCTCGTCGGCTTCTTCTTGGGTGTCGTGCCGGTGGTCGCCGGCACCTTGGCGGTACGCATGGCCTCGGGTTGACTTGAACGAGACTTCTCAGCGCTCTTGCCGGACTTCTTCTTCGACGGTTGCCGACGCACATTGTTGAGCGCGGTACGTGCCTTCGCAGCGGATCTGCGGTGCTGTTTCTCTTCCGGGCTGTCCGAAGCGAAGGAACCACTGAGCGGACGCAGCCCCTTGGAGGCCAGGTACTTCTCCGCTGTAGCGATGGTGCGTTCGTGCTTGACACAACGTTTGCAACGTTTGGGATCGGATCCGGCAACAGCGTTCGGTGAACCGCACCAACTGCACTTCGCGGGCCGCGCTCGCGGTGCACTTTTTTCGAGGTGCATCCGGATCGACGACGGCACTCTTGATGTCTCGGGCACCCCACACGGGCGTACGTGCTTTGCTCGCGGGAGCACCGGTATGCAAATGGACCCCTGCTCGGCGCGCACGGACCATCTTGACCTCCGAACTCCGTCGAACACGCATGCAGTTCACCGCAAACTACACGATGCTGACCAGACAACCGCGTAGACCGCTCCAGTGCAGTCGCTGCATCCAACTAGCATGACCGCGTCAAGCCATCAGAGGCGGCAGGTGCAACGCTGCCTCGCCGCCCTCGCCCAGCTCCGTCTCATCTCCCGCGGCGACCAGCAGCGCGTCGCCGCCACCATCGCTCGCGAAGACCGTCGCCCCACCTGCTACAACCTGACGATGCGGCGGGCAACACATCGTCACCCCGCTCCCGCGCACGGGGTGACAGCCGAGCGGCCACGGGGTGACACGCATGTCACCCGAACCGTCCTTGAACCAAGAGCTGAACCTGCTGCGTCGCGCCCGACGCCTCCCGCCCGCGCCGCGAAGGCGGCGCAGCGGCAGCATCATCCGCAGGTCGAGAAACTGGCCGTGGCGTGCCGCCGGGCCGGTCTCACCGCCCGGTTCGACACCCTCACCGCGGAGAAGGCCTCGATGATCGCGCACGCGGTCGACGTCCACGGCATCGACGCGCTCGTGCGCGCGGCACTCGAACGCCATCGACCACAAGATCCCGCCCGCTCGGCGGCAGCGTGGATCCCGACCTGGCAGGAACTGCGTCCGCCGCGGCCGAAACTTCCACCCACCTGCGGCAACTGCGACGAGTACGGCTGGCGGCCTGACGACGAACTCGGCAGAGCAGTTCGCTGCCCGTGCCGCCGCATCGGATTCGAGTGGCCGGAAGCACCCATCGGGGTGCCGAGCGCTCGCAGGCGGGCTGATCCTCGCGCTGCCCACGACCGCACTCACCGGACGCTGTATGCGAGTAGTGCATGACTCGGACGGGTGCTTATTCGTCGTGGGCGGTCCGATGGATCCGCCGACGCGTCGCAACGACAACTCGGGCATGCGGTTCGTCCGCGAGCCTCACCGCCAGGGTTCTCTCGGCAAGTCCCGGTGGCAGCGCGGCGGAGAACTTCAGTCCGGCCACGGCGCTCTGCGCGACGTGCGGGAGGGTCCAACGAGGATCGGCCAGAGCCACACTCACGTTTGCCGGGGTGATGTCCGGAAGGAGACGCAAGGACTTTTCGTCGACCCGCTGCCGGGGATCGACCAGCGTCGGAAGCGACGCCTGCAAAGTGCGGTTGGCCGCGGTTCCTGCCCAGGTCCACCACCGTCCCGAGCCTTCGAACGGCATCGTGAGCACGGAGGCGTCCGGATCAACGCTGTCGGCGTAGCCCTGCCGTAGTTCGGCAAGCACCGTTTCCGCGCGTCGGGTCAGTGTCACTCCTGCAGGTACGGTGCCGAGCAGCACTGCGCGCATGCCCTGTGTGATGTCGTAGGACACCCCACCGCCTGTGCCGGACCACTTGGCCTTCCCGCCGCCGTCCACGGGTTCGACGAAACACCGGCGCCGTTGCCAATCGATATGAGTCACCCTCCACGAGCGACCACCGAGCAACAGCACGCGGGGGCCGTCGACCTCTTCGACCAGCAGATCGGTGCCCACGGTGCCGACCTCGTTGCGTCCGGCCAGCACGGTGAACTCGGGAGGGGCGCTGAAGACGGCCGTCAGGTCCGAGAAGTATCGCCGTCCGAATCGGCGCTCGGCCTCGGGTCCGATGTGCAGGAAGCTCCCGTCGCGCTCGAAGAAACCCTGCGCGCGGAGGAACGCCATGATGTCGTCGGCGTGCTCGTCGAAGATCGGCAGAGAACCCCACCAGTCCCGCCAACTCTTCTCCCCGAGTCGGTGTTCCTGCAGGCACAGCGCCAGCATCTGTTGCGCCGAGATGTGCCGCGGGGACGAGGGTGCGACAATCGGCTCCACCCATCCGCGCGACCAGCATTCGAGCATGCCCAGGGTGAGTAGTACCTGTTCGTCGTCGATGCCGAGAAATAGACAGTTGCGGGTGGTGCCGGGGCGGCGGCCGGTGCGGCCGAGACGCTGGAGGAACGATGCGACGGTGCGTGGCGAACCGATCTGGATGACGCGGTCGAGGTCGCCGACGTCGATTCCGAGTTCGAGGGTGGATGTCGCGACGATCACCGTATCCCGCGCCTCGGCGAACGCCGCTTCGGACCGGCGCCGCTCGGCAGCCGAGAGCGACGAGTGCGACAGGAAGGTGGCCACTTCCCGTTCGCGCAGGGCCGCACCGAGTTCTTCGGCGCGGCGTCTCGAGTCGACGAACACCAAGCGCTTCTCGCCCTGGTGCAGGGCAGCGATGACTTTGGCGGCGTTGTCGATCGAGCCGACGTAGTCGACGGTGATCTCAGGTGGCGTGGCCGCAGCGGGAACTGCTGGGTTGACTACGCGACGAGGCCGGCCCGGAGTCCCACCCTGCAACCATTGCAGTAGCTCGTCGGGATTGCCGACCGTCGCCGACAGCCCGATGCGTTGCAGGGGACGGCCGGCGATGCGCGCGAGCCGTTCCAGCACGGCGAGGAGGTGCCAGCCCCGGTCGTCGCCGGCGAACGCGTGAACCTCGTCGACGACGACGGCGCGTAGCCCTGCGAACAGCACGCGCGGGTCGACCTTCGTGGAGACAAGCATCGCCTCGAGCGATTCCGGTGTGGTGAGCAGGATGTCGGGGCGGTCCCGCAGGATCCGCTGCCGCGCGGACTGGCCGACGTCGCCGTGCCACACGGCGGCGGTGCGGCCGAGCCACTGGGCGTAAGTGTGCATGCGTGGTTGGAGGTTGTTGAGCAGTGCCCGCAGCGGACACACGTACAGCACCGACGTGCCCTGCCAATCGTGCTCGGCCATCGCCGAGAGCAGAGGGAAAGCCGCCGCCTCGGTCTTGCCTCCCGCGGTCGGGGCGAGGACGAGGGCGTCCTCGCCCGCGAGGATCGGTTCGACGGCGACGGCTTGAGTGGGGCGAAGGCCGTCCCAACGCAGCGTGTTGACGAGGTGGTACTGCACGCCGGGATGGAGAAGGGTGAATGCGCTGTCGGTCATGAATCGAATCGCTCGATCACATGCGGGTTCGGGGACACTCGTCGATCATTCGCGTCAGGACTGTCAACAGCAACTTCACTCCCGCGTGGCGCTAGCGCATACGCTAGCATTGAGAGGTGTCGAAAGCAGAGAAGCTTCGATCGAGGATCGCCCAAAATCCCCGGAACGTCCGCTACGAGGATCTGCATCGGTTGTGTGTGGAAGTCTTCGGGCCACCTCGCCACGATGGGGGTAGTCACGCCGTGTTTCGAACACCGTGGCCGGGCGATCCACGCGTGAACATCCAGCGCGGCAAGAACGGGGAGGCCAAACCGTACCAGGTCAAACAGGTGTTGGCAGCGATCGAGAAGATGGAAGAGGAGTCATGAGCCGACCGGACGCACGTCACTACAGCTACCGAGTTCAGTGGTCGCCGGACGACGACGAGTACGTGGCCACCGTGCTGGAGTTCCCGGGATTGTCGTGGCTCGAAAGCGATCAGAGCGAAGCATTGGCCGGCCTTGTCCGTCTCGTCGAGAGTGTGATCGGCGATATGATCACCAACGGCGAAACCGTGCCGCAACCCTTCGCCGAACGTTCCTACAGCGGTACGATCTACGTTCGCACCTCCCCCGAGCTGCATCGACGTCTCGCAATCGAAGCTGCAGAACGTCACGTCTCTCTCAACCAGCTAGCCGTCCAGCGATTGGCGAACGCATAGCCCGTCGCACCCAGACACCCACTCGTTCATCGGCCCTTCGTCCGCAGCCGCAAGTAGATCCGCGACGGCGATCGCCGCACACCTGCCGCCACACCGTGACCGGACGTTTCAACCGAATGCTCCGACCAGGGCAGCACGGAGTTCGTCTCGAGCGCCAGGCCGGTTGATTCCCGGAGGGGACGGCGATGGGCCGAAGACCACGTGCGCACCAGGCACTACATCATCGAACGAATGCTTCTTCCACCCGTCCCCAACTTTGCTGCCCAGCACCAGAACGGTTTGCGGGCAATGGATCAGTTCGGTGAAGGACCGGAAGTACTTCTTCCCTTTCGCCAGCTCGGCGTCGTCGGGATTGAACTTGCGGATCTCGAACGGGCAGATATTCCACGCAACACACCGACGCCTCTCGATCCCGAGTTCGCGGAACATCTCGAACAGTGTCGCGGCCACTTCGTCGTCGTTGTCGAGCGAG
Source organism: Rhodococcus sp. DMU1 (assembly GCF_012272955.1). NCBI lineage: Bacteria > Bacillati > Actinomycetota > Actinomycetes > Mycobacteriales > Nocardiaceae > Rhodococcus > Rhodococcus sp. DMU1. The sequence continues at coordinate 3,011,898 of NZ_CP050952.1, read as the reverse complement.
ATCGACCGACCCGCTCCTCGTCTCGGATCTGCGTCGGCTTGGGGTGCCTTGAGCAACAGAATGACGTCCGCGTCGACACCGCCGTAGGTCGGATCGAGGTACGGAAGGCGGTCGAGGCTTTCTTCCCGTTTGCTGATGCGCCAGATCAGCCGGTTCAGTTCCAGAACCGATGGTGCCTTCTTCGCCTGTTCGAGCCGCGCCAGGCGGAGTGTGTCGTCACTCAACGCGCGCGGGCTGCTCGGAATCTCGAGGCAGCTCACAGGTCCAGCTCCACATCGTCCGCCGACACGACCTCCCGCTCGGCCTCAGACAACTCGGATGCCCCGATCTTGATCTCGTAATCGGTGTACGGGTCGAAGTCCGGGTGCAACTCGATCACGTCGAGGACGTCGACGAGTTTGCGCAGAAACAACCTCGGCGCGATCCCGACGCGACCGCCGAGACTGCCGGCGACCGCACCGGCGAAGCGGCGGAGGAACTCGTCGTCTGCGGTCGCCCGCACACGTTCGGCGGAGTCGATTCCGCTACAGAACAGATCCCGCACCCGTCCACCGAGCTCGACGAGCCGATCCAGGTCGAAGCCGGTCAGCCTGAGTTGCGGGGCGCGCGGGTTGTCGAAGCGCGGGTCGCGGGAGAAGTCGGTGTGCAGGCGGTCGGCGAGCGGCGGCAGCAACTGGATGCCCTGCCGACCCTCGAAGAACGCCGGTGTGCCGGTGATCAGCAGATACAGGCCCGGGAAATGCCCGTCGTGGATCTCGTCGATCAACTGGCGCAGCGCGTTGAGGGCTTTGGCGCGTGCGTCGGAGCGCACCCGCTGCAAAGTCTCGACCTCGTCGAGCACTAGCAGCAGACCGGCGTTGCCGGCGTCGGCAAGGACCGCGAGGAGTCCGCGTAGGAAGCCGAGTGCCAAGAAATGATCGAGGTCGCCCTTGATGCCGGCGCGGCGCTTGACCGAGGCTGCGACATGCGGTTGGCCGCCGAGCCAGGCGACCAGCCCGTCGGCGCCGTCGTTGTCCCCTTCCGCCACCATCCGGCGGTAGGCCCGAATCGCCATGGGAAACACCGGTGCTCGGGCGGCGACGTCGGCGAGGCGACGTTCGAGGAGATCGTCGACGCTCACACCTTGCTGGGTGGCGTCGTCTTCGATGGTGAACAGCCACGCATCGAGGATCGGACGCAGCGCGGACGGCGGAATCGAGGCGGTACGCAGGGATTCGATGCTGCGCCGGTACACGGTTTCGAGCTTGTGCAGTGGCGTGTCGATCTCGTTGATCTGTACTTCGGCGACGGCGAAACCGCGTTTGGTGGCGCGATCGGCGAGCCAGCGGGCGAAGAACGTCTTGCCGGAGCCGTAGTCGCCGCGCACGGCCTTGAACATCGCTCCCCTGCTGGCGACCACCTCGAGCTCGGCGTCGAGTTCGGATTCGAACCGACCGAGTCCGACTGCGAGCTGGTCGAGACCGTTCGCGGGGACGGTGCCGCGTCGCAGCGCGTCGAGGATTTCTCGTCGCCTCCGTGGCGACACCGCCGCGCTCACGATTCGATCCCGAACTGTTCGCGCAGCGCTGCTTCGTCGAGTCCGACGACACCGCTGTCGAGCAGCAACACCTCGTAGCCTTCGACGTCCAGAACCCGTTTGATCTGTAGCAACGCCCCTCCGACTCGGCTCGGGGCCAGTCCGAGGAGAGCCGCGGCATGGGCGGTGGTCAGTTCCCGCGCCGGTGCCGCAAGCAGTGCAGCCAGCAGCGCGCGAATCTGGTCGGGAAGCACCACGATCCGGCCTGCCAGCCGGATCTGATCGGCAAAGACCGTGGTGGCGAGCACCTGATCGGCCACATCCCCACCGCCGTCGGCAATGAGGGGTTCTTCGCTGTCGAAGAGGGTGGGTGCCGCCTGCTTCGCGGCCGGCGCGGGGCGCACCTGGGGGGCATCGACCTGGACGGGGCTGTGCCACCAGTGTGGCTCGACAGGACCGAGTGCGGTGAGCGTGTCCGGACGCACTCCGGTGTGCAGAGCGAGCACCGGCACCACGACCTCCGCAGGGCTGGCTCCGCCGTGGTAACCGGCGTTGACGGGTCCGTAACGGATGGTGTCGTCAACCGCGAGCACGACCGCGCCGCTGTCGGTGAGCACCCGCGGCCCCCGCACCACGATTTCGCCGTCCTCTAATCGGTCGAGGTCACCGTGTGCGCGCTGCCCGTACACCGTGACGCGGTCTCGTTTGACAGAAGCGCGACGCTCGATGATGTGCCCGTGGTCGGAGGTGATGATCACCGCCCTACCGGCCCGCTGCGCGGCCTGCAGCAGGGCGCGCAGGTGGGTGATGGTGTCGATGCCCCAGTCGGTTCCACCCGGGTCGGTGTGGTGAAGGGTGTCGTCGACGAAGTTCAGAACCGCGGCCACGAGTGGACGGCCGGTGGTGTCGGCGATGGCGTTGGCGACGTCGGTGGCCAGGTCCGCACCGGCGGGCACGGTGTCGAGTGCCTTCTTGTGGAAGATCGGGTCGGTGCGCCCGGGGGCCGCCTCCAACTTCGCATCACGCAGCAGCTTTAGGAAGCCGGTGCGTTCGGCCGCGTCGCTTCCTTCCCGCAGCTCACCGGCTAGCAGCGAGCAGCGGCTGCGTTGGGTGAGGGTGGGCAGGACCGCGAGCGCACCCGTCCGACGGGAGGATCCGAGCACACCCGCCTCAGTCCAACCGGCTTCCGCAGCGGCCGCAGCAAGTTCCGTTGCGGCCGCGACGGACAGCGCGTCGACCACGATCAGCAGCGTGGGCGCCGATTTGGCCAGGGGCAGCACCACGGCCGGCAGCAACTGTTCGACGAGTGCCCCGGTGGGGTGCGGCGTGTCGGCGAGGGCGGTGGCGAACCGGCGGTCGTGACCGCGACGGCGCGCGGTGACCAGGGCGATAACCCGGGTGATCGCCTCGGCCAGACGCCGATGATCCGAACCTCGATGCGCCGTCACGAGGGCGGCATCGACCCAGCCGTCGACGTCGACGTACCGGTGGGTCAACGTGTCGAGCCCACCTGCGGTGGGGGTGTCCACGGCGAGCCACCGCAGCAATCGCACGGCCGCTTCGGCAGCCCGGCAGGAGGTGGAGGTGCGCGCCGACAGGTGCTGCAAGACCCTCTGCCACGCTAGTTCGACGCTGTCGATGCCGCCCTGCTTCGGGCCGTACGAGGCGTCGCCGGGCAGGGCAACCTCGATCGCCCTCGCGAGCTCGTCGAGGCGCGCGGTGAGTCCTTGGGGAAGCAGTTCGGACCGCTCGGCGAGATGTTCGATGCTCAGCTCGCGCACGTGTGCAGCTGCGGATTCGAGGACCGCCCGCCGTTCCCGTTCGATCAGGGTGCCGACGACGAGCCCGGAGGTGTCGTCGTGCCAGGCTTCGAGGTCCTCGATGTCGAGGCGACGGAGTCCGTACTCGCCGAGGAACAGTCCCCGCTCGAGGGTGCTGGGGGGGTCGGTGACCAGCCCGGCGAGAAGTCCGAGTGGCACCAGCTCGGTGATCCGCTGGGATTGCAGCAGCGCTGCCACGGGCTTGCCGAGTCTTCCCGCTAGTTCGGCAAGCCACTCCGCGACGGCCTTCATCACCTCGGCGCCACCGTCTACGCGGAGGCGGGCGAGGTTATCGATGACGTCGGAACGACGGCTCCATTCGAGGATCGCCAGGGTGTCGATCTCGGTGGCGGGATCGTCGGTGATCGCGAGAACACCGCGCGCGAGGGTGGACATCACGTGCGTGCGGGTGAGCACACCACCCGGCGCGGGGGTGATCGCGGCGGTGGGGATCGCCGCGAGCAATCCGAGCGCCAATGCCCGGTCGTTGGGTACGCGGTAGAGGGCGGGTTCGATGGTGGTGGCGGCGAATGTCGAGCGCAGCGCGTCCCACGGGTCGGGGCTGAGGAGCCGGCCGTCGATGAGGTGGGCCAGCACCCCGTCGCCGAGGTCCTTGTCGTCGACGGGGGTGAGAATGACGAGCCACTGGTCGTCGGCGCGAGATTCGAGAGCCTCCCACACCGCGAGGGTGGATGGGCACGGCACGACCGTCACCGGGGTTCCGTCGTGTTGGAAGGTACTGCCGTCCCACGCAGGCGCGGCACGGAGACCGAGAACACCGCTCTTGTAGCGCTTTTCGACGGCTTTCGCGAGCTTGGCGGTGATGATCGGGCGGGTGGCGGTGAGGGTGTTCACTCCACCCACCACTTCACGTGCAGGTTCTTGCCGTGTTTCTTGTGGGCTGCGCGCAGTCGTTTGGCGACGGACTCGATGTCGGCGATGTCGGCGAGGGTCACCTCGTCGGGGCCCGTGATTGTGCCTCCACGGCCACCGCCACCACCGCCACCGGGACCGGGTCCGGGACCGGGACCGGGACCGGGACCGGGACCACCGCTTACCACCCACTCGACCACGCGGGTCTCGGTGCGGTTGAGCTGGTCGGCCAGGGAGACTCCCGGGGTGGTGATCAGCTCTTTCAGCTTCTTCACGATCACCCGCGCGGATTCGCCTCGCTCACCGTCAGCTTCGGCGCCGGCGAGCAATGCTCCGACCAGTTTCCACTGGAAGCCCCGCAGCGCTGCTGCGTCGTGCGCAGCTTCGGTCCGCATCCGACCGGCCGATTCCGCGGAGCCCGGCACGGGTGCGGTGGCGAGCAGGTCGATGAGCGCGACGTTACCGGAGGTGGCGGCCAGGGTGTCGAGGTAGTCGACGAGCGCCCGAGCGACGCTGATCCGGTCGGTGTCGGTGACATCCAGTTTCAGGACGCGGTGGGCGTCGGCCAGCCGGTCGGCGAGCTGCCGGAGATCGGCGGTCTTCTCCCCCGCCCTGGCGCGCACCTGTTGCGCGAAGTCTGCGACGTTCGCGCCCGTGAGGAAGGTGCGCGGCATCGTGTAACCGAGTAGGTAGCTGACCGTGGTGCGGGCGGCGTCCCACGCCGCCTGTTCGGGCAGTTCCTCGGCGCGCAGCTCGATGCTCTCGCGCATCCGTCCGAGCGGCGGTGCCGGGACGGGCGCGCCCGCCTCGAACCAGGCACGTTTCCGGAGCAGCGCCCACGCAGCCACGATCAGGTCGCGGGCTTCGGGACGCAGACCCCATGCGGGGCTGACGGCGTCGATGCGATGTTGGAGCGCGCCGACGGTGACGCGGTCCGCTTCGGCGGCCGCGCGGTCGAGTTCACCGGCCCAGTAGGCGAAGGTGTCTTCCCCGAACAGGAAGTGGTCTTCGGTGGCCTTGCCCACCTTCAGCGGCGCGGCGATGCGCTGCGCAACCTTGCGTTCGGCGCCGGCGGTAGGTACCCGACCCTGACGGTCCGCGACAGCTTCCTCGACGAAACCACGCACGATCTCGTAGTGGCGAGTGGTGACCTCGTCATCCGGGCTCGGGTACTGCGGATGATTCGGGTACAACGCCGTGAATGCCTGGTCGACGACCTTGTCGAAGGCGTCCCGCAGGTTCACTGCGGTGGGTAGTTTCGGGCTGAAGTCCTTGCTGAGGGAGGTGAGGATCTCGGTGTGACCGGGGTCGTCGACGAAATACTTCGGATCGGCCGCTTCGATGCCGTAGGCCTGCTCGAGAAGCCGCTCGAAGGCATTCAGCGTTCCCCGGTAGAGATTCTCGAGGATGCCTCGGGCCTGCGCCCGGTCGGCAGGCGACAGGTGGTCGGTGTTCTCCTGCCAGCGATCCCCGGTACCGCCGAACAGCCAGTCGAGCTTGACGAGCAATGCGAGGTCTTGCCTGGCTTCGTCGGAGAAGAACTTCGGCAACCACACGATGGTGTGCCGATCGCCGCCGGAAAGGAGTCGGTCGATGCGGGCGATATCGTCGGCCGCCGAGAATTCTCCCTCGTCGAAGGGGTAGTCGATGACGAGCCGCCAGGTGCCCGGCCGGTTGTCGAAGTTCTGTTCGGGCACCGACGAGGCGTCGCGGACGTTACCGAACACCACATCGACCTCCCGACGGGAACCGCGCCAGATGACGGTGCGCGTGGCGCCGCCGGCGAGATCGTCCTGCCTGGTGTCGACGCCGAGCGCCTTGTGCACGAGAGTGCGGATGAGCACCTTGCGCTTGCCGGCGTTGTCTTCGCCGCGGATGCGTTCGAGAACGGAGTTGTAGTCGACGTTGGAGAGTTGCACCCGAATGATCGGGTTGGCGCCCTCGGAGACGGTGATCTCGGGGATGTCCTTGGCCCATTCACGGACCACGCCCAGAACGACGCGGGCTTCGCCACCCTTCATGCGGGTCTTGATGGATCCGTGGTTGAGGGCTGCGAGCCGGGAGGCGGTGATGTCGCGCAGCGCCGGGACCTTCGGGGCGATGGCGGACAGCAACAGGGTCTTGGCGATCCGGTCGTGAGCGCGGAATCCGGCGGGCACCGAGTCGGGGTCGGTGTCGAGTTGCTCCTGGGTCACCTGGTGGCGGGTGAGCAGCAGGGGAAGCATCTTGTCGCGGTAGAGGGAGTCGGCCGCCTTGAACAGGGTGGATGCCACACCGTCGATGGGTTCTTCACCGTCGACGATGGGTCCGAAGGCGTCGCCGACGGGGATGAGGTCGGCGGTGGTGAGGGTGTCGCGGCGTTCGACGAGCATGCGCTGCATCACCTTCAGCGCGGTGCGGTCGCGTTGCATCACGGAGGCGAGTTCGCGCAGCGTGGACACCAGTGCGGGCGAGAACGGGTAGGTGAGCCGGAATTCCTGCTCGGAGGATCCGCGATGTTCCTCGGTGGTGTTCATCGAATCACGCAGCACGTCCCACACTTCGGGGCTGCGTGTGACGGTGCGGAATGCCTCGTCGAGAGCCTGCTCGGCTTCGTCGCTCTTCGGTTGCAGCAGACGGATGTTCGCGACTTCGGCGAGATTGTCGTTGCCGAGTTCGATGGTGCGGAACCGGCCCTGCTGGTATTGCAGTACACGATCGGATGCGTCCTGCTCGGCACCGGAGGCGCCGGCATCGGCGAGCCACTTGCGCAGGTCCATCTGACGGGAGATGAAGGAGACCAGGGGAATTGGCCGCGGGTTTCCGGAGCCTTCGACGAGCTTGGTGATCTTCTGCGATTCGCGGCTGAAGATCTCGTTGTTGCGCACGTAGAAGATCAGCCAGAGGATCAGTTCGTCGAGAAAGAGCACCACGGCGTCGTAGCCGAGTTCTTTGGCGTGTTCGGAGATGACGCTCAGGCCGCGGTCGAGGTCGACGTATTCGGCTTGCTCGAGGAACGACGTGAAGTAGTTGCGCACCAGCGCGGAGACAAGTTCCTTGCGCTGCTCGCTCTCCGCGGGGGCGACGAGCCCGGCGCGGTACCGCTCGAGGCTCCAACTGTCGGAGACCAGTCCGCCCCACGCGTCGTCGCCGTCCGCGCTGTCGCCGCCGAGTCCGGAGAGGAACCGCTCATCACCCATCTTTTCGCGCAGGTGCTCGGCGTCGGCGAGGAGGGTGTCGGATACGTGCAGGGCGGGCAGCGGCGCTTCGGGGTGTAGGCGGCGGATCTGGTCGACGTAGCCACGGAAGATCGCTTCTTCCATCGACTTGGTGCCGAGGAAGTGGTAAGTGAGGCTGAGGATCTTCTTGCCGGCGATGTTGGCGTCGTAGCGGTCGGTGAGGTCGCGGAATCGTTCGGTGCGCAGGGCCGGGTGATTGCCGAGGAGGGCGTAGAGCACCGCCATGAAGTGCGACTTACCGGAGCCGAACGACCCGGCGAGGTAGGCGCCGCGGGAGGTGTTCTTGGTGATCGCGTCGGAGATGAGAGAGATCGCGGCCGCGAAGTTGTCTTTGAGCGAGTCGGTGAGTACGTAGGAGTCGACGGTGGCGCGGATGTGTGCGTCGTTGTCGGTGCTGTCGGTCAGGCGCAGCACGTAGTCGTCGGCGCCGATGCGTTCAGGAATGTCGATGACGTCCCGCAGCAGAATGCTCACGCTTACTCCGCCCCTCCTTCATGGTTCTCGGGACAGCGGCCGTGGTGGAGGTCGCTGTGAAATTCATCCTGCCAAAGGACGGCGACGTTACCGGGCACCACCCACGCGCGCGGCGGATCGGTGACGCCTCCACATCCCCGACAGTGGGCGCGCGGCGGACCCCAGATCTGGCGGCTCACCAGATCGCGCGACACGAACATGCGTTCGAGGTTGACGCTCCCCGCCACGCGCGGGACCATCCCTGCACCGGCCTGAATACAGGTCGACCCCGGCTGGTGCTGGAACACCGAACCGGGGCCTGGGCACACGACAGGAGCGCTGTCATGCACCGTACGGTGGAGTCTATCCACACGCCCCCAGGGCGCAATTCTCACGGTTCGGCATTCGACGCCGACCTCCACTTTCTCACCCGCCCGGGGTTCTCACTGGCGTCCTGACCCAACGAGCCTCTCGACCTTTCCGGTCGAGAGGCTCGAGGTGTTTTCGCTGCGACGTGTGCGCGGGCCGTTCCGGTGGCCGCGGCATGTCGGGCATTCGTCGCTCATCTCCCAAGGTCCGACGTCAGCGCTTCGACGCTGCGCGCAGGGTTCCATTCCCGTGCGTGAAACCGACTGGGCGCCAGTATCCTTCGTCTCCATTCTGGCGGTGGAGCACCCGATCGTGAGGGTCGACACGAACGACCGGGTCCAGCGCAAGCCGCACGTTACCTCCGACGTGGGGCCAGAAGTGCTGGCCGAGATGGTCTATCGGGGCATGGTGACCGGGCAGCGTTGGGGAAGGGGCCGAAGGCAATACAGGGAGCCGTAGGGTCTCCGATGGGTTGGGCGCAGCCGCCCGCAGGGCGTCCGCTTCTCGATGCGCTTGGGAATGAGTGAAGAACCGGCCAAGACCACCCGCTTCCAAACGGTGACCGCGTCCGACATTTCCCATGCCGACAAACAGGTTGCGCGTCATAGTCCGCTTCGTCACCGGGACCACTTGCAGCCACTCTGTCGATACCCAGGGCACAGGACTGACTGGGTGGCCGCCATTTCGGGAACTCACGTGGATTTCCCTTCTGCATAAAGCAATTCCGTTAGGGTACTCGCGCACCAAACGAACCGGACCGACTACCGCGTCAGGTCACTCACGATGTGCATCCAAAACATAAGACGCCCCACAAGATCGGCGAACCCCTGCAGCACCTTCTACATTGTGCAAACATGAGGCCGATCAGCGTCGACCAGCAGCGCCGCCCCAGCCCATGCGGGGCCCCGGTCCTCAATCCAGCGAAGTTACTCCCCTCAACGCGGTCGCGCTCGCACCTGCAAATCAGCCCCGATTACGATCCCTCCACGGCCTATTCCATGCTCGCGTAAGCGTGTCATGAAGCATAAACTCATAACGAGTCGTGAATCCTGCGCCAGACACCTTTCTAAACATAAAGTCGGTGTACCCCCTATTATGTATGCCAATTCCTCCAGTTTCGAACATCTGCTTCAACAGTCTCTTCACCTCGAAAGGCTCGAGCTCACCTTCGAGCTCTACCTGCAAATCGTTGACTGTGAATATTCTCGACGGTACCGTTCTTAGCGCGTCTTTAAATGACGCCAACTCGCGGGCCCTACGAGACGGAAGCACACCGGCGAGATTGTCGAATATTTCTCCGACAAAGTACTCCTCCGCATATAACTGGACAGCCCTCTTAACACTCAATTCTGTGACGGACTTATTTCCCTTGTAGCATCTTTGAAGATACCCCATCAAAGCCACTGCATCGCGCGGAATGAGCCGAGTGTTGTCTAGAAGAAACTCAGGTATCTCGGTGTGTGGACCAATAGCAATCGGAGTACCCAGGTACTGCGTCACAATATTACGCACCTCCGGCCGTGCAACCGACGCTTTCGCCGTGAGTAGATTCCACAAATTATTCCTCGACCCAATTCCATTTGCGTGCCAATCCAAATACGTGGCATACGGAGTCAGCTTGTTAACTTCTGCGCCAGGCAAGACATCAAAGATATCGGAACGGACTGCTACGACAACCGCTATTGGAAGATCCATTGAACGGAACTCGGTATTCAGGGCGTAGACTGCTTGAACCAGTCCCGCTAGTGAATTCCACTCGTCGTTCGACTCGAAGAAGAATGAGTCCAGACCATCAAGAGCTAGTACATGTTTATTTTCAGTGCGCACATATGATATCTGCTGTTTTAAGTACGAGGTAACCTCGAGAGGCGTGATTGACGCCGAGTCAAAGTTCGCTTCCGCGCCAACGACCTTCGCATCAAATTTGAGCTTGGAACTCGTCCATTTCACAACAGATGACAGCCAGTCACCAGGGAGATACCCACCTCTCTTTAAAGCCTGCGACATCTCCCCGAAAGACCCTGGCGCCGAAACTGACTGGTCCTCGTTCAGCGACTGAACGAGACGTAAAATTAATAGGAACTCCCATACCGATTGGGCGCGCGACCCGCCCGCCGATTGACCAGTCTCAATACGCGTAACGTCGTTTACTGGAAAACTAGACAGCGACCAGTAAGTGAAGAATCGGTCATATCGATTCGCCCACGAGAGTTCGATATGCTTAAGCACTGCCGATTTACCGGAACCTTTGGGACCTAATAGAGCCCACGTACGTAGCGACTTAACGCCATATGCCGCGTCGCGGTAATCAAAATACCCGTCCGTCAGAAGGCTCGGCTCGTCAATGGCTTCTTGGTTAGCATCAATCTGACCGAAATGGAGAGTATGAAATGGAGGATCTTGACTGGTCACTGCATATCCTTTGCGGTACGCCATTAGGGTTGGCCGATTAAACCAGTGAGGGTAACATCTGAACGTTCTGGATCGGCACGGCAGAAGCCGCACGATTGTCGCAATTCAACGTTCGTTTGTACGGCGGCCTCGGGTTGCAGGAAGTGGCCGCCAGACAGCGAGATCCTCGATGGTCAGACCGAGTTCCGCGCAGTGCGAGCGCAGCACTTCCTCGATGGTGTCAGCGACGGATTCGCCGTATTCGGGGTCGATCTCACCGTGCCATTGCCGCACCCATGGCAACAGCTCGGCGAGGCCCGCCAGCATCGGAGTCAGCTTCTCTGGAGACGCCTGATCCCAGCCGTCGGTCGCGATGCGTTCATCGACGAGTCCGGCGAGCGCGAGGGCCTGTTCGGCGTGATCCCATCCCGCCCAGCCGAGGAGCATTGTAGGGTCGGTGTCGCGGTTCGCATTCGGATAAGAGATGAACCGTTCCTTGGGCACATCGAGTTTGCCGCGTCGCGACCAGTACGAAGCCTTGAGGAAATCGGCGGGCTTGTACTTCGGCGGCACCGGAATCGGGCCGTCCAACTTCTCCCCCGCATCCTCGCGGCGCTGAAGATCCCAGGTGTGTTCCCACGCTTCGCGCTTGATGAGACCGGACGGCTTGTACCGCAACGCTGCCAGATACGGGACACCCTCCTCATCGAGGAGCTTGGCCAACGCCGCCGAAGTGGACACCTCGTTGTTGCCGGCCCATAACCTCAGTACCTGACGGAAATCCTCGTCGCGGTCGAGCCGGTCGGCGAGTTGCGCGATGCTGCGCGGGGTCGGGTGGTCACCTTCGAACCACAGGTCGCGGTTCTCGACGCGATCCAGCAGCCAGTCACGCAACGCTTCGGTGACGCGCTTGTCCCACGGCTCGGTCGCCCACCGCCGCTTGTGCTCCGGCTTCTCCAGCAAACGGATGTGCGGATTCGACGCGATCACGTCAAGACGGCGCTGCACGAGGTCTCGATAGTCAGCGGGCAGATACGACGGAGTTTCGGTGATCGGAGTGGAGCGGTGCCGCTCGAACCAGGCCGTGCGCTCACCGGATTCGACGGCGCGCGCGAGGGCGATCTCGAACGCCCGCTCCCCCAGCGCAATTCCGGGTAGCTCACCCGCGTAGGCGAGGTCTTCGTCGATGAGTCCGTAGAGCCGATAGCACTCCCAGTCGAGTTCCTCCTGGCGCGCAATCATCAGTGCACGAATCCGGTCAGACTCGGTGCGCGCGTGTGCCAGTGCCTCAGTGGTCGGCACGCGGATCGCGGCGACGGCAGTCGGAACGAGGGTGGCGAGCTCCTGCGCGAGGGTGTCCAGCCTGCGGGTTTGTTCCAATGGGTAGGACGATGGAAGTGGGAAGTTCTGTACCTTGGTGCCATTGAATTGGTACCGCTGCTCCCAATGCTCGTCCGAATCGCCGCGACCGATTCCGCCGCCGGCCTTGTTCTGACAGTTCTGTTTTAGCCAGAAGCACGCTACCGAACTGTTGAGCAACCCGAGCAGCCGCAGGTGATCGTCCTCGCTCGCGTCCTCCCGTAGCTTGATAACGGGCGCTGTACGGTCAAATACCCGCCCACCGCGATCAAGAACAAAATGGTTATGAGAAGCAATCTCACCGAATGCAATGGACCGCGCGACACGCACCTTACTTCGATAAAGCTCACGAATCTCCCACCATGCGAGATCGTCAATCTCCTCGACCGGGGTCCCAAAGCGTCGGCGCACCTCCAGAACACGACGATTCGGCCAGAGAACCTTGAGGGCCCCGGGCAGCTCTTGGGGGAGCAGTTCAGCTGTGTAGGGCCAGATGGCCGCACCACTAGCCTCGACACAATGATCGCGGACGCCCTCACCGCCGACAAGCGGCATCACACACTCGATACCCATGCGTCTACTGGCCATTCCAAGCGGCACACCGAATGCCTCGTCTTCACCGGTAATCACGGCAAAACCAATTTCGCGGATCATACCTTCTAGCCTCGCGACACTCGAGGATTCCACATCTCGAAGTAGTTCGACTGCGCCGCCACCTGACAGGCTCCACGGATGAGTTCGAAGCGTCGATCGATCCAACTCAGCGACGCTGATCCAACCGTTGTCGAAACCGGATTCATCGACGTGCTCCACGATTGCCGACCACACAATTCCCTTCGCGGGATCTTCTGGTCGGCCCGGCTCCCCTCGCACCCCGAGCACCGCGCGAACCGTCTCACCAACCGGCGTCCGATTGCGTCCCACCAAAATTACTGTCGGTGTCCCATGACCCGGGATGTACGCGCCCGACGTGTCGATAACCCGTTTCAAGTCACGGGTGCTCAGGAACCCTTCGATGAGCTTTGAGCCGAATTCCCGCTTCATGAATGAGTTCGACGTGATCTGTCCGACCCACCCTGGCTTGCCATCGGAGTCGCTCTTGGCGAGGTCGAAGAACAATTCCATGAACGGCACCGTCAGTGCGTACTGCCGATGGCACGTCGAGTAGAGCTGACGGTAGGTCGCGTTCAGCGCCGTATCCTTGACAGTGATGTACGGCGGATTCCCTACCACCACATCATGTTCCCGTTGCAGAATCGACTTGAGCGCATCCGCGTTCTCCGTTGCATACGCCATCTGCTCCGATCCGGTCGACCACAGATCATCCGCAAGCGCCTGCTGCCGCGCACCCCACAGCAACGAGTCACCGGCCGCGAGGTTGAGTTCGATGTCGATCAACTTCTCGATCGACTTGTCCCCACTCGCATCCAATGCGGCGACCATCAGCCGGAACCGCGCGATCGCCACCGCGAACGGGTTGATGTCTACGCCGAATACCGATGCCAGCGCCTTCTGCACCAGTACGCGACGGCCGAGCGCGGGAGCCTCGTTCTCCCAGCGCTCCAGCAACCGGTGGAACGCGCCGAGCAGGAAGTGGCCGGACCCGCAGGTCGGGTCGATCACCGTGAAGCCATCGAGCGGGCGCTCTTTCAGCGCCGGTTCGAGGGTCTGATCGAGGATGAACTCCTCGACGAACTCCGGGGTCTGCAGAAGCGCATAGGTCTTCTTCGCGAACTCCGACAGATCCTGATAGACGTCACCCAAGAATCGTGTGTCGACATCAGCAAAACTCCACAGCGGCTCACCCGATGTGTCCTTTTCCCACCAGAATTCGAGAAGACTGCGCGCCGCGTCACCCGAGGGGGCTACCTGGTGCATCGGCGAGTAGCTGTCGACCAGCCCGCGGGTGGCTTCCATCTTGGCGAAATGCGCGACGATCGTTTCGAGCCATTCGCGGTCGGTGTGCTCCGGGAACTCGGTGAAGTAGGCGCGCCGGGCGTCGAGTGCCTGCTGGCGCGCATCCGCGTCCGGTCCTCCGATCCACGCCTTCGACACCAGTGCGTGGTCTTCGCAGTAGCGCGCGAACACCGTCAGCAGCACCCACGCCACCGCGGCCTGCGTCACCCGTTCGTCGCGCCACACCTGCCACGACGCAGCTGTCCGCTGTGCGTGCAGCGCGGCGGTGTACTCGGCTCGCCACCGCTGCTCCACCCCGGGCTGTCGGGTGTCGACGTCCGCGCCGTCGACGCGCGCACGCAGATCGTCCTCGAGGACGGTGACCTGCTTGCGCAGCGCCTTCACCAATTCGGTCGCGGAAAAGTCCGCCATCACACCTTCTCGCTCTCCACGATCCCGGTCTTCCAAACCGGGTACACAACGAACTGTCCACCGGGTGAACCCAACTGGATCGGCTGACCATCCACCAACGCGCCACGCTGCCCGCGCATCTGCGGTAACACCACCCACACCGGGCGGCGACGTGGTGCCGACAGGTCGGCCAGCCGAGCCAAGACGTCGAGGTAGCCGTAGCGGGCCAGCGGCGACATTTCGGTGAGCACCAGCGGCCTCGCCTGCGCGGCGTCGCCGAACACTCGCTCCTCGAGGCCGGCGCAGACACGCGGCATCACCTGCTCGAGCACCGCGCGCAGGCCCCGCGCATCCTTGCTGCCCGGCGCCGCAGCATCTGCGCTGCGCACGAGATCCCACGGCACACCCCGCTCGGACGAGAAAGTCCGCATCGCGTCGATGATCGCTCCGGTGACGTCGAGGACCTCACCCTCGTGGGTCTCGACGAGTTCCCGCGCGACGACCTGGTGGTCGCCGGGCCGATGGACGGGCACCCCGAACACAAGGAAGCCGTTCTCGGCCAAGGAGCGCGTCACCAGCGAGTTCCGCGCCGCGCCACCATCGCTGGTCGCGGCGGATACGACGGGTCCGGCGGACGGTCCGGTGTGAGTGGCGGTGCGGGTGTGCAGGGAGGTTTCGCTCGGCGGCGCGGCCTGCTCGTAGCGGTAGGCGGTGCCGTCCCAGGTGAGGCCGAGCCCGGCACGGTCGAGGTGCGCATCGAGAGCGGGTCGGGCCGGGAGCCGGTCGAGTTCCGGGAATCGTGCGGCAACGCGTGCCCGGATCTCCGTCGGTGACAACGCCTCAGTCTGGGCGAGTCCGGCAAGGGCAATGCGCAGCGCGTCGGACGGGCCGAGACTGCGGCTGTGCAGCTCACCGCGACCGGAGACGGCGGCGAAGCGGGAAATCGCCGCTGCCAAGCGCACAAGACGCCCGTCCGGTGGCAGCGGCACCGGCACGTCCGGTCCGGCCGCGGCTGTGTAGGCGCGAGCGAACGCGCCGCGCAGTTCGCGTGCCGCGGTGCCCATCGGGACCACCTGGGACATCGGGGTGGCGACCATGAGGTCGTCGGCGCGACGGCCCGCGGCTTCGGCTCCGGCGAGCAGGAGTTCGTCGTCTGCGACCAACGCGAGGCGTCCACCGTGGCGCCGGCGCACCCACCGTCGGGTTCCCTCCGCGGTTTCGTGCTCGGTGAGTCGATCCAGGGCGAGGCGCAACAGCCCGGCGGCAGCACGCTCCGCGAGACGCGGGGCCAAGGCATCGGTGGTAGCGGCCGGGGCTTGGGGCAGCCGGGCGCGGATCTCGGCGGTGAGGGTGGAGATCGCTACTACCCCACCGGAATCGCGGAGGACCTGGTCGGCGACATCGATGAGTTCGTCGAGCAGCTCCCGAGTCGCCGGGTTCTCCGCCCAGTCGGACTGCAGTTCCTTGAGGAGCTGGTTTCCTCGGGGACCGCTCTTCTTCAACGCCGACGCCAGTTCGTTGCCGGACACGAACGCATCGAGAGTGCCGGTGACACCGAGGAGCAGTTCCGCTGCGCTGCGGCGGGTACTGGCCCTACCCGTGCCCACCGCCGATACCAACAGGGCGACGGCGTCGTCGAGGCCGAGCAGGCCCTGCTGATCCTGGGGCTTTGCGGCGGATCGGCCGAGTTCTTTGACCCACGTGCGATGCCGGTCGCGGATCTCGGTGCGGGTGGCTTTTGCTTCCTTGGCGACCAGCCGGTTGAGTCGGGTGGAATCGAGCACCAACAGCTCGCCGACCGTGGTGACCTGCGCCGCGGCGAGAGCAGACACGGCCCGTGCGCTCAGCCCGGCGGCAGCAAGGGAGGTGCCGGCGACGACCTTGACTGCGCGAGTGGTCTTGTCGGTCTTCGCGGGAGCGGCGTCGAGGTCGGTGAACACCCGGCGCCAGTCGCGGAGCATCTCCTCGGCCGTGTCCGGGCGGGTCGCGACGTCGCGGGACAGCGCCGAGGTGAAGTACGCGGTGAGACCTGCCGCGACGGGCGTCTCGAACATGGAGGGATCGACGGTGACGTCGTCCTGCACGGTGGCCGGGTTCGCCTGTGGGTCCGGTCCGTACTGCGGCGCCGCACCGGTTGCCATCTCGAACAGGACGACCGCGGCACCGTAGCGCTCGGCGGCGGTGTCGTACTGGTTGCGTCCACCGGTGCCGAGAAACGGGTCGAGATAGGGCGGGGTTCCGGCGTCGGTGTGGCGCAGATCGATCCCGGCCATCGAGAAGTCGAACAAGCGAAGGTGCGCGTCGGCACGCGGGCTGGACTGGTGCACACCGAGGTTCGACGGCTTGAGGTCGCGGTGCACCACCCCGGCGCGTTCGAGAGCGACGAGCGCCTGCAGCAGATCGGTGCCCCAGCGTTCGAGCAGATCGATCGACAGCCGCCCGCCCTTAGCGGCCAGTTCCTCCGCGAGGGTGGTGCGTCCCGCGTAGTGCACGACGAGAGCCGCGCGGCCGCCGACGTTCTCCTCGGAGGCGAGCTGCACGATGCGAGGATCGTCGAGTTTGCCGAGCACCTGCGCCTCGGCGTGGATGCGAGCGGCGGCCTCGTCGTCGCGGGCGACCTTGAGGACCCGCTCGTGATCGCCCGCCTTGCGGTCCACGACAAGGATTCCGACGGCGGTCGACCCCGCGCCCAGGCGCCGCTTGTAGACGAAGCGGCCGTCGCCGAGTTCGTCGCCGGGTTTCGCGTCGAGCGGATCGGTTTCCCCCTCGGCGCGGAACAGATCCGAGCGCACCGCCTCGAGTCGCTCGAGGAAGTCTGCGACGGAAGAGATCCGTTCTGCGGGACGGGGGTCGGTGGCGTCGAGCACGAGTTGCCGCAGGATCGAAGGGACCTGCGGCAGTTCCACCGCCAGATCGAGACCGCCGTCGCGGCGCAATCGGTCGAGCAGTTCGCCTCGCTCCGTTGCCGGTGACTGCCCGCCGGTGAGCAGGTAGAACGCGAGCGCGCCGAGTCCGAAGACGTCCATTCGGGCCGGGTCGGCGGGGTTCACGCCCTCGGGCGCGGTGAACAGCCGGGCCTGGTCGCTCAGGCTGCCGGCCATGAGACTCAGCGGCCCCGCAGACAGGCGGGTGACCCCGGTTTCCGCGTTGGCGGGCAGCACACCCGCGGTGTCCCAGTCGGTCACCTGCGGTTGCGGGCCGGTCTTGCGGTCGCGGACCACGATCGCCCGTGGGTTGAGGGTGCGGTGCACCACGCGGTGCCGGTGCGCGTAGTGGACGATCTCGGCGATCTCGGTGAGCGCCGCGAGTTGCCGCTCGAGCGTCATCTCGCCGTGGTGGTCCGCGAGCCACAGGTCCAGGCGGACGTCGCTCTCGGATTTCGGGAACACCAGGCCGATGCCGAGTTCCTTGTCCTTGACGACGTCGACGGGCACCTGCAGGCCGTCGTGCTTGAGCCGGGACAGCAGCCTGTATTCGTGCTCGACGCCGCGCGCCCGGGCGTGTTCCTCCGCGGAGGTCGCGCCGGGTTTGGGCAGGTAGAAGCGGATGCGGGCGGCCCGTTCCATGTCGACGTGATGGAAGGCGGGCCAATCCTGCCAGCCCTCGCCGTCGCCGAGGGGCTGATCGTCGATCACCCAGGAACCGACCTCGCGCTGGCGGCGCGGGGCGAGACCGATCGCCGTCATCAGGTCGCGGATCAACAGCGACTTTTCCTCGGAGACCGGTTCGTGTTTGGCCGGTGCCAGGAGGCGTTCGCTGAGGCCAGGCAGTCGGCTGCTGTGTTCGTAGCCGTCGATGCCGTAGAGGTTGATCTTGGAACTGGTGGGCAGCATGCACTCGAGGCCCGGATGATGCAGGTACACGAGTTCCTGCACGAACGGGATGATGCCCTTGAGGTTCTTCTGCCCGGTCTTCTCCGCCAGCCGGTCCTTCAGCAGCGACGAGAAGTACTGCGCCTTCTTGCGCGCAAGAAGCAGCGGCGAATCCTCAGAACGGTAATTTCCGCGACTCCACACGTGGTCGTTGCCGCGCAGAACGCCGCTGTAGTACTTGAGTTCGATCAGGTAGAGGGTGTCGCGGGCGAGGACCAGCAGGTCCACCTCGTGCCAGCGGCCACGGTTGTCGCGGAACTCGAAGTTCGACCACGCCCGGAACGGTGGGGCGTCGGGAAGGATCTCCTTGATCCGTTCGAGTCCTTCGCGTTCGTGGTCGAACGGGGAGGGACTGACCTCGACCCAGCGGTCACTCTGCACCTGGCCCCGCACCTCTCGCTCTCATCCGTCACCCATGTATAGAGGGTCGGGCGTGCACATCTCGTCGTTACGCTTCGGCGTGTCGCGACGAGATGTGCACACTCGGAAGGCGCTTCAGTGCAGCGGGATGCCGAGCAGGGCGTCGACGGCGTCCGCGAATACGGCGGGCGCCGAGGGGTCGACGCCGCCGCGCTCGACCGCGAACGTCGCCCACGCATCCAGTGCGTCGAGCGCTTTGGGCGTGTCGAGGTCGTCGGCGAGGTGCTGACGCAGCCGGGCGACGGTGTCGTCGACCGAAGCCGCGGACGGCAGGGCCGCGGCGTCGCGCCACAGGGCGAGGCGGGCCTGGGCGTCGGCGAGGACCTGGTCGGTCCAGGCCCGGTCGGTGCGGTAGTGCCCGGCGAGCAGGCCCAGGCGGAGGGCGGCGGGGTCGACGCCCTGGCCGCGGAGCTTGGAGACGAACACGAGGTTGCCGCGGGACTTGGACATCTTCTCGCCGTCGAGGCCGATCATCCCGGTGTGCACGTAGTGCCGGGCGAAGCGGCGGTCGCCGGTGACTGCCTCGGCGTGGGCAGCGGAGAATTCGTGGTGGGGGAAGATCAGGTCGCTGCCGCCGCCCTGGACGTCGAAGCCGCTGCCGATGCGGTTGAGGGCGATGGCGGCGCATTCGATGTGCCAGCCGGGGCGGCCGTCGCCGAACGGGGACGGCCAGGCCGGTTCGCCGGGCCGCTGCGCGCGCCAGAGCAGGGCGTCGAGCGGGTCGCGCTTGCCGGGCCGGTCGGGGTCGCCGCCGCGTTCGGCGAAGAAGTGCTCCATGGTGGCGCGGTCGTAGCCGGATTCGTAGCCGAACTGCTCGGTGGCGTCGGCGCGGAAGTACACGTCGGGGTATTCGGCGTCGTCGACGATGTACGCGGCGCCGGAGGCGACGAGTTTCTCGACCAGTTCGACGACCTCGCCGACGGATTCGACGGCGCCGATGTAGTCGCGGGGCGGCAGGACGCGCAGCGCCTCCATGTCCTCGCGGAACAGGGCGGTCTCGCGCATGCCGAGGACGATCCAGTCTTCGCCGTCGCGGGCGGCCCGTTCGAACAGCGGGTCGTCGACGTCGGTGACGTTCTGGACGTAGTGCACGTCGTGGCCGGCGTCGCGCCACACGCGGTGGACCAGGTCGAAGGCGAGGTAGGTGGCGGCGTGACCGAGGTGGGTGGCGTCGTAGGGGGTAATGCCGCAGACGTACATCGTGGCCGTGGGGCCCGGGGTGACGGGGCGGACCGCGCGATCGGCGGTGTCGTACAGCCGGAGCGGGGGGCCCTGACCGGGGACGGACGGGAGCGCGATGTCGGACCATGACAGCATGCGCACGAGCCTAGTAGAGGGCGCGGGCGGCTCCGGACGGAGGCCGGGTCCTCAGAACGCCGGCCAGGGGATGCGCCGCTCTCCGACCGGGCGGGGCATGACGGGGCGGCGGAGCAGGGCGCCGACGCGGCCCCGCAGGGCGGCGACCTCGCCGGCGGTGATGTGGGTGCCCAGCCGCTGCCCGAGTTCGCCGTCGAGTTCGCGGGCGAGTTTGTCCAGGTCGACGAGCAGCGACGGGTCGACCTGGCTGCCGGCCCAGCCCCACAGCACGGTGCGCAGCTTGTTCTCCCGATGCAGGCAGATGCCGTGGTCGACGCCGTACACGCCGCCGTCGACGCCCTCGAGGGCGTGCCCGCCCTTGCGGTCGGCGTTGTTGAGGATCACGTCGAGCACGGCCATGCGCTGCAGTCGCGGGTCGTCGGCGTGGACGAGGACGACGTCGGTGCCGTCGAGATCGCGGGCGCGCAGGACGGGCAGCCAGCCGGGCGGGACGGCGTCGATCGGGCACAGGTCGACCAGGTCGAGGCGGCCGGGCGGGTCGGCGGGGTCGGGGGTGTCGATCCACCGCTGCACCATGCCGGTCCCGAAGGGTCCCTCGCGCAGCACGGTGGTGGGGATGACGCCCCAGCCGAGGGCCTCGGAGACGAGGTAGGAGGCCACCTCCCGGCCGGCGAGGGTGCCGTCGGGGAAGTCCCACAGGGGCCGTTCGCCGCGGACGGGCTTGTACACGCAGCGCACGGTGGTCGCGTCGAGGGTGGCGTCGCACACCAGGGTGGCGTTGCTGGCGTGCACGACGCGGCCGACCACGGTGAGTTCGCCGTCGGTGAGCACGGTGCGGACGTCGGGGCTGCCCACCGGCTCAGGTCTCCTCGCCGAGCCAGGCGGCGGGGTCGAAGCCCTCGGTGCGCAGGTACCCGTTGGTGCGTACGCAGATGTGGCCGCCGCCGACCGGTTCGCCGCACAGCGGGCACGGGGTGCGGCCGGCGGCGACGACGAGTTCGGACCGGGCGGCGAATTCGCGGGCCTGCTGGGGGGTGAGGAAGACGCGGACCGCGTCCGGGCCCTCCTCGGCGTCGTCGAGGACGACGGACTCGTCGACTTCGGTCTCGGTGACGGCGAGCAGCTCGACGACGACGTTGCCGCTGTCGGCGTCCCAGCCCAGGCCCATGGTCCCGACGCGGAACTCCGCGTCGATGGGGGTGACGAGCGGACTGATGTCGACGTCCGCGTCCTCGGGCAGGTCCGTGCCGAAGCGGCGGTGCACCTCCTCGAGCAGCAGGCCCATGCGGTCGGCGAGGATCTGCACCTGCTGCTTCTCGAGCATCACGCTCACCACCCGGGAGGCGTGCACGGCCTGCAGATAGAACACCCGGTCGCCGGGTTCACCGACGGTGCCGGCGACGAACCGGTCCGGGGTCCGGAAGACATGTATCGCGCGGGCCATCGCACCTCCTCGTTGTCGAATCCATCCGGTGTCGCTCTCCCATTATCCGCCGCGGGGACCGACCTCCCCGCCCGGCACGGGCGCCGGTTGCGCCGGCGGCGCGAGCCCGGACAGGTCCGAGCCGGTGTCGTTGACGCGCAGCACGAACGGGCGGGTCTCGGTGTAGCGGACGACGCTGAGGGAGGCGGGCTCGGCGACGATGCGCTGATAGCCGTCGAGGTGCGTGCCGAGCGCGTCGGCGAGGACGGCCTTGATGACGTCGCCGTGGGTGCAGGCGATCCAGACGACGTCGCCGCCGTGGGCGGCGGCGAGGCGGCCGTCGTGTTCGCGGACGGCGGTGACGGCGCGGGCCTGGACCTGTGCGAGGCCTTCGCCGTCGGGGAACACCGCGGCGGAGGCGTGCTGCTGGACCACCTTCCACAGCGGTTCCTTCAGCAGGTCACCGAGTTCGCGGCCGGTCCACTGCCCGTAGTCCACCTCGACGAGGCGGTCGTCGACGAGGGGGGTCAGGCCGCGGTCGGCGGCGAGGGGGGTCACCGTCTGGCGGCAGCGCAGCAGCGGCGAGTGCACGATCTCGGCGATGGTGAGGCCGGCGAGCCGGTCGACGAGGCCCTTGGCCTGGATGTGGCCCATCTCGTCGAGTTCGACGCCGGGGGTGCGGCCGGCGAGGACCCGGGAGGTGTTCGCCGTCGAGCGCCCGTGCCGCAGCAGGATGACCGTCATGAAGCCAGCCTAATGGGCCGGGCGCCCGACGAGCGGGCCCGGCGTGGGTCCCGGGGTCAGGTGGCCGAGATGGTGCCGGTGGCGAGCAGGGCCAGGACGACGGCGCCGAGGGCGATGCGGTAGCCGACGAACCAGTACATCGAGTGGTTGACGACGAACCTGAGCAACCAGGCGATCGAGGCGTAGCCGACGGCGAATGCGACGGCGGTGGCGACGAACAGCTGGGCGCCGGAGGCGTTGAGGCCCTCCCCGGCGGGTTCGAACGCGTCCGGGAGGCTGAACAGGCCGGAGGCGACGACGGCGGGGATGGCGAGCAGGAACGAGTACCGGGCGGCGGCCTCGCGGGTCAGGCCGAGGAACAGGCCGGCGCTGATGGTGCCGCCGGAGCGGGACACCCCGGGGATCAGGGCCAGCGCCTGCGCGCTGCCCATGAGGATGCCGTCGCGGAGGGTGAGTTCGTCGAGCTTGCGGGTCTTGCGGCCGTAGCGTTCGGCGGCGGCGATGACGAGGGCGAACACGATGAGCATGGTGGCGATGAGCCACAGGTTGCGGGCGCCGGTGCGGATCTGGTCCTTGAACAGGAATCCGAGGACGCCGACGGGGATGGTGCCGACGATCACGTACCAGCCCATGCGGTAGTCGAGGTCGCTGCGGTGTTCGCGGTGGGCGAGGCCACGGAACCACGCGGCGACGATGCGGACGATGTCCTTGCCGAAGAAGACCAGGACGGCCGCCTCGGTGCCGAGCTGGGTGACGGCGGTGAAGGACGCGCCGGCGTCGGTGCCGAAGAAGATCTCCGAGACGATCCGCAGGTGGCCGGAGGACGAGATCGGGAGGAACTCGGTCAGACCCTGCACGAGGCCGAGGACGAGGGTCTGGAGCCAGGTCATGGATTCGCCGATCACGCGGCGACCTCCGGGTGATCGTGGGGAAGGTCGCCGGGGGTGGGGTCGATTTTCACCTGGGCGAGGGTACGCGGCGCGGCGGAACGGTTTTCGCGGCCTCGCGGCACTAGGGTGCTGGGTCAGGGGCGGCGGTCGCGGCTGCGGCGGATCGGCCCCGTCGGTCGGATGGTCACGAGGCGCGGGCGGATATGGAACACAGAACGGTGGGTGCGAGCGGGCTGCGGGTCTCGCGGCTCGGTCTGGGCACCCTGAGCTGGGGACGCGGCACGGACGGGGACGAGGCGGCGGCGCAGCTGTCGGCGTTCGTCGACGCCGGCGGCACCCTGGTCGACACGTCCCCCGCCTACGGCGACGGGGTGGCACAGCGGATCCTGGCGGAGCTGCTCGACGACGTGGTGCCGCGGGATCAGCTGGTGGTGTCCGGCAGCTCGGGCATCGACACCTCGAAGGTCGGGGCGGGCCGGGTGGACTGTTCCCGTGCGGGCCTGCTCACGCAGCTGGACCGCACGTTGCGGGAGCTGGGCACCGACCACCTGGACCTGTGGCAGGTGGCGACGTGGGATCCGCGGACGCCGGTCGACGAGGTCGCGGCGGCGCTGGAGTTCGCGGTGACCAGCGGCCGGGCCCGGTACGTGGGGGTGCGTGGGTACCTGGGCTGGCAGCTGGCGACGGCCGCGGCGGTGGCGACGCGCCACGCGCCGCTGGTGGCGACGCAGGTGGAGTACTCGCTGCTCGCGCGCGGGGTCGAGGAGGAGCTGATCCCGGCGGCGCTGCACCACGGGGTGGGGGTGTTCGCGGCGGTGCCGCTGGCGGGCGGGGTGTTGACGGGCAAGTACCGCGACGGCATCCCGGCGGACTCGCGCGGCGCCGACGACGTGCACACCGAGGAGGTGCGCAGCTATCTGACCGAGCCGGCGGCGCGGGTGGTCGAGGCGGTGGCGACGGCCGCGGACGGGCTCGGGACGTCGCCGCTGGCGGTGGCGCTGGCGTGGGTGCGGGACCGGCCGGCGGTGGCGTCCACGGTGGTCGGCGCGCGGGATCTGGCGCAGCTGACCGGGGTGCTGGTGGCCGAGGAGCTGGAGTTGCCGGCCGCGATCGCGGCCGCGCTCGACGACGTCAGTGCGTGACCTCGGACACGTCGCCCCCCGGATCCGCCGCCGGGTCAGGTTAGCCTGTCTTCTAGGTCGGCGTGGGTGCGCCGACGGTGGACGTCGGGCACGAGGAGGAACCGGTCGATGACCGCGATCGAGGTCACGGGGTTCGCGGAACGGCTCCGGCGCGAGACGGCGCAGGCGCACAGCGACACCGAGAACGCGCAGTTCGTCACCGAACTGCTGGCCGGCCGGCTCACCCGGGAGGGCTACGCGGCGCTGCTCGCCCAGTCGTGGTTCGTCTACGAGGCGCTCGAGCGGGTGGGCCGGGGCCACGCCGGCGACCCGATCGCCGGGCCCTTCCTGGACGACGCGTTGCTGCGCACCCCGGCGCTCGAGGCGGATCTGACGTTCCTGCTCGGCCCGCGGTGGCGGGAGACGATCGCGCCGCTGCCCGCGGCCGAGCGGTACGTCGCGCGGCTCGAGCGGGTGGCCGCGGCGCGGCCGGAGGTGTTCCTGGCCCACCACTACCTGCGGTATCTGGGGGACCTGTCCGGCGGCCAGATCATCCGGCGCATGCTCGAGCGGGCCTACGGGTTCGACCGGGACGGGCTGCGGTTCTACATCTTCGACGACATTCCCAAGCCCAAACCGTTCAAGGACGCCTACCGGGCGAAGCTGGACGCGGCGCCGCTCGACGAGGTGCAGCAGCGCACGGTGATCGACGAGGCCAACCTCGTGTTCGGGCTCAACGGCGACCTGTTCGCCGACCTGGCCGCCGACCTCGATCGGTACCGCACGACCCCTCCCCTGCCATGACGCGGCGCGGCCTCTTCGCGTTCCTCGCCGCGGCGCTCGCGCTCGTCGCGCTCGTCGCCGGCTGTTCGGCCGCCCCGACCGGGGGTGCCGGGACCGGGGCGCGCACCGCGGTGGTGGACGACCCGAACCCGCGGCCGATCACCGAGGCTCCCGCCCCGGCGCTGCCGGTGACGGTCCGCAGCGTCGACGGCGCCGAGGTCACCGTCACCGACGTCGCCCGCATCGTCACCGCCGATCGGTCGGGCACCCTCGCGCAGACCGTGTTCGCCCTCGGTCTGGGGGACCGGCTGGTGGGGCGGTCGACGGCGGGTTTCCCCGCCGTCGAGCAGGTGCCCAATGTCACCCCCGGTGGGCACGGGCTCTCGGCCGAGGCGATCCTGGCCCTGGCCCCGACGGTGGTGCTGACCGACACGTCGGTCGGCCCGCTGGCGGTGCAGGAGCAGCTTCGGGCCGCGGGCGTGCCGGTGGTGTTCGTCGACCCGCGCCGCACGCTGGCGACGGTCGGCGAGCAGATCCGTTTCGTGGCCCGGGCCCTCGGCGTGCCCGCGGCGGGTGAGGCCCTGGCCCAGCGCACCGACGACGAGATCGCCGCGGCCCGCGCGGCCGTGCCGGACGACGGCGACCGCCCGACCGTGGCGTTCCTGTACCTGCGCGGGTCGGCGATCAAGATGCTCGGCGGTCCCGGGTCGGGCGCCGACGCGCTCGTCGAGGCCCTCGGTGGCCGCGACGCGGGCACCGTCGCCGGCTTGACCTCCGAGTTCACCCCGATCACCAGCGAGGCGATGATCGCGTCCGCCCCCGATGTGATCTTGATCATGACCGAGAGCCTCGCCTCCGTCGGCGGACCCGCGGGGCTCGCCCAGCTGCCCGGCGTCGCGCAGACCCCCGCCGGGCGCGACGGCAACGTCGTCGACATGGCCGACTCGGTGCTGCTGAGCTTCGGCCCGGACACCGGGCGGGTGCTCGCCGCGCTCGCCGCTGCGCTCTACCCCGCCGCGCCGGCATGAGCGCCGTCGACACCGCCGCGCCCGCCCGGCTGCCCGCCGCGCACCGCGGCCGGACCGCCGCGGTGGTCGCGGGCCTGACGGTCGCGCTGCTGGTGCTGGCGGTGCTCTCGGCGTGCCTCGGGCAGGTGCCCACGTCGCCGGCCGAGGTGATCGGCAGCGTGCTGCACCGCGCCGGGCTCGACCTGGGGCCGCTGCCCGCCCACCCGGCCGGGGAGGTCACGCTGTGGGAGGTGCGGTTCCCGCGGGTGGTGCTGGCCGTCCTGGTCGGCGCGTCGCTGGGCTGCGCGGGGGCCCTGTTGCAGGGGGTGTTCGCCAACCCGCTGGCCGAGCCCGGCGTGATCGGCGTGTCCGCGGGCGCCGCCGTCGGCGCGTGCGCCGCGATCGTGCTCGGCGGCGCGTTCACCGCCGGATGGGCCCTGGCCGGCGCCGCGTTCGCCACCGGTCTGCTGACCACGAGCCTGGTGTACGTGCTCTCGCGTTCCGAGGGCCGCACCGAGGTGGTGACGGTCATCCTCACCGGCGTGGCGGTCAACGCGTTCGCCGGCGGCCTGATCGCCCTGTTCACCTTCGTCGCCACCCCCGCCGCCCGCGACCAGATCGTCTTCTGGCAGCTCGGCAGCCTGGGCGGGGCCACGTGGGACGTCGTGGCGGTGGTCGCGCCGCTGGCGCTGGGCGGGATCGCGGCGGCCGTCGTGCTCGCCCCGAAGCTGGACCTGCTCGCCCTCGGCGAGCACGTCGCGCGGCATCTCGGTGTCGACGTCGAACGGGTGCGGCAGGCCGCCATCGTGATCGTCGCCGTGCTGGTGTGCTCCGGGGTCGCGTTCACCGGCATCATCCTGTTCGTCGGCCTCGTGGTGCCGCACCTGATGCGGATCGCGCTCGGGCCCGCGCACCGCGTGCTGATCCCCGCCGCCGCGCTGTGCGGCGCGGTGGTGCTGCTGGCCGCGGACCTCGGCGCCCGCACCCTGGTGGAGAACGCGGACCTGCCGCTGGGCATGCTGACCTCGCTGGTCGGCGGCCCGGTGTTCTTCTGGATGCTGCGCCGCACCCGGGCGCGCCAGGGAGGCTGGGCGTGAGCCCGCGCCTGCCGTGGCCGGACCGGCACGTGCCGGCCCGTGCCGGCCGCGGCGCGGTGACGCTGCGCGCCGCCGGGGTGCGGGTCCGCCGCGGGGACCGCGTCGTCCTCGACGGCGTCGACCTCGAGGTGCGGGTCGGGGAGGTGCTCGCGCTCGTCGGCCCCAACGGCGCCGGCAAGTCCACCCTGCTGGCCGCGCTCGCCGGCGACCATCCCGTCGCCGCGGGCCGCGTGGCGGTCGGCGACCGCCCGCTGGAGGAGTTCTCGGCCGCCGCCCTGGCACGTCGACGGGCGGTGCTGCCGCAGCAGCACGCCGTCGGCTTCGCGTTCACCGCGCTGGAGGTGGTGCGGATGGGTCGCGCGGCGTGGGCGCGCACCGGGCGCAGCCGGGACGACGACGCCCTGGTGGCAGCCGCACTGACCGAGGCCGACGTCACGCACCTGGCGCACCGGCCGTTCCCCGCGCTCTCCGGCGGCGAACGGGCCCGGGTGGCGCTGGCGCGGGTACTGGCCCAGGACACCGAGACGCTGCTGCTCGACGAGCCCACCGCCGCGCTCGATCTGGGCCATCAGGAGACGGTGATGCAGGTGGTGCGGGCCCGCGCCGACGCGGGCACCGCCGTCGTGGTGGTGCTGCACGACCTGGACCTGGCCGCGGCGTACGCCGACCGGATCTGCGTGCTCGAACGGGGCCGCGTCGCCGCCGACGGCCCGCCCGCGCAGGTGCTGACCGGCGAGCTGCTCACCCGCGTGTACGACTACCCGGTGCGGGTCCACGCCCATCCCGAGACCGGCGCACCGCTGGTGCTGCCGCACCGGCCGCCGCGGCACCGCGAGGCGGGTGCGGCGGGGTCAGCGGCCCGGCAGCATCCCGAGCACGCGGTCGAGCAGCGTCGGTGACCGGCACGGCCGGGCGCGCGCGACGGTGTCCCGCACCGCCGCCACCACGCTGCGTTCGTCGGCGAGGTCGATCTCCGCGACCGACGCCCGGGCCCGGGCGATCACGTCCGCCGCGGTGGGGACGGCGACACGGCCCGCGGGCCGGTACACCTCCACCCGCAGCGTCTTGCGGCGCACCCGGAACGAGAACGGCTGTCCCTCGTCGGTGCGACCGAACCCGTGCGCGTGGACGCCCGGGCTGACGTATTCGACGGCGAAGCCGTCGGCGGGCACGTCGGCCGAGCCGGTGGGCCAGGTCACATCGGTCTCCTCGCGGGGTGGAGGGCGGGCGAGGCGCCTGCGGCGGCGCCGCGGCGATCAGGAACACTGGGGGTCGGGTGCGGGGCCGGCGACGGTGCCGCCCCGGACCGACCGTGGACGAGTACGAGGAGCGAGACGATGGGCAGACCGGCAGCACGTGGCGCCGCCGCGGCGGTGGGGTTCGCGTTGGCGCTGGTCACCGGGTGTTCCTCCTCGAACAGCGGCGACAACCTGCCCACCATCGACGCGGCCACGCCGGCCGTGGCTCCGGCGCCGGCCGTCCCGCCGGCGGGAACGGTGCAGGCGCTGGGCCGTGCCGTCGACGCCCTCACCGTCGATCCTGGCACGAGTACGGTCGCCGCGCTCACCGACGACGGGTCGCGGCTACTGCTGCTCGGGGCCGCCGATCCGGCCGCGACGCCCCGCGAGGTCGCGCTGCCAGCCGCGGCCGTGACCGTGGTTCCCGGGGCCGACGGCGAGGTCCTGGCCCCCGGTCCCGGAGTCGTCGCGCGGGTGGATGTGCGGGCGGGCACCGTCGCCGAGGTGCCGGTCGACGGCGACGCCCGCGCCGCGGCCGTGCTGGCGGACGGCCGCCTCGCCGTGGGCACCGCCGACGGTGTCACCCACGTCGTCGACCCGTCTGGTGCGACGCAGACCGTCCCCGGCCTGGCCTCGGTCGACGCGCTCGCCGCGGTGGGCACGTCGCTCGCCGCCCTGGACCGTCGCCAGACCTCGCTGACCGAGGTCGACGTCGCCGAGGGTGATCTGGGGCTGGCGTTGCGCGCCGGGGAAGGCGCCACGCAGCTGACCACCGATCCGTTCGGCCGGGTGCTGGTGACCGACACCCGCGGCGGGGAACTGCATGTGTACACCCTCGACCCGCTGGTGCTGCGCCAGCGTTACCCGGTGCCGAACGCCCCGTACGGCGTCGCCTACGACACCGCGAACGATCTCGTGTGGGTCACCTCGACCGGCAGCAACGAGGTCATCGGCTACGATCTGTCGACCGGGATTCCGCAGGAGCGGGGCCGGTACGCGACGGTGCGGCAACCGAACTCGGTGGCGGTCGACGCCACCGACGCGGTCCTGGTGATCGGGTCCGCGACCGGGGACGGACTGCAGCGGATCCCGATCGGGGGTGTGTGATGGCAGGGGCACGCGAGGTGGGCGGCCGGTGGACCCGGCTGCCGGTGGGCTGGGACACCAGCAACGACGAGTACGAGTACGTGCCGCTGCGGCTGCCGCGCGACGTGTCCCGGGTCAGCGCGTCGCTGCGGCTCGCCATCCAGGCCGAGTTCCACGGCTGGGAGCTGACGCGGGTGCGGCTGTATCCCGACGGCAGCCGCCGGGTGCTGCTGCGTCGCCGCAAGACCGGCCACCACGTTCCCGAACCCACCGTTCGTTGACGCCGACCCCGGGCACCGCCCGGGCCTGCAGGGAGTGTTACGTGTATCGCTTGTTCCTTCGACTGCTGTTCCTGCTGCCGCCGGAGCGGATCCACCACATCGCGTTCACGGCGATGCGGCTCGCGACCCGGGTCCCGCCGCTGCGGGCGCTGATCGCGAAGGTCCTCGTCGTCGACGATCCGGTGCTGCGCAACACGGTGTTCGGGGTGACGTTCCCGGCCCCGCTCGGCCTTGCGGCCGGCTTCGACAAGGACGCCGCCGGGGTGAACGCCTGGGGCCCCCTCGGCTTCGGGTTCGCCGAGATCGGCACCGTCACCGCCCAGGCGCAGCCCGGCAACCCGGCGCCCCGGCTGTTCCGCCTGCCCGCGGACCGGGCGCTGATCAACCGGATGGGCTTCAACAACCACGGGGCCGGGGAGGCCGCGAACCGCCTGCGCACCCGCGTGCACACCGTCCCCATCGGCGCGAACATCGGCAAGACCAAGATCGTCGCGCCCGGAGACGCCGCCGACGACTACACCGCCAGCGCGCGGCTGCTCGGCCCGCTCGCCGACTTCCTCGTCGTCAACGTCTCCTCCCCCAACACGCCCGGGCTGCGGGACCTGCAGGCGGTCGAGTCGCTGCGGCCGCTGCTCGCGGCGGTGCTGGACACCGTGCACGTGCCGGTCCTGGTGAAGATCGCCCCCGACCTGTCCGACGCCGACATCGACGCGGTGGCCGACCTCGCCGTCGAGCTCGGGCTGGCGGGCATCGTCGCCACCAACACCACCATCCGGCGGGACGGGCTGCGCACCGACCCGGCCCGGATCGCGGAGATCGGCGCCGGCGGCCTGTCCGGTCCGCCGGTCGCGGAGCGCTCGCTCGAGGTGCTGCGCCGGCTGCACGCGCGGGTCGGTGACCGGCTGGTGCTGATCTCGGTCGGCGGCGTCGAGACCGCCGAGCAGGCGTGGGAGCGGATCCTCGCCGGCGCGTCGCTGGTGCAGGGCTACACCGGTTTCATCTACGGCGGCCCGTTCTGGGCGCGCCGCATCCACAAGGGCCTCGCCCGCAAGGTGCGGGCCGCGGGCTTCGGTTCGGTCGCCGAGGCGGTCGGCGCGGACGCCCGCGTCTGATCCGCCGAGCCCGGA
This sequence comes from Rhodococcus sp. DMU1, assembly GCF_012272955.1. NCBI lineage: Bacteria > Bacillati > Actinomycetota > Actinomycetes > Mycobacteriales > Nocardiaceae > Rhodococcus > Rhodococcus sp. DMU1. Next base: position 2,981,186 of record NZ_CP050952.1, on the reverse strand, counting down.
TCGGCGGGCCGGGACACGCCCGTCCGGACAGGCACACCCGTCCGGACGGGTGTGCCTGTCCGATTCCGGTGCGGAGGCGATCCGCGGAACGCGGTCTACTGCTCGAACGTGCCGTGCAGCGTCGCGCGCGCGATCGCGTGCGAGAACACGTTGAAGCCGAGGAACGCGGGCGTCGAGCCGGTGCCCACCCCGTCGAGCTTGTCCACGTCGAGGGCGTGCACGGCCACGATGTAGCGGTGCGGGCCGTGCCCGGCCGGCGGGGCCGCGCCGAGGAATCGGTGCAGGCCGCCGTCGTTCTTCAGGGTGACCGCGCCCTCGGGCAGGCCGGAGCCGGTGTCGTCGCCGGCGCCGGCGGGCAGCGACGTCACCGAGGCCGGGATGTTCGCCACCGCCCAGTGCCAGAACCCGGACGCGGTCGGCGCGTCGGGGTCGAACACGGTGACGACGAAGCTCTTGGTCTCGGGGGGAAAGCCCGACCACGACAGCTGCGGGGAGATGTCCTGCCCGCCGGGAACCCCGAAGATCCCGCTGGCCTGTGCCGGCTTCAGCGGCCGACCGTCGGTGATGTCCTCGCTGGTGAGCTCGAACGTGGGCAGGTCGGGCAGCGGCGCGTACGGGTCGTGGGCCATACCGGTCCTTTCTCTGGGTGCTGGTGTGCTCAGGCGTGCAGCAGGAAGTGTTCCATGACGCGGGTGCCGAAACGCAGCGCGTCGACCGGGACACGCTCGTCCACCCCGTGGAACAGCGCGGCGAAATCCAGCTCCGGGGGCAACTGCAGCGGGGCGAACCCGAAGCAGCGGATGCCGAGCTTGGCGAAGGCCTTCGCGTCGGTGCCGCCGGAGAGCATGTAGGGCACGGTCCGGCCGAGGGGATCGTGGGCCAGGATCGCCGCGTTCATCGCCTCGACGAGTTCGCCGTCGAATGTGGTCTCGTACGAGTCGAGGTCGGTGATCCACTCGCGGGTGACGTCCGGGCCGATCAGTTCGTCGACGGTGCGTTCGAACTCGGCGCGCCGGCCCGGCAGGATGCGGCAGTCGACGACGGCCTGCGCCGTCTGGGGAATGACGTTCGCCTTGTACCCGGCGTCGAGCATGGTGGGGTTGGCGGTGTCGCGCAGGGTGGCGCCGACGATGCGGGCGATGGACCCGAGTTTGGCGAGGGTGCCGTCGAGGTCGGGCGAGGCTGGATCGAAGTCGAGTCCGGTCTCCTCGGCGACGGCGGCGAGGAACTCGGCGACGGAGTCGGTCAGCACGAGCGGGAAGGTGTGGGTGCCGAGCCGGGCGACGGCCCGAGCGAGGGCGGTGACGGCGTTGTCCTCGTGCAGGAACGAGCCGTGGCCGGCGCGGCCCTTGGCGGTCAGCCGCATCCAGCCGAGGCCCTTCTCGGCGGTCTCGACGAGGTAGAGGCGGCGCTCCCCGCCGTCCCGGCGCGGCACGGTCAGGGAGAATCCGCCGACCTCGCCGACGGCCTCGGTGATGCCGTCGAACAGGTCGGGGCGGTGCCGCACGAGCCAGTGGCTGCCGTAGGTGCCGCCGGCCTCCTCGTCGGCGAGGAACGCGAAGACCAGGTCGCGCGGCGGCACGATGTTCTCGGCCTTGAATCGGCGGGCGACGGCCAGCATCATCCCGACCATGTCCTTCATGTCGACCGCGCCGCGACCCCAGACGTAGCCGTTCTCGACGGCGCCGGAGAAGGGGTGCACGCTCCAGTCGGCCGGTTCGGCGGGGACCACGTCGAGGTGCCCGTGCAGCAGCAGTGCGCCCCGGGACGGGTCGGCACCCGGCAGGCGGGCGAACACGTTGCCCCGGCCGGGAGCCCCGGATTCGACGTATTCGGTGGTGTAGCCGACCTCCTCGAGCCGCGCCGCCACCCACATCGCGCAGTCCCGTTCGCCGCGGGTGGTGGCGAGGTCTCCGGTGTTGGAGGTGTCGAAGCGGATCAGCTGCGACACCAGGTCGACGACTTCGGCCTCGGCGCGGGATCCGCCGGCCGGCTGGGCGGGATTCGATGTTGTGGACACGGTCCCCTGTCTACCATCGATCTCGGCAAACACGCAGGTGGGCGGGGCGATTTGGGCGCCGCGACGCGGTGGGTTACTCTTTCACAGCGCCCGCGGAAGTGGGAGCGGAGCAGGTCCGAGTGGCGGAATGGCAGACGCGCTAGCTTGAGGTGCTAGTGTCCTATTAACGGACGTGGGGGTTCAAGTCCCCCCTCGGACACTCTGAGTTGAGACAGACGGCGAAGGCCCCGAACCGATCAGGTTCGGGGCCTTCGCCGTTGCGGCGCCGCGCGGCCGTCCGTCGGGCCCGGCGGCGCGCACCGCCGGAGCGTTCCCCACGGACGCCGGGGGCGGCCGGACGCGGACCGCTGACCAGCGGATTGGGACCGCGCGCCCGGGTGGGTTACGCTGAAACGGCACCCGCGGGAGCGGGGAGCATCAGCATGTCCGAGTGGCGGAATGGCAGACGCGCTAGCTTGAGGTGCTAGTGTCCTATTAACGGACGTGGGGGTTCAAGTCCCCCCTCGGACACTCCGAGTCGAGACAGACGGCGAAGGCCCCGAACCGATCAGGTTCGGGGCCTTCGCCGTTGCGGCGCCGGAGCCGCTCAGCCGATCCGGCCGCGGCGGAAGTACGCGATCGGACCGATCCAGTTCACGGCGATCATCGCAGCCCACTTCGCCTTGCTGCCCGCAACCTTGTCCGCCGGGCGCCGCGCCAGATCGATCCATGCCGTCGCGGCGAGCGAGAGCTGCACGCAGGCGAGCGTGAGAACGAGCGTCTGCTGCCACGGGGACAGGTCGCGGAACTTCGGGCGGCGCCGTGCGGTCATCGTCGTCTCCTGGGGTCGGGGATCCTTCCGGCCCGAGCCTGCCAGGTTTCGGGCGCCGTGGGCAGGGCCACAGGTCCCGCGGGGTCGGCCCCGCGCGCACCGCCGGATACCATCGGTCGGTACCGCACCACACGACGAACAGGCCCATGACTTCGCACACCGACGCGTCGGGCATCGACCCGGCCGACCTCGCCACCTGCCTCCGCGTCCTGTCCCTCGTGGACGAGCTCGACGCCGACCATCCGGATTCGGTGACGGTGCAGCGCGCCGTCGGGAGCATGTTCAAAAAGCTCAAGCAGTTGCGCCGCAACGAGACCCGCCGGGCCAAGGTCGCCGCGGACCGGCAGGTGCTCGCGGCGACGGCGACCGGATCGCCCACCCGCATCGACGACGAGACGGCCGGGATCGCGCTGAGCTCGAACGCACCGGGGGCGAGCGCGGGCACCCTGATCCGGCCGCGGGGCTGCTACGTGTGCAAGGACAAGTACACCCGGGTCGATGCGTTCTACCACCAGCTGTGTCCGCGCTGCGCCGCAGAGAACCACGCGAAACGGGACGCCCGTACCGATCTGACGGGACGGCGGGCGCTGCTCACCGGCGGCCGCGCCAAGATCGGCATGTACATCGCGTTGCGGCTGCTGCGGGACGGCGCCCACCTGACGATCACGACCCGCTTCCCGAACGACGCGATCCGCCGCTTCGCCGCCATGGACGACAGCCCCGACTGGCTGCACCGGCTGCGGATCGTCGGCATCGACCTGCGCGACCCCGCCCAGGTCGTGGCGCTCGCGGACGACGTGGCCGCGCAGGGCCCGCTGGACATCCTCGTCAACAACGCCGCGCAGACCGTGCGCCGCTCCCCCGGCGCGTACTCCGCCCTCGCCGAGTCCGAGTCCGGCCCGTTGCCGGCGGGTCCGTTGCCGGAGGTGCTCACCTTCGGCAAACCCTCGGACGCCCATCCGGCCGCGCTGGCCGGGTCGCTGCCGTCCGAGCTGACCGCCGAGTCGCTCACCTCGCTCGCGCTGGTCGCCGGGTCGGCGACTCCCGCACGGATCGCCGCCGGGGTCGCGGTCGACGCCGGCGGCCTGCTGCCCGACCTGGTGCACACCAACAGCTGGGTGCAGACGGTCGGCGAGGTCGAGCCGCTCGAACTGCTCGAGGTGCAGTTGTGCAACTCCGTGGCCCCGTTCATCCTGGTCAATCGCCTGCGACCGGCCCTGGCGGCGTCCCCGGCCCGCCGCACGTACGTGGTGAACGTCTCGGCGATGGAGGGGCAGTTCGGCGGGCGCCGGTACAAGGGCGCCGGGCACCCGCACACCAACATGGCCAAGGCCGCGCTGAACATGCTCACCCGCACCAGCGCCGAGGACCTGCGCGCCGACGGGATCCTCATGACCGCCGTCGACACCGGCTGGATCACCGACGAACGGCCCCACCACACGAAGCTGCGCCTGGCCGACGAGGGCTTCCACGCCCCGCTCGACCTCGTCGACGGGGCGGCCCGCGTGTACGACCCGATCGTGCAGGGCGAGGCCGGGGTGGACCTGTACGGCTGCTTCCTCAAGGACTACCGCCCGGCCCCGTGGTGAGCGCGCCGGCACCCGGCAGCTGAGATCCATCCGACACGTCCCCGCAGGTGGAGACCAGTTCCACACCGCCGGGAGCGGCCAGGGAGACCCCCGGACGGGGATACTGGAAGGCACACGTCACCGCCGCCCCCGGAGGACCCCATGCCCGTTGCCGTAGTCCACGCCGCGACCCCGGAAGGACATGCCGCGCTCACCACGGCCGCCCGCGAGGCCGCACACAGCGACGGCACGACCCTCGTGCTCGTCGCGGTCGACGACGACGGCCCGTCCGGGCAGCGGGAACTCGAGTCGGTCCGCACGGACGTCACCGCCGCCCTCGGCGCCGACGGGTGGGAGCTGCGGACGGCGGTGCACGACGGGGACCCGGTCGGCGCCCTCGTCGACCTGGTGGAGCGGTCCGGCGCGGAACGTCTCGTGGTGGGCACCCGCGACCGCAACGCGCTCGGCAAGTTCCTGCTGGAACGACGCCTGCAGCGGCTGCTGCTCGAGGTGCCGGTGCCCGTCCTCGTCGTCAAGGGCACCGACGCGGACGCAGGATAGAAGCCCGGAACTGCCGCTCCCCCGCCCGATCCGGATAGGCTGGCGGCATGGCGTACCGGCTGTTGGCCGACGTCACCGTGGTCGTGCACCTGGCCTTCCTGCTGTATGTGACGTTCGGCGGTTTCCTGGCGTGGCGGTGGCCCCGCACGCTGGTGCTGCACGTCGTGGCGGTGGTGTGGGGGTTCGCCACCGTCCTCGTCGGGTTCGACTGCCCGCTGACCGATCTGGAGAACTGGGCGCGGCGCCGCGCCGGGATCGCCGGCCTGCCGCCGAGCGGGTTCATCGACCACTACCTGACCGGGGTGATCTACCCGGAATCGGCGGTGGGGCTCGTGCGGGCCGCGGTGGCGGTGACGATCGTGGTGTCCTGGCTCGGCTGGTGGCTGCGGCGCCGTCGTGTGAGCCGCGTCGCATCCCGACTTACCCGGCAGTAGGGTGTGGCGCATGACTGCCTCCCGCGATCTCGACATCGTCGTCTACGGCGCCACCGGCTTCGTCGGCCGGCTCACCGCCGCCTACCTCGCCGAGCACGCCCCCGAAGGGGTGCGCATCGCGCTCGCCGGCCGCTCCGCCGAGCGCCTCGAACGGATCCGCACCGGGCTGGGCGCCGCCGCGGCGGCCTGGCCGGTGCTCGCGGCGGACGCCGGCGACCCGCAGTCGCTCGCCGCCCTCGCCGCCCGGACCCGCGTGGTGGTCACGACGGTCGGGCCCTACGCCAAGTACGGGCTGCCGCTGGTGCAGGCCTGTGCCGAGGCGGGCACCGACTACGTCGATCTCACCGGCGAGGTGCTGTTCCACCGCGAGAGCATCGACCGGTTCGACGACGTGGCCCGCCGCACCGGCGCCCGCATCGTCCATTCCTGCGGATTCGACTCGATCCCCTCCGACCTCGGCGTGCACGCGCTGCACCGGGCCGTACAGGCCGACGGCGCCGGCGACCTGACCGACACGACCCTGGTGGTGCGTGCGATGCGGGGCGGCGTCAGCGGCGGCACGATCGACTCGATGCGCACCCAGGTGGACGTGGTGCGCCGGGACGCCGAGGCCCGCAAGGTCGCCCTCGCCCCGTACTCGCTGTCGCCGGACCGGTCCCGCGAGCCGGACCTCGGGCGGCAGAACGACCTGGCGACCGTCGACGGGAAGTCCGTCGCCCCCGAGCTGTCCGGCCGGCTCGCACCGTTCTTCATGGGCCCCTACAACACGCGGGTGGTGCGCCGCAGCAACGCGCTCACCGGCTGGGCGTACGGGCCGCGGTTCCGCTACCGGGAGGTGATGAACGTCGGCTCGTCGCGGTTGTCGCCCCTCGTGGCGACCGGTGTCGCGGCCGGCTTCGGGGCGCTGGTGGCGGGCCTGGCGTTCCCCCCGACCCGGTTCCTGCTCGACAAGGTGCTGCCCGCGCCCGGGCAGGGCCCGTCCGAGTCGGCGCGCGAACGCGGCTTCTTCACCATCGACCTGTACACCACGACGAGCACCGGCGCCCGCTACACCGCCCGCGTCGCCGCCCAGGGCGATCCCGGGTACAAGGCGACCGCGGTGATGCTCGGCGAGTCGGCGCTGTCGCTGATCCTCGGCGGCGACCGTCTCCACGCGGGCGGCGGGGTGCTCACCCCCGCGACGGCCTTCGGGGACGTGCTCACCGACCGGTTGCGCGCCGCCGGATTCGAGATCACGGCCCGGCGCCTGCCGTGACCGGCCGCGGCGGCATCCCCGGGCGCGACACGCCGCCCGAAGATGCCGCCGCCGCGCACGACCGGCTATGCTCGGACGGATCGTCGCGAGCGCGGCGAACAGCAGACCGGCGAAGGGACACGAACGTGCAGGCGACGAGCATCGCGGCGGCTCCGGCCACCCTGCTCGCGTTGATGGCGTTCTGGCCCACCCGACGGGGCGCGTGCTTCGACCAGGAGTGTTGCTGAGCGGCGTCCGCCGCCCACCCTCCCCCGGTTCGCTCCTTCGTGGTCGGAGTCTTCTGCATGTTCGCTCTCCTGGTGTTCACGCTCGTCGGTATCGGCGCACAGCTCGTCGACGGTGCCCTCGGCATGGCCTTCGGTGTCACCGCCACCACCCTCCTGATCTTCAGCGGGATCGGCCCCGCACACGCCAGCGCCGCCGTGCACCTCGCGGAGGTCGGCACCACCCTCGTCTCCGGCGCCTCGCACTGGCGGTTCCGGAACGTGGACTGGGGGGTGGTCGCGAAGCTGGGCGTGCCCGGCGCGGTCGGCGCATTCCTCGGCGCCACCGTGCTCTCCAGCCTGTCCACCGAGGCCGCGATTCCGGTGACATCGACGATCCTGCTCGCCATCGGTGTCTATGTGGCGCTGCGGTTCTCCGTCCGGCCGCCCGCCGTCGCGCACGCCCGCACCTCGCCGCACTCGGCGAGGTTCCTGTCTCCGCTGGGCCTGTTCGGCGGGTTCATCGACGCCAGCGGCGGCGGTGGATGGGGGCCGATCACCACGAGCACCCTGCTCTCCCGCGGCAAGACGGCCCCGCGGACGGTGATCGGCTCGGTCAGCGCCTCCGAGTTCCTCGTCGCGCTCGCCGCCAGCATCGGCTTCCTCGTCGGTCTCGGCCGGGAATCGCTCGGCAACCTCCTCGTCGTGGCCGGTCTCGCCCTGGGCGGGGCGATCGCCGCGCCGATCGCGGCATGGCTGGTCAGCCGGGTGCCGGCCACCCTGCTCGGCACCGCCGTCGGCGGCGTCATCGTGCTGACCAACGCGCAGAAGCTGTTCACGGCGTTCGAGATCTCCGGCACGGCCTCCACCCTGCTGTACCTGCTGATCGTGGCCGGATGGATCGCGCTGCTCACGGTCTCGTGGCGCCGCTCCCGGCTCACCCGCGCCGAATCCGCCGGTGCGCTCGAACGCCTCGAGCCGGCCCGCCCCGAACTGCGCGAGCCGGCCGCGGACCGCACGAGCTGAACCTCGCTCTAGGCTCGGCGCATGACGCGCCCCCTCGCCCTGCTCGACGACTACAGCGCCGCCCTCGCCGACGCCGGGCTCGACGTCCCGGCAGACCCGGCCATCGGCATCCGCTGCGCCCCGGCCGGGCACTTCCTCGCCGCCCGGCTGCCGGTGGGCGACCTCGCGGCGGGGGCCGTGGCGGCCTTCGCGTCGGCCGCCGACCGATACCGCCACACCCGCGGACTCGAGCCGCAGGGGGCGCGGCTCGACCCGGAGCGCATCGCCGCCTCGTTCGCCGGGGACCGGATGCTGCGCCTGGCCGGCCGGCCCGTTCACGGGTTCGCGGCACTGTCCGGGTTCTTCGCCGCCGCCGACGGGTGGGTGCGCACCCACGCCAACTACCCGCACCACCGCGTGCGTCTGCTCCGCGCACTCGACCTGCCGGACGGTGCGGGCCGGGACGACTGCGCCGCCCGGATCCGGCAGCTGCCCGCCGCGGCGGTCGAGGACGCGGCCGCCGCGCACGACGCGATCGCGGTGCGGGTGCGCACCGAGCACGAGTGGGCCACGAGCGCGCAGGGCCGGGGCGCGGCGGCGGGCCCGCTGGTACGGATCCTCGCCCGGTCCGACAGTGCCGGCGAGACCCGGCCGGGCGGCGATCCGGCGCGGCCACTGACCGGGATCCGGGTGCTGGATCTGACCCGGGTGATCGCCGGCCCCGTCGCCGCCCGGGCGCTGGCCCTGCTGGGGGCGGACGTGCTGCGGGTGGATCCGCCCGCGCTGCCCGAGATCGCCTGGCAGCACGCCGAGAACGGGCAGGGCAAGCGCACCACGCTGCTGGACCTGCGCACCGCCCGCGGCCGGGAGACGTGCCGCCGCCTGCTCGCCGACGCCGACGTGCTGCTCACCGGCTACCGGCCCGGGGCGCTCGACGCGCTGATCGGCGCACCCGTGCACCAGGCCCGGCCGGGCGTGGTGCACGGCCGGGTGTGCGCGTGGGGATGGTCCGGGCCGTGGGCGCCCCGTCGCGGCTTCGACTCGATCGTGCAGGCCGCCTCCGGGATCGCCGTCGTCGAGGGCCGCCCGGACGCGCCGGGAGTGCTCCCGGTGCAGGCTCTCGACCACGCGAGCGGCTACCTGCTCGCGGCCGGGGTGCTCGACGCGCTCACCGCGCGGCTCCGGGACGGGCGGGGCCGCGACGCGGCGGTCGCGCTGGCCCGCACCGGGGCGTGGCTGCTGCAGGCGCCCGGCCGCAACCCGCACCCGGCGACGCCGGCGAGCCCCGGCGCGGGCACCGTGGCCACGCACGCGGCGGTGACCGCGGCCCGGCCCGCGCTCGCCGAGTATCCGGACTATCCGTTCCCGGCCCGCGCGTGGGGCGCCGATCCGGCGGCCTGGGCCCCGGCTCCGGTGGTCTAGGGTGCGGCGTCGAACGCGTCGAGGATCTGCTGGGCGGCCAGGGCTGCCGTGAGGGAGCCGTCGCGCACGGCGCGTTCGACGTCGCCGCGGAGCGCACGCACCCGCGGGTTGGTCTCGAGCCGGCGCAGCAGCTGGTCGTGCACCATGGTCCAGGTCCAGTCCACCAGCTGGCGGCGCCGGTTCTCCTCGAACAGGCCCGCCTCGGTGAGCACCCGGCGGTGTTCGAGGACGGTGTCCCAGAACGTGTCCAGGCCGGCGCCCTCCAGGCCGCTCATGGTGATCACCGGGGGTTTCCACACCGCGTCGTGCGGGTGCACGAGCCGCAGCGCACCGGCGAGTTCCCGGGCCGCGACCCGCGCGTCGCGTTCGAACGGCCCGTCGGCCTTGTTCACCGCGACGAGGTCGGCGAGTTCGAGGACGCCCTTCTTGATGCCCTGCAGCTGGTCGCCGGTGCGGGCGAGGGTCAGGAAGGTGAAGCAGTCCACCATGTTCGCGACGGTGACCTCGGACTGCCCGACGCCGACGGTCTCGACGAGGATCACGTCGAATCCGGCGGCCTCGAGCAGCACCATCGTCTCGCGGGTGGCCTTGGCGACGCCGCCGAGGGTGCCGGCCGTGGGGGACGGCCGGATGTAGGCGTCGCGCTGCACCGACAACCGGGCCATGCGCGTTTTGTCGCCGAGGATGGAGCCGCCGGTGCGGGTCGACGACGGGTCCACCGCGAGCACCGCCACCCGGTGGCCCTTGCCGAGCAGGTACATGCCCAACGCGTCGATGAAGGTGGACTTGCCGACGCCGGGGACGCCGGTGATGCCCACGCGCATCGCGCCGCCCGCCTCCGGGAGCAGCCGCAGCAGCAGCTGTTGCGCCTGCTCCCGGTGGTCGTCCCGGGTGGATTCGACCAGGGTGATCGCCTTCGCCAGGCCGGCCCGCCGGTTGGCGAGCACGGCCTCGGCGAGGGCGTCGACGTCGACCGCGGGCCGACGGGTGGGACTGCCGACCGGGGTGCTGCCCATGCCGGGTCAGGCTCCCAGGTCGTGACCGAGCTGGTCGGCGAGCTTGTGCAGCAGGCCCACCGCGGCGTCCGCGATGACGGTGCCGGGCGGGAAGATCGCCGCGGCCCCGGCCTGGTACAGCTCGTCGAAGTCGCCGGGCGGGATGACGCCGCCGACGACGATCATGATGTCCGGGCGGCCCACCTCGGCGAGGGCCTCCCGCAGCGCGGGCACCAGGGTCAGGTGTCCCGCGGCCAACGACGACACGCCGATGACGTGCACGTCGTTGTCGGCCGCCTGGTTCGCGACCTCCTCGGGGGTCTGGAACAGCGGTCCCACGTCGACGTCGAAGCCGAGGTCGGCGAAGGCCGTGGCGATCACCTTCTGCCCGCGGTCGTGACCGTCCTGCCCCATCTTCGCGACGAGGATGCGCGGCCGGCGGCCCTCCTCCTCGGCGAACTTCTCGACGAGTTCGGTTGCGGTGCTGATGTTGCCTGCCTTTCCGGCCTCGTCCCGGTAGACCCCGCTGATGGTGCGGATCTCGGCCTGGTGCCGTCCGTACACCTTCTCGAGGGCGTCGGAGATCTCGCCGACGGTGGCCTTGGCGCGGGCCGCGTCGATGGCCAGGGCCAGCAGGTTGTGGTCCGGGCCGCCGTCGGCCGAGCCGGCGGCGCGGGTCAGCGCGTCCAGCGCGACCTGCACGGCCTCGGGATCACGGTCGGCGCGCAACTGCTCGAGCTTGGCGATCTGCTCGGCCCGCACGCGGGAGTTCTCGACCTTGAGGACCTCGATTTCGTGGTCCTCGATGACCTGATACTTGTTGACGCCGATCACCGGCTGGCGGCCGGAGTCGATCCGCGCCTGGGTGCGGGCCGCGGCCTCCTCGATGCGCAGCTTCGGGATGCCCTCGGAGATGGCCTGGGCCATGCCACCGGCCTCCTCGACCTCCGCGATGTGCTTGCGGGCGCGGTTGGCGAGCTCGTGGGTGAGCCATTCGAGGTAGTACGAGCCGCCCCACGGGTCGATCGGCCGGGTGGTGCCCGATTCCTGCTGCAGCAGCAGCTGGGTGTTGCGGGCGATGCGGGCGGAGAAGTCGGTCGGCAGTGCCAGCGCCTCGTCGAGGGCGTTGGTGTGCAGCGACTGGGTGTGGCCCTGGGTCGCGGCCATCGCCTCGATGCAGGTGCGGGCGACGTTGTTGAACACGTCCTGCGCGGTGAGCGACCAGCCGGAGGTCTGCGAGTGGGTGCGCAGCGACTTGGACTTGGCCGACTTCGGGTGGAACTTCTCGACGAGCTCGGCCCACAGCAGACGGCCGGCCCGCATCTTGGCGATCTCCATGTAGAAGTTCATCCCGATGGCCCAGAAGAAGGACAGGCGCGGGGCGAACTTGTCGATCTCCATGCCCGCGTCGAGGCCGGCGCGGAGGTACTCGACGCCGTCGGCGAGGGTGTAGGCCAGCTCGAGGTCGGCGGTCGCACCGGCCTCCTGGATGTGGTAGCCGGAGATCGAGATGGAGTTGAAGCGCGGCATGTTCGCGCTGGTGTAGGCGAAGATGTCGGAGATGATCCGCATCGACGGCTTGGGCGGATAGATGTAGGTGTTGCGGACCATGAACTCCTTCAGAATGTCGTTCTGAATGGTTCCGGCCAGCTGCTCGGGCTTGACGCCCTGCTCCTCCGCGGCGACGACGTACAGCGCCAGGATCGGCAGGACGGCGCCGTTCATGGTCATCGACACCGACACCTGCGACAGGTCGATGCCGTCGAACAGCTGCCGCATGTCGAGGATCGAGTCGATCGCGACGCCGGCCATGCCGACATCGCCCTGCACGCGGGGATGATCCGAGTCGTAGCCGCGGTGGGTGGCCAGGTCGAACGCCACCGACAGGCCCTTCTGCCCGGCCGCGAGGTTGCGCCGGTAGAAGGCGTTGGACTCGGCGGCGGTGGAGAAGCCCGCGTACTGGCGGATGGTCCACGGCTGGTTGACGTACATCGTCGGGTACGGGCCGCGCACGAACGGCTCGAGGCCCGGGTAGCTGCCCAGCGGGTAGCCCTCGGCGACGATCCGGTCGCGGTCGGCCTTGGTGTAGACGGGCTTGACGTCGATGCCCTCGGGCGTGGACCACACCACCTGATCGGTCGTGTAGTGGTTGGCGGCGGCGACCGATGCGACGAGCGCCGTGGCCTGCTCCTCGGTGGGGGCGGCGGGAGCCGGCGCCGCCGGATCCGTCAGCGGGACGTCGGCGAAGCTGCCGATCTCGTGTTCGATGCTCACTTACGCTCCCAGGGTGGTCAGCAGGTCGGTCAGCGCGGCGATCGCGTCGATCTTGGCGGTGAGGAACCCGTCCGGGCGCTCGGCGCCGGTGGTCTCGCTCACGGCCCTCTCCGGCCCGGCCAGCAGGACGGTACCGATCCCGGCGCCGCGGAGCGCGGTGACCGCGGCGGCGGCCTGTTCGCCGTAGCGCTTGTCGGTGCCGCACACGACGGCGACGGTGGCGCCCGAGTCGCGGACGGCGGCGGCGATGCTGTCGTCGTCGACGGACAGCGGGCCGGGGTTGACCGTCTCGATGCCGCCGGAGGCGAGCAGGTTCGCGGCGAACGTCGTGCGGATGTTGTGCTCGGCGATCGGGCCGAGCGGGGCGAGCAGCGCCCTGGGCCGGGTGCCGTGCGCGGCGAGATGGACGTCGGAGCGGTTGCGCAGCGCCTCGAACGCCGCGGCGTACCGGGCGACATCGGCGCCGGCGTCGGCGGTCTCCGCGGGCAGCGGGGCCTCGGCGAGGTTCGGGAACTCGTTGACGCCGGTCACCGCGGTCCGGCGGTGGGCGATGTCGGAGTCCCGGCGGGCGCGGGTGGCGGCGATGCGCTCGCCGATCAGGCCGTCGTCGAGGGCGGTGCGGTAGCCGCCGGCCGCCTCGATCTGCTGGAAGAACTCCCACGCCTTGGCCGCGATCTGCGCCGTGAGTTCCTCGACGTACCAGGACCCGGCGGCCGGGTCGAGGACGCGGCCGAGGTTGGATTCCTCGAGCAGCAGCAGCTGGGTGTTGCGGGCGATGCGCGCGGAGAAGGCCTCCGACACGCCGAGCGCACCGGTCGGCAGGGCGGTGTCGAACGGGAGCACGGTGACCGCGTCCGCCCCGCCGATGCCGGCGCCGAACGCGGCGAGGGTGGTGCGCAGCATGTTCACCCAGGGGTCGCGCTGGGTCATCATCGCGGCGGAGGTGACGGCGTGCTGGGGGGCGTGGCCGGCCCCGGCGGCGCCCACGACCTGCGCGATGCGGGCCCACAGCTGCCGGCCGGCGCGGAACTTGGCGATGGTCTGGAACTGGTCGTCGGTGGCGGCGAGCCGGAACTCGATCTGGCCGAGCGCACGGGCCGCGGACTGGCGGCTGCCGGTCAGCTCGCGCAGGTACTCGAGGCCGGCGGCGACGGCGGCCCCGAGTTCCTCGGCGTCGGCGGCCCCGGCGTTGTGGAACGCGGTGCCGTCGACGGTGAGGGCCCGCACGGTCTCGGCGCGGTCCGCGGCGGCGTGGGCGAGTTCGACGGCCTGGGCGACGGTGACGTCGGCCCGACCCGAGAACGCGCTGGTCAGCGGCGCGGCACCGAGGTGCAGGCGCACGGCGCCGCGGTCGGCGACGTCGGTGCGCGCATCGAGCAGGGCGTAGAGGGCGGCCGCCGTGGCGGCGGTGTCGGCGCCGGCGTCGAGGGTGACCGGCGCGAGGTCGAACAGGACCTTGTCGAGCGCGGCGGGCAGGTCGGCGATCGCGATGCCGTCCGCGCCGACGCGCAGCCACAGGGCGCTGACGCCGTTCTCGAGGGCGTCGAGGATGCGCTCGTTCACGTCACCGGCGGTGTCGCCGAAGCGGGCGCTGACGAGCCAGCCGGTGTTGACGTCGCGGGTCGCGGAACCGCCGCGGACGAACGGGAAGGAGCCGGGCAACGGCGCCTCGGGACGCTCGTCGCGCACGCCGTAGAGGGGGGCGACGGCGACGTCGTCGTAGGTGGTGGTCGCGAGCAGCCGCTGCGGTTCCGGTCCGAGCTCCGCGGGGTCGACGCGGCGGGACTTGGCCAGCACCCCCGCCACCGCCTCCTGCCACTGCGCATAGGCGCGCGCAGCGTCCTCGGCTTCTGAAGCTAATGACACGTGAGGGTCCTCTCGTACGCAGCGGGCGGGCTCGCCGAACACGGCCGTGGGAAACCTTAAACCGATTCCGATGTGATGCTAGCCGCATACACGCCGGCCCTATTGTGGGGATCACCACAGTTTCCCTAGCGATCGATAATGTCGTCGCCTAAGGAATCTACCGCGTGTCGAGGCAACCGCTCGCCCGGCCCCCGGCCCCGGTATCGTGACCGTTCGTGACGAGGATTCTGCGGGACCGCCGGATCCTCGGTGCCCTCGCCGTACTGGCCGCGCTCGCGGTCGTCGCGGTGCTGCTCCCCCACCCGTCCGTCGCCGAGGTGCGTGCGTGGGCCGAGTCGGCCGGGCCGCTCTTCCCGCTGCTGTTCTTCCTGATCCACGCGGTGGTGACCGTGGCCCCGTTCCCGCGGACGGTGTTCACCCTCAGCGCCGGGGTGCTGTTCGGGTCGGCCACCGGGATCGCGGTGACCGTCGCCGCCACGACCGTCAGCGCCGTGCTGGCGCTGCTGCTGGTGCGCGCGATCGGCCGCGGCGTGGTCGAGGCCCACCTGAATCATCCGACGGCGCAGGCGGTCGACGAGCGGCTGGCCCGCCGGGGCTGGCTCGCGGTGGGGTCGCTGCGGCTGATCGCGCCGCTGCCGTTCGCGGTGGTCAACTACTGCTGCGGGGTCTCGTCGGTGCGGCTGGTCCCGTACACGCTGGGCACGGTCGCCGGCATCCTGCCGGGCACGGTGGGCGTGGTGTTGCTCGGCGACGCCCTGACGGGACGGACCGATCCCGCATTGCTGGCGGTCTCGGCGGTGTGCATCGCTCTCGGCGCGTCGGGACTGTGGCTCGAGTCGCGCCTCCCGGCGCCCCGCCCCGCGCCCGACCGGTCAAGTCTGAAAACTTGATTTTCCATATTCAAGTCTGCATCCTTGAGTCATGTTCGTGTTGACCGTCGACCAGCGCGGCAGCCGTCGCGACGTCGACCGGGTCGCGGACCTGCTCACCGAGCTGCGCGACGCCGAGCTGCTGCGCCCGTTCGAACGCACCGCCGGCGACGAGGTCCAGGCCGTCGCCGACGACCCGGCCGTCGTCGTCGATCTCGCACTCGACCTCGTCCGCCGCGGCTGCTGGAGCGTCGGCATCGGCGCCGGCGCCGTCGAGCAGCCCCTGCCGGCGCAGACCCGCGCCGGCCGGGGACCGGCGTTCGAGCATGCCCGCCGCGCCGTCGACCGCGCCAAGAACGCCCCCGCGCGGGTCGCCGTGGAGGGCTCGGACGCCGCCGCGGCCGCCGACGCGGATGCCGCCCTCACCCTGGTGGCGCTGCTGGTGACCCGCCGGTCCGACGCCGGGCACGAGGCCGTCGACCTCGTCCGGGGCGGGCTGACGCAGGCCGAGGCCGCCGCGCGGCTCGGCATCAGCACCCAGGCGGTGTCGCAGCGCCTGGCCGCCGCCGGCTGGCAGGCCGAACCGGCCGGCCGCGACCTCGCCCGCCGCCTCCTGGAAAGGGCCGACCGTTGACCGTCGTCACCCTGGTTCTGCTCGCCGTCGCCGCGCTGGCTCCGGCCCTGAGCCTGCGCCGCGGCGCACCGGTGTGGCTCGTCGCCGGGCTCGCTACGGCGGCGCTCGCCGGCGCCGCCCTCACCGCGACGGCCACGCCCGCCGTGCACGGCGTCGCCCTCGCCGCGACCCTGGTGCTCACGACCCTGGCGGCGGTCACCGGGGGCGCCCCCGCCGTGCTGGCCTCGTTCCGCATCGCCCGCCGCCAGCCCGACGCGGGACCGGCCCCCTCCCCGTCGCCGGCCGGCCCCGAACCGCCGCCCGGGCCGCTGCGCGGCGGGCGGGTGATCGGCCTGCTCGAGCGGGCGGCGGTCGCCGCCGCGATCCTGTCCGGCTGGCCGGAGGGCATCGCCGTCGTGCTGGCCGTCAAGGGCCTGGCCCGCTACCCCGAACTGCGCGAACCCCAGGCCTCCGAGCAGTTCATCATCGGCACCTTCACCAGCGTGCTGTGGGCGATCGCGGTGTGCGGGGTCGGGCGGGGCCTGCTCACCTGAACGGCCCTCCGGTCACCGGGGTTCGCCGTGCCGCTGCCCCGGCTGCGGCTGCACCCATCCGCCCGTGATCGGCTCCGACGGCGGCAACGCCGTCGCGGGGGACGCGGCCGGCTCCCCGCCCCGGCGTTCGGCGCCGGTCGGGTTGTGCAGCGCCGGATCGACCGGCTTGCGGGCGACGGCCTCGGCGGCGGCGACGGCCTGCGCGACCTCCGGGTCGCGCGCGGTGGAGAACCAGTCGGCCACCTCGTCGGTGTCGTCCTCCGGCCGCGGGAGCCTCTCGTCGACCGGGCTCGGCTCGAACCGGAACACCCCGTCCTCGCCCGGCGCACCGAGGTGCCGGGCGAAGCCCTTGAGGGCGTCCCCGAAATCGCTCGGCACCATCCACACCTTGTTCGCGTCGCCCTGCGCCATCTGCGGCAGCGTCTGCAGGTACTGGTACGCGAGCAACTCGGGCGTCGGCCGACCGGACTTGATCGCCGCGAACACCTTCTCGATGGCCTTCGCCTGGCCCTGCGCCTCGAGGTACTTCGCGGCGCGGTCACCCTGGGCGCGCAGGATCCGCGACTGGCGATCGGCCTCCGCCTCGAGGATGGCCGCCTGCTTGGCGCCCTCGGCCGACAGGATCCGGGACTGCTTGTCGCCCTCGGCGGTCTTGATCGCCGACTCCCGGTGCCCCTCGGCGGTGAGGATCATCGCCCGCTTCTCCCGGTCCGCCTTCATCTGCTTCTCCATCGACTCCTGGATCGACGGGGGCGGATCGATGCTCTTGAGCTCCACCCGGGCCACGCGCAGTCCCCAGCGGCCGGTCGCCTCGTCGAGCACGCCGCGCAGCTGCCCGTTGATCGAATCGCGGGAGGTCAGCGTCTCCTCCAGGGTCATGCCGCCGACCACGTTGCGCAGCGTGGTCACCGTCAGCTGCTCCACCGCCGCGATGTAGTTGCTGATCTCGTACACGGCGGCCTGCGGATTCGTCACCTGGAAGTACACGACCGTGTCGATGCTCAGGGTGAGGTTGTCCTGGGTGATCACCGGCTGCGGCGGGAACGAGACCACCCGCTCGCGCAGGTCCACCTTGGCGCGGATCCGGTCGACGAACGGCACCAGGAACGTCAGCTGTCCCGACACGGTCCGGTAGTAGCGGCCGAGCCGCTCGATCACCGCGGCCTCGGCCTGCGGCACCAGCGCCACCGATTTGACGACCACCAGCGCCACGAACGCCACGACGACGGCGAGCACGATCAGCGCTTCCATCTACGGCCCCTTCCACACGACGGCCGTCGCGCCGTCGATCTGCATCACGGTCACGGTCGTGCCGGGCGGATACACCTCGGTGACGTCCAGCGGACGCGCGGTCCACACCTCACCGTCCAGCTTCACCTGCCCGGAGTGCGCGGCCACCTCCTCGAGCACCAGTGCCTGCTTGCCCGGCAGGGCGTCCACGTTCGTCGCCTTCGCCGGCGGCAGGGCGTAGCGCCGGCGCAGCACCGGCCGCACCCCGCCCAGCAGCACCAGCGACGACACCGCGAACACCACCGCGTCGGCCCACACCGGCAGATCCGTCGCGGCGGACACCCCGGCGGTGGCCAGGGCCGCGCCTCCGAGCATCAGCAGGACGAAATCACCCGTCAGCGCCTCCGCGGCGGCGAGCACCAGCCCGGCGATCAGCCATATCAATGCCGACACGACGCCATCCAACCACAAATCGGACATCGCGGGTGGCTCCGCAGGTCACGGCCCCGGCGCGGTCAGTCCCCGGTGGGCTCGGTGACGAAGTCGACGAGCCGCTCGACCGCCCCGATCAGCGGCGCCTCGAGATCCCGGAAGCTCGACACCGCCGAGTAGACGCGGCGCCACCCGTCCTGCGGGCTGCCCCACCCCAGCGCCCGGCACACCCCGGTCTTCCAGTCCTGCCCGCGCGGAATCGTCGGCCACGCCTCGATTCCCAGCGCCTTGGGCCGCACCGCCTGCCACACGTCGACGAACGGATGCCCGGTGACGAGCACGTGCGGCCCGAGGTTCGCGGTCAGCCGCTCCTCCTTGGATCCGGCGACGAGATGGTCGGCGAGCACCCCCACGCGGCGGCCGGGACCGGGCGCGAACCCGGCGAGCCGCTCCCCCAGATTGTCCAGGCCCTCGAGTTGCTCGACCACGACCCCCTCGACGCGCAGATCGTGCCCCCACACGCGTTCGACGAGGGCCGCGTCGTGCACGCCCTCCACCCAGATGCGGCTGCCGCGCGCGACCCGCGCCCGCAACCCCTCGACCTTCGTGGACCCGGACGCGGACCGGGTGGGGCCGCCCGCCGTCGGCCGCGGCGCGGGCCGCACCAGCGTCACCGGCCGGCCGTCGAGGAGGAACGCGGCGGGGCGCAGCGCGAACAGCCGGGTGCACCGCGAAGCGTCCTCGAGCCGGACGAAGTCGCCGTCGTAGGTGCGTTCGATGCCGACGATCGCACCGCACCAACCGGACGCGACGTCCTCGACCACCAGGTCCTTCTCGGCGGGCACCTCGGGGATCGTGGGCTTACGGGCGCGCGGATGGCCGGCGAAGATGTCGCCGCCGTACATGTCGGGACTCACGCCCGCCACGTTAGGGCCGCCGCGGCCGCCGCGGCGGGAGGGCACGCCGACCGGCCGTGGCCCCGTTGCCGGGACGGCGCCTATGCTCGGAAACCGTGAGTTCACCCGGTCAGACCCTGACGGTGTGGGCCGGTTCCTGGTTGGCCGGGCACGCCGCACCGGACGACGTCATCGACGCCCTGCACGCCTGGGCGCCGATGCATCTGGTGGTCTCCCGCGACGAGCCCGCCGCCGACTTCTCCGCCGTGCCCGAGCATTCGCCCGTGGACGGCGCCGCCGTGCTGCTGTCCGCGCTGCGCCGGGCCGATCCGGCCGGCGTGGACGGGATCCGGCTGGTGCTGCCCGTGCCCGGCGACGTGCGGGGCCTGCCGCCGGGCACCGAGCTGGCGCGCGCCGCGGTCGCGGCCGGCGAGGCGGTGCTCGCCGGCGCACCCGGGACCCCCGGTCTCGGCTTCGTCCCCTCGGTGGAGGGGCCCGACGTGCTGCGCTGGACGCTGTTCGCGGTCCCGGCGGTGCCCGAGCCGCCCGCCGAGCCCGGCCTCGGGGAGGCCGAGTTCGCCATGCGCGAGGCGGTGCGGGACGCGGCGGCGAGGGTGGGCCGGGTGCTGACCGTCGGCGCGGACGGCCGCACCGCCGACCCCCGGGAGCAGATCGCGGCCGAGGTCGCCGAACATGCGCGGCACCGGTATCCGGAGTCGATGCCGGGGCGCGCGGCCCGCATCCTCGACTCGGCCGATCAGGTCGCGGCCATCCTCACGGTCGCCGGCCGCGGTGTGGAACCGAGGGCCGCCTCGGCCAGCGGGCAGGCCGCGCGGGAGGAGGCGCTGCGTCCGCTGTGGGCCGCGGTGCGGGCCGCCCGGCTCGGGGCGGTGGCGGCCGCGGTCCGGGCGGGGCATCACGCCTGACCCGATGCCGCGGACACGCCTCGGAGAGGCCCGGCGTCCTCGTTCTCTTACCCCGAGCCCGGGGTGGTGGGCTGAGCCCGCCCGGTCAGCGGCGGGGCCGGGCCGGTGGCCGGCAGCATTCCGGTGCGCACAGCACGCCGTTGCAGCCGACGCCCAGCAGCGGCTGGGCGCCGCGCCGCACGGGGGCGGCGCCGTCGAGGTGTTCGCGCACCAGCTCGCGCACCATCTGCACGAACCGCGGGTCGGGGCCGGCGGTGGCGGCGCGGGCGAACGCCATGCCGAGTTCCGCGGCCCGGTCGCGGGCTTCGGTGTCGAGGTCCCAGACGACTTCGAGGTGGTCGGAGACGAAGCCGACGGGCACGACGACGACCGCGTCGACGCCGCGCGCGTGCAGGGCCTCGAGGTGGTCGACGATGTCCGGCTCGAGCCACGGCACCTGCGGCGGCCCGGATCGGGACTGCCACACCAGGTCGTGGTCAGCGCTGCCGGCGGCGGTGGCGACCAGGCGGGCCGCCTCGGCGACCTGCCGGCTGTACAGGTGCCCGCCCAGCTCGGGTGGGCCGCCGGTGGCGTCGGCGGCGGTGGGCACCGAGTGGGCGGTGAACACCAGGCGCGCCGCGTCGCGGCGGTCGGCGGGCAGCTGTGCCCGCGCCGCGGCGACCGCGTCGGCGACGGCGTCGAGGAACAGCGGGTGATCGTAGAAGTGCCGCAGCTTGGTCAGCACGGGTGCGTCGTCGCCGACGGCGGCGCGGGCGCGGGCGATGTCCTCGTGGTACTGCCGGCACCCCGAATAGCCACCCCACGCCGAGGTGGGGAACACCAGCGCGTTGCGCACCCCGTCGTCGCGCATGGCCGCGACGGTGTCCTCGATCATCGGGTGCCAGTTGCGGTTGCCGAAGTAGATCGGCAGATCCAGCCCGGCGGCGGCGAAGTCCGCCTCGAGGCGCGCGATGAGGTCGCGGTTGAGGGCGTTGATCGGTGAGACACCCCCGAAGTGCAGGTAGTGCTCGGCGACCTCGTCGAGGCGTTCGGGCGGCACGCCGCGGCCCCGGGTGACATTCTCGAGGAACGGGCGCACGTCGTCCGGTCCTTCCGGACCGCCGAACGAGAGCACCAGCAGTGCGTCGTACGGCTCGGAGGTACGGGTCATGGCTCGACCCTAGGCGCCGGCACCGAAGCCGACCTGGGAATGGAATCCCCCGTCGACGTAGACGATCGACCCGGTGGTGCCGGGCAGCCAGTCGGACAGCACCGTGCACACGGTCTTCGCGACGGGCGTGGGGTCATCGACGTCCCAGCCGATCGGGGCCGCCGCGGACCAGCCCTCGTTGAGCCGGTTCATCTCGGCGCCGGGGCCGGTGGCGTCGCCGGCGATGGCCTTGGCGGCGAGGGTCTTGATCGGGCCGGCGGCGACGAGGTTGGAGCGGATACCGCGGCCGCCGACCTCCTTGGCGACGTACCGGTTGACGGACTCGAGGGTGGCCTTGGACACGCCCATCCAGTTGTAGAACGGGACGGCGCGGGCGGGGTCGAAGTCCATGCCGACCAGGGAGGCGCCGTCGTTGAGGACGGGCAGCAGGGCCTTGGCGAGCGCGGCGTAGGAGTAGGCGGAGACCTCGAGGGCGACGGCGACGTCGGTCCACGGCGCGTCGAGGAACGGGCTGCCCAGGCAGGAGCGGGGGGCGAAGCCGATGGAGTGCACGACGCCGTCGAGGCCCTCGGGGGCGAGCTCGCGCACCCGGCCGGCGAGGGTGTCGAGGTGGTCGGTGTTCTGCACGTCGAGTTCGAGGGCCGGGGGCACCGGCTGCGGCAGCCGCTGCGCGATGCGATCGATCAGGCGCAGCCGGTCGAAGCCGGTGACGACGACCTTCGCGCCCTGTTCCTGCGCGACCTTCGCGGTGTGGAAGGCGATGGAGGCGTCGGTGATGATGCCGGTGACGAGAATGGTCTTGCCCTCGAGCAGTCCGCCCATGAGTGTGTCGGTCCTCCAGTGAGTTTCGGATGTGGTGGCGTGCGTGCCGGCGTCAGTGCCCCATGCCGAGGCCGCCGTCGACGGGGATGACCGCGCCGGAGACGTAGGCGGAGTCGTCGGACGCGAGGAAGCTCACGACCGCCGCGACGTCCTCGGGCTTGCCGAGACGCTGCAGCGGGATGAACTTCTTCGCGGTGTCGCGGACGTCGTCGGAGAGCTCGGCGGTCATGTCCGTCTCGATGAATCCGGGCGCGACGACATTCGCCGTGATCGAACGCGAGCCGAGTTCGCGGGTCACCGAGCGGGCCAGGCCGATGACGCCGGCCTTCGAGGACGCGTAGTTGATCTGCCCCGCCTGACCGGCCATGCCGACGACCGAGCCGAGGAAGATCATCCGACCCCAGCGCCCCCGCAGCATCGCGCGGTTGGCGCGCTTCGCGCACCGGAACGCACCGGTGAGGTTGGCGTCGATGACCTTCGCGAACTGGTCCTCGGTCATCCGCATCAGCAGCGTGTCGTCGGTGATGCCGGCGTTCGCGACCAGGACCTCGACCGGGCCCTGGTGCTCTTCGACCTCCTTGAACGCGGCGTCGACGGACGCGCTGTCGGTGACATCGCACCGGACGCCGAACAGTCCGTCCGGGGCGCCGGAGCCGCGGTGGGTGACGGCGACCTTGTGGCCGTCCGCCTGCAGGCGGCGAGCGACGGCGAGGCCGATGCCGCGGTTGCCGCCGGTGACGAGAACCGAGCGGGGGGTGGCCGCGGGGCGCGGCGATCCGGCGGGGCTGCTTGCGTCAGTCATGGGGTCAAACCCTATCTGGTGGCGGTACGGGTCGGTAACAAGGCGCCCGCGGCGGCGGGCACGCGGTCCGCGGCGCAGGTCAGGGCAGGCGTTGGCGCAGCAGCAGGGCGGCGGCGACACCCCCGGCGACGGCGAGGACACCGAGGATCAGCCACGGGCGGCTGGCGTCGCCGCGGGTGGTCTCGTACCCGATCTGTTCCTCGAGGGTGTTGTAGGCGTCCTCGAGTTCCTGCAGGTTCGATGCGGTGAAGAAGGTGCCGCCGGAGAGGTTGGCGATCTCCTTCAGGGACGGGTCGTCCACCGGCACCGGGATGCGCTCGTCCTCGATCGTGACGGTGCCGTACTCGGTGCCGAAGGAGATGGTCGAGACGGGCACGTCCTTGTCCGCGGCCTGCCGGGCGGCGGTGAAGCCGCCGCGCGGGTCGTCGGGGCTCTCCGGGACGGTCTGCTTGCCGTCCGAGAGCAGCACGATCCGCGCCGGGGGTGCCTGGTCGCCGCCGCCGAGCACCGCGGCGAGGGTGTCGACGGACTGCAGGGCCGTGAAGATCGCCTCGCCGGTGGCGGTGCGCTCGCTCAGCTGCAGGTTGTCGATCGCGGTCTTGGTGGCCTCCCGGTTGGTGGTCGGCGAGACGAGCACCGACGCGGTGCCGGAGAACGCCACCAGGCCGAGGTTGATGCCGGGAGTCAGGTCGTCGGCGAACGACTTGGCGGCGGCCTGCGCGGCGGCGAGGCGAGTGGGCTCGACGTCGGTGGCCTGCATCGACAGCGACACGTCGATCACCAGGACAACGGTGGCGCGGTTGCGCGGAACCCGCTGCTCGGCGGTGGGCCCGGCAGCGGCGACGGTGAGCAGCGCCAGCCCGGCCAGCAGCAACGCGACCGGGACGTGCCGGCTGCGGCCGGGCCGCTGGGGGGCGACCTTCTCGAGCAGCTCGAGGTTGGTGAACCGCAGCGTGTGCCGCATCCGGCGGCGTTGCACCGCCACGTATCCGGCGGCGAGGGCCCCGACGACGAACAGGAACAGCAACCACCACGGCGCGGTGAAGTCGGAGATGCTCACCGGCCCCCCTTCACCGGGGCGCCGAAGCTGTGGCGGCGGGCGGCGACGAACCGGACCACGTCGTCGATCCAGTTGCGGTCGGTGCGCAGGCTCAGCAGCGGGGCGCCGCAGCCGCGGACGGCCTTGCGCACGGCGGCGCGGTGCTCGGCGGCGGCCCGGGCGTAGTCGGCGCGCAACTGCTCGCTGGTGGTGAACTCGCGGGTGTGCCCGGTCTCGGGGTCGTGCAGCACGACGTCGCCGAGGTCGGGCAGTTCGAGGTCGCGGCGGTCGAGGACTTCCACCGCGAGCAGGTCGTGCCGGCCGGACAGGGCGCGCAGCGAACGCTCCCAGTCGATGGGGCCGAGGAAGTCGCTGACGACGACGGCCAGGCCGCGGCGACGCTGCGGGCGGCGCAGCGACTCGATCAGCCCGCGCAGGTCCCCGCGGGTGCCGTCGGGGGCGTGCGGGGTCGTCGCGATCGAGCGGAGCATCGCCTGCGTGTGCAACTGGCCGCCGCGGGCGGGCACGCGGTGGGTGCGCGCCCCGGTGCTCACCACGGCACCGATCCGGTTGCCGCCGCCGCCGGCGAGGTAGCCGACCGCGGCGGCGGCGGCCACGGCGAGGTCCCGCTTCTCGCAGACCCCGGTGCCGAAGTCGAGGCTGGACGAGAGGTCGATCGCCAACCAGGTCTCGAGTTCGCGGTCGGCGACGGTCTGCCGCACGTGCGGGTGGGTGGTGCGGGCGGTGACGGACCAGTCCATCTGCCGCACGTCGTCGCCGGGCTGGTACTCGCGGGCGTCGCCGGGCTCCGAGCCGGGCCCCGGGATGAGCCCGAGGTGGTCGCCGTGCAGCACCCCGTCGAGGCGGCGCCGCACGGTCAGCTCGAGGGTCCGCAGCGCCGCCGTGAGGGCGGGGTCACGCAGCTCGCCGGAACGGAAGGTCGGCGGGGTCACCGGGGGGCGTCGGCTCACCGCTGCCCCGCACCCGCCTCCGGCCCGGTCACGCCTGCCGCCGGCGCGGCCGCGGCCCCGACCGGGACCGGGGCGGGCGGGTTGGCCTGCGGGGCGACCTGCGGCATGCCGACGGTCTGCAGGATGCGGGCGATGATCTGGTCGGGCGTGACGTCGTCGGCGAGGGCGTCGTAGGACAGCACCAGCCGGTGCCGCAGCACGTCCGGGATGATGTCGACGACGTCCTGCGGCACGACGTAGTCGCGACCGCGCAGCAGCGCCAGGGCGCGCGCGGCGGAGATGATGCCGAGGGTCGCCCGCGGGGAGGCCCCGTAGGCGATCCACCCGTCGACCTCGGTCAGGCCGATCTCGCCGGGGGCGCGGGTGGCGAAGATGACGCGCACCACGTAGTCGACGAGGGCGTGGTGGACGAACACGCGGTTGGCGACCTGCTGCAGGCGGATCAGCTCGTCGCTGTCGAGGACCTGCTTGGGTTCGGGTGCGGCCACCCCCATGCGGTAGACGATCTCGCGTTCCTCCTCGACCGTGGGGTAGTCGACGAGGACCTTGAACAGGAACCGGTCGCGCTGGGCCTCCGGCAGCGGATACACGCCCTCGTTCTCGATCGGGTTCTGGGTGGCCATCACCAGGAACGGGTCGGGCATGGGGAAGGTCCTGCCACCGATCGTGACGTGCCGTTCGGCCATCACCTCGAGCAGCGCGGACTGTACCTTCGCCGGGGCCCGGTTGATCTCGTCGGCGAGCACGAAGTTCGCCACGACGGGCCCGAGTTCGGTGTCGAACGCCTCGCGGCCCTGCCGGTAGATGCGGGTGCCGACGAGGTCGGTCGGCACCAGGTCCGGGGTGAACTGCACGCGGGAGAACGAGCCGCCGACGACCTTCGCGAACGTCTCGACCGCGAGGGTCTTGGCCACGCCGGGAACACCTTCGAGCAACACGTGGCCGCGGGCGAGGACGCCGACGAGCATCCGCTCGACGAGCCGGTCCTGACCGACGATCACCCGTTTGACCTCGTAGATCGCCTGCTCGAGCAGGCGCACATCGTGTGCCTGGTCCGACGTGCGTGCCGCGTCCCCGGCCGGGGCGGCCGCGGCCGCCGTGGCGGTCTTCGCGTCCGACGTTGCCGTGCCCGACGTGCCACCCTCGCGTGAGGTCACCAAGAATCCACCGCTTTCGCCTAGGTCGTTCCTGCTCGAAGTCACCTACCCACACCACTATTCCAGGTGCCGGACGCCCCCGCCGTCGCCGAGCCGACGCCCGCGGTCACCGGTGTCGAGCGAGCCCGCCTCCGGCCGGGCCGAAGCGGTGCCTCAGGACACCATCCGTACCACGTACGGGGTCATGCCGTCCCAGCGTACCGGTGAGATCTTCACGTGCGAACCCGACTGCGGCGCCTCGATCATCTGCCCGTCGCCCAGGTAGAGGCCCACGTGCTGGCTGGCGTTCGGGCCGTAGAAGATCATGTCGCCGCGGCGCATCTCGGCCGACGGCACCTGCTCGCCCGCGGTGTACTGGTAGCCGGTGTAGTGCGGCAGCGAGATCCCGATCCCGGCGAATGCGTAGATCATCAGCCCGGAGCAGTCGAAGCCGACCTTGTTGTAGTCCCCGTAGCTGTCGGCGACGCCGCCGTCGCGGATGCCGAGGGTCGGACCGTTCTCGTCGCCACCACCCCAGGCGTAGGGCACCCCGATCTGCGACATCGCCCGGTCGATCACCGTTTCGACGGCGGCGGTGCCGCCGAGGGTCGAGCCCGGCTTGGGAGTGGTCCTGGGCCGGCTGCGGGTCGGCGGAGACGTGGTGGTGCCCTCCTCCTCGACCGGGTCGGCGCGGTCGGGGATCGTCGAGTCCTCCGAGTCGGACTCGCCGCTGCCGTCGGTCGTCGGCTCGCCCGATCCGTCGGTGCCGTCCCCCGATCCGTCGGTGCCGTCCCCCGATCCGTCGGTGCCGTCCCCGGATCCGCCGGTGCCGTCCCCGGATCCGTCGGTGCCCGACCCGCCGGTGCCGTCCTCGGATCCGTCGGTGCCCGACCCGTCGGTACCCGACTCGTCCTGCTCGGGCGTGGTGCGGCCCGGCCGGGTGGTGGTCGCGTCGGAGGTGGGTGGCAGCGGCGACTCGAATCCGACCTCGGACTCGCCGGATTCGGCGGCCGCCGGCCGGGGCCGCACGTAGTCGTCGATCTGGGTGTGGGGCCGCTGCCCGTTGGCCAGTTCGGCCGCGCGGGCGCGGGCGTCGGCGTCGGCGGCGACGCGCCGGGCGGCGTCGGCCGCAGCCTGCCGGGCGGCGGTCTCGGCCGCGGCCGCCGCGGCCTCCTCGGCCTGCCGCTGCCGATCCCACTCCGCGTACTGCGCGCGCTGGCCCTCGAGCCCGGTGACGGTGCCGCGGGCCCGGTCGAGTTCGGCCTGCGCCTGCGCGCGGTCCTGTTCGATGCGTTGCTTCTCGGCCGTCTGCGCGGCCAGCGCGGTGCGCGCCTCGGCGATCGCCGCCTCGGCGGCGGCCCGGCGTTCCTCCGCCGCGGCGGCGGCGGCGTCCGCCTCCTGCTTGCTGGCCCGCGCCCGCGAGTCCCGGTTGGCCTGCTCGGTGCGGGCACGTTCGAGGGCGTCGAGGACGACGGTGCGGCCCGCGGAGAGCAGGCGCATGATCTGGGCGCGGTCGAGCAGGTCGTCGGGACCGGTGGAGCCGATGAACGAGGCGAGGGAGGCGACATTGGTGCCCTGGACGTAGCTGTCGCGGGCGAACGCGTCGAAGTCCTGCTGCGCCTGCCGGATCCGGGTGCCCGCGTCCTTCAGCGCCTGCTGCGACAGGGCGACCGCGTGGGCGGCGGCGTCGGCGGCGTCGCGGGCGGACTGCAGGTCCACGAGGGCACGGTTGACGTTCTCCCGCTTGACCGCGACCTGATTCTCGAGTTCGGCGAGTTGCTGGTCGGCGGTGGCGATCCGGAGGATGAGGCTGCCCACCTGGTCCACCCCGGCGGCGACGGCCACCCCGGCGGCCGCGAGATCGGCATCGCTGGGATTCGGCGGCGGGGACGGTACCGCGCCGGCGGACGCGGCGGTACCCGCGATCAGGGAGATGGCCAGGCCGAGACCGAGAACCAGCCGGGTCGTGCGGGACAGTCGGCGTCTTCGGGGCGTCCGCGACGGCTGTCGGGACATCGCCTGCCGTATACCGCTACGCCTCACATCGCCCTCCCTCGGTCGCGCCGGCGGGACGCACCCGAGCGCAACCTGGAAAGGGGTCGCCGCAGCAGCGATCCACCGCGGACGAGGCCGCGGTTGCATCGCTCGGCAGCCCGGCGTCGCCTCACGGTTCGCACCGCGACCCGACTCCGGGTATGTGTGACACCCCTTCCCCAAGAGCGCCAAGTGCACCGTACGACACTTTGCACCCCGAGGAAACTCCAGTCACAAATAACAGAAGGGTAATTCGACCTGTGTCAACGCCCTGAACTGTGACGACGGCCACAGTGGTGGCCGGGAAAATTCTCGGTGCGGTCCGGTCAGCGGGCGGGCCGGTCGGCAGCGACCGTCTCCGCCCCGCCGGTGTCGCCGCGGCGACGGACCGCCTTGGCGAGGTACGTGGCCCCCGCCGCGCCCGCGACCGCGAGCAGCAGCAGCACCGTCAGCAGCGTCCAGGGCGGCGCGGGCTCGGTGAGTGCGTCGACGAAGTTGGACGCCGAGACGACCGGATCGCCGGTGTAGGTGCGGTCCTGCGCGGACTCGAGGAGCACCCGGTCGATGCTGTCGCTGTGGGCGCCGGCCCAGCCGGGGCTCAGCACGAGCACGGTGCCGCCGTCCTCGCCGGCGACGTCGGTCGCGAGGTCGCGCAGTTGCGAGTCGAGCCGGGGATCGCGGTCGAGCACGACGATGCTCAGGTCGATGCCGTGCTGTTGCGCGCGTTCGACGACGGCGACCAGGTCGTCGACGCGGTCCGGGGGTGCCGAGACCTGGTCGTCGGCGAGATCGGCGAGGACCTGCTCGAGCGAGACACCCGGGGGGAGGTCGGTGGCCGACGGTGTCAGGACACGTGACAGGGGCGCAGACATCTCTCTCCGTGGGGCTCGACGGCCGCCGCTCGTGCGGCGCCGTTCGTACCCTACGCGACGGCGCCGCGGCGGCGGCCGGACGCCGGATCGGCGGTTGTGTCCCATCGGTTCACAGGACAAGCGTACTGTTAGACTTGCCGCGAGACGCCTCCGACGCCGTCCGGCCCTGTTCTGCGGCCCGGCTCGGCTCCGGGGCCTCGCTTCGGCCGTCGACACAGCCCCGTCGGCGGCGAGCCTCATCGACGAGTGGAGCTGACGTGAGCACCAGTATTGATTCGTTCGGCGCCAAGGGGACGCTGGAGGTCGGAGAGAACTCCTACGAGATCTTCCGCCTCTCGGCCGTTCCGGGCACCGAGAAACTCCCTTACGCACTGAAGGTTCTCGCCGAGAACCTGCTGCGCACCGAAGACGGTGCAAACATCACCGCCGATCACATCCGCGCCATCGCGAGCTGGGATCCGTCGGCCGAGCCGAGCGTCGAGATCCAGTTCACGCCCGCCCGCGTGATCATGCAGGACTTCACCGGCGTGCCCTGCATCGTCGACCTCGCCACGATGCGCGAGGCCGTCGAGACCCTCGGCGGCGACCCGAACAAGGTCAACCCGCTGGCCCCCGCCGAGATGGTCATCGACCACTCCGTGATCATCGACGTCGCCGGCCGCGCCGACGCCTTCGAGCGCAACGTCGACATCGAGTACCAGCGCAACGGGGAGCGCTACCAGTTCCTGCGCTGGGGCCAGGGCGCCTTCGACGACTTCAAGGTCGTCCCGCCCGGCACCGGCATCGTGCACCAGGTCAACATCGAGCACCTCGCGCGCACCGTCATGGTCCGGAACGGCCAGGCCTACCCCGACACCTGCGTCGGCACCGACTCGCACACCACCATGGTCAACGGCCTGGGCGTGCTCGGCTGGGGCGTCGGCGGCATCGAGGCCGAGGCCGCGATGCTCGGCCAGCCGGTCTCCATGCTCATCCCGCGCGTGGTCGGGTTCAAGCTCACCGGTGAGATCAAGCCGGGCGTGACCGCCACCGACGTGGTCCTCACCGTCACCGAGATGCTGCGCAAGCACGGTGTCGTCGGCAAGTTCGTCGAGTTCTACGGCAAGGGCGTCGCCGAGGTGCCGCTGGCCAACCGCGCCACCCTGGGCAACATGAGCCCCGAGTTCGGCTCCACCGCGGCGATCTTCCCGATCGACGAGGAGACCGTGAACTACCTGCGCCTGACCGGCCGCAGCGACGAGCAGCTCGCCCTCGTCGAGGCCTACGCCAAGGAGCAGGGCCTGTGGCACGACGCGGATGTCGAGCCGCAGTACTCCGAGTACCTCGAGCTCGACCTCGGTGACGTGGTTCCGTCCATCGCCGGCCCGAAGCGCCCGCAGGACCGGATCCTGCTGTCGGAGTCGAAGAGCGCCTTCCGCAAGGACATCCACAACTACGTGGAGGAGCACCACCCGGCCGACCACACCCAGCTCGACGAGGCCGTCGAGGAGTCCTTCCCGGCGTCCGACCCGGTCGCCC
Organism: Rhodococcus sp. DMU1; assembly: GCF_012272955.1. Taxonomy (NCBI): domain Bacteria; kingdom Bacillati; phylum Actinomycetota; class Actinomycetes; order Mycobacteriales; family Nocardiaceae; genus Rhodococcus; species Rhodococcus sp. DMU1. The sequence continues at coordinate 2,950,908 of NZ_CP050952.1, read as the reverse complement.
TGTCCTTCGCCGACGACGGTGCCGTGAATGTCCAGTCGGCCGCGAACGGCTCCGAGGGCCGGCCGACCAAGCCGGTCAAGGTCGTCTCCGAGGAGAAGGGCGAGTTCGTCCTCGACCACGGTGCCGTCGTGATCGCCTCCATCACCTCCTGCACCAACACCTCGAACCCGTCCGTGATGCTCGGCGCCGCGCTGCTCGCCCGCAACGCCGTCGAGAAGGGCCTGTCGGCCAAGCCGTGGGTCAAGACCTCCATGGCCCCCGGCTCGCAGGTCGTCACCGACTACTACGAGAAGGCCGGCCTGTGGCCGTACCTCGAGAAGCTCGGCTTCTACCTCGTCGGCTACGGCTGCGCCACCTGCATCGGCAACTCCGGCCCGCTGGACGAGGCGATCAGCAAGGCCATCAACGACAACGACCTGACGGCCACCGCGGTGCTCTCCGGCAACCGCAACTTCGAGGGTCGCATCTCCCCCGACGTGAAGATGAACTACCTGGCGTCCCCGCCGCTGGTCATCGCCTACGCCCTCGCCGGCACGATGGACTTCGACTTCGAGCACGACGCCCTCGGCCAGGATGCCGACGGCAACGACGTGTTCCTGAAGGACATCTGGCCCTCCGCCCAGGAGATCCAGGACACCATCGGCTCCGCGATCAGCCAGGAGATGTACGTCAAGGGCTACGCGGACGTGTTCAAGGGCGACGAGCGCTGGCGTGGCCTGCCCACCCCGGAGGGCAAGACCTTCGAGTGGGATCCCCAGTCCACCTACGTGCGTAAGCCCCCGTACTTCGAGGGCATGCCCAAGACCCCGGCTCCGGTCACGGACATCAAGGGGGCGCGGGTGCTCGCGCTGCTCGGCGATTCGGTCACCACCGACCACATCTCCCCCGCCGGCAACATCAAGGCGGGCACCCCGGCCGCGCAGTACCTCGAGGCCAACGGTGTCGAGCGCAAGGACTTCAACTCCTACGGCTCGCGGCGCGGCAACCACGAGGTGATGATCCGCGGCACGTTCGCGAACATCCGGCTGCGCAACCAGCTCCTCGACGACGTCTCGGGCGGCTACACCCGCGACTTCACGCAGGACGGCGGCCCGCAGGCGTTCATCTACGACGCGTCGCAGAACTACCAGAACGCCGGCATCCCGCTGGTCGTGCTGGGCGGCAAGGAGTACGGCTCCGGTTCCTCGCGGGACTGGGCCGCCAAGGGCACCAGCCTGCTCGGCGTCAAGGCCGTCATCACCGAGTCGTTCGAGCGGATCCACCGCTCCAACCTCATCGGCATGGGTGTCGTCCCGCTGCAGTTCCCCGCCGGCGAGTCGGCCGCCTCGCTGAAGCTGAACGGCACCGAGGTCTACGACATCGAGGGCATCGAGAAGCTGAACGAGGGCGTCACCCCGAAGACCGTCAAGGTCACCGCGACCCGGGAGAACGGCGAGAAGGTCGTCTTCGACGCGGTCGTGCGGATCGACACCCCCGGTGAGGCGGACTACTACCGCAACGGCGGCATCCTGCAGTACGTGCTGCGCAACATGATCAAGGGCTGACGTCCGAGATCGGTTCACCGCACACGCAGTGCACCGGCGGCGGGCTCGGGACGTCTCGTCTCGGGCCCGCCGTCTCTTCCCCGAAAGGACGTTCGCGGTGCCCAAGGTCAGTGAGGACCACCTCGCCGCACGCCGGAGTCAGATCCTCGCCGGCGCACGACGGTGCTTCGCCGAGTTCGGCTACGACGGCGCCACGGTGCGCCGCCTGGAGGACGCCACGGGACTGTCCCGCGGCGCGATCTTCCATCACTTCAAGGACAAGGACGGGCTGTTCCTGGCGCTGGCCCAGGAGGATGCGGCGCGGATGGCCGACGTCGCCGCCGAGCAGGGCCTCGTGCAGGTGATGCGGGACATGCTCGCCTCACCGGAGCAGTTCGACTGGCTCGGCACCCGGCTGGAGATCACCCGGCGCCTGCGCACCGACCCGGACTTCGCGAAGGCGTGGACACAGCACTCCGCCGAGCTGACCAAGGCGACCGTGGGCCGGCTCGAGCGGCAACGCGAAGCTGGCCGGCTGCGCGACGACGTGCCGACCGAGGTGGTGCTCAGCTACCTGGACCTGGTCCTCGACGGCCTCATCGCGCGGCTCGCCTCGGGCACCGCCGACAGCGAACTGTCGGCGGTACTGGACCTGGTCGAGGAGTCCGTGCGACGGACCGCCGCCGGCTGACCCGCTCAGGTCGAGGCGCGCGCCGCGCTCCGCCGGTTCGGTCCGCCCCGGCCACGCAGCGCTACATGGGACTCCACGAGCACGTTGTGCACGAACCCGTAGGAACGGCCCGTCTCCTGCGCCAGCGTCCGGATGCTCGCCCCGGCCTCGTAGCGGCGTTTCAGTTCTGCCTGGAGACGGTCACGCGATTCCCCCGTGACCCGTGTGCCCTTGGTCAGTACATTCCCGGCGTGCCCGGATTTGCGTGCCATCGGATCCTCCCGTCGGCTCGGCAAGGCCCCGCTTCCAGGCTAGTGGACGGGGCGAGGTGCCGGGAGGAATCGCGCAGGTCCGGGCCGCGGCCGCACCCCGCGCCGGCACGATCGGCTCCGGGTACTCCCGCGCACGGTCACGCAGGGCCGGACCTCACGCCAGCTGGATCAGCTCCAGGTACTCCTGCGACCAGTGGTCCTCGGAACCGTCCGGCAGCAGGATCACCCGCTCCGGATCGAGCGCCTCGGCCGCGCCGGGATCGTGGGTGACGAGCACGACCGCACCGGCGTAGCTGCGCAGCGCGTCGAGCACCTGCTCCCGCGAGACCGGATCGAGGTTGTTGGTCGGCTCGTCGAGCAGCAGCACGTTCGCCGCGGACGACACCAGTCCGGCCAGCGCCAGCCGGGTCTTCTCACCGCCGGACAGCGTCCCGGCCGGCTGGTCGAGCTGCGGGCCGGTGAACATGAACGCCCCGAGCAGCCCCCGCAGGTCCTGCTCCCCCGCGTCCGGCGCCGCGTGCCGGATGTTCTCCCACACCGTCGCGTCGTCGTCGAGGGTGTCGTGCTCCTGGGCGAAGTAGCCGATCTTCAGGCCGTGGCCGGGCGCCAGCCGGCCCGCGTCCGGGGTCTCCACCCCCGCGAGCAGGCGCAGCAGCGTGGTCTTTCCGGCACCGTTGAGACCGAGCACGACGACGCGGCTGCCCCGGTCGATCGCCAGGTCCACACCGGTGAAGATCTCCAGCGAGCCGTACACCTTCGTCAGGCTCTCGGCCATGAGCGGGGTCTTGCCACACGGCGCCGGCTCCGGGAACCGGATCTTGGCCACCTTGTCGGCCACCCGCACCTCGTCGAGCTCGGCGAGCAGCTTGTCGGCGCGCTTGGCCATGTTCTGCGCCGCGACGGCCTTGGTGGCCTTCGCGCCGAGCTTGGCCGCCTGCTGCCGCAGCGCGGACGCCTTCTTCTCGGCGTTGGCGCGTTCGCGGCGACGGCGCGCCTCGTCGGTGGCCCGCGCGTCGAGGTACTTCTTCCAGCCCATGTTGTAGATGTCGGCCTCGCCGCGCACCGCGTCGAGGAACCACACCTTGTTCACGACGTCGGCGAGCAGGTCCACGTCGTGGCTGATGACGACCAGGCCGCCGTCGTGGTTCTGCAGGAATCCGCGCAGCCAGGTGATCGAGTCGGCGTCGAGGTGGTTGGTGGGCTCGTCGAGCAGCAGGGTGGTGGTGGACTTGCCGGAGCCGTCGGAGGCGGCGAACAGGATGCGGGCGAGTTCGACGCGGCGGCGCTGACCACCGGACAGGGTGCGCAGGGGCTGGCCCAGGACCCGGTCCGGCAGTCCGAGGCTGGTGCAGATCCGGGCGGCCTCGGACTCGGCCTCGTACCCGCCGAGCGCCGAGAAGCGTTCCTCGAGCGACCCGTACTTGCGTACCGCCCGGTCACGGACGTTCTCGTCGACGGCCTCGGCCATGACGGCCTGCTGCTTCTCCATCGCGCGCAGGATCTCGTCGAGGCCGCGGGCGGAGAGCACACGGTCCTTGGCCAGGACGTCCAGGTTGCCCTCGCGGGGATCCTGCGGCAGGTAACCGAGGTCGCCGGAGCGGACGACGGCGCCCGCGTACGGCTCGCCCTCCCCCGCGAGGATGCGCAGGGTGGTGGTCTTGCCGGCACCGTTGCGCCCGACCAGCCCGATCCGGTCGCCGGGCTGCACCCGCAGCGCCGGGCCCGGCGCCGAGAGCAGCGTCCGCACGCCGGCGCGGACTTCCAGATCGGTGGCGGTGATCACGCGTGAGGCTCCTCGGGGACGACTCGGATTGGCTGCCAATGATGCCGCAGGGGCAGGCGCACGAACCATTCATTTTACCGTGTCCTCCCCGGGATGCCGGGGTGAGATGCGCTACGTTCGCCGGCATGACCACTTCCCCCGACACCTCCCCCGGCTCCGACCTCACGGGCCGCGCGGCGCTGGTCACCGGAGCGAGCCGCGGGATCGGCAAGGCGATCGCAGCGGCGCTGCTCGCCCGCGGCGCGAGCGTGGCCCTCACGGCCCGCCACGCCGAGCCGCTCGCCGAGGCCGCCGGCGAGCTGCGCGCCCTCGGACACGGCGGGCAGGTGCTCGAGCTGCCCGGTAACGCCGGGGACGCCGACACCCGCGCCGAGGCGGTGCGCCGCACCGTCGCCGAGCTCGGCGGGCTCGACATCCTGATCAACAACACCGGCATCAACCCCGTCTACGGGGCGTTGATGGACGCCGACCTGGACGCCGTCCGCAAGATCTTCGACGTCAACGTCGTCGCCGCGCTGGGATTCGTGCAGCAGGCCTACCGCGCGTGGATGGCCGAGCACGGCGGTTCCGTGATCAACGTCGCGAGCGTGGCGGGCCTGCGCTCGACCGGCGTGATCGCCGCGTACGGGGCGTCGAAGGCGGCGCTGATCCGGCTGACCGAGGAGCTGGCCTGGCAGCTGGGGCCGGGCGTGCGCGTCAACGCGGTCGCGCCCGGGGTGGTGAAGACGAGGTTCGCGGCCGCGCTCGTCGCCGGCGGTGAGGACACCGCCGCCGCCCGATACCCGATGGGCCGCCTCGGCACGCCCGAGGACGTCGCCGAGCTGGTCGCGTTCCTGGTCTCCGATGCGGCCGGCTGGATCACCGGGGAGACTGTGCGGGTGGATGGTGGACTGCTGGCGACGGGAGCGATGTAGCGGGTGATAGACGCGGAGGTGCTGGTCGTCGGGCTCGGGCCGGCGGGGCGTGCGGTGGCACACCGGGCGGTCGCCGCGGGTCTCGACGTGCTGGCCGTGGACCCGCAGCCGGATCGGCCGTGGACTGCGACGTATGCGGCGTGGCTCGACGAGCTGCCGTCGTGGCTGCCCCCCTCGGTGCTCGCGGCGCGGGTGGACGAGCCGGCGGCGTGGACGGTGCGGCCACACCGGATCGAGCGCCCCTACGGTGTGTTCGATGCGTCGGCACTGCAGCGAAGCCTGGCGCTGGAGCCGGCGCGGGTACGGGCCGGCCGGGTGGACGCCGTCGCCCCGGATCGCGTCACCCTCGCGGACGGAAGCGTGCTGCGGGCCCGGAGCGTGATCGACGCGCGCGGGGTGCCCGCCGACCGCTCCCGCGCCCAGCAGACCGCCTTCGGGGTCACGGTCGACACCGCCACTGCCGCACCCGTGCTGGAGGGCCGCGCCGCCTGGTTCATGGACTGGCGGCGCGACAACCGCACCCGCTCCGGGGATGCGCCGTCGTTCCTGTACGCGGTGCCGCTCGGCGGCGGCCGGGTGCTGCTGGAGGAGACCTGCCTGGTGGGGCGGCCCGCCATTCCGCTCGCCGAGTTGCGGCGCCGCCTCGAGGCCCGGCTCGCCGCGCGCGGGGTCACGCTGAGCGGGACGGAGCCGGTGGAGCGGGTGCGGTTCGCCGTGCAACCCCCGCCGGGGTCGGCGCGCGGGGTGGCCCGGTTCGGCGCCCGCGGCGGGCTGATGCACCCGGGCACCGGCTACGCGGTGGCGGCGTCGCTGGCGGCGGCCGATCCGGTGGCGCACGCGCTCGCCGGGGGCCGCAGCGCCACGGCGGCGTTGTGGTCCCCGTCCGCGCGTGCGGTCGCGCAGCTGCGCGCCTCGGGGCTGCGGGTGCTGCTGGGACTACGCCCGGAACAGACCCCGGCGTTCTTCGCGGGGTTCTTCACGCTGCCACCGGAACGCCAGCGCTCCTACCTGTCGGGCCGCACCGACCTCGGCGGGACGGTGGCGGCGATGACCCGGATGTTCGCGACGGGTTCGCCGGCGTTGCGCGGGGCGATGCTGCGCGCCCTGTGGTGAGGAGTTCGCCCGGTTCCGCGCGGCGGGCGCCGATCTCGATCATGATGGAACCATGCGTTCGATCTGGAAGGGTTCCATCGCGTTCGGGCTGGTGAACGTGCCGGTGAAGGTGTATTCGGCCACGGAGAGCCACGACATCCGGTTCCACCAGGTGCATGCGAAGGACGGCGGGCGGATCAAGTACGACCGGATCTGCACCGAGTGCGGCGAGTCGGTGCCCTACGCCGAGATCGACAAGGCCTACGACTCCGACGAGGGCGTGCGGGTCGTGCTCGCCGACGAGGACTTCGACAAGCTGCCCGTCGCGGAGAAACACGAGATCCCGGTGCTGCAGTTCGTCCCGACCGAGCAGATCGACCCGATCCTGTTCGAGAAGTCGTACTACCTCGAGCCGGACTCGTCGTCGCCGAAGGCGTACACGCTGCTGGCCGAGACGCTCACGCAGACCGATCGCACCGCACTGGTGCACTTCACGCTGCGGCAGCGCACCCGGCTGGCGGCGCTGCGCAACCGCGACGGCGTGCTCGTGCTGCAGACCCTGCTGTGGCCGGACGAAGTGCGGTCGGTGGCGTTCCCGGTGCTCGACGACGCGGAGCCGCCGAAGCAGAAGGAACTGGCGATGGCGGAGATGCTCGTCGAGTCGATGGCCGACGACTTCCGTCCGGACGAGTTCACCGACGAGTACCAGGTCGAGCTGCGGTCGCTGATCGACGACATCATCGCCCGGGGCGGCGAGAAGGTGCTGCCGGTGACCCCGGCGGGGGAACCCGCCGCCGAGGACGCCGAGGTGCTGGACCTGGTGGCTGCGCTGCAGCGCAGCGTGGACGCCGCCGCGGCCGGCGACGAGTCGGGCGCGGCCGCGCCCGCCCGGGGCGCGGCGGCGAAGAAGACGCCCGCCAGGAAGAGCGCCGCGAAGAAGACGCCGGCGAAGAAGACCACGGCCGAGAAGCCCACCGCGAAGAAGACGGCGGCGAAGAAGACCACCGAGAAGGCCCCCGCGAAGAAGTCCACCGCGCGCAAGCGGGCCTGAGGCCCCGGCACCGGCCGGGGCCTCAGGTGTCGGAGTGGTGCCGGCCGCGGCCGGCACCACATCTCAGTCCAGTCCGTCGCCGAGGCGGCGCAGGAGCGCCGTGAGCTGCTCCACGTCGGCCGGGTCCCATGCGGACAGCCGGCGACGCCACCGCGCCGTCTGCTCGCGTTGCAGCGCGGTCAGCCGCTCCCGGCCTTCCGGGGTGAGCGCCACGAGCCGCGCCCGCGCGTCCTGCGGGTCCGTCGTCCGCTCGACCAGGCCGAGCCGGGCGGCGGCGTCGATGCGCCGCGTCAACGTCGACTTCTCGATGGCGAGATCCGCGAGCAGCTCCGACATCGCCACCGCGTCGGTGCGGCCGAGCAGCACCAGCAGCGGGTAGCACGCCGGATCCAGCCGGGGGTGGACGGCGCGGGCCCGCTCCCCCATCTGTGCCCGGCCGCGGCGCATCAGCGCCATGAACTCGTGTTCGAGGGCGGTGATCGGATCCGGGGAGCTGCCGGCCCCCGGATCCGGGGGCGCCTGGGAGCTGGGCCGGGTCACCGGCCGCGTCAGACGGTGAAGCCGAGCGCGCGCAGCTGCTCGCGACCGTCCTCGGTGATCTTGTCCGGCCCCCACGGCGGCATCCACACCCAGTTGATGCGCAGCTCGTCGCACAGGCCGCTGCGGACGAGAGCGTTGCGGGACTGGTCCTCGATCACATCGGTGAGCGGGCAGGCCGCCGACGTGAGCGTCATGTCGATGGTGACGGCCTCGTCGTCCTCGGTGATGCCGTAGACCAGGCCCAGGTCGACGACGTTGATTCCGAGCTCGGGATCGACGACGTCGCGCATCGCCTCCTCGAGCTCCTCGAACCGCTCGGGGTCGAGGGTGGGAGCCGCGTCCGGGGCTGCGGCGGTGGTCTCGTCCGCCGGGGTCACGGGTTCGGTCATCAGTTCTGTCCTCCGCTGGCTACGGGTGCGGTGCTGTGAGTGCTGTGGGTGCTGTCTCCGACAGCGGTGCTGTGGGTGCTGTCTCCGACAGCGGTGCTGTGGATGCTGTCGGCGATCTGCACGACGGCGTCCTTGAAGGCCATCCAGCCCAGCAGCGCACACTTCACGCGCGCCGGGTATTTCGAGACGCCGGCGAAGGCGATGCCGTCGCCGAGTACGTCCTCGTCGCCCTCGACGGTCCCGCGGCTGCCGACCATCTCCGCGAACGCGTCGACGGTGGCCAGGGCCCGGTCCAGCGGCTCCCCGATCACCTGGTCGGTGAGCACCGAGGTGGACGCCTGGCTGATCGAGCAGCCCTGCCCGTCGTAGGAGACGTCCGCGACGGTGCCGTCGTCGGCGAGATGCACCCGCAGCGTCACCTCGTCGCCGCAGGTGGGGTTCACGTGGTGCACCTCCGCGCCGTAGGGCTCGCGCAGACCCCGGTGGTGCGGGTGCTTGTAGTGGTCCAGGATGACCTCCTGGTACATCTGCTCCATCCGCATCAGCGCGCTCCGAAGAAGGCCTGGGCCCGGCGGATCGCCGCGCCGAGCGCGGCCACCTCGTCGAGCGTGTTGTACACGGCGAAGGAGGCGCGGGCGGTCGCCGCGACCCCGAATCGACGGTGCAGCGGCCACGCGCAGTGGTGCCCGACGCGGATCTCGACGCCCTCGTCGTCGAGGATCTGCCCGAGATCGTGGGCGTGGATGCCGTCGACGACGAACGACACCGCCCCGCCGCGCTGCTCGGCCGTGGTGGGGCCGACGATCCGCACACCGTCGATGCCGGCGAGTTCGGCGAGGGCCGCCGCGGTGAGCTCGTGCTCGTGCGCGGCGACGGCGTCCATGCCGATCTGCTGCAGGTACCGCACCGCGGCGCCGAGACCGACGGCCTGCGACGACATCGGCGAGCCGGCCTCGAAGCGCTGCGGCGGCGGCGCGAACGTCGACGCCTCCATGGTGACGGTTTCGATCATCGAGCCGCCGGTGATGAACGGCGGCACGTCGGCGAGCAGCTCACGGCGGCCGTAGAGGACGCCGACGCCGGAGGGGCCGAACATCTTGTGGCCGGAGAACGCGGCGAAGTCGACGCCGAGCGCGTGGAAGTCCACGCTCATGTGCGGCACGGACTGGCAGGCGTCGAGGACGACGATCGCGTCGACGGCCTTCGCGCGCCGTACCAGCTCCTCGACCGGCGCCACGGCCCCGGTGACGTTGGACTGGTGGGTGAAGGCGACGACCTTGACCCGGTCGGTGAGTTCGAGGGAGTCGACGTCGATGCGGCCGTCGTCGGTCACGCCGAACCAGCGCAGCGTCGCGCCGGTGCGCCGGGCGAGTTCCTGCCAGGGCACCAGGTTGGCGTGGTGTTCGAGTTCGGTGACGACGATCTCGTCGCCGGGCCCGAGGCGCCGCGGGAACCGGGCGTCGGCGAAGGCGTAGGCGACGAGGTTGAGCGATTCGGTGGCGTTCTTGGTGAACACCACCTCGTCGGGATCCGCGCCGACGAAGTCGGCGATCACGGCGCGGGCGCCCTCGTAGGCATCGGTGGCCTCCTCGGAGAGCTCGTGCGCTCCCCGGTGCACGGCCGCGTTGCAGGTGGTCAGGAACGCCCGTTCGGCGTCGAGGACCTGCGTCGGGCGCTGCGAGGTGGCCCCGGAGTCGAGGTAGACCAGGGGCTTTCCGTCGCGCACCGTGCGCCCGAGGATCGGGAAGTCGGCCCGGATCCGGGCGACGTCCACCGTGGGCACCTGCACCGTCATCGGCTCACTGCTCCTTACTTGTCGGCACCCGCGGCCGCGGCGGCGGCCTGGGTGAAGCGCACGTAACCGTTGGTCTCGAGTTCCTCGGCCAGCTCCGCGCCGCCGGACTCGACGACGCGGCCGCCGACGAACACGTGCACGAACTGCGGCTTGATGTAGCGCAGGATGCGGGTGTAGTGGGTGATCAGCAGCACGCCGCCGTGCTCGCGTTCCTGGTAGCGGTTGACGCCCTCGGACACCACGCGCAGCGCGTCGACGTCGAGGCCGGAGTCGGTCTCGTCGAGGATGGCGATCTTCGGCGCGAGCAGGCCCAGCTGCAGGATCTCGTGGCGCTTCTTCTCGCCACCGGAGAAGCCCTCGTTGACGGAGCGGTCACCGAACGCCGGGTCGATGTCGAGTTCGGTCATCGCCGACTTGACCTCCTTGACCCAGTGCCGCAGCTTCGGCGCCTCGCCGCGGACCGCGGTCGCGGCGGTGCGCAGGAAGTTCGACATGGACACGCCCGGAACCTCGACGGGGTACTGCATGGCCAGGAACAGGCCGGCGCGGGCCCGCTCGTCCACGCTCATCGCGAGCACGTCCTCGCCGTTGAGGGTGATCGACCCGGAGGTCACCTCGTACTTGGGGTGGCCGGCGATGGCGTACGACAGGGTGGACTTGCCCGACCCGTTGGGGCCCATGATGGCGTGCGTCTCCCCGGACCGGACGGTGAGGTTCACGCCCTTGAGGATGTTGATCGGCTCGGCGTTGTCGTCGGTCTGGGCGACGCGGACGTGCAGGTCCTTGATCTCGAGGACGTTCTGCTCGGGGGACATGTCGGTAACGGTTCCTTCGCGAAGATGGGGAGAACGGGTGGGGGTCAGGCGCCGACGGCGGCGAGCTCGGCCTCGATGGCGGCCTCGAGCCGCTCCCGGACGGCGGGCACGGTGATCTTCTCGACGAGTTCGTGGAAGAATCCGCGGACCACCAGGCGGCGCGCCTGCTCCTCGGAGATGCCGCGGGCACGCAGGTAGAACAGCTGCTCGTCGTCGAACCGGCCGGTGGCGCTGGCGTGACCGGCGCCGACGATCTCGCCGGTCTCGATCTCGAGGTTGGGCACCGAGTCGGCGCGGGCACCGTCGGTGAGCACCAGGTTGCGGTTCAGCTCGAAGGTGTCGGTGCCCTCGGCCTCGGCGCGGATGAGCACGTCCCCGATCCACACGGTGTGCGCGTCCGGCTTGCCGGAGCCCGGATCGCCCTGCAGGGCACCCTTGTACACCACGTTGGACTTGCAGTGCGGCTGCGCGTGGTCCACGAGCAGGCGCTGCTCGAGGTGCTGGCCGGCGTCGGCGAAGTACAGACCGAGCATTTCGGCGTCGCCACCGGGCGCGTCGTACCTGACGGTCGGCGACACGCGCACGAGGTCACCGCCGAGGCCGACGGTGAAGTGCCGCAGCACGGCGTCGCGGCCGAGGCGGGCGTGGTGGGCCGTCACGTGTACCGCATCGTCGGCCCAGTCCTGGATGGCGACGATGTTCAGGCGCGAGCTGTCGCCGAGGACGAACTCGACGTTCTCCGCGTAGGTGCCGGAACCGCGCTGGTCGAGGACGACGGTGACCGACGCGAACGGCTCGAGCCGCACCTGCAGGTGTCCGAACGCGACCTTCCCCTCCCCGGGGCCGGTGACGGTGATCGTGACCGGCTCGGTGACCTCGACCTCGCGGCCGACGGTGACGACGGTGGCGGTGGTGAAGCCCGAGTAGGCCTGGGCGGCGACACGGTCGGCCGGCACGCCGCCTTGGCCGAGGCGGGCATCGTCGCGGCCGACGGTCTCGACCTGCACCCCCTCGACGGGGGTGACCTCGACGGTGGTGGCGCCGTCGGCGACCGCGGTGCCGTCGTGCAGGCCCCGCAGCCGGCGCAGCGGGGTGAACCGCCAGGCCTCGTCGCGACCGGAGGGGATCTCGAAGGCGTTCACGTCGAACGACGTGAAGACCTCCCCCTTGTTGACGGCCGGCCCGCGGGCGGTCTTGATCGCGGGCCCGGCGGCGTTCTCCGAGCGCACGGCTCCCTGCACCCCGGTGGCGGTGGGGGTGTTCTTCGCTTCCGCAGTCATTTAGCCGACTGCCCCTTCCATCTGCAGTTCGATCAGGCGGTTGAGCTCGAGCGCGTACTCCATCGGCAGTTCCTTGGCGATGGGCTCGACGAAGCCGCGCACCACCATCGCCATCGCCTCGTCCTCGGTCAGTCCGCGGCTCATCAGGTAGAACAGCTGGTCGTCGGAGACCTTGGAGACGGTCGCCTCGTGGCCCATCGTCACGTCGTCCTCACGGATGTCGACGTACGGGTAGGTGTCCGAGCGGGAGATCTGGTCGACGAGCAGTGCATCGCACTTGACGGTCGACTTCGACCCGTGGGCGCCCTTGTTGACCTGGACCAGGCCGCGGTAGGAGGCGCGACCGCCGCCGCGGGCCACCGACTTCGACACGATGGTCGAGGAGGTGTGCGGCGCCAGGTGCAGCATCTTCGCGCCGGTGTCCTGGTGCTGGCCCTCGCCGGCGAACGCCACGGACAGCACCTCGCCGCGGGCGTGCTCACCCATCATCCACACGGCCGGGTACTTCATGGTGACCTTGGAACCGATGTTGCCGTCGATCCACTCCATCGAGCCGCCGGCCTCGACCTTGGTGCGCTTGGTGACGAGGTTGTAGACGTTGTTCGACCAGTTCTGGATGGTCGTGTAGCGGCAGTGCCCGCCCTTCTTGACGATGATCTCCACCACCGCCGAGTGCAGCGAGTCCGACTTGTAGATCGGGGCGGTGCAGCCCTCGACGTAGTGCACGGAGGCGCCCTCGTCGACGATGATCAGGGTCCGCTCGAACTGGCCCATGTTCTCGGTGTTGATCCGGAAGTAGGCCTGCAGCGGGATGTCGACGTGCACGCCGGGCGGGACGTAGATGAACGAGCCGCCCGACCACACGGCGGTGTTCAGCGCGGAGAACTTGTTGTCGCCGGCCGGGATGACCGACCCGAAGTACTCCTTGAAGATCTCCGGGTGCTCGCGCAGGCCGGTGTCGGTGTCGAGGAAGATCACACCCTGGGACTCGAGGTCCTCACGGATCTGGTGGTAGACCACCTCCGACTCGTACTGCGCGGCGACACCGGCGACGAGGCGCTGCTTCTCCGCCTCGGGGATGCCGAGCCGGTCGTAGGTGTTCTTGATGTCCTCGGGCAGCTCTTCCCAGCTCGCGGCCTGCTTCTCGGTGGAGCGCACGAAGTACTTGATGTTGTCGAAGTCGATGCCCTCCAGGTTCGAGCCCCACACCGGCATCGGCTTCTTCTCGAAGGTGCGCAGCGCCTTGAGGCGGATGTCGAGCATCCACTCGGGCTCGTCCTTCTTCGCGGAGATGTCGCGCACGACCGCCTCGGACAGGCCTCGCTGGGCCGTGGCGCCGGCGGCGTCGGAATCCGACCAGCCGTAGCCGTAGTGACCGAGGGACGCGATGGTCTCCTCCTGTGTCAGCGGCGTGCCGGCCGACGCCTGATCCGATGTGACGGTCATGTGAGCTCCTTCCGGAGTCTTGTTCGGTGCCGGCGAGGGCTGATCGCCGGCGGACAACGTGTTGCTCTGTCGGGGGAAGCGGGTCGTGCTCAGGTCTTGCCGATGTCCGGCGGCAGCACCGGGACGTGGGTGGTGCAGAAACTGTCGCCGTTGGCGATGGTCGCCAGCCGCTGCACATGGGTGCCCAGGATCTCGGTGAACGCCTCCCGTTCGGCCTCGCACAGCTCCGGGAACTGCTCGGCCACGTGCGAGACCGGGCAGTGGTGCTGGCAGATCTGCACGCCGGTGCCCACCCGCCGGGTCGACGCCGCGAACCCGGCGTCGGTGAACGCCGCCGCGATGTCCTCGGCGGTGGCCTCGATCTCGGTGGCGCTCCCGGACTCCGCGGGCGGGACCCCGCCGAGGATGGACTGCACGCGCCGCCGGGCGAAGTCCTCGATGGCGGCCTCGCCGCCGACCTCCCGCAGGTGCCGCATCGCAGCACTGGCGAGGTCGTCGTAGGAGTGTCCCAGCCGGGCCCGGCCCACCGCGGTGAGCTGGAATCGGCGCGCCGGCCGTCCCCGTCCCCGGCCCTCCCGCCGCGGCGGCGGAGCGGCCTGGGCCTCGCCGGTGTCGATGAGGGCGTCGAGGTGGCGGCGCACCCCGGCCGCGCTCAGGCCGAGCCGGGCACCGATCTCGGTGGCCGTGATCGGACCCTCCTCGAGCAGCAGCTGCACCACCGCCGCCCGGGTCTGGCCCTCGTGCGCGCCCGGCGCCTGGGTGACCGGGAACGCGGCGACAGGCGTGTGACCTGCGCGTTCCTCGTGCACCCGGGCAGCGGACGTCGTTTTCACAACACCAGTGTGACGGAATTCCCCGGGCCGGTCCACAAAGGGTGCCCTACCTAACTGCGGCGGGGCCCGGTTCCCGGCCCCGCTACGCTGCTCGGGTGCCGTCGCCCACCGTGGAACCCGACCCGTCCGGCCCGGCGCCGAGCCGCCGCGCCGCGGACCTCGGAGCCCGTGCCGTGGAACTCGGTCGCCGTGCCCTCGGACTCGACGGCCGCGGCGGCGACCCGGCCGTGGCCGCGATCCTGCACGGCGACGAACTCGAGGGCCGCGGCCTCGACGCCACCGAGACCACCCAGTTGCACCGGATCCGGTTGTTCGGCGCGACGGGCACCGTGCTCATGGCGGTCGGCGCGCTCGGCGCCGGCGCGCAGCCGGTGCTGCAGAATCCCGTCCAGGGTCTGCGCCTGCTCGGGCTGCCCGCGCGCATGCCCAGCGCCGCGCTGACCCTCACCATGACCGGCACCGTGCTGGTGGTCCTCGCGTGGCTGTTGCTCGGCCGCTTCGCGATCGGCCGCCGCGACCCGGACGGGGTGCCCCGCCGGCTCACCCGCTCCCAGCTCGACCGCACGCTGCTGCTGTGGATCCTGCCGTTGATCGTGGCACCCCCGATGTTCAGCAAGGATGTGTACTCGTATCTCGCGCAGAGCGAGATCGCCGCCCGCGGACTCGACCCGTACGGGATCGGCCCGGCCGGTGCCCTGGGCGTCGACCACGTCCTGACCCGTACCGTGCCCAACATCTGGCGCGACACCCCCGCCCCCTACGGACCGGCGATCCTGTGGCTGGGGCAGCGCATCACCGACCTGACCGGCGAGAACATCGTCGCCGGGGTCTTCCTGCACCGCGTCTCCGCGCTCGCCGGGGTCGCGCTGATCGTGTGGGCGCTGCCGCGGCTCGCGCGCCGCTGCGGCGTCGCCTCCGTCAGCGCCCTGTGGCTCGGCGCGGCCAACCCGCTGCTGCTGTTCCACCTCGTCGCCGGCATCCACAACGAGGCCCTGATGCTCGGCCTCATGCTCGCTGGTCTCGAGCTCGCGCTGCGCGGCATCCACACCCCCGATCCGGCGGGGCCGCTGCGCGGCCGGGCACTCGCCTGGCTGCTGGCCGGTTCCGCCGTGATCGCGTTGTCGTCGATGGTGAAGGTCCCCTCGCTGCTCGCCCTCGGCTTCGTCGGGATGGCGCTCGCGCACCGCTGGGGCGGCACCCTGCGCGCCGTGGCCGCCGCCGCCGCACTGCTCGCCGTGGTCGCCGCCGTCGTCGTGGGCGCGGTCAGCTGGGGCAGCGGCCTCGGCTTCGGCTGGACCCAGACGCTCGGCACCGCAACCGAGGTGCGCAGCTGGATGTCCATCCCGACGCTGCTCGGCCTGGGCACCGGCCTGGCCGGGGTGCTGCTCGGGCTCGGCGACCACACCACCGCGATCCTGTCGCTCACCCGGCCCGTCGCCGCGCTGATCGCGGCGCTGGTGACGGTGCGGATGATGTTGGCGGTGCTCACCGGCCGGCTGCATCCCGTCGGCGCGCTCGGCGTGTCCCTCGGCGCGATCGTGCTGCTGTTCCCGGTGGTGCAGCCGTGGTACCTGCTGTGGGCGGTGATCCCCCTGGCCGCGTGGGCCACCCGGCCGATCTTCCGGCTCCCCACGGTGGCGTTCTCGTCGCTGGTGAGCGTGATCCTCATGCCCAACGGCGGCGAGTACCAGCCGTTCATCATCGTCCAGGCGGCCATCGCGACGGTCGTCGTCGTGGGCCTGGCCATCTTCGCCACCCGCAACCGGCTGCCCTGGCGCGACGAGGAGGACGCACCACCGCGTCCCGCCGATTCGCCCGGCGCCTACGCTGGAACCTCGTGACCTCGAGATCCCCCGTCGCTGCGCCACCCGCCGTACGCCTGGAGGGCGTCGTCAAGCGATTCGGCGACCTCACCGCGGTCGACGGTCTCGACCTGACCGTCGAACGCGCCCAGGTACTCGCGCTGCTCGGCCCCAACGGTGCCGGCAAGACCACCACCGTGGAGATGTGCGAGGGCTTCGTCGCACCCGATTCCGGCACCGTGCGCGTCCTCGGGCTCGACCCGATCGCCGACTCCGAGGCCCTGCGCCCGCGGATCGGGGTCATGCTGCAGGGCGGCGGCGCCTACCCGGGGTCCAAGGCCGGGGAGATGCTCGACCTGGTGGCTGCCTATTCCGCGGATCCGCTGGATCCGGCCTGGCTGCTGCGCAGCCTCGGGCTCGAGGAGGCCCGCCGCACCCCGTACCGGCGGCTGTCCGGCGGGCAGCAGCAGCGGCTCGCGCTGGCGTGCGCGCTCGTCGGCCGGCCGGAACTCGTCTTCCTCGACGAGCCGACCGCAGGTCTGGACGCGCAGGCGCGGTTGCTGGTCTGGGAACTGATCGACGCCCTGCGGCGCGACGGAGTCGCGGTGCTGCTCACCACGCACCTGATGGACGAGGCCGAGGAGCTCGCCGACGAGGTCGTCATCATCGATCACGGCCGGATCGTGGCCGCCGGTACCCCCGCCGAGGTCGCCCGCACCGGCGCGGAGGGCCAGTTGTGGCTCACCGCCGCCGCGGGTCTGGACCTCGCTCCCCTGCGCGCCGCCCTGCCGGACACGTTCCGGGTGCGCGAGGCCGGTCCCGGCCGGTACCTGGTGGAGGGCCCCATCGATCCGCAGGTCGTCGCGGTGGCCGCGTCGTGGTGCGCGGACCAGGGCGTCCTGGCCAGCGAGATCCGGGTGGACCAGCGCAGCCTCGAGGACGTGTTCCTGGACCTGACCGGACGGGAGATCCGAGGATGAGCATGTCGCACGAGCGGCTGGCGGCCAACCGGTTCGCCCCCGGCACCTTCAGCCCGCGGCCCCGGCCGAACGCCCCGGCGGCGATGCTCGCCGCGCAGACCCGCATGGAACTGCTGCTGCTGCTGCGCAACGGCGAGCAGCTGCTGCTGACGATGTTCATCCCGATCACCCTGCTGATCGGGCTCACCCTGCTCCCGATCGGCGACCTCGGCGCCACCCGGGTCGACCGGGTCCTGCCGGCCGTGATGACGGTCGCGGTGATGTCCACGGCGTTCACCGGGCAGGCCATCGCGGTCGGATTCGACCGCAGATACGGTGCATTGAAAAGACTCGGCGCCACCGCGCTGCCGAAGTGGGGCATCATCGCAGGCAAGAGCGGCGCGGTCGCGCTCGTCGTCGCGCTGCAATCGATTCTGCTGGGCGGCATCGGCCTCGCCCTCGGCTGGCGCCCCGAGCCGGTCGGACTGCTCCTCGGGGCCGTCGTCATCGCGCTGGGCACCGTGACGTTCGCGACGCTGGGCCTGCTGCTCGGCGGCACGCTGCGCGCCGAGATCGTGCTGGCCCTGGCCAACATCATCTGGTTCGTGCTGCTCGGCATCGGCAGCGTCGTCCTCGCCGGCGACGGCCTGCACGAGGCGGTGGTGCACGTGGCCCGCCTGGTTCCGTCGGGGGCGCTCGCCCTCGCCCTCGACGACGCGCTGCGCGGCAGCATCGACTGGCTGGCCGTCGCGATCCTCGGCGCGTGGGCGGCCGTCGGCGGCTTCCTGGCGAGCCGGCTGTTCCGCTTCGTCTGATCCGGCACCCCACCCCACTACAGCCTGTAGTGGACCGGCCCGTACCATCGTCATGTGCTGTATCGCGGCTTTCTGAGCCTTGTCGACCGTCTGCCCCTGCCGTCTCTGCGGACCCAGCGGCTGCTCGCGCTGATCGCGATCCTGACCCAGGGCGGTATCGCCGTGACCGGGTCGATCGTCCGCGTGACCGCGTCCGGCCTGGGGTGCCCCACCTGGCCGCAGTGCTTCCCGGGCAGCTTCGTGCCCGTCGGCGTGTCCGAGGAGGTCGCCACCCTGCACCAGGTCGTCGAGTTCGGCAACCGGCTGCTGACCTTCGTCGTCGTCGCCTCCGCCGCGGCGGTCGTGCTGGCCGTGACCCGCGCCCGGCGCCGCCGCGAGGTCCTCACCTATGCCTGGCTGATGCCCGCCGGCACCGTCCTGCAGGCCGTCATCGGCGGCATCACCGTGCTCGCCGGCCTGGCCTGGTGGACCGTGGCGGTGCACCTGCTGGCGTCGATGCTGATGGTGTGGCTCGCGGTGCTGCTGTACGCGAAGGTCGGCGAGCCCGACGACGGGGTGGTCGTGGAGACGATCCCCCGCCCGCTGCGGACCCTCACCGCCCTGTCCGCTGCGCTGCTCGCCGGGGTGCTCGTCGCGGGCACGATGGTCACCGGCGCCGGCCCGCACGCCGGCGACAAGAGCGCCGACAGGCCGGTGCCGCGCCTCGAGATGGACATCGAGTCGCTGGTGCACCTGCACGCCGAGCTGCTCGTCGGATACCTCGGCCTGCTCGTCGGCCTGGCCTTCGCGCTGTACGCCGTCGCCGCCCCCCATCCGGTGAAGAAGCGCCTGCACGTGCTGCTCGCTCTCGTCGTCGCCCAGGCCCTGGTCGGGGTCGTGCAGTACTTCACCGACGTGCCCGCCGCACTCGTCGCCGTGCACGTCGCCGGTGCCGGGCTGTGCACGGCCGCCACGGCGGCGGTGTGGGCGGCCGGGCGGGTCCGCACCACCGAACCGGTCCGCGAACCGGTCACCGTCTGACGCCGGCGCACGCGATACGGCGAAACGGCTCCGGGGGCCGCCCGTGGCGGGCGGCCCCCGGAGCCGTTTCGAGGATCGGTCAGCGCTCGTTGCGCGCCCGCGGGAACCGGGTCTGGTTGGCCACCCAGCCGGCCATCTTCTTCCAGTGGCCCTGCTGCGGGGTCGCGATGCTGGTCACCTCCCGGTCCCACTCCGAGACGGTGACGTCCGGCAACGCCTCGACCACGGCGTGCGCGGTGGCGAGATCCCGCACCACCCGGTCGCCGAGCACCCCGTCCTCGGCGACGAGGGTGATGCGCACCGCGCCCCGCGCGACCGGCTGCAGCACCGCCTTGGCGGAGCCACCGTGCGCGGCGACGAAGCTGCGGAAGGACTTCACGATGTCGGCCGGTGCGGCCACGACCTGAGTATCGGCGCTCATGCCTGCAGAATACTGTGAACGCATGCGCGCAATCGAAGTGGCACGGTTCGGCGGCCCCGAGGTGCTCACCCTCGTCGACCTCCCGGCTCCCGAGCCCGGCCCAGGTCAGCTGCTGGTACGGACCGACGCCGTGGGCATCAACTTCATCGACACCTACTTCCGCACCGGGCTGTACCCGCGGGAGCTGCCGTACGTCCCCGGGACCGAGGGCACCGGCCGCGTCGTCGCGGTGGGTGAGGGCGTGGCCGACGTGGGGGTCGGCGACCGGGTGAGCTGGGCGTCGGCCGACGGTTCCTACGCGGAACAGGTGCTCGTGCCGGCGGCGGTGGCCGTACCGGTGCCCGACCCCGTTCCCGCCGAGCAGGCCGCGTCGGCGCTGCTCCAGGGCATGACCGCGCACTACCTGCTGAATTCGACGTATCCGGCGCAGCCCGGCGAGACGGTGCTGGTGCACGCGGGCGCCGGCGGCGTGGGCCTGCTGCTCACCCAGCTCGCCACCGCGAAGGACGTGCGGGTGATCACGACCGTCTCCACCGACGAGAAGGAGACCCTGTCGCGGGAGGCGGGCGCGGCCGAGGTGCTGCGCTACACCGACGACCTCGCCGAGCGGGTCCGTGACCTCACCGGCGGGGAGGGCGTCGCGGCCGTCTACGACGGGGTCGGCGCCGCCACGTTCGAGTCGTCGCTCGCATCGCTGCGCATCCGCGGCACGCTGGCGCTGTTCGGCGCCGCCAGCGGCCCGGTGCCGCCGTTCGACCTGCAGCGACTCAACCCGGCCGGCTCGCTGTACGTCACCCGCCCCACCCTCGCGCACCACGTGCGAACGCGCGAGGAGCTGATGTGGCGGGCGGGCGACGTGTTCGCCGCCGTCGCCGACGGCACCCTGACCGTCCGTGTCGGCGCCCGGTATCCGCTGGCGCAAGCGGAGCAGGCACACCGGGACCTCGAGGCCCGCCGCACGACTGGCTCGATTGTGCTGGTCCCCTGAGACCCGCCCCGAGCGAATGTATCGTTCCGTCGCTCAGCGGCAGCGGACGATACATTCGCTCGGCCCCGGCGCGGACGCTGACGCGGATCAGAAGAACGAGGCGACGGTGCGCAGGTCGAGCACCGAGTCCACGGCCAGGCCCAGGCACACCAGGGCGAGGTAGTTGTTGGACTGCAGGAACAGCTTGAGCGGCTTGACCGCCGCTCCGCCCCGGACGCTGCGGTACAGCTGGTGCGCGACGAGCAGGAACCACGCGCCCGCGGCGACGGTCACCACCGCGTACACCAGGCCGGCGGCCGGCACGAGCACCAGCGTCGCCAGGACGGTCGCCCACGTGTAGAGCAGGATCTGCTTGGTGACGTGCTGCTCGCTCGCGATCACGGGCAGCATGGGCACGCCGGCGGCCTTGTAGTCCTCCTTGTAGCGCATCGCCAGGGCCCACGTGTGCGGCGGCGTCCAGAAGAAGATCACCAGGAACAGCACGATCGGTTCCCAGCTCAGCGAGCCGGTGACCGCGGCCCAGCCGACCATCACCGGCATGCACCCGGCGGCCCCGCCCCACACCACGTTCTGCCAGGTCCTGCGCTTGAGGACCATCGTGTAGACCAGCACGTAGAAGGCGATCGTGGCAACGACGAGCAGGCCGGCGAGCAGGTTCGCCCGCCACCACAGCCACAGGAACGACACGACGCCGAGCACCATGCCGAACACGAACGCGTGCCGGGTCGGGACGGCCTGCCGGGCCAGCGGCCGCAGCGCCGTCCGTTTCATCACCTTGTCGATGTCGGCGTCGACGACACAGTTCAGCGCATTCGCGCTGGCCGCGCCCATCCACCCGCCGAACAGGGTGCTCAGGATGAGCACCAGGTCGACCTCGCCGCGGTCGGCGAAGAGCATCGCCGGGATGGTCGCCACCAGCAGCAGCTCGATCACGCGCGGCTTGGTCAGCGCGATATAGGCGAGCACCGTGCCCGAAACGCGTCCCCACACCGTGTCGGGGCGAGGCGCCCGGGGTGTCTCGGGGGCGCCGAAGCCGTGTCCTCCCGGCCGTTGCCCTGTCCGCACCCTGTCTCCTTGCACCACGCGATTACGCACCTTCGCTCGCCGTCGCCCTACTACGAACGATGGTAGACGTCGCGCAGGCCCGGACCGAATCGACCCGCAAAGCGCAGCACATTACTCTGGAGGGGCGCTCGAGGCTTTCGCGCCCGCACGCTCCCCGTATACCCATGTCAGGAGACTTCTGCTCGTGTCGATCACAGACGAGATCCGCTCTCTCACCCAGGCAGTGCACCCCGCCGACTGGACCGACCTCGACACCAAGGCCGTCGACACCGCCCGCGTGCTCGCCGCCGACGCGGTCCAGAAGGTGGGTAACGGACACCCCGGCACGGCGATGAGCCTGGCCCCGGTGGCCTACACGCTGTTCCAGAGGGTGATGCGGCACGACCCGACCGACCCGCACTGGGTGGGGCGGGACCGGTTCGTGCTCTCGTGCGGGCACTCGAGCCTGACCCTCTACATCCAGCTGTACCTGTCGGGCTACGGGCTCGAGCTCGCCGACCTCGAGGCGCTGCGCACGTGGGGTTCGAAGACCCCCGGCCACCCCGAGTTCGGGCACACCGCGGGGGTGGAGATGACCACCGGCCCGCTCGGGCAGGGCCTGGCCTCCGCCGTGGGCATGGCGATGGCGGCGCGCCGCGAGCGCGGCCTGTTCGACCCGGACGCGGCGACCGGCGCGAGCCCGTTCGACCACCACGTCTACGTCCTCGCCTCCGACGGCGACATCGAGGAGGGCGTGACGTCGGAGGCCTCGTCCCTCGCGGGCGTGCAGCAGCTCGGCGACCTGATCGTCTTCTACGACGACAACAAGATCTCCATCGAGCACGACACGGCGATCGCTCTCGGTGAGGACGTCGCCAAGCGCTACGAGGCGTACGGCTGGCACGTGCAGACCGTCGAGGGCGGCGAGAACGTCACCGCGATCCTCGACGCCGTCGAGGCCGCCAAGGCCGTCACCGACAAGCCGTCGCTCATCGTGCTGCGCACCATCATCGGCTACCCGGCGCCGACCAAGATGAACACCGGCGACGTGCACGGCGCCGCCCTCGGCGCCGACGAGGTCGCCGCCGTCAAGACCGCCCTCGGCTTCGACCCCGCCAAGCACTTCGACGTCGACCCGGCCGTGATCGAGCACACCCGCGCCGTCGTCGAGCGCGGCGCGGCGGCCCGCACCGCATGGCAGGCCGAGTTCGACGCGTGGGCGGGCCGGGAGCCGCAGCGCAAGGAGCTGTTCGACCGGTTGCAGTCCGGGGAGTTCCCGGCCGGCTGGACCGAGGTGCTGCCCACCTACGAGCCGGCCGCCAAGGGCCCGGCCACCCGCAAGGCGTCCGGCAGCGCCCTCGCCGCGCTCGGTCCGGTGCTGCCCGAGCTGTGGGGCGGTTCGGCGGACCTGGCGGGCTCGAACAACACCACGATCCCCGGCTCGGATTCGTTCGGCCCGGTGTCGATCTCCACGAAGGACTGGAACGCCCAGCCGTACGGGCGGACGCTGCACTTCGGCGTGCGCGAGCACGCGATGGGTTCGATCCTCAACGGCATCGCCCTGCACGGCCCGACCCGCCCCTACGGCGGCACCTTCCTGGTGTTCAGCGACTACATGCGTCCCGCGGTGCGGCTCGCCGCGCTCATGCAGACCCCGGCGATCTACGTGTGGACCCACGACTCGATCGGCCTCGGCGAGGACGGCCCGACGCACCAGCCGGTCGAGCACCTCACGGCGCTGCGCGCCATCCCCAACCTGGCCGTGATCCGCCCCGGCGACGCGAACGAGACCTCGTTCGCGTGGGCCGCCGCGCTGGAGAACAAGACCGGCCCGACCGCCCTGGCCCTGACCCGCCAGGACGTGCCGGTGCTGGAGGGCACCCGCGAGAAGGCCGCCGAGGGCCTGGCCCGCGGCGCGTACGTGCTGGCCGAGGCGTCGAGCGGCACCCCGGAGGTGGTGCTGCTCGGCACCGGCTCGGAGTTGCAGCTCGCCGTCGCGGCCCGTGAGGTCCTCGAGGCCGACGGCGTCCCCACCCGCGTGGTGTCGGTGCCGGTCCTCGACTGGTTCCTCGAGCAGGACCAGGCGTACCGCGACGCGGTGCTGCCGCCGGCGGTGCGTGCCCGCGTCTCCGTCGAGGCCGGCCTGGCGATGCCGTGGTACCGCCTGCTCGGCGACGCCGGTGAGGCCGTTTCGCTCGAGCACTTCGGCGCCTCCGCCGACCACAAGACCCTGTTCCGCGAGTTCGGCATCACCGCCGAGGCCGTCGTCGACGCCGCCCGCCGCTCGCTGACCCGAGTGAAGGGATGATCCCGATGACCCAGCAGGTAACCCAGAACGAGAACCTCGCCCAGCTCTCGGCCGCCGGTGTGTCCGTGTGGCTCGACGACCTCTCCCGGGACCGCATCGAGTCCGGCAACCTTGCCGAGCTGATCGCCACCCGCAGCGTGGTGGGCGTGACCACCAACCCGTCGATCTTCCAGGCCGCGCTCAGCAAGGGTCACGTCTACGACGCCCAGGTCCGTGAGCTCGCCCTGGCCGGCGCCGACGTGGACACCACCATCCGCACCGTCACCACCGACGACGTGCGCGCCGCGTGCGACGTCCTGGCCCCGGTGTTCGAGGCCACCGGCGGCGTCGACGGCCGCGTCTCCATCGAGGTCGACCCGCGGCTGGCGCATTCCACCGACGCGACCGTGCAGCAGGCGATCGAGCTGTGGCGCATCGTGGACCGCCCCAACCTGCTCATCAAGATCCCCGCGACGGTGGCCGGCCTGCCCGCCATCGCCCGCGTGATCGGCGAGGGCATCAGCGTGAACGTGACGCTGATCTTCTCGGTCGAGCGCTACGAGCGGGTCATCGAGGCCTACCTCGACGGCCTGACCGCCGCCAAGTCGGCCGGCCACGACCTGTCGACGATCCACTCGGTGGCCTCGTTCTTCGTCTCCCGCGTCGACACCGAGATCGACGCGCGGCTCGAGGCCATCGGCACCCCCGAGGCCCTCGCGCTGCGCGGTAAGGCCGGCGTCGCCAACGCCCGCCTGGCGTACGCGGCGTACCGCCGGGCGTTCGAGTCGGGTGCCCGGTTCGAGCAGCTCGCCGCCGCCGGAGCGCGGCCGCAGCGCGCTCTGTGGGCGTCGACCGGGGTGAAGAACCCGGAGTACTCGGACACCCTGTACGTCACCGAGCTGGTCGCCCCGCACACGGTCAACACCATGCCGGAGAAGACCCTCGAGGCCGTCGCCGACCACGGCGAGGTCACCGGCGACACGGTCACCGGCACCGAGAAGGCCGCCGCGAACGTGTTCTCCGCGCTGTCGACGATCGGGGTGAACCTGCCCGAGGTGTTCCGCAAGCTCGAGGACGAGGGCGTCGAGAAGTTCGAGGTGTCCTGGAACGAGCTGCTCGCCGCCACCTCCGAGCAGCTGATCGCGCACGGCGCGAAGAGCTGACGCGGTGCGCGAACCCGAGACGGCGGCGTGGGTCAACCCACTCCGGGACGAGCGCGATCGGCGGCTGCCCCGGATCGCCGGGCCGTGCGCCCTGGTGATCTTCGGGGTCACCGGTGACCTGGCCCGCCGCAAGCTGATGCCGGCGGTGTACGACCTGGCCAACCGCGGCCTGCTGCCGCCCGGGTTCGCGCTCGTCGGCTTCGCCCGGCGGGACTGGGTCGACGAGGACTTCGGCCGGGTCGTCCACGACGCGGTGAAAGCCAACTCGCGCACCAAATTCCGCGAGGAGGTGTGGAACCGCCTGGCTGAGGGCATTCGCTTCGTGCAGGGCAGCTTCGACGACGACGCCGCGTTCGCCGAGCTCGCGTCGACGCTCGCCGAACTGGACAAGGCCCGCGGTACGGGCGGCAACCACGCCTTCTACCTCTCCATCCCGCCGAATGCGTTCCCGGTGGTGTCGGCGCAGCTGAAGCAGTCCGGGCTCGCGATCGCGCGGGAGGGCACGTGGAGCCGCGTGATCATCGAGAAACCGTTCGGCCACGACCTGACGAGCGCCCGGGAGCTGAACCGGCTGGTCGCCGAGGTGTTCCCCGAGGAGGCGGTGTTCCGCATCGACCACTACCTCGGCAAGGAGACGGTGCAGAACATCCTGGCGTTGCGGTTCGCGAACCAGCTGTTCGACCCGCTGTGGAACGCGCACTACGTCGACCATGTCCAGATCACGATGGCCGAGGACATCGGCCTCGGCGGCCGCGCCGGCTATTACGACGGCATCGGCGCTGCCCGGGACGTGATCCAGAACCACCTGTTGCAGCTGCTCGCGTTCATCGCCATGGAGGAACCGATCAGCTTCGACCCGGCGGAGTTGCGGGCGGAGAAGATCAAGGTGCTCTCCGCGACCAGGCTCGCCGAGCCCCTCGACGAGACCACCGCCCGCGGCCAGTACATCGCGGGCTGGCAGAACGGCGGTCAGGTCGTCGGTCTGCACGAGGAGCAGGGCTTCGCGGCCGACTCGACCACCGAGACGTACGCAGCGATCACGTGCGAGATCGACACCCGCCGTTGGGCCGGAGTGCCGTTCTACCTGCGCACCGGCAAGCGCCTGGGCCGGCGCGTCACCGAGATCGCGATCGTGTTCAAGCGGGCCCCGCACCTGCCGTTCGATCAGACGATGACCACCGAGCTCGGCCAGAACGCACTCGTGATCCGGGTGCAGCCGGACGAGGGGGTCACCCTCCGCTTCGGCTCCAAGGTGCCCGGGTCGGGCATGGAGGTCCGCGACGTCAACATGGACTTCAGCTACGGCCAGGCGTTCACCGAGTCCTCCCCCGAGGCGTACGAGCGGCTCATCCTCGATGTGCTGCTCGGCGTGCCGTCCCTCTTCCCCGTCGACGACGAGGTCGAGCTGTCGTGGAAGATCCTCGACCCGGTGCTCGAGCACTGGGCGGCACACGGTAAGCCCGAACCGTACGAGGCCGGCACCTGGGGACCGTCGGCAGCCGACGAGATGCTCCGTCGCTCGGGCCGCGAATGGAGACGCCCGTGAGAATGCAGTTGCGCAACGCGACCGCGATCGACATCAGCAAGCAGCTGGTCCAGCTGCGGCAGACCGGGGGCATCGTCACGCAGGGGCGCGTGCTCACGCTGGTGGTGTGCACCGACGGTCCGCGCGGACTCGAGGCCGCGATCACCGCGGCCATCGGGGCGTCGCGGGAGCATCCGTGCCGTGTGATCGTCGTCGGCCGCGGCCGCGCGGGCGGCGAACCGCGCATGGATGCGGAGATCCGCATCGGCGGCGACGCCGGCGCCTCGGAGGTGCTGATCCTCGCGTTGCACGGCCCGCTCGCCGACCACCAGGAATCGGTGATCGTGCCGTTCCTGCTGCCGGACACCCCGGTGGTGGTGTGGTGGCCGAACACGCCCCCGGAGGTGCCCGCGGCGGATCCGGTGGGCCGGCTCGCCGTGCGTCGCCTGACGGACGCGACGAACTCGTCGCGCCCCATGGCCGAGATCGTCTCCCGGCTGCCCGGCTACACCCCCGGCGACACCGACCTCGCGTGGGGCCGGATCACCTACTGGCGGGCGTTGCTCGTCTCCGCGCTCGACCAGCCGCCGTTCGAGCCGATCGAGTCGGCGCTGGTGTCGGGGCTCGGCAGCGAACCCGCGGTGGATCTGCTCGCGGGCTGGCTCGCGAGCCGGATCGACGGCCCGGTCCAGCGCGCGGTGGGCGATCTGCGGGTCGAACTGCGCACCCGCACCCAGACGATCTCGCTCGAGCGGCCCCAGGACGGGCGTGTCGCGACGTTGCGGCGCACCGGTAAACCCGATTCGCTGATCACGCTCGCACGCCGCGACTCCTCGGAATGCCTCGCCGAGGAACTGCGGCGGCTCGACCCCGACGAGGTGTACCACTCGGCCCTGACCGCACTGTCCAAGGTGGAGTATGTCTGACGTGCACGACACTTCCCAGAACGTCCGCGTGCGGCGCTGCGAGACGGGCGACGACGTCGCGCGAGCGGCCGCCGCAGCCTTCGTCGAGGCCGTGGTCGCCGCGCAGCACGCCCGCGGCCGCGCGTCGGTGGTGCTCACCGGGGGCGGCACCGGCATCGCCGTGCTCGATGCGGTCCTGCGTGCCCCCGGTGGGATCGACTGGTCCGCGGTCGACGTGTACTTCGGCGACGAGCGTTATCTGCCGCCGGGCGACCCGGAGCGCAACGAGGTCCAGGCGCGCGCGGCGCTGCTCGACCACGTGCCGCTCGATCCGGCGCGGGTGCACGCGATGCCCACTCTCGACGAGGCCGGGGCCGGTTCCCCCGACTCGGCGGCGCGCACGTACGAGGAGGTGCTCGCCGCGAACTCCCCCGACGGCACGACCCCCGAGTTCGACGTGCACCTGCTGGGCATGGGCGGCGAGGGCCACATCAACTCCCTGTTCCCGCACACCGACGCGGTGCGCGAGCAGGACCGCTTCGTCGTCGGCGTCGAGGACTCCCCCAAGCCGCCCGCCGCGCGGGTCACGCTCACCCTTCCCGCGATCCGTCGCGCCCGGCAGGTGTGGCTGCTCGTCACCGGTGCGGCCAAGGCCGAGGCCGTCGCGGCCGCGGTGGGCGGCGCCGCCCCGGTGGACGTCCCGGCGGCCGGGGCGCGGGGCCGCGAGCAGACCGTGTGGTTCCTCGATGCGGAGGCCGCCGCGGCACTGCCCGCCGACTGACCGTCACCGCCACGGTCCGTCCCGGTCGGGCTCGCCCGCCCGTGGATCCGGGGGCCGGCAGCCGTCGGTCACGCCGCAGCGCAGGCGCGCGGTCCAGCTCGGGTTGCGGGTCGTGTGCAGCCCGGTGAGGCGGGCACGGCTGCAGCGCACCGTCCTACGGTCCATGGTGGGGCTCCTCCCCTGTGGTGTTCCCTGCCTCGTTCGACGCCGCGGCCGCCCCGGCGGTTCCCCGCCGAGTCGGTCCGACCCCGAACCCGGCAGGGTGACACCCGGCGGATCACAATGGGGACAGCACTGCGTGGAAAGGAGCGTTCGATGAGCACCCCGACCACCGTCCTCGGCGAGATCCGTCCCGAGCACGGCTGTCCGGACGGGTCCTCGCTCGTGACCCTGCACTACGTGCGCAGTTTCGCGCTGCCGGTGGGCGAGGTGTGGGCGGCGTTGACCGAGTCGGACCGGCTCGAACGCTGGTACGGACGGTGGACGGGCGACCCCACCTCCGGACGGGTGCGGCTGACGATGACCGACGAGCACGACACGGCGACGACGGACGTGCGGATCCTGCGCTGCGATCCACCCCACGAGCTCGGCGTCGACCAGGACGGGTGGCATCTCGAGGTCACCTTGAAGCAGGTCGGTGTCGTCACCACGCTCGAGTTCTCCCACCGGCACGTACCGCGGTCGGAGACCTCGGAGGTCGGTCCCGGCTGGCAGTACTATCTCGACCGGCTCGACGCCGTGCTCGCCGACCGCGCCCTGCCCCGCTGGAACGGCTACCTCGACCTCGCCGACGAGTACCGCTGAACACCGCACAGGTGCTGGGCCGGCTCGCCGACGACGTCGGCCACCACGGAATCCGTCTGTACCCGGCCCGCGACAGCGGGGTGGTCCGCGACGTGATCGTCGCCGCCGGGGACGAGGCCTTGCTCGCGCACGCGCATCCGACCGTGGAGGCGGCGGGCACCGCTGCCCGCGTCGAACTGGACGAGGCCGACGGTCCGGATCGGTGACTGCGCCCGCGCACGCCGGAGCCGCACGGGTCCGGCCGCCTCGCCGGCGGCGGGCAGCGCCGGCGGCGGGCAGCGCCGGCGGCGGGCAGCGCCGGCGGCGGATTCCCCGATTCCGTGCACCCGCCGCGACGGGCCGACCGTACCCTCGACACAGCCGAGATTCCGAGGAGGGCGGCGTCATGAACGCAGGCGGTGCCAGCGAGACGACCCGGCGGAACCTGCAGGCCGCGGCGGCCGCGCTGCCCGCGGACGACGGGCAGGATTCCGAGGACGTGACGCGCGGGTTCGTCGGCCGCAGCGAGCAGCGGCGGATCACCGGCGCGGACGGGCGGGTGGTGTGGGACCTCGACGCCTACGCGTTCCTGGAGGGGTCCGCGCCGGAGACGGCGCATCCGAGCCTGTGGCGGCAGGGACGGCTGCTCGCCGAGGACGGCCTGTTCGAGGTGGTGCCGGGGATCTACCAGCTGCGCGGATTCGACCTGTCGGTGATGACCGTCGTCGAGGGTGAGGCCGGGGTGATCGTGATCGACCCCCTGATCAGCGCGGAAACCGCCGCGGCTGCCCTGGCCCTGTACCGCGGGTACCGCGGCGACCGACCCGTCTCCGGGATGATCTACACCCACTCCCACGTCGACCACTTCGGCGGTGTCAAGGGTGTGCTCGACCCGGGGCTCGTCGAGGCCGGGACGGTCCCCGTCGTCGCCCCGGCCGGGTTCCTCGAACACGCGGTGGCGGAGAACCTCTTCGCCGGCACGGCGATGTCGCGCCGCTCGGGCTACATGTACGGCGCGGCGCTCGAGAAGGGTCCGGCCGGTCAGATCGGGGCCGGGCTGGGCCAGACCACCTCGGCCGGCACCGTCACGCTCATCGCGCCGACCGTCGACATCACCGCGACCGGGCAGGAACTCACCGTCGACGGGGTGCGGATGGTCTTCCAGCTCACCCCCGGCACCGAGGCCCCGGCCGAGATGAACATCTGGTTCCCCGATCGGCGAGCCCTGTGCGCGGCGGAGAACGCCACCCACACCATGCACAACATCCTCACGCTGCGCGGCGCGGTGGTGCGCGACGCGCACGCCTGGGGCCACTACCTCAACGAGACGATCGGCCTGTGGGGCGACGCACTCGACGTCGTGTTCGCCTCGCACCACTGGCCGACGTGGGGCCGCGAACGTGCGCTCGAATTCCTGTCCGTGCAGCGCGACATGTACCTGTACCTGCACGATCAGACGCTGCGGATGATGAACCAGGGGCTCGTGGGCGCGGAGATCGCCGAGCGGTTCGAGATGCCCCCGGCCCTGGCGGCCGCGTGGCACACCCACGGCTACTACGGCTCGGTGAGCCACAACGTCAAGGCGATCTACCAGCGGTACATGGGGTGGTACGACGGCAATCCCGCCAACCTGTGGGCCCATCCCCCGGTCGAGGCAGCCCGCCGGTACGTCGACGCCATGGGCGGCGCCGACGCCGCCCTCGCCGTCGCGCGGGACGCCTTCGAGGAGGGCGACTACCGCTGGGTGCTCGAGGTCTGCAAGCATCTGCTGTTCACCGACGACACCGACCAGGCCGCCCGGGCCCTGCAGGCCGACGCGATGGAGCAACTCGCGTACGGCTCCGAGAACGGCACCTGGCGCTGCATCTACCTGGCCGGCGCGAAGGAGCTCCGCGACGGGATCTTCGGCTCGCCCGTGCAGTCCTCGGGCGACTTCCTCGATGCGCTGACCGTCCCGCAGCTCTTCGACAGCCTGGCCGTGCGGGTGGACGGGCCGCGCGCGTGGGACCTGCGGCTCGTGATCTCGTGGATCCTCACCGACCTCGGGATCGCGTATCTCACGGAGCTGCGGCACGGCGTGCTCAACCACCGGACCGTCGACGCGCCGCTGCCGGGCAGCACGGTGTTCACCCTCACCCGCCGCACGCTGATCGGTGCGCTCACCGGGCAGCTGGATCCGGCGACGGCCCTCGCGGACGGGACGATCGCGGTGACGGGCGACCCGACGGTGGCGGGCCGGCTCTTCGAGGTGCTCGCACCGGTGGATCCGGACTTCGCGATCGTCACGCCCTGACTCCCGCCGCTGCCGGGACCGCGACGCGGTCCGGAGGTCAGCCGGGCCTGAGCACGCCGGCGTCGCCGAGGTCGTGGGACACGGTGAAGGTGCGGGAGGTCAGGCGCCAGCCGTCCTGGGTGCGGGTCCACCGATCGTCGTATTCGCCGAAACACTCGTAACTCGCTCCGGCGGCCGGACCCGCGCCCTGATGGTGGACGCGGGCATACGTCAGTGACCGGGCCCGGTCGCCGTCGACCTCGACACGGTGGTTGCCCAGCAGATGTTGCGACGGTCCGCAGCCACCGAGGTGCGCGCGGACCACGGCGACGATGCCGTCGCGGCCCGCGGCACCGTAGCCGGTGGCAGAGTCGGTGAAGGCGGCCCCGAGGGCCTCCCAGTCGCGGCGGTCGAGGGCGGCGGCGAGCTCGGCGAGCCGTTCGATGATCTGTTCGCGGTCGTGTGTCACCTGTCCCGTTGTAGCGGGCTCACGGCCGTGCGGGGCGCCGTCTTCCCGCTGAGCGGGCACGGGGCCCCGGCGTTCGGCCGCTGTTACCCCGCCGCTAGCCGCTGTTGCGCAGCGCGGTCGCGAGCCCGTTCATCGTCAGCTGGATGCCGCGGCGGACCCGGTCGGTGTCCTCGCCCGCGCGGAATCGGCGCAACAGTTCGACCTGCAGGTGGTTCAGCGGCTCGAGGTACGGGAAGCGGTTGTGCACCGATCGGGCCAGCGCCGGGTTGTCCGCGGTCAGGTCGGGGTGACCGGTGATCGCCAGGTAGGTGCGCACGGTGCGGTCGTGTTCGGCGGTGATCTTGTCGAACACCCGGTGCCGCAGATCGGGATCGGGCACCAGCTCGGCGTAGCGCGCCGCGAGACCGAGGTCGGACTTGGCCAGCACCATCGCCATGTTGGACAGCACGGTGCGGAAGAACGGCCAGCGGCGGTACAGGCCGGTGAGGGTGGCCAGACGCTCGTCGTCGCCGCCGATCCAGGTCTCGACGGCGGTGCCGGTGCCGTACCAGCCGGGCAGCATGACCCGGGACTGGGTCCACGCCAGCACCCAGGGGATCGCCCGCAGGTCGGCGATCGACGACGTCGGCTTGCGGGAGGTGGGCCGGCTGCCGATGTTCAGGGCCCCGATCTCCGCGACCGGCGTGGCGGTCCGGAAGTACTCGACGAAGCCGGGGGTCTCGTGTACCAGGTCGCTGTAGGCGGTGCGGGCGAGTTCGGCGAGTTCGTCGAGCACCGCGTACGCCGGGGCGGCGTCGCTGCCGAGTCCCTCGACGTCGAGGAGGGTGGACTCGAGGGTCGCGGCGACGAGTGATTCGAGGTTGCGGCGCGCCAGCTTCGGCTCGGCGTACTTCGCGGCGATCACCTCGCCCTGCTCGGTCAGCCGCAGCGAGCCGGCGACGGCCCCGGGCGGCTGCGCGAGGATCGCGTCGTAGCTCGGGCCACCGCCGCGGCCGACGGTGCCGCCGCGGCCGTGGAACAGGCGCAGCCGGATCCCGGCGGTGCGCGCGGCCTCCACCAGGTCGAGTTCGGCCCGGTACAGCGCCCAGTTCGCGGCGAGGTACCCGCCGTCCTTGTTCGAATCCGAGTAGCCCAGCATGACCTCCTGCACGCCGCCGGCGGCGTCGACGAGGTTGCGGAACTCGGGGACGGCAAGGGCGGCGGTGAGGATCTCGGCGCCGTGCCTCAAATCGTCGATGGTCTCGAACAGCGGGATCACCGCGACCGGGCAGCGCGGTCCCGCGACGTCGTGCTCGACGAGACCGACCTCGTCGAGCAGGATCACGGCCTCGAGCAGGTCCGACACCGACCCGCACATGCTGACGATGTAGTGCGGCACCGCCTGGGGTCCGAGGCGCGCGACGGCGTCGGCGGCGGCGCGCAGCACGCCGAGTTCGCGGGTGGTGTCGGCGCCGAGCCGCGCGCCGGGCGCGCTGAGGGGCCGGCGGGTGCGCAACTCCGCGGCGAGCAGGGCGACCTTCTCGTCCTCGGACAGGGTTGGATAGTCGTCGGTGACGCCCGCCCAGGCGAGCAGTTCGGCGATCACCCGGCCGTGCACCTCGGAGTTCTGCCGCAGGTCGAGGGAGGCGAGGTGGAAGCCGAAGGCCTCGACGGCGCCGCGGACGTGCGCGAGCCGGTCGTCGGCGAGGGCGCCGCCGCCGCCGGCGCGCAGGGCGACGTCGAGGATGTCGAGGTCGGCGAGCAGGTCGGCGGGCGTGTCGTAGCCGGCCAGTGGGCTCGGCAGCGCGTGCGGGGGCGGTTCGTCCAGCAGTCGCGCCGCGGTGGCGGTCAGGCGGCCGCGGATGCCGCGCAGCGCGCGGCGGTACGGTTCGTCGGCGCGCGACGGGGCGTCGTCACCGGAGGCGTCGGCGAGCCGGCCGAGGTCGTCGGTGATGCGGACCAGGCGCGCGGACATCGACAGTTCCCGCTCGAGCTGTTCGAGCTCGGCGAGGTGGTGGCCGAGGGCGGTCGCGGCGGCCCGGTCGGTGGCGCGGTGGACGACCTCGGCGGTCACGTTCGGGTTGCCGTCGCGGTCCCCACCGATCCAGGTTCCGGTGCGCACCAACGGGTCCGGCAGCAGGGGGACGCCGGGCCAGCGTTCGCGCAGGGCGCGCCGAACCTCGGCGTTGAGGGCCGGGACGACGCGGAACAGGGAGGCGTCGTAGTACCGCAGGCCGACCTCGATCTCGTCCTGGATGCGGAGGCGGGCGAGCCGGATGAGGGCGGTCTGCCACAGGGTGAGGATCTGCCGCCACAGCTGCAGGTCGATGTCGGAATGCTCGTCGGGCTCGGCGCGTTCGCGGCGGCGCATGAGGTCGGTGATGCGGCTCTGCACGTCGAAGACGGTGCGGCGGCGGGTCTCGGTGGGGTGGGCGGTGATCACCGGGGAGACGAGGGCGCCGTCGAGCGCGGCGGCGACCTCGGCGGGGTCGAGTTCGGCGGCGTCGAGTTTGCGGTAGGTGGCGGCCAGCGAGCTGTCCTGTGCCGGTTCCCCGGCGCGCACGTGCACGGCGCGGCGGCGTTCGCGGTGCAGGTCCTCGGCGAGGTTCGCCAGCAGCGCGAAGTGGCTGAAGGCGCGGATGACGGGGAGGGTGTCGTCGGTGGGGACGTCGGCGAACATCGCCGCGACCTCGGCCCGGTCGATCTCGGAGCGGCGCACCCGGAAGCTCTCGACGCGGGCGCGTTCGACGAGGGCGAAGAGGTGCTCGCCGGCCTGTTCCCGGACGATGCGGCCCAGCATCCCGCCGAGCAGCCGGATGTCCTGGCGCAGGGGCTCGGTGGCGGAGCGGGACCCGGAGGGGTCGGCCGGGCGGGCGGTATCCGTCATCCGGTCAGTATCGCGGCCGACGCACGACGGCGCGACCCGGAATTCCGGGTCGCGCCGTCGTGCGGAGCGATCAGCTGAACTTGATCTGCAGGCCGATGCCGAGGATGGCGATCAGCCAGACGATGCCGGTGAAGACGGTCAGCCGGTCGAGGTTCTTCTCGGCGACACTGGAGCCGGACAGGCTGGACTGGACACCGCCACCGAACAGGGTGGACAGACCGCCGCCCTTACCGCGATGCAGCAGCACGAGCAGGATCAGCAGCAGGCTGGTGGTGATCAGCAGGATGTCGAGGAACAGTGCCATGGCGCCAGACTACAGGGCGCCGCCGCGGCGCCCTTCCGGGCCTCGGGGGGATCCGGAAGGGCGCCGCGGGTGCTTACAGCGGGCCGCCCGCGGCGATCGCGGAGAGCTGTGCGAACTCGTCGGCCTTGAGCGAGGCGCCGCCGACGAGACCGCCGTCGATGTCGGGCTGGGCGACGAGCTCGCCCACGTTCTTGGCGTTGACCGAGCCGCCGTAGAGCACGCGGACGGCGTCGGCGACCTCCGGGGAGGCGAGCTCGGCGAGGGTGGCGCGCACCGCGGCGCACACCTCCTGGGCGTCGGCGGCCGAGGCCACCTTGCCGGTGCCGATGGCCCACACCGGCTCGTACGCGACGACGATCTTCGCGATCTCGTCGGACGAGAGCCCGGCGAGGGACCCGCGCAGCTGGGCGACGTTGTGGGACACGTGCCGGCCGGCCTCGCGGACGTCGAGGCCCTCGCCGATGCAGACGATCGGGGTCAGCCCGTGCCGCAGGGCCGCCTTGGTCTTGGCGAGCACGCTCTGGTCGGTCTCGCCGTGCAGCGTGCGCCGCTCGGAGTGGCCGACGACGACGTAGGCGCAGCCCAGCTTGGCCAGCATCGCACCGCTGATCTCGCCGGTGTAGGCGCCGGAGTCGTGGGCGGAGACGTCCTGGGCACCGTAGGTGAGCAGCAGCTTGTCGCCCTCGATCAGCGTCTGGACGCTGCGGATGTCCGTGAACGGCGGCAGCACCGTCACGTCCACCTTCTCAAGGTACTTCTCCGGCAGCGCGAAGGCGATCTTCTGCACCAGGGCGATGGCCTCGAGGTGGTTGAGGTTCATCTTCCAGTTGCCGGCGATGAGCGGCTTACGGGTCATCTCAGGCCTCCAGTGCAGCGATGCCGGGCAGTTCCTTGCCCTCGAGGTACTCGAGGGAGGCGCCGCCGCCGGTGGAGATGTGCGAGAACCCGTCCTCGGGCAGGCCGAGCAGGCGCACCGCCGCGGCCGAGTCGCCGCCGCCGACGACGCTGAACGCGCCGGCGCGGGTGGCCTCGACGATCGCCTCGGCGACCCCCTTGGTGCCGGCCGCGAACTTCTCGAACTCGAACACGCCCATCGGGCCGTTCCAGAACACGGTCTTGGCGCCGGTGAGGTACTGGGCGAATCGGGCCACCGACTCGGGTCCGATGTCCAGGCCCATCCAGCCGTCCGGGATCTCGGTGACGGGCACCGTCTCGGCCTCGGCGTCGGCGGCGAACGCGTCGGCGACGACCACGTCCTGCGGGATGTGGATGACGTCGCCGAACCGCTCGAGCAGGCCCTTGCAGGTCTCGGTCATCGACTCCTCGAGCAGCGAGTTGCCCACCGAGATACCCTGCGCCGCAAGGAAGGTGAAGCACATGCCGCCGCCGATGACGAGGGTGTCGACCTTGGGGGCGAGGGCCTCGATCACGGCGAGCTTGTCGGAGACCTTCGAGCCGCCGAGCACCACCGCGTAGGGCCGCTCCGGATCGGCCGTGAGCTTGGCCAGCACCTCGACCTCGGCGGCGACGAGGTTGCCCGCGTAGTGCGGCAGCAGGTTCGCCACGTCGTACACCGACGCCTGCTTGCGGTGCACCACACCGAATCCGTCGGAGACGAACGCGCCGTCCTCGCCGACGAGTTCGACGAGCTCGCGCGCCAGCGCCTGCCGCTCCGCCTCGTCCTTGCTGGTCTCGCGCGGATCGAAACGGATGTTCTCGAGCAGGAGGATGTCGCCGTCGGTCAGGCCCTCCGAGCGGGCCAGCGCGTCCTGTCCGACGACGTCGCCGGCGAGCTGGACGTTGCGGCCGAGCACCTCACCGAGCTTCGCCGCGACCGGGGCGAGGGAGAACTTCGGATCGGGCTCGCCCTTGGGCCGGCCCAGGTGGGCGGTGACGACGACCTTCGCGCCCGCCTCGGCGAGCGCGGCGATCGTCGGGGCGGACGCGACGATGCGGCCGGGGTCGGTGATCGTCGCGCCGTCCAACGGGACGTTGAGGTCCGAGCGCACCAGCACGCCACGACCCTCGACGCCGGCGTCGAGCAGATCCTTCAGGGTCTGAACTGCCACTGTTCGACTGTCCTGTTCGGTCAGAGGGACTTCGAGACCAGGCCGATGAGGTCGACCAGGCGGTTGGAGTAGCCCCACTCGTTGTCGTACCAGGAGACGATCTTGACCTGGTCGTCGATGACCTTGGTCAGGCCGGCGTCGTAGATCGACGAGTGCGGGTCGGTGACGATGTCGGAGGAGACGATCTCGTCCTCGGTGTACTTGAGGATGCCCTTGAGCGGGCCCTCGGCGGCCGCCTTCATCGCCGCATTGATCTCCTCGATGGAGGCGGGGGTGGCGAGGTTGGCGGTCAGGTCGGTGACCGAGCCGGTCGGGATCGGCACGCGCAGGGCGTAGCCGTCGAGCTTGCCGACCAGCTGCGGCAGGACGAGGCCGATGGCCTTGGCGGCGCCGGTGCCGGTGGGCACGACGTTCAGGGCGGCGGCGCGGGCGCGGCGCAGGTCCTTGTGCGGGCCGTCCTGCAGGTTCTGGTCCTGGGTGTAGGCGTGGACCGTGGTCATCAGGCCCTTGACGATGCCGAAGCTGTCGTCGAGGACCTTGGCGATCGGGCCGAGGCAGTTGGTGGTGCACGAGGCGTTGGAGATGATGTTCTGGCTGCCGTCGTACTTGTCGTCGTTGACGCCCATCACCACGGTGAGGTCCTCACCCTTGGCGGGCGCCGAGATGATCACCTTCTTGGCGCCGGCGTCGAGGTGGCCCTTGGCCTTCGACGCGTCGGTGAAGATGCCCGTCGACTCGACGACGACGTCCACGCCCAGGTCGCCCCACGGCAGCGCGGCCGGGCCTTCCTTGACCTCGAGCGCCTTGATGCGGTGGTCACCGACGACGATGGTGTCCTCACCGTCGAGGCTGACGTCCTGCGGCAGGCGGCCGAGGATCGAGTCGTACTTGAGCAGGTGGGCCAGAGTCGCGTTGTCGGTGAGGTCGTTGACCGCGACGATCTCGATGTCGGTGGTGCCGAGCGCCCTCTGCGCCTCGACAGCCCGGAAGAAGTTACGTCCGATACGACCGAAGCCGTTCACGCCTACCCGGACAGTCACAATTACGCTCCTTTGCCCATTTCTGCTGGTTGTGCCAGTGGTGCCCAACCGCGGTGCCGGAAACATCGGCGCCGGTCGGCAGGACTCATCGGTCGATGTGACCCCTACCCTATCTGCGGGGCCGGCGGGGCGCGGCAGGAGGCCCGGGGCGGCGCGGCCGCCGCCCCGGGCCGGCCGGCTAGGCCTCGTCGAGCAGCTCCGGGGTCACCGCGGATTCGGTGTCCGGGATGCCGAGATCCTTGGCCCGGCGGTCCGCCATGGACAGCAGCCGGCGGATGCGTCCGGCGACGGCGTCCTTCGTCATCGGCGGGTCGGCGAGCTGGCCCAGCTCCTCGAGCGACGCCTGCCGGTGCTGCACGCGCAGGGCACCGGCCGCGGCGAGGTGGTCGGGCACGTCGTCGCCGAGGATCGCCAGGGCCCGCTCGACGCGGGCGGCCGCGGCCACCGCGGCGCGCGCGGAGCGGCGCAGATTGGCGTCGTCGAAGTTGGCGAGCCGGTTGGCGGTGGCGCGGACCTCGCGCCGCATCCGGCGCTCCTCCCAGGTCAGCCGGGTGTCCTGGGCACCCATGTGGGTGAGCAGCGCGCCGATGGCGTCGCCGTCGCGGACGACGACCCGGTCGGCGCCGCGCACCTCGCGGGCCTTGGCGGCGATGCCGAGGCGCCGGGCGGCGCCGACGAGCGCGAGCGCGGCCTCCGGGCCCGGGCAGCTGATCTCGAGGGCGGACGAGCGGCCCGGCTCGGTGAGCGAGCCGTGGGCGAGGAATGCGCCGCGCCACGCCGCCTCGGCGTCGGCGATGCTGCCGCCGACGACCTGCGCGGGCAGGCCGCGGACCGGGCGGCCGCGCACGTCGAGCAGGCCGGTCTGGCGGGCCAGGGCCTCGCCCTCCTTGGCGACGCGCACCACGTAGCGCGAGCTCTTGCGCAACCCGCCGGCGCCGAGGACGTGCACCTCCGCGGAGTAGCCGTAGAGCTCGAAGATCTCGCGGCGCAACCGGCGGGCGATCGACCCGAGGTCCACCTCGGCCTCCACGACGACACGGCCCCCGACGATGTGCAGCCCGCCGGCGAAGCGCAGGAGGGCGGACACCTCGGCCTTGCGGCTGCTGGTGCGGGTGACCGCAAGCCGGCTCAGCTCGTCCTTGACCTCCGCTGTCATTGCCACGTGGGGATCTCCCTTCCGTCCCGCTGCGCGAGGTCCCGGGGACGGGCCGCGTCGGGCAGGTGTTGAGCCAGGACCGCCGCCAGCTTGGCGGGGTCGTGTCGGTGGGTGCCGGTCTCTGCCACGTCGGCGTAGACCACCTGGGCGCCGAATCCGGCGGCGGCCCGGCACAGGTGTTCGCGTTCCCGGCCCTCGGGCACCGATGCGGAGTCGACCACCACGTGGTCGACCCGGAACTCCGGGGCGTGCTGGGCCAGCACGTGCAGGTGCCGCTCGGAGGAGAACCCGGCGGTCTCCCCCGGTTCGGCGGCCAGATTGAGCACCAGCACCTTGCGGGCCGGCGCCGTCACCAGCGCCTCGAGCAGGTCGGGGACGAGCACGTGCGGGATGACGCTCGAGAACCACGAGCCGGGCCCGAGCACGACGAGGTCGGCGGCGCCCACCGCGTCGAGGGCGTCGGGACACGCCGGGGGGTCGGCCGGGATCAGCCGCACGCGCCGGACCTTGCCGGGGGTGGTGGCGACGGCGACCTGCCCGCGGATGATGCGGCTGGCCCGCGGATCCGATTCGAGGCCGGACACGTCCGCCTCGATGTCGAGGGCGATCGGCGACATCGGCAGCACCCGGCCGCGCACCTCGAGCAGTTCGGCGACGCGGTCGAGGGCGGCCACGGGATCGCCGAGGACTTCGGTCAGCCCGGCCAGGATGAGATTGCCCACCGAGTGGCCCGCGAGCGCGCCGGTGCCGCCGAACCGGTGCTGCACCGTCTCGGTCCAGGTGTGCACCCCGGGGGTGTCCGCGGCCAGCGCGGCCAGCGCCATGCGCAGGTCGCCGGGCGGGATGACGCCGAGTTCGGCGCGCAGCCGGCCGGAGGAACCGCCGTCGTCGGCGACGGTGACGACGGCGGTGACGCGGTCGCTGAGCCGGCGGACGGCGCTGAGCGTGGCGTACAGGCCGTGGCCGCCGCCCAGGGCCACGATCGACGGATTCGGCGCGGTGCCCTGCCCGCCGGCCGGGCCGCCGGTCCCGGGCGCCGGGGCCGCGGAACCGGGCCCCGTCATTCGCGCCCCAGATCCCGGTGCGCGACGTGCACCGACAGCGTCGGGTCGGCGTCGAGCCGCGCGGCGAGCGCCTCGCTCATCGCCACGCTGCGGTGCTTGCCACCGGTACAGCCCACCGCGATCGTCATGTAACGCTTCCCCTCCCGGCGGTAACCGGCCGTGGTCAGTTCGAGCAGCCGATGATAGGTCTGCAGGTATTCCTGCGCCCCGTCCCGGCTCAGCACGTAGTCGCGGACGTCGACGTCCTGGCCGGTGTGCGGACGCAGCTCGGGCACCCAGTGCGGGTTGGGCAGGAACCGCACGTCGCACACCACGTCCGCGTCCATCGGCAGACCGTACTTGAATCCGAACGATTCCACGGTGACCCGGATCGAGTCGGCGTCGCCGTCGCCGAACGCGGACTCGATCTTGCGGCGCAGTTCCGGACCGGACAGCGACGACGTGTCGACCACCAGATCGGCGGCGGCCTTGACCGCGGCGAGCTGGGCGCGTTCGGTGGCGATGCCGTCGGTGAGGGTGCGGTCGGCGGCGTCGGCCTGCAGCGGGTGGCTGCGGCGGACCTGCTCGAAACGACGCACGAGGACCTCGTCGGTGGCCTCGAGGAACAGCACGCGGGTGCGCACGGGCCGGGCGGCCAGTTCGGTGACGACCCAGCCGAGGTCGCCGGTGAACAGGCGGCTGCGTACGTCCATGACCACGGCGAGGCGCTGCAGCGGCGGGTCGGCCCGCACCGCGAGATCGACCATCGAGGTGACCAGCTGCGGGGGCAGGTTCTCGGCGACGAACCAGCCGAGATCCTCGAGGGCCGTCGCGGCGGTGCTCAGACCGGCCCCGGACAGGCCCGTGACCAGGGCGACCTCCGCCCGCGGGCGGTGGTCGTCCCGGGGCCGGGGCCGAGGCTGCGCCGTCTCCGCCTCGTGTGTCACAGTTCCGACTCCGTTCGTCCGCCCGACACGCCGACGGTGCCATCATCACCCACCGGCGTGTCCGGCGCAGCCTCACCCGCCGGGGCCGGCGCGGTGTCCGGGACGTCGCCGCGCAGGGCGTCGAGCACGGCGCGAGCGGTGGCGACGCCGATGCCGGGGACCGCGGTGATCTCCTCCACGGTCGCCTCCCGCAGCCGGGCCACCGACCCGAAGTGCGCGACGAGCGCGTTGCGGCGGGCCTGCCCGAGTCCGCGCACCCCGTCGAGCGCGGAAGCGGTCATGCGCCGGGACCGCTTGCTGCGGTGGTAGGTGATGGCGAAGCGGTGCGCCTCGTCCCGGACCCGCTGCAGCAGGTACAGCGATTCGCTGGTGCGGGGCAGGATGACCGGGTCCTCCTCCCCCGGCACCCAGACCTCCTCGAGCCGCTTGGCCAGTCCGATCACCGCGACGTCGGTGATGCCGAGTTCGTCGAGCACCTCCGCCGCGGCGGCGACCTGCGGGGCACCACCGTCGACGACGTACAGATTCGGCGGGTACGCGAAGCGGCGGGGCCGCCCGGTGGCCGGATCGAGCGCGGCCTCCGGGGCGAGGTCGCCGCCGTCACCGTCGCGGGCCGCGACCGGGTCACCGTCGCGGGCCGCGGCCGGGTCACCGCCGGCCGCGGCGAGGTCCCGGTTGTGCCGCAGGAACCGGCGCCGGGTCACCTCGGCGATGGAGGCGACGTCGTCGGAGCGGCCGTCGCCGGCGGCCTCGCGGATGGCGTAGTGCCGGTAGTCCGCCTTGCGGGGCAGGCCGTCCTCGAACACCACCAGCGACGCGACGACGTCGGTGCCCTGCACGTGGCTGATGTCGACACACTCGATGCGCAGCGGCGCCGAGTCCAGGTCGAGGGCCTCCTGGATGCCCTGCAGGGCGGCCGAGCGGGCGGTGAAGTCGCCGGCGCGGCGCAGCTTGTGCTGGGTCAGGGCCTCGTGCGCGTTGCGCTGCACGGTCTCGGCGAGGGCTTTCTTGTCGCCGCGCTGCGGCACCCGCAGCCGCACCGGGCCGCCGCGCAGGGTGCCGAGCCAGCGGCTCATCTCCTCCGGCTCGGGCGGCAGGGCGGGCACGAGCACCTCGCGGGGCACGGCGCTGCCCGCCGGTTCGGCGCCGGCCGCCGACAGGGCGGCCTCCTCGCCGTAGAACTGGGTGAGGAACTGCTCGACCAGCAGCGACAGTTCCGTCTCGGCGGTGCCGGAGGCACCCGCCGCGTCCTCGGGCCGGTCCACCACGTCGCCGGACTTCTCCACCACCCAGCCCCGCTGGCCGCGCACGCGGCCGCCGCGCACGTGGAACACCTGCACGGCCACCTCGAGGTCGTCGCCGGCGAAGGCGACGAGGTCGGCGTCGGTGCCGTCGCCGAGCACCACCGCCTGCTTCTCCAGGGCGCGGCGCAGCGCACCGAGGTCGTCGCGCAGCCGCGCGGCGGTCTCGAAGTCGAGGTCCTCGGCGGCGGCCTGCATGCGCTGTTCGAGGTCGCGGACCAGCTTGTCGGTGCGGCCGGCGAGGAAGTCGCAGAAGTCCTCGACGATGCGCCGGTGCCCGGCCGCGTCGACACGGCCCACGCACGGTGCCGAGCACTTGTCGATGTAGCCGAGCAGGCACGGGCGGCCGATCTGCGCGTGCCGCTTGAACACTCCGGCCGAGCAGGTGCGGGCCGGGAACACCCGCAGCAGCAGATCGAGGGTCTCGCGGATGGCCCAGGCGTGGGAGTAGGGACCGAAGTACCGCACGCCCTTGCGGCGCGGCCCGCGGTAGACGAACAGCCGTGGGTACTCCTCGTTCAACGTCACCGCGAGCATGGGGTAGGTCTTGTCGTCGCGGTAGCGGACGTTGAACCGGGGATCGAACTCCTTGATCCAGTTGTACTCGAGCTGCAGTGCCTCGACCTCGGTGCCCACGACCGTCCACTCGACGGACCCGGCGGTGGTCACCATCTGCCGGGT
Organism: Rhodococcus sp. DMU1; assembly: GCF_012272955.1. NCBI lineage: Bacteria > Bacillati > Actinomycetota > Actinomycetes > Mycobacteriales > Nocardiaceae > Rhodococcus > Rhodococcus sp. DMU1. Next base: position 2,907,864 of record NZ_CP050952.1, on the reverse strand, counting down.
CCGCGGGTGCAGCGACGCGACGTCGGCGAAGTACGAGTTCAGCCGCGCCCGCAGGCTCTTGGCCTTGCCGACGTAGACGACGCGGCCGTGCGGATCGCGGAACTTGTACACCCCCGGCTCCACCGGGACGGTGCCGGGGGCAGGGCGGTAGGTCGAGGGGTCGGGCACGGGTCCAGGCTAGTCGGCCGAGCCGACACCCCCGCCGTACCGCTGTTCGAGCTCGCGGAACGCGGCCAGCGCCGCGACGGCGTGCTCCCCGTCGCGGGCCTGCACAGCGACGACGGGCACGTACTCGTCCTGCGGCAGCTCGAGCCGGGGCCACGGCTTGCCCTGGGGGAAGGTCATGCCCCGCACCTGGTCCCAGCCGAACGACTTCTCACCGAGGACGTTGCGCACCACCACGCCGGACGCCCCGGCACGCAACCGGGGCCGGGTCAGCAGCAGCACACTGCCGGAGACGACGACGCCGACGCAGACGATGGCGATCTGGTCGGCGACGCGCAGGTTCACGCCGGTGTCGCCGCCGGCGCGCAGCACGAGCGCGGCCCCGATGTGGCCGAGCATGAGCACGATCGCCGCCACGATCGCCCACCGGGACATCTTGCGGCTGCGGACCTCGAGGTCCCAGCGGGTGTCGGCGGCGGAGGTCACCGCGCGGCCCCGCGCAGCCGCCGCAGGGTCACGGCGGTGTCGAGGGCGGCAGCGCACGCCTGCCCGCCCTTGTCCTCGACGGAGCCGGGCAGTCCGGCCCGGTCGATCGCCTGCTGCTCGTCGTTCGTGGTGAGGACCCCGTTGCCGACGGGGGTGCCCTCGTCCAGCGCGATGCGGGTGAGCCCGTAGGTGACGGCGTCGCACACGTACTCGAAATGGGGGGTCCCGCCGCGGATCACGACGCCGAGGGCGACGACCGCGTCGTGGGTGCGGGCCAGCTGCTGGGCGACGACCGGCAGCTCGATCGCGCCGGCGACACGTTCGAGGGTGACGTCGGTGACGCCGGCCTGCTCGGCGACGCGCTGCGCCCCGGCAACGAGCGCCTCGGAGATCTCGGCGTGCCAGCGGCCGGCGACGATGGCCAGCCGCAGCCCGGCCGCCTCGGACAGCTGCAGCTCGGGCAGTCCTTCGCCGCTCATCTACGCGTCCCCCGCCTCGTAGTCGTCCAGGCCGATCAGGTCGTGGCCCATGCGGTCCCGCTTGGTGCGCAGGTAGGTGATGTTCTCGGAGTTCGCGCGCAGCGGCATCGCCACCCGCTCGGTGATCTGCAGCCCGTAGCCGTCGAGGCCGACCCGCTTGGCGGGGTTGTTGGTCAGCAACCGCATCGACGAGATGCCCAGGTCCACGAGAATCTGCGCGCCGATGCCGTAGTCCCGGGCGTCGGCGGGCAGGCCGAGCTGCAGGTTCGCGTCCACGGTGTCCGAGCCGGAGTCCTGCAGCTGGTAGGCCTGCAGCTTGTGCATCAGGCCGATGCCGCGGCCCTCGTGCCCGCGCATGTACAGCACCACACCGCGGCCCTCCATGGCCACCATCTCGAGTGCGGCGTCGAGCTGCGGGCCGCAGTCGCACCGCAGCGAGCCGAACACGTCGCCGGTCAGGCACTCCGAGTGCACCCGCACGAGCACGTCGGCACCCTCACCGTCCGGGCCGGGGATGTCGCCGAGCACCAGCGCGACGTGCTCGACCTCGTCGTAGACGCTCTGGTAGCCGACGGCGGTGAAGTCGCCGTGCCGGGTGGGGATGCGGGCCTCGGCGATGCGCACGACGTGCTTTTCGTGCTTGCGGCGCCAGGCGATCAGGTCGGCGATGGAGATCAGGGCGAGCTTGTGCTCGTCGGCGAAGACCCGCAGTTCCTCGGTCTGAGCCATGTGGCCCTCGTCCTTCTGCGAGACGATCTCGCAGATCACGCCGGCCGGGCGCAGGTCGGCCATGCGGGCGAGGTCGACGGCGGCCTCGGTGTGGCCGGGCCGGCGCAGCACGCCGCCCTCCTTGGCGCGCAGCGGCACCACGTGCCCGGGGCGGGTGAAGTCCTGTGCGGTGCTGTTCGGATCGGCGAGCAGCCGCATCGTGGTGGCCCGGTCCGAGGCGGAGATGCCGGTGCCGATCCCTTCCCGCGCGTCGACAGTCACGGTGTAGGCGGTGCCGTGCTTGTCCTGGTTGGTCGAGTACATGGGGGGCAGGCCGAGGCGGTCGCAGTCCTCCCCGGCCAGCGGCACGCACAGGTACCCGGAGGTGTAGCGCACCATGAACGCCACCAGTTCGGGAGTGGCCTTCTCGGCTGCGAAGATGAGGTCGCCCTCGTTCTCGCGGTCCTCGTCGTCGACCACGACGACCGCCTTGCCGGCTGCGATATCGGCGATCGCGCGCTCGATGGTGTCGAACCTCGTCACTTGCGTGGGCTCCAAAATCTCGTGTACGGACAAACTGATTGCCGAGTTCAACAGTACGACTCAGCGGCCGGCGGCCTGCAGCCGCTCCACATACTTCGCGATGACGTCGACCTCGAGGTTGACGAGCGTGCCGGGGGCGGCGCTGCCCAGGGTGGTCAGCGACAGCGTGGTCGGGATCAGGGAGATCTCGAACCACTCGTCGCCGGGCTCGCCGCCGAGCGCGGAGACGGTCAGCGAGACCCCGTCCACCGTGATCGAGCCCTTGTGCACCACGTACCGGGACACGTCGGCAGGCAACGAGATCCGCACCACGGTCCAGTTCTCCGACGGGGTGCGCGAGAGCACGGTGCCGGTGCCGTCGACGTGGCCCTGGACCAGGTGCCCGCCGAGGCGGCTGTTCAGCGCGGCGGCCCGCTCGAGGTTGACGCGGCTGCCGGGACCGAGCTGCGACAGGCTCGAACGGTCGAGGGTCTCCTTCATCACATCGGCGGTGAAGGAGTCGCCGCCCGGGACGTCGACGACGGTCAGGCACACACCGTTGACGGCGATGGAGTCGCCGTGGCCGGCGTCGGAGGTCACGACGGGTCCGCGGACGGTGAACCGCGCCGCGTCGGCCAGGTCCTCCCGCGCGACGATCTCGCCCAGTTCCTCCACGATCCCGGTGAACACAGCTCGCTCCTCACTCCCGGTCGGGGACCAGGGTCAGCAACACGTCGGCGCCGACGGTTTCGACGCGCTCCCGACGAAACCGTAGCGCCTCGGCGATCGTGCGCACGCCGGCGTCCCGCACTGCGGACGGTCCGGACCCGAGCAGCACCGGCGCGAGATAGGCCTGGATGCGGTCGACCCGGCCCGCGGCGAGGAACGCACCGGCCAGGCGCGGGCCGCCCTCGAGCAGCACGTCCACCCGGTCCGCGAGCGCGCCGAGCACCTCGTCCGGATCGTGGGTGCGCAGCACCAGGGTGGGCGCGGCATCATCGAGAACTCTTGCGGTCTTCGGGATCTCGCTCCTGCCGACGACCACGCGCAGGGGCTGGTGCGGGGCCAGCGAGCCGTCCGGCAGCCGGGCGGTCAACCACGGGTCGTCGGCGAGGACGGTGCCGGTGCCGACGACGATCGCGTCGAGCCGCGAGCGCTCGGCGTGCACGCGGGCGCGTGACTGCGGGCCGGAGATCCAGCGGCTGGTGCCGTCGGCGGCGGCGCTGCGCCCGTCCAGGCTCGCGGCGTACTTCCACGTCACGTGGGGCCGTCCCGTGCGCTGCCGGTGCAGCCAGGCACGCAGGGCTCCCGCCTCGGCGGGCTCGGCGCCGAACCCGCCGTGCACCCGCACGCCGCCGTCCCGCAGCGTCCGCGCACCCCCGGCCGCCGCCGGGTGGGGATCGGCCACCGCGTAGTAGACGGCGGCGACGCCGGCGCGCAGCAGGGCCTGCGCGCACGGACCGGTACGGCCGGTGTGATTGCACGGCTCCAGGGTCACGACGGCGGTACCGCCGCGGGCCCGCTCCCCGGCCGCCTCGAGTGCGACGACCTCGGCGTGGGGGCCGCCCGGCGGCCGGGTCGCCCCGACCCCGGCGACCTGTCCCGCCGCGTCGAGGATCACCGCGCCGACGGGCGGATTGGGGCTGGTGGTGCCGCGCACCGACTCCCCGGCGTCGAGCGCGAGGCGCAGTGCCGCCTCGAGCGGGGCACCGCTCACGGCCGCCTCGAGCGGTGCATCGCTCACGTGGCCAGGGTCAGGTGCGGGGAGGCGTGGGCGGCCCGCTCACGCAGCTTGCGCACCGCCTCGCCCGGGTCGTCGGCCCCGTACACGGCCGACCCGGCGACGAAGCAGTCCACACCGGCCTCGGCGGCCGCCTCGATGGTGTCGGCGTTGATGCCGCCGTCGATCTCGACGAGCAGGGTCAGCTCCCCGGCGTCGACGAGACGGCGGATCGCGCGGACCTTGTCGAGCACGTCGGGGATGAACGACTGGCCGCCGAAGCCGGGCTCGACGCTCATCACCAGCAGCGTGTCGAACTCCTTCAGGATCTCGAGGTAGGGCTCGAGCGGGGTGCCGGGCTTGACGCTCAGGCCGGCCTTGGCGCCGGCGGCCCGGATGTCGCGGGCGACGGCGACGGGATTCTCGGTGGCCTCGACGTGGAAGGTGACATTGTGCGCGCCCGCCTCGGCGTAGGGCGGCGCCCAGCGGCCCGGGTCCTCGATCATCAGATGACAGTCGAGCGGGATGTCGGTTGCCTTCAGCAGCGACTGCACCACCGGCAGGCCGAGGGTCAGGTTCGGCACGAAGTGCGCATCCATGACGTCGACGTGCAGCCAGTGCGCGTCCGCGACGGCGGCGGCCTCGTCGGCCAGGCGCGCGAAATCCGCGGAGAGGATGGAGGGGGCGATCATCGGGTGGGCCACGTCCACCGAGTTTAACGGTCCCGCCGGCGGGGCCCGCCGCGCGTCGCGGCGCCCGCCCGCCCGGGGACAGGTTTTCATGACTTTCGACCCCTGGTTCGACCCTCTGGGCGATGCTTGAGTGGACGGTGGCGGGCCCGGATCCGCTGGGCCCGAAGCGGCAGTGGGGAGCGACGATGGCCACGCACACGGTGTGGGTTCGACCGATCGGCGAGGTGGGCGCGGAGGATGCGCCGACCGTGGGGGGCAAGTCCGCCAACCTCGGGGAGATGACCCGGGCCGGGTTCCCCGTGCCGCCCGCCTTCGCGATCACCACCGCCGCCTATCTCGATTCGATGGCCGCCGCGGGGGTGCGCGACCGGCTGCGCGCCGAGGCCGTCCCGGCCTCCGACATCGACGACGCGACGCTGATCCGCACCTCCGCGGAACTGGCCGCGCTGGTGAACGGGGCCGCGGTGCCCGACGAGATCCGCGCCGACATCGTCGCCGCCTACGAGAAGCTGGGCGTGGACGTGCCGGTGGCGGTGCGGTCCTCCGCGCCCGCCGAGGACGCCGCGGACACCTCGTTCGCCGGGATCCACGAGTCGTACACCAACATCGCCGGCGCCGACGCGGTGGTGCGCGCCGTGCAGGCGTGCTGGGCGTCGTTGTGGTCGGAGCGGGCCCGGACCTACCGGGGCCTGCGCGGGGTGACCGACGAACCGTCCATCGCCGTCGTGGTGCAGGTGATGGTGCGCTCGGAGGCCTCGGGGGTGGCGTTCACGGCCGACCCCCGCACCGGCGAGCTCGACCGCATCGTCGTCGAGGCCGCCCTCGGCCTCGGCGAGGTCGTCGTGGGCGGCCAGGTCGAGCCGGACACCTACGTCGTCGCCAAGGACGGCTTCGCCGTGCTCGACGTGCATCTCGGGCATCAGGAGTTCCAGATCGCCTCCACCGACACCGGCGACAGCCGCGTCGCGGTCGATTCGTCGCGGCAGACGCGGGTGCTCGACGAGGAGCAGCTCGAGAAGGTCGCGCGGCTCGCCGCGGGCGTCGAGCAGCACTACGGCCGGCCGCAGGACCTCGAGTTCGCGTTCGCCGAGGGCGAGCTGTGGATCGTGCAGACCCGCCCGATCACCACCCTGGGTATGCCCGGGGCCGCCGCGGCGTCCGGCAACGGGCAGGCGACACCGCTGCTGACCGGGCTCGGCGCCGGCCCCGGCCGGGCGACCGGACGGGTCCGGGTGCTGCAGGAACTGGTCGACGGCAAGCGCCTGACCGAGGGGGAGATCCTCGTGGCCCCGATGACGCGGCCCGACTGGCTGCCGATCCTGCGCCGCGCCGGGGGCATCGTCACCGACGGTGGCGGCATCACCTGTCACGCCGCGATCGTCGGCCGCGAACTCGGCAAGCCCGTCGTCGTCGGCGCCCGCACCGCGACGCAGGACCTGCGGGACGGCCAGGTGATCACGGTGGACGGCGATGCCGGCGTCGTGTTCGACGGGGAGGTCCGCGCCGACCGGCCGACCGCGGCGCAGACCGCCGCCCCGGCGGCCGCGGCCCCCTCCCCGACCGTCACCGCGACGGCCGTGTACGTCAATCTCGCCACCCCCGACGCCGCGCAGGCCGTCGCCGCCACCGACGTCGACGGGGTGGGGCTGCTGCGGGCGGAGTTCATGATCACCGAGGCGCTCGCCGGGGAGCATCCCGCCTACATGATCGCGCAGGGCCGGCGCGAGGAGTACGTGTCGAAGATGGCCGAGGGCGTCGCGCGGATCGCGGCGGCCTTCGCCCCGCGGCCGGTGGTGTACCGCGCAATCGACCTGCGCAGCAACGAGTTCGCGAACCTGAAGGGGGGCGAGGTGGAGCCGGACGAGGAGAACCCGATGATCGGGTACCGCGGCTGCTTCCGCTACGTGCGCGATCCCGAGCTGTTCTCGCTCGACCTCGACGTCCTGCACCGCGTGCGCGCGCAGCACCCCAACGTGCACCTGATGATCCCGTTCGTGCGCACCCGGTGGGAGCTGAGGGAGTGCCTGGCCCAGCTCGACGCGCATCCGCTCGGCACGGATCGCCGGATGCTGCGCTGGATCATGGCCGAGGTGCCGTCGGTGGTGTACTGGCTGCCCGAGTACGCGAAGCTCGGCATCCACGGCGTGTCGATCGGCAGCAACGACCTGACCCAGCTCGTGCTCGGCGTCGACCGCGACTCCGAGGTGTGCAAGGACCTGTTCGACACGCTCGACCCGGCGGTGCTGGACGCAATCGACCACATCATCGAGCGGGCGTCGGCGGCCGGCCTGACCACGTCGCTGTGCGGGCAGGCCGTCTCCACCAGCACGGAACTGGCCGAGCATCTCGTGCGCCGGGGCATCACGTCGGTCTCGGTGACGCCGGACGCGGCGGCGCAGACCCGGCGCACGGTGGCGCAGGCCGAGCAACGGATCGTCCTGGACCGCGCACGGCACGAGCACTGACCGCGTCGTGCGCTCCGAGCGAGCGGACCATGCCGTCGGCCGCTCGGGACCGCCCTGACGGGGGGAACGATCCGGTCGCTCGGGGCGTCACCGCTGCCGCGCGAGGACGTCGAACCGCTCGACGTCGTCGCGGCGGCAGACCTGGCTGCCCGGCGTGAGCAGGGCCGCCGAGCCCGCCGCGATGCCGAGCGCCAGGGCGTCGCGCAGCGAGCGGCCCCGCAGCAGGCCCACGACCAGCCCGGCGACCATGCTGTCGCCGGCGCCCACGGCGCTGCGCACGGGCACGTCCAGGGCCTTCAGCCGGGCGGTGGTGTCGGCGGAGACGAGCAGCGCCCCCTCCGGCCCGAGGGACACCACCACGACCTCGGCGACGCCGGCGTCGACGAGTTCGTGGGCGGCCGCGGCCTGTTCGTGCGGGGTGCGCAGTTCCCGGCCCACCCATTCGCGCAGCTCCCGCAGGCTCGGCTTGACCAGGTGCACGCCCGACTTGATGCGGCGCAGTGCGTCCCCCGACGAGTCGAGGACGAAGCGCGCACCGGCGTCGGTGGCGGCGTCGGCCACGCGCTGGACGAACTCGCCCGGCACGCCCGGCGGAAGGCTGCCGCTGGCGACGACGTACCGTGCGCCGGTGGCGGTCTCGACGAGCAGGTCCAGGCACCGTTCCTGGTCCTCCACGCTCAGCTCCGGGCCGGGCAGCACGAACCGGTACTCGTGGCCGGTGCTGCGTTCGATCGCCGTGAACGACTCGCGGGTCATGCCGTCGATGTCGATGCGCCGGCTGTCGACACCCCCGGCGGCCAGCAGCGCCGAGAGCGTATCCCCGGTCGGACCGCCGGCCGGATACACCGCCCCGGCCGACACGCCGAGCACCCCGGCGACCTTCGCGACGTTGATCCCGCCTCCCCCGGCCTCGAGCCGCGGCGCCTCGCAGCGCAGTTTGCTGGTGGGCCGCACCTCGGCGGTGTAGGTGGTCACGTCGAGCGCCGGGTTCATGGTCAGGGTGACGATGTCGGGCACGACGTGCCTCCTGCAGGGAGCGGCCGGGTTGCGTCCGACCGTATCCGAGCGCGGACCGATTCTTCCGGCGTTCGCGCCACAGGCTCGCGGATCAGCCCGCCGGTGTGCGCAGCGCGGCCATGAACATCGCGTCGGTGCCGTGCCGGTGCGGCCACAGTTGCACGGACGGGCCGTCGCCGAGACGCGGCACGCCGGGCACGAGCTCGCGCGTGTCGAGCTGCTCGACCTGGTGCCGACGGACGGCGTCGGCGACGACGGCGAGGGTCTCGGAGGTGTGTGGGGAGCACGTCGCGTACAGCACCACGCCGCCGGGCCGCAGCAGGCCGATCGCCGAGGCGAGGAGCTGTTTCTGCAGCCGCACCAGCTCGGCGACGTCGCCGGGGCTGCGACGCCACCGCGATTCGGGCCGGCGCCGCAGGGCGCCCAGCCCGGTGCACGGCGCGTCGACGAGGATGCGGTCGTAGCCGGACCCGAGGCCGGGATCGCGACCGTCGGCGACGTGCACCGTGACCGGGAGGCCGCGGGTGGCCTTGCGGATCAGCTCGGCGCGGTGCTCGACCGGCTCGACGGCGTCGACGGTGAAGCCGTCGATGTCCGCGAGCGCGCCGAGCAGGGCGGCCTTGCCGCCGGGACCGGCGCACAGGTCCAGCCACCGGCCGTGGTCGGGTCCGTCGAGCGGGGCGAGCGTGAGCGCCCGCGCCACCAGCTGGCTGCCCTCGTCCTGCACGCCGGCCATGCCCTCGCGCACGGGGTCGAGCTTGCCGGGGTCGCCGCCGCCGTCGAGATGCACGGCGTAGGGCGACCAGGGGCCGATCTCCCCGCCGGTGGCCAGCGCGAGCTCCTCCGCGGTGATCACGCCCGGACGAGCCACCAGGTGCACCACCGGCCGGGCGTCGTCCGCCGCGAGCACCTCCTCGAGCTCCCCGGCGTCGGGACCGAGCGCGACCGCGAAGGCCTTCGCGATCCACTCCGGATGCGCATACCGGAATGCCAGGTGTCCCACGGGGTCACGAGCCGGGTCGGGGGCGAGCTCGACGATCCACTGTTCCTCGGGCTTCTCCGCGACGCGCCGCAGCACCGCATTGACGAATCCGGACTTGCCGTGGCCGAATTCGCTGCGGACGATGTCGACGCTCGTCGCGACGGCCGCGTGCGGGGCGATGCGGGTGCGCAGCAGCTGGTACGTGCCCAGCCGCAGGGTGTCCAGCAGCGCCCCGTCGATCTCGGTGACGGGCCGGTTGGCGCACGCGGCGATCACGGCGTCGAGCAGACCCTGGGCGCGGGCGGCGCCGTACGTCAGCTCGGTGGCCAGGGCGGCGTCGCGACCGTCGAGACGCCGCTCCCGCAGCAGCGCCGGCAGCACCAGGTTGGCGTAGGCGTCGCGCTCCCGGACCGCGCGCAGCACGTCGCGGGCGGCGAGACGGGCCTGGTCGAGGCCGGCCTCCGCGGGGGACGGCCGGCGGGCCTGCCGAGGCTTGTTGTTGCGGTCGCCGGGTCCGCGGCGCGAGCGGCGGGCGGGGCGTCGGGACTCGGTCACTGGGCGCGTACCTCCGGGTCGAGCCGGGCGCCGCGAACCCAGTCCGCGGCCGCCATCGTCTTCTTGCCGGGCGGCTGGACCTGCCCGAGCCGCACGGCGGTGCTGCCGGTGCCGACGAGGACACCGTCCTTGCGGGCCAGGATCTGCCCGGGCGCGAGGGTCTCCTCGGTGCCGGTCACGGGTCCGAGCTTGACGCGCAGGTCGCCGATCATCGTCCAGGCACCGGGTGCGGGCGTGACCGAACGGATGTGGCGGTCCACGAGGTGTGCGGGCCGGTCCCAGCTCACGCGGGCCGACTCGACCGTGACCTTGGGGGCGTGCGAGACGCCGTCCGTGGGCTGCGGCACGGCCGTGAGCACCCCGTCCTCGAGACCGTCGAGAGTCGATTCGAGGAGCGCGGCACCGGAATCGGCGAGCCGGGCGAGCAGATCCCCCGCCGTGTCGGCGGGCCGGATCGTCTCGGTGACCACCCCGTAGACCGGGCCGGTGTCCAGGCCCTCCTCGAGCCGGAACGTGCTCGCGCCGGTCACCTCGTCCCCCGCGGCGAGCGCGGCCTGCACGGGCGCGGCGCCGCGCCACGCGGGCAGCAGCGAGAAGTGCAGATTCACCCAGCCGAACTTCGGGATGTCGAGCACCGGTTGCGGGATGAGCGCGCCGTAGGCGACGACCGGGCAGCAGTCGGGGGCGAGTTCGGTCAGCCGGGCCACGAAGTCGGGGTCGCGCGGCCGCTCCGGGGTGAGGACCTCGATGCCGTGGTCGTCGGCGAGCCGCCCCACGGCCGAGCGGACGACACGCCGCCCGCGGCCGGCGGTGGTGTCGGGCCGGGTCACCACCGCGACCACCTCGTGGCGCGGCGAGTCGAGCAGGCGGCGCAGCGATGGTACGGCCGGTTCGGGGGTCCCGGCGAACACCAGCCGCACGTCAGCGGCCCGTCCGCGCGCGAGGAGCGAGGCCCCGGCCCCGGGAGGCGGACTGCGCTGGGCCGACCGAACTGTTCACGAATGCTGCTCCCGGATCTCGACGACGAATGGTGCCCTCAGTCTAGGGACCGGGCCTGCGGGCGGTGACAGCCGTCCGCGAACCCGAGGGGTCGGGCCGGACGTGACGAATCCCGGCAACCGCCGTGCAGCGTCGATAGGCTGAGCCGATGGCAGAGACGCGAGAACGGATGGCACGGTCCCCCCGTGTGCGCTCGGCGGACCCCGCGGGCGTGCCCTGGCCGGCGGCGCAGGAGCAGGACGTGGTCCTGGTGGACACCACGTGGGGCGAGCTGCAGCCGCTGCAGTGCGCGCCCGGGGTGGTGACCGTCGGTGAGCTGGAACTGACGGAGCTGGTCGCGAACGGAGCCGTGCTCGTCGACACCCGTGTCCCGGACTCGCGCAAGGGCAGGTCCATTCCGGGCGCGGTCAACCTGCCGCACGGCCGGATCACGGAGCTGCGGGACCGGCTCGATCCGTCCCGGGTGTCGATCCTGTTCTGCAACGGCCCGCAGTGCCCGCAGTCCCCGATGGCGATCCGGGAGCTGCTCGAGGCGGGATATCCGGCGTCCTCGCTGGCGTACTACCGCGGTGGCCTGCACGACTGGGTGACGTTGGCGATGCCGCTCGAGCAGGTGGACTGATCTGCGGGGCGAGCCGCGCTCCGCGGCGCGCCTCCCAGGCCCGGGCGGCCAGCGCGGCGAAACCGACGTAGCCCCAGCCGAGCAGCACGTCGACCACGTAGTGTTCGCCGCCGTAGACGAGCGTGAAGGCCATGGCGAGCGGGAACGCCACCAGCAGCGCCCGCATCCAGCCGCGCCGCGCTATCGGCCACAGGGCGACCGCCACGAGCAGCGCGAACGCCGAGTGCAGCGACGGCAGCGCGGCGACCGGGTTGCCCTGCGCCTCCAGCCATCGGGTGCCGACGTCGATCGGCACCACCCCGAAACCGAAGCCGGTGACCCGCCCGACGCCGTCCGGCAGCACGCCCACCTCGGAGGCGTACCACGGTGGGGCCGCCGGCACGAGGATGTAGGTGATCAGTCCGAAGTACGACAGGAGCAGCACCCGTCGCATGTACCCGGCCCAGCGTGACCGCGAGTACAGGTACAGCAGGGCCGCGAGCAACCACGGCACGAGAAAATGGCTGGTGTAGACGACGGCGGTGATCATGGTCCAGCCGGGCCGCTCCCCGTCCGCGCCGAGCAGGCGTTCCTGCAGCCACACCGTCGGGACCGTGCCGCCGAACAGCCAGCTCTCCACGGCGACCGGTTCGTGTACCCGCACGGGCAGGCCGAGTTCGTCGGCGATGCCGCGGGTGTGGTCGTAGACCACGAGCGCCGCGACCAGGGGCAGCCAGTCGACGACGACGCGCACGTGCCCGCGCCACGGCCGGTCGATCGCGAAGGCGATCAGCCCGGCGACGATCCAGGCCGCCTGGTACACCCGGTCGGCGGGGATGCCCATCGTGACGACGGTGCCGATCAGCGCAGCGAGGTACACGCACCGCGCGGCCACCCGGAGGTACTGGCGCGGCGACACCAGCTGCGGCGCCCGCATCACCGCGAGAGCGCGTCCCGGAAGCGAGGGGGGGTTCACCGCTACCTCCCTTCGGCGCGCTGTCCCGGGCGCCGGTGACCGTCGTCCGCAGGGGCTCGTGCCGCCCGCATACCCATGATCGGGGCACCGGGCACGCCCCGGGGGCGGATCGGGTCAGGAGTTGCTCTCGATGATCAGTTCGGGGATGCCCGTGCCGAGCGGCACCGGGACGCACTCGCCGAGGGCGTACCGCTCAGGGGCGAGCGCGTGCCGGATCACGGTGAGCGAGAACGGGTCGTACACCATGTTGAAGTGCCCGGTCTGATCCGGTGGGCACAGGTCCTGGATCATCAGGTTGACCGCCCCGGGTCCGCGCAGCGCCACGTTGGTGGACGGCTGGATGACCTCGTCGACGCGGGATCCGATGGTGGTGTAGCGGACGCCGGGAACGGTGTCGACCGGGGTGTTGAGTTCGGTGAGCAGTTCCGAACCCTGCAGTTGCTGCGCGAGGGCCACCGAGAAGAAGTCCTCGACCGCGTCGGTGGCGCCGGGAGCGGCCACGGCCGCGGTGCCGAGCCCGTAGAAGGTGCCACCGTAGCTCGGCGAGGCCACGCCCACCCAGCGGTCCACGACGGCCGATCCGCCGAGGCGGTTGACGTAGTACCGCGCGACGGTGGCGCCCTGCGAGTAGCCGAGGAGATCGACCTTGTCGGCGCCGGTGTCGGCGCGCACACGCTCGACGAACCCGCCGAGCTGCGCGGCGCTGACCCGGATGTCCCCGGTGCCGTAGTCGTCGGCACCGTCGGCCTTTCCGTAGTCGAGAGCGAAGACGCACCAGCCGGCGTCGGCGAGCATCGGGGCGACCGCGGCCCAGTCCGAGTAGGAGTTGGAGTCGGTGCCGTGGGCGAGGACCACCGGCCGCGGATGGTCCGGGGCGGGCACGCACCCGAAGTCGTTCGACCGCGCCGGCGCCGCCCCGGGGTGGTCTTCGGCGTAGCCGGCGGCCTGGGCATGCGTGGTGGCGACGGGGCCCGGGGTGACGGGCACGAACGCTGTCGATCCCGAGGGCGCGGCGCCCGCGCCGGTGACGGACACGGCGGCCACGGCCGCCGCACCGGCCAGCGCTGCAACGATCCTGCGTGTGCCGTTCACGGCCCCTCCCTTCCGGTCCGCCCGTGCCGGTCCGCACCGTCCGCCACTGGTTCGGTTCACCAGGATCGACCCTGCCCCTGTGATTTATCGTGACACAGTCGCCCTCTCGCGGCATGCCGTCTTTCTGCAGGTGGCGGGCGGTTCTGCCGTCCTGTCGCACGGCAGGGTCCTCGCCCTCTCGGGGCACCCGGCCGGGCGGGACACAGCCGGCGCGCACCGTCCCGGCCGGGAGAGACGACGGCCGTCACCCGATGCGCAGCGGATCGATCTGCACCCGCAGCGCGCCCTCACCACGGCGGGCACTGCGGGCGGCCTGCGCCTCGCGCAACGCCCGGCCGAGGGCGAGGCCCCGACCGCGCGGCACCCGGATCACCATGCGCTGCACCTCGTCCGGCTCGGGATCGTCGGCCCCGAACGGTAACCGCTCCCCCGGCGGCAACGGCACCGGACCGAGCACCTCCGCCTCCGGCGGCAGCGTCGCGGCGGCCAGCAGGTCGGCGACCGCGGCCGCGGTGCCGTCGACCGCGGCCATGTGCACCGCGGGCGGGAAACCGACCTCGGCGCGCTCGGCGAGCTGGGACTGCGCGTGCCCGATCGGGTCCCACCGCACCAGCGCCTGCACGGTGGGAATGCCGGAGTCGGCCACGACGACGACCTGGCCGCCGTCGGCGAAGGGCCGCACCAGCGACGACGCGGTGAGCCAGCGGCGCATCGTCTCCTCGGCGGCCCGCAGGTCCGCGCGGCCGAGCAGCGCCCACCCGTCGAGCAGCAGCGCCGCGCCGTACCCGCCGGCGGTGACGGGCTCGGCACCCACGGTGGCGACGACGAGCGCAGGCCCCTCCGGGGCGGTGGCCTTGACCTCCGCCCCGCCGGAGGTGACCACTGGGACACCGGGAAAGGCCCGGCCGAGTTCCTCCGCGGTGCGCCCGGCGCCGACCACGACGGCGCGCAGCGCGCGGGCGCCGCACGCGTGGCAACGATGGGTGGCGTCGGTGATGCCGCACCACCGGCAGGCGGGCGTCGCGGCGCCGTCCGGGCCGGCCGCCTGCGGCAACGCGAGCGGGCCGTTGCAGTGCCGGCAGCGGGCCGGGGTCCGGCACTTGGCGCACGCCAGCGCGGGCACGTAGCCGCGGCGTGGCACCTGCACCAGCACCCCCCGGTCGGCCTTCAGGGCGGCGCGGGCGGCGGCGAACGCGATGGCCGGCAGGCGGGCGGCGCGGGCGGCGGGATCGCGTGCGAGCGCCTGGTCGCTGTCGGCGAGCGCAGTGATCTTCGGAGCGCAGGCCCGGACGACGTCGCGGGGCGCGGCGAGGTCGTGGGCCCACCCGGCGTCGACGAGGGCCTGGGTCTCGGCGGTGCGGGCGTGCCCGGCCAGGACGACGGCGGCGCCGGCGGCGTGGGCCCGCAGCAGCGCCACCTCCCGCGCGTGCGGGTACGGCGCGCGCGGCTCGGAGTGCAGGTCGTCGCCGTCGTCCCACACCACGATCAGCCCGACGGCCGGGGTGGGGGCGAACACCGCGGCCCGGGTCCCGACGACGATGCGGGCGGTGCCGCGCAACGCGGCGAGCCAGCGCCGGTAGCGCACGGCCGGACCGAGCCCTGCGGCGAGCCCGACGACGCAGTCGGCGCCGGCGAGGTCGGTGCAGGCCGCCACGGCCCGGTCGAGGTCGCGCTGATCGGGTACCACGAGCACCGCGGCGTGCCCGGTGGCGGCGACCGACGCGGCGAGTTCGGCCAGGCGGCGGGGCCAGTCCTCCCCCGGCAGCGCCTGCCAGGCCGCGCGGGGGGTGCGGCCGGCGGCGAGGGCGTCGAGGAAGTTCTCGCCGTGCCGGTACCGGGCCCAGGCGGCCCGGTCGACCTCCGGCGCGGCGGGCGGTGCGGCGGGCGGCGGGTCCTCCGCCTCGACCCGCGCGTGCCGCGGCGGCACCGCCAGCCGCAGCACGTCGGCGCGGGTGCCGGCGTAGCGGGCGGCGACCGCGTCGGCGAGGGCGGCGATCTCCGGGGTCAGCACGACCTCCGGGGAGACGATCCGGTCGAGCCAGCCGAGCCGGCCGGTGTGCTCGCTGCTCGGGGCCCGGGCCAGCAGGAAGCCGTCGACGAGCCGGCCGGCGAACCGGACGCGCACCCGCACGCCCACCCGCGCCTCGGCATCGAGCTCACGCGGGATCAGATAGTCGAACTCGCGGTCGAGATGCGGCAGCGGCAGCAGCGGCAGGATCCGCGCCACCGGATCCGTCTCGGCGGCGGTCCTGTCGGTGGCCACCCGGACCCCTGACGGGGCGGGCTACAGACCGGCGGCGGCGCGCAGCTTCTCGGCCCGGTCGGTGTTCTCCCACGGCAGGTCGATGTCGGTGCGGCCGAAGTGCCCGTACGCGGCGGTCTGCGCGTAGATCGGACGCAGCAGGTCCAGGTCCCGGATGATCGCGCCGGGCCGCAGGTCGAACACCTCGGTGATCGCCTGCTGGATCCGCGCCGGGTCGGTCTTCTCGGTGCCGAAGGTCTCGACGAACAGCCCCACCGGGGCGGCCTTGCCGATCGCGTACGCCACCTGCACCTCGAGCCGGCCGGCCAGGCCCGCTGCCACGGCGGTCTTGGCCACCCAGCGCATCGCGTAGGCCGCCGAGCGGTCCACCTTCGACGGGTCCTTGCCCGAGAACGCGCCGCCACCGTGACGGGCCATGCCGCCGTAGGTGTCGACGATGATCTTGCGGCCGGTCAGGCCCGCATCGCCCATCGGGCCGCCGAGCACGAACGACCCGGACGGGTTCACCAGCAGCCGCACCTCGGCGGTGTCGAGCCCGGCCAGGCTCGGATCCGCCAGCACCGCCTCGACGACGTGGGTGCGCAGATCCGGGGTGAGCAGGTTGTTCAGGTCGATGTCCGCCGCGTGCTGGGTGGAGATCACCACCGTGTCCAGCCGCACCGGCCGGTCACCGTCGTACTCGATGGTGACCTGGGTCTTGCCGTCCGGCCGCAGGTACGGCAGCACCCCGGTCTTGCGGACCTCGGTGAGCCGGCGCGAGAGCCGGTGCGCCAGCGCGATGGGCAGCGGCATCAGTTCCGGGGTGTCCGAGCAGGCGTAGCCGAACATCAGGCCCTGGTCGCCGGCGCCCTGCAGCGCCACCTCGTCGTCGGTGAGCACCCCGGAACGCGCCTCGTGCGAGACGTCGACGCCGCCGGCGATCTCCGGGGACTGCGCGCCGATGGCGATGTTCACCCCGCAGGAGTTGCCGTCGAAACCCTTCGAGGACGAGTCGTACCCGATCTCGAGGACCCGGTCGCGCACGATCTTCGGGATGTCCGCGTAGGCCGAGGTGGTGACCTCGCCGACCACGTGCACCTGCCCCGTGGTCACGAGGGTCTCGACCGCGACACGGGCGCGAGGGTCTTCGGTGAGCAGCGCGTCGAGGACGGAGTCGCTGATCGCGTCACAGATCTTGTCCGGGTGCCCCTCCGTCACGGACTCACTGGTGAAAAGCCGACCGCCGGTCTTGCTCACGGAACTCCCTCTCGACTGGTTGTGTCTAGCTCGAACGAACGAACTGATGTCAACGATATGGGCGACGCTACTGTTCCGGTCGCGCCGGCGCGAGACTTTCGCTCACGGGCGCGCCGCCCCGGGGGTCACGGGCGCGCCGCCCCGGGGTTCACGGGCGCGCCGCCCCAAGGTTCACGGGCGCGCCGCCCCGGGTTCACGGACGTTCCGGCGCCAGCAGCGGCCGCAGTGCGTCGAGGACACGGCTGGCCATCAGCGCCTTGGAGCCGTGCGCGAGGGCGGTCTCGGAACCGTCCGCGGCCAGCAACCAGCCGTCGTTGTGGTCGACCTCGAACGCCTTCCCATCGCCGACGGCGTTCACGACCAGCAGGTCGCAGCCCTTGCGGGCCAGCTTGGCGCGGGCGTGGGTGAGGACGTCGCCCTCGGCGTCGCCCGTTTCGGCGGCGAAGCCGACGATGACGGTGCTCGCCGGCAGCGTGCCCTCGGTGCGGGCGGTCACCAGCCCGGCGAGGATGTCCTCGTTCTTGGTCAGCGCGATCGCGTCCGGCTCACCCCGGCCCTTCTTGATCTTGCTGGTGGCGAAGGTGGTGGGCCGGAAGTCGGCGACGGCCGCGGACATGACGACCGCATCGGCGCCGGCGGCGTGCTTGGTGACCGCGGCCTGCATCTGGGCGGCGGTCTGCACCCGCACCACGTCCACCGCGGCGGGGTCGGCCAGGCCGGCCACGGCCCCGGCGACGAGGGTGACGTCGGCGCCGCGCTGGGCGGCCAGCCGGGCGAGGGCGTAGCCCTGCTTGCCGGAGCTGCGGTTGCCGAGGAACCGGACCGGGTCCAGCGGTTCGCGGGTGCCGCCGGCGGAGACGACGATGCGCCGGCCGGTCAGGTCCCGCGGCAACGCGTCGGGCCGTTCGAGCAGCAGCGACGCCAGGCCGAAGATCTCGTCGGGCTCGGGCAGCCGGCCGGCGCCGGTGTCGTGCCCGGTGAGCCGGCCGGAGGCGGGCTCGACGACGACGACGCCGCGACGGCGCAGGGTGGCGACGTTGTCCACCGTCGCGGGGTGTTCCCACATCTCGGTGTGCATCGCCGGCGCGAACACGACCGGGCACCGCGCGGTGAGCAGCGTGGCGGTGAGCAGGTCGTCGGCGCGGCCGTGGGCGGCGCGGGCCATCAGGTCGGCGGTGGCGGGGGCGACGACGACGAGGTCGGCCTCCTGCCCGAGCCGCACGTGCGGCACCTGCGGCACGTCGGCGAACACGCCGGTGTGCACGGGGTTGCCGGACAGGGCCTCGAAAGTGGCGCGGCCGACGAACTCGAGCGCCGAGTCCGTCGGGATGACCCGTACGTGGTGTCCGCTCTCGGTGAAGGCGCGGATCAGCGCACAGGCCTTGTACGCGGCGATGCCGCCGCCGACGCCGATGACGACGCGGCGGCGCTGCCCGAATTCCGAGTGGTCCGCGGTGCCCGCGGCGCGCTGGCTCACTCGCCTTCGGCGTGCTCGAGCAGGTCTGCGTGGATCTCCCGCAGCGCGATCGACAGCGGCTTCTCCTGCAGGCCCGGCTCGACGAGCGGGCCGACGTACTCGAGAATGCCGTCGCCGAGCTGGTTGTAGTAGTCGTTGATCTGCCGGGCGCGCTTGGCCGCGTAGATCACCAGCGCGTACTTCGAGGAGGTGCGCTCGAGCAGCTCGTCGATGGGCGGGTTGGTGATGCCCAGCGGGGTGTCGTAGGCCGGCAGGTCGTGCCCGGCGGTGTCGGACACGGCTGCTTGGGTGCTGCTCACTCGGTATTCTCCTGTGTCGTTCCGGAGCTCTGGCGGGGTCCGGGGTTCGGGGTCGAGGCCGGGGATGTGGTGATCGGCCGCGGACGGTCGGCGGGATCGTCGCGGGGACCGACCAACAAGGATACCAATTCGTCGCACGCGCGGTCGACGTCCTCGTTCACGATCACCGTGTCGAACTCGTCGCGCGCGTCGAGTTCGGTCCGGGCGGTCTCGAGCCGGCGGCGGACGACCTCGTCCGATTCGGTGCCACGGCCGGTGAGTCGGGCGACCAGCACATCCCAGCTCGGCGGCGCCAGGAAGGCCAGCACGGCCTCCGGCATGGCGGCGCGCACGGACCGGGCGCCGGTGAGGTCCACCTCGACGAGCACGGGGCGTCCCGAGGCGAGCGCGTCCCGCACGGGCCCCGCGGGAGTGCCCGAGCGTTGCAGACCGCCGTGGATCTCGGCCCACTCGAGCAGGTCCCCGGACTCGATCATCCGATCGAAGTCGTCGCGGCTGACGAAGTGGTAGTCCACCCCGTTCACCTCGCCGGGCCGGGGATCGCGGGTGGTGGCCGACACGCTGAACAGCAGGTCGGGCACCCGGCTGCGGAGCCGGCGGACAACGGTCGACTTCCCGACGGCGGAGGGGCCGGCCAGCACCACCAGCCGGCCCCTCCGCGTCGTGGAACCGCTGTCCGACACGGTGTGTGCGTCAGCTACCACCGGTCGCTCAGGCGTCGAAGTCGAACCTGGCGAGCAGCGCCTTGCGCTGACGGTCGCCCAGGCCGCGCAGGCGACGCGTCGGGGCGATCTCGAGCTCGGTCATGATTTCCTGCGCCTTGACCTTGCCCACCTTCGGCAGGGCCTCGAGCAGGGCGGACACCTTCATCTTGCCGAGGATCTCGTCGTTCTCGGCATCGGCCAGGACCTGCTTGAGGTCGGTGCCGCCGCGCTTCAGGCGGTCCTTGAGCTCAGCCCGGGCACGACGGGCAGCAGCCGCCTTCTCCAGAGCAGCGGCGCGCTGCTCGTCGGTCAGCTGGGGAAGGGCCACGGTTCCTCCGTCTCATCGTTGGCAAACAGTCTCATCCGCCGGTTAACCAGCGGCGATAGCGACCGTACTCACGCCGGACGACGATTGCGAACCCACCCCCCGCCGTTTCGGCTCGAAAACACGTGCGGTAGTGCGCCCGGATCGCCGTCCCCGAACCGGTCCGGCCGGGCCCCGCGGGCACCGTCCACCACCTCGGCGAACACGGCATCACCGCAGGTAGAGGCGCTGCGCACGGCGTGGCGGGCCGGTGCGAGCGTCCGCCTGCGAGGCGACGCCGACGCCGGCTCGTCCCGGCCGGAAACGGATCGGAAAAATTTCCGCGCGCGAGCGTGTCGGGGCGCTCCCACCTGCATCGGAACGGACATTCGGCCCGGATCCGGGAATCGGATCCGGGCCGAGCCGGAGGTGGCGGTGCGGGGCCGGTCAGGCCCGCAGGAAGGCGAACGAGTCCACGGTGCGGGCCACGGCGCCGCGCAGCGCCGCGACCGTCGGGCCCGCCCGCAGCACCTCGCGGGAGACGTTCGGCACGACGGCGTCGAGGTGCTCGCCCGCCAGACGGCGCACGTCGTCGGCGGTGCCGCCCTGGGCGCCCACGCCGGGCATCAGGATCGGCCCGTGCAGCGCGCTCAGGTCCGGCGCCCGGGTGAGGGTCGCCCCGACGACGACACCCACCGAGCCGAGGGTGTCGGCGCCGGCGTTGCGGGCCGCGGCCTCGTCGACCATCACCTGCGCGACGCTGCGCCCGTCGGAGACGCGCGCGTGCTGCACCTGCGCCCCCTCCGGGTTGGAGGTGGCCGCGAGGACGAACACCCCGCGCCCGTCGGCGGTGCGGCGCAGCGCCGGCTCGAGCGACCCGAACCCCAGGTACGGCGAGACGGTGACCGCGTCGGACCCGAGCGGGGACGCGTCGGTCAGCCACGTGCGGGCGTAGGCGTCCATCGTCGAACCGATGTCGCCGCGCTTGGCGTCCGCGAGGACGAGGGTGCCGGTGCCCCGCAGCGCCGCGACGGTGCGTTCGAGCACCGCGATGCCCGCGGAACCGAACGCCTCGAAGAACGCGACCTGCGGCTTGACCACGGCCACCTGCCCGGCGAAGGCGTCGACGCACGCCTCCGCGAACCGCTCGAGACCCGCGACGTCGACCGTCAGCCCCCAGTCGGTGAGCAGTTCCGGGTGCGGGTCGATGCCGACGCACAGCGGCCCGCGCTCGGCGAGGGCCGCGTGCAGGCGCTGCCCGAACGTCGTCACGACGCCGGGCCCGTGGTGCCGTCGGGCAGGCCGCCGACGCCGGCGGACTCCGCCGCCGCGTCCTCGCGGAGCCCGGCGTGCATCTCCTGCAGCGAGCGGACCCCGATGTCGCCACGGATGGCGGCCTCGATGCCCTGGACGGCCGCGGAGGCACCCTGCACGGTGGTGATGCACGGGATATTCGCGGCGACGGCGGCGGTGCGGATCTCGTAGCCGTCGATGCGCGGCCCGGAATTGCCCCACGGGGTGTTGATCACCATGTCGACCTCGCCGGCGCGGATCTTCTCGACGATGGTGTGTGCCCCCTCGGGCCGCTCCTCCTCCGACACCTTGTACACGTGCTCGCACGGGATGCCGTTGCGGCGCAGCACCTCCGCGGTGCCGATCGTGGCGAGCACCCGGAAGCCGAGGTCGGCGAGCCGCTTGACGGGGAAGATCAGCGACCGCTTGTCCTTGTTGGCGACCGAGACGAACACCGAGCCGGAGGTGGGCAGCGACCCGTAGGCGGCGGTCTGGCTCTTGGCGAACGCGGTGCCGAAGTCGTCGTCGATGCCCATGACCTCGCCGGTGGACTTCATCTCCGGGCTGAGCAGCGAGTCGATGCCGGTGCCGTCGGCGCGGCGGAACCGGTTGAACGGCAGCACCGCCTCCTTCACCGCGACGGGAGCGTCGGCCGGGGCGTGCCCGCCGTCGCCGTGGGCGGGCAGAATGCCCTCGGCGCGCAGGTCGGCGATGGTTTCGCCCATCATGACCCGGGCGCAGGCCTTGGCGAGCTGCACCGCGGTGGCCTTCGAGACGAACGGCACGGTGCGGGAGGCGCGCGGGTTGGCCTCGAGCACGTAGAGGATGTCGTCCTTGAGGGCGTATTGCACGTTGAGCAGGCCCTTGACGCCGATGCCGCGCGCGAGGGCCTCGGTGGAGCGGCGCACGTTCTCGAGATCGGAGCGGCCGAGGGTGATCGGCGGCAGCGCACACGACGAGTCGCCGGAGTGGATGCCGGCCTCCTCGATGTGCTCCATGATGCCGCCGATGTAGACGTCGGTGCCGTCGCATAGAGCGTCGACGTCGATCTCGACCGCGTCGTCGAGGAAGCGGTCGACCAGCACCGGGCGGTCCTCGGAGATCTCGGTGGCGCGAGAGATGTAGTTCTCGAGCGCCGTCTCGTCGTAGACGATCTCCATGCCGCGCCCGCCGAGCACGTAGGACGGGCGGACCAGCACCGGGTAGCCGATGCCGGCGGCGATCTCACGGGCGCCCTCGAAGGTGGTGGCGGTGCCGAACTTCGGCGCCGGCAGGCCCGCCTCGGTGAGCACCCGGCCGAACTCGCCACGGTCCTCGGCCAGATCGATGGCCTCCGGGCTGGTGCCGACGATCGGCACCCCGGCAGCCTTCAGCCGCCGCGCGAGCCCGAGCGGGGTCTGGCCGCCGAGCTGGACGATGACGCCGGCGACGGTGCCGGACTGCGACTCGGCCCGGTACACCTCGAGGACGTCCTCGAAGGTGAGCGGCTCGAAGTAGAGGCGGTCGGCGGTGTCGTAGTCGGTCGAGACCGTCTCGGGGTTGCAGTTGACCATGACGGTCTCGTAGCCGGCCTGCGACAGGGTCAGGGCGGCGTGCACGCACGAGTAGTCGAACTCGATGCCCTGGCCGATGCGGTTGGGGCCCGAGCCGAGGATGAGCACCTTCGGCCGCTCGTGCTGCTCGGCGACCTCGGTCTCGGCGTCCGGGTCGAGCTCGTACGTCGAGTAGTGGTACGGGGTCCTGGCCTCGAACTCGGCGGCGCAGGTGTCGACGGTCTTGTACACCGGGTGCACGCCGAGCTGCTCGCGCAGGGCACGCACCGCGTCCTCGTCGCCGAGTTCGGGGCGCAGCGCCGCGAGCTGCCGGTCGGAGAAACCGTGGTGCTTGGCGAAGCGCAGTTCCCGCGCACCGAACGTCCCGGCGGCGCGCACCTTCTCCCCCAGCTCGACGATCTGCTGGATCTGGTCGAGGAACCACGGGTCGATCTTGGTGGCGTCGAACAGCGGCTCGACGGTGGCGCCGAGCTCGAAGGCCTTGGCGATGCCGTAGAAGCGGCCGTCGTGCGGGACCTTCAGCTCCTCGAGCAGGCTGCCGAGATCTTCCGTCTCGACCTCGGGGCCGGTCCAGAACCCGGACCGCTTGGTCTCGAGCGACCGCAGGACCTTGCCGAACGCCTCGGTGAAGTTGCGGCCGATGGACATGGCCTCACCCACCGACTTCATGGTGGTGGTCAGGGTGCCGTCGGCGCCGGGGAACTTCTCGAACGCGAACCGCGGGGCCTTGACAACGACGTAGTCGAGCGTCGGCTCGAAACAGGCCGGCGTCTCCCTGGTGATGTCGTTGACGATCTCGTCGAGGGTGTAGCCGATGGCGAGCTTGGCGGCCATCTTCGCGATCGGGTAGCCGGTGGCCTTCGACGCCAGCGCGGACGAGCGCGACACGCGCGGGTTCATCTCGATCACCACGAGGCGACCGTCGCGCGGATCCATCGCGAACTGGATGTTGCAACCGCCGGTGTCGACGCCGACCTCGCGCAGGATCGCGATCGACAGGTCGCGCATCTCCTGGTACTCGCGGTCGGTCAGGGTCATCGCCGGCGCGACGGTGACCGAGTCGCCGGTGTGGACGCCGACCGGGTCGACGTTCTCGATCGAGCAGACGATCACGACGTTGTCGCGGCCGTCGCGCATGAGCTCGAGCTCGTACTCCTTCCAGCCGAGGATGGACTCCTCGATGAGCACGTTCGCGGTCGGCGAGGCGGCGAGGCCGCCGCCGGCGATACGCTCGAGATCGGCCTCGTCGTAGGCCATGCCGGAGCCGAGGCCGCCCATGGTGAACGACGGGCGCACCACGACGGGGTAGCCGAGTTCGGCGACGGTGTCGCGCACCTCGTCCATCGTGTAGCAGACCCGCGAGCGCGCGGACTCGCCCCCGCACTTGGCGACGATGTCCTTGAACTTCTGCCGGTCCTCGCCGCGCTGGATGGCGTCGAAGTCGGCGCCGATGAGCTCGACGTCGTACTTGGCGAGGATGCCCTGCTCGTGCAGGGCGACTGCGGTGTTGAGCGCGGTCTGCCCGCCCAGGGTGGCCAGCACCGCGTCGATCGGGGTGCCCTTGGCCTGCTCGGCGGCGATGACCTTCTCGACGAACTCGGCGGTGATCGGCTCGACGTAGGTGGAGTCGGCGAACTCCGGGTCGGTCATGATCGTCGCCGGGTTGGAGTTGACGAGGGAGACCCGCAGGCCCTCCTCGCGCAGCACCCGGCACGCCTGCGTGCCGGAGTAGTCGAACTCGCAGGCCTGGCCGATGACGATCGGGCCGGAGCCGATGACGAGGATGTGGGAGAGATCGGTACGGCGTGGCATTTAGTTCTTCTCTCCCTCGAGCATGCTGGTGAACCGGTCGAACAGGTAGGAGGCGTCGTGCGGGCCGGCCGCCGCCTCGGGGTGGTACTGCACGGAGAAGGCGGACCCGTCGAGCAGGCGCACGCCCTCGACGGCGCCGTCGTTGGCGCAGGTGTGGCTGATCACGGCCCGGCCGTAGGGCGTGTCGAACTCCTGCCCCGCTTCGCCCTCGAGCGCGAAGCCGTGGTTCTGGGCGGTGATGGCGATGCGGCCGGTCTCGTGCTCGATCACGGGGATGTTGATGCCGCGGTGGCCGAACTTCATCTTGTAGGTGCCCAGGCCGAGGGCGCGGCCGAGGATCTGGTTGCCGAAACAGATGCCGAACAGCGGCAGTCCCTGCCCGAGCACCTCCTTGGTCAGGTGCACCGCGCCGTCCGCGGTGGCCGGGTCGCCGGGGCCGTTCGAGAGGAAGACCCCGTCGGCCTTCAGGTCCAGGATGTCGTGCAGCGTCGCGGTGGACGGCAGCACGTGCACGCGCATGCCGCGCTGGGCGAACATCCGCGGGGTGTTGGTCTTGATCCCGAGGTCGATCGCGGCGACGGTGAAGCGGGCCTCGCCGTCGGGCTCGACGACGTAGCCGCTCGTGGTGGTGACCTCACCGGCCAGGTCGGCGCCGAGCATCGACGGCTGGCTCCGCACCCGATCCAGCAGGGTCTGCTCGTCGGCGAGGGCATCACCGGAGAAGACGCCCGCCCGCATCGAGCCGCGGGTGCGCAGGTGCCGCACCAGGGCACGGGTGTCGATCCCGGCGATGCCGACGATGTGCTGCCGCTCGAGCTCGTCCTGCAGGGAGCCGGACGCGCGCCAGCTCGAGGTGCGGCGCGCCGGGTCGCGCACGACGTAGCCGGCGACCCAGATCTTCGCGCCGGCGGGGTCACCGGTGGGCCCGACGGACTCGTTGTCCTCGGTGTTCCACCCGGTGTTGCCGATCTGCGGGGCCGTGGAGACCACGATCTGCCGGTGGTAGCTCGGGTCGGTGAGGGTCTCCTGGTAGCCGGTCATGCCGGTGCTGAACACGGCCTCGCCGAGGGTCTGCCCCACCGCACCGAAGACGGTGCCGCGGAACGTGCGCCCGTCCTCGAGCACCAGGATCGCGGTGTCCGTGTCGAAGTTGTTGCCGCTCATGCGTTCTCTCCGTTCTGCTCGACCTCACCGGAGCTCGCCGCATCAGCCGAAATCTCGCGTACCGTCGTCGCTGTACCAGCCGTCCAGGCTGTCGTCCTAGCTTTCACTGTCCCGGTAATTCTCGTTCGTCTCCTGCACCCACAGGGGGTAGATGGTCTTGTCGTCGCCGCGGAATCCCGTGTCGATCTCGGTGCCGGAGGGCAGCTGCCAGCGGATCACCAGCACACCGTCCTTGGTCATCACCTTCCCCGCGAGGCCCCGTTCGGTGCGGATCGCCCGGATCGAGTCCTGCGGGATCCAGATCGGCGAGGCGCCGTCGCGTTCGAGCAGCACTCCGGCGCGGTAGCGGCTGAGCTCGCCGGCCGCGCGGTGGCCGAGGTCGCCGACGGCGATCCGGTCCTGCCAGCTCGGCGCGAGGGTGCTGCCCACGTACAGGCCTGTGCTCGGGGCCACCAGCTGCTCCCCCAGCTCGGCCGGCACCGGCGGGAGGGCACCGACGGCATCGGCCTGGCGTCGGCCGCGGCCGCGCCAGCCCTTCCACATCAGCAGGGCCAGCACCACCCACAGGGCGACGAAGCCGAGCGTGAGCAACACGCGGTCCATCACCGCACCCCGCTTCCGGTGGCCGGCCGGACCGTGCCGTCGAGCGCGGTGATCCGGCCGCGCAGCACGGTCGCGACGACCTTGCCGGGCAGGGTCATCGCCTCGTACGGCGTGTTGTGCGCGACCGAGGCCAGCTCCGGTCCGCGCACCGTCCACTCGGCGTCGGGGTCGACGAGCACCACGTTGGCCGGCTCCCCCACCTCGAGGGGCCGCCCCTGGTCGTCGAGGCCGACGATCTCGGCGGGCCGTTCGCTCATCACCTTCGCGACGCCGCGCCAGTCCAGCAGCCCGGGGCGGACCATCGTCTCGACGACGATCGACAGGGCCGTCTCGAGGCCGAGCATGCCGGGACGGGCCTGGGAGAACTCGCAGCACTTGTCCTGCTCGGCGTGCGGGGCGTGGTCGGTGGCGACGCAGTCGAGCACGCCCTCGGCCAGGCCGCGGCGCAGCGCCTCGACGTCGGAGCGCTCACGCAGCGGCGGGTTGACACGGTTGACGCCGTCGTAGGTCTCGAGCCGCGAATCGTCCAGCAGGAGGTGGTGCGGGGTGACCTCGGCGGTGATCGCGATCCCTTGCGCCTTAGCCCATTTCACCAGCTCGACGGTGCCGGCGGTGGAGGCGTGGCAGATGTGCACGCGGGCTCGGGCGTCCCGGGCGAGCAGGGCGTCGCGCGCGACGATGGACTCCTCGGCCGCGCGCGGCCAGCCGGCCAGGCCGAGGCGCGCCGCGGTGGGGCCCTCGTGGGCGACGGCTCCGGCGGTCAGCCGCGGTTCCTCGGCGTGCTGGGCGATGAGCACCCCGAGCGAACTCGAGTACTCGAGCGCCCGGCGCATGATGAGCGGGTCGTACACGCAGTGCCCGTCGTCGGAGAACATCCGGACGCGGCCGACGCCGGCGGCCATGGTGCCCATCTCCGCGAGCTGCTTGCCCGCGAGGCCGACGGTGACGGCGCCGACGGGGTGCACATCGACGAGGCCGACCTCCTGCCCGCGCCGCCACACGTGGTCGGTGACGACGACGGAGTCCGCGACGGGGTCGGTGTTGGCCATCGCGAACACCGCGGTGTAGCCGCCGAGCGCCGCCGCGGCGGATCCGGTGTCGATGGTCTCGGTGTCCTCGCGGCCGGGCTCGCGCAGGTGCGTGTGCAGGTCGACGAAGCCGGGCAGCAGGACCCGTCCGGCGCCGTCGATCACCTCGGCGTCGGAGCCGGCATCGAGGTCGGTCCCGATCCCGAGGATCTGCTCGTCGCCGAGCAGCACGTCGGTCGGCGCGCCCTCCCCGTAGACGAGCACGTTGCGGATGAGCACCTGCGGCGACACCGAATCTTCTCCTGTCCCAGTGTTCTTCGTAT
Source organism: Rhodococcus sp. DMU1 (assembly GCF_012272955.1). NCBI lineage: Bacteria > Bacillati > Actinomycetota > Actinomycetes > Mycobacteriales > Nocardiaceae > Rhodococcus > Rhodococcus sp. DMU1. The sequence continues at coordinate 2,880,346 of NZ_CP050952.1, read as the reverse complement.
CCTGCGCGGCTGCGCGGTCCGCGTGCGAGCCGGTCATGCGATCGCGCTCTCCGTGCCGACGAGCAGACGGAACAGCACGGCCATGCGCACGTGCACGCCGTTGCTCACCTGCTGCAGCACCGCGGTCTGCGGGGCGTCGGCGACCGCGGAGGCGATCTCCATGCCGCGCAGCATCGGACCGGGGTGCAGCACCACGGCGTGCTCGCCAAGCATCGCCAGCCGCTTCTCCGACAACCCGTATCCGATCGAGTACTCGCGCGCCGACGGGAAGAACCCGCCGTTCATGCGTTCGGCCTGCACCCGCAGCATGAGCACCGCGTCGAGGCCGGGCAGTTCGGCGTCGAGCGAGTGCGACACGGTCACCGGCCAGGTCTCCACGCCCACCGGCAGCAGCGTGCGGGGCGCGACCAGCACCACCTCGGCGCCGAGCGTGGACAGCAGCAGCGCATTGGAGCGGGCGACACGGCTGTGCAGGATGTCGCCCACGATCCCGATGCGCCGGCCGGCGATCGACCCGAGCCGCTGCCGGAGGGTCAGCGCGTCGAGCAGGGCCTGCGTGGGGTGTTCGTGGGTGCCGTCGCCGGCGTTGATCACCGCCGGCCCGCCGCCGTTGCCGTCGCCGGTCCAGTCGGCGATGCGGTGCGCGGCGCCCGAGGCGGGGTGCCGCACGATCAACGCGTCCGCGCCGGCGGCGTGCAGGGTCAGCGCGGTGTCGCGCAGCGATTCGCCCTTGGCGACCGACGAGCTCGAGGCGCTGACGTTGATCACGTCCGCGCTCATCCACTTGCCGGCGACCTCGAACGAGACCCGGGTGCGGGTGGAGTTCTCGAAGAACACCGTCATCACGGTGCGGCCCCGCAGGGTCGGCAGCTTGCGCACCTCACGGCCGAGCAGCGCCTGCTCGAACCGTTCGGCCTCGTCGAGAAGCTCGGTCGCGGACGCCTCGGTCAGGTCCGCGATGGAGAGCAGGTGCTTCACGAAATCTTGCCTCCGGAGATCACCACGGCGTCGCGGTCGTCCTGCTCGGTGAGCAGGACCCGCACGTCCTCGGCGCGGGCGGTGGGGACATTCTTGCCGACGTAGTCGGCGCGCAGCGGCAGTTCGCGGTGGCCGCGGTCGACCAGGACTGCGAGCTGCACGGCGCGGGGCCGGCCGAGGTCGCGCAGGGCGTCGAGCGCGGCGCGCACCGAGCGGCCGGAGAACAGGACGTCGTCGACGAGGACGACGAGGGCGTCCTCGACGCCGCCTTCGGGCACCGACGTGCGCTCGAGCGGCCGGTGCGGCTTGGTGCGCAGGTCGTCGCGGTAGAGGGTGATGTCGAGGGAGCCGACGGGCACGGTCACCCCGGAGAACTCGGCGATGCGTTCGGCGAGCCGGTGCGCGAGGGTGGTGCCGCGGGTGGGGATACCGACGAGGACGACGCGGGGGGCCTCGCCCTCGGGGGCGTCGAGCGCGGTCTTCTCGATGATCTGGTGCGCGATGCGGGCGACAGTGCGGCCGACGTCGGCTGCGGAGAGCAATTCGCGGGCCGGACCGGGCGTGGATACCGGCGACCCGTCTTCGGACATGGCCATACTGCGACCTCCTTCTCCGCCTCGCTGGACGGATCGTTAAAGGATGCCTGACGGTGCATCAGCCTAGCAGCGGCCGGTGACCCCCAGACACGGGTGCGGGGTGAGGCGTGCCACAGGCCGCCGTCCCGGTAGCGACGAGCGGGCCCGGCCGGCGACTTCCGTCCCCGGCCGGGCCCGCTCACGTTGCGATGTCAGGGCCGCTCGGACTCCCGCTGCTCGGCCGGCTCGGCGGCGCGCGACGAGGTGGCCGCCGCGGCGGCACGGACCTGGTCGGCGAGCGCCACGATCTGGCCGAGGATGCCGTTGACGAAGGCGGGCGAGTCGTCGGTGGACAGCTGCTTGGCCAGTTCGACGGCCTCGTCGACGGCCACCACCGGCGGCACGTCGGAGGCGTGGAACAGCTCCCACACCGAGATGCGCAGGATCGCCCGGTCCACGGCGGGCAGCCGCTCGAGCGTCCAGTCGTGCAGGTGCTCGGCGATCACCTGGTCGAGCTCGTCGAGATGCTCCGCCACGCCGCGCACGACGGTCTGCGTGTACGGCGGCACCTGGGCGACCTGGTCGTCGGTGACGGCGAGCGCGATGCGGTCGGCCGCGAGACCGACCGGGTCGATGTCGCGGGCTTCGGCCTCGAACAGCAGGTCGACGGCACGCTTACGCGCCTTGTGCCGGGCTCCGAGTTTCTTCTGCGTACCGGACACTCAGGAATTCACTCGCCCGAGGTAGCTGCCGTCACGCGAATCGACCTTGAGCTTGTCGCCGGTGTTGATGAACAGCGGGACCTGGATCTCGGCGCCGGTCTCGAGGGTCGCCGGCTTGGTGCCCCCGGTGGAGCGGTCGCCCTGCAGGCCGGGATCGGTGTGGGTGACCTCGAGTTCGACGGTGACCGGCAGTTCGACGAACAGCGGGGTGCCCTCGTGGGTGGCCACCTGCACCTGCATGTTCTCGAGCAGGAACTTCGCGCCGTCGCCCAGGGTCTCCTCGTTGATGGAGATCTGGTCGTAGGTCTCGCCGTCCATGAACACGTAGTCGGTGCCGTCGTGGTACAGGTACGTCATGTCGCGGCGGTCGACGGTGGCGGTCTCGACCTTCACCCCGGCGTTCCAGGTCTTGTCGACGGTCTTGCCGGAGAGCACGTTCTTGATCTTCGTACGGACGAACGCCGGCCCCTTGCCGGGCTTGACGTGCTGGAACTCGATGATCTGCCACAGCTGACCATCGATCTTCAGCACGAGCCCGTTCTTGAAATCGCTGGTATCGGCCACTTGGTTTCGCGTCTCCTAGAGTCGAGGTACCGCCCTCATACGACGGTCAATGTCTTGTCGGTGAGTGTGAGCAGCTCCGGTCCCTGCTCACGCACCACGAGCGTGTCCTCGATCCGCACGCCTCCGCGCCCGGAGAAGTACACGCCCGGTTCGACGGTCACCGCCGCACCGCAGGCAAGTGTACCGGTCGCCGCCTGGCCGATTCCGGGTGCTTCGTGGATCTCCAGACCGACCCCGTGGCCGAGTCCGTGCAGGAACAGATCACCGTGCCCGGCGTCGGCGATGACGCCGCGGGCCGCGGCGTCCACGGCGGCCAGGTCGACGCCCGGCACGAGCGCCGCCCGCCCGGCCGCCTGGGCGCGCGCGACGAGGTCGTACACCTCCCGCTGCCAGTCGGCGGCCCGCGCGAGGACGTAGGTGCGGGTCATGTCGGAGTGGTATCCCCCGACCTGCGCGCCGAAGTCGAGCTTGACGAAGTCCCCGGCGGCGAGCACCGCGTCGGTGGGCCGGTGGTGCGGCACAGCCGAGTTCGCCCCGGTCGCGACGATCGTCTCGAAGGAGATGCCGTCGGCGCCGTGGTCGAGCATGCGGGCCTCGAGATCGCGGCCGACCTGCCGTTCGGTGCGGCCCGGGCGCAGCCCGCCGGCGGCGACGAGGTCGGCCAGCGCCCGGTCCGCGGCGGCGCACGCCGCCTTCAGCAGCCCGACCTCGTGTTCGTCCTTGACCATGCGCAACTGCTCGACCAGCCGGGGCGCGGGCGTGAGGGTGAGCGGGCTGTCCAGCCCCGCCCAGCGCACGTGCTGTTCGACGGTGACGATGTGGCTCTCGAAGCCCCACCGGGCCGGCGTGGCCGCGGAACCGACCAGGTGATCGGCGCTGGCGCGGGCGATCCGGGCCCGCAGGTCGGGCACCTGCGCGGCGATCTGGGTGAGGTAGCGGCCGTCGGTGCACACGACGGTGCGGGACTCGTCGTCGTCGTCGGCGGTGACGAGCAGCGCGGCATTCGAACCGGTGAAGCCGGTGAGGTAGCGGATGTTGAGCAGGTCCGTCACCAGGAGCGCATCGAGGTCCCGGTCGGCGAGCAGCCGGCGCAGCGCGGCGCGGCGGGAGGCGTGATCGGCGGGCATGGGCTCAACGTACTCCCGCGGCGGCGGCCGGAACGGCCGCCGCCCGGGCGGTGACGACGAAGGGCAGGACGACGAAGGGCAGGACGACGAAGGGCAGGACGATGAGGAGCGGAGACCATGTGGGGCGGAACACACTTCCGCCGATCCAGACGTTACTCTGAGGTACATGAAACCCTGGTTGCTTCGCGGGCTCGGCCTGACCCTCGTGCACGTGCTCGTGCGGGTCCTGCTGGGGGCCGCCCTGGTGCAATGGCCGCTGCAAGGCTCGGTGCTGCGGATGGTCGCGCTGGCCGTCGTCGTGCTCGCCGCGATCGTGTGGGCCGGGCTCGACGGGATCCGCGACCAGCGGGCGCACCCGCAGTCGGAGGACGGTGCGGACCTGACGATGCTGTGGCTGAAGGCGGCGGCGGTCACCGGCCTCGTCGCCGGCCTGCTCACCTGGCTGATCGACACGGTCAGCCCGATCCAGGTCGGGGTCAAGTCGCTGTTCTTCGAACTGACCTCGGGTGCGGCGTTCACCGTGCTGCTGGTGTACGTCCCCGCGACGGCCGCGGTGATGCTCGGGCGGTTCCTGGTGCGCCGGGAGCAGCGCAAGTCCGCGCCGAAGGCGAAGCCCGACGCCGGGCCGGCGCCGGTCGGGGCGGCCGCGGCGCCGGATCCGGGGTGGCGCGACGACGACGCCCCGACCGAGGTGTTCGAGCGGATCGATCCGGACCGCCGCCCCTAGCGTCTCCCGATCGGACCGGGCCGGTTGCGGAATCGGGTCCGTGGCCGGAGGCCGGCAGGTACCGTTCCGCCCATGGCCGGACGCGGGGCGCGCGGTACCCACGGACGCCGGCGGACGGCGCTGGTCGTCGCGGGCGCGGGCGCGCGCGGTGCCTATCAGGCCGGGGCGATCACCTCCCTGCTTCCCCGGATGACGCGGCACGGCGCAGCGCCCGCGATCCTCGTCGGGACCAGCGCGGGCGCGATCAACGTGCTCGGGCTCGCCGCGTTTGCCGACGAGGGACTGCCCACGGCCGCGGAACGGGTCGTGGACCTGTGGACCGGGGTGGTCTCGTCCGACGTGTACTCGTCGGTGCACAGCCTTCTCGGCACCGGCGCGGCCTTCCTGGGCCAGGCGATCGGCTTTCCCCGCACGCGTCTCGTCAGCCTGCTCGATACGACCCCGATCCGGGGAACCCTGCAGCGCCTCGTCCCGTGGACCCGGCTGCACGAGAACATCCGGGCCGGGTTGGTGGACGCGGTCGCCGTCGCGACGACGTCCGTGGCCACCGGCGGGACGGTGGTGTTCGTGGAGAAGAACGATTCGGTGCGCCTGCCCGAGTACGACATCCGCCGCAACATCAGCTACGTCGAGACGACGCTGACCGTCGACCACCTGCTGGCCTCCTCGGCGGTCCCGATCCTGTTCCGGCCCATCCACGTCACCGACCGATGCGCCCCGCAGCGCTCCGGCTGGTACATCGACGGCGGACTGCTGCTCAACACCCCGATCAAACCCGCGCTGCTGCTGGGCGCGAACGACGTCGGCGTCGTGGCGACGCAGCCGCGGGTGTGGCCCCCGCCGGTCGCGGCGCGCACCGGGAGGCACCGGCCGGCGCCTCCCGACGTGGCCGGCGTCGCGGCCCTGGCACTGCGCGCGATGCTCGGCTACCGGATGATCGAGGATCTGCACACGCTCGAATTCCGCAACGCACGGATCGCGCAGACCCGCGCGGTGTCCCCGACCGACCGTCCCATCGGGATCGACTTCGCCGGCCCACCACCGGGCCAGGCCGGCCGGATCGCCGAGATCGCGGAGGACGTGGTGCGTCGCCGGCCCGCCGTGCGCCGGTTCCTGCGCAACCCCGCGCCGTCCGTCGTCGCGCGGCTGGTCGGCGGCGATGACGAGGATCGCGGAGACCTGCTCAGCTTCCTGCTGTTCGACCCGGAGTTCACCTCCGCGATCGCCGACCTGGGCCGGGAACACGGCGCAGAACCGAGCTCCGCGCCGGCCGTGGAGGGCATCCGGGCGTGATCCGCGCCCGGGCCGGAATCGGACGGGACGGGCGGAACGGACCGATTATGCGAGGAGTCGTGTCACACGACGTGCCGGTGGTGTAATTGTGAAGCATCGGGATCGAGAATCGGGAGCAGGCGAGGGAAAGCCGCTCGCCCGATCGGACGCACCGAGGGGGATTGCGATGGCCGACTTCGATCGATGGCCGACCGACCTGCTCGCCGAGTTCGTGGCCGACCTCGAACTGGGCCGCACCCCTGCCCTCCCGGTCGGCGTCGAGACCGCCGCGCGCGAGGAACTGGCCCACCGGAGCCTCGACGGCGGATGAGACCGATCCTCGGCAGTGTCCCCACGCGCAGCGACCGCCCCAGCACCGCCCGTCCGCGACCCGGACGCCGGGCAGGCGGAGCCGCCCGGCCGGATCCCCCTGCCGCGATGCGATCACCGAAAATCAATCCGACTGGCGCCCAATACATTTAGAGTAGGGAACCATGGGAGAGCGCGCTCCGGTATGCCCCGACGGGAAGACGGCCCCGAACGGCTCGGACGAGGGTGGGCCTTGGTGCTCCCGGACCGGTGGTGAACCGCAGCTGGGACGACTGCTCGGGGCGATCCTGCCGCTGACGCACCCCGCCGGCCTGTGGTCCACGACGTGGGGCCTCGCGAAGGGCTCGTGCAGCGCCGCCGCCGCGGTGGTGCGCGGACGAGTGCTCGGTCGCCGCCACCCGGGCACCCCCGAGGCGGCCGACCCCGTCCTGCCCGCGAGCTGGTGGCCCGACGACCTCGACATCGAGGCGGCGGCCAGGAAGTGCCCGGGGGTGGATCTGTACGCGGTGACCGTCGACTTCGTCGACCGCCACCACGGGTTCGCGCTGTCGATGCTGGGCGGCATCCCGTCCTGGACCGCCGCCTGGTATTCCCGCGTGGGCGTCGCCTACCTGCACGCCCACCGGCTCTCCCATCCCGTCCGGGACAACCGGGGCCGCCGCGGAACGCCCGTGCCGGCGCGTGCAGGCCGTCCCGGCCTGCAGGTCGTGCGCGGCGCCGAGTAGTCGCAGCGTTACATCGCCTGAAACCGCTATCATCGCCGTATGACGATCAATCGTGACGGTGGTGCGGTCCCGACGTCGACCCGGCCGGTGCCGGACCTCGACGCCGCGGTGGCGCTGTTCCACAGCCTCTCGGACGGCACCCGATTGGCGATCGTGCGACGGCTCGCCGAGGGTGAGGCGCGGGTGGCGGACCTCGTCGGTGAGCTGCGGTTGGCGCAGTCGACGGTCTCTGCGCACATGGCGTGCCTGCGGGACTGCAACCTCGTCGAGGGCCGCCCCCAGGGCCGGCAGGTGTTCTACTCGCTGACCCGACCCGAGTTGATGGATCTGCTCGCCTCGGCCGAGACGTTGCTGGCCGCGACCGGGAACGCGGTCGCGTTGTGCCCGAACTACGGCACCGGCACCGGGAGCGCGCCGTGAGCGACGCCTGCGGTTGCGGCCACGCCGAACCCCGCCTCCCCGGCGAGGACGAGCACGCGCCCGAGAAGTTGTGGCAGGTCACGGAGATCCGGGCGGCCGCCGCCGCGGGCGTCCTGCTGGTGGCGGCCCTGATCGTCCGTGTTGGCGGCGGACCCGACGCTCTCGGTGTGGGACTCGAGGCGGTGGCTTTGATCGTCGCCGGCTACACCTTCGTCCCCGCCACGCTCGAACGCCTGCCCAAGGGCGGGATCGGCGTCGGGACCCTGATGACGATCGCGGCCCTCGGCGCGGTGCTGCTCGGTGAGGTCGGCGAGGCCGCGATGCTCGCGTTCCTGTTCGCGATCAGCGAGGGACTCGAGGAGTACGCCGTCACCCGCACCCGCCGCGGCCTGCGCGCACTGCTGTCCCTGGTCCCGGACACCGCCACGGTGCTGCGCGACGGTCGCGAGCAGACCGTTCCGCCTGCCGACCTCGCGCTCGGCGAGGTCATGATCGTCAAACCCGGGGAGCGGATCGCCACCGACGGGATCGTCCGATCCGGGCGCACCGCCCTGGACACCTCCGCCGTCACCGGGGAATCGATGCCCGTCGAGGCCGGTCCGGGCGACGAGGTGTTCGCCGGGTCGATCAACGGCACCGGTGTCCTCGAGGTCGAGGTCACCGCCGGCGCGCAGGACAACTCGCTGGCCAGGATCGTGCGGATCGTCGAGGCCGAGCAGTCCCGCAAGGGCGACGCGCAACGCCTGGCCGACAGGATCGCCACCCCACTCGTCCCGGCCGTGATGGTCGCGGCCGCGGCCATCGCCGTCGTCGGCAGCCTGGCCGGGGATCCGCGCGTGTGGATCGAACGCGCCCTGGTGGTGCTGGTCGCCGCGTCGCCGTGCGCGCTGGCGATCGCGATCCCGGTCACGGTCGTCGCCGCGGTCGGCGCCGCATCCAGGTTCGGCGTCCTGGTCAAGGGCGGCGCCGCCCTCGAGGCTCTCGGCCGCATCCGCGGCATCGCGTTGGACAAGACCGGCACCCTCACCCGGAACCGGCCCGCCGTGCTCGACGTCGCCACCGCGGAGGGAACGACCCCCCACGACGTTCTCGCCGTGGCCGCCGCTCTGGAGGCCCGCAGCGAACACCCCCTCGCCCCGGCGATTCTCGCCGCCGTCGACGACTACGTGCCGGCCGAACAGGTGGACGCGGTCCCCGGTGCCGGCCTGACCGGCCGCATCGCCGGCGCTCCTGTCCGGCTGGGCCGGCCCGGCTGGATCGACGCCGGTCCGCTCGCCGCGGACATCGAGCGGATGCAGCATGCCGGGGCCACCGCGGTCCTCGTCGAACGCGAAGGCGCCGCGATCGGGGCGGTCGCCGTCCGCGACGAGCTCCGCGCGGAAGCGCGCGAGGTGGTCGCCGGGCTGCGCCGTGACGGCTACACCGTCGCGATGCTCACCGGCGACCACGACCGCACCGCCCGAGCCCTGGCCGCCGACGCCGGTATCGACGAGGTGCACGCCGACCTGCGCCCCGAGGACAAGGCCCGTCTCGTCGAGACCCTGCGCGCCACACGGCCGACCGCGATGGTCGGCGACGGGGTCAACGACGCCCCTGCGCTCGCGGCCGCCGACCTCGGCATCGCGATGGGCGCGATGGGCTCCGACGTCGCCATCGACACCGCCGACGTCGCCCTGATGGGCGAGGACCTGCGGCACCTGCCCCGAGCGCTCCGCCACGCTCGACGGTCGCGGACGATCATGCTGCAGAACGTCGGACTGTCCCTGGCGATCATCACCGTTCTGATGCCACTCGCCCTGTTCGGAGTCCTCGGCCTGGCCGCGGTCGTCCTCGTCCACGAGGTCGCCGAGATCGTCGTGATCGCCAACGGAGTCCGGGCCGGGCGCGCTCGGAGCCCGACTGCGACGGCACGACCAGCGCTGACGGCGGCCGAGCCGATCGCCGGAACCCGGTCATGACCCGAGACGCCGGCTCCCCCTCGGCCGGCGTCCACGAGGGGGCGTTCACGGCAGCGCGGACGGACGCAGGACCCGGCCCCGGACGTCGGCCCGCACCCGTTGCACGAACTGCTCGCGCCCGAGGCACGCCCGCTGCCCCGACTGCGGCACCAGTGCGCTGACGGTCTCGTCCGCGAGTTCCTCGTCGCCGACGATCGCGATGTACGGGTCGCGGTGCAGGCGCGCGGCCCGGATACGGCTGCCCAACGAACCCCCGGCGAGCACGTCGACGCGAATCCCCTCGGCCACCAACCTGTCCCGCAGCCTGCCGGCCCCGTCGCCGTGGCCGTCCCCGACGGGCAGGACCGCCACCTGGCGGGGCGACAGCCAGGGCGGCATGCGCCCTTCGAAGCGTTCGACGAGCATCGCGATCAGCCGCTCCATCGACCCGAGCACACCCCGGTGGATCATCGCGGGCCGATGCCTGCGCCCGTCCTCGCCGGTGTATTCGAGGCCGAAGCGCTCGGGCTGAGTGAAGTCGAGCTGGACGGTGGACACGGTCTCCTCGCGCCCGTGCGCGCCGGCGACCTGGATGTCGATCTTCGGACCGTAGAACGCGGCCTCCCCTTCGGCCTCGAAGAAGTCCAGCCCGCGCCGTTCGAGCGCTCCGCGCAGTTGATCCTGCGCGTGCGCCCACTGCTCGCCGGTGCCGAGATACCGCCCGCCGGCGTCACCCAGGGACAGGCGGTAACGCCGGTCGTCGAGCCCGAGGACCCCGTAGCAGCGTTCGATCGCACTCAGCGCGAGTTCCACCTCCGCGCCGACCTGTTCGGGCGCGCAGAACACGTGCGCGTCGTCGAGACTGATCTGCCGGACCCGGCTCAGGCCGGCGAGCACGCCGGACAGTTCGCTGCGGAACATCGATCCCAGCTCCGACAGGCGGATCGGCAGGTCGCGGTAGCTGCGGCCCCGCGAGGCGAAGATCTGGGCGTGGTGGGGGCAATTGGCGGGCCGGAGGACGAAACTCTCGCCTCCGACCCGCATCTCGGGGAACATGTCGTCGGCGAATTTGGACCAGTGGCCGGACCGGACGAACAATTCCTTCTTGGCGAGCACCGGGGTGTAGACGCGGCGACAGCCGGTTTCGGCCGCCACCTCGGCGGCGAAGGCCTCGAGTTCGGCACGGATCACCGCACCGTCCGGCAGCCACAGCGGAAGGCCCGCACCCACTATCGGTGCGGTGGCGAACATTTCGAGTTCGCGACCGAGCACTCGGTGATCTGCACCGTTCATGATCCGTTCCTCGACTCTCGTGTCGGCGAGAGGAAGCGACGTGCCCGAACACGACGAAAGCCCCGGGACGTCGACTCCCGGGGCTCGCGTGGTGGGTCAGCAGTGAGCGACGCGGCGCCGGAAGGCATCCGGCGTCGTCGTGACCTGCTGAGCGTTCATCATGACGGGAATCGTACGGCCGGTACCACCCGGAAATCAACGAAGAGCCGAGGGCGAATCCGAACCCGTTGCGGCGAAAAGTCTTTCATTTCCGTGGCTGCGGTCGGCCGTCCGGTGGGGCCGCGACCTTTGATTCGGAAAATTCTCTGATTCCGTCCAGTTCGAATTACCTCGGGGCCGAGTAGGCCGAGGGATCCCGGAAAAATGGAACGGGCCGGCGCACCCTTCGGTGCGCCGGCCCGTCGAGGGGGCTCAGCGGATCACAGGAGCACGGTCCCCGGGTCGGCGGTCCCCTCCCGCGCGACGGCCGAGTACGCCGCCGCGAGCAGCGACGGATCCGGTCCCTCGAGCCTGCCGGGCTTGGCGAGGCCGTCGAGGACGACGAACCGGAGCATGCCCGCGCGGTTCTTCTTGTCGGACTGCATGCCCTCGAGCAGCTGCGGGAAGGCGTCGGCGTCGTAGGTCGTGGGCAGCCCGACGAGCTCGAGGATGCTGCGGTGCCGGTCGGCGGTGGCGTCGTCCAGGCGCCCCGCGAGGCGGCCCAGCTCGGCGGCAAAGACCAGGCCGACGGCGACAGCGGCGCCGTGACGCCACCGGTAGCGTTCGCGCCGTTCGATGGCGTGCCCGAGGGTGTGCCCGTAGTTGAGGATCTCGCGCAGGCTCGACTCCTTGAGGTCCGCGGCGACGACCTTCGCCTTGACCTCGATCGAGCGTCTGATCAGTTCGGGCAGCACCGTTCCCGCCGGGTCGAGCGCGGCCTCCGGGTCGGCCTCGATCAGCTCGAGGATCTTCGGGTCGGCGATGAAGCCGGTCTTGACGACCTCGGCGAGGCCGGCGACGATCTCGTTGCGCGGCACCGTCTCGAGGGTCGCGAGATCGACGAGCACCGCGGACGGCTCGTGGAAGGCGCCGACGAGGTTCTTGCCGGCGTCGGTGTTGATGCCGGTCTTGCCGCCGACCGCGGCATCGACCATCGCGAGCAGCGTGGTGGGCACGTGCACGATCCGCACCCCGCGCATCCACGTCGCGGCGACGAACCCGGCCAGGTCGGTGGCCGCTCCCCCGCCGAGGCTGACGATCGCGTCGCTGCGGGTCAACCCGATGCGCCCGAGCACCTCCCAGCAGAATCCCGCGACGGCGAGGTCCTTGCCGTCTTCGGCGTCGGGGATCTCGACCCGGTGGGCGTCGATCCCCTTCTCCGCCAACGCGGTGCGCACCGCCTCGGCGGTCTCCGCGAGCGGCGGCTGGTGCAGGATCGCGACGGTGCGGGTGCCGGTGAGTTCGTCGACGAGCTCACCGAGCAGGCCTCGGCCGATGATCACCGGGTAGGGCTGGGCCGTCTGGACGTCGACGCGTACCGGTTCGGTCACGGTTGATTGCTCCGATTCTCTGTACTGGTCCCGCTGGCAGCGGACGGGTGGGCACCGGTGGCGGCCAGATCCGTCTGCGCCTCCAGTTTGGCAAGGACCTGCTGCACCACGCGGCCGGGGCTGCGCCCGTCGGTGCGAACCCGGATGGTGGCCGCCTGCCGGTACAGCGGGCGGCGCCGGCGCATCAGCTCCCGGTACTTCGCCGCGGGATCCGCCCCGGCGAGCAGCGGCCGCGTGGTGTTGGTCCCGGTGCGGCGCAGGCCCTCGGCGACGCTGATCTCGAGGTAGATCACCGTCCTCCCCTCGAGCAGGGCGCGGGTGCGCTCGGACAGGATCGCGCCGCCGCCGAGCGAGACGATCCCGTCGTGACGGGCGAGCGCGTCGGCCACCACCTCTTCCTCGATCCGCCGGAACGCCGGTTCGCCGTCGGTGCCGAAGATGTCCGGGATGGTGCGCCCGGTGGTGCGCTCGATCTCGGCGTCGGTATCGAGCAACGGCAGGTCGAGGGCTTGGGCGAGCCGGCGGCCGATGGTCGACTTGCCGGCCCCGGGCGGCCCGATCAGAACTGCGCGTGGCGTCATGTCGTCACCGTGGCACCCGGGCCGCGACGGCCTCGAGGTAGTTGCGGACGTTGGTGCGGGTCTCGTCGATCGAGTCGCCCCCGAACTTCTCGAGCGCGGCCTGCGCCACGATGAGCGCCACCATCGCCTCGGCCACGACGCCGGCCGCGGGCACGGCGCACACGTCGGAGCGCTGGTGGATCGCGACGGCCTCCTCGCCGGACGACATGTCGACGGTGGCGAGGGCGCGCGGCACCGTGGAGATGGGCTTCATCGCGGCCCGCACCCGCAGCGCCTCGCCGTTAGTCATGCCGCCCTCGAGGCCGCCGGCCCGGTTGGTCGAGCGGAGCACGCCGTCGGGGCCGGGCCGCATCTCGTCGTGGGCGACGCTGCCGCGGCGGCGGGCGGTCTCGAAGCCGTCGCCGACCTCGACGCCCTTGATGGCTTGGATGCCCATGAGGGCCGCGGCGAGCCGGGCGTCGAGCCGGTCGGCGCCGCTGATGAACGAGCCGAGACCGACGGGCAAGCCGTGCACCACGACCTCGACGACACCGCCGAGGGTGTCACCGTCGCGCTTGGCGGCCTCGATCTCGGCGATCATCGACTCCTCGGCCGACTTGTCGAAGGCCCGCACCGGGCTGGCGTCGATGGCGGCGAGGTCGGCGCCGGTCGGCTCCACCCCCACGTAGGGTTCGGACGTGCCGATGGAGATCACGTGCGAGACGACCTCGGCGCCGAACACCTGGCGCAGGAAGTTGCGGGCCACGGTGCCGGCGGCGACGCGGGCCGCAGTCTCCCGGGCGCTGGCGCGCTCGAGGACGGGCCGGGCGTCGTCGAAGCCGTACTTGAGCATGCCGGAGTAGTCGGCGTGGCCGGGTCGCGGACGGGTCAGCGGCGCGTTGCGGGCCTGCCCGGCGAGCAGTTCGGCGTCCACCGGGTCGGCGGACATGATGGTCTCCCACTTGGGCCACTCGGTGTTGCCGATCTCGATGGCCACCGGGCCGCCGAGGGTGTGGCCGTGCCGGACGCCGCCGAGGATGGTGACCTTGTCGGCCTCGAATTTCATGCGCGCGCCGCGGCCGTAGCCGAGGCGGCGCCGCGCCAGCTGCTCCGAGATGTCGCTCGACGTCACCTCGACGCCGGCGACCATCCCCTCGAGCATCGCGACGAGGGCGGGACCATGGGACTCTCCAGCAGTTATCCAGCGCAGCACAATCCCATCCTTCCACGTGCACCGCCACCGGCAGGACGCCGCCCCGGTCAACCCGCCGCCAGGACCGCGGCGACGGCCGCCGCGCACATCGACGGCCCGTGCGGCAGCACCACACCGCGCGGGCGGCGATGTGCCCGTACCCAACCCGCGCCGACGACGACGGCGCCCGCCGCGGCGGTGAGCAGCGGTGGCAGCAGGGCCACCGTCGTCCACGCCGCCGCGCCGTTCGCGCCCGCGGCCGCCCCCAGCCCGGCGGCGAGCTTCACGTCGCCCGCGCCGAGACTCCGCGGGGCGGCCAGGTGAGCGAGCAGGTACGGCCCGGCCAGCAGGACCGCCCCGGCGAGCGCAGGGGCCGCGTGTCCCGCTCCTGCGGCGACCGCGAGGACGACGGCGGCGCCCGGCACCGTCAGGACGTTCGGCAGCCGCCGCGCCGACAGGTCGGCCGCGCTCAGGCACACACACCACCAGATCAGCGCCGCGACGGCGGCCGCACCCGGTGCCGTGGCGGTGGCGAGCACGGCGACGGCGCCGCCGGCCGCGGCGGCGGCCTCACACACCCCGCGCGGTGGGTGGCGCCCGGCGAGGCGGGCGACGAGGCGGTGCGCGCCGGCACCGGCCGCGGCGCCGAGCACGGCGAACAGCAATACGGTCATGGCGGCAGCGTGCCGCGCGCGCGGCGCCGGCACGGCGATCTCGCCGCCCGCAGGCGGAATCTGTGGATAACCGGTCCGGGTGTGGACAACCGGTTGCCGGGACGGATCGAGCCGGACCTGCGAACATGACCGAATCGTCCCGTCCGCACCCCGGAGGTTCGCATGGAGCTGTCCCGCGTGCTCGAGACCGTCGGCGGCGCCGTCGACGTGGTCGGGGTGGCGGTGATCGTGGTCGGTGCGGCGGTGGCGAGCTGGGTCGCCGTGCGGTCCTGGCGCCGCTCCGCCGCCGCACCGATCTACGAACGCTATCGGCGCGATCTCGGGCGGTCGATCCTGCTCGGTCTCGAATTCCTGGTGGCCGCGGACATCATCAAGACGGTCGCCGTCACCCCCACCTTCACCTCGGTGGGGGTACTGGCGGTCATCGTCCTCATCCGGACCTTCTTGAGCTGGTCCCTGCAGCTCGAGATCTCCGGCCGGTGGCCGTGGCAGAACGGCAGGACCGGGCCGCCGGCGGAGGAGTCGCCGGTCAGCTGAGCTCGGCGCGACGGCGCTGCAGGAAGCCGCGCTCGGCGGCGTTGGCGGTCCGCGCGAGCGCCGCGTCGTACGCCGCGGTGGCCTCCGGGATGCGGCCGAGCCGGCGGAGCAGGTCGGCGCGCACCGCGTGGAACAGGTGGTAGCGGTCCAGGTCGAGGGCGTCGACGAGGGCGAGACCCGCGGCGGGGCCGTCGACCTCGGCCACCGCGACTGCCCGGTGCAGGGCGGCGACCGGGGTGGGTGCGACGACGAGCAGCTGATCGTAGAGCGCGACGACCTGCCGCCAGTCGGTCGTCTCGACCGTGGCGGCATCGCCGTGGACGGCGGCTATCGCGGCCTGGATCTGGTACGGGCCGGGCCGCCCGAGCCGCAGGCAGCGCCGGACGAGGGCCTGTCCCTCGGCGATCCGGTCGCGGTCCCACAGCCCGCGGTCCTGCTCGGCGAGGGGCACCAGATTCCCGGCGGCGTTCGTGCGGGCCGGTCGTCGCGCGTCGGCGAGCAGCAGCAGCGCGAGCAGGCCCAGTACCTCGGGTTCGTCGGGCATGAGCTCGGCCAGCAGGCGGGCGAGCCGGATCGCCTCGGTGCACAGGTCGTCGCGGACCAGCCGGTCCCCACCGGCCGCGGTGTGCCCCTCGGTGAAGACGAGATAGACGACGGCGAGCACGGAGCCGAGGCGGGCGGGTAGCTCACCGGGGTCCGGAACGCGGTACGGGATGCGGGCGTCGCGGATCTTGCCCTTGGCGCGCACCAGCCGCTGCGCCATGGTCGTCTCCGGGACGAGGAAGGCCCGGGCGATCTCGGCCGTGGTCAGGCCGCCGAGCAACCGCAGCGTGAGGGCGACGCGGGCGGCGGGCGCCAGCGCGGGATGGCAACACGTGAAGATCAGGCGCAGCCGGTCGTCGGGCACGACGGTCTCCTCGCCGTCGACGGCGGTGTCCCCGGATTCGTGCAGCCGGGCGGCCTCGGCGTGCTTGCCGGCGCGGGCCTTCTCCCGGCGGATCCGGTCGATCGCGCGGCGCCGGGCGGTGGTGACGATCCACCCGGCCGGGCTCGGCGGCAGCCCGTCGACCGGCCACCGGGCGACGGCGACGGCGAACGCGTCCTGCACGGATTCCTCGGCCAGGTCGATGTCCCCGAAGGCGCGGACGAGCGCGGCGACCGCACGGCCGTGTTCGGCGCGGAACACGCGCGCGATCTCCGCGTCCGTCACCTCGGGCACGGGCGTGTCACCCGCAGTGCCCGCCCTGCAGCGGCCGCACCTCGATCGGCAGCGTGATCGCGCGGGCGAGCTTGCGGCCCCATTCCAGGGCGGCGTCTAGGTCGGGCGCCTCGATCACGGTGAACCCGCCGATGTGTTCCTTGCCCTCGAGGTACGGGCCGTCGGTGGTGAGGATGCCGTCGCCCGCGAGCCGGAGCACGGTGGCGGTGCTCGGGGGGTGCAGTCCCCCGGCGAACACCCAGGCGCCGGCGGCACGCATCTCGGCATCGACGGCCTCGACGTCGCGCATGATCGGGTCGAGGAACTCCGGCGGCGGCGGGTCACCGTCGGGCTGGTAGATGCTCAGCAGGTACTGGGTCATGGCCGATCCTCCTCGCGGTGGCGGTCCCCGGCCCGGTGCCGGTGATCCAACCTGTACACGAACGGCCGGCGGGTGGATCGACATCCGGCGCGGAATTTTTTTCCTCCGCCGGTCAGCGGGAGGGCCGGCCCTCTTCGGCGGCGCGTTTCACCGCCCCGAGACGGCGGTCCCAGGCGTCGGCCAGCTCGGCGAGCCACCGGGCCGAGCCGTCCAGGGTCTCGGGGCGCGGGGTGTAGAGCACCTCCCGGCCGGCGCGGGCGGCGTCGACCAGGCCCGCGGTCTCGAGGATCTGGAGTTGCTTGACCACCGCCTGGCGCGAGACCGGGACCCGCCCGGCGAGCGTGGTGGCGCTGGCCCTCCCCAGTTCGGCGAGCGTGCCGAGGATGAGCCGGCGGGTCGGGTCGGCCAGCGCCGCGAGCACCGCGCCGACGGCGGAATCGGCGGGGTCAGGCACTCTCGACGTCCCGTTTGGCGATGTCGAGCTGCTGCCGCCAGCCGTCGGTGTTGCCCTCGAACGCCTCGCGGCGCTGTGCCGGGGTCCCGTCCAGGGCGCCGAACCCGCTCTCGACGACGCGCAGGACGGTGCCGCCGCCCACCTCGGTGAGGAAGAACTCGACGAGGGTGGCGGCGCCGTCACGGGGCGGCTCGTCGATCACCGCCGAGCAGCGGTACGCGAGGTACCGGGGCTCATCGGACGCCACCCGGTACATCGGGAACTTCCCGTACCGCGGGTCGTGGACGACGATCAGGTCGCCGTCGGTGGTCACGGTGTGCCCGGAACGGTCGCCGTCGCCGATCCACCAGCCGGGCCGGGCGACGAGCTGCCACACCCGAGCGGCGGGCGCCTCGATGCGGATCTCCCGTTCGATGCGGTCCTGCGTGTCCATGGGAACCTCCTCGTCCGATGACATGCAACTTCATGGTTGCACCTACCCGGACGATGTGCAACCGGACGGTAGCACGTACCGGTGGTTCAGCCGGCGACGGCCGCTGCCATCGCCTCCCGCGGGGCCGGCCGGCCGGTGAACTGCTCGACCTGGCCGAACGCCTGGTGCAGCAGCATCTGCAGGCCACCCACGACGACCGAGCCGTGCGCCGCGGCGGCCTCGGCGAGCGGCGTGGGCCACGGGTCGTAGATCGCGTCGAGGACGAACGGCGCGCGGCCGAGCCGCTGCGCGTAGGGCGCGGCCGCCGCCGCCGGCACGGTGCTCACCAGCGCGCCCGCGGACGCGCACACCTCCCCGAGTTCCGGGGCCTCGAACGGCAGCCAGCGCGGCTTCATGCCCACCGCCTCGGCACAGTCGAACGTCTCGGCGGCCCGGAGCTCGCTGCGGGCGACGACGGTCACCGACGTGACCCCGAGCTCGGCGAGCCCCACGAGGGCCGGGCGCGCCGTCCCCCCGGCCCCGACCACCACCGCCGAGGCGCCGGTCAGATCCCCGACGCCGGCGGCGCGCAGCGCGCCGGTGACGCCGTCGACGTCGGTACAGTCGGCCCGCCAGCCGTCCGCGGTCCGCACCAGGGTGTTCGCCGAGCCGATCAGCACCGCCCGGTCGGTGCGCTCGGTGGCGAACTCGAGCGCCGCGAACTTGCCGGGCATCGTCACCGACACCCCGACCCACTCGGGGCCGAGCCCGGCCACCAGCGCCGGCAGCTGCTCGCCGGTGCATTCGATGCGCTCGTACGTCCAGTCCGTCAGCCCCAGCGCCCGGTAGGCCGCCAGGTGCAACAGCGGCGACTTCGAATGCGCGATGGGGCTGCCGAGGACCGCGGCCTTGCGGCCGCCGGTCACGATGTCATCTGCCACTGTCGAGGATTCCGCTTTCCAGAGCCTGCTGCGTATTCGTCAGGTGTTCGTCGTAGCTGTTGGTGAACAGGGTCGTGCCCTGGGCGTCGATGGTCACGAAGTACGTCCAGTCCCCCGCCTCCGGGTTCTCCACGGCCTGCAGCGCCTCGATGCTCGGCGACGAGATCGGCGTGGCGGGCAGTCCGGGGCTCGCGTACGTGTTCCAGGGGGTGACCTGCGCCCGGTCGGCGTCGGTGGTCGCCAGCTCGGTTTCGTCGAGGGCATAGTTGACCGTCGAGTCGAACTGCAGCGGCTGCCCGATCTTCAGGCGGTTGAGGATCACCCGCGCGACCTTCGCGAAGTCGTCCGGCAGCGCCTCGCGTTCCACGAGGGACGCGGCGACGAGCATCTCGTACGGGGTCAGCCCGACCTTCGCCGCGGCCTGGGTGATGCCGGTCTCGTCGTAGCGCTGCGCGCTGGTGGAGACGAGGTACCGCAGGATCTCGGCGGCCCCGGCACTGGGGTCGAAGTCCCAGCGGCCCGCCGCGATGAGCCCCTCGAGCTGACGGTTGCGGTCGGGCACGTTCGCGACCGCGCCCCGCGCCCATTCCGGCACGCCGAGCGCGGCGAGGTCGGTGCTCGCGCCGGCCGCGTCGAGCTCCTCGTACGTCAGGCAGGTGCGCTGCCCGTCGCGGTCGAGGCAGCTGGCCTCCGCGATGAGGGTGTAGATGCCCTTGCGCACCGCGCCGGTGTTGACGTCGCGGATGTCGTGCAACTGCCGGCCCTCGGAGATCACCACCGCCCCCACCCGGTTCGCGGGGTCGACCAGGGCGGCGACGGCCTCGCGGGCGGGAAGCCGGCTGGCGATCGAGTAGAAGCCCGGCTGCAGCGAGTTCATGCCGGGGTCCTGGACGGCGGCGTTGTAGAAGGCATCGGAGCTGGCGACGATGTCCGCCTCCTTGAAGGCGGCGCCGATCTGCTCGGCGGTGTCACCCGGGTGCACCTGCACCACGACGGCGGGACCGCCCGCACCGGTGTAGTCGGGCGGCAGGTCCGGGCCGGTGAATTTCTGGTAGGCGAAGAATCCGCCGCCGAGGAGCAGGACCAGCACGGCCGCGACGGCGAGGATCCCGACGATCCGGCCGCGGGTGCGGCGGGCCCGGGCCGAGCGGGCGTGGGCCCGGCGGGCCGGGGACACTCCGACGGTTTCGGGGGCGGCGCGGTCGGCGGAGTCGGTCCAGTCCCGCCCTGCGGCCGGCGTCTCGGCGTATCCGCGGGGGTCGTCGTCCACCGCGGCGTAGCCGAACTGGTCGTAGCCCGCCTCGTCGTAGGCCGGCCGCTGCTCGTAGTCGTCGTACCGGTAGGCCCCCGGCTCGGGGTCGTACCCGTCGTGGTCGCGGGGGTCGTAGTCCCGGGGCTCGTAGCCCTGCGTCTCGTAGGCCTGCGTCTCGTAGGCCCGGGCCTCGAAGGTGTCGTGGCCCGGGCCGTCGGTGGGAGTCCGGCCGTGGGGACCGAGGTCCTGCCGGTCGTGGCGGGGGTCGGGCTGCGACGGGGCGCCGGGGGCGTAGTCGTCGAGCCGGTAGACGTGCTCGGTGGTCGGCGCGTCGTCGAAGGGATGTCCGGCGGCCGGATGCGGTGGGTGCTCGTATCGGTAGCCGTCCCCGGCCGGGGCCGGCGGCTCCGGGACGTCGGGCCCCGGAGAACCGTGCCGCGGCCGGTACCACTCGTCCTGCTGCGCGGGTCCGAAGCCGGAGCGCCCCCCGGGGAAGTCGTGGTCCGCCCCGGTGGACTCGTCGTCCGGCCGCCCGTGCCGGCTCACTGCCCGCTCCCCGGCTTGCCGTCCTCGGCCACGTTCACAACTGCACTCCGCTCGTCCAACCAACCCTGCAAGATGGCGACGGCGGCGGCCTGGTCGATCACCGGCCGCGCACCGCGCGCGCTGACTCCGCTCTCGCGGAGCGCCCGCGCCGCAGTGACCGTCGTGAATCGTTCGTCGGCCATCCGCACGGGGATCCCGGTCAGGCGCCGGCGCAGCCGTCCCGCGAAATCACGGGCCAGTTTCGCGGCCTTGCCGGGCTCCCCGCGCAGGGTCTGCGGCAGTCCGACGATAACCTCCACGGCCTCGTACTCCGTGACGATGTCCACAATGCGCCGGATATCCGGCGCGTCGGGCCCGCGTTCCTTCGAGCGGGGCACGGTCTCGACCGGAGTGGCCAGGATGCCGTCGGGATCGGACGAGGCGACCCCGATTCGGACACTTCCGACATCGATGCCGATGCGGCGGCCGCGGCCGGGGTCGTCGACGCCCGGACGGTCGGGACCGGCGAAGTCGGCCACGATCAGCCGGCCAGCTCGCTCAGCCGGGCCCGGAACGCGGTCAGCGCCGCAGGGATCCCGGCCGGATCGGATCCGGATCCCTGCGCCATGTCGGGCTTGCCGCCGCCGCGGCCACCGATGGCGGGCCCGAAGCTCGACACCAGGTCGCCGGCCTTGATGCCCCTCGCCTGGGCCGCCTTGGTGGCGGCGACGACGAACGGCACCTTGCCGTCGGCGGAACCGAGCAGCAGCACCACGGCGGGCTCGCTGCCGAGCCGGCCGCGGACGTCGGAGGCGAGGCTGCGCAGGTCGTTCCCGGCCACGCCCTCGGGGGCGGTCTCGGCGACGACGAGAAGATCCCCGGTGCGCTGCGCCTTCTCGGCGAAGGTGCCGGCCGAGGCGAGCACCGCGGCGGCGCGGGTGCGTTCGAGCTCCTTCTCGGCCACCTTCAGCCGCTCGATCAGGGATTCGACCCGCGCGGGCACCTCCTCGGAGGGCACCTTCAGCGTCGAGGAGAGACCCGCGAGCAGCGCCCGCTCCTTGGCCAGGTGCCGGTACGAGTCCAGGCCGACGTACGCCTCGACGCGGCGCACGCCCGAACCGACGGACTGCTCGCCGAGCAGGGTGACGGTGCCGACGTGGGAGGAGTGCTCGACGTGGGTGCCGCCGCACAGCTCCATCGAGAACGGGCCGCCGATCTCCACGACGCGGACCTCGTCGCCGTAGTTCTCGCCGAAGAGCGCCATCGCGCCCATCTTCTTGGCCTTGTCCAGGTCCGTGACGAAGGTGTTCACCGGGTAGTTCGCGGCGACGGCCTCGTTGGTGACGGCCTCGATGTCGGTCTTCTGCTGCTCGCTGAGCGCGCCGGGCCAGGAGAAGTCGAACCGCAGGTAGCCCGGCTTGTTCAGCGAACCGGCCTGCACAGCGTTGGGGCCGAGGACCTCACGCAGCGCGGCGTGGACCAGGTGGGTACCCGAGTGGCCCTGGGTGGCGCCCTTGCGCCAGGACGGGTCGACCTGCACGAGCACGGCATCGCCCTCGGTGACCTGTCCCTCGAGCACGGTCACCTTGTGCACCCACAGCTGCTTGGCGATCTTCTGGACGTCGTTGACCTTGATGCGCAGGCCGCCGGCGGTGATGGTGCCGACGTCGGCGATCTGGCCGCCGGACTCGGCGTAGAGGGGGCTGCGGTCGAGGATCAGCTCGACGTCCTGGCCGGCCTGCGCCGCGTGCAGCCGCTCGCCGCCGGTGATGACGGCCAGCACCGTCGCCTCGGTCACCAGCTCGGTGAAGCCGGTGAACTCGGTGGGGCCGCGGTCGATCAGCTCCTTGTAGACGGTCAGGTCGGCGTGGGCGTGCTTGCGGGCGCGGGCGTCGTCCTTGGCGCGCTGGCGCTGCTCGGCCATGAGGGAACGGAACCCGTCCTCGTCGACGGTCAGGCCCGCCTCGGAGGCCATCTCCAGCGTCAGATCGATGGGGAACCCGTAGGTGTCGTGCAAGGTGAAGGCCTCGGTGCCGCCGAGGACGGACCTGCCCTGCGCCTTCGCGGTCTCGACCGCACCCTCGAACAGCTTGCTGCCGGTGCCCAGGGTCTTGAGGAACGCGGTCTCCTCGCCGACGGCGACGGTCTCGATGCGCGAGTAGTCCGTGGCCAGTTCCGGGTAGGACGGGCTCATGGTGTCGCGCACGACGGCCATGAACTCGGCCATCGTCGGCGTGTCGGCGCCGAGCAGCCGGGCCGAGCGCACGATCCGGCGCAGCAGGCGGCGCAGCACGTAGCCACGACCGTCGTTGCCGGGGTTGACGCCGTCGACGATGAGCATCGCGGCGGTGCGGGCGTGGTCGGCGATGACGCGGAACCGCACGTCGGAGGCGTGGTCGGCGCCGTAGACGCTGCCGGTCAGCTCGGCGGCCTTGTCGATGACCGGGCGCAGCAGGTCGGTCTCGTAGACGTTCTCGACGCCCTGGAGCAGGAACGCGACGCGCTCGACGCCCATGCCGGTGTCGATGTTCTTCTTCGGCAGCGGCCCGAGGATCGGGTAGCCCTCCTTGGCGCCGCCCTCACCGCGCTCGTTCTGCATGAACACGAGATTCCAGATCTCGATGTAGCGGTCCTCGTCGGCCTCCGGGCCGCCCGGGGCGCCGTACTCGGGGCCGCGGTCGTAGAAGATCTCCGAGCAGGGGCCACACGGGCCGGGGATGCCCATGGACCAGTAGTTGTCCTTCATGCCGCGACGCTGGATGCGCTCGGCGGGGACACCGATCTTGTCGTGCCAGATCGAGTACGCCTCGTCGTCGTCCAGATACACCGTCGCCCAGAGCTTCTCGGGATCGATGCCGTAGCCGCCGTCCTCGACGGGGCTGGTCAGCAGCGACCACGCATGGCCTATCGCCTCTTCCTTGAAGTAGTCGCCGAACGAGAAGTTGCCCGCCATCTGGAAGAACGTGTTGTGCCGGGTGGTGATGCCCACCTCCTCGATGTCGAGGGTGCGCACGCACTTCTGCACCGATGTCGCGGTGCTGAACGGCGGGGTCTGCTGGCCGAGGAAGTAGGGCACGAACGGGACCATGCCGGCGTTGACGAACAGCAGGTTCGGGTCGGCGAGGATCAGCGACGCGCTGGGCACCTCGGTGTGGCCGGCCTTCACGAAGTGGTCGAGAAAGCGCCTGCGGATCTCGTGGGTCTGCACGTCGATGGTCCTCTTTGTCTGACGGTGTGGGCTGCCGAACCCGCGCGGGCACGGCGAATCGGCCATCGTTCAGCTTATCGCGCGGGCGACGGTGGCCGTTCTCGCCACCCGCGCCGCTCCGTCCCCCGCCGGGGGGCGAGCGAATGTATCGTTCACCTCCGTAGTCCGACGGCATGGTTCATTCGCTCAGCGCCTGCCGCGCGACCTGCGGCGCACGCGGTGCCCTACCGTTCGCCGCGCACGATCCGGCGCAGCTTGGGCACCCGCTGCGCCAGCTCGCGCTCGGCGCCGTGGCCGGTCGGGGTGTAGTAGTCGACGCCGACGAGTTCGTCCGGCGCGTACTGCTGCGCCAGCACGCCGTCGGGGTGGTCGTGCGGGTAGCGGTAGCCGACGGCGTTACCGAGCTTCTGTGCGCCGGCGTAGTGACCGTCGCGCAGATGCGCCGGCACCGACCCGGACCGGCCGGCCTTGACGTCGGCGATCGCGGCGCCGAGCGCGGCGGTCACCGCACCCGACTTGGGCGCGGTCGCGATGTGGATGGTGGCCTGCGCCAGGGCGAGCTGCGCCTCGGGCATGCCGACGAGCTGCACGACCTGCGCGGCCGCCGTCGCGGTCTGCAGCGCGGTGGGATCGGCCATGCCGACCTCCTCGCTGGCCTGGATCATCAGCCGCCGCGCGATGAACCGCGGGTCCTCCCCCGCGACGATCATCCGCGCGAGATAGTGCAGCGCCGCGTCGACGTCGGAGCCGCGCAGCGACTTGATGAACGCGCTCGCGACGTCGTAGTGCTGGTCGCCGTCGCGGTCGTAGCGCACCGCGGCCTTGTCGATGCTCGACTCGACGGTCGGCAGGTCGATCGTCGCGCCCGTACCGCCGCGGTCGAGCGCGGTCTCGGCCGCCGCCTCGAGCGCGGTCAGCGCGCGACGTGCGTCTCCGCCCGCGAGGCGCACCAGGTGGTCGAGCGCGTCGTCGGTGATCTCCACACCGCCGCCGAGACCGCGTTCGTCGGTGCGGGCCCGCTCGAGCAGGGCCCGGATGTCGTCCGGGCCCAGCGGCTGCAGCTGCAGCACCAGCGAGCGGGACAGCAGCGGGGCGACGACGGAGAACGACGGATTCTCGGTGGTGGCCGCCACGAGCAGCACGATCCGGTTCTCCACCGCGGCGAGCAGCGCGTCCTGCTGGGTCTTGGAGAAGCGGTGCACCTCGTCGATGAAGAGCACGGTCTGTTCACCGGCGCCCAGGCGGCGACGGGCCAGGTCGATCACGGCCCGCACGTCCTTGACGCCGGCCGACAGCGCGGACAGCGCCTCGAAGCGGCGGCCGGTGGCACCGGAGATGAGGGAGGCCAGGGTGGTCTTGCCGGTCCCCGGCGGGCCGTAGAGCACGACGGACGCGGCGCCGGAGCCCTCGACGAGGCGGCGCAGCGGCGCACCGGGGGCGAGCAGGTGCTGCTGGCCGACGACTTCGCTCAGGTCGGCCGGGCGCATCCGCGCGGCGAGCGGCGCGTTCGGTCCGGCACCGCGGGACGGGCGCGACGCCGGTGGTACGGGTGCGGGGTCGGGCTCGGTCGGGCGGGGGGTCTCGAACAGGGCGTCCGGTCCGGCTGGTTCCTCCGCTCCGAAGAAGGTGCTCACCCCACGACGCTACCGTCCCGGCCCGACGGCGGGTCGGGCCGACGGCGCGTGAACCGGC
Organism: Rhodococcus sp. DMU1; assembly: GCF_012272955.1. NCBI lineage: Bacteria > Bacillati > Actinomycetota > Actinomycetes > Mycobacteriales > Nocardiaceae > Rhodococcus > Rhodococcus sp. DMU1. The sequence goes on along the minus strand of NZ_CP050952.1, from coordinate 2,855,120 downwards.
CGTGAACGTTCGGGACATTCCGTCGCGGTACTTGCTCATCGCGGGGGACGCTGGTCTGATCGTCCGGTGCCTCCCACCGAAACCCGTGTCGTGTCGCGACGGACCGCGCTGCGCGCGGGCGGCGTCGCCCTCGGCGCCGCGGCCCTGGCGGCCGTCTCCGTCTCCCCCGCCGCGGCGGAGAGCGTCGTGTTCGCGCACGGCGTGGCCTCCGGCGATCCCCTACCCGACCGGGTGATCCTGTGGACCCGCATCACGCCCGCCCCGGACGCCGTGCCCGGTTCCGGCCTCGGCGCCGCGACGACGGTCCGCTGGGAGATCGCCACCGACGGCGACCTCCGCGACGTGGTGGCCTCGGGGTCCGTGACGACGTCCCCCGCGTCCGACCACACGGTCAAGGTCGATGCGACGGGCCTCGAGCCGGACACCGCCTACTTCTACCGCTTCACCGCCGGCGACGCGGCCTCCCCGGTCGGCCGCACCCGCACCGCGCCCGGGCCGGGGGCCGAGCTGAACCGGCTGCGGTTCGCGGTGGTGTCGTGCTCGAACTGGGAGGCCGGGTTCTTCGGCGTCTACCGGCACCTGGCGGCGCGCCCGGACCTCGACGCCGTCGTGCACCTCGGCGACTACCTGTACGAGTACGGCACGGGCGAATACGCCTCCGGCGGCAACCGGGTGGTGCGCCCGCACGACCCGCGGCACGAAATCGTCACCCTCGCCGACTACCGGATCCGGCACGGCCAGTACAAGAGCGATCCCGATCTGCAGCGGCTGCACGCGCTGCTGCCGTGGATCGTGGTGTGGGACGACCACGAGAGCGCCAACGACGCGTGGTCCGGCGGCGCCCAGAACCACGACCCCGCCGTCGAGGGAGCCTGGGCGGAGCGACGGGCCGCGGCCCTGCAGGCCTACCTGGAGTGGCAGCCCCTCCGGCCGGGCGGCACCGCCGACGCGCCCCGGCTGTACCGGCGGCTGCAGTTCGGGGACCTGGCCGAGCTGTCGATGCTGGATCTGCGCAGCTATCGCACCGAGCAGGTGAACGGGCGCCGCATCGACGACCCGGCGCGCACCATCACCGGCGCGGAGCAGATGGCGTGGCTGACCGCGGGCGTGACGAGTTCGGGCACGCGATGGCAGCTCATCGGGAACCCGGTGATGATCGCCCCGGTGCTGCTGCCGCCCCTGGACGAGCGGACCACGGCGGCGCTGACCGCCGTCGCGGGGCTCCCCGCGGCGGGGGCACCGTTCAACGTCGACCAGTGGGACGGCTATCCCGCCGACCGGCGACGGCTGCTCGACGCGATTCGTGCCTCCGGCCGCGACGTGGTGTTCCTCACCGGCGACATCCACTCGTCGTGGGCCGCCGACATCCCCGTCGACGCCGCGAACTACCCCGGCGCGGGCACCGTGGCCACCGAACTGGTGGTGCCGTCGGTGACCTCGGCGAATATCGACGAGATGCTGGGCGTCGCGCCCCGCACCGTCACCCCGTCGATCGAGGCGGCGGTGCTGGCGACGAACCACCACATCCGGTACGTCGAACTGGACTCGCACGGCTTCGGTGTCCTCGACGTGACACCCGACGCGGTGCAGATGGACTGGCTGTACGTGCTCGATCCGACCGACCCGGGCACCGGCGTGCGGTACGGCACGAGCCGGCGGGTCGCCGCCGGCACGCCACGGCTGGAGCCGGCGGCCGCGCTCGATCCGGGTGCGCACGGCCGGCAGGCCCGGCCGTGACGCCACCCGCCGGAGCGATCGATCGGCGCACGATGCTCGCCGGCACGGCCGTGCTGGCCGGCGCGGCCCTGATCGGCACGGCTCCGGCCCTGATCGGCACGGCTCCGGCCCGGGCGGCGACGCCGTCGGCGCTGCTCCCGGACGCGGACGTGCACGTCCTCGTCGTCGACGGGATGCGCCCGGACGAGCTCGCGCCGGGTCTCACGCCGCATCTGCTCGCGCTCGCCGACGCCGGCACCCGGTACACCGCGGCCCGGGCGATCTCGGTGGCCGAGACGCTGCCGAACCACGCGGCGATGATGACCGGTGTGCTGCCGCACCGCTCCGGCGTGCCCGCCAACTCGATCTTCGACCCGGTGCTCGGCCGCACCCGGGACCTCGACCGGCCGACCGACCTGCGCGCCGGGACGGTGCTCGACCGGCTGCCCCGCGAGCTGGGGCTGACGACCGCGAGCGTGCTGTCCAAGCGGTACCTGCACGGCCTGTTCGGCGGCCGCGCGTCGGTGGCGTGGGATCCGGTGCCGCTGCTGCCGCTCACCGAACACGCCCCGGACCGGTTCACGGTCGACGCGCTGATCTCCGTGGTGGACGAGCGGTCGCCGCGGTTCACGTTCACCAACCTCGGCGACGTGGACCGCGTCGGGCACCTGGACGTGCTCGGCGCGTCGCTGCGGCTCGCGCGTACCGCGGCGCTGCGCTCGGCGGACGAGCAGGTGGCCCGGTTCGTGGAGTTCCTGCGCGCGACGGGACGGTGGGAACGGTCGGTGCTGATCGTGCTGGCCGACCACGGGATGGACTGGTCGGCGCCGGACCAGCTGATCGGCCTCGTCGACGTGCTCGGCGCCGACCCGCTGCTCGCCGGATCGGTGCGCACCGCCCAGAACGGCGGTGCGAACCTGCTGTACTGGGTCGGCGATCCGGCGGCCCGGGTGGACGCAGTGGCGCGGATGCGGGAGGTCGCCGCCGCCGTCCCGGGCGTGGCCGCCCTGTACGCGGGTGCGGATCTGGGTCTCGGCGCCGCCGCGGGTGATCTGGTGGCGTTGTGCGACGCGGGGTGGCGGTTCTCCGATCCGAGCCCGTTGTCGAATCCGATTCCGGGCAATCACGGTCACGCCGCGACCGTCGAGATCCCGTTCTTCGTCGCCGGCGGGCATGCGAGTATCCGCCGCGGCCTCACGGTCACCGACCCCGTGCGCACCCTCGACGTCGCCCCGACGGTCGCGGCGCTGTTCGGGCTGGCCGGGCCGGCGGGCGGCTGGGACGGCCGCGCGGCGACGCACGCCTTCGCCGGGTGAGCCCGATGCCTCCGCAGCCCTTCCGCCGGTCGCCGTCGCGCGTGACAATGGAAGTGCAGTAACCGTTTTCAACGGAGGAGGCAGTGATGACCACTGCACGCGACATCATGCACCGCGACGCGGTCTGCATCGGCGAACACGACACCCTCGAGACCGCGGCCCAGCGGATGCGGGAACTGGACATCGGCGCGTTGCCGATCTGTGGCGACGACGACCGGCTCCACGGCATCATCACCGACCGCGACATCGTGCTCGAGTGCGTCGCCGCGGGCGGCGACCCGAGTTCCATGACGGCCGGTGAGCTCGCCCAGGGCAAGCCCTACGTGGTCGACGCGGACGCGGACGTCGACCGGGTCCTGACGATGATGGAGGAACACCGCATCCGCAGGCTGCCGGTGGTCGAGGAGCATCGGCTGATCGGCATGATCAGCGAGGCCGACCTGGCCACGCATCTGCCCGAGTCGGAGGTGGGCCGGTTCGTCGAGGCCATCTGCGCGCGTACCGCGCTGTAAGCGGCCCGGGCATAGCGCGGTCAGTCGCCGACGCGCTGCTCGAGACGTTCGAGGACGTCTCGGGCATGCCCGGCGACGTCGTCGTGTCCGGTGTCGGCGGCGTAGTCGGCGAGCAGCGACCAGCGGCTGCGCAGCGCGTCGGACCACGGCACGGACAGGTGGTGGTCCCGCACCGCCGCGATGCGGGCATGGTCCTCGGGGACGAACAGGTAGGTGCTCAGCCACACCCACGCGAGCTGCGCGTCGAGCAGCCGCTCGGCGAGCACCTCGTCGAAGCCGAGCGAGGGCCACATGCCCACCACCTCGGCCCGCCACGCGTCGGCCATCGCGCGGGCCCGCTCGAGCGTGAGCGGCGCCTTGCACAGGCACGCCGGGAAGGAGGTCAGGGCGTAGGCGATGTCGAGGGTGGCGTCGCGGAAGCCGCCCCACTCGTAGTCGAGGAACTGCACGCCCTCGTCGCCGACGACGATGTTGTCCGGGCACAGGTCCGAGGGGCTGAAGGCCCGGAACCGGCCGGCGGTGAACAGCTTCGCGGCCCGCTCGGCGCGGTCGATCACGCTCTGCGGCACCTCGAGGCCGAACTCGGTGGCGAAGCGGTCGGGCACGACGCGCAGCGCGCCGGTGGCCTGCTCGACGACGGCGTCGGCGAAGTGCGCCACCTCGGCACGGCGCAGCAGGGCGGCGAAGTCCTCCTCGCGCCCGACGGTCGCGGCATGCATCCGGCCGAGGGCCTGGGCGAACGCCATGAGGGTGTTGGTGACGGTGTCGGTGTCGTCGCTGCGCAGCAGCGTGGCGATCGGGGTGGCGTCGCCGAGGTCGCTGAGCACCAGCAGCCGCGACTCGAAGTCGTAGGCCAGCAGTTCGGCGCCCGGCCGGTCGTCCTTGGCCAGGGCGGTGGCGAACTGGTAGGACACCGCCTCGCGCAGGAACGCGACCTCGTCGTCGGTGGCGACGCCACGGAAGCCCACCCGCCGTTCGGCGCGCGGGGGCACCTGCTTGAGCACCAGGGTGCGCGGCAGGGAGAACGGGTTCGCCGCGACCCGCACGCGCAGAACCACCGAGCGGCCACTGCCGCCGAGATCCACCGGATCGGCCAAGGTCACGGGTGCGCCGGTGCGCCGGGTCAGCAGCTTTTCGGCCGCCTCCACCACTTCCGACATGGGCTCCGCCAATGTTGCAGTCATCGTCTGACAATCTACCCGGTTCGGGCGACGATCAGTTCGTGCACGAACCGCATCTTGACCAAAACGGGCGGGGGTAGCACGAACGGATACAGGTCGGTGTGACCCATCGACCGGTTGACCATGTTCAGCGACCAGGCCAGCGGCAGCCAGCGCTCGAGGAGTTTGTCGAAGCCGGCCGGGCCGGGCTGGGGGCGGTCCAGGGCGGCGCCGGCGGGTGCGAACCCGAATCCGGCGGCGGTGTCCAGCGCGTCCCGCATGTGCAGATAGTGCGCGAACGTCTCGGCCCAGTCCTCGGCCGGATGCATCGTCGCGTACGAGGAGACGAACTCGTCCTCCCACCCGTCGGGTGCTCCCTCGGAGTAGTGCCGGTCCAGCGCCGCCTGGTAGTCCGCGTCGGGATCGCCGAACAGCGCCTCGAACCGGGCCCGCACGGCGGGGGTGGCGATCAGGACCATCTGGTAGTAGTGCCCGATCTCGTGCCGGAAGTGGCCCAGCAGGGTGCGGTACGGCTCGCCCATCTCGATCCGCAGCTGCTCGCGGTGCACGTCGTCGCCCTCGGCGAGATCGAGGGAGATCACTCCCGACGCGTGTCCGGTGAGGACCTGCTCGTCGCGGCTCGACAGCAGGTCGAACGCGAGGCCGGTGTCCGGGTCGGTGTCGCGGCCGGTGAGCGGCAGGCCGAGTTCGGTGAGTTCGACGATCAGCCGGCGCTTGGCGGCCTCCGCGTCGGCGAACGCGGCCAGCGCGTCGGTGTCGTCGTCGGCCGGGCGGGTGCGGGTGAGCCGGCACGACCGGCACAGGCCGGGCTCGTCGCGGCCGACGATCCAGTTGCAGCGGGCCAGGTGCAGGTTGTCGCACAGCCGGTAGCGGCGGGCCGGCACCGCACCGGAGGCCGGACCGTCGGCGTCGTCCTCGGGCAGGATCGCGACCATCGAGACGGTGCCGAGGTCGAAGCCGATTGCGCTGCCACAGCGCAGGCAGACCGAGTTCTCGAAGGTCAGTTGCTGCCCGCACATCGGGCACGAGAAGTCACGCATCGGCCGCTCCTGTCGGTTCGGGGTCGGTGCGGTCGCCGCCGGTGGGCGCGAGCGGCGCCACGTCGAGGGACACGTCGATGGTGCTGTCCTTGGCTTCGGTGTAGATCACCCCGCGCAGCGGCGGCACGTCGGCGTAGTCGCGGCCCCACGCGACGGTGGTGTACCGCTCGTCCACGAACTGGTCGTTGGTCGGGTCGAAGGCGAGCCACGTGTCGCCGGGCAGCCACACCGCCGCCCAGGCGTGCGTCGCGTCGACGCCCACCATGCGTTCGCGTCCGGGGGGCGGATCGGTGGCGAGGTAGCCGGACACGTAGCGGGCGGCGAGGCCGTGCGCGCGCAGGCAGGCGAGGGCCAGGCGCGCGAAGTCCTGGCACACGCCGGAGCGCGCGATTAGGACCTCGGCGACGCGCGTGGACACCGACGTCGATCCGGAGTGGTAGGCGAAGTCGGTGAAGATGCGGTGGGTGAGTTCGGCGATCGCCTCGACCAGCGGCCGGCCCGGAGGGAAGGTGGGCGCGGCGTAGGCAAGTACCTCGGCGTCGACCTCGGGCGGGTCGAGGTCCAGAACGAAGTCGGTGGCCAGGGCGCCGGCCGTGCCGACCGGCCGCGCCGACTCCCACGGCGCGACGGCGGGACCGGCGACCAGCCGCGCCGGATCCGGCGGGGTCACCGTCACCTCGGACTCCGCGGTGACGACGAGCGTGTCGTGGGGCTCGGCGACGTGGAAGTAGACGTCGCGGTTGCCCCACAGGTCCGCCCCCACCGACGTGTCGGCCGGGGCGGGGTCGACGGTGACGCTGCTCGAGACGACCCGCTGGTTGTCGGTGTCGCGGGGCAGCAGGTAGCCGCGGCCGTACGAGGAGGTCACCACGCCGGAGTACCGGTAGGTGGTGCGATGCACGATGCGGTACCGGCGCCGGGCGGGGTCGAGCGGATCGGTCACGGCAGGGTCCTCCGCTGGGCGCCGCCCCACAGCGGCCGGGTGCCGCCGGGCAGCGACAGCGGCCCGCGCAGCAGCTGCTCGGCCAGCTGCTCGAGTCCGGTGTGGACGGCCGCGAGGAGATCGGCGAGCTCGCGGCGGACGCCGTCGGTGGCGGTCTCGAGGTCGACCGGGTCCACCCGGCGCAGCCGGGTCAGCAGCTCGTCGGCGAGGCGTTCGGGCCGGGTCGAGCCGGAGGCGTCGGGCAGCGCCCGCAAGTTCTCGCGCAGGCGTTCGAGCACCCACGCCAGCGAGCGGGGGTTGGTGGTGTCGAGCAGCAGCAGCTGCGCGACGGCGGCCGGGCGCACCCGGTGGTTGCGGCGGCGGTAGGTCACCGAGCTCTCCGCGGCGCCGAGCACCGTCTCCATCAGCGCCCGGTCGGTGGCGGCGTCGCGGGCGACGGTGAGGGTGGTCGCCAGCAGGGTGGTCAGCGACAGCGCCCGCTCGATCCGCTTGCCGAGGTCCATCACGTGCCAGCCCAGGTCACGGACCATCGATTCGGCCCCGAGCCCGGACAGGGCGAGCATCCCGGCGAGGACGGCGGACTGGGTGGCGCCGAGCAGGGAGCCGTCGTCGTCGGGGTCCTCGGTGAGCGCGTCGAGGGCGCGCTGGACGTCGGCGAGCACGGCCCACGTGTCGTTGGAGAGCTGGTCGCGCACGGCCCGGGCCGCCTGGTCGAGTCCGGCGAACGATTGGGCGAGCGAGCCGAGCCGTTCCGGATCGACGGTCATGGAGCGGAATTCCGCTGTGGCGGAGTGGTAGTCGTCCATGACGTCGGCACCGGTGTGCTGCGCCGCGATCGCCGGTCCGGGGGCCGCGGCGGTGAGCGCCGACAGCAGCACGGGCAGGCACTCGCTGCCCGGCAGCCAGGGCCGGGAGCGGTAGTCCTGGTAGCGCTCGCGGACCGCGACGAGCAGGCGGGCGGTGTCCTCGGCACGCTCGCCGTAGCGGCCCAGCCAGAACAGGTCGTTGAGCACCCGAGGCGAGGCGACGACGTCGACGGGGGGCACGGCGAAGGTGGACACCTCGTCCCCGGCCGGAACGCCCGTCGCGCCGGTGGTGGCCGTGGGCGCGGCGGTGCGCACCCATACGTCCTTGGCGACGACGCGCATCGGCGGCCGCGTGCGCGGCGTCGCGCCCGGGACGACGATCTCGCCGAGCCCACCGGGCATGGGGGTGAATCCGACCCGCTGGGCGACGGTGAACAGCCGGACGCCGACCGGCGCGGCACCGAGCCCGCCGGAGATTCCGGACAGCGACGGGACGTACGAGTGGTCGGGAATCTCCTGGCCGACCCACCGCCCCGGCTGCGCTCGCACCTGGGCGAGCAGGCCCTCGCGCTGCTGCGCGTCGAGGCTGCCGACCATCACCGACCGGGCGGTGACCGCCGACCGCAGCACCAGCTGCTCGAACCTCTCCGTCAGCGCCGCGACCCCGGCCGGGGTGCCGCCCCAGTATGCGGGGACCGGCTCGAGCAGCAGGTCCTCGTCGAGCAGGGCCCGGCACAGCGACGGCAGGAACTCCGCCAGGGCCGGATTCTCGAGCACCCCGCTGCCGAGGGTGTTGACGACGGTGACGGCGCCGCGCCGCACCACCTCCACGAGCCCGACCACGCCGAGCCGCGAGTCCGGCCGCAGGTCGAGCGGGTCCGCGTAGGCGGCGTCGACGCGGCGTAGCACGACGTCGACGCGGGTGAGCGAGCCGAGCGAGCGCATCCACAACCGGCCCTCGCGCACCACCAGGTCGGCGGCCTCGACCAGCGGGAACCCGAGGACGCCCGCGATGTGGGCCTGATCGAAGGCGGTCTCCGAGTGTGCGCCCGGGCCGAGGACGACCACCACCGGGTCCTCCGCGCCGGCGGGTGCGGCCTCGCGCAGCGCGAGGCGCATCGCCTCGACGAACGGCGACAGCGGCCGTGGGTTCGTCGCCTGGTACAGGTCGGGCATGGCGCGTGCCGTCACCCGCCGGTCGGCGAGGGCGTACCCGGCGCCGGACGGGGCCTGGGTGTGGTCCCGCACCACCCGGAACCGGCCGTCGCGGGCACGAGCGACGTCGATTGCGTGGACGAACAGCTGATGCGGCCCGGGGAGCGAGAGCCCGTGCGCGGCCCGCACGTAGCCGCGATGGCCGAACACCAGTTGCGGGGGCAGCAGTCCCTCCCGGAGCGTGCGCATCGGCCCGTACAGGTCGGCGAGCAGCGTGTCGAGCAGCCGTGAGCGCTGCAGCAGACCCTGCTCGAGGGTGCCCCAATCGTCGGCGGAGAGGACGAACGGCACCCCGTCGAGTTCCCACCGGTGCGGCGCGGCCGGACCGGTCTCCTCGGTGCGGGCGTCGACGGGGGTGTATGTGATGCCGTGGTTGTCGACGAGCCGGCGCACCCGCTGCCGGTAGCGGGCCAGCGCCTGGGGGCCACGTGCCTGCAACCCCTCCGCCAGTTCGGCCCAGTGCTCGCGGACGTCGCCCGCGGGGTCGAAGAGTTCGTCGAATTCCGGTCCGCGGTGGGCGTACCGCGCCCGCAGCGACTGTGTGGCGACCATGTCGGTCATGCCGTTGCCGCCCTCTCCGTCCGTCCGGCGCCTGCTGTCACTGTGCCAGGCCGTGCCCCGCCGTGCGCGCTGCCCTCTGACACCGCGGCGGCGCCGGCCCGTGGGCAGGCGCCGCCGACGATGTCCTGTCGGTGCCCTACTTCTCGGCCTTCTTCGGCTCCGGCTTGAAGTCGATCCCGGACTCCTTGCGCTGCTCGGGGGTGATCGGCGCCGGAGCGTCGGTCAGCGGGTCGACACCGCCGCCGGACTTCGGGAACGCGATGACCTCGCGGATCGAGTCCGCGCCGGCGAGCAGGGCGGTGATGCGGTCCCACCCGAAGGCGATGCCGCCGTGCGGCGGAGCGCCGTACTTGAATGCCTCGAGCAGGAAGCCGAACTTCTCGTTCGCCTCCTCCTCGGAGATGCCCATCACCTTGAACACGCGCTGCTGGATGTCGGTGCGGTGGATTCGAATCGAGCCGCCGCCGATCTCGTGACCGTTGCACACGATGTCGTAGGCGTAGGCGAGGGCCGAGCCGGGATCGGTGTCGAACGTGTCGAGGTGCTCGGGCATCGGCGAGGTGAAGGCGTGGTGCACCGCCGTCCATGCGGAGCTGCCGAGCGCGACGTCGCCGGAGGCGGTGGCGTCGGCGGCCGGCTCGAACAGCGGGGCGTCGACGACCCACACGAACTTCCAGTCGTCGGGATCGATGAGATCGAGCTTGCGGGCGATCTCGCCGCGAGCGGCACCGAGCAGCGCGCGCATGGGCTTGGTGGCGCCGGCGGCGAAGAAGATGCAGTCCCCGGGCTGGGCGCCGACGTGCTTGGCCAGGCCCTCGCGCTCGGCGTCGGTGAGGTTCTTCGCGACCGGTCCGGACAGCTCCCCGTCCTCGCCGACCAGCACGTACGCCAAGCCCTTCGCGCCGCGCTGCTTGGCCCACTCCTGCCAGGCGTCGAGCTGGCGCCGCGGCTGGCTCGCGCCGCCGGGCATGACGACCGCGCCGACGTACTCGGCCTGGAACACCCGGAAGGTGGTGTCCTTGAAGAACTCCCGGCACTCGACGAGCTCGAGGCCGAAACGCAGGTCGGGCTTGTCGGAGCCGTAGCGGCGCATCGCGTCGGCGTAGGTCATGCGCGGGATCGGGGTGGTCAGCTCGTGCCCGACCAGGCGCCACAGCGCGTGCAGGATCTCCTCGGCGAGCAGGATCACGTCGTCCTGGCTCACGAACGCCATCTCGATGTCGAGCTGGGTGAACTCCGGCTGCCGGTCGGCGCGGAAGTCCTCGTCGCGGTAGCAGCGGGCGATCTGGTAGTACCGCTCGATGCCGCCGGCCATCAGCAACTGCTTGAACAGCTGCGGCGACTGCGGCAGTGCGTAGAAGTTGCCGGGCTGCAGCCGCGCCGGCACCACGAAGTCGCGGGCGCCCTCCGGGGTGGAGCGGGTCAGCGTCGGGGTCTCGACCTCCACGAAGCTGTGGTGGGCGAGCACGCCGCGGGCGGCGGCGTTGACCTTGCTGCGCAGCCGGATCGCCTTGCCCGGGCCCTCGCGGCGCAGGTCCAGGTAGCGGTACTTCAGGCGGGCTTCCTCGCCGACCTGGTCGTCGAGCTGGAACGGCAGCGGCGCGGCCTCGTTGAGAACCTCGAGCGTCGAGGCGTTGACCTCGACGGCGCCGGTGGGGATGTCGAAGTTCTGGTTGCCCTCCGGCCGGACCTCGACCACTCCGACGACCTTGATGCAGTACTCGGCGCGCAGACGGTGTGCCTGCTCGAGGACGGCGCCCTCACGGAAGACGACCTGCGACACACCCGACGCGTCGCGCAGGTCGATGAAGATCACCCCGCCGTGGTCGCGGCGCCGGGCCACCCAGCCGGTGAGGGTGACGGTCTGCTCGGCGTGCTCGGCTCGCAACGAGCCGGCGAGATGGGTGCGCAGCACGGAATTCCTTTCGAAACAACCTAACGAGGGACGTCGTCGTTGCAATCCTACGAAAGACACACATCCGCCGAGGACACCCGTACCCGATCGGCCGTGCCAAGCTGAACCGATCGGTCCCCCTGCGACGAGGAAGTGAAGGCGGCGATGACGTTCAACGAGGGCGCTCGGATGGAGGGCGGCCGCATCCAGGTCGGCGGCGGAGGCGGACCGGGCGGGAAGATCGCGATCGGCGGTGGCGCCGGCGGCCTGCTGGTGCTGATCCTGGCACTGCTGCTCGGAGGTGATCCCGGCTCGCTCCTCGGCAGCGGCGCCCCGGAGCAGTCCGGGCAGTACGGCTCGGGCACCCTGGAGGGCTGTGAGACCGGGGCGGACGCCAACGCGAGCGTCGACTGCCGCGTCCAGTTCACCGTCGGCAGCCTCGACGCGGTGTGGGAACAGCAGCTCGGGCCGCAGACCGGCGTCGAGTACGTCCGGCCCGCGGTCGTGCTGTTCTCCGGTGCGGTCGCGACGGGCTGCGGCAACGCCACGAGCGACGTCGGACCGTTCTACTGCCCGGCCGACCGGACCGCGTACTTCGACACCAGCTTCTTCCAGGACCTGGTCACCCGGTTCGGCGCCAACGCCGGCCCGCTCGCGCAGGAGTACGTCGTCGCGCACGAGGTGGGTCACCACCTGCAGAACCAGCTCGGGGACCTCGGCCGCGCGCAGGCCGATCCGCGCGGTGCCGACTCCGGGGCCGTCCGCACCGAGCTGCAGGCCGACTGCTATGCCGGGGCGTGGGCGTACCACGCCGACAAGCAGGCGGATCCGAACACCGGGGAGCCGTTCCTGCAGCCCCTCACCCAGCAGGACATCCGCGACGCGCTGTCGGCGGCGTCCGCCGTCGGCGACGACCGGATCCAGGCTTCCGCCGGCGGGCGGGTGAACCCCGAGGGCTGGACGCACGGGTCGTCCGACCAGCGGCAGAAGTGGTTCCTCGCCGGGTACACCACCGGGCAGATCGCGGCGTGCGACACGTACACGGCGCGAGATCTGGACAACCCTCCGGCGCTGCGCTGACCCCTCCGCCCACCACGGGGAATCCACTCCCGAAACGCGGTGCGCGTGCCATGCTCGAGGGGTCCGCACCGGTACGAGGTGACCTGCCGTGGAATGGTACGACGCCGACGGGTATTCGCTGGGACGGCTGCTGTGCACGCGCGCGCTGGCCCTGGTGTATCTCGTCGCGTTCCTGGTGGCGCTCAACCAGTTCCGGGCGCTGCTCGGGAGTACCGGCCTGACGCCGATCCCCCGCTTCCTGAAGGCGACGTCGTTCGGCCGGGCCCCGAGCGTGTTCCACCTGCGCTACTCGGACCGTCTCTTCGCGACGGTCGCCGGTCTCGGCGCGGTCCTCGCCGCCGCCACGGCGCTCGGGGTGACGGACCGGCTGCCGCTGATCGTGTCGATGCTCGTCTGGTTCCTGCTGTGGCTGCTGTACCTGTCGATCGTCAACGTCGGACAGGTCTGGTACTCGTTCGGCTGGGAATCGTTGCTGCTCGAGACCGGCTTCCTGGCGATCTTCCTCGGCAACGCGGACACCGCCCCGCCGCTGCTCGTCCTGATCCTGCTGCGCTGGCTGCTGTTCCGGCTGGAGTTCGGGGCGGGCCTGATCAAGATGCGCGGCGACCGGTGCTGGCGGGATCTGACGTGCCTGTACTACCACCACGAGACCCAGCCGATGCCGGGCCCGCTGAGCTGGTACTTCCACCATCTGCCCAGGCCCCTGCACCGGGTCGAGGTGGCCGGGAACCACGTCACCCAGCTCGTGGTGCCCTTCTTCCTGTTCGCGCCGCAGCCGATCGCGGGGATCGCGGCGTCGATCATGATTGTCACCCAGTTGTGGCTGGTGGTCAGCGGCAACTTCTCCTGGTTGAACTGGCTGGCGATCGTGCTGGGCCTGTCGGTGATCCCGGACAGCTGGTGGGAGCGCCTGCTCCCGCTCGAACCCGGTCCGGGGTACGGGACGACGCCGACGGTGTTCGTGGCAGCGGTCGTGGCGCTGACCGGGACGGTCGCCGTGCTCAGCTACCTGCCGGTGCGGAACATGCTCTCCCACCGGCAGGCGATGAACGCCTCGTTCAATCGGTGGCACTTCGTCAACACCTACGGCGCGTTCGGCAGCATCACTCGGCACCGGCACGAGGTGATCGTCGAGGGCACCTCCGATCGGGAGGTGGGCCCCGGCACCGTGTGGCGCGAGTACGAGTTCAAGGGCAAGCCCGGCGACGTGCGCCGCCGGCCGCGCCAGTACGCGCCGTATCACCTGCGGCTGGACTGGCTGATGTGGTTCGCCGCACTGTCCCCCGACTACGCGCGCTCCTGGTTCGGGCGACTGCTCGAAAAGCTGCTGACCAACGACGAGCACGTGACGGCACTGCTGCGGCGTAACCCGTTCCCCGACGCGCCGCCCCGCTGGGTGCGGGCGCGGTACTTCAGCTACCGGTACACCACGTGGCGCGAGCGCCGCGAGACCGGCGCGTGGTGGGTGCGCGAGTACATCACCGACTACATGCGGCCGGTGGCCCTGGCCGAACGCGACGCCGAATGAGGTCCCCGGAGCCGGCGGCGCTTTCGAAAATTCAATCTCGCGTTATCTCACCTTTATCGAACATCAACGTCGGGTAAAGAATGAGATCGACCGGGCGACCGGTATCCGGGACCCGGACAGCAAAAGGGGGCCTGCGTCCTCAACCCGCAGGCCCCCTCTATTTCCCCCGGATCAGCTGAGGTTCATGTCCTCGGCGGAACCGGAGAAGAAGTCGAACGCGCCGAAGAGGTCGGCGATTGCTCCGAAGAAGTCGGCCAACGTTCCAAAGTCCATGCTGGAGCTCCATTTCTGATCTTGTACATACCGTACCGGTGCCGTGCACCGAACCCAATTGTTACCAAACGCGCCGGGTCCCGCAATTCGAGCGCGGACCCGGCTGCCGCACGCGGTAGGAGAAATCGGGTTCGCGAAATTCTCAGCACTCCGCGCATGCAATTCGCTGGCGCGCACGGTCGGCGCGATCGCGCCTGAAGGGCCGGGTCAGCGACGCGGCGGGCCGCCGACCGCCGCGACGCCCAGCTCCGCGAGGCCGTCGACGATCCCCCCGGCGAACTCGTCGACGTCCGGGACGAGATCGGCATCGGCGACGACGTCGACGTTCAGCCGGCCCGCGTAGGACAGCACGCCGACGGCGACACCGACGTTGCCCTGCACCACGCCGACCTGGAACAGCTCGCGCACGCGGGCACCCGCGAAGTACAGCGGCACGGGCGGGCCGACCAGATTGCTGACGAACAGATTGACCAGCCGTTGGCGCCGCATCACCCGCACCGTCCACCGCTGGAGCAGCCGTCCCCCGGGCTGCAGCGGCGGCTCCCGCTTGAGCCGCGCGGTCTCGCGGGCGACGGCCGCGACCCGGGCGGCCACCGACCCGGGCCCCACCGGCAGGGGCACGAGCAGGATCCCGACCCGGTTCCCCGGGCTCCGGTCGTCGGCGGTGCGCAGCGACGCCGCCACCGACGCCTTCAGGATCAGGTCCGGGTCGAGTTCGCCGCGCGCCGCGAGGAGCCGCCGCGCGCCGGCGGCCACGGCGGCGAGCACGACGTCGTTGACCGTCGCACCGTGCGCGTGTGCGACGCGCCTGACCTCGGCGAGGTCGCAGCGCACCAGGCTCAGCCGGCGGTGCGGCCCGACGGGACCGTCGAACGACACCCGCGGGGCCCGGCCCTGCCGGGCGAGCGAGCGCAGCTGCCGCACCCGCAGGGCGGCACGTCGCGCCGCCACCGCCGGCCGCACTGCCCGGAGCCACCGCCACGCGGCCCCGGGCCGACGGTGCAGGTTGTCGCGGACGAGCGCACGCACGGAAGGTGGCGGAACCGGGGTGGGCACGGGACCGGGGTCCTCGTCGGGCGTGGTCGCGGCAGTGTCGAGCAGGGCGCCGAACAGTTCGAGGGCGGCGGTGCCGTCGGCGACCACGTGGTGGAGCCGCAGCAGCAGCGCGATCGTCCCGTCGTCCCGGTCCGTGAGCAGCCACATCTCCCACAGCGGCCGGGACCGGTCGAGGCGTGGTTCGTCGAGTTCCGCGCAGGTGCGCAACAGGGTGGCCTCGTCGCCGGGAGCGGACAGGGCGTGGGTCCGCACGTGGCACGAGATGTCGAAGTGCGGGTCGTCGACCCACACGGGCGGTCCGGCACCCGGCGGCGGGCGGTGCAGCCGCTGGCGCAGTCGGGGCGCGCGGCGGGTGCGCCGCGCGACGTGCTCGCGGATCGCCGCCAGCCGGAGGCGTCCGGCCGCATCGCGCAGCGGCGCTCCGTCCAGGACGGCGAGCGCGGCCACGTGCATGGGCACCCCGCGGTCCTCGACGCGCAGGTTCCCTACGTCGAGCGGGCTCAGCCGCTCGAATCGGGGCCGGTCGTCCGTCATGGTGCCCGTCCTGCCGTCGGCAACGCCCGGGCGGCGCGGCGACGGAACGTTCAGCGCCCGCCGGGGCGTCTCGGCGGCACCTTCGTCGCCAGTACCGCGGCCTGGGTGCGGCGTTCGACCCCGAGCTTGGCCAGGAGCCGCGACACGTAATTCTTCACCGTTTTCTCGGCCAGGAACATCCGTTCGGCGATCTGACGGTTGGTCAGCCCCTCCCCGAGCAGCGCGAGCAGGGTCCGTTCCTGATCGGTCAGGTTCGCATACGGTCCGCCGTCGTTACTGGTGTCGGCGCGCAGCTTCGCCATCAGCGTGGTCGCGGCGCGGCTGTCGAGCAGGGACTTGCCTGCCCCGACGTCCCGCACGGCCTGGATCAGCTCGGTTCCGCGGATGTCCTTGAGCGCGTAGCCGCTCGCGCCGGCGAGTATCGCGTCGAGCATCGCCTGCTCGTCGGTGAACGAGGTCAGCATCAGGCAGCGCAGTCGCGGCATCTGCGAGAGCAGTTCCCGGCACAGCTCGATGCCGTTGCCGTCGGGGAGCCGGACGTCGAGCACGGCGACGTCGGGTTCTACGGCAGGAACCCGCACGAGAGCCTCGCCGTACGACGACGCCTCCCCCGCGATCGTCAGTTCGGGATCCGTGGTGAGCAGGTCCGCGATGCCACGGCGGACGACCTCGTGGTCGTCGACGAGAAAGACCTTGACCATGCGGCAGCCTCCAATCCCCGGTCAGCACGGTACCGCACGGTGTGCCGGCTCACGGTCGGCTCGGGGACTGGATGGTCAACCGCGCTCGCCGGGCCACCACGGCAGCGTGGCACGACGCCCACTGATGTGCTCGACGTCGATGACGAGGAGGGGATCCTCCGTGCCGATGCCCCACGGCAGGCCGCCGGCGCCGTCGAATCCGCGGAGACCGTCCGTGCCGCGCGCGAGCCGGGCGCGGCCGATCGCGACCACGCTCCACCCCGACCGGGTCGGCGCCTCGAGTTGTTCGGCATGGAAGGCGAGCAGCCTGCCGTCGAAACGCTCGAACCACCCGTCGTCGCCGGTGGGAACGACGATCTCGCCGTTCGGCGCCGCGAAGGTCACCGGGTGCACCGCGGGCAACGCCCCGTCGGTGTAGACCAGACGGCCGGTCGGCACCGACCGCAGCAACGCCATGCACCGACCCGGCGCCAGCGGAGCTTCCGGACCCGTCGTCATCCTGGGCTTTCCCTCCTGCAAAGACATCTCCGCACTCCACCCTCGCCCGTCGAGGCGGCCCGCGGCAGGGTCCAAAGTCGTCACCACCGGGGCGCAAGTCACCGCGCCGGGGGTGACCCACGGATTACCCTCGGCACAATGGGAAAAACCGGGCCTTTCGAAGCGGCCCGGCACGCGGCGCACGGGACGTAATCCACCGAAGGGGTGAGCGATGGCCGCCGACGAGGAAACGTTGCTCGCGGGGACGCTCTCGCAGCTGCGACTGAGGGAGCTGCTCGCGGAGGTCCAGGACCGCATCGACCAGGTGATCGTCGCGCGCGATCAGATCGACGGTCTGCTCGAGGCCGTGCTCACGGTCGCGTCCGGGCTCGAGCTCGAGGCGACGCTCGAGCGCATCGTGCACGCCGCGATCGAGCTCGTGGACTGCCGCTACGGCGCTCTGGGCGTCCTCAACCGCCGCGGCGACGGATTGCAGAACTTCGTGTACGAGGGCATAGACGCAGACACCCGCGCGCTGATCGGCGACCTCCCCACCGGCCACGGACTGCTCGGACTGCTGATCGAACAGCCGAAACCGATCCGCCTCGACAATCTGGCCCAGCACGTGGCCTCGTCCGGCTTCCCGGCCCACCACCCGCCCATGCGGACCTTCCTGGGTGTCCCGGTCCGGGTGCACGGTGAGGCGTTCGGCAACCTCTACCTCACCGAGAAGGCCAACGGTCAGTCGTTCACCGAGGACGACGAGGTGATCGTGCAGGCCCTCGCGGCCGCGGCGGGCATCGCGGTGGACAATGCGCGCCTGTTCGAGGAGGCCCGGCTGCGGCAGCGCTGGCAGGAGGCCACGAGCGAGATCCGCGCCGAGCTGCTCGCCGACACCGACCCGGAGGAGGTGCTCGGCCTGATCGCCCGACGCGCGCTGGCCCTGTCGGAGGCGGACCACGTGCAGATCGCCCAACCCGAGGATCCCGACGTGCCGCCGGAGGAGGTCGCGGCCCTGATCGTCACCGCATACGCCGGTTCGGACCCGTCCGGGTTCGGGGGCAAGCGGATCCGGGTCGAAGGGACCGCGACCGGAACCGTGTACCGGTGCGGTGAGCCTCTGCAGGTCACGGAGTTCGACGGTGACGGCGACCGGCACGGGCCGGCGCTGCTGCTGCCGCTGCGCGCGTCGACCGACACCATTTCGGGGGTGCTGTCGGTCATTCGCGATCCGGGGCGGGAGCCGTTCGACGACCGTCAGCTCTTCCTCGCCACCTCCTTCACCGATCAGGCGGCGCTCGCGCTGAAGCTGGCCGACGACCAGCGACGGCTCAACTCTCTGACCGTGCTCGCCGACCGGGACCGCATCGCGCGGGACCTGCACGATCACGTCATTCAGCGGCTGTTCGCCCACGGCCTGAACCTGCAGAGCACCCACGCCCGCACCCGGGCGCCGGAGATCCGCGGGCGCCTGGCGGACATGATCGACGACGTGCAGAGCATCATCACCGACGTGCGCACCGCGATCTTCGACCTGCACGGCGGGATGGAGGGCACCCGGCAACTGCGGCAGGCCCTGCACGACATCGTCGCCGAACACACCGCCGACGTCGGCCTGCGCACCGTCGTGCGCATGTCCGGGCCGCTCAACGTGGTCACCGGAACCCTCGCCGATCACGCCGAGGCGGTGCTGCGGGAGGCGATGAGCAACGTGGTGCACCACTCCGGCGCGAACAACGTCACCGTCACCGTGTCGGTCGACGACTACCTCACCATCGACGTCACCGACAACGGCGTCGGCATTCCCGCCACCGTCGCGCGCAGCGGACTGCACAACCTCGCCTCCCGCGCCGAGGAGGTCGCGGGCACCTTCACCGCTACCGCGGTCGACACCGGCGGCACCCGCCTGCTCTGGTCGGCGCCGCTGCCCGAGGACTGAGCTCGCACCGCCGGCGGCGGACGGCTCCCGGCCCCGGTATCTCGCCGCGGGCGCGGCAGCGGGCCGCACCGAGGCGGTGACCGGCTCGGTGGGGGAAGGCGGCAACAATTGCTGCGGCGCTCCTCGTCGCCGTTTCCCTTCGCGGCCGTGCCGATCCCAATTCCGAATCGCCGTTTCTGTCCTTTCTCGGCCGGAAGTCGAGATTCTCCGGTATGCGCCGGATCGCCCGGTGCGGGGCTATCATCGAATTCGGCAGAGGGAACCCGATGAACACGAACACGAGCGCACTGAGCGACCAGATTCGGGCCGTACACCAATTGGTGCGGACGCAACTGCAGATACTCGAAATTCGCCACGAGCGCAGCTCACATCCGATGGCGAAGCAGCAAATTGCGGCGGACATTCGCTATTTGTCGGAACGATGCGACGCCCTCGAACGAATTCTGCATTCGCACACGACATCCGCGAAGTCGTCGTCGTCTCGGGCGGCGCGGCTGAGCGACTGCATCGCCACCATCGCCGGCTCGGCGGACAGGCGCAGCGTCGCCGCCCTCGAACACGTCCTCGCGGACCAGCTGGCCGACCGCGTCCGCACCCTCGAATCCCTCGCGATCGCACTCGGAGACCGGCCGCTGCAGCAGTGGGCACGCGGCATCCACGCCGTCGGCGCCGCCTGATTTCCCTCCCGTTTCCTTCCCACCTGCCCGGGACGCGTGCCAGGCTGGAGCCACGGTCCTGCCGAGCTGTTTCGGCCGTTCCGGTTGGAGGAGACGATGACGTCCACGCTGCCGCGCCGTGCCGAATCCGACCGTGGCGATGTCCCGGGCCGGCTGCTGACCATGGGCGTCGAGGAGGAGTTGCTGCTCGTCGACGCCGACTCCGGCCGGCCCCGGCTGAGCAACGCCGCCGTCGTGGCCGATGCCCGCGAGTCCGGGCTCGACCTCCAGCTCGAGCTGTCGCGCTGCCAGGTCGAGACCGCCACACCGGTCTGCACCCGGATCGACGACCTGCGGCAGGAACTGCGCGTCTCGCGCACGGTGGCGGCGGCGGCCGCCGCACGCGCCGGGTCCCGCCTGCTCGCGGCGGCAGTGCCCCCGTTCGACACCACCCCGCCCGGGGCGCTCACGGACGCCGCCCGGTACCGGCGGATGGCCGAGCACTTCGGGGTGGTGACCGATCAGGTGATCTGCGGCTGTCACGTCCACGTCGGGGTGCCCGATCGCGACGTCGCGGTGCAGGTCTGCAATCACCTGCGGCCCTGGCTGCCCGCCCTGCTCGCGCTCACGGCGAACTCGTCCGTCACCGCCGGCGCCGACACCGGTTACGCCAGCTGGCGTCACATCCAGTGGGGGCGCTGGGCCAGCGGGGGGCCGCCGCCCTACTTCCGGTCCGCCCGGCACTACGACGACGTCGTCGCCATGATGCTCGACGCCGGCACCGTCCTCGACCCCGCGATGGTCTACTGGGACATCCGGCTCTCGCCGCACCTGCCCACCCTCGAGATCCGGGTCTGCGACGTGCCCGCCACGATCGAGGAGACCGTCACCGCCGCCACCCTCGTCCGCGGACTCGTGTCCACCGCGCTCACCGCCGTCCACCGCGGTGACCCGGCGCCCCGGCTCGAGGCCGACCGGCTGAAGGCCGCGTGCTGGCGCGCCGCGCGGGAGGGCATCGACGGCTACGGGATGGACCCGCTGACGCAACGGCCCGTCCCCGCCGCCCGGCTGCTGGGCTCGCTGCTCGAGCACGTGCGGCCCGGCCTCGAGGAGGCCGGCGACTTCCCGTCCGCGCGCGCGTCGGTGCGGCGGATCCTGCGCCGGGGCAACGGCGCGCGCCGTCAGCGGCGAGCGCTCGCGGCGTCCCGGAGCACGGCGGACTTCGTCGCGGAACTGGCCCGCATCACCGTCGAGGGGTGCGAACCGGCCGCTCCCCCACCGACGGCCCGGTGATCGCCCCTACTCGGTGATCGCCCTACTCGGGGGGGGTGTGACGCCGATGTCCTCGTGCCACAGGTCCGGGTGCTCGACGACGAACGTCGCCATCATGTCGATGCAGCGTCGATCGTTCAGCACCGTTACCTCGACCCCGTGCTCGGCGAGCCAGTCGTGGCCGCCGGTGAACGTGACGCTCTCCCCGATCACCACCGCGCCGATACCGAACTGCCGGATCAGGCCGCTGCAGTACCAGCAAGGCGACAACGTCGTCACCATGATCGTCGAACGGTAGTCGCGCCGGCGGCCCGCGGCCCGGAAGGCGGCGGTCTCGGCGTGCAGCGACGGGTCCCCCTCCTGCACCCGCCGGTTGTGGCCGCGGCCGAGCAGCGTCCCGTCGGCGGCGAACAGGGCCGCGCCGATCGGGATGCCGCCCTCGGCGAGGCCGAGCCGGGCCTCCGCGAGCGCGACCTCGAGCATGGCAGCGGTGGTGGGGATGTCGAGCGGCCTGCGCGGCTCCGTCATGACGCCACCTCGAATCCCGTTCAGGCGAACGACTTGTGGATCTGCGCGCCGTAGCGGCGGATGATCTTCTGCTTGGCGGCGGTATAGGCGTGGACGTCGTCCTGCAAGCCCTTGTTCTCGAGCGATCGGCGCGCCAACTCGCCGGCGATCACGTCGAGGAACAACTCGGCCAGCAGCAGTCGTGCCGCATCCCGGAACCGGCCCCGGCCGTCCAGATACAGCTGCACGGTGGGGTCGCCGGTGTTGATGAGGATCGTTCGCTGCTCGGGGTCGTACACGGCACGTCCACCGTCGTCCCCGAGATAGCGCAGGTCGTAGCCGACGAACATGTCCTCGCCGTGGTCGCGTGGCGGCCGTCGGTGTTCCTCCGGATGGGGCGGGGTGTGCGGGCGCGGCACATGGTGCGGCGACGGCGCGTTCTCGGCGATGACGATCTCGCACCACGCCCAGAACGCCCCGGACCGCACCATGATCTCGCCGCGCTCCCCGGCCGCCTCGCCGACGACCGTCCATTCCAGCCGCTGCACACCGGCCTTCTGCTCCACGGCAATCTCGGCGGGCCGGGGGTCGATCCGCATCGAGTCGGGCAGCGTGTACGCGATCGTCAGCCGGTCGTCGCCGGGCAGGCGCTCGGTGTCGACTTCGAGAGTGACGTGGAACCGATGGCCGGGCCTGCGGTAGTAGAAGGGCGTCGTGAATTCAAGGACGACCGACTTCTCCGTGCCGGTCGCGGTCGTCAGCGGTGCCGATGCCGGCGCCGGCCCGATCCCGAGATCCCGGATCGCCGACTCGCTCATCCGGTGCAGCAGCCGGTCGATCATGTGCGCGGTGTGCTCGGAGGTTATCGCGTGCTCGAGGTGTTTGAGCTGATCGCGTTCGGCCAGCACATATTCGGCGAGCCGAACGCTGACCGCATGCGAGAATGCGGCGACGAACCGGTCCTTGTGGTTCAGACCCTCACGCTCGTCGCTGATGATCGGCTCACCCTGCCCGAGCCGCTCGATCAGGGCCGCGCAGTGCACGGTGCCGAACAGGTACTCGGCGCCCACCTGGTTCTCGTACTCGAACATCTGACAGTCGAGCACGGCGAGGCCCGAGACGACGACGAGACCGTTCGTGCGCTCGTCCCCCGACATGGTCAGCTCGGCACCTTCGGCCCGCTTCAGGGTGAGGGTGAAGGTGTACTCGTCGCCGTCGAAGTCGAAGCTGCCGGGCGCGTCCGGACCGATCAGCACGAGCGCCGGGGGTTCGTCGAAGAGCACCCGGCCGCTGCGCTGGATCTCGTGCCGACCGGCGACGTGCACCACCTCCACGCTCCGCCGCGACAGCACCTCACGCAGGTAGACGTTGTCGGACAGCGCCTGCACCACGGTCTGGTACCGGGAGATGACCACGTGCGGGTTCTCCACGACCAACGTCACCCGGGTACCGTTCCCGGGGATGCCGAGGCGTTCGCGGTCGTCGTCGGAGACAGGCAGGTCGCCGCCGTGGTCGTCGTAGAGGTAGCCGCCGTTCTCGCCGCGGAAGAGGTCGATGCGGGTGAGCCGGCCGTCCTTGACGGTCTCGACCGTTCCGGCGCCGACACCGAACACGGCCTGCTTGAGGCCGCGCCCGAAGTAGCCCCGCCCATGGCCCTCGCCCCGCGACAGCGGGCTGTGGGCTGCCCCGTACGCCAGGATGCGGGCGGCCTGATCGAACGGCATCCCTTCGGCATGGTCGGTGACCTGCAGGACCGCACCCGACTGGTGGCGCTCGTAGGTGATGTCGATGCGGCCGTTCGCCTGCGCGCGGGCGTTGTCCAGCCGGGAGTAGCTGTCGTCACTGTTGGTGATCAGTTCGACGAGCGCCTTCTCGATCGAGGCGAAGCGCCGCGAATCGATCCCGATCACACGCTGGTCCACCGGAATGGGGGCGACTGCCATCGTTTCTGCCTTGTCTGTTCCGTCGGGCAGTCCTGAGGGTGGCTTCCCGAACTTGCCGCGATCGTACCGACGTTCGCGTCGATGCCGCGGCAATCGAAGTGCCCGGCGATGTCACCGCATTTCGTCGCAGCCCGTCGACTCCAGGTACTCGTCCGGCAGTCGCCCGTCGGTGACGACCCCGCCGTCGGACCACGTGAACGTCAGCTCCGCGAAACCGGTGGCGGCCGCGTTCGGCTCGCCCTCGCGCGGGTAGTTGTATTCGACGTCGATGGAGTCGAACGCCGTTGCGACCACCGCCGGGTTCAGCGCGCACGGCGTGGCGGTGCCGACATACTCGCCGCGGTGGAACAACAGCAGGTGGGTCGGCGACGATCCCGTCGCCCCCACGATCCCGACCTGCGCGTAGCTCAGGTCGCTGCAGCGGTTGTAGTTGCCGTTGTACGCCTGCAGCCACGTGGCATCGGGGATCTGCTGCGGCGGGGGTAGCTGCTCGATCACCGCGAACACCTCGGGTGCGTCGAGGTCGACGTCCGGGTCGCACGGCTGTTCGTCCACCGTCGTGGACACGGCGGCCCCGCCGGTGGGTGCCTGACGGGAGGACGTCTCGGTGGACGGTTCGGCCACCGGCTGCCCGTCCTGCACCTGGGCGCAGCTGGCCAGGATCGCCATCGCAAGGGCCGACACAAGGGTGACACCGGCTGTGCGACTCGGCATGGGCTCCTCGGACTCTCGGGTGCGACGGCGGTCGCCGCGACGGGTACGAATGGTGTCAGTTCGGATCATCCCAGTCGAGGCCCGTGGCAAGGTCGCGGAATGGTCAGCTCGGTCGAGCCGAGCAAACTCCGGCTACCTCGTCAGAAGCCGGTAGAACTCCGCATCGTGTCCGTGTGCCGGCAGAGGACCGACATCACTGCGTGTGACTGTGGCCCGGCGGAGAGGGGTCCGGTTCGGGTGGCCGCAAGAGTTCGGCGCGGGTGCCGGGCATGCCGCTGTGACCCCGTTCGGTGCATTTGACCGCCAGGACCTGATTGATCCCGAGCCGGTTCGCCGCAAATGCCAACGCCGAGCCGGCCATGTACAGCCGCCATACTCGTGCCCGCCCGGCGCTGCTGTGGGCCACCGCCTCGTCCCAGTTCGACTCCAGGTTCGCCACCCAGGCCCGCAGGGTCGTCGCGTAGTGCTCGCGCAGCGACTCGACATCGCGCACCTCGAAACCGGCCCCTTCGAGCGCCTCGATCATCGTCGCGAGCGGCAAGATCTCGCCATCGGGGAACACATAGCGATCGATGAACGACGTTTTCGAGAACTCGGCGAGGGATTTGCCCGGTCGCCGCGAGATCGCGTGGTTGAGCAATCGCCCCTGCGGGCGTAGCAGCGCGAACAGGTCCGCGGCATAGGTCGCCAGCATCGCAGCGCCGACGTGCTCGGCCATGCCGATGCTCGAGATCGCGTCGTAGGGGCCGTCGGTGACGTCGCGGTAGTCCTGGACCCGGATCTGCACCAACTCGCCCACGCCCGCGTCGACCATCCGCTTGCCGGCGTAGTCCGCCTGTTCGTGGGACAGGGTGACACCGACGACGTGCGCGCCGTAGTGACGTGCCGCGTGCAGCGCGAAGGTCCCCCACCCGCAGCCGACGTCGAGCACCCGCATCCCCGCGGTCAGGCCGAGCTTGCGGGCCACCAGATCGCATTTGGCGTACTGGGCGGCGTCCAGATCCTCGCTCTGCGCCGCCCAGTATGCGCACGAGTAGGTCATCGACTCTCCGAGCACGAGTCGATAGAAGTCGTTGCCGACGTCGTAGTGGTGGCTGATCGCGGCGGCGTCACGCCCCTTGTCGTGCCGGCGCCCGCGCACCGGTTTCATCTCCTCCACCGGCGGCCGCGGGGGCGGGCCGAGGATCCCCAGGCGCAGCGCCGCTTTCACCACCGCCTTCTTCGTGTGCCCGTCGATCCGGACACCCGGGCCGCGGCTCGGGTCCGACACCTGCTCCAACACGTCCAGACCGGGGAGCAGGTCTCCCTCGATGTCGATGTCGCCGGAGACGTAGGCCCGAGCGAAACCGAGATCGTTGGGCGACCACAGCAATCGCCGTAGACCACGCCTATTGACCAGGTGCACCCGCCAGGGCGCGTCCGCAGGCCCACTCCGACTGCCGTCCCAACACCTGATCCCGACCGGAGCCTCCTCGCCCAGCACCGCACGAACCAGCGGCGCCACCGTGTCAGCGACCGTCATACGCACCTCCGTCACAGTTCGGGCCCGACCACCATCGCGACTGCGCGGTTCCCGCTGCTCGCCGTGACGCTCAGGGCCTGTCAACCCGCACCCGCGTCCCGCAACGCCACCTCGTCGACAGTATCGATGGACCCCCCTCGCCGCACACCATTACACCAATCTCCGTGTCACCAAACCGGCTTCGCCGAGCTTGCACACCTCGTCGACCACCGGTCCAGCGCCACAGGCTCCGCCAGGGCAGCCCTCGACCCGAGCCGGCTGTGGCCGATAGCGCTTCGGGCGAGGCGGTGGCCGAACGTCTTCGTGCGCAACCCGTTCGAGCCGGGTCGCATGAAGTCACCCCGCGCCGAGTAAGGGCGTGGAAGCATGGCCTCACGCACAACCGCGCTCCGTGTGCACAGCCAGCCCCATGGAACCCGAAGGTCGAGTCGTCTGCCCAGCAGAAGACGTAATCGAAGAAAACCATGACCGCACCCGGCGGTATCACGATCGATCCGGCACTCGTCGATCTGTACAAGGACCTGCACCGGCATCCCGAGCTCGGATTCCGAGAAGATCGCACCGCCGCGATCGTGGCCGACCGGCTGAGGGCATCGGGATTCGAGGTCACCACCGGCGTAGGGAAGACCGGCGTGGTCGGCGTCCTGAAGAACGGGCCGGGGCCGACCGCGCTGCTGCGGGCGGACATGGACGCCCTTCCCGTCCGGGAGGACACCGGGCTCGACTACGCCGGCACCGCCACGGCCACCGACGAGCACGACGGCACGGTGCCGGTCGCTCATGCGTGCGGCCACGACCTGCACACCACCTGCCTGCTGGGCGCGGCCCGAATTCTCGCTACCGACCGGTCCGGCTGGACCGGCCACCCTACTGCTGGTGTTCCAGCCCGCCGAGGAGCTGGGCGCGGGTGCGCAGGCCATGGTGGACGACGGACTGTTCGACAGATTCCCGAAGCCGGACGTCGTGCTCGGTCAGCACGTGGCGCCCCTGCCGGCCGGCAAGATCGCCGGACATCCCGGCCCGTCGTACGCGGGCTCGGATTCTCTGCGGGTGCGGCTCGTCGGAAGGGGCGCGCACGGACCGATGCCGGAGGCGTCGGTCGATCCCATCGTGTTGGCCGCCGCCACGGTGTTGCGTCTGCAGACCGTCGTCTCCCGGGAGATTCCGAGTACCGCGACCGCGGTGCTCACCGTCGGGTCGATCCATGCCGGTGACGCCGCGAACGTGATTCCCGGGCACGCCGAGATCCAGTTGAACATCCGCAGTTACGACACCGCCGTGCGCCGCCGCATCCTCGACAGTGTCGAACGCATCGTGCGCGGCGAAGCTGCCACGGCCGGCGCGCCGGAGGACCCGACCATCACCGAGATCGAACGCTTTCCGGTCGTCACCAACGACGCGGACGCGTTGCGCACGAGCCTCGAGGCCTTCGCGACGTGGCTGGGGCAGGACAACATTCTCGATCCGGGAGCCGGCGCCGGAAGCGAGGACGTCGGCATTCTCGCCACCAGCGCCGGGGCACCGCTGTCCTACTGGCTTCTCGGCGGCGCCGATCCGTCGCTCTTCACCACCGGTGACATGACCGATCCCGCGCTGCTCACCGTGCCGTCCAACCATTCACCCCACTACGCCCCTGTCATCGAACCGACGCTGCCGATCGGGGTCGCCGCGTTGGTGACCGCTGCCCGGACGTGGCTGCCGTCGACTCACTGACCGTCCGCAGCACCGGTCTCGATGCGTCCGCAATCACCCACTACGGGCGGCACCGCATCGACCCGTACCGAGTTGCTGGACGAAAAGCGTCCCTATGTCACGTAGTGGTGGCCCGCAGTGGAAGCACGGACAGAAGGTCGCTTGGCGGCGGGATCTGCGAGGGCCGGGGCAGTCCGTCGCAACGACTCAGCGTCTCGGATAATCCCTCGGCGACGGCACCCTGGACATGAGCCCCGCGATCGCGATGAGCGGCGAGACCGACGCTGAGCTGCACTTCTACTCTCCCATCGGCGCGTAGACACAACCCTCCGACCTCGAACCCGCCGACCACACGAATGTTCGATTTCCCGCCCCCGCGTTCTATCACCTGTCCTGCTCGACTTCGTCGGCGTCCAGGCGACCCAGGTTCCGAGCAGGGAAGGTTCTGCATAGCGACGCGCCCCGGACCGCCGTTACGAGTCGCGCCTCGACTCCCACAACCCGATCACGTTGCCCTCGGTGTCGGCGAAGTACGCCGCGAATCCCATGTCGCCGACGGGCATTCGTCCCGTCACCGTCTTCCCGCCGAGGGATTCGATCCTCTGCAGCGCGGCGTCGATGTCCTCGACGTCGACGGTCACGACGGGACTCTTCAACTCGTCGCGTCGGAACATTCCCCCGTTGATGTACCCGGGTTCGGTGGAGGTGCCGGTCTCGTCGACGGGACCGGTGGTGACGAGGGTGTAGTCCATGCCCGGGACGTCCGCGAGCGACCATCCGAATGCGTCGCGATAGAAGGACCGGGCGCGGTCACCGTCGTCGTAGGGGAGCTCGAAGTGCACGATGCGTCCTGCCATGACGTTCGCCTCCTGTGCGACCGGAACGACCGGGTTTCAGCGTAGCCTCCGCGAACAGGTGGACCCGCCCGATCGAGGCCGATCGGCGCTAAGCCACCGCTAAGAGGATGCGGGTGTACTCGACCGTGACAGCCCGGTCGAGCGAGGAAGAACCATGCACGAGAGCACGTTGACCGTCCACCTCCGGGCGGTGCTGCAGTTGACGCAGACGCAGATCCAGATCTTGGCGGCGCGCCGGGAGCGCACGGCCGACCCGGTGCGCCTGCGGGAGATCGCGGACGATCTGGAGCACGCGCTCGGCTACCGGGACGCTCTGGAGCAGGCCCTCCAGGATGGCGGCGCGCCGGCCGAGCGCCCGTCGGCGCGGGCCTCGCGCCTGAGTCGCTGCGTGGAGCAGATTGCGACGTCCGGCGACGGGCGCCGGGTGGCGGTGCTGGAACGGGTCCTGCACGAGCAGCTGGTGGACCGCACCCGGGCACTGGCTCGACTCACCGCGGCCGGCGACCATCGGCCGGTGCACTACTGGGCACGGCGCTACCTGGCGCACTGCCGGAGCCTGGGCGAACCGCAACCGGCCGGGGGCGACGAGCCGTGGTCCGTCAGGTCACGGTGACGGTCATGCTCCGCTCGTCCGCCGACATGTGCTCGGCCCGCTGCAACTGGAGCGACACCGGCCAGGTGCCTGGCCGCTTGGCGCGCAGGTAGAGGATGCGTTCGCTGCCGGCTCCGGGGAGCGGATTCCGGGACGGTACGAATCGCACGTCGCTGAGCAGGAGACCCTTGCCGATGTGGGTCGGGCACCAGGTGTAGTCGCGGGAGGTGTTCTCCGGCAGGTGCAGTTCGATGGTGTCGCCCACGGCGACCTGCAGGTCCCGGGGTCCGGTCGTCACGTGCCTCATTGGACCAGAGTACGGCGGCTTTGTGATCTATGTCACTATCGGGAGCGATCCGGGGGCCTCGTTCGTCGGAACACGTGTCGGGGGTCCGCGAGGCGGGTACCCGGACCACCGACATGGGAATCGACCAGGGAGTGGGAACACATATGGCCGCATCGGTGTCAGACGAGTTCGAGATCGAGGCGACGCCCGAGCAGGTGATGCGCGCGTTGACCGACATCGAGCGCATCCCGGAGTGGTCGTCCTCCCACAAGGACGTGCAGGTCGAATCGCGACACGACGACGGCCGGCCCCGCGTCGTGCGCATGACGCTCGCACTGTTCGGCATCTCGGACACGCAGGTGATCGAGCACGAGTGGACCGAGGAGTCCACCTCGTGGACGCTGATCGAGAGCGAGATGCAGCACTCCCAGGACGGCGAGTACCGCCTGACCCGCACCGAGCGCGGGACGCGCGTGCGGGTGACGATGTCCACCGACCCGAAGATCCCGGTGCCGGGCTTCATGCTCAAGCAGGGCCAGAAGCACGCGGTGAAGACGATCCGCAAGGGTCTGACCGAGTTCGTCCTGCGGCACTACGCCTGACGCGGCAGCCCGACCCGGCACCAGGTCCGGCACGCCACCCGCCCACAGTCTCGGCACGCCGAGCCGCCGGCGCGTCGTGCGCGCCGGCGGCTCGTCGCTTTCCGGGATCAGCTCAGGTGGTGGACCTCCTGAAGCCCGTACACCGGCGTCGGGATCCCCTCGTGCCGGGCCTTGAGCTGCAACGCCAGGTACAGCGAGTAGTGCCGCGACTGGTGCAGGTTGCCGCCGTGGAACCACAGGCCCTCCTGCCGGGTGGGCTTCCACATGTTGCGCTGCTCGCCCTCCCACGGGCCGGGGTCCTTGGTGGTGTCCGACCCCAGGCCCCAGCACTTGCCGACCTTGTCGGCGACGTCCTGGCCGATCAGGTCCGCCGCCCACCCGTTCATCGAGCCGTAGCCGGTCGCGTAGACCACCAGGTCGGCCTCGAGCTCGGTGCCGTCCTCGAGGATCACGCTGTTCTCGGTGAGTTCGCGGACGCCGCCGTGGGCCAGCTTGATCTCGCCGTCGGCGACGAGTTCGGCGGCACCGACGTCGATGTAGTAGCCGGACCCGCGGCGCAGGTACTTCATGAACAACCCGGAGCCGTCGTCCCCGAAGTCGAGCATGAACCCGGCCTTCTCGAGCCGGGCGTAGAAGTCGGCGTCGCGCTCCCGGATCGCGTTGTAGACGGGAATCTGGAACTCGTGCATGATCCGGTACGGCAGCGACGCGAACGTCAGGTCGGCCTTGGCCGTCGTCATCCCCGCGGCCAGGGCCCGCTCGGAGTACAGGTCGCCGAGGCCGAGGTCCATCAATGAGTCGGATTTGACGATGTGCGTGGACGAGCGCTGCACCATCGTCACGTCGGCGCCGACCTCCCACAGCGCGGCGCAGATGTCGTGCGCCGAGTTGTTCGCGCCGATCACCACGGCCTTCTTGCCCGCATACGCGTCCGGCCCGGGATGCTGGCTGGAGTGGTGCTGGTCCCCGCGGAACCGGTCCATGCCGGGGAAGGTCGGGATGTTGGGCTTGCCGGACATGCCGGTGGCGAGCACCAGCTGCTTCGGCCTCAGCACGACGGGTTCGCCGTCGCGGACCACGTTCACGGTCCACTCGCCGGTCGCCTCGTCGTAGGACGCCGAGGTGCACGTGGTCTTGGACCAGTAGGGCACCTCCATGACCTTGGTGTACATCTCGAGCCAGTCACCGATCTTGTCCTTGGGCGCGAACACCGGCCAGTTCTCGGGGAACGGCATGTACGGCAGGTGGTCGTACCAGACGGGATCGTGCAGGCACAGCGACTTGTAGCGGCCGCGCCACTGGTCGCCGGGCCGGTCGTGCTTGTCGAGCACGAGCGCGGGCACGCCGAGCTGGCGCAGGCGGGCGCCCAGGGCGATGCCGCCCTGGCCGCCGCCGACGATCACGACGTACGGCTGGGTGGTGTAGCCGAGTTCGCGCTCCTCGGCCTCGCGCTTCTCGGACCAGGTGACGCGGTTGCGGTCGGCGCCGTGCTGCACGCCCTTGGGCCGGCGGACACCCTTGCTCTCCTCGTGCCCCTTCAGCTCCTGCATCGTGGTGAGCAGGGTCCAGGCACCCTCGTCCTTCAGCCGCAGGTGCCCGACGCCGCGGCCCACAGCGGTCTCGAACGCGATCCAGGCGCTGACGACGCCGCCGTCCTCGGTGGGGGGCTCGGTGGTGCGGAACCCGCTGGGGTCGGCGTCGTGCAGCCGCGCACGGAGCATGTCGGCGACACCTTCCCGGCCCTCGACGGTCTTGAGGTTCCAGGTGAAGGCGACCAGGTCGCGCCAGAAGCTGTCGGTGGCGAACATGCCCGCGGCGGCCTCGACGTCGCGCGCGGCGAGGGCGGCCTCGAAGTCGGCCAGCCACGCGTCGACCCTCTCCTGCGGTCCGGTGATCGCGGCGTCGGGTGGGGTCAGTGTGTCGGTCATTGCGTGCTCCTCGTCCTGAACTGTTGTGATACAGAGCACACCGCACTGCAGGTGGGTGCGGCCAGCGTTGCATCGTGTTGCACCCTGCGGCACACCGCTGCACGGACCCGGACGTCCGGCATAGACCCCGCTCGCATCCCGGACGAACCGTCACAAACCCGGCGACGGTTCGCCCGGGATGCGAGGGTGGAGCGGTGAGAAACGGACATCCTCGCCCGGCGGCGGTCGCGGCGGGCCTCGCCGTCGCGGTGTCGACCGCCGTGGGATGCGCGCCGGCGATCGACTGCGGCGCCGCGATCACGCCGCTGCACGAGCCGGTCGGCGCGTGCCTGCGATTCGGCGTGAGCACGCCCGGCGGCCCGACCGCCGTCGACGAGTTCGAACGGGTCGCCGAGATCGCGGGCACTCCCCCGACCGTGGTGCTGTCGTTCTCCGACTTCGCCTCGCCGCCGCCCGTCGCGGGGCTCGCCGCCGTGCGGCGGCTGGGCGCCGACCCGATCGTCACGTGGGAGCCGTGGCGCTGGCTCGGCGACGGGCGGTACGAGCGCGGCGAGTTCACGATGGCGTCGATCGCCGCGGGCGTGCACGACGACTACCTCTACCGCTGGGCCGACGAGCTCGCCGCGTGGGGTTCGACCGTCTACCTGCGTTTCGCGCACGAGCCGAACGGGACCTGGTACCCCTGGAGTCCGGCCGGGGGGACACCGCCGCACGTCTACGTCGCCGCGTGGCGTCACGTGCACGAGTTGTTCGCGTCGAAAGGGGTGGCCAACGTGAAATGGGTGTGGGCTCCGAACGTTTCGTTCGAGGGCAGCAGCATGATCGCGGACCTGTACCCGGGGGCGGAGTATGTCGACGTGGTCGGGGCCGACGGATACAACTGGGGCGCCACGCAGCCGTGGAGCCGCTGGACGTCGCCGCGGGAGCTGTTCGAGGAGACCCTCGACGAGCTCGGCCGGATCGCGCCGGGCAAGCCGATCGTGGTCACCGAGGTGGGCAGCACCGATGTCGGCGGGTCGAAGCCGGACTGGGTCGGCGACCTGATCTCCTTCCTCGACGACCGGACGGATGTGGCGGCATTCGTCTGGTTCGATCACGACAAGGAAACCGACTGGCGGCTGGCGAGCACCCCGGAAGCGGCTGCCGCGCTGGCGGAAGCCCTGCAGAGGGGGCAGCGCTGACATGACGACCGACGCCTCGCACCTCCCCGACGACCTCGAGGACCAGCGGGTCCGCGACCTCGAACGGCTGGAGATCCTCGACACGCCCCGAGAAGACCGGTTCGAGCAGATCACC
Organism: Rhodococcus sp. DMU1; assembly: GCF_012272955.1. NCBI lineage: Bacteria > Bacillati > Actinomycetota > Actinomycetes > Mycobacteriales > Nocardiaceae > Rhodococcus > Rhodococcus sp. DMU1. The sequence goes on along the minus strand of NZ_CP050952.1, from coordinate 2,822,481 downwards.
CGCATGGCCCGGCACGTGTTCGGGGTGCCCATGGCGAGTGTGGCACTGCTCGACCGGGACCGGCTCTGGTTCAAGTCCCTCCAGGGGCTCGACCTCGTACAGGTGCCGCGCGAGGAGAGCATGTGCAAGACCACGATTGCGCGCACCTACCACCATCCCGGCGATCCGACGCTGATCGTGGAGGACGCCTCCGCCGACCCCCGGTTCGCCGGCATTCCCGGTGTCGGCGGCGCCGACGGCGTCCGCTTCTACGCGGGCTACCCGTTGTACGGTCCCGCGGGTCATCCCGTCGGCACGTTCTGCATCTACGACACCGAGCCGCGGACACTCGACCCCGACCAGCTCGACGCGTTCGCCGAACTCGCCGAATGGGCGCAGCGGGAACTGCAACGCGCCGACGAACTCGATCGCGCCGCCGCGATGCAGGCCCAGCTGCTGCCGCGCCCGTTGACCGGGCTGCCCGGATTCGAGGTGCAGGCCGTGTGCATTCCGGCGTTCGTGGTCGGCGGCGACTTCTACGACCACTACCGGTTGCGCGGCGGGCTGGTCGTCACCGTCGCCGACGTGATGGGCAAGGGCCTCGGCGCGGCGATCCTGTCCTCGGCGGTGCGCTCCACGTTCCGCGGCGCGTCCCGGGTGATGGAGCGGTTCAGCCACGCCGAGGCGTGCAGCGTCCTGGACACGGGCGCCGCGCTCGGCGCCGCCGCCGAGAACCTCACGGACGACTGCGAACACACCGGCACCTTCGTCACCGTGTTCCATGCCGCCGTCGAGTTCGTCACCGGGTCGGTGGACTACGTCGACGCCGGGCACGGCCTGGCCGCGATCCGCCGCACGGACGGCTCCGTGGTGCCGCTGACCGGCACCGGGCTACCCGTCGGCGTGCTCCGCGACACATCGTGGCAGGCGCAGTGCACGCGCCTCGAACCCGGTGACACGCTGGTGATCTGCTCCGACGGGCTGCTCGACCTGCTCGACGAGCACAGCGACCGGGAGGCCCTGTACCGGTTCGTGGCCGACCATGCGACGCCGCACGACCTGACCGAGGCGGCGCGGGCGCTGGCCGAAGGCAACCCACCGATGGACGACGTCACCGTCGTCGCCGTCCGTCGCTGCGAGGACGCATGAGTGCGGCCGGTGCGGACCGCTACCCGTCGCCGGGCCTGCGGATCCTGATCACCGCGACGGTGCTGCTCGGCGTGAACTACGTGGTGTGGCGCTGGCTGTTCTCCGTCAACTGGTCCGCGTGGTGGATCGCGGTGCCACTCGTCGTCGCCGAGACGTACAGCCTGATCGACTCGATGCTGTTCGGGCTCACGATGTGGCGGTGGCGCCGGCGGGCCGCGCCGCCGGTCCCGCCGGACGGGCTGACCGTCGACGTCTTCATCACCACCTACAACGAGCCGGTCGACCTGGTGATCGGGACCGCCGAGGCGGCGGCACGCATCCGGTATCCGCACGAGACATGGATCCTCGACGACGGGGAGCGGCCCGAATTGGAGCGCGCCGCAGCCGAACTCGGGGTCCGGTACATGACGCGGGCGGCCAGCTGGACGAACAAGCCCCGGCACGCCAAGGCGGGCAACCTCAACAACGCCCTGCTGCACACGCACGGCGAGTTCATCCTCGTCCTCGACGCCGACCAGGTGCCCGACCCGGAGATCCTGCACCGCACCCTCGGCTACTTCGAGGATGAGCGGACGGCCCTGGTGCAGACACCGCAGTACTTCGTCAACGTGCCGGACTCCGATCCGCTGGGCAGCCAGGCCCCGCTGTTCTACGGCCCGATCCAGCAGGGCAAGGACGGCTGGAACGCCGCCTTCTTCTGCGGCTCGAACGCGATCCTGCGCCGCGAGGCGCTGATGCAGCTGGGCATCACCGGCTACGTCCGTGCCGTCGAGGAGGGCGTGGTGCGGGCGCTGCGCACGGCCGGCAAGGTGCTCGACCGGGCCCGATCCGAGGTCGGTGCGAACCAGCCGGAGGTTCTCGCCGCCCTCGATTCGGTGCGGGTGGCCGTGCGCACGGCCCGCGCGGCCGTCCGGCAGGGACAGCCGCTCGCCGACGTGACCTACCGGTTCCAGCAGAGCGTGGACGAGGCCGCGCGGGCCGTGGTCGACGCGGACGCCGGATCGATCCGCGCAGACCTGGAGGCGATCGCCGCCCTGACCGCCACCCCCGGGTCCGACGCCGACGGAGTTCTGCTCGACGAGACGACACTGTCGCGCCTCGCAGACCGCGAGTGGTCGCCGCTCGGGGCGCTCGAGTCGATCCGCACGATGATCCGCGCCGTCGACGTCAGCCGCGACGACGAGGCCGAACCGACGCTGGCGCTGGCAACGATCTCGGTGACCGAGGACATGGCCACGTCGATGCGCCTGCACGGGATGGGCTGGAAGTCGGTCTACCACCACGAGGTGCTCGCGCACGGTCTCGCGCCGGAGGACGTGGGCACGATGCTCACCCAGCGGCTGCGCTGGGCGCAGGGCACGATCCAGGTGATGCTGCGGGAGAATCCGCTCGTGCAGCGAGGATTGACGATCCCGCAGCGGCTGATGTACTGGGCGACGATGTGGAGCTACCTCGCGGGTTTCGCGGCCGTCGCCTACATCGCCGCGCCGGTGATCTACCTGATCTTCGGAGTGCTGCCCGTGCAGGCCTACAGCTGGGACTTCTTCGGCCGGCTCATCCCGTTCCTGCTGTTGAACCAGCTGCTGTTCTTCGTGGTCGGTCGGGGCACCCCGACCTGGCGGGGGCAGCAGTACAGCCTGGCGCTGTTCCCGGTGTGGATCAAGGCGTGCTGGACGGCGTTTCGCAACGTGTACCTGCACAAGCCCCTCGACTTCGCGGTGACCCCGAAGACGCGGCAGGGCCGCGCCACGCTCCCGTGGGGCAAGGTGCGGTACCAGATCGCGGCCATGGCGCTGCTGGTGATCGCGTCGGTGGTGGGTGTGGTGCGCTTGTATCTGGGCGCGAGCTCGGTGCTGGGCGTCGGCGTCAACCTGTTCTGGGTGCTGTTCGACCTGGCGATCCTGAGTGTGGTGATACCGGCGGTCCGCTACCGCGGGCCCGACATGGAAGGAAGACGATGACGCACTTCGCAACCCGCACCACCGGCTCGGACGTGGTGGTGGTCCGGCCCGAGGGCCGGCTGAACATGGTCGCCGCACCGCGGCTGCGGGAACAGCTGCGCGGCCTCGTCGAGGGCGGGTCCGCCCGCGTCGTCGTCGACCTCGGCGCCACCGAGTTCATCGACTCGTCGGGGCTCGGGGCGCTGGTGTCGGGGCTCAAGGCCGCCCGGCACGCCGGCGGGGACCTGCGGCTGGCGGCGCCCACGGCGCAGGTGCGCAGCGTGCTGTCGCTGACGAGCCTCGACCGCGTGCTGCGCACGTACGACTCCGCGGACGCCGCGTTCGATGGCGACTGACCCCGGCGCGGGATCTTGGGCCCTGACGACCGTCACGGGCGCCGACACGCTCACCGACGTGCACGCGCTGATCGAGAAGATGATGTGCGCGGGGCAGGTGGAGGACGAGGATCGATTCCCGTTCGAGATCGCGGTGGCCGAGATCGCCGCCAACATCGTCGAGCACGCAGGCGACGGCGCTCCGGTCACGATGCGGCTGGAGCTGCGCCTGTCCCCGGACCGGATCGAGGCCTGCTTCCACGACGACGGCCGGCCCGCGCGCGTCGACCTCGAGACGGTCCGGATGCCCGGGGACATGGCCGAGCGGGGCCGGGGCCTGGCGATCGCCCTGGCGGCGCTGGACGAGTTGTCCTACCGCAGGCGGGGCGGCAGCAACCGGTGGATCCTCGTGCGGGAACGGGCCGACCCGGCATAACCGCGCACCGGTCCGCCCGGGGCCGGCCACGCGACCGGCCCGGCGTCCGCCCTCGCCGCGGCGACCGAGATGCCGACTTTGTCCGGACCACCCCCGTTAACTTCCCGTTAAGTCGACTCCCACGCGACCGCTCGGACCGCCGGAAAATCCCAGGCCGGCGCCGCGCATCTGCCGTTTCGTCGAACGTCGGGATCGACGGCTCGCCGATGTGTCTATAACAGCGGCGGAGCGGGAACCTCAGACTCAGGCGGTCGAGAGGTACATCACACTCGATACCAAACCTGGTTGTGAAGGGGTTCCCATGTCGAACAGCGATCAGCCCGAGCTGAGGCACACGCTCGAGAAGCGGCACCTGTCGATGATCGCGATCGCGGGTGTCATCGGTGCAGGCTTGTTCGTCGGCTCGGGCGCTGCGATCCGGGAGACCGGTCCCGGGGTGCTGGTCGCCTACGCACTCGCCGGAGTCGTCGTCGTGCTCGTCATGCGCATGCTCGGCGAGATGGCGGCGGCGAATCCGCAGACGGGGTCGTTCTCGGCGTACGCCGACCGGGCCATCGGCCGATGGGCCGGGTTCTCCATCGGATGGCTCTACGCCTGGTTCTGGATCATCGTCCTGGGCATCGAAGCGACGGCCGGCGCGGTGATCATGAACCGCTGGATTCCCGGCGTGCCCCAGTGGACGTGGGCGCTGGTGCTCATGGTCGTGCTGACGCTGACCAACATCGCGTCGGTGAAGTCGTTCGGCGAGTTCGAGTTCTGGTTCGCCGCCATCAAGGTCACGGCGATCGTGGCGTTCCTCGTGCTCGGCGTCCTCGCGATCTGCGGCTTTCTGCCCGGCGTCGAGGCGCCGGGACTGAGCAACCTCACCGGTCACGGCGGCTTCTTCCCCAACGGGACAGGTGCCGTACTCGCCGGGGTCCTCGTCGTGGTGTTCTCCTTCTTCGGAGCCGAGATCGCGACCATCGCCGCCGGCGAGTCCGCCAACCCGGCCGAGGCGGTGCGCAAGGCGGTGCGGTCGGTCGTGTGGCGGATCCTGATCTTCTACATCGGCTCGATCGCCGTCGTCGTCACTCTGCTGCCGTGGGACGACGCCTCGGTGGCGTTGAGCCCGTACGTGGCGGTCATCGACTCCTTCGGCATCCCGGCGGCCGCCACCATCATGGACGTCATCGTGCTGACGTCGGTGCTCTCGTGCCTGAACTCGGGCCTGTACACCGCCAGCCGCATGATCTTCTCCCTGTCGCGCCGCGGTGACGCCCCGCCGTCGCTGGCCACCATCGGGCGGTCCGGTGTGCCCCGCAACGCGGTTCTCGTCTCCACCGTGGTCGGCTTCCTCACCGTGGGCCTGAACTACCTCTACCCCGAAACGGTGTTCCTGTTCCTGGTCAATTCCTCCGGAGCGATCGCCCTGTTCGTGTGGCTCGTCATTGCCGCGTCCCAGCTGCGCATGCGCCGCTCGCTCGAGGCCCAGGGCCGGGAGCTGTCGCCGAGGATGTGGCTCTTCCCGTACCTCACCTGGTTCACCATCGCGGCGATCGTCGCGCTGTGCGCCGGCATGATCGCCCTGGAGAGCACGCGCAGCCAGATGCTGACGTCCGCGGCCCTCGCCGCCGTCGTCGTCGGAGTCGGCGTCTACCGGCAGCGCCGCAGTGCCGCTCCGGCTGCGCCGGTGGACGCGAACGCCGGCGTCGCCGACGTGGTCCCGGAAACCACCTGACCGACCGGCCGGTGTCGCCCTCGCGGGTACCTGCCTCACCCCGGGGGGGCGACGTCGTGTCCCGAGTTCCGCAGCGCCGCTCAGAACAGGGTGGGGTCCGCCGACTCGGCTGCCGGCCGCGGCGGCGCTGCGACCGGGCGCCGGTGCTCGGCCACGCGCGCGCCGAGCCCGTAGCGGGACACCAGCGGATCGACGCGGTCCTTCAACCACGTCTTGTACTCCGGTGAGACGTACGCGCCGCGGCCGTAGATCTGCCGGTACCGCCGGATCAGGGCGGGGTGCTCCTGACCCAGCCACGACAGGAACCAGCCGCGGGTGGCGCCGCGCAGATGCATCGGCAGCACCGTCACGCCGGTCGCCCCCGCCGCCGAGATCGCACCGAGCAGATCGTCGAGGTGCCGGGTGGAGTCGGTGAGGCACGGGATGACCGGTGCGACCATGACGTGGCAGGGCAGCCCGGCGTCGCTGACGGCCCGGATCAGGTCCAGACGTGCCTTGGGCGACGGGGTGCCGGGTTCGATCTGCTTCTGCAGGTCGGGCTCGCCGATCGCGAGGGAGACGGCGACGCCGATGTCGACCTGCCCGGCGGCGAGGGTGAGCAACGGCAGGTCGCGGCGCAGCAGCGTGCCCTTGGTCAGGATCGAGAACGGGGTGCCGGATTCGGCGAGGGCCCGGATGACGCCGGGCATCAGCCGGTAGCGGCCCTCGGCCCGCTGGTACGGGTCGGTATTGGTGCCCAGGGCGACGTGCTCGCGCTTCCACGACCGTCGCGCGAGTTCGCGGCGCAGCACGGCCGCGACGTTGGTCTTGACCACGATCCGGCTGTCGAAGTCGCGGCCCGCGTCGAGGTCGAGATACTCGTGGGTCGGTCGGGCGAAGCAGTATCGGCACGCGTGCGAGCAGCCGCGAAAAGTGTTGACGGTGAAGCGGAACGGCAGGTTCGACGCCTCGGGGGTCTTGTTGAGCGCGCTCTTGCACAGCACCTCGTGGAAGGTGATGCCCTCGAACTCGGGGGTCTGGACGCTGCGGACGAGCCCGGCCCGTTCGAGGCCGGGGAGCGCGCCGTCGTCGACGTCGAGAGTCTGTGCCGCCCACCGCATGCAGCCAGTCGAACATACGTGCTAACGACAGTCAAGCGCGGGGCGGCGGGGGCGGCCTGACAGAATTCCGGGCCATGACCCGTGTGAACATCTCGTCCGGCTCCGAATGGGAGCCCAGGATCGGCTACTCCCGCGCCGTGCGCATCGGCAACCAGATCGCCGTGTCCGGCACCACCGGCGCCGGCGACACGCTCGCCGACCAGACGCGCGCCGCACTGAAGACCATCGAGGCCGCGCTCGGCGAGGCCGGCGCCTCGCTGACGGACGTGATCCGCACGCGCATGTACCTCACCGACATGTCGACATGGGAGGAGGCCGCGCTCGTGCACGGCGAGGTGTTCGGCGAGATCCGCCCGGCCTCCACCATCCTCGAGGTCTCGAGCCTCATCGACAAGGGCCTGTTCATCGAGATCGAGGCCGACGCCGTCGTGTAGGCGGCTGCGCCGCCGGTGCGTCCTTCGGGCGGCAGGAACAGCCCGAAGGACACACCGGTGCTACGCGCCCGCGGCCTCCCAACGGGCGCGCTCGGCGGCGAACGCCACCGACTGCACCTGCTGGAAGGCGTCGATCGACGCGGCGTTGCCGGCCAGGAACCGCTGGTGCTCGGCCAGGGAGAACGTGCCGTCGGTGATGTCCACTCCCCCGCCGCGGCCCGCCGCGAGGTCGGCGCGCAGGTCCATCAGCTCCTCCGGTTCGACGGGATACCAGGAGATCCGGTCGAAGAAGCGCAGCAGCCACGGTGTGCCGGCCTCGAACGGGCCCGCGGCCTGCGGGTGGCGGTGGTTCCACACCTGGGTCGTGCGGCCGACGAACTGGTAGCCACCCGGGCCCTCCATGCCGTAGATGCACAGGTACGCCCCGCCGATGCCGACGGCGTTCTCCGGCGTCCACGTGCGGGCCGGGTTGTACTTGGTCGTCACGAGCCGGTGCCGCGGGTCGAGCGGGGTCGCGACCGGCGCCCCGAGGTACACGTCGCCGAGACCGAGCACCATGTAGTCGGCGGCGAAGACGGTGTCGAACACGTCGTTCACCGAATCGAGGCCGTTCATCCGGCGGATGAACTCGATGTTCCACGGGCACCACGGCGCATCCGCCCGCACCCCGTGCATGTACCGCTGGATCGCCTCGCGGGTGGCCGGGTCGTCCCACGACAGGGGCAGGCGCACCCGCCGGCTCGGCACCACGAGCTCGTCGCTCGCCGGGAGCTGCTCCTCGGCCTCGGCGAGCAGATCGAGCAGCGTCGGCACCGGCAGCACGTCGGGGTCGACCTTGACCTGGAGCGACCGGATGCCGGGGGTGAGTTCGAGCAGGCCCGCGGGGCGTTCGGTGTCGAGCCGCCGGTGCAGCGCGTGCACGCGGGCCCGCAGCGCGAGATCGAGCGTCATGTCACCGTATTCGACCAGGACGTTGTCGTCGCCGCTGCGCCGGTAGGTGACGGCGGTGTCGCCGTCACGGCGGGCGAGGACGCCGTCGTCGCCGTCGCCGCCGGGCGAGACCACCAGCGACAGCCCGGCGCGACGGGCGACGCCGAGTGCGCGGCGCGACGCGGCGTGCTCGGCGCGGACGGGCACGAACCGCACCGTGTGCCCGGGCGCGAGCTGGCCGAGCTTCCACCGGTCCGCGGCGACGACGGTGACGGGACAGACGAATCCGCCCAGGCTCGGGCCGTCCGGCCCGAGGAGGATGGGGGTGTCACCGGTGAAGTCGAGCGCGCCGACGGAGTACGCGTTGTCGTGGATGTTGGACGGGTGCAGGCCGGCCTCCCCGCCGTCGGTGCGTGCCCACTGCGGCTTCGGCCCGGTCAGGCGCACGCCGGTGCGGTCGGAGTTGAAGTGCACCTCGTAGTCGGTGGCGTAGAGCGTGTCGATGTCGCTGCGGGTGAAGAACTCCGGAGCGCCGTGCGGGCCCTCGGTGACGGCGATCTCCCAGCGGGCGGTCATGGCCGGCACGTGTTCGGCCGGCACCGGGACGGCCGCGCCGGTCGCGACCTCCCCGACGACGAGCACGTCGCCCTCGGTGAGGGTGCGGCCCTCGTGGCCGCCGAACCTTCCGAGGGTGAAGGTGGCTGCGCTGCCGAGGAATTCGGGGACGTCGAGTCCGCCGCCGACGAGTACGTACACGCGCAGGCCGGGGCCGGCGACGGCGCCGACGTCGAGCACGCCGCCGGCGGGGACGGTGACGGGACGCCACTGCGGGACCACCGTGCCGTTCACCGTCACGGTCGCCGGGGCGCCGGTGACGCACACCTCGGTGGCATCGGTGAAGCGCAGGGCCGGCCCGGCCACGGTGGATTCGAGGCCGGCCGCGCCCTCGGGGTTGCCGAGTGCGGCGTTGCCGAGTCGGAACGACAGGTCGTCCATCGGGCCGGAGGGCGGGACCCCGATCTGCCAGTAGCCGGTGCGGCCCGGATAGTCCTGCACCGTGGTGAGCATGCCGGGACGGTCGACGGTGATCTTGGTGGTCATGACGGTCGGGCCTCCGGTCGGGTGACGATCATCCGCACCGTGGTGGGGTCGAAACCGTTGCACGGATTGTTGATCTGCGGGCAGTTGGAGACGAGGACGAGCACGTCGCGGTCGGCGCGCAGTGCGAGGCGCTTGCCGGGCGCGGAGAGGCCGTCGACGATGCCGAGGGTGCCGTCGGGGTCGACGGGCACGTTCATGAAGAAGTTGATGTTGGACACCAGGTCGCGTTTGCCCAGGCCCCACCGGGCACCCTCGATGAGGAAGTTCTCGACGCAGGCGTGCTGGTGCTTGGTGTGGTGGCCGTAGCGCAGGGTGTTCGACTCCTGCGAGCAGGCGCCGCCGACGGTGTCGTGGTTGCCGACCTCGTCGGCGACGAGGGTCATCAGTTCCTCGCCGTCGGCGGCGCGCAGCACCGAGCCGGCGGTGAGGAACAGGTTGCCCTGCGCGGCGACGGTGGCGGCGGCGCTGTAACGGACGGTGGTGTCGTGGGCGTCGTAGATCAGGGTGTCGACGGCCTGGTTGCCGTGCAGATCGACGATGGTGAGCACGTCGCCGGCGGCGACGACGGCCGACCACGGTCCGCGGGCGCCGGCGATCTCGTCGCGGATCACGGTCCCGGGGACGAGCGCCGGCAGGTCGAGGGTCGAGGTCATGATCAGCGCTCCGTTCCGGTGGCGGCAGTCCAGGCGTCCTCGGTGTTGAGGACGGCGCGCCGGTATTCGGGGTCCGTGTTCGGCAGAGTGTCGAGGTCACGCGGGGCGTGCCAGGCGAGCACCTCGAGGGTGGTGGTGGGGAACCCGGGTGCCGGGTCGAGGGGGTGGGCGGTGTTGGCGATGAGTGCGATCACCGGCAGGTGGATCAGCAGCTCGACGCAGGCTCCGGCGCCGGCGGTGCCGGTGCTGGTCAGGGCCCCGTCGGCCGCGACGCGCACGCCGTGGAAGAACGAGAGGGACGGCGGCAGGTCGCGCGGGGCGAGGCCGTGCTTCGCGGCGGCGACGGTGAACAGCTCCCGCCCGGCGGGGGCGTGCGAATGCAGGCTGCCCGCCCCGTATTTCGCCGTGTTCCCGGCGAGGTTCGTGGTGCCGCACAGGGCGTCGTGGCGGCCGGAGGTGTCGGCGACGACGGTGGCGAGCACCCGGCCCTGGTCCGACAGCAGCGGGTGCCCGACGCCGAGGTAGGCCTGCCACGGCACCTTGACGGTGTCGGCGACGTTGAGCCGCTCGTGCGGGGCGTCGGCGCGGAAGAGCAGCAGGTGGGCGCAGGCGGCGCCGTCGATGTCACGCAGCCGCAGCCGGGTGCCGCGAGCGAGGACCTTGGCGGTGTAACGGCCGCCGGGCACGGTCTCCGCCCAGGTCATGGCGGCGGTGCGGCCGCCGGGCGGGGTGGGGTACGCGGTGGCGGGCACGGTGGGCATGCCGTCGGTGACGGTGCCGGCCTGCGCGCGGGCGTGCGCCTTGGCGGCGTGGGTGGTAGCGGTGTCGAGGACGCCGGTCATCTCAGGCTCCGATCGTGACGGGGTTCGGGTGCGCGGCGCGGCGCGGGAAGCACAGGGCGCCCAGGGCGACGACGGCGGCGACGGTGAGCGGCGCGGCCCACTGCAGCAGCGGCATGGTGCCGTCCGGGTTGAAGATCTCGGCGCGCGGCCAGGACAGGTTGATCACCATCAGCAGGCCGTACGCGACGGCGAGGGCGTTGACGGGCAGACCCCATCGGCCGAGGGAGAACAGCGGGTCGCCGTCGGCGTCGGTCGCCGTGCCGTCGTGCGGCCAACCGCGCAGCCGGCGCAGCAGCAGGGGCACGGTGACCATCAGGTACGCGAGGTAGATGAGCACGATGCACACGCTCGACAGGGTCGCGAAGATCGCGCTGTTGCCCATGTTGACCGCGAGGATGCCGATGCACACCACGCCGATCAGCACGGCCGGCGCGATGGGAGTGCCGGTGCGGGCGTTGACGTGCGACAGGATCTTCGACGCGGGCAGGCGCTCGTCGCGGGCCATCGAGAAGATCAGGCGCGACGCGGCGGTCTGGATGGCGAGGGTGCAGATGAACACGGCGATGGCGACGTCGACGAGGAGCAGCGTGCCCCACGGTGAGGACAGGATGGCGCCGAGCACGTAGGGCAGGCCCTCGGCGGCGAGGCGGCCGTCGGTGAGGCTGGGGGCGGCCATGAGGGCGCCGAGGATCATCAGGCCGCCGCCGAGGGCGGAGACCGACAGGGCGAGGCGGATGGTGCGGGGTGCGACGCGCCGCGGGTTGCGGGTCTCCTCGGCGAGTTCGCCGGCCGAGCCGAAGCCGACCATGACGTACGCGGCCATGAGGCCCGAGACGATCCACGCCCAGCCGTAGCCGGGGGCCTCCCCGGTGACGCCGGTGTCGAGGACGACCTGCGGGCCGCGGACGGCGTGGGTGAAGAACATGCCGATCACGGCGACGACACCGACGATCTCGCAGGTGACGCCGATGCTGTTGATCCGCGACATCCAGTTCACGCCGATGCTGTTGATGATCGTGGTGAGCACGAGCAGCACCGAGCCGAGCAGGACGGCATTGGCGGCGCCGGAGGAGGAGGTCAGCGACGGGTCGTCGCCGATGATCTGGAATCCGCTCCAGATGTTCGGCAGGACCACCTGCAGGGCGATCGCGGCGGCCGAGGCGGTGACCATCTGGGCGAGGATCATGAACCAGCCGGCGAACCAGCCGACCACCTCGCCGCCCATCCGGCGGGCCCATTGATAGATCGCCCCGGAGATCGGGTAGCGCGCCGCGAGTTCGGCGAAGTTCAGGGCGACCATGAACTGACCGGCGAAGACCACCACCCACGTCCAGAAGAAGGCGGGGCCGCCGAAGCCGAAGCCGAGGCCGAACAGCTGGAAGATGGTCGTCAGGATGGAGACGAACGAGAAGCCGGCGGCGAAGGAGGCGAACTTGCCGAGGTTGCGGTGCAGCTGCTGCTGGTAGCCGAATTCGCCCAGGTCGCCCGCGTCGTGGTGCGAGGCGGTCGGTGCAGCGGCAGCCGGCCGGGTGAGCGTCAGGCTCATGGCGGTGTCCGTTTCTGTGCGCGGTGGCGGCGGCCGGGTGACCGTCGAAAAACTGTCGAGTGACAGTTTTCGCGAGGTCACGTCTTGTCCGAATGACCGCGGCGTAACGAGTTCGTGACCGACGTTTCCTCCGTGTGACGGTCTGCTCACCGCCCGCCCGGGGCGCTGTCACCGTCCGATCTGTGCCATCGTCGAGGACGTGACCCACGCCCGTCCCGGACGCCCCCGACTGCACCGGCCACGCCGGCCCGGTTCCACCGCGCGCGCCGAAATTCTCGACGCCGCAGCAGAACTGTTCACCACACGTGGATTCGCGTCGACCTCGACGCGGCTCGTGGCCGAGGCGGTCGGCGTCCGGCAGGCCTCCCTGTACAACCACTTCGCCACCAAGGACGACATCCTCGCGGCGCTGCTCGAGCAGACCGTCGCCCCCACCCTGTCGTTCTGCGAGCGCCTCGGCGACGACGCGCCCGCCGAGGCGCGGCTGTACGCCCTGGCGCTGTTCGACACCGCGCAGCTCGTCGCGGGACGCTGGAATCTCGGTGCGCTGTACCTGCTTCCGGAGGTGCGCACCGAGCGCTTCGCACAGTTCCACACCGCCCGGACCGGTCTGCGCGAGTGCTACCGGCGGCTCACGGTCGCCGTCCTCGACCCCCTCGGCGCCGGCGCGGACGCCGACGACCCGCGCGCCGATCTGCCGTTCCGGCTGGTCGAATCCGCCATCAACATCCGCGCGGACCGGGGCACGGACGCCGTCGCCGACCTGCCCGACGTGCTGGCGGAGGCGGCGCTGCGCGTGCTCGGATTCACCGCGCCCGCAGAGCCCGTGCGCGACGTCGCCCGCACGCTCGTCGCCCGTGTCGCCGACTCGAGTTAGAGTGCTGCCCACGCGAATCTGATTGGGGGGTCATCATGAGCGGTTTACTCGACGCTGTCGGTTCGTTCTCGACGGGAGGCGGCGTCCGTGTCGTACCCGACGGGGTCCGGGCCTTCGGCAGCACATCCCTGCGCGCCGCGGAGGAGGTCGCCAGCGCGGGCGCGATGGATCTGCAGGCCAACGTCTCGTCGCTGAGCCCCGCCATGGGCCTGATCGGCGCGGACTTCGTCGCGGCGTTCGCCGTCACACAGGGTGCGCACACCCGCACCGTCGCGCAGCTGGCATACGTCTACGCGTCCGGCGGTGTCGCCGCGCACGACGCCGCCGCCCGGTACGAGGCGCTCGACGCCGCGGTCGCCGCGGGACTCGGGGGCGCGCGGTGATCGCACAGGAGACGCCGGTCGCCTCGCCCACCGTCCTCGACGCGCTGCGCGCGTCCCCCGCCGGCCCGGTCCTCGACCTGCCGCTGCCCGCGCCGCCACCGGCCCCGCCGACGTGGTTGCCCGAACCCGAGCTCGACGCGATAACCGAAGTGCTGCAGTCTCTTCCGGTTCCGGCAGTGCCGGGAATCGACGAAATGCTGCGTCCACTGCGCGACCTCGGCGACCTGTTCGGTACCGGCATCGTCGACGCGCTCGATCCGTCGGCGGTCCTGCAGCAGTCGTCGCGGATGCTCGACGGCGCGGCGTCGCTGGCCCGCACGGCACTGCACGCGCTGCCGGACTCGTGGGCGGGCGCACCCGCCGAGGCGGCGCTCGACAAGGGTCGCCAGGCCCAGGTCACCGCGGTCGAGCTGAGCGAACGGGGCGACGAAATCGGGGCCGTCACGCGCGCCGCCACCGCGAGTGTCGAGCGGGGCAACGTCGAACTCGGCGGGATCGCCCAGTCCTTCCTGGCCTTCGCCACCGCGACCGCGCCCGTCGCGCTGACGCCGCCGGGTCAGATCGCGCTGCTCACCGCCGCCGCCGAGCATGTATCCGCGGCACTGGCGGTGGTCGCGCGCACCCGCGGTGAGCTTCTCGGCTACACCACGGCGATGAACGCCCTCGCCGCACCCATCGCCGTGCCCGCCCCCGTCGCCGCGCCCTGCCTGCCGGCTCCGGCCGACGTCGCAGCGGCGGCCACGGGAGCCGTGGACACCGTCGCCGGCGCGGTCGGTGTGTCCGACGGCCTTCCCGCGCAGACGCACGCCGCGGCGTTCGGGGGTGGCACCGTCACCGCCGGCCCCACGATGACCGCCGCGACCGCACCGGTGAGCACCGGCGCCGTTGCACTGGGCGCCGGAAGCGCCGTGGCGCTGGGCGCGGGAGGCGCCGTGGCGCTGGGGACCGCGGGCGGGGGTCTCGCCGGCACGCCGTCGGGCCCGCGACCGCCCACGTCCGCTCCGGTGACGGCCGCAGCTGCGGCCGCACGTCATCCGCTCCCCGCCGCCGTCCCGGGCACCGGACGCGCCGACGAGGACGCTCCGCGACGGGCGCGTCCGACGATCCTGGTGACCGCGGCGAACACCACTGCCGTGATCGGCGAGGTGCCGCCGGCGACCCCCCCGGTGATCGGGGCCGGCGACGACTGGTGATTCCGAGTCCCCCGCCCCGGCGCGGGGCGGGGACACGGTCGAGGGCCACGCTGGTGTCCGTGACCCGCGGTTTCCTTCTGCGAGGACGATCCGGGCCGCGTAGCGTGTAAACGCATGTTCGGTGGCGGTGCCCGCAAGCTTGGTGTCGAGGAGGAATTCCACCTCATCGACGCGAAGACCCGGCGTCTCACGCCGCGCGCCCCGGAACTGCTCGCGCGCCTGCCCGGCGACGTCTACGTCGAGGAACTGCAGCGCTGCGTCGTCGAGGTCAACAGCGGCGTGTTTCCGGATCTCGCGGGTCTCCGCGCAGATCTGGTGCACCGCCGGTCCGTTCTCGTCGACACCGCCGCCGAGCTCGGCCTCGGCATCGCCGCCGCGGGCGCGGTCCCCCTGGCCGTGCCCGCGGAGATGCAGGTCACCGAGACGCCGCGGTATCGCCGCATGCTGGCCGACTACCAGCTCCTGGCCCGCGAGCAGCTGATCTGCGGCACCCAGGTGCACGTGGACATTCCCGACCGGGACGAGGCGGTGCAGGTCGCCAATCGGGTCGCCCCGTTCCTGCCGATCTTCCTCGCCCTGAGCGCGAGCTCGCCGTTCTGGGCCGACGGCACGGACACCGGATATGCCAGCGTCCGCAACCTGGTGTGGATCCGGTGGCCGAGTACCGGGCCGGCCGCGCCGGTGTCGTCGGCCGCCGAGTACGACAAGCTCATCGCGAACCTGGTCTCGACCGGCGTGATCACCGACCCGGGCATGGTGTACTTCGATCTCCGCCCGTCGGACCGGTATCCGACCCTCGAGCTGCGCGTGTGCGACAGCTGCCCGTCGGTGGACACGATCACGCTGATAGCCGGGCTGTTCCGCGCCCTGGTCGATCGGGAGGTGACCGACCTTCGGGCCGGTGTCCCGGGGCTCGACGTCTCGCCGACCCTGGTGCGCGCCGCCATGTGGCGCGCCTCGCGCTCCGGCCTAGAGGGTCCTCTGGTCGACGTGCGGTCGGCCACCCCGCGGCCGGCACGGGAGATCGTCGACGGACTGATCCGGTCGCTCCGGCCCCAGCTCGAGGGGAACGACGACTGGGCCCTGGTGTCGGAGCTCGCGGAGACCGCCCTGCAGGTCGGCAGTTCGGCCGCCCGCCAGCGGCGGGTGCTGCGCCGACGGGGCCGCCTGACCGACGTGGTGGATCTGCTTCTCGACGAAACCGCGGGGCGCGTGCGCGCGGTGCCGGAGATCGCCGATCCCGGTGCAACCCTGCTCCATGGCTACGTTCCGCTGCGAGCGGGCGACGTGGACGACCGGTACGACGAGGCCGTCGAGGTCGGCGGGCGTCCACGTCGCGAGTACGAGGCGGTCCTGGCCGCGGTGGCGCGGGTCGGTGCGGCCGAACTGCGCCGCATCCAGGAGTCCATCGACCGGGAACAGAGCGTCGACGGCGTGACGTTCCGGGTGAGCGGCGAGGACCGTGCCCAGGTCTTTCCCATGGACATCGTCCCGCGCATCGTCCCGCACACCGAATGGTCGCACCTGGTCCCGGGTTTGCAGCAACGCGCCCTGGCCCTCAACGCCTTCCTCGGCGACATCTACGGCGAGCAGGCCGCGGTGCGGGACGGGGTGATTCCCTCCGAGTTGCTCGACCGTGCCCCGGGCTATCGGGCCACCGGGGCCGCCGCAGCAAATCCCCCGGTGCGCGCCCACATCTGCGGGATCGACCTCGTCAGCACGGGCCCGGGCGACTTCGTGGTGCTCGAGGACAACCTGCGGGTGCCGTCGGGCGTGGGGTATGCGATGGCGCATCGCGCGATGACGACCCGGTTCCTCGGGGCCCTCGGCATGCCGGCCGACGTGATGTCCGTGGACTCGATGCCGGAGATGACGCGGCAGACGCTGCAGGCGGCGGCGCCCGCCGCGGCCGCGGGACCGGACGTCTCCGTGGCGCTGCTCAGCGCCGGGTGGAAGGACTCGGCATGGTTCGAGCACCGGTTGCTCGCCGAGAAGTCCGGACTGCCCCTCGTGCTGACCGGGGAACTGTCGGTACGCGACGACGTCGTGTACCGACACCGGGGCCGCGAGGCCACGCGAGTGGACGTGCTGTACGTCCGCCTCGACGAGGACATGCTGCTGTCCTCGATCGGGCACGACGGGCACCCGCTGCGCAGGGGGCTTCGGGCCGCGCTGCAGGCCGGCAACGTGACGATCGCCAATGCCCTGGGGAACGGGGTCGGGGACGACAAGGCCGTCTATTCGTATGTGCCGGCAATGATCGAGTACTACCTCGGCGAGAAGCCGATCCTCGAGCAGGTACCCACGTGGGTGTGCGCCGAGCGTGAGCAACGCGACTACGTCCTCGACCGGTTGGCGGAGCTGGTGGTCAAGCCGATCGACGGGTTCGGCGGCGCCGGAATCACCATCGGCCCGGAAGCGTCGCGACACGAACTGCTGGAGCGGCGTCGGGACCTGCTCACCCACCCGGAGCGATACGTCGCGCAGGAGGTCGTGCCGTTGTCGACGCATCCGACGTTCGACGGGAGCGGCCTGTTTCCGCACCATATCGACCTGCGCGCATTCGTTCATCTTCGGGCCGAGGGGCCGTCGGTGCGTGCCCACGTCGCTCCGGCGGCGCTGACCCGGGTGGCCCCCATCGGGAGCATGGTCGTCAATTCGTCCCGGGGCGGCGGGGGGAAGGACACCTGGGTGCTCGGTCCCCCACGCGGCGCGGGCAGCGACGAATAACCGGAGGGCGTGAGCCGGAAGGAGAGCACGATGTGCGGTGTGTGTGGGGAGATGCGCTTCGACGGGGCTCCCCCGGACGTGGCCGCGGTCGGGCGGATGACCGACGCCATGAGCGCCCGGGGCCCCGATGCGGCCGGCCTCCACGCGCGCGGATCGGTGGCGTTCGGGCATCGGCGGCTGACGATCATCGACCTGTCGGCGCGCGGCAGCCAGCCGATGATCGACAGTGAGCTCGGGTTGGCACTGGTCTTCAACGGGTGCATCTACAACTACCGGGAGCTGCGCTCGGAACTGGAGGGGGCCGGCTACCGGTTCTTCTCGACGGCGGACAGCGAGGTGGTGCTCAAGAGCTTCCACCGTTGGGGCGCGGAATGCGTGCAGCACTTCAAGGGCATGTTCGCATTCGCCGTGCACGACACCGACACCGGCGCGGTGACCCTGGCCCGCGACCGGCTCGGCATCAAGCCGCTCTATCTGGCGGAGGGCCCGGGACGGTTGCGCTTCGCCTCCACCGTGCCGGCGTTGCTCCGCGCCGGCGAGGTCGACACCACCGTCGATCGCGTCGCGCTGCACCACTACCTGAGCTTCCACTCGGTGGTGCCCGCACCGCACACGATGCTGCGGGGGATCCGGAAGCTGCCGCCGGCGACCGTGCGGGTGATCGAGCCCGACGGTGGCAGCACCGAGCACCGCTATTGGGAGCCCGCATTCACGCGGGACCCCGCGCGGACGACGTGGACGGCCGTGGATTGGCAGGAAGCACTGCTGGATTCGCTGCGGACCGCGGTGAGCCGGCGAATGGTCGCCGACGTGCCGGTGGGGGTGCTGCTCTCGGGAGGCATCGACTCGAGCCTGGTCGTGGCGTTGCTCGCGGAGCAGGGCCAGCGAGACCTGGCCACGTTCAGCATCGGATTCGATCCGGCCGGTGGCGAATCCGGGGACGAGTATGTCTACTCCGATCTCGTGGCGCGGAGGTTCGGCACCGTCCATCACAAGATCCACATCGACTCGTCCCGGCTGTTGCCGGCGGTGCCGAAGACCGTGGCGGCGATGAGCGAGCCGATGGTCAGCCACGACTGCGTGGCGTTCTACCTGCTGTCGGAGGAGGTGAGCAAGTCGGTGAAGGTGGTGCAGTCCGGGCAGGGCGCCGACGAGATCCTCGCCGGCTACGACTGGTATCCGCCGCTGACGGAGGTGGCCCGGGAACGGTCCGCCGAGGCGTACGCGAAGGTGTTCGCCGACCGTACCCACGCCGACATCGTCGCGCTGCTCGACCCTCGGTACTCCCTCGATCACGACGCGAGTGGCGAGTTCCTGGCCGAGCAGCACGCCGCGGCGGGGGCGGCGACGGCGGTCGATGCGGCGCTGCGTCTCGACACGACGGTCATGCTGATCGAAGACCCGGTCAAGCGGGTCGACACGATGACGATGGCGTGGGGCCTCGAGGGGCGGGTGCCGTTCCTCGACCACGACTTCGTCGAACTGGCCGCGACCTGCCCGCCCGAACTGAAGCTGGCCTCCGGCGGCAAGGGCGTCCTCAAGGAGGCGAGCCGCAAGCACCTGCCGGCGGAGATCATCGACCGGACCAAGGGCTACTTCCCGGTGCCGGGCATCCGGCACCTCGACGGGGACGTACTGACCCTGGTGCGCGATGCGTTGCACAGCCGGAGCGCCCGCGACCGCGGGCTGTACCGGCCCGAAGCACTCGACGCGCTGCTCGCCGACCCGAACCGGCATCGCACCACCCTCGGGGCGAACGCCCTGTGGCAGGTGGCCCTGCTGGAAATGTGGCTCCAGGAAATGGAACAGCTGTGAGCGGCGAGACAGAGATGACCTCGGTGGCGCGAACACCGGATGCCGCGACGACCGCCGCGGCGGCACAGCCGCGCCACATCCGCTTCACGTCGGGTGCGTCGGTCGCGCCGGACGGCACGGCGATCGCTCATCTCGTCGACGACGGCGGCTATCCCCGTGCGGTGCAGCGGTTCCTGTCCGGCCGCGCCACGAGCGCGGCGCGGTGGGTCGAGTTGCCGGTGGACGGGCCGGTCACCCGGATCATGCACTCGGCGGACGGCCGTTGGCTGGCGTGCGAGGTGGCGCCCGACGCCGGTACGCGCACCCAGGTATGGGTGGTGAGCACCGACCCCGACGACCGCGGCGCCCGCCGCCTCGGGTCGGCCGGGGACTCGTCGACGGAACTCGTCGGGTGGGACGGGAACCGGGTGGCGACGGTCGCCACCGACGAGGAGGGGGTGGCGGAATCCCGGCTGGTGGACCCGCACACCCAGGACACCGTGGTGCTCGATCGCCGCGTCGGCGGTCACCTCGTCGACGCGTGGGCGGGGTCGGCGCTGCTGCGGGTCGGTCCGCGCGGCCACCGGGAGTTGCTGCTGCTGCACGAGGACGGCACGCGGATTGCGCTGCTACCCAACGACGTCGGTTCCACCACGGACGCCGGGGTCATTCTCGACGACCATCGGCTGCTCGGCATGGTAGACCAGCTTCGTTCGCCGTGGGCGTCCAGCGACGGCGAACCGGAGAGATATCTGCGGTCGCTGGTGCGCAGCGACAACGGCGCGGAGTTCGCGCGGCTGCTGGGCGTGGCGGTGTCGTCGGAGGGCGTGTCGTACCGGGTGCTGGCCGAGCGGGAGGACGGCGATCTCGACGAGTTCGCCGTGAGCGACGACCACAGCACGGTAGCCCTGCTGTGGAACCACAAGGGTCTGAGCCAGCTGCAGATCCTGCACCTGGCGGACGGCTCGCTCGACGACCCTCTCGGGTTGCCCGGACTGGTGGCGTCCGAACTGAGCATCAGCGCGGACGGCTCGCTGCTGGCGGTGACCGTGCAGGGTCCCGGAATGCCGCCTTCGGTGGAGATCGTCGATCCGCGGACCGGGGAGTGGGGCCCCGCGGAGGCCGCGCGGACCCGGATGGACGACGACGATCTGCCGACGCTGCTCGAGTTCCCGGCAGGGGACGGGACGCCGCTCTCGGGTTGGCTGTATCGGGCGCAGGGCGGCGGCCCGGGCCCGGTGCTGCTGTACTTCCACGGCGGACCGGAAGCCCAGGAACGGCCCGGATACAGCGACTACTACCCGGCGATCGTGGCGGCGGGATTCACGGTCTTCGGGACGAACGTGCGCGGGTCCGGCGGTTTCGGGCGGACTTTCATGCACGCCGACGACCGCTACGGGCGGTTCGCCGGGATCGACGACGTGGCCGACTGCGTGCAGTACCTCGTCGACCACGGCATCGCCGATCCCGCCCGGGTGGCGTGCGCGGGCAGATCGTACGGCGGCTACCTGACGCTGGCATCGCTGACCTTCCACGCCGAGTTGTTCGCCGCCGGGATAGCGATCTGCGGGATGAGCGACCTCGAGAGTTTCTACGCCAACACCGAGCCGTGGATCGCGGCGGCGGCCTACCCCAAGTACGGGCATCCGGTGCACGACCGGGAACTGCTGCGCGAGCTCTCCCCCATCCATCGGATCGCGGAACTGCGGGCACCCCTGCTCGTGGTGCACGGGGCGCACGACACCAACGTGCCGGTCAGCGAGTCGGAGCAGATCGTCGCCGCGGTACGCGACCGGGGTGGGATCGCCGAGTTCCTCCTGTTCGACGACGAGGGCCACGACATCGTCAAACGCGAGAACAGGGACGTGCTCGCCGAGGCCATGGTGAACTGGCTGACGAGCCGGCTCGGTACGGCCGGCCCGTAGATGTCACCGAACCGACGGAGTTCTCGACGGATGAGGATCGACCACGACCGCCTCGTCGCCTGGCGACGGGACCTGCATGCCCACCCGGAGCTGTCGTTCGCGGAGTTCCGGACCACCGCGCTGGTGCGCGATCAGCTCGTCTCGCTCGGGCTGGACCCGGTGACGCTGCCCGGCGGCACCGGTCTGTGGTGCGACGTCGGCCCGGACACCACCGGATGCATCGGGTTGCGGGCCGACCTCGACGCGTTGCCGCTGACCGAGACCACCGGGTTGCCGTACGCGTCGACCGTGGAGGGCGTGTGTCACGCGTGCGGGCACGACGCCCACACCGCGATGCTGCTGGAGGCGGCCACCGTGCTCGCGGCGGATCCGCCCCCGCAGCGGGTGCGGTTGATCTTCCAGCCCGGCGAGGAGACCACCCCCGGTGGTGCCCTCGAGGTCGTCGCCGCGGGTGGCCTCGCCGGGGTGTCCCGGATCTTCGCCCTGCACTGCGCCCCCCAGCTCGAGGCGGGCAAGCTCGCCACCCGCGCCGGGCCGATCACCTCGTCCGGGGCCGTTCTCACGGTGCGGTTGTCCTCCCCCGGCGGCCACTCGGCCCGCCCGCACCTGACCGGCGACATGATCCACGCGGCGGGCGTGCTGGTGACCGGGTTGGCGTCGGTGCTCGATCGGCGCCTCGACGCCCGCACCGCCACCGTGCTGACATGGGGCCGGATCCACGCCGGCCACGTCGGCAACGCCATCCCCGAGTCCGGTGAACTGGTGGGCACGCTGCGCAGCGCGTCCCATCGGACGTGGGCGACGGTCGAGCCGCTGGTGCGGCGCAGCGTCGCGGAACTGCTCGCGCCCTACGCGGTGGACCACGAACTGGACTACGTGCAGGGCGTGCCGCCGGTGGTCAACGACGCCGAGGCAACCGCCGAGATGCTCGCCGCGATCGAGTCCGTGGTGGGCCTCGAGAATCTGGCCGAGGCGGGACAGTCCAGCGGCGGCGAGGACTTCGCGTGGTATCTCGAGAACGTCCCGGGAGCCATGGCTCGATTGGGAGTCTGGGACGGGACGAGTCCGCGACACGATCTCCACAAGCCCGACTTCGAACTGGACGAACGAGCCCTGGTGTACGGGGCGCGCACCCTGCTGGCCCTCGCCTACGGAGGCAAGTACGAACCTCGTACGCCTGACGCGAGCGAATGAACCATGCTGTCGGACTGATCGAGTGAGCGATACATTCGCTCGGGGGAAGCGCCCGCGCGGCGCCGTCACCGGTGGCGACGGACGGGTCCGGCCCGGATGGGCGGATCCGCCGCGGGGGGCGGGTCCGAGCGACGCACGGTCACCCGGACGGTCCGCGCGGAGGGCCGGGGGGCCGTGTCGGCACGGCGCCGGTCGTACTCCGCGCGGCGGTGCGGATCGCGCAGGACGGCGTAGGCCGCGACGATCCTGCGCAGCTGCTCGTCCGGATCCGGACCGAAAGGGACATCCGGGCTGCGGAGGTCGGGGTGGTGCTCGCGGAGCTTGCGACGGAAGGCCGCGGTGATCTCCGCCTGCCCGGCAGACCCGGGCACGCCCAGCACGGCGTAGAGATCGGGTTCCCTGCCGGACACGGCCCCGCCCTTCTCTTCCGTTGTCGACGCCCGAACGGCGTGACGGCGCGTGACAGGAGCGAACGCCCGGCCACCCGCCGCGTGGATGGGTACGAACGGCGGGTGGCCGGGCGTCGGCGATGATCGGGTGCGGCCCGCACTGTGTGTGCCGAATACCGGCGGTGCGCTGCCCGGTCACCGGCTCCGGGCCGGTGCCGCGCCCAACGCCTCGTAGCTGCCGTCCGGGCGGGCGGCACGCACGTCAACGCCTGGCGACTCTGCTGCGATGTCGTATCACCGTCCTTTCGCTACTACGTGGCTTCGGCGGGCCGATCCGGTACGGACCGGAGGAGAGCGCTGCGTGGCAACCACTTCCCCCGGAGCCCGCGTCCCGGCTCGACCCGGCGGTCCCGCGGTGCGCGCCGCGCCCCGCGGACGACGGACCGCGGCGGTCCGGCACCTCGGGTCCGCCACCGGTCGTCGCGGCCGGGGCCACTCGAGCATCTCCAGCTCGAGATCGAGCAGGAGCAGCTCGAGGTCCACGCCGTCGACGGTGGGCGGCTGCCCGACGGGCGGTTCGGCAATCAGGTCGAGTTCGTCCATGGTCGTCTCCCGGGGACACGCCTCGGACGGATCAGCCGTCGATCGCCTTCTTGTCGCCTACCGCGATCTCGATCTTGCGCGGCTTGGCCTTCTCCGCGACCGGGATCGTCAGCCTCAGCACGCCGGCGTCGTACGTCGCCTCGATGTTGTCGGTGTCGAGGTTCTCGCCGAGGAACAGCTGCCGGCTGAACACTCCGCGCGGGCGCTCGGCCGCCACCATCTCCTGACTCTGGTCGCGTGCCGGCCGCTCTGCGTGCACCGTCAGCACGTTCCGTTCGACGTCGAGGTCGAGCGAATCCTCGGCGACGCCGGGCAGATCGAACTCGACGACGAACTTGTCGCCCTCACGCCAGGCGTCCATGGGCATCACCGCGGGACGGGCCGCCGTGCCGAGAACCTGCTGCGCGAAGCGGTCGAGCTCGCGGAACGGATCGGTGCGCATCAACATCGTTTCCACCTCCACAGACTCTTCGTGCCGGTTGAGGAGAGCGGTCGATCTATGCTGGCCGCTACACCTTTCTTGTACCACTCACAACACAGCGGGGCAAGGATTTGTTCCCGGAAACCCCTCGAATTCCGCGCGGACGGACGACAATCCGCCTCGCAAAACCTCCCGCGCGCGGCCGGTGCCGGTTACGCTCGACCTACCGCATGATGCCGCGGTCGTTCCGGGGTGCCGTCTCAGGCCGAGCGGAGCGCCCGGCGCCGCAGCGACATCGCCGCCCCTGGGGGAGGCGCAAGGAGGCACCATGGTTGTCACCGAGACGAAGGCTGTTCGCCCGTATCCGCCGCGGTATGCGCCCAAGGGCTCGACGTTCTACAAGCTGGTCACCACGACCGACCCGAAGATGCTCGGGCTGATGTACATCGTGACCTCGTTCGCCTTCTTCCTGATCGGCGGGCTGATGGCTCTGCTGATCCGCAGCGAACTCGCCGTCCCGGGCATGCAGTTCCTATCCAACGAGCAGTACAACCAGCTGTTCACCATGCACGGCGGCATCATGCTGCTGATGTACGCGACCCCGATCGTGTTCGGGTTCGCGAACTACATCCTGCCGCTGCAGATCGGTGCGCCCGACGTCGCGTTCCCCCGGCTGAACGCGTTCAGCTACTGGCTGTACCTGTTCGGCGCCTCCGTCGTGGCCTTCTCCCTCGTCACCCCGGGTGGCGCCCCGGACTTCGGGTGGACCTCCTACGTTCCGCTCGCGGACGACCTGCACAGCCCCGGTGTCGGCGGAAACCTGTGGTTCGCCGGTCTGGCCGTCGCCGGTCTCGGCACCATCCTCGGCGGGGTCAACATGATCACCACGGTCGTGTGCCTGCGTGCCCCCGGTATGACGATGTTCCGGATGCCGATCTTCACCTGGAACATCTTCATCACGATGATCCTGATCCTGCTGATCTTCCCGCTGCTGACCGCCGCGTTCATGGGAGTGCTGGTCGATCGCGTGCTCGGCGGCAACATCTACGACCCGGCCAACGGCGGGGTGTTGCTCTACCAGCACCTGTTCTGGTTCTTCGGCCACCCCGAGGTGTATGTCATCGCGCTGCCGTTCTTCGGCATCATCTCCGAGGTCATCCCGGTGTTCTCGCGTAAGCCGATCTTCGGCTACACCGGCCTGGTCTATGCGACCCTGGCGATCGGTGCCCTGTCGATGGCCGTGTGGGCGCACCACATGTACGCCACCGGCGCCGTGCTGCTGCCGTACTTCTCGTTCATGACGTTCCTGATCGCGGTGCCCACCGGCGTGAAATTCTTCAACTGGATCGGCACCATGTGGCGGGGGCAGGTGACGTTCGAGACCCCGATGCTGTTCGCAGTGGGCTTCATCATCACCTTCCTGTTCGGCGGCCTGACCGGCGTGGTCCTCGCCAGCCCGCCGCTGGACTTCCACGTCCACGACTCCTACTTCGTCGTCGCGCACTTCCACTACGTGCTCTTCGGCACCATCGTGTTCGCCACCTACGCGGGCATCTACTTCTGGTTCCCGAAGATGACCGGTCGACTGATGGACGAGCGTCTCGGCAAGTGGCACTTCTGGCTGACCTTCCTCGGCTTCCACACCACGTTCCTGGTGCAGCACTGGCTGGGCAACGAGGGCATGCCGCGCCGCTACGCCGACTACCTGCCGTCGGACGGGTTCACCACCCTCAACACCATCTCCACAATCGGGGCCTTCACCCTCGGCGTGTCGACCCTGCCGTTCCTGTGGAACGTGTTCAAGAGCTACCGGTACGGGCAGGTCGTGATCGTCGACGACCCGTGGGGTTACGGCAACTCCCTCGAGTGGGCCACCACCTGCCCGCCGCCGCGGCACAACTTCTACGAGCTGCCACGCATCCGCTCCGAGCGCCCGGCGTTCGAGCTGCACTACCCGCACATGGTGGAGACCATGCGGGCGGAGGCGCACGTCGGCGTCGGCCGGCGCCACGCCGCCGAGGTGGCCGAGGAGCCCCACGTCCGGGACACCGCCGAGCGGACACCGCCGAGCACCTGAATCGGACGGATCGGTGTAATCGGGCTCCCGCCGGGGTATCTGGAGCGCACGCCCCTCACGACGGCGGGGATTCGAGAACCACTTCGGCGGGAGGCCTGGTGTCCACTGACGCGATCGTGTTGTTGAAGGAAGACCACAAGGAGATCCGGAAGCTGTTCCGCGAGTTCCGCGGAGCGGACAACGGCGACGAGAAGGGCCGGATCGTCGGCCGGATCATCGAACTGCTGACGGTGCACACCTACATCGAGAACGAGGGCATGTACCCCGAGGTGCGCGCGCTGCTGCCCGACCTCGAATCGGACATCCTCGAATCGTTCGAGGAACACCACGTCGCGGACGTCCTCGTGACGGAACTGGCGGGGATGAAACCCGACGCCGAGCGGTTCGACGCGAAGACGACCGTCCTCATCGAGAACGTCGAGCACCACATCGAGGAGGAGGAAGAGGAGTGGTTCCCGAAGGTGCGGGAGGCACTCGGCCGTAAGCAGCTACAGGAGATCGGGGCGCGGATGCTCGAGCTGAAGGAGAAGGCCCCGCACTCCCCCGCGCAGCCCTCGGCCCTGAAGAAGACGATCGACGCCGTCGTGAGCTGACGCGTCGCCGGACCGGCTCCGGTCCGGCCCACGAAGGCCGGGGGTGCAGAGTTGCTCTGCACCCCCGGCTACTACGTTCCGGCGGTGTCGAGGAAACCGCTCCGCGCGGACGCGTCGGATGCCCCGCGTCCCGAGCGGCTGCCGCGGTATGCGTCGCGGCGGAACGGCACGAGCCAGCGCGGCCACAGCTCGACGGCCGCCGGGTGGTTGAGCACCGGATCGAACGACGGCTGGGCCTCGTCGGAGGCGGGCACCGCGGACTCGAGCGTGACGCGGCCGGCCGGCACGAGCGGCCCTCGGGCCGAGGCCACGTGCAACGAGAACAGCAACGGGACGCCGTGCCGGGCCAGTTCCAGGACGGACGTCGAGGACGGCTGGTCGCCCTCCGGGAACGCGAAGATCCACCGCGGCGCGAGGTCGACATTCGTGCGATAGGCCATCAGGGAGCCGTACCGCGCGGTCGACCAGCCCCGGGCCGGCAGCAGGACCGCCCTGGTGGGCACGTGCAGGGTGGCGAGCAGGATGTCCCACGGGCCGTCCTCGAGGGAGAACCGCAACGCCAGACCCAGGATGTCGGGCACGCCGTCGGGCGTGCCCACGGCGCCGGACAGCCGCGCGGTGACCGGCACCCGCGCCGGGGACGGAACCGGCCACCACCGCGAATCCAGTTCCGCGACGCCCCGGAAGAGCACCCCGTGCGGATGGAACACCCGCGCCCCGCGCAGCGCGGAGGCGGCTCGGAACGGCCCGGAGAACACCGAGTGCAGCGAGATCATGCGCCCCGCATACCCGGGGTACCCACAGCCCAATCGGTCTGCGCTCACTCGACGAGCGAGGCCACCTCGTGGTCGGTGAGCGTGGTCTGCGGCACGCGCCCGGCGTCACGGGCCAGCAGCACCGCCCGGTACAGCGGCCGCTGCTCGAGCCCGGCGTCGCGGGCCTCCGCCCGCAGCTGCTCCACCAGCACCGACGACATCGCGGCGGCCGAGGCCAGCTCGCTCGCCGCCAGCGCGTCGGCGAGTCGGCGCAACGCCAGTACGTCGAGCTCTCGGCAGCCGCCGTTCGCGTACAACGCCAGCGGAACCGACACGAGCCGATCCCCGTCGTTGAGCCGCAACACCACCTGACTCACCCGCAGCGCCGACACCACCAGCTCGACCCCGGCGAGGTTGCGCAGCTCCACCCGCCGGGTGCGCAGCGCCCCCTTCGCGGTGACCGTGGTGCCGTCGATCCAGCGGTGCCGGCGCAGCACCGCCAGGGCGCCCACCGCGGGCGGCACCCCGACGAGCACACCGAACACGACCGCAACCAGCGGGCTGGACACCAGGTACACCAGCAGACCGGCCACCACGCCGATCAGGAGGGAGAACACCGCGACTCTCCCGGCGCGGGGCGCGAGCACCCGCGTGGGGATCAGGTCCAGACGGGTCGGCGCGGGACGGGCCGACGGGTCAGGTGCGGGCAACGACGTCCCCGACCCGGGCGACCACGCCGTCGAGCGGCACGGTGTGCTGTTCGCCGGTGCGCAGGTCCTTGACGACGATCTCGCCGGCCTCGAGTTCGCGCTCCCCCAGCACGAGCGCGACCACGGCACCGGAACGGTCGGCGGCCTTCATCGCGCCCTTGACGCCGCGACCGCCGTACGCCAGGTCCACGCGGATGCCGGCGGCGCGCAGCCGGTGGGCGATCGGCACCAGCGTCGACTTGGCGGCCTCGCCCATCGGCACGCAGAACACCTCGCAGCGGGCGGGGCTGCCCGCGGTCCTGCCCTCGGCGGCGAGCGCGAGGACCGTGCGGTCGACGCCGAGCCCGAAGCCGATACCGGAGAGCGGCTGGCCGCCGAGCTGCGCCATCAGGCCGTCGTAGCGGCCGCCGCCACCGATCCCGGACTGGGCGCCGAGCCCGTCGTGGACGAATTCGAACGTCGTCTTCGTGTAGTAGTCGAGGCCGCGCACCATGCGCGGGTTGATCGTGTACGGCACGCCGAGCGCGTCGAGATGCGACAGCACCTCGTCGAAGTGCGCCTTGGCCGTGTCGGAAAGGTGGTCGAGCATGAGCGGCGCGTCGGCCGTCATCTCCCGCACGTGGGGGCGTTTGTCGTCGAGCACCCGCAACGGGTTGATCTCGGCGCGGCGGCGGGTCTCCTCGTCCAGGTCCAGCTTGAACAGGAACTGCTGCAACAACTCCCGGTACTGCGGGCGGCACGTCTCGTCGCCGAGGGACGTGATCTCGAGGCGGAACCCCTCGAGGCCCAGGCTGCGGAATCCGGCGTCGGCGACGGCGATGACCTCGGCGTCGAGGGCCGGATCGTCGACGCCGATCGCCTCGACGCCCACCTGCTGCAGCTGGCGGTACCGGCCGGCCTGGGGGCGCTCGTACCGGAAGAACGGGCCCGAGTAGCTCAGCTTGACGGGCAGCTGGCCACGGTCGAGGCCGTGCTCGATCACCGCCCGCATCACACCCGCGGTGCCCTCCGGGCGCAGCGTGACGGACCGGTCGCCGCGGTCGGCGAACGTGTACATCTCTTTGCTGACGACGTCGGTGGACTCGCCGACGCCGCGCGCGAACAGTCCGGTGTCCTCGAAGATCGGCAGCTCGATGTGCCCGTAGCCGGCCAGCCGCGCCGCGCGGGTCAGCCCGTCGCGCACGGCGACGAACTCCGCGGACTGCGGGGGGACGTAATCGGGTACACCCTTGGGCGCCGAGAACGTGGAGGGCTTGCTCAACTGTCGCTGCTTTCTCTCGTCGGTGGATCGGAGGCGGGCCGGCCCGGGCCGGGTCAGCGGGAGCCGGCCAGCCCCACCAGGAACGGGTTCGACACCCGCTCCTGGCCGATGGTGCTGGACGGGCCGTGGCCGGGCAGGATCGCGGTGGCGTCGTCGCGCACGAGCAGTTTCGCCGCGATCGACGCGAGCAGCTGTTCGTGGTTGCCACCCGGCAGGTCGGTGCGGCCGATCGACCCCTGGAACAGGGTGTCGCCGGTGAGGGCGATCTCGACGTCGTCGCCGTCGGGGGTCGTCGCGTGGGTGCGCAGCACCACCGAGCCCTGGGTGTGCCCCGGGGTGTGATCGACGGCGAACCGGATGCCGGCGTGCTCGATCTCGTCCCCGTCGGCCAGTTCGATCACGGTCCGCGGCTCGGCGAATTCGGCGCCCTCGAGGAACGGCTTCAACGTCGGGCCGATGCCGCGCCCGGGATCGGTCAGCATGTAGCGGTCGTCCGGATGGATATAGGCCGGGATGTCGTAGCGGTCGGCGACGGCCTGCGCCGACCAGATGTGGTCGAGGTGCCCGTGGGTGAGCAGCACCGCGCGCGGCGTCAGTCCGGACCGGGTGAGAAAGTCGGCGAGGGGCTCGGCGGCATCCTGCCCGGGGTCGACGACGACGCATTCCTTCGCGTCGTCCTGCGCGAGGATGTAGCAGTTGGTCTGGAACATCCCGGCGGGGAATCCGGTGACGAGCACGGGCATCGCTCCTACGGTGTGGGCCTTCGCGTGGCCCCTACAGCCTAGGCCGGGCTCCCCGTCGCCCGGTTCTCAGGTTGGGGTGGCAGACTCGATCCGGCTCGAGCCGGGTTCCAGCGGCGACGCTGGGACCGGCAACGACGATCGGTTACGGGAGGACTACTGCAGTGCCGAGCAACGCACAGCGGCGCCAGGCCGCCAAACGCAAACTCGAGCGGCAACTCGAACGGCGGGCGCAGCGGGCGCGCAAGCGCCGCCAGCTGACCATCGGTCTGTCGGCGCTCGGTGTGGCCGCGGTCGTCGCGGCGGGCGTCGGCATCTGGGTGCTCGGCCGCGGCGGCGACGACGCCGCCTCCACCGCGGCGTCGGAGACGACCGACCCGGCGCAGACCGAGTTCGCGGCGCTGCCCGCGGGCCGGTCGGAACCGCTGCCCGAATCGGTGAACTGTGCGTACCCGCCCGGCGGCGAACCGGCCAGGCCGGTGCAGCCGCCGCGCACCGACGGCATCCTCACCACCGGCGAGGGCAATACCGACATCAGCGTCAGTGTGGAGACCACCCAGGGCAACATCGGCCTGGTCCTGCACAACGACACCTCCCCGTGCACGGTCAACAACTTCCTGTCCCTGGCGTCGCAGGGGTACTTCGACGACACCGCCTGCCACCGCCTGACCACGTCCGACTCGCTCGCCGTGCTGCAGTGCGGCGACCCGACCGGCACCGGCGCCGGCGGCCCCGGCTACCAGTTCGCCAACGAGTTCCCCACCGACCAGTACGCGCCCGAGGATCCGGCGGCCACGCAGCCGCTGACGTACCCGCGCGGCACCGTCGCGATGGCCAACGCCGGCGCCGGCACCAACGGCAGCCAGTTCTTCCTCGTGTACGGCGACTCGATCCTGCCGCCGCAGTACACCGTGTTCGGCACCATCGACGAGACCGGCCTGGCGACCCTCGACACGGTCGCCGCCGCCGGGGTCGAGGGCGGCGGCCAGGACGGCGCGCCGGCCCAGCCGATCTCCCTGACCAGTGTGAGGATGGATTGATGACCCGTACCCGATCCGGCGCTGCCCGGGCGGCCGTGGCCGGGGTCGGTGTGGCGCTGCTGCTCACCGCCTGCTCCGGCGACCCGGACGACGGGTCCGCGACGTCCACGTCGAACACCGCGGCCTCGGCACCGACGTCCGCACCGTCGCTGTCCGACTTCCCGGCCCTGCCCGCCCAGCGGGCCGAGCCGCTGCCCGCTACGGTGAGCTGCGCGTACCCGTCCGACGGACGACCGGCCGCGAAGCCGGTGCAGCCGCCGCGCGCCGAGGCCGTCCCCACCACCGACACCGACGTCACCGTGGCGACCACCCAGGGCGACATCGGGCTGGCCCTGCGGGGCGAGCTGTCCCCGTGCACCGTCGGCAGCTTCCTGTCGCTGGCCTCCCAGGGGTATTTCGACGACACCGACTGCCACCGGTTGACGACCGACCCGACGCTGTCGGTGCTGCAGTGCGGCGACCCCACCGCCACGGGTACCGGCGGACCGGGCTACGAGTTCGCCAACGAGTTCCCCACCGACCAGTACGCGGCCGGAGATCCGCAGGCGCAGAATCCGATGATCTACCCACGGGGCACGCTCGCGATGGCCAATGCCGGCCCCGGCACGAACGGCAGCCAGTTCTTCCTGGTCTACGGCGATTCGATCCTGCCGCCGCAGTACACCGTGTTCGGCACCATCGACGAGACCGGCCTGGCGACCCTCGACGAGATCGCCGCGGCCGGGGTGGACGGCGGCGGACCCGACGGACCACCGGCGGCGCCGACGACGCTGACCGCCGTCCGCTCGGACTGATCCTGCGCGTCTCCCAACGCCCCGCCCACCCGCCGGTGGGCGGGGCGTTCGCGTCCCCGCCGCCGGCAGGGGTCTGTCGGATTGTGACGGGATCGTCTACTGTGCCGTGTCTGTGACCTCTGGTACCTCCATTGCTGCGCGCCTGGCCGCGACCCTCGGCGCAGCACTCGCGGCTGCGGCGTGTGCCGCTTCCGACACCGGGCCCGCCCCTGCCGCGCTGCGGGCGACGACCACCGCGGCCGCCACTTCCCCCGGGTTCGACCCGTCCGCCTATGTTGCGATGCCGCCGCGGCCGGAACCGGCGGCCGCCACCGTCGCCTGCGCGTTCCGTGCCGCCGGGCCGGCCGCGAGGACGGCGACCGTGCCCGCGTCGACGTCCGTGCCCGCGACCGGGACGGTGGAGCTGACGCTGACGACCTCCGCGGGTCCGGTCCCGCTGGTCCTCGAACGCGCCGCAGCGCCGTGTGCGGTGCAGAGTTTCGTCGGCCTCGCCCGGCAGGGCTTCTTCGACGGGACCGAGTGCCATCACGTGACCGACGAACCGGGGATGCAGATGTTCCGGTGCGGCGACCCCACCGGATCCGGGACGGGAGGGCCCGGCTACACGTTCGCCGACGAGTACCCCGTCACGGTCGTCCGCGGGGAGAACGGCTATCTGCCGTCCCCCGTCGTGTATCCGCGCGGCACCGTCGCGATGGCCAACGCCGGGCACCGGGACAGCAACGGCAGTCAGTTCCTGCTCGTGTTCGGCGATTCCCTGCTGCAGCCGCAGTATTCGGTGTTCGGCACCGTCGGAGAACCCGGCCTGCGGGCGCTCGAGGAGGTCGCCGCGGCGGGCGACGACGGATCGAGTCCCCTGGGCGGTGGGCGCCCCCTGATCCCGATGCGGATCGTCGCGGTCGGGTGAGTGCGGCCGGGTGAGTGCGGCCGGCCACCTACCGCGTCTGCAGGGCGACGAGTTCCGCGTACCGCCCGTCCCGGCTCAGCAGTTCGTGATGGCCGCCCCTTTCGACGATCCTGCCGTCGTCGAGCACGAGAATCACATCTGCGGTGCGGACGGTGCTGAGCCGGTGCGCGATGACGATCCGGGTCTGGCGCAGCCCTCCCAGCGACGCCACGACCGACGCTTCCGTCGCGGCGTCGAGGGCGCTGGTCGCCTCGTCGAGCAACAGCACTCGGGGCGCGCCGAGCACCGCCCGCGCAAGCGCGATCCGTTGGCACTGCCCACCGGACAGGCCCGACCCGTCCCGCAGCATCGTCTCGTACCCCATCGGCATGGCGACGATCGCGTCGTGGATGTGCGCCAGTTTCGCGGCCTCGACGATGCGGGGGAGGGAGGCCTCCGCCCGTCCCGCGGCGATGTTCTGCGCGACGGTCCCGGTGAACAGGGCGCTGTTCTGCGTCACCACCCCGAACTGAGCGCGCAGCGAACGGGATTCCAGGTCCGCGGCGTCGTGTCCGTCGAACAGCACCCGTCCCTCCGTCGGCTCGTAGAGTCCGAGCAGCAGGCGGGCGAGGGTGCTCTTGCCGGAGCCGGACGGTCCCACCAGCGCCACCGTCGACCCGGCGGGGATGTCGCAGTCGATGTCGCGCACCACCCACGGCGAGCGCGGGTCGTACCGGAATCCGACACCGCGCAGCGAGATCGCGCCGCTGAGTGCCGGGGCGGGCCGCACGCTCCGGCCGTGCTGTTCGACGTCGCTGTCGACGATGTCCCGCAGCCGGGCCAGGTGGGCCGCCGCGAACTGCAGCCGCTGCAGCACCGACACTACCGAGCCGAGCGGGGCGAGCGCGGCGAGCGCGACCCCGTTCGCGGCGATCATGGCGCCGAGCGTCTGCCGTCCGTCCAGCACGCCGACGACGCCGACGATCATCAGGACCGCGGGCGCCGCCACCCTGAGACCGGCCACCAGCGATTCGACCACACCCTCGAGGCGGCCGCTGCGCGACGCCGCGTCCAGGGCGGTGGTGAACAGAGCGTGCCACTGCGCGGCCGCAGCCGCCTCGGAACCGGAGGCCTTCACCGTCTCGATGCCGTTCACGGTCTCGAGCAGGCGTCCCTCGGCGAGGGCGTGCGCGCGCAACTCTTCCTGACCGAGCTGACCGACCCGGCGGCCGGTGCCCACGATCAGGACGATCTGCACCGTCGCGAGCACCATCAGCGTGACGCCGAGCATCGGCGCCCACCACAGCAGCAGAGCGAGGTACGTCAGCGCCAACGGCCCGTCGAGCACCGCCGCCACGACGGGTCCGGTGAGCAGCTCCCGAATCGCCCCGACGCTCGAGACCCGCTGCACCACGTCACTGGTTCCCCGGCGAGCGAAGTATGCATACGGCAATGCCAGCAGGTGCGCGACGGCGGCGCCGGTGAGCTCACCGTCGGCGCGCCGGCGCAGCGCCTCCAGCATCCGGCTGCGCACCACCCCGACCGCACCGTGCGCAAGGCACGCGACGACCGTCGCACCGACCACGGCGTACAGCAGCGGGCGGTCGGCGCTCGGCAGGACCCGGTCCACCAGAATCGCCGAGACCACCGGAAGCGTCATCCCGATCGCCTGCAACGCGATCGAGGCCACCACGACCGACGCGAGCAGTGCGCGGTGGCCGTGCAGGAACCGGGCCGGCATCGTTCGTCGCCGGGAGGCGGGCAGGGCCGGCGGCGGATAGACCGACGGGTCGCCGGGGCCGAACTCGATGCTCACGCCCGAGTACCCGTCGCGGAACTGTGCCCGGGTCAGGCGCCGGCGCCCCCGCGCCGGATCGACGATGTGCACGTGCCGCTCCGTGCACCGTTCGACCACCACGAAATGGTTGCCGTCCCAGTGCACGACGGCGGGCAGCTGTGCACCGCCCCCGGCGACGGCGTCGGCGGAGCGGCCGAAGGCGCGGACGTCGAGCCCGTGGCCGCGGGCACATCGCACGAGCGCCAGGGCGGTGAGTCCGTCGCGGGAAACCCCCAGCTCGTCGACGAGGTCCGCGACGCCGCGTGGGACGCCGAAGTAGGCGAAGATCATCGCCAGGCACGCCGCGCCGCAATCGGACATCCCGGTCTGAGCGAGCGGCCGGATGCGGCGCGTCACCGCGGCGTCTTCTCCGCCTCGCCCCAGAACCATTCGATCCGGGCGGTGCGGCGCCGGTCGGCGAGCCACTCGTCGAACAACCGCCTCGAGGCCTGCTCCAGCAGGTCCGACTCGGACGCGGCGGCGCGCGAGAGCACCTGTACCACTTCCCATTCCGTTCCGACCGCCCGCGGCGGCAGCAGCGCACCGGGCGCGACCGCATCGGCCAGGCCGGAGCCCAGGCCGAGGTCGAGGTCGGCCACGGTCCGCTCCATCAGCTCGGCCCCCAGCGGACGGGACGGGGCGACAGCCGTCAGCGCCGCGCCGAACGCGTCGGCCGTTGTGCCGCAGGTGCGTCGCCGCTCGGCGAACGCGGCGACGAACCGCTCGGCGGCGGCGCGGTCGGCGAAGCGCACGCGGGCGATCCGGAGCCGGTCGCACGTCGATCGGTGCGCCGCGCACCACGAGTCGACGCGGTCGACCGTCACCCGCGTGCGCAGCGCGGCAACGGCGGCCTCGCGTGCCACCATCTCCTCGAGCGCCGCGTGGTCGAGGTGCCGCCGTGCCATCCATGCAGCGGTCGCCGCCGGGGTCAGCAGGCCGCGCGCGCGACGGAAGGCGTCCATGGCGTCCTGCAGCTCACCGTCGGCCAGCGTCACCGGGTTCTCGGCGAGTTCCTGCTGGACGAGACACACGTCGACGAGTCGGTCGAGCAGGGCCGTCTGCTCCCACATCACGTCCAGATACGCCATCGCGTGCTGGATGTCGAGCGCCTCGCCGTTGACGCGTAGCAGCATCGATTCGGCGCTGCGTTGCGCGCCGCGCAACATCCACGGCACCTCCGACGGCGGCGCCCAGGACAGCGTGACGGTGCCACCGCGGGGCCCGGAGACGAGCAGGCCGAACTGCACGGTGTCCCCGTAGGCTTCCCGGTGCCGGAGCAGGCGAAGGCGCAGTCCGGGGTGCTCCGCCCGCAGGGCCGCCAGCAGTTCCTCCGCGGACCCGGCCGCTACCGGGTCGGTGTTGAGGCGCGCGAGCAGAGTCAGTGCCTGCCCGAGAGCAGCGTCGTCGAGCGCCGCGCCGGCCGGGGCGATCATGCGGGCACCTCCTGGACGGCGGGGCGCCGGGAGCGGTGGGCACCGTCGAGCAGCAGCTCGCACAGTGCGTCGGAGATGGGCAGACCCGTCGCGTCCTCGATCCACAACCACTGTCCCGACGGGTTGATCTCGAGGAACACGTAGCGGCCGTCCGGAGTGAGTATGAGATCGATTGTCCCGTACTGTAATTCGAGCTCAGCCACCAGACTGCGGCACAACGCGGCGAGCGCGGCCGGCAACTCGTGCCGGCTGTAGCGGGTCGTGGAAGGGTCGTAGCTGCGCCAGTCGAGCCGCGTGTGGTTGCTGTCCTGGCTGTGGATGGCGGCGCCGAGGACCCGCTGCCCGACCACCGTCACCCGCACCTCGATCTGTTTGGGCACATAGCCCTGCACGATCATCGGGCACAGGCGCATCGCCTCCGCGTACCCCAGGTCCGTCGTCGTGACAGGCTCGCACATGCGGAAGTAGCCGTCGTCACCGTCGATCAGGAACGGCCGGTCGAGCGGTTTGCTGATCACCTGCCCCTCGTGCCGGTCCCAGAAATCGAGGAACTCGTCCGGGGAGGTGGTCACGATCGTGGGCGGAAGCTCGAACCCGAGACGGCCGGCCAGGGTGAGCTGGGCGGTCTTGCGGGCCGCCTGCCGGATCGCGGCCCGCGTTCCCGGCACCGCGAGACAGTCCAGATCGTCCCAGAGCGCGGAGGTCATTGCCTCGCATTCCCTTTCGACGTACTCGCGGACCGCCGGGGCGGTGACCTCCGGGTGCGCCCGCGGGTTGCGTGGGCGGCGGAACCAGACCGCGTCGACGGCGGACAGGTCGATCCGCCCACCGCGGTGGTCGAGGGTGCGGCGGACCGCACCGCCGGCGGTGTAGCCGACGGAGATCGACGCGTGGACAGGGAAATCGGCGGGGTCGAACACGACGACCCGGGCGTCGCGCCGGCGCAACAGGTCGACGACGTGGTCTGCGTGCGGGTCACCCGGCTGGGTGAGCACCAGGATGCGGGCGGGATGCGCGCTCATGAGCTGTTCCTCGGGGCGGATCGGATCGGATCGGTCGACGGACGAGCGCCGGGCGGGCGAGGCGAGCCGCCTCCCCACCCGGCGTCCTCGGTCCGTCAGAAGTCCTGATCGGTACCGACCGCGCCGGTCGACATGTCGATCGTCTTGCTCGACCGATCCTCGCACGCGCGACCGCCGGACACGGTCGCGAGGCGCGCCTCGTCGAGCTCCGCACCCTCGGCGGAAATGGCGGTGATGACGGTGTTACGCAATGCGTTCTCCTCTGTCAGGATGTGCCGGACCGTCCGGCGAGGAGAACGATCGCGCAGCGCGCTTAGCATGCGCTTAGCGTCGGCTGACGGACCGCGACGTGCGGATGGGCGAGGTGGGGTCGCCGATCCTGCTACGCCGCGGACCTTCTATGCCGCGGAGGTCACCCGGTACACGTCGTAGACGCCCTCGACGTTGCGGACGACGTTGAGCACGTGCCCGAGGTGCTTGGGATCGCCCATCTCGAACGTGAAGCGGCTCACCGCGACCCGGTCGCCGGTCGTGGTCACCGACGCCGAGAGGATGTTCACCTTCTCGTCGGCGAGTGCCTTGGTGACGTCCGAGAGCAGCCGGTGCCGGTCGAGCGCCTCGATCTGGATGGCCACGAGGAACACCGACGACGGGGACGGCGCCCACTTGACCTCGATGATCCGCTCGGACTGCTGCTGCAGGGATCCGGCGTTGGTGCAGTCGGTGCGGTGCACGCTCACCGAGCCGGTGCGGGTCACGAAGCCCATGATCTCGTCGCCGGGGACCGGCGTACAGCACTTGGCCAGCTTCGACACCGTGCCCGGCGCGCCGGGCACGAGGATGCCGGAGTCACCGCTCTGCCGGGACCGGGTCGGAATGGACGACGGGGTGGACCGCTCCGCGAGCTCCTCCTCGACGCCACCGACCCCGCCGAGCAGCGCGACGAGGCGCTGCACGACGTGGTGCGCCGAGACGTGGTGCTCACCGACCGCGGTGTAGAGCGCCGACACGTCGGCGTACCGCAGTTCCTTGGCCACGGCCTGCATCAGGTCCGCGTTCATCAGGCGCTGCAGCGGCAGCCCGACCCGCTTGACCTCCTTGCCGATGGCGTCCTTGCCGGCCTCGAGCGCCTCCTCGCGGCGTTCCTTCGCGAACCACTGCCGGATCTTGGCCTTCGCGCGCGGCGAGACCACGAACGACTGCCAGTCGCGGCTCGGCCCGGCATTGGGGTCCTTGGACGTGAAGACCTCGACGACCTCGCCGTTCTCGAGCTTGCGTTCGAGCGCGACGAGCCGGCCGTTGACCCGCGCGCCGATGCAGCGGTGCCCCACCTCGGTGTGCACGGCGTACGCGAAGTCCACCGGCGTCGACCCGGACGGCAGCGTGATCACGTCGCCCTTGGGGGTGAAGACGAAGATCTCCTTCACGGCGAGGTCGTAACGCAGCGACTCGAGGAACTCGCCGGGGTCGGCGGCCTCGCGCTGCCAGTCGAGCAACTGCCGCATCCACGCCATGTCGTCGAGCTCGGCGACGTCGCCCGAGTGTTTGCCCTTGGTCTCCTTGTACCGCCAGTGCGCGGCGATGCCGAACTCGGCGGTGCGGTGCATCTCGCGGGTGCGGATCTGCACCTCGAGCGGCTTGCCCTCAGGGCCGATCACGGTGGTGTGCAGCGACTGGTACACACCGAACCGCGGCTGGGCGATGTAGTCCTTGAACCGGCCCGCCATCGGCTGCCACAGCGAGTGCACGACGCCCACGGCGGCGTAGCAGTCGCGGATCTCGTTGCACAGGATCCGCACGCCGACCAGGTCGTGGATGTCGTCGAAGTCGCGGCCCTTGACGATCATCTTCTGGTAGATCGACCAGTAGTGCTTCGGCCGGCCCTCGACGGTGGCATCGATCCGCGACGCTGCGAGCGTCGCGTTGATCTCGGCGCGGACCTTGGCCAGGTAGGTGTCGCGCGACGGCGCCCGGGTGGCGACGAGCCGCACGATCTCCTCGTACTTCTTCGGGTGCAGGATCGCGAAGGACAGGTCCTCGAGCTCCCACTTGACCGTCGCCATGCCGAGACGGTGCGCGAGCGGCGCGATCACCTCGAGGGTCTCGCGCGCCTTGCGGGCCTGCTTCTCCGGCGGCAGGAAGCGCATGGTGCGCATGTTGTGCAGCCGATCGGCGACCTTGATCACCAGGACCCGGGGGTCGCGCGCCATCGCGATGATCATCTTGCGGATGG
This sequence comes from Rhodococcus sp. DMU1, assembly GCF_012272955.1. NCBI lineage: Bacteria > Bacillati > Actinomycetota > Actinomycetes > Mycobacteriales > Nocardiaceae > Rhodococcus > Rhodococcus sp. DMU1. The sequence continues at coordinate 2,783,429 of NZ_CP050952.1, read as the reverse complement.
TCTCGCCCTCGGCGGCGGTGCCGAGCACCACCTTGTCCAGCTTGGTGACGCCGTCGACGAGGTGGGCAACCTCCTCGCCGAACTCGGCGGTGAGCTGCTCGAGACTGTAACCGGTGTCCTCGACGGTGTCGTGCAGCAGCGCCGCGATCAGCGTCGTGGTGTCCATGCCGAGCTCGGCGAGGATCGTCGCGACCGCGAGGGGATGGGTGATGTACGGGTCGCCGGACTTGCGCTTCTGCGACGCGTGCCGCTCCTCCGCCACGTCGTAGGCGCGCTGCAGCTCCGACAGGTCGGCCTTCGGGTACAGCTCGCGGTGGATCGTGACCAGCGGCTCGAGCACCGGCTTGAGAGTGGTGCCGCGCTGCCCGGTGATGCGGCGCGCCAGCCGCGCCCGCACCCGGCGGGAGGCCGACGTGGACGCCGAGGTCGGGGTCGGACCGGAATTCTGGGACCGATCAAGATTCTGGGTCATGCCCACACCTCCCGTCGCCGATGCACACCGGACGCACCGCCGCACACTCCTCGTCGTCCGGAACCACCGGCACCTGCGCCAACTCTAGCTCTCAGAGCCGAACCAATGACGTCACCGGGTACTTTTCCAGCCGCGCCCGCCCACCGAGGGCCTCGATCTCGGTCACCACCGCCACCGCGACGACCAAGGCACCGGCCGCGTCGAGAAGCTCCGCCGTCGCCGAGAGGGTGCCGCCGGTGGCGAGCACGTCGTCGACGACGAGTACCCGCCGCCCGCGCAACCGAACCGAATCCTGCGGGATCTCGATCGCCGCGGTGCCGTACTCGAGGGAGTACTCGCGGGTGTCCACCGGCGGAGGCAGCTTGCCGGCCTTGCGCACCGCGAGGACGCCGACACCCAGAGCGTGGGCGATGCCGCCGCCGAGCAGGAAGCCGCGGGCGTCGACGCCGGCCACCAGTTCCGCGTCCGGCGCGGTGGCGGCCAGCGCGGCGATGACCGCCCCGAAGGCCTCGCCGTCGGCGAAGACCGGGGTCAGGTCGGCGAAGCGGACGCCGGGCGTCGGGAAGTCGTCGACCCAGCGGGTACGGGCGGTGACCGCCGTGGCGGCACGTTCGATCAGAGCGTGCGCTCCGGCGGGATTGCTGTTCATCTGTTGAGGATCCACCTGTCCATGTTCCAGCCCGCACCGGCAGCGCTGGGGTTGGCGACGGCGGCACGCAGGCCGCCGGCGAAGGTCGTCTCCCGGGGCTGCGCGTACAGCGGCAGGGTCGGCATCGCGGTCCACAGGATCGTCTCGGCCTCACCCACCAGACCGGAGATGGTGGCGTCGTCGGTGGTGACGGCGAGGGCGTCGAGGATCTGGTCGACGCGGGCGTCGGCGAAGCGCCCGACGTTGCTGCCGGCCGCGGAGTTGAGGGCGCCGCGCGCGTCCTGCATGTCGGCCGTGCCTCCCGCCCCTGCCGCGACGGCGGTCCCGGCCAGGACGGCATCGACCTGTCCCGCCGTGAGCTGCGACGGCGTGAACGTGTCCGAGGCGGCGTCGACCACCTCGATGCCCGCCTCGCGACAGGACTGGGCGATCAGCTCGACGGTACGGGCGCGGCGCGGGTCCGGGCCGAGGTACCCGATCCGCACGGTGATGCGGTCCGTCCCCGCAGCGGCGAGCTCGGCCTGCGCCGCGGTCGTGTCCGCCCGGTCGTAGCGGGCTGCGGGCCCGGACACGCCCGGGTACAGCGGCGAGTCGGCGGGCAGCAGCCGCGACGACGTCGTCCCGGAACCGAGTCCGGTGGCGGGCACGTCCCCGACCCGGCCGAACTCGTCGAACAACTGCGAGCGGGGCACGCACAGCGCGAACGCCCGGCGCGCGGCGGCGGCGCCGAGGCTGCCCCCGCCGGTGCCCAGCACGAGCTGCTCGACGTTGCGCGACGCCGCGGCCGTCGTCTCCACGTCGTCCCCGAGGGACAGGTCGAGTGCCCCGGTGCCGGTGTCGGCGACGTGGACGCGGCCGTCGGCGGCCGCCGCGGAGGCGTCGGTGCCGCGCGGCCACACCACGATCCGGTCGGTGCCGGGCTTGTTGCCCCACCAGCGTTCGTTCGCGACGAGGACGAGCCCGTCCTCGGCGGTGAACGACTCGATCCGGTAGGGGCCGGAGGCCGGCAGCAGCGACAGGTCCAGCCGGCCGGGGGTCAGGTTCCACCCGGTGTTCCAGAAGTCGGCGAGCCGGCGCAGCGCCTCGACGTCGCCACCGCCGATGGCGGCGACCACGTCGGGCACCCCCGAGACCCGGGCAGCGACGTGCGCGGGCATCAGCTCGGTGGCGCCGAACAGGGCTCGCCAGTCGGCGTAGGCGCGGCCGGCGCGGAAGACGACGGTGGCGTCCTTGGACCCGGTCTGACAGTCGATCCGTTCGATGTCGACGTAGCCGGAGCGCCGGGCGGCGGAGAACAGGTTCGCCGGAGCACCCGAGGCGTCGGGCGCGGTGAATCGGCCGCTGGCGGCGGCCCAGGCGAGCACCAGGTCGTCGCACGACATCGGCACCCCGTCCGAGTACACGGAGTCCGGGGACAGCCGGTACTGGACGGTCAGCGGGTCCTGCGAGACGACGGTGGCCGCCCCGATGTCGGTGTCGGAGATCACCTGACCGGCCGGATCGACGTAGCCGAAGCCGGGCAGCACGCGGGCCAGGGCCTGCCGGGCTCCCGAGGCGGCGCCGTCCACGGTGTTGGCGTTGTAGGTGGTCACCGTGTTGTCGACGGCATACCCGATGGAGGGCAGGGACTCCTCCGTCGTGCCACAGGCGACGGTGGTCGCGGCGAGCGCCGCCGCGGCGGCCGCGCCCGCGATCGCCGCGCGGACGGACCGGCGGCGCCGGGCTCGACGTGTGTGCTCGGGTGCCGACATGTCAGTGCCTTCTCTTGGCGCGCTTTCCGGTGGGCCGGACGCCCGGTCTGGGGGTGCGCTCGGCCACCGGCGCGGCGCCGGCGCCCGCCGTCGTGGTCGCTCCGATGCGCTTGGTCACGGACACGGGTGTCGCGCCGGCGTGCGCGCCGACGGCCTCCCCGGCGGGGGGCACGGTCCGCGATTCGGCGGCGCCGCGCTTGGCGAGCACCTTGCGGGTGTGTGCGGCCACCGGCCCGCGCCATTCCTTGAGGGTCACCAGCAGCGGAGTCGCGAAGAAGATCGACGAATAGGCGCCGACCACGATGCCGACGAGCTGGACGAGGGCGAGGTCCTTGAGGGTGCCGACGCCGAGCAGCCACACCGCGATGACCATCAGCGCGAGCACCGGCAGCACCGAGATGACCGTGGTGTTGATCGACCGCATGAGGGTCTGGTTGACGGCGAGGTTGGCCTGCTCGGCGTAGGTCCGACGATGCAGGTGCAGGATGCCGCGCGTGTTCTCCTCGACCTTGTCGAACACCACCACGGAGTCGTACAGCGAGAAGCCGAGGATGGTGAGCAGGCCGATGACCGTGGCCGGGGTGACCTCGAATCCGACGAGCGAATACACCCCCGCGGTGACGATCATGTCGAAGAACAGGGCGGCCAGCGCCGCGAGCGCCATGTCCCGCTCGTAGCGCACCGCGATGTAGATGCTGACGAGCACCAGGAACACCGCGAGCGCGATGAGGGCCTTCTGGGTGATCTGTCCGCCCCACGTCTCGCTGACGTCGGCGACGCTGATCGCGTCGCGCGACGGCACGCCGTCGGGCCCGGTCGGCTGGAACTCGTCGTACAGCGCGTTCTGCAGGGTCCGGACCTGCTCGAGGTCGAGGGCCTCCGAACGGATCTGAATGGAGGCGCCCGCGCCGGACCCGACGGTCTGCACCGATACGGGCTCGGTGCCGAGGGTGTCGGAGTACACCGTCTCCACCTGCTCGGTCGTGACGCCCTCGGCGGCCGGGAGCTGGATGCGGGTGCCGCCCTCGAAGTCGATGCCCCACGTGAAGCCGCGGATCAGCATGCTCAGCAGCGCCACCAGCACGATGCCGCCGGTGAGCAGGTAGTAGAACTTGCGGCGGCCGACGATCTCGAACGCGCCGGTGCCGGTGTAGAGGCGGGAGAGGACGCTGTGCCGGGGTGCGGTCGTGGTGGTGTCGGTCATCGTCACGCCTCCTTCGCCGAGGCAGCCGCGAGCTGGCGTTCACGGGCGACCTGCTGTATGGCGCCGAGACCGTTCACGCTCGGCTTGGACCAGAACTTCGACGTCGACGCCAGGTGCACCAGCGGCCACGTCACCAGGAACACCACCACGACGTCGAGGATGGTGGTCAGGCCGAGGGTGAAGGCGAAGCCGCGGACCTGACCGACCGCGAGGACGTAGAGCACCGCGGCGGCGATGAAGCTCACGGCGTTGCCGGACAGGATGGTCCGGCGGGCCCGGGCCCAGCCGCGGGGCACAGCGGAGCGGAAGCTCCGACCCTCACGGATCTCGTCCTTGATGCGTTCGAAGAACACCACGAACGAGTCGGCGGTCATGCCGATGCCGATGATCAGGCCGGCGATGCCGGCGAGGTCGAGGGTGAAGTTGATGTACCGGCCGAGCAGCACCATCACCGCGTACACGGCGAGCCCGGACATCACCAGCGACAGCGCGACGAGCACGCCGAGCATGCGGTAGTAGACGAGACTGTAGAGCAGCACGAGGACCAGGCCGACGACGCCGGCGATCAGCCCGGCCTCGAGCGATGCCAGGCCGAGGGTCGCGGACACCGTCTCGGCCTCCGATGCGGCGAACGACAGGGGCAGCGAGCCGTACTTGAGGGTGTTGGCGAGCTCGGTGGCCTGGGTGTTGGTGAAGTTGCCGGTGATCGAGGTCGCGCTGCCGGCGGGGGTGGCGCCCTGGATCACGGGCGCGCTGACCACCTTGGAGTCGAGGACGAACGCGGCCTGCTGGCCGATGCTGGCGGCGGTGAACTGCGCCCAGGTGCTGCTGCCCTCGGAGTCGAACGTGAGGCTGACCTCGTAGCGGGACTGCTGGGTGTTGTAGCCGGAGGAGGCGTCGGTGATCTGCTGGCCGTCGATGATGCTCGGGCCGAGCAGATAGACGGCGGTGCCGTCGGTGGAGCACGCGACGAGCGGCTTTGCCGGATCGTCGTTGCCGGCGAGCGGGTCGGCGGCCGAGCAGTCCAGGGTGGCCATGGCCTGCTGCAGGACGGCCGGGTCCTCGCTCTGCCGGGTCTCCTTGGCGGCGGCGATGTCCGCGGCGGCCCGGGCCTGCGGGTCGAGGTCCTCCGTGGGAGCGGGAGCGGGCGCCGGGGTGTCGGTGGCGGGCGCCGGGGTGTCGGTGGCGGGCGCCGGGGCGTCGGTGGCGGGCGCCGGGGCGTCGGTGGCGGGCGCCGGGGTGTCGGTGGGATCCTGCGCCGGGAAGGGCCGGCCCTGCGGTTCGGGAGCGGGCGTGGCGGCGTCGGGCGCCGGCGTCGCGGGGGCGGGAGCCTGCGGGTCCGTGGGCGCGGGCGCCGGCTGCGCGGCGTTAGCGCTGGCGATGGGCTGACCGATCACGGGCCGGATGTACAGCCGTGCGGTCTGGCCGAGGGTGCGGGCCTGCGAGCTGTCGTCGCCGGGAACCGTGATCACCAGGTTGTCACCGTCGATCACCACCTCGGAGCCGGACACGCCGAGGCCGTTCACGCGGGTCTCGATGATCTGCTGGGCCTGCCGGAGACTGTCCTGGCTGGGCGCGCTGCCGTCCGGGGTGCGGGCGGTGAGGGTCACCCGGGTGCCGCCCTGCAGGTCGATGCCGAGTTTCGGCGTCGCCGACTTGTCCCCGGTGAAGAAGATCAGGGCATACAGCGCCACCAGGATCGCCCCGAACAGGGCGAGGGAGCGAACTGGATGCACCGATCCGTTGGAAGGTGCCACGGTCTGTCAGTCTCCTCGATGCGAGTGAGTGATGCGCTGGTCACGGGGCCACCGCACCCGTCGGGGCGCGGCCCCCGGCGCGGCCCGCACATCGGCCGGGGTGTCGACCGGTCGGTGTCCGACCGTTCAGTGCTCGGTCGGCCGGCCGGCGGGCGGCTCGGTGTCGTCGCCCTTGTCCAGCGAGAGGCCACCGGTCTCGTCCGTCGCCGAGCCGAGTTCGGTGACCCGCTCGCGGACCACGACCCGGGCCCAGGTGGTCACCACGCCGGGAGCGATCTCGAGATCGACGGTCGTGTCGGTGAGCGCGACGATGGTGGCGTGCAGCCCCGCCGTGGTCATCACCCGGTCACCGACCCGCAGCGCGTCCTGCAGTTCCGCGGTCTTCTGCATCTCCTTCTTCTGGCGCCGGATGCCGAGGAACGTCGGCACCAGCAGGGCAAGGATCAGCAGCGGGAAGAGCAGTTCCATCGTTGAAGTCAGTCCTCGAAGTCGTCCGGTATCGGGCGCCGGCGGTCGTGGACCGGCGCAGTAGACCAGTGTGCCATTACCGGCGCGGCTCCTGTACCGGCGCCGGTGGCCGACCGGTCATTCGTCGTCGAACAGGCCGGGTTGCGGTTCGCGGGCCCGCACCTCGATGCCGCCGGTAGCAGCCTCCGGCGGCGGTGTCAGCCCGAGCTGCAGCCACGCGGCCTGGGTCGCGACCCGCCCGCGCGGAGTGCGCGCGATCATCCCCGCCCGTACCAGGAACGGTTCGCAGACCTCCTCGACGGTGCCGGGTTCCTCACCGACGGCCACCGCGAGCGTGGACACGCCCACCGGCCCGCCCCCGAAGCTGCGGACCAGCGCGCCGAGCACGGCACGGTCGAGCCGGTCCAGGCCGAGCGCGTCGACGTCGTAGACCGCCAGGGCGGCCTGCGCGATCTCGCGGGTGATGATGCCGTCGGCGCGGACCTCGGCGTAGTCGCGGACCCGGCGCAGCAGCCGGTTGGCGATGCGCGGGGTGCCGCGGGAACGGCCGGCGATCTCGATGCTCGCCTCCTCGCCCAGGTCGATGCCGAGGATCCGGGCCGAGCGCAGCAGGATCTGCTGCAGTTCCGCCGGGTCGTAGAAGTCCATGTGCGCGGTGAAACCGAACCGGTCGCGCAAGGGTCCGGTCAGCGCGCCGGAACGGGTGGTGGCGCCGACGAGGGTGAACGGGGCGACCTCGAGCGGAATCGACGTCGCGCCCGGGCCCTTGCCGACGACGACGTCGACCCGGAAGTCCTCCATCGCCAGGTACAGCATCTCCTCGGCGGGACGCGCGATGCGGTGGATCTCGTCGATGAACAGCACGTCGCCTTCGACGAGGTTGGACAGCATCGCGGCCAGGTCGCCGGCCCGCTCGAGCGCGGGGCCCGACGTCAGCCGCAGCGACGACCCGAGTTCGGCGGCGATGATCATGGCCATCGACGTCTTGCCCAGGCCCGGCGGGCCCGACAGCAGGATGTGATCCGGGGTGCCGCCGCGCAGCTTCGCCCCGCGCAGCACCAGCTGCAGCTGTTCCCGCACCCGAGGCTGGCCGATGAAGTCGTCGAGGTTCTTCGGCCGCAGGCTCGCCTCGACGTCGCCGTCGGCGGGGGTGTACTCGGCGGTCATCGGCGCCTCGTCGGGGGCACCCGCAGGGGGGAAGTCCTCGATCATCGGCTCTTGCCCAGCAAGGCCAGCGCCGAACGCAGCGCGGTGGAGGTGTCGGAGTGCGGGTCACCCGCGAGGACCGTGTCGGTGGACTGCTCCGCCTGTTTGACGGGGAAGCCGAGTCCGACAAGAGCCTCGACCACCTGGTCGCGCATGGGCGAGCCGACCACCGCGGCCGGGGCGGAGGTTCCGGCGAACGCGGCGACCTTGTCCCGCAGTTCGACGACCATGCGTTCGGCGCCACGCTTGCCGATGCCCGGGACCCGGGTCAGTGCGGCGGTGTTGCCGTCGGCGAGGGCCGCACGCAACGAATCCGGATCCAGCACGGCCAGGGTGGCCATGGCGAGGCGGGGTCCGACACCGGAAACCGTCTGCAGCAACCCGAACAGGTCCCGGGCGTCGGGGTCGGGGAACCCGTACAGCGTCATCGAATCCTCGCGCACGATCATCGCCGTCACCAGGCGGGTGTCCTCGCCACGGCGGAGCGTGGCCAGGGTGGCGGGCGTGGCGTGGATCCGGTAACCGACCCCCGCGGATTCGATGACGACGTGGTCGAGTGCGATCTCGAGCACTTCCCCGCGCACCGAGGCGATCACCGTGCACCTGCCTTCCGCGCGGCGGCCTGTTCCCGCAGCCGCGCTTCGTATCGTCGTTTCTGTTCGGCCGCGGCGGCCTCGGCGGCGGCCATGCGTGCGAGCATGGGCGCACGCCAGCAGTGGCAGATCGCGAGGGCGAGGGCGTCCGCGGCGTCCGCGGGCTTCGGCGCGGTGGCGAGGCCCAGGATCTTGGTGACCATGGCCGTGACCTGCTTCTTGTCGGCCGAGCCGTTCCCGGTCACGGCGGACTTCACCTGGCTGGGGGTGTGGAACGCCACCGGGATGCCGCGTCGGGCAGCGGAGAGCGCCACCACTCCCCCGGCCTGGGCGGTGCCCATCGCGGTGCGGACGTTGTGCTGGGAGAACACCCGCTCGACGGCGACGACATCGGGCCGGAATCGGTCGAGCCAGTCCTCGGCGGCCGCGGAGATGCGCAGCAGCCGCGACGGCAGTTCCAGGTCGGGGGGTGTGCGGATCACGTCCACCGCCACGGCGGCGACCTCGCGTCCGCGGCCGGTGTCCACGATGCCGAAGCCGCATCGCGTCAGTCCCGGGTCCACACCCATCACGCGCACCCGTTCACCTCTCGACCGCTACGAACAACTGTTCGAGAGCATAGCGGCCGGGGCGGCGCGTCGCGGTATCGACACGCAGCCCCGGCCGGGAGCCGTCCGTCTCAGGCGTCGAGTTCGGCGAGGACCTCGTCGGAGACGTCGACGTTGGTGTAGACGTTCTGCACGTCATCGGAATCCTCGAGGGCGTCGACGAGCTTGAACACCTTGCGGGCGCTGTCCGCGTCGACGGGGACCTCGACCGAGGCCCGGAAGTCCGGGTCGGCCGATTCGTAGTCGATGCCGGCCTCGACGAGCGCGGTGCGCACAGCGATGAGATCGCCGGCCTCGGAAACGATCTCGAAGCTGTCACCGAGGTCGTTGATCTCCTCGGCGCCGGCCTCGAGCACGACCTCGAGGATCTCGTCCTCGGTGCGGCCGTTCTTCTCGAGCACGACGACGCCCTTGCGGGTGAACAGGTAGGACACCGAGCCGGGGTCGGCCATGTTGCCGCCGTTGCGGGTCATCGCGGTGCGGACCTCGCCCGCCGCGCGGTTGCGATTGTCGGTGAGGCACTCGATGAGGATGGCGACACCGCTGGGGCCGTAGCCCTCGTAGGTGATGGTCTGCCAGTCCGCGCCGCCGGCTTCCTCGCCGCCGCCGCGCTTGCGGGCCCGCTCGATGTTGTCGTTGGGGACCGAGTTCTTCTTCGCCTTCTGGATGGCGTCGTACAGCGTCGGGTTGCCCGCCGGGTCACCACCGCCGGTCCGGGCCGCCACCTCGATGTTCTTGATCAGCTTCGCGAACATCTTGCCGCGCTTGGCGTCGATGGCCGCCTTCTTGTGCTTGGTGGTGGCCCATTTGGAGTGGCCGCTCATTCGATTGGAGCCCCTTCCGGCGAGGTGAGGTCGGACCGGGTCCGACTGGTTCGGAGGGTCGATTCTACTCCGCGCCGACCTGCCCCGAACGGACGGTGTCGACGAACAGCCGATGCACCCGCAGGTCACCGGTGACCTCGGGGTGGAACGACGTCGCCAGCACCGCTCCCTGCCGCACCGCGACCACCCGTCCGGCGGCCGGTCCCTCGGGGACGGTGGCCAGGACCTGCACGCCGGGACCGACCTCCTCCACCCAGGGCGCTCGGATGAACACCGCGCGCACCGGATCCCCCTCGATGCCCGCGACGTCGAGGTCGGCCTCGAACGAGTCGACCTGCCGGCCGAACGCGTTGCGCCGGACGGTGATGTCGAGGGCGTCGAGGTGCTCGGCGTCGGGGCGGGTGTCGAGCACCTGCGAGGCGAGCAGGATCATGCCCGCGCAGGACCCGTAGGCGGGCAGGCCGGCCTTCAACCGGGCGCGCAGCGGCTCGAGCAGGTCGAACACCTGCAGCAGCCGGCTCATCGTGGTGGACTCCCCGCCGGGAATCACCAGGCCGTCGACGGCGTCGAGTTCGGCGGTCCGGCGCACCCCGATCGCGCGGGCGCCGGCCGCCTCGAGTGCGGTCAGGTGCTCGCGTACATCGCCCTGGAGCGCGAGCACGCCGATGGTCGGAGAACTTCCCACTGTCGCCTGTTCTGTCGGGGACGGGACGACACCCGTCCGAAGCCTGGATATCAACGCTAGCAGCCGCGGCGGGGTGTCCCGGCTCACGGACCGCGAGCCGGATGCCGGCGCATCAGCGCAGGTAGCGGGCCAGTCCCTCCTGCACCACCGCGGCGACCATCCGCCCGTTCCGGTCGAAGATGCGGCCCTGCGTCAGGGCCCGCCCGAAACCTGCCGACGGGGACGTCTGGTCGTACAGCAGCCAGTCGTCGGCGCGGAACGAGCGCAGGAACCACATGGCGTGGTCGAGGGAGGCGCCCTGCGTCTGCTCGTCGGGATGGGCGACGCTCGCGGAGCCGAGCAGCGTCATGTCGCTCATGTACGCCAGGGTGCACACGTGCAGCACGTTGTCGTCTGGGAGCGGGTCACGGACCCGGAACCACACCTGCTGCTGTGACACGATGCCGGCGCGCCGGAAGAGGCGATCCTCCGGCACCCGTCGCAGGTCCCATTCCGGCCACTCGCGCCTGGCCCACAGGTTCCCCGGGTCGTCCGAGTCCGCGAGGTCGGCGAGGTCGTCGGGATCCGGCACCTGGGGCATCTCGTCCTGGTGCTCGATGCCGTCGTCCTGGACGTGGAACGACGCGGACATGGTGAAGATCGCCTGCCCGTCCTGCACGGCGGTCACCCGCCGGGTGCCGAACGACCGGCCGTCGCGGATCGGGTCGACGAGATACACGATCGGCTTCTCGGGGTTGCCGGGGCGGACGAAGTACCCGTGCAGCGAATGCACCGAGTACGCGGGATCGACGGTGCGCACCGCGGATACCAGCGCCTGTCCGGCGACCTGCCCCCCGAAGGTGCGCTGCAGCGACGTCTCCGTCGCCACGCCCCGGAAGATGTTCTTCTCGAGGTGTTCGAGCGCCAGGATCTCCTCGATCTTCGCCATGCGGGCTCCTTCCCGGTCCTGCGACAGGCTATCCGCAGGGCCCGGCGAGAAGCGACGGGAGCCTCCGACACGGTCGGAGGCTCCCGTCGCACGCGGGGATGCCGGCGGCGGTGGGGTCACCAGCCCCGCTCGGCGAGGCGGTGCGGAACCGGGATGTCGTCGACGTTGATGCCGACCATGGCCTCGCCCAGGCCACGCGAGACCTTTGCGAGCACGTCCGGGTCGTCGTAGAAGGTGGTGGCCTTGACGATCGCGGCGGCACGCTCGGCGGGGTTGCCGGACTTGAAGATGCCCGAGCCGACGAACACACCCTCGGCGCCGAGCTGCATCATCATCGCCGCATCGGCCGGGGTGGCGATGCCGCCGGCCGTGAACAGCGTCACCGGCAGCTTGCCGGCCTTCGCGACCTCGACCACCAGGTCGTACGGCGCCTGCAGTTCCTTGGCCGCGACGTAGAGCTCGTCCTCGGGCAGGGAGGTCAGCCGCCGGATCTCCTGGCGGATCTTCCGCATGTGGGTGGTGGCATTGGAGACGTCGCCGGTGCCGGCCTCGCCCTTGGAGCGGATCATCGCCGCGCCCTCGTTGATGCGGCGCAGCGCCTCACCGAGGTTGGTGGCGCCGCACACGAACGGCACGGTGAAGGCGAACTTGTCGATGTGGTTCTCGTAGTCGGCGGGGGTGAGCACCTCCGACTCGTCGACGTAGTCCACGCCGAGGGCCTGCAGGATCTGTGCCTCGACGAAGTGACCGATGCGGGCCTTGGCCATCACGGGGATGGACACGGCCTCGATGATGCCTTCGATCATGTCCGGGTCGGACATGCGGGACACGCCACCCTGGGCGCGGATGTCGGCGGGGACGCGCTCGAGCGCCATGACGGCGACGGCACCCGCGTCCTCGGCGATCTTCGCCTGCTCGGGGGTGACCACGTCCATGATCACGCCGCCCTTGAGCATCTCGGCCATACCGCGCTTGACGCGGGCGGTGCCGGTGGTGGGAACGGACTCGGGGCTGCTCACAGCAAGAACTCCTGGGGTATGGCCTGCAGAAACTGACGCGGCGGACGGAATCGGGCACGTCGCGGCGCCGCTCCCGATTCTAGGGGCACCGCGGGGACCGTCCCATAGCCAGTCGCGAGGCCCTGGCCTGCCTCGCAGGCAATCGACTCCGCCTGCCTCGAGTGCCGGCGCTCACCGGATGGCGCGGACCTCCGGCTCCACACGACGCACGGCGACGTCGCGCGCCTCCCCCAGCAGGTCTGCGAGATCCTGCGGATACACGGCCTCGCCGTGGCGCTGCAGGTCCCGGATCTCGCCCTCGGCGAACCAGCGGTGCTCGAGGCTCATGCGGCGCTCGAGGTCGGTGAATCCGCCGTCGCCCGGCTCGAAGGCGGGCGTCTGCAGCGCGAAGAACAGTTCCTCCGAGCGGATGAGCTCGCCGTTGAAGGGGAACACCGCCACCCGCCGCCACATGGGCCCGCACAGCTGCTCGGGCGCGACCGGCAACCCGGTCTCCTCCCCCACCTCGCGGACGGCGGCCGCGCGCAGCGTCTCCCCCACCTCGACCGCACCGCCGACGGTGAACCAGAAGTGCACGTCCGGCGTGGTCGGGTCGTGGCCCCGCAGCAGCAGCACCCGTCCCTCGTGGTCGAACAGCACCACCCGCGCCGAGGTGCGCGTCTCGTCGAGCGACAGGCCCGTCGCCGCGGCCGGGTTCGTGCGCTCGGCGATCTCGAAGTAGTTCGGCAACGATGCCGTGCCGCCGAGATGCAGCCAGCGCACCGGCCGGCGGCTGCGCAGCGTCAGCGTGTCGCGGACGGCGTCGTTGTGGAACCGCCGTGCGATCAGCACCCGCGCCTCGGCATCGGCGAGTTCGGCCACCAACTGCGGGCGCAGCCGCTCGGTGTCCACCGCGGCCAACGCGGCCGACAGCGCGTTCTCCGCCGATTCCCGTTCGGCACGGTCCGCCCGTTCGGCGCGGTCGGCCAACGCGGCCAGCCGACGGCCCTCGGCGACCGGGGTGGAGGCCGCGATGCCGCGCGCCACCACGGCGCGACGGGCCAGGGCGGCGTCGAGCGCCTGCCAGGAGAGGTCCGAACGCACGTGGAGCCGGTCCAGCCGGTTGGCCGTGCCGTAGGCCCACAACCCGAGCGCGACGATGATCGCGGAGATCAGCGCCAGGACGAGAACGGTGACCGCGGACAGCGTCACGTCCCACTCCCCTCACGCGGTGCCGTCGCCGGCTCGCACCTCACGACCGGACCTCCCGAACCGGCCCGGCTCCGACGGTGACGGTTTCGTACACGCGCAGGATCTGCTCGGCCACCACCGGCCAGTCGTAGGAGCCGACGATCTCGTTCGCCGCCGCCACCAGGGCGCGACGGCGGGCACCGTCGTCGAGCAGGGCGCGGATCGCGGCGGCGAGAGCCTCCGAGTCGCCCAGCGGGACGAGCACGCCGGCGCGCCCGTCGCGCAGTACCCGGCGGAACGCGTCGAGTTCGCCGGCCACCACAGGGGTACCGGCGGCCATCGCCTCCACCAGCACGATCCCGAAACTCTCCCCACCGAGGTTGGGGGCGCAGTACACGTCGGCGCTGCGCATCGCCGAGGCCTTCTCCGCGTCGGACACCTGGCCGAGCAGCCGCAGGTGCCGGGCGTACCGGCCGGCCTCCTTGCGCAACCGGTCCTCGTCCCCGCGGCCGACCACGAGGATCTCGAGGTCCGGGTAGTGCTCGACGAGCAGCGGCAACGCGCCGAGCAGCACCGCCATGCCCTTGCGCGGCTCGTCGTACCGGCCGAGGAACAGCACGGTGCGGCCGGCGCGGGGATAGCCGGGCAGCGTCGGGGCGTGAGCGAACGAGGACACGTCGACACCGTTCGGGATCTCCACGGCGTCCGAGCCGAGCGACGTCACCTGCCAGCGCCGGGCGAGTTCGGACACGGCGATGCGGCCGCTGATCTTCTCGAGATACGGCTGCAGCACACCCTGGAAGGTGCTCAGCACCAGCGATTTGGTCGTCGACGTGTGGAACGTCGCGACGATGGGGCCCTCGGCGATCTTCAGCGCGAGCATCGACAGGCTCGGCGCGTTCGGCTCGTGGATGTGCAGGACGTCGAAGTCGTTGTCGTTGATCCACCGCCGGACCCGCGCATAGGAGACGGGGCCGAAGCTCAGGCGCGCCACGGACCCGTTGTAGGGGATGGCAACGGCGCGCCCGGCGGAGACGACGAAGTCCGGCAGCTCCGTGCGGTCGGAGGCCGGGGCGAGGACGCTGACCTTGTGGCCGCGTTCGATGAGCACGTGGGCCAGGTCCACGACGTGCGCCTGCACCCCGCCCGGTACGTCGAACGAGTACGGGCACACCATCCCGATCTTCACCGCGCCTCCATCCGGGCCAGGCGGGCCTCGGAGAGGTCGTCGAACCAGAGCGGTTGCAGCATGTGCCAGTCCGCGGGGTGTTCGGCGATGTCGGCGGCGAAGCAGTCGGCGAGAGCCTGTGTCGCCGGCCCGATCCCGCCGGTGACGTCGAGTTCGGGGTGGACCCGGAAACCCCAGCCGCCGTCGGTGAACCAGCAGTGCACCGGCAGCAGCGGCGCGCCGGTCTCGGCGGCGAGCTTCGCCGGGCCGGCGGGCATGCGGGTGGGCTCCCCGAAGAACGTCACCGGCACGCCCTTGCGGGCCAGGTCGCGCTCGCCGAGCAGGCAGACGATCCGGTTCTCGCGCAGCCGCGTCGCGAGCCGGTCGAACGGCGGCGACTCACCCCCGCTGAGCGGGAAGATCTCGAAGCCGAGGCTCTCGCGGTACGCGACGAACCGCTGGTAGAGCGATTCGGGGCGCAGGCGTTCGGCCACCGTCGACAGGCCACCGTAGGTCTGCGTGCACCACACGCCGGCCATGTCCCAGTTCCCGCTGTGCGGCAGCGCGAGGATCACACCGCGCCCGGCCGCCAGTGCTTGCTCGATGTGCTCGCGGCCCTCGACGGCGTGATCGAGGGCGGCGGCCGTCACGGTCAGGTCCATCGAGGGCAGCCGGAACGCTTCCCGCCAGTAGCGGGCGTAGGACCGCACGGACTGCCGGATCAGCTCGTCCGGGACCTGCGCGGCGGGCACGCCCAGGACCCGGGCGAGGTTGCGGCGCAACTGCTGCGGGCCACCGTGGCGCCGGGCGGCGACGTCGGCGCCGAGGTCGAACAGGCGGCAGGCGGTGGACTCGGGCAGCGCCCGCACGAGCCGCCACCCGGCGGCGTAGCCGAGGTCGGAGGCACGTTCGGTCGCGCTCATCGGGCTTCTCCGTCGGCCGGGGTCGACGACGGCAGGGGCAGCAGCTCGCGGGCACCCGGGGAGCGGCGCACGGCGAGCACCCGCTGGAACACGGTGATCACCGAGCCGGCGGCGAGCAGCCACATGGCGGCGTGGATCGCCCACCACACGCCGAGTCCGGTGACGCCGGCGCCGACCAGCACGATGACGAGCCGGTCGGGCCGCTCGATCAGGCCGCCGTCGGCGGACAGGCCACTCGCTTCGGCGCGGGCCTTGGCGTACGAGATGACCTGGGAGGTGACCAGGCAGATCAGAGTTGCGATCAGCAACGGTCGGCTCTGTTCCCCGTAGACGGCCCACCAGGCCAGCCCGGCGAAGATCGCGCCGTCGGCGAGGCGGTCACAGGTGGCGTCGAGGACGGCGCCGAAGCGGGTGCCGCCGCCGCGGGCGCGGGCCATCGCCCCGTCGAGCATGTCGAACATCACGAACAGCCAGATCACGATCGCGCCCCAGAACAGCTGCCCCATCGGGAACAGCGTCACGGCGGCGGCGATCGTGGCAACGGTGCCGATGAGTGTTACCGCGTCCGGCGTGAGGCCGGTGCGGATCAAGGCCCTGCCGAGCGGGGCGGTGACCTTCGACACCGACGCACGCCCGAAAAAGCTCAGCATCCACCGACCCCCGTCTTCCGTTCACACCGTTGCGTCCGGGACACGATCCTGCCACGCCCGCGAACGGCGACAAACATACAGGCGGGGGCGGCGACGGACACCGGGGCCGGGGCCCGGTGCGGCGTCACTCGTTCCAGGCCGCCGCGAGCAACGCGCGGGTGTCCCGCAGCAGCTGCGGCATGACCTTGGCGCCGCCGAGGACGGTGATGAAGTTGGCGTCGCCGCCCCACCGCGGCACCACGTGCAGGTGCAGGTGTTCGGCGAGCGAGCCGCCGGCGGCGGCCCCGAGGTTGAGGCCCACGTTGAAGCCGTGCGGCCGCGAGACGCTCTTGATGACCCGGATCGCCCGCTGCGCGAATGCCATCAACTCGGTGCTCTCCTCGGGGGTCAGGTCCTCGAGGTTGGCGACCCGGCGGTACGGCACGACCATCAGATGACCGGGGTTGTACGGGTACAGGTTGAGCACCGCGTACACGTGCTCGCCGCGCGCGACGACGAGACCCTCCTCGTCCCGCATCTTCGGGATGTCCGTGAAGGGCTCGTACGGCGCCTCCTTGGATCGCGGTGCCTCCGCGATGTACGACATCCGGTGCGGGGACCACAGCCGCTGCAGGTGGTCCGGTTCTCCGGCACCGCGATCGACGAGGGCGTCGTCGGAGCAGTCGCCGCTCACGCGGCGCCGCCCCGGTCGACGGGAGCGACGAGCTCCGCGGTGGGCGAGGCGTTCTCCCGCCGTCCGATCCACTCGGTGACCAGACGGATCGCGTCGGCCACGGGCACACCGTTGACCTGGGTGCCGTCCCGGAACCGGAAGCTGACCGCCCCGGCCTCGACGTCACGCTCGCCCGCGAGCAGCATGAACGGCACCTTCTGCGTGGTGTGGTTGCGGATCTTCTTCTGCATCCGGTCGTCGCTGGTGTCGACCTCCGCACGCACCCCGGCCGCCTTCAGCTGCCGGGTGACGTCGAACAGGTGATCCTCGAAGGCCTCCGCGACGGGGATCCCGACGACCTGCACGGGGGCGAGCCACGCCGGGAAGGCGCCGGCGTAGTGCTCGGTGAGCACGCCGAAGAAGCGCTCGATCGAGCCGAACAGGGCCCGGTGGATCATCACCGGCCGATGCTTGCTGCCGTCGGGACCGGTGTATTCGAGCTCGAACCGCTCGGGCAGGTTGAAGTCGAGCTGGATCGTCGACATCTGCCAGCTGCGCCCGAGCGCGTCCTGCACCTGGACGGAGATCTTCGGCCCGTAGAAGGCGGCGCCACCCGGGTCCGGCACGAGATCGAGCCCGGAGCCCTCGGCCACCTCGCGCAGCGTGTCGGTGGCCTCCTCCCACAGGACGTCGTCGCCGACGAACTTCTTGGGGTTCTTCGTCGACAGCTCCAGGTGGTAGTCCTCGAGGCCGTAGTCCCTCAGCAGGTCGAGGACGAAGTTCAGCGTCGTGGTCAGCTCGTCGCGCATCTGCTCGCGGGTGCAGTAGATGTGCGCGTCGTCCTGCGTCATGCCGCGCACCCGGGTCAGGCCGTGGACGACGCCGGACTTCTCGTACCGGTAGACCGAGCCGAACTCGAAGAGCCGCAGCGGCAGCTCCCGGTAGGAGCGGCCGCGGGAACGGAAGACGAGGTTGTGCATCGGGCAGTTCATCGGCTTGAGGTAGTAGTCCTGGCCCGGCTTGCGCACGGTGCCGTCCTCGTTGAATTCCTCGTCGATGTGCATCGCCGGGAACATGCCGTCGCGGTACCAGTCGAGGTGACCGGACACCTCGTAGAGGTGCCCCTTGGTGATGTGCGGGGAATACACGAACTCGTAGCCGGCCTCGACGTGCCGCCGACGCGAGTAGTTCTCCATCTCCTGGCGGATGATGCCGCCCTTGGGGTGGAACACCGGCAGACCGGAACCGAGCTCGTCGGGGAAGCTGAACAGGTCGAGCTCGTTGCCGAGCTTGCGGTGGTCGCGGCGCTCGGCCTCGGCGAGCAGCTCGAGGTAGCGCTCCTGTGCCTCCGGGGATTCCCACGCGGTGCCGTAGATGCGCTGCAGGCCGGCGTTGTCCTGGTCACCGCGCCAGTAGGCGGCGGAGCTGCGGGTGAGCTTGAACGCCGGGATGTACTTGGTGGTGGGGATGTGCGGGCCGCGGCACAGATCGCCCCAGATCTTCTCGCCCGTCCGAGGGTTGAGGTTGTCGTAGATCGTCAGTTCCGCGCCGCCGACCTCCATGATCTCGGGGTCCTCGTCGAGGGAACTGTTGCCGGCCGACTTCTCACTGATCAGTTCGAGCTTGAACGGCTCGTTCTTCAGTTCCTCGCGTGCGTCGTCCAGGTTCTCGACGACGCGGCGGGAGAACCGCTGCGCGCCCTTGACGATCTGCTTCATGCGCTTCTCGAGCTTCGCGAGGTCCTCCGGGGTGAAGGGCCGGTCGACCTGGAAGTCGTAGTAGAAGCCGTCCTTGATCGGGGGCCCGATGCCCAGTTTGGCCTCCGGGAACTCCTGCTGCACGGCCTGGGCGAGGACGTGTGCCGCGGAGTGCCGGATGACGGAGCGGCCGTCCTCGGTACCGGCGGCGACCGGCTCGATCTCGGTGTCCTGTTCCGGCGTCCACGACAGGTCGCGCAGCCGGCCCTCGCCGTCGCGGACCACGACGATCGCGTCGGGTCCGCTGTTGGGTAGGCCGGCCTCCCGGAGGGCGGCACCGGCAGTGGTCCCCGCGGGCACCCGGACGAGCACGGCTGGGTCTACGGATGCGGGCGTCGTCACTGTGGTGGGCTCCTCGGGCTCGTGCCGGTGATGGGTGCACCGACGCCGCGGGGCATGCCACGCGTCGGCAACCAGACCATGCTATCGACACCACCCCGGTCGCCCGTTCACCCGGGCACCGCCGGGGCGGTGCGGGCCGGAGCGGTGCAGGCTGGAGCGGTGCAGGCTGGAGCGGTGCAGGCTACAGGCGGCGCAGTCCGCCGAGAACCCGCGACAGGAGCTGGGCGTCGGGGCCGACCCCGTCGACGGTCCGGTGGACGGTGAGTTCCCCGGTGGCGGCGAGGTCGCCCACCAGGACCCGCGCGACCCCCAGGGGCAGCTTGGCCAGAGCCGCGATCTCCATGATGGAGCGGGGTTCGGCGCACAGCGCCAGAATGGTGCGGTGTTCTTCGAGGCCCGTGGCTCCCACGGCGTCGGGCACGGCCGAGACGAGGACCTCGAGCGGGAGATCCACCTCGGCGCGGGTCCGTCCCTGGCTGCGCACGAAGGGCCGCACGAACGACGGCTGCGCCCCGCTCGGCTCCTCTTCCCTCGGGACCGCGGTCACGACGGCGGGCATCGGGGTCGACGCCGGGGCGGCGACGGTCGCGAAGGCACCCGTCGCCGGCGGGTCCACCGCGGGCGCGGCCTCGTGCCGCTCGGTCGCGCCGGGGGCCGGGGCCGGGCGGTCCTTCCGCCGTCGGCCGGCAGATCCGAATCGTGCTCCTGTGGCCCCGACCAGGGGCCAGTTGTTGTCGGCGACACTCATCAGCCGCATCCTCCTCACACCGACCGCAATCCTGCCATCTGCGCAGTGCGGTCCGATGAACGCGCAGGTCACGACCGCTCCGCCGACGGCTGTTCCGTCCGGGCGCGCATCGAGCCGCGCCCGAAACGACGAAGGGCACCCCCGTGGGGGTGCCCTTCGTCGGTGCTGTGGTCCCGGCTGGGATCGAACCAGCGACCTCCCCGGTGTGAACGGGACGCTCTTCCACTGAGCCACGGGACCGGGCCGCTTCGCAGCGGCTCGAACGAGAAGGAACATTAACACGCCCACCGGGTGAACACGAATCGCCTGGTCGCCCCCCGTTTTCGGTGGCGACGGAGGCCGGGCGCACCGCCATCGGCCCCGGCGCGGGAGCCCGTGCCGCGCACGCGGATCCGCCGGAGCCCGCACGCCGGCGCCGGTGAGGGCCCTCACGACCAACGAGGACGCCTCGTCCGCGCCCTCACCTGCAGATTTGTGTGTTCTGACGATGGTCGGCTAATGTTCTCAACCGCACCACGGAGAGCACGACGCCGGACGGTGCGATGCGGATGTAGCGCAGCTGGTAGCGCATCACCTTGCCAAGGTGAGGGTCGCGGGTTCGAATCCCGTCATCCGCTCGAGAGGTTGGACTCGACCTTTTACGGTGGAGTGGCCGAGTGGTGAGGCAACGGCCTGCAAAGCCGTGCACACGGGTTCGATTCCCGTCTCCACCTCGCGCGATTAGCTCAGCGGGAGAGCGCTTCCCTGACACGGAAGAGGTCACTGGTTCAATCCCAGTATCGCGCACCACGATCGACCAGGTTTCACCCCGCACTTCTCGACCCGGGCCACCGGGAAGAGAGGTGCACATGCGGATGTAGCGCAGCTGGTAGCGCATCACCTTGCCAAGGTGAGGGTCGCGGGTTCGAATCCCGTCATCCGCTCCACCACCCGCGCGATTAGCTCAGCGGGAGAGCGCTTCCCTGACACGGAAGAGGTCACTGGTTCAATCCCAGTATCGCGCACCATCCACACGGCGAAGGCCCTCCCGACCGGGAGGGCCTTCGCCGTATCGCCACCCCGTCAGCGGGAGGCATGCAGCCGGTTGGCGCCGGCGGTCATCGCGCGCAGTGCCGATTCGGTCCCGGTCGCCGCGATTCCCATGCTCCAGAGCCGGCGGCCGTCCGCCTCGCACAGCAGGAACGTCGCGTGGGTGTCACCGAGGTCGAACTGGTGGAAGGAGAGGATCTCGAGCGGCATCCCGAGGGTGTGCATCATGGCGGTCATCGCAGACACCGGGCCGGTGGCGGTCGCCGCGGCGGTGTGGATGGTCTCCCCCACGCCGAAGGTGGCCTCGTAGTTGCAGCGGCCGGCGCGCGCAGCCTCGGCGTACCAGCCACCGAGCCGCACGGGCCCGTGCTGCGGCGCATAGGTGGCGGTGAACTCGGCCCAGCTCATGCCGGCGGACTCGGCGCGCAGCTCGCGCGGCAGGAACCGACCGTAGCGTGCGGCGAAGGGATCGATCGGCGCCGAGCGGGGAGTGTCCGTGCAGCCGGCGGCAGGAATCAGAGCGGTGGAGGTGAAGGCGTTCATCGAAGGAGGTCTTCCGCGCGAAGGGAGGACCGACAGGTAGCTCAACGACCCGCAGCGAGGGGTCGGTCCGAATCAGACCCCGCTACGGCGGTGAACTACGAGTACGCGCTTCATGAGAGCCCACAGTAGAGCGTCGGCTCGCAGAAGGCAACCACCCCGGTAACCGGCGCGTGACCGAACCGTGACCCACCCGGCTGGAACCTGAGGAATCCCTCATGTATTGTCGGAGGTGCCATCCCCCCGATGGTAATGAACCCCAGCCATGACCCCCCATCCAAGGCTGGGGTTCAGCCATTTCCGGACCTCGGGCGTGCTCCGTTCCCCGAGCGTCGCCGCGGCGGAGCGCCGAGTGATCTACTGGTTGCTATGCCAACGCCGTCACTCGAGGAATCCACCGCGAACGTCTCCGTCGAGCAGGCCGGGATCTGGGATGCCGAGACCATC
Source organism: Rhodococcus sp. DMU1 (assembly GCF_012272955.1). Classification (NCBI taxonomy): domain Bacteria; kingdom Bacillati; phylum Actinomycetota; class Actinomycetes; order Mycobacteriales; family Nocardiaceae; genus Rhodococcus; species Rhodococcus sp. DMU1. The sequence continues at coordinate 2,761,839 of NZ_CP050952.1, read as the reverse complement.
GCCGACGTCGCGGCCACCACGTTCCCCCTGGCCTGCCCGTCCGATGCCTCCCAGGAGGACATCGCCGCTTTCATCGACGAGACCCTGTCCGCGGAACGGTTCAGCGAGTACCTCACCGACCCGACCCGCATCGTCCTCAAGGCGACGGTCGGTGGCGAGATCGTGGGCTACCTCATGGCAATCGATGCCGAACCCGCCGACCCGGCGGTCCGCGAAGCCGTGACGGCGCTGCCGACCACCGAGATCAGCAAGCTCTACGTGCTCCCGGGCAAGCACGGCACCGGTGTGGCGGCGGCACTGATGGCTGCCATCGTCGACCACGCCCGGGCGACCGGCTGCCGGGGGCTGTGGCTGGGGGTCAACCAACAGAACTCACGCGCCCGGCGGTTCTACGCCAAGAACGAGTTCGAGGTCGTGGGGACGCGGACGTTCCAGGTCGGCTCGCAGACCCACCACGACTACGTCATGCAACGCACCCTCTGACGCGAGGTCCTGCGCTCCCGGCGGCGTCCGCCGGGAGCGTGACTCAGCTGGCCGCGGTCTCGAACCGCGACAGTGCCAGCAGGCGCGACGTCGCGCGCAGGTACTTCTTGCGGTAGCCGCCGGCAAGCATCTCGGCGGTGAAGATCTCGTCCAGCTTCGCGCCGGCGACGGTCACCGGGATGCTCGCATCGTAGAGCCGGTCGGCGAGAACCACCAGGCGCAGCGCCACCGACTGGTCGTGGGCGGGATGGACCCCGTTGAGGAAGACCGCCGGGACGCCCTCGACGAGCTTGCCGTACCGCGACGGGTGCAGCGTGCTCAGGTGCGCGCACAATTCGTCGAAGTCGTCGAGGGTGGCGCCGGCCACCGCATCGGCTCGATCGAGCAGGTCCTCGGAGCTGATCGGGTCCGGTGCCGGTGGCAGGTCGCGGTGCCGGTAGTCGGGTCCGTCCACACGGATGGTCTCGAAGATGGCGGCGAGCTTCTTGATCTCGCGCAGGAAGTCCTGCGCCGCGAACCGGCCCTCCCCCAGCTGCCCGGGCAGGGTGTTGGACGTCGCGACGATGGACACGCCTCGCGCGGACAGCTCGGTCAGCAGCCGGGACACCAGCATCGTGTCGCCCGGGTCGTCGAGCTCGAACTCGTCGATGCACAGCACGCTGTGGTTCGACAGCTCCTCGACGGCCTTGTTGAAGCCGAGAGCGCCGACCACGTGGGTCAGCTCCACGAACGTGCCGAACGCCTTCGGCGACGGCGCCGCGTGGAAGATCGAGGCCAGCAGGTGGGTCTTGCCGACGCCGAAGCCGCCGTCGAGGTAGAGCCCGGCGCCGGTGGACGGCGCCTTGCGGCCGAACAGGCCGCGCCGGCCACCGCCCCGGATCTTGGCGATCTTGTGGGCGAACTCCTCCGCCGTCCGGACGGCGGTCGCCTGGCTCGGCTCGTTCGGATCGGGAATGTAGGACGCGAAGCTCACGTCGTCGAACATCGCGGGCGGAACCATCTGGGCCACCAGTTGGTCGGACGGCACCACGGGATTGCGATCGACGAGACGTTCGTGCATTTCTCCAGGGTAGGGCCGGAGCTCGAGGCGACCGGTACACCGAGGGCAGATTGCGACCTACTTCACATCACGTACACCTGATCGTCACGTCCGGCGGATCGGACGATCCGGTCACGTGCGCGGCCCGCCGCACCGACCTGGCAGGCTGTGCCCATGCGCAGAACCGGTGTGCTCACGATGGGCATCGTCGTGCTCGGAGCGATGACCGCCGCGTGCGGGGCGGGCCCCTCGGTGCGTCCCGACGTCGCCGTGGTGCAGGAGGCGGACGGCCGGGCCACCCCCACCGGCGAGGACCCGGCCGCCGCGCCCGAGTTGCCGGTGCCCGCCCGGGACCTGGACTGGCGCGACTGCACCGCCGACACCCTCGCCGCGCAGGCCCTGCCGCCGGGCCCGACGGGTCTCGTCCTCGAGTGCGCCCAGATTCCGGCCGCGATCGACGCCGCGGGCACCGTGCCGGGCTCGTTCCCCCTCGACGTGCTGCGTGCCCGGCTGGCGCAGACCCCCGCCGATGCGGCCCCGCTCGTCATGACGACGGGGGCGGACCTGCCCTCCACCCGGGCGCTGGCCGCGCTGTCGACCGGCTCGCTCGCCGAGCTCGTGGCCTCCCGGCCGGTCGTCGCGGTGGATCGGCGCGGCCTCGGTGCGTCCCAGCCGATCGAGTGCATCTTCGGAGCGGACCGACGCGCCCTGGCCGACCACGGACAGTTCGGTCGTACCGGCGACGGACCCGACCGGGTCGCCGAGCTCGGCCGGCAGGCCACCATCGCATGCACCGACTACCTGCAGCCGCAGGAACTGCTGTTCGGGGCCGCCCACGCCGCCGACGATCTCGAGCAGCTGCGCACCACGTGGGGGGTCGAGCGGATCGGTGTGCTCGGCATCGGCAACGGCGCCACGGTCGCCCTGGCCTACGCGTCGAAGTACCCGACGACCCTCGGCCGTCTCGTCCTCGACTCCCCCGCCGCGGCCACCGCCGACGCCGAGATGCTCGCCGAGAGCCGGGTGCGCGGCGCAGAGTCGGCGGTCGACGCATTCGCCCGCCAGTGCGTTGCGCTGGCGTGCTCGCTGGGCCCGGATCCGCGGGCCGCGCTCGAGGATCTGCACGCCCGGGCCGCGGCCGGCACGCTCGCCCCGCTGTCGTCGAACTCCCTGCTCACCGCGGTGACGTGGTTCCTGGGGACTCCCCGCAGCGACGCGCCGACCCGGGTCCGCGAGCTGTCCGACGCGCTGTCCGCGGCCGGCGCGGGCGACGTGACGCCGATGCTCGAGCTCGTCGGCGCCGCCGAGGCCGTGCTGTTGTCCGACGGGCAGTTCGTCTCCCGCTGCAGCGACGGGCAGCGGTGGCCCACGACGGCACGGGCCGCCGAACTGCAGCGGACGTGGTCGGCGAACTACCCACTGTTCGGTGGCGACGCGGCGATCGGTCTCACCGCGTGCAGCGCCTGGCCGAGCATGCCGACCCCGCCGCTGCCGGCGGAGGTCCGCGTGCCCGTGCTGGTGACGACGGGCGCCGCCGACCCGCTCGTCGGCAGCGCGGGGCTCGACTCGGTCACCGGAGCCCTCACCGCCGTCTCGGCGCGGTGGGCGGCGCTGTCGTGGCAGGGCGCCGGATACTCCGCGGCCCTGCACTCCGGCTGCATCCAGACACGGGTGGCGGAGTATCTCGACACCGGTGCGCTACCGCCGAACGGCAGCCTGTGCCCGGCGTGACCCCGCGTCCGACGTGGCCCGGGCCCGGCGCCGCGAGGAGGGGACGGTGGGTGGCCACCACCGGCTCCCGGTGTACCGTGCCGTAGTGTTCCTCAGCCGCCTCGAGCCCCGCACCGCCCGCACCACCGCGGAGGTGGTCAAGTGCGTTGTGTGGCCGTTGGCCGTGCTCACGGTGCTGCACCGTGTGGCGGTCAAGGCCGTCAACGGATTCCGCACCGACGATTTCACCCCCGTCTACAACGCGGCCCTGGCGTTTCTCAACCGCCGGCCCGTGTACACCGCGAACTTCGAGTGGGTGGACCCGCACTACCTGTACCCGCCGTCCGGGACCCTGCTGATCTCCCCGATCGCGGTGATCGACCCGGAGCGATCGCGGTGGCTGTTCATCATCGCCAACGCGATCGCGATCATCGTGGCGCTGTACCTGCTGCTGCGGATGTTCGGCTACGGCCTCGACTCGGTGCTCGCGCCGATCCTGCTGCTCGCGGCGTTCAGCTCCGAGACGGTGACGAACACCCTGGTGTTCACCAACATCAACGGCCTCGTCCTGCTCGGCGAGGTCACCTTCCTGGCGCTGCTGCTCCGGCGGCGCGACCTGTGGGCGGGCGTCGCGATCGGGCTGACGTTCGCGGTCAAACCGATCCTCGCGCCGCTGCTGCTGATTCCGTTCGTGCGGCGGCAGTGGAAGGTGTTCGCCACCGCCGCGGCGGTCCCCCTCGGACTGACGCTCGTCGCGTGGCCGCTCTCGGTGGATGCGTGGGCGTTCGTCGAGCGCACCACGCCGTACCTGTTCGAGGCGCGCGACTACTTCAACAGCGCGATCGTCGGCAACGGCATGTACTACGGCCTGCCGGCGTGGTTGATCCTCGCGCTGCGCGTCGTGCTGGGTGTCATGGTCGTCGTCTCGCTGTGGCTGCTGTACCGGTACTGCCGCCACGACGAGCTGTTCTTCGTCGGCACGAGCACCGGGGTGCTGCTCACCGCGTCGTTCCTGCTCGGTTCGCTCGGCCAGATGTACTACTCGATGATGCTGTTCCCGCTGCTGATGACGGTGGTGCTGCCCAACTCGGTGATGCGGAACTGGCCGGCGTGGCTCGCGGTCTACGGCTTCATGAGCTACGACAGCTGGCTGTCGGGGCGGTGGCCGGAGGCCGGCCGCGCCGCCGAGTACATGAAGACGACGTTCGGCTGGTCGCTGCTGCTCATCGTGATCTTCGCGGTGCTGCTCGACCGGTACCTGGCCGCCCGGCGGGAGGGCCGGCTGGCGGACGGCATCGAGCCGTCGTTCCTGTTGCCGGAACGCAAGACCGCGCCGCAGGCCGAGCTCGTGGCGACGAACCGTGGTGAGGGCTAGCGTGGAGCGCATGGCTGACCCTGTCCCGACCGAACCCGCGCCGAAGGTGTCCCTGAGCGACGACGAATGGCGCGCGCGCCTCACCCCCGAGGAGTACGCGGTGCTGCGGCAGGCCGGCACCGAGCGGCCCTTCGTCGGCGAGTACACCGACACGGAGACCGAGGGCGTGTACGAGTGCCGCGCCTGCGGGACCGAACTGTTCCGCAGCACCGAGAAGTTCCATTCGCACTGCGGGTGGCCCTCCTTCTTCGATCCGGCGACGAGCGACGCGGTGATCCTGCGGTCCGACGACTCCCTCGGCATGCGCCGGGTGGAGGTACTGTGCGCGTCCTGCCACAGCCACCTCGGGCACGTGTTCGAGGGCGAGGGGTACCCGACCCCGACCGATCAGCGGTACTGCATCAACTCGATCTCCCTGCGCCTGGTTCCGAAGGACTGAGGCCGGCCGCGAACAGGGCCCGCCACAACCCCCGGCGACGCTCGGCGGTGGGCAGCGGCTCCACGAGGGCGAACGAGCAGCCGATGCGTCGGGCCGCGCCGTCGGCCTCCTCGCTGTCGCCTACCATCAGCGTGCGCTCCGGGGACACACCGAGCGCATCGACGGCGTGGCGGAAGATCTCCGGCTCCGGCTTGACCGCGCCGACCTCGAAGGACAACACGAACTCCGACACCAGGTCGTCGATGCCGAGCGCCGCGAACGCCGGCCGGATGTCGAAGGCGATGTTGCTCAGCACCGCCACGGCGAGGCCCTCGCCGGCGAGGGCCTCGATCACCGGGACCGTGTCCGGGTACACCGTCCAGCACCGCGGATCGGTCAGCTTCGCGTACAGGCCGAGGGCCTGCTCCTCGTCGGCGACCCCGGAGCGGCGCAGCACCGTGAGGTAGGCGTCGCGGTGCCAGCGGGGATCCCGGTCGCGGTTGATCCAGGCGTGATGCTCGGCGGCATCCATCTCGACGGGCTGGCCGGTCGGGGCGGTCATCCGGCGCATCAGCTCGGCCTGCCGGTGCACGTCGAACGGTCGGCCCCGGTCGTCGGTGACGTCGGCCAGCCAGGATTCGTCCTCCTCGAGCCGGAACAACGTGCCGGAGAAGTCGAACAGCACGGCGTCGAACGGTGGAACGCTCATGGTTCGAAGGCTAGCGGCCGCGGGGTCGGGCTGCGGATCGAGCGCGGAGCGACGACGATCGAGTCCATGTCGACGACCCGTGCGTCCCGCAAGTCCAAGGTTTCGATCGTCGGTGCCGGCAGCGTCGGCACCGCCGTCGCCTACGCGTGCCTGATCCGTGGCTCCGCGGATTCGCTGGCCCTGTTCGATCCGAACACCGACAAGGTGCGGGCCGAGGTGCTCGACCTGAACCACGGCACCCAGTTCGCCCCGGCGTGCCGCATCGACGGCGCCGACGACCTCGCCGTCACCGCCGGCTCCGACCTGATCGTCGTGACGGCGGGCGCCAAGCAGAAGCCGGGCCAGTCACGGCTCGAGCTGGCGGCGGCGAACGTGCGCATCGTGCAGGAGCTCACGCCCGCCCTCCTCGCGCTCTCCCCCGACGCCGTGGTGCTGTTCGTCAGCAACCCGGTCGACGTGGTGACGTATGCGGCGATCCGCGCGACCGACGCCCCCGCCGGACAGATCCTCGGGTCCGGCACGGTTCTCGACTCCGGGCGGTTGCGCTTCCTCGTCGCGCAGCACGTCGGCATCGCGGTGGAGAACGTGCACGCCCTCATCGTCGGCGAGCACGGCGACTCCGAGATCACGCTGTGGTCGAGCGCGACGGTGGGCGGGGTGCCGGCCACGGAGTACCGGGACGAGAACGGTGCGGCGCCGTTCGACGCCGCGATCCGGGAGCAGATCTCCACGCGGGTGGTCCGCAGCGCCTACGAGATCATCATGGGCAAGGGGGCCACCAACCTGGCCATCGGCCTGTCCACCGCCCGGATCGTGGAGGCGGTGCTGAGGGACCAGCACCGGGTGCTGCCGGTCTCGACACTGCAGCGCGGCGCGCACGGGATCGACGGGGTGTGCCTGTCGCTGCCGACGATCGTCGACGGCCGCGGCGCCGGCCGGGTGCTCGAGATCCCGCTGTCGCCCGACGAGGCCGCCGGGCTGCGGGCGTCGGCGCAGACGCTGCGGGAGGTGCAGCGCTCGCTGGGGCTGTGACCGCCGGGCCCGGCTCCGAGCGAATGTATCGTCGATCTCCGTAGCGGTAGCGAGCGATACATTCGCTCGGCGCACGGGAAGCCGGGAGGGTCAGCGCGTGCGGATCACCGGCGGGTCGAAGGCCCGGACCGGCGGCAGTTCCCCGTCGAAGCGCTCGATCTGCACGAGCACGTGCTGGCCCGTGCAACCGCGTGCGAGACGCGACGTGCCGATGTCGGCGGTGAGCACGTTGGGGTTGCCGTGCACGCACATCGAGCCGGGGTCGGCCGGGTCGAGGGGGTCGTACCAGGCGCCGGTGCCCAGCTGCACCACGCCGGGCAGCAGGCCGTCGTCGAGGACGGCGCCGGCCAGGCAGGCGCCCCGATCGTTGAAGACCCGCACAACGTCGTCGGCCGCCACGCCGCGTGCCGCCGCGTCGTCCGGGTGCATCCGGATCGGCTCACGCCCGCGGATCTTCGAGGCCTGGCTGGTGGCGCCGTGGTCGAGCTGGCTGTGCAGGCGGGTCTTCGGCTGGTTCGCGATCAGGTGCAGCGGGTAATGCTGCGCCCGCGGGCCCCCGAGCCACTCCTCCGGCTCGAACCAGGCGGGATGCCCGGCGCAGTCGTCGTATCCGAAGCCGTCGATATCGGCGGAGAAGATCTCGATGCGCCCGCTGGGGGTGCCCAGCGGATTGCGCTGCGGGTCGGCACGGAACTCCTCGAACAGGGTGAGCCCGTCCTCGCTGCGCATCCGCACGTGGCCGCGCCGCCAGAACTCGTCGAACTCGGGCGGTGTCTCGACGCGGTTCTCGTCGGCGAGAACGAAGCCACGCCACTGCCCGTACAGGTGCTCGAGCCACTCGCGGGCGCTGCGACCCTCCGTGAACCGCTCACCGAAGCCGAGCCGGTGCGCCAGGGCGGCGAACGTGTCGTAGTCGTCGCGGGCGTCGGCGAATCGGGGGGCGGCGGCGTGCATCGCGACGAGCAGCGGGTCGTTGCGGGTGCAGCTGAGATCCTCGCGTTCGAGAGACGTGGTGGACGGCACCACGATGTCGGCGTGCTTGGCCGTCGCGGTCCAGTAGGGGTCGTGCACGACGATCGTGTCCGGCCGGGTCAGAGCGCGGCGCAGCCGGCCCAGGTCCTGGTGGTGGTGGAACGGGTTGCCGCCGGCCCAGTACACGAGCCGGATGTCGGGGTACGTCAGGCGCCGGCCGTCGAAGTCGTACTCCTGCCCCGGCCGCAGCAGCAGGTCGGAGATCGCGGCCACCGGGATCAGGTCGTCGACCGGGTTGTTGCCCTGGAACAGGGTCGGCAGCGGATACGGGACGGGCGCGATGCCGGGTTCGTTCATCGAGCCGTAGCCGTGCCCGAAGCCGCCGCCGGGCAGACCGATCTGGCCGAGCATCGCGGCGAGGGTCACCCCCGCCCACGGCGCCTGCTCGCCGTGCCGGACCCGCTGCAGCGACCAGGTGACCGTGATCAGGGTGCGGCCCGCGGCCATGCGCCGGGCCAGCGCGGCGATGGCCTCGGCGGGCAGGCCGGACAGGCCGGCTGCCCACCGCGGGGTCTTGGCGACGCCGTCGGTGCGGCCGAGGAGATAGTCCTCGAACCGGTCGTAGCCGACGCAGTAGCGGTCGAGGAAGTCGCGGTCGGCGAGGTCCTCGGTGGCGAGCACGTAGGCGAGGGCGAGCATGACCGCGACGTCCGTGCCGGGCCGGGGCGCGAGCCGCTCGGCGGCGCCGTGCAGGTCGTCGTGCAGGGGGCTGATCGACACCACGGTCCCGCCGCGGGCGCGCAGGGCGTCGAGCGCGCCGCGGGTGGGGTGGTGGCTGGTGCCGCCGTCGTTGACCGCCGTGTTCTTCAGCGGCACCCCACCGAAGCACACCATCAGGTCGGTCTCGCGGGCGATGACGTCCCAGTTCGTGGCGCGGGCGAACAGCTTCCAGTGCGTGCCGACCACGCGCGGCATGATCACGCCGGTCGCGCCGAGCGAATAGCTGTGCACCGATCGGGTGTAACCGCCGAGCATCTTCAGGAACCGGTGGACCTGGCTCTGCGCGTGGTGGAACCGGCCCGGCGACGACCAGCCGTACGAGCCGCCGAAGATCGCCCGGTTGCCGTGCGTGTCGACCACGCGCCGCAGCTCACCGGCGAGCAGCTCGGTCAGCTCGTCCCAGGACACCGCGACGAACTCGTCGACCCCACGTCGGTCGCTGGGGCCCGGTCCTGCTTCGAGCCAGCCCCGGCGCACCGCAGGTCCGGCCACGCGCGACCGGTGCCGCACCGAGCCGACGGCGTTGGCGAGAATCGGCGACGGATCGGTGTCGCCTTCGAAGGGGTGCACGGCGGTGACGTCGCCCTCGTCCGTCTCGACCTCGAACATCCCCCAGTGCGCCATGTGCTGGTGTCGCACGGCTCGAGAACTCATGGGGCACAGTCTGCCAGTGGGCGCGCAGCGTCCGATCGGCGAGCCGAGCGGCGCCCGGGGACCTAGCGTGGGCATCGACGGACGGCGGCAGCCGTACCCGACGAGAGGGAGGCGTTGATGGCGGAAGGTGTCGAATCCGGCGGGGCCCCGGCCCGCGCGGTGGTGGTCGGAGCCGGGCACGTCGGCATGATCTCGGCGATGCGCCTGGCCGACGCGGACGTGTTCGACGAGGTCGTGCTCGTCGACGTCGAACCCGGCCTGGCGGCGGGGATCGCTCTGGACCTGACCCACACCGGCGCGCTGACGGGCTCCGGGACGCGGGTACGGGGGGCGGTGTCGCTGGAGGAGGCCGGTCCCGCGGACTACGTGATCATCACCGCCGGCAAGGCCCGCCGGCCGGGGATGAGTCGCAGCGACCTCACCGCGACGAACGCCCGGATCGTCGGCGACGTGGCCGGGCGCGCGGCGGCGGTCTCCCCCGACGTGGTGCTCGTCGTGGTGACGAACCCGTTGGACGAGATGACGTACCAGGCGTGGCGCAGCTCGGGGTTGCCGGCGGAGCAGGTGCTGGGCATGGCCGGGCTGCTCGACGCGGGGCGGTTCCGGGCGCTGGCCGCCGCGGACGGGGCCGGGGCGGCGCGGGAGCTCGGCGCCGTGGCGCTCGGGAGCCACGGCGAGGAGATGGTGATCCCGCTGTCGCAGGCACCGGAGATCGCCGCGCGTCTCGACGCCGCGCGCCTCGACGCGCTGGTCGACCGCACCCGCACCTCGGGCGCGGAGGTTCTGGGGCTGCTGAAGTCCGGCAGCGCGTTCTTCGGTCCCGGCACCGCCGCCGCGCACATGGTGCTGGCGATGGTCGCCGACTCGGGAACGGTCGTGTCGGCGACGGTGCGCCCGAACGGCGAGTACGGCATCGGCGACGTGTTCGTCGGTCTCCCGGTGGTCCTGGGGCGCCGCGGCGTGCGGCGCATCGTCGAGCTGGACCTGACACCGGAGGAACTGGAACTGCTGCGCGAGGCGGCGAAACGGATCGGTGAGCGGATCGCGGGGCTGCCCGCCTGAGCACGCCCGGGCTGCGGCGCCGTCCCCGGTGGCGGCGCCGCGGCGCGGGTCAGGGCAGCGCGGTGATCAGCTTCTCGACGTCGACGCGAGGACCGGTGAAGAACGGGGTCTCCTCCCGGACGTGCATGCGGGCCTCGGTGGCGCGCAGGTCACGCATGAGATCGACGATGCGGTCCAGTTCGGGCGCCTCGAACGCCAGGATCCACTCGTAGTCGCCGAGCGCGAACGCGGGGACGGTATTGGCGCGCACGTCCGGGTAGCCACGGCCGGCCTTGCCGTGGTCGGCGAGCATCTTGCGGCGCTCGGCGTCGGGCAGCAGGTACCACTCGTACGACCGCACGAAGGGGTAGACGCAGATGTAGTTGCCGGGGTCCTCGCCGGCGATGAAGGCCGGGACGTGGCTCTTGTTGAACTCCGCCGGCCGGTGCAGCGCGACGTTCGACCAGACCGGAGCGCTGGCGCGGCCGAGGACGGTGGTGCGCCGGAAATCGGAGTAGAGCTTCTGCAGATCCTCGAGCCGCTCGGCGTGGGTCCAGATCATGAAGTCGGCGTCGGCGCGGACGCCGGCGACGTCGTAGATGCCGCGGACGATCACATCGGTGTTCTCGAAGGACGCGAAGAACTTCTGCGCGTCCTCGATCGCCGCGGTGCGGTCCTCGCCGAGGACACCGGGCCGGACCTGGAACACCGAGAACATCGCGTAGCGGAGGGTGGAGTTGAGCTTGTCGAAGTCGAGACGTGCCATGCCGCTCATCCTGCCACTCGCGTAGCGAGCCGCGTCGCGGCCGTCGTGCCTGATGCGACACAGGCGGGGACTCCGACGCCGTGGAGCATCGCGCCGGCGACCTCGAGGCCGTCGACGGTAGCGATCGCGTCCTCGAGGACGGCGACCACGTCGAGGTGCCCGGCCCGGTACTGGGGCAGGCCGCCGTGCCAGCGCTGGACGAACGTGGCCACGGGCTCGTCGGTGACCCCGGTGACGGCGGCGAGGTCGGCGCGAGCGCGGGCGATCAGCTCGTCGTCGGGGGCGTCGACGATCGCGGCTTCGCCGTAACGGCCGAACGACGCGCGGGCCAGCGCGACGTCGCGCCCGGCCAGGTGGGGCCACTTGCGGCTCGACAGGGTGAACGCCTTGGCGGACAGGTCCTCGCCGGTGGCGACGAGGATCCCGGAGTTCTGCGGCAACGCGGCACCGCTCGGCAGTGCCAGCGCCACCACCGCGGACGAGGCGAGCGGGATCCGGGACGCCTGCGCGGCCGCCGCCGGGACGGCGTCGGCGAGCAGCTCGGCGGCACGGTCGGCCGGCACCGCGAGTACGACACCGTCGACGGGTCCGATCGGGTCGAGGTTCCAGCGGCCGCCGGCGCGGCGCAGACCGCTCGCGGCGGCGTGCCGGATCTCGGCGTCGGCGGCCTTCTCCAGCGCGTCGAGCAGCGTGCCGTAGCCGTCGCGCAGGGTGCCGAACACCGGCGCGTCCGAGGGCTCCGGCAGCGCACGGGTGACCGCCTCGCTCAGGCTCGGGGCACCCGCGTCGAGGGCTGCGGCCAGGGTCGGCAGGGTGGCCCGCACGCCCGCGGTGTCGGAGAGCCCGGAGTAGACGCCGCCGAGGAGGGGGTCGACGGAGCGGCGCACCACCTGCTCGCCGAACCGGTCGGCGACCAGGTCGGCCACCGAGACGTCGCCGGCGCGGTCCCAGTACAGCGGGACGGTGGGCTCGGCCGCGATCCGCGCGAGGGTGTCGGCGTCGACGAGACCGGTCAGCGACCCGGCGTCGGCGGGGATCCCCATCAGGGTGCCGCTGGGCAGCGGATGCAGCGCGGCACCGGCGTAGATCAGCGGCCGGGCCCCGGACGGGTGCACGAGCTGGTCGCTCAGGCCCAGCTCCTCGAGCAGCGCGGGGACCTCGGGGCGGCGGCCGATGAACGCCTCCGCCCCCACATCGACCGGATCGCCGGCGAGCGGTACGGTGCGCAGCTTCCCGCCGAGCCGCTCGGAGCCCTCGAGGAGGACGATCCGGGCGTGCGCGCCGAGCAGGCGACGCAGCCGGTACGCCGCGACGAGCCCGGTGATGCCGCCGCCGACGACGGCGACGCTCGGTGCTCCTGCACCGCTCACAGCGAGTGCACCAGTTCGACGACGGCGGTGAGGACGTCCGGATCGGTGTCGGGCAGGACGCCGTGCCCGAGGTTGAAGATGTGCCCGGTCGCCCCCGCGGCGCGGGCGCGGTCACCCTCGGCGACGATGCGGCGCACCTCGGCCTGGACCACCTCGGGTCCGGCGAACAGGATCGCGGGATCGAGATTGCCCTGCAACGCTTTTCCGGCCCCCACCCGGGTGACGGCGACGTCCAGCGGCACCCGCCAGTCCACGCCGACCACATCGGCGCCGGCCTCGCCCATGGCGCCGAGCAGTTCGCCGGTGCCGACACCGAAGTGGATGCGCGGCACGCCGGCGGACTCGACCTCGGCGAACACGCGTTCCGAATGGGGCAGCACGAATTCGCGGTAGTCGGCCAGCGACAGCGCGCCGGCCCACGAGTCGAACAGCTGGATCGCGTCGACGCCGGCGTGCAGCTGAGCCTGCAGGAACGCGATCGTGATGTCGGCGAGCCGCCCCAGCAGGGCGTGCCAGGTGCGCGGATCGGCGTGCATGAGGGCCTTGGTGCGCTCGTGGTTGCGGCTGGGTCCGCCCTCGACGAGGTAGGAGGCGAGGGTGAACGGCGCCCCGGCGAAGCCGATGAGCGGGACGTCGCCGAGTTCGCGAGTGAGCAGCCCCACCGCCCGTGCGACGGCACCGACCTCGTCGTGTTCGAGGGTGGGCAGCTTCGCGACGTCCGCCGCGGTACGCACGGGGTTCGCGATCACCGGTCCGGTCCCGGCCACGATGTCGAGGTCGATCCCGGCGGCCTTGAGCGGAACGACGATGTCCGAGAACAGGATCGCGGCGTCCACCCGGTGCCGGCGCACCGGCTGCAGGGTGATCTCGCAGACCAGTTCGGGATCGAAGCAGGACTCGAGCATGCCGATGTTCGCCCGGATCTCGCGGTACTCCGGCAGCGACCGGCCGGCCTGCCGCATGAACCACACGGGCCGGTGCGCCGGCTCGAGTCCCCGCGCGGCGGCGAGCAGGGGCGCCTGCGGGAGCTGGCGCCGCGTCGGGTAATCCACACGCGGGGTGGAGCCGACGTTCGTGTTCTCCAGGCCGGTCATTGATCCTCGTTCGTCCAAGGGCACGGGTCGCTGCCCATGCTGCCACGCCCGGCCACCCCTCCGGAATCGGCGCGCCTCCCGCGTGGTCCCGGTCACCCGGTCTAACGTCCGCTGTCGTGACCACCTCGCCCGCCGAGCCGGCCCAGTTCCGCGCTGCCATCGACTCGATGAACGCGGCCACCGTGCGGCCGGAGATCGAGGTGGGTCCGATCCGGCCGCCGCAGCGGCTGGCTCCGTACAGCTATGCGCTGGGCGCGGAGGTGCTCCATCCGGACACCGACCTGGTGCCCGAGCAATCGGAGGGCGACGCGTTCGGCAGGCTGATCCTGCTGTACGACCCGGAGGGCGACGAGGCCTGGAACGGCACCATGCGGCTCGTCGCCTACATCCAGGCCGACGTGGACGCCACCCTGGCTGCCGATCCGCTGTTGCCGGAGGTGGCCTGGAGCTGGCTGGTCGATGCGCTCGACGCGCACGGCGAGCCGCTGACGGCGCTCGGCGGCACCGTGACGTCGACGAGTTCGGTGCGCTTCGGCGACATCGCCGGCCCGGCGCGGGCGCATCAGCTGGAGCTACGGGCGTCGTGGACCGCACAGTCCGGCGAGCTCGGACCGCACGTGGAGGCGTTCTGCGAGGTGCTCGCGTATGCGGCGGGCCTGCCCCCCGCGGGCGTGACGCGCCTGCAGCACTGAGCCGTCGCCGAGTCCCGAGTCGCCGACGGCACGGAGAGCGGTGCACCGGCGCACCCCGCGGTCCTATGATCGAGGCATGCGTCGGCTCAGCGGGCTCGACGCCGCGCTCCTCTACACCGACTCGCCGGGGCTGCCCGTGCAGATCGGCGGCTTGGCCCTGCTCGACGTCTCGACCGTGCCGGGCGGCTACTCCTTCGAACGGCTCGGCTCCGACCTGGAGGCGCGCGTTGCGGCGGTGCCGCTGCTGCGCCGGCGAGTGGTCGACTCCCGGCTCAATCCCGGCCATCCCGTGTGGGTGGACGACCCCGATTTCGACGTCGGCCGGCACGTGCGCCGGTTCACCGTGCCGCCCCCGGGCACCGCGGCCGAACTGGCCGTGCTCTGTGGGCAGCGTTTCGCCCAGCGGTTCGACCGGTCCGGGCCGCTGTGGGAGACCGCGGTGTTCGAGGGACTGGCCGACGGCTCGGTCGCGGTGCTGACGCGCATCCACCACGCCGTCGTGGACGGCCTCGCCGGGGCGACCCTGCTGGCGCAGCTGTGCGACCGCGAACCCGGCGCCCCGCCACCGCGGCCCGAGTCGCCCGGCGTCGGTGGGGCGAACCGCCTGACCGTCGCCGCGGGCGGCGTTGCCGATCTCGCCACCCGGCCGCTGGACCTCGCCCGCGCGGTGCGGTCCAGCGCGGCCATGGTGCCCCGGTGGGTGGGCCGGGCGCGGCGAGGGGAGGCGATGGCGGTGCCGCTCACGGCGCCGCGGACGTCGTTCAACCGCCGCGTCACCGGCCGTCGCAACGTCGCGTTCGTGACGCTGGATTTCGCGGCCGTGAAGGCGGTCAAGCGCGCGTTCGGCGTCACGGTCAACGATGTCGTGCTGGCCCTGTGCGCCTCGGTTCTGCGCCGATATCTCGCCGCCCGCGGCGAACTGCCGGCCTCTCCCCTGGTGGCCGCCGTCCCGGTCTCGGTGCACGGACGCGCCCGGGGGGACGCCGGCAACCAGATTTCGGTGCTGATGGGGCGGCTGCACACCGAGATCGCCGATCCCGTCGTGCGGCTGCACGCCGTCGCGGCGGACGAGACTGCGGCCAAGGCCCACCACGCCACCTTCGACCCCGACCTGCTCGGCAGCTGGGGCCAGGTGGCTCCGGGCGCGGCGTTCGGGGCGGCCCTGCGGTTGTATTCGGCGCTGCGGCTGCCCAACGTGCTCCCGGTGCTGAACAATCTCGTGGTCTCCGACATCCCCGGGCCGACGGACACGCTGTACTACCTCGGCGCGCGGATCACCGCACTGTACCCGTTCGGGCCGATCTACCACGGCGCGGGCCTGAACATCACCGTCCTGTCGCTCGACGGCGGCCTGCACTTCGGTCTGCAGTCGTGCCCCGACCTGCTGCCGGACCTGTGGCAGCTGGCCGACGGCTTCCCGGCTGCTCTCGCGGAGCTGGCCGACCGGGTGCCGGGCGCTCCGCCGGCCCCGCTCGCCGCGCCGAGCTGACCGGCGCCCGTCGCGGCGCCCGGGGAACGGGTTCCGGACCGCCGGGGCGACGAAGACCCGCTCGGGCAGGTGGACCAGGCTTCCCCCGCCGATACTAGAACCTGTTCTAGAATGTGGCCATGCATCGACTCAGCGGCCTCGACGCCGGATTCCTGTACCTCGAGACGCCGACGCAGCTGCTGCACGTGTGCGGACTGATCGTCCTCGACACGACGACCGTTCCGGACGGGTACCGCTACGAGGCACTGCGCGCGGAACTCGCGGCCCGCCTCACGGCCGTACCGTTGTTCCGCCAGAAGATCGCCGACAGCCCGTTCAACCTCGACCATCCGGTATGGGTGGACGATCCGGACTTCGACCTCGACCGCCACCTGCACCGGGTCGCGGTCCCGGCGCCCGGGCGCCGGGAGGAGCTCGCGGACCTGTGCGGGCACATCGCCGCACAGCCGCTCGACCGCTCCCGGCCGCTGTGGGAGATGGTGGTGATCGAGGGCCTCGAGGACGGATCGGTCGCGGTGATGACGAAGATCCACCACGCCGGCGCCGACGGCGTCACCGGCGCGGACCTCGTGGCGCAGCTGTGCAGCCTCGAACCGGACGCGCCACGGCCCGAGCCCGTCACCGACGGGGCCGGCGGCGGCTCGGCGCTCGGGATCGCCCTCGGCGGCCTGTTCAACGTCGCCACCCGCCCGCTGGGGCTGGTGCGGGCGCTGCCCAAGACCGTGGAGCTGGTGCCCCGGTGGATCACCCGGGCCCGTCGCGGCGAGGCCATGCCGGCACCGTTCACCGCTCCGCGCACCTCCTTCAACGGCACGATCACCGGCCACCGCAGCGTCGGATTCGCGCAGTTCGACCTGGGCCGGGTCAAGGCCGTGAAGGACGAGCACGGGGTGAAGGTCAACGACGTGGTCATGGCCGTGTGCGCCGGTGCGCTGCGCCGTTACCTCGCCGACCGCGACGAGCTCCCCGACTCCCCGCTGATCGGCATGGTCCCGGTGTCGGTGCGCGGCAAGTCGGACCGGCCCGGACGCAACCAGGTCTCGCCGATGTTCGCGAGCCTGCACACCCACATCGCCGATCCGATCGAGCGACTGCACGCGATCGCGGATGCGAATGCCTGTGCCAAAGAACATAATTCAGCCCTGGGCGCAAGCCTGCTGCAGGACTGGACGCAGTTCATGGCGCCCGCGGTGTTCGGCGCGGCGATGCGCACGTACGCGTCGCTGCGGCTCGCGGAACGCCACCCCGTGGTCCACAACCTGGTGGTCTCGAACGTGCCCGGCCCTGCGATGCCCCTGTACTTCCTCGGGGCCCGGATCCGGGCCATGTACCCGCTGGGACCGATCTTCCACGGGGTCGGACTCAACATTACCGTGATGTCGTTGGACGGCGCGCTCGATGTCGGCGTGCTCACGTGCCCCGAACTTGTTCCCGACGTCTGGGCGCTCGTCGACGCCTTCCCTTCGGCGCTCGACGAACTCGACACCGCACCGTAGAAAGCGCACCGTAGAATCCGCGCCGATTCCCGATGTGCCACTCGTCACACCGGGAATCGGCGCGTCGACCGCGCGGTTGACCGGGTCGACACCCAGACCACCGCCACCCGGATAGAGTCACGAACCATGTCGGTAGCCAACGAACACGAGCCCGCAGGGGCGACGGTCCCGCTGCTGACCCCGCGTGACGGCGTCCCCGAGGTCGTCACCACGGCAGCCGGGGTGGCCGCGGCGGCGGAAGCGCTCGCCGCGGGCAGCGGGCCGCTCGCCGTCGACGCCGAGCGGGCTTCGGGCTTCCGGTACTCCGCGCGCGCCTATCTGGTGCAGCTGCGTCGCGCCGGCGCCGGCACGGTGCTGCTCGACCCGATCCCGACGGCCGACGCGCTCGCGCCGCTCGCGGCGGCGATCAACGATCTCGAGTGGGTGCTGCACTCCGCCGACCAGGACCTGCCCGGCCTCGACGAGCTGGGCCTGCGGCCCGCGGTGCTCTACGACACCGAACTGGCCGGGCGTCTCGCCGGCTTCGATCGGGTGGGGCTGGCCGCCATCGTCGAACGCACCCTCGGTTTCGAGCTGCGCAAGGGCCACGGGGCGGCCGACTGGTCCACCCGGCCGCTCCCCGACGCCTGGCTGAACTATGCGGCTCTCGACGTCGAGATCCTCGTCGAGCTGCGGGACGCGATGGCGGCCGAGCTCGAGCAGCAGGGCAAGTCGGAGTGGGCCGCGCAGGAGTTCGAGCACATCCGTCGCGCCGGGCCTCCGGCCCCCAAGCCCGACCGCTGGCGCCGCACCTCCCGCATCCACACCCTCAAGGATCCGCGGCGGCTCGCGATCGTGCGCGAGCTGTGGACGGCGCGAGACGAACTCGCGGCACGCCGGGACATCGCCCCGGGCCGGGTGCTGCCGGACTCCGCGATCGTCGCCGCAGCCGAGGCCGCCCCCCGTACCGTCGACGAGCTGCGCGCCCTGCCGGTCTTCGGGGGGCCGCGGCAGCGCCGGTCGTCGCGGGTGTGGCTGGGAGCGATCGAGCGGGCCCGGGCGCTGCCGAAATCGGAGCTGCCACCCGTTACACAGCCGTTCACCGGCCCGCCGCCGGCCAACCGCTGGGCCCGGCACGATCCCGACGCCGCCGCGCGGCTCACCGCGGCCCGTGCCGCGCTCGCCGAGCTCAGCGAGCAGGTCCAGGTGCCGGTGGAGAATCTCGTCGGCCCCGAACTGGTGCGCCGGTTGTGCTGGGAGTGGCGGGTGTCGGCGGATACCGACGTCGTCGCGTACATCGAGGAACGGTTCGCCACCGACGGGGCACGGCCCTGGCAGCGGGAGCTGACGGCGCCGCGCCTGGCGAAGGCGCTGACCGCGGACTGACCCGTTCCCACCGTCCCGGCCCGCGGACCCACGGTCGCGTCACGCCCGATCCCTGCATTCGCCACCGCCTCGGCGTCGAGCGCTTCCGCATACCCGCTGTTCAGAGCAACGTACTCGGGACCAGCGCGGCGAGTTCCCCTGATGGTCACGAGCGCGCCCCGCAACCCCGGCGACCACCGGCCTCGCCGCAGGACGCCCAGACCGCCGGCGAGACCGGTGGCTGCCCGGCGCGCGCACCCCTCCGGTGACGCCCGGCGCGGATGGTAAGTTACTGGTCGGTAACACGCTGGCGTCCGGGCTGCCCGGCGCCGGGATGTTCCCGGAACCCTGGCCTCGCCGGCGTCGGCGAGCATCGCTCCATCGGGAGGAATACGCGTGGCGTCAACCACCACAACTCAACGCAATGTCGTCTTCGTCGACGGCGTACGCACCCCGTTCGGGAAAGCGGGCCCGAAGGGCATCTACGCGGAGACCCGCGCCGACGACCTCGTCGTCAAGACCATCCGGGAGCTGCTGCGCCGCAACCCGCAGCTCGACCCCGCGCGCATCGACGAGGTCGCCGTCGCCGCGACCACCCAGACCGGCGACCAGGGCCTGACCATCGGCCGCACTGCCGCGATCCTCGCCGGCCTACCGGAGACCGTGCCGGGCTTCGCGATCGACCGCATGTGCGCCGGCGCGATGACCGCAGTCACCACCACCGCCTCCGGAATCGGCTTCGGTCAGTACGACGTGGTGATCGCCGGCGGCGTCGAGCACATGGGCCGCCACCCGATGGGTCAGGGCGCCGATCCGAACCCCCGGTTCCTCGCCGACAAACTCGTCGACCCCAGCGCCCTGGTGATGGGCAACACCGCCGAGAACCTGCACGACCGGTTCCCCGGTATCACCAAGGCCCGCACCGACGCCTACGCCGTCGCCAGCCAGAACAAGTTCGACGCCGCGAAGAAGGCCGGCTACATCGCCGAGACCCTCGTGCCCGTCGCCACCCGGTCGGCGACCGGCTGGGGCCTGGCCACCGAGGACGAGCCGCCGCGCCCGGGCACCACGCTCGAGGATCTCGCGAAGCTCAAGACGCCGTTCCGCCCCGCCGGCCGCATCACCGCCGGCAACGCCGCCGGCCTCAACGACGGCGCGACGGCCTGCCTCCTCGCCGGCGAGGACACCGCCCGCGAACTCGGTCTGCAGATCGGCATGCGCATGGTCGGCTTCGCGTTCCAGGGCGTCGACCCGGCCGTGATGGGCATCGGCCCGGTGCCGGCGACCGAGAAGGTTCTCGCCCGCACCGGCCTGACCATCGACGACATCGGTCTGTTCGAGATCAACGAGGCCTTCGCCGTGCAGGTGCTCGCGTTCCTCGAACACTTCGGCATCGACGACGACGACCCACGGGTCAACCAGTGGGGCGGCGCCATCGCCTGCGGCCACCCGCTCGCGTCGTCCGGCGTGCGCCTGATGACCCAGCTCTCCCGGCAGTTCGCCCGGCACCCCGAGGTGCGCTACGGCCTGACCACGATGTGCATCGGCCTCGGCATGGGCGGCACCGTGATCTGGGAGAACCCCAACTTCGAGGGAGACAAGTAGTCATGAGCGAGCTTTCGTCCCTGTTCGCCGACGAGGTCGTCACGAACGCCTACACCAAGCTCGTCGAGGTGCCCGGCATCGACGGCCCCGTCGCGCTGATCACCCTCGACAACGGGTTCGACCACACCAAGCCGAACTCGTTCGGCCCCGCCGGCCTCGAGGCCTTCGACAAGGCCCTCGACGAGGCCTTCGCCGCGAACCCCGCTGCTGTCGCGGTCACCGGCAAGCCGTTCATCTTCGCCGCCGGCGCCGACCTGAAGGGCGTTCCCTCGATCACCAGCCGCGAGCAGGGGCTCGAGCTGGGCCGCCTCGGCCACCGCGTGTTCCGCCGCCTGCGCGACTCGCAGGTGCCGACGTTCGCCTTCGTGGGCGGCCTCGCCCTCGGCGGTGGCCTCGAGGTCGGGCTGCACTGCCACTACCGGACCTACGCCGACAACGTGCCGGCGCTCGGCCTGCCCGAGACGATGCTGGGTCTGGTCCCCGGCTGGGGTGGCACCCAGCTGCTGCCGAACCTGATCGGGCCCGACCACGCGGTGACGCTGATCCTCGAGAACCCGCTCAACAACGGCAAGGTCATCCGCGCGAAGCAGGCCGCCGAACTCGGCCTGGCCGACGCGGTGTTCGGCTCGGCCGACTTCCTCGAGCAGTCCCTCGCCTGGGCAGCGAAGGTCCTCGCCGGGGACATCACCCCGGCCCGCCCCGAGATCGACCGCGGCGCCGGCTGGGACGCGGCGCTCGGCCGCGCGAAGGCGCTCGTCGCGGCCAAGACCCGCGGCTTCGCGCCCGGAGCGGCCCGGGCGGTCGAGCTGCTCGAGCTGGCCCGTAACACCGACATCGCCGATCCCGAGTCGCTGTCGAAGGGCTTCGCCGCCGAGGACGAGGCGCTGGCCGACCTGCTGATGTCCGACGAGCTGCGGGCCGGGCTCTACGCCTTCGACCTGGTCAACAAGCGTGCCAAGCGTCCCGCCGGTGCGCCGGACAAGTCCCTGGCCCGCAAGGTCACCGGCGTCGGCATCGTCGGGGCGGGCCTGATGGCCAGCCAGCTCGCGCTGCTGTTCGTGCGCCAGCTGCAGGTGCCGGTGATCCTCACCGACGTCGACTCCGAGCGCATCGACAAGGGTGTGGGCTACGTGCACACCGAGATCGACAAGCTGCAGGGCAAGGGCCGGCTGTCGCCCGACGCCGCGAACCGCCTCAAGGCGCTCGTGTCGGGCTCCCTCGACAAGGCCGCGTTCGCGAACACCGACTTCGTCATCGAGGCCGTGTTCGAGAACATGGACGTCAAGAAGCAGGTGTTCGCCGAGATCGAGCAGTACGTCTCGCCGGAAACCGTCCTGGCGACCAACACGTCGTCGCTGTCGATCACCACGATGGCCGCGGACCTGAAGCACCCCGAGCGCGTCGTCGGCTTCCACTTCTTCAACCCCGTCGCCGTGCTCCCGTTGCTCGAGATCATCAGGGGCGCGCAGACGGACGACGCGACCCTTGCGACGGCCTTCGCCACCGCCAAGGCGCTGAAGAAGTCGGCCGTGCTGTGCGGGGACCTGCCGGGCTTCGTGTTCAACCGGCTCGTCACCCGCACTCTCGGCGAGGTGATGACCGCCGTGGACGAGGGCACCCCGTTCGAGGTCGCGGACAACGCCGTCGGCGAGCTGGGCATGCCGATGAGCCCGTTCACGCTGCTCGCACTCGTCGGCCCGGCCGTCGCGCTACACACCGGCGAGACCCTGCAGGCCGCCTACCCCGACCGTTTCGTGTCCTCCCCCGGACTCGAGGCGCTCGTCGAGGCCCGCAAGCCGGGCGTGTGGACGTACGCGGACGGCAAGCAGGTCGTCGACCCGGAGGTCGCGGCGCTGTGGCCGCAGGGCGACAAGCCCTCCACCGCCGAGGAGGTGCTCGAGCGGACCCGTCGCGCCTTCGCCGAGGAGATCCGGATCATGCTCGAGGAGGGCGTCGTCGCCGCCCCCGAGGACATCGACCTGTGCCTGATCCTCGGCGGCGGCTTCGGATTCTGGAACGGCGGCATCACGCCGTACCTGGATCGCACCGGCACCTCGGAGGCCGTCAACGGCACACGCTTCCTCGCCCCCGGCGTGGCCGGCGTCTGACGAACCGGTAGCTCCGCACGGCGCCCCGGGACCCGCGCAACCGTCGTGGGCCCCGGGGCGCGTCCGTGCGTATCACCCCGGCCACGGTGCCCACCGAAGCGGCCCCCCCGACGCGGTGTCAGGCGTACCGTCCAGCCTGTGACCGACAGTTCCCACCTCCCCCATTCGAGGATCGAGCAGCAGCACACGGTGGCCCGCGCGGTGCTGTTCGCCGCCGTGGCCGCGCTCGGCGGATTCCTGTTCGGATACGACACCGCCGTCATCAACGGCGCCGTCGGCGCCATCCGCGAGCGCTACGAGGTCGGCGCCGGGGCCATCGGCCTGTCCGTGTCGCTGACGCTGGTCGGCGCGGCGCTCGGTGCGTGGATCGCCGGCAGCATCGCCGATCGGCTGGGCCGGATCCGGGTCATGCAGATCGCCGCGGTCCTGTTCCTTGTCGGCGCACTCGGGTCGGCGTTCCCCTTCAGCATCTACGACCTGACGTTCTGGCGCTCCATAGGTGGCGTGGGCGTCGGCTTCGCCTCGGTCATCGCCCCGGCCTACATCGCCGAGATCTCGCCCGCCGCCATACGTGGCCGACTCGGCTCGATGTACCAGCTCGCGATCGTCCTCGGCATCGCAATTTCCCAGCTCGTCAACTACGCCCTCGCCGCGGCCGCCGGCGGGGCCAGCGAAGAGCTGCTCGGCATCGAGGCCTGGCAGTGGATGCTCGCACTCGGCGCGGTCCCCGCGACCCTGTACCTGATCATGACCTTCCCCATCCCCGAATCGCCGCGGTACCTGGTGCGGATCGGCCGGGAGGACGCCGCGCGCCGCATCATCGCCACGGTCGAGGGCGGCGACGAGGTCGCCGTCGCCGAGCGGATCGCCACGATCCGCGAGACCCTGCACCTCGAGTCCGCCCGGCCGGGTGTGCGGGACGTGTTCTCCCGGCGGCTGGGCGTGGCTGCGCTGATCTACGTGGGCATCGCCCTGGCCGCGCTGCAGCAGTTCGTGGGCATCAACGTGATCTTCTACTACTCGTCGACGCTGTGGCAGGCGGTCGGATTCGGCGAAGACCGGTCCCTGCTCATCAGCGTCGTCAGCGCACTGGTCAACATCGTCGGTACCTTCGTGGCCATCGCGGTGATCGACAAGATCGGCCGCAAGCCGCTCCTGCTCGTCGGATCCGTCGGGATGGCGGCGTCGCTGGGCACCGCCGCCGTGTGCTTCCACTCGGCGACCTTCGTCGTCAACGAGGACGGGGAGAAGGTCGCGACGCTGTCCGACACCTACGGCATGATCGCCCTGCTCGCGGCCAACGCCTTCGTGTTCTTCTTCGCCCTGTCGTGGGGTCCGGTGGTGTGGGTCCTCATCAGCGAGATGTTCCCGAACCGGGTGCGTGCCGTCGCCGTCGGCATCGCGACCGCCTCCAACTGGATCGCGAACTTCCTCGTGTCCGCGACGTTCCCGGCGCTGGCGGACTGGAACCTGTCGTTCACCTATGCCGGCTACGCGGTGATGGCCGCGCTGTCTCTGCTGGTGGTGATCAAGTTCGTGCCCGAGACACGCGGACGGACCCTCGAGGAAGCCGGCTGAGCGACGACGGGCCGGCCGCACGTGCGGCCGGCCCGTCGTCGCAGCGTCAGAGGCCGGGGTCCCGCCGGACGACGACGTCGCCCGCGGACTCCTCCCCGGCGGTCCCGTCCACGGCCTGCTCCGCCTTCTGCGCGGCACCGAGCCCGACGACCCAGCCGGTCACCTGACGCGCGACGTCCTGCGCGGTCAGCCCCAGCTCACGATGGATCTGTTCCCGCGACGCATGATCCAGGAACCGTTGCGGCACACCGAGTTCACGGGTGGGAACGTCGACTCCGGCCGCCCGCAGGGCCGACGAGACCGCCGAACCCACACCGCCGTGCATGCCGCCGTCCTCCACGGTGACGACGAGCCGGAAGTCCCGCGCCAGCCGGGCGAGGGCCGCCGGGACGGGCAGCACCCAGCGCGGGTCGACGACGGCGGCGGTGAGGCCGTGCTGCTCGAGCCGCTCCGCTGCGTCGAGCGCCAGGCCCGCAAACGCGCCGACCGCGACGATCAGCACGTCACCGCGACGCTCGGACGGCATCCGCAGCACGTCGACGGTGCCGTCGATGCGCTCCACCGCAGGGATGTCGGGGCCGACCGCGCCCTTCGGGAACCGCAGTACGGTCGGGCCGTCGGCGATGGCGAGCGCCTCGCCGAACTCCTCGCGCAGGGTCGCGCCGTCGCGCGGCGACGCCACCCGGATCCCCGGGATCACGCCGAGCAGGGAGAAGTCCCACATACCGTTGTGGCTGGCGCCGTCGGCACCGGTGATGCCGGCCCGGTCGAGCACCACGGTCACGGGCAGTCTCAGCAGCGCCACGTCCATCAGCAACTGGTCGAAGGCGCGGTTGAGGAACGTCGAGTACACCGCGACCACCGGGTGCATTCCGCCGAGCGCGAGGCCGGCGGCGGAGGTGACGGCGTGCTGCTCGGCGATGCCGACGTCGAACATCCGGTCGGGGTAGCGTTCGCCGAAGGCCGACAGCCCGGTCGGTCCCGGCATCGCCGCGGTGATCGCCACGACGTCCTTGCGGCGGCCGCCCTGCACGAGCAGTTCGTCGGAGAACACCGACGTCCAGTCCGGAGCCGACGCCGCCGCGGTGGCGCGGCCGGTGACCGGGTCGATGACACCGGTGGCATGCATCTGATCGGCGACATGGTTCTCGGCCGGGGCGTACCCGGCGCCCTTGCGGGTGACGGCGTGCACGATCACCGGTCCGCCGAAAGACTTGGCGCGGCGGAGGGCGGCCTCGAGAGCGGCCTCGTCGTGGCCGTCGACCGGTCCGAGGTACTTCAGGCCGAGGTCGGTGAACAACACCTGCGGGCTGACCGCGTCCTTGATGCCGACCTTCATCCCGTGCAGCACGGAGTACGCGGCCGCACCGATCCACGGCAGCCGCTTCACGAAGCGGCGGCCGTTGTCGAGGACACGCTCGTAGCCGGGCTGCAGCCGCAGCGCCGCGAGGTGCTCGGCCAGTCCGCCGATAGTGGGGGCATAGGAGCGGCCGTTGTCGTTGACGACGATCACGAGCCGCCGGTCCTTGCCGGCCGCGATGTTGTTCAGCGCCTCCCAGCACATCCCGCCGGTGAGCGCGCCGTCGCCGACCACGGCGACCACGGTCCGGTCCTGCTGGTCCGACAGCTCGTAGGCCTTGGCGAGGCCGTCGGCGTAGGACAGGGCGGCCGAGGCGTGCGAGGACTCGACCCAGTCGTGCTCGCTCTCGGCGCGGCAGGGGTAGCCCGACAGGCCGCCCTGCTTGCGCAGCGTGTCGAAGCCGTCCTTACGACCGGTCAGGATCTTGTGGACGTACGCCTGATGCCCGGTGTCGAAGATGATCGGGTCGTGGGGGGAGTCGAAGACCCGGTGCATGGCGATGGTCAGTTCGACGACGCCGAGGTTGGGGCCGAGGTGTCCCCCGGTCGCCGCCACCTTCTCGACCAGGAACTGCCGGATCTCCCCGGCGAGTTCCCTGATCTCCGGCTGGCTGAGCCGACGCAGGTCCTCGGGCGACTCGATGCGGGACAGGACACCCAACTGGAATTGCTCCCTCCGGCTCGGACCCGCGCGTCTCCGCGCGAGCGGTTCCACCCAGTCTACGGAGCGTCGGAGGTGGTCGACTCGCTTCGTCGTGCCGCCGCCCCGTCTCACACCGTGTCCCTCACCTCATTATGCCGATGATGTGACGTCGCCCACCGTGGCGCCGGTGTGGCGCGCCTGACCCCGCCGAGCGGGCGGTGGGCACTGCGCGGGGCGACCCCAGGCCGGTCGAATCCGACAAAACCGATTGCCGGGCCCGGCACCGTGGGCGAGGCTGGACCCATGCCCCCTGCACTGGCCATCGAGACCTCGGGCTTGATCAAGCGTTTCGGCGCGGAGACCGCCGTGGCCGGAATCGACCTCGCCGTCCCCGCCGGCGGCGTCTACGGCGTCCTCGGCCCGAACGGCGCCGGGAAGACGACCACGATCCGGATGCTGGCCACCCTGCTCGCACCGGACGGCGGGACCGCGACCGTACTCGGGCACGACGTGCGTCTTCAGCCCGAGCTGGTGCGGCGCCGGGTCTCGCTCACCGGCCAGTTCGCGTCGCTCGACGAGGATCTGACCGGCGCGGAAAACCTGGTACTGCTCGCCCGGCTGCTGGGCTTCTCCAGGGCGGGTGCCCGGTCCCGGGCCGGACAGCTGCTGGCGGCGTTCGATCTGGAGCCGGCCGCGGGCCGTCAGGTGAAGCTGTACTCGGGGGGCATGCGGCGGCGCCTCGACATCGCCGCGAGCATCATCGTCGCTCCCGAACTGATCTTCCTGGACGAGCCGACGACGGGGCTCGACCCGCGCAGCCGCAACCAGGTGTGGGAGATCGTGCGGGCGCTCGTGGCCGCGGGGACGACGGTGCTGCTGACGACGCAGTACCTCGACGAGGCGGACCAGCTCGCCGACCGGGTCGCGGTCATCGACCGTGGCCGGGTGATCGCCGAGGGCACCCCGGGCGAGCTCAAGGCGTCCGTCGGGTCGGGTTCGCTGCACGTGCGGGTGGTCGATCCCGCGCGCCGGGACGAGGCGGCGGCGGTGCTGGGCGCCGCGCTGGGGGTGGCGGTGACGGCCGCGTCCGATCCGGCCGCGCTGACCGCGCGGGTGGACGATCCGCGGGCCGCGGCGGGGGCGCTGACGGCCCTCGCCGCGGCGGACATTCCGGTCACGACGTTCGCCCTCGGGCAGCCGAGCCTGGACGAGGTCTTTCTCGCGCTCACCGGCCATCCCACGGAAATTCCCGACGAAGACGAGGAGATCGCGTCGTGACCTCGACCGCCGACCGACGGGCGGGCACCCCCGCCGCCGTCGTGGACGTCCTCCATGTCCCCGGGCCGCGTCCGACGCCGGCGTCCGCGTTCGCCGCGTCGCTGTCGTTCGGGTGGCGGGCACTGCTGCGGATCAAGCACGTTCCCGAGCAGTTGTTCGACGTGACCGTCTTCCCGCTGATGTTCACGCTGCTGTTCACGTACCTGTTCGGCGGGGCGCTGGCCGGTTCGACCACCGCGTACGTGCAGTTCCTGATCCCCGGCATCCTGGTGCAGACGGTGTGCACCATCACGATGTACACGGGCATGACGCTCAACCGCGACATCGAGAAGGGCGTGTTCGACCGGTTCCGCTCGATGCCGGTGTGGCGGCCCGCTCCCCTCGTCGGCGCGTTGTTCGGTGATCTCGCCCGCTACACGCTGGCGTCGGTGATCGTGCTGGCCCTCGGGATGATGCTCGGGTTCCGGCCCACGGGCGGCCCGATCGGCACGATCGGGTCGGTGGCGCTCGTGCTGCTGTTCGCGTTCAGTCTCTCGTGGGTCTGGACGATGCTGGCGATGCTGCTGCGCACCGAGCAGGCGGTGATGGGTGTGTCCATGACCATCCTGTTCCCGCTCACCTTCGCGTCGAACGTGTTCGTCGACCCCGCGACGATGCCGAGCTGGCTGCAGGGCTTCGTGACGGTCAATCCCATCAGCCGGCTCGTCACCGCCATCCGGGATCTGACGGCGGGCACGCCGGACGCCGCGCACCTCGCGATCGTGTTCGCGTGGTGCGCGGCGCTGATCGTGCTGTTCGGGCCGGCGACGATGTGGTTGTACAACCGCCGGTCCTGATCAGTGCTCCGCCGGCGCGGGCACCTTCTCCTCGGTGACGATGTCGATGGTCTTGCGCAGCGGGCGGTTCGGGATGAACGCGACCGCCGCGACGGTGACCAGCGCGATGATCGCGGCGACGAGGAACAGCAGGCCGGTGGCGTCGCCGTAGGCGTGGCGGATGATCTCCGCGACCGGTTCGGGCAGGGCCGCGAGGTCGAGGTTGCCTCCGCCGCCGGCCGAGCCGGTGTCGATGCCGAGGGCGGCGAAGCCGTCCGCGGACAGCGTCGTCACGCGTGTGGCGAGGATCGATCCGAGCACGGACACTCCGATCGCGCCGCCGAAGGTACGGAAGAACGCGACCGAGCTGCTCGCGGCTCCGATGTTGCGGACGCTGACGGTGTTCTGCACGGCGAGCACCAGGTTCTGCATGAGCATGCCGGTGCCGAGGCCGACGATCGCGATGTAGACCCCGATCAGCCACATCGGGGTGGCGTGGTCGAGGAACCCGAGCAGCCCGAAACCGATCACCTGCAGTACGGCGCCGAGCACCAGGAACGGCTTCCACCGGCCGAAGCGGGTGATCAGCTGGCCGGAGACCACCGAGGCCACGAGCGAGCCGAGCACCATCGGGATGGTGAGCAGGCCGGCGGCCGTCGGGCTGTAGCCGCGGGCCGTCTGGAAGTACTGGCCGAGGAACGCGGTGGCACCGAACATCCCGACGCCGACGGCGACGGACGCGATGATCGCGAGCGCAGTGGTGCGTTCGGTGACGATCTTCAGCGGGATGATCGGGTCGGCGACCTTGGACTCGACCACGACGGTGGCGGCGAGCAGTCCGACGCCGGCGCCGACGTACGCGAGGGTCTCCCACGACAACCACTCGTAGTAGCCGGCCTTGCCGGCGAACGACACCCAGATCAGCAGGACGCTGACACCGGCGGTCAGCAGGGTGGCGCCCAGCCAGTCGATGCTCACGTTCTGCTTGCGTTCGGTCACGAGGTGCAGGGTGCGCTGCAGCAACAGCATGGCCGCGACGGCGATCGGGATCGAGATGAAGAAGCACCAGCGCCAGCCGAGCGGGCTGTCGACGATGATGCCACCGAGGATCGGTCCGCCCGACATCGACACGGCCATCACCGCGCCCATGTAGCCGGAGTACCGGCCGCGTTCGCGGGGCGGGATGATGCTGCCGATGACCGCGACGACGAGCGCGGTGAGACCGCCCATGCCGATGCCCTGGATCACGCGGGCGGCGAGCAGGACGGGCACGTTGGTGGCGAAGCCGGCGAGGATCGAGCCGGCCACGAAGACGACGATCGCCGTCTGCACCAGCAGCTTCTTGTTGAACAGGTCGGCGAGCTTGCCCCAGATCGGCGTCGAGGCGGCGTTGGCGAGCAGCGCGGTGGTGATGATCCACGCGAACTGGGTCTGGGTGCCGTTCAGGTCCGCGATGATCGTGGGGAGCGCAACCGCCACGATGGTGCTGCTGAGCAGCGCCGTGAAGAGGGCGGCGAGCAGGCCGGCGAGAGCCTCGAGGATCTCGCGGTGCGTCATGGTGGTCTCGGTGGCGCCGGGTCCGCTCGCCGAGGAGGGGGGACTGACAGCTGCGGCACTCACAGGCAGTTCCTTCCGGGGGGTTCGTGTACGGAAAGGGTGTGGTTCAGGTGCGCGAGCGCGTCGAGGGCGGATTCGGCTTGCGCCTGGTCCCAGCCGCCGAGCAGCTCGTGCAATCGGGAGGCGCGCCGGTCGCGGATCTCGCGCAGGGCTTTCTGCCCGGTCTCGGACACGCTGACGCGGTGGGCACGCCTGTCGTCCGGGTCACGGTGGCGGTCCACCATCCCCCGTTCGACGAGCTCCCCCAGCTGCCGGCTCAACGCGGACTGACTCATGCACAGCTCCGCGGCGAGTTCGGTGGGGCGGCACTCCCCCATTCGCCACAGGACGAACAGGACGCCGGTCAGCGCGTTGGGCAACGGGTCACCCGTCGAGTTGGCCAGGGTCGTGCGCAGCGTGCGACCGAACAGGAAGATCGCGTCGACGAGCGCGTGCGCGGTGTCGGGCTGGACAGCCACGGAACACCTCCGAATCGAAATTATTTGCTTGCGACACGCAACTATACATTTAGTTGCATGCCGCAAGCAACCGCGGAGGACGCGCGAGACGCCCTGAATCCGTGATCGGCCCGCTCAGCGGGTGAACAACGCCAGGCACTCCACGTGATGCGTCGACGGGAACGCCGCGTAGACGCGCAGCTCGGCCAGCTCGAACCCGTGCTCCCGGTACAGGCCGACATCCCGGCCGAACGACGCCGGATCGCATCCGACGTGCACGACGCGCTCCGGCCCGGCCGCCGCGACGGCCGCCACCACCTCGCGCCCGGTGCCGGCCCGAGGCGGATCGAGCACCACGACCTGCGGGGC
Organism: Rhodococcus sp. DMU1; assembly: GCF_012272955.1. Lineage (NCBI taxonomy): Bacteria > Bacillati > Actinomycetota > Actinomycetes > Mycobacteriales > Nocardiaceae > Rhodococcus > Rhodococcus sp. DMU1. Next base: position 2,731,566 of record NZ_CP050952.1, on the reverse strand, counting down.
GGGGAGATCCGGCAGCAGCCGTTCCACCCGGCCCGCATGGAACCGCACCTGCCCGAGATCCGAGAGCGCTTCCGCGCCGTCCTGCACCGCCCGGCGCGACAGTTCCACCGACTCGACCCGGCCACCGTGGCCGACCTGATCGGCCAGGACGGCCGCGAACACCCCGACACCGCCGTAGAGGTCCCACGCCGTCGCCCCCGGCGACGCCGCGGCCCACTCCCCCACGGTGTCCGAATAGGTCTGCGCCGCGCCGCGGTGTGCCTGCCAGAAGCCGGTCGCGGCCAGGTGCCAGTCCCGGCCGCCGACCCGCTCCACCGCCCGCCCCGAGCCCTCGATCACCTTCTCGGCGCGGGGCGCACCGGCCGCCGCGCGGCGGGCGGACGCTCCCCGCCGGCCCGGACTGCGACGTCCCGTGCGGGAGACCGGCGGCGGTGCGATCTCGACCACGTGCCGCGTCCCGTCCGCATCGAGGACCACCTGGACCTCGGAACCGGGCTGCCACACCCGCTCGGCCAGCCCCTCGTAGGCGCGCGCCTCGATCTGCGGACACGCCAGTTCGGTCTCCAGTTCGTGGCTCCGGTAGCGCCGATACCCCGCTCGCCCGGCGGCGTCGACGGCCAGCCGCACCCGGGTGCGCCAGCGGGTGCCGTTCGCCGCCCCGCCCGGCACCTCCTCGACGACCACCTCGCGGTCGATGCCGCCGAGACGGCGCAACTGCTCCGCGACCACCGCAGCCCCGAATGCCCGCTGGGCCGGCACCGTCGCGTGGGACAGGTCGCAGCACCCCGATCCGCCGGGACCGGCGATGGGACACACCCGCTCCACCCGGTCCGGCGACGCTTCGAGGATGTGGACGGCGTCGGCGCGGCAGAACGAGCCGCCACGGTCCTCCGTGACCAGCGCGACGACGCGCTCCCCGGGCAGACCGTGCCGGACGAACACGACCCGCCCCTCGTGCCGGGCGACGCAGAAGCCCCCGTGCGCCGGGTTGCCCAGCGTCACCTCGAGCCGACGGCCGGACCAGTCGATGCTCACCGCTCCTCCTCCTCGAATCCCCGCCGCACCGATCCCGGCGCGGAGTCCAATCGTTCGCCGCGGGCATGGGCCGACGAGCTCAGCTGCCACGGGACGCTGGTGACCATGACACCGGGCTGGAACAGCAGCCGGCTCTTCAGCCGCAGCGCGCTCTGGTTGTGCAGGATCTGCTCCCACCAGTGACCCACCACGTACTCCGGGATGAACACGGTCACCACGTCGCGCGGCGAGTCCCGTCGCACCCGCCGGACGTATTCGAGGACGGGGCGGGTGATCTCCCGGTACGGCGACTCGACGACCTTGAGAGGGACGGTGATGTCGCTGCGTTCCCATTCGCGCACCAGCATCCGCGTGTCGGCCTCGTCGACGTTGACGGTGACCGCCTCGAGCGTGTCCGGCCGGGTGGCCCGCGCGTACGCCAGCGCCCGCAGGGTCGGCATGTGCAGCTTGGACACCAGCACGATCGAATGGGTGCGGCTGGGCAGCACACCGTCCCATTCGGTGTTCTCCAGTTCCTCGGCCACGCTGTCGTAGTGACGGTGGATGGCCTTCATCACACCGAAGATCGCGACCATCGCCACGATCGCGATCCACGCGCCCGCCGCGAACTTCGTCACCAGCACGATCACCAGGACGGATGCGGTCATGATCAGGCCGATCGTGTTGACGATCCGCGACCGTCGCATGCGGGCCCGCTGTTCGGGGTCGGTCTCGGACGCCAGATGCCGCGTCCAGTGCCGGATCATGCCGGTCTGACTGAGGGTGAACGAGACGAACACCCCGACGATGTAGAGCTGGATCAGCTTGGTGACCTCGGCATCGAAGGCCCACACGAAGACGATCGCCACGCCCGACAGGAACAGGATGCCGTTGCTGAACGCCAGCCGGTCGCCCCGGGTGTGCAGCTGCCGGGGCAGGTAGCGGTCCTGCGCCAGCACCGAGGCCAGCACCGGGAAGCCGTTGAACGCCGTGTTGGCGGCCAGCACCAGGATCAACGCGGTCACGATGGTGATCAGCAGGAACCCGAGCGGGAAGTCGTCGAAGACCGCGTGCGCGAGTTGCGCCACGAGCGTCTTCTGCTGGTAGCCCTCCGGGGCACCGCGCAACTGGGTCTCGGGATGTTCGGCGATGACCACCCCCAGCTTGTTCGCGAGCAGAATCATGCCGAGGAGCAGGACGATCGCGATCCCGCCGAGCATGAGCAGGGTCGTGGCGGCGTTGCGGGACTTCGGCTTGCGGAACGCGGGCACCCCGTTGCTGATCGCCTCGACGCCGGTCAGCGCGGCACACCCGGACGAGAACGCACGGGCCAGCAGGAACACGAACGCGATCCCGGCCAGATCCGACTGCTCGGCGACCAACTCGAACCCGGCCGACTCGGCCTTGACGTCGTCCCCGAACACGAAGACGCGCACCAGACCCCACCCCAGCATGACGATCATGCCGATCATGAAGGCGTAGGTCGGGACGGCGAACGCGGTGCCGGCTTCCCGCAGGCCACGCAGGTTGACCGCGGTCAGCACGACGATCGCGGAGATCGCGAACAGCACCTTGTGCTGCGCCACGAACGGCACCGCCGATCCGATGTTCGCCGCGGCCGAGGAGATCGACACCGCGACGGTGAGCACGTAGTCGACCATCAGGGCGCTGCCGACGGTCAATCCCGCGGTCGGACCGAGGTTCACGGTGGCAACCTCGTAGTCGCCGCCGCCGGAGGGGTACGCGTGCACGTTCTGCCGGTAGCTGGCGACGACGACGGCGAGGACGAGCGCCACCGCGACGCCGATCCACGGCGTGAACACGTACGCCGACAGACCCGCGACGGACAGGACGAGGAAGATCTCCTCCGGGGCGTACGCCACCGACGACAACGCGTCGGATGCGAACACCGGCAGGGCGATTCGCTTGGGTAGCAACGTGTGACCGAGCGTGTCGCTGCGGAACGGCCTACCCAACAACAACCGCTTCGTGGCGGTCGAGAGCTTGGACACTCGCAAAGCCTAAGCCGTCCCACCGGCCACCCGCCGGGCACCCGTGGCCGTGTCCGAAATGCACCTCTGCGGGGAGCCCGTTCGGCCGGCACCGCACGCCGGTCCTGCGCGGGCGGTACGGTTCGGTTCTGCGCGTCGCGATCGGGACGCGCGGCGACACGGAAAGAAGCGGAACGGAGCGAACGGTGTACGTGGTGGTCATGGGCTGTGGCCGGGTGGGTTCCTCCCTGGCCGCGGCGCTCGTCCGGCTGGGCAACGAGGTGGCCGTCATCGACCGCGACCCGAGCGCGTTCCTGCGGCTGGGTCCGGACTTTCCCGGGCACACGATCGTGGGCATGGGCTTCGACCGGGACGTGCTGGTGCGGTCCGGCATCGAGCGGGCCGACGCGTTCGCCGCCGTCTCCTCCGGGGACAACTCGAACATCATCTCCGCCCGTGTGGCCCGGGAGACCTTCGGCGTCGAGCGCGTCGTCGCCCGCATCTACGATGCCAAGCGCGCCGCGGTGTACGAGCGACTCGGGATCCCGACCGTCGCGACGGTGCCGTGGACGACCGACAGGTTCCTGCACAACCTCACCCATGAGAGCCAGACCGCCAAGTGGCGGGATCCGACCGGCACCGTCGCCGTCGCGGAGGTGTCGGTGCACGAGGACTGGATCGGCCGCAACGTCACCGAGTTCGAGGCCGCGACCCACTCGAGGGTCGCGTTCATCATCCGATTCGGCACCGGGGTCCTACCCGACCGCAAGACCGTGCTGCAGGCGGACGACCAGGTCTACATCGCGGCTGTCTCGGGCACCGTCGCCGAGGCGATCGCCCTCGCCGAACAGCCCCCCGCGGCCGACGACTGACCGTGCCGCGCCCGCAGGCGCAGCCGCAACACACGACCCGGAATCACCGAGAGGAACGCCGATGAAGGTGGCCATCGCGGGAGCGGGAGCCGTCGGGCGCTCCATCGCGCGCGAACTGATCCGCAACAACCACGAAGTGATGCTGCTCGAACGCAAGCTCGAGCACGTCGAGCCCGAATCCGTGCCCGACGCCAAGTGGGTGCACGCCGACGCGTGCGAGCTGAGCCTGCTCGAGGCCGCACAGCTCGAGCAGTACGACGTGGTGATCGCCGCCACCGGCGACGACAAGGCCAACCTGGTGCTGAGCCTGCTCGCCACCACCGAGTTCGGCGTCGCCCGCGTCGTCGCCCGCGTCAACGATCCGCGCAACGAGTGGCTGTTCGACGAGTCCTGGGGCGTCGACGTCGCCGTGTCCACGCCGCGCATGCTGGCGTCGCTGGTCGAGGAGGCCGTCTCGGTCGGCGACCTGGTGCGGCTGATGACGCTGCGCAAGGGCGCGAACCTGGTCGAGATCACGCTGCCGGACACCACCGTGCTGGCCGGCAAGCCGGTGCGCAAGCTGCAACTGCCCCGGGACGCGGCCCTGGTGACGATCCTGCGCGGCGGCCGGGTCATCGTCCCGCAGCCCGACGATCCGCTCGAAGGCGGCGACGAACTGCTGTTCGTCGCCGCGGCCGAGGTGGAGCAGGAACTGCGGGCGGCCATCGGCCTCTAGCAGGTCACCGCGCGTCCTGGTCGGGGCCGGCTTCGGCGGCCCGGCCCGGGCCGGTCTCGACGGGCTCGTCGACAGCCTCGGGCGCCGGCTCGACCAGCCGATCGGCGCGGCGGACCGCCCACAAGGTCACGAGCAACGCCACCGCGGTCAGCGGCCATCCCATACCGATCCGGGCCACGGCGAGCCAGCCGGTCCGGTCGGCGTCGTACAGCTCGTGTTGCACGAAGTAGCGGGCCGCGAACACCAGCGCCCACGCCGCGGTCGCGATGTCGTAGGCGCGCACGGCGACGCGATGCCGCCGCCAGGACGATCCCTGCCCGTTGAGCATGCCCCAGATGACGCCGACCAGGGGCCGCCGCACCAGAATGGACAGGACGAAACCGGCGGCATAGAGCAGGCTGGTGTAGATGCCGAAGAGGAAGTAGCCCTTGGCGTCGCCGGTGCGGTAGGCGATGAACGCACACACGCCCACACCGAGGAGCCCCGAGACCGCCGGCTGGACGGGGGTGCGCTGGACGAGCCGCCACACGAGGATGCCGGTGGCCACGGCGAGGGCCGCCCAGATCGCGGCGGTCAGGCCCCAGATGCTGTTGACCGGAACGAACACCAGCACGGGCACGGTCGAGTAGACCAACCCGCTGAGTCCACCGAGTTGTTCCAGGACCGTCTGCTGCTTGTCGCTCACTCCTACGAGGGTGCCACAGCCCCACGCGGGCGCGGGGCGGCGCCGGGCGCTGGGGCACCGGCGCTCGGGTCAGGCCCGCTCGCGCAGTTCGTAATACGGGTTGTAGATGACCTTCGAGCCGTCACGCTCGCCGACGCGCCCGCGCACCAGCAGGGTCTTGCCCGGCTCGATGCCCGGAATGCGGCGACGTCCGATCCACACGAGCTTGACGGCCTCGGTGCCGTCGAACAGTTCCGCCTCGACGGCGGCGCTGGCGGCCTTCGGGCACGCCTCGACACTGCGGAGACGACCGAACATGGTCACCTCTTCGCCGCGCGCACAGTCGCAGGCGCGGCGGGCACCCGTCGCCTGGGCGGTTTCGGCGATCTCCTCGGCGTCGAGTTGCTCGAGATCTTCCGTGAGCCGACGGGTGAGTCGGCGGAAGTAACCGGCTGCGGCGGGTGCCATAGCGTGCTCCTGAGAAGGGCGCGGCACGGATCGCGGGCCGCGCATGGGGCTTTCCTGAGGGCCACTGTAGACCTATCCGCACAGGGCAACCACTCGGGTTCCCACCTGCTCGGACGGGTCCGGCAGGATCGGACCATGCGCTCCGCGAACACGTCCCCCGAACACGCCGGGGCCAGCACTTTCGTCGCCGTCGTCCTGCCCGGGACGGGCTCCGACGCCCGCTTCGTGGAGCGGGCGTTCGGCGGTCCGCTCGCCGCTGCCGGAATACGCACCGTCGCGGTCGACCCGGACCCGGCACGCGTGGTCGGCAGCTACGTCGATGCACTCGAGCGCGCCGCCGCCGACGGTCCCGTGCTGGTGGGCGGGGTGTCGCTCGGGGCGGCCGTCGCGCTGCGGTGGGCGGCCGAGCACCCGGGGCGCACCGTCGGCGTGCTCGCAGCCCTGCCGGCGTGGACGGGCTCGCCGGAGGCCGCGCCGGCGGCGGCGAGCGCCCGTTGGACGGCCGGCGAGCTGCGCGCCCACGGACTTGCTGCGGTCACCGCGGCGATGGTGGCGTCCAGCCCCGCCTGGCTCGGGGTCGAACTGGCCCGCTCCTGGCGGTCGCAGTGGCCGGGCCTGCCGGCGGCGCTCGACGAGGCGTCCCGCTACCGGGCGCCGGACCGGGACGAGCTGCGGACCGTCGAGGTGCCGGTCGGCATCGCCGCCGCCGTGGACGACCCGGTCCATCCCCTCGCGGTCGCGCAGGAATGGTGTGCGCACCTGAGGCGGGCCGCGCTGGGCACCGTCACCCTCGCCGGGATCGGCGCCGATCCCGCCGTGCTCGGAGCCACCTGTCTGGAGGCACTGCGCCGCGTCGGGGACTGACCCCGGCGGACCGGACCGTCAGAAGCCGAGCTGCTGCATCGCCGAACCCGACTCGCCGTGCCGCGGCCGGGGCGGCGCGGGCTGCTGGGGCGGCGCGGGCTGCTGCTGTTGCGCGGACTGCTGCGGCGGCAGGGGCTGCTGGGCCGCCGCCTGCTGGGCCGCCTGCTGGGCTGCCGCCTGCTGTTGCGCGGCGGCCAGTTGCTCCGCGAGGGCCTTCGGGAGCACCACCGGCAGCGGCGTCCGCACCGGATGCGGATCCTGGCCGCGCCGCACGACGGTCTCGGCGACGATGGCACGGGCCGTCTCCACCAGCGGCGAGTCGGCCGTCACCGAACCTGCCGGTCCGGCGACGACGCAGCGGATCATCCATCGGTAGCCGTCGACACCGAGGAAGCGCAGGTCCGCGTTCGGGGTGCTGCCCTGCAGCTCCCGGCCCCACGGTCCGCTTTCGATGCTCACCGTCGCGTTGTCGCGGCGCAGCGACTCGGCCAGCTCGGCGGCCACCTCCCGCCACTGCCCCGGGGACTTCGGTGCCGCGTACGCGGAGACCGTGATCCGGCCGTGCTGGGTCACCAGATGCACGGCCTGCGGTTGGCCGTGCGGTGCCATCTCCACCTGGATCTGCCCGCCCGGTGGCAGCGGGACGAGCACCGACCCGAGGTCGAGCCGGCTACCGACCGCGTCCTCGCCGATGTCGTCGATGTCGTAGGGACCGCCCTCGGTCGCCTGCACCTCGTCGTCCACGGGCGCGGAGTCGAAGTCTCCCTCGTCCGCGAGGCCCGGAGCCTCGGCGTCCCGGTTCTTCCGGCGTCGTCCGAACATGTCAGGAACCTTCCTTCACCAGACCGGCGTGCCCACCGCTCGACCCGTATCCTCCGGCGCCGCGGCTGGTGTCGTCGAGGGAGCCGACCTCGACGAAGTCGACGAGCTCGACCCTCTGCACGAGCAGTTGCGCGATGCGGTCACCACGACGCAGTTCGACCGCGCGGTCGGGGTCGTGGTTGATCAGGCACACCTTGATCTCCCCGCGGTAGCCCGCATCCACCGTCCCGGGAGTGTTGACCACGGAGAGCCCGTACTTCGCGGCCAGACCGGAGCGCGGATGGATCAGACCCACCGTGCCGACGGGCAGGGCCACCGCGATGCCGGTCCCCACCAGCGCTCGCCGCCCGGGCTCGATGGTCACGTCCACCGTGGTGCACAGGTCCACACCGGCGTCGCCGGCGTGTGCCCGCGCGGGCAAGGGAATCCCCGGGTCCAGGCGGAGCAGGGGGACGGCTGGAAGATCGGTCACGTGCACCGAGACTACTCTGATGGACGTGTCTCGAACCTCTCGACCCGATGCGGATGCGCAGCAGACGACCGGCGCACCGGTCTATTCCGAACGGATGTGGGTGCCGCTGTGGTGGTGGCCCCTCGGCCTGGGCGTCGCGGCGCTGCTGGCCGCGGAACTGCACATGGGGGCGCCCGGCCTGTACGCCTGGCTGCCGTACGTGCTGCTGTTGCCGTTCCCTGTCTGGGCGCTCGTGTGGCTGTCCCGGCTGCGGCTGGAGGTGACGGGCGGGGAGTTGATCGTCGGCCGGGCGCACCTGCCGCTCGAGGTGATCTCCCGCGGTGTCGTGGTGCCGGCGTCGGCGAAGAGCGCCGCCCTGGGGCGCCAGCTCGACCCGGCGGCGTACGTCCAGCACCGCCCGTGGATCGGGACGATGGTGCTCGTCGTGCTGGACGACCCGGACGACCCCACCCCCTACTGGCTGATCAGCACAAGGCGGCCGGCAGAGCTGCTGGCCGCCTTGGGGTGTGCCGACAAGACCGAACGCTGAACCGGGGGCGGCCGGTCAGCGCCGTCCCTCCGGGACTCAGGCCGCGCCGTCCCTCCGGGACTCAGGCCGCGCCGTCCCTCCGGGACTCAGGCCGCGCAGTCCCGGCAGATCATCACTCCGTTCTCGTCGCTCGCGAGCCGGCTGCGGTGGTGCACCAGGAAGCAGCTCGAGCAGGTGAACTCGTCGGCCTGCTTCGGCACCACCCGCACCGACAGCTCCTCGCCGGACAGATCCGCCCCGGGCAGCTCGAAGGACTCCGCGGTGTCCGACTCGTCGACGTCCACGACGGCGGACTGCGCCTCGTTGCGTCGCGCCTTCAGTTCTTCGAGTGAATCCTCCGACACATCATCGGTTTCGGTTCGCCTCGGTGCGTCGTAGTCAGTCGCCATTTCCTCTACCTCTAGTCCTCGTGCAGGTGCCCTGCCGAAGGACACTGTTCATGTCCTTCGGCCCGGGCAACGCCCGACCGTCTCCGGAAGTTCCCACCGGCCGTATCCGGGTCCCGGACACGACCCGGGCCTTCCGCTGTCGAAAGCCTCGCCGTCGCCTCTTTCGACGACCTGGGCCGCCGAACAATAGCGGAAGTACCCACGGAAGCCGTAACCGATACACCCGGTCCGGGGAATTGTCGGTCAATTGTCACCAACACCACAGCAACTCGAGACATTCCACCGGTCGCCCACCTTCCCGGACCCCACCGGGATGCCCTCTACAGTGGTCGCACACAACCCTTGGAGATGCGAGAGGCAGGGCGCCGTGGTTTCCCTGATCACCGAAGGCCGCGCGCGGGACGAACGCGGCCGGCCGTTCCCACGGCGCCGCGTCGTGCCCGCCGCGGCCCTGTTCGCGGTCCTGGCGACGATCGGGATCGTGGTGTGGACGTCGGTGTTCGCCGGCTCGGACCCGGTGTCCCGGACCGTGGCGTGCAACGCCCCGCCGACCGTCCCGTCGGAGCCCGGCGGACCCCAGCCGGCCCCCCTCGGCGAGGTGGTCGACCGTTCCGTCCTGCTCGACGTGGAGCCCGCTCCCCTGGCGGCGACGCGGGTACGGGTGTTCAACGCCAACGGCGAACGTGGCCAGGCCACCCACGTGGCAACCCAGCTGGCCGAATACGGATTCGCGAGCGCACCGGATGTGCAGGCCGGCAACGACCCGGTCTACATCGACCAGAACATGCAGTGTCACGGCCAGATCAGGTTCGGGGCGGCCGGGACCGCGGCGGCGAGCACGGTGTGGCTGGTCGCGCCGTGCGCCGAACTCGTCCGCGACGACCGCGCCGACGACACCGTCGACCTGGCCCTGGGCACCTACTCCAAGGAGATCGCGCCCAACGCCGACGCCGAGGAGGTGCTGCAGTCGCTGCGGGAGGCGCCGGTGGGCGCGGCCGCCGCGCCGCTCGACATCGACCTGCTGGCCGCGGCCCGCGACGCCCGCTGCTGAGCGCGCCGCGGACCGTCAGGCCGGGATCGGCGCGTCGGCGCCGAGCGCGGCGAGCAGGTCCGCGAGCTGTGTCGCGATGCCGGGCGCGGCGGCGACGGTGATCTCGCCGGCGTCGCCGGCTCCGGCCGGGAGTTGCACCCACGCGCCCGCCTCCGCGGCGATCAGCGCACCGGCGGCCCAGTCCCACGGTTGCAGGCCGTGTTCGTAGTGGGCGTCGACGCGCCCCGACGCCACCATGCACAGATCCAGGGCGGCCGCACCGATGCGGCGGATGTCCCGCACCCTCGGTAGCAGCTCGGCCACCAGCGCGCCCTGCCGTTCGCGACGGTGCGGCGCGTAGGAGAAGCCCGTCGCGACGAGGGCGCGGGCGACGTCGTCGACCGGGTTGCAGCGCAGGCGCGTCACCGCTCCGCCGACGTCGGTGCGGGTGGCTCCGCGCCCGCGCGCGGCCGAGTACACGTCCCCGGCGGCGACGTCGACCACCGCTCCCGCCACGGACCGCCCCCCGACCTGGGCTGCCACCGACACCGCGTAGGCCGGGATGCCGTAGACGAAGTTCACCGTGCCGTCGATGGGGTCGACGACCCAGCGGACGCCGCTCGATCCGGTGTGGGCGCCGCCCTCCTCCCCGAGGATCGCGTCGCCCGGCCGCAACCGGGTCAGCAGCCGCCGGATCAGGTCCTCGGTCTCGGTGTCCGCCACCGTCACGGGGTCGGTGTCGGTGCTCTTCGTCCGCACCGCGCCGACGCGGTCGGTACCCGTGTCGGCGGGTGGGAACAGGTCGGGCCGCCGGGCGCGCACGTGACCGGCGGCCTCGGCCGCGACGGACACGGCGATCTCGCGCAGCGGGGCCGGGTCCGTGGTGACGTCGGGGGACAGCGTAGAGGGGCGGGAGTCCGGGGTGTCGGGCACCCGAGTATCCGAACACACTGTGCGGCACGGCACCACCCGCGCGGCGGCCACGTTCGGATTAGGGTGACGTCACGACAGCGGTCGCCCGCGGTGACTGTTCCGGTGACGAGAGGGAGCGCGAGATGACGCAGACGATGCACCCGGCCACGCCGGACCCGGACCTTCTCGGATTCGGTGTCGACGTCGGCGGCAGCGGCATCAAGGGCGGCGTCGTCGATCTGTCCACTGGCCGGTTGGTGGGCGAGCGCATCAAGATCCTGACCCCGCAGCCGTCCACCCCGCAGGCCGTCGCCGACACGGTCGCCCGGATCGTGGACGAGGCGCAGTGGACGGGACCGGTGGGGGTCACCCTGCCGAGCGTGGTGACGGGCGGCGTGGCGCGCACGGCCGCGAACATCGATCCGGCGTGGATCGGCACCGACGCCCGGACGTTGTTCTCGTCGGTTCTGGGCGACCGCCCGGTGAGTGTCCTGAACGACGCGGACGCCGCCGGCCTCGCCGAGGACCGCTTCGGCGCGGCCAAGGACGCGTCCGGGGTGGTCATCCTGCTCACGTTCGGGACCGGGATCGGCTCGGCGGTTTTGCACAACGGCGATCTGCTGCCGAACACCGAGTTCGGGCACATGGAGATCGACGGGATGGAGGCCGAGCACCGCGCGGCGTCGTCGGTCAAGGAGAACAACGAGTGGACGTACAAGCGGTGGGCGAAGGAGGTCTCGCTGGTGCTGTCGCGGTTCGAGGCCCTGTTGTGGCCCGACCTGTTCATCGCCGGTGGCGGGATCAGCCGCAAGCACGAGAAGTGGATCCCGTTGCTGACCAACCGCACACCCGTCGTTCCGGCCGCATTGCGCAACGCGGCCGGCATCATCGGGGCCGCCTATGCTGCGAAAACAGGTGTACTCCCCTGAGTCCTGCACATCGCGCGTGGCGGCGATCGTTACAATGGTGCACAGCCGGCTGCGAACCGGCCTGATCCCGACAGACCTCTCCGCCGGAACCACTCTGGCGCGACGCCGCACTACCTCGTCACGAAAGGGCGTACGTGGCAGCCACCGAAATCCACACGGCTGATTCCCCGAACGAATCGGCAGCCTCCGCGGACGCCGCGGATACCACGACCGGTACCGCACCCGCCACGAAGCGGCCGGCGAAGAAGGCCGCGGCCAAGAAGGCCCCGGCGAAGAAGGCGGCCGCCAAGAAGGCCCCGGCCAAGAAGGCCGCCGCCAAGAAGACCACGGCGAAGAAGGCCGCCGCCAAGAAGGCGGGCAAGCCTGCCGGCGACGAGTTCGAGGGCGAGGAAGCCGAGCTCGAGGATCTCGACGTCGCCGAGGCCGACCTCGAAGGTGCCGAGGACGTGGTCGTGGAGGTGACGGAAGCCGACGACGAGCCCAGCGACAAGGACAAGGCGTCGGGCGACTTCGTCTGGGACGAGGAGGAGTCGGAGGCGCTGCGGCAGGCCCGCAAGGACGCCGAGCTGACCGCCTCCGCCGACTCGGTGCGCGCCTACCTCAAGCAGATCGGCAAGGTCGCGCTGCTCAACGCCGAGGAGGAGGTCGAGCTCGCCAAGCGCATCGAAGCCGGCCTGTACGCCACCTACCGGCTGCAGGAGTACGCCGACAAGGGCGAGAAGCTGCCGGTCGCGCAGCGCCGCGACCTGAACTGGATCTGCCGCGACGGCAACCGCGCCAAGAACCACCTGCTCGAGGCCAACCTGCGTCTCGTCGTCTCGCTCGCCAAGCGCTACACCGGCCGTGGCATGGCATTCCTGGATCTGATCCAGGAGGGCAACCTCGGTCTGATCCGTGCGGTGGAGAAGTTCGACTACACGAAGGGTTACAAGTTCTCCACGTATGCCACGTGGTGGATCCGCCAGGCGATCACCCGCGCGATGGCCGATCAGGCCCGCACCATCCGCATCCCGGTGCACATGGTCGAGGTGATCAACAAGCTCGGCCGCATCCAGCGCGAGCTGCTCCAGGACCTCGGGCGCGAGCCCACCCCGGAGGAACTGGCCAAGGAGATGGACATCACGCCGGAGAAGGTGCTGGAGATCCAGCAGTACGCGCGTGAGCCGATCTCCCTCGACCAGACCATCGGCGACGAGGGCGACAGCCAGCTCGGCGACTTCATCGAGGACAGCGAGGCCGTGGTCGCCGTCGACGCGGTGTCGTTCACGCTGCTGCAGGACCAGCTGCAGTCGGTGCTCGAGACCCTGTCCGAGCGCGAGGCCGGCGTCGTCCGGCTGCGGTTCGGCCTGACCGACGGTCAGCCCCGGACCCTCGACGAGATCGGGCAGGTCTACGGGGTCACCCGCGAACGGATCCGGCAGATCGAGTCGAAGACCATGTCGAAGCTGCGGCACCCGTCGCGGTCGCAGGTGCTGCGCGACTACCTCGACTGAGGATCGACGTCTAGAACTCTTCCGCTTCACGGCGATCGGCCGTCGGCTCCGCAGCCGACGGCCGTTCGCGTAGCCGGGGCACCACGGTGCGGGTGACGGGCTCGACGATCCGTGCCGCGACGGGTCCGAGCACCGCCGTGATCAGCACGTACGCCGAGGCGAGGGCGGCGAGCTCGGCGTCCACCTGGCCGGAGGTGACGGCCAGTCCGGCGATGACGATGGAGAACTCGCCGCGGGCGATGAGTGCGGCGCCCGCGCGGGCCCGGCCCATGGTGCCGATGCCGTGCCGGCGGGCCGCCCACCAGCCGGTGGCGATCTTCGTCAGCGCCGTGACGACGGCGAGCAGCACCGCCCACCCCAGCACCGGGGGGATCGCGGTCGGATCGGTGTTGAGGCCGAAGAACACGAAGAAGATCGCCGCGAACAGGTCCCGCAGGGGCTCGAGGACGCGAGCCGCATTGTGGGCGGTCGACCCCGAGATCGCGATGCCGAGCAGGAACGCACCGACCGCCGCCGACACCTGCATCGCCGAGCTGACGCCCGCGACGAGGAGCGCGGCCCCGAGCAGCTTGAGCAGCAGCGTCTCGCTGTCCGGGCTGTCGAGCACCGCGGAGACGTAACGCCCGTACCGCAGCACCAGCACGAGCACGATCGTGACCAGGCCCAGGGCGATCGCGACGGCCTCGAGTCCACCGATCAGGCTGACCCCGGCGAGCACCGCGGTCAGGATCGGCAGGTACACCGCCATCGCGAGGTCCTCGAAGACGAGGATCGACAGCACCACGGGAGTCTCCCGGTTACCCAGACGGCCGAGGTCGGTCAGCGTCTTGGCGATGATGCCCGAGGACGAGATGTAGGTGATGCCCCCGAGGACGAACGCCCCCGTCGCACCCCAACCGAGCAGCAGCGCGATCGCCGCCCCCGGCGCGGCGTTGAGCACGAGATCGAGCAGACCCGCCGCGCGGGAACGTTTGAGCCCGGTCATGAGCTCGGAGGCCGTGTATTCCAGCCCGAGAAGCAGCAGGAGCAGGACCACGCCGATCTCACTGGCGACGTGACTGAATTCGCTGATGTCGCCGAGCTGGACGAAGCCGCCGGTGCCGAACGCCAGACCGCCGAGGAGGTAGAACGGGATCGGCGACATGGCGAATCGCGCGGCGACCCGTCCGAGCACCCCCAGGGCGAAGAACACCGCCCCCAGTTCGATCAGGGCGAGCGTGGTCGAGTTCATCCGTCAGCCGTTGCGCAGGATCCTGGCCGCGGCGTCCAGCCCGTCGGCGGTGCCGACGGCGACGAGGATGTCTCCCCCGGTGAGCACGAAGTCCGGTCCCGGTGACGGCGTCACCTGCCCCGCGCGCATCACCGCGACGACGGACACGCCCGTGCGGGTCCGCATCGCCGTGTCCCCGAGCACCGCCCCGTCGAAGCGGGAGCCGTCGTGGATGTGCAGCTGCCGGGTGATGATCCCGGGCAGCTCCCGGTGGTCCTCCTGGAGCTGGGCGACGAGCTGGGGCGCGCCGAGCAGGTTGCTCAGTGTGGCCGCCTCCTCGACGGTCAGCGGTAGCGAGGCGGCGCAGGCGTCGGGATCGTCCGCCTTCGAGATGATCAGGTCCGAATGGCCGTCCCGATGCGTGATGACCCCGATCCGACGACCCGACGCCAGCTCGAAGTCCTTGCGCACACCGATCCCGGGAAGCGGCGTCACTTCGACGTTCATGCCGCCAGAGTAGGGCTCACGGCGGACACGGGTGACGGCGCACCGTCAGAGATGTCCGAACCGTCCGTTTTCGTCGGGGAGGTAGTCGACGACTGCGGTGACCGCGGCGACAGGGAGGGGGCCGTAGAGGTGCGGGAACGCCATCCCCGCCGGATCGCCCGGCACGCCCGGCTCGAACCGCACCTCGTCCGCGAGCCGGGCCGGGTCGATGTGCAACAGCACCAGGTCCGTGCGGCCGGCGAACAACCGGTTCGCCGGCAGGTGCACCTGTTCCGGGGTCGACAGGTGCACGAACCCCTGCGCGGCGAGCGACTCGGGGGTCAACGTCCCGCTGCGCTGCGCCCGCTCCCAGTCGGCCCGCGCGCAGATGTGTACCAGCCGATCCGTCACCGCGACCCCTCTCGACGACCGTTCCGGGCCCGCGACGGCGCCGAGGGCTCTGCGCTGTGAGCGAACACCCCCAGCCGCGAAACCGCACGTCGTCGGCATTCGGCCGGTTCCGGGGTGAAACGCGACACCATTTCCGGAGGATTGGAACAACGCATGAACGGGAATCGTCTGACACAGTAGATCCACCGCGCCGGCCCGGTGCGGCGGACCAGACCCCAGGCAACCGACGACAGTGGTGGCCAGTTTGGAGGAGTCATGCCCGGAACGTTGACCAGCCCGAAGTTGACCGCCGCAGACCGCTGCGATCGGTGCAGTGCAGCCGCTCGCGTCCGTGCCGTCCTTGCCACCGGTGGCGAGCTGCTCTTCTGCGGCCACCACGCCAAGGAGCACACCGACCGGCTGCGTGAACTCGGCGCCACGATCGTGACCGAGTCCGACGCCGAAGCCGCCGTCTGATCCACCGTTCCGGAGCCGACCGACTCCGAGACCCGACCCGAAACGGGCGACCACCGCGAGTGGTCGCCCGTTTCGCCGTTCCGGGAGTGTGCCGTCGGCCGGTTCACCGTCGGCCGGCTCACCACTGACGCAGCAGGGCGATGCGGTCGCCCAGCTGCTCGGCCGTGGCGATCGCGGTCGGCGGGCCGCCGCACTGCCGCCGCAGCTCCCCGTGGATGACCCCGTGCGGCTTGCCGGTGCGGTGGTGGTGCATGGCGACGAGCGAGTTCAGTTCCTTGCGCAGCCGGGCCAGCGAGTCGGCGGTCGCCACCCGCTCGGCCACCTGCGGCGGCGGGACGGGGGTGGGCGGGGAGGCCGGCTTGTCCAGCTGCTCCTGCTGGCGGCGGCGCAGCAGCGCCCGCATCTGTTCGGCGTCGAGCAGCCCGGGAAGCCCCAGGTAGTCGGCTTCCTCCTCGCTGCCGGCGAACGTCGCCGTGCCGAACGAGGAGCCGTCGTAGATCACCTGGTCGAGCTCGGCGTCGGCGCCGAGCGCGGTGAAGGCCTTCTCCTCCTCGCCGGGTTCGTCCTTGCGCCGGTTGGCGTCGGCGAGCAGGTCGTCGTCGAAGCCCTCCTTCTCGCGGTGGGGCTTGCCGAGCACGTGGTCCCGTTGGGCCTCGAGCTGGCTGGCGAGATCGAGCAGCACCGGCACGGACGGCAGGAACACGCTCGCGGTCTCGCCCTTGCGGCGCGATCGCACGAACCGGCCGATGGCCTGGGCGAAGAACAGCGGCGTCGACGCGCTGGTGGCGTACACGCCCACCGCGAGCCGCGGCACGTCGACGCCTTCGGACACCATTCGCACCGCCACCATCCAGCGCTGGGTGCTCGCATCGAACTCCGAGATGCGCCCGGAGGCCGTCGGGTCGTCGGACAGGACGAGTGCGGGCGCCTCGCCGGTGAGCTGCTCGAGGATCCTGGCATACGCGCGGGCCACCGTCTGGTCGCTGGCGATGACCAATCCGCCCGCGTCGGGCATCCCGCCCTGGCGCAGCTGCTCGAGCCGCGTGTTGGCGGCGGTGAGGACGGCCGGGATCCAGTCGCCGGCGGGATCGAGCGCGGTCCGCCACGCCCGGGCGGTCTGCTCGGCGCTGAGCGGCTCGCCGAGCCGCGCCGAGTACTCCTCCCCCGCGCTGTTGCGCCACCGGGCTTCACCGGAGTAGGCGAGGAACACCACCGGGCGCACGACGCCGTCGGCGAGCGCGTCGGCGTAGCCGTACGCGTGGTCGGCCCTGGACTGCATGAGACCGTCGGCGTTCGGTTCGTACACCACGAACGGGATGGCGCTGTCGTCGCTGCGGAACGGTGTTCCGGTCAGGGCGAGGCGGCGGGTGGCGTCGCCGAACGCCTCCCGGATGCCCTCCCCCCAGCTCTTGGCGTCGCCGCCGTGGTGGATCTCGTCGAGGATCACCAGGGTGCGGCGCGCCTCGGTGCGGACCCGATGCTTGAACGGATGCGAGGCGACCTGTGCATAGGTCACCACGACGCCGTGGAAGTCGCTCGACATCTGGCCCGTGGAGTTGGTGAAGTTCGAGTCCAGCGCGATGCCGGAGCGGGCGGCCGAGGCGGCCCACTGGTGTTTGAGATGCTCGGTCGGGGCGACGACCGTCACCTGGTCGACGGTGCGGTCGCGCAGCAGCTCGCTCGCGACGCGCAGCGCGAACGTGGTCTTACCGGCGCCCGGGGTCGCGACGGCGAGGAAATCCCGCGGACCCGTCGCGAGGTACTTCGTGAGGGCCCGGCGCTGCCAGGCGCGCAGCTGTCCGGCGGGGGCGGAGGACGCTGTTCCGAGGGTCTCGGTGCTCACCGGCTACTCGTGCTCCTTCTCCGGTCGTGCAGGTGGTTTCGCTCTACGGCGACGTCGCCGGGCGGCGAACGGGCACCGCCGTGCGGTCGCCGGGCGGGCGACGGCCGTCGAGCAGCCTATCCCGGCCCGCGAGCCCGGCCCGCATCCGAACCGCCGTCCGTGACGCGGGCGACAGGAGACGATCATGACAGAATTCGCGGTCCCGTCGGCCCGCCGCCGCGCACCGCGGCGTGTCGTCAGGAATGCTGGAAGTACCCATGAGCGAGATATCCCCACCGGCCGGATCCACCGCCGCATCGAGCCCGCGACGGCGGCCGGTGCATCGCGGCCTACAGGTGATCGCCCGCACGGCGACCAAGGCGTGGGACGACTCCATCTTCAGCAAGGCCGCAGCCGCCGCCTTCTGGCAGACGCTGTCGCTGCCCCCGCTGCTGCTGGGCCTGCTGGGCAGTCTCGGGTACGTGGCCGGGTGGTTCGGGCCGGACACGGTGGAGATCATCCAGTCCAAGATCGTCACGTTCAGCCGCACGATGTTCAGCGAGAGCGTCGTCGACGACATCATCGGGCCCACGGTGCAGGACGTGCTGCTGCGGGGACGCGCCGACGTGATGTCCCTCGGGTTCCTGCTGTCGCTCTGGGCGGGTTCGTCGGCGATCTCGACGTTCGTGGACTCGATCGACGAGGCACACGACCAGCACGATCACCGGCATCCCGTCTGGCAGCGGTTCTTCGCGCTGCTGCTGTACGTGGTGTTCCTCGTGCTGGCGGTGTTCACGCTGCCACTCGTCGCGCTCGGGCCGACCATGATCGGACGCGCGCTGCCGGCGGCGTGGTACGACCTCGGCACCCGGCTGCTGGACACGTTCTACTACCCCGGCGTGGGACTGCTGCTGCTCGTGGGCCTGACGACGCTGTACAAGGTGGCGCTGCCGAGATCGCTGCCGTGGCATCGGCTGCTGGGCGGCGCGATCCTCGCGGGCACGTTCTTCATGGCGTCGAGCGCGGGACTGCGCTGGTATCTGCGGTGGGTCTCCGGGACCGGCTACACCTACGGCGCGCTCGCCACCCCGATCGCGTTCCTGCTGTTCACCTTCTTCCTCGGCTTCGCCGTCGTGCTGGGTGCCGAGTTCAACGCGACCGTGCAGGAGTTCTGGCCCGCCCGCGAGACCCGCATCGAGCAGATGCGCCGGTGGCTGGCCGAACGGGCCGCCGCGGCGCCCTCGCCGGCGGCGGCCGCGGTGACCGGCCTGACCCGGCGGCTCGGGACGGCGCCGATCCCGATCCGGCTACCGGACATCATGCGGCCGGACCAGCGGGAACCGGAGTCGTGCCCCGTGGACGCTCCGCACCCGCGCGCAGCGGAGAAGGCCGCCGGCGAACACGTCCCGGCGGCTCCGGACGAGACCGTCGATCAGTCGCCCCTGCGCAGGCCCTCGTAGACCTTCTTGCACTCCGGGCACACCGGTGACCCCGGTTTCGGGGAGCGCGTCACCGGGAAGACCTCGCCGCACAGCGCGACGACGTGGGTGCCCATGACCGCGCTCTCGGCGATCTTGTCCTTCTTGACGTAGTGGAAGAACTTGGGAGTGTCGTCGTCGGTGGTTTCGTCGGTGGTGGTATCCGGCCGTTCCTTGATGTCGGTGCTCACCGTTACATGATGCCGCACGCCCGGTGCAGATGCGCATGTGCATTCCGCGCGCGCGAGTGGGACAGTAGAGGGATGTCGAGAACTCCGGGTTTCAATGGGGACTACGACGACGGGTCACCCGAGAAACCGGTTCTGATCACCGAGGCGGCGTTGTCGCTGGAGGACCAGCACCGTGCGCGGGTCCGCAAGTACCTCACGCTCATGTCCTTCCGCATCCCCGCCATGATCCTCGCCGCCCTCGCGTACGCGGCGTTCGCCAATCCCTGGCTCTCGGTGGGCATCCTCGCCCTGTCCGTCCCGTTGCCGTGGGTGGCGGTGCTCATCGCCAACGATCGGCCACCGCGGTCGAAGGACGAGCCCAGCCGCTGGGACGGCCGCGGGGACGGGACCACCGCCCTGGAGGGCCCGCAGCCCCGCATCATCGAGGGCTGACCCGGCTCCCCGGTCCCCGGCGACGCGGCCTCGGGGTGCTGCCAGAATGCGGGGGTGGACCGCGACCTGCTGCTTTCGATCTGCCCCCCGTTGCGCACGGCGCTGACGCGCGCCCGGTTCGACACCGACACGCTGCTCGAGCTGCTCGGCCCCGACGCGCACGCCGCGCTCGGCCGGGGCGAGCCCGTGCCGGTGCGGCGGGCCGCGACGGGCGGTGGTGATCTCGGCACCCTCGTGCGCCTGTTCCTGGTGTGCGACACGCTGCCTGCTGCGGAGGTGGCCGCGGCGCTCGCCCCGGTCGACGTGGCGACGGCGATCGCGGCCGGGCTGCTCGAACGCGACGGCGACGGCGTGCGCGCGGCGCTGGATCTGCGACCGCTCGACGCCGGCACCGGCACCCGCTGGATGCTGTCGGACCTCGACGGGGCGATGCGCCCCCGGCCCACCCGCGAGGACCACGTGCTCGGGGTCGGGCACGCCTCGCTGTCGCTGCTGCAGGCCATGCCCACCGACCCGGTCGGCTCGGTGCTGGACCTGGGCACCGGCTGCGGCGTACAGGCCGTGCGCGCCACCGACTTCGCCGGCACCGTCACCGCCACCGACGTCAACCCGCGGGCACTGGATCTGGCCGCCGCCACGGCCGCGCTCAACGAGGTCGAGGTCGAACTGCTCGAGGGATCGTGGTTCGAGCCGGTGGCCGGCCGCCGCTTCGACCGGATCATCGCGAACCCGCCGTTCGTGGTGAGCACCGGACGGGTCGAGCACACCTACCGGGACTCGGGCCTGGACCTCGACGGCGCGAGCGAGCTGATGGTCTCCCGCGCCGCCGAGCACCTGAACCCGGGTGGGACCGCGGCGATGCTGGCCTCGTGGGTGCACGTCGAGGACGAGGACTGGCGACGCCGGATCGCCTCCTGGCTGCCCGCCCACGGGGTCGATGCGTGGATCGTGCAGCGCGACGTCGCCGACCCGGCCCTCTACGTGGGGACGTGGCTGCGTGACGGCGACGCCGACCCGCGGGATCCGGCGGTGGCGGCGCGCGCCGAGGCCTGGCTGGACCACTTCGAGCGGCACCGGGTCGAGGGCATCGGCTTCGGGTTCGTCTACCTGCGGCGCACCGACGCGCCCAGCGACGTGCTCGCCGAGGACCTGCGGCACGGCTTCACCGACCCGCTCGGGGCGGAGGCCGTCGGCTACTTCGAGCGGCTGGCGTGGTTGCGCGACCACGATGTCCTCGAGGCGCGGTTCGTCGTCCGGCCCGACACCGCCCTGGAGCGCGTGTACCTGCCGGGTGCGGACGGCTGGCGGCAGGTGGTGACGCGCGTGCACCGCGGCGGCGGCCCGAACTGGCAGCACGAGGTGGACGATCCCGCAGCGGCCCTGCTGGCGGGGATGCGGGCCGACGGCCTGCCGCTGTCGGAGCTGGTGGCGCTGCTCGCCGCCGCGCACGACGAGGACGAGCAGGCGCTGGCCGGGCAGGCGGTCCCCCTGGTGCAGGCGCTCGTCCGGCACGGACTCGTCGAACCCGTCCGGTAGGGCGGCCCGGCGGGCCGGAAAGTTACCCGCCGGTTCCCCCGGTGGTGTGTTCTCAGCAACTTCTCAGGACCTGTTCGCCATATACGCAGGTCAGGGCGGTTCCCACGGAGGAACTCCGGGAACTTTCCCAGGGGTCCTGCGCGTTGAACGCATCGAGACACCACCGATGAGGAGGCACGTCATGGCACGCCCCGATACCACCGCCCGCGTCGATTCCGACCTCGACAGCCAGAGCCCGGCCGCGGACCTGGTCCGCGTCTATCTGAACGGGATCGGCCGCACGGCCCTGCTGAGCGCTGCGGACGAGGTGGAACTGGCCAAGCGGATCGAGGCCGGCCTGTACGCCCAGCATCTGCTGGAGACCAAGAAGCGGCTCACCGCCGCGAAGAAGCGCGACCTGGCGATCGTCGTGCGTGACGGTCAGGCCGCCCGCAGTCACCTGCTCGAGGCGAATCTGCGTCTGGTCGTGTCCCTGGCCAAGCGCTACACCGGCCGCGGCATGCCCCTGCTGGACCTGATCCAGGAGGGCAACCTCGGCCTGATCCGCGCCATGGAGAAGTTCGACTACGCCAAGGGCTTCAAGTTCTCGACCTACGCCACCTGGTGGATCCGGCAGGCCATCACCCGCGGCATGGCCGACCAGAGCCGCACGATCCGGCTCCCCGTCCACCTCGTCGAGCAGGTCAACAAGCTGGCCCGGATCAAGCGGGAACTGCATCAGCAGCTCGGCCGGGAGGCGACCGACGAGGAACTGTCCGCGGAGTCCGGTATCCCGGTCGAGAAGATCGGCGACCTGCTGGACCACAGCCGCGACCCGGTGAGCCTGGACATGCCGGTCGGCAACGACGAGGAGGCCCCGCTCGGCGACTTCATCGAGGATGCCGAGGCGACGTCCGCGGAGAACGCGGTGATCGCCGGGTTGCTGCACAGCGACGTGCGCAGCGTCCTGGCCACCCTGGACGAGCGCGAACAGCAGGTGATCCGGCTGCGCTACGGCCTCGACGACGGCCAGCCCCGCACCCTCGACCAGATCGGCAAGCTGTTCGGCCTCTCCCGTGAGCGGGTCCGCCAGATCGAGCGGGAAGTGATGGGCAAGCTCCGCGAGGGCGACCGCGCCGAACGCCTCCGCGCCTACGCCAGCTGACCGGGCAGTCGGCCGGACGATCCCCGAGAACCGGGCTGGGTTCTCGGGGATCTTCGCGTCCGCGGACCGCCGCGGCCGTCAGCGCAGCCGGCGGGGGCCGAGGTCAGCGCAGCCGGCGGGGGCCGAGGTCAGCGCAGCCGGCGGGGGCCGAGGTCTAGGGGGTGCGGCTCGGGGCCGATCCGCAGGTGCGCGTCGGTGATCTCCGCGCCCGTGGGAGACGCGAGGACCGGTTCGCACGCGATCTCCCGCACCTCCGGCAGATCGTCGGCGAGAGCGGAGATGCGCTGGACCAGGTCGACGAGCGCGGCCTTGCTGACCGGCTCGGTGTTGCGGTAGCCGGACAGCAGCGGCGCCGCCTTGGGTGCGTCTATCAGCTCGACCGCCTCGTCCTCGGTGACCGGCAGGACCCGGAAAGCGCGGTCGCCGAGCAGGTCGGAGATGACCCCGGCGAGACCGAACGAGATCAGCGACCCGAACGACGGGTCGTCCTGCACCTGCACGACGCAACCGATGCCCTTGGTGGCCATCTTCTGCACGTGCAGCAACGGCTCCCCGGAGACCGCGGCGAGGTCACGGTACGCGATCCGCACCGCCTCGGGCCCGAGCAGATCCAGCCGCACCCCGCTCAGGTCCGGCCGGTGCCGCCAGTGGGCGCCGGTCGCCTTCACCGCGACGGGGAACCCGATCTCCTCCGCGGCGGTGACGGCCTCGTCGGCCGTGGTCACCGCCCGGAACTCGGCGATGTGCACGCCGTAGCACGCGAGCAGCAGCGCCGCCTCGGTGTCCGAGAGCCAGCGTCCGTCCGGCGACGTCGCCAGCCACCCTTCGACCAGGGTGCGGGCCTTGTCGGCTTCGATACCCGCCGGACGGACGACCTGGGACGCCGGACGGCTGCGCCACTTGGCGTACCGCCACGCCCGGGCCAGCGCGAGCGCCGCCCGCTCGGGCCCCGGATACGACGGCACCGAACCCCGGGTGGGGTGGCCGTCCGGTCCGCGCACGGCGAGCACGTCGGGCAGGCCCTCGGTGGCGAGGAACGTCGTCAGCACCGGCTTGTCGGTGCCGGCGACGGCGTCGCGCAGGGCCTGCGCGTACGGCTCGACCGTCACGGCGACCGGGGGCACGAACACCGCGATCACCGCGTCGACATCGGCCGCCTCGAGCGCGTGGGCGACGGCTGCCGCGAACTGTTCCGGCGAGGCCGCCGCCCCCAGATCGACGGGTTCACCGACGTGCAGGCCCTCGCTGCGGGCGGCGTCGACGGCGAGCACGCCGAGGGCCGTGGAGTTGCCCACCACCGCGACGCGGGGGCCGGCGGGCAGCGGCTGGTAGCCGAACAACAGGGCGGAGTCGAACAACTGCGCGATCGAACCCACCTGCACGACGCCGGCCTGCTCGAACAGGTCCCGCACGATGGTGTCGTCCATCTCCCCCGTGCGGGCCGCGAGGACCGGGGGCACGGCGTGGCGGCCGCTCTTGACGGCGACGATCGGCTTGCTGCGGGCCACGCGCCGCGCGATACGCGAGAACTTGCGCGGATTGCCGAAGCTCTCGAGATACAGCAGCACCACCTCGGTGGCCGGATCGGTGTCCCAGTACTGCAGCAGGTCGTTGCCCGACAGGTCGGCGCGGTTGCCGGCAGAGACGAACGAGGACAGGCCGACGCCGGTCTTGGCCGCCTCGTCGAGGATCGCGATGCCCAGCGCGCCGGACTGGCAGAAGAAGCCGACGTTGCCGGCCGCGGGCAGCACGGGCGCGAGGGTGGCGTTGAGGCGGATCTCCGGATCGTTGTTGGCGACGCCGAGCGCGTTCGGCCCGATCAGCCGCATGCCGTGCGCCCGGGCCGCGTGGGCGAGGCGGCGTTCCGCGACCCGGCCCTCCGGACCGGTCTCGCCGAAGCCGGACGACACGACGAGCAACGCCTTGACGCCCTTGGCGAGGCAGTCGTCGAGCACCGCGTCGATGGCGTCGGCCGGGACCGCCGCGATCGCGAGGTCGATGTCGTCGGGGATGTCACGGACGGTCGGATAGGCCCGCACGCCACGCACCGAGCGGTGCTCGGCGTTGACCGGATAGACCGGGCCGGTGAAGCCGCTGCGCAGCATGTTGACCAGGACCGCGTTGCCGACCTTGCGGCTGTCGGTGGACGCGCCGATGACGGCGGCACTGCCCGGGCTGAGCAGGTTGCGGACGCTGCGGGCCTCGGCGGCGCGTTCGCGGGCGTTGCGCACCGACACCAGCGCCTCGGTGGGGTCGATGGCGAACTCGAGTCGCACCACGCCGCCCTCGAAACTGCGGCTGACCTGGTAGCCGGCCTCCCGGAACACGGTCACCATGTTGCGGTTCTCGGCCAGCACCTCCGCGACGAAGGTGTGGAGGCCGTTCTCGGCGGCGGCCCCGGCGAGGTGCTCGAGCAGGATCGGACCGAGGCCGCGGCCCTGGTGCGCGTCGGCGACGGTGAATGCGACCTCGGCGGACAGGCCGTCGCCCTCGGGCAGACCCTCGTAGCGGCCGACCGCGATGATCTCCCCGCCGAGCAGGGCCACGAACGCGACCCGCCGGTGGTGGTCGACGACGGTGAAGTTGAACAGGTCCCGTTTCGACATCGTCGGGTAGGGGCCGAAGTAGCGGAGATAGCGGGTGCGCTCGGAGAGTTTGCTGTGGAAGTCCACGAGCAGGTCCGCGTCCTCGGGGACGATGGGCCGCAGGTGCACGGCCTTGCCGTCGGCGGCGAGGACGTCCGCCACCCAGTGCTTGGGGTAGTTGCGGGCGACAGCGAGTGCGCGCTCGCGGGCGGCCTCCTTCTCCGCCTGTGCGCGGGCGGCGGCATCGGCCGGCTCACCGGCTGCGGCATCGGCCGGCCCGCTGGCGGCATCGGCCGGCTCCCCGGCGGCGGCGTCGCCGTCGGGGGTCTGCCCCGCGGTGACCGCGGGGCCGTGGGCCGTGTTCTCGGATTCAGTCACGCGGGTCCTCCGGGTCCAGGCCGAGCAGCGGGAAGCAGGCCCGGCGGGTGGCGACGATGGCCGAGTCGACGCGGCTGAGGGCACGATCGAACGATGCGACGCCGGTCTCGGGGGTACCGCCGGGGCCGTCCCACGGCAGATACGCCACGTCGCCGCCCTCCCCCATCACGGTCGGCAGATCGACCCCCGGCGCCATCGCGGCGACCCGCTCGCGCCACTCGTCGGGGATCGGGGTGGCGGGGTCGATCTCGCGGTCGAGTACGGCTGCGATCAGGTGGGTCCAGGATCTCGGCACCACCCGCACCAGCCCGTAGCCGCCTCCGCCCACCGCGAGCCACCGGCCCTCGCAGTGCCGGTCCGCGAGCTCGCGCATGGCGAGATACGCCGCGCGCTGGCCGTCGACGGTCAACGAGAGGTCGGCCAGCGGATCCTCCCGGTGGCTGTCGGCACCGCACTGGCTGATGATGATCTGCGGCCGGAACGTCGCGACCGCGGCGGGGACGACGGCGTGGAATGCGCGCAGCCACAGCGCGTCGACGGTGCCGGGCAGGACCGGCAGGTTGATCGCGGTCCCCTCGGCGGCGCCGGTGCCGACCTCGCTGGACCAGCCGGTGTTCGGCCACAGCGTCGCGGGGTGCTGGTGGATGGAGACGGTGAGCACCCGGGGATCGCTCAGGAAGGCGTGCTGCACCCCGTCGCCGTGGTGGGCGTCGACGTCGATGTAGGCGATCCGGTCGAAGCCGTTGTCCAGGAGCCACGAGATGGCGATGGCGGCGTCGTTGTACACACAGAATCCGGCGGCCCAGTCCGCCATCGCATGGTGCATCCCACCGCCGATGCTCACCGCCCGCCGGGTGCGGCCGGCGGCGATCTCCCGGGCGGCGGCGAGGGTGCCGCCTGCGAGGACGGCACTGGCCTCGTGCATGCGCGGGAAGATCGGATTGTCCTCGGTGCCGAGACCGTGCGGGGCCTCCGCCCCGGCGGTCGAACCTGGCGGCAGGCTGCCGGCGTGCTTGACGGCCTCGACGTAGGCAGGGGTGTGGATGCGCAGCAGCTCGGCGTCGGTCGCGGCCGGCGGACGCAGGGTCTCCACCCCCTCGAGCAGGCCGAGGCCGCGGGACAGTGCCATCGTGAGATCGAGCCGGGTGGGATTCATGGGATGAGTCGGGCCCCACCGGTAGTCGAGGAAGTCCGGGCTCCACACCACCACTCGGTCGCCGCTCGGATGTGTCGGATCGCCCGTCGCGGCGGAGGTCGTGGTCATGGCCACAAAGCTACTGCGCCGTCCGGGGCGATGCGAGTGCCGCAGGGCCCCGGCGCGCCTGCCACAGGCCCCGCCGGGCGGCGCCGCGCGAGGTGCGCCCGCCGGGGGTTTCGCCCGGTTAGAATCGGCCGCAGACGAAGGGGTGTGAGAGTGAAGGACCTGGTCGATACCACGGAGATGTACCTCCGGACGATCTACGACTTGGAGGAAGAGGGCGTCGTGCCGCTGCGTGCGCGCATTGCCGAACGCCTGGAACAGAGCGGACCGACCGTGAGCCAGACCGTCGCCCGGATGGAGCGGGACGGGCTGCTGCGCGTGGCAGGCGACCGGCACCTCGAGCTGACCGAGAAGGGCCGCGACCTGGCGGTGTCGGTCATGCGCAAGCATCGGCTCGCCGAGCGGCTGCTCGTGGATGTGATCGGTCTCGATTGGGAGAACGTGCACGCCGAGGCATGCCGCTGGGAGCACGTGATGAGCGAGGAAGTCGAGCGCCGCCTCGTCGAGGTGCTGCACAACCCCACGACCTCGCCGTACGGCAATCCGATTCCGGGACTGGACCAGCTCGGCCTGGACCGCCCGGCCGCGGCGGACGAGCGGCTGGTGCGGCTCACCGAGATCCCGCCGGGCAAGCCGACCGCCGTGGTCGTGCGCCGGCTGGCGGAGTACGTGCAGTCCGATCACGAGGTGATCGGGCGGCTGCGTGAGGCGGGGATCGTCCCCGACGCACGCGTTACAGTCGAGACGAAGCCGGGGTCGGTGGTCATCAACGTGCCCGGCCACGACGGCTTCGAACTTTCCGACGAGATGGCCCACGCGGTGCAGGTGAAGCAGGTCTGAGACAGGCCCTTCTTCGCCAGCCCGCGCGGGCCGGCGAAGAAGGGTCCCAGCGTGAGGCTTCTGGTTACCGGCGGTGCTGGCTATGTGGGCAGCGTCTGCAGCACGGTGCTGCTCGAGCAGGGTCACGAGGTGGTGATCCTCGACGATCTGTCCACCGGCAACGCCGACGCCGTCCCGGCCGGCGCGGAGTTCGTCGAGGGCGACATCGCGACCGCGGCCGCGGAGGTGCTCGGCGGCGGTGCACAGCCCCGGTTCGACGGGGTGCTGCACTTCGCGGCCCAGTCCCTGGTCGGCGAGTCCGTCGAGCATCCGGACAAGTACTGGCACGGCAACGTCGTCGCGACCCTCGCCCTGCTGGACGCGATCCGCGCCTCGGGAACACCGCGGCTGGTGTTCTCGTCGACGGCGGCGACGTACGGCGAGCCGGACCGGGTACCGATCACCGAGGATGCACCCGCCCGGCCCACCAACCCGTACGGCGCCACGAAACTCGCCATCGACCATGCGATCTCGTCGTACACGCGGGCGTACGGTCTGGCCGCGACGAGCCTGCGCTACTTCAACGTCGCGGGCGCATACCACGGTGCCGGCGAGAACCGCGTGGTCGAGACGCACCTGATTCCGCTCGTGCTGCAGGTGGCTCTCGGCCAGCGCGAGCACATCTCGGTGTTCGGCACCGACTGGCCGACCAAGGACGGCACGGCGGTGCGGGACTACATCCATGTCAAGGACCTCGCCGACGCCCACCTGCTGGCACTGGCGGCCGCCCGGCCCGGCGAGCACGCCGTCTACAACCTCGGGAGCGGCGAGGGTTTCACCGTCCGGGAGGTCATCGAGGCGTGCCGCCGGGTGACGGGCCTGCCGATCACGGTGGTCGATGCACCCCGGCGCGCCGGGGATCCGGCCGTGCTGATCGCGTCGAGCCGCCGCGCCGTCGAGGAACTGGGCTGGAAGCCGCAGCACACGAGCCTCGACGAGATCGTCGCCGACGCGTGGGTCTACCTGCAGGAACTCGGCGACCGGTCGCACGCGGCACGGCGCTGAGCCGGCGCCGTCCCGGCGGTCACGCCGCCGGTGCGGGCGGGGGCATTCGCACCCCGAGCCGCGCGGCGATCTCGTAGCCGGTGTCGGCGAGGCCGCGCACGGTGTGCGGCCGCAGCCCGGCCTGCAGGGCCTGGTCGAGGAGGTCGGCGAGCCGGTGCCGCGGGTTGGACTCGAGTGCGACCCCCAGGGCCACCCCGGCGAGCGGTCCGTCGCCCCGAACGTACGCGCTGTAGCCGACGAGGGCGGCGGCCTCGGCTCGTTCCGGGTCCGGGAGACGCCGGGTGAGCGTGACCCACAACCGTTCGGCGGTGTCGGCCTCGGCGCCCGCCGCGAGGGCCATCACGGCGTCGCGCACGGTCGAATTGGACAGCAGGACGGCGAGTTCGGCAAGCTCGGGGGCGAGCAGCTCGGCGCCGTCGTCGTGCCGGGCGATGTGGGCCAGCACGGCCTCGAGTTCCTGACGGTCGGCGCGGTCGCGGCCGCCGGCGCGGACGGCGAGTTCGTAGGCGAGGTCACGCGCGTCGATCGCCTCGTCGATGTGGTCGGCAACCTGCATGCGCCCGGGCATCGGCAGCGGGGTGAGCAGATCGGCGAGTTCGGCGCGGGACCGCCGGATCGCCCCGCCCTCGAAGACGCGGGCGGCGGCGACGGGCGAGGCCTGCGGGTCCGGGACCGTCCCGCGCGCACCGCCGACGAGCGCAAACCATGTTCTGCCGCAAGCGACCTCGGAAACGGCGTGTGCTCCGGCGATGCGAACCCCGCGCCGGTCGAGGCGGACGGCGAAGTCGTCGAGCAGTCGGCAGGCCGCGGCGACGGCGGGGGCGTCGGGGTGGTCGAGACGGTCGTCGACGAGGACGACGAGCACGGCGTCGGCGCCCTCCCGATCGCAGAGCGCACCGAATCGGTCGAAGACGTCGCGCATCGCAGCCGGCACCGGATCGTCCTCGCCGGGCGGCAGGATCAGGTCGTGGCGCATGACGGCGCCGACGGTCGCGGACCGGGCACCGTCGCGCCCGCCGGCATCGGACGCGAGGCTCAGCACGATCAGCGACCGTGCAGGCAGGAAGCCGAGCATGGCCGGCACGGCGGCGATCAGATCCCCCGGATCGGTGAGTCGCAGCGGCCGGGGCGAGGAAGTCGATGTGGTCATGCGCCGACTGTCCCCGACGACCGGTGCCCTCGGGGGCCGCGCGACCCGGATCCGCGGAATCTGGGGACGAGCGCTCCGGTTGTGGACAAGTACTGCGGCCGCAGGAGTTCCGGCCGCCCGATGTCGGTGCCGGCTGGTAGCGTGCCGCGTCAGCCGACGCGCACGCGCTCCACGCTCGCCTCGAACACCCGGCCCAGGGTGGCGGTGTCGGCGGGCCCCGCACCGAAGGACATGTACGTCACCAGCACCCGCACGTCGTCGACCTGGGCGATCCGACTGGTCATCGACTGGGTGACCACCTCCCGGCCCTCGCCCGAGCGGACGGTGCGGGTGAACGCGAGGGTCGCCACCCCCGCGGCGGCCGGCGGCGCCGACGGGTCGACCGTGGTCGTCACCGTGGCGGTGACGCCCCGGCGGGTCGCCGCGACGACGGGGCATTCGACGAGACGGTCGCGGTAGGCGGCCAGGTCGTCGGTGACAGCGACGAGTTCGACCGAGATCGTGGCCCGGCTGTCGTTGTCCGTGCCGACCACCATCGCGGTCCCGTCCGGGCCGTAGTTCTGCGGCGGCGGCAGGCATCCGGGTGGATCCACCTTGGCCCCCTCCGGGACTCCGGTGAGGTCGGGAGCGGCCTGGGCGACCGCCTGCGGCGGTAGCACCACCGCGTCGTACGGCTCGGGGAACTGCTCGGGCGGCAGCAGCAGTTCGGCGAGGGGCCGGCCCGCGGTGCCGGCCTCGTCCGTCGTGGCCAGTGCAGCCGGCTCGGGCTGTGGCGTGCCGTCGACGGTCGACGAGCACCCGGCGGCGAGCAGCAACGCGCCCCCGATCACGGTCGCGCCCAGCCGGCGGAAGGGCACCGGCGGGGTCCGGGGGCGGCGCGGCGTCCGAACGTCGTCTCCTGCGCTGTGGGTTGCCACCGGACCTCCGCTGTCGCGTCCCGCCGGGGTCGTGCCCCGGCGGAAGCTGATCACCAGTTCAACTAGACTCGAACTCCACCATGCCACGCCGGTGACCCGGCGGTATCACGGCGCCCCGGATCGAACGGAGGATGTTCGCATGGACGACCAGTCCCGCATGTACGAGCTCGAGTTCCCCGCTCCGCAGCTGACGTCTGCCGACGGCGAGGGTCCCGTGCTGGTGCACGGTCTCGAGGGGTTCGCCGACGCCGGGCATGCGGTGCGGCTCGCCACCACGCACCTGCGCGAGAGCCTCGAAAGCGAACTCGTGGCGTCGTTCGCCGTGGACGAGCTGATCGACTACCGGTCCCGGCGGCCGACCATGACGTTCAAGGCGGATCACTTCTCCGACTACGCCGCCCCCGAACTCAACCTGTACGCCCTGATCGACACGGCCGGAACCCCCTTCCTGTTACTGGCCGGCGCGGAACCGGACCTGAAATGGGAACGGTTCATCACGGCGGTGCGCCTGCTCGCCGAGCAGTTCGGGGTCCGGCGCACGATCGGGATCAGCGCGATCCCGATGGCGATCCCCCACACCCGTCCGCTGGGCGTGACGGCGCACTCGACGAACAAGGACCTGATCGCCGACCACCACCGCTGGACGGGCGAGCTGCAGGTGCCGGCGGGGGTGTCATCGCTGCTCGAGCTGCGGATGGCGCAGCACGGGCACGAGTCGGTGGGGTTCTCGGTCCACGTGCCCCACTACCTGGCGCAGACCGAGTACCCGGGCGCTGCCGAGACCTTGCTCGAGAACGTCGCCGAAGCCGGGGGCCTCGGGTTGCCGCTGGCCGCGCTCGGCGAGGCCGCCGCACGGGTGCGTGAGCAGATCGACGAGCACATCGCCCAGAACGAGGAGGTGCAGGCGGTGGTCCGCGGACTCGAGCGGCAGTACGACAGCTATGTGGCGGCCCAGGAGCAACAGGCCGCCCAGCTGCCGACGGACGAGAACCTGCCGACCGGCGAGGAGATCGGTGCCGAGTTCGAGCGTTTCCTCGCCGAATACGAGGATCGCGGCGGGAACGGACAGCCCGGCGACGCGGACCCCTCCGCCTGACCGGGTTCGAATCGCCGCCTGTCCGACCCCGGATCATTACTCTCTCGTTACACTTCGCGTTGTGCAGGTCACATACAGTCAGTACGCTCAGTTCGACGAGTTGAGCTGAAGGGTCGGGCCGGAGACGGTCCGGCGCCTCGGACACCACAGGTAGACGAGGAACCGGCGGTCAGGAGACGCACATGGGTACACCGCGCACACGCACGCTCCGGCCGGTGCCGGACGCGGAGACGCGGATGGTCTTCCGCACCATCCACGGCTACCGTCGCGCTTTCCGACTCGCCGGCGAGGGCCCCGCGCTGCTGCTGATCCACGGGATCGGCGACAACTCCTCGACCTGGCAGGAGGTCATCCCGCACCTGGCCCGCAAGTACACGGTCATCGCACCGGACCTGCTCGGCCACGGCCGCTCCGACAAGCCGCGCGCCGACTACTCGGTCGCCGCGTACGCCAACGGCGTCCGCGACCTGCTCTCGGTCCTGGACATCGAGCACGTCACCGTGGTCGGGCACTCCCTCGGCGGCGGCGTCGCGATGCAGTTCGCGTACCAGTTCCCGCAGATGGTCGACCGGCTCATCCTGGTCTCGGCCGGCGGCGTCACCAAGGACGTCCACCCGGCGCTGCGGCTGCTGTCGATGCCCGGCCTGAGCGAGGTCCTCAAGCTGCTGCGGCTGCCCGGCGCCCTGCCCGCGGTACGCATGGCCGGCGGCCTGCTCGGACAGTTGCACGACACGCCGCTGCGGCCCGGCCCCTTCCTGCACGACACCTCGGATCTGATCCGGGTCCTGAGCGGATTGCCCGATCCCACCGCGTACGAGGCGTTCCTGCGCACGCTGCGGGCCGTCGTGGACTGGCGCGGCCAGGTGGTGACGATGCTCGACCGCTGTTACCTGACCGAGAACCTGCCCGTGCAGCTGATCTGGGGAGATCACGACAGCGTGATCCCGGTCAGTCACGGTTACCTGGCGCATTCGGCGATGCCCAACTCCCGGCTCGACGTCTTCCGCGGCGCCGGCCATTTCCCGTTCCGGGACGACCCCATCCGGTTCCTGCGGGTCGTCGAGGAGTTCCTCGACTCGACCGCACCCCTCGTGTTCGACGAGCAACGCTGGCGCGAGTTACTGATCAACGGCGTCAGCGAGAACCAGATCACGGGCGGTCCGGCTACCCGCAGGGCCGTGCTCGGCGCGATGGGCGCCGACGAACGCAGCGCCACCTGAGCGACCCGCCGCCCACGACGCCCCGCGCCGAGTCCTCGAACGCCGTCGCACGTCGCCGTCGGCCCGCTCCGGCAGGTGCAGCCGTCGAGACCGGCGCGGGCGGCGGGACCCGTCGGCCGCCGCGCGCCGGCCTGCCGCACACGGCGCGTCGGCGCGGTCACGGCGGCAACAACTAGCCTGGAGCGGTGCTGCTTCCGGACCTGACCCCCGACATCGTCGACGAGGACTCGCTGTTCGACGCCTTCACCACCTTCACGACCGGGCGCGGCCTCTCGCTGTATCCGGCGCAGGAGGAGGCGCTGCTGGAGCTGGTCTCCGGGTCGAACGTGATCCTCGCGACGCCCACCGGGTCGGGCAAGTCGATGGTGGCGCTCGGCGCGCACTTCTTCGCCCTGGCCACCGGTACGCGCACCTTCTACACGGCCCCGATCAAGGCGCTGGTCAGCGAGAAGTTCTTCGCGTTGTGCGAGGTGTTCGGCGCCGATCGGGTCGGGATGATGACCGGCGACGCCTCGGTGAACCCCGGTGCCCCGATCATCTGCGCCACCGCCGAGATCGTCGCCAATCTGGCGCTGCGGGAGGGCGCCGGCTCGGACATCGGCCAGGTGGTGATGGACGAGTTCCACTTCTACTCGGAGCCGGACCGCGGGTGGGCGTGGCAGGTGCCCCTCGTGGAACTGCCCCGCGCGCAGTTCCTGTTGATGTCGGCGACCCTCGGCGACGTCACCTTCCTGAAGAAGGACCTGACCCGGCGCACCGGCCGCACCACCACCGAGGTGTCCGGCTCCGAGCGGCCGGTGCCGCTGTCGTTCACCTACTCCCAGAAGCCGATCGGCGAAGAGATCGAGGAACTGGTCACCACGCACCAGGCCCCCGTCTACGTCGTCCACTTCACCCAGGCCGCCGCCCTGGAGCGGGCGCAGGCCCTGACCAGCGTGAGCATGTGCTCGCGCGGGGAGAAGGACGCGATCGCCGAGGCGATCGGCGCGTTCCGGTTCTCCACCGGCTTCGGCAAGACGCTGTCGCGGCTGGTGCGGCACGGCATCGGCGTGCACCACGCCGGGATGCTGCCGAAGTACCGGCGGCTCGTCGAGCGGCTGGCCCAGGACGGGCTGCTGAAGGTCATCTGCGGGACCGACACCCTCGGGGTGGGCATCAACGTGCCGATCCGGACGGTGCTGCTGACCGGCCTGACGAAGTTCGACGGCACCCGGACCCGGCAGCTCAAGGCCCGCGAGTTCCATCAGATCGCCGGCCGCGCCGGCCGTGCCGGATTCGACACGATGGGCACCGTCGTGGTGCAGGCGCCCGAGCACGAGATCGAGAACGTGCGGGCCCTCGCCAAGGCCGGTGACGACCCGAAGAAGCGCCGCAAGGTGCAGCGCAAGAAGCCGCCCGAGGGATTCGTCTCGTGGGGCGAGGGCACGTTCGACAAGCTCGTCGCCGCATCCCCCGAGCCGCTCACTTCGCGCTTCTCCGTGAGCAATTCGATGCTGCTGAACGTGATCGCCCGCCCCGGCAGCTGTTTCGAGGCGATGCGCCATCTGCTCGAGGACAACCACGAAGCGCGCCCCGCCCAGCGCCGGCACATCCTCAAGGCGATCTCGCTGTACCGGGGGCTGGTGCAGGCCGGGGTGGTGCAGCAGCTCGACGAGCCCGACGAGTTCGGCCGGACGGCGCGGCTGACCGTGGACCTGCAGCGCGACTTCGCGCTGAACCAGCCGCTGTCGCCGTTCGCGCTCGCCGCGATCGAGCTGCTCGACATCGACTCCCCCGCCTATGCGCTGGACGTGGTGTCGGTGATCGAGTCCACGCTCGACGATCCGCGGCAGATCCTCATGGCGCAGCAGCACGCCGCGCGCGGTGAGGCCGTGCAGCAGATGAAGGCCGACGGCATCGAGTACGAGGAGCGCATGGAGCTGCTCGAGGAGATCACCTGGCCGAAGCCGCTGGCGGAACTCCTCGAGCCGGCGTTCGAGACGTACCGCGCCGGGCATCCGTGGGTCTCGGAGTTCCCGCTGTCCCCCAAGTCGGTGGTGCGGGACATGGTCGAGAAGGCCATGACGTTCGCCGAACTGGTCGGTCACTACGGCCTGACCCGTTCGGAGGGACTGGTGCTGCGCTACCTCGCGGACGCCTACCGGGCGCTGCGCCAGACGGTTCCGGACGCGGCCCGCACCGAGGAACTCGAAGACCTCACCGAGTGGCTGGGCGAGCTGATCCGCCAGGTCGATTCGAGCCTGCTCGACGAGTGGGAGTCGCTCACCAACCCCGGCGTCGAATCCGACGATCAGCAGGTGGCATTCGGCGCGGATGTGCCCAAACCGATCTCGGCGAACACGCGGGCGTTCAAGGTGATGGTGCGCAATGCGATGTTCAAGCGGGTGGAACTGGCGTCGCGGCGACGGTGGAACGAGCTCGCCGAGCTGGGCGACGGGCTCGAGGCCCAGGACTGGGCCGACCTGCTCGAGTTGTACTTCGAGGAGTACGACGAGATCGGCACCGGCCCCGACGCGCGGGGCCCGCAGCTGTTCACCGTGGTCGAGGAGAAGGATCTGTGGCGGGTCCGGCAGACCCTGGCCGACCCCGCCGGGGACCACGGCTGGGCGCTGCTCGGCGAGGTGAACCTCGCCGAGTCCGACGCGGCCGGCGAGGTGGTGTTCGACGAGTTCGAGATCGTCGAGGGCTGAGCGGTGCCGCCGTCCCTCGTCCTGCGTGGCGCCCGCACGGCGCCCGGTGCCGGCCCGGTCGACCTGCCGATCACCGGCGACCGCATCGGCGGTGACATCGCGGGCAGCACCGAGGTCGTCGACGCCGGCGGGCGACTGGTGCTGCCGGGCCTGTGGGACGCGCACGTGCACTTCGACCAGTGGACCCTCGCGCAGGCCGCGCTCGACCTGTCGGGCGCGACGTCGGCCGCGCACGCGGTCGCGCTGGTGGCCGCCCGCCTGGCCGGTGACCCCGCCCCCGTCGTGGTCGCGCACGGTTTCCGCGACGGGCTGTGGCCGGACACGCCCACCGCTGCGGCGCTCGATGCGATCGCCCCCGCCCGGCCGGTCGTCGCGTTCAGCGCGGACCTGCACAGCGCCTGGTTCAATACTGCTGCGCTACAGCGTTTCTCGCTGCATCCACACCCCACGGGGCTGCTGCGGGAAACCGAGTTCATGCCACTGATGAACGAGATCCAGCGCGTCGACCCCGAGGTGCGCGATCGCCTCGTGGACTCCGCGGCCCGGGCGGCCGCCGCCCGCGGCGTGGTGGGCGTCGTCGACTTCGAGATCGCGGACACTCTCGCCGCGTGGAGGCGCCGCATCGGCGCCGGGACGCGGCACCTGCGTGTGCGGTGCGGGATCTGGCCCCGGTGGCTGGACGCGGCGATCGCGGCGGGCATGCGCACCGGCGACGTGGTACCCGGCACCGCGGGGCTGGCGACGGTGGGTCCGCTGAAGGTGATCGTCGACGGATCGCTCGGCACCCGCACCGCCTACTGTCACGACCCGTATCCCGACGGCGGGCACGGGGTGTTGTCGGTGCCGCCGGAACGGCTCGAGCCGCTGATGCGCCACGCCCACGAACACGGGGTCGAGAGCGCGATCCACGCGATCGGTGACCACGCCTGCGAGCACGTGCTCGACGCGTTCGCCGCCACCGGGGCGCGCGGCAGCGTCGAGCACGCCCAGTTCGTGGCCGAGCGCGACTTCCCGCGGTTCGCCCGGTCGGGTGTCACGGCGAGCATCCAGCCGGCGCACGTGTACGACGACGTGGACCTGGCCGAACGGTACTGGCCCGGCCGCACGCACCGCGCCTTCCCGTACGGGACGCTGCACGCGGCCGGGGCGCGGCTGGTACTGGGCTCCGACGCGCCGGTCGCGCCCCTGGATCCGTGGCGGACGCTGGCCGCCGCGATCGACCGCACGCTGCCCGACGGCCGGGTCTGGCACCGCGAGCACGAACTGGACCTGCAGGTGGCGCTGGCCGCGTCCACCGGTGGTCGTGCCCGCGTCGCCGTCGGCGACGTCGCCGACCTGGTGGTGCTCGACGCGGACACGCTGCCCCGCTCCGGTGCGGAGCTGGCCGCGATGCCGGTGTGGGGCACGATGCTCGGCGGACGCTGGACGCACGGGCCGCTAGCCTGAGCGGGTGAGCGAAGAGTCCGCCCCGGTGTTCCGGCTGGCCTACGTCCCCGGGGTCACCCCCGCGAAATGGGTGCGGGTGTGGGCGGAGCGAATACCCGACGTCCCCCTCGAGCTGGTGCCCGTGGACGCCGCCGACGGCGAGGCCGCGGTGCGCGACGGCACGGTCGACGCGGCGGTGCTGCGGCTGCCGCTGCCGCGCGAGGGGCTGTCGGTGATCAATCTCTACACCGAGGTATCGGTGGTGGTGGTACCCGAGGAGCATGCCGTCGCGGCCGTCGACGAACTGAGCGTCGCCGATCTCGCGGAGGAAACGGTGCTGCATCCGCGCGACGACGTGCTGGACTGGGCGCGCCTGCCGGGAGAGGCGGCGTTCGAGCGCCCGGCCACGACGGAGACGGCCGTGTCGTACGTCGCCTCCGAGGTGGGGGTGCTGGTCATGCCGCAGTCGCTGGCCCGGCTGTACCACCGCAAGGATCTGACGTACCGGCCGGTGACCGATGCCCCGCAGTCGCAGGTGGGCCTGGTGTGGCTTTCGGAGCGGACCACCGATCTGGTCGAGGAGTTCGTCGGGATCGTGCGCGGCCGCACCGCCAACAGCTCCCGCGGCTGGCAGGACGAGTCCCAGCCGAAGCAGAAACGACGCGGGGAGCGGCAGGGATCGCAGCCGAAGAAGGTGGTCGGCGACAAGAAGCCGAAGACCCGCCGCGGAAACGCGGGCCGGCCGAAGAGCGCCGGACGGACGCGCCGGCGCCGGTAGCCGCCCGGGAGGCCCGGGCCGGAACACGGACCGCTCACGCGGACCGCACCAGGCAGAAGAGGTGGCCGCTCGGATCCCGGTAGGTGCGGAAGGTCGGGCTGGGGTTGGGCCCGACGACGCGGGTTGCACCGTGCCGCAGCACCCACTCCTCCGCGGCGTCGAGGTCGTCGACCTCGAGGTCCAGGTGTGCCTGCAGCCGGACCCGGTCGTCCGGCCACGTCGACGGGGTGAACTCGGGGGCCAGCTGGAACGCCAGGCCCCCGCCGGCCGGGGCGCGCAACTGGACCCAGTCGTCGTCGGTGGCGGCGTCGTCGATGTCCCAGCCGAGCAGCACGGCGTAGAACGAGGCCAGCCCGGACGGGTCCGGCGTGTCGAGGACGTAGACCTGCAGTGCGATGGCGGGACGCGACATGGGCTCATGATCCCGCGAAGTCGTCGCGCGGGCCCGGCAAACGGGCCTATCCGGCGGCGTGGGCCTCCGGCGGGGCGACCGAGCGCACCAGCCCCTCACCCGTTTTCGGGAGGCACGACCTCGATCTCGCGCCCCCATGCGACCCCGGGCGCGGCCGGCAACCGGTCCCCGCTCCAGAACCGTCCGGGGTCGTACCAGTTGCTGCCGCGCCCGCGTTGCTCGAGCAGCCCCATCGCCTCCAGGGTCGCGCCCACCACCTCGGCGCAGTACGCGCGCTCGAGACCCGCATCCGACGTGCGTTTCCGCCACGGCAGCCGGCCCGCGAACCAGCGCCCCGCCAGCCGGCCCGTCGAAGGGAACGGCGTGCCGTCCAGCCGGGCGACGGTGCGCAGCAGCTGATCCTCCTGCTCCGGCGTCACCTCGACGCCGAGCTGGCGCAGCCAGCCGCGCTGCCCGTACCGGGCACTCCACACCTGCACCGCCTCGCGCAGGTCGTGCAGCTGCACACCGCGGTGGTGCCGGCCGGTCCACATGTCCGGCAGGCTCCTGCCCAGCTCGGCATGCCACATCAGCGGTGGCAGATCAGCGAGGACCACCGCCATGCCGACGTGGTTGACGGGGGCGTTGGTCAGCGCCTGGATCGCCCGGTCGGCGTGGCTGCTGCCGCGGAAGATCCAGAGGTCGCCGGTGCGGGTCAGTTCCACCGCCTCGTCGAGGGTGATCCGGGACTGCGCTGAGCTCCGCTGCTGCATGACCGACAGCCTCTCACGCGGGGAGGTAACGGGATCCGGCCGCCGAGCACGGGAGGTGGTGGCCGGCCCGCCGTCGCTGCCCCGCCTCGCTGCGCCTCACCCGAGGTTGACAGCGCGGCAGACGGCGCTACGGTGCAGGGATGGACCACGAGGTCCGGTACGCCGCCAGCGGGGATGTCAGCATCGCGTACCAGGTGCTGGGCAAGGCGGGACCCGACCTCGTCTTCGTTCCGGGATTCGTCTCGCACCTCGACCTCGCCTGGGAGGAGCGGTTCTTCGCGCGTTTCCTGCGCGGCCTGGCGTCGTTCGCCCGGTTGATCTGGTTCGACAAGCGGGGCACCGGCCTGTCGGACGTGCCGCGGGAGGAGGTGTCCATGGACGCCTGCGTCGAGGACATCCGCGCCGTGATGGACGCCGCCGGGTCCCGGCGGGCGACCCTGTTCGGGGTCGCCGTCGGCGCCGGGATCTGCACCTCGTTCGCGTTGAAGTACCCCGGCCGCACACGTTCGATGATCCTGTGGGACGCCCATGCCCGGCTCCTGGAGGACGACGGGTATGCGGCGGGGTGGAGCGAGGAGTTCTTCTCGTCGGTCCTGGCCGGCATCGACGAGGGGTGGGCGACGGGCTCCGGCATCGCGTCGATGAATCCGACCCTGGCCGGGGACGAGCGGTATCGATCCTGGTTCGCGCGTCACGCCCGGGCGGCGGCGGGCCCGGCGCAGGCACGGGACCTGTTCCGGCTCTGCGCCGCGACCGATCTTCGTCCGAGGCTGCACGAGATTCGGGTGCCGACGCTCCTGCTCCACCACGTCGACGATCCGTGGCTGTCGGTCGAGCATTCCCGCTACGTCGCGGCGCGCGTTCCGGGCGCGACACTCGTCGAACTGCCCGGGATCGATCACTGGCCCTGGATCGGCGACATGGACGCGGTGCTGATCGAGATCGAGGCCTTCCTGACGGGGGTACGGCGGGGCCGCCGGGACCGCCCGGCCTGGGGGCCGGAGGCCCTGAGCACCCGCGAACGGGAGGTGGGCGCGCTGGCGGTCGCCGGACTCAGCTCCCCCGAGATCGGCCGGCGCCTGTTCATCAGCGAGCGAACCGTGGAGACCCACCTCGCCAACATCTACGCGAAGCTCGGCATCAACTCGAGGGTGGAGTTGGTGCGGCGGGCGGTCGAATTCGGTCTGTGAGCCGGCGCCCGGCACCACCGGGACGGCGCGCGACGTCCGTACTGGTACCGATGCATTCATCACTGTTGTGCGCATACCGTTCTCTTCGAGAGCGGTTGCAGGAGGTGCATCATGAACAGGCACACCGAAGTCGGCCACCGGCAGTCGATCCACGATCTGATCCCCCGCCTCCGACAGGCGTCCGCACTGCGCGACGGACCGGAGGCGGTCCGTGCGGTTCTGGCCGCAGCAGTCGCCGACGACAGCGACTGGCTGGACCCGCAGTACCAGGAGCGTCCCGAGACGCGGGACTGGGTGCTGTACCCCCTCTACCGGGCCTCGGACGGGCACCTGTCGATCCTGGTGGCGGTGTTCAAGGCCGGAGTGAGCACTCCGGCGCACAATCACGGCGCGTGGGCCGTGGTCGGCGTGTATCGGGGCCGGGAACGGGAGACGTGGTATCGCCGGCTCGACGACGGGAGTGTGCCGGGCAGGGCCCGGCTCCAGGTTGCCGACACCTTCGTGAACCCGCGGGGCACGGTGACCGTCGTTCCCGACGGAACGATCCACTCGGTGGAGGCACTCGACGGGACCGATGCGATCTCGATCCACGTCTACGGCACGGACATTCTCACGCAGAACCGCAGCACGTTCGATCTGCGGACGGGCAGCGAGGCGCCCTTCCGTCCCGATTTCACCGACCTCGGCCCCGAGCACTGACGGCCCGGCCGGCCGAAGGCTGTTTCACCGTATCCACCGGAAGGAGGAGGGCGTGAGGACGGGAGCGGAGACCCGCGATCGACGATCCACCGGACAGCTGCCGGAGCGGGACCCGGTACGGGTGGAGCTCCGGCCGGTCGACGCGGTCGATGTGACGACGCTGGTGGACAACTCCTCCGACGTGCTGCTGCCCGACGTGGGGCCCGTCCGCCGCTGGGGGCCGGCCGGATCGGCAGGTCCGCTCCCGATCGTCCCCAGCGATCTGGCGGTCGGATTCCGGACTGTCGACCTCCTCCGAGCGGAGCACGGGTTCTCCGTACTGATCGAGGTCCGGGTCGGCGAAACCACGCACCGCGTGCTCTACGACGCGGGGGCCACGCCGGACGGTCTGATGGCGAATCTCGATCGGCTGGCGATCTCCCCGGACGGCATCGAGGCGATCGTGTTCAGCCACGGCCACTTCGACCACGTCATGGGTCTGCAGGGCCTCGCCCGCCGGCTCGGTTCCCGGCACCTGCCGATCCTCGTGCACCCCGACTTCTGGACGAGGCGGCGCATCGTCGGTCCCGACGGCGCCTTCGAGTTACCGACGCCGAGCCGCGCGGCGATCGAGGGCGCGGGATTCGTCGTCGTCGAGAACCGGCGCCCCTCCTTCCTGCTGGACGGAATGCTCCTGGTGACCGGCCGGATCGCCCGGACCACCGAGTACGAGACCGGCATGCCGGGCCATCAAGCCCACCGGCACGGCCGCTGGCGGCCCGACCCGCTCATCCACGACGACCAGGCCGTCGTCCTGCACCTACGCGACCGGGGACTCGTCGTGCTCACCGGATGCGGGCACGCCGGGCTGATCAACATCCTCGAGCACGCCGAGCGGCTCACCGGGGTCGGCCGGCTCCATGCCGTCCTCGGCGGGTTCCATCTCCGCGACGGCCCGATCGTCCCCCGGACGGTGACCGCCCTCGCCGCGGCGGATCCGGCCGTGGTCGTGCCCGCCCACTGCACGTCGTGGAAGGCGCAGCACGCGCTGTTCACCGCCCTCCCGGACGCCTTCCACCCCAATGCCGTCGGCAGCCGATTCGAATTCCGGACAAGCCCGCAGCCGGATACGGCCGCGCAGGGACGCAACGGAGTACCGGACAGGCCCTGAGGCACACTGTTCGACCGGAGCGTCCGGGCGATCGCGCCGATCGACGGTGGCGAGCATCGGTCCCAGGTGAGCGCGGCCCCAGCCCAATCCCTACCGTCTAGGCTCGCGCCCATGGCATTGAAGGGCAGGCAGTGGTGGAAGCTCGTCGGACTCGCCGGTGTGGTCGGCGTCGCGGCGACGGGCGCAGTCGTCGCGCGCGACGAGCGCAGACGACGCGCCCACACGCCCGACGAGGTACGCACGGTGCTCCACGACCGCTACGCCCGCGTCGCCGCCGCGCACGACACGCAGGGCGCGGTGCCGCTGGACGACGTGCCCACGGGACTGCGCGAGCGGATCTGCACTGTGCTGCAACGGCTCCGCCCCCGCCGCTGACGCGACCCGCGGTGCCGGTGCCGAACGGTCGGCGCCGCTCGATCGTCGATCAACCCAGGGCCGAGGAGAACCCGTCCACGAGGCCCTGCACCTGCTCGTCCGTCATCACGAACGACGGCGAGATCTGCAGCGCACCCTGTCCCGCCGCCCGGCTCGAAACCCCGTGCCGCCGAAGCGCCTTCACGAACTCCAGCGCCTCACCCGGGTCGGCGAGCTGCACTGCGGCGACGGCGCCGAGACCACTGCGGACCTCCGCGACGCGCGGGTGCTCGGCCAGCGGGGACAGCTTCTCGTGCAGGGTCCGCTCCAACCGCGCCGACTCGTCGAGCAGGTTCTCGCGCTCGATGATGTCCAGGTTCGCCAGGGCAGCCGCGGCGGCACCGGCGTGCCCGCCGTAGGTGTAGCCGTGCCGCCACCACACCCCGCCGGCAAAGAACGGCTCGGCCACCTTCGGCGCCACGAACACCGCGCCCATCGGCACGTACCCCGAGGTGAGGCCCTTCGCCGTGGTGATCAGGTCGGGTTCCAGTCCGAACCGGCCAGAGGCGAACCACGACCCGCCGATGCGGCCGAAGCCGGTGACCACCTCGTCGACCACGAAGAGCACGTCGTGCTCGCGGCAGATGTCGCGGACCTCGGCGAGATAGCCCTCCGGCGGCAGGTACACCCCACCCGCGCCGATGATCGGCTCACAGAAGAACGCCGCGATCCGGTCCGCGCCGACCCGCTCGATGAGGGCGAGCAGCGACTTCGCGTCGTCCCAGGCCACCTTCGCGGCGTCGTCCCACAGGTTCCCGTACCCCTCGGCGTTGACGGGGATCCCGGCGAGCGACGTGCCTCCGACGTGCATGCCGTGGTAAGCCTTCTCGCGACTGACGACGAGGGTCTTCTCCGGCCGGCCCATCTCCTGCCAGTAGCGGCGCGTCAGCTTGGCCGCGGTGTCGATCGAATCGGAACCGCCCGAGGTGAAGAAGATCTTGCTGCCGGGAACGGGAGCGATCGTCGCGAGCCGCTCGGCCAGCTCGACGGTCGGCTCCGCGGCGAGGTCACCGAAGTTGGAGTAGTGCGCCACCTTCGCCAGCTGCGCCGCCACCGCGTCACCGATCTCGGAGCGGCCGTGGCCGACGTTCGCGAACCACAGGCCGGCGGTCGCGTCGAGATAGCGGGTGCCGGCGGAATCCCAGATGTAGGCGCCCTCTCCGCGCGCGACGACGAACGCACCGTCCCGCTCGACGACACCCATGTCTGCGAACCCGTGCCACAACGCGCCCACGATCTGCTCCTGTTCCACGAACGGCGATGAAATTGCCATCCTATGCGGCGACGGTCCGCGGGTGCCGCGCGGCGACGGTCCGCGCTTCGCTAGGCTGTTGATTCAGCATGTCCACCTCACCCGAGACCCCGCGCTCCCCCGCCCCGCCCGGGGCGACCCGTCGCGACCTGAAGGCAGGCCTCACCGAGGTATCGCTGCGCGATGAGCACCGCATCCGCCGGCGGCTCGACCGCGCCCGCGGACCCGAGGCGCTGGCGAAGATCGCCGACGAGATCGAGCAGGCGCGGTTGCGGCTCGCGGCGCGGGCGGCCGGCGTGCCGACGGTCACCTACCCCGACAACCTCCCGGTCTCGCAGCGCAGGGACGACATCGCCGCCGCGATCCGCGACCACCAGGTGGTGATCGTCGCCGGCGAGACCGGCTCCGGCAAGACCACGCAGATCCCGAAGATCTGCCTCGAACTCGGCCGCGGCGTCCGCGGCCTGATCGGGCACACGCAGCCGCGCCGCATCGCGGCCCGGGCGGTCGCCGAGCGCATCGCCGAGGAACTCGACTCCGAACTCGGCGACACCGTCGGCTACACCGTCCGGTTCACCGACCGGGTGTCGGACTCGACGCTGATCAAGCTGATGACCGACGGCATCCTCCTCGCCGAGATCCAGCGCGATCGGCTGCTGCGCCGGTACGACACCCTCGTCATCGACGAGGCCCACGAACGCAGCCTCAACATCGACTTCATCCTCGGCTACCTCAAGGAACTGCTGCCCCGGCGGCCGGACCTGAAGGTGATCATCACCTCGGCGACCATCGACCCGGAACGGTTCGCGAACCACTTCGCAGCGGCCGACGGCACGCCCGCGCCCATCGTCGAGGTCTCCGGCCGCACCTATCCGGTCGAGATCCGGTACCGTCCCCTGACGGTCGAGGTGGGCGCCGCGCTCGTCGACCGCGACCCGGTGGATGCCGTCTGTGAGGCGGTCGAGGAACTCTGCGCCGAGGGAGACGGGGACATCCTCGTGTTCCTCTCCGGTGAAC
The DNA here is from genome assembly GCF_012272955.1 of Rhodococcus sp. DMU1. NCBI lineage: Bacteria > Bacillati > Actinomycetota > Actinomycetes > Mycobacteriales > Nocardiaceae > Rhodococcus > Rhodococcus sp. DMU1. Next base: position 2,686,966 of record NZ_CP050952.1, on the reverse strand, counting down.
GCGAGATCCGCGACACCGCCGACGCGCTGCGCGACCGCAAGCTACGGGGCACCGAGATCCTGCCGCTGTACGCGCGGCTGTCCGCCGCCGAGCAGCACCGGGTGTTCACCCCACACACCGGCCGGCGAGTGGTGCTGTCCACCAACGTCGCCGAAACCTCGCTCACCGTGCCCGGTATCCGCTACGTCGTCGACCCCGGCACCGCGCGGATCTCCCGCTACTCGGTGCGCACCAAGGTCCAGCGACTGCCCATCGAGGAGATCTCGCAGGCCTCCGCCCGGCAGCGGTCCGGCCGCTGCGGCCGCGTCGCCGACGGCATCTGTATCCGGCTGTACTCCGAGGAGGACTTCGAGGCCCGCCCCGAGTTCACCGAACCGGAGATCCTGCGCACCAACCTCGCCTCGGTCGTGCTGCAGATGACGGCGCTCGGGCTCGGCGACCTCGCCTCGTTCCCATTCGTCGAGGCCCCCGACCCGCGGGCCGTCCGCGACGGTATCGCGCTGCTCGAGGAACTCGGTGCGCTCGAACCGCCGTCGAAGGACGAACCACCGAAACTGACCGGCACCGGACGCGAACTCGCGCTGTTGCCGGTCGATCCGCGCATGGCGCGGATGATCGTGGAGGGTCACCGCAACGGGTGCCTGCGCGAGGTCCTGATCATCGTTGCGGCGCTGTCGATCCAGGACGTGCGCGAACGGCCGGCCGAGTTCCAGCAGGCGGCGGACGAGAAGCACGCCCGGTTCGCCGTCGAGGGCTCGGACTTCCTTGCGTACCTGAAGCTGTGGGACTACCTGAAGGAGCAACGGAAGGAACTGTCGTCCAGCCGGTTCCGCAAGATGTGCCGCGACGAGTTCCTGCACTGGCTGCGGATCCGGGAATGGCAGGATCTGCAGGGCCAGCTGCGCCAGATCACCCTCAACCTCGGGTGGGAGACGCGGCATCAGGACGTCGGCCACGACGCGATCCACCAGTCGCTGCTGGCCGGGCTGCTCTCGCACGTCGGCGTGCGTGAGGGCGAGAAGCGGGACTTCCTCGGCGCGCGCGGGACCCGGTTCGCGATCTTCCCCGGCTCGTCGCTGTCCAAGAAGCCGCCGCGCTGGGTGATGGCCGCCGAGCTGGTCGAGACGTCGCGGCTGTGGGCTCGGGTCACCGCGCGGATCGAACCCGAATGGGCCGAGAAGCTCGCTCCGCACCTGGTCAAGCGCACCTACTCCGAACCGCACTGGTCCACCAGGCGCGAGGCCGCCATGGCCTACGAGCGGGTCACGCTCTACGGCATTCCCCTGGTCGCGCAACGGCCCGTGCAGTACGGCCCGATCGACCGCGAGGCCTCACGCGAGCTGTTCATCCGGCATGCCCTCGTCCAGGGCGAATGGCGGACGCGCCACAGGTTCTTCCACGCCAACCGTGAGTTGCTCGAGGACGTGGAGGCGCTCGAGCACCGGGCCCGCAGGCGCGACATCCTCGTCGACGACGAGACCCTGTTCGAGTTCTACGACCAGCGCGTCGGACCGGAGGTCGTCTCGGCGCGGCACTTCGACGCGTGGTGGAAGAAGGAGCGGCAGAAGAATCCCGACCTGTTGACCTTCACCCCGGAAACGGTGGTCAACCAGGAGGCGCCCACCGTCCTCGGCGGCGACTACCCCGACGCGTGGCGGCAGGGCGATCTGCAGTTCCCCCTCACCTACCAGTTCGAGCCCGGCACCGAGGAGGACGGCGTCACCGTCCGCATTCCCGTCGCGCTGCTGGCCGGGGTCCGGCCGGTCGGCTTCGACTGGTCGGTACCCGGTATGCGGGTCGAGCTGGTCACCGCCCTGATCAAGACGCTTCCCAAGCATCTTCGCCGCCAAGTCGTTCCGGCACCGGACTTCGCTGCGGCAGCCCTCGCGTCCGTGCAGCCGCGCTCCGAGCCGCTCGTCAACGCGATGGCGCGGGAGCTGTCGCGGCTCGGCGCGGCGCGGATCGAGCCGAGCGACTTCGACCCGACCGCCCTGCCGGACCACCTGCGGATGACGTTCGCGGCCGTCGACGAACGCGGCGCCGTACTCGCGCGCAGCAAGAGCCTGATCGCGCTGCGCAGGCAGCTGGCGAACCGTGTCGAGGCCGAGGTCTCCCGGGCGGCGTCGAGCACCGAGCGCGCGCCGGCACTGGTATGGACAGCCGAGACGCTCGGCACCCTCGAGCCCACGGTCACACGCACCGTCGCCGGCCAGCAGGTGACCGGATATCCGACGCTGGTCGCCGAGGATGGTGGCGTGGCCGTGCGGGTGCTCAGCACCCCGCACGCGCAGCAGGCCGCGATGCGCACCGGGCTGCGGGCTCTGCTGCTCGAGGCGGTCCCGATGCAGGCGCGCGCCGCGACGTCGGGCCTGAGCAACGGCGAACGGCTGGCGCTCGGCCGCAATCCGGACGGCTCGTTCGAGGATCTGCTCGAGGACTGCCGGGCGTGCGCCGTGGACGAGCTGATCGCCCGGCACGGCAAGCCGGTGCGCACACCGGACGAGTTCACCGCGCTGGCGAAGGTGGTGCGGGCCCAGTTGCCGGGCCGGGTGGCGGCGCTGCTGAAGCTCGTCGTCCCCGCCCTGGCCACGGCACACGAGGTGGAGGTGCTGCTCGAACGGGTGCGCGGCGAGGCCGCCGAGGACGTGCGTGAACAGCTGACCTCGCTGCTGTTCCGGGGTTTCGTCGCCGAACTCGGCAGTGCCCGGCTGGCCGACCTGCCCCGCTACCTGGCGGCGGCGGCACACCGGCTCGAATCGCTGCCGGCGAGCGCGCTTCGCGACCGGCAGGGCATGGACGTGCTGGACCGGGTCTACGCCGAGTACGACCGACTGCTCGCCCGGCTGCCGGAGGAGCGGGCCACGGCTGCCGACGTGGTGGAGGTCTCGTGGATGATCGAGGAGTTGCGGGTCAGCCTGTTCGCGCAGCACCTCGGCACCCGCGGGCCGATCTCGGAGACGCGAATCCTCAAGGCCGTCGCGGCGATTCGCTGATCCGGCGACGAGGATCCCGGCGCGGCGCTCAGTCCGGGGACTCGGTCTCGCGTCGGTGCTGGTGCTCGCGCAGTTCCTTGATCTCGCGCTCGAAATCCTCTGCGGAGCTGAAGGACCGGTAGACGGAGGCGAATCGCAGATACGCCACCTCGTCCAGGTCCCGCAGCGGGCCGAGGATGGCCAGACCGACCTCGTTGCTCGGAATCTCCGGGGAACCCTTGGCCCGCACCGCGTCCTCGACCTGCTGGGCGAGGAGGTTGAGGGCGTCGTTGTCGACGTCGCGGCCCTGGCAGGCACGGGCCACCCCGCGCACCACCTTCTCCCGGCTGAACGGTTCGGTGACGCCGCTGCGCTTGACGACCGACAGCACCGCCGTCTCGACGGTGGTGAAACGCCTGCCGCACTGGGGGCATGCCCTTCGGCGACGGATCGCGGCCCCCTCGTCGGCTTCGCGGGAATCGACGACGCGGGAATCGGGGTGCCGGCAATACGGGCAGTACATGTCGATTCCTTCGTCGTAGCCGTGCTGGCCGCGACGTCGGCGTCGAACCGATGCCGTCCTCCCGAGACCGGACTCACCGGCAGGCGAATCGCTCTCGGCGCGACCACACGAGGTGGTGTGACTGACAAGAGTCGACAATACCTGCATACCCGGATCGTCGGCCGGATCCGGTACCCGCCCGTCCATGCCGGTTCACCGCGGCGCGGAGGCCGGAACGAGCAGGGTCTGGCCGTCCCGCAGACGGCCGTCCGACATCGCATTGAGTTCGAGGATCCGCTCGATCGCCTCGGGGCGGGGCAAACCCGGAGTCACCCGCGCCGCGACGTCGCCGAGCGACTCCCCCGCCTGCACGACGGTGACGTCGGTACGTGCGGCCCCGGCCGCAACCTGGCTGGTGCGCAGGTGGGCAATTCCGAGCAGTCCCGCGGTCGCGACCGCGGTCAGCAGGGCCGTCGCCAGTACGGTGCGCAGGCCGGGCTGCGCGGTCCCGGCGGGCCGGTGCGGGACGCGCGAGACCCGGACCGGAGCGCGCCGGTAGTCCACCACCCCCGGATCCGGGCGGACCGGCAGCCGCCGGTCCGGTGCCTCATGCGGCCGCCGGGCGAGGTGCGTCGCCGCGGAGCGTCGTGCCCGGCCCTCGCCGTCCCGTCCGGTGTCGTACTGCCCTGGGTCCTCGAACTGCCCTGGGTCCTCGAACTGCCCGGTGTCGTTGCACGGCCCTGTGTCGCACTGCCCGGTGTCGTCGTAGTGTCCCGTGTCGTACTGCCCGGTGTCGTCGCACTGGCCTGGGTGGTGCCGGGTGTCGTTCCATTCGGTGCGGCGAACTGCTGATGTCCTCATCGAGGCCTCCGTGTCGCTCGTCCGCGGGACGGGGCCCGCGGCGGAACTTCGGTCACCGCTCGATCGACGGCGAGAGTAATTCGATCACCTGTTCGAAAGAACGTGTGTTCGATGTGTACCACGCCGCTCCGACAAAGTCAGCACTACCGGCCGAAAATCTCGAACAGATGTTTGATAACCGGCCATCGGAGAGCTAGATTCGATCCATCACATCCAGCACATCCGACACACGACGCACGGAGGTCACGATCATGACGGACGGCCATCCCCGGGCCGGGCGGAGCCGGACGACCACCGCCGATCCGGCCGCCGGCCTGACCGAACGCCAGCGCCGCGTCCTCGAAGTGATCCGCGAATCGGTCACCGAACGGGGCTACCCTCCGAGCATCCGCGAGATCGGCGACGCGGTGGGCCTCAACTCCACCTCGTCGGTGGCGCACCAGTTGCGCACCCTCGAACGCAAGGGCTTCCTCCGGCGCGATCCGAACCGCCCCCGGGCAGTGGACGTGCGCGGCCTCGACGATCCGCAGCCTGCGGCCCCGCAGGCGCAGCCGGCGGAGGGGGTCGACACCGCCGCCGAGGCCGCCACGCCGGCCGCCATGGTTCCCGTGCTGGGCAGAATCGCGGCGGGCGGTCCGATCCTGGCGGAGGAGTCCGTCGAGGACGTGTTCCCGCTCCCGAGAGAACTGGTGGGGCAGGGTTCGCTGTTCCTGCTCAAGGTCGTCGGCGAATCGATGGTCGATGCGGCCATCTGCGACGGTGACTGGGTGGTGGTGCGCCAGCAGAACGTCGCGGACAACGGCGATATCGTCGCCGCGATGCTCGACGGCGAAGCGACCGTGAAGACGTTCAAGCGCGTGAAGAAGGACGTGTGGCTGATGCCGCACAACCCGATGTTCGAACCGATTCCGGGCAACGACGCCGTCATCCTGGGCAAGGTCGTCACCGTGATCCGCAAGCTCTGACCTCGCTCCTCCCCGCGAACGCGCGCGGGCGGCGCCGCGATCCGCGGCGCCGCCCGTGCTCGTTCCGGGCCAGGACCGGTGCCCCGGGGCCGGTCAGAGATTCAGGCCGCGGCCGATGATGTCCTTCATGATCTCGTTGGTGCCGCCGTAGATCTTCTGCACGCGGGCATCGAGATACGCCTTCGCGACCGGGTATTCGCGCATGTAGCCGTAACCGCCGTGCAACTGCAGGCACCGGTCGATCAGCTCGACCTGCTTGTCGGTGGTCCAGTACTTGGCCATCGCCGCCTCCTGCACGCTCAGGGTTCCGGCGTTGAGCTGCTCGATGCACCTGTCGACGAACACGCGCGCGAGGGTGGTCTCGGTGGCCAGCTCCGCCAGCTCGAACCGGGTGTTCTGGAAGCTGCCGATCGACTTGCCGAACGCCTTGCGGTCGCGGCAGTACTGCATCGTGTCCTCGAGCACGGCCTCCATCGCCGCCGCCGCCACCACGGCGATCGACAGGCGCTCCTGCGGCAGGTTCTGCATCAGGTAGATGAAGCCCAGGCCCTCCTCACCGAGGAGGTTGGCGGCGGGCACCCGCACGTCGGTGAAGTGCAGCTCGGCGGTGTCCTGCGCCGCGAGGCCGATCTTGTCGAGATTGCGGCCGCGCTCGAAGCCGGCCATCCCGCGCTCGACGACGAGGAGCGAGAAGCCCTGCGCCCCCTTGTCCGGGTCGGTGCAGGCGACGACGATCACCAGGTCCGCGTTGATGCCGTTGGTGATGAAGGTCTTGGAACCGTTGAGGATCCACTCGTCGCCGTCCCGCACCGCGCGGGTCTTGATGCCCTGCAGGTCGCTGCCCGTGCCGGGCTCGGTCATCGCGATCGCGGTGATGATCTCGCCGGAACAGAATCCCGGCAGCCAGCGCCGCTTCTGCTCCTCGTTCGCCAGCTTCAGCAGGTACGGCGCCACGACGTCGTTGTGCAGCATGAAACCGATGCCGCTGAAACCTCCGCGCGTGGTCTCCTCGGTGACAATCGTGTTGTAGCGGAAGTCCTCGACACCGCCGCCGCCGTACTCCTCGGGCACGGCCATGCCCAGGAAGCCCTGCGCGCCTGCCTTCTTCCAGACCTCACGGTCGACGATCTTGTCCTGCTCCCACTGCTCGTGGAAGGGAGCCACCTCCTGCTCGAGGAACTTCCGGTACGACTCGCGGAAAAGTTCGTGCTCGGGCTCGAAGAGGGTGCGTTCCATGTGCGCTCCTGTATCCGATGACGTACGTCACGCTCACGGTAGACATCGGAGGACGGGTCTGACGCTGACAGGAACGAGCGTTATTTGTGACCGGACACGCCGGGCGGCCGGCGGCGCAGGTCCGCCAATCGCCGCAGGAGCGGGTAGGCGATCAGGATGCCGATCGAGCCCCACGCGATGCCACCGAGTTCGACGGAACCCACAGTGAGGGTGAGGTCGCCGATCCCGGCCACGAGCGCGGCGGCGGCCACCGTGAGGTTGACCGGATCGGTGAAATCGACCTTCGCCTCCATCCAGATCCGCACGCCGAGGATGCCGATCAAGCCGTACAGGACCAGGGTGGCGCCGCCGAGCACGCCGTCCGGGACGGTGAAGACGAGGGCACCGAACTTCGGGGAGAAGGCGAGGACCACGGCCGTCGCGGCGGCCACCCAGTACGCCGCGGTCGAGTACACCCGCGTCGCGGCCATCACGCCGATGTTCTCGGCGTAGGTGGTGGTGCCCGAGCCGCCACCGACCCCGGCGAGCGTCGTGGCCAGGCCGTCGGCGAGCAGCGCGTCGCCGGCGACGTCGTCGAGATTGCGGCCGGTCATGGCCGCCACGGCCTTGACGTGGCCGACGTTCTCGGCGACGAGAACCACCACGACGGGCAGGGCGATCAGCACCACGGACAGCTCGAACGCGGGGGCGCGCAGTTCGGGCAGGCCGAACCACGCGGCGTCGCGCAGGGCCGCGACGCGTTCCTCGGCGAGGCCGCCGGAGACGGCGGCGAAGAGCCAGCCGACGATCACGCCGACGAGAATGCCGAGGCGGCCGACGAGGCCGGGGCCGAGCACCGTGACGAGCAGGATCGCGGCCAGCGTGATCGCCGCGACGAGCGGCTGGGCCTCGAAGGATCCGACCGCGACCGGCGCGAGGTTCAGGCCGATGAGGGCGACGATCGCGCCGGTCACGACGGGCGGCATCAGCGCGTCGACGACGCGGGACCCCAGCGCCTTGACGACGAGACCGACGAGCGCGAGGGCGACTCCTACGGCGACGATGCCGCCGAGCTGGGCGGCGGGGCCCTCGCCGGCCGAGGCCGCCAGCGGCGCGATGAACGCGAACGACGAGCCGAGATAGCTGGGCACCCGGCCGCGGGTGATCAGCAGGAACAGGGCGGTGCCGACACCGGAGAAGAGCAGCGTCGTGGTGACCGGGAAGCCTGTGATCGTCGGCACGAGCAGCGTGGCGCCGAACATCGCGATCACGTGCTGCATGCCGATGCCCACGGTGCGGGGCCAGGACAGTCGTTCGTCCGGGGCGACGACCTCGCCGTCGGCAACGCGACGTCCGTCGCCGTGCAGGGTCCAGCCGAACCCGGCCGTCCGCGTCCTCAGTTGTTCGTTCACAACGGGGAATGGTAGGCGCCGGCCGGCTCCGGGAGCAGGTCGCGGGGGTCGCTCCCGACGCGGATCACCTCGGTCAGGCGAGCACGCGGGCCGCCGCCTCGCGCGCCTCGCCGGGGTCGACGGTGCGGAGCACTTCGTCCGCGGCCTCGCGGCACCGGTCGAGGGTGACCGTGGCCAGGCGGGAGCCGACGCCGGCGACGGCCGCTGCCGCACAGGACAACGAGGTGACCCCCATGCCGGTCAGGACACAGCCGAGCAACGGGTCGGCTGCCGCCTCCCCGCACACCCCGACCCGCTTGCCGGCCGCGCGCCCGGCGGCGGCGGTGCGGGCGACCAGGGCCAGCACGGCCGGCTGCCACGGGTCGGTGAGGGCCGCGAGGTGCGGCGACATGCGGTCCGCGGCCATCGTGTACTGCGCGAGGTCGTTGGTGCCGATCGACAGGAAGTCGACGTGTTCGAGGAGGCGTTCGGCGAGCAGCGCGGCAGCCGGCACCTCCACCATCACCCCGGGCACGAGGTCGCGGGCGCGGACGGCGGCGGCGAAGTGCGCGGCCTCCGCGACGGTCGCGATCATCGGCGCCATCACCCACGGCGCGGCGCCCGTGCGGGCGGCCGCGGCGGCGACGGCGTCGAGCTGCCGGTCGAGCAGTCCTTCGGTGGCGGTCGCGATCCGGATGCCGCGCAACCCGAGTGCGGGGTTGTGCTCGTCGGGATGGTTGACGAAGCGCAGCGGCTTGTCGGAGCCCGCGTCGAGGGTCCGCAGGACGACCTTCCGGCCGGCGAAGGCGGTGAAGACCTCGGCGTAGATCGCGGCCTGTTCCTCGACGGTCGGCTCGGTTTCCCGGTCCAGGAAGCACAGCTCGGTCCGGAACAGGCCGACCCCCTCGGCCGGGGTCTCGCGGGCGGCACGGGCACCGGCGCCGTCCTGCACGTTCGCGAGGATCTCGACACGATGACCGTCCGCGGTGGTGCCGGGGCCGGCCCAGGACGCGATGCGCGCACGCTCGCTGCGGTCGGCGGCGACCGCAGCGGCCGCGCCTTCGGGGTCGGGGTCGAGACGGATCTCACCGGCGGCCCCGTCGAGGAGGACGCGGGTGCCGGCGGGAACGGTGTCCAGGTCGGCCGCCGCGACCACGCAGGGGATGCCGAGCTGCCGGGCGATGATCGCGGTGTGGCTGGTGGGCCCGCCGAGGGTGGTGGCGAGCCCGATCACGCGGGTCGGATCGAGGCCGGCGGTGTCGGCGGGGGCGAGGTCCTCCGCGAAGAGAATCGACGGTTCCTCGGGCAGGTCGAGACCGGGTTCGGGGTGGCCGCTGAGCTCGGCGAGCACGCGGTCGCGGATGTCGAGGAGGTCGGTGACGCGCTCGGCCATCAGCCCGCCGAGCTTGGTGAACATGTCGGCGAACTGGTCGGTGGCGCCGACGGCGGCCTCGACCGCGCCGGCTCCGCTGCGGATCTTCGCGGCGACGGCGCCGAGCCAGCCGCGGTCCTCGGCGAGCTGGGCGTTGGCGAGCAGGACCTCGGCGGCGGCGCCCGAGGCCTGGCCGGCGCGGCTGCGCAGCCGGTCCGCGACGGTGGTGGCGGCCGCCCGGAAACGCTCCGCCTCGGCGTCGCGCGCGGTGTCCGGGATGCTCTCGAACGTGGCGGGTATCTGCGGCCGCGGCGCGGGGCGCACGACTGGGCCGTAGGCAACCCCGGGCACGACGGGCGTGCCCCGAACGATCGACATCTCCGCCGCTGCGGGAATCACCTTCTCCATGTCTCCTCCTCGCCGCCCGGTGTGTCGGGATGGGCCTCCGGGGTAATTCTGTGATCGAGATTACTCCGAACCATTGACATGTCAACACATACGGGCGTAAAACAACATAAACCAACATTTCGGCGGTGAGGAGCCCGGCGTGTACGCAGAGGAACGGCAGCAGGCGATCGCCGAGCTGATCGGCCGACGGGGACGGATGTCCGTCGCCGATCTGGCCACCCGTTTCCGCGTCACCACCGAGACCGTCCGCCGGGACCTCGCCCTGCTCGAGCGGCTCGGCCATGTGCGCCGGGTGCACGGCGGCGCGATCCCCACCGCAGCGCTCACGGTGACCGAGCCCGCGCTGAGCGAGCGCGAGCACACCCACGCCGCACAGAAGGACCGGATCGCCGCGGCGGCGGCCCGGTACCTTCCCCCCGCCGGCGGCAGTGTGGTGTTCGACGCCGGCACCACCACCGGCCGGCTGGTGGCGGCGCTGCCCGCCGACGTGGACCTCGAGGTGGTCACCAACTCGGTTCCGATCGCCGCGCGGCTCGCCGGCCTCGGATCGGTGCGCCTGCACATGCTCGGCGGCCGGGTCCGCGGGATCACGCAGGCCAGCGTGGGCGAGGACGCGCTGCGATTCCTCCGGGCTCTGCACGTCGACGTCGCCTTCATCGGCACCAACGCGCTCAGCGTCGGCCACGGCCTGTCCACTCCCGACCCGGACGAGGCCGCCGTCAAGCGCGCGATGGTCCGATGCGCCGACCGGGTGGTCGTCCTCGCCGACTCCTCCAAGATCGGCCGACAGCACCTGATCAGCTTCGCCCCCGTCGACGCCGTGGACGTGCTCGTCACGGACACCGAGATCGACGACACCGACTGCAAAGAGCTCACCGACAACGGAATCGAGGTGGTGACGGCATGATCGTCACGCTGACCGCCAACCCCAGCCTGGACCGGACGGTCGCACTGACGGGCCCGCTCGTCCGCGGCGCCGTGCACCGCGCCGCCGCCACCCGCGTGGACCCGGGCGGCAAGGGCGTCAACGTCGCCCGCGTGCTCCGCGCGGCCGGCCGGCCGGTCCTGGCCGTCCTGCCGGGAAACACCGGCGACCCGTTGCTCACCGCGCTCGACGACCACGGCATCGGCTACCGCGCCGTTCCGACCGGGGGCTTCGCGCGCAGCAACATCACCGTCGCCGAGCCCGACGGCACCACCACCAAGCTCAACGAGCCCGGCCCGGCGTACACCGAAGGGACACTCGATGCGCTGCGCCGGACCGTCGTCGATGCCGCCGCCGACGCTCGCTGGGTGGTGATGTCCGGATCGCTGCCGCCCGGCGTGCCCGCCGACTGGTACGCCGACCTCGTCCGCTCCGTCCGCGCGGCCGCCGTCGACGGGTCCGTCGCGTGCCGCATCGCGGTGGACACCTCCGAGTCTCCCCTGCTGTCGCTCGCGGCCCGGTTCCCCGACGCCGCCCCCGACCTGCTCAAACCGAACTCGGACGAGCTCGCCCAGCTCACCGGCGCGGACGCCGCCGCCCTGGAATCCGCGGCGGCGGCCGGCGACACCGGACCCGTCGTCGCCGCCGGGCGCCGGCTCGTCGAGCGCGGCGTCGGGGCGGTGCTGGCCACGCTCGGCGCGGCCGGCGCGGTGCTGATCACCGCCGAGGGTGCCTGGCACGCGGTGCCCGGACCCGTGACCGCGCGCAGCACTGTCGGCGCCGGCGACTCCTCCCTCGCCGGCTATCTCGTCGCGGAGCTGGCCGGGCTCGGTCCCGCCGAGCGCCTCCGCCACGCCGTCGCGTACGGCTCGGCGGCCGTAGCCCTGCCCGGCACCACGCTTCCCGGACCCGACGACGTCGACACCGGCGCCGTCGAGGTCGCTCCGCTCCACCCCGTTCCCCTGGACACCCCGTCCCCAGCCCTCCCTCACCACCAGTAAGGACACGCCATGCCAGACATCGCTTCCGGCGCCACCTCCGGGCCCGCGATCATCGACGACGGCCTGATCGCGCTCGACGCAGACCTCGGCGCCGACAAGGAGTCGGTCATCGCCGCGCTGGCCTCGCGGCTGGCCGCCGCCGGCCGCGCCACCGACGCGGCGGCACTGACGGCCGCCGCCCTGGACCGGGAGGCCAAGTCGGCCACCGGCCTGCCCGGTGGGATCGCCATCCCGCACTGCCGCGCCGACGCCGTCGCCACCGCGTCGCTCGGCTTCGCGCGACTGTCCCCCAAGGTGGACTTCGGCGCCCCCGACGGACCCGCCGACCTCGTGTTCCTCATCGCAGCCCCGGAGGGGGCCGGAGCCGAGCACATGAAGCTGCTCTCGTCGCTCGCCCGGGCACTCGTGCGGCCGGACTTCGTCGGGTCACTGCGCGACGCGCCCACACCCGCGGACGTGATCGCGCTGGTCGAGGGGGTTCTGCCGAAACCGGCCCCGGCCACCACCGCGGCCCCGGCCGCCGAGTCCGCGCCGGCCACCCCGGCGCCCGAACCCACCCCGGCCGCCGAGCGCACCATCGTCGCTGTCACCGCCTGCCCGACGGGAATCGCCCACACCTACATGGCCGCCGATGCCCTCAAGGCCGCGGGCGAACGCGCCGGGGTCACGGTGCGGGTCGAGACCCAGGGTTCGAGCGGCAGCACCCCCCTGCCGGCGTCCGTGATCGCCGGCGCCGACGCCGTCATCTTCGCCACCGACGTCGGCGTGAAGAACCGCGAACGGTTCGCTGGCAAACCGGTGGTCGCCTCGGGCGTCAAACGGGCGATCAACGAGCCCGACGTGATGGTCGCCGAGGCGATGCGCGCGGCGAAGGACCCGTCCGCGGGCACCGTCGACGCCGCCGCCGTGGCTGCGGCCGCCGACGAACCCTCGGCGGGGGAGGTCGGCTGGGGCACCCGGCTGCGTCAGATCCTGCTGACCGGCGTGAGCTACATGATCCCGTTCGTCGCCGCGGGCGGCCTGCTCATCGCCCTCGGATTCCTGCTCGGCGGGTACGAGATCACCGAGCCCGCCGCCGACATCGTGGTCGGCAACTCGCTGACCGACCTCCCGGACGGCGGCCTGACCACCTATCTCGGCGCGGTTCTGTTCCAGCTCGGCTCGCTGGCGTTCTCATTCCTGGTGCCCGCCCTGGCGGGCTTCATCGCCTTCGCGATCGCGGACCGGCCCGGCCTGGCGCCCGGCTTCACCGCCGGCGCGGTGGCCGTGTTCGTCGGGGCCGGCTTCATCGGTGGCCTCGTCGGCGGCCTCATCGCAGGCTTCGCAGCGCTGTGGGTGGGTCGCATCCCGGTCCCGGTGTGGGCCCGCGGGCTGATGCCGGTGGTGATCATCCCGCTGTTCGCCACCCTCATCGTCGGCGCCCTCATGTTCCTCGTCCTCGGCAAGCCCCTCGCCGCGATCACCACGGGCCTGACGAACTGGCTCAACGGCCTGTCCGGGAGTTCGGTCGTCATCCTCGGCGTGATCCTCGGCCTGATGATGTGCTTCGACCTCGGCGGCCCGGTCAACAAGGCCGCCTACGCCTTCGCCGTCGCCGGGCTCGACGTCTCGAACAACGCCTCGCTGCAGATCATGGCGGCCGTGATGGCCGCCGGCATGGTGCCGCCGCTGGCGATGGCACTGTCGTCGACGCTGCGGCCGGGCATCTACAGCACCGCCGAACGCGAGAACGGCAAGGCCGCATGGCTGCTCGGTGCCTCGTTCATCTCCGAGGGAGCGATCCCGTTCGCGGCGGCGGACCCGCTTCGGGTGATCCCGTCGATGATGGCCGGCGGCGCCGTCACCGGCGCGATCGTGATGGCCACCGGGACGACCCTCAGCGCCCCGCACGGCGGCATCTTCGTGTTCTTCGCCATCGGCAACCTGCTGTGGTTCCTGGTCGCCCTCGCCGCCGGCACCGTCGTGGGTGCGCTGTGCGTGACCCTCGCCAAGGAGGTGCACCGGCCCGCCCACCTGCGCAGCAGCGACACCGCGGCCCAGCCCGCCGTCGCCTGATCGGATCCGACGACCGTCCCTACCCCGAAGGAGTTCCCATGCCCAGCACCACCGTCACCGTCGGCTCGTCCATCGGCCTGCATGCCCGGCCGGCCGGCATCATCGCCGAAGCCGTGGTCGCCTCCGGAGTCCCGGTGACCCTGGCCGTGGACGGCGGCGAACCCGTCGACGCGGGCTCGGCGCTGCTCATCATGACGCTCGGCGCCACCCAGGGCACCGAGGTCACCGTGACCAGCGACGACACCGACGTGCTCGCCCGGGTCGCCGAGCTGGTGGCCGCCGACCTCGACGCCTGACGTCAGCCCCGGCGGCGGCGCGCGGCCCGTCGCCACAGCCCGCCTGCGGCGGCTGCGATCACCACGATGCCCGCGGCGATCGCCGCGGGCATCGCCCCGTCCGGGGTCTGCGCCGGCTCCTCCGCAGGCGTGGGCCGGAACAGGCCCACCACGTCGCGCCACACCCGCACTCCCGGCAGGGCGCCGTCGGCGGATTCGGAAGCGGTCAGCAGGTCCCCGCTCGCGGTGAAGGCCACCGCCTCGCCCTGGGGTTCGTGGGGCACCGGCACCCGCAGGGCCGGGCCCGCCGCGAGCGCCGCCGCGACGTCGCCGTCGGGGGCGTGGAAGAGGTAGACATCGGTGTACGTGCGCACTGCGGCGACGGTGCCGTCGGCGCTGACCGCGCCACCGGTGACCAGCGCGGAGGAGGCCCCGCCGACGGGTCCGCCGGGGGTGTCCGTGGGGCCGAGGGTCAGGGATCCGACGCGTTCGAGCGGGACCGGCCCCGGGTCGGGCAGGTCGTCCACGCTCCGCCCGCCCGCCGGCCGGTAGATCCCGGCACTGCCGAACAGCGGCTTGGAGACGATCAGCGGCACCCCGTCGCGCGGGACGAGCAGCGTCTCCGCGTCGCGTGGGCCGTCGGGATAGGTGAGCCGGTGCAGGCTGCCCGCGCCGGTCTGCGGGTCGACCGAGATCAGCGCGACGGTGTCGCGCGCGGCGCGATTGTCGCCGACGTCGCCGAGCCACAGCCGGCCGTCCGGACCGGCGGCGAGGTCCTCCACGTCGTACGGGTCGACGGGCGGCGGGATGCGGCGCACCACCGCGCAGTCGGCCCCGAGCTCGAACACCGCCTCGTCGGCCCCGGCGTCCGGCACCGCGAACACGCGATCACCGGAGGCGACGAGGCCCGACAGCTCCGCGAGGGCGGGATCGGTGGGGGTGCACAGCACGCCACCGTCGACCTCGGCGATCGGGACCGTGGAGGTCTGCGCCGCGGCGGCCGGCGCCGACACGACGGCCGCCGAGGCCACCAGGCCGACGAGGGCCCCGCGCACTAGGCGGCGTACTCGACCAGGGCCGACGCGAGCGCCTGCGGCACGCGGGCATGCACGCGCGTACCGTCCACCTCGTGCGCGGAGTTCAGGACCTGCCCGTCCGAGTGGATCCGCGCGAGCAGGTCGCCCCGCGTGTACGGCAGCAGCACCTTCACCTCGACGTCCGGGTGCTCGAGCAGCGCGGCGAGGTGCTCGCGCAGTTCGTCGAGTCCCTCGCCGCTGCGCGCCGAGACGAACACCGCGTCGGGCAGCAGGGCGCGCAGCTCGGTGAGGGTCAGCGGGTCGGCGGCGTCGACCTTGTTCACCACGATCAGCTCGGGCGGCGGCGGAGCGTCGGACTCGCGCAGCACGTCGGTGATCACCTCGCGCACGGCCTTGATCTGGTCCGTCGGCAACGGATCGGACCCGTCCACCACGTGCAGCAGCAGGTCCGCGTCCGTGACCTCCTCGAGGGTGGAGCGGAACGCCTCGACGAGCTGGGTCGGCAGGTGCCGCACGAAGCCGACGGTGTCGGTGAGCACGTACTCCCGTCCGTCCGGCAGTTCGGCCCGGCGGGTGGTCGGGTCGAGCGTCGCGAACAACGCGTTCTGCACCAGCACACCGGAACCGGTGAGCTTGTTGAGCAGGCTGGACTTGCCGGCGTTGGTGTAGCCGACGATGGCGACCGACGGGATGCGGTTGCGCATGCGCCGGGTGCGCTTGGTGTCGCGAACGGACTTCATCGCCTTGATCTCGCGGCGCAGCTTGGCCATCCGTTCGCGGATGCGGCGACGGTCCGTCTCGATCTTCGTCTCGCCGGGACCGCGCAGGCCCACGCCGCCGTTGCTGCCGGCACGGCCGCCGGCCTGCCGCGACATCGACTCGCCCCAGCCGCGCAGTCGCGGCAGCATGTACTCCATCTGCGCGAGCGATACCTGCGCCTTGCCTTCACGGGAGGTGGCGTGCTGGGCGAAGATGTCGAGGATCAGTGCGGTGCGGTCGATGACCTTGACCTTGACGATCTTCTCCAGGGCGGTCAGCTGCGCAGGGGTGAGCTCGCCGTCGCAGATGACGGTGTCGGCACCGGTGGCCAGCACCACCTGGCGCAGTTCCTCGGCCTTGCCGGAGCCGATGTAGGTCGCGGCGTCGGGACGGTCCCGGCGCTGGATCAGGCCCTCGAGTACCTCGGAGCCCGCGGTCTCGGCCAGTGCGGCGAGCTCGGCGAGGCTGGCCTCGGCCTGGGCCGCGGTGCCGCCGGTCCACACCCCGACCAGCACGACCCGCTCGAGGCGGAGCTGCCGGTATTCGACCTCGGTGATGTCCTCGAGTTCGGTGGACAGCCCGGCGACGCGGCGCAGGGCGCTGCGGTCCTCGAGCTGCATCTCGCCGACCGACGGGTCGGCGGGGGCCCAGCCCGCGACGCGGTCCGCGTCGTCGGTGGCCGATTCGTTTCGTCGTGTGTTCGTCATACACGACCATCGTCCCACGTCGGACGCGCCGACGCATGCGACTTTCCGGGTGTCCGCGCAGGGCGAAACCCGCGCGGCGCACCGGCGCCGCCGGGCCGGGAGTCAGTCCAGGCCGCCCCACCAGTCGTCGCCGATCGTGCCCGACGCCACCAGCACCGACGGGCCGCGCAACGCGGCCCGGCCGTCCTCGAGGCGCACCTGCACGGTCCCGCCGGGGACGTGCACCTGGACCGTACCGGAGCCGGACCCGTCGAAACGCAACGCCGCGGCGGCGGCCGCGACCGTGCCGGTGCCGCAGGACCGGGTCTCCCCCACGCCCCGCTCGTACACCCGCATGTCCACCGCGCCCGCGGAGATGGGCGTGAGGAACTCGATGTTGACCCCCTGCGGGAAGAAGCCGGGGTCGAAACCCGGACCGGAAAGGTCGAGGGCGGCCAGGGTCGCCGCGGTCAGGTGCGGATCGACACAGGCCAGGTGCGGGTTGCCGACGTCGATGCCCAGCCCGCGGTACACCCGGCCCTCGATGGTGGCCGTCGACTCCCCCAGCTCCCGCACCACACCCATGTCGACGGTGACCTCGCCGTGGGTGGCGTCGGCGCTGTGCACCTGCACCGGCTTGCCGCCGGCGCGGCTGCCGACGACGAACTCGCCGCGCGACTCGAGCCCGCTGGCGGTGACGAAGTGCGCGAACACCCGCACCCCGTTGCCGCACATCTCAGCGATCGAGCCGTCGGCGTTGCGGTAGTCCATGAACCAGTCGTCGGCGTCCGTCCCCTCGGGCAGTGCCGGCAGAACCCCGGCGTCGACCAGCGCCCCGGCGCGCGCGACGCGCAGGACCCCGTCCGCCCCGAGGCCGCGACGGCGGTCGCACAGCGCCGCCACCCGCTTCGGCTCGAGGGAGATCCGCACGTCGGGATCCGGGAGGATCACGAAGTCGTTCTCGGTGCCGTGGCCCTTGCTGAAGTCCATGCCCGTCACCTTAACGACGGTTCGCATCGGCGAGAACCCGCAGCGCCGTGTCCCGCAGCGCCGGATCGGCACCGTCGAGCCAGTGCACCCGCGGATCCCGGCGGAACCACGAGCGTTGCCGGCGCACGTAGCGCCGCGTCCCGATGAAGGTGCGCTCGCGGGCGTGGGCGAGGTCGCACTCACCGGCCAGGTACTCGAGCACCTGCGCGTACCCGATCGCCCGACGGGCCGTCACCCCCTCGTGCAGCCCCTGTTCGCACAGCGCCGCCACCTCGTCGACCAGTCCGCGCTCGAACATCAGGTCCGTGCGCCGAGCGATCCGGTCGTCGAGGGCCACGGTGTCCCGGTCCACCCCCAGCACGACGGTCCCCCATCTGGGATCGCCGATCTGCGGCTGCGACGCCGCGAACGGCGCCCCGGTGAGCTCGACCACTTCGAGGGCGCGGACCATGCGGCGGCCGTCGGTGGGGAGGATGGTCGCCGCGGCGACCGGGTCGGCCCGCTGCAGCGCCGCGTGCACCGCGGCCACCCCCTCGTCGGCGAGCAGCGCCTCCCACTTGGCCCGTACCTGCGGATCCGTCGCGGGGAACTGCCACTCGTCGAGGAGGGCCTGCACGTACATCATCGAGCCGCCGACGATGATCGGCACGGCGCCGCGGTCCCGGATCGCCTCGACGTCGGCGGTCGCGGCCTGCTGGTAGCGGGCGACCGTGGCGGTCTCGGTGACATCGAGGACGTCGAGCTGATGGTGGGTGATGCCGCGCCGCTCGTCGACGGGCAGCTTGGCGGTGCCGATGTCCATGCCGCGGTACTGCTGCATCGCATCGATGTTGACGATCTCCCCGCCGAGCTCCTCGGCGAGATCGAGACCCAGATCGGACTTGCCGGTGGCCGTCGGGCCGACGACGGCCACCGGAGGGAGGGGCTCACGGGTCACGGTCGCCACATCCCGACGTGGTATCCCACGCCGTACGGCGCGCTGCTGTGGGTCGTGGCGGCCGCCGCCGGTCCGTCGGAGCCGAACACCGCGGCCAGCACCTGCCATGCGGCGCGGCCGTCGAGGACCAGTTCGGTGCAGAGCGCCGGGTCGAGCGCGGCGAGCGCGGCGGCGTCGCCGACCGCGAGGGCGGCGCCGAGCGCCTCGTCCACCTCCTGCGCCCCGGGGTGGTAGGCCCCGGGTGCCTTCGCGGTGAGCGTGGCCGGGCCGTCCGCGACCACGAGCAGGGCCGTCGGGGTGCGGTCCGCGTCCAGGGCGCCGCGCAGCCGCCGCCCGAAGCGGGCGCAGTCCTGCGGGGTCGTGTCGGCCGGCACGACGTGCGTGGTGGCGCGCACGACCGGCGCCGTCCGGTCGCGCAACCAGCCCGCGATCAGGGCCGGCAGCGGCAGCTGCGGATCGGGCGTCCCCGCGGTCGCCGGCCCGAGCGATACGGCCAGGTCGACACCGAAGCCGCGGAACGTTCCGACGGCCGTGTCCGGGAGGTGCGCGGCCTCCGTGCCCGTACCGACGACGACCCACTGCGCCGCGGCGCGCAGTTCCGCCCCGACGTCGAGCACGGCGGCGCGCAGGTCGGCGGTCTCGGCGGCCGCGGAGCCGGTCAACTCGGGAACGAGCAGGGGTGGGGACGGCACGAACGCCGCGGCGATCAACACACGGGCCACCGTAGTCGACCCGACCCGCCGCCTCCCGGCCGTGCGACCTGTTTCAATAGTGGGCGGGCGTGGTCTCGGAGCGACCTCCGCGGCCCGACCACGCGAACCAGTGCGACCAGGCAGCCGTGCCGCGCGGCAGAGATGAGGACCGATGACCGACCCGAACGCAACGCAGGAATCCCGCGCTCCGAAGCCGGGCGCTCCCAAACCGGGTCGGCAGCGGCCGGCCCCCGAGTCGTCGGCACCCAAGCCGCACCCGGCCGCCCATCCCCATCCGCAGCCCACGGTCCCGGCCAGCGATCCGAGCCGGTGGGGCCGCGTCGACGAGGACGGCACGGCGTGGGTGAAGACCGCCGAGGGCGAGCGGTGCATCGGGTCCTGGCAGGCGGGCGACGCCGCCGAGGGGCTTGCCCACTTCGGCCGCCGGTACGACGACCTCGCGACCGAGGTGGCGATCCTCGAGTCGCGGCTGAGCTCGGGCACCGGGGACGCGAAGAAGACCCGGGCGGCGGCCCAGGCGCTCGCGGAGTCCTTGCCCACCGCCGCCGTGATCGGTGACCTCGACACCCTCGCCGAGCGGCTCGCGGCGATCGTCGCGGACTCGGAGAAGGCGGCGGTCGCCGCGAAACAGGAGAAGGAGCACCAGCGGGCGGCGGCCACCGCCCGCAAGGAGGCCCTCGCGGCCGAGGCCGAGCAGATCGGCGCCGAGTCGACCCAGTGGAAGGCTGCCGGCGACCGGTTGCGGGAGATCCTCGAGGAGTGGAAGACGATCCGCGGCGTGGACCGTAAGGTCGACGACGCCCTGTGGCGGCGCTATTCGAAGGCCCGCGAGGCGTTCAACCGCCGGCGCGGCGCGCACTTCGCCGAACTGGACCGCGAGCGCGCCGCCGCCCGGGCCCGCAAGGAGGATCTCGTGGCGCAGGCCGAGGAACTGCAGGACTCGACCGACTGGGGTGCGACGGCGGCCGCGTTCCGGGAACTTCTCGCCGAGTGGAAGGCGGCCGGTCGGGCGCCGCGCGAGGCCGACGATCAGCTGTGGAAGCGGTTCAAGGGCGCCCAGGACGTGTTCTTCGCCGCCCGCAACGCGGCCGCCTCGGAGCGGGACGCGGAGTTCGAGGAGAACGCGCAGGCGAAGGAGGCGCTGCTGCAGTCGGCGGCGTCGATCGATCCGGCGGCGGACATCGACGCCGCCCGGGCCCGGCTGCGCGAGCTGCAGGACAGGTGGGAGGAGATCGGCAAGGTCCCGCGGGAGCGGATGCACGACCTCGAGAGCCGTCTGCGGGCGATCGAGAAGCGGGTCCGCGAGGCTGCCGAGTCCGAATGGCGGCGCACCGACCCGGAGGCGCTCGCCCGTGCCGCCCAGTTCCGGGAGCGCGTGCGCCAGTTCGAGGAGCAGGCCGCCAAGGCCACCGCCGCGGGCCGCCCGAAGGACGCCGAGAGTGCGCTCGCGCAGGCGCAGCAGTGGCGGGAATGGGCCGACGCCGCGGAAGGAGCCGTCGGGGAGCGCTGAGCGCCCCTCCGGACACGACGGTGCCCCCGGCTCGTTCGAGCCGGGGGCACCGTCGTTCGTCCGGTCCCGGGCGGTCAGTCGTCGAGCAGGCCCTTGTTCTCCTGCTGGGCGGCCGCGTTGCGGAGTTCCTCCTCGGCGGCGAGCTGAAGCGCGGTGCGCGTCCACACCACCTTCGCCCAGTGGAAGGTGAGCACCATGACGGTGATCCAGCCCAGGATCAGGCCGATGCCCGGTCCCGCGCCCGGGTCGCCGACCGGCAGGGTCTGCCTCGACCAGATCGAGAGCATGCCGAACACGATCGACACCGCGGAGCCGGCCAGCGCCAGCCACGCCAGCACCCACCGGCGGGTGACGAGCGCCAGGATGGAGAAGATCGCGCCGAACACCAGAGCGAGCCACACGAAGATGCGGGAGGGCAGCGCGATGGACTCGGCGGTCGCGTCGGGGGCGAAGGACAGCACCTCCCACCCGTTGGCCGCCCCGGCATGGGGCAGGCTGAACGAGCCGAGCAGCACGAGCACCGCGACCGCGACGACGAGCGCGCGGGCGCCGGGGTCGATCTCGCCGGCGATCTTGCGTTCGGCTGCCTCGAGGTCGGCGCGGACTTCGTCCATCGGATCCCTTCCGTCGTCCCCGGCGTCGTCGCCGGGCGTCCTGCCCTCGTCGGGGCCGCTCGCGGTCATGCGTCACATCCCGTCTGTGCCGGAAGTGGCTCGGGCACACCGATCTGCGGGAGACCGAGCCCCACCCCGATGGGGGGCGTCTTGGGGGTGCGGCCCTGCTCGAACCGGTCGCCGGCGCGGGTGCGCCGATGAGTCAGGATCGGGGTGTCCGCGACCAGATGGTGCGGGGCGGCCTCGCTGATCACGATCGTGACGACGTCGCCCGGGCGAACCGCACGGTCGATGTTGCCCTCGGGCCGGAAGTGCACGAGCCGGCCGTCACGGGCGCGGCCGCTCATCCGGGCGGTCTCGGAGTCCTTGCGGCCCTCCCCCGCGGCGACGAGCAACTCGACCTCCCTGCCGACGAGCGCGAGGTTCTCCTCGAGGGTGATCCGCTCCTGCAGCGCGATGAGCCGTTCGTACCGTTCCTGCACCACCGCCTTGGGCAGCTGGCCGTCCATCTCCGCGGCCGGCGTGCCGGGTCGCCTGGAGTACTGGAAGGTGAAGGCGCTGGTGAACCGGGCCTTCTCGACGACGTCGAGGGTCTCCTGGAAGTCCTCCTCGGTCTCGCCGGGGAACCCGACGATGATATCGGTGGTGATCGCCGCGTGCGGCATGGCCGCGCGCACCTTCTCGATGATCCCGAGGAACCGCTCCTTGCGGTACGAGCGGCGCATCGCGCGCAGGACGCGGTCCGAGCCGGACTGCAGCGGCATATGCAGCTGCGGGCACACGTTCGGGGTCTGCGCCATCGCCTCGATGACGTCGTCGGTGAACTCCGCGGGGTGCGGGGAGGTGAAGCGGACCCGTTCGAGACCCTCGATACCGCCGCAGGCGCGCAGCAGCGCGGCGAACGCGCCGCGGTCGCGGGGCTGCTCCGGATCGGCGAAGGAGCGGCCGTAGGAGTTGACGTTCTGCCCGAGCAGGGTCACCTCGAGGACGCCCTCGTCGACGAGCGCGCGGACCTCGGCGAGGATGTCACCGGGCCGGCGGTCCACCTCCTTGCCACGCAGCGACGGCACGATGCAGAAGGTGCAGGTGTTGTTGCAGCCCACGGAGATCGACACCCAGCCGGCGTAGCTGGACTCGCGCCGGGCGGGCAGGGTCGAGGGGAACGCCTCGAGCGATTCGAGGATCTCGACCTCGGCGCGGCGGTTGTGCCGGGCACGATCGAGCAGCGCCGGCAGGTTGCCGATGTTGTGCGTCCCGAACACGACGTCGACCCACGGCGCCTTCTTCACGACGACCTCGCGGTCCTTCTGGGCAAGGCACCCACCGACGGCGATCTGCATGTTCGGGTTGGCGTCCTTGACGGGCCGCAGATGGCTCAGGTTGCCGTAGAGCTTGTTGTCGGCATTCTCCCGCACCGCGCAGGTGTTGAAGACCACGAGATCGGCGGGCGCACCCGGCCCTGCCTTGGTGAACCCGGAGTCCTCGAGCAGCCCGGACAGGCGCTCCGAGTCGTGCACGTTCATCTGGCAGCCATAGGTGCGCACCTCGTAGGTGCGGGCGCCGACCTCGGCGGTCGCGTCGAGGGCGGCCGGGGCGCTGGGGGGTTCATGGTCCATCGATGACACGTCCCAGCCTAGCTCACGGGGCCGGACCGCTCCTGAAGTGGGCCGAGAGAGACAAACTAGTCCATCGCGCGACCCGGCGGGGCGAACCGGAACCGGCCTTTCGGGGCCGACCGTAAATTTTCCATTACGCAGTCCGAACTCGGCTTGCGAAAATTGCGGCACGGCGGCGCGGGCAGCATAGGGTTCTGTCCATGACACCAGCGGCGGTCGAATTCGAGAAGCCCTCCGGCTCGGCAGGCGGCGCACCCCCGATGATCTCGATGTCGGCGGTGGAGAAGCACTTCGGAGCCCTGCACGTGCTGCAGGACATCAACCTCGAAGTATCGGCGGGTCAGGTCGTGATCGTGGTGGGGCCGTCCGGGTCCGGCAAGTCCACCCTGTGCCGGACCATCAACCGGCTCGAGCCGATCGACTCGGGCGAGATCCGGGTGGACGGCAAGCTGCTTCCCGCAGAAGGTAAGGCGCTCGCGGCGCTGCGAGCCGACGTGGGAATGGTGTTCCAGTCGTTCAACCTGTTCGCGCACAAGACCATCCTCGAGAACGTCATGCTCGCCCCGGTAAAGGTCCGTCGCAAGGGCAGGACCGAGGCCAAGGAGCAGGCGCTGCAACTTCTCGACCGCGTCGGCATCGCCAATCAGGCGGACAAGTATCCCGCGCAGCTCTCGGGCGGCCAGCAGCAGCGCGTCGCGATCGCGCGGGCACTGGCGATGAACCCGAAGGTCATGCTGTTCGACGAGCCGACCTCGGCGCTGGACCCCGAGATGGTCCAGGAGGTGCTCGACGTCATGACGTCGCTGGCCCGGGAGGGCATGACGATGCTCGTCGTCACCCACGAGATGGGCTTCGCCCGCAAGGCCGGCAACCGCGTGCTGTTCATGGCGGACGGGCAGATCATCGAGGACACCGACCCCGACACGTTCTTCACCGCACCCAAGTCCGCCCGCGCCCAGGACTTCCTCGGCAAGATCCTCAGTCACTGATCCGGCGTCGCTGCCGCACCGGAACCGGGGCGGCATCACCCACAACACGGAGGTACTCGATGAGAATCACCCGCTCGGTTCGCCTGGGCATCGGCGCGATCGCCGTCGCCGTGCTCGCCACCGCGTGTGGCGGAGACGAGCAGCGCAGCGTGTCGCAGTCCGCCGAGAGCGGCTCCCTCGTCGTCGGCATCAAGTTCGACCAGCCCGGGCTCGGGTTGCGCAACCCCGACGGTACCTTCAGCGGGTTCGACGTCGAGGTCGCGAAGTACGTCGGGCAGCAGCTGGGAGTGGCGCCGGAGAACATCGAGTTCAAGGAAGCCCCGTCCCCGCAGCGCGAGACCCTCATCGAGAACGGTGAGGTGGACTACATCGTCGCCACCTACTCGATCACCGACACGCGCAAGGAGAAGGTCGACTTCGCCGGGCCGTACTTCGTCGCCGGCCAGTCGTTGCTCGTGCGTGCCGACAACACCGACATCACCGGACCGGAGTCGCTCAACGGCGGCAAGCGGCTGTGCTCGGTGGCCGGCTCCACCCCCGCACAGAAGGTCAAGGACACCTACGCGCAGGACGTGCAGCTGCAGGAGTTCGACACCTACTCCGCCTGCGTCGAGGCGCTGCGCAACGGTGCGGTCGACGCCGTGACCACCGACGACATCATTCTCGCCGGTTACGCGGCCCAGTACCCGGGCCAGTTGAAGGTCGTGGGCGAGCCGTTCACGGAAGAGCGCTACGGTATCGGTCTGGCCAAGGGCGACACCGAGTCCCGCAACCAGATCAACGACGCGATCGAAGAGATGATCTCGAGCGGGGCCTGGCAGGCCGCCCTCGAATCCACTGTCGGCCCGTCCGGATACCCCCTGCCGGAACCGCCGCAGGTCGACCGCTACTGACCGTCCCCGCCGTCCGGCCGGCCCGTTCGACGACTCGTCACGGGCCGGCCGGATCCCAGTCCCCGATCGGTGGAGTTGACCTGTGGATCTGTTGAGCAAGTACGGCGATCAGTTGATCGACGCCTTCTGGACCACCGTGCAGTTGACGGTGTTCTCGGCGATCGGCGCGCTGATCCTCGGAACGATCCTCGCCGGCATGCGCGTGTCCCCCGTGCCGGTGGCACGGGCGGTCGGCACCGTGTACGTGGGGATCTTCCGCAACACCCCCCTGACGCTGATCATCATCTTCTGCCTGTTCGGCCTGTCACAGACGCTGGGCATCAGCCTTGCCCCCCAGTCGTCGCCGACGTTCCTGGTGGACAACAACTTCCGGCTCGCGGTGCTGGGCCTGAGCGTCTATACCGCGGCGTTCGTCTGCGAGTCGCTGCGCTCGGGCATCAACACCGTCAACGTCGGGCAGGCCGAGGCGGGCCGCTCCCTCGGGCTGACCTTCGGCCAGAATCTGCGCCTGATCGTGCTGCCGCAGGCGTTCCGCGCGGTGATCGCACCCCTCGGCAGCGTGCTGATCGCCCTGACCAAGAATTCGACGATCGCGTCCGTCATCGGCGTCTCGGAGGCCTCCCTGCTGATGAAGACCATGATCGAGAACGAGGCGCAGATCTTCGTCATCGGCGGCATCTTCGCCCTCGGCTTCGTGATCCTGACCCTGCCCACGGGCCTGCTGTTCGGCTGGCTGAGCACGCGATTCGAGGTGTCCCGGTGAGCACCGGCCGCGCAACCGTCCTCTACGACGCCCCCGGCCCCCGGGCGCGAACGATCTACCACGTCGCCTCGGCGGCGGTGGCCGTGCTGCTCGTCGCCGTCGGCTATTTCGTCTACCGGGCTCTCGACGACAAGGGGCAGCTCACCACCGCGAAGTGGGAGCCGTTCCTGGAATCGAGCTCGTGGACCACGTATCTGATCCCCGGCATCCGGGGCACCCTCATCGCGGCCGCGGTATCCATCGTGCTCGCCCTGATCCTCGGGGCCGCGCTGGGCATCGGCCGGCTCTCCGATCACCGGCCCGTGCGCGCGGTGTGCGGCTTCATCGTCGAACTGTTCCGGGCCATCCCGGTACTGATCCTGATGATCTTCGCCTACCAGCTGTTCGCCGAATACCAGGTCTTCCGGTCGAAGTACCTGGCGCTGGCGGCGGTGGTCACCGGCCTGACCCTCTACAACGGCTCGGTGATCGCCGAGATCGTCCGCGCCGGCATCCGGTCGCTGCCCCGCGGGCAGACCGAGGCCGCCGCGGCGCTGGGCATGCGCAAGGGCCAGATCATGCGTCTGATCCTGTTGCCGCAGGCCGTCACGGCGATGTTGCCGGCGATCGTCTCGCAGATGGTGGTGGCCCTGAAGGACTCCGCGCTCGGCTATCTCATCGGGTACGTCGAAGTGGTGCGCGCCGGTCAGCAGCTCGGCGCGTTCTTCGGCAACTACCTGCCGTCGCTGCTCGTGGTGGCCGCGATCATGATCGTGCTCAACGGCGCGTTGACGGTCGTCGCGACCCGGCTCGAGCGGCGTCTGCGGACCGGACGCAAGAACCGTGCCGCGATGCCGGAGGCCGACGAGAACGCCCCCGACAACGTGCTTTCCGGCATGACCGTCCCGGGGGTGGACATCACCAGCGATCACGACAAGCGCCGGTAACCCGTCAGTCGGTGGCGACGTCGCCGGGCTCGGGATCGAGCCCGGCGAGTTCGCCGCGGACCACGTCGAAGGCCACGCCCTGCGGGTAACCACGGCGGGCGAGCATGCCGACCAGCCGTCGCACCACCTTGTCCCGTTCCGCGGCGATCTCGCGCCGATCCCCCTCCGTGGGCAGCGGGGGCTGGGTGCGCAGCTTCTTGCGCACCAGTTCGGCGGCGCGGGCGCGTTCGTCGTCGCCGTCGATCTGCTCCAGCGCCTCAGCCGCCTCGTGCTGCCCGATCCCCTTGCGGCGCAGTTCCATTGCCAGAGCACGTTTGCCCCGGCCGGCATGCCGATGACGGGAGCGCACCCACTGCTGGGCGAACTCGGCGTCGTCGACGAGGCCCACCTCGGTGAGCCGGCCGAGGGTCCGCTCGGCGACGTCCGCGGCGAAGCCCTTCTGTTCGAGTTTCGCGGCGAGTTCGGCGCGGCTGCGAGCCCGGTCGGTCAGCAGACGGAGGCACAGGTCCTTGGCCTGTGCCTCCGTTCCGCCGCCGGGCAGGTCGCCGCCGCGCCGGTCACCGCGACGGGAGTCGCTGCCCAACGCTCGACTCAGAAGTCGGCGGGCTCGTCGGCGGGCTCGGCGGTGACGTCCGCCCCGATGCCGAGCTTCTCCTTGATCTTCTTCTCGATCTCGTCCCGGACGTCGGTGTTCTCCAGCAGGAACTTGCGGGCGTTCTCCTTGCCCTGACCGAGCTGGTCGCCCTCGTAGGTGTACCAGGAGCCGGACTTGCGGATGAAGCCCTGCTCGACCCCCATGTCGATGAGCGAGCCCTCCTT
This sequence comes from Rhodococcus sp. DMU1, assembly GCF_012272955.1. Lineage (NCBI taxonomy): Bacteria > Bacillati > Actinomycetota > Actinomycetes > Mycobacteriales > Nocardiaceae > Rhodococcus > Rhodococcus sp. DMU1. The sequence goes on along the minus strand of NZ_CP050952.1, from coordinate 2,659,772 downwards.
GCTGATGCCGTGGCCGTAGAGGATGTCGAACTCGGCCTGCTTGAAGGGCGGCGACACCTTGTTCTTGACGACCTTGACGCGGGTGCGGTTGCCCACCGCGTCGGAGCCGTCCTTGAGGGTCTCGATACGGCGCACGTCCAGGCGCACCGAGGCGTAGAACTTCAAAGCCTTGCCGCCGGTGGTCGTTTCGGGCGAGCCGAACATCACACCGATCTTCTCGCGCAGCTGGTTGATGAAGATCGCGGTGGTGCCCGAGTTGTTGAGCGCACCGGTCATCTTGCGCAGCGCCTGGCTCATCAGGCGGGCCTGCAGGCCGACGTGGCTGTCACCCATCTCGCCCTCGATCTCGGCGCGCGGCACCAGGGCCGCCACCGAGTCGACCACGATGATGTCGAGCGCGCCGGAACGGATCAGCATGTCCGCGATCTCGAGCGCCTGCTCACCGGTATCCGGCTGCGACACGAGCAGGGCGTCGGTGTCGACACCGAGCTTGCGCGCGTACTCGGGATCGAGGGCGTGCTCGGCGTCGATGAAGGCGGCGATGCCGCCGGCGGCCTGGGCGTTGGCCACGGCGTGCAGCGCGACCGTCGTCTTACCGGAGGATTCCGGGCCGTAGATCTCGACGACCCGGCCGCGCGGGAGGCCGCCGATGCCGAGCGCGACGTCGAGCGCGATCGAGCCCGTCGGGATCACGGCGATGGGCTGGCGGGACTCCTCCCCCAGGCGCATCACCGAGCCCTTGCCGAAGCTCTTGTCGATCTGCGCGAGCGCCAGCTCGAGCGCCTTGTCGCGATCGTGTGCCTGTGGTGCCATCGTGGTCCCCTTTTCGAGTCTCGTCTTGCTTGCCGATGACGTTAGAGTCCGGCACCGACAAGTTCGCCGTCCCGACCGGCGAGCGGCCGGATCTGTGGATGAATCGGACGCCTGTGGACTACTTCTTCACCACCCGCGGACCAGCATAGGCGAACAACTGTTCGAACGGAACGGGCGCGGCGGTTTCACCGGCGCGCGGGCGGGACGTCGAACTCCTCGCACAGGGCCCGCCACACCTCACGGGGTTCCCGGCCGGCCTCGATGGCCGCGGCGGCGGTCCGCCCGCCGAGCGAGAGCAGCACGTGGTCACGTAGCAGGGCGTCGCCGCGCAGCTGCCCGAACTCGTTGCGGACACACTCGTGAAATTCCGTCAGTCGCACCTGCGCCACGGTAGTCGCTTCCCGGACCCCCGACAGCGGCCGGTGGCGCGGACGCGGGGCACGTCACCGCATCGGCGCCACGACGCTGCGGCAGACGGTCACCGGGTCCTCGACCTGCGTTGCCGTCGCGGCGGCCAGGCGGGCCGCGCGCGTGAAGCGTGGCTCGGTCAGCACGGTGTCCACGGCCGCCCGCAGCGCGTCGGAGTCGAGTGGCCGCACGACCACCGCGCTGCCCTGCCGGGCGGCCCGATTGGCCAGCTCCCACTGGTCGCCGCCGCCGGGCACCACGACCGCGGGCACCCCGGCGCGCAGGGCCTTGGCGAGCATCCCGTGGCCGCCGCCGCACACCACCACGTCGGCCTGCTCGAGCAGCAGGTCCTGCCGGCCGTGCCCGGCCACGACGCCGTCCGGCCAGTCCCGCTCGGGCGGCTCGAGCATCGCGACGACGATCCGCATCCCGGATCCGCCGAGGCCCGTGCACACGGCGTCGAGCAGGCCGGGCACGCCGGTAGCCGCGGTGGACGGGGCCACCATCACCAGCGGTCCGTCGCCGGAGGGCGGCGCCAGGACGTCGCCGGTGGGCTCCCACAGCAGCGGCCCGACGACGTGCGCCCCGGCGGGCCAGTCCGGTCGGGGGACCTCGAGGGCGGGCAGGGTGGCGACGAGCCGGGCCGCCGGCCCCGGATCCCGGGCGGCCAGGCCGATCCCGACGCGCGCCGCGGACCGTTCGCGTTCCCCCTGCCGGATCGACCGGGCGGTCGCCGCGCGCAGCACCGTGTCCCGCGCGCGCCCGCGCAGCCCGGTGCCTGCGGCGAGACCGCTGCCGATGGGGGGCAGCCCCCGCGAGGGCAGATACAGCGGATGGGGCGACAGCTCCACCCAGGGGATACCGAGGCGTTCGGCGGCCATGCCGCCGCCCGCGGTGAGCACGTCGGAGACGACGAGGTCGGGCAGCAAGGCGCTGAGCCCGGGCAGCATCTCGGACGCGATGTGGGCGGCGCGGGCATGGATGCGGGCACCGGCATCGGCATCGTCGTCCTCCGGACGCGGGGCCAGCCCGGCGAGCGGCGCGAGCGTCACCCCGTCCAGGTCGAGGCCGAGCCACCGCTCGCCGGTGAAGAGGACGGGCTCGTCGCCCGCCTCGGCCAGACGCAGGCTCAGGGCTATCGCCGGGATCGCATGCCCGGCGTCGGGCCCGGCCACCACCGCCACTCGCATCGGCTCAGACTGCCACACCCGCTCCGCGCTGCCCGGTTGTGGAGGCGACGCCGGGAGTACCGGCCGCCGCTGCAGCGCCTCGGCGGTGGGGCTCGCCCGGGCTGTGCCCACCGCGTCGTACGTGCGAGCCTGGAAGCATGACGATGTCGGCAGGTGTCCCGTGAGGAGCGGCCATCCGGTGCCGGACCCCGTCGGTCCGGGGCAGGAGTCGGTGTGGGACTACCCGCGGCCGCCCGTGGTCCGACGGAGCGACGAGCTGGTCGAGGTGTGGTTCGGCGGGCAACTCGTCGCGCGCACCCGCACCCCGTTGCGGCTGCTGGAGACGAGCCACCCGCCGACCTACTACCTGCCCCGGACATGCTTCGCCGAGGGGGTCCTGCGGCCAGTTCCCGGGAGCACGGTGTGCGAGTGGAAGGGACGGGCCGACTATTTCGACGTCGTGGCAGGCGGACACGTCGCCGAGCGTGCGGCGTGGCACTATCCCCGGCCGGTTGCCGGATACGAGGCACTCGTCGGGCATGTGGCAGTGATGCCGGGTCCGATGGACGGCTGTTTCGTCGACGGCGAGCGGGTGCGTCCCCAGGCGGGGGGCTTCTACGACGGCTGGATCACCGATCGGGTGGTCGGCCCCTTCAAAGGCGGGCCCGGCAGTCGCTACTGGTGATCGCGGGGAGGGGCGGGCACGGCCGCGGCGACGGGCCCGAATCCGGGGCCGGCCACCGATCGGCGCGGAGATCGGCGGCAACAGTCCCACGGGGTGGCCGCTCCGCGGCGCCGGCGGTCACGGATACGCCGACCAGAACTGGAGCACCTGCTCGCGGGTGGTGACCGTTCCGTTGTCGATGATCAGCAGTTCGTCCTCGTCGAACGTGTAGCGCACAGGTCCGGCCACGACGGTGAATCCGGCGGCGGCCGGGGCGGCGTCGGCCAGTTCGATGTCGGCACCGTCGCTGAGCCGCAGGCCCTTGTAGTAGAGGCGATCGAAGTCGTTGCGGCACACCAGGACCCGCGACTCCGACGTGCGCGCCACCGCGACGGCCTCGTCGGTCGAGTTGCAGCGCGGCCCGATGTCGTCGTCGAAGCCCCGGGTGTCCGCCTGCGCGACCGGGATGCGGTCCGGGCGGCTCTGCGGCGGGGCCGTGCTCGTCGGTGCGGACGAAGTGGTGGGGAGGTCGGTGACCTCCGCCGTGACCGTCGCGGGGGGCGGCACCACCGGACCGGGGCTGTCGATCTGCCCGGTGGCCGAGGTGTCGGCCCGCACATCCGGCTCCGGCGCCTCGCCGCGGCCGGGCAGGATCCACGTCAGCGATCCGACGAGCGCGAGGCCCACGACCGCGGCGCCCAGCAGCACGAGCAGCGGCCGACGGGAACGCGACGTCGGGTGTCCGGGCGGGGCGGTCGGACCGGCGGACACGGGGGCGGGTTCAGCGGCGGTGAACGCCCGGGTCGGCGCGGTGACGGGCTCGGTGACCGGCTCGGTGAGAGCGGCACGCGCGGCCGCGGCCAGCGCACCGCACGTGGGGAAGCGGTCCTCGGGGCGCTTGGCCATCGCGCGGGCGATCACATCGTCGAACGCGGACGGCAGGTCCGGCCGCGCCGCGGTGGGGCGCGGCGGGGGCAGATGCAGATGCGCGTGGACCAGATGGGCCGGCTCGGACCCCGGATACGGTGGCCGCGTCGTGAGCAGCTGATAGAGCGTGCACCCGAGGGCGTAGACGTCGGTCCGGGGGCCGAGGGGCCGCCCCTCGATCTGTTCGGGGGACGCGTACTGCAGGCTGGCGACGAGCATGCCGGTCTCGGTGACCGCCGTGCTGTCGAGGCTCTTCGCGATCCCGAAGTCCGCGAGCAGGACGCGCTCGGGTTCGCTTGCCCCGCTCGGCGTGAGCAGGATGTTCGCGGGCTTGACGTCGCGGTGCAGTATCCCGTGTGCATGCGCGTAATCGAGCGCGCGGGCGGTCTCGGACACGATGTGCACGGCGCGCCCCGGAGGCATCGGTCCCCTGCGCAGTGCACCCACCGCGTCGGTGCCGTCCACGTACTGCATCGCAATCCACAACTGGTCGCCGACATTGCCGCGGTCGTACACGGTGACGATGTTGGGATGTTCGAGCCGCGCGACGTGGTCGGCCTCCCGGAGGAACCGGCTGCGGTTTCCCGGGTTCGCGGTCGCCGACGGGTCGAGCAGCTTCAGCGCGATGAAACGCGGCAGGTTCGGATGCCGCGCCAGGTAGACGCTGCCCATCCCTCCCGTGCCGAGGCGGCGTTCGATACGGTACCCGGCGAACACGGAGCCGGTCTGCAGTTCTCCCACGGTGTCGTCCACTCCCGAGTCCGTCGCGGCGCCCGCCCGACAGCCGTCTCAGAATATCGCGCACGTGAAGAGTGCCGGGCCGGACGCTCCGGCGGTCAGGCCGACACATCCCCGGCGGCGTCGAGCGCCCGGGCCCGGTCGCCGGGCACGAGCCCGATCCGGGTGCGGCGGTCGAGGATGTCGTCGACGTCGAGGGCGCCCTCGTGGGTGACGGCGAATTCCAGTTCGGCGCGGCTGACGTCGAGCCCGGGGACGATCGGTTCCAGCCGGCGCGGGTCCGCGGCGAGCAGGGCCGCCTCGGTGCCGTAGCGCCGCACCAGGTTCGCCGGGGCGGCGACGGTGCGCAGCACGGCAGGAGTCGCGGCGCCGACGAGGGGGAGCCGCTGGGTGCGGCACGGCCCGACACGCAGTCCGGCCGTCTCGACGGCCGCGTCGACGGCGTCCTGCGCCATCCGCCGGTAGGTGGTGAGCTTACCGCCGACGATGCCGATCGGACCGGACTCGGAGCGCACGACCGCGTGCCGGCGCGACAGGTCCGCGGTGCCGCCGCCGGTGTCGGTACCCGGCGCGGAGGAGTCGAGCAGCGGCCGCAGTCCCGCGAAGGTGCCGAGGACGTCGTTGCGGGTCAGGGGCACGGCGAGGGCCGTGTTGGCGGTGTCGAGGAGGAAGTCGATCTCACCGTCGGTGGCCTGCGGGACGTCGGGCAGCGCGCCGGGCGCCTCCTCGTCGGTCAGTCCCAGATAGATGCGGCCCAGCTGGGCGGGCAGCGCGAAGACGAACCGGTTGGTGGCGCCGGGAATCGGCACGGTGAGCGCGGCCGTGGGGTTGCCGAGGGCGGCGGCGGCGAGCACGAGGTGGGTGCCGCGGCTCGGTCGCAGCCGGATCGACGGATCCACCTGTCCCGCCCACACGCCCGCCGCGTTGATCACGGCGCGGGCCGTCACCCGCACCTCGGTGCCGGTGAGGGTGTCGCGCAGGGCGGCGCCGTCGGCCGTGACGGAGTGGGCGTCGACGCGGGTGAGGATGCGGGCGCCGTAGGAGGCGGCGGTGCGGGCGAGGGCGACGACGAGCCGGGCGTCGTCGACGAGCTGGCCGTCGTAGGCGAGCAGTCCCCCGCGCAGCCCGTCGCGCCGGACGGCGGGGACCAGGTCGGCGGCGCGCCCCGCGCCGATGCGGCGCGAGCGCGGCAGCACCGCGGACGGCGTGTGCGCGGAGACCCGCAGGGCGTCGCCGGCGAGGAACCCGGTGCGCACGAGCGCGGCCTCGCCGCGGCCGACCGACGGCAGCAGCGGCACCAGCTGCGGCATCGCGCGCACCAGGTGCGGCGCCGTGTGGGTCATGAGAATTCCCCGCTCGACGGCACTTTCGCGGGCGATGCCGATGTTCCCGGTGGCGAGATAGCGCAGGCCGCCGTGGACGAGCTTCGAACTCCACCGGCTGGTGCCGAAGGCGAGATCGTGCCGTTCGACGAGGACGACGCTCAGGCCGCGCGACGCGGCGTCGAGCGCGGCGCCGGCGCCGGTGACACCGCCGCCGACGACGAGCACGTCGACGGTGGGCCGGGCGGCGAGGTCGTCGAGTTCCCGGCGGCGGCGGGCGGCGTCGAGGGCACTGGAGGCGGGTCCGGTCACGGGCGATCCTCCCCGGAGGGTGCGAGATAGGTGTCGACGGCGTGCGCCAGCTCGGCGAGCAGGGCCGCCCGGTCGACCACCTCGGTGACCATCCCGGCGGACTGCACCACGGACTGGGCGGTGAGCAGCACGAACGCGGCGAGCGCGCGGACGTCGCCGGCGCGGACGGTGCCGTCGCGCTGGCCGAGGACGAGCGCCCGGGTCAGCACCTCGAGCACTGCGTGCTGGCTGGTCCCGAGCCGGTCCACGATGTACGTCATGAGCAGGTCCGGGTCCGACCGCAGGATCTTCTCGAACAGCGGATGTGTGCCGATCTCGTCGACGGCCGTCACGACGGCCCGCACGACGCGCGGCCGGACGGGCCCCTCTTCGCGGAGATCGGGCAGGACGGCGCGGATCTCACGGGTGAGAAGGTCCGCGACCAGGGCACGGGTGTCGGGCCAGCGGCGATAGACCGTGGGGCGGCTGACACCGGCGCGCCGCGCCACCTCGGCGAGGGTGGTGCGCCGCAGTCCGAAGTCGAGCAGGCACGAGCGGGTGGCGTCGAGGATCTGGTTCTCGACGGTTGCCGCCGGCGGGCCGGAAGACCGGATCTCATCGTTACGAATAGACATTGTATGTAACACTGTAACGCATGACTGTGAGGTTCACACCGCAACACCCCACCGCCGCAGCCGAGATGGAGTGGGACGCGTGGGGCACGGCGGACCGCCGGAAGGAACTCGGCGAGGGCGTCCGCACACTGCTTCGACAGGCTCTCGGCGTGGACACCGAGCGCGCCCGTTCGCTGCCCGAGACCGCCGTGCGGCTCACCCCGTCCCGGCTGGACACCCGGCACCACCAGGGCCTGCGGCGCATCGTCGGTCCGGAACACGTCGCCGACGACGACGCGGCCCGGCTCCGTCACGCCGGCGGCAAGAGCACCCTCGACCTGCTGCGGCGACAGAACCCCGGCCCGCAGGACGGTCCCGACGCGGTGCTGCGGCCCGGCAGCCACGACGAGGTGCTCGCCGTACTCGACTACTGCACGGGCGAGGGGATCGCCGTCGTGCCGTTCGGCGGCGGCACCAGCGTCGTCGGCGGGCTGGATCCGGTGCGCGACGGCTTCGAGGCCGTCGTCGCAGTGGACCTGCAACGGATGAACGCGCTCACCGATCTCGATCCGGTCTCCGGTCTGGCGACGCTGCAGGCCGGCGCGACCGGACCGCAGGCCGAGGAGCTGCTCGGTGCCCACGGCTTCTCGCTCGGGCACTTCCCGCAGAGCTTCCGCCACGCGACCGTGGGCGGGTTCGCCGTCACCCGATCCTCCGGCCAGGCCTCCGCGGGCCACGGCCGGTTCGACGAGATGGTCGAGCACCTCGTCGTCGCCACCCCGCGCGGTACCGTCCGGGCGGGCCGCGCCCCGGCCTCGGCCGCGGGCCCGGACCTGCGGCAACTGTTCCTCGGGTCCGAGGGCCTGTTCGGCATCGTCACCGAGGTCGGCGTGCGAATCCACCCGATCCCCGCCGCGACCGCCCACCGCGCCTGGTCGTTTCCCGACTTCGCCACGGGTGCGGACGCCCTGCGCACCCTCGTGCAGACCGGCGCCGTCCCCACCGTGCTGCGCCTGTCGGACGAGACCGAGACCGCGACGAACCTCGCGTTGCACGAACACATCGGTGCGACCGCCCCCACCGGATGCCTGGCCGTGACCACCGTCGAGGGCACCGCCGAACACGTACGAGCCCGCGCCGCGGAGGTCGACGCCCTGCTCTCGACCCTGGGCGGCACCGACCTCGGAGAAGAGCCGGCCCGCGCCTGGGAGCAGGGACGGTTCGACGCGCCGCACCTGCGCGACGCCCTGCTGCGGGTCGGGGCACTCGCCGAGACCCTCGAAACCGCCACCACGTGGAGCAATCTGGCGCGGCTGCGGACGGCGGTGACCGATGCGCTCACCGCCTCCCTGCAGGACCAGGGCACCCCGCCACTGGTGCTGTGCCACATCTCGCACACCTACCCCACCGGCGCGTCCCTGTACTTCACCGTCGTGTGCGCGCAGACGGACGATCCCCTCACGCAGTGGTCGGCGGCCAAGCGCGCCGCCACGGACGCGATCATGACAGCCGGCGGCACCGTCACCCACCACCACGCGGTCGGGCGCGACCATCGGCCGTGGATGGCCGACGAGATCGGGACTCTGGGCACCGGCCTGCTCCGCGCGGTCAAGGACGCACTCGACCCGCTCGGCATCCTCAACCCTGGAAAGCTGCTGCCGTGATCGAATCCGTCACCGTCCTGACGAACCCGGCCGCGGGCCCGCACACCGCGCGCGCGACGAGGTCCGCCACGGCCCGGCTGCGCGAACGGGGCCTGCGCGTCACCGAGATCGCCGGCGACACCCCGCAACACTCCCTCGAACTGGTGCGCCACGCCGTCGCCGAGGGAACCGGGGCACTCGTCGCGGTCGGCGGGGACGGGCTCGTCTGGCTCGCCTGGCAGGCGCTCGCGCAGACCGGGATTCCGCTCGGCATCGTCCCGGCCGGGACCGGCAACGACCTCGCCCGCGTCCTGCACGTGCCGTCGGATCCGGTGGCGGCGGCCGACGTGATCGCCGACGGGGCCACGCGGACGATCGACCTCGGAAGGGTCCGGGCGCCCGGGCGGCCGGACCACTGGTTCGGCACCGTGCTCGCCAGCGGATTCGACTCCCTGGTCACCGACCGCGCCAACCGGATGCGCCGGCCGCGCGGCCGGCTGCGCTACAACGTCGCGATGGTCGCGGAACTGGCGAATCTCCGCCTGCTGCCGTATCGCATCACGCTGGACGGCGACGACCTCGACGTGGCGGCGACGATGGTGGCCGTGGGCAATGCCTCCACCTACGGGGGCGGCATGCGCATCGCGCCGGACGCGCGTCTCGACGACGGCCTCCTCGACGTCGTGATCGTGACCTCTGCCAACCGGACCCGCCTGCTGCGCCTGTTCCCCACCGTCTACCGCGGCACCCACGTCGACCTGGACGAGGTGAGCGTGCACCGCGCCCGGCGGGTGCGGCTCGAGTGTCCCGGCATCTCCGCCTACGCGGACGGCGAACCGCTCGGACCGCTGCCCGTGGACGTCGAGGCCGTGCCCGGTGCCGGAGTCGTCCTCGTACCCGGCGGTCAGCCCCCGAACGTGTAGAGCTCGAACCCGGCGGCCCGTTCCACCGCGAACCCGGGCAGAGCGGCCGTGGCCGACTCCACCTGCGCCCGGGCCTGGTCGAGCACGGGGGTGGGCGCGAGTGCCTCGAGATAGCGGCGGTGCTCGGCGAGGGACGCGACGCCGTCCTCGACGGTGTCGGTGACGTCCACTCCGTGAGTGGGAGACGTGGTGCTCACCGCCACCCACCGCACCCCCGGCCACGGCGGCAGACCCTGCTCGGCCAGGTCCGGGAAGATCCACTCGTTCGCCGCGTCGGTGACCGCGTCGAGCACGCTCAGCCCCAGGGCACGGTGGTCGGCGCTGTTGAGGACGCCGGGGAACCACGTGAGCCCGAAGTTGCCGGTCACCACCATCTCGGGTCGGTGCCGCCGGATCGCCGCCGCAAGATCGCGGCGCAGGTCCGGCCCCGCCACCAGGCGGCCGTCGGGATGCCCGAGGAACTCGACCACCTCGACCCCGACGACCCGGGCGGATGCCCGCTCCTCCTGCTCGCGCAGCGGCCCGCACGCCGCCGGCGGCAGGCCCGCGATGCCGGCCTCGCCGCTGGTCGCCAGGACGTAGCGCACCTCCTTGCCCTGTCGGGTCCACCGCGCCACCGCGGACGCCGCGCCGTACTCGATGTCGTCGGGGTGCGCGGCGATCACGAGCGCCCGCTGCCAGTCCTCCGGTACCGGTTCCATTCGTCCACTATCGCCGATCACGATGCGGGGGTGGGGGCCTCGCGCATACTGGACGGCGTGTCGTGGTCCGGGCTCGTCGAAGCAGCGCTCGACGTGCGGTTGACGACGACGGCGGCGGCCGTGGTGTTCACCGTCCTCACCGTCGCGGGCCTGGCCGCCCTGGCCGCGCGACGGCACCGCCGCTGGCTCCTGACGGGGATTCCGACGGCCGTCGCGCTGACCCTGGTGCTGGTGGTGCTCGCCGCCGTCCTCGTCGAGCAGGTGTGGCGACCGTTCCCGGATCGGTTGCCTCGGGATGTGTACGCGTGGACCGCCGTCGCCGTCCTCGCCGTCGCGCTCCTGGCCGGCCGGTGGCTCGTCCGCCGCCGGGACCGGGCGCGTCCGCTCGTCGCGGCCGGCCTCGTCGTCGCCGCACTGGCGGTGGTGGTGGCGGGTGCGGGGCGGATCAACGCGGTGTTCGACGCCTACCCCACCGTGCGTTCCGCCCTCGGCATGACCGACTACCGCACCGTGCCGCTCGACGCGGCCCTGGCACCGGCCACGGCGACGGTCGCTCGGCGGCCGCTGTCCGAGACCTGGTCGCCCCCGGCCGATCTGCCCGCGACCGGCGCGGTGACGACCACCCCGATCCCCGGCGCAGTCTCGGGATTCCGCGCCCGCGACGCGCGGATCTACCTGCCACCCGCCTACTTCGCCGACCCGCGCCCCGAACTCCCGGTGCTGGTGCTGCTCGCCGGCCAGCCCGGCAGCACCGACGACTGGCTGATCGGGGGCCGGCTGCCGCAGATCATGGACGCGTTCGCGGCCGGGCACGAGGGGCTGGCACCGGTCGTCGTGCTCGCCGACGGCACCGGCGGCCAGTTCGACAACCCGCTGTGCGCCGATTCCCGTCTCGGCAACGCCGCGACCTACCTGGCGCTCGACGTGCCCGCCTGGGTCCGCGAGCACCTGCAGGTCGACGACGATCCGGCGGGCTGGGCGATCGGCGGGCTCTCGTACGGAGGCACGTGCGCGTTGCAGCTCGCGACCGCCCGCCCCGAGGTGTACCCCACGTTCCTCGACTTCTCCGGCCAGGCCGAGCCGACCCTCGGCGATCGGGACCGCACGATCCGCGAGGTGTTCGGCGGCGACACGGAGGCGTTCGCGCGGAACAACCCTGCCGACCTGCTGGCCCGCAACCGCTACCCCGGCTCGGCAGGGGCGTTCGTCGTGGGCCTCGACGACAGCGAATACCGTTCGGGAATCGAACAGCTCACGACGGCGGCCCGGGCCGCCGGCATGGACGTCCACCTCACGGAACTGCCGGGAGCGCACAGCTTCGCGGTGTGGTCCGCCGGACTCGAGAAGGAGCTGCCGTGGCTCAGCCGCCGACTCGGCCTCGTCGCCCCGTGATCGCGCGCAGCGGCGCGGCGCTGCGCCGGGCCCCCGTCGCTCTGACCCTGCTCGCGGCGATGTGGGTGCTCGCGATCGCCACCGGGTCCGTGTGGCGCGGGCCGTCCCACGACCTGGCCCTCGACGTCTCCCTCGGCACCCGTAGCTTCGGCGAGGGGCATCCGTGGGTGCTCTGGACGTCCGGGCTCTTCGCGTCCGGCCTGGGCGAGTACGTCCTGTCGAGCGTGGCGATCCTCGCCGTCGCGGTGCCGGTGGAGAACCGCCTCGGCAGCCGCAGATTCGCACTCGCCGCGGCGCTCTCGCAGGGTGCGGGTGCCGCGCTCGCCCTGCTGGTGGCGCTGCTGGCGTCGACCGTGCCGAACTCGTGGGGCTTCGAGCTGCACGGGCACCTGACCGAGGATCCCCTGCCGTGGGTGCTCGGCACCCTGCTCGCCGCCACCGCGGCGATGGGTACGCTGTGGCGGCGCCGCATCCGCACCCTGGTGCTGGTGTTCCTCGTGACGAGCGCCCTGTTCGCGGGGCACCTGCAGGACGTGGTGCGGCTCTGCGCGGCGCTGGCAGGCCTGTTCCTCGGACCCGTGCTGTTCGGCCGCGCGGCCCGGGGCCCGGCGCTCGGCGGCACCGTGCGGGAGCGTCGCACCCTCGTGGCGCTGGTGGTCGCCGCCAGCGTCCTCGGCCCGATCCTGGCGGCGTTCTCCCCCCACGCCATCGGGCCGCTCTCGGCGCTGCGGGAGTTGTTCGACCAGGTCCCGTACAGCGCACGGGAACTGGTCGACATCTGCGCCGACCCGGCCCTGCGCGACGAGTGTCGCAAGGGGCGGCAGGCGCTGCGCCTGTCCGGGATCGGACCGCTGGTGATGAACCTGATGCCGTCGGCGGTGCTGCTCGTGGGAGCGGAGGGACTGCGCCGGGGCCGCCGCGCCGCGTGGCTGCTCTCGGTGTGGGGGCACGTCGCCCTGATCGCGGTGGCCGCCGTCAGCGCGGTCGTGCAGATCACCGAGCAGGAGGAGACCCGGTCGCTGCTGTACGGCACCCGCCGCACCAGCTCGGTGTACATGGAACTCGCTCCGCTGCTGGCCCTCGTCGCGGTGCTCGTGCTGCTGCTGATGACCCGCCGGCTGTTCGGGGTGCGCGCCCCGCGCGGGACGTATCCGCGGGTGTGGCTGGGCACCGCCGCCGCGGCGGGTGCCGCGCTCGTCACCTACGTGGGGGTGGGGGCGCTGCTCGCCGACGGCTTCGACCGCGACCCCGGCGGCGCCACGCTGGTGCGCGACGCGCCGCGACGTCTCGTCCCACCCGTGTATCTGCAGCTGTTCGAGCCGCCGGTACTGCCGCTGACCCCGGCCGCCACGCTGCTGTTCGAGTGGGTGGGGGTGCTGGTGTGGGCCGCGTTCTGCCTGTTGATGGTCCGGAGCTTCCTGGTCCCCGCTCTCGGGCACGATCCCGGCGACGAACACCGGGTGCGTGCACTGCTGCACTCCCCCGGCGGCACCTCGCTGTCGTGGATGACGACGTGGCCCGGCAACCACTACTGGTTCGGCGAGGACGGCCGGCACGCCGTGGCCTACCGCGTGCACTCGGGTGTCGCCCTGACCACGGGCGACCCGGTGGGTGATCCGGCCGGCCTGGAGAACGCGATCGACGAGTTCGCCGCGTACTGCCTCGGCAACGGCTGGACCCCGTGCTTCTACTCCGTCGGGGAGGACACCGCCGCGATCGCCCGGGACCACGGCTGGAGCTGTCTGCGGGTGGCCGAGGAGACGGTCGTCGCGCTTCCCGGCCTCGCGTTCAAGGGCAAGAAGTTCCAGGACGTCCGCACCGCCCTCAACCGCGCCGCCAAGGACGGCGTGGAGGCGCGGTGGACGACGTTCACCGAGGCGCCGTTGCCGATGACGGAGCAGATCGTCGAGATCTCCGAGGAATGGGTCGCCGACAAGGGCCTCCCCGAGATGGGCTTCACCCTCGGTGGGCTCGAGGAACTGCGCGACCCCGAGGTGCGGCTGCTCCTGGCGATCGACGCGGACGACCACGTGCACGCCGTGACGTCGTGGATGCCGGTCTACCGGGACGGCGCCCTGGTCGGCCTGACCCTCGACTTCATGCGCCGCCGCTCCGACGGCTTCCGTCCCGCGATGGAGTTCCTCATCGCCTCGGCCGCCATGTCCGCGCAGGAACAGGGCCTCGAGTTCCTCAGCCTGTCCGGCGCGCCGCTCGCCGGCGCCGACCCGTCGGCCGGCGCCCTCGACCGCGGCGCCCTCGACCGCGGCGCGCTCGACGCGCTGCTCGACCTGCTGGGCCGCACCCTCGAGCCGGTCTACGGCTTCCGGTCGCTGCTCGCCTTCAAGGCGAAGTTCCAGCCGCAGCACCGGCCCATGTACCTGGTGTTCCCGGACGCCGCGGCCCTGCCCACGATCGGCATCGCCGTCGGTCATGCGTATCTGCCCGACGTGTCGCTCGGGCAGGGTCGCCGGCTGCTCGCACAGTTGCTGCGGCGCTGAGCCGCCGCGACCACATCACACGTGGGTGATGTGGTCGTCCTTGCTGCCGGCCACGGCCTTGTACAGCATGTAGCCGCCGAAGATCAGCGCGCTCACCACGAGAATCCCGAACAGGTGCTCCGCGAGCGCCCCGACCACCACGAGGGCGATCCACACCAGCGCCACCACACCCACGATCTTCCAGAACATCGTCTTCTCCTTGCGTCGTTGCCGTTCGTTGTCGATCGTGACACCCCACGGTCGGAAAAACACCAGGTCAACGCAGAGATCAGGGAAAGATGGGTGGTTACCCGGAGGCCGGTGCGGCCCTGTTCGGGGGCCGGCCCGGAGCGGGGTGGTGAGAAGGAGCACGCCGCGGCGACATACCCTCGACAGGTTCGGTCCCCTCGTCAGAAGGCTGAGAATCGTGTCCTCGACCCGCCGCACGCCCGCCCGCGACCTGGCGCAGATCGCCGTGTTCGCCGCCCTGATCATCGCTCTGGGTCTGCCCGGGCAGATCACCGTCGGCTCGTCGGGCGTGCCGATCACGCTGCAGACGCTGGGCGTGATGCTCGCCGGGGCGCTGCTCGGCGTCCGCAAGGGCGTGCTGTCGGTGGCCACGGTGATCGTGCTGGGCCTGGCGCTGCCGGTGCTCGCCGGGGGACGCACGACCCTCACGGCGCTGGCCGGCCCGACGGTCGGCTTCCTGCTCGGCTGGCTTCCCGCCGTCGCGGTGATCGGCTGGCTCTCGGCGCGCATGCTGCCCCGCTACCGGGTGCTGCCGGGCATCGCCGTCAACGTCCTCGGTGGCATCGTCGTGCTCTACGTCTTCGGTATCGCCGGCATGCTCGCACGCACCGATCTCACGCTGTGGGCGGCGCTGAGCGCGAACGCCACCTTCCTGCCCGGTGACCTGCTCAAGGCCGTCGTCGCGGCGGTCGTCGCCGCCCAGGTGCACCGCGCCTACCCGGCCCTGCTCAGCCCGAGCGCACCGGCACGCCCGGCCACCGACCCCGCGCGCTGAGCGCCGGGCCGGGCACGACCGCATGAGCGAGATCCGCTTCCGGCAGGTGGGCCACGCCTACGGTGAGCGCACCGTCCTCGACGGCATCGACGTGACCCTCACCGAGCGCCGCGTCGGGATCGTCGGCGCCAACGGCAGCGGCAAGTCCACCCTGGCCCGGATGATCAACGGGCTGGTGATCCCGACCTCCGGCACGGTCACGGTGGACGGCCTGGACACCGCCCGCAAGGCCCGCGAGGTGCGCCGGCGCGTGGGATTCGTCTTCACCGATCCCGACCATCAGATCGTGATGCCCACGGTCGCGGAAGACGTCGCCTTCTCCCTGCGCCGCAGCGGACTGAGCAAGGCCGAGCGCGCGGAGCGGGTACGGCGGGTGCTCGCCGACTTCGGGCTGGCCGGGCACCACGACCACCCGAGTCACCTGCTCTCCGGCGGACAGAAGCAGCTCCTGGCCCTCGCGGCGATCATGGTCACCGATCCGCAGGTGCTGGTGGCGGACGAGCCCACCACGCTGCTGGATCTGCGCAACGCCCGGCTGATCGCGCGGACCTTCGCCGCCCTCGAACAGCAACTGGTGGTGGTCACCCACCATCTGGACCTGCTGACCGGCTTCGACCGGGTGCTCGTCGTCGACGGTGGGCGCGTCGTCGCCGACGACACACCCGGCCCGGCGATCGACTACTACCGCAGGCTGGTCGCGTGAGCACCCTGGGCTTGTACCATCGCGCGGCGTCGCCGTTGCACCGGGCGCCCGCGGGCCCGAAGCTGCTGGTCACCGCGGTGCTCATCGTCGCGCTCACGGTGTGGATGCGGCAACCGTGGCAGGTGCCGGTGGCCGGGGCGGTCGTGCTCGGGCTCTACCTGCTGGCGCGGATCCCGCCCCGGCCCGCGCTGCGACAGCTCCGGCCGCTGTTGTGGATGCTCGTGGTGATCGCGGCGTTCCAGGTGCTGCTCGCCGGCTGGGAGCGGGCGGTGGTGGTCTCCGGTCAGCTGCTGGTTGCCGTGGCCCTCGCCGCGCTGGTGACGCTGACCACCCGGGTGAGCGACATGCTCGATGCGATCGTGGCGGGGCTGGGCCCGTTCCGGCGGGTCGGCGTGGATCCGGAGCGGGTCGGCCTCGTGCTGGTGATGACCGTCCGGGCCGTCCCGATGCTCGGCGGGATCGTCGCGCAGGTGACCGAGGCACGCAAGGCCCGCGGGCTCGGCTTCTCGCTGCGGGCCCTGGCGGTGCCCGTCGTCGTGGGGGCGTTGCTGACCGCGGAGGCGATGGGCGAGGCCCTCGTCGCCCGCGGCCTGGACGACTGAGCCACCGGGGCGACGTCAGTACCGGTAGCGGCCCTCGATCTGCCGGATCTCCCGCCACGACTGGGCCCAGCTCTCGAGCCGGTCCGAGGCCGAGATCAGCTCGGCGCGCTGCCGGTCGAGCAGGGCCATCGAACGGGTTCCGTCGGGGGCCGCCGCGAGCCGGGCCGCGGCGGCGACGAGTTCCTCGAATTGGTCGACGCCCGTGTCGAGTCGCTGTCCGGCGGCCGCGACGGCCACCCCGAGGTGCGCCCCGGCGGCGGCGCTGTCCCGGGCGGCGGATTCGAGCGCGACCACATCCACCGCGACGGCCTCGAGCGCGTCGGAGGCCTCCCGGGCGGCCGCGGCGATCTCCTCGAGGTCGTCGGCGGCGACGGTGCGGGAACGAGCCAGCACCGTCAGCAGCTGGGCGAGGCTCTGTTCGTCGCTCGCCAGCCGGGCCATCGGGGCCCGCGCGACGGAACCCGACGGCGGCAGGGCCCGGCGGGCGGGTGCCGGCGGCGGCAGCGGCACGGCGTCGAGGCGCCGGAAGGTACGCACCGCCAGCACGGCGGGCACGACGAGCGCGGCGGTCGTCCCGCCGGTGGCGACGATGGTCCAGTCGGGGGCCGACGCGGCCACCAGCGTCGCGGTGCCGACACCGCTCATTCCGGAGGCTGCGCCGAACAGGCGGGCACGCCGGCGGGCGCGGCGCTTCTTGCGGCGCACCCGGGCCGCGGGGTCGTTCCAGCGGCGCGCCGCCTCGACCACGCTGCCGGTCATGTCCCGGAGCGCAGCCGCGGCCGGACCGGGGAACTGTCCGGTCCGGCCGCGTGCGGGTGTGTTCATTGCGTTGCCGCGTTTCTGCCGTCTGCCATCGACCCCGGCGCTACTGCGAGCCGGCGCTTCCCGCCGCCGACGGCGGTTCCTTGGTGGGGTTGACCGCGGGGGTCGCGGGTGCCGCCGCGCCGGGCAGCGCCTCGCCCTTCATGGAGGCCCGGATCTGCTCGAGACGGCTGTGGCCGGCCATCTGGACGGTGGCCTGCTGGACCTCGAGCATCCGGCCGTGCACCGAGTTCTGCGCGAGCTCGGCGGATCCGAGCGCGGTGGCGTAACGACGCTCGATCTTCTCGCGGACCGCGTCGAGACTCGGCGTGGTGCCGGGCGCGGCGAGCGTCGAGTCCATCGAGCGCAGGGACTCGCTCACGCGCTCCTGCATCTTGGCCTGCTCGAGCTGGCTGAGCAGCTTGGTGCGCTCGGCCACCTTCTGCTGGAGAGCCATCGCGTTCTGCTCGACGGCCTTCTTCGCCTGCGCCGCGGCCTGCAGCGACTGATCGTGCAGCACCTTCAGATCCTCGACGGACTGCTCGGCGGTCACCAGCTGGGCCGCGAACGCCTCCGCGGCGTTCGTGTACTGGATGGCCTTCTCGGTGTCGCCGGCGGCGTTGGCCTGATCCGCCATGAGCACGGCCTGCCGCGCGCTCGCGTTGAGCTTCTCGACCTCGTCGAGCTGACGGTTGAGTTTCATCTCGAGCTGACGCTGATTGCCGATGACGGACGCGGCCTGCTGGGACAGTGCCTGGTGCTGGCGCTGCGCGTCCTCGATCGCCTGCTGAATCTGGACCTTCGGATCGGCCTTCTCATCGATCTTCGAGTTGAAGAGCGCCATCAGGTACTTCCAACCCTTGACGAACGGATTAGCCATGGGAGTGATCCTGCCTCCATCTGGTACGCCGCGGCGAACGCGACCCGGTGCGCGGCCCTCGCGCACCGTTTCCGGTCGGCCGTGTGATCCCCGCGTACCCGGCCGCCGTGTGTCCCGAGCCACCCCCCGGTGGTGACCCGAATTGTGTCGCTTTCGGCCGCGTCCGGCCAGGCCGGCGCGGTCCGTCCTCCATGTTATGCGGCGGCCAGCGCGCGTGCCGCCGGCGGCGGGATCACCACACGCGTGTCCTGCGCCACGAGCGCCGCGTGCTCGGCGGCGCGGGCGTCCGAGTCCCGGGACTTCGGCTCGGCCCCGAGACCTGCCGCCGCCCCGACCGGGGTCCGGCCGCGGGCGGGAACCGCATCGGCAAGCGACTCGCTGACGTCGAAGAGCACGTCGGACAAGGGGACGTCGAGGGCGTCGCAGATCGCGGCGAGCAGTTCGCTCGACGCCTCCTTGCGCCCGCGTTCGATCTCGGAGAGGTAGCCGAGGCTGACCCGGGCGCTGCTGGAGACCTCACGCAGGGTGCGGCTCTGCGAAACGCGGGTGCGCCGAAGACTGTCACCGATTGCCTCACGCAACAACAGCGCCATCCCATCCTCCTTCGTCCGTCGTCGCTCAACCCGTCAACGCACGACGCACGTCGCCGGGTTCCCGGCTCCCCGCCCGGGCACGAAAACCCTGCCGGGCGCGGCTCCGCACGGGTCCGGCTGCCACCGGTACCGCGGTGTCAAGACACTACATCCCCGCGGCGCCGCGCACGCGGGTGAGTAGGCCCGACACGGCGGCACGGGCAGCCCCGGCCCGGATGTCCCACCGGTCCCCGCGCACCGGCGGGCGGGTGACCACCGTGCCGCCCGGCCCGGCGATCCCGAGATACAGCGTGCCCGGCGGGTGCCCGTCCTGCGGATCCGGTCCGGCCACGCCGGTGATGCCCACGCCCCACGTCGCTCCGCAGCGAGTCGCTGCGCCCTCGGCCAGGGCCGCGGCGGTGGACTCGGAGACCGGCCCGTCCGCCGCGAGCCGTTCCGGGTCCACGCCGCCCAGGGTGGACTTGAGGTCGGTGGCGTAGACGATCAGCCCCCCGCGCAGCACCACGCTGGCGCCGGGTACCCCGGCGATCGTCGCCGCAATCAGCCCGGCCGTGAGTGATTCGGCCGTGGCCACCGTCTGCCGCCGCGCGGCCAGGGTCGCGACCAGGTCCGCGGCCGCGGTGCCGGGAACGAGCGGGTCGGGCACCGCCTCACTCCCCGTGCTGTTGTTCGACGCGGTGCACCCCGGCGCGCAGTCGCGCCGCCTGGACCACGTAGTCGATGCCGGTGCCCACCGTCAGGATCACCGCAAGTCCCATGAGGGCGACGGCGAAGGGCATCGCCGCCTCCGGCAGCGGGAGCAGGTACAGCACGATCGCGAGCGTCTGGACCAGGGTCTTGGCCTTCCCGCCGCGGCTGGCGGGGATCACCGCGTGCCGCAGCACGAAGAAGCGCAGCGCCGTGACGCCGAGCTCGCGGGCCGCGATGATGCCGGTCACCCACCACGACAGGTCACCGAGCAGCGACAGGCCCACGAGGGCGGCGCCGATGAGCGCCTTGTCGGCGATCGGATCGGCGAGCTTGCCGAAATCGGTCACGAGTCCGTACTTGCGGGCGAGCTGTCCGTCGATGCGGTCCGTGATCGCCGCGACGGCGAACACACCCGTCGCGGCGATGCGCCACGCGACGTCGTGACCGTCGCCGACGAACAGCACCAGAAGGAAGACCGGCACCAGAACGATCCGCAGCATGGTGAGGATGTTGGCGATGTTCCACAGCGGGACCGGCTCCGCGGCCGCGGGGGCATGCGGCCCGGGAGCCGCCGCCGCACCGCCGGTTCCGGCCACCTCCGGATGCGGCGCGCTCACGCCGGCCTCCGCGCCACGGACGTCGCCGCAGGACGAGGCGGACCCGGGTCCGCCGGGGCGACACGTGAGCATGGGGATCCGACCGGCACACGGACACAATATCGGTAGAGCGACCGGCTACTGTTCACCACTATGACTTCGCGGACGACGGACCAGGGGACTCACGACCGCATCCTCGTACGACGTGCGCGAACCGGCGACATTCCGGAGATCAAGCGGCTGGTCGACATCTACTCGGGCAAGATCCTCCTGGAGAAGAACCTCGTCACGCTGTACGAGGCCGTGCAGGAGTTCTGGGTGGCCGAGACGGCGGGCACCGTGGTCGGCTGCGGGGCCCTGCACGTGCTGTGGTCCGACCTGGGCGAGATCCGGACCGTCGCGGTGGATCCCCGGGTCAAGGGTCGCGGGGTCGGCCACCTCGTGGTGTCCCGCCTGATCGACGTCGCCCGCGAACTCGAACTCGAACGGCTGTTCGTGCTCACGTTCGAGGTCGAGTTCTTCGGCCGGCACGGATTCACCGAGATCGACGGCACACCCGTCACCGCCGAGGTGTACGCGGAGATGTGCCGCTCGTACGACACCGGTGTCGCCGAGTTCCTGGATCTGAGCTACGTCAAACCGAACACCCTCGGAAACACCCGGATGCTGCTCACGCTCTGAGCCGCCCCCTTCCGCCCACCTGTCACGAATGCGAGGACCCATGCCCCTGTTCGCCGTCGAGTACACCTACTCCGAGGCCACCGCGAGCGGCCGCGACGAGCACCGGCCCGCCCACCGCGGCTGGCTCGGCGAACTCGTCGAGGCCGGGACGGTGCGCGCGACCGGCCCGTGGGCCGACGGGTCCGGCGCACTGATCCTCGTCGAGGCCGCGGACGAGCCCGCGGTGCGGGAGGTCATGGCTCAGGATCCGTTCGCCCGTCAGGGGCTGCTCGACGAGGTCCGGATCACGCAGTGGCTCCCGGTGATGGGCGTCTTCAACGACTGACGCCCGTCACCGGCGCGGCGGGAAGGTCAGGTGAGGTCGGCCTTCTCGCTGCGCGTCTTGAGCAGGCTCGCGACGGTCGTCACCACCAGCACGCCGACGATCACGCCCAGCGACAGCCAGGTCGAGATCTCCGGCACCGCGACGTGCTCACCGCCGTTGACGAACGACAGGGTGTTCTCGTGCAGCGCGTGCAGCACCAGCTTGACGCCGATGAACGCGAGGATCACGGACAGGCCGTAGGACAGGTAGACCAACCGCTCGAGCAGACCGCCGATGAGGAAGAACAGCTGCCGCAGGCCCATCAGGGCGAACGCGTTGGCGGTGAACACCAGGTAGGGCTCGCTGGTGAGGCCGTAGATCGCCGGGATCGAGTCGAGCGCGAACAGGATGTCGGTGAAGCCGATGGCGGCGAGGGCGAGCAGCATCGGGGTGGCGAAGCGCTTGCCGTCGATCCGGGTGAACAGCTTGTCGCCGTGGTACTCGTCGGTGGTCGGGTACACCTTGCGGACCAGCGAGACGATGCGATTCTCCCGCTCCTTCTCGTGCTCGACCTCGTCTCCGTGCTCGCGGATCAGCTTGATCGCGGTGTAGATGAGGAACGCCCCGAACAGGTAGAACACCCAGCTGTAGGCGTTGATGGCCGCGGCACCCACGGCGATGAACGCCCCGCGCATCACGAGCGCCAGGACGATGCCGATCGTGAGCACCTTCTGCTGGTACTCGCGCGGCACCGCGAAGGTCGACATGATGATGACGAACACGAACAGGTTGTCGACGCTGAGGGCCTTCTCGGTGACGTAACCGGCGAAGTACTCACCGCCGTACGTCGGCCCCCAGATCGCGAACACCACGACGCCGAACACCACGGCGAGGCCGATGAACACCGCCGACCAGAAGCCTGACTCGCGCAGCGACGGCGCGTGCGGTTTGCGGACGTGGGCGTAGAAGTCGAAGACGAAGAGCCCGAGAATCACCAGGATGGTGACGATCCAGGTGAGCGGGGTGACATGCATCGGCAGATATTCCTCCGGTAGGTACAGCTAACCACCGGAGGTCTCTCCCACCTCGGATCGCAGCTCGACGGTGCGGCTTCGAGGTCGGCAGCCCCGGAACGACATCGGTGTCGCACGTGTTGACGGAACTGCCGCGGGTTAGGGGATACTCCCCTCCACGTCTCCCATTCAACCACACGCGGGTCGCGGCATCGAACCGTGCCGCCGGCCCTACTCCGCCGGCGCCGGCGCCTCCCCGTCCCCGCCGCCGCGGATCGAGAACAGCAGGCCGTCGAGTTCCTCCGGTTTGACCAGGACCTCCCGCGCCTTGGACCCCTCGCTGGGACCGACGACGCCGCGGGTCTCCATCAGATCCATCAGCCGACCCGCCTTCGCGAAGCCGACGCGCAGCTTGCGCTGCAGCATCGACGTCGAACCGAACTGGCTCGACACCACCAGCTCGACCGCCTGCAGGAGAACGTCGAGGTCGTCACCGATGTCGGGGTCGACGTCCTTCTTCTCGCCCGCCTTCGCCGTCGTGACGCCCTCGGTGTACTCCGGTTCCTTCTGGTTCTTGGCGAAGTCGACGACGGCCGCGATCTCCTCGTCGGTGATGAACGCGCCCTGCATCCGGATCGGCTTGCCGGCGCCCATCGGCAGGAACAGGCCGTCGCCCATGCCGATGAGCTTCTCGGCACCGGGCTGGTCGAGGATGACCCGGGAGTCGGTCAGCGACGACGTGGCGAACGCGAGCCGCGACGGCACGTTCGTCTTGATCAGGCCGGTCACGACGTCCACCGAGGGCCGCTGCGTGGCGAGCACCAGATGGATGCCGGCGGCGCGGGCCTTCTGGGTGATCCGCACGATCGCGTCCTCCACGTCGCGCGGGGCCGTCATCATCAGGTCGGCGAGCTCGTCGACGATCGCCAGGATGTACGGGTAGGGCCGGTAGACGCGCTCGCTGCCGAGCGGCGCGGTGATCTCGCCGGACCTGACCTTGGTGTTGAAGTCGTCGATGTGCCGCACCCGGTTGGCCTGCATGTCCTGGTAGCGCTGTTCCATCTCCTCCACCAGCCACGCGAGGGCGGCGGCCGCCTTCTTCGGCTGGGTGATGATGGGCGTGATCAGGTGCGGGATGCCCTCGTAGGGCGTGAGCTCGACCATCTTCGGGTCGATGAGGATCATCCGGACCTCGTCCGGCGTGGCGCGCACGAGCAGCGACACCAGCATCGAGTTGACGAAGCTCGACTTGCCGGAGCCGGTGGAGCCGGCGACCAGCAGGTGCGGCATCTTCGCCAGGTTCGCGCAGACGAAGTCGCCCTCGATGTCCTTGCCGAGCCCGATCACCAGCGGGTGATGGTCCTTGCGGGTCGACGGTGCGGCGAGCACATCGGCGAGACGCACCAGCTCACGATCCGAGTTCGGGACCTCGATGCCGACCGCGGACTTGCCGGGGATCGGCGCGAGCAGTCGCACGTTGTCGGTGGCCACGGCGTAGGCGATGTTGCGGGCGAGTGCGGTGATCTTCTCGACCTTCACACCCGGGCCGAGTTCCACCTCGTACCGCGTGACCGTCGGGCCGCGGGTGAAGCCGGTGACGGCGGCGTCGATCTTGAACTGCTCGAGCACCTCGGTGATGGCCTCGATCATCTGATCGTTCGCCGAGCTGTGCTGCTTGGGTGGGTCGCCCTCGAGCAGCAGCCCGAGCGACGGCAGGGTGTAGTCGCCCTCGACCACCCGATCGGGCACGAGCGGCTCGAGCTTGTCGTCGGCGGGTGGCTCCTCCGCCGGCGGGACCGGTGCGGGGGCCGCCTTGGGCCGGGTGCGGGCCCGCGGCGGTTCCGGCGCCGGTTCGGGTTCGGGTGCCGGCGACGTGGCGGGCGCCGGATCCGGCTCCCACAGGGGCAGCACCTCGGTGCGGGCGTCGCCGTCGAACTCGTCCGTGGGGTAGTTCTCGACCGGGGTGCGCCGCCGGGTCCGGGTGCGCCGCTCGACGGGATAGCCGTCGGCGTCGAACAGGGTCGGGTCGCGCTCCGGGTCGTAGCCGCCGGCAGCGTCCGGGTCGTACTCGCCGTACTCGTCGTCGGCTCGGTAGTGCAGACCGAAGTAGTCGCGGAACATGCCGGGCAGTTCCCGGATCGTCGTGCCGGTGAGCAGCAGGATCCCGAAGCCGGCCGCCATCAGCAGCAACGGAACCGACAGCCACACCGTCAGACCGTCGGTGAGGGGTCCGCCCACCAGGTAGCCGACGAACCCGGCGCCGCCCTCGCGGCCCGGGCCGTCGTCCGGCATACCCGAGGCGATGTGCCACAGGCCGAGTGCGGGAAGCGCGACGAGCAGCGACCCGAGGACGAGCCGGGGCCGGATCTCCGGCCGCGGCTCGGTGCGCATGAGGACGACGGCGATCACGAGGCCGGCCAGCGGCAGCACCGCGCTGGCGCCGCCGACGACCGCGCGGACTGCGGTCTCGAGCCAGCCCCCGAGCGGGCCACCGACCGCGAACCAGACGGTGCCGGCGACGACGACGCTCGCGGCGATGAGCCCGAGGGCGATGCCGTCGCGGCGGTGGCCGTGCTCGACCTCAGTCACCCTGCCCATCGTGCGAGTGGTGGCGCCCACACCGCGGGCGATCATCGTCCAGCCGCTCCCGATCCCGCGACCGAGCGTGTGCAGGACGCTGCCCCGCGACGAGCGGGCGGGCGCCTTGCGCCGGGGGGTGGTGGCGCGGGCCGGGCGCCGCGCGGCCGGTTGCCGGCGGGTCGTCGGGGCGGGCTTGCGGGTGCTGCTCTTCGTCCGCGACGACGAGCCCGCGGCGGCGGACGAGCCGCGCGCGCCCGACCTCGACCGTGAGGTCGTTGACGACGATCCGCGGGCACCCGACTTTCCTGCCATACCCGTCAGGTTAGTCGCAATGTCCACAACCGAACCATCCGCAACACCGGCATCAGCCGCACGCGGTGGTCACACCGGCGCCGGGACGGATCAGATGCCGCGACCGGATGCGGCGACCTCCGCGACGTCGGCCGCCTCCCCGGACGTCTCGACGCGCACCTCGTCGCGGCCGAACGCATGCAGGAGCAGCTCGGCGGGTTCGCCGCGCAGGACCACGGTGCGCGGCCCGCGACGCCGGACCGTCGCGCGGGTGCCGTCGGGGCGTTCGAACACCACCGTGACGTCGGTGCCGCGATAGCCGCGCCGGCCGACCTGCCGGGCCATCTGCCACAGGCGGTCCTGGGTCGACGGGTCGAGCGGTCGCGGCTCCCACCCGGGCGCGGCGCGCCGCACGTCCTCGTGGTGGACAAACATCTCCGCGGCATTGGCGAGTCCGTCGACGAGGTACAGCGGCGACCAGATCGGCGGTCCGGACTCGATGTCGGCGAGCAGTTGCTCCCACGACCCTCCCGCCGCCTCGGCGCGCACCCGCTCGGTGTGCCCGGCCAGGGGTGGCAGGACGATGCCCGGCATCGTGTCGATCCGGCGTTCGCGGACCACGAGGTGGGCGGCGAGGTCCCGGGCGGTCCAGTCCCCGCACAGGGTGGGGGCGTCGGGACCGGTCTGTGTCATGGTGCGGACGAGTGCGTGTCGTTCGTCACGGGCGAGGCTCACGCGGCCCACTGTAGTGCCGGACCGGTCCGGTAGCGCCGGACCGTCCGGCACGGCAGGGTGCGGTTGCGCCGGCGCGGCTACGCCGGGCCCGGGACGGTGATCACCGTCGGCACGATCATCGGCCGGCGACGGTAGGTGTCGGACACCCAGCGCCCGACGACACGGCGGATCGCCTGGGCGATGCGGTGGGCGTCGTCGATACCCTCGGCGGCGAGCTCGTTGAGGACCTTGTCCACGAGTTGCGCGGCCTCGGAGAGCGCTCCCGGGTCGTCGGAGAAGCCGCGGCCGGACACCCCCGGGGTACTCACGGCGCGACCGTTCTCGTCCACGGCGACGGAGATGGAGATGAAGCCGCCCTCGCCGAGGATCAACCGGTCCGACAGGGTCGATTCGCCGACGTCACCGACGGACAGGCCGTCGACGTAGACGTGGCCGACGGGTACCTGTCCGACGATCTCCGCGAGCCCGTCGACGAGGTCGACGACCACGCCGTCCTCGGCGAGCACGATCCGGTCCCGCGGCACCCCGGTCGCCTCGGCCAGCGCCGCGTTGGCCCGCAGGTGCCGCCATTCGCCGTGCACCGGCATCGCATTCGTCGGGCGCACCGCGTTGTACAGGTACAGCAGCTCGCCCGCGGAGGCGTGGCCGGAGACGTGCACCTTCGCGTTCTGCTGGGTGACGACGGTGGCGCCTCGCTTGGCGAGGCCGTTGACGACCGCGAACACCGAATTCTCGTTGCCCGGGATCAGGGAGGAAGCCAGGATGACGAGATCGTCGGCCTTGATGTTGATCTGGCGGTGCTCGCCGCGCGCCATGCGCGACAGCGCGGACAGCGGTTCACCCTGCGAGCCGGTGGAGATCAGCACGAGCCGGTTGTCGGGCAATGTCGCGGCGGTGTCGAGATCGACGACGAGCCCGTCCGGCACCCGCAGGTAGCCGAGGTCCTGCGCGATCTGCATGTTGCGCACCATCGACCGTCCGACGAAGGCGATGCGGCGGTTGTACCGCCCGGCGACGTCGACGACCTGCTGGATGCGGTGCACGTGGCTGGCGAAGGAGGCGACGATCACGCGCTGGGTGGCCTTGCCGATGACGTTGTCCAGGACGCCGCCGATCTCGCGTTCGGGCATCACGAAGCCCGGCACCTCGGCGTTGGTGGAGTCGACGAGGAACAGGTCGACGCCCTCGTCGCCGAGCCGGGAGAATCCGGCGAGGTCGGTGAGGCGGCCGTCGAGCGGCAACTGGTCGAGCTTGATGTCGCCGGTGTGCAGCACGAGCCCGGCCTCGGTGCGGACGGCGACGGCGAGCGCGTCCGGGATCGAGTGGTTGACGGCGAAGTACTCGCACTCGAACGGGCCGTGCGTGGTCTTGTCCCCCTCGACGACTTCGACGAGGTTGGGCCGCAGCCGGTGCTCGCGGCATTTCGCGGCGACGAGCGCGAGGGTGAACTTCGAGCCCACGACCGGGATGTCGGGACGCAGGCGCAGCAGGAACGGCACCGCCCCGATGTGATCCTCGTGGCCGTGGGTGAGGACGACGGCTTCGACGTCGTCCATGCGGTCCTCGATGTGCCGGAAGTCCGGCAGGATCAGGTCGACGCCGGGCTGCTGGTCCTCGGGGAAGAGCACGCCGCAGTCGATGACGAGGAGCCGGCCCTGATGCTCGAAGACCGTCATGTTGCGGCCGATCTCGCCGATGCCGCCGAGCGCGACGACGCGCAGGCCCTTCGGCGGCGCCTTCGGCGGGGTGCCGAGGCGCCCCGACATGTCCGCCACCTTGCGCGGATCGGGCCGCTGGGTGTTGGCCGAGGTCTGCACGGTCCGGCGCGCGGGCCGGCCGCTGGGCGGTCCGGCGTTGCGGGTGGCGCGGCCCCGGCCGCGCGACGGGCGGCTCACGCGAGCACCCCCGCGGCGTGCAGATCCGCGGCGAGCGCGTCGATCTGCGCAGAGGTCGGCGCCACCTGGGGCAGGCGCGGCTCGCCGACGTCGAGACCCATCAACCGCAGACCTGCCTTCGACGCGCTCACCCCGCCGAGGCGGGAGACGGCGCGCAGGATCGGCATGAGGCTCAGGTTGACCGCGCGGGCGCGGACGAGGTCGCCGGCCTGGAAGGCGTCGTACAGCTCGCGCAGCCGGCCGGGAACGAGATGCCCGATGACACTGACGAATCCGACGGCGCCGACGGACAGCCACGGCAGGTTCAGCGGGTCGTCGCCGGAGTAGAACTTCAGGTCGGTGGTGCCGATGAGCTCGGCACCGGCGTTGAGGTCGCCCTTGGCGTCCTTGACCGCCACGATGCGCGGATGCTCCGCGAGCCGGCGCAGCGTCTCCGTTTCGATCGGCACGACCGAGCGCGGTGGGATGTCGTAGAGCATGACCGGCAGGTCGGTGGCGTTCGCGACGGCCGTGAAGTGGGCGTAGAGCCCGGCCTGCGGCGGCCGCGAGTAGTACGGAGTGACGACGAGCAGGCCGTGGGCGCCGGCCCGCGCGGCGTCGCGGGCGAGTTCGACGCTGTGGGCGGTGTCGTTGCTGCCGGCGCCGGCGATGATCTTCGCGCGGTCCCCCACCGCGGCGAGCACGGCGCGCATCAGCTCGAGCTTCTCGTTCTCGGTGGTGGTCGGCGATTCGCCGGTGGTGCCCGCGAGAACCAGCGCATCGCAGCCGCCGTCGACCAGGTAGGCGGCAAGACGCACACCCGCGTCCACGTCGAGCTTGCCGTCGGCGGTGAACGGGGTCACCATCGCTGTGGCGATGGTGCCGAACGGAAGCTCGACAGCAGAAGCGGAATCACCGTTGGTCATGGTCAGAAGGCTACCGCGTGACGGGGGCTGTTCCACACACACCTGCCGGTCAGGTGTCGGCGGCGAAGGCGCTGGCGGCGACCTCGGAGCCGTCGGGCAGGCGGGTGATAGTGAAGTCGCCGAAGATGTTCGGCGCGGCGTCCTGCAGCTGACGCAGGCACTCGACGGCGAGGCGGCGGATCTCGACGTCGGCGTGCTCGGTCGCGCGCATGGCCACGAAGTGCCGCCAGGACCGGTAGTTGCCGGTGACGACGACGCGGGTCTCGGTGGCGTTGGGCAGCACCGATCGCGCGGCCTCGCGGGCCTGTTTCGCGCGGATCGGCCCCTCGGGCAGGTGGGACAGTTTCGCGTCGAGCGCGTCGAGCAGTTCGATGTACGCGGCCCGGCTGGACTCGGCGGCGGCGAGGAACAGTTCCTCGAGCCGCGGATCCCCCGCCACGGCCGGCGGGACCACGACCGGCGCGTCGCTGCCGCGGACGAACCGCTGGGACAGCTGGGAATAGGAGAAGTGCCGGTGCCGGATGAGTTCGTGGGTGCACGACCGGGAGATGCCGGTGATGTAGAAGCTCACCGAACCGTGCTCGAGCACGGACAGGTGCCCGACGGTGAGCAGGTGGCGTAGGTACCCGGCGTTCGTGGCCGTGCGCGGGTTGGGCTTGGACCAGCTCTGGTAGCAGGCCCGGCCGGCGAACTCGGCGAGTGCCTCCCCGCCGTCGGCGTCGGTCTCCCAGGGCACGTCGGCGGGCGGGACGAACTCGGTCTTGGCCACCAGCCTGACCTTCAGCGTGACGGGCTCGGGCGCCATCGGTTCTCCTCCAGGTTGTCGATCCAGTCGAACCGTAGCGCCGCCGCGGGCGGCACCGGACGCGGGCCGCGTGTTGACGTCTTGACTGACATCATCGTTGACATCAGTATGGCGTCATGAACCTGGACCCGTACCTGGACGCGATCACCGAGTCCCTCGTCGCCGCCGCGGAGCTCGGCGACGAACAGACCCGCCGGACCGCGGCAGCCCTCGCCACAGCGGTCGCCGCGCCCGCCCGCCTGGCCGTGCTGCGGGCACTGTCGGACATGGCGGCGGAGGTCTCGAAGGAGCTCGGCGACCGGGTGGTCACCGTGCGTCTCGACGGCAGCGCGGCGGTGCTCGAGGTGCACACGGATGCGCCCACCGAAACCACAGGCACCGCAACGACTTTCGAGGACGTCACCGGGGACATCAGCCGGGTGACGCTGCGCCTCGTCGAGCAGATCAAGGCACGCGCCGAGGAGGCGGCGGCCCAGAACGGCGTGTCACTGAACTCGTGGGTGTCGCAGGCCGTCCAGGGGGCGCTGCGCGAGCAGATGCGGTATCAGCGCCGCGCCGACGAGCGCGCCGCGACGCGTCGCGCCGAGGAGACCGGGCCCGGCCCGTCCGCTACGTCGGAACCGTCCGAGCGCGAGGACGGTTGAGCGGGAGGCCGTGCGGTACATTGCCGACGCACGTCACCCGAAAGACGAGGAAGTGAGCCCATGGCCGTCAGCAGTTCCAGCAGTTTCGAGATCAAGGCCGACCCGGGTCGCGTGATGGCGGGAATCGCCGCGGTCGACCGGCTGCCGGAGTGGTCCGGGCCCCACAAGACCGTCGTCGTCGAGACCACCCACCCGGACGGCCGCCCGCACCGCGTGCGCATGACCGTCTCCATCATCGGTCTCCACGACGAGCAGGTGGTGGACTACTACTGGAACGGCGACGAATCGATGTCCTGGACCCTGGTCGAGAGCCACCAGCAGCACCAGCAGAACGGCACCTACACCCTCACCGCCACCGAGAGCGGCACCCGCGTCGACTTCACCCTCACGATCGATCCGAAGATCCCGCTGCCCGGCTTCATGGTCAAGAAGGCGCAGAAGATGGCGATGGAGACCGCCGAGCGGGGCCTGACGAAGTTCGTCGAGCAGCAGCTCTGACGCACCGCGCGGTGTCCGGTGCCTGCGACGTCCCGGACGGTCAGCACTCCTCCGACACGGACACCGCGACGGTCGCCCCGAGTTCGTAGCAGCGTTCACGGACCTTTGCGTCGATCGGCCCGGTGATCTCGAGATCCTCCGTGACCTGCGCCAAGGCGAGCCCGGTGACGAGTTTGCGCACCGAGGCGACGGCGCCCGCGGTGTCGTTGTTGCCGTGTACCCACAACCCGTACGGCCGGCCCGCGACGGCGTCGAGGCACGGGTAGTAGACGGTGTCGAAGAAGTGCTTGAGTGCCCCCGACATGTATCCGAAGTTCGCGGTGGTGCCGAACACGTAACCGTCGGCGGCGAGCACGTCCGGCACGGTCGCGCCCAGCGCCGGCACCGTCCGCACCCGCACGCCCACGATGTCGGGGTCACGCGCCCCGGCCAGCACCGCCTCGAGCAGTTCGCGGGTCGACGGGGACGGAGTGTGGTGGACGACGAGCAGAGTGCGCTCACCGTCGGCGGGGGCCTCGTTCACACCCTGCAGGGTACGTCGCCGACCGATCGGTGTCCCTGCCCCGCAACGACAACCGCAACCGCGGTCAGGCTTCGGCCGGGGCGTGGACCGAGCGAATGTATCGCCCGCTACCGCTGAGGAGATGAACGATACATTCGCTCGACGCCGGGGCGCATGATCAATCGGCGGACTGCGGGCGCTCGAGCTTCTCGAGCGCGACGGCCCGGCGCATGGTCTCCCGGGCCCGGCCGCGGTCGCCGGCGTAGTCGTACGCGCGGGCGAGACGGTAGGAGTTGCGCCAGTTGTCCGGGTCGGCCTCCCACTCCTTCTTGACCCGCGCGAACAGGGCGTCGGCGGCGTCGCGGTCGATCCGGCCCGACGGCCGGCGCGGCAGGTCGCGCACGTCGAGTTCGAGGCCCTCCTCGTGGATCCGCCGGGACAGGTGCTGGTGCTGGAAACCGGCCCGCACGGTGGCGTAGACGATCCACACGCCCACCAACGGCAGCAGCAGCACGCCGATGCCGAGCCCGACGGCCGCGGCGTTGCCGGAGCGCACCAGTTCGAGCCCGCGCCCGCCGAGCAGCACGAAGTAGAACCCCAGCGCGACGACGATGAAGGCGATCGGCGCGAGGACCTTGACCAGGTCGCCCCTCACAGGTCGAGGAGGGGGTCGATGCCGACGGTGAGGCCGGGCCGGCCCCCGATCTCGCGCACGCCGAGCAGCACGCCGGGCGCGAAGGAGGACCGGTCGATCGAGTCGTGGCGGATGGTCAGGGTCTCGCCCTGGGTGCCGAGCAACACCTCCTGGTGTGCGACGAGCCCGGCCAGACGCACGGAGTGCACCCGCACCCCCTCCACGTCGGCGCCGCGGGCACCCTCGAGTTCGGTGCTGGTGGCGTCGGGGCTGCGGCCCACACCGGCCGCGGTGCGGGCCTGCGCGATGAGCGCCGCGGTGCGGTAGGCCGTGCCCGACGGCGCGTCCGCCTTGTTGGGGTGGTGCAGCTCGATGACCTCGACGGAGTCGAAGAACCGCGCGGCGGCCTGCGCGAAGCGCATCGACAGCACGGCACCGATCGCGAAGTTCGGCGCGATCAGGACGCCGACCTCCGGCTGCGCGGCCAGCCAGCCGCGGACCCGGTCCAGTCGTGCGTCGTCGAATCCGGTAGTGCCGACGACGGCGTGGATGCCGTGCTCGACGAGGAACTGCAGGTTGCCCATCACCACATCGGGGTGGGTGAAGTCCACCACCACCTGTGCCCGGGAGGCGACGAAGTCGTCGAGGCTGTCGCCCCGGTCGACCGCGGCAACGAGCTCGAGGTCGGCGGCCGCCTCGACGGCCGCGCAGATCGCCTGCCCGACCTTGCCCTTGGCGCCGAGCACACCCACCCGAATTGCTGCTGCGTTCACTTGACTCTCCACGCTTCCTCGTCCGATCGCCGTCCCGCAGCAGCCTACGCAACCGGACGACCTCGACCGTGCTCAGCCCGCGGTCACGCGACGAGGACGCGCACCGAGGCGGGCAGGTCCCGGGGCCGGCGGTACGGTCCGGCGACGGCCGCGGCGAACGGCCGGTGCAGCAGCTCGGCGGCGACGGCGCGGACCTCCGCCGCACTCACCGACGAGATCCGCTCGAGCGTCTCGGTGACGCTCCAGTGCGTGCCGTAGCTCAGTTCGCTGCGTCCGATCCGGTTCATCCGGGCCCCGGTGTCCTCGAGGCCGAGGACCAGAGCCCCGCGCAGCGAACCCTTGGCGCGGGCGCACTCGGCCTCGGTGACGCCGTTCTCGGCGACATCGGCGAGCACCTCGCGGACGAGCGCGGCGACCTCACCGAGGTTCTCGGGCTGGCAGCCGGCGTAGACGGAGAACGCGCCGGTGTCGGCGAACGTGTCCACACCCGAGTACACCGAGTAGGCGAGGCCGCGCTTCTCCCGGATCTCCTGGAACAGCCGTGAGCTCAAGCCGCCGCCGACGGCGGTGTTGAGCACCGACAGCGCCCAGCGCCGGTGGTCGTGGCGGCCGAAGGATCGCACGCCGACCGCCAGGTGGGCCTGCTCGCCGTCGCGGTCGGTGATGCTCAGCGTCGGCGTCGTACGCAGGCGGAGACTGCCCTCGCGGCGCGGGGCGGCGGTCGTGGCGGGGTCGAGGTGCCCGGCGAACGCGCGACGGACCAGTTCCACGGTGTGGTCGTGATCGACATTGCCGGCGACGGCGACGACCATGCGGTCCGGCGTGTACCGCCGCACGTGGAACGAGTGCAACTGGGTGCGGGTCATCGCCTCGATCGATTCGACCGAGCCGATGATCGGACGGCCGATCGGGTGGTCGCCGTACAGGGCGGTGAGGAACGCGTCGCCGAGCAGATCCTCGGGATCGTCGTCGCGCATTGCGATCTCCTCGAGGACGACCTGCCGTTCGACGTCGACGTCGGCGCTGCGGCAACGGCCGCGCAGCACGACGTCGGCGACGAGGTCGACGGCCAGGGGCAGATCGTCGTCGAGCACGTGGGCGTAGAAGCAGGTGTGCTCCTTCGCGGTGAACGCGTTGAGCTCGCCGCCGACCCCGTCGACGAGTTCGGCGATGTCGAGCGCGGTCCGGGTCGGGGTGGCCTTGAACAGCAGGTGCTCGAGGAAGTGGGCGGCACCGGCGACGGAGGGCTGCTCGTCGCGGGAGCCGACGCCCACCCAGACGCCGACGGCGGCCGAGCGCACGCCGGGCACGTGCTCGGTGACGACGCGGAGCCCCCCGGGCAGGTGGGTGCGCCGAACCCCGGAGTCGGGCTCGGTGGGTGCCGACGCGGAGGCGACGACGGACGAAACGGCGGCGGACGGAGCGGCGGCGGAGCGGCGGGTGGCGGCCATGAAGATGTTCGACGGTCCTACAGGCGAGTGGGTGTGCTGGACGGAACATCTCACACTACACGCGCCGCCGCGCACCCCTTCCGGTCACCACCCGCGGCGGTGCGGCCGCGACCCGACCAGCTGCCCCTTGGGGGCGACGTCCCTGCTGCGGTAGACCACGTAGGGGCGGAACAGGTATCCGACGGGTGCGCTGAAGGCGTGCACCAGGCGGGTGAACGGCCACAGCGCGAACAGGGCCAGGGCGATCAGCGCATGGAGCTGGAACGACAGGGGTGCCTGCACCATGAGGTCGCCGCGCGGCTGCAGGATCCAGATGGAGCGGAACCACGGCGAGACGGTCTCGCGGTAGTTGTGCTCCTCCCCCACCACACCCGAGCCCATCAGGGTCGTGGCGAGTCCCGCGACGATCGCGGCGACGAGCACCACGTACATCAGCTTGTCGTTGGCGGTGGTGGCCATGAAGACCGGTCCGCGGGTGCGGCGGCGGTAGATCAGCAACAGGATCCCGACGAGGGTGGCGATCCCGGCGACGGTGCCCAGCGTCACCGCCTGCACGTGGTACGCGTGCTGGCTCAGACCGATCGCATCGGTCCACGACTGCGGGATGAGCAGACCGATGACGTGCCCCACGATCACCACGAGGATGCCGAAGTGGAACATCGGGCTGGCGATGCGCAGCAGCTTGCTCTCGTAGAGCTGCGACGAGCGGGTGGTCCAGCCGAACTTGTCGTAGCGGTAGCGCCACCACGTGCCGACGACCACCACGGCGATGGTGACGTACGGCACGACGTCCCAGAAGATCTCCCCTGCGGACATGGTCAGTCGACTCCTTCGGCTCGGGTCTGGGCCGAGACGGTTGCGGTCCGGCGCGGTGGGACGGTGAGGGTGAACGGTTCGAGGCCGATCGCCTCGGCCGGCGGCCCGGCCTCCGCGAGCTGCCGGGCGCGGCGCTCTTCCTGATCGCCGACCGGGGGCAACGTCGCGCACACCGCCTCGATCGCCGCCGCATACGGGGAATCGCGTTCGCCGAGCGCGACCCGGAGCACGTCGATCGGGATGCGGTGCGCGGCGAGCAGGTGCTCCCCCGCGTCCGGGTCGACGGTCGCGGCGAATTCGAGCACCACCGGGAGGTGATCGGGCGCCTCCCCGGGCGGCGGCTCCGCGCCGGCGTCGCGGTAGGCCTGCGCGAACGCGTGGATCGCCGCGCCCCGGTTGCGGGTGTCGCCGCCGGTCCAGTACGTGAGGTACATCGTCGAGCGCCGGCGCATGTCGAACGTGTCGACGTAGTCGGCCTGCGCGGCGAAGGGATCGCCGTCGCGCAGGGCGGCGAGGGTCCGGCCCAGCAGCTCCGCCGGTTCCCCGGTGATGTGCCCGAGAAGCCGGTCGACGGTCGCGAGACGGGACGGCAGTCGCTCGTCGGGGTACGCCAGCAGCAGCGACGCCGCCTGCCGGATCAGCCGGTGCTGCAGGTGCCGCGATGCGGTGTCGCGCGCGCCACGGCGCAGCAGCCCCCTCATCGCCCGCTCCCCCGGTTCTCGACTCGATGCCCGGCCGGGAACAGGCCCTGGGGCACGCCCTTGCCGTCCCAGTTGAGCAGGTTCACGCGGGAGGGATTCGACGCGTTCGCCGCCATCCCCTCGGAGGTCTGCCGCTGCCGGAGCGCGTGGAAGGTTTCCACCGCGACGGGAACGGGACCTCCGCTGGCCTCGCCGAACGGCCCGGAGTCGTACATGCCGGGGCCGCCCTCGAACGACAACGCGCAGTCGGTGGCGGATTCCTCGAGCTGGTGGCCTTCGGCCGCGTAGGCGGTCGGGATCACGTACCGCTCGTCGTACTTGGCAAGGGCGAGCAATCGGTACATCTCGTACATCTGCTCCTCGGTCATGCCGACGGCGTCGGGGATGTCCGGCCGCGTATCCCGGCCCAGGTTGATGTCGCGCATGTACGAGCGCATCGCGGCGAGCCGGTGCAGCACCGCTTCGACGGCGTCGGTGTCGCCCGCCGTGAACAGTCCCGCCAGGTACTCGATCGGGATGCGCAGCGATTCGAGCGCACCGAACAGGTTCCCGATGTCCTCGCCGTCGTGGCCGTCGCGGGTCACGGCGTCGACGACCGGCGAGAGCGGCGGCACGTACCAGACCATCGGCATCGTGCGGTACTCCGGGTGCAGCGGCAGCGCAACCCGATACGTGTTGATCAGCGCGTACACGGGCGACCGCTGGGCGGCCTCGATCCACTCGTCGGAGATGCCCTCGGCGCGGGCGCCGGCGATCACCTCCGGGTCGTGGGGGTCGAGCAGCACCTGCCGCTGTGCCTCGTAGAGGTCCTTCTCGTCCTCGACGGACGCGGCCTCGAGCACCCGGTCGACGTCGTAGAGCACGAGCCCGATGTACCGCAGCCGGCCCACGCAGGTTTCCGCGCACACGGTGGGCAGGCCTACCTCCACGCGCGGATAGCACAGCGTGCACTTCTCGGCCTTGCCGGTCTTGTGGTTGAAGTACACCTTCTTGTAGGGGCAGCCGGACACGCACATCCGCCAGCCGCGGCAGCGGTCCTGGTCGACGAGAACGATGCCGTCCTCGACACGCTTGTACATCGCTCCCGAGGGGCACGACGAGACGCACGACGGATTCAGGCAGTGCTCGCAGATACGCGGCAGGTAGAACATGAAGGTCTGTTCGAGTTCGAGCCGGACCTGCTCGCCGACCTTCTTCAGCACCGGGTCGGCGGGGACGATCTCCGGCGAGCCGCCGAGGTCGTCGTCCCAGTTCGCCGACCATTCGACCTTCATCGGCTTGCCGCTGATCAGGCTGCGCGGCGGCGCCACGGGGATCTGGTCGCCGAGCGGCGCGGTGGTGAGGTTCTCGTAGTCGTAGGTCCACGGTTCGTAGTAGTCGCCGATCGCCGGCATCTTCGGGTTCGAGAAGATCCGGAACAGCTTGTTCCACCGGCCGCCGTCGCGCAGCCGCAGCCGGCCGTTCCGGTCGCGGATCCATCCGCCGCGCCAGCGTTCCTGGTCCTCGTACATACGGGGATATCCCAGGCCGGGCCGGGTCTCGACGTTGTTGAACCACACGTATTCGGTGCCGGAGCGGTTGGTCCAGGCCTGTTTGCAGGTGACCGAGCACGTGTGGCAGCCGATGCACTTGTCGAGGTTCATGACCATCGCCATCTGGGCCATCACCTTCATGCCGGCCTCGCTTCCCGGATCGTGGTCGTGGGCGTCGACATCAGTACGTGACCTCCTGCGACCGGCGGCGTACGACCGTCACCTCGTCGCGTTGATTTCCGGTGGGGCCGAGGTAGTTGAACGCGAACGACGTCTGCGCGTAGCCACCCGCCAGGTGGGTGGGCTTGATCAGGATCCTCGTGAGCGAGTTGTGGATGCCGCCGCGGGTGCCGGTGGTCTCGGTGAGCGGCACGTCGATGGTGCGTTCCTGCGCGTGGTAGACGTACACGACGCCGTCGGGCATGCGGTGCGAGACGATCGCGCGGCACACCACGACGCCGTTGCGGTTGACGGCCTCGACCCAGTCGTTGTCACGCACCGAGATCTTCGCCGCGTCCCCCGGGCTCATCCACATGGTCGGACCGCCCCGCGAGAGGGACAGCATGAACAGGTTGTCCTGGTACTCGGAGTGGATCGACCACTTCGAGTGCGGGGTGAGGTACCGCACGGTCAGTCCGACGCCGTCGCCGCTGCCCACGGCGGGCTCGCCGAACAGGCGCGACATGTCCAGCGGCGGACGGTAGGTCGGCAACTGCTCGCCGAGTTCCTCGATCCAGTCGTGATCGACGTAGAAGTGCATGCGGCCGGTGAGCGTGTGAAACGGTTTGAGTTCCTCGATGTTCACCGTGAACGGCGCGTAGCGGCGCCCGCCGGTCTCGCTGCCGGACCATTCCGGGCTGGTGATCACCGGGACCGGCCGGGCCTGGGTGTCTGCGTAGGTGATGCGGCGTTCCTCGCTGCCCTCGGCGAGGTGCACGAGCCGGCGGCCGGTGCGCTTCTCGAGTTCACGGAAGCCCTCGACGGCGAGCCGGCCGTTCGAGGTGCCCGACAGCGCGAGGATGACATCGGCCATCCGTTCGGCGCTCGTGACCGCCGGGCGGCCTTCCCCGGCACCGGAATTCATCACACCGAACGTCGCGGCGAGCTCCGCGACCTCCTGCACCGGACGTGTCGTGACGCCCTTGGTGGTCAGGCCGAGGGTGTCGACGAGCGGCCCGAGGGTCGACCATTTGTCGGCGATCGCGGTGTAGTCCCGTTCGACCACCGCGAGCGGGCCCATGGTCCGGCCCGGCACCGGCACCTCCCCGGTGACGCGCCAATCCTTCTCCGTGCCCGACGGATACGCCATCGCGCCCGGCGTGTCGTGCTGCAGTGTGCCGAGCACGATGTCGGTGCGGGTTCCGAGGTGCTTCGCCGCCAGCGCGCTGAACACCTTCGCGATGGCGCCGAAGGCCTCGTAGTCGGAACGCGTTTCCCACGGCGGGTCGATCGCGGGACTGAAGGCGTGGATGTAGGGGTGCATGTCGGTGCTCGACAGGTCGCCCTTCTCGTACCACGTCGCGGCAGGCAGCACCACGTCGGAGAACAGCGTGGTCGACGTCATCCGGAAGTCGATCGACATCAGCAGGTCGAGCTTGCCCTCGGGCAGGTCGTCCGGCCAGGCGACGTCGTGCGGGCGCAGGTCCGGACCGGTCGGCACGCCCTGGATGTTCGAGTCGGTCCCGAGCAGGTGCCGCAGGAAGTACTCGTTGCCCTTGCTGGACGAGCCGAGCAGGTTGGACCGCCACACGTTGAGCACCCGCGGCCAGTTGCGCGGGTTGTCCGGGTCGGTGACCGACAGTTTCACCTCGCCGCTCGCGAGTTTCCGGGCGACGTACGCGGGGATGCCCACGCCCGCAGCCCGCGCCTCGTCGGCGATCTCGTGGGTGTTGCGGTCGAACTGCGGGTAGAACGGGGTCCACCCCATCGCGACCGCGGAGGTCATCACGTCCATCGTGTGCTTGTCCCGGAACCGGCCGCGGCCCAGCGGGCTCGCCAGCGCGTCGGCGCGGTACCCGTCGTAGCGCCACTGGTCGGTGTGGACGTACCAGTACGACGTACCGGCCATCTGCCGCGGCGGCCGGCTCCAGTCGGTGCCCATCGCCATCGCAGCCCAGCCGGTGACGGGCCGGCACTTCTCCTGCCCGACGTAGTGGGCCCAGCCACCCCCGTTGCGGCCCATCGACCCGGTGAGAAGGAGCAACGCCAGCACCGCCCGGTAGGTCGCGTCACCATGGAACCACTGGCAGATGCCGGCACCCATGATGATCATCGACCGGCCGCCGGATTCCTCCGCGTTGCGCGCGAACTCTTTCGCGATCCGGATCGCCTGGGCGGCGGGAACTCCCGTGATGCCTTCCTGCCACGCCGGGGTGTAGGGGACGGCGGGATCGTCGTAGCCGGTCGGCCACACGCCCGGTAGGCCCGGACGGGAGACGCCGTACTGCGCAAGCATGAGGTCGAACACGGTGCACACCAGGTGTCCTCCGACGCGCCGCACCGGCACTCCGCGCTCGATGCTCGCCCCGTGCCCGTCGACCGTGTCGAAGCTCGGCAGGTGCACCGTCACCGCGTCCTCGCCGGCGATGCCGCCGGGATGCGCGACGGTCAGTGCCGGCACGAGGTCGCCCAGATCGAGGTTCCACTTGCCGATGCCGTCGTCGCCGTACCGGTAGCCGAGCGAACCGTGCGGAACCGCCACGGTGTCGGTCGCACCGTCGAGCAGCGCCGGCTTGAACGCCGCGTTCTCCACGTCCCGACCGAGGTCGGCCGCGGTGAGGTTCTTGCCCGGGACGAGCCGGCCGTCGCGTTCCTCGAGTTTCACGAGGAACGGCAGGTCGGTGTACTGCCGGACGTAGTCGACGAAGAAGGGGACCCGCTGCTCGACGTAGAACTCGGTCAGCAGCACGTGGCCCATCGCCATCGCCAGCGCGCCGTCGGTGCCCGCCGCGCACGGCATCCATTCGTCGGCGAACTTCGTGTTGTCGGCGTAGTCGGGACTCACGGTCACGACCTTCGTGCCGCGGTAGCGGACCTCGGCCATCCAGTGCGCGTCGGGTGTGCGCGTGACCGGCACGTTCGATCCCCACATCATGAGGTAGGCCGCGTCCCACCAGTCGCCGGATTCGGGCACGTCGGTCTGGTCCCCGAACACCTGCGGAGAGGCGACGGGAAGGTCGGCGTACCAGTCGTAGAAGGACGTCATGACGCCGCCGATCAGCTCGACGAACCGGGAACCGGCAGCGAAGGACACCATCGACATCGCGGGGATCGGCGAGAAGCCGGCCACCCGGTCGGGGCCGTATTCCCGGACGGTGTGCACGTGCGCCGCCGCAATCAGCTCGGTCGCCTCGGCCCACGTCACCCGGACCAGGCCGCCCTTGCCGCGGGCCCGCTGGTAACGGCGGCGCCGTTCGGGATCGCCCTGGATGTCGGCCCACGCCAGAACGGGATCGCCGAGCCGCGCCCTGGCCTCGCGGTACATCTCGACGAGCGCGCCGCGGGCGTACGGGTAGCGCACCCGCGTCGGCGAGTACGTGTACCACGAGAACGCAGCGCCGCGGGGACAGCCGCGCGGTTCGTACTCGGGGCGGTCGGGCCCCACCGTGGGGTAGTCGGTTTCCTGCGTCTCCCACGTGATGATCCCGTCCTTGACGTAGATCTTCCACGAACACGAACCGGTGCAGTTGACGCCGTGGGTGGACCGGACCACCTTGTCGTGACTCCACCGGTCCCGGTAGAAGATGTCGCCTTCGCGTCCGCCGCGGCGGGTGACGGTCCGGCCGTCGTCGGAGGCGTCACCCGGGACGAAGAACCGCCCGCTGCGCCGCAGCAGGTCCTCGACCGGGCCGCCGGTGTGGTGGATGGTCACATGCACTCCTTCGGGACGGAATCGTCAGCGGCTGTCGGCCTGCACGGACTCGTGCGCGTGCAGCTTCACCGCGGTGTAGACGAGCGCGATGAGCGCGGTCGCCACGAGCAGCAGCAGACCGACGGTGTAGTCGTTGTCGACGGAGTCGTAGGTGGCGCCCATGACGAGCGGCGGAAAGTACCCGCCGAGCCCGCCGGCAGCCGCAACGATGCCGGTGACCGATCCCACGGACGTGGCGGGCGCGCGGCGCGCCACCCATGCGAAGACACCACCGGTGCCGATGCCGAGGAAGATCGCGAGCAGGATGAACGTCGCCGCGGACCACACATCCGGCGGCGGCTGGGTGATCGCGATCGCGGCCATCGTTGCCGTCCCGGCGAACGACACGAGCACGACGTACTTCGGGGCGATGCGGTCGGACAGGGCACCCCCGATCGGCCGGGCCAGCACTGCGGCCAGAGCAAAGGCCGCTGTCCGCGCGCCGGCGTCGACAGCAGAGAAACCGTAGATCGTCTTGATGTAGGTGGGGAGGTAGTTGCTGAAGGCCACGAAGCCACCGAAGACCACCGCATAGAGGAACGACATCTCCCAGGTCACGGGGAGTTTCAGCGCAGCAGCAAGCTTGGGCGCGACCGCGTCGGTGTTCGGGCGGAACTGCGGCGAATCACGCATCACGAGGAGGCACACCCCCGCCGTGACGGCGAGCGCCGCGGCGACGATGACGTGGGTGGCCAGCAGCCCGAACCACTGTGCGAACCGCGGAGTGAAGAACGCGGACAGGGCCGTCCCCACCATGCCGGCCCCGAAGACACCGGTCGCGAAGCCCCGCCTGGACGCTTCGTACCAGTTGTTCGCGAACGGGATACCCACCGCGAAGATCGTTCCGGCGATGCCGAGGAAGAAGCCGAAGACGAGCAGCAGAGGGTAGGAGCCTGCGCTGCCGGCCACACCGACAGCGAGCACCGGGATGATCGAGGCCAGCGAGATCGCGATGAACATGACGCGGCCGCCGTAACGATCGGTGAGCGAGCCCACCACGATGCGCCCGAGAGATCCTACGAGGATGGGCGTCGCGACGAGGATCGAGGCCTGCGTACTGCTGAGCGAGAGGTCGCCCGCATACGTCGTGGACAAGGGGCCGATCATGTTCCATGCCCAGAAGTTGATCGCCGAGACCCACGTTGCCAGCGCGAGGTTCGAGCTCCGCCGCGTTCCGGTAACACCCGCTGAAGCTGTCACGGCTCCAGCGAATCATCGACACGCGCACGCGGGGTGAATTCGAGGAAAAATGCCGACGGTCCGTTCCGCCCGGAGCCGCGGCAGGAACGGGTGCTCCTCTCCTGTTCGCGGCCGGATATTCACCCTCGGCCTGCGGTTTCACCCTCCAGGGGTGAG
This sequence comes from Rhodococcus sp. DMU1, assembly GCF_012272955.1. Taxonomy (NCBI): domain Bacteria; kingdom Bacillati; phylum Actinomycetota; class Actinomycetes; order Mycobacteriales; family Nocardiaceae; genus Rhodococcus; species Rhodococcus sp. DMU1. The sequence goes on along the minus strand of NZ_CP050952.1, from coordinate 2,617,775 downwards.
GCGCCGCACAGGGGCGCGACCTACCGTCGGAATCGACCGCGGAGTCACTCGCGGCCAAATGTCAGGCGTACCCGCGTCCCGATCGAACGAAGTGGATCGACGATGACCGCACATACTCGCCCCACCGTCCGGACCCGCTCGCAGAACGCGACATCACGCAGGGTCGGGGCGTCCGGCCACGACATGCCCTGGCCGCTGCCGATTCCCGCCATCGTCCTCGGCGCCGCAGCGGTCGCCTCGGCACCCGTGGGAGCGTACACCGGCTCCGTTCTCGCCGGCGTCCTCACTGCGGCGGCGACGACTGCGGCCCTGGCGTCCGCCGCGTTGATGATCCGGGCCTGACCCGACCCTCGGCACTCGACGACCTCTACCAGTAACTCGTGAAGGACCCCATGAGGACACGACAGGCCGCGGGTGGCCTCACCCCGACCGGCACGATGACCACCGAAGAGATCAAGACCCGGATCACCGCGATGTTCGACTACGGGAACGACACCGTTCCCGGGTCCGACCGCGCGGCGGAGGAACCGTCGCGGGCGCCGGAGCGCGGTCGATCCGTCACCGGGTCGCCGGGCGCGTGACCCGGCTTCCGATCCGCGTCCGTTCACCGCGGATCACCGAACTTGTCCCATGACGAGGGCACCGGCCGCCGCGCAGGACTACTCTCGCCCCATGACGGGGCCACCGGCCGGCACGCAGGACGAGTATGCTCCCACGTTGTCGATGGTGCGCTCCCTCGTGCCTCGGCTTCCCGGCCGGGTGGTGCGGCGCGCGCGTCTCGAACGCATCCTCGAAGACGGGGTGAACGCCGGCACCGTGCTCGTGTCGGCGCCGGCCGGGTCGGGCAAGACGCTGTTGCTGGCATCCTGGGCAGCGTCACACCCCGGGCCTGTGGCATGGCTCTCGGTGGAATGTGAGGACGCCGAACCGACGCAGTTCTGGAGCCGGGTCCTGGACTCGCTCCGCGCCGTCGGCGGGTTCCCCGCCGGTTCGTTGCTGGCGACGATGCGGGTCCCACCCAGTTTCGACCCCCGGTTCGTCTCCGTGTTCGCCGATGCGTGTGGCCGCCTTCCCCATCCCGTCGTCCTGGTGCTGGACGACATGCATCTGCTCGCCGGGACGCCGGCCGTGCAGTCGCTCGCGGCGGCCGTCCGCAGGGGGCTCGGCAACGTGCGACTGGTGATCGCCACTCGCAGCGATCCGGCGTTGCCACTGCAACGACTCCGCCTGAGCGGTCAGCTGACCGAGATCCGTTCGGAAGCGTTGCGGTTCGATGCCGCCGAGGCGAAACAGCTTCTGGCCGACCACGATGTCATCCTCGAACCCGCTCAGATGCAGACCCTCCTCGCCAAGACCGAGGGATGGGCGGCCGGCCTGCGGCTCGCGGCCCTGTCGCTCCGGACCTCGAACGATGTGGAGGCCACCGTGGAGGCACTTGCGGGGGACGAACGGTCGGTCGCCGACTACTTCGCGGAAGAGGTGCTGGCCAACCAGGATCCGGCACTGCGCCGGTTCCTGCTCGACACGTGCGTCGTAGGACGGATTTCCGCCGAACTGGCCGACGCCCTGACCGGGCGTACTGACGGCCAGCAGTTTCTGGTCCGGCTCGAACGGGACAACCTGTTCGTCGTCGCGTTGAACCACCGGCGGGCGTGGTACCGCTATCACCAACTATTCGGAGACCTGCTGCGACACCGCCTCAAGACCCAGGATCCCGAGCGCCGCCGCGTGTTGCACCGGCGTGCCGCCCGGTGGTTCGCAGACCACGGCGAACTCCTCGAGGCGGCGCGCCACCTGCGCGCCGCCGAGGACTGGCTCGGACTTGCCCGATTCGTCCTGCGAGCGGCGGGAGCAGAGATCCTGGGTCCGGAACGTCCGGCGCTGGTGGCACTGCTGCGGGACGCACCCGCCGACCTGGTCGGGGGGCATGCCGAGGTGGCGGCGGCCGCCGCGGTCGCCGCGTATGCGGAGTACGATCCGGTCGGCGTCGCCACCCACATGGCCCGCGCCCGCGAGTTGCTCGATCCTCTCCCGCCCGCCGACGCGCGGCTCACCGAGACGGTCCTTGTCACTCTCGATGCGGTGCTCGCCTGGATGAAGGCAGATCCGTCGCGGCAGGTCGGTGCCGCACGAGAAGCGATCCGACAACTCGAGGGGGTCTCACCGGCGGACATGCCGGCCGCGCCCGTGTACCGGATCGCCGCCGGCACCGTCCTCGCGATGGGAAAGCTGTGGTCCGGAGAACTCGACGCCGCCGAGGCGATGCTCGCGTCCACGATATCGGCGCTGGCCGCCAGGTCGGCGATGACTCCGGTACTCGCGCTGCATCTGCACGGCAACACAGCCGTGCTCATGGCGATGGCCGGCCGGTTGCGGGCGGCACGCAGAGAGGTCGATCTCGGGCTGGCCGTCGCCGACGAGCTGGGATGGACCTTCCTGCCGCCGTCGGCCACGGTGCTGCTGGCCGAGTCCATGATCCGCCTGCTCGAGGCGGACATCGAGGCCTGTTCGGTTGCGGTTGAGCGGGGACACACGAGCCTGGGCGAGTTCCGCGACCGCTACACCGAAACCAGCTTCAAGCTCGTACAGGCACGGCTCGCTCTCTCGGCGGACAACCCGCCGGCGGCACGGGCGCACCTGGGGCAGTTGCGGCAGCGCATGTCCGACTGGGTCATCCCGCGCTTCCTTGCCGAGTGGTACGAACTCGTCGAGGCAGAGATTCTGCTGGCCGAAGGACGGGCCCACGAGGTTGCGGCGCTGCTGTCCGCCGAAAAGGGACCACCGGACCTCGCGCGCCCCGGTGCGCACCGTGTGGTCCTTCTGGCGCGGTCGTACCTGGCGACGGACGAACCGCGCCGATGCCTGGAACTGGTGGCACCGCTGCTCGGGGGAGCGCCGATCGACAACGGGCCCACCGTCGATGCCTGGCTGCTGGCCGCACTCGCACACGACCGGCTACGCGGGGAGGGCGAAGCCGAGGTTGCCCTGGCACATGCCCTCGCGGTGGCCGCACCCGAAGGAATCGCACGGCCGTTTCTACTGGCCGGTGACCGGGTTCGAGCACTGCTGGAACGACACAACCGCGTCGACGACGCCCACCACGAATTCGTCTCGATGCTGGTCGGCAAGCTGGGCGGGACTGCCGACCGATCCGAGGCTCCGCAACTGCTCGAGCCGTTGACCAATCGCGAACGGGCTGTCCTCCTGCTCCTGCCCACCATGATGAGCAATGCCGAGATCGCCGACGAGCTCTTCGTGTCCGTGAACACCGTCAAGGCACATTTGAAGTCTCTGTACCGCAAGTTCGGTGCCACGAGTCGCCGCCAGGCGGTGGTGCGGGCGCGGGAACTCGGACTGTTGTCGGGCGCCGGCACCCGGACGACACCAGGGGGCCGTAGCACGCGCCGCACCGGCGGGAGGACGCGCGACCGCCCGCGCCCCGTCCACCCGAAGGACAGACGGAGACGCGGGCGGTCGGAGGCCGAGTGTCAGCTCTCGGCGATGTCGCCGGACTCGGCCGGAGCCGCGGGTGTCTCGCCCGAAGCGTCGGCGGTGTCCTCGTCGGGCACCGGCACCAGGCTGATCTTGCCCCGGTTGTCGATGTCGGCGATCTCCACGCGGATCTTCGAGCCCACGTTGACGACGTCCTCGACCTTGGCGATGCGCTTGCCGTTGCCGAGCTTGCTGATGTGCACCAGGCCGTCGCGGCCCGGCAGCAGCGAGACGAACGCGCCGAACGCCGTGGTCTTGACCACGGTGCCCAGGAAGCGCTCGCCCACCTTCGGAAGTTGCGGGTTCGCGATGGCGTTGATCTTGTCGATCGCGGCCTGCGCGGACGGGCCGTCGGCGGCACCGACGTACACCGTGCCGTCGTCCTCGATGGAGATGTTCGCGCCGGTCTCCTCGGTGATCGAGTTGATCATCTTGCCCTTGGGGCCGATGACCTCGCCGATCTTGTCGACCGGGACCTTGATGGTGGTGATCCGGGGCGCGAACGGGCTCATCTCGTCCGGGGTCTCGATGGCCTCGGCCATCACCTCGAGGATGGTGGCGCGGGCGTCGTGCGCCTGCGACAGCGCCCCGGCGAGCACCTGCGACGGGATCCCGTCGAGCTTGGTGTCGAGCTGCAGCGCGGTGACGAAATCCTTCGTGCCGGCCACCTTGAAGTCCATGTCACCGAACGCGTCCTCGGCGCCGAGGATGTCGGTCAGCGCGACGTAGCGGGTCTCACCGTCGACCTCGTCGGAGACCAGGCCCATCGCGATGCCCGCGACCGGGGCCTTGAGCGGCACACCGGCGTTGAGCAGCGACAGCGTCGAGGCACACACCGAGCCCATCGAGGTGGAGCCGTTCGAGCTGAGCGCCTCGGAGACCTGACGGATCGCGTAGGGGAACTCCTCCTGGCTGGGCAGGACCGGGATCAGGGCCCGCTCGGCGAGGGCGCCGTGGCCGATCTCGCGGCGCTTCGGCGAGCCGACGCGGCCGGTCTCACCGGTGGAGTACGGCGGGAAGTTGTAGTGGTGCATGTACCGCTTGCTGGTCTCGGGACCGAGCGAATCGATCTGCTGCGCCATCTTCACCATGTCCAGCGTGGTGACACCCATGATCTGGGTCTCGCCACGCTCGAACAGCGCCGAGCCGTGGGCCCGGGGCACGATCGCGACCTCGGCGGACAGGGCGCGGATGTCCGTGATGCCGCGGCCGTCGATGCGGAACTTGTCCCGCAGGATCCGCTGGCGGACCAGCTTCTTGGTGAGCGAGCGGAACGCCGCGCCGATCTCCTTCTCACGGCCCTCGAAGTTGGGGGCCACCTGCTCGAGGACCTCGACCTTGACCTCGTCGGTCCGCTCGTCGCGCTCCTGCTTGCCGGCGATGGTCAGCGCCTCGGCCAGCTTGGTCGACGCGGCGGCCTCGACGGCCTCGTACACGTCGGCTTCGTAGGCCGGGAACAGCGGGAAGTCACCGGTGGGCTTCGCGGCCGCGGCGGCGAGCTGCTGCTGGGCGACGCACAGCCGCGCGATGAACGGCTTGGCGGCCTCGAGACCCTCGGCGACGACGGTCTCGGTCGGCGCCTGCGCACCGCCGGCGACCAGCTCGACGACGTTCTCGGTGGCCTCGGCCTCGACCATCATGATCGCGACGTCGGCGGTGTCGGGGTTGTCGCCGCCACCCACGATGCGACCCGCGACCACCATGTCGAACACGGCGTTCTCGAGCTGCTCGACCGTCGGGAACGCGACCCACTGGCCGGTCTTGTTCTCCTCGGAGGTGATCAGCGCGACCCGCACGCCGCCGACCGGGCCGGAGAACGGCAGGCCGGCGATCTGGGTGGACGCCGACGCGGCGTTGATCGCGACGACGTCGTACAGGTCGTTCGGGTTCAGGCTGAGCACCGTCACCACGACCTGGATCTCGTTGCGCAGGCCGTCGACGAAGGACGGGCGCAGCGGCCGGTCGATGAGGCGACAGGTCAGGATCGCGTCGGTGGAGGGCCGGCCCTCGCGACGGAAGAACGAGCCGGGGATGCGGCCCGCGGCGTACATGCGCTCCTCGACGTCCACCGTCAGCGGGAAGAAGTCGAAGTGCTCCTTGGGCTGCTTGCTGGCGCTCGTCGCCGACAGCAGCATGGTCTCGTCGTCGAGGTACGCGACGACGGAGCCGGCGGCCTGCTGGGCGAGGCGGCCGGTCTCGAAACGAATCTGGCGGGTGCCGAAGGACCCGTTGTCGAGGACTGCGACGGACTCGAACACGCCCTCGTCGACCTCGACTGCTGAATTGCTGGTCATCTCTACTCTTCTCTTCCCTCTCGTCTTCGCCGTACCCGCGCGGGCGCCACAACCCTCGTGGCTGCGGCTGCGCACCGATCGCCCGTGCCCGCGTCTCACGGGCCGAGCGTGCGGAGGCGGTCGTCGATCGAAACCGTCCGGACCGGGTCCGGAAGGTCACTACCGAAGACCGACACCGTCGGTGCATACGGTTCCGCGGGCGGTGTCGCCGTCCGCGGGTGCCGCTGCCGGTGTCCGGTGGGCACGTCACCCACCTCCGGCCGCGCAGCGGCCAAACACCGATAGCCAACGAGGCTCAGTCTAAGCATTGCCTCGTTGGCTATCGGAAAGATCAGCGAACGCAGATCGCGTCGTCGCTTCGCCGCGCTCCTATCGGCGCAGACCCAGACGCTGGATCAGCGAACGGTAGCGGTTGACGTCGACCTTCTCGACGTACTTGAGCAGCCGGCGACGACGACCGACCAGCAGCAGCAGGCCGCGGCGGGAGTGGTGGTCGTGCTTGTGCTGCTTCAGGTGCTCGGTCAGGTCCTGGATGCGCTTGGTGAGCATCGCGACCTGCGCCTCGGGCGATCCGGTGTCGGTCTCGTGGAGGCCGTACTCGCCGAGGATCTGCTTCTTCTGCTCGGTGGTCAATGCCACTGGGATACTCCTGATCGATGACGTCCGCGCGCTTCGTGGAACGGGCCGATGCCCGTCGGTGCGGCCACCGCGAACCGCAGCACACACCAGCGGATGAGCGTACCAGAGGGGCAGGTGCCGGCCCCGGCCACCCTCAGCCGCGGGATCCGGTGCCGGATCGGCGGCCTCCGGTGGCTTCGATCACCTCGGCGAACGCCTCCTCGAGGAGGGTCGCGTACCGATCGAGATCCGGCATCAGCAGCGGCGAGCTCATGACCGTGACGGCGAACGCTTCGCCGGCCCGGCTGAAGGAGTGCACCAGACCCATCCCCGGGCGGAGGGACTGGATGCCCGCGACGAAACGGAACGTTCCGCCGTGGTAGGTCCAGCCGGTGTCGGCGCCACAGTCGACACTGGTGACCGCGGTCTCGGCGGGTGCCGCGAACCCGCCCGCCGCCGCCGCACGGTCGCGCCGGTCCGCCGCCCGGCGGTACAGCGGATACGGCACCGCGCCCGCACCCGCGAGGCGGTGCAGCACCTCGGGGGACGTCGCGACCCGCCGTTCGCCGGCGAGCGCGTCGGCCACGGCCGCCACCCGGTCGCGGGGATCGGCGACCTCGGTACACAACGGAACGATCGCGGCGGTCAGCCGATTGACGCCCAGCGCGGCACCGGCCGCGCCGACCGCGACCGGAACCGCGACGTGGGCGCCGACGACGGGCCGGCCGCGCTCGCCGAAGTAGCGCTGCATCGCGAGGGACACCGCTGCCAGGCCCATGGCCGTCACGGTGTAGGTCCGGCCGACGAGACTGCCCAGGTCGGGCCGCACGATCCGGATCACCCGGTCGGGCCCGGGCGCCCCGGCGAGCACCGCTGCGGGCCGCGCCGCCGGGGACGGGACCGTCGGGGCGTCCGCGGACCGCGCCGACGCCGCGCGCCGCACCAGGACAGCGCCGAGCGTCAGGTAGCCGAGCCGCAGGTACCAGCGGGCGAAGCGCGCCACACCCGAGACCGCTGCGGCGACGTGCTGCGGTCGCGCCGCGGCCGGCGGCAGGCCGGGAACGCGCAGCGGTTGCCCGTCCGCGCCGAACAGCGCGCCGAGGAAGGCGGGCAGCGCCGAGCCTGCCATCACGGCGTGACTGACCTGCAGCACGACGACCGTCACGGTCGCGCCCGGATCGTCCGGGTCGGACACCGCGACGAAGACGTGCATGCGCCACGCGCGCCGCCGGACGTCCAGCGGGTCCGCGCACAGGTCGGCGATGGCGTCGATGCACGCGGTGAACGAGCCGCCGGCCCACTCGTGGTACTCGATGCGCTCCTCGGGCGGCAGCTGCGCCCGCACCCAGTACGGATAGTCCAGCCGGCCGGGCGCCTCGACGATCCGCCGGTCCAGCACGGTCAGCAGATGCGCCCGGGAGCGCAGGTGAGCGGACGCGTCCTCGGGGCCGCGGATCGCACCGTCCCGCTCGTCGAACACGACGAAGGCGGACCAGTCGGTCGGCCGGTCCGATTTCGACTCGTGATAGTTCGCGGCGTCCGCCCAGGTCAGGCGCGCGTGTCGCCACTGACGTATCGACACACCGGGAATTGTCCCCGATCCGGGCGGGGCCCGGACCGGAACGGCCCTAGCCGCGAGTGCGCTCGAGCACCTCGCGGGCCCGCTCGGCGTCGCGGTGCATCGCCGAGATGAGCGCCTCCACCGATTCGAACCGCTCCATGCCGCGCAGCCGCTCGACGAAGTCGACCGCGACGTGCTGGCCGTACAGGTCGGCCTCCTCGTCGAGGACGAACGCCTCCACGGTGCGGGTGCGCCCGGAGAAGGTCGGATTGGTGCCCACCGACACCGCCGCGAGGTACCGCTCCCCCGGCGTGACGGTGCCGAGCCCCCCGGTGCCCGGGCCGAGGACGGTGAACCAGCAGGCGTAGACGCCGTCCGCGGGGATGGCCGAGTACATGGGCGGCGCGACGTTCGCGGTGGGGAAGCCGAGATCGCGGCCGCGGCCGTCCCCGTGCACCACGACGCCCTCGACGCGGTGCGGGCGGCCCAGCGCGTCGGCCGCGGCGGCGACGTCGCCGGCGTCGACGCACGAGCGGATGTAGGTGGAGGAGAACGTCACCGCATGTTCGCTGAGCAAGGTCAGGCCCTGAACGGCGAAGCCGAAGCGCTCGCCGATGGTGCGCAGCAGGTCGACGTTGCCGGCGGCCTTCTTGCCGAAGGTGAAGTTCTCGCCCACGACGACCTCGGCGACGTGGAGTCGCTCGACGAGGATCTCGTGGGCGTACCGCTCCGGGGACAGCTTCATGAACTCGGGGGTGAACGGCATGACGCAGAAGACGTCGATGCCGAGCTCCTCGGCCAGTTCTGCCCGCCGCGCGAGGGTCGTGAGCTGCGCCGGGTGACTGCCCGGCCGCACGACCTCCATCGGGTGCGGGTCGAACGTCATCAGGACGCTGGCTGTGCCGCGCTCCTTCGCCGACTTCACTGCCCGCGCGATCAGCTGCTGGTGCCCGCGGTGCACACCGTCGAACACCCCGATCGTCAGGACACAACGACCCCAATCCGCGGGAATTTCGTCGAGACCTCGCCATCTCTGCACAAGCGCAGCCTACGACCCGGCGGCCGGACGGTCATCTCCGGCTCGCCCGGGGCGTCGCATGGACAACGCCGACGGCACACCGCCATAATTTCGGCATGCCGAACATTTTCGTTGGACTCCGCAAAATCGCCGTGGCGTTCGCGGCCACGGCGATCCTGGCGGGCTGCAGCTCGGCGCAGAGTTCCGACGACGACCGCCCCCTGGTGCTGACCACCTTCACGGTGCTCGCGGACATGGCCCGCAACGTCGCCGGGGAACACCTGCGGGTCGAGTCGATCACCAAGGTCGGGGCCGAGGTCCACGGCTACGAGCCCACTCCGGGCGACCTGCGCTACGCCACCCGGGCCGACCTCGTCCTCGACAACGGACTGGGCCTCGAGCGCTGGTTCGAACAGTTCCTCGCCGACACCGACGCCGCCCACGCCGTCCTCAGCGAGGGCGTGCCGCCGCTGCCGATCGGCGAGGACGCCTACGCGGGGCGGCACAACCCGCACGCGTGGATGTCCCCGTTGGCGGCCCAGACGTACGTCGACAACATCGCCGCCGCGTTCGCCGAGCTCGACCCCGAGCACGCCTCCGACTACGCCGCCAACGCCGCGGCGTACCGCGCCGAACTGCAGGCGGTGCACGAACAGCTCGTCGCCGACCTGGCCGTGTTGCCGCCGAATCACCGAGCGCTGGTCACCTGCGAGGGCGCCTTCAGCTACCTGGCCCGCGACGCCGGCCTGAGCGAGGCGTACCTGTGGGCGGTCAACGCCGACCAGCAGGGCACCCCCCAGCAGATCGCCCGTACGGTCGACTTCGTCCGGGCCAACGCCGTGCCCGCCGTGTTCTGTGAGTCCACCGTCTCGGACAAGGCCCAGCGGCAGGTCGCCGAGGACACCGGTGCCCGGTTCGGCGGAACCCTGTACGTCGACTCGCTCTCCGAGCCGGACGGCCCCGTGCCGACCTACCTCGAGCTGCTCCGGCACGACGTCCGCACCATCACCGAAGGGCTGCGCCCATGACCGCGACACCCGCTCCCGCACTGGCCGTCTCCCGCCTGAGCGTGCACTACCGCACCGTCACCGCGCTCGACGGCGTCGACCTGACCCTCACCACCGGCCGGGTGTGCGGGCTCGTCGGCACCAACGGCTCGGGCAAGTCGACCCTCTTCAAAGCGATCATGGGCATCGTGCGGCCGAGCGCCGGCACCGTGTCCATCGGCGGCGCCGACACCGTCACCGCCCGTAAGGCCGGAGCCGTCGCGTACGTGCCGCAGAGCGAGGCCGTCGACTGGGACTTCCCCATCAGCGTGGGCGAAGTCGTGATGACGGGCCGCTACGGCCACCAGAACTGGCTGCGCCGGCCGCGGCCTGCCGACCACGCCGCGGTCCGGGCCGCGCTCGAACGCGTCGACATGGCCGGCTACGAGCAGCGGCAGATCGGGCAGCTCTCGGGCGGTCAGCGCAAGCGGGTCTTCGTCGCCCGCGCCATCGCCCAGGGCGCTCCCCTGTTGCTGCTCGACGAGCCGTTCGCCGGGGTGGACAAGCGCACCGAGGCGGCGCTGACCGGCGTGATCCGGGACCTCGCCGGCTCCGGGCACACGGTCCTCGTCGCCACCCACGACCTCGCCGGGCTGTCGACGCTGTGCGACGAGGCCGCGCTGCTGCAGCGTCGCATCCTCGTGCACGGCGCCCCGGAGGAGGTGCTCCGGCCGGAGAACCTCGCCCGCGCCTTCGGCGTCGACCCGCTGGTGCCGACCCCTTACGTTCCCCAGGAGGCGCGGTGAACCTCGTCGAACTGATCGTCGAACCGCTGCAGTACGGCTTCATGCAGCGTGCGCTCGTCGTCGCGGTGGCCGCCACGGTCGTGTGTGCCCTGCTCAGCTGCTGGCTCGTCCTCATCGGCTGGTCGCTGATGGGCGACGCCGTCTCCCACGCCGTGCTGCCGGGGGTGGTGCTGGCCTACCTGGTGGGGGCACCGTTCGCCCTGGGCGCGTTGCTGTTCGCCGGGGCCGCCGTCGCCCTGATCGGGCTCGTGCGCAGCACCACCAAGGTCAAGGAGGACGCCGCGATCGGCGTGGTGTTCACGACGCTGTTCGCCCTCGGCGTCGTCCTGATCTCCAAGAACCCGAGCCAGGTGGACCTGCACCACGTGCTCTTCGGCAACCTGCTGGGCCTGGCCACCGAGGACATGTGGCAGGTCACCGCCCTCGCGGTGGTGGTGCTCGTCGTGCTGATCGCCAAGCGCCGCGACCTGACCCTGTTCGCGTTCGACCGGGGGCAGGCCCACGCCCTCGGGATCTCCCCGGCCCGGCTGTCCGCCCTGTTGCTCGCTCTCCTCGCGGTCACCATCGTCGCCGCCATCCAGGCCGTCGGGGTGATCCTCGTCGTGGCGATGCTGATCATCCCCGGTGCGACGGCGTACCTGCTCACCGAACGGCTGTCGCGGATGCTGGTGCTCGCCCCCACCCTGGCCGCGCTGACATCGGCGGCCGGGGTGTACGTCAGCTACTACACCGACGCCTCCACCGGCGGTGTCGTCGTCCTGGCGCAGGCCGTCGTGTTCACGGTGGCCTACCTCTTCTCGCCGCACCAGGGACTGATCACCGGGGCGCTGCGGCGGCGGGCACGGCTGCGCGACGCGGATGAATCCGCGGTGAGACTTGCCTAAGCTGTCCCCGTGGGCGAGAGAAGCGGGACGACCGAGGTGGCGACGGCGGACACGCTGACGCCGGTCGCGCAGGACTACCTCAAGATCATCTGGACCGTGCGGGAATGGTCGGGGGAGAAGGTCTCGACGAAGCTGCTCGCGGAGAAGCTCGGAGTGTCGGCGTCGACCGTCTCCGAGGCCGTCCGCAAGCTCGCCGATCAGGGCCTCGTCGACCACGCCCGCTACGGCGCGATCTCCCTCACGGACTCCGGGCGCGCCGCCGCCGTGGCCATGGTCCGCAAGCACCGTCTGCTCGAGACGTATCTGGTCCAGGAACTCGGCTACGGCTGGGACGAGGTGCACGACGAGGCCGAGGTCCTCGAGCACGCCGTCTCCGACCGGCTCGTCGCCGCCATCGACGCCAAGCTCGGCCATCCCGAGCGGGACCCGCACGGCGACCCGATCCCGGCGGACGACGGCACGATCCCCACTCCCCCGGCCCGGCAGCTCAGCGCGTTCGTCGACGGCGAGCACGGCCGCGTCGCCCGCATCTCGGACGCGGACCCGGCGATGCTGCGCTACTTCGACGACGTGGGCATAGCCCTCGACACCGACATCCGGGTCGTCGAACGCCGCGACTTCGCGGGCACCGTCTCGGTCCGTATCGGCGGCGACGGCGGCACCACGGTCGACCTCGGGCATCCCGCGGCCGACGCGATCTGGCTGGTGTAGGCGGCCGCGGCGCCGGTGTGTCCTTCGGGCGGCGGGAGCAGCCCGAAGGACACACCGCTACATGGTGGCCGGGCGCACGACGAACACTGCCGAGGCCCGCTTGCCCTTCTCCTGCAGCAGCGCCGCGGCCCGGCCGGACGGGTCGATCGCCGCGTACACGCCGGGAATCCCCACCGGATCCAGCCACCGGCCGTTCGCCAGCAGTTCCGCCTCCGCCGCGGTGACGTCGCGGCACGGGAACGCGGTGCGGACGGCTGCATCGATGTCCAGGCTCACGGTCGGGCTCTCCTCGAGCTGGGCGAGCGTGCGGGCGTGCTCGAGCCCGAACGGGCCGACCCGGGTGCGCCGCAGCGCCGTCAGGTGCGCGCCGACGCCCAGGGCGGCCCCCAGATCCCGGGCCAGCGCCCGGATGTAGGTGCCGGACGAGCACTCCACCTCGACGTCGAGATCGACGAACCCGTCCGAGGTGGTCCGCCGGGACAGCACCTCGAACCGCGAGACCGTGACCGGCCGGGCCGCGAGCTCGACGGTCTCCCCCTCGCGCATCCGGGCGTAGGCGCGCTTGCCGTCGATCTTGATCGCGCTGACGCTGGCAGGCACCTGGGAGATCTCCCCCGTGAGCGCGGCAACGGCCGCCGCGATCGCCTCGTCCGCGACGGCGGAGGCGTCGGTGGTCGCGAGCACCTCACCCTCGGCGTCGTCGGTGACGGTGCTCTGCCCGAGCCGGATCGTCGCCGAATACGCCTTGGTGGTGAGGGCGAGCAGGCCCAGCATCTTCGTCGCGCGCTCCACCCCGAGCACGAGCACGCCCGTCGCCATCGGGTCGAGGGTGCCGGCATGACCGACCTTGCGGGTGCCGAGCAGCCGCCGGCAGCGGGCCACCACGTCGTGGCTGGTCATACCCGGGTCCTTGTCGACGACGAGCAGGCCGGCACGGGCGAGGGCGGGGTTCTCGGAGGCAGACACGGGGCCCGATTCTGCCACCTGCCGCGGCGGCCCCGGTGTCAGTGCACGACGATCGCGGTGAGCACCAGCCCGTCGGCGATCAACCACCGCCCGTCGAACGCCGACAGCGGCGCACCGTCGCGGGTGTCGCCGGGTACGAGCAGGTCGGAACGGAACGTGCCCGACGCGGCCGCGCTCGGTACGGCGGCCGCGCCGTCGCGCTCGAACGTGATGTGGGCGTCCTCGAAGCCCAGCCAGCGCCCGGTGAGCGGGAACCACGCCTTGTAGGTGGCCTCCTTCGCGCAGAAGAGCAGGCGGTCCCAGTGCAGGCTCGGCTCGGTGCCGGCGAGCCAGGTGCGCTCCTGCGGCAGGGACACCGCCTCGAGCACCCCGTCGGGCAGGGGACCGTGCGGCTCCGCGTCGATCCCCAGCGACCGCACCTGCAGCGCGTAGGCCAGGACGGCGCCGCGGTAACCGTCGCAGTGGGTGAGGCTGCCGACGACTCCCCGCGGCCATACGGGCGCCCCCTTGTCGCCCTTGAGCACCGGCCCGGGCTCCATCCCGAGCTGCCGCATGGCGAGCCGCGCGCAGTGCCGCGCCCCCGCGAACTCCCGTCGCCGCTTGTCCACCGCACGGGCGACGAGCGCCTCCTCCTGCGGGTGCGGTCGCAGGCCGGGCGGGTCCTCGAACAACTCCGCGGCGGCGATGCCGTCGGGCAGGATCCGGGTGATCAGCCCGGTGCGGGTCGAGGTCGTCGGGTCGGTCATCGCAGCTCCCCAGTGCGCGTGTTCTGTGCAGCGCGCTCAGCGCGCATCTTCTCGACTTCGGCTTCCATCTCGGGGGTCACCCGGAAGTGCCCGCCCCACTTGTTCAGCGATCCCGGCGGATACTCCGGCACCGGCAGGATCTGGCGCAGCAGCGGCTCGGGCAGACCCCGGCGCTGCCATTCCCGTGGGTAGCCGAGGGAGACCTCCTCGAAGCGGACGCCGTCGTAGTACGTGGTGCGCGGGATGTGCAGGTGTCCGTACACGGCGCACAACGCGCGGTAGCGCAGGTGCCAATCGGCGGTCTCGGTGGTGCCACACCAGAGGGAGAACTCCGGGTAGAACAGCATCCGGGTGGGTTCGCGGACCAGTGGGAAGTGGTTGATCAGCACCGTCGGCAGCGCCGGGTCGAGGGCGTCGAGGCGCTTGCGGGTGTCGTCGAGCCGCACGCGGCACCACACGTCGCGGGTGACGTACGGGTCGGGTGAGAGGAGGAACTCGTCGGTGGCGACGACGTTGCGTTCGCGGGCGAGCGCCAGGCCCTCGGCCTTCGTCGTGGTGCCCTCGGGCAGGAACGAGTAGTCGTAGAGCAGGAACATCGGCACGAGCGTCACCGGCCCGCCCTCCCTGTGCCACACGGGATACGGGTCCTCCGGGGTGAGCACGTCGAGTTCGCGGCACATCGTCACGAGGTAGTCGTACCGGGCGGCGCCGTGCATCTGCACCGGGTCCTTGGCGGTGGTCCACAGCTCGTGGTTGCCGGGAACCCAGATCACCTTGGCGAAACGGCTGCGCAGCAGCGACAGCGCCCAGCGGATGTCGTCGGACTTCTCGGCGACGTCGCCGGCGACGATCAACCAGTCGTCCGGGGATTCGGGGTGCAGATCCTCGGTGACGGGGCGATTGCCTCGATGCCCGACGTGGATGTCGCTGACCGCCCAGAGTTTCCCCGTCACCGGTCCTGCCCTTCTGTCTCGTCCCGTACCGTCTCGCGCCGGATCTGCCGGTCCGCACCGGCGACGGCCCACCGCCCCGACCGGGTCCGCCAGACCACGGCCGCCATGCGGAACACGATGAACACCGTAAGCCCCGTCCAGATACCCGCGAGCCCCCAGCCCCACACCAGCGAGCACCAGACGACGGGCAGGAAGCCGAACAGCGCGGACGCGAGCGTGGCGGTGCGCAGGAAGGCGGCGTCACCGGCGCCGAGCAGCACCCCGTCGAGCGCGAACACCACTCCGGCGGCGGGCATGAGCGCGACGAAGAACCACCAGGCGACGTCGATCTGCTCGAGGACCGCCGGGTCGTCGGTGAACAGCGCCGGGATCACGTCGCCGCCGAGCAGGAACGCCAGGGCCAGGCCGGCGGCGAACACCGTGGACCAGGCGGTGATCCGCCAGGCCAGGCGCTTCGCGCCGGACCGGGCCCCCGCCCCGAGCGCCGCACCCACCAGGGCCTGCGCGGCGACGGCGAGCGAGTCGAGGGTGAGCGCGACGAAGTTCCACAGCTGCAGCACCACCTGGTGCGCCGCGACGGCCGCGGCACCGAAGCGGGCCGCCACCGCGGCCGCGGACAGGAAGCACGCCTGGAAGGCGAGGCTGCGGGCGATCAGATCGCGGCCGAGGCGCAACTGCGCCACGATCACCGCGCGACGAGGCCGCAGCGGCACACCGGCCCGGAGCAGTGCCCCGACGAACAGGGCCGCGGAGACACCCTGTCCGGCGACGTTGGCGACGGCGGAACCGGCGAGTTCCCAGCGGGGGGCGCCGAGCAGGCCGTGCACGAGCACCGGGCACAGCACCGCCGAGAGCGCGAGCCCGGCGAGCACGTACCGCAGCGGGCGGGCGGTGTCCTGCACGCCTCGCATCCAGCCGTTGCCGGCGAGCCCGACGAGGATCAGCGGTGCGCCGAACAGGGCGACCCGCAGCCACGACACTGCGGCGTCGGCGATCTCCGGGTCCCCGGCGATCAGCGCGGCCACCGGTTCCGCCAGTACCTGCCCGACGAGCAGGATCGCGGTGCCGACACCGAGCGCGAGCCAGGTGGCCTGCACACCCTCGGCGACGGCGGCGTCACGCCGGCCGGCGCCGTGGAGGCGGGCGGCGCGGGCCGTGGTCCCGTAGGACAGGAAGGTCAGCTGGGTGCTGACCTGGGCGAGGACGAGGCCGCCGATGGCGAGGCCCGCGAGCGCGAGCGCGCCGAGCCGGCCGACGACGGCGATGTCGAACAGGAGGTACAGCGGCTCGGCGGCGAGCACCCCGAGGGCCGGCACCGCGAGCCCGAGGATGCGCCGGGCGGTGGCCTCGGGGACGACGTGCGGGGGCGCGTCCGGTTCCGGGCCGGCGGTGTCCCGCGGTTGCGGCGCCGGCACCGTCAGTCCAGGGCCGCGCGCAGCGCCGTGACGACCCGGTCGCGGTCGCCGTACGCGGTGTATCCGGATGCGAACCGATGCCCACCTCCGCCGAGGGCGGTGGCGGCGACGGAGACGTCGACGGCGTTCTTCGAGCGCAGCGATACCGTCCACACGTCCGGGCCGCACTCCTTGAACACGGCGGCGACCTCCGCTTCGGCGGTGGTCCGGACGATGTCGATGACGCTTTCGACCTCCTCGGCGCCGAGGTGCGCCGAATCGGCGCGCAGCACCGTCGCGTGGACGAGTCCGCGTCCGCCGGCGGCGTCGGGAACGAGCGTCGCCGACGCGAGCACCCGCGACAGCATCGGCAGCCACCCGAAGGGGTGCGTGTCGAGGAGCCGTCGCGTGATGGCGGCCCCGTCGATGCCGGTGGCCAGCAGGCGCTCGGCCAGACGGTGTCCCCCGGCGCGTCCCCACCGGAACGAGCCGGTGTCGGTGACCAGCCCCGCGTACAGGCAGTGGGCGAGGTCCGCGTCGATCTCCACGCCCCACTCGTCGAACAGCTCGGCGAGCACGGCGGTGGTGGATTCGGCGGCCTCGTCGATCAGATTGTGGGTGCCGAACCGGGTGTTGGAGCGGTGGTGGTCGATCACCAGGGTGTGCTTCGCGCCTGCCAGCCGGTCCGCGAGATGCCCGAGCCGGCCGGCCGTGCCGCAGTCCACGGTGACGAGCAGGTCGACCTCGCGGCGCACCTGCCCGGCGGGCACCCGCAGGTGCCCGCCGGGCAGGTCGCGCATCGACGCCGGGACGGCGGTCGGCGACGCGAACGCCACCTGCACCGGAATGCCGCGCCGCTCGAGCACCGTGCCGAGTGCCAGGCCGCTGGCGAAGGTGTCGGCGTCGGGCTGGACGTGGCAGAGGATCGTCACCGAGGTGGCGTCCTCGAGGAGCGCGACGGCGTCGCGCAGATCGACCGCCGTGGCGGCCTGGATCGACTCGGCCATCGGTGCGCTACAGGTCGTCACCGTCGTCGGGACGCACCCGTGGTTCCTTGTAGGGATCCGGCTCGCCGGCGGGAGCGGCGCCCTCGCGGGCCTTGGCGAGTTCCTCGTCGGCGGCCCGTGCCCGTTCGAGGAGTTCCTCCATGTGCCGGGCGGTGTCCGGCACGGTGTCGGTGACGAAGGTCAGGGTGGGGGTGAACCGCACCCCGGTGCCCGCCCCGACCTTCGAGCGCAGCACGCCCTTGGCCTTCTCCAGGCCTGCGGCGGCCGCGGCCAGGTCGGGTTCGGTGTCCAGGTCCTCGCCGCGGACCGTGTAGTAGACGGTGGCGTCGTGCAGATCCGCGGTGACCTTCGCATCGGTCACGGTGACGAACGCCAGCCGCGGATCCTTGATCTCGTGATCGATGGCCGTGGCGACGATCGTGGCGATGCGCTTGGCCAGTCGACGTGCCCGTGCTGGATCGGCCATGTCAGTCGGTTCCTCTCCCCGGCCGCCGGCGGCGACCACATGTTTGTTCCACCGGTCCGGTCAGTCCTCCGGACCGAAAATTCTTCGCCGCACGGAGAGCAGCTGCAACTCCGGGCGGCCGGCGACGAGCCGCTCGCACGTGTCGAGCACCTCGTTGAGATAGGGCACCGCCGATGCGGCCACCGCCACGCCGATCTCGGCGCGACGGTAGAGGTCCTGGTCGCCGGTCTCGGCGGCGCTGACCGCCATCCGCCGCAGCTCGGCGAGGACGGGCCGGATCACGGACCGCTTCTGCTTGAGCGAGCGCACGTCACCGAGCAGGACGTCCAGTTCCAGTGCCCCGAGATACATCCACCCTCCGGTGTCGTCCGGTGCCGGTCCTCCGGCACGCCGACGGCGGCGGGCGATCATCTCGCCCACCGCCGCCGACGAGGCCGTCGGTTGTGTCCGGCTGCGTCAGTCGCGCGGCTTCTCGCGCAGCTCGTACGCCTCGATCACGTCACCGATCTTGATGTCGGAGTAGGTGACCGTCAGACCGCACTCGAAGCCTTCCCGCACCTCGGTCACATCGTCCTTCTCGCGCCGCAGCGACGAGATGGTGACCGTCTCGGCGACCACGTTGTTGTCGCGGAGCAGACGGGCCTTCGCGTTGCGCTTGACGACACCCGACTGGACCATGCAGCCCGCGATGTTGCCGACCTTGGACGACTTGAAGATCGCCCGGATCTCGGCGCGGCCGAGCTCGACCTCCTCGTAGATCGGCTTGAGCATGCCCTTGAGGGCCTTCTCCACCTCGTCGATCGCCTGGTAGATGATCGAGTAGTAGCGGATGTCGACGCCCTCGCGGTTGGCGAGCTCGGTGGCCTTGCCCTCGGCGCGGACGTTGAAGCCGATGATCACGGCGTTCGACGCGGCGGCCAGGTTGACGTTGGTCTCGGTGACACCACCGACACCGCGGTCGATGACCCGCAGGCGCACCTCGTCGCCGACCTCGATGCCCATGAGGGCCTCCTCGAGGGCTTCGACCGTACCGGCGTTGTCGCCCTTGAGGATGAGGTTGAGCTCGTTGTGCTCCTTGAGCGCGGCATCGAGGTCCTCGAGGCTGATCCGCTTGCGGCTCTTGGCGGCCAGCGCGTTGCGCTTGCGCGCATTGCGGCGGTCCGCGATCTGCCGTGCGATGCGGTCCTCCTCGACGACGACGAGGTTGTCACCGGCGCCGGGCACCGACGTGAAGCCGATGACCTGGACCGGACGCGACGGGAACGCCTCGAGGACGTCGTCGCCGTGCTCGTCCACCATTCGGCGGACACGGCCGTACGCGTCGCCCGCGACGATCGAGTCGCCCACGCGCAGCGTGCCGCGCTGGACCAGGACGGTGGCCACGGGGCCGCGGCCGCGGTCGAGGTGCGCCTCGATCGCGACGCCCTGCGCCTCCATGTCCGGGTTGGCCCGCAGGTCGAGGGACGCGTCCGCGGTGAGCAGCACGGCCTCGAGCAGCTGGTCGATGTTCAGGCCCTGCTTCGCCGAGATGTCGACGAACATGGTGTCGCCGCCGTACTCCTCGGTGACCAGTCCGTACTCGGTGAGCTGCTGGCGGATCTTCTGGGGGTTCGCACCCTCCTTGTCGATCTTGTTCACCGCGACCACGATCGGCACGTCCGCAGCCTGCGCGTGGTTGATCGCCTCCACCGTCTGCGGCATGACGCCGTCGTCGGCCGCGACCACGAGGATCGCGATGTCGGTCGACTTCGCGCCGCGGGCACGCATGGCGGTGAACGCCTCGTGACCCGGGGTGTCGATGAAGGTGATCAGCCGGTCTTCGCCGTTGAGGTGGGTCATCACCTGGTAGGCGCCGATGTGCTGGGTGATGCCGCCGGCCTCGCCCTCGCGGACGTTGGCCTTGCGGATCGTGTCGAGCAGGCGGGTCTTGCCGTGGTCGACGTGACCCATGACGGTCACCACCGGCGGACGCTGCACGAGGTCTTCCTCGGTGCCCTCGTCCTCGCCGTAGGTGATGTCGAACGACTCGAGCAGCTCGCGGTCCTCGTCCTCGGGGCTGACGACCTGAACGTTGTAGTTCATCTCCGAGCCGAGCAGCTCGAGGGTCTCGTCGTTCACCGACTGAGTGGCCGTGACCATCTCACCGAGGTTGAACAGCGCCTGGACCAGGGCCGACGGGTTCGCGTCGATCTTCTCCGCGAAGTCGGACAGCGACGCGCCGCGGGCGAGACGGATGGTCTCGCCGTTGCCGCGCGGCAGCCGCACACCACCGACCGACGGTGCCTGCATCGAATCGTATTCCTGCCGCTTCTGCCGCTTCGACTTGCGGCCACGGCGCGGAGCGCCACCGGGACGACCGAAGGCACCCGCGGTTCCGCCGCGGCCACCACGGCCGGCGCCACCGCCACCGCCACCGCCACCGGGACGACCGCGGAAACCACCGGCGGCACCGGCACCGGCACCGGCGCCGGGAGCACCGCCACCGCCACCGCGGTAACCGCCGCCGCCACCAGCGCCGGCCGGACGTCCGCCGGGCGCGCCGGGACGGCCGGGACGACCGGTCGGGCCGGGACGCGCAGCACGCTGCGGCATCGCGGCCGGGTTCGGACGCGGGGGCATCGAGCCGGGGGACGGCCGGGGACCGCCCTGGCCGGGAGCCGGACGGGGACCGCCGGGACCGGCCGCGGGGCGACCCTGACCGGGAGCCGGACGGGCACCGCCGGGACCGGCCGCGGGGCGACCCTGACCGGGAGCCGGACGGGCACCGCCGGGACCGGCCGCGGGGCGACCCTGACCGGGAACCGGACGCGGCGCGCCCGGACGCGGCGCGGGCCGCTCCGCGGGTGCGGACGAGTACGGATTGTTGCCGACGCGCGGCGGCTTCGGGCCGGGACGGGGACCGCCCGGCTTGGGGCCGGCGCTCGGAGCCTGCGGGGCCGGAGCCTGCGGGGCCGGAGCCTGCGGGGCCGGAGCCTGCGGGGCCGGAGCCTGCGGCGCGGCCTGCGCGGCCGGAGCCTGCGGGGTGGCCGGCTTCGGGGCAGCCGGGCGCGGAGCGCCGGGCTTGGGGCCGGGTGCGGCGGGGCGCGAAGCCGGAGCCGGACTCGGCGCGGGGGTTGCGGCCTCGGGCTTCGGGGCCGGGGCGGGTGCCGGCGCGGCCTGGGCGGGCGCTGCCGGACGGGGACCGGGGCGCGGCGCCCCGGGCTTGGGGGCTGCCGCCGACGGAGCTGCGCCGTCGCCGTTCGCCTTCGCGAAAGATTCGCGCAGTCGACGCGCGACCGGCGGCTCGACCGTCGAGGACGCCGACTTCACGAATTCGCCCTGTTCCTTCAAACGGGCGAGAAGTTCCTTACTGGTGACACCGAGTTCCTTGGCCAACTCGTGTACACGGGCCTTGCCTGCCACTGCTCTCCTCACTGATGAGGTCGAGCGGCTGGTGCCCGCACGACCTCGGGTTATCTCCGATGGACGTTCATCGCTGGTGCTTCACGGTGTGCTCATGAGTGCTTGTACCTGTTCTTCTCAGAGTTGGTGTCCCCGGTCCGGCGCGTATCGCTACGCCGAGTCCTCCTCGTTCCGGACCCCGACCAGCTGAACAAGCGCAGACGGGTCGATTGTTCCCGACACCCGCAGCGCTCTGCCGAATGCTCGACGCCGTTCCGCCTGACCGAGGCATTCCGGATCGGGGTGCATCCACGCGCCCCGACCGGGCATCCTCCGCCCCGGGTCCGGCACCAGCACGAAGCCTGACGGCTCCGTCGCCCGCGCCACAACCCTCAGCAGATCGGCAGCCAGCACCCGCTGCCGACACCCGACACAGGTGCGCACCGGACCGGTGCGCTCTCGGTCGGCCGAGGGCAGCTCATGCTGAGCCATCGACCACTCTACCGCTGATCGGGCCGGAACCGTGCATTCCACGCCTATCTGCCTGTCGCGGGCGATCCCGCCGACGCCGGACCGCCGGCCGCGGCATCGCTGCGGATGTCGATCCGCCACCCGGTCAGCCGCGCGGCCAGCCGGGCATTCTGCCCTTCCTTGCCGATCGCGAGGGACAGCTGGTAGTCGGGAACGACGACCCGCGCGGCGCGCGCGTCGGGGTCGACGACTGTGACGGATACCACCTTCGAGGGGGACAGCGCGTTACCGACGAACTTCGCCGGATCCTCGTCGAAGTCGATGATGTCGATCTTCTCGTCACCGAGTTCGCGCATGACGTTGCGCACCCGCTGCCCCATCGGGCCGATGCACGCGCCCTTGGCGTTCAATCCCGGCACCCGTGAGTGGACGGCGATCTTGGAGCGATGGCCGGCCTCCCGCGCGACGGCGACGATCTCCACCGACCCGTCCGCGATCTCCGGCACCTCGAGGGCGAAGAGCTTGCGCACCAGGTTGGGGTGCGTCCGCGACAGGGTGATCTGCGGGCCGCGCTGCCCCCGCGACACCCCGACGACGTAGCACCGGATCCGGTCGCCGTGCTCGTACGTCTCGCCGGGCACCTGCTCGGCCGGCGGGATCAGCCCTTCGGTGCCGGTGGTCTCGGCGCCGATCTTCACCACGACCATGCCGCGGGCGTTGGCGCGGGTGTCGCGCTGGACCACACCGGCGACGACCTCGCCCTCGTGTGTCGCGAACTCCCCGAACCGCTGCTCGTGCTCGGCATCGCGGATGCGCTGCATGATCACCTGGCGGGCGGTGGTCGCCGCGATGCGACCGAAGCCCTCCGGGGTGTCGTCCCACTCGGAGACGAGGTTGCCGTCCGCGTCGAACTCCTGCGCCATCACCCGCACGGCACCGGTCCGGCGGTCCACGTCGACACTCGCGTGCGGCTGGTGCCCGTCGGTATGCCGGTAGGCCGTGAGCAGGGCCGTCTGGATCGTCTCGATCAGCGCATCGAACGGGATGTTCTTGTCGGCCTCGAGGACCTTCAGGGCTGCGATGTCGATATTCACTTGTCCACCTTCACTTCGTCCGTGCCGTTGTAGTCCGTGCCGCTCTCGTCGTCCGGGTCGTCGCCGTCGCCCTCGGCGATCTCGCCGGCACGCACCCGGCCGTCCGGCAGGCCGCCCGCGAGCTCGAGTTCGCGCGGATTCGGCGCGTTGAACTCCACCTCGACGACGGCGCGGCGCACCTCCGCGAGCGGGATCGCCCGCACCGAGGGCCCGCTGCGGCCGGGAACGACGATCCGGACCTCGTCCCCGACGAGCTCGCCGATGCGGCCGACGATCGTCTCGTCGTCCAGTTCGATCCGGGCCTTGCGGGCCTGGGACCGGCGCCAGTGCCGCTCGCGGGTGAGCGGGCGGCCGATGCCGGGGCTGGTCACCTCGAGCACGTAGGGCGACTCGCCGAAATCGGAGACGGCGTCGAACGCCTCGGAGACCAGGGTGCTCAGGCGGGCGGCCTCGTCGAGGCTCAACCCGGCGTCGCTGTCGACGAACAGCCGCACCGTGCTGTGCTTGCCCGCAGACGTGATCACCACGTCCTCGAGGTCGTATCCCTCGCGCTCGATCGGGCCGGAGACGAGTTCGGCAATTCTCTCCGGGGGCGGCACCGGCATCGCGACAGGCTCCTCGTTCAGTTGTGATCGCAGCGGACGTCATGCCGGCGCACGAGCGGACCGGCAGGTATTCAAGGGTATCGCGCATCCGGCGCTCCCGTGACCAACCCCCCGCGGCCCGACCACCGTCGGATCCGCCCGGACCGGGCTGGCACGATGGTGCGGTGCCGACGCCCGCATCCTCACCGCCCGTGTCCCGACGCACCGTGCTGCGCTGGTCCGGCGCCGCGCTCGGCGGCGTCGGTGCGCTCGCCGTCGCCGGGTGCGGCGCCGGCACGGACGACGGCGCCGGGGAGGTCGATCCCCTGATCGCCCAGGCCGAGCGGGCGCGCGTCGACGCCGCGACCGCCGGTCTGCTCGTCGCGCTGCTCCCCGACCGGGCGGGCGCCCTGAATGCCGTCGGCGCCGAGCGCACGACCCACGCCCAGGTCCTCGACGCCGAGGTGGCCCGGCTCGCCGGGGCCGACCCGGCGTCGACCACCACGGCGTCGACCACCACGACGACGACCGTGGCCCCGGCCGCGGATCCACCCACCCTCGACCTGCTGCGCGAGCGACTGAACGGCTCCCAGCGGGCCGCCGCGGACCTGGCCCGCACCCTGCAGGGCTACCGGGCGGGCCTGCTCGCCTCGATCAGCGCCGCGTGCGCCGTGCACAAGGGGGTGCTGCTGCCGTGAGTTCACAGTCGCTGGGCGTCGAGCAGCAGGCCCTCGTGGACGCGTTGAACGCCGAGTACGCCGCGGTGTTCGGCTACGGCATCGTCGCCGCGTTCTCCAATCCCGCCCGCGCGGCCGAGGTGTCGGCGGACACCGCCGCCCACCGGGCCCGGCGCGACGCCACCACGGACGCGCTGCGGGCCGCCGCCGTCACCCCGCCCACCGCGGCCGCCGGGTACACGACGCCCTTCCCGGTGACCGACGCGGTTTCCGCCGCACAGTTGGCGGTGCAGATCGAGACCGATGTCGCGGTGGCGTGGCGCTCCGTCGTCGAGCGGGCACGCAGCGAGCACACCCGCGGGGCGGCGATCGAGGCCCTCACCGAGTCCGCGATGCGGGCGGCCCGGTGGCGCGCGAACCTCGGGGTCGTCCCGCCGTCCGTCGCGCTGCCCGGGCAGCCCTGACCTCGACCGGGACGCCGCGGCATCCGCTCGCGCCGACCGCCGCGGGCGAAGTGCTCAGTCGGTCACGACCGCTATCGCGAAGCCGTCCCAGCCCTTTGCGCCGACGGTCTGCAGCGCGGTCGCGTCGAGCCGAGGGTCGGTGGCCATGAGTTCCAGCACCTCTCGGGCGCCGCGCACCCGCTCGTCGTCGAGATCGGCGTTGGTGACCGAACCGCCGCGGATCACGTTGTCGACGACGATGACGGTGCCGGGGCGGCCGAGCCGCAGCGCCCACCGCACGTAGTGCGGGTTGTTCTCCTTGTCCGCATCGACGAACACCAGGTCGAACGGGGCCCCGCCCTCGAGGGACGGCAGGGTGTCGAGGGCGGCGCCCACCCGGATGTCGACCCGCTCCCCCACGCCGGCGCGATCGAGGTTGGCGCGCGCGACCCCGGCGTGCCGGGGCTCGTACTCGAGGGTGACCACGCGCCCGTCGTCGCCGACGGCCCGCGCGAGCCAGATGGTGGAGTACCCGCCGAGCGTGCCGATCTCGAGGATGCGCCGCGCACCGCGGATCCGCGCCAGCAGATGCAGGAACTTGCCCTGCACGGGTGCGACGTCGATCGGCGGCAGGCCCGCCGCGGCGTTCGCCGCGAGCGCGTCCTCGAGCTGAGGGTCGGCCCCGATCAGGGTGTCGGTCAGGTAGGCGTCGGTGCGCTCCCAGTCGTCCATGGCATCAGTGTGGTGCCCCGGTGGCCCGCACGCGATCCCGAGGGCCACCGGGGGTGCTACTACGCGCCGAGGATCTCCTTCAGGGCCGCATCGGCCGGCACCTCGCGGGACTCGCCGCTGAACCGGTCGCGCAGCTCGACCTTGCCGTCGGCCCAGCCGCGGCCGACGACGACGACCAGCGGCACGCCGAGCAGCTCGGAGTCCTTGAACTTCACGCCGGGCGAGGCCTTGCGATCGTCGAGCAGCACCTCGACGCCCGCCTTGTCGAGCTCGGCGGCCAGATTCTCGGCACCCTCCCGGGCCGCCTCGTCCTTGTTCGCGATCACCAGGTGCACCCCGAACGGGGCGACCTCGGCGGGCCACCGCAGGCCCTTGTCGTCGTGCTGCTGCTCGGCGATCACGGCGACGAGCCGGGAGACACCGACGCCGTAGGAACCCATGGTCGGGCGCACCGGCTTGCCGTTCTCGCCGAGCACGTCGACGGCGAAGGCGTCGGTGTACTTGCGGCCGAGCTGGAACACGTGGCCGATCTCGATGCCGCGCGCCGACACGAGCGGGCCCGCACCGTCCGGGGACGGGTCACCGTCGCGCACCTCGGCGGCCTCGATGGTCCCGTCCGGGGTGAAGTCGCGCCCGGCGACGAGTCCGACGACGTGCCTGCCGGGCTCGTCGGCGCCGGTGATCCACGACGTGCCGTTTCCGACGCGCGGATCGACGAGGTAACGAACTCCGTTGTCGAGCAACGCTTTCGGACCGATGTACCCCTTGACGAGGAACGGGTTGGCCGCGAAGTCGGCGTCCGTGAGCAGCTCGTACTCGGCCGGCTCGAGCGACGCGCCGAGCCGCTTGTCGTCGACCTCCCGGTCGCCGGGGATGCCGATGCCGAGCAGTTCCCACTCCCCGCCGGGTCGCCGCGTCTTGACGAGGATGTTCTTGAGGGTGTCGGCGGCGGTCACCGGGCGGTCGAGCGCACCGTTGGCCCACTCGACGAGAGTGTCGATGGTCGGGGTGTCCGGGGTGTCGTGCACCACCGCCTCGGGCAGCCCGTCGAACGGAACCGGCTCGGGGGCCAGGGTCTCGACGGCCTCGACGTTCGCGGCGTAGCCCGACTCGAGGCAGCGCACGTACGTGTCCTCGCCGGCGTCGCTCTCGGCGAGGAATTCCTCCGACGCGCTGCCGCCCATGGCGCCCGACGTCGCGGAGACGATCACGTACTTCACGCCGAGTCGGGCGAAGATCCGCTCGTAGGCGTCACGATGCGCCCGGTACGACTCGGCCAGGCCCTCGTCGGTGAGGTCGAAGCTGTAGGAGTCCTTCATCACGAACTCGCGGCCGCGGAGGATGCCGGCACGGGGACGTTCCTCGTCGCGGTACTTCGTCTGGATCTGGTACAGGGTGACCGGAAAATCCTTGTACGAGTTGTATTCACCCTTGACGGTGAGCGCGAACATCTCCTCGTGGGTGGGGCCGAGCAGGTAGTCGGCGCCCTTGCGGTCCTGGAGCCGGAACAACCCGTCGCCGTACTCGGTCCACCGGTTCGTGGTCTCGTAGGGGTCGCGCGGCAGCAGCGCCGGCAGCGAGATCTCCTGCCCACCGATCGCGTTCATCTCCTCGCGCACGACACGCTCGACCTGCCGCAGTACCCGCAGACCCAGCGGCAGCCACGAGTACACCCCCGGGGCGATGCGGCGGACGTAGCCGGCGCGCACGAGCAGCTTGTGGCTGGCGACCTCGGCGTCGGCCGGGTCGTCGCGGAGGGTGCGGAGAAACAGGTGCGACATGCGGGTGATCACGGGAGAGCAGCCTACCTGCCGCCCCGGAACCGACCTCGGTACGGTTACCGCTTGTGCTGGTGCTTCTGCCTCCCTCCGAAACCAAGTCCGACGGCGGCGACGGTGCGCCCCTCGACCTGGGCGAGCTGTCGATGCCGCAACTGACCGCGACCCGCGAGGAGCTGGTGCAGGCGCTCGTCGACCTGGCCGCGGATCCGGAGGCGTCGAGCCTCGCCCTGGGCCTGGGTCCCACGCAGGCGGACGAGATCGAACGCAACGCCAAGCTGTGGGTCTCGCCCACCCGGCCGGCTCTCGCGCGCTACACCGGGGTGCTGTTCGACGCCCTCGACGCCGGCTCGTTCACCCGGGCGCAGCGGGAGAAGGCCCACCGGCGACTCGCGATCGGATCGGCCCTGTTCGGCGCGGTGCGCGCGGGCGATCCCATCCCGGCCTATCGCCTGTCGGGCGGATCGAAGCTGCCCGGCGTCGGGACCCTCGCGTCGCTGTGGCGGCCGGAGCTGAGCGGCGCCCTGGCCGCCGAGGCCGCCGGGCAGCTCGTGGTGGACCTGCGGTCGGGGGTGTACCGGCAGCTCGGGCCCGTCCCCGGCGCGGTCACCGCGACCGTGCTCACCGAGCAGCCCGACGGGAGCCGCAAGGTGGTCAGTCACTTCAACAAGCACCACAAGGGCCTGCTGGCCCGCGCGCTCGTACTGACCCGCGCGGAGCCGGCCGACGTCGACGGTGCCGCCCGCGTCGCGGCCCGGGCGGGCCTGCGGGTCGAGGTGGCGTCAGCCACCGAACTGGTGATCCTGACCTGACTGCGGCACGCGCCGGGTGTCCTGCACCGCGGTGAGGAACCGGTGCGCCGGGTGCCAGAAGCTACCGAGCACGGCCGCCACCCGAGGATCGGCGGACCCGGCGGCCGATCGCTGCAGTTCGGCCAGCCGGTCGGCGCACTCGCCGCAGGCGTCGTCGAATCGGACGGGTTCGGCGAATCGGACGGGGTCGGCAGCGGTGTCCCCGATCCGGTCCACGAGCTCGGCCAGGGCTGTCAGGAGAGCAGGCACCGAGCAGCGCGCCGCGTCGTCCGCCCCGTCGAGAACGCCGTCCGACGCCGCCTCCGCCACGCGGGCGAGTTCGCGGAGCGCCGGCACGGCGTACCACAGCCGGTCGAGGACGTCGTCGGAGGCCGAGGCCTGATCCCGGACCCGGGCCGCGATCGGGCGCGGATTGAGCCGCACACTCTCTCGTGCCCACTGCGACGACTCCGCCGCGCGGTCCATCATCCGGTCGATCTCCCCCGTGCGACGCACCCAGCCCCCGGGCCCCGGACCCGCCTCGTCGCCCAGCCCGGCGGCCATGTCACACAGCAGGGATCGGGCCTCACGGGCGAGTACCCCGAGTTCGTCCCCGACCGGGTAGACCGGCGGGAACAGCACCGCGGTCACCACGAGTCCGCACGCTGCCCCGATCGCCGTCTCGAGCAGCCGCTCCCCCAGCATCACGGGGCTGCCGGCGGCGCCCGTCGCGATCACCAGCAACGCGGTGATCGCCACCCAGATCCCGTTCGAACCGAACCGCCGCCAGCGGCCGACGAACCAGCCGACGAGCACCACGACGCCGATCGCCGCCGTCTGCCCCGGCACCAGCCATTCCGCCGTTGCCGCGAGCAGCACGCCGGCGACGACCGTTCCGATCTGCACCACCGCCTGCCGGAGGGACCTGAACACCGTGGTCTCGACGAGGAACACCGCGACGTAGGGGGCGAGGAAGGCCTGCGGCAGCGTCAGCCACTCGGCGGCGACGAGCCACGCGAGGACCGCCGCGAGGGCCGACTTCAGCGCCTGCGCGGCGACGTACCGCTCGTGCCCGCGCACGCGTACCGCGCGTGCGGTCCACGTCGCCGGGAACCGCATCCACTCGGTGATGGTCGACAACATGTCCGTCGGCTACCCCGCCGCTGGGGCCGGGCACACCTCGGCGGCAGGGCCGGTACGGGGCTACGCGCCCTGCGCCGCCTTCTCCGCCACCTGGGCCTGCGCCACCTGCTCGGGGGTGAAGCGGATGAACAGCGCCGCGGCACCCGCGATCACGGCGCACACCGCACAGCCGACGAGGGCGAAGAGGTAGCCCTCCCCCAGCGCGTAGAGCTGGCCGGGATCCATGTCGGCGACGGCGCCGGACGTGCCGCCCAGCGACAGGGTCCGCGACGTGGCCATCGCGCCGATCACGGCCAGGCCGATGGGGCCGCCGAGGGTCTGCGCCACCTGGGCGATCGCCGCGAGCGGGCCGATCTCGTGCGAGCCGACGCCGGCGATCGCGCACAGCGGCAGCGGCACCACGGCCAGGCCCACCCCGAACCCGACGACGAGCACCAGGACGAACAGCGTCGGCAGGTAGGCGACGGTGTGCGACATCGTCGAGCCGTACAGGAGGCTGACCGCCATGATCAGCGCCCCGGTGACGACCAGCCAGCGGGGCCGCACCCGCACCGCCAGCTTCGACGCGACCGCCGCGGCGGCGCCCAGGCCGAAGGCGAAGGGCACGAACGCCAGGCCGGCCTGCAGCGGCGAATAGCCGAGGATGTCCTGCACGAACAGGGCGACGAACGCGGCGAGGCTGAACATGACGGCACCGGCGAAGAAGATGGACACGAACGTCGCGACCCGGTCCGCGTTGCGGAACAGCACGAACGGCAGCAGCGGGTTCTCGGCGCGGCGCTCGACGACGAGGAACACCGCGAGCAGCGCGGTACCGGTGATCAGCGCGCCGACCACCGCAGGACTGGTCCACCCCATCTCCGGGCCCTCGGTGAGCCCGAAGACGAGACCGGTGCAGCCGAGTGTGGCGAGCACCGCGCCCGGCACGTCCAGCGGCAGCCGCTCGGCCGCGGTCTCGCGCAGCGCGACCACCGCCAGGCTCACGATCAGCATCCCGATCGGCACGTTGATCAGGAAGATCCAGCGCCAGGACACCTCGGTGAGGGCGCCGCCGATGATCAGCCCCGCGATCGATCCGACGCCCGTCATGGCCGCGAAGATGGCGATCGCCTGGTTGCGTGCCGGTCCGGGCGCGAAGGTGGTGGCGACCAGCGCCAGGGCCGTGGGCGAGGCCACGGCGGCGCCGACGCCCTGCAGCGCGCGGGCCGCGACGAGGGTGCCCTCGTTGACGGCGAGGCCGCACAGCAGCGACGCGACGGTGAACAGGCCGACGCCGGCGATGAACATGCGTTTGCGGCCGAAGGCGTCGCCGAGACGTCCGCCGAGGAGCATCAGCCCCCCGTAGCTCAGGGCGTACGACGTGAGCACCCAGTTGCGGCCCGCGTCACTCAGACCGAGGTCCTCCTGCAGCGGCGCCAGCGCGAGATTGGCGACCGTGCCGTCGAGCACGACCATCAACTGCAGACCGCTGAGGACGATGATCGCCAGGCCCAGCGCACGCGTGGTGACGGGGTAGCTCACGGGCGAGGAGGTTTCGGCCATGTGGATCAACGTTACCGAGCGCCCGGGGCGACCCCGGCCACCGGCCCGATGTCGAACCCGGCCACCGGCCCGATCACGATGATGGCCGGCGGGCGGATCTGCTCCTCCCGGACGCGGGCGGCGACGGTCTTCAGGTCGGCGCGCAGCACCCGCTGGGTGCGCAGCGTGCCCTCCTGGATCACGGTGACCGGGGTCTGCGCGGGCCGGCCGCCCTCGAGCAGGGCGGCGGCGAACTGCTCGATCCGCTCGACCGCCATCAGCAGCACGAGCGTGCCGCGCAGGCGCGCGAGCGCACCCCAGTCGGTGAGCGAATCCGGGTGGTCGGGCGCCACGTGGCCGCTGACCACGACGAACTCGTGAGTGACGCCGCGGTGGGTGACGGGGATCCCGGCCGCGGACGGCACCGAGATGGCGCTGGTGATGCCGGGGACGACGGTCACGGGCACTCCGGCGGCGACGCACGCCTCGAGTTCCTCGTAGCCGCGGCCGAACACGTACGGGTCGCCGCCCTTGAGCCGGACGACGAACTTTCCGGCCTTGGCGCCGTCGATCAGCGCCTGGTTGATGGCCTCCTGCGCCATCGCCCGGCCGTAGGGGATCTTGGCCGCGTCGATCACCTCGACGTGCGGGCCGAGCTCGGCGAGCAGTTCCGGCGGGGCCAGCCGGTCGGCGACGACGACGTCGGCGCGACCCAGCAGGCGCCGCCCGCGGACCGTGATCAGGTCGGGATCGCCCGGGCCGCCACCGACCAGCGCGACCCCGGGGCGGGCGGGCTCGGCGTCGGCGACGACGGCACCGGACTGCAGGGCCTCGCGGATCGCGGTGCGCACGGCCGCGGAGCGGCGGTGGTCGCCGCCGGCCAGCACACCGACGGTCATCCCGTCGTAGTGGGCGGTGGCCGGGGTGACGGCCGTGCCGCGGCGGGCGTTGTCGGCCCGGACGCAGAAGATGCGGTGACGTTCGGCCTCGGCGACGATCGCGGCGTTGGTGTCCGGTTCGTCGGTGCAGGCGATGGCGTACCAGGCGCCGTCGAGATCCCCGTCACGGTAGTCGCGCAGTTCCAGGGTGACCTGCCCGGCGGTGGCCATGCCCTCGACCGCGGGCGTCGCCGCACGGGTGATCACGTGCACGTGGGCACCGGCGGCCACGAGCAGACCGAGCCGTCGCTGTGCGACGGTACCGCCCCCGACCACCACTACTCGCCGGCCCCGCAAATTGAGCCCGACCAGGTAGTTGGTCTCGTCATCGGCAGCACTGGACACCGGCACTTCCCATCTTTCGGCACTGTGCAACGCGCATCACGCTGCGGGGAACGCACAAACACTACGGGCCGGGCCGATCGCGGCGCCATCCGCCGTACGAACATCGTGAGGGACGCCGCAGGCCCGGCACGCACGGCGTCCGAAGGACTCAGCCGACGAGGAGGGACTCGCGGACCTGCCGGCGGAGCACCTTCCCGATCAGGGACCGCGGCAGGTCGTCCACCACCACCACACGCCGCGGGACCTTGTAGGCGGCCAGGCGCGAACGGCAGTGCTCCCGCGCCGCCTCGGGGTCGAAGTCGTCGCCCGAGACCAGCACCGCCGCCACCACCTCCTCGCTGCCGTCAGGGGTCGGCAGACCCACCACGGCGGCGTCGACTACTCCCGGGAACAGCCGCAGCGCCGCTTCGACCTCGGACGGCATGACGTTGAAGCCACCGGTGATGATCAGTTCCTTGATCCGGTCCACGACCGTGACGAATCCGTCGCGGTCGACCTGGACGATGTCACCGGTCCGGAACCAGCCGCCGTCGAGCAGCGCCTCCGCCGTCTGTTCGGGCTTGTTCCAGTATCCGGAGAACACCTGCGGTCCGCGGATCAGCAGCTCTCCCCGCTGCCCGGGTTCGACGTCGCGCTCAGGGTCGGCCGGATCGACCACCCGGATCTCGGTGCTCGGGAAGGGAACTCCGACCGCACCGGGCCGGCGGGCGAGTCCGATGGGATTGCCGACCGCGACCGGCGACGTCTCGGTCAGCCCGTACCCCTCGACCAGCACGCCCCCGGTGACCGCCTCCCACAGTTCCAGTGTCTCCGTCGGCAAGGGCATCGCCCCGGAAATCGACCAGCGCGCCGACGTCAGATCCACCGACCGCTCCCGGGCCGCGCGGGCGAGGCGCTCGTAGATCGGCGGCACCGCGGGCATGAACGTGGGTGGGTGCTTCTTCGCGGCGGCGAGCACCAGATCCACGTCGAACTTGGGGAACAGCACCAGACGGGCGCCGATGCTCATCGCGAAGGTCACACACAGGGTGAGCCCGTAGGCGTGGAACATCGGCAGCACCGCGTAGACGACCTCTGCGCCGTCGACCAGCCCCGGCACCCAGGCGCGGCCCTGCGCGGCGTTGGCGCCGAGGTTCGAGTGCGTGAGCATCGCGCCCTTCGGGGTGCCGGTGGTGCCGCTCGTGTACTGGACGACCGCCAGATCGCCGACGGAGGGGCGCGGATGCTCCGGGTCGAGGGGTCCGTCGGCCAGCAACCGCTGCCACGGAATCGTCCCCGGCGCCGGCCCCGTCAGCGCGTCCCGCAACGCGCGCGCTCTCGGGACGGGGAGGGTGAGCGCGAGCCGCTTGGACCACGGCATCGAACGAGTGATGTTCACCGCCACGATGTGCTCGACGGCCGTGTCCCCGGCGATCCGCTGCAGCAGCGGACAGACCTTGTCCCAGGCGACCGCCACCGTGGCGCCGTGGTCCGCGAACTGGTGGGCCATCTCCTCGCCGGTGTAGAGCGGATTGTGCTCGACCACCACGCCGCCGATCCGCAGGACCGCATAGAACGCGATCACGTGCTCCGGACAGTTCGGCAGGACGAGCGCCACCCGGTCGCCGGGGCGCACGCCGAGCCGTCGCAGCCCCTCCGCGGCACGGTGCACCCGGTCGCCGAGTTGCGAATAGGTCAGTTCCGCGCCGAAGAACTCGAGCGCCGGACGTGGCCCGAACCGAGCGACCGACGCCTCCAGCATGTCGACCAGCGAGTGCTCGGGGGGTGCGATGTCCGACGGCACCCCCTCGGCGTAGCTGTCGAGCCAGATCCGTTCCATACCGGTGCCCACAGCCCCGCCCCTCTCAGCGACTGGGATCAGGGTATCCCGCCGGGGCGCGGGCGCCACGGCGTTCCGGCGGACGGCGCGGCCCGCGAGGGCCGGACCCGGCCGAGACCCTCGCAGGCCGCATCGGAGGACGGGCGGTCAGACCGTCGCCGGCTCCGCCGGGGCGGTGGCCTCCACCGCGGAGGCGACATCGAGCTGCAGGGACTTGGTGCCCCAGCGCCAGACCTTGTCGAACAGCGCGGTGTCGTCCGAGAGCTTGACCCCGAGGGACGGCACCATCTCCTTGAGGGTGTCCTGCCACGCCGTCCACCGGTCGGGGAAGCAG
Organism: Rhodococcus sp. DMU1; assembly: GCF_012272955.1. NCBI lineage: Bacteria > Bacillati > Actinomycetota > Actinomycetes > Mycobacteriales > Nocardiaceae > Rhodococcus > Rhodococcus sp. DMU1. The sequence continues at coordinate 2,583,822 of NZ_CP050952.1, read as the reverse complement.
CGCTCGAGGACGTCGAGCATCGCCGGAACGGCGGTCGAGGCGCCGGGGGACGCGCCGAGCAGACCGGCGATCGTGCCGTCGCCGGCATTGACCACGGCGGTGCCGAACTCGAGCACTCCACCCGCACCCTTGCGGCGGATCACCTGCACCCGCTGACCGGCGGTGATGAGCTCCCAGTCCGCCATGCGGGCCCGCGGCACGAACTCGCCGAGGGTGCCGATGCGGTCGCGCGGCGACTGCATCAGCTCACCGATCAGGTACTTGGTCAGACCCATCTCGGTGAGGCCGACGCCGATCATCGACAGCAGGTTGTTGGGCTTGACCGAGCCGGGCAGGTCGGTGAGCTTGCCGTTCTTGAGGAACTTCGGGGACCAGCCGGCGTACGGGCCGAACAGCAGGCCCTGCTTGCCGCCGATCACGCGGGTGTCGAGGTGCGGGACCGACATCGGTGGCGCACCCACGGCCGCCTTGCCGTACACCTTCGCGCTGTGCATGGCGATCAGCTCCGGGTTGGTGCAGCGCAGGAACTGGCCGGAGACGGGGAAACCGCCGAAGCCCTTGGCCTCCGCGATACCCGACTTCTGCAGCAGGTGCAGCGCTCCGCCGCCGGCACCGACGAACACGAACCGGGCATGCACCTTGCGGGCCTGGCCGGTGCGGCGGTTGCGGACCTTGACGATCCAGCTGCCGTCGGACTGCTTGTCCAGGTCGGTCACGTCGTGGCCGAAGTGCACGGTGCCGCCCGACGCGGCGACGTTGTTGAGCAGCTGCTTGGTGAGGGCACCGAAGTCGACGTCGGTGCCGTCCTGGGTCCAGTTCAGCGCGATGGGCTCGGAGAAGTCACGGCCCTGCGCCATCAGCGGCAACCGCTCGGAGAAGTACTCGGGGCTCTCCGAGTACTCCATGCCGGCGAAGAGCGGGTGCCCGGCCAGCGCGTCGTAGCGGGCACGCAGGTACTTCACGTTGTCGGCGCCGTGGACGAAGCTGACGTGCGGAACGGGATTGATGAAGTTCTTGGGATCGGTGAGGATGCCGTTGTCCACCGCGAACGCCCAGAACTGGCGCGAGACCTGGAACTGCTCGTTGACGTTGATCGCCTTGGTGATGTCCACGCCACCGCCCGGCTTGGCGGGCGTGTAGTTCAGCTCGCACAGCGCCGAGTGACCGGTGCCTGCGTTGTTCCAGGGATCGCTGCTCTCCGCCGCGGCGGCGTCGAGCCGCTCGAAGGCGGTGATGGACCAGTCGGGCTGCAGCCGGCGCAGGATTGCGCCGAGCGTCGCGCTCATGATGCCCGCACCCACGAGCACTACATCGGTCTTGGCCTCTACCACGTTCTCTGACACTGGAGGATCGACTTCCTTGTCTGTTCGCACGCGCCGTTGCGTTCCGCACTGCTCCGCGTGAGTGTCCCGTGCACGTCCGTGCTCGTCGGCCGGGTCTCGCTGCACTCGCGGATCCCGGCGACGTCGCGGCCGCGCCGACTGCGACGAACAGGTTACCCGCGCGTTGTCCGGCGTTTGTCTTCACCCAATTGTGCCCCCACGACAGGTCCGCGTAGTGACCAATACAGTGTGATCGTGACTACTTGGATGCCCGATATCCTCGGCGACGGATACGAGCAGCTCACGCTGCCTCTCGGCCCCGATCCGGACGGCGAGGGCGAGGTCACCGCCACCCTCGTCCGCTATCAGCCGTCCGTCTACCCCGGCGGCGAGTCCGCCCCGGACCGTGCCGTGATCTACGTGCACGGATTCACCGACTACTTCTTCCAGCAGCACCTCGCCGAGCACTTCGCGGCCCAGGGGTACCGCTTCTTCGCCCTGGACCTGCGCAAGTGCGGCCGCTCCCGGCAACCGGAGCAGACGCCGCACTTCGTCACCGACCTGACCTACTACGACGCCGAGCTCGAGGAGGCGCTGCGGGTCGTCCGGAGCGAGGTCGGCGGCGGCATCCTCCTCGTGGCGCATTCCACCGGCGGGCTGGTCCTGCCGCTGTGGCTCGACCGGCTGAACCGCCGGCCCGGCGGCACAGGCGGCGCCGGGATCCAGGGCCTGATCCTCAACAGCCCGTGGTTCGACCTGCAGGGGCCCTCGATCCTGCGCAGCCTCGGCACCGTCGCCGTCGACACCGTCGGCCGGGTCCGCAGCCGAGCCGTCATCCCGGGGCAGAGCCTGGACACCTACGGGATGAGCCTGCACAGGAACGCCAACGGCCAGTGGGAGTACGACCTGGACTGGAAGCCGCTGGCCGGGTTCCCCGTCACGTTCGGCTGGCTCCGCGCGGTCCGTCGCGGCCACGCGCGGCTGCACCGCGGCCTCGACGTCGGGGTCCCGTCGCTGATCCTGCGGTCGAAGGACACGCGCTGGGCCCCGGCGTACGACCCCGCGGTGGACACCGCCGACGCGGTCCTCGACGTCAAGCAGATCGCCCGCTGGGCCGGGTGCCTGGGCGACCGCACGACGATCGTCCCGATCACCGGTGCCCGCCACGATGTGTTCCTCTCCACACCGGAGGTCCTCGAGGTGGCATTCCGGGAATTGGATCTGTGGCTGGACTGGTTGGACGGTCACAGCAGAACCCTGTGACCGTCCGCGCGAACCTGACTACGGGAGAACAGTGAGCCACTACGACCTGGCCATCATCGGCACCGGATCCGGAAACTCGATCGTCGACGAGCGATACGACGGCAAGAAGGTGGCCATCCTCGAGCAGGGCACCTTCGGCGGCACCTGCCTCAACGTCGGCTGCATCCCCACCAAGATGTACGTCTACGCGGCGGAGGTCGCGCAGACCGTGCGCAAGGCCGCGAAGTACGGGGTGGACGCGACGGTCGACGGGGTCCGGTGGAACGACATCGTCGACCGCGTGTTCGGCCGGATCGACCCGATCGCGGCAGGCGGAGAGCGCTACCGCACGGAGGACTGCGCGAACGTCACCGTCCACCGCGGGCACGCCCGGTTCGTCGGCGAGCGCGCCCTCGACACCGGCACCGGGGAGATCATCACCGCCGACCAGGTCGTCGTCGCGGCGGGCGCGCGGCCCGTGATCCCGCAGGAGGTACTCGACGGCGGGGTGCGTTACTACACCAACGACGACATCATGCGGCTGCCGAAGCTGCCCGAGTCGCTCGTGATCCTCGGCTCCGGGTTCATCGCGATGGAGTTCGCCCACGTCTTCTCCGCCCTCGGCACCCGGGTGTCGGTGCTGGCCCGCACCGGTCAGCTGCTGCGGCACCTCGACCACGACCTCGCCGAGCACTTCACCGGTCTGGCCACCGACCGGTGGGACGTGCACCTGTCCAACCCCGCGACCGCCTTCCGCGCCGTCGGCGACGGCGTCGAGGTGGACCTGGCCGACGGCACCACCGTCAGCGGCGACGCGCTGCTCGTCGCGGTGGGACGCACGCCCAACGGGGACGCACTGGACGCCGCCGCCGGCGGGCTCGCGCTGCACGAGGACGGCCGGATCGTCGTGGACGAGTTCCAGCGGACCACCGCGCGCGGGGTCTTCGCGCTCGGTGACGTCTCGTCGTCGCACCAGCTCAAGCACGTCGCGAACCACGAGGCCCGGGTCGTGCAGCACAACCTGCTCCACGACGCGTGGGGCGGGGACACCTCCGCGCTGCGCCGCTCGGACCACCGTTTCGTGCCGTCCGCGGTGTTCACCGACCCGCAGATCGCGACGGTCGGGCTGACCGAGGAGCAGGCCCGCGCCCAGGGCTACGACGTCGCGGTGAAGATCCAGTACTACGGCGACGTCGCCTACGGCTGGGCGATGGAGGACACCGAGGGCTTCTGCAAGGTGATCGCCGACCGCGCCACGGGCAAGCTGCTCGGCGCGCACATCCTGGGCGCCCAGGCGTCGTCGGTGATCCAGCCGCTGATCCAGGCGATGAGCTTCGGTCTCACCGCGCGAGAGACGGCCACCGGCCAGTACTGGATCCACCCGGCCCTGCCGGAACTGGTCGAGAACGCGCTGCTGGGTCTGTAGGCCGCGTGCGTCCTTCGGGCGGTTCCGGCCTCCCGAAGGACACACCGGCGGCGAAGCCGCCCGCTGCTACCAGCTGCCGGTGCGCAGGGCGATCGCGCTGGCCAGCTCCGCCGGCGCCTCGGCCGGGATGTTGCCCACCCCGCTCAGCTCGACGACGCGGAACTCCGACAGGACGTACCGCATCGAGGCGTCGGCCTCCGCGCGCCGCGCAGCGCTGCCCACGAGCACGGTGGTGGGCACCTCGGCGGGGGCGGCGTTCGCGTCCCGCACGACGCCCTCGGCGTCCGGCACCGCCGGATGGCCCCGGTCGGCGACGACGAGGCTGGCGAACCGGCCGAACCGGCCCGACGCGACGGCCCACGCCAGCTCCGCCCCGGCGCCGCTGCCGACGAGGTGCACCCACGGCAGCTTCAGGGCGTCGAGCAGGGCGTGCACGCCCGCGACGTCGAGACCCTCGATGGTCTCGGGCACGAACGTGCGTAGATCCGAATGGTGCAGCCGCTCGCACACCGCGTCGTAGACGTCGGCGGATTCCCCGGCGCCGGGCAGCAACAGCACCGCGTGCCGGCTCTCGGGGCCGTCGATGCGAACGGTGAAGGTGCCGGCCGGGATCGCCACGTCAGTCGGTTCCATGCCGAAGCACGGTACGCGACACGGCGCCGCCGCCGGCACCCGGCCGAGTCACGGCAGCGTGAGGATTTCCGCCCCCGTGTCGGTGACCACGATGGTGTGCTCGAACTGGGCGGTCCACTTGCGGTCCTTGGTGACCACGGTCCAGCCGTCGTCCCAGATCTCGTAGTCCACCGTGCCGAGGTTGATCATCGGCTCGATCGTGAACACCATTCCCGGTTCGAGCACGGTGTCGACGGACGGCTGGTCGTAGTGCAGGATCACCAGCCCGTTGTGGAACGTCTCGCCGATGCCGTGACCGGTGAAGTCGCGCACCACCCCGTACCCGAACCGGTTCGCGTAGGCCTCGATGACCCGGCCGACGACGTTGAGCGCCCGGCCCGGCTTGACGGCCTTGATCGCCCGCATCGTCGCCTCACGGGTCCGCTCGACCAGCAGGCGGTGCTCCTCGGAGACGTTCCCCGCCAGGAACGTGGCGTTGGTGTCGCCGTGCACTCCCCCGATGTAGGCGGTGACGTCGATGTTGACGATGTCCCCGTCCTCGATCACCGTCGAATCCGGAATGCCGTGGCAGATCACCTCGTTCAGCGACGTGCAGCACGACTTGGCGAAGCCCTTGTAGCCCAGCGTGGACGGGTACGCGCCGTGGTCGCACATGTACTCGTGGGCGATGCGGTCCAGCTCGTCGGTGGTCACGCCCGGCGAGACGGCCTTGCCCGCCTCGGCCAGTGCCTGCGCGGCGATGCGGCCGGCGACCCGCATCTTCTCGATGGTCTCCGGGGTCTGCACCCACGGCTCGTGACCTTCCTTCGCCGTCGGCTTCCACGCGTACTCCGGTCGCTCGATCCCGTTGGGGACGGCACGGACAGGCGAGACGGTTCCGGGGACGAGTGCGGTGCGAACAGGCATGCCCACCAGAATAGGCCCCGCGCAGCGGGGGGCGACGCGGCCCGGCGGCCGCACCGCCCCCCACCCGGGGGCTCAGCCCTGGCGCAGGATGTAGCGCTGGATCTTTCCGCTGGGCGTCTTCGGCAGCCGGGGCACGAAGTGCACGGTCCGCGGGTAGGCGTGCGCCGCGAACTTGCGCTTGACCAGCTGCTGCAGCTCCGCCTCGAGCTCGTCGGTGCCGTCGACACCGTCGCGCAGCACCACGAACGCCTCGAGCACCTCACCGCGCAGCTGATCGGGCATGCCGACGACGGCGGCCTCGACGACGTGCTCGTGCATCACCAGCACGCTCTCGACGTCGAACGGGCCGATCCGGTAGCCCGCCATGATGATCACGTCGTCGTCGCGGGCCGAGAAGTAGAAGAAGCCGTCCTCGTCGACCTGCCCGGCGTCGCCGGTGAGGTACCAGCGGCCGTCCTCCGTGAACCGCTGCGCGGTCTTCTCCGGGGCGTCCACGTAACCCGTGAACCACAGCAGGGGGCTGGCGTGGGTGTCGATCGCCACGCGCCCGGGCACGCCGGGGGCGGCGATCTCGTCGGAGTCGTCGGACAGCACGGCGCAGGACCAACCGGGCAGCGGCTTGCCCATCGACCCGGGCCGCACCTCCTCGCGCAGCCCGTCGGCCCACGCGTTGACGACGAACATGCCGTGCTCGGTCTGCCCGTAGTGGTCGCGCACCACCGCGCCGAGGGTCTGCTCCGACCACGCCACGACGTCGGGCGTGAGCGGCTCGCCGGCCGAGGACGCGCGGCGCAGCGAGATCGACTCCGGCACGGGCGCCGAGTCCGCTCGCAGGCTGCGGTAGACGGTGGGCGCGGCCGCGAAGTTGGTGACCCCGAACTTCTCCATCACCTGCCAGGTGAGGGAGGCGGAGAACCCGGCATGCAGCAGCAGGCTGCGCACCCCGGCGGCCAGCGGGGCGAGCAGCGCGTAGTACAGCCCGTAGGCCCAGCCGGGATCGGCGGCGTTCCAGAACACGTCGTCCTCACGCACGTCGAGTCCGAAGTCCAGGTAGGCGTGGAACGACGCGAGCGCCCGTACCGGCACGGGCACGCCCTTCGGAGTGCCGGTGGTGCCGGAGGTGAACAGCTGCACGAGTCCGCCGTGCCCGCCGACGGCGACCGCGGCACCGCGCGGATCGTCCGCGTCGTGCGAGGCCAACAGGTCGGCGAAGCTCACTCCGATGCCGGCGGCACCGCCCTCGGTGTGACCTGCGACGACGATCTGCCAGGGCGCGTCGGCGGGGATGTCCTCGCCGGGCGCGAGCTTGCCCACCTGGTCGGCGTCCGAGACCACCACCTTCGCGCCGCTGGCCTGCAGCCGGAAACCGATCGCCGGGGGTGCGAACGCGGTGAACAGCGGCACGTGCACGGCACCGCGGCGCCAGATGCCGAGCAGCGCCACGACCAGATCCGCGGACTTGCCCATCAGGGTGGCGACGTGGTCGCCCGGCTCGACGCCGAGGTCGGCCAGGGCCGCGGCGAAGCGGGAGGACTGCTCGCGCAGGTAACCGAAGGTCAGATCGGTCGCGCTCAGGTCCGCCTCGACCACCGTGAACGCGACGGCGTCCGCGGGATGCCCGTCGCACAGCAGCTGTGCGGCACACGCGTCGGCGGTGTCGTAGCGGTCCAGCAGTTCCCGCACTCGTGCCTCCTGCTCGGAATGCGCACGCGCGGTGGTCTCGGTGGTCATCGAATCCGTCCTCTCGTGAAGCGCCCCGGGGTGAACGTCCCGAGGATCGATTCCTTTATGATCCAAGTCACAAGTACGTCCCGATACCCCCGGAAAGGGGTGACCGATGGCGCCGGCCGGCACCTCGCCTCTCCTTCGTCCCCGTGACAGCGACGCACTGCGCGGCGAGCTCCGCCGCACCGCGGCGGAGGCACTGATTCCCGTCGTGTTCGCCGGGGAGGTCCGCGACGGGAACCTGCACCTGACCGAGTTCTTCGGCACCCGCACGAACGGCCTCGAGGGGGTCGTGGTGCCGCCGCGGGCGGGCCTGGGTGGCCTCGTGGTGGACCGGGCCCGGCCGGCGACGGTGCCCGACTACGGCCGGTCGTCGTCGATCACCCACCACTTCGACCGGCCCGTGCTCAGCGAGGGGCTGCGGTCGATCCTCGCGGTGCCGGTGATGGTGGGAGGAGCGGCGCGCGCCGTCCTCTACGGCGCGATCCGTGAGTGCTCACCGCTCGGCGATCGCGCGGTGGGGGCGTTCGTGCAGGCGGCGCGCCGGCTCAGCAGCGAGATCGCCATCCGGGACGAGGTGGACCGGCGGCTGGCGCTGCTCGGCTCCCTCGATCGGCCGTCCGAGAACCCGGTCGCGGCGGCCCAGATCCGGGACGTGCACGCGGAACTGCGCGGCCTCGCCCAGTCCGTGGAGGACGCCGGCCTGCAGCGCAAGCTTCGGGCGCTGTCGGACCGGCTGGCCGGGGCGCTCGGCGGCCCGGCCCCGCAACCGACCGACGTGGTGCTCTCGCCGCGCGAGACCGACGTGCTCGCGCACGTGGCACTGGGATGCACCAATGCCGAGATCGCCGACCGGCTGTCGGTCGGCCCGGAGACGGTCAAGAGCTACCTGCGCAGCGCAATGGGCAAGCTCGACGCCCACACCCGGCACGAGGCGGTGGTGTCCGCGCGGCGCCTGGGTCTGCTGCCCTGACCGACCCGGCCGGTGGCTCGTCCGGGTGCCGGCCGGCAACCCCCGCCCGGGCCGGTCAGTACCCTTCCGGGAGGGCCGCGAACATGTCGCGGGTGACGGCGACGGCGTTGTCGGAGCTGCCGCCGCGCACGACGAGCGTGGCGAAGGCCAGGTCGCCGCGGTAGCCGACGAACCACGCGTGGGAGCCACCCTCGACCTCGGCCTCACCCGTCTTGCCGTACACCTCGCCCTGGTCGCGGATGCGGTCGGCGGTGCCGCTGGTGATCACCAGCCGCATCATGCCGCGCAGGCCGTCGATCATCTCCGGGGTGACGGGCGGCCGGTCGCCGGTGACGGCGGTCTCGCGTCCCTGCAACAGGTAGGGCACGGGTGCGCTGCCGTGCGCGACGGTCGCGGCGGCCAGGGCCATCCCGAACGGGCTGACGACGACCTTGCCCTGACCGAAGCCGTCCTCGGCGCGCTGGACCAGGTCCTCGGCCGGCGGCACCGACCCGGAGAACGTGGGCATGCCCACCACCTCGTACTCGGGTCCGATGCCGAACTGCGCGGCCGCGACGGTGAGGGCGTCGGGCGCCATCTCGGAGGCGAGTTTGGCGAACGAGGTGTTGCACGAGCGCGCGAACGCCGTCGCCATCGGCACGGTGCCGACCGAGAATTCGTTGTAGTTGGGGACGCTGCGCTCGCCGATCGTGATCCGTCCCGGGCAGGCCACCATGGTGCCGGGCGTGGCGAGACCGCTGGAGATGGCGGCGCCCGAGGTGATGATCTTGAAGGTGGAGCCGGGAGGGTACTGCCCCGCCAGCGCGACCGGTCCGTCGCGGTCGGCCGCCTTGTTCTGGGCGACGGCGAGGACCGCGCCGGTGGACGCCTCGATCACCACCATCATCGCCTGTTCCGCGCGGGCGTCGACGGCGGCCTGCGCCGCCACCTGGATGGGACGGTCCAGGCTGATGGAGAACGACGGCGCCGGCTCGGGCGGGGTCTCGGTGAGCACACCGGTGTCGACGCCGTTCTGGTTGACGGCGACCACGCTCCACCCGGCCTTGCCGTCCACCTCGTCGATCACGGTCTTCTTGATCTGGCCGACCAGATCGGGGGCGAAGCTGCGGTCGGTGGAGACGAGGTCGGCCTGCTCGGTGATCGTGACGCCGGGAATCGCCGCGAGGGTGCCGGCGACGCGTTCGTAGTCCTCCTCACGCAGCCGCACTACCGAGTGGGCGCCCTCGGCGGCGGTGGCGGTCTCGGCGATCGACTGCGCGGTCAGCGACGGGTCGAACTGTGTCAGCGCCGCCGACAACGCCCGCGCCGCACCCCGGACGTCGCCGGCCGCCGTGGCGTCGAAACCGACACCGTAGACGATGCCCGGAACGAGCACATCCGAGCCGGAATGCTCGTTGACGCGCGCGCGGGGGGCGGGATTGGTCCGCAGCTGCATCCGCTGCCGATCGCCGAGTTGGGGATGCAGGTTCGACCGGGTCCAGCGGACCACCCAGTCGTTCCCGCTGCGGCCCATGTTCATCTCGCCGGAGTACCGCCACACGCGCTCACCGGGCAGGCCCCATTCGTAAACGTAGGTGACCGTCGCAGTGTCCCCGTCGATCCGCACGCCGTCGGTGTCCACCGCCAGCGTCTCCGCCTGTAGTCCGTTCCACGTCTCCGCCAGCGCCTCCTCGGCCGGCTCGGGACGGTCGGTCAGGGCGGCGGCCGCAGCGAAGTCCCGGTCGGCGAAGTCGGTGAGGAACTCCTGTGCGGCGGGCTCGGGTCCGGCCGGCTTCGGGGTACACGCGACGACACCGCCGGCCAGCGCGACGGCGGCCACCAGGACCGCCCCGCGCCGCAGCAGTCGACGCGGTGCCGGGACGAGCGGGGCCGAGACGCGGGCGGATCGAGTTCTCATCGCCGTCATCGTAGGACCGGCGGCCACGCGGATCGGGGAGGCGACACGGGCCGGGCGGAGCGGCCCCTCAGTCCAGCAGCACGGTGCAGAACGTCGCGACCTGACGGAAACCGATGCGGGCGTAGGCCGCGCGGGCCCGGTGGTTGAAGCTGTTGACGTACAGGCTCGGCAGCCGGCCGCCGGCGGTGACGGCGGCGGCGACAGCCGCGGTGCCGGTCGAGCCGAGGCCGGCGTCGCGCCTGCCGGGATCCACCCACACGCCCTGGATCTGCCCCACCGACGAGGACTGGGAGCCGATCTCGGCCTTGAACACGACCCGGCCGTGCTCGAAGCGGGCCCACGCCCGTCCGGTGGCGATCAGGCTCTGCACCCGGCGGCGGTAGCCCGAGCCCCCGTCGCCCGCGCACGGGTCGACGCCGACCTCCTCACGGAACATCGCGATCGCGGCCGGCATGTAGGCGTCGATCTCCTCCGGCCGCACGCGGCGCACCAGCGGGTCGGGGACGACGCACGGTTCCCGGTCGAGTACCAGCAGCGGCTGCTCGGCCCGCACCTCGCGCGCGGGACCCCATTCCGGCTGGAGGACCTCCCACATCGGCAACGCGAGTTCGGCCCGGCCGACGAGCGACGAGCACAGGCGGGGGCCGCGGGCGGCGCGGTCCGCGAAGGCGTGCAGATCGTCGCGGTCGCCGAGCAGCGGAACGAGGTTCGCCCCCGAGAAGCACAACGAGTCGTCGGGTCCGCCCCGGCTCCACATGTCGCCGCCGACGGCGCGGGAATCGAGGCCGTACTCCTCGATCCGGCCGGCCACCATGCACGCCGCCACCGGATCGCGGGCCAGCACCCGCAACACGTGTGCGGTGTCACGGCCACCGAGAGACCGGACTCCCAGAAGCTTGAGCACGTCCCACCACCTGTCGACTGCGGATACGCAATCAGACTGCCAGAAGCCGGGGCCGCGCGGGAGTCCTGCGCCCGCCGAACCGGTTCAGCCGACGGAGACCACCGGGTTTCCGGTGCCGGCGTCACCCTCCATCTCCTCGGCGATGCGCATGGCCTCCTCGATCAGCGTCTCGACGATCTGGGCCTCGGGGACGGTCTTGATGACCTTGCCCTTGACGAAGATCTGGCCCTTGCCGTTGCCGGAGGCGACACCGAGGTCGGCCTCGCGGGCCTCACCGGGGCCGTTGACGACGCACCCCATGACCGCGACCCGCAGGGGCACCTCCATGCCCTCGAGGCCGGCGGTGACCTCGTTGGCCAGGGTGTACACGTCGACCTGCGCCCGGCCGCACGACGGGCACGAGACGATCTCGAGCTTGCGGGGCCGCAGGTTCAGCGACTGCAGGATCTGGGTGCCGACCTTGATCTCCTCGGCCGGCGGCGCCGACAGCGACACCCGGATGGTGTCGCCGATGCCCTCGCTCAGCAGCGCACCGAACGCGACGGCCGACTTGATCGTGCCCTGGAAGGCGGGCCCGGCCTCGGTCACGCCCAGGTGCAGCGGGTAGTCGCACTGCGCGGCGAGCTGGCGGTAGGCCTCGACCATCACGACCGGGTCGTTGTGCTTGACCGAGATCTTGATGTCGCCGAAGCCGTGCTCCTCGAACAGGCTCGCCTCCCACAGCGCGGACTCGACGAGCGCTTCCGGCGTGGCCTTGCCGTACTTGCTCAGGATGCGCGGATCCAGCGAGCCGGCATTGACGCCGATACGGATCGGGATGCCTGCCTCGCCGGCCGCCTTGGCGACCTCCTTGACGCGGCCGTCGAACTCCTTGATGTTGCCGGGGTTGACGCGCACGGCGGCGCACCCGGCATCGATGGCGGCGAAGATGTAGCGCGGCTGGAAGTGGATGTCCGCAATGACCGGGATCTGGCTCTTCTTCGCGATCGCGGCGAGCGCGTCGGCGTCCTCCTGCCGCGGGCACGCGACGCGGACGATGTCGCAGCCGGACGCGGTGAGCTCGGCGATCTGCTGCAACGTCGCGTTGATGTCGTGCGTCTTGGTGGTGCACATCGACTGCACCGACACCGGGTGGTCGCTGCCCACGCCGACGTCGCCGACCATCAGCTGACGGGTCTTGCGCCGGGGCGCGAGGACGGCGGGGACTTCGGGCATGCCCAAACCGACGGGGCTGGTCACGTTTCGCCTTCTTTCGTAGCTACGCGGCAATTCTAGCGATGCGAGTCAGAACAGCTGGATGGGGTTGACGATGTCCGCGGTGAGTGTCAACAGCATGAACGCGCCGCCGATGAGGACGAACACGTAGGTGACGGGCAGCAGCTTCGTGTAGTCGACCGGACCCCCGACCGGCAGCCCGCGCAGCCCCCGGATCCAGTTGCGGACCTTCTCGTACGCGACCACGGCGATGTGGCCGCCGTCGAGCGGCAGCAGCGGGAGCAGGTTGAACATGCCCAGGAAGAAGTTGAGCTGCGCGAGCAGCAGGACGAACATCTGCCAGATGCCCCGCTCGGCGACCTGCCCGCCGATGACGGACGCGCCGACGACGCTGATCGGGGTATCGGGATCGCGTTCGCCGCCCGTCACCGACTCCCACAGCGCCCCCACCTTGCTCGGCAGGTCGGCGAGGGCCTGCGCGGTCAGGACGAACATGTCACCGGTGAACCGCAGCGTGCCACCCACCGCGGTGAACGCGGTGTACTCGGTGACGGACGGCGGTGCAGCGACGCCGATTGCGCTGACGGTCTCCGAGGTGATCTCGCCCGTCTCGGGATCCTGCACCCACCGCTGGGCGGACTCGACCGGCACCGGGATCGTCAGCGTGCGGTCGTCGCGTTCGACGACGAAATCCACCGTCCCGGTCGCGGCGCGGGTGGCCTCGACCAGGTCCCCGAACGTCGCTACCTCGGTGCCGCCGACGGAGACCACGACGTCCCCGACCTCGAGGCCCGCGGCCGCGGCGGGACCCGGCCCGCTGCACGGCGCCAGCTCGTAGCCCCCGGCCTCACCGGCCTGAGTCGGTGCGACGCACGAGAGCTCCCCGATCTCCGCCGGGGTCTCCCCCAGACGGGGCAGACCCCACGCCACGGCGAGCCCGAAGATCAGCACCATGCCGAGGACGAAGTTCATCGCGATGCCGCCGGACATCACCACGACGCGCTTCCACGCCTTCTGCTTGTACATGGCGCGCTCGTGCTCGTCGGGGGCCAGTTCGTCGAGCGCCGTCATGCCCGCGATGTCGCAGAAGCCGCCCGCAGGGATCGCCTTGAGGCCGTACTCGGTCTCGCCGCGACGGAACGAGTACAGCCGCGGCCCGAACCCGATGTAGTAGCGCCGCACCTTCATCCCGAGGCGCTGCGCGGTCCACATGTGCCCGGCCTCGTGCAGGGCGATGGATACGGCGATGCCGAGGGCGAACAGCACGACGCCCAGAACGAACATCATCGGTGGCCGGTCCTCCTACTTCACGAGCGCGCGGGCTCGGTCCCGAGCCCAGCCGTCGGCGGCGAGCACATCTTCCACGGTAGCGGGTGCCGCGGACCAGTCGTCGGCGTCGGACAGGACCGCCGCCACCGTGCGCACGATCCCCGGGAACGGCAGGGCGCCGGCGAGGAAGGCCTCCGCGGCCACCTCGTTGGCGGCGTTGTACACCGCGGTCAGGCATCCGCCGCCCACCCCGGCGGCCCGCGCCAGTTCGATCGCGGGGAACACCTCGTGCGCCACCGGTTCGAACTCCCAGGTCGAGGCGGTCGCGAAGTCGAGGGCCGGCGCCGCGTCCGCGATCCGGTGCGGCCAGCCCAGCGCGAGTGCGATGGGCAGCTTCATCGACGGCGGTGACGCCTGGGCCAGGGTGGAGCCGTCGGTGAAGGTGACCATCGAGTGCACGATCGACTGCGGGTGCACGGTGACGTCGATCCGGTCGTAACCGATGCCGAACAGCAGGTGCGTCTCGATCAGCTCCAGGCCCTTGTTCACAAGCGTCGCCGAGTTCAGGGTGTTCATCGGGCCCATCGACCAGGTGGGATGGGCGCCGGCCTGCTCGGGGGTGACCGACTCGAGCCGCTCGGCCGGCCAACCGCGGAACGGCCCGCCCGAGGCCGTGAGCACGAGCCGGGCCACCTCGTCGGGGCTGCCGCCGCGCAGGCACTGGGCCAGCGCCGAGTGCTCCGAGTCGACGGGCACGATCTGGCCCGGGGCCGCGGCCGCGGTGACCAGCGCGCCGCCGGCGACGAGCGATTCCTTGTTGGCCAGCGCCAGGCGCGCGCCCGTCGCCAATGCGGCCAGCGTCGGCTCCAGGCCGAGGGACCCGACGAGGGCGTTGAGCACCACGTCGGCCTCGACGTCGCGCACCAGCCGCGTGACCGCGTCGGGCCCGCTGCGCACCTGCAGACCCGGGACGTCGAGCCGCGCGGCGGCCTGCGCGTTCGCGACGGCCACCTCGGCGACACCGGTGACGCGGATCTGCTCGGCGAGCAGATCGATGTTGCCGCCACCGGCGGCGAGACCGACCACCTCGAACCGGTCGGGGTTGGCGGCGATCACCTCGAGGGCCTGGGTGCCGATGGAGCCGGTGCTGCCGAGCAGCAGGACACGGGTGCGGGAGCTGGGTTGCGAGTCGACCACGCCGACATTGTCCCCGACCGTCCTGAGGGGATGCTGAATCACCCGTCCGGCGCGCGCGAGAGCGCCCCCACTTCGTACGACGGACGGTCGTATGTCACGATTGGCCCAACAGCGAAGATCTTTGCGAGCAGGAGGACAAGCGGTGGCCGGTACCGAGTTGAAGACCACTGGCGTCGACACGGCCGAGGTGCCGTCGGCGGAGTGGGGTTGGAGTGGCGAAGCCCCCCGCCTGTTCCGCGTCATGGGCTGGCTCGTCGCACTGTTCCTGCTGGCGATGATCATCGGCAACCACAACGGCAACGTCGAGAACTGGTTCCTGATCGGCTTCGCCGCGGCGCTCGTCGCCATCCTGGTGCGCGACATCGTCCAGCGGCGGCGCCGGCGGTAGCCGCACCCCCGCAGCAGCGTCGAAGGGCCCGCCCGGTTCGTCCGGACGGGCCCTTCGCGTCCCGGGGGTGGCGCTCAGTTCTCGGCGGCGAGCTGACCGCACGCGGCCGCGATCTCCTGCCCCCGGGTGTCCCGCACGGTGCACGAGACCCCCTGAGCCTGGACGCGACGGACGAATTCGCGCTCGACCGGCTTCGGGCTGGCGTCCCATTCGCTGCCCGGCGTCGGATTGAGCGGGATCAGGTTCACGTGCACCAGCGGGCCGAGCGCCTTGTGCAGCTTCTTGCCCAGCATGTCCGCCCGCCACGGCTGGTCGTTGACGTCGCGGATCAGGGCGTACTCGACGGAGACGCGGCGACCGGTCCGGTCGGCGTAGTAGCGCGCGGCGTCGAGCACCTCGGCGACGGGCCAGCGGTTGTTGACCGGCACCAGCGTGTCGCGCAGTTCGTCGTCCGGGGTGTGCAGCGACACGGCGAGCGTCACGCTCAGATCCTCGTCGGCCAGCCGGCGGATGGCCGGAGCGAGGCCGACGGTGGAGACGGTGACCGACCGCTGCGACAGGCCCAGTCCCTCCGGGGGCGGCGCGGTGATGCGCCGCACGGCGGCCACCACACGCTTGTAGTTCGCCAGCGGCTCCCCCATGCCCATGAACACCACGTTGGACAGCCGGCCCGGTCCCCCGGCGACGTCACCGTCGCGCAGGGCCGCGGCGGCGGCGCGCACCTGGTCGACGATCTCGGCGGTCGACAGGTTCCGGTTCAGGCCGCCCTGGCCCGTCGCGCAGAACGGGCAGGCCATACCGCAGCCGGCCTGGCTCGAGATGCACAGCGTGGCACGGTCGGGGTAGCGCATGAGCACGCTCTCCAGGAGGGTGCCGTCCCCGGCGCGCCACAGCGTCTTGCGGGTCTCGCCGCCGTCGCAGGCCACGTGCTTGACCGGGGTCAGCAACGCGGGAAAGAACGCGGCCCCGACCTGCTCGCGCACCTTCGCCGGCAGATCCGTCATCTTCTCCGGATCGGCCTCGAGGCGCCCGTAGTAGTGCCGGGCCAACTGATCGGCGCGGAAGGCCGGCAGGCCGAGTTCGCGCACGGCCTCGCGGCGCTGCTCGGCATCGAGATCGGCGAGGTGGCGCGGCGGCATGCCGCGTTTGGGCGCGTCGAAAACCAGGGGAAGAGAGGAGGGCATAATGAACCATTATCCATCAGGGCGGCAACGCCGGTTTTCCTCGCCGAATGCGGTGTGCACCGGCGGCCGGAGCGAGATGATCGAGCCATGACCGAACGCCCTGCGGATCTCCCCGAACCGCCACCGGACCTTCCGGTCCGGGGCCAGCTCGAGCCTCAGGGGGCGACGAAGGCCACGCCCGAGTCCAACGTCCGCCCGGCACCGGAGATTCCCCTCGACCGCAGCCGGGCGGCCTCCACGTGGACCGGCCTGGTCATCGGTGTTCTGGTGCTGATCCTGCTGCTCGTGTTCATCCTGCAGAACCTCGACCCGGTCACCATGGAAATGTTCGTGTGGGAGTTCACCCTGCCGCTCGGGGTGAGCCTGCTCCTGTCGGCCATCGCCGGGGCCCTCGTCATGGCACTGGCGGGCGGTGTGCGGATCCTGCAGATCAAACGCGCCGCGAAGCGGCGGTAACAACGCGCCGCGAAGCGGCGGTAACACCGTGCCGCCCGGCGGCGGGTGACGAACACAACGCACCCAATTTCCCCAAGGCGGCGACAACAGGGCACCCTGGAGACAAGACCTTCACCCGAGGAGCCTGACGTGACCGCCCACCTGGATGCCCCCGCCTCCGCCACCGTCGCACCCGAGCTCGCCCGATCCTGGCTGCTCGTTCCGGGCAACGCCCCGGAGCGGTTCGCCGCGGCCGCCGCGTCCCCGGCCGACGCCGTGATCCTCGACCTCGAGGACGCCGTACCGGCGGCCGGTAAGGCCGCCGCGCGCGATGACGTCGTCGAATGGTTGCGCGGTGGTGGCCGTGCCTGGGTGCGGATCAACGACGCCACCACTGTGCACTGGGCCGACGATCTCGCCGCGCTCGCCGGGGTGCCCGGCCTGCAGGGCGTGATGCTCGCCAAGACCGAGAGCGGCCAGCAGGTCGACGCCACGGCCGCTCAGCTGCCGGCCGGCACCCGCATCCTCGTGCTCATCGAATCGGCGGTGGGCCTCGAGGCCACACCCGAGATCGCCCGCGCCGACGGTACGTTCCGGCTGGCGTTCGGCAGCGGCGACTTCCGCCGCGACACCGGGATGGACGACTCCCCCCTCGCCATGGCCTACCCGCGTTCCCGCCTGGTGGTGTCGAGCCGGGCGGCCCGCCTGCCCGGTCCCGTCGACGGGCCGTCGCTGACCGACGACCCCGAGGTCCTCGAGCGGGAGGCGAAGCTGACCGCCTCGATGGGAATGACCGGGAAGCTGTGCATGACTCCGGCCCGGGCACCGTTCGTCAACGCCGCCCTCAGCCCCAGCTCCGACGAGGTCGGCTGGGCACACGAGGTGATCGACACGCTCGGCGAGGACGGCCGCGGGGTGCGCGACGGCAGCGACCTGCCCCGCCTGGCCAAGGCGAAGAGGATCAGCGAACTGGCGCGGGTGTTCCGCATCCGCGGCACCCACCACCACCGCTAGGTACGCGGCACGCGCCGCACGCTCAGGGGATCTCCAGGCCCCGGGGCTTGCGGCGCACATGCAGCCGGTAGCGCACCGTGAGGGTGGTGCCCGGGGTGCCGTGCACCGCTCGCTCGGCGACGCGCGGGCCGAACTCGATGCCGAGTACGCGCTCGAGGGTCGCACGGTCCGGGAAGCGCCATTCGGTGTCGACCCGGCGCAGGTCGAAGCCCTGGGCGGCGAAGAACGCCTCCACCGCCGCCGGGTCGTAGTGCGGCAGGTCCGCGCGCATCCATTCGCCGTACGGATGGGCGGTCGCGTCGAGGTCGACGATCGCGAGCGCGCCGCCGGGCCGCAGCACGCGCATGGCCTCGGCGATGCCCGCCCCGCACCCGGGCCCGAAGAAGTAGGCGGTGCGCGCGTGCACGACGTCGACGGTGCCGTCCGGAAGCGGCAACTGCTCGGCCGAACCGGCCTCCACCCGGACGCCCGGCTGGTCCCGCACACGTCGGCGGGCCAGCTCCACCAGCGGCGGGTGCGGTTCGATGCCGGTCACGGTGCGCGCGGTGGCCGCGAACATCGGCAGGTGGAAGCCGGTGCCGCAGCCCACGTCGAGGACGTCGCGACCGGCCCAGTCGCACGCCTCGCGCAGCGCCGCGTACACCACGCCGTGGACGTCCTGGGCGCGGTTCTCTTCCTCGTAGACCTCCGGCCAGTGCCAGATGTTGGGGCTGGGGACCACCCCGTGCGCGTCGGACCGCTGTCTCCTCGCCACCGGCCTAGACGAAGGCGCCGAGGACGAGCCAGGTGACGAACGCGGACGGCAGGATCGAGTCCAGCCGGTCCATGATGCCGCCGTGGCCGGGCAGCAGGGTGCCCATGTCCTTGATGCCGAGGTCGCGCTTGACCTGTGACTCGATCAGGTCGCTCGCCGTGGCCGTGGCGGCGAGGACGACGCCGAGGAGCGCACCGATCCACCAGGCGGCGTCGAGCAGCAGGGTCACCGTGAGGATTCCGGCGACGGTGCAGGCGAGGACCGAGCCACCGAAGCCCTCCCAGGACTTCTTCGGGCTGATCGCGGGCGCCATCGGGTGCTTGCCGAACAGCACCCCCGCCGCATACCCGCCGACGTCGGACGCGACGCACACGATCATCAGGCAGAACACGCGTGCGGCGCCGTTGTCGTCGAGGACCATCAGCGTCGCGAACGACGCGAGGAACGGCACCCACGCCGCGGTGAAGACGGTGACCGCGGTGTCGCGCAGGTAGTTGCGGGGCCGGCCGCGCAGTCCACGGTCGAACAACCGCCACAGCATCGACACGACCGTGGTGCCGGCGAAGGCGCCGAGCACACCGGTGGTGCCGTAGGGCCAGCCGAGCCAGATCATCGCCTGCCCCCCGACCAGGAGCGGGATCCGGGGAACCAGGACGTCCGCCTCACGCAGGCGCTTGGTGACCTCCCACGTGGCGATCGCGATGGCCACCGCGACGACGACGAGCCACGCCTTGGGAGCGAATGCGAGCACCACGATGACGAGGGCGCCGAGACCGGCGCCGACGCCCACGGCCGCGGGCAGGTTCCGGCCCGCCCGGGAGGACTTCTTCGCCGGCTCCGCGGTGGGGGTGGCATCGGGCCGCACCGGCGGGACCTCGGGGTCCGCCTTCGCGGCCTCGGCCGCCGAGTCGGCGTCGGTGACGCCCAAGGGGAGCTGCGGGTCGGACGACCCGGCGGCTGTACCCACGGTTAAACCTCCAGCAACTCGGCTTCCTTGTGCTTGACCAGTTCGTCGATCTGCGCCACGTACTTCGCCGTGGTCTTGTCGAGTTCCTTCTCCGCGCGGGTGACGTCGTCCTCGCCGGCCTCGCCGTCCTTCTGGATGCGGTGCAGCTCCTCCATCGCCTTGCGTCGCACGTTGCGCACGGACACCTTGGCGTCCTCGCCCTTGGCCTTGGCCTGCTTGACCAACTCGCGGCGGCGTTCCTCGGTGAGCTGCGGGATGGAGATGCGGATCAGGGACCCGTCGTTGGTCGGATTGACGCCCAGGTCGGAGTTGCGGATCGCGGTTTCGATCGGACCGAGCTGCGATGCCTCGTAGGGCTTGACGACCACCATGCGCGCCTCGGGGACGTTGATGCTGGCCATCTGCGTGACCGGGGTGGGCGCGCCGTAGTAGTCGACGACGATCCTGGAGAACATGCCGGGATTCGCGCGGCCGGTGCGGATGGATCCGAGATCGTCCTTGGCCACCGTGACGGCCTTCTCCATCTTCTCCTCGGCCTCGAAGAGAGCTTCATCGATCACGGCAGTTCCTCCATGTTCCGTTGTCCGTTCATGACCGTACGAGTGTTCCGATCTTCTCACCGGCGACGGCCCGAGCGATATTCCCCTCGGTGAGCAGGTTGAAGACCATGATCGGCATGTCGTTGTCCATGCAGAGGCTGAACGCGGTCGCGTCCGCCACCTTGAGCCCCTTCTCGATGACCTCGCGGTGGGTGATCTCGGTGAACAGGGTCGCGTCGGGGTCGATCCGCGGATCGGCCGAGTAGACACCGTCGACGGCCTTGGCCATCAGGACCACCTCGGCGCCGATCTCGAGGGCGCGCTGCGCGGCCGTGGTGTCGGTGGAGAAGTAGGGCATGCCCATGCCGGCGCCGAAGATCACCACGCGGCCCTTCTCGAGGTGCCGGCGGGCCCGCAGCGGCAGGTACGGCTCGGCGACCTGCCCCATCGTGATGGCGGTCTGGACCCGGGTGTCCACGCCCTGCTTCTCCAGGAAGTCCTGCAGCGCAAGAGAGTTCATCACCGTGCCGAGCATGCCCATGTAGTCGGAGCGGGCGCGGTCGAGACCGCGCTGCTGCAGTTCCGCGCCGCGGAAGAAGTTGCCGCCGCCGATGACCACAGCCACCTCCACTCCGGAGCGGACGACCTCGGCGATCTCCTCGGCCACGGTCGTCACCACGTCCGGGTCGAGACCGACCTTGCCCCCGCCGAACATCTCCCCGCCGAGCTTGAGCAGCACCCGACGGAAACCGGGACGTTCCTGGGCGTGTTCGGACATGGTTCTCCTCGGATCGAGCGGTGGATCGGCCCTTTCATCCTGCCTCATCCGACCCCGTGGAACCGAGACGGGGGCGCGAGTGTCCGATCGGCCCGGATATCGAGCCGCCGACGCGCCTCGACCCCGCCGGCGAGCGCCGACGGGGTCGAGGAGACGAGAGATCTAGCTGGCGCCGACCTCGAAACGCACGAAGCGCGAGACGGTGGCGCCGGCCTCGTCGAGCAGCGCCTTGACGGTCTTCTTCGAGTCCGTCACCGAGGCCTGCTCGAGCAGCACGACGTCCTTGAAGAAGCCGTTGAGACGACCCTCGACGATCTTCGGCAGGGCGGCCTCCGGCTTGCCCTCGTTCTTGGCGGTCTCCTCCGCGATGCGGCGCTCGTTCTCGACCGTGTCGGCCGGGACCTCGTCGCGGGTGAGGTACTTCGCCTTCAGCGCGGCGACCTGCATCGCGGCGGCGCGGGCGGCCTCGGCGGCGGCGTCGCCCTCACCGGAGTACTCGACGAGCACGCCGACGGCCGGCGGCAGGTCGGACGCACGCTTGTGCAGGTACACGGCGACGGGGCCGTCGAACACGGCGAGGCGGCGCAGTTCGAGCTTCTCGCCGATCTTGGCGGAGAGCTCCTGCACCAGGGTGTCGACGGTCTTGCCGTCCACCTCGACAGCCTTGAGGGCCTCGAGGTCGGCGGGCTTGGCCTCGGCCGCAGCGGTGACGATCTTCTCGGCGAGAGCCTGGAACTCGTCGTTCTTGGCGACGAAGTCGGTCTCGGAGTTGAGCTCGATGAGCACGCCGTTCTTCGCGGCGACCAGGCCCTCGGCGGTGGAGCGCTCGGCGCGCTTGCCCACGTCCTTGGCGCCCTTGATGCGCAGCTGCTCGACGGCCTTGTCGAAGTCGCCGTCGTTGTCGGCGAGCGCGTTCTTGCACGCCAGCATTCCGGAGCCGGTGAGCTCACGCAGACGCTTGACGTCGGCGGCGGTGTAGTTCGCCATGGGAAGCGAGCCTCCTGTGTCTGTTGTGCGCGATGGGTGCTCGCGCGGGAGTTTCCTCTGATGCGGCTCGGTCGCGTGCGTGTGCACTGATGCGGCGCGGTCGCGTGCGACGGCCCCGACCATGATCTCAGGATCTACCGGTCGGGGCCGCGCATCGGATCAGGCTTCGGCGGAGGGCGCCGCGTCGGCGGCGGGGGCCTCGGCCTCGGCGGCCGGAGCCTCGGCCTCGGCGGCGGGGGTGGCCTGCGCGAGCAGCTCCTGCTCCCACTCGGCGAGCGGCTCGCCGGCGCCGGACTCCGGCTTGGCGTCCTTGTCGGCGCTCTGGCCGGCACGGGCCTGCACGCCCTCGGCGACGGCGGAGGCGACGACCTTGGTCAGCAGCGCGGCCGACCGGATCGCGTCGTCGTTGCCCGGGATCGGGTAGTCGACGACGTCGGGATCGCAGTTGGTGTCGAGGATCGCAACGACCGGGATGTTCAGCTTGCGGGCCTCACCGACGGCGATGTGCTCCTTGTTGGTGTCGACGACCCAGATCGCCGACGGCACCTTGGCCATGTCGCGGATGCCGCCGAGGGTGCGCTCGAGCTTGGTCTTCTCACGCGTGAGCATGAGAATCTCCTTCTTGGTGCGACCCTCGAAGCCACCGGTCTGCTCCATCGACTCCAGCTCTTTCAGGCGCTGCAGGCGCTTGTGGACGGTGGAGAAGTTGGTGAGCATGCCGCCGAGCCAGCGCTGGTTCACGTAAGGCATCCCGACCCGGGTGGCCTCTTCCGCGATGGACTCCTGCGCCTGCTTCTTGGTGCCGACGAACAGCACGGTGCCACCGTGGGCGACCGTCTCCTTGATGAACTCGTACGCCTTGTCGATGTACGTCAGGGTCTGCTGCAGGTCGATGATGTAGATGCCGTTGCGGTCGGTGAAGATGAACCGCTTCATCTTCGGGTTCCAGCGACGGGTCTGGTGGCCGAAGTGGGCGCCGCTGTCGAGCAGCTGCTTCATTGTTACGACAGCCATGGCTGTTCTCTCTTTCGGTTCGGTTGCCGCGGGAGATCGGGTGATCCCCGCCCTGGCGTCCGCATGCCCGTCGGACCCTTGCGGGACCGGCCGACGGCCATTTTCCGATGGCGCCCGGCACACCGGGCGGCGATCAGCGCGCGGACGCGCGAAGTCGATCTGCGAACACAGACCGCTCGAACAGTGTACGGCCTTGCCCCGCGGGAACCACAACTGCCTGATCAGCAGGCCGGTTCGGCCGATCTGTGGATGGATCGGGTGGTTGTCCACAATGTCGACGAGGCCCTGTCGCACGCCGGCGCCGCCCGGCACGCTGGGCGGATGAAGATCGCCGGGATCGCCGTCCTGACCGCGCTCACCGCGCTCGCGGGTTCGGTTCCCGCCGCGGCCGCCCCGCGCGAGTTCGGCTGGCCGCTGCATCCACGGCCGACCGTGGCCCGCCCCTTCGACGGTCCCGAGCACGACTGGCTTCCCGGACACCGCGGCGCCGACCTCACCGGCCGGCCCGGTCAGCCGGTGCTCGCCGCCGGCGCCGGGGTGGTGGTGTTCGCCGGGACCGTCGCCGGCAAACCCGTCGTCTCGGTGGCGCACGCCGGCGGGCTGCGCACCACCTACGAGCCGGTGACCGCGACGGTGACGGCCGGCCGGCGCGTGGAACGGGGTGATCCGCTCGGCACCCTCGAACCGGGCCACGAGGGCTGCCGCGCCCCGGCCTGCCTGCACTGGGGTCTGCGCCGGGACCGCGACGACTACCTCGACCCCCTGCCGCTCGTGCGGTCGGTGATCCGTCTCCAGCCGGTTTCCCGTAGGCCGCGGTTCCGCTACGCGCGACGGCCGGCGGCGTGACGCCCCGACACCGTCGCGAAGTCGTCGGCGACCATGGCGGCGAGCTCGAGGAAGGCCCGTCGGGTGGCCGGGCGGAGCAGGCCGAGGTCGATCTCAGCCCCCTCGGCGAGGTGCTCGTCGAACGGCACCACCTGCACGGCCCGGCACCGCGCGAGGAAGTGGCCCGTCACAGCCTCCATGTCGATGTTGGTGGCCCCGGGCCGGGCGGCGCTGATCACCACGACGGTGCGTTCGACGAGCGCCCCGAACCCGTGGTGCTGCAGCCAGTCGAGGGTCGCCGCGGCGCTCCGGGCGCCGTCGATCGCCGGGGACGCGACCAGCACAAGGGCGTGGGCGAGGGCGAGCACACCACGCATGGCCGAATGCATGATGCCCGTGCCGCAATCGGTGAGGACGACGTTGTAGTACACCCGCAGGATGTCCACGACCCGGCGGTAGTCGTCCTCGCTGAACGCCTCCGACACGGCCGGGTCGCGTTCACTCGCAAGCACCTCGAGGCGGCTCGGTGCCTGGGAAGTGTGCGCGCGGACATCGGAGTAGCGGGAGATCCGCGGGGCCGCGGCGAGCAGGTCGCGCACCGTGGACTCGGTCTGCTGCGGCACCCGCTGTGCGAGCGTGCCGAAGTCGGGATTCGCGTCCACCGCGATCACGCAGTCGCCCCGCAACGAGGCGAACGTGGCGCCGAGCCCGACGGTGGTCGTCGTCTTTCCGACACCGCCCTTGAGGGAGAGCACGGCGATCCGGTAGTCGCCGCTGATCGGCTGCCGGACCCGGTCGACGAGCTCGCGCCTGTGTGCCTCGTCGGCCGATTCGCCGGGCGCGAGGATTCCCCCGGTGAGCCGATGCATGCCGCGCCGCCAGCCGGTCACCGGGGTGCGACGGGACCGCCGGACGAGCGCACCGGAGGTCAGGTCCAGGTTCGACGGCCGCGGCTCCGACGCGTCGAGCTCCGACGAGACCCCTCGGGACGACGCGGATATTGTCGAACAAGGCTGCCCCGCATCATCTTCCGACATCCGCGGGGGCACCTCGTCGGGTTCCGAGCCGGACTCCGGCGAAGCCGGCACGGGCTCGGCGGGGCGACGCCCCGCCGGATCACTCGGCGGCACGGCCTCTTCCGGACCCTCGGCGGCTACCGGCCCGGTGACCGCGGCTTCGGCTACCAGTGGTTCGGCGACCACCGGTTCCGTCGCCGCCGGATCGGTCGTCGCCGGCTCGGTCGTCGCCGCCTCGGGAATCGCGGGTTCGACGACCGGCGATTCGGGCACGGAGTCGGGACGGCGTCGTGGTGGCATGCCGAACGGAATCGACGGCACCGGAGCCGGGAGGCGAACGGGCTCGGCAGCCGCCGGCGGCTGCACGGGCGGCTCGGCCTCGACGGGCCCCCCGACCGTCCGGTCACTCCCCCGTCGCCTGCCCCGGCGACCGGTCGGCGCCGGGTCGGGCGCCGGCTCGTCCCGAAGCCAGGCCGGCAGAGCGTGCGTCGACTCGTCGTATGCCACTGATCCCCCCGGATTGCACAGCAGATGCGGCGGCGACCGTACCAAACCGCACCGCGGCCGTCGCCGCGTACAGGTCACGCCCGCGGATGCGCCTGTTCGTGTGCCGCACGCAGCCGTGCTACCGAGACATGGGTGTAGAGCTGGGTCGTCGCCAGGCTCGAGTGCCCCAGCAGCTCCTGCACCACCCGCAGGTCGGCGCCCCCCTCGAGCAGGTGTGTTGCGGCGCTGTGCCGCAGCCCGTGCGGCGCGAGATCCGGCGCGCCGGGGACGGCGGCCACGGTCTCGTGGACCACGGTACGGACCTGGCGCGGGCCCAGCCGACCGCCGCGTTTGCCGAGCAGCAGGGCGGGCCCCGAATCCGGGCGCGCGAGGGCGGGCCGCCCGGTGCGCAGCCACGCGTCGAGCGCGGCGGCCGCGGGCGCCCCGTACGGCACGGTCCGTTCCCTGTTGCCCTTGCCGACCACGCGCAGCGCCCTGCGCTCGGTGTCGACGTCGTCGACGTCGAGTCCGCACAGCTCACCGACCCGGATACCCGTCGCATACAGCAGTTCCAGCACGAGCCGATCCCGCAGTGCCACCGGCTCCATCTCGCGCGCACCGGCTTCCGCAGCGGTCATCACCTCACAGGCCTGGTCGGCACGCAGTACCGGCGGGAGAGTGCGATGGGTGCGGGCCGATGCCAGCCGCGCCGCGGGATCGTGGTCGAGCCGGCCCGTGCGAGCCAGCCACGCGCAGAAGGTGCGGGCGGACGAGGTGCGCCGCGCCAGGGTCGTGCGGGCGGCGCCACTCGTCACCTGGCCGGCGAGCCAGGAGCGGAGCACCTCGAGAGTGAGGTCGGCGATCCGCGCATCCGGGTGGCCGGCCTCGAGGTGAGCGAGGAGGGTGCGGATGTCGGTGGTGTACGCGCGGATCGTGTGGGCCGACCGGCCGCCCTGCAGGTCGAGGTGCTCGACGAACTCCTCGAGGTGCACGGCGAGGGGCGGCGGCAGCGCGGTGTCCATGGCCGTCACCGTGCGCCGTGGGCACCGCCCACGCAACCGAACACGCCGACCGAGGGCACACTAAGGTTAGTTCGTGAGTAAAACGATTCCGTTGCCGATGCTGTTCGGACTGGCATTGCTCTCCGCCACCGCGCCTCTGGCCACCGACATGTATCTGCCCGGACTGCCGGTCATGTCGGAGAGCCTCGGCACCAGCACGGTCGGTATCCAGCTCACTCTCACCACGTTCATGGCCGGCCTGGGTGTCGGGCAGCTGATCGTGGGCCCGCTCTCCGACGGGTGGGGCCGGCGCCGCCTGCTGCTGGCGGGCACCGTCGTCCTGGCCCTGAGCAGCGCCCTGTGCGCGACGGCACCGACGGTGGAGGTGCTCATCGCGGCCCGGTTGATCCAGGGCTTCAGCGGCGGCACAGGAATCGTGCTGGCGCGCGCGGTGATCGCGGACCGCGCCCGCGGCAACGAGGCCGCCCGCCTGTTCAGCGTCATGATGATCATCGGCGGTGTGGCACCGATCGTCGCGCCCCTGCTGGGCGGCGTCCTCCTGGGGCCCATCGGCTGGCGCGGCATCTTCTGGGTCCTGACGGGCCTGGCCGTGCTGATGATCGTCGCGGTGCTCACGGTCGTCCCGGAGACCCTGCCGCCCGAGCGACGCCACAGCGGGGGCCTGGCGATGCTCGCCCGCAACTTCGGCACGGTGATCGGCAACCGACGGTTCGTGGGCTATGCCGCGACGTTCGCGCTCGGCTTCGGCGCGATGTTCTCGTACATCTCCGCGTCACCGTTCGTGGTCCAGGAGGTCCTGGGCATGACGCCGGGACAGTTCTCCCTGATCTTCGCCGCCAACTCGGTGGGCCTCGTCGCAGGCAACATCGTCAACACCCGGCTCATCGGCCGCTTCGAGGTGCGGGACCTGTTGCGCTACGGCGTGACCCAGATGCTGACCGCCGGGGTGCTGCTGGTGCTCGCCGTCCTGGTGGCCGACACGAACCGCTGGTTGGTGCTGCCGCTGCTGTTCCTCGTCGTCTCCAGCCTGGGCTTCGTCATGGGCAACGCGACGGCGCTGGCGCAGGGGCAGGTACCGAAGGCCGCGGGCACCGGTTCCGCGGTCATGGGCGCGTCCCAGTTCGGCCTGGCCGCCCTGGTGTCGCCGCTGGTCGGGCTCGGCGGGGAGGACACCGCGCTGCCGATGGCGCTGGCGATAGCGATCTCGGCCGCGCTCTCCATGACCGCGCTGCTCACCCTCACCCGCGAGCGCGCCTGAGCACCGTCACCGCGCCTCGACCGTCGCGAGTTCGCGCTTCCACTCCCGGAAGCCCTCCTCGCTGCGGCCGCGCCGCCAGTACCCGGAGATCGACGCGCGTGCCGCCGGAACCCCGCGGGTCTTGCGGATGTACGGCCGCAGGTGGTGCATGACGGTCTCCGCCTCGCCGTGGATGAACACGTGCGGATCTCCCGGAAGCCACTCGGCGCCGGTCACCGCGGCGACGAGCGGCGCGTTCGCGCCGGAGAGGTCCGGCCCGACGGCCCCGGCACCGGAGCCGCGGTGCAGCCAGGTGACCTCGACGCCGGGGGGCGCCGCGAGGTCGATCGCGTCGGCGGCGTCGGTGACCTCGAGGAACACCCGGCCCACTGCGTCCGGCGCCAGCGCCTCGAGCGCCGCAGCGACGGCCGGTATCGCGGTGTCGTCACCGGCGAGCAGGTGCCAGTCGGCCTCCGGATCGGGCCGGTAGGCGCCGCCCGGCCCGCGGACCACGACGGTCTGCCCCGGCCGGACGGATGCCGCCCAGGGTCCGGCGACACCGTGATCGCCGTGGACGACGAAGTCGATCGCGATCTGCCTGGACCGCGGGTTCACTGCTCGCACCGTGTAGGTGCGCAGGACCGTCCCGCCGCCCGCCTCCAGTTCGAGTTTGACGTACGAGTCGGTGTACGGGCCGGGTTCGAACTCGTCGAATCCGGGACCGCCGAAGTGGACCCGCACCAGGTGCGGGGTCAGGCGTTCGCTGCCCGTCACTGTCAGGGTCGTCGATCGCGGGGTCTTCGGGGCCACGCCCACCTCCATATTTGCTCAGGCTTACCTAACCATGGCAGCCTACGCGTGCGGTCCGGCCGCAGCCACAGCACCGCCTCGCCGTGGCACCACCGGGATCGCCCGATCCGCCGAAATCACGACGGAATTCCGCCATCGTTGCGGTATGCGAGAAACGATGAACACCGTCACGTCGCAGTACCTGACCAGCCTGGTCGGCGCCCTCGAGGACACCGACCGCCGGCGCGAAACGATCGGCGCACAGCTGGCCGAACTCGAGTACGTCCTGCTCCAGACCGGAGAGACCGAGCTCGCGGCCCAGGTGACGAAGGTACTCGGCGACAGGTACTACAAGCCGATCCTGTCCAAGGCCGAGGAGCTGCGCGGGCACGAGCAGTCCTGACCGTCACACGCTGCGCGCCCAGCCGGCCCCCTCCCGCTGCACGTGTCCCTCCAGCTCGAGCAGCGGCAACGCCGCCCGCACCCGCTCCACGAGCAGCCCCGACGCCTCCGACAGCTGCTGCACCGACACCGCCCCCACCGCCGGCAGGGCCTCGTACACGGACGCCATGTCGCCCGAGAGCCCGTCGAGCGCACGCGCCCACCGCCCGTCGCCGTCGTCGCTCACGCCCATCGGGCCGATCTCCTCGACGACTTCGCGCGCGGTGCCCACCAGCCGCGCCTCCTGCTCCCGGATCATTCGATGACAGCCCTGCGACGCCGCCGACGTCACAGGCCCCGGCACCGCCAGCACCGGACGCCCCAGCCGCCGCCCCCACGCCGCCGTGTTCCGCGCCCCGCTGCGCCATCCCGCCTCCACCACCAGCACACCTCCGCCGAGCGCGGCGACCAGCCGATTGCGGGCCAGGAACCGGAACCGCGCCGGCACCGTCCCGGGCGGATACTCGCTGACCACCGCCCCGTGCTCGGCGATCTGCCGCAGCAACCCGGTGTGCGCCGCCGGATACGCCCGGTCCACCCCGCACGCGAGCACCGCCATCGTCGCGCCGCCGACCCCCAGCGCCGCCCGATGCGCCGCGGCATCGACCCCGAAAGCCGCCCCCGACAGCACCGCCCACCCGTCCATCGCCAGGTCCCCGGCGATCTCCGCGGTCACGTTCTCCCCGTAGCCGCTCGCCGCACGCGTGCCGACCACGGCGACGGACCGCTCGACCAGCTCGTCGATCCGCCGCCGACCCACCACCCACAGCGCCACCGGCGCCGCATCGGTGTCCGCGCCGTCGAGGCCGTCGAACGCCAGCAACTGCCACGCCGGCCACTCCGCGTCGTCCGGCGTCACCAACCGTCCACCCAGCCGCGCGACGAGCTCGAGATCCTGCGCCGCCGAGTCGAGATGGGCACGTGCGACGGTGCGACGGCGTAACGCGCCGCCGATCGAGCCGTCGCGCACGGCCGCGGCGACCGCCTCCGGGCCGTCCGCCTCGATCGCAGCATTCAGCATCCGCGACGCACCCTGGGCGACCGTCGACAGGTACGCCCACGCCAGCCGGCGCGGCTCCGCCGCGCTCACGCCGTCCCCCGATCCCGGAAATCCAGCGCCGCCGCCACCTGCACCTCACCCGGTGCGTCCAGTTCGGCCAGGTCCGCCAACGTCCAGGCGACGCGCAACGCCCGATCGGCACCGCGGGCGGTGATCGCGCCCTTCCGCAGCGCCCATTCGACCGGCTTGAGCGCAGCGGCGGGCAGGCGGAACTTCTGCCGGAGTGCAGGGCCGGGCACCTCGGCGTTGGTGCTCCAGCCGTGGACCCCCCACCGCTCGGCCGCCGCGGCCCGGGCGCGGGCCACTCGGGCGCGGACGTCCTCGGTGCTCTCCCCCGCCTCCCCCATGAGGGCGCCGGTGGCCACCGTCTCCATCCGGACCCGCAGGTCCACTCGGTCCAGCAGCGGACCCGACAGCCTGCCCAGGTAGCGACGTCGGGCGGTGGGCGGGCACACGCAGTCGGCGTCGCGCGGCGGGGCACACGGGCACGGATTGGCGGCGAGGATCAGCTGGAACCGCGCCGGATAGCGCGCGACGCCGTCGCGGCGGGCGATCCGCACCTCGCCGTCCTCGAGCGGGGTCCGCAGCGCCTCGAGCGCCTTGGTGCCCATCTCGGCGACCTCGTCGAGGAACAGCACGCCCCGGTGTGCACGGCTGACCGCGCCGGGTTTGGCCATGCCGCTGCCCCCACCGACGAGCGAGCTGACCGAGGCGGTGTGGTGTGGAGCGATGAACGGCGGGTCGGTGACGAGCGGCCGGTCCGCCGACAGGGTTCCGGCGACGGAGTGGATCGCGGTCACCTCGAGCGCCTGTTCCTCCGTCAGCGCCGGCAGCACGCCGGGAAGCCGCTGGGCGAGCATCGTCTTCCCGATTCCGGGTGGGCCGGTGAGCATCAGGTGGTGCGCGCCGGCGGCGGCGATCTCGATGGCCCGTCGCGCCTCGTGCTGACCGACCACCTCGCTCATGTCCGCCCGCCCCGGCCGCTCCCCCACCGGCCGGGGACCGGGCCGCTCGAGGGGGCCGTCTCCGCGCAGCCACAGCACCACCTCGGTGAGGGTGTCCGCCCCGTAGATGTCGATGCCGTCGACCAGCCCGGCCTCGGACATCGTGGAGGCCGGGACCACCACCCGCTCCCACCCGGCGCGTTTGGCGGACAGCACCGCCGGCAGTACCCCGCGCACCGATCGCACCCGGCCGTCGAGCGCCAGCTCTCCGAGCAGAACCGTCCGCGAAACACCCTCGGGCGGAATCGACTTGGCGGCGTTGAGCACCGCACACGCGAGGGCGAGGTCGTACACGCTGCCCACCTTCGGCAGCGTCGCCGGCGACAGGGCCAGCACCACGCGCGAATCCGGCCATTCACCACCGGAATTCGTCACCGCCGCGCGCACCCGATCCCGGGACTCCTGCAGCGCGGTGTCGGGCAGGCCCACCATCTTCACTCCCGGCAGGCCGCGGCCGATGTCGGCCTCGACTTCCACGACCTGCCCGTCCACCCCCGTGACGGCCACCGAGTACGCCTTCCCCAGCGCCATCACAGCACCTGCCGCCGGTGGGTGATCAAGGGTTCGCCCCGCTGTGGGAGCAGCACCGTGACCACGTCGACCCGCACCCGCCGCCACCGTTGCTGCCGGCCGGACAACCACAGCGCGGCCAGTCGGCGGATCCGGTCCGCCTTCACCGCGGTCACCGCCTCGGCGGGCGTGCCGTATCCAAGGCCGGTGCGGGTCTTGACCTCCACGAACACCACCGTGTCGCCGTCCTCGGCGATCAGATCGAGTTCCCCGTACCGGCTGCGCCAGTTCCGCGCGAGCACCACCATGCCCGCCGACTCGAGAAACTCGGCCGCCAGGTCCTCCCCCAGCGCCCCCACCTGCTGATTGCGTCCCATCCCCGTCCCTCCCTGTGTGGCGACCACTGTGCGCCACGCGAAGGTCCTCCGCGGTCCGCACCGGGCCGGATCACGAAATCTGTGGATGAACTCGCCGGGTGTGGACAACTTCGGCCGACGCGGAGGAGGCCCGGAACGGCACGTGGCCGAATGTCACACCGCTTCGATCAGATCGAAGGAATGTGACATTCGGCCACGTACGGGAGGTCGTAGGGGTGCTACCCCAGCTTGTCGGGCAGGCGCAGGTCCGGCTTGTCGAGCTCTTCGATGTTGACGTCCTTGAAGGTGATGACCCGGACGTGCTTGACGAAGCGGGCGGGGCGGTACATGTCCCACACCCACGCATCGGACATGCGCACTTCGAAGTACACCTCGCCGCCGGAGTTGTGCGGCAGCAGCTCGACCGCATTGGCGAGATAGAACCGTCGCTCGGTCTCCACGACGTACGCGAACTGACCGACGATGTCCCGGTACTCCCGGTACAGCGAGAGCTCCATCTCGGTTTCGTACTTCTCGAGATCCTCGGCACTCATCGGTCTCGGTGTCCTCCCGTTCTGGTGTGTTGATCCATCATCCCGCATCCGCCTCGTCGGAGCCGAATCGGCCGGGGCCGGCGTCGTCGCCGAGGAGGGCGGCAACGTTGGCGTACCGCAGCCGATGCTCCCGGCTGGGGCCGAGGTCCCGCAATGCCGCCATGTGCGCGGGGGTGCTGTAGCCCTTGTGGACGGCGAAGCCGTAGCCGGGCAGTTCGCCGTCGAGGTCGACCATGATCCGGTCCCGGGTGACCTTGGCGAGCACGCTCGCCGCCGCGATGCAGGCCGCCGCGGCGTCGCCGCCGATGACCGGCAACGACGGCGCCGGCAGGCCGGGCACGCGGAAGCCGTCGGTGAGGACGTACCCGGGCGCGACGGACAGCCGCATCACCGCGCGGCGCATGCCCTCGATGTTGGCCACGTGCACGCCGATGACGTCGATCTCGGCCGCCGGCACGATCACCACGCTCCACGCCACCGCGCGACGGCGGATGATCGGGAACAACTCCTCGCGGGTCTTCTCGGTGAGCCTCTTGGAGTCGTCGAGGCGCGCGAGCGACGGGTGCGGTTTGGGATCGAGGATGCAGGCGGCGACGACCAGCGGCCCGGCGCAGGCGCCGCGGCCGGCCTCGTCGACACCCGCGACCGGCCCGAGCCCGCACCGCACGAGCGTCGACTCCATGGTGCGCAGGCCCGCGGACCTGCGGATCACGGCACGCGGCGGCCACGACGTCACGGTTGCTGGATCTCCGGGGAATCGATGGTGCCCCACCGCGACGGCGGCAGGACGATGAACCGGGCCTTGCCGATCACGTTGTCGATCGGGATGGTGCCCTGGTTCTCGTCGGCGACGTGGTAACGGGAGTCCGCGGAGTTCGAGCGGTTGTCGCCCATGACCCAGAGGTGACCGTCCGGCACGGTGACCGGCCCGAAGCACCGGCCCGAGCGCACCTCGGTCTCGCAGGTGACCACGCCGGGTGTGAACGGGAAGTCCATCTCGATGTACGGCTCGTCGAGGGGCTTGCCGTCGACGAGGACGCGGCCCTGGTCGTCGCAGCATTCGACGGTCTGCCCGCCGACGGCGATCACACGCTTGACGAGGTCGTTCTCGTCGGGCGGGACGAGTCCGACGAGGGATCCGACCTCCTGCACGCCGCGGATCACGACGTTGTCGGAGCGGGTGGAGACGTAGCCGGTGGACCAGGAGTCGGGGCCACGGAAGACCACGACGTCGCCGGGCCGGGGGTCGCCGAAGCGATAGCCGATCTTCTCGACGACGATCCGGTCGCCGGTGCAGCCGGGGCAGCCGTGCAGCGTGGGTTCCATCGACTCCGAGGGGATGAGGTAGACCCGCGCGACGAAGGTCTGGAGCAGGAAGCTCAGCACGAGTGCGACGAGGATCAGGACGGGCAGTTCCCGCAGGAACGACTTCTCCTTCTTGTCCTGTTTCCGATCGCGTTCGGGCGTGTCGTCGGTGCTGCGCTGCTGCATCTCCGGCACGGCCGGGTCTCGCGATGAATCTGCCACCGAATCAGAGTAGCCCGGCCCGGAACGAATCCGGACCGGGCTACTCGGGGCCTGGCGGTCAGCGCGACGAGGTCAGCGCTTTTCCTTGATCTTGGCGGCCTTGCCCCGCAGCTCGCGCAGGTAGTACAGCTTGGCGCGACGCACGTCACCGCGGGTGACGACCTCGATCTTGGCGAGGTTGGGGCTGTGCACCGGGAAGGTCCGCTCGACGCCGACGCCGAACGACACCTTGCGCACGGTGAAGGTCTCGCGGATGCCACCGTTCTGGCGACGGATCACGACGCCCTTGAAGACCTGCACGCGCTCCTTGGAGCCCTCGATGACCTTCACGTGCACGTTCAGGGTGTCGCCGGCACGGAAGTCCGGAATGTCGTCGCGCAGGGACTTGGCGTCCAGGAAGTCCAGGGTGTTCATCGGTTGTCATCCTCGCTTGTTCGCATGAGCAGAGGAACCGAGCGGCATCCGCCGGAAGGCGGTGCTCGACTGGTTCGTGCCCAGGTCAGGTATGCGTGCCCGAGCCGGGCAACCCGTCAATTGTGCCAGACGGTGCCGGGGTGGCGGAAATCGGCGGGGGCGCGGCGTGCACCGTGCGGGCCAGTTCGGCTTCGGCGGCGACGCGGGAGTGCTCGACGGCCCCGTGCACGGTGTCCATCGTCGGTTTGCCCGCGACGAGGTCCTGCACGAAGATCTTCGCCCGGATCACCGGGCGCCGATAGCGCCTCTCGCGTTCGATCGCGCGGCGCATCTTGCGGACCTTGCCGCTGTAGCGCCACCGCGCCCAGGGGGCGCCGGGCCGCGACAGGCGCACCGCGCCGATCACCAGGAGCGGGAAGACGAACAGGCCGATCAGGCCCGTCCAGATCTTGCCCTTGGCCAGCACGACCGCCGCGAGGGCGAGATTTGCGAGCGCGGAGAGGGCGATCAGCGTGCGGGTGACCCACGACGGGTCCTCCCGGAAGTTGGTGACGTCGGCGAACTCGAGGGGCTGCAGGCCGAGCAACACCAGGCCGGTGACGGCGATCGCGACGAAGACCGCATCCACCGAGACGCGTCCCTCCTGCTCCCAGTACACGTCGTTGAGATAGAAGATCAGGGCGAACTCGTCGAGCACGAGCGCGGTCCCGATGCCGAAGAGCGTGGCCAGGGCCGCTCCGGTGGTCTGCGTGCCGTCCTCGTAGACCGCGATCAGGGACCCGCCCGCGATCACCATGGTGACCACGCCGAACACCACGTGGTGCACGTGGTGCCCGCCGGGGGTGACATTGCCGGGCCACCAGCGCACCTGGGCGCGGATCATGCGGACGCTGAATCGGATGAAGAGGAACGCGAGGAGGAATCCGAGCAGGAAGAACAGCAGCGGCAGCCGCCCGCGCTCGATGATCTCGCGCTGCAGCCACTCGGTCACCGCAGTCACCGCGCAATCGCCCTCGGAACGCCGTCGACGAGGCGGAGCGGGTCCTTCGGCGCGCGGCCGGTCGTCACCGTGGGCTGCATGCTCCCGAGGATGTCAGGAACCGGGCCGCGCCGGTAGTCGGCGCGGCCCGGGGCGCATCTACTTGCCGAATCCGGCACGCCGCAGCGCGTCCGCCATCGATCCGGCGGCGGGCGCGGCGTCCTGGCGACGGTCGCCGCGGCGGCCGCCCTGCCCCTGCCGCTGTCCGCCCTGCCGCTTCCCACCCTGCCGCTGGCCGCCGGGCCGGCGCCCGCCGCGGTCCTGCGGACCGCCCGGGTCGGCACCGCCGGCGGGGGCACCGGGGGCGGGGATCTCGTCGTCGAGGCGCAGCGTCAGGCTGATCCGCTGCCGGGGCACGTCCACGTCGAGCACCTTGACCTTGACCACCTCGCCGGACTTGACGACGTCGTGCGGGTCCTGGACGAAGCTGCGGGACATCGCGGACACGTGCACGAGGCCGTCCTGATGCACCCCGACGTCGACGAACGCGCCGAACGCCGCGACGTTGGTGACCACACCCTCGAGCACCATGCCGGGCTTCAGGTCGGCGACCTTCTCCACGCCGGCGGCGAACGTCGCGGTCTTGAACTCCGGGCGCGGGTCGCGGCCCGGCTTCTCGAGCTCGGCGATGATGTCGGTGACGGTGGGCAGGCCGAAGCGGTCGTCGACGAACTCCGCCGGCCGCAGCCGGCGCAGCACCGCGGTGTTGCCGATGAGCTCGCGCACGTCGCCGCCGTTCCGTTCGACGATGCGCCGCACCACCGGGTACGCCTCGGGGTGCACGCTCGAGGTGTCGAGCGGGTCGTCGCCGTTGGGAATCCGCAGGAAGCCGGCGCACTGCTCGAACGCCTTCGGACCGAGGCGCGGCACGTCCGTGAGGGCCTTGCGGGTGCGGAACGGGCCGTGCTGGTCTCGATGGGCGACGATGCTCTCCGCGAGGGACGAGGCGATGCCCGACACCCGGGCGAGCAACGGCACCGAGGCGGTGTTGACGTCCACGCCGACGGCGTTCACCGCGTCCTCGACGACCGCGCCGAGGGAGCGGGCGAGCATCGTCTCGGACACGTCGTGCTGGTACTGGCCGACGCCGATGGACTTGGGATCGATCTTGACGAGCTCGGCGAGCGGGTCCTGCAGGCGCCGGGCGATGGACACCGCACCGCGGATCGACACGTCGAGATCCGGCAATTCCTTCGACGCGTACGCCGACGCCGAGTACACGGACGCGCCGGCCTCGGACACCACGATCTTGGTGAGATTCGTGGCACCGGACTTGGCGATCAGCTCGGTGGCGAGGGCATCGGTTTCGCGGGAGGCGGTGCCGTTCCCGATCGCGATCAGTTCCACCCCGTGCTGCGCGACGAGCCGCGCGAGGGTGGCCAGGGCCTGGTCCCACTTGTTGTGCGGCTGGTGCGGGTAGATCGTGTCGTGCGCGACAACCTTACCGGTGGCGTCGACGACGGCGACCTTGGTGCCGGTGCGGAAGCCGGGGTCGAGTCCCATCGTCGGCCGGGTGCCGGCGGGGGCGGCGAGCAGCAGGTCGCGCAGGTTGGCGGCGAACACGTCGACGGCGTCCTTCTCGGCGGACTGCCGCAGCCGCATACGGGTGTCGAGGGCCAGGGAGACCAGCAGCTTGGTGCGCCACGCCCAGCGGACGGTGTCGAGGAGCCACTTGTCGGCGGGCCGGCCCTCGTCGGCGATGCCGAAGCGGGCGGCTATGCGGCCTTCGAAGTAGGTGCGCTGCCCGGGCTCGGGTTCCTCGGTGTCCGGCTCGAGCGACAGGCTGAGTACCTCCTCCTTCTCGCCGCGCAGCACCGCGAGGATGCGGTGCGAGGGCAGGTCGGTGAAGGGCTCGGAGAAGTCGAAGTAGTCGGCGAACTTGGCGCCCTCGGTTTCCTTGCCGGGACGCACGGTGGACTTCAGCTGTCCGCGGGTCCACATCGCGTCACGCAGTTCGCCGACGAGGTCGGCGTCCTCGGCGAAGCGTTCGACGAGGATGGCGCGGGCGCCGTCGAGCTGTTCGGCGCTGTACTGCGCGGGATCGGTGGTGGGGTCGCCGATCAGGGCGTCGGCGACGGGCTCGTGGCCGGCCTCCCGCGCGATCTGCGCCTTGGTGCGCCGCTTCGGCTTGAACGGCAGGTAGATGTCCTCGAGCCGGGCCTTGGTGTCGGCGAGGAGGATCTGCGTGCGCAGCTCGTCGTCGAGCTTGCCCTGCGACTCGATGGATTCGAGCACCGCGGTGCGGCGCTCGTCGAGCTCACGCAGGTATCGCAGGCGTTCCTCGAGCTGCCGGAGCTGGGCGTCGTCGAGCGCGCCGGTGACCTCCTTGCGGTAGCGCGCGATGAACGGCACCGTTGCGCCGCCGTCGAGCAGGTCGACCGCCGCGGCGACCTGACCTTCCCGGACGTCGAGTTCCTCGGCGATGCGTTGATTCACGGTCTTGAGAGCGGTCGTCACAGCGGTCGACCCTACCGTTATCCTTCCTCCGCCCTCGGTGACGCGCGTGGGCGCGCCCGTCTCCGAGGTGGACGGTGGGGCGAGCTCGCCGGACAATCGACTACAGGAGCGTGGGAATGTCCCGGGTGCGCGGCGGCCGCTGGGCGGTGCTGGCGCTGTCGTTGCTGACGGCGGCGACGGTGGGTGCGTGCGGCCCGGAGCCGGTCGTGTCGCCGGTCGCCCTGCCGTCCGCCGCCGTCGAGTCCCCGGGCCCGCTGGAACCGTTCGGTTCGCTGCCCGACCGGATGACGGCCGCGGCGGCGACCGCCGCCGGACGCGGCGCCGACGTGACGATCGCCGCGCTCGATCGTCGGACCGGGCGCCGAGTCGTCGGGGGCGTCGACGCGCCGATCGAGACCGCGTCGGTGGCCAAGCTGTTCATCGCCGACGACCTGCTGTACCGGGCGGCGACCGGCGAGTTGCCGCTCGGCGGCAGTGACTACGACCGGATCACCGCGATGCTCGAGTCTTCGGACGACTCGGCGGCGAACGACCTGTGGTTCCGGCACGGCGACTCGGAGATCGTCGAGCGCACCGCCGCACGGCACGCGTTCACCGGCACCGTCGCGCCCGCGGACGGGCTGTGGTGGAACACCGTCACCACCGCGTCGGACCTGCTCACCTGGTACGCGGACCTGCTCGACGGCACGGGCGGGCTGGACGAGTGGGGCCGCGCGACGATCGTCGGGCACCTGCGGGCCGCCGCTCCGGTCGGCGCCGACGGGTACGACCAGCATTTCGGGTTGCCGGACGGGCTGGTCGACACGACGGGACTCGGCGTGAAGCAGGGCTGGATGTGCTGCCTCGACGGGCGCTGGATCCACCTGTCCACGGGGTTCGTCGGCGAGGACGAGCGGTATGTGCTGGTGGTGCTCGCCCGCGAGCTCGTGCATTACGACGACGGCGACGACCGGTGGGCCGATCTGCCGGACACGGCGCTGTTCGACGTGACCGGGGATGCGAGTGCGCAGCACGCGCGGGACACGGTCACCGAGGTGGTCCGCACGGTGTTCGGCGGCGCCGGCGCGCACTGACCGTGACCGGTCAGTCGGCGAGCAGGTCGGGTCGGCGTTCGCGGGTGCGCTCGAGCGCCCGCTCCCGACGCCATGCGGCGACCTTGGCGTGGTCCCCGGACAGCAGCACCGGCGGCACCTCGAGGCCGCGCCAGCTGACGGGGCGGGTGTAGCTGGGGCCCTCGAGGAGGCCGTCGGAGAAGGAGTCCTCCTGGTGGGACTGCTGATTGCCGAGAACGCCGGGCAGCAGTCGCACGACGGCCTCGGTCATGACGAGGACGGCGACCTCGCCGCCGATGAGGACGTAGTCGCCGATGCTGACCTCTTCGACCCGGACCCGGCGGGCGGCGTCGTCGAAGACGCGCTGGTCGATGCCCTCGTAGCGGCCGCAGGCGAACACGATGCGCTTCTCGCCGGCCCAGCGCTGCGCGGTGGCCTGGTCGAACGGCACGCCG
Source organism: Rhodococcus sp. DMU1 (assembly GCF_012272955.1). NCBI lineage: Bacteria > Bacillati > Actinomycetota > Actinomycetes > Mycobacteriales > Nocardiaceae > Rhodococcus > Rhodococcus sp. DMU1. Next base: position 2,544,809 of record NZ_CP050952.1, on the reverse strand, counting down.
GCCGGGGTGGGGACGACGAGCAGCACGTCGGGGTCGGGTTCGCCGTCGGGGCCGGCGAGCACGTCGTCGAGGGCGGGCCCCCACACCGTGGGCTTCATGACCATGCCCGGTCCCCCGCCGTACGGGGAGTCGTCGACGGCCTTGTGCACGTCGTGGGTCCAGTCCCGCAGGTTGTGGATCCCGACGGAGACGAGGCCCTTGTCGATGGCCTTGCCGAGCAGCGCGACGCGCAGCGGCTCGAGGTATTCGGGGAAGATGGTGACGACGTCGAATCGCACGGGAGGTCATGTCTCCGAGCCGAAGTCGGGGTCGAGCAGACCCTCCGGCGGGTCGATCTCGATGACGCCGCCCGCGAGCGACACCGTCGGCACGATCGCGGTGACGAACGGGATCAGCAGTTCGCGCCGTTCGTCGCCGGCCGGGCGGACGGCGAGCAGTTCGCCGGCGGCGGTGTGCAGCACCTCGCGAACGGTACCGATCTCGGTGCCGGCGTCGGGCCGGCCCGCGACGATGCGTACGGCCAGGCCCTCGAGCTCGTGGTCGTAGAACTCGTCCGGGTCGTCGGACGGCGGCAGGTCGGCGCTGTCGACGAGGAACAGGGTGCCGCGCAGGGCGTCGGCGGCGCTGCGGTCGGCGATCCCCCGCAGGCGCAGCAGAAGCCGCCCGGAGTGTTCCCGGGCGGCTTCCACCGTGTACGTCTGCAGGGTCTGCTCGCGGGGCTTGCGGCCGTGCAGCACGGCGCCGACGGCGAAGCGCTCCTCGGGTTCGTCGGTGCGAACCTCGACGACCACCTCACCCTTGATGCCGTGCGACTTGGCGACACGGCCCACCACGAGCTCCACCGCGGCGCGCCTACTGGTCGGTGTCGACGACGTCGACGCGGATCCCACGGCCCCCGATGCCGGAGACGAGGGTCCGCAGGGCGGTCGCGGTGCGGCCGCCGCGGCCGATGACCTTGCCGAGATCGTCGGGGTGCACGTGCACCTCGACGGTGCGCCCCCGACGGCCCGTGATCAGCTCGACGCGCACGTCGTCGGGGTTGGCGACGATCCCACGGACGAGATGCTCGACGGCATCGGCGACAACGGTGCTCATTACTCGGCAGCCTCGGTGGACACGGAGGACTCCTCCGCGGTGTCTTCCTTGGCGGCCTTCTTCTTCTTGGGCGTGACGGCCTCGGCAGCCGGCGCGTTCTCGGCCTGAGCGAGGGCGGCCTGGAACAGCTCGAGCTTGGACGGCTTCGGCTCGGCCTTGCGCAGGGTGCCCTCGGTGCCGGGGAGACCCTTGTACTTCTGCCAGTCGCCGGTGATCTTGAGGAGGTTCTCGACCGGCTCGGTCGGCTGCGCACCGACGCCGAGCCAGTACTGGGCCCGCTCCGAGTCGATCTCGATCAGCGAGGGCTCTTCCTTCGGGTGGTACTTGCCGATGGTCTCGATGGCGCGGCCGTTGCGGCGGGTGCGCGAGTCGGCAACCACGATGCGGTACTGCGGGTTGCGGATCTTGCCGAGACGGGTGAGCTTGATCTTGACAGCCACTGCTGTGAATCTCCTTCAGCGCATGCGAAATACGCCTGTCACGTGCAATTCGGACGACGTGCCCTTCTGGCACGCCCGGTTTTGCCTCTATCCTGTGACCGCCGCGCGGTACGTAACCGGATGCGACGACAGCGATCCATTCTGCCAGATCCGCTCGCCGGGACGAAAACGGGAGGTCAGAGCAGAAACAGCAGGCTCAGCGCGGGCAGGGTGTTGTTGAGCGAGTGCGCCACCCAGGAGGAGAACACCGACCCGCCGCGCAGCCGCGCGAACCCCATCGCCGCTCCGCCCCACAACAGAACCGGCAGCCGCCACCACTCCTGATGCCACATGGCGAACACGACGGTGGTGATCGTCAGGACGCCGATCGGGCGTCCCCACCATCGCTCGGGCCGGCGTTCGAGCGCCCCCCAGAGCATGCCGCGGAACATCAGCTCCTCGCCGAGCGGGGCGCCGAACCACACCCAGGCCACGAGCAGCAGTTTCCACACCGTGGGCAACCCGACCAGGGCGGTGAGCGGGGAATCGGCGGCGTCGATGCCGAGGGCGACGACGAGGATCGCTGCCAGGATCAGCGCGCCGAGCAGCGCGATTCCCCCGCCGAGCAGACCGATTCCGAGCTGGTTGCGGAACTCGGGCCACGACCGCGGCAGTCCGAAGTCGGCGACGGGTCCGCAGCCACGCCACACGCTGAACGCCACGGCCGCCGCCCCCGCGAGCAGGGTGGGGGCCATGATGGCGAGCACGTATGTCTCGGCGACGAAGCCCTCCCCGGCCAGGACCGGTCCCAGCGTGAAGCCGGCGAGGTTCACGGCCAGCACCACCAGCGCGGCCGGGAGGCCCCACCGGTGCGCGGGGGGCGAGGGCGCGGGCCGGGGCGGGGCCGCAGCGGTCTCCGGGTCGGGTGGCTCGGGGACGGTCATGCGAAGGCGGCGCGGCGGGTGACGACGGCACCCCGGAGCATCACCAGGCCCGGCCGGGCCAGCACGTCCGGCCCGGTCCGCGGATCCAGCTCGTACACCGTCAGGTCGGCGGGGGCGCCCGGCTCGAGGCTCGGATGCCCCAGCCAGGCCCGGGCCGTCCAGCTGGCGGCGCCGAGCGCCTCGGTCGGGGTCAGCCCCACCTTGCCGAGGGCGGCGACCTCGTCGGCGATGCGACCGTGCCGCACCGAGCCGCCGGCATCGGTGCCGGCGTAGATCGGGATCCCGGCGTCGTGGGCGGCGCCGACGGTGTCCGCGACACGGGCGTGCAGGTCCCGCATGTGCGCCGCGTAGACCGGGAACCGGGTGGCCGAGTCGGCGATCTCGGGAAAGTTCTCGATGTTGACCAGGGTCGGCACGAGGACCGTGCCCTGCGCGGCCATGGTGGCGATCGTGTCGTCCGTCAGCCCGGTGCCGTGTTCGAGGCAGTCGATGCCGGCGGCGAGCAGGCCGGGCAGCGCGTCCTCCCCGAACACATGGGCGGTCACGCGCGCTCCCGCGCGGTGGGCCGCGGCGATCGCCTCGACGAGGATCCCGTCCGACCACAGCGGCGCGAGATCGCCGGTGCCGCGGTCGATCCAGTCGCCGATGAGCTTGACCCAGCCGTCCCCCGCGCGGGCCTGGCGAACCACCTCGTCCGGCAGCTGCGATTCGTCTTCGAGGTCGACGGGCAGCCCGCGGATGTAGCGCTTGGGGGCGGCGATGTGCCGTCCCGCGCGCACGATCCGCGGCAGGTCGGCCCGCTCGTCGAGGTGCCGGGTGTCGACCGGGGATCCCGCGTCGCGCAGCAGCAGCACCCCGGCGTCGCGCTCGGTGACGGCCTGCGCGATCAGCCCGTCCGCGTCCTCCGCGCCGCCGCCGAAGCGGATCCCGACGTGGCAGTGGGCGTCGACGAGACCGGGCAGGATCCAGCCGTCGGCGGTGAGCAGCTCGGCCCCGGGGATCGGCTCGGCGGCGAACGTGCCGTCGTCGCCGATCCACAGCTCGATCGGTTCGCCGTCCGGCAGGGACCGTCCGCGCAGGGTGAACGCCACGGCGGACTACTTCTTCGGCAACTTCAGCTGCGAGAGGTCGAAGTTCTCGAGACCGGGCGGCAGCTCGTCGAGGCCCTTCGGCATCTTCGACAGGTCCGGGAACCCGGCGGGCATCCCGCCCATGCCGGGCATGCCGGCGGGCATGCCACCGGGGAATCCGCCCTTGATCTTCGGCGGGGTCGGCCCGCGGCCGCCCTTCTTGCCCTTCTTGCCCTTCTTCGCGCGCTGCGGCTTGCGGGACCCGGGCATGCCCATGCGCCCGGCCATCGCGGCCATCATCTTGCGGGCTTCGAAGAACCGGTCGACGAGCTGGTTGACGTCGGAGACCTTGACGCCGGAGCCGTTGGCGATGCGCAGCCGCCGGGAGGCGTTGATGATCTTCGGGTTGGCGCGTTCCGCCGGCGTCATGCCGCGGATGATCGCCTGGATCCGGTCGAGCTGCTTCTCGTCGACGTTCGCGAGGGCGTCCTTCATCTGTCCCGCACCCGGCAGCATGCCGAGCAGGTTCGCGATCGGGCCCATCTTCCGCACGGCCATCATCTGCTCGAGGAAGTCCTCGAGGGTGAGTTCACCGGAGCCGATCTTCGCGGCGGTGGCCTCGGCCTGCTCGGCGTCGAAGACCTGCTCGGCCTGCTCGATGAGGGTGAGCACGTCGCCCATGCCGAGGATGCGGCTGGCCATGCGCTCGGGGTGGAAGACGTCGAAGTCCTCGAGCTTCTCACCGGTCGACGCGAACAGGATCGGCTGACCGGTCAGCTCGCGGACGCTGAGCGCGGCACCGCCGCGGGCGTCGCCGTCGAGCTTGGTGAGCACCACGCCGGTGAAGCCGACACCGGCGCGGAACGCCTCGGCGGTGCTCACGGCGTCCTGGCCGATCATCGCGTCGAGCACGAACAGCGTCTCGTCGGGCTGCACGGCGTCGCGGATGCCGGCGGCCTGGGCCATCAGCTCCTCGTCGATGCCGAGGCGGCCGGCGGTGTCGACGATGACCACGTCGTAGTGCTTGGCGCGGGCCTCGGCGACGCCGTCGCGGGCGACGTTCACCGGGTCGGCGGCGGTGATGCCGAGCGGGTTCTCGCCGCCGCCGATGGAGGTGCCGGGGTGCGGGGCGAACACGGACGCACCGGCGCGTTCACCGACGATCTGCAGCTGGGTGACCGCGCCGGGCCGCTGCAGGTCACAGGCGACCAGCAGCGGGGTGTGGCCCTGGTCCTTGAGCCACTTGGCGAGCTTGCCGGCGAGGGTGGTCTTACCGGAGCCCTGCAGACCGGCGAGCATGATCACCGTGGGCGGGGTCTTGGCGAACTGCAGCCGCCGGGTCTCGCCGCCGAGGATCCCGACGAGTTCCTCGTTGACGATCTTGACGACCTGCTGGGCGGGGTTCAGCGCGCCGTGTACCTCGGCGCCCTTGGCTCGTTCCTTGATCTTGGCGATGAACGAGCGCACCACGGGCAGGGCGACGTCGGCCTCGAGCAGCGCCAGGCGGATCTCCCGGGCGGTCGCGTCGATGTCGGCGTCGGAGAGGCGCCCCTTGCCGCGCAGGTCCTTGAGGGCTCCGGTCAACCTGTCGGAAAGGGATTCGAACACCGAATGCGCTCCTGGGTCTGGCGAAGATGCGGACAGTTCTGCGCTCCAGGGTAGCCGCTCGCGGCACGAGTTCTCGCACGTGCACGAGCGGCCGCCCCGCCCTCAGCCCTTGTCCTCGGGTTTCTTCGGCTCCGGAGCGGGCACCACGGCGAGCACCGCCCGCTCGACCCGCTCCCGGTTCTCCCGGGTGTCGGAACCTCCCAGATCGATGCAGAACGCGTCCACGACGGTGCGGCCGAGGGTGGAAACCCGGGCCCAGCGCACGTCGGTGCCGCACCGTTCGAACGCGTCCGCGAGCCGGCACAGCATGCCCAGCCGGTCCTCGGCGCGCAGCTCGAGGATCGCCTGCCCCGGATCCGGGGCGTCGATCCAGATCAGGTGCGGCGGCGCCTGCGCGTAGGTGCCCGGCACGGCCCGCTCCGGGCGTTCGGGCAGCTGCGCCTCCCGCGCCGCCTGCTCCTTCGCGTCGAGCGTGGCGAGCAGGTCGAGGTCCCCGGCGCGGGCCCGGATGAGTTCCTGCCGCAGCAGACCCGCCGGCGGCGGGGCCCCGAACAGCGGCGCGACGGCGAAGCTGTTGACCGCACTACCGGCGTGGCTGCCCACCGAGGCGGACAGCACGCGCAGGCCGTGCAGGGCCAGCACCCCGGCGGCGTCGGACAGCAGGCCCGGCTCGTCGGGCGCGACCACCGTCACCGTGTAGGCGTGCGGGTTCTCGCCGGGTTGGAGCTCGACGTGGATGCCGCCCTGTTCCGCCTGCTCGGCGAGCTGGGGGTCGATCGGGTCCGGTCTCGGCAGCTCCTCCCCCGCCATCACCAGCCGGCAGCGCCGGACCAGCTCCCGGATGAGCGCCGCCTTCCAGTCGCCCCACACCCCCGGGCCCGTCGCGAGCGAGTCCGCCTCGGCGAGGGCGTGCAGCAGCTCGAGCAGCACCGGGTCGCCGTCGATGGCCTCGACGACGGACTCCACCGTGGCGGGGTCGTCGAGGTCACGGCGGGTCGCGGTGTGCGGAAGCAGCAGATGGTGGCGGACCAGCGCGGACAGCACGGCGACGTCGGACGGCCACAGGCCCATCCGGCGGCCGATCTGGGTGGCGAGTTCCGCGCCGACGACGCTGTGGTCGCCGCCGCGACCCTTGCCGATGTCGTGCAGCAACGCCCCGAGCACCAGCAGGTCGGGGCGTGCGACGCGGGTGGTCAGCCCGCCGGCGTACACCGCGGTCTCCACCAGGTGCCGGTCCACCGTCCAGGTGTGCACGGCATCGCGCGGGGGCAGATCCCGCACCGCCCCCCATTCGGGGAGCAGCCGGCCCCACAGTCCCGTCCGGTCGAGCGCCTCGATCGGGTCGATCGCGCGGGTTCCCGAGCCGAGCAGCACGAGCAGGTCGTTCAGCGCGGTGCGCGGCCACGGTTCCCGCAGTTCGGGGGCGCTGTCGGCCAGGCGGCCGAGGGTGGACGCGGAGATCGGCAGGTCGTGCTGCGCTGCGGCCGCGGCGACCCGCGTGATCAGGCCGGGGTCCTTGCGCGGGTGCGCGTCGCGGGCCAGCGTCACTTCGCCGCCGTGTTCCACCACACCCTCGTCGAGCGGGCGCCGGACGGGGACGCGGCGCAGCCGGGACAGGCCCTTGCGGGGCAGCGAGTTTCCTGCCGTGCGTACCCCGACCTCCACCGAGTAGCTCACGGTCCGGGCCGCCTCGGTCAGCACGCGGGCCAGGTCGAACCGGTCCCCGATGCGCAGGGCGGCGCCGATCTCGTCGGCATCCTGGGCGCGCAGCTGGTCGCGGGCCCGGCCGGCGACGCGGTGCAGCTCGGTGCGCACGTCCAGCAGGCGGCGGTGCGCGGCCGCGAGCCCGCCGCCGGGAACGTCGGGCCCGAGCCCGGGCATGCCGTCGGTGAGCTGCGCGACGGACAGTGCGTTGAGCAGTTGCACGTCCCGCAGCCCGCCGCGGCCGCTCTTGAGGTCGGGTTCGGCCCGGTGCGCGATCTGCCCGCTGCGTTCCCACCGGGCCTCGGTCAGGGCGATGAGCTCGTCGAACCGGCTGCGGATGCCGGTGCGCCACTGCCGCCGCACGCCGCCGATCAGCAGATTGCTCAGTTCGAGGTCGCCGGCGATGTGCCGGGCTTCGAGCAGGCCGAGCGCGGCGGTCAGGTCGGACGCGGCGACCTGCAGGGCCTGCGGGACGGTCCGGACGCTGTGGTCGAGCTTGATGTGCGCGTCCCACAGCGGATACCAGAGCCGGTCGGCGACCCGGGACACGACAGCGGGGTCCATGTCGTCGTGCAGCAGGACCAGATCCAGGTCGGAGTAGGGGAGCATCTCGCGGCGGCCGAGGCCGCCGACGGCGACGATGGCGAAGCCGCAGTCGGGCTTGATTCCGAGTTCGGTTCCCTTGGTGACGAGCCAGAACTCGTGGAGATCGACGAGGGCGTGGCGGAGGGCGGGGGCGTCGAGCCGGCGGTTGCGGGTGCCGCCGGCGAGCAACTGGGTACGAGCCCGGGCGAGGTCGGTGGCGGCGGTGCCGGTTCCGGCCGGCCCCGGAGACACCGGCGGCCCCGATCCCGCCGCGGAGGCAGCGGGACCAGGGCCGCGAGTTCCGGACCCCTTCGGGTCAGAGTGCATCGGCGCCTCGTTCACCGGTGCGCACTCGGACGACCGTTTCGACCGGGGTGACCCACACCTTGCCGTCGCCGATCTTGCCGGTGCGGGCGGCCTCGACGATGGTCTCGACCACCTTGTCGACGGCGGCGTCGTCGACGACGACCTCGACGCGGACCTTGGGAACGAAGTCGACGGAGTACTCGGCTCCGCGGTAGACCTCGGTGTGGCCCTTCTGGCGACCGTATCCCTGCACCTCGCTGACGGTCATGCCAAGCACACCCGCCTGCTCGAGGCCTGCCTTGACGTCCTCGAGGGTGAACGGCTTGACAATTGCCGTGATCAGCTTCATATCCTCATCCCTTCCCAGTCTCCAGTGCCCTGATGTCTTCTTATCACTTGAGGGCGGCGGCGAAGTCGTATGCCGACTCCGCATGCTCGGCCTCGTCGATGCCGCGCGCCTCTTCCTCCTCCGACACCCGCCAGCCGAGCGGCTTGAGCGCGAAGGCGACGATCGCGGTGATGATGCCGGTGTAGACCAGGGCGAAGACTGCGATGACGATCTGGATCACGAGCTGCTTGTAGTCGCCGCCGTAGAACAGGCCCGTCTCGGTGCCGAGGAACCCGATCGCGATGGTGCCCCACAGGCCCGCGACGAGGTGCACGCCGACGACGTCGAGCGAGTCGTCGTAGCCGAACTTGTATTTCAGGCCGACCGCCAGCGCGGACAGGACGCCGGCGATCGCGCCGAGCACGATCGAACCGACAGGGCTGAGCGCACCGGCGGCCGGAGTGATGGCGACGAGGCCGGCGACGGCACCCGAGGCGGCACCGAGGCTGGTGCCCTTGCCGTCGCGGATGCGCTCGGTGAGGAGCCAGCCGAGGATCGCGGCGGCCGCGGCGGTGGTGGTGTTGACCCAGGCCAGGCCGGCCACACCGTCGGCGGCGAACGCGGAACCGGCGTTGAAGCCGAACCAGCCGAACCACAGCAGGGCGGCACCGAGCATGACGAACGGCAGGTTGTGCGGACGGAAGGCGGTGCGGCCGAAGCCCGCGCGCTTGCCGATGATCAGCGCCAGGACGAGCGCGGCAATGCCGGCGTTGATGTGCACGACGGTGCCGCCGGCGAAGTCGATGGGCGCGACGGTCGCGACGAGCCCGCCTTCTCCGTCGTCGGAGGTGCCGAAGATCTTGGCGGCGAGGCCGTCCGCGGAGCCGGAGAGCAGGCCGCCGCCCCACACCATGTGGGCGAGGGGGAAGTACGCGAGGGTGACCCAGATTCCGGAGAAGGCCAGCCAGGTGCCGAACTTCACGCGTTCGGAGAGGGCACCGCTGATGAGAGCGGTGGTGATGACCGCGAAGGTGACCTGGAAGCCGATGTCGATGATCTGCGGGTAGTCGCCGAGGCCGGGCAGGAACTCACCGGCGTCGTCGTAGATGGCACCCTGCAGACCGAACATCTGGAACGGGTTGGCGAAGATGCCCCCGATGTCCTCGGTGCCGTAGGACATCGACCAGCCCCACAGCACGTAGATCACCGCGATGACCGCCATTGCCCCGAAGGACATCATCATCATGTTCAGGACGGCCTTGGTGCGCGACATGCCGCCGTAGAAGAACGCCAGACCGGGCGTCATCAACAGCACCAGGGACGCCGATATCAGCATCCATGCCGCGTCGCCGGTGTTCACCACTTCCTCCACTGCAACCTCCCTGTTGGCCGCGCCGGTCAGCGCGTCGTCGAGAGAAGAATGCTGTGGTGATGTTTCGGCCGGAGCGCCGCGCTGTTTCGGCGGAGTGAACGCAAATCGGACATGTGTTTCGTTCCTGTTTCGCGGCGCATCCACCGGCGCCGGCGGCCGAACCGGGTCCGTCGCACGGCGTTTCGCGGCGGTGCTCACGCGAGCGGGGAAGGGGTGGATCGGGACGGATCGCGACCCGAGCCGGGACGGACCCGGCGGGACCGGGTGGCCAGCGCGGCGAGCTCCCGTAGGAGCCTCTCGTCGCTGCTTCCCCGTCGCCACCCGCCCCGCGGGATCCGTCCGGCACCTGTTTCTACCGAACCGGAGTGGCAGATGGGAACCGAGTGACGATTTGTGACCTTTCCGTGACCAAAACCGGCCACCCGGTCGGAGGCCGGGTGGCCGGTGGTGAGCTGGCGGTGGTGCGGTGGATCAGCCCAGCAGGGCGTCGACGAATGCGCCCGGCTCGAACGGCGCGAGGTCGTCCGCGCCCTCACCGAGACCGACGAGTTTCACGGGGACCCCGAGCTCGTGCTGGACCTGGAAGACGATCCCGCCCTTGGCCGTGCCGTCGAGCTTGGTCAGCACCACGCCGGTGATGTCCACGACCTCGGCGAACACGCGCGCCTGCATCAGGCCGTTCTGCCCGATCGTCGCGTCGAGCACGAGCAGCACCTCGTCGACCGCGGCCTTCTTCTCCACGACCCGCTTGACCTTGCCGAGCTCGTCCATCAGACCGGTCTTGGTGTGCAGCCGGCCGGCGGTGTCGATGAGCACGGCGTCTACACCCTGATCGGTGCCCCTGGCGACGGCGTCGAAGGCGATCGCGGCCGGGTCGCCTCCCTCCTTGCCGCGCACGACCTCGGCGCCGACCCGCTCGGCCCACGTCTGCAACTGGTCGGCGGCGGCCGCACGGAAGGTGTCGGCGGCGCCCAGCAGGACGCGGCGGCCGTCGGCGACGAGGACCCGGGCGAGCTTGCCGGTGGTGGTGGTCTTACCGGTGCCGTTGACCCCGACGACGAGCAGCACCGCCGGGTGATCCTGGTGCGGCAGCGCCCTGATCGACCGGTCCAGCTCCGGGTGCAGCGCCTCGACCAGCACGTCCCGCAGGACGGCCCTGGCCTCGGCCTCGGTGCGCACACTGCGGGCGGCCATCTGCACCCGCAGCCGCTCGACGATCTGGGTGGTGGTGGCGGCACCGAGGTCGGCGATCAGCAGGGTGTCCTCGATCTCCTCCCACGAGTCCTCGTCGAGGTCGCCGCCGCCGAGCAGGCCGAGCAGGCTCTTGCCCACCGCCGACTGCGACCGGGCAAGTCGGCCGCGCAACCGGTCCAGCCGGCCCTCGGTCGGGGCGATCTCCTCGATCGGGGGAACGAGCGGGACAGCCGCTACCTCGGGCTCGGCGGTCGGCGGCGGGGCCACCTCGGGTTCGACGGCGGGTGCCGGCGGAGCTTCCTCGACCGGCGGGACGACCTCGACCGGCGCAACTTCCTCGACCGGCGCAACTTCCTCGACCGGCGGGACGACCTCGGACGGCGCCGGGGCGGTCTCCGGCTCGACGTCCGGGACGGGCTCGACCCTGGGGGCCGGTTCCACGGTGGGGGCGGCGCCGGCCTCCGGGGCCCGCTCGGGCTCCACCCGGGGTTCGACCGTCGGCGCCGGAGCCTCCGACACCTCCTGGGGCAGTGACACGACCTTCGGTTCCGGCACCACCGTCGATTCCGGAGCGACCGGCGGTTTGGGGGACGCGGGCGGTTCCGGGACCACCGGCGGTCTCGGAACCGGCCGCTCGACCGGCTGGGGCGGCGCGGTCGCGGTCGCCCCCTGGGTGAAGCTGAAGCCGCCCGCGGCCTTGTAACCGCCGGAACGATCCTTCTGCTCGGCGGTGCCGAGCTGCGGCGTCTGCTCGGCCGTCAGCGACACCCGCCGTCTCCGGTACAGGGTCAGGCCGACGACGAGCGCGACGAGGAGGACGGCAAGTGCCGCCGCGATGGCTATCCAGGCTCCGGTACTCACGCCCCCATACTGTCAGGCGCAACGGCCGCGCTCAGCTCTGGGCGAGAAAGATCCTGACCACGCATCCGCTGCGAGATGACGCGGGTGATGCCGTCGCCGCGCATGCTGACCCCGTACAGGGCGTCGGCGATCTCCATCGTCGGCTTCTGGTGGGTGATGACGATGAGCTGGGACTTCTCCCGAAGCTGCTCGAACAGCCCGATGAGCCGGCGCAGGTTGGTGTCGTCGAGAGCGGCCTCCACCTCGTCCATGACGTAGAACGGGGACGGCCGGGCCCGGAAGATGGCGACGAGCATGGCCACCGCCGTCAGCGACTTCTCGCCGCCGGAGAGCAGCGACAGCCGCTTGACCTTCTTGCCCGGCGGCCGGGCCTCGACCTCGATGCCGGTGGTGAGCATGTCCGACGGATCGGTCAGCACGAGGCGGCCTTCGCCGCCGGGGAAGAGCTTGGCGAACACCTGCTCGAACTCGCGCTCGACGTCCGCGTACGCCTCGGTGAACACCTGCAGGATGCGGGCGTCGACGTCGGCGACCACGCCGAGCAGGTCCTTGCGGGCGTTCTTGACGTCCTCGAGCTGCGTGGCGAGGAAGTTGTACCGCTCCTCGAGCGCGGCGAACTCCTCGAGCGCCAGCGGGTTGACCTTGCCGAGGGTCGTCAGGTCCTTCTCCGCGCGCTTGGCGCGCCGCTCCTGGGTGGCGCGGTCGTACGGCTGCGGCTGCGGCGCGACGACCTGTTCTCCGCGTTCCCGCGCCTGTTCGAACTCGGCGATCTCGAGGTCGGACGGTGGCAGCGGCACCTCGGGGCCGTACTCGGCGACCAGATCGTCGGGCGCGATGGCGTACTGCTCGACGACGGCCTGCTCGAGCTGTTCGATCCGCAGCGCGGCCTGCGCGCGGGCGACCTCGTCCCGGTGCACCGCGTCGGTGAGCTGGGCCCGCTGCGCGGAGAGGTCGCGCACCCGCTCCTTGACCTTGTCGAGCTGTTCGGCCCGCTCGGCGCGCTGACGGGTCAGCTCGTCCCGGTGGGCGGAGGCCGCGGCGACCACCTCGTCCAGGTGGGCCGCGACCCGGGCGCCGGACTCGGCCACGGCCGCGGCGACGGCCGCGGCCTGCTTGCGGGCGCGCTGTGCCCGTTCGGCCCGGGCCCGCGCCTCGCGCTCGGCCTGGGCTGCGCGGCGCAGCGAGTCCGCCTTGCCGCGCAGCGCCTGGGCGCGCTCCTCCGCGGTGCGGGCCGCGAGCCTCGCCTCCATCTCGACGGCCCGGACCTCGGCGAGGGCAGCGGCGGCGACCTCTCGGTCGACTGCCGTCGAGTCGGTGCCCGGATCGGCGCCCGCGTCGCTCTGTTCCTGTTCGGCCAGTCGCAGCCGCTCCTCGAGCTCGACGACCTCGCGGCGGGCCGTGTCACGCTCCGTCTCGGCGTTGGTGCGCTGCGCCGCGAGGCGCTCGGACTCGGCGTGGGCGGCGCGCGCGGCCTGCCCGAGCCGGCCGAGCTGCTCGTACACCGCGGACATCGCGGCGTCGGATTCGTTGAGGGCCGCGAGGGTCTGTTCGGCCACCTCGGCGCGGGCCGCCTGTTCGGCCAGGGCGCCGGCGAGAGCCGCCGAGAGTTCCTCGGAGCGCCGGACCGCGCGGTCGAGGTCGGCGCGGGACGCGTCGATCGCGGCCTGGACCTCGAGGGTGCTCGGCGCGCGCCCGGATCCACCGACGACCCAGCCCGAGCCGGCGAGGTCACCGCTCCGGGTCACTGCCCGCAGTTCGGGGCGCACGTGGCACAGTTCGATCGCGGAGCGCAGGTCGTCCACGACGACGGTGCGCGCCAGCAGCGCGTCGAGTCCGCCGCGCAGTTCCGGCGGGCAGTCGATCACGTCCCGCACCCAGCGCGTCCCGTCGGGCAGGCTCGCCGGCTCGGCCGGCGCGGTGGTGCCCCCGGCGACGAACGCGACCCGGCCCTGGTCGGCGTCCACCAGCGCGGCGACGGCCGCGGCCGCCGCCGGGACCGAATCCGCGGCCAGCGCGTCCGCGGCCGGGCCCATCGCCGCTGCGACGGCGACCTCGTAGCCGGCCTCGACCCGGACGCGTTCCGCGAGGGGACCCGACAATCCCAGGTCGGGGCGGTGCTCGAGAAGCCAGGCGGCGCCGTCCTTGCGTTCGAGACCCATCGCCAGCGCCTCGATGCGCGCCCCGAGGGAGGCGACCTCCTTGCCGGCCGCGCGCTCGGCGTCCTGCAGTTCCTTCAGGCGGGCGTCGGCGAGTCGCAGCGCCTCGAGGGCGCGTTCGTGCTGTGCGTCGGCGTCGATCTCGCCGGCGTCGAGGTCGTCGATGCGGGCCTGGGCCGTCTCGAACTCGGCCTGGGCGGCGACACCGCGCAGCCGGGCCTCTTCGATGGCGACGGTCAGCCGGGCCACCTCCGCGTCGATGGACTCGGCGCGGGTGCGCACGGTGTCGACCTGTCCGGCCAAGCGCGCGAGTCCCTCCCGCCGGTCGGCGACGGCCCGCACTGCGGCCAGGTGCGCCCGCTCGGCGGCCGCGGCGGCCTCCTCCTGGACGGCGAGCTGCTCCTTCGCGGCCTCGAGGGTGCCGTGGGCGACCTCGACGGCCTCGAGGAGTTCGGCCTCCTCTTCGGCGATGCGGTCGGCACGGGCCTCCATCTCGTCCGGATCCTGGCCGTCGCGGACCGCCGGGGCGGTGTCGAGGTGGCGGGCGCGTTCCTGGGCGATGCGCACGGTGGCGCCGAGACGTTCGGCGAGCGCGGAGAGCCGGAACCAGGTCTGTGACGCGGCCTCGGCGCCGGGAGTGAGTCGCGCGACCGCCTCCTCGTGGCGTGCGAGTTCGGCGTTGGCGTCGTCGAGCTCGGCGGAGACGTGGTCGAGTCGCTCGCGCAGGACGCGTTCCTGCTCGTCCTGGTCGGCGAACTCGGAGCGCCGGGTCACGAGGTCGTCGGCGGCGAGCCGCAGCCGGGCGTCGCGCAGGTCCGCCTGGATGGTCTGGGCGCGGCGCGCCACCTCGGCCTGGCGGCCGAGCGGCTTGAGCTGCCGGCGCAGCTCGGCGGTGAGGTCGGTCAGGCGCGCGAGGTTGGCCTGCATCGCGTCGAGCTTGCGGACCGCCTTCTCCTTGCGCTTGCGGTGCTTGAGGACTCCGGCGGCTTCCTCGATGAATGCGCGGCGGTCCTCCGGCCGGGACTCGAGGATGGCGGAGAGGCGGCCCTGACCGACGATGACGTGCATCTCGCGGCCGATGCCGGAGTCGGACAGCAGTTCCTGCACGTCCATCAGCCGGCACGAGTTCCCGTTGATCTCGTATTCGCCGGCCCCGTCGCGGAACATCCGCCGGGTGATGGACACCTCGGAGTATTCGATGGGCAGCGCGCCGTCCGAGTTGTCGATGGTGAGGGTGACCTCGGCACGGCCGAGGGGTTGCCGGCCGGCGGTCCCGGCGAAGATGACGTCCTGCATCTTGCCGCCGCGCAGCGCCTTGGCGCCCTGCTCCCCCATCACCCAGGTGAGGGCGTCGACGACGTTGGACTTGCCGGAACCGTTCGGCCCCACGACACACGTGATGCCCGGTTCGAACCGCAGAGTCGTCGCGGACGCGAAAGACTTGAAGCCCTTGAGCGTCAGACCCTTCAAATACATGTGCGAAAACCTTACCGGCGGGCCGTCACCGCTCGACGAAGCCGGTCAGGTCACCGCGCGTCGGCTCCCAACTCTCCACCACGAGCCGCACCTCTCCCGGGGTCTCGCCCGAGCGCAGCGCGGCGAGGAGTCGTTCGAGGGCGTCGCGGGGGCCCTCGGCGATGACGAGCACGCGCCCGTCGGGATGGTTGGTGGCGTGACCGGCGAGGCCGAGTTCGAGGGCTCGCGACCGCGTCCACCAGCGGAACCCCACACCCTGCACGCGCCCGTGCACCCAGGCGGTGAGCCGGACGGCGTCCGGCGGCGACTGCGTCATGGCTGCTCCCCCGAACTGCGGACCGGACGGACGGCGTGGACGGCGCCGTCGAAGCCGGTGGTGTAGAGGACGTCCGGGTCCCAGCCGGGGCCCTCGCCGAACGCGACCGCGGAGACGAAGGGCACCCCCGTGGCGACCGTGCAGCCGGTGCCGGTGACCGGGTCGACCCGCAGGATCTTCCCGGCGACGTTGAGCGGGACGTACAACGCGCCGTCGGGTCCGACGTCGAGATCGTCGGCGGTCTCGAGGGGCCCGGGCCCGGACGGGTCCAGGGTCCGGACCGGACCGGTGAGGTCGCCGGCGTTCAACGCGTGAATTCGGGTAGTCGGATCGAAAGTCGTAGCCGCATAAACGGTTTCGCCGTCGACCGCGAGTCCGTTGACGGAGCCGAGGTCGGTGCGGATCGTTTCCGGGGCCCCACCCTCGACCGGGACGCGCGTCAGGCCCGGGGGGCTGCCCAGGTTCCGGCTGACGAGGAAGTCCCCGTCGGGCAGGCGGACGAGACCGTTGGGCATGGTCAGACCCGACGCGACGGTGCGCCGCGTCCCGGTGTCGAGGTCGACGGCCTCCAGGGTGCCGTCGGTGCGGCCGAGCAGTCCGGAGACGGTGCCGTTGCCGGTCGTGAAGTACGCCGTGCCGTCGTCGACGACGATGCCGCCGGGCGCCGGGACCTCGGCCACCACGGCGTCGGCCCGTCCCTCGGGCGTGAGCGCCAGCAGCGACCCGCCGCCGGCCGGGGTGGACGCCGAGGCCAGCAGCCGGCCGCGACCGTCGAACGCGAGATTCTCGAGCACGCCGAGCCCGGACGCGACGACGTCCACCCGCCACGGCGCGCAGTCCGCCGGAGCGGGCGCGGCCGTCGCCGGCGCCCCGCCCGCCAGGAACCCCACGGCGAGCGCGAGTCCGGCCGCTGTACGAATCATCCGCCCTCCCTGCCGAGATCCACCGCTCACGCGTCCGGAACGATCTTCAGCGTCACCTCGGTGCCGGCCTCGAGCGTACGGCCGACGGTGCACACCTTGTCGACGGATCGCTCGACGAGCGCGACGAGGCGCTGCTGCGCCTCCTCGTCGAGTTCGCTCAGGTCCAGCGCCATCTCCTCGACGAGGTGCGGGTACACCTCGTTCTCCCGGTCCGCGGCGCCGGAGACACGGATCGTGACGTCGTAGGTGTCGCCGAGCCGGCGCGACAGCGGGAAGTCCGAGCTCATCCCCGAACAGGCCGCCAGCGCGATCTTCAACAGCTCGCCGGGGGTGAAGACACCCTCGACGGTCTCCGACCCGATCAGGACCTCGGCACCTCGGGAGCTGCGGCCCGTGTAGCGGCGGGTGCCGGTGCGCTCGACCCACAGTTCGGTCGTCGGCGTGTCGGAAGTCTGTTCAGCCATGCGGGAGATCCTGCCATGATCACCCGACGGCCAGTTCGCGCAGGATCCCGATGAGCTCGTCCGCGACGACGGGGGTGTCCGCGCTGCTGCGGCGCAGCAGTCCGACGGGTTCGGCGGTGCCCGGGGTCGGTACCGGCAGCCGCACGAGCGTGCCGTCGTCGAGGTCGTCCTGCGGCACCCGCTCGGGTGTCAGCCACACCGCGTCGCCGGCGCGCACCAGCCCGCGCGCGACCGAGACGTCGAGGGTCTCGACGCTGCCGGACGGCAGCCGCAGGCCGTGCCGGGCGAGGAAGCCCTCGGTGTGGTGCCGCGGCACGGTTCCGGCGGTGGCGACGACGAGGGGGTGGTTCAGCACCGCCGGCACCGATACCGGACCCCCGGCCAGCGGATGCCCCGGGCGCACGATCAGGGCCAGCGACTCGGCGTACAGCAGTTCGAACGAGAGCCCTTGCATGGTCTCCGGGTCGGCCATCCGGCCGAGGACGAAGTCGAGCTCGCCGGCGCGCACCGCGCCCAGCAGTGCGGTGTTCGGGGCCGTGCGGATCTGCACGCCGACGTGCGGACGCCGGTCCCGCAGCCGGGTGACCGCACCGGGCAGCAGGGTGCTCGCGACGGTGGGCAGGGCGCCGACCCGCACGGGGGCGACGGCCGGCTGCCCGGTCCCGGAGAGGGCGCGGGCGGCGGACGCCAACGCGTCGGTGACCTCGACGGCGTGGCCCAGGAACTCCTCGCCGGCGGGGGTGAGCCGGGCGCCGTGCCGCCCGCGGTCCACCAGGCGCAGGCCGGCCAGGGATTCGAGTTCGTTGAGGGTCTTGGTGACCGCCGGCTGGCTCAGATGCAGCCGGCCGGCGGCCCGGCCGAGGTTGCCCTCCTGGGCGACGGCGACGAAGCACGTGAGGTGGCGCAACCGGATGCGATCCAGGAGCCGCGACGCCCGGTCGACCGGGGGCACGAAACCGCGTTCCATCACTGCAGGTTATGAAA
Organism: Rhodococcus sp. DMU1; assembly: GCF_012272955.1. NCBI lineage: Bacteria > Bacillati > Actinomycetota > Actinomycetes > Mycobacteriales > Nocardiaceae > Rhodococcus > Rhodococcus sp. DMU1. Next base: position 2,527,004 of record NZ_CP050952.1, on the reverse strand, counting down.
TTCGGCCGAAACCGTCAATTTACATGACTCATACTCACCCATAACGTGGATCACATCCAGTCCGTCGCAGTGCGACAGTCCCCAGGAGTACCGCCTCATGATCATCGCCGCCCCCGGCGCCGCGTCCGGCGAATTCGTCGAACGCGACCACACTCAGCACCCGCCCGCCCTCACCCCCGGATACCGCACGTCGGTGCTGCGCTCCCCGCGCAATGCCCTGATCGCGCCGCGCAACACGCTCTCGGAGACGACCGGGCCGGTCTTCGACCGTCGCGAGCTGGGCGAGAAGGACAACGACCTCATCCTCAACTTCGCCAAGGACGGCCTGCCGATCGGCGAGCGCCTGATCGTGCACGGCTACGTCCGCGACGAGTTCGGCAACCCGGTGAAGGGCGCCCTGGTCGAGGCGTGGCAGGCCAACGCCGGCGGACGCTACCGCCACAAGAAGGACCGCTACCTCGCGCCGATCGACCCGAACTTCGGCGGTTGCGGCCGCATGATCACCGACGACAACGGCTACTACTTCTTCCGCACCATCAAGCCCGGGCCGTACCCGTGGGCCAACAGCACCAACGCCTGGCGGCCCGCCCACATCCACTTCTCGATCCACGGCACCGGCTGGGCGCAGCGCTTGATCACCCAGATGTACTTCGAGGGCGACCCGCTCATCGAGCGCTGCCCCATCGCGAAGACCATCCCGACGCTGGACCAGCTGCGCAGCCTGATCGCGCAGGAGGATCCCGCCAACAACGCCCCCTTCGACGCGCGTACCTACCGCTTCGACCTCACCCTGCGCGGCCGCCGCGCCACCTTCTTCGACAACGCCAACCTCCCCGGAGCCCCCCGATGAGCCTTTCCCCGCACAGCATGATCGAGCGCCGCCCGGAGACCCCCTCGCAGACCGGCGGCCCGTACGTCCACATCGGGCTCGCACCGCAGCAGGCCGGGTTCGACATCTTCGACAACAACTTCGGCAACGTGCTGACCGCCCCGGAGACGAAGGGCGAGCACATCACCCTCGAGGGCCGCGTCTTCGACGGCACCGGCACGCCCGTGCGCGACGTGCTGATCGAGATCTGGCAGGCCAACGCCGCGGGCAGGTACGCCCACCCCGGCGACACCCAGGACGGACACGCCCAGGACAGGGCGATCGATCCGACCTTCCGCGGCTGGGGCCGCACGGGCGGCGACTTCGACACCGGCGTCTACACCTTCGAGACGATCAAACCGGGACCGGTGCCGGCGAACGTCGGCGGGTTCCAGGCCCCGCACATCCTCATGGTGCTGTTCGCACGGGGCATCAACATCGGCCTGCACACCCGGGTCTACTTCGACGACGAGGCCGACGCCAACGCCGCCGACCCCGTACTCGACGGGATCGAGTGGGAGGTCCGCCGCGACACGCTGATCGCGAAGCGCTCCGAACGCGACGGCAAGGTGGTCTACACCTTCGACGTGCGTCTGCAGGACACCCCGGAAGGCGGGATCGAGACCGTGTTCTTCGACATCTGACCGGGACCCGGGTGGCGCGGGGGCGCGCGTTTCGGACGACGGTCGCCTGGGCATCCTTGCGCCGACCACGTCGCAGCGAACGAAGGCCACGGCACTGGACACCGCGATCATCTACGTTTCCGCCGGGCTCGCGCTGCTTCTCGCCGTCACCGTGCCGCGGCTGTTCCACAACCGGGCGATCTCGGCACCCATGATCGTGCTGGTGGCCGGCGCGGTGCTGGGGCTGTTGTTCGACAACGCCGAAGCCCTCACTCCCGGCGGGCACCCGGCCGTGGCGGAGTACCTCAGCGAGGTCTGCGTGATCGTCGCGCTCATGGGCGTGGGCCTCGCGATCGACCGTCCCCTCGGGTGGCGGTCGTGGAAGTCCACCCGGCGGCTGCTGCTGATCGCGATGCCCCTCGGCATCGCGGCCGTCGCGGTGCTGGGCTGGTGGGCCGCGGCCCTCACCCCCGCGGCCGCGGTACTGCTCGGGGCCGCCCTGGCTCCCACCGATCCCGTGCTGGCGTCCGACGTGCAGGTCGAGGGCCCCACGTCCGGGGAGGGTTCCCACCGCGAAGACGACGAAGTGCGGTTCGCGCTCACCTCCGAGGCCGGCCTCAACGATGCGCTGGCGTTCCCGTTCGTCTACCTCGCGCTGTTCCTGTTCACGAAGGGACCGATCGAGGACTGGATCGTCTCCTGGGTGCTGTGGGAGCTGCTCGGCAAGATCGTCCTGGGCGCCGTGGTGGGAGGGCTGGCGGGCCATCTCGTCGGGCGGGCGGTGTTCCACTTCCCCGTCGAGCACGTCCGGCTGGCCGACCGGGGCGAACCGATCGTCGCGCTCGCCGCCACGTTCGCGGTGTACGGAATCGCCGAACTGATCGGCGGCTACGGCTTCCTCGCCGTGTTCGTGTGTGCCGTGGCCATGCGGCGCATCGAACGCGCACACGAGTACCACGCCGAGATGCACAGCCTGATCGAGCAGCTCGAGCACGTCCTCACGCTGGCGGTCCTGCTCCTGCTGGGGGCGGGCCTCACCACCGGCCTGCTCGCCGAGTTGTCGTGGGGGTCGGTTCTCGTCGGCGCCGCCCTGGTCCTCGTGATACGGCCGGTGGTCGGCTGGGTCTCGCTCCTGGGCTGTGACGAGATGGATGTCCGCGAACGCCGCGTCACGGCCTTCTTCGGCGTGCGCGGGATCGGCTCCGTCTACTACCTCGCGTACGCGGCGGCGGAGCTCGACATCGCGCAGGAGCAGGAGCTGTGGGCCGCCGTCGCCTTCACCGTCGTCCTCTCCGTCCTCGTGCACGGGGTGAGCGCGACGAGGGTGATGCGCATGCTCGACAACGCCCGCGTGAAGGGTCCGCCGTAGGCGCCTCGGGGCGGGCCTCCTCCCGGCTCTTGCCGACGATTGAACACGCGGTTAATATACTGACCATGCGTTCAACGCCGGGTCGCCTCTCGGCAGCCGATCGCCGGGACCTCACGTCCGCGGCGCGCATCCGGGAGGCCGCAATCCTCCGTTTCGCTCGCGACGGCTTCGACGCGAGCCTGCGGACCATCGCCGCGGACGCGGGGGTGAGCGGGGCGTTGATCGTGCACCATTTCGGGTCCAAGAAGGACCTGCGACGTGCGTGCGACGAGTGGGTCCTGGGACAGATCCGCGATTCCAAGCGGACGACCCTCGCCACCGGCGACTCCGGTCCGTGGCTGGCGCAACTCGGGCGGGCCGAGCAGTACGCCCCGCTCGCCGTCTACGTCGCCCGCACCTTCCAGGCCGGCGGCGAAAGCGCGGCGGAGTTCTTCGATCACCTGGTCGACGACGTGGTCGACTACCTCGCAGAGGGCGAACGCAACGGGCTGATCCGGCCCTCCCGGGACAACCGCGCCCGGGCCCGCCTGCTCACCGGCATGAGCGTGGGGTCGATGCTGCTGCAGATGACCCTGCACCCGGAACTCCTGCGGGGCGGAGACTTCACCGGGTTCTTCCGGCACCTGACCGAGACCGTCACCGCACCGGCCCTCGAGCTGTATTCCGAGGGTCTGCTCACCAGCCGCAAGCTGCTCGACGACTACCTGATGTACGTCCCGGACCCGCCGGCGGGCGCCGGGGGCGGCGAATCCGCCGCTCCCCCTTCCTGATCCGGAACCCGCCTACCCCAGGACACAATCATGAACACGATCGTCGAGGTCCACGACCTCACCAAGACGTTCGGCGCCACGACCGCGCTGGACGGTCTCAGCCTGCACGTCGGCCGCGGTGAAGTGGCCGGCTTCCTCGGCCCCAACGGTGCCGGCAAGTCCACGACCATCCGGATCCTGCTCGGGCTTCTGCGCGCCGACGGCGGCTCCGCATCCGTGCTCGGGTTCGATCCGTGGCGCGACGCCGTCGAAGTGCACCGGCACCTCGCGTACGTCCCGGGCGACATCGACCTGTGGCCGTCGCTCACCGGCGGCGAGGCCATCGACTTCCTGTGCCGCCTGCGGGGAGGGGCCGACCGTGCGCGCCGCACCGAGCTGGTCGAACGCTTCGAACTCGACCCTCGCAAGAAATGCCGCGCCTATTCCAAGGGCAACCGCCAGAAGGTGGCGCTGATCTCGGCACTCGCCTCGGACGTGGAGCTCCTCGTCCTCGACGAACCGACGTCCGGCCTCGACCCGTTGATGGAACGGGTGTTTCAGGACTGTGTTGCCGAAGCGAAGCAGCGCGGCTCGTCGGTGTTGCTGTCGAGTCACATCCTCGCCGAGGTGGAAAAGCTCTGCGACACCGTGACCATCATCCGGGACGGACGTACCGTGGAATCCGGGTCGCTGGCCCAGCTGCGGCATCTCACCCGGTCGACGATCACGGTCCGCACCGACCTCGACACGTCCGGCCTGGCGCAGGCCGAGGGCGTGCACGCGCTGCGAAACGAGCACGGGCACACCGTGTTCGAGGTCGACAACGCTCACCTCGACGAGGTGGTCCGCCGGCTCGCGGAGTACGGCGTCCGCAGCCTCGAGAGCGCACCGCCGTCGCTCGAGGAGCTGTTCCTGCGCCACTACGGCAGCGATCGACAGATCGCCGGCGTGGGCGGCGTGCGATGAACACCTTCACCGGGACCGCGTCCCTCGTCCGCTTCGACCTGCGCCGGGATCGAATCAAGCTGCCGCTGTGGGTGATCGGCATCTCGGCCCTGGCGGCGTACTTCGTCGCCGCCCTGCAGCTGGCGTACCCGGTCGCCGAGGACCTCCGCGGCGTGGCCGGTTTCGCCGACAACCCGGCAGGGGTGATGATGTCGGGTCCCGGCTACGGCATGGACGACCCCACGCTCGAGGCGTTCGTCGCGAACCAGTACGGGCTGTACCTGCTGGTCGCCGCCGCGTTCATGAACATTCTCCTCGTCGTCCGGCACACACGGGGCGAGGAGGAGAACGGTCGCACCGAACTCGTCCTGGCCGGCGCGGTGGGCCGGCGCGCCCCGCTGACCGCGGCCCTGGCGACCGCAGTCGTCGCGAACGCCGCCCTCGTCGTGGCGGGCAGCGCGGCAATGACGGCCGCCGGGGCGGACGCCGGCGGGGCGGTGCTGTTCACGGCCGGGTTCGCGGCGCTGGGGCTGTTCTTCGCCGCGCTCACCGCCCTGGTGTGCCAGGTGTGCGAACACGGGCGCACCGCCACAGGACTGGCCGCAGCGGCGCTGGGAACGGCCTTCGTCGTGCGGGGCGTCGGCGACGTCCTGGAGCGGCACGGCAGCGCGGTGTCCTGGCTGTCCCCCATCGCCTGGTCGCAGCAGACGCGAGCATTCGTCGATCCGCGATGGGGCCCGCTGGCCCTGTCGTTGGGGTTCGCGGCGGCCGCCGCGGCGGCCGCGTACCGTGTCGTGGACCGTCGCGACCTCGGGGCCGGACTGGTGCCGCCACGGCCGGGCCGGGCCGAGGCGGCACCGGCGCTGGCGAACCCGTTCGCCCTGGCGCTACGGCAGCAGCGCGGCAGCATCGCCGGGTGGGGCGCGGGCCTGGCGCTGATGGGGTCGTTCTACGGCTCCCTGACCGGCTCGATCGCCGAGAGCTTTGCGAACCTGCCCGAGGACATTCTTGCGCTCATGGGTGGTTCGGCCGCGAATCTCGTCGACGGCTTCCTGGGCCTGACCGGATACACGACGGCCTTCCTCGCCTCCTGCTTCGCGATCCTGTCCGTCCGCCGCCTGCGGGGCGAGGAGCAGTCGGGCCGGATCGAGCCCGTTTTGGCGACAGCTACGAGCCGTGCCGGATGGATGGCAGCGGGGCTGTCCGTGACCGCTCTGGGCGTGGTGGCACTCCTCGCACTCGCCGGCGTGGGGACCGGGCTCGGGGCCGCGGCGTCCACCGGGGAGCCGACTCGGGTGCCCGCATCGGTATGGGCGCATCTCGGATACGCCCCCGCCGTCCTCGGCATCGCGGCGATCGGAGCGGCGCTGTTCGGTCTCGCCCCCCGCGCCTTCGATCTGGTCTGGGTGCTGGTCGTCTACGGCTACCTGGTGGGCAGTTTCGGACCGATCCTCGACCTGCCCGACAGCGCCGGCGTCCTCTCCCCGCTGAACCATGTCCGGCAGATGCCGCTCGAACCGTTCGCCGCGGGCTCCTTCGTCGCTCTCGTCGTTCTCACCGCGCTCGTCACGGCGGCAGGGCTGGCCGCGTTCCGGAAGCGCGACGTCGTGAGTACGTGAGAACCCGCCGGGTGGACCGGGCAGTGGCGGCACACCCCTTGATCGCCCGAACTGTTAGTGGCTAACATTATGGGGTGTCCAAGTCCGAGCGGACCCGGCAGCGCATCCAGGCAACGGCGGTGCAGCTGTTCACCGAGGACGGCTACGACGCCGTCACCGTCGACCGGATCGCCTCCGCCGCCGGGGTGTCGCACATGACCTTCTTCCGGTACTTTCCATCCAAAGACGCTGTTCTGCTTGATGATCCCTACGACCCTGTCATTGCGGACGCCGTGGCCGCGCAGCCGGCGGACCGGAGCCCGCTGGAACGGGCGTGCCGGGGGATCCTCGACGCCTGGGCGCTGATTCCCGAGACGGATCTCGGGGACGTGCGCACTCGCCTGCGGATCGTCGCGGCACACCCCCGGCTGCGCGCGCGGATGTGGGAGAACACCCTGCGCACCCAGGAGGCCGTCGCCGCCGCGCTCGCCGAACCGGGGACACGACGACTCGAGGCCGCAGTGGCCGCCGGGGCCTGCATGGGCGCACTCATGGCGGCGCTGACGGACTGGGCAGAAACCGGCGACGAGGCTCTCGGCAACCGGATTGCGTCGGCCCTGCACCAGCTCGCACCGGAGGCCAGTCCCTCACGGCAGTCACGGGAGGTGCCGTGACCGAGGTCGGCGACGTCGTGCTCGAGTGCCGGAACGTGTGCAAACGCTACGGCTCCGCGCCGGTACTCGAGGGCGTCACCACCGAGGTGCGGGCGGGCGAGGTACACGCGTTCGTGGGCCTCAACGGGGCGGGAAAGACGACGTTGATGCGCCTGTTCCTCGGCATGATCGAGCCCGACGACGGAATCGTGCGCGTGCGGGGCCTGGCGCCGTCGACGATGCCGGCACGGCACTGGACGGGCGTCGGGCACCTGGTCGAAACACCGCTGGCCTATCCCGAACTGACCGTCGCGCAGAACCTGCGCATCGCGGGCCGCCTCGCCGGCCTGTCCGCGGCGGGCGCCACCGCCGCGGCCGACCGGTGGATCGAGGAACTGGTCCTGTCCCGGTGGGCGCGGACCAGCGCACGGAAACTCTCCCTCGGCAACCGGCAGCGGCTGGGTCTGGCCGCGGCGCTGATCGCGGACCCGGATGTGCTGATCCTGGACGAGCCGACCAATGCGCTCGATCCGGCCGGGATCATGCTGCTGCGCACGCTGCTGCAGCGCAGCCGGGAGCGCGGCGCGGCGACGCTGGTGTCCAGCCACCATCTCGACGAGGTCGCCCGCGTGGCCGACCGCATCACAGCCGTCAACGAGGGACGCGTCGTCGGCTCCCTCGACCCGGACGGAATCGATCTCGAGCGGCAGTTCTTCGACCTGGTGTACCGCGACAGCGAGGCGCGACGATGACCACCTCCGAGCAGATCCGGGCCGCGCTGACGGTCGAGTGGGCCAAGTTCCGGCGGGCACGCCCCGTATGGGTCACCACCGCCCTTCTCACGACGGGGGTGGTGACCATGTGCGTGCTGACCCTGCAGTCCGTGCACGGTGCCAACGCGGTGATGGCGGGTAAGGCGCAGACCATCGTCGGCGACGGCGGCCGAGCGGGACTGTTCGCCGCAGCCGACACCATCGTCTCGGTGGGCGGGCTTCTCGGATTCGGTGTGGTCATCGGCTGGGTCTTCGGCCGCGAGTTCACCGACGGAACGATCACCGGTCTGTGGGCCGCGCCGGTCTCCCGCCCGGCCCTCGCCGCCGCAAAGCTGCTGATCCTGCTGTCGTGGGCGGCCGCCACCAGCCTCGCGCTGGGCGCCGCACTGGCGGTGGTGGCGGGAACGCTCGTCGACGACGAGCCCCTCGACCCGGGGACGCCGGCGCTCGTGGGCAGATTCCTCGCCGTCGCCCTGCTCACCGCGGGACTCGCATTCCCCTGCGCCTGGGTCGCCACCGTTGCGCGGGGATACCTGCCCGCGGTCGGGACGATCATCGCCGTGGTGGTCGTCGCCCAGATGGCGGTCATGGCCGGAGCGGGCGGCTGGTTCCCGTTCTCGGCTCCGGGCCTGTGGGCGGCGGGACCGCAGGCCGGTTCCGTCACCGGTCCGCAACTCGCGCTCGCCCTCGTCGTTCCTGCCGTCTCGGCGGGCCTGACGCTGTGGTCGTGGCGCCGGCTCGCCCTCGTGCACTAGGACTCCCCAAGGGGCCGAAGTCCCTCCGATCCGGACCGCCCGCACGATAGGGTGATGCCCGGAGTGCCGGGAAGTCTGGTCGGCGAGTGGCGTTCGCATTTCACGACCAGGGAGGCACCGTGGACCAGGGTACGTTCGCAGGTCGGGTTCCGAGCCGGGTACTCGGCGGATGAGCACATCGAACATCGCGCGACCACGCATGCACAGGTTTCACGATGCCGGCTAGGTGGCGTGCTCGGTTGACGGGCGCCGACGTGCTCACCGAACGCCCGGGCTTCGCGCTGGTGGGCGTCCTGCGGGTCCCGCAGTTGCAGACCAGTCCCGGCCGGGCCATCGTCCGCCGGATCGGCTACGCCCTGATCGCCCTGGCCCTGGTGGTGCTCGTCGTCTACCTGGACCGCGACGGCTACACCGACAGCCAGGACGACGAGCTGTCCCTGCTGGACTGCATCTACTACGCGACGGTGTCGCTGTCGACCACCGGCTACGGCGACATCGCTCCGATCACCGAACAGGCTCGCCTGGTCAACATCCTGATCATCACTCCGCTACGGGTCTTCTTCCTCATCGTCCTGGTCGGCACCACGCTCTCGGCTCTGACCGAGAGCTCGCGGCAGGCGTTCCGTATCCAGCAGTGGCGACGCCGGGCGCGCAACCACACGGTCGTCGTGGGTTACGGCACCAAGGGCCGTGCCGCAGTGGACGCGATGCTCGGGGACGGCGTCCCGCCCTCCGAGATCGTGGTCGTCGACACCGACCCACTGATACTCGAGGCCGCCGCCGGACAGGGTCTGGTGACGGTGCAGGGCTCGGCCACGAGATCGGACGTGCTGCGCCTGGCCGGGGTTCCGCACTGCACCTCGATCGTCGTTGCCGCCGATCGCGACGACACCGCGGTGCTCGTCACCCTCACCGCCCGCGAACTCGCGCCCGCTGCAAAGATCGTCGCCGCAGTTCGCGAGTCCGAGAACACCCACGTCCTCCGCCGGTCCGGGGCCGACACCGTGGTCGTCTCCTCCGAAACCGCCGGGCGGCTGCTGGGCGTCGCGACGGCCACACCCGGCGTGGTGCAGATGGTCGAAGACCTGCTCACCCCCGAGGCCGGGTTCGCCATCACCGAACGGGCGGCCGAGGCCGCCGAGATCGGCGAATCCCCCCGCCACCTGACCGACATCGTGCTCGGGATCGTCCGTGACGGCCGGCGGCTGCACGTCGGATCACCGGAGGCCGCCACCATCGGAGCCGACGACCGACTGCTCTGCATCCGGCGCGTGCCGGACTGATCCCGTTCCTGCCCCCGTCGCGCCCGCAACCGATGCCGGAGGTCGCATCATGGTCCTGCCCGTCGATCCGTCGCCCGTCAATACGCACCACGACCTGTCGGTCCACGAGGTCGTCCTCCTGCACGAGACCGATCCGCATCGCGGCCTCGACGCGGACGAGGCCACCCGCAGGCTGGAACGATTCGGGCCCAACGTGCTGCCGGCGGCCTCGGGCCACGGGTTGCTGCGGCGGATTCTGCGCCAGTTCCACAATCCCCTCATCTATGTGCTGCTGTCCGCAGCGGCGATCACGCTGTGGCTGGACGAATACGTCGACTCGGCCGTCATCCTCGCGGTCGTCCTGGTCAACGCCACCGTCGGCTTCGTCCAGGAGTCCAAGGCCGAAGCGGCGCTCGACGCACTCCGGTCCATGGTGCGCACACAGACACGCGTGATCCGCGGTGGACGCCAGCAGACCCTGCCGTCGGACGACCTCGTACCCGGCGATCTCGTCGTCCTCGAGGCCGGCGACAAGGTTCCCGCAGACCTGCGCCTGATCCGCGTCGCCGAATTGCAGATCGACGAGTCCGCCCTGACCGGGGAGTCCGTTCCAGTCGTCAAGGACGAGGTGGTACTGCCGCCTGCCACGCCGGTGGCGGATCGCCGCAACATGGTGCACTCGGGCACGTTGGTGACGGCCGGGGCGGGCGCCGGGGTCACCGTTGCGACCGGCGACCGGACCGAACTCGGGGAGATCCATCGCCTCGTCGGGGCCGCGGACGTGCTGGCCACGCCGCTCACCGCCAAACTGGCCTCGTTCAGCAGGGTTCTGACCGTGGCGATCGTCGTGCTGGCGGCGGCGACCTTCGCGATCGGTCTCGTCCGCGGTCAGGACGCGCCGGAAACGTTCACCGCCGCGGTGGCGCTTGCGGTCGGCGCCATCCCGGAAGGGCTTCCCGCGGTCGTCACCATCACGATGGCCATCGGTGTGGCCCGGATGGCCCGGCGCCGGGCGGTGATCCGCCGGCTGCCCGCCGTCGAGACGCTCGGCAGCACGACCGTCATCTGTTCGGACAAGACCGGAACACTCACCGCGAACCAGATGACGGTGCGCCACCTGTGGACGGTGCACTCCCTGTATTCCGTGACCGGTTCGGGATACGCGCCCGAGGGCGTGGTCCACGATTCCGCCGGCGCCGTGGCCGCGCCCGATTCGGACGAGGCCCTGCGGTGGACGATCGTGGCGGGTGCCGGATGCAACGACGCACACCTCGACCGGCGGGACGGGCGGTGGTCCGTCGTCGGTGATCCCACCGAGGCCGCGATGCTCGTCGTCGCGGGCAAGGCCGGCCTGGCACCCGAGGACGTCCGCGCCGGGCATCCCCGCATCGGCACCATCCCCTTCAGTTCCGAACGCCAGTTCATGGCGACGCTGCACGCCGAGCCCCGCACGGGTGAGCGGGTCGTGCTCGCCAAGGGGGCCGTCGAGCGGATCCTCGAACGTTGCCGCTACGGCATGGGTTCCGACGGCAGCCTCCTTCCCCTGGACCGGGACTCGGTCCAGGGGGCCGCCGAGGACCTGGCGCGGCAAGGGCTGCGTGTGCTGGCCACGGCCGTCCGCGCGATCGATGCGGAGGCGGAGTTCGACCTGTCGGTGGTCTCCGGCGAGATGGTGTTCGCCGGCCTGCACGCGATGCTCGACCCGCCCCGGCAGGCCGCCGTGGACGCCGTACGTGCGTGCCACGTCGCCGGCATCGCGGTCAAGATGATCACCGGCGACCATGCGGCCACCGCAGCGGCGATCGCCCGGCAGCTCGGGTTGATCGGCGAGGCCGACGACGGACTCGTGCTCACCGGACAGGATCTCGACGCGATCCCGGCCGAGGAACTCGCGGACGCGGTCGACCGGGCCCGGGTGTTCGCACGGGTCTCCCCCGAACAGAAGCTCCGGTTGGTCGGGGCCCTGCAGGAACGTGGCCACGTCGTCGCCATGACGGGCGACGGCGTCAACGACGCTCCCGCCCTGCGGCAGGCCGACGTCGGGGTGGCCATGGGCCACGGTGGAACGGAAGTGGCCAAGGAGGCCGCCGACATGGTGCTCACCGACGACGACTTCGCCACCATCGAGGCCGCCGTGGAGGAGGGCCGCGGCGTCTTCGACAACCTCACGAAGTTCATCGTGTGGGTGCTTCCCACCAGCCTCGGTCAGGGCCTGGTCATCCTCGCCGCGATCGTCTTCGGGACGACCCTGCCGATCCTGCCCACCCAGATCCTGTGGATCAACATGACCACCGCCGTCGCACTGGGTCTCATGCTGGCGTTCGAGCCGAAGGAACCCGACACGATGACCTGGCCCCCACGGGATCCCACGCGGCCGCTGCTGACCGGCGCGCTCGTCACCCGGATCCTGCTGGTGTCCGGCCTCATCGTGGGCGGCGCGTGGTGGCTGTTCGAGTGGGAGCTCGGCATCGGTGCCGACCTCGCCGAGGCACGAACCTCGGCCGTCAACCTCGTCGTGGCGGTGGAGCTGTTCTACCTCTTCAGCTGCCGCTCGCTCACGGCGTCGGTATGGCGGATCGGGTTCTTCGGCAACCGGTGGATCCTCGTCGGGGTGCTCGCCCAGACAGTCGCGCAGCTCGCCATCACCTATGTGCCCGCCATGAACACCCTCTTCCAGACCGCTCCGATCGACGCGCAAGCATGGTTGCGCATCGTCGGCCTCGCCACGCTCGCGGTGCTCGTCGTCGCCGTCGACAAGTCCCTGCGCGCCCGGGCCGCACGAGGGAGCGCGGACCTTCCGGTGGCCGGGACCCTCGCCCCGCCGGACGAGTCGTGAATAGGTGACCTCTCATGGACCTGCACTCCTTCCCGCTCGTCGCCACGATCCTCGCCCTCGCTGCACTGGCAGGCTTGCTCGCGACCCGGCTGCGGCAGTCACCACGGGTTCCACGGCAAGGTCGCCGTCACCGCCCACGGCAGCCAGGACTCCGAACGGCTCCTCACCGCCGGCGCCGACCTCGTTCTCGACCCGTTCGAACTGGCGGCCACCACGACCGACGCACTGGACCGGCTCGTCGGCATCGCCGACAACAAGCAACCGGACGGTTGACAAGCACGGGTCGCTCGTCGCGGCCGGATCCTACCGGCACCTTGCGCGTTCGGCGACCCACCCGAAGCGCCGCTGCGCCGCGGCGGATGCGCCCTAGAGGACGTGCATCGCCTGCATCGGGGCAAGACGGACCTCGCCGAACGGGTGTGCCCGGCGACCACCGCGTCGGGCGGCCGCCTGACGGAGGCCGGAGGGCGGCTATGGGGCGCGGCTCCGGCCGAACGACGGGCGGGCCGCGGGCCGGATGACGGCAGGGCCCTCATGTAGGTTCCACTGCTCGGTGTCACTTATCGGTGCTTCCGAGCTGCGGGTTCTCAACGGCGTGTCAGTGCCTGATTCGCGTAGGCCGATCCCCGAGCCGTGAGGGACTGGTCTCCGCGGTGCCGTTCTGCTGGGGTCGGGAAGACACCGATCTACGTAGGACGCCCGAATCCGGGAATCTCGAGGCTGTCGGAGAGCCACTGGCAGACTGCCTGCGCGTAGAGGTCGGGCGCCTCGACGGGAAGCAGGTGGCCGACGTCCTCGATGGGGCGGGGTGTCCAGCCCGGCCGTCGGGCGTGCTGCATGAGCGACGTGGGGTCGACAAGGTGATCGTCGCTTCCCCACAGCACGAGTACGGGCATCTGCACGGAATCGAGAGCCTCGTTCGTCGGCTTCTGCGTGATGAACATGGCTCTGACGATCGACGCGAACGCCGTGGCCGTGCCCGCGAGCCGTTCCGGGTGCTCGCGGGCCGCCTCGAGGTCATCGAGCCACAGGTCGACCTGTGCTCGTGAGACACGGCCCCAGTTTCCACCGAGGAGGTCGGTCCGGCCACCGGAGATGGAGCCCGCGTCTTCGATCGCGGTTCGCTTGGCGTCCAGTATGCGCCGGCCCGCCAGTCGCAGCACCAGGCGTGTCGTGGGCGGGCCGGCTGCGACGACGAGACGTCCCAGCGTCTGCCACCCGAATGCCTCGGCTGGTGACGTCCGGCGCCACGGCAGCGCCGGAGCCACCAAGACGACTCCCCGAGTCTTCTCGGGCATCATCGTGGCGGCCAGCGCCGCCACCGGGCCACCCGTCGACCAGCCGTGCAGCAGCACCTGGCTCTCGAGGCGGAGCTGCCGGGCGAAGGCCGCCACGAAGCGAGCGTCCAGGTCCGCGCGTGGCCCATGCCGATACGGATCACCGGTGTGGCCGACAATCGTCCCCGGGAGGTCGACGGAAATCACCGGCCCGAGCCGGCGCAGGGGAGGAACGAGATCGAGCCACATGCTCGCGCTACCGGTCATCGGGGGCACCAGCAGGTGAACCGGCGCGTCGGGAGGCGCGGTCGACGCGGGCTCCGCTCGGACATAGTGCACGGGCACGCCGCACACGCTCGTCGACACGCTGCGCAACCCCGCCCACTGCGGCGACCGGGCGCCCCAGTCGTCGTATCGCACGGTGATCCTTCCCTCCTTTCCCAGGGTATTCGGAGGCTGGATGGAGGGCGACGATTTGGACCCGGCAGCGCAACACGTCCATGACCGGGTCGATGCTGCGCGAGTACTACCCGGTCGCGGTGGCTGCTTTCGACGACTTGGCCGGACGTGATGCCCACGCCGTGCTGTCCGTCGCACCCAGCCCGGAGCAGGGGTTCGCATTCACCGTCACGCGAGTCGAGGCCCTGGTCCGCAGAGTCGGCCGACAGCGATACGTCCGAACTCGCGCCACCGAGATCGTCGCTGCTTGCGCAGTGAGCAACTGCCGGCCCGAGCCGGTGCGGGCGACACCTACGCCGCAGCCGTCTCGGCATTGGTCGCCGTCACTACTGAGATGGCCCGACAGATCGCCGGACTGGAGGAACAGGTGAAGGCGGGTTCTGGTCGACACCCGGGCGCCGAGATCTACTTGGGCCAGCCTGGTCTGGGAGTGGTTCTCGGTGCCTGGGTGCTCGCAGAAATTGGGGATGATCCGGGACGCTGGGCCGATGTCCGAGCCCGGAGGAAACTACTCTGGCATGGCGCCGGTGACCCGAGCCTCCGGCATCAAACGGGTCGTGCTCGCCCGGAACCGACGGTTGGCTGATGCGCTCTATCCGCAGGCGTTCGCTGCACTCAAGGCCTCTGCCGGGCGCCCGCGCTATTACGACCGGCACCGTGCCGGCGGCGCCACCCACCACATCGTGCTTTGGCGAACCGCCTCGTCGGCATTCTCCACGGTTGCCCTGCTCATCACACCATCTACGAGGAGGCCGCACGGACCGACTCACGGCGCACCGCGGCCGCTTGACAGGTTAGAAGCGTCGGATAGCTACACCTCAGTTGAGGCTGCCCCCGGCGGCCAGGAAGTTGTCGATGGCACGTTGGAGCCGGTCGAGTGCGGCGCCGTACGACGTGAAGTCGCCGGTGCGCTGGGCGTCGCGCAGATCCGCCAGGGCGCTGTTCAGTTCGAGGACGGCAGCGGTGAGCTGCTCCGGGGTCGGCTCTGCGGGCGGCGCTGTGGGCGGCGGCATCGTCGCGCCCTCCTCGGGTGGCGGAGCGGTCGCCGCAGGATCGGGGGGTGGCGGGGTCGCGGCGTCGCCGCCGGGCGCCGTCGCCATCCGGCCCGTCCCCGCACCGAAGACCTGGTCGAGGGCCTCGGCGAGGGTGGGTGCGTATCCGACGCGGACGCCGCCGGCGCTGGGTTCGCGATAGCTGACCAGCACTCGCGACAGTTGCGGGAAGGTCGAACCGTCGGCGGTGCTGGTGAGGCGTTCGGTGTACAGGGGCTCGACGTAGAGCACCCCGCCGTCCGCGATCGGCAGCGTCAGCAGATTGCCGTAGTGGATCCGATTGGACCGCTCGAGCAGGGTGCGTTCGGAGGCCACCCGGGTGTCGGAGATCATCGAATTCTGGGTCTGTTGCGGCCCCTGGGTCTGCGTGTCGGTCGGCAGCTGCAGCACCTCCATCCGGCCGTAGCCGTCCGGGTCGGAGTTCACCGAGATGTAGGCGGAGAGGAACTCGCGGTTGAACCCGACCATCGCGCTGGCGAGACGGAAGGACGGTGCCGAGCTCTCCCGGTCACCGACCAGCACGTAGTACGGCGGCTGCGACCCCACGGCCTCGGAGGTCGGGTCGCTGGGGACGGACCAGAACGCGTTGTTGGTGAAGAACTCCCGCGGGTCGTCGACGTGGTACTTGGCGAGCCGGTCCCGTTGAAGACCGAAGAGGTCCTCGGGGTAACGGAAGTGGGAGCGCAGTTCCGGGGTGATCGATTCCGGCGGTTGCACGGCGCCGGGAAAGGCCCCCATCCACGCCGCGAGCACCGGGTCGTTCGTGTCCACCTGGTAGAGGGTGACGGTGCCGTCGTAGGCGTCCACGGTGGCCTTGACCGAGTTCCTGATGTAGGAGACGGGCTCACCCGGAAGCAGCCGGCCGCTATCGCTGACGTGGGCGCCGGGCAACGCGCCGGCCTGGGCGTACGGGTAGTGCGCCAGGGTGGTGTACCCGTCGACGATCCAGACGATCCGTCCGTCCACGACCGCCGGGTACGGATTGCCGTCGGTGCGGAGCCACGGCGCGACCCGTTCCACGCGGGTCTTCGGATCGCGATCGAAGATGATCTTCGAGTCCGCTCCGATGGCGCCGGAGAACAGGATGTTGCGCTCGCCGTACCGGACCGCGAACGCCAGCCGGTTGATCCAGCTTCCGATCGGCACGCCCCCGCTGCCGGTGTAGGTGTACTGCGAGGTATCCGTGTCGTACTCGCGCGGCGCCGCACCGGCGGACCCGCCGACAATCGCGTAGTCCGGGTCCGACGCCGCGATCAGCTCGCCGAAGTAGATGCGCGGCTGCTCGACCGGGATCAGTTGCCGACCGGAGGCCTGGGAAGCGATGTCACTGACCGTGTAGATGGGGTATCCACTGTCGCTGCCGCTTCCGGCCGCGGCTGCGTCCCGGACGGCGGCGTTGACCCGGTTCGCCGGCGCCGCCACGAATCCGTTGCCGTGGGTGTAGACGGTGTGCCGGTTGATCCATTGGGTCTGATTGCCGCTCAGGCTCTTCGGGGACAGTTCTCGGGCGGCGACAATGTAGTCGCCGACCTCCCCGTCGATGGTGTACCGGTCGATGTCCAGTTGCGGAGTGAAACCGTAGAAGTTCTTCAGCTGCTGTTGCTGGGTGAAGGTCCTCGAGAGCACGTTCGGGTCCAGCAGCCGGGCGTTGGCGATCGTGGTGACGTCGGCCGGGATCTCGCGCGGCGGCCGGGTTCCGACCCCGGGATAGTCGAGGTACTCGACGCGATCGGCCTCGATCCCGTACGCCTGCCTGGTCGCGGCGATGTTGCGCTCGATGTACGGGCTCTCGCGATCGGCCGCGTTCGGGCGCACCGAGAACTGCTCCGTGAGGGCCGGAAAGATCCCACCGACGACGATCGACGACAGGACCAGCAGCGCGGTTGCCATCAACGGCACCCGCAGGTCGTCCAGCAGGATCGAAGCGAAGAACGCTGCCGCGCACAGCACGGCGATCGCCACGAGGATCAGGCGAGCCGGCAGCACCGCGTTGATGTCGGTGAATCCGGCCCCGGTGAACGTCGGTTCCTTCCGGCCGCTCCACAGCAGCTGGTAGCGGTCGAACCAGTACGCGACCGCCTTGAGCGCGACGAAACTTCCGGCGAGCACGGCGATCTGGATTCGGGCGGCGCGCGTCGTCGCACCCGCCGCGCCGGTGGCACCACGACGGTCCCCGGCGCCGGTTGCGAACGGCAGCCGTAGTCCCCCGAAAAGGTAGTGGGTGGCCGTGCAGAGCACGAGTGCCAGGAACAGCGCGAGGAACGCCCACGTCAGCACGAGCCGGTAGAACGGCAGGTCGAAGACGTAGAACCCGACGTCGTACCCGAACTGCGCGTCGACGCTACCGAATGATCCGCCGTGGAGGAACAGCTGCACTCTGGCCCACTGACTCTGTGCGCTCAGGCCGAAGAACAGTCCCAGCAGCAACGGGATACCGATCGCGAACAGTTTCGGGCGCCTCAGCACCACGATTCGGTACCGCTCGATCGGATCGTCCGGGCCGACGGCGAACAACGGTCGCGCTCGGTACGCCCACGCCGTCACCCCGAAGAGCAGACCGGTCACCACCAGCGTGACCGCGGCGAACAGCACCAACCGGGTCACGATGATAGTGCCCCACACTTCCCGGTAGCCGACCTCTCCGAACCAGAGCCAATCGGTGTACACCGCGATCAGCCGGGGTCCGGCGATCAGCAGAGCGAAGAGGACCAGAAGGGCGACGATCGCCCGATGCGCCCGGCGCGGCAGCAACCGCCCTGGTTCGGAGGGATGCACGTCCACCTCCGATCGCCCGCATGCACCGCGGCGGCCGGTGGACGGGGCCGGGTCCACACGATGCGGCCGCGATGTCCGTCCACCCATTCTAGGTGGGGGACATCACTCCGCCCAGGGAATCGCCGACCGGCGCCGATTCCTCCCGCACAGAACTGGGTCGTGCAGGCCCCGCCGGGTTCAGTGCTGGTAGACGTCCGGGATCCCGTCCTGGTCCTCGTCGAGAGACTCGAGCTCCGCGATCCTGCGGTAGGCGCGGTTCCGGGAGCGGAGCACCACCGACGCGGCGAGCGCCGCGGTGAGGGAGCCGACGAGGACCGCAACCTTCACGTGGTCGGCCGCGACGGTGCCGGCGCCGTAGGCGAGGTCTCCGATCAGCAGGGAGACGGTGAAGCCGATGCCGCCGAGCAGCGCGACGCCGAGCACGTCCAGCCAGCTCAGTCCCTCGTCCAGGTGGGCGCGGGTGAACCGGGCCATCAGGTAGGTGACGCCGAAGATCCCGACGACCTTGCCGAGCACGAGGCCCGCGACGACACCGACCGAGATCGGATCGCGGAGCGCCTCACCCAGGCCGTCGAGGCCACCGATCGTCACGCCGGCGGCGAAGAACGCAAAGATCGGGACGGCGACCCCGGCCGACAGCGGCCGGAGCCGATGCTCGAACTGCTCGGCCATAGCCTCCGTGCCGGTGCGCGTCCTGCGGGCGACGGGCACGGTGAAACCGAGCAGGACGCCGGCCACGGTGGCGTGGACACCGGATTCGTGGACCAGGAACCACGTGAGCACCGCCAGCGGCACCAGGAGCCACCAGGCCCGGATGCCGCGCTGCACCGCCACGGCGAACGCGAGCAGCGGGAGCATCGCGAGCCCGAGATACGCCAGGTCGAGCTCATCGGTGTAGAACACCGCGATCACGGTGACGGCGAGCAGGTCGTCGACGACGGCGAGCGTGAGCAGGAAGGTGCGCAGGGCCGCCGGGAGATGCGTCCCGATGACGGCCAGGATGGCCACGGCGAAGGCGATGTCGGTGGCGGTGGGCACCGCCCATCCGGTCAGCGCGTCCGCTCCGCCACGCAGGTTCACCGCGACGAACACCGCCGCGGGTACCGCCATCCCTCCCACCGCTGCGGTGATCGGCACGGCGGCGCGCCGCAGGTCCCGCAGGTCGCCGGCGACGAACTCACGCTTGAGTTCCAGGCCGACGACGAAGAAGAAGATGGCCAGCAGACCGTCGGCCGCCCACGTCCCGAGTGACAGGTCCAGGTGCAGCGCGGACGGCCCCACCGTGGTGTCGCGGAGGCTGTGGTAGGCGTCGGACCACGGGGTGTTGGCCCAGACCAGGGCCGCGAGCGCGCCGATGAGCAGCAGGACACCACCGACGGTCTCCTTGCGGAGAATCTCGGCCACCCGCTTGGATTCCTCCCACGATCCACGGGAGAGCAACGGCAGGCGGGCGAAGGGTGTCGTCATCGAATGTCCTCGGATGTCGGGCAGCAGTCGTCGTCTGCCGACCAGACTTCCCGGCGCACCGGTTCCACCGTATCCCACCCGGCGCCCGGATCCGAGCCGAGACAGCCGGGATGCCCCGTCAGGGCGACGGATCAGGGTGACGGATAGGTGCTGATCGAGACCAGCGTCCCGTCCCCGCCCGAGGACACCGAGATGGAGGCGCCCTTCCCCGGCTTCCTGATCGTGAGACTCGTGCTGTAGGGAGTGACGCTCTCGGAGACCGTCTGCCAGCCCTCCCGGTCCACGAAGTCGAGATAGAAGGTGCTGACCTGCTCGATCGGGTCGGACGTCGTCAGGACGGCCGAGCCGATAGCCCGGCTGACGAGCGTCGACGGCTGATAGGCCGGGATTCCATCCGTCGTCTCGGTGCCCTGCGCCTCGGTGCCCTGCGTCTCGGTGCCCGTCTGCCCGGGCTCGGACTCGCCCGTGCCGGTCGGCGGGGTCGTTTCCCGGGCTGCCTCGGTGGTGGTCTGCGCCGACTCGCTCGGGTACGAGTCGTCGGTGCCGCATCCGACGACCGCGAGTGTCACTACCAGCGCCGCCGCGGCAGCCGGCACGACTCTCCTCGATGTTCGCATGTGCGTCCTCCTCCGCCGTTCCCACTGTGCACGGCCGGCAGGGATCGCGGGACGGATTCACCGCTTCGACGGCCGCGGAGGACGGCCGAAGTCAGGCTCGCCGTGCGCCCCGTGGCGGCGGCTGGCACCGGGGGCAGCTGAACGACGAGCGGTTCATGAATTTCTCCCGCCGCACCGGCGTCCCGCACCGTGGGCACGGCAGGTTCTCCTGGCCGTAGACGTTCAGCGACCGGTCGAAGTATCCGGACTCGCCGTTGACGTTGACATAGAGGGCATCGAACGAGGTACCGCCCTGGGCGAGCGCCTCGCCCATCACGTCGCGGGCCGCGTCGAGCAGCCGCCGCAGGGTCGGCCCCCCGAGCCGGTCGGCCGCGCGGTTGCCGTGCACGCCGGCCCGCCACAGCGATTCGTCGGCGTAGATGTTGCCGATGCCGGACACGACGGTCTGGTCGAGGAGGACGCGCTTGATCTCGGTGTGCTTGCCGCGCAGCACCTTCACCACGGCGGCCGCGTCGAACGCCGGATCCAGGGGGTCGCGGGCGATGTGCGCGACGGGCTCCGGCAGGACGGCACCGTCGACCTCGACGAGCGGGGCGAGGGCCCAGCCTCCGAAGGTGCGCTGGTCCACGAACCGCAGGTCGGCGCCGTTGTCGAGAACGGCGCGGATGCGCAGGTGTTTCTCGTCCGGCACCGCCGGCGGCTGGACCAGCATCTGCCCGCTCATCCCGAGATGGACGACCAGTGCGACGTCGGCGGGCCCCAAGACGAGCCACAGGTATTTGCCGCGGCGCTGGACGGCAGCCACGGTCTGCCCGGTCAGCCGCAGCGCGAGATCCCGCGGGCCGGGTTCGTGACGGCGTACCGCACGCGGGTGCAGCACCTGGACGGACTCGATGGTGGCGCCGCGGACGTGCGCGTCGAGGCCGCGGCGGACGACCTCGACCTCGGGCAGTTCGGGCACGTCGGGTCAGCTCTGGTCGGCGGCGGCACCGGTGGGGGTGGCGTCGCTGTCGGACAGGCTCTGCCAGGCCGCGGCGGCGGCCTTCTGCTCGGCTTCCTTCTTCGTCCGACCCATGCCGACACCGCGGGCGTCGCCCGCGACGATCACGGTCGCGGTGAATTCCTTGTCGTGGTCCGGGCCGGTGGCGGTGATCTCGTACGCCGGCACGCCGACGCCTCGTTCCGCGGTCAGCTCCTGCAGGCTCGTCTTCCAGTCGAGACCGGCGCCGAGCCGCGGACCCCGCTCGAGGAGTTCGGCGAACAGGCGCAGCACAACGGTGCGTGCGACGTCGATACCGTGCTGCAGGTGGACGGCGCCGAGCAGCGACTCCATGCCGTCCGCGAGAATGCTGGGCTTGTCGCGGCCACCGGTGAGTTCCTCACCTTTGCCGAGCAGCAGGTGCGGCCCGAGGCCGCCGTCACCGAGAGACCGCGCGACCTCGGCGAGGGCGTGCATGTTCACCACCGACGCCCGGATCTTCGCGAGTTCACCCTCGGACTTGTCCGGATGCGACAGGTACAGCTTCTCGGTCACGGTGAGGCCGAGGACGGCGTCGCCGAGGAACTCGAGACGCTCGTTGGTCGGCAGGCCACCGTTCTCGTACGCGTAGGAGCGGTGCGTGAGCGCAAGCGTCAGCAGCTCCGGATCCACATCGACACCGAGGGCGGCGAGAAGGGACGCGTGTTCCCCTTCGCCGCCCTCGGATGCGGTGGTCGAATCGCTCGTCACGATGTCTCAGAATTCGAGAACTAGACGGCAGCGGTCACCTGACGGCCGTTGTAGGTGCCGCAGGACGGGCACGCCACGTGCGGCAGCTTCTTCTCGCCGCAGCCGCGGTTCGGGCAGGTGACGAGCGTCGGCGCAGTGGTGTTCCACTGGCTCCGCCGCGACCGGGTGTTCGAACGCGACATTCTGCGCTTGGGGACGGCCACGTCTACTTCTCCTCGTTGTTCTTGCTGTCGGATGCACTGCTGGGTTCTTCGGAGCCTGCGCCGAAAGCGGCTGCCAACCCAGCCCAGCGAGGATCCATTCTCTCATGCCCGTGCCCGGATTCCGCAATCGCCAGGCGAATGCCGCATTCGGGGCACAGTCCCGCACAGTCGTCACTACACAACGGCCGCAGCGGAAGCTCCAGTCCGACGGTGTCGACGATGACCGGCTCGAGGTCGATCGTGTCGTCCACCAGGCGGTAGACCTCGTCCTCGTCGGTGGTCTGCTCCGTGACGCTGTTCGGGTAGGCGAACAGCTCCGTCAGGTACAGCTCCACCGAGTCCTCGAAGGGCTCGAGGCAGCGCGAGCACTCGCCGACTGTATCGGCACGGACGGTCCCGGTGACGAGGACCCCCTCGGACACCGCTTCCAGCCGGAGATCGAGTTCCACATCCGTGCCTTCCTCGATCGCGATCGAGTCGAGTCCGATCCGCAACGGCGCAGGTACCACCGTGTGGACCGTGCGCATGGAGCCCGGACGGCGTCCGAGCGAGCGTACGTCCAGCACGAGACCCGAATCCCGGTCGGGATGCTGGGGGCTGTGACGGCGGGCAGACACGGGAATGCTACTTCCTCTTTCCAGGTGACGGACGCCGCCCCCACGGGGCGACTGGGCAACCACTCCACGATACGCGACGGACCCGGGCGCGACGAAATCGCCCGGCGCGGGAGCCGGATGCGTCAGCGGCGCCGCTCGGACCGGCGTTCGGCCTCCGTGTAGTCGGGCACACCGGCGCCCGTCCGCAGCTGCTGCCGGCCGCGGCCCACCGACCGCAACGTCGTGCCGAGCACGTCTTCGAACTCGGCGAGCTTGGAATCGACGTACTCGTCGCATTCCGACCGCAGCCGATCCGACTCGGCGTGGGCGGCATCGATGACCCGCGCGGATTCGGCGTGGGCGGCCTGCACGACCTCCGTCTGCGACACCAGACGGGCCTGCTCGGCCTCGCCGTCGGCGACCGACCGCTCGTACGAGGCCTTGCCCGCCTCGATCATGCGGTCGGCCTCCGCCTGCGCGCGGGCCGTCACGGACTCGTACTGCTCCTTGGCGTCGGCGATCGTGTCGTCGGCCTCGGCCTGGGCGTCGCGCAGCAGATCGTCGGCGTGGGCGCGGGCCTCCTGCACCATCCGGTCCGCCTGTGCCTTCGCGTCGGCGAGCATGCGGTCCGCGTCGGCGCGGGCGTTGTCGAGGGTCTCGCGGGCCTCCGCGTCGGCGTCCGCGACGGTCTTGTCGGCCTGGGCCCGCGCGTCGCCGATGAGCTTGTCCCGATGATCCAGGACGTCCTGCGCGTCGTCCAGTTCGGCCGGCAACGCGTCGCGGACGTCGTCGAGCAGGTCCAGTACGTCGCCGCGTGGGACCACGCAGCTCGCGGTCATCGGGACACTGCGTGCTTCCTCGACGATCGCGACCAGCTCGTCGAGTGCCTCGAATACCCGGTACACGCCCAACCCCAATCATCGTCCCGGCGCGGCCGGTGCGACCGCCGCCGGATGCAAGTCTGCCGCAGGTGCCGCCGGAGTCGCGCATCGCGGACCCGGTGTGTCGGCGATCGAACAGGCGGGGTCAGCCTCGGCCGCTGTGCCGGATCAGCGCTTCGCCGCTGTGCCGGATGAGCGCTTCGCCGCTGTGCCGGATCAGCGCTTCGCCGCTGTGCCGGATCAGCGCTTCGCCGCTGTGCGCTCCGCGATCCGCGCGAGCAGCCGCTTGTGCACCGTCGCGGGGAGCATGTCGGCGACGTCGCCGCCGTAGGTGGCGACCTCCTTGACGAGAGAGCTCGACAGGTAGCTGTAGGCCGGGTTGGTCGCGACGAACAGGGTGTCGACGCCGGTGAGCTTGTGGTTCATCTGCGCCATCTGCAGCTCGTAGTCGAAGTCGTTGGCGCCGCGCAGGCCCTTGACGATGGCCGTGATGCCGTGGGCGCGTGCATAGTCCACCAGCAGGCCCTGCCAGGAGTCGACGCGCACGTTGCCCAGGTGGGCAGTGGCTTCGGTGAGCATCTCGATGCGCTCGGGAACCGAGAACATTCCCTGCTTGTTGGGGTTGATCACGACGGTCACCGTCACTTCGTCGAACTGCACGGCAGTCCGAGAGATGACGTCGAGGTGGCCGTTGGTCACGGGGTCGAACGAACCGGGGCAGACCGCACTGCTCATGAGTCCGAACCGTAGCAGGTAGCGATCTCGATCCGGGTCTCGCCGTACTTGCGAACGCGGTCCGGTTCGAGGGCCTGCGGCCACACCGTCTCCGGCGAGCGGGAGGAGCGTTCGAGCACCACCACCGAGCCCTCCCCCACCCAGCCCCCGTCGACGAGGGCGGTGAGCATCGCGGACACCGCCTGCTCGGTCACCGCGTACGGCGGATCGGCGAGCACGAGGTCGTAGACCCGGTCCGGGGCACCGCCGAGCACGGCGGCGACCGGCGCAGCCCGCAGCACCGCCGGCAGACCGAGTTCGGTGATGTTGCGGCGGATCACGGCGGCGGCCTGCGCGTCGGACTCGACGAGCAAGGCGTGGACGGCGCCCCGGGACAGCGCCTCGAGCCCGAGCGCGCCGGAGCCGGCGTACAGGTCCAGCACCGACGCGCCGTCGAGCTCCATCCGGGCCGTGAGCGAACTGAACAGCGCCTCGCGGACCCGCTCCGAGGTGGGCCGGGTCCCGCGGGGCGGCACCTTCAGGCGCCGCCCCCCGGCCCGGCCGGCCACGATCCGGGTCATCGCACCGTCCCGGAGAACCGTCCGATCACTCCGCGCTCTCCTCGGTGGACACGACGACCAGCAGGTCGCCGCCCTCCACCTGGGACACGCCGGCGAGGGCGACGCGGGTGACGGTGCCGCCACGCGGCGCGGTGATCGCGGCCTCCATCTTCATCGCCTCGATGGTGGCGACGGTGTCACCGGCCGCGACGCGGTCGCCCTCGGCGACGAGGAGGGTCACGGCGCCGGCGAACGGCGCGGCGACGTGCCCGGGGTTGTTGCGGTCGGCCTTCTCCGCGGCCGGAACCTCGCTGGCGACGGACTTGTCGCGCACCGAGACCGGGCGCAGCTGCCCGTTGAGGATGCACATCACGGTCCGGAAGCCGCGCTCGTCCGGCTCGGAGATCGCCTCCAGCCCGATCAGCAGCTCGACACCCTTGTCCAGGCGCACCCGGTGTTCCTCACCGCGGCGCAGACCGTAGAAGAACTGGTTGGCGGACAGCTCCGAGGTGTCGCCGTAGCGGTCCCGGTGCTCGAGGAACGCCTGGGTCGGACCGGGGAACAGCAGCCGGTTCAAGGTGGCGCGCCGCTCGCTGGAGGTGTCGTCGAGCGCCTTCTCCTCCTCGGAGGTCAGCGGCACCTCGGGCTTGGGGGCGCCGCGGCCCTCGAGGGCCTTGGAGCGGAACGGCTCGGGCCACCCGCCGGGCGGGGTGCCGAGCTCGCCGCGCAGGAATCCGACCACCGAGTCCGGGATGTCGTAGCGGGCCGGGTCGGCCGCGAACTCGTCGCTGGCGACGCCGGAACCCACCAGGTGCAGGGCGAGGTCACCGACCACCTTCGACGACGGAGTGACCTTGACCAGCCGGCCGAGCATCCGGTCGGCCGCGGCATACTTGGCCTCGACCTCCTCGAACCGGTCGCCCAGACCCAGCGCGATGGCCTGCTGCCGCAGGTTCGACAGCTGCCCGCCGGGGATCTCGTGGGTGTACACCCGGCCCGTCGGGGCGGGCAGGCCCGATTCGAACGGCGCGTACACCTTGCGCAGCGCCTCCCAGTACGGCTCGAGGTCGCACACGGCCTGCAGGTCCAGACCGGTGTCGTACTCCGAGTGCGCGGCCGCGGCGACGATCGCCGACAGCGCGGGCTGGCTGGTGGTGCCGGCCAGCGCGGCGGAGGCGCCGTCGACGGCGTCGGCGCCGGCCTGCCACGCCGCGAGGTACGTCGCGAGCTGACCACCGGGGGTGTCGTGCGTGTGCACGTGCACCGGCAGGTCGAAGTTGCTGCGCAGCGCCGAGACCAGGGTGGCGGCCGCGGGTGCGCGCAGCAGCCCGGCCATGTCCTTGATCGCCAGCACGTGGGCCCCGGCCTCGACGATCTGCTCCGCCAGGCGCAGGTAGTAGTCGAGGGTGTAGAGCGTCTCGCCGGGATCGTAGAGGTCCCCGGTGTAGGACATCGCGACCTCGGCCAGGGCGGTGCCGGTCTCGCGGACCGCGTCGATCGCCGGCCGCATCTGGTCGACGTTGTTCAGCGCGTCGAAGATGCGGAAGATGTCGATGCCGGTGTCGGTGGCCTCCCGCACGAACGCGCGGGTGACCATCTCCGGGTACGGGGTGTAGCCGACCGTGTTGCGGCCGCGCAGCAGCATCTGCAGGTTGATGTTCGGGATCGCCTCCCGCAGCGCCGCCAGACGCTCCCACGGGTCCTCGTGCAGGAACCGCAGCGCGACGTCGTAGGTGGCGCCGCCCCACGCCTCGATCGACAGCAGCTGCGGGGTCATCCGCGCGACGTGCCCGGCGACGGTGAGCAGATCCTTGCTGCGCACGCGCGTCGCGAGCAGCGACTGGTGCGCGTCGCGGAAGGTGGTGTCGGTGACGGCGAGGGCCTTCTGCTCGCGCAGCGCCTTCGCGAAGCCGTCCGGGCCGAGGGCGAGCAGCCGCTGCCGCGAACCCTCCGGCGGGGCGACGTCGAGGTCGATCTTCGGCAGCTTGTCGTGCGGGTACACCGTCGTCGGGCGCTCGCCGTGCGGCTTGTTCACCGTCACGTCGGCGAGGTACTCGACGATCTTCGTGCCGCGGTCGGCGGAGGTCTTGGCGGTCAGCAGCTGCGGCCGCTCGTCGATGAACGACGTGGTGACGTTCCCGGCCCGGAAGTCCGGGTCGTCGAGCACGGCCTGCAGGAAGGGGATGTTCGTCGACACGCCGCGGATGCGGAACTCGGTGACCGCGCGGCGGGCGCGGGCGACGGCCGTGGGCAGGTCGCGGCCGCGGGCCGTGAGCTTGACCAGCATCGAATCGAAGTGGGCGGAGACCTCGGCGCCGACGGAGGTGCCGCCGTCGAGTCGGATCCCGGCGCCGCCGGGCGTGCGGTACGCGCTGATGCGGCCGGTGTCGGGCCGGAAGCCATTGGCCGGATCCTCGGTGGTGATGCGGCACTGCAGCGCCGCCCCGCGGATCGCGACCTTGTCCTGCGACAGGCCCAGGTCGGTCAGCGACTCACCGGAGGCGATGCGCATCTGCGCCTGCACGAGGTCGACGTCGGTGATCTCCTCGGTGACCGTGTGCTCGACCTGGATGCGCGGGTTCATCTCGATGAAGACGTGGTTGCCGCGGGAATCGAGGAGGAACTCGACGGTGCCGGCGCAGCTGTAACCGATCTGCTTCGCGAACGCGACGGCGTCCGCGCAGATCCGCTCGCGCAGCTCGGGGGCGAGGTTCGGTGCCGGGGCCAGCTCGATGACCTTCTGGTGGCGGCGCTGCAGCGAGCAGTCCCGCTCGAACAGATGCATCACATTGCCCTGGCCGTCGGCCAGGATCTGCACCTCGATGTGCCGGGGATCGACCACCGCCTGCTCGAGGAACACCGTGGGATCGCCGAACGCCGCATCCGCCTCCCGGGACGCCGCCTCGATCGCCTCCCGCAGCTGGCCACGCTCGGCCACGCGCCGCATGCCACGCCCGCCACCGCCGGCGACGGCCTTGACGAAGATCGGGAACTCCATGGACTCGGCAGCCGCGAGCAACTGCTCGAGATCGGCCGACGGCTCCGACGACGCCAGCACCGGCAGACCCGCCGCCTTGGCTGCCGCGATCGCCCGCGCCTTGTTTCCGGTCAGCTCCAGCACGTGCGCCGACGGACCGATGAAGGTGATGCCCTCCGCCGCGCACGCCGCCGCCAGGTCCGGGTTCTCGGACAGGAAACCGTAGCCGGGGTAGACCGCGTCGGCGCCGGCCTTCTTCGCGGCGGCGACGATCTCCGCCACGGACAGGTACGCACGGACCGGATGCCCCTGCTCCCCGATCTGGTAGGCCTCGTCGGCCTTGAGCCGGTGCAGGGAATTGCGGTCCTCGTACGGAAACACCGCGACGGTCCCGGCACCCAGTTCATAGGCGGCGCGGAACGCGCGGATCGCGATCTCGCCTCGGTTGGCGACAAGCACTTTGGAGAACATTGGACGACGGTACCGCGACGTAACACTCCGTTCGGCGTCCGCATCCCAGATCGTGGGACGGATGCACGTCTTTGTCCGACTGAAACGATGCAGGTCGAGGGATCCTTAACGTGCCGGAAACGTCGCGGGTGCGGCGGGCGTCACCTCACAACGGCGCTGCGCCCGGCGTGCGCGGAACGTAACCTCACGACTTCTCGAGATACGCGACCCGTTCGGTGTCGAGCGCGGCCGACACCATGCGGGCCAGACCGGGGTGTTCCTCGAGCCGCGGATCGCGGTCGGTCACGGCGCGGGCGAAGGCCTGCGCGGCCGCGATGACCTCGACGTCGTCGACGAGCGAGAGCATCCGCAGCGTCGAGGTGGTGCCCGACTGGGCGACACCGAGCACATCGCCCTCGCGGCGCTGCTGCAGGTCCAGCTGGGCGAGCGCGAATCCGTCGGTGGTCGCGGCGACGGCCTCGAGGCGGGCCATGGCGGGCGCGCCGGGCTTCGAATCCGACACGAGCAGGCACAGCCCCGGATGCCCGCCCCGGCCCACCCGGCCGCGCAGCTGGTGCAGCTGGCTGACCCCGAACCGGTCGGCGTCCACGATCACCATCACCGTCGCGTTGGGCACATCCACGCCGACTTCGACGACGGTGGTGCACACCAGCACGTCGATGTCCCCGGCGGCGAAGTCGCGCATCACCGCGTCCTTCTCGTCCGCGGGCAGTCGCCCGTGCAGCAACCCGACCCTCAGGTGGGCCAGCGGGCCGCCCGCGAGCTCCTCGAACTGCTGGAGCACCGACTTCGTCTCGGGCGGCTTGCCCCTGCCCCCGCGCCCGCCGGTCGTCTCCGCCTCGTCGAAGCCGACCAGGTCGGCGTCCTCGTCGCTGTCGCCGTCGCCGATGCGCGAGCACACCACATACGCCTGCCGGCCCGCCGCGACCTCTTCGCCGATGCGTTCCCACGCGCGCGCCACCCAGCTGGGATGCACCTTCGCCGCCACGACCCGGCTGGTGATGGGCGACCGGCCGCGGGGCAGTTCCCGCAATGTGGACACCTCGAGGTCGCCGAGGACGGTCATCGCGATGGTGCGCGGGATGGGTGTCGCCGTCATGACCAGCACGTGCGGGCTGGCACCGTCGCGGCCGCGGTTGCGCAGCACGTCGCGCTGCTCCACGCCGAACCGGTGCTGTTCGTCGACGACGACGAGGCCGAGGTCGTAGAACTCGACGCCCTGCTGGATCAGCGCGTGGGTGCCGATCACGAGCCCCGAGTCGCCGCTCACGATGTCGAGCAGGGCCTGCCGCTTGCGGGCCGCGCTCATCGAGCCCGTCACGAGGGTGACCTTGGTGGCCAGCTCGTGGGCGGCGAGTTCGCCCGCCGCGGCGAGATCGCCGAGCATCTTCGCCAGCGAGCGCGCATGCTGGGCGGCGAGCACCTCGGTCGGCGCGAGCAGTGCGCACTGGTGTCCCGCGTCGATGACCTGCAGCATCGCCCGCAGCGCCACGATCGTCTTGCCCGAGCCGACCTCGCCCTGCAGCAGCCGGTTCATCGGGTGCGATCCGGCGAGGTCCGCCGCGATCTCGTCGGCGACCGCGAGCTGCCCGGCGGTCAGTTCGAACGGCAGCCGGCGATCGAACTCGTCGGCGATACCGCCGCTGCGGCGCGGGCACGCCGGGGCCGTGCGCACCGCGACGTCGTGGCGGCGCCGGGCGAGGACGAGCTGCACCGCCGCGGCCTCGTCGAACCGCAGGCGCTCCCGGGCGGCGGTGACGTCGTCCCGGTCGTCGGGCAGGTGGATGCGGCGCAGCGCCTCGTCCAGCCCGATCAGGCCGTGCTCGCCACGCACCCACTCGGGCAGCGGGTCGTCGACGGTCTCGAGCTGATCGAGGATCTGCCGCACGCAGCGCATCACGGTCCACGACTCGACGTCGCGGGTTGCGGGGTACATCGGGATGAGGGCCCGATCGAAGATCGACATGTCGATGCCGCCGTCGCCCTGGGCACTGCGGGCCATGCCGGCGAGCGCGCCGGCGCCGCGCACCCGGGTGGGCCGCGGGGCCGCGCCACCGATCTCGGGGCCGCGAGGCTCGGGCAGGATGATGTAGCTCGGGTGGGCCAGGCTCCACTTGTCGCGGAAGTACTTGACGGTGCCGGAGAACATGCCGCGCACCCCGGGCTTGATGTTGTACTTGACCTTCTGCGGGTTGAAGAAGGTGACGTCGATCTTCTGCCGGTCCGATTCGAGCACGACGGCGAGCCGGGTGCCGGGCCGGCTCTTCATCCGCACCTCGTCGGCCCTGGCCACCCGCGCGATGATCGTCACGTGCTGGCCCTCGACCGGTTGCGAGTCGCCGAGCTCGGCGCCCTGGGTGGCGTACCGGTGGGGATAGTGGCGCAGCAGGTCCTCGACGGTGGTCATGCCGAACGAGTCGGCGAGTGCATCCGCGGTCTTGCGGCCGAGAAGATGATCGAGTCGGTCCGCGAGTGTCGCCACTGCCGTCCTCTCCGCTCCGATCGACGCCGAAGGGCCGGCGTCCGACTGTTCCTGTGCCGGCTACTCCACACCGAGCTGCAGCAGGTCGCTGCGCTGTCCCCCGTGGTACACCAACACCTCCACCTCGGGGTGGCGGTCGTTGACGTGCCGGGTCAGCCGCTCGGCGAGTCCGTCGGGCGCGTCGAAGCCGACGAGCATCGTCACGAGCTCTCCGCCCGCGGCGAGCACCTTGTCGAGCAGCGACGCTCCCGCCGTCACCAGATCATGCTCGATGACTACGACATCATGACCCGACAGGCCCAGGCTGTGCCCCGGCTCGCACGTTCCCACCCAGGTCAGGGCCCGCTCGTTCGCGATGCGCAGCGAGCCCCACCGGGTCGCGGCGGCCGCTTCGGACATGGCGAAGGCGTCGTCGGCGGCCTCGCGGCCCGGGTCGTGCACCGCAAGCGACGCCAGTCCCTGCACCATCGACGAGCAGGGCAGGAACATCACCTCGCGCCGGTGGTCGCGGGCCGCCGCGCCGACTGCGACGAGTTCCTGGGCGGGCAGCGCACCGTTGGGCAGGACCATCACGTCACGGCTGCCCAGCCGGCGGATCGCGTCGAGCAAGTGCCGGCGGGTGATCGGATCGTCCGCCCGCACGATCGCCGCGCCCTCGGCTTCGAACAGCTCCGCTGCCCCGTCGCCGGCCACGACGGCGAGCACCGAGCGGCTTCCGGCCCCGGAAGCCACCGGGCCGACGCCGATCCGTTGCTGTGCCTCCAGCGCGAAGCACGTGACGGTGACCTGGTGCAGCCGCCCGGCCTCCAGGCCGGCCTCGACGGCAGCGCCCGCGTCGCAGCAGTGCACGTGCACGGACCAGGTGCCGGCGCCGTCGCCGACGACGGCGACCGAGTCCCCGAGGGCGTCGAGGCGGGTACGCAGGGTGTCCATGCGGGCGGTGTCGGAGCCCTCGACGAAGTACATGACCTCGAAGTCCTGATCGCCGCCGTGGCGGGGTTCGTGCCCGTTGTGCCCACCATGCCGGGCGGGAGCGCCGGGCTTCGACGTCGCGATCGGTGCCCGGTCCGGACGCCAGCCCGACACCGTCTCGACGAACGCGTCGAGCAGCAGGAGCAGACCGAGGCCCCCTGCGTCGACGACGCCGGCCTCGGCCAGCACGTCGAGTTGCGCGGTGGTGCGCTGCAGGGCCTCGGCGGCGGCGTCGGCCGCTGCGGTCGCCACCGTCACGAGCGAACCGGAGCGGCCGGCCGCGTGCGCGCCGTCGGCGGCCGCGTGCAGCACGCTGACGATGGTGCCCTCGGCGGGGCAGCTCAGCGCGCGGGTGACGAGGTCTGCGGCGTGCCGCCAGGCGCGCCCGAGTGCGGCGCCGTCGACGGCCACGGCCCCGTCGAGGGCGTCGGCCAGGCCCCGCAGCATCTGCGCGAGGAGGACACCGGAGTTGCCGCGGGCGCCGTGGAACGCGCCGCGCGCCAGGGCGCCGACGATCGTGGCGACGTCCTCGGCGTCCGCCGCGGAGGTGTCGAGTTCGGCCGCCGCGGAGCGCAGGGTGACGAGCAGGTTGGTACCGGTGTCGCCGTCGGGGACGGGGAAGACGTTGAGGCTGTTGATCTCGTCGCGGCGCTCGGCGAGCGCCCGCAACCCGAGATCCACCCATCGGCGCAGGGCAGTCCCGTCGACTGCTTCCCCGACCTCGAGCACCTGCTTCCCCCCTTCGCCACCACGCAACCGGTGACGCAAGGGTAGCGGTGCCCCCGTCGGACGGCCGGTTTGGCCATTGCCACCCCCACCCGCTACGCTTGCAGGGTTGCCTCGCACGGATGGCGGACGCCTCCTCGTGTTCGCAGGCCGACGAAGACACGAAAATATCCACTACTCACCAAGGAGTTCGCGACTATGGCTGCCGTCTGCGACGTATGCGCCAAGGGCCCCGGCTTCGGTAAGTCGGTCTCGCACTCGCACCGGCGTACCAACCGTCGTTGGAACCCGAACATCCAGAGCGTGCGCGCTCAGGTTGCCCCGGGCAACACGCGTAAGGTCAATGTGTGCACCTCCTGCCTCAAAGCGGGCAAGGTCGTTCGCGGCTGATCCCCGGTTCGGCATACGAGGCCCCGGCGTTGCGACGCCGGGGCCTCGTCGTGTTCCGCCATCGTCGCCGTGACCCCGTACCCGCCGGGCGGGGCGACCGGTAGGGTGCCCCGGGTGACCGAATCAGTACTGTCCCACGTCCGCCTCGAGGACGGCGTCCTGCGCATCGCCGTGGCGACCGCCGAGCGCGGCACGTCCCTCTCCCCCGCGGGCATGGCCCAGGGCATCGAGGCCCTGCGCACCGCCGGCCCCGAGGTCGGCGCCGTCCTGCTCGTCGGTGAGGGTGCCAACTTCTGCGCGGGCGGCGACGTCCGCGCCTTCGCCTCCGCGCCCGACCGCGGCGAGTTCGTCGGCGACGTCGCACGCCTGTTCCACGACTTCGTCCGCGCCCTCGACGCGGCCCGCGTGCCCGTGGTGGCCGCCGTCCAGGGCTGGGCGGCGGGCGCGGGCATGAGCATCGTGCTGCACGCCGACATCGCGCTCGGGGGCCCCTCGACGAAGCTGCGGCCGGCCTACCCGTCGATCGGGTTCACCCCCGACGGCGGCATGTCGTGGACCCTGCCGCGCATCGTCGGAGTCGCCCGGGCGCGGGAGATCATCCTCACCGACTGTGTCCTGAACGCCGACGAGGCCGTGCGGCTCGGGGTGCTCAGCCGCCTCGTCGCCGACGACGAGGTGCCCGGCGAGGCGATGCGGGTGGCCCGCACCCTCGCGAACGGCCCCACCGCCGCCTACGCCGGGATCCGGCAACTGCTCGCCGATTCGGCGGGGCGGTCGCTGTCCGAGCAGCTCGACGCGGAGGCCGCGGCGATCGCGGCGGCCGCGAACGGCCCGACCGGCATCGAGGGTGTCGACGCGTTCGTCGAGAAGCGGCGCCCCGACTTCGAGTCGATTCGCCGCGGCTGAGCCACGCCCGTTCAGGCCAGGCGCCAGTCCACCGGGTCCCCGCCCTGCTCGGTCAGCAGCGCGTTCGCGCGGCTGAAGGGGCGGGACCCGAAGAACCCGCGGGAGGCCGACAGCGGCGACGGGTGCGCCGACTTCACGGTGGGCACGTCGCCGAGCATCGGTTCGAGGGTGGCCGCGTCGCGGCCCCACAGGATCGCGACGAGCGGCGCGGTGCGCGCGACGAGCGCCCGGATCGCCTGCTCGGTCACGCTCTCCCAGCCCTTGCCCCGATGCGACGCCGGCTGGCCGGGTTGCACCGTCAGGACGCGGTTGAGCAGCAGCACCCCCTGTGCCGACCACGGTGTGAGGTCGCCGTTGGGTGGTGTCGGCAGGCCGAGGTCGTCGCTGTATTCGCGGTAGATGTTGGCCAGGCTGCGCGGCACCGGACGCACCTCCGGCGCGACCGAGAAGCTCAGTCCGACGGCATGACCCGGCGTCGGATACGGGTCCTGGCCGACGATGAGCACCTTCACCCGGTCGAACGGCTGGGTGAAGGCCCGCAGCACGTTCGCGCCGGAGGGCAGGTAGCCGCGTCCGGCGGCGTTCTCGGC
This sequence comes from Rhodococcus sp. DMU1, assembly GCF_012272955.1. NCBI lineage: Bacteria > Bacillati > Actinomycetota > Actinomycetes > Mycobacteriales > Nocardiaceae > Rhodococcus > Rhodococcus sp. DMU1. Next base: position 2,492,729 of record NZ_CP050952.1, on the reverse strand, counting down.
GCGCAGGAAGTCGCCCATCGCGGCGATGTCGGCGGCAACGGGAGCCAGCGCCCGCGCCCAGCCTTCCTCGACGATCTCCGGCAGGGGTCGTACAGCCATCGGTGGTGCCCGGCCCCTCAGTCGATCCTGCGCAGCGCGCTGCGGTAGTACTCGGCGTTCGCCGCGTACATCTTGGCGTTGGCGTCGACGTGGCCCTCCGGCACCTCGTAACCCTCCCGGATCTTCGCGGGTACGCCGATCGCCATGGACCGCGGCGGCACCTGGAAACGCGGGGCCACGAGCGCGCCGGCCGCGACGATCGCCCCGTCGCCGACGGCGGAGCCGTTGAGCACGAGCGAACCGGACCCGATCAGGCAGCCGTCGCCGATGGTGGAGCCTTCGATGTGGGCGTTGTGGCCGACCACGGTGCCGGCGCCGATGACGGTGGCGTCGACGGCGGTGCAGTGGATGATCGTCCCGTCCTGGATGTTGCTCTCGGCGCCGACGACGATCCGGCCGTAGTCACCGCGCAGGACCGCGGTGGGCCACACCGAGGCGCGGGCGCCGAGGGTGACGTTGCCGATGACCACCGCATCGGGGTGGACCCAGGCGTCGGGATGGATATCGGGCACACGGTCGCCGAGCGCATACACAGCCATGCTGTGAAACCTATCTCGAGAAGCTCTGCCAGCCTCCGGGACCCGGCCGGCCGTGGCCGTCGACGGTGACGCCGCCGCCCTCGCGCACCGTGCCGACGGGCCGCCAGCCCGCCGGCAGCGGCACGTGCGGCGGGAAGCACGCGGCAAGGGCGTGGTCCTCGCCGCCGGTGAGCACCCACTCCCATACGTCGGCCCCGAGTTCCGCGGCGGCGGCCCGCAGCTCGGCGCCGGGTTCGAGCAGCTCGCGCGAGACGTCGATCGCGACGCCGGATGCGGCGGCGATGTGCCCGAGGTCGGCGAGCAGGCCGTCGGAGATGTCGGTCGCGGCGTGGGCGCCGCCGGCCGCCGCCGCGGGTCCCGCGGCGTACGGGGGCGCCGGCACCTGGTGGGCGGCCACCAGGTCCGGGTGGCCGGCGAGGCCGGCGGTGAGCACGGCCAGCCCGGCGGCGGAGCGCCCGGTGGATCCGGCCAGCGCGACGGTGTCGCCGGGCCGGGCCGCAGACCGCAGGAGCGGCGCGCGCCCGTCGAGGTCGCCGAGGACGGTCACCGCGACGATCAGTTGCGACGCCTGCACCAGGTCGCCGCCGACGACGCCGGCGCCGAGCGCCTCCGCGGCCTCGCCGATCCCGGCGGAGACACCGTCGAGCACGTCGACCGGGGTGTCCGGCGGGCAGCCGAGCCCGACGAGGAAGGCGGTGGGGCGCGCGCCCATCGCGGCGACGTCGGCGCCGTTCTGGGCGACGGCCTTGCGCCCGACGTCGCGGGGGGTGGACCAGTCGAGCCGGAAGTGCCGACCCTCGACGAGCATGTCCGTGGAGACGGCGACGCGCCCGTCGGCGGCGGCGACGAGGGCCGCGTCGTGGCCCGGTCCGACGAGCGTGGTGGCGGGCTGGCGACGCCCGGCGACCGCACGGTCGATCACGGGGAACTCGCCGAGGTCGGCGACGGTGGGGCCGGTGCGGTCGGGCGCGGTGATGCGGTCCTCCCGTTCGTGGGTCGGTGGGGTGCGGGCGTCGGTGGTCACGGTAGTTTCGACCACGCTACCGTCCCCGCAAATTCGAGAGATTATGACCGAGCCGACAGTCTCCCCCGACCCCGACCCCGACCCCGCCCCCGCCGGCGACGCCGAACACCACCGCAGTCCCGCCCTGATCGCCACGGCCGTCGCGCTGCCGGTGGCGTTGCTGATCGGCATCGTGGTGGCGGCGGTGCTGGCGAACCGCACCCCGGAGCTGGCGCCCGTAGCACTGGGGCCGGTGGTGGCGCCGCAGGCCGAGTCCCCGGAGTGCGCGGCGCTGCTGGGGGCGCTGCCCGAGGAGGTCGGCGACCTCCGCCGCGCGGAGCTGGCCGACCCGGCCCCGGTGGGGGCCGCGGCCTGGCAGCCCGTCGAGGGCGAGCCGGTGGTGCTGCGGTGCGGGCTCGAGCGACCGGCGGAGTTCGATCAGGCGGCGGCGCTGCAGGTGGTCGACGGCGTCCAGTGGTTCGAGGTGTCCGGCGCCGCGGAGGGCATCGATGCGAGCACGTGGTTCGTCGTGGACCGCCCGGTGTACGTGGCGCTGACAGTGCCGAACGGCTCGGGTCCGACTCCGCTGCAGACGATATCGGCGGCGGTCACGCAGTCGCTCCCGCAACAGCCGATCGACCCCGCGCCGGTCGCCGGCGGCTGACGGCGCCGGCCCCTCGGAACCTACTGTGCCAGCATGGATCCCGACTCCAGGAAACGCTGGTGGAAGGACAGGGACTCGCCGAGCAGGTGCGGGGTGTGCCCGGCGTCGGGCACGGCCTCGGCCCGGTCGACGTAGTCGTGCAGCATGTCCCGGTAGTCCGGATGGGCGCAGTTGTCGACGACGACCCGGGAGCGGCGCCGCGGCGACAATCCGCGCAGGTCCGCAAGTCCCTGCTCGGTGACGAGGACCTGCACGTCGTGCTCGGTGTGGTCCACGTGCGGCACCATCGGCACGATCGACGAGATGCTGCCGCCCTTCGCGGTGGAGGGGCTCAGGAACATCGACAGGTAGCCGTTGCGGGCGAAGTCGCCGGATCCGCCGATCCCGTTCATGATCTTGGTGCCCATGACGTGGGTGGAGTTGACGTTGCCGTAGATGTCGGCCTCGAGCATGCCGTTCATCGCGATGATGCCGAGGCGGCGCACGATCTCGGGGTGGTTGCTGATCTCCTGAGGGCGCAGCACGATGTGCTCGCGGTAGAAGTCGATGTTCGACACCAGCTCGTCGATTCCGGCCTCGCTCAGCGCCAGCGACGTGGCGGACGCGAAGCGGACCGTGCCGTGCTTGATCAGGTGCAGCATCCCGTCCTGGATGACCTCGGAGTAGCAGGTCAGACCCTTGTGGGGACCGGCATCGAGACCCTGGAGGACGGCGTTGGCCACGTTGCCGATGCCGGACTGCAGCGGCAGGAGCGTGTCCGCGGGCAGCCGGCCGCGGGAGATCTCGTGCTCGAAGAAGTCGAGCACGTGCGCGGCGATCGCCTGGCTCACCGCGTCCGGCGGGGTCAGCGGGCTGGCGCTGTCGCGGGCGTGGGTCTCGACGACGGCGACGACCTTGTCCGGGTCGACGCGGAACGTGCTCTGGCCGATGCGGTCCTCGACGTCCGTGAGCATGATCGGCTTGCGGTGCGGCGGCAGCGCGGTGCCGTAGTACACGTCGTGGATGCCCGTCATCGCGGCCGGAATCCACGAGTTGACCTCGAGGATCACCTTCTCGGCGACGTCGAGCCAGGTCTTGTTGTTGCCGATCGACGCGGACGGGATCAGCTCACCGGTCTCGGTGACGCCGGAGACCTCGACGACCGCGACATCGACGTGCCCGTAGTAGCCCTCCCAGACCTGCTGGGCGACGTGGGACAGGTGGATGTCCACGTAGTCCATGCGGCCGTTGTTGATGTTGCGGCGGGCGGTGGGCTCGGCCTGGTACGGCATCCGCAGGGAGATGCCGGCCACCTCCGACAGCATCCGCTCGGTCTCGGCGGAGACCGACGCGCCCGTGAGGAGGTTGACCGTGAAGTCGGTGCCGGCGGCGCGCGCGGCCCCGATGCGTTCCGCGAGCGCCGGGGTGATCGCCTTCGGCGTGCCGGCACTGGCGAAACCGCTGATGGCGACGGTGTGGCCGGGCTGGATCCAGCGGACGGCTTCCTCCGCCGACACGACCTTCTGCCGGAACGCCGGATGGTCGATTCGGCTCGGAGAGGAGTCGGATGCGGGGCGGAGGAACTGCGTCTGCATAACGAACAGGGTACGAGCACGTCCGGCGGCCGACGACGCCTCCGTCACAGCGGCGGACCGGATGGGGCGCGGACCACTCACCCCGCCGCGTGCCGCACCCACGGCCCCTGGCCGAACGAACCGCCGTCCCACCGGTCCCCGAAAGCAACTGTCTCGCAGTCGGTTCGATTGCAACGAGCGCAGCGGCTCCGGGTCGGGGCGACCGTGGCGCCGACGACTCCGGCGCGACCGACGTGCCGCGCCGCCGCCGGGCCGGGCGGCGGCGGCCCGACGGGACCGACGGGTCGTTCGCCGATGGAACGACCCCGTTCGTCGCGCAACACGGCACGTTCGTCCCCGAAGCGAACGCCACGGCCGGCGCGGACGCCCCTCGCGGCGGCGCGGCGGTGTCGTCCTCGTCCGGCACGGACGGTGTCGCCCTCGTCCGGCACGGACGGTGTCGGCGCGGTCCGGCACGATAGGTCCCATGAGCACCGCCACCACGGATCTGCGCGACGAAGCCGAACGACTGCTCCGCGACCTCGCGGGACCCGGCGCCCGGTTGCGGGAGGACCAGTGGAGCGCCATCGAGGCACTGGTGGTGCATCGCCGGCGAGCGCTGGTCGTGCAGCGCACGGGCTGGGGCAAGTCGGCCGTCTACTTCATCTCCGCCAAGCTGCTCCGCGCCCACGGGCACGGGCCGACCGTGATCGTCTCCCCGCTCCTGGCCCTGATGCGCAACCAGGTCGAGTCGGCGCAGCGCGCGGGCGTCCGCGCGGCCACGATCAATTCCGGCAACGTCACCGAGTGGGAGGAGATCCACCGGCAGGTCGCCGAGGGCGCGGTGGACGTCCTGCTCGTCAGCCCGGAGCGGCTCAACAACCCGGACTTCCGCGACCAGGTGCTGCCGGCGCTCGCCCGCGACGCCGGACTGGTGGTGGTCGACGAGGCGCACTGCGTCTCGGACTGGGGACACGACTTCCGGCCGGACTACCGGCGCATCCGCACCCTCGTCACCGAAATCGGCGAGGGCATTCCGGTGCTCGCGACCACCGCGACCGCGAACGACCGGGTCGTGGCGGACGTGGCCGCGCAGCTCGGCGTCGGGGAGGGCACGGGCGAGACCCTGGTGCTGCGCGGTGGTCTCGACCGGCCGTCGCTGCACCTGTCGGTGCTGCGGATCGACGAACCCGCGCGCCGGGCGGCGTGGCTCGCCCAGCACCTCGACGAGCTGCCCGGTTCCGGGATCGTCTACACCCTCACCGTGTCGGCCGCGCACGACCTGGCCGCGCTGCTCTCCGAGCACGGTCACACCGTCGCGGCATACACGGGGCAGTCCGATCCGGCCGAGCGGGAGCAGCTGGAGGCGGACCTCCTCGCCAACCGGGTCAAGGCCCTGATCGCCACCTCGGCCCTGGGCATGGGTTTCGACAAGCCGGACCTCGGGTTCGTGGTGCACCTGGGAGCACCGTCCTCACCCATCTCCTACTACCAGCAGGTCGGTCGCGCGGGCCGTGCGACCGAGCGGGCGGAGGTGATCCTGCTTCCGGGTCCCGAGGACCGGCAGATCTGGAGCTGGTTCGCGTCGGTGGCCTTCCCGGGGGAGGAGGTGGTGCGGCGGGTGATCGAGGTGCTCGAGCCGGAGCGGCCGCAGTCCACGCAGGCCCTCGAGCCGTTGGTCGACCTCAACCGGTCCCGGCTGGAGATGGTGCTCAAGGTGCTCGACGTGGACGGTGCGGTACGCCGGGTGAAGGGCGGCTGGATCGCCACCGGCGTGCCCTGGGAGTACGACGCCGCCCGGTACGCGACGCTCGAGCGGGCCCGCGAGGCCGAGCAGGAGGCGATGCTCGAGTACGAGCGGACCACCCGGTGCCGGATGGTGTTCCTGCGCACCCAGCTCGACGATCCCGACCTGACGTCCGACACCCCGGGCTGCGGGCGGTGCGACAACTGCTGCGGGGCGCGGTGGCCGGCGGACGTCGACGACACCGAGCTGGGCCGGGTGCGGGCCCGGCTGGACCGGCCGGGGGTGGACCTGCCGCCGCGGCGGCAGTGGCCGACGGGAATGGCCAAACTCGGCGTGGCATTGTCCGGGAAGATCACCGACGGGCCCGAGCCGGGCCGGGTACTCGGCCGGCTGTCGGACCTCGGATGGGGTCCGCGGCTGCGGGCGCTGCTGGACGGCCCCGACGCGCCGGTGCCCGACGCGGTGGTGCAGGCCGCCGTGGCGGTGCTCAAGACGTGGGACTGGTCGGATCGCCCGACCGCGGTGATGGCCGTGGAGTCGGCGACCCATCCTCGCCTGGTCGGTTCCCTCGCGGCGCGGCTGGCGCAGCTCGGCCGGCTCGAGGATCTCGGCGTGCTGCGTGCCCGGCCCGGCCGGCCCCCGGTGACGGCAGCGAACTCGGCGTACCGGATCGCCGGCCTCGTGGACGCGTGGGAGAGCCCCGACCTCAGCGGAACCCGGGGGCCGATCCTGCTCGTCGACGCGGTCACCGACACCGGCTGGACGATGACGATGGCGGCGCGGACCCTGATCCGGGCCGGGGCCTCCGCGGTGCTGCCGCTGGCGCTGGCGAGCCCGAAATAATCGCCGCGCTCGGCCCGGGCGCTACACGAAGTGACTCTTCTCACATGGGTGTCTCACCTGCGCGGAGCCGGGGTACCCGGCGACGGATCCCGACAAGGCGGGTGAATCCCGCCCACGAAGTTGTTAGGTTCGAGACCGCTTATGACGCCTGTGACGCAGAGAAGTACCCCGCCCCGTACGCCCGCCGAAACGGCGAGCGCGCCGACCGAGCCGAATTTCCGCGCACCGCGTATTTCCGACGGAATTCGCATGTGGCAGATCGCGCGTGATTCGAAAGTGCTCGACGTCAATTCCAGTTATGCATACGTGCTCTGGTGCCGCGATTTCGCGGCGACCTCGGTCGTCGCCACCGGCGGGGACGACGAGGCGGTGGGTTTCGTCAGCGGCTACCGCCGTCCCGAGTCGCCGAACACGCTGTTCGTCTGGCAGGTGGCCGTCGACCAGGCCCAACGCGGCCGCGGCATCGCCGGCCGGATGCTCGACAGCCTGTGGGACCGGCTCGCCGACACCGGCGTGAACCGGCTCGAGACGACCGTCAGCCCGGACAACGAGGCGTCCATCGCGCTGTTCACCGCGCTCGCCCGGCGACGCGGACTGCGCATCACCCGGAGCGAATTGTTCACCCCTTCGGATTTTCCCGATTCCCACATGGCCGAGGATCTCTACACGATCGGCGAATGAATACACGACCGGCGAAAGCGAATTCGCCGCAGGAGGACGACGAATGACCATCCTGGAGCACCCCGAAACCCCCGCCAAGCACAGCGTTTTCGATTACCTCGAATCCGAGGTGCGCAGCTACAGCCGCGGCTGGCCGACCGTGTTCGAAACGGCGTCCGGATCGTGGCTCCGCGACGAGAACGGCAAGGACTACCTCGACTTCTTCGCCGGCGCGGGAGCCCTCAACTACGGGCACAACAACCCGGTCCTGAAGACCGCGCTCGTGGACTACATCATGGGTGACGGCATCACCCACGGCCTCGACATGTCCACCGTCGCCAAGCGGGAACTGCTCGAGTCGTTCGAGAGCCACATCCTGGCCCCCCGCGGCCTCGACTACAAGGTCCAGTTCCCCGGCCCGACGGGCACCAACTCGGTCGAGGCGGCGCTCAAGCTCGCCCGCAAGGTCACCGGCCGCGAGTCGATCATCAACTTCACCAACGCATTCCACGGGATGACCCTGGGTGCGCTGTCGGTGACGGGCAACTCCATGAAGCGGGCTGGGGCCGGTGTGCCGCTGGTGCACGCCACCCCGATGCCGTTCGACAACTACTTCGACGGCGTCACCGAGGACTTCCACTGGTTCTCCCGCGTGCTCGACGACTCCGGCAGCGGTCTGAACCGCCCGGCGGCGGTGATCGTGGAGACCGTGCAGGGCGAGGGCGGCGTGAACGTCGCCCGCCCCGAGTGGCTGCGTGCCCTCGCGGATCTGTGCGCCGAGCGCGACATCCTGCTCATCGTCGACGACGTGCAGATGGGCTGCGGCCGCACCGGCCCGTTCTTCTCGTTCGAGGTCGCCGGGATCACCCCGGACATCGTGACCCTGTCGAAGTCGATCGGCGGGTACGGCCTGCCGCTGGCGCTCACGCTGTTCAAGCGCGACCTCGATGTGTGGGGCCCGGGCGAGCACAACGGCACGTTCCGCGGCAACAACCCGGCGTTCGTCACCGCGGCGAAGGCGCTGCAGCACTACTGGGCCGACGACCACCTCGAGCGCGAGACGCTGCGCAAGGGCGAGCGGATCCGGCAGACCTTCATGAACCTGTCCGACATGTTCGACGGCGTCTCCACCCGCGGTCGCGGCATGGTTCAGGGCCTGGTCTTCGACGAGCCGAACGACGCACAGAAGGTGTGCGCCCTCGCGTTCGAGCAGGGCCTGCTCGCGGAGACCTCCGGCCCCTCCGACGAGGTCGTCAAGCTGCTTCCGCCGCTGACGATCAGCGACGACGAGCTCGAGCACGGTCTGAACATCCTGTGCGAGGCCACCTCGGTGGTCCGGGCCTGACCCCCGGCCGCCGTCGACCCAGGCACGAGAAGACAAGCTTCAGAAGGACTTACGTATGATCGTCCGTACCACCGAGGAAATCACCGGCACCGAGCGCGACATCACGTCGGACAACGGCAACTGGCGCAGCAAGCGCATCGTGCTCGGCGGCGACAAGGTCGGGTTCTCGTTCCACGAGACCACGATCGAGGCCGGCACCGTCAACGAGTTCCACTACGCGAACCACATCGAGGCGGTGTGGCTCATCGAGGGCACCGGCACCCTCACCGACCTCGAGACCGGCACCGTGTACCCGCTCGCACCCGGCACGATGTACCTGCTCAACGGCCATGAGCGGCACCGCGTCGAGCCGGACACCCGGATGCGCATGTTCTGCGTGTTCAACCCGCCGGTCACCGGCCGGGAGGTCCACGACGAGAACGGCGTGTACCCCCTCGTCGAGGTCGTCTGAGTGCCCGCAGCGAGTGACCGGCCGGGCGTTCGCGCCTAGAGTCGGAGCCATGACCTACGAGCGACAGCCGCGCATCGCCGTCGGCCCCGCCCCGGACATCGTGTTCGACCGGGCGATCGGGGCCGGCGGCGGTCGCGTGTGCGGGTTCGACGACCGCCCGGACGCGGTGGTCTGGACCGCCGGACCGGACGAGTTCCCCGCGGTGCTGCCGGCGTCGGTGCGGTGGGTTCAGCTGCCCGCCGCCGGCGTGGAGGACTGGTTCGACGCCGGCGTCATCCGCGCTCACCCCCAGGTGACGTGGACGTCGGCCGCCGGGGCGTTCGCCGCGACGGTCGCCGAACACGCGCTCATGCTGCTGCTCGCCGGCGTGCGGGCGCTGCCCGACCACCTGGCGGCCACGTCGTGGACCCCGAGCGTGTTCTACCCCCAGCTGGGCACCCTGCGCGGCGCCACCGTCGGGATCATCGGGGCGGGTGGCATCGGCCGGGCCCTGATCCCCATGCTCGGTTCGCTCGGCGCCCAGGCGCTCGCGGTCACCCGCAGCGGCCGCCCCGTCCCGGGCGCCGTGGAGACGGTCCCCGTCGCACGGATCGACGAAGTATGGCCCCGCGCAGACCATTTCGTGATCGCCGCCCCCGCTACGGCCGAGACCGAGCAACTGGTGGGCGCCGACGAGCTGGCCGCGATGAAGCCGACCGCCTGGGTGATCAACGTTGCCCGCGGCAGCCTCGTCGACACCGACGCGCTGGTGGACGCCCTGAGCCGCCGCGTCATCGCGGGCGCCGGCCTGGACGTCACGGACCCGGAACCGCTGCCGGACGGGCACCCGCTGTGGTCGCTGCGCAACGCCATGATCACCCCGCACGACTCCAATCCCCCGGCGCTGCGCATCCCCGCGTTCGCCGAGCACGTGACCGAGAACGTCACGCGCTTCGCGGCCGGCCTCGATCTCGCCGCGGTCGTCGACCCGAGCGCCGGGTACTGACACGCCGCTACCCTGGACGGGGTGATCGAACCGCTGCACCACCTGCTCGACGGCCGGCAGTTGTGCGTGCTCACCGGCGCGGGCATCTCGACCGACTCCGGCATCCCGGACTACCGCAGCCCCGGCGCGCCACCCCGCAACCCGATGACCTATCAGCAGTTCGTCGGGGATCCGGAATTCCGGCGCCGCTACTGGGCGCGCAACCATGTCGGGTGGCGGCACATGGACTCCGCACGGCCGAACGCCGGGCACCGCGCCCTCGCCGCGCTCGAACGCCGCGGCACCGTCCTGGGCGTCCTGACCCAGAACGTGGACCTGCTGCACACCAAGGCCGGGAGCCGGCGGGTGATCGACCTGCACGGCTGCTACGCGCAGGTGCGCTGCCTGGCGTGCGACCTCCGGATCTCGCGCTTCACCCTCGCCGAGCGGCTCACCGCCGCCAATCCGGGCTTCCTCGAACGGGTTCGGGGGACGACGGGTCTCGAGGTGGCGCCGGACGCCGACGCGGTCGTCGACGACACCGGCAGCTTCCGCATGGTGGACTGCGAGCGGTGCGGGGGGATGCTCAAGCCGGACATCGTCTACTTCGGTGAATCGGTGCCACGCGAGCGCGTGGAGCGCGCCTTCGCGCTCGTCGACGAGGCGGAGGCCCTGCTCGTGGTCGGCAGTTCCCTGACGGTGATGTCCGGGTTGCGGTTCGTGCGGCACGCCGCCAAGCGCCGCATGCCGGTGGCCGTGGTCAACCGTGGCGTCACGCGCGGCGATCCCCTCGCCACCGTGAAGGTCGACGCGGGCTGCTCGGAGGTGCTCACGGCCCTGGTCACCGCGGCACCGGCGGCCACGTCCGGCCGGTGACCGCCCGCGCCTACAGCGTCACGAGATCGTCCGCGTGCACCACCGGCCGCTGCAGGTCCGCCGGCAGCTGCCGCGTGGAGAACCCGATCATCCAGTCCAGCTCGGCGGCATCGTAGGCCACCACGCCGCGTCCCACCGTGCGGCCGTCGGGACCGACCAGCGCCACCACGTCCCCACCGTGGAAGCGCCCGCTCATTCCCGTGATGCCCGCCGCGAGCAGCGAGCGGCGCCGTTCCACCACCGCCCGTACCGCGCCCGCGTCCAGGTGCAGGGTGCCGTGGGTGTCGGCGGCGTGCCGCACCCAGAAACGCCGCGCCGACATCCGGTCGGGCCGGGCCGCGAACGCGGTGCCCACGTCCGCGGCACCGAGGGCACGGTCGGCCTGCGACGCGGCGGTGAGCAGCACCGGCACACCCGAATCCGCGGCCAGGCGCGCGGCGGACAGCTTCGACGCCATACCGCCCGTGCCGAGGGCGCCCCCGGACCCGGCGACGACGCCGTCGAGGTCCTCCGGGCTCGTCACCTCCGCGATGAGGTGGGCGTCGCCCTTACGGGGATCGCCGTCGTAGAGGCCGTCGACGTCGGAGAGCAGGATCAGCGCGTCGGCGCCGACGAGGTGCGCGACGAGCGCGGCGAGGCGATCGTTGTCGCCGAACCGCAGCTCGGCGGTCGCGACGGTGTCGTTCTCGTTGACCACGGGCACGGCGTGCAGCGCGCGCAGCCGGTCGAGGGTGCGCTGGGCATTGCGGTGCTGGGTGCGCCGCGCGATGTCGTCGGCCGTGAGCAGCACCTGCCCGACGGTGCGGCCGTATCGGGCGAAGGAGGTGCCCCACGCGTGGGCCAGGGCAAGCTGTCCGACGCTGGCCGCGGCCTGCTTGGTGGCCAGGTCGCGGGGCCGGATGGTCAGGCCCAGCGGGGCGAGGCCGGCGCCGACCGCGCCGGAGGACACCACCACGACGTCCGAGCCGGAGCGCATGCGCTCTTCGAGAGCGTCGACCAGGCAGTCGAGACGGTCCCGGTCGAGGCCGCCGACCAGGCTGGTGATGGCGGACGAGCCGATCTTCACCACGACGCGGCGCGCGCCGGCGACGGCCTCCCGGGTATCGCTCACGATCTCCTGCTTCTGGGCTCGAGGTGCAGTGGTCAGAACTCGTCGTCGTCGGTCGCGAGACCGCGGCGGACCCGCTTGGCGTGGCGGCGTTCGGCGGCGCCGACCCGATCGACCTGGTCGAGGCGGGCGTCGGTGCCCCGGCCGGTGGGCACGACGTCCACGCCGGCCTGGGTCTGCGGCTCCCACTCGAACGAGACGTCGCCGATGGTGACGGAGGCACCCGGTTCGGCGCCCTGCTTGACGAGTTCGTCCTCGACACCGAGGCGGGCGAGCCGATCCGCGAGGTAGCCGACGGCCTCGTCGTTGTCGAACGCCGTCTGACGCACCCAGCGCTCGGGCCGGGTGCCGCGCACGATGAAGCCACCCGGCGTCTCGGGGTCGGCGACGACGCTGAAGCCGGTCTCGTCGACGGCGACGGGCCGGATGACCGGCCGCCGCGGCGCGGCCGGCGGATGCGCCTGCCGGTACTCCTCCACCATCCGCGCCAACGCGAAGGTCAGCGGCCGCAGCCCTTCCCGGCTGACGGCGGAGATCCGGAACACCGGCCAGCCCCGCTCCTCGAGCTCGGGGGTGACGAAATCGGCGAGTTCCGCGGCGTCCGGCACGTCGACCTTGTTGAGGATGACGATGCGGGGACGATCGGCGAGGTCGCCCAGGCTGCTGTCGCCGGACAACGCCGGCTGGTAGGCGGCCAGCTCGGCCTCGAGTGCGTCGATGTCGGAGACGGGATCGCGCCCCGGCTCGAGCGTCGCGCAGTCGACGACGTGCGCGAGCACGGCGCAGCGCTCGAGGTGACGCAGGAAGTCCAGGCCGAGACCGCGGCCCTGGCTGGCGCCGGGGATCAGGCCCGGCACGTCGGCGACGGTGAACGTGGTGTCGCCCGACTGCACGACCCCGAGGTTGGGAACGAGGGTGGTGAACGGGTAGTCGGCGATCTTCGGCTTGGCCGCGGAGAGCACCGACACCAGCGAGGACTTGCCTGCGGACGGGAACCCGACCAGCCCGACGTCGGCGACGGACTTGAGTTCGAGGACGAGGTCGCGCTCCTCCCCCTCCTCGCCGAGCAGGGCGAAGCCGGGGGCCTTGCGGGCCTTCGACGCCAGGGCCGCGTTGCCGAGGCCGCCGCGGCCACCGTGGGCGGCGACGAAGCGAGTGCCGGCGCCGACCATGTCGGCCAGGATCCGGCCGTCCTTGTCGAGCACGACGGTGCCGTCGGGCACCTTGAGCACGAGGTCGCCGCCGTTGGCGCCGTCGCGGTTGCTGCCCGCGCCCTGCGTGCCGTTCGTGGCTTTCGCGTGCTGGTGGAAGTGGAAGTCGAGGAGGGTGTGGACCCCCTCGTCCACCTCGAGCACGACGTTGCCGCCGTTGCCGCCGTTACCGCCGTCGGGGCCGCCGAGCGGCTTGAACTTCTCGCGATGGACGGAGGCGCAGCCGTTACCACCCTTGCCGGCGGTGACGTGCAGCACCACCCGGTCGATGAAGCGGGACATGGGGTGGACCTCCGTCGAATGGTGGAACTGTTGTGTCGACCGGTAGCCCCACTGTGCCGGGACTACCGGAGTTGTGCCGGAACGACCGGTACCGGTCGTCCCGAAAACAGTAGGGGCGGACCCGGGTGTGCGACCCTGGTCCGCCCCTACTGGGAGTATGTGCGAAGGGAACCTCCGCGGTGTCCGATTCGGACGGCAGATCAGGCGTCTGCCGCGACCGGAACGATGTTGACCGTCTTGCGACCACGCTTGGTGCCGAACTCGACGGCACCGGCAGCGAGGGCGAACAGCGTGTCGTCGCCGCCACGGCCGACGTTCACGCCGGGGTGGAAGTGGGTGCCGCGCTGGCGCACCAGGATCTCACCGGCGTTGACGGCCTGGCCGCCGAAGCGCTTGACGCCGAGACGCTGGGCGTTCGAATCGCGACCGTTACGGGAGCTGGATGCGCCCTTCTTGTGTGCCATGACGAACCCTCCTGGGGTTTGAAGCGGAAGCCCGAATTACTTGATGCCGGTGACCTTCAGGACCGTCAGCTTCTGACGGTGACCCTGGCGCTTGTGGTAGCCGGTCTTGTTCTTGAACTTGTGGATGCGGATCTTCGGGCCCTTGGTGTGCTCGACGATCTCGCCGGTGACCGTGACCTTCGCCAGCTTGTCGGCGTCGGTGGTCAGCTCGGCTCCGTCGACGACGAGGACCGGAGCAAGCGAGACAGCAGTGCCGGGCTCACCCTCGATCTTCTCGACCTTGACGAGATCGCCCTCAGCGACCTTGTACTGCTTACCGCCGGTCTTGACGATCGCGTACGTTGCCATCGGACGGCTACCCCTTGCTAGTTCGAACGTGCTCGCGCCACGGTGTGCAACGCGACTGGTCTGGTGTGGTTGCTGACTCGGGGCCCGCCACCTTCCCGCATCGGGCGCAGCAGGGCCGTATCGCCGAGTAGCGACTGACCAAGATTACGGGAAGGTGACTGCCAGGGTCAAACCGGGCCCGCGCGGTGTCGGGCCCGGTCGGACCTCATGCCTGTGCTTCGACCGGCGGGCCGGCGGGCCGGCCCGCGGCCCGGCGACGACGCGGCCGTCGAACGACCACCGGCTCGGCGTTCTCCCCGTCCGGGACCGGCGCGGCGGCCACCGCCGCAGGCTCCGGTGCGGGGGCCGGTGTGGGCACCACGAAGACGGTGCCGGCGCCGGTGCCGTCGCCCGTCGGGGCCGCGGCGGCCCGTGAGACCCGGCGACGGCGACGGGCCGCCGGCTCCGCTGCCTGCTTTTCGGCCTCCGGTGCTTCGGCCGGCCGCGCCTCGCGCGTGTCGGCGGGCCCAGCCTTGCGTGATTCGGCCGGCTCAGCCTCGCGTGTTTCGGCCGGCTGGGCCTCGCGTGTTTCGGCCGGCTGGGCCTCGCGTGTTTCGGCCGGCTGGGCCGGCGCGGCCGGCGCTGCCTGCGCCTGCTCGGCGCCGGATTCCGCCGGGTTCTCGTCGTGGTTCCCGTGGTGCGCAGCCATCGCCAGGGCCACCGGGTGGGCACGCTTGACGGTCGCGTCCACTGTCGCCACCTCGGGTACCGGCGCGGGCGCGGCCGTCTCGGTCGTCGCCGCCTCCGGCTGGGCGCCGCGGTCACGGCCCCGGCGGCGCCGGGAGCCGCTCTCGGCACGGGCGGGCCGCCCACCGTCCTCGGCCGCGCCGGCCTCGACGGGTTCGCTGTGCACGACGATGCCGCGGCCGTGGCAGTGCTCGCACGTGGTGGAGAACGCCTCCACCAGACCCGTGCCGAGCCGCTTGCGCGTCATCTGCACGAGCCCCAGCGAGGTCACCTCGGAGACCTGGTGGCGGGTGCGGTCCCGGCCGAGCGCCTCGGTGAGGCGTCGCAGCACCAGGTCGCGGTTCGACTCGAGCACCATGTCGATGAAGTCGACGACGATCATGCCGCCGATGTCGCGCAGCCGCATCTGCCGCACGATCTCCTCGGCCGCCTCGAGGTTGTTGCGGGTGACGGTCTCTTCGAGATTGCCGCCGGCCCCGGTGAACTTGCCGGTGTTGACGTCGACGACGGTCATCGCCTCGGTGCGATCGATGACGAGCGTGCCACCGGACGGCAGCCACACCTTGCGGTCGAGCGCCTTGGCGAGCTGCTCGTCGATGCGGTGGGCGGCGAACACGTCGCGTCCACCCGAGTCGGGATCGTGCCGCTCCACGCGGGGCACCATGTCCGGTGCGACGGTGCGGATGTAGCTCTCGACGGTGGTCCAGGCGTTCTCGCCCTCGATGACGAGTTTGGAGAAGTCCTCGTTGAACAGGTCGCGAATCACCTTGACCAGCAGGTCGGGCTCTTCGTAGAGGGTCTTCGGCTGCCCCGAGCCGTCGGACTCGAGCTTGGCGGCCTGCTCCTCGATGGAAGCCCACTGCGTCTGCAGGCGCTGCACGTCGCGGGCGAGCTCGTCTTCGCTCACGCCCTCCGCCGCGGTGCGGATGATCACGCCGGCCTCGGCCGGGACGATCTCGCGCAGGATCTCCTTGAGCCGCTTGCGCTCGGTGTCGGGCAGCTTGCGGCTGATGCCGGTGGACGAGCCGCCCGGCACGTACACCAGGAATCGGCCGGCGAGGCTGATCTGCGTGGTCAGTCGGGCGCCCTTGTGCCCGACCGGGTCCTTGCTGACCTGCACGAGCACCCGGTCACCCGGCTTGAGGGCCTGCTCGATCTTGCGGGAGTTGCCGCCGAGCCCGGCGGCCTCCCAGTTGACCTCGCCGGCGTAGAGGACGCCGTTGCGGCCCCTGCCGATGTCGATGAACGCCGCCTCCATCGAGGGAAGCACGTTCTGGACACGGCCGAGGAAGATGTTGCCGACCATCGAACCGGATCCGGCGCTGGTCACGAAGTGCTCGACCAGGACGCCGTCCTCGAGGACCGCGACCTGCGTGATGTTCCCGGGGTGCGCACCGTCACCGGTCTTCTCCCGCACCACCATGACGCGGTCGACGGACTCGCGACGGGCGAGGAACTCCGACTCGGTGAGGATCGGGGGCCGACGGCGGCCCGCGTCCCGGCCGTCGCGGCGGCGCTGGC
Organism: Rhodococcus sp. DMU1; assembly: GCF_012272955.1. Classification (NCBI taxonomy): domain Bacteria; kingdom Bacillati; phylum Actinomycetota; class Actinomycetes; order Mycobacteriales; family Nocardiaceae; genus Rhodococcus; species Rhodococcus sp. DMU1. The sequence goes on along the minus strand of NZ_CP050952.1, from coordinate 2,476,325 downwards.
GCTTGGCCTCGAGCCGGGTGGAACCGGTGATGCCCTGCACCTCGTCCTTGGCGGCGCGGGCCTTGGGCCGCGGCTCGCGCTCGTGGACGACGGTGGGGACCGAGTCGTCCTCGGCGACGGTCTCGGCGCCGTCCGCGCTGCCCTTGCGGCGACGACGACGGCGACGACGGCGCGAGGGACCTTCCGCGGACTCCTCCTCGGCCTCGGCCTGCTCGGCCTCGGCCTGCTCGGCCTCCCCGCCTTCGGCCTCCCCGGCCTCCGGCCCGGCGGTCGCGGCTTCCTCCGTCGTCGGCTCCTCGGCCTCCGTCGGCTCCTCGGCCTCCGCTTCCTCGGCCTCCGCCGCAGCTGTCCCCTCCTCGGCGGTGGTCTCGTCCTGCGTCTCGGGCTGTTCGCCGCGGCCACGGCCACGGCCACGGCGGCCACGACGGCGCCGACGCGGCTCCTCCTCCTCGGCGGTCTCCTCGGCCGGTTCCTCCACCGCGGCGGTCTCCTCGGTGACCTCCTCGGCGACGGCGGGCTCGGGTGCCTCGGCCGCTCGCCGGGAACGGCGTCGACGGGGCGGGGCCTCGACGGGAGTGGTGACCTCCGGCTGCAGGAACAGCGGTGCGCTGACGACGGGCTCGGCGGTGCTCGGTTCCGGCGCGGCGAACACCGGGGTCTCCTGCTCCACGCCGGTGAACAGGGCCGGGGCCGCGGGTGCCTCGACGGACTCCGCGGCGGGTTCCTGAGCGGTAGTGTCCTGGACCGCGGCCGCCGGCTCCTCCACGGGGACCTCGGCGGGCACCGCGACGGCGGCCTCTCCGGCGGGCACCTCGGGCGCCTCACCCACCGGTTCCGGTGCGGCTTCCGCGGTGGGCACCGGTTCGGCCTCGGCCGGTGCGCCGAGCGCGGCGCGGATCTGTTCGGCGAGGTCGCGCTGCAGGCTCGAGTGGGCACTGCGCAGCTCGGTGCCGAGGTCGGCGGCCTTGGCCATGACCTGTTTGCTGGTCAGGCCGAGCAGTTTGGCAAGGGCGTGCACGCGCATCTTCGGCGGCAGCACCACGGTGCCCTCTTCGTTGGAATTGTCGTTCGGCGGCGCTTGTTCGGCCACGTAGGTCTCCTCGGGCCCCCGGGCGCGTCCATCCTCGTCTCGAGCGATGTGACGCGGCCACGCGAGGGCGCTGTCTGTGTGTGCTCGCACCGGGAGGCGCGAGATGTGCGGTCTCGCATCGCGCGGTCGTCCGGTGCCCGTTTTCACTGCACGGCCGAGCGGTGCCTGGCTGGATCGCGGATCGAGCGCCGGTGCATCCAGCGTGCAACCGAGCGAGGTGTCTCCTGCGTCCCCGGTCACAGCGATGTCGGGCATCGATCCGTGATGTCGTTCGGTCGTTCCGCAACACTCGAAGCGGGGCGACCTACCTCAGTATCCCACACAGAGGTCCGTGGATACGCCAACGGCGCCCCGGAGGGCGCCGTGGCGGGGCAGTCGATACGGATCAGGACCCGGCGAGGGCGGGGAACCAGAGGGCGATCTCGCGCTCGGCGGACTCCACCGAGTCGGAGCCGTGCACCAGGTTCTCCCCGGCGTCGAGCCCGAGATCACCGCGGATGGAGCCGGGAACGGCCTTCTCCACCGGATCGGTGCCGCCCGCGAGCTGACGGAACGCGGCGATGGCCCGGGGGCCCTCGAGCACGGCCGCGACCAGCGGGCGCGAGGTGATGAACTCGATCAGGCCGGGGTAGAAGGGTTTGCCCTCGTGCTCGGCGTAGTGGGCGGCGGCCACCTCCTCGGTGGCGGTGCGCAGCTCGAGTGCCACGATGTCGAGTCCCTTGCGCTCGATGCGCGAGAGGATCTCTCCGACATGACGACGGGCCACGCCGTCGGGCTTGATCAGTACCAGGGTCCGCTCAGTCACGCGCACAGCGTAGTGGTCAGCCCCGCTGCCCCGGCAGCAGACCCCGCGCCTCGCGGTCCTTCATGTCCTTGCGCAGGTACAGGATGTAGCCCCAGACCACGCTGAAGAGCACGCCGACGATGCCGAGCGACAGGTCCACCACGAAGCCCAGCAGGGTCAGCACCTGCAGCGCGAGGTTGTACCAGAGCGCCCACGGCCGGCCCTGCAGCCCGGCGCCCGCGATCATCGCGACGGCGAGGAGCACGATGTAGCCGCCCGAGAACCACGTCAGCCCCCCACCGATGACCGCGACGACCGGCAGCACGAGCAGGACCACGATGGCCTCGAGGACGAGCGTGCCGGCCATGACGCCGCGCAGTCCCTTCCACGGGTCCTTCGCCGGGGGCCGGACGGCGGAGTCCCGATCCGGCGATTCGCCGGGGTTGTCAGCTGCCTCGCTCACGCGGGGTCCTTTCCGAAGAGAGTGCGGGCGGCGCCGGCGGTCACCACCGAACCGGTGACCACGACGCCCGCCCCCGATACTGCCTCACCCGGCTCGGCGACCTCCTCGGCGATGGCGATGGCCGTCTCGAGGGCGTCGGGCAGTGTCTGCGCGACCACCACGCGTTCGTCGCCGAACCGGGCCACGGCCAGGTCGGCGAGCTCGTCGACGTCCATGGCCCGCGGCGAACCGTTGTGGGTGACGACGATCTCGTCGAACACCGGCTCGAGCGCGTCGAGCAGGCCGGGCACATCCTTGTCGGCCATCACCGACACCACTCCGACCAGCTTGCGGAAGTCGAACTCGTCGGCCAGGGCCGCGGCGAGCGCCTTCGCCCCGTGGGGGTTGTGGGCGGCGTCGAGGAAGACCGTCGGGGCGCTGCGCACCCGTTCGAGCCGGCCCGGGTTGAGCACCGACGCGAACGCCGCGCGCACCGCGTCGCCGTCGAGCTGCCGGTCGGCGCCGGCGCCGAAGAACGCCTCCACGGCGGCGAGCGCGAGCGAGGCGTTGCGGGCCTGGTGCTCGCCGTGCAGCGGCAGGAAGATGTCGGTGTACACCCCGCCCAGGCCCTGCAGCTCGAGCTGCTGACCCCCCACGGCGATGCGCCGGGCCAGGACCTTGAACTCGGAGCCCTCGCGCGCCACGGCGGCATCCGCCTCGACGGCCCGTCGCAGCAGCACCTCCATCACCTCGGGCTCCTGCTGGGCCAGGACGGCGACGGTGTCGCGGGGAACCAGCCCGTCGTCGGCAGCCTTCTTGATGATCCCGGCCTTCTCCCCCGCGATCGTCGGGAGGTCGGGACCGAGGTACTCGGTGTGGTCGAGCCCGATCGGGGTGATCACCGCGACCTGCGCGTCCACGACGTTGGTGGCGTCCCAGGTGCCACCGAGCCCCACCTCGACGACGGCGACGTCGACGGGAGCCTCGGCGAACGCGGCGAAGGCCATCGCCGTGGTCACCTCGAACTTGCTCATCGCCGGGCCGCCCGCAGCCTGCGACTGGGCGTCGATCATCGCGACGTACGGCTCGAGTTCGCGATAGGTGTCGACGTAGGTGCGCGGCGAGACCGGCGCCCCGTCGATGCTGATCCGCTCGGTGGCCAGCTGCAGGTGCGGGCTCGTGGTGCGGCCGGTCCGCCGGTGCAACCGGGTCAGCAGGGCGTCGATCATCCGGCTCACCGACGTCTTGCCGTTGGTGCCGGCGATCTGGATGGCCGGATAGCTGCGCTGCGGGGATCCGAGCAGATCCATCAGCGCCGCGATCCGGGTGAGCGACGGCTCGATCTTCGTTTCGGGCCAGCGCTTGTCGAGTTCGGCCTCGACGAGGGTCAGCTCGGCCAGGTCGACCGGCGAAGGCTGCGCCGGCGTCGCCGCGGACCGGTCCTCGCTCACGCCGACCCCAGCTCCTGGAGTCGGGCGGTGATCCGGGCGATCTCCTCCTCCGCGATCTGCTTACGGGCGGTGATCTTCTCGACGACCGCCGCGGGCGCCTTGGCGAGGAACGCCTCGTTGCTGAGCTTGGCGGACGTGCCCGCGAGCTCCTTCTCGGCGACCGCAAGGTCCTTGCCCAGACGGGCACGCTCGGCCGCCACGTCGACGGTGCCGGAGGTGTCCAGCTCGACGGTGACGGTGGCGCGGGACAGGCGCACCTCGATGGAGGCGGTGGCGGAGAACCCGTCCGCCGGCTCGGTCAGTCGCGCCAGCGACCGCACGGCCGGCACCTGGGCGGCCAGGTCGGCGGCGTCGATCTCGGTGAGCCGCGCGGCGACCTTCTGCGACGGCTTGAGGCCCTGGTCGCTGCGGAAGCGGCGGACCTCGGTGACGAGCTTCTGCAGATCCTCGACGCGGCGCGCGGAGTCGGCGTCGGCCGCGACCCCGCTGGTGCCCGGCCACGACGCGACGACCACGGACTCGCCGCCGGTGAGCACCTTCCAGAGGGTTTCGGTGACGAACGGGATCACCGGGTGCAGCAGGCGCAGCAGCTGGTCGAGGACGTTGCCGAGGACCGCCTTGGTCCCCTCCGCGTACTCGCTGCCGTCGGCGAGCTGCACCTTGGCGAGCTCGAGGTACCAGTCACACACCTCGTCCCACGCGAAGTGGTAGAGCGCCTCGCACGCCTTGGAGAACTCGAACCGTTCGAACGCCTCGTCGACCTCGGCGCGGACCTGCTCGAGCCGGTCGAGGATCCACCGGTCCGCGTCGGTGAGCGCAGCGCGCGCCGGCAGCTCGGTGACGACGGCGCCGTTCATCAGGGCGAACTTGGTCGCGTTGAACAGCTTGTTGGCGAAGTTGCGGGAGGACTGCGCGTGGTCCTCGCCCACGGCGAGGTCGCTCCCGGGGTTGGCGCCGCGGGCCAGGGTGAAGCGCAGTGCGTCGGCGCCGTACCGCTCCACCCAGTCCAGCGGATCGATGCCGTTGCCGCGCGACTTGGACATCTTCTTGCCGTACTGGTCGCGCACGAGGCCGTGCAGGAACAGGTCCTTGAACGGCACCTGGACGCCGGACTTCCCGCCGGCGGTGATCGCCTCGTCGTTCGCGACGTACAGGCCGAACATCATCATCCGGGCCACCCAGAAGAACAGGATGTCGTAACCGGTGACGAGCACGCTTGTGGGATAGAACTTTTCGAGCTCCGGCGTCTTGTCGGGCCAGCCCATCGTGGAGAACGGCCACAGGCCCGAGGAGAACCAGGTGTCGAGCACGTCGGGGTCCTGCTCCCACCCCTCGGGGGCGGTCTGGTCCGGACCGAAGCACTCGACCTCGCCGTCGGGGCCGTACCAGATCGGGATGCGGTGCCCCCACCACAACTGCCGCGAGATGCACCAGTCGTGCATGTTGTCGACCCAGGCGAACCAGCGCGGTTCCTGGCTGGCCGGGTGAATCACGGTGTGGCCGTTGCGGACCGCGTCGCCCGCCGCCTCGGCGAGCGCATCGACCTTGACCCACCACTGCATCGACAGCCGGGGCTCGATGGTCTCGCCGCTGCGCTCGGAGTGACCGACGCTGTGCAGGTAGGGACGCTTCTCGGCGACGACCCGCCCCTGCTCGGCCAGCGCCTCGCGCACCTTGACCCGCGCCTCGAACCGGTCCATGCCGTCGAATTGCGTTCCGGTGTCGGCGATCTTGCCGGCCTTGTCCATGATGGTGGGCATCGGCAGGTTGTGCCGCAGGCCCATCTCGAAGTCGTTGGGGTCGTGCGCGGGGGTGATCTTCACGGCGCCGGTGCCGAATTCGGGGTCGACGTACTCGTCGGCGATCACGGGGATCCGCCGGCCGGTGAGGGGGTGCTCGAGGGTGGTGCCGACCAGGTGCTTGTAGCGCTCGTCGTCCGGGTGCACCGCGACGGCCGTGTCGCCCAGCATCGTCTCCACCCGGGTGGTGGCGACGATCACGTGCGGCTCGTCGTCGTTGAGGGAGCCGTAGCGCAGCGACACGAGTTCGCCCTCGACCTCCTCGAACTTGACCTCGATGTCGGAGATCGCGGTCTGCAGCACGGGCGACCAGTTCACCAGTCGCTCGGCCCGGTAGATCAGCCCGTCGTCGTAGAGCCGCTTGAACATCGTCTGCACGGCCCGCGAAAGGCCCTCGTCCATGGTGAACCGGTCGCGGGACCAGTCGACGCCGTCGCCGATGCGGCGCATCTGGCCCTGGATGGTGCCGCCCGATTCGCGCTTCCAGTCCCAGACCTTGTCGACGAACAGTTCGCGGCCGAAGTCCTCCTTGGCCTTCCCGTCCACCGCGAGCTGCTTCTCGACGACGGTCTGGGTGGCGATGCCGGCGTGGTCCATGCCGGGCAGCCAGAGCACCTCGTAGCCCTGCATGCGTTTGCGGCGCGACAGCGCGTCCATCAGGGTGTGGTCGAGGGCGTGGCCCATGTGCAGGCTTCCGGTGACGTTCGGCGGCGGCAGCACGATCGAGTAGCCGGGCTTGTCGCTGGACGGATCGGCGACGAAGTAACCGGCGTCCACCCAGCCCTGGTACAGCTCGTCCTCTACGGTGCTGGGGTCCCAGCTCTTGGGGAGGGCGTCGGCGGGGTTCTGGTGGTTCTCTGGCGCACTGGTCACCCCGCAATCGTAGTCAGCGGAGGCAAACCGCCTGCACACGCCCCACGGACCCGGAGCGGGCCTGCTGGACTGCGGATCACGGGTACGGCACCGTGACAGATGTGAACGAGTTCCGCTTCGCCACGAACGTCTTCGCCCTGGAGTCGGCCGGCGCGTTCGCCGGCCGGTGCCGCCGCATCGAGGCCCTCGGGTACGACACGCTGTTCGCCGCGGACCACCTGGGGGTCGCCGCGCCGTTTCCCACGCTCGTCGCCGCGGCGCAGGCGACCGAGCGGCTGCGGGTGGGCACGCTCGTCCTCAACGCCCCGTTCTGGAATTCGGAGCTGCTGGCCCGCGACGTCGCGACCACCGACGTCCTCACCGGCGGCCGGCTCGAGCTCGGCCTCGGCGCCGGGCACATGAAGTGGGAATTCGACGAGGCCGGCATCGGCTGGGAGCCGATCGGCCGCCGCGTCGATCGGCTCGAGGCCCTGATCGACGGTCTGGGGCGCCGCTTCGCGGAGGGTGGGTACCCGCAACAGGCCGAGCTGCGCGCCGGCATGGGCCTGGCACCGCTGCAGCCGGTCCAGCGGCGCGGGTTCGGCGGTACCGGTCCCCCGCTGCTGATCGGCGGCACCGGGGACCGGGTGCTGCAGCTGGCGGCCGAGCGCGCCGACATCGTGGGGGTGGCCGGTGCCGTGCAGGTGCCGGGGCAGGCGCCCGGGGTGCTGCGCATCGCGACGGCCACCGAGGCCGACGAGCGCGTGCGGTTCGCCCGTGAGCGCGCCGGCGCCCGCGCGGACCGCCTCGAGTGGCAGGTGCTGGTCCAGGCGGTCGTGGTGACCGACGACCGAGAGGGCGCGGCGCGGGCACTGCTCGAGCGCTACGGTCCGATGATGAGCGTCGAGGAGCTGCTGGACACGCCGTTCGCACTGATCGGCACGGTGGAACGGATGGCCGATCAGGTCCTGCGCAACCGCGACCGCTACGGCTTCACCTACTACACCGTCCACGGGCCGTATCTCGAGGCCTTCGCCCCGGCGCTGGAGCGGGTGCGGATGCTGGGCGGGTGAGCGTCGCCCCCGGCGGAGATGCTGCTCGAATCCCGAGCCGCGCACCGGTGCGATCCGCGTCGTCAGCCGCGCACCGGCGCGATCCGCGTCGTCAGCCGCGCACCGGCGCGATCCGCGTCGTCAGCCGCGCACCGGCGCGATCCGCGTCGTCAGCCGCGCACCGGCGCGATCCGCGTCAGCCGAGCACCTCGGGCAGTTCCCGGGGGCGCGCGAGCACGTGCTCCGAGAGGAACGCCTCGACCACCTCGTACCAGATCTTCGCGTGCTGGGGGCTGAGCACCCAGTGGTTCTCGTCGGGAAAGTAGAGGAAGCGGTGCACGGTGGAGCCGTCGGCGGCGGCGGGTACCCCCGACTCGGACAGCAGCTCGTACCACAGCCGCAGTCCCTCCCCGATCGGCACGCGATAGTCCTTGTCGCCGTGGATCACCAGCATGGGGGTGACGATGTCGGCGACGTACAGGTGCGGCGAGTTCTCCACCGCCATCTCGGGAGTCATCTCCCGGGCCCAGTACCAGGCCGAGTCCGTGGTGGGCCCGAACTGGTCCAGGGCCCACAGGCTCGCGTGGGTGACGATCGCGTGGAATCGGTCGGTGTGCCCGGCGATCCAGTTGGCCATGTAGCCGCCGAAGGATCCCCCCATCGCGGCGGTGCGCTCGGCGTCGATCTCGGGTAGTTCGATCGCCGCATCGGTCAGGGCCATCAGATCGGTGTAGGGCTCCTTGCCCCAGCGGCCCCACCCGCGTTGGACGAAGTCCTGCCCGTAACCGGAGGACAGCGCGGGGTCCGGGAGCAGCACGGCGTAGCCGCGGGCGACGAGCAGCCACGGGTTCCACCGCCACGACCAGGTGTTCCAGGAGCCGAGCGGGCCGCCGTGGATCCACAGCAGCAGTGGCGCGGGCGCGTCGGGATCGGCGGTGGCCGGCAGGGCCAGCCAGGCCCGCAGCGGGGTGCCGTCGGCGGCGGCGGTGGTGGTGATCTCCGTGAGGCGGCCGGGCAGTTCGGGCTGCTCCGCGGGGGCGCGCAGCGCGGTGACGGTGCCGGCGGCGTCGAGCGCGATCCGCACCGGGTGCGGCGGTGTGTCGTAGGCGGCGCGCAGGGCGTAGACGCACGTTCCGTCGGGCGCGACACGCAGGTCGGTGTAGGCGGCGGCGTCGGTGGTCAACGGCGTGGGGACGTCGGCCCACAGCGCCACCTGGAAGATCGGGGCGCGGCCGTGTTCGTCGGCGGTCACGAGCAGGGCCCCGGAGTCGGGCCGCCAGACGACCGACGTCGGCCACCGGTCCCACCCGGGCACCAGCTGGGTCGTCTCACCCGAGCGAAGGTCGAACAGCCGCAGAGTGATTCGCGGCGCCGTCTCGGGGTCGGAGTGCGTCTCGTGCAGGAACGCCACCCGGGTGCCGTCCGGCGCGATCGCGGGGGCGAACACGTCGGCGGCCTCGTCGTCGACGAGGACCGTGCGCAGTCCGGTGTCGGTGTCGATGCGCACCAGGGTGGTGCGGCGGGACGCGAGCGGCCCGGGCACCGACCAGGTGGTGACGACGAAGCTGCCGTCGGCGGCAAGGTCGAGGGACGCCTCACGCAGGGCGCCTCCGGGCCCGGGGGTCAGGTCCGACAGGGGCGCGTGCGGGCCGTCCGCGAGGGCGAGCAGGTGCGGTTCGGCCGGTCCGAGGTCGTGATCCCAGTGGCGCACCGGGTATCCGGTGTGCAGCACGGCGGAGACCTTGCGCTTCTTGCGGGCGTCCCGGATCCGCTCGTCGTCGCCGTCGGTGCGGCCGAGCACGTCCGCCGTCACCACGATCCGGTCCGCTGCCTCGGCCGCCCACACGCCACGCACCCCACCCTTGCGGGAGACCACGCGCTGTGCTTCGCCGCCGGCGGCGGGCAGCCGCCACAGCGCGGCGGGGGCGTCGTCGCCGTCCGTCCCGTCGGCCCGGGCGGCGGTGAACAGCAGGTCGCCGGCGGCGGTGAAGACGGGATTCGACTCGCCCTTCGCACCCCATGTGAGCCGCCGGGCGGGCGCATGCCCCTGCGGGTCGACCTCCCACAGCGCCCCGACGTACCCGGTCCCCTCCTCGTCCAGCGTGGACTGGGCGATCACGACGCGGGTCCCGTCCGGCGACAGCGCGAGCGCGGTGACGCGAGGGAGAGCGAGATAGTCGTCGAGGTCGTCGAATGCGGTCATGGTGCCCGAGGGTAGTGCTCGCCGGAGGCGTCACCGGGGAGCCGACACGGCCCGGTCGGGATACGCCGCCGGCGCTCCGCGCGGGAACGAGCGGTCAACCCACCAGCGGGTGGTCTGCGGACAGCGCGCGGCCAGGCGCTCGAGCAGCGAGGCGACGGCGACGAGGGCGGCCGCGTCGTCCGGCTCCATCTCGGACAGCAGGCGCTCCACACCGGTGATCCACATCCGGCGGATCGGGTGGTCGTTGCGTTCCGCCAGGGGCGTCCGGTGCAGGTGGTGGGACCGTCCGTCGCGGGGGGTTGGACGTGCGGGCCACCAGTCCCCTCTGGACCAGGCTGCGCACCGTCGCGCTGACGTTGCTGCTCTGCAGTCCGAGCACGCGGGCGAGACCGCGGGAGCCGTGCCGCGTCACATGCGCGGTTGCCTCATCGCATCACCGGCAGTATCCGCGCGCCCGACCGGCCCGATGCCGCCTCGATGAAGGCCCGCGCATCCGGGACGGCGGCGAGCACGTTGCGGGAGCGTTCGAGTGCCTCCGGTTCGGGCGGCGGTCCGCCGACCGTGTCGACGACGTCGAGCAGGTGAACGGTCGTTTCGAGGATGGCCAGGTCGAGGAGCGCGCCGAGCCCAGCAGAGGATGTCGGACGACGGTCTCACGGGCGAGGCCCGTCAGGCGATCGAACGCCTGCGGCAGTTCGACGGCGAATCGCTCGACGAGCGTCTCCCGGCCGACGTCGGTGGCGGCGCGGCGAACCATCTCGGCGATCCGTCGGTGCATGGGTTCGGCGGCGACCGGGTCGGCGTTGAAGACGCGGAGCATCTCCGCGGCGCTGGTGACCTTCGCCGTGCCGTCGGACGCGGGGTCGGCGAGCAGGGCGATCAGGGCGTCCGGTGTGACGTGGACGTAGAGGTCCCGAACGGTCCAGCCCGGCAGCCGGGTCGGGGCCGTCCACTGCTCGTCGCTCAATTCCCGTGCCCGTTCGGCCCACGAGCGCCACAGCCGTATCAGCAGGGCTCGATCCCGGTCGAAGGTCGATGTCACCGCACTCCCCCTCGTTCGGTCACCCGCGCGGCGGCCTCGACCGGTGGGTGGTCGTCTTCCTGATGCTCCCGTCGGTGTCGTAGTAGGTCCACTCGCCGGTCTTCCTGCCGTGCTCCCAGTTTCCGCTGTCGACGAGCGTTCCCGCCGTGGTCCAGCGCTCCCAGTGGCCGTGCTTCTCACCGCGGGCGAACCCGCCGCGCTGCAGCAGGCCGCCGGTGGCGCGGTACCAGGTCCAGGGGCCGTGCAGGACGCCGCGGTCGTAACCGCCCTCGGAACGCAACGCCCCGCCGGCGAAGTAGTGCCGCCACGTGCCGTGGCGCTCACCGTCGACGTAGTTGCCCACCATCACCCCGCCGTGCGGGTCGGTCTCCGCCCACTCGCCGGTCTTGCGGCCGTGACCGTCCACGGCGTTCGGACTCTCGGCCGGCGTGCTCATCCGGAAGTCCCGAACCGGCCCAGGGTGCTGCGCGCGCCGTCGGGCCCGGCGGTGACCATCGAGAGATCTCCCACGAGCGACGAGTATATGCAAGCGATTGCTTGCATATCAACAGCTCGGCGGGACGCGCGCCGAGTCACCGCGTCACGGGCTCGCGCCACATCTTCCACAGGGTGGGGCCGCCGTTCGGGACGGCGATCTCGCCGGTGACCCGGAAGCCGAACCGCTCGTAGTAGGAGATGTTCTTCTCATTGCTCGATTCGAGATAGGCGGGCACGCCTTGGGCGTCACAGCGGTCCAGCCGGGACCGCAACAGCGCCTTCCCGAATCCCCCTCCGCGCGTGGCGTTTCCGGTCCCGATGGCGGAGAGGTACCAGTGCGGCTCGGCCGGATGCGCATCCTCGAGCGCGCCGTTGACCTCGGCGCCGACGCGGGCGCGGCCGCCGAGCGCGTGAATCATTCCCGCGGTGACCAGGACCGACCGCCAGCCGGTGACCTCCCATCGGCCCGGTGGCGCCCACATGGTCGCACCCCCGGTGGCACCGTCCGGACCCTCGGCGATCTCGAGTCCGCCGTGCGCCAGCAGGTGGTGGCGCGCCTCCGCGGCGAACATGCGTGGCAGACCTCGGCGCCGGCGCTCGTCGTCGGGCCACATCCACATCATCACCGGATCGTCGAAGAACGCATCGGCGAGGGTGCGGGCGAAGACCGGTATGTCCCGTCTGGTGACCGGGCGGACGGCGGGGGTCATGCGGACGAGGCTACCGGCGTCAACGATGGAACGTTGCCGCCCAGCAGGTTTTACGTCGTTGTCACATGGGGGCGGGCACAACTGTTTCATTTCGTGCAACACTGTTTCTCAGCACGAAACCACCCCTGTTGCGAGTTGTGAGGAAGCACGATGACCGAAACCGCGAACATCGTCATCGTCGGCGGCGGACTCGAGGGCCTGGCTGCGGCCTGGTGCCTCGCCGAGCGCGGCGAAACCGACGTTCTCGTCCTGGAACGCGGAACTCTGTGTTCCGGCATGACCGGCAAGTCGAGCGGCATCGTCCGCTGCCACTACGGCGTTCCGTCGCTGGCGGCGATGGCCTGGCACGGCGTGCAGGTCTTCTCCGAGGCCGAGCAGATCTTCGGCACCGACATCGGCTTCCGGCAGACCGGATACGTCGTCGGCGTCGGGCCCGACAACACCGCCCCGCTCGCCGCCAACGTCGAGATGCACCGCTCCCTCGGTGTGCCCGTCGAGACGATCGACGCCGACGAGGTCCGCCGACTGCTGCCCGGAATCGCCCTCGATCCCTTCGCGGCCTTCGCGTACGAACCACTCGGCGGCCACGGCGACGCCTACATGACCGGAATGGCCTACGGCACCCGCGCCCGTGCCCTCGGCGTGCGAGTGCGTCAGAGCACCACCGTCACCTCGCTCCTGCAGCGCGACGGCGGCGAGGTCTACGGTGTGCGGCTCGCGGACGGCTCCGAGATCCACGCGGGCACCGTCGTGCTCGCGACCGGCGTGTGGTCGCCGGCGCTCGGCGCGACCGCCGGGGTGGACATCCCGATCCGGGCCCAGCGGGAACAACTCCTGCTGGTCGACCAGGGCGAACCCACCCCGGACATCCCCACCTTCTCCGACCTGGTGAACCTGCAGTACATCCGGCGCGAGCCCAACGGGGACCTGCTGGTGGGCAACAGCGACCACTCCACCCCGGAGTGGGCCGACCCGGACGACTACGTCAATCGCGCCGACGACCCGTTCGTGGAAACCGCCATCGCGAAGCTGGACCGGCTGCTGCCGGCCATGCCCGATCCGCGGCTCGCCTCGTCGTACGCGGGGTGCTACGACACCACCCCCGACTACAACCCGGTCATCGGGCCGTCCCCCGCCCCGGGGCTGTTCCTGCTCGTGGGCTTCAGCGGCCACGGCTACAAGATCTCCCCGGCCGTGGGCCGCCTCGCCGCCGACCTCCTGCTCGACGGCATCAGCAGCGACGCCGCCGTCGACGGCGCCGACTTCCGCTACTCCCGTTTCGCCGAGGGCAAACCGCTCGCCAGCCTCAATCCGTACGTCGGGGCCGGAGAGATGCGCTGACGAACCGGGCCGGCCGGCACGCCGCTGTACCGAAGCCCCGGAGGGGTATAGAACTGAAGGTGACGCTTCACCGCGGAAACCGGAGAAGGTACACGGCATGCCGGAAGGCGAGGACCTGTTCTCGGCCACGGGAGAGCCGGACACGGTTCTCCGCGTGTTCGAAGCACTGCCGTTCGCCCTCGGCGCGTGGCAGGGACCCGATCACGTGTACGTCGCGACCAACGCCGCCTACCGGGCGCTGCTGGGGCGCGACGACCTCCTCGGCCGGCCGGTGCGCGAGGTCGTACCGGAACTCGAGGGCCAGCAGTTCTTCGAGCTGCTCGACCGGGTGGCGGCGACCGGCGTCGCCGAGACCGCCAAGGAGTGGCGCCTGCAGATCGATACCGACGGTAGCGGCGTGGTCCGGGAGCGCTACTTCGACTTCACCATCGCCCCCCGTCGCGACCCCGACCGCGGCGTCGCCGGGCTGCTCTTCTTCGCCTCCGACGTGACCGACAGTGTCCTGGCCCGGCGCGGCGCCGAGGCACGGGCCCAGCTGATGTCGGAGAAGTACGAGCAGGCCCGCGACGCGGTGACGGTGATGCAGCAGGCGTTGCTGGCGCCGTCCGTCCCGGTCGTGCCGGGGGCCGAGGTGGCGGCCGCCTACCTGGTCGCCGCCGAGGACACGGCCGCCGGCGGCGACTGGTTCGACGCGTTGGCCCTTGCGAACCGCGAACTCGTGCTCATCACCGGGGACGTCGTCGGGCACGGCGTCGAGGCCGCCGCCGTGATGGGGCAGCTCCGCGCGGTGCTGCGCCAGCAGATCCTCGCGGGCGCGGACGTTGCCGCCGCCCTGTCCACCCTCGACGCCTTCTCGGCGCACGTCCCCGGCGCCCGCACCGCGACGGTCTGTGTCGTCGTCCTCGACACCGCCACCGGCCGGGTCCGCTACTGCACGAGCGGGCATCCCCCGCCGCTGGTGGCGAGCCCGGCCGGGGCGGTCCGATACCTCCCACCCTCGGGCGGAACGCCGATCGGTACCGGCTCGACGTTCCCCGTCGCCACCGACGCCCTCGCCGCCGGCGACGTCGTGCTGCTCTACACCGACGGACTGATCGAGCGCCCCGGCCGGCCCCCGCCGGCGAGCACCGCCGAACTCGCGGAGCGGGCGGCCCTGAGCGTGGCCGGCCGATCGTTCCCGATCCCGGACACGCGCGCCCGGACGGTGGATCGGGTGTGCGCGGAGATCCTCGAATTCCTGCTCCGGGAAACCGGATACAGCGACGACGTGACCATCGTGGCCGCTCAGCGCACGGCCATGCCGGATCCCCTGCAGCTTCGGCTCCACGCCGACCGGGAGGCACCGAGGTCGGCACGGACGTCGTTGCGGCGATGGCTCGTGCGCATCGGTGCCGACCATGCCGGAACTGTGGCCGTCGAGCACGCGGTCTCCGAACTCGTGTCCAACGTCGTCGAGCACGCCTATTCCGGCGGCGACGCCGGGCATGCCCCGGTCGACATCGACGGAACGCTCGACGGCGACGGCTGCCTCCGGGTCCGCGTGCGGGACCGGGGCCGCTGGAAGACCCCCGCGAAAACCCCGGAGCCACATCGGTTACCGACCAGCCGCGGCCGCGGGCTCACGATGGTCCGGATCTTCGCCGACGACCTCGTCGTCGACAGCGACGACACGGGCACGACCGCGACGGTCACGTTCCGGCTCACCCGCAGCGCCCGCGTCGTCACCGAGTTCACGGAAGGCGCGATCGTCGGCCGTCCCGAGGTCTCGCCCGAATTCGCCGTTGCCGAAACCGAACCCGGTCGTCTCGCGGTGCGGGGGGACATCGACATCGACACCGCGCCCATCCTCAAGGGGTGCCTCGACGCCGTATCCCACAGCGGAACGCTGTCGGTGACAGTGGATCTGAGCGAGGTCACCAACCTCGGCTCCGCCGGGGTCTCGTTGCTCTCGACGGCCCGCGACCGCGCGGCCAAGCAGCACTCCACCGTCACGTTGGTGGCGCCACCCGGCAGCACCGCCCACCACGTGCTCAGCCTGGTCGGACTCCACGGCCGGGCCGACCCCGGCGGCGGCGACATCCCGGAGCCGTCAGGGGATCCGGAGACGTGAACCCGGCACCGACCGGGGGTCGGTGCCGGGCGAAATCCGGCTCAGCTCGCGATCTTCCGTCTCCGGGACTGCACGTACTTCTCCCGCTCGGAGACCGACATCCCGCCCCACACTCCGTAGGGTTCGCCCATGGTGAGCGCGTGCTCGCGGCACTGCTCGATGACCGGGCACCGATGGCACATCTCCTTGGCCTTCGACTCTCGCTGGTACCGCGCTCGGCCCCGTTCGCCGTCGGGCGAGAAGAACACCGACGAGTCGACGCCGCGGCACAAGCCCTGCATCTGCCAGTTCCAGACATCGACGGTCGGCCGGAGCGGGTGAGGTGACAATGGCACGGGGCTCTCCTTGACAGCAGGCTCGCACGCAGTGCGAGCGGACCGGACGAAAGTCTGCGACCTTTCGCTCACTTCGATCCACGCGCCGGGACCGCCCCGAAGGGCCGATTCTCGGTTCGTCGATCTCATGGACCGGGGAGTACCCCGCGCCACCGAAATTCATGCCAACAAAGAGCGAGATTTGTCGAAGGTTCGCGAGACCGGGGGCGGCGCCGCCGGCCGGGCTATTCCCCCGGAGGACATACCGCCTGGTCGGGGGACGACGCGGCCGCGTCGCCCCGCGCGAGGGCGACCGTCGCGGCCACCATCACCGCCGCCGCGGTGACCAGAACCACACTCATGGCGCGGTCCGCGTCGAGGTATTCCCCCAGGACCACGAAACCGAGCAGCGACGCCACGACCGGTTCCAGGACGGTGGTGGCGGGCAACGACGCCCGCAGATCACCGGCCTGGAACGCCGCCTGCTGAACCGTCACCGCCCCCGCGGCGAGGAGCAGGAGCGCCCACAGTTCGGGAGCGGTGGCGAGCGGCAGCACACCGCGGGACGCGATGTCGACCACTCCCTTGGTCAGTACGGCCGAGACCCCGAACAGGGCGCCGCCCACGGCGCCGAGCAGCAGCGCCTTGCGCGCGCCGCGCACCCGCCGGGCGGCGATCAGACCGGCCGCCACCAGCGGGGCACCGACGAGACCGGTGAGCACCCAGTGCAGCGGCTCGGCCCGGGCGAGTCCCGGCCGGGGATTCCCCAGCACCACGAGCACGGCGACCGACCCCGTGAGCGCCGCCGCCCACAGCCACTCACTCCGGCCGACGCTGCGATCGGCGAGGCGGGCACCCAGTGGCAGCGCGAACAGGAGTGACAGCACCAGCAGCGGCTGCACGAGCAGCAGAGAGCCCCGGCCGAGCGCCGCGGCCTGGAAGGCGTATCCCCCGACGCCGGCGACGGTGCCCAGCCACCACACGGGGTTGCGGACGAGAGCGGTGATCGGGCCCAGCGTGCCCACGGCGTCGTCCGGCACACCGGCCGCCGTGCGTTGACGCACGACCGTACCCACCGCGATGCACAAGGCCGCGGCGATCGCCAGCAGCGCTGCGCCCACCGAGTCCGACACGCGCCCAACCCTAGGGCGAAGCGCGGTACCTCGCCGATCGAACGAGCCGGGCCCGACCGGGTCGCCCGCGGCCGGTCGCGCGGTACCACCCGGGGACGGTCAGCGGCCGGCCATCGCCCTGAGCAGCGGGGCTGCGGGCAGCGACGCGAACAGCGCCGCCTCGTCGCGCCACGTCGACTCCTCGTCGAGGAACCGCAGGATCGGCTCCGCGGAGGACCGGTCGAACAGCCCCGCGAAGGCGCGCTCGAGCACCGCGGGCCGCTCGACGACGGCCCGCAGCAGCCCCTGGTCGTACCGGGCGAACCGGGACGGAGCAGGCCGCACGTCGAAGGGATGCCCGTGCCGGGCGAGCGACTGCGCGATCGCCGCACTGTCGCACTGGATCCGCTGGTACGCATATCCGCTGCTGCCCTTGAGCATTCCGCCCGCGGCGCCGATGCGCACGATGTTGCCGCTGCGCCGCGCGGGCGGCCGCGACGCCAACGGAAGCAGTGCGGACTCGTCCGCCTCCACGATGTAGGTGTCCTCGTCCGCGCCGAGCACGGCCGCCAGGTACTCCCGGAGCGCCTCGTCGTGAGCGGCGGTGCCGACGGGCCCGCCGTCGGGGTGCGCGAAACTCGTGTGCTCGACGAGGGCGTGCCGGGTATCGGTGGGCAGCACGTACACGAAGGACGCCGCCCGGCGCTGATCGGTGCGGAAGTCGAACAGGGTGGGGACGTCGGGATCGAACAGGGGAGCTTCGGTGCGGATCCGCCACCCGCGGAAGTCCAGCCACGCATCGGGGCTCGTCCCCCGGTCGTCGGCGTCGGGGCCCCGGCCGTCGAAGACCCACTCGGGGTGCAGCTCCGTGCCGTCGGACAGGGCGACACGCGGGCGGGCCCCGTCGTGCACCTGCGTCACCCGGCCGGTGCGGAGCCCGATGTCGTCGACTCGGTCCGTAACCTCGCCGACCACCGACGCCAGGTCGGCTCCGCGGACGACGCCGTACCGGTACCGGCCGAGGCCGAGCGTGCGGGCCCGTCCGCCCGCATGGACCCGGATCCGGGCGAACCGCGCGGAGACGGCCGCGTCGAGCAGCCCGGACCGGCGGGACCAGAACGCCCAGCCGGCGTCACGGATGTCGCGGGCGCCATCGTCGACGAGCACCACCGGGCCGGGTCGCGCCGGGACGGCGGCGAGATGGGCCGCCAGCGACAGTCCGCTCAGGCCCGCACCCAGGACGGCGATGCCGCCGTCGACCGGTCCGCTCCACGCTCGCACGCTCGCTTCTCCCCTCGCCGGAGACCCTCCCTCCGTCACCGTACCGGCCGCCGGTGAATCCGGTGCGCCACTACGCGGCCCGGGCGCGCGTCCGCTCGCGCAGCCAGGCCATCGCCGGCATGCGGTAGGAGTCGATGCCCTTGTACGCGGCGATCTCGGCGGGCAGTTCCTCGACGATGTCGGCGAGTTGCTCGGCCCACGCCGGGACCTGCGCGATCTCCTCGAGCGGTGCCATGTAGGTGCGGATGTTGAACACCAGCGCCCCCGTCATCGGCAGGCGGATCAGGTGCTCGAGTTCGATGCGCAACTGGATGCGGCCCCAGTCGCGTTCGGCGATCAGCTGCGGCATGTCGTCCATCCACTCGGGCATCGTCTCGAGGCTGGTGTCCCGGCGCCGCGAACCGACCGCGGAGAAGGTCCAGTTCACCCGCCGGTACGGCCGCTCGGTGGTGAGGCGCCGCATGAACTGCTCGGCGCGGTCGGTCACCCCGTTCGGGGTCAGGCCGGGAACGGGCCGATGGACCTCGTGCAGGCTCATGCCGATGTCGAACTTGACGGACCAGTCGGCGGACGACGTGACCAGCGCCGCGTCGAACCACAGGTGCCCGTCGCGCTCGGTCACCAGCAGCACGTCGTCGGGCAGCTGACACCCGATGAACACCAGCGGATGCTCCGGCAGGGTGCCCGAATCCCCCGGCACGAACCATTGATCGATTCCGAGAAGGTCGTTGCGCCAGCGGTATCCGCCGTTCTCGACGTCGAGGTGCATGACGTCGGGAAACGAGGCCGCCATGTCGCGCATGTAGTAGAGCATCAGGTCCCAGCACGCCGGCGTCATGTGCGGCAGCATCTGCACGCGCCCGGGGTCGGCCTCGACGATCGAGCGACGCAACCGCATCATCTCGACGTACTCGTCGTGGCTCTTGCCCAGGTCGACGATGTGCTCGCCCCAGGCCCCGGCGGCGGTCTCGGTGCGGCGCGGCGCCGGTTCGACGTTCACGGCGTAACGGAACGTCCTGTCGCCCTCGGGGAAAGGCCACGGCAGGCAGGACAGGTCGCTGGCGACGGAGGTGGTCACGAAGGTTCCTTTCCGGATGGCGGGTCAGGCCACGGCGCCGAGGTAGGTGCCGTGATGTCCCGACAGATGAGGACGGATCTCGAGGTCCAGGCCGCACGAACCGCAGGCGACGACCGCCCCGGGAGCGGCGTCGACGGACTGGGTGGTGGCGCAGTGCGGGCAGAACAGCGACACTCCGTCGGCGGCGGTGACGTAGGTGGTCATCTCGCAAGGCAGCACGCCGGCGGTACGCGCCGCAGCCGTCGCGGCCATCGCCTCACGCCGCGGGCCGGCGATCAGCACGCGGGCACCGGCGCGGGCCTCACGCACGAGCCGCGACACCTCGTCCGCGCTCGCGTTCGGCACCGTGGTCGCGACGCGGCCGAGGGCGAGTGCCTGCGCCGCCCAGGCCGTCACCGCGGCCCGCGCGTCGGCGCAGTCGCCGAGGCTGAACAGCAGGTGGATGCGCCCGCCCGGATCGATCGGGGGCACCGCACCGGTGACGAATCCCGAGTTCTTCACGGCCGCACACCT
Organism: Rhodococcus sp. DMU1; assembly: GCF_012272955.1. NCBI lineage: Bacteria > Bacillati > Actinomycetota > Actinomycetes > Mycobacteriales > Nocardiaceae > Rhodococcus > Rhodococcus sp. DMU1. The sequence goes on along the minus strand of NZ_CP050952.1, from coordinate 2,456,674 downwards.
CCGAACTCGCGCAACCACTTCAGACCGGGTTCGCGGGTGCGCGTGATGCCCTTGTAGTCGGCCATGTCCTCGGGCAGTTCCTCGAGCACCCGGTAGAGCCGGTCGGCCCATTCCGGCACCAGCGCGATCTCCTCGAAGGGCAGCAGGTAGGTGCGGATGAGGAACATGATCGCGCCGGACGCGCCGAGCCGGATCAGGTGCTGCACCTCGACCCGCAGGTGCAGGCGACGGCCGACGTCGTCGAGTGGGCCCTCGGCGAGCAGGCGCCGATCGCGTCCCCATTCGGGATACGTCTCGGTGGCCGTGTCGAGCCGGCGGTCCACGGTGAGGGTCCAGTTGGTGCGCCGATACCGTTGCCCGGCGTGCAGTCCCATGAGGAAGGACTGGGCGCGGGTGATCACCCCTTCGGTGTGGATGCGGGGCACGGGACCGTGGATCTGCAGGAAGCTCATCCCGACGTCGAAGCGCAGCGACCAGTCCGCGGCGAACGTCACCAGGCCCGCGTCACCCCACAGGGCGCCGTCGCGCTGATCGAGCAGCACGACGTCCTCCTGGATCTGCCGGCCGATGTACAGCAGCGGCGGCTCGGGCAGGGTGGCGGACTGCCCGTAGACGAACGCCTGCTCGAGGTCGAGGGCGCGGTTGCTCCACCGCCGGACGGTGCCGTCACGGTCGAGCGCGAACGTCTGAGGGTATGCCTCGGCCAGCATCTTCATGAGGGTGAGCATCGCGTCCCACTGCGCGACCTCCATGTGCCCGAGCGCCTGGAAGCGGCTCGGGTCGGCGTCGAGCACGCGCCGTCGTTCGGCGAGTTCGTCGAGAAGGAAGCCGTCCATGTCGACCGGGTGCTCGCCCCAGCCGCCGGCCGCCGTGTCCGCGCGGGTCCCGGCCGGCTCGACGTTGGTGCTGTACCGGTAGGTGTCCCGCGGGAAGGGGAACGGAAACCGCGCGACGCGTTCCGGGAGCACCTCGAATTCGGTTGCGGCAGTCACAGGTCCAGCTCCAATCGCTCGCCGCCGGCGCGGGAGACGCACGGCATCATGCAGTCGCCGGCGTGCTTCTCCGCGTCGGTCAGGTACAGGTCGCGGTGCTCGATCGCGCCGTCCGCCACCGGGATCCGGCACTCGCCGCACACCCCCTGCCGGCACAGGTTGGGCACCGGTACCCCGCGCGCCTCGAGCGCTTCGAGCAGGCTCACGCCGGACTTCACGGCGATGTCGACCCCGGTGCGGCGCAGATGCGCGGTGAACGGGGTTCCGGGCTCGAGGTCGCCGACACCGAAGTGCTCGTAGTGGATGCGGGCGTCCGGCCAGCCCGCGCCGCGGGCGCGACGGGTGAGTTCGTCGATGAGACCGGAGGGCCCGCACACGTACAGGTGGGTGCCGAGCGGCTGATCGAGCAGGGCCGGGCCGAGTGCGGCCCAGAACTCTTCGGGGGTGTGGTAGGTGTGCAGGCGGTCTCCGCACAGTTCGCGCAACTCGCCGAGGTGCGGGCCGTCGCCCTCGCGGAAGGTGTAGTGGACCTCGAAGGAGCGGCCCCACTGAGCGGCGGCGCGCGCGTGCGAGAGGATGGGTGTGACGCCGATACCGCCGGCCACGAGCATGTGGTGACGCGCGGTGAGGATCGGCGCGAAGGCACTTCGGGGCCTGCTGACCTCCACGACGTCCCCGACCTCGAGGGCGTGGATCCAGCGGGAGCCGCCCCGGCCGGTCTCGTCGAGCCGCACGGAGATCGAGTAGCTCTGCGGTTCGAGCTCCGGACCGGTCAGGGAGTAGGAGTTGCGGCGGGGCCGGCCGTCGTCGTGGGCGCCGCAGGAGAGCACGACGTGGCTGCCCGGGGTGAACGACGGCAGCGGCGCACCGGTGGGGTCGACGAACCGCACGTGCCGCACTCCGGTGGCGACGGTGGCCACCTCGGCGACGGTGAGGGCGAGGGTCGCGTCGCTGCGCCGGACGGCCGTTCCGGCATCGGATACGAGGGTCATCAGCTTTCCTCCGCGTCGAGCTGGTAGCCGAGATATGCGCCGTGGTAGCGCGAAACGTGGTGGTACACGACGAGTTCCGCCGAACACGCGGGGCACGTGCTGGTCTGCCCGATCGCGGCGGTGGCGTCGTGGGTGTGTCGGCAGTGGGCGCAGTACACCGTGCGCGTGTCCGTGGTCAGCACCTCGGGCAGGATCTCGTCGTCGAGCGCCCCCGCGGCGACGGCCACGGCCCGGGCGGCGAGGACGGCGGCCTCGTCGCCCACCAGCACGAGCCGCCAGCCGACGCGGGCCGCGGAGAGCTGGCGCTGCAGCACCTCCGCGGCCGCGTCGCCCCAGGTGGCGGGCGCCCGTAGCCAGCTCACTCGCCGGCCTTCGAAGGAGGTCACCAGGCGGCGGGCGTGGTCGGTGGCGGCGTCGCCGAACGACAGGACGGTGACCGTCCTGCCGCCGTCGGCCACGGTCCGCTCCTCGTCCCAGCGCGGCACGCTGGTGGTCTCCATACAGATGCTCATGGCCGGATCCTTACGGTGCGAACGTGCGCTGGCCGACGTAGAACGCCAGGGCGCCGTGGGGGGTGGTGAAGCGGATCCGCGAGCCCTTGGGGAAGAAGATCGCGTCCTTGGCGCGGGCGATCTCGACCTGGCCGGTATCCAGGTTCTCCAGGCGGAACTCCCCTTCGAGGACGACCTTCATCTCGTCGTACTCGTACAGGTAGTCCAGCGGGGCGTCGGTGTGCGCGAGCTTGAAGTAGCCCGCGGCCATCTCCGACCCCTCGGGGTTGGGATAGACGTCGTCGATGAAGCCCTCGGTGCCCGGGAATTCCTCGGTGGACATCTGGGGCAGGGTCTTCCAGAAGTCGGCGGTGACGCGGAATGCGGGAACCGTGGTGGTTTCTGCCATGAGTGCTCCTAGGAACGAGGCCGGCTGCACCGGCCGTGGGCGGGGAGGACGGAACGTCGATCGCTGACGTGAAACAGACAGTAATGATATGAAACGCACCGACGGTTGCCGACGCGTTAACGCGTGTAACCGAATCCTCTCAGCGTCAGGAACATTCGTTTCTCCCCCGAGCGGCGCGGGCCGAGCCGGACCGTCACCACAAACTCACGGCGGCGTAACACGCCCGTCATGCATGCTATGTTTCATTGCATTCGACAGCGATTCACCTTATGAAACTTCGCAGCCGAACCCCAGGAGTCCCCATGACGCTCGAAGCCACCGACCTCCCCGTGATGCGTCTGCCCTCCACGGACGCCCCCGCCGATGCCGCCGGCTCCGCCGATCTCGCCGCACTCGCCCGCGCCACCGACACCCGCTTCATCCTCGCGGTGTTCACCAACCTCGCCGGCAAGCCCTGCGCCAAGCTCGTCCCGGTCGAGGCGGTCGACGAGCTGCAGTCCGACGGGGTCGGCTTCGCGGGCTACGCCGCCGGAGCCATGGGTCAGGTCCCCAGGGATCCCGACCTCGTCGCCATCCCGGATCCCACCTCCTTCACGCCGATCCCGTTCGTGCGCCCGGGCCTTGCGCTGGTGCACTGCGATCCCCACGTCGAGGGCAAGCCCTGGCCCTACGCCCCGCGGGTGATCCTGAAGGAGGTTCTCGGCAAGGCGGCCGAACGGGGCCTGTCCGTCAAGGTCGGCGCCGAGATCGAGTACTTCCTCGTCCAGCGCGACGAGGACGGGACGCTGCGCACCGCCGACGTGCTCGACACCTCCCGGCAGCCCTGCTACGACGCCCGTGACGTCACCCGCATGTACGAGCACCTGACCTCGATCTCCGCGGCGATGAACTCCCTCGGCTGGGGCAACTACGCCAACGACCACGAGGACGGCAACGGGCAGTTCGAGCAGAACTTCCAGTACGCCGACGCGATGACCACCGCCGACCGCGTCGTCACCCTGCGCTACCTGATCTCGGTGCTCGCCGAGCAGCGCGGCATGACCGCGACCTTCATGCCCAAGCCGTTCGCCGACCGCACCGGCTCGGGCATGCACATGCACCTGTCGCTGTGGCGGGAGGACGGCTCCGCCTTCCCCGACGCCGAGGACCCGCGCGGTCTCGGCCTGTCCGAGACCGCCTACGCGTTCATCGCCGGCATCCTCGACCATGCCTGCGCCCTGCAGGGCGTGATCGCCCCGACCGTCAACTCCTACAAGCGGACCGGCGCCACCGCGACCAGCTCCGGCGCGACGTGGTCGCCGCGGCACGCCACCTACGGCGGCAACGACCGCACCCACTACCTCCGCGTTCCGGACGGCAACCGCGTCGAGCTGCGCGGCGGGGACGGCTCCGCCAACCCGTACCTCGCTGCCGCCGCGACCGTCGCGGCGGGCCTCGACGGCATCGACCGCAAGCTCGATCCCGGCGCACCCGGCGGCACCCCGAACTCGGAGACGCTGCCGATGACCCTGCTGCACGCGATGGACGCGCTCACCGCCGACCCCGTCGTCACCGGCGCCCTCGACGCCGCCGGCCCGGGCGTCGCCGAGTACTTCGCCTCCCTCAAGCGGGAGGAGTTCTTCCACTGGCACAACACCGTGACCTCGTGGGAGATCGACAGCTACCTGACCGCCTTCTGACCCGTTCGGTCCGAACGGGCCACCGCGAACGACGACCTGTAAAGGAGAGACGACCCATGTGCGGAATCGTCGGGCTTCACCTGCGTGACGCCTCCCTCGCCCCCCGGCTGGGTGGCCTGCTGACCGGCATGCTCGGCCAGATGGTCGACCGGGGACCGGATTCGGCCGGAGTCGCCCTCTACGGCGACCCCACCTTCTCCCCCGCCGGCCACGCGTCGGTGTCCCTGCTCGGCGCCGCCCCGGACGTCGCCGCCACCGCCGGTGCCGCACTCGGCGTGACCGTGACCGCGATCGACCTGGCCCCCACCACCGTGCTCCACGCGCCGGTCCCGGCCCAGTTGCTCGCCGACACCGTCCGCGCCGTCGACCCCGGTGCAACGATCATCGGCTTCGGCGACGACGTGACCGTCCTCAAGGGCATGGGCGATCCGGTGGCGCTGGCCGAGCGCTTCGGGATCCCGGCCGCCTCCGGCTGGCAGGGCGTCGGCCACACCCGCATGGCCACCGAATCGGCCGTCACCGCCGCCGGCTCGCACCCGTTCGCCGTCGGCCCGGACCAGTGCCTGGTGCACAACGGCTCGTTCTCCAACCACCTGTCGGTCAAGCGCGAACTCGAGGCCGAGGGCGTGGCGTTCGACAGCGAGAACGACACCGAGGTCGGGGCACGGTTCGTCGCCAAGCACCTCGCCGAGGGCGCCGACCTGGAGAAGGCCCTGCGCCTGCTCGGGGAGCGCTTCGACGGGTTCTACACCCTCCTCGTGTCGACGTCCGACTCGTTCGCCGTCGTACGCGACCCGATCGCCTGCAAGCCGGCGATCGTCGCCGAGACCGACGCGTACGTCGCGATGGCCTCCGAGTTCCGGGCCCTCGCCGGCCTGCCCGGCATCGCGGACGCTCACATCTTCGAGCCCGAGCCGGAGCGGGTCTACGTATGGCACCGCTGACCAGCACCGACGCTTCCCCCATCTCTTCGACGCCGGAGACGCCCATGACCACCGAGACGCTGCGCACCGACACACTGCCCACCGACACGCTCCCCACCACGGCGACGTACGACCTGGACGTCACCACCACGCGCGAACTGAACGCCGCACTGCAGGCCACCGAGGCCCCGGCCGCGGTGACCGTGACCAATCCCCAGGGCAAGCACGCCCTCGCGTGCGGGCTCGACCGGCCGATCGACGTGCGCATCGAAGGCCACGTCGGCTACTACGCCGCCGGGATGAACAAGCATGCGACCGTCACCGTCGCGGGCAACGCCGGGGTCGGGGTCGCCGAGAACATGATGTCGGGCACCGTGCGCGTCACCGGGGACGCCTCCCAGTCCGCCGGCGCCACGGCCCACGGCGGGCTGCTGGTGATCGAGGGCAATGCCGCCGCCCGCTGCGGCATCTCCATGAAGGGCGTCGACATCGTCGTCGGCGGCAGCATCGGCCACATGAGCGCCTTCATGGGACAGGCCGGACGGCTCGTCGTCCTCGGCGACGCCGGCGAGGCCCTCGGAGATTCGTTGTACGAGGCGCGCATCTACATCCGCGGCACCGTCGCCTCCCTCGGTGCGGACTGCGTCAAGAAGGAGATGCGGCCCGAGCACCTCGAGGAACTGCGCGAACTCCTCCGGGCGGCCGGCTTCGACGCCGACCCCGCCGAGTTCACCCGCTACGGCTCCGCCCGCGGGCTCTACCACTTCCACGTCGACAACGCCTCGGCGTACTGATCGCACCGCCCGCACCGCATCCCAGGAGACTCCCATGACCTTCCAGCCCGGACTTCGTGAGTCGGCCACCTTCGACCGCAACGTCATCCACGAGATCCAGCGTGCCGCCGAGACCGGCATCTACGACATCCGCGGATGGGGCGCCAAGCGCAAGCTTCCGCACTTCGACGACCTGCTGTTCCTCGGCGCGTCGATGTCGCGGTACCCGCTCGAGGGTTACCGCGAGAAGTGCGAGACCGACGTGGTCCTCGGCGACCGGCACGCGAAGTACCCGCTGCACCTCGACATCCCGGTCACCATCGCCGGCATGAGCTTCGGGGCGCTGTCCGGGCGGGCGAAGGAGGCTCTCGGGCGCGGCGCCAGCGAGGTCGGCACGTCCACCACCACCGGCGACGGCGGCATGACGCCGGAGGAACGCGGTCAGTCCAAGCACCTCGTCTACCAGTACCTGCCGTCGCGCTACGGGATGAACCCCGACGACCTGCGCAAGGCCGACGCGATCGAGGTCGTCCTCGGCCAGGGCGCCAAGCCCGGCGGCGGCGGCATGCTGCTCGGGCAGAAGATCACCGAGCGCGTCGCCGGAATGCGCACCCTGCCCGTCGGTATCGACCAGCGCAGCGCGTGCCGGCACCCCGACTGGACCGGCCCGGACGACCTCGCCGTCAAGATCATCGAACTGCGCGAGATCACCGGGTGGGAGAAGCCGATCTACGTCAAGGTCGGCGCGACCCGCACCTACTACGACGTCAAGCTCGCCGTGAAGGCCGGGGCCGACGTCGTCGTGGTCGACGGCATGCAGGGTGGCACGGCCGCCACGCAGGACGTGTTCATCGAGCACGTCGGCATTCCCACCCTCGCCGCGATCCCCCAGGCCGTGCAGGCGCTGCAGGAGATGGGAATGCACCGCACCCCTGGTGGCGTGCAGCTCGTCGTCTCCGGCGGCATCCGGTCCGGCGCCGACGTCGCCAAGGCCATGGCCCTCGGCGCGGACGCCGTCGCCATCGGCACCGCGGCGCTGATCGCGTTGGGCGACAACAACCCCCGGTACCAGGCGGAGTACGAGAAGCTCGGCTCGGCCGCCGGGTTCTACGACGACTTCCAGGACGGCAAGGACCCCGCCGGCATCACCACGCAGGATCCGGACCTGCAGGCCCGGTTCGATCCGGTCGAGGGCGGCCGCCGCCTCGCGAACTACCTGCGCGTGCTCACCATGGAGGCCCAGACCATCGCACGCGCCTGCGGCAAGTCGCACCTGCGCAACCTCGAGCCGCAGGACCTCGTGGCCCTGACCATCGAGTCGGCCGCCATGGCGCGGGTGCCACTGGCCGGCACCAACTGGGTGCCCGGCCAGGGCTTCTGAGCCGCTGCCCGCCTTCCACCGAGCGAATGTGCCTTACTGTCGGCCTGTCCGACGGTAAGGCACATTCGCTCGTTCCGTGTGCCTGCCCCTCGCACGATCGTCCACTGTCGGGAAACAGCACGTACAGTGAGGACATGAGCAGCCCCGAGCGCCCCGTACTGCACGACGCGCCGGGCCGGGAGGTCCCGCGGGACACCCCGACCGGGGTGGACCTGGAACGCGCCATCGCACAGGAGGTCCGCAAGTTGCGGATCGCCAGCGGGCTCTCCGTGGGCGACATGGCCGCGAAGGTGGGCATCTCCAAGGCGATGCTGTCGAAGATCGAGAACGCCCAGACGTCGTGCAGCCTCTCGACCCTCGCCCGCCTGGCCGCAGGTCTCGACGTACCGGTGACGTCGCTGTTCCGCGGCGCCGACGCGCAGCGCGAGGCGGTGTTCGTCAAGGCCGGCCAGGGCGCGGAGATCGTCGGCCGCGGCACCCGCGTCGGACACCACTACGAGTTGCTCGGCACGCTGCGGGGCCAGCACAAGCGGCTCGAGCCCGTGCTGGTGACGCTCACCGACGCGAGCGAGGTCTTCCCGCTGTTCCAGCATCCGGGGACCGAGCTGCTCTACATGCTCGAGGGCGAGATGGTCTACGGGCACGGCGAATCCGAGTACCGGCTCCAACCCGGCGACGCCCTGCTGCTCGACGGCGAGGGCATCCACGGGCCGAACGAGCTCGTCACCCTGCCCATCCGGTTCCTCGCGGTCACCGCGTACCCGGACAAACACCAGGACTGATCCCGCTCTCCACCACGAGCGGGGGGGTTTCCGCGTCGAGAGGGACACCGCCGCGGTGCATCGCGGGTGCAGGCAGCGGTAACCGCCCCCTCGTCGCGAGAATCTCCCGCTCGACGACGAACGAGGCCCCCGCCGTAGCGGGGGCCTCACCCGTTGTCGGTCCTCGGTCAGAGCTTCTCGGCTGCCGCCTTGGACGTGAGTGCCGTCGCCGCCTCCGCGACCGACGCCGCCTCCGTACGGGACGTGCCGGTGAAGCCCACCGCGTCGAGCACGTAGGCGGTCTCGCCGTGCACGACGACGTCGAGACCCTCGTACTCGGCCTCCGGATCGACGCGCAGGCCCATCACCAGGTCGAGACCCTTGGCGATGATCCAGGTGACGACGAAGGAGTAGGCCAGCACCGCGAGCACCGCGACGGTCTGGGTGCCGAGCAGGCCGATTCCGCCGCCGTAGAACAGCCCGGCCGCGCCGCTGGGAGCCTCCGGCACCGCCAGGAAACCGATGAGCAGCGTGCCGAGAACACCGCCGACGAGGTGGATGCCGACGACGTCGAGAGCGTCGTCGTAGCCCAGGCGGAACTTCAGCGAGATCGCGAAGCAGCACAGCGCACCGGCCAGGGCACCGACGACCAGTGCGCCGAGCGGCGAGACGGCACCGCAGGCCGGGGTGATCGCGACGAGCGCGGCGATGAGGCCGGACGCGGCGCCGAGGGTCGTGGCGTGACCCTCCCGCAGCTTCTCGACGATCAGCCAGCCACAGATGCCGGCGCACGACGCGGCGATGGTGTTGAGCACGACGACCGAGGCGTTGTTGTCCGCGGCGAGCGCGGAACCGCCGTTGAACCCGAACCAGCCGAAGAACAGGATGCCGGCACCGAGAACGGTCAGCGGAAGGCTGTGCGGGCGGGGCGGATTCAGGAACGAGCGCCGCTTGCCCAGGACGATGATGACCGCGAGGGCCGCGATGCCGGCGTTGATGTGCACGGCGGTGCCGCCGGCGAAGTCGACCGCACCGAGGGTGTTGGCGATCCAGCCGCCGACGACGGACCCGTCCTCGGAATCGAACGCGAAGACCCAGTGCGCGACGGGGAAGTACACCAGCACAGCCCACAGCCCGGCGAACACCATCCAGGCCGAGAACTTCATGCGGTCGGCAAGGGCGCCGCACACGAGGGCGACCGTGATGCCCGCGAACAAGAGCTGGAATCCGGCTATCAGCGCCGGCGGGAGTCCCGGTTCGGCCGGCGCCTCGAGCAGCTGGCCGAGCCCGAGATACTCGAGGGGGTTGCCGAGCAGTCCGGCACCGCCGAGCGAGTTTCCGAGCACCGCCGAGTAGCCGAACAGGACCCACAGAACTCCGACGAGCGCGAAGCCCGCGAACGTCATCATGATCATGTTGAGCGTGCTGCGGACGCTCACCATGCCGCCGTAGAACAGCGCCAGCCCGGGAACCATCAGCGAGACCGCCGTGAAGGCCGCGAGAATCCAGGCGGTGTCGGCGGCAGCGATTGCCTCTTCCATAGGTGTCCACCTTGTTCAGTCCCGAGGGATCGCCCCTCGTACGTGTCGCGGTGACTGTCTTATGTTGTTAATCACCGTCATCTGAGAGTGAACCCAGTGTGTAATCTGCGTGGGAGCCGCCGGTGAACTTCGTGTAACGGCGGCTCGCCCCCGGCACAGCCCACCGCCGAGCGCTCGCTCGGGGGCGACCGGTAGCGTTCGAACTGGTATGCGCATCGCTCGCGGGTGAGGATGGACACATGACTCGACACGGTCCGCTGCACGACATCGTGGAATCCGACCTCGAGGTCACCGGACCCAAGGACCACGCCGCCGGTGTCCCGGCGGTCCTGGTGTCGCTGAAACGCGCCTACGAGCAGATGGGCGTGGCCCGCACGGCGGCCACGCTGCCGCGGCTCAACCAGCGGCACGGTTTCGACTGCCCGGGGTGCGCCTGGCCCGAGACGCCCGGCCACCGCAAGCCCGCGGAGTTCTGCGAGAACGGCGCCAAGGCCGTCGCCGAGGAAGCCACCCTGCGGACGGTCACGCCCGAGTTCTTCGCCCGTCACTCCGTCGCGGAACTGTCGGAGAAGACCGGCTACTGGCTCGGGCAGCAGGGCCGCCTGACCCATCCGATGGTCCTCCGCCCCGGCGCGACCCACTACACCCCCGTCGACTGGGACGACGCGTATCGGCTGATCGCCGACCACCTGCGTGCGCTCCCCACCCCGGACCACGCCGTCTTCTACACGTCGGGCCGCACCAGCAACGAGGCCGCGTTCCTCTACCAGCTGCTGATCCGCAGCTACGGCACCAACAACATGCCGGACTGCTCCAACATGTGCCACGAGTCCTCCGGCAGCGCACTCGTCGAGACCATCGGAATCGGCAAGGGCTCGGTGTCGGTGCCGGACCTCGAGCACGCGGACCTCATCCTCGTCGCCGGTCAGAACCCGGGCACCAACCATCCGCGCATGCTCTCCACCCTGGTGAAGGCCAAGGAGAACGGGGCCAAGATCATCGCGATCAACCCGCTCCCCGAGGCGGGGCTGCTCCGGTTCAAGGACCCGCAGCGCGTCGACGGCGTGCTCGGCCACGGCACGGACATCGCCGACGAGTTCCTGCAGATCCGCCTCGGTGGCGACATGGCGCTGTTCCAGGGGCTCGGCAGGCTGCTGTTCGAGGCGGAGGACGCCGCGCCCGGCACCGTGATCGACCGGGCCTTCGTCGAGGCCCACTGCGCCGGCTTCGACGACTACGAGCGGCACGTCCGCGCGGTCGACCTCGGCACCGTCCTCGAGGCCACCGGGCTGAGCGAGGCGCAGCTGCGGTCCACCGCCCGGGACCTGGCCACCTCCCAACGCACCGTGGCGTGCTGGGCGATGGGCCTGACTCAGCACACCCATGCCGTCGCCACCATCGCCGAGGCGGTCAACCTGCTGCTGCTGCGCGGGATGATCGGCAAGCCCGGGGCCGGGGTCTGCCCGGTGCGGGGGCATTCGAACGTGCAGGGTGACCGGACGATGGGCATCTGGGAGAAGATGCCCGAGTCCTTCCTCGCCGCGCTGGACCTCGAGTTCGGGATCACGAGCCCGCGCAGGCACGGGTACGACACCGTCGAGGCGATCCGCGCGATGCGCGACGGCCGGGCGAGCTTCTTCATGGCGATGGGCGGCAACTTCGTCGCCGCGACCCCGGACACCCACGCCACCGAGGAGGCGTTGCGCCGCTGCGAGCTGACCGTGCAGATCTCGACCAAGCTCAACCGCAGCCATCTCGTGCACGGGCGCACAGCGCTGATCCTGCCCACCCTCGGACGCACCGACCTCGACATCCAGGAGAGCGGCAAACAGCTTGTTTCCGTGGAGGATTCGATGTCAATGGTGCACCTGTCACGGGGCCGGTTGCAGCCGGTCGGCGACCAGCTGCACAGCGAGGTCGCGATCGTCTGCCGGCTCGCCCGCGAGCTGTTCGGCCCCGACCATCCGGTCCGCTGGTCGGCGTTCGAGGGCAACTACGACCTGATCCGCGACTCGATCGGGCGGGTCGTGCCCGGCTGCGAGGACTACAACACCAAGGTCCGCCGGCGCGACGGGTTCCAGTTGCCGCACCCGCCCCGCGACAACCGCGAATTCCGCACGCACACCGGCAAGGCCAATTTCAGCGTCAACGACCTGGTGTGGGTGCCCACTCCCCCGGGCCGGCTCGTGCTGCAGACGCTGCGCAGCCACGATCAGTACAACACCACCATCTACGGGCTCGACGACCGCTACCGCGGCGTGAAGAACGGCCGCAAGGTCGTGTTCGTCCACACGGACGACATCGCCGAACTCGGATTCGCCGACGGCGACCTCGTCGACATCGTGTCCGAGTGGCCCGCCGACGGCGCGGTGCAGGAGCGTCGCGTCCGCGACTTCCGGATCGCCGCGTACAGCACCCCGCGCGGCAACGCGGCCGCCTACTACCCGGAGACCAATCCGCTGGTCCCCCTCGACCACGTCGCGACGAAGTCGAACACCCCGGTCTCCAAGGCGATCGTCGTCCGACTCGAGCGGGCCGGGGCCGACTGATGGGGCGGGTCACCGCGCGCCGGCCCGTCCTGCGGATCACCGCGGACGGGCAGGCACGCCGACCGGACAGCCTCGCGGTGGAGGAACCGCTGGAGATCCGCCTCAACGGCCGCGCCCTGACGGTCACGATGCGCACGCCGGGCCACGACGTGGAACTCGCCCACGGATTCCTGCTCGCCGAGGGGATCGTCGGCGGCCGCGAGGACGTCTCCGTGGTGCGCTACTGCGACGGCGTCGACGACAGCGGCGCCAACACCTACAACGTGCTCGACGTCCACCTCGCGCCGGGGATCTCCGTTCCCGACGGTGCGGGCGCCCGCAACTTCCTCACCAGCTCCGCGTGCGGGGTGTGCGGGAAGGAGTCCCTCGACCGGATCCGCGGGCGCACCCGGTTCCCGCTGACCGACGGCTTCGTGGTCTCCGCCCGCGCGCTGGCCTCGATGCCACCACGAATGCGGCAGCGGCAGAAGGTTTTCCAGAGCACGGGGGGCTTGCACGCCGCCGCGCTGTTCACCCCCGACGGCACCCTGCTGGCGTTGCGGGAGGACGTGGGCCGGCACAACGCGGTCGACAAGGTGCTCGGCTGGGCACTGACCGAGAACCGGGTCCCGTTGCCGGACACCGTCCTCGTCGTCAGCGGGCGGGCCTCCTTCGAGCTGGTGCAGAAGGCCGTGATGGCCGGCGTCCCGGCGCTCGGAGCGGTGTCGGCCCCCTCGTCGCTGGCGGTCGATCTCGCCGCGGAGTCCGGCCTGACCCTGGTCGGTTTCCTCCGCGGCGACTCGATGAACGTCTACACCGGATCCGTCGTATGAGCGGGGGCCCGGGAACGGCTCAGCTGCAGTCCTGTTCGGGCGCGTCGCCCGAGCGGACCCCGTCGACGAAGGCCCGCACGTCGTCGTGGGAGGCCTCGAGCACGCCGCGGTGGTCGGCACCGTCGTAGACCCGGTAGGCAAGGGGGGAACCGTTGCCGCACAGGGTCTTCGTCACCTCGTCGGTGACCTGCCGGGCCACGAGCACGTCCGCGGTGCCCTGCACGACGAGGGTCGGCACCGAGAGGGCGAGCTGCTCGAGTTCCTGCGTGGCGAAGTACTCGGTCAGGCGCCCGACGTCCGCACCGGGCGCGAACACCTGGTCCACGGGAACGGTCGCGGCCACCTTGCGCACGTCGTCCATGCACCCGGTGCGCGCCGCCGCGAGCAGCGGACGGGACGCGTCCGTGAGCATCGCGTCGGCGGACACCTCGGGGTCGGCGGCCTCGGCGCCGAGCAACAGGACGGGCAGGAAGGTCAGGGCCTGCGCGATCCCCGGGCCCCCGGTTGCGAAGTAGGCGGCGGTCTCGCTCGTCCGGCTTCCCGGCGCGAACGCGACCGCGCCCTGCAGTTCCAGTTCGGGAGCGCGCTCCGCGCCCTGGGCGGCGGTGAACAGGGCCGCATGCCCGCCCTGGCTGTGCCCCATCACCGTCCACCGGTTTCCGATGCCGGGCTCGGCCTCGCGTGCGGCACGCACGATGTCGACGACCGTGTTCGCGGCGCTGTCGCCGTTCATGTAGGGATGTCCGCCCGGCGTTCCGAGGCCCTCGTAGTCGGTCTGGACCACGGCGTAGCCGTCGGCGACCCACCGATCGAGCATCGCGGTGGTCCGCGAGAGGTAGCTGTGGGCGGGTCCGCCGACCGTGTCGGCCGAGGGCGCGCAGGCATCTCCGACACCCGTCGTGCCGTGCGCCCAGCTGATCACCGGCCATCCTCCGCCGGGGGCGTCGCCGCGCGGGATCGCGACGGTGCCCGACACGAGGATCGGGCGTCCCGTGGCGTCCTCCGAGAGGTAGGTGATCAGTTCCGTGCGCGCCGCGCTGGGCAGCGCCGCCGCGCTCGTCAGCGGCCGGGCGCTGATCAGCGAGCCGGGGGAACGCTCGGCAGCGGGGGCCGGTTCGGAATCCGCGCAGGCCGTGGCGGCCAGCACCGAGGTGACCGCGAGCGCCACGAGGACGCTCCGGGAGGAGAGATGACCCATGGAATCCTCCGTTAAGAAGTTCTTATTAATTGGAAAGTCGAACTTCTTAGTACAGTGGACGCATGGCAGTGTCAACAGGTCGTCTCGCTCTGCTGGATGCCGCGGAGGAACTCGTCGCCCGTCGCGGCATCCACGGCGTCTCGGCGCGCGAGGTGGTCACAGCCGCCGGTCAGCGCAACAATTCGGCGATCGCCTATCACTTCGGCTCGTGGCACGGACTGCTCGACGCGGTCTGGAGCCGGCACGCGCCGCACGTCAACGCCCAGCGGGCGGCACTGACGGACGCAGCCCACCTCGACGGCTCCCCGGCACTCGAACGGCTCGTCTATGCCTACGTCCATCCGCTCGTCACCGAGATCGCCCGCGGAAGGCCCAGCTACTGGGCTCGCTTCAACGAGCAGTGGCTCGCCACCGCCCCCCTGGTGTTCCTGGCGGTCCCCCAGCCGGGGGCCGTCCAGGCCGACTACTACCCGTCCGACGAGTCGCTCACCGTCCTCGCCTCCCTCCTGGAGACGATCGCGCAGTGTCTCGACCTCCCCGAAGCCGACGCCCGTCGGCGTGTGGGGCTGACGGTGCGCTTCGTCATCGGCTCGTTCGCCTCGTGGGAGCGCGCCCACGAGGCCGGGGACGCGACCGACCTGTCCACCTTCGAGTCGGAGATCGTCGAGCTCGCCTGCGCGATGTTGCGCGTGCCGGGCGGTGATTCGGCGCCGTCGTCCCGACCGCGGTGACACGGCGCCGTCGTCCCGACCGCGGTGACACGGCGCCGTCGTCCCGACCGCGGTGAGGCGGCGCCGTCGTCCCGACCGCGGTGAGGCGGCGCCGTCGTCCCCACGGACAGATCAGGCCGGCACCCGCTCCGCCTCGATCAGGGCCGTCATGTGGGCAAGCATGCGGTCGGCGTCGGGCTCCACCCCGGTGAAGATGCGGAATGCGTCGACGGCCTGGAAGACGGCCATGCCCGCGCCGGTGAGGGTCGGGGCGCCGAGTGCGCGGGCACGCAGGACGAGTTCGGTCTCGATGGGCCGGTAGACGACCTCGGCGACCCACAGGTCGGGGCGCAGCAGTGCCGGGTCGAAGGCCGTTCCGGGATGTGCGGCCATGCCGACGGGCGTCGCGTGGATCAGGCCGTCCGCGGCGGCCAGCAGCCGCGGCAGCTCGGCCGGCGTCGCGGACGAGACGGCAACGTCCGGGAACAGCACGGTGAGCGTGTCGCGCAGCGCGGTGGCGCGCGCGAGGTCGGGATCGACGACGGTGAACGCGCGCACCCCGCGGGTGAGCGCGGCGTACGCGACCGCCGCCCCGGCCCCACCGGCTCCGAGCTGGACGACCGCGTCGAGCGCGACGCCGGGGAGTCCGCGGTCGAAGTTGCGGCCGAAGCCGGACCAGTCGGTGTTGTGACCGATCGCGCGCCCGCCGTCGAACAGCACGGTGTTGACGGCGCCGAGGCGGCGCGCCTCGGGCGACAGGTCGTCGAGGTGGTCGATGACGGCCTGCTTGCAGGGATGGGTGATGTTCAGGCCCCGGAAGCCCAGCTCGCGCGCGGTGCGCAGCAGCCGCGGCAGGTCGGCAACCGAGAGGCCCAGCTCGTCGAGGTCGATGATCTTGTAGACGTAGCGCAGGCCCTGCCGCGCGCCCTCCTCCTCGTGCATCGGGGGTGTCAGCGAGGCACCGATGCCGGTTCCGATGAGGCCGCAGAGAATCGAGTCGGTCATGGCGGGCCTTTCACGTCACAATGTACGAACTAGTGAGTTACAAGCCATAGCGTACGGCCACGGGCGGCACGGAGACAAGACCCCGGTCGATAGGGTGGCGCCATGGCACCCGAGCAGACGACCGGCCGACGACGCCGCAACAGCGACCTCACCAGGGAGAACATCCTCGAGGTGGCCACCGCGGAGTTCGCGGACAAGGGACTGTCGGGAGCCCGGGTCGACGAGATCGCCGAGCGCACGCAGACCACCAAGCGGATGATCTATTACTACTTCGGCGACAAGGAGGGCCTCTACCGGGCCGTCCTCGAGAGTTCCTACGGGACGATCCGCGCCCAGGAGCGCGAGCTGGACCTCGAAGACCTCGGCCCCGTCGACGCCATCCGCGTGCTGGCCGAGGCCACGTTCGACCACCACGACCAGCATCCCGACTTCATCCGCATCGTCGCCAACGAGAACATGCTCCGGGGCGAGCACATCCGGCAGTCTCCCCATCTCGCCGGCCTGGGCGCCCCCGCCGTCGACGTGCTCACCGGCATCCTCGAACGCGGCCGGGCCGACGGCCTCTTCCGCGACGACGTCGACGCCCTCGACGTCCACCTGGTGATCAGCAGTTTCTGCGTCTTCCGCACCGCCAACCGGTACACCTGGCAGGCCCTGTTCGACCAGGACCTCGCCGCGGACGAGCTGCGAACCAGGCATCGGAGGATGCTGGGCGACCTCCTCGTCGCGTTCCTGACGACCCTGCCCGACTGAGGGACCTCGGGGGAATGCGCACGGAGACGCGTTCCGAAATTTTATGAACTATCTAGTTCATACATCTTGCGTTCACCGTGTGATGGCGCCTACATTCGAGACAACGCAGTACGAACCCGGGTTCGTATCTCGAACATCCCCTCCCCTTTTCCGCACAGGAGACGCGATGACCGCGCACACCCTCGACACGCCGGAGAATTCCGGTATGACGACCGAAATCCGCCCGCACGACACCACCAAGGTCAAGCGCGCAGCGTCGTCGGCCTTCCTCGGCAGCATGCTCGAGTACTACGACTTCTACATCTACGCATCCGCCGCCGCCCTGATCTTCCCGACCGTGTTCTTCCCCGACAGCGGCCACGCGGCGCTACTGTCCCTGTCGACCTTCGGTGTCGCCTACATCGCGCGGCCGCTCGGCGCCGTGGTGCTCGGCCACTTCGGTGACCGGGTCGGACGCAAGAACGTCATGCTGTTCACGCTCATCCTCATGGGCGTCGCAACCTTCGGCATCGGCCTGATCCCCAGCGCCGAGTCGATCGGCGTACTCGCTCCCGCGCTGCTCGTGTTGATGCGAATCTTCCAGGGCATCTCCGCCGCCGGCGAGCAGTCCGGCGCGAGCTCGTTGACTCTCGAGCACGCCCCGCAGAACCGTCGAGCATTCTTCGCGAGCTGGACGCTCAACGGCACCCAGGCCGGCTTCATCCTCGCCAGCCTGGTGTTCCTGCCCGTCGCGGCCATGCCCGACGACATCCTCTACAGCTGGGGCTGGCGCGTACCGTTCTGGGGCAGCCTGTTCGTGCTGGCCGCCGCGTACGTCATGCGGCTCAAGCTCGAGGAGCCCGAGGAGTTCGCGGAGACCAAGAAGTCCCACGAGGTCGCCAAGCTGCCGGTCGCCGACCTGCTGCGCACCCATCCGGCCAACCTGACCCGGGTGATCTTCTGCGCCTTCGTCGCCGTGGTGAGCACCATCTTCTCCGTGTTCGGCCTGGCGTTCGCGACCAGCGCCGAGGTGGGCATCGCCAAGTCGACGATGCTGGGGGTCGCGATCGCCGCCAACGCCGTCGCCTTGTTCAGCCAGCCCGCCCTCGCCGCCTTGTCGGATCGCGTCGGCCGTAAGCCCGTCTTCGTCACCGGCGTCCTCGGCTCGGCGGTGTTCATCTTCGTGTACTTCCAGGCCATCTCCACGGGCAACGTCGCGCTGATCTTCGCCGCCGGCATCGCCCTGATGGGCCTGCTCTACGCCGCGCCCAACGCGATCTGGCCGGCGTTCTACGCCGAGATGTTCAACACCAAGGTCCGCTACTCCGGCATGGCGATCGGCACCCAGCTCGGCTTCGCCATCGCCGGCTTCGCCCCCGCCATCGGCACCGCGCTCATGGGCGGCGATCCGACGAACTGGCTGCCCGTCGCCCTCCTGACGTCCGGCGCCTGCCTGGTGTGCGCCGTGTCCGCCCTGTCGGCGAAGGAAACCTTCCGCACCCCGCTGCGCGAACTCGGCAACCGCATCTGACCTCCGCTTACGTGGCCGAATGTCACATCACGTCGCTTCGAGTGACGTGATGTGACATTCGGCCACTGCGGCGTCGCGGGCACTGCGGCGTCGCGGGCACTGTGGCGTCGCGGCCACCGCGGCGTCGCAGGCTCCGGCGGAAGCACCCCACCTACGGCGAAGGCCCCGGCACGGATGCCGGGGCCTTTCACGCGGTCGGATCAGGCGGTCTTGTCGCGACGCTCCCGTTCGGGCTTGCGCGGCACGATCGTCGGCAGCACGTTGTCGTTGACGGTTTCGGCGGTGACGACCACCTTGGCGACGTCGTCGCGGCTCGGGATGTCGTACATCACCGGCAGCAGGACCTCTTCCATGATGGCGCGCAGGCCGCGGGCACCGGTACCACGCAGGATCGCCTGATCGGCGACAGCTTCCAGCCCGTCCTGGGTGAACTCGAGCTCCACCCCGTCCATCTCGAAGAGCCGGACGTACTGCTTGACGAGCGCGTTCTTCGGCTCCGACAGGATCTGCACCAGCGAATCCTTGTCCAGGTTCGTCACCGAGGCGACGACCGGCAGGCGGCCGATGAACTCGGGAATGAGACCGAACTTGATCAGATCCTCGGGCATGACCTCGGCGAAGTGGTCGGTGGTGTCGATCTCGGCCTTGGACTTCACCTCGGCGCCGAAGCCGATTCCGCGCTTGCCGACCCGGTCCGAGACGATCCTCTCGAGCCCGGCGAACGCACCGGCGACGATGAACAGCACGTTGGTGGTGTCGATCTGGATGAATTCCTGGTGCGGATGCTTGCGTCCGCCCTGCGGCGGCACCGACGCCTGGGTGCCCTCGAGGATCTTCAGCAGCGCCTGCTGGACGCCCTCACCGGACACGTCGCGGGTGATCGACGGGTTCTCGCTCTTGCGGGCGATCTTGTCGACCTCGTCGATGTAGATGATCCCGGTCTCGGCGCGCTTGACGTCGTAGTCGGCCGCCTGGATGAGCTTGAGGAGGATGTTCTCGACGTCCTCACCGACGTAGCCGGCCTCGGTCAGGGCGGTGGCGTCGGCGATCGCGAACGGCACGTTCAGCATCTTCGCCAGCGTCTGCGCCAGGTACGTCTTCCCGCAGCCGGTGGGCCCGAGCAGCAGGATGTTCGACTTGGCCAGCTCGACCGACTCACCCCGGGTGTCGCGGGCCTTCTCCCCCGCCTGGATCCGCTTGTAGTGGTTGTAGACCGCCACCGCCAGGGTCCGCTTCGCGGAGTCCTGCCCGATGACGTAGTTGTCGAGGAACTCGCGGATCTCGGCCGGCTTGGGCAACTCGTCGAGCTTGACCTCGTTGGACTCGGCCAGTTCTTCCTCGATGATCTCGTTGCACAGGTCGATGCACTCGTCGCAGATGTAGACCCCTGGGCCCGCAATGAGCTTCTTGACCTGCTTCTGGCTCTTTCCGCAGAAAGAGCATTTCAACAGGTCGCCCCCGTCACCGATACGTGCCATCTGTCAGGTCCCTACTTCCTCGTAAGCGTGCAACCGATCCCGCGACCGCCGACAGCGCCGGTCCGGGGAGCGGGCCCTTGGAACGACCGTACCCGGAGACTGCGACGGCGGTCGACCGGTTCCGGGCGATTCGGGCCATATTTTGTGCGGGGCGGCGGTAATGCCGCTCGAGCACACCGGCCCGGCCGCGAACGCGCGCGAGGCGCGCTCCGGGCCGGGCCGAGGCGGTTACTTCTGAGCCGAGAGTTTGCGGTACTCGAGCACGTTGTCGATCAGACCGTAGTCGACGGCCTCCGCGGCGGTGAGGATCTTGTCGCGGTCGGTGTCCTTGCGGATCTGCTCGGGGTCCTTGCCGGTGTGCTTGGCCAGGGTCGTCTCCATCAGGCGGCGCATGCGCTCGATCTCCGCGGCCTGGATCTCGAGGTCGGACACCTGGCCCTGGATGCCGCCGGTGGCGGGCTGGTGGATGAGCACGCGCGCATTGGGCAGGGCGAGCCGCTTGCCGGGGGTACCGGCGGCGAGCAGCACCGCCGCGGCCGAGGCGGCCTGGCCGAGGCACACGGTCGTGATGTCGGCACGCACGTACTGCATGGTGTCGTAGATCGCCATCAGCGACGTGAACGAGCCGCCGGGCGAGTTGATGTACATCGTGATGTCGCGGTCCGGGTCCAGCGACTCGAGCACCAGCAGCTGCGCCATGACGTCGTTGGCCGAGGCGTCGTCCACTTGCACGCCGAGGAAGATGATGCGTTCCTCGAACAGCTTGTTGTACGGGTTGGACTCCTTGACCCCGTAGCTCGAGTGCTCGATGAACGAGGGCAGGATGTAGCGGCTCGCGGGGGAAGCCGGAGCTTGGCCGCCGAGCTGGCGCGGATCGAACAGGTTGGTCATCGCTTCTCCAGGAATTCGTGGGGCGTAGAGCGGATCGGAGGGCTCGGAACTAGTTGCCGGTGCCGCCGGCCTGCTGCGCCCGCGAGACGACATGGTCGACGAAGCCGTACTCGAGTGCTTCCTTGGCGGTGAACCAGCGGTCGCGGTCCGAGTCCTTCGTGATCTGCTCGACGGTCTGGCCGGTGTGCTCGGCGATCAGTTCCGCCATCTCCCGCTTGGTGTGCGCGAACTGTTCCGCCATGATCGCGATGTCGCTGGCCGTGCCGCCGATACCGGCGGACGGCTGGTGCATCATGATCCGCGCGTGCGGCAGGGCGTACCGCTTGCCCCGCGTGCCGGCCGAGAGCAGGAACTGCCCCATGGAGGCGGCCAGGCCCATCGCGAAGGTCGCCACGTCGCACTCGACGAACTTCATGGTGTCGTAGATCGCCATACCGGCGGTGACGGATCCACCCGGGGAGTTGATGTAGAGGGAGATGTCGCGCGTCGGGTCCTCCGCGGACAGCAGCAGGATCTGCGCGCAGAGCTTGTTCGCGATGTCGTCGTCGACCTGGGTACCGAGGAAGATGATCCGCTCGCGCAGCAGCCGCTCGTAGACCGAGTCGCTGAGGTTGAGCCCAGCGGTGGCCGAGGTCATCGTGGGACCGATGGATGTCGCCGGATTCTGAGGAGTCACGGTACCTGCCTTCTCGTCAATCGTGGATTGCTGACACTGACAGTAACGAAGTGGGGCGGCACCGGATGCCCGGTGCCGCCCCACTTCGCTCAAAGCGGAAATTTCCGCTCTGCGTTCCCTGCGCAGAACCGTTGCGACGTCGCACATGCAATCGCGCGGCGCGGCAACGGGTCTCGCTCTACTACTCGGAGTCGCCCTCGCCGGCCGGAGCCTCGGCGTCCTCGGACTCGGCGTCGCTCTTCGTGCCGAACAGCTCGGAGGTGTCGATCGTGGCGCCACTGGTGTCGGTGACCGTGGCCCGGTCCACGACGTTGCCGAGGGCCTTGCCGCGCCGGACGTCCGCGTAGACGGCGCCGAGCTGGTTCGCCTGGCCGATCTGCTGGATGAACTGCTCCGGCGGGATGCCGTAGCGCTGCGCCTGGAAGAAGATGCGCTCGGTGAGCTCCTCCTGCTCGACGGTGGTGCCCTCGGCCTCGGCGATCGCGTCGAGCAGCAGCTGCACCTTCACGGCGCGCTCGGCCGACTCGCGGGTGTCGTTGTCGAATTCCTCGCGGCTCGAGCCCTGCTCCTCGAGGAGCTGGTTGAGCTTGGTCTCGTCGTGGTCGAGCGCGTGGATGGCATCGTGCAGGGCGCCGTCGATCTCGGCCTGGACGACGGCCTCGGGCAGCGGCACCTCCACGGCCTCGAGCAGGGCGTCGAGAACCTTGTCGCGGATCTGACCGGCCTGCTCGACCTTCTTGACGCGGGAGACCCGCTCGCGCAGGTCGGCCTTGAGCTCCTCGAGGGTGTCGAACTCGCTCGCGAGCTGCGCGAATTCGTCGTCCTCGGCGGGCAGCTCGCGCTCCTTGACGCTGTTCACCGTGACGGTGACCACGGCCTCCTCGCCGGCATGCTCACCGGCGACGAGCGTGGTGGTGAACTCCTTCGACTCGCCCGCGGACAGGCCGACGAGCGCCTCGTCGAGGCCGTCGATGAGCTGGCCCGAACCGACCTCGTGGGACAGACCGGTGGTGGAGGCCTCGGGGACCTCCTCGCCGCCGACGGTGGCGGACAGGTCGATGGACACGAAGTCGCCGTCCTGCACCGGCCGCTCGACACCGGTGAGGGTGCCGAAGCGCTGACGCAGCGACAGCAGCTGCTCCTCGACCGCCTCGTCGGTGACCTCGACGGGATCGACGGTGACCGCGATGGCGGAGAAGTCGGGGAGGGTGATCTCCGGCCGGACGTCGACCTCGGCGGTGAAGACGAGCTCGACGTTGTCCTCGAGCTTGGTGATGTCGACCTCGGGCTGGCCGATGACCTTGACCTCGTTGGCGGTCACGGCCTCGCTGTAGCGGGCCGGGATGGCGTCGTTGACGACCTGCTCGAGCACGGCGCCACGTCCGACGCGGGCCTCGAGCAGCTTGCGCGGGGCCTTGCCGGGCCGGAAGCCGGGAAGGCGGATCTGGCTGGCGAGGGCCTTGAACGCGCGGTCGAAATCAGGCTGGAGCTCCTCGAAGGGCACCTCAACGTTGATACGGACTCGCGTCGGGCTGAGCTGCTCGACGGTGCTCTTCACGGACATGCTCCTTCTGTCGTGCTCGTTGGTCGTTCGATCAAGCTGTCACCGGGTGCTCGGTCGTCCACCCGGTTCTTCCTGGTCGGGATGACAGGATTTGAACCTGCGACCCTCCGCTCCCAAAGCGGATGCGCTACCAAGCTGCGCCACATCCCGTCAACACCGGCACCCGGAACCTTCCGGGGACCCGAGGGAGAATCCTACGGCCCCCCGATTATGAAATCCAAAGCGAGGTTCGGTACAGTCTGTTCCTGCACGCGGCAGACCCGGCGATCCCGGGTCGATCGCATGCATGGGGATGTAGCTCAATGGTAGAGCCCCAGTCTTCCAAACTGGCTACGCGGGTTCGATTCCCGTCATCCCCTCCACCGGACCGTCACCGGTCCCGCTGTTCCTCGGCGTCGGCGAATTCGCAGAACGCGGTGTAGGCCCGCGACCCGTAGATCGTCGCCGGGCCGCCCTGCATCAGAAATGCGACCCCGATCGCCTCGGCCGCCTCCTGCCTGCTCGCCCCGGCCCGGACGGCGCTGCGCGCATGGGAGGCGATGCAGCCGTCGCATTCGTCGACGACGCCGATCGCGAGCGCGATCAGTTCCTTGGTCCTGGTATCCAGGGCCCCGGGGGCGAAGGCGGCCTTGCTGAGGGCATTGAAACCCTGATACACCTCGGGAATCGCCGCGCGCAGCGCCCGGTGCTGCGGATTCAGTGCGTTCAGGACTTCCTGGTAGTGCCCGTGCTCGCTCATGAGCCGACCGTAGACATCCTCACCCGGAACGGACACCGAATCGGCGGATTCACGTCGCCGTCACACGGCGTGCGAGAGGCGGAGCAGCCCGTCGATCTCCTCGGTGAAGGCGCGGACGAGATTCTCGGGATCGGGCACCCGGTCCGCGTCCGCCTTGAACCCCACCCGGACCTTGCCGCTGTAGCTGAAGATCGAGACGCCGAGGGTCTGATCGCCGGCGCCCGGCACCCAGGCGAGCACACCGCGGATCTTCGCCCCCGCCATGTACCGGTCGCTCGTGGGACCGGGAACATTGGTGGTCACCCCGATCGCCTTGCCGGAGAAGAAGTCCACGAAGAACCGTTCCAGCTCCGGACCGGTCCGTCCGATCGCCTTGATCAGGCCGAACGTGAGCGTCACCTCGGGAGAGTGCTTGATGACCTCCATCCGCCGGTGGGTCTCGACGATGCGTTCGAGCGGGGTCTCCAGTGCCGACGGGTACTTGAAGAGCACCAGAGCGAACTGATTCCCGAGTTCCTTCGGCAGGGGCTTGTCGAGGGGGCGAACGTTGACCGGCACCATCGTGGGCACGTCCTGCGGCTCGCCGCCGTGCTCGCGGATGTACGTCGCGAGCGCCCCGGCGACGGCTCCCATGAGCACGTCGTTGACGGTGGTTCCGGTCCGGTGACCGATGTGCTTGATGTCGTCGAGCGGAAAGGGCTCACACCACACCGCCCGTTTGGCCGTTCCTGGTTCGCCACTGAGCGGAGTGTGCGGTTTGGGGCCGAGCACGAGCTTGTTCGCGATCTCGCCGGTGCGTTCGGCCTGGGTGAAGGCGTCGCCAAGGACATGCGGATCGAGCAGCTTGGGCAGGTCGAGCAGCATGTGCGCAGCGCCGGACGCCGCACTGGCGGTGTTCGACACCGCGGCCCCCGCGAACTTGGCGGCCCCCTCGAGGAGACCGGCATGGTGCTCGGGCACGGCAATCGGGGCGTCGTCGAGGTCGCTGTCCGGGGTCTCCCCCGTCATCGAGAGCATCACCTGGTTGAGGGCTATGCCGTCACCGATGCAGTGGTGGAGCCGGGTGTAGATCACGGCTCCGTGCCGGTATCCGTCGATGAGGTGCATCTCCCACAGCGGGCGGCGACGATCGAACGGCACCGGCATCCGCCGTTCGATGTACCGCTGCAGCGTCGCGTCGTCGCTGCGGGGCAGGGTCGTCCGGATCAGGTGGTCGTCGAGGTCGAACTCCGGGTCGTCCTCCCAATGCGGCGACCCGACATGCGTGCGCGGTTGCACCGGCCGCTGCCGGAACGACGGGTAGGTGTCGACGAATCGTCGCTGCACGAGGGACACCACGCGCGACCAGTCGACGGGGCCCTCGAAGAACATCAGCGAGTCGATGATCATGAGGTTCTCGGGTCGGTCCATGTTGAGCCAGATGGTGTCCACCGGCCCCATCGCTCTGTTCACCGTGGCCGTCCCTTCTCGAGTGGGCGTTTACGAGTTTTTCACCGGTCGGCCGACCGCGGAAGGGTAATTGGCCCTCGGCCTGCTACGCGAACACCCCGCCCTGCTCGAGCAGGGCGGGGTGTTGCCGCGGCGGAGAGTGCGGTGGAGGCGCAGTCTCCTCGAGGTGCGGTCAGCGGCGGAAGAGCGCGCCGAGGGTGCGTGCCTGCGCCCCCGCGGCGGTGTCCTGGCCGCACGCGCAGCGGTCGGGTGCGGGCACGGAGCGCATGACGGCGTCGACGTGCTGGCCGCAGCCGCCCCAGCCGGTCTTTCCGCAGTTCGGGCAGGTGACGGGGTAACACATAGGGGTCCTCCTCGGGACGGGTAACGGGGGTGGCGGGTCAGGCGCCGGCGGCGGCCTTGTGTTCGGCGACCTGGGCGTGGACCTCGGCCATGTTCAGGGCCTTGATCTGCCCGATGAGGTCTTCGAGGGCGGCCGCCGGCAGGGCGCCGGGCTGGGCGTAGACCAGCACGCCCTCGCGGAACGCCATGATCGTGGGGATCGAGCGGATGTCGGCCATGGCGGCGAGCTGCTGCTCGGCCTCGGTGTCGACCTTGGCGTGCACGACGTCCGGGTGCGCGGCCGAGGACTTGTCGAACACGGGGGCGAACGCCCGGCACGGACCGCACCACGAGGCCCAGAAGTCGACCAGGACGATGTCGTTGTCGGTGATCGTGGACTCGAAGTCCGCGAGGGTGAGATTCGTCGTTGCCATCGGGGGTTCCTTTCGTTTTCCTCGGGTGCGGGATCAGGCGGGGACGTGGGCCTCGGCCCAGGCGTTGTAACCGCCGAGCAGGTCCGAGACGTTGTCGAAGCCCTGCGCCCGCAGCAGCGACGCGGCCACACTCGAACGCCACCCACCGGCGCAGTGCACCACGATCGGCTTGCCGGTCGGCACCTGCCCGAGCCGGGTCCGCAGCTGCGCCAACGGGATCGGCACCGCCCCCGGAATCACCCCGAACTCGCGTTCACCGGGATTGCGGATGTCGACCAGCGTCACCGCATCGGCGGCGAGCAACTCGTCGAGCTGCGCGACGGTGGTCCGCGGCGCGGTCTGCACCAGATCCGCCAGCTCCGCCGGGAACACCCCGTCGTGATCGACGGTGAGATAACCGGCCGCGTTGTCCGACCCGATCCGGGCCAGCCGCACCGCCGCGTCCTGCTCCTCCCCCGGATAGGTGATCAACACGATCTTCTCCCCCACCTCGGCGACCATCCCGCCGGTCTCGGCGAACCGGCCGTCGAACCCGACGTTGACCGACCCGCGCAGATGCCCCGCCGCGAAGTCGTCCACACCGCGCGCATCGAGCACCCGGGTCCCGGCGGCCAGCTCGGCCCGCACCCGCGCCGGGCTCAGCTCCGGGATGGTGCGCCCCCGATCGAGCAGCGGATGCACGCTCTTGTTCAACCCGGCATCGACCGAGAAGTAGGCCGGCGCGGCCGGCTGCCCCTCGGTGACCAACGCCACGAACGCCTCCTCGCTCATCGGCTGCACCGACGGATTGCTCACCCGCTGCTCCCCGATCGTCGAGGTCAGCTCCGTCGACAGGTTCTTCCCGCACGACGAGCCGGCACCGTGCGCGGGCAGCACCGTGACCGCATCGGGCAGGGTCAGCAGCTTCTCGTGCACCGTGTGGTACATCGCCCGCGCCAGATCCTCGGTCGACGAATCCCCCAGATTCACCAGGTCCGGGCGACCCACATCACCGATGAACAACGAGTCCCCGGTCAGCACCGCGGCCGGGGTCGCCCCCGGATGCTCGCGCACCAGCACCGAGATCGACTCCCAGGTGTGCCCCGGGGTGGCCAGGATCTCGAGGTCCACCTCCCCGAGGGACAGGTGCTCGCCGTCGCGCAGCCGCCGGATCGGGTAGTCCGCCTCGGCGGCCTCCCCGAACCCGATCCACGCCCCGGTCGCCTCGAGCAGCTCCAGATGCCCGGAGACGAAATCCGCGTGGAAATGCGTGTTGATCACACCCTCGATGCGCAGCCCGTGCCGCGCGGCGTCGTCGAGGTACTCGGTGACATCGCGGCGCGGATCGACCACCACCGCCCGGCCGGTGCCCTCGTCACCGATCAGGTACGACGCGTGCGACAGGCACTCGATGTAGTACTGCTCGAGAATCATTCGGATCTCCCTCTCCTCGGTCACCAAGACCGGTGGCGTTCTGCGTTGACCCATCCTGACATATACCCCCCTGGGTATGTCAAGTACCCCCTGAGGTATACCGGCGAAGCACGTCGTACCGCCGCCACGACCCCGCCGGCACGCCTTGCACATACCCCCTCCCGTATGCTTATCATTGCTGCGGACATACCCCCAGGGGTTTATGCACGAAGCCCGATCGCACACCCCGCGATCACGACCACCGATCCGAAAGGCCCCCATGACCGAGCCGAGTCCCGCCACCCTCGATCCCACCGCCCTGCGCGAGCTCCTCGACTCCGGCAAGAACGTCCGCGTCGTGGACGTCCGCACGCCCGGCGAGTTCGAGTCCGTGCACATTCCCGGCGCCTACAACGTCCCCCTGGACCTGCTGCGCGAGCACCGCGACGAGTTCCTCGCCCACCTCGACGAGAACGTCGTCCTCGTGTGCCGGTCGGGCCAGCGCGCCACCCAGGCCGAGGAGACTCTCCGCACCGCCGGGCTGTTCAACGTGCACATCCTCGAGGGCGGCATGATGGGCTGGGAAGCCAAGGGCTTCACCGTCAACCGCGGCACCGAGCGCTGGGACCTCGAACGCCAGGTCCGCCTCGTCGCCGGCTCCATCGTGCTGACCTCCGTCCTCGGCAGCATCGCGGTACCCAAGCTCAAGTGGCTCGCCGCCGGCGTCGGCGGCGGCCTGAGCTTCGCCGCGCTCTCCAACACCTGCGCGATGGGCATGGTGCTCTCCAAGCTGCCCTACAACCGCGGCGCCTCGTGTGATCCGCAGACCATCGTCGCCCAGCTGGTCGACTCGAAGACCGCTACGGCCGAAAGGAACTGATCATGATCGCGCTGACCGTTGCGCTGGCGGTCCTCGTCGGCGTCACCCTCGGATTGCTCGGCGGCGGAGGTTCGATCCTCACCGTCCCGCTGCTGGCGTACGTCGCGGGCATGGATGCCAAGGAAGCCATCGCCACCTCGCTGCTCGTCGTCGGCGTCACCAGCGCGGTCGGCGCGATCTCCCACGCGCGGGCAGGCCGCGTCCAGTGGCGCACCGGCATCCTGTTCGGCCTGGCCGGCATGGCCGGTGCCTACGCCGGCGGCCTGCTCTCGCGTTTCATCCCCGGCAGCATCCTGCTGCTCGCCTTCGCCGCGATGATGATCGCCACCGCCATCGCCATGCTCCGCGGCCGCAAGAACAAGACCACGGGCCCGGACGGCACCCACTCCATGCCGGTCGGCAAGATCCTGCTCGACGGCGTGGTCGTCGGCCTGGTCACCGGCCTCGTCGGCGCCGGGGGCGGCTTCCTGGTCGTGCCGGCCCTGGCCCTGCTCGGCGGCCTGCCCATGCCCATCGCCGTCGGCACCTCGCTGATCGTGATCGCCATGAAGTCGTTCGCCGGCCTCGGCGGCTACCTGTCCACGGTGCAGATCGACTGGCGCCTGGCGGCAATGGTCACCGGCGCCGCCGTCGTCGGCAGCCTCATCGGCGGCCGCCTGACCGCCATGGTCGACCCGGACGCGCTGCGCAAGGGCTTCGGCTGGTTCGTCCTGATCATGTCCTCGGTCATCCTCGCCCAGGAGATCCACCCCCTCGTCGGCATCACCGCGGCGGCACTCACCCTCCTCGCCGCCGGCACCACCTACGCCTGCAGCCGCAGCGACCGCTGCCCCCTGCAGCGGCTCGGACGACGGACGGAAGCCGCCACCTCGGCCGCCTGACGGACTCACAACCCGGACGAAAGTCACTATCGGCATCACGGCCCGGCGCCTAGAGTTCGGAGTATCCGCTCCGGATTCCCGCGCCGGGCCGTGATGCCGTCCCGGTTCGAGGTGCGGCCGGAGCGAAACCCGACTGTCGCGGCGGCCCGTGTGAGAAGTTACCGAGATGAGCAACGCATCCGACCGCCACATGCAGCAGACGGACTACCTCACCTGGAGCATGGAGAAGGATCCCGCGCTCCGGTCGACGATCGTGGCCGTCGTCCTGCTCGACGCCTCACCCGACTGGGACCGTCTGTGCGAGATGATGGACCGCGGCACCCGGGAGGTGCCCAGCTTCCGGCATCGCGTGGTCGAGGTGCCGTTCGGTCTCGCGCCGCCGCGATGGGTCGCGGATGCGAACTTCGACCTGTCCTGGCACATGCGCCGGGTCTCCCTTCCCGGGCCGGCGAACTTCGACGACGTCCTCGAGTTCGCCCGGACCACGGCCATGGCCGCGTTCGACAAGGACCGGCCGCTGTGGGAGATGACGGTGGTCGACGGACTCGCCGGCGGTCAGGCCGCGCTGCTGATCAAAGTGCACCACGCCCTCACCGACGGAATCGGCGGTATGCAGATCACCGCGCGGCTGGTCGACTTCGACCGCGACGGCACGCCCCGCGATCCGGCCCCGGAACCGCCCGCCCCGGAATCACCGGACAGCCTGGACCTGGCCGCCGAGGCGATCGGCTGGGACTGGTCCCAGCTCCGCGGACTCGCGGGCCGCGGGCTGGCCTCGATCTGGCCGACCACCCGGGCGGTGGTCACCAACCCGATCGGTTCCGCCCGCAACGCCGCGGGGGTTGCGGCGTCCGTCGCCCGCTACCTGCGCCCGATCCTGCGGCTCGAATCCCCGGTCATGACGGAACGCACCCTCAGCCGCCGGCTCCACGTGATCGACGTCCCGCTCGACCGGCTGCGCGACGCCGCCCACCGCGGCGGCGCCACCCTCAACAGCGCCTTCCTGACCGCCGTCCTCGTCGGCCTGGCCGAATACCACCACCGCCACGGATCCGACGTCGACGAGCTGCGGGTCACGATGCCGCTGAGCATCCGCACCGATCAGGACACCCTCGGCGGCAACCGGATCAACCTCGCGCGTTTCCCGCTTCCCGTGCGCTCCGACGACCCCCTCACGCTCATGCAGGAGGTGAACAGGATCGTCGAAGGCTGGCGCCACGAGCCGGCGGTGCCGATGGCGCAGACCCTCGCCACCCCCCTCAATCTGCTCCCCCCGGCCGTCGTCGGCGAGATGCTCAAGCACGTCGACTTCCTCGCCTCCAACGTGCCGGGTTCCCCGGTGGCGCTGTACGTCGCCGGCGCGAAGGTGGAACGGTACTACGCCTTCGGCCCCACCCTCGGCTCGGCGTTCAACGTCACCCTGATGTCGTATCTGCACACGTGCTGCGTCGGGTTCACCCTCGACACGGGGGCGATCCCCGACCTCGAGGTGTTCGACGACTGCATGCGCGACGGATTCCACGCCGTCCTCGAAGCCTGACCCGCCGGTAGGCTGGACGGTGACCGTCCAGTCCGCCGGAAGGGACCGCCGTGGAACTCCTGCTGATCGTCGCCGTCCTCGTCGCCGTCGTGTTCCTGGTGTCCGCGGCGCAGCGGAAGAAGTCGGGGCGTAGCGCCCACGAACTCGACGACGCGAAGGCCGACGCCCGGCAGGCCATCGAGCGGCTCGGCGGCCAGATCTACAACCTCACCGGCACCGACACCGCCTCCAAGCAGGCCCTCGCCGATGCGTCCGAGCGCTACAACGCCGCCGGCTCACAGATCGAGCAGTCCCGCACACCGGTGCAGGCACGGCTGGCCAAGCAGACCGCTCTCGAGGGGCTGTACTACATCCGGGCCGCCCGCCTCGCGATGGGCATGGACCCCGGTCCCGATATCCCCACGCTCGAGGGCCAGCAGACGGCCGGCCGCGTGACCGAGAACCGCGAGATCGACTTCGAGGGACGCACGGTGGCAGCCTCACCGGCCCCCTCGTCGCGCACCCCGAACTACTTCCCGGGCGGGCGCGTCGCGGGCCGGCCCGTGCCGGCGGGTTGGTACTCGGAGCCGTGGTGGAAGCCCGCCCTCGTCGCCGGGGCGTGGGGCGTCGGATCGATGCTGCTGTTCTCGGCTATGTTCTCCGGCATGGCCGGGGTGCCGTACGACGCGCAGGCCTTCGAGCAGGGCTTCGACTCCGGATACGACCAGGGTCTCGAGGCCGGCCAGGACGGCGGGGACTACGGCGACGCCGGCGGCGATTACGGCGGTGGTGACTACGGCGGTGGTGACTACGGCGGGAGCGATTTCGGGGCCGGCGGGGACTTCGGCGGGTTCGACTTCTAGCCCACCTGGCAGGCGGGGCACCAGAACAGGTTGCGGCCCTGCATGACCGAGTGCAGCACCGGCGTGGTGCACAACCGGCACGGCTCACCCGCACGCCGGTAGACGTAGGTCCGGGGACGGCCCTTGGCGTAAGCCGGTGCGCCGTGGTCATGTTCGCGCCGCACGACGTGGATCGCGCCGCGTCGCACCCCCGTCCGCATCAGAACGACGAGATCGTCCCAGACGGCGTCGAACTCGGCTCTGGTGAGATCACGGCCGGGGCGCTGCGGATGGATGCCGTGCCGGAACAGGACCTCCGCGCGGTAGATGTTGCCCACCCCCGAGATCACGGACTGGTCCATGAGCAACGAGCCGATGGCGCTGCGGGACTTGGTGATTCGCGTCCACGCCCGTTCGGGTTCGGCGTCCCGCCGCAGCGGGTCGGGACCGATCCGCGCGGCGATCGCCTGCACCTCGCCCGGGGTGAGGACCTCGCACGCGGTCGGACCGCGCAGGTCGGTGCCGAACTCGGCGCCGACCATGCGCATCCGTACCTGACCGACCGGATCCGTCAGCGGAACCGGCGCCTCGGTGAACGAGCCGTACAGACCCAGGTGCACGTGCACCGTCAGGCCGTTGTCGTAGTGGTGCCACAGGTGCTTGCCCAGCGCCTCGGCGCGGAGCAGCACCCGGCCGTCGACGAGCGCCGCGTCGTCGGCGAAGCGGCCCTGCGGGCTCGACACCCGCACCGAGGCACCCGCGAAACGTCGCTGGTGCAGCCGGGCGAGCCGGTGCAGGGCTGGTCCCTCCGGCACGGTGGATCAGGCTCCGTTCGTCAGGCCGGCGCGCCGGGAACTTCCGGGGCCACGCCGGTCTTCTCGTACTCGCTCAGGATGTCGATGCGCCGCTGATGCCGTTCCTCCCCCGACCACGGGGTGGCGACGAACGCATCGACGATGGCGAGGGCCTCCTCCAGGCTGTGCATGCGACCACCGATGCCGATGAGCTGCGCGTTGTTGTGCTCACGGGCCAGCTTGGCGGTCTCCACGCTCCAGGCGAGGGCACAGCGGGCGCCCGGCACCTTGTTCGCGGCGATCTGCTCACCGTTGCCGCTGCCGCCGAGGACGATGCCGAGACTGCCCTCGTCCGCGACGACGCGGCGAGCGGCCTCGATGCAGAATGCCGGGTAGTCGTCGAGGGCGTCGTACTCGTACGCGCCGCAGTCGACGGCCTCGTGGCCGTTGGCAGTGAGATGTTCGATGATCTGGTTCTTACGTTCGAAGCCGGCGTGGTCGGCACCCAGGTAAACGCGCATGCGTCAGATAGTAGGCAGCGCTGCTGCCGGTGCGTCCTTTGGGCGGCAGCAACCGCCCAAAGGACGCACCGGCGCCGCAGGCGCCTACTCGAAGCTCGGGTCCTCGGTGCGCGTGCGCTTGAGTTCGAAGAAGTGGGGATAGGACGCCATGGCCACCACCCCGTCCCAGATCCGGCCGGCGTCCTCGCCGCGCGGGATCCGTGAGAGCACCGGACCGAAGAACGCCACGCCGTTGACGTGGATGGTCGGCGTGCCGACGTCCGGGCCGACCGCATCCATGCCGGCGGCGTGGCTGGCGCGCAGCGCCTCGTCGTAGGCGTCGGTGTCGGCGGCCTGCGCCAGGTGCGGATCCAGGCCCAGGTCCGCGAGGGACTTGGCGATCACCGCCGGGAAGTCCTTGTTGCCCTCGTTGTGGATCTGGGTGCCCATTGCCGTGTACAGCGGCTCGAGGATCTCGTCGCCGTACTTCTGCGCCGCGGCGATCGCCACCCGCACCGGACCCCACGCCCGCGTCATCAGTTCGCGGTAGACCTCGGGCAGGTCGTCCTTGCCCTCGTTGAGCACGGCCAGGCTCATGACGTGGAACTTCGCCTCGATGTCGCGGACCTGCGCCACCTCCAGAATCCAGCGCGAGGTGATCCAGCACCACGGGCACAACGGGTCGAACCAGAAGTCGGCGGTGTCCTTCGAAGTCGGGTCGCTCACGGGGTCTCCTCGCTGCAGAAAATCGGACTACGGTCCGATTCAACGTCGGCCGTCGCCCAATTCTTCCCGAACCGCCGGTTCCCGCGCCGTCGCCGACGTACCGTCGAGGAACCGGTGCCGCACGGAACGGGGATGCGCGATGTCCAACGAGAAACTCTTCGTCATCGTCGGCGGCGGGCTCGCCGGGGCCAAGACGGCCGAGCAGTTGCGCGCCCGCGACTTCCCCGGCCGGATCCTCCTCCTGTGCGAGGAGGAACACCTTCCCTACGAGCGACCACCGCTGTCGAAGGACTACTTCGCCGGCAAGAAGCAGCTTGCGGAGTTCACCGTGCAGCACGGTGACTGGTACCGCGACCACCGGGTCGAGGTCGAACTCGGCGTCACCGTCACCGCGCTCGATCCGGCCGCCCACACGGTCACGCTGCCCGACGGTTCCACCGTGCGCTACGACAAGCTCGCCCTCGCGACCGGTTCGCGCTCGCGGCGCATCCCGCTGCCGGGCGTCGACGCCGCGGGCGTGCACATGTTGCGCACCGTCGAGCAGTCCGACGCGCTGCTTGCCGCCGTCCGCCGCGAGGCGGGGCCGGCGGCGCACCTGGCGATCGTCGGTGCCGGCTGGATCGGTCTCGAGATCGCCGCCGGCGCGCGCGGGCACGGCGCGGACGTCACCGTCGTCGAGGCAGCCCCCCAGCCCCTGTCCGCCGCGCTCGGTGAGCAGATGGGAGCCGTCTTCGCGAAGCTGCACCGCGATCACGGCGTGGACCTGCGCACCTCGACGACGGTGTCGGAGATCCTCACCGCCGAGAACCGCGCGAGCGGGCTTCGTCTCGGCGACGGCACCGAGATCCGGGCCGACGCGGTCCTCCTCGCGGTGGGCGCAGCGCCCAACGTCGAACTGGCCCGCGACGCCGGACTGGCGACGGAGGACGGCGGAGTGCTGGTCGATGCGTCCCTGGCCACCAGCGATCCGGACATCGTCGCGGTCGGTGACATCGCCGCCGCCGAGCATCCGCTGCTCCGGACCCGGATCCGGGTCGAGCACTGGGCCAACGCGCTCCACCAGCCCGACGTCGCGGCCGCCACCATGCTGGGCCGGCCCGCCTCCTACGACCGTCTGCCGTACTTCTTCACCGACCAGTACGACCTCGGCATGGAGTACGTCGGGCACGCACCCGGCGACGCGCGGGTGATCACGCGCGGCGACGTCGACTCCCGGCAGTTCCTCGCGTTCTGGCTCGACGCGGCCGGGCGGGTCTGCGCAGGGATGAACGTCAACATCTGGGACGCGGGTGACGACATCCGCGCGCTGATCTCCTCCGGCGAATCCGTCGACCCCCACCGGCTCTCCGATCCGGAGGTGCCACTCGCGGAGGTCGCCGGGTGAACCGGTCCCTCACATGATGGGATGGCAGGCGAGTCGCATCCCGTCGTGAGAAGGAGTTTTCCGTGGCACCACCGAATCTGACCCGCGAGCAGGCGGCCGAGCGGTCCGCGGTCCTGACCGTCGACAACTACCGCATCGAACTCGACCTGACCGACGGCGCGGGCGCTCCGGGAACTACCACGTTCCGTTCGACCACCACCGTCACGTTCGACGCCACGGAGGGCGCGTCGACCTTCGTCGACCTGATCGCGCAGACCGTGCACTCGGCCACCCTCAACGGCAAGCCCGTCGACGTCTCCGGATACACCGAGGAGAGCGGGATCGCGCTGAGCGGATTGGCCGCGCGCAACGAACTGACCGTCGAGGCGGACTGCCTCTACACCAACACCGGCGAGGGCCTGCACCGCTTCGTCGATCCCACCGACGGCGCGGTCTACCTGTACTCGCAGTTCGAGACGGCCGACGCCAAGCGGATGTTCGCGTGCTTCGACCAGCCGGACCTGAAAGCCACGTTCGACATCTCGGTGAGCGCGCCCGCCGACTGGAAGGTGATCTCCAATGCCGCGACGGTGAACACCGTCGCCGCCGACCCCGGACGGCACGTCTTCCGCACCACGCCCCGGATGAGCACCTACCTCGTGGCGCTGATCGCCGGACCGTATACCGAGTGGACCGACACCTACAGCGACGCGCACGGCACCATCCCGCTCGGCATCTACTGCCGTGCCTCCCTGGCCGAGTTCATGGACGCCGAGCGGTTGTTCACCGAGACCAAGCAGGGCTTCGGGTTCTACCACGAGAACTTCGGCATGCCCTACGCGTTCGGGAAGTACGACCAGCTGTTCGTTCCCGAGTTCAACGCCGGCGCGATGGAGAACGCCGGCGCGGTGACCTTCCTCGAGGACTACGTGTTCCGCTCCAAGGTCACCCGTTACTCGTACGAGCGCCGCGCCGAGACGGTGCTGCACGAGATGGCACACATGTGGTTCGGCGACCTGGTGACCATGCGCTGGTGGGACGACCTGTGGCTCAACGAGTCGTTCGCGACCTTCGCCTCGGTGCTGTGCCAGTCGCGTGCCACCGAGTACACGAACGCGTGGACCACGTTCGCGAACGTCGAGAAGTCGTGGGCCTACCGCCAGGATCAGCTCCCCTCGACCCATCCGATCGCCGCGGACATCCCCGACCTCGCGGCGGTGGAGGTCAACTTCGACGGCATCACCTACGCCAAGGGCGCGTCCGTGCTCAAGCAGCTCGTCGCCTACGTCGGCGAGGAACCGTTCCTCGCGGGGCTGCGGGACTACTTCCGTGAGCACGCGTTCGCCAATGCCACGTTCGACGACCTGCTGGCGGCCCTCGAGAAGTCGTCGGGCCGGGACCTGTCGGGGTGGGGCGCGCAGTGGCTCAAGACCACCGGGCTGAACATCCTGCGCCCCGATTTCGACGTCGACGACGACGGGCGGTTCACCCGCTTCGCGGTGATCCAGGAGGGCGCCGACCCCGGCGCCGGGGAACGCCGGGTGCACCGGCTCGCGATCGGGGTGTACGACGACGACGGTTCGGGCAAGCTGCTCCGCACACATCGCGTCGAGATCGACCTCGACGCCACCGAGCGCACCGAGGTGCCGGAGCTCGTCGGCGTCGGCCGCGGCAAGCTGGTGCTCGTCAACGACGACGACCTCACGTACTGCTCCGTGCGGCTCGATCCCCAGTCGCTCGAGGTGCTGATGGACCGGATCGGCGACATCGCCGAGCCGCTGCCGCGCACCCTGGCATGGTCTGCCGCATGGGAGATGACCCGGCAGGCCGAGCTGAAGGCCCGCGACTTCGTGGCGCTGGTCCAGCGCGGCGTCGCGACCGAGACGGAGGTCGGCGTGGTACAGCGGCTGCTGATGCAGGCGCACACCGCCCTCGGCAGCTACGCCGATCCCGGCTGGGCGGCCGAGCGAGGCTGGAACGACTACGCGAACCGGCTGCTGGAACTGGCCCGCGAGGCGCAGCCGGGCTCGGACCATCAGCTCGCGTTCGTCAACGCGTTGACCACGGCCCGGCTCGCGCCGTGGCACACCGAGGTGCTCGGGGAACTGCTCGGCGCCGAGCCTTCCAGCGTGGGGCTGGCCGGACTGGTCGTTGACACGGATCTGCGGTGGCGGATCGTGCAGGCGCTGGCCGCGGCCGGGGAGATCGACGCGGAGGGCGTGGAGTCGCCGTTCATCGACGCCGAGGCCGAGCGGGATCCGACGGCCGCCGGTGCACGACAGGCGGCCACCGCGCGGGCGGCGCGCCCGCAGGAGGCCGTCAAGGAACAGGTGTGGGACACGGTGGTGGGCGACGACTCGATCCCGAACATCACCGCCCGCGCGATCATCGGCGGCTTCGCTCCGGCCGGCCAGTCGGAGCTGCTCGAGCCCTTCGTCGCGCGGTACTTCGCCGACGCTCCGGGCGTGTGGGAGCGCCGCTCCAGCGAGGTCGCGCAGACCGTCGTCGTGGGCCTGTACCCGTCGTGGTCGATCAGTGAGGCCTCCGTCGCCGCGGCCGACGAGTTCCTCGCCGGTGAGCATCCGCCCGCGCTGCGCCGGCTGATCAGCGAGGGACGCGCGGGGATCGTCCGGTCGCTGAAGGCGCGGGCGTTCGACGCGTCCTAGCCGCAACACGCGTGTGGCCGAATGTCACATCGTGTCGATCCGATCGACGTGATGTGACATTCGGCCACAGAGGCGAGGGGAACTACGGCGCGGTGATCGCGTTCGCCATGACGCGGATTGCGCTGACGATGCCGTCGATCAGGTCGCCCTGCCCGAACGACGAGATCGCGGCGGTCACGCCGAGCTGCGTGACCCGGTTGTCGACGCGGTCCGCGACGCCGCGTCCGCTGCGGATCTCGATGGAGCGCTGGTTCGGGTACACGGCGATGAGCACCGAGTTCGGCGCCTCCGGCGTGGTCGGGAACACCGCGTCGGTGGTTGCCGCCGGGTCGGTGGCGTCCGCGACGTAGACGTTGAAGCGCACCTTCGTCGCCCGGGTGGCCTCGGTGAGCGCATCGTCGAGAGCGATCATGTCGCGGTCGCGGAACGGCGGGCCCTCGAACAGGCCGTCGAGGGGGCGGGTCCGGGAGATCCGGCCACTCGCCGTCAGCGCCGCACCGTACGGCAGTTCCGCGGGAGCCACAGCCGTCCGGCTGTGCATCACGTCACCACTTGCCACTTGCCCTACCTCCGATCGGGTCGACCGGCGCGCCGGCGACGAGTTCATGATGCCCACCGTGGTGGCCGTGCGTGGTGACCTCGTCGACCGCGCTCCACAGCATCGGATCGTGGTCCCACTTGTCCCCGAGCTTGTACTCGGCGGGCCGCGTGCCCGGAACCGGCTTCGTGAAGACGGAGAAGACCCCGAGTATCACGATGATCGCCACCGGGATGGCAACGAATATGAGGGTTGTCTCGAGAATGCTCACATCGCAAACGGTAGCCCAGCATGTGCGATCCCGGCGCGCTTGCCCCGACTTGCGGCGACGGGGATCAGGCCGCGCCCTCGCCCAGGTACGGCAACCAGGTCGGATGCAGCTCCGGCAGCGTCGCCAGCAGCCGCCAGTGCCGGCCCTTCGGGGGCACGAGCGCGGCGCGCAGCGTCCAGCCGAGTTCGCTGAGCAACTTGTCGGCCTTGCGGTGATTGCACGACGCGCAGCACGCCACGCAGTTCTCCCACGAGTGTTCACCGCCGCGGCTGCGCGGGACCACGTGGTCGATGGTCTCGGCCTTG
Source organism: Rhodococcus sp. DMU1 (assembly GCF_012272955.1). NCBI lineage: Bacteria > Bacillati > Actinomycetota > Actinomycetes > Mycobacteriales > Nocardiaceae > Rhodococcus > Rhodococcus sp. DMU1. The sequence continues at coordinate 2,417,966 of NZ_CP050952.1, read as the reverse complement.
GCGCCACAGTAGGCGCACCGGTTCCGGTCGCGGTGCATGAGCGCGGCGCGGGTCATCGGCACCCGCGCGTGGTACGGCACGTGCACGAAGCTCCGGAGCCGGATCACCCACGGAATCTGCACCGCCCATTCCGCGGATCGCACCAGCGGGCCGAGCGGATCCTCGTGCACGGTGTCGGCCTTGCCGCCGGCCATGAGCACGACCGCGCGACGGGCGGGCAGCGCGGTGAGCGGTTCGTAGGTGGCGTTGAGCAGAAGTACGCGGCGTTTGACCCAGTCCGGGACAGCGTCGTCGCGTACGACACACAGGGAGTTGGCCCCCGGCGCCCCGTTGTGGGCGTCGGCGGGCGGGAGTTGTCGATGTGCGATGCGTCGGTGCTTCATACGACCTCCGGAAGACTGCTCACAAGTGGACCACGGATCTACGCACGTCGCACGCCGATTCTGACGACTTTCCGGGTCCCGGAGGTGAACATCCCGTGCCGGAGACGTCCGATTGGGGCGCGCACTCCCGGAACCGGCACAATGGACGAGCGAGAGGGACGGTGAGCAGAACTGATGAGTGACGAGCAGACCTTCTACGACGCGGTCGGCGGCGCCGAGACATTCCGCAAGCTCACGGCGCGCTTCTACGAGGAAGTGGCCGAGGACGAGATCGTCCGCCCGCTGTACCCGGAGGAGGACCTCGGCCCGGCGGAACGGCGCATGCGGATGTTCCTCGAGCAGTACTGGGGCGGACCGCGCACCTACTCGGACGAGCGCGGGCACCCGCGGCTGCGGATGCGTCACCACCCGTTCCGGATCGGCCCGCTCGAACGCGACGCCTGGCTGCGCTGCATGCACACGGCGATCGCGTCGATCGACTCGCAGACGCTCGACGACGAGCACCGCAGCCAGCTGATCGCGTACATGGAGATGGCGGCGGACTCGATGATGAACTCGCCGATCTGAGGGCCGGCCACGTTCGAGTCGTGGCCCACCTGTCGGTTTGGCACTATGGGTGGCTGTGAGCACTCCCCCCGGCACCCCTGCACAACGCTGGTGGGCGGACGCCGTCTTCTACCAGGTGTACCCCCGCTCGTTCGCCGACTCGAACGCAGACGGCGTCGGCGACCTCGACGGGATCCGCGACAAGCTCGGATACCTGGAGCTGCTGGGGGTCGACGCGATCTGGCTGAACCCGGTGATGCGCTCACCGATGGCCGACCACGGCTACGACGTGTCCGACCCCCGCGACGTCGATCCCCTGTTCGGCGACCTCGCCGCTCTGGACGCCCTCGTCGAGGCCGCCCACGCCCGCCGGATCCGCGTCATGATGGACCTGGTCCCCAACCACACAAGTTCCGAACATCCCTGGTTCCGGGAGGCGCTGGTCGCCGCACCCGACAGCCCCGAGCGGGCCCGGTACCACTTCCGCGACGGCCGCGGGCCGAACGGCGACCTGCCGCCCAACAACTGGCCGAGCGTGTTCGGCGGCCCCGCGTGGACCCGCGTGACCGAACCCGACGGCACCCCCGGACAGTGGTACCTGCACCTGTTCGCACCGGAGCAGCCGGACCTGAACTGGCGCAACGACGAGGTGTTCGAGGACCTGGAGAAGACCCTGCGGTTCTGGCTGGACCGCGGCGTCGACGGCTTCCGCATCGACGTCGCCCACGGCATGGCCAAGCCCGGCGGGCTACCCGACTTCGACCACTGGGAGCAGAACCGGCTGCTGCGGCACTTCGACGACGACCCGCGGTTCAACAACGCCGAGGTCCACGACATCCACCGCCGGATCCGCTCGGTGCTCGACGAGTATCCGGACACGGTGGCCGTCGGTGAGATCTGGGTGCACGACCACGTGCTGTTCTCGGAGTACCTGCGCCCCGACGAACTGCACCTGGCGTTCAACTTCCATCTTGCGCTCGCGCGGTGGGATGCCGCCGAGATCCGGGAGGCGATCGACGTGTCGCTCGCCGCGGTCGCGCCGAGCGGCGGGGTCGCGACGTGGACGCTGTCCAATCACGACATCGAGCGTGAGGTGACGCGCTACGGCGGCGGTCCGCTCGGGCGCGACCGCGCGCGGGCGATGATCCTCGTCGAGCTGGCGCTGCCCGGTGCGGCCTTCCTCTACAACGGTGCCGAACTCGGCCTGCCCAACGTCGACGACCTGCCCGAGGACGCGCTGCAGGATCCGGTGTGGGAGCGGTCCGGGCACACCGACCGCGGCCGGGACGGGTGCCGGGTCCCGATGCCGTGGGAGGGCACGCAGCCGCCGTTCGGCTTCACCAGCGCATCGCAGACGTGGCTGCCGCAGCCGGACACGTGGGCCGGGCTGACCGTCGAGGCGCAGCTCGAGGACGTCTCGTCCACCCTGTCGTTGTACCGGGCGGCGCTCGAGGCGCGACGTCGGCGGCCGGAGTTCGACGGCGCCGACGTGGACTGGTACGGCAGTCCGCCCGGGTGCCTGGCGTTCCGCCGCTCCGGTGGGCTGATCTGCGCCCTCAACACCACCGAGCACCCGGTGGAGATGCCGCCGGGCACGGTGATCCTGTCCAGCGCGCCGCTGGTGGACGGGCAGCTGCCCGGCAACGGCGCGGCGTGGCTGATCTGACCGCACACCGCTCGCCGGCGAGCGCGGTCGCCCTGGTGCTGGCGGCGTCCGCCCTGTTCGGGACGACGGGCACCGCGCAGGCCCTCGGTTCGCGTGCGCTCGGTGTCCCGTTGGACGCCGTCGCGGTCGGGGCGGGCCGCATCGTGCTGGCCGGGACGGTGCTCGCGCTGTTCGCGCGGGCCCGTGGCCCGCTGTTCGCGCGGGCCCGTGGCCCGCTGTTCCCGGCGGGCCGCCGGCGGCCGACGCTGCTCGGCGCCGGCGGCGTGGTGATGTATCAACTGGGGTTCTTCACCGCGGTGCAGACCGCGGGCGTCGCGGCGGGCACGATGATCGCGCTCGGGTCCGGACCGGCGTTCACCGGGCTGCTGCAGTGGCTGGTGTCCCGGCGCCGCCCCGGCCGCGTGTGGGCGGTGTCGACGGCGATCGCGGTCGTCGGGCTCGTCCTCATCGTCGCCGGATCGGGCGGCGGCACCTCCGCGGGCGCCGGTTCCGTCGCGGCCGGGGCCCTGCCCGCGCTTGCGGCCGGCCTGGGCTACGCGACGTACACCGTCGCGGGTGCCGCGCTGCTCGGCCGCGGCGCCACCCCGGCCGCGTCGATGGGCGCGATGTTCGGGCTGGCGGCGGTGCCCATGGCGGCGATCCTGCTGGCACAGTGGCCGGGCGGTCTCGACAGCGCGGCCGGCGCGACGACCGTCGTCTATCTCGCCCTCGTCCCCACGGTGCTCGCCTACCTGCTGTTCGCGCTCGGCCTGCGCACGCTGTCGCCCGCGGCGGTGACCACCCTCACGCTCGCGGAACCGGTGGTGGCGGCCGTGCTCGGTGTGCTGGTGCTCGGCGAGCGGCTCGGCCCGGTGGCCCTCGCGGGGACGGTGGTCGTGGTCGCGGCGCTGACGCTGCTGGGCCGGAATCTCGGCGGCGGTGTCAGCGCACGCTGAGGCCGAGACCTCCGCCGCGGCGGAGGTACACGGATCCGTAGCGGGCGTCGAGCCGCAGCCATGTCGCCGACGCCCGCACGCGCACCACTTCGGCCGGGTCGATCCGGTCGAGGTCGATCTCCGCTGTCGCGGGGGCACCGCCCGTGGGCACGAAGCCCATGGCGTTGAGCGCGAACACCAGCCGCATCGGCACCCCGGCCCGCTCTCCCCCACCGGCGACCTCGAGCACCTCCTGCGCCAGCAGCGACGACGGCGGTCCCTGCCCCTGCTCGCGACTGAGCGTGACGCCGCGCTGCGCGAGGTCCACGAGGACGCGGGCGGGGACGTCGTCGAGGTGGACGTACCCGGCATCCGGAGGCAGGGCCCCGCGCCACGCCGAGTCCATCGCCCACCCCGGGTCCATCCCGTCGCCGCCGGCGGCGACGAGGGCCGCGCGCAGCCCGTCCGCGGCGACGGTCGTGTCCGCCGGGGCGATCGTGCCGCGCAGCACCCGGGCGGCGAGGGCGTCGAACCCGGTGTTCACCCACGCCGAGAGCAGCCCGTCGGGGCGTTGCCGCAGCCGCACGACAGCGGCCTCGTCGAGCCGGACCGCGCGGGTCAGGAACGCGACGAGGTCGGAGCGGTCGGCGGGGTCCGGGACCTGCAGCCACCGTTCGGGTGACGTCCCGGCCGCACTGAGGGAATCAGCCACGACGCCACCGCTGCAGGTACTCGCGTTCGGGGCCGGTGAGCCGGCGCAGCCGCTGGGTGCCGATGTCGAACGCCGCGATCTGGGTGGAGGCGACCACCGAGGGCGTGGCGTCGGCGGGCGCGCCGCCGGGCCGGACCTCGTAGCCGATGGTGAAGTCGACCGCCCGCACCTGCTCGACCCACATCAGCACGTCCAGCGGGCTGTCCTCGTGCCGCAACTGGCCGCGGTACCGCACGTGCAGGTCTGCGATGACGGCACCCTCCCGCAGGTTCACGGTGGGCCGGCCGTCGGCGAACAGCCACGGGATGCGGGCCTCCTCGAGGAGGGTGACCATGCGCGCGTGGTTGATGTGCTGGAACGCGTCCATGTCGGACCAGCGCACCTCCACCGCGGTGTGGAAGCCGAACTGCTCGGTCGCGTCCCTCACTGCGCGGGCCCCGCGGCTCCACGGTGCTCCACCCCGGCGTGCTTCAACTGCCTACCTCCTGTCGGGTGCGCCGGCGCGCACCATGCTCCTGACCTGACGCGCCGCCACGGACAGCGTCGCGAGGTCCAGATTTCCAGACAGGAAGATCTCCTCGAGCGCCGACCTCGCCCGCCCGAGCCGCGAGCCGTTGGTCAGCTCCCAGTCCTCGATCATCTCGCGGGTGCTCTCGCCGGGTTCGGCGGTGCCGAGCACGTCGAGGGTGAGCGTGCGCAGCGAACCGTACAGTTCGTCGCGCAGGGCGAGCCGGGCCAGCGAGTGCCACCGGTCGCCGCGCTCGAGGGCCGTGACCGCGGACAGCAGCCAGTCGATCCCCATGTGCGCGTCCATCGCGTAGTACAGCTCGGCGACCTCGGCCTCGTCGCGTTCGGCGATGTCGGCGATGTCGATGACGTCCAGCAGCGGGAACTGGTCGAGGAGGCGGAACACGTCCCACGTCAGCTCCTCCGGGGCGCCACGCGCGAGCAGCGGCTCGGCGCGTTCCTTCAAGTCCTGTACGTGGTGGCCCTGCATCCACTCCTCCACGCGCGGCGCGAGCCGCGCGAACATCGCGCGGTACCGGCTGATCTCGGCACCGACGGCCAGGGGTTGCGGCCGGTTCGACAGCAGCCACCGCGACGCCCGGTCGAGGACGCGGTGCGATTCGAGCAGCAGGTCGTCGGCGACGGCCGCGGTCGTGTCGGCCGCGCGGATGCGCGCCCACAGGCCGGGCAGGCCGAAGATCTCGGTGACGGCAGCGTAGGCGCGGATGGCGTCGGTGCTCGACGCGCCGGCCTCCTCCGAGAGCCGGTAGACGTAGGTGATCCCGCCGTTGTCGACGGTCTCGTTGGCGAGGATCGTCGCGACGATCTGCCGGCGCAGCGGGTGGGACTTGATGCCGGTGCGGAAGGGTTCGCGCAGTTGCCGCGGGAAGTAGCCGGGCAGCCGGCCGGCGAAGGTGTCGCTGTCGGGCAGGTCGGTGTCGAGCAGGTCGTCGGCGAGTGCGAGCTTGACGTGGGCGAGCAGGGTGGACAGCTCCGGGGAGGTGAGTCCCTCCCCTTCGAGGCGGCGCCGCTCGATCTCGGCGTCGCCGGGCAGTGCCTCGAGGGAACGGTCGAGACCGCGTTCGGCGACGAGGTCGGCGATCAGCCGCTGGTGCACCCCGAGCATCGTGGGCGCGCCGGTGCGGGAGTAGCCGAGCAGATTGTTCTGGGACATGTTGTCCTTCAGAACGATTCGCCCGACCTCCTCGGTCATGGATTCGAGCAGCGGGTTGCGGTCGGTGGACGTGAGGGCGCCGGCGGTGACCATCGAGTCGAGCAGGATCTTGATGTTGACCTCGTGGTCGGAACAGTCGACACCGGCGGAGTTGTCGATCGCGTCGGTGTTGATCTTGCCGCCGGCCCGGGCGTACTCGATGCGGCCGCGCTGGGTGACGCCGAGGTTGCCGCCCTCCCCGACCACCCGGGCGCGGACGGTGGCGCCGTCGACGCGGACCGCGTCGTTGCCCTTGTCGCCGACGTCTGCGTCGGTTTCGGTGGCGGCCTTGATGTAGGTGCCGATCCCCCCGTTCCACAGCAGGTCCACCGGCGCCCGGAGGATGGCGCGGATCAGTTCGGGGGGCGAGAGCTCGGTGACGTCGTCGTCGAGTCCGAGCACGCTACGGGCCTGGGGGCTGAGCGGGACGGACTTGAGCGAGCGCTCCCACACCCCGCCGCCGGTGCTGATCAGGTCCGCGTCGTAGTCGGCCCACGACGAGCGGGGCAGGTCGTACAGGCGGCGCCGCTCGGCGTACGAGGCGGCGGGCTCCGGGTGGGGGTCGAGGAAGATGTGCCGGTGGTCGAACGCGGCCACCAACCGGATGTGGATGCTCAGCAGCATGCCGTTGCCGAACACGTCGCCGCTCATGTCGCCGACGCCGGCGACCGTGAAGTCCTCGCTCTGCGTGTCGACGCCCAGTTCGCGGAAGTGCCGCTTGACGCTCTCCCACGCGCCGCGCGCGGTGATGCCCATCGCCTTGTGGTCGTAGCCGGCCGATCCGCCGGAGGCGAAGGCGTCGCCGAGCCAGAACCCGTACTCGCGGGCGACCTCGTTGGCGAGGTCGGAGAAGGTGGCGGTGCCCTTGTCCGCGGCGACCACGAGGTACGTGTCGTCCCCGTCGCGGCGGACCACCCGCGGTGGCGGCACGGCCACGCCGCGGGCGCGGTCGAGGTTGTCGGTGACGTCGAGCAGGCCCGCGATGAACCGCCGGTAGCAGGCCTCCCCCTGCGCGCGCACCGCCTGCCGGTCGGCGGCCGCGTCCCCGGTCGGCGCGACGGGGCGCTTGACCACGAAGCCCCCCTTGGCACCGACGGGGACGATGACGGCGTTCTTCACGGCCTGGGCCTTGGCGAGCCCGAGGATCTCGGTGCGGAAGTCCTCGCGCCGGTCCGACCAGCGCAGGCCGCCGCGGGCAACGGAGCCGAAGCGCATGTGCACACCCTCGACGTCGGGTGCGTAGACGAACACCTCGAACTTCGGTCGCGGCTGGGGCAGTTCGTTGATGCGGGTCGGGTCGAGCTTGAACGACAGGACCCGGGCGGGCGCGGCGTCGGCGCGCGAGAGCGCGACGGCCCCGTCGTCGCCGGACACGAAGTAGTTGGTGCGCAACGTCGCCCGGATGAGGCCGAAGAGACCGCGCAGGATCCGGTCGGCGTCGAGGCTGACGACGGCGTCGATCCGGCCGACCAGTTCGGCGGCGGCGTCCTGCTCGCGGTCGGCGGACGCCTCGTCGGGGTCGAACATCGCCTCGAACAGTTCGGCGAGCAGCGCGGTGGTGTCCGGGTCGGCGAGCAGCACACCTTCGATGTGGTACTGACTGTAGGGGAAGCCGGCCTGCCGCAGGTACTTCGCGTAGGCGCGCAGCATCATGGCCTGCCGCCAGCCCAGCCCGGCCCGCAGGACCAGTTCGTTGAACCGGTCCGGCTCCGAGAGCCCGTGCCACACGGCGGCGAACGCCGCGGTGACACGGGTGGTCACCCTCGGGTCGGGTTCGAGGTCGACGGGCAGGACCAGGCCGAAATCGTAGATCCAGCAGCTCATCCGGTCGGCGCGGATGATCTGGTACGGGCGCTCGTCGAGCACCTCGACGCCGAGGCTCTGCAGCACCGGCAGCACCTGGCTGAGGGTGATGCCCTCGCTGCCGATGTAGAGCGTGAAGCGCCACCGGCGCGGGTCGGCGCCGGGGGGCCGGTACAGCAGCAGGTCGATGCTGCCGTCGCGCAGTGCCTCGAGGCGGGCGATGTCGGCCAGCGCCCGGACGGCGTCGAAGTCCTCCTTGTAACCGTCGGGGAGCGCCTCCGCGTAGCGCTGCACCAGCACGGGATCGACGGTGTGGTCGGTGGCGGCCAGGTCGGCGAGGTGGTCGTCCCAGCTGCGGCTGGCCTCGGCGAGCAGGGCCTGGATGCGCAGGCGATTCTCCTCGGAGGTGTCGATCCGCGGCAGGGCCTGTCCCGGCGGGGTCCGGATGGTCACGTGCAGCAGCGCCAGGTCGCCCTCCGTGACCCGGGCGGTGTAGTGGATGGAACCCCCGCCGTACTCGCGCATCAGGATCTGCTGCATCGCGACCCGGACCCGTGTGTTGTAGCGGTCGCGGGGCAGGTAGATCAGGCACGAGACGAAGCGGCCGTAGGGGTCGACCCGCAGGAACAGCCGCAGTTGCCGGCGCATCGCGACCACCGCGGTGACGGTCTCGTAGAGGGTGTCGGTGTCGGCGGAGAACAGTTCCACCCGGGGCAGCGCCTGCAGCACCTCGAGCATCGCCTGTCCGGTGAAGGACGACAGTTCCACGCCGGCGCGGGCCACCACCTCCCGGACCCGGCGCGCCAGCACGGGAATGTCGAGCACGTTCTCGTGCAGCGCGGTCACGGCCAGCACACCGAGGAACCGGTGCTCGCCGACGACGCGACCGTCCGGGCCGAGGACGGCGACGCCCACGAAGTACGGGTACACCGAGCGGTGCACCGTGGCAGGCAGGGACGCCTGGGTGAGCACCAGCAGCGGCCGGTCGGTGGCCTCGACGGTCGCCGACATGTCGATCACGTCGTCGGCGGCGAGGTCGGAGCGCAGCACCCCGAGACCACTGCCGGGCACGGCGCGGGCGTGCCGCGTCCCGGATGCGTCGGCGACGATGTCGTAGCGCCGGTAACCGAGGACGGTGTAGTTGCCACGCGCGAGCCAGCGCAGCAGCGCCGACGTCTCCCGCAACTCCTCCGCGGCGTGCCGCGGCGGCGGGTTCTCGGCGAGCGCGTCGAGTTCGACGGCCAGGTCGCGTTCGCGGGCGAGCATCGCGGCGGTGTCGGCCCCGACCTGCCGCACGTCGGCGAGCACACCGCCGATCTCGGTGCCGACGGTGTCGAGGGTGGCCTCGGAGGTGGCCGGGTGCAGCTGGACGTGAATCCACGACTCCGCGACGAAGCCGTGCGGGGGCGTGGTGTCGGCCACCATCTCGAGCAGGCGTCCGTCCTCGTCGCGCCGGACGGACACGACGGGATGGACGAGTTCGCGGATGGCGACGCCGAGCCGGGTCAGCAGCGCGATGACGGATTCGACGAGCAGCGGCATGTCGTCGGTGACGATTTGCAGGGCGGCGCCGACGCCCCACCGATCGCCGGGCCGGTAGACGCGGGTCAGGACGGCGTCGGCACTCCGCTCGCGGCCGAGGTCCAGGTGGGCGGACAGGGCCGGATCGGGGGCGTCGAGGGTGTCCGCGTAGCGGCGGTAGACGTCCTCGAGCGCGGCCGCCGAAAGCTCACCGCGCCGGTTCGACGAAACCCCCTGGGGTGTGGCGGACTCGGCCATGGTGCTCACTCCCTCATTCGCCGCCGGAAACCGGCAGCGCCGCGGACAGGCTCTGGTTCGAGCCTATCCGCGGCGCCGGGTGTGAGGGGGGAATCCCGCGCCGGGTGGTCAGGCGACCGGCGCGGCGACGTACTCCTCGAGAACCGCCCGCTCCTCGGCGGACAGCGGCCGGGAGGTCTCCGTGCGCGGGTCGAACCCGACGAGCACCGCGTCCCCGGAGCCGCACGGATTGCCCTGCACGTCGGTGATCACGTGCCGCAGGGTGTACGAGCTGTTGCCCACGTGCAGGACCGAGATGGCGACGGTGATCGGGCCGGAGTCGTCCTTGAGCGGACGCAGGAACTCCACGTCCATCTTCCGCACCACCACGGCGCCGCGCGCGAACGGGCCGCTCTGCAGGAACTTGATCCGGGCTTCCTGCATGTACTCCACGAACTTCGTGTTGTTCACGTGCCCGAGACGGTCGGAGTCGGCCCAGCGGACCTCCAGCGTGCAGGTGAAGGTCTTCTGCCCCGGCTCAGTCACGGGTGAGCTTCCGGTGGGTGACGCGGTGCGGACGCGCCGCCTCCGCCCCGAGCCGCTCGACCTTGTTGGCCTCGTACGATTCGAAGTTGCCCTCGAACCAGAACCACTTGCCCTCCTCGACGTTGCCTTCCCACGCGAGGATGTGGGTGCAGGTGCGGTCGAGGAACCAGCGGTCGTGGGAGATCACGACGGCGCAGCCGGGGAACTTCTGCAGCGCGTTCTCGAGCGAGCTCAGGGTTTCGACGTCGAGGTCGTTGGTCGGCTCGTCGAGCAGGATCAGGTTGCCGCCCTCCTTGAGGGTCAGTGCCAGGTTCAGGCGGTTGCGCTCACCACCGGAGAGCACCTCGGCCTTCTTCTGCTGGTCCGGGCCCTTGAACCCGAAGGCGCTGACATACGCGCGCGAGGGCATCTCGTTCTGGCCGACCTCGATGTAGTCGAGTCCGTCCGAAACCACTTCCCACACCGTCTTGTTGGGGTCGATGTTCGCGCGGGACTGGTCGACGTAGCTCAGCCTGACGGTGTCGCCGACCTTCACGGTGCCCGAGTCGGGCTTCTCGAGGCCGACGATGGTCTTGAACAGGGTGGTCTTGCCGACACCGTTGGGACCGATCACGCCGACGATGCCGTTGCGCGGCAGCGTGAACGACAGGTCCTTGATCAGCACGCGGCCTTCGAATCCCTTGTCGAGGTGGTCGACCTCGACCACGACGTCGCCCAGGCGCGGCGGTGTCGGGATCTGGATCTCCTCGAAGTCCAGCTTGCGGAACTTCTCGGCCTCGGCGGCCATCTCCTCGTAGCGGGCCAGACGGGCCTTGCTCTTGGTCTGGCGCGCCTTGGCGCCGGACCGGACCCACTCGAGCTCCTCCCGGAGGCGCTTCTGCAGCTTCTGGTCCTTCTTGCCCTGCACCTCGAGGCGCTCGGCCTTCTTCTCCAGGTAGGTGGAGTAGTTGCCCTCGTACGGGTGCAGCTTGCCGCGGTCGACCTCGCAGATCCACTGCGCGACGTGATCGAGGAAGTACCGGTCGTGGGTGACGGCGAGGACGGCGCCCGGGTAGCTCGCGAGGAACTGCTCGAGCCACAGCACCGACTCGGCGTCGAGGTGGTTGGTGGGCTCGTCGAGCAGCAACAGGTCGGGCTTGCTCAGCAGCAGCTTGCACAGGGCGACGCGGCGGCGCTCACCGCCGGAGAGGTGGGTGACCGGCTCGTCCGGCGGCGGGCAGCGCAGGGCATCCATGGCCTGCTCGAGCTGCGAGTCGATGTCCCAGGCGTTGGCGTGGTCGAGTTCCTCCTGGAGCTTGCCCATCTCCTCCATCAGCTCGTCGGAGTAGTCGGTCGCCATCAGCTCGGCGATCTCGTTGAACCGGTCGAGCTTGACCTTGATCTCGCCGAGACCCTCCTCCACGTTGCCGCGGACGGTCTTCTCCTCGTTGAGCGGCGGTTCCTGCAGCAGGATGCCGACGGAGGCTTCCGGGTCGAGGAAGGCCTCGCCGTTGCTGGGCTGGTCCAACCCGGCCATGATCTTGAGGATGGACGACTTGCCCGCGCCGTTCGGTCCGACCACACCGATCTTGGCACCCGGGTAGAAGCTCATGGTGACGTCGTCGAGAATGACCTTGTCACCGTGCGCCTTGCGCACCTTCTTCATCGTGTAAATGAACTCCGCCATAGGTCCAGCGTATCGGGCGGACCCGCAGAACCCACATCCCGGACGACCGGGCCCGCCCGGCGGGACCCGGGAGCGGGCCGGCTACGACCCGAACAGCCGCGCCACGAACGGGGTGGTGTCGGGCAGGGACCGGGTCATGGTCGTGTTGTGCCCGGCCACGTACACCCGGTAGTCGGCGTCGGCGCCCCCCGCCCGCAGGTCGGCTGCGAGTTTGGCCGACAGCGGCGCCGGAACCATCGTGTCGTGGATGCCCTGGGCGAGGAACACCGGCCGGTCGTACCCGCTCGTCGGGACGCCGAGGTAGTCGGCGAACACGGCGGGGAACCGGCCCGCGGACAGCGGCAGCGCCGCCAGCTCACCCACCCGCACCCCGTCGGCGAGCGCGTTCAGCTCGTTGTAGCAGAGCTGTTCGGCCGCGTCGACGAACTTTCGCCCGGTCGGGGTCAGGTAGCTGTTCACGTCCAGGTCGGGCTGGGCGGCGCGGAGCCCGGCGAAGATGTAGGAACTGAAGGCCACCAGACCCTCGAAGCCCGGATCCGGGAATCCGGGTCCGCCCATGGGAAACAGCTGCTCGAGGTTGGACGGCGCCCCGGTGGTGACGGTGCCGCGGAAGTCGAGCTCCGGGGCCCGCGACGAGGCCCGGTGCGCGGTGTGCAGCGCCGCGTGCCCGCCCTGGGACTGGCCGACGACGACCCAGCGCTGCGACAGCGACGGCTCGGCGGCACGGCCCGCGCGCACGATGTCGACGACGCTGTTGGCGGCGCTCTGCCCGTCGAGATACGGGTGGACGCCCTCGGTGCCCAGGCCCGGATAGTCGGCCGCGACGACGGCGTAGCCCTGGGCGAGCCAATGCTCGAGGTACGGACGCTCGAGATCGGACCACGGGTGCCGCGACGGGGCGCAGCCGTCGGCGATGCCGACGGTGCCGTGCGCGTAGGACACCACCGGCCAGCCGCCCGCCGGGGCCGGCCCCGGCGGGAGGAACAGCACGCCGGTGCCGACGGCCGGAGCGCCGGAGCGCCACTCGGTGCGGTAGGTGAGCCGCTCGGCGACCGCGGCACCCGGCACCGACATCTCGGCCGGCAGCGGCTCGACCGACACGATCGCGCCCGGCGCGGGGTCGGCGGCCGCGACGGACGGGGCGAGCACGCCCGCCAGCACCGCGCCGATCGCGCCCAGCGCCCGTCGCCACCGTCTGTTCCGGCCCATGAAGTCCTCCGCTCGTCCGAGGGGCGTGCCGATCGTCGGCATGCGCCACCTCGCACGTCGGTCGCCGGCCGTCCCGCGTTACCGGACGAATCGGGCGGCCACGAACGGTGTCGTGTCCGGGAGCGCGGCGAAGAGGGTGGCGAAGTGGTCGTCCGGATAGGTGCGGTAGTCGACGTCGGCGCCACCGGCCCACAGGTCGGCGACGAGCTTGAACGACAGCGGCGCGGGAACCATCCGGTCCCGCAATCCCTGGCCGACGAACAGCGGCCGGTCGTAACCGCGGGTCGGGACACCGAGGTAGTCGGCGAGCGCGGCCCGCATCCGGTCGTCGCCCAGCGGCCGGGACAGCAACTGCCCCACATCCACGTCGGCGGCGCGGTCCTCGAGATCCCCATAGCAGAGGTACTCGGCGGCGTCGACGAGATCGCGTCCGACGGGCGTGAGGTAGCTGTTCACGTCGAGGTCGGGGCGTGCCGCCCGCAGCCCGGCCATGATGTAGGCGCTGAACGAGACGAGCCCGTCGAGGTCGAGGTCGGGGAAGCCGGGCACCCCGAACGGGAACAGCAGCTCGAGGTTGGACGGCGCACCGGTGGCGACCGCGCCGCGGAAGTCGAGCTCCGGCGCGCGCGCCGTGGCCCGGCGCGCGGTGTGCAGCGCCGCGTGCCCGCCCTGCGACTGGCCGACGACCACCCACCGCTGCGACAGCGACGGCTCGGCGGCCCGGGCGGCGCGGACGACGTCGACGATGCTGTTCGCGGCGGTGGGCCCGTCGAGATACGTGTGCAGGCCCTCGGTACCGAGGCCGGGATAGTCGGCGGCCACCACCGCGTAGCCCTGCGACAGCCAGTGCGCGAGATACCGCCGCTCCCGTTCGATGCGCCGGTTGCGCGACGGCGCACAGTCGTCGCCGATGCCGACGGTGCCGTGCGCCCACGACACGACCGGCCAGCCTCCGTCGGGTGCCTCACCCGGCGGCAGGAACAGCACCCCCGTGCCGACGGCGGCGACGCCGGACCGCCACTGGGTCCGGTAGGTGAGCCGCTCGGCGACCACGGCACCGGGCACGGAGAGTTCGGCCGGCAACGGTTCCACCGACATCACCGCGCCGGGCACGGGTTCGGCGACCGCGACGGCCGGGCACATCACGGCCACCGACGCGCAGGCCGCCCACAGCGACCGGCGCACTCCCCACCTGCTCACGGCGCAACCCCTCTGCTCTACCTGCCGAGCAATGTCGCCGCGAACGGCGTGGTGGCCGGCAGGGCGTCGAACATGGTCTCGGAATGCCCGTTGGGGTAGGTGCGGTAGTCGACGTTCGTGCCCCCGGACCACAGGTCGGCGACGAGCTTGAACGACAGCGGCGCCGGCACGACCTGATCCCGCAGCCCCTGACCGAGGAACAGCGGCCGATCGTAGCCGCGGGTGGGCACCCCCATGTAGTCGGCGAGCGCGGCACGCATGCGGTCGTCGCCGAGCGGGCGGGCGAGGATCTCCCCCACGCCGATGCCGCGGACGCGGTCGCCGAGGTCGGCGTAGCAGAGCCGTTCGGCGTCGTCGACGACGTCCCGCCCGACCGGGGTGAGGTAGCTGTTCACGTCCAGGTCGGGCCGCGCGACCCGCAGGCCGGCCAGGACGTAGGACAGGAACACGGTGGTGCCGTCCAGGCCCAGATCCGGAAAGCCGGGACCGCCGAACGGGAACACCGTCTCGAGGTTCGACGGCGCGCCGGTGGCGATCATGCCGCGGAAGTCGAGTTCCGGCGCCCGCGTCGTGGCCAGGCGCGCGGTGTGCAGGGCGGCGTGACCGCCCTGCGACTGGCCGATCACGATCCACCGGTTCGACAGCGAGGGCTCGGCGGCGCGGGCGGCCCGGACGACGTCGACGACGCTGTTCGCGGCGCTCGGCCCGTCGAGATACGTGTGCAGGCCGTCGCCGCCCAGGCCGGGATAGTCGGAGGCGACCACGGCGTAGCCCTGGGACAACCAGTGCCCGAGGTACGACCGGTCGCGGTCGCTGCGCGGGTTGCGCGACGGGGCGCAGTCGTCGCCGATGCCGACGGTGCCGTGCGCCCACGACACGACCGGCCAGCCGCCCGCGGGGGCCTGGCCGGGCGGCAGGTACAGGACACCCGACGCGGTGGTCTCCGCACCGGACCGCCACTGGGTGTGGAAGGTCAGCCGCTCGGCCGTGGCCGCACCCGGCACCGACAGCGCACCGGGCAGTGACTCGACCGCGACCACCTCGCCGGGCGCGGGCTGCGCGCCGGCCGTCGCGGGCACGACCAGCCCGGCCGCCACGGCGCCGATGCACGCGAGCGCCCGCAGCCGCCACCCCGTACCCCTCATCGCGCTCCTTCCGTCGTCGGTGCCAGGCGCTCAAGTTAACAGCCGAGCCCGAACGGACGGGACGTTTCGGACACGGCGACGCCGGGCATCTTCCGGGGATGACGACTTCCCCGGCGAGCTCGACGCGACCCCAGGCCACCTCCTCCGACCGGCTCCGCGTCGCAGGCGTCGCCGTGTCGGCGATCGCCGCGGTCGCTCTGTCCTTCCTCGGTTCCGGGGCCGTGGTGGGCACACCGATCTCCGAGGTGGCCGACGGGGCACTCTCGGCCGATGCGACGGCGGTGGCGCCAGGCGGTCCGGCGTTCGCGATCTGGTCGGTGATCTACGCGGGTCTGCTGGCGCTGGCGGTGTGGCAGGCGCTGCCCGCGCACCACGCCGATCCCCGCCAGCGGGCGCTCGGCTGGTGGATCGCCGCGTCGATGCTGCTCAACGCCGCGTGGATCCTCGTCGTGCAGCTCGAACTGCTCGCGGTCAGCGTCGCGGTCATCGCCGCGCTGCTGGCCGTGCTGGTCCGGATCTTCCTCGGCCTGACCCGCACCGCGCCGTCGTCCCGCCTCGAGGGCGTCGTCGTGGACGGCACCATGTTCCTGTACCTGGGCTGGGTGGCGGTGGCCACGGTCGCGAACACCGCGGCGGCGCTGCGCGCCGCGGAGGTCGACCCGTTCGCGCTGGGCGCCGACACCTGGGCGGTGCTCGTCCTGGTCGTGGTCGCCGCGGTGTCGGTGCTCCTCGCCGTCGCCGGGCACGGGCGGCTCGCCGTCGCCGCGGCCATGGCGTGGGGGCTGGTGTGGATCGCGGTGGCCCGCAGCGGCGACACCGGCTTCACCTCCACCCCGGCCGCCGTCGCGGCCGGCGGCGCAGCGGCCGTCGCGCTGCTCTCCGCGGTCGGCGTGCGACTGCGCACCGAGACCGCGCGGCGCCGGCGACCCTAGTGGCCCTCGCGGTCCCGCCGCGCCAGCTCGGCGAACATCGCGTTGTGGGCGGCGAGATCGGCGTCGTCGTCCCGCTCGGCGGCGCGGTCCACCCGTCGCGCGGTGCGCTCGTCGCTGCGCGACCACTGCACCAGCAGGGCCAGCATCACCAGCACCAGCGGGATCTCCCCGGCCGACCAGGCGATGCTGCCGCCCACCTTCTGGTCGGCGAACAGGTCGCTGTTCCAGGCCAGGCCGAGACCGCGGTAGTAGGACTCGGCCATCACCGTGCCCATGCTCATCAGGGTCACACCGAAGAACGCGTGGAACGGCAGCGAGCCGAACACCATTGCCAGCTTCGTCACCGGCGTCACGTCGCGCGGCGACGGGTCCACGCCGATCACGACCCAGTAGAACAGGTAGCCGCTCATCAGGAAGTGCAGGTTCATCAGCACGTGCGCGGCGTGACTGTCGGCGTTGGCCTCGAAGATCCCGCCCAGGTACAGCGCGTAGAAGCCGCCGACGAACATCACCGACGCGACGACCGGATGGGTGAAGAACCGCGACGGCGGGCTGTGCAGGAACGCCAGGAGCCATTCACGCGGGCCGGGGTAGCCGTCGCGGCCCGCCGGTTTGAAGGCCCGCAGCGCCAGGGTCATCGCCCCGCCGAGGGCGAGCAGCACGGGCGCCAGCATCGACATCGCCATGTGGGCGCCCATGTGCACGCTGAACATCGCCGGCGAGTACATGCCCACGCCCGACGACGTGGCGACCAGCAGCACGAAGCAGCCGGAGAACCAGGCGATCGACCGGCCGACGGGCCAGCTGTCGCCGCGCCGGCGCAGCGTCCACAGCCCGATCGCGTAGCCGACCGCGAGAACCAGGGCGATCGTGCCGAAGATCAGGTCGAAGCGCCACGCGCCGAAGAAGAGGGTGCCGACCGTCGGGGGGCCGTCCAGGTTGTAGCCCAGCTCCACCTCGAGCAGCGACGGCACCGTCGCCGGCGGGGGCGGCGGGGTACGGCCCAGCCCCACGGCCAGTCCGACGGTGGCGGCCAGGATGACGGCCTCGACGGCCGCGAACCGGACGAGCGCGCCCCGGTCGTCGGGGTTCGCCTCGAGGGCGGGCAGCGCGCGGCGCCGCTGCATCCATCCGAGGACGCCCAGGGCGATCAGCGCCAGCGCCTTGGCCACGATCAGCCGGCCGTAGGTGCTGGTGAGCAACTCGTCGGCCGGCAGCCGCACCGCGGCGTTGACGATGCCGCTCAGGGCCATCACCGCGAAGGCCACCCCGGCGACGAACGAGAACCGGCGGGCGGCGAGGTCGGTGTGCGCGCCGCGGCGCCACCCGTGGGCGAGCAGGGCGAACAGGCCGCCCGCCCACACCGCGGCCGCGACCAGGTGCAGCACCAGGCTGTTGGTGGCCATGTCGTGCGATCCGCCCGACGACGAGTGCCCCGTCAGGGCCAGCGGCATCAGCGTCACCAGGGACAGCAGGAGCAGGTACGGCACCCACGACCAGCGCACCGCGGCGCGGATCAGCACCGCCAGGATCAGGGCGAGCGCCGCCGTCCACGCCCACGCGAGCGCGGTGTCGATCTGCCCGATCGCACCCCACAGGTTCTCCGGCTTCAGCGCCTCGGCCAGCGGCTGCCCGGACGTGTCGGACAGGGTCAGCGGCACCAGCACCGCCGAGCAGAACGCCCAGATCAGGGCGGCGGCGCCCGCGGTGCGCATGGCCCGGTAGCCGTCCACGTCGAGCACCCCGCTGCGCTGCGGCGGCACCAGGAACGCGGCGAAGAACAGCGAACCGACCGCGGCGACGGCCGCGACCTCCGCGATCGCCCGCACCGCGGGCAGCCCGTAGGTGGTGAGCGGACCGGGGTCGGGGATGCCCAGCAGCACCAGCGCCTGCGCGGCGGACAGGCCGACCACGATCGGCGCGACGACCGCGGCGACGAGCCCGAGGAGGACGTACAGTGCCGACGTGTTGCGCCGCCCGGCCGGCGGCGAGGACGTCGGCGCGGCCGACGCGAGCTCGGGTGATGCCATACCTAACAGGGTAGGACCTCGACGAGCGCCGCTACGACGGGCCGTCGGAGACGTGCGCCACCCGGCCGGCGGCCGGGTCGAGATCGAACACCGCGCGCAGGGCGTCGAGGGTGTCGGCCGCCAGCAGGGCGTCGCAGTGCGGCAGCGCCGCCGCCATCGGCCCGGTCTCGGGACGGTACCCGGGCCGGCCGGCCCGCGGGTTGAGCCAGATCAGCCGGTGTGCGCGGCGGCGCACCCGCGCGACGGCCCGGCCGAGGGCCTGCGGATCGTCGCTGTCCCACCCGTCGGAGGCGACGAACACGACGGCGCCGCGCAGCAGGTTGCCGTGGTGGGAGGCGAGCAACGCCTCGAGGCTGCCGGCGATGTGGGTGCCGCCGTAGCGGTCGACGACCGTGTCGTTGGCGCGGGCGACCGCGTGCTCGGCGGAGCGGTGCGCCAGGGTCGCGGTGAGCCGGGTCAGGCTCGTGGAGAACGCGAACACCTCGGCGTCGCCGGCGCGCACCGCGGCCCGCATCAGGTGCAGGTAGATGTCGGCGTAGCCGTGCATGGAACGACTCACGTCGCACAGCACCACGATCCGGCGCGGACGGCGGATCGGGCGGGCGCGGCGCAGGCGCACCAGTTCGAACCCGGTGTGCCGGGACGCGTCGAGGGTGGCGCGCACGTCGAGGCGGCCGTGGTGGTGCGGCGTGCGGCGGCGGCCGAGGCGCCGCGGCCAGCGCACCCGGGCCTGCTCGAGCCACTGTCCCAGGGTGCGCAGGTCCTCGGGCCGCAGGTCGGCGAACGGCTGGTCGGCGCGGATCTCGACGGGGCTCGGGGCCCACGGCCCGGGCCGGACCGTCTCGGGCGGTTCGCCGGACCGGCGCGGCCTGCGGGTGTGCCACGGCACGCCCGGCTGCGGCGCCGCCGGCGCCGGGTTCGGCGCCGCACCCTGCACGACGGCGTCGCCGGCACCGACCGTCCCGTCGGGGCCGGTGCGGCGGGCGTGCGGGTCGACGGCGAGGACCTGGTGGTCGAAGACCTCGGCGAACACGGCGTCGAACGCCGCGAGCGCGTCCTGCCGATCGACGAGGGCCACCCGCGCGGTCCAGTACAGCCGGCTGCGGGTGCGCGGCGGGTACAGCCGCAGCGCCCGCACCAAGGTCGCGGCGGCGGTCGCGGCGACGGGCACGCCGGCGCGGCGCAACCGGTCGGTGAGCGCCACGGTGAACGCGGCGAGGTCGACGCCGCGCAGCAGCAGCGCGGTGCTCACGCCCGGTACTCCTCGTACTCGGCACGGATCGTGGTCCGGTCGTCGGGGGTCTTGGCGAGCGCGGTCAGCGTCGCCACCGCGCCCGGGTGGACCAGATCCCCCACCCCGAGCGCGACGAGCGCGGACACCCAGTCGATGGTCTCGGCGATGCCCGGCGCCTTGTCCAGGTCCAGCCGGCGCACGGAGGCGACGAAGTCGGCAGCCGATTCGACGAGCGCGAGGTTCGCGGCGGGGACGGTGCGGCGCAGGATCGCGACGGCGCGGTCCCGGTCCGGGTAGTCGATCCAGTGGTAGAGGCAGCGCCGGCGCAGCGCGTCGTGCAGGTCGCGGCTGCGGTTGGAGGTGAGCACGACGATCGGGGGCCGCACGGCGGTGAGGGTGCCCAGTTCCGGGATCGTGACGGAGAACTCGCCGAGGAACTCGAGCAGCAGCGCCTCGAACTCGTCGTCGGCCCGGTCGATCTCGTCGATGAGCAGTACCGGCGCGGTGGGGCCGCGGTGCCGCACGCAGCGCAGCACCGGCCGCTCGAGCAGGAACTCCTCGGTGTAGAGATCGGCCTCGCTCAGGCTCTCACCCCGGGTCTCGGCGAGCCGGATCGCGAGCAGTTGCCGCTGGTAGTTCCAGTCGTAGAGGGCCTCGCTCGCGGCGAGGCCCTCGTAGCACTGCAGCCGGATCAGCTCGGTACCCACGGCGGCGGCGAGGGCCTTGGCGGCGGTGGTCTTGCCGACGCCGGGCTCGCCCTCGAGCAGCAGCGGCCGACCGAGCTCCACCGCGAGATACAGGGCGGTGGCGGTGCCCTCGTCGAGCAGGTAGTCCTGGTCGTCGAACCGGCGGATGACATCGTCGACGCCGCCGAACACGCTCATCGGCCGGCTCCCGGGGCCGGTCCCGTCACGAACACGCGGCGTGTTCCTTCTGGTAGGTGCGGCGGCAGCCCGGGCAGCAGAACCACACGTCCGCGCCGGCGTCGGTCAGGTGCGGGGTGTCGGCGGTGACGGTGACGGTCATCCCGCACACGGGGTCCACCGCGGTGTGCGGCGGCGCGGCCGGCGCGACGGGCGCACCGAGGCCCTCGCGGCGGATCGCCTGCACCAGTTCGGCGACGATCGACAGCCCGATCTCCGCGGCGGTGCGCGCACCGATGTCGAGACCCGCGGGGGTGTGCACGCGGGCCCGTTCGTCGGGGCGCACCTCGGCCTGCGCGAGCACGTCGGCGCCGCGCCGCCGGCTGGCGACGAGGCCGACGTAGCCGATGCCGGCGTCGAGGGCGGCCCGGATCATCCCGGCCTCCTCGCCGCCGAGGCTCGCGACGACGACGGCGGTGGCGTCGGCGTCGGGGGCGGCGCCCGGGCCGGGGCGGGTGACGGCGAAGTCGAGCCGCGCGGCGATGTCCGCGACGGCCTCGGCCACCGGCGTCGACCCGGAGACGACGAGGATCGGGGTGGGCAGTTGCGGCTCGAGGAAGATCTCCGTCGCGCCGCCGGACAGGCACGGGTTGACCGCGACGGTCGCCCCCGGAGTGTCCGGGAAGGTCTGGGTCGCGCCGGGCAGGACCCGCAGCAGGATGCTCTCCCCCGTGTTCAGGGCCTGCTGCGCGGCGTCGCGCACCGAGGTCTCGGTGCACTGGCCGCCGACGAAGCCCTCGATCGTGCCGTCGTCGAGCACCAGCGCGCAGTCGCCGGCGCGGGCGGACGTCGGCCGCTGGGCGCGCACCACCGTGGCGCGGACGAACGCCCGTCGCCGGCGGGTCAGTTCCGCGGCGCGCACCGTCAGATCCATGTGGCTCTCCCTGGTTCGGGCCGGTCGGTCAGATCGGCGGGGTGGGCCGGCCCTGCATCGCCTCCCACACCCGCGACGGGGTCAGCGGCATGTCGGCGTGCCGCACCCCGAAGGGGCGCAGCGCGTCGACGACGGCGTTGACCACCGCGGGCGGCGAGCCGACGGTCGCGGACTCGCCGATGCCCTTCGCGCCGATCGGGTGGTGCGGCGACGGGGTGACGGTGAAGCCGGTCTCGAAGTGGGGCACCTCCATCGCCGTGGGGATCAGGTAGTCCATGAGCGAGCCGCCGAGGCAGTTACCGTCCTCGTCGAACTCGATCATCTCCATCAGTGCCATGCCGATGCCGTCGACGATCCCGCCGTGCACCTGCCCCTCGATGATCATCGGGTTGATGCGGGTGCCGCAGTCGTCGACGGCGAGGAACCGGCGCACCGTCACCTCCGCCGTCCCGGGATCGATGTCGACGACGCAGAAGTACGCCCCGTACGGGTAGGTGAGGTTCTCGGGGTTGTAGCAGATCTGGGCCTCGAGTCCGCCCTCGACGCCCTCGGGCAGATCGCCGGCGCCGTGCGCCCGCATCGCGATGTCCTGGATGGTCACCGACGCGGTCGGATCGCCTTTGACGTGAAAGTAGCCCTTCGTCCAGTCGAGGTCGGCGACGGACACCTCGAGCATGCCGGAGGCGATGATCCGGGCCTTGTCGCGGACCTTTCGCGCGACGAGGGCGGCGGCCGCGCCGGAGACCGGGGTGGACCGGCTGCCGTAGGTGCCGAGACCGAACGGGGTGTTGTCGGTGTCGCCGTGCACCACGTCGATGTCCTCGGGTGGGATGCCGAGTTCCTCGGCGACGATCTGCGCGAACGTCGTCTCGTGGCCCTGGCCCTGGGTCTGCACCGACAGCCGCACCACCGCCTTGCCGGTGGGGTGCACGCGCAGCTCGCAGCCGTCGGCCATGCCGAGACCGAGGATGTCCATGTCCTTGCGCGGGCCGGCACCGACGGCCTCGGTGAAGAACGCCACGCCGATGCCCATCAGTTCGCCCCGCGCGCGGCGCTCGGCCTGCTCGCGGCGCAGCTCCTCGTACCCGACCATCTCCGTCGCCTTGCGCAGAGTGGTTGCGTAGTCGCCGGAGTCGTACTTCCATCCGGTCTTGCTGGTGTACGGGAACTGTTCGGGGCGAAGCAGATTCCGTAGCCGCAGCTGCACCGGATCCAGCTCGAGGTCGTAGGCGAGGCAGTCCACGAGCCGCTCGACGAGGTAGACGGCCTCGGTGATGCGGAACGAGCACGCGTAGGCCACGCCGCCGGGCGCCTTGTTGGTGTAGACGGCGGTCATGTGACAGTAGGCGGCCTCGATGTCGTAGCTGCCGGTGAACACCCCGAAGAACCCGGCCGGGTACTTCACCGGGGCGGCGGTGCCGTTGAACGCGCCGTGGTCGGCGAGGACCTGGGTGCGGATCGCGAGGATCTTTCCCTCCCGGGTCGCGGCGATCTCGCCGACCATCACGTAGTCGCGCGCGAAGCCGGTGCTCACCAGGTTCTCGCTGCGGTCCTCCATCCACTTGACCGGCTTGCCGGTCACGAGCGAGGCGACGATCGCGCAGACGTACCCGGGATAGATGGGCACCTTGTTGCCGAACCCGCCGCCGATGTCCGGGGCGATCACCCGGATCTTGTGTTCGGGCAGACCGGCGACGAGGGCGTAGAGGGTGCGGTGGGCGTGCGGCGCCTGACTGGTCGACCAGAGCGTGAGCTTGCCGCTGATGCGGTCGTAATCGGCCACGGCGCCACAGGTTTCCATGGGCGCCGGGTGCACGCGGGGATAGACCATCTCCTGCCGGGCGATCACGTCGGCCTTCGCGAACGCGGCCTCGGTGGCGGCGGCGTCCCCCGTTTCCCAGTCGAAGCAGTGATTGTCGGTCTTGCCCTCGAGGTCGGTGCGGATCACGGGCGCCTCGGGCGCGAGCGCGCGACGGACGTCGACGACCGGGTCGAGGATGTCGTACTCGACGTCGATGAGCTCGAGGGCGTCGCGCGCCGAGTAGCGGTCGTCGGCGACGACGAAGGCGACCTCCTGGCCCTGGAAGCGGACCTTGTCGGTGGCGAGGACGGCCTGGACGTCGTTGGACAGGGTCGGCATCCATGCCAGGCCCTTGTCCGCGAGGTCGGCGCCGGTGACGACGGCCCTCACCTTCGGGTGGGCCTGCGCGGCGGTGGTGTCGATGCCGAGGATCTTCGCGTGGGCCACGGGTGAGCGCAGGATCGCCAGGTGCAGCATGCCCGGCAGCTGCACGTCGTCGACGAAGCGGCCGTGGCCGCGGATGAAACGCGGGTCCTCCTTGCGCAGCATGCGCCCGTGACCGCACGGCTTCTTGTCGTTGTCGACGGTGTCGAGCAGCTCGGGGGTGGGGTCGACGGCGGTCATGACGGCGCCTTCTCGGTGACGGGGTGCTCGGCGGCCCAGCGGATGGACCGCACGATGGTGGTGTAGCCGGTGCAGCGGCAGATCTGCCCGGAGATCGCCTCGCGGATGGTCTGCTCGTCGGGGTCCGGGTTGCGGTCGAGCAGTGCCCGGGCGGTGATCATCATGCCGGGGGTGCAGAAGCCGCACTGCAGCCCGTGGCAGCGCATGAAGCCCTCCTGCACGGGGTCGAGCACGCCGTCGCGCTCGAGTCCCTCGACCGTGCGCACGTCGTGGCCGCTCGCCATGACGGCGAGCATGGTGCACGACTTGACGGGCTCGCCGTCGACCGCGACGACGCAGGTGCCGCAATTGCTGGTGTCGCAGCCCCAGTGCGTGCCGGTCAGGCCGAGGTGATCGCGCAGGAAGTGGACGA
The DNA here is from genome assembly GCF_012272955.1 of Rhodococcus sp. DMU1. Lineage (NCBI taxonomy): Bacteria > Bacillati > Actinomycetota > Actinomycetes > Mycobacteriales > Nocardiaceae > Rhodococcus > Rhodococcus sp. DMU1. The sequence continues at coordinate 2,393,868 of NZ_CP050952.1, read as the reverse complement.
GCAGCAGCCGCGGTTCCACCTCTGCACTGACCTCGTCACCGTTGACGGTCATCGAAACACGCATCGGGTCAACCCCTTTCGGAGGTGGTGAGCCGCTCGACGGCGCGCCGCAGGGTGCGCACCGTGAGCTCCGCGGCGAGGTGGCGTTTGTAGTCGACGGTGCCGCGCTGGTCCGCGACCGGGTCGCTGGCGGCGGCGGCGAGTTCGCCGGCCTCGTGGTAGAGGTCCTCGGACGGCGTCGCGCCGCGCAGCCGGTCGGAGATGCCGGCCAAAGCCTGCGGGTCCGCCCGGAGCGCGGTGAGACCGACGCGGGCGTCGTCGATGGCCCCGTCGCCCATCCACACGGCGGCGCCGGCCGCGGCGATCGCCCAGTCCCCCGTTCGTCGCTCGACCTTGGCGTAGGCGCTCGACCCGCGGCCCCGTCGCGGCAGCCGGACCTCGACGAGCAGTTCGTTGGGGGCGGCGGTCGTCTCGTAGGGGCCGAGATGGAACTCGTCCATCGTCAGCGTCCGGCTGCCGTGCGGACCGCGCAGCACGACCGAGGCGTCGAGGACGTCGCACACGGTGGACAGGTCTTCGGCGGGGTCGGCCTGGCACAGCGACCCGCCGATCGTGCCGCGGTTGCGCACGACGGGATCGGCGATGACCCGTTCGGCGTCGCGGAAGATCGGGAAGATCTCGGCGAGCGCCTCGCTTTCGAGGAGTTCGCGGTGCCGCGCCAGCGCGCCGATCCGCACGACGTCGGGCTCGACGGCGATGTAGCCGAGCTCGCCGGCCAGGTCGTTGATGTCGATCAGGCATTCGGGGGCGGCGAGCCGCAGTTTCATCATCGGCAGGAGACTGTGCCCGCCCGCGACGACCCGGGCTTCCTCGCCGCGTTCGTCGAGGAGTGCGATGGCGTGATCGATGCCGGTGGCGCGCTCGTATTCGAAAGCCGAAGGTACTTGCATGTGGCATACCTCACATTTCAGCTACCTACGGAGTGTATGCCCGCGCTTGCGGCGCGACGGGCGGATTCGCCGCCCGATAGATTCGGACGCAATCACCCGGCCGGAAGGACGTCTGCCCGAATGAACGAGATCCGCACCTCCGTCGTCGCGGTCGGGCCGCTGCAGGGCTACCTCGCGGCGCCCCGGGACGGCAGCGGCGTGGGCATGGTGCTGCCGATGATCACCGGAATCGGCGCGCAGGTGCGCGAGTACGCCGAGGACATCGCAGCCACCGGGATCACCGCGCTGGTGTGGGATCCGTTCCACGGCCCGAACGCCGACGACACCCCGAGGGAACGCCTCTACGAACTCATGAACGGCCTCGACGACGATGCCGCGCTCGCCGAGATCCGCGGGCTGACCGACCACCTGCTGGGCGAGCTCGGCGCCGAACGCGTCGGCGTGCTCGGTTATTGCCTCGGCGGGCGCCTCGCGCTGCTCGCCGGCGCGCGCGACGAGCGGCTTGCGAACGTGATCGCCTACCATCCGTCGATCCCGGCCGTCCCGGCCGCGAACCACACTCACGACACCGTCGCCGACGCCGCGCGCATCGCCGCACCGGTGATGGTGCTGCACGCCGGCGCCGACACGATCATGACGGCCGACGTGTTCGCCGACCTGCAGCGGTCGCTGCTGTCCCGCACCTCGGGCGCGACGATCGTGCACGTCTACCCCGGCGCCGAACACGGCTTCAGCACCCGCGCCCGGCACGGCAACCCTGTCAACGCCGACGCGTACGCCCTGTCGTGGCCGCAGGCGCTGAACTTCATGGCGCAGACCCTCGCCGCGGGCCGCCCGTGAGAGCCGCCGCGGCGAACGGTTAAGATTCTGGCCGCGCCTCCGTAGCTCAGCTGGATAGAGCAAGAGCCTTCTAATCTCTAGGTCGCAGGTTCGAGTCCTGCCGGGGGCACTGTGACACTGCCGGCCTCCGGCCGGGGTGCGCCTGCAGGGTTCGAACAAGATCCACGAAGGCGCATCACACTCCACTCACCGCCCGTAAGCACTGCACGGAGATCTCGCGTCCTCGCGGGGCCGGCCACGTCCCACCATCGGCGCGACAGGTCAGGCGAGACCGGTGAGATGTTCGGCGATCGTCCAGAAACGTCCGGCCTGGGCAACGTCGTGGGACTGCGCGCTGGAGTCGATTTCGTGACACTCGCCGAAGAACTTTCCGCCCACCCCGTCGAGCGACGGGTCGACCGCAGTGAACACCAGCGAATCGGTGGCCGCATCGACGGACGTGGCGAAGGGCATGTGCGGCAACACGTGCGCCATGAACAGCCGCATCAGACCGCGGGTGCTCGCAGCAGCGGTGGTGGGCACGAAACCGGGACACACGGCGTTCGCAGTGATCGGCCGCCCGGCGAGGCGGCGCTGGAGCTCGTAGGTGAACCACATCACCGCCAGCTTGGAATTCTTGTATGCCCGCTCGGGGTTGTAGCCGTGCTCGAGCTGGACGTCGGCGAAGTCGAAGTCCACCGGCGCTCCGCGGGAGCCGGGCAGGTGCAGCCGCGAGCCGACGGTGACCACACGCGCCGACGGGCTGCGCTCGAGTGCGGGCAGGAGCAGGGCGGTGAGCAGGAACGGAGCCAGGACGTTGACGGCGAGGGTCTCCTCGTACCCGTCGACGGTGAGCCGGCGTTCCTTGCTCGTCTGCAGGATGCCGGCGACATGCAGCAGCACGTCGATCGGTTCGCCCCGCTCGGCTTCCGCGACGCCGAAGAACCGGACCTGCTCCAGAGAAGACAGATCGACCCAGCGCGGCTCGACCCGAGCGTCGGGATCCGTCCGCTGTATCGCTTCGGTTGCGTCCTCCGCGGCAGCGCGGGTTCGCGCGGTGAGCAGGACGCGATGTCCCCGAGCGGCGAGCTTCTCGGCCGTGGCCCGGCCGAGCCCCCGCCCTCCTCCGGTGACGAGCACGGTCTTACTCATATGCCCGGTTCTTCCGTTCCTGCACCGGGCACCGGCGGACCGGACGCGAACGACCGGCCGGCAGCGTGCACGCGCTCGCCGAGCCGGGCGAGGATCGGGCGTTGCCCCTTCACGAGCTTGATGGCCGCGACGGCGGGCGGAAACCAGCGAGCGTCGTCCACCTCGGGAAAGCTCTGCACCTTTCCGGACCGCGGCGGCCACTCCAGGTCGAAGGTGTTGCTGCCGACGAAGGCCAGATCGTCGGCGGTCTCACCGGCGTAGACGGTGACGATCTTGCCGGAGGGCTGCTTGAACCGCCCGAGCATCTCGTAGTTCACCTGGGGCGCGGGCATCCCGCATTCTTCCTCGAACTCTCGCAAGGCCACGGCGAACGGGTCTTCGTCGTCGCCGTAGACCCCCTTGGGGATCGACCAGGCCGCCTCGTCCTTGCCGACCCAGTACGGCCCGCCCGGGTGCACGATCCACACCTCGAGCACGCCGTCGGCGTCGAGCCGGTACAGCAGAAGGCCGGCGCTGGTCACTGCCATCGCTCCCCCTTCCCGTCGCCGTACGCTCCCGCCCCACACGGTAGTTCTTCCGGGCACACTGAGACCCGGCAAGCGCGCCCCCGAACCGGAAGGACTCTCGATGACCGATACGACCGGCGACCATCCCGTCACCGCCCGCGCGAACGGACCCGGCGTCGTGCTCGACCTGCCGGAAGGCCTCGGCGTCGCCCTCGACATCGTGCAGGCGAAGGCACTGCTGGACCAGCTGCAGGCGGCGATCGAGGAGGCCGAGCGGTTGGAGGACTGAGACCGGAGACATACGTACCGGTTCGTGCGAACGCCTGCGCGCCGGGCACCCACCGGTGATCATCGAGAGCGGGCTTCGGCAGAGTTCAGGGTCGCGACGGTGTGCCGGCGCCCGGACCGTTCCCACGCCGAAGGAGTCCTCGTGTCGAAGAACGTCGCCCACAGGGCCGCAGCACTCGCCGGTCTCGTCGTCGCCCCGATCGTCCTGGGGGCCACCGTGGGAGCCGGAACGGCCGCCGCCGCGCCGTGGCGCATCGGTCCGCTCTACCGCGCCGAGTTCGCCGGACCGGACGGCGACGCCGTCTGCCCCAAGGCCGAGGCGTTCGATCGGTCCCTCGGCGCCGTCGTCCTCGTGTCCTGTTCGTGGGACCCTACGACGAACGCCTGGTTCTACGTCGTCTTCAACCCGAGGACCTGGTCGTAGCCTGCACCGAAACGGACTGCACGCCGCCGGTCCCGTCATAGAATGGGGAACCCCTTGTGGGCCTGTCCTGCAACGGTGCGGAGGGACAGACTGCCATGCACTCATCATCCGAGCCGAGCCGATGACCACCCCCACGGTCGAACCGCGCCCCCGCGAGCGCCGGCTGTCGGAAATCCCGGACGCCTTGGCATCTCGTCACCAGGCCACCGCCATCCTGCGCACCCGGCGCTACGCCGTGTTCCTGGACTTCGACGGCACCCTCGCCCACCTCGTGAACGATCCCACCGCTGCCACCCTGGTCGAGGGCGCGGCGAAAGAGCTTGCCCGGCTGGCCCGCTACTGCCCCGTCGGCGTGATCAGCGGCCGCGACGTGGCCGACGTGCAGGCACGGGTCGGCGTGCCCGGACTCTGGTATGCGGGTAACCACGGTTTCGAACTCGTCGGGCCGGACGGCGAGTACCACCGGAACGATGCCGCCGTCCCCGCGGTGCCCGACCTCGATCGAATCGCCGGCGCCCTGCGGGACCGCCTGGCCGGCGTGCCCGGCGTTCTGGTGGAGCACAAGCGTTTCGCCGTGGCAGTTCATCACCGCAACGTCGCCGAGGACCGGATCGAGGAGGTCGTCGCAGCGGTGCACGATGCGGCCGACCGGGACGGCCGGCTCCGCGTCACGAGCGGACGCAAGGTCACCGAGCTCCGCCCCGATGTGGACTGGGACAAGGGGCGGGCGGTGGCCTGGGTGCTCGAGCACCTCCGCGGCGCAGAGGACCCGATGCCGGTCTACATCGGCGACGACCTCACCGACGACGACGCGTTCGGCACCCTGACATCGACCGGGATCGGCATCGTCGTGCGCTACAGCGAGGAAGGCGATCGGCGGTCGACGGCACAATTCGCGGTCGACGGTCCGGACCGGGTTCGTGAGCTACTGGAGCGGCTGGCGGATCTGCTCGGCAGCGACCCGGGGATCGCGCCGCCCCCGGACGATGCCTGGACGATGTTCTTCGACGGCTACGACCCGCTCAACGAGAAGCTGCGCGAGGCCCTCTGCACCGTCGGGAACGGCTTCTTCGCCACCCGAGGCTGCGCGCCCGAATCCCGCGCGGACGGCGTGCACTACCCCGGCACCTATGTGGCCGGCATCTTCAACCGTCTCCAGGACGAGGTGGCGGGGAGTGCCATCGACCACGAGAGCCTGGTGAACCTGCCGAACTGGTTGCCGGTGACCTTCCGGGTCGACGGCGGGCAGTGGTTCGACCTCGACACAGCAGAGCTGCTCGACTACCGCCAATACCTCGACCTCCGCCGCGCCGTCCTCATCCGGCGGTTCCGATTCCGCGACGCCGCGGGGCGCACCACGTTGGTGCGGCAGCGGCGCCTGGTTGCCATGCATCTGCCGCACGCCTGCGCCCTCGAGACGACGATCGTGGCCGAAGACTGGTCGGGCCGGCTCGAGATCCGCTCGGTGCTGGACGGCGCGGTCCGGAACTCCCTCGTCGAGCGCTATCGCGACCTCGCCGACCAGCACCTCGAGCCGCTGCAAGCCACCGCGCTGTCCGTCGACTCGGTGCTGCTGGCGGTGCAGACCAACCAGTCGCGGATACCGGTGGCGATGGCGGCCCGGAACACGGTGTGGTGCGACGGGGAGCCCGTTGCCGGTGAGTACCGGCTGGTCGACGGCGACGATCGGATCGGACACGACATCACCGTCGACGTCGAGACGGACCGGCCCGTGACGCTGGAGAAGATCGTGGCGGTGTTCACCGGGCGCGATCAGGCGGTCTCCGAGCCGGCCGACGAAGCAGCCCGCTGGCTTCCCCGGCTGGGCCGGTTCGACGAACTGCTCGACGGCCATGTGCTCGCCTGGGGATATCTGTGGGACCACCTGGGCATCGAGTACGAGGGTCCGGGCCACGGCCACGCCCTGCGCGTCCTCCGGTTCCATCTTCTGCACCTGCTGCAGACGGTCTCCGCGAACACCGCCGACCTCGACGTGGGCGTGCCGGCACGGGGATTGCACGGCGAGGCGTACCGCGGGCACGTCTTCTGGGACGAGCTGTTCGTGTTCCCGGTGCTGAACCTGCGGCTGCCCACGCTGACCCGGTCGTTGCTGCGCTACCGCTACCGCCGCCTGCGGGAGGCCCGCCGGATGGCGCGCGAAGCCGGTCACCGCGGTGCGATGTTCCCGTGGCAGTCGGGCAGCGACGGCCGCGAGGAGAGCCCGCAACTGCACCTCAATCCCAGATCCGGCCGCTGGAACCCGGACCCCAGCCGGCGCCAGCACCACACCGGCATCGCGATCGCCCACAACGTGTGGCAGTACTACCAGGTGACCGGCGACCTGGAGTTCCTGATCGAGTACGGCGCCGAGATGCTCGTGGAGATCGCCCGCTTCTACGCCGATCTCGCGTCCTACGACGAGGAACGCGGACGGTACAGCATCCGCGGCGTCATCGGCCCCGACGAGTTCCATTCCGGCTACCCCGACGCACCGTACGACGGAATCGACAACAACGCGTACACCAACGTCATGTCGGTCTGGGTGATCCTGCGCGCCCTCGAGGCGCTCGAGCTGATCCCGCTGCAGATCCGCTCGTACCTGACCCAGGCCCTGGGGCTGCACGCGCAGGAGACGGCGCGCTGGGAGGACGTCACCCGCAGAATGTTCGTCCCGTTCCACGATCGTGTCCTCAGCCAGTTCGAGGGGTACGAACGCCTCGCCGAACTGGACTGGGACGGCTACCGGCGGCGCTACGGCGACATCCAGCGCCTCGACCGGATCCTCGAGGCCGAGGGCGACGACGTCAACCGCTACCAGGCGTCGAAGCAGGCCGACGTGCTGATGCTGTTCTATCTGCTGTCCTCCGACGAACTGCGGGAACTGCTCGAACGGCTCGGCTACCGGTTCCCGAACGAGGACATCCCGCGGACCATCGACTACTACATGGCGCGAACGTCGCACGGTTCCACCCTGAGCGGGGTCGTCCATTCCTGGGTGCTGGCACGCGCCCACCGGGACGAGGCCGTCGACTTCTTCTACCAGGCGCTGAGAGCCGACATCGCCGATATCCAGGGCGGCACCACGATGGAGGGCATCCACCTGGCGGCCATGGCCGGCAGCGTCGATCTGTTGCAGCGGTGCGTCCCGGGCCTCGAGACCCGGGGCGACCGGCTCGTGTTCGCCCCGCAGTGGCCCGAACCACTCGGTGCCCTCGAATTCCCGATCTTCTACCGGGGGCACCGCCTTCGCCTGCGCATCAGCGGCACAGAGGTGCAGGTGAGCGCCGGTCCCGGGATGCAGGCGCCGATCGAGATCGAATGCCGCGGCCGGGTCGCCCAACTGCACCCGGGAGGCACGGTTCGCCTGAGCTAGTGCGACGACGACGAACCCGCGACCGAGGGCAGGGCGTCGGGCCTTCGCCGCGTCGGCATCGCCCGTGCGGCGTCGTTGGGGACCTACGGCCCTGGAACGAGCACGGTTCCGCGGTTCACGATGAGAGGGGGCCCGCTTCCGCGGGCCGTGGTCAGGAGGACGGGCCGTGGAGTCTGCTGCCTCGTACGTCCGGAAGCAGGCCGTCGTCACCGGCCGGGTGAACGTCGTCGTCAATCCGCTGCTGGCGTGGGCGGGCAAGCGCGGCACGTCGTTCGTGCCGCTGTGGTCGGCCGACGGGATCGTCGTTGACATCGCGCTGACCGCGATCATCCTCTCCGTGCTCGTCTCCTGGTTCTCCGCCGCCGGGGTGCGACGGGCACTGCGGGCAGGGCTCGATGCGACCCCCGCCGACGCCCCGCAGGCCGGTCGGTGGCTGGCGCGATTGCCGTCCGGCACCTGGTCTCTGGGCCTGTCGCTCGGGGTGGCGGCCGCGGCCGTCTCCGTGCTCGCGATCTGGGTGCTGCACCTCCTCGGTGTGTCGGGGCTGTCGACGGGATGGTTCCTGGTGCTGAAGGCCGTCTACGGCGGTGTCCTCGGCTACCTCGTCGCGCGCTGGGTGATGGTCCGGCAACTGTCGGCGACTCGAACCGCGCAGCTTCCGAGGAGCAACAATGCCGGACGGTGAATCCACCGCGACCGAACGGCAGCTGCCGGTCTTCGAGCAGCGGGTCGTACGCGCGCGGGTGGTCGACGCCCCGGCCGGGGACACGTTCGCCGCGATCCGGCGCATCGACTTCATGCGGTCCCCGGTGATCGCCGCCCCCAATCTGGCCCGGATGGCCTTCGACGCCGTGCGCGCGCCGCGGCGTCGGGAGGTGCGGGCGCACCGCTCGATCCGCCTCGGTGACCTGATCGGTCCGCAGGGCGGCTTCGAGGTGGTCGCCGAGGAACCGGGGCGGGAACTCGTGCTCGGCTTCGTCGGTCGGTGGTGGGAGCCGGGTTACGGCCGCGTCGACTGGGATCCCGGGGCGCCCCTGTCGAGCATCGCGATTCCCGAATGCGGGGTCGGCACATGGAGTTTCACCGTCCTGCCGTACGACGCGCAGACCTGCGTCCTGCTCACCGAGATCCGAGTGCACGGCACCGACGAAAAGGCCCGCAGACTCTTCCGCCGCTACTGGACGGCGGTCGGGCCGTTCGTGCGGGCCATGGCACGGCCGACTCTGTCGATGATCGCGGCCGAAGCCCGGCGCTGACCCGGCCGTCCCACCGCGAACATCGCACCGGCAGAACCGGATACGTACGGCCGCAGCCGTCCGCCCGGACCGGTCATGCCGAGCCGTCCGCCCGTTCGGCCTCGGGCGCGAGGGTGAAGTAGTTCTCCTCCTCCTGCACGAAGTGCAGCCGCAGCAGCGCGTACAGCCCGTACAGGCAGGCGAGCAGGTCGTCGCACTGGTCCGGTCGCAGCCCGCCGGCGGCGTCGGCCTGCGCCAGGTGCGTGCGCAGGCGGCGGCTGAGCCGGTCGATCTCGGCATGCATCCGGCTCATCGTCGCGGTCGCCTCCCCGCTGCCGAGCGGCACCGCGAGCGCCGGGTACAGCTCGCTGTCCTCGGCCTGCTCGTGCGGCAGCAGCGTGTCGAACAGGAACGCGTCGACGCGGCGCAGCGCCGTGTGGGCGGCGGGCCGATCGCCGGACGCGAGCAGCTGGGCGGTGTCGCGCAGGATCGACAGCTCGTCACGCAGGACGTCGTGTTCGGCCGAGAACCGGTGCAGCATCGCCTCGGTGTCGTCGGGCAGGGCCAGCTCCCGGTCCCGGTCGCCGCGCAGGGCGCGCAGGGCGTTGAGGATCACCGCGACGTCGATGCCCTCCTGCAGCAGCGCACCCACCGCGGGAGGCAGGTAGCCGAACGCGGCGAAGCCCATGGCGACCAGCGACAGGCCCATGCCGACCGTGGCGCTCTGCACGGCGATACGCCGGGAGCGACGCGCGATCTCCATGGCATCGGCGAGCCGGTCGAGGCGGTCGGTGGTGAGCACGATGTCCGCCGCCTCCGAGCTCGCCGTGGATCCGCGGGCGCCCATCGCGACGCCGACGGTCGCGGCGGCGAGGGCGGGGGCGTCGTTGACGCCGTCGCCGACCATCACCGTCACCGCCGACTCCCGCTCGGCACGCACACCGTTCACCTTGTCCGCCGGGGTCTGCTCGGCATAGACCCCGTCGAGGCCGAGGACGGAGCCGATCTCCTCGGCCGGTTCGCGACGGTCGCCGGTGAGCATGACCAGCCGGTCCAGCCCGGCCGAGCGCAGCCGCCGCAGCGTGCGGGCGGCGTCGCGGCGCAGCGGGTCCACGAGCAGCAGGGCGCCGGCCAGGTCACCGTCGACGGTGACCCAGGCGACGACGGCGCCGTCGAGCGCGGCACGGCTGAGCACCGCCCGGGCCCAGCCGGGCGCGTCGGCGGGCAGCGGCAGGCTGCCGACGGTGACGCGCCGGCCGTCGACGGTCGCGGCCACGCCGGTGCCGGCCTGCTCGGCGACGTCGGTGGGCAGCGACAGGGTCAGCCCGCGCATCTTCGCCTCCTGCACGATGGCCTCGGCGAGCACGTGCGGGGAGAGCTGGTCGGCGGACGCCGCCAGGCGCAGCAGCTCGGCGCCGTCGCCCCCGGGTGCGGTGACGATGTCGGCGCCGGCGGGCCGGCCGCTGGTGAGCGTGCCCGTCTTGTCCATCACCAGCGTCGTCGCGTGCCCGAGGTTCTCGAGTGCGCCGCCGCTGCGGATCACCACCCCCAGGCGCGAGGCGCGGGAGAGACCGGAGACGATCGCGACGGGCGCGGCGAGCAGCAGGGGGCACGGGGTGGCCACCACCAGCACGGCGACGGCACGGGTCGCCGACCCGCTGAACAGCCACGCGAGCCCCGCCACCGTCAGCGACAGCGGCAGGAACCACGCGGCGACCCGGTCCGCGATCCGCACCACCGGGGCGCTCTCGGCGGCGGCCTCGCGGGCCAGGCGCACGATGCCGGCGTAGGTGCTGTCCTCGGCGGTGGCACGGGCGTGGATCTCGAAGGCGCCGCCGGCGGCGACGACGCCGCTGCGCACGGCCTCCCCGGTGCGGCGCTGCACGTGCATCGGCTCGCCGGTGAGGACGGACTCGTCGAGCACCGCGAGTTCGGAGGTGATCCAGCCGTCGACCGGCACCACCTCGCCCGGCCCGACGACCAGGGTGTCCCCGGGTACGACGTCGCCGAGCGGCACCACCTGCACCTCGTCGCCGACGCGGCGGCGCGCGGTGTGCGGGGCGTGCTCGAGCAGGGCCCGCAGGTCCTTGGTGGCGCGGCGTTCCGCGGCGGCGTCGAGGGCCTGCCCCGACGCGAGCATCACGCCGATCAGCGCCCCGGCGACGTACTCGCCGACCAGCAGGGTGCCGACCAGGGAGAGCACCGCGATCAGATCCACCCCGACGCGGCCGCGGCGCAGCGCGTCGATCACCCACCAGGTCGCGGGCACGATCGCGACGACGGTGCCGGCGATCCAGCAGGCGTCGGCGACGGCGTGGGCACCGAGAAGCCAGGCGATGCCCCCGGCCGTCAGGGCGGTGAGGGTGACGGCGAGCAGCGCGGGTTCGAAGGCGCGGCGCAGCCGCTCCCGCCGCGTGGATTCCGGTTGTGTCGCCACTGCCGCACTCCCCCGTTCCGCACCGGTGCCGATGTCACCTCCCACCGTGCCACCACCAGCCGTCGGCCGGGTAGGGACGGAGGTCCGTCGACGGGTCCGTCCCCGGGGGTCGCCGGCCGGTCAGATTCCGCGCCCCGGGTTGAGAATCCCGCTCGGGTCGAACACCGCCTTGATGCGCTGCATGAGCGCACGCTCGACCGTGCCGACCTGGGTTTCGAGGTACGGCTGTTTGAGCACCCCGATGCCGTGCTCTCCGCTGATCGAACCGCCGAGCGCCAGGCATTCGGCGACCATCTCGTCGAACGCCTGCCGGGCGCGCCCCGCGACGACCTCGTCGGCGGCGTCGAACACGATGGTGGGATGCAGGTTTCCGTCCGCCGCGTGCCCGAACGTGCCGATGAGCAGCTCGTGCCGCGCGGCGATCGCCTCGATCGCCGCGAGCATCTCGGGCAGCCGCGGCACGGGAACGGCCAGGTCGTCGAGCAGGGTGCTGCCACACCGCTCGAGCGCGGTGAGCGCTACCCGCCGCGCGGCCATGAACTCCTCCCCCTCCACCGGGTCGGCGGTGTCGTACACCTCGGTGGCGCCCGCCGCGGTACAGGCCCGCGCACACACCTGCGCTTCGGCGGCGGCGTCGCGCCCGTCGCACTGGACGAGCAGCAGCGCACCGGCCGTGTCGTCGAGTCCCATGTGCGTCATGTCGTTGACGGCGGCGATGGTGGTGCGGTCCATCAGTTCGACGAGGCACGGCTCGGCCTGCTCGCGGATCGCCAGCACCGCGGCGACGGCCTGTGCGGTTTCCGGGAAGCTCGCGACCACCGTGGCGGCCGCGGTGGCGGCGGCGCGCAGCCGCACGGTGGCCTCGACGATGACGGCGAGGGTGCCCTCGGACCCGACGAGCAGTTGCGTGAGGTTCAGTCCCGCCACGTTCTTCCGGGTGACGGCGCCGGTGTGGATGATCCGCCCGTCGGCGAGCACCGCCTTGATGCGGGCGACATGGTCGGCCGTGACCCCGTACTTCGCGCAGCAGGTGCCGCCGGCGTTGGTGGCGAGGTTGCCGCCGATGGTGGAGACGGCGCGGCTGCCGGGGTCCGGCACGTACCACAGCCCCCGCTCGGCGGCCGCGGCGGCGAGATCGCCGTTGATCACCCCGGGTTGCACTGTGGCGGTGCGTGATTCGGTGTCGATTTCGACGATGGCGTTCATCTTCTCGACGCTGAGCACGATGCCGCCGTCGAGGGCGTTGGCCGCACCCGCGAGACCGGTGCCGGCGCCGCGGGTGACGACGGGGATGCCGTGCCGGTGCGCGATCGTCAGGGTGGCGACGACGTCGTCGGTGTCCCGCGCCCGGACCAGGGCGAGCGGCACCCCGGCCGGCGTGAGCAGCGACTGGTCGCGCCGATAGGCGAGCATCCGGTCCGGATCGGTGACGACGGCGTCGCCGAGGGCGTCGACGAGCGCGGCGACGACCGGCTCGGTGTCGGGGACGGGAGTCACGACGCTGGTGTTCACGGAACCATCCAATCGAGAACGGGGGTGGACTGCAGGTAGATGACGACGGTGAGGAACACGAGCAACCCGAGGCTCCAGCCGATCAGACGGCGCAGGATGACACCCTCCGCCCCGGCCAGGCCGACCGCGGCCACCGCGACCGACAGGTTCTGCGGCGAGAGCATCTTGCCGAGCACACCCGCGGACGAATTGGCCGCCGCCATGAGCACCGGGTCGAGCCCGGCCTGCTGCGCGGCGGTCATCTGCATGACGCCGAACAGCGAGTTCGACGACGTGTCGGATCCGGTGATGGCCACGCCGATCCAGCCGATCAGCGGCGAGACGAGGGCGAACACCCCGCCCGCGGACGCGAGCGCCATGCCCAGGCCGGCGGTCTGACCGGACAGGTTCATCACGAAGGCCAACGCGAGCACCGAGGTGACGGTGACGATGGTCCAGCGCAGCTGCACGAGGGTGTCGGCGTAGGCGCGGACGGCGCGGCGTACGCCGATCCCGTACATCCCGGCCGTGACGGCCCCGGCGAGCAGCAACAGGGTGCCGGTGGCCTTGAGGTGGTCGAGCTTGAACGTCTGCGCGCTCAGCGGCTTGCCGTCGACGTCGACGATGTCGAGTCCGGGCCAGCGGAACGACACGGTGCCGATCTCGGTGAGCCACGTCTTGACGAACGGGATCTGCGCCACGGTGAAGATCGCGATGATCGTCAGGTACGGGGCGAGGGCCAGCAGCGTGCGCCGCGTCCGGCTGTATCCGTCGAAACGCGACGGCGGGGCGGCGATGCCGACCGCGGTGCCGGCGCCGACCGGTGCGGTGAGGGCGGTGTCGGTCGTGGCGACCAGGCGCTCCTCCGGCTGCCACACCTTCAGCATGCCCAGCACCGCGCCGACCGTGACGATCGCGGCGACGACGTCGGTGAGCTCGACAGTGAGGTAGTTCGCGGTGACGAACTGGGCGAGGCCGAAGGTCAGGCCCGCGACGACCGCGACGGGCCAGGTCTGCCGAACTCCGCGGCGGCCGTCGACGAGGAACACCATCACCATCGGCACGACGGCCGCGACGAACGGCGTCTGCCGGCCGGCCATCGCGGACAGGTCGTCGAGCGGCAGCCCGGTGACCCCGGCGAGCGCGAGGATCGGGGCACCCATCGCGCCGAAGGCCACGGGCGCGGTGTTCGCCAGCAGGGACGTGCACGCGGCTTTGAGCGGTGCCATGCCCGCGGCCATGAGCATCGCCGCGGAGATCGCGACGGGCGCGCCGAATCCGGCGAGCGACTCGAGCAGCGCACCGAAGCAGAAGGCGATGAGAATGGCCAGGATGCGCTGGTCGTCCGAGATGGACCGGATGACCCGGCCGAGCTCCTCGAACCAGCCGGTGACAACCGTGAGCTTGTAGACGAAGAGGGCGTTGACGAGGATCCACAAGATCGGGAACAGGCCGTAGAAGGCTCCCTCGGCGGTCGCGGCGGCGGCCTGGCCGAGCGGCATGCCCCACCCGGCGACCGCCGCGAGCACGGCGAGCGCCAGACCGACGAGGGCCGCGCGGTGCGCCTTCCATCTGAAGACGCCGAGCATGACGAACATCGCGGCCAGCGGGATCGCCGCGACCACGGCCGACCAGGCGAGTGAGCCGCCGATCGGGTCGAGTGTCTGTTGGTACATAGCGCGCCTCTCGTTGTGATGCCTGTCACCGTTCCGAGAATTGTCAGACAAGTACACATTCCTGTCAAGAATGCATGTGCGGCGTCGTGCAAGAATGCTGGTGTTCGCGCAGGTCCGTGCGGGTGCGCGGAGAGCCGGGAAGGAGCGGGGCATTGGTCGGACGCGTCGAGGCCCTGTCGATCGTCGACGCCCTCGCCCTGGAACTGCGGCGGCGCGTGTTCGCCGGGGAGCTGACGCACGAGGACGCCCTCACCGAAGCCGAGGTGTCCCGCGCCTACGAAGTCGCCAGGCCGACCGCCAAGGCCGCCATCGAGAAGCTCGTCGGCGAGGGCCTACTGCAGCGCAGCGCCCACAAGACCGCCCGCGTGCCCCAGTTGGGCCCCGACGACGTGCGTGACATCTACCGCACCCGCGCGCACCTGGAATCGGTGGTGCTGCGCGCGCTCGCCGAGACCCGGGCGGTGCCTCCGGCGGCGTCGGCCGCCAACGCCGAGATCTCGGCCATGACCGAGGCCGACCCGCTCACCGTCGTCGAACCCGACATGCGCTTCCACACCGCCCTGGTGGACGCGCTGGGCAGCCCGCGCACCAGCCGCATGTTCGGCTCGCTCGTGTCCGAGGTGCGGCTGTGCATGGTGCAGGTGCAGGGCAAGCAGCTGCTCACCACCACGAGCATCGCGGCCGAACACCAGCAGATCCTCGACGCCGTCCTGGCCGGCGACGGCGATGCGGCGGTCGAGGTGATCACCCGGCACCTCGGACGCGCACGCGAACGCCTCGTCGCCGCGCTCGGCGGCAGCCCGGGCCCGGAAGCCACCCTTCCCGAGCCCGCGTAGCCGTCCCCCGGTTCGGCCGACACCCTCGACGCCCGGAACCCGGGCATACTGCCCCCTTTTATCGGATGCCCGGTGCCTGCGCCTATGATTCAACGTGTTAACGCCATGTAACAGTTTCCTCACAGTCAGGTGGTGAGCGTGTCGACCCGGGACCGCATTGCAGAGATCTACGAACAGGTGAAGGCGCGCAACGCCGGTGAACCCGAGTTCCATCAGGCAGCCGCCGAGGTGTTCGAGTCCCTGCATGTCGTCCTCGAGCGTCACCCCCGCTACTTCGAAGCCGGCCTCATCGAACGGCTGACCGAGCCCGAGCGGCAGATCATCTTCCGGGTGCCGTGGATCGACGACCAGGGCAACGTGCACGTCAACCGCGGCTTCCGGGTCCAGTACAACAGCGTGCTCGGCCCGTACAAGGGCGGCCTGCGCTTCCACCCGAGCGTCAACCTCGGCATCGTGAAGTTCCTCGGCTTCGAGCAGATCTTCAAGAACGCCCTCACCGGCCTGCCCATCGGCGGCGGCAAGGGCGGCTCGGACTTCGACCCCAAGGGTCGCTCGGAGCAGGAGATCATGCGCTTCTGCCAGTCCTTCATGACCGAGCTGCACCGCCATATCGGCGAGTACACCGACGTCCCGGCCGGCGACATCGGCGTCGGCGGACGCGAGATCGGGTACCTGTTCGGCCAGTACAAGCGCCTGACCAACTCCTACGAGTCCGGCGTGCTCACCGGCAAGGGCCTGACCTGGGGCGGCTCGCAGGTGCGCCGGGAGGCCACCGGGTACGGCGTCGCCTACTTCGTGGCGGAGATGGCCAAGTCCGTGAACTCCTCCCTCGAGGGCCGCAAGGTCGTCGTGTCCGGTTCGGGCAACGTGGCGATCTACGCGATCGAGAAGGTGCACCAGCTCGGCGGCATCGCCATCGCCTGCTCCGACTCCTCCGGCTACATCGTCGATCAGAACGGCCTCGACCTCGAGCTGCTCAAGGAAATCAAGGAGGTCCGGCGCGGCCGCATCTCCGAGTACCTCGACGAGCGTCCCGACGCGCAGTACTTCCCGGGTGGTTCGATCTGGGACGTGCCGTGCGACGTCGCCATCCCGTGCGCCACCCAGAACGAACTGGACGAGACCGCCGCGAAGACCCTGGTGAACAACGGCGTGCGGGTCGTCGCCGAGGGCGCGAACATGCCCACCACCCCCGGTGGCATCGCGGTGTTCCGCGAGGCGGGCGTCGCGTTCGCCCCGGGCAAGGCGGCGAACGCCGGCGGTGTGGCGACCTCCGCGCTCGAGATGCAGCAGAACGCCTCGCGCGACTCGTGGCACTTCGACTACACCGACGAGCGCCTCGCCGGCATCATGCGCGACATCCACCAGAACTGCGTGGAGACCGCAGCCGAGTACGGCAAGCCCGGTGACTACATCCACGGCGCCAACATCGCCGGCTTCGTGAAGGTCGCCGACGCAATGTTCGCGCTCGGCGTCATCTGATCCGAACGCACGCCGACGGCGCGGGGCGGGCACCGGATCCTGGTGCCCGCCCCGCGCTGTCTGTGTGTTCTTCAGCTACCCGGCGTTCTTCGCCTACCCGCCGGACGGCTCGGACGGCGGCTCTGCGACGCGCTCGTCGTCGGCGCTCGCCTTGCGGGCGGCCTCCCGCATCTCGATGCCGTCGCTGATCCAGTCCCCGACCTCCCGGGTGACCTCGCGGACCGCGCCGGTGATGATGCCGGCGATGTTGCCGACGTGCGTCGCCGCGGACTCGGTCAGTTCCTGGAGCGTGTCCTTGTTGCGTTCGAACCTACCCACCATGGCGGTGCCCCCTTCAGGCGCTGTCGTGGGCGAGGGTACCCGCGACGGGCACGCTGCGCTCGATGAGCACCGACGTCGTGGGCTCCTCGGAGACCCAGCTCGGCGGCAGGGCCAGCTTCACGATCTTGCGCCACACCGAGCCGACCTGGGCGAGCAAGCCCCCGGTGTTGTAGGGCAGCCCGTAGCGTTCGCACAGTTCCCGCACCTCCGGCGCGAGCTGCGGGTACCGGTGCGCCGGAAGATCCGGGAACAGGTGGTGTTCGATCTGGTGCGAGAGATTGCCCGACATGATGTGGAACAGCGGTGTGCCGGTGATGTTCGCGCTGCCGAGCAGCTGACGCACGTACCACTCGCCGCGGGTCTCGTGCGCGGTCTCCTCCTCGGTGAAGGACTGCACCCCGGACGGGAAGTGCCCGCAGAAGATGATGGAGAACGCCCACACGTTGCGGACCAGGTTGGCGGCCGCGTTGCCGAGCAGCGTCGGCACGAACATCGGCCCGGACAGCAGCGGGAACGCGACGTAGTCCTTGACCACCTGCCCGCGCGCCTTACGCCACCACCCCCGGGCGAGCGGGATCACGTCGCGCCAGCTGCGTTTGCCGGCGACGACGTTCTCGACCTCGGCGTCGTGCAGCATCACGCCCCACTCGAACAGCAGCATCAGCCCCGTCGCGTAGACGGGATTGCCGAGGTAGTAGGGGTGCCAGCGCTGCGCCGGATCCATCCGCAGGATGCCGTAGCCGACGTCGCGATCCATCCCGAGGATGTTGGTGTAGGTGTGGTGCAGGTAGTTGTGCGAGTGCCGCCACTGGTCGGCGGGACATACGGTGTCCCACTCGAAGGTGCGGGAGTTCAGTTCCGGCTCGCGCATCCAGTCGTACTGGCCGTGCATCACGTTGTGGCCGATCTCCATGTTGTCGAGGATCTTCGACACGCTCAGCGCGGCCACGCCCGCCACCCATGCCGGCGGCAGGAAGCCCACGAACAACAGGGCACGACCGGCGATCTCGAAGCGCCGCTGCGCCCCGACGATGCGGTAGATGTACTCGCGGTCGGCCGCGCCGAGCGAGGCGACGGTGCGCTCACGCAGGGCGTCGAGTTCGCGGCCGATCTCCTCGACCTGCTCGCGGCGCAGCACGACCGGCGACGGGTCGGGATCGCGACGGCCGGACAGGAACGCCGGCAGCGGAAGGGACAGGGGGATGGACAAACCGAACATGGTGTCCTCCAATTGTTTCGAGTGGGTCAGAGGTCGAAGGCCGCGTCGCCGACGGGGACGTTCACGCAGATCTGCACCTCGGCGCCGGGCTCGTCGTCGATCTCGCCGGTGCGCACGTCGCGGGTGCCGCCGGAAAGCCGGGTCACGGTGCAGGAGTGGCAGATTCCCATGCGGCACCCGTGCTGCGGGGTGAGCCCGGCCGCCTCGGCCTGTTCGAGGGCGGTGACGCCGCTGTTCTCGGCGCGGACCCCGGACGCGGCGAAGGTGACGGTGCCGCTCGCGTCGTCGTCGCGGACGACGACGGGCGGGGTGAACTGCTCGGTGCGCAGCAGGTGCGCGGCGCCGGCGTCGCCGTAGACCTCCCGCACGCTGTCGACGAGCCCGGCCGGGCCGCAGACGTAGGCGGGTGCGCCGGCGAACCACGGGGCGACCCGCTCGAGATGACTCCGGTCGAAGCGGCCACGCAACGCACCGTCGTCCGCCCGGGTGTAGGCGAAGGCCACGTCGACGCCGGCGTGGGCGCCGGCCAGGGACTCGATCGCGTCGCGGTGCGGCACGTGCGCGGCGGTGGGCGCGTAGTGCAGGAACGCGACGGTTCCGGAGTGGCCCTCGTCGGCGAGGGTGCGCAGCATCGACAGCACCGGAGTGATGCCGCTGCCGCCGCTGACGAGCACCAGCCGCTCCGGCCGCTCCGCCGGGAGACAGAACTCGCCGGCGGCCGCCGCGAGGTCGACCACGTCGCCCGCGGTGGCGTGCTCGTGCAGGTGCCGCGAGACGACGCCGTCCGGTCGCACCCCGACCGTGAGCTGGATGCGCCCGTCGGCTCGATGCTGGGAACTCACCGGCGAGTAGCTGCGGCTGTGCCGCACACCGTCCACCACCACGCCGAGTTGCAGGTGCTGACCGGCCCGGAACTCCAGGGGCCGGCCCGGGCGCAGCTCGAGCGTCACCGCACCCGGGACATTTCGGTCAACGTTCGTGATCCGGGCGCGCGTGTGCTGCACGGCCAGGAGCGGATCGGCCAGTTCGAGGTACCGATCCGGGTGGTGCGGCGCGGAGAGTACATGCAGCGCCTTGATCAGGGCTTTGCGTCCGATCGACGGCCCCGGCCCGCGTCGGGCGCGGTGAAGCAGGGTCATGGCGTCGCTCCTCTCGAGCGAGAATCCAAAGTCAGTGCACAAATGTGCACTGAGTTCAGTGTGCCAGGGTCGCCCGGTGGGCTGTCAACGATGTTGTGGCGGCCGTCACCACGGTCCCCGACCGCCGCCGCGTCGCACTGCCTAGACTCGGAGCCGTGTCCGCAGCCCCCGTTCCCGAACCCGCGACGCGAGCTGCGCGCAAGGAGCGCACCCGCCAGGCCCTGCTCGACGCGGCGCTCGAACTCTCCGCCGATCGCAGCTTCGCGACGGTGAGCCTGCGCGAGGTGGCCCGCCGAGCCGGGATCGTGCCCACGGCGTTCTACCGCCACTTCGGCTCGATGGAGGAACTCGGCGTCGCCCTCGCCGCCGACACCATGCGCATGCTCCGCACGCTGCTGCGCGAGGCCCGGCGCACGCGCGGCCCGTCCTCGGCGCGGGCGTCGCTCGAGGCCCTGGTGCGGCAGGTCCGCGCCCACGAACAGGCGTTCCGATTCCTGGCCCGGGAGCGCTACGGCGGCCAGCCGGCCGTCGCGCGCACCGTCACCGTCGAGTTGCGGCTGATCACGGGCGAACTCTCCGTCGATCTCTCCCGCATGCCCGGAATGGCGGACTGGGACGTCGACGACCTGGAGATGGCGGCCGACCTGCTGGTGACCGCCATGCTCGAGGTGGTGCTCGAACTGCTCGACGTGGACCGGCCCGGCGGGCCGGCGGAGGCCGAGGTCCTCGCCCGCGCCGAAAAGCAGATGCGTCTCATCGTTCTCGGCATGGGCGCGTGGAAACCTTCCCACCGCTAACGGCAACCCGTACGGTGGGCGCCATGTTCGAGACCACTCACGTCACCCTCGGAGACCTCACCTTCGACGTTCACGTCACCGGTCCCGCCGACGGCACGCCCGTCGTGCTGCTGCACGGCTTCCCGGAGACCGCCCGCAGCTGGGAGGCCGTGGCGCCGCAGCTCGCGGAGGCGGGTCTGCGAGTGCTGATGCCGGACCAACGGGGGTACTCCCCCGGTGCCCGCCCGGACGGCGTGTCGGCATACACCATCGACCTGCTGGTCGGTGACGTGATCGGGCTGCTCGACGCGACCGGTCTCGGGCAGGCCCACCTGGTGGGACACGACTGGGGCGCCGCCGTGGCCTGGCAGGTCGCGGCGCGGCACCCCGACCGCATCAGCACCCTGACCGCGGTGTCCGTGCCGCACCTCGCGGCCTACGGCTGGGCCCTGCGCGAGGACGCCGATCAGCAGGCCCGCGCCGCCTACATCAAGCTGCTCCGGCAGGAGGGAAAGGCCGAGCACGTCCTGCTCGAGGACGACGCCCGTCGCCTGCGCGCGATGTACGGCGACCGGGTGAGCCCCGAGTCGATCGACGAATACGTGCGCGTGCTGTCCGAGCCCGGCGCCCTGACCGCCGCGCTCAACTGGTACCGCGCGATGACCAGGGAGCTCTCCGAGCTGGCACCGGTGCGGGTGCCCACCACCTACGTGTGGAGCACCGAGGATTCGGCCCTCGGCCGGGTGGGCGCGGAGCGCTGCGGCGAGTTCGTCGACGCGCCTTACGAATTCGTCGTCCTCGACGACGTCAGCCACTGGGTGCCGGAGGAGGCACCGGACGCGCTGACGAAGGCGATCCTCGCCCGCATCGGCGACCGGCCGTAAGAGCATGACCACAGGAGGGGGCGTGACCACCGCAGCCTGCCACCGCCGTATGCGTCGCCGGCTCGGCGCGGTCGCGGCCGCCTCCCTCACCGTGCTCGCCGCCGCGGCCTGCACCGATCCCGGGTCGCCCGCCGATTCCGAGCCCGAGCCCGGCCCCGCCTACAGCTCCTATGTGGCCCTGGGGGACTCGTTCACGGCGGGCCCGATGATCCCGCCCCAGATCGACTCGGCGTGCGCGCGCTCGGGGAGCAACTACCCCCATGCGGTGGCCGAGACGCTGGGCATCGACAACTTCCGCGACGCGTCGTGCAGTTCCGCGACGACAGCGAACCTGACAGGGCCCCAAGTGGTTTCGTCGGGCGCCACCGTCCCCCCGCAGTACGATGCACTCACCCCCGAGACCGAGCTGGTCACCGTCGGGATCGGCGGCAACGACATCGGCCTGGTCGCCCTGGCCGGATCGTGTCTCGCGCTCGACCGCTCGTCCGGCAGGGCCGCGGCACCGGCCGGACCCCTGTGCGCGACCGCGAACGTCCGCGACGGCCTCGACCTCGTGGACCGCGCGATCGACGACTTCGCCCCCACCTACGGCGTGATCGTGCGGGAGATCCGTAACCGCGCCCCGGACGCGCGCATCCTGCTCGTCGGCTACCCGACCGGGATCCGGGACGGCGGATGCTATCCCGATCAGCCGATCCTGCCGGACGACGCGACGTACCTGCAGGCGAAGATCGACCGGCTCAACACGGCGATGAAACAGCAGGCCGACGCCGCGGGCGTCGACTACGTCGACCTGCGCGAGTCCACCGTCGGGCACGACGCGTGCCAGCCCTCCGCGCAGCGCTGGACCGAAGGCCTGTTCCCGTCCCAGCCGGCCGCCCCGCTGCACCCCAACGCCGACGGCCACCGCAACGCAGCCGAACAGGTCCTGGTCACGATCGCCGACTAGCCGCGGGGTCGATCGCCGATCGGCACAGGGCCGAGAGCTCGTCGACCACCGCGTCGAGCGGCGCCGAGCTGCGCTGCGCCTGGGCGAGCACCAGCGCACCCTCGAGCGCGCCGACGATGAGCACCGCCAACGACCGGGCGCGTTCCGGGCCCACCCCGTCCGCGACGAGCGTGCCGGTGAGCAGGCCGCACCAGTGCTCGAACGCCTCCCCGGCGACATCGCGGGCGCCGCGCTCGGTGCCCAGGGCCGCCGCGACGATCGGGCAGCCGACCGCGTAGTCGCCGGCCTCGAGACCGCGACGCCACAGGTCGGCGAGAGCCTGCAGTGCGCCGGGGGTGTCCGAGGAGTCCAGCACCCGTGCCATCCCGTCACCCAGGTGGTCCGCGGCACTGCGGGTGGCCTCCTCGACGAGCTGCGCCTTTCCGCCCGGGAAATGGTGGTAGACCGACCCGCGCGGCGCGCCGCTGTGGGCGAGCACGTCGGCGAACGAGGTCGCCGCGACGCCCCGCTCGCGGATGAGCCGGATCGCGCTGCGGATCATCGCGGCACGAGGGCCGGTGGTCGGGTCGCTTCGCCTCGCCATGTCCGCGCTCCGCTCTTGCCGTCGGTTTCTATGTATGTTGTCATACTTAGGTCCGGACCGTGCCGGAACGGACCCGTTCTTCCCGAGGAGTCGTCGTGACCGAGATCGCCGCCCCGCCCCACCCCTTCGACGCCGCCGTGGCGCTCGAGCCCGCGGAGGACGGTCACGCGCGGGGGCGGACCAGCCCGGAGTACACGAACATGGTCGGTCCGTTCGGCGGCGTCACCGCCGCCGCCCTGCTGCGGGCCGTCCAGCAGCACCCGGACCGGCTCGGCGATCCCATTTCCCTCACCGTCAACTACGCCGGCCCGGTCGCCGACGGCGAGTTCGACATCACCGTGCGGGCGGTCCGCACCAACCGCACCAACCAGCACTGGCTGCTGGAGCTGACGCAGGACGGTGTGGTCACCACCACCGCCACCGCGGTGTTCGGCACCCGCCGCGACACCTGGTCGGACACCGAGCTCGACATGCCGGCGGTCCCGTCGGCGGATGCGGTTCCCACCCGGGCCTTCCCGGACTTCATCGCGTGGGCCCGCAACTACGAGATGCGGTTCGTCGAAGGCGCGGTGCCCCAGCAGGACGCCGGCGAGCACCCCGACTCCACCACGACGCTGTGGGTGCGCGACACCCCGGCCCGCCCGCTCGACTTCCCGGCGCTGACGGCGCTGTGCGACGTGTTCTACCCGAGGGTGTTCCTGCGCCGCGGCCGGTACATGCCGGCCGGGACCGTGTCCCTGACGGTGTACTTCCACGCCGACGCCGGGCAGCTCGAGGCCCAGGGCGACGACTTCGTCCTGGGCACCGCGCGCACCCACCGCTTCTCGCAGGGCTACTTCGATCAGGCCGCCCAGCTGTGGGGCCGCGACGGCACGCTGCTCGCCACGACCCACCAGCTCGTCTACTTCAAGGACTGACCCTCCGGGGCCCGCACCGCGAGCAGCGCCGCCAGCCCCGCGCCGAGCACGACGAGCAGGCCGGCGATCCCGGCCCGGTCCGCGTCGAACGTCCAGGCGAAGAGCCCGAACAGGGTCGGGGCCAGGAACGACACGGCGCGGCCCGACGTCGCGTAGAGCCCGAACATCTGCCCCTCCCGCCCGGCCGGGGTGATGCGCGCGAGGAAGGTGCGGGCCGACGACTGCGCGGGCCCGACGAACAGGCACAGCAGCAGACCGAAGATCCAGAACATCAGCGGCCCCGACACCACGAGCAGCACGACCCCCACGGCCATCATCGCGGCGAGCGAGGCGACGATCACCGCCTTGGGGCCGACCCGGTCGTCGAAGCGCCCCGCGACCAGCGCACCGAGGGCCGACACCACGTTCGCGGCCACGCCGAACAGCAGCACGTCGGCGGCATCGATGCCGTACACGTTCACCGCGAGCACCGCACCGAACGTGAACACCCCGGCCAGGCCGTCGCGGAACAGCGCCGAGGCGCCGAGGTAGCCGACGGTGCGCCGATCCATCGCCCACAGCTCGCGCAGGTCGCGCAGCAGCACCCGGTAGGACTGCACGATCCCGGCCCGCTCCGCGCCGGGATCGGCACCGGTGGGCGGAACCTCCGGCACCGCCAGCAGCACCGGGACGGCGAAGACCGCGAACCACACCGCCGCGGCCACCACGACCAGGCGGATGTTGAGGCCGCCCTCGGTGCTCACGCCGAGGAAGCCGCGGGTGTCGCCGTCGCCGGCAATGAACCCGAAGTACCCCAGCAGCAACAACAGCAGCCCACCGAAATAGCCCATGGCCCAACCCAAACCGGAGACCCGGCCCATGTTCTCCTCGGTGGAGACCTGACGCAGCATCGCGTTGTAGGGCACCTGCGCGAGTTCGACGACGACCGACGACACACCCAGCAGCACGAGGCCGAGCCACAGGTAGTGGTAGTCGTCGCGCACGAACACCATCGCCGCCATCAGCGCGACACCGGCGTAGGACAGCACCGCCAGGGACCGCTTGCGCCGGCCGGCCGCGTCGTAGCGCTGGCCCGAGACGGGGGCGGTGACCGCGATGAAGAACCCCGATATGCCCAGCGCCCACCCGAGCCACGTGCTCGCCGACATCGACCCCGGCAGGTCGTCGCCGACGGCGTCGGTGAGATACACGGAGAAGACGAAGGTCAGCACCACCGCGTGGTAGGCCGACGACCCGAAGTCCCACATTCCCCAGGCGAAGACCTGCCGTCGCGAGGTGGCCTCCCCGATCCCGGCGGCGTCCGTGTGCGCGCTCATGCCCGCAGCCTAGGAGATCGTCGCGCCGAGAACCGGCCTCCGGTGATCCGCGCGATTTCCGGTCAGCCGCGACCGCACTCCGCATTCGCGGCTGACCGAGAGATTCGCGACCGTCACCCCAGCTGTGCACTTGATTGCATATGCACCTCGGTGCATACTCTCGGCATGGCCCTGGAACACGCGCTGCTCGCCGCGCTCGACGAGCGGTCCGGCTCCGGCTACGAACTGGCCCGCCGGTTCGACAAGTCGATCGGCTTCTTCCACAGCGCGACGCACCAGCAGATCTACCGCGTGCTGCGGCGAATGGAGGACCACGGCTGGATCACCGGCCGCACCGTGCCGCAGGACGGTCGGCCCGACAAGAAGGTCTACCGCGTCAGCTCCGCCGGACGCACCGAGCTGGACCGTTGGATCGCCCACCCCTCCGACCCCGAGCAGCTGCGCAGCGACCTGGCCGTGAAGATCCGCGCCGCCGGGCCCGGCACCCTGCCCGCCCTCCTCGCGGAGCTCACCCGCCACCGCGACGCCCACGCCGCCCGCCTCGACGTGTATCGCACCATCGAGAAACGCGACTTCCCCGCACCCCACCGGCTCACCGGGCCCTCACTGCACCAGTACCTCGTCCTGCGCGGCGGCATCCGCGTCGAACAGGGCTTCGCCGACTGGTGCCAGGAAGTGCTCGACGCCCTCACCACCGAGGACCACTCGTGACGAACCCCTACCCCCACCTGCTCTCACCGCTCGACCTCGGACCGTTCACGGTGCCCAACCGCGTCGTCATGGGCTCGATGCACACCGGACTCGAGGACCGCGCCAAGAACACCGGCCGCCTCGCCGCGTACTTCGCCGAGCGTGCCCGCGGCGGGGTCGGCCTCATCGTCACCGGCGGCTACGCACCCAACCGGACCGGGTGGCTGCTGCCGTTCGGCGCCAAGCTCACCAACCGGTTCGAGGCCCGGCGGCACCGGACGATCACCGATGCCGTCCACGCCGAGGGCGGTCGCATCCTGCTGCAGATCCTGCACGCCGGGCGCTACAGCTACTGGCCGCTGAGCGTGTCCGCCTCGTCGATCAAGGCGCCGATCAACCCGTTCCGGCCGCGCAGGCTCACCTCCTGGGGCGTGCGCCGGCAGATCCGCGCCTACGTCCGCTGCGCCCGCCTCGCCCAGCGGGCCGGCTACGACGGCGTCGAAATCATGGGCGGCGAGGGCTACTTCATCAACCAGTTCCTCGCCGAGCGCACCAACCGGCGCACCGACGAGTGGGGTGGCAGCCCCGAGAACCGTCGCCGGCTGCCCGTCGAGATCGTCCGCCGCACCCGCGAGGCCGTCGGCCCGGACTTCGCGATCTGCTTCCGGCTGTCCATGGCCGACCTCGTCGAAGGCGGCCAGCGCTGGGACGAGATCGTCGCCCTCGCCCAGGAGGTCGAGCGGGCGGGCGCAACGCTGATCAACACCGACATCGGCTGGCACGAGTCGCGGGTGCCCACCATCGTCACGTCCGTCCCGCGCGCCGCGTTCGCGGACGTCACGGCCGAACTGGCGAAGCACGTCGCAATCCCCGTCGCCGCGTCCAACCGGATCAACATGCCCGAGACCGCCGAGGAGATCCTGGCCCGCGGCGACACACAACTCGTCTCGATGGCCCGGCCGATGCTGGCCGACCCGGAGTGGGTCCGCAAGGCCACCGCCGGCGCCGCCGACGAGATCAACACCTGCATCGCCTGCAACCAGGCCTGCCTCGACCACGCCTTCGTCAACAAGCACGTCTCGTGCCTGCTCAACCCCCGCGCCGGGCGGGAGACCGAGCTCCTGCTCGCCCCCACCCGCCGCCGCAAGGCCGTCGCGGTCGTCGGCGCCGGGCCCGCCGGGCTCGCCGCGGCGGTGAACCTGGCCCGCCGCGGGCACGCCGTCACCCTGTTCGAAGCCGACGACGAGATCGGCGGCCAGTTCGGCATCGCCCGCCGCATCCCCGGCAAGGAGGAGTTCGCCGAGACCCTGCGGTACTACCGCCGCCAGCTGGAGCTGACGAAGGTGCAGGTCGAACTCGGCACCCGCGCGACGGCCGACGACCTGATCGGTGCCTACGACGAGGTGGTCGTCGCGACCGGCGTCACCCCCCGCGTGCCCGCGATCCCCGGCATCGACCACCCGAGCGTGCTGTCGTACCCGCAGGTCGTCCGCGAGGGTGCGCCCGTCGGCGCCCGCGTCGCCGTGATCGGGGCGGGCGGCATCGGCGTCGACGTCTCCGAGTTCCTCACCCACGACCACTCCCCCACCCTCGACCTGGCCGAATGGAAGCGCGAGTGGGGCGTCACCGACCCGAAGGCCGCCCCGGGAGCGCTCACCGAGCCCCGCCCGTCGCCGTCGCCGCGCGAGGTGTTCCTGCTGCAGCGCAAGCCCGGCCGGATCGGCGCGCGGCTCGGCAAGACCAGCGGATGGGTGCACCGGGCGTCGCTGCAGCACAAGAAGGTGCACGAGATCTCGGGCGTGAACTACGAGCGGATCGACGACGCCGGCCTGCACATCAGCTTCGGCGAGGACCGCCGCGACCCGAAGGTGCTCGACGTGGACAACGTGGTGATCTGCGCCGGGCAGGAACCCGTCCGTGACCTCGTCGAGCGGCTCACCGCCGCGGGCGTGACCACGCACGTCATCGGCGGTGCCGACATCGCCGCGGAACTCGACGCCAAGCGCGCGATCGAGCAGGGCACGCGCCTCGCGGACCGCATCTGAGCCGGCCGCGGCTACGCTGACCGACCATGACTCTGCCGAACCCCACCCCCGACGCCCGCGCCGTCGTGACCGGCGCCTCCTCCGGCATCGGCGAGGCCCTCGCCGCCGAGCTCGCCGCGCGCGGGCACTCGCTGATCCTGGTCGCCCGGCGCGGCGACGTGATGGAGGAGCTCGCCGCGACGCTGCGGGCGACGCACGGCGTCACCGTCGAGGTCCGCGCGTGTGACCTGTCCGACCGCGACGCGCGGGCGAAGCTCGTCGACGAACTCGGCGAGCGCCCGATCAGCATCCTGTGCAACAACGCCGGCATCGCGACCTTCGGCCCGGTGGCCCAGCTGGATCCGGGCTACGAGCGGGCCCAGGTCGAGCTGAACGCCGTCGCGGTGCACGACCTGACCCTCGCGGTGCTGCCGCAGATGGTCGAGCGCCGCTCCGGGGCGATCCTGATGGTCGGTTCCGCGGCGGGCAACATGCCGATCCCCCACAACGCGACCTATGCGGCGACGAAGGCGTTCGTCAACACCTTCTCCGAGTCGCTGCGCGGGGAGCTGAAGGACAGCGGCGTGCACGTGACGCTGCTGGCGCCGGGCCCGGTGCGCACGGAGACCCCGGATCCGGCGGAGGCCTCGATCGTCGACAAGCTCGTGCCGGACTTCCTGTGGATCTCCAGCGAGCACACCGCGAAGGTGTCGCTCGACGCGCTCGCCGAGAACAAGATGCGCATCGTGCCGGGCCTGATCAGCAAGGCGATGTCCGTCGCCGGCAACTACACCCCGCGCGGCGTCGTCGCGCCCATCGTCGGCGCCTTCTACCGGAAGCTGGGCGCGTAGCCCCCGTCAGCGCCTGCGGCGGCGGCCGGTGCCGAAGATGCTGCGGCTGATCTCGCGCCCCGCGGCCGACGCCGCGGACCGCAGGAAACCCTTGACGGCCGCGCTGCCGAGGACCTGCTCGACCATGCTCGGCCCCGCGTCCCGGGGCGGTGGCGTGCCGGGCAGGTCCGGCAACGGCGGGACCTGCGCCCGTGGGTCCATGTCGGGGGCGCCGGCCACCTTCTCGGTGAGCCTCTCGTAGGCGGACTCGCGGTCGACGGTCTGCCCGTACTTGCCGTACAGCTCGCTCCCGCGCGCCGCGGACCGGATCGCCTCCTCGCCGACGGTGTCCAGCAACGAACGCGGCGGACGGATCCGCGTCCACGCGACAGGCGTCGGCGCGCCCTTCTCGGACAGCACCGTGACGACGGCCTCACCGATTCCGAGGGTGGTCAGCGCCTCCTCGAGGTCGTAGAACTCCGTCTCCGGATACGTGCGGACGGTCTTGGCCAGCGCCTTCTGATCGTTCGGTGTGAATGCGCGCAGCGCGTGCTGCACCCGCGCGCCGAGCTGGGACAGCACCGCATTGGGCACGTCCGTGGGCAGCTGGGTGCAGAAGAACACTCCCACCCCCTTCGAACGGATGAGCTTGACCGTCTGCTCGATCTGCTGCAGGAACGCCTTCGAGGCGTCGGCGAAGAGCAGGTGCGCCTCGTCGAAGACGAACACGAGCTTCGGCTTGTCGAGGTCGCCCTCCTCGGGCAGCGTCTGGAACAGGTCGGCGAGCACCCACATCAGGAACGTCGAGAACAGCACCGGCCGCGCCGCGTGGGCGCCGAGCTCGAACAGGCTGATCACGCCGTTGCCGCCGACGACGCGCAGCAGGTCCTCGGTCTCGAACTCCGGTTCTCCGAAGAAGGTGTCCCCGCCGCCGGCCTCGAGGTTGACGAGCGCCCTCAGGATCACGCCGGCGGTCGCCGGGGAGACCCCGCCGATACCTTTCAGCTCTGCCTTTCCCCCGTCGCTGGTCAGGTGTGTGACGACCTGCCGCAAATCCTTGAGGTCGAGCAGCGGCAGCCCCTGGCGGTCGGCCCAGTGGAAGATCAGCCCCAACGTCGATTCCTGGGTGGGGTTGAGGCCGAGGACCTTGCTCAGCAGGATCGGACCGAACGCGGTGACCGTCGCGCGGACGGGCACGCCCGGGCCTTCGGTGCCGAGCGAGAAGAACTGCACCGGGTAGGCGGTCGGTCCCCATCCGGAATCCCCGGTCTCCGCGGCGCGGGTCCGGAGCCCGTCGTCGTCCTCACCGGGCGCCGACAGCCCCGACAGGTCACCCTTCATGTCGGCCATCACGACCGGGACCCCGGCGGCCGAGAGTTGCTCGGCGATGCCCTGCACGGTCTTGGTCTTGCCGGTGCCGGTCGCACCGGCGACCAGTCCGTGCCGGTTCATCGTGGCGAGCGGGATCCGTACCCGGGCCGACGAATCGACCACCCCGTCGTGGACGACCGCACCGAGTTCGAGGGCGACCCCGGCGGCGGCGTATCCCGCGGCGATCTGCCGGGCCGGCCCAGCGGGTGCGATCTGCCGGGCCGGCCCGGCGGGCGCGGCGTCCGTCGCCTCGGCGGCCCGCGCGGCCGCCTCCGCCTCGCGCTGTGCCTGCTCGGCCGCCTTCAGGGCCGCTTCGGCGACCCGTGCCGCTTCCTCCGCGGCCGCGCGGGCGGCCGCCGCCTTCTCGGCCGGCGACGGTGCCGGCGGTGTCGGATCGACCGTCATGCGGTGTCCTCCTCGTCCACGTGCGGCCGCGGAATGGTCACCGTGACCTTATCGCCACGACCGGCCTGACTACTCTGTGTTTCGTGCAGGACAAACTTGTGTGGATCGATTGCGAAATGACCGGATTGCGGATCGACAGCGACAAGCTGATCGAGATCGCCGCCCTCGTCACCGACAGTGATCTCAACGTGCTCGGCGACGGGGTGGACATCGTCATCCACGCCGACGACGACGCGCTCGCCGCGATGCCGGACGTCGTCACCCAGATGCACGAGCGCTCCGGGCTCACCGACGAGGTGCGCCGGTCCACGGTGAGCGTCGCCGAGGCGGAGAAGATGGTGCTCGACTACATCCGGGCCCACGTCCCGGAGGCCGGCACCGCGCCGCTGGCCGGCAACTCGATCGCGACGGACCGCGGGTTCATCGCCCGCGACATGCCCGAGCTCGACGCCTACCTCCACTACCGCATGGTGGACGTCAGCTCCGTCAAGGAGCTGTGCCGGCGCTGGTACCCGCGGATCTACTTCGGGCAGCCGGCGAAGGGCCTGTCGCATCGGGCGCTCGCCGACATAAAGGAGTCGATCCGGGAGCTGCGGTACTACCGGCGGACCGCGTTCGTCGCCCCACCGGGCCCTCCGTCGGCCGAGATCGCCGCTGTCACGAAAGAGTTGGGTCCGGCCTGACCTGCGGATTCGCCGTTTCCGGCAAAGTCAGGCTAGTATCTGTACCGCAGGCGCAACCGGCCCAGGCCGATCGCGAATGCGATGGTGAGTGTAGTTCAGTTGGTAGAGCACCAGGTTGTGATCCTGGCTGTCGCGGGTTCGAGTCCCGTCACTCACCCCCACAGGGCGAGTCCCTGACCAGCAGAGATGCCGGTCAGGGACTCGTCTTTTTCGGCGTCGCGCAGCTCTGCACCAGCGCTCCGACCCGAGATGCGGCGCTTGGGCGGACGACCGCCGAATCGCGCGATCGACCCGCCGTGCAACGGCGATCACCCGGTGAAGCAGTACGAGTCGCTGGACGCATCCCCGCCCTGCAGGCGGGTCTGGTGCACCCTGCGTCCGCGGAAGTCGTCGCCGTGCGGGAAGAATCCACGGTCGATGACCAGACCACCGGCGGAGACGTCGGCATCGAACTTCGCCATCCACGCCCCCACCCCGTCCGGGTAGAAGACCTCGTCCCAGGCCGCATAGAGCGAGTTGGTGGCGTAGACCCGGCGCCCGTCGCGACTGACCTCCACCATCTGCGGAGCTCCCGCGAGCCGGAGGCCCGGATCCGCCGGGTGCGGCTCGCGCCGCACGATCCCACCGAGGCGCACCGATCCCGTCTCCCTCGGGTGGAACGGATCGCCGACGTCGTACTGCTTGAGTTCTCCTGTGCCCCAGCACGAGACGTACAGCCAACGGTCGTCGACCGACAGATCGATGTCCGAGACGAGCGGCGGTACCGCGCCGAAGGGTTTCAGCGCGGGCGGCAGATCGTCGGCCTCGGCCGGCTCCGCCGGAATGGTGATCACCTTCTCGACCACCCACCGGTCGTCGCTCTTGTGCCACATCCACACGGAGGCCGACAGATCCTCCACGCTGATGACGACTCCCACGAACCCGAACGCCTCGGAGGGATTGTGAGCCGGGCGGAGTTCGAGAACCATCTGGTGCTCGTCGCCGAGGTCGACGCGCTGGGTCAGCTTGCGCTCGGACATGCTCCAGAAGTCCAGGTGGTGTCCGAACCTGCGGCCGAGGAGGTCCTCGGCGTCGAGTCCGTTCTCGATCATCGACGGCGTGGCCCACTCGGAGGTGATCACCGTGTCGTACTTCAGGTGCCACCACACGTCGTACGCCAAGAACTGCTCGCCGTGCTCCGCCTCCCACGCTCCGACGACGTCGAACGTGTCGTGGTCGAGCAGCGCGACACCGCCCGGACCCTCGGCGCCGTCGGCGCCCCCCAGGGCGGACATGAAGATGCCCCCCGGTCCGCAATGCACCGTGTGCGGCCGCGAGTATCCCGCCTTCGCGGCGAGCTCGGCGGCCTCGATCGTGCGGGTCACCACCGGGTGCCGCGGGTCGGGTTTGGTGTCGAGGATGTACGTTCTCGACGAGCGGATGCCCGGCACCACCAGGTATCGCCGCTCGAGCGGCTGCCCGTGATGCCCGGCGTGGTGATCGCCGTGCCCCTCGTGACCGTGCCCCTCATGACCGTGCCCCTCATGACACAGCGCGCTCGAGCAGGCGTTCCACCCGAAGTGGTGCAACTCGTTGCCCGCCGTCGGCAACTCGGTCCAGCCGACCACACCACCGTACGTCGGCGAACCCGGCTCGCAATCGACCACTGCGATCGCATCCTTCGCCCGGCCGGCCGGATCGAAAGCAGCCACATAGGCAAGCCGCTCGGGCGCGGCTGCTACGGCGTCACTCGGGGTGCGGTAGAACGTGGGATCTGTCGTCGTAGACATGAATCCTCCTCGACTCGGTCCTGTCCGCCGGGCCACCCTCGGTGGTCCACGGTCGGTCGACGTCACAGGTAGGCATACCTTTCCCTGATTGTCCGCCGCGCAGGACCGCATGTCGACCTTCCGCGGGGGCGGGCTGCCCGGAAGGCGCCGCCCGACATGGG
The DNA here is from genome assembly GCF_012272955.1 of Rhodococcus sp. DMU1. Lineage (NCBI taxonomy): Bacteria > Bacillati > Actinomycetota > Actinomycetes > Mycobacteriales > Nocardiaceae > Rhodococcus > Rhodococcus sp. DMU1. The sequence continues at coordinate 2,361,162 of NZ_CP050952.1, read as the reverse complement.
AAGACCCCGGGATCGTCGATCCCGGGGGTCTCGTGCCAACCCCTACCACAGGAGGCGGCCCCAGCCTGCCACACGCCGGGGTGGCGCCGCCGGGGGCCCGGCGGCGGATCAGGCGCGTGCGTTTCCGGCCTTCCACGTCGACCACGGGATGTTCCAGTCCCCGAGCCCCTCGGTGCCTTCGAGGATGCCGCCGACGGTGTTCTTCACGATCACGATGTCGCCGCGCTTGGTGTTGTCGAAGATCCACCTGGCGTTGGCCGGGCTCAGGTTGAGGCAGCCGTGGCTGACGTTGCGGGAACCCTGATCGCCGAGCGACCACGGCGCGGAGTGGAAGAAGATGCCGCTGTACGACATCCGCGTCGCCCAGTCCACCGGGGTCCGGTAGCCCTGCGGGGAGTCGACGGCGACGCCATAGGTCGACGAGTCCATCACCAGATGCTCGAACCGGTCGCCGATCGTGTACACGCCGTTCGGGGTGGGCGTGCTGTCCTTGCCCATGGACGTGGGCATCGTCATCACGTCGACCCCGTTGCGGTTGACGGTGACCTGCTTGGTGTTGTCGTCGGCGGTGATGATCACCGCGTCGCCGACGGTGAAGGTCGAATGTACATCCGACTGCCCGAACAGACCGTCGCCGAGATCGCGGCCGTAGACCTTCACGTCCACCGTGACCGTCGTGCCCGGCGCCCAGTAGTGCTCGGGCCGCCACCGCACCTCGCGGTTGCTGAGCCAGTAGAACGCGCCCTCCACCGGCGGGTCGGTGACGACGGTGATGGCCTGCTCGACGGCGAGGCGATCAGGGATGTTCTCGTCGAACTGGATCGCGACGGGCTGGCCGATGCCGACGACCGAGCCCTCGCCCGGCATCACGTAGGGCTGAGTGAGGTTGCCGGGGGCGCTGGTGGCGAAGGAGGCGACGGTCGTGGTCGCTCCGCCGAGCCCGTACGCGACGGCCTCGAGCCGGTACTGCCGGCTGTAACCGAGGGGCTCGGTGTTGGCCCAGGTGGCTCCGTCCGGGCCGAGCGCCCCGGCGACGGGTTCCCCGTCCGGGTTGAGCAGCGTGACCGACTCGAGCTTGCCGTTGACCACCGAGACCGTCACGGGCTCGATGGGCGAGAAGCCGACTCCTCCGTCGACGACGCTCGCCGACACCGTGGGCTTGATGAGCGCGGCGAGCGGATTCGAATCGATCGGCACCTCCTCGGCCCCGCCGGCGCTGCTCGCACCGGAGCAGGCCGTGACGAAGGTCATGACGCCGACCAACACGGTCCCGAGCACCACCGCGACGGCGCGCCGATTCCGCCGTCGGCGCGGCGCCGCACTGTTCCCAACCACTCTCCACCCTCCGATTCCGGGCCTCCCCCGGGCCGCAAAAGTGCACGTCGATGCGTGTGCGCTCGATGATGCCAGCCCCGCTCGAGGCGGAGCCGTCGCGACGTCGACGACGCGAATAACGTTCGAATACCAATCGCCGCCGGACCCCTCGGCGTTACGTGTCGCTCCCACCGAAATGCGGCATGACCTGCCGATTTGGTGCGCTACTGGAAGGTGTGTAATCTTTCCTTCGTCGCCGGGACAACGGCCCGGAGACGCACCGCCAAGCGCCATTAGCTCAATTGGCAGAGCAGCTGACTCTTAATCAGCGGGTTCGGGGTTCGAGTCCCTGATGGCGCACAAGAAGGGCCAGACCTCCCCACGAGGTCTGGCCTTTTTCTTTACCCACGCCCTTGCCACCCCACCAGCCACCCCGCCTTCGACGCGGCCTCGAACACCGGCCGCGCCTCCGCGGGACCGCCCGGACTACGCCGAGTACCGGCGACGTTCCGTGCCGCGGCCGAGGGAACCGTCGGCCACAGCGCTTCCCTCGCGAGGCGGGCGCATGGCCGGCGTGTGCGACGCGGCCTCGACCGCCGCCAGTTCGGCGAGTCGGCGGAGGTCGCCCTCCAGTGCCGCGCGCCGGTCTCGGTGCGCCTTGACCAGCCGCCAATAGACCCGGTCCAGGCCCGGTGCCACGTGGAGCACACGGTAGGTCTGGACGATCTTGGTGCCTCCGGGGACGGGTTCGAGGTCGATGCGCCATTCGGTGCTGTCCGCCCGGCCCAGGAGACCCGCCGTCCGCCATGCCAGCGTCCGCGGCGGCTCCACAACGGTGAATACGCACGACCGGCTCCACCGGAGGCCGCCGGAGCGGTTCCTGCCCCGGAACCGGATTCCCGGCGCTGCCGCTCGGGCGTTTCCGAGCAGGCGCGCGTCCCGGCATTCGTGACTCCACTCACCGACCCGGGTCACGTCGGTGATGATCTGCCACACCGCCTCCGCCGGGGCGCGGCTCACCGTCTCGGTCCTGCCGTGCCGCGCCAAGGTGCCCATCAGGATCGCCCCTCGAGAAGCGCAAGGTTGAGCGACGGCAGCTCGGCGGCGGGCCCGTGGCCCCACCGCAAGCTGGACTTGCGCCGGTAGGTGCGCGCGAAGCCGTGCAGCAGGATGAAGCGCGGCACGGCGGGGACCACGTGCATGATCAGCTCACGGTCGTCCTCGCCGAGCCCGTCGATGACCCAGTGGGCCTCCGCGCCGAGTTCCAGGAAGCTCTTGGGCCTGACGAAATACTCCTGTTCCACGTCGTGGTACTCGGCGGTGGTGAGGGTCGCGGCCACGACCGGCATCATCTCCAGCTCTTCACGCCGCAGATGGGGAAGGAGCACGTCGGTGAGCCCTGCCAGCGCTTCGAGCAGCGGTTGCCGAGCGTTTGCGTCGTCGCGGTAGGCCAGCGCTGCGTCTTCCAGGGCGGTGATCGCCGGTGCGATCCGCTGGTGGTCGGCGTCCATCTGGTCCAGCAGGGCGCCGGCGTCGGGGTTCTTCACCCGGATCAAGGGCCACAGCCCGACATCCTCGCCGGTGTGATGGATGTGCAGGAAGCGCATCATCCACAACACGTGCTCCGCCAGTCCGCGTCGACGCCGAGGGTCCGGGTACGGCTCGGTGGTGAGCACGATCCGGGTGCGTTCCAGGTCACGGCGAAGTGCGCTGTGCACTATTCCCATGCTGCGTGTGTCTGCGGGTCCATGGTCGGTAGTCATGGCCCATCACCTTCCACTCTCCAGGCCCAGGAGCCGGATGATGGCTCCGGTGAGCCAGTTCTCGTACTGCTCAGGGCTCCAGCCGGTGCTGCCGGTCAACAGCTCGTACACCTCCATGCTGAGCACGGCCCACAGCCCCTCGGCCTCGACCGGGCTCAGTTCACGGCCGGCCATCATCGCACCGCCAACCCGCACGTTCAGGCGCTGGCGCTCCCGTGCCTGTTCCAGCCATGTCGCGAGGTCCGGCTCCACGACGGCTGCCGCGCGCAGGGTGCGCTGCAGGCCGACGGTTCGTCGGTTGATGCCGGTCACCAGGGCGGCTGCCGCGGCGGCCCGATCCCGAGGGGTGCCCTGCGACAGGGCGGCGAACTCCGGCCGGTCCATCAGCGCCACCCGTTCGTCGTCCCCGACAACGGCGACGTCGAGCACCTGCATGAGGAGCCCCGCCTTGGAGCCGAAGTGGGCATACACCGTTTCGACCGATGTGCCCGCCGAGCGCGCGACGTCTCGGACCGCGACCGACCACCCGCCCTCGGAGAACAGGGTGGTGGCGGCGTCGAGGACGGCCCGCCGGTTCTGCTCGGCCTGGCGCCGGCGAAGGGTCGAGTCGTACCGCCGCGGCTTCTCCTCCACCGGGCCCACGTCGCGAGCTTCTGCGCTCATACTCCAACGGTAGAACCGTTCCGTTTTCAATACAAGTAGCTTCAGGCCAAATCTTTCGTGCACGCTGCCCGCGCCGATCGGAGACCCCTACCGCGCCGGGGCGCCCGGCGTCCGTTGCCCGCCGGGAATGTTCTCCACGACCGGACCGGACGCCGAGTATGCCGATCCACCTTGCGATTTCGGTCCGACCACCAGCGAACCCCTCTAGCCTCGGAGGCGGATCACATCGACCGTCGAAGGAGTGTCGCCATGGGTCAGCTCGAGGGCAAGGTCGCGTTCATCACCGGTGCCGCACGCGGACAGGGCCGCAGTCACGCCGTCCGGCTGGCCCAGGAGGGGGCCGACATCATCGCCGTCGACCTCTGCGCCCAGGTCGACACGGTGGGATACCCACTCGCGACCGCCGACGACCTCGCCGAGACCGTCCGGCAGGTCGAGGCGCTGGACCGGCGGATCATCGCCGGCCAGGCCGACGTCCGCGACAGCGCCGCCCTGAAATCGGCGGTCGACGAGGGCGTCGCCCAGCTCGGCCGGCTCGACATCGTCCTCGCGAACGCCGGCATCGCCAGCTTCGCGCCGGTCGAGGACCTGACGGACGAGATGTGGGACGACATGATCGATATCAATCTCACGGGGGTGTTCAAGACGGTGCGGGCAGCCGTGCCGCACCTGAAGGCCAACGACGACGGCGGCGCAATCGTGCTCACCAGTTCCACCGCCGGCATCAAGGGCCTGGCGAACCTTGCCCACTACGTCGCCGCCAAGCACGGAGTGGTGGGGTTGACGAAGACACTCGCCAACGAGCTCGCTCCCCACATGATCCGTGTGAACTCGGTGCATCCCACGGCAGTGAACACAGACATGATCCACAACGAGCAGACCTACTCGGTCTTCCTGCCGGACAAGAAGCCGTCGGAGATCACCCGCGAGGAAGCGGCCGAGTCGTTCAAGGCCATGAACGCCCTGCCGATCGAATGGGTCGAACCGGTCGACATCAGCAATGCGATCCTGTTCCTGGTCAGCGACGCGGGGCGCTACGTCACCGGCGTGCAGCTGCCGATCGACGCGGGCTCGGTGATCAAGTAGCCGCCCCGGGCCCGTCGCTCGCGCGCGGAGCGTCGCCGAGGTGCCTGCGGAAGAAGGCGGCGATGCGGGCGCGCGCGTCGCGGGTGGCCGGCTCGTCGTAGCGGGCGGCCACGACCTTGGCGATGGTCCTGTCCACGATCGACAGATCACCGGGGTCGTGGTCGTTCATGAAGCCGTGCCCCACGTTCGGGTATCGCTCGATGTCGTGGTCGATGTTCGCGGCCGTCAGTACCGGTTCGAGCCGGTCGGGCACCTCGCGCACGCCGGGCCATCGGTCCTTCGTCCCGAAACTGCCGACGATCGGACACGCCCGCGGCAGGGCACGCTCGACTTCCTTCGTGAGGCCGCCGTAGTTGACGCTCGCCGCGGTGAAGTTGTGGTCGGACGCGACGGCGAGGGCGAAGCCGCCGCCCATGCAGAACCCGATCACGCCGATGCGGCCCGTGCAGTCCCGCCGGTCCGCGAGCCAGTTCCGCGCGGCGTCCAGGTCGCCGCGCGGCACCCAGCCCCGGAAGAGGGAGAACAGGCAGGTGGACCGCCTGGACCCGTGGAACAGGTCCGGCGCGACGGCAAGGAAGCCCTCGCCGGCGAGCCAGTCGGCCTGGGCGCGGATGTCGCGGCTCATGCCCAGCGCGTCGTGGATCACGACGACCCCGGGCCACGGACCGGGGCCTGCGGGCGTGGCGAGGTGGGCGGGCATCGGCCCGCGCTCCGTGGGGATGGTCACGTCCGTCACGGTGCGTCCCTCCTGCCGGTCAGCCCTCCACGATCACCGGGTCGCCGATCTTCACCCGGTCGAAGTACCACTGCGCGTTCTCGGTACTCAGGTTGATGCAGCCGTGGCTGACGTTCGCGTAGCCCTGCGAGTCCACCGACCACGGCGCCGCGTGCACGAAGATGCCACCCCAGGTGAGCCGCACGGCGTACTCGGTGTCGATGCGGTAACCCTCCGGCGAGTCGATCGGGACGCCGTAGGTGGACGAGTCCATGACGAGATCGCGGAACTTCTCCAGAACCGAGAAGGTGCCGACCGGGGTCTCGTAGCCGGGCTTGCCCATCGACGCCGGCATCGTCCGCACCACCTCGCCGTTGAGGATGACCGTGAACTGGTGCGTCGACCGGTTCGCGACGGCGACGAACTCGTCGCCGACCTGGAACTCGGTGCGCGCCCCGGCCACGGCGACGGTCACGGTGGTGTGCCCCGGCCAGAGGCGGTCGGGAACCCACTGCACGCGGCTGTCGTCGAGCCACGCGAAACGGCCGCTCACGGGCTTCGACGTGGTGATCTCGACGGCACGTTCGGCGGCGGCGCGGTCACCGACCGGTGCGCCGAACCGGACGGTCACGGGATGTCCCACCCCCACCACCGCGCCGTTCGCCGGCTCGAGCGCCGACGCGGGCAGCCTGGCCGGCGGCGCACCGCCGACGGTTCCCGCCGCGGCCGCGGCCCCCGAACCGAGCAGGGCCATGGCGGTCAGGATCGAGACGAGAAGAAGTCGTGCAACCCGCTGTGCGTTCGGCATGGCCGTCAGCCCCCTCGAAGATGGCGCGGTTGGCTCGTTACCAGTCAACCACGCCAAGATCGAACTCGAAACGGGTCCTTTGTCACTCCCCCGGCGGGCACGACCACGACGCCGGGAAACGACGAAGGGCACCGCGGTCCGACGAACCGGACGACGGTGCCCTTCGGATCAGCTGTCAGCGCAGCAGCTTGCGCAGCGCCAGGGCGCCGATGACGACACCGACCGCCGCGAGCGCGTACTTGACGTTGGGCTGGTTCACCTTCTCCATCACGGTCTGCTTGGCATGGGCCATCACGTTCTTCGGGCTGGCGCGCACACTCAATTCGTCGAGGGTGCTCGCAAGCTGGTTGCGGGCGTTCTCGATGTCCCGTTCGATGGCCTCGGTGTCCCTACCCACGTGATCCTCCAGTTGGTCGCTGCACTGTGCTGCGACCACGGTAGTGGACGCACGGGTCCGTTACCCTCTCGGAGGTGACGGAAAACAGCAGCAGGCTCGCCCCCGGCGATACGGCTCCCGAGTTCACCCTCCCCGACGCGGACGGCAACGAGGTGTCGCTGTCGGACTACCGCGGACGCAAGGTGATCGTGTACTTCTACCCCGCCGCGAGCACCCCCGGGTGCACCAAGCAGGCCTGCGATTTCCGCGACAGCCTCGCCGACCTGAACGGCGCCGGGCTCGCCGTCGTGGGCATCTCCCCCGACAAGCCGGCCAAGCTCGCGAAGTTCCGGGACGCCGAGCAGCTGACGTTTCCGTTGCTGTCGGATCCGGACAAGACCACGCTCACGGCGTGGGGGGCGTTCGGCGAGAAGAAGATGTACGGCAAGACCGTCACCGGAGTGATCCGTTCGACGTTCGTCGTCGACGAGGACGGCCGGATCGAGGTTGCGCAGTACAACGTGCGCGCCACCGGGCATGTCGCGAAGCTGCGCCGCGACCTGTCGGTCTGAGCGGCGGCTCACCGCGTGAGGGAGGCGAGCACCAGCGCCTCCGCGACGGCCATGTGCTCGAGCTCGGACGGGTCGATGCTCTCGTCGGGCCCGTGGATCCGGGCGCTCGGCTCCTCCACGCCGAGCAGCGCGATCTCCGCGTCCGGCAGCACCTGTTGCAGCACCGTGCACAGCGGGATCGATCCGCCCTGCCCGACCGTGCCGACCTCGCGTCCGTAGACGGCGCCGAGCGCGCTGCGCAGCGCGGCGTATCCCGGTCCGTCGGTCGCGGCCCGGAACGGTTCGCTCACGCCTTCCCGGTCGACCCGCACCCGCACGTTCCACGGGGCGTGGGCGTGCAGGTGGGCGACGAGGGCGTCCTGAGCGGTGGCCGGATCCATCCCCGGCGGGACGCGGAGGTTCAGCCGGGCCGACGCGCGGGGCACGACCGCCGCCGCCGACCCCACCACCGGTGGGGCGTCGATGCCGAGGATCGTCAGCGCGGGACGCGCCCACACGGCGTCGGCCACGGACCCGGCCGACAGCAGTGAGACCCCGTCGAGCACACCGGCGTCGGCGCGGAACACCTCCTCGGGATACGGTTCGCCGCTCCAGATTCCGGTGGGGTCGAGCCCGTCGATCACGGTGTCGCCGGCCTCGTCGCGCAGGCTCGACAGCAGGCGCACCAGCGCGGCGAGCGCGTCGGGGGCTGCGCCGCCGAACTGGCCCGAGTGGATCTCCCCGGCGAGGGCTTCGACGTGGACGACGACGTTCGCCAGGCCGCGCAGCGACGTCGTGAGGGTCGGCCGTCCCACCTCGGCGTTGCCGCAGTCCGCGACGAGCACCAGGTCGGCGGCGAACAGATCGGGCCGTTCGCGGGCCAGGTTCTCGAGCCCGCCGCCACCGGTTTCCTCCGAGCCGTCGCCGACGATCCGGATCCCGACGGGAAGCGGTCCCCGCTCCCGCAGCGCGCGCAGCGCGAGCAGGTGCATCACGAGATTGCCCTTGCAGTCCGCGGCGCCGCGCCCGTACCAGCGGCCGTCGCGTTCGGTGAGCGTGAACGGCGGAGTGTGCCAGAGCGATTCGTCGCCCGGGGGCTGCACGTCGTAGTGGCTGTAGAGGAGCACGGTCGGCGCTCCCGCCGGGGCCGGCGTGTGCCCGAGCACCGCGAGCGAGCCGTCCGACGTCTCGATCAGCGCGGTGTTGTCGACGCCGACCGCGGCGAACGCATCGCGCACCCATCGGGCGGCAGCGACGCACTCCTCGGCCGGGAACAGCCGCGGATCGGCCACCGACCGGAACGCCACCAGTTCCCCGAGGTCCCTGCGCGCCCCGGGCATCAGCCGGCGCACCCGCTCCCGCATGTCCGCGACGTCCACCGCGCCTCCCCGATCGTCGTGTCTCGTTTTCGCTACGGGTACCGCCCCTCGAGATCGAAGCATGCTCGCAGCGGCCGCGTCCGGCGTAGATTCCGCGATATCGAGGTTGCCATCGGGCGGAACGGTCCAGGAAGCGGGACCGGACGGCCCTCGAACGGAAGGCACAGCGATGCCACCCAGCCCGCAGAGCGCGCTCACGCCGTTCTATCGGCAGGTCCAGTCCCACTACGACCTCTCGGACGAGTTCTTCACGCTGTTCCTCGACCCGTCGATGACCTACAGCTGCGCGTATTTCGAGCGGGACGACATGACGCTCGAGCAGGCCCAGGCCGCGAAGGTCGATCTGTCGCTCGGCAAGTGCGACCTGCACCCGGGCATGACACTGCTCGACGTCGGATGCGGCTGGGGCTCGACGATGCTGCGCGCCGCCACGCACTACGACGTGAACACGATCGGGCTCACACTCAGCCGCAACCAGTACGAGCACGTCCGCGACCTCGCCGCGGGGCTGCCCGGCCCCCGCACCGTGGACGTGCGGCTGCAGGGCTGGGAGGAGTTCGACGGGCGCGTGGACCGCATCGTGAGCATCGGCGCGTTCGAGCACTTCCGGAGCGAACGCTACGACCGGTTCTTCACCAAGTGCCACGACATGCTGCCCCCGGACGGCCGGATGCTGCTGCACACCATCGTGGGGCACCGCCTCGCGACGCTGCGCGAGCGGGGAATCCCGGTGACCCGGGAGAACGCGCTGTTCCACATCTTCATCAAGCGGGAGATCTTCCCCGGCGGGCAGTTGCCGCAGCCGGAGACGGTGGTCGACGGGGCGGAGCGGGCGGGGTTCCGGGTCGAACGCATCCAGGCCCTGGCGCCGCACTACGTCCGCACCCTCGAACACTGGGCCGCGGCACTGTCGGCCCGCCGGGACGAGGCGGTCGCCCTGTCGTCGGAGGAGATGTACGAGCGCTTCATGAAGTACCTGAACGGTTCCGCCGAACACTTCCGCACGGGCCACATCGACGTCATGCAGTTCACACTCGTCAAGTGAGCGCCGGCGACCGCGGCGCCACCGGCGGTGTTAGCTGAGACTCGCCCTCACAGCTAAAAGTTCGGAATTCGGACAACCTCCGGTTAGCCTGGGCGCGTGGAGTCTGCAACGAAGCGCGGCCGCACCCCACGCCGTATCGATCCGGCGCTGGAGGTCCAGGCGGCGCCCCAGGAACTCGTGCCGCGCCGTCGCCCGACGCAGGAGCGCAGCCGGCGCAAGTTCGACGCGCTGCTCGCCGCGTCCCGCGAACTGCTCACCGAGGTCGGCTTCGAGTCGTTCACCTGCGAAGAGGTGGCTGCCCGTGCCGACGTCCCCATCGGAACCCTCTACCAGTTCTTCGCCAACAAGTACGTCATCGTGTGTGAACTGAACCGGCAGGACCTGGTGGGTGTGCAGGACGAGCTCGCCAAGTTCGACGGCGTCATCCCCTCCGTGGACTGGCTGCGGTTCCTCAACGCCTTCGTCGACCATCTCGCCGGGCTGTGGATGTCGGACCCCTCGCGGCGGGAGGTGTGGCTCGCGATGCAGTCCACCCCGTCGACCCGGGCGACCGGCGCGATCCACGAGAAGGAGTTCGCCGAGCAGATCGCGCGGATGCTGGCTCCGCTCATGCCCGACACCCCGCGCGAACGTCGCACGCTGATGGCCGAGGTGCTCGTGCACGTCGTCTACTCGATGCTGAACTTCTCCGTGCAGGACGACCAGAGCCACGCCGACGCGGTCGTCGAGCTCAAGCGGCTGATGGGTGCGTATCTGATGGTGGCGGAAAAGGAGTCACGCACCAGCGCCAAGCGGCGCAGGCGCCGTGAGGCCGCCGCCCGGGCGGAGGAGACCGAGCGGCCGGTCCCGGAGGACGACGGCCAGGTGGAAACGCGTCAGGCGGAGGAGACGCACGCCTCCCCCGCCTGACGCGGAATTCTCCCGCAGACTCCTACGCCTGCGGATCGTCCTCGAGCACGACGAACGCGCCGGCCATGTCTCCGTCGTGGGTGAGCGAGACGTGGATCCGCACCCCGGTCAGGTGCTCGGCGACGTCGCCGTGCAGCCGGATCCCGGGTCGGCCCCACGCGTCGGAGACCACCTCGATCTGCCGGTGCACGGTCTCCGGCAGCACCGGTGGGCTGCCGAACAGCGACGCCGACCACGCCTTGATCAGCGCCTCCTTCGCCGCCCACCGGGCGGCGAAGTGCCGGCCCGGACGGGAGCTGCGGGTGTTCGCGTCGCGACGCTCGCCCGGGGTGAAGTTCGAGAGCATCGCCGTGCCTGCCCGGCCCAGCTGTTCCTCGAACTCCGACACCGTGACCAGATCGAACCCGATCCCCGCAACTCCCATCCGTCCCGTGACCCGCTCTCTGTGACCGTGCGGCCGGCGGCTACTTGCAGCCGGGCAGACCCGAACGGTACACGTCGCCGTCACCCAGTCGTGCCTCCGGCGAGAGCAGCACGTCGGCCTCGAGCTGGCGTGCCGCCTTGGCCGGCACCGAGTCCCCGCCGAAGCGACGGTCGGCGGGCCGCTGGTACAGGGCCGCACCCCCGGTCATCGCCTCCGCGAGGCGGCGCTTACCGGCGACGGCGCGGGCCTGAGCCTGCTCCACGTAGGCCTCCCGGCGCTCCGCCGGGATCGCCTCGACGAACGCCTGCGGGTGGACCACCGCGATCAGCCCCGACACGTGACCGAACCCGAGGCTGGTCAGCAGACCGGCCTTGAGCGCGTACCGCTCGCCGAAGCGCAGCGGGGTGCGCGGCCACACCAGGTGCTCGAACTCGGCCATCTTGTCGTCGACGCAGTCCAGGCTGCGGTTCGGCGGGACGACGCCCTGGCTGAGGACCTGGCACAGGCCGATCAGCTGGAACGCCGCCGCGCCACCCTTGGCGTGACCGGTCAGCGACTTCTGCGACACCACGAACATCGGCGCGCCCTCGCTGCGGCCCAGCGACCCGGCCAGACGCTCGTGCAGCTCCGCCTCGTTCGGGTCGTTGGCCGCCGTGGAGGTGTCGTGCTTGGAGATCACCGCGATGTCGTCGGCGGTGACACCGAGCTTGCGCAGCTCCCGCGCCAGGCCCGACTCGAGCCCGCCGCGACCGGCGCCGAGGGCACCGATGCCCGGAGCCGGGATCGAGGTGTGCACGCCGTCGGCGAAGGACCCGGCCCACGCGACCACACCGAGGACGGGCAGACCCATCTCCAGCGCCAGGTCGCCGCGGGCGAGCAGGACCGTGCCGCCACCGGCGGACTCGACGAAACCGCCGCGCCGGCGATCGTTGGCCCGGGAGAACCGGCGATCGCTGATGCCCTTGGCCGTCATGTCGTCCGACTTCGCGGTGGCCGACATGTCACCGAACCCGACGATGCCCTCGATGCCGAGGTCGTCGAAGCCGCCGGCGACGACCAGCTGCGCCTTGCCCAGCTTGATCTTGTCGACGCCCTCCTCGACCGACACCGCGGCCGTCGCGCACGCCGCCACCGGATGCACCATCGCGCCGTAGCCACCGACGTACGACTGCACCACGTGCGCGGCGATGACGTTCGGCAGGGCCTCCTGCAGGATGTCGTTCGCGCGGGACTCGCCGAGCAGCGTGTCGATGTACAGCGACCGCATCGAGGTCATGCCGCCCATGCCGGTGCCCTGGGTGTTCGCCACGTACGAGGGGTGCACCCAGCGCATCAGCTCCGACGGGGTGAAACCGCTGGAGAGGAACGCGTCGACCGTGGTCACGATGTTCCACAGGCCCACCCGGTCCACGGACTCGGCCATGTCGGCGGGGATGCCCCACTTGGTGACGTCGAACCCGGTCGGGATCTGGCCGCCGACCGTGCGGGTCAGGTTCATCTTGCGGGGCACCCGGATCTCGGTGCCGGCCTTGCGGGTGACGGTCCAGTCACCGCTGTCCGGAACCGAGTGCGCGACGGTGTTCTCCGGGTCGGCATCGACGAACGCGCGGGCCTCGGCCTCGGAACCCACCACGAACGACAGGTCCTTGTCCAGGAACACCGAGGTCAGCAGCGGCGCCGCGTTGTCGACCATCGCGCCGTCGTCGGCGTAGCGGCGGATGCCGCAGCGCTCGACCACCGCGTCGTGGTACCGGTCGGCGATCTCCGCCTCGGGCACCAGCTCGCCGGTCTCCGCGTCGTACCAGCCCGGCTTGGGATCGTTCTCCCACGCCACCAGGCCGGTGGCCCACGCCAGCTCGAGCACACCGGCGGCCGACAGCTCCTCGTCGACCTCCATCTCGAAGCGGGTACGGGCCGACCCGTAGGGGCCGAGCTCGCCGGCGCCGACGATGACCACCAGATCGGCGGGGTCGACGTCGAGCGTGTTCCACTCCGGTGCCGGCAGCGTCGCGTCCAGGCGCGGCGGTGCGGGCAGCGCCGCGATCGTCGCGTGCTCGGGCTCCGCCGCGGCGTCCTTCGCGGCCTCGGCCTCCTCCTGCGCCTGCTTGGCCAGGGCCGGCAGGTCGATGTCGGCCTCCGACAGACCCCCGGTCAGGTCCGCCACCAGCGGCTCGACCGCGGCGGCCTCCTTGGAGCCGGCGGTGACGAGCTTCAGCAGCTCGACGGCCATCTCGTCGGTCGACCAGGTCCGCACACCGGCGGCCTCGGCGGCCTCCACCAGCGGATCGTTGCCGCCCATCAGGCCGGTGCCGCGCACCCACCCGATGAGGGCGTGGGCGAGGGTGACCCGCTCGGCCCAGATGCGCTCGGCGTGCCAGCGGTTGACGATCGCGTCGAGCGCGGCCTTCGCCTCGCCGTAGGCGCCGTCGCCGCCGAACTTGCCGCGGTTCGGCGAACCCGGCAGCACGACGTGCAGGTGGGTGTCCACGTCACGGTCGGAGCCGATGTCGGCCAGGCCCGCGATCAGGCGCTCCACCGACCACAGCAGGACCCGCATCTCCATCTCGGCGCGGGCACCGGCGTCGGCCATCGACCCGGACACGCGCGGCGCGGCGAACGGGAACAGCAGCGTCGGGGTCAGGGCCTCCTTGATCAGCTTCTTGGCGCCGCCCGCGGTCTCCACGGTTTCGGTGCCGAGCCACGTCACCAGGGCGTCGACGTCGGCGTAGGACGCCATGTTGGCCGGGACCACCCACAGCGCCGCACCGGAGCGTGCGTTGCACGCATACAGCTCCTTGTAGAAGCCGAGGCGGCTGTCGTTCAGGCTCGACGTGGTGACCACGACCGTGGCGCCGCCGGCGAGCAGCTTCGCCGCGACCGCGGCCGCGATCCCGCCCTTGCTGGCGCCGGTGACCACGGCGACCTCGCCCGCGTACTCGGCGTCGCCGGTCTGCCGGGCGGCCGTCGCGACGGCGTCGAAGACCTGCGCGAGCTCCGTGCGGCCGGCCTCGGTGGCCTTGCCCGCCCAGAACGCGGCGTGCGCGGCGACCGTGGCACCCGCACCGGCGAACCGCTCCGCGCCGATCTCGGCACCGAGCCAGATGCGAGCCAGGTCCTCGCGGGCCGTCGCCCACCGGTCGTCGATCAGCACGGCCTTGCGGGCGTCGAACGCCGGTGCGACCAGCCGCGGCCAGTCGGAGCCGAGCTCCGCCGAGACCAGGTCGACCAGCTCGGTGTCCGCCTTGTCCGCGAGGTCCGAGGCCGCGTCGGCCAGGCCCAGCTCGGACAGGATCAGGCGGGCGGTCTTGGCGAGCACACCGTTCGAGCCGGTGATGCCCTCGGCGAACTCGCCGAGCGCGGCAGCGTCGACGGTGGCACCGCCACCGCCACCGGCGGACGGCATCGACACCGCGACACCGCGGCGGCCGGCGACCGACTGCACGGCCGCGTCGATCAGCTTGTCGACGGCGGCACCGTCGGACAGCGCGCCGTCGGAGAGGCCGCCGAGCGCACCGCCGCGGACGGACGAACCGTCCCGGCTGCCCAGCGCGACCTCCGCGGTCACGTGCGACGCCCAGCCCTCGCCGAGACCCCACACCTTGGTGACCCGGTCGGCGACATAGGCGGGACGCTTGCCCGACGGGCCGAACACCTTGCGCAGGTGGTCGTTGATCGAGTCCGACAGCACCGGACCGAAGGGCCGGTAGGTGCGGGCCAGGCGATCGACCGTGCCGGCGAGCGCGCCCATGTCGGCGTCGGCCGCACCGTCGATGGCACCGAGCGACAGCTCCGAGCCGAGGTCGACGAGCAGCTGGTTGCGCCGCGAGGACACGCCGTCGCACAGCGCCTCGATCGTGTCGGCGGGACCGATCTGATCCGGGCGCAGCTTCGTCCACAGGGCGATGAGCACCTTCGTGGCGTCGGCGGCCTTGAAGGCGATGTCGTCCGGACGCGGACCACCCGCGGGAGCGGCGGGCGCGGCGGCCGGAGCGGCGGCCGCGGCCGGAGCGGCAGCGGAAGCGTCGGCCGAGGCCGGCTCGTCGTCCTCCACCGGCGCCGGATCGACGTCCGTGGAGTACACGATCGAGGCCTCGCGCTCGATGTTGAGCACCTCGACCGGCTGCCCGAAGCGGCCCGGCAGCTTCAGCGTCTGCGACGCCAGGTTCGCCACCGTGGGGGCGGCGCCGAGGCCGACCTCGACGAACCGCTCGACACCCAGGCCACCGTCGGCCTCGTCGGCGAACAGCAGATCCTGCGTCTCGATCCAGCGGACCGGGGACGCGAACTGCCACGCGAGGAGCTCGGCGAGCACCACGCGGCACAGCTTCGAGGGGTCGGCCGCCCAGGTGTCGAAGTCCGCGAGGACCTCGGCCAGCGGCTCGGACGGCACCAGGTCCGCGATCTCCTGGACGAACTCCCGGCCCAGGTTGAACGGCTTGGGCACCAGGTTCGGGATGTAGCGGCCGATGAGGATGTCGGGATCGATCTGCTCGGGCAGCAGGTTCAGCAGGCGCTCCCGGAAGTCGTCCACGCCGCCGCGCAGGACGGTCGAGTGGAACGGCACGTCGATGCCCGGGACCAGGATGAACGCACGCTTGCCCCCGAACTCGGCGACCTTGCGCTCGATCACGGACTCGAGGGCCTCGAGACCGGCGACCGTACCGGCAATCGCGTACTGCGAGCCGCGCAGGTTCAGGTTGACGATCTGCAGGAACTCCCCGGTCTCCTCGGCGACCCCGGCGACGAACGCCTCGAGATCGGCGTCGGCGACACCGAACTGCGACGGCCGGATCGCGGCCATGCGGTAGTTCGAACGGCCCTGCTCGTCGCGCGGCACGAGGGCGTGCATCGCCGACCCGCGGCTGAACACCACCTCGAGCACCGCCTCGAGCGGCAGCACCCCGGCGACCGCGGCGAGCGCGTTGTACTCGCCCACCGAGTGACCGGCCAGGAGCGCACCCTCGACGAAGGCGCCGGCCTCACGCAGTTCCGCGATCTGGGCGACACCCAGGGTCGCCATCGCGACCTGCGTGAACTGGGTCAGGTGCAGCACGCCGTCCGGGTGCTTGTGGGTGACGCCGCGGGCCTTGAGCACGGTCGGGTTGTCGCGCACCACGGCAAGGATGGAGAAGCCCAGGGCCTTGCGGGTGTGCTTGTCGGCGCGATCCCAGATCTCCCGGGCGGCCTTCGAGCGGGCGCGGGCGTCCAGGCCCATGCCGGGCCGCTGGATGCCCTGGCCGGGGAACGCGTACACCGTGCGCGGGGCGGCGGTGCGGCCGGTGGCGACCATCACCAGGTCGCCGTCCACGCGGCAGCTCACCTCGACGATCTCGGCGCCACGGTCGGTCGCGATGCGGTCGACGCGCACGTCGATCTGCGCACCCGGACGCACCATGCCGAGGAACCGGGCGGTCCACGCCGTCAGGCGGCGGGCCGGCAGCTTGGCGTCGGCCTCGAGGGCGGTGACGACCTGCTGGGCGGCGGCGGACAGCCACATGCCGTGCACGATCGGGGTGCCCAGGCCGGCCAGGAGGGCGGCGTTGTCCGAGGTGTGGATCGGGTTGTGGTCGCCCGACACCCGCGCGAAGGCGCTCATGTCGATCGGGGCGACGATCACGGCGTCGCGGCGGCGGCGACGCGGGGTCTCCACCGCGTCCTCGCTCACGGCACCGCCGGCACGGACCGGATCGGCCAGCTCGGCCTTGCCGGTGCGGCCACGGATCGCGAACCGCTCGATCAGGGTGGCGACCGTGGTGTCACCCGAGCCGTTGCCGTTGTCGGCGGTGATCTCGACGTGCACCTCGACGACCCGGCCGAGGTCGGTGTCGGCCACGTCCCGTGCCTCGGCCTTGACGCCCAGGATCGACGGATCGGTCGGCAGACCGTCCTTCACGTCGACGGCGTGGTCGAGATGGACCAGGTCGAGCATGCCCTCGATCACCGACAGGCTGTCGTCGGTCTGCGCGGCGCCGAGCGCGGCGAACACCGCCGGCCAACACGCGCCGACCAGGACGTCGGGCACACCGTGGCCGCTCGGGGTCAGGTTCAGCGGCAGTCCCGAACCGGTGACACCGGCGTGGTCGGCGATCTTCTCCGGCAGCCAGCCGAGGGTGATGCGGGCCGCGCCCTTCTTCACCGCGGGCAGCTCCTGCCCCGCGGCGACACCGAGCAGCGCCGACATCGACGCCGACGCGTCGTCCGCGGTGACGACCGGGGCGCCACCGGTGTGCACGGTGGCGGGCACCGTGAGGCGGATCTCGACGGTCTTGTCGCCGGCGAGCGGCACCGTCAGGCCCACGTGCTCGGCGTCGAGAACGCTCAGCGTGGCGCCCGTCGCGCCGTGCACGGCGGCGGTGTCGGACTCGACGGACCACTCGTCCAGGTCACCGAGGCGGTGCACCGGGTTGACGGTCTGCCGGCCGGCCCAGTTGACGTCCGGAGCCGACAGCACGGCGTCGAGCAGGCCGGCCGCGAGGTCCTGGTGGCGGCGGGCCGCGATCTGCACCGGCTCGATGCCGGCCGCGATCAGCTCGTCGACCGCGGCCTTCTCGAAGCGGTCGAGCAGCTCACCGACGGGCTCGTCGGCGCGGGTGATGCCCGCGACGGCGACGGTGCCCGGGATGATGCAGACCTGATCGGCGCTGTAGCGCGGATCGTGGGCCTGCCACAGGGAGTCGGACCGCCACCAGCGACGCACGTCCTGGTCGACGACCGGGACGAAGTTCACCGGCTTGCCCGGGGTGCGGCACAGCGAGACGAAGAACGGAACGTCGGCCGGGTGCAGGACCACCGAGTCGGCGTCCGGGAACTGCTCGGTCAGCGCGGCCAGCGCCGCGTACGGCCGGTCGAGGGCCGCGTCGTCGGCGAACAGCGTCGGGATCGGGCCACGGTCGGCCGGGTGCAGGCGGGACTCGGCGCGCTGCAGCATCTCGTGGAAGCGCTCACGCCAGGTGACGTCGATCCACGGGTTCTCGGCCGCGTCGGCCACCTCCTGCGAGCCGACGGCCAGCTCCAGGTAGCGGGCGAGCCACTGCCCGTAGGTCATCTCGGCGACGTCGCCGAAGTACGGCTTCGCGGTGACGTCGAGCGCGGCGATGATCTCGTCGCGGCGCGCGGCCACGGCCTCGGCGTCGCCCGCGACCTCGTCGAGCAGGCGGCCCGTGCGGGACGCGGCGTTGTCGATCTCGTGGATGTCCGCGCCCAGCTGGCTACGGCCGGAGGCCATGCCGCCGGAGGCGGTGCCGGCGCCGACCCAGTCGGGGGTGCCGGGGGTCTCGACGAGCATCCGCTTGACCTCGGGCGACGTGGTCGCCTCGAGCGTCGCCATCGCCGCGGTGCCGACGAGGATGCCGTCGAGCGGCATCGCCGGGAAGCCGTGGGCGGTGGACCAGCGGCCGGTCAGGTAGTCGGCGGCCCGCTCGGGGGTGCCGATGCCACCACCGACGCACAGCACCAGGTTGGAGCGGGTGCGCAGCTCGGCGTAGGTGGCGAGCAGCAGATCGTCGAGGTCCTCCCACGAGTGGTGGCCACCGGCGCGACCGCCTTCGATGTGGACGATGACCGGGTAGTTCGGCACCTCGTTCGCGATGCGGATCACCGAGCGGATCTGCGCCACGGTGCCCGGCTTGAAGGCGACGTAGCTGATGCCGGCCTCGGTCAGCTCCTCGATGATCGAGACGGCTTCCTCGAGCTCGGGGATGCCGGCGGTGACGACCACGCCGTCGAACGGCGCGCCCGCGGCGCGGGCCCGCGGCACCAGCCGCTTGCCACCCACGTGCAGCTTCCACAGGTACGGGTCGAGGAACATCGAGTTGAACTGCACGGCGCGGCCCGGCTCGAGCAGCCCCTTCAGTTCCTCGACGTGGTCGGCGAAGATCTGCTCGGTGACCTGGCCGCCGCCGGCGAGCTCGGCCCAGTGGCCGGCGTTGGCTGCCGCGGCGACGATCTTCGGATCGACGGTGGTCGGCGTCATGCCGGCCAGCAGGATCGGGGAGCGGCCGGTCAGGCGCGTGAACGCCGTCTCGACGCCCTGGCGGCCGTCGGGCAGGGTGACCGGCTTCGGCGCGAACGCGGACCACGGCTGCGGCACCTCGGGCTCCGCGCCCGGGGTCAGCAGGTTGCGCTGACCGCCGCGGGTGGCGGCCGCGATGATGCCCACACCCTGGCCACGCAGGCCCGAGCTGGTCATACGGGTCAGCAGCTCACCGGGACCCATGTCCAGGATCCACGAGGCGCCGGCCGCGACGGCGTCGTCGACGAGGGCGACCCAGTCGACCGGGTCGACGAGCACTTCCTGCGCCAGCGAGCGGGCGAGGTCCGCGTCCAGGCCGCAGCGGGCGGCCCAGTCGGCGACCTGCTCGACCGCGTCGGCGAGAGCGGGGTGGTGGAAACCGATCTCGGCGGAGACCGGCTCGAAGGTCGGGGCGAACACGGCACCGCCGCGCTTCTTCGCCTCACGCTCGCGGGTCTCCGCGGCGGAGATCTCCTCGCAGCGCTGCTGCACGCGAGCCAGGGCGGCAGGCGGGCCGGACAGCACGACGCGGCGGCGGGCGTTGCGGATGGCGACGACCGCGGAGCGCTGCGGGTCCTGGTCGGCGAAGACCTCGGCGACGACGGCGCGCAGGCGCTCGGGGTCGACGTTCGCGACGGCGAGCATCGGGAAGCGCTCGGCGCCGGCGATGATGCCGCGGCGACGGCCGACGAGGGTGGCGGCGGCACCGATGAGCTGGGCGATCGCGAGGATCTGCCCGTCCTTGGCGCCGGCGGCCTCGGTGGCCGCGACGGCCAGCACGCCCTGCGAGTGGCCGATCACGGCGGCCGGGGCCTGGGCGGTCACGTCGAGGCCCTGGTTCGCCAGCGCGCGCAGCGCGGCCACCTGGGTCAGGAACACGCCGGGCAGCGAGACCGCGGCGGAAGTCAGCGTGGACTCGGAGGGGCCGGAGACGGGCGTCTCGTCCTCGTCGGCGACCTCCTGCTCGAGCATCCAGGCGATGGGGTCGAAGCCGCTCGGGCGCACGACGACGAGGTCGTGTGCGACGGGCGCGAGCAGCGCGGTGGCCTCGTTGACCAGTTCGGTCAGGACCGGCTCGAGCCCGTTGTCGCGGCTGAGTTCTTCGAGGGAGCTGAGCCAGGGAGCGCCCTGGCCACCGAAGGCGAGTGCGTAGGGCTCCCCGGCGAGGAGCTTGTCGACCAGCGCGCCCTTACGGGAAGCGGGGGCGTTGCCCCGGTCACTGGCGCGTCGTGATGCCTTCGAGTTCCGTCCGTTGTCGGCTGGTGTGGTCTCGTCGATCGTCACGCGTGTAGTTCCTCTCCTGAACACCGCAAGGGCGTGGTCTCGTGGCCGCCCGCGCCGCCGTTGGCGTTCTGATGGGCTCTGATCTGCTCGTTCGGGCTACCCAAGAGTGACACAAAATCATGAGGGGTTCCTCATGTTTTGTTCCGCGCGGGTTACCTCCCCCGAAGGGGCACGTGAGATCACTCACAGGAGGTCGGAGAAGTGACCGGTTGGTAGGGAGAGTCCGCGCAGGCTGCGCGGCTACATGGACGTCCATCAACCTGAGGAATCCCTCAGGTTTATCGTTACACAATCGTTACCATCTTGACTGACCGCGAAACGCGTGCATGAGGGCACTTTCGGCAATTTGTCGGCGCCGTCCGATACAGTCCCGCGCATCGAACATACATTCGATCCAGGGGGGATGATGGGACGGTCGACGAAGTACACACGGGAAGTCCTCGAGGATGCGGTCCGAAACTCGACGAGCGTTGCGGGGGTCATGCGCTACTTGGGCCTGGTGCCGAGCGGGGGTTCGCACCATCACCTCAGTCGCCGGATCAAACGGCTGGGCATCGACACGTCGCACTTCACCGGATCGGCGCACACCAAGGGCAGTCATGCCCTGAACCGTCTCGCATGGAGGGAGGTGCTTGTCTGCAAACCGACCGGCGCTCCCCGACAGAGACCGAATCTGCTTCGCCGCGCCCTCATCGAGTCCGGTCGTCCCTACAAGTGCGAGGGGTGTGGCATCGGCACTGAATGGTGCGACTACCCGATAACGCTCCATGTCGACCACATCGATGGGAATCCGAATGATTCCCGTCCGGAGAACATCCGCTTCCTGTGCCCCAACTGCCACAGCCAAACCCCGACCTGGGCCGCGAGAAAACGCTTTGGCGCCCGATAGGTCGAGCGAGGAAGGACGGATGTAGTCGCGTATGGTGACGCTGGTAAGCGCGAGTGGCGGAACAGGCAGACGCGCGGCGCTTAGAACGCCGTGTCTTCGGACGTGGGGGTTCAAGTCCCCCCTCGCGCACCACGTGACCTCGCCCACGGCCCCCGACCGCTCTTGGCAGGTCGAGGGGCCGCTCGGGTACTTTTGATGACGTGTCCGAGAACCGTCCGCCGCGTCGCCTTGCCCTCGTCGTACTGGTGGCGGTCGCCGCGGCCGGCTGTCTCGGTCTGGGTTTCTGGCAATGGACACGGTTCGAGGCCGTGGGCGGCACGTTCCAGAACCTCGGCTACGCCCTGCAGTGGCCCGCCTTCGCCTTCTTCTGCGTCTACGCCTACCGCCGGTTCGTGAAACTCGAGACCGAGGACGCCGAGAGCCAGGCCACGGGTGCACCGCGCGCGTCGGAACCGAAGGAACCCACCGAGATCCCCGAGGATCTCCTCCCCCAGCGGCCCCGCACTGGGCTCGATCCGAACGCGGCCGTCGATCCGGACGACCCGGAGGCTCGGCAGATGCTGGAGTACAACGATTACCTCGCGCAGCTTGCGCGCAGGTCCGATAGGAGCGCTCAGTGAGCACGACCCCCGAGCAGGCACCCGACCAGACGAGCGGTTCGACCGCGCCGCACTCCCGTCCGGAGGCCGACCGGAAGAAGATTGCCTCGGCCCTGACGCGGTACCGCGCGCTCGCCTGGATCACCGGCGTGTGGCTGCTCGTGCTCACCGGCGAGATGGTCGCGAAGTACATCCTGAAGGTCGAGAACGTCCCCGGCTGGATCGCCGTGGTCCACGGCTGGGTCTACGCGGTGTATCTCGTGCTCACGCTCGACCTGGCGATCAAGGTGCGCTGGCCCGCGGGCCGCACGATCGGCACCCTCCTCGCCGGCACGATCCCGTTCCTGTCGTTCTTCGTCGAGCACCAGCGCACGAAGCAGGTCAAGGCCGACTTCGGCGTCTGATCCGGCTGGCCGATCGGCGCGCGAAACAGCAAGCCGCCCACGCGATTGCGTGGGCGGCTTCTTGTTTCGCGTGGGAGCGCAGGCTTCGCGCCGCGGCGGCGGGCGTCAGCGGGCGAGCGCTGCGAGATCGGGCACCAATCGTGCCAGTGCGCGCCCGCGGTGCGACGAGGCGTCCTTCTCCTCGGCGCTGAGCTCGGCGGCGGTGCGCTCCTCCCCCTCGGGCCGGAACACCGGGTCGTAGCCGAAACCGTTGGCGCCGCGCGGGCTGTGGACGATGGAGCCGCGCCACTCACCGCGCACGACGTGCACCGCGATCTCGCCGTCGTCACCGGGGACGGCGAGGGCACAGGCGGAGACGAATGCCGCGCCGCGGCGCTCGTCGGGAACGTCCTGCAGCTGCCCGAGCAGCAGTTCGGTGTTGGCGTGGTCGTTGCCGTGCCGCCCCGACCACCGGGCGGAGAGCACCCCGGGCATCGCATTGAGGGCATCGACCTCGAGTCCGGAATCATCTGCGACGCACGGCATTCCGGTCGCCGCCGCGCCGTCGCGCGCCTTGGCGGCCGCGTTCTCCTCGAACGTCGCGCCGGTCTCGGGCGCCTCGTCGTAGGGCGGCACGGCGTCGAGTCCGACGAGGTCGATCCCCTCGATCCCGGCGGCGTCGAGGACGCGCCGCAGTTCGCGCAACTTCTTCGCGTTCCGGCTCGCCACGAGCACCTGCACCCTGTCAGACACCGAACTTCTTCCTGGTCCGCTCGGGGGTCACGGGCTGCGGCAGCGTGCCCGGGTAGGGGGCGTCGAGCGCCTGCTTCTGGATCTCGCACAGTTCGGCGATGCCGGCGAGCGCAGAGTCGAGCATCTTGTCGAGGGTGGACCGGGCGAACGTCGCACCTTCGCCGGTCCCCTGGACCTCGACGAGGGTGCCGGTGTCGGTGGCGATGACGTTCATGTCGACCTCGGCGCGCACGTCCTCCTCGTAGGGCAGGTCGAGGCGGACGCGGCCGTCGACGACACCGACGCTCACGGCCGCGATGGCGCACGAGATCGGCTGCGGGTCGGTGAGGCGGCCCGCCGCGCTCAGCCACGCGACGGCGTCGACGAGGGCCACGTAGGCGCCGGTGATGGCGGCGGTGCGGGTGCCGCCGTCGGCCTGCAGGACGTCGCAGTCGATGGCGATGGTGTTCTCGCCGATGGCGGCGAGGTCGATGCAGGCGCGCAGGGCGCGGCCGACAAGGCGGCTGATCTCCTGGGTGCGGCCGCCGAGCTTGCCCTTGACGGATTCGCGTCCGCTGCGGGTGTGGGTGGCGGCGGGGAGCATCGCGTATTCGGCGGTGAGCCAGCCGAGACCGGAGCCCTTGCGCCAGCGCGGCACGCCCTCTTCGACGCTGGCGGTGCACATGACGCGGGTCTGGCCGAATTCCACGAGCACCGAGCCCGCGGGGTGGTTGGTGAATCCTCGGGTGATCCGGATGGGGCGGAGTTCGTCGTCCGCTCTGCCGTCTTCTCGTGTGGTCACCCGGACGAGCCTATTAGATGGGGTAGACGTCCCCGGCGGACACCGCGTGGACGGGCCCGGAGTACTGCTCCTTGGCTTCGGCGATGACGTCCTCGCGCGAGGTCCACGGCGGGATGTGGGTGAGCAGCAACTCGCCCACCTCGGCGCGAGCGGCGAGCATGCCGGCCTCGGCGCCGGAGAGGTGGATACCGTCGGGGCGGTCGTCGGGTGCGTGGGTCCACGAGGCCTCGGACAGCAGGACGTCGGCGCCGCGCGCGAGCTCGACGACCTCGTCGCACATGCCGGTGTCGCCGGTGTAGACGACGGTGCGCCCGGAGTCGCTGGTGATGCGGAATCCGTAGGCCTCGGGCGGGTGGTTGACCCGGCCGGGGTGGATGGTGAGCGCGCCGAAGCGGAAGGCTTCGCCGTCGGCGAGGGGGCGCACGTCGAGGGTGTCGCTGACGTCGTCCATCTCGCCGGCGATCTCGGCGGAGGCGGCGCCGATGCGGACGCTGGTGTCCGAGGGGCCGTAGACGAGGGTCCGTCCGGTGGGGCGGTTCGGGGAGTAGCGCCGCCAGACGAGCAGGCCGGGGATGTCGAGGCAGTGGTCGGCGTGCAGGTGCGAGAGCAGCAGCGAGACCTCGCCGGGGTCGGCGTAGCGCTGGAGGGCCCCGAGGACGCCGGGACCGAAGTCGATCACCAGGGGCGGGGTGCCCGGGGCGGTGATCAGGTAGCCCGACGCGGCGGAATCCGGCCCGGCCACGCTGCCGGAACACCCCAGGACGGTCATGCGCATGGGGGTCATGCTGCCACGTCCCTGTGGCTGCGACGAAGCCAACGCAGGTTTTGATCGAGAGATGTCACAGTTGCGGCGACGCTGTGAGCCTACCGATCGGTCAGTTGTTGCGCGGGGGTGCGTCTCACCCGAACGAGGAGGTGGGCACGGCCGGCGGGCGGCGGCGGCGACGCTCGTCGGCGGAGAGCAGCCAGGCGGCCAGGACGCCGCCCACGGCGCCGAAGAGGTGCCCCTGCCAGGAGACGCGCGGATCGCTGGGCAGCACGCCCCACAGGATGCCGCCGTAGACGAACAGCACGATCACCCCGATGACGATCTGGCTCGACTGCCGGGTGAAGATGCCGCGTGTGATCAGGTAAGTGAGCCATCCGAAGACGAGGATCGACGCGCCGATGTGCACGAAGCCGGACCCGGCGGTGAGCCAGGTGCCGAGCCCGCCGACCACCCAGATGATCGCGGTGGCGGCCAGACCGCGGCCGATGCCGGAGACGAGCACGAGGAAGCCGAGCACGAGCAGCGGAATGGTGTTGGCGCTCAGGTGCGCCCAGTCGGCGTGGAGCACGGGTGCGAACGCCACGCCCCACAGCCCGTCGGCGGTTCTCGGTTCGATACCGGCGGAGTCGAGGTCGGCGGGCGCGGCGGCGTCGACGGCTTCGACGCCGTAGAGCAGGGCGACGAATCCGGCGATCAGGAGCGCCGCGCGCTGCCAGACGGGCCGGGGCCCGGGACGGGAACCGTCGGGTACGGTCATGCGCTCGCCCTTCGCGTGTGTCCTGTGCTGTGTTCCTGGCTTTCGAGCCTACCGACGTGCGCACCGCTCGACACGTGCGCGGCGACGGTCGGGCTTCGCCGTGAAAGCCCTGTCGACCGGCGGCCCGGTGGCTACTGTGGGAGGCACCGTCGGACCCGGGAGGCAGTCGTGCCGAGAAACGTCGGAGATCGCTACGCCTGCGAGAAGTGCGGCGCGCAGATCGTCTACGAGAAGCCGTGTCCCTGCACCGAGGGGATGCCGCATTCGGAGATCTGCTGCGGCGACCAGATGAAGCGTGTGTCGGAGGGCACGCCGGGCTGAGCCCTCAGCGCGGTCCTCAGCGCGACGTGGGAATCCCGGCCGTGAAGGCGGAGGGGAACACGTCACGATAGGCGGGGATACCCGCGACCGCAGTGGCCTGCAGCACCGCGTCGACGACGGCGCGCTGGACGACCTCGGCGGCCGCCTCGCACACGGCGGCCAGCACGGGCAGTTCGGGCGCGAAAGCCTCCGGGATCGGTCGGCTCGCGCCGGGGGGCGTCGCGGTGCCGGTGGCCAGGGCGAAGAGGGTGTCGCCGTCGAGGGGTGAGTGGGCGGGGCGGACGGCCCGGGCGAGGCCGTCGTGCCCGGCGACGGCGACACGGCGGCAGGCCGCGGCGGTCAGGTCGGCGTCGGTGGCGACGACGCCGATGGTGGTGTTGAGGGCGGTGCCCTTGGATGCGAGGGCGTTGGCGGCGGCGAGGTCGGTTGCGGTGGGCGCGACGAGCCCGAGCCGGGCGGCCCGGGCGGGGCCGAGGCCCCAGGGCAGGCCGGTCTCGGGGTCGAACACGGCTCCGACGGGGTTGGCGACGACGAGGGCTGCGACGGTGACGCCGGCGGCGGGGCCCTCGGCCAGGAACAGGCTCGCGGTGCCGATGCCGCCCTTGAGGGTGCCGGCGCGTGCGCCGACTCCGGCGCCGACGGTGCCGCGGGCGACGGTCGTGCCGGCGGCCGCGGCGGCCCGATATCCGCTGTCGGCGGTGGGCCGGGCGGTCCACTCCCCCACGGGCAGGTCGAAGACGACCGCGCCCGGCACGATGGGCACCACGGCCCCCGGCGGCCCCATCGGAATGCCGCGGCCCTGTTCCTCGAGCCACCGCATCACGCCGTCGGCGGCGGCGAGCCCGTAGGCGCTGCCTCCGGTGAGGAGCACCGCGTCGACGCGCTGGACGGAGTGGCTGGGGTCGAGCAGGTCGGTTTCGCGGGTGCCGGGCCCGCCGCCGCGGACGTCGACGGCGGCGGTGACGGCACGGTCGGGCACGACGACGGTGCATCCGGTGGCCCGCCCGGTGCCGAAGGCGTGGTCGGAGCCGAGGGTGACGTCGGCGTCGAGGGCCTGCCAGTGCCCCACGCGCAGGCCGGCGACGTCGGTGAGCGAGTCGGTGGGTCCGGGCGTGGCCGTCACGGCAGCAGCGCCTGGACGAGGGAGTCCTGCATCCAGGTCAGCCAGTGGTAGACGTCGAGGTGCGGGGCCCGCGGGTCGTCTTCGTCGAGCGTCTCGGGGGTGTCGTCGTCGATGCCGAGGGTGGTGCCGAGGGCCAGCCGGAGGTCGTTGAGCCCGTACAGCCAGGCATCGGCCTGTTCCGGGCTGAGCACCACCTTGCCGCCGGATTCGGGGACGGTGCGCAGGATGACGGCTCCGGCGGCGAGCTTGGCGTCGATGATGTCGGGTTCGTGCAGGCTGCGCAGGGCACCGTTGAGGTCGGCGGATTCGTCGTCGGGATGGACGGTGGCGTCGGCGTCGGGCCGGTGGAAGTCGGGCAGCAGCCGTTGCAGGGCGGGGACGTCCGGCGGGGTGCAGTTGCCGGTGCGCAGGCCGGTGAGGGCGGCGAGGTCGTCCTGCGGGGCGCCGGCGGCGCGTTCTTCGAGCATGCCGAGTACGGATGCGACGAGCGAGCGCAGCACCGACGCCTCGTGTGCGTCCATCTCGGATCGCAGCTTCACGCCTCCGAGCGAGTTCTTCCTGCTCCACTGCCGCACGTCGGTCGGCTCCTCCTGGCTTCGCGGTCGGGATGGTCGGCGAGCGGGCGGCCGGTCACTCGGCCCGCTGCATCGTCGCCCACAGCCCGGCGGCGTGCAGGCGTTGCACGTCGTGTTCCATCTTGTCACGCGAGCCGCTCGAGACGACCGCCTTGCCTTCGTTGTGCACCTTGAGCATCAGCTCGGTGGCCTTGGCCTTGCTGTACCCGAACAGCTTCTGGAAGATGTACGCGACGTAGTGCATGAGGTTGACCGGGTCGTCCCACACGACGGTGACCCAGGGCCGGTCGACTGCTTCGATCTCCTCGACGGTTTCGGCTTCCGCCGGCATTGCCTGCCCTGCCGCCATGGTGACGGCGGGAAACGAGGCCACGGTGACTGCGTCGGACGGCTCCGGGGGGGCGGTGCCGAACGGGCTTGTCGGGGAACACGTCGCCATGTCTCCAGGGTACGGCGTCGGCGCCCGGCAATACAGCCGCATCCCGGCCCGCGCTCTACAGTGATCGGGTGCCCGATTCCCTTCTGCCGCGCACCGCGACGGCGAGCACCGCCCTGTTCACGGACGTCTACGAGCTGACGATGCTCGAGGCCGCGCTCGCGGACGGCACCGGTTCCCGCCCTTGCACGTTCGAGGTGTTCGCGAGGCGTCTGCCGCCCGGGCGCCGGTACGGCGTGGTCGGTGGGACCGGCCGGCTGATCGATGCGCTGGAGACGTTCCATTTCGGCGAGGAAGAACTGGCCGTGGCGGGACGGTTCCTCGACGCCTCGACCGTGGAGTGGCTGCGCGGTTACCGGTTCTCCGGCGACATCGAGGGCTACCGGGAGGGCGATTTCTACTTCCCCGGTTCGCCGGTGCTGGCGGTGCGCGGCACGTTCGCCGAGTGCGTCCTGCTCGAGACCCTGATCCTGTCGATCCTCAACCACGACAGCGCGGTGGCGTCGGCGGCGGCGCGGATGGTCAGCGCCGCGGACGGCCGCACGCTGATCGAGATGGGGTCGCGCCGCACCCACGAGGAGGCGGCGGTCGCGTGTGCGCGGGCGGCATACCTCTCGGGCTTCGACGCGACGTCGAACCTCGAGGCGGTGCGCCGGTACGGGGTGCCGGGCACGGGTACCGCGGCGCACGCGTTCACGCTCGTGCACACCACCGGGGCGGGCCGCGACGAGGCGGCGGCGTTCCGGAGCCAGGTCGAGACGCTCGGGGTGGGGACCACGCTGCTGGTGGACACGTACGACATCACCAACGGGGTGCGCACGGCCGTCGAGGTGGCCGGCACCGGACTCGGGGCCGTGCGGATCGACTCGGGCGATCTCGGCGTGCTGGCCCGGCAGGTGCGGGAGCAGCTCGACGGCCTGGGCGCGACGAACACGAAGATCGTGTTGTCGGGTGACCTGGACGAGTACTCGATCGCAGGTCTGCGCGCCGAGCCGGTCGACGTGTACGGCGTCGGGACGTCGCTGGTCAGCGGCTCGGGCGCGCCCACGGCCGGGATGGTCTACAAGCTGGTCGAGGTCGACGGCATCCCGGTGGAGAAGCGCAGCGCGCACAAGGAGTCCCGGGGCGGCGCCAAGCGGGCCGTGCGGTTCGCCCGCCCGACCGGCACGCTGGTGGAAGAGGTGATCTACCCGGCGGACGCGCCCGTACCGGGGGGCGACGGCGAGGTGGTGCACGAGCTGATGGTTCCGCTGGTCTGCAACGGCGAGCGGGTCGGCGACGGGCCTACGCTGGAGGAGAGCCGGGCATTGCTCGCGCACGGGCTGATCAGTCTCCCGTGGGAGGCCCTGACCCTGTCGGCGGGCGAGGCCGCGGTGCCGACCCGATTCGTGAGGTGAGGACGTTGTCGCGGGCGCTGATCATCGTCGACGTGCAGAACGACTTCTGTGAGGGCGGGTCGCTGGCCGTGGCCGGTGGCGCCGCGGTCGCCGCGGACATCAGCCGGTACCTGGCCGCACACGCGCAGGACTACGCGCACGTGGTCGCCACCCGGGATCACCACGTCGATCCGGGTGCGCACTTCGCCGAGGAGCCGGACTTCGTGGACTCGTGGCCGCCGCACTGCCGGGCGGGAACCGAGGGTGCCGAGTTCCATCCGGCCCTCGACACCACCCGCGTGGAGGCGGTCTTCTCCAAGGGGGCGTTCGAGGCCGCGTACTCGGGCTTCGAGGGCAGCCACGACACGGGCGAGTCCCTCGACGGGTGGCTGCGCGGGCACGGGGTCACCGCGGTCGACATCGTGGGTATCGCCACCGATCACTGCGTGCGGGCGACCGCGCTCGATGCCACCGCCGCCGGGTTCGACACGCGGGTGCTGCTGCCGTACACGGCCGGGGTGAGCGAGGCGACCGTCGAGTCGGCGCTCTCGGCGCTCCGGGAGGCGGGTGTGGACCTGGTCGGACAGGTCGGGCCGCGAACCTGACGGTGGTGCCCAGTACCCTGACGCGGTGCCCGAACTCCCGAATGTGCCGGAACTGCTGCGCACCGCGGTGCACGCGCTGGGCGGCAAGGAACGGCGCAACCAGCTGACCATGGCCTCGGCGGTGGCGCATTCGCTGGACACCGGCGAGCACCTCGCGGTCCAGGCCGGTACCGGCACCGGCAAGTCGCTGGCCTACCTCGTGCCGGCCGTGCGGTATGCGGTGCAGACGGGCCGGACGGTGGTGGTCTCCACCGCGACGATCGCGCTGCAGCGTCAGCTGGTGGACCGGGACCTGCCGCGGCTGGCCGGCGCGCTGGAGTCGGCGCTGGGCCGGCGCCCCCGCTTCGCGATCCTCAAGGGCCGCGGGAACTATCTGTGCCTGAACAAGATCCACACCGGTCTGGCCGAGGAGCCGCCTGCGGACGACCAGTTGTTCGACGCGTTCGCCCTGTCGCGGATCGGCCGGGAGGTGCGTCGGATCACGGAGTGGTCGTCGGCCACCGGCACCGGCGACCGCGACGACCTCGTCCCCGGCGTGTCGGATCAGGCGTGGCGTCAGGTGAGTGTCACCGCCCGCGAGTGCCTGGGCAAGTCGCGGTGCCCGGTCGGCGAGGACTGTTTCGCGGAGATCGCCCGCGCCGAGGCCGGGCAGGTCGACGTGGTCGTCACCAACCACGCGCTGCTGGCGATCGACGCGATCAGCGGCATCTCGATCCTGCCCGAGCACGACGTGGTGGTGGTCGACGAGGCGCACGAACTCGTGGACCGCGTCACCGGGGTGGCGACGGCGGAGCTGTCCGGCGGCACCGTCTCGGCCGCGGCGCGGCGCTGCGTGAAGCTGATCGAGGACGAGGACGTCGACCGGCTCGAGGGGGCCGCCGAGAACTGGGAGGCGCTGCTCGAGGAGCTGCCGCCGGGGCGGTGGGACGAGTTGCCCGAGGGCGCGGGCGCGGCGCTGGCCGCGATCCGCGACGCGGCGTGGGCCGTGCGCACGGCGATCGGACCACCCAAGCCGGGGCTCGACGCCGAGGCCGCCGCGGCCCGCAACCAGGCGCTGGCGGACGTCGACGAGGTGCACGACTGCGCGGTTCGCGTGCTGACCGCCTTCGAGGAGACGGATCCCGCTGCCCGCCGGGACGTCGTCTGGCACGCCGCCGACGAGTTCCGCGGCAACACCCGCCACACGGTGCGGATGGCGCCGCTGTCCGTCGGCGGACTGCTGCGGTCCCGGCTGTTCGCCGCGTCGACGGTCGTCCTGACCTCGGCGACGTTGACGGTGGGTGGCTCGTTCGACGCGCTCGCCGTCAACTGGGGGCTGCCGCCGCAGTCGCCGGCCCGCAGCGACACCGGCGCGGCGTCGGGGACGGAACCACCGTCCGACGACGGGGACCTGCGGTGGAATTCCCTGGACGTGGGATCGCCGTTCGATCACGCCCGCTCCGGCATCCTGTACGTCGCCAAGCACCTGCCGGCCCCCGGCCGCGACGGGCTCTCCCCCGCGTACCTGGACGAGATCGCGGAGCTGGTCGAGGCCGCCGGCGGCCGCACGCTCGGGCTCTTCTCGTCGATGCGCGCCGCGAAGGCGGCGGCGGAGGCGATGCGGGAGCGCCTGGACACGCCGGTCCTGTGCCAGGGCGAGGACGCGACCGGCGCCCTGGTGGAGAAGTTCGCGGCCGACGAACCGACGTCGTTGTTCGGGACCCTGTCGCTGTGGCAGGGCGTGGACGTGCCGGGACCGTCGCTGTCGCTGGTGATCCTGGACCGGATCCCGTTCCCGCGACCGGACGACCCGCTGCTGGTGGCGCGGCAGCGGGCGGTGGAGGCGCGCGGGGGCAACGGCTTCCTGTCGGTGGCGGCCACCCACGCCGCGCTGCTGCTCGCGCAGGGCGTGGGCCGGTTGTTGCGCAGCACGGACGATCGGGGTGTCGTGGCGGTGCTCGATCCCCGCCTGGCGACCGCACGGTACGGCGGGTATCTGCGCGCGTCGCTGCCCCCGTTCTGGGAGACAGCCGATCCGCGGGTGGTGCGCAAGGCGCTCGTCCGTCTGCGGGGCTGACCGGGCCGCGACGCGTCCGATCCCGAAACGTTCACGACTTTCCCGGAATTTCCGGCCGTTTCGCGGCAGCATCGAAGGCGGCGCAGGCGCCGGAGTCGAGGGTCGCAGGGACAGGGGGCTTTTCGGATATGCCACAGGGCGTTGTGAAGTGGTTCGACGAGGAGAAGGGGTTCGGCTTCATCGCGGAGGAGGGCGGCGGGCCCGACATCTTCGTCCACTACTCGGAGATCGCGGGGACGGGCTTCCGCTCGCTGACAGAGGGTCAGCGCGTCGAGTTCGAGATCGGACTGGGTGTGAAGGGACCTCAGGCGGAGAACGTCCGACCGGTGTGAGAACCGCGGCCGCCGCGGCACCGGTGATCAGACGCGCAGGCCCACCTCGACGATCGCCTTGGCAACCGACCGCACGGGTGCCTGGTTGCTGCGGGCGTGGCCGCGGATGAGCCGGAACGCCTCGTCGGGGGTGGTGCTCCGGGCGTGGGCGATGATGCCCTTCGCCTGTTCGATGACGATGCGCGAATCGAGCGCCGTCTGCAGTTGCGCGTTCAGCTGCTCGTGCTGCCGCAGCTTGTTGGAGTTGACGATGTAGCCGGTGGCCATGTCTGCGAAGATCTGCGCCGCCGCGATCTCACGATCCGCCCATTCGCGCGATTCGCACGCGTACAGGTCGAGAGCGCCGATCTTCTCGTCCGCGAGCTGCATCGGTATGCCGGCCACCGCCGCGATCCCGTGCTCGCGGGCCTTCTCGCGTAGTCCGGCCACAGGTCTGATCGTGTCCGCACGTCGGCGACCGCGATGGGCTCGCCACGATCGAACGCGTACTGGCACGGCCCCACCCCGGCCTCCTCCTGGCAGCGTTCCATCTCCCCCACCACCTCGGCGGCCGCGGTGACGAACTGCAGCCGGCCCTCGCACTGCAGGCTCACGCCGCACCCGAGGAGACCCAGAACGGCGGTCACGCCGTCGACGAGCTCGTCGAGCGCTGCGCCGACGTCGTAGGGGGTGGGCAGCAGGCGCGCGAACCGCGACAGCACCGCCATGAACTCGTCCTGGTCGAACACCGGCGCGCCCCCTCCGGTCGGCAACACCCTCGATAGTGACACACATCACAGTTCTTGGGTGGCGTCGCACGCGTCACATCACATATCCTGGTACACAGAGCGTCCGCCCCAGATCCCGGCGACGCCCGAATCGGAGCCGCCCCGACCCCCGGTGCTCCTCTCTCACTCTCCACGAATCGTGTGGACAGGTTTTCGGGAGAACACCGCTCGAGGCCCGGTTGCCCGTCGCTCCGAGCAGGTGTACCTCCCGGACACGATCCGCGAAGAAGGAACACCCATGGCTCACCTCGCCCATCCGGCTCCCCACAGCGACAACTCGCCGCTGCTCTCGGTACCGTCCATCATCGTCGGTGCCGGCACCCTCTCGTGCGGGCTGGCCGTCGCGATCAGCCGATCCCTCACCCTCGGCGTGCTGGCCGCCCTTCTCACGGTGGCGACGGTCGCGGTCGCAGCGGTGATGATCCGCTCCTGACCTCGCCCACCACCGACTCCGACGGCCCGCCCGGGCCCACCCGAGCAAGGAACCGATGAACCACCTCAATCACGTCGCCGACCCGAGCACCGTCCCGGGTTCGGCGATGAGCACGGCCGAGATCAAGGCTCGTATCGACGCGATGTTTGCGGACGACCACGGGAGCACTGTGACCGGCGACGATCGCAGGGCCACCGCGGCCTCGCCCCGGCGCCCCGGATGGGCGTCGAGCCGGCGCGGCCGCAGGAGCTGACCACCGACGTTCTCCCGGCGTCGGTGGTCTCCGACCGGACCACCGGCTTCCGGACAGCGCCGCAGGGGGGCGCTTCCGGAAGCCGGTGGTCCGTCACTGCCGGGTCACGGCTGATGTGTCACTGCCGGTTC
The DNA here is from genome assembly GCF_012272955.1 of Rhodococcus sp. DMU1. Classification (NCBI taxonomy): domain Bacteria; kingdom Bacillati; phylum Actinomycetota; class Actinomycetes; order Mycobacteriales; family Nocardiaceae; genus Rhodococcus; species Rhodococcus sp. DMU1. The sequence goes on along the minus strand of NZ_CP050952.1, from coordinate 2,327,495 downwards.
ACGGCTGATGTGTCACTGCCGGGTCACGGCTGATGCGTCACTGCCGGGTCACGGCTGATGCGTCACTACGGGGTCACGGCGCCGCGACGAGCGCGGGCGAGGTCGAGACGTCCCACTTCATCGAGACCGAAGTGCCGTCGGGGACGGTGACGACATCCGTGTGGGACGTCAGGGTCCGGATCAGCGCGAGCCCGTGGCCACGGCAGCTGTCGCCGGACGGATCCTCCGGGGTGCGCCAGCGGCCGTGATCGGTGACGATCACTTCGACGGAACGTTCCCCCGGTCGATAGACGGCCTCCAGGTCGACCGCGCCGACACGATCCCCGTACCCGTCGGGATACGCGTGCTCGACGGCATTGGCCAGCGCTTCGTAGCTGGCCAGCAGCACATCCTGCCCGAGTTCGACCTCGAGGTGGAGGCGGTCCAGCCATCGGTCCAGGGCCTGCCGGAGCATCGTCACCTGGCTCGGCTCGGCGCGGACCCCGCGGTAGAACAACCCGGTCGATGTGAACGCCTGAGAGGCGTGTCGCGAGTGCATCCTCCTCCTCGATTTCCGATGCGTCCTCGGTCGGACGCATCGGGTGTATACCCACCGCCCCGCGGTCCTATACCTCGAAGCGAGGGCGTGCGCACAGCGACGGGCGACCGTCCCGGTCAGCCGGCACGGGCGACCCGCGCCGGATAGACGAATCCGGGCAGCACCCGCCCGGCGACGGTCGCGACGCCGAGGACGACGAGGAGCGCCGGCACCAGCGTGGTTCCCACGTAGCCGATCCCCGGGTCCGTGAGCCCGATCGCCCCGGCACACACCGCGGCGGGCACATGCGGCGCCCGCAGCAGCGCCATGGCGACGACCGCAAGTCCCGCTGCGACGGCGGCTCCTGCCTGCGACGGACCGGCGACGGCCGCGACGACGAGCGCCGCGGCCGCGGCCGCAGGGTAGGCCCGCACGATCGCTCCGGGCCGGGCGGCCGGGGTGCCGGGTGCGAGGGCGATGAGGGCTGCGGACGCGACGTACGGCAACCCGAACACCGCCCAGTGGGCGAGGTTCTCGAGGGCGGCGAGCGCGCCGGCCGCGCCGAGCGCGACGGCCCCCGGGGCGAGGGCGGCGGCCAGGGCACGGCGGGACCCGTCCGGTGCATCACCGAGAAGCGGTGGCATCCGATTACTCTCCTTCGGTCTCGGAGTGTGCGGCCGGGCTCAGAGCGCGGCCGGGTTCAGAGTGCGGCCCAGGAATCCACGGACGAGGTCCGCGATCTCCGGCCCGTGGGTCTCGAGGGCGAAGTGGCCTGCGTCGAGCAGGTGAATCTCCGCGTCGGGGAGGTCGCGGGCGAATGCTTCCGCACCGGCGGGACCGAAGATCTCGTCGCCGCGGCCCCACGCCACCAGGGTCGGCGGCCGCCAGGCGCGGAAGTACTCCTGGAATGCCGGGTACGCGTCGAGGTTGAACTGGTAGTCCCAGAACAACTGGAGCTGGATCTCCTTGTTGCCGGGCCGATCGAGGCCCAGTTGGTCGAGCAGCCAGGCTTCCGGGGCGATCCGCTCGAGCCGGTCCTCGGGGACACCGTGGACGTACTGCCACCGGGTCGCCTCGGGCTCGAGGAGGGCACGGACGGCGGATTCGTGGGCGGCGCGGTCGTGTGCGTGGGCGAAGAGGACCTCCCAGAACGGGGTGAACCCTTCGCGGTAGGCGTTGCCGCTCTGGGTGATCAGCGCGGTGACGCGCTCGGGGTTCCCGGCCGCGATCCGCAGGCCGATCGGGGCGCCGTAGTCGTGGAGGTAGAGGGCGAAGCGCGTCAGCCCGATCCGGTCGAGCAGCGCATCGGTGATCTGCGCGAGACGGTCGAAGCTGTAGTCGAACTCGTCGACGGCGGGCATCGCCGATCGCCCGAAGCCGATGTGGTCGGGGGCGACGAGGTGGTACTGGTCGGCGAGCTCGCCGAGCAGGTGGCGGAACATGTGCGAGCTGGACGGGAAGCCGTGCAGCAGAACGAGAGCCGGCGCACCCGGGTCCCCGGCCTCGCGGTAGGAGACGTCGAGCCCGTCGATGGTCTCGGTGCGGTGGCGGACAGTGGAAGCGGACATGAGTCCTCCTCGGATCGGTCGGAGAACGAGCGTTCTCCGGTACGTGGTGTAGCGTAGAGAACGATGGTTCTCGATGCAAGAGGGAGGGGCCCGATGGACGCGGACACCGCGCAGACCCGGCTGCTCGACGCCGCCGAGGAACTGTTCAACGAGCACGGCATCCAGGCCGTCGGAATGGACACGATCCGGGCCCGCTCCGGGGTGTCGCTCAAGCGGCTCTATCAGCTCTACCCCGCCAAGGACCGGCTCGTGGAGGCCGTTCTGACCCGGCGCGATCACACCGTGCTGACGGATCTGCGCCGGTATGTCGATGCCCGCACCGATCCGCGCGAGCGGGTTCTCGCGGTGTTCGACTTTCTCGAGGAATGGTTCGCCTGCAGCGACTTCCGCGGCTGCACCTTCATCAACACGTTCGGCGAACTCGGCGGAATCTCCGGTGACGTCGCCGAGATCGCCCGCACGCACAAGGACGCGTTCCGGCGCTACCTGCGCGGACTCGTGGCGGACGCGGGCAGCCCCCCGGCACTGGGCGACCAGCTGGCGATCCTGGCCAACGGGGCGATGGCGACGGCGGCGATCTCCGGTTCTCCCGCCGTCGCGCGGCAGGCCCGCGACGCCGCGCGCGTCCTGCTCGACGCGAGCGGCCGCGGGCCCGGCGCGGAGAGCTAGCTAGGCGAGCACGACCTTGCCGAGTTCGGCGTCCGACGCGAGCAGCTCGTGGTGCGGCAGCACCCGCACCGTGTAGCCGACCGACCCGGCCATCGGCAGCGCGACCTCGACCTCGAAGACCTCGCCCAGCGGGTCCGTGCCGGTGTGCCGCATCGGCACCGTCACCACGTCGGACAGGGTGTCGTCGACCCCGACCCGGCCGACGACGGCCTGAACGACCACGTCGGTCACCCGGAGACCGTCGAGGTACACGTGGGCGGTCAGGGCCAGTTTGGAGCCGATCTCCGGGATGTCCGGCAGTCCGGCGCTGTCGACCTGGGCCACCCGCACGGCCGGCCATGCCGCCTCGACGCGACGCCGGTAGTGGGCGAGCTCGCGCGCTCCGGCGAACCCGTCGGCGACCGCATCGCGCGCGGCCGCGGCCGCCGGCGCGTAGTACTGCACGGTGTAGTCCCGGACCATGCGGGAGGCGAGCACCTTCGGACCGAGGTTCTGGAGCGTGTGCCGCACCATCTCGATCCAGCGGGTGGGCACACCGCTGCCGTCCCGGTCGTAGAACCGCGGCAGGACCGAGCGCTCGAGCAGCTCGTACAGGGCGCTGGCCTCGAGGTCGTCGCGGCGGTGCTCGTCAATCACACCGTCGGCGGTGGGGATGGCCCAGCCGTTCTCGCCGTCGTACATCTCGTCCCACCAGCCGTCGCGGATGGAGAGGTTGAGCCCGCCGTTGAGGGCCGACTTCATCCCGGAGGTGCCGCACGCCTCGAGCGGGCGCAGCGGGTTGTTCAGCCACACGTCGCAGCCCCAGTAGAGGTACCGGGCCATGGACATGTCGTAGTCCGGCAGGAAAACGATGCGGTGCCGCACGTCGGCGGCATCGGCGAACCGCACCACCTGCTGGATCAGTGCCTTGCCGCCGTCGTCGGCCGGGTGGCTCTTGCCGGCGACGACCAGCTGCACTGGGCGCTCCTCGTCGAGCAGCAGGGCCCGCAGTCGTTCCGGGTCGCGCAGCATCAGGGTGAGCCGCTTGTAGGTCGGCACCCGGCGGGCGAAGCCGACGGTGAGCACGTGCGGATCGAAGACCCCGTCCACCCAGCCGAGTTCGGCCTCGGTGGCGCCGCGCTGGAGCCAGGACCGGCGCAGCCGCCGACGGATCTCCTCCACCAGCTGCGCACGCAACGTGTTGCGGGTGGCCCACAGCTCGCGCGGTTCGACCGTCTGCAGCAGTTCCCAGCCTTGGGCCTCCTCGACCCGGTCGGGACCGGCGAGACGGTTGGCGAACTCGAGCCACTCGCGGGCGGCCCAGGTATGGGCGTGCACGCCGTTGGTGACCGACCCGATCGGCACCTCGCCGGCGTCGAAGCCGGGCCACAGGCCCACGAACATCTCGCGGCTGACCCGGCCGTGCAGCTTCGACACGCCGTTGCTGCGCTGGCCGAGCCGCAGACCCAGGTGGGCCATGTTGAACACACGGGGGTCCGATTCCCGGCCGAGGGAAAGGACGCGGTCCACCCCCAGGCCGGGCAGCAGCGCCGACTCGTTCTCGCCGTTCGGTCCGGAGAAGTAGTGCCGGACGAGTTCCGCCGGGAACCGGTCGATGCCCGCGGGAACCGGGGTGTGGGTGGTGAAGACGGTGCCGGCGCGCACGGCGGCGAGCGCCTCGTCGAAGTCCAGACCGGCGCCCGTGACCAGTTCGCGGATGCGTTCGGCGCCCAGGAACCCGGCGTGTCCCTCGTTCATGTGGAACACCTCGGGATCGCGCAGTCCCGCGATCCGGGTGTAGGCGCGGACGGCGCGCACCCCGCCGACCCCGGCCAGGATCTCCTGCTTGATGCGATGGTCCTGGTCGCCGCCGTAGAGGCGGTCGGTGACCCCGCGCAGTTCCTCGTCGTTCTCGGCGATGTCCGAGTCGAGCAGCAGCAACGGGACGCGGCCCACCTGGGCGATCCACACCCGGGCGGTGAGGGTGCGATTGCCGGGCATGGCGACCTGGATCAGGGCAGGGGTGCCGTCGGCCTCGGTCAGCAGCCGCAGCGGCAGGCCCTGCGGGTCGTAGTTCGGGTAGTGCTCGCTCTGCCATCCGTCGGCGGTCAGGGACTGACGGAAGTAGCCGGAGCGGTAGAGCAGGCCGACACCGATGAGCGGCAGGCCGAGGTCCGAGGCCGCCTTGAGGTGATCGCCGGCCAGGATGCCGAGTCCGCCGGAGTAGTTCGGCAGAACCTCGGAAACGCCGAACTCCATGGAGAAGTAGGCGATGCCGGACGGCAGCCCGGTGCCCTCCTGCTGCTGGTGCTGGTACCAGCGCGGCCTCGCGAGGTAGTCGTCGAGGTCGGCCGACTCGGCGTCGAGCCGCGCGAGGAACTCCTCGTCGGCGGCGAGCGCGTCGAGACGGGCCGGCGGCACCTCGCCGAGCATCCGCACCGGGTCGTGCTCGACGCGACGCCACAGCGCGGAGTCGATCGAGGCGAACAGGTCCTGCGTGGGCGTGTGCCACGACCAGCGCAGGTTGACGGCGAGCGGGCCCAGTCCGGCCAGCCGCTGGGGAAGGTGGGCTCGTACGGTGAACCGACGCAAGGCTCTCACCCCGGGAAGACTACCGACATTCGGCCGGCCGGGAAGACCGGCAAATGCGGCGGCCGTCCGGCGGCCGGGCCACGTTCCCGGCGAGCGGACGCGCGAGCCCCGCGGCGCACGGCGCCGCGGGGCTCGCTCGTTCCGGCGCGTCGACCCCGGGTAACGGCTATTGCGGGGCGTCGACGACATTGCGCGTCGCATGAGGGGACGGCGGTGCGTACCTCCACTACGGTTGGGGACGGGCCGCATCCGAAGGCTCGTCAGCAGTCCGTGCGAGGGAAACGGAGCCGGCATGACAGACGGAACGGAGCGAGCGTGACAGGTCGAATCGGAGCCAGCGCGACAGGCCGCCTCGGCATCGACGATGTCCGTCCCGACATCTCGGGAGGGCGACATCCGGTCAAGGCCGTTGTCGGGGAGGTGGTTCCCGTGTCGGCAGTCGTGTGGCGAGAAGGCCACGACGCCGTCGCCGCCACCCTGGCCGTGCGCGGGCCGGGATCGGACCCGGAGAGCGAAGGGAAGCTGATCCGGATCCCGATGGTTCCCGGCGAGGTGCCCGACACCTTCCACGCCGCGTTCACCCCCACCAGTCCGGGACTGTGGACGTACCGGGTGGAGGCCTGGAGCGATCCGGTGAGCACGTGGCGGCACGCGGTGGACGCGAAGGTCGACGCCGGCCAGGGTCCGGAGGACCTGGCGAACGACATCGAGATCGGCGCCCGCCTGTTCGAGAAGGCCGCGAAGACCGCGCCGCGCCCCAACCGGCCGGCCCTGCTCGCCGTGGCCGCGGCGCTGCGTTCGGAGCGGCCGCTCGCCGACCGGATCGCCCCTGCCTTCGCCGCCGACATCACCGAGATCCTGCGGGCCAATCCCCTGCGCGAGCTGATCACCCGCGGGAAGGCGTACACCGCCGTGGTCGATCGGGAACGGGCCCTGTTCGGTTCCTGGTACGAGTTCTTCCCCCGTTCGACGGGCGGGTGGAACGAGGACGGCACGCCACGGCACGGCACCTTCGCCACCGCCGCGGAGGAACTGCCGCGGGTCGCCGCGATGGGCTTCGACGTGGTGTACCTGCCGCCCATCCACCCGATCGGCAAGGTCAACCGCAAGGGACCGAACAACACCCTCACCGCCGGCCCGGACGACGTGGGCTCCCCCTGGGCCATCGGCTCCGACGAGGGCGGCCACGACGCGATCCACCCGCAGCTCGGCACGGAGGACGACTTCCGCGCCTTCGTCGCCCGGGCGCGCGAACTCGACCTCGAAGTGGCCCTCGATCTGGCGCTGCAGTGCGCCCCGGACCACCCGTGGGCGAAGGAGCATCCCGAGTGGTTCACGGTCCTGCCGGACGGCACGATCGCCTACGCCGAGAACCCGCCCAAGAAGTACCAGGACATCTATCCGGTCAACTTCGACAACGATCCGGACGGCATCTACGCCGAGGTGCTGCGCGTGGTGCGGCACTGGATCAGCTTCGGCGTCAAGATCTTCCGGGTCGACAACCCGCACACCAAGCCGCCGAACTTCTGGGAGTGGCTGATCGCCGAGGTCAAGCGCACCGATCCCGACGTGCTGTTCCTGTCCGAGGCCTTCACCCGTCCCGCCCGCATGTACGGCCTCGCCCGACGCGGGTTCACGCAGTCCTACACGTACTTCACCTGGCGCGTGGCGAAGTGGGAGCTGACCGAATTTGGACAGGAGATCGCGGCGAAGGCGGACGAGGCGCGCCCGAACCTGTTCGTCAACACGCCCGACATCCTGCACGAGTCGCTGCAACACGGCGGACCCGGAATGTTCGCTCTGCGCGCGGCCCTCGCGGCCACGCTCGCCCCGTCGTGGGGGGTGTACTCCGGTTACGAACTCTACGAACACGTCCCGCTGCGACCCGGCAGCGAGGAATACCTCGACTCGGAGAAGTACCAGCTGCGTCCGCGACGGTTCGACGAGGCCCGCCGCCGCGGCGAATCCCTCGAGCCGTGGATCGCCACGCTCAACCGGATCCGGCGCGCCCACCCGGCCCTGCAGCAGCTGCGCAACATCCACTTCCACCACATCGACAACGACGCCCTCATCGCGTATTCGAAATTCGATCCCCGGACCGGGGATTCGGTCCTCACCGTGATCAACCTCAACCCGTTCGGCGCCGAGCAGGGCACCGTCTGGCTGGACATGCCGGCGCTCGGCCACGAATGGCACGACCAGCTCACGGTGTTCGACGAGGTGTCCGGCGCGCAGTACTCGTGGGGCCAGGCCAACTTCGTCCGGCTCGAACCCTGGCGCGCGGTGGCGCACATCCTGGCGCTGCCCCCGATCGGTGTACCGACGCGAACCACCCTCGCCTACAGGAGCAACTCGTGACAGTGCCCCCGACTCGACGCCACTCCCCCAACCCGCACGACCTCGCCCGGCTGGCGGCCGGCGAGCACCACGATCCGCACTCGGTGCTCGGCGCCCACCCGCATCCGGAAGGCACGATCATCCGGGCCATGCGTCCCCACGCGGAGAAGGTGGCGGCGCGCATCGGCGGCATCGATCACCCACTCGAGCCTCTCGGCCACGACGTGTTCAGCGCGCTCGTCCCGGTGCACGACCTGTCGGACTACCGGCTCGTGGTGACCTACCCGTTCGAGCACACCGTCGTCGTCGCCGACCCGTACCGGTTCCTGCCCACGCTCGGGGAGCTGGACCTGCACCTGTTCGCCGAGGGCCGGCACGAGCGGCTGTGGGAGATCCTGGGGGCGCATCAGCGCTCGTACGAGACGCCCGACGGCACGGTCCGCGGCACGTCGTTCGCGGTGTGGGCGCCCGGCGCGCGCGGCGTCACGGTCGTCGGCGACTTCGACGGCTGGAGCGGCCGGCTCGCGCCGATGCGGGTGCTCGGCTCCAGCGGCGTGTGGGAACTGTTCCTGCCCGACGTGGAGCCGGGTGCGCTGTACAAGTTCCGGGTCCACGGCCGCGACGGCTCGGTCCAGGACAAGGCCGACCCGATGGCGTTCGCCACCGAGGTGCCGCCGGCGACGGCCTCCGTGGTCAACCACAGCAGCTACGTGTGGGGCGACGACGCGTGGCTCGCCGCCCGGGCCGACTCCCGGCCGTGGCAGGAGCCGATGAGCGTCTACGAGGTGCACCTCGGCTCGTGGCGTCCCGGTCTCGGATACCGGGAGCTGGCCGACCAGCTCGCCGAGTACGTCGCGGCGGCCGGCTTCACCCACGTCGAGCTGCTGCCGGTGGCCGAGCATCCCTTCGGCGGATCGTGGGGATACCAGGTCACCTCGTACTACGCGCCCACCGCCCGCTTCGGCACGCCCGACGAGTTCCGTGCGTTCGTCGACCGGTTGCACGCCGCCGGCATCGGCGTGATCGTGGACTGGGTGCCCGCCCACTTTCCGAAGGACGAGTGGGCCCTGGCCCGCTTCGACGGCAGCGCCCTCTACGAACACCCCGATCCCCGGCGTGGCGAGCAGCTGGACTGGGGCACCTACGTCTTCGACTTCGGCCGCCGGGAGGTGCGCAACTTCCTCGTCGCCAACGCGCTGTACTGGATCGACGAGTTCCACATCGACGGCCTGCGCGTCGACGCCGTCGCCTCGATGCTGTACCTCGACTACTCGCGGCCCGAGGGCGGCTGGACCCCCAACGTGTACGGCGGCCGGGAGAACCTCGAGGCGGTGGCCTTCCTGCAGGAGATGAACGCCACCGTGCACAAGCTCCACCCCGGCGTCGTCACCGTCGCCGAGGAGTCCACGGCATGGCCCGGCGTCACCCGGCCCACCCATGCGGGCGGGCTCGGGTTCTCCATGAAATGGAACATGGGTTGGATGCACGACACCCTCGGGTACATCGGCCGGGACCCGGTGCATCGCACGTACCACCACCATGAGATCACCTTCTCGCTGGTGTACGCCTGGAGTGAGAACTTCGTCCTGCCCGTCAGCCACGACGAGGTCGTGCACGGCAAGGGCACGCTCTGGACCCGGATGCCGGGTGGCGACCGCGCGCAGGCCGCCGGCCTGCGCGGCCTGCTCGCGTACATGTGGGCCCACCCCGGCAAGCAACTGCTGTTCATGGGGCAGGAGTTCGGCCAGACCGCGGAATGGTCCGAGGAGCGGGGCCTGGACTGGTGGCAGCTCGACGATCCGCACAACGGACCGCTGCACCAAGGCGTGCACCGGCTCGTCGCCGACCTCAACCGGATCTACCGTGAGCACCCCGCCCTGTGGACGCTGGACACCTCGCCGAGCGGGTACTCGTGGATCGACGCCAACGACTCGGCGAACAACGTGCTGAGCTTTCTCCGTCACGGGAGCGACGGTTCCGTCGTGGCGTGCCTGTTCAACTTCTCCGGATCGACGCATTCGGACTATCGTGTCGGACTACCCGAAACAGGACAGTGGTCGGAGATCCTCAACACGGATTCGACGGCCTACCAGGGCAACGGCGTCGGCAACCTCGGCGCCGTGACGGCCACGGCACGCTCCTGGCACGGGCGCCCGGCGTCGGCGGAGGTGACGCTGCCTGCTTACGGTGCGATCTGGCTGACGTTGCAGCGGTGACCGCCGTCCTCGGACGACAGGAGAAGAACAGGTGACTCGGACGCGGCTGCCGTTCCGCCTCGCGGTACCGGCGCTGGCCGTGATGGTGCTCGCCGGATGTGCCGCTCGCATCGAGGGCACCGCCGTCTCCATCTACGACAACCCGTTCTCGGTGGCGGGCCTGCCGGTGTCCTCGGGCCCGAGCGGCCCGCGGCCCGCCGCCCCGGACGCGCAGGTGACGATCGAGAACTCGGACGGCGGGGACGTCGACGTCCTCGCCGGCAACGCGGTCGCCGACATCGAGGCCTACTGGAACGAGGAGTTCCCGCGCATCGCCCGGGGCGCGTTCGAGCCCGTCGGCACGATCGCCTCGTGGGATCCCGACGAGCGCGGCCCGAAGTTCTGCGGCGAATCGACCTTCGAGTTCATCAACGCCGCGTACTGCAACCGCGACGACGTCATCGGGTGGGACCGCACCTACCTGATGCCGCAGCTCATCGAGACGTTCGGCCCGATGGCGGCCGTGACGGTGCTCGCCCACGAGTACGGGCACGCCGTCCAGTTCAAGGCCGGGACGGTCGCCGAGGACGATCCGGGCATCGTGTTCGAGCAGCAGGCGGACTGCTTCGCAGGCGCCTTCATGCGGCACGTCGCCGCCGGCAACTCGGAGCACTTCCGGTTGAACACCTCGGACGGGCTGAACTCGGTGCTGGCGTCGATGGTCTCCTTCCGCGACAGCGACCCCAACGACCCGGACGCGATCCACGGGTCGGCATTCGAGCGGGTCACCGCGTTCCAGATCGGCTTCACCGACGGTGCGGGATCGTGCACCCGCATCGACGCCGCCGAGATCGAGTCCCGGCGCGCCGATCTGCCGCAGTTCTTCGACAGTTCCGACGACGGCGAACTTCCCGTGACCGAGGAGTCGGTGGAGGCGCTGATGGCCTCGTTCCGCCGGGTGTTCGATCTGCCGGAGCAACCGGAGCTCGACCTGTCCGGCGCCGACCTCGGCTGTCCGGACGCGAAGGCCACGTCGCCGGTGTCGTACTGTCCCGCCACCAACACCATCGGGGTGGACGTCGACGAGCTGGCGGACCGCGGTACCCCGTTGCAGACCGGCGCCGGGGGGATCACGACCGACGTACGGGGCGACTACGCCGCCTACGTGCTGCTCGCCTCCCGGTACGCCCTGGCCGTGCAGAACGCGGCCGGCCAGTCGCTCGTCGACCCCCAGACGGCGCTGCGGGCTGCCTGCCTCGCCGGCGTGATCAGCGCGGAACTGAGCCCCGACAGCACCGGCGCCCAGCCGGCCGAGGACATGGTGTGGTTGTCGCCGGGCGATCTGGACGAGGCGGTCTCCGGCCTGCTGACCGACGGCCTCGCCGCCAGCGACGTCAACGGCAACACCGTGCCGAGCGGATTCTCCCGGGTGGACGCGTTCCGCACCGGGGTTCTCGGCGGCGAGGCCGCCTGCTCGGGCCGCTACCACTGACCGACGCGCGGTGGCGGCCCGGGAAGCCGGACCGCCACCGCGGGTCGGGAACCGATCAGTACAGCGCCGACGCCAGCTTGCGGCGCGCGGTGACGACGAACGGCTCGGCGGGATCGAACAGCTCGAACAGCTCCAGCAGCCGCGTGCGGGCGGCGTTCCTCTCGTCGCCGGCGCTGCGGGCGACGAACCCGATCAGCCGGGTGAAGGCGGCCTCGGGCTGCTGGGCGAACAGTTCGGCGTCGGCCGCGACGAGTTGCGCCTCGAGGTCGGCCGGGGCGGCGTCGGCCGCGGCGATCGCGTCCTCGGGCACCGACTGAGCGCGGGCGAGGAACCGGACCTGCCGCAGCGCGGCCAGAGCGTCGGCATTGGCGGGCTCGGAGTTCAGGATCAGCTCGTACGCCGCCTCGGCACCGGCCAGGTCCCCTGCCTCGAGGGCCTGCTCGGCGGCGACGAACCGCGGATCCTCCTGCTCCTCGACGGGCTCGGCGCCGGGCGGGCCGGACAGCTTTCCGGCGACCGCGTCCTGGATGGCGGCGAGCCATTGCCGAAGCTGCGGTTCGGGCTGCACGCCCTGGAAGTCGGCGAGGGGCTGCCCGGCGGCGATCGCGACGACGGTCGGCACGGACTGCACACCGAACGCCTGCGCGATCCGCGGGTTGGCGTCCACGTCGACCTTCGCGAGGACCCAGCTGCCGCCGCCCTCGTGGGCCAGCTTCTCGAGGACGGGCGAGAGCTGCTTGCACGGGCCACACCAGGTGGCCCACAGGTCCACGATGACGGGGACCTGCATCGAGCGCTGCAGCACCTCGGCCTCGAAGGTGGCCTCGGTAACGTCGACGACGGGCGTGAAACCGGACTGGGGGCCGGTGCCGGAGCCGGGCTGCGACGGAGGTGGGGGCGCGGTAGACCGCTCCTTGAGGGGCGCGAGATCCACCGCGCCGGACATCGCCGCGGCGGTCGCGGCGGAACGTGCTGCAGGACGGGAACCTGGTCGAGTCACGCCGTCCAGTCTGTCACGTTCCGCGCGACAGGGGACAGCAGGTCAGGCGAGTGCGGGCGCGTCCACCGGACGCGCTTGCGCGGACAGTTCCGCGAGCCGGCCGGTGCGCACAGCCCACCATTCGAAGACGATCGTGCCGAACGGCGGGACGGACGAGATCAGGGCCAGGCCCGTGGTGACCAGGTTCCACTTCAGCGCCCGCGCGGTGAGGAGGGCGACGAGGACGAAGGCCACGAACACGCCGCCGTGCAGCGGGCCGAAGATCTTCACCCCGATCTCGTTGCCGTTCTCGGGCAGGTACTTGAACGCCATGCCGACGAGCAGGCCGGCCCAGGTGAAGGCCTCGAGGACGGCGACGAAGCGGAACCGCTTGGCCGGGGTGCTGAGATCGAAGAAGTTCGCCATGCACACCATTGTGCCGATCGGCTACGACGAGCTGTCGTTGCTGTGAGAGACGTCACCGCCCCCACGCGGTGCGCGGGGGCGGCGACGAGAGTATTGGACGCGGTCTACGCCTTGGGGACGCGGACGATGAGGGCGTCGCCCTGGCCGCCGCCGCCGCACAGGGCCGCGGCCCCGACACCGCCGCCGCGGCGGGCCAGTTCGAGCGCCAGGTGCAGCACGATCCGGGCCCCGGACATCCCCAGCGGGTGGCCCAGCGCGATGGCGCCGCCGTTGACGTTGATCCGGGCCGGGTCCAGCCCCAGCTCGCGGCCGGAGGCGATCCCGACCGCGGCGAACGCCTCGTTGATCTCCACCAGGTCCAGCCCGGCCGGGTCCAGGCCCTCCCGGGCGCAGGCCTTGGCGATCGCCCGGGCCGGCTGGGACTGCAGCGTCGAGTCCGGGCCGGCGACCACCCCGTGCGCGCCGATCTCGGCGAGCCAGGACAGACCCAACTGTTCGGCCCTGGCCCGGCTCATCACCACCACCGCGGCCGCCCCGTCGGAGATCTGCGAGGCCGACCCGGCGGTGACGGTGCCGTCCTTCGCGAACGCCGGCCGCAGCGCCGCCAGCGACTCGGCGGTGGTCTCCGGGCGGATGCCCTCGTCGGCGGTGACCACGACCGGCTCGCCGCGGCGTTGCGGGATCGACACCGGCACGATCTCCGCGTCGAACAGCCCGTCCTTCTGCGCGCGGGCCGCCCGCTGGTGGCTGGCGGCGGCGACGGCGTCCTGCTCGGCGCGGGAGACGAACCGGGTGCCGGTGTTGGCGGCCTCGGTGAGGTTGCCCATGGCCTGGTCGGTGAAGATGTCGTGCAGCCCGTCGAAGGCCATGTGGTCGCGCAGGGTCGCATCGCCGTATTTGAACCCGGCCCGGGAGTGCTCGAGCAGGTGCGGGGCCTGGCTCATCGACTCCTGGCCGCCGGCGACGACGATGTCGAACTCGCCGGCGCGGATGAGCTGGTCGGCCAGCGCGATCGCGTCGATGCCGGACAGGCACACCTTGTTCACGGTCAGGGCGGGCACGTCCATCGGGATGCCGGCGGCCACGGCGGCCTGCCGGGCCGGGATCTGGCCGGCGCCGGCGGTGAGCACCTGACCCATGATCACGTACTCGACCTGCTCCGGGGCCACCCCGGCCTTGGCGAGGGCACCGGCGATGGCGACCCCGCCGAGGTCCGAACCGGAGAGGTCCTTCAGGGCGCCCTGCAGACGCCCCATCGGGGTCCGGGCTCCGGCAACGATGACAGAACTGGTCACGAGGATTTCCTCCGGTGGTGGGAGTGACGGCTTCCGCGCGGGCTCGAGGCCGGCAAGCCCATCCCGACGCATACTGATCTAACGTTAGCGCTACCGTCTTTATTCATGACTGAGACCTCCCCCACTCCGACTCCGCTCGCGGCGCTGACCTCCGGCCTCGTGACCGCCATCGACCACGTCGGCATCGCGGTCCCCGACCTGGACGCCGCCCTCACCTGGTACGCCGAGAACCTCGGGCTCGTCTCCACCCACGAGGAGGTCAACGAGGAGCAGGGCGTGCGCGAGGCGATGCTGTCGGTTCCCGGCTCGCCGGAGGGCGCGACCGCGATCCAGCTGCTCGCCCCGCTGAACGAGAACTCGACGATCGCGAAGTTCATCGACCGCAGCGGGCCCGGCCTGCAGCAGCTCGCCTACCGCGTCAGCGACCTCGATGCGGTGTCCGCCGAGCTCCGCGCGCGCGGCGTGCGCCTGCTGTACGACGCCCCGCGACGCGGCACCGCCGATTCCCGCATCAACTTCCTCCACCCCAAGGACGCCGGCGGCGTGCTCGTCGAGCTCGTCGAACCTGCTGCGCACGGATCGCACTGACCGCCCCCATCTCACCCGGCCGACTCGCCGGGTTCACACCGCCGCAGCATTAGCACAACGCGGCGGCACGCGCAGCTCCGGCCGCTTCGAGCAGGTAGATTGGCGCCATGGTCTTCGATCGCGATCGCACCCCAAGCCACCTGCCCTTCTCCATCGTGCGCAAGGGATTCGACCGCGACGAGGTGACCAACTACTTCGCCAGATTCGAGGCCGAGCTGCGCGTGACCGCCACGGACCGGGATGCGGCCGCCGCGCAGGCTCGCGACCTGGCTCGACAGCTCGAGAACGCCCGCAACGAGATCGACGAGCTGCGCAAGGACGTCGATCGGCTGTCGGTGCCGCCCACCACGGCCGAGGGCATGAGCGACCGCATCTCCCGCATGCTGCGCCTCGCCTCCGACGAGGCGTCCGAGCTGCGGGCACGGGCCGAGGCCGACGCAGCCGAGATGATCTCCCTGGCCGAGCAGGAAGGCATCCGGCTGCGCGGGGACTACGAAGCGATGATCGCCGAGCTCGCCGAGCGGCGTAAGGCATTCGAGACGGAGCACGCCCGCACGATGGCGGAGGCGCGTGCCCAGGCCGCGCGGATCATCGCCGCCGCCGAAGCGGAGCGCGATCGCCTGGCGGCGGAGGCGGAAGCCAAGCGGGACCGGGTCCAGCAGGACTTCGAGATCGCCATGAGCGAGCGCCGCAGCAAGGTCCTCGGCGCCCTCGACGAGCTCGAGCGCACCAGCAAGGCCGAGGCCGAGCAGCGTCTCGAGATCGCGTCCCGCGAAGCGGCACGCCGGCTCGAGATCGCCACCGAACAGTCCGAGCGGAAGATCGCCAACGCCCGCGATCTGACCGAGGAACTGCGGGTGCTGCGCGGCCGCATCCTCAGCCAGTTGGACGGGGTACGCGGTCAGCTCGAGGCCGTGCCGTCGATGCTCGCCGCCGTGACGCGCGAGGGCGAGCTGCTCGACCGCGACCGGGATGCGCTCACCACCGAGGGCGAGGCCGACGCGACCAAGGAGATCGCCACCGGCGAATCCGAGAAGGAACCGGCCACCAAGGAACTCCCGGCGGCGGGCGGCAAGCCGGAGGGCAGCGACGGCGAAGCCGGCTCGGCGACGGAGGCACGGTCCGGCGAGGAGGCACCGCCCACCGATCGCCTCGGCCGCTCACCTGCAGTGGCCAGCAAGGTCCGCAACTGAGCCGCGATCAGGACCCGACGGCTGAGCCGTCACTAGGACCCGACGGCTGAGCCGTCACTAGGACCCGACGGCTGAGCCGTCACTAGGACCACCGCCGGGTCGGTCCGCGGGTACCGCGGCCGGCCCAGCATCCGTTGTGCCAGTGCCTGCGTTCGTCGGCGCCCCCGATGTCGTCGGTGGGCCAGGCGACCACGTGGGGTGTTCCCGGCGCGATCTCGTGATCGCAGCCGGGGCACCGGTACGCCTTCGTTGCTCGCGACCCGGGGACGGTGCGCACGGTGTAGCGCTCGGACTCCGCGCCGGACGGCCCCCATTCGGTGCGGGAGGTGGCCCCGGAGAACGTCGACCCGCCGATATCGGGCCGGCGCCGGCGCTGCGATCGGGGAACGTTGCGGCGGGGCATATCAGAACAGCCGGAACTCGTTGCTCTCGGTGCCGCGCAGGGCGTCGTAGTCGAGCACGAGGCAGCGGATACCGCGATCGGTCGCAAGGGTCTTGGCCTGTGGCTTGATCTGTTGCGCCGCGAAGACACCGCTGACGGGCGCGAGCAACGGGTCCCGATTGAGCAACTCGAGGTACCGGGTGAGCTGCTCGACACCGTCGATCTCGCCGCGTCGCTTGATCTCGACGGCCACCGTGCCGCCGTCCGCGTCCCGGCACAGCAGGTCCACCGGACCGATGGCCGTGGGGTATTCCCGGCGGACGAGGGTGTAGCCGGGGCCGAGGGTTTCGACGTGCTCGGCGAGCAGTTCCTGCAGATGCGCCTCGACACCGTCCTTGATCAGGCCCGGGTCCACACCCAGCTCGTGGCTCGAATCGTGCTCGATCTCGTCGATGGTGATCCGGAGTTGCTCACCCGTCTTGTTGGTCACCACCCACAGGGCGTGCGCCTCGTCTGCGGACTCCTCGACCAGCCAGCACGGCGGACTCATCCAGTTCAGCGGCTTGTAGGCACGGTCGTCGGCGTGCACACTGACCGATCCGTCGGCTTTGACCAAGAGCAGCCGACGCGCCATCGGCAGGTGTGCCGTCAGACGTCCGACGTAGTCGACTCGACAGCGGGCAATCACAAGGCGCACGTTGCCACCCTAGAGGATCGCTCCGGACTACTCTCGAACGACCATGCCTCGCACCCGCCGCACCTCGCCCCTCGGCTCGCCGCTGCTCGGCGCGCCCGCGGAATCCGTCCGGCGCCAACGTGTTCGCGTGCAGACATTGCTCACCCTGTTGCTGCTCGGCACGAACATCGCGGGGGCCGCGATCACGGCGTTGTTGATCAACGTCGTCGTCCCGGGCCCCTCGGTGCTGCGTCCGGAGTTCGTCGTCGTCACCGGCGTCATAGCACCCGTCTACGTCGGCGGGGCCATCGTCCTGGGGACGGCCTTCGGGACCCGGCTCGGCCTTGCACAACTGCGGTGGATCCTCGAGGACCGGGATCCCACCCCCGACGAACGACGTGCAACCATGCGGCTGCCGATGCGCCTCACCGCCCAGCAGGGTGCATTCTGGGCGCTGGGGCTGGTGCTGTTCGCGACCGCGTTCGGTGTAGTGGATCCGCGCACGATCCCGAAGGTCGCCCTCACCATCGCCCTCGCGGGCCTGACGGTCTGCGGCTTCGTCTATCTGTTCAGCGAATTCGCCCTGCGGCCGATCGCGGCCCGGGCCTTGGAGGCCGGGGCGACGCCGCGACGCCGACTCACCGGCACCAGCGGCCGCATCATGGTGGCCTGGGCGCTGGGCAGCGGCGTTCCCGTCGTCGGGCTGATGCTCGTGGCGGTCTTCAGCTTCGTCCGTCCCGTATCACCCGTCCGGTTCGCGGTGACGATCCTGACGATCGGCGGACTCGCCTTGTTGTTGGGGGCGTTGCTTATGCTCCTCACCGCCCGGACCAGCGTCGCGCCGATCGAGTCGGTGCGGTCCGGCATGGCCCGCATCGAGCGGGGCGACCTCGATGCCGAGGTGGTCGTCTACGACGGAACCGAACTGGGAGAACTGCAGGCGGGATTCAACCGCATGGCCGACGGCCTCCGCGAGCGCGAACGGATCCGCGACGTCTTCGGCCGGCACGTCGGGCAGGACGTCGCGCGGGCGGCGTTGGCGTCGTCGCCGCGCCTGGGCGGCGAGGAACGCCATGTCGCGGTGCTGTTCATCGATATCATCGGCTCGACGGCAATGGCGGCCGATCGACCGCCCACCGAGGTCGTACATCTGCTCAACCGCTTCTTCGAAGTGGTGGTCGAGGAGGTGCACCGGGCCGGCGGGTTCGTCAACAAGTTCGAGGGCGACGCGGCACTGGCCATCTTCGGCGCTCCGGTCGCAATGGACGACGCGGCGGGCAGTGCGCTCGCGGCCGCCCGGGAGATGGCCCGCCGGTTGCGCACCGAGGTCCCCGAGTGCGAGGCGGGAATCGGGGTCACCGAGGGCCTCGCGGTGGCCGGAAACGTGGGCGCTCACGAGAGATTCGAGTACACGGTGATCGGCGATCCGGTGAACGAAGCGGCTCGGCTGTCGGACGTGGCCAAGACGTTCCCCGGCCACGTGGTGGCGTCGGCCCGGGCGGTAGAGGTGGCCGCGGAAGCGGAGCGCATCCGATGGTCGCTGAAAGGTGAAGTCACCCTGCGCGGGCGGTCGGAGGTCACCCGCCTTGCGGTCCCGGTGGACTGATCCCGACGAAGGACCGACGGGTTCGGCTGCGCCCCACAGGGAACGCGGAAATGCCGGAAGCCCCCCAACGAGGTTGGGGGGCTTCCGGTAACGGGTGTTCGGCGGTGTCCTACTCTCCCACACCCTGTCGGGTGCAGTACCATCGGCGCTGGAGGGCTTAGCTTCCGGGTTCGGAATGGGACCGGGCGTTTCCCCTCCGCTATGGCCGCCGTAACTCTGTGAAACGACTCACTCGCGCGGTCGGAGTGGGTCGGGGCGCAGCCCCTCTCTTTCGGAGAGGATCTGCGTTTACTCCAACCCTTCGCGGAGCGAGGTGTTGTTTCAGATACCGCACAGTGGACGCGTAGCTTCTTTGTGGTAAGTCCTCGGCCTATTAGTACCGGTCACCTGCATGCGTTACCGCACTTCCAGTTCCGGCCTATCAACCCGGTGGTCTGCCGGGGGCCTTACCCCCTCGAGGGGGTGAGAAACCTCATCTTGGAACAGGCTTCCCGCTTAGATGCTTTCAGCGGTTATCCCTTCCGAACGTAGCCAACCAGCCGTGCCCCTGGCGGGACAACTGGCACACCAGAGGTTCGTCCGTCCCGGTCCTCTCGTACTAGGGACAGCCTTCCTCAAGTTTCTAACGCGCGCGGCGGATAGAGACCGAACTGTCTCACGACGTTCTAAACCCAGCTCGCGTGCCGCTTTAATGGGCGAACAGCCCAACCCTTGGGACCTACTCCAGCCCCAGGATGCGACGAGCCGACATCGAGGTGCCAAACCATCCCGTCGATATGGACTCTTGGGGAAGATCAGCCTGTTATCCCCGGGGTACCTTTTATCCGTTGAGCGACACCGCTTCCACATGCCGGTGCCGGATCACTAGTCCCGACTTTCGTCCCTGCTCGACCTGTCGGTCTCACAGTCAAGCTCCCTTGTGCACTTGCACTCGACACCTGATTGCCAACCAGGCTGAGGGAACCTTTGGGCGCCTCCGTTACATTTTGGGAGGCAACCGCCCCAGTTAAACTACCCACCAGGCACTGTCCCTGAACCCGATCAGGGTCCGAGGTTAGAGGTCCAATACGATCAGAGTGGTATTTCAACAACGACTCCACCCACACTGGCGTGCGGGCTTCCCAGTCTCCCACCTATCCTACACAAACCGAACCGAACACCAATACCAAGCTGTAGTGAAGGTCCCGGGGTCTTTTCGTCCTGCCGCGCGTAACGAGCATCTTTACTCGTAGTGCAATTTCGCCGAGTCTGTGGTTGAGACAGCAGAGAAGTCGTTACGCCATTCGTGCAGGTCGGAACTTACCCGACAAGGAATTTCGCTACCTTAGGATGGTTATAGTTACCACCGCCGTTTACTGGGGCTTAAATTCTCAGCTTCGCGGAGTGAACTCCGCTGACCGGTCCTCTTAACCTTCCAGCACCGGGCAGGCGTCAGTCCGTATACCTCGTCTTACGACTTCGCACGGACCTGTGTTTTTAGTAAACAGTCGCTTCTCTCTGGTCTCTGCGACCACCCCCGGCTCACGGAGCAAGTCCGGTCACCGGGACTGGTCCCCCTTCTCCCGAAGTTACGGGGGCATTTTGCCGAGTTCCTTAACCACAGTTCTCTCGATCGCCTCGGTATTCTCTACCTGACCACCTGTGTCGGTTTGGGGTACGGGCCGTGTGAAAGCTCGCTAGAGGCTTTTCTCGGCAGCATAGGATCATGGAATTCGCCTCATTCGGCTACGCATCACCTCTCAGGCTGTGTGCGACACGGATTTGCCTGTGTCACGCCCTACGGGCTTACACCGGTACAACCACTGACCGGCCCCACTACCTTCCTGCGTCACCCCATCGCTTGGCTACTACCACCGAAGGTCCCGTGCAGCAGGCTCTCGGCTCCCGAAGGAACTCGATCACCCTTTGGACGGTTAGTACCGATGATTCACCAGGGGCGCGTTCACACGGGTACGGGAATATCAACCCGTTGTCCATCGACTACGCCTGTCGGCCTCGCCTTAGGTCCCGACTCACCCTGGGCGGATTAACCTGGCCCAGGAACCCTTGGTCATTCGGCGGACGAGTTTCTCACTCGTCTTTCGCTACTCATGCCTGCATTCTCACTCGCGCAGCCTCCACACCTGGATCACTCCGGCGCTTCCCCGGCTGCACGACGCTCCCCTACCCACCCGCACCACTGCCGGACGATCCGTGGACCCTCCGGGGTGTTGTGCGAGTGCCGCGGCTTCGGCGGTGTACTTGAGCCCCGCTACATTGTCGGCGCAGAACCACTTGACCAGTGAGCTATTACGCACTCTTTCAAGGGTGGCTGCTTCTAAGCCAACCTCCTGGTTGTCTCAGCGATCCCACATCCTTTTCCACTTAGTACACGCTTAGGGGCCTTAGCCGGCGATCTGGGCTGTTTCCCTCTCGACTACGAAGCTTATCCCCCGCAGTCTCACTGCCGCGCTCTCACTCACCGGCATTCGGAGTTTGGCTGATTTCGGTAAGCTTGTGGGCCCCCTAGACCATCCAGTAGCTCTACCTCCGGTGAGAAACACGCGACGCTGCACCTAAATGCATTTCGGGGAGAACCAGCTATCACGGAGTTTGATTGGCCTTTCACCCCTACCCACAGCTCATCCCCTCAGTTTTCAACCTAAGTGGGTTCGGGCCTCCACGACGTCTTACCGTCGCTTCACCCTGGCCATGGGTAGATCACTCCGCTTCGGGTCTAGAACATGCCACTACAGACGCCCTGTTCGGACTCGCTTTCGCTACGACTACCCCACACGGGTTAACCTCGCGACATGCCACTAACTCGCAGGCTCATTCTTCAAAAGGCACGCCGTCACCCCCAGCAGACCAAACTGCTCGAAGGCTCCGACGGATTGTAAGCGCACGGTTTCAGGTACTATTTCACTCCCCTCCCGGGGTACTTTTCACCTTTCCCTCACGGTACTAGTCCGCTATCGGTCACCAGGGAGTATTCAGGCTTATCGGGTGGTCCCGACGGATTCACAGCAGATTTCACGGGCCCGCTGCTACTCGGGTACCCTCCACGAGAGCCGGCATGTTTTCGTCTACGGGATTCTCACCCTCTACGACAGGCCGTTCCAGACCATTTCGACTAACACACCGGTTTCTTACTCTCGCCCACCATGACAGTGATGGGAAGAAGGGCCCCACGACCCCACGAGTGCAACGCCTGCCAGCTCTCACACACCCGCGGTTTAGCCTCTTCCGTTTTCGCTCGCCACTACTCACGGAATCACATGTTGTTTTCTCTTCCTGTGGGTACTGAGATGTTTCACTTCCCCACGTTCCCTCCACACGCCCTATATATTCAGGCGCGGGTAACACGACATCACTCGTGCTGGGTTTCCCCATTCGGAAATCCTCGGATCACAGCTCGGTTGACAGCTCCCCGAGGCATATCGCAGCCTCCCACGTCCTTCATCGGCTCCTGGTGCCAAGGCATCCACCGTACGCTCATAAACACTTACAACAAAGATGCTCGCGTCCACTGTGCAGTTCTCAAACAACACACAACAACCGGTACCGGAAGAAGAAACAACCCCTTCGTTCCCGATCATCGTCGCTGACAAAACACTCGCGTGTTCTCTCAGGACCCAACAGTGCACCGATATATCACCCACCGGCCGGCCATGTGACCCACCGAGCGTGCATGAAGCTGTCAGCGTTCCACCCATGAGCACCACCGGATTACGTGTGAATCCGAAATGGCTCTGCCTCGCTCCCCCGGCACCTGTGTGCTGGTCCGAGCAAGGAGTTGCTCCTTAGAAAGGAGGTGATCCAGCCGCACCTTCCGGTACGGCTACCTTGTTACGACTTCGTCCCAATCGCCGATCCCACCTTCGACGGCTCCCTCCCACGAGGGGTTAGGCCACCGGCTTCGGGTGTTACCGACTTTCATGACGTGACGGGCGGTGTGTACAAGGCCCGGGAACGTATTCACCGCAGCGTTGCTGATCTGCGATTACTAGCGACTCCGACTTCACGGGGTCGAGTTGCAGACCCCGATCCGAACTGAGACCGGCTTTAAGGGATTCGCTCCACCTCGCGGTATCGCAGCCCTCTGTACCGGCCATTGTAGCATGTGTGAAGCCCTGGACATAAGGGGCATGATGACTTGACGTCGTCCCCACCTTCCTCCGAGTTGACCCCGGCAGTCTCCTGCGAGTCCCCAACCGAATTGCTGGCAACACAGGACAAGGGTTGCGCTCGTTGCGGGACTTAACCCAACATCTCACGACACGAGCTGACGACAGCCATGCACCACCTGTACACCGACCACAAGGGAAACCCCATCTCTGGGGCGGTCCGGTGTATGTCAAACCCAGGTAAGGTTCTTCGCGTTGCATCGAATTAATCCACATGCTCCGCCGCTTGTGCGGGCCCCCGTCAATTCCTTTGAGTTTTAGCCTTGCGGCCGTACTCCCCAGGCGGGGCGCTTAATGCGTTAGCTACGGCACGGATCCCGTGGAAGGAAACCCACACCTAGCGCCCACCGTTTACGGCGTGGACTACCAGGGTATCTAATCCTGTTCGCTACCCACGCTTTCGCTCCTCAGCGTCAGTTACTGCCCAGAGACCCGCCTTCGCCACCGGTGTTCCTCCTGATATCTGCGCATTTCACCGCTACACCAGGAATTCCAGTCTCCCCTGCAGTACTCAAGTCTGCCCGTATCGCCTGCAAGCCCGCAGTTGAGCTGCGGGTTTTCACAGACGACGCGACAAACCGCCTACGAGCTCTTTACGCCCAGTAATTCCGGACAACGCTCGCACCCTACGTATTACCGCGGCTGCTGGCACGTAGTTGGCCGGTGCTTCTTCTGTACCTACCGTCACTCGCGCTTCGTCGGTACTGAAAGAGGTTTACAACCCGAAGGCCGTCATCCCTCACGCGGCGTCGCTGCATCAGGCTTGCGCCCATTGTGCAATATTCCCCACTGCTGCCTCCCGTAGGAGTCTGGGCCGTGTCTCAGTCCCAGTGTGGCCGGTCGCCCTCTCAGGCCGGCTACCCGTCGTCGCCTTGGTGGGCCGTTACCCCACCAACAAGCTGATAGGCCGCGGGCCCATCCTGCACCGGAAAACCTTTCCACCCCGGAACATGCATCCCGAGGTCCTATCCGGTATTAGACCCAGTTTCCCAGGCTTATCCCGAAGTGCAGGGCAGATCACCCACGTGTTACTCACCCGTTCGCCACTAATCCACCCAGCAAGCTGGGCTTCATCGTTCGACTTGCATGTGTTAAGCACGCCGCCAGCGTTCGTCCTGAGCCAGGATCAAACTCTCCGTTGAAGACTCACAATCAAACCCCGAAGGGCCGATCAGTCATAGACATCGAGCCAAATCACCAGCAAAAAACTCAAACCAGCAAAAAACACTGACCACCACAGACGGAAGAATGCGGCAGCCAGCAACAACCACCCCCCGAAAAGAGAGGCGGTCGCACCAAAAACAAATTTTGGCACTGACATTCATCGGCACACTGTTGAGTTCTCAAAGAACACGCACACACCATCACCCCACGAACCGAGGTCCGCGGCGTTCCGGGGCAACCGTTCCAGCCTACCCACACCACCCGGCGAAAACAAACCCGACGCGCTCGGTGGGATCGGCAACGGCCCAGAACCCTACCAGAAGATTCCGAACCGAACAATCAGGCGCCTGCGTCCAACCTCGTTGTCCCGAGCCCCTGCGGGCCGGGTCGGTGTCCGTGTCGCTCTGACCTGGAATAAGTTACGTGAGGAACAAGCGTGCGCCAAATCCGCTGGTCAAGCTCCGATGCGGCACTGTTTTCCCAGTTCGCGGGCCGCCCCCAGCCCCGCCTCCGCGCTGTCACTCCACCGTGATGCGCGGCACATTCGGACCAGCCATGGCGTGCACCCGCCCGTTTGAGCCCGAAATGACTGAGGCACAGCCGATTTCGGCGCTCCGCATCAGGAGTCGGAGTTGACCCGCTCGATGACGCCACCGAGCTCCTCGATGATCTCCACGAATCTCGGGTAGCCGCGGTCGATGTGGTAGACGTCGTGCACCTCGGTGACGCCGTCCGCACACAGCCCGGCCAGGACCAGTCCGGCACCGGCACGGATGTCCGACGACCACACCGGCGCGCTCGACAGCTCCTCGACACCGCGGACCACGGCATGGTGCCCGTCGGTGCGCGCATCGGCGCCGAGCCGGATCATCTCCTCGACGAACCGGAACCGCGCCTCGAAGACGTTCTCCGTGATCATCGACGTGCCGTCGGCGACCGCCGCGAGCCCGATCGCCATGGGCTGCAGGTCGGTCGGGAAACCGGGATACGGCAGGGTCGCGAAGTTGACCGCCCGGGGACGGTCGTGCTGAACAACCCGGAAGCCGTCCACCTCGGGCGTCACCTCCGCGCCGGCGGCACGGAGCTTGTCGAGGACGAGGCTCAGGTGCTTCGGGTTGACGCCGCGCACGCGGACGTCGCCGCGTGTCATCGCCGCCGCGATCCCCCACGTCGCCGCGACGATGCGATCCCCGATGACGCGGTGGGTGGTGGGTTCGAGCCGGGGGACGCCCATGATCGTCAGCGTCGAGGTGCCGGCCCCGGAGATACGGGCACCCATCTGGACCAGCATGGTGCACAGGTCGACGATCTCCGGCTCCCGAGCCGCGTTGTCGATCGTGGTCTCTCCGCTCGCGAGAACGGCGGCCATCAGGATGTTCTCGGTGGCCCCCACCGACGGAAAGGCCAGGCGGATCGCGTTGCCGTGCAGGTCGTCGGCCTCGGCCACCACACAGCCGTGCTCGATCGTGCTGTGCGCCCCCAGCAGGCGGAGCCCCGTCTGGTGCATATCGAGCGGCCGCGAGCCGATCGCATCGCCGCCCGGCAGCGCGACGACGGCCTTGCGGCACCGAGCCACCAGCGGTCCGAGGACACACACCGACGCACGGAATTGCCGGACGGCGGCGAAATCTGCCTGGTATTTCGGCTGCGCGGGGGTCGTGATGCGTACCTCGTCACCCTCGAGCTCCACGTCGCATCCGAGTCCGCGGAGAACCTCGGCCATCAGCGGCACGTCGAGGATGTCCGGGCAGTTGGTGATGACGCTCGTCCCCTCCGCCAACAGGGCGGCTGCCATCAGCTTGAGCACGCTGTTCTTGGCGCCCCCGACGACTACCTCACCGACAAGCCGGTTACCACCGGAGACAAGAAAGCGATCACTCACAACGCCACAGCCTATCGACCACACTGCGGGAATACGGGAGCGGTACCGTGACCTGCATGGCTGTCCATCTCACACGGATCTACACCCGCACCGGCGACGACGGTACGACGGGCCTCAGCGACTTCTCCCGGGTGTCGAAGAACGACCCGAGGCTGATCGCCTACGCGGACTGCGACGAGACGAATGCGGCGCTCGGCGTGGCGCTGGCTGTGGGCGACGTACCGGAACGGATGGTGCCGGTCCTGCGCCAGATCCAGAACGACCTGTTCGACGCCGGAGCCGACCTGTCGACGCCGGTGGTGCCGGAGCCGAAGTATCCGCCGCTGCGGATCACGCAGGGGTACATCGATCGGCTCGAGCGCTGGTGCGACGAGTTCAACGAGGAACTGGCGCCGCTCGATTCCTTCATTCTCCCCGGCGGCACCGCGCTGGCGGCCCTGCTGCACACGGCCCGGACGGTGGCACGGCGGGCGGAGCGCTCCGCCTGGGCGGCGGTGGCCACCCACCCGGACGACACGAATGTGCTGCCGGCGAAGTACCTCAACCGGCTGTCGGATCTGCTCTTCATCCTCGGTCGCGTCGCGAACCCGGATGGTGACGTGCTCTGGAAGCCGGGCGCGGGCGCGTGAGGACCCGGTCGGCCGGACCTCAGTTCGGCCGGCCGCGCAGGGATCGGTCCGAAGGCCGGGATTCGAGCCAGGACAGGAAGGCGGTGAGCGCACCGCTGTCGAGGGCGATCTCGAAGTTGTTTGCACCGTCCTGGATTTCGAGGATCACGATGTCCTCGGTCATGATGTCGTGCTCACTGCCCTCGGGCGCGCGACGGCTGCGCACCTCGACTCCCTGCCGGGCGAGGCGCGAGTCCGGGCCCGGGCGCAGGCTGGAGAGCTTGTAGAAGACGACCGTGCGCTCGCCGTAACGGATGACGCCGTGCCGCCACCCGGCGCCGGCGCCGTTGGGCAGGCGCCGCAGGATCGCGGCGGTGCCGCCGCCCCGCAGGGTGACGAGGCGATAGAGAAAAGCCGCGACGGCAGCCGCGAGCAGTATCACCAGAACGATGAGAACAATCATTCCAACTGACACTGCTCGTCGGCTCCGTCGCGGCTTCTCTTGTCCGGTCAGGCCCGCTCGACAGCCCGGAGCCGGCCCCGCGCCGCGGCGATCTCGGCCTCGTCCCGGCTTTCGCTCAGCACGGCGCGCGCGGACTCGACGTCGATGTTCTCCGTCAGCTCCGCGGCCTCGGCGAGGATCGTCACCGTCGTGGCGGTCACCGAGAGGAAGCCGCCGTGCACGGCCGCGACGACGCGCTCGCCGTCGCCGGTCGTGATGGAGACGACGCCGCCCTCCACGAGCTGGCCCAGGACCGGCTCGTGGCCCGGCATGACACCGATCTCGCCCTCGGTCGTCTGGGCGCTGACCAGCCGGGCGGTGCCCGACCACAGGCGCTCCTCGACGGCAACGAGGTCCACGGTCATTTCAGCCATCGCGGACTACTTCCCGGCGATCTTCTTGGCAGCGGCCTCGACGTCGTCGAGTCCACCGCAGCTGTTGAACGCCTGCTCGGGCAGGTGGTCGAACTCACCCTTGGTGACGCGGTCGAACGCCTCGATGGTGTCGCGCAGCGGCACCACGGAGCCGGGCTCGCCGGTGAACTTCTCGGCCACGATGAAGTTCTGGCCGAGGAACTTCTGCAGACGACGGGCGCGGCCGACGAGGACCTTGTCCTCCTCGGAGAGCTCGTCCATACCGAGGATGGCGATGATGTCCTGCAGCTCCTTGTACTTCTGCAGGATCCGCTTCACCTCGTTGGCGACGCGGAAGTGCTCGGCACCGACGATGCCGGGCTCGAGGATGCGCGAGGTCGACGTCAGCGGATCCACAGCGGGGTAGATACCCATCTGCGAGATCGGACGCGAGAGCTCGGTGGTCGCATCGAGGTGCGCGAACGTCGTGGCCGGCGCCGGGTCGGTGTAGTCGTCGGCGGGGACGTAGATCGCCTGCAGCGAGGTGATCGAGCGGCCACGGGTCGAGGTGATCCGCTCCTGGAGCTCACCCATCTCGTCGGCCAGCGTCGGCTGGTAACCCACGGCCGACGGCATACGACCGAGCAGGGTCGACACCTCGGAACCGGCCTGGGTGAACCGGAAGATGTTGTCGATGAACAGCAGCACGTCCTGGCCCTGAACATCGCGGAAGTACTCCGCCATGGTCAGCGCGGACAGGGCGACGCGCATACGCGTTCCCGGCGGCTCGTCCATCTGGCCGAAGACGAGGGCGGTGTCCTGGAGGACGCCCATCTCCTCCATCTCGAGGTGGAGGTCGGTGCCCTCACGGGTGCGCTCGCCGACGCCGGCGAACACCGACGTGCC
The DNA here is from genome assembly GCF_012272955.1 of Rhodococcus sp. DMU1. Lineage (NCBI taxonomy): Bacteria > Bacillati > Actinomycetota > Actinomycetes > Mycobacteriales > Nocardiaceae > Rhodococcus > Rhodococcus sp. DMU1. Next base: position 2,299,420 of record NZ_CP050952.1, on the reverse strand, counting down.
GGAGAACTCACGCGCGATACGGGTGATCATCTCCTGGATCAGAACGGTCTTGCCGACACCGGCACCACCGAACAGACCGATCTTGCCGCCCTTGACGTACGGGGTCAGCAGGTCGATGACCTTGATGCCGGTCTCGAGGATCTCGGTCTTGCCCTCGAGCTGGTCGAAGGCCGGCGGCTTGCGGTGGATGCCCCACTGCTCGCCGTCGCGCCCGGTGCCCGGGGCGTCGAGGCAGTCACCGAGGGCGTTGAACACGTGGCCCTTGACGACGTCGCCGACCGGCACGGAGATCGGACGGCCCGTGTCGACGACCGTGGTGCCGCGCACCAGGCCGTCGGTGGGCTGCATGGAGATCGTGCGCACCAGGTTGTCACCCAGGTGCTGCGCGACCTCGAAGGTCAGGGTCTTCGCCACGGACGGCAGAGTGACCTCTGCGTGCAGGGCGTTGAACAGAGCGGGAACGGCACCACGCGGGAACTCGACGTCCACGACGGGGCCGATGACCCGAACGACGCGGCCGGCGGTGGCCGAGGCCGCCCCCGCCCCGTAGTTATCGGTTACTGCTGCGGTCATGTGCTTAGTCACTTCCTGCACTCGAGGCGAGCGCGTTGGCACCGCCGACGATCTCGCTGATTTCCTGGGTGATCTGCGCCTGGCGGGCCTGGTTGGCCTGACGGCTGAGGGTGTTCACCAGTTCCGTGGCATTGTCGGTGGCCGCCTTCATGGCGGTACGCCGAGCAGCCGACTCCGATGCCGCGGCATCGAGCAGCGACGCGAAGATGCGGGTGCTGATGTACTTCGGCAGCAGCGCCGCGAGCAGCGTCGAGGCCTCCGGCTCGAAGTTGTAGCCGGGCCGGGGCCCGCCGTTGCTGCCGACGTGCCGGCCGTCGGTGAGCATGTCCTCGCCGAGGTCGATCTCGTCCTCGGTGACGGTCACCTCGAGCGGCGCCATCCGGCGCACCTCGGGGGTCTGGGTCAGCATCGAGACGAAGCGGGTGTAGACGATGTGCAGTTCGTCGACGCCCTCGATCGTGCCCTCACCGTTCGGCGCGGGCACCTCGTTGCCGGACCCGGCCATGAACAGTTCCACCAGGTGACGACTCGCCTTGGCCGCATCCGTGTAGCGCGGCTCCTGCGAGAAGCCGGTCCACGCCCCCGCAACCTGCCGGCCGCGGAAGGTGTAGTAGCTCAGGCCCTTGGCACCGAGCACGTAGAACACCGGCTCCTTGCCCTCGCTGACCAGCAGCTGCCGCAGCTCCTCGGCCTCCTTGAGGACGTTGGCGTTGTAGCCGCCGGCCATGCCACGGTCACTGGTGACAACCAGGACTGCGGCACGCCTCGGGTTGGGCCGTTCGTTGAGCAGGGGGTGATCCAGCGACGCGGACGCGCTCGCCAGTTCGGAGAGCACCTTGGTGATCTCCTCGGCGTACGGCTTGGACGCTGCCACTCGGGCCTGAGCCTTCGTGATCCGCGACGTCGCGATCAGCTCCTGCGCCTTGGTGATCTTCTTGGTCGAGTTGACCGACTTGATCCGCGAGCGGAGCTCGCGCAGGCTTGCCATTCGTCGATCACACTCCCTTCACAGGACGCTGGGTCATGGTCTCCACGCTCACTTGCGAACAGTGGTGCGCTTGACGGAAACCTGCTCCTGCTCGACCTCGTCGGCGCCCAGGGCCTCGGCCTCGGCCTCGTTCACGACGCGGGTTCCGTCGGAGGCGATGAAGCCCTCCTTGAACTTGTTGGTCGCGGCGAGCAGCGCGGACGCGGAGTCGTCGGTCAGCGCCTTGCCGCCGGCGATCTGCTCGTAGACGCCCGAGGCGCTGTGGTGCAGGTCCTCGAGCAGCTCGGCCTCGAAGCGGCGCACGTCGCCGACGGGAACCGAGTCGTAGACGCCCTCACCCGCGAGGTAGATCGACACGATCTGGTCCTCGACGGCGACCGGGGAGTACTGGTCCTGCTTGAGGAGCTCGACCAGACGCTGGCCACGCTCGAGCTGCGCCTTCGAGGCCGCATCGAGGTCGGAGGCGAAGGCGGCGAAGGCCTCGAGCTCACGGAACTGCGCGAGCTCCAGACGCAGCGAGCCGGACACCTTCTTCATGCCCTTGGTCTGCGCGGCGCCACCGACTCGGGACACCGAGATACCGACGTTGATGGCGGGGCGGATGCCCTTGTTGAACAGGTCGGACTCGAGGAAGACCTGGCCGTCGGTGATGGAGATGACGTTGGTCGGGATGTAGGCCGAGACGTCGTTGGCCTTGGTCTCGATGATCGGCAGGGCCGTCAGCGAACCGCCACCGAGCTCGTCGGACAGCTTGGCCGAGCGCTCCAGCAGACGGGAGTGCAGGTAGAACACGTCGCCCGGGTAGGCCTCACGTCCCGGCGGGCGGCGCAGCAGCAGGGAAATCGCGCGGTACGCCTCGGCCTGCTTGGTCAGGTCGTCGAACACGATGAGCACGTGCTTGCCCTGGTACATCCAGTGCTGGCCGATGGCCGAGCCGGTGTAGGGGGCGAGCCACTTGAAGCCGGCGGAGTCGGAGGCGGGGGCCGCGACGATGGTGGTGTACTCCATCGCGCCGTGCTCCTCGAGGGCGGCCTTGACGCCCGCGATGGTGGAGCCCTTCTGGCCGATCGCGACGTAGATGCAGCGGACCTGCTGCTTCGGGTCGCCGGAGGCCCAGTTGGCCTTCTGGTTCAGGATCGCGTCGACGCAGACGGCGGTCTTGCCCGTCTTGCGGTCGCCGATGACCAGCTGGCGCTGGCCGCGGCCGATCGGGGTCATCGCGTCGATGGCCTTGATGCCGGTCTGCAGCGGCTCCTCGACCGGCTGGCGCTGCAGCACGGTCGCGGCCTGCAGCTCGAGGGCCCGGTTCTCGGTCGCCTCGATGTCGCCGAGGCCGTCGATCGGCTGGCCCAGGGGGTTCACGACGCGGCCGAGGTAGCCGTCGCCGACCGGCACCGACAGAACGTCGCCGGTCCGCTTGACTTCCTGGCCCTCTTCGAGGTCCTGGTAGTCGCCGAGGATGACGGCACCGATCTCGGTGGCGTCGAGGTTCAGGGCCACGCCCAGCACACCGCCGGGGAACTCCAGCAGCTCGTTGGCCATCGCCGACGGCAGACCGCTGATGTGCGCGATGCCGTCACTGGTGTCGGCGACCACGCCGACCTCCTCGCGGGAGGCCTCCGGGGAGTAGCTCGCGGTGTAGTTGTCGATCGCGCTACGGATCTCGTCGGAGGAGATCGTCAGCTCCGCCATGTTCTTCCTGCTCTCGGTATCTGGTCTTCGAAAAGATCGCTATGTGTGTGTGTTCGGTAGTGGACTACGTGAGGCTCTTGCGCACTGCGGCGAGTCGACCCGCGGCGGTGCCGTCGATGACCTCGTCGCCCACCCGGACGACCAATCCACTGAGAAGCTCGGGAACCACCTCGACGTGCACCGTGACCGGTTTCCCGTACGTTCTGGTCAGGATACCGGTGAGCCGTTCGGCCTGCGCCGCGCTGAGAGGTGCCGCGCTGCGCACGTGGGCGACGGCGCGGTCCCGCTGGGTGGCGGCGAGGTTCGACAGTGCGTCGAACGCGTCGGCCGGGGCCTTGTCCTTCAGCCGTCCGACGGCCTGCACGGCCAGGGCCTCGGTGATCGCCGTGGACTTGCCGTAGAGCAGACGCGAGAGGAACTCCCGCTTGGCCGCCAGCGGCTTGGTGCGATCGGAGAGGGCCTGTTCGAGTTCGGCGTTGCCGGCCACGATGCGACCGAGCCGGAACAGCTCGTCCTCGACGGTGTCGAGCTGGTTCTGGTCCGCCGCCGCTGACAGGAGGGCTTCGCGGCCCAGCTGAACGAGGGAGTTGGTCAGGTCGGACTGGGTCGACCAGTCCTGCCCGGCCGCCGCCTTCAGGGTCGCGAGGGTGACGGGCGAGACCTTGCTCCCGAAGACCCGCTCGGCCAGTGCCTGCCGACCGGCTGCCGGGGCCGAGGCGTCGGCCAGCGCACTCCGCAGGGTGCGCTGATCGTCGAGCACCTCGACCACCGAGAACAGCTCGGAGCCGGCCTGCGCCGCAGCTGCAGTTGCGGCACCCGCGGCAGCGGATGCGGTGCTCGACGCCAACGCGCCCTGCAGCGCGGAACGCGTCTGAGCGAGTGCCTCACGGCTTGCTGCGTACATGGTGCTCACTTTCGGGATGCAGAGTCAGCGCTGAGGGAGTCGAGCTCGCTGAGGAAGCGGTCGATCGAGCCGGCACGCTTGACGTCGTCGGAGAGGGACTCCCCGATGACCTTCTCGGCCAGATCCACGGCGGTGCGTCCGAGATCGCCGCGCAGCTCGGTCACGATCTGCTGGCGCTGGGCCTGCAGCTGGTTGTGACCGGCAGCGACGATGCGGTCGCTCTCCTCCTGGGCCTGGGCCTTCATGTCCGCGATGATCTGCTGGCCCTGGGCACGGGCCTCCTCGCGGATCTGCGCCGCCTCGGTGCGGGCCTCGGCGAGCTGCGCGCGGTACTGCTCGAGCGCGGCCTTTGCCTCGGCCTGAGCTTCCTCGGCCTTCTTGATGCCGCCTTCGATCAGCTCCGAACGCTCGTCGAGCACCTTCTGGAACAGCGGAAGCACGTACTTCCAGAAGACGAGCCCGACGATGATCAGGGCGACCAGCGACCAGACGATGTCATACGTCGCGGGGAGCAGAGGATTTTGGTCCTCCGCCTCCGCCGCGAGCAACAGGATGCTGTCAGCCATGGTCGTCAGATCAGAAGATGAAGCCGGCGACGATACCGATCAGCGCCAGGGCCTCGGTGAACGCGATACCGAGGAACATGGTGGTGCGCAGCTGGCCGGCCATCTCGGGCTGGCGGGCCATGCCCTCGATCGCCTTGCCGACGACGATGCCGATGCCGATGCCGGGGCCGATGGCCGCGAGGCCGTAGCCGACCGCACCGAGACCGCTGATGGTGCTCTCCGTCTGGGCGAGGACGTCAACTGCCTGAAGCGCAACGCTCATTGGTGTTCCATTCCCTTTCTTGTGGCTCGGCCCCGGGGATCGGCAACCGAGTCAGTCTGTGTGTTGTGTGGGTAGTGCCGGTCGGCGCGCTAGTGCTCTTCGGCGTGCAGCGCCAGGTCGATGTACACCGCCGTCAACAGCGAGAAGATGTACGCCTGCAGGACGATCACCAGCAGCTCGAAGAAGGTGAACGCGACGCCACCGATCAGCGAGCCGATGCCGAAGATCTTCATCGCGCCTTCGGAGCTGAAGAAGAAGAACTGGGTTGCGCTGAAGAACAGCACCAGCATGATGTGGCCGGCCAGCATGTTCGCCATGAGACGGATGGTGAGCGTGAACGGGCGCAGCAGGAACGTCGAGATGAACTCGATCGGGATGACCAGCACGTGCAGCGCGGGGGGCAGGTTCGGGACGACGATGCTGCTCTTGACGTAGCGGAAGAACCCGTACTTCTTGATGCCCACGTAGTTGAAGACGACGTAGGCCAGCGCGGCCAGCACGATCGGCATACCGATGCGCGCGTTCGACGAGATGTTCAGGAACGGGATGACCGACGTCAGGTTGAGACCGACCACGAGGAAGAAAATGGTCACGAGCACCGGAAGGAATCGGCGGCCCTGCTGCTTGCCGAGGATGTCCTCGGCGATGTTGATCCGCACGAAGTCGATCATGATCTCGGCGACGTTCTGCACACCGCGGGGCACAATCTTCGGGCTGCGCATCGCGAGCGCGAAGAACAGCGCCACGAGCACGGCCACGACGACGCGGATGAGCATCAGGCGGTCCATTTCGAAGGGGGTGCCTTCGAACAGAACTGCTGGGGGGAAGAAATCGGCTAGTGACGGCGCGTGGAATTCTCCGGCAGCCAAGGTGGTGACGCTCAGCGCTCTCTCCCGTAGTCGGCCGCAGGCATTGCCGTCTGCGGTTCGATCGGACATTGACGATCCAACAAGTCGACCAGGTCGGCTCGCGTATTCGCCAGCTGCTGTCGGCTCCCGATCGGGGCCAGCGTCTGTCGGTGTCGGCGACTCTCGTCGACTCGGCGGCCATTCGAACACGACCGCCTGCGAGGGCACAACCGCACTCGACTCCTCCGGAATCGCAGGCAGTCGCACTCGCTTGGGACGACCTTATCAACACTTCTACGACGTTGTGTAGGCGGGTGCCCGTACCGCCAGGTCATTGACAACGGCGGTACTACCGCTCGTCGTTGTTCCCCTGCTCAGCGCTACCGGCAGGCTCCACGTACAGCGCCCGCTGCGACAGCACGCCGTAGGTCTCGGCCCCCAGGACGATGAGTAGTGCGAAGACGATGGTGAGCACCAGCGCACCCTTGTCGTAGAAATCGAGCGGCTTGAGCAGCATCATCACCACGATCGCGAGGATCAGCTTGAGCAACCAGGTGCCCAGCAGCACCGCGCCCGCCGTCGTCGCCGGGAGCCGGGCGGTGAGCAGCACGCCGAGGGCGGTGAAGAGAATGAACCCCCCTCCCACGGCCGCGCCGATCAGCGCGCCCCACACGCCCGGCAGGCCGGCGACGAGGCCGCCGATCACCGTCGCGACGACCGTCAGTGCGATCAGTCCGAGCACGCCGTAGCGGACGGCGGCGCGCATCGGCGCGGAAGAGTCGGGCAGGGCGGGCAGGGGCCGATCCGGGGAGGTCACGGGAATCAAGCCTAACGGACCCGGCGACGGCCCCAGCGTCGCCGGGGACGGTCGGCGTCCTCGTGACGCAGCGACGGCACCGCCGTGACGACCAGCGCGAACACCAGTCCACCCGCCACGAGCAGCACGACGGCCCGCCGGTCGAGCAGGGAGGAGCCGACGGCCCCGAACGCGAGCACCCCGACCCACAGGTAGATCAGCAGCACCACCCGGCGGTGCGAGTGCCCGATCTGCAGCAACCGGTGATGCAGGTGCATCTTGTCGGGACTGAAGGGACTGACCCCGGCCCGGGTGCGCCGGACGATCGCCAGCAGCAGGTCGAGAATGGGGATGAACATGACAGCCCCGACGAGGATCAGCGGGGAGAGCAGGCCGAGCAGGTCGCGGGTGCCGTAGGCGGCCAGGGGGATGCGTCCCGACGCGCTCGTCGAGGTCGCCGCCAGCATCAGGCCGATCAGCATCGATCCGGAGTCGCCCATGAAGATCCGGGCCGGCTGGAAGTTGTGCGGCAGGAAGCCGAGGCAGGCGCCGGCGAGGGCCGCGGCGATCAGGGCGGGCGGATACGCGCTGACGTCGCCACCCTGGTCGTGCAACAGCCCGACGGAGAACACACAGATCGCGACGGCTGCGATCAGCCCCAGGCCGGCCGCGAGCCCGTCGAGGCCGTCGACGAAGTTCATCGCGTTGATCATCACCACCGCGACGAGCACGGTGAACAGCCCCGCCTGCAGCTGGTCGAGGATGAGGGTGCTGCCGCCGAACGGCTCGTAGATGACGATCCAGCTCACGCCCATCACGACGAGCACGCCCGCCGCCGTGACCTGCCCGACGAACTTGGTCAGGGCGTCGAGGCCCCAACGGTCGTCGATGATCCCGACGATCACGATGATGGTGCCCGACACCAGCGCGGCACCCATGTCGGGGGTGTACTCGAAGCCTCTGGTCAGCGCCGGCAGCTGCTGGGCGAACAGCAGGCCCGCCACCAGCCCGATGTACATGCCGACGCCGCCGAGCCGTGGCGTCGGCTGGACGTGCACGTCGCGGTCCCGGGGCACCGCGACGGCACCGAACCGGATCGCGGCGATCCGCACGGCCCCGGTCGAGAGGAAGGTGACGACCGCGGCGGTGAGGAGCACGAGCAGCAGCTCACGGATGGGCACGCCGGCGCCGCGGCCCGACTGGGCCAGCACCAGGGATGCCGTGTCGGCGGCAGTCACTTCGCCCGGTCCCCGCCGTCACTCCCCGCCGGCACGCAGCTGCGCCGGGTCCTCGCCCAGCACCTCCGCGATGTCCTCGACCGCCACGGCGCCCTCGCGCAGCACGCGGGGCCGGTCGGCGGTCAGGTCGACGATGGTGGAGGCGACGGCGTGTTCGGCCGGTCCGCCGTCGAGGTACACGCTCGCCGACCCGCCGAGCTGGGTGCGCGCCTCGTCCACCGTGGTGGCCGGCGGACGGCCGGAGACGTTCGCGCTCGACACGGCCAGCGGGCCCACCTCGCGCAGCAACTCGAGCACCACGGGGTGCAACGGCATGCGCAGCATCACGGTGCCGCGCGTGTCCCCCAGGTCCCATGCGAGCGAGGGAGCTTGGTGCACAACGAGACTGAGACCGCCGGGCCAGAAGGCACGGATGAGTTCCCGCGCCTGCGGACGAACGGTGTTCACCAGGCCGTCGATCGTGTTCCACGAGCCGACCAGCACCGGCACCGGCATGTCCCGGCCCCGGCCCTTGGCGCGCAGCAGACTGGTCACCGCATCGCTGTCGAAGGCATCCGCCGCGATCCCGTACACCGTGTCCGTGGGCACGACGACGAGCCGTCCGGCCTTGAGCGCACCCTTGGCGGCGGTCAGACCGGCGGCGCGGGAATCGGGGCGACTGCAGTCGTAGACGGTGCTCACGGGTTCATCCTTCCACTGCCGCGAACGTGTCCGGCATCACACACCCGTCCCGCCCTGGGATCCGCCGCGCCGCGCCTCCACGTCGGTCGGCACCCGGCGGGCGACGACGAACCGCGGCCGGCCCGCCAGATCGGGGTGCTCGGTCACGTCACCGAACACGCGGCGCTGCGCGAAAAGCTCCGCGACCTGGGCACCGTTCGTGTCGTCGTGCTCGACGCCGACGGCACCGCCGATCCGCAGCCAGCGGGCAATGTTCGACACCATCGGCTTGATCACCGACAGCCCGTCGGGACCGCCGAACAGCGCCGAGTGCGGGTCGTGCTCGATCACCTCGGGCGGGAGGTCGGTGCCCTCGGGAATGTAGGGCGGATTCGACACCACGATGTCGACCCGGCCCTCGAGCGAGGTGAGCAGGTTGCGGTCCGTCACGTCGCCCTGATGCAGGAGGATCGGCGTGTCCCCCGCCGCCGCGCAGCGTTCCGCGTTCCGCCGCGCCCAGGCCAGGGCGTGGGGCTCGAGTTCGACGGCGTGGACGACCGCGTCGGGCCGGGCGTGCGCAACGGCCAGCGCGAGGGCGCCCGAGCCGGTGCACAGGTCGAGCACCACCGGCGGATGCTCCTGGAGTCCTTCCAGGTACGCCAGGGCCCAGGCCAGCAGCAGCTCGGTCTCGGGCCGCGGGACGAAGACGCCGGGGCCGACCTCGATGTCGATCTCCCCCATCCCCGTGCTGCCGGTGATGTACTGCAGCGGGATCCGCTTGGCACGCTGCGCGATCATCGCGCGGTACGCGTCGACCATGGCGGGGTCGACGAGCGGCACGAGCCCGAGACGGGTGCGCTCGATGCCGAGCAGATGCGCGGCGAGCAGCTCGGCGTCCACACGCGGGCTGGGGACACCGGCTTCCTCGAGCACCGACACCGCTTCGAGGATCGCCAGGCGCAGGGGTTGACGAGTCACGGCGTACAGACTGCCATGCCGGTCACCACACGGAAACGGACAGGTCACGCATCCGGTCTGCGGCATGATCGAGATCGTCCGTGTCAGGCAGCACTACGGAACTACGGAAGGATCTTCCTGTGACGAAGTCGGGATTCGCGGTTCGGGCAGCGGCCGTCGTCGCGCTCGGAGCCGCCGGCAGCCTCGCAGCGCCCGGACTTGCCTCCGCATCGCCGATCGACGTCCAACCCACGCCGCTGCTCTGCAGCTACGTCGCGCCGATCCACAGCGTGACCGAGACGGACAGCGACGCCCTCGAGGAGGGTCGGCTGTTCTTCGCCGTCGGCGAGCAGAAGGCGCAGAACGGTCAGGTGGGCTGGGTCAACACGGCCACCTGGCAGACGGGGGGCGCCTCGTTGACCGCGACACCGCAGAGCAGCGACGTCCCGGTCGCGCTGCTGAACACCGGGCCGGGCACCGTCGTGTCCGCCGTGTGGGGACCGCATCAGAACGCGAAGGGCGAGAGCTGCTTCCTGCTTCCCGGCATCGACATCTCGCAGGTGCCCGGGGACGACGATCCGGGCGACGAACCCGGCGAGACCGCGCAGTAGCCGCCCGGGGCCCGGCTCACGGCGTCACTCCGCGGCGAGCCGGGCCTCCCGGTCGGCCTTGCCCAGGGCGTCGAGCAGGGCGTCCATGTCGCCGTCGAGCACACCGTCGAGGTTGTGGGCCTTGAAGCCGATGCGGTGATCGGTGATCCGGTTCTCGGGAAAGTTGTAGGTGCGGATGCGCTCGGAGCGGTCCACCGTGCGCACCTGGCTGGCGCGGCCCGCGGAGGCCTCCGCCTCGGCGGCCTCCTCCGCCGCGGCCTGCAGCCGCGCGGCGAGCACCTGCATCGCCCGTGCCTTGTTCTGCAGCTGGGACCGCTCGTTCTGGCACGTGACGACGATGCCGGTGGGCAGGTGCGTGATGCGCACCGCCGAGTCGGTGGTGTTGACGCCCTGACCACCCTTGCCGGAGGAGCGGTACACGTCGATGCGCAGGTCCGACTCGTCGATCTGGACCTCCTCCACCTCGTCCGGCTCGGGGTAGATGAACACGCCGGCCGCCGAGGTGTGCACCCGGCCCTGGGACTCGGTGACGGGGACACGCTGGACGCGGTGCACGCCCCCCTCGAACTTCAGGCGCGACCAGACGCCGTCGCGCACATCGCTCTTCGACTTGATCGACAGCGTCGCGTCCTTGTAACCGCCGAGGTCGGAGATGGTCGCGCCGAGGACCTCCACGCGCCAGCCGGCGCGCTCGGCGTACCGGATGTACATGCGGGCGAGGTCGGCGGCGAACAGCGCGGACTCCTCACCGCCCTCCCCCGACTTGACCTCGAGCACCACGTCGTCGCCGTCGTGCGGATCGCGCGGGGCGAGCAGGTCGGTGAGGGCCTTGTCGAGTTCGCTCACCCGCTCCTCGAGGGCGGGAATCTCGGTCGCGAAGGCGGCGTCGTCCGCGGCGAGCTCACGCGCGGCCTCGAGATCGTCGCGCGCGGCCCGCAGCTTGGTGTAGGTGGCCATGACGGGAGCGAGCTCGGCGAACCGCTTGCCGACCTTGCGGGCCGTCGCCGGGTCGTTGTGCAGCGCCGGATCGGACAGCTGCTGCTCGAGACCGGCGTGTTCGGCCAGGATGTCGTCGATGGCCGACGGCTTGGTCTGCCCCGCCATGTGATTCGCTCCACTCGTCCGTCGTGCCGATCCGTGCCGCGCCCGGATCGGGATGGAAAAAGGCCGACGCCCGGTCTGTGGCTGAGACAGAACCGGGCGTCGGCGAGACAGCTACTTGTCGGCAGCAGCCTTCTTGGTGTCGCGCTTGCCGTAGCGGGCCTCGAAGCGGGCGACGCGTCCGCCGGTGTCGAGGATCTTCTGCTTGCCCGTGTAGAACGGGTGGCACTGCGAGCAGACCTCGACGGTGATCCGTCCCGACTCTGCGGTGCTGCGCGTCTCGAACGTGTTCCCGCAACCGCAGACGACGGTGGTCGTCACGTAGTTCGGGTGGATTCCTGCCTTCATGGTGTCCCTTTCGTGGCCGCCGGGTCGCCTCCGCGGATCGGAGACGTGAACCGGGACCGGACTGAGCTGTTCGATTATGCCAAACGCATGCCCGGGGGAAGAAATTCCGCCCCCGGGCATGCGGCGCCGCTGCCGCGGCGATCAGTCGTCGAGCGCTCCCGGTGCCGTCTTCGACACCTGCAGGAGGAACTCGATGTTGCTCTTGCTCTTCTTGAGCCGGTCGATGAGCAGATCGATGGCCTGGTGCGAGTCCAGACCGGAGAGCACGCGGCGCAGCTTGTGCACCACCGCGAACTCGTCGGGGCTCATCAGCAACTCGTCCTTGCGCGTACCGGAGGGGTTGACGTCCACCGCCGGGAACACGCGCCGCTCGGCGATCTTGCGGTCGAGCTTGAGCTCGGCGTTGCCGGTGCCCTTGAACTCCTCGAAGATCACCGTGTCGCCCGTCGAACCCGTCTCCACCATGGCCGTGGCGATGATGGTGAGCGAGCCGCCGTTCTCGATGTTGCGAGCCGCGCCCAGGAACCGCTTCGGCGGGTACAGAGCGGTCGAGTCGACACCACCGGAGAGGATGCGGCCCGACGCCGGCGACGAGTTGTTGTACGCGCGGCCGAGGCGCGTGATCGAGTCGAGCAGGACGACCACGTCGCGGCCCTGCTCGACGAGCCGCTTGGCCCGCTCGATCGCAAGCTCGGCGACCGACGTGTGGTCCGACGGCGGCCGGTCGAAGGTCGAGGCGATGACCTCGCCCTTGACCGAGCGCTGCATGTCGGTGACCTCTTCGGGCCGCTCGTCCACCAGCACGACCATGAGGTAGCACTCGGGGTTGTTGGTCGTGATCGCGTTCGCGATGTCCTGCATCACCGTCGTCTTGCCGGCCTTCGGCGGCGAGACGATCAGGGCACGCTGGCCCTTGCCGATCGGCATGATCAGGTCGATCACGCGGGTGGTCAGGATGTTCGGGGTGGTCTCGAGCCGCAGCCGCTGGTTCGGGTACAGCGGGGTGAGCTTGTTGAACTCCGGGCGGCGCTTGGCGGCCTCGACGTCGCCGCCGTTGACCGTGTCGAGCCGGACCAGCGGGTTGAACTTCTGGCGCTGGTTGCCCTGCTCCCCCTCGCGCGGCACGCGGACCGCACCGGTGATGGCGTCGCCCCGGCGCAGGCCGTTCTTGCGCACCATGTTCATCGAGACGTACACGTCGTTGGGGCCGGCCAGGTACCCGGAGGTCCGGACGAACGCGTAGTTGTCCAGGACGTCGAGGATGCCGGCGACCGGCTGCAGGACGTCGTCCTCGCGGATCTCGGGCTCGCGTGTGTCACCGCCGGCCTCGCCGCGGTCACGTCCGCGACGACGCTCACGGAAGCGGCGCCCGCGGCGCCCGCGGCCGTCCTCGTCGTCCTCGCCACCCCGGCCGTCGCGGCCGTCCTGACGGGGGCCCTGACCACGGTCCTCGCGGCGGCGTTCCCCCTGGTCGCGCTGGCCGTCGCGCTGGTCGCGCTGGCCGTCGCGCTGACCGCGCTCGCGCCGACCGCCGTCGGACGGCTCGGCCTTCTCCTCGGTCTTCTCCTCGGCGCGCGGCTTCTCGTCGGTCCGCGCCTCGGCGGCGTCCTTCGGGGCCTCGGCGGTGGTCGTCTCGGCGGCCTGGTCGCCACCTCGGCGACCGCGACGCTGACGACCCCGGCGGCCACCCTCGGCCTCGCCGTCGGCGGGCTGCTCCGCCGCCTCGGCGGGCTGCTCGGGCGCCGTCGTCGCGGCGGGCCGCGCCTGGGCCGGCTCGGCGGCGGGGGCGGCGGTGTCGGCCGGGGCCGCGTCCTGGGCGGCACCACGGGCGCGACGAGCCCGGACGGGCCGGGCCGGCTGTTCCGGCGCAGGAGCCGTCTCGGCGGCTCCGCCGCCCTGACGCTCCTTGATCGCGGCGATGAGATCGCCCTTGCGCATCCCGGAGGTTCCCTTGATGCCGAGTTCGGCCGCGAGAGTCCGCAGCTCGGCCAGCACCATGCCGGAGAGACCGGCGCCACGCCGCCCACCGGCACGCGGTGCAGTCTGTGCAGGATCGGTGGCCTGCGCTCCCGCGGACGAATCCGTGGTATCGAGAACAGGCGTAGCGATCAGGTCCGTATCTGTCACGGAGATCCTTTCCTTCCCTCACTCGCGCCACGCAGAGTCGAGGGTTCGTTCCGCAGATCTTGCGTCGATCTGGGATTGCCGTACGTGTTCACGGATCGAACGGTCGGCACGTCCGCCATCACGCCATCCTCCGGCAGGTGCGGTCGGTCCATCTCCCCGAAACGAGGTCAGGTGAGGATCGATCCAGGATCGATCGCCCCGATGGATCTGGAGTGAATGCCCTGGAAAAGCCAGCGACTGAAACGCACGACGTGCGGACTAAGCACAGAATAGCGACGAACTGTACGTTGAGCAAGAAGAAGCCCCCGGGCGCGTCGCCCGGGGGTTCGCGCCCGACTCGAGAGGTTCGGGCTCGCTCACACGACCTGCACGCCGTCCGCGACGTCGAGTTCGAGCACGGTCATGTCGTCGGCCTCCGCGGCCGCGCGCAGGTCCGCGGGGAACGACTCGGTCGTGAGGGCGAGGACCGTGGGGCCGGCACCGGAGACCGCGGCGGGAATGCCCGCCGCGCGCAGGGCGGCGATCCACTTGGTGGTCAGCGGCAGGGCCGGGGCGCGCTGCGCCTGGTGCAGCAGGTCCTCCGTCGCCGGCATCAGCAGGTCCGGCCGCTCGGTGAGGGCGACGACGGCCAGCGCCGCGCGGCTGACGTTGAACGCCGCGTCGCGGTGCGGCACCAGATCGGGGAGCAGCCCGCGGGTGTGCGCGGTGGACGAGCGCGACGACGGCACCAGCACGACGACCCGGATCGCCGGGTGGACCGTGAGGGGCACCGCGCGGTAGGTGCGCTGTTCGTCGCCGACGACCGACTCGCTCCACGACACGACCGCGCCGCCGAGGATGCTGGCGGAGGCATTGTCCGGGTGGCCCTCGAATTCGGAGGCGAGCTGGACGAGCTGCGCCTCGTCGAGCACGCGCTCCGGAGCCACCTTGCGCACCAGCCCGTTGGCGGCCGCCAGGCCTCCGACGACCGCCGAGGCCGAGGAGCCGAGGCCGCGCGAGTGCGGAATAACGTTGCGGCACAACACGTCCAGGCCGTCGGCCCACACTCCGGCGGCCTCGAGGCCACGCTCGACTGCCCGCACCACCAGGTGCGACGGTCCCCACGGCACCTCTTCGGCGCCCTCGCCCTCGACGCGCACCTCGAGGCCCGATGCGGTTGTGGTGACCGTGATCTCGTCGTACAACCCGACGGCCAGCCCGAGCGAATCGAAACCGGGGCCCAGATTCGCGCTCGAGGCCGGGACCCGGGCGGTCACGGAGATCCCTACGGGCAGCGTCTGCGTCATGTCGTCTTTCCCAACGGAGGAGGGCGCGGCGGTCACTAGGCCAGCTCGAGCGCCGCGGCCACAGCGACCGGATCGACCGGGATCGGCTCCACCTGCGGCATCCCGAGCAGCGCCGTGTCGGGATCCTTCAGGCCGTTGCCGGTGACGGTGCACACGACCTTCAGCCCGGAATCGAGCCAGCCCTCCTTGCGGGCGGCGAGCAGACCGGCGATCGACGCGGCGGACGCCGGTTCGACGAACACGCCTTCGGTGGCGGCGACGAGCCGGTACGCCTCGAGGATCTCCTCGTCGGTGGCCGCCCGGAACGCGCCGCCGGACTCCTCCTTGGCGGTCATCGCCCCGTTCCACGACGCCGGGGCGCCGATGCGGATGGCGGTGGCGATGGTCTCGGGGTCCTTGACGGGGGCGCCGTGCACCAGCGGTGCCGCGCCCGCGGCCTGGACGCCGAGCATGCGCGGCTTGCGGGTGGTGAGGCCGTCCGCGAAGTACTCGGTGTAGCCGCGCCAGTAGGCGGTGATGTTGCCGGCGTTGCCGACGGGCAGCACGTGCACGTCGGGGGCGTCGCCGAGCGCGTCGGCGATCTCGAACGCCGCCGTCTTCTGCCCCTCGATGCGCACGGGGTTGACGGAGTTCACCAGCCCGATGGTGGGGAACTCGGCGGTGGTCTTGCGGGCGAGCTCGAGACAGTCGTCGAAGTTGCCCTGGACCTGGATGATCTTCGCGCCGTACATGACCGCCTGGGCCAGCTTGCCCATCGCGATCTTGCCGTCCGGCACGAGCACCGCGCAGCCCATGCCGGCCTTGACGGCGTATGCGGCCGCCGAGGCGGAGGTGTTGCCGGTGGAGGCGCACAGCACGGCCTGCTGGCCGCGGGCGAGGGCGTCGGTGACGGCCATCGTCATGCCGCGGTCCTTGAACGAGCCGGTCGGGTTCAGGCCCTCGACCTTCAGGTGCACCTCGCAACCGGTCAGTTCCGACAGGTGCGCCGCGGGCAGCAGCGGGGTGCCGCCCTCGCGGAGGGTGATGGTCTTCCAGTTTTCGCCGATCGGGAGCCGGTCACGGTACGCCTCGATCAGACCCGGCCACGGGGTGTGCACGGGGGTGGCGGTGTTCTTCTCGGGCGCGCTCATTCGGCGGATCCCTCCAGTCTCAGGACGCTGGTCACAGCGATCACGGATTCGAGTTGGTCGAGCGCTGCGACGGTGTCCGACAGCGCCTTGTCGGTGGCGCAATGGGTCAGCACCACCAGGCGGGCTCCGTCGCCGGCGCCCTCCTGGCGCACGGCGGCGATGCTCACGTCCCGCTTGGCGAACTCCGCGGCCACCGCCGAGAGCACGCCGGCCCGGTCCGCGACCTGCAGGTTGACGTAGTAGCGGGTGACGATGTCGCTCATCGGGGCGATCTCGAGGTCGGCGTACCGTGATTCGCGCGGGCCCCGGCCCCCGTGCACCCGGTTGCGGGCGGCCATCACGAGGTCGCCCATCACCGCGGAGGCGGTGGGCGAACCGCCGGCACCCTGGCCGTAGAACATCAGACGGCCCGATGCCTCGGCCTCGACGACGACCGCGTTGAACGCACCGTTGACGGCGGCGAGGGGATGCTCGCGCGGCACCAAGGCCGGATAGACGCGCGCCGAGACCCGGTCCTTGCCGTCGGTGGTGATCCGCTCGCAGATGGCCAGTAGCTTGACGGTGCAGTTCAGCGCCCGCGCGGTGGTCAGGTCGGCGGCGGTGATCTTCGAGATGCCCTCGCGGTAGACGTCGCCGGCGGTGACGCGGGTGTGGAAGGCGATCGAGGCCAGGATCGCAGCCTTGGACGCGGCGTCGAAGCCCTCGACGTCGGCCGTCGGGTCGGCCTCGGCGTATCCGAGCCGGACCGCCTCGGCGAGGGTCTCGGCGTAGTCGGCGCCGGTCTCGTCCATGGCCGAGAGGATGTAGTTGGTGGTGCCGTTGACGATGCCGAGGACCCGGTTCACCTTGTCACCGGCGAGGGACTGGGTGAGGGGCCGGATGACCGGGATGGCGCCGGCGACGGCCGCCTCGAAGTACAGGTCCACGCGCTTGGCCTCGGCGGCCTCGGCGAGCTCGCCCGTGTACTCCGCGAGCAGGGCCTTGTTGGCGGTGACCACGGATTTGCCCGAGTCCAGGGCCGTGCGGACGAGCTTGCGCGGCAGTTCGATGCCGCCGATGACCTCCACCACGATGTCGACGTCGTCGCGGGCGATCAGGCCCTCGGCGTCCGTGGTGAGCAGGTCCTGCGGGATGCCGCGGTCGTCGCGGACGGTGCGCACGGCCACGCCCCGCAGCTCGAGCGGCGCGCCGATGCGCGCCTCGAGATCGGTGGCATCGTCGCGGATGATGCGCACGACCTCGGCTCCGACGGTGCCGTGCCCGAGCACAGCCACACCGATCGGGCGCTGCCCCGGTTCGTTGGTCACCGCTTCGGTCGTCACTCCGTAACCTCCAAGCTGAGCAGATCTTCCACGGTTTCCCGACGCAGGACGACGCGGGCGGCGCCGTCCTTGACCGCCACGACGGCGGGCCGGGGCAGCAGGTTGTACCTGCTGGACATCGAGTAGCAGTATGCACCGGTCGCGGCGACGGCCAACAGGTCGCCGGCTTCGAGGTCGGCGGGCATCCAGGCGTCGCGGATGACGATGTCGCCGCTCTCGCAGTGCTTGCCGACGACGCGGGACACGACGGGCTCCGCGTCGCTGGACCGCGACACCAGGCGGGCCTCGTACTCGGCCTGGTACAGGGAGGTGCGGATGTTGTCGCTCATGCCGCCGTCGACGCTGATGTAGCGGCGTGCCTGGTGAGCCCCCACCGCGACGTCCTTGATGGTGCCCACCTCGTAGAGGGTCACGGTGCCGGGGCCGGCGATCGCGCGTCCGGGCTCGACCGCGAGCGTCGGCTCGGGCAGGCCGGCGAGTGCGGACTCGGTCTGCACGATGTGCCGCAGCTTGGCAGCGAGTTCCTCCACGGGCGGCGGGTCGTCGCTGGGCACGTAGGAGATGCCGAGGCCGCCGCCGAGGTCGACGATGTTCATCTGCGCGGTCTTGTCGACGCCGAATTCGTGGACGGCATCGCGCAGCAGGCCGATGACCCGGTGCGCGGCGAGCTCGAACCCGTCGACGTCGAAGATCTGCGAGCCGATGTGGCTGTGCAGGCCGACCAGGCGCAGGTGATCGCTCGCGAACACCTTGCGGACCGCGGCCATGGCCACCCCGCCGGCCAGGGACAGCCCGAACTTCTGGTCCTCGTGCGCGGTGGAGATGAACTCGTGGGTGTGCGCCTCGACGCCGACCGTGACGCGGATCAGCACGTCCTGCACGACGTCGAGTTCGGCGGCGACCGCGTCGAGCAGGTCGATCTCCGACATGGAGTCCAGGACGATGTGCCCGACGCCTGCGGCGACGGCGGTCCGCAGCTCGGCCACGGACTTGTTGTTGCCGTGCATGGCGATCTTCCCCGCCGGGAAGCCGGCGCGCAGCGCGACGGCGAGCTCACCGCCGGTCGAGACGTCGAGGGACAGGCCCTCCTGCTCGACCCAGCGCGCGATCTCGGTGCACAGGAACGCCTTCGACGCGTAGTGCACCTTCGCGCCCGGCCCGAACGCGGCCGCGATGTCCCGGCACCGGGAGCGGAAGTCGTCCTCGTCGACGACGAAGAGCGGGGTGCCGTATCTCTCCACGAGTTCGGTGACGGGCACGCCGGCGATCGTCACGACGCCGTCGTCGCCGCGCCGCGCGTTGCGGGGCCACACGTTCGGGTGCAGCAGGTTCAGCTCGCCGGCGTTCGCGGGCCGCTCGGTCAGGCCCGGTGCGTGCGGGATCTCGGCGTGCCGGGGACCGGCGGGGTGCGCGTTCACATCCGCTCCGGGGCGCTCACGCCGAGCAGTCCGAGCCCGTTGGCCAGCACCTGACGGGTCGCCGCGCACAGCGCGAGCCGCGCCGCGTGCAGCGGGCCGGGCTCCTCGTCGCCCTGCGGCAGGATGCGGCAGGAGTCGTAGAAGCGGTGGTAGGTGCCGGCGAGTTCCTCGAGGTACCGCGCGACGCGGTGCGGTTCCCGCAGTTCGGCGGCCTTGGCGAGGACGCGCGGGTACTCGCCGATCGTGCGGATCAGGTCGCCCTCGCGCTCGTGGGTGAGCAGGGCCAGGTCGGCGTTCTCGGCGCCGAGACCGAGCTCGGCGGTGTTCTCGGCGCCGAGACCGAGCTCGGCGGTGTTCTCGGCGCCGAGACCGAGCTCGGCGGTGTTCTCGGCGCCGAGACCGAGCTCGGCGGCGCCCCGGGCGATGGACGAGAGCCGGGCGTGCGCGTACTGGACGTAGTAGACCGGGTTCTCGTTGGTGGTGCTGGCCCACAGCTCGAGATCGATGTCGATACTCTGGTCCACCGACGAGCGCACCAGCGCGTAGCGGGCGGCGTCCACGCCGATCGCCTCGACGAGGTCGTCGAGGGTGATGACCGTGCCGGCGCGCTTGCTCATCTTCACGGCGACCCCGCCGCGCACGAGGTTGACCATCTGCCCGATCATCACCTCGACGGTGTCCGGGTCGTCGCCGAACGCGGCGGCCGCGGCCTTGAGCCGGCCGATGTAGCCGTGGTGGTCCGCGCCGAGCATGTAGATGCACAGGTCGAAGCCGCGCGACCGCTTGTCCTGGAAGTAGGCGATGTCACCGGCGATGTAGGCGGCGTTGCCGTCGCTCTTGATGACGACGCGGTCCTTGTCGTCGCCGAAGTCGGTGCTCTTGAGCCACCACGCGCCGTCCTGGTGGTACAGGCTCCCGGAGGTCTTGAGTGTCTCGACGGCCTTCTCCACGGCGCCGGACTCGAACAGGGAGTTCTCGTGGAAGTACACGTCGAAGTCGACACCGAACTCGTGCAGGGTGCGCTTGATGTGGGCGAACATCAGTTCGACGCCGATCGAGCGGAACACCTCGTGCCGCTCCTCTTCGGGCAGCGCGAGCGCGTCCGGGCGCTGCTGCAGCACGGCCTGCGCGATGTCGGCGATGTACGCGCCGGCGTAGCCGTCCTCCGGCGCGGGCTGCCCCTGTGCCGCGGCGATCAACGAGCGCGTGAACCGGTCGATCTGGGCGCCGTGGTCGTTGAAGTAGTACTCGCGGGTGACGTCGCCGCCCTGCGTGGTGAGGATCCGGCCGAGGGCGTCGCCGACCGCGGCCCAGCGGGTGCCGCCGAGGTGGATGGGCCCCGTGGGGTTCGCGGAGACGAACTCGAGGTTGATGCGGGTTCCGGCCAGCGCGTCCGAGTTGCCGTACGCGGCGCCCTCGGTGAGCACCTGGGCGACGATCGCGCCCTGGGCGTCGGCGGCGAGGCGGATGTTCAGGAAGCCCGGGCCGGCCACCTCGGCGGACTCGATGCCGTCGGCGGCGGTGAGGGCCTCGGCGAGCCAGCCCGCGAGTTCCCGCGGATTGACGCCGGCCTTCTTCGCGACCTGCATCGCGACGTTGGTCGCGTAGTCGCCGTGCTCCGGGTTGCGCGGCCGCTCGACCGTCAGGGTCTCGGGCAGGACGGACACGTCGAGGTCGCGCTCGGCGAGCACCCTCGCAGCGGTTCCGTGGAGCAATTCGGCAAGGTCGGCAGGAGTCACGGGTCTCTATCCTATTGGCTCCGTCCCACCCGGCGTGACGCCGGTCCGGCCTGTTGTCGCGGTCACGGCCCGCCCGCCGCGGGGATGCCTGCCCGCCGCCCGCCCGTAGAGTTGACAGAGCACGCGCGGACCGAGCGTCGTGCGCCCTCTGTTGTCCATCCGTCGAAAGAGCACCCAACGATGCCCAGCGGTTCGGTAAGTGGCGGTTCCGGCAAGAAGTCCGGTGCCAAGTCTGCGAAGGCGATCAAGGCCGCCCAGAAGAAGAGCGGCGGTCGCGGCCTGCCCAAGCAGCGGCAGATTCCGTGGCTTCTGATCGGCGGCGTGGTCGCGGTGGTCGCGCTGGTCGCGGTCATCGCCGCCAGCATCATCCCGAAGTACCAGGACTCCCAGGCGCTCGCGGAGTGGACGCCGTCCGAGTCGAATCAGGACCCGTCGACTGCGATCGAGGGGGTCGTGACGGTCGACTACCCCGCCGGTCAGCACATCGGGTCCACGCAGCGCGTCGCGTACGACCAGAGCCCGCCGTTCGGCGGGCCGCACGACGCGATCTGGGCCACGTGCACCGGCACCGTGTACCCGGAGGCGATCCGCACCGAGAACGCCGTGCACTCGCTCGAGCACGGCGCGGTGTGGATCACGTACAACCCCGACCTGGTCGACCAGGCGGGCGTCGACGCGCTCGCGGCGAAGGTGGACGGCAAGTCCTACCTGATGATGTCGCCGTACCCGGGCCTCGACGCTCCGATCGCCCTGCAGTCGTGGGGGCATCAGCTGAAGGTGGACGCCGCCGACGACGAGCGGATCGACCACTTCATCGCGTCGCTGCGGCTGAACCGCTACGCCTACCCGGAGGTCGGCGCGAGCTGCTCCACGCTGCCCGGCTCGTACGACCCGAGCAATCCGCCGCCGTTCGATCCCTCCGCCCCCGGTCCGGACGCGGTGCCGATGGACGGCGGCACGGTGGACGGCACCGAGCAGGTGCCGGCCGACATGCAGGCCCCGGCGGGGAGCTGACGTGACGCACGATTCCGCTCCCACCGCCCAGAGGACTCCCACCCCCCAGGAGACGGGCCGACGCAGGGCGCTGCTGATCCTCGGTCTCGTCGCCGCCGTCGCGATCGGTTTCCTGCTCGGGTTCCTCGCCCGCATCCCGCTCGAGGACTCGCCGCCGGCGACGCCGGCCGCCGGCTCCGTCGACGTGGGATTCGCCCAGGACATGACCGTCCACCACAGCCAGGCGATCGAGATGGCCACCGTCGCGTTGACGGTGTCGGGCGACCAGCGGGTGCGCAACCTCGCGTACGACATTCTCACCACCCAGCAGAACCAGGTCGGGCAGATGCAGGGCTGGCTGTCGCTGTGGGGGCAGCCGCTGCTGCCCACCGGTGACTACATGACGTGGATGACCGAGGAGTCCGGCCACGACCACGGGAGCACGAGCCACTCCGACGGCGGCGGCGCCGGCCGGATGCCCGGCATGGCGACGTCCGAGGACCTGGCGAACCTGCGCCGCGCCACCGGCCCGGAACTCGACGTGCTGTTCCTGCAGCTGATGCTGCGCCACCACGAGGGCGGGCTGCCGATGATGGAGTACGGCGCGCAGTACGCGGGCCAGCCGGCGGTACGGACCCTGGCGCAGACGATGGTCGACACCCAGACCAGCGAGTCGGAACTCATGACGTCGATGCTGGCGGAGCGGGGCGCGCAGCCGCTGCCGATGAACTGACCGACCGGACCCGCGGACGGGGGACGGCCCACCGGGCCGTCCCCCGTCGGTGTGTACCGTCCGGGTCCCCCGTCGGTGTCTACCGTCCGACCCGGCCCCACTCCCAGTCGCGGATGTCGGGCATGTCCTCCCCGTGGGTGCGGATGAACTGGTGGTGCTCGACCAGCCGGTTCTTCAGGTGCTCGCGCGCGTACGCGGAGATCGGATGCAGACGGGGCACCCGGTCGACGACGTCCATGGCGAGGTCGAACCGGTCGATCTGGTTGAGCACGCACATGTCGAACGGCGTGGTGGTGGTGCCCTCCTCCTTGTACCCGCGCACATGGATGTTGTCGTGGTTGGTTCGCCGGTACGTCAGGCGGTGGATCAGCCACGGGTAGCCGTGGTAGGCGAAGATCACCGGCTTGTCCGTGGTGAACAGCGAGTCGAATTCGCGGTCCGACAGTCCGTGCGGATGCTCCGTGTGGTCCTGCAGCCGCATCAGATCCACGACGTTCACGACGCGGATCTTCAGGTCGGGGAACCATTCGAGCAGGATCTCCACGGCGGCGAGGGTTTCCATGGTGGGCACGTCGCCGGCGCAGCCGAGCACCACGTCGGGTTCGGCCCCCTTGTCGGTACCCGCCCAGTCCCAGATCCCGATTCCCTTGGTGCAGTGCACGATTGCCGCATCCATGTCGAGGTACTGCAGTTGCGGTTGCTTGCCGGCGACGATCACGTTGACGTACTGCCGGGTGCGCAGGCAGTGGTCGGCCACCGACAGCAGGGTGTTCGCGTCCGGCGGCAGGTACACGCGGATGACGTCGGCCTTCTTGTTGACCACGTGGTCGATGAAGCCCGGGTCCTGGTGCGAGAAGCCGTTGTGGTCCTGCCGCCACACGTGCGAGGTGAGCAGGTAGTTCAGCGACGGGATCGGCCGGCGCCAGTCGATGCCGTTGGTGGTGCGCAGCCACTTGGCGTGCTGGTTGAACATCGAGTCGACGATGTGGACGAAGGCCTCGTAGCAGGAGAAGAAGCCGTGCCGGCCGGTCAGCAGATAGCCCTCGAGCCAGCCCTGGCAGGTGTGCTCGGACAGGATCTCCATCACCCGCCCGTCGGGGGCGAGCCGGTCGTCGGTGGGCAGGATGCGGGCGTTCCAGGTGCGTGCGGTGGCCTCGAGGACGGGACCGAGCCGGTTGGAGTTGTTCTCGTCCGGGGAGAACACACGGAAGGTGGTCGCGTTCTCGCGCATGACGTCGCGCAGGAAGATACCGAGCACGCGGGTCGATTCGACGCTGCCGGTACCGGGCGCCTCGACCGGCACGGCGTAGTCGCGGAAGTCCGGCAACGCCAGGTCTCGTACGAGCGGCCCGCCGTTGGCATGGGGGTTGGCGCTCATCCGCCGCTCCCCCGCCGGGTGCAGGTCGCGGATCGCGGGCACGGGGGCACCGTGGTCGTCGAACAGTTCCTCGGGCCGGTAACTGCGCAGCCACTCCTCGAGAATCCTGCGGTGGCTTTCGTCGTCGCGGGCATTGGCGAAGGGCACCTGGTGCGAGCGCCAGTACCCTTCGACCGGGAGACCGTCGACCTCCTTCGGTCCGGTCCAGCCCTTCGGGGAACGCAGCACGATCATCGGCCAGCGCGGTCGCTCGGTGACCCCGTCGCGGCGGGCGCGGCGCCGGATCTCGAGGATCGCATCGACGCAGTGGTCCAGGGCCGCCGCGAACGCCTGGTGCATGCGCTCGGGATCGGAGCCCTCGACGAATACCGGATCGTGGCCGTAGCCGCGGAGCAGGTGCTCGAGTTCCTCGTGTTCGATGCGGGCGAGGACGGTCGGATTGGCGATCTTGTACCCGTTCAGGTGCAGGATCGGCAGCACGGCGCCGTCCCGGCGCGGGTCGACGAACTTGGTGGAGTGCCAGCTGGTGGCCAGCGGGCCGGTCTCGGCCTCGCCGTCGCCCACCACGGCAGCGACGATCAGGTCCGGGTTGTCGAACGCGGCCCCGTAGGCGTGCGACAGGGCGTACCCGAGCTCGCCGCCCTCGTGGATGGATCCGGGCGTCTCGGGGGCGACGTGGCTGGGAATCCCCCCGGGGAACGAGAACTGGGTGAACAGCCGCGCCATGCCGTCCGCGTCGCGGGAGATGTCCGGATAGATCTCGCTGTAGGTGCCCTCGAGCCAGGCTGCGGCGACCGGCCCGGGCCCGCCGTGGCCGGGGCCCATCACGTACATCATGTCCAGCTCGCGGGCGACGATGGCCCGGTTGAGGTGGGCGTAGACGAAGTTCAGCCCCGGGGTGGTGCCCCAGTGTCCGAGCAGCCGGGGCTTGATGTGCTCGGGACGCAACGGCTCGCGCAGCAGGGGGTTGCCCATGAGGTAGATCTGCCCCACCGACAGGTAGTTCGCGGCTCGCCACCAGGTGTCGAGCGCGGCGAGCTCCTCGGAGCTCAGCGGTCCGGTCCGAGTTGCCGTGTCGGATTCTGCGTCCACGTACGGTCCTCTCCTGCGGGTGCGGTGTGGTCCGGTCTCGGGTTCGAGCCTGCCCCGGGCGGGTGGCCCACGCCGGCCGTTCCGGGAAACACTCGCCGAAGAGTTCCTCCCGGACGGCGCATCCGTGCCTGCCGGATACCCGACGAGCGCCGGAGAAACCCCCTCCGACCAGGCGATGTGGCGTATCGCCGACAATGCGCTACGCTAACTCCCGCCCCACCGAGCAACCGGTGGAGTCCGGAACGCCCTCGTAGCTCAGGGGATAGAGCGCTTGCCTCCGGAGCAAGAAGTCGCAGGTTCGAATCCTGCCGAGGGCACCACGGGAACGGCCCCGCGTCGCAGTGCGACGCGGGGCCGTTCCCGTTCTGCGGCCCGGACCTGGCGCAGAGCGGCAGGACGTCGAGACCAGGTGTTGTGAAACGCGGACTCGTCACGAAGCAGGATGTGCGCATCGTCCACGCCCAGAGATTCTGTGTTCATCGTCCGATGTCACCGACTGCCACCCCGTGCGAGAACCCGTACAGCATCAGCGCCACCGCGCTGAGCAGTGACACCGCCGCGGTGACGACGAGCAGCGACCCCAGACCGAGGGCGGGTATCGCGGCACCGGCGTGCTGCGACCGAGCTGAGGGCTCCCACGACCAGGCAGGCTGTGAACGCCGCACCGGCGCGCTCGGGTACCAGCTCGGCGGTCCAGACCGCGAGCACCGCGGATCCTGTCATGTACCCCATGCCGAAGATGCCCGCCGAGGGTGCGGTCGTGGCTACGGAGCCACCTGCCAGCCCGAGCAGCACCAGCGCCGCACCGACCGTTGCAAGGCACAGCGCGGCGACCCGGACGCTGCCCAGTCGCTGCCCGAGGGTTCCGGTCGCCACCCCCACCATGCCGGTGAGACCGAGGGCCGCGTAGAGAGCCGGGACGGCCGCCGCCGGGAGGGTGCCGCTGTCCAGGACGTCGGCGGCATAGGTGAAGTAGACGACCACGACCGCGAAGTAGACAACGGAGTAGGCTACCGGGACCCGAAGCGCTGCCACCAGCGAGGAGGCACCGGCTCGCCCCTCCGGACGTGGGGCCGACCCGGTCCGCGGCACCAGGCGCAGGTTCACGAGTGCGGCGGCCACGGCAGCGAGGGCGATGCCGGCCCACACCAGGCGCCACAAGCCCACCGCAGCCAGGACGGCCAGCGCGCCCAGCAGCACCAGTCCGCCGCTGGTGCCGGTGGTGATGATCGCCAACGCTCGGGGCTGCTGCCGCGAGGGCACCGATCGGGTCACGATGTCGGAGTAAGGCGCCCAGACCCAGCCACCGGCGCTGCCGGCCAAAACGACACCGACGGCAAGCAGCCCCGGGGACTGCGCGAAAGTCACGATCACAGCCCCCGCAGCGCCGCAGGCCCCGCCCGCTGTCGTCGGCGCGCGCGACCCGCGGCGAGCGGCGAGCCGTCCGGCGAGCAACAGACCGGCCAGGTAGCCCGCAAACGTTGCGCTGGCGACGAGGCCGAGCACCAGCTCGGAGAGCCGCAGGTCTTCCCGGATATCGGGCAGTGTCAGGCCGTAGGCGTAGCGGGCCATGCCGAAAGCGACTCCGACCACCGCAGCTCCGGCCAGGCCGATCCGCCCGCCTGGGGAGAGCGTCATGAATTCCCCTTCATGCCGCGGGCCCGGCTACGTCACGGACCTCGGCCCGACTCCCGGGAGCATCGGCACTCACTGCGTGCATGCACCGACTCTCCCACGGCCGGATCAACTCGGTCACCTGCGGCCGACGACCGCGAGACCGGGTGTCAGTCCGCCGGATCCTGCTGGGCGGCCTCGGCGATCGGCGCCATGTCGAAGTAGTCGCGCCAGCCGGCGATCCTGCCGTCGACGACCTCGAAGGCCCCCATCACGGGCAGTTCGACGGTCCGTCCCCCGATCGTGAAGACGTCGACACGCTCGTTGAGCACCACGCCGCCGTGGACAGCCTGGTGCCGGATGCGGAAATCGATGCCGCCGAACGAGGCGACGAACCCGGCGATGAACTCCTCGATCGCCGCGCGCCCACGCACCGGTTCCATCGGGATGTTGTGGTAGACGGCGTCGTCGGTGAAGTAGGACGCGAGCACGGCCGGGTCGGGATCGGCCCAGCGGCGACAGAATTCGGTGACGAGCTCGTCGGGGGTCATGCGGTTCCTTCCGTCAGGCCCGGGCGAAGCGCGCCGGATCGGTGCCCGGGACCCGGCGCGCCCGGCCTCTCTCGATGAGGTGCCGCACGTGCGCCGAGGCCTCGGACAGCGCCATCTGCTTGCCCGTGGGCGGAGTCTGGTCCCAGGGGCGGTACCACGTCATCCGCTCGGCAGCCTGCCACAGTGTCAGCTCCTCGTCGCCGAACGCCGCGTACAGATCGTCGAGGCGTCGCTCGTGGTGCTCGACGAGCGCGTCGGTGCGGGCCGCGAGGTCGTCGATCGGCTGCCGGTGCGCGGGCAGGGTGCGCCGGGCAGGGAGGGTGCCGACGGCGCGCAGGGAGTCGATGAATTCGCCGAGGGCGTCGCGTTCGGGGAGGGGGAAATCGAAGTCGCCCACGTGCGGGGTCGTGGTGGCGAGGACGTGGTCGCCGCTGAAGAGGATGTCGTGCTCCTCGATGTAGAAGCAGGCGTGGCCGGGGGTGTGCCCGGGGGTGAACACCGTGCGCAGGGTGCGGCCGGCGAGCGTGATCCGTTCGTCGGTGGCGAGCTTGCGGTCGGGATGGACGTCGGGCTTGCCGGTTGCGCGTTCCCCGTTCACGCGGTCGAGGTAGGTGGCGATCTGGTCGTCCGGGGCGCCGGCGCGGCGCCACTGCTCGGCCTCCCACTCGGCGTTGCCGTCGCCGGAAATCATGAGCTCGAGCTGGCCGAAGTCGTCCTCGTGCATGCCGACCCAGCAGCCCGACGCTTCCCGGATCCGGCCGGTCAGACCGACGTGGTCGGGATGGAAGTGAGTGACGACGACCCCCTCGACGTCCGCGACGGAGGCGCCGACGGCGGCGAGGCCGTCCTGCAGCGCGGCCCAGGACGTGTCGTCGTTCCAGCCCACGTCGACGAGGACCAGCCCGCGCGGCGACTCCATCGCATACACCTGGGTGTCGCCGACCGGCAGGTCGCTCACCGGTACGGGGATGCGGTAGATGCCGTCGCCGATGTCGCGGGCGTGGTCCATGGGGTCCTCCGAGCTACTCGATCGTTAGCCATTCAATGAACACAAACAGTAAACTATTTGGGTTCGTGCGGCTCGATGATCGCCATGATCGACCGGATCTCCCCCGCTGGGATGGCGAAGTGCTCGGTGACCGCCACGGTGAGGGTGCCGTCGCCGGCGTCGAGGTCGAGCAGGAACCGCGCGACGACGTTGTCGTCCCACTCGCGAAACGTCAGCTCCCGCACACGACGGATCGAGCGGTACTCGGGGCCCTGCTCGAGCCGGTCGCGGATCTCGACGCCGCTGTCGCCGGTGCGCACGCCGTTCTCGACCCGCCACGCGTCGGCCGCGAGCCGCACGTGTGATGCGTCGTGTCCGACGAGGGAGCGGATGTAGGAGCGGGCCATGGCGACGCGGGCGCTGTCGGTGGGCGCGCCGGCATGCTCGGCGATCGCGGCCATCAGGGTCGGCGCCCAGTCCGGCCGGCAGATCACCAGGTCCGGCATGTAGGGGTGGGGGCGGTTGTACTCGAGCTCGCTGCCGTCGATGCGGGCGCAGTACAGCCCCGCCGCCTGCGCGACCCCCACCGGCGCCGCGGAGTCCCACTCCCACTGCCCGCCGGCGTGCACGTAGGCATCGACGTCGCCACGCACCACCGCCATGGCCTTGGCCCCGGCCGAACCCATCCGCACCACGTGGGCGCCGACGGCCCGGGCGACGTCGGCGACGAAGGCCGGCGGCCGGCTGCCGCTGACGACGATCCGGGGCCGTCGGCCGGCCAGCGGCCGCAGTTCGGCGGGACGGACGTCGTCGGTGCCGTAGACGGCACCGACGGCCGGCTGAGCGACGGCGGCGGCGGTGATACCCCTGCCGGCCTCCCACAACGCGACGTGCACGGCCCAGTCCTCGTGGTCCGGCATGCCGTACTCCTTGGACCCGTCCAACGGGTCGACGATCCACACCCGCTTCGCGTGCACCCGCACCGGATCGTCGGCGGATTCCTCCGAGAGCACCGCGTCGCCGGGGCGCTCGGCGGCGAGCCGCTCGAGGATGTACGTATCGGCGGCGCGGTCGCCGCGGCGGCCGAGTTCGCGACCGGTGAGCGTGTCGGCCTCGGCCGCGCGGACGGTCAGCAACAGTTCGCCTGCAGCGGTGGCGATCTCGGCGGCGAGGGCGGCGTCATCGGTCATGGGGCCAACAATTCCATGACCAGCCCGGCCTGTGCGACCGGATCGCCGTCCTGCGGCCGCAGCACCAGGTCCGGCCGGGTGGGCGCCTCGTAGGGGTCGTCGATACCGGTGAACCCGGTGATCTCCCCGGCCCGGGCCCGGGCGTACATGCCCTTCGGATCGCGGGCCTCGCAGTCGGCGAGCGGGGTGTCGACGAACACCTCGAGGAACGGCAGCCCGGCCTCCCGGTGCTGCTCGCGGATCCGGTCCCGGTCGGACCGGTACGGGCTGATGAGCGCGCAGATCGTCACCAGGCCCGCGTCGGCCATCAGCTGCGCCACCGCGCCGACGCGCCGGACGTTCTCCGCGCGGTCCCGCGGCCCGAAGCCGAGGTCGGCGTTGAGGCCGTGGCGCAGGTTGTCGCCGTCGAGCCGGTAGGCCGGGACACCGGCCGCGAGCAGGCGCCGCTCGAGCGCCGCGGCGACGGTGGACTTGCCCGACGCCGACAGGCCGGTCAGCCACACCGTCGCGCCGCGCGAGAGGCGTTCGGCGCGGGTCGCCTCCGCCGCGTGCCACACGACGGGGGCGGCGGCGAGGGTGGGTCCGGTGATCATCCCGGCGGCGACGGTGCTGCCGGTCGCGTCGTCGACGAGCACGAAGCTGCCGGTGGTCCGGTTGCGCCGGTAGGGGTCGAACAGCACGGGACGGCGGGTCCGCAGCTGCACCCGTCCGATCTCGTTGAGGGTCAGCGATCGTGCCGTCCCGTCGCGGTGGAGGGTGGTGACGTCGAGCCGGTAGTCGAGCCGCACCACGTGCGCGGCGGTGGCGTTGGTGGTGTGCAGCAGGGTGTAGGTGGCGTCGGGTGCGAGACCCGGGCCCTCGGCGAGCCAGCACACCATCGCGTCGAGCTCGTGCCCGACGAGCGGGCGGTTCCCCGGGCGGCACAGCATGTCACCGCGGCCCACGTCGAGGTCGTCCTCGAGTTCGAGGCACACGGCGCTGCCCGCGAAGGCGCTCGGCACCGGGTCGCCGCCCGGTCCGTGGACGGCGCGCACACGCGTGCCGTAGCCCGAGGGCAGCACCACCACCTCGTCGCCGGGGGCGAACGCCCCGCTCGCGACGGTGCCGGCGTAGCCGCGGAAGTCGCGGTGCTCCCCGTGACCGGGGCGGAGCACGTACTGGACGGGGAATCGCGCGTCGATGAGGTTGCGATCGGAGTCGATGTGCACCTGCTCGAGACGGTGCAGCAACGAGGCGCCCTCGTACCAGGTCATGGTGGTGGTGCGCGTGACGACGTTGTCGCCGAGCAGCGCCGACACCGGCACGAACGTCAGGTCGTGGATGTCGAGTTTGGCTGCGAACGAGGAGAATTCGGCGCAGATCTCGTCGAAGCGCTGTTGCGACCAGTCGACCAGGTCCATCTTGTTGACGCACAGCACGAGGTGGGGGACGCCGAGCAGGCTGGCGAGAAAGGCGTGCCGGCGGGTCTGCTCGACGATGCCCTTGCGGGCGTCGACGAGAATGAGGGCGAGGTCGGCGGTCGAGGCGCCGGTGACCATGTTCCGGGTGTACTGCTCGTGGCCGGGGGTGTCGGCGACGACGAAGGCGCGGTGCGGGGTACAGAAGTAGCGGTGAGCGACATCGATGGTGATGCCCTGTTCCCGCTCCGCCCGCAGTCCGTCGGTGAGCAGCGCCAGATCGGGGGTGTCCATGCCGCGCTCGCGGCTGGTGCGGGTGACGGCGTCGAGCTGGTCCTCGGGCACGGCCTTGGAATCGTGGAGCAACCGGCCGATCAGCGTGGACTTGCCGTCGTCGACGCTGCCGGCGGTGGCGATGCGCAGCAACCGGGTCATCAGAAGTAGCCCTCCTTCTTGCGGTCCTCCATGCCGGCCTCGGAGATGCGGTCGTCGGCGCGGGTGGCGCCGCGCTCGGTGACGCGGCTGACGGCGACCTCGGCGACCACCTCGTCGGGGGTGGCGGCGGCGGATTCGACGCACCCCGTGCAGGTGGCGTCGCCCACCGTGCGGAACCGCACCAGCGCGTCGCGCGGCTCGTCGTCCGGCAGCAGAGCGAGGAACTCGTTGAGCGCCAGCAGCATTCCGTCGCGCTCGACGACGGTGCGGCGATGGGCGTAGTAGAGCGACGGCAGCTCGATGCCCTCGTCGCGGATGTAGTTCCAGACGTCGAGTTCGGTCCAGTTGGACAGCGGGAACACGCGGATGTGCTCACCGCGGCGGTGCCGGCCGTTGTACAGCTGCCACAGTTCGGGACGCTGCGCCTTGGGATCCCACTGCCCGAACTCGTCGCGGAAGGAGAACACGCGTTCCTTGGCGCGGGCCTTCTCCTCGTCGCGGCGGGCGCCGCCGAACACCGCGTCGAATCCGCCTTCGCGGATGGCGCGCAACAGCGTTCGGGTCTGCAGCCGGTTGCGGCTCGCGCGCGGGCCGACGTCCTCGACGGCCCGGCCGGCGTCGATGTCGTCCTGCACCGAGGCGACCAGCAGGCGCACCCTCCGGCGGGCCGCCTCGGCGTCGCGGTAGGCGAGGACCTCGGGGAAGTTGTGACCGGTGTCGATGTGCAGCACCGGAAACGGGATCGGCGCCGGCCAGAACGCCTTGGCCGCCACGTGCAGCATCACCGCGGAGTCCTTGCCTCCGGAGAAGAGCAGCACGGGACGTTCGAAGGTGGCCGCCACCTCCCGGAAGATGTGCACGGACTCGGCCTCGAGCGCGCGCAGCAGGGACAGTTCGTACGACGGCGTGAGGGTCATCGGGGCTCCAGCTCACGAGCGCCGGTCCAAATATGTACCGGCTCGGTCGAAAGGTTTCGCCCCGAACAATAGAACGAGTTTCAGTTCCGGGTCAACGCCTCGCGGGGTGCGAGCGAATGTATCGCCCACTCGATCAGACCGACGGCATGATCCATTCGCTCGGTCCCCCGGGGCCGCAACACCCGGCCGTCACCGGGCCGGGCGACGCCCGCGTCACCGGGCCGGGCGACGCCCGCCGAGCTCGCGCGTGACGGCCTCGGCGGTGGCCACGAGGGCCGCCCCGCGCCGGGCGATCTCCCGGTTGGCCAGGGTCGCGCCCACGTGGAGCGTGAGCACCACCGACTGCCGCCCGTCCGCGTCGTAAGCGGGGGCGGCGAGCAGGTTCACCGGATGCTCGGCGTCGGCCGGTTCCGCCCCGGTCAGCAGCACCCGCTCCCCCAGGCTGGACACCATCTCCCCCAGCAGTTCGCGCAGCTCGGACGGCAGGTCGTGCGCCGCGACGCCCGCCATGAGCGCGTGCAACCGCCGCCCGCCCGCGGTGAGCGACTCGACCAGGTATCCCGCGGTGCGGCACTCGTCGACCACGTCCCGCAGGCGGTCCCGGTCCAGCCGCACCGGAAGCGTCGGCTCGCGCGCGAGCCACTGCTCGAGCCGCTCGTCGGAGTCCCACAGCACGTACATCAAGCCCACCGGCGGCGCGAACGGATAGACCTCTCCCACCCGCGCCCCGGCACCGTCCGGATCGGCCCCGGCGACGTCGAGGACCGCGATGCGGTCGCCCACCACCGCCGACGCGGCGCAGGTGGCACCGAACTCGGCGCCGAGCGCGGCCAGGTGGCGGTGGGTGACGGGACCGACGGCGAAGCCGCGCTGCGCGGCGCGGCCCGCGACGATCAGCGCGGGACCGAGGCCGTACGTCCTGTCGGCGGGATGGCGCATCAGGTAGCCGGCCTCGGTCAGGGCGGTCAGGATCCCCAGGCACGTCGGCTTGCTCATGCCCAGCCGGCGCGCCAGCTCGGAGAGCCCGAACCGGGTCTCCGGGTGCGCGACCAGGTGGTCCAGGACCTGCACGACCCGCTCGGTCGGCGGCGAACGCCGAGCGGACGACGTCGCGGCGGCCTCGGTCATTGACGCCTCCTTGGAACACGTTCTATCGTCGCTGCACCGAGAGCCTACCGCACCGGTACATATTTGAACCGCAAGGAGATCGTGTGCTCACCGATCCGCTCACATCCGCCATCGCCGAGGCCGAGAAGCTCGTCGCGACGGCGCCGCACATCCGCACCGAGCAGGACCTGGTCGAGGGGTACCGCTACCTCGCCGGCGGGATCACCGCCTGCGTCCACTCGGCGTGGGCGGCCGAGAGCCCCCACCCCACGTTCGTCACCGGCACCGGGCCCTACACGAAGATGGGGCTCGACAACCCCGACACCCTCTACTTCGGGGCGCGCATCCGCGACGACGCCGAGTACGTCGTCACCGGCCGCCGCGGCACCACCTGCGACCTGAGCTTCCAGGTGCTCGCCGGCAACTACACCGACGCCGAGGTACCCGGCAACGTCACCGCGTTCGACGACCGCGAGCTGCGCATCGCCGACGACGGCACCTTCGAGGCCCGGTTCGGTCCCGGCCCTGCCGACCCCGGGAACAACTACTTCACCCTCGCCCCCGGCTCGTCCCAGCTCGTCGTCCGGGAGGTCTACAACGACTGGTCCCAGCGGCGCGGCACCCTGCGCATCGACCGGGTCGACGCGCTCGGCACACCGCCGCCCGAGCCGACGCAGGACGACGCCGCCGCTCGCTACCGGCGGGCCGGGCGCGCGCTCGTGTCCCGGGTGCGGACGTGGCTGCAGTTCCCGCAGTGGTTCTACCTCGACCTTCCGGTCAACACGGTCACCGAACCGCGGCCGACGCCTGGCGGCCTGGCCACCCAGTACTCGTCCGTCGGGCACTTCGACCTGCGCGACGACGAGGCGATGATCCTCACCGTCCCCGCCTCCGACGCGCCCTACCAGGGCTTCCAGCTGGGCAGCCTCTGGTATATCTCGCTCGACTACATCCACCACCAGACGTCGCTGAACAACACACAGGCCCAGGTCGATCCGGACGGGATGATCCGCATGGTCGTCTCCGCCCGCAATCCCGGCGTCGCCAACTGGGTCGAGACCCTGGGTCGCAGCCGCGGGTTCCTGCAGTTCCGCTGGCAGCGCCTCTCCCGCGACCTCACGACCGCGGACGGCCCGACGGCCCGGGTGGTCCCGTTCGACGACCTGGCCGCGGCACTGCCGTTCCTCGACCACAACCGGGTCACGCCCCAGCAGTGGTCCGCGCGGATCGCCGCTCGCCAGACCGCGATCGCCGACCGGATGCTCGGGTGAGCGCCGTGACCACCACCCCGAGCCCCCTGCTCGCCGGACAGACCGTCGTGGTCAGCGGCGTCGGGCCCGGACTCGGCCGCACCCTTGCGGTGCGGTGCGCCGAGCACGGCGCCGACGTCGTGCTCGCCGCCCGCACCGCCGCCCGCCTCGACGACGTCGCGGCCGAGATCACCGCCCTGGGCCGGCGCGCCCTGTCCGTCCCGACCGACATCACCGACACCGGCTCCGCGTCCCGGCTGGTCGAGACGGCCCTCCGCGAGTTCGGCCGGGTCGACACCCTGGTCAACAACGCTTTCTCGGTTCCGTCGATGAAACCGTTGGCACGCACCGACTTCCAGCACATCCGCGACAGCGTGGAACTCACCGTCCTCGGCGCGCTGCGCCTGACCCAACTGTTCACCGACGCCCTGACCGAGACGAAGGGCTCGGTGGTGAACATCAATTCGATGGTGCTGCGACACTCGCAGGAGCGCTACGGCAGCTACAAGCTGGCCAAGTCGGCCCTGCTCGCGCTGTCACAGTCCCTCGCCACCGAGCTCGGCCCTCACGGAATCCGAGTCAATTCCGTTGCCCCCGGCTATATCTGGGGAGAAACCCTGAAGGCGTACTTCGAGCACCAGGCAGAGAAGTACGGCACCACCGTCGAACAGATCTACCAGCACACCGCGGCGGGCACCGACCTCAAACGCCTGCCCACCACCGAGGAGGTGGCTGACGCCGTGATCTTCCTCGCCTCCCCGCTGGCACGGGCCGTCACCGGCCAGTGCCTGGACGTGAACTGCGGCGAATACCACCACTGACCAGCCGTGCGCGTTTTCGGTAGCCGGCACTACCAGAAGCGCGCACAGGGAAGGGAGATGCATGAGTGAACGCACCAGCGTCGGCACCGTCGAGGACCTGCACGCCTCCGCGACGCGGCTGACCGGCCTGACCGACTTCGGCGACGACGACTACACCGAGGCCCTCGGCGTCCTTCTCGACTCGTATGCGCGCGACGAACACCTCACCCCGCTCGGCAGCAAGATGTCGCGGGTGTTCCTGCGCGGCGCCCTCGTCGCGCGGCTGCTGAGCGAATCGGCTTGGCGCGCCCACCCCGAGCACGCCGACGTCGCGATCGAACGGCCGATCTTCGTCACCGGCCTCCCCCGCACCGGCACCACCGCGCTGCACCGCCTGCTCACCGCCGATCCCGGCCACCAGGGACTCGAGATGTGGCTGACCGAGCTGCCGCAGCCACGGCCGCCGCGCGAGACGTGGGCCGGGAACCCGGCGTTCGCGGCCATCGAGGCCGGGTTCGCGCAGCACCACGTCGAGCACCCGGAGTTCATGGGTGTGCACTACATGTCCGCCGGCGAGGTCGAGGAGTGCTGGCAGCTGCTGCGGCAGTCCTTCCGATCGGTGTCCTACGAATGCCTCGCGCACCTGCCCACCTACTCGCGCTGGCTCGCGCGGCAGGACTGGACCGGCGCGTACGCCCGGCACCGCCGGAACCTGCAGCTGATCGGGCTTCCCGACGCCGGCAAGCGCTGGGTCCTGAAGAACCCGAGCCACCTGTTCGCACTCGACGAACTGCTCACCGTCTACCCCGACGCGCTGATCGTCGTCACCCACCGCGACCCGCGCACCGTGATCCCGTCGGTGTGCAGCCTGGCCGCGCACGCCACCGACGGCTGGTCGCACACCTTCCGGGGCGCGAGCATCGGGCGCAGCCAGCTCGACCTGTGGGCGCGCGGGCTCGACACGTTCACCGCGGAACGGAGCCGGCACCACCCGGATCGGTTCGTCGATGTGGACTACCGCGACTTCGTCGCCGATCCCCTCGGCACGGTCGGCGCGATCTACGACCGGTTCGGCATCCCGCTCACCGCCGGCGCCGAACAGGCGATGGCCGCGCTGCACGCCGAGAGCCGCAGCGGGGACCGCCGGCCGGCGCACCGCTACCGGCTCGAGGACTTCGGTCTGAGCGACGCCGAGGTGGACGAGCGGTTCCCGGACTACGCCTGTCGCTGACCCGCGGCGACCGCCGCGGCGGCGAGGACGTCGAGCAGCGGGAACAGCGCGGCGGCGATGAGATCCCCGGTCTCGACGAACGCCTGCTCGGACAGGCCGATCGGGTCGGGGATGTTCGGGGTGCGGGCCGCGCCGCTGGGATCCCGGCAGGCGTCGAGCCGGGCGATCGTCTCCGCACCGGTGACGGTCGCGATGCGGTGCGCCTCGGTCAGGGTGAACGACTTCGCCGCGGCGCCGGCGGTCAGGCCGGCGACCCGGTCGCGCTGCTCCTCGCTCATGGTCAGGACCAGGTCGGCGCCCTCGACCATCGTCGCGGTCACCCGGCGGGCGCGGAAGTCGCTCGCGTCGGCGCCGAGACCGGCGATGACCGCGGCCGCCCTGGGTTCGACGGGATACCCGACGAGGGCCCGCGTGCCCGCGCTCTCGGCGGTCAGGTCGGCCCACCCCGATTCGCACGCGTAGGCCCGCGTCAGCCGCTCCGCGATCACGGACCGGCAGACGTTGCCGCTGCAGACGAACAGGATGTGCACGCGCGCACTCTAGTCGCCGCGAATCGGGCGGAGGGGACGCGATTTTCGGCGCCGTGCGATGTTCACGTGCCGTTCGCACGCGCGCCGCGTGTCGTTCACTCACGGCGGCCGGTTCGCGGGCCGCCCCGGCGGGGTCCGGAAGCCGTGTCCACGTCACGTCCAGACCGTGCGACATGGGATGATCGACGTATGCCCGCACCCCTACCGCTCGATCCGATCGCCGAGGCCCACCGCCAGTGGACGGCCCACGGCTGGGGTGAGGTCGCGGACGGCATGGCCGCGGTGACCTCCGTGATGCGCGCGCAGCAGATCATGATGGCGCGGGTCGAGGAGGTCCTCAAACCGTTCGGGCTCACGTTCGCCCGGTACGAACTGCTGACCCTGCTGCACTTCACCAGGACCGGGGCGCTGCCCATGGCGAAGGCCAGCGCCCGGCTGCAGGTCCACCCCACCAGCGTCACCAATGCCGTGGACCGGCTCGAGACCGCGGGGCTCGTGCGCCGCACCCCGCACCCGAGCGACCGTCGCGCCACACTGGTCGAACTGACCGACGAGGGGCGGGCGCTGGCCGTCGAGACCACCGAGAAGCTCAACGCCGAGGTGTTCGCCCGGCCCGGCGTGCCCGACGACCAGCTCGAGACGCTGCTGCGGATCCTGGCCGGCCTGCGCCGCGACGCCGGCGACTTCGACACCGGAGGCGATCCCACCAGGTGGTGACACGGATCGGGGCCGTCCCGCAGGATGCGGAACGGCCCCGGTCGAGGACGACGATCAGGCGTGCTTGAATTCCGGCGCGCGCTTCTCGACGAACGCGGCCATGCCTTCCTTCTGGTCGGCGGTGGCGAACGTCGAGTGGAACACCCGCCGCTCGAACTTCACGCCCTCGGCGAGGGTGGTCTCGAAGGACCGGTTGACCGCCTCCTTGGCCATCATCGCGACGGGCAGCGACATCGACGCCACCGTGGTCGCGGCCTCGAGCGCCACGTCGAACAGGTCCGCGGCCGGCACGATGCGCGACACCAGGCCCGCGCGCTCGGCCTCCTCGGCGTCCATGTTCCGGCCGGTCAGGCACATGTCCATCGCCTTGGCCTTGCCCACGGCGCGGGTGAGCCGCTGCGAGCCGCCGATGCCGGGGATGACGCCGAGCTTGATCTCGGGCTGGCCGAACTTGGCGGTGTCCGCGGCGATGATGAAGTCGCACAGCATGGCCAGTTCGCAGCCGCCGCCGAGGGCGTACCCGGAGACGGCGGCAATGATCGGCTTGCGGGCCGAGGAGAGCCGATCCCACTGCGAGAACAGGTCTTCCGCGTACACCTCGGAGAACGTCTTCGGCGCCATCTCCTTGATGTCCGCGCCCGCGGCGAACGCCTTCTCGGAGCCGGTGAGCAGGATGGCGCCGATACCGGCATCCGCCTCGAGCTCCTCGACGGCCGCCACCACCTCACGCATCAGTTGGCTGTTGAGGGCGTTGAGCGCCTTGGGCCGGTTCAGCGTGATGATGCCGACGCGGTCCTTGCGGTCGAGCAGGATCGTCTCGAAGTCCGTCACTGGGTTTCCTGTTCTGTCGAGCGGTTGCGGATCTCGGTGATGATGGCCGAGAAGTCCAGTCCGCCGCCACCCGACTCGTTGAAGCGGTGGTAGATCTCCGCGGCCCGCAGCCCCAGCTCGGCGTCGACGCCGTTGGCGCGCAACGCGTTCGCGGCCAGACCGAGGTCCTTGTCCATGAGCGCGGCGGCGAACCCGGGCTGGTAGTCGTTGTTGGCGGGGGTGGTGGGCACCGGCCCGGGCACCGGGCAGTTGCTGGTCAGCGCCCAGCACTGGCCGGAGGCGTTGGACGCGACGTCGAAGAGGGCCTGGTTGGTCAGTCCGAGCTTCTCGCCGAGCACGAAGGCCTCGCTGATGGCGATCATCGACACGCCGAGGATCATGTTGTTGCAGATCTTGGCGGCCTGGCCGACGCCGGACCCGCCGCAGTGCACGACCTTGCGACCCATCACCTCGAGCAGCGGCTTTGCGGCTTCGAAGTCCTCCTCCGACCCGCCGACCATGAAGGCGAGGGTGCCGGCGGCCGCACCGGCCACGCCGCCGGAGACGGGCGCGTCGATGGCGCGGTGCCCGGCCTGCACGGCCTTCTCGTGGGCGGCGCGCGCGTCGGCGACGTCGATGGTGGAGCTGTCGACGAACAGCGTGTTCGGCCGGGCGGCCGGCAGGACCTCGTCGTACAGCTTCAGCACGAGGGCGCCGTTGGGCAGCATCGTGATCACGACGTCGGCGTCGCGGACCGCGTCGGTCGCGGACTCGGAGATCGTGAGGCCGTCGGCGCGGCCCTGTTCCTGGGCCGCCGGCACCGGGTCGAAACCGGTGACCGGGTAGCCGGCCTTGACGAGGTTCGCGGCCATCGGCCCGCCCATGTGGCCGAGACCGAGGAAGGCGACGTTCGGCAGTGTGCTCATGTCAGGCGGTTTCCTTCTCGGGTGCGACGAGCCCGAGTTCGAGCTCGCCGAGTGGCTGGAAGTACGCGTCGACGTCCGCGTCGGTGACGTCGGCGAGGGTCGCCGGCGACCACGCCGGGTTGCGGTCCTTGTCGACCACCTGCGCGCGGATGCCCTCGACGAGGTCGTGCGAGCGCAACGACGCCAGGGACACCCGGTACTCCTCGTTCAGCACCTCTTCGAGGCTGCCGAGTTCGCGGGCGTGGCGCACCGATCGCAGGGTCACCTTCAGCGCGACGGGCGACTTGCCGAGGATCTGCTCGGCGGCTGCGCGGGCCTCGGGCTCCTCGGCGTCCTGCAGTCGGGCGACGATCTCCTCGACGGTCGGCGCCGAGTAGGCGGCGTCGATCCAGGAGCGCTGCGCGAGCAGCGGCGACTCCGGGGCCGGCTGGGCGAATTCGGCGAGCGCCTCGTCGACCGTGCCGGATTCGAGGGCGGCGACGAACTTGTCGAGCGCCTCGGACGGCACGAAGTGGTCGGCGAAACCGAGGGCGATGGCGTCGCCGGCCGTCATCCGGCCGGTGGTCAGGGCGAGGTGGGTGCCGAGCTCGCCCGGTGCGCGCGAGAGCAGCCAGGTGCCGCCCACGTCGGGGACGAAGCCGATGCCCACCTCGGGCATCGCGATCGTGGAGCGTTCGGTGACGACGCGGACGTTGCCGTGGGCGGCGATCCCGACGCCGCCGCCCATGACGATGCCGTCCATGAGCGCCACGTACGGCTTCGGGTAGCGGCCGATGGCGGCGTTGAGGATGTACTCGTCGCGCCAGAAGTCCTGCGAGCCGGTGCCCCCGTCGCGGGCGTCGTGGTAGATCGAGACGATGTCACCGCCGGCGCACAGGCCGCGCTCCCCCGCCCCGTCCACGACGACCGCACGGACCGAGTCGTCCCCGGCCCACTCGCCGAGCGCGGCGGCCGTCACCTTCACCATGTCGTAGTTCAGGGCGTTGATGGCCTTGGGCCGGTTCAGGGTGATCCGGCCGATGCCGCCGGAGACCCGGACGAGGACGTCTTCCGTCTCGGTCATTTTGCTCCGTTCTGCGCCGCGGCCACCACGCTGCGCGCGACGACCACCCGCATGATCTCGTTGGTTCCTTCGAGGATCTGATGCACCCGCAGATCCCGCACGATCTTCTCGAGCCCGTACTCGGCAAGATAGCCGTAGCCGCCGTGCAGTTGCAGCGCGTCGTTGGCGGCGTCGAAGCAGGCATCGGTGGCGAATCGCTTCGCCATGGCGCACAGCTCGACCACGTCGTCGGCATTCCGGTCCAGCGCGTCGGCCGCGCGCCACAGCAGGGTGCGGGAGGCCTCGATGCCGGTGCGCATGTCGGCGAGCCGGAACTGCAGGGCCTGCGAGTCGAGCAGCCGCTCGCCGAACGCCTTGCGTTCGGCGAGGTAGCCGACGGTCTTGTCGAGCGCGGCCTGAGCGCCGCCGACCGAGCACGCGGCGATGTTGAGCCGGCCTCCGTTGAGCCCGTGCATGGCGATGCGGAAACCGCTGCCCTCCTCGCCGAGCAGGTTCTCGGCGGGCACCCGGGCACCGTCGAAGATCACCTG
Source organism: Rhodococcus sp. DMU1 (assembly GCF_012272955.1). NCBI lineage: Bacteria > Bacillati > Actinomycetota > Actinomycetes > Mycobacteriales > Nocardiaceae > Rhodococcus > Rhodococcus sp. DMU1. Next base: position 2,258,602 of record NZ_CP050952.1, on the reverse strand, counting down.
CCGGGTGGGCTGGGCGTTCCAGCCCATCTTCTTCTCGTTGGCGCCGAAGGACAGCCCGGGGGTGTCCTTCGGGACGATGATCGCGGAGATGCCGCGCGGGCCGGGCTCGCCGGTGCGCGCCATCACCACGTACACGTCCGACGTGCCGGCGCCGGAGATGAACTGCTTGGCGCCGGTGAGGACGTACTCGTCGCCGTCGCGGACGGCCCTGGTGCTCAGGGCCGCCGCGTCGGAGCCGGCGCCGGGCTCGGTCAGGCAGTAACTCGCGAGCTGGTCCATCGAGCAGAGCCCGGGGACCCAACGGCGGCGCTGCTCGTCGTTGCCGAACCGGTCGATCATCCACGTGACCATGTTGTGGATGGAGATGTAGGCGGCGATGGACGGGCAGCCCTTGGCGAGTTCCTCGAAGATCCGGACGGAGTCGAGGCGACGCAGGCCCGACCCGCCGACGTCCTCGCGGACGTAGATGCCGCCCATCCCGAGGGCCGCGGCCTTGCGCAGGACGTCGACCGGGAAGTGCTTGGTCTGGTCCCATTCGACCGCGTTCGGGGCGAGGAACTCGGCGGCGAAGTCGCGGGCGGTGTCGCGGATCGCCCGGTCGTCGTCGGTGAGGGTGAACATCGGTATCTCGTCCTAGTCCATCGTCGGGATGACGAAGTGGTCGGCGTTCTCCTTCAGGCCGGAGAACCAGCGCTGCGTGACGGTCTTGGTCTTGGTGTAGAAGCGGATCGAGTCCGGGCCGTGCTGGTTGAGATCGCCGAAGCCGGACCGCTTCCAGCCGCCGAAGGTGTGGTACGCGATCGGCACCGGGATCGGCACGTTCACGCCGACCATGCCGACGTTGACGCGGTTGGTGAAGTCGCGGGCGGTGTCGCCGTCGCGGGTGAAGATGGCCACGCCGTTGCCGTACTCGTGCTCCGAGGGCAGCCGCAGGGCCTCCTCGTAGTCGTGCGCGCGGACGACGATCACGACGGGACCGAAGATCTCCTCGCGGTAGATCTTCATCTCCGCGGTGACGTTGTCGAACAGGGTGGCGCCGGAGAAGAAGCCGTTCTCGTGGCCCTCGAGCACGAAGTCGCGCCCGTCGACGACGAGCTCTGCGCCCTCGTCGATGCCGGACTGGATGTAGTCGTGCACCCGCTGGCGAGCCTCGGCGGTGACGAGCGGGCCGAAGTCGGCGTTCGGGTCGTCGCTGCGGCCGACCTTCAGCTCGGCGACGCGTTCCTTCAGCTTGGCGACGAGAGCCTCGGCGGCCTCCTCACCGACGGGCACCGCGACGGAGATGGCCATGCAGCGCTCACCGGCGGAGCCGTAGCCGGCGCCGACGAGGGCGTCGGCCACCTGGTCCATGTCGGCGTCGGGCATGACGATCGCGTGGTTCTTGGCGCCGCCGAAGCACTGGGCGCGCTTGCCGTGGGCGGCGGCGGTCTCGTAGATGTACTGGGCGATCGGCGTGGAGCCGACGAAGCCGACGGCCTTGACGCGCTCGTCGGTCAGCAGCACGTCGACGACGGTCTTGTCGCCGTTGACGACGTTGAACACGCCGGCGGGCAGCCCGGCCTCGATGAACAGCTCCGCCAGGCGCAGCGGCACCGACGGGTCGCGCTCGGAAGGCTTGAGCACGAACGCGTTTCCGCACGCGATGGCCGGTCCGGCCTTCCACAGCGGGATCATCGCGGGGAAGTTGAACGGGGTGATGCCGGCGACGACGCCGAGCGGCTGGCGCATCGAGTAGACGTCGATGCCGGTGCCGGCGGAGTCGGTGAACTCGCCCTTGAGCAGGTGCGGGATGCCGGTGGCGAACTCGATCACCTCGAGGCCGCGCTGGATGTCGCCCTTGGCGTCGGCGACGGTCTTGCCGTGCTCGGAGGACAGCAGCCGCGCGAGGTTGTCCATGTCGTCCTGCACGAGCTGCAGGAACTTCATCAGCACGCGGGCGCGCTTCTGCGGGTTGAACGCGGCCCATTCCTTCTGAGCCTCGACGGCGTTCGCGATGGCGGCCTCGGCCTCGGCGACGTCGGCGAGCGGAACCCGGGCCTGCACCTCGCCGGTGTTGGGGTCGAAGACGTCGGCGAACCGGTCGGAGGCGCCGGGGATGTGCTTGCCCCCGACGAAGTGGGTGAGTTCTCGAACGCTCATGTCCGGATCCGTCCTAACTGGTCGAATTCTCGTGTTTCGGTGGGATGATCGGGGGCAGCGGACGACACCCCCGGCAATGTGTGCTCATCCTATAGTTGGAAGTCCATGTATGTCCATAGGTGGCTGCGCCGCCGGTGCGGCCTTTGGGTCGCTTCAGCCGCCCAAAGGACGCACCGGCCGAGGAGCGGCCTATCGCAGCCGCCGGTACATCTCTTCCAGGTCGGCGGCACCGCGGATGACCACCGACTCGTCGGTGCCGCCGGCCCGCAGGACCCGCCGCAACAGCATCGGATCGAGATCGTCCAGCGCGGGCCGGTACGGCTCGGCCGGCAGATCCGGCAACCGGATCGCGTCCCCGTAGAAGTCCTCGTCGTCGGTCTCGGCGGCGTCCACCCCGCCGATCAATGCGTTCAGGTCGACCCCGCGCAGGGTGAGCACCGCCAGCGGCTGCTCGTCGACGTGCTCGGCCAGCAGGTACCCGACTGCCGCCGCGTGTTTGCACGGCCACCCGTCGTCGGGGCACGTGCAGTCGAAGTCCAGTTCACCGGCGCGCCGCGGCAGCAGCAGCGGACCCAGTTCCTCCGGCAGCGTACCGCCCGCGAGCCGGACCAGCATGCCCGGAGCCGACCGCACCCGGTCGATCAGCTCCGTGACCGCCTCCTCGTCGAGCGTGCGGATCGAGACCGTCGAGGTGAACGGGCGCAGCTGACTGCCCTGCACCTCCCCCACCGCCACGCCGGGCTCGAGCCGCATCGAGACCACCTGTCCCGACCGGGCGTAGGTCCGGCCCCGCGCCAGCCGGCCCTTGTCGGCGACCTGCTCCATCGCCGAGACCAGCTCCTTCGACCACCAGGTGCGTCCGATCGACCCGCGCTTCGTCCGCGCCTCGATGCCGCCGACGACCCGCCGGCGCTTGCCGTAACGGTCGAACCCGCCGGCCGGGCTCACTCGCCCACCGCCTCGTCGCCCAGGGACAGCAGCGAGTGCAGCTGCTCGGTGGACAGCTCGGTGATCCAGTTCTCGCCCGCTCCCACCGCAAGCTCCGCCAATTCCTGTTTCCCCGCGATCATTTCGTCGATCCGTTCCTCCAGCGTGCCGACGCACACGAGCTTGCGGACCTGCACGTCGCGGCGCTGGCCGATGCGGAACGCCCGGTCGGTGGCCTGGTTCTCCACCGCCGGATTCCACCAACGATCCAGGTGCACCACGTGATTCGCGGCCGTCAGGTTCAGGCCCGTGCCGCCGGCCTTGAGCGAGAGCAGCATCATCGGCGGGCCGCCGTCGCCCTGGAACGCGGCGACCATCGCGTCGCGCCGGCCCTTGGACACCCCGCCGTGCAGAAACGGCACCGTGGTGTCGAACCGCTCGGCGAGATACGGGGCGATCAGCTCACCGAATTCCCGGAACTGGGTGAACAGCAGCGCCTTCTCGCCGTCGGCGAGGATCGACTCGACGATGTCCTCCACCAGCCCGAGCTTGCCCGAACGGTGCCGGCCCCGCCGCAGCACCCCGGAGCCGTCGCCCAGGTAGTGCGCGGGGTGATTGCACACCTGCTTGAGCCGGGTCAGCGCGGCGAGCACCGCGCCCTTGCGGGCCATGCCCTCCTTGTCCCGGATCTGCCGCATCATCTCGTCGACCACCGCCCGGTACAGCGCCGCCTGCTCGGCGGTCAGGTTGGCCCGCACCGTCTGCTCGAACTTCTCCGGCAGGTCCGAGATCACCGACGGATCGGTCTTGACGCGGCGAAGCACGAACGGCGACGTCAACGCCCGCAGCCGCGCGGCGGCGGCCGCGTCGCGCTCCCGCTCGATCGGGACGGCGAACCGGGCCCGGAACGTCGACGGCGAACCCAGCAGGCGGGGATTGGCGAAGTCGAGGATCGATCGCAGTTCCTCGAGCCGGTTCTCCACGGGGGTGCCGGTGAGCGCGACGCGGTGCCGCGCGGGGATCGCCCGCGTCGCGCGGGACTGCGCGGTCGCGGCGTTCTTCACGTGCTGGGCCTCGTCGAGCACCACCCGGCCCCAGCGCAGCGACCTCAACGGCGCCACGTCACGCGCGACGAGCGCGTACGTCGTGATCACCAGGTCGCTGTCGGCGACCGCCGCGGCCAGCGCGGCGTCGCGCAACCGCGCCGGGCCGTGGTGGACGTGCACGCGCAGGCCCGGGACGAACCGCTGGGCCTCGCGCTGCCAGTTGCCCACCACCGACATCGGGCACACCAGCAACGTCGGGGGCACGTCGTCGCCGCCCGCCCGTTCGTGGGCGAGCAGCGCGAGCACCTGCACGGTCTTGCCGAGGCCCATGTCGTCGGCCAGCACCGCGCCCAGCCCGAGGCCGCTCATGAACGCCAGCCACTCCAGGCCGCGCTGCTGGTACGGACGCAAGGTCGCGTGCAGGCCGGGTGGGGGCGGCACCGGTTCGGGCCGGACCTGCCCGTCGAGCAGGGTCGCCACCCAGCCGGTCGCGGCGACGTCGGTGACCTCCACCGGTGGCGGCTCGTCGCCGGTGAACCGGCCGAACAACGTCGCCAGCGTCGCGTCCGTCGCGCCCTGGCCGGCGACGTAGCGGGCGGCCCGCGCGAGCGCGATCGGATCGGCCTGCACCCACTTGCCGCGCAGCTTGACCAGGTCGCTGTTGGCCGCGATCAGCCGTTCCATCTCGGCGGGGGTGAGCAGCATGTCGCCCACGGCAAGCTGCCACTCGAACGAGACGAGCGCGTTCATGCCGACGGTGTCGTCCTCGGCGGCGACGGGTGCGACCGGCGAGGACACCTGCAGCCGCAGCGACGGCTCGAGCCGCGCCCACGCGCGCGGCAGCAGCAACGCGACGCCGGCCTCACCCAGCGCACGGCCACCGTGCTCCACGAGGTCGGTCACGACCCCCGTCGGCAGCAGCAGGTCCAGGCTGTCCGGGTCGCGCGGCACGTCCTGCAGCCGCGGATACGCCTTCAGGGCGGCGCCGAGCTTGCGGATCCCGATCTGCAGCAGCTGCGCGTCGGAGCCGTCCACCGGCACCGGCACCGGCGCCTGCCCCTCCGACCGCAGGCACACCTCGAGCCGCCACAGCGTGTCGGCGCCGATGCCGTCCTCCTCGTCGTCCGGTTCGACGAGCCGCAGCACCAGGTCGGGCTCGTTTCCGGCGAGCGAGGCCCGCCATTCGTCCAGCGCCTCGGCCATGCGCTGGGAGCCGCTGTGGTGCGGCTGCCCCTCGGCCAGGGCGGCGATCAGCGGATGCAGCGAGGTACCCACGTTGCCGATCAACGCCCGGGTGATCGGATCGGTGAGCTCGGTGGCGAGGTCGTCGAGGAGCGCCGCGGGCCGGCCGGCCTGCCGCTGCACCGGCGGCATCGCGGCGGACAGCTCGGCCGTCCAGGCCCGGATCCGGTCGCCGCCGAGCAGGCGCCACCGGGCCCACCACTGCCCGTCGGCGCGGTGCAGTTCCGGGGCCACCCGCCCGGCCTGCGCCCAGCGCTCGATGCCGCGGGCGACGTGGGCGAGGTAGCGCAGGTCCCCGGCCACCCCCTCGGCGTGCCGCGGCAGCGCCAGCAGCAGCTCCGCGGCGTCGGGCGGCGCGACCGCCACCGCGGGGATCCGCCGCGGAGCGTCGTCGCCGGGCAGACGCAGCTCGACGCGGTGCCGGAACGGCCGGTCGATCCATCGTCGCAGTACAGCGGGTGTGTCGTCGGGCGGGTCGTCGCCGTCGCGCCACAGCATCAGGCCCGCTCCCGGTGACCACAGCCCGTGCAGCATGCCCACCATGGTGCCAGCCGCGACCGACACCGTCGTGACGGGCTGGGGGCGCACGCCCGCCGTCGTGGCGGGTGGGCCCGCGCGGGACGGTCGTGCCGAGCGTGCGCCGAGCGCCGGTGACGATCGGCCCTGGATCGGGCTCGCTCCCCGGAGGACACTGGGCTGCAGGTGCACCCACCAGGAGACTGCGATGTCGATCATGATCCAGGTCCTCGAACAGGCCTACAGCGCCCACACCCCTTGGGAGCAGGTCAAGTACGCGTTCGTCGACTCCGAGCACATCACCACGATGCGGCTCGACGGCCAGTGCGGCGTGTGGCTCGACGGGACGAAACACGGTGAGTCCCACCGGCTCGCCGCCACCGCCACCGCGGAGCAGGCGGTGTTCTTCCTGCTGACCGTGTTCGACCGGATCGCCGAGTGCAGGCAGCACGGGGGGTCGTGGATCGTCGGGCACGACGGCCGCACCATCGAGTCCATCCACGCGACGCGGTTTCCGCTGACGACCGACGGCTGAGCGGGCACCGGCGCCGTCGCTGTCGGTGCGGTCGGTGAGAATGTCCGCGTGCGAGGGGGCGCAGCGTTCTGGGGGCTGGTGGTGGCGGTCGCGATCGCCGTGTCGTGGGGTTGGGACCGGATCGAGTCGAACGTACCACCGGCACCGGGCAGCCCCGGCCGCGGCGAGCTCGAACAGTTGCTGGCGCGGGCGGCGGTGGTGCCGCACCGGCCGCAGGTGCCGGGGTACGAGCGGGGGTGCGGACCGGGCGAGGGGTGCGTGTTCGGGGAGGCGTGGTCCGACGACCATCCGGGACCCGGCGGGCGCGACGGGTGCGACACCCGCAACAACGTGCTCGCCCGCGATCTGCGCGACGTGGCGTTCCGGCCCGGCACCGGCGACTGTGTCGTCCTGTCGGGCACGCTGACCGACCCGTACACCGGGGCGCGGCTCGAATTCCGTCGCGCCGAGGGCCGGGCCGTCCAGATCGACCACATCTACCCGCTGGCGGCGGCGTGGGACCTCGGGGCGGCGGCCTGGCCGGCCGAACGGCGCCGGCAGTTCGCCAACGACGTCGCCTACAACCTGATCGCGGTGGACGGCCCGGCGAACGAGGACAAGCGCGATCACACCCCGGCCGAGTGGCTGCCGCCGGCGGCGGCGTATCGCTGCTGGTTCGCGGGCAAGTACCTGTCGGTGGCGGTGCGCTACGGGCTGCCGATCACGGTGGCCGACCGGCGGGCGCTGGCGTCGACGATCTCCGCGTGCCGAGCCCGTCGTCGCGGCGATCGCCCGCTCGTCGGTCGGACCCATCCACGAATTGCCCGCGCGGACGCCCGGTGGTCGCGCGGCTGCCGCCCTCCGGCGCCGTGCCCCGCATCCGGGCGCAGGGAACTAGCGTGGCACTCATGGTTTCGCGCATCACCAAGGACACCCGCCTGTGCATCTCGCTGTCGGGCCGCCCGAGCAACATCGGCACCCGCTTCCACAACTACCTCTACGACGAACTCGGCCTGGACTTCGTGTACAAGGCGTTCACGACGACCGACCTGCCGGCGGCGGTGGCCGGGATCCGCGGCCTCGGCATCCGCGGGTGCGGGGTGTCGATGCCGTTCAAGGAAGCGGTCATTCCCCTGATCGACGAGCTGCACGACTCGGCGCGGGCCATCGAGTCGGTGAACACCGTCGTCAACGAGAACGGGGTGCTGCACGCCTACAACACCGACTACCAGGCGGTGGTGGATCTGCTGCGCGAGCACGAGGTCGACCCGGCGTTGCCGGCCGCCGTCGCCGGCAGCGGCGGGATGGCCAAGGCCGTGGTGGCGGCCCTGCGCGACAGCGGGTTCGCGAACGTGTCGGTGATCGCCCGCAACGAGAAGACCGGTCGCCCGCTCGCGCAGCAGTACGGGTTCGACTGGCGGCCCGAGCTCGGCGAGCTCGCTCCGGGCCTGCTCGTCAACGCCACGCCGATCGGGATGGCGGGCGGGCCGGAATCCGGGCAGCTGCCGTTCCCCGAAGCTGCGGTGGGCGCGGCGACGACGGTGTTCGACGTGGTGGCGATGCCCCCGCAGACGCCGCTGATCCGCGCGGCCCAGGAGCGGGGACTGCCCGTGATCACCGGCGCCGAGGTCATCGCCCTGCAGGCGGCGCAGCAGTTCGCGCTGTACACCGGCGTGACTCCGACGCCCGAGCAGGTGCGCCGCGCGTCGGAGTTCTCCCGATCCGCGGCCTGAGTCCCGGCATTCACGCCCCGGTGGCGATCTCCCGGGCCGGGTCCCGGCACCACTGCGACCACGACCCCGGGAACAGGGCTGCGTCGATCCCGGCGAGGGCGAGCGCCGCAATCTGATGGGTCGCGGTCACCCCGGATCCGCAGTAGACGGCGACGGGACCGTCCCCGCACACGGTCGCGAAGCGGTCGGCGAGTTCCTCGGCGGTCCGGAACGTGCCGTCCTCGCGGAGGTTGTCCGTGGCGGGGGCGCTGACCGCGCCGGGGATGTGGCCGGCGCGCGGATCGACGGGCTCCTCGTCGCCCCGGTACCGCGCCGCGGCCCGCGCATCGAGCAGGGTTCCCCGCGAAGGGAACTCGGCCGCCTCGTCGATGCCGACGGTGGACATCCGGCCGCCGCGCAGGGTCACCGATCCCGGCTTCACGGCCTCCCCCGGCCCGGCCGCGAGGCCATGTCCCGCCGCCGTCCACAGCGACAGCCCGCCGTCGAGCAGGCGCACGTCCCGAAGGCCCGCCCAGCGCAGCAGCCACCAGGCCCGGGCGGCGGCGAGGCCCCCGGTGTCGTCGTAGACGGCGACGGTGTCGCCGTCGTCGATCCCCCACCGTCGCGCGTGGTCCTGCAGCCGCACCACGTCCGGCAGGGGGTGACGGCCTCGCTCGGGCGAGCCCGGATCGGCGAGCTCGGTCTCGAGGTCGACGTACACCGCTCCGGGGATGTGACCCTCGTGGTAGCGGTCCTCGCCGTTCGGGTCGTCGAGCGACCAGCGCACGTCCAGCAGGACCGGCGGCCTGCCCACCTCGACGAGATCGGCCAGTTCGCGCACGGTCATCAGCACGGGATTCGCAACCATGGCTCCGATCCTGGCACGCCCGCGCGGTGGGCGCCGCGCGACACGGGAGGTGCGGCGGCGTCCACTGCGGCAGAATGCCGCCCGGGTCCACTGCGGCAGAATGCCGCCCGTGTCAGATGCTCCCGCGCCCACCCGTCCCGCCCCGCTCACCCAGCCGATCGGGGCGGGCATCGTCACGGCCCTCGTCGGGTTCACCAGTTCGTTCGCGGTGGTGCTGACGGGACTGCGGGCGGTCGGGGCGTCGCCGTCGGAGGCGGCGTCCGGTCTGCTGGCGCTCTGTGTGACGCAGGGGCTCGGCATCCTGTGGCTGGCGCGGCGGTACCGCACACCGATCACCCTCGCGTGGTCCACGCCCGGCGCCGCGCTGCTCGCCGGCACCGGCGTGGTGGCGGGCGGATGGCCGGCCGCGGTGGGCGCGTTCGTCGTCGTGGGCGCCGCGATCGTCCTGACGGGGCTGTGGCCGCGGCTCGGCGCCCTGATCGCGGCGATCCCGACGCCACTGGCGCAGGCCATGCTCGCCGGGGTGCTCGTCCCGCTCTGCCTCGCCCCGGTCGAGGGGGTGATGTCCTCGCCCGCCTCGATCCTGCCCGTGGTGGCGACGTGGCTCGTGCTGCAGCGGCTGCGGCCGCGCTGGGCGGTGCCGGGGGCGTTCGCGACGGCCGCGGTGGTCGTGGCAATCCACCTGTCGCGCTCGGGAACCCGGCCCGCGGCGCGGGATCTGCTGCCCTCGATCGATCTCACGGCTCCGGCGTGGACGTGGCAGGCGCTGCTCGGCATCGCCGTGCCCCTGTACATCGTGACGATGGCGTCGCAGAACATCCCGGGCACCGCAGTGCTCGACTCGTTCGGTTACGCCACGCCGTGGCGGGCGTCGATGACGGTCGCGGGCCTCGGCACCGTCGTGGGCGCGCCGGCCGGTGGGCACGCGATCAACCTCGCGGCGATCAGTGCGGCGCTGGCGGCGGCGCCCGAGGCGGACCCGGATCCGGCACGCCGGTGGGTGGCGGCGTGGTCGGCGGGCTGGTCGTATCTCGCGCTGGCCCTGTGCTCGACCGGGCTCGCGACGGTCGTGGCGATGGCACCGGACGGGGTGGTCGAGGCGGTGGCCGGATTGGCCCTGCTCGCGACGCTCGGCGGGGCCCTGGCCTCGGCTCTGCGCGACGCGCCGGAGCGCGAAGCAGCGGTCGTGACGTTCCTGGTCGCGGCGTCCGGATCGACCCTGTTCGGTATCGGATCGGCATTCTGGGCGTTGATGGTCGGACTTGCCGTCCGCGTGGGACTATCGTCAGCACGGTGACGAACCGCCAGCCGACGACGCCCGCCGCCGACCCACCCGTTCCCGCCCGGTTCCCGGTCCTCTGGCCGATGCAGACCCGGTGGGCGGACAACGACCACTACGGCCACGTCAACAACGTCACCTACTACTCGTACTTCGACTCCGCGGTCAACGGATGGCTGATGGCCACGACCGGGGTCGACATCCGGGAGCTGGACGCGATCGGCGTGGTCGCGGAGACGTCGTGCCGGTATCTGGCGGAGCTGTCCTTCCCGGACCGGCTGCGCGTCGGCCTGGCGGTGGAGCGGCTGGGAACCCGCAGCGTCACCTATTCGCTGGCCATCTTCCGGGAGGACGGCGAAGGCGGGCTGCAGCCGGCGGCGACCGGGCGTTTCGTGCACGTGTACGTCGACGCCCGCACGCGACGTCCCGTGGCGATCCCCAAGGAGATCAAGAAGGCGGTCGCCCAGCTGGTGACGCCCCCGGCGGAATAGCTCCCGACCACCAAGCATCCGCTTGGCATTGTATTCATCTACCGGATTACACTCCGGGGCATCCGCACGTCCCCGAGAGAGAGCGATCCCAAGATGCGCGATGCTGTCATCGTCGAAGCCGTCCGTACCCCCATCGGCAAGCGGGGCGGCGGCCTGTCCGGCGTCCACGCCGTCGAGCTGTCCGCCCACGTCCTGCGCACCATCGCCGAACGCACCGGCATCGACCCGGCGCTCGTCGACGACGTGCACTGGGGCACCGTGCAATCCGTCGGCATGCAGTCCGGCAACATCGGCCGCATGGCCGTGCTCGGCGCGGGCTGGCCGGAATCGGTGCCCGGCTTCACCATCGACCGGCAGTGCGGCTCGTCGCAGCAGGCCGTCTCGACGGCGGCCGCGGCGGTGATCTCCGGCCAGGCCGATCTCGTCGTCGCCGGCGGCGTCGAGATCATGTCGGCGATCCCGCTGGGTTCCTCCGCCCCCGAGGGCACCGGGCAGATGGGCGGTCCGGCCCGCGAGCGGTACGCCGACGAGCTCACCGCGCCCGGCTTCCACGGCCGCTTCAACCAGGGCGTGGGCGCCGAGATCATCGCCGAGCAGTGGGGCATCTCCCGCACCGAGCTCGACGAGTACTCCGTCCGGTCGCACGAGCGGGCCGCCCGCGCGCAGGACGAGGGGTTGTTCACGGACGAGATCGCGCCGTACACCCTGGCGGACGGCACCGTGATCGCCGCGGACGAGGGCATCCGGCGCGGCTCCACCGTCGAGAAGCTCGCGGGCCTGAAGGCCCCGTTCCGGGAGAACGGAGTGGTCACCGCCGGCAACGCGTCCCAGATCTCCGACGGCGCCTCCGGGCTGCTGATCACCACCTCGGAGAAGGCGAAGGCGCTGGGCCTGACCCCGCTCGCGCGCGTGCACACCGCCGTGGTCACCGGCGACGATCCAGTCAAGATGCTCACCGGCCCCATCCCGGCCACCGCCCTGGCGCTGAAGCGGTCGGGACTGTCGCTCGACGACATCGACGCGTTCGAGGTCAACGAGGCCTTCGCCTCGGTACCGCTGTCGTGGCAACGCGAGACGGGCGCGCCGCTCGAGAAGCTGAACCCCCTCGGCGGTGCCATCGCGCTCGGCCACCCCCTCGGCGCCTCGGGCGGTCGCCTGGCCGCGACGTTGATCCACCACCTGCGCCGCACGGGTGGCCGCTACGGCCTGCAGACGATGTGCGAGGGCGGCGGCACCGCCAACGCCACGATCTACGAGATCCTCTAGTCCGCGGTGGTGCCTTCCGGGACCCGGTCCCGGAAGGCACGCCTCATCGCTGCGCCAGCCGCTCGAGCAGCGGCGTCGTGCGCGGACCCACCAGTTCGCGCATCACCAGCGCCATGTTGGTGCGCTCGACGCCGGGGATCTCGAGGATCTGCCCGGCCAGCCGGTAGAGATCCTCGGCGTCGCGCGCGACCACCTTCACCGACAGGTCCGTCTGCCCCGTCATGCCGTACACCTCGGTCACCTCCGGGATCTGCGCCAGGGCCGCGACGACCGAATCGAGCCGGTGCTGATCGACCCGGGTGGCGACGAACGCCGCCAGCGGATAGCCGAGAGCCTGCGGATCCACCCGCCGCTCGAACGACCCGAGGACCCCCTCCGCATCCCATCGCGCGAGCCGCGCCTGCACCGTGTTCCGGGACAACCCCAGACGCTGGGACAGCTCCACCCCGGTCGCCCGCGGGGTCCGCGCAAGCTCGAGCAGCAGCCGGGCGTCGGTGGCATCGAGACTGGTCATATTTCGCAGTATGACAGCGGCGGGCACCCCGAAACCGTGCTTACTGCACAATTGCGCATCGGCCGATTGCGCACCTGCACCCCGCGTGGATCATGTGAGGTACAACACAGGTCCGCCGGCCCGCCTCACGAGGGCGACCGGTCCCGCCATAGCGAGGTGGTGCACGGTGGTCGACAAGATTGCCTATCCGGTCCAGCTGATCCAGCCCGACGGACGACGGGTCTACAACCCCGAGTACTCCGCGCTCGTCGCCGACGTCGGACCCGACGAACTCCGCGCCCTCTACCGCGACATGGTCGTCGTCCGCCGCCTCGACGCCGAGGCCACCGCGCTGCAGCGGCAGGGCGAACTCGGACTGTGGGCGCCCCTGCTCGGCCAGGAGGCCGCCCAGGTCGGCTCCGCGCACGCCCTCCACCGCGACGACTACGTGTTCACCAGCTACCGCGAGCACGGGGTGGCCTGGTGCCGCGGCGTCGACCCCGCCGACATGACCCGGCTGTGGCGCGGGTGCGCCCACTCCGGCTGGGATCCGGCCACGGTCAATATGACCAATCCCGCCATCGTCGTCGGCTCCCAGGGCCTGCACGCCACCGGATACGCGATGGGCGCCCACTTCGACGGCGCCGAGATCGCCACCGTCGTCTACTTCGGCGACGGGGCGACCAGCCAGGGCGACATCGCCGAGGCCCTCGGCTTCGCCGTCGCGTGGGGCGTCGGCGTGGTCTTCTTCTGCCAGAACAACCACTGGGCGATCAGCCACCCGGTCCGGTCGCAGAGTCCCGTCCCGATCGCGCAGCGCGCCGCCGGCTACGGGATGCCGGCCGTGCAGGTCGACGGCAACGACGCGCTCGCGGTGCTCGCCGTCACCCGCCGGGCCACCCGGCATGCGCGGGAGGGCAGCGGCCCGTCGTTCGTCGAGGCCATCACCTACCGGATGGGCCCGCACACCACCTCCGACGACCCCACCCGCTACCGCACCCCCGCCGAGACCGAACTGTGGAAGGCCCGGGACCCGATCGACCGGCTCCACCGGCTGCTCCGGCGGGAAGGACACGCCGGCGACGAGTTCTTCGACGAGGTCGGCGCCGCCGCCGACGAGGCCGCGGCCCGGCTGCGCGCCGGCACCCTCGGTGCCCCGAACCCCGAGCCGCTGAGCATGTTCGACCACGTCTACGCCACCGACCATCCGATGATCGCCGAGGAACGAACCCGCTACCGCGACTACCTCGCCGATTTCGAGAACGCGACCCACGAGGAGGCGCTGTCATGACCACCACCACGCTGGCCCTCGGGGCCGCCCTCGGCGCCGGGCTGCGCCGGGCCCTCGAACACGACCGCAAGGTGGTGATCATGGGCGAGGACGTCGGCCGGCTCGGCGGGGTCTTCCGGGTCACCGACACGTTGCAGAAGGACTTCGGCGACAACCGCGTCATCGACACGCCCCTCGCCGAATCCGGGATCGTGGGAACGGCTTTCGGCATGGCCCTGCGCGGCTACCGGCCGGTGTGCGAGATCCAGTTCGACGGCTTCGTCTACCCCGCGTTCGACCAGATCGTCTCGCAGGTCGCCAAGATCCACTACCGCACCGCCGGGAGGGTCACCGCCCCCCTGACCGTCCGCATCCCCTACGGCGGCGGGATCGGTGCGGTGGAGCACCATTCGGAGTCACCCGAGGCGTACTTCACGCACACCGCCGGACTGCGGGTCGTCAGCCCGAGCCATCCGGCCGACGCCTACACGATGATCCAGCAGGCCATCGCGCTCGACGACCCGGTGATCTTCCTCGAGCCGAAACGCCGGTACTGGGACCGCGGCGAGGTCGACCTCGACGCCGAGCCCGACCTCCCGCTCGACAAGGCCCGCGTCGCCCGGCCCGGAACGGACGTCACCGTCGTGACGTTCGGGTCGATGGTGGCCACCGCGCTGCACGCCGCGCAGATCGCCGACACCGAGGGGCACTCGGTCGAGGTGATCGACCTGCGGTCCCTCTCGCCCATCGACTTCGACACCGTCGAGGCGTCGGTCCGGCGCACCGGACGGCTCGTCGTGGTGCAGGAGGCTCCGCTGTTCTGCGGCATCGGCGCCGAGATCGCCGCCCAGCTCGCGGAGCGCTGCTTCTACCAGCTCGAGGCGCCGGTGCTGCGGGTCGGCGGCTTCGACATCCCCTATCCCCCGGCGAAACTCGAGGCGTACCACCTGCCCGACCCGGACCGGATCCTCGACGCCGTCGACCGCAGCCTCGCGGCGTGAGGAGCCGGACATGGAACCGGGCATGAGCGAACACGGCACCGTGGTGACCGAACACAGCGAGGTCTTCCGGCTGCCGGACCTCGGGGAGGGCCTGACCGAGGCGGAACTGGTGTCGTGGTCCGTCGCCGTCGGCGACCGGGTCGAGCTCAACCAGGTGATCGCCGAGGTCGAGACCGCCAAGGCAACGGTGGAACTGCCCTCCCCGTACGCGGGAACGGTCGCCGAACTGCTCGCCGAGCCGGGCGCCGGCGTGCCCGTCGGGGCGCCACTGATCCGCATCGCGGTGCCGGTCGCGGCGGGCACCGCGCCGGCCCCGACCGGTGGCGGGGACTCACCCGTGCAGGTGCTCGTCGGCTACGGGCCGGGCGCCGCGCCGGTGAGCCGGCGCGCGGCCCGCGCCGCAGCGGCGGCACCGGCCCCGGCGCAGGCACCCCCACCGCCCGGGGAGCGGCACCGCCCCGACGCGAAACCGTCGGCGCGCCGTGAGGCCCGGCTCCTCGGGGTGGACCTCACCGAGGTGACGGGTACCGGCACGGGCGGGGCGATCACCGTCCCGGACGTCCGACGCGCCGCGGAGGAACGCGGATCCGCTACGGCGGCAACAGGATCGGATCGCGAGACCCGGACCCCGATCCACGGGATCCGCAGACGTACCGCCGCCGCGGTGGCGCGCAGCGCCTTCACCGCCCCACACGTGACCGTGTTCCTCACCTGCGACGTCACCGCCACGGTCGACCTCGTCGCCCGGTTGCGCGGCGCGGCCGCCTTCGAGGGCCGTCACCCGACGCTGCTCACCGTGGTGGCCAAGGCGCTGCTGCGGACGCTCGAGCACCAGCCCGTCCTCAACGCGGCCTGGGACGAGGAGCACCGGGAGATCGTCACCCGCCACTACGTCAACCTGGGCATCGCGACCGCCACCGACTCGGGCCTGATGGTGCCGGTGATCCGCGACGCCGACCGCATGTCGCTGCCGGGCCTCGCCGGCGCCGTCGCCCACGCCGCGGAGACCGCCCGCTCCGGCCGGGCCACCCCGGCCGACCTGACCGGCGGCACGGTCTCGATCACCAACATCGGCGTGTTCGGCGTCGACACCGGCACCCCCATCCTCAATCCCGGGGAGACGGCGATCCTCGCGCTCGGTGCCGTCACCCCGCGACCGTGGGTGGTCGACGGCGAACTCGCCGTCCGGCAGGTGACGACACTGTCGCTGTCGTTCGACCATCGTCTCGTCGACGGCGAGCAGGCAGCGCGGGCGCTGGCCGAGATCGGGGCGATCCTCACCGACCCGGTGCCGGAACTGCTCGCCGGTATCTGACGGGCGGTAGCGTCGGGACACGTGACCGCTCAGGATCTTCGCCGCGCCCGCGCGGCCGTGTTCGCCACCTTCGGCGTCAACGGGTTCCTGCTCGCGATGTGGGTGGTGCACATCCCCGCGATCGAGGAGCGCGTCGGCATCGACCACGCCACGCTGGGTTCCCTGCTGCTGGTCCTCGCGGCCGGGGCGATCGCCGGAATGCAGGCCACCGGTCCGCTCGCCGACCGGTTCGGCAGCGACCGCACCACCGTCGCCGCGGCGGTCCTGCTGGCGGTGGCGACCCTCGGCCCCGGCCTGGCCGGCGCGGCGTGGCAGCTGGGCGTGGCGCTCGCGGTGTTAGGGTTCGCGAACGGCGCCCTGGACGTGTCGATGAACTCGCAGGCCGTGGCGGTCGAGCAACGCTACCGGCGGCCGATCATGGCCGCGTTCCACGGCCTGTTCTCGGTCGGCGGGGTCGCCGGGTCGCTGGTCGGGGCGGCCGCCCTGGCGACGGGGCTCGCCCCGGCCGTCGCCCTCGGCGGCGCCGGCCTCGTCGGCGCGCTCGTCGTCGCGGTCTCGGCGCCGCACCTCGTGCGGGTGCCCCGGGTCGAGCACCCGCGCGAGGCCGGCCCGCGCGGCGGATACTCCCGCCGGGTGCTGCTGCTCGGCGGGCTCGCGTTCATGCTGATGCTCAGCGAGGGCGTCGCCAACGACTGGAGCGCCCTGCAGGTCAAGGAACACCTGGGCAGCCCGGATGCGGTCGCGGCGCTGGCCTTCGGCGCGTTCTCCACGACGATGACGCTCGGCCGCTTCGTGGCGGACCGCGTCAGCGCCCGCATCGGCGCCGTGGCCGTGGTCCGGTACGGCACGCTGCTGGCGGGGGCCGGGATGGGCACGGTCGTCGCCTCCCCGTGGCTGCCCACGACGCTCGCCGGATGGGCGCTGTTCGGGCTGGGCCTGTCCGGCGCCGTGCCGCAGATCTTCAGCGCAGCCGGGAACATCGACGCCGGCGCCCCGGGCCGCAACATGTCCCGTGTCGTCGGCATGGGATACATCGGGTTCCTGGCGGGGCCCGCCACCATCGGCTGGCTCTCGGAGGCGACGTCGCTCACCGCGGCGATGACGGTGCCGTTGGCATGTGTGCTCGCCGCCGCAGCCCTCGCCGGCTCCGTCGGTGAGCGGACCCGTCGCACGCTCGCGCGCGTGGACGGCCGCTAGCGCGGGAGGACGGTCAGGACCCGCACGACGTGGTCGCGGAACTCGCGCATGTAGTTGCGGAGGAAGTCCTCGGTGCCCGAGTTGTGGACGGTGCCGTCGTCCCCGAAGACCTCGGGCGTGTAATGGATGTACGCCTCGGGCGACGTCATCTGCCGCGCGTTGCAGAAGCTCAGCACGGCGCGCAGGCTCTGCTGGCCCACGGCGGTGCCGATCGCGCCGATGGAGGCGCCGATCACGGCGGCCGGGATGTGATCGAACGAGTTCTGCCCCCACGGGCGCGACGCCCAGTCGATGGCGTTCTTCAGCGCCCCGGGAATCGACCGGTTGTACTCGGGTGAGACGAACAGCACCGCATCCACAGCGGCGATCGCGTCCTTGAGCGCGGCCCCCTCCGGCGGGTAGTTCGCGTCGTAGTCGGGGCTGTAGAGCGGCAGGTCCCGGATGGCGATCTCGACGAATTCGAGGTCGTGCGGGGCGAGCCGGATCAACGCCTTCGCGAGGATACGGTTGATCGAGGTGGACGACAGGCTGCCGACGAAGTAGCCGACCCTGTACGTCCTCTCGGTCCCTGGGTGCTCGGTCCCTGGGTGCTCGGTCCCTGAGTGCTCGGTCACGGGACGCGTCCTTTCCGTCGGTGCCACGGGCCGGGGCACAGCCCGCCTGCCACCTCCGACGGTCGCACACGAGCGGGGCGCCCGCACGGTGTTCCGTGCGGACGCCCCGGTTCGTCGAACTCCCTACAGCGCCTTGAGTTCCTCGGTGACCTCGGAGACCATCTTCTTCGCGTCGCCGAAGAGCATGGAGGTGTGGTCGGCGGTGAACAGCGGGTTGTCGATGCCGGCGTAGCCGGAGCTCATCGAGCGTTTGAGCACGATGACCGACTTGGACTGGTCGACGTTGAGGATGGGCATGCCGTAGATCGGGCTGGACGAATCCTGCCGGGCGGCGGGGTTGGTGACGTCGTTGGCGCCGATGACGACGGTGACGTCGGTGCGGGAGAACTCGCCGTTGATGTCGTCCATCTCCTTGAGCGCCTCGTACGGCACCTCGGCCTCGGCGAGCAGGACGTTCATGTGCCCGGGCATCCGGCCGGCGACCGGGTGGATGGCGTACTTGACCTCCACGCCCTTCTCCTCGAGCAGCGCCGCCATCTCCTTGACCGCGTGCTGCGCCTGCGCCACCGCCAGCCCGTACCCGGGCACCACGATGACCTGGTTGGCGTAGGCCATCTGGACCGCGGCATCGGAGGCGGAGGTCGCCTTGACGGTGCCGCCGGCCCCGCCCGCGGCCGCACCGGCACCGCCGTCGCCGCCGAACGAGCCGAACACGATCGCCGGGATGGACCGGTTCATCGCCTTGGCCATCAGGTTGGTCAGGATCGAACCCGACGCACCGACGATCATGCCGGCGACGATCATCGCCTGGTTGTTCAGCGCCAGGCCGGCCGCCGCGGCCGACAGGCCGGTCAGGGCGTTGAGCAGCGAGATGACCACCGGCATGTCGGCGCCGCCGATCGGCAGCACCACGAACAGGCCCATCAGCCCGGCCACGACGAGCAGCGCGACGATCCACACCGCCGAGGTCGGATCGTTCGCCGGGTCGGCCGCGAGTCCGATGTACACGGCGAGCGCGATCGCCGCGAGCGCGAGCACGATGTTCGCCAGCTGGAAGGCCTTGGCCGCGCCGACGAGGCGGCGCTCGAGGTTCTTGTTCAGCAGCTCCTGCAGCTTGGCGAACGCCACCAGCGAACCCCAGAACGACACCGATCCGATGATCGCGGCGAACAGCGAGCCGACCACCACGGGCACCGTCGGTTCCTCGGCGAGGGTGGTGAAGCCGTCCGAGTCGAGGAACTCCGCCCACGCGATCAGCGCGACGGTGCCGCCACCGACGCCGTTGAACAGCGCCACCAGCTGCGGCATCGCCGTCATCTTCGTGCGCAGCGCCGGCGGGACGCCCAGGACGACGCCGACGACCAGGCCGGCGACGATCCAGCTCCAGTTGTCGGTGTCGCGGATGTCGATCAGCACGGCGAGCACCGCCACGGCCATGCCGACCGCGGCGATGTAGTTGCCGCGGACCGCGGTCTTCGGGCCGGTCAGGCCCATCAGACCGTAGATGAACATCGCGAACGCGACGATGTACAGGACGGAGACGAGGTAGCTCATTTCGCGTCGGCTCCCTTCTGCTCCGCCGGGGCGGCCGACACCGGCACCCGCTTCTTGGGCTTGAACATCGCGAGCATGCGGTCGGTGACGACGAAGCCACCGACGACGTTCAGCGTGCCGAACACCAACGCGACGAACAGGATGACCTTGATGCTCCACGGCGCGCCGGCCGGCAGGTGGCCGAAGACCACCAGCGCACCGAGCACCACGATGCCGTGGATGGCGTTGGTGCCCGACATCAGCGGGGTGTGCAAGGTGTTGGGCACCTTCGAGATCACGGCGAAGCCCACGAACCCGGCCAGGACCAGGATCGCGATGTTCGCCAACAGTTCGGTATACATCTAGACGTTCTCCTTCGAGCGGGTCACGCACGCGCCGTCGAGGATCTCGTCCGAGAAGTCCGGCGCCAGGGCACCGGACTCGTCGAGCATCAGCTCGAGCAGGGCCACGACGTTCTTCGAATACAGCTGCGAGGCGTGCTCAGGCATGGTCGCGGGCAGATTCAGCGGCGAGCAGATGGTCACGCCGTGCTTGACCACCGTGCGTCCGGGTTCGGTCAGCTCGCAGTTGCCGCCGGTCTCGCCGGCCAGATCCACCACCACCGAGCCGGGCTTCATGCCCTCCACGGCGGCGGCGGTCACCAGCCGCGGCGCGGGCCGGCCCGGCACCAGCGCGGTGGTGATCACCACGTCGAAGCCCTTGATGGCCTCCTCGAGCGCCGCCTGCTGCTGCGCACGCTCGTCGGCGGTGAGTTCGCGGGCGTAGCCGCCCTCACCGGCGGCGTCGATGCCCAGATCGAGCCACTGCGCACCGACCGACCGCACCTGGTCGGCGACCTCCGGACGCACGTCGTAGCCGGTGGCGCGCCCGCCCAGGCGCTTGGCCGTGGCCAGCGCCTGCAACCCGGCCACCCCCACACCGAGCACCAGCACCGTCGCCGGCTTGACCGTGCCCGCGGCGGTGGTGAGCATCGGGAAGAACCGCGTCGACTCCGACGCGGCGACCAGCACCGACTTGTACCCGGCGACGTTCGCCTGCGACGACAGCGCGTCCATCACCTGCGCCCGGGAGATCCGCGGGATCGACTCGACGGCGAACGCCTGCACCCCGGCCGCGGCCAGCGCCCCGATCTGGTTCTGCGCGTTGCGCGGGGCGAGGAACCCGATCAGCGCCTGCCCCGACCGCATCCGGGCGACCTCCGCATCCGACGGCGGCGCCACCTTGAGCACCACATCCGCCGACCACGCATCCCCGATCCGCGCACCGGCCTCGACGTAGGCCTCGTCCGGGATCAGCGCACCGAGCCCGGCCCCGGACTCGACGACCACGTCGAGCCCCTTCTTGATCAACGACGGGACGATCATCGGCACCAGCGCGACCCGCCGCTCGCCGTCGTTGGTTTCCCGAACGACGCCGACGGTGGGTCGCGCTGTCACCGCACGTCCCGTACCCATATCCTCGGTTTCCAAAGTTTTCGACTCCTGCGTTGAATCGGCACCTCACCGCGATGAGCGGCGGGTCATGTGCGACGAGCGGCCGACTCGGGCCGTGCACGATGGGCGATGAGCCTAGTCAGACGTACCCCGCCCCCGACAGCGGCGCAACCGCTGGGTTTCGTCTGAATCGAGTCCGAACAGTCGAACGATGCCAGAATGTGAGGTAGTTCACTTCACAATTCTGCCGTATCCGCGGTGAGGGAGGAGGGGCGAGTCCATGGCACGTCGCAGTGTCGTCGTCGAGCGCGTGTACGACCATCCGGGAGACGAGGAGGCGTTCCGGGTGTTCGTCGACCGGCTGTGGCCGCGGGGGCTGCGCAAGGACGCGTTCCATCACGACGACTGGGCCAAGGACCTGGCGCCGTCGACCGGGCTGCGCAAGTGGTACTCGCACGACGCCTCGCAGTTCGCCGAGTTCCGCGACCGGTACCTCGCCGAACTGGACGGCCCGGACGCGCGTGCAGCCCTGGCGCGCCTCGACGACTTGGCCGACGGCCGGTCCGTCGTCCTGCTCACCGCCACCCGGGACCTCGAGCACAGTGGCGCCGCCGTCCTCGCGGAGCGGATGCGGGGTGCGCGGTGAACGACGTGCCCGCCGCCGCCGGCGACCCCGTGTGCTGGATGCACCGGGTCTGCCCCGACTGCGGCTTCTTCCTCGAGGAACCGGAGGCCCCGTGCCCACGGTGCGGCGCCGTCCTCCGGCACGACGAGGAGAGTACGGACGAGTCCGGCCCCGGCCCCCTACCCTGACCCGATGCCCACTCCCCCCGCGCGGATCCTCGATCTGGCCCGGCCCGCACGACGGGTCGCCGTGCTCACGGGCGCCGGAATGTCCGCCGAAAGCGGCGTGCCGACGTTCCGCGACGCGCAGACCGGCCTGTGGGAGCACTTCGACCCGGCCGATCTGGCGACACCGGAGGCGTGGGACCGCGATCCCGCGTCGGTGTGGGCCTGGTACCAGTGGCGCGTGGCCCTGGTCCGACGAGTGCAGCCGAACGCCGGGCATCGGGCGCTGGCCCGCTGGGGGCGCACCGTGGACCTGTCGATCGTCACGCAGAACGTCGACGACCTGCACGAGCGGGCCGGCAGCCCCGTGCTCTCGCATCTGCACGGCAGCCTGTTCTCGCCGCGGTGCGCCGAGTGCGGCACCCCCGCCGACCTGCCCGAGGCCCCCACCGAGCCGGTCGCCCGTCTCGATCCACCGGCCTGCGGCGCGTGCGGCGGCGACGTGCGGCCCGGGGTGGTGTGGTTCGGCGAGCCGCTGCCGGCCGGACCGTGGGAGGCGGCCACCGCCTCCGTGCTGACCGCAGACGTGGTGTTCGTGGTCGGCACGTCGGGGATCGTCTATCCGGCCGCCGGCCTGCCCTCGCTGGCCCGCCGGCACGGTATCCCCGTCGTCGAGGTCAACCCCGAGCAGACCGACCTGTCCGACCGGGTGGACGAGGTGTGGCGCACCACCGCCGCGGTGGGCCTGCCGCAACTCGTCGCAGCGGTCGCCGCGGAGCAGACGCCCCGCCTACAGTGAGCGGGTGAGCTCCTGTGTGTTCTGCGCCATAGTCCGCGGCGACGCTCCCGCCGTGCGGGTGTACGAGGACGACGACGTGGTGGCCTTCCTCGACATCCGGCCGATCGCCCGCGGGCACACGCTGGTGGTGCCGCGGGTCCACGCGCCCCGGCTCGACGACCTCGATCCCGAGCACGGCGCCGCGCTGTTCCGGGCCGGGCAGCGCATCGCCCGGGGCGTGCAACGCTCGGATTTCGCCGCGGACGGCGCCAACCTGGTGTTCAACGACGGCCGGTCCGCCTTCCAGACCGTCTTCCACGCGCATCTGCACGTGCTGCCGCGGTGGCGCGGCGACAAGCTGCGCCTCGCGGCGGGACTGCTGCGGCGCCGGCCCCACGACCCGGAGGCCACCGGTGCGGCGATCCGCGCCGGCCTGGCCCGTCTCGAAGCGGAGGACGCACTGTGACACACGGAAAGACACACGGAAACACCACGACCGGCGGCACCACCGGGCCGGACACCGACGCCGCGCCGGAGTTCCCGGTCGAGCCGATCCGCGCGCTGCTCCTCGAGCAGTTCGGGGTCATCGACGAGCTGCTCGCCGACGTACACGGGGACACCTGGTACACGCCCACCTCGCTGCCCGGGTGGACGGTCAAGGACATCACGGCACACCTGATCGGGACCGAGTCGATGCTCGCCGGCATCGAGGCGCCGCACGTCGAGATCGACGTGCACGCCCTCGGCCACGTCCGCAACGAGATCGGCGCCTTCAACGAACGGTGGATCGAGTCCCTCCGCGGCACGCCGGGCGATGAGGTGCTCGCGCGGTACCGGGAGATCGTCGCGCGCCGGCGGGAGCAACTCGGGGCCATGACCCAGAAGGACTTCGACGAACCGGCGATGACCCCGGTGGGGCAGGCCACCTACGGCCGTTTCATGCGCATCCGCGTCTTCGACTGCTGGATGCACGAACTCGACCTCCGCGACGCGCTCGGCGTGCCCGGCGACGAGGGCGGCGCCCGGGCCGAGCTCGCAGCCGCGGAGATCTTCGGGGCGCTCGCGTTCGTCGTCGGCAAGCGCGGCAAGGCTCCCGACGGGGCGCGGATCACGTTCGAGCTGAGCGGCCCACTGGCCCGCACCCTCCACGTCGAGGTGGACGGCCGGGCCGCGGTGGTGCCGGCCCTGTCCGGTCCGGCGACGAGCACCGTGGCGATGGATTCGCGGCTGTTCGCGCGGCTCGCCGGCGGCCGCACGCACGCGTTCGACCGTCTCGACGAGATCACCCTCGGCGGCGACACGACGGTGGGCCGGCGGATCGTCGACCACCTCGCCTTCACCATCTGATCGGCGGCTTCGTGCGGCTGTTCCTGTCGTCGTACCGGTTCGGCACGGATCCCGGGTTGCTCCTCGGAGTCACGCGGGGGCCGTGCCCGATCGCGGTGATCGCGAACGCGGCCGACGCATGGCCGTCCCGGGCCCGGGACTCGGCGGTGGCGAGCGAGCTGGCGCCGCTGCGTGCGCTCGGATACGAACCCACCGAGGTGGATCTGCGGGACCATGCCGGCGCCCCCGACGGCCTGCGGGCGGCGCTGTCCCCGTTCGGAGCGTTGTGGGTGCGCGGCGGCAACACGTTCGTGCTGCGCGCGCGGCTCGCCCTGTGCGGGGGCGACGAGATCCTCACGGACCTGGTCCGTTCCGGTGCGCTGGCCTACGCTGGATACAGCGCAGGGGCGTGCCTTGTGACGCCGTCCCTGCGCGGTCTCGAATTCTCCGACGATCCCGGCGAGGTCGACGCGGTCTGCGGGGTCCCGGCCCGCTGGGACGGTCTCGGGTGGGTGGACTACGCGATCGTCCCGCACGCCGGGGACTCGCCCCTCGCCGACGCGGGCGTCGCGCGGACGCTGGACTTCCTCACTCGCGAGCGGCTGCCGTTCCGGGCACTCGGCGACGACGAGGTGATCGTCGTGGACGAGTCCTGAGGCCCCGTGCCGGTGCCGTGGTCACGGCCCGTTGCTCGCGCGGACGAACGGCGCGAACCGGTCGAGGGAGACCCAGGCCGTGCGGCATCGGCGGGCGGTGACCTCGTCGGCCCGCGCGAGCAGGATGTCGAGAAGTTCCCGGGGATTGTCCCGCCAGCGCAGGGCGAGGTGCCGTTCCTCCTCGTCCGACAGCGCCGCGAACCTGCTCGCCGCGGCGGCCCAGTCCGCCACGTCCCCGTGATGAAGGC
This sequence comes from Rhodococcus sp. DMU1, assembly GCF_012272955.1. NCBI lineage: Bacteria > Bacillati > Actinomycetota > Actinomycetes > Mycobacteriales > Nocardiaceae > Rhodococcus > Rhodococcus sp. DMU1. Next base: position 2,233,928 of record NZ_CP050952.1, on the reverse strand, counting down.
GCTCCAGCGCGTTGTAATCGACTCGCCGCGAAAGGAATTCGTCGGACAACGCGCGGACGAGTTTCGCGTCCGTCAGCGCGGATGCGGTCATACGGCACCTCCTTCGAACGACCGTTGACGTTAGTGACCTGCGACAACCACCCGATCGCGCAGCCGGAACGATTCGATAACAGAGTGACTGGTGAGACTGATGTGACTTCCGCTGTTAGGATCCGTACGGTGGAGACACTGACCGACCTGCTCACGAGCGGTGCGGCACCCTGGTGGGCCGTACCGGTGGGACTCACGGCCGGCGTGCTCCTCGGCGTCCTCGCCACCCGGATCGGCGCGCGACCCCCGCGACGGAACGCCGCCGTGGCCGCTCCCCTGCGGGCGGCCGATCGCGCGCTGCAGGTTCGCTTCCTGCACGCCGCCGACAGCGTCTACAACCACCTGTTCGAGGCGGATCACTCCGCCCTCGCCGAGGCCGACCTCACCGAGGCCCTGCAATCCGACGACCTGCACCTGCGGTCGGTCGCCCGCGGCATCGTCGACCTCGATGCGATCGTCAACGAGATGCGGCTGTCCGCTCCCGATCCGGTGCTCGCCGCCGCCGTCGCCCTCTTCGGATACCTCACCGCCGTCTCGAGCGACGGAACCGACGACCTCGACGAGTTCCGGGACCGCTACCTGACCCGCAAGTCCGCGTTCGTCGACGCCGTCCGCGCCGCCCACCCGCCGGCCGGCCCGGTCCCCGCCTGAGTCCGTCGCCACTGTCGACTGCATCGCGTCACCACCACCACGTCACCGCTCACGTCACGCGGGGCCCGCCCTCGACACAGGTCCACAACAGGAACATCGCGGCCCGCGCCGCGCGCATTACCGCCGCCGCGGGCGGATCCCCCCGCCGGCGCGACGGCCGGTAGGGTCGTTGGCGTGACCAACGACGAGCACCGCATCGAACATCACGCCGAGCAGTCCCGATTCGCGTTGTACACCGGCGACACCCTCGCCGCGTTCGCCGACTACACCGACTCGGACGGTGTGCGCGACTTCGACCACACCGTCACCCAGCCCCGGTTCCGCGGTCACGGGCTCGCCGCCGAGGTGGTCCGCCACGCCCTCGACGCCACCCGTTCGGAGGGCCTGAAGATCGCGGCCTCATGCTGGTACGTCGCGCAGTTCCTCGACGCGAACCCCGAATACCGGAACTGACTCGCCGAGGCGCCGCCTCAATCAGCACGGAGGCGCCGCCTCTAACAGCGCGGAGGCGCCCGCCTCAATCAGCACGGAGGCGGCCGCCTCTAACAGCGCGGAGGCGCCCGCCTCGCTCAGCGGGCGCCGGCCTGCCCGGTGGGGGCACCCCCGGCGCGCAGGCAAAGGCCCAGCGCGACGAGCGCGGGGAAGACGACCAACCAGAGAATGCCCCGCTGCACGAGACCCGCGAGGTCGTGCAGGGGCGCGTCGTCGGGCAGCACCAGCACGACCATGAGCGGCACGCCGGCCGCGGCGACGAGTCCGGCACCGAGCACGTAGCGCGACAGCGCCGGGAACCGCCCGTCGCGTGCGAGACGGCGCGACGTCACGACCAGGCCGAGCGCGATGCACGAGAAGAACGTGAAGCCCGAGACGAAGTGGTAGCCCGGGTCGTAGGTGACCCCCGCTGCGTCCTCCCGCAGCGGGAACACCGCCGCGAGCAGTGCGCCGACGCCGGCGAGACCGATCAGCACCGGGCCGAGGGCGCCCGTCCGGTCGGCCGCCGGTCCCCGGTGCACGGCGACGGCGAAGATCAGCAGCAGGAGTCCGAACACGACGAAGTTGAACTGCTGGATCCAGCCGTTCGGGCCGGCTTCGAGCGCACTGATCGTTTCCGCGGTCGGGCTGTACTCGTCCCGCCGGGCTGCCTGCTGCGCCAGCACCACCACGGTGAAGAGGAGGGGCGCGACGATCCCGGCGAGTGCGGCGGCACGTCCCCGAACCAGCCGCGTACCGGGTCCGACGCCGACGTGTGCGCTCATGACCGCTCCTGACCGAGTCCGAATCTGCCGTCGCAGAGGACGTTAGGAGCACCGACGGTGACCGGCATCGGAAGTATTGCCCATTCGGCTCCCCTCGGGATGGGAACTTCGACCCATCGCCCCGCGGGCGCCACCGGTGCCGACAGTGCCTACCGCAACCGGCGGACGCAGCCCGTGGGCCTGCGCCGCGGCGCAGGCCCACGCGTTCACAGCTCCCGTGGCGCGTCGCCGGTGTCCGTATGCAACTCACCCACTTCCGTCTTCAGGATTCGCATCGACCGCCCGAGGCCCCGTGCGGCCTCGGGCAGCCGCTTGGATCCGAACAACACCAGCACCACGAGGGCAATGATCGCCCAGTGGGCGGGACTGAGTGCTCCCATCAGCGGGGTCCCTTCCCCTCGGGGAAGACGGCGTCGACCTCCACTTCGACGAGCCACCCGGCCACCGGCAGACTCGCCACCTCCAGCGCGAATCGGCTCGGGCGAGCCGGGTTGCGTTCGAGCGGCGCGGCGGGCTCGGCGGTCCCCATCGGCACCAGCTCGGTGTCGCCGGTCTCGAGGTTGGTGTTCGCGAAGAACTGGCGGTACGCCCGGTTCCATCCGGCGTAGTCGGCGCGATCCGTCCCCGGGGCGTTGTCGAGGAAGACCCGCATCGTGGTCACGTCCGCCAGACCGAGCCCCTGAGCCTCGAGATTGTCGCGGATCTTGCGGAGCACATTGATGCCCTGCGCCTCGGTGACCGTCACCCCGGCCGGGAGGACACCGCCCGCGAAGGTCGCGGTGTCGATGTAGGACTCCGGGGACCCCTGCGGCGCGGCGGTGTTCGCGGCCGACGGCCCGATTCCGCTGGTCTTGTACACGGCGGCGCTGGCGCCGATGCCCACGCCCTCGGCGATCATCGGGTTGGCCTCCCCGACCGGCAGCACCGACTGCACGAGCACGGGCGGTGCCGAGCCGGCCTCCGCGTCCGTGGACGAGCACGCCACGGTCGAGGCGCCGACGACGGGCAGGACCAGGGCCGCGAGAACGGTTCGGGCGGCACGCTTGTTCATGGATCTCTCCTTGTCCGGGATGGGGATGTCAGGATGCGGCGACACGCTCGTGCAGCGACGTGACCACGGCGCGTGCGGAGGTGAACGCACCGTGTTGCCAGGCGATCGCGTTGGACAGGTGGTCGCCGGCGAAGTAGACGTTCTGCACCGGGTCGAGCAGCAGGGTGTATTCGGGGGTTGCCTCTCCCCCGTGGGAACCCCCGGCACCCTGCCACGATGCCCAGGCCGACTCCGAGTACCGGGTGCGGCGCCAGCTGCCCGAGAACGACGAGGCAATGTCGCGGGTGTACTTGTCGCCGTGGATCTCTGCCCCCTCCGCGATCGCCTTGGCCAATCTCTGCTTGTGCGTGAGCGATTCGAAACCGAGGTGCCTCTTGCCCGAGGAGTAGTAGCCGACGACCACGCCGCGGTCCGAGTTGTAGTGGTCGTAGGGGAACATGATCTGGGAGATGTCCTTGTCGGTGTTGCTGGCACCGCCGTAGATCCGGTCCTCGAGTTCCCACCAGCGGCGCGTGTACTCGATGCCGAGCTTGCCCGAGGAGCTGGGCTCGGCCGCGCCGAGTGCGTGCACGACGTCGGCGGGCAGGTTGTGGTTCAGCCGCGTCACCAGGTGCGGCGGGATGGTGCAGATCGCGAAGTCGGCGTCCACCACCCGCGGCGCACCGTCGCGGGTGTATTCCACCCGCACCCCCTCGGTCGTGTTCTGCAGGGCCGTCACCTCCGACCCGTATTCGATCCTGTCGGTACCGATGCGGTCCTCGAACGCGTAGTAGATGCGGTCCATGCCCCCGACCGGGGTGAACATCATCATCGCCTGGTCGTAGCCGAAGTCGAAGCTGAAGTTGCGGCCGATGCCGCCGCGGATCACGTCCGTCATCGCGAAGGGCGGCTCGTGCGTGCCGAAGTCCAGACCGGCGCCGGGCTCGGAGGTGTACCCGCGGCGGGTCGACCCGACGTATCGTCCGTCGCCGGACAGGTCGCCGAAGTCGCTGAGGAACTCGGACAGCGCGTCCTTGTCGGCCTGGGTGAGCACGTCGTCGAGTGCGCCGCGGGAGGCCGCCTTCTGCAACAGCTCCGACATGTACCCGTACGTGTCGGCCTTCGCCGCCCGATACGTGATGGACCGGTCGGACAACGCCGTGTCGCTCGAGTAGTGCACGAAGGTGTTGGCGTTCTGGTTGCCGAACGCCTGCAGTTCCACCCCCAGTTCGCGGCAGTAGTCCATCGTCACGTGGCTCTGCGGGATGCGGGTGGCACCGAGGTTGAAGTAGTGCCCGTCGGCGAAGGTGCAGACCTGCTTCTCGCCGTTCAGGTCCGTCTCCTCCGTTCCGGCGCGCACGGACCAGACCCGGCCACCGGGCCGACGCCGAGCCTCCAGCACCGTGACGTCGTACCCGGCCTTCCCCAATTCGTAGGCGGCGCACAATCCGGCCGGGCCGCCGCCGAGGACGACGACCGAATGATGGCCGTCCACCCGGCCGATCAGGTCGCTGCGCGCCGGCGCCCGGAAAGCCGGCGTCGACGCCGTTGCGGGCGCGAGGCCGATCGTGGACATCGCGCCGTACATCAGGCCGGCGCCGCCCGTGACGCCGAGTCCTTTCATGAAAGACCTACGTGTAACTGCCACAGTGACTGCTCCCATCGTGCAACACCGACCGTCCCGATCGGCTCGGCACCTATGGTGGGAAGAGCGGGATGCGGGGATGTCTCGCACGCGCAACGTCTTGCGGACCGGCGCTCGAGAACGACGGTCCGCCGCGGACCCGAATTCTCGATCCCGGTGCGCCCGTTCGACTTCCCCCGGAAACAGACCGGAAACACCGGGCCGATAGCTTCGCGTGCCATGTCCGCACTCTCCGACGCGATCACGCAGTCCTTCACGGCGCGTGAGCCGGAACGACCGGCCTTGTCGCCGCTACGAGCCCTCGGCCGGCGCCGGCTGTCCGGCATCGAGGTCCTCGCGCAGTCGGTCGCCACCACGGCGCCCGCCGCGTCGATGGTCGTCCTGACGACCGCGATCGTGGCCGGGCAGTCGATGCTCGCAGGCCTGCTCACCGTGGCGGCGACGACGGTCCTGCTGGGCGCGGTGGCCGGATGCTTCGCGGCCTTCACCCGCCGCCTCGCCGCCGCCGGCGGCCCGTACACGTTCGTCGCGCAGGGACTCGGCCCGCGCGCCGCGCTCGGCGGTGGTGCCGCGCTGGCGGTGAAGTACCTCGGCAGTGCCGGGCTCACCCTCTACCACGGGGGGCAGTCGATCCTGGCAGTCGCCCACGGGGCCGGCGTCTCCGTTCCCGCACTGCCGTTGTATCTCGTGCTGGCCTGCGTGATCGGCGCGTGCGTGGTCCGCGGGATCAGATTCGCGGTCCACGCGATCCTGCTGGTGGAGGCGTGCTCGCTCGCGTTCATCCTCACGCTGTTCCTCGTGCCGGCCGTGCCCACACCGGTCGCGGAACCCCCCGGCGGCGGCGCCGGCGAACTCGTGGTCCTGGCGCTCACCGCCGTGTTCGCGCTCGCCGGATTCGAGAGCGCCACCTTCCTGGCACCCGAGGCCCGGCGACCGTTGGTGACGGTCACCCGCACCGTGCTCTGGACACCGGTGATCTGCGGGGCGCTCTGCGTCCTCGCGGCCCTGGCGGTCTGGGGTGGCCGCGGCGGGACGGTGATCGACGCGTATCGCCACGGCACCGACTCCGGCGTGCCGGTCGCCGTCGTCGTGGCGCTGCATCTCGGATTGACCTGCTCGTGGCTGGCGTCCTCGATGGCATCGGTCAACGCGGTTTCGCGACTGGGGTACACGATGGGGATCGAGCGGGTGCTCCCCCGGCCCCTGGCCGCGGTGCACCGGATGTACCGCACGCCGTACCGTGCCGTCGCCGCGGCCGGGCTGGTGGCGCTCACGATCGCCGTCGCCAAGGCCGGGGCTCCGCATCTCGTCGCGGGGCTTCAGCACGCGGTACGCGTCGCGGTGCTCGTCGCGTACGTCCTGGTGGCCGTCGCCTCCCTGCGCTTCCTGACCAGAATCGGCGAGCAGACCCGCGGCTCGACCCTCGTCGGTGGTGCTGCGGCCGCGGGCGGCGCGCTGCTGCTCGGCTGCGTCGTCGGCTCCGGCATCGTCGCGGTCGATCCCGCCGTGGTGGCCGTCCCCCTGCTGCTGCTCGCCGCGGGACCCCTGTGGTACCTCCTGCTCCGGCGGCGGACGCCACGCGCTGCGACGGCGATCGGGGTGTTCGACAGCGCGGAATCCGCGGACGTGCTGCCGGGCGCCGGGGTCTTCGCACCCGACCGGCTCGGCGCGATGACCCTGGTGCGTGCCGACCGCGGCCCGCATCGGGATCTCTGACGGTGGCGCGCGAGGTCACCGGCCGGGAGCCGACGGCCGTGCAGCGTGCGCTGGCCCTGCTCGAGGCGGTAGCTCAGCTGGGTTCGGGCGCGACGGCCAAGGATCTGGCCCGGCTCACCCGCATCCCGCCGGCGACCGCGTACCGGCTGCTCAACCTCCTCGTCGCCGACGGCTATCTGGTGCGGGTGCACGACCTGTCGGGTTTCGCGCTCGGCCGACGGACGCAGGAGCTGGCGGCAACACCGCACGTGGAGACGTGGCCGGTGGCCGAGGTGCTCGAGGATCTGCGCGCCCAGGTGCGGCACGGGGTGTATCTGGCCTCCTACGAACGGGACCGGATCCGGCTGGTGGATCGCGACCCGGACCACGAGCTGCTGGGCGAGTCGTCGTTGACCCGGCACCTGCACGCGTCCGCGATCGGGAAGCTGCTTCTCGCCGACCGCCCCCATCTCGTCCCCGGCACAACCCTGCCGAAAGTGGGGCCGCGCACGATCGTCGAGCTCGACCGGCTCGCGATCGAGCTGAGTCGCATCCGGAGCCTCGACGTGTCCGTCGAGCAGGACGAATTGCGTCAGGGACGCACCGCGGTCGCCGTCCCGGTGCGCGACGACGGCGCCGCGATCGTGGGATGCCTCGCGGCGATCGGCGGTACCGGGCGCATCCGCACCGACGATCGGGATCTGATCGATCTGCTCCACGAGTTCGCCGGGCGCCTGCGGCTGCCCGGCACAGCGCGACGCACGTGAGCGGGTCCACGCACCGGGTCAGCGGGACGCGTGCAGATTCCGGGCGGTCGGCGACGTCTCGACCGAGGCCGGGTCCGGTTCGGTGCCGAGAATCCGGTCGGCGGTGCCCGCGGTGGTGACGGTGAACCAGTAGTGCTCGTTCTTGAAATGGTGGTGCCGATGGTGGCGCCACACCGCGCGGTAGGGCCGCGAGTCCGGGCGGTAGTCCGTGTGGATGAGGTAGTGCGTCCATTCGTAGCTCAGGCCCAGGACGCCCACGGTCACCAGGAACGTCAGTGCCAGGCCGGCCCTGGGGAAGACCAGCCATGCGCCGGCGACGAGAACCGGCAGCAGCCACACCAGGGTCTGCCAGGGAATGAAGATCAGCGGCACGTCGCGCGGGTCGCAGTGGTGCTCGCGGTGCTTGCGGGCCAACAGCGAATCCAGCGTCAGCCCGGCGATCCGGCGCGGCCGCCAGTGCAGGATGCCGACGTGGATGACCCATTCCACCAGCGGGAACACCAGCAAGGCGACCAGTGGGACCAGGGCGTCGGAGATCTGCCAGTCGCCGCGGAGAACCCGCGCGACGCTCGCGGCGGCGAGCATCGCGCCGATCATCCACGGCGACGGGTGCCGGGCGAACTCGGCGGCGGCGTCCCGCAGGCCGATCGAGGTGCGACGGCTACGCCGTTCGGTCCGATCCGTGCTCATGCCCGGCTCCTCGCATCTGCGTGTTCCGCATGGTCGATGGCGGTCGTCAGGGCCGACGTGCCCAGGTCGAGCAGTTCCCCGGCGGCGCGTTCGGCGCCGTCCTCGTCGTGGGCGACGATCGCGCCGGCGAGCCGTTCGTAGAGGTCGGTGCGGCCGACTTCGGCGACCAGGACGCCGGCCATCGCGGTCATGGCCGGTTCGTAGGCGTTGCGCAGGCTGTTGAAGATCAACCGGAACGCGAGGGAGTCGGCCGCGTCGACGACGCGTTCCCAGAATTCGAGGGCGGCGACCTGCAGCGCGACGGGGTCCTCTCCCGTCGCGAGCCGCGCCACGGCGTCGCGCAACCGGGGTTCCGTCTCGTCCGTCGCGCGGGCGGCGGCGAGCCGGGCAACCTGACGGCCGATGAGGCGTCGGGCCTCGAGGACGCTGCGGACGACATCCCAGTCGGGCCGGCCGTCGCGCACGAGCAGCCGCGGGAGCAGCTCCGGACCGGCCTGGGTGCGGAAGTCGCGGACCGACGTCGCCTCCCCCTGGCGCACCTCCACCAGACCCGCGTGGGACAGCCGGGAAATCGCCTCGCGGACAGCGGGTCTCGATACACCGAACGCTTCGGCCAGGTTGCGCTCGCTCGGCAGCGCCGCCCCGGCGGCGAGGTCGCCCCCGAGCACCCGGGCGGCGATCTGGTCGTACACCTCGCCGGAGGCGGACTTGCGGGCGATCGGCTCGAACATCACGGACCGACCGTAGGCCGGAACCCGGCCAGAGGTCAAGTGGTCATACCAGTTTGGTGTCGGCCGAATGTCACAGCAGGCCGATCTGAGCGAAGTGATGTGACATTCGGCCCGCACGGAGCCGCCCGATCAGCTGAAGCCCATCACCTGGTCGCCCCAAGCCTCACGCAGCACCCTGTCGGGGTCCGGGACTAGGGTGTCGGTGCTGTCGATCAGCAGGGTCATCCGCTTTCCGGTGTCGTACGGCGCCCAATGCCGGGACCCGTCCAGGGCGGCGGGCACACCGTGGTGCGCGAAGGCCAGCCAGCGGCGCTGGATCCGGCCCGAGACCACCGTCGCGGCCTTGCGGCCGCCGAGCCAGAACGTGGGGTCGCGATCGAGGGTCCCGAAGTTGCCGAAGACGTAGGGTAGTTCGGTGGCGTGGCCGGCGCCGATCCGCGCCGCCTTGAGCATCGGGGTGGCGTGGTCGAACCGGTACACCCACGTCGGCGAGTGGGCGCTGTGCGCGTCGGCGATCCACACGACCGGCATCCGGAACCCGGCGTCCCGCGAAAGCGCCATCGCCCCCGACGTTTTCGAGACGTCCGGATACGCGGAGATGATCTCCGCGATACGGTCGGGCGGCAGCTCCGGATGATCCGCGGCGAGCGCGTCGAGCATCGCCTGCACGGAGGCGTCGCTCACCGGCATCAGCGGCGACTTCATGAAGCGGAAGATCGACGGCTCGTCCTTGTTGGACCCGATGATCAGGGGAATCCGGTGCGCGAGCCCCTTCTGGAACGCCGCCACCGGGTACTTCGGCACCAGGTCGCGGTCGACCACCGGCGCCATCGCGAGCGTGCCGGGGAACTTCGTGGGGATCTCCCCGACGAGCACGTCGCCCGCATCGGTCAGCGTCTCGTGCGGCATGTCCCGCAACGCCCACACCCGGGCCGGCGTGAGGTCGAGGATCTCGAGGAACCGCTCGGCGACCCGGGCAGCCCGCTCGGACCCGTATGCCGACGTCGCCGGCGGGCTCTGCGCGATGGCCCGGTGGAACAGGCCCTCGGCGCGGGGCACGGTCATCAGGGTGGTCAGCGACCCGCCGCCCGACGACTCGCCGAACACGGTGACCCGGTCCGGGTCGCCCCCGAACGCGGAGATGCAGTCGCGCACCCACTCGAGCGCGGCGATCTGGTCCCGCAACCCGACGTTGGATTCGAAGGTGGTCCCGGCTGTCGAGAACGACGAGAAGTCGAGGAAGCCGAGGGCTCCGAGCCGGTAGTTGACCGTCACCACGACGACGTCCCCGCGTTCGGCGAGCAACCGTCCGTCGTAGATCCGCTGACCCGAGTACCCGAGGACGTAGGCGCCGCCGTGGATCCAGACCATCACCGGCCGCGGCTCCCCGTCCGGCTCCGGTGCCCAGATGTTCAGCGAGAGGCAGTCCTCGCCGATCGACAGGCCCGGGTCGATGGGGATGGGATTGTTGCGGCCCTGCGGCGCGATGGGCCCGAACCGGCGGGCGTCGAGCACGTCGGTCCACGGCTCCGGCGGTTCGGGGGCGCGGAACCGAAGGTCGCCGGACGCCGGCGCGGCGTACGGGACGCCCTTCCACGCGTAGACGGAACCGTCGCGGTAGCCGCGTACGTCGCCGTACTTGCACCCGACGATGAGAGTCTCGGCGTCCACGGTCCCTCCCGAACGAACGGTCTGGGGCCAAGGTACCAACAACAGACAGGCTGCACGCGCAGCCCCGGCGACCCGGCACCCCGGGCCCGCGTGGGGCGAGCCACACCCGGTGCTATCGTCGCCTCCGTAGACACGGGGTGCTCCGCACACGAGCGGGAGCTGAGATCACACCCGTCGAACCTGATCAGGTAATGCTGACGAAGGGATGTCACGGCATGACCATGCCTGCCCATGCGTCGGTCCCGGAGGGGACCGAGCGCTTCACCGATCTGCTGTGGGACCGTACGAAGGTCCTGCGCGAGGCCATCGACGACCTCGAGTTCCTGCGCCGGCTCGGCGACGGGACCCTGCCGCTCGACGCGTTCCGCTTCTACATCGAGCAGGACGCCCTCTACCTCGCCGGCTACGCCAAGGCGCTCGCCCTCCTCGCGGCGAAGGCCCCGGACCCGGCCACCGCCGCGTTCTGGGCCAACAGCGCGGCGACGGCCGCCACCGAGGAATCGGCCCTGCACCGGGGTCTGCTCACCGGTGGTGTCCTGCCGCCCGCCGAGGACACCCCCGCGCACTCCCCCGCCTGCCTCGGCTACGTCTCCTACCTGACCGCCACGGTCGCCACCGATCCGTATCCGGTCGGCGCCGCCGCGGTGCTTCCGTGCTTCTGGATCTACGCCGAGGTCGGCCGCGAGCTGGCCGTCCGCGCCGCCGACGTGCTCACCGCGGACCCCACCCACCCCTACGCCCAGTGGGTCACCACCTACGACGCGCCCGAGTTCCACGCCGCGGTCGCCACCGCCCGCGAGCTCGTCGACCTCGCGGCGGCGGCGGCCACCGACACCGAGCGCGACGCCATGGCCGGGGCGTTCACGATCGCCACCCGCTACGAGCTGCTGTTCTGGGACACCGCGCTGAACACGCAGGACTGGCCGGCCTCATGACGACCACCTCCCGGCTGCGTCGCCGGCTCACCGTCCTGGCCGCCCTCACCGCGGCGCTGCTGCTCACCGCGTCCTGCGCCGGCGGCACCGGCGACGACAACTCCGGCGACACGATCCGGTTCGCCCTGGACTGGACGCCGAACACCAACCACACCGGCCTGTACGTGGCCCAGCAGGAGGGCCTGTTCGCCGACGCCGGTCTCGACGTCGAGTTCCTGCCCTACAACAACACCACCCCGGACACCCTCGTCGACGCCGGCAACGCCGAGTTCGGCATCTCCACGCAGGCGCAGGCGACGTTCTCCCGGGCGGCCGGCTCGCGCACCGTCTCGGTGCTCGCGCCGCTGCAGCACTGGGCGACCGGCATCGCCGTCAAGGCCGACCGCGCCGACCTCACCCGGCCCCGGGACCTCGACGGCCGCACCTACGCGGGCTTCGGCGACCCGGGCGACGAGGAGACGCTCGCCCAGGTGATCCGGAACGACGGCGGGCGGGGCGACTTCACCTCCGTCACCCTGGGCACCTCCGCCTACGAGGCCGTGTACTCCGGCACCGCCGACTTCACCGTCTCGTACCTGGCGTGGGAAGGCATCGAGGCCGAGCACCGCGGGCTGCCGATGCGCTACTTCCGCTACACCGACTACGGGTTCCCCGACGCCTACGCGATCGTGATCGACGGCAACGAGGACTGGCTGGCCGAACATCCGGACCAGGCCCGGGCGTTCGTGCAGGCCGTCCAGCGCGGCTACGAGATCGCCGCGCAGGACCCGGACCGCGGAGCCCGCGCGCTGATCGAGGCCGAGCCCGGCGCCTTCCCCGACGAGGATCTCGTCTACGAGAGCCAGCGGATGCTGTCGGCCGGCTACCTGCGCGACGAGAACGGCCGCGTCGGCACCCTCACCCTCGAACGGTGGACCGGGTACTCCCGGTTCCTGTTCGAGAAGGGCCTGCTCTCCGGCCCCGACGGCAAGCCGTTGACCACCGAGCCGGACTGGTCGACGTACTTCACCGATGACTACCTCACGCCCTGACCCGACCCGGAATCCCTGGGTGCGGCGCGTCGCACCGGCCGTGCTGGTCGTCGCCGCGCTGACCGTCGGCTGGCAGCTGTACGTGACGCTCAGCGGCATCCGCCCGCAGGTGCTGCCCTCCCCCGCCCGGGTCCTCGGGCAGGGCTGGGCGCACCGCGACGCCATCGCGGGCCATGCCTGGTCGACGCTGCAGGTCACCCTCGTCGGTTTCGCGGTGTCCCTCGTCGTGGCGTGGCTCCTCGCGATCGTCGTGGACTTCTCGCCGTGGCTGCGCCGCGCCCTGGTGCCGCTGTTCGTGGTGTCGCAGACCCTGCCGATCATCGCGATCGCGCCGCTGATGATCATCTGGTTCGGATTCGGGCTGCTGCCGAAGATCCTGGTGATCGCGCTCGCCACGTTCTTCCCCATGGCGATCGGCCTGATCGAGGGCTTCGCGGCCGCGGACCGGGAGGCGGGAGCGCTGCTGCGCAGCATGGGTGCCTCCCGCTGGCAGGAGTTCCTGTACGTGCGGCTGCCGTCGGCGCTGCCCCGGTTCTTCACGGCGCTGCGCATCGGGGTCACCTACGCCGTCGTCGGTGCGGTCTTCGCCGAATACGTCGGCGCCACGTCGGGGCTCGGGATCTACATGAGCACCCAGAAGAACTCGTTCCGGACCGATCTGGTGCTCGCGGCGGTGCTCGTCACCGCGGTGGTCTCGCTGGCGCTGTACCTGCTCACCTACGCCGTGGAACGGGTGGTGGCGCCGTGGGCGCAGACGACGAGGAGCCCGCGATGAACGCCGTCACGGTCACCGGCGTGCACAAGGCGTTCGGTGCGCGCACCGTCCTCGACGGCGCCGAGTTCGCCGTGGCCGAGGGCGAGTTCGTCTCGCTCATCGGCCCGAGCGGGTGCGGCAAGTCCACCCTGTTCGGGCTGATCGCCGGTCTCGACTCTCCCGACACCGGTGCCGTCACGGTGGGTGACCGGCCGGCCGCACCGGGACGGGCCGCCCTGATGCCGCAGAAAGACCTGCTGTTCCCGTGGCGCACCGTGCTCGGCAACTGCGCACTCGGCCTCGAGGTGCAGGGCGTGCCGCGCGGCGAGGCGCGTGCCCGGGCCCGGGAGCTGTTCCCCGCCTTCGGCCTCGCCGGGTTCGAGGATGCCGCCCCCCGGCAGCTCTCGGGCGGGATGCGCCAGCGCGCGGCCCTGGCGCGGACGGTCCTGCAGGGCCGCAAGGTGCTGCTGCTGGACGAACCGTTCGGGGCCCTGGATTCGCTGACGCGCACCGAGATGCAGCTGTGGCTGCAGCAGGTGTGGCAGCGGGACCGGTGGACGGTGCTGATGATCACCCACGACGTGCGCGAGGCGCTGCTGCTGTCGGATCGGGTGCTGGTGCTCACGCGGCGCCCGGCCCGGATCTGTCACGAGGTGACGGTGCCGCTGCCCCGCCCCCGGGGTCTGGACACGTTGACGTCGCCGGAGTTCGTGACCCTCGAGAAGGAACTCGTCGACGTCCTGCACGCCACCGGACCACGCAGTTCCGCACTGCCGGACTGACGCCGATCACGAAATGTCAAGTGCCACCTCGAGTTCCACAAGGGCGTCCTCGAGGTGGCCGAGCAGCCGCTGCAGGCCGGGGACCGTGCGGCGGCATCCGACGACGCCGAAGTCGACGGTGTCGGCGGTGGTGGTCAGCGTGATGTTGAGTGCCTGGCCGTTGAGCACCACCGACACCGGGTAGATCCCGTCGAGCCGGGACCCGCTGCGGTACACCCGCTCCCGCGGTCCCGGCACGTTGGAGATGATGAGGTTGAACGGCGGCGGGGCCAGGGAGACGGCGCCCGAGATCGGTGCCAGCGCGAGCCCGGCGACGTTCAGCGCCGACCACACCGTCGCCTGCAGCGGCGTCATCCCGGCGAACAGGGTCTTGCCCTCCGCCATCGAATCGCTGACCGTCGAGAGCCGGGTGAGCGGATCCTCGAGATGGGTGCCGAGGTTGCACAGCGTGACCCCTACGCTGTTGCCGCCCGCGGCCGAATCGGGAGCGTCCTTGGCTCGCAGCGACACCGGGACCATCGCGATCAGCGGGAGGTCGGGCAGGTCCTGCTGTTCGAGGAGGTAGGCGCGGAGGGCACCTGCGCACATGGCGACGACGACGTCGTTGCTCGACACCCCGGCCGCCTGCCGCACCCGCGTGATGCGTTCGCGGCTCCAGGACTGCGCCGCGAAGCGCCGCGTCCCGTCGATCGGAACGTTGAACATCGACCGCGGTGCCTCGTACGGCAACGCGACGCGGCGCCCGCCGAGGACGGTCCGGGCGATCCGCAGCGCGACGGGCGCCGCGCCGATCACGTCGCCGGCCAGTGAGCGCACCGCAGCGAACAGCGAGTCCTGCTCCCGGGTGCCGGAGCTGGGGCGGGCCGGCAGGTGCCACGGCGCCGGGAATTCGCGCACGTTCGGATCGGGGGTGTAGGTCCGCTGCAGCAGCCGCAGCCCCGAGACCCCGTCGAGCAGCGCGTGATGCATCTTCGTGTAGACGGCGAACCGGCCGTCGGCGAGCCCTTCGATCAGATAGGCCTCCCACAGCGGCCGGTGCCGGTCGAGCAGGCCGCTGTGCAGGCGCGAGACGAGGGTGAACAACTCACGGATCCGGCCCGGCGCCGGCAGGGCCGAGTGCCGGACGTGGTACTCGAGGTCGATCTCGTCGTCCACGGCCCACCAGGTGTAGCCGAGGCTCGACACCGGGTCGGCCGGGCGCTTGCGGAACAGCTCGTCGACCTGCGCGTCGGCGACCAGCCGGTTGTAGAGGTCGGTGACGTATCCCGGACCGGCGTCGGGCGGCGGCGTGAACAGCTCGAGCGAGCCGAAGTGCATCGGGCGCTCCCGCGACTCGGCGATCAGGAACATCGAGTCGGTCACAGGCATGTATCCCACCGGGACAGCCCCCTTTCGTCCGCCGTCGCACGCTGGGATGGATGGTACGTCCGGCGACCGGACGGCCGTACCGGATCGATAACGGGCATGCCGACGACCTGCGGAGTTCCCTTTGTCCGGTCTCCATCGAGTCACGATGCTTCGCCCCGGCGATTCCTCGTCGTACTGTCGGGCAACCGACCCGGACGAACGCCGCGAACGCCTCGGAGAAGGGCCGAGAGAGAAGACGGGAGCCGTCGACGAGAGGGCTCCGTCCGAGCAGGTGAGGACGAGGAGGTCCCGGTGACGAGTACCGCGTCGAACCATCCGTCGTTGTCGTATCCGCCCGTGCCGCGGCCGGTGCTCCGCCGCGAGGTCGCCGGCGTGAGCCTGCCGTCGCAGGCGCTGACCGTCTCGGTGCGCAGCACCGTCAAGCCGGTCATCGACGCGTGGGCGCGCGCCCCGCACCTGCCGTGGCCGACGGGTGTGGTGGACCGGCTGGCGTTCCCCCTCAAGCCGGTCCCCGGCACGCACCGGCACCCGGTCCGGCTGCCGTCCTGCCACGCCGAGTTCCTCGCCGCCCCCGGAGCCGACGGCGCCACGGCGATCCTCTACCTGCACGGCGGCGCGTTCCTGGTGTGCGGCCTGACCACCCACCGGCAGATGGTCTCCCGCATCTCGTCGGCGGCCGGGGCACCCGTGCTCAGCGTCGCCTACCGCATGCTGCCGGGACACCCGATCGAGAGCGCGGTCGAGGACGGCATCGAGGGGCTGCGGTGGCTGATCGCGCACGGATACCCGACGGAACGAATCGTGGTGGCCGGCGACTCCGCCGGCGGATTCCTCACCTTCCAGGTGACGCTCGAGGCGCTGCGGCTCGGTCTCGGCCGGCCGGCCGGCAACGTGGCGCTCTCGCCCCTGACCGACCTCGACACCCGCGGCAAGCTCGAACATCCCAATTCGTACCGGTGTGCCCTGTTCCCGCGCCGCGCCGTTCCGGCCCTGGCCGCTGTGATCGCCCGCATCGACGCCGCCTCCGGCCGGCCGGGTCCGCGCGCGGTGTCACCGGTCGACGCCGACCTGACCGCCATGCCGCCCGCCCTCATCCAGACCGGCTCGGAGGAGATGACGTACGTGGACGCCGAGCTGATGGCCCGGCGCCTCGCCGGCGCCGGCGTGCCCTGCGAGCTGCAGGTGTGGGAACGGCAGGTGCACGTCTTCCAGGCCGCGGCGGGCCTCGTGCCCGAGGCGGGGCGAGCCGTCGATTCGATCGGAGCGTTCGTCCGCAGCGTCGGCTGAGATTCCCCCACCGGACCACCCCGCCGGTGCCACGTGGCGACCACCACCCGCGCCGAGCCGGGCACCTGTCGGACGGCGCGACTAGTGTCTCCGGCACAGATTGGTCCGGCAGCACTGGGAAAGGGGGGCGGATCGTGACCGACACCGAGAGCCGATTCGACCGCGACGTCGACCGGTCCTGGAGCGAGTTCCGGGCACGGCTCGCCGATCACGTGGCGTCGATGTGCGACGGCGACGGGCTGCTCCTCGAGCCGCTCGTCGAGGAGGAGACCGGACCCGCCGGACCGTGCGTGCAGTTCTACGCGTGGGGTGCAGGCCAGGTGCGGTGCGAGGTGCCGTCCAACGCCCACCTCGGCGGCGACCGTCGCCTCCGCCCGGCCGACGAGGCGCTGCTCGCCGAGCTCGGCTGGCGCGAACCGTCCCGGGGACCGGAGGACCCGGAGGACGGCGGGTCCCCGGCCTACTGGATGGACCGGCCCGCGGCGTGGGCGGACCAGCTCGCGGCCGTCGCGGTGACGGCGCTGCGCCGGGTGTGGGGGGTGCCGCATCCGCTGTTCCTGCGCACCGAGACGTTCGGCGCCGGCCGGGCGGCGGCCTTCGACCTGCCCGCGCCCGCCGAGGAGACGCCGCCGCCGGCCGCGCTTCCGCTCGCCGTCGAGACCGCGGGCGAGGAGCACGTGCGCGAGCTGATCGAGTCGACGCTGCGCGAGCGGATCGGCGACGTCCCGCTGTGGGACGAGGACGGCGACCTGGCGTTGCGGGTCGCGGGGTTGCTCGTGTTCGTCGGCGTCGGGCCGCACGAGCGCACCGTCGACGTGTTCGCCCCGATCGTCCACAACATCACCGGGCGCACCCGCGCCGCCGAGGTCGTCGCCGACCTCAACCGCCGGTGGCCGCACCTGAAGTTCGTGCTGGTCGAGGACCGGGTCGCGGTGGCGGCACACCTGCCCGCGTCGCCGTTCGTGCCGGCCCACCTGCTGACCACGCTCGACCACGTCGCGCAGTTCCTCGAGGGGCTGGACGAGGCGTTCGGCACCCGCCTCGGCGGCGAGCTGCTGCACGAGACCGACCACGACGGTGTTCCGCCGCCCCCGGACGAGCTGCCGCCGTGGACGACGGACTCCGAGGAGGACCTGCCGCCGACGCTGCTGGCGCTGCGCGATCTCCATCTCGACGGCCGGGCGGAGGTCGAGACCCGGACGGTGGCCCGCATGGCCGGCGACGAACCGGACCAGCTGCTGCGTTTCCTGCGGATGAGCGTGGACGCGCAGGTCTGCTGGCAGGCCGAGGCGATGGGGCGTGCCGCGGCCGGAGACGGCGCCGGCATCGCCCGCGCCGAGGCGAAGGCGCAGGAGTGGGAGCTGACCTGCCGCTCGCTCACCGCAGCGATGCGGCTGCTCGTGCCCCCGGCGGGCACCGCCACGACACGCGTGCGGCGGCCGCGTCCGTCCCCACCCGAGCAGATCGAGCTGTTCGAGAACCCGGACGAGCCGACGTTGTTCGACGAACTCTCCGACTGAGCACCTCGTGCGGGCGAGCCGTTTCCGCGGGACGGCGCGGCCGCAGCGCGGGCACGTGGCCCTCGGCAGCCGGGGTGGTTCACGGGGTGGTCGCCTCGAGATGCTTGAGCACGGCCAGGACGCGTCGGTGGTCCTCGGGTTCGGGGTGCAGACCGAGCTTGAGGAAGATCGCCCGGACGTGCGCCTCGACGGTGCGTTCTCCGAGGAACAGGGCCGCCCCGATCGCCCGGTTCGAGCGGCCCTCGGCCATGAGGCTGAGGACCTCGCGTTCGCGGGTGGACAGCGTGTCGATGGGACGGCTGTCGCGGTGGGGCCGGGCCACCATCCGGCTCACCACGCTGGGGTCGATGGCCGAGCCGCCCTCGGCGACCCGGTGCAGGGTGTCGACGAACTCGTCGATGTCGGCGACCCGATCCTTGAGCAGGTAGCCCAGGCCGGCGGCCCCGTCGGCGAGCAGATTCATGACGTGGTCGGTTTCCACGTACTGCGACAGCAGTACCACCGCGGTGTCCGGGTGGTCGGCACGGATGGCCGCCGCGGCGACGATTCCCTCGGTGGTGTGGGTCGGCGGCATCCGGATGTCGACGACGGCGACGTCGGGCCGCTCGTCGGCGACGAGACCGAGCAGGGTGGCGGCGTCGCCGGCCTCGCCGACGACGTCGATCCCCTCGTCGCACAGCAGCCGGGCGATACCCTCGCGCAGCAGCACGGAGTCGTCGGCGAGCACCACCCGCAGGGGTGCCGCGCTGTCGCCGCGCCGCGTCGCGCGCCGCGTCGCGGCGACCCTGCTCGGTGACGCGGCGTCCACCGCCACCGTCCGGGCCAGGGTGTCGTCGGCTGCGGGCGCGGGGACGGTGGTCGTGGTCTCGGACGTGAGGGCGTTCCGGGCGGCGGCGGTGAGTTCCCTGCAGGTGTCGTAGCGGTCGTTGCGGTCCTTCGCGAGGGCACCCGCGACGACGGCGTCGAACGCCTTCGGCAGGTCGGGCCGGGCCTCGCTCGGCCGGGGTATCGGGCTGCGGACGTGCCCATGCCACAGCTTCGCCAGGGTGTCGCCGGAATACGGGGGCCGGCCGGTGAGCAGGTGGTAGAGGGTGCAGCCGAGCGAGTAGATGTCGGTGCGGTGGTCGAGCGCGGCGGTGGTGTCGAACTGCTCGGGTGCGGCATTCTGCAGGCTGCCGACGAACATCCCCGTGCGGGTGAGCCCGCCCGCCTCGTCGAGGGCCTTGGCGATGCCGAAATCGGTGAGCAGGACCCGTTCGGGTTCGCCCGGGCCGGCGGGTTCGGCGAGCAGGATGTTCGTCGGCTTCACGTCCCGGTGCAGCACCCCGGCCTGGTGGGCGTAGTCGAGTGCCTTGCCGATCTCGGAGACGATGTGGACTGCCCGCTCGGGCGGGACGGGCCCGTGGCCGAGCAGCGCGGCGGCGTTGGTGCCGGGGACGTACTGCATGGCGATCCAGAGCCGGCCGTCCTCGCAGCCGCGGTCGTAGACCTGGACGATGTTGGCGTGCTCGAGGCGCGCGGCATGGTCGGCCTCGAGTTCGAAGCGGGCCTTGACGCTGTCGTCGGCGGTCAGGGCGGGGTGGAGAAGTTTGAGGGCCACCTTGCGCGGCAGGTGCGGGTGCTGCGCCAGGTAGATCGAACCCATGCCGCCCGCGCCGAGCAGCCGCTCGATGGTGTACCCGGCAAATACCGAACCCGGCCCGGGAGCCCCGTTCCCCGTCACCGCCACCACCTCCCGAAGCGGCCCACCTCCTCTATTCAACCCCTCGGGGATCGTCGGCGGAACCGCTGCGGCGCGCGGTTGTCCGCCGACCTGGCGCCGGTCCGGCGCGGAGCGCACCGTGCAGACACCGGCCGGGGCTCCGTGCAGGCACGGTACGGATCTCCGTGCAGGCGCTGCCGCCGAATCACGTGACGGCCGAGATGGTCGAACAGTGCCAGCACGGTGGTCCGGCGGGGCCGGGAGCGAGATGCTGGGAGCGAGGATCGGAGGCCTCGTCGTGAGTCGTCGAACAGTGCCGGCCATCGTCGCCGTGACCACCCTGCTGGTGGTCGCGGTGGTGGTGGTGTCGCTCGATTGGCCCGGCGGTCCGCCCGTCGGCCCGGCGGAACTGGTCGCCTTCCCCGCGGTCGGCGTCGCCTTCGTCGCGGCGGGCATCATCGCGTGGCGGAGCCGCCCGGACGACAACACGGGACGGCTGATGGTGCTGGCCGGGGTGCTGTGGCTGGTGAAGGGGGGCGGTGCGTCACGCAATCCGGTCGTCTTCACCGTGGGCGCGGCGCTGACGGTGATGTATCTCCCGGTGCTGATCCATATCCTGCTCGGTTTTCCGACGGGGCGATTGAACCGGCGGTGGGAACGGTGGTTCGTCGGGGGCTGCTATGTGTACTTCCTGGTCTCGGTCCTGCTCGATCTGATGTTCTACAACCCCTCCGTGATGGTCGGCACAGAACGCTTCACCGCGCCCAACCTGCTGCTGGTCCGGGACGACCCGGCGATCTTCAGGGGGCTGCAGCTCGTCTTCGGCGCAATTGCCATCGGCATCAGTGTGGTCGTGATCGGCGTGCTGCTGGCCCGCTGGCGGTCGGGGTCCCCGGCCTACCGGGCCGCGTTCGCGCCCCTGTGGATCGCCGGCATTCTCGGATTCGCCACGGTGATCGGAACGGGGCTGGTCACGGCGCGGTCTTCCGGCGTGGGAAACGTGTGGACGGCCTACCTGAGCTATCTGGCGACCGCGCTGTTTCCGGTGGCGGTGCTGGTCGGGTTGTGGCGCTACCGGGTCGCGCGCAGCGCGGTCAGCGACGTGATGATCGAGGTCGGTGCGGCCCCGCTCGGGGACGAGTTCGTCCACGCGCTGCGCAAGGCACTGCGCGACCCAGGCCTGATCCTGTGGTCGTGGTCACCACAGTGGAACAGCTATCTCGACGCGAACGGGGAGCCGCAGAGCCTGCCGGACGACGACGACCCCCGCGCGGCGACCGTCCTCGAACGCGACGGCGTCCCGGTCGGAGCGCTGGTGTACGACCGGTCGCTGCGACATCAGCCGCAACTGCTCGCGGCGGTGCGCAGCGCCGCGACCCTCGCGCTGGACAACCAGCGCCTCCAGTCCGAGTTGCAGGCTCAGCTCGCCGAGGTCCGCCGGTCCCGGGAGCGGATCGTCGCCGCCGGGGACGCCCAACGGCGGCGGCTCGAACGCAACCTGCACGACGGTGCGCAGCAACGCCTGGTTGCCGCGACGATTCTGTTGCGGCGTGCGCAGCGGGCATCCCAGCCGGAGCGTAAGCAGGAGCTGCTCGACGAGGGCACGGCCGAACTGGACTCGGCGCTGGTGGAACTGCGGGAACTGGCCCGGGGTGTCTATCCCCCGGTGCTGCAGGAACACGGGCTCGCCGCCGCGCTGACCGCCCTGGCCGAGCGCGCGCCGCTGCCGGTGGAGATCGTCGACACCCTCACCGTGCGGGCTCCCGCCTCTGTCGAACTCGCCGCCTACTTCATCGCCGCCGAGGCGGTGGCCAACGCCACCAAGCACTCCGGCGCCACCCACATCGAGATCGACCTTCGCCGGGACGGCGGGATGCTGCGGATGGTCGTCACCGACGACGGGTGCGGCGGTGCGACGCTGACCGCCGGCGGTGGGTTGAGCGGACTGGCGGACCGGGCCACGGCCCTCGGTGGGGTGCTCACCGTGCACAGTCCCGTGGGGGGCGGAACGACGCTGACGCTGTCCCTTCCCCTCACCACCGGGACATCCGGGGAGCCGTCGTGAACCTCCGGGTGGTGCTCGCCGACGACTCCGCGGTGCTCCGCGAGGGAATCGCCGGCCTGCTGCACGACGAGGGAATCGAGGTGGTCGGCCAGGCCGCGGACGCGCAGGCCCTGCTGCGGCTGGTCGGCGAGCAGCGCCCGGACCTCGCCGTCGTCGACATCCGGATGCCTCCCACCCACACCACCGAGGGCATCGAGGCCGCCCTCACCATTCGCCGGTGCTTCCCGGGCACCGCCGTGCTGCTGCTGTCCCAGTACGTGGAAACCGAGAACGTCATGAACGTCTTCGCCGGCGGGACGGCCGGTCTGGGATATCTGCTCAAGGACCGCCTCTCCGACATCGACGGTTTCCTCGGCTCGCTGCACCGCGTCGCGGCGGGCGGAACGGCGATCGATCCCGACGTGGTCGGCCGGTTGGTCTCGCGGCCGCACCGCGACCGGGTGGCCCTCGACGAACTGTCCCCCCGGGAACGGGAGGTCCTCACCCTCCTGGTCGAAGGCCGTTCGGACCGGGCGATCGGAGCGGCCCTGTCCCTCGGGGAACGCACCGTCGGCGCGCACGTGCGCGCCGTCTTCGACAAGCTCGGTCTGCCCCCCGAACCCGACGGCCACCACCGCGTCCTGGCCGTGCTCGCCTACCTCGGCCCCGCAGTCCGCAACTGACATCGCCGGGTCTGCCGAGTGGTCCGCGACCTGGCATGATCGGGTGTCGTGACATCGACGGTGAAGCTGCGGGAACTGGCCGAGCAATTCGGGATCGCCACCTCGTATGTGGGGTGGGACAAGCAGGACCACTACGCGAGCGACGACACGTTGCGCCGGGTCCTGGCCTCGCTGGGCGTGTCCGCGGGCACCGAGGCGGAGATCGACGCCGTTCTCGCGGATCTGCCGAACGAGCCGTGGCGGCGCATGCTGCCACCCGTCCTGGTGGTCGTGCAGGGCGAGGAGCGCACCTTCCCCGTGCACGTGCCGCACGGCACTCCGGTGCAGGTGCAGGTGTGCACCGAGGACGGCGACGTCGTCGACGTCGCGCAGCGCGACGTGTGGGTCGATCCGCGGGAGGTCGACGGCCGGCTCGTCGGCCGCGCGACGTTCGCCGTCCCGGACCTGCCGCTCGGGTGGCACACCCTGCACGCCCGCAGCGACGACACCGCGGCCGAGACCACCCTGGTGGTGACACCCGCGCGTCTCGGCACCGCCGACCGGCTCCTCGAGCGACGTCGCCGGGGCCTGGCCGCGCAGTTGTACTCGGTGCGGTCGAAGCGGTCGTGGGGCGTCGGCGACTTCGCGGACCTGGCGGACCTCGCCGCGATCACCGCCTCGGTGGACGGCGGTGACTTCGTGCTCGTCAATCCCGTCCACGCGGGCGAGCCGGAGCCGCCGCTCGAGCCGTCGCCGTACCTGCCGAGCTCGCGGCGGTTCGTCCACCCGATCTATCTGCGGGTGGAGAACATCCGCGAGGCGGCGTTCCTGCCGCGCAAGCACCGCAAGACGCTCGAGGCGTACGCCGGGAAGTTCGCCAAGTCGAACCGCAAGGACAAGCGCATCGACCGCGACGCCGCGTTCCGGGCCAAGATGGACGTGCTCGGGCACGTGTTCCGGGTGCCGCGCAGCCCGGCGCGGCAGGCGGAGTTCGACGCGTTCCGCGCCGCGGGCGGGGACGCGCTGACCGACTTCGCGTTGTGGTGCGCGCTCACCGAGAAGTTCGGCGACCGCAGCGCCCGCTGGGAGACCCTGGCGGCGACCCCCAACACGCCGTACGTCGCGCGGCAGCGCACCAAGCTGGCCGAGCGCATCGAGTTCCACTGCTGGTTGCAGTGGCTGTGCGACGAGCAGCTCGCCGAGGCGCAGTCCGCGGCGCGTGCCGCCGGCATGGACGTCGGCATCGTGCACGACCTCGCGGTGGGTGTCCGTCCCGACGGCGCCGACGCCTGGACGCTCGGCGACGCCCTGATCCGCGACATGACAGTCGGTGCGCCGCCGGACGACTTCAACCGGCAGGGTCAGGACTGGACCCAGCCGCCCTGGCATCCGGTCCGGCTCGCGGAGCTCGGCTACCGGCCCTACCGCGACGTGGTGCGCACCGCGCTGCGCCACGCCGGCGGCCTGCGGGTGGACCACATCCTGGGCCTGTTCCGCACCTGGTGGATTCCCGAGGGCTGCACGCCCGATCAGGGCACGTACGTCACGTACGACCACGAGGCCCTCATCGGGATCCTGGCGCTCGAGGCGCACCGGGCCGACGCCGTGCTGATCGGCGAGGACCTCGGCGTGTTCGAGAGCTGGGTGCAGGAGTACCTGTCCCGCCGCGGCATCGCCGGGACGTCGATCCTGTGGTTCGAGCGCGACGGCGACGACCCCCGGCCCCCGGAGAGCTACCGGGAGCTGTGCCTGACGTCGGTCACCACGCACGACCTGCCACCGACGGCGGGTTTCCTTGCCGGAGAACACATCACGCTGCGGTCCGAGCTGGGTCTGCTCGAACGGGACCTGGAGACCGAGGCCGCCGACGCGGCCGCCGAACGCGACGCCGTGCTGGCGGTGCTGCGGGAGCGCGGACTGCTCGACGAGGTCGCCGACGAGCAGCGGACCGTCGAGGCACTGCACCGGTTCGTCGCGGCGAGCCCGTCGGCGCTGATCGGGGTGTCGCTGGCCGACGCGGTCGGTGAGCGGCGCAGCCAGAATCAGCCGGGCACGACCGACGAGTACCCCAACTGGCGGATCCCGCTGGCCGACGAGAAGGGCCGGACCGTGCTGCTCGACGATCTGCCCGGCAACGAGCGGTTCGCGGCCCTGCTCGCCGCTGTGGCGCCGGCCCCGGATCCCTCCGCAGCCGACGAGGCCTGAGCGTCTCGGCCGGCCGCCGGGTTCCGAACCCGGCGGCCGGCCGCGCGTCACTTCGCGTACATGCTCTCGATGTCGGAGGCGAAGCGCTCGGTCACGACGTTGCGCTTGATCTTCAGCGTCGGCGTCAGCTCACCGGTCTCCTCGGTGAGGTCCCGGTCGAGGATGACGAACTTCTTGATGGCCTCGGCGTGGGAGACCATCGAGTTGGCGTCGTCCACGATGGACTGCAGCGCGTCGTGCAGCGCCGGGTCGTGCCGCAGGTCGGCGATGGTGGCCGTCGGCGCCTTCCCGTTCTCGGCCTTCCAGTTGTCGAGCACCTCGGGGTCGACGGTGAGCAGCGCGGTGATGAAGCTGCGCCCGTCGCCGACGACCACGGCCTGCGAGACGAGCGTGTGCGAGCGCATCCGGTCCTCGAGCGGCCCGGGCGAGACGTTCTTGCCGCCGGCGGTGATGATGAGGTCCTTCTTGCGGCCGGTGATGCTCACGTAGCCGTCCTCGTCGATCTCGCCGAGATCGCCGGTGCGGAACCAGCCGTCGTGGAAGGCCTCGGCGGTGGCCTTCTCGTTGCGCCAGTAGCCCTGGAACACGACCCCGCCGCGCAGCTCGATCTCGCCGTCGTCGGCGATGCGGGTGCTGTTGCCGCCCATGGGCTGGCCGACGGTGCCGATCTTCTGGGCGCCGGGCACGTTCACGCTGTGCGCGGCGGTGCTCTCGGTCAGGCCGTAGCCCTCGTAGATCGGAACGCCGACGCCGCGGAAGAAGTGGCCGAGACGGGGACTCAGGGCGCCACCACCGGAGATCGCGAACCAGCACTCGCCGCCCATCGCCTGCCGCAGCTTGGCGTAGACGAGCTTGTCGGCCATGTTGCGCTTGGCCTTGAGCACGAACGACGGACCGCCGTGGTCGAGCGACTCGCTGTAGGCGATGGCGGTCTCCTCGGCGAACGCGAAGATCGCCGCGTTGAACCTGCCGCCGGCCGCGGCCTTGCGCGCCGCGGCGTCGCGCACCTTCTCGAAGACGCGCGGCACGCCGAGGATGGTGTTCGGGGCGTAGCGCTCGAACTGGGCGGAGATCGTGCCGAAGTCCGACCAGTGCGCCTGCGCCGCACCGCCTTCGAAGACGGCCAGCGAGACGGCACGGGCCAGCACGTGCGCGAGCGGCAGGAAGGTCAGCACCCGGCTGCCCGGCTTGGCCACCTCACCGATCGAGGCGGTCAGGATGCCGCGGACCTCGCTGTAGAAGTTGCGGTGGGTCAGCATGCAGCCCTTGGGCCGGCCGGTGGTGCCCGAGGTGTACACCAGCGAGGCGAGGTCGTCGGCGCGGATGCCGTCGAGGCGGGCCTGCAGCTGGGCGTCGTCGACGCCGGCGCCCTCGGCGATCAGCATCTCCACGGCGCCGCCCTCGATCCGCAGGGTGCGGCGCAGGGTGTCCGGCATGTCGACGAACAGCGCCTCGTGGCGCGCGGTCTCGACGACGGCGACGACCGCCTCGGAGTCCTGCAGGATCCAGCGGATCTGCTCGGTGGACGAGGAGTCGTAGATCGGCACCGTGGCGGCGCCGGCGGCCCAGATGGCGTAGTCGAACAGCGCCCACTCGTAGCGGGTGGCCGACAGCAGGGCCACCCGGTCGCCGGGCTGCACGCCCGCCGCGACGAGGCCCTTGGCGACCCCCGAGACCTGCTCGGCGAATTGCCGTGCGGTGACGGCGACCCAGTCCTCTCCCTCCGGGCGGGAGTACATCACGCGGTGCGGAGTCTTCTCCGCGTGCGTGAAGACCGTGCGGACGACCGATTCGTCGTCGCCGACGGTGAACTGGGCGGGGGTGGTGTACTCACGCACGAGCGTCTCCCTCGTTGTGGTCGGGGCGGGCAGTGGACCGGTGTTCCACTCCCTGGCGGAAGCGGCGCAGCATGTCGACGAACCGATCGATGTCGTCCTGGCCCCAGCCGGTCAGCGCCGCGCGGATCTCGTCGTGACGTCCGGCGACGGTGCGGGCGAGGGTCTCGCGGCCCCGGTCGGTGAGCCGGAGCGGGTGGCCGAGCCGGGTGGGTCCGGCCTGCGCCTGGACCAGCCCGGCGTCGATGCAGCTGCGCAGCTGACGGGAGACGGTCGACCGATTCACGCTGAACGCATCCGAGATGTCGGTGGCTCGGCAGCCCGGGTTGCGGTCGATGAAGCCGAGCATCGAATGCTGCGCCAGCGAGAGCACGTCGTCGTGGGCGCGCTCCCCCGCTGTGAGATGGCGAATCAGGTACACGAACTCGTCGTATACCTCGGATACACCGGCCGCTGCGGACTGCGCCGCAACCTCCCGCTTGTGTTGCACGACGCAACTGTAAGCCCTGTGCCGCTCGACACCCCAATCGCCTCTCCCCGCGGCACCGCACAGACGCGCCGAGACGCACGGCGTCGATCGCGAATTTCCCCGAACCGCAGGCCCGGCCTGCCCGTTTCCGGTACAGATGATGCGACAGGACCAGGCCCCCGGCGAAGGAGTTCCCCGTGGCCGCACCCGATCGTTCGACGGCCGAACCCGATCCTGCGACGGCCGTGCGCGGCCGGCGACGGACCGCCGTGCTCGTCGGCCTGCTCGCGGCGGCGCACGCACTGCTGACGCCCGCGACCTCCGCGGCCCAGGAACCCGTCGGGTCGTGCGCGTGGCAATTCCGGTCCGACTCGACCGTGCTGGACATCGCGTTCCCCGACGTCGATGCCACCTACTGGGTGCTGCCGTACGCGCTGGCCCCGGGCGACAGCATCGAACTGCACGGCACCTATCCGGCGGCCCGGTACTTCTCGCTCAACACCTACGGAACGAACTTCGACACGGTCGACACCCTGCGCGACGCACAGATCGCGCCCGATCCGGGCAGCGGGAACCCGTTCGCGGACGCGGCCGCCGAGGGGCTGCCCGCCTCGGCCCGGCGCTGGAGCGCCACCGTCGTCACCGGTCCGGCCGACCACGCCCGCAACGAGATCGGCGCGCTGCCCACCGGCGGGTCGCCCACCGCACCGGCCGGATTCCTCATCGTCCGGGTCTATGTGCCCGACGACCCGGCCTCCCCGACCGGCGGGGTCCCGCTACCGGACGTGACGCTGCACCAGGGTGGGCGCGCCGTGCCGGTGCCCACGTGCAGCTCCGACTTCGACCCCGCCGACTACGGCAGCGGACCGGTCGAGCGCGCCGCCGAGGCGGCCGTCGACCGCATCGTCGAGGGCGCGGCGTCCGGCGCCTTCCCCGGCAACAACCCCGAGGCGACCTTCGTCAGCCCGGCCACCACGTCCGGGTTGTTCCCGAACGGCGACAACAAGTACATCGGCTCCGTGCTGACGTACCAGCCGGGCCGGATCCTCGTCGTGCGCGGCAAGGCCCCCACGTTCCCCGACACCCGCGCCGGCGAACCCGTCACCACGCCCGGCCGCCAGGTGCGGTACTGGTCGATGTGCCAGAACGACCAGGTCACCCCGTACCCGGTCGTCGCGTGCGCGGCCGACTTCGAGACGGCGACCGACGCGGAGGGCTGGTTCACCTACGTCGTCGCGGCGCCCCAGGACGTGCCCGCCCGCGCCACGGCCGATCCGACGGTGACGGTGCTGCCGTGGGGCTCGACCGAGGTCCCCAAGAAGACTCTGCTCTACCGGAACATGCTGCCGGCCGACGCGTTCTACCCGCAGTCGGTGCAGGCCGCACAGGGCGGCGATCCGGCCGCGACGATGGGTCCCTACTACCCGCGGGCCGCGTACTGCGACACCGCCACCTTCGAGGCCGGCGGCTACGCCGCCTGCCTGCCCTGACCTCGCGGAGCCGGACCACGGGACCCGCCCGGCGGCGATACGTCCGATTCCGAGACGCCACGCCCCGCCGGCAATAACCTGTGTGACACCCGCCACACGGCGGCACCTGTTCCCCCAGGAGGCTCACGCATGTCCGTCCCCGCCCCGTCCGTCATCCTCGACCGCGTCGCGCACTGGGCGCAGACCAAACCGGACGAGGTCGCGGTGCAGTACCTCGACCGCACCCACACCTGGGCGCAGTGGCACGAGCGACTGCTCCACCTCGCCGGCGCCCTCGCCGCCGACGGCGTCGGACCCGGCGACACCGTCGCATTCGTCGACAAGAACAACCTCGCGTGCCTCGAGGTCACCTTCGCCACCTCCGCGCTCGGCGCGGCGAACGCCATCCCGAACTTCCGGCTCGCCGGCGACGAGCTCGACTACGTGATCAACGACTCGCGCGCCCGGATCCTGTTCGTGGGAGCGGAATTCGCGCAGGAGATCGAGTCGCTGCGACCCCGGCTGTCCACGGTGCAGAAGATCGTCGTCGTGGGCGGGGAGAACGACGAGTTCGAGCCGTGGCTCGCGGCGGCCGCGCCGGCGACCCTGCCCGACGTCGCGCCCGAGACCACCGCGCTGCTGCTCTACAGTTCCGGCACCACCGGCCGGCCCAAGGGTGTGCAGCTGACGCACCGCAACCTGTTCGCGCACTCCGAGGACGTGCTCGCGGTGCTTCCGTTCACGGAGGGTGACTGCCTGCTGGTGGCGATGCCGCTGTTCCATGTGGGCGGCACCTGTTACGCGATCATGGGTATCCACGACGGCCGCCGGTGCGTGTTCACCCGGGAGGCCGACGCGCCGTCGCTGTTCACGGGTCTCGCGGCCGGCGCGAACATCGCCTTCCTGGTGCCCCCGGTAATAGCGGCCGTCCTCGGCGCGGGAGCGCACGCGATCGGGGCGTTCTCCCGGCTCAAGCGCATCACCTACGGCGCCGCGCCGATGCCGCTGCCGCTGCTGCGCGGCGCGCTCGCCGCGTGGCCGGACACCGAATTCGTCCAGGTGTACGGCATGACCGAGCTCGCCGGGGTGATCACGGCGCTGCTGCCGGAGGTGCACCGCGATCCGGCGCAGGAGGCGCGGATGGCGTCGGCCGGCACCCCCATTCCCGGCGTGGAGATGCGCATCGTCGATCCGGCCACGCTCGAGGACGCGGCCCCAGGCGCGATCGGCGAACTGTGGTGGCGCTCGGCGCAGACCACCCCCGGGTACTGGAACCGGCCCGACGCCACGGCCGAGACGATCACGGCCGACGGGTGGCTGCGCAGCGGCGACATGGGCCGGGTCGACGACGGCGGTTTCGTGTTCATCGAGGACCGGCTCAAGGACATGATCATCACCGGCGGTGAGAACGTGTACTGCCCGGAGGTCGAGCGGGTCCTCGTCGAGCATCCGGCCGTCGCCGAGGTCGCGGTCATCGGCGTCCCGGACGAGAAGTGGGGCGAGACGGTCAAGGCGGTGGTGGTGCTCGCCCCGGACCAGAAGGCGGACGAGCAGGAACTCATCGACTACACCCGTCGGCACCTGGCGAAGTTCAAGTGCCCCGCGACCATCGACATCGTCGACATGCTGCCGCGCAACCCCACCGGGAAGATCCTCAAGCGCTCCCTGCGGGCCCCCTACTGGGCCGGACACGAACGGACCATCTGAGCGGTGCGGCCTTTGGGCTGCTGCAGCAGCCCAAAGGACGCACCGGCCGCGGAGCGGCCCGGCTCAGCGCACCCGGCGCAGCAGGGCGGCCAGGGCCTGGCCGCCGCCGATGCACATGGTGACGATGCCGAGTTCGAGGTCGCGGCGCACGAGGTCCTTGGCCACCCGCAGGGTCAGGATGCCGCCGGTCGCGCCGACCGCGTGGCCGAGGGCGATCGCCCCGCCGTACGGGTTGGTCTTGGCCGGGTCGAGCTTGGCGTCGCGGATCACGGCGACGGCCTGCGAGGCGAACGCCTCGTTCAGCTCGACGGTGTCGATGTCGGCCGGGGTGGTGCCGGTCTGCTCGAACAGCTTCTGCAGGGCGAGGACCGGCGCGTAGCCCATCAGCTCCGGCTCGAGCGCGGCGGTGGCGACGGACTCGATCACCGCGAGCCCACCCAGGTCCCGTTCCTGCGCGACGGACTCGCGGGCGAGGACGACGACGCCGGCGCCGTCGTTGATGCCCGAGGCGTTGCCGGCGGTGACCGTGCCGTCCTTCTGAAATGCCGGGCGCAGCTTCGCGAGGGTCTCGACGGTGGTGTCGGGCTTGGGGTGCTCGTCGGTGGTGACGACGGTGGGCTTGCGGCCGCCGATCTCGACGGGGGTGATCTCCTCGGCGAACGCGGCGCGGGCGGCGTCGGTGGCCGCGCGGCGCTGGGATTCGACGGCGAACTCGTCCTGCGCCTCGCGGCTGATGCCGTACTCGCGGGCGACGTTCTCGGCGGTGACGCCCATGTGGATGCCGTGGAACGGGTCGGTGAGCATCCCGACGGTGCCGTCGACGAGGGTGCGGTCGCCCAGCTTGTAGCCGGAGCGGGCGCCGAAGTCGTAGAACGGCATGCGGGACATGTTCTCGTCGCCGCCGGCCAGGGCCAGATCCACCCCGCCCCAGCGCATCTGCATCGCCGCCGACCAGATCGCCTGCAGGCCCGAGCCGCACAGCCGGTTGACGGTGTACGCCGGCACCGAGACCGGCAGCCCGGCCGCCAGCGCGACGCGACGCGCGTTGTAGGCATCCGGGCCGACCTGCCCGATGCAGCCCATGACGACCTCGTCGATGTCCTCGGCCGCCACGCCGGCGCGCTGCAGGGCCGCCTTCGCGGCGGTCGCGCCGAGTTCGTGGGCCGGTACGTCCTTGAACGCGCCGCCGAAGCTGCCGACCGGGGTACGCGCACCGTCGACGATGACGATCCGTTCCGGAGTGCTCATCTCACGTCCCATCTCTCGCAGGAACGGCACCGAGTGCCATCTCTTGCCCACGACGATACCGGAGCAGTGAGCCGCAACACAGTCGGGTGGCACTGCGGCGCAAGACGGGCAGCCGTCAGGCCGGGTCGCTCAGGTCGCCCCGGTGCACGCGCTCGGCCGCCGCGGCCGACCCGAGCTCCGCCCGGGCCTGCGGATTTCTCGCGTAGAAGTCGAGCATCCGATACAGCAGCACCGGGTCGCCGTCGAACTTGCGGGAGTCGACCTCGATCACCGGTTCGCGGGGCAACCGGTCCAGGCGGAACAGCCGGCTGGTCCGTCGTCGCGCCCAGGCGGCGGCCGGCGTGCCCAGCACCCAGATCTCGGGGAATCCGTGATGGACGGCGTGCACCCCGGCCACCGAGACCCACGGCAGGTACGACTCGATGGTCCAGCCGCGTTGCCGGATCCCGTCCGGGGTCAGCAGCAGCGCCCCTCGGCGGATCCCCCCGCGCAGCACCTCCGCGACGAACGCCGCGCAGGGCAGCCCGAAGGCGGCGAGCAGCACACTCACCCACGGAACGCCGTCGTCGAACAGGACTATCTCGACGGCCGCGCCGAGCGAGAGCAACGCCGCGCTCGTCGTCATCGCCCCCATCAGATGGAAGACGGCGCCGGAAGCGCGGATCTCGGTGGCCCCGCGGCCCCGCGACTCCACGAACCGGATCTCGGGGTCGCCGCGGCGCGGACGCCAGTACACGTATCCGAAGAGCGCCGTGAGGGCCATCAGGCCGGACAGGATGAGGAAGAACCGGGTCACCGCCCAGGCTCCCGCCTGCCCGGCATCCCAGGCCCGCCAGAGCGAGACGAGGATCACGACGCCGGCGAGGGCGATCGCGGCGGCGACCCGGGCGCTGAACTTCGGGGGCGGCCATTCCTCCGGGCGGATCAGCGGCACGGCGTCGGACTCGTCTTCATCGGTGCCGTGCACAAAACACCCGTCCCACTGAGTTCCCCTTCCGGAAGCGCCGGGGATCCCACCGCCCCGACCGGTTGCCGGTAGGTGGGGAACGCTACCGCAGGGCCTGCGGATTGTGGTTCACGACACGCGCCGGGGCGGGCGTCCACGGCGGAGAAGGGACCTTCGACCCTACGTCCGAGGGGCCCGACGAGGCGGATACCCGACGGTGTGACCATTGCCACAAATGCCACGGGACGGACATAAAGCCCAGTTCAAAAGGTGTTCAACTCGTGTTGGCCGGCCGCCGGACGCGGGACACGAAAATCTTGTCTACGGATGAGTAACACTGGCGCCGACGGGAACGACACAATCATCGACGATCCAGACGAGACCGGAGGAATCTGCATGACTGTCCAGCTTGATTCGCCTGGCTTCGAGTCCGCCCGCGAGGTGGTTTCGGCCCAGGAAGACCTCGGTCGACTGTTCGACGAGATCGGGACGCTCGATGCGCAGATCCTCGAGGCGATCGAGCGCCGCAGCGAGCTGTCGCGCCGGGCGGGCATCGCTGCGAAGGAGTCCGGGACCGCGCGGCAGGCCCAGAACCACGAGATGCGGGTCCTCGACCGTTTCGCCGAGCTCGGCGCCGACGGCAAGACCCTGGCGATGACGCTGCTCCGCCTCGGACGCACCCGCCTGTCCTCCTAGACCCGACGACTTCGCGCGGCCCCCGCACCGGATCGGTGCGGGGGCCGCGTCGTCGTTGCCACCCGAAGAGCCGGGGCCGCCCGAACGCAGGTACGGCGGTCAGCGCCTCGCGTGCAGGAGGCCGTCCCGCACCCAGGCCGGCTGCGGCGTCTCCAGCTCGAACTCGGCGAACGCGCGGCCGGCGACGGCGGCGATGCCCGCCGGCGGCAGCTCCTCGAACTCACCGAGCACGAGGGCGATCTGCTCGACCGGCGGCAACGTCGAGAACAGGACGGCGTCGTCGCCGCAGCCTTCCGCACGCCGATGCGCGGGCGTCTCGGCGTGCAACAGGTACACGAACCACGACACGGCGTACGCGCAGAGTTCGGGACCGATCGGGCCCCGCCACGTCGCGACCGCACGCGCCAGCGCCCGGTCGAAGACCGGGGCCGCGCGCTCGGAACCGACGGACAGCAGCCGCGCGCAGGCCGCGAGGTCCGGGAGCTGGCCTTCCATGACCTCGCGCAGGCCACGCGGGGGAACGTCCAGGTTGCCCGCGGACCCGCCACTCGGGTCCGGCGGCATGATGTACATCGTCCGCTCCTTCCGCGCTTTCCCTGTCGGGGAAACCGATGCCGTTTTCCCGTCTATCGTTCTGCGGCACCCGAACGTGACGTACCCCATACGGTCACCGCAGGAGTGCCTTGACCTCCAGGAACTCTTCGAGACCGAAGACGCCGGCTTCGCGCCCGACGCCGGAGTGCTTGTAACCGCCGAACGGTGCGTCGGTGTTGAAGGCGCCCCCGTTGATGGAGACCTGCCCGGTGCGCAGCTGTCGCGCGACCCGCTCGGCCCGGGCGCGATCGGCAGACCAGACCCCGCCGGAGAGCCCGTAGTCGCTGTCGTTGGCGATGCGCACGGCGTCGTCCTCGTCGCGGTATCCGATGATCGACAGGACCGGACCGAAGATCTCCTCGCGCGCGATCGTCATGTCCTCGGTCACGTTCGCGAACACGGTCGGCCCGACGAAATAGCCGGTGCCGAGGCCGGTTTCGCGGCCGTCGAGGACCAGTTCGGCGCCCTCCTCGATGCCCTGGTCGATGTAGGACCGCACGCGCTTGAACTGGTTGGCGTTGACCAGGGGGCCGAGCCGGGTGGTGGCCGCGGCGGGATCGCCGACGGTGTAGGCCCGCGCGACCTGCTCGGCGAGGGCGGCCACCTCGTTCATGCGCTCGGCGGGGACGAGCATGCGGGTCAGTGCCGAACAGGTCTGCCCGGAGTTCAGGAAGCACTGGGCCACGCCGTCGGTGACGGCCCGGGTCAGGTCGGCGTCGTCGAGGATGACGTTGGCGGACTTGCCGCCGAGTTCGAGGGCCACCTTCTTCACCGTCTCCGCGGCGACGACGGCGACGCGCTTGCCGGCGCGGGTGGAGCCGGTGAACGAGACCATGTCCACGCCGGGATGCGCGGCGATGGCCTCCCCCACCACCGGCCCGTACCCGCTGACGAGGTTGAACACGCCGGGCGGCAGGCCCGCCTCGTCGCAGATGTCGACGAGCGCGTAGGTGATCAGGGGCGCCACCTCGGTCGGCTTGAGCACGACGGTGCAGCCACCCGCGAGGGCGGCGAACACCTTCAGGACCACCTGGTGCAGCGGGTAGTTCCACGGCGTGATGGCGCCGACGACACCGATGGGCTCGCGCACGATGAGGGCGTTGCCCACCTCGCCGGCGTCGAAGTCGTAGGTCGCGGCGAGTTCGGCGTAGCGGGTGATGTTCTTCAGCGGCATGCCGATCTGGACCGGCTTGGCCAGCGTCACCGGCATGCCCATGTCGCGGGAGACCAGCGCGGCGAGATCGTCGATGCGCTCGGCCATGAGGGCCGCGACCTTGCCGAGGTGGGCACCGCGTTCGGCGCCGGTGAGCGCCGACCACGCCGGGAACGCCGCCCGCGCCGCGCGTACGGCCCGGTCCACGTCCTGTGCCGTGCCTTCGGCGACGACGGCGATGACGTCCTCGGTGGCCGGGGCGATCACGTCGATCCGGCCGGTGCCGTCGGAGTCCACCCATTCGCCGCCGATGTAGATCTTCGTGCGGTCGAGCACGTTGTTCATATCGTTCCTTCTCCGCCGAGTGATGTGCTTCACACGCAGCGTACGACGCGTCCCCGACGGGCCGCGGGAAGCGGGTCCGGCCCCGCCGCGGCGCGTCAGGGCTGCGTGTCCAGGGCGCGCTGGAGCGTCGGCCACGCCTTGGGCAGCTGGTCGCGCCAGTAGCCCCAGGCGTGCACGCCGACGGGTTCGTAGGTGACGGTGACGGGGATCTTCAGGGCGCCGAGGCGTTCCTCGAGCCGCTGGGTGCACATTCGCGAGCCGGCCTCGAGGATGCCGCCAGCGACGAGGGTGCGCGCCAGGTCCGGGGTCTCGGGCGTCTCGTGGGGACCGGGCACGCCCGTCGCAGCGGACAGGTAGAGCTCCTTGCCGGCGAGGTTCTCGGCGTGCGCGACGGTGTCGTGCTCGGCCCACTCCCGGCTGCCGGGCGGGCCCCACATGTTCACGACGTCGCCGCCCTGCGACGAGGTGCTGGTCTGCACGACGGCACTGCCGAGCAGGTCGCCCGTCGAGTAGCAGCCGCTGAAGGCGGCGACGCCCCGGTAGAGCTCGGGGTGCCGGTGGGCGAGCATCATGGCCGCCTGCCCACCCATCGAGTTCCCGGCGATCGCGTTGACCCCGTTGCTGTTCAGCCGCGCGGCGAGCAGCGGCGGAAGCTCCTCGGTGAGGAAGGTTTCCCACTTGTTCAGGCCGAGCTTGGGGTCGGACTGCTGCCAGTCGCTGTAGAGGCTGCCGCGGCCGCCGTTGGGCATGACGACGTTGACGTTCTTGTCGGCGAAGAAGGCGGGCGCGCCGCCGATGTTCATCCAGCCGCTGGTGTGGTTGCGGGCGCTGACCCCGTCGAGCAGGTACAGGGTGGGGCGCGGGGCCGAGTTGTCGGCGGGCAGCAGGACCTCGACGCCCACGTCGCGGCGCAGGGCGGGGCTCGCGACGGTCAGCCGCACGGCGCGTTCGGAGATCGGGGTCTCCCCCACGATGGCCGGTGTCGCGATGTTCCGCAGCTCCGGCAGGGGTCCGGGGTCCTCCTGGAAGGCCGCCGGCACGGACGAGCCGGAATTCGATCCGGTGCCGGGTGCCGCGACGGCGACCCCCGCCCCCAGCACGGAGACGGCGGCGAGTGCCGTCCCGGCCGTGAACAGGCGGACGAGTGCCGGGCGCTGAACATCAACCACGAGGGCCTCCCTAAACCTCAAGTTCAGGTTGAGAGTAACTCGAGCATCGCCCCCGCGGCGACTTTTTGGACCGCCGCCGATCCCGAAAGACGCCACGGCGGCGGAACCGCCTCCTACACTTGGCACAGGCCACGGGAGGAGTCGCCGATGCCCGACCGCTCTGCCGCACGCACCGAACGGGCGCCCGCCGTCGAGCGCCCCGCACAGATCCGCAACGTCGTCCTCGTCGGTTGCAGCGGGGTCGGCAAGACCACCCTCGCCGAATCCCTGGCCCTGGCCGCCGGCGCCGTGGGCCGCGCCGGACGCACCGCCGACGGCACCACCGTCTCCGACTACGAGGCGATCGAGCAGCAGCACCGCCGCTCGGTGCAACTGGCCGTGCTGCCGCTCGAGTGGAACGGCGTGAAGATCAACATCATCGACACCCCCGGGCATCCGGACTTCGACGCCGAGGTCCGCGCGGGACTGCACGCCGCCGACGCGGCCGTATTCGTCGTCTCCGCAACAGATCCCATCTCCGCCGCCACGCGCACCCTGTGGCGCGAATGCGCCGAGACCGCGATCCCGCGCGCCATCGTCGTCTCCAAGCTCGACGTCGCCCGCACGGACTTCGACGAGATGCTCACCGCCTGTCACGACGCCTTCGACCTCGGGCCGGACACCCTGCGCCCCGTGTACGTGCCGGTCTTCGACGGCGGCCGCCCGTGCGGCTCGATCGATCTGCTCACCGGCCGCGGCTACGGCCATCCCGCCGCCGTGCCGGACACCGGCGCCGCGCGCGAGAGCCTCGTCGAGGCGATCTCCGGCCAGGACGACACGCTCATGGAGCGCTACCTCGCCGGCGAGGCCCTCGACACCGAATCCCTCGACGAGGGGCTGCGGCACGAGATCGTCGACTGTGCACTGCATCCCGCTCTCGCCACCACCGACTACGGGGTCGGCGCCGCCGAACTGCTCGATCTCGTCGCGATGGCCTTCCCCGACCCCACCCACCGTCGCCCGCCCGCCCCCGCCGCCGATCCCGCGGGGCCGTTGACGGCGCAGGTGATCCGTGTCGCCGGGGATGCGTACGTCGGGCGCATCAGCCTGGTGCGGGTGTTCTCCGGAACGCTGCGCCCCGACACGACGATCCGGCTGGCCGGGTCCGCCGGCGACGACACCACCGAGCGCGTCGCGACCCTCACCAGCCCGTTCGGCCGGCAACAGCGACCGGTGCCCGAGGCCGTCGCCGGCGATCTGGTGTGCATCGCCAAGCTCGTCACCGCCCAGCCCGGCGACACGCTCTCCGAAGCGGGGGCGTCGACCCTGCTGGACCGCTGGCCGCTGCCCGAGCCGCTGCTGCCCGTGGCCGTCGAGGCCCACAGCCGCAGCGACGACGACAAGCTCTCGCAGGCCCTCTCCAGGCTGACCGCCGAGGACCCCGCCCTGCGTCTCGAGCAGAACCCCGACACCCACCAGCTGGTGCTGTGGTGCACGGGCGAGGCCCACGCCGAGGTCGTCCTCGACCGGCTGCGCACCCGCCACGGCGTGAACGTCGACGCCGTCCCGTACCGGGTGGCGCTGCGCGAGACGTTCGCGGCCCCCGCAAAGGGCCACGGCCGCCTCGTCAAACAGTCCGGCGGCCACGGCCAGTACGCGGTGTGCGACGTCGAGGTCGAACCGCTGCCCATCGGCGGCGGCATCGAATTCGCCGAACGCGTCGTCGGCGGCGCCGTGCCCAGGCAGTTCTTCCCGTCCGTCGAGAAGGGCGTGCGTGCGCAGGCCGCCAAGGGTGTGGCCACCGGAAACCCGCTCATCGACGTCCGCGTCACCCTCGTCGACGGCAAGGCACACTCGGTGGACTCCTCCGACGCCGCGTTCCAGACCGCGGCCGGGCTGGCGCTGCGCGACGCCGCCACGCACACCGAGGTCAAGCTGCTCGAACCTGTCGCCGCGGTGCGGGTGATCCTGCCCGAGGAGTATCTCGGCGCCGTCCTCGGCGACCTGTCCGCCCGGCGCGGCCGGGTCCTCGGCACCGAGAGCGCCGAGCCGGGCAGGACCCTGCTGCGCGCGGAGGTCCCCGAGCTCGAACTCGCCCGCTACCCGGTCGATCTGCGGTCCCTCACCCAGGGCACCGCCGAGTTCGCCCGGATGCACCTGCGCTACGAGGCGATGCCCGCCGCGGTGGCTGCGCAGTTCACCGGCGGCCAGGAGACGGCCACGTCGAACGGCAAGTCCCGCAGCGGAAGCCGGTAACGCGTCCGGCGGCGGATCCTCACTCCCGCAGCAGCAGCGACGCCAGTTCCGCCGGGCGGGCGAGGGCGGGCAGGTGCCCGCTGTCGATCACCTCGGGCTCCACGCCCAGCCGCTCGCGAGCGAGGCGCTCGATCAGCGGCAACGGGAACAACCGATCGTGACGGCCCGCGATCACCCGCACCGGCACGTCCGGCCACCGCGGCGCCCGCCACGCCGGCTCGAACGCCGTCTCCGACATGCCCGGCTGCTCGTGCGCGAAGGCTTCGTCGACCACGTCGGCGGGCACGTCGTGGAAGAACAGCCCGCGCGGATCCAGCGGCGCGTCCGGATCGCGCCCCTCGGCGACGTCCTGCGCGCGCTTCGCCTCGGCCTGCGCCACCGCCGACCACCACTGCCCCGGCGACTCGCCCGGCGCCGGAATCATCGGGGCCACCAGGATCAGCCCGTCGACGGGCATCCGCTCGGCGGCGATCGCCGCGGTGAACGCGGACATCGACTGCGCGACCAGGGTCGGCGGCCGCGCGACGTCACGGCCGGCCGAAACCACGACGTCGGCGTAGGTGTACTGGTCGGCGCCGGGATCGGTGTACGGCAGGTCGACTGGGACGACCTCGTGCCCACACTCGCGCAGCAGCGGCACCACCCGGTGCCAGTACCACGAGTCCGAGCCGGCCCCCGGCAGCAGGACGAAGGCACGGGTCATGGCATCGGGCATCGGCGGCTCCGGCTCGGGTGACGACACGGCCCGGTCAGTCCGGCGCCTCGTCGCCCGTCACGATCGGCTTCTGCTCCTCGCGGTCCGAGACGCTGCCCTCGACGCCCTCCTCCTCGCGCTCGGACTCGACCCGCTTCTCCATGTCGTCCACCAGGTTCTCCAGGTCTTCCCGGGTGACCGGGGCCGGGCGGTCGGTGGCCTCCACGGGCTCTTCGCGCTCATCGCGCTCATCCGGACTTCCCACGGTGTGACGTCCTTTCGATGTCGGCCGGCGTCCGCCGGTTCGGCCCTCTCGCAGTACCCGGTCTCCCGCACCCCGAAACGGCGCGGGCGGTCGCCGGCCGCAGATCACATCGTCGGAAAGGACTCCGAGGGGCGCTCCCCCTCGTCGTACACCGTCTCGGGCGAGCCGATGATCAGCGGATCCGGGGTGCGGACCACCCGCGGATCCTTGCCGGTGTAGTCGAAACGGTGCAGCACCCACTTCATGGCCTCGATCCGCGAGCGCTTCTTGTCGTTCGCCTTGACGATGGTCCACGGCGCGTGCGGGGTGTCGGTGTAGAACAGCATCGCCTCCTTCGCCTCCGTGTACGCGTCCCACTTGTCGAGGCTCGCGAGGTCCGTCGGCGAGAGCTTCCACTGCTTGACCGGATCGGTGCTGCGCGCGACGAACCGCGCGTGCTGCTCCTCGCGGCCCACCGAGAACCAGAACTTGACCAGATGGATCCCCGACTGCACCAGCATCCGCTCGAATTCCGGTGCGGAGCGGGTGAATTCGCGATACTCGTTCGGGGTGCAGTAGCCCATCACCCGTTCGACGCCGGCCCGGTTGTACCAGGACCGGTCCATCAGCACGATCTCCCCACCGGCCGGCAGGTGCTCGACGTAGCGCTGGAAATACCACTGCGTGCGTTCGCGCTCGGTGGGCTTCTCGAGCGCCATCACCCGCGCGCCGCGGGGATTGAGGTGCTCGGTGAACCGCTTGATCGCCCCGCCCTTGCCGGCCGCGTCGCGGCCCTCGAAGATGATGACGATCTTCTCGTCGTACTCCTTGACCCAGGCCTGCAGCTTGAGCAGTTCGATCTGCAGCCGGCGTTTGCGGGCCTCGTACTGCCGCCGCGTCATCTTCGTGTCGTACGGATACCCGTGCCGCCACGGTTCGTCGACGTCGGCGACCAGGTTCTCGCGGCCCGACTTGCGCAGCAGCTCGCCGATTTCGTCGATCTCCGGGGTGACGTCGACCTGGCCGTCCGACGCGAGTTCGAACGGCTCGCCGTTCTCGTTCAACTCGTCCACTCCGTGAGATTACCGCCGGCACCCGCACCCCGCGGTTCGATCGGGTGTGCGACCCGCTGCACATTCGCCCGTTCCCGGCCCCACCCTGTAGGCTTCGGGTATCGATGGGCATCTCGCGTCGAGCCTCCCGCTCGATGGGCCCCGATTGGAACATCTTTCCGGCTGATTCGCGGCCGACCAAGGAGCGTCCTGTGACGCACACACCGCCTCCACATCCCGGCACCCGCCGGGATGCGCCGGCACGGGCGGGAACGCAGCCGTTCCCCGAGCCCACACGCACCCCGCGGCTGCTGCTGCGACCTGCCGGGGCGCCCACGTCGTCCGTCGACGGCGCATGGTTTCCCTGGACCTCGAACATCACCTCGGAGCTGCACGACCTGATCTCGGCGCTCGCCCCGCGGCTCGGGTCCGTCGCACGGATCGCGTTCGAATGGAATGCGGTCAGCTCCGCTCAGCGACGCATCGACGACGTCGACGACATCGAGATCACCGGTCCGATTCCCGGACAGCCGGCGAACCTGATGTATCTGTTCGGCGAGAACGACACGCGGATCGCGCTGACGCTCGTCGATCCCCACACCGATCCGGACCGCGCCTACGAGATCATGCGAACAGTCGCCGATGCGCCCGGCGACCACTGACCCTTCCCTCCCCGATCGCTCCACAGAACAGGACACCATGCAGCACCACGAGTACCCGATCTTCCTTCAGCCCGGCAAGCCCGCCGAGCCGGACACCACCGCCGACCTCGAGGCGGACACCCGGCGTCACGGACCGTACGACTACTCCGGCCTCTTCTCCGCACCGAACTGAGCGCCCGCCGCCGCTTTCATGATCGAACTGCACGCGCTGCGCCGATGCAGGGTTCACACTGAGGTCCGATGATGTTGTCATCCTGCCGACCCTGGGAGCTGCGATGCGCCGTCTTTCGATCCTCGCCGTGAGCGCCTTCGTGGTGGTGGCCGCGGCCTGCGGCTCCGACACCGGCACCGAGGACTCCGCGACGACGACCACCCGCGCGCCCGACGCGGCCCAGGCCGAGAAGTTCCAGACCGCGCTCGACGACGTGCGCAACGACTTCAGGTTCCCCGGCGTCGTCGCGCGGGTGATCACCGCCGACTACGAGTGGACCGGCAGTTCCGGGACCGCAGGCCAGGACTCCACCGAGCCCCCGACCGCCTCCGACCACACCCGCATCGGCAGCATCACCAAGACGTTCACCGTCACCGCGGTGCTCCAGCTGATGCAGGACGGCAAGCTGTCCCTCGACGACCCCATCGGCAAGTACGTGCCCGGCCTGCCCAACGGTGACACCGCCACCCTGCGCCAGCTCGCCGACATGACCAGCGGCATCCCCAGCTACACCTTCGACGAGAACTTCCAGAACCAGCTCTTCGGCGACCCGACCAAGCCCTGGACTCCCGAGCAGCTGCTCGACATCGTGCGCGGAGCGCCGCCGAACTTCCCGCCCGGGGAGAAGTGGGAGTACTCGAACTCGAACCTCATCGCCCTCGGCCTGGTCGTCGAGCAGGTCAGCGGGCAGAGCCTGGGCGACTACATCACCGGGAAGATCATCGAGCCGCTCGGGATGCGCGAGACCTCCTTCCCCGACACCGCCGAGATCCCCTCCCCCCACCTCGAAGGCATCACCGAGCAGGGCCAGCCGGAGGGACAGACCACCGACCCCACCAACTGGGATCCCTCGTGGGCATGGGCCGCCGGGGCGATGATCTCCACCCTCGACGACCTGCAGATCTGGGCGAAGGCCATCGGCACCGGCGAGGGGCTCTACGACCAGCAGACCCAGGACGTGCGCATGTCGTCGTTCCTGTACGGGCTGCCACCGAACACCGCGACCGCGGCGTACGGGCTCGGGCTCGGCGACGCCGACGGCTGGCTCAGCCACACCGGCGAGCTGCCCGGTTTCAACACCTACTTCGGCTACGACAAGAACACCCAGGACATCATCCTCGTGGCCGTCAACAGCGACATCCCCAATGCCCAGAACCAGAACCCCGCCCCCGCCGTGGTGCAGAAACTGCAGGCCGCGCTCGCCGGATCCTGACCGGGACGAGGCCGTGGCGGCCCTCACGTCGGCCGGATCCGGCGTGATCCGCCGTTATCGTGGGTGAGGTGACTGCACCACTCCTCGCCGCCATCCCGGCCGACGCCGCCGTCCCGACCGAGGGCCTCGCCGGCTGGGCGCTGTCCCTCATGGACCGGCTCGGCGGCGTCGGAGCGGGGATCGCGATCGCGCTGGAGAACTTCTTCCCGCCGCTGCCCAGCGAGGTCATCCTGCCGCTGGCCGGGTTCGCCGCGAGCCTGGGCAGCTTCACCCTCTTCGGGGCGCTGTTCTGGACCACCCTCGGCTCGCTCGCCGGCGCCCTCGGCCTCTACGCGGCCGGGCGCGGCGTCGGACCGGACCGCATCCGCCGGATCGTCGACAGGCTCCCCCTCGTCGACGTCGCGGACCTCGACCGCACCACCGCATGGTTCGAGCGGCACGGCAGCAAGGCCGTGTTCTTCGGCCGCATGGTCCCGCTGTTCCGCAGCCTCATCTCCATCCCCGCCGGCGTCACCCGCATGCCCGCGTGGCGATTCGTGCTGTTCACCACCGCCGGCAGCCTCGTCTGGAACACGATCTTCGTCCTCGCCGGCTACGGGCTGGGAGCGAACTGGGCGCGGGTCGAGCCGTACGCGTCGGTGTTCCAGAACATCGTGATCGCCGCCGTCGTCCTGTTCCTCGGCTACGCGATCGTCAAGCGTGTCCGGAAGCGTCGCGCGCAGAGCGGTACGAGCTGACCACGACACTGCGCCCGGGCGGGATCAGAACATGACGCCGGCGAACGGCGCCGATGCCGTCGCGAACAGCTGCTCGACCACCGGGAGCGCCTCGTCGTCGAGCACCCGCACCAGGCCGGCGACCTCCAGCTGATGCCACCGCGTCCCGCCGAGCAGCGTCGCGGCGAGCGCGGACACGTCCACCTCGAGC
This sequence comes from Rhodococcus sp. DMU1, assembly GCF_012272955.1. NCBI lineage: Bacteria > Bacillati > Actinomycetota > Actinomycetes > Mycobacteriales > Nocardiaceae > Rhodococcus > Rhodococcus sp. DMU1. The sequence continues at coordinate 2,190,543 of NZ_CP050952.1, read as the reverse complement.
TGCGCCGGCTCGTCCACCCGCTCGGCCCCCGCCGCCGAGATCCGATACGTCCCGGTGTTCTCCGGGAGACGCTCGTCGATCACGGCCAGCCGCACCTCTCCGGTGCCGGCGTAGGTCCGCGCACGCAGCGCGGCCGGCACGTCGACGATGCGCAGCCACGTCTCGTCGCCGGCACTGCGCAAGCGCACCGCGCGCGAGTCCGTCAGCAGCCACGGCAGCGGATCGTCCTGCGGGAGCGCGGCGAAGACGAACGTGTCGACGAGATCGAGGTTCAGCAGGAACCGGAGCAGGCCCAGGTAGGCGGTGCGGGTCGGGGCGAAGAAGTCCTCGACGACGACCGTCCGATCCCGGCTGCCGAACCACATGTCGGTGCCGATCGGCCGGTACCGGGCAAAGCCCGTCTCCTCGCCCGGCTCACCGTGCACCGCGACGTACCGGGGCTCGCGGTCCCCGACGATCCGGTGCTCCTGCGACCGCCACCACGGCGGGATGCGATCGATGCTCCCGGGCCGCGACGACGGATTGGCGTCGGCAATGCGCGACAGCAGGTCCCACGCGTGGTGCGGATCGACGAGCCGCACCGGTTCGCCCTCGCCCACCGACGGGCGCAGCACCGCCCGCCGCACGTCGAGCTCGACGGTGTGCGTCGTCGTGGCGACGCCGTACCCGAAGCGGCCGTAGATCGTCGCCTCGGAGGCCCGCAGCGACGTCACCACCTCACCCCGGTCCTGGGCATCGCTCAGCTGACGACGCATCAACGCCGAGAGCACACCCCGCCGCGTGTGCGTGGGCAGCACGCCGACGTGCGTCACGGCGGCGTGCGGAACCCGCCGGCCGCCGGGCAGCACCATGCCACTCGACGCCGACTCCACCGTGCCGACCATCTGCCCGTCGACGAACGCCCCGAGGGTGCGGCCCTGTTCGCGCTGGGTGAGGATCTGTCCCGGCTCGAGCGGATTCGGCGCCGGCATCCCGATCATCGCGGTACGGAACAGCTTCGCCGCCGTCAGCAGCTCGGCTTCGGTGTCCAGGACTCGAATCTCCGGCATTACCGCAGCATACGGGGATCACGGCGACGGGACCGCCCAGACGTGCCCTCCGCCCGGGCCCGCCGTTCATCGAAACACCGCCGCCGCCCCACCGAACAACAGGACACCGACCAGCAGCGACGGGACCGCGACGCTGGAGATGGCCAACCCCGTGCCGAATCGACGGACCGGCCCGCGGAACGCCGTCAGCAATCCCCCACCGACGAGTGGACCGAGGTACGGCCACGCTGCGTCGCCGCCGGCAACGCCGAGAGGGACCGACGCCACGCACCCCAGTCCGCACAGCGCCCCGACGAAGCTCTCCGGGCCGAACCAGTCGATGCGATTGGTCCACCACGACTCACGGCTCACCACGACAACAACCACACGACACAGAGAACTACCGCGGCCCCACCGACTCCGAGCGCAATTCCGCGGTCACGTTCGGCGCGTGAGCGCGCCAGCACGGCAGCGACGGCACCCATGAGTGCGGCGACGACAGCGAGGATCCACCCTTCCGTCGGGTTCGCCCGATAGTCGATCATGCCGATCGCGGCGACAATCCCGACGAACAACGACGCTCCGCCGGCTGCGGCAAACGGCAGGGACCACGTGGCGGCCTCCCAGAAGCCGATCCGATCGAGCCGTTGCGAAAGCCCAGGCGGGAGGACCGGCCGAATCATCGGACGACCACCACACGAAGCGCATCCTCCGTACCACCGAGCCGCGTGGGCTGGTGCGGATCCGCATCGGGACGTGTCCCCGCCTCGTAAGGCGGCAACTGAGCGTACGCAGACCTGAAACGCTCGAACGCTTCCGTTCCGACCCCGATCGAATGATGGAACGGAAGGTTGATGAGCGGACCGTATTCGCTGCCGCTGTCGGCAGGGTCGATCGTGACAGTTTCCGTACCGCCCATGGGCGTATCCCGATAGACCTCGAGCGCCGGGTAATCCGTGATCACACCGTCGACAGCAATTCCTTCCGCCCGCGGCGATACCACGATGTCGCCGTTGACCGTATGCGTTGGCGTCGACACATCCGGAGCGAGAGGGTTTCTCGCGTGGTACTGGATCCGAACGGCACCGTCGGCCGCCTGCTGGACGTCTACGGTCGGCACACCGACCCGTACGTCACCGTCGACCGACACCGAAGGATTCTGACGGGCGATCACCATGCCGTTCTCGTAGTCGACGTAGATCGCGACTCGTGTGTCCTCGACGTCGAATCGGGGATCCTCGGACCGATGGTCACCCAGATCCTGCGGCAGGTTCACCACCGTTTCGGACGGGATGTAGAGCCCGATCCGCACTACGCCCTGACCCGGCACGGGTTCGATCCGACCCGCGACGACCTCCGGCCCGACTCCCGCGTACTTCTCGGCGAAGCTGTTCGCCACAAGGATGTACGCCGTCGCCCAGTCCACCGGGTCGAGCGGGAACCGACCTGTGAGTCGTTCGAATGCATCGGCGGCATCCGCACGCCGCTCGTCGCCGGAGTCTGCCCCCGGGGCAGGCGCGGGTCCGGCGAACACCACGTCCGCCGGAAACCGAACCTCGTCCGATTGCATCGCGGAGAGCGACTCGAGCGCTCTCCGCATCGCCGTTGCCACCCGCGCGTCTTCGTCGCCCAGTACGGTCAACGCGCGGACAATTTCCGTCTCGTGTCGGCTCGCGACTTCATTCGAGGCTCCGGCCACATCGACCGCCGAGACACGCCCATCGTTCGCAACCCGAAACCCCTCACATTCCGCCAACGCGATGGCATGCACTACGTACGATCGCGCGGCCTCGATGCTCGAGGCTCCGCGGTGAGCAACATCGACACAACGTTCGAGAGCTCCTGCCGCGCGATTCGCCGCATCCACGAATCGCTGCATCCTGGTGCGTTCGTGATCGCCGGCTGCTCCTCGCCAAAACCGGTGCGAGTCGTCGAAGTCGCGCTCCGCGTCGCGCTTACGCCGGTCGATTTCGTCACCAAGTTCCTCCCATGCAGCTGCGATCACGACCAGCGAAGCGGTGTCCCAGCGTTGGGCCTGCTCTCTCGTCGCCGGACTCACACTCTGCCCCGCAGGTCGCGCAATGCGTCGGCCGACGCACGATCCACCTCCGAATACGAATCCGCAGCAGCTTCAGCCCTCACCGCCACATCGCGCAGACGAGCGGCCAACTGGGACATCGATGCGACCACGGCTGTCCACACCTCTTCACATGCAATCGCGGTACACGATCCGGAAAGCAGATCCCCGACTTCCGACCTGTCGGTGCATTTCTCCAGTGCGGCACCGGCGTCCGCAGTCCTTGCTGCAAGCAACCGGAGTTCTTCCGGCACGACGAAAACGCTCTCCCCCATGCAGTTGCCCCCTGTTTCCCCTACCTGCCCGATGCACCTTACACAGAAGGACCCGCGCTGTATGCGACTGCCGGATGACCAGCTGCCGACAATCCGACGGATCACCCGCAGCAACGCTGACCGAGTCAGCCGGCTTGCACCCGTTCCGAGATGCAGGCACCCGTTCCAGCTCGCTGCAGCGGGTGCCTGCATCACACAGCAGGTGCAAGCCCGCGGTCGTTCCCCGCCTGTCCGTTGCCCTTCGCACGGGTCCGAGCAGTGACGTACGCCCCTCCGTCGATGCGCTACAGTGCCTCGTCCATGGACCGAGGGGGAATCCGTGACAGATCGACTGCGCCTTGAACCGCACACCATCGAGGACATCGTCGCCATCTGCGACACCATGCTGGAATCGCTCAAGAAGGCGGCAAACGACGCCTACGAGCTGGCGGACGCGCCGAGTTTCGGCGGCTTCAAATCCGCCGAGGACCTTCGCACCGGGTTCATACTGAAGGCCCGCGGCACACCCGCTTCTCTCTACGAGAGGCTCGAGCAATTCCATTCCGTGTTGAAGGAGATGCGCGAGACGTTTGCCGCCGGCGGCGAGGGTTTCCTTGATGCCGAGTACGACTGGACACAGAAGATCGGCGACATGCGCGAGGCACAGCGGTGAGTCGCCGCGCACTCGACTCTGCGATGTCGGCGCTCGTACTTGTCGCAGTGCTCACAGCATGCGAGGGACCTAGACCCACTCCCGCGGAACCGACAACCGCGGCCGCGGCCCCGACCCGTGTACCTCGAATCGTCGACGAATCAGATCGCCCGCACGTGGCGTTCGATCCCTGTCTCGACCTTCCCGACGACGTCGTGGCAGCTGCCGGATACAACCCGACGTCGAGGCGATTCTCGGATTTCCCTGCAACGCACTACACGATGCTGGGATGCCAATTCGACGGCACGCTGCACATCCCCGGCGTCCTGGACCGCTACGGCCTTTCGGTCCTCTCCGCCAACTTCACTTTCGAAGTGGAACAGGAGAAGACAGCCGACTACGCCGTCCCTACGGAGTTCGCCGGTCGACGAGCACTCCTCAAGATCGATCCGTCCCGCCCTTACAGCTGCGGCATGAGCGTGGAGACGTCGTACGGCGTTCTGATGGTCGGGCGAATCCACTTCCGCGACAGCAGCGCACCGCTTCCGGAGTCGCAGTGGTGCGTCGGCCTCGACGACACCGTCGGCCGCATCGTCGCCGTCCTCGACGACGTCGAGTCGAGACCCCGCTGATCACCGGGCGCACACGCGCCCGTCAGTCATCCGCCTCGGCAATTGTCAGCGCGGATGACTGCGATCTGCGCGGATCCGAGATGGCGCCCGCCCGCGCAGGCTCATCCTTCCGCCGCGGGCAGAAGATGCCCCATCCGCCGCCGCTTCGTCTCCAGATACCGCACGTTCGCCGGGGCACTGCCCACGTGCAGCGGCACCCGCCCCGACACGACGATGCCGTTGTCCTCGAGCCCGGAGATCTTGGCCGGGTTGTTGGTGAGCAGCCGCACCGACCGCACACCGAGGTCGTGCAGGATCGCGGCGGCACCGCCGTATTCGCGGCCGTCGGCGGGTTCGTCCAGTTCCAGATTGGCCTGCACGGTGTCCAGGCCGCCGTCCTGCAGCCGGTAGGCGGCCAGCTTCTTCAGCAGTCCGATGCCACGGCCCTCGTGCCCGCGCAGATACACCAGCACCCCGCCCTCGTGCGCGAGACGCTCGAGGGCGGCGTCGAGCTGCGGGCCGCACTCGCAGCGCTGGGAGGCGAACGACTCCCCCGTCAGGCACTCCGAATGCACCCGCACCAGCGCCCCGTCGACCGGGTCGCCGGCGAGCAGCGCCAGGTGCTCGGCACCGGTGTGCCGGTCCAGGTAGCCGACGGCACGGAAGGTGCCGAACCGGGTCGGCATCACGGTCTCGTCGGCGCGGATCACCCGCCCGGCCGGCACCACGGTTGCGGGCAGCGGGTGCGCGGCGCGGTAGTTGATCAGCTCCGCGACGGTGAGGACGGGCAGGTCGTACCGGGCGCCGAGGTCCTCGATGCCGGGCATGCGCATCATGGACCCGTCGTCGGCGACGAGTTCGGCGATCACCCCGACCTGCGGCAGCCCGGCGAGAGCGCACAGGTCGACGGCGGCCTCGGTGTGGCCGGGACGTTCGAGCACCCCGCCGGGCCGGGCGCGCAGCGGCAGGATGTGCCCGGGCCGGATCAGGTCCCGGGCGGTGGCGGTGGGGTCGGCGAGCACCCGCAGCGTGGTGGCGCGGTCGGCGGCACTGATGCCGGTGCTCACCCCGCGCGCGGCGTCGACAGTCACCGTGTACCCGGTCTGCTTCGGGTCCTGGTTGTCGGTCACCATCGCCGGCAGGTCCAGGGCGTCGGCGCGGGCGCCGGTCATCGGCGCGCACAGCAGGCCCGAGGTGTGCCGCACGGTCCACGCGATCCACTCCGGACTCGCGTGGTGGGCGGCGAGGATCACGTCGCCCTCGTTCTCGCGGTCGGCGTCGTCGGCGACGAGGACGGGCCGCCCCGCGCGCAGTGCGGCCAGCGCCGCCTCCACCCGGTTCACGACGCCACCAGCCTGCGGAAGGCGCTGCGGTGGAACACGATCGGCTCGGTGCCGGAGTCGTCGCAGTGCAGTTCGCGGACCCGCAGCACGACGATGGCGTGGTCGCCCGCGGGCACTTGCTGTTCGATCGACACGTCCATCCGGACGCTACAGCCGGCGACGAACAGCGCTCCCCCGTCCCGGGTTTCGGTGTCGATGCCGGCGAACCGGTCGCCGACCTTGGCCGCGAGCACCCGGGCGGCACCGTCGGAGTTCAGGACGCTGATGCCCAGTCGCGGTCGTGCCGCGAGCTTCGGCCAGGTGGTGGAGGTGTTCTGCACGCAGAATGCCACCAGCGGCGGATCCAACGACACCGGCACGAACGTGCTCGCGGCCATGCCGAGGCGTTCGGTGCCGGTGTCGGCGCAGATCGCGACGACCCCGGACGGGATGTGGGCGAAGGCGCGACGCAGCGCGGCGCCGTCGAGGGTCAGGGTGGTCATCGGGCCTCCGTCCGGAGAGTGGAGCGCAGGACCGGAGCCCAGCGCTGGGCGTAGTCCGCGATCCGCGTGTCGGTGGTGTAGGTGGAGTCGAGCAGGTACAGACCCGGCGCCGGGGTGGTGGCACCGAGTTCGACGAGGACCGGCTTGAGCAGCAGGTCCGGGGCCAGGGCGTGGGCCGGGCCGGCGCCGAGCATGAGCGGCACGGCGGTGACGTCGCGCAGGCCGTCGCCGGTGGCGAACTGGTCGAGGAAGAGCTTGAGGATGCCGGTGTAGGCGGCCTTGAAGGTGGGGCTGGCGACGACCACGAGGTCCGAGGCGGCGACGGTGTCCACCGCCGCCTTGACGGCGTCGTCGCCCCAGCCGAGCAGGCCGGGTCCGAGGGTGATCACGTCGACGACGTGGTCCGGTGCGGAGCCGGTGAGTTCGGTGGCCAGGAGGGTGGCGGCGTCGAGGGTGCGGGAGCCGGGCTTGGGGTTGCCGGCGACGACGGTGGTCTTCATGGCGGGTGTCTTTCGGTCGGGCGCTCAGCGCGCGGATCGGGAGGCGGTGCGACGACGGACCGCACCGGAGAGGGCGACGGCGACGACGAGTGCGCCGCCGTAGAACAGTTGCTGGACGAAGCTGGCGACGCCGAGCATCTGCAGCCCGACGACCCCGGCGACGAGGAAGTACACCGCGACGAGGGTGCCGAAGGCGTTGAAGCGGCCGGGCACGATCGCGGTGGCGCCGAGGAATGCGGCGGCGAACGCCGGCAGCATGAACGACTGCCCGGACGACGGGTCGGCGCCGCCGAGCATGCCGGCGTAGACGATGCCGGCCAGGGCCGCGACGAGCGCGGAGGTGACGAGCGCGCCGCCGCGGATGCGGTCGACGTGCAGGCCGCTGAGCCGCGCGACCTGCGGTCCGCGCCCGACGAACAGCAGCCGGCGCCCGATCGGCGTGTACTGGAAGATCACCGCGGTGAGCAGGACGAGGGCGAGGGCGTAGTAGAACTGCAGCGACACCCCGAACAGGCGGGTGCCGATGGTCGCGTCGACGAGCGCGGCGTCGATGCCGGTGACGGAGGTGGAGTCGGAGATCCACTGCACCACGCCGAGGACGACGGTGCCGCTGCCGAGCGTCGCGATGAACGAGTCGATGTGCAGCCGGACGACGAGCACGGCGTTCACGACGCCGACGAACAGCGCGACGAGCACGGCGACGGCGATGGCCGGCAGCAGCGACCAGCCCTGCTGGACGTTGAGCACCGCGATGGTCATCGCGGCGAGGGACATGGTGGACACGGCCGAGAGGTCGAACTCGCCGGCGGTGAGCGGCACGATCAGCCCGAGGGCGAGGATGAGCAGCACGGCCTGGGAGCCGAGGATGTTCTGCAGGTTGTTCGCGGTCGGGTAGATCTCGGGGCGCAGCGCGCTGAACACGAGCACGACGGCGACGAGGGCCAGCACGAGCGCGTACTTCTCGACCAGCGGGCCGAGCGCGACGCGCGGCCGGGCGAAGTCCGTAACGGGTGCGGGGGTTTTCGTGGTGGTGGTCTTGTCGAGGGTGACGGACATCAGGCTTTCACTTCCTGTCGGGTCAGTCCGAGGACGCTGTCCGAGATGTGGTGCTTGGAAAGGTGGTCGCCGGTGAGTTCGGCGACGATGTGGCCGCGGGAGAAGACGAGGACGCGGTCGCACAGCACCGACAGTTGCTCGTAGTCGGAGCTGGCGACGACGATGCCCGCTCCCCCGCGCGCCGTCTCGCGGAGCATCTCGAAGATGCGGGCGCGGGCACCGATGTCCACGCCCTGGGTGGGTTCGGCGAGCAGCACCAGCGCCGGGTCGGTCTGGAACCACTTGCCGAGCAGGGCCTTCTGCTGGTTGCCGCCGGAGAGGGAACCGTAGACGGCCTGCGGGTCGCGGGGCCGCACGTCGCAGCGCTCGGCGAGGGACGCGGCGACGGCCCTGAGCACCCCCGGTTTGACCAGGCCCGCCCCGAGGATCGGCAGCGTGACGTTCTCGGCGACGGTCAGCTCCGGCGCGCTGCCCTCCACCTTGCGGTCCGGTGGCACGTACACGACCTTGCGGTCGAGCGCGTCGATCGGCGTGATCGTCTGTAGCGCAACGGTGTCGGGGCCGATCGTCAACCTTCCCCCGCGGGCCGGTCGGGCCCCGTAAACGGCGGGCAGCACGTCGTCGTAGCCGGAGCCGGCGATGCCGGTGAGGCCGACGATCTCGCCGGGCCGCACGTCGAAGCCGATCCCGTCGACGGTCGCGGTCTCGAGTTCCTCGATCCGGGCGAGCGGCGCCGCGTCGTCGAAGTCGCGGACGGGACCGGCGACGCGGGGGTCGGCGGAGTCGAGGCTGCGGCCGACGATGAGATCGATGAGCGAGACGGCGGTGAGGTCGCGGGTGCGGTGGGTGCCCTGGGAGACGCCGTCGCGCAGGACGGTGACGCGGTCGGTGTGGTCGAGCACCTCGTCGAGGTCGTGCGAGACGAACAGGACCGCGGCCTTCTTGTCGGCGACGATCTCGCGGACGACGGAGAACAGCATGTCGGTGCCCTCGCGGGGCAGGAAGACGGTCGGCTCGTCGAGGACGAGGAGGGTGCGGCGGTCGCCGAGTTCCTCCACGGCCCGCAGGATCGCGACGAGCGCGCGGTCGGTCTCGCCGAGGCTCGACACCGGCGCATCCGGGTCGACGTCGAGGCCGAAGCGGTCGAACAGCGCTCGGGCGGTGCCCTTCTCGCGCCGCCACGAGATCCACGGCCTAGAGCCGGCGACGACGGGCCCGACGCGCAGGTTCTCCACCACCGACAGGTCGGGCACGAGCGCGAGGTCCTGGTGGACGAAGCTGATGCCGAGTTCGCGGAACCCGCCGGCGGGGACGGGCAGGGGCACGTCGCGGCCGCGGACCTGCAGGGCGGCACCGGGGTCGGGGGCGTGGAAACCGGCGAGGACCTTGATGAGGGTGGACTTGCCGGAGCCGTTCTCGCCGAGCAGGCCGTGCACCTCGCCGGCGTGGATCGTCAGGCCGACGTCCTTCAGGACGGTGTGGCTGCCGAAGGTCTTGGACAGGCCGACGATGTTGACGATGGGGTCAGGGCTGCTCACTGGACCCCCACAGGGCCTCGTAGCCGGTGACGTAGGCGGTGCCGTAGCCCTTGTCGGGCTGCGGCGGGGTGCCGGTCTCGTCGATGTTGTCGGCGGTGATGAGCTTGAGCGGGGTCTGCTGGGCACCGTTCGGGACGGGGTCGTAGCCCAGGAGCAGGCGGCCGGCCTGGTCCATGGTGGCCCAGGCGAGCCACGGGATGGATTCGCCGACGTTCATGGTGACGATGCCGTCGTCCTGCTGGATCTTCAGCACGGCGGGGGTGCCGTTGACGGAGGAGATCTCGACCTGGCCGGTCTTGCCGGCGGCCTTGATGCCGGACTGGGCATAGAGCGACATCGAATCGTAGATGGGCAGGACGAAGTTGATGGTGGGGTCGGCGGAGAGGGCTGACTGCACCTCGGACTGGATCTTGGTGGCCCACTCGGCGACGGGCACGTTGACGATCTTGTATTCGCACCGGGGGCAGTACTGCGCGATCTCGTCCTCCATCGCCGCGACCTCGGCCTTGGCGGGCGGGACCTCGTTGGAGGTGATGATCAGGGCGTTGCCCTCGCCGTCGGTCTGATCGATCATCCAGTCGACGGTGAGGCGGTTGGCCTCGGCGAGCGGGGCGTCGGTGGTGGCGTCGACGAGCCCCTCGAGGCCGGCGGGCAGCGACTCCCCGCGCAGGATGGTGTGGGTGAGCAGCACGGGAATATTTGCCGTCTCGGCCTTTTCGAGGGCCGGCTTGATGAGGGAGGCGTCGATGCCCTGGGAGAGGATGATCAAGTCGACCCTCTGGTTGACGGCCTGCTCGACGCCGGTGGCCCACTGGGCGGGCTGGCCCTGATTGGTGTATTCGATCCAGGTGGCGCCGTAGCGTTCGGCGACCTTCTTCGATTCCTCGTCGACGGCGACGTTGTAGGGGTTCTCGCTGTTGGTGGGGATCGCGAAGATCGTCTTGCCGGCGATGTTCCGCATCGGGAAGGGCTCGGCCTCGAGTGTGAACTCCGGGTCGGCCGCGTACTTCGCGAGCTGGGCGCGGGCGTATTCGATGCCGGCCGCGACGTCGACGTCGGAGACGTCGCCGCCGCCGGAGCCGGAACTGCTGCATGCGGCGAGACCGAGGGCGGCCGTGAGGGTGAGCGCGGCGATCGCGGCGCGGCCGGGAAGGGTGGTGCGCATGAATTCTCCTGGAGGGGGAAGCGGAGGTTCGACGAGAGGCGGGATTCGACGAGAGGCGGGGGCGCGTCGTTGCGGGGCCGGCCGATGCGGTCGATGACTTCGAATGTATCGGGTGCCGTGTTGCGACCGGCAACACCGTTGGTTCGTTCGTGTTAACTGCCGTGCGGCTTCGCCGCCCGTGCGCGTTTCTGGTAGCCAGAGCTACCGGAATCACGCACGGGCGAGGTAGGACTGGGCGCGCGACAGCGGCCAGACCTCGGCCATCTTCTGCTGCATGTCGAACAGGTTCGAGTGGTGGATGGCCGGATCCCGGTCGCCCACGGCGTCTTCCACGACTATGGGAATGTAGCCGTGCTGCATCGCGTCGAGGGTCGTCGCGCGCACGCAGCCGCTCGTGGACAGGCCGGCGATGAGGACAGTGTCCACCCCGAGCGACGTCAGGTACGAATTCAGCGACGTCCCGAAGAACGCGCTCGCGTACTTCTTCGTCACGAGCAGCTCGGCACACGTCGGCTCGAGGCCGTCGATGAGCTCCCCGTACGGGCTGCCCTCGCAGAACGCGACGAGCGTGCCCGACTTCTTGAAGAACACCCCGGCGTCGGCGCCGTCGGCGCGCAGCCGCACCTCGGTGATCACGACGGGGATGCCGGCGGCGCGGGCGTCGGCGAGCAGCGTGCGCATCGCCGCGACGTTCTCCTCCACCCCGGCGTAGAGCGGGCAGTCCGGGTCGATGTAGGCGCGGGCCGGGTCGACGACGATCAGGGCAGGGCGGGTGCCGGGCTGAAGCTCCTGCCCGAAGCCGGCGCGGGCGTAGTCGGCCGCCTGGGCGGTGCGGTCGGCGAGGGTCATGCGGATTCCTTCAGGGTCGTGACGGGTTCGAGGGGACGCACGACGGCGGGCGCGGTGACCTGCCGGCGCGGGAAGGCCAGGCACACGGCGACACCCGAGGCGGCGACGACGGCCAAGGCCAGCCCCACCGAGCGGACGTTGTCGACGAACCGCGCCAGTTCGGCGCTGCCGAGCGTGCCGAGGGTGCCGCCGTACGCGGCCTGCCGCGCGGTGGCGCTGAGCCCGACGGTCGCGACGGCCAGCGCCAGCGCGGTGCTGAGCAGGTAGCCGACGTTCTGCAGCGTCGAGCGCAGCCCGTTGGCGATCCCGCGACGTTCCGCAGGCGCGGTGAGCATCAGCGCGCTGGTGCTCGGGGTCATGAACAGGCCGGTGCCGCAGCCGAGGACGAACAGGAACGGCGCCGTCGCCCCCAGCGATCCGCCGTCGGGCGAGAGCATCAGGGTGACGCCGAGCAGCCCGACGGCGTTGAGCGCCATGCCCGTGGCGGTCAGCGTGCGCGGGGTGAAGCGCAGCATCAGCGAGCCCGCGGCGGCGGCCGCGACGACGGTGCCCACCGCGACGGGCATCACCAGCAACCCGGCCGCGACGGCCGAGATCCCGCCCACTGCCTGCCCGTACAGCGACACGAGCAGCGTCACCGCGTAGGTGGCGACGGCGTTGACGAGCACCGCCACGAGGACGAGCGCGATGCCGCGGTTGCGGAACAGCGTCAGGTCCACCAGCGGATGGGCGCGACGGATCTGCACCGCCGCGAACACCGCGCCGAGCACCAGGCTCGCGGCGCCGCACGCCCACGGCAACCACGGCGACGACGTCACCCCCGGTGTCAGCGCCAGCACGACGGCGGTCAGCAGCGCGGTCGACAGCACCGCTCCCGCCAGGTCGAACGGCTCACGCTCGATGCGACGGCGGGTGCCGCGCGGGATCACCAGCAGCGACGACGCGATCGCGAGCACCCCCACCGGCAGCACGACGACGAACAGCCCGCGCCAGCCGAACGCGGCCGTCGCCGCACCGCCGATCACCGGCCCGACGACCTGCGCGACGGCCGCGACGGTCGCGTTCCAGCCGAGGGCCCGGCCCAGGCTGTGCGGCGGGAAGGTGTCGGTGAGCAGCGCCGTGTTGTTGGTGACGACGGCCGCCGCCCCGACGCCCTGCAGCACCCGCGCCGCGATCAGCCACCCGGCGGTCGGCGCGAGCATGCACAGCCCGGTCGCGACCGTGAACACCGCCAGCCCCGCCAGATACAGCGGGCGACGGCCGACGATGTCGGCGAGCCGGCCGAACACGAGGATCAGCGCGGTGGTGACGAGCATGTAGCCCAACAGGATCCACGTCGACTGCGCCGCCGAGGCACCCAGCTCGCGGGTGACGGTGGGCAGCGCGACGGTGAGGCCGCTGATGCTGAGGAACACCGCGATCACGCCGATACTGGTGGCCGCGAACACCCGCCACGGATGCGGATGATGCCGTGCGGCAACGCTATCCATCGGCGCGACGCTCGTGGACGTCGGTGACGGCCTGCAGCACCTGCGCCAGGCGCAGGCACGTGTCGTCAGCCCACGGCCGGCCCACGATCTGCACGCCGACGGGCAGGCCGTCGACGAAACCGGCGGGCGCCATCACCGCAGGCAGGCCGAGGTAGTCGAACAGACCGGTGTTGCGGCCGACGATCGACTGCATCGGGTGGCGCACGCCGTCGATCTCGACGGTGACGTCCGACAGCCGCGCGGCCGTCACCCCGATGCCCGGGGTGACGAACGCGTCGATCCCGGCGGCGTCGAACGCCTGCACCGTCGCGCGCTGGGCGCCCGCGCGGCGCCGCAGCGAGCGCAGGTAGTCCACCGCCGACGGCACCAGCCCGCGCGCGATGCGCACCTGGGTGCCGATGTCGTACCGCGCGAAGCGCTCCAGCGCGCCCTCCTGGTTGGCGGCGAGCTCGCAGGTGAGCACGATGGTGACGTCGTCGTGCAGGCGGTGGGCGTCGGGGACGTCGACGGGCACCACCTCGGCGCCCAGGCCCTGCAGCGCGGCGATCGCCGCCTCCCACGCGGCCAGCACGCCCGCGTCGCACAGTTCGGTGAACCACGTGGTGGGGACGCCGAGCCGTACGCCCGCCAGCGACGGCGGGCCGGGGGTGCTGGGTTCGGCGAGGCCGGCCTGCACCTGCCGCGCCACCGCGTCCGGGGCCGCGGCGGGGTCGAGACCGTCGGGTCCGGCGAGGACGTCGAGGACGACGCGCAGGTCGGCGGCGGAGCGCGCCATGGGCCCGATGTGATCGAGGGTCCACGACAGCGACGCGACGCCGGTGCGCGGGACGAGCCCGTAGGTGGGCTTGATGCCGGTGAGGTTGCACTGGGCGCTGGGCACGCGGATCGAGCCGCCGGTGTCGGTGCCGAGCGCGAGCGGGACGAGGCGCGCGGCGAGGGCGCCGGCCGAGCCGGTCGACGAGCCGCCGGTCCAGCGGCTGCGGTCCCACGGGTTGGTGACGGCCCCGTAGCGGGCGTTGTGCGGGGCGCCGCAGGCGAATTCGGTGGTCGCGGTGATCAGGACGGGGATGGCGCCGGCGGCGCGCAGCCGGGCGACGGCCGTGGCGTCGGTGCCGGCGACGCGGTCGCCGGTGGTGTGCGAGCCCGCGGTGACCGGGGCACCGGCGACGTCGACGATGTCCTTGACGCCGAAGAAGACGCCCTCGAGCGGGCGGGCGGTTCCGCCCAGCCAGCGGCGGCCGGAGTCGGCGGCGGCCTCGTCAGCGCCGTCGACGACGGCGAGGATCGCCCCGCCGACGAGCGCTGGGTCGGCCCAGCGGGCGCGCAGCGCGGCGAGCACCGCGGTGGGCGTGGTGGCGCCGGCGGCGTAGGCGGCGAGCAGGTCGAGCACGCCGAGGTCGTGCAGGGCCGCGTCGGTGCGCGCGCGGTGCGCCGGGGCCGGGACGGGCGGGACCGGGACGGGGCTCGCGGCGAGCAGCGCGACGGAGTGGGCGGGCTCGGCGGCCGGCGCGTCGGGTGCGGGCGGCAGCGGCGCGAGCCGGGAGGTCTCGAGCAGGGGTGCCATGTCCGCGCGGGCCTGCGGCAGCAGGTCGTCGACGGTGGTGGCCGCGGCGGCGGTGAGGTCGGGGTAGTCGGTGGTGGTCACCCGCTCACCTCCAGCGGTAGGGCACTCGGCCGGGGCAGCGGCTCGGGCCGGAGGGTGCCGGCGGTGAGGTCGGCGAGCAGGCGCAGCACGTCGGGGCGACGGTCGCGGGCCAGCGGGAAGGCCGCGCGCACGGCCGGGACGGCGTCGAGGTCGAGCGTGAAGCGCAGCGTCTCCCCCGCCCGGTGCGCGGGTGCCTGCGCGACGATCTCGCCGTTCGGGGCGATGACGCACGAGAGACCGAAGTAGTCGACGGTCACGCCGTTGAGGGTTTCCGGCCCGGCCCGGTTGGCGGCCACGATCCACATCTGCGATTCGAGGGCGCGGGTCTGCAGCTCGGCGAGGAACAGGTCTTCGCGGGTGCCGAGGGACGAGACGATCGCGAGCATCACCTCGGCGCCGAGCGCGCGGGCGACGGCCCAGTATTCGGGGAAGGTGCGGTCGTAGCAGATGACGCAGCCGAAGCGGGTGCCGAACAGGTCGGCGGTGGCGGGGGCCTGGCCGGGCGCGAAGTGGTACTTCTCGTCGATGTCGACGTCGCCGACCTTGCTCGCGGGCAGCGAGAGCTTGCGGTAGGCGGGCACTGCGCCGCCGTCGGGGGTGCGCCAGGTGACGACCTCACCGGCCGGGCCGACGAGGACGACGGAGTTGTGGGTGACGTCGTGGGCGGTGCGCTCGAACAGGCCGAAGGCGATCGCGCAGCCGAGTTCGCGGGCGAGGTCGCCGAACAGCGTGGTGGCCTCGCCGGGGACGGTCTGCGCCCAGGGGGTGCGGTCCACGTCGTGGCTGGTGCAGAAGTAGGGGGTGGTGATCAGTTCGGGCAGCACCACCAGGTCGGGGACGGCGCCGGTCGCGTCGGGTGCGGCGGCGGTGCGGACGAGGGCGGCGAGCCGGGCCAGGTTGCCGAGGAGGTCCTCGGTGAGTTCGCCGGCTTGGACGATCGCGACGTCGAGGGTGCGCGGATGCAAGAGGGAACCTCCGGGTGTGGGGTGGCGGGTGGGGGCGCGGATCGGTGCACGCGCCCCCACCCGCCGCTCGGGGTCAGGCGGCTTCGGCCTGAACGGTGGTGCGGCTCTTCATCAGCGGCTGGATGCGGGTACCGAAGTTCTCGATGCCCTCGACGAAGTCGTCGAAGGTGAGCATGATGCCCTTGATGCCCTTGATCTCGGCGACCTCGTCGAGCATCTTCGCGACGGTCTCGTACGAGCCGACGAGGGTGCCCATGTTGAAGTTCACCGCGCCCTCGGGCAGGGAGATGGTCTTGGCGGTCGAGGCGTCGTCGGCGGTGGCGTCGGCGGCGGACTGGTCGGCCATGTAGCCGAGGGCGGCGAGGTCGGCGTTGTCGTGGTAGTCCTGCCACTTCGCCTGTGCCGCTTCGTCGGTCTCGGCGGCGATGATCATGAACAGCGTCAGGGCCCCGACGTCGCGGCCCGTCTTGTTCGCCGCCTCGACGAGGGTGGCGGTGGAGTCGGAGATCGCGGTGGGCGTGTTGATGCCCGTGCCCATGATGAAGTTGAAGTCGGCCATCTCGGCGGCGAACTTCATGCCGCTCTTGGACTGTCCGGCCGCGACGATCGGCACGGCACCGCCGGTGGGGCTCGGCGAGAGGACGCACTCGTCCATCGTGTAGTGCTCGCCCTTGAAGTTGCTGACGCCGTCGGCCCACAACTGCCGCATGACGGTGACGTACTCGGTGGCCTGCTGGTAGCGGTAGCCGAAGTACTCCTCGCCCGGCCACAGGCCCATCTGCGTGTATTCGTTGGGCGCCCAGCCGGTCACGATGTTGACGCCGAAGCGGCCGGGGGCGATCGAGTCGATGGTCGACGCCATCCGGGCGACCATGGCCGGCGGCAGGGTGAGGATCGGGGTGGAGGCGAACAGCTTGATCTTCTCGGTGACGGCCGCGAGGCCGGCCATGAGGGTGAACGACTCGAGGTTGTGGTCCCAGAACTCGGTCTCGCCGCCGAAGCCCTTGAGCTTGATCATCGACAGGGCGAAGTCGAGGCCGTGCTTCTCGGCCTTCTGCACGATCGTCTTGTTGAGCTCGAACGACGGCATGTACTGCGGGGCGCTCTTGGAGATGAGCCAGCCGTTGTTGCCGATGGGGATGAAGACGCCGATTTCCATGTCGCTCCTGAAGCTGCGGGGATTCGAAGAAGCGGTGGGGCAACTCTGCCCTGCTCGCTATGACTTCGAATGTATGCAGGGGTTATTGCCGGATCGGAGCTCGTGGGTAACGGACTTGTTGCCCCGGTTAACGATCTTTGACGGACTGCGCACGCCCCAGTTGACCGATAGGGGCCGCGCTCCCCCGCTGCACCCATTCCACGGCGAAGTTCCGGTGCACCGGCGCGCCCGCCGCGCCGTCGATCCGCGCGAGCAGCAGTTCGGCGGCGGCCGAGGCCATGTCCTCGAGCGGCTGGCGCACCGTCGTCAGGTCGAACATCGACCAACCCGACGCGTCGAGGTCGTTGTAGCCGACGATCGACACGTCGTCGGGCACGAGCAGGCCCAGGCGCTTGGTGGCGTCGAGGGTGCCGTAGGCCATGTAGTCCGTCGCGCAGAACACCGCCGTCGGCCGGTCCGGCCGGCTGAGCAATTCCATGCCGCCCTCGAAACCGGTCTTGGCGTCCACCGCGCCACGGTGCACGAGCGTCTCGTCCAATGGATGGCCGTGCTTGTCGAGCCCCTCCCGGAAGCCCGCCTCGCGCAGCTTCACGCTCGGATTCTCCAGCGGGCCGGAGATCAGCCCGATGCGCCGGTGCCCCAGCTCGATCAGGTGGTCGGCGACGAGCCGACCCCCGCCGACGTTGTCCGACGTCACCCGGTCCACCCGCCCGGCCTGGCTGCCGTCGACGTCGCGGTTGAGGATCACCAGCGGGATCTTCCAGTCGATCATCTCCGACACGATCGGCGAATCCAGCCGCGCCGAGATGAACACGACCCCGTCCACCAGCCCGCCCCGCAGCGCCAGGATGTCCTTCTCCAGCGACCCCTCGGTCCGGTCGCTCATCAGCAGCACCCGATAGTCGTGCTGCGCGAACCGGTCCTGCAGCGTGTTCACCAGCGTCGGATACGACGGATTCCGCAGGTCACCACTCACCACCGCAATCGACGACGACCGCCGCGTGATCAGGCTCCGCGCCGTGATGTGCGGGACGTACCCCATCTCCTTCGCCAGGGCCTGGATGCGCTCGCGGGTCTCCTCGATGACGCGCGGGTCGCCCCGCAGGGCGCGCGACACCGTCGACTGCGACACGCCCGCGGCGCGTGCGACGTCGTAGCTGGTGACCGACTTGTTGCCCACGAGCGGATTCTAGGTGCGCACCGCCCCTCCCGGCGCGCAGGCTTGTACTATTTCGCCACAGACTGCACCCATTGCGCCAGCCCACAGTGGGTGCAAGGGTGCCACGGCGGGTGCAAGGTTGCCATCAACCACTCGACTTTCGCTCCCCGGTGGACGACACGATTGACGGCTGGCCGCGCATAGGTTGTCCACTGTGAGCTCCGACGGTCTCGACCCACCCGACGTCGCTGATCGGGGGTGCAACTGCCACGGCGCCCAACCGTAACCCCGCGGCTCCGTAGCTGATGACCGAATCGTTTCTCACCGCAAAATTCAGGAGGGCGTGGAAGTCGCCCTCGTACCACCTACAGAACAATGGAGAGAATCGCCGCCCAAATATCCCGTGCGCACGCTGCAGCCATTCCTGGACGGCGCTGCGGGACAGTGACACCTCAGTCTTGAACCGATCCCAAAATCACGCCCTGAGCAGCGCTATCGCGATACGCTGCACTATGCAGATCACTGCAATTTCGGCCGCTTCCGTGGAGGTGCCGTGGCATGACGAACGAGGCGCATAGCGCAGCCCCGGGGTGGTATCCGAGCCCTGACGGCGGCATGCGCTACTGGGACGGCAGCCGATGGTTGGATCTTCCCGCACCCCAGCAGCCGAACGCCGGACCACCACGCTGGAAGTCCCTGATACAGAATCCGATCGCGTGGAGCATCGCGGCCCTCCTCGCGGTTGTGGCGGTCGCGGGCATCGCCTGGAAGGTATCCCACGATGCCGAGATCGCGGCTCAGGTGGCTGCCGCCGAGGCTGCGGCGTCGGAGGCAGCACAAAGGGAAGCTGATCGAATCGCGGCCGAGAAGGCAGAGCAGGAACGACGCGCAGAAGCAGAGCGTTCCATACGAAGAGTAAGCGTCACTCAGATCGAAGCAAGTATCAAGCAGATGGCCGAAAAGCACGCTAATTCGTCGATCATCGATGGACCGATCCTCTCCGTGTCGTGTTCGCCGGTCGGAGGTGGCTCCATAGATGATCTCACCGAGCTAACAACGATATTCGAGTGCTTCGCGGCAACGAAAGACAACGGCGATGGCACGATGAGCGGCTACAAATACAACGCGACCATGAACTGGAGCACGGGAAGTTACACGTACGGGTTCGGAGCCCCCTGATCACCACGCCGCTCCGGATGTCGGTGCATATTCATTCCACGGAGAACAGGGCCCCCAGAGTTACCATCACCGTATCGGAGATCATGAGCGGAATTCTGCATTCGTCGGCGTTCGGGTTCGCCGGGCATCCCTTCGCCACGAACTCGTCGTGCTGCGTGTACACATGCTGGAGCATTTCGCTCAGGCTTTCGTGATATGACGCATCCACGCTTCGCATCGCGGATCGCTCGAAGAACTCGATATACGCGCGCCGCTCATACATGCAAGCGACCGGATCCACATCCTCGCGACATGATGTCGAAGTCATCTGCTCGAACTGCTCCGCCATCGACGCCGCCTGACGTGTGGTTCGAGGGGGAGGCGGAGCCGTCGTCGCGCGCGCGGCGGAAGTGGAAGCAGTCGTCGACCCGGGAAGGCCTGCCGCCCGATCCGGAGCCGGGTCACTACCGTTCGACGATCCGCATGCTCCGAGCACGACCACAGCCACCGAGGCGACAACCGCGATGGGAATCCTCATCGTCGAATTGTCCCACTGTCGCCAACGATCTATGCACAGATCGAATCGAAAACTACTGCAACGTCCAGCATTTCCGATCCCTTCGAGCTGATACCGAAATGATCCCATCGCATCCAATGGCAATGCGATCCCGAAAATACTGCAACTACCAGCTCATGGCCCCAGCGTTCATCCGATCTTGGTCCATGTTCCGCAACCACTGGACTTGAAGGCTACGTCCGACGAACTGATGGTCACCACCGACGCCCCTGACACGTTGTCGTTGGTGATGATGTCGTCGAACTCGCCGGAAGTTCCAGAAAGTCGCTCCCAATAGCAATTCGACCCGCCGGCGGTCCGATACGTCCCGGCGTTGATGTCGCGCCCGACGAGGTGCATGCCGTTGCCAAATGTGGATTTGGCTGCGTCGGCTTCCCTCGGCAGCAACGCTGCCTCGCGCTTGTCAAGTTCCGCCGAACGTGAGTCTGCCGCCGCGTGCGCGTTGTCGGCGGCGCGCTGCGCGGTTGAGGCGGCCGCCGCCTGCTTTTTCGCGTCGTCGAGGGCTGCGGCGGCCTCCGCCTGTTCGGCCGCGAGTTGGGCGCGCTGATCGGAGACCGCCGCAGCGACGGAGGTGTCAATCATCGCCTGGTTCTCCTCGTCGGAGGGCGTACCGGCGACACCGATCCCCACGCCCACGGCGAGGGCGGCGACGATGCCGAGGATCCACGGCCAGCGCCGCGGCTTCCTAACCGGCCCGGGCTCTGACTCTGGCTCCGGTGCATACGGCGCGGCGGGCACAGACATGTTCTCGGTCATCGACAATGTCCTCGAGGGTGTGGCGGACCACCCCGACGCGGCACCGCAGTTGACCGGTGGAATACGACGGCTCAAGATCGTCTGGTCCGATGACTATGACGCCTTCCTCAGGAACCGTGCGGAACGCGTGAGCGCGGAACTGTCGAAGAGAATCATCGATCGGCCAGTTGATCGAGACGGGCAGCTCCCCCGCGAGGACGACCTGGACGAGGGCTCGCCGGAACGCATCATCTAATGGGACTCGGCCGACCCGTCGATCTTGGCCGGGCAACCTGACCCGACGGGTTTGCGACGCATCCTGACGCAAGGCGCAGCGGCACTGCCGCGAGGACGACCGCCCTCGCGGCTCCTCAACCGAGTCGATCGCTCAACTCCCGGTAGTCGGCACTGCCGGCCGATTGAGTTCCCCAGGTTGGCAAAGCCATTGATGGCGCCGCCCGATCGGTGGCTGACTATAGTCGCCACCGGTCGGGCGGCGTGTCATGGCCGACCGTGCACCGGGGTTCGTAACCCAGACCACGGGTCAACCACGGGTCATCCGACCGAGCCGGCGCCGGCGCGCGTTCCCGGGAGCGACAAGACCCGGGCATAGACTTCGAGATCCGCCGAGCTGCTCACTCGACGCATTCGTCACGCCATCCCGCAAGCGGTGAGCCCTTTACCGGCGTCGATGGCCACAACCGACTCGTCAAGACGATCGAGCGGACAGCATGCGGATTCCGGATGCCGGGTGAAAACCCCTCGCCGGATCCACTTTCACTGCACCCAGACCTGTTGTATTCAGGTCCCGATCAAATGACAGATTCCACACTGCTGGGCAATCGGCGCTCAGCCGACCGAGCGGAATCGCCCATAGCTCAACTCGAGCAACCGTCGGTCTGGTCGCTCCTCGCGAGACGTCGGGAGCACCATGAGCCGTTCGCCGTGCCGTTCCTTGAGACCGTGTTCGAGCATCGGCCCGTCAACTTCCTCGAGTAGATCTTGTCGAATCTCCACTACAAAATCCGGCGTGATTCCGAGGATCCGTGCATCGTAGGCCGCGTGATGGATCTTGCACAGTGCGAGCCCGTTGCTGACAGACGCAATTCCTTCCTCCTGAGTTAGGACATTACTGGCGGGTAGAACACCTGCCGAGGCTTCCACCTGCGCATTCACGACGTCGACGAAGCGGATCGGGACACTAAGCAGGTAGGTTCGGGCCGTGGCATTCGTGCGGAAAGTGCGCACCGCATCCGGGGCGGTAGCGGTGCAGGTCGTGCGCAAACACCGCGGCCGGCACGAGATCCTCGCTCACGTCGGGTCCGCGCATACCGACGTCGAGCTGGGCATTCTGCTCGAACGAGCCCGACACCTGCTGCACGGCGATCAAGGCGTGCTGGAGCTGGATGTGCCGACGCCCGTCGAGCAGATCGCCGATGTTGCCGACTGGCGGACCGGCCAACTGCCCGGCCCGACGACGAGCAAGGGTGGCGAGCTCGCCGGGGCGGGACGAACCGTGCGCACCAGCGCCCGGTTGCTCTACGACGTGCTCACCTTCGTCTACGACGGGCTCGGCTTCGACATCATCGACGACGCGGTGTTCAAAGACCTGGTCATCGCCCGGATCGTCGAACCGACCTCGAAGATCGATGCCCTGCGCGTCCTCGACGATCTCGGCGCTGATCCGGTGTCGTACAAAAGGATTCAACGCCACCTCGCGCAGATCATCACCGGCGACTACCGCGACCGGATCGCCCGCCGTTGCTTCGAGTACGCGGCCAGCACCGGCGGGTTGGGATTGCTGCTGTTCGATGTGACCACCTTGTACTTCGAGGCCGAGAAGGAAGACGACCTGCGCAAGGTCGGCTACTCCAAAGAGCGCCGGGTCGATCCACAAATCGTGGTCGGGTTGCTCGTCGACCGCACCGGGTTCCCACTGGAGATCGCCTGTTTCGAGGGCAACAAGGCCGAAACGCACACCCTGGTCCCCATGGTGCGTCAGTTCCAAGCCCGGCACGACCTCGAGGGCGTGGAGATGGTCATCGCCGCCGATGCCGGCATGCTGTCGGCGGCGAATCTCACCGCTCTCGACGAGGCCGGCCTGAAGTTCATCGTCGGCTCCCGGGTGACGAAGGCGCCCGCTGATCTGACGTCCCATTTCCATTGGCACGGTGATGTGTTCACCGATGGGCAGATCATCGACACCGTCACCCCCCGGCACGCCCGCAGCGTGGTCAACACCGTGAAAAGGCGGGCCGAACCGGTCTGGGATCCGGTTCGGCATCCCACCTCGTGGCGGGCGATCTGGCAGTACACCCGCAAACGTGCCGTGCGCGACAACCAGACTCTCAATGCCCAGGAGGCGAGGGCGCGGGCGGTGGTCGAGGGCACCCAGAAGTCGAAGGCGACGCGCTTCGTCAAGACCACCACCGCAGGTCAGCGACTCGATGATGCCGCGCTGGCACGAGCTCGATCGCTGGTCGGCTTGAAGGGATACGTCACCAATATCCCGGTCACGCTCATGGAACCGGGCGAGGTGATCGGCAAGTACCACGACCTGTGGCATGTCGAGCAGTCGTTTCGCATGTCGAAGACCGATCTGCGGGCACGGCCGATGTTCCACCGCACCCGCGACGCCATCGAGGCGCACCTGACCATCGTGTTCGCCGCTCTGGCCGTCGCCCGCTGCGCCCAGGACCACACCGGTGTGGCGATCGCGAGGCTGGTCAAGCAACTGCGGCCGCTACGAACCTCGACCATCGCCATCAACGGCGCCGTCCAGGACTTTCCGCCGCAGATCCCTGCTGCTGAACTGGAGATTCTCACCCGTCTCGGCTTCGAATCGGGACACTAAGCCAAATGTCCTAACTCAGGACAGATTCCACACTGCTGGGCAATCGGCGCTCAGCCGACCGAGCGGAATCGCCCATAGCTCAACTCGAGCAACCGTCGGTCTGGTCGCTCCTCGCGAGACGTCGGGAGCACCATGAGCCGTTCGCCGTGCCGTTCCTTGAGACCGTGTTCGAGCATCGGCCCGTCAACTTCCTCGAGTAGATCTTGTCGAATCTCCACTACAAAATCCGGCGTGATTCCGAGGATCCGTGCATCGTAGGCCGCGTGATGGATCTTGCACAGTGCGAGCCCGTTGCTGACAGACGCAATTCCTTCCTCGTGGGAGTCGGGCATGATATGCGCCGCGTCAAGCAACTCACCGTGACCCAGAGCGCATACCGCACAATGGGTTTCGTATGCCCGCATGACCGTCGCCCGAAAGACCGGTTGGTGCAGGCGCCGTTTGGTCTCTGCCAGCACGTACCGTCGGAGCTGCGCCTCAGCCTGTGAATCGACATGGTGTAAGTCCCGGGCAAACTCGGTGGCAACAACGAATTGGTGCAGCGCAGGTTCTTCCGCCACCAGGTAGACTGGAAAGACCGGTTGAAACAGACCCGGCCCGACGCCGAAGAACCAAATCAACGGAGCCTGTTGATCCATGGCGGCTCGCAGACCACGATTGTCCATGTGGTCTGGATTCTCGCCCGTCCATTTGTAGCGGAGAAGTCCGTCCGGTCCCACCGCATCCTCGTAAGGGCGCTTCTCCCCTTTTCGACGAAATACCGTGCTGATCGACAGGGCAGACGCCAGCTGGCGCGGCTTGCGGATGCCGCGCTGCGGGTCCATCAGCCGGAACATCGATCCGTCGATCTCGAAGTCGAGCAGTTCCGCCTTGGAGATCGGGTAGAGGCCGTCGTGGGTTCGCACAGCCAGGAACCTCATCGCCTCGCGTCGGAGCCGGGTATCGAAGTCTTCGACGCCGTCACGAATTGTCGCTGCGTCTGTCACTGTCCTCCTTCATGCACACGAATTGATCAAACACGTTCCGTGCCCGCTCCGGTTCGAGGAGACTCAGCAGGGGTTGGGTTCACCGATCTTGACCACCGAAAGCACCGCATCCCCTTCACCGACCGGCTCACCCACGCTCGGGGTCTGCCCGACCACGATCCAGTTCGAATCCAGCACCTGATTTCGACCCCGGCCGGTGGCGTCGACGCTGCGCGAATAGAACACACCGAGCTCCTGAATTAGGTTCTGTGCGTCCTGGAGATTCATGCAGACGACCGGCGGCATGGGCACCGTCGTCACGACCGGCTGTGCCGCTACGGTGCTGGTGGCAGCGGCAATCGGGGCCGGAGGAATGGTCGATGTAGGCGCAAGCGTGGAGGTCGTCGACGACGGCAAGACCGGTCGAGTAGTGGAGGACGTGGCGGGCTTCGCCGAAGTCGACGTGACAGTGGGGGCGGCCGATGGCTCCGACTCCGCCTCGGCTCCACATCCGGACAGCAGTGTCACGGCGCTGGCGGTCGCCAGGAGCACCCCGACGTTCCGCAAGTGCCTCTCGGCACCCACCCGACCTGTCCTACGCAGACGCGAAGCGGTACTCAGCATGCAGTCTCTCCTTCGAAGCGCTGGTCGGTAGACGCGGTGACTACCGCGCTCCCCCCAAGAAATAGAAAGTTCTTTGGACACAAGGGAATCGGTCACGCACTTGCCTTCGTTACAGGCCCTGCGCAGGACTCTCCGATTCCTGGTCTCAAGTCCACACCCCACGCTGCGCCAGCACCCACCGCACCGGATCGAGGCATCGGAAGGGGGAGATCCCGCTGTGGTGCAGTCGGTCCCCGACCGGTGACTCTCCGAGCGCCGACACGGCGAAGAACCGGCTGTGCAGTGAGGCACCGGTGTGCGGCTGGTCGACGGCCATCACCATCGAGCGGGCTTCGAGTTTGTCGAGGAGGCTGCGGACTTCCTCATGCAGCAGTCTGCCATCGGATTCGTTGTAGGGCGCGTACTGCAGGCTCGGGTCACGGGAGAACGCGGCGCCGCGCTGTGACATGATCTCGCTCCAGTCGCTGCCGTCGACATGCTCGAGGGCCTGCAGGGCGTCGAACTTGGAGAGGACGATTGCAAGATTCGGTGTGCTGTCGCCGATGATGGACAACACGGTCCGCAGCACCGAGCGGGGGTCGCCGCCGACGCGTTCCTGAGCCGGGACCAGGTCGTGGAGCTGCTGCCGGACGGATTCGACCTTGAGCGGATCGAACATGAACACGACGCCGTCGGCCTGCGCGAAGAAGCGCAGGTGCGGGGCGTGCGCGTTGTCCGGGTTCTCGAGGTCCTCCCCTGCCACGTCCCGCAGCACCAGGTACTGTCGAATGCCGTTCCACAGGCCGAGGCTGAAGATCAGCGGCTCCCGCTGGTACGGGTTGCTCGTGTGGGCTGCGGGGGTGGATTCGAGGATGCCGCGTTCCTCGTACAGCGGCCTCTCGTAGAGCTCGCGGTAGGCCTGTTCGGTCTCGGAGGTCGCGGGCTCGACCACGCAGTTGAGCCGCTCGCCGAGCAACTGCAGGGTCTTGACGAGGACGGCGATGTACACGGTCTTGCCGGTGGCGCGGGCGCCGGCCATCGCGATGCAGGTGGTGTGGGCGCCGCGCCACCCGGTCGGTAGCCGATAGTGGCACGTCGGGCACACTTCGGCGACCGGGCCGCTGGCCTTGTCCTCGGCGTCGCTCACCGGCGGCGCCCAGTCGTCCCCGGACCCCGAGGGCCGCTGGAGTTCGACGACCTTGCCGGACCGCACGGGGCTGCCGTGAAAGACGGTCGCGACGTCGTCGACCTCGATCTCGTCCGGCGCGGTCGGGGTCCAGGCGTAACGGTCCGACGGGAGCACCGTGAAACAACGTGGGCATTTGGTCATCGCCGCGCACCTTCCGATTCCGGTGTCGCCGACAGTCCTGCCACGAGCGACGTCACCGTTGCGAACAATTTCTCCGGGCTGGAGAGCCAGTCGGAATCCGTGCCTGCCGTTTCGCAGGTGGGCGGCACGGCGGTGCCGAGGCCCGCCGCAGCCGAGGTGTCTGCACACAGGATCACGGGCCGCCGTCGCACACCCGGCACACCCGTGCCGGTGTGATCGGCGGGTAGTGCGTCGGTCACGGTGAATACCAGCGTGGGGGTGTTGTAACTCGACCGGTCGATCTCCGCGGAGCGGAACCCCACTCCCAGTGGCGCGGCGTCCAGTTGCGCCTGGACCTGGTCGGCGACGTGCCGCAGCTCGACGACGGGCAGCGACCTGGAGGATCGGCCGATCAGATTGACCTGCAATTCTTCTCGGATTCCGATCACCGCCGTGATACCGGTGAGCACGTCCACCGCCGCGCGAACACTGCCGTCCTCGATGAGCGGCAGCATCGACATCGTCGTATCGATATCCACCTCGACGCGCAGCCGGCGCGCCTCGGGCAGCCGGTCCACGCCGAGGGCGCCGCGTGCCGCGGACCGCGCGCGGGCGCCGAGATCGCTGAGCGGGACGTCGACCACCGTCTTGCGGGCCGTGACCGCGAGACGCTCCCCCGCGGGGGCGATCGTCGCAAGCTCGACGTGGTGAAGACCCGACACGTCCAGCGGTGTCAGCTCGGCCCGATCCGGGTCGGCGCTGCGGCTGCTGTCCACCCCGATGGTTGCCTGCAGCACGGTTCCCTGGGGAAACACCACTGCGCCGCCCCCGGGGCGCGCGGCCACGACGATCTCCTGGGCGACTCGGGGCAGTACAAGGAAGCCGGGCTTCGGGTAGAGCGCGGACGCCTCCGGGGCGCCGTCAGGCGTCATCGCCTGCACCTGAACCGTCACGGTGGTCGCATCGACCGTCACGGCCAGCGGCTGGTGCGGCAGGTCCACCACCCCTGCCCCGTCGAGCACATATCCGGGCATCAGTCTTGTCCTCCCCGTGTCCACGCACTGCACATCTGCACTGTCCTCACACCCGCCTCGGCGTCGCCCGGCCCGGCGACGATCGATCCGCGTCGGCTCGGCGCTCGTCGAGCCACCTCCGGACGAACCCGGCGTACACGTCGCACGCGTAGGCGACGTCGCGGTGTCCCCGCAGATGTAGCTCCTCGCGGATCGCGTCCATCAGACCGTGCACCCCCAGCGGGCCGCGGTAGTCCGGCCGTTTCATCACCGTCGACGCCACCTCGTCCAGAAGGGAACGCCGCACACCACCCGATCCGACCTCGAACCGTGCCAGAACGTCGCGCTGATCCAGCACGGACCGCACCCGCGGCGCCGACGGAGACGTGAACACCGCGTGTGCCATCAGCCAATAGGCGTCGAGCGCACCGGATTCCACCAGGGAGGCCAGCGCATCGACGACGAACCGTGCGTCCTCGTCCACCGCTCGGACGAGCGCCTCCCGGTGCCGGGCCGGAAGGTCCGGCACCGGGAGGCCCGATTGGGGTGGGGTCTGCCCCCGCAGCGCGACAGTGAAGATCGCGAGCCGGGCGAGCAGATCCGTGGGAAGGTCCGCTTCGTAGCCTTCCGCGTAGTCCTCCAGGACGGGTAACACATGCACGTCGAGTGCCCGGCGCAGTGCCGGTCCGCTGATCGCAGCCCAGCGCTCCTCGTTCCGGATCAGCGCCCACGACACCGCGAGGTCGTCCAGGTACGGATCGGCCGCCCACCTCGACGCTTCCTCGCGAGCGCCGGGCTCGGCCAGATGGCGGACGAGCGTCTCGAGCTCCGGTCCCCACGGTTCGCGGACGACCACGTCCTGCAGGAAACGGGGCGCAACGGCCTCGGGAAACGCGCCGACGAGTCGGCACCATTGCTCCGCCGTCCAGCCGTGCCCGGCGACCAGCGCCGGAACATCGCTCGGCGCCCAGCCGCCCTCCCGCGCTTCGTGGAGTGCCCTCCACAACGCGACCGGCACCAGCTCGCTCCGTATTCGTGCTCGATCGAATTCTTGTTCCGTGAGGGCGAAGACGCCGTCGGCGATCAGCACACATTCGGGCTCGGTGATGCGCTGCGGGTCGGAGGCGAGCTCGTCGAGGTCTGGTACGTCCAACAGTCCGTCGACGAGCCATTCGAGTACGGGAGGTGCAAGCCGGGAGCCGAGCGGGCGCCCGGCGAACACGGGATGGGCGGTCAGAGCGGGCTGCAGAAATCTCACGCGCGTCGACGCAGAGACCGGCCCGAGTTCCGCGACGAACGCGGCTCCGTCGACCCGATCGCACAGGGTCGGGATCACCGCCCGCTCGAGCACCTCGAAGGCCACGTCGAC
Source organism: Rhodococcus sp. DMU1 (assembly GCF_012272955.1). Lineage (NCBI taxonomy): Bacteria > Bacillati > Actinomycetota > Actinomycetes > Mycobacteriales > Nocardiaceae > Rhodococcus > Rhodococcus sp. DMU1. The sequence goes on along the minus strand of NZ_CP050952.1, from coordinate 2,161,987 downwards.
GCCGCGATCGCGGAGGAGGTCGGCACGCACGAGCAGGTCGATCGTCTTGAGGGCGTCGAACGCGACATCGCGCAGATTTCCGCCGCCTCGTGCGCGCAAGCGCAGATCGCCAAGTATCGCATCGGCCTCGGCCTGCAGGTCCTCGGTTCGAGCACACGACTCGACGACAGCGAACTGCGCGGGTCCCGCCCGACGTACCCAGTGGCCGTCACCGAGCGCGCGGAAGGCGAACACGGTGCCGGCGAGCTGCCGGACCGCGGGCGTGACGGCGTTGTCAACCTGCCAGCGGGCGAGTGCTTCCTCCGCCTGCTGTGTGGTCGCACCCAGTCGCTCGTCCACGATTCCGACGATCACGTGCGCGAGATCGGGTGCGGTGGCGGCCTCCATCGGGGACTCCGCGAGTACGACCGAGGCGGCCTCGTCCAGTGCGTCGTGCAGGCCGGGGTCGGCGACGACGGCCATCGCCAGCGGCCACGCCTCGGTCAGGTCGCGATCACCCACACCGGCCGCGATCGCGTCCTGACGCGCGAGCGCTCGATGCGCGGTCTCGACGTCGAGCAGAACCGTCTGCGCGAGCACCGACCAGTACGTCACCGGAACGAGATTGCCGTTCGCGACGGAGTGCGGCTCACCGTCGAGCTCCCCCAGTTCGGGAGTCTCGTTCTCGCCGAAGACAGTGCAGCCGGGACTGTCTCCGGGCAGGTCCGAAAGCGGAACGGTCACCAGGTTCGCGCCGCCTGCCACGGCGTCGTCGACGGAGTGCAGACGGTCGAAAGTGGACCACCCGAAGCGGCGGGCGGTGCCCGGCGACATGAAGTGCGAGACGGCCCCGATCCAGAGCGCGGCGGTGTCGGGATCCTTGCATCCGAGCACCACCGCCGGGCCGCCGCGCAGGGACCGCGCCACCGCGTCGAGGAGGACGCTGAAGACACCGATCCGCCAGGTTCCCGGATCGAGCAGGAATCCGAGTGCGGCGTCGCGATCGACGATCCCGCCGGGTCCGGGTGCCGTGGCCGGCAGGGCTGCCTCGGCGACCTCGTCGGCGCCGTACGGGACCAGCCAGTCCGTGGACCGCCAGCGCTCGATCGGACGCACCCCGTCGCCGGGCTCCGCACCTCGATCGAGCACGGCGTGGGCGAAGACATTCCCGGGGCGGCCGGAGGCGTCCGAGCCGGCGGGCACGGTGTGCCAATAGCATCCGGCCGCGTCACGGATGTGGGCGTACATGAGCCGCCGCGGGCGCCGGGCGATGTCCTCGACGGTCGGAAATCGGGGCATCGGCTGCGGGGATTCGAATCGGGATACGACTCCCGCGCGGAGCAGTTCCTGTTCGTCGGCGTCGAGGTCGCCGGACATCTCCTTGACCTGCCAGCCGCCGCCGGATCCGGTGCCGGGACGGTCGAATGAGGTGTAGCTGAGTTGACCGAACCGTGGCGATTCGGTCTCGTCCCTCCGAGCCGTCATCGCGCGTCTTCGCGCGGCACGTCGTCACCGATGAGGTGATCGCCGATGAGATCGAGCCGGATGTGTTCGATCGGCGGATCGATCAGCGCGATGGTACGGCTCTGCTCGGGCCGCACGTCGGCGAAGACCCGCACGTACCCGGTCAAGTCCGACACGTCGACGGTCCACGGCTGGCTCCACTCGCGATGCAGGCCGCGCGGATGGAAGCTCCGGGCGCCGGGCTGGGTTCGCCCGTCCCCACGGACCTCCAGCGGCCGGCCGTCCCGAGCACTGAGCGGCAGCCGGGTCTGGTTGTGCACCACGACGAACGGTGGGGCCGTCGGGAGTTCGACCTGTGAGGCGAGCCGTACGGCGAGCGCGACACCACCGGCAGTGCTGCGAGTCTCGGTCGTGTACTGAATCCGCAACAGACCCTGGTAGTCGACGGTGGCGGGGATGCCCGCGATACGCTCGCCGGCCGTGTAGGCGACGGCGACCACGTGGACGGCACATCCCTGCTCGGGCAGCGGGTTCGACAGGTGCAGGCCGCCGTCGCGTTCGTACGCCGCTCGGGAGATCTCCGCGAAGGGGCGCTGTTCGATCGCATGCTCGGCCGGAACCTGTGGCGAGCTCACGTACACCGACACCGATGCCGCACCCTCCGGCCACGGGAAGGTGAGCACCTGCTCGGTGCAGCGCTCGACGATCCGCACCTCTCGCGGCGCGGGCAGCGGCCTGGTCGCGATGACCGTGCGCCCTACCTGCACGTCTCCGTCGAGGACGGTGACGGGCGTGAAGTAGGCCCGCACCCAGCCGCGCGGCCAGGAGACGTTGCTCATCCGGTGTTCGCCGTCGCCTCCGACGGTCACCGGATGGACCAGTCGTGCGGAGGTCGGCAGCCCACCGGAGACGTCGAGTGCGCCCGCCGCGAGCAGCGTCCGGTCGATGCCCGGCCGCGGTGCGGTCTCCGTTCGATACATCACCACGGTGCCGATGTCCGGTGGGGTCCAGCCGAGGTCGAAGTGCAGGTCGTCGCTGTCGCCGTGGGTGGCGACGTGCAGGTCGGTGACGGGCTCGAGCACCGCGGACACGAGGACTTCCGCCTGTGCTGCCGGGGAGAGTCTGGTGTGCCCGTCGACGTCGACCTCGCAGATCGCGCGGTAGAGGTAGCGATGCCCACGCTGCGGGTCGCGGTCGACGAATCCGCCGAGATTGGGTTGGTCGGCCAGGATCCGGTGCCGTGGGTCGTTGGTCACGGGGGTTCGGCCGTCGAGCGGGATGCGCAGTACCCGCACGCGGGTGACCCCCGGCCACACCGACCACTGTCCGATCACGGCGCCGTCGTCCTCGACGACCACGAAGTCGGCGACCGGACTGAGGACATGCCCCTCCGCGATGAGAACGGGCTGGCGCCGCACCGCGTCGTGCTGGTCGCGACCGGCATGTGCCCACACCTGCAGGTGCCGCACCGCGGCGGCCGGAGCTGCGGTGTCCACGAGGAGGGTTCCGCGGGTGACGCCGACCAGTCGCCCGGCCTCCGGCTTGTAGGGACGGTGCGTCTCACCGGCGACGACGCGGTACAGCACCATCTGTCCGGACCGATCCGGCAGCGGTGACCATTCGAGCAGATGCCCGCCGCCCGGTTCGGCCGTGATGGTGATCGCCCCGACCTCCTGATCGGACTCCCCGTGCATGAACTCGCAGAAGTCCTCGGTGCGCAGGTCGACCAGGTGCTCGCTTCCGGGAACCGGCGCCGGCGGAACCGGCGGTTCGGGCGCCTCCGCCGTCGGCGACGCCTCGGTGACGAACTCGCCGGGCTGGGCCGACGTCACCACGTGGACGATTCCGTCGACCAGTGGTTTCGCCTGGCGTGGCAGCATCGGTTCGATCTCCTCGGCAGTGCGCCGATCGGACCGGATGATCTGCTGCAGATGCGTGTCCTTGAGCAGGCCGGGACGAAGACGGCCGTCGTCGATCTGCTGTTGCCGCCACAGCTGCAGAGCCTCGAAGACAACGTCGGGCATTGTTCCACTCGCTCTCAGAAGTTGATGCCGTCGGCGACGAGCGCAGCGAACGGCGCAGGGGCCGGACGGTCCGCACGGTCGTGCGTCGGTTCGGCCGGTCGCAGCTCGAGGTCGGGCACCTGCGGAATGTCGACCGGTGCTGCGGGGTGACCGTCCGACGGCATGGTCCGCAGATCCTCCGCGGCGATTCCCTCCGTGTACTGGGTGGTGACCGCGACAAGCCCGCAGCCGGCGGGGGTACGGGTCGACGCCGTCTCCGCGACGGTGGTGAGGCCGCGCATCGCCGCGGTATCGGTGAAGACGGCAGGGTCGAAGAACCCCTCGGCCGCAGGTTGTCCGACGCCGGCCAGGAACTCGTCGATTCCGTAGCGACGCACGGCCCCGTCGGCGCGATGTTCGATGGTGGCGAGCAGCTCGCGTGCCAAGTCGCCACGTGGCCCGGACAGCTCGCCGAGTGCCCGCTCCCACATCAGTGCCGCACCGCTCGCCTGACGTTCGCCGCGGTGGAATCGGAGGGACCACTCGTCGAGCGGAGAGCCGGACCCGGCTCCGGCCTTCGCGGCGAGCAGGGAGGGGTCGCGATCGATGTCGAGTCCTGCAGCACCGAGTGAGGAACCCGCGGAACCCACGACGGCGTCCCACGCCTCGGTCAGCCACCCGACACCGAACATGTCCTGCCGCAGCGCGTCTGCGACTCGCTCGACCTGGGCGGGCTCGGGGCTACCGATGCCGACGGCGCTGTGCCGGGGCATCCCCCATTCGATGCTGCGGCCGACGGCATGGGTGTGGTCGGTGACGCCGAGCGGCTTCGCCAGGAACGCTCCGAGTGCCCGATTCCACGACAGGAACTGCCGATACGCGGCAGTGAGGTTCTCGATCTCTCGGAGGGCAGACCTGAGATTCCTCCGGTCTGCTGCGGCCGCCGCCGACGCCGCCTCGCGTTCGACGAGAAGCTGCTCGAGGTACTGCTGCGTGCGTTGGCAGATCCAGGCCACGACGCCCGCCCAGGCGAGCACACACACTGCGATGACGGGCCCGCCGGTCCACCACGAGATTAGCTCCCGCCAGGCCAGCACGCCCGCGACGATCGCGGCGGCGAGGAATCCGAGCGTTGCGATGCGCACCTGGCGGAACATGCGCGCCTGCTGTTCGGCGCTCGCCTCGGCCAGATCGCGGGGCACTTCGGCGGCGTTGAGTCGCTCAAGCAACATGCCTGCCTCGGTGATGCCGGCCGACAACCCGTCGGCGAGGATCGATCCGAAGGTGACCGCGAAGCTTCGGCGGACGCGGCCCACCCAGCCCGCCAGCGCGGCGCTCGTTCTCCGCGCGTCGAGCCCGATCGTCGGATCCTGTTCCAGCTCCCGCAGCCGTGCCTGGAAGTCCTTGATGCCGAGGAGGTCCGGGGCTTCGGCGGCGTGGACGTTCAGCGTCGCCGAGACGACGCCGGGGATGTCGGTGAACTCGTCGTCCGGTCCCGGCACAATGTCCGACGCCGAACGCAACACGGCTCGGTGGGCGCCGACCTGGATGGTCGGCAGGCCCGGTGACCGTTCGGCGGCGTCGGCGAGCGTGAGGGCGGCGCGAGCATAGTCCCGCCACAGCGAGGAGAGGTCGGGCGCCGCGGACTGTGGCGTGTTCGTCGCTCCGTCGAGAGCTGCGCCGATCTGCCGTGACGCCGCCTCGTACTCGGACCATCCGACCCTGCGGCCGTCCGCGTCGACACCGCGGACCACCACACGCCTGGCGCCCTGCGCCGATCCGAACAGCGTGGACTGTGCCGCCGAAGCGACCGCGGCCGAGGCGCGGTGACCGACCCGGGCGGCCCACTGCGCCGGGGCGTTGCGCAGCACTGCGACGAGGAACGAGAAGAACATCGTCAGGGCGTCGGTGAATTTCACCAGGCGCGGAGCGTCGGCCGGAGGTGCGCTCACGCGCTCGCCCTGGAGCAGGTGCCGGTGCTTGACCCACAGTGCCTGGGCCATCGTTCGCGTGGCAGCCGGGACGTCGTCGGCGTACACGACGGCGGTGCCGGCGTCGCGGGGCAACGGCAGCTGCCCGCCGAAGTCGAGCAGGTGCGTGCGCAGCTCGTGCTCGGCATGCGAGGTGTCGAGTCGGCGGTAGAACGACCGCACCACCCGCAGCGTGCTTCCCGGCAGGACCGGCTGCTCGTCGAACGGGGCATGCTCCGCATCCGTCCACAGACCCACGATTCCGGCGATCACCGGGGCGGCGTGGCGGCCGACGTCGATCGGATCGGTGGTTACGGTGAGGGACTCGTGGCCCATTCCCGGACCCCGCGAATCCTCCGGTGCGACAAGCAGGTTGTGCCAACCGGCGAGCGCGACCGCGACGGAGTCGGAGGGGGTGTCGCCGGGACGACGCAGCACCGTCCGCAGTCGAACGAGGCGGGCTCCGCCCGAGTTCGACGACAGGAGGTCGGCGAGCGCCCTTTCCGACTCGACCCGAACGGGATCGGTGCCGCGTGCTCCCGGCACGATCACGCACAGTCGCACCACATCGACGCGACGCGACGCGAGCACGTCCTGCAGCACCACCGTTGTGTCCGCACCACAGGCGGTTTCGACGGCTGGGATGCGGGCACCACCCGGCGTGACGCCGGCGTCGTCGACCCACACGAACGGTGCGACCAAGCCCGCCGCGGACAGGTCGCGGAGGACGTCACGCACCCCGAGCGCCGGCCCGGTGGAGGCAAGGAACACCGTGAGAACGCTCTTCACCGAATCGGCCATGTCAGAACTGACCCGCGTCGGGAATCACGAACGCGTGCGATGCCGACGTTGCGGACGCCGCCGGCTCGTGCACCGGCCGGTCCGGCGGCTCGGCGCGGTGCCTGCACTCCTCGATCAGGTTCAGCAGCTCACCGGTCGCCCAGTACACGTCCGGCGCGATGTCCCGGAATATCGGAGTATGGGACGCAGTGATGCGATCGGTGATCGCCGAGAAGGTCCCGCCACCGGGTGCCGCGTCCTCCCCTGCTGCCATGTAGTGCAGCCCGGTGAACTCCCGCACCCGGCCGAGCCATGTCGCAGCGTTCTCGGCGCGAGCGTCGATCGAGACGTCCGGGCCGGTGTCGGTGACCTGGGACTGCCATCCCGTGCCGGTCTCGCCGGTCCGCAGCCACTGCGTGAGGATCGACTTGGCGGAGACCTCGAGGATGCCGCCGGCCGGCTTCTCCGGGGAGGCGTCGTAGATCGCGCGCAGCGTCCGGTAGGGAAGCATCGACTGCATGACCGGCGATTCGTGCGACCGCGCCATCGCCAGCAGGACCGATTCGAGCACCGCGGGCAGCCAGTCGTTGTTGGCGAGGAACCGTGATGGCGGGGTCAGCAAGGGATGGGGAAAGTCGACCCACGCCGCGGAGGCGGCATCCCACACCCGCACCGGCTCGTCGTACGGTTCCGAAGGAAGGCGCAGGCGGCCGACCACGAGGCCGAGGAACCAGCCGGCGGTCAGCGCTCGCCGCTCGCTGTAGTGCATCGGCAGCGAGGCGGCCAATGGCCGGGAGCGACGCCACTGCCAGAACGACTCCTGCTGCGTCGGAGTCGAATCCGCCCACTGCTTGGCCGCGGGGGTGAGCACGGAGTCGTAGGCGAGCGGCGAGTAGTTCGGGTAGGAGCCGAAGATGTCGATGCGAGTCAACCGGTCTTCCTCGGTCAGCAGGCGCACGAACTCCGATCGGGTCTCGTGGTCGATCATCGGGTTCTTCTGCAGTACCTGCTCGAGGGAATCCGCGACGGGCAGGTTGAGGAACGGCACCGAGGTGAACTTGTACCGGTACTCGACCTGCTGCCCCGGATGCAGCGCCTCGAGCGCCTGCTGGTTGACGCTGGCGAGTGGTCGCGCCAGCGACAGCGCTTCGGCGAACTTCGCCTGCAGTCGCTCACGCCGCTCCTCGAGCGCGTACTCGGGGACGGTCGGATCCTCGATGTACTCCCGCAGCGACACGCGACAGAAGCGGTCGAAGGACTCCCCGGTGCGGCCGACGAACTGCCGAGCGCGCGCGAGCAGTTCCGCAGGTCGAAGGTGCAGGTCATACCGTGCGGCCGAGGGAATGAGCGCGTCGCGGGTTCCCGGATCGTACGGGAATGCGCGGGTCCGCCACGCCGATGTGCGCTCGAGGACGGGATGCTCCTCCCCCGGCGACTTGCTGCCGTCGATCGTCTGCCACAGACCGGTGACGACCCCGACGACGGCCCGTTTGACCGACTCCTCGAACGGCGGCGTGCCGAGACCGCTGGACGCGACCGCGAGCGGCAGGTCGCTGCGGTACTGCACCATGAAGTCGGCCGACGGGGTGAGCATCACCTCGTTGTTCGCTTCCGCGAACCGCTTGGGTACCCGATCGGCCTTGTCCGCGGGCCACGCACCGTACTGGTCGGTGGAGAGGCGCGCCAGGCCGACGTCGCTCGCCGGCTTGCTGCGTGCCCGCCGCATCGACGTCTGCGCGTCGTTCAGCGCCTCGAGCAGGGGCTGGAGAATCTCCGGTACGAGCGCGGCCGCGACCTCGGCCACCTTCCCGGACAGCGAGGCGTACAGCTGGCGGTAGACGTTCTGGCTGCAGCTCGCGAGCACACGGTCGACGATGTCGGCGTCGCTCTCGATGGTTCCCTTGAGTGCGGACAGCGCCTGAGCGGTGTCGGCCGACTGCGCCGTGATGTCGGTCGGCGCCTGTTTCGCGAGGTCCTCCGCCCCGACCCGCACCTGGTCTTTGATGTGGCTGGTCAGCCGGTTCACGAGCGCGGTGGCGTACGGCAGGCCGAGGTCGGCGATCGCCTTCGCCACCGTGCGCTCGATGTTGTCGGCGAGAGTGCGGTGCCACTGGTACGCATGGACAAGCGCGTGCACTTCGGCGGACGCCGTGAGCGCCTGACGACGGGCACCGAGCACCCGCTGGATCTCGGGGACCCACTGGCTCGCGTTCAGACCGCTGCCGGACGGAAGGTAGCCACGCAGTTCGGACTCGGTGACCTGACGGGCCATCCGCAGGCCGTCGCCCTGGGGCAGCACCACACCGGTCAGCCACGCACTGATGCCGACCTGCGCGCCCCGCGGATCCGCCTGAACGACAGGCAAACCCATCGTGGTGAGCAGGGTCTGCCACTGGCTGTCGAGGATGGAGTTGACCTGATCGTCGTCGGACGCGGCATTGCCGGGGTTGCGGTGCCCGTCGAGGAGCCGGTCCACGGTGCTACGGGCAAGCCGCTGCGCCGAGTATTCGGCGTATCGGTCGCGGCCCATGCTCAAGCTCGAGAACCCGTATGTGCCCCACGGCAGGTTGTCCCACTGTCCGCCCCAGCCGATGTTGTCGCGCTGGCCGGACAGGCCCGCACCGTTGGTGAGGTCGTACTGCACGAACTGGCGCGTCGCAGCGCCGCTCATCATCATGCCCGCCAGACCACGAGCGAGGCCGCGATAGATCGCCTTCTGTGAACCGTCGCCAAACGGCGCGCCCTCGACGCCGACACGGCGGCCCACAGGGAACACCCGGGCGAACGGCACCTTCTCGCCGGCGCCGTTCTGCTGGCCGAGCGCGCGCAGGATCTCGACGTCGTGCTCGCGCGCGGACCCGAGCTGGCTCGCAACGATTTCGCCGAGCATCGCGAGGGCGTTGGCGCGCACGCCGGTGGTGGCGCTGCGGCCGAGGCCGTCGAAGATGTCCGGGGCGACCATGAACACACCCATCAGCCGCGGATCGAGCTTGGGGATCAGCGTCAGCAGGCGGCACACATCCAAGGCCATCGACGCGCCGGCGCCACCAGCCATCGACGAGACGACCAGGACGATCGGGGACTCCTCCTGCTCGAAGCTGCCCCCGCCGGGGACGTTCAGCGCGCCCATCTCGGTGGCGGTCTGCACGGTGAACAGCTGGTCCCAGGCGTACTGCAGGGTCTCGCGAATACCGCCGGCCTTGCTCAGCGTGATCATGCGGCCGAGGGCGCGGTACTGGCCAGCGCCGGACCCGATGGGCACCGTGACAGCGGAGGGATCCCGCGGGGCCCAGGTGGCGATCTCGTCGAGGCTGCCGCGGGCGGCGAGCTGGTTGCTCAGCGCGTTGTCGAGCACTCCGTACGAGTCGCCCTGGGGGCCGCTGCCGAAGTAGTAGCCGCCCTGGTCGCGAACATTGCCGAGCCCGTCCGGCCCCGCCTCCGGCGCAGTGGGCACATCGATGCTCACGAACTGCCACCCACCCGGGATCCGGTCCACTCCCGCCGCGGCGAGATCGGACCGGAGCTGGTCCATCATGTACGCGAGCGTGACGGCACCCGAACCACCGCATCCGACTACGAGAAACCGCCTCATACCGGTCCTTCCACATCGAGAGAGAGCAAAGCTGGATTCCGACCGTCAAGCGCCGGGCGGACGGAACGGGTCGAAAGGCTGAGCGGCCGGCGCGGCGGACGAGCTCGAACCCCTGTGCGGCGCGGCACCGAATCCAGAACTGCCGCCGAACGCCGGTGGCGCACCGAATGTCGGTGCGGGCGGAGAGGTGGGTGCGCCGAACGGATCGAAGGACGACTGCGGTGCGGGTCGCCCGTCAGGCGCACCGGTGCCCGGCGTCGCCGTGTCGTCGGATCCGACACGCTCACGCAGTCTCGCGAAGGCGCCCGGTGCGCGCCGGTTCAGATCCTCGATCAACCGGACCGGGTTCGAACCTGCGCCGACGAGCAGGAGCAGCGACGCGTGGTCGGCGGGTCCGGCCGGATCGTGGAGGATCACCCAGTTGTTGTGCACCGCCAGCGGCAGCCTGGCCTCACCTGTGCGCGGGTCATGGTCGGGCTTCGCACCGGAGGAGCCGAGCAGGCCACCGGCCTTGACACGGACGTACCCCGTGCCGACTGGGGAGAGCCCGGTCGTCGCCTCGAGCTTGACGCCGTCTGCCGTCAGCAGTCGCGCAGGCTTGTCCAGGTTCCGAACGATTTCGGTGAGGTCACCGTCGCGCAGCGTGAAGGGTACTCCGTCCCGCAGAACGGCGCCGTCGGCGATCGTCACGGAGAAGCGCTGGGCCTTCAGGGTTTCGGCAGGAATGCGCGAGGCTCGCCACTTGAGCACATACAGCAGAGCCAGCGGGATCGCGATGCCCAGGAACAGCGTGAGAAGGAAGGCCAGCAGGAACCGGCCACTGTCGAGCGGTTTCTGCAGCTCGGCGGTGAACGGCACATCGACCGGCATCGCGCGGTCGAGCTCCCCGGCGGGGGCCATCATCATCCGCACGGAACCGTTGAGGGAGCCGTTGCCGGCCTCGGGCACGTCGAGTTCGACCGTCAGTGCGCCCTGTGCGCCCTCCTCGACGGCCAGGCACCGCTCCGCCGAAGTCGCTGCGGGGTTCACCAAGGCCACGTCACCGACGCCGTCCGGCACGGCATCGATGCGGATCGGTTCCGCCGAATCGAGCCACACGCAGCCGGGACCGCCGACCGGGATCTCCACCGGGAACCGACCGGATCCCTCGACAGTGCCGAAGTCGATCCGGTTCGGCAGCGTTGGATAGCCGACCGGGGGCGCCACCGTCAGCGGCACGTCGACGTATTGGGGCGCCAGTTGAGTACCGGGCGCGATGACCGTCCCCGAAGCCGTCCGGGCGTCGGCGGTGGTCACCTCGAGAGCGAGGCGCAGCGTCGCCTCACCCGGTGGCACCGACGTGAGATCCAGCTCGATCGGCTCGTCGATCCCGTTCTTCGGGATCCTCGACGCCAGCTCGTGCGCAACCCGAGCCGAGTCGACGAGCGACACCGACAAGTACGCGCTTCCGAGCAGGTCGGAGGGGTCGATCTCCCGACGGTCGGAGTCGACGATGCCGAGCTGTATCGCAGATGTCTTCTCGCCGCTGTGGATGGCGGTCACATCCTGTCCGAGCCACGCCGGGAACAGGTTGCCCGAGATATGGATGTTGGACTTGGAGCGCGCCGCGGGATCGGAGCCATCGGGGTCGACGAACACGAGAGCCCACATGCCCTGCCATTGCCCCGGGTTCGCCGACGCCGGCTGGCGCATCGTGAACGACACCGACCGCGCTGACAACCAGCGGTAGTCGACGCCGACTCCGTCGACGTTCAGGCTGCGCGGGGCGTTGTCGCGCGGCATCGCAAGTTCGGCCCCGTCGGGCGACACCAGTGTGGGTACGAGCCCGTCCGCGTCCGCGAAGCCCAGGACTGTCACCGAACCGATGGAGTTGTCGAGGACGAAGCGGTGCTGCGCTTCCTCGCACACCTGACCCACACATACGCCCGTCTCGTTCTCGAGCGGCGCCTGGCCCGGACTGCTGAACGCGTCGAACGCGAAGAGCAGGTCGTCGATGTTCTGGGCGAGGTAGAAGTCGCCGGGTCGGGGCGAGGTCCGGTTCCCGCACGCCTGCCCGGCGGCGGGTTCTCCGGTGGCGATGGACCGCATCAGATCGAAGTCCCCGGCCTGCGCCGGACCGGCCGCGAGCCCCACCGCGAAGGTGACGATTCCCGACGACCGCAACTGGTCCGCGATACCTGCGGGCCGGCAGATCGACTCGCGGGCGGCCGCAATGATCTGCTGAACACCTGCGTCGGTGCCGAGCGATACTCCTGGGGCGTACGGCTTCTCCGCGTCCCGCGTCGTGAAGTCGAGCTTGCCGTCGGAGAACCAGGCGACGGCCTGGCATCTGTTCGCGGCTGTGGACGAGCGGTCGGCGAGAGCGCCGCGGGCACCGTCGAGAGCGGCCCAGTAGTCGGTGTCGACACCGTTCGTCCGGGATCGGAACCTGTCGACCTCGTCCTGCAAGGCAGGCAGGGACCCACCGTCGAGGCGGGTCCACGGCGCGTGCACGGTGAAGTCATCGGAGAAGCCGGCGACCGAAACGTCGAGCGCGACCCCGGCGGAGCCGCCGAAGGAGCTGAGCTGTTCGAGCAGGTAGTTGGCCGCGGAGACCCGCGCCGCCTCGGGGTCCGAGACCTGCAGACTGCCGGATTCGTCGATCATCAACAGCAGATCGCCCTCGCGCTGGGAGGCGAGACACCCGCCGAAGTCCCCCACCGCCGACTGCTGCGGCGCAGCCGACGCGGCCGGTGCCGCCACCACCAGAGAGCCGAGCAGCACTGCCGCGAGCGCGGCCACCTTCTTCACAGTCGACCCGCCCATTCCGCGATCTGCCATGCCCCGAGCGCGATGCCCACGAATCCGAGCACAACGACGGTCCAATACGTCCCCTGCACAGCCTTCGAGCCCGCGTAGACCGGCCGCGCCCGCTGCTGCATGTCGGCGACCGTGTGCTGGGCAAGCAGGTAGAACGCGGCAGGACCGGCCAGCAGCCACCCGATGAAGGCGAACACTCTGGAGCCACCCGACAGGGTGAGTGCGACGGCGGTGAGCCCCAGCAGCGCCACGACGCCGCCGCCGCTCAGCCATGCGCGCGGCGGCCTACCTTGCGAAATGGCCGTCACGACCGGCCGCTGCTCGACAGCGAACGCGTCGGCAGGCGCCCCGCCGAACCCGGGCGTCGACCCGCCGGGCCCCGCGAACGAGGCGGCGGCCACGCTTCCGAACGGCTCGGGGGGTGGCCATGGCGACTGGGATCCACCCGACCACGGATCGTCTGCGTCGTCCCGCGAGCTCGAGTACTCGCTGAAATCGAAGGGGTCGGTCGAGGAGGACACGCGCTTCTTTCGGGGTCGGGCAGGGCTGGCCCGAAGCGAGCTTCCCCTGGTAGTCGTCAACAACTTCAAACTTCAATCGCTGGCGGTGAGCAATTGTTACACCTTCCGAATTGGGACTCCCGGAGCCATGCCGAGTTACAGATACTCACGCGGTCGCAGACCCCCTGTTGCCCTCGCAGACCGGGGTGATACACCTTGTTCTGCCCAGGACCCGTGAGGAGATGCATGACCGTCGACGATGAGCAGATCAAGTACAGCGGTCTGCGCTTCACACGGTTACGTTTCGACCCCCAGGCCTCGTTCGCCTCCCAGTTCTCGGCGGGCAATCCGCGACGTGGCGTATATGTCCTCACGTTCGCCGACGGGTATCGATATGTCGGTCAAACGATCGATATCGTCGCGCGTCTCGCTGCGCACCGTCGCCGATGGTTCGATATCACCGACGTGGCGTTCCGTCCCGTACCGACGGCGAAGCAGCTCGATCCGATCGAACGGCAATTGATCGAGTCCGTGGGGCGAACCCACAGCCTGCGCAATATCGCTCTGACCTCGACCCCGTTCCCTAGTCCCACTCTCAGCGCCCTCGTCGATCCGCGAGAACTCACCGATTGGTTCGCTGTGCCTGCGGACGAGTCCATGTTTGATCGTGTCGACGATTCCGCCATGCGGGCAGCCAGCCTTCACAAGTACCAGGAACTTGCGAGTCATTCGGAGTTTCCTGAGATCGTAAGGCTGCTGGCACTATTCGTCGACTCGTGCCTTCCCGCACCGCGCCGAACCGAGCGTCGAGTTTGGGCGTTGAGCTCGATGCCTTCGACCGGAAGGACGGCATCGTCACGCCGACTAACGACTCTTTCGGTCGGCCCCATCGAAGCGCTGGTCATTTCCGACAATGGGCGCGCCAACGCCGATGTCGTGCGCGGGTTCCTCAACGTGGCACCGCCCGTGGGAAAGGCTCGGACGACGTTCGCCAGGCTTGTTCTACGGCGTGGAATCAGCTCGCGCCGAGAATACGGCTATGCCTCGATCGGTCCCGTCAGGCGAGTTTCCTTCGATTCGCTTTCCGGCCTCGAGAAACTGCTGTCCGATCCGGTTGTGGTTCAGCAAGCTCGAAATCTGATTGTCAGCTTGATGTTCAAGGGCAGCACAGTGTACGGGAGATATCATGACTTCAACCTTGCGGACCACATCGTGAAATAGTCCTACGCAGGTCCGAATTCGGCGGTTTCCTGGACGGATGGCCGGCACCGGACCACCGCCCGGTTGCACGACTCGGCCGGCCCGCTATCGAAAATTCTGGTCCGACCGTCGGCAGGACTATCTGGAAGATGCGGACGTGGGCTGGGTGCCAGCCGAATCGCACGTAAGGGCGAACAGAAGAGCGACGTCCGTTCGACAGTCAATTGCCTTCCTCGACGTCCACGCCGTACAGCGCGACGAGCCCGCCGAGGTCGTCGTCGTACCCCTGCCCCACCGCGCGCAACCGCCACTTCCCCGCCCGCCGGTAGATCTCGGTGAGCACCATGGTCCGCTCGGTGGTCCCGGCATCGAGCACGAAGGTCGCCGCCGTGCCGTCCTCACCATCCACGCTCACCGACACAGCCCCCAGTTCGCCGAAGGCCCGCTCGCCGTCGATCGCGGCGGCGATCGCGACGCGTCCGCATTCGTCGGGCAGCGCGGCCAGGTCGAACCGCACGCTCTGTTCGCTGCTGCCGTCGATCGACAGCTCGACCGCGCCGTCCTCGGCGGAGGGGTTGTTGTAGAAGACGAAGTCGTCGTCGCTGTCGACCTTCTCGTCTTCCGCGAGCAGGAAGGCGACGACGTCGACGTCGAAGTCGTCCGTCTCGGCGCGCCACGCGACGTTGACCGTCCACGACGTCTTCCGCGCCGGCAGGTCGATGACCTCGCCTCGGGCGAGCGCCGGCGCGGAGATGCGGGACTCGATGCGCATGTGCGGCGGCACGACGCCCTTCTCCACCGCGGCGCTGATGTCCGTCATGGTCAGGACGGGGAGCTCGCGCGCGGTGATGCGCGGCATGCGCCGGTCGCTGTCGCCGCCTTCCAGCATCAGCACGTCCGTGACCGCCGCGGTGAGGTTGAGCGACGGGCGTGCACCGAGCTGGACGAGACGCGAGCGCATGAGCACGGCGTCGAGGTGGGTGCCGCCGAGGAGCAGCACCCGCCGGCCCTGCCACAGCTTCGGCTTCTGTCCCGTGAGCATCCGCTCGGGCAGGCTCGGTACATCGGCGAGGGGCTCCGCAGTCTCCGGCTGCGGCGGAGGTTCGATCACCGGCTCGGCAGGGGGCGCGGCCACCTCGACCACGGGACGCATCTTCGGTTCACCCGGATTCACCCGGGTGAGCATCTCTTCGAGCTGCTGCTCGGTGACGACGGGAATGCCCTCGGCCATCGCCTTGCGGATCTTGCCCGTCTGTACGCCGGGGTCGTTGCACACGACCACGCTCGTCTGGCGACTGACGGAATTCATGACGTCGAGGCCGGCGTCGGCCATCCGGCCGGCGAGCGGGACCCGCGGCGTAACCGTCTGCCCCGTGACGACCACCTTCATCCCCTGCACCAGGCCGACGTCCAGCGACAGGCGTCCCGGGTTCTTCCACTCGCACGGCACGCGCGGCACGGAGTCCGGGTAGGCGGGCCTGCGGCTGAGGCAGTCGACCACCGGCAGCGGGAGCTGCAGGCTCTCGGCGAGCAGGGCGCTGCGTACGAAGACCTCACTGAGGACGCGGGCGTCGTCGTAGGCGTCGTGCTCGAGCAACTGCTGGACCTGCCAGTGGGCGGCCAGGGTGGAGAGTTTGTGATCGGGCACGTCGAGTTCGAGCCGCCTCGACAGGGCGAGAGTGCACAACCGCTGTCTGGCCGGGATCTCGGTTCCGGCGCGCCGGAACTCGGCGTCGAGGAATCCGTAGTCGAAGGCCGCGTTGTGGGCGACGATGGTCCCGCCGTCCAGCACCTCGGCGAGTTCGCCGGCGATCTGCTCGAAGCGGGGAGCTCCGGCGAGCCGTTCGCGCGTCAACCGGTGCACGTGGACCGGGCCGGGGTCGCAACCCGGGTCGACGAGCGTCGAGTACTCCCGCTCGACGCTGCCGTCCTCCCGCAACACCAGCGCGGCCACGCTGAGCACCCGATGCGCGTAGGCGCGCAGGCCGGAGGTCTCGACGTCGACGACCACCCAGCGGTGGCCCTTCGGCAGCGTCCGCGAACCCGACGCGTGCGACAGCGTGTCGATCACCTGCACCTGCTCTACCTCCGACTGTTCTCCGGCCGGTCCCACCGGCGCACCGGAACATAGTGACTGATATGTCCGACACCGCCGGCGGCGCCACGCCGAGTGCGGCTGCCTTCCGACTGCTGCGGGCAGTACCGTTCCAGCCATGGCACAGCCACTCACAGGCAAAATCGCCCTGGTCGCCGGCGCCACCCGCGGCGCCGGCCGCGGAACCGCAATCGCTCTCGGTGAGGCCGGCGCGACGGTCTACTGCACCGGCCGCAGCACCCGCGAGCACCGCTCGGAGTACGACCGGCCGGAGACGATCGAGGAGACCGCCGAGCTGGTGACGGCCGCGGGTGGGGTCGGCATACCCGTCGCCGTCGACCACCTCGATCCCGAGCAGGTGCGACGGCTCGTGCAGCGCATCGACGACGAGCACGGCCGCCTCGACGTCCTCGTCAACGACATCTGGGGCGGCGAGAAGCTCATCGAGTGGGACACCCCGCTGTGGGAACACGACCTGGCGGGCGGTCTGCGGATGGTGCATCTCTCGGTCGACACGCACCTGATCACCAGCCACTTCGCTCTGCCACTGCTGATCCGGAACCCGGGCGGGCTCGTCGTCGAAATGACCGACGGTACCGCCGAGTACAACGCGAAGAACTTTCGGCTCTCGGTGTTCTACGACCTCGTCAAGTCCTCGATGCTCCGGCTTGCGTTCTCCCAGGCGAAGGAACTTGCGCCGCACGGGTGCACGGCCGTCGCGCTGACGCCCGGGTGGATGCGGTCGGAGATGATGCTCGAGCACTTCGGGGTCACGGAGGAGAACTGGCGCGACGCCGCCGTGCCACATTTCGTCGCGATCTCGGAGTCGCCGCGTTTCGTCGGCCGGGCCGTCGCGGCGCTGGCCGCGGATCCGGACGTCCATCGCCGCAACGGCGGGTCGTTCTCGTCGGGTGGCCTGGCGCGCGAGTACGGCTTCACCGACGTCGACGGGTCACAGCCCGACTGCTGGCGGTACATGGTGGAGGTTCAAGATCGCGGTCTGCCGGCGGATGCGACCGGGTATCGGTGAGCGCGACACGCCGACGCAGCGATTACCGCTCGCCCCCAACGGATTCCACACAATCAAGACGAATCAATTGACGCGTCCGCGGCGCGGTGCCACGATGTGTCATCCCCTCGCACCCGCGAGGGCCACAATTGAAGAAGGCCCGCCAGGAGCGGCAACTCCCGACGGGCCGGATGTCCGACTGATTAGGAGTCGAACGTGGGTAACAATACCCGCGTCGGAGGCGTGCGCCGCGCGCCGCGCCCGACGAGCCACTACACGGTCGTCCGCAACGAGACGATCGGCAACAAGGACCTCTCCTTCCGCGCCCGCGCGGTCTTGATCTGGCTGCTCTCGAAGCCGGCCGACTGGCGCATCCGCTCCGACGCGATCGCCGCGGAATCACCGTCCGAAGGCCGTGACGCCATCCGGTCCGCGATGCGGGAACTGGCTGCGCACGGCCACCTCGTCACCGAGCGTCGCCAGAACGAGCACGGTCAATGGATCACCGTCCAGACCGTCTATGAAGTACCGGTCCGGCCCGAGCCGGGGCCTGGAAATCCGAACCCCGGCGAGCCGGACACCGGAGAACCCGGCGCTGAACAAAGAACTGAGGACCAAGAGACTGAAACAAACCCCTCACCGGCCGCCGAACCCACGGCACCGCCCCCACGGCAACAAGGGGTGGGCAGCATCCCGGAGAAGAAGCAGATCGGCGAGCTGGCGACCGCATGCCGCGCCGCCGGTCTGACGGCGACGTTCGACTATCTGCCCGCCGCCGCGCGCTCCCAGATCGCCGCGCTGATCGACTCCCACGGAATCCCGCCCTTGGTCGCGGCGGCACGATCGGTCCATCGACCGAACAATCCGACGCGCTTCGCGCACGCATGGATCCCGCTGTGGCAATCGCTTCCCCTGCCACGGCCTCCCCTGCCACCCCGGTGCGGCCGGTGCGACGAGTACGGCTGGCTACCCGACGACCCGCACGGCCGCGCCGTGCGATGCCCGTGCCGCCGCGTCGACGCACCCGACCACCCGCTCGCCGCGTGAGCATCCGTCGACGGCGAGCCGGTAGCATCTGCGAGAACTGTTCCGTGACCACCGAGGTCGGAGGCCCATGTCCCGCAAGCGCTCAGGGTCGAGTCGCGGATCCTCCTCTCAGCCGCTGCCCAACAATGTCGTGTCGTTGGCCGAGCGTCGCCGCCCGGCGGGCACACCGAGCGAGCAGTACCGCACACTGGCGCCGGAGTTCGCCGCATGGCTGATGGAGAAAGCTGGGTGCCCCGCGAATCAGGCGGAGGACTTCGTTGCCAGCGTCGGGCACGCGATCGACGCGCTCTCGCGTGCGGATTCCGGGTTTGCGACCACGGCATGGCGGAGCCGCGACGTGGACCACCTTCTCGAGCGGGTGCTGACGAGTGAACTGGTCGAGGACGACGACGAGACGCGGGCACACATCGCCGGGGATGCCGCCGTGTTCTTGCAGTTCCTCTCGGCGACAAACCGGTGGACCGGCCAGGACGAAGACCTCGGGTACGGTCTGTCCACGCTCACGTCGTACATCGAATCGAAGCTCGCGTCCCTCCCACCCGTCGACGTCGAAGAGCCGCCGGTCGATCCCGAGGCCGAGCGTGCCGCCTTGACGGTCGTGCCGGTCGTCGCACGGCTGGACGCCCTGCTCGGCTGGATCGGCGAACGTCGGCCTGTGACCGCGACCGGAGCGCTGAAGCGTGCCCTGGTCATGGAGGCCTTCGACGCTGTCGGCGGCAAGCGCGAGGATCTGGCACCGCGCAAGGTCCAGTCGATGTGGGATCTTTCCGTGCTGGCACAGACCTGGGTCGTTGCAGCCATGCTGGACCTGATCTCGATCGGAAAGACCGTCGTCAAGCCCGGTCCTGCCGCGCCGGTGTGGCGGGATCCGGACCGTAATCCCGGCGAGTACCTCACCCTGTGCCGGGACGCGGTGACACAGTCCCTCGTCGTGGCCCTCGGCAGGCGCGGCGAGGGGCGGCTCGTGGCATTCCATTCCGTCCTCGACGAGGCGACCGCTGCCGTCCTGTCCGCCGGTCTCGGTGAGCACCCCCTGCCGTCCGGCCCCGAGGAACGCCTGCACGCACTGTCCGTGCTGTTCCCCGGCATGCCGGTCGGACCGAGTCTTCTCGGCAGCATGCTCGTCGACCGCCTCGACGACCTCGTCGCCGACGGCATCCTCGACGACGCGGACAGCTACCGCGTGCCGACGCCTCTCCGTCCTGTCGTGCGGGCCGCCGTGCGCATCCTCCTCGACGACGCGACACCCGTCGCCATCCACCCGCCCGCGCGGTGTACCCTGCGAATCACGTTGCGCGACAGCGAGCCTGCGGTGTGGCGACGGGTGGTGGTCGACAATTCCCTGAGTCTGCTGCATCTGCACTTCGTCATCCAAAGCTGCTTCGCCTGGGAGGACTACCACCTGCACCAGTTCACCGAGGGCGAGCCGTTCACCGGTGGTTGCGTATACGTGCCCGACGATCAGCTCGACGACGAGCTCGCAAACGGTCAGGACGAGGTCGTCGACGAGGGAATGGTGACCATCGGGACGGCGCTGCCCCAGCTCGGGGCATCGCTGACGTACCTGTACGACTACGGCGACGGGTGGACGCACGACATCGTCGTCGAGTCCGTCGCCGACTTCGACGCCGAGGCACCGCGCGCCGCCTGTGTCGACGGGCAGGGCCTGGCGCCGGCCGAGGACTCCGGCGGGACGTGGGGCTGGACGGACATGCTCGCCGCGGCCGACGACCCGGCCCACGATCGACACGACGAGATCCGGCAGTGGCTCGGACTGCGGCCGGGTGAGCGCGTCGACCCGGAGTGGTTCGACCGCGACGACGCCAACGGACAGCTGCGCGCACTGTTCGGGTAGCGTTGCGGTCGAAAGGCTTGCGCGCGAATCGCGCACCATCAATCGAGCGCGCAGTCCTTCTCCCCTGTCGGTCGTAGACCTTCGGCAGCCGTGGGTGGCGACACGAAAACCTGGGTTCGGCGCCACCCGAGGTACACCGTGTCGGGTCGATCCGCGCCCGCGGGAAGGATCAACCGGTCGGCCGGCGGCGGCTTGCCGAAGGCACGACGCAGTGGTTCGTCACTCGGCAGTGCGTGTTCGAGGTCGGTTGCGTAAGTAATGGAGAGGTCTTCGGACACGGTGAGGAGGCCGGTGTCGAATGCGACATCGGGCGTGGGGCAGGCCGTCAGTCTGTTCAGGTGCTCGAGGCGTTCCTTGCTGGCGCTCTCTCGCCACGGCTTGACGTGGCTCGCAGGGAGCAGTCGCGGCCGGCGACGTCCCCCGATTACGTTCCCCATGCCGCAGAACACGCACCGGTTGCCGTGGTTGGTCAGCGCTGCCTTGGCGAATCGGTGCTGACCGATACGAACGGTCGAGGTGAGCAAACGCTGCGTGATCTCGATCGGCACATCCTGCCGCTCACGCGCCCACTTCTCGACAACCCCCTCGAGTTCTCGCTCGACGGCGGCCGCTTGTAGAGGCTGGCAAGGTGCTGGACTGGAAAGCCGGCTCGATGCGCGCTGCTGCCGGACCGACTGTGGTCGACGAGCACGAGGCACACAGCGACAGGACGACCTCGTTCTGGACGAAGTTCACCTGCCGCTGTCCTCGACCTGTTCGGCCAGGTCGAGGACCGGGACCAGCCCGGCCGCGGACACGAGATTGTGTTCGTCGAACACCGCGGACCCAGCCGTGAAGGTGTCCGATGATTGCACTGAAAGCGCCTCTACGTATACGGGTAGTCGTGACATCGAGAATCTCGATTCTCTCACTACGGGAAGCGCTTTCGTCGTTCACACGCCGTCACGGCCGGCGCGGTCTCCACGGATCCGGCCTCAGTGATACCGAGAAGCAGGAGCAGGGTCACCACATCGAACGGATTACGCCTCACCCCTCCGGGTGAGCCTTCAGTTCAACTAAAGCCCACCATAGCGATTCGACATTGTCATGAACACGGGCCGCTTCTAATGTGATGTAGGTAATGGTCAAGCGAAGGATGTGACATGCAAATAGTCACTCTTCCGGCACCCTGCGGGAACGCCTCGTGCGACGTGGACTGCGACAGCAAGACACGTTCCGCCTCGCTTGACCCGCCCGTTCGCAACTGCCGATCGGGCGCCGTTCGATCCGCCTCGCGGTGAACCGAAAGAACGCTCATGACTTCCATCGAGATACTGCCACTGATCGCATTGGTGGCGATGTTCGTGATCGCCACCTTCTTCCCCATCAACATCGGCATATTGGGGTTCATCGGCGCGTTCGTCGTGGGGGCGTTCCTCCTCGGCTACGACGACAAGGAGATCCTCGCCGAGTTCCCCAGTTCGATCGTGCTGACGATCATCGGCGTCACCTACTTCTTCGGCATGGCGAAGAAGAACGGGACCATCGACCTCCTCGTCAACACCTGCATACGCAGCGTCCGCGGACGAGTGACGATCGTTCCCTGGGTGTTCTTCTTCTGCGCCTCGGTACTCACGGCCTTGGGCACGTTCAGCCCGGCGGCCGTCGCCTTGATCACGCCGGCGGCGATGTCGTTCGCCGCTCGCACCCGGATGAGCCCGCTGGTGATGGGCATCATGACCATCAACGGCGCACACGCCGGAGCATTCTCGCCGATCTCGGTCTCGGGCGTCCTCGTCCGTGACATCGTCGAATCGAGTGGGTTGACGATCGCCCCGTGGACCCTGTTCTTCGCCAGCTACGGCATCAACCTGCTGCTCTCGGTCCTGACCGTGATCGGCTACGCCGTTCTCGCCCGGATGCGGAACCTCGAATTCACCGCTACCGGCTCGAGTGACGAGTTCGACTCCGACGGCGGCGGGAGTCCTTACCGCACTCCCGTCGAGGGACCCGGCACGGCCCCGTCCGGCAGCTCGGCCGGGGGAACCGGCACCCAGGTACTCATCCGGACCCCGCGCACCGAGATCGTCACCGAACCCGCACGACAGCCGGTCACCGCCGTGCAGAAGCTCACCCTCGTCCTGATCGCCGCGGTGCTGGTGCTGGTGCTGGTGCTGCACATGCCGATCAGCTTCGTCGCCATCGCCGCCGGTGCGATCCTCGCCTTCACCGACCTGTCCAAGCAGAGTGAGGCCATCGCCGGTATCAGCTGGTCCACGGTGCTGCTCGTGGCGGGCATGGTCACCTATGTCTCCCTCATGGAGGAGATCGGCACGCTCGACCATCTCGCCGAGATGGCGATCACCATCGGGGCCCCCCTGCTGGTCGCCGTCGTCCTCTGCTATGTCATCGGCGTCACCTCGGCGTTCGCGTCGTCGACCGCACTGCTCACCGCTGTCATCCCGCTCGCGCTTCCGCTGCTGCAGACCGGAGCACTCCCGGTCGTCGGCGTCGTGGCGGCCCTCGCCATCTCGGCCACCGTGGTCGACGTATCCCCGTTCTCGACCAACGGCGCGCTCGTCCTCGCCAACGCCCAGAACATCGAACGCCCCCGGTTCTACCGCCAGCTGCTGCTGAACGCGGGCATCGTGGTCGCGATCGCGCCGATGCTGTGCTGGCTGCTGCTGGTGGCCATCCCGGCCCTGGCCTGACGCGTCGACGCCACCCCCTGAGGGTTTAGCTCGAGTTAACCCTCATCGAGAAATCCGCCATTGTTCTCCACCCTGATCTCGGTCAGGGTGGGTAGTGGGACACCGCTGGCACCTACGCTCCCTATCCGATCGGAGCCTCCAGCGGTGCCTCACACACTCTTCCAACCCGAAAGGTGGGCCGACCGTGTTCACACTCCGTGGAACCTGGATGCGGGGAGGCACCAGCAAGTGCTGGCTGTTCAACGCCGTGGACGTCGATCCCCTCATCCCCCAGGCAGGGGGGCTGGACGCCATCTTGACCTCCGCGTTCGGCTCCGGCGACCCGCGCCAGCTCGATGGTGTCGGCGGCGGCAGCTCGACCACGTCGAAAGCGGCGATCGTGCGCCGCTCCAGCGAGTCCGGCATCGACGTCGACTACCTGTTCGCCCAGGTCGCGATCGGTGACCGGCAGGTGGAATGGGGCAGCAACTGTGGGAACTGCGCCACCGCGATCGGGCTGTATGCGCTGCAATCCGGCTTCGTTCCGGTCGACTCCGCGGTGACGACCGTGCGGATGCGCAACCAGAACACCGGCGCAATCCTCACTGCCGAGATCGCGACCCCGGGCGGAATGATCCCCACCGAGGGTGACGCGGCCGTGCCAGGCACCAGCGCGCTGGGCGTCCCGGTTGGCCTCACCTTCGCCGGTCTCGCTGCCGATACAGCCACACTGCTGCCCACCGGCGCACCCGCCGAACAGATTTCGATCGAAAACCACACGTACCGCGCCACGATGGTCGCCGCTGGCGCTCCGGCGGCGTTGTTCGACGCCGCCGACCTCGGCCTGACCGGCGCAGAAGACAATCGGACCATCGCCGAACACCTGCCGCTGCTTCTCCGGCTGCGACGGGAATCATCGTTGCTGATGGGACTGAGCAAACCGGGAGACCCGATCACCCACGCGATCCCCAAGATCGGCGTCGTCGGCCCGCCGGTGGACTACCGCACCAGCGCGGGCGTCGACATCGACGAAGACGACTACGACATCTCCGTCCGGATGCTGTCGATGCTTGCCCCGCACCCCGCAATCGGACTGACGTCCGCTGTCGCCGTCGCCGCGGCGTCCACCGTGACCGGTGGCGTCGTCACCCACAACACACGGGTCCGGTGGCCCGGATCGCTACGGATAGGGACGCCCGCCGGGGTCCTCGACGTCGACCTCACCACCTCGCCCGACGGTATCCTCGAATCGGTCACCTTGCACCGGGCGGCCCGACGCATCGCAGTGGCGGAACTCTTCGTCACCGGCCCGGCGCCTGCACTGGTCGGGTTGGCACGGTGAAGGTCCGAATGCCCGAGAACGCCACGATCGCACCCCGGACAATCGACGCGCGGATCGCCCGCTCCTGGCTGCTGGTCAACGGCGGCCGGATCGACTTGTTCGACCAGGCCGAACGTTCATGCGCCGATCAGATCGTCCTCGACATCGAGGACGCAGTCGATCCGCAACGGAAGTCCTCAGCACGCGAGGACGTTGCCGCCTGGCTCGAACACTCCTCGGCCTGGGTCCGGATCAACGACCGGTCCTCGAAGTACTGGAGCGACGACGTCGATCGACTCGCCGGCCTTCCCGGACTGGCGGGCGTAATGCTCGCGAAAACTGAAGCGGCAGAACATATCACCGAAACTTTCGACCGACTCGGCGGAGGCACCCCAGTCCTTGCCCTGGTCGAATCCGCCCTCGGCATCGAGCAGGCCGGCGCTATCGCTCGCGCCCGCGGCGTGTTCCGGCTCGCCTTCGGCAGCGGCGACTATCGCCGGGACACCGGCACGAGCGCCGACGACCTCGCCATGGCGTACCCTCGCTCCCGACTGGTGGTCGCCAGCCGGGTCGGCCGGCTGCCCGGACCGATCGACGGCCCCACCGTCAGCAACGGCCACACCGTGTTGCGCGAACAGTCCGCAGTGACCGTCTCCCTCGGCCTTACCGGAAAGCTGTGCCTGGACACCGACCAGCTGCAGGTGATCAACGAGGCCATCAGCCCTACACCGTCGGATGTCACCTGGGCGCGGCAGTTCCTGGCCGATTTCGAAGCCCGCGGCCGCATCATCCGCGACGGCAGCGACCTACCCCGCCTCGGGCGGGCCGAGCAGATCACTCGCCTCGCCGACGCGTTCGGCATCTGCCGGAACTGACAGACATCCTTCCGGGGAGGGTTGGGCCCCTATCCGGCCTCGAATCCCTCCTGCAGTAGGCGGGCGGCGGCAGTGCACACCGCGATTCCTTCCTGCGCGGCCGGGCTCAGCCGCCGCTCGGTCAGATGCGCGACCAGGATGCGCCGCTGCGGCGGGCGGGTCGCGAGGGGAATCGACCGGACGTCGGGCCGGAGGTTGAGCACGGCCAGGCGCGGCGCGATGGCCACACCGAGCTCGACGGCCACCATCGCCTGTACTTCACCGTAGTCGTGCGCGAATACGCTCGTCCGAGGCATGAAACCACCTTGTTGACAGAGCTTTTCGAGTGTCTGGGCAACCGGGTGATCGTCGGCGCGCACCACCCACGACTCGTCGCGCAGTTCGGTGATCCGGATCGAGTCGCGGTCAGCCAGACGGTGCCGTTCCGACACCAGCAACACGGTCGGATCGTTCATCAGGTGGTGGTAGGTCAACGTGGGGTCGTCGATCCGGTTCCATTCGTAGTCCCACAGCAACGACAATTCGGTCTCCCGCCGGCGCAGGGCGTCGACCAGTTGCGCGAACCGGCCGCTGAGCACCTTCAGATCGACGCCCGGGTGCCGCGTCTTGAACTCCTTGACCACCAGCGGCAGCAGTGACGATCCGGCCGTGGGAAAGGTGCCGATCGCCAGCACACCGGCCCGCAGCCCCTTGATCTCCGCGAGTTCGGCCTCGGCGGCCTCCAGCTCGACCAGGATACGTTCGGTGTGCCGAACCACCGAGCTTCCGGCCTCGGTCAGCACGATGCCTCGCGCGTGCCGTTCCAGAAGCGGCTGCCCCGCCTCCTTCTCCAGCTTCGCGATCTGTTGGGACACAGCCGAAGTGGTATACCCGAGCGCGGACGCCGCCGCGGTGATCGACCCGTGCGCGGCGACCGTGCGCAGTGTGAACATCCTGGCAGTATCCAGCACGCGCCACCCCTGACTTTAGACAAAGTTAACTGCTGTCGATATGCCCGTGATTGTAGTTGAACCCGGGGGATGTCAATCTGAGGTGGCGGCAACGGCGCCACGGACTTTTCGGTCGCGCCATGACCCTGCCGGCATCACCCGTCGGTCCGCGCTCGTGCACCCCGGCCGCTGTCGAGCGCCGCACCTGTATCGACCTTCCCCACCATCCGAGGACAGCTTATGACTGCACACCCGAGCGACAGTTACTCGACCCACGACCACCCTGGCACGAGCACAGCCGACAGCCCTCCTCCGACACGTGGCCCGTTGCACGGCCTCCGCGTCCTCGACATCAGTACCGTCTACGCCGCACCGATCACCGCCATGCTCCTCGGTGATTTCGGCGCGGACGTAATCAAGATCGAGCACCCCTCGGGCGATCCCGCCCGCTCACACGGAGCCCGGAAGGACGGCCACGGACTGTGGTGGAAGGTCATCGCCCGTAACAAGAAGTGCATCACTCTCGATCTCAGCACCGACGAAGGCCAGCAGATACTCCGCGACCTCGTGATCGATGCCGACGTGCTGGTGGAGAACTTCCGCCCCGGCGTACTCGAGAAGTGGGGGTTGGGTCCGGACCGACTCCATGCCGTCAATCCGGGACTGGTCTTGCTCCGCGTCACCGGGTTCGGCCAATCCGGGCCCTACGCCGAGCGCCGCGCATTCGGCACCCTGGCCGAGGCGATGAGTGGCTTTGCCCACCAAACCGGGACGGAGGACGGCCCACCGACGCTGCCGCCCTTCGGACTCGCCGACGGCGTTGCCGGACTTGCCGGCGCATTCGGCGTGGTGACCGCACTCCTCCACCGCAACGGCTCGGCCGGCCGCGGACAGGTCATCGACATGTCACTACTCGAACCACTCCTGGGAATTCTCGGCCCCGGGCCCACCGCCTACGACCAACTCGGCACCATCACCGGCCGCAACGGCAACCGCTCCCCCAATAACGCTCCACGCAACACCTACCTCACCAAGGACGGCCGGTGGGTTGCCGTCTCCGCGAGCGCCACCTCTGTCGCCGCGCGGGTCATGCGCCTGGTCGGCCGACCTGACATCGTCGAGCAATCCTGGTTCGACTCTGCCGGCGAACGCAGCCGCAACGGCGAACTGCTCGACGACGCGGTTGCGAAGTGGATCGCAGACAGACCCCTGCATGAGGTCACGGCCGAGTTCGAACGGGTCGGCGCCGCGCTCGCACCCATCTACGACGTCGCGCAACTCATGAGTGATCCGCAGGTCCTCGCCCGTGACTGCATCACGACCGTCGACGACGAAGACCTCGGCCCGATCAAGATGCAGAACGTCATGCTTCGCATGCTCGGGACTCCGGGCGCGATCAAGTTCCCCGGCCGCCGCCTCGGGCAGGACAACCAGGAGTTCTACCGGGACACCCTCGGCATCGACCAGGAACGAATGACCGAACTCACCGAGAAGGGCGTCCTTTGATGAACCGCAGCTACCTCTTCGCGCCTGGCCACAACCTGAATCTGCTCGGAAAGGTGTTCCACGCCGGCGCCGACGCCGTCATCCTCGATCTCGAGGACGCGGTGCCGCCCTCCGAGAAGCGGACCGCCAGGGCAAACGTCGCATCCGTCGTCACCACCAGGACCGCATGGGTGCGAATCAACGCCCCCGGAACCGGACTCGCCGCCGCTGATCTGCATGCCGTCGCTGCATCGGCACACGGCATCCGCATCCCCAAGGTCGAAACACTCGACGACGTTCACTGGGTCGCAGCCCGGGCCCCGGAAAAACCCCTGATCTGCGCCATCGAAACCGCGAAAGGGGTCGCCAATGCCTTCGATATCGCCGGCCACCCGGCGGTAACGCATCTCGCACTCGGCGGTATCGACCTGCAGAAGGACCTCGGCACGGGAGACGGGGACATACCGATGCAGTACGTGCGATCCCACCTCGTCGTCGCCGCGCGCGCCGCCGGCATCGCCCCACCGATCGACAGCGTCTACCCCCACCTCGACGACAATGACGGACTCATCCAGCAGGCCGCCCACAGTCGCAGCCTCGGCCTGTTCGGCAAGTCCGCAATTCACCCCGCCCAGCTGACGGCCATCCATGCCACCTTCACTTCGGGACAGGACGACATCGACTGGGCCCGCGAAGTGGTCGACGCATTCGAGAAGGCCGGCGGAGCGGCGGTCCGGCTACCCGGAGGTGAATTCGTGGATCTCCCCGTCGCAGAGCGGGCACAAAAGATCTTGGACGCCGCGCGAACGTGATGCCGTCATGCTCCGCACCGTCTACACCATGTAGTGCACGAACGCGTGCCACCTGCCATGAGCAGATGCTTCGGCCGACGCATCATCTCCCGATACGCAGGCTGGTGGCTACCGAGAGTAGACCTGGGACAGCAAGGTGGTGATGAGCACGGTTCCGCGGCTGCCGGAGTGCAAGTACCGGTTCGGCAACTCCCACAGCCTGCGAACGTTGGAGACCTCGTCGAGCACCGCGAGCAGGGATAGCGGCAGCCGCTTCGACACCGTGGTGACTCCGTACTGGGGCGCGTTCCCACGATGAGGAGCAGCCACCAGAACGCGTCGAACTTCCCGACCGTCTCGCGCACGAAGTCTGGGCCTCGCTGTCCAAGGTGACGCCGGGGGATTCTTCGGTTACTGCGTCGCCGTCGCAATCGGTACCGGCGCGCTGCTGTTCGCGATCTGACCCGCCATCGTGGTTTAGAGCATGTCTCATTTGGCCAGTTTCTTGAAGCAGGTCAGCGCAGCAGCGAGTTGGAGAAAGGCAGCGAAGTGCTCACCGTGACGTTCGTAGCGCATCGTCAGCCGGCGATAGCCGCTCAGCCACGCCAGGGTGCGTTCGACCTTCCACCGGTAACGGCCGAGGCGCTCGCTGCTGTCGACGCCGCGGCGGGCGATACGCGGGACGATGCCCCGTGCCCGCAGCCACCGGCGGTGTACGGGATAGTCGTAACCCTTGTCCGCCCGCAACCGGCCGGGCCGGCGGCGACGCGGACCACGACGCGATCGCACCGCCGGAATCGCAGTGACCATCGGCTGCAGCATGACACTGTCGTGGGTGTTTGCCGAGGTCACCGCGGTGACCAGTGGGATACCATCGGCGTCGGAGAGGATGTGGATCTTCGAGCCGTTCTTGCCTCGATCGACCGGGCTGGGACCGGTCAGAGAGCCCCCCTTTTCGCCCGGACGTGCGCGGCGTCCAGGATCG
Organism: Rhodococcus sp. DMU1; assembly: GCF_012272955.1. Taxonomy (NCBI): domain Bacteria; kingdom Bacillati; phylum Actinomycetota; class Actinomycetes; order Mycobacteriales; family Nocardiaceae; genus Rhodococcus; species Rhodococcus sp. DMU1. Next base: position 2,132,639 of record NZ_CP050952.1, on the reverse strand, counting down.
CCGCGGACCAGTCCAGGTCCCCGCCGGCGCCGAGTCGGTCGAGGATTTGGCGGTGCAACTCGTCGAACACCCCGGCCTTGACCCAGGCCGCGAACCGGCGGTGCGCGGTCGGGACGCTGACCCCGAACGACGGTGGCAGGTGCCGCCAGGCGCAGCCACTGGTGAGCACGTAGACGACGGCGGTGAACACCGCCCGATCATCGAGCGCCGCCCGGCCGCCGCCCTGCGGCCTCGGCGAGAACCGAGGCAGCAGCGGTTCGACGATCTCCCACAACGCATCCGGCACCAACCGAGTAGACAACGCATCGACCACGCCATGCATCATGCCGTACACAGGATCCGACCCATACAAGACACGCTCTTACCCACGGAGGTTCGATGCGCCCCGCACATCTGTGCATCCGCTCTGGGCTCGACGTCGCCCATCGGCCCTGGCTTCGACGGCCTGGCGCTGACGATCTTTGTCGTCGTCGGCATCTGCGGACTGATCGCACCGATACTCGCCGTGGTGGGCGACCGGGGAGCGCCGACCTTCGACAAGCACTCCGCCTGGATGCTCGCCTCCGGCCTGACCGCACACTCTCGCAGGAGCAGGCCTGACACTGGCGCTGTGAGACACCGACCCCGCCGACGAGAACCGAATCGTCCCGACCGAATCGCACGCGAGTTCGGTCGGGGCGCAGGCGTCTCAACCCCCATTCTCGAAAGAGAATCCCGCGTGACCTGCAATCGAATGCGTTACAGTTCCCGGGCCAACTGATACCGGGGGGATTCATGGCAGAGAGACTTCGTTTGGAACCGCGGACGATCGAGGAGATCGTCGCCATCTGCGACACCATGCTGACGACACTTCGCAACGCAGCACGCCATGCAAGCGACCTGACCGATGCACCAAGTTTCGGGGGCTTCAAGTCGGCCGAAGACCTCCGCGCCGGCTTCGTTCGCAAAGCCCGCGGCACACCCGAATCGCTCTACGAACGACTGGAACAATTCGAGGCGGTGCTCAGCGGCATGCGAGAAGCGTTCGCCGCAGGCGGTGAGGGGTTTCTCGCGGCCGAAAACAACTGGACCGCCCGTCTGCACGCCCTGAACCAGGACGAGCTGTGACCGCGGGCCGTACCGGTGCCGCAATCACAGGGACACTTATTGTGCTTGCATCGCTCTCAGCGTGCACTGCCTCGTCCCCCAACTCGGAATCCACAGACGAGGCCCCGAGTACCCCAACAGCAACGACACGAGTACCGCGCCTGGTGGACGAGTCCGACCGACCTCTCGTCGCCTTCGACCCGTGCCTCGACATCCCCGACGACGTTCTTGCCGCGGCAGGCTACGACCCGAACTCCCAAGACAACACGGATTTCGCGGCGACGCACTACACGATGCTCGGCTGTTCCTACGACGGCGTCTTGAAGTTTCCCGGCGTTGCCGCCTACGCCCTGACGGTGAGATCGGCCAACTTCGACTGGGCAATCGAACTCCAGAAGACCGCCGACAACGGCGACGACGTCATTCCATCTGAGATCGCGGGCCGACGCGCACTGCTGAAGACCAACCTGTCCCTCCCCGAACGTTGCGGCATGAGCGTCGAGACGTCCTACGGCGTGCTCATTTTCGCTCAGGTTCTTTTCGGCAAGGGCGGCACTCGCGTACCCGAAGCGCAATGGTGCACCGGACTTGAAGACACGGCCGAGCGCATCGTCGCCGTCCTCGACGACTTCGAGTCGCACACCCGCTGACTCGGTACTCGTCTGGATTCGCCCCCGGAGGCCGACCTCGAACCCGCCCGAGTTCGGCGGACCACGCCCGCGACGCTGTCGCTCCCATATGTCAGCATGGTCGAACCCGATCCCGGAGGGAGCGTCGTGTCCACCGCCGACCTGCACCGCCTGCCGCGCCTGCGACAGCAGCACCCGGCGTGGGCGTTGCTACGGCCGGACAACGCGGCCGCAGTGCTGGCACTGCTCGAGCAGAAGCGGATTCCGTGGCCGTACGTCGTCGAACGGCTTACACGGATGTCGGAGGCACAACCCTGACCAACGCTCGGCCGAACGGCGACCGGACGGCGGCCAGACGGCGACCAGCCGGCGACCGGACTTCGACCGAATGTCACAGTCATGCGATCCAATCGACCCGCTGTGACATTCGGTCCGCGGGTCGTCACGCAACGATCACGTCCGCAGCATCGAATCGACACAAAGCCGACAACGCGCCGCCTCCCCGGCTACAGGTTCTCCCCTGCAGTCTTCAGTTGCACCTTCAGTCGCATCGGCCACTAGAATCAAACTTCTCGTTCCCGGGATCTTTCGCGGGAAATCCCTTCACAGGAAAGGAGCACTCCGACGCACACGCCGGCCCCCCACACCGTTCATCTCGTCCCCCTGCCCCACAGCGTTGGGGACGCTCCCCCGCTCGCGTCCGAGCGGCCCCGGCTGCACGGCCACCCGGACATCGTGTGGTTCCGGGATCGCTATGCGATCCCCATCTCGACGACCACGCCGCACGAGGCGATGCTCGAGGATCTGTACTTCGTGCGCCGGGTCCTCGACGACGCCGGCATCGACTATCTGCTGGTCCGCGGCGACGGCGCGCGCCCGGTGCTGGCGGTGGACTGGGCCGACCGCAAGGAGCTGCGCGCCGCACTGGTCGCCGCGTGCACCGACGAACCGTTCTACTCCAAGACGGTCGGCACCAAGCGGCGCCGACCGGTGCTCGTCGCCGACGGCCGGCTCTCCCACAGTTCCAAGGATCGGGCGTTCCGCCTGTTCCGGCCGCGAGTCGAGCTGACCAGCGGGCTGCGGTACGGGGCGTCGAACGGAGTGCAGATCGAGCTGTGGTCGCACACCGACGACGAAATCCTCCTGCCGAAGGAGAACGCCCTGACCCGGCGCAGCGTGCCGCGGGAGGAGATCACCCGCACCACCGTCGAGCGCTACGGGCAGACGTGGCCGACGATCGAGGGGATGTTCGCGACCCATCCGTCGGACGTCCCGTTCGAGATCGACCTGGTGTTCTCGTGGGTGGACGGCTCGTCGAAGGAGTGGCAGGCCGAGCGCGCCAAGCGCATGCAGAACTACGTGGTGGGCGAGGGCGACGACTCCCCCGCGCGCTTCCGGCAGATCAACGAGCTGAAGTACGCGCTGCGCTCCGTACACATGTATGCGCCGTGGATCCGGCGGATCTTCGTCGCGACCGACTCGGAGCGACCGGACTGGCTGGCCGACGACGGGCGGGTCACGTTCGTGCGCAGCGAGGAGTTCTTCGCCGACCCGTCGGTGCTGCCCACCCACAATTCGCAGGCCGTCGAGTGCCAGCTGCACCACATCCCCGGCCTCGCGGAGCACTTCCTGTACTCGAACGACGACATGTTCTTCGGCCGCCCGGTGGATCCGCAGATGTTCTTCTCCGGCGGCGGGGTCACAAAGTTCATCGAGGCGGACACCCGGATCGGGTTGGGCCGGAACCACAAGAAGCGCAGTGGTTTCGAGAACGCGGCGCGCGTGAATCGCCGGCTGCTCGAGGACCGGTTCGGGGTGACGATCACCCGGCACCTCGAACACACGCCGGTTCCCCTGCGCAAGGGCATCATGGCGGAGATGGAGCGGGAGTTCGCGGACGAGTTCGCCGCGACGGCGGCGAGCACGTTCCGGGCCGCGGAGAACATCTCGGTGACGAACTCGTTCTACCACTACTACGCGCTGATGACCGGCCGGGCGGTGCAGCAGACGACGGCCCGCATGCGGTACGTCGACACGACGATGAAATCGGGTCTGCGCGAGCTGGACACGCTGCTGGCGAAGCGGAAGATGGACTTCTTCTGCCTCAACGACGGCAGCGTGCCCGAGGTCGACCTCGAGCTGCGGACGGCCAAGGTCACGCAGTTCCTGGAGCGGTACTACCCGATCCCGGCGCCGTGGGAGACGGACTACCCGAGGCGGGCGTGACCTGCGCTCTCGGACGCACCGGGCCGTCCCGCTACCCGCGGGGCGGCCCGGTCGCGGTGGAACGCGAACTCGGGGACGACGCCGGGCCGGCGTCGACGCTCACCGCCCGTTCGGTGACGAGGCGAGGGCGGGAAACACCCAGCTTCCGTCGAGGACCTCCGCACGCGGGCGATACAGGCGAACGAGATAGTTCCACCCCTCCGTGACGGGAAGGTAATTGGCGCGGTCCGCATCGTCGCCGCCACCGAAACGGACGGTGATCGAGCCGTCGGCGTTCGGCACGCCGGTGAGGTTGTTGATGCTGTAGGCGTGGTGCTCGTTCGGTTCGAAGAAGCCCTCGGCGTTGTAGACCGAGACGGACCAGAAGCCGTCGACGGGCACATCGCCGACGGTCAACTCGTACTCTCCGACCGGCAGTCCCGGATCGACGCCGATGTACACGGCCTCCTCGGTCGGAAGGCCGCCCCAGCCGGCGGCGGTACCGATCACGTGCCGGACCGGATCGACGGCGTTCCTGGCGCCGAACATCCGATCGAATCCGGTCAGTCCTCGTGCCAGCGCCAGCAGCGCCTCCCGCGTCGCGTCGAGGCTCGCACGGTCGTAGCCGGGCGCCGCGAACGGCGTCGACGAGCCGACTTCGAGACGGAACCGGTCCTGGAGCGAGACCACGGTGCGGACGTCGTCCGGGTCGGAAGGATCGACGAGAATCCGCACCGCGACGGCGACGTACGGTGTCGGGAACTCGTCGGCCGTGAACCTGTGCTCTCCCGGGTCGTGGAGGATCCGATCGACATGGTGGTCCTGGTCGACCACCATCACGGACATGTACCGCCGACCGCCGTCGGGGATGGTGAGTGTCGCTCCCCCCGAGGTGTCGACGATCGCGAGGCTGTACAGGGTGTCGCGGTTCATCCGGATCACCGTCTGCTGCTCGACCGAGGCGGGCTCCCGGTTGTGCCGGAGCACATTGATGCCCCCGGCGTCCCGCTGAAGATCGAGAAACATCCGATCCGTCTCCGCGCGAACGAAATTGTCCACATTCACCGGAATCGATGTCATGCGCGGCAGCCTAGACGACGAACGCCCCACGCGCTGTCCGATTCGTCCGCCTCCGCGACGGACCGGGGTTCCCTGCCGGAACTGCCGGGCCGGCCGCCGGGCACGGTGCGGCCCGTCTCATTCCGGCTCCGACATCCGCGCGCGGCGCGCGAGGGTGGCGGCGACGCCGGCCGCGGCCGCGCGCACCGACGTGGCGTGCCGCTCGGGATGGAAGCGGGCCACGGGACCGGTGACACTGAGGGCCGCGATCGGCCGGTCGTCGGGGTCGAGTACCGGCGCGGCGACGCAGGTGATGCCCATCGCGGATTCCTCGCGTTCGTACGCGACCCCCTCGTCGACGATGCGTTCGAGCTGTGCGCGCAGCAGTCCGGGCCCGGACAGCGTCTTCGGGGTGCGCCGTTCGAGTGGCCCGGCGAGCACCCTCTCGAGGATCTCCGGATCGGAGTAGGCGAGGAGGGCCTTTCCGATGGCCGTGCAGTGCAGCGGCATTCGGCCACCGAGACGGGACGGGGAGCGGGCCTGCCGGTGTCCCCCGATCTTGGAGATGTAGACCACTTCGGTGCCCTCGAGGATGCCGAGGTGCACCGTCTCGTGCGTCCGCTCGTACAGGTCCTCCATGAACGGGGTTGCGACCTCGATCAGGCTGCGTTCGGTGGACGCCCGCATTCCGAGTTCGAACAGTTGCCCGCTCAGCCGGTAGCCGGCCTGGGTGCGGTCGAGAAGGCGCACCTTGACGAGGTCGGAGACCAGCCGGTGCAGGGTGCCCTTGGGGATGCCGGTGCGCCGGCCGAGTTCCGCGAGGCTGAGCCCGTGGTCGTCGACGGTGAACGCATACAGCACGGTGACGACCTTGCCGAGCACGGTGTTCGGGTCGATCTGCACGTCGCTGGGAGTGTGCACCGCATTCCCCCTTTCGTCCGGTGACCTGGCGATTCGGGTCACCCGCCACTGTACGTTCCACTGAGTCGAACATTGTCCTGGCCGGATGCCGGCTCGCCCGGCGACAGTGGGCAGACCAATTCCCTTCGACCTTCCGGGACCGCCATGACCCCCTCCCCAGGAACCGACCACATGCCGGCTCCGCCCTCCGGCGGCGCCGCGACGGACGATCCGGCTGTACACGCGGCCTTCGTCCGGATCGACCACGCGGTACGCACCCACTCACCGTGCCCGCCGGTGCGTGACCTCATCGGCAGCTCCGATATCGAGCGCGCCTACGCGGTCCAGACGAAACTGAACGCGGCACGCACGGCCGCCGGCGCTCGTGTGGTCGGTCGCAAGATCGGGCTCACGTCACCGGCGGTCCAGCGGCAACTCGGCGTGGACCGGCCCGACTTCGGTGTCCTGTTCGACGACATGCAGTACACCGAGGACGAACCCGTGCCCTTCCAGCGCCTGCTGCAACCGAAGGTCGAGGCGGAGATCGCCTTCGTGCTCGGGCAGGACCTCGCCGACGGCCCGCTCGACGCCCGGCGTATCCGCGCCAGCGTCGACTACGCCGTCGCCGCCCTCGAGATCGTCGACAGCCGGATCGCAGGCTGGGACATCACCTTCGGGGACACGGTCGCCGACAACGCCTCGTCCGGGCTGTTCGTCCTCGGCACCCGGCGCCGCGGGCTCGACGAGTTCGAACCGGTCGACACCGAGATGGCGATGCGCGTCGACGGCGCGGCGGTGTCCACCGGGAACGGCGCGGCCTGCCTGGGCGACCCGCTGCGGGCCCTGGCGTGGCTCGCCGACACCGCCCGCCGGTTCGGTGAACCGCTCCGCGCCGGGCAGATCGTCCTGTCCGGGGCCCTCGGGCCGATGGCGCCCGTCCACCCCGGCTCCACCGTCACCGCGGACATCACCGGACTCGGTTCCGTGACCGCGACCTTCACCCAGGAGGACCACACATGAGCACCCGCAGAACACAGGTGGCCGTCATCGGCTCCGGCAACATCGGCACCGACCTGATGATCAAGGTGATCCGGAACTCGACCAATCTCGAGATGGGCGCCATGGTCGGCATCGACCCCGAGTCGGACGGCCTGGCCCGCGCCCGCCGGCTGGGTGTCCCCACCACCGCCGACGGCGTGGCGGGTCTGATCGGCCTGCCGAACTTCGACGAGATCGGCTTCGTGTTCGACGCGACGTCGGCACAGGCGCACCGGGCCAACGCCCGGGCGCTCGAACCCTACGGCAAGCGGCTGATCGACCTCACGCCCGCAGCGGTCGGCCCGTTCGTCGTTCCGGCCGTCAACCTCGACGCACACCGGCACGCCCCGAACGTCAACATGGTCACCTGCGGTGGGCAGGCAACCATCCCCGTCGTGGCGGCGGTCTCCCGCGTCACGCCCGTCGCCTACGCCGAGATCGTCGCGTCCATCGCGTCGAAGTCCGCCGGACCCGGCACCCGCGCGAACATCGACGAGTTCACCGAGACGACGGCGCACGCGATCGAGTCGGTCGGCGGCGCAGCCCGGGGCAAGGCGGTGATCGTCCTGAACCCTGCCGAGCCGCCGCTGATCATGCGGGACACCGTGTTCTGCCTGATCTCCGAGCCGAGCGCAGTCGTGCACGACGCCGTCCGGGAGTCGATCGAGCGGATGGTCGCCGACGTCGCCGCCTACGTGCCGGGCTACCGGCTCAAGCAGCAGGTGCAGATCACCCCGGTCCCGGAGGGGCAACCGGTGCATACCCTGCTCGCCGACGGCGCCCCGACCACACCCACCCACCAGGTGTCGGTATTCCTCGAGGTCGAGGGTGCCGCCCACTACCTGCCCGCGTACGCGGGCAATCTCGACATCATGACCTCGGCTGCCCTGCGGTTCGCGGAGGCCGCCGCCGAGACGGACACCGCGCGCGCGGCAGAACTGGAGACCACCCGATGACGACCGAACTGTTCATCCAGGACGTCACGCTCCGGGACGGGATGCACGCCGTTCGGCACCGCATCACCCCGGACGACGTGGGCCGTATCGTGGCCGCGCTGGACGCGGCCGGTGTCGACGCCATCGAGGTCGCCCACGGCGACGGCCTGGCCGGGGGCAGCCTCAACTACGGACCGGGCAGCCACACCGACTGGGAGTGGATCGAGGCCGCGGCCGCGAACGTGTCCCGGGCGCGCCTCACCACGCTGCTTCTGCCCGGGATCGGCACGATCCGCGAACTCGAGCACGCCTACCGGCTCGGGGTCCGCTCGGTGCGCGTGGCCACGCACTGCACCGAGGCGGACGTCTCGGCCCAGCACATCGCGACGGCCCGCGAGCTGGGCATGGACGTCTCCGGATTCCTCATGATGAGCCACATGGCACCGCCCGCCGAGCTGGCGCGACAGGCGAAGTTGATGGAGTCCTACGGCGCGCACTGCGTCTACGTGACCGACTCCGGCGGTCGTCTGACCATGGACGGGGTACGCGAACGGGTTCGGGCCTACCGGAACGTGCTCGACCCGGGCACCGAGATCGGTATCCACGCCCACGAGAATCTGTCGTTGTCGGTGGCGAACTCCGTGGTCGCCGTCGAGGAAGGTGTCACTCGCGTCGATGCCTCCCTGGCCGGACACGGCGCCGGGGCCGGCAACTGCCCGCTCGAGGCGTTCGTCGCCGTCGCCGACCTGCAGGGCTGGACCCACGGCAGCGACCTGTTCGCGCTGCAGGACGCCGCCGACGACCTGGTCCGGCCGCTTCAGGATCGGCCGGTCCGGGTGGACCGCGAGACCCTCACCCTCGGCTACGCCGGCGTGTACTCCTCGTTCCTCCGCCACGCGGAGGCAGCGTCCGAGCGTTACGGCATCGACGTGCGCACCCTCCTGCTCGAGGTCGGGCGGCGCGCGCTCGTCGGCGGGCAGGAGGACATGATCGTCGACATCGCCCTCGACCTGCTGGGGGAACGTGCCGGCAGCCCGGCGTGACCCGGAATCCGCATGCACGCGGGGGCGGGTCTGTCGCGAACGACAGACCCGCCCCGGTCGCTGCGCCGTCAGACGGCGTCGGTCCTCTTGGGTGTTCCCCAGCTGCTGACGTCCACCACCGTTCCCGTCACGGTCGCGGAATCGTCACGGCACGCGAGATAGAGGTAGGCGCCCACGTAATCGTCGGGTTCCACCTCGATCTGCAGAGCTCCGTTGTCGCGCACCATCTGCCGGATCGGAATGGCCTCGGCCACCGAGTGATCGGCGAGCCCCATCGCGCCGGGCCCGCGCAGGTCGGTGGCCATGCCGCCGGGAGCGACCGCATTGACCCGAACCTCCGGGGCAAGTTCGTACGCCAGCTGGCGCACGAGTCCCACGCCGGCATGCTTGGACGAGACGTACAGCGGCCCACCCCCGCCCGGGAAAAAGGCCGCGTTGGACAGGGTGAAGATCATGCTGCCGCGGGAGGACTTCAGGTGCGGCGCTGCGGCCTTCGCACCGAGCAGATAGCCCTTCACGTTGACGGAGAACAATTCGTCGAACCCGGTACCCAGTTCTTCCGGCGACGCGTCGAGCAGCGAACGACCGAAGTCCCAGACTCCGGCGTTGCCGACGAAGGTGTCGAGAGCACCGAACTCGCGCACGGCGAGATCGGCTGCTTGCTTGTTGTCGGCGAACGAGGTGACGTCGCCCGTCAGGGTGCGCACGCTGGTCCCGAACGCCTCGCGCAGTGCGGTCAGCTTCTGCTCCGACCTGTCGAGCACGGTCACGCGACCGCCGTTCTCGACGAACCGTCTCACCAGGGCGTGGCCGAGCCCGGATCCGCCGCCGGTCACGAGAATCGACTTTCCGTCAAGCCGTCCCACTACGGGCTCCTTCCTTCAGTTCGTACGAGTCGGGAAGTCCGACGTGGATGTCGCCGCCCTCGATACGGACCGGGTGCGTGCGGACCGCGGTCGTCGCGGGCGGATTCAGGGGCCGGCCGGTTCGGAGGCAGAACTTCGCCATGTGGAGCGGGCATTCCACGACGCAGTCCTCGATCCATCCGTCGGCGAGGGAGTACGTCTCGTGCGTACACGTGTCGTCGACGCAGAAGTACTCCCCGTTCGACCTGAACACCGACACCGGCGGACGCGAGTCGAGCCGCACCGCGTCGTCGTCGTCGAGGTCGCCGACCGCGCAGACACGAACCCACCGCGTGTTCTCACTGGATAATTCAGCCGTCATCGTCGGATACCTCACAGGAAGATGCTGATGCTGGGGGCGAGGATCGTGGTCTGCTCGAGGACGATCCGGCGCTCGCGGATCCTGAAGGGCACGGTGCCGGTGTGGTGGCGCAGCACATCGAAGCGCTCACCGACGAACCAGTCCTGGTGCCGCTCGAGCCGGCTGCGGTAGACCCAGAAGTTGCACACCACGTCGAGATCGCCGTCCTCGCGGTGCGCGACACGGACATTGGTCAGCAACCGCCGGGTGCGCGACGGGGGCTCCTCCGACCATGACAGGCCCGAGGTCAGCCGGCGGACCCTGCCCCGCAGGAAGGAGAAGTCGTCGTCGATGAACGCGCCCTCGTCCGGGCCGGAGATCTCGGCGTCGCGTTCCCGGAACGTGCGGGTCATGCGGGTGGGCGCCCAGTAGTGCACGTCCTCCCCGAAGAACTCGAGCCATTCGTGGTAGCGGTGGTTGTCGAGGTGTTCCGCCTCGGCATACAGGAATTGCTCGACCGCGTGCTGCAGATGCACGTCGGCGCGCTGGACGGCCGCGGGCAGCCCGTCGGCGCTGCGAGTTTCGGTGTTCATCGACTCTCCCCTGCGGGTTTCGGTGCTCATCGACTCTCCCCTGCGTGTTCGGAGCGCTTGGCCTCGTCGGCTCGGCGGAGGATTTCGTCCCACGGCAGGCCGTCGACGAGATCCAGCCACCGCCCGTAGAACCCGCGGGCGGCGGTTTCGCTGTAGACATCGTTGGACAGGCCGGGAAGTCCGTGACTGTCGCGTTCCTCGAATCCCATCCCCATCTGGACGTTGAACTCGGTGCTGCGCGACTTCCAGCCTCGCAGCACTTGCTGCACCTCGGTCCAGTTCTCGCCGTCATCGGTCTCGAAGACCCCGGCCGGGCTGAAGGAGCGCTGGGTGCCCCGCCGCATCCCCGCCTTGGCCTCCGGCGACGCGTCCTTCGGTACGAACGTCCATGCCCACACTTCGATCTGTCCGGGACCGCGCGGATGCCACACCCGCATCGTGTTGACAGGTCCGAGCCAGGAGAAGTTCGGGAAGATCAGATTGTGCCCTGAGACCTTCACGGCGCGGTCGGCGCCGATCCGGCGGAAGACTTCGTCGCGGTTGGCTGTCTGCCAGGCGCTGTACTCGTGGCCTGCGTGCAGGTCGGGACCGAATTCGGGGAGCCAGAAGCTCCCCGATCCGTGGCCGTCACCGGCGAACTGCCGGCCCGGTGCGTCGGGCGGTGGGTTGAGCAGACCGTGGAAGGCCGGATCCTCGTGCAGGGCCAGCATCGCCGACGAATGCGAGATCGCGGCGTGGTACATGTCGCTGGCGAACTGCTCCGCCGGCAGCTTCCAGTTGCAGTCGATGACCCACTTCGCGGCGCCCTTGACGAACTCGATGCCGTTGTCCCATCGATCGATGGTCGCGTCGAAGTAGTACGCCATCTCGCCCAGATACTCGACGAAGTCCGGGACCTCGTCCGACCAGGTGCCGAAGTGGAACCCCCGGTAGCTCGCGATGCGGGGGACCTTCGTGGCGCCCCAGGAGGATTTGTCGATCCGGTCACGGTATCCGCGTTGCTGCTGCGGCACGTTGATGAGGTTGCCCTCGAGGTCGTACGACCAGCCGTGGTAGGTGCACGTGAACGCGCGACTCGTGCCCTCGTCCGATCGGCAGATCCGCATTCCCCGATGCCGGCACTGATTGAGGAACGCCTTCACCGAGCCGTCTCGCTGGCGCACGACCAGAACCGGATCCTCACCCATGTACGTCTGGACGAACGACCCGGGCTTCGGCAACTGACTGTCGTGCGCGAGGAAGAGCCAGGTCCGGCCGAACACCCGCTCGAGCTCCAGTTCGTAGATGCCCGGGTCGGTGTAGATGGTGGGGTTGAGTAGGCCGTGAGCGGGGTCGACCAGCGCATGGATGTCACTCATCGTCGGCCCCCACTGCCACGGCGCTGGGGACGTCGGCAAGGACCTGATGGCCCCACGTGCTGGCCGACCGGTAGTGGCCGACAGTCCACGAGTCGTCGTCCACGAGTCTGCCGTTCCATCCGTACTCGATCGCGAACCCGGACGGTGTGGACAGATAGAACGAGGTCATCGCGTCGTTGGTGTGTTCCCCGAGGGCGCGGACGACCTGCCCTGGCGTCTCCATCGCCAGATCGAGTGCACGGCCGACGGAGTCGAGGCGGCTGAGCTCGAGCATCACATGGCCGATCCCCGGTTCGAAACCCGGGATGGCGGCGAGCGCCACCGTGTGGTGACGCGGATTGCAGTGCAAGAAGACTGCATTGGTCGGGCCGAAGGCGATGGTGTCGCTGGGGCGGAAGCCCAGCATCGACTGGTAGAACTCGGCGGATCGCTGCGCGTCGGATGCGAAGAGGAACACATGCCCGAGGCCGAGATCGCCGGTGACGAAGTCGATTCCCCGCGGCGACACGAACGGGGTGTGGTCGTGCGGATGACCGTACACGACCTCGATCGGGTTGCCGTCGGGGTCATCGAAGGCGATGAGCCGCTGCACATGCCGTGCACGCGCCAGATCAGCATCCTCCGAGACCGGGACCGAGTTCGCGACCAGGCGGCGGGCGAGCGCGTCGAGGTCCTCGCTGGTCCGCGTCTCGAACCCGAGGGCGAGCAGGGCGTCCGCCCCGGGGGGACCGTCCTCGACCGTCAGCCGGTACGCACGCTCGTCGAACCGGAAGCGGGCCTCGGTGGGGTCGTCGGACGGCACGAGTTGGGCTCCGACGATGCGGGTGCCGAACTCCCTCCACTCGTCGACGGGGCCGCGCACCCGCAGGTATGCAAGAGCCTTCACAGTGCTCACGGGATTTCCTTTCGTTGACATCTCAGATCCGGCCGCGCAGGAACAGCGTGCTGAGCTGGACGAACCGATCGGCCTGTTCGATCTGCGCCCAATGACCGCAGTGCGGCATGACATGCAGGCGCGCGTTGGGGATTCGCCGGGCGAGCCATTCGCTGCTCTCGGCGGGGACCACCGAGTCCTCGCGGCCGTGGACCAGCAGGACATCATTGCGGATCCGCCGCAGCGATGTCTCCGGGACACGTAGGCCCGGAAGCCCGGGACCGGATTGCGGAAGCCCGAAGGTGAGGAGATGGGATCGGCGCACGTCCGGACGCAGCGCCGTCTCGAGCCGGTCCCGGGCGATCGCGTCGATCTCGTCGCCGAACAGGTCCGGATCGTGGAGCATGTACGAGATCAACTGCTTCATGCTCTCGAGCGTGGGGTCGTTGTAGAACTCGATGAGCTTGAGCAATTCCCCGGTCGGCGCGGTGTTGCCGCCGCCACCGGCTCCCATGCCGATGACCTTCCCGATCCGGTCCGGGGCGACGGTCAGCATGTTCAGGGCGACGACCCCACCCAGCGAGTTCCCCACGAGGTGCACGCTGTCGAGGCCGAGGGCGTCGACCAGCGCCAGGTTGCTCAGTACGAGCTGCCGGACACGTCCGCTCGGGGGGAGCTCGGCCGGGTGACTCGAGTCGCCCCAGCCCACCTGGTCGATCACAAGACAGTCGTAGTCGTCCGCGAAGGCGGAAACGGTCGCGGCATAGTTCGACAACCCGGTGGCACCGGGCCCCGATCCGTGCAGGAACAGAATCGTCTCCCCGGTGCGCGGGCCGGCTCTGTTGAGCCGGATGCGGAAACCGCCGGCTTCGACGTCCGAAGTCTCCATTATTGTCGTCATCGTCATCCTCTCTACGTCCGGGTGTGCCCAGATTTCACCCCGGGCCGGGGCTAGCGGGACCACGCCACGGGGCACCTGAAACGCCCTGGCCCGGGCGAATCTGGCTATGGAATAGATTCGGGTCGCGTCTGTTTCGGGATCACCCGGTGACGTCGATGTCGCGCCGGGCGTCCGGGCTCCTCAGTTGGCGGACCAGCCTGCGCAGGTCGGTACCCGCGAACCGCAGAGTCTCGTCCGGAACTGCAATCCTGTTTTCCGCCAGGATTTTTGCCGATCGGACATCGCGCGGCTCGTCCAGGGCGGCTGCGGCGGCAACACGCCCGTCGCGCACCCAGAAGGCCACGAATCCGGGTTCGGTGGACGAGTCACGGACAATCACGCGGTCGCCGGGCCGCCCGCGCCCGTACATCTGCAGCGTGTGCTGGTACTGGTGCGACCAGAAGTAGGGAATTTCGCGGTTGACGGTCGCGTTCCCCGCCATCGACGCTCCGACGGCCGCACCGTGCCGGCGGGCCACGTCCCAGTGCTCGATCCGACCCCGGTGACCGAGGTGCGGGTTGACGTGCGCGGCGATGTCTCCGGCCGCCCAGATCCAGGGGTCGCTGCTGCGGCCCAGGTCGTCGACGGTGATGCCGTCGGCGCAGGCTACTCCCGCCTGTCTCGCGAGCCCGTCGTTGGGGACGACACCGCACCCGACGACGACGGTTGCCGCGTCGAGACGTTCGCCGGTCGACAGCCGCACCGACTCCACTGTGCGCGAGCCCGCGAACGCGTCGACCGTGCGGCGCGTCAGGATGCGCACCCCCCGTTCCGTGTGCAGCCGGCAGATGCGCCGGGCGATCTCCGGGCCGACGGCCGCCAGAAGGGGGAGCTCGCCGAGTTCGACGACGGTGACGTCGATTCCGCGGTCCACCGCGGCCGCAGCGACCTCGAGACCGACGAACCCTCCACCCACAACGACGAGCGGCCCACCCGCCCTCAGCCGGGCGGACAAGGCCGCGGCGTCGGCCGCATCCCGCAGCGTGAGGATGTTTCCGAGGGCGGCCCCGGGAACGTCCAACCGCCGTGCCGCCACGCCGGTGGTGAGCAGCACCCGGTCCGCGACAAGCTCTTCGCCGTCGGATGTGTCGATGCGCCGGTCCGACGGTCGGAGCCGGCGCACCCCGACACCGACGCGCAACTCGATGTCCAGGCGCCGGTACTCGGTCTCGGCCACTATCTCCCGCAGCCTGCGGTCGGAGAGGTACTCCTTCGACAGTGGCGGGCGTTCGTAGGGTGTGTGAGGGTCGGCGTCGAAGACGGTGATTCGACCGGCGAATCCGTTGTCTCTCATCGCCGACGCCGCGGCCAGGCCGGCGGCGCCGGCACCGACGACGACGTGGTGCTTGTTACGGGTCAAAGTGCCATCTCCTTCACGGAGCGGTTGGGAGGTGCCCCACTCCGCAGGCATGTTGTACGGATCACAGTAGGTTCGCGTGGACACCGGCGTCCATCGACTGTTCCGTGCGCCGGAACTCCGACCGGGACGGTCCTGTGAAGTGTGATGCGGCCCAGCGTTTCTCTCATCTGCGGACCCGAATCGGCACGGCGAATCCGCCGGAGCACGGCCGTGGTCGAGCGTATGCTCACCGCCATGCCTGTCGAACGATCCGGGCGCGCTCAGTACACCGACATCCTGACTGCTCTTCGCGACATCGTCGCGGCCGACAGTGCCGACGACGTGGTGCGCGCGGCACTCACCTCGGCGCGCGCCACCGCGCGTGCCGACGCGGCGTTCTGGATGGACGCCCGCGAGGACGGTCTCCACATGGTGGCCGGGTCGGGTCTGAGTCAGCCCGAAGTCCATGCCCTGAGCCACATACCGCCCGACCGGGGGCTCGGAGGCGAGGTGCTGCGCAGCGGCGGACCGGTGTCGACACCCGACTACAGCGCGGACCCTCGGGCGATCCCCCGGATGCGGCAGCTGCTGGAACGAGAGGGACTGGTCTCGGCGGCGGCGGTGCCGATGAGCGGAGCCGCACACGTCGACTCGGTGCTGTATGTGGTGTCACGCGCACGCCGCCCCGTCGAGTCGGAGGAGCTGCGCGCGCTGGCCGGTCTCGCGTCGATGGCCGGGGAGCTGCGCGAGCGGGCCGTGGAACGAGCACGCGCCGCGCAGGACCTGCGGACGCTCGAGGACGACCGCGAGCGGTCCCGCGCCGAGCGGGAGCTGTATCTGGCCACGGCCGAATCGATGCTGTCCGGTGCCGGTCTCGACCACTGTCTCGAACTCGCAGGCGACGCGTGGGGCGCATCGGTGCACCTCGAGGGGCCGAACGGCCGCCCGCCGCGGCCGGGCAACCCGACCGTCGACCGAAGCCGCACGACGGGGTGCGTGCGGGAGTTCCGCGTCCCCGGAACGGACAACGCAACGCTGACCCTGCGTGGGGCCGCCGCCACCGGGGACGACTCGGTGCGCGTGCTGGCGGCTCTCGTCGGGATGGACCTCGCGCGGCACCGTGCCGCCCTCGAAACCGAGATCCGCCTCACCGATCACTTGGTGCGGAGCCTGCTGGACGGGTCGAAGGACGAGCTGCGCCGGCTGTGGCATCGGGCTCTGCTGGTCGGGCTCGATCTCGGCGTCCCTCGGGCGGTCGTCGCCGTGGGAGGTGACCGGCACGTGGATCGGGCACTGCTCGACACCCTGGGCCGGCGGGTGCGGTCTCGGGTTCCCGGCGCGCAGCTGACCACGTTCGAGGGCGACGCGTTCGTGCTGTGGCCCGTGCGCGGCGACGCGGAATCGACCGTCCTCGCAACGCACCTCGCTGCGATCGTCGAGGAGTGCCGCCCACAAGTGCTCGGCGTCGGCATCGGTCCGGTCTGTCGCCGGGCCGAGGACTATCCCGCGGCCGTGCGCGAGGCCCGCTTCGCGCTGCGCGTCGGTGTCCACGGACGACGCGAACGCGCCGTCGTCTCCGTCGAGTCTCTCGGAATGTACCGCCTCTTCGCGCACGTCGGCGGGGTCGACGCGCTGGCGGCCGCGGCGGAGGAATCGTTGGCTCCGGTGCTGCGCGCCGACATCCGCGACGGCTCCGATCTGCTGCACACGCTGCAGACGTACCTGGAGAAGGACCGGCGAGCGGCCGAAACGGCCCGTGCACTGCACGTTCACGTCAACACGTTGCGCTACCGCATCGAACGCGTCTGCAAGCTGCTCCGCGTCGATCTCGACGACCCGGATGCTCGCTTCTTCCTGCTGCTGGCGCTGCGGTTGAGCACCGTCGTGGGACGCCGGGACGGCCGCTGACGCGGGCCGCGCGACCGTGCTCCTACGGGCTGGCGCCGCGGCCGGCGCCCTGGGCGACGATGTCGGCGCGCAACATCCGGTAGAGGGCGCCGATCTTGCGTTCGAGGTACGCCGCGTCCCCCCCGGATTCGATGACGGCGCCGCGCACGAAGGTCACGCTGGTCAGAGCGAGTTCGACCGCGAACGCGCGCGGGTCCACCACACCGGCCTCTTGCGCGAACGGCTCGATGACGTCCACCAGCTGGTCGCGGGCATAGCCGGTGGCCTTCGCCACCACAGCGGCGAGTTCCGGGTCGGCCGCCCCGTGCCACACGATGTCCGCCTCGAGCTGGAAGTACGAGATGTGTTCGGCGATGGTTGCGGCCGCGGCCGACCAGTACGCGCGCATCGCCTCCTCGGTGGATCCGGAAATATTCACCGCTCGAGGAAGATTCGCGAAGAACTTCCGGCTTCCCCGCTCGATCACCGCGGCGAGCAGGCCGGACTTGCTCTTGAAGTGGTGATAGATCGATCCGACGGGAAGCCCCGATGCACGCCGGATGTCCGCGATGGAGGTCCGGTGGTAGCCCTGAGCCGCCATCAATTCCTCCGCGACGTTCATCAGGTGGTCGCGACTGTTCTGTGAAATTGCCTCCGCGCCGGCCATGGATCCGGTCCCCGCCTCCTCGACTCGTCTAGGCAGATACGTAACGCGCCCCGAGCGACCGGCCGATCGCGGCCGACGCCTCCCGCAACGGGGAGACGAGTTGCTCTCCGGTGCCGTACCCGCTCGGAAACGCCACGGAGATCGCCGCGACCGCGTCGCCGCCCACCAGGACGGGAACCCCTACGCACGCCAGGCCTTTCGCAGATTCCTCGCGATCGAGCGCGTACCCGGAGATGCGGACGCGCTCGAGACACGTGTGCAGGTCGTCCGGACGCACGATCGTGCTGGGTGTGCGCGGGACGAGGACGCGAGATCGCGACGGCGCGGGGCCGAGGGGTGTGTGTGCGAGCAGAGCCTTGCCGACCGCCGTGGCATGAGCCGGCAGCCTGCCACCCACCGAGGCCGGGGTCGACGTTGCACTACCGGTCATCTTCGCCAGATAGACCACGTCGTTTCCGCGCAGGACTGCAAGGTTCACGGTCTGCCTGGTGGCCCGGTGGATTCGTTCGAGGAACGGCAGCGCAGCGTCACGGAGTTCGAGCTCGGCGGAGCAGAGTCCCACCGAGAACAACCGCAGTCCCACCTGATACCGGTCGTCGATACGCTCGACGGCGCCCACCTCCTGCAGCATCGCGAGGAGACGGTGCGTCGTGGACTTGGGCAACCCGCTTCCGCGCGCGAGTTCGCTCAGTGTCATGGACCGTCGGGACTGAGTGAATACACCCAGGATCTCGAATGCCCGCCCGAGCAACGATGCGGTAGCCGCACGATCGTCCGGCGCCGAAACACTGCGGCATTCCAGTCCGGGACGAGGATCTCCTGCCATAACGCCTCCAAGCTGGCTAGAACGATCGTTCCAATGAGGCTATCCACCGACCGGCACCCTGTCAACGAATCACGCCCGCCGCTCCGCCTGCGCCCCTCGGGGCCGCGTCCACGTGCCCACCGCCTCGAGTCGATGCCCACAACACCCGGCCCGATCGCTGGACGAGTCATCCATTGAGCACCGATCCGGGTCCGGCCACAGTCGAAGCCATGACATCCGAATCCCCCTCTCCCCCGGACCCGACCTCGGCGCCACGAATTCAGGTTGTGGTCGTCGGCGCCGGCCCCGTCGGACTCGTGGCGGCCCTCGCCGCGCACTCACACGGCCTCCGGACGACAATCCTCGAGGCTGAGGACAGCAACCGGCTCCGACCCGGAAGCCGCGCGACCTACCTCTACCGCGAAACGCTGGACCAGCTCGACGCATTCTCCCCCGGCCTGGGCGCGCGGCTCGCCCGCGAGGGCGTGACCTGGCCGCGTATCCGTTCGACGTACCACGGCCGCACCGTGTACGAACGGACCTTTCCGCGCGCGCCCCACGGCGCGTTCGGCGCCAGCATCTCGCAGCGGCTGCAGGAGCGGACGATGCTCGAGCACGTCGAGAAGGCCGGGATTCCGATCCGGTGGAGCAGTCGGGTCGGCAGCGTGTCGTCCACCGAGAACGGGGTCACCGTCCACCTCGTGGACGGCAGCACGATCGACGCAGACTACGTCGTAGCCGCCGACGGTGCGCACTCTGCGGTACGCACGTCGCTGGGAATCGGCATGGAGGGTCCGCGGTCCGACGCGTCCTTCGTCATCGTGGACGTCGACGAGGTTGCCGACGACCCGCTGCCGCTCGTGCGGGAGTTCCACTACCGGCACCCGGCGGTCGAAGGACGCAATGTCCTCGTCCTGCCCTTCCAGGGCGGGTGGCGCCTCGACCTCCAGGCACGCCGAGACGACGACGTCGAGGCCCTCCAGTCGGCCGACGGCACCGCCGCCTGGGTCGCGGCCATCCTCGGCGAACGCTACCGCGATCGCATCGCGTGGGTCTCGCGCTATCGATTCCACCGCGCGGTCGCCGCGCGATTCACGGACCCGCACAACCGGGTGTTCCTCGCGGGTGAAGCGGCGCACCTGTTCGCACCGTTCGGCGGCGGACGCGGATTGAACTCCGGAGTGCGCGACGCGCAAGCCGCGATCGAGGCGTTCGCCGCCGCAGCTCGCGACGGTGGGGACGCCGCCGCCCGGGAACAGGTCGGCGCGACGGGCGAGACACGCCGCCGTGCAGGGCATTTCAACGCCGATGCCGCCGGTGGCGCGCTCGCCCAGATGGAGGCGAACACCGTGTTCGACCGTGCCGCGCAATGGGGTGCGGCGTTCGCCGCGCGCTGGTGGAGCCGGCCGGGAATGTGGCTGGACAGCCGGGTGACATCCGGTTCCGCCGAGCGCTTCTCGCCGTCCACCCGATTCTGACCATCACCGCACGCCGAGGACCATCATGATCGATCAACCTCATCCCAGCCCCGGCACCTCGAACACCAGCCTCTGGGACGTGTTCGCCCGCCGTGCCGCCGCCCACCCCGATCGCGAGGCCGTCGTGCACGGTTCGTTCCGCTGCGCCTACGGCGAACTGCGCGAACAGGCCGAACGCACCGCCGCCGGTCTCGAAGCGCTGGGGGTGTGCCCCGGCGACCGGGTCGGCATGCTCTCGTACCCGCGCCCCGAAGTCGTCGCCGTCTATCTCGCGTGCGCCCGGTTGGGCGCCCTCTTCCTCGGGATCGGAACGCGGGTGAACGAGAAGGAACTGGACTACATCCTCACGGACGCCACGCCCTCCGTCCTTGTCACCGTGGAACGATTCGAGGGCACGCAGTTCGGTGCCCTCGTCGATCGGGCCGCGGAACGCCACGACATTCGTGCCGTCGTTCGTCTCGGTGACGAGCCGGGCGGGCCAGTGCCCTTCGAGGCGGTTCCCGCACGATCCGTCGCGCGGCCCGTCGATCCCGACGCCCCGCTGTCGCTCGTCTACACGTCCGGGACGACGGGGGACCCGAAGGGCGCCGTCGTGACCCATCGCGGCATCCTCACCTTCTCCGCGCTCCTGCGCCACACTCCCGTCGAGGCGCCACGCATCCTGTCGCTCATGCCGATCGACCACATCGGTGGTCAGGGCAACGAAGTCGTGTCCGCCATTCTGTCCGGCGGCACCCTCGTCCAGCTGCCGCGCTTCGAGGCCGGCGCCGCACTCGACGCGATCGAGCAGGAGAAGGTCACCCTCTGGCAGGGTGTCATCCAAACCATGCTCAACAGGCTCATGGCACACGATCGGTTCGAGACCGCGGACCTCGGCTCGCTCGAGCGGTTGTGGTGGGTCGGTCCGTTGCCGGTGAGCCTGGCGGAGCGGCTCGCCGCCCGGATCCCCGTCGTCGGCGCCTCCTACGGCATGACGGAGATCGGGTGCATCACCATGACCGATCGGGACATCACCCCTGCGGAGGCGACCCGCACCGTCGGCAAGCCGCTCGACGACATCGACATCCGGATCGAACCGATCCCGGGGCACCGCCCCGGCGAACCCGGCGAGATCCTCGTACGACGCAACCCGTTGATGCACGGGTATTGGGGAAAGCCCGACAAGACCGCCGAAGCGATCACGCCGACGGGATGGCTCCGCACCGGCGATCTCGGATACTTCGAGGACTCGGGAAACCTTGTCCTGGCCGGTCGTTCGAAACTGCTCATCCGCTCGGGCGGCTACAACATCTCACCGATGGAGATCGAGCAGGCCGTCGAAAACCACCCCGGCATCCAGCTCGCCGCCGTGGCCGCCGTGCCGGATCCCGACCTCGGCGAGGCCGCCCACATGCTTGCGGTCCCGGCCCGCGGGCACGCCCCGACCGAGGAAGAAGTGAAGAGGTTCCTTCGCGAGCGCCTCAGCTCGTACAAGATCCCCAAGAGCGTGCGGTTCTGCGACCAGCTCCCGTTCCTGGCCAACGCCAAGCTCGACCGCCGGGGCGTGCAACAGATGCTCGACCCGAGATCCGACAGCCCCGCACCCGTCCCGTCCCAGGAGGAACGATGATCGTCTTCGGCAGCACCGCCGATCTCACCCAGCACGTCGGCACACATCTGGGCTCCAGTCCGTGGGTGACGCTGGACCACCAGCACATCCGCGGATTCGGTGAGGCCACACACGACTTCAACTGGATCCACTTCGACACCGAGCGCGCCGCGGCGTCCCCGTTCGGATCGATCATCGCGCACGGCTACCACACGTTGGCGCTGATCGGCGGGCTCATCCAGCAGACCATCGATACGTCCTTCTGCTCCCTCGGACTCAACTACGGCCTCAACAGAGTTCGCTTTCCGGCCGCGGTTCCGGTCGACACGCGGGTACGGCTGGACCTGCACCTGGCCGACACCGTGCCGTTCGACGGCGGCGTCGACGCCGTCTACCGGTGCGTCATCGAGATCGAGGACGGCGACAAGCCCGCCTGCGTCGCCGAGGTGATCTTCCGCTACTACGACTGATACCCGCCGCCCGTCACCCCTGCCTTCGGAGAACCCATGCCTGTCTTTCACGACGGTCTCGCCGAGACCGCTCCTCCCCGTGGCCCGGTCGTCGAAACCGACGTCGTCATCGTCGGGTCCGGCCCCGCCGGCGCCTCCGCTGCACTGTTCCTGTCCACGCTCGGCATCGACAACATCATGATCACCAAGTACCGGTGGACCGCCAATACGCCACGCGCTCACATCACCAATCAGCGGACGATGGAGATCTTCCGCGACGTGGGCATCGAGCAGCAGGTCCTTGCGGAGGCGTCCCCCCACGCCATCATGGGTGACACCGTGTTCTGCACCGCCCTGGCGGGCGAGGAACTCGGGCGGATCCTGGCGTGGGGTACCCACCCCGCACGCGAGGCCGACTACGTGCTCGCCTCGCCGTCCCTCAACTGCGACATTCCGCAGACGCATCTCGAACCGATCCTCGTGAAGAACGCCACGGTCCGCGGTACGCAGACGCGGTTCTCGACCGAGTACCTCTCGCATTCCGAGGACGCCGATGGGGTCACCGTCCGTGTTCTCGATCGGCTCGACGGCCGCGAATTCGACATCCGGGCCAAGTATCTGATCGGGGCGGACGGCGCCCGCTCCACGATCGCAGCCTCCCTCGACCTGCCGTTCGAGGGCCGGATGGACATTGCCGGTTCGATGAACATCACGTTCCGTGCCGACCTCACCGACCTCGTCGCGCACCGCCCCTCGGTGCTGTACTGGGTGGTGCAGCCCGGCTCGGATGTCGGCGGCATCGGCGCCGGACTCGTCCGCATGGTGCGCCCGTGGAACGAGTGGCTCGCGGTGTGGGGCTACGACATCGAGCTGCCGCCACCGGAGATGAACGACGATCACGCCCGGGAGATCGTCCGCACCATGATCGGTCGCGACGACATCGACGTGGAGATCACGGGCTACTCGCTGTGGGGCAACAACGAGATGTACGCCACGCACATGCAGTCGCACCGGGTCTTCATCGCCGGCGACGCGGCCCACCGTCACCCGCCGAGCAACGGCCTGGGCTCCAACACCTCCATCCAGGACTCCTACAACCTCGCCTGGAAGATTGCCGCCGTGCTGGAAGGACGCGCCGGTCCGGGACTACTCGAGACCTACTCGGTCGAACGTGTCCCTGTTGCCGAGCAGATCGTCAGGCGCGCCAACAAGTCCAGTCGGGAGTTCGTGGGAATCTTCGAAGCCCTCGGCACAACTCGGGCGACGACGGTCGAACACATGCAGGCCGAACTCGCCGAACTCCGGGCCGACACACCCGAAGGTGCCACCAAGAGGCAGGCGCTCGCGGCGGCGATGGAGCTCAAGAACTACGAATTCAACGCTCTCGGCGTCGAGCTGGGGCAGAACTACGCCGGCTCCACCGCGGTGGCCGGGGACGGGAGCGTCCTGCCCGCCCCCGCGCGGGATCCGGAACTCTACTACGAGCCGCACACGTATCCCGGTGTGCGCCTCCCGCATTGCTGGGTAGGCAACTCGACGAGCAAGATGTCCACTCACGATCTGGCGAAGTACACGCAGTTCACTCTCTTCACCGGCAAGACCGGCCGGGCGTGGGCCGGCGCGGCGGCGAAGGTCTCGGAGGAACTCGGCGTCGAGGTGGTCCCGATCGTGATCGGAGCCGGCGAGCAGGTACAGGACCTGTACTTCGACTGGAACAGGCTGCGGGAGGTGGCGGAGGACGGTGCGGTCCTGGTCCGGCCGGACACCCACATCGGATGGCGAGCACACCGTGTGGCGGACGACCCGGTGGCCGCACTGCGCGACGCCATGCTCCGAATCCTGCACCGGCAGGCGTGACCGATGGGACTGTCGTTCACCCATGAGGCCCTTCCGCAGCGCGTGGTGTTCGGGGCCGGAGGCGCACGCCGCCACCTCGCGGCCGAGATCGACCGGCTCGGCGCCGCGCGGGTCATGCTCGTGGCATCGGCGGCGGAAGTTACCCTCGCCGACCGCATCGCCGGGGACCTGCCGGTGGTTTACCGCTGGTCGGAGGTCCATCCGCACGTCCCCGTCGAGGTTGCGCGACGAGCACGGCGGGCCGCAATCGACGCCGAGGCCGACGCCCTCGTCAGTATCGGCGGAGGATCGGCCGTCGGCCTGGCCAAGGCCGTCGCGATGACCACCGGCCTACCGATCGTGGCCGTGCCGACGACCTACGCCGGTTCGGAAGCGACCAACGTGTGGGGGCTGACCGAGAAGGGGGTGAAGACCACCGGCGCCGACAACGCGGTCCTTCCGGCCTCGGTGATCTACGACTCCGAGCTGACCGTCGGCCTGCCGGTCGATCTCAGTGTGGCCAGCGGCCTGAACGCGCTCGCCCACTGCATCGACTCGCTGTGGGCCCCGCGCGCCGATCCGATCAATGCCGCGCTCTGCCTCGAGGGCGCCCGTGCCCTCGCCACCGGCCTGCCGGAGGTTGTCGCGGACCCCGGCGGTATCGACGGCCGCGACCGCTGCCTGTACGGCGCGCACCTTGCTGCCGTGGGGTTCGCGTCGGCCGGCTCGGGCATGCACCACCAGATCTGCCACGTCCTCGGCGGCGCATACGGTCTGCCGCATGCGCAGACCCACGCCGTCGTGCTGCCCTACGTGCTGGCCTTCAACGCCGCGTCGCTCCCCACGCTCGGCCGGCGCCTCGCCGTCGCGCTGGGATCCCCGACCCCGACGGATCCCGATGCGGCCTCCGCAGCACTCGACGAACTACGGCGGCGCTCCAACGCTCCGACGTCTCTCGCCGAGCTGGGGATGCGCGAGGCGGATCTTCCCGACGCGGTGCGGCGCTGCCTTGCCGCCGTTCCCGACACCAATCCCACACCCGTCACGCCGCGGAACCTGACCGAGCTGCTGTACGCGGCGTGGTCGGGTCGGCAGACCCGGAGGACTCCGTGAACACCCCATCCGATCGCCCTCACGAGCCGTGCCACCCGACCGCCCGCCCACTCGACGCGGCGCCCTCCGTATCGCCCGAACAGGCACGGCGCGAGCAGGACCTCGTCGACCGGGTCGTCGCGTCGTTCGACAACACCGGTTCGCCGCGCCTGCGTCAGCTCATGCGGGCGCTCGTCCAGCATCTGCACACATTCGTGCGCGAGGTACGGCTCACCGAGCAGGAATGGAGTACCGCCGTCGGCTTTCTCACCGAGTGCGGACACATCACCGACGACAAACGCCAGGAGTTCGTCCTCCTCTCGGACGTCCTCGGTGTCTCGATGCAGACCATCGCCGTCAACAACGAGGCCATCGGCGACGCCACCGCGTCGACCGTGTTCGGGCCGTTCTTCGTCGACGGGTCACCGCGCATCGAGACCGGCGGCGACCTGACGTTCGGCGCGAAGGGCCAACCGTGCCGAGTGCAGGGCACCGTCCGCGACCTCACCGGCCGGCCGGTGCCGGGCGCTCGCCTCGAGGTGTGGGAGGCCGACGAGGACGGACTGTACGACGTGCAGTACCGCGACGAGCGCGTCGCGGCTCGCGCTCACCTGTTCACCGGCGACGACGGCCGGTACAGCTTCTGGGGACTGACCCCCACCCCCTACCCGATTCCGCACGACGGTCCGGTCGGGCGGCTGCTCGAAGCCGCCGGGCGGTCACCGATACGCGCGTCCCACCTGCACTTCATGGTGTCCGCGCCGGGACTTCGAACGCTCGTCACCCACATCTTCGTCGACGGCTGCGACTACCTCGACCGCGACAGCGTGTTCGGTGTCGAGGACTCGCTCGTCAAGGACTTCGTCCAGCACTCGGCCCAGGAGCCGCCGCCGGACGGACACGATCTCGCGGGGCGCAGCTGGGCGAGCGTCGATTTCGACATCGTGCTGGCGCCCGCCGAGTAGGCCGGCCGTGGCGACGCCGGTACCGACCGTCCGAGTTTGTGCGGCGCGAGCCTAGACGCGGACGGTGACGTCCGGGTTCTCGGGGATGCGGATTCCGGCCTCGGCGAGACGCTGGGCCGCGTCCTCCGCGGTGGACGGCCGGCCGGTGGTGATGTAGCTGCCGGTCGGCACCACGGAGTGGACGATGGTGTCCGGGTAGACGTGCACGAGGTTGAAGCCCTGGGCACCGTCGTGGCCGCGCTGGCACCCGGGCGGAACGTTGAGGTCCTGGGTGTAGCACGTCGAGGAGGCCACGGAGACGGGGATGTCGGCGAAGGTCGCGGTCGTGGTGTAGTGCAGGTGCCCGGCGAGGATGGTGCGCACGTCGGTGCCGCGCAGCACCTCGGCGAGGCCGGCCTGGTCGCGCAGCTCGACGAGCACGGCCTGGTCGAACACGCTGGGTACCGGCGGGTGGTGCATGGCGAGGATGGTGCCGAAGCGCGCCGACGTCTCGAGTTCCTGCGCCAGCCAGTTCAGCTGTTCCTGCGAGATCTCGCCGTGGTGGAAGCCGGGCACCGAGGTGTCGAGGGTGATGATGCGCAGGCCGTTGACGTCGTATACGCGGTCGATCGGGCCGGTGGACGGCGCTTGATCCAGCAGCAGTTCGCGGAAGGTGGCGCGGTCGTCGTGGTTGCCCATGGCCCACACGATCTGCGCGCCGAGTGCCTGCGCGACGGGCTCGACGAGGCCGCGCAGCTTCGAGTAGGCGTCGGGCTGGCCGCGGTCGGCGAGGTCGCCGGTGAACACGAGCGCGTCCGGCTGTACCTGGGACGCGCGGATATCGGCGAGAATCTGCCGCACCCGGGCGTCGGCGTCGACCGTCCCGTAGAGCAGTTCGTCTCCGCCGACCAGGTGGGTGTCGGTGATGTGCAGCAGGGTGTGCGAGGGCCTCGGGTATTCGGCTATTCGCTCGGCCCCACGAGGGCTGCCCATGATCTCTCACTTCCGTTCGCCGACGTGCTCAGGGGCACACGTCGAGTATGACCATAGTCGAACGGGTTCGGGTTGCCCTCGGGCACCCCGGAGTCGACGCGACGGCGAACAGGGCGGAAACCTCGGGTGCCGTCAGGCGAGGTGCGCCCCCAACGGCGTGGATTCCGGCTGGTCGAGGCGCCAGAACATGCCGCCGTCGCACGATTCGACGTCACCGCTGAGGTAGCTGGCGACGGCGACGGCGGCGGTGGTCGGATCGGGAAACCGTCGGCCCTCCATCGGACCGGCCGTGATCTCGAGGACGCCGGTGGCGGGGTCGAACCGCCCCTTCACCCGGTAGCCGTCCCAGTCGGCGAGCACCGGCAGCCGCGGGTCCTCGGCGACCTCGGGTTCGGCCGCCCCGCGTGCCTTGCCCGCGGCGCTCGCCTTGCGCGCGCGGTTGCGGGCGAGCCGCTCCTGCTCGGCCTCGGCCGCGTCGTCGTCGGTGTAGCGGGTGGTGTCCTTGGCCGGCGTCAGGCCGAGCAGGTCCCAGCGGTCCTTGCCGTGGGCGACGCTGCTGAGCGGGATGGCGTGGCTTCCGGTGCGGGTCCGGCCGCGCGCATCGGCCATCCAGATGTCGACCTCGGCGGCGATCCCCGCCGCGACCTCGTCGGACGGCAGCACGAAGTACGTCACCGGGGTGCTCCCCAGGTCCACGAAGACCCAGAACTGCGAGCCCGTGTCGTCGGCGTCCGGCAGGGCGTCCTGCCGTCGCGCCTGCCAGTCCCCGTCGATCTTGGCGCGGACGCGCACGATGCAGCTGTTCCCGTCGACGCCCCACACCTGGACCGGGTTGCGCGGCAGGTGCTCGAGCCGCTCGGCGCGGCCCCCGCGCTGGATGACCTCGGAAATGAAGGCTTGGATGCCTCGACCGGCCGTATCTTGCACTCGACTGCGTCCATTTCTGTGCTGCGCCCCGTACGCATCGGTGAGCTGTGTTGCGACGGGTCCAACGCGGCACGACTCGAGTTTCTGTACTCCAGAGTACGGGCAGGGGTTCGGCGGTAGCCGGACGAGTCGGCCTTCGGTGGGTCGACCCGGGTGCCGCGACGACGTCCGCGCCGCGCCGACGAGGGGTAATTTTGCTGCCATGAGCACGTCCTGGCAGGACCCGAAGGCTGTGAACCTGATGCTCGACGACTGCGACACCTGGGCGGTGGTCGGGCTGTCCGGCAATCCCGGCCGGACCGCGTATCGGATCGCGCGGCTGTTGCAGGAGCGCGGCAAGCGGATCGTCCCCATTCATCCGAACGCGCCGACGGTGCTCGGCGAGCAGGGCTACGCGTCCCTCGCCGACGTTCCGTTCCCCGTCGAGGTGGTCGACGTGTTCCGCCGGTCGGAGTCGGCGGGCGAGTTCGCCGACCAGGCCGTCGCGATCGGCGCGAAGGGCGTGTGGTTCCAGCTCGGCGTGATCGACGAGGACGCGTTCCGGCGCACCACCGAGCAGGGCGTGGCGATGGTGATGGACGCGTGCCCGGCGATCGAGTGGGGCAGGCGGCGCGGCTGAGCCCGCTGCTGCGCCGCGGCGTCGCCCTCGCTGACCGGCCGCCCGCCGGCGACGGCCGGCGGCCGTGCCGATCGGGCGGAGGGGTCAGGACGCCAGGATCCGGGCCTTCTCGGCCTCGAACTCGGCCTCGGTGAGCACGCCTTGTGTTTTCAGCTCGGCGAGGTCCTTCAATGCGGCGATCCGGTCCGTCCCTCCCGGGGCCGCCGGGGCGGTCGGCGCCGGGGCAGGTTCGGGCGGGTACTGCGCATCGCGGTCGTATGGAGCCTGCTCCTGCGCCGCCCAGCGCTGGCCCTGCCGCCGGGACACCCGGTTGGACACCGCGGTGGCGGTTCCGGCCACCACGGCGGTACGGGCGACTCCGCGAAGCAGTCCGGGCATGGTGCACTCCTCGGGTACTCGAATGGTATGTCGATTCGAATTGCTCTGTTCTACTTCAGCTTTCAGATCCAAGGGCGTCCAGAGACGACAGGATGCTCTGCACCGGGATGCGGCCCGACGCGACGAGCTGGGCGCCGTTGCGACGCAGTGCCCGCGCGAAGGGCGCGGCCCAGGTGTTCTCGTAGACCAGGACGGCTGCCGAGCAGCCCGGCTCGAGCGCGGCTCCGGCTTCGGCGAAGTCGGTGTCGTCGAGCAGACCCGAGGCGGCCTCCGCGAACAGGGTCACGTCGATCTCGCCCTCGAGCCCGACCTCGGCGATGTCGATCCCGGCGACGGAGCCGTCGGGGTCCTTGCGGACGAACGCCAGGTCCAGCACGCGGATGATGCCGCGCTCGACGAGATCGCGCAGGAGCGGTAGCGCCGACCCGTCGGGAGGACGATCGGCAGGAAACTCGATGACGAGATAGTCGACCGGACCCATCTCGTCGATGTCGGAATCGGTCACCAGGAGCCTCGTTTCAGCGACGGAACCAGTGTTCGGCGGGCGCACCACCCCACCACCTGTTCGACGATAGTCCGCGCGCGGCAACCCGCATCAGTTTTTGCACATGTGGCATCGGGACACCGACCCGCCCCCGGCGCATGCCGGTCTCGTGACCGCTTCGAAACGGGAAAAAGGCCCAAAGCCACTGCAGAGAAACAGAGCCGAAGCGCACACTGGGCGATACCAGTCCCGCCTCGGAAGGGGAGCATCATGTCTCAGAACGTGCGTGCCGATCAGGAAGGCATGTCCGTCAAACAGGGCATCGCCGCGGGGACGTCGATCGGGGCCGCGGTCATCATGGCCACGATCGGCATTCTGCAGTTCTTCCAGGGGATTGCGGCGGTGGCCGAGGACGAGGTGTTCGTCCAGGGCCAGGAGTACACCTTCAAATTCGACCTCACCACCTGGGGGTGGGTCCACATCGTCTTCGGTGTGGTGATGGTGGTCGTGGGCATCGCCCTGATCAGCGGCGCGACGTGGGCACGAGTGTCGGCAATTGTCATCGCTGCGCTGTCGATCCTCGCGAACTTCCTGTGGCTCCCGTACTACCCGTGGTGGTCGATCCTGATCATCGCGCTCGACGTGGTGGTGATCTGGGCGATCTCGACCTGGAACCCGCGAGCCGACTACTACTGACCAGGTCGAGGAGGAGATCCGGACCTTCGTTCCCCTGCTGATCGAGAAGTCGGCCTGGCGCGAAATCGGGAATGCTTCTCGCTCGTCCCGGACCGGTCGCACATAGGCGGACAGCAATGACACCACAGGGAACCGGGGCCCAGGACGATTCGGCGCCGAGCGCGCCCGACACGGCGACCACCGGTGCAGGTCTTCCCGGCTCCGGACATCGCACCGCGACCGTGGAGGCCGCGGCAGGAGACGACGAGAGCCGGTCGCCCGAGACCGTGGGCCGCCGGAAGCTGCTGTACGTCACCCTCCCGGGATGCTGGGGCGCACTGATCTTCGCGTGCTTGTCGTTCACGCCGTCGCTGCTACCACGCGGAGGCCTGCTCCAGGGCATGATCTGTGGCATTACTGCCGCGATCGGCTACGGGTTGGGGGTGTTCGCGGCGTTCGTGTGGCGCGCATTCGCCGACCGAGGCCCTCGACGTCCGCGGCGCGGCTCCTGGCTGGTCTTCCTCGTCGCCGCGGCGGTGCTGTTCGTCGGCTCCTTCGCCATCGGTCAGTACTGGCAGCACGAGATCCGCGTGTTGATGGGGGTCACCGAGTACAACGTCGCGCTCGTGGTCCTCTCCCCCGTCGTGGCTGCAGTGATGTTCGGTCTCCTCCTGGCGGTCGGGCGCGGCGTCCGGGGCTTGTATCGCTGGCTGGCCGCTCTGCTCAACCGGTGGATCGGACATCGCGCGGCGACCGTGGTCGGGTGGCTCGCGGTCGCCTGGCTCGTCTATGCGGTCGTGTCGGGTGTGCTGCTCGGTGGCCTCGTCGGTGTCGCCAACTCGGCGTTCTCGGTGCGGGACACCATGACCCCGGAGGGCATACAGCAGCCCACGACCGGCCTGCGTTCGGGCGGACCGGGATCGGTGGTGCCGTGGGAGTCGTTGGGGTGGCAGGGGCGCAGCTTCATCGGCTCCGGCCCCTCCACAGAGGAGCTCACACAGTTCGCCCAACGCCCGGCCCTGGAGCCGATCCGGACCTATGCCGGACTGGCGTCGGCCGACGACTCCGAATCCCGGGCGGCGTCGGCGGTCGAGGACCTCAGCCGTGCCGGAGGTTTCCAGCGGGGGAACCTGCTGGTGATCACCACCACGGGAAGCGGGTGGGTGGACCCGGCGCTGGTGGATTCGTTCGAGTATCTCACCGGTGGCGACGCGGCGACCGTGGCGCTCCAGTACTCGTACCTGCCGTCGTGGATCTCCTATCTGGTCGATCAGTCGAAGGCCCGGCAAGCCGGTCGCGATCTGTTCGACGCGGTCTACGACGTGTGGTCGAAACTGCCACAGGACAACCGCCCCCGGCTGTTCGTCGCCGGAGAGAGCCTCGGCTCGTTCGGCGGCGAGACCGCCTTCAGCGGCGAATACGATCTGCGCAACCGCACCTCGGGGACGCTGTTCGTCGGCCCCCCGAACTTCAACACCCTGTTCCGGGAATTCAGCGATCGGCGTGCCCCGGGCAGCCCGGAGATCGAGCCGGTCTACCAGAACGGGCGCACGGTGCGGTTCACCAACGATCCCCGGACGGAGATTCCTCCCGCGGACACGCCCTGGGACGGCAGTCGGGTCCTGTACCTGATGCATCCGTCCGACCCGATCGTCTGGTGGAGCCCGAATCTGATCCTCGGCGAACCGGACTGGATCGGTCAGCCACCCGGACAGGATGTGCTCGAGGAGATGTTCTGGATGCCGTTCGTGACGTTCTGGCAGGTCACCGCGGACCTGCCGTTCTCCACCGGTGTCCCGGGCGGCCACGGCCACAAATACACCTCCGGGTACGTCGACGGATGGAACGCGGTCATGCAACCGACGGGGATCACCCCCGAGCAACTCACCACCCTCCGGACGATCATCGAAGCCGGCGAGTAGGACAGGAAGGGGCGTTCCGGTGGCGATGATTCGAGTGATGTTCCGGCACCGAATCTTCCGAGACCCGGGGAACCACCTGCTCGTCGACGTCGACGACAGTCCGACCAGGGCGTGGCGGTAGTGATGGACGCGCGCCCGGCCGTCGGGTGCGGCAGGCGGCGCGGCTGACGGCCCTACCGAGCGGCCGGCGAGCGGGCGACGCACCCGGGCACGGCCTCCCGGGGTGCCGCGAGCCGGTAGCTGCCGGCGTGGAACAGCAGCGGCTCGTCCTCTCCCCGTTCGTACTCCCGCACCCGGCCGACAAAGATGGTGTGATCGCCCTCCACGTAAGCATTTTCGCGGGTGCACACGAACCGGGCGAGGCATCCGCCGAGCAGCGGCACCCCGCCGGGCCCCTCGTCGACCGGCAGCCCGGCGAACTTGTCCTCGGCGGGCCGGGAGAACCGCTGCGACAGCCCCTGCTGCTCGACCCCCAGCACGTGGACTGCGAAATACTCGGCGGTGCAGAACGTTTCATAGCTGGGCGCCCGGTTGGCGAGGCAGAACAGCAGCAGGGGCGGATCGAGCGACAGGGAGGTCAACGAGTTCGCGGTGATGCCGGCCCGCCGGGCGCCGGCACCGCGCGCGGTGATGACGGTGACGCCGGTGGCGAACTGACCGAAGGCGTTGCGCAGGTCGCGGAGATCGAGTCCGTGGGTGGTCATGGCGTCACTCCTGTCCGGCGAGTTCGGCCATGAGCTGATCGGCCCGTTCGGGGCCCATGGCGGTGTAACCGCCGTCGACGGCGTAGTCGGCTCCGGTGACGAACGACGCCTCGGGCGAGAGCAGGAACCGCACCACGGCAGCCACCTCCGCCGGGTCGCCGGTGCGGCCGAGCAGGTGCAGCGGCGCGGCCACCCGGTCGGCCTTGACGCGGTCCCCGCCGGCGAGCTGGTCGATGGCGTTGGACCAGGTCCAGCCGGGCGAGACGGAGTTGACGCGGATGCCGTCGGCGGCGAGGTCGAGGGCCATGTTGCGGGTGAGCTGGACCATGGCGGCCTTGCTGACGGGGTACGTCCAGCGCCCGGCCTGCGCGACGCGCGCGGAGGTGGAGGTGAAGTTGACGACGGCGGCCCGGTCGGAGCGGCGCAGCCACGGCAGCGCGAGCCCGGTGAGGACGGCGGCGCTGACGACGTTGACGTCGAGGGTGGCGAGCCAGTCGGAGCGGGTGGAGGCGGGCCCGTTGTCGCGGTAGACGCAGGCGAGGTTGACGAGGTGGTCGATGCCGCCGTGACGGTCGGCGATCGCGGCGACGGTGCCGGCGAGGGCTTCGTCGTCGGTGAGGTCGGTGCGGTGGAAGCTCGCCTGCTCGCCCAGCCGGTCGGCGACGGCTCCGCCGGCGGGATCGACGTCGACGATCGCGACGGACCAGCCGTCCTTGGCGAGGGCTTCGGCGACGGCCGCGCCGATCATGGTGGCGCCGCCGGTGACAACGGCAGTGGGGTCGGTGGTGGTCATGGCTGCTCCGGGGTCGTGGGGCGCGGTCCGTCGTCGGCGGGTTCGCCGGTGAGGGCGGCGCGGGTGAGCTCGAGCCGGGATCGGATCCCGAGCTTGCGGTAGGTGGTCTTGAGGTACTGCTTGACGGTGTAGCGGCTGAGGAAGAGCTTCTCGGCGATCTGCTGGTCCTGCAGGCCCGCGACGGCGAGGGCGGCGATCTCGCGTTCGCGGGCGGAGAGCTGCGAGGCGAGGTGGTCGGGCAGCGCGGCGACGCCCGGTGCGGCGGGCAACAGCTCGAGCAGTGCCACGACGCGGCGGGCGCCGCCCCGGTCGGTGACGCAGCTCTGCACCTGCAGGTGCCGGGACACCCCGTCGAGGCGCACGTCCAGGACGAACGTCTGCCGCATGCCGGCGTCGGCGTCGCGGCCGGGCCCGCCGGCTTCGATGAGCCCGGTCAGCCAGAGCGTGGGCTCGCTGATGCCGACCCGGCCGAGCAGGGCCCGCGCGGCGGCGTTGACCTGGCGTTGCCCGGTGGCGAGATCGAGGATGACCGTGGCCTCGCTCGACAGGTCGAGCGCGGCCCACAGGTCGTCCTGCACGGCGCGGGCCGCCTCCCGCCGAGCCACCTCGGTGACCGCGACACCCACGAGCCGGCCCAGGGCGCCGGCGACGGCGATCTCCGCGGGCGACGCCAGCGCGAGCCGGTCGTTGTCGGCGAAGTTGAGGGTGCCGACGACGTGGCCGCGTTCGATGATGGGCGCCTCGAGCACCATCCGCATGTCGTGCAGGCGGGCCACGTCGCGGAAGAACGGGGACTCGGTCCACGTGTTCTCGCTCATCAGCCGGCTGCTGTGGGTGGGGCGGCGGCGTTGCTCGAGCGTGCGCAGCACGGGGTCCTGGTGACGGCCGAGTTCCTCGTACAGCGTCAGGAAGCGTTCGCTGACGCCCTCCGCGGCGGCCAGCGGTGTGCGGCCGGGCGAGTCGCCGAACAGGTAGATGCCGAAGGCACGGGACGGCAGCACCCGCGGGACGAGGTCCATGCACAGGTCCTGGATCGCCTCGACCGTGTCGACGGCGAGGAGGGACTCGGCGACGTCGGCGAGATCGGTCGCGACGGTGCGATCGTCGTCGTCACCGTCGAACGGGAACTCGATGTCCATGGCCCCCTGCACCTCCTCGGCCGCCCGTGCGGCGGCCTCCACCCTCGTATCGGCAACCCGCCCGGCGTTCAGGACGCCGCCGGCCGGTAGCGGAGGACGAACGACCCGCGGTCGTCGACCTCGACGGCGAACTCGTCGGGCACCACGACGCTGCTGGTGCCCAGTTCGATGATCGCCGGCCCCTCCAAGTGTGCGCCCACGCCGAGGCCGTGCCCGTCGTACACCGCGGCCTCGACCATCGTCCGGTGCAGCACCGACCAGATCGGGCGGGTGCCGATCCGCCCGGTGCCGTCGCCGGTGGGCACGACGGCGCTGTCGAGGCGCGGCTTGGGGGTGGTGCCGACGACGCTGAGCCGGATGTTGAGCACGTCGATCGGCATGTCCGGGGAGCGGTAGCCGAACAGGGTGTCGTGCATGGCGTGGAACCGCTCGGCGACGTCGGCGAGGTCGACGCCGTCGAGGGACGACGGGTCGAGCGGCACGTTGATCTCGTACCACTGGCCGCGGTAGCGCATGTCCAGCGAGGGTTGCAGGGTCACCTCGGTGTCGGCGACGCCTTCCTCGGCGAGGATCTTGCGGCCGCGCATGGCCATGTCGTGCCAGATCCCGAGGAGTTCTCCGGTGTCGAGGGCGGCGAGTTCGGCCTTGTGGCTCTGCACGAAGTCGTGCTGGAAGTCGCACACGAGCATGCCGGCGGCGCAGAAGATCGACGACTCGCGCGGGGTGACGAGCACGGGGATCTCGAGTTCGCGGGCGATGGCGGCGGCGTGGACGGGCCCGGCTCCCCCGGCGACGACGATCGGGAAGTCGCGGGCGTCGAGACCGCGGCGGACGGTGATCTCCCGGACACCGGCGGCCATGCCGACGTTGACGACGTCGTAGATGCCGGCGGCGGCCTCCTCGACGGAGATGCCGAGGGGTTCGGCGACGTCGCGGCGGATCGCCTCGATCGAGGCCTCCCGGTCGAGGGGGATGTCGCCGCCGAGGAAGCTCGCGGGGTCGACGTAGCCGAGGACGACGTCGGCGTCGGTGACGGTGGCGCGGGTGCCG
This sequence comes from Rhodococcus sp. DMU1, assembly GCF_012272955.1. Lineage (NCBI taxonomy): Bacteria > Bacillati > Actinomycetota > Actinomycetes > Mycobacteriales > Nocardiaceae > Rhodococcus > Rhodococcus sp. DMU1. The sequence continues at coordinate 2,097,004 of NZ_CP050952.1, read as the reverse complement.
CCGCGGCCGTAGCAGGCGGGTCCGGGGACGGCGCCGGCGCTCTCGGGGCCGACGCGCAGCAGGCCGCCCTCGTCGACGTAGGCGATGCTGCCGCCGCCGGCGCCGATGGTGTGGATGTCGACCATGGGCAGGGCGATGCGGCCGCGGTCGATCTGCCCGTCGGTCATCACGAGCGGCCGGCCGTCGTTGACGACGGCGGCGTCGAAGCTGGTGCCGCCCATGTCGACGGTCAGGCAGCGGTCCCAGCCGTGCGGGGCGACCTCGAGCAGGCCGGCGGTGGGCCCGGACGCCGGGCCGGACAGCAGCGACAGGGCGGCACGGCGGGCCAGCTCGTCGGGGGTGGCGACGCCGCCGTTGGACTGCATGAGCAGCAGGATGCCGGTGAATCCCGCCGCGTCGAGCGCCTCGGTGAGCACCCGAAGGTAGCGCGTGATGATCGGTCCCGCATAGGAATTGAGCACGGCGGTGCTGGTGCGGTCGTAGTAGCGCACCTGCGGCAGCAGCTCGCTCGAGCGGGTCAGGTACACGCCGGGCAGCTCGGCGGCGAGGATGTCGGCGGCCTGTCGTTCGTGCTCGTCGCCGGCGTGCGAGTGCATGAACGACACCGCCACGGCCTCGACGCCCTCGCGCCGGAACAGTTCGGCGGCGGCACGCACGTCGTCGGTGGCGAGCGGGGTGACCTCGGTGCCCTCGTGGTCGAGGCGGCCGCCGACGGGCCGGCGCAGCGCCCGGGGCACGAGCGGCGCCGGCGGCGTGAGCCGGTTGTCGTAGGCGTCCTCGCGGGTGCCGTCGCGCATCTGCAGCACGTCGCGGAAGCCCTCGGTGGTGAGCAGGCCGGTCTTGGCGCCGGTGCGGGTGAGCAGGGCGTTGGTGGTGACGGTGGTGCCGTGCACGATGGTGTGGACCTGCGCGAGCAGGCCGGTGAGGGTCTCCCCGCGCCGCTCGGCGATCTCGGTCAGGCCCTTGACGACCGCGGTGGACGGGTCGGAGGGGATGGAGCTGGTCTTGTGCACGAGCCGGGTGCCGTCCTCGTGGACGACGAGGAAGTCGGTGAAGGTGCCACCGACGTCGACTCCGATGCGGATGCTGGGTGTTGCCGACATGGTCACTGTCCGCCTTTCCGGGTGTTGCGCAGCTGAGCGGTTGCCTCGGCGTCGAGGGTGCGGGTGGCGGCGTCGACGACGACGCCGTAGCGGATGCGGGCCTGTTCCGCGGAGAGCAGTTCGTTGCGGACCTCGTCGGCGACGAGGTCGGCGGGCCGCAGCAGCGGGTCGCCGTAGCCGGCGCCGCCGCCGCTGACGGAGCGGACCACCGAGCCGGACGGGAGCTCGACGAGTTCCTTCGACCCCCACTCGTGGGTGGTGCCGTCGGGGTATTCGACGGTCATGCGGTTCATGCCGGAGGGGCCGCCGCCGAACAGGCCGGCTCCGGGGGCGCCGCCCTCGGATTCGACGGATTCGCCGATGGTGACGCCGATTTCGGAGTCGCCGTAGCAGCGCCACGCCGAGCGGGTGCCGAGGCCGCCGCGCCACTGGCCGGCGCCGGCCGAATCCGGTAGGTACTCGTGATATTCGAGGAAGTGCGGGCTCGACAGCTCGAACATCTCCGGGTCCGGGGAGCGCATCTGCCCGGCGGTGCCGGTGAAGCCGAGCGCGTCCCACCCGTCGGTGCCCTTCATGGCGCCGGGGCCGTTGCGCTGGAACACGGTGAGGGTCACGAACGGCTGTTCGGTGCGCGGGTCGGTGCCGTTGAGGGCGGTGCAGATGAATTTGTTCCACCCGGCGGTGACGCGGTCCGGCAGGGCGTCGGCGAGGGCCGACATGATGGCGTCGACGACCTCGTCGCACATCTGGTTGCCGAAGATGGTCGCGGCCGGGAAGTGCGGGTTGAGCAGCGAGCCGGGCCGGAACACGGTGTGCACGGGCCGGAACAGGCCGTCGTTGGTGGGGATGTTGATGCCGCCGGCGGCGACGAGCATGAGGAACGCGATGCGCACGGCGCCCATCGCGGAGGCGGGCGGCATGTTGGTGATGCCGGGGGCCTGATCGTCGGTGCGGGAGAAGTCGAAGGTGACCTCGTCGCCGGAGACGGTGATGTCGCAGGCGACCTTGTAGCGGCGAGTGGGGTCGAGGCCGTCGGAGATCATCCAGCTCTCGCCGTGGTACACCCCGTCGGGCCAGCGGCCGATCTCGGCCCGGACCTGCTTCTCGGAGCTGTCGAGGATGTAGTCCATGTGGGCGTCGAAGGTGCCGCGGCCGTAGCGGCCGAGCAGTTCGACGAGGCGGCGCGAGCCCACGGTGCACGCGCCGACCATGGACTTGATGTCCTCCATGACGAAGTCGATGCGGATGTTGGCGCCGACGAAGTCCCACACGTCCTTGCGCAGCACTCCCCCGGCCATGATCTTCACGGGCGGGATGCGCAGGGCCTCCTGCCAGATCTCGGTGGCGCTGGGGTTGTAGCCGCCGATGGTCATGCCGCCGATGTCGGCCATGTGGCCCTTGGCGGCGGCCCAGCCGACGAGTTCGCCCTCGTGGAAGATGGGCAGGTAGACGCCGGTGTCGGCGTTCTGGTTGCCGCCGGTGTAGACGTCGTTGTGGAGGATGACGTCGCCCTCGGCGATGTCGTCGCCGAGGTAGTCGATGATGTATTCGAGTGGCGGCTGGGCGCCGAAGGCGATGATGGCGGCGAACTCGGCCTGGGCGAGGGTGCGGCCGTGCTTGTCGAACAGCACCGTCACCAGGTCGCCGATCTCGTTGAAGATCGGCGAGCGGGACGAGCGCATCAGCATCGTCGCCATCTCCTTGGCGATGGCGTCGACGCGCCGCTGCAGCACCGACGCGAGGATCGGGTCGATGGCGGTGCCGCCCGCCGTGCCGGCGGTGGGGCGTTCCAGGGTGGTCATGATTGCTCTACCTCTCTCAGACCCGGTACAGCTCGGTCGGAAACTTGGACAGGGTGCGGGTGCGCCCGGCCTCGACGACGCAGGTGTCGGCCATGTAGCCCATGGCGCCGGAGTCGGCGTCCCACAGCATGGGGTGCAGGGCGATCACCATGCCCTCGGCGGTGGCGGTGACGGCCTCGTGGTTCTCGTTGTCCTGCACCATCTCCAGGCCCACCCACGGCTCCTCGAGCACGTCGAGGCCGAGGCCGTGGCCGGACCAGTAGGACGACCTGACCCCGTGCTGCTCGATCGCGGCGATGACGTCGCGCTGCACACCGGACATCGTGGTGCCGGGGCGCAGGGCGGCGCTTCCGGCGGCCATGCCGGAGCACACCGCGTCGGCGAGGCGCTGCACCTCCGGCGTGGGCGGGGCGAAGGTGACCATGCGGGACAGTTCCATCCAGTAGCCGGCGGGCCCGACGAGTTCGTAGCTGAAGGTGAACACGTCGTGGGCGGTGAGTTCCCGGCCGCCGGGGGCCCCGAACGTCGGGCACGGGCCGGTCGGCTCGTCGTCGGCGTACATGGTGAGGAACAGCGGGTCCTCGGCGCCGAGCGAGTAGGCGACGCGGTACATCTCGGCGGCGACGGCGCGTTCGGTCGTGCCGGGGCGGGCGATCTCGAGCAGCCGTTCGAAGCAGCGGTCGGCGATGTACGCGGACTCCTCGGCGCCACGGATCTCGGCGGCCGTCTTGACGGCGCGGACCTGCTCGAACATCGCACTCGCGTCCTCGAACACGGTGCCGGGCAGCGCGTCGGTGAGGTGCAGGTAGTCCTCGACCTTCATGACCTGCCCCATGCCGACGATGCCGACGCGGGCCGGTGCCGCACCCCGGGTGAGGGTCTTGACGAGCGCCTCGGAGAGCTTCTCGGCGTAGACGTAGTCGTCGATCCAGCCGGTGCGGGGCCGGCGGCCGCCCTCGAGGTTCTTCGGCAGCACGAGGGTGGGCGCGGCGCCGGGGTGCAGGACGGCGTAGCCGTAGCGGTGCGAGAGGTTGTAGTCGGCGAGGTAGCGCAGGGCGCCCTTGTGGCCGCGGTAGTCGGCGGCGGCGAACAGCAACGCGTCGTAACCGTCGCGCTCCATCCGCTCGTGCAGCAGCCGCCAGCGCCGGTCGCGCTCGGCGAGGGTGGCGATCACGCGCTCACCGCCCGCGGGAAGTGGCTGCCGCGCAGCGTGTTCCGGACCTGCCCGGCGAGGATCTTCGCGGTGCCGGCGGCGACGACCGCGCCGGGGCGGCGACCGGTGTGCTCGCCGATCCACCGGTCGGCGGCCGCGCGCTCGGTGAGCCACGGGAAGGCGGTGGGAGGTGCGTCGAAGACCTGCGCGAAGCGGGTGGCGAGGCGCTGGTCGGCGAAGCACGCGGTGAGCACCCGCTGCGGTGTCTTGCCGAGCGGTTCGAGGAGCAGGTTGGTGAACCGGTAGGTGCCGGCGATGTGCTCCTCGTAGACGCCTTCGAAGGTGCGGGTGATCCATTCGGCGTCGAAGGGTCCGTCGCCGCGGGCGAGGAGGGCGTCGAAGTAGTGCCCGGCCTGCCGGATGCCGGAGCCGGCGCCCTGACCGGCGACGGGGTCGTAGGCGACGGACGTGTCGCCGAGGCTCATCATCGGCCGGCCGCCCGGGGTGGTGCCCAGCCCGGAGCGCACGGACGGGGTGACCCGGCCCTTGAGCCACGAGTGCGGGTCGTCGAGCATCGGCTCCATGTTCCGCATCGACGGCCAGTCCCACGGGGCGTAGTCGCGGGCCAGGCGCGAGGCGGTCGCGAAGGCCTGCTCGACGGTGGTGACGTCGGCCCAGCAGTCGAACGGGCCGCCGGGCTTGGCCTCGAACACCAGGCACCAGACGTTCTCGCCGGACTTGTGCAGGAACGGCACCCAGAAGATCTCCCCGGCGTCGCCGAAGAGATTGAAGCACACGCCCGTCGAGCCCTCGACACGGTTGGGGAAGGCGGTGCCGTCGGTGGGGATGCCGCGCACGAGCACCATGGCGAGGTTGCGCTGCGGGGTGTCGTAGACGCTGCGCCGCGCGTCGCGGGCGAACAGCGACGACAATCCGTACTTGCCGGTGGAGACGACGGTCAGGTCGCTGCCGGCGGCGATGTCGTCGAGGTCGTCGGGCTGCACCGATGTCACGACGATGTTGCCGCCGAGTTCGGCCAGGCGCACCATCCGGTCGTACGACTTGCGGCGCACGTCCACGGCACCGCCGGCGGCGTCGCCGAGCGCGGAGCCGAAGTGCACCAGCTCCTGCCCGATCTTCGGACTGAAGCACACGTGCAGGGCGTCCATCGGCACGCCCTTGTCGTCGTAGCCGGGGCAGCCGAGCCGCAGCTCGGTGGCGACCGAGCGGTGGAACAGGGCCGCGGTGCCGGTCGGGGAGGTCTCGTGCAGGATCTCCTCGGCGGTCTTGTCGGTGTAGAGGTCTACTTGGAAGCCGTTGGCCTGCAGGGCCATCGACAGGATGGTTCCGGCCTGGCCGGCCCCGATCACGGAGATTCTTCTCATGGCGGTCATCCCTTGTGCCGGTGGGTGGAGCGGTGGTCAGAAGAGTTCGAAGTACTCGCGGTGTTCCCACTCGGTGACGGTCTCGGCGTAGCCCTGCGGGTCGGGCTGCTCGGCCAGGTGCGCTTCGTAGCGCGAGACCTCGCTGGACTTCATGGTGACGAGGTAGTCGACGAACCGGTCGCCGAACGCCTCCCGGTAGAACCGGCTCGCCCCCAGGGCCGCGAGCCCTTCCTTCAGGCTCGTGGGCAGGTGCGGAACGTCGGCGGCGTACGGATCCACCGACGGGGCACCCGGCTCGGTCTTGTTCTTGATGCCGTCGAGCCCCGCGGCGGCCTGCGCCGCGATGTACAGGTACGGGTTGGCGGCGGGCTCGCCGACGCGGTTCTCGACATGTGAGGCCTTGTCACCGGGGGCGCTGATGACGCGCATCATCGCGGCCCGGTTGTCCAGGCCCCACGTCAGCCGGTCCGGGGCCAGGGAGTACGGGCGACGGCGGCGGTACCCGTTGATCGTGGGCGTCATGAACGGCGACGCGGCGGCGGCGTGGGCCAGGGTGCCGCCGACGTAGTGCCGGCCGATGTCGGACAGCAGCTCCCCCTCCCCCGGCACCATGACGTTCTCGCCGGTGACGGTGTCGACCAGGGAGGTGTGCAGGTGCCAGCCGCTGGCGTAGAAGCCGGGGATGCCCGGGGTGGACATGAAGGAGGCGAGGTAGCCACCGCGGCGGCAGATCTGCTTGACGGCGGAGCGGAACAGCAGCATCGAATCCGCGGCGGCCATGCCCTCGAGCACGTCGAAGGTGGTCTCGACCTGGCTCGGCGCCCACTCGTCGTCGATCGAGCGCAGCGGCAGCCCGAGCGCGGTGACGGCCTGTCGCACCGGGCGCAGCACGTCGTCGATCTCGTCGAGATGCGATTCGAGGAGGTAGTTGTAGCCGCGGGCGACGGCCGCGACCTCCGGCGGGTCGGCGGGCATCCCGGGGGCACCGAGGGAGCCGGTGACGAGCTTGTCGTCGAGGACGCGGGTGAGATACCACTCGACCTCGAGGCCGGTGATCAGGTGGTAGCCGGCGCTTTCGAGCTGGACGAGGGTGTTGCGCAGGATGCTGCGGGGGGAGAACGGGAAGGGGCTGCCGTCGCGGAAGTACAGGTCGCACAGCACCCAGCCGGTGTCCGGCGCCCACGGCAGCACCCGGAAGGTGGTGGGGTCCGGAACCATGGTGAGGTTCGGGCTGCCGGACAGCTCGGGCATGTCGAACCCGCCGCCGGGGCTGAACGGGTTGAAGACGATGGCGTTGGCGGTGTCGAAGAAGAACGGCGCCATGGTGATCTCGGTGCCGGACTCGAGCGCCGCCAGGTAGCTGTCGACGGTCATCGTCTTGCCGCGGATCAGGCCGTGCTGATCCGGCCAGGCCAGGCGGACCATCTCGATGCCCTTCTCCGCGAGAAGGTTCCGGGCGCGGTCGGCGGCCTCCTGCTGCGCGGCGTCGTACAGGGCGTGGCGGGCGACGAACTTGGCTGAAGTGGACATGCGGTCCTCCGTGAGGGGTGGGTTCGTGGGGTCAGTCGCGTGCCGCGACGAGCGGGGTGTCGACCCCGATCGGGCCGGTGTGCACCGCCCCGCCCGGGGAGCCGAGCGGGACGTCGCGCCCGGGCAGCACCGAACTGAAGAAGACGGCGTTGTCCTCGAGATGGATGCGGGTGGTCTCGTCCACCCGGCGGTCGTTCGAGATGGCCTCCATCGGGCACACCGATTGGCAGGCACCGCAGTCGACGCATTCGAACGGGTGGATGTAGAGCTTGCGGGCGCCCTCGTAGATGGCGTCGACGGGGCATTCCTCCATGCACGACTTGTCCATGACGTCGGTGCAGGGTTCTCCGATGAAGTACGGCACGGTTCCTCCTGGGGGGGGGTGCGTCAGCTCGGGACGGGGCCGGCGTCGGTGGAGTGGCCGGGGAACAGCGGCGCATCGTCGTCGATGCGGTGCGCGATGTGGTTGACGGCGGTCGCGGCCTCACCGAAGCCGACGGACATCAGCCGCACCTTGCCGGGGTACTCGGCGATGTCGCCGGCGGCGTAGACGCCGGGGACGTTGGTGGCCATGTCACGGCCGACCACGATGTGCTGACCGTGGAGTTCGAGGCCCCAGGTGCGCAGCGGCCCGAGCTGGGCGGTGAAGCCGAGCGCGGCGATCAGCTTCTGCGCCGGCAGCCGCACGGTGTCGCCGTGTTCGTGGCGCAGGACCTCGACGAGTTCGAGACTGTCGGTGCCGTGTGCGGCGGTGACCTCGGCGTTGGTGTGGATGGTCGCACCGCGGCGGCGCAGTTCGTCCACCGACGCGGCGTGCGCGCGGAAGCGGTCGCGGCGGTGCACGAGGGTGACGGACCCGGCGATCGGATGGAGGGCGAGCGCCCAGTCGAGGGCCGAGTCCCCGCCGCCGACGACCACGACGTCGCGGTCGCGGTAGTCGCCGAGGTCGGTGACGAAGTACGCGGCGCCGCGCCCGGCGTACCTGTCGGCGGCGTCGAGGGGCCGGGGCCGGAAGGACCCGATGCCACCGGCGACGAGGACGGCGCGGGTGCGGATGCGCTCGTCGTCGTCGGTGCGGACGGTGAGCACGTCGCCGTCGCGATCGAGGTCCACGGCCTGCCGGCCGAGGAGGTACTCGACGTCGTCGCCGGCCTGCTCGACGAGCTGCCGGACGAGGTCCTTGCCCTTCACCGCGGGCAGGCCGGCGACGTCGTAGATCTCCTTCTCCGGGTAGAGCGCGGCGACCTGGCCGCCGAGCTCGGGGAGCGCGTCGACGACGACGGTGCGCAGGCCGCGGATGCGGGCGTAGTAGGCGGCGTACAGGCCGGTGGGGCCGGCACCGAGGATGAGCAGGTCGGCGTCAGTGTTCATGACCGGCTCCGGGACTCGGGCACAGCGCCGGGGCGAGCAGGTGCTCGACGAGGTCGGCGAGGTGATCACGGGAGGGATCGGCGAACTCCGGTGCCTTGTAACGGATTTCGTCGGGGTCGGCGCCGGCGGCGCGGACCTTGTCCGGCTCGCCGGCCATGAGCCCGGCGATGCCGTCGACGGAGCTCTCGGGGTGGTACTGCACCCCGATGGCGGAGCGGAACGCGAAGGCCTGCACGAAGTCCCGGGACCGGGCCAGGACGGTCACGTCGGGCGGCAGCTGGAAGGTGTCCCAGTGGAAGGAGAACCGGGTGCCGGTGAAATCGACGGGGTGATCCAGCCCCGCCCCGCAGGCGGTGACGTCGACGAAGCCGACCTCGGCACGGTCGCTGCCGCGCACCGCCGTGCCGCCGAGCGCGAGGGCGAGCAGTTGGGAGCCGAGGCAGATCCCGAGCGTGGGCACGTCGGTGGCCGCGGCGGTGCGCAGGAAGTCCCGTTCGCGCAGCAGGTAGTCGTGCGGGTCGTCGGCGGACTCCTTACCGCCCAGGCAGATCACCGCGGCGGCCTCGTCCGGCGCGGGCAGCACGTCGCCGCGGAAGGGGCGGACGATCCGGATCGGGACGCCGTGATCGCGCACGACGTCGCCGAGGACGGTCAGGTCGGGGTCGTCGACGTGGGCGACGACGAGCAGGGGTTTCATACGGCACCTCGGGGTTCCAGAGTGTGTGTCCACGGTCGCCAGTGGTCGGTGGCGGCGAGGGCGCGCAGCAGGGCGACGGCGTCGGCGCGGTCGACGGCGATCCAGCTGCCGTCCGGGACGAGTTCGTAGGGGGTGAAGTCCCAGAACTGCGCGCGCCGGATCGCGTCGGCGACCTGCCGGTGGGCGGCGAGCTCGCGGTCGAGGCGGTCGACGCGCCGCGTGAGCCGGTCCACCTCGGCGCGCAGGCGGTCGAGTTCGGTGTTGTCGGTCATGGCGGGCCCGTCAGAGGACGAGGGTCAGGTTCTCGTGGCCGTGTTCGCAGTCGACGAGGTTGCCCTGCTTGACCGCGATCCGCCACTGCTCGTCCCGGCGGACGAGTTCGTGCCCGCACCAGCCGGCGTACGTCTTGGTCGTGCCCGCCCGGAACTCGGTGATCAGGAAGTTCGATCGCACGAGCCGGCGGTCGGGTGTGTCGAGGACCTCGACGTTGGTGACGAGCCGCCGGGTGCGCGACGACGGGATCTGGCAGAACGCGAGTCCGGTGCGCAGCCAGTAGATCCGGTCCATCAGCCGGCGACGGTCGTCGAAGGCGTGGGACACCTCGCGCCGGGGGTCGCCGCCGCCGGGGGTGGTGGGCACCCAGTAGAGGCATTCGTCGGTGAACAGCTCCACCCAGTCGTTGAAGCGGCCGTCGTCGATCAGGCGGGCCTCCCGGTAGAGCAGGTTCTCGACCTCGGAGCGCACCCGCGGATCGGGTTCGCTCCAGTCCTCCTGCCAGGCCCCCATCAGCTCGGCCAGGTGGTCGTAGTAGGCGGAGTCCAGGTAGTACGAGTACCGGGAAGTGTCGTGGCGTTCGTTGCTCTGCACGGTCATCTGTCGTGTCCCTTCACCGGCTCATCAGCCGGAGCCATTCCTGGTAGTAGCCGCGCATGTGCAGCTCGTCGGTCACCGGCCCGGTCACGACGCCGTCGGCGTCGACCTTCTGCCGGCCCTCCACACCGAATCCGCGGTTCATCTGCACCCATTCGACCTCCGGGATGCTCAGGCCGCGCTGGGCCTCCTCGAAGTTGGCCTGGTCGTCGGGCTCGCCGAAGGCCGGGAAGTCCTCCTGGGTGCGCATGCGCAGGACGTTGACCTCGTCCGGGACACCGCCGACGGTGGTGGCGTACCAGGTGAGCTGGGTACGGTCCACGGCGAGCGGCTCGATCACCTGCACCTGGTTCCCGATGATGAGCAGGTTCGGGAAGATGTTGAGGTTGATCTGGGCGCCGACGGTCAGGTCGAGGTAGCGCAGCGCGTCGTCGGGGTACTCGCTGCGGATCAGCTCCTCGAACACCTCCCGCCCGGGTTGCGGGCGCTGGTTGGCCCAGAACGCGCCGGGGCCGTCGTAGCTGGGGCGCTGGTCGATGAAGGTGTGTCCGTTGCCGAGGTACTGCACGTACATGGGGCCGCGGTCGGGGGTGCGGCCGAAGTACGTCATGTCCTTGGACTCGCCGAGCCGTTCGGCCATCTGCAGCAGGGAGCGGTGCGAGAACGCCGGATGGTATCCGTCGCCGGCGTTGTCGTACGCCAGCTTCCAGTTGCCGCGGTAGACCATGCGGTGCGCGGAGTTGCGGAGGAACACCTCGCCACCCGGGGCGCGGTCGATCCAGTAGTCGAGGGGTTCGCGGACCGGGCCGAGATGCTCGGCGAGCGGCGGCGCATCGGCGTTGAGGGTGCCGAAGACGAAGCCGCGGTAGCTCTCCACCCTCGGCACCACGCCGAGGTTCAGGTCGGTGCGCTCGAAGTCCGGTCCGTACGCGTCGGGCCACGGCACCCCCACGAGCTGCCCGGTGTTCTTGAAAGTCCATCCGTGATACGGGCATTGGAAGTTCTTGGCGGTGCCGCTCTCGTCGCGGCAGACGGTGGCGGCCCGGTGGGTGCAGCGGTTGAACAGGGCGTGCAGCTCGCCGGCCCGGTCTCGGGTGACGATGATGGGGCGCAGACCCAGGTAGCCGGTGCGGTAGCTGTTGGGAGTGGGGACCTGACTCTCGTGCGCGAGGTACACCCAGGTGCGGCCGAAGACGCGGCGCATCTCGTCGTCGAAGATCGACGGGTCGGTGTACAGCGTGCGGTGCACCCGGTCGTGCTGCACCAGCTCGTCGTACGAGTGGGTGGAACTCACGGTCATGGCTCTTGCCCTTTCGCCGAGGCGTCACGTGGCGGGATCGTTCGTCGTCGCCCGAGGTTCGGGCGGTTTCCGATCGCGTCGGATTGCGTTCGCGTCGGGTTAATCCTGGCCGGGCCGCACGGGGCTCGGTATCCCTCCCAGGAGGGGTATTCACCGGCCCGCAAGGGTCGAACGACACCAGAAATCCCGTGTGTAACAAGAGATTTACAGAACGGACCCATGACGGGTCGCGGCACGACGGCCGATTACGGCGGGGTTACGACACCCGCCGGACGTGGGCATGATTGTGCCCCAGGTCACAGTCGCTGTCAACGCGCGGTGGCGCACCGGGCACGGCCGCCCTCGAGGCGGCGGGCGGGAACCCCGGCCGGCGGCTATCGCGGTTCGGCGGCGAGCGCCGTGGCGACGGCACCGCCGAGCGCGACATTGCCCCGATAGACCTCGACATTGACGTCGAGGCTGCGGCCGCCGGTCGCGCGGTGGAAGTGGTCGAGCAGGAACGGCGTGGTGTCCTTGCCGACCACTCCGGCCGCCGCGGCCCGCTCCTCGGCCTCGTGCAGCACCCGCGCATGCAGCGCGGGGTCGAGCTGGGCGTCTTCCGATACCGGATTCGCAAGCAGGACACCGGCTTTCAGGCCGATTGCGTCCCGGGCACGGACAAGGGCGGCGACCTCGGCCGGCGACCCGACGGAATGTTCGAGCGGGCAGCCGCTGTCGCGGATGTAGAAGCCGGGGAAGCTGGTCGTGCGGTAGCCGACGACCGGAATGCTCAGGGTCTCGAGCCGCTCCAGCGTGGCCGGGATGTCGAGGATCGACTTGACGCCGGCGCTGACGACGAGGATCGGCACGGTGGACAGGGCGACCAGGTCGGCGGACTCGTCGAAGGTGCTCTGCGCGCCGCGGTGCACGCCGCCCAGCCCGCCCGTCGCGAAGACCTCGACCCCGCCGCGGTGTGCGAGCAGCGCCGTGGCGGCAACGGTGGTGCCGCCGGACAGTCGTCGCGCCACGGCGATCGGCAGGTCGCGCACACTCAGCTTCGTCACCGTCTCCGCCGTCGCGAGGTCGGCGATCTCGTCGGTGGACAGCCCCACGGTGGGGACGCCGCGAAGCACGCCGACGGTGGCGGGGACGACGTCCGCCTCCCGCAACCGCGCCTCCGCCTCGAGCGCCACCTCGAGGTTGCGGGGGCGCGGCAGGCCGTGGGTGAAGATCGTCGATTCCAGGGCCACCAGCGGCCGGCGGGCTGCGACGGCGTCGCGCACCTCGTCCGATATCCGGATCACCGGGTCCATGCGGCTCCTCTCGTTGCGTGCAGGGTAGCGGCGGAGGGCGAGCGTCGCCGATCATCTCCGAAACTCAGAGCAGCTCACGGATTCCGCACAGCGGCAGATGGATCCACCCCTCCCGGACCGCGACGGCGCGCTGCGCCGCATCGGGCCGGACGGTTCTTCCGAGCGCTGCCGCTCGGGCGACGAGGCCGGCGACCACCGCATCGAACGCGTCGTCGGAGGCCACACAGAGGTCCCGGAAGCCGCCGAGCCTCAGTCCCGGAAGGGCGCGTTCCAGTGCGGCCACCGATGCGGCCCGCGCCTCGCGGTTCTTCGCGCTCTTGTATCCCTTGAACGGCAGGCCCCAGCCCTGCAGCGCAGCAGCGGGATACACCTCGACCACCGTTCCGTCGACGCGGTCGACATCCACCCCGACGGCATCGAGTTCCGCGAGCAGACCCGCACACCGCAGCGCCACATGGGCGATGAGATCCGCGGACACGCTCAACGGGACGATTCCCGTCCCGGCATGCACCACGCGGTCGGTCAACCGCCGCACCAGCGGGAGCCGTCCGGCTCGGCTGCTCAGGGCGCGTTCGCGCGAGTACTCGAGGCGATGGTGCGCGCCGACGAAGTCCACGAACGCGTCGGGCCACCCGAACGGCGCGTCGATGCCGGTCCGGTCCGCGGCGGCCACCGCGTTGACGACGTCCGGGTCGGTCGCGCCGAGCCGTAGCTCCTGCACCGTCGCGGTGCCGTGCTCCCAGGCGACGGTGGCGACCGCCGTCTTCGCCGGCTCCGCCGCGAGGTCGACCCCTACCGTCTTCACGGACGTCACGGTATCCGCTGCCCGGCCCCGGAGCCTGCACCCGTACTGTGCACCGTGCACCCCCTCGGTCCCGCCACAACGGGGGCAGGCACGCGCTGGAGGGAGCAAGCCGCCGGCACGCACAGGATCGGCGGGCACGCAATCGTGGACTACGTTCCGCATCCGTGCCACGGTGGAGGCGGATATCTCTTCCAGGAGGTGCAACACCATGGAGCACACCCAGCAGAACAGCGCCGCACAGGAATGCCCGGACTGCCATGCGCTCGCCGCGGACCTCGCGGCTCACAAGCAATGGCACTCCAGGGTCGTCCACGACCTCGCCGTCGCCGTCGAGAAGGAAGTAGATCGACGGACACGGACACCCTGACCGGCGCCGCTCCGCGATCCGGTTGCGCCGTCAGCGGAAGGCGTCGCCCTTCGTCGTGAGTGCCTTGACCCGATCGACGATCCTGTCCTGCAACTTCTTCGGCGTGCGCCAGCGCATGGCGAGGCGGTCGTAGTCCATCGCGTGCTCGGCGACGATGTCCTTGAGCTGCTCGACGTCCAGCGGCGCCAGCTTCGCGCGTAGGCCGGCCTCGCCGCCGTCGCGGAACGCGGCGAACGGGTCGAACGGCCCCGGGGCGCGTGTGCCGCGCCGCGCGGCGGGGGCCTTCCGCGGTGCCGGGGCGGGCGACGGCGCCTCTCCCGGCGCGGTGAGTGCCGAGGCGAGGGCGTGCGCGAACCGCGGGGTGCGGGCGGCCTCGTCGGCGATCACCTGCACCAGCCGCACCAGGGCGGTCGCGGCGGCGGGGCTCGATCCCTGCAGCCGCAGCAGCGCGGCGCTCGCCTCCCCGATCTGCACTCGGAGGCGGGCCTCGTCGCGGTCGACGGTGCCGGTCACAGCAGCACCTGCGCGTTCATCAGGACGTCCTCGGTCAGCATGCGCAGGGCGTCGAACTGCCCGGAGTTGCCGTACTTGCGCTTGAGGGTGCCGTACGGGACGAACTCCGCGGACTGCGCGATCTGGTTGGCCTCGGGGATCCACGCCGGCACGACGTTCGCGATCCGCTCGTCGCGCTGCAGCTGTTCGATGATGCTGCGGTGCAGGTTCGACGCACTCCGGTACTTGGTGATGACGAGGCCGATCTCGCGGATGGGATGTCCCGTCCGCTCGGCGAACGCCCGCACCCGGGTCTGCAGCTGGGGAATGCCGTAGGTCGAGAGGATGTCGGGGATGGTCGGAATGAGGTAGCCGTTCGCCAGCCGCAGACCGTTCTGGGTGAGCATGCCGAGGTTGGGCGGGCAGTCGACGAGGATGTAGTCGTACCGGTCGGCGATCGGGGTGATCGCGTGCAGCAGCACCTCGAGGGGCCGGGTGGACTTCGGGTCGGCGTACTGCTGGTGGCTCAGTCCCTCCTGGATGTCCATCAGATCCAGCGACGAGGCGAGCAGGTCGACGTTCTTGACGGCGCGCACGGGTGAGACGTCGCGCTGGAGGGCCTTCTCGATGTCGAAGGCGGGGGCGTCGGGATCGACGGCGCCGCGGAACAGCGTGGCGAGGGTGCGGTCGAGCTGGTTGAGCTCCTGCCAGCGCTCCTCCCCGATCATCATCGTGGTGAGGTTGGTCTGCGGGTCCAGGTCGATCAGCAGCACCCGCTGCCCGAATTCGGCGGCCATGAACTCCGCGAGGGCGGCCGTCGTCGTGGTCTTGCCGACGCCGCCCTTCAGATTGATCGTCGCGATCACCCGCGCCACACCACACCCCCAGCACACTCGCTACTCGTTCGCTCAGCAAAGTACACCGGGAGCCGGACGAATCCGGCGCCGGGCACCGGCGCACCCCCTAGATTCGAGGTAGTCGGCGACGGGAGCCCGCGAGTGCGAGAGGGACGGTGGAGGCGGTGGTGGCCGCTCGCGGCCGCGGCGGCGCTCGTCGTGCTCCTCGCCGCGACGAACGCGGTCCCGACCTGGCCGGGGCTCATCCACCTGGTGGCGCTGCCGCCGCTGGATCAATTCACCGACCTGCGGATCCTGCTGTCGCAGGCATCGTCGTGGCCGGCGTTCCTGGTGTTGCTCGCCGGGGTGGCCGCAGCCAGGGTGGCGCTCATGGCGTGGCTCCTGGGCGGCCTCGACGCCCGCCGCCTGCGCTTCGCGGCCCTGTTCTACACGGTCGCGTTCGGGCCGGTGCTGCTGGCGGCGTTCGCCGACGCCACCGCCTCCGCGGTCCTGTACTCCCGGCTGTTCTGGCCCGCCGTCGCCCTGATCGGGGTGCTGGTGCTCACGCTCGGCCCGGTGCCGTGGCAGGGCGGATCCCGGTTGCGCGCGGCCGTCGCGCTGACCTGGCGGCGGGGGCTGCGCGTCGAGGTGATGCTGCCGTACTGCGCGGTGATCCTGGCGCTGGGTGCCGTGGCCGAACTGGTCCCGGTCCTGACCGTGCCGCTCGTCCCGGTCTCGGCCGTCGCGACCGGCCTGGCGATCCGGGCGATGGGCCGCCCGGCGCTGCGCCGGCCGGGGGCGGTCCTGACCGCGCTCGTCGCGGTGCTCGCCGCCGCGTCGCTCGTATTCGTCGCGACCCGCGGGTACGACGAGCCGGAACCCGGCCCGCCGCAGCCGGGTTCGCTGTTGATCCTGTCGGGGATCAACTCGGCGTCGGGGCGGGGCGCGATCCACGCGACGGACGTGCACCGCCTCGGTTACCGCTGCGAGCAGGTGTACTACTTCTCGTATGCCGGACCGGGCGACGGGCAGCCGCAGCGAGACGCGACCTGCCCGATCCGCACGGGTGCCCCCTACGAGCCGAGCGACACCCAGCGTCCGTTCCACGAGCAGGTCGATCTGTTCGTCGAGCAGGCGTCCGCGCTGCCTCGTCCGCTGGTGGTGGCCGCGCATTCGCACGCCGTGTGGGTGGTGTGGGAGGCCGTCGCCACCGGACGGGTCGACGTCGATGCGCTGCTGCTGGTCGGCCCGTTCCCGAGCACCCCGACCGGCTATCCCCCACCGCACGTGAACGCGCCCGGCCGCGTCTTCGGCGACCTGCTGCGTGCCGCCGCTCCGGCCACCGACCTGGTCCGGTTCCACTTCGACCCGGACACCCCCGCCGCGCGGGAACTGCTCGGCACGGCGGGAGCCGCGGAATCCATCCTCGCTCAGCCACTTCCCGCAACGGTACGAGCAACGAGCCTCCCCGCGGCCACCGATCTGCCCCTGATGCCGGACGACTGGCGGCTCGACGTCGAGCGAAACGGGTGCCCGGCCCGCGTCGCCCACCCGTACCTGCCCAGATCGGCGGCATTCGAGGACGCGGCGATCCGCTTCCTGAACGGGCGGCCTCCCCCACGGTGCCCGCCGTGGCGGGACTGGGGTGCCGTACTCGTGCGGCCGTTCGGGGTGCCGGCCGGGCAGGCTCTGCGATGATCCCGAATTCCCCGGCGACGATCGCCGCCGAGGGGGATATTCGGAGGAGGCCACCACCGGTAACGAACGCGGCATCGCCGGAAGCAGCGCGGTGCTCACGACCCACGACTGCCACCACCAACGACTGCCACGACCCAACGACTGCGGAGTACCCATGACACTGCTTCCCCGCCCCGGTCTGTCGACGATCGTGACGGTTGCCGCCGCTGCACTACTGTCCGTGTCGATGCCGCCGAACGCGCTGGCCTTCGCGCCCGACATCCACGGCGCGATCCTGCGTGCAGCGCTGCCCCCGGCCACCACCGACGGGGGCGTCGACGACCCGGCGCTCGCCGAGATCACCGGAAGCCTCCTCACCGGCACCGGCAACGAAGGCAGCGACCTGTTCCAGGGCGACGCCTTCCGGCACTTCGACAACGCCGCGCGACCGGCGGACGTCTGCGACCGTGCCCGGGACGCGTGGAACTTCTTCGTGCCCGCCGTGATCGCCGGTGCGCAACCCACCGGCCCGCCGGAGTTCCGCACCTCCGCGAACGGCTTCGCGGCCCGCAGCGCCTTCGGCGGCCTGACCCACGCACTCGCCGACTTCTACTCCCATTCGAACTGGGTCGAGCTGGCCGTCGGCACGGATCGGGCACCGGGGCTCGCTCCGATCTTTCCGACGTGCGCTCCCGCCGCTCTTCCGGCCGGACTACACACCGGATACTTCGAGCTGACCCCGGCGAACGGCCTCGACGGCTGCCCGAGCGGTCCACCCGCTCCCCCGGCCGGGTCGTCCGTCCCACCGGCCGAGGGCCCGCCCGCCCCGCCCGCCCCGTTCGAGGAGTGTCACCTGACCCTGAACAAGGACGATCCGGGCACGCTCCGCGGTCGTGAGCCGGTCCCCGGATATCCCGGCACGACGTATCACCAGCTCGCGGTGCAGCTCGCCGTCGAACACACCACCGCGCTGTACCGGGAGGTCCGCGGTCTCGTCGCCGGTTCCGTCCCCGCCGGTGTCGACGGCGAGTGCGTCGCCGACAACCTGTTCCGGGCCGCGCAATTCGCACCCTGCGCGGTCCCGGCTCCCACTCCCGTTCTTCCCAAACGTGTTTCGGGTCAGCCGGTCGGCGGTCCGCCGAGTCCGCCGGCATAGGGGCGAGACCGGCTGCACCGGGGCAGGGCCCCGACATCCACCTCTCACCTCATCGCTGCCACCGCGGCCGGGGTGAGACTGTCCAAGCCGGGCAGCACGAGTCCTGCGAGGGCGAGCGCATCCGGGTCGGGTGGGTACCGGGGATGGGGAATCGCGATCACCCGCATGCCGGCCGACGCCGCCGACCGCAGCCCGTTGCTGGAATCCTCCACCGCCGCACACCGAGCCGGGTCCATCCCGAGTCGCTCGGCCACCGTCAGGTAGATGTCGGGTGCCGGCTTCCCACGCGCCACACCTTCGGTGGACAACGCCACGGTGAACACGTCTCCCAGCGCTGCGGCGTCGAGCACGCCGTCGATCAGAGCCTGCGGGGACGAGCTGGCCAGCCCGAGCGGCCACCGCGCCGCCATCGCGCGCACCGCCTCGACCGCACCCGGAATCAGCGGCAGCCGGTCGGCGTAGCGAGCGCCCATGCGATCGATGACCAGCGCTGCCACGTCGTCGGGCGGCAGGTCGACACCGAGACCGTCGCTGAGATACCTCGACCACTCCGGGGTACTCATGCCCATCAATCGGCTCTGCGCGTCGGCAGTCCACCGACCCCCGTGCTCGGCCACGACCTGCCGGCGCACCTGCTCCCACAGCGGTTCGGAGTCGACCAGCACACCGTCCAGGTCGAACACCACCGCTTCCACACCGCCGATATCGGACACAGGCCCAGTCTCGGCCACACTCGTCCGCAGGCACGACACCGACACGCAACCGATCGGCGGACGGATCCGGCGCCCCCGGCCGGATGCCCGTGAGCGCTGCCGACGGGGCGAGGATGTGCTCGTCGCGCCCCTCGTCCGCCTCCTGCGGATCACGCATTCGGCGCCGCACCGGCGCGTATCGTTCTCCGATGTACGCACGTGCTCGTCGTGAGGGGGACGACCGTGAGCGAAACCGTAGGTCTGGTGGTATCCGGCGCGGGCGCCCGGGGCGCGTACGAGGCCGGAGCTATCGCATCGCTGCTGCCGCACCTGCCGAGGTCGGAGCACCCCCCGATTCTGGTGGGAACCAGCGCCGGCGCACTGAACGTCGTCGCGTTGGCCGCCTTCGCCGGGGACGGGTACAAGGCCGCAACCCACAGGATCGTGAGCCTGTGGTCGACGGTGGGACTGGACGACGTCTTCGGCCCCGTGGGGACGCTGGTCGGCACGGGCCTGCGCTACCTCGGTCAGGCCGCCGGTCTGGACGTCACGCTACCGAGCCTTCTCGACACCGAGCGCATGCACGACCTGCTGGACTCTCTCATCTGCTGGGAGGACCTGCACGCCAACATCCGCAGCGGCGCCATCGGGGCGGTCGCGGTGACCGCAACGTCGGTCGCCACCCGCGGCACCGTGGTCTTCGTCGAGAAGCACTCGTCTGTGCCGCTACCTCCCTACGACGAACATCGCAACATCACCTACGTCGAAACGGAACTGACCGTCGAGCACGTGCTGGCATCGGCGGCGGTGCCGGTGCTGTTCCGGCCCGTCCGGGTCACCGAACCGGCGGCGTGGGCAGGCTGGTACGCCGACGGCGGTCTGCAGCTCAACACCCCGCTGAAACCGGCCCTCGCCTTCGGCGCGGACACCCTCGGAGTCGTCGCGACCCAGCCGCGGCACTGGATCGAACGGCCTGCCGCCGACCTCGTGCCCGGCGACGAGGAACCGCCCGACGTATTCGGTGCCGCCGCGCTGATCCTGCGCGCCCTCCTCTCGGACCGCATGATCGAAGACCTCCACCAACTCGAGGTCCGTAACGACCGGCTGATGCGCATCCGTGCAGCCGGAGTGGACAGCGCGGACGTGACATCGGATCGGGAGATCCGGGTGCGGTTCGCGGGCCCGTCGCTCGATCAGGCGTACGACCTCGGCCGGCTCGCGTACGACGTGTACAGCAGGAAGGCCGCGGGCGTCGGCGGTCTGCGCCATCCGTGGCTGTCGGTCCTGGGTCGCCTCGCCGGGGGAACACGCGAGGACCACGGCGACCTGCTGAGCTTCCTGCTCTTCGACCCGGACTTTACTTCCGCCGCAGCCGAACTCGGAATCGCGGCAACTCACGAATGAGCGCGGCCCGAGCGAATGTATCGCTCACCTCGGTAGTCCGACGGAACGATACATTCGCTCGCCTGTGGCGGCGCGGGTGAAGCAGCGAGCGCAGCCGCGCCAGGTTACCGGCTGCCCGTCAGCAGCACCTTGAGCGCACCGGTCTCACCCGCGCGGCCGAAGACGTCGTAGGCCTCCTCGAACTCGTCGAGTGCGAACCGGTGGGTGATCATCGGCGAGGTGTCGAGTTTGCCGCTGCGGACCAGGCCGATCAGGGTCGGCGTCGAGTAGGTGTCGACCAGGCCGGTGGTGATGGTGAGGTCCTTGATCCAGATGCTCTCCAGGTGCAGGGTGGCGGGCGCGCCGTGGACGCCGATGTTGGCGACATGGCCACCCGGCCGGACCAGCTCGACGGCCTGTTCGAACGTCGCCGGCACTCCGACGGCCTCCATGGTGACGTCGGCGCCGAGGCCGCCGGTGAGGTCGCGCACCACCGCGGCGACGTCGTCGCGCCCGCCGTTGACCACGACGTCGGCGCCGAACGCCTTGGCGGCCTCGAGGCGGCTGTCGGCGAGATCGACCGCGACGACGTGGCTCGGGCTCAGCAGCCGGGTGGCGAGGATCGCGGCAAGACCGATCGGTCCGGCGCCGACGATGACGACGACGTCGGCGGGCCGCACGCATCCGTTGAGCACGCCGACCTCGTAGGAGGTGGGCAGGATGTCGGCGAGCATGAGCATCTGCTCGTCGCTCACGCCCTCGGGTACACGGTGGGTCGAGTTGTCGGCGAACGGGACTCGCACGAGTTCGGCCTGGGTGCCGTCGATGAGGTGGCCGAGGATCCAGCCCCCGCCCCCGAGGCACTGGCCGTAGCGGCCCTCGCGGCAGAAGCGGCAGCGCCCGCACGAGGTGATGCACGAGACGAGGACCCGGTCGCCGGGCGCGAGGTTCTGCACGCCCGGCCCGACCTCGACGACGGTGCCGACGGCCTCGTGCCCGAGGATGCGCCCGTCGGTCACCTCGGGGACGTCGCCGCCGAGGATGTGCAGGTCGGTGCCGCAGATGGTGACCGCGTCGACGCGGACGATCGCGTCGGTGGGGTCCTGGATTCGGGGGTCGGGAACGTCCTCCCAGACGCGCTTGCCCGGACCGTGGAACACCAGTGCCTTCATTGCTTCGGCCCTTTCGCCGATGGGTGTCTGCCGGTCTCAGCGTCCCATCGTTCGCGCCCGTTCGGAACGGGTCCTTGGACCTCGAATCGGACGGGGGGATGTCACACCGGGTCGGTCAGTGGCCGGAGACGATCGTGAGCCGGTCCGGGGCCGCCTCGACCAGCGCCTCGGGGGTGCCGTACCCGTCGACCTCGACGACGGGTGCCCGGTCGACGGCGGCACGGACGACGGCGCCGTCGGACATGAAGACGATCAGGCCCTGCCCCGCGGTGTCGGGGAGGTTCTCCCACACGGTGCCCGTCAGGCCGAGATCCCGGTTGATCGAGCTCATCAGCAGGGGCAGCGAGAAGCGGTACATGCGGTCCCACGACCCCGGCGACAGACCGGCGTCCTCGGCCACGGAGGCGAGGGTGCGGGGTTCGCCGGTCAGCAGGACCGTGTCGAACTCCGCCTCGAGGATCGGATCGTCCTGCACCCGGACCGTGCCGCCGGACCCGCCGCAGCCGGCGACGGCGAGCACCGTCGCCGCCAGGAGCATCCCCGACCTCCGGGCCGTGCACGCCGGCACCGTGGGTCTCGGCACCGTGCATCTCGGCGCCGTGCATCTCGACACACTGCGCAGCACCCGTTCACCCCCAGTCGATTTCGCTCGAGAACGCGTGAAAGCTACAGCACCGCCCGCACGAGAAGCAGTGCCGTCGGGCGACGTCGGAATCACCGAGGAGCTGGGCTGTGACAGCTGACAATCGACGCGCGGGCGGCCTCACTCCCGCGCGGTGAGCTCCGCGATGTCGCCCCTCAGCTCCGACCGGAGCGAACCCATCAGCTCTGCCGCGATCCCGAACTGGTCGCCGACGAAGTGGGTGTTGTCGGCGGACAACTCCCGCGCTCCCGATCGGCCGATGAGGGAGTCGATCCGCTCGTCGAGGCTCGCGGTGCGTGCCTCGACCTCGGCCGTGCGCAGCTGGACCTCGGCGACGGTGAGCAGTTCGCCGATGCGGGCCAGTGCCGCCACCCGGTCGAGAAGCTGATCCCACACCGGTGCGAGCGCGGCGATGCGCGCGTCGACGGCCGCGCGAGCGGACGGCGCCGCGCGCCGGGCGTCGGAGAGTTCGGCGAGCAGGCCCCGCAACGTCACGGCGTCCACGGCGATCTGCGTCAGCTCGTCGGCGAGATCGAGCTGGGACCGCTGCACCGCGAGGTGGTCCGACCGCCAGGCCGTGGAGCCTTCGATCCGGTCGAACAGGGTGCCGGCGAGGAACAGCAGGGTGTCGTACCGGTCGACGAAGTGATCGTCGCCGTCGGGCACCTGCCGGCCGAGGGCGTCGGCGGCGCGACGTCCCACCGCGGCCGCCGCGGTGCCGTCGGACCAGCGCGTCACCCGGTCCACGGCCACGCCGAGCACGGCGCCGCGCACCTGATCGGTCGTTCTCTCGGGGATCGGCGCGGGCGTGCGCTGCAGCGCCGCGAACAGGGCGTCACGCTGGTGCGGGTCGAGGTGCACGCCGTCGCGCCGTTCCCGCCGCACGGCCCGCACGCCCTGCGCGTAGTGCCGGCCGGACACGGTGAGCGTGTAGTGGGCGTTGCGCAGCCGCTTGGCCAGCTCCCCCGCCCGGTACTCGAACACCAGCCGGGCGGCGCCGGGGCGCAGGTCGGCGGCTCGCACCGTGAGGCGGGCGTGCTCGTCCGTGAGATGGCGCAACGCGCCGAACCCGCCGAGCGTGGGCAGGCCGCGGCCGATCCGGCGGCGCCGGGCCAGGATGTCGCGGGTCTCGTCGTCGAGGTGGCCGGCGGCCAGGCAGAGAGCGGCGGCGTCCGACAGCGGGGCATGCCGGCCGTCGAGCCGGTGCTGCTCGCACCAGCGGCGCACCTGCGCGGCCATCCGCTCGCGGCGCTGCGCGGCCGGTTCGAACCCGACCGGGAACTGCGGGTCGTCGGACATCGGGACCTCCTCGTGGCGTCCGGACCCCTCCACTGTTCCAGAAAACCCGGGACCGCGACGGGAGCGCCGGTCAGGCGAGGAACTCGGTGACGGCGTCGACCGCGGCGCGCTGGGCCCTGCCCTGCCCGGCCGGGGTGCCGCCGAAGGCGATGCCACCGCTCCACTGGGCGTCGCCGGGGAACATACCGAGGCGGATCAGGTGGCCGGCGCCGTCGACGGACAGGTGCCGGTCGCGACCGTCGCCGCGCCGGGCGAGCAGGGCGCCCGCCATGTCCGTGGACGGCCACAGCTGGTCGTCGGTGCCGGTGATGCACAGGATCGGGGCGTCGATCTTCTCGGACCGCAGGTGGGCGGGGTCGGGCGCGTCGCGCAGTCCCGCGCGGTAGGCGTCGGACAGCCGCAGCAGCGACGGCCGGTGCCGGGCGACGTCGCGGCCGGCGCGCCAGGCGTTGCGGATCATCTGCGGCATCAGCGCGGAGCTGGGCAGCGGTGCCCAGGGCTGTGGCGCGCCGCCCAGGGTCCACGACGGAGTGTCCGGGATCTCCCCGTCCGGCCCGAGTCCCTGCCACGAGACGGAGCTGGGGCTGACGAGCACCAGCGCCCGCAGCGACGTGCCGTCGGCCGCGACGGCGGCGAGAAGGCCTTCGGCGCCCCGGGAAATGCCCACGGCGGCAACGTTGTCGGTGTCGATCTCGGGCAGGGCGGCGAGGTGGCGCAGCGCGCCGGTGAAGCGCTCGAGCGGTACGGACGCGACCTCGGTGTTCTCGTCGAGCCACGAGTAGGCGAGGGCGACGTGGCCGTGGGAGGCGAGGGCAGCGATGGTGGCGCGCTGGGAATCGACGCCGCCCTCGGATCCGCCGACGCACAGCACCGCCGGCCATCCGCGCAGCGGAGCCGGGCCGTCCGGGCGGGCGAGCAGACCCGGCCGTCCGGCGACGTCGAGGTCTTCGACGGTCACGCCGGGCGCGGCGTCGGTGCGGATCACCGTGCGTCGCGTGGTGTGCGGGCCGTCGGTGACGGTGAGCGTGACCGGCCACCGGCCGGGCGGGGGGACGAACAGGTCGGGTACGCGGTCGGGCTCGTCGAACCGCATGTCCCACAACGGTTCGTCGACGACGTCGACGCTGCCGTCGTAGCTGCGGTGCGACCGCCAGCGGGCGCCGGACATGTCGGCGCCCTCGGCGGTGACGGTGATCGTCGCGTCGGGCCGCGACCCGGCGAGGGTGAGGCGGAACGGCTCGTCGTGCCGCGACTGGCGCGGTACGACGAGGTGCACCCGGGGCGAGTCGAGGTCCGGGGGTGGTGCCGTCGGGGACGCGGGTTCGGGGCTCGGGTTGGCGGTGGCGGCGAGCGCGGACTTCGTGTCGAACCACTTGGGAAACAGGGCCGAAACCAGTCCGGCGGCACCCAGGACGACGAAGGGGACGACCCAGTAGCCGACGACGGAGAGCGCGTCGGTCTCGTCGCGGACGGTGGCGGAACCGTCGACGATCGGCGGGATCAGCGAGGACACGGTCATCACGGCGAACGCGGCGGCCCACATCCACGTCATCGCGGTGGTGATGTACCGGAAGCCGCCGGATGCCGCGGTCGCGGGATCGACTGTCTCGACGGCGTATTCGCGCACGAACGGTCGTCCGGCGAGGATGCCGCCGAGGACGACGAGCAGCAGTCCGAGATTGCCGACCGGCTGCAGCCAGCGTTCGAGGACGGCGTCGTCGAGCGTGAGCGCGGCGATCAGCAGCAGCGCGAAGACGACGACGGTGCCGACGTCGAGGGAGCGCCAAGGCTTTCCGCGCACCCGCTGTACGAGGGGGCCGGCGGCGGCGAGCGCGAGGGCGGCGGCCACGGCGGTGACGAACCCGGTGTTGCCGACGAGGATCCAGTACACAATCCACGGCGCGAATCCGACGACGAGGGACATTCGCGGATTGTCTCCCGCCTCCCGCCGCCGTGGGGGTGCTTCCGCGATACGCCTCAGGAGTTCACGGGAACGAAGATCACGGTTCGCACTTCCTCGGCGGGGGTGCCCGGCGGGCTCCAGTACTCCTCCCACGCGGTGCTCAGGTCGAGGTCGTGCCCCTCGCGGGCGGCCCAGGCGGCGAGGGCCTCGTAGGTGTGCTCGAGCGTGTCGTAGGGACCGAGGTGGGTCTCGGTCGCGACCTGGCCGGCGGGCAGGTCGATCGGGACCACGTGGCCGTCGCCGTCGATCCGGGTGGCGACCTCGAAGCCGGCGGCGCCGTCGAAGCCCTCCCTGGTGAAGTTGCGGTAGTACGCGACGGCCGGGCCGGCCGGCGACGTGCCCGCGCCGGCCAGGTACTGCTCGACGGCGCCGTACGCCTCGCCGAGGTGCTCACCGATGTGCGCCACGTCGGTGCTGAACTCCACGGCGGCCAGATGCCTGGCCGGTGCGTGCACGATCTCGGGCATGCGTCCTCCCCTGTCGAAGCCTGGGGCCACGATAGGCGATTCACACTGCCGATTCGTGAACTTCCGGAGACATCGAGCGCCCGGGCTGCGCGGGGGTTGCCGGCGGCCGAATGTCACATCCGGTCGATGCAATCGAATCGATGTGACATTCGGCCCGCACACACGAGCGCTCCGACTACCGTGACAATCGTCACAGCACCGGCCGGACCGCAGCGACCCTCGTCGCGGCGGCGCGACGGGTCCCGCAGCCGGCGGCCCGTGTCCGCTTCGACCCGTTCGCGGCGTCGATGCCGGTCCGATGCTGGACAATTCACGTAGCCGACGGCGCTCGCGGACCCGACATCGTGCCGCGCGAAAGACCAACGGCCCGAATGTTACTGCCCGGTGTTACCCGGCGGTATTCCCGGGCCCGCCGAGGCCGGGCCCCGGAATCGTCCCCCATTTCGATCGTAATCGACTGTCCGCCAGCGGTTCCCGCGCGCGAGGCGGAGAGGGAGCGGCAAACCCCGCCCTGCCGACCACAAAACGTGACAAACCCTCATGTTTCCTTCATGCTGTTAGCGGAAGGATCGTCCCCACCGGGGGGCACTCGGCCGTCGACGACGACGGTCCGCGGGACGAGGCCGACCGCCTGTCCGCCGACACCCAGGCATCCGCCGGGCCAGTCGGTGCACACGTCCGCACGCATACGCCGACACGAGGAGCCGACCGATACATGTTCTTGCTCGCGTTATCAACCCGTGACGCGGGCCTCGACATCGGTTAACTTTTTTCACTCACTGGCGAGAAGCTTCGACGAGCGTCGCACGAGCGCGCACAAACCTGGAGAACGGTGGCAACGAGTATGTTCAAACGGATCGCGGTGGTCAACCGAGGTGAGGCGGCAGTACGCCTCATCAGAGCAGTCCGGGAGCTCAACTCCGAGCACGGCTACGACATCAAGACGATCGCCCTGCACACCGAGGCCGAGCGGCGGGCCATGTTCGTCCGCCAGGCCGACGAGGGCGTCACCCTGCGGCCGTCCACCACGGCCGCCACCCCCTACCTCGATCACGCCGAACTCGAGCGCGCCCTCCTCGAAGCGAAGGCCGACGCCGTGTGGGTCGGCTGGGGCTTCGTGGCCGAGGATCCCGCCTTCGCCGAGGTCTGCGCCCGCCTGAACATCACCTTCATCGGCCCGTCGGCCGAGGCCATGCGCCTGCTCGGCGACAAGGTCGAGGCCAAGCTGCTCGCCGAGAAGGTCGGCGTGCCCGTCGCCCCGTGGTCGGGCGGACCGGTCGAGACCCGCGCCGACGCGCGCCGGCACGCCCAGGCCATCGGCTACCCGCTGATCATCAAGGCCCGTTCCGGCGGCGGCGGCCGCGGCATCCGCAAGGTGTACTCCGAGGACGAGCTCGAGCTCGCCCTCGAGCGCACCCAGGGCGAGGCCGAGCGCTCGTTCGGCGATCCCGTGGTGTTCATCGAGCGTCTCGTCACCGACGCCCGCCACGTCGAGGTCCAGGTCATCGCCGACGGTCACGGCAACGTCTGGGCGCCGGGCGTGCGCGACTGCTCCATCCAGCGCAAGAACCAGAAGGTCATCGAGGAGTCGGCCTCGCCGCTGCTGACCAAGGAGCAGGCCGACCACCTGCGCGCGGTCTCCGCGGACCTCGTGCGCGCCGCCGGGTACTGCGGCGCCGGCACCGTCGAGTACCTGTACCAGCCGGACCTGAAGATCTTCACCTTCCTCGAGGTCAACACCCGCCTGCAGGTCGAGCACCCCATCACCGAGGCCACCACCGGCATCGACCTGGTCAAGCTGCAGATCCTGGTGGCCTCCGGGGAGAAGCTGCCCGGCGACTGCCCGCCCGAGTTCGGTCACGCCGTCGAGGCCCGGCTCAACGCCGAGGACGCCGACAACGGTTTCGCCCCCGCCCCCGGCTCCGTGCAGCTGCTCAAGTTCCCGCTCGGGTCCGGCCTGCGCGTCGACACCGGCATCGCCCAGGGCGACGTCATCCCGCCGGACTACGACTCGATGGTTGCCAAGATCATCGCGTGGGGCCGCGACCGCGACGAGGCCCTGGCCCGCCTGCGCACCGCGCTGCGCGAGACCACCGTCGTCCTCGACGGCGGCACCACCACCAAGTCGTTCCTGCTCGACCTGCTCGACCGCGAGGAGGTCATCTCCGCGTCGGCCGACACCGGCTGGCTCGACCGCACCGGAGCCGGCACCGCCACCGGTCCGTCCCGGGTAGCCGACATCGCGCTGATCGCCACGGCCGTCGACGTCTACGACGCCGAGGAGAGCCACGAGCGCGCCGCGTTCCTCACCTCCGCCCGCGGCGGCCGCCCCCGCGCCGGGCACTCGGTGGGCCGCAAGGTCGAGCTGAGCTACCAGGGCCAGGCCTACGAGCTGCTCGTCGGACAGGTCGGGCCGCACCGCTACCGCGTCGACGCCGGCAGCGGCGAACTCGAGGTGGACGTCGACCGGCTCGGGCAGTTCGAGTCCCGGCTCGTCCTCGCCGGCCGCCGCCACCACATCGTCTCGATCGCCGGCGCCACCGGCTTCCTCGTCGAGGTCGACGGCATCAGCCACCAGATCAGCCAGGACGAGGCCGGCGTCGTGCGCACCCCCGCGCCCGCCGTCGTCGTCGCGGTGCCCGTCGCCCCCGGCGACGACGTCGAGGCCGGCCAGACGCTCGTGGTGCTCGAGTCCATGAAGATGGAGACCGCGGTGCGCGCGCCCTTCGCCGGCCGCGTCCGCGAGGTCCTCGCCGTGGTCAACTCGCAGGTCGACGCCGGTGCACCGCTGCTGCGTGTCGATCGGATCGCCGAGGAGACCGTCACCGAGACGGTCGAGCGCGTGCAGTTCCCCGCACCCGCCGCCGTCGTGACCGGCGACGCCGCGGCCGACGCGCTGGCCCGGCTCGACGCCCTCGAGGCGCTCGTCACCGGTTACGACGTCTCCGGCAAGCGGACCGCGACGCTGCTCGCCGAGTACGACCGCCTGCGCGGCGAGGCCGCCGGGAACTGCGACCTGGTGCGCGCCGAGCTGGCGCTGCTCACCACGTTCGCCGACGTGTGCGAGCTCTCGCGCAACCGCCCGACGCAGGCCGAGGAGTCCAGCGACGAGCGCGTGCACAGCCCCCGCGAGCACTTCCACGGCTACCTGCAGTCCCTCGACGTCGAGGTCGGCGGCCTGCCCGAGAGCTTCCGTGCGCGACTGTCGCAGGCGCTGCGGCACTACGACGTCACCGAGCTGGATCGCACCCCCGAGCTCGAGGAGGCCGTCTACCGGCTGTTCCTCGCGCAGCAGCGCATCGAGACGCAGGTTCCGGTGGTCTCGGCACTGCTCGAGCGGTGGCTCGAGGAGACCGAGGGACCGGCCGGCATCTCGCAGGAGCTGAACGAGGTCCTCGACCGGCTCATCGTCGCCACCCAGGTGCGCTACCCGGTGATCGGCGACGCGGCCCGCAACCTGCGCTACCGCCTCTTCGAGGAGCCGGTGATCCGCAAGGTCCGCGAGCAGGTGTACGACGGGGTGCGCGGCAGCCTCGCCCACCTCGCCGACCACCCCGGCGCCGCGGACTACGCGCAGCGCGTCGAGGCCCTGGTGGCCACCCCCGAGCCGCTGATCGACCTGCTCGCCCAGCAGATCGCCCGACCGGAAACCGTTCCGGGCCCGCTGCTCGAGGTCATCACCCGCCGCGCCTACAAGATCCGCACGCTCGAGCAGGTGCAGTCCGAGGTGCGCGGCGGCCGGCAGTTCGTCACCGGCAACTTCGATCTGCGCGGCACCCGCCTGTACCTGATCTCCACCGAGGCCCGGCACGCCGAGCTCGAGGCGGCCCTGGACACCGTCGAGGAGTCGGCGCGCACCCTGCCCGGCACCGACAACCTGGTGGTCGACCTGTACCTCGCGTGGGACGACGCCCCCGCCGACGCCGACGCGCAGGCCGAGGCGCTGCGCGCGGTGCTGGCCGGCCGTGAGGTCGCCGCCGCCGCCCGCCGGGTCACGGTGACGGTGTGCCACACCGACCGCGCCGAGGAGCACGTCTTCACCTTCCGCCCGTTCGAGACCGGGTACGCGGAGGAAACCAACATCCGCGACATGCACCCGCTCACCGGTCAGCGCCTGGATCTGTGGCGGCTGAAGAACTTCGTCGGCACCCGCCTGCCGGCGAACCCGGACTCGTACCTGTATCACATTGCGGCGAACGAGAATCCGTCCGACGAGCGGCTCATCGCCCTCGCCGAGGTGCGGGACCTGACCCCGCAGCGCGACGAGACCGGCACGATCGTGGGCCTGCCCGCGTTCGAGCGGGCCCTGTCGAGCTGCCTCGACGCGATCCGCCGGTCGCAGGCCGCCCGCGGCAAGCGCCGCCTCGATGCGAACCGCGTGGTGCTGTTCGTGTGGCCCGAGGTGGATCTGAGCATCGACGACCTGAAGCGGGTCAGCCGTGGGGCGGCCCCGCTCACCGTCGGCGCCGGCCTCGAGGAGATCACCGTCATCGGCTGGTGGCGTGAGACCGCGGAGGCCGAGCCCCGCGAGGTGGCGCTGCGATTCTCGTACCGCTCCGGCGCCGGCGTGGTCGTGCGGGTGACCGATCCGCCGAAGGAGCCGCTGCAGCCGCTCGACGAGTACACCCAGAAGGTCCAGCGCTCCCGCGCCCGCGGCACCGTGTACCCGTACGAGCTGATCCCGCTGCTCACCGGCAGCAAGGGCAGCTTCGTCGAGTACGACCTCGACGACTCCGGGGCGAGCGCAGCGACGGGGGGTGTCACCGGTGCCGTGGTGCCGGTGCAGCGTCCGTACGGCCGGAACAAGGCCGGTCTGGTGGTCGGGCTGGTCACCACCCCGACGCCGCGGTACCCGGAGGGCATGACCCGCGTCGCGCTGTTCGGCGATCCGACGAAGGCGCTCGGCACCGTCGCGGAGGCCGAGTGCGCCCGCGTCGTCGCCGCGATCGACCTGGCCGAGCAGCTCGGCGTCCCGGTCGAGTGGTTCGCGCTGTCCTCCGGCGCCACCATCTCGATGGAGTCCGGCACCGAGAACATGGACTGGGTCTCGCGGGCCCTGCGCCGCATCATCACCTTCACGCAGGCCGGCGGCGAGATCAACGTCGTGGTCACCGGCATCAACGTCGGCGCCCAGCCGTACTGGAACGCCGAGGCGACGATGCTCATGCACACCAAGGGCATCCTGGTGATGACCCCGGACAGTGCGATGGTGCTGACCGGCAAGCAGTCCCTGGACTACTCCGGTGGCGTGTCGGCCGAGGACAACTTCGGTATCGGCGGCTACGACCGCGTCATGGGCCCCAACGGTCAGGCGCAGTACTGGGCGCCGAACCTGTCGGCCGCGGTCGAGGTGCTCTTCGGGCACTACGAGCACGCCTACCTCGCCCCGGGCGAGCGGTTCCCCCGCAAGGCCGAGACCGTCGACCCGATCGAGCGCGACGTCCGGGTGTACCCGCACGTGCACCCGTCGAGCGACTTCACCACGGTGGGCGACATCTTCTCCGCGGAGACCAACCCGGACCGCAAGAAGCCGTTCGACATCCGCACGGTCATGCGCGC
Organism: Rhodococcus sp. DMU1; assembly: GCF_012272955.1. NCBI lineage: Bacteria > Bacillati > Actinomycetota > Actinomycetes > Mycobacteriales > Nocardiaceae > Rhodococcus > Rhodococcus sp. DMU1. The sequence goes on along the minus strand of NZ_CP050952.1, from coordinate 2,065,990 downwards.
GGTGGTCGACCAGGACCACCCGGTGCTCGAGCGGTGGGCAGACATGGCCGACGCCGACACGTCGGTGGTGTTCGACGCCCATCTCGGCGGCAACGCGGTCACGGTGATCGGCATCGAGTCCCGCGCCATCGCCCGCAAGGGCTGGTTCCCCACCGACGGGCCGGACCAGTGGACCTCGGGCACGCTGTTCCCGAAGTCGTCGAAGAAGACCGCGCGGGCGATCAACGCGGCGAGCGGCAACCGCCCCGTGGTGGTGCTGGCGAACCTGTCCGGGTTCGACGGCTCCCCCGAGTCGCTGCGTAACCTGCAGCTCGAGAACGGCGCCGAGATCGGCCGGGCGATCGTCAATTTCGACGGCCCGATCGTCTTCGTCGTGGTCTCCCGCTACCACGGTGGCGCCTTCGTGGTGTTCTCCGGCGCGTTGAACGAGAACATGGAGGTGCTCGCGGTCGAGGGCTCGTTCGCCTCCGTGCTCGGCGGCGCACCCGCCGCGGCGGTGGTGTTCACCCGCGACGTCAATGCGCGCACCGCGGCGGATCCGCGGATCACCGAACTCGAGGCGCAGCTCGCCGCGGCCGAGGACGGCGAGAAGGCCCGCCTGCGGGTCGAGCTGGCAACGCAGCGCACCGCGGTGCGGTCGGAGAAGCTCGGTGAGGTGGCTGCGGAGTTCGAGGCCATCCACAACATCCAGCGCGCCCAGCAGGTCGGCTCCGTGCACTCGATCATCCCTGCCGCGGACCTGCGGCCGGAGATCGTCGCCGCCGTCGAGCGAGGCATGGCGAAGGTGCTCGCGCAGTAACCGCACGATCCCCGAAGGGCCCCGCACCGGTTCGCCGGTGCGGGGCCCTTTCTTGTGCCCTCACGGGTCCGTCACCGTCTCGGCCGGCGTCCCGGGTACTTTCTCCCGCCGGGACGGCCGTACGTCGCCCTGCAGTCGCTGGGCGAGACGACCGATCCGCGCACACAACCCCCGATCCGGAGTGTCCCAATCCCGGGAAATATGCGATCGTGAGCAAGCTCACAGGTTTGCGGCGGCGTGGAGCCGGGTACCGATTTTCGCCCCCCACACCCCCCGCGCAGGTCGCTACATGCACGCTGTTGGCACGCAGTGCTTTCGAGCCGGCACCCCCCATGCGATCGGAACAGTCACGGATCGAGCAGTGAATTATGTTGTACTGGAATATATTTCGCAGGCAGATCACGAATACGCGAACAGACCAGCTGCATGTATGCCGCACTCCTGACCGTGCAGTAGTACCGCGCGCCATTCCGATCGGCCCGCTGCGCGTTGCGTGTTGTGACCAAGGTCCCGGAACGGACATGCAGTCGGCCTGTAGGTGAACATCACCCCAACAATGACCGTAATCCGTTGTTATTCAAGACTATTCAGTATCATTAGCGTAAGTCATTGCTCTGCCAATCATTTTCGGCGAAAGACATGACACATGACGCGCGATGCTGCATCATTGAACTCGACAGGGGAGAACGAGCGGGAGCACTACGTGAATTCGGTTGGCAGGGGCGAATATCGCGAAGCGTGCAGGGACGCTCACATCAGCTGCTCGCGGTAGCACCCACGCCGATCGGACTCCGGGCACCGCCGCTCGGGGCACCGGCATCGCCGGCCCGACACATCTGTACTCGACGGCATCCGTCGAGTTCGCCGCATTCGAGGAGAACCGACATGACCAGCACCATCGAACCGTCGTCCCGTACCACCGTCGCCGGCACCAAGCTGCGCGGCCGCGTCGCATTCGTGACCGGTGGAACGCGCGGCATCGGCGCGGCCATCAGCCGCAGCCTCGCCGCCCAGGGCGCGACGGTGGCCGCCGGGTACGGGCGCAACACCGCCCAGGCCGACCAGTTCCTCGCGGACATCCAGGCGAACGGCCAGAACGGCGTCGAGTACAGCGTGCACAAGGGCGACGTCGCGAACGCGGACGACTGCCGTCGCACCATCAACGAGGTCATCGAGCGGCACGGGCGCCTGGACATCCTCGTCAACAACGCCGGCATCACCATCGACCGCACCGTGCTGAAGATGGAGGACGACGACTGGAACAACGTCATCTCCGTCAACCTCTCCGGCGCCTTCTTCCTGGCCCAGGCCGCCCTGAAGCACATGCTCGAGCGCGGCACCGGTCGCATCGTCAACGTCTCGTCCGTCATCGGCGAGACCGGCAACATCGGCCAGGCGAACTACGCGGCCTCGAAGGCCGGCATGTTCGGCCTGACCAAGACGCTCGCGAAGGAGGCGGCGTTCACGCTGGCCCGCTCCGGCAAGCTCACCCCGGACAGCATCGGCGTCACCGTCAACACCATCACCCCCGGCTTCGTCGCCACCGAGATGGTCGAGACCATCCCGGACAAGGTCCTCGATCGCATCAAGAGCACGATCCCGGTGAACCGCCTGGCCGATCCCGAAGAGATCGCCCGCGTCGTCCACTTCCTGGCCGCCGACGCCTCGTCCTACATCACCGGTCAGGTGTGGGGCGTCAACGGCGGACTCGACATGTGACCCGCTGCACCCAGACACACCTCCGCACTTCTCACTGAACGGTACTTCGGCACATGCAGCCTTTCGAGCTCAACCGACACGGGCGGATCGTCTTCCCGTCCAACTTCTTTCCCGATCTCGATTTCTCGACGATGACGAGCGTCGAGCAGCTCGATGCCGTCATCCGTCGCGATTTCGAGACCAAGGCCCCCACGGTCTCGGAGATCCTCTCGCGCCACGCGCAGGGCGTCTACCGCACCAAGGTCGATCTCATGCGCGACATGGCGCTGAACCTTTTCTGGGCCAACCGCTTCGCGATCACGATGTTCGACAAGCGCCCCACCCGGTGGTCGGACGTGCCGCGCAACCGCGACGACGTCTACATGCCCGTCCTGACGCCGTGGCCGGACAGTGAGACGAAGACCGCCCAGGTCGCGGACGCCTACCGCGCCCTGCCCGCGGGCTGGGACGACCCCGCCGAGGACCGGATCTTCGAGACCCTCTTCGACGTCTTCGGCGCCCGCAAGCACATCGCCTCCGGGTTGCCGACGGTCAAGCCCACCGTCGCAGAGCTGATCTCCGATCCGTCGAACCGGACGATGCGCCTCGGTGCGTACAACCCGGACTTCCCCCGGTTCGGCTACGACGAGATCCTCGACTGCCACGAGGACGTCGCCGAGCTCGAGGCGCTGCGGCGCTGGTCGATGGTGCTGCACAACCAGCAGCCGTGGGAGCGAACCCAGGTCGAGCTCACCGAGGTGGGGCAGCTGCGCGACGACGACTACGTCGTGCTCTACTACCCGCGCGACCGGCACGTGCAGCGGTTCATCTCCCGGGTCACCTCGGGTCGGACCGCCCGCGCCGCCGTCCCCGCGAAGGTCGAGCCGGTGCAGCCCTCGCGGCCGTACCCGACGATCGACGTACGCCGCGACTTCGCGGTGCAGCCGCGCATCGAGGCCCTCGCCGTCGCGCACGGTGATCAGGTGTGCACCAACGAGGATCTGATCCGCAACTCGGCCTACAACTGGTCGCCGATGACCGCGGACGAGATCACCGCCAAGACCGGCATCGAACAGCGCCGCTACACCTCGGGCAGCTTCGAGGACCTCGCGCTGTCGGCGGCGAAGTCGGCGATCGAGCACGCGCAGGTGGGACCCGAGGACATCGGGGCCGTGATCGTGTGCACCTGCACCAGCGCCCGGCTGATCCCGTCGCTGGCCACGTGGATCTCCGGCGAGCTGGGCATCGCCCAGACCCACGCCTCGTTCGACCTGGTCGCCGCGTGCGCCGGCCTGCCGTACGGGCTGGCGGAGGCCACCCGGATCCTGCAGCAGGTGCAACGGCCGGTGCTGGTGGTGTGCGTGGAGAAGTTCTCCGACAAGATCGGCAATGTGCGCCCCTCCCGGATGATCTTCGGCGACGGCGCGGCTGCGCTCGTGGTCGGCGTGGCGCCCGAAGGCTCCGCACCGGACATCGAGTACATGCAGACCTACGCCAGCGGCCCGAACAGCCAGGTCAACTCGATCATCTGGCCCAACCCGGACTTCGACAACTACATCACCGTCTACGGACCCGAGGTCAAGGCGCTCGCCGGCCGCTATCTGGTCCAGATGCTCGACGACGTGAAGGCCCTGCCCGCCCCGGAGGGCGGCATGGGAACGCTGCTCGACAACATCGACCTGATCGTCCCGCACCAGGCGAACAAGACGATGATCACCGAGCTCGCGGCGGACGCCGGCCTTTCGTCGGACCGCCTGTACTTCAACATCGAGAAGGTGGGCAACGCCTCGTCGGCGAGCATCCCGCTCGCCATCCACGACGCGGTCCGGGACGGGGTGATCACCGAACCCGTGCGGATCTTCGCTCCGGGCTTCGGCGCCGGCGCCGTCGCCGGCTTCACGGTGCTGCGGATCGATCCGGCGGTGGTGGCACCGTTCCGCCCGGTCGACGGTGGGGCCGTGGCCATCGACCCGCTGCGCGCAGCGTCCACCTCGGACGACGTGACACTCGCCTTCGGCTGATCGAACCGTCGTTCCCCGCGTGGGGAATCGTTGCCCGCGTGCGCACCAGCGCACGCGGGCAACGGCTTTCGGTACCGATTCTCAGGGCAGGACGCGGATCCAGTCGATCAGGGCCCGGGCGACCTCGTGCGGAACCTCGGGGATCAGGGCATGCCCGGCCCCGGGGATCAGCACGACCGTGACCCGGTCGGCGCCGAACTGCCCGGTGAGTTCGCCGCGGGTCGGCGCCGGACGGAACACGTCGTCGCCTGCCTGCAGGTCCAACAGCGGCGACGGCGCGACCGTCCACCATGATTCCTTGTCCGTGACGGCCATCGCCCGGCGCTGCGCGACGATCGCGGCGGGCCACCAGCCGTCGAGCCACACCGCCGGGTCGTGCCCCTCGGCGAAGAACACCGCCCGCAGGTGCTCGAGCCGCTCGGCACCAGGCAGCGACAGGTCGGAGCACTTGGCGACGCGTTCGGTGAGCGACTCCGGGAACCGGCGGGCGCCCGCGGCGAGAATCGCCACCCCCCGCACCAGGTCGGGCCGATCCGCAGCGAGGACCCGCGCGACGTAATGGCCGAAGGCGTGCCCGGCGAGGACGGCCGGGCCCGCGTCGAGCCGCTCGATCACCTCGGCGACGTCGCGGGCGAGGTCGTGCAGGTCGAGGTCCTCGAGCGGACCGCGGCTCGTGCCCACGCCACGCGGCTGGGGCCGGATCGCACGGAAGCCCTCGGCGGCGAGGTCGGTTGCGATCGGGTCGAACTCGTAGGAGTCGCGGCCGAGGGACGGCAGCAACACCACGGCCGGGCCGGATCCGTCGACGAGCACCTCGATCTCCACGTCGCCGAACGCGACGGTGTGTATATCGCTCATGGCGACATCCTTCCAGTGCCGCCGACCAGGGGCGCGGCCCTGTCCGACGCTTGCGTGGCTACTGCCGAAAGAATGCGATCCGTTGGGTTCTGACGAATATTCGCCTTCGTCGTACGCCTTCTCGGCCGGAGCGTCGAGTTCCCACCGGGAGGCTCTGCTGAAATTGATGCTCGCCAAATATCAATAGCGGCCCGGTCTGATAGTCGAGATAGATCAATGGGGGCAGTAGTGGAGATCCGTCACCTGCGCACGTTCCTTGCGGTAGCGGAGGAACTTCACTTCGGCCGGGCGGCCGCGCGGCTTCATATGGCGCAGCCTCCCGTCAGCCAGCAGATCCAGCAGTTGGAGAAGGGAGCTCGGCGTCCAGCTGTTCGAGCGCAACACACGGTCCGTCTCACTCACGAAGGCGGGCCAGGCGTTGCAGGGCCCGGCGCAGAAAGTTCTGAACGACTTGGACCTGGCAAAACGCGCGGCGATGTTCGGCAGCTCGGGAATTACCGGCAGAGCTTCCTTGGGTTTTGCCAGCGTCAGCAGCCGCCGCGTCCTGCCTCTGATCACCAGGGCCGTCAAGGGCAGCGAACCGGGCATCGACCTTGCTCTCCAGGGGCAGACGTACGGCGGAGCGGTGGTGAATCAGACCCTCTCCGGAAGCCTCGACATGGGCTTGGCTCGTCTGCCTGTGCGCGACCCGTCGATCGACTGGCACATCATCGACTTCGAGACGCTGGTGGCTGCGCTGCCCGAAGACCACCCACTGGCGGCGAAACCGGAGCTGGAAGTCGCCGACCTGGCCGGTGAGCCGTTCGTGACTTTCCCTGGCACGCAAGGCTCCACGGTCAGGGACGCCACGGCGCTGATCGCCCTGCAGGCGGGCTTCTCCCCGCGCATCGTCCAGGAGGCGCCCGATTCCTACACGATTCTCAGTCTCGTCGCCGCCGGTGTCGGGATCACAGTGACTGTCTCCTCCGTACAGCACATCCAAATGCCCGGACTTTGCTATCGGGCGTTTTCCACACCGGTACCGAAAATGGCCGCTGTGCTGGCATGGCACAAGAAGAACACGGATCCTGCCCTGCACGCTGTCGTGGCCATTGCCCGGGAGCTCCTGCCCACACCCGAGCCCGAGCCGGTACTCCTCATCCGGTAACCCGACGTTGCCCCGAAAGGGCCGGATCAGCCCCGACCGGACTCACCGAAGTCCCGGTTCCGCTGGGGTTCTTGTCGTTCCCGTCGACGTACCTTCGGATTGGTCAATCCCCGCTATCGAACTCATAGTGAATTCAGATCAATCAGAATTGGATTGCACTACTGAGGATATGAGAAGCTCTGCGCGGTGGGTCACACCTCTCACCCCGGGGCCGTGCCTCATAGGAGCCGTTCCCCTCCCTCAACTTCTCCCTTCGATAGGTTCTCCATGTCAACGACAGCCACTGCCGGCGACGGCGCCGGAATACCCAACGGCACAGGGCACTTTCCGAGGAATCGGCGGAAGTCCATGATCGCCGTCGTCTCGGGAAACTTCCTCGAATAGTTCGACTGGACCATGTATGCGCTCCTGACCACATACTTGGCCGCCAACTTCTTCGACAAGAACGATCCCCAGTCGGCGCTGCTCTCCACGCTGGCGGTGTTCGCCGGCGGCTTCCTCGCCCGCCCCCTCGGCGGGCTGATCTTCGGCCGACTGGGAGACAGGCTGGGACGCAACACATCCCTGGTCATCTGCATGCTCATGATGGGCGCAGGCAGTCTCCTGATCGCGGTGATCCCGACCTACGACTCCATCGGCATCTGGGCCTCGGTTCTCCTTCTGACGGCTCGGCTCATCCAGGGCATCGCCCACGGCGGCGAAAGCGGAAACGCCTACACATACCTGGCCGAGATCGCCCCGGCGAACAAGCGGGGCCTGTGGGGTAGCAGCATCATGATGACCATGCTGCTCGGCGTCATGGCGGCAACCGCGATGAGCATCCTTCTGACGTCGATCATCTCCGAGGACGACATGTCGGAGTTCGGGTGGCGCATCGGCTTTGCCATCGGAGCAGTGCTGGCCATCTTCGCGCTGTTCCTCCGCCGTCAGGCCGAAGAATCCGGATTCTTCGAGGAAGCCAAGGCGGCCGCCGGCACCGCGTCGGTCCGGGTGATCACGCGCCGGCAGTTGGTGATCATCGCCGTCCGCATTCTGATGCTGAGCCTCCTGACCAACGTCCTTTACTACACGTGGGTGAACTTCTCCTCGTCGTTCGCCATTTCCGGCAAGGGCATGGATCCCAACGGGGCTTACATCGCAACGTTCTGCGCACAGATTCTTGCCTCCATCGCACTGCCGTTCTGGGGGCGGCTCTCGGACCGGATCGGGCGCCGCAAGCAACTGGTGTTGTGGGCTGTCGCGGTCATTGTGGTGGTGTTCCCCATCAACTGGGTCCTGACGTCGGCGCCGTGGACCCTGTTCGTGTCGCAGGGAGTTGCCCTGCTCGTATGGGGCATCCAGTCGTCGATCCACTCCACAGTCATGTCCGAGCAGTCGCCCACGGAAGCCCGCGCGACGAGCGTAGGCATCTGGACCTCCGTGGGTGCCGCACTCTCCGGCGGCACGGCGCCCTATCTCTACGCCTGGCTCAACTCCATGGATGTCGGGTGGATCTTCTCGGCCTACATCGTGGTGCTGGCTCTGGTCACCCTGGTAGCCGTCAGGTTCATCCCGGAAACAGCCGGTCTCGAAATGGACCGCATCCCGCTGCCCGGCGAAGAGAAGGTCTCCAGCGAGGACGAGAGCACCGCCGTCCCGGCAGGCCGTTGAGGTCCCCTGAACCAACCGTGACATTCGGCTCGGCCCCCGCCTGCGTTCCAGGCGGGGCCGAGCTGTGTCTTCATCGCGATCGCCCTCGAGAGATGACACGCGCAGCCGCATCATCGAGACCCACGGCCCCAGCCTGCCGCTTCGCGGTGAGTGGATCGAAACCGAGTGTCGGACATGAAGAAGGGTGAGCCGACCTGTTGGGCGCCGCCGACAAGATCGGCTGACCACGGCCGGCTGCACGGCCCGTCGTTGATCGCGACCATGGTCGCGGCCGCGTCCTCGGCGGATCACCGGGCCAGCGCGGGCATCACCATGGCGGAAAGTGCGAGACAGACGCCGCCGACCGCCGCGGGGCCGGCGCCGCGGCCATCGGCACCCTCTCCTCATCGGGATGCCTCGGTCCCCGACGGGTGCGTCCCATACGCCGGTGGCGGCGGTGCAGGTGCCCGGGCCGCTGATAGCCCCGTTATTGGCCTAAAGATTGCCATACATGCAGCCGATAACCGATATTGTGCCGCCTCGAACGCCAGGAGCACGAGACAGATGTGCTTCAGATCGTGTCGATGTACTGGCCCAACTCGTCGAGATCGGACGTGGTGTCGAGCAGTTTCTTGCTGCGCAGGACGGTTCGGGCGGTGTCGAGGTAGCGACGGATGAGTGGGCCGATGGTGTCCTCGCGGTAGGCCAAGGCCAGGGGCACGGACACTTTCGGAGATCTCAGCGGTCGGTAGGTGACACCGTTCATGCGCAGGTGCCGTACCGACTCGGGCGCGAGGGCGACCCCGAGGCCGGCGGCGACGAGGGCGACCAGGGTGGAGGTCTCGGCCACCTGTTGCCGGACGGTGGGAACGAAGCCCGCCTGCCTGCACGCGGTGATCAGGGTGTCGTGCATGGTCGACGGGGAGCAGTAGCCGATGAATGCCTCGTCGGCGAGATCGTGGAGGTCGATCGTGGTGGCGCTGGCCATGGGGTGCTGTACGGGCATGACCACCAGCAGGGGTTCGTTGCGCAGCAGTTCGACGACGATGCCGGGCGCGTTCACCGGGGGTCGGAGCAATCCGACGGACAGGGTGCCATCGAGCAGGGCCTGAACCTGGGCCGGGGTGAGCATCTCGCTGCGCAGGGTGAGCTCCACCAGCGGGTTGCGTTCGCGGTAGGCACGGACCAGGTTGGGCATCAGGTCGTAGGTGGCCGAGCCGGTGAACCCCAACGACAATGCTCCCATTTCTCCGCGGTCGGCTTTGCGCGCCGAATCCACGGCGTCCTCGCTGGCGGCGAGCAGGGCGACGCAGCGGTCGTAGAACACCCGGCCGGCCTCGGTCAGGGCGATCGAGCGGGTGGTGCGCGCGAGCAGTCGCACGCCGAGTTCGCGTTCGAGCTTGCGGATCTGATGGGAGACCGGGGACTGGGCGATGGACAGCCGCTCGGCCGCCCGGGTGAAGCTGCCCTCGTCGACAACGGTGACGAAGTACTTCATATGGCGCAGCTCCATACCCCAGTCTGACATTCAGATGGAAGATATCTCAATAGCTGAACAAACAGGTGTTAGACATCTAGGTTTCTGCCTCCTAGCCTCATCTTCGAGAGCTGGATCACACCGACCCCGGACAGTGACGGGCCTCTCGTTCCGGTGGGACCGCGGGCTGGGCGTTTCTCACCTCGTCGCACTTGTGGAGGAGAACACGTGAAGGTCAACCTGTTCCTGCAGGCGCCGTACCGGTACCTGCCCGACGACTTCGAGACCAAATACGAGTCGGTGTGCAGCATCCCGTACTCGCTCGTCACCCGGGACGGGATGTACTCCTCGATCCGGGACTTCATGGACGAGCTCATGCTCGGGGCCCGCAGCGGCTACGACGGCGTCGCGGTCACCGAACACGGCCAGAGCAGCTACGACATGGTCCCCAACCCCGATCTGATCTCGAGCGCGCTGGCCTACATGACCGAGACCGAGGGACTCGACGTCGCCGTCTACCCGATGGGCCGCTCTTTGGGCAAAGCCCGCGAGCCGCTCCGGGCCGCCGAGGAATACGCGATGATCGACGTGATGAGCGGCGGCCGCCTGGTCGCCGGACTGACCGTGGGTCTGAGCTACGACGCCAACATCAACAACGGCATCCCGCCGATCGAGGTCCGCCCCCGGTTCGACGAGAACCTCGAACTGGTCCTGCGGGCCTGGCGCGAGCAGGAACCGTTCGCCTGGAACGGCCGCTACACCCAATATCCGATGGTGAACATGTGGCCGCGGCCGCTGCAGGAGAACGTGCCGGTGTGGATCACCGGCATCGGCAACCCACGCACCATGCGGATGTGCTTCGACCGCGGCTTCGGGTTCAACTACCTGAGCTGGTTCGGCGCCAAGCTGACCGGCAAGCGCATCTTCGACCGCATGTGGGAACAGGCCGACGAGGCCGGCGTCGCCCGCAATCCCTACCGCATCGGGTTCCTGCAGACCATCGCCGTCGCCGAGACCGACGAACGCGCCGAGACCGAGTACGGTCCGCACGCCGAGTACGCCTTCCGCAAGGGCCTGGGCTCGATCCCGATCGAGAAGCTCGGCCTGCCCGGCGCCATCGACATCAACGGCGTCAAGGCCCTGATCAAGGACCCCGGCGACTTCGGCCTGTACCACCGCATGCGCACCGCCACCTTCCGCGATCTGGTCGAGGCCGGTGTCGTGGTGGTCGGCAGCCCCGACACCGTCGCCGAACAGCTGCTCGCCTTCTGCCGCGAATACGGCATCGGCAATCTGCACGCCATGCTCGGCTTCGGCTCGCTGCCCCGGCACCTGGTGATGAAGAACATCCACCTGTTCGCCGAGGAGGTCCTGCCGCGGCTGCGCACGCTGTGGACCGACACCGACCACGAACACCACTGGTGGCCGAGCCGACTCGGCGGCACCCCCATCGCCTACGACATCACCGCCACCACGAAGGCAGGAGCGAACGCCCGATGAGCACCACACCCACCATCACCGAACAGACCGTCGACGTCTGGGGCGGCCGGCTCGCCATCACCGTCAAGGTCGCCGGCGCCGGCGCACCGCTGCTGTATTTGCACCCGGCCGCCGGTCTGGCGTGGGATCCGTTCCTGTCCCATTTGGCGTCCCGGTACACCGTCTACGCCCCCGAATTCCCCGGCACCAGCGAGGGCAACCCGTACGCCATCCACACCATCGACACCCTCAGCGACATGGTGCTGGCCTACGAGGAGCTGGTCCGCACCCTCGGGCTCGACCATCCCGTGGTGATCGGGCAGTCCTTCGGCGGCATGCTCGCCGCCGAACTCGCCGCCACCTTCCCCACCCTGCCCGACAAGCTGGTCCTGCTCGACCCTATCGGGCTGTGGACCGAGACCGCCCCGGTCGCCAACTGGATCGCTACACCCCCCGACCAGCTACCGGCCCTGCTGTTCCACGACCCGGCGAGCCCGGCCGCCCAGGCGATGCTCGCACCCTCCGACGACCTCGCCCAGCAGCAGGCCGCGGCCGCGGCGATGGTGTGGGCGTTCGGCTGCACCGGCAAGTTCGCCTGGCCCATCCCCGACCGCGGCCTGCGGCACCGCCTGCACCGCATCACCGCACCCACGCTGATCGTGTGGGGCCGCAACGACAGGCTCATCTCGGTGGACTACGCCGATCAGTTCCACAAGCTCATCGCCGACAGCACCGTAACCATCGTCGACGACTGCGGCCACATCCCCCAGGTGGAAAAACTCGACGACACAGTCGAAGCCGTCGACAAATTCCTCCTCTGACCCGAGCAGGCACCGGTGTCCTCCCGACCGGGTCCCCGACCTCCCAGGAAACCGACCATGACCACAACGCTGCAACCCCCCGCACGCGATACCCGACCGGCCGACGAGCACGAGGTCGATGCGACGACGATCCGGCGGGCCATGGGCCGCGTGCCCACCTCGGTCGCCGTCGTCACCGCCCTGTGCGACGGGGAACCGGTCGGCATGACCATCGGCTCGCTGACCTCGGTATCGCTCGATCCACCGTTGGTGGCGTTCTTCGCCTTCTCCGGATCATCGACGTTCGCCCAGCTTCGGCGCTGTCGCACATTCTGCATCAACGTCCTCGCCGAGGATCAAGCCGAGATCTGCCACGGCTTCGCTCGACTCGACGGAGCGAAGTTCGACCTCGGTGAGTGGGAATATCACCACGGAATCCCCACCATCAAGAACGCCGTCACCACGGTGCTGTGCGAGCAGGACCATGTTTTCGAAGCCGGGGACCACCTCGGCATGATCGGCCGCGTCACCGACGTCGACTTCAGCGACAACCGGCCGTTGGTGTACTACCGCGGGCAGACATCCCAGCTTCACAGCTCCGGCTCCTGGGAATGATCGGTCCGGCCGGCTCCATGCCTGTCGGGGCGTGACCGGCAAGTCTGGATTCTTCGTCCGCTTGGATTCGAGGCGGCCGCATACGATGCACCGCAAGCCTCTCGTGCCCGATCTCTCCAAGCGGTGAGAGTAGACCCGGGACCGGGTAAGTTCTGGTTAGAGCCGGTTGCCGTTGGTGGCGTCGATGACCTGCCCGGTGATCGCACCGGCGGCGGCGCTGACGAGGAAGGCCACGATCGCAGCGATGTCCTCCGCGGTGGCGAGTTTTCGCAGTGCAGTGGTGGACGCGGCGGTGGTGCGGGCATGGTCGTCACCGCGAAGCCAGTGCACGTTCATGTCGGTATCGAGCGCGGCCGGCGCCACGGCGTTGGCGGTGATGCCTCGTTCGCCGACGTCTACGGCGAGGGCGCGGGTGAACACCTCGATCGCCCCCTTGGTCATGGCGTAGCTGATGACGTCGGGTCTGGCGTAGCGGGCGGATCCGGAGGAAATGTTGACGATGCGACCGCCGTCGTGCATCCGGGGCAGGGCATGCCGAGTCACGAAGAACGGGGCGCGCTGGTTGAGTGCGACCAGACGGTCGAAATCCTCGACAGTGACGCGCTCGAGCGCTCCGCGCCGACTGATTCCGGCGTTGTTGACGAGGATGTCGAGCCCTCGGTCGAGCCCGAGACCGTCGAGCGCGGAGTCGAACTCCCGCATCAGCTCTTCAGGCCCCTCGGGTCGGGACAGGTCGGCCTGGACCGCAGCCGCGAGGCCCCCGGCAGCCGTGATGCCGTCGACCACCGCAGCGGCGGCCGTCCGATCGGATCCGTAGTGGACGATTACGGCGGCACCGGAGGCGGCCACCGCATCTGCGATGGCCGCCCCGATGCCGCGGCTGGCCCCGGTGACCAGCGCGACTCGTCGGCCCGTGTGCATTCCTACTGACGAGCTGCGAGGTCGAGGGCGATGTCGGCGATGAGGTCTTCCTGCCCACCGACCAGCCCGCGTTCACCGACGGCGAGCACGGGCGGACGGAGGTCATCCGGGGCCACCTTTCGTTGGGACTGCGGGGCGGGAGCGGCGGGGTCTATTTGTCGACGGCGACGGCGGTAGTAATTCCGAATCCTGCTATCCACTCGTGGATTTCGCGGTAGAAGGTCGAGGTGACGCGGTACTTCCCGGCGGCGCTCATTGCCGCGTACGCGGCGATCCAGGTGCGCACTTCGTGGGAGGAGTGTCCGGCCTGTTCGACGAACCAGTCGTTGGTCCACGCGTCGATCTGCTCGAGGTCGCCGGAGGCGAGGACGTCGAGCAGGTGCCGGTCCCATTCGGGGTTCAGTGGCTGGATGGCGGCGGTGCCGGCGGCGAAGTCCCGCCCGGCGGTGATGACGCGCTGTTCGCGGGCATCACGTTCGGCGGCACTGGGATTGCGGCCGTCGATCAACCGCTCGCGCACTTCCTCTGGCGCGGTGGCGAACTGCGGGACCGGCGGGTCGTGGGACAGGCCGCCGGATCCGACGAACAGCACACGCTTGTCCAGCTTGGCAGCGGCCCGCCCGACCGCCTCGCCGAGCAGCCGTACCCGGCTGACGGGGCCGAGCGGTTCGGCGACCGAATTGATGAAGATCGGCACGGTCGGCACGGCGGTGATCGATCCGACCAGCAATTGGAGTGCTTGGGCGAATCCGTGGTCGACGTGCATGCGTTCGGAGAATGCGACGTCGATGCCGCTGTCGAGGACTTCGCGGGCGACTGCGTAGGCGGCGTCACGGTCGACGTCGAGAGGGCCGGCTTCGGTGCCGTAGTCGCCGACGGACTGCGCGGCGGCACCGATACAGAACGGCGGCAGCAGGTCGTAGAAGACGCCGTTGTAGTGGTCGGGGGCGAAGATGACGATGAGATCGGGGGCGAAGTCGGCGACGAACCGGCGCGCGTGGTCGAATGCGGCGTCGACGGCGTCGATGACTTCCTGTTCGGGGTCGTTGCGTCCCATCAGGGGGGAGTGCGACATCGCGCACAGCGCTACAGGCATCGCGGCGGTCTCCTTGCTGCTGCTTCGGCGCTTTCTCTCCGGGGGTCCGGACGAGAGCGCAATAGGTCGGGTAAGTGGGATCCGGCCGGTGCCGCCCGGGTTGCAGGGGTTGGCGGCACCGGCCGGGGTCTGTGTCAGCTGCGACCGAGGAGGAAGTCCAGATGCAGCTTGTTGAAGGTCTCGGGGTCCTCGTACTGGGGCCAGTGGCCACAGTTCTCCATGATGGCCAGCTTGGCGCCCGGGATGTGGGAGGCGATGCGCTTGGCTTCGTCGACCGGACCGGAGGGGTCCTTGGTGGTCCACAGCACCATCGCGGGCACCGTGATGCCGTTGAGAGTGGCGTCGGTGATCATGTTCCGCTTGCGGGTTTCGAGGTCCTGCAGTGCCATGTTCATCTCGCAGGCCTTGAGCCAATCCGGCTGCTGGAAGATGGCCTGGCGGGTGCGGATCAGGTCGTCGGTGACCATGGTCGGGTCGGCCATGAGCCATTCGAGGCGTGCTTTGACGCGTTCCCAGCTCGGGTCCTTCGCCGCTTCCATCGACAGGGTATAGAGACGTTCCATCACCTGAGGGTTGGCCATGGTGCCGCCCATGGTGTTGAGCACGATCCGGTCGACCTTCTCGGGATGGTCGTGCGCGAACTGGGCGGTGACCCAGCCGCCGAGAGACTCCCCGGAAAACGAGGCCTTCTCGACGCCGATGGCGTCCAGGAACTGCAGCACGTGGTCGATGTAGTGCTTGATCTCGAGCGGGTGGTCGGGCTTGGTCGAGTAGCCGTGGCCGATGAAGTCGATTGCCCAGACGTTGAAGTGCTCGGAATGCGAGCGCAGATTGCGCACGTACGCCTCGGCGTGGCCGGTGATGCCGTGCAGCAGGATCAGCGTGGGCTTGGACGAGTCGCCGGCGTGTAGGTATCGGGTCCGGTAGGGGCCGGCCTGGATGAATCCCTGGCTGAACTCGACCTGGTTCAGGTCGTCCCAGACGCTGGTGTAAGGACGGGTCATCGGTTCTCTCCCTCGACTGTGGTGGTGCGGGTGGCGGAAGCTGGTGCTGCATCCTCGGCGGTAACGTGCGGAACGACGATCGGCACGGCCCGGGTGCTGTACTGCGGCTCGTTTGTGCCGCTCGGGTTCCCGTTGTCGCTGGCCGAGTGGTCGAGGACCGCGGTGAGAGCGTTCTCGAGGCTGGTGAGCGCTTCGGTGTCGTCCCAGACCGGAGCACTGTGTCGCCACGCGACGTAGCCGTCGGGCCGCACGAGCAGGGCGCCGGCCTCGTCGATGTCGCGGACCCGCCGCCAGTATCCGTAAGGGTCGATGGTGCCGGGTTCGCCGACAACGACGGTCCGCAGGAACGGCAGGTCGAGTTTGGCGGCGGCACGCTTCCATGCCTGGCCGCCGAGTCCGGTCAGCAGGGTCATCATTCCCTTGCCGGTGACGTCGAGGGTGGAGATGCGGGTTCCGTCGGCGCCGACCAGCCACGCATGCGGCAGCTTCGCGCCCGGCCGGGTGGTGGCCTGCAGATACAGCTCACGATCGCGCACCCACACTTCCTCGCCCGCCTCGGGGTCGGGAACGACCGCGGACGAGGTGTAGCGCTGGTTGAGTTCGACGCCCTGGGCGTTGAATTCGGCGTTCTTCACCTCCAGCGCCTCGTACAGCCGCTCACGCAGAGCAACACCTTCGGACGAGGGTTCCTTCAACTTTGCCAGGCCGGCGGCGACCGGGTCGTCGCTCTCGTGATCGAACCATTCGCGCAGCCCGGCGTAGTCCTTGCGGGACTGGTTGGCGCGAGCGACGATCTGTTTGCCGACCGGAACACGCTCAGGAGAGTAGGACTCGAGCAGACCCGGTCCTGCATACCCCTTCACGACGAACGCGATCTTCCATGCCAGGTTGAACGCGTCCTGCATGGACGTGTTCGAGCCCAGCCCGCTGCTCGGCGGATGCCGGTGCACCGCGTCGCCGCCGCAGAACACTCGACCGGACTGGTAGTGCTCAGCCCACTGCTGGTTGACGTACCAGAAGGACCTCGACACGATCTCGACGTCCAGGTGCGGGTCGCCGACGAGGGTCCGGATCTGTTCGAGGACAACGTCGTCGGAGACATCCGGCTCGCCGTTCGCCATGTCGAAGCCCCAGCCGGCGATCCACTGGTCCCACGGTCGGATCGCGCGCAGCAGACCCATGCCGATCTCACCGAAACCGGCCTTCGAGTTGACGATCCAGTGCAAGATGCTCGGCCGATGAGCGACATATTTGCTCAGGTCCGCGTTGAACAGGATGTACGCGGTACCGGCGCGGGCGAGTTCACCTTCGAACGGAAGCCCGATCTGTTCGGCGATCTTCGATCGTGCGCCGTCGAAACCGAGCAGGAAGCGGGCTCGCTGGGTGAACACGGTGCCCGAGCGGACGTCGCGGAACCGGACGGTCACCCCGCCCTCGTCCTGGGCGTGGTCGAGGTATTCGGTGTTGAAGCTGATGACCGCACCACGTTCGGCGGCGTTCTTGATCAGCACCGGCTCCATCAGGGGCTGCGGAATGTCGAGCATCGTGCAGGGGCTTCCGGACAGGTAGTCCCCGTAGCGGATATCGCCCGTACCCCAGGTCTGCATCCGGACGATCTCCTCGCCGGCCAGGCTCGTGGTGAACAGCGTGTCGCCCATCTGGTCCCACGGGGTGGCGTAGTTGCGCGCCTCGTCTTCGACGCCCAGGTCACGCAGCACTTCGACGGCGCGCTGGTTGGTGATGTGCGCGCGCGGCGAGTTCGCCACCCAGGGGAACATCGAGACGGCGTGAACGCGGATGCCGTAGCTGGCCAGGGCAAGCGCCGCTGTGCCACCGGCGGGGCCGAGGCCGACGATCACGACGTCGGTGTCGTAGGAGGTGCGGTCGTGGTCACTCATGTCTGTCATCACTTCACTTGTCGAGGACGCGCAGGGATGCTGCGGTGTCCGGAACTGTCCGAGTCGAAAATGTTTCGTTGTCAGGCATTTTCGGTGTGGAGGTGGCCTGGTCGCGAGTGAGCTGGCTCGCAGCGCCCTTGCGCCCCCAGCCGCCGGGCAGCAGGATCACCGAGACGATCGAGATGGCCGAGACGATCAGCAGGTAGGTCACGATCGAGTTGCTGGTGTTGGTGGAGGCGTACAAGGCGGTCGCGATCGTCGGGGCGAACGCGGAGCCGGCGACCTGGGAGATGGTGTAGCCGATAGAGACACCGCTGTAGCGCACGTCCGCGTCGAAGACCATCGTGAACAGGGAGCCTGTCACGCCGGCGGCGGGGGCCATTGCAATTCCGAAGACCAGCACCTGCGCGGCCATGAACAGCCACGGGTTGCCGGTGTTGATCAGTGCGAAGGCGGGGGCGATCACCACACCCATCGCGGCGGCGCCGAGCAGGTACATGGTCTTGCGGCCGAAAGTGTCGGACAGAGCGCCGAACACGGGGTAGAGGAGGACGGCGACGATGCCGGCGACGAATACTCCGGCCAGGGCGAAGGTGCGGCTGATCCCCGCGACGGTGGTGCCGTAGGAGACGAGGTAGGCCATGCAGATATAGGCGAACACTCCTTGGGACAGGTAGGTGCCCGCGATGAGGAGAATTTCCTTCCAGTGCTTGCGGAACGCTTCGGCGATCGGCATTCGCACCACGGCGCTCTGTGCCTTCACCTCGGCGAAGTCGGGGCTTTCGGCCAGGGACAGGCGAATGAACAGCCCGATCACGATCAGCACCGCGCTGAACAGGAACGGCAGTCGCCAGCCCCAACTCAGGAACTGCTCGTCGGGCAATTGGGAGACCGCGAAGAACGCCAGGGTTGCGACGCTGGTCCCGGCGGGTGCCCCCATCTGGGAGAAGGATCCGAAAAAGCCCTTCTTCGCGGTGGGGGCGTGCTCGACGGCCATCAGGGTGGCTCCACCCCACTCGCCGCCGACGGCAAAGCCCTGCACCAGGCGCAGCAGGGTCAGCAGGATGGGGGCGGCGATCCCGATTTGGGCGTAACCGGGCAACAATCCCATCAGTACGGTGGCCGAGCCCATTCCGACCAGGGAGATCACCAGCATCTGCTTGCGGCCGACCCGGTCACCGAAGTGCCCGAACACTATGCCACCCAGCGGGCGGGCGAGGAACCCAACGCCGAAGGTCGCGAACGACAACAGGATTCCGATCGCGGACGAGACATCCGGGAAGAACAACTCAGGGAATACCAGCGCGGCCGCGGTGCCGTAGATGAAGAAGTCGTAGTACTCGACGGTGGTACCGATGAAGCTGGCCATCGCTACCCGCAGCGGTGAAGTCTTCGTCGGGGAGGTAGGTGTGGTGCTCACGGTCGGGCTTCCCCGATCTGTGGGCGGAAGTGGGCTCGTGCCCCGAAGGACGATGCGTGCGAAGCGGTCGTCATGGCCGCTCCTTTCTTCTGGGGATGTTCGAGAGGGGTTCTCTGGAGAATCTTCGAGAGGGAGCACTCAACTAGAATGCTAGACGTCTAGTTCAGACGCTACTCGGGCATAGAGGGTGACGCAAGTCTCTGGATGAGGGTAAAGGTGATCGACGGCGCGCCGGCCCTCTGGGGCGAGACAGGGGTCAGCGCGGAGGGTGCCGGTGGATCGTCTGCAGCGCTACGGCCGAGAGTCCCCCCTCGGCGTAGGTGGCGCGATAGCGGAGCCGGTCGATGGCCCGGGTATCGGGGTCTAGCTCGGCAGCTGGGCGTTGGATTCGTCGCGGATTACTGCGATGGTGCCGACGATGTGGCGTTCCATGGCCTCGCGGGCGGCAGCTGCGTCACGGTTGCGGATGGCCTCGGTGATTTCGTGGTGGTCATGCTGCCGGTCGGGCAGTGCGCTCGAGAGCGGGTTGGTAATGCCGGTGGTGTTGATCAGGAAGTCCGACAGATCCCACATTCGCTGGCTGGTCTCCTCCATGATCCGCGAGTGCGCCATCGCGTGGATGGCCGCATGGAACTCCCGGTTGTGCACGCGGTACCCGCGGGCGCGGACCACCGGGTCGTGGGAGGTGATCAGGGCGTCGACCCGCGCCGAGATCAGGTCCAGCTCCAGCAACTGGGCCTCGGTCCGCCGGGAGGCCGCTACCGCGGCGATGGTCCCTTCGAAACCGCCGAACAGGGTGTAGAAGTCTTCCACTTCGCGCGGGGCGTAGGAGACGACCTCGCAACCGACCTGGGGAACGATGTGGACCAGCTTGTCGCTGGACAGGCGGCGCAGAGCGTCCATGACGGGCTGCTTGCTCACCCCGAACTCTTGCCGGATCGACTCGACGACGATCTTCTCGCCTGCCGCATAGCGCCCTTCGAGCAGCCGGTTCTTCAGAATGTCGTACAACGCGGAGGACAGCCGCGCCCCCGAGGTGCGGACATTGGCGAGCAGGGCGGCGGCCTCACTGCCCGGCTTGGGGCCGGTGTCGGTGGTGGTCATCGAGTCAGGCTTTCCGTCGGCGTCCCGGACATGGCTCCCCCTTATGCCGCGGCGCTCACCGCAACAGCTTGCATTCTAGTACTTGTGGTGTGAGTCACTGTGGGTTACCTTCGTCTGGAACGCTAGCATTCCAGACCTGATGGACGGGGCATCGTGGCCAACCTCGGGGTTAACGCCGGAGGGCACGCCGTACGCGCCATATCCCGGCACCCGGACATGCGCCCTCTGCGGGCGACAGGCCGAGCAGTGCCCTCGGCAACGCGGGCCACATGCAAGGAGAAGAACATGGAATTCTGTATCGGTACCTGCGCCAAGATCGATCAGGTCGCAGTGGTGAAACGGGCCGAGGACCTGGGCATCACACACTTCGGCGTCGGCGAAGGCCCCTTGCTGTTCTCCGACCCTTACCAGTTCCTCGCCCTTGCCACCCAGCACACCAGCACCATCAACCTGGGCACCATGGTCACCAATCCGCTGACCCGGATCGCCCCGGTCACCGCCAATTCGATGGCCACCCTCAACGCCCTGGCCCCCGGCCGGACCTTCCTCGGCATCGGCACCGCCAACAACGCCCTGCGCTCGATGGGCAACCGCACCGCGAAGATCTCCGAACTCACCCACGCCATCGAAGTCTCACGAGAGCTGATGGCCGGCCACCGGGTCACCCACCATTGGCTCGGGCAGTCCCGGGAAGTGGAGTTCCTCGACAAGGACAGTGGCTTCTACAACGTCACCGACCACATACCAATCTGGGTCGCGGCCGGCGGACCCCGCGGGCTCGCCGAGGCGGCGAAGTACGCAGACGCCGTCGTCTACTGCCTCGGGCCCGACACCGACATGATCGGCCTGATCCGCCGCGAACTCGACAAGGCGGTCGCCGATGCCGGCCGGGCACCGGGTTCGGTCAAGCTCGTCTCTCTGTCGTGGTTCTACCAACTCGGCAACGGGGAAACCTGGGAAGACGGCGTCACCAACGGCTTCGGTTCCGGCCCGATCAGCTCATGCATCACCAACGCCGGGCTGATGGACCAGCACCGCGAAGAGCTCGGCGATCCGATTGTCGACGCGTCCCTCACCGCCGCCCAGCAGTACCTCGCTGACCCGAAGACCCCGGACCAGCCGCACTACCTCGATGTCTGGGCGAAATACCTGCGCGGACTCGATCCCCGACACCGTCCGATCATCACCAAAGAACTCGTCGACTACTGGTGCCTGTACGGATCCCCCGCCGACCTGCGCGAGAAGGCGGCCCTGATGCGCGAGGCCGGCGTCGACATACTCCAGGTCTTCCTGTCCAACCCGTTCACCGCTGCCCGCGACATCGACAACATCGGGCACTCGATCCTCGCCCACGCCTGACCGCCCCCACCCTTTCCCAGCCAGGAGCTCTTGATGGAACTCGACCCGCGCACCACCGCCGTCGTGGCAGTGCACTGCCAAGGCGACATCGTCGGCCCCACCGGCGCCTTCGCCGACTTCTTCCACCAGCAGGTCACCGTACGCCACGTCATCGACCAGATTGCCGCGCTCATCGCCGCCGCCCGCACGGCCGCCGCAACCGTCGTCTACACCCGGGTCGCGTGGAAGCCCGACTTCTCCGATCTCGAGGTCAATTCACCCCTGCTGGGCATCGTCGCTCAATCCGGCTGCCTCAAAGAGGGCAGCGAACTCGCCGAGATCGTTGAACCGCTCGCACCGCACGGAGATGACATCGTGCTCACCCATCAGCGCATCGGCGCGTTCGCTCGTACCGACCTCGACACCGTCCTGCGCGAGAAGGGCATCACCACTCTCGTCTTCGCCGGAGTGGCCACGAACGCCTCCGTCGAGGGCACTGCCCGGGTGGCCAGCGATCTCGGCTACCGGGTGGTGATCGTCGAAGATGCATGCTCCGCAGCCACCCCCGCAGCGCACCACGCGAGCATCGACTCACTCGGACTGCTGGCCGAGATCAGCACCGTCGACGAGGTCCGCACCGCCCTGACCGCGACGGTCACCGGCACCCGCGCCTGATCACACCGAAGCTCGCTTCGATGCGGGCACATGACCGCGCCGTACATCCCCACCTATAGACCGCGACCAAACACACTAAATATCAGGAGTTTTCGTACATGAAGTCCACCATGCGTGTGGCCCGCCTCCACGAGATCAATCAGCCGATGCAGATCGAGGACCTCCCTGTTCCCGAGCCACGGCCGACCGATGTGCTGGTACAGGTCAAGGCATGCAACGTCGTGCCGAACCTGAGCAACGTCCTGGCCACCTACAGCGAATGGTTCCCCTATCTGCCGCTGCCCAAGCTCCCCGCCGTCTTCGGTCTCGACTCTGCCGGTGTCGTCGCCGCCGTCGGCAGCCATGTCACCGACGTCGCCGTCGGTGACCGGGTCTACGTCAACCCCGGCATCTCCTGCGGCGGCTGCCGCGCCTGCCGGCAGGGTAACGATCAGAACTGTGACCGCTATACCTTCATGGGCTACTTCTCCTTCGGCGCCGACGGCCAGAAAATGTTCGACGCCTACCCCTATGGCGGCCTCAGCGAGTATCTGACCGCACCCCAACGCAATCTGGTCAAACTGCCCGACACGGTCAGCTTCGAGGAAGGCGCCCGCTTCGGCTATCTCGGCACCGGCTACTCGGCACTGCGCAAGGCCGGCGCCGGCCCGGGCACCACGGTCCTGATCGACGGCATCTCAGGAACTCTGGGCCTGGGCACCTGCCTGAACGCCCTCGCGCTCGGCGCGACCCGCATCTTCGGCACCGGCCGCAACGCCGGCCTGCTCGACGACGTCCGCGCGATCGCCCCCGACCGAATCCACGTCCTCCCAGCCGGGGAGGGTGAGCTGCGCAGCTGGGTGCACGAGCACAACCACGGCGAGGGCGTCGACATCGTCATCGACGCCCTCGGTCCCGGCGCCCCTGCCGAATCGTTCCTCGACGCCATTACCACCCTCCGTCGCGGTGGCGTCGCGGTCGATATCGGCGGCATGATGGAACGCCCACCGCTGGATATGTTCTCGCTGATGTGCCGGCAGATCAGCGTGCTCGGCAGCTTGTGGTTCTCCACCGCCGAAGCCCAGGACATGGCCGACCTCGCTGGCGCCGGGGTCCTCGACCTCTCGGTCTTCGAACACCACAGTTTCCCGCTCGAGAAGATCAACGAAGCACTCGCCGACCTGCCTGCCCGACATGGCGGATTTTCGAACTTCATCAGCGTTCCCTGAGGACACGCGAAAGATAAGAGCGAGACTCGGTGCAGATGGCCTTTGCGATGAAGATGCGAAGGTCATCTGCATTCAGCGCCGGTAGCTACGCGCGCATTGCAGGTTCAGTGCCGATAGCCGAAATCATGTGAGTCTGGAGATAGCAAAGCTCATTTCCCACTGCGATCCACTTCCTGCCGAACTCCATGATCGTCCTCCTGTCGTCGGTGCGCCCTGTTGCGCACCACAACCGTGGTTCCCGCGCGTGAAACCCCGGGGAGACCGATATCAGCGAGTTCTCATGATCGAAGAAGGGATCGATGCGGTGCCGCGAATGGACAAAAGGGATAATCGAGCGGCCGCGCGGATTCCCCCGATCCGTGCGCCGTCCCGAGAGAAAGAGACACACATGAAGATTCGTCGGCTCATCGCCACCGCGGCCGGGTGCGCTGCCCTCGTCGTCGCCGCTCCGGCCACCGCGAACGCATTCTCGCTCGCCGACCTGCTGCCCACCGGATCCGCGGATTTCCTGTTCCCGCAGCCCGCCCCGCCGGCTCCTGCCCCGGCACCCGCGCCCCAGGCGGCCCCGGCCCCGGCGCCCGCGCCGGCGCCGGCGCCGAGCGTCGGATACAAGAACTGCACCGAGGCGTGGAACGCCGGCGTGGCGCCGCTGTACCGGGACGAGCCCGGCTACGCGCCGAAGCTGGACCGCGACGACGACGGCATCGCCTGCGAGGTCGACCCCCGCTAGGATCCACCGACGCGGCGGGGGCCTGCGACCGTGTCCGGTCGCAGGCCCCCGTCGTCGTGTGCGGTGATCAGAGCCAGCGCGGCGGCTGCACGTCGGCGCCGGCGGTGAGTCCGACGGCGCCACGTCCGGCGGCCCAGCGCACCACGGCGGCGAGCGGGCCGCTCACCTTGGTGACCGGGTCGGCGTCCTGTCGCACGGCGATCGGGTCGCGACCGTCGACCTCGAGCACGAGGCCGGCGCCGAGATCCTTCTTGCGCCACATCCCCACGATGTCGTCGAGCAGCGAGTCGAGGACGACGGGCGGGAAGTCGCCGAAGCGCGCGCCGTTGCCCAGATCCACCGCGTGGATCCACACCTCGCGGGTGCGCATCCAGGCGGTCTCCTCGGCCGGCACCAGCCGGCCCTGCGCCGTGCGGACCTGCGCCTGCCACGCCGACTCCGGCAGGTGCCGCCACTTCTCGTCGAGCCGGGCCACGGTGTGGGTGAACAGGTTCCGCAGCGCCGCCGCATTGAGGGTGGCGCCCTCGGCGATCTCCTGTCCGCGCTGCTCGGTGGAGGCGTACATGGGCGTCTCGACGCCCGTGGCGGCCCAGTCCATGAGCCGGCACAGGGCCGCGGCGTTGTAGCCCACGTGCGCGACGAGGTGCTTACGCGTCCACCCCTCGAGCGCGGTCGGTGCGTCCAGCTCGTCGTCGGTGAGTTCGGCGAGACGCTGGGAGAAGTACGCGGTGCCGCGCCGGGCGATCAGCAGCCGCTCGGACAGGTCGAGATCGTTGAACCCCACGGGTGAGCTCCTACTTGACGATGGTCTTGTTGCGCACCGAACCGAGGCCCTCGATGCTGACCTCGACCGTCTCCCCGTTGCCGATGTAGCGAGCAGGCTTACGGGCGTGCCCGACCCCACCGGTGGTGCCGGTGATGATGACGTCGCCGGGCTGCAGGGTGACGATGTGGGAAATGTAGTCCACCAGCTTGGCCGGGGTGAACACCAGGTCGTCCGTGGTGGCCGACTGCATGACCTCACCCTCGAGCCGGGTCTCGATGCGCGAGCCGAGGGCGTAGTCGGTGCTCAGGAACGGACCGAAGCCGCTGGTCTTCTCGAACGTCTTGCCCTGATCCCACTGCAGCGTGCGGTACTGGTAGTCGCGCATCGTGTAGTCGTTGATCACCGAATAGCCGGCGATGTACTGCTCGGCGTCGGCCTCGGAGACCTGGTACGCCTGCTTGCCGATGACGACGGCCAGCTCGGCCTCCCAGTCGAGCTGCGCGGCGGCGTACTCGGGGACGATCACGTCGTCGTAGGGGCCGGTGAGGGCCTCCTTGAACTTCGAGAACAGGGTCGGGTACTCGGGCAGGTCGCGGCCCATCTCCTTGATGTGGGTCCCGTAGTTCAACCCGACGCAGACGATCTTGCCGGGGTTCGGCACGACCGGCGCGTAGTCGGCGTTCGTCAGGTCGACGGTGCGTCCGGAGGCCCGCTCGGCGACGGTCTTCCAGTCCGGGTCGGTCAGCAGCGCGGACAGGTCGGCGTAGCCGTCGATCACGGTGGCGGTGGTGTCGGAATCGACGCGCACGGCGGCGGTCGTGCCGTCGAGGCGGAGGGTGGCGAGTCGCATGTCGGGTCAGGCTCCTTCGGAGATGTAGGTGCGGTTGAAGTGAAGGCGTTCGACGATCGGGGCGTCGGAGAAGGCGAACAGGTCGACGCCGCCGTCGGTCTCGAGCGACCACTCCACCCAGGACGGCACGACGATCATGTCCCCCTTGGTGACCGTGTGGTCCCGGCCGCCGAGGTGGAAGCGACCTTCACCCTCGAAGACCTGGAACACGGTCGAGCCCACGTCGCGCCGGGTGCGGGTGTGCGCACCGGCGCGCAGCCGGTGGAACTCGGCGCGGATCGTGGGCATGACGTCGCCGCCGGTGGTCGGGTTGGTGTACCGGATTGCGGCGTGGCCGGGTTCCGGGGTGGCGGCGTAGCCCTCGTCCTCGAGGGCGAGCTGCTCGTTCAGCGCGGCGTCGGTGTACTTCCAGCGGTAGCACGCGATCGGCGAGCTGGACTTGGCGTCGAGGCCGACGAGCGGGCGCAGACCGGGGTGCACCCACAGCCGCTCGGAGCGGGAGACGTCCGGGGTGGACTCGTCGGTCACGCCGTCGGACCCGAACTCGAAGAACCCGGTGTCGGTGTAGTGGACGAACGGGATGTCGAGGCCGTCGATCCACGCCATCGGATGGTCGGTCTCGTTGTGGTGGCCGTGGAAGTTCCAGCCGGGGGTGAGCAGGAAGTCGCCGCGGCACATGGCCACCGGATCGCCGTTGACGACGGTCCACACGCCTTCGCCTTCGACGACGAACCGGAAGGCGTTCTGCGAGTGCCGGTGCTCGGGCGCGGTCTCCTTGGGGCCGAGGTACTGGATCGCCGCCCACAGCGTGGGGGTGACGTAGGGGACGCCGCCGAGACCGGGGTTGGCCAGCGCGATGGCACGCCGCTCGCCGCCGCGGCCGACGGGCACGAGATCGCCCGCCCGCTGGGCCAGGGGGTACAGGGTCGACCACTTCCACACGAACGGCACGGCCTTGGACGTCGGGGCCATCGGCATCAGGTCGCCCAGCTGGGTCCACAGCGGATTGAGGTGCTCGGTCTCGAAGTCTGCGTAGAGCTGCTGCAGCTCCGGATCGGTGTTCTCGGTAGCGGTCATGACCTCTCCTCGTGAAGCGGGACACGTGCGGCGTTGCTCTCAACGTAGGTCTCCGGTCCTCCCGCAGCACAAGCAATTCTTCTATGCGGAATCTCTGCGCCGCCCTCCGCGGGGCCCGGGCGGCGTCATTCGATGTGCGCGACGTCGACCTCGATCCCCCGGACCGTCGCCCGCATCCGGGAGACGAGGGCCCCGTTCAGATGCTGGCGGTACCGCGTGATCGGCACCGCGGCCGTGATCGCCGCGATCGCCCGTCCCTGCCCGTTGCGGACGGCGACACCGAATGCGGCGACCCCCTCCTCGGTCTGCTCCACGTTGACGGCGAACCCCACCCTGCGGGCCGCCTCGAGCTCGGTGAGAAACACCTCGAATTCCCCGGGGGCGAGCCGGCGGTCCACCCCGTACCCCGCGATCGGGCGCGGATCGATGTGCGGCTCTTCCGGCGGCCTCAGGTAGAGCTGCTCGAGCGTCTGCCTGGGCAACTCCGCCAACAGGATTCGCCCTCCGGCCGTGAGCTCGGCGGCCAGCACCTGACCTTGGCGGTCGCCGACCCGCAGCATCGACTCGGACTCCGCGGAGTAGAGGAACCGGGCCTGCGACCCCACCCGGATGACGAGGTTGATCGTCTCGCCGGTCAGGATCGCCAGCGCCTCCATGTGCGGCCGGCAGAGTTCGGTGAGTTCCCGCGTCCAGCCCTGCTGCGCGGGTCCCACTCCCATCGCCGGGCCGGGGTGGTAGCGGCGCTTCTCGTCCTGCACGGCGAACCCCCGGTACACCAGCATCGACAGCAGGCGGTGGGCCGTCGACGGGGCCGTCCCGAGTTCCTCGGCGGCATCCTTGAGCCGCAGCGCACCGACGTCGCGGAGCATCTGCAGCAGGCGCAGGGCGTTGTCCACCGATTCCAGCGCATACGACGGCCGGGTGATGGTCTTCGATGCCTTCTTCGGGGCCGCGGACTTTTTCTGCACACCAGAACTTTATTGCACCGGAGCGTGGGGCGCATCACGGTAGAGCCATGCACAGTTCTTCCGGCGCCGACGCCGCCCCCGGCGAACGCACGATCGTCCTGAATCGCGGCACGGCGCTCGCCGTGATCGTCTGCTGGCTGTTCGTCGTCTTCGACGGCTACGACCTCATCGTCTACGGCAACGTCATCTCCAGCCTCCAGGACGAGTGGGGCATCAGCTCCGCGACCGCCGGAACCCTCGGCAGCCTCGCGTTCCTCGGCATGATGATCGGCGCGGTGCTCGCCGGGCGCCTGTCCGACGCGATCGGCCGCAAGCAGGCCGTCATCGGCTGCGTGGTGGTGCTGTCGGTGTTCACCACGCTCTGCGCCTTCGCCACCGGTCCGTTCATGTTCGGCGCCATGCGGCTGATCGCCGGACTCGGCCTCGGCGGCCTGGTACCGACGTCGAACGCCCTGGCCGCCGAACTCGTTCCGCGGCGGTGGCGCGCCGCCGTCGCGACGATGATGATGTCCGGCGTGCCGATCGGCGGATCCATCGCGGCCCTGCTCGGCATCCCGGTCATCCCGAACTGGGGCTGGCGCCCGATGTTCCTGTTCGCTCTCGTGCCCCTGTTCGTCCTCGTGCCGTTGGCGCTGAAGTACCTGCCCAACACCCATTCCAAGACGGACGCCCCGGCCGGCGGCGGCTTCCGCGAACTGCTCGGCTCGAGGTTCCGGACCATCAGCATCATGTTCGCCCTGGTCACCGTGGTGACGCTGCTCGCCTGGTACGGCCTGGGCACGTGGCTGCCGAAGCTCATGCAGAACACGGGCACCGACCTCGGCAGCGCCCTGACCTTCGCGCTGGCGCTGAACCTCGGCGCGGTGGCCGGCTCGTTCATCACCGCGTGGGGCGGCGTGCGGTTCGGCACCGTGCCCACCAGCATCGTCGCGGCGTTCGTCGCCGGCGTGGCTCTGCTCGCCCTGCTGCTCTCCCCACCCACCGCGGTGGTGTACGCGATCTTCGTGCTCGCCGGCGTGGGCACCCACGGAACGCAGTGCCTCATCATCGCGGCGGTGGCCTCCTACTACCCCGACCATCTGCGCGGCACCGCGCTCGGCTGGGCGCTCGGCGTCGGCCGGATCGGGGCCGTGGCCGCCCCGCAGATCGGCGGCTGGCTGCTCGCCGCCGGACTGGGCGCGAACTCGAACTTCATCCTCTTCGCCGTGAGCGCGCTGATCGCCTCGCTGTTGCTGACCGTCGTGTGGAAGCGCTTCCCCGTCAGCGACGACGCACCGCGCGGCCCGATCATGGCCCACTGATCCATTCGTCATATCGATCTACCGACCACAAGGAGTGTCATGTCCGATCTGAAGGACGCGCGGGTTCTCATCGCCGGCGGCGGCATCGGCGGAGTCGCCAACGCCCTCGCCCTCGCCCTCAGGGGAGCCGAGGTCACGCTGTTCGAGCGCGCTTCGGAGTTCGGCGAAGTGGGCGCCGGACTGCAGATCGGCCCGCACGGCTCCCGCATCCTCCAGGCGCTCGGCGTCTACGACGAGGTCATCTCCAAGGGTGTCCTGCCGAAGAACCTCGTCTTCCGCGACGCCGTCACCGCCGAGATCCTCACCAAGGTCGACCTCGGCCACGACTACCAGCAGCACTACGGCGGCGTGTACTTCGTCGTCCACCGCTCCGATCTGCACGCGGTGCTCGTCGACGCCGCCCGCCGGGCCGGCGCCGACCTGCGCACCGACGCCCCCGTGAACGACGTCGTCACCGAAGGCGACAAGGTCCGCGTCATCCTCGAGAACGGTGAGGAGCACGTCGGCGACATCGCTCTCGGCATGGACGGCCTGCACTCGCGGCTGCGCCCGAAGCTGTCCGACGACAAGCCGGTCGGCTCCGGATACGTCGCCTTCCGCGGCACGTTCCCGATGAACGAGGTCCCGCTCGAGGAAGAGATCGAGGACGTCGTCGGCTACATCGGCCCGCGCTGCCACTTCATCCAGTACCCGCTGCGCCAGGGCGAGATGCTCAACCAGGTTGCCGTCTTCCAGTCGCCCGCATTCCTGCGCGGTGAAGAGAAGTGGGGCAGCCCGGACGAACTCGCGCACGCCTACGACCACTGCCACGAGAGCGTCCAGGCCGCGCTGAAGTACCTGTGGACCGACCGCTGGTGGCCGATGTTCGACCGCAACCCGATCGACAACTGGGTCGACGGCCGCATGATCCTGCTCGGCGACGCCGCGCACCCGCCGCTGCAGTACCTCGCCTCCGGCGCCGTCATGGCGCTCGAGGACGCCAAGTGCCTGGCCGACTACGCCGCCGAGGACTACCAGGGCGACAACGCCAACTGGCCGAAGATCCTGCGCGACGTCAACGCCGAGCGCGCACCGCGCTGCAACCGCATCCTCACCACCGGCCGCATGTGGGGCGACCTCTGGCACCTCGACGGTGCCGGCCGCGAGGCCCGCAACGAGCTGTTCCGCATCCGCGACACGTCGAGCTACAAGTACACCGACTGGCTGTGGGGCTACAGCTCCGACCGCAACCGCTGAGCCACCGGGCGTGTGGCCGAATGTCACACGCGTTCGATCCAAGCGAACCCGTGTGACATTCGGCCGCCGGCTCGTAGGCTGGCGCGCATGGGTTCGCTGCGGGCCGCCGTCGTGGGCGGGGGGATCATCGGCGCCGCCACCGCGCGGAAGCTGGCGATGCACGGGGCCGACGTCACCCTCTTCGAGAAGGAACCCCGGCTCGCCGCGCACCAGACCGGCCACAACAGCGGGGTGGTGCACGCCGGGCTGTACTACCCGCCCGGCAGCCTCAAGGCGCGCCTGTGCCGGCGCGGGGTGCAGTTGCTCGCCGAGTTCACCGCCGCCCGCGGCCTGCCGTACGAGGAGTGCGGCAAGCTCGTCGTCGCGCTCGACGACAGCGAACTCGACCGTCTCGACGCCATCCACGACCGCGCCGTCGCCAACGGGGTGCCGGGAATCCGCCGGATCGGGCCCGACGAGATCACCGACATCGAGCCGCACGCGCGCGGCATCGCCGCCCTGCACTCCCCGCACACCGCCATCGTCGACTACGTCGCGGTGACCACCGCCCTCGCCGACGACGTCACCGCGGCGGGCGGCACCGTCCGGCTCGCCACGCCCGTCACGGCGATCCGCTCCCTCGGTGACGAGGTGCTCGTCGGCACCGACACCGGCACCGACGGCTTCGACCTGGTGATCACGTGCGCGGGCCTGCAGTCGGATCGGCTCGCCCACGGCGCCGGGGACCTCGCGACACCCGCGATCGTGCCGTTCCTCGGCGACTACCACCTGCTGCGACCCGAGGCGGCCGGGCGGGTGCGCGGACTGATCTATCCGGTGCCCGATCCGCGGTACCCGTTCCTCGGCGTGCACCTGACCAAACGGATCGACGGCGCGATCATGGTCGGGCCCAACGCGTTCCTGGCGCCGGGCCGCGAGGCGTACCGCCGCCGGTCGGGGTCGCTGCGGGACCTGCGCGACGCCCTCGTCTTCCCCGGATTCCGCCGCTTCGCCGTCCGCAACGTCCCGGCCGCGACGCGCGAGCTGCGCACGGCCGTGAGCATCCGGCGGTTCGTCGCCGAGGCCGCGAAGTACGTGCCCGGGTTGACCGTCGCCGACGTGCTCCCCGGACCCCGGGGGATCCGCGCGCAGGCCATGGAGGCCGACGGCTCGCTCGTCGACGACTTCGTCATCACCGGGCACGGGCGCGTGGTCCACCTGCGCAACGCCCCCTCCCCCGGCGCGACGTCGTCGATGGCGATCGCCGAGCACCTCGTCGGCGCGGCGCTCGAGCGGGCCGGTCTGCAGGCCTGAGCGCTCACACGACGTACGTCTCGAGCCACCGCTTCATCACGGCCGCCGCGTGCGCGACGGTCTCGGGCTGTACCGAGCGCAGTTCGGCGGCGACGGCGTCGGCGGACCCGGGCCCGAGGGCCGCCTCGAGCGACGCCCGGTACTCGTCGATCGCGAGCCAGCCACCGAGTTGGTCGGCGTCGGCCTCGAGATGGAACTGCACGCCGTAACTGCTGCCGTGCCGGAACACCTGGTTCGGGTAGGCCCGCGACGACGCGAGCAGGGTGGCGCCCGGCGGCAGGTCGAAGGTGTCGGCGTGCCACTGCAGCACCGGGAAGGTGGACGGCAGCTCGCCCCACACCGGGTCGGCGGCCGAGGCGTGCGCGAGTTCCACCTCCCCCACGCCGACCTCCGGGACGGGGCCGGTGTAGACGTCGGCGCCGAGGGCCGCGGCGAGCAGCTGCGCGCCGAGACACACCCCCCACACCGGAATGCCGGCGGCGACGGCGGACCGCAGGTACGCGATCTCCTCCCCCAGCCACGGCAGCGTCGCGGCGTCGGCGACGCCCATCGGGCCGCCCATGACGACGACGGCGGCGTAGTCGAGCGCCGTGGGCACCGGGTCGCGCCCGAGCCGGACGGTGCGCACCTGCGCGTACTGCTCGAGCACCGGCAGATACGCGGCGGGGCCCTCGCATTCGACGTGGCGGAGTTCCAGGACGACAGGGTTCATCGCCCCAGCATGCCCGCTGTACGTTGCACCTCGGGTGCCCGGGGCGTGAACGTTCGGTGAGCGAACGTCGCCGACCGGTGCTCCCCCACGGACCACCGCCGCCATGGTGCGATGGTGGGAGGCGGCCCGACGGGCGGGCCGGCGACGGAAGGATTCGACATGGCACGGATCGTGATCATCGGCGGCCACGGGAAGGTGGCACTGCACCTCGAGCGGCTGCTCGCCGACGCCGGCGACGAGGTGACCGCGGTGATCCGCAACCCCGACCACGCCGACGACGTGCGCGCCGCGGGCGCGACCCCCGTCGTGGCCGACGTCGAGCACCTCGGCGTCGACGAACTCGTGCCGCTGCTGTCCGGTCACGACGCCGTGGTGTGGTCGGCCGGCGCGGGCGGCGGCAATCCGCAGCGCACGTACGCCGTGGACCGCGACGCGGCGATCGCCTCGATGACCGCGGCCGAGCGCGCGGGGGTTCGCCGCTACGTCATGGTGTCGTACTTCGGGGCCGGCCCGGACCACGGCGTGCCCGAGGACAACGGCTTCCATCCGTACGCCGAGGCGAAGGCGGCCGCGGACGCGCACCTGCGCGGCACCGATCTGGACTGGACGATCCTGGGCCCGAGCCTGCTGACCCTGGATTCGCCGACGGGCCGGATCGAGACCGGCCCGGACGCCGGCAAGGGGCAGGTCTCGCGGGCGGACGTGGCGGCGGTCGCGGCGGCGGTGCTGCACCGGCCCGCGACGGTGCGGCGCACCATCGAGTTCAACAACGGGGACACCCCGATCGAGGAGGCCCTCGACGCACTCGGCTGAGCAGCGCTTGACGGGTGACGCCGGCGGGGCCGATGGTGGAACGGGCCGGCAGGAGCACAGCTCGACGACAGGGGTATCCGCCATGAAGGTTCTCGTTGCATACGCCAGCCGGCACGGCGCCACCGCCGGGATCGCGGAGCGGATCGCCGAGGTGATCCGGACCGAGGGGCACGTGGTGGACACTCTGGAACTGCCGGCTCCGGCGTCGGTGGACGACTACGACGCGTGCGTCGTCGGCAGTTCCGCCTACCTGGGGCACTGGGAGAAGCCGGCGAGCGCGTTCGTGCGCGAGCACCGCGACGGACTCGTCGCCCGCCCGGTCTGGCTGTTCACCAGCGGACCGCTCGGCACCGACGAGGTCGACGAACAGGGACAGAACGTGCGGGAGAGCGCGGCACCGCAGGAACTCTCGGAGCTGACCGACGCGGTCGCGCCACGGGAGCATCACGTGTTCTTCGGCGCCCTCGACCCGAAGACGCTCGGTGTCGGAGCGCGGTTGATGCGCAAGCTGCCCGCCGGACGAAAGCTCTTGCCCGAAGGCGATTTCCGGGACTGGCAGGAGATCGAGGACTGGGCGAGGGGCATCGCACGGACGCTGGACGCGGCGTGATCGCAGCGCAGGAGGGCACCTGGAACTCGGGCATGCCCTACCTGCGCGCCGGTACGGGTCCGCCCCTGCTGTTCATGCCCGGCCTGTCGAACCACCACCGGCCACCCCGCGGCTTCGACCGCCGCACCCAGCTGGGACAGATCGCGCCCTGGACGACGACGCGACGCGTGTGGTGGGTGAACCGCCGGCCGGGCCTGCCGCCGGGGACCACCATGGCGGATCTCGCCCGCGACTACGCGGAGGCGATGCCCGACCACTTCCCCGGCCCGGTCGACGTCCTCGGTGTCTCGACCGGCGGCAGCGTCGCGCTCCAGCTGGCTCTCGACCACCCGGCGCTGGTGCGCAGGTTGGTGCTCGTGGCGTCGGCGCACCGCCTCGGCCCGGGCCGCGAGGTGCAGCGACGGGCCGCGGCCGTCGTGCGCGAGGGGCATCCGCGACGGGCGATGGCGGAGCTCGCGGCGACGACGGGGGCGCGATGGTGGTCGCGCAGGCTGCTGTGGACGCTGGGATGGCTGCTCGAGCCGTCGGGTGCCCGGCACGGGTACGACGATTTCCTCGCCGTGGCCGAGGCCGAGGACCGCTTCGACGTGACCGCCCGGCTCCCCGAGGTGTCGTGTCCGGTGCTCGTGGTCGGCGGCGACCGGGACGGCTTCTACGGCGCGGCGCTGTTCCGGGAGGCTGCGGCGGCCGTGCCGCGGGGCCGGGTGCTCGTCCATCCCGGGGTGGGCCACCTGGGCGTGATAACGGGTGAGCGGAGCGTGAGGGACGCTTCGAGCTTTCTCGACACTCCCGACGCGCCGGACTTTCCGGGGAACTGGCGGGCACCCTCCGGCACAGCCGGATAATCGTCGCGTCATCGGGACAGGTCGGTGGAGGGAGCTCACGTGAAGGTACTGGTGGCGTACACGACGGCATACGGGGCGGCCCGCGGCGTGGCCGAACGGATCGCACAGCGGCTCACCGAAGCCGGGCACGACGCGGACCTGCGGGATCTGGCCGAGCCGGTCGATCCGTCGGACTACGCCGCGATCGTGCTCGGCAGCTCGGTGCACAACGGGCAGTGGCTCGCTCCCGCCGCTCGTTTCGCGGATCTGCACCGCGCGCTCCTCGCCGGGAAGCCCGCGTGGCTGTTCTCGGTGCAGACCATCGGTGCGACGAGCGCGATGATCTCCGCGCGGCTGGCCGGGTGGGTGCGGCCGAAGCTGAAGGAGCCGAAGGTGGCGGCGGCGCTGCGGGCGACGGCGAACGTGCGCGAGTACCGGGCCTTCGCCGGGGCGATCGAGCTGGAGCAGTGGCCGGGGCCTCTGGGCCGGGTGGTGTTCCGCCTGACCGGCGGCCGGTACGGCGATCACCGGGACTGGGCCGACATCGACGCCTTCGCCGCCCGGATCGTCCGGAATATCGATCGGCCGTAGCCGGGAATTCACATTTCGGGCCGACCGCGCGAATCGCACATAATTCCGAATCCCCGCGACCCGGCTGCGGTCCGAACAATATGCTCACCCATATATCTGCAGATTTCCCCGGCCCTGACCGGCGGAAATACCGAATATCAAATAAAAAGGGCAATCGGTACCCGAATTACCTGCGACTCAACCACACTCGTGTTACACATGAAAAGTCCGCCCGAACAAACAGAATGAAGGAGCTTTCATGTCAAGCCTCCAAGATTTGCTCGGTTCAATCGAGCTCGGTGACCTGCTCGAACTTATCCTGGATCTGCTCAGCTGACCGTCCGACGCACAAGAGCCCGCACATGCCCCGTGCGGGCTCTTGTGCGCCGTAGCATCGAAGGATCTCGTCCCGACCGAAGGTGATCCCATGCGCCGTCCGAGACCGTTCCGTCGAGTGACGGCAGTCGTCGCGGCGACGCTGACGGCCGCCGCGCTCGCCGTGGCCGCACCCGCGGCGGCACAGCCGGCCCCGAGCGCCGACGGTTCGTACCTCGAGCGCAGCGAGGACAACAGCCCTCGGCAGCGCACCCTGCACGTGTACTCGGCGTCGATGAGCCGCGTGATTCCGGTGGCGGTGCTGCTGCCGCGCGACACGAGCACCCCACGCCCGGTGCTGTACCTGCTCGCCGGCGCCGGCGGCGGCGACGGCGGCACCCTCACCTGGCTCGACCGCACCGACGTGGCCGACTTCTTCGCCGACAAGGACGTCAACGTGGTGCTGCCGCTCGAAGGCGCGTTCAGCTACTACACCGACTGGAAGCAGGACGACCCGGTCCTCGGCCGGAACCGATGGACGACCTTCCTCACCCGCGAGCTGCCGCCGATCGTCAACGCGGCTCTCGGCACCACCGGGGCTAATGCCATTGCGGGACTGTCGATGTCGGGGACTTCTGTGCTGAGTCTCGCGGAGTCCGCACCGGGCCTGTACCGCGGTGTCGGCGCCTTCAGTGGCTGTGCCCAGACGAGCACCCGTCCCGGCCGGACCTACGTCGAACTCGTCGTCGAGGCGCGCGGTGGCGGCGACGCCGACAACATGTGGGGTCCCGAAGGCGACCCCGCATGGGTGGCCAACGACCCCTACGTCAACGCCGAGAAGCTGCGCGGGACGCAGATCTACCTGTCCAACGGCACCGGGTTGCCCGGTCCGTACGACCGGCTCGATCATCCGAACGTCGCCGGCGACCCGGCGAACCTTGCCGAGCAGGTCGTCGTCGGGGGCATCATCGAGGCCGCCACCAACGAATGCACGCATCTGCTGGCCCGGCGGCTCGCCGAGCTCGGCATCCCGGCCACCGTCGACTTCCGGCCCGTGGGCACCCATTCCTGGGGCTACTGGCAGGAGGACCTGCACCGGGCCTGGCCGATGCTCGGCTCCGCCATCGGCGCCTGACCCGCAACGCGCGACGGCACCCCCGTCCGGGATCGCCGGGCGGGGGTGCCGTCGTCGGACGGACTCAGGCCTGTGGGGCCAGTTCCTCGGTGCGCACCGGCGACGTGTCGGTCGCCGCAGCGATGGCCTCTTCGAACTCGCGGTGGCCGGCCTGCGAGCCGAGCTGCAGGGCGAGGCGGACCAGGAAGCCTTCCCGGTCGGACGGGTCCACCTGATCGAGCGCATCCGACAGACCCAGCCACACGTTCTCGCGGCGCTGCTCGTCGTCGGTGAGCACCTGCGCGGGGCGTGCGGGGACGGCCGGGCCCTCGGGTGCCGTGCCGGCGCGGAGCGCGGCCGCGACGCCGGACAGTTCGGCGACCGGCACCCGGCACAGCAGCAGGCCGTCGGGGCGGATGACGAAGGCCTCGCCCGCGGTCGCGCCGAGCGCCTCGGCCAGGTCGGGCGCGTCGAGCACCGTGACCCCGTCGGCGGCGGTACCGCCGACGGCAACAGCGCGCACGCTCTCCGGCGCAAGAGCGGCGGCGAGGTCGGAAGCGGCCGCGGCGAGGGCGGCACTGCCGTCGGCGTCGAGGCCGAAGCCCACGACGGCGAAGCCGGTGCCGCGAACCACGTTGAGCGACGACGCGGTGCTGCCGTCGGCGGTGACGACCCGCACGCGGCGGTCCTCGACGGGGTCACCGGGCAGCACCCCGGTCAGGCCCTCCGCGACCGGCCAGGTCAGCGGCGACAGGCGAGCGTGGGTGGCGCTGGACTGGCGCGGGTTGATCAGTTCACCGAACTCGGGGCGGCCCACGGCGAGCGCCAGCACCGCGTCGCGGGTGGTGCGGTACCCGTGGGTTCCCGGGGACATGATGAGCGTGGACTTGCCGGCGTTCGCGACGTTCTGCTCCCACGCGTCGTGCCGCTCGATCGAGTACGCCTGCAGCAGCGCGGCGTCGGCGTTGCCGTGGACGACGGCGGCGAGCTGCCAGGCCAGCGTCTCGGCGTCCTCCATGCCGGAGTTCAGGCCGCGCACGCCGAAGATCGGCACGAGGTGCGCGGCGTCGCCGGCGAAGAGGATGCGGTCGTGGGTGAACTCGCGCAGCGCGAGGGCGCGGGCGCTGTAGAACCCGTGCCACTCGAGCGTCCAGGGCAGGTCGTTCTGCAGCCAGTCGAGGTGCTTGGCGATGCGGGCCCGGATGGCGTCTTCCTGGGTCTCGATCTCCGCGTCCTCGGACGGGTCGAGCTGGTAGTCGATGCGCCAGATGTTCTTCGGCTGCTTGTGCATGATGATCGTCGAGCCGGGGTTGCTCGGCGGATCGAACCAGACCATGCGCTCGGCGGGCAGGTCCGACTCCCAGTGGATGTCGGCGATGACGTAGCGGCCCTCGTAGTTGGTGCCCTCGAGGCGCAGGCCCGCGAGCTCGCGCATGCGGCTGCGGCCGCCGTCGGCGGCGACGACCCACGCGGCGCGCAGGTGGCGCTTGCCGAACGCGGTGTCGACCTCGAGGGTCACCTCGTCGTCGCCGCGGAGGATGCCGGCGATGCTCGCCTGCCAGTGCAGCGTGATGAGCGGGTTCTGCTCGATGGTGTCGACGACGATCTGCTCGTACTCGGACTGCGAGACGTTGATCATCGGCGGCCGCACATCGAACTCGCGCTGCGGCATCCGGAAGTGCAGCACCTGCTGGTCCCGGTAGAAGCTGCGGCCACCGACCCAGGGCAGGACGATCTTCTCGAGCTCGGCACCGAAGCCGAGGCGTGCGGCGGCCTCGAGGCTGTGCCGGGAGATGCAGATGGCGCGGCTGCCGAAGGAGACCTGGTCCGCCGCCTCGAGGATCGTCACGGGGATGCCGCGCTGCGCGAGACCGAGGGCGACGGCCATGCCGACGGGTCCGGCTCCGACGACGACGACGGGCAGCGCCTCGGCGTCGGGCTGCATCGACGGGAAGTCGGATGCGGGGTACTTGGGGGGCTGGTAGTAGGTCGACATGCCTCAGGCCACTTCCTGCTCGGACCGATGGGAGGGCGCCACCGCGACCGACGGGTCGTGGGGGTGGCGAAGAAGGAGGATGCTGATCAGGCTGACGAGCGCGATCAGCACGAAGTACGCGGTGACGGCTAGCGAGGTGCCGAAGGCCGCGAAGAGGGAGGTCGCCACGATGGGGGCGAGGCCGCCGCCGAGGATCGCGCCGATCTGGTAGCCGAGCGACGCGCCGCTGTAGCGGATGTGGGCGGGGAACAGCTCGGCGAACAGGGCGGACTGCGGCCCGGCGCAGGCGCCGAGGACGAAGCCGAGGGCGATCATCGCGACGAGCATCACGGGCAGGATCGCGGTGTCCATCAGCGGGAAGAACAGGGCCGCGACGATCACGAGGGCGATCGAGCTGACGATGTAGACGCGGCGCCGGCCGACGATGTCGGACTTGTAGGCGCTGATCGCCATGCCGGCCATCCAGAACGGGCACGAGGCGATGAGCAGGAACAGCATCGTGGACTTGTCGAAGCCCAGTTCCTTCTCTCCGTACTTGAGGACGTAGACCATGTAGGCGTAGGCGATGCCGTTGGTGGCGACGAAGGTGCCGCCGGCGAGCAGCACGGTCTTCCAGTGCTTGACGAGGACCTCGGCGAGCGGGAGCTTGACGTCCCCGGCCGCGTCCCGGCTCTTCTCGAAGTCGGCGCTCTCCTCGAGCCCGAGCCGGATCCACATGGCGACGCCGACGAGGGCGGCGCTGAGCAGGAACGGCACGCGCCAGCCCCAGTCCGCGAACGCGGCGTCGTCGAGGACAGCCGTGAGCGGCAGGAACACGAGGTTGGCGAGGAGGACGCCCGCGGGAACGCCGATCTGGGGTGCGGCGCCGTAGAGGCCGCGCTTGCCCGCGGGCGCGTTCTCGGTGGCGACGAGGACAGCCCCGCCCCATTCGCCGCCCACGCCGAGGCCCTGGACGAAGCGCAGGGCCACCAGCAGGATCGGCGCGGCGACGCCGATGGCGGCGTAGTTGGGCAGCAGCCCGATGGCGACGGTCGCGAAGCCCATCAGCAGCAGCGAGGTGACGAGCATCGATTTGCGGCCGACGCGGTCGCCGAAGTGGCCCATGACGATGCCGCCGATGGGGCGGGCCACGAAGCCGACGGCGAGGGTCGCGAAGGCGGCGAGGGTGCCGGCCAGTTCGGACGTGCCGGGGAAGAACTGCGGCCCGAGCACGAGGGCGGCGGCGGTGCCGTAGATGAAGAAGTCGTACCACTCGATCGCGGTGCCGACGAAACTGCCGAGCGCAGCCTTGCGGGCCTTGCGCTGCAGTACCTCCGGCGACGGTGCCGGCGTGGTAATCGTCATGTGTTGCTTGCCTTTCACGATGCGGCCCGCGTCACGGCGGACTGGGCAAGCATGACCCCCATCACAAGCGGTTGAAAAGCGCAACTATTCGTGCTGATACCCCGGAAATTCCGTGGTACTCCGGATCACCGCAGGTCAGGGTCTCGCGGTGGGTGTCCTTCCCGTGGACGCGAAGTGAATGAATGCTCGTGTCACCCGGCTGAGCATCGAGTCCTGATGCCACGCGACGACCACGTCGACGGAGTCGGGAACCGGATCGACGAGCGGCCTGACGACGAGTGGGAGATTCTCGTACGTCACGTCGAGCGGGGGCCGCTGCAGCAGCAGGGTCCACCCCAGGCCGCGACCGACGAAGGCCCGCGCCGTCTCGTAGTTGGAGGTGCGGTAGGCCACGCGCGGCGCGAACCCGGCGCCCCGGCACACCTCCATCGCGTGGTTGCTGCTCGGCGGCGCGTCGAGCAGCACCATCGGGTCGTCGCGCAGATCGGCCAGCCGCACCGGGCCGTCCCCGCCGGCGAGACGGTGGTTCGCGTCGAGCAGCACCGTCGGCTCGCGCGTCATCAGCGTCGCCTTGCGCCACTCCGCGGACAGTTCGAGGTCGTAGACGATCGCGAGGTCGAGCTCGCCGTTGTCGAGCTGGGTGCGCAGCCGGTTCTGGGTGTCTTCCCGGAACTCGACCCGCGCGCGCGGGAAGCGGTGGGTGAATCCGGCGAGCAGCGCGGGCAGCACCGTCGGCCCGAGGGCGGGGTAGCACCCGATGGCGACGGGGCCGGCCACACCGCCGCCCTCCCCCACCGCGTCGGCCTGCAGTTCGCTCGCCTGGTGCAGCAGCACCCGGGCGCGGGCCAGTACCGCCTCCCCCATCGCCGTCAGCTGCACGCCGCGCGCCCGCCGTCGCACGGCCAGCTGCGTCTGGAGCGACTTCTCGAGGTCGGTGAGCGCCGCGGACAGCGCGGACTGTGACAGGTGCAGCCGCTCGGCGGCGCCGGCGATCGTTCCCGTCTCGGCGACCGCGACGAACGCCGCGAGCTGGCGCATGGTGAAGTTGGGCACCGAGTCGGGACGGGTCATGCGGGCAACGGTATCGAGCGGGAGCTTTCCACCCCCAGCGGGAGGTTGTCGCCGGTGCTACTCGACGGATGGCGCAGCGACAGCCCGGTGGTCGCGACAACCTCCCCTTCCCACGGGCCCGCCCGACATCGACTACGCGCGGCGGGGCCGGGCACCTGTGCGGTGCCCGGCCCCGCCGGTGACGCGGATCAGGCGCTCAGGTCGACGTCCTTGCTCTCCTTGACGAACCGGGCGAGGACCACGGCACTCAGGGCGCAGCCGGCGACCAGGTACACGATCACGCTGCCGATGGTGCCGGAGCCGGCGTACAGCGAGGCCACGATGACCGGGGTGAAGCCGGCACCGAGGAGGCTGCCGATCTGGTAGCCGAGGGAGGCGCCGGTGTAGCGGGCGCGGGTGCCGAACTGCTCGGCGAGGAACGCCGGCATGGGGCCGAACGTCAGCGACTGCAGGACCGAGCAGGCGATCACGAAGGCCAGCACGACCAGCAGGAAGTTGCCGGACGAGGCGAGCTGGAACAGCGGCCACGCCAGGACGACCATGCCGACGAAGCCGGTCATCATGACGGGCTTGCGCCCGTAGGTGTCCGACAGCCGGGCGGCGCCCAGGATGCCGAAGATCGCGACGAACTGGCAGATCGCGAAGGCGGTGAGGCCCTGCGACCGGGACACGCCGTTCCCGGCGGCGTAGGTGATCACGAACGTCGAGAACAGGGCCTGGATCACGAACGGCGCGGTGCACACCAGTCCGGCGAGGATCAGGGTGCGCGGCGCGCGCAGGATCGTCACCAGCGGGATGGTCTCCTTGGTCCGGTCCTTCTTCGCCTCGGCGGCGCGCAGCGCCTCCTCGAAGACGGGGCTCTCGGCGATGCGGGCCCGCACGAACAGGCCGACGGCAAGCAGGACGGCCGAGAACAGGAACGGGACGCGCCAGCCCCACGAGAGGAAGTCGTCCTCCGGCAGGAGAGCGGCGAGCGAGAGGGCGACGGTGCCGAGCACGGCGCCGGTGGGGCCACCGGCGTTGGTGAACGCCGCCGCGAAGCCGCGGTTACGGCCCTTGACATGCTCGAGCGACATCAGGGCCGCCCCGCCCCACTCGCCGCCGATCGCGACGCCCTGCACCGCACGCAGCAGGATCAGCATCACGGCGCCCCAGGTGGGTATCGCCGGGACGAGGCCGATCAGGAAGGACGCCACTCCCATGATCGTCATCGACAGCATGAGCATCTTCTTGCGGCCGATGCGATCGCCGAAGTGACCGAAGACGATGCCGCCGAGCGGGCGGGAGATGTAGCCGATGGCGAAGGTCGCGTAGGAGGCGATCAGCGCGAGGCCGGGGCTGAGGTTCGCGAAGAACACGGGGCCGAACACGAGCGAGGAGGCGGTCGCGTACAGGATGAAGTCGTAGAACTCGACGGTGCTCCCGAGGTAGCTCGAGAACACGACGCGACGGATGTCCTTGTTCCGCTGCGCCGGCGCGACGATGGCGGCGGGCTCTGGGTCTGCGAGGGTCATGGTAGGTCCTTACTCTGCGAGGACGATGCTAGATCCGGTCGGCGGGGCCGCTCAGAAGGGGTAGACGGGCACGTCGCGGCTGACGGTGATCCAGCGCGACTCGGTGAACGCCTCGATGCTGTTGGCGGCACCGCCGAATCGGGCGCCGTTGCCCGAGGCGCCGAGACCACCGAACGGGATGTTCG
The DNA here is from genome assembly GCF_012272955.1 of Rhodococcus sp. DMU1. NCBI lineage: Bacteria > Bacillati > Actinomycetota > Actinomycetes > Mycobacteriales > Nocardiaceae > Rhodococcus > Rhodococcus sp. DMU1. Next base: position 2,023,514 of record NZ_CP050952.1, on the reverse strand, counting down.
CCTCGTCGCCGACGGTCTGGTCGTTGATGTGGGCGATGCCGGTGGGGATCCGCTCGGCGAGGGCGAGGCCCTTGCCGACGTCGCGGGTGAAGATGCCGAGCGACAGCCCGTACTCGGTGTCGGTGGCCAGGGCCACGGCCTCGTCGAGGGTCGAGAACTTCACGACGGGAGCGACGGGCCCGAACACCTCCCGGGCGTAGGCGGGGGCGCGGGCGGGGAGGTCGGCGAGGACGGTGGGCCGGTAGAACAGGCCCTCGTAGGTGCCGCCCGCGACGAGGCGGGCGCCGGCGTCCACGGACGCGGTGACCAGAGCGTGGATCTTCTCGAGCTGACCGTGGTCGATGATCGGCCCGAGCGCGACCTGCTCGGTGACCGGGTCGCCGACGGGCAGCGCCTCGGCCTTGGCGGCGAGCTGCGCGACGTACTCGTCGTAGACGGACTCGTGCACGATGTGCCGGCCGGTGGTCATGCACACCTGGCCCTGGTGCAGGAAGGAACCGGCGGCACCGGCGGCCACCGTGGCGGCCAGGTCGGCGTCGTCGAGGACGACGATCGCGGAGTTGCCGCCGAGTTCGAGGTGGACCTTCTTGAGGTTGCGGGACGCGGCGGCGCCGACGGCGCGGCCGGCCGGGGTGGAGCCGGTGAAGGAGATGACCGGTACCCGCGGGTCGTCGACGAGGGCGGCGCCGACGTCGGCGCCGGCGGGCAGCACGGACAGTACCCCGGCGGGCAGGCCGGCCTGTTCGAAGATGCGGGCGAGGGCCACGCCGCCGCAGACGGCGGTACGCGGGTCGGGCTTGAGGATCACGGCGTTGCCGAGGGCGAGCGCCGGCGCGACCGATCGGATGGCGAGGATCAGGGGGAAGTTGAACGGCGCGATGACACCGACGACACCGACGGGCACGCGCTTCGACATGCTCAGGCGCGGTGCCTCGCTGGGCAGGATCTCGCCGAGCGCGTGCGAGGGCAGGGCCGCGCCCTCGAAGCACTCCTGCGCCGCGACGTGCGTCTCGAGCTGGGCCTTGGGGCGCAGGGAGCCGGACTCGCGCATGATCCAGCGCTCGATCTCGTCGGCGTGCCGCTGCCACAGGTCGCCGGCGCGGCGCAGCACGGCGGCGCGTTCGGTGTGCGGGCGGGCCGCCCAGTCGCGCTGGGCCGCGACGGCACGGTCGACGGCGCGTTCGAGGTCGCCCTCATCGGCGAGGCCGACGCTGCCGAGCGTCGCGCCGGTCGCCGGTTCGACGACCTTGATCTCACCGGCGCCGCCGGGGATCCAGTCTCCGACGAAGATCTTTCCCTGCCAGATGGATTCGTCGAGAAGTGCCATCACGAACTCCTTGTGTACGGGTGCCGGACCGGCCGGCGGGCGAAGCGGGGCACGCGGCGGTCGCGGCCGTGAATGAGGGGACCGCCGAGGCGGCCGTGGGTGAGGACCGCCGAGGCGGCCGGACGAGGCGGCTGGACGCTCGCTCGGTGCCGGGGAGCGAGCCCTCCGTTGGCCCCTGAAGTATGGGTCACGTCACAATGGCATGAAAAGCAGAATTAGCCGGTGATATTCCACAGGTCTGCTCAACAATGGCGACATGCAGGACCGCGGGCGGCACCGAAGCCGGTCGCCACCCGCGGATCCGGTGAACCTGCAGGTCAGGGGGTCGACGCGACAGCGTCGAGAATGCCCCACGTGCGCAGGATCTCGGACGGGTCGTCCCGTCCGGGCACGGGAGGCGCGGCCGGCACCCCCGCCGGGGTGCGCGAGAAGCGCGGCGCGGGCGCAGGTTCGGGGTGACCGTCCCGGTACAGGAAGGTGCCCCGTGCGGTGAGGTGCGCGTCGGCGGGCGCCTCGGTCATCGAAAGGATCGGGGCGACACAGGCATCCGTGTCCCGGAAGACTTCCGCCCACTCGTCGCGCGGGCGGGTGGCGAACGCGGCGGCGATCCGCTCGCGCAGCGCCGGCCAGCGCCGGCGGTCCCACTGTCCCGGTAGTTCGCCGTCCGTATCGAGGCCGAGCCCCGCGAGAAGCTGCGCGTAGAAGGGTGGTTCGAGGGCCGCGACCGCGACGTGCCGGCCGTCGGAGGTCTCGTACACGTCGACGAACGGGGCCCCGGAGTCGATGAGGTTGGTGCCGCGCGCGTCGTGCCACGCGCCCCCGGCGAGCATCGAGTACGGGTTGGCCATCAGGTGCGCGACGCCGTCGACGATCGCGGCGTCGACGACCTGGCCGCGCCCGGAGCGCTGCGCCTCCCACAGCGCGGCGAGGATGCCGGACACGAGATACATTGCACCGCCGCCGAAGTCGCCGACCAGGCTGAGCGGCAGCTGCGGGGGTCCGCCGGCCCGGCCGATCGCGTGCAGCGATCCGACCAGGGCCTGATAGGTGGGGTCGTGCCCGGCGCGCTGCGCGAGCGGCCCGTCCTGGCCCCAGCCGGTCATCCGGCCGTACACCAGCTTCGGGTTGCGCGCCCAGCAGTCCTCGGGACCCAGGCCCAGGCGTTCGGTGACGCCGGGCCGGTAACCCTCGATCAGCACGTCGGCCTTCTCGACCAGCGCGAGCACCGTCGCGAGCCCGTCCGGGTCCTTCAGGTCGGCACCGATCATCCGCTTGCCGCGCTGGAGGGTGTCCAGCCGCGGATCGATCGGCATGGTGAACCCGGCGCCGGCACGCTCGACGCGTACGACGTCGGCGCCCTGATCGGCGAGGAACATCGCGGCGAACGGCGCCGGTCCCAGCCCGGCCAGTTCCACGACCTTCAGGCCGGCCAGCGGGCCCGTCCGGTGTTCGGTCATCGTGATCTTCTCCTGCAGGTTCTCGGCGTCGCTAGACGCCGACGAGCTCGCCGACGGTGACGGTCTGCTTGCCCTCGGTGATGTGCGAGGCGATGAACTCCTCGTTCAGTTCGATGCCGAAGCCCGGGCCCTCGTTCGGGTAGAGCTTGCCGTCGGCGAAGATCGGCACGTTCAGGGCGATGTCCTGCGTGATCTTCTGCTCGGCGTTCTCCCACTGGTTGTTGATGATCAGCGGGCCGAGGTTCTCGTGGGTGAACTGCGACGCCCAGTTGTTGGCGATCATCAGGTGCGCCGAGGGGCTGGCCTCGAGGCCCGAGCCGATCATGCAGCCACTCATGACGGCCATGTCGGCGAGGCGCGCCATCGTGAGCCAGCGCTGCGCCTTGAGCAGGCCACCGGCCTTCTGCATCTTGATGAACAGGCCGTCGGCGGCGCGACGTTCGATGATCTCCCGGATGTTGTGCAGCTCCTGCGCCGACTCGTCCGCGAAGATCGGCGTGTCGATGCGGCTGCGCAGGCGCGCCATGCCCTCGATGTCCCAGTGCGGGACGGGCTGCTCGATGCACTCCATGCCGTACCGGTCCAGCCGGCGCATCGTCTTCAGCGCCTGGTCGTAGTTCCAGAAGCCGTTGGCGTCGACCACAATCCGGGCGGAGTCGCCCAGCGCGGCACGGACCTCGCGGACGTTGTCCACGTCGTGGTCGGAGTTGCCGTCGGACTTGAGTTTGATCAGGCAGAAGCCCTTCTCGTGGGCCTGCACGGCCTCGGCGACCACCTGGTCGACCGGGCCGGCGGAGGCGACCCAGCCCTGCACGGAGGCGTCGGCGTTCTTCCCGCCGAGCAGCTGGTACACGGGCACGCCCAGGGCCTTGCCCTTGAGGTCGTGCAGCGCGAAGTCGACGAGGGCCTTGGCCTGGTTGTTGTCGCGGACGAAGGTGTCCATCTGCCCGACGATCTTCTCGATGTTGAGCGGGTCCTGGCCGATCAGGAACGCCGGGGCGATGTGGTTCGCGATCATCGCCGTCATCGATTCCTGGGTCTCGCCCCGGTACCAGGTGGAGGTGTCGCCGCTGTCGCCGTAGCCGACGATCCCCTCGTCGGTGTGCAGCTTCAGCACGACGGAATGGATGTGGGTGATCCTGGTCCCCGGCATGAGAAACGGCTTGACCAGCGGTGTGGAGACCGGGATCAGTTCGACCTTGGTGATGATCATGCGACGTGCTCCTGAGCGGAAGAAGGGATGACGGTGGCGCCGGCGTCGGCCAGGGCCGTGAGTTCGGCGGTGTCGAGGCCGGCCTCCCGGAGGATCTCGACGGTGTGCTCGCCGATGAGCGGGGCGCGGCGCTCGACCGCGCCCGGGGTGCGGGAGAGCTTGGCGGGGATGCCGGGGACGGTGACGGCACGGCCGTTGTGCGGGTGCGTGACGGTCGGCAGCATGTCGCGGGCCCGGAAGTGGGGGTCCGCGAAGATGTCCGCGGCGTCGAGGATCGGGCCGAGCGGCACCTTGCCGCCGAGCAGCTCGATGAGTTCGGCGACGGTGCGGGTGCGGGTCCAGGCGTTGACCACCTCGTAGACGGCATCGCGGTTGAGCCACCGGTCGTGGTCGGTGGCGAACCGCGGGTCGTCGACGAGTTCCGGCTGCCCCATGACGGCGGCGAGCTTGGCCCACTGCGGGTTGTGCGGGGCACCCAGCGCGACGACGCCGTCCTGTGCCTGCACCGTGTCGAAGGGCGCGAAACCCTGCAGCTGGTTGCCGAGCGGGCCGGGGACCCGGCCGGTGTGGCCGTAGGTGTTGACCACGACCTCGGAGATCGCGAGGACCGCGTCGGCCATGGCGACGTCGACGTACTGGCCCTGCCCGGTGCGCTCGGCGTCGCGCAGGGCGGCGAGGATCCCGAAGGCGGCGAACAGGCCCGGAACCGTGTCGCCGACACCGGAACCCACCCGGACGGGGTGCTCGGCGTCGGTACCGGTGATGGACATGAGCCCACCCATGGCCTGCGCGACGATGTCGAAGGCCGGCCAGTCCTGGTAGGGGCTGTGCCCTCCGGTCTTGTCGCCGAATCCGCGGATCGAGGCGTACACCAGGCGGGGATTGCGCGCGGCGAGGGTGTCGTAGTCGAGGCCGAAGCGGTCCATGACGCCGGCGCTGAAGTTCTCGACGAGGATGTCGGCGTCGTCGATCAGGCGCAGCAGCACGTCGCGGGCGTCGGGCTTCTTCAGGTCCAGCACGATCGACCGCTTGTTGCGGTTGGCCGACTGGAACACTCCGCCGTAGTCGCGGGGCTCGTTGTCGGAGGCGAACGGGCCGGCATAGCGGAGGAAGTCGCCGCGCGGCGGCTCCACCTTGATCACGTCGGCCCCCTGGTCGGCGAGCAGCGAGGTGCAGAACGGCCCGGCGAGGGCCTGGGTCAGGTCGATGACCCGCACCCCGTCGAGGGCGCGGCGCCGGCTGGTGCTCATGCGGTGGCCTCCCGTCCGAGCAGCGCGCGGCCGATGACGACCTTCTGGATCTGCGGGGTGCCCTCGCCGATCTCGAGTCCGGAGACGTCGCGCAGCATGGCCTGCAGCGGCAGTTCCTCGGCGAAGCCGCTGTGGCCGTGGGCGACGATGCAGTCGCGGATGGTCTGCAGCGAGACGTCGGTGGCGTAGAGCTTGGTCATCGCGGCCTCCTTCGTGAAGGGCCTGCCGGCGTCGGCGAGAGAGAGGGCGCGGTAGGTGAGCCAGCGGGCCGCCTCGAGCTTGGTGGCGTTCTCGGCGATCGGGAAGGACACACCCTGGAACGAGGCGACCGGCTTGCCGAACGCCTTGCGGGACTTGACGTAGTCGATGGTGATGTCGAGGGCGTTGCGGGCGACTCCGGTCGACATCAGGCCGATGACCGAACGGGTGTAGTCGAATTCGCTCATGACGAGCCGGAATCCGTTGCCGACGCCACCGATGACGTACTCGTCCGGGACGAAGACGTCGTCGAGGAACACACCGGCCCGGCCGAGCGGCTTCCAGCCGGCGTCCGGGAACTTCTGCATGCTCACGCCGTCGGAGTCGAGGGGCACGAGGAAGGCGGTGACGCCGGATTCCTCCGGGGTGGCGCCGCGGGCCTTGACGAAGGTGATCATCGCCTTGGCGTGCGGGGCGAAGGTGATGGACGTCTTCTCGCCGTTGAGCTTCCAGCCGCCGTCGACCTTCTCGGCCTTGGCGCGCATGGCCATCGCGTCCGAGCCGCTGCCCGGCTCGGTCAGGCCGAGGGCGACGACGTGGCGGCCCTCGACGATGCCGCGCACCCAGTCCTTCGCGACATCGGGGGCGAGGAAGCGCTCGAGCAGCGGGCCGGTGAGGTTGTTCGTGTAGGCGAGCTGGCTGAGGTAGAAGTTCGCGTAGGCCAGTTCCTCGTGGGCGATGCCGAGGTGCGTCTTGGTGAGCACCTCGCCGATGCGGCCCTGACCGCCGTTCTCCTCGGAGACGCCGAGGCCGAGGAGGCCCTGTGCGGCCATCTTCTCGGCGAGGTCCCACGGGAACTCCTCGCGGTGGGCGCGTTCGAGGTAGCTCTCGGCGTGCGGTGCCGCGAACTCGCGGACCCACTGGGCGAACTCCTCGTGTTCCGGCGCGAAGAGGACCGGCGGATGCAGGGCGTCCGTGGCAGACATTATCGATCTCCTCGAAGTGGTTGTGAATCAGCGCTTCTCATCGGAGCCGGGAACGGAACCCGGACCGCGCGCTGCCGATCAGCGCGTCGGAACCCAGTATGTCCGCAGTCACAACCTCAGAAAAGAACAGGAATCTGCTGATCGATATGAGAAATACTCAAGAATGGTCGGCGGCGCCGCTCACAGCGCGCCCACGCGGGCCGTTGCGAACGAGATGAACTCGCGTACCACCCGGCTGAGCACCACGTCGGGACGCCAGGCGATGACCAGCCGCACCGGATCGAGGTCGGGGACGTCGATCGGCAACAGCACGATCTTCAGTCCGCCGTAGGTGCGGTTGAGCTGCGGCTGGTGCAGCATGATCGTCCAGCCCAGGCCCCGGCCGACGTACGCCCGCACGGTCTCGTAGTTCGCCGACCGGTACTCGATCCGGGGCGTGAACCCGGCCCGCGCACACACCTGCATCGCGTGTGTCGACGCCGGCACCGCGTCGAGCAACACCATCGGTTCGTCCCGCACCGAGGCCAGCTCCACCGGGCCGGGCGTGGCCGCCAGCCGGTGCCCCGCCTGCACGACCAGCGCCGGCCGCCTCGTCATCAGCGTGGCGGTGCGCCATGCCGGTGGCAGCTCCAGGTCGTAGGTGATCACCGCGTCCAGCGCCCCGCCCTCGAGCCGCTCGCCCAGCTCGTCGGCCATCGCCTCCCGGAACTCGAGCGACACCCGCGGATGAAGCTCGGTGAACTCGGACAGCAGCGGCGGCAGGATCGTCGGCCCGACCGTCGTGTAACACCCGACGGCGAGCCGGCCGGCGAGTTCGCCGCCCGCCCCGAGCATCTCGTCCTCGATCTCGCTCGCCTGCTGCAGCAGGGCCCGCGCCCGGGCCAGCAGCGACTCCCCCGCCGGCGTGAGGTGCACGCCGTGGGCACGGCGGCGCACGCACAGCTGCGCCGACAGCGCCTTCTCGAGTTCGGTGACCGCCAGCGACACCGCCGACTGCGACACCAGCAGCCGGTCGGCCGCCGCGCTGATCGTCCCGGTCTCGGCGACGGCGACGAAGGCGACCAGTTGCCGCATGGTGAAGGCCGGCGCCCGGTCGCTGCTCATGAATCGATCATATGGGCGGTCCGCGCCGCGCCCGTCGCGGCGGTCAGGCGTCGGGGGCGGTCGTCAGCGGCACGTCGCCGCCCGGCCGCCGGCGGGGCTCCGCGACCCGGTGCAGCCCCCGGCCCAGCTTCCCGACCCCGGTGCTGCCCGCCCCGACGGCCCGGCCGCCGAGGGTGCGGGCGCTGTCGCCGAGGGCACCGCCGACGGCCCGGACCGGGTTGCCCAGCTCCGCCAGGTTCTCGGCCACCGACGGATCCTCGGCCTCGAGGGCGCGCTCCGCGGCGCTGCCGAGCGCCGCCGCGACGTCGTCCAGGTCCGCCCGGAGCCGGGCGATGTCCTTCTTCACCCGGGCGGTCGACAGCCATCGCACCAGCTCGAACGGCTTGAGCGCGGCGTAGCTCGCCAGCCGTGCGCGGGCGCGCAGCAGCAGCCCGACGTCCCGCTCGACGCGCCCGGCGAGCGTCGTGCCGATCGCCGCGCATTCGTGCTCGAGCCGGTCCGGTTCGGTGGTGCGGATCCGCGCGAGCCGCAGCCGCTGCCACAGGTTCAGCGAGTCCTCGACGAGGACGAGTAGCTGCAACGTCTCGCCGAGCCGGTCGGTCTCCACGGCCTGCTGCAGGCAGGCCACCCGGTCCTGCGCCGGAGCGTCGGCGGCGAGCCCGTCGAGCACTTCTCCGGTGTGGGCTCGCAGCCGCCCGGCCCGATCGGCGAGTACGTCGCCGAGGCCGCGCACGGATTCCCAGTCGGTGGCGCGCAGCTGCCCGGTGGCGTCCAGGAGCCCAGCCACCCTGGTCAGCGCGTTGTGGTGGTCGACGGCGTCCCCGCCTCCGGGTGCGCCGACCAGCTCGAAGATCTCCGCGGAGAACTCGTGCACCCGCGCGACGGCGGCCTCGACCGAGACGATCGCGTCCCGCAGGGCGCGGGCGACGGCTTCGTCGGCGGGACCCGGTTCCTCGATGTGCGCGTCGTCGGCCATGGCTCCATGGTGCTACGCGCGCACGACGGGCGCAGCAGGATGCTCCGTGCCGAGCAGGTGACGGATGCCGAAGCCGGTGACCAGGGCGGTCACAAACGCCATCAGCAGGCCGCCGAGCGCCCCGATCGCCACGGTGAGCCACAGCGGCTGGCCGGGCTGCCACAGCGGCGTGCACACCACGAGGAACAGCGTGAGACCGGCCAGCCACGCACCGGCCGTCCACACGATCCAGCGCCCGGCGCGCGGGAGGTGCCGACGCAGCTCGAGCCACTGCGCGACCCCGATCGAACCCAGCAACGCCACGCCGAAGAGGACACCGAGCGCGATCGGGATCGCCACCGGCCACGCGGACCACGTCTCGTAGAAGGTCGAGGGCGACATCCCCAGCAGGTAGGCGCACGCGGCGGCGACACCCGTGCCCAGCACCCAGCGCCGGACCGACATCGCCGGCAGCCGGTGCCGCAGCACCCGCGCCTGCGACCAGCCCAGCACCGATCCCTCGACGACACCGGCCGCCATCAGCGCCGGCAACGCCGCGGCACTGTCGAACAGCACGGCCCCGACGACGGCGGGAACGAGGAATCCGACGAACTCCCCCGCCGTCGCCGACACCGTCCAGTCCCGCAGCAGGCTCATCGGCCGATCCCCAGCCGTTCCGCCAGCTCCGGACCGCCGACCTGCCGGACGAAGTCCGGGTCCCCGCACACCACCAGCTGGTCGCGGGCCCGGGACAACCCCACGTACAGGCGCTCGCGCGAGCGCTCCTGGGGCTGCGTCTCGTTCACCGCGAGCACCACCGCCCGGCGCTCGAGTCCCTTGAAGCCGAGGACATGCCCGTAGAAGACCTGTTCGGTGTCCCAGAAGCTGTCCCAGTACGCCGAGTTGCCCTCGGACTGGCGCGCCACCTGCTCCGGGTGCCGGCTGCCCGTCGCGAGCAGCGCGACGTCGCCGGGCCGCCAGCCCTCCTCGAGCAGGGCGTCGATCCGGTCGTCGGCCACGGCGAGCGCCTCGTCGCCGCGGCACGCGACGAACTGCACGTCGGGGCCGTCGCCGCCGAGCAGCCGCATCCGCTGCCCGACGAGCGGGCCGAAGGTCCCCGCGATCTGCCGGGTGTTGCGCAGGTTGTGGTCGAGCACCAGCGGAACCAGCGGCACCGGGGGCCGGCCCTCCCGGTCGAACACCCGCTGCGCCTCGTCGGTGAACACGTAGATGCCGCTGGTCTCCTCGTCGCGCAGGGCGGCCATGATCGGATCCCACCAGGCGTCGGCGAAGTCCTGCGCCTCGTCGACGACGACCGCGTCGAAGCGCTGTCCCTCCGGCAGCGACCGGGCCAGCTCGGTCATCTGGGCGGGCAGGTCGTGTTCCCAGAAGCGCACGGTGTCGGCGGTGCGCAGGGCCTCGTCGGGACCCTCGGCGGCCCCCCACAGCCGGCCGAGGGCGTGGAACTCGCCGACGTATGCGGGCCGCTTCTTCCGGTTCCACGTCGCGGTGATCCGCTGCAGGTACGACGCGAGGCCGTGCGAATAGCAGATCAACGCGACCCGCTGGTGCTGCTCGGCGAGGCGCCGGGCCTGCTCGAGGGCGAGGAACGTCTTGCCTGTGCCGGCGCCGCCGCGCACCTCGACCCGGGTCAGCAGGCGGGTCGCGTCGAGGATGACGGCCTGCTGCTCGGTGAGCCGGTCCGCGGCGTCCTCGTTGGCGACGGCACGCGAAACCACGTCGCGCTGTGGCAGGCCACGGCCCGCGAGCACCTCGGCGAACTGGTCGACGCCGTCGGCGACGAGGGCCGGCCGGTCGAGTTCCTGCTTGTCGAGCACCGCGCGCAGCCGTTCGGCGATGCTGCCGAGGTCGTTGCGGTCGATCACCTTCCAGCGGGGGCACTCGGGCAGGGCGAAGTCGGCGCGGACCTCGGTGTTGGGCAGGACGACGAAGTGGTCCCAGCGCAGCCGGCCCTGCGTCCAGCGGGGGTCGGCCTCGACGTAGCGGCGCAGCGCGTAGCAGGACTGCATCACCTGCCGGACCGGATCGATCGACCGGTCCTTGCCCTGCCGGGCCTGCACCCACTGGAAGCCGTCGTGCCACACCTGGCCGCCCTTGACCTCGAGGCACGCGATGCCGTGGCCCTCGAGGGCTAGGACGAAGTCGATCTCGTGGTCCTTGAGATGGTCGGTGACGCGCAGGCCCGCGGCGACGAGATCACCGTCGCCGAGCTGCCGGACGAGCGCGTCCCAGACGACGCGTTCGGCGTCGTTCGCCAACAGCGGATGCTCGGGTCTGCGGATCGGCATGCGCTCAGCTTGGCACGCGCACCCATGCCTGCTCGAGCAATGCGGTCACCTCGGCCTCGTGCCGGGCCCGGTAGGCGCTGAGCACCCGGCGCGGCCGGGTCTCGTCGCCCAGGCCGACGGCGGCGGCGAAGGCCGGCGCGACGCCCTCGTCCGGCACGATCTCCGGGGCCGAGTGGCCGATGAGGGCGAGCGCCTTGCGCAGCGGTTCGGCGTTGTCGGCGACGGTGCGCAGCGGCAGCACGTCGAACCGGCCGCCGGGATGGAACTCGAGGAACATCTCGTTGCCCTCGTCCACCCCGAGGTCCTCGAGAAACCGTCGCACGCTGCCGAGATGGGGGGACGCGCCGGTCCAGCGCACGACCTGGGTGCCCAGCCGGGACGACAGGGAGACCTCGCGGCCCGGCGCGCAGCCGATGACCCCCGCGACCGCGGACGGCACCGGGAAGTCGGCACCGCGCAGGTGGTCACGCGTGGCGGTGACCCGCAGCCGCCACACGTCGCCGAGGCGGTAGAGGCGGCGGGTGCGGTGCGGCGGCTTGATGCTCACGTGGGTGCGGCGGCGCCGGCGCACCCGGCCGTCGACGATCTCGAAGTCGCCGCTGCCGGCGAAGATGCGGGCGCTGGTCGGCGACACCCCGAAACGCTCGACCAGACGGTCGACGACGCGGTCCAGGTCGGCGGATCCGCCGTCGGCGTCGACGATCCGGGCGATGCGGCCGCGCACCGCGCCCGCCTCGTCGGTCTCCCATTCGCTGAGTGACCACCTGCCGTCCTCGGAGAGCGTGAACCGTTCGTCTGCGCCGATCGCGTCGATCACGGCGGCGGGACCCGCGGGGGTGCCCATGCGGTCGACGAGCTCCGCGGCCGGCAGCGGATCCCCGATCACCTCGAGAACCGCCGCGGCATGATCGGCGAACGCGGACCGCCGGGTCAGAGCGCGGCCCTCGAACATCGGTACACCGCACCGGCGCAGCCACGCGGCGAACTCCGCGGCGGGCAGGTCCCACACGACAGCGACGGCCGCGGGTTCGACGACCCCGTTCGGGGATTCGAACTCGGCGAGCAGCGCGTGGGTGCGGCGCTCGGCCTCGGCCAGGCCGGGCACGGCGACCCACCCGTCGACCACCTCGAAGCGGTCGTCGAGGCGGGCGAGAGCCCGCCACAGCGGCACGTCGAGCCCCGGGACGGGCTGGGCCAGCTCCGGCCGCAACCCCAGCATCCGGTCGAGGGCGGCGACGGGGCGCACGTCCACGCGCAGCGCCGCGAGCAGGTCGCCGACGGCGGTACCGAACGCGAAGGTCGACGGCGCGTCCGGGTCGGGCGGCTCGTCGCCGAGGACGCGGCGGCGGATCGCGTCGCGCTCGGGCGCGGACAGCCCGGCGACGTACGCGGCGAGTTCGTCGAGCGCGCGGTGGGGCGCCGGCACGGGCAGGTCACGTGCGGTCAGAGCGGCGATGCGCGCGGCGACCTGCTGGATCTCCTCGGGGGTGCCGTCCTCGAGCTCGACCCGCACCAACGGCCGGTCGGGGTCGGCGCGCAGCCCGCGCCACCGCGCGAGCGCGACGAGGTCGTCGATCAGCAGCGACAGCGCCGGCGGGAGCGTGGGGGCGTCGGTCGCCACCCGCAGCGACGCCGGGTCCCGCAGGATCGCGAGGACGAGGACGGCCTGCACGATCTGGTGCACGGTCTCCGGGCCCGCACCGCGCACGGAGAACAGGGCGGCGGGCGTGTAGCCGAGCAGGCCGGCGGTGGTCGCCGCGCGGGGCAGCCGCGCGACGGTGGCGGCGGCGCGGGTGCCGAGCCCGAGCGCCGCGACGGGGACGTCGACGGTGTCGGCGATTCCCGTGGAGAACGCGAGATCGGGGTGCTCGGTGACGTAGATGCGGGCCAGTTCCCCACAGATCGCCACGACGTCGGCGGAGGCGGCGGTCTCCGCCGGGGACCGGCGTTCCCACCAGCGTTCGTCGGGGACGAGGGCGGCCAGTTGCGCGTTGCGGGCCGAGCCGTACCGGTCGAGCCACGGCATCAGGTCGAGCCAGACGTACTCGCTGAGCATCCCGGGGGACAGTGCAGTCGACCACAGCGACACGACCCGGTGCTCCTCTTCGATGCGCGACAGGCGACCGCGGTCTCGTGCGGAACGCCCGTCGGGGACTCTACCGGCCGGCGGTCCGGCCGTCGTACGACGACCGGATCAGCCGAGTTCGTCGGCGCGCCGGACCAGCATGTCCCGCAGACGGGCCGTGTCCCGGTCGTCGAACCCGATCTCGGCGACGCGGTCGAGGCCGCCGGCGATCCCGCGCCGGATCCCGTCGAGCATCCGGACGACGGCGCGTTCGGGCACGCCGAGCCGGCCACCGGACTCGACGAAGTGGCGGCGGGTGAGCTTGTTGGCCTTGCCGTACAGGTCGAGGGCCATCGGGTCGCGCCAACCGAGGTAGGGCTGGGTGCACAGGAGGTCGTACGCCGGGGTGACGGCCCACAGCCCGGCCTCGGTCAGGTGGATGGAGAAGTTCTTCCCGTGCAGGTCGCCGTTGCCGACGGCGTACGAGTAGGCCACGAGCCGCAGCAGTTCGAGGGTGGCGACGCGGGCCGATCCGCGGCCGCGCTCGCACGCGGCGGCCAGCGCCTCGACGACGCGTTCGGTCTTCAGCCGGTACTTGGCCGCCGGGTAGACACCGAGGACCTGGCAGGCGTCCTCCTGCGCGGTGCGGTGGACGGTGTGGCCGGGACCGATCCATCGGTCGAAGCGGGCGACGAGCAGTCCCGCGTTGCCCCTGCGGTCGTAGACGAGCTGATGCCCGGCGACGGCGAGGCCGCAGGCGGTCGCGAGACCCATGAAGAAGTGCTCGTTCTCGACCAGGCGGGGGTAGCCGCGGGGCGGTGCGAGTTTGAGGATGGCGGGGCCCTGCACCGTCGCGACGGGGGCGGAGTACATCTGGGCCGACACCTTCGCCTGCACTCCCGGCAGGGAGGTCGGGTCGAGGACGACGGACTCGTGGCCGGAGATCCGGTCGAACAGCTCGTGCAGGTCCTCGCGCCGGACGGCATCCGGGTCGAGCAGGAGCGTCGACGTCGGGGGCCGAGCGCCGGCGGGGAGCACCCGCACATCGCCGATGGTGTCCGCGCCGACCGCCATGAGGATGGTGAGATGGTCGTCTTCGGAGGTCTTGGTGGCGGCGACGGCGCCGCGGAGCCGGATGCCCTCCGGCAGCAGGCCGGCGAAGAACGGGGGCACGCTGCCGCCGCCGGCGCGGACCTCCTCCCCGGTCTTCGGCACCGTCCACGCGAGGGCGGGAGCGGCCGGATCGTCGAGGTAGTCCTGCGCGTACCGGAACACGACATCGTGGCCGTCCCGGGTGAGGTGCCCGGCCAAGCGGTCGCCCTTGTACACGTCGGCGCTGTCGACGGCGACCAGGCGTTCGACCACCGCGCTCACCCGGCCCGGTCGCCGCGCGTGGTGAGGGTCAGGTCGCAGCCCAGCGCGTCGGCGATCGCCACGACGAGGTCGAGTTGCACGGTGGCGCGGCCGGACTCGAGCGACTGGACGCTCGAGCGCGACACCCCGGCGAGGTCGGCCAGCTCGGACTGGGTGAGGCCGAGCCGGTGCCGCCGGTCGACGAAGTGGTCACCGAGACCGCCGCGTCCCGTGCGGGCGCGACGGCGGGGCGTGGCCACGGCGCCTCCTCCCTGTGCTTGCGACGGCATGCTTTGCGTCGAGTGTGCCGTCGCTACGCGCAGTTGTCCAGGGCTATGCCTGCAATGGCAAGCTCAAGAGTCGCAAAGCTGGCCCGTCCACGGGAGTTCGTGGCTTCGGCCTGGCCTCGCAAGCCCAGGGGTGCGGCCGGTCAGGGCGTGACGCGATCCGGCTCGACCTCGAGCTGGGCCGCGGGCCGAAGCCGCAGCAGCACCAGGCCCGCGACCGACGCCACGATCAGTGAGCCGACGGCACCGTGCACGTGCAGCGCGTTGACGGCGATCCCGGCGCCGACCAGACCCGCCAGCAGCGCACACCACAGAACGACTTTCGCGACCACCATGACCCAAGCACCTTCCCGAGGCCCCCCGCCCGACTACGAAGAATAGTGCGCTGGGTCACACGATCGCGGGAGGGGCGCGGCGTGTCCGCTCGCCGGCGGTGCGGGGTACACGCCGCGCAGCGGCACAGGGCACACGCCGCGCAGCGGCACAGGGCACACGCCGCGCAGCGGCACAGGGCACACGCCGCGCAGCGGCACAGGGCACACGCCGCGCAGCGGCACAGGGCACACGCCGCGCAGCGGCACAGGGCACACTGTTGCCCATGAACTCGGAGGAGATCCTGCGCCCTCTCGAGGGCATCCGCGTCCTCGAACTCGGCAACTACATCGCCGCACCCACCGCGGGCCGGCTGCTCGCCGACTTCGGCGCCGAGGTCATCAAGGTCGAACGTCCCCGCACCGGCGACGAACTGCGCAACTGGCGCCTGTACGCCGGGGACACGTCGATGCTGTACCGCACGGTGAACCGCAACAAGAAGTCCATCGTGGTGGACCTGCGTACCGACGCGGGCCGGGCCGTGATCCTCGATCTGGTGCGCCACTGCGACGTGCTGCTCGAGAACTTCCGGCCGGGCACCCTGGAGAAATGGGGCATAGGCCCCGAGGTGCTGTCGGAGATCAAGCCCGACCTGGTGATCACCCGGATCTCCGCGTTCGGCCAGACGGGGCCCCTCGCGGATCGCCCCGGATTCGCGGCCGTCGCCGAGGCCGTCGGCGGGTTCCGCGAACTCGTCGGGGACCCGGACCGGCCGCCGGTGCGGGTCGGGGTGTCGATCGGCGACTCCATCGCCGGGCTGTACGCGGCCTTCGGCTCGGTCACGGCGCTGCTGCAGCGGCAGCTGATCGGGTCGCTGCCGATGGTGAACCGGGTCGTCGACGTCGCCCTGAACGAGTCGATGCTGTCGATGATGGAATCGCTGATTCCCGACTACCTCGCCTACGGCGTCCGGCGCGAACGGGTCGGCGGCCGCATGGAGGGCATCGCCCCCTCGAACGCCTACCCCTGCTCGGACGGCACCTCCGTGATCATCGCCGGCAACGCGGACGCCATCTTCCAGCGCTACATGCGCACCATCGAGCGGCCCGACCTCGCCGACGATCCCGGCCTGACCACCAACCACGGGCGGTGGGACCGGCGGGAGGAACTCGACGCCGCGATCGCCGACTGGACGCGGCGCCGGCCGCGCGACGAGGTGCTCGGGATCCTCGAGGCCGCGGGGGTGCCGTGCGGGCCGATCTACACGGCGGCCGACATCGTCGACGACGAGCAGTACCGGGCCCGTAACATGATCCAGCACTTCGCCGTCGACGTCGGCGAGGACGAGCCGAAACAGGTCGGGTTCCCGGGCATCGTGCCCGTGCTCGGCGGCCGGTCGCTGCCGATCCGCAACGTCGGGCCGGACCTGGGCGAACACACCCGCGAGATCCTCGGCGGCCTGCTCGGCCGGACCGAGGCCGAGATCGACGAGCTCCTGGAGGTGGTGTCGTGAGCGGTGGTGTCGTGAGGGCCGGGGCACCGCAACTGCGCGACGTGACCCTGCGCGACGGGCTGCAACTGACCGGCAAGGTGCTGCCCGTCGAGCGCCGGGCACAGATCGTCCGTGCCCTGCTGGCCGCCGGCGTGCCGCAGCTCGAGATCGGCTCGATGGCCCGGCCCGATCTGGTGCCCCCGATGGCCGGCACCGTCGAACTGATCGGGATGCTCACGCCCGAGGAACTCGACCGCTGCTACATCTGGGTGGCCACGCCGCGGCACGTGGAGAAGGCGGCCGCCGCCGGCGCCCGGCACTTCCAGTACTGCCTGTCGGTGTCGGATGCACACAACCGTGCCAACATCGGCCGGGACACCGACGCGAGCCTCGCCGCGATGCCCGCCGCGGTGGAGCACGCCCGCGCTGCCGGCGGCAGCATCCAGCTCTGCCTGGCCACGGCGTTCACCTGCCCGTTCGACGGGCCTGTCGACCCCGACCGGGTGCTCGAGATCGCGTGCGACCCCCGCGCCGACGGCGCCGCCGACATCGTCCTGGCGGACACCCTCGGCCAGGCCGTGCCGGCGCAGGTCGCGGCGCTGGTGTCCCGGGTGCGCGACGACTCCCCCGCCCGCCGCATCGTCTTCCACGGCCACGACACCTGGGGTCTGGGCGTCGCCAACAGCCTCGCGGCGATCGGGGCGGGCGCCGCGGTGGTGGACGGTTCGCTCGGCGGTCTCGGCGGCTGCCCGTTCGCCCCCGGCGCGAGCGGCAATACCGCGAGCGAGGACCTGCTCTTCGCCACCCGGCCCCCCTGGCTGACCCCGGCGGTGTTCGCCGACCTGGTCCGGCTCGGGGAGTCCGTCGTCGCCGACCTGGGCGAGCCGAACCGCTCCCGCGCTGCGCAGGGGGCCCGATCCGAGGCCGCGGCGTTCGAATGGGTGGTGAACCGGTGAGGGTGCTGATCGCTCCGGACAGTTTCAAGGGCACGTACCGGGCCGCGGAGGTCGCCGCGGAGGTGGCGGCCGGCGCGGAATCCGCCGGGCTCGAGGCGATCCGGATGCCGGTGGCCGACGGCGGCGACGGCACCCTCGACGTGCTCACCGGCCCGCTCGGCCTCGAGCTGATCGAGATGGAATCCGTGAACCCCTGGCGCGCACCGTGCTCGGGATCGTTCGGACTCGGCGAGGACGGCACCGCAGTCGTCGAACTCGCCACCTTCAGCGGAATCACCACACCGCACAAGGGCTTCCGTGATCCGATGACGGCGGACACCTACGGCACCGGGCTGGCGATGGTCGAAGCACTGCGGCGCGGCGCCACGCACATCGTCGTCGCGGCCGGCGGGTCGGCCACGACCGACGGCGGGCTCGGCGCGATCACCGCCATCGTGGAGGCCGGCGGCCTGGGCACCGCCACCGTCACGGTGCTGACGGACGTGACCACCCGCTACGCCGACGCCGCCGTGGTGTTCGGCCCGCAGAAGGGCGCCGACGAGACGGCCGTGGAGCGGCTCACGCGGCGCCTCGAGGACGCAGCCGTGACGCTTCCGCGCGATCCGCGCGAGGTCGACGGCACCGGCGCGGCCGGCGGTTTCGCCGGCGGCATGTGGGCGCAGTTCGGCGCGGACCTGCGCTCGGGAGCCGAATTCGTGCTCGACGCCGTCGGTTTCGACGCGGCCCTCGCCGGCGCCGACCTCGTCGTCGTCGGCGAGGGCCGCCTCGACGGACAGTCCCGTGCCGGAAAGATCGTCTCGGCGATCCTCGCCCGGGTCCACACGGTGCCGGTGGTGGCGGTGGTGGGATCCGTCGGCGACGACCTCGGTGACTACCGCGACCGATTCGCGGAGATCATGGTCGCCACCGATCTCGACGCCATGCGTGCGGCCGGCGCCCGGCTCGCACGCCGCGCCTGAATCGAACGATATTCCGGGGGAACGTCATTCGCACGGGGGTGCGGTGACGGTCGTCGTCGGCGGCGTCGGGCCGGGGTGGGGGCCGAGGTCGGGGTCGGACGCCCGCACCGACCAGCCCGCGGGACGGGCCTCGGGCGCCTGCGCGGCCGGAGTGTCGCGCCCCGGGCACGGAACCGCGGACGGCGTCCCGGTCTCCGGCGAGAGGCTGGTCTGCGGTGCGGGCACGGACCGGACGGCGTCGGCCGGGCGCGGCGGCTCGGACGGTCCGGCCCCACCGATGGCGACGGCCAGCCCGCCGCCGAGCAGCACGGCCAGCGCGACGAGGGCCGACACCAGCACCGCCACCCGGCGGCCCGGGGAAGGCGCCGGGGCCGGCGGCCGATCGGAGTGTGCGGCCACGAGCGCGGCTCCGGTGGCCCGGTGCCACGGCACGCCGTGCGGGGTCACGAACGGCACGCCGAGCACCGCGGACAACTCCCGGGCGACCGCGGCGTCGCCGGGTCGCAGGTCCAGGAAGGCCAGCGCCTCCGGCGCCACCCCGGCCCGCGCCACGGCCTCGTCCGCGGCCTCCGGCAAGGCCGGGGCGATCCCACCGAAGTCGTCCTCCGCCACGGCGACCGACGCGAGGACCGCCCCCGAACGGATGTCGGCGACCGACGCGGTCGTGGCCGCATCGTCGCGGCCGATCAGTGCCACCACCCGTACACCCTCGAGTTCCGGGGCCGCGGCGAGGAAGGCCAGCCGGGCCTCGTCGACCCCCACGGCCTGCACCGGCACCGCGGTCTCCCCGGGGTCCGGCACGACCGCCTCGGACGCCACCAGTCCGGCGCGGGCAAACGGCACCCCGGCCCGCGCGGCCCGCTCGGTCATCACCGCGAGCGCCCGGCGCACCGCCTCCGCGTCCGCGCGTTCGCCGGCGGCCCACCGCTGCGTGTCGAACGGTCCGAGCGCCGGAACGTCGGCATCCACGAGCACCGCACAGACCTCACCGGCATCGATCGCAACGCCGAGCACCGCACGCATCACTGCCCTTCCGCCGACGGGACGATGCCCGAGCGTAACGCACCGTGGCGGAAGGACGTGGCGTCCGAAACCGCTGTCGCTACTCCTTCTCCCCCGCCCTGCGCGTCGTGAACGGCAGCACGAGCCGGGACCGGTGGGCGGCGTCCCGGTAGATCTTGTGGGTGACCGGGCGGCCCACCGGCAGGTGGAACGCATCCGGCGGGAGCAGCGCGTTGTGCTCGTCGGCCAGCGGCTCCCCGTTGGACAGCTCCACGGTCAGCTTGTGACCCGGCTGGAAGGTGTTCGCGAACGGGTAGAGGCGCAGCACGTACTCCTCGATCTTCCCGGGCTCGACCGGCACAGCGCGGGTGTGCGGGTGGTACGGGTTGCCCTCGGTGGTGCGCTCGTCCAGCTCGCGGTGCGAGGCCTTCAGGTAGCCGGTGGTGATCAGCTGGCGCTTGCCGCCCGGGGCGTAGTCCCACAGGCGCAGGATGAAGTTCGAGTCCGGCTGGTCGATTTCCGCGAAGATGTGCGCGGCACCGGTGCCGATCATCTCCGTCGACTCCTCGAACACCGGGGTCTCCCACCTCAGGATCTCGACCTTGTCGGTGACGGTCAGCGGGGCCTGATAGAAGCCGTCCGGGGCGGCGTACTGCGCACCCATCGGCTCCGGCTCGGTGGAGAGCTTGCCGCGCGGGCGCAGGTAGAGGGACGTGTATTCGATGTCCTTCGGCGGCCACTGGCTGCCGGTCACCCGCTCACGCGAGCCCTCGACGAAGACGCTCACCGCGGGCTCGTCCATGATCCCGTTGTCGATGCCCTTGATCCAGTAGTCGTACCAGCGGAACATCTTGTCGTGCTCCTCGATGAAGGGGCGCGACTGCATGGGCGGGTACGGGCCGATGTCCAGCTTCTTCGGACCCTTCAGCGCGTCGAAGAGTTCGATCGTGCCGTCCATCGTCCAGCCGCGACCCTGGTCGATGTGTTCGATGTGGTGCCCCACCGTCTTGGGCGAGATGACGAGGGCGCTCGCCACTTCCTTGTTGGTGCTGCCGCGGGCGATGAGCGCCAGCACGTCGACCTCGCGCTCGGTGAGACCCGCGGGACGGGAGACCCGCGGGACGGGAGACCCGCGGGACGGGAGACCCGCGGCGGGCGGCTCACCTGACCGGCAGCATCGAGCACCGCGTCGACCTCGACCCGGGTGAAGCGGCCCGCGTCGACCTCGTCGAGCAGCTGCGACGCCGCCTCGGCCGGGGTGAGCGCCGGCCGGTGCGGCCGGTTCTCGGTCATCGCATGGTAGGCATCGGCGGCGCCCAGCAGCCGGGCACCAAGGCCGAGCTGGTCTCCCGAGGCCCCGCGGTGGTAACCGGAGCCGTCGGCTCGCTCGTGGTGGCGTGCCGCCAGGTCGGCGAGGGGGGCCAGCAGCGCGCAGCGGTGCAGGACCCGCTCGCCGAGGTAGGGGTGCAGCCGAACCCGTTCCCACTGCTCGGCGCTGAGCGGACCCCGGCGATCCCAGATCCCGTTGGGGATACCGACACGTCCGACGTCGTGGACCAGTCCGGCTCGGCCCAGCGTCGTCGCGTCGGCAGTGGCAAGGCCGGCAGCTTCGGCGGCAGCAACGGCCAGCCGCGAGACACCGGTGGAGTGGCCTCGAAGGTACGGCGACTTCAGATCGGCGAAATCGGCCACCGCGGTCAAAGCCACGTCGAGGTTGCCCGACTCGATCGTCAGGGCCGGTGCCGGCTCGGCATCGAGGACCGCCGCGCACGGGTCGTCACCGATTCCGGCGAGCCAGTGTTCACCGTCGGCGACCACGGCGTCGACCACGGCCGGGTCGTACGCGCGGCCCCTGCGGTGCAACAGCACGTCGGTGGCTGCCGCCCAGCCCGCCCGGCGCGCCCACAGCTCGGCGTCTCGGGCGACCGTCACGATCCGCACCGCCACCGGCACCTCGTCGGCCGCCAGGCCGGCCGGATAGCCCTTGCCGTCCCAGCGCTCGTACGCATGCGCGAGCGACCGACGGACGGATTCGGCCATCCCGAGGCGGGTTGCCAGGCGGGCGCCCGCCTCGCAATGTTGCGACAGGCTGCGCCGATTCATGTCCGGGTCGCTCAGTGCCCGCACAATCCGCCCCACGCGGCGGTGCGACGGGAGATCGTGCGCCAGATGGCGGACGAAATAGCGCACACCTTCACCGGGCTCGGCCATCAGCATCGGCGCCATCGTCGCGTCGAATGCGATGTCGTCGCCGCCGGCCAGTACCGCGGTCTCCGACGCATCCGACGTGCATCCCAGAAACCGAAGCAGCGCAACGTAGTACACGCAGGACCGCGCCGGCGCGGCCAGCCCGAGTGCCTCCGACGCGGCCAGTGACAGCCAGCACGTACGCAACCCGTGCTCCATCGGTTGCCCCGTGCCCAGATCCGTCGCCAACGACAACGCAATCGTCAACTCCGCCACGCGTCCGGACCGGGCATGGTCGCTCACAACCACCACTATCCCAGCCGGAACTCCCTGGTAGTCGCGATTCGACCGTCGATCCTGCGGCGGTCCGCGGGTCGGCCCGTCTCGTGAGGCAGGTTCGGGGACATGACGCTTCTTCCTGGCGGATTCGCCTCGACCGAAGCGGGTTGCCGCGCGACGGGTCAGTCGCGCAGGAATTCGAGGACGGATTCCGTCCGGCCGAGGATCGCGTGCCCGGCCTCGGGTAGCACCTCGACGGTCGCGTGCGGGAGGCACCGGTGCACGCGGTCGGCGGTGCCCTCGGAGTCGAACAGGACGTCGCGGCCACCGACGATCACGAGCGCGGGCATGGTCAGCCGCCGCAGCGCGTCGTCGGAGAACACGGGCAACCGCTCCGTACGCGGCTTGAAATGGGCGAACGTCAGCACCACCTCGTCGAGGACCGGACGCGTCTCGGGAGTGTCCAGGCCGGTGACGACGGCCGCCGAACGGAGTGCCCCCCGGCGCCCGAAAAGACGCAGGAACATCGCCTTGACCAGCCAGCCCATCCGCTGCCGGCCCAGGCCACCGGGGCACAGCAGGACCAGCCGCGTCACCCGTTCCGGGCGCCGGGTGGCGTAGTCCACCGCCATCCAGCCGCCGAGGGACACGCCGACGATCGCAGCGCTCGTGACCCCCAGACCTTCGAGCACGTCATCGAGCCACAGCGCGTACGCGTCGGAGGCCAGGGGCGGCCGGGACGGCGCGCTCTCCCCCGGTTCACCGACGAGGTCGACGGCGTAGGTTCGGAAATGCCGCGCCCAGGAGCCGATGTCGTCACGCCACATCGTCGCGTTCGCTCCCGAGCCGTGCAGCAGCAGCACGGGCGGCGCGTCGTCCGGACCGGAGACGAGCACGAAGGTCTCCCCCTGGCGGGTGGGTACCCGCACATGCTCGGCCGGAATCGGCCAGTCCCGCAGGGCATCACGATAGCGCCGCCGGACCTCGCGGGCGCCGGCCTCGGACGTGTAGATCGTGGTCATGACTCGAGCACCCCGTCGATGTAGTCGAACAGCCGGGCGGTGTCGGCCAGCCCGCCGAGGATGACGATCTTCATCCTCGCCCTCCTCTCGTCGTACACCGTCTCGATCCGCAGCGGCTCGTCGCCCGAACGGCGGTTGCCCGCCGCGCTCGTCACGAGAGTGGTCAGGCGGTGGGCCGTCTCGGCGCCGACCGCGTCGATCTCCACGATGCTCGACACGTCGGTGTGCCGCCGGCGGGCGGCCGACTCGTGCGACGAGGGCGGCATCGGGCGGCCGGTGAAGGCCTCGAGGTCCTGCTGCGCGATGCGGTACTGCTTGCCGATGCGGACCGCGGGGAGCCGCCCGGAGCGCACGTAGTTGCGGACGGTGCGCACGTGTAGACCCAGGCTTTCGGCCACCTCGTCCACCGAATAGAGACGTTCACTCACATAAATACCCTAAACTTCCCTCACTATCCGCGCAATAGGGATATTAACGTGCATATGAGGAACCTCCCCCGCTCCTCGCCTCCCGACCCTTTCCTCCCTCGTCGCACACCGGCGGGCACGGGGAGTTCACTACGGCCGGTCCGGGTAGCACCCCACCGTCAGCCCCACCGTCGCGGCGAGATAGCTGCCGAACGAGATGGAGGAGCCGTCCGCGGCGAACATCCGGATCTGGAGCCCGGTCTCGACCGGCAGCGACCGGGCACCGCGGAAACCGGTGCCCGCCAACGATTCCTCGAACACCCGCGCCGCCCGCTCCAGCTGCCCCGGCGGCACCGGCCGATCGGAGAGGTGGATCGGGAGGAACACCGTGGTGCCCGCCGATCCGTCGGGCAGCTCGCAGTAGGCCGTCGTGGCCGGGTCCGATTGCCGGAACTGCATCTCCGGGAAAGCGTCCGACAGGGCGGCCATCGCGTCGCGCTGGACCCGGGTGTAGTACTCGACGGCACCGGCGCGGTCCGCCGCCACCGGCTCGGGCACGGCGACGGGGACCGGCCCGCCCGCGCACCCCGCGAGCGACAGGGCCAGCACCGGCACACCGACGCGCAGAACCTTCATCGCACCACTCGATCCGGGAGGCCGCCGACGACCGCGGCGACGTTGTACAGGCTCATCGTTCCGTCGCTCAGGTACTCGCTGTGCCCGGTCGAGCCGAGCCGCGGCCGGCCGGACGCGTCCGCCCCGGCGTCGCTCGACAGGTGGGTCACGCCGTCGAGGAAACTCGGATCGCCGTCGAACGTGCCGACGTCACCGACCGGGTCGCGGTCGGCCTCCACGAGGTACGTCGCGCCCGGCGGCACACCGAGTTCGGCGACGTCGTCGGTGCCGATTCCCGGGGCGCCGAGGAACACGGCGGCGTCCACCCCGACACCCTGCTGCAGCGCCAGGCCGGTGGCGAGCGCACCGTAGGAGTGACCGACGGCGGTGACGTGCGGGTCCCGCTCGGCGTACAGACCGTCGAGAAAGCCGGCGAGCCGCGGGGCGGCACGAACCGCCGCGAGGTCCGACACCGGGCTCAGCTCGGTGCGGGCGAGGCCCCAGCCCCATTGCGGCACCTGGTAGTTCAGCCACGTCACGGCGGCGACCGACTCGGCGGCACGGCCGGCCTCCTGCAGGTGGCGCATGGCCTCCTCCCGCAGCGCCGCCATCCGGGTGTCGTACCCGGCGAGGTTGCCCTGCACCGTGGAGCCGGCGCCGGGGGTGAACACGGTGACGTGGTCGGCGGTGTCGACGTCCCCGACCGCCACCGCGGCCATCGCTTCCCGGCCCGACAGATCGAGGCCCAGCAGCCGCCGGTCCTCGCGGGCCAGCGTCGTCTCGATGGCGTCGAGCGCGGCGATCTTGTTGCGGGTCTGGGCGAGTCCGGCGTCGGCGTTGCTCGCCAGTCCGCCGAGCGGATCGGCGTCGAGCTGGGCCTGCAATCGGGCGGCGACCTCCTCGAGCCGGCGCCGTTCCCCCGCCAGTTGCGCGCGGTTGGCCAGGTCGCGGACCGCGGCCGGCACGCCGTCGAGGTTGCCGATCAGCTCGGGTGCCAGGGTGACGACCTTCGTGCGCTCGCCGTGGTCGAGTCCGGCCCACCACGCGGCCACCTGGGCCGCCGCCGTCCCGGGCGCCGGCACCGCCGGGGTGGACGCGGGCGCAGCGCGCACGCCCCCGAAACCGAGCGGACGCGAAGGGCTTTGGTCCGGCACCCGGCCGAGGTCGGCTGCGGCCCACCGATCCAGCGTCTCGGCCCGGTCGAGGACCGCACGGATGCGGGCCTGTGCCTCGTGCCGCTCCGGGTCGGTACCCGGTCCGCCCGCGACGGTTCCGTCGTCCCGCACGGTCAACGCCCGGTCCCGCGCCCAGCGGGTCGCGTCGTCGAGTTCCGCGCGCAGTGCCCGCAGCCGCGGCGCGCACCACGCCGCGCAGCGGCTCACCTCCCGATACGCGTCGGACCGTCGCACGATCCCGCCGGTGACGTCACCGAGCCGCTGCTCGGCGGCCGCGTGCGCGAGCCCCGACCACTGTCCGTCGAACCGTCCCGACGCGGTGATCTGCGCGCCGATCCGCTCGAGTTCCCCCGCATGCCGGTCCAGCACCGCGCCGAGACCGTCCAGCGCATCCGGGTCCCACCGCTGCAACTGCCGAAGATCCATTCGATCCACCCCCTCGGCGCAGCAGCGTAATCCGCTGCGCGCCTGCCGCGGCGGCGCGCACTGCCGCCGGCGTGAAACTGTGGAAGAACGGGCCGGTTGTGGACAACTCACGTCCGGAGACGAGGGTCCCGGTCACTGCGGCCGGGTCGCGCCTGCGGCAGCACGAGTTCCGCCCCCGGCGCGCGGGGCACCGGGGGCGGAGGGAGACGGGCGGGGGTCCCGTCGCGTCAGATGTCGGAGATCGCCTCGAGCGGCGGCGTGCGTGCGGCACGGACGCCGGGCCACAGGGCGGCGAGCACACCGACCACGCCGGATCCGACGAGCATGGCGATCACCTGCCCCCACGGGACGGCGATCTTGTCGAGGCCCTGGTCGGCCAGCGTCCGGACGAAACCCCAGCCGAACGCCAGGCCCAGCACCAGACCGACGACCGCGCCGAACACCGCGATGAGCATCGACTCGATGTAGATCGTGCGGCGGACCTGGACCCGCTGCATGCCGACCGCGCGGAGCATGCCGATCTCCCGGCGACGCTCCACCACCGACAGGGCGAGGGTGTTGACGATGCCCAGGACCGCGATGACCACCGCCAGCGCCAGGAGCCCGTAGAGCACGGCGAGCAGCGTGTCGATCTGGGCGGCCTGCTGGCCCTTGAACTGCTCCCGATCGAGCACCTGGACCACGACGAACTGCTTGGTGGCGTCCTCGAGCGCCGTGCGGATCGTCTCCGGATCGCTGCCGGCCGCGGTGTTCACGAACACCACGAAGTCCGAGCGCGACGCAGGCGGGGTGAACTGCTGGTAGACCTCCTCGGAGACGACCCACGAGCCGAGCAACTGGTTGTCGGCGAAGATGCCGCTCACCGTCGTGCCGACGTCCTCGCCGTCGCGGCTGGTGAGGGTGACCGCGTCGCCGACCTTCCAGCCCTTCTCGCCCGCGGTGGTCTGCGACACCAGCAGGTCGGTGCCGGCGACGTCCTCGCGGCCCTCGGTGACGTCGACCTCGAGCACGTCGCCGAGGGGGCCGGACAGCGCGACGCCGAACGTGTCCTCGTCGCCGATGCGCGCCGGGACGCCGTGCATCGCGATGGTCTCCTCCACGCCCTCGGCCCGCGCCGCTGCGGCGGCGGCCCCCACGGGCACCCCGATCATCTGCGGTCCGGTGAGCATGAAGTCGGACTTGACGCCGGTGTCGACGAGCGAGTTGACGCTTTCCTTGGCGGACGCGCCGAACACCCCGATCACCGACACCAGCATCAGACCCAGCGTGAGCGCGAAGGCGGTGGCGGCGGTACGGCGGGGGTTGCGCACCGCGTTGGTGCGGGCGAGCCGGCCCACGGCCCCGAACGGGCGGGCGAACACCGCGCCGAGCCCCGCGACGAAGGGCCGCGACAGCGCGGGCGCCGCGAGCAGGACCGCGATGATCAGGGCGAAGGCCCCGACGCCGACGGTGGAGGCCGCGCCACCGCCGGTGCCCTGGGCGCCGACGACGACGGTGACGGCACCGGCCACGGCGGCGACGGCTCCGATGACGGTCCGCAGCCGCAGCGACTCGACGGTCGCGGTGGACTCCTCCCGCATGGCCGCGACCGGCGGGACCTTGCTCGCGCGGCGGGCCGGCGCGTAGGCGCTGACCACGGTGACGACGACGCCGATGAGCAGGGCCACGAGCACGGTCCGCGGCGCGAGCTGCAGCGGGCCCGAGGGCAGGCCGACGTCGAACGCGTTGAGCGCGGAGCGCAGCCCGTAGGCCAGGGCCACGCCGCCGGCGATGCCGAGGGCACTGCCCACGATCCCGACGACCAGTGCCTCGAGGTTCACCGACCGGCCCACCTGGCTGCGGCTCGCCCCGATCGCCCGCAGCAACGCGAGCTCCCGCAGTCGCTGCGCAACGATCATCGAGAAGGTGTTGTAGATGATGAAGGTGCCCACCAGCAGCGCGATCGCGCCGAACGCGAGCAGGAAGTAGTTCAGGAAGCTCAGCGCCTCCTCGATCTCGGTCTTGATCTCCTCGCTGACCTCGGCGCCCGTCTGGACCTTCTGGCCGGGCACGGCGGCGGCGATGCGGTCCCGCAGCTCGTCCGCGGGCACACCGTCGCCGGCGACGTCGATGTACTGCACGTGCGTGCCGTCGGTGAACAGGGTGCGGGCCTGGTTCTCGGTGAACATCGCCCCGACGTAGCCGCCGGTGTCGGTCTCGACGTCGTAGATGCCGCTGACCGTGACCGGGACGATCCCGGCCGAGGCGGCGAGGATCTTCGTCGGGTCCCCGACGGACAGTCCGGCACGCTCGGCGGCGCTCGAGTTGAGCGCGATCTCGCCGTCGACGGTGGGCGGTTGTCCGGCGACGAACTCGTTGGGGTCGCCGAGCTGCTGGTCGGGCGGCAGGTAGGCGGTGCCCTCGCTGGGGGCGCCGCCGGTCTGGATGGCCGCGCCCTCGGAGTCGAGGACGATGACCGGCCCGCCGAACGCCGGCACCACGGTCCGCACGCCGGGGACCGCGGAGACGACGGCGACGTCGGAGTCGGGGACGCCGCTCGCGCCCTGCTGTTCGCTGCTGACGCGGACGTCGACGCCCTTGGCGGCGTCGGCGAAGATGCTGTCGAATGTGCGCTGCAGGGTGTCGGTGAAGACGAAGGAGCCGGTGACGAACGCGGTGCCGAGCACCACGGACAGGACGGTCAGCAGCAGCCGCACCTTGTGGGCGGCGAGATTGCGCAGGGCAACCCTGCGGATGGGATTCGCGCTCATGATCGGCTCGCCCTACTTCGCCGTGGGAACGGCGACGGCGTCGAACTGCTTCATCCGGTCGAG
Source organism: Rhodococcus sp. DMU1 (assembly GCF_012272955.1). Lineage (NCBI taxonomy): Bacteria > Bacillati > Actinomycetota > Actinomycetes > Mycobacteriales > Nocardiaceae > Rhodococcus > Rhodococcus sp. DMU1. Next base: position 1,995,365 of record NZ_CP050952.1, on the reverse strand, counting down.
GACCGAGTCGGCGGTCGGGTCGCGCATCTCGTCGACGATGCGCCCGTCCGCGAGGAACACCACCCGATCCGCGTAGCTGGCCGCACGCGGATCGTGGGTGACGATCACGACCGTCTGCCCGAACTCGTCGACCGCGGCCCGCAGGATCGACATCACCTCGCCCGAGGAACGGGAATCGAGGTTGCCGGTGGGCTCGTCGCCGAAGATGATCTCGGGCCGGCCGGCGAGCGCGCGGGCGCACGCCACGCGCTGCTGCTGACCGCCGGACAACTCCCCGGGCCGGTGGTCGAGCCGGTCGCCGAGTCCCAGGCGGTTCACGACGGTGTCCAGCCATTCGCGGTCGACCTTGCGGCCGGCGATGTCGACGGGCAGCGTGATGTTCTCGAGTGCAGTGAGCGTGGGCACCAGGTTGAACGCCTGGAAGACGAAGCCGATGCGGTCGCGCCGCAGCTGCGTCATCTGTTTGTCCGACAGGTCGGTCAGGTCCGTGTCGCCGAGGACCACCGAACCGGACGTGGCGGTGTCGAGGCCGGCGAGGCAGTGCATCAGCGTCGACTTCCCCGAACCCGAGGGACCCATGATGGCGGTGAACTCCCCCGCCGCGAACTCCGCGTTCACCCCGTCGAGGGCGTGGACGGCGGTCTCACCGGTTCCGTAGATCTTTCTCAGGTCGATTGCGCGCGCGGCAGTGGCGGTGTGGGCTGGCATGCCCACCATCTTCCTGACTTTTCCGACAGGGCACCATCGGGGACGTCCCGGATTCCGCGCCGGACGGTTCTCAGGGTGCGCCCGGTGACGTCCCGGTGAGGTTCTCCTGCGTCGCCGCCGGGCGCTACCGTCGAGACCATGCGGATAGGAGCACACGTCCGGCAGGACGACGATCCGATCGGCTGCGGCGAACGCGTCGGCGCAGACCTGGTGCAACTGTTCCTCGGCGATCCCCAGCAGTGGACGAAGCCGGGCCCGCACCCCCGGGAGGAACAGATCCGCGATTCCGACGTCGCGGTGGTGGTGCACTCCCCCTACGTGATCAACGTGGCCAGCACGAACAACCGGCTGCGGATGCCGTCGCGCAAGGCCGTGGCCGAGCACGCCGAGGCGGCCGCCCGGATCGGCGCCTTCGGCCTGGTGGTGCACGGCGGCCACGTCCGGTCCGGCGAGGAGGTCGCCGCGGGCGTGGAGAACTGGCGCAAGCTGTTCGAGCGACAGGAGGACAAGGGCGGGTTCGCGGTGCCCGTCCTGATCGAGAACACCGCCGGGGGCGAGTTCGCGATGGCCCGGCACGTGGATGCGATCGCGCGGTTGTGGGATGCCGTCGGCGACTACGACGTGGGCTTCTGCCTCGACACCTGCCACGCGTGGGCGGGCGGCGAGGACCTCGTCGACGTCGTCGAGCGGGTACGGGCCGCGACCGGCCGGATCGATCTGGTGCACCTGAACAATTCCCGCGACGGCTTCGGCTCCGGCCGGGACCGGCACGCCAACATCGCCGCCGGCACGATCGACCCCGGCCTGCTGGTGGCGGTGTGCCGGGCCGCGGACGCGCCGATCGTCCTCGAGACCCCGGCGGAGGGGATCGCCGAGGATGTCGCCTACCTGCGCGAACTGCTCGGGTGAGGCACGCCTCCCGGAGACCGGGCCGTCACAGCCGTAACATCTTGCTCATGAAGCACGCCCGGATCGCCTTCGCCGTCACCGCCGCCGCGCTGGTACTTGCGGGCTGCTCGGACGCCGACAGCCCGGCACCGTCCGCGTCGGCGAGCACCGCCACCTCCACGATCTCGTCGGGGTCGGGGTCCGCCGACTCGTCGCCGACCCCCGAGCCCGCGCCGACCGACGCATCGGACAAGACGTCGCCCGCCTCGGCCGGCGCGAAGCTGACCGTCACCGACATCCGCACCGGCCGGCACGAGAACTTCGACCGGGTCGTGTACGAGATGGGCGGCACCGGCACCCCGGGGTGGCGCGTCGGATACGTCGACCGGGCGGTGCAGGACGGCAGCGGCAACGACGTGGCCGTCGCCGGCGGCGCGATCCTGCAGGTGCTCATCGACGGGTCCGCGTATCCGTTCGACAGCGGGGTCGAACCGTACTCCGGCCCCAACCCGGTGCTCGCGCAGCCGGGCGGCTCGGTCGTCGAGGTCAACGGCTCCGGCGTCTTCGAGGGCGTGACCCAGTCGTTCGTCGGCGTCGCGGAGCCGAACACGCCGTTCGCCGTGTACGCGCTGACGAACCCGACGCGGCTGGTCGTCGACGTCGCTCGCTGATCGGGCGGCTCAGGCCCGGCCGGGCGGGAAACCGCCCGTCGCGACCGGACCCCAGTCCTCGACGGTGATGCGGATCAGCGACTTGCCCTGCGTGCGCATCGCCTCCCGGTACTCGTCCCAGTCGGGGTGCTCCCCGGCGACGGCGCGGAAGTACTCGACGAGGGGCTCGACCGAGTCCGGCAGGTCGATCACCTCGGCGGTGCCGTCCACCTGGACGTAGGGCCCGTTCCAGTCGTCGGAGTGGATCAGGATCGACACGGCCGGGCGGCGGCGGATGTTGACGACCTTGGCGCGTTCCGGGTAGGTCGCGATCACGATGCGGCCGGCGTCGTCCAGCCCGCACGTGACCGGGGACATCTGCAGCCGGCCGTCGGACCGGGTGGTGACCAGGGTGCCGCGGTGGCGCGGGCGGACGAATTCGAGCAGCCGGTCGCGGTCCACGCGGTCCGCCGTTGCGATCTTCGGTGCCATGCTCCGACCCTACGTGCGCGGCCGTGACGACGGGCCCTGTCGGAGGTCACGTGCAGAATCCGGTGGCGGGTTCTACACGAACGGGCAGACTCGGTGCCGGCCTCGCGAGCCCGCAGCAGTCCGCGCACCTACGCTTGACCTCGAGTCCACTCGAGGTTCTACGGTCGGGCGACCGACTTCAGGAGGCTCCCGCATGAGCATGGAAGTGACCGCGTGGAACGCGATGTACAACGCGATGCACGCGCAGAGCGACCGGCGTCCGTTCTCGCGCGCCAGCCTGCGCCGGATCGCCGAGTTCGCCCGCCCCCACCGCCGCAACATCGGCATGTACCTGCTGCTGAGCGTGGTGATCGCCGCACTCGGCGTGGCCACCCCGGTCCTCGCCGGCCGGGTGATCGACGCCATCGTCGACCGCGCCGACCTCTCGGTGATCACGTGGCTGGCGGTGCTGATCGCCGCCATCGCCGTCGTCGAGGCCGGGCTCGGCATCCTGAACCGCTGGCTGTCCGCGAGCATCGGCGAGGACCTCATCCTCGACCTGCGCACCACCGTGTTCGACCACGTGCAGCGCATGCCCATCGCGTTCTTCACCCGCACCCGCACCGGCGCCCTCGTCAGCCGGCTCAACAGCGACGTCATCGGCGCCCAACGGGCGTTCAGTGACACCCTGTCCGGCGTGGTCGGCAACCTCGTCACCCTCGCGATCACGCTCGTGGTGATGATCGGGATCTCCTGGCAGATCACGTTGCTCGCACTGTTGCTGCTGCCGATCTTCGTGGTGCCCGCCCGGCACATGGGCGTGCGGCTGGCGCGCCTGAATCGTGAAGCGGCCAACCACAATTCGGTGATGAGCACCCAGATGACGGAGCGATTCTCCGCGCCCGGCGCGACGCTGGTGAAGCTGTTCGGCCGGCCGTCGCAGGAGTCGTCGGAGTTCGCCGTCCGCGCCCGCCGGGTGCGCGACATCGGGGTGAAGACGGCGATGCTGCAGTCGGTGTTCGTCACAGCCCTGACCCTCGTGTCCGCCCTCGCGCTGGCCCTCGTCTACGGCCTCGGCGGCTTCTACGCGCTGCGCGGCCAGCTCGAGCCGGGTGCCGTCGTGGCGATGGCGATGCTGCTGACGCGCCTGTACTCGCCGCTGACGGCACTCGCGAGCGCCCGCGTCGACGTGATGAGCGCGATGGTGAGCTTCGAGCGGGTCTTCGAGGTGCTCGACCTGCGGCCGCTGATCGAGGAGGCCCCCGACGCCCGCCCCGTCCCCGACGGCCCGGTCGCCGTCGAGTTCCGGCACGTGGATTTCGCATACCCCGCCGCCGACAAGGTCTCGCTGGCGTCGCTGGAGGAGGTGGCCACGCTCGACACCCGCGGCGGCGCACCGGTCCTGCACGACGTGAGCTTCCGGGCCGAGCCCGGGCAGATGGTGGCCCTGGTGGGCTCCTCCGGCGCCGGCAAGTCCACGATCGCGCAACTGGTGCCGCGGCTCTACGACACCGACTCCGGATCCGTGCTGCTCGGCGGGGTCGACGTGCGCCGGCTCACCACCGCGTCGATCCGCGGGACCGTCGGCATGGTCACCCAGGACGGGCACCTGTTCCACGAGAGCGTGCGGGCGAATCTGCTCCTGGCCCGCCCGGAGGCAACCGAGGACGAGCTGTGGGAGGTGCTGGGCCGGGCCCGGCTCACCGACCTGATCCGCTCCCTGCCCGACGGCCTGGACACCGTCGTCGGCGAGCGCGGGTACCGGCTCTCCGGCGGTGAGCGCCAGCGGCTGACCATTGCGCGGCTGCTGCTCGCCCACCCGCGGGTGGTCATCCTCGACGAGGCCACCGCGCACCTGGACTCGACGTCGGAGGCTGCCGTGCAGGAGGCGCTCACGGAGGCGCTGGCCGGACGGACCTCCGTGGTGATCGCACACAGGTTGTCCACGGTCCGCGCGGCGGATCTGATTCTCGTGGTCGAGGCCGGACGCATCGTCGAGCGCGGCACCCATTCCGAGCTGCTCGCCGCCGGCGGGCGTTACGGCGAGTTGTACCGCACCCAGTTCGCCGATTCAGGACCGCGGGTGTCCGCAATGGCTCCCACACTGGGCGCATGACGACGAACGAGACCGATCTGCTGCTCCTGCTTCTCGACAATCAGCGCGCCGCGTTCCGCAACGCACTGTCCGGCCTGACCGAGGACCAGGCGCGCAGCGTGCCCAGCGCCTCCGCGATGAGCCTGGCGTCGCTGTTGAACCATGTGATCGACGGCGAGGTCGCCGCCGCCGACCGCATCGCCGGGACGCAGAGCCGCGAGCCGGACCCGGTGGCGGCGTGGACAGCCGGGTGGGCGGTGCGCGACGACGAGACCGTCGCGGATCAGCTCGCCCGGCTCGACACAGTCGCGGCCCGCTTCGCCGACGTGCTGCGGGCGGACCCGGACCTGGGCCGGGTGGTGGACCTGCCGGCGGACATCGCCCGATGGCTGGACCAGGGCGTGCCGCTCTCCGTGCGGTTCCTGGTCCTGCATCAGATCGAGGAATGGGCCCGGCACGCCGGCCACGCCGACATCATCCGCGAATCCGTCGACGGCGCCACCGCCGACGTCCTGGCCGGCAGGGTCCGGTAGCCGGCGCCGGCGAACCCGGACGACGCCCCGCCGGCGCGATAGGCTCGCCGTAGGCACCACTGCCGGGGCGCCCCGGCGCCGTCGCCGCGAGATCCTGGAGGCCGTCGCGTGACCGGACAACAGACCAGCACGGGAGCTGCGGGCGCTGCCCAGCACCCGATGTTCGAGAAGGTGGCGCGGGTCGGACAGGCCGCGAGCGGGGTCGTGCACCTGCTGATCGCCTACATCGTCGTCCAGGTCGCGTTCGGCGATCCGGCCAGTGCCGATCAGTCCGGTGCCCTCGGCGAGCTCGCCGCCCAGCCCGGCGGCCGGATCGTCCTGTGGATCCTGGCCGTGACGCTCACGGCGCTGGCACTGTGGCGTCTGGTCGAGGCCGCAGTGGGCAAACGTTCGGACGTCGAGAAACCGTCCGCCCTGGACCGGGTCAAGACCGTCGGCGTCGCCGTGGCGTACCTGGCGCTGGCACTGGCCGCGTTCCAGTTCGCGCGGGGCACCGGCAAGTCGAGCGGTGAACAGAACGCCGGACTCAGTGCTCGCTTGATGCAGTCCGGAGGCGGCAAGGTCCTGCTCGTCGCGGCCGGGCTGGTGATCATCGGAATCGGCGCCTACCACGTCTACAAGGGCGCGGCGAAGAAGTTCCTCGACGACCTGCACCGGGCGCGGTTGCCCCGGTACGCCGAGCCGCTCGGCGCCGTCGGGTACGTCGCGAAGGGCCTGGCGATCGCCGGCGCCGGCGTCCTGGTCCTCGTCGCGACGTTCACCACCGATCCGTCCAAGGCGACGGGACTGGACGGTGCCCTCAAGACGCTGGGCACCGCCCCGTTCGGTCAGATCCTGCTCGTCGCGGCCGGCCTCGGTATCGCCGCGTACGGCGCGTACTGCTTCGTCCTCGCGCGGTACGGGAAGATGTGAGCCCCGCCGCTGTGCTCAGTCGCGCCCGCGGTGGCCGCCGCTGTGCTCAGTCGCGCCCGCGGTGGCCGCCGCTGTGCTCAGTCGCGCCCGCGGTAGCCGCCGCTGTGCTCAGTCGCGCCCGCGGTAGCCGCCGCTGTGGCCGCCCGAGCCGTGTCCACCGGACTGCCCGCGCTCGCCGGAGCGTTCACGGAATCCGCGGTTCGGCTTGTCGCCGAACCGGTCGCCGCGCCCACCGAAGTCCTTGTTGCGGCCGCCGCGATCGCCCCAGTCCTTCTTGCCGCCGTACTCCTTGCGCTCACCCTGACGGCGTTCGCCGCGGTCGTCGCGCTGACGGTAGGTCGACGGCCGACCCGCCGGTGCGCCGCTGTCGGGCTGCAGCTGGATGAGCACCCCGGAGATGCGGGTGCCGCGCAACGCCTCGAGCGTCTCCGGCGACAGGTCCTTCGGCAGCTCGACGAGGCTGTGGTCCGGGCGGATGCTGATGTGCCCGAAGTCGCTGCGGCGCAGGCCGCCCTCGTTGGCGATGGCGCCGACGATCGCGCCGGGCACCACCCGGTGCCGCTTACCCACGGCGATGCGGTAGGTCGCCATTTCCTGCCCGTCGCGCCCGACGCGTGACGCACCGTCGTCGTCGAACCGGCGCGGCGGCCGCTCCCGCGGCTCGCGTTCCCGCCGCGGCGGCGCCACGGGCTCGGGTTCGGCCTCCATGAGGAACGACTCCCCGTCGCGGGAGAGCACGGCCAGCGCCGCCGCGATGTCGGCGAGGGGCACGTCGTGCTCGCGCTCGTAGTCCTCGACGAACGTGCGGAACAGCGACAGGTGATCCGACGTGAGCGCCTCGGTGATCGAATCGTTGAACTTCTCGACGCGCTGGGCGTTGACATCCTCCACCGACGGCAGCTGGATCTCGGTGAGCGGCTGCCGGGTGGCCCGCTCGATCGCCTTGAGCAGATGCCGCTCGCGGGGGGCGACGAACAGCAGGGCGTCACCGCTGCGCCCGGCGCGGCCGGTGCGGCCGATGCGGTGCACGTAGGACTCGGTGTCGTGCGGGATGTCGTAGTTCACGACGTGGCTGATGCGGTCGACGTCCAGACCGCGGGCCGCCACGTCCGTCGCGACGAGGATGTCCAGCGCACCGCTCTTGAGCTGGCCGATGGTGCGTTCGCGCTGGGCCTGCACGATGTCGCCGTTGATCGCGGCGGCCGAGAAACCGCGGGCCCGCAGCCGCTCCGCGAGGTCCTCGGTGGCCTGCTTCGTACGGACGAAGAGGATCATCGCCTCGAACTGCTCGACCTCGAGGATCCGGGTCAGGGCGTCGAGCTTGCGCTGGTGCGACACGAGCACCCAGCGCTGGGTGATGTTCGCCGACGTCGTCGTCTTCGACTTGACCGTGATCTCGACCGGGTCGTGCAGGTACTGCTTGGACAGCCGGCGGATCGCGCCCGGCATGGTCGCCGAGAACAGCGCGACCTGCTTGGTCTCCGGGGTGTCGGCGAGGATCCGTTCGACGTCCTCCTGGAAGCCCATGGTGAGCATCTCGTCGGCCTCGTCGAGCACGAGGAACTCGAGCTCGGAGATGTCGAGGGTGCCCTTGGCGAGGTGATCGATCACACGTCCGGGGGTGCCCACGATGACGTGCGCGCCACGGCGCAGCCCGGACAGCTGCACGCCGTAACTCTGGCCACCGTAGATGGGCAGCACGTGCAGACCCGGGATGTGCGCCGAGTACTTGCCGAAAGCCTCCGCGACCTGCAGGGCGAGCTCACGGGTGGGAGCCAGGACCAGTGCCTGGGGCCGCTTCACCGCGGTGTCGATCCGCGACAGGATCGGCACCGCGAACGCGGCGGTCTTGCCGGTACCGGTCTGCGCGAGACCGACGACATCGCGCCCCTCCAGCAGCGGCGGGATGGTGGCCGCCTGGATCGGCGACGGGGTCTCGTAGCCCACATCCGAAAGCGCTTGCAGCACACGGGCGTCGATGTCCAGATCGGCGAACGTGGGGGTAGCGGTGTCGGCTTCGGGGTCTTGCACAGTATCACTCATTTGACCTGCAGTTTATCGGATGGACGGCCATGACCCTTCCACAGCGCCGGACAAGGGTCCCCGACCACCCTATCCGGACGCCGCATCCGGTGCCGTCGCCGCCACGTGGCGGGCCCACAGCCGCAGCGCCGGCCGCACCGGCGGGTACTCGAGCCCGTGCCGGCGCGCGAGGGCGGTGGCGGGCGCCGTCGGATAGGTGTCGGCGCTGAGAAAACTCAGGGTCTCCTTCTCCGCGCTGGTCAGGCGGGCCGGCAGAGCCCGCAGCGCCGCGACGGGTATCCGCAGGCGCGGCGCGGCCACCCCGAGTTCGTCGGCGACCAGCGCGACCAGCTCGGGCAGCGGCGGCGTGGCGTCGTCGAGGACCCAGTAGGCACGCCCCGCCGTCTCCGGGTCCCGCGGCATCAGCGCCAGGAAGCGCGCGAGGTGGTCGATGGTGACGACGGGCAGCACGGTGCGCCGCGAGCCGGGCACGGCGCGCAGCTGCCCGCGGGCGAGCTGCACGACCAGCTCCGCGAGACCCAGGTACTGATCGGCCTCCCCGGTCCGGGAGTCGCCGATCACCGTCCCGGGGTTGACCACCGTGAGGGGGACCCCGAGCTCCGCGGCGAGTGCACGCACCACCGCATCGGCCTCGATCTTCGACGCCTCGTATGCGCCGAACCTCCGGTAGATCCGGCGCCGGTGCCGGGGCGGCCACGGCGCCGGCACGGCCGGGTACGCCGCGACGCGGTAACCGCTGACGTGCACCAGCCGGCGCGCGCCGGCAGCGGCCGCGAATCGGGTGATCTTCTCGGCCAGAACCACATTCACCTCACGCGCCGCCCGGGCCGTCATCCCGAAGGCGAACGCGGCGGCGAGGTTGTAGACGTCGCGCACGTCCGCCGCCACGGGATCCAGGACGAGCTCGGCGGAGCCCGGATCGAACACATGGACCGAGAGCCGGTCCAGCGGCACCCCGCCGGACACGAGCCGGTCGCGCAGCCGCGCCCCCGACTCCGCGGTCCGCACCGCCGCGACGACGAGATCGTCGCCGTCCGGGTCGGTGAGCAGTTCCCGCAGCAGGCCGCGGCCGATGAACCCCGTCGCGCCGAAGACCACCGCGGCGCTCATCGCGCGGCTCCGAGGAGGTCGAGCGCGACGGCACGGGCGTCCACCAGAGGGGTCACGTCGTGCCGGGCACGGGCGACGGTGGTCGCGCCCTCGACGAGGCTGACGATCACCCCGGCGAGCCGGGCGGCATCGGGCATCCCGTCGCGGACGAGCACCCGCTCGAGGACCACCCGCCACGACTCGTAGACGCGGGCGCAGCTCTGCTGCAGAACGGGGTTGTCGGTGGCGGCGTCGACGGCGACGGAGGCGACGGCGCAGCCGGCCGCGAACCCGGATCGCCCGAGCCGGGCGGCGAGGTCGTCGAACACCGCGGCGACGATCTCGGCGGCGGTCCGCCCCTCGGCCAGCAGCGCCTCGAGCAGGCCGGTGAACTCCGCACCCACCCGGTCCAGCGCCGCCACGACGAGCTCGTCCTTGCCGCCGGGGAAATGGAAGTACACCGAGCCCCGGGGCGCACCGGAGGCGTCGGTGATGCGGGCGAGGCCGGTGCCGTGGTAGCCGCGGGTCTGGATCAGCTCCAGCGTGGTGTCGATCATGCGCGCCTTCGTGCGTGCTCCCTTGGTGGTCACAGCAAAATAATAGACCGGTCTACATATTTCTGTCGACACCGCGAGCCCTCCGCCGGACGGGCCACGCGCGACGGGGGGCACACTGAACCGGTTCCACTCTTGACAGACGAAAGGACCTTCCGGTGTCGGAGCTCGTCAGCATTCCCACCCACTGGTACAACATCGCGGGAGATCTGCCCGACGCCCCGCCGCCGCACCTGCATCCCGGCACCAGGGAACCGGTCACGGCCGCCGACCTCGAACCGCTGTTCGCCGCCGGCCTGATCGAGCAGGAGCTGTCCACCGAGACCGACATCGCGATCCCCGAACCCGTCCGGGAGGCGTACGCGACCTACCGCACCACGCCGCTGCTGCGGGCCCGGTCCTTCGAGCGCGCACTCGGCACCCCCGCCCGCATCTACGTCAAGTACGAGGGCGTGAGCCCGGTGGGCAGCCACAAGACGAATTCGGCTCTGGCGCAGGCGTATTACAACTCCCTCGACGGCGTGAAGAAGCTGACGACCGAGACCGGCGCCGGCCAGTGGGGCAGCGCGCTGTCGTTCGCATGCGCCAAGTTCGGCATCGATCTCGAGGTGTGGCAGGTGCGCGCCTCGTACGAGTCCAAGCCGTACCGCCGGCACCTCATCGAGGTGTACGGCGGCACCGTGCACTCGAGCCCGTCGGAACTCACCGCGTCCGGCCGCAAGGTGCGCGCCGAACAGCCGGACACCCCCGGCTCGCTGGGGATCGCCGTGTCCGAGGCCGTGGAGGTCGCCGCCGGCGACCCCGCCGCCCGGTACGCGCTCGGCAGTGTGCTCAACCACGTCGTGCTGCACCAGACCGTGATCGGTCTCGAAGCCGTCGCCCAGCTGCGCGCCGCCGGCGAGGAGCAGGCCGACGTCGTGTTCGGCTGCGCCGGCGGCGGCTCCAACCTGGCCGGCCTGTCGTTCCCGTTCCTGCGCGACGTGCTGCACGGTCGCGCCACGACGCGGGTGGTGGCCGCCGAGCCGGCCGCGTGCCCGTCCATCACGCAGGGCGAGTACCGCTACGACCACGGCGACATCGTCGGCCTCACCCCGCTGCTCAAGATGCACACCCTCGGTCAGGACTTCATCCCCGACCCCATCCACGCCGGCGGGCTGCGCTACCACGGCATGGCGCCGCTGCTCAGCCACACCGTCGAACTGGGATACGTGCAGGGCACGGCCGTCGCGCAGACCGACGCCTTCGCGGCGGCCGTCGAGTTCGCCCGCAGCGAGGGCATCGTGCCCGCCCCCGAGTCGGCCCACGCCCTCGCGGCGGCCGCCGAGTACGCGCGGACCGTCACCGGGCCCGAGGTGATCGTGATCGGGCTGTCCGGGCACGGGCAGCTCGACCTGCCGGCCTACGCCGCATACCTGCACGGCGAGCTCGGATAGCCCCGGAGCGTGTCTTCCTCCCCTGTGACGGGGAGGAAGACACGCCGAGGAAGTCTGTGATGCAACACACGCCCGGTCATCGGCGATACACCTGTGGAACCGCTCCACCGCGCCATGTCACCACCGGGAGGCCCCGATGCCCGACGCAGCCGACAACCTGGCCCTGCGCCTGCTCGACGCAGTGCACCGCACCCGAGGCGTAGATCCCGGGATCGTCACCGATCGCTACCGGGCCTACCGGGCCGCCCAGGGTGCGGACGCCGGCCGCGACGGGATCCGCGCGCTCCTGCGCACCTTCGAGGAGACCGGCGGCAGCGCCCAGTGGGCCGGCAAGGTCGGCCACTACCGTCGCCGCTACAGCCCCGACGAGGCCCCCATCGCCGCCGACACCGTCGAACTGGCCGCCGAGGTCCTGTACCGGCACGGCGTCGACACCATCGACGACCTCGCCGGTACGGACGACACCACCCTCGCCGGCGAGTGGCAGCGGCGCGGCGGCGACGCCTCCACCTGGCAGCCGCTCCTCGACGCCCTGCGGCCCGCCCGAGCCCTGCACACCGTCGCCTGAGCCCTGCACACCGTCGCCTGAGCGGGCCCGGATCCGGACGCAAACCCACCCGGGCCGCCCGCCGCCGGGCGCATACTCGACCTATGCGTTATTCCGGCCGTCCGGAGGCCGGGCGGCGGCTGGCCCGCTCGGTCGCCCACCTGCGCGACGCGAACCCCGTGGTCCTCGCCCTCCCACGCGGCGGCATCCCCGTCGCCCGCGAGGTGGCTCGCGCCCTCGACGCCCCGCTCGACGTGCTCGTCGTCCGCAAGCTCGGGGTGCCGTGGCAGCCGGAACTCGCGATGGGCGCCATCGCCGAGGGCGGCTTCCGCGTGCTCAACGAGGACGTCATCCGGATCGGCCGGGTGGCCGAGGACTCGATCGCACGGATCGAGGCCCGTGAACGCACCGAACTCGACCGTCGCGCCCGGCTGCTGCGCGGCGGCAAGGAGCGCACGTCGCTGTCGGGACGCACGGTGGTCCTCGTCGACGACGGCATGGCCACCGGCGCGACCGCTGCCGTCGCCTGCCTGGCCGCTCGGGAGTCCGGTGCCGAACGGGTGGTGCTGGCGGTGCCCGTGGCGTCCCCGGAGGCGGCGCGTCGCGTGGGCGCGGTGGCCGACGAGGTGGTGTGCCCGTTCACGCCCGCGGACCTGGGCAGCGTCGGCGCCGCATACGACGACTTCCATCAGCTCTCCGACGACGAGGCCGCCCGGCTGCTCGAGCCCGCCTGAGCACGCACCCGCGCACAACGGTTGTCCGTGTCCATCATTAACAGGTATCTTCACAGGTCAGAGCGAAAAGGCTACAAATCGGGCACCCCCGTTGCTGCGTTTTCCGTCCTCGTGTGATGCAATGCACATCCACCAGTGAAAAATTGATGGAGGGGTCACCGTGAGAGAGTTTGCCGTGCCACAGTCGTTCTCGATTCCCGAGGACGCATCGATGGCGGACGCCGTCTTCCGGCACGAGAAGGAGTCGCCGACCTGGGTGCCGTTCGAGCGCAGGGTCGACGGCCGGTGGGTCAGCGTCACCGCCGCCGAGTTCGCCGCACAGGTCCGCGGGGTGGCCAAGGGCCTGATGGCCTCCGGGATCGAACTCGGCGACCGGGTCGCGATCCTGTCGAGCACCCGCTACGAATGGGTCCTCATCGACTACGCGATCTGGGCCGCCGGGGGCTGCACCGTCGCGATCTACGAGACCTCCTCGGCCGACCAGGCCCAGTGGATCCTCGAGGACTCGGGGACCTCGCTGCTGGTCGTGGAGAACGACAACCACGCGCGGACGGTCGCCGCCGTGGCCGAGGCCGCGCCGGCCCTGCGCGAGGTCCTGCAGATCGAGGGCGCAGCGGGAGCGAAGGGCGCCGTCGACGAACTGATCGCGCGCGGCGCCGCGATCACCGACGAGCAGCTCGAGGAGCGGCGCCACCAGGTGCGTGCCGAGTCTCCCGCCACCCTGATCTACACCTCGGGCACCACCGGCCGCCCCAAGGGTGTGCAGCTGACCCACAGCAACCTGTGGGCCGAGGCGGCGGCCGTCAAGCTCGCCCTGCCGAACTCCATGGTGAGCGGCAAGCGGACCCTGCTGTTCCTGCCGCTCGCGCACGTGTTCGCCCGCGAGATCTCGTTCGGCGCGTTCGAGCACGGCGTCACCGTCGCGCACACCTCCGATCTGACCACGCTGCTCGACCAGCTCGGCGAGTTCAAGCCGAACTTCATCCTGTCGGTGCCGCGCGTGTTCGAGAAGGTCTACAACTCGGCCAAGCAGAAGGCGTACGACGGCGGCAAGGGCCGGATCTTCGAGAAGGCCTCCGATACCGCCATCGCGTACAGCGAGGCGCTGGACAAGGGCAGGCCCGGTCTGGGCCTGAAGATCAAGCACGCGGTGTTCGACAAGCTGGTGTACAGCAAGTTGCGCGCGGCCCTCGGTGGCGAGTGCGAGCAGGCGGTTTCCGGCGGCGCCGCCCTCGGCGCGCGCCTGGGCCACTTCTTCCGCGGCGTCGGCATCCCGATCTTCGAGGGCTACGGCCTGACCGAGACCACCGGTGGCGTCACCATCAACACCCCCGAGCACCAGCGGGTGGGCAGCGTCGGCCGGCCGGTCAACGGGCACGCCGCGCGGATCGCCGAGGACGGCGAGCTGCTGCTCAAGGGCCCCGCGGTGTTCGGCGGCTACTGGAAGAACGAGAAGGCCACCGCCGAAGCGATCGTCGACGGCTGGTTCCACACCGGTGACATCGGCAAGATCGACGAGGACGGATTCGTCCACATCACCGGCCGCAAGAAGGAGCTCATCGTCACCGCCGGCGGCAAGAACGTCGCCCCGGCCGTGCTCGAGGACGCTCTGCGGGCGCACCCGCTGATCAGCCAGGTCATCGTCGTCGGCGACGCGAAGCCGTTCATCGGCGCGCTGATCACCCTCGACCCCGAGGCCCTGCCCGGCTGGAAGGAGCGCCACGGCATTCCGGCCGACGCCCCGGTGTCCGAGCTGTTGAAGAACCCCGACCTGATCGCGGAGATCGACGCCGCGGTGGCCGAGGGCAACAGGAAGGTCTCCAACCCCGAGCAGATCAAGAAGTACCGGATCCTCGAAGTGGACTTCACCATCGAGACCGGCGAGCTGACCCCGACGCTCAAGCTCAAGCGCAACGTCATCCACGAGGCGCACGGCACGGCGATCGAGGCCATCTACTCGTAGGGCCACGCCCATGGTGAGCGAATGTATCCTTCATCTCCTCTGATCGAGTGAGGGATACATTCGCTCACTGTTGTTGGGGGGCCGGCACTTCGGTCACGGTCCGGACGAACTCGGCGACGTCGCGCGTCACCGTGCGGTGCACCGGTTCGTGCAGCAGGTCGTGGCCCGCGTCGGGGTACTCGCGCAGGTCCAGGGCCGGGATCGTCCGGGCCCAGGCCCGCACGGGGTCGATCGGGGCCAGCCGGTCGTCGGCGCCGTGCACCGCGAGCAGCGGGATGCGAGCCCCCGCGAGGATCTCGGCCGTCGCGGGCACGGCCGCCGAGCGCGGCGTCCCGCAGAGCACGGCGCCACGGAAGCGGCCGGCGTCGGTGCGCAGCAGCGTGAGGGCGGTCGCCGCGCCGAGCGAATGCCCCATCACCACCAGCGGCATCCCCGGCTCGGCACGCTCCGCCACCTCGGCGACGCGCAGCAGGTCCGCAGCCAGGTCGTCGAGGACGCCCGGTTCGCCGGGGCTGCCCTCGGACAGACCGTGCCCGGCGAGATCGATGCCCCACAACGCGATGCCGTGCGTCGCCAGGACCGCCGCGAAGCGGTGGTAGTGGCCGGTGTGCTGACGCATCCCGTGGGCGAAGACGACGGCGGCCGCCGCGCCGTCGACGGGCCAGTGTCGGTAGTGGATACGGCCGGTGCTGCCGTCGAAAAAGGGCATGCGGTCATTGTGCGCCGGTGCACAATCGCGGGATGACACCGACTACCGCCGCCGAGCGCAGTCGAGCCGAGGGGCGTGCCGCCCGCACCCGCGTGCCCCGCGGTGCGCACGGCGAATTCCGTTGCCCCGACCGCGACCCCGTGGCGATCTTCGAGCAGCAGAACCGCACCCGGCTGCCGGAACTGGTGCCGATCCGGTACGAGCGGATGACGGAGTCCCCGTTCGCCTACTACCGCGGCAGCGCCGCCGCGATGGCGGCGGATCTGTCCACCGAGGCCGTGACGGGACCGCACGTGGTGGCCTCGGGCGACGCCCATCTGGCGAATTTCGGCCTGTACGCCTCGCCGGAGCGACGGGTCCTGTTCGATCTCAACGACTTCGACGAGGCGTATCCGGCGCCGTGGGAATGGGACGTCAAGCGGCTGGCCGCCTCGGTATGGCTGGCCGGCCGTCACACCGGCTGCACCGAGCAGCAGTGCCGGGACGCGACCCTCGCGACGGTGCGCTCGTACCGCGAGACCATCCGGTTCCTGTCCGGCCTGACGGCCACCGAGCGGTTCTACTTCCAGGTCGACGCGGAAGAGATCGAGCAGGCGTCGCGGAATCCGGAGGCGATACGAGCCGTCGTGCAGAAGGCTCGCAGCCGCACGTCGGAACAGGTCCTGAGGAAACTGACGGTCACCACGGCCGACGACGTTCCGCGCATCGTCGACCAGCCCCCGATCGTCCGCCACCTCGACATCGGGTCACTCGACGCCATCGAGCGGATCGTCGCGTCCTACCGTGCGACGGTGCGGGCGGATGCCCAGCTGCTGCTTTCCCAGTACCGCGTCGTGGATTTTGCGATGCGGATCGTGGGGGTGGGCAGCGTGGGCACCCGATGCTTCCTCGTCCTGCTGCTCGGCCCGGCCGACGAGCCGCTGTTTCTCCAGGTCAAGGAGGCCGGGCGGTCGGTGTTGGAGACGCACGGCGGGATCCGGGAGACCCCGCACCGGGTCGAGGCCGACCTCATCGCGCACGGCCAGGGCGCCCGCGTCGTGGGGGCACAGCGGATCCTGCAGGCCCACTCGGATCCGCTTCTCGGCTGGATCACCGGCGTCCCCGGCGCCGACGGCGTGCGCCGGGACTTCTATGTGCGTCAGTTCCGGGACATGAAGGGATCGGTGCAGTGGGAACGGCTCAGGCCCGCACAATCGGAGCAGTACGGCCGGCTGTGCGGAGCGCTGCTCGCCCGCGCCCACAGCCAGAGCCCGGACGGCGCGTTCGTCGCCGGGTACCTCGGCCGCGGGACGGTGTTCGACGAGGCGGTGGCGCGGTGGTCCGCCGCCTACGCCGATCGCACGGAGCAGGACTGGAAGGCGTTGTGCAACAGCGCGGCACCGGCGTAGCTCACCAGCAGTGCCCCTCGCCGCGATAGGTGGGGACGGTGGTGCGGGTGCCGCCGGCGTCGACGAGATGCAGGTGCGCGAACCGCTCGCACAGCTCCCCCGCCTTGGCATGCCGCAGCCACACGCGGCCGCCGACGGGCAGGTCTGCGGCGGCGCGGCCGGTGACCGGGGTCTGCACCTCGCCGGCACCCTCGGCGCGCAGCAACCGCAGTCCGGCGGGCCGCACCGGCCGCGGTACCCGGGACGTACCCGTCGGGCCGGAGGCGATGTAACCGCCACCGAAGAGCGTGGCGATGGTGGGACTGGGCCTGCGCACCGTGGGCAGCGCGAAGTACAGCGCGGGCCGCGGTGTGAAGGCCCGGTATCGGTCGAACAACGTGGGCACGTAGAGGCCGGAGCCGGCGGTGACCTCGGTGACGACCGGGTCCGCGGAACTGATCTCGAGCGAACCCGTGCCGCCGCTGTTGACGATCTCGAGGTCGCCGACGACGGCGCGGACGGCCCCGACGACGGCGCTGCGACGGGTGGCCAGCTCGGCGGCCGACCGGCGCTTGATCAGGCGGACCGCGAGCGACGTGTCGGGCAGACCGGCGATCTGCGCCTCGTAGAACATCACTCCGACGACGGCGAAGCCGGCGGTCGTGGCGCAGCGGGCGAGCTGCCCCACCTCGTCGGGCGTGCGCAGCGGCGAGCGCCGCACGCCGAGGTGCACCGGCCCGAGCCGCAGCGACGCATCCACGTCGAGGCACACGCGGGGTCGCACACGGGCGGTGCCGAGGGCGTCGCGGACGATGCCGAGCTGGGCGGCGGAGTCGACCATGAGGGTGACCGCGTCGAGGGCGTGCGGCCGGCCGGCGAGTTCGGCGAGCGCGGCACGGTCGACGGTCGGGTATCCGAGGAGCACGTCGCGGGCGCCGCGCTCGACCAGCCAGAGCGCTTCGCGCAGCGAGTACGCCATGATCCCGCCGAAACCGCCGTCGGCGGTGAGGCCGGTGCCGAGCACCTCCTCGAGGACCGCGCGGCACCGGACGGACTTGCTCGCCACCCGCACGGGCGTGCCCCCGGCGCGACGGACGAGGTCGGCGGCGTTGCGTCGGAGTGTGGGAAGGTCGACGGCCGCGAGCGGCGGGTCCAGGTCGGCCGTCGCGTCGTGGAGCCGGTCGAGGGGGTGGGTCACGGCGGGGGTCCAATCCACGGCAGGTCGGGTCGTCGCGGCCAGTCAAGCACCGACTTGGACCTGTGTCCAGGTTCAGGTCGTTTCCACGGCCCGGCCGGCGACGATCGCGGCGATGTCGTCGAGTTCGGTGACGATGGCGTCGCTGTCACGATCCACCAGCCACCGCAGGACCAGGCCGTCGAGCATGGCCAGCGCCAGGCGCGCGACGGTCGAGACCGGCTCGACCCACTCGGTGCCGGTGCGGGCGGCGCACTCCTCGAGAAATGCCTGGGCCTCGACGTCCATGATGCGGTACTGCTCGGTGGCGATGTTGCCGCCGAGCGGCTCGCCGGCAGCGCGGTGGCGCAGCGAATAGGTGGTGATCTCGTAGGTGAGCAGCTGACGGTCGGCCGTCGCCTCGATCGTCGGCCACATCGCAGTGATCCCGGCGTAGAGCAGCTGCCGCAGCCCGCGCGGGCCCTGCGGGTCCGGCCCGTTCTGCGGGAGGGTGAAGGCGGTGCGCAACGCCTGGCTGAGCTGGAGCACCAGCGTCTCCCCCATCGCGGCGACGAGGGCTTCCTTGCTCTCGAAGCAGTAGTGCACCACCCCGAGCGATACGCCGGCGTGCTCGGCGACGGCACGCACTGTGACGGCCCCGAGACCGCCGCCCTCGGCCAGCGCGAGGGCGGATTCGACGAGTTGGGCTCGACGTTGGTCCGCCGGCAACCGGTTCAGCATGCCTCCGATCGTAGAACCCGGTCCGGATCCGTCGGCCCCTATTGACCTGGACGGTCGTCCAAGTCGATGATTGCCCCATGGCCACCGACCGTCCCGCAGCCACCTGGCGCAACTGGGCGCGCACCGAATCCGCGACGCCGCGCGCGTACGAGACTCCGGAATCCCTGGACGAGATCGCCGCCGTCGTCGCACGCGCATCCGAGCGGGGCCTGCGCGTCAAGGCGGTCGGGGCGGGACACTCGTTCAGCGGCGTCGCCGTCACCGACGGCGTGCTCGTCTCCCTCGACCGGTTCACCGGCATCGAGGACGTCCGGCCCACCTCCGCCGGTGCGCTCGTCACCGTGCGGGCCGGCACCCGGCTGCGGGATCTCAACCGGCTCCTGTGGGATCAGGGTCTGGCCGTGCCCAACCTCGGGGACATCGACGTGCAGTCGCTCGCCGGCGCGATGTCCACCGGCACCCACGGCACCGGCGCGCGATTCGGGGGCCTCGCCACCGTCGCCCGCGCCGCCACCGTGGTGCTCGCCGACGGTTCCGTCGTGCACTGCTCCCCCGACGACCACCCGGAACTCTACGAGGCCGCCCGGCTCGGCCTCGGCGCCGTCGGCATCCTCGCCACGATCACACTCGAGTGCGTGCCCGCCTTCGCGCTGCACGCCGCGGAAGCGCCCGGCACGCTGCACGACACCCTCGCCGTGCTCGAGCGCGACCGGCTCGCCGTCGACCACTTCGAGTTCTACTGGTTCCCGCACACCGACCGGGTGCTCACCAAGCGCAACACCCGGCTGCCCGCCGACGCGCCCGGCGCCCCGGTGGGCCGGGTACGGGGCTTCGTCGACGACGAGGTGCTCGCCAACGGCATGTTCGAGGTCGTCCAGCGCGTCGCGACCCGCGCCCCCGCGACCATCCCGCGGCTCAACGAGTTCGCCGCCCGGACGCTGTCGCCGCGGGAGTTCGTCGACCGCAGCTATCGCGTCTTCGCCTCCCCGCGCCGGGTCCGGTTCCGGGAGATGGAGTACGCCGTACCCGTCGGCTCGGTGACCGACGTGCTCACCGAGATCGATGCGTGGCTCTCCCGCAACGACTTCCGTGTCGCTTTTCCCGTCGAGGTACGCTTCGCCGCCGCCGACGACGTGTGGCTGTCGACGGCACACGGCCGCGACAGCGCGTACCTCGCCGTGCACCAGTACCACCGGCGCGAGCACCGGGCGTACTTCGATGCGGTCGAGGCGATCGCCCGCGCCGTGGACGGACGGCCGCACTGGGGCAAGATGCACGGCCGCAGCGCGGCCGACCTGCGCACGACGTATCCGCGCTTCGACGACTTCCTCGCCGTCCGCGACCGTGTCGACCCGCAGCGCACCTTCGCCAACCCGTACCTGGACCGCGTGCTCGGCCCGTAGGCCGCGGGCTAGCCGAAGGACGCCTCGATCGAATTGCGCGCCAACGTCTCCCGCTGATCGGACGTGAGCCCGAGCCGATCGCGCAGCGCCGCGAACGTGTCGTCGACGTACCCGCCGAAGTACGCCGGATCGTCGGAGTTGACGGTCACCAGCAGACCCGCCTCGAGCATGCGCGGCAGCGGATGCCGCTCGAGCGAATCCACCACGCGCAAACGGACGTTGGACAGCGGACAGACCGTGAGCGGAATCTGCTCGTCCACGAGGCGCGTGACGAGGAGGGGGTCCTCGAGGGATCGGATGCCGTGGTCGATGCGTTCGGCCCCGAGCAGATCCAGTGCCTGCCACACGTATTCGGGCGGTCCCTCCTCTCCCGCATGGGCGACCGTGTGCAGGCCCTCGGCGCGGGCGCGGGCGAACACGTCCTCGAACAGCGACGGCGGATAGCCCACCTCCGCAGAGTCCAGGCCCAGCCCGATGATCGGAGCCGACAGGCGCAGCAGCTCCCCGAACACCTCCTCGGCCTCGTGCACGGGCCGGTCCCGCACGACGGAGGCGATCATCGCCGCATCGACGCCGAACTCTCGCCGGCCCGCCGCGACGGCGTCCGCGAGGCCCTCGACCACCTCCGTCAGCGGCACGCCGCGGCTCGTGTGCGCCTGCGGGTCGAAGAAGAACTCGGCCCGCGTCACGCCGGCCTGCGCCGCCCGGCGCAGGTACGCCCGCGCGAGATCGGCGAAGTCCTCGGCCGTCCGCAGCACCTGCATGTTCGCGTAGTACAGGTCGAGGAAGGACTGCAGATCGGTGAACTCGTACCGGCTGCGCAGTTCCGCGAGGTCGGCGTACGGGAGCGCGACCCGGTTGCGCTCGGCCAGAGCGAAGATCAGCTCCGGTTCGAGAGTGCCCTCGATGTGGACATGCAGTTCGGCGAGCACGATCCTCCTTCGTCGACGCGTCCCTTCCGCGGCCGCGCGGAAGGGACGCGGGTCGTCAGCGGCCCTTCCAGACCGGGGAACGCTTCTCCGCGAACGCCGTCGCGCCCTCGCGGGCGTCCTCGGACACGAACACCGGGCCGACGATCTCGCGTTGCCTGTCGAAGGCCTCGTCCGCCGGCCAGTCGGCGGCCTTGGCGATGACCTCCTTGGTGGCCGCCACGGCGAGCGGGCCGTTGGCCGTGATCCGTTCGGCGAGGGCCAGGGCACCCTCCAGCGCGCCGCCCGGCTCGGTGAGAACGTTGACGAAGCCGTAGCCGTGGGCCTCCTCGGCGGTGAACGCGTCGCCGGTGAGGGCCAGTTCCATCGCCTTCTGATACGGGATCCGGGTAGGCAGGCGCAGCAGGCCGCCGCCCGCGGCGACGAGTCCGCGCTTGACCTCCGGGATGCCGAACCTGGCGTCCGCGGCGGCGACCACGAGATCCGTGGCGAGGACGAGTTCGGTGCCGCCGGCCAGCGCGAAGCCCTCGACGGCGGCGATGATCGGTTTGCGCGGCGGCGCCTCGGTGAAGCCGAGGCCCTTGCCCGGCACCGCGACGTTCTCCCCGGCGACGAACGCCTTGAGATCCATGCCGGCACAGAAGTTGCCACCCGCACCGGTGAGCACGCCCACGGACAGGTCGGGATCGGCGTCGAGTTCGTCGACGGCGGCGGCGAGGGCGTGGCTGACGGCCGCGTTGACGGCATTGCGGGCCTCGGGCCGGTTGATGGTGATCACCAGGATTCGACCGCGACGCTCGAGCAGGACCTCGTCGGACATGCGCGCACACCTTTCACAGGATTCGGTAGCCGACCGCGCGTACCGCGGTCCATTCGCTTATACCGCAACCGAACCCGGCGGCGGCGGCGGACCGGCCGTACCGCCGTGTCACGACACCCGGACGGCGACGGGCGTGACGAAGCCGTCCCCGTCGATGTGCACCTGGTCGCCGGTGTGGAACCAGCCGTCGTCGAAGGTCTCGGCGGTCGATTCCGGGTCGTTCCAGTAGCGGCGCGCGACGCTGGGACCGCGGCACAGCAGTTCGCCGACGCCTTGATCGGCGGCCGGGCCGAGGAGCGCGACCTCCATGCCGCCGAACGGAACTCCGACGCTGCGCGGGTGCGCGGCCCGCTGGTCGGTGGGCAGCAGCAGCCCGATGCCGCCGGTTTCGGCCACCCCCCAGCCGCGTACGCACCTCGCCGCGGGGAACGACGCGCGCAGGTGCCGCCACGGCACCCGCACCCCCCGGGCCCCGGCGGCGACGACGGTGCCGCCGGCCGCCAGGGTGGGCAACAGCTGCACGGCGCTGCCCGCCGCCGTGGACAGCGGTGCGGTGAGCACCGTGCGCGCCCCCTCCGCGGTCAGGTCCATCGCGTGCACCACGGCCTCGATCGTGGAGAGGATGTTCTCGTTGGTCAGCTCCACCCCGTGCAGTCCCCCGCCGCGTTTGCGTACGTAGTACAGCACCGCGAGCTCGTCCGGCGCGGCGCCCTCGTCCAGGAACGCCACCCCGTCGGGCAGCTCGCCGTCGAGGGTCAGGACGGCGCCGCTGTCATCGGCGATCCACTCGAGTTCCGGATCGCTGCACGTCGGATCCGGCAGCACCGGCACCCCACCGGCGAGGACCACCCCGAGAAACGCGTACAGCCAGCGGAACCCGTTCGGATAGTGGACGACCACCCGGTCGGCCGGGCCCACGCCCTGATCGAGCAGTCCACCCGCCACCCGTGCTGCCGACGACCACATCTGCCCGTAGGTGAGGGCGTTGCCGGCCCGGTCGACGGCGGCGACGCGGGCGGAGTGCCGCAGCGCGCTGCGGTCGAGCAGCTCGGCCAGGCACGGCTCGAGGTCCTCGTACCGCAGGACACCGTCCAGTCGGCGACTGACACGCTCGTCACGGAACCACCCCGCTGCGCACGAAACCCGGACCACCGCCACCGACATCGTCACCTCCGCCTCGTCGTGTGCCTGCACTATATGGCGCGGGTCACAACTGGGGGCGGGATCGGCTCACCTTCCGGTGTACGACGCCTTCCCCGGGCCGACGGTGAGGAAGCTGCGCACGGCACCCTTCAGGTCGTCGGTGCCGAACAGCGCGCCGGAGACGTCCGGGGTCTCCGAGTCGGCGTGCGCGACGCCACCGGACCGCCACGCGCCGATGATCTGCTTGGTGGCGTCGTGGGCGCGGGTGGGGCCGTCGGCGAGCCGGTCCGCCAAGGCGCGTGCGGCGGAATCCACGTCCTCGTGGACCGCGTTGACCACGCCCCACGACCGCAGCGTCTCGGCGTCGTAGAGGTCGCCGGTCATCACCAGTTCGCGTGCGCGGCCGGAGCCGGCACGCTCGGCCAGCCGCTGCGGCCCGCCCATCGACGGGGTCAGACCGACGACGGTTTCCACCAACCCGAACTTCGCGCCCGGCGCCGCGAGGACGATGTCGCAGGCGAGGGAGATCTCGAACGCCGCGGTGAGGGTGAGCCCGTGCGCGGCGAACACCACGGGGCACGGCAGGGCCTCGAGCGGGTGGATGATCTGCGCGAACAGGTCCTGCCACAGCTGCGCGCCCTGCCCGGCGTCGAGGCCGTCGAACAGGTGGACGTCCACCCCGCCGGAGACGACCTTGCCTTCCGCGCGGATCAGTACCGCGCGCGGCGGCGCGGCCACGAGCGCGGTGATGTCGGCGATCACGGCGTCGAACAGGGCCCGGTCGAACAGGTTCAGCGTGCCGTGCGCGACGGTGAGCACGGCGACCTCGGCACCGGCCGCGGTGGTGTGGCGCTCGAGGCGGGTGGGATGTGTGGTCTGCGTCATGCGCGCCACACTAGGCGAGCGTGCGGCGCTGCTCGAGGGGTGGTCTCGGCGCCGGCTCGGTGCGCACAGGCCGCGTGAAAAACAGCGCCGCGGCGAAGCCGACGAGCAGGACCGCGGCAGGCAGCAGCGTCGACTCGGCCATGGCGGCGGCGAACGGCGCGCGCACCGGCTCGGGCAGGGCCGTCGTCCCGCCCTCGCCGGCACCGCCGCCGGCCAACCCGTGCACGGCGAGGCGGGACGTGATGAGCGCACCCACGGCGGCGCTACCCAGGACGGCACCGACCTGCCGGGTGGTGTTGTAGACACCCGACCCGGCCCCCGCCTGATGCGGCGGCAGGCCGTGCGTCGCGGTGGCGGCCAGCGGCGACCAGATGCCGGCCATCGCGGCGCCCATGAGGGCGATCGGCAGCAGCAGCTGCCACACCGGCGAGTCGGGCGTCATCACCGCGGCCAGCCACGCCAGCGACACGGCGAGCAGCGCGAATCCGGTGCCGGCGATGTAGCGCGGATGGGTTCGGTCCACGAGCCGCCCGACCATCGGGGCGAGCACGCCGGTGAGGACCGCCATCGGGGCCATCAGCAACGCCGACTCCGTGGGTGTCCAGCCGCGCACGCCCTGGGCGTAGAACATCAGCGGCAGCACCATCGCGGTGACCGAGAAGCCCATCGTGGCGATGCCGATGTTGGCCAGCGAGAAGTTGCGGTCGCGGAACAGGCCGAGCGGAACGAGCGGCTCCCCGCGCCCCCGGGACTGGTACCACACGAACACCGCCAGCAGCGCCACCCCGGCGGCGATCAGCACCCACACGGGAGTGGACCAGTCGTAGGAGTTGCCCTCCTGGATACCGAACACGAGACAGAACATGCCCGCGCCGCTGAGCAGCACGCCGAGGAGGTCGAACCGGTGCGGATGGGTGGGCAGCGCCGGGACCAGCCGCGCCGCGAGGACGAAACCGACGATCCCGACCGGCACGTTCACGAAGAAGATCCATTCCCAGCCGAGGTTGTCGACGAGGACACCGCCGGCCAGCGGGCCCACGAGGGTCGCGACCCCCGCCACCGCGCCCCACAGGCCCATCGCGGTGCCTCGCCGGTCGGGCGGGAAGGTGCGGGTGATGATCGCCATCGTCTGCGGGGTCATCAGGGCCGCGCCGAGGCCCTGGAAGACCCGGGCGACCACGAGGGCGGCGACGGTGCCGGACAATCCGCACCACAGCGACGCCGCGGTGAACAGCACCAGGCCCGCCAGGTAGACGCGCTTCGGGCCGAATCGGTCGCCGAGGCGGCCGGTGACCAGCAGCGGCACCGCGTATGCCAGCAGGTACGCGCTGGTGACCCACACGACGTTGTTGATGTCGGTATCCAGCGCCCGCATGATCGCCGGGTTGGCGACCGCCACGATGGTGCTGTCCACCAGGATCATGAAGAACCCGAGGCACAGCGCCCACAGCGCCGGCCACGGATTTGTCTCGGTCTCCACCCGCACGTCCTCCGCTCGTAGGCGTCTACGGTAGCGCCGTGGACGGACATCTCCTGGACATCGTGCGGCTGGCCTGGTGCCGCGAACTCGGGCTCGACGACGGAGCGCTCGCCGCGCCGGGACGGGTGACGCGGGTGGACGACGCGTCCGCGCTGGTCCGGGTGCTGCGCCTCGGTGAGGCCACCGCGGTGGTGGGTCCGAGCTGGGCGGTCGAGGCCGTCGCGGCGGTGCCCGACGCGGAGCTGGACGCGTCGGCGTTGCTCGACCTGACCCGCGGCCGCGCGGTGCGCAGCCACGCGCTGAGTTACTGCGCCGACTGGGTCGACGCGACGCGGGTGCGCGATCCGCTGATCTCCCACGAGGTCGACGATCTCGCGGAGCTGTTGCGGCACTGCCCACCCGACGACGCGACCGAGGCGGGACTCGAGAATGTGAACGGGGAGGCCTCGTCGTTCGTGCTGCTCGACGACGACCACCGGCCGCTGTCGGGGGCGGTGTACCGGGAGGTGCAGTCGATCCTGGCGGACGTGACGGCACTGACCGTGCCGGAGCACCGCCGGATCGGTCTGGCGGCGACGGTCGCGACGCTCGCGACGCACGACGCGCTCGACGCCGGGCTGATCCCGCAGTGGCGGGCCCGGCGCGACAACACCGCGGGCCGTGGCCTGGCCGCGGTGCTGGGATACACCGAACTGGGTACCCACACCTCGGTGGCCGTACCGGCTAGCGTCTGAACGGGCCGCACCGAGCGAAGGGAGCCCTGTGAACAAGCACTCCGGAGGCGACAGCGACGGGTATGTCACGCCCGGCGCCGAGTACAGCCGCGACACGCACTACATCACCACGCGCATCACCGCCGACGGGCGCGACGGGTATCCGGTGGAGGCGGGCCGGTACCGGCTGATCGCCGCCCGCGCCTGCCCGTGGGCGAATCGCACGCTCATCGTGCGCCGGCTGCTGGGGCTCGAGGACGCGCTGTCGCTGGGGTTGTGCGGGCCCACGCACGACGAGCGCAGCTGGACGTTCGATCTCGACCCGGGCGGGGTGGATCCGGTGCTGCAGATCCCGCGGTTGCAGGACGCGTACTTCGCCCGGGACCCCGAGTACCCACGGGGCATCACGGTCCCGGCCGTCGTGGACGTGCCCACCGGCCGGGTGGTCACCAACGATTACGCGCAGATGACCCTGGACTTCTCCACGGAGTGGACGGCGCTGCACCGCGACGGCGCCCCCGACCTCTACCCGGAGCCGTTGCGCGACGAGATCGACGAGGTGGCCCAGCTCGTCTACCAGGACGTCAACAACGGCGTGTACCGGTGCGGGTTCGCCGGGTCGCAGCGCGCGTACGACCGCGCCTTCGACCGGCTGTTCGCGCGGCTGGACTGGCTCGAGGAACGGCTGAGTTCGCGCCGGTACCTGGTGGGCGAGACGATCACCGAGGCGGATGTCCGGCTGTTCACCACGCTGGCCCGCTTCGACGCCGTCTACCACGGGCACTTCAAGTGCAACCGGGGTCTGCTCTCGTCGATGCCGGCGCTGTGGGGGTACGCCCGGGACCTGTTCCAGACGCCGGGCTTCGGCGACACGATCGACTTCGTGCAGATCAAGGAGCACTACTACATCGTGCACGCCGACATCAATCCGACGCAGATCGTGCCGAAGGGCCCCGACCTGAGGGGGTGGCTGACGCCGCACGGCCGGGAAGAGCTGGGCGGCAAGCCGTTCGGTGACGGCACGCCACCGCCCCCGCCGCGGGCGCAGGAGGCGGTGCCGGCCGGTCACGGCGCGTGATTCACGCGCCCGGATAGGTTCCGAAGCTCCAGTACACCCCCTGCGGGTCCCGGCACGTGAAGTCGTGTGAGCCGTAGTCGGTGTCGTGCAGGGCGACGACGATCGTGGCGCCCGCGGCCACGGCGCGTTCGTGCAGCGTGTCGACGGCGGTGGCATCGGGGGCGACGAGGTAGATGCAGCCGGTGCCGGCGGGCGTCTCGATCGGGCCGCCCCGACCGGCCGAGCCGAGCATGACGCCGCCGCCGTGCGGCCATCTCAGCTCGGCGTGGTCGACGCGGTCGCCGTCGCCGTAGACGGCGTTCTCGGTGAAGCCGAACGCGTCGACGAGGAAGCGGATCGCCGCCCGGGCGTCGGTGTAGGAGAGGCAGGGCCATACGGTTGTGGTGAGTGCTGTCGTGGTCATGTCTGCCAGTGTTCGTCGACGGCCGGGTCGCCGTCTTGGACGATTGGGAACTGCTCGTCGCGCAGCCAGCGCGACGGCGGGACCCCGGCGATCTCGCGCCATTCCCGCGCGAGGTGGGCCTGGTCGTAGAACCCGCACCGGGCGGCCACGTCGGCGAGCACGTGCGGCCCGGGGCTGCGCAGCAGCCGACGGGACCGGTCGAATCGGATCACCCGTGCCGCCTCCTTGGGCCCGACCCCGAACTCGGCGGTGAATCGCGACGTCAGATGCCTTCGGCTCCAGCCGATCTCGTCGGCCAGATCGGTGATCCGCGGCCCCGGCGAACGCGGGTCCTGCAGCCTGCGCCACGCGTGCCGCAGGCGGGGATCGATCTCGCCGCGCCCGCCGGCGAGCCGCCGGCCGAGCACCTCGTCGAGGACCCGGAACCGGCTCTCCCACGCCCCGGTGGCGGCGATCCGTTCGCCGAGCTCGCGGGCGGCGGCGCCGAGCACCTCCTCGAGGTCGACGACCCAGGCGCCGAGCGCACCGGCGGGAACGCCCAGCAGCACCCGTGCTCCCGCCGGGGTGAGTGCGAGCTGGATGCCGTGCTGGTTGCCGTCGTGGGCGATGGTGACGGCGGTGGTGGCCAGCCCGCTCGCGAGCGCACCGAATCGGCCGGGCCCCTGGCCCGGTGCGGCGGCCCGCGCGAGTTCGAGCGGTGCGCCGATCGTGAGCACGACGGTCAGGTCCGGGGACGGCAGGCCGAGGTGGGTGCCGGGTGCGAATCCCGTCAGCCGGTACCCGTCGTAACCGCGCACGTAGGGACGCAGCGACGGGGCGGGCCGCCGCCGGGCACCGTCCGAGATGCCGGTCACGGTCCCAGGGTAAACAGGGATAGAGGACACGCCCATGGGGTACACGGGGTGAGCAACCGTGGACTCACGGCGGCGCATGCAGGCCCGGGAGGGCCGGGAGGATCGAGGACGGAACGATGACCGACAGGGTGGGACGCGTGGAGAAGTATCTCGTCACGCTCCTGGACAACGGCAGCAGGCTGCAGGCGCCCGCGGTGGCGCGCTACGTCGAACTGACGCGGCGCGCCCATCCCGGCGAGACTCCGGAGCAGATCATTGCGCGGCTGGAGAAGATCTTCCTCAACGGAGTCACCGGCAGCGGCACGGCGGCGGGCGCCGCCGCGACCGTTCCCGGCATCGGCACGCTCGCATCGATCGCCGCGGTCGGCGCCGAAACCGCGTTCTTCCTCGAGGCTGCCGCGCTGCTGACGCTTGCGGTGGCGTCGGTGCACGGGATCGAACCGCACGAACACGAGCAGCGCCGCGCCCTCGTGCTCGCCGTGGCACTGGGTGAGGCAGGCATGGAGATCGTCGAGCGGGCCACGGGCACGACCGCGAAGACGTGGACGTCGGCGATCACCGGCAAGATCCCCGGCGCCCAGCTGAGGTCCGTGAACAAGTCGCTCGCGCGGACGTTCGTCCGCAAGTACCTCGCCAAGCGCAGCGCCCTCGTGTTCGGCAAGCTGGTGCCGGCCGGGATCGGTGCCGCGATCGGCGGCGTGGGCAACCGCGCGCTGGGCAAGCGGGTCATCGCGAACGCGCGCGATGCGTTCGGCCCGCCGCCGGCGCAGTGGCCGGCGAAGCGTCCGTCGCTCGCCGGACCGGCCACCGGGCCGGACGGCGATCCGAACTGGCAGGCGCTGTCCTCTCCCCTGACCGGCTGGTGAGATGTCCGCGGGCACGGTGTTCGTGCGCGAGAGCGGATCCGGCCCGCGCACCGTGGTCCTCCTGCACGGATACTCCGATCACGGGGGCACCTGGTGCAAGGTGGCCCCGGCCCTGGCCGAACGCCACCGGGTCCTGACCGTCGACCTGCCGGGGTTCGGCCGGAGCGCCGGGCACTGGCGGGCGCCGGTACTGGACCACTACGTCGACACCGTCGCCGACGTGATCGCCGACTGCCGGGATCCGGTTGCGCTGATCGGCAATTCGCTGGGAGCGGTGACGTCGCTGGCGTTCGCGTCGACGTATCCGCGCCGGGTGGACGGCGTCGTACTCGCCGACATGCCGGGGATGGCCGGCATACCGCGCAGCTGGCTGGGCGGAGCGCGGCTGCCGTTGGACATGGTGTCGCGCGCGCTGTCCCGGCCCGTGCCGCCGGCGCTCGTGCAGTTCGCCGTCGCCGCCCTGTACACCCGCGCGGCGCTGCACCGCCCGGACCGGCTGGGCGGCGACACGCGCACCGCGTTCGCGGCGAACTACGCGACGCGGCGCAGCATCGAGACCATGCTGGCCGTCGGCCGGGCCGTGATCCCCGAACTGGGCCGGCTGCCGATTCCCGAGATGGTGAACTCCCTGACCGTGCCGGCGCTGCTCGTGTGGGGCGAGCGGGATCTGATCACCCCGGCGCGCGCCGCGGGCCGGGTGAACACCGGGGCCCGGCGACGGGTCGCGATCATTCCGGACGCCGGGCACTGCCCGCAGCTCGACGCCCCGAGCGAATTCCTCGAACTGGTGCTTCCCTTCCTCGACCGGTCCTTCTCCCGGTCCGCCGCGCCGGGCACGTAGGCTCGCGGGGTCCGAGCAGGGGCCCACACCAGGGAGGGTATCGATGACAGCGCCGTTCCCGACGGGGCCGGTCGCCGGCGCCGGGTACGCGAACGCGGCCGCGCCGCCGCCGGGCATCGCCGTGCAGGGGCTGAGCAAGACCTTTCGCAACGTGCCGGCGGTGTCGGACCTGTCGTTCTCCGTCCCGCCGGGATCGATCACGGGATTCCTCGGACCGAACGGCTCCGGGAAGACGACGACCCTGCGGATGCTGCTCGGTCTGGTGCGCCCGACGGCCGGTGCCGCGCTCGTCGACGGGATGCCCTTCACCTCGCTGCCGCAGCCGGCGCGGGTGGTCGGTGCGGTGCTGGACGCGCAGAGCTTCCATCCCAAGCACACCGCCGGAACCCATCTCGACGTGTACGCCGCCGCGATCGGCGTGCCGGCGGCCCGGGTGCGGCACGTTCTCGACCTGGTCGGGCTCGGCGCGGCCGCCCGACGGCGGATCGGCGAGTTCTCCCTCGGCATGCGGCAGCGGCTGGCCCTGGCCACCGCGCTGCTCGGCGAACCGCGCTACCTCGTGCTCGACGAACCGGCGAACGGCCTGGACCCCGAAGGCATGGCCTGGCTGCGCGACTTCCTGCTCGGCTACGCGCGTTCCGGGGGCACCGTGCTGATCTCGAGCCACATCCTGCGGGAGGTCGAGCAGACGGCCGACCGTCTGGTGATCATCAGCCGCGGCATGCTCGTGCACCAGGGCACGACGGCGGACCTGCGGCACGCGCACCGCGCGCGGGTCCTCGTCGCCGCCTCCGACCCGGCCCGCCTGGCGACGGCGCTGGCCGCGGCGGGCCACACCGACGCGCAGGTGCAGCCGGACGGCCGGCTCGCGATCGTCGGGGTGGAGCCCGAGCGCGTCGCGGCGCTCGCCGCCGGACACGGCGTGACGGTGTTCGGGACGAGCGTCGAGCACGCCGACCTCGAACAGGTGTTCCTGGCGATGACGGCCGGGCAGTACGTGGGGGCCGCGCCGGGGTGGGGCATGCAGGGGCCGACGCCCCCGCAGCAGCCGCCCTACCCGGGACAGTTCCCGCCGCCCGGGCCGTTTCCGCCCGGGCAACAGCATTCGCCGACCGGCTGGGAGGGACCCCGATGACCGCGTTGCTGACGGCCGAGTTCCGCAAGGTCCTGGGCCTGCGCTACTGGTGGATCCTCGGCATCACCCCGGTGGTGGTGGGCCTGTTCTCCGGTGCGCTGACCCTGCCGATCCTCGGCACGCTCGAGAGCCTCGTCGGCGAGAGCTTCGCCGAGACCGCCGCCGCCGCGATCGGGGTGAGCGTCGCGCTCGCGCTGGTGTTCCTGTTCGCGGCGCTGTTCGGGGTGGTCAACACGGGCAGCGAGTTCCAGCACCGCACCATCGTCACCAGTTTCCTGACCACCCGCGGCCGCGACGGAGTGATCGCCGCCAAGCTGACGACGGCGGTCGCGTTCGGGCTGCTGTACTGCGTGGTGGTCGAGGCCGTGTCGATGCTGACCATCCTGATGTTCGGCGGTGGTCTCGCCGGTGACGGCTCGGGTGCGGGCAGTGTCGCCGCGGTCCTCGGCGCCGGCCTGTTCGCCGCGATGCTGTGGGCCCTCATGGGCGCCGGGCTCGGCCTGCTCACCGGGTCGACGGCCGGCAGCGTCCTGGCGATCACCGCCTGGATCCCGTTCGGGGAGCTGATCGTCTCGCTGATCCTCGACGGCCTCGGGGCGGGCGCACTCGCCCGGCTGCTGCCCGGGCAGCTCACCTGGTACACGGTCTTCACCGTCATCGACCTGCCCGAGGAGGTCGACCCGGCCGTGACGTGGCCGGCGGCGCCGCTGGGGCTGCTCGGCTGGACCGCGCTGATCTGCGGCCTCGGCTGGTGGCGCACCCGGACCCGCGACATCGTCTGAGTCCGACGGCGGTTCTCGCGGCGAAGGGGAGGTTGCTGCGGCATCGATCGAGTGGTGGGCGCAACAACCACCCCCTCGCCGCAGAATCCTCCCGTGTCCCCGGCCGGCGCTAATGTCGGAAGACGATGGCACACGACGCGCGTTCCCCCGGTTGGATCCGTCGGCTGGGCGCGGAGGCCTGGCAGCATCGCCGCGTCGCGCTCGGCGCGCTGACCGTCACCGTCGTCGCCGCACTGATCGACATCACGTTCCCGTTGCTGACCAAGCTGGCGCTCGACAGCGCCACCCACCCCGACGGCCACGACCTGCAGCTGATCGGGCTGGCGGCGGCGGCGATCGCGGTGGGCGCGCTGGTGCGGTTCGGGTGTCAGTACGGCAGGCGGATGCTCGCCGGCCGGCTCTCGCTGGACGTGCAGCACGACCTGCGGCTCGGGCTGCTCGCCTCGCTGCAGCGGCTCGACGGGCGCGGCCAGGACCAGATCCGCACCGGGCAGGTGGTGTCGCGGTCGATCACCGACCTGCAACTCGTCCAGGGCCTGCTGGCGATGGTCCCCATGTCGGCCGGGGCGCTGTTGCAGTTCGCGCTGGCGCTGGTGATCATGGCGGTGCTCTCGCCGCTGCTGACCCTCGTCGCCCTCGTCACCGTCCCGGTGATCGCCGGGGTGGTCGCCGTCGTCCGGCCCAAACTGTTCGCGGCGACGTGGTCGGCGCAGCAACGCGCGGCCGACCTGGCCCAGCACGTGGAGGAGACCGTCACCGGGGTGCGGGTGGTCAAGGGGTTCGGGCAGGAGGCCCGCGCCGTGGACCAGCTCGAACAGCACGGCCGCGCCCTCTATGCCGAGCGCATGCGCGCCGCCCGGATCAACGCCACGTTCGCCGCCCCGATGGGTGCCATCCCGCAACTCGGGCTCGTCGCCGTGATCGCGCTCGGCGGCTGGCTGGCCCTGCAGGGCACCGTCACCGTCGGCACGTTCCTCGCGTTCGCCGCCTACCTGGCGACGATGACCGCGACGACGCGCACGCTGTTCTCGGTGGTGATCATGGCGCAGCTCTCCCGCGCCGCGGTCGAGCGGGTGTACGAGGTGATCGACACCGAGCCCGACGTCGCCGACCCGCCGCATCCGGTGCCGCTGCCGGACGGGCCGCTGGGGCTGGTCCTCGACGCGGTGACGTTCGGTTTCGAGCCCGGACGGCCCGTGCTCGACGGTCTCGACCTCGAACTGGCGCCGGGCGAGACCGTCGCCGTGGTCGGCTCCGCCGGCTCCGGCAAGACGGCGATGTCGCTGCTGCTGCCCCGGTTCTACGCCCCCGAATCCGGCGCCGTGTACGTCACCACCGCCGACGGCGACAGGATCGACGTCGCCGCCCTGCGCGCCGAGCACCTGCGCGAGGCGGTGAGCCTGGTGTTCGACGAACCGTTCCTGTTCTCGGACACGATCGCGGCGAACATCGCGCTGGGCCGGCCCGAGGCGAGCGCCGAGGAGATCCGCGCCGCCGCGCGGGCGGCGTGCGCCGACGAGTTCGTCGAGGCGCTCCCCGACGGGTACGACACCGTCGTCGGGGAGCGCGGTCTGACGCTGTCGGGTGGGCAGCGGCAGCGCGTCGCACTCGCCCGGGCGCTGCTGCTCGACCCCCGGGTGCTGATCCTCGACGACGCGACCTC
This sequence comes from Rhodococcus sp. DMU1, assembly GCF_012272955.1. Classification (NCBI taxonomy): domain Bacteria; kingdom Bacillati; phylum Actinomycetota; class Actinomycetes; order Mycobacteriales; family Nocardiaceae; genus Rhodococcus; species Rhodococcus sp. DMU1. Next base: position 1,961,759 of record NZ_CP050952.1, on the reverse strand, counting down.
CGCGGTGGACGCGGAGACGGAGGCCGCGATCTTCGCGGCGCTGCGGGCGCGCCCGAAGCGCACCACGCTGATCCTCGCGCACCGGCGGTCCACGCTGTCGCTCGCCGACCGGGTCGCGGTGCTCGACGGCGGTCGCGTCGTCGACTCCGGGACCGTCCACGAACTCGAGGCGCGCAACGCCCTGTTCCGGGCCCTGCTCAGTGGCGCCGAGGACGAGACGCCGGAGCCGGACCGTGCCGACGGGTACGGCGTCGAAGCGTTGTGGCCGGAGGCGGCGCCCGACTCCGATCCGGCCGCGGTCCGGGCGGCCGCGCCGCAGGCGGGGCCGGGCGGGGGTGGCCGCGGCGGCGGTCCGATGAGCGGCGCCCTCGGGTCGATCGCCCCCACGCCGGCGCTGCGCCGGGCGGTCGAGGCGTTGCCCCCGGCCACCGAGCAACCGGGGCTGGACACGGCACAGCTGCGGCGCCCCGACCCCGAGTTCCGCCTCTCCCGGACGCTGCGGCCGGTGCGGTGGCTGCTGGCGGCGGTGGTGCTGTGCCTGGCGGTCGAGTCGCTGACGTCGATCGCGTTCCCGTCGATCGTGCGTTACGCCGTCGACCGCGGCGTCACGCCGGGCGAACCCGCGCGGCTGTGGGCGGCCACCGCAGTGGGCGCCGCGCTGGCGCTCCTGGCCTGGCTGGTGGTCGCGGTGCTCACCGTGCTCACCGCCCGCGCCGGCGAAAGGGTGCTGTTCGGGTTGCGGGTGCGCAGCTACGCGCACCTGCAGCGGCTGGGTCTGGACTACTACGAGCGGGAGCTGTCCGGCCGCATCATGACCCGGATGACCACGGACGTCGACGCGCTCTCCTCGTTCATCCAGACCGGGTTGTCCACCGCGGTGGTGAGCGTGCTGACGCTGGTCGGGATCTCGGTCGCCCTGCTCGCCACCGACCTCACCCTGGGGCTGGTAGCGCTGGCGGTGGTGCCGCCGCTGCTCGCGGCGACGCTGTGGTTCCGGCGGGTCTCGTCCACGGCCTACTCGGTCTCCCGCGAACGCATCTCCCTGGTCAACGCGGACTTCCAGGAGAACGTCACCGGGCTGCGGGCGGCCCAGGCCTACCGCCGGGAGGAGTTCGCGGCCCGCCGGTTCGCCGAGCGCGCCGATGCGTACCGGCGCAGCCGGATGCGCTCCCAGCGGGCCATCTCGCTGTACTTCCCGTTCATTGCGCTGCTGTCCGACCTCGCGCTGGCCGCGGTGGTGTTCGTCGGAGCCCGGGAGGTGGCCTCCGGGGCGACGACCGCGGGCGTGCTCGTCGCGTTCGTGCTCTACCTCGGCCTGCTGTTCGGTCCCATCCAGCAGTTGTCGCAGGTGTTCGACGGCTACCAGCAGGCCCGGGTGGGGCTGCGCCGGATCGGCGACCTGCTGCGCACCGAGAGTTCCCTCGAGACGGGCGGCACCGGCACGGTGCCCGTCCCGGGACACCTGCGCGGCGACGTGCGCCTCGACGACGTCGGGTTCCGCTACGCGGGGGCCGACACCGACGCGCTCACCGGCGTGGACCTGCACTTCCCCGCCGGCTCCACGGTGTCGCTCGTCGGCCGCACCGGCGCCGGCAAGTCCACGATCGTCAAGCTGCTGGCCCGGTTCTACGATCCGACGTCCGGCTCGGTGCGGGTCGACGACGTCGACCTGCGCGGGTATCGCCTGCCCGAGTACCGGGCCCGGCTCGGCGTCGTCCCGCAGGAGGCGCACCTGTTCACCGGCACCGTCGCGAGCAACATCGCCTACGGGCGGCCCGATGCGGACCGCGCGGACATCGAGGCCGCCGCACGCGCGGTGGGGGCCCTCGACATGATCGCCGGTCTGCCCGGCGGCATGCTGCATCCCGTCGGCGAGCGCGGGCAGGGCCTGTCCGCCGGGCAGCGTCAGCTCGTGGCGCTGGCCCGGGCCGAACTCGTCGATCCGGACCTGCTGCTGCTCGACGAGGCCACCGCGACGCTCGACCCGGGCACTGAACGGGCGGTGCTCGCGGCGGGCGAGTCGGTGACCCGCAGCCGCACCGCCGTGGTGGTGGCCCACCGGCTGGCCACCGCGGCACGCTCCGACCTGGTCGTCGTGGTCGACGGCGGGCGCATCGTGGAGACCGGATCGCACGACGCACTGCGGCACGCCGGAGGCGTGTACACGACCCTCTGTGATGCGGCCCAAATGCGGGCAGGGAATAATCGGCTGTCGAGAACCGTCGTCGATGGGGATCCCATCGAATCAGAGATTGTGAGGTAGGTCTCGACCGTGGCAGAGCTTTTTTGTTCGTCACAGCCGCGGGCTAGCCTCATATACATAGGCACTCCGATCGGGTACCGAAGAAAGAAACGAGGCGAACAACTGCCGTGAGCAGCAGCTCTACTTCCCAGTTCGGACAGAACCAGTGGTTGGTTGACGAGATGTACCAGCGGTTCCAGGACGATCCGTCGTCCGTGGACGCCAGCTGGCACGAATTCCTGACGGACTACTCCCCGGAGGCGGCGGTCGCGGGTGGCGCGAACGGCGCCACGCAGACCCAGCGTCCGGCGCAGAGTTCCGCCCCGACCTCCACCGAATCCGCCCCCGCCTCGAAGGCCACCCCGGCCCAGGCTCCGCCGAAGGCCGCTACTGCCCCGGCGAAGCCCGCACCGGCACCCAAGGCGGCTCCCGCTCCGGAACCGGCCAAGCCCGCCGCCGCCAAGCCGGCCCCCGCGAAGCCCGCCGCGCCGGCCAAGCCGGCCCCCGCGAAGCCCGCCGCGCCGGCCACCCAGGAAGAGTCCAAGGTTCTCCGTGGCGCTGCCGCTGCCGTCGCGAAGAACATGAACGCCTCGCTCTCGATCCCGACCGCCACCAGTGTGCGCGCCATCCCTGCGAAGCTGATGGTCGACAACCGGATCGTCATCAACAACCACCTCGCCCGTACCCGCGGCGGCAAGGTGTCGTTCACTCACCTGCTCGGCTACGCCATCGTGCAGGCGGTGAAGGCGTTCCCGAACATGAACCGCCACTTCGCCGAGATCGACGGCAAGCCGAACGCGGTCACCCCCGCGCACACCAACCTCGGCCTGGCCATCGACCTGGCCGGCAAGGACGGCAACCGTTCGCTCGTCGTCGCCGCGATCAAGAACTGCGAGTCGATGAACTTCGCGCAGTTCTACTCCGCGTACGAGGACATCGTCCGTCGTGCGCGCGACGGCAAGCTCACCGCCGAGGACTTCTCCGGCGTCACCATCTCGCTGACCAACCCGGGCGGCATCGGCACCGTGCACTCGGTACCGCGGCTCATGCCGGGTCAGGGCACCATCATCGGTGCCGGTGCGATGGAGTACCCCGCCGAGTTCCAGGGCGCCTCGGACGAGCGCATCGCCGAGCTCGGCGTCGGCAAGCTGATGACGCTGACCTCGACGTACGATCACCGCATCATCCAGGGCGCGGAGTCCGGCGACTTCCTGCGGACCGTCCACAACCTGCTGATCAGCGACGATTTCTACGACGAGATCTTCCACACGCTGCACATCCCCTACGAGCCGGTCCGCTGGCGCAAGGACGTGCCGGAAGGCGCGGTCGACAAGAGCACCCGCGTCCTCGAGCTGATCGCCGCCTACCGCAGCCGCGGCCACCTGATGGCCGACACGGACCCGCTGCAGTTCGTCAAGGACAAGTTCCGGTCGCACCCGGACCTCGACGTCACCACGCACGATCTGACCCTGTGGGACCTCGACCGCGAGTTCAACGTCGGCGGCTTCCACGGTCAGCAGCGCATGAAGCTGCGCGACGTGCTGTCGGTGCTGCGCGACGCCTACTGCCGCCACGTCGGCGTGGAGTACACCCACATCCTCGATCCCGAGCAGCAGCAGTGGCTGCAGGAGCGCGTCGAGGCGCACCACGTCAAGCCGACCGTGGCGCAGCAGAAGTACATCCTCAGCCGCCTCAACGCCGCCGAGGCGTTCGAGACCTTCCTGCAGACCAAGTACGTCGGCCAGAAGCGGTTCTCGCTCGAGGGCGCCGAGTCGGTCATCCCGATGATGGACGCGATCATCGACCAGGCCGCCGAGCACGAGCTCGACGAGGTCGCCATCGCGATGCCGCACCGCGGCCGCCTGAACGTGCTGGCCAACATCGTCGGCAAGCCGTACTCGAAGATCTTCACCGAGTTCGAGGGCAACCTGAACCCGGCCGCCGCCCACGGCTCCGGCGACGTCAAGTACCACCTCGGCGCCGAGGGCAACTACATCCAGATGTTCGGCGACAACGACATCAAGGTGTCGCTCACGGCGAACCCGTCGCACCTCGAGGCCGTCAACCCGGTCCTCGAAGGCCTCGTGCGCGCCAAGCAGGACATCCTCGACAAGGGCGAGGGCGGCTTCACCGTCATGCCGCTGCTGCTGCACGGCGACGCCGCGTTCGCCGGCCAGGGCGTCGTGGCCGAGACCCTCAACCTCGCGCTGCTGCGCGGCTACCGCACCGGCGGCACCGTGCACATCGTCGTCAACAACCAGGTCGGCTTCACCACGGCCCCCGAGCACTCGCGGTCGTCGGAGTACTGCACCGACGTCGCGAAGATGATCGGCGCGCCGATCTTCCACGTCAACGGGGACGACCCGGAGGCGTGCGTGTGGGTGGCCCGGCTGGCCGTGGACTTCCGGGAGAAGTTCAACAAGGACGTCGTCATCGACATGATCTGCTACCGCCGTCGCGGCCACAACGAGGGCGACGACCCGTCGATGACGCAGCCGGCGATGTACGACGTGATCGACACCAAGCGCAGCGTCCGCAAGAGCTACACCGAGTCCCTCATCGGTCGTGGCGACATCTCGCTCAAAGAGGCCGAGGACGCGCTGCGCGACTACCAGGGCCAGCTCGAACGGGTCTTCAACGAGGTCCGCGAGCTCGAGAAGTACAAGCCGGAACCGTCGGAGTCGGTCGAGCTCGACCAGACGCCGCCGGCGAAGCTGACCACCGCGGTCGACAAGTCGGTGCTCGAGCGGATCGGCGACGCGTTCGTGAACGTCCCCGAGGGCTTCTCCGTGCATCCGCGTGTCAAGCCGGTCGTCGAGAAGCGCCGGGAGATGTCCCGCGAGGGCCACATCGACTGGGCGTACGCCGAGCTGTTGGCGTTCGGTTCGCTGGTCGAGCAGGGTGCCCTGGTGCGCCTGGCCGGTCAGGACTCGCGCCGCGGCACCTTCACCCAGCGCCACGCGGTGCTCATCGACCGCAAGTCCGGTGCCGAGTACACCCCGCTGCAGCAGGTGGCGGCCGAGGGCGGCAAGGGCGGCAAGTTCATGGTGTACGACTCGGCGCTGACCGAGTTCGCGGGCCTGGGCTTCGAGTACGGCTACTCCGTGGGCAACCCGGAGGCGCTGGTGCTGTGGGAGGCGCAGTTCGGTGACTTCGTCAACGGCGCGCAGTCCATCATCGACGAGTTCATCTCCTCCGGCGAGGCCAAGTGGGGTCAGCTCTCCGACGTGGTGCTGCTGCTGCCGCACGGCCACGAGGGCCAGGGCCCGGACCACACCTCGGGCCGCATCGAGCGGTTCCTGCAGCTGTGCGCCGAGGGGTCGATGACGGTGGCCATGCCGTCGACGCCGGCGAGCTACTTCCACCTGTTGCGCCGCCATCACCTCGACGGCATCCGCCGCCCGCTGGTGGTGTTCACGCCGAAGTCGATGCTGCGCAACAAGGCCGCGGTCAGCGACCTCGAGGACTTCACCACCGGCAAGTTCCGCTCGGTGTTCGAGGAGCCGCTGTACGAGAACGAGGGTGGCGACCGCGACAAGGTCACCCGCGTCCTGCTGACCTCCGGCAAGCTCTACTGGGAGCTGAAGGCGAAGAAGGACAAGGAGAAGCGGGACGACATCGCGATCCTGCGGATCGAGCAGCTGTACCCGGTGCCGCGTCGCCGCATCGCCGAGGCGCTCGACCGGTACCCGAACGCGCACGAGTTCTTCTGGGTGCAGGAGGAGCCGGCCAACCAGGGAGCGTGGCCGTTCCTGGGTCTGGCGCTGCCGGAGATGCTGCCCGAGAAGCTGTCGGGCATCAAGCGGGCGTCGCGGCGCGCGATGTCGGCTCCGTCCTCCGGCTCGAGCAAGGTTCACGCGGTCGAGCAGCAGGAGATCCTGGAGAAGGCGTTCGGCCGGTAGTCACCGGCGGTAGCCCCGCGGTTCTCACGCGAGCCGGGTCGTGCCTGCCCTTCGGGGCGGCCGGCCCGGCTCGCGCCGTTTCCGGCCCCCGGGACGTGACCGAATGTCACACGCGTTCACTCAGATCGAACCGCTGTGACATTCGGTGCGCCCGCGGCGAGGGCCAGCGCGGGCAGGGCGGCGACGGCGAGGTCGACGAACTCCTCGCGGGTGAGCTGCGGGTCCCGGAGCCAGGCGATCGTCGTGTCCTCGACGAACGCGATCCAGCCGCGCACGGCCAGGGCGACGGCGGGCCCGGCGTCGATGCCGATGCGGGGCAGGTACGCGACGGTGCGGTCGACCATGGCGGTGCGTGTGTCCTCGAAGACCTGCCGCATGTCCGGGTCCCCGCTCGCGGTGCCGCGCAGCATCGACAGGTAGGTGTCGCGGTGGTCGGTGACGTAGTCGACGTACGCGACGATCGTGCCGCGCAGCATCTCCATCGGTCCGAGGCTGTCGTCGGGTGCGGTGCGCTCGAGCATGTCCCGGCTGGTGTGCCGGACGAGTTCGACGTGGAAGTCGTGCTTGGACGCGAAGTAGTGGAACAGCAGCCCGCGCGACACCCCCGCCTGGTCGGCGATGTCCTCGACGGAGATCTGCTCGAGCGGCCGTTCGGCGAGCAGTTGCACGCCGAGGTCGACGAGCTGGGCCCGCCGCTCGGCGGGACTCAGCCTGGTGCGCTTGCTGCTGTTGCCCTTCACAGATGCCATGCAAACACTCTTGTTGAATCGCAGTCAACAGGCTATTGACCGGCGCTCAATATGGCCCTACGCTTATTTACATGAGTCTTCCGGTTACAGACACCATCGCCACCGATGCGCACCCGCGTAAGGTCGACACGCTGATCATCGGCAGCGGGTTCGCCGGACTCGGCGCCGCCGTCCGACTGACCCGGGCCGGCAAGGACTTCGTGGTCCTCGAGCGCGGATCGGAGGTCGGCGGCACCTGGCGCGACAACACGTACCCGGGCGCCGCGTGCGACGTCCCGTCCAACCTGTACTCCTACTCGTTCGCCCTCAACCCCGGCTGGACGCGGTCCTTCTCCCCCCAGCCCGAGATCCAGGCCTACATCGCCTCGGTCGCCGACAGGTACGACGTACGCCGCCGCACCGTGTTCGGGTGCGACGTGCAGACCGTCCGCTGGAACACCGCCACCCACCGCTGGGACGTGCAGACCACCAAGGGTGCGTTCGACGCCCGGATCGTCGTCTCCGCCGTCGGGGCGCTGTGCGAGCCGTCGCTGCCCGACATCGCGGGCATCGAAGGGTTCCGGGGCGAGATCTTCCACTCCGCCCGGTGGAACCACGACGCGGACCTGACCGGCAAGCGCGTCGCCGTGATCGGCACCGGAGCCTCCGCAATCCAGATCGTGCCCGCCATCGCCGGCAAGGTCGCCCACCTCGACGTCTACCAGCGCACCGCGCCCTGGGTGCTGCCTCGCGCCGACCGCGAATACACCCCCGTCGAGCGGCTCGCGTTCCGCCGCGTACCCGGGTTCCAGCGCCTGTCCCGCGCCCTGCAGTACCTCACCCGCGAGACGCAGGTCGTCGGCCTGGCCAAGGCACCGGTCTTCATGAAGCCGCTCGAGCTCGCCGCCCGCGCGCACATCCGCCGCCAGATCACCGACCCCGAGCTGCGCCGCAAGGTCACCCCGAACTTCCGGATCGGCTGCAAGCGGATGCTCATCTCGAACAACTACTACCCCGCGCTGGCCCGGCCGAACGTCGACCTGATCACCGACGGCATCGCCGAGGTCACCGCGGACGGCATCGTCACCCGCGACGGCACCACCCGCCAGGTCGACGCCATCGTCGTCGCCACCGGCTTCCACGTCACCGACTCGCCCACCTTCGCCGGCATCTTCGGCAAGGACTGCCGCAGCCTCGCGGACGTCTTCGACGCCACCGGCATGCAGGGCTACAAGGGCGCCGCCGTCGCCGGTTTCCCCAACATGTTCTTCCTCGTGGGACCGAACACCGGACTCGGCCACACCTCGATGGTGTACATGATCGAATCCCAGCTGAACTACCTGGTGGACGCGATCGAGACGATCGACCGCCACCGGATCGGCACCGTCGAGGTGCGCCCGGAGGTGCAGGGCGAATACAACCGCAACCTGCAGGACGCCCTGAAGCGCAGCGTGTGGAGCAACGGCGGCTGCGCCAGCTGGTACCTCGACAAGCACGGCAACAACACCACCCTGTGGCCGAGCTTCACGTTCGAATTCCGCCGCATCACCAAGCATTTCGACCTGGACGCCTACCGCAGCGTCGCCGCGGCGGACCTCCCCCCGGTCCCGGCGCAGACGCCGGCGACCGTCCGTGACTCCGACGAGACCGACACCCGGAAGGTGGCAGCGCAGTGAGCGAGTTCGCAGGAAAGGTCGCCGTGATCACCGGCGCCGGATCGGGCATCGGCCGTGCCCTGGCGCTCGAGCTCGCCCGGCGCGGCGCCCGGCTGGCCCTGTCCGACGTCGACACCGCCGGGCTGGACGAGACTGTGCGCCGGGCCCGCGACCTCGGCGCCGAGGTCAAGGCCGATCACCTCGACGTCACGCAGCGCGAGGCGGTGCTCGACTACGCCGACGCCGTCGCCGTCCACTTCGGCCAGGTCAACCAGATCTACAACAACGCCGGCATCGCCTACCACGGCGAGTTCGAACGCTCGGAGTTCAAGGACATCGAGCGGATCATGGACGTCGACTTCTGGGGCGTGGTGAACGGCACCAAGGCGTTCCTGCCCCACGTCGTCGCGTCCGGGGACGGCCACATCGTCAACGTCTCGAGCCTGTTCGGGCTGCTGGCCATCCCCGGTCAGAGCGCCTACAACTCCGCGAAGTTCGCCGTCCGCGGCTTCACCGAGGCACTGCGCCAGGAGATGCTGATCGCCCGGCACCCCGTCAAGGTCACCTGCGTGCATCCCGGCGGCATCAAGACGGCGATCGCCCGCAACGCCGCCGTCCCGGCCGGCGACGATCAGGAATCCTTCGCCCAGTTCTTCGACCGCAAGCTGGCCCGCACCAGCCCGGAGGACGCGGCCCGCACCATCGTCGAGGGCGTGCGCAGGGGCAGGGCCCGGGTACTCATCGGCGCCGACGCGAAGTTCCTCGACGCCTGGGTGCGCGTAGTGGGCCCGTCCTATCAGCGTGTCGTCGCATTCGTCAGTGGCCGCTTCGTGCCGAAGGGCTAGGGTCGCGGTCATGCCCCAGCTCCCCCTGCCCGTCGTGCGGGCCGCGGTGCGGCCGGCCTACCGGCTCGCCCTCAACGCGCGGCTGCCGTACCCCGTCCAGCGCCGGCTGCTCGAGCTCGTCGCGCCGATCCAGACCCTGCCCGAGGGCACGGTGGTGCAGCAGGTCACGCTCGCGGGCCGGCCCGCCGAACGCGTCACCGTCGGCGCCACCGAACGTCCCACCGCGGTCCTGTACCTGCACGGGGGCGGGTACACGGTGGCCTCGCCCGCCACGCACCGGTCCCTGGCCGCGCACCTGGCCGCGGCCTCGGGTTCGGCGGTGTACGTGCTCGACTACCGGCTGGCCCCGGAGCACCCCTACCCCGCCGCACTGGACGACGCGGTCGGTGCGTACCTCGAGCTGGTGACCGAGCACGGCGTGACCCCGCAGACCGCCCCGATCGCCGGCGACTCGGCCGGGGGCGGCCTGACGGTCGCGGCGGCGCGCCGGCTGATCGACCGGCACGGGGTGCGGCCCGCCGCCCTGGGGCTGATCGCGCCCTGGGTCGATCCCGCCTCGCGGGACTTCCCCTTCGACCGGGACACGGTCCTCAACGCCGCCTGGATCTCGGCGTCGGCGCGGGCGTATCTCGGCGACCGCGACGCCTCCGACCCCGGCTACGCGCCGCTGCGCGGAGACCTGGCCGGCCTGCCGCCGACGCTGATCCACGTCGGCACCGGCGAGATGCTGTACCCGCAGGTCACCGAGTTCGCCCGGAAGCTGCGTGAGGCGGGGGTGGACGTGACGGTCACCGAGCAGCGCGAACTGTGGCACGTGGCCCATCTGCAGGCCGCGCTGGTGGGCGAGGCCGCCGACGCGGTGGCACAGCTCGGCGCCTTCCTGCGCTCACACGTGCTCGGTGAGCCACGCCTGCGCGACGACGGTTGAGTCCTCGCCGCCGCCGATCCGGTCGAGCATCTCGGCCAGGTCGGCGGTGGTCAGCTCCCCCGCGACGAGACTCAGGGCCTCGAGCTGACGTTCCCCGAGGACGTGCTTGCGGAACACCGGGACGACGTTCTGTGCGGTGAACACCGGTGGCTCCGTGCCGGTTCCGGCCTCCGGACCGGATCCGGGCGCGCGGTCCGGCGCATCCTGCAGCGCGACGCCCGTCGCGTCGCGCGCGGCGGCCGAGGCGGTCGTCAGCGCGGCCACGCCCCCGCCGGCCGCGGGCCCCGGCGCGTCGTCGGTTTCGACACGGCCTGGGACGCAGCCTCTTTCGGCCATGTCCCGCAGTCCGTCGTTCTCCTCGAATCCGCCCGTGACCGTCACGGTCAGCTCGCCGCACCGGCCGACGATCCCGGCCAACTCGGTGGTACCGAGCCGGGCAGCGGTGGCGTCGGAGACGAACAGCACCGAACGATCCTGTGCGGCAGCGTAGTCCGTGATCGCCATGTCGTCGGGCAGGGATCGGGCGAGCGCCTCGAACACGTCCTCGGCGTCCGTGTCCGTCGCAGCCGGGGCGAAGTACCGCAACAGCCGTCCGGTGTAGTCCGGCACGAGGGTCACCTCGGCCGCGTCCAGCGCCGCGAGGTAGTCGGCGCGGCCGCCGAGCCCGGTGCGCAGTTCGGTCCGGGTCCCGCTACCGGCCAGGGCGCCCGCGTAGATCCGGGCGAGCAGTTCGCTCGCGGCGTCGTCTCCGGCGCCGACGACCACGGTGGCGACGTCCGTCGACTCGTCGACCACCGACGGCCCGCACCCGGTCAGCACCGCGACGGCGACCACCGGCCCGGCCACCGTCCGAATGAATCCCTCGCCCCGCAGTCCCCGGCTCCTCGCGCTCCACACGATGCCCATCCTCGCGCATCCCCGGAAAGCCGAACGCCCCGGTCCGGAACCTGGGTGCGGGCTCCGGCCGGGGCGTGCGGTCGATCGCGTCAGTCGGTGACGCCCTCGGCCCGCGCCGCGGCCGCGACGGCCTCGGCGACGGCGGGCGCCACCCGCGGATCGAGAGGGCTCGGGACGATCTTGTCCACGGCCAACTCGTCACCGACGACCGAGAGGATGGCCTCGGCGGCGGCGAGCTTCATGCCCTCGGTGATGCGCCGGGCGCCCGCGTCGAGCGCGCCCTTGAACACACCGGGGAAGGCCAGCACGTTGTTGATCTGGTTCGGGAAGTCGCTGCGGCCGGTCGCGACGATCGCGGCGTGCTTGGCGGCGACCTCCGGGTGGATCTCCGGATCCGGGTTCGACAGCGCGAACACGATCGCGCCGTCGGCCATCCGAGCGACGATCTCCTCCGGCACCGTGCCGGCCGAGACGCCGATGAACACGTCCGCGCCGTCGAGGGCCTCGATCAGCCCGCCGTGCCGGCCGGCCGGGTTGGTCCGCGCGGCCAGGTCGACCTTGACCTCGTTCAGGTCGGTGCGCTCGGCCGAGACGATGCCCTTCGAGTCCAGCACGGTCACATCGGCCGCGCCGGCGGCGAGCAGGATGTTCGCGACGGCGACGCCGGCGGCACCGGCGCCGGAGATGACGATGCGCAGGCCGGCCAGCTCGCGGCCCTGCACCTTGGCGGCGCCCTTGAGCGCGGCGAGTGCCACGATGGCGGTGCCGTGCTGGTCGTCGTGCATGACCGGGCAGTCCAGCGCCTCGATGACGCGTCGTTCGATCTCGAAGCAGCGCGGGGCGGAGATGTCCTCGAGGTTGACCGCGCCGAAGCTCGGGCGCAGCCGGATCAGCGTCTCGACGATCTCGTCGGGATCCTTGGTGTCGAGCACCAGCGGGATCGAGTTCAGGCCCGCGAACTTCTTGAACAGGGCGGACTTGCCCTCCATCACCGGCAGCGACGCGCGCGGGCCGATGTCACCGAGGCCGAGCACCGCCGAACCGTCGGAGACGACCACCACGAGGCGGTTGGTCCAGGTGTAGCGGTCGGCGAGGGTCTCGTCGGCCGCGATCGCGCGGGAAACCTGCGCGACGCCGGGCGTGTAGGCGATCGACAGATCGCGCTGCGTCTCCAGGGGTGCGGTGAGCTCGACGGACAGCTTGCCGTCGATATGGCTGCTGAAGATTTCCTCGTCGGTCAATTCGACCTTCCGGGGGGTAGGTGCATCAGACACGATTGACACGATGACACTCCTGCTCGAGCCGGAACCACTCGGGTTCCGGTTACTGCGAAGTAGCTGCGCGACGGACATCCGGCGCAGCGCTTCGCCAAGGACATTTCGGTGAAGCTTCCGGGCGCGATCACGGTTACCGCTGTACAACGCTGTACGACTTCCGGAGCGTGATGGCGCCGAGGCGGGTGAGCCCTGGCGACGAGCCCTCTACAGGGTCTGCCATCTTCGTCCGGCTTCGGGGCGGTGGCACCGACGCCGGATTGAGGAAAAGTTTGCCACCTTCACAACCCAACAATCAAATCGGTATTTCTTGCGAATGTCTCACGTTTTTCCCCGCTCACCTGTGAGTTTGGACAGCAGAGCCGGAATGTCGACCCCGCGATCGGAGCCGTTCCGAGGCAAAAGCCCGAGATGCCGGCCGGTTACCTACCGGTAACGGACGGCGCGCGAAACGTCAGCCCCACCACTGGGTGAACATCAGGACCGCGCCCGTGAGATAGACCACACCGGCGCCCACGGCGGCGGCGAGCCCGCGCCGGCGGTCCGCGAACACCTGCGCGGCCGACGCGACGACCACCGCGACGACGTGCGCGGACAGCGACGCCGAGCCCGGTCCCGGGAAATCCCGCTTGTCGCCCAGGTACTGCGCCGCCCAGACCACCACCGTCAGGACGATCACCGCGCCGCACACCACGCCGGACAGCGCCCGCAGTCCCCGCACGACGAGCCCGTCCCGCCGCGGCGCCCCGCGACCCGGGCGGGACGGCGCCGCCGTGGGGGCGCCGTAGGGGTCGCGGCCGGAGTCGTCGGCGTAGTAGTCGTCGTACCCGTCGGCGCGGTCGTGACGTCGCGCAGGGCGGCCCCAGGTGGTCATCCCGCAAGCACCTCGATCCCGGTGGCACGGGCCGTCAGGGCCTCGAGCGCCTCGGGGTCCGTCGTGTACCGGCCGAGGGAGACTTTCTTGTTGCCGCCGTGGTAGTCGGACGACCCGGTCACGAACAGGTCGAGCTTCGCCGCCATGTCCCGCATGAGCCGCGCGTCGGCCGGATCGTGGTCCGGATGGTCCGCCTCGAGGCCCCCGAGGCCCAGCTCGGCGAGCTCCTCGATGTGGTCGAGCGCAAGCAGCCGCCCACGCGAGCGGGCACGGGCATGCGCCACGACGGTGACGCCGCCGGCCGCGGCGACCATGCGCACGGCGTCCGACAGCGGCGTGTCCGCCTTGGTGACGTAGTAGCGGCCCCGCGACGAGAGCAGGTCTGCGAAGGCGGCGTCGATGCTCGGGACGACACCCGCCTCCACCAGCGCACGCGCCAGGTGGGGTCGGCCGGCCACCGGGCCGGCGGCGGTGACGATCCGTTCGGGGTCGACGGGCAGCCCGTCGTCGGCCATCCGCTCGGCCATCGCCCGGATGCGGGCCACCCGCTCCGCCCGCAGGCGCTCCCGCTCGACCGCGAACGCCTCGTCCCGCGGGTCGAACAGGTACGCGAGCAGGTGCACCGCCACGGGCCGGCCGTCCTCGCCGCGCCCGGTGCACGACATCTCCATGCCGCGGATCAGCCGCAGTCCCCCGGGCAGGGCGTCGGCCGCAGCGTCCCAGCCGGCGGTGGTGTCGTGGTCGGTCAGGGCGACGACGTCGAGCCCGGCCTCGGCGGCGGCGCGGACGAGCCCCGCCGGGGTGTCGGTCCCGTCGGAGGCGAGCGAGTGGGCATGCAGGTCGATACGCACCCCACCAGTGTGTCAGGTGCCGTCGCGCAGCCCCGGCGGCCGGCCCGGGGCGGGTTAGCATGACGCTGTGACGGCCCGGACCGCCCGGTTCGGGCCGGAGCGTGCCGCGCGGAAGGGAACCGATGCCGAACCTGCCCTCGCACTCGTCGCGACGGACCGGCGCCGCGGCGCCCGCCCTGCGGATCCCCGCCGAGCGGGCCGTCGTGGACTGCGCCGTCTACGTCGACGGCATGCGACTGCCGGGCCGTTACGCCCACGGCGCGGCGCTCGCGGAGGTGCGCCGGCGCGGCGCCGGCTTCGTGTGGCTCGGCCTGCACGAGCCCGACGAACAGCAGATGACGAGCGTGGGCCGCACGTTCGGCCTGCACGAGCTGACGGTCGAGGACGCGGTGCACGCGCATCAGCGGCCCAAGCTCGAGCGCTACGACGACGTGACGTTCCTGGTGCTGCGGACCGTGAACTACGTCGAGCACGAGTCGGTGACCACGACGAAGGAGATCGTCGAGACCGGCGAGATCATGCTCTTCTGCGGCCGGGACTTCGTCGTGAGCGTCCGCCACGGCGACCACTCGGCGCTGGCGGACGTGCGGCACCGGCTCGAGGCGGCCCCGGAGCGGCTGGCGCTGGGGCCGTCGTCGGTGCTGCACGCCGTCGCCGACCACGTCGTGGACACGTACCTCGCCGTGGTCGACGCCGTGCAGCCGGACATCGACGACCTCGAGGAACTGGTGTTCACGCCCGACACCCGCATCGCGGTGGAACAGATCTATCTGCTCAAGCGGGAGATCGTGGAGTTGCGGCGGGCGGTGCTCCCCCTCGCGACGCCGCTGCGCCAGCTGACCCGCGGCGCGGGCAATCCGGTGCCCAAGGAGGTCCGGCGCTACTTCCGGGACGTGGCCGACCATCACACCAAGGTGGCCGAGCGCATCGCGGACTACGACGAGACGCTGAGCACTCTCGTCGATGCCGCGATCGCGAAGGTGACGGTGCAGCAGAACACCGACATGCGCCGGATCTCGGCATGGGTGGCGATCGCGGCCGTACCCACGATGATCGCCGGGATCTACGGGATGAACTTCGACAACATGCCCGAACTGCACTGGGAGCACGGATACTTCGTGGTCATCGGGGCCATCGTCGCGATCACCGTCGGCCTGTTCGTCACGTTCCGCCGCAACAAATGGCTCTGATCACCGCGGCCCGGGAGCGCCTCGCGCCGGTCTCCCCCGACGGGCGCACACCCGGCCCGGCGATGCTCGCGGCGGCACTCGTCCTGATCGCCCTGCAGCTGACGGTGCGCTCGCTGCTCGCCTTCCGCGGGGAGTTCTACTGGGACGACCTGATTCTGGTCGGACGCTCGGGCATGCACCCGCTGTTGTCGTTCGAACTCCTCGGCTACGACCACGACGGCCATCTCATGCCGGGTGGGTTCCTGGTGGCCGGCGTCGTCACGGCCCTCGCGCCGCTGCAGTGGTGGCCCGCAGCGGCGACGCTGGTGGCCGGCCAGGCGCTGGCGTCGCTGGCCGTGCTGCGCGTGCTGTGGTTGCTGCTGGGGCCGCGGCCGGCGCTGCTCGGCCCGCTGCTGTTCTACCTGTTCACCCCCCTGACGCTGCCGTCGTTCGCGTGGTGGGCGGCGGGGCTGAATTCGCTGCCGCTGCAGGCGGCCCTGGCGTGGGTGGCCGGCGACGCGATCCGGCTGGTGCGCACCGGCCGGATCCGCTACGCGCTGAGCGGGACGGCGGTCACCGTCGTCGCGCTGCTGTTCTTCGAGAAGTCGGTGCTGGTGCCGGCGGTGGCCTTCGCGACCGTCGCCCTGATGTACCGGCTGGACGGCCGCCGCCGGCCGGTGCGCACCGCGGCGGTACGCGGGGCGCCGCTGTGGCTGGGCTCGGCGCTCGCCCTCGCCGGGTGGGCGGCCGCCTACCTGTCCCTGGTGGAGTCCCGGTTCGGGGCGCCCACGGCCGACATGGTGCGCGGGCTGACGCACCACGGCGTCTCGTTCGGGGTGCTGCCGACCCTGCTGGGCGGGCCGTGGCGATGGGACCGCTGGAATCCGGGCCCGCCGTGGGCGGATCCGCCGGCCGGGCTGGTCGTGGCGGCCTGGGCGGCGGTGCTCGCCGTCCTGGTGTGGTCGCTGCGGCGGAACCGGCGCACGGGCTGGGTGTGGGCCGCGACGGCCGTCTACGTGGCAGCCTCGACGGCCGCGATGATCAGCACCCGCTTCGGTCCGGACACGACGTACGAACTGGCGCAGACCCTGCGCTACCACACCGACACGGCCGTCGTCGTCGCGATCGCCGCGGCGCTGATCCTGCACGCTCCGTCGCGCGGCGACGCGCCCCCCGCACAACCGGCACGGCGGCTCGTCGCGGCCGGGTGCGCGGTCACCTTCGCGGCGAGCAGCCTGTGGTCGACGGCGACGTTCGCCCGCACCTGGGCCGACAACCCCACCGGCGCGTACCTGGCCGCCGCGAAGTCCGCGCTCACCGCGCGGCCGGACATGCCGATCCTCGATCATCCCGTCTCGGTGTGGGTGCTCCTGCCGGTCACCCACCCCCACAATCTGCTCAGCCGCGTGTTCTCGCCGCTGCCGGGACGCGCCGAGATCGGCGCCGTCACCACCGAACTGCAGGTGCTCGACGACGGCGGACGGCTGGTGCCGGCGGGTCTCGTCCCGGTGCGGCACGTGCTGCCCGGGCCGGTGCCCGACTGCGGGCATCTGCTCACCGCGTCGACGACGACCGTGCTCCCCGCCGACACCGCGCTGGTGGGCGGGGAATGGACGGTGCAGCTGAACTACCGTGCCTCCGCGGACGGCGAGATCGAGGTGGGCTTCCCCGCAGCGCCACGGGTGCGGGTGCCGGTCACCGCGGGACTGGGCACGGTGTACGCGCGGGTCCCGGGCGCGGGCACCGGGCTGCAGGCCCGCTCCGCGTCGGCCGGGCTCGACGTCTGCCTCGCCGGTGGCCCGATCGGGGTCGTCGTGCCCCGCTGACGGCGCGATTCACATGCGGGCCGGGGCGCGGTTCGGGTCCCGCACGTCGATGCCGGCCTCTGACCACGCCTCGCGCAGCGCAGCGCCGCCGCGCAACCGCTTCCACGCGGCCTCGGTGCCGGTCAGCGGTATCACCTCGAAGAACCGCACCGGGTCGGCGGGCTCGGGCAGCACCAGGTCGGGGACGTCGCTCGGCTCGAGCATCACCGCGGTGAAGGTGGCGCCCTGCCACAGCGGCTCCCCCAGGTCGAGCAGGGCGTCGTCGGTGAGGACGACGCCCTCCACCGCGGGCAGGGCCGCGAGCGTCGCGAGCGTGCGGACCAGTCCCGGGAGACTGCCGCTGAGGCCGCGCACGCTGAGGATCAGCTCGGCGCGCGGCCCGCGGGTCGGGTCGGCGACCGTCGCGGTGGGGTCGCCCATCGGGTGCCGCGAACACCCCAGGGTCGCGAACCGCACCAGGTCCGGCTGTTCCACGCGGAAGCGCAGCACCTCGATGGGTTCGAGGCCGAGGAACGTCACGGACGCCGTCTCCGGCTCGCCGCCCCCGAGGCGGGCGCTGAGATGGGCACGGACGGCGGGCAGCACGGCGTCGATCACCCCTGCAATGTAGACCCGAGGCGGGTCCCGCGCCGCCGGTGCGGCCTGCGCCGATCCGGCCGACCGGGGCCCCGTCCGCCGGTACCGTCGTGTAATGGTGCGAGACACCGGCTTCCCCGGCGCCGACGCCGGCGACGACTTCTCCCGGCAGCGGCGGCGCGCCGAGTACGCGCGGCTGATCGCGTGGCTGCGCCGCGAACCCGAGGACGTCAACGCCGTGCTGCCGTTCGACGCCGTGGTGCGGGCCCTCGGCCGGGTCGGGGAACGGCGCCTGGGCCTGCAGAGCATCGACGTGGCCTCGATCGTCGGCAGCGTGGACCGCACCGAGGACTTCGACCGGCGGTTCCGGCCCACGTCGGCGCGGCTGCGCCAGCGGTGGGAGAAGCTGGCCACGGCCCGCCGCCGGGGCGAGGCGGTGCCGCCGATCACGGTGTACCGCATCGGGACGATGCATTTCGTGGTGGACGGGCACCACCGCGTCTCCATCGCCTACGCCCGCGGTGACGCGACCATCGACGCCTACGTGACCGAGATCGTCACCCGGATCTCGCCGGAGGGCGTGACCCAGCACTCGGACCTGATGCGCAAGGACCATTACCGGATGTTCCTCAGCCGGGTGCCGCTCACCGGCAGCCGGCGTGATGCGGTGACCGTCCGGGACCCGTGGGACTACGCGGAACTGGCCGAGTGCATCGAGGCGTGGGGCTTCCGGCTCATGCAGGAGCGCGGCGAGTTCCTCACCCGCGACGTGGTGGCGCAGCGGTGGTTCGACGAGGAGTTCGTACCGGTGGTCGACATGGTGCGGGCGGCGGGGATGCTGCGCACCCGCACCGACGCCGAGGCGTATCTGTGGCTGGCCGGCGAACGGTACCGGCTGGTGCGGCGGCACGTGTGGAACGAGGAGATCATCGAGCGGCTGCGGCGGCGGGCCCCGCGGTGAGCGCACGCCCACCGGTTTGATCCCGGGGCGCCGGAGGTATCCCCGGTCAGCCACCGAGGGCGCCCACCGAACGCCCGGGTGCCTCGGGCCGGTCGAGAAGCGTGCCGGCGCCGGTCCGCGCTGGGGTTGGGGACTCCATGCGCTCCGTACCCTGGTCGGGAGGACCGGGCCCACGACAGGAGGACACGCTTGACGGCGACCGTGCAGGACGCAGCCGACACGACCGGACCGCGTGACATCCGGGCCGAGCTACGGGCGGCCGCGCGCCGCGTGTTCGGCTGGGAGGAACTGCGTCCCGGCCAGCTCGACGCGATGGAACCGCTGGTGCGGGGCCGGGACGTGCTCGCGGTGATGGCCACCGGATCGGGCAAGTCGGCGATCTACCAGGTGCCGGCGTTGCTGATCGAGGGCACGACCCTGGTGATCTCCCCGCTCATCGCGCTGCAGAACGATCAGATCGCAGGTCTCGACGCCACCTCGGCGCCGGACGCGGTCGCGATCAATTCCCGGCAGCGGGCCTCGGCGACCGCGGCCGCGTGGGAGACGATCCGGGAGCGCACCGTGGAGTACGTCTTCCTGGCGCCGGAGCAGCTCGCCAACGACGAGGTGGTGGCCCGTCTCGCCGACGCGCACGTCTCCCTCGTGGTGGTCGACGAGGCGCACTGTGTGTCCGCGTGGGGCCACGACTTCCGGCCCGACTACCTGCGCCTGGCCGACGCGCTCGACCGGCTCGGCCGACCGCCGGTGGTGGCGCTCACGGCCACCGCGTCGCCGCCGGTGCGGCAGGAGATCGTCGAGGAGCTGCGCCTGCGCGACCCGGTGGTGATCGCCAGCGGATTCGATCGGCCCAACATCGATCTGGCCGTCGAGCGGTACACGACCGACGCCGAGAAACGCCGGGCGGTGATCGAGACGGTCGCCGGACTCGAGACGCCCGGGCTGCTGTACACCGCGACGCGCAAGGACGCCGAGTTCTATGCGGCCGAACTGGCCGAACGGGGACTGCGGGCGGCCGCGTACCACGCCGGCCTGGCGTCGGCCACGCGCGAGCGGGTACACCACGGGTTCCTCGACGGCGAGTACGAGGTGGTGGTGGCGACCTCCGCGTTCGGCATGGGCATCGACAAGCCCGACGTGCGGTTCGTCGCGCACGCCTCCGCGCCGGATTCCGTGGACAGCTACTACCAGCAGATCGGCCGGGCCGGGCGCGACGGGCTCGAGGCGAAGGCGCTGCTGTTCTACCGGCCCGAGGACCTCTCGCTCGCGAAGTTCTTCACGACCCACCGCCCGGACGAGGAACTGCTCGGCCGGGCGTTCACCGCGCTGCGGCGCGCGAAAGCCCCGACGCGACTGAAAGACCTACGCGCCGAACTGGATACCCGCGGCCGGACCCTGACCAACGCGGTCAACCTGCTCGAACGGGCCGGGGTGGTCTCCTCGGGACGCAAGGGGTTCACCGCACGCACCGTCGAGGTGGAGATCGCCGTCCGGCGCGCGGCGGAGGTGGCAGCGGTGGGCGAACGGATGGACCGCTCCCGCGTGGAGATGATGCGCGGCTACGCCGAAACCCGCGGCTGCCGAAGGCAGTTCCTGCTCGGGTACTTCGGCGAGTCGCTGCTCGAACCGTGCGGCCACTGCGACTGCTGCCGCGAGGGGATCCCCGAGAGCCGGCCCGAGCCGGCGAATCATGTTCGTCACGAATCGATTCCGCTACACACCCGGGTCGTGCACGCGCAGTGGGGCGCCGGCGAGGTGATGAGCGCGGAGACGGACCGGATCACCGTGCTGTTCGACGGATACGGCTACCGCACCCTCTCGCTCGAGGCGGTCGAGGAGCACGACCTGCTGCGCCCCGAGAACTCGGAGCCCGAGCCGGAGCCCGACATCGCCTGACGTCCCCCAGGCGGGCCGGGCGGATGCGCCCGGTGGATCCGCCCGGGACTTCGGAATCCGCCCACGCCGCAGCACGGGCGGATTCCGAACCGGCGCGTGGATCCTGCACGGCCCGTCCTGCCCGAGACGGCACAGGGGGCGACGGGCCGCGGCGCTCACCCGACGCTCTGCTGCGCCTTCGCGTAGGCGAACTGCAGGAAATCCGCGCCGGCCAGGGCCGCGAACAGCCCGGCGACGAGCCGCGTCGGGCGCGGCGCGAAGACCATCCCGATCGTGAAGAAGGTCGCCACCCACACGTCGAAGCAGAACGGGCAGGTGAGCAGCTCCCCGAGGCTGTGCCGCAGGGTGTTCGTTCCGCGCACCTCCTCCGTCACCTCGGCGGGACCGCCCCGTCCCGTGTACCGGGTGAAGGGCGCCCGCAGGGGGCTGGTCACCGCGTCCTTCGTGACCGTCCGCGACAGCTTGTGCGTGCCCAGGGCGAGCACGATCAGGTCCTCGCCGCTCAACCGGTCGGGCAGCCGCCGGCCGGTCACCAGCGCGCCGATCACGGCGACGGTGACGAGCGTGCTGTACCCGGCAAGGACCGTCGCGTACCCCCGCATCGGGAGGTCCTCACCCGCCGTGTATTCGCGGGCGTGCCTGCGGGCGGTCTCCGCGAGGTCGAGGGACGTGTCGGTCTGATTGCTCATCTGCTGCTCCTGCGGGTAGTTCGGTCCGCCCGCCGGATACCCCGTCCGCGGGCGGGCCACGCCTGCCGCCGCGCGCCTACTGTTCGACGAACCGCACCTCGTGCACTTCGGCGGTCGCAGCAGCGAATCTCGTCAGCCGCAGACCTTCCTTCTCGACCGCCGCGCGCCGGGTGGCTGTCAGTCGCTGCCAGGGGGTCACCTCGAGCACGGCCGAATTCCTCGTGACGATGAGGTTCGCGGCCCCGGCGACGGTCCCGTCGACGAGGAAGGTCGAGCGCACGATGCCGTTCTGCGTCATGATCCGGCGACGGTGCTCGTCGGGGACGATCCGGGTCCGGTCGGCGTGCGAGAGCAGCACGTTGTCGTAGGGCGCAAGGATCCGCACCGGCGCCGGCGTCGCCGGTTCGGGTCGCGGGGCGTCGGGTAGGTCGAACACCTCGACACCGTTCTCGTCACGGAACACCTCGAGCGACGGACGCAACCGCTCGAAGACCTCACCGAGCCGTGTCAGCCCCGACCAGGTCTGCGCGTCGCGCACGCTCGCCGGCCCGAACGCGGCGAGGTATCGCCGGAGGACGACGGCCGGGTCCGCCCGTGCCGGGCCGCGACCGATCCACTCGTCGAGCGGCGTGAGTCTCGGCTGCCCGGAGCGCCCCCACAGCCCCCGCGGCGGCACCTGCACCAGCGGAAGCAGATTCCGCAGCCCGTAGGCAAGCGCGGCCGGGTCGCGGCCGGGGAACCGCTCGGCGAGCAGCGGGCGCAGTTCCTGCAGGCTGCGCGGGCCGTCGCGGAGCAGGTCGCGGCCCACGGCGGCGAGCTCGCGCAGATCCAGCCCCGCCAGACCGGCCGCATACTGGGTGTTGGTGGTCAGGTCCCGGTCCAGCAGCGGCTGGATCCAGTCCCGCAGGGCCACCGCGTCGGCCGCCGAGACGGCGAACACCGTGCCGCGCATGAGCACGATGCGCACCACGTCGCGTGATTCGAGGAGGTCGGCCAGGGCCGTCGGCCGGAACCGCCGCAACCGCGCCCACAGCGCGAAGTAGGGCGGGCTCGGCGCCTGGGCCTGCAAGCCCAGCAGATGCTCGACCAGCTCGATCGCGGGCAGGTCGCCGCGCCGCAGCAGGTGCTGCCGGGCGAGGGTGGCGCGGCCGAGCGCGCGGGCGGTGAGGGTGCGCGGCGTCACGGGGACACCCTGCCACGGCGGTCCGACGGCGGCCCGGGTTTCGCATGTGCCTGGACGGCGAGACCGAGCGTCCGGTAGATGTTTAGTTGAATTTAGTTTCATGTTGCAGCGTCGAGGAGAGCCGATGTCCGATCCGAGAGGTGCGCGGCTGCTGGTTCCCGTGCTGTGCTTCATCATCACCACGATCGCCGTGATGCAGACGTCCGTGGTGCCGATCGTCGGCACCATCCGCGACCAGCTGGGCGTGAGCACGACCGCCGCCGGCTGGGTGCTGACCGCGAACCTGCTCGCCGCCGCCGTCACCACGCCGCTGCTGGGCCGGCTGGCCGACCTGCGCGGCAAACGCCCGGTTCTGCTCACTGTCCTCGCCGTAGTGCTCGTCGGCTCGCTGCTGTGCGCCGCCACGGACTCGTTCGCGCTTCTGCTTCTCGGCCGGGTACTGCAGGGCGTGTCGTTCGCGTTGTTCCCCGTCGGCATCGCCGTGCTGCGCGCCGAACTGCCGCCGCAGCGGCTGATCGGCGCGATGGGCCTGTTCTCGGGCACGCTCGGCGTGGGTGGTGCGATCGGCATGGTGCTCACCGGCCTGATGGTCTCGGGCGGCGACTACCGCCGGGTGTTCTGGCTGGTGGCGGCGTTCAACGTCGTCGCGTTGCTGAGCGCCTTCCTCGTCGTGCCGAAGCGGCGGCGGGCCGAGGGAGGCCGGATCGACTGGCTCGGCGCGGCGCTGCTCGCCGTCGGCCTGGCGCTGGTGCTGCTCGCCCTGTCCGAGGGCGGAACGTGGGGGTGGGCGGCGCCGCCCACCGTCGCGAGCGCCGCCCTCGGCCTGGCCGTGCTCACCGGGTGGTTCCTCTTCGAACGGCACGTCGACGAGCCGCTCGTGCCGCCGCGGATGCTCACCCACCGGCCGGTGTTCGTGGTGCACGGCGCCGCGTTCCTCGTCGGCATGGCCATGTTCGTCAGCTTCCTCGCCACCGCATACTTCGTGCAGACCCCGCCCGCCGTCGCCGGATACGGGTTCGGCGCCACCGTGCTCGAGGCGACCGCGGTGTACATGCTCCCGGGCGCGCTCGTCGGTGTGGTCGCCGCGGCACTGGCGGGCCGGCTCATCCACCGGTTCGACGCCCGCTGGGTGCTGATCGGAGCGTGCGTTCTCGGGATCGCCGGCTTCGCCCTGGTGGCGGTCGTGCACGACCGGAGCTGGCAGCTGATCGTCTCCGGCATCCTCGTCACCACCTTCGTCAGTCTCGCCTATGCGGCGCTGCCGGCGCTCCTCGTCGCCGAGGTGCGCCCCGATCAGACCGGGGTCGCGAACAGCATCAATTCCATCGCCCGCACGGCGGGCAGCTCGCTCAGCAGCGCGGTGGTGACGACATTGCTGGCCACGCTGACCGTCGCCGGCACCGGCGGCGTCGTCCGCGAGAGCGCGTTCGTCGCGGCGTTCGCGCTGGGCGCCGCGGCCGCGGCCGCCGCCGCGGTGCTCGTTCTCGTCGGCGGGCAACCGGCGACGCGTCCGCTCAGCGACCGCGAGGAGGACGAGGTGGAGGCGACGGCCCTCGCTGCCGAATGGGGATCGGTGTCCGGTCTCGCCGCCACGCCCGTCGTCGCGGACGATCAGGCCGAGGCCGCCGCGGCGCGTCGGGGCTGATCGGGCGACGTCAGTCCTGCTCCCGCAGCGCGCGCACCGCCTCCTCCGCCTGCCGCGCCGCGTCCTCGGCCTTCGCGGCGTCCTCGTCGGCCGACCGGGCGGTGCGTCGCGCGAACTCGCGCCGCTGCTCCACCCGGCTCAGCTCCTCGCGCAACCGCGCGACGTGCCCGTCGAGTTCCTCGACCGCCGCGCGTGCCCGCGCCGCCACCGACTGCGCCTCGTCGGCGGTGTTCCGCGCCGCCTCCGCCTCGGCGACGGCGGTCTCCAGGGCGGCGGCGCGCCGGGTGCGCTCGGCCTCGTCCGCCTCGGTGTCCGTCCGTGCCGGCGGGGGCGGGACGACCGACAGCCCCACCGGGCCGAAGCCGCTGTAGTCCAGGGGCGCCTCGAGCCGGCCCCCGCGCACCTGCTCGGCCAGATCGGCGTCGGCGAGGGCGGCGTGCAGGGTCTGGCCGACCTCGCGCAGGGCCGCCTCCGACGCCCGCCGGCCATGCTCGGCGGCGAGGCGGGCCGCGGTCTTCTCGAGCGCACCGATCACCCGCCGTCGCTGCGTGGACAGCCGCCGCAGCTCGGACCCGGAGAGCTGGCGCTGCGCGGAGCGCAGGGCGTCGCCGAGCCCGAGCAGGGCCGTGACCTCCTCGGACTTCTCGCGGACGAGCATGTTCACCAGCCAGGCCGACACGGTCGGCTTGCGCAACCGGCCGACGGCCGCCGCGAGCTCGCGGTCTCCGGCCTCACGGGCGCGGGCGACGTGCTCGCTGCGGGCCGCGGTGAACTCGCCCGGATCGAGCCCGTACAGCTCGTCGGCGATGTCGTCGAGGTCCACCGGCCTACTATGCACCGCTCGGTCAGAGGGTGATGTTCTCCCCCGTCGCCTGGTCGAAGAGGGCGATCTTCGCCGGATCGAACCACAGCTGGACGGGCCGGCCCTTCGCGACGCCGGACTCGGCGGGCAGCCGCGCGACCATCGACCCGCCGGCGAGGTCGGCGACGCCGACGTCGGCCGCCAGGTCGTCGAGGTCGCTCGAATGCAGGTCCGGGGACTCGACGGTGAAGTACGCGTACTTGTCCGACCCCATCGATTCGAGCACGTCGACGTCCACGGTGAAGGTCGTACCCTGCTCACGCTGGGCCGGGTCCAGGAGCGTGGCGTCCTCGAAGTGTTCGGGCCGGACGCCGACGACGACGTCACGTCCCGGATTGTGCTTCTGCACGGCCGCCCACCGCTCGGCCGGCAGGGTAAAGTCGCCGATCACGGTGCGCACGCCGTTCGACTCGAGCTGGCCGGCCAGAAAGTTCATCGACGGAGAGCCGATGAATCCGGCCACGAACAGGTTTCTCGGCCGGTCGTAGAGCTCCTGGGGCGCGCCGATCTGCTGCACCAGCCCGCCGCGGAGGACGACCACCCGGTCGCCGAGGGTCATCGCCTCGGTCTGATCGTGGGTGACGTACACCGTGGTGGTGCCCAGCCGTTTCTGGAGGCGGGCAATCTCGGTGCGCATCTGCACCCGCAGCTTGGCATCGAGGTTGGACAGCGGCTCGTCCATGAGGAACGCCTTGGGGTTGCGCACGATCGCGCGGCCCATCGCCACCCGCTGACGCTGCCCGCCGGACAGATTCGACGGTTTGCGGTCGAGATGGTCCGTCAGGTCGAGGATCTTGGCGGCCTCGGTGACCTTCCGCTCGATCTCGTCCTTGGGCATCTTGGCGAGGGTGAGCGGGAAGGCGATGTTCTCCCGCACCGTCATGTGCGGGTACAACGCGTACGACTGGAACACCATCGCGATGTCCCGGTCCTTGGGCGCCTTCTCGTTGACCCGCTCGCCGCCGATGCGCAACTCGCCGGAGGAGATGTCCTCGAGCCCGGCGATCATGTTCAGCGTCGTCGACTTCCCGCAGCCCGAGGGACCGACCAGGATGATGAACTCCCCGTCGGCGATCGTCACGTCCACGTCGCTGACCGCCTTCGCCCCGTCGGGGTAGAGCTTGGTCACCTTGTCCAGCACGATTTCAGCCATCTGGGTCATCCCTTCACTGCGCCGGACGTCAGGCCGGCCACGATGCGACGTTGGAAGATCAGCACGAACACGATGATCGGGATGGTGATGACCACCGCGGCCGCCGCGATCGAGCCGGTGGGCTCCTCGAACTGCGAGGCCCCGGTGAAGTTGGCGATCGCCGCGGGCGCGGTGATGGACCGCTCGGTGGAGGTCAGCGAGATCGCGAACAACAGGTCGTTCCAGCAGAAGATGAACACCAGGATCGCGGCGGTGACGATGCCCGGCGCCGCCAGCGGCGCCACCACCTTTCGGAACGCCTGCCCGGGTGTGGCGCCGTCCATCTTGGCGGCCTTCTCGAGCTCCCACGGGATCTCCTTGAAGAACGCCGAGAGCGTGTAGATCGCCAGGGGCAGGGAGAAGGTGATGTACGGGATGATCAGGCCGGCCCACGTGTCGAACAGCCCGAGTTTGCGGATGATGTCGAAGAGCGGGCTGACGAGGGAGATCTGCGGGAACATCGCGATCAGCAGCGCCACGCCGACGAGGATCTTCTTGCCCGGGAAGTCGAGCCGCGCGATGGCGTAGGCCGCCATGGTGCCGATGACCACCGCGACCACCGTCGCGATCAGCCCGATACCGATGGAATTGATCAGTGCGCTGGTGAACGCGTCGGTGCGGAAGATCCCGCGGTAGTTGTCGAGTGTCCACTCCCGGGGAATGAACCGGCCGTCCTTGATGGTGCCGGCCGGCTTGAAGGACAGGCTGGCGATCCACACGACGGGGATCAGCGCGTACAGCAGGACGAGCAGGTTCACCACCGACCAGCTCAGCTTGCGGCGCGGGGTCTCGGTCGTCGTCATGTCACCGTTTCCCTTCCGGATCGGAGCCCGGTGCGGACGCCCCGAACAGCTTGATGAACACGAACGCGATGATGGCCACGCACAGGAAGATCAGGACGCTGATCGCCGACCCGATCCCGAGGTTGAACGCCTTGAACAGGTTGTCGTATCCGAGGATCGACACCGAGCCCGTGCCGTTGGATCCGCGCGTGAGGACGTAGATGTTGTCGAAGATGCGGAAGGCGTCGAGGGTGCGGAACAGCAGGGCCACCAGGATCGCCGGCTTCATCAGCGGCACGATGATCCTGGTCAGCCGCGTCCATGCGCCGGCGCCGTCGACCTGGGCGGCGCGCAGCAGGTCGTCCGGAACGAGGGCCAGCCCGGCGAGCAGCAGCAGCGCCATGAACGGGGTGGTCTTCCACACCTCGGCGAGCACGATGATCGCCAGCGACGGAAGCTGCTGCGTCAGTGGGGCACTGCCCTCGGGCAGGAGGTTCGCGAGGTAACCGGTGCCCGGCGTCCACGCGTAGTACCAGCTGTAGGCCGCGGCGACGGTGACGATGCCGTACGGGATCAGCACCACGGTGCGGACGGTGCCCTTGCCGACGATGGTGCGGTGCATGATCAGCGCCAGTGTCAGGCCGAGGACGAACTCGATCGCCACCGACACGACGGTGATCCCGGCGGTCACGGCGAACGCCTGCCACCAGAACGCGTCGGTGAGGACCGAGACGTAGTTGGCCAGTCCGACGAACTCGCGTTCGTCGGGGAACCGCAGGTCGTACCGTTGCAGGCTCAGCCAGACCGCGTACCCCACCGGGTAGGCCGTGACGGCGAGCATCAGCAGCGCCGCGGGTGCGACGAGCCACAGCCCGAGCCGGCGTTCGGCCTTCTTCCCTTCGGAGAGAAGGGCTTTCTCGCGCCGGGACGGTGCGGTCCGGGCGCCCTCGGCCGGCGGGACGGGTCTGGTTGCGGGCGTGGTGGTCACGGGATCAGCCCTTCCGAATTGACCGCCTTGCGAACCTGTTCCGCGAGTTCGTCGACCGTGCGCGGCGGATCGATCCGGTCGACCGGGTTGAGCGTGGCGGTGATGAGCGTCGAAATGCTCTGGTAGGCGGGCGAAACCGGGCGCACCGCCGCGTTCTCGAGGCTCTCGCGCACCTCCCGCCACACGGGATACGCCTGCTGGAACTCCGGGTCGTCGTAGAGCGAGGCGAGAGTGGGCGGAACGCCGCCGTCGACGGCGTTGTTGCGCTGGTTCTCCTCGTTGCGCAGGCACTGCATCGCCTCGAACGCCAGGTCGGGGTTGCGGCTGGTGCGGGCGACAGCGATGTTGAACCCGCCGATGGTGACCCGTGCGGGCGTGCCAGCGATCACCGCCGGGTACGGCGCGGGGAGGAAGTTCTGCTCGCCGTTCACCGTCAGCACCGTGTTGCCGGTGTTCTCGGCGGTCACGTTGCCGTTGTCGTCGATGGAGGGCAGGAAGCCCTTCTCGGCGTTCTCGAGGATGCCGGGGTAGACGAACGGCCAGTTCACCTGGAAGGCGGCCTTGCCGCTCTCCATGCCCAGGCGGGCGGCGGCCTCGTCGGACTGGTTCAGCGACGGATCCGCACCGGGCGCCGTCGCCACGCGCTTCATGATGTCGAGGGCCGTCACGGCGGCGTCACCGTCGGCCACGGTGACGGTGGTGCCGTCCTCGGCGACGACGGATCCGCCCGCGCTGGCGAGCAGGGTGTTGAACCACACCATCAGGCCCTCGTACTGGCGGGCCTGCACCCCGATCCAGCTGGGCCGGCCCTCGTCCGCGAGCCCGCTCGCGATGTCGATCATCTCGTCCCACGTCTGCGGCGGGCGGCCGCCGGGCATCAGGTCCTTGCGGTACCAGAGCAACTGGGTGTTCGTGTTCAGCGGAGCCGCGTACAGGGTGTCCTGCCACGTCGCCGAGGCCAGCGGCCCGGCGAGGGTGCCCTCGGACACCGAGGCCGCGACGTCCGGCGGCAGCGGCAGCGCCCATCCCGCCTCGGCGAACTCGGCCGTCCATACCACGTCGAGGGTCATCAGGTCCAGCGTGTCGTCATCGCCGGTGAGCCGCCGCGCGAGCTGCAGCCGCTGGTCGTCGGCGCCCTTCGGCAGGGTGCGCTGCTCGATCGTGTACCTGCCGCCGGCGGCGGCCGTGCAGTTCGCCGCCGCGGCGGCGTACTGCTCCGCACCGTCGGCGGCGGTGTAGAAACTCAGTACCGTCCCGCTGGACTCGCTGCCGCACGCCGCGACCGACGACAGCGCGAGCACCGCCGCGGCA
This sequence comes from Rhodococcus sp. DMU1, assembly GCF_012272955.1. Lineage (NCBI taxonomy): Bacteria > Bacillati > Actinomycetota > Actinomycetes > Mycobacteriales > Nocardiaceae > Rhodococcus > Rhodococcus sp. DMU1. The sequence continues at coordinate 1,932,486 of NZ_CP050952.1, read as the reverse complement.
CCCACCAGTCCGACCCTCACCGCCCGTCTCCGCACCGCAGCCTCCGCCCGTCGTCCAGCGCGACGGTGACTTCCGTCACACTTGGTGCGAACGTAACGCACCGGGCGCCGGCGCGCGACCCAACTGCCGCCCGGAGCGGAACTGTGATCGAACGGTTTACAACGCGAGCTTGGCGAGCAGGTCCCGGGCCCGTTCGGCGTTGCGCGGCGCGCACAGCACGTCGTAACGGCCGGCCACCAGCTGCATCGTCGACGAGAAGTCACGCTGGCCGCGCGTCGCGGCGTACGGGATCGTCGTGGAGATCAGGCCGAAGACGATGCCGCCGACCATGCCGACGAGCAGGGGGCCGAGGAAGTCGGTCGAGAAGATCCCGAGCAGCAGGCCGAAGAACAGACCGAGCCAGGCGCCGGAGGCGATGCCGCCCCCGATCACCTTCGCCCACGTCAACCGGCCGGTGACCCGCTCGACCTGCATGAGGTCGACGCCCACGATGGTGACGTCCTCGACCGGGAAGGACTGGTCCGAGAGGTGGTCGACAGCCCGCTGCGCCTCGGCGTAGGTGGTGTACGAACCGACCGGCCAGCCGCTCGGCGGAGTCGGCAGGCCCGGCGTGGCGCGTCCCGGCTGTCCGAGGGGGTTGGTCATCTTCGGCTCCTTCTCGTGACTGCGCGCCCCGATCCGGCGCACCTGTCCATTCTGCCCGTGTGCGCCTTCGGCGCCGGTGCGTCCTTTGGGTTGTTTCCGCCGCCCGAAGGACGCACCGGCGGCGCAGCCGCCTACTGCGGCGGCTCGAACTTCGTGGTGCGGGTCATCCCGGCCGCCCGGCCCTTCGCGGAGATCACCAGCGCCATCTTGCGGCTGGCCTCGTCGATCATCTCGTCCCCGAGCATCGCGGCGCCGCGCGCGCCGCCGGCCGCGGAGGTGTGCCACTCGTAGGCGTCGAGGATCATCTCGGCCTTGTCGTAGTCCTCCTGCCGCGGGCTGAAGACCTCGTTCGCGGCGTCGATCTGGCTGGGGTGCAGCACCCACTTGCCGTCGAAGCCGAGGGCAGCGGTCCGCTGCGCCGAGCGCCGGAACGCCTCGACGTCGCGGATCTGCAGGTACGGCCCGTCGATCGCCTGCAGGCCGTGGGCCCGGGCCGCCATGAGGATGGTCATGAGGATGTGGTGGTAGGCGTCGCCGCGGTCGTAGCCGTCGGGCTGCTCACCGACGACGAGGGTGCGCATGTTGATGCTCGCCATGAAGTCGGCCGGGCCGAACACCAGGGTCCGGACGCGCGGGCTCGCCGTGGCGATGGCGTTGATGTTGGTCAACCCGAGTGCGTCCTCGATCTGCGGTTCGATGCCGATGCGGCCCACCTCGAGGCCGTGGGCCTTCTCCACCTGGGTCAGCAGCAGATCGAGCGCCTGCACGTGGCTCGCGTCGGGGACCTTCGGCAGCAGGATCGCGTCGAGGTGCGCGCCGGCGCCGCCCACCACGGTGGCGACGTCGAGGTAGGTGGCGTCGGTCGTCCAGTCGTTGACCCGCACCACCTTCAGCTGCTCGCCCCATCCGTCCTCGTTGAGGGCCTCGACGATCGTCGTGCGGGCCTGCTCCTTCGCCAGCGGGGAGACGGCGTCCTCGAGGTCGAGGAACACCTCGTCGGCGGCGAGGCCCTTGGCCTTGTCGATCATCTTGCGGCTGCTGCCGGGAACGGCGAGCACGGACCTTCGGGGCCTGAAGTCGAACGACATGGGCTGGGCAGACCTCCGTGTTCCGAAATCGACGACCGCACGTTCTAGCCTGACCATCATGGCAGCAGTGAGCAAGGTATTCGCGGCGAGGCTCGCCGGTCTGGTGGTCCTCGGGCCCGACGGCGAGTCGATCGGCCGGGTGCGCGACGTCGTGCTCACCATCCGGATCGGCCGGCAGCAGCCCCGGGTGCTCGGCCTGGTCGTCGAACTGCCAACGCGCAAGCGAATATTCGTGCCGATGCTGCGGGTGACGGCGATCGAGCCGGGCGCCGTCACCCTGAACACCGGCAACGTGAGCCTGCGCCGGTTCACGCAGCGGCCGACCGAGGTGCTGGCGCTCGCGCAGGTGCTCGATTCGAAGGTCCGGGTCGACGATCCCGAGCTGGGCGAGCTCGCGGGCGTGGACGTGGTCGTCGTCGACCTCGGCATCGAACTGACCCGCACCCGGGACTGGCTGGTCTCGCGGGTGGCCGTGCGCGCGCACCGCGGCCGGCTGGGCCGGAGGTCCGCGATCCACGTCGTGGACTGGCAGCACGTGCACGGTCTGACCTACACCAACCTCGGGATGCCCGGCCAGGGCGTCTCGCAGCTGCTGCTGCAGTTCGAGGACATGCGCGCCGCCGACGTCGCGAACGCGCTCCGCGAGCTGCCGGAGAAGCGCCGGCACGAGGTGGCGGTCGCGCTGGACGACGAGCGGCTCGCCGACGTCGTGCAGGAGCTGCCCACCGACGACCAGACCGATCTGCTGATGCACCTCGAGGTGGAACGCGCCGCGGACCTGCTCGAGGCGATGGATCCCGACGACGCCGCGGATCTGCTCGGTGAGCTGCCCGACTCGGAGGCCGAGTCGCTGCTCCGCCTGATGGATCCGGAGGATTCGGAGCCGGTGCGGCGGTTGCTCGAGCACTCCCCCGACACCGCCGGCGGCCTGATGACCCCCGAGCCGGTGGTGCTCACCCCGGCGACGACGGTGGCCGAGGCGCTGGCCCGGGTCCGCGACCCGGACCTCACGCCGGCGCTCGCGTCGATGGTGTTCGTGGTGCGGCCGCCCACCGCGACCCCGACGGGCAAGTATCTGGGCTGCGTGCACCTGCAGCAGCTGCTCCGGGAGCCGCCGGCCGGCCTGGTGGGCGGGATCGTCGACAACGACCTGCCGCGACTGGACCCGGACGACTCGCTCACCGCGGTCACCCGGTACTTCGCGACGTACAACCTGGTGTGCGGGCCCGTGCTGGACGACGAGGGGCACCTGCTCGGTGCCGTGACGGTCGACGACGTGCTCGACCACCTGCTGCCCGAGGACTGGCGCGAGGAGGAGGCCGACGATGAGTGACCGTTCCGCCGTGGCCCGGCAGCGCCTCGACACCCCCCGCACCGGCCGCTTCCGGGTCAACTTCGACGTCGAGGCCGTCGGGCGCGTCAGCGAGTCGATCGCCCGGTTCCTCGGCACCGGGCGCTATCTGGCCATCCAGACCGTCGTGGTGATCGTGTGGATCCTGCTCAACGTCTTCGCCGTCGCGCTGCAGTGGGACCCGTACCCGTTCATCCTGCTGAACCTCGCGTTCTCCACGCAGGCCGCGTACGCCGCGCCGCTGATCCTGCTCGCCCAGAACCGGCAGGAGAACCGGGACCGGGTCTCCCTCGAGGTGGACCGGGCCCGCGCCGCCCAGACCAAGGCGGACACCGAGTTCCTCGCGCGTGAGCTGGCGGCGCTGCGGCTGGCCGTCGGCGAGGTGGCCACCCGCGACTATCTGCGCCGCGAACTCGACGATCTGCGCGCACTGCTGATCGAGCCGGGGGAGGAGGACACGGCAACGACGACGGCCGGTAAACCGCGCCCTCCCCGCCGCTGAGACGTGACTCGCTGTAACGTTCATCACAGCCGGTCGATGGTGTCGGTGGGGTAACGGTCCGCGACGAGTAGGTCTGTGGGGTGATGGCGTGCGCTGGCAGGGTCTGATCGCGGTGCCGGTGGTGCTCGGCGCGGGGTTCGCGGCGGTCGCGTCGTCGCCGGCGACGGTGGCCGCGACGGAGAACACGGAGCCGGTCGTCGTGACGGCGGCGGACGGCAGCACCGGGGTCGGGGTACTGCCGGCGGATCCGGCGACGACGCGGCCCGTGCGCGGAGCCGCGAGCACGGCTCCCGATCCCGCCGCGGACCTACCGCCCGCGGTCACGGTCGCTCCCGGACAGCCGTCACCCGTGATGGCCGGTGAGGGCCCCCTGGCGATCCCCGAACTGGTGCTCTACGCGTACCGGGCGGCCGAGATGCAGCTAGCGATCAGCGAGCCCGGGTGCGCGCTGCCGTGGCATCTGCTCGCGGCGATCGGACGGATCACCTCGCAGCACGCCGATTCGGGACGCACCGACGTGCTCGGCACCCTCACCACCGCGCGTGTGGCCCCCGGGACCGGCAGGCTCGGGCCGATGCAGCTGCCCCCGGCGGTGTGGTCGCAGTTCTCGGCGGACGGCAATGCGGATGGCGCCGCCGACCCGCAGAACGTCTTCGACGCCACCCTGGCGGCCGGCACCTGGCTGTGCTCGGACGACGCTCGCCTCGCCGAGCCCGACGCCCGCGCCCGGGCAGCGGCCCGGTTCGACCCGTCGCCCGAGTTCGTCTCCAACGTGCAGGCCTGGTCGGCCGCCTACGAGAAGGGCGCCGCGGTCTCGCCGGGGATCGTCGTGCCACCCCCGATGCCGTCGGCCACGCCGGCCGTTCCGGCCTTGCCGAACACCGTCGACGTCGCCGAGACCGTCCCGGCTCCCGTCGCCGGGACCACCGGTGCGCCCCCACCGGGGCCGGTCCCGGCGCCCGCGGTCGAGCCGGACCCCGCCCCCGCGCCGGTCGTCGGGACACCGCCGCCCGCGCCGGTGCTGCCGCCGCTGCCGTGTCTCGTCCCGGCGCTGTGCCCGGCGCCGCCCGTGCCCTGATCCGGTCACGACTCGATCTCCCGGTAACCCCTCCCTGCCACCGTATGCCCAGCTCAGCGCGTTACATCACGGTAGGGTAACGGAAACGCATCACTTCATGTATGGTCGATACCGCCATGTAACGAAAGCGTCTCGGGGTAGGCGCCCAGGAGGTATCGAGTGGGCCGGCACAGAAAGCCTTCGGAGTCCAAGCTTCGCCGCAATTCGGTCATCGCCCTCACCGGACTGGTTCCGGTCGGCGTGGTCGCCGCCGCCACCAGCGCCGGTGCGAGCCCGAAGACCCTGTTCGGCGTCCAGGACACCGAAGCGGTGGCCGAGCCCGTGACCGCCGCGTCCGAGACCACCTACGTCGCCGACGGGGTCTCCCGCGACGTCGCCGCCGCAGCCGCCCTCATGACCGCTCCGGAGCCTACCGCGGAACCCGCGGCGGCCCCCGCGCCCGCCCCGGAGCCCGCACCCGCCGCCCCGGCGCCGCTGCAGCCCGGCCCCCTCGGGATCCCCGGCATCAACTTCGCCGCCTACCAGAACGCCGAGCGGATCCTCGCCGCCGAGAACCCCGGCTGCAACATGTACTGGACGCTGCTCGCCGGCATCGGCCAGGTCGAGTCCGGCCACGCCAAGGGTGGCAAGGCCGACGACAAGGGCAACCTCCTCGAACCCGTGATCGGCCTGCCGCTCGACGGCAGCCTGCGTGGCCAGGCCGTCATCCGTGACACCGACGGCGGCACCCTGGACGGCGACACCGTCTACGACCGGGCGGTCGGCCCCATGCAGTTCATCCCGTCCACGTGGAAGCTCTACGCCGGTGACGGTGACGGCGACGGCGACGCCGACCCGCAGAACCTGTACGACTCCACCCTCACCACCGCCAAGTACCTGTGCGACGGCGGAAACAACATGCACGACATCGCGCAGGCCACCAAGGCCATCCATCGCTACAACAACTCGATGGCATACGTTGCCAACGTGCTCGCCTGGTCGGCCGCCTATTCGACCGGTGTCACCCCCAGCGCGGCGGACCTGCCGCGCATCCACTGATCGGGCGCCACCTACGATTGATGCCATGGCAGTCAGCGAGTCCGACGTTCGCAGCGCCCTGGCGCGGGTCCAGGATCCCGAGATCCGCAAGCCCATCACCGAGCTCGGCATGGTCAAGAGCATCGAGATCGGCGGCGACGGCAGCGTCGACGTCGGCATCTACCTGACAACCGCCGGCTGTCCGCTGCGCACCGAGATCACCGACCGCGTCACCAAGGCCGTCGCCGACGTCGCCGGGGTCTCCGCCGTGCGCGTCGAGCTCGACGTCATGACCGACGAGCAGCGCACCGAGCTGCGCAAGTCGCTGCGCGGCGACTCCACCGAGCCGGTCATCCCGTTCGCCCAGCCCGGCTCGCTCACCCGCGTCTACGCGGTGGCCTCCGGCAAGGGCGGGGTCGGCAAGTCCTCCGTCACGGTTAACCTCGCCGCCGCGATGGCCGCGCGGGGCCTGTCCGTCGGCGTGCTCGACGCCGACATCTACGGCCATTCCATCCCACGGATGCTCGGCACCGACGCCAAGCCCACCCAGGTGGAGCGGATGATCATGCCGCCCGTCGCGCACGACGTGAAGATGATCTCCATCGCCCAGTTCACCCAGGGCAACACGCCCGTGGTCTGGCGCGGACCGATGCTGCACCGTGCGCTGCAGCAGTTCCTCGCCGACGTGTTCTGGGGCGATCTGGACGTGCTGCTGCTCGACCTGCCGCCCGGCACCGGCGACGTGGCGATCTCCGTCGCGCAGCTGATCCCGGGCGCCGAGATCCTCGTCGTCACCACGCCGCAGCAGGCCGCCGCAGAGGTCGCCGAACGGGCCGGCTCCATCGCGCTGCAGACCCGCCAGCGCATCGTCGGCGTCGTGGAAAACATGTCGTGGCTCGAACTGCCCGACGGTACCCGGATGGACGTGTTCGGCACGGGCGGCGGTCAGGCCGTCTCCGAGCGGCTCACCCGCGCCGTCGGCGCGACCGTCCCGCTGCTGGGCCAGATCCCGCTCGATCCGGCGGTGCGCGAGGCCGGCGACGCCGGCACCCCGATCGTTCTCAGCGCCCCCGAGTCGCCTGCGGGTACGGCGCTGCGCGAGATCGCCGAGAAGCTCGCCGTGCGGCGCCGCGGCCTGGCCGGCATGTCGCTGGGGATCGACACCACCCGCCACCTGTAGGCGCCTGCGGCGCCGGTGTGCCCTTCGGGTTGCTCCTGCCGCCCGAAGGACACACCGGCCGCGCAGCGGCCTACGTCGCGTCGGAGTCGATGGGGGGCTTCTCCCCGGCCGCCAGCGGCGGCGGGACGGGCTTGCTCACCGGCTTGGTGCCGGGCTTGTCGAAGTTGCCGGTGAGCAGCGATTCGTCGCCGTCCAGCAGGTGCTTGGTGATGACCGCCTTGGGCGTCATGCCGCGCAGCTCGTTGAGTTCGGACAGGGGTTGACGCAGGTCGTCGAACTCGGGGCCCAGCTCCTCCTTCAGCTGCTCCTTCGCGCCGGACGCGTAATCGCGGACCTGCCGCAGCGACTTGGTCACCCACGACACCGCGCCGGGCAGCCGCTCGGGGCCGAGGACCACGAGCGCCGCGACGAGGAGGACCATGAATTCGCCCCAACCGATGTTGCCGAACACCGCTCCAGGGTACGTGGTGCCGCGCCGTTCGCAGCCCGGAGGACCCAGGTCACAGCGAATTCCCAGCGAACAGGGAGCCGACGGTCAGTCGGACTGGGGGGTCACCTGCACGTCCACGAGACGGCCCGAGCGGACCAGCTGCACCGTCACCGGCTCGCCGATCTTCTGGGCGTGGACCGCGACGACCAACTCGTCCGCGCTGGTGACCTCGCGGTCCCCGACCTTGACGATCACGTCGCCCTCGACGATCCCGGCCTGCTGCGCGGGGCTGCCCTCCTGCACGTTGGCCACCTCGGCGCCGCTGGCGACGTCGTTGACGACGCTGCGGGCGTTGACGCCGATCTCCGGATGACGCATCGCGCCGGTGCGGATCAGTTCCTGGGTGACGGCGGTGACGTCGTCGATGGGAATGGCGAACCCCAGACCGACGGAACCGCCGGTCTCGGTCTTGATGGCCGAGTTGATGCCGATGACGCGGCCCTCGGCGTCGACGAGCGGGCCGCCGGAGTTGCCGGGGTTGATGGAGGCGTCGGTTTGCACCGCGTCGATCACGGCGTCGGTGTCGGTGCCCTGACCGCCCAGGCGCATCGGCCGGTTGAGGGCGCTGACGATGCCGCGGGTGACGGTCTTGCTCAACCCGAGCGGCGAACCCACGGCGATGACGTCCTCACCGACCTGCACGTCCCCGGAACGGCCCAGTTCGGCGACCGTGAGGTTGTCCACGTCGACGGAGAGCACTGCCAGGTCGGTCTTGATGTCGCGCCCGACGATCTGTGCGGGCACCTTGGTGCCGTCGTTGAAGGTGACCTGGATCTTCGCGTCCGGACCGGTCGCGGCCATCGAGATCACGTGGTTGTTGGTGACGATGTATCCGGCACCGTCGATCACGACACCGGACCCGGTGCCGGACTCGTCGCCGACGGTGACCTGGATGGAGACGACGGCGGGCAGCACCGCGTCGGCCACGCGGGCCACCTGCCCGGTCGGCAGGTCGCCGTCCTGCTCCACCTGGGCCAGCGTCACGCTGCGGCTGGTGAGGGAGCCGGTGTCGGACGTGATCAGCGCGACGACGAGACCGCCGATCATGCCGATGGTCAGCGCGACCGCCGCCAGCGTCGCGAGGGCGCGGGTCTCGATCCGACCGCCGAAGAGGACTTCCCGCAGCGTGAGCTTCGGGGCGGGCGGCAACGGGCGCTCGTCGCGGGCCTGCGCAGGCGCGCCCAGGCGCACGTTCGTCGTGGGGTCGCGCCACGGGTCGGGCTCGGGGCCGTCCGCATCGGTCTCGGCATCCGGGTCGGCCGGGGGCCGCTGCAGGATCTCGGAGGTGCCCACGGGTCGGCCGAACGCCTCGGCCAGCACCGGATCGGCGGGCGCACCGTGGCCGACCCGCGGCTCCGCGGCCCGTTCCTCGGCGGACCGGCCGAACGAGCCCGTCGTACCGGCCGGCCGGCCGAAGACGCTGCTGGCGGCGGCGTCGACGTCCGGGCGATAGACCGGGCGGGGCTGCAGGCGCGGGGCGTCGGCGCGGTGCGACACGCCCGGCGCGGGAGCGCCGTCCGTGTCCGACGTCGAGGCGGCCCGGCGCTCGGACTCCACTGATTCCGCTGTCACGCGTGCCCGTCTCCCCCGTGTCCGTCAGTCACGGTGCCCAGTATCACCGATGGCACCGGTGGCACCGCCACCGACCGTCGCGGGTCGATCACGGCGCGGAAGGACGCGAGCACCGTCAACGGCGCCAACGGATCGGCCAGCGCCGCCCGGCGGGCCAGGACTGGTCGGCCGCCAGCACTCCCCCGAAGCCGGGCGCGGACAGGTCCTGGTGGTGCTGCGGGATGTCGGCGAGGGCACCCAGGAGGGAACTCGGCATCGGGGGCGGCGCCGTCCGGGCGGCGTCGCGCAACGCGCGCCGGGCCTGCTGCTGGGCCTCGACCTCCGTGGCGCACTCCGGGCACACGGCCAGGTGCTCGGCCGCCCGGAGATACGCGTTCATCCGCAGTTCGCCGTCCACGTACGCTGCCACAGCCTCACTCGCCAGGTGCTCCGTGGAACCGAACCGGCGGGTCGGGTGTGCCCTCGTCATGAAATCCTCCTGGCGGCTACCCCGCATCGACTCGACCGACTTCGACCTTCCCATGCTCGCGCAGGTGCTCACGCAGCGCCTGCCGTCCGCGATGGATGCGGCTGCGCACCGTGCCGAGCTTGACTCCCAGTGTGGCACCGATCTCCTCGTAGGACAGGCCTTCGATGTCACACAGGACGACAGCAGCACGATAGTCCGGCGCCAGCGAGTCCAGGGCGGACTGCAGGTCGGCGCCGAGCCGGGCATCGTGGTAGATCTGCTCGGGGTCGGGGCCCTCGGAGGGCACGCGGTCGTAGTCCTCGGGCAGCGCCTCCATGCGGATGCGGTTGCGGCGCCGGACCATGTCGAGGAACAGGTTGGTGGTGATGCGGTGCAACCAGCCCTCGAAGGTGCCCGGCTGGTAGTTCTGCAGCGAGCGGAAGACCCGGATGAACGTGTCCTGGGTGAGGTCCTCGGCGTCCTGCGCGTTTCCGGACAAGCGGTAGGCGAGCCGGTACACCCGGTCGCCGTGCTCGCGCACCAGCTCGTCCCACGACGGCATCACCGCACGGTCACCGGTGGCGTCGAACACTGCCGTGCCGGTGAGCTCGACGTCGGCCGTGGGCTCGGCGTCGGGGCTGGGGAGCTGGGGGGAATCGGCCATGTGGATCGCTGGATCCTCCTCTTCGGGACCGCTGATCGTGGGTGTCGGTGTCTTCGTCCAACACCCGGGGGCGCCGGCTTGTTCCCGGTACCCCGATCGCGCTGTCGGTGCGGTCTGATGTGGTATCTACACCCTCACGCACGGGGATGTGGTGCCGATATGAGCAACCTGAGCATCGCCTGAGAATCCACCCGCCGTGCGCGCCTGCCTGCGACCGGCCCCCGGCGACGATAACCTCACTGGGGTGCACACGAATGCCGAACGGATCCTGGCCCACGTCGAGAACGTCACCGAGGACGAGAACCTCGCCCTGGCGCGTGAGCGTGCCCTCGATCTCGGCGCAGATCCGATCCCGGCAGCAGTGGGCGCGGCCCTGACGATGTTCACCCGCATGCTCGACGCCCGGACGGTCGTCGAGGTCGGCACCGGCGCCGGCGTCAGCGGACTCTGGCTGCTGCGGGGCCTGCGCGAGGACGGCGTCCTCACCACCATCGACAGCGAGCCCGAGCATCAGCGTGCCGCCAAGACCGCGTTCCGGGAGGCCGGCGTCACGGCCTCCCGCACCCGGCTGATCAACGGGCGCGCGCTGGACGTGCTGCCACGGCTGGCCGACTCGGCCTACGACCTGGTCTTCGTCGACGCCACCCCCGCCGATCATCCGCACTACGTCCGCGAGGGCGTGCGGCTGTTGCGACCGGGCGGGGTCATCGTGTTGCACAACGCGCTGCTCTGCGGCCGCGTCGCCGACCCGGGCGAGCGTGACTCCGCCGTCCTCGCCGTCCGAGAGGCGACGCGGGCCGTGGTGACCGACGAGCGTCTTGCACCGGTGCTGCTGCCGGTGGGCGACGGGCTGCTCTGCGCCGCCAAGCTCTAGGCCCCGGCGCACGCCCCGATCAGATCCACACGCCCTTGCCGATGGCGACGACGCCGCCGCTGCTGACGGCGAAGCGCTGCCGGTCGCGTTCGAGGTCCACGCCGATGATCTCGCCGTCGCCGACGACGACGTTCTTGTCGAGGATCGCGCGCCGCACGACCGCGCCCTTGCCGATGCGCACGCCCGGCATCAGGACACTGCCCTCGACGGTGGCGCCGTCCTCGATCATGACGTTGGAGCTGAGCACCGAGTTGCGGACGGTGGCGGCCGACAGGATGCTGCCCGATCCGACGATCGACTCCTGCGCGAGACCGCCCTGGACGAATTTCGCCGGCGGCCACATCTCGGAGGCGCCGCGGATCGGCCAGCGCCGGTTGTAGAGGTTGAAGATCGGGTGCACCGACACCAGGTCCATGTGCGCGTCGTAGAACGCGTCGAGGGTGCCGACGTCGCGCCAGTAGCCACGGTCGCGTTCGGTGGCGCCCGGCACGACGTTGTCGTTGAAGTCGTAGACGTGCGCGGCGCCCTGCGCGACGAGGGCGGGGATGATGTCGCCGCCCATGTCGTGGTCCGAGTCCGGGTTCTCGGAGTCCGCCCGCAGCGCCTCCACCAGCACCTTGGTGGTGAAGACGTAGTTGCCCATCGAGGCGAAGGTGACGTTGGGATCGTCCGGGGTGCCGGGCGGGTGCGCGGGCTTTTCGAGGAACTGGGTGATGCGGCCCTGCTCGTCGGTGTCGATGCAACCGAACGCGAACGCCTCGCTGCGGGGTACCCGGATGCCGGCGACGGTCACGCCCGCGCCGGACTCGATGTGCTGGCTCACCATCTGCTCCGGGTCCATCCGGTAGACGTGGTCGGCGCCGAACACCACGATGTACTCCGGATCCTCGTCGTAGACGAGGTTGAGCGACTGGAGGATGGCGTCGGCGCTGCCGGTGTACCAGCGCGGCCCGAGCCGCTGCTGCGCCGGCACCGGGGTGATGTACTCGCCGGTGAAGCCCGACAGGCGCCAGGTCTGGGAGATGTGCCGGTCCAGCGAATGGGACTTGTACTGGGTCAGCACGCAGATCCGCAGGAACCCGGCGTTGACCAGGTTGCTCAGCACGAAGTCGATCAGTCGGTAGGCACCGCCGAACGGTACCGCCGGTTTCGCGCGGTCCGCCGTCAGCGGATACAGGCGTTTGCCCTCGCCGCCGGCGAGCACGATTCCAAGCACATGGGGCTGGCTCCTCACACAGTCAACCTATCCGCCACCCCCCTCCGCCGCCAGCGAAGAGGCCCATCGGTGGCCGGAACGTCACGCGCCGGATAGTTTGATCCGGTGCGGGTGGCAATGATGACGCGGGAGTACCCGCCGGAGGTCTACGGTGGTGCCGGCGTGCACGTCACCGAATTGGTTGCGCAGTTGCGCCGGCTGTGCGAAGTCGACGTGCACTGCATGGGGGCGCCCCGCGAGGGCGCCTTCGTCCACGGACCCGACCCCGAACTGGCGGGCGCCAACCCGGCGCTGACGACGCTGTCCGCCGAGCTGCGGATGGCGCACGCCGCGAGCGGTGCCGGCGTCGTCCACTCCCACACCTGGTACACCGGCCTCGCGGGGCATCTCGCCGCCGAGCTGTACGACGTGCCGCACGTGCTGACGGCACATTCGCTCGAACCGCGCCGGCCGTGGAAGGCCGAGCAGCTGGGCGGCGGCTACCGCGTCTCCTCGTGGTCCGAACGCAACGCGGTCGAGCACGCGGACGCGGTCATCGCGGTCAGCGCTGGGATGCGCCTCGACGTGCTGGACGCATATCCGTTCGTCGACCCGGCCCGTGTGCACGTGGTGCGCAACGGCATCGACACCGGGGTGTGGCACCCGGGGCCGGCCGAGCCGGGCGAGCCGTCCGCCCTGGAGAAGATCGGGGTGGACCCCGATCGGCCGATCGTCGCGTTCGTCGGGCGCATCACGCGCCAGAAGGGCGTCGGGCACCTCATCGCCGCCGCCCACGACGTGGACCCCGGGATTCAGCTGGTGCTGTGCGCCGGCGCGCCGGACACCCCGGAGATCGCCGCCGAGACCGAGCAGGCGGTGGCCGAACTCGAGCGCCGGCGCGGCAACGTCTTCTGGGTCCGCGAGATGCTCCCCACCGACTCGGTCCGTGAGATCCTTTCCGCGGCATCAGTTTTCGTGTGCCCATCGGTGTACGAGCCACTGGGTATCGTGAACCTCGAGGCGATGGCCTGCGAGACCGCTGTCGTCGCGTCGGACGTCGGTGGCATCCCCGAGGTCGTCGAGGACGGGGTCACCGGCCGGCTCGTGCACTACAACTCCTACGAGCCGCGGGCGTACGAGCAGGCGCTGGCCGCGGCGATCAACGAGGTCGCCGGCGACGCCGCCCTGGCTGCGGAGATGGGCCGGGCCGGACGGGTGCGGGCCATCGCGGAGTTCTCCTGGGCGCAGATCGCGCGGCAGACCCTCGCGGTGTACCAGGAGGTCGCCGCCGCGCGGCACTGAGCGTCCCGGCTCAGTGCGTCGCGCGCCGTTCCCACACGGTGACGGTCACCGAGGCGGTCACCGGGAACGGCTCCGGCAGCCCCGAGACCAGCTCCGCCAGCCGCTCGGCGGTCAGGTGGTGCCCCGAGGGCCCCATGCCGGCCAGCTGTCCGAGTGCCGGACGGTCGAGCTCCAGGGTGTACTGCACGTCGGCGCGGTCGACCCGCTCGAACGCGCCGGACAGGGCCGCCCCGAGCCGCTCGGTCTTGCGCTCGTCCACCTGGACCATGCCGGGCAGGGCCACCAGCTCGCGCAGGTGCGACGGGGTGGGGGCCGCGACGACGAGCACGCCGCCCGGCGCGAGGACCCGGTGCGTCTCGGCGGCGTTGCGCGGCGCGAAGACGGACAGCACGTGGCTGAGGACGCCGCTGCGGATCGGCCACTGCCGCCACACGTCGGCGAGCACGGCCCCGACGCGGGGATGGCTGCGGGCGATGCGCCGGACCGCGGGCTTGGACACGTCGAGCCCGACGCCGCGGCTGCCCGGCAGCGCGTCGAGCACCGCCGCGAGATACCGCCCGGTGCCGGCGCCCACCTCGAGGACGCGGGCGGTGCCGTCGCCGCCGGGACGCTCGGCACAGGCGCGGGCGACGGCGTCGCGCAGCGGATCGTAGTGTCCCGCCTCGAGGAAGTCCGCCCGCGCGGCGATCATCTCCGCGGTGTCGCCGGTGAACCGCGTCGCGGCCCCGGTGAGGAGGCTGACATACCCCTGGCGGGCGACATCGAAGCTGTGCCCGGCCTCGCACAGCAGCACGCCGTCGTCGAGATCGAGTCCGCGCTCGCACTGCGGGCAGGCGAGCAGATCGGTCACCGCGTCGAGCACGGGCAGTCCTTCCGAGAAACGAAGAGCACCGGAGTACGAACAGCAACGGGCCCCGCGCACCGTGGAGCGCGGGGCCCGGAGAACCCGGCGAATCGTCGCCGGGTGCCGACACCTAGCTGGTGACGCCCTTGAGCTCTTCGCCGAGCGCTGCAGCTTCCTCCGGCGTGAGTTCGACGACCAGACGTCCGCCACCCTCGAGTGGAACCCTCATGACGATTCCTCGTCCCTCTTTGGTTGCTTCGAGGGGACCGTCCCCGGTCCGGGGCTTCATGGCCGCCATCCTCTGCTCCCTCCAAATCTGCGCTCGACTCTTGCGCGCGTGGGTTACCGTGGGGGCCTCGTCGGAATTCGACGAGGCTCGCCACATCATTCTTCCCTATCCGGCCGACCGCCGGGTAGCTGACTATGCCTTAATGTGGCCGGAAACTGGTCGAACGTCCGTCTCGACCCAGCAGTCGGCGAGGTGATCGTCGACCATGCCGGTGGCCTGCATGAGCGCATACGCCGTGGTAGGACCGACGAACGCGAAGCCGCGCCGCTTCAGTTCGCGGGCCATTGCCGTCGACTCCGGTGTCACCGCCGGCACCTCCGCCACGGAGCGGAACCGCCGGGCGCGCCGCGCCGGCGCGAACGACCACAGCAGCGCGTCGAGGTCCGTGCCCTCCAGGTCGAGCACCGCCCGGGCGTTGGCGACCACCGCCTCGACCTTGCGCCGGTTCCGGACGATGCCGGCGTCGCCGAGCAGGCGAGCGACGTCGTCGTCCGTGTAGCGGGCGACCACCTCGACGTCGAACCCCGCGAACGCCGACCGGAACGCCTCCCGCTTGCGCAGGATCGTCAGCCACGACAGCCCCGACTGGAACGCCTCGAGGGCAAGGCGCTCGAACAGCTCGTCGCGCCCGTGCAGCTCGCGGCCCCACTCCTCGTCGTGGTAGTCCCGGTACAGCGTGGACCCCGGCGGATCCACCGCCCACGGACAGCGCACCCGGTCCTCGTCCATCGCTACTCCCCCCTGTCCGAGCGGTCCCCTGCGGCCTCTACCGCAACGGATGCGTCGGCCTGCCCCACCGCGGCGTCGCCACCGGGCGTGCCCCGCTCGGCGTCCTCGTACGCGGCGAGCCTGGCCCGCAGGTCGTCGATCTCGTGCGAGAGCCGGTCGAGCGCCCAGTCCACCTCGGCGGTCTTGTAGCCCCGCAGCACCTGCTGGAAACGCAGATCCCGGACGTCCGCGCCGGTCACGTCGGTGACCGGCAGGGCCGTGGCGGTGGTGCCCGGCGGGATCGGCGCCAGGGTCTCCCCGCGGCCGAACACCGCGCTCGCCACGAGGAACAGCACCGCGCCGACGACCACCATGACGAGCAGGTAGAGCAGAACCGTCAGCATGTACCGATCTTGGCACGGGCCACCGACAGGGCGCCCGGGGCGTCAGGCCACGGTGGCGGCCGGGGGCCGGTCCGCGAGGCTGACCTCCGTGGTGACGGGGACGAACGCGTCGCCGTCCACCAGGAACTGGGTCAGGCCCGCCCCCGAGTCGGGGATCCCACAGCGAGCGAGCATGGTGCCGACGATCTGCCGGCTCATCACCCCCAGCTCCCCGAGCGGCCGGTTCCGGTGCTTGCGCACGCCGAGGTTGACCTGGGCGATCGCGCCGATCCCGAGCCGGTCGTAGGTGTCGAGCAGCAGCCCGATCTCGACGCCGTAGCCGGGCGCGAACGGCACCGCCGACAGCAGTTCCCGGGTACCGGCGTACTCGCCGCCCAGCGGCTGCAGCACGCACGTCAGCTCCGGCCGCAGCGCCGCGAGCAGCGGCCGCGCCACCAGTTCCGTGACCCGCCCCCCGCCGTTGGCCTCCTCGGCGCCGCTGACCCGGAGCGGGCGGCGGTAATAGCCCTTGACCAGGTGGATTCCGTCGCCGGTGAGCAGCGGTCCGAGCAGCTTGGGGACGAACGCCGGATCGGGGTCGAGGAGGTCCGAATCCACGAACGCGATGAGATCACCCGTGGTGGCCGCGACGGAGCGCCACAGCACCTCCCCCTTGCCGGGCACCGGGGCGAGGCCCGGCACCGCCTCTTCCCGGGAGAGGACGCGGGCGCCGGCGCTGCGGGCCCGCTCCGCCGTGCGGTCGGTAGACCCCGAGTCCAGCACGATCAGCTCGTCGACCAGCCCGCCGAGCAGCGGATGGATGGTGTCCACCACCCCCGCGACGGTCGTCTCCTCGTTGAGCGCGGGCAGCACCACCGACACGGTTCGGCCCCGCTTCGCGCGTTCGAGTTCGGCGATGCTCCATCCGGGCTCGTCCCAGCTGTTCGCCTCGGCCCACGGCCGGGTCATCGCGGTGCTCATGCCAGCCCCCTGACGGTGCGCGCCGGGGGGCGCGTGCCGACGACGGCCGCCACCATGTCGACCACGCGACGGGTCGCCGCCACCTCGTGCACCCGAAACATCCGCGCGCCTGCCGCGGCCGCAAGTGCTGTCGCTGCCAATGTGCCCTCCAACCGGTCGGCGAGTTCCACCCCCAGAGTCTCCCCGATGAAGTCCTTGTTGCTCAGCGCCATGAGCACGGGCCACCCGGTATTTACGAGAACGTCCACGTGCCGCAACAACTCGAGGCCGTGGAAGGTGTTCTTGCCGAAATCGTGGGTCGGATCGATGAGGATGGCGTCGCCGGGCACCCCGGCCTTCGCGGCCCGCTCGGCCGCGGCGACGATCTCGCGCGTCACCTCGGCGACGACGTCGGTGTAGCGCACGCGGTGCGGCCGGGTGCGCGGGACCGCACCTCCGGTGTGCGAGCAGACGATGCCCGCGCCGAGTTCGGCCGCGACGGTCACCAGTTCCGGATCGGCACCCGCCCACGTGTCGTTGATCAGATCCGCCCCCTCCGCCACCGCGCGCCGCGCGACGTCGCTGCGCCAGGTGTCGACGCTGATGAGCAGCCCGGGGTGGCGGGCCCGGATCGCCGCGACGAACGGCACCACCCGCCGGGTCTCCTCCGCCGCGTCGACCACCTCGCCGGGGCCGGCCTTCACGCCGCCGATGTCGACGAGGTCCGCGCCCTCGGCCACGGCCCGATCCACGGCCGCCATCGCAGCGTCGTCGGTGAAGGTCGCGCCCCGGTCGTAGAACGAGTCCGGGGTGCGATTGACGATCGCCATCACCAGGGCCCGGTCGGTGGCGACCGGGCGGCCGCAGAGGGTCGGCGAGACGGTGACGGAGGCGGTCATGATTTCCATCCTGGCACGCACCCGCGGGCGGGCCCGGGCAGGAACCGGCCCAGCGGGAGTCAGCCCGCCGGCAGCTCGCCCCCGGCGACGGCCTCGACGTAGCCGTCGTACGCGGGCCGGTAGCCCTCCTCCGGCCCGGTGAGCACGTAGACGGGGTCGTCGCCGGTGTCGGCGTAGCCCTGCTTGCGCAGGTCCACCTTGCGGCTCTTGAACGTCGAGGTGTGCTCGAGTTCGCCGACGACACGGACGAACAGCGGCACCGCGTACGACGGCAGCGCCCGGTACAGCTGCGCCGCGAGCGCGGTGCCGTCGAACTCGGCACCGTCGTGCAGCGTGATCGCGGCCATGCCGGCCCGGCCGTCGGTGCCGGGGATCTCGACCCCGTAGACCACTGCCTGCGAGATCGACTCGTTCGCCGACACGGCCGCCTCGACCTCGGTGGTGGCGACGTTCTCGCCCTTCCACCGGAAGGTGTCGCCGAGGCGGTCGACGAACGCGACGTGCATGAAGCCCTGGCTGCGGACGAGGTCGCCGGTGTCGAACCAGGTGTCGCCGTCCTCGAAGCCGTCGCGCACGAGTTTGGACTCGCTCGCCTCGGGATCGGTGTAGCCGTCGAACGGGGCACGGTCGGTGACCTTCGCCAGCAGCAGGCCCACCTCGCCGCGGCCGACCCGGCGCAGCCGGCCGTCCGGTCCGCGGAGCGCCTTGCCGGTCTCGTGGTCGTAGTCGACCACTGCGTACGGAAGCGGGCAGACACCCGCGGTGCGCGGCTGGTTGAGCGCGTTGACGAACGCGATGTTGCACTCGCTGGCGCCGTAGAACTCGGCGACGCGGGCGATGCCGAACCGCTGGGTGAACTCGGTCCAGATCTCGGACCGCAGTCCGTTGCCCACCATCAACCGGATGCCGTGGTCGCGGTCGTCCGGCGACGGTGGCTGGTTGAGCAGGTAGCGGCAGATCTCCCCGATGTAGACGAACGCCGTCGCGCCGTTGCGCTTCGCGTCGGCCCAGAATCCGGTGGCGGAGAACTTGCGGCCGAGCGCGAAGGTGGCGCCGGCGGCGAGCACCGACGACAGCGACACGGTGAGGGCGTTGTTGTGGTACAGCGGCAGGCAGCAGTACAGGGTGTCGTCGCGGCGCAGCCGGACGCCCAGGCTGCCCAGGCCCGACATGGACTTCAGCCACCGGAAATGGGTCATCCGGCTGGCCTTGGGCATGCCGGTGGTGCCCGAGGTGAAGATGAAGAAGGCGGTCTCCTTCGCCTGCAGGCGGTCGGTGACGGCGGGGTTCGCGGAGTCGGCGGCGACGGCGAGGTCGTCGAGTTCGCCGACGCGCAGCACCTTTCCGGCCGGCGGCGCCCCGTCGAGGGACTCCAGGGCCTCCTCGCATTCCTCCCCGACCACGAGCACCCGGCTGTCGAGCAGGCCGAGGCTGTGCGCGAGCACCTCGCCGCGCTGATGGTGATTGAGCATGCCGGCCGCGGCACCGAGCTTGACCGTGGCGAGCGCGACGAGCAACGCCTCCGGACGGTTCTTCATCAGCACGCCGACGACGTCGCCGGTGCGCACACCCTGCGCGGTGAGCACGGCGGCGTAGCGGTTGACCTGGGCGTTGGCGTCGCCGTAGCTGAGGGCGTCGCCCTCGAATCGCAGGAACGGCCGATCCGGGTTCCGCTCCGCGAGGCGCTGGAACACCGACCCGATCGTCTCGCGCGCGTCCGGCCGCCGGATGAGACCCCGCGCGCCGCGTAGCAGGCTCGGTGCGTCGGGCAGCATTCGCGGAAGCTGGGTGGCGAGACCCACCAGGGAGATCGTCGAGCCGGACTCGGTCATGGCATCCTCGGTTACTGGCGGACAGGAACTTACTGCAGAGTAAGCAACCTCGGCGCGAAGCGGAAGCCCCTCACCCGGCGCAGCGGTCGAGGGCGTCGTCGATGTCGCCGGTGACCTGCAGGCCGTCGAGCGCGTGGCGGTTGACGAAGCCGGTCGGCACCATCGCCTCGAGCCAGTCGAGCAGCCCCCGGTAGTGCCCCACCGGGTCGAGCAGCACCACCGGCTTGGCGTGCATGCCCAGATAGCCGGCCGTCCACGTCTCGAACAATTCCTCGAGGGTGCCGATCCCGCCGGGCAGCGTGACGAACGCGTCGGCGCGCTCCTCCATCGCCTGCTTCCGCTGGCGCATCGTGTCCGTGACGATCAGCTCGTCGGCGTCGACGTCGGCGACCTCGCGGTGCACCAGCGCCTTGGGGATCACACCGACGGTGTGGCCGCCGGCGGCGCGCGTCGCCTGGGCGAGCGCACCCATCATCGACACGTTGCCGCCGCCGGAGACGAGCTGCCAGCCGCGCCGTCCGATGGCGGTCCCCACCGCCGCCGCGAGCTCGAGGTAGGACTCGTCGACCGGCCCGGAGGCGCAGTACACGCACACCGCCCGCGCCTCGACGGTGCGCTCGCCGCCGATGCCCTCGAACGGATGGAAACCGCTCACCACGCCCCGCCCCCTCCGTACAGCGCCGACTCGTCCTGCCCGCGATGGGCGTCGACGACGATCTGCACCGCCTCCTCCACGCTGTCGGTCAGGTACAGCAGATCGAGGTCGCTCGGTGAGATCCGGCCCTCGCCGACCATCGCGTGCCGGATCCATTCGAGCAGCCCCGCCCAGTAGTGGGTGCCCAGCAGCACGATGGGGAACCGGGTGATCTTGTGGGTCTGGACCAGCGTGAGCGCCTCGAACAGCTCGTCGAGCGTGCCGAAACCGCCGGGCAGGCAGACGAAGGCCTGGGAGTACTTCACGAACATCGTCTTGCGGGCGAAGAAGTAGCGGAAGTTCAGTCCGAGGTCGACCCATTCGTTGAGCGCCTGCTCGAACGGCAGCTCGATGCCCAGTCCGACGGAGAACCCGCCCGACTCGCTCGCGCCCCGGTTGGCCGCCTCCATCGCCCCCGGCCCACCGCCGGTGACAACCGCATAGCCCGCCGCGGCCAACGCGGCCCCGAGGGCACGGCCGGTGACGTACTCGGGGTGGTCGACGGGGGTGCGGGCAGAGCCGAAGACCGCCACCGCGCGCGGCACCTCCGCCAGCGCACCGAAACCCTCCACGAACTCGCTCTGGATGCGCAGCACCCGCCACGGATCGGTGTGCACCCAGTCGGAGGGGCCCCTCCGGTCCAGCAGTCGCTGGTCCATCGTCGTGGTCTCGGTCGCCCGGTCCCGGCGCAACTGGACGGGACCGCGGTGCACCACATCGGCACTCGCACGGTCGCGGGATCCGGGGTCGGTGTCGCGCGCCATGCGCCCAGATTAGGGGATGCCGCCGGGCCGCCCCGGCCGATGCCCCGCATCGTGCATCAGGCGGCCAGATACCTCCGCAGCGTGCCGGCGACCTCCGTGATCTGCTTCACGGGCACGTGCTCGTCGCGCTTGTGCGCGAGGTTCGGATCGCCGGGACCGTAGTTGACCGCCGGGATCCCCAGCGCCGCGAAGCGCGCGACGTCCGTCCATCCATACTTGGCCCGGAACCGGCCGCCGGCCGCGGCGACGAGGTCCGCGGCGGCGGGGTGGGCCAGGCCGGGCAGCGCGCCGGGCGAGCTGTCGGTGAGCTCGAGGGTGACGTCGAGACCGTCGAGCACCTCCCGCACGTGCGCGAGAGCCTGCTCGACGGTGCGGTCGGGCGCGAACCGGAAGTTGACGTCGAGGTCCGCGGCGTCGGGCACCACGTTGCCGGCGACGCCGCCGGCGATCCGTACCGCGGACAGACCCTCGCGGTAGACGCAGCCGTCGATGTCCACCGATCGCGGTTCGTAGGCCGCGAGCCGCTCCAGCACCGGGGCCAGCCGGTGGATCGCATTGTCACCCAGCCAGGACCGCGCCGAATGCGCGCGCATCCCGGTCGCCGAGATCCGCACCCGCAGGGTGCCCTGGCAGCCCGCCTCGATCTGCCCGGCCGTCGGCTCGCCGAGGATCGCCACGTCCGCGTCCAGCCAGTCCCGCAGGTCCCGCTCGATGCGGCCGAGACCGTTGTAGGCCGCGGCGATCTCCTCGCAGTCGTAGAAGACCAGCGTCAGATCGTGCGCCGGGTCCGCGATGGTGGCGGCCAGGTGCAGGAACACCGCGTCGCCCGACTTCATGTCGGCCGTGCCGCAGCCGTACAGCAACTCCCCGTCGCGCCGCGACGGCACGTTGTCCGCGATGGGCACGGTGTCGAGATGCCCGGCCAGCAGCACCCGGCTCGGCCGGCCGAGCCGGGTCCGCGCGAGGACCGCGTTGCCGCTGCGGACGATCTCGAAACCGGTGGTCTGCTCGCGCAGCGCCTGTTCGACGGAGTCGGCGATCACCGCCTCGTCCTGCGAGACACTGGGGATGTCGACCAGCGCAGCGGTCAGCTCGATCGGATCGGCGTGCAGGTCCAGGCGCGGTGCAGACATGCAAGAACAATACGTGGAGCGATTTCCCAGGCCGCCGGTGCGAACGACGACGCCTCGCGTACGCTTCACGACCGTGAGTGCACAGGGAGCATCAGCAGTAGGCATCGCCAACATCGCGGCGGACGGCACCGTTCTCGACACCTGGTACCCGGCCCCCACGCTGGGCGAATACAGCGAGACGGGCACGTCCCGGCTCGAGGGCACGGACATCCCGTCGGACTTCGCGCTGCTCGTCGGCGCCGACGAGGCGCGCGAGGTCAACCAGGTCGCGGTCCGCACGACGATCGCCGACCTGTCCCAGCCGCCGGCCGACGCGCACGACGCCTACCTGCGGCTGCACCTGCTGTCGCACCGCCTCGTCCGGCCGCACGGCGCCAACCTCGACGGCGTGTTCGGCCTGCTCGCCAACGTCGTGTGGACCAATTACGGCCCGTGCGCCGTCGACAACTTCGAACTGGTGCGCTCGCGCCTGCGCATCCGTGGCCCCGTGACCGTGTACGGCGTCGACAAGTTCCCCCGCATGGTCGACTACGTCGTGCCGTCCGGGGTGCGCATCGCCGATGCCGACCGTGTCCGCCTCGGCGCACACCTGGCCGCCGGCACCACCGTCATGCACGAGGGCTTCGTGAACTTCAACGCGGGCACGCTCGGCAACTCGATGGTCGAGGGCCGCATCTCCGCCGGCGTCGTCGTCGACGACGGCTCCGACATCGGTG
The DNA here is from genome assembly GCF_012272955.1 of Rhodococcus sp. DMU1. Classification (NCBI taxonomy): domain Bacteria; kingdom Bacillati; phylum Actinomycetota; class Actinomycetes; order Mycobacteriales; family Nocardiaceae; genus Rhodococcus; species Rhodococcus sp. DMU1. The sequence continues at coordinate 1,909,858 of NZ_CP050952.1, read as the reverse complement.
GTGGCGCGTCGATCATGGGCACCCTGTCCGGCGGCGGCAAGGAGGTCATCGCCATCGGCAAGCGCTGCCTGCTCGGCGCCAATGCCGGTGTCGGCATCTCCCTCGGCGACGACTGCATCGTCGAGGCCGGCCTGTACGTCACCGCCGGCACCAAAGTCAGCGGCCCCGACGGCACCGTCGTCAAGGCCAAGGACCTCAACGGCCGCTCCAACCTGATGCTGCGCCGCAACTCGGTCACCGGCGCCGTCGAGGTGGTTCCCACCAAGGGCACCGGCGTCGAACTGAATGCGGCGCTGCACGCCAACGACTGACCCAGAGAAACCGATCGTGTCGAAAACCGAGCACACACTCACCGAAGCCGACCACCTCGAGCACGGGCTCAAGGTCCGGCACCTGACGATGATGGGACTCGGTTCCGCGATCGGCGCAGGCCTGTTCCTCGGGTCCGGCGTCGGCATCGCCGCCGCCGGACCCGCGGTGATCGTCTCCTACGTCCTGGCCGGCATCATGATCGTCTTCGTGATGCGCATGCTCGGGGAGATGGGAGCGGCCCTCCCGGCCAGCGGATCCTTCTCCCATTACGCCCGCATCGGCATCGGTGAATGGGCCGGCTTCACGATGGGCTGGCTCTACTGGTTCATGCTCATCATGGTGCTGGGCGTCGAGATCACCGGCGCCTCGGCGATCGTGAGCAGCTGGCTGCCGGGCGTGCCGCAATGGGTGGTGGCCCTGGTGTTCGTCACGTTCTTCGCGGTGGTGAACCTGGCGAAGGTCGCCAACTTCGGCGAGTTCGAGTTCTGGTTCGCGGCGCTGAAGGTCGCGGTCATCATCGCGTTCCTCGTCATCGGCGTGCTGCTGGTGTTCGGTCTGCTGCCGGACACCGAGCCGGTGGGACTGACACACCTGCTCGGCGACGGCGACGGTTTCGCCCCCAACGGGCTCGCCGGTATCGCCGCCGGCCTGCTGGCCGTCGCCTTCGCGTTCGGCGGCATCGAGATCGTCACCATCGCCGCGGCCGAGTCGCGCGACCCCGAGCGGTCCATCGCGACCGCGGTGCGCACCGTCGTGTGGCGCATCAGCCTGTTCTACCTGGGCTCGATCTCGATCATGGTGCTGGTGCTGCCGTGGACGTCGGCGAGCGGGGAGACCTCGCCGTTCGTGAGCGTCCTCGACATCGCCGGCCTGCCGTACGTGTCGGGCTTCATGGAACTCGTCGTGGTGATCGCCCTGCTGTCGGCGTTCAACGCCAACGTCTACGGCACCTCACGCATGGCGTACTCCCTCGCCCGGGGCGGCGACGGCCCGACCGTCCTCGCGAAGCTCTCCCGCACGGGTGTTCCCCGCAACGCCGTGCTGCTGTCCGTGTTCTTCGGGTTCGTTTCGGTCCTGCTGAACTGGTGGCTGCCGGAGGACATCCTCGGCATCCTGCTCAACGCGGTCGGCTCCGCCCTGCTGGCGATCTGGATCTTCATCGTCGTCTCGCACCTGCGGCTGCGGCCCACGCTCGAACAGGAGGGCCGCCTCACCGTCCGGATGTGGGCGTTCCCCTACCTGAGCTGGCTGACCCTGGCCATGCTCGGCGCGTTCATCGTGCTCATGCTGTTCGACTCCGCCGCGCGGATACAGCTGGCCTCGACGGCGGTGCTGTTCCTGTTCATCGCCGCGGTGTCCCGGCTGTGGCAGCGCCGGAGCCGGTCCCGCACCGCGGCGCGGTAGTGCCGGAGGCGCGGTAGGTCCGGGGGTGGCCGGCGGCCTCAGCGCTCGCCGCGGTCGGCGAGGGCGTTGACGAAGACGTTCGCGATGTCCGCGGGGTCGCGGGCGACGTAGCTCGAGCCGCCGGTCACGCGGGAGATCTCGGCGAGGGTCTGCGCATCCGCGTCCTCCGTGATGCCGATCGTCACGACGATCACCGGCCGTGCCGGGTCCTGCTCCCGCGCGAGGATCTCGAGGAGCTGCGCCTCGGTGATGCTGTCCGGATCCTCGTTCGCTCCGTCGGTGAGGACGATGACGCTGTTGACCGCGCGCGGGTCGTAACTCTGCTGCACGGCGCGGAACGCCGCGAGAGTCGTGTCGTACAGGCCGGTGCCACCCCCGACCAGACCGGGCACCTTCTCCGCCTGGGCCGCCATCACCTCACGCTGGGTGCGCCCGTCCACGTCGGTGTCGTACCGCCGGATCGGCACCAGCTCGAGATAGTCCTGGCCGTCACCGCCGAGGTCCTGCGAGAACGCCCACAGCCCGGCGGAGACGCTGTCGGGGAACATCGCATTGCCCGCGAGGGCGGCCCGCACCGTCAGGTCCATCCGGGTGCCGTCGCCGGCGGGAAACCGCATCGAACCGGACACGTCGATCGCGACGAGCGTGCGGATCGGCAACGCCATCAGCGACCAGGCGCCGAGCGCCTCCTCCGCCATCGCCTCGTCCCGCAGCGACAGCAGCGGCACGCCCCCGATGCCGCGGCCGTCGGGCAACGGCTCGCCGTCGGGCCCGCGGAACCCGTGGTCGTGGAACACGTCGAGGGCCTTCTCCGTGCCCAGCACCTCGATCAGTACCCGTGCGGCGTCCGTCGCGCGATGGTGCCGGTCGGGCACCGGCGACGTCACCACCACCGGATATTCCAGCAGGATGCTGCCGTTGTCCGGTACCCGCGCCTCGAGGGCCGACTCGTTCGCCGTCGTGAAGGCCAGCACCTGCTGCTCGGTGGCGACGCCGATGCCGTCGGCGCCGATCGTCGCCAGCAGGTCGGCGCCGCTGGGCGCCTCCTCGGTGCGGATGCTCTCCTTCTGGGCCAGGGGCACCATGGCGGTGCGCACCGTGCCGACGGCGACGGGGTCGTCCTGGGTCTCGGCCAGGGCCGCCCGGATCGGGGCGGCGGCGACACCGGTCCGCAGCGGGTTGCCCAGCACCAGATCCGGGATCGCGAGGGCGGCGCGCCAGCTGGACACCTCCGGAACCGCCCCCGGGGGCCCGACCAGCACCGCGGGGGTGCTCGCGACCGCCCCGGCGATCATCTGTACCGGCCCGGCGGCGGTCGGTGCCGCACGACTCGCCCACCACCGGGCATCGGGAATCCACAGGTCGGGCGCGTCGATCCCCTTGCCGAGCAGCCCGGCGACGTCCCCCGGTTCGGCGGTGTCGACCGTGAACTCGTAGCAGTGGGTGTCCGCGTTTTCCGAGAGGACGGAACTCACGGCCGGTTCGATGCTCGGAGCGACGGCGAGGCTGTACTGCTCGACGGTGTCGCATCCTCCGGTCAGGGCGCGGACGACGCCGACTCCGGCCGCCGCGAGCACTACCACCACCACCGCTCCGACGACTGCGACAACCCGGGTCGATCGGCCGTCACGTGCCGTCCGCACGCTGTGGCGGCCTCCTGCCATGTGGTCCTCCCCTGCCGGTGCCGGGCCGCGCCGCACACACCGTCGTCATGATCTGCGCCACATCGTAACGGTCCGGTCTCACGTGCCGTCGGAAGGTGAGCCGCCGGCTGCCGCTCCGCTCTGGAGGCGCCGCGCGACGAGCGCGGCGTGCAGGTGGCGCAGCCCGGAGGGGACGGTGGGATCGAACCCGGTGAGCTGCGCGACCCGCTTGAGCCGGTAGTCGACGGTGTTGGCGTGCACGTGCAGGCTCCGCGCGGTGCGCTGGCGGCTCAGTTCGTGGGCGATGTGGGTCTCGAGGGTCTCGACCAGCTCGGGCGCGTCGGCGAGCGGTTCGAGCACCCGCACGAGGTGCTCGCGGGCCGGCCCGGGCCGGGTGAGCTGATACTCGAACGCGAGGTCCTGCATCCGGTATACGCCGGCGGGCCGGCGCAGATGGCCGACCAGTTCGAGCAATTCGTGCGCCTGGTGCGCCGCGGCGGGGATGCCCGGGACGTCGGACTCGACGAGCGAGACCGTCAGCGGCACCCCCGCGGCACGCGCGACCCGCTCGTAGAGCGCGGTGCGGATGTGCTCGGCCGGGGTGTCGCCGAGCAGCACGGTGCCGCCCTCGGGTCCGAGCATGGTCAGCTGCCGGCCGTCGCACACCCGGTCCAGCTCGGTCTCGAGCCGCCGCAGGGTACGCCGCGCGACGACCTCCGGCCGCACGTGCGGATTGCGCTCGTCCGGGTGCCGGCCCAGCCGCACGCCCAGCACCGTGTACCGCTCGGCCAGCTCGAGCCCGGACCGGCGCGCGACGGCGGCGGCGTCCTGCCCGCCGAGCAGGGCCGTCACGAGCTCCTGGGCCGCGACGTCGCGGTTGCGGCGCATCGCCTCGAGTTCGGCGACGAACCCGGTGGTCGCGGCGACGGTGACGCGTTCGAGCAGCGCCATCCACAGCCGCGACGCCGCGGCGACCGACTCGACGTCGCCCTCGCGGGCCCGGGCGGTGACGAGTTCCCAGCCCAGCCGGATGCCCTCGTGGTAGATGCGCAGCATGTATTCCAGACGGAACCCGGCGCGCGCCCACTGGGCGGCGCTGCTGCGCAGCTCCGACAGGTCGGCGTCGGTCGGCAGCTCCCCCGTGTCGAGCACCTGGATCGCCAGGCGCAGGCACCGGACGGTGATCTCGGTGACGTCGCCGCGCAGGGCTTCGCCCGGTTGCAGCGAACACGGCGCGACGTTGTCCGCGAAGTGCGCGACCAGCTTGCGGGCGACGGCGCGCAGGTCCCGCAGCGGGACCGAGGCGGGCCTTCCGTCGACGACGAACGCCACCCCGGACCGCGAACCGTATTCGGACACCGACATTCCGCGGAACCCCCCATGACTCCGGAAAGAGACGAACTTACTCTGCCGTAGGAAGGTACGTGGCCCGGGCGAATCGGACAAGGGCCCGCAGAGACCTGGCTCACACCCGGCGGCGGCGACGGGCCGAGACTCAGGTCAGCAGCTGCTTCTTCTGGACCTTGCCCATCGCGTTGCGCGGGAGGGTGTCCACCACCCGCACCTCCCGCGGCCGCTTGTGCACGGAGAGCTGACGGGCCACGAGCTCGATCAGCGCGCCCGGGTCGACGGCCGGGCCGTCCGGGGCGGGCACCACGAAGGCGACGATGCGCTGGCCCAGGTCGTCGTCGGGGACGCCCACCACCGCGACCTCCCGCACGGACGGATCGCCGAGCAGCACGGTCTCGATCTCGCCGGCCCCGACCCGGAAGCCGCCGGACTTGATCAGGTCCGTCGACTCGCGACCGACGATGCGGTGGAACCCGCCCGGATCGATCGCCGCGACGTCGCCGGTGACGAACCACCCGTCCGGGGTCCACGCCGCGGCCGTCGCGTCGGGACGGTTCAGGTAGCCGTCGAACAGCATCGGCCCGCGCACCTGCAGCCCGCCGATGCTCTCCCCGTCGTGGGGGACGTCGTTGCCGTGCTCGTCGCGCAGCCGGGTTTCGACCCCGCGCACCGGAGTACCCACCCATCCGGGCCGGCGCTCCCCGTCGACCCGGGTGCTGAGCGTCAGCATCGTCTCGCTCATCCCGTACCGCTCGATCGGGGTCAGCCCGGTCAGCTCGCGCAGGCGCTCGAACACCGGGACGGGCAGCGGCGCGCTGCCGGACACGAGCAGCCGCGCACCGCTCAGGGCCTTCGCGGATTCCTCGTCCTCCACGACGCGGGACCACACCGTCGGCACCCCGAAGTACAGGGTGCCGTGCGCCTGCGCGTACGCCTCCGGGGTGGGCCTGCCGGTGTGGATCAGCCGGCTGCCGACGCGCAGCGGACCGAGCACGCCGAGGATCAGGCCGTGCACGTGGAACAAGGGCAGCCCGTGCACCAGCGTGTCGCGTTCGGTCCAGTCCCACGCCTCGGCCAGCGCGTCGATCCCGGCCGCGATCGCGCGGCGGCTCAGCAGCACGCCCTTGGGCGCGCCGGTGGTGCCGGAGGTGTAGAGCACGAACGCCGTGCGGGACGGATCGGGTTCCGGGTGACTGTGCCAGTCGCGGGCGTGCAGCCGAACCGGCACCACCGGCAGGCCGGGTTCGTCCGGGACGTCGCCGAGCCACGCCTGAGCTCCGGAGTCGCGCAGGATGTGCTCCCGTTCCGCGGGGCCGGAGTCCGGTGGCACCGGGACGACGGTGACCCCGGCGAGCAGGCAGCCCACCACCGCGATCACCGTCGTCGCTGTCGGCGCGGCGAGCACCGCGAGGCGTTCGGCTCCGCCGATGCGGCGGGCCAGGGCACCGGCCGCGCCGAGGATGTCGCTGCGCGAGAGCGTGTGCCCGTCGATGCGGAGCGCGTCGGGCAGGTCGTCGCCGCGCGCGACGGCCAGGGGGTTGAGGGAACGAAGCAGCGAAGACACGTCGGTCAGGATCGCACAGCCGCCGCGAGGGCGGCGCGGCGCGGCGGCGCCACCGTCCCGAGCACCGCGCCGAGCAGCACACCGACGAGGACGGCCACGCCGTGCCCGTCACCGGCCACCACCAGCACCGCGCCGGCGAGGCCGATGCCGACGGCGGCCGCGAGCACGGCCCCGCGGGCGCCGACCGCCAGCCACAGGCCCGCGATCGACCCCGCGACCGCGAACGACGCGCCCGAGCTGCCGGCACCGGTCGACGGCGACACGAACGCGGTGAACAGCCCGAACAGCAGCTGGCTCACCGCGAACAACCCGACCGCCCGGCCCGGGCCCCACACCCGCACCGCGACGGTCGCGACGACGGCGAGGAGGAGCAGATTCACCAGGGTGACGAACACGCCGCCGTCCTGCACGAGCACCGAGGTCAGGACCCGCCACCATTCGTCCTCGGCGCGGATCCGCAGCGGGTCGCGGCCGAACGTCCCGAGCAGCGACGGCACGGCCAGGCGCAGCAGCGACGGGACCGCGACGACGAGCCACAGCACGAGCGCGGTCACCGGCGGCGGCCACAGCAGCCGCCCCGGCGGGGGCCACCACACCAGCCGCCCCGGCGGCGCGCACCGACGCTGCGCGAGCAGCACCGCGAGGGCCGCGACGAGGGCGAGCAGGAGCACCGAACCGGGGTCGGCCTCCGAGGTGCTCACGGGCGTCAATGTACCTGCGGACGTACCCGGCGTCCGGTTCCGTCGACGGCGGGTCCGCTCCCCCGGCGCCGGACGTTCAATCCCGTGACACCACCGAGCGCAGGAAGAACCGCAGGTTCGACGGCCGCTCCGCGAGCCGCCGCATCAGGTACCCGTACCACTGGGCCCCGTAGGGGACGTACACCCGCATGCGCAGGCCGGCGCCGGCGAGCCGGCGCTGTTCGAGGTCGCGGATCCCGTACAGCATCTGATGCTCGAATCCGTCCGGGCCGCGGGCGTACTCGGCGGCGAGCGGGCCCGCGGCCGCCACGATCGCCGGGTCGTGCGAGGCCACCATCGGATAGCCCTGCCCGGCCATGAGCACCCGCAGGCACCGCAGGTACGAGGCGTCCACCTCGGCGGAATCCTGGTACGCCACCGACGCCGGTTCGCGGTAGGCGCCCTTGCACAGCCGCACCCGCGAGCCCGGGCCGGACAGGTCCCGGCAGTCCGCCTCGGTGCGGCGCAGGTAGGCCTGCAGCACGGCACCGACCCAGGGGAAGTCCTCGCGCAGCCGCCGCACGATCGACAGGGTGGCGTCGGTGGTGGTGTGGTCCTCGGCGTCGACGGTGACCCACACCCCCGCCGCGGCGGCGGCCGCGCAGATCTGCCGGGCGTGCCCGAGCGCGATGCCGGGGCCCTCGGCGCCGAGGGCCAGGCCGAGCGCGGTGAGCTTGACCGACACCTCCACCGCCGGCATCGGGGCATCGCGCTCGACCAGCGGAGCCAGGTCGGCGATCAGCGCCTCGTATTCGGCGACGATCGCCCGGGCCTGCGCGAGATCGGTGGTGTCCTCCCCGAGGTGGTCGATGCTCACCGCCCGTCCGGTGCCGAGCAGGGCCTTCGTGGCCGCCAGCGCGTCGGGGCGGGTGTCCCCGGCGACGAACCGGTCGACGAGCCGGCGTGTCGGCGGCGCCGTGGTGACCAGCGCCCGGACGCGGGGCGACTTCGCGGCCGCGAGGATCACCGGCCGCAGCGGGTTCGACGCCAGCCGCGGCAGCGCCCGCGACGTCACGGGCGGCGACGGCAGCGGTTCCGAGGCGACCACGGACCTCACCCGCCCTTCATGTGCGGGTACCGGTAGTCCGTCGGTGGCACGAACGTCTCCTTGATCGTCCGCGCCGACACCCAGCGCAGCAGGTTCAGCGGCGAGCCCGCCTTGTCGTCGGTGCCGGACGCCCGGCCGCCGCCGAAGGGTTGCTGCCCCACCACCGCGCCCGTGGGTTTGTCGTTGACGTAGAAGTTGCCGGCCGCGAACCGCAGCGCGGCGGTGGCCTCCTCGACGGCCGCGCGGTCCTCGGCGATCACCGAGCCGGTGAGCGCGTAGGGGGCACCGCGGTCGACGAGGTCGAGCACCCGCCGCCACGCGTCCGGCTCCGCGTCGTCGTAGACGTGCACACTCAGCACCGGACCGAAGTACTCCGTGCACATCGACTCGTCACCCGGATCGTCGGTGAGCAGGACGGTGGGCCGCACGAACCAGCCGACCCACTGGTCGTACCCGCCGCCGACGGCGATCTCGATCGACTCGCGGTCGCGGGCCCGCTCGAGGGCGCCGACGACCTTCTCGTAGGCGGTCCGGTCGATCAGGGCGCCGCCGAAGTTCGACAGGTCGGTCACGTCGCCGTAGGTCAGGCTCTCGACCTCGTCGAGGAACTCGGTGCGCATGCGCCGCCACAGGGAGCGGGGCAGAAACGCCCGCGACGCCGCCGAGCACTTCTGTCCCTGATATTCGAAGGCCCCCCGGATCAGGGCCGTGGACAGCACGCCCGGATCGGCCGACGGGTGCGCGAGGACGAAGTCCTTGCCGCCGGTCTCCCCCACCAGCCGCGGATACGTGCGGTAGCCGTCGATGTTGGCCCCGACCTCCCGCCACAGGTGCTGGAACGTCCGGGTCGACCCGGTGAAGTGGATACCGGCCAGCCGAGGATCGCGCAGGAGCACCTCCGACGCGACCCGGCCGTCCCCGGTGATCAGATTGATCACGCCCGGCGGCATCCCCGCCGCCTCGAGCAGGCGCATCGTCCAGTACGCCGACAGGGACTGCGTCGGTGCGGGCTTCCACACCACGGTGTTGCCCAGCAGCGCCGGAGCGGTGGGCAGGTTCCCGGCGATCGCCGTGAAGTTGAACGGGGTGATCGCGTACACGAACCCCTCGAGCGGCCGGTAGTCCATCCGGTTCCACACACCCGGCGACGAATACGGCTGGTCGGCGAGCAGCGCCCGGGCGAAGTGCACGTTGAATCGCCAGAAGTCGACCAGTTCGCACGGCGCGTCGATCTCCGCCTGCTGCACCGACTTGGACTGGCCCAGCATGGTGGCGGCCGCGATCGTCTCCCGCCACGGCCCGGCCAGCAGGTCGGCGGCCCGCAGCAGCACGGCCGCGCGGGCGTCGAACGACATCTCCCGCCACGCGGGGGCCGCGGCCGTCGCCGCCTCGACGGCCGCCGTCGCCTCAGCCGGGGTGGCGTTGCGCAGGGTGCCGAGCACCGCGTGATGGTTGTGGGGCTGCACGATGTCGAAGCGATCGCCCTCACCGTGCACGTGCTCGCCGCCGATGACGTGCGAGACGTCCACCGGTTCGGCCGCCAGCTCCTTCAGCTTGGCGGTCAGACGCTCCCGCTCCGGGCTGCCGGGAGCGTAGGTGTGGACCGGCTCGTTGGCCGGCGCAGGAACTGCAGTGACGGCGTCCATGGGGCCTCCCTGGGCCCAGGGTAGCGCCGAACACGGCGTCGCATACGGCAATCCTGCTCGGGCAGCGTCGCTTCCGCCGCGCGCCGCCGCGCGCGCATCACGTCAGCCGGTGCGCGCACATCACATCAGCCGCTGCGCGCGCATCACATCAGCCGCTGCGCGCACATCACATCAGCCGGTGCGCGCACATCACATCAGCCGCTGCGCGGCGGCCGCGATCCTCTCGTCCGAGGCCGTCAGCGCGATCCGCACGTGCTGGACGCCGCCGGGACCGTAGAACTCGCCCGGGGCCACGAGGATCCCGCGTTCGGCGAACCAGTCCACCGTCGCGCGGCACTCCTCGCCGCGGCTCGCCCACAGGTACAGGCCGGCTTCGGAGTGATCCACCGTGAACCCGGCACCGCGGACGGCCGCGAGCAGCACCTCGCGGCGCTTGCGGTACAGCTCGCGCTGCGCGTTCTCGTGTTCGTCGTCGTTCAGCGCGACGGTCATCGCCGACTGGATCGGCAGCGGCACCATCATGCCGGCGTGCTTACGCACCTCGAGCAGGTCCGCGATGAGTTCGGCGTCGCCGGTGACGAAGCCGGCGCGGTAGCTGGCCAGGTTCGACGTCTTCGACAGCGAGTGCACCGCGAGCAGGTTCGTGTGGTCGCCGTCGCACACGCTCGGGTGCAGGATGGACAGTGCCTCACCCTCCCAGGTCAGGCCCAGGTAGCACTCGTCGGAGACGACGATCGCGTCCCGGCTGCGCGCCCAGTCCACTACCTTGCGCAGGTGTTCGAGGCCGAGCACCTTGCCCGTCGGGTTCGACGGCGAGTTCACGAACACCAGCGCCGCGCCCTCGGGTCCCAGGCGGTTGAGGCCGTCGGCACGAATGATCCGCGTGCCGGCGAGCAGCGCTCCCACCTCGTACGTCGGGTACGCGAGCTCGGGGATCACCACCAGGTCGCTGCCGCCGAGGCCGAGGAGGCTCGGCAGCCACGCGATCATCTCCTTGGTGCCGATGGCCGGCAGGATCGCGGACGCGTCGATGCCGGTGACGCCGTAGCGTCGGGCCAGCGCCCCGACCGCGGCGGCGCGCAGCGCTTCCGTGCCGTGGGTGGTCGGATACCCGGATTCCTCCGCGACGGCGAGCAGCGCCTCACGGATGACCGGGGCGACGGGGTCGACGGGGGTGCCGACCGAGAGATTGACGATGCCGCCGGGGTGCGCGGCCGCCTTCTCCTTCGCGCCGGTCAGCGAGTCCCACGGAAAGTCCGGCAGGCTCGCGGCCACCGAACGACGAGTGCGCGTCACGGTACCGCCGATCACTATTCCTCGCCCATGGGCGGCAGGGCCTTGACGAACGGCGGGTCGTAATCGACCTTGCCGAGCTTCGCGGCGCCACCCGGGGATCCGAGATCGTCGAAGAAGTCGACGTTGGCCTTGACGTACGCGCTCCACTCGTCCGGCACGTCGTCCTCGTAGAAGATCGCCTCGACGGGGCACACCGGCTCGCAGGCACCGCAGTCCACGCACTCGTCCGGATGGATGTACAGCATGCGACCGCCCTCGTAGATGCAGTCGACCGGGCATTCCTCGATGCACGCCTTGTCCAACACGTCCACGCACGGTTCCGCAATCGTGTACGTCACTGGTGTTCTCCCTGCCTCTCTGGTCGCCCGCCCACCTGCACGGTCACGCCGAATCGGGGCGCGCTCCGCGTCCGTCGACGTCCAGTATCCCCCGCCGCGGGGACACCCCTCCGAGTTAGGGTGCCCTGACTAGACGGGCCCCGGCTGGGCGCCCAGCCACTGCTGCCCGTCCGCGGCGGCCCGGGACAGGGCGGACCGCTCGCCGACGTATCCGGCCAGTGCCCCCACCAGCGGCAGCACGCCGAGCGCGCGCCACGCGCCCGACGGCTGCGGACGCCGCGCGAATTCCGCGTTCACCGCGCGGACCAGGTCGATCGTCGACCGCACCGGACGCCGCACCCACGACAGCGGTGTCCCGGTTTCGTCCGTGCCGAGGAGGTCGCGGCGGCACAGCACGGCCGCGAGCATCCGCACCTGGCGGTCGCGGTCGTGGATTCCGCGTTCCCGGGCGACGGCGAGCAGCACGATCGCCTGGTTCACGAAGCCGAGCGCGTCCTGCAGCGGCAGCATCCGGCCCACCACCCCGAGCATGCCGGAGAACGCGACGGGCAGCGTCGAGACCGAGCCGAGCCCGCCGACCCACCAGTTCACCCGCTCCTGTTCCGACGCGGCCGCCCACGCCGCCGTGCCCGGCACGCGACCGGCGTCGAGCACGGCCGCGGCCGCGTCGAGCACCTGCTCGACCGGGGTCCGCTCCCGCACCGTGGGCACGAACGTGCGGGCCTTGAGACCGAACGGGTCGAGGTACGCCAGGTCGAACAGCGGCCCGACGCCCGCGGCGGTCGCATCCAGGGCCGCCGCGACGACCCCGTCGCCCAGCCTGGGGCTCACCGGCCGGCCCCGCTGAGGGCGCCCCCGTCGACAGCGAGCGGCGCGTAGGCGGTGCTCCGCTGACGGGCCGGGCGACCGATGCCCTCGGCGATCGCCACGAGTTCTGCCACGGTCTTCTCCGAGCCGTGCTGGGAACCCGCCATCCGGGAGATCGTCTCCTCCATCAGGGTGCCGCCGAGGTCGTTGGCGCCGCCCTGCAGCATCGCCTGCGTGCCGGCGACACCCAGCTTGACCCAGCTGGTCTGGATGTTGTCGATCCGGCCGTGCAGCATGATCCGCGCCAGCGCGTGCGCGGCGCGGTTGTCGCGCAACGTCGGACCGGGCCGCGACGCGCCGGCCAGGTACAGCGGCGACGACTGGTGCACGAACGGCAGCAGCACGAACTCCGTGAAGCCGCCGGTGCGGTCCTGGATCCCACGCAGCACGTTCAGGTGCCCCACCCAGTGGTGCGGCTGGTCGACGTGGCCGTACATCATCGTCGAGCTGGACCGCAGCCCCACCTCGTGTGCGGTGGTGACCACCTCGATCCACTCCGCGGTGGGCAGCTTGCCCTTGGTGAGCACCCAGCGGACCTCGTCGTCGAGGATCTCCGCGGCGGTGCCGGGGATCGTGTCGAGGCCGGCCTCACGCAGCTCGGTCAGCCAGTCGCGGACGGACACGCCGCTGCGGGAGACGCCGTTGGCGATCTCCATCGGGGAGAAGGCGTGCACGTGCATCGACGGCACCCGCTCCTTGACCGCGCGGACCAGGTCGGCGTAGCCGGTGACGGGCAGTTCCGGGTCGATGCCGCCCTGCATGCACACCTCGGTGGCACCGGCGACGTGCGCCTCCCACGCCCGGTCCGCGACCTCCGCGGTGGACAGGGTGAACGCGTCGGCGTCGCCCTTGCGCTGCGCGAACGCGCAGAACCGGCAGCCGGTGTAGCAGATGTTGGTGAAGTTGATGTTCCGGTTGATCACGTACGTGACGTCGTCGCCGACCGTGTCCCGGCGCAGCTGGTCGGCCAGGGCGACGACCGCCTCGAGGCCGGGCCCGTCGGCGTGCGCGAGGGCGACGTACTGGGCGTCGGTACAGCCGGCGGGGTCCTTCTCCGCGGCGCGCAGCGCCGAGAGCACGTCCCCGTCCAACCGCACCGGGGCATTCGCGCCGAGTGCGAGGACCTGCTCGCGCACGGTGTCCCAGTCGCCGAACGCGCTGCCGAGGTCGGAGCGGTACTCGGTGTTGCGCCCGGTCACGTCGATCTCGGAGTTCAGATCCACGCGGCCGCTGGACTCCCAATCGAGGTCGGGCTCCTGCCACGGCTGCCCCTGCGGGGTCACGTCCCGGGCCAGACCGGTCGCCGGGTCCGCCAGCGCGCGCACGTGGGCGGCGATCCGCGGGTCGATCCACGGCTGCCCGGCCAGCACGTACTGCGGCTGGGCCGCGATCCGCTCGGTGAGGGTGAACCCGGCGTCGGCGCTGATCCGTGCGAGCGCGTCCAGGTTCGGCCACGGCCGTTCCGGGTTGACGTGGTCCGGGGTCAGCGGTGAGACCCCGCCCCAGTCGTCGACGCCCGCGGCGAGCAGCGCGCGGCACTCGTCGGCGGCGACGAGGTTCGGCGGCGCCTGGATGCGCATGGACGGGCCGAGCACGAGCCGGGCCACGGCGATCGCGGCCCGGAACTCGTCGAGTCCGGCGTCGTCCACGTCGCGCATCGCGGTGTCGTCCTTCGCCCGGAAGTTCTGCACGATCACTTCCTGGATATGTCCGAACGCCTTGTGCTGCTTGCGGATTGCCGCGATGGATTCGGCGCGCTCGGTGAGCGTCTCGCCGATGCCGACGAGGATGCCGGTCGTGAACGGCACCGACAGCCGGCCCGCGTCGGTGAGCACCCGCAGCCGCACCGCCGGGTCCTTGTCGGGGCTGCCGTAGTGGCACTCCCCCTGCTCGGTGAACAACCGGGTCGACGTGGTCTCGAGCATCATGCCCATCGACGGGGCCACCGGCTTGAGACGGGACATCTCGGCCCAGCTCATCACCCCGGGGTTCAGGTGCGGCAGCAGCCCGGTCTCCTCGAGAACCCGGATCGCCATCGCGCGCACGTAGTCGAGGGTCGAGTCGTAGCCCCGCTCGTCGAGCCACTGCCGCGCCTCCGGCCAGCGCTCCTCGGGCCGGTCACCGAGCGTGAAAAGCGCTTCCTTGCAACCCAGTTCGGCTCCACGCCGGGCGATGTCCAGGATCTCGTCGGGCTCGAGATACATCCCCTGCCCGGCGGCGCGCAGCTTGCCCGGCACGGTCACGAACGTGCAGTAGTGGCAGCGGTCCCGGCACAGCCGGGTGATGGGGACGAACACCTTGCGGGAATAGGTGACCGTGCCCGGCCGGCCCGCCGCGAGCAGACCGGCGTCGCGCACCCGGGCGGCCGAGGCACACAGGTCCTCGAGATCCGATCCCCGGGCGGCGAGCAGGATCGCGGCCTCGTCGACGTTGAGCGTCGCCCCGTCCCGCGCGCGCCGCAACGCCCGCCGCATGCCCGACGGGGAAACCCGCACAGGATCCGCCGCGGACGACGCGGGCCCGGCCGCGCCGGCGCGGACCGAGGGCAGGGGCAACATCGCGGGCGTGGCACCGTCGTGGGTCGAATCGGTCATTCGCCGATCATGCGCCACCCGCCGTACCCATGCCACCTCGGGGGCACGTCCCCGGCGAACTCACTCGCGGGGATAGTCCTCGTCTCCCGGGACGACCCGGCTCTGCTCGAGAACGTCCGCGGGCTCCACCTCGAGCGGCACCGAGGTCACCTCGTCGTCGGCCGGTTCGTCCTCGGCCGGCATCTCCTGCTCGATCCGATCGGCCTCGGGCAGTTCCGTGTATTCGGTGGTCTCCGATGATTCGGTCACGGCGGTCCTCCTCCTCGTGTCGACTCCGAACCCGGTCGCGGCATTGCCGGGTTTGCTCGCCCGATCAGCTTAGCCTGGAACCGACTGGACACCACCGACGAGGAGAACCGCGTGAACCGGGACGACCCCCCGCCGCCCCCGGCAGCCGGCAGGGCCGCCCCGCCGCCGGTGACGATGGCCGATCCGGCGTGGCGCCCCAGCCCGAGGGCGCGGCTGCTGTGGGCGGTGAGCGCCGCGCTGCTGTGGGTGCCGGTCGTGGCCGCGCAGGTGGTGTGGGCGATAGTCGACTCCGGCCGGCACCCGGGTTGGCACGTCGCCGCCGGCGTCGCCACCGCGGTTCTCGCCGTCGCGCACGTGGCCGTGATGCCGCTGTGGCGGTACCGGGTGCACCGCTGGGAGATCACCGACACCGCCGTGTACACGCGCTCGGGGTGGCTCACCCAGGAACGCCGGATCGCGCCGATCTCCCGGATCCAGACGGTCGACACGGAGCGCGGCCCGATCGAACGATGGCTCGGCCTCGCCACCGTCACCGTCACCACCGCCTCGTCCGCGGGCGCCGTGGAGATCACCGCTCTCGACGTCGGGGTCGCCGACGCCACCGCCGCCCGGCTCACCGCGATCGCCGGCAGCAGCCAGGCCGATGCCACGTGAGCGACGTACCCGTGCCGCCGGAGCGGGAGGACGCCCCCGCCCTCGCCGCCGAGGCCGAGCAGCCGTGGTTGCGGCTGGATCCGCGGATGCTGCTGATCCACCCCGTCGAGGAGGTACTGCGGCTGCTGCCGGTGCTGGTGGCGTCGGTGCTGCTCGGCAGCAGCAGCGGCAATCACGGCTGGGGCCTGGCGGTGGCCGCGCTGCTGGTGGTGATCGGCATGCTGCGCTGGTTCACCACGACCTACCGGATCGGACCGGTGCACGTGGAGCTGCGCCGGGGCCTGCTGCAGCGCCAGCTGCTGTCGGTGCCGCGCAGCCGCATCCGGTCCGTGGACGTCGAACAGCGCCTGCTGCACCGGCTGCTCGGGCTGGCGGTGGTGCGGATCGGGACCGGCCAGCGGACCGGCGCCGGACGCGACCGCAACCGGTTCGAGCTGAACGGCCTGGCGGTCGGTGCCGTGCCGGCGCTGCGCGCCGTCCTGCTCAGCACGCACCCAGGGGCGCCGGACGAGGCGGCCGGGGCGGCCGCCCCGGCCGAAACCGCGATCGCCCGGTTCCAGCCGGGCTGGGTGCGCTACGCCCCGTTCTCGACCACGGGGCTGGTCACCGTCGCGGCGGTGGTGGGACTGGCCTTCCAGTACGGGATCGCCGAGCGGCTCGGCGAGTCGGCCACCGTCGAGCGCGGGCTGTCGTCGATCGAGGCCGCCGGCCCGTTCGTCGCCGCCGTGCTCGGCCTGCTCGTCCTGGGCGTGGTGGCGAGCCTGGCGGCGTGCGTGCGGTACGTGCTGCTGTACGCGGACCTGTCGGTCACCGACGACGGGCGGATGCTGCGGGTCGGGCACGGCCTGCTGCGGCACCGGCACACCACCCTGGACCGGCGCCGCCTGCGCGGCGTGAGCCTTCGCGAGCCGCTTGCGCTGCGCCTGGCCGGCGGGGCCCGCCTGGACGCGGTGATGACCGGCGTCGCCGCCGAGCACGGCGAGTCGTCGCTGCTGCTGCCGCCCGCGCCCTCCGCCGAGGCGCGACGGGTCGCGGCAGCGGTACTGCGCGACACGCGGCAGCTCGACGCCCCGCTGCGGCCGCACGGGCCGGCGGCGCGGCGGCGACGGTTCACCCGGGCGCTGAGTCCCGTGGCGCTGGCCGTCGCCGCCGGTGCGACGGCGGTCGCGGTCACCGGCCGCACGGTCCCGGTGGCGGCATGGGGTCCGGCGGTCGCGGCCGTCACGGTGGCGGCGGTGGGGCTGGCGTGGGATCGCTACCGCAGCCTGGGGCATGCCGTGCTGGGGGCGGGGCCGCAGGACGCGACGGCGTGGCTGATCACCCGCGGCGGGTCGCTGGATCGGCGCCGCGTCTCGCTCGAGGCGGACGGCATCATCGGCTGGACGGTGCGGCAGACGTTCTTCCAGCGCCGCGCCGGGGTGGCGACGGTCGTCGCCGCGACCCCGGCCGGTACGGGCCGCTACGCGGTGGTGGACCTCCCCGCGGAGCAGGCGTGGGCGCTGGTCGAGGCGGTCACTCCCGGGGCCGGCGACGGATGGGTGCGCCGATGAACCCGATCGATCGGCCCCCGGACCTGGCCGCGCTCGACGCGCGCCTGATCGAGTGCCGGGCTTGCCCGCGCCTGGTCGCGTGGCGGGAGCAGGTGGGCCGCGAGAAGCGTGCCGCATACCGCGACGAGGAGTACTGGGCGCGTCCCGTGCCCGGGTTCGGACCGGCGGATGCGTCCCTGCTGATCGTGGGCCTGGCCCCGGCCGCGCACGGCGGCAACCGGACCGGCCGGATGTTCACCGGCGACCGCTCGGGCGACTTCCTGTACGCCGCGCTGCACGCGGCGGGCCTGGCGTCGCAGCCCACCGCGACGCACCGCGGCGACGGCCTCGAACTGTTCGGCACCCGCGTCACGTCGCCGGTGCACTGCGCGCCGCCGGCCAACCGGCCGACGCCGCAGGAGCGGGACACGTGCCGCACCTGGCTCGACGCGGAGCTGCAGCTGCTGGCGCCGACGTTGCGCTCGGTCGTGGTGCTCGGCGGCTTCGGATGGCAGGCGCTGCTCCCGGTACTCGACGACGCCGGCTGGGCCGTGCCGCGTCCCCGCCCCGGATTCGGGCACGGCACGGCGGTGGAACTGCGGCCGCGCGGCGACGCTGCGGACCGCAGGCCGCTACACGTGTTCGGTTGCTATCACGTGAGCCAGCAGAACACGTTCACCGGCCGGCTCACCCCGGCCATGCTCACCGCCGTGCTCACGGACGCGGCGCGGGCTGCCGGACTGCGCTCGTGAGCGCGGCCATGCGGGCGACGAACAGGTGCAACCCGGCGGGGGCGAGCGCACCGACCGGCAGCAGCAGGGTCCGCCAGTCGGCGACGAGGAGCTGATCGCCGCCGGGACCGCCGGCCAGGCACACCACGAAGCCGACGATCCACGCCAGCAGCGGCCACGCCGCGCGCGAGGCGGACCCGGTCTCGGCACGCATCGCCATCACCAGGAGCATGTTCGCCGCGCCGGCCAGCACGATCGTGATCGGGAACGGCACCGTGCCGATGTACAGGCCGAGGAAGAACACGGACAGCAGCGCGCAGAGGAAGCCGTCGAAGGTCAGCAGCGCGACGATGCCCGGCCGCGGCTTCGGCGCCGGCGGGGCGGGAGCTTCGGTGGCTGTGGTGGCGGGATCGACCGTCATCGTTCGATAGTGCGCCACCGGCGCGGGTGGGTGGTCACCGGGTCCCGGCCGATCACGGCACCGGCGGGTAGCCCATGAGCGTCAGCACGTGGCTGGCCTGGTCCGCGAATCCGTAGAGCGCCTGGTAGTAGGCGGCGTTGATCTGGTCCGCGTAGGGACGCAGCGAATCGACGAATGCGACGATCTGGTTCTGGACGGACCAGTTGTACATCAGGACCCTCTCGTGTGACCACGATCACCTGTCCGGTGCTCGTGGTCACACTAACTCAGCCCGGCGAAGAGGTCACGCTCCCGGCCGGAGCCGTCGACGTCGCCGCGGTCGCCCCGGACGAGCACGTAGTGCTCCTGCTCCAGCACGGGCTGCGCGACGAGGTTGGACAGGGCGAACTGTGCTCCGCCGGGCGCGACGACGACCTGGGTCGCGTGCGCCGCCAGGGCCGCCCGCTTGGCGTCGAGCACGCCGGCGACGTCGACCACGGTGGTGACCTGTTCGTCGGGCACGCACGGCAGGTCGTCGGGGCCGGGACGCTGCCACCCGTCGGGCAGGCCGGTCATCTCCGCGATGCCGCGGCGCAGGGCGCTCGCCTCGGTGACGGTCCAGTACAGCTTCGCCGGATCCCACGGTGCGCCGGCGTGCGGGTAGGCGCCGGTCCCCGCGGCCTCGACCGCTGCGGTCACGACGTGATGCACCTGGATGTGGTCGGGGTGGCCGTAACCGCCCACGGGGTCGTAGGTGACCACCACGTGCGGGCGCAGTTCCCGGATCACCGCGACGAGTGCGGCCACCGCCTCGTCGCGGTCGGCGTTCACCCAGGCCCGCGGGTTCGCGGCCGACGGGGTGCCGGCCATCCCGGAGTCGCGCCAATGCCCGGCGCCGCCGAGGAAGCGGGGCGCGGGCACGCCGAGGGCGGCCAGCGCCCGGCCGAGCTCGTGGATGCGATAGCCACCGAGCTGATCGGCCCGGTCGGCGGTGAGCTGCGCCCATTCGTCGCCGACGACCTCGCCCTCCTCCCCGAGGGTGCACGTCACGACGGTGACCTCGGCGCCCTCGGCGGCGTAGCGGGCGATGGTGCCGCCCGTGGTGATGGATTCGTCGTCGGGATGGGCGTGCACCAGCAGCAGGCGTTTCGGCGCGGGGGCGTTCCGATCGGTCACGGTGTGGTCCTCCACCAGTTCTGCGCGTCGGACAGGGAACCGGCAGGGATCGAGCCGGCCAGCGTCACGCCCTCGACGCCGGGTCCCGCGGCGATCACGGTGCGGTCCTGCACGATCGGCAGGGTGACGGCGAGGTCCCACAGCTTCGGCTGCGCCCCGGCCAGGACGGCGGGCACGTCGCCGGCGCCGCGCAGGGCCCCGGCGAGTTCCGGGTCGAGGGTGGGGTCGCACACCCCGGACACGTTGCTCGGTGCGGCGAGTTGCGCCTCGGCGGCCTCGATCTCGTCGTCGGGAACCGGCCCGGCGTCACCGTCGGGAACCGGCCCGGCGTCACCGTCCGGAACGGACTCGGCGTCACCGTCCGGAACGGACTCGGCGTCACCGCCGGGGGCGGGCTCCGGCGTCGGGGTGGGTGCGGGAGCCGGCTCGACGGAGCCGGGGCCCTGCTCGGGAAGCACTGGGGGGCAACCGAATCGGGACAGCGCAGCGGTGGCGGGGTCGCCTCCGGCGCGCGTCCAGCCGACCACCGCATGCACGGTCCCCTCGACGAGGGCGTCGCCGTAGAGCTCGTCCGGCGGCAACGTCGTCACGGTGGCGGCGACACCGGCCCCACGCAGCTGGTCCGCGGCGGTGCGGGCGACGGCGTCGGCCACCGGCGAGTTCTCCGGCACGCCCAGCACGAGGGTGAGCGGCACGCCGCCCTGGGCGAGCAGACCCGTGGTCGCGGTCTCGGGCGCCGGGGTGCCGGTTGCGTCGATCGTCGCCGGGCCGGCCGGTACATACCCGGCCCCGGCGAGGAGCGCGAGGGACTCCTCGCGGCCGGGCCGCGGCGGCATCGTCGGCGAATAGCCGGGATCGGACGGGGCGAGCACCTGCGCGCGGGCCGCGACGACGGCCGATTCCGTGCCGGCCGCGACGGTGGCCAGCAGGTCCGGGTCGAGAAGCCCGAGGACGGCCCGGCGCACGCGCGGATCGGCGAACTCGGTCGTGCGGCCGTTGAGGGTCAGCTCGAGGACGCGGGGCTGCAGCTGGGTGCCGGTGCGCACCTGCGGGATCGCGCCGAGCTGGGCGAGCAGCGCGGATCCCCCACCGTGCATCTGCGCGACCTGCGCGTCGCCGGTGCGAATGGACTCGGCGAGCTGCGCGTCGGTTCCGCCGCGGCGCAACAGGATCCGGTCGGGCCGGGCCGGCGTGCCCCAGAAGCGATCGTTGCGTTCGAGCAGGATCTCGCCGCGGCCGCGGTCGACGGACTTGACATGGAACTGCCCGCCGGACACCGGGATCGATTCGGCGAGGCTCGTGGTGAAACCGCCCGGAGTGTCCTTGACGAGGTGAGCCGGCAGCAGGTGGGTGAACAGTTCCCGCCACGCCGGGTAGGGCTCGCGCAGCGTGACGGTGACGGTCTTGCCGCCGCCGGAGGATCCGACGTCCTCGATGAGGCGGTATCCGGCGGGATCGACCACACCGGGCTGGGTGATCATCTGCTGCCACAGGTACCGGAAGTCCTCGGCGGCGATGGGCGCGCTGTCGGACCACTGCGCCTCGTCGCGCACCTGATAGGTGATGGTGAACGGGGCCTGCGAGGTGACCTCGGCCGATGCGAGGACGGACTCGTCGAGCACCCACGCGGAGGCGCCGGGCCGCGCGGGGTCGGGCACGGGCCGGAACGCGCTCGGCAGCACCATCCCGGCGACGGTGTTGCCGACGGGCGACTGGTCGGCGAGCAGGTGCGGGTTGAGCCCGGCGCCCACGTCGTCGACGGCCACCACGACGGTGTTGAGCTGGGGAACCGGGGTGGGGGTCCGGGTGGGCTCGGTCTGCTCGATCGGCGGCGGCGGATCGGCGGTGCACGCCGTCAACCCCAGCACCGCGGCGACCGCGGTGATCCCGGCGATCCTGCGCATCCGGCCTCCCTTCCCTCCGGGATGCGGCGGTGGGGGGGGGGGGGGGGGGGGGGCCCCCGGGACCACCACTGCCGCGACTACTTGTTGCGAGCCTTCTCCCGCGAGCGGGCGCGGGCCCGGTCGGTGGCCGACAGGTGCACCTTGCGGACGCGGAGGATCTCCGGGGTGACCTCGACGCACTCGTCGGACGCGCAGAACTCCATGGCCTCCTCGAGGCTCAGGGTGATCGGCTTCGCGAGGGTCTCCATCACGTCGGCCGTGGAGGAGCGCATGTTGGTGAGCTTCTTCTCGCGGGTGACGTTGATGTCGAGGTCCTCGGCGCGCGGGTTGATGCCCACGACATGGCCCTCGTAGGTGTCGCTGCCCGGCTCCACGAAGAAGGTGCCGCGGTCGCCGAGCTGGATCATGGCGAACGGCGTGACCGAGCCCGAGCGGTCGGAGACCAGCGAGCCGGTGTGCCGTGCGCGGATCTCCCCGGCCCACGGGGCGTAGCCGTGGAAAACGGCGTTGGCGATGCCCGTGCCACGGGTCTCGGTGAGGAAGTCGGTGCGGAACCCGATGAGGCCGCGCGACGGGACGATGAACTCCATGCGCACCCATCCGGCGGCGTGGTTGGACATCTGCACCATCTTGCCCTTGCGGGCCGCGAGCAGCTGGGTGATCGCGCCGAGGTGTTCCTCGGGGCTGTCGATGGTGAGTTCCTCGTAGGGCTCGTGCACCTTGCCGTCGACCTGCCGGGTGACCACCTGCGGCTTGCCGACGGTCAGCTCGAAGCCCTCGCGGCGCATCTGCTCGACGAGGATGGCCAGCGCCAGCTCGCCGCGGCCCTGCACCTCCCAGGCGTCGGGGCGGCCGATGTCGAGCACGCGCAGCGACACGTTGCCGACCAGCTCCGAGTCGAGACGGGACTTGACCATGCGCGCGGTCAGCTTGTGGCCCTGCACGCGGCCGACGAGCGGCGACGTGTTGGTGCCGATGACCACCGAGATGGCCGGCTCGTCGACCGTGATGCGCGGCAGGGCGACCGGGTTGTCCACGTCGGCAAGGGTGTCGCCGATCATGATGTCCGGGATACCGGCGACGGCGACGATGTCGCCGGCGACGGCGACGTCACCGGGCCGGCGCTCGACACCGATGGTCTGGAGCAGCTCGGTGATCTTCACGTTCTTCACGCCGTCGGCGTGCATCCACGCGACGGTCTGGCCCTTGCGCAGCTCGCCGTTGTGGATGCGCAGCAGCGCCAGGCGGCCGAGGAACTCGGAGGCGTCGAGGTTCGTGACGTGGGCCTGCAGCGGTGCGGCCGGATCACCCTTGGGGGCGGGGATGTACTTCATGAGGACGTCGAACAGCGCGTCGAGGTTCTCGGCGGAGGGCGCCTGTCCGTTCTCGGGCTGTTCCGTCGACGCCTTGCCCTCGCGCCCGGAGGCGTACAGGACCGGCAGGTCCAGCAGCTGCTCGGCGGCCTCGGAGGCCTCGTCGTCGAGGTCGGAGGCAAGGTCGAGCAGCAGGTCGTGGGTCTCCTCGACGACCTCGGCGATGCGGGCGTCGGGGCGGTCGGTCTTGTTGACCACCAGCAGCACCGGCAGCGACGCGGAGAGCGCCTTGCGCAGCACGAAGCGGGTCTGCGGCAGCGGGCCCTCGGACGCGTCGACGAGCAGGACGACGCCGTCGACCATGGACAGGCCGCGCTCGACCTCGCCACCGAAGTCGGCGTGACCGGGGGTGTCGATCACGTTGATGACGGTGACGGTGCCGTCGCCGTTGTACCGGTGCACGGCGGTGTTCTTCGCGAGAATGGTGATGCCCTTCTCGCGCTCGAGGTCACCGGAGTCCATGACCCGGTCGACGAGTTCCGCGCGCTCGGCGAAGGCGCCCGACTGGCGCAGCATGGCGTCGACGAGGGTGGTCTTTCCGTGGTCGACGTGCGCGACGATGGCGACGTTGCGGAAACTGGCGGTGCTCACGCGATGGCTCTCCTGGCTGTTGTCCGGCCACACGGCACTGGACCCAGACGGCACCTCGCCCGTACGGCGTTCTTGCGGTGGCCGCGTCGCGAATGCGAGTCACCCGTTCGCGGCCGCGAACGGCCCGCACAGGCACTGCGGCCTCCAATACAGTACAGGCCGGACGTGGTACCTCGCGCCCGCCGACGGCTGATTCACCAGTTCGCGGGCCGGAGCGTGACGTTCGCCACGTCCCGGCGCACTGTTCGGCGAACCCGCCGGCGGCTGCGGGCCGCCGAAACCGGCTCGCCGGGCGCCTCCGCCTTTATTAGGGCATGCTAACCTTCCAATTGATGTGACCAGGGGCCCAGTGCTGTGGTCCGGGACCCACCGACGAAAGGCCGGCGACACGGATGGGCAAGGTGAAGGCGAGCAGGGTCGCGCAGCTCGAGCCCAAGAAGAAGTGCTGCCGCAAGAAGACCCGCTGTGTGCGCTGCCCCGTGGTGATCATGCGGATGAAGAGGCTCGAGCACGAGGGCCTCGGCGGGAAGGAACTCGCGAAGCGCCTGAAGAAGGCCCGCGCCGCCTGACCGCCCGCCCCGTCAGCGCCCGAGGTGCGCGCGCAGCTCCGGCAGCCACAGCCGGTCGTTCGGCACCAGGTCGATCTGCTCCAGCTCGTCGGCGTCCACCCAGCACAGTGCCGCGTGTTCGAGCGGCCGCGGTTCCCCGGAGAGCAGCTCCACCCGGTAGGCACGCAGCACCCGGCCGCCGTCCAGCGGCACCCCGACCCCGACCCGCTGCGCACCGGCGACCTCCACGCCCAGTTCCTCGCGCAGCTCCCGGCGCAGCGCCGCCTCGGCGGACTCCCCCGGCTCGGCCTTGCCGCCCGGCAGCTCCCACAGCCCCGCGAGCTCCGGCGGCCCGATGCGCTGGGCCAGCAACAGCCGGCCGTCGCGGAAGATCGCCCCGGCCACTACCTCGTCCGCCCGGCCCGTCGTTGCACTCATGTGCGGCATCGTCCCAGAATGGGGCATGGCCGAGTTGCTCTCCGACGCCGACATCGATGCCGCCCTCGCCCAGCTGCCCGAGTGGCGACGGGACGGGAACGCGATCGTGCGGACCGTCGAGTCCTCCTCGTTCCCCGCGGCCGTCGCGCTGGTGGACAGGGTGGCCGAGGCCGCCGAGGCGGCGAACCACCACCCCGACATCGACATCCGCTGGCGGAAGGTGACCTACTCGCTGTCCACCCATTCCGCCGGCGGGATCACCGGGTCGGACGTGGAGCTGGCCCGGAAGATCGACGCGCTGGCCCGCGGCTGACGGGCGGGGCCGCAGCCGGGCGCCCGGTGTAGACGATCCACGCGTACACCGCCAGCACCCCCACCACGTTGCACGCGCCCGCCCAGGCCAGCAGGGCGGGGCGGGAGATGTCCCACATCGAGTCCTGCGCCAGGCCGAGGAGCCACGGCACCCCGACGACGGTCAGCACCGCCCAGAACCCGGCGAGCACACGGGTGCCGAGGCGGCCGGCGAGCGGCCCGTAGACCAGCCACAGCAGCATCGGCAGCACCCACACCCAGTGGTGCATCCAGGAGATCGGCGACACCAGCAGCCCGAACAGTTCGACGACGACGATCGTGCCGAGCCGGTCGTCCGGGCCGAGGGCACGCCAGGCCGCGACGGCGAGCGCCGCCGAGGCCGCGACAGCCGCCAGCCACAGCGGCCCGGTGCCCACGTCGTGTCCCACGATGCGGCTCAGCGCTCCGCGCAGCGACTGGTTCCAGACCGACCCCACCGGCCCGATCCGGTCGGCGTCGCCGAACAACGTGGTGAAGTAGGTCCGCGCCTGGTCGCCGAGGAGCAGCCAGCTGACGGCGACGGTGGCGGCGAAGGTCGCCGCGGAGAAGAACGCCGCCGCCCAGCGGCGACGCGCCACGAAGTACATGCCGGCGATCGCCGGGGTCAGCTTGATGCCGGCGAGCAATCCGACCAGTCCGCCCGAGAGCCACCAGCGGTTGCTGCGGACCGCGACCATCACGCCGAAGGCCAGGAACACGTTGACCTGTCCGTAGTCGAGGGTCGTGCGGATGGGCTCCGTCCAGATGCCCACCGCCGTCCACACGAGCGCGACCGCCGTCCAGCGCGCGCCGTGCGCCGCGGAACCGAACAGCAACTCGAGGCAGATGCGCAGGAGGCCGAACAGGGCGGCCACGGTCAGCAGCTGCCACGCCACCCCGACCACCGGGAAGGGCAGATAGTGCAGCGGGAAGAAGACCAGTGCCGCGAACGGCGGGTAGGTGAAGGGCAGGGAGAACTCGGGAGTGTCCCGGGTGTAGGTGAAGTCGTACAGTTCGCCGCGCAGCAGCGCCGCGGAACCGTCGACGTACACGTGCAGATCCACGAGATTCATGCCGTTGGGCGTGAGGAAGTTCCACGCCAGCCGGGCCCCGACGGAGACGGCCAGCAGGGCCGCGCACCACCACAGTCGATGCGGGCGAACCGGATCGGACACTGCGGTGCGGCCTCCCGTCGTCACGTCACCCCGGGGGGAAAGGGCCGGGGACGGATGCAGACTATCCGTTCCGCGGCGGCGGGCCGAACACGATACTCACATCAGTAACAGTTTCATCTACTCTCACAAAAACCACATCAGTCACACGTAGTCTCGAGCGGACACCACTGATCGGAACACGTTATGGCTAGACTCCCGCCAGTACGGGCGCGGCTGTGAGACCGGCCACGGCTTGTACTGATCGGGGGGCCTACATAAAGTGTCTCCCCGAGCCGTCAGCGGCATCGGCGCCTCGCGCTCCGGAGCCGCTTCAACGACAAGGATGGGGAAAAGTGCTTCGAACCCGAGCAACGCGCAGGATGTTCACCGCCTGCGCCCTCGCCGCCGCCGCGGCGCTCACCGTGCCGTCGCAGGCGGTCGCGCAACCCGTCGTTCCGGGCATCCCCGACGTGCTCCAGCTGCCGGCCGAGTTCGCCGGCTACCAGGTGCCGGCGGATCTGTCGATCGAGTCGCTCATGGGCATGCTCAGCACCCAGGCAGCCGCCCCCGAAGAGGTCGAGGCCCTCGCCTCCCTCGCCCCCGCCATCGTCGGAGCGGCGGCCGGCCCGGCCGACGTCGCGGACGGCAAGAATCAGCTCCTCGACCAGGCGAAGGAACTGCTCGCGAACTCGCAGCTGCCGGACTCGGTCAAGGCCCTGCTCCAGCGCGTGATCACCTTCCTCGACGGCAGCGGCGGCGGCGGACCCGACATTCCGGAGCCGGGCGCCGTGGCGATCTCGCAGTTCCTGTACCCGAGCATCGGCAAGGACTGCATCCGCGACGGCGGCGACTCCATCGGCACCGCGCTCGCCGTGGCCGGCCCCGCGCCGCTCCCGCCGCCGGGCCCGAAGGCCGGCCAGGCCGGGTTCGTGTTCACCGCCCTGGGCACCGCCAAGTTCGCCGACCAGCAGGCGCAGCCGCTGACGGTGAGCTGGATCAACGTCTCCAACGGCCGCAGCGGCACCGCGACGTTGACCAACGAGGCCAGGATCAATCCCGACGGGCCGACGACGCTCAGCGCGATCGCCGACACCGGCTCCGGCAACGTGGCCGCCGTGATCTCCGGCGGCATCACCACGCAAGCCGCGGGCGCGGCCCCGCGTTCGTGCACCTTCCTGCCGACGATCGGGCTCGTCACGGTCGCCTGACCGATCATCCGCACCTTGGCCGAGGCCGCCGGGATCATCCCCCGGCGGCCTCCGTCGTCCGGGCGCTTCCCGAGCCGGGAACCGCGTGGTAGACCGAGTCATGGCCGAAACACCGTCCAGGCTCACCGCTTCCCGGTCCCTGCGCTCGCGCCGTTCACACCGGTCGATCCTGTCCGTCCGCTCCGAGGGCTCGATCCTGTCCATCGGCTCGGCGTACTCGATCCTGTCGATCGGCAGCGTGGGGTCGGTGCTGTCCGTCGGTTCGGTGGGCTCGTTCGGTTCGGCCCTGTCGTCGCTGTCGTTCGCCAGCCTCGGCTCGGCGCTGTCGGGACTGTCCCGCTGGTCGCTGCTGTCGTGGCGCGGTGTCCACGATGCCCCCGACGACCCGCATCCCACGCTCGTCGTCACCGCCGCCGAACCCGACCCCGCCGCGCACTGCCAGAGCTGACCGGCCGGGCCCGTGTCCCGATCGGCGGGCGGGCGGCTGCCCTCCCGGTGGGGAACCTGATACATCTCGTAGATCACGTCCATGCCCGCCCGTATCGCGCGGCCCCCGGACCCGAGGAGGCGCATGGCCGTCGAGACCCCCGTTCCGGGCACAGCCGAACGCCCCGCACCCCGTGGTCTCGTCGCGGTGCTCTCCCTGTGCGGGATCGTCGTCGCGTTGATGCAGACCCTCGTCATCCCCCTGCTCCCCCAGCTGCCGCACCTGCTCGGCACGTCCGTGGAGAACGCCTCATGGGCGGTCACCGCCACGCTCCTCGCCGCGGCGGTCCTCACCCCCATCAGCGGCCGGCTGGGCGACATGTTCGGCAAGCGGCGCATGCTGCTGGTCAGCCTCGGTGCGGTCGTGGCCGGCTCCCTCGTCTGCGCCCTCGCCGAGTCGCTGCTCCCGATGATCGCCGGCCGCGCCCTGCAGGGCGCGGCGACCGGCGCGATCCCGCTCGGCATCGCGATCCTGCGCGACGAACTGCCGCCCCGGCGGATCGCCGGGGCGATGGCGACCATCAGCGCCACCCTCGGGGTGGGCGGCGCCGTCGGATTCCCCGTCGCCGCGGCCATCGCCCAGATCGCCGACTGGCACATGTTGTTCGCCGCCGCCGCCGGCTTCGGCCTGCTGGGCATCGCCATGGTGCTGAAGGTGATCCCGGAGTCGCCCCACCGCAACCCCGGCCGGTTCGACGTCGTCGGCGCGATCGGCCTCTCGGTCACGCTGACGCTGTTGCTCCTGCCCGTCACCAAGGGCGGCACCTGGGGCTGGTCGAATCCCCTGACCCTGGGCATGTTCGCCGGCGCCGCCGGCGCGGCGCTCGTGTGGGGATACTACGAACTGCGCACGGCGCGACCCCTGGTGAATCTACGGATCTCCGCGCGGCGCCCGGTGCTGCTGACCAACCTCGCGTCGGTCGCCGTCGGATTCGCGATCTACGGACAGATGCTCGCGTTCCCGCAGTTGCTGATGGCCCCCACCGAGACGGGCTACGGATTCGGGCTGTCCATGGTGACGGCCGGAGTGCTCATCGCGCCGGGCGGGATCGTCATGATGGCGCTGTCCCCCGTCTCCGCGCGGATCACCGGCAGCCACGGGCCACGGGTCACCCTGGCGAGCGGGGTCGTGGTGGTGGGCGCCGGCTACGTGCTGGTCTACGTCGCGTACACCGAGATCTGGCACATCGTCGTGGCGGGGATGATCATCGGGGCGGGCATCGGCCTGGCGTACGCGGCGATGCCGGCCCTCATCATGGGCGCGGTGCCGCTGTCCGAGACCGCCGCCGCGAGCAGTCTCAACACGCTGATGCGTTCGATCGGGACGTCCACGTCCGCGGCGGTGGTGAGCGTGGTGCTCGCGGCGATGACCACGACGGTCGGCACCTACACGGTGCCCGCCCTCGACGGGTTCCGCGCCACCTTCCTGCTGTCGATCGCGGCCTCCGCCGTCGCGCTGGCCCTGACCGCCGCCGTTCCCCGGGCGCGGCCCGGCGGGCTCAACCGGCGGTGAGCGACCACTGCCCGTAGTCGGCGCTGAATACATTGTTGACGTCGATGCCGATGCCGTCGATCGTCCCGCCACCCACCTGGTGCAGGTCCGCCGCGGGATGCACGTAGCCCTCGGCCGTGCCCCAATCATGTTGCCAGTAGAACGATCCCAGGCCGGCGTCGCGGGCCCAGGAGATGGTCGGCCCGTTGGCGTACACGCCGGTGTTCCCGGCGCCGACCACGTCGTGCCAGCCCTGCAGGTACGGCGCGATCAGGTCGGCGAACTGTTGCTCGGACGGATTGTCGTCGATCGAGGCGTAGATCGGCCGGTCCGCCGGTCCTCCGGCCGCCCGATGCAGGTCGAGGCCGCGCGTCGCGTGCCGGACCCCGGCGTCGTATCCGCCGAGCCAGTCCGCCGTGTCGGCCTTGCCGAACTGATAACACGACACGACCTCGAGATCGCCGGCGACGAGCGCGGCGGCCTCCGACTCCGTCAGCGGCTTGGCCAGCATCCATTCGGCGCCCGGCCGGCGGTCCGAGACGTACCGGATGGCACCGATGTGCCCGGCGGCACGGATCGACGACGGCGACGGCACGGCCGCCGAGTAGTCGACGATCGTGCCGAGCACCTCCCGGCCGTGCGCCACCCCGGGGGCGGCGACAGCCGACACCCAGGCCGCGCACGAGCCGACGGCCGCGTACCGCAACAGTTCCCGACGTGAGATGGCCATCGAACCTCGCTTGGACGAGCGTGCACGGCGGACAGGGTGTCGAGCTTCCGGTATTGCACCACACTCGCGGGTCCCGCGCGGGCACATCGGGATTCGGGGCCCGCGCGACGGGGACGCGGCGCGGCTACCGGCCGCCGAGCTCGGCGAAGAAGGCGGGAACGAGGGCGACGTCCTCGACGGTGCGCACCGTGGTGTGGACCCCGAGACCGTGTTCCTTGAGCAGATCGCACAGGCCGTCGCCGTCGACGAGTTCGATGGGCGGCGCGCCGAGCCGGTGCGCCTCGGCGCGGGCGTCGTCGCCGAACGTCCCGGTGGTGACGAGCAGGCCCTTCTCGCCGCGACCGGCCATCGCGGCGCGGAACTCGCGCACGACGTCCGCGCCCGCCCGCTCGGGGCCGCGCAGGAACCGGAAGAACACCGAGAAGCCGAGCAGCGACACCCGCAGCACGCCGGTGCCTTCGACGTCGACGTCGTTGTCGGAGCCGGTGTCGAGGTGACCGCCGTGCGGGGGCACCGAGATGGTGGTGAAGCCGGCGGCGCGGAGCACCGCGACGGCGAGCCGTTCGAAGCCCTCGTCGGGGAGCTCGGCGACGGCGGCGAGCACGGGCTCGCGCCACAGCTCGGGATCCTCGGGGGCGGCCGCGAGGGTCACCACCTGCGCGCGCGACGACGCGTTGCGCACGAGCCGCTTGCGCCGCTTCTCCGCGGTGTATGCCACCTGCAGGGGCTTGATCTCGGATTCCTGCACCGCGCGGCCGCGGTCGGTGACGCTCCACACGCCGCGACGGGTGTTGGCGAGCAGCCCCATGCCCTTGAGGTAGGTGCGCGCCCAGCCGACCCGGTACTCGATCTCGGTGACCGGCCCGTCGCCGTGCAGTACGGACCGCGCGGCCTCGGACAGACCTTCGCGCGCGATGACGGCCTTCTCGAGCTCCTCGATCGAGGCCGAGCCACCGAGCCCGATCAGCGCCTGCAGGGTGGGCCACAGCAGATCCGTGTACGGCGGTAGCGCCACCTCGCGGCCGGACGAGTCTCCGACGGGGTTACCGATCACGTTCCGGCGCTGCACACCTTCCCCTATCGTTTCGGCCCTGCTCGCCGCGGCTGTCCGGTCCCGCCACGACGCGCATTTCACCCTAGCCGATGGGCGCGGGCGCGATGGCGGCCACACTCCCCGGGCCCGGCACTGCCGGGGCCGGCGGCGCCGCTCGCTACCGTGGGGCGGGTGGGATTCACGCGCGCCGAACTCGAACGCTTCCGTGACGCGGTGGTGCCCGACCTGATCGGGCCGGACTGCCGGCTGCTGTTCGTGGGCATCAACCCGGGCCTGTGGACGGCGGCGACGGGTGCGCACTTCGCGCGGCCCGGCAACCGCTTCTACCCGGCGCTGCTGCGGGCCGGCATCCTGCTCCGGCCCATCGACCCCACCTCGGGGATGAGCGAGGACGACAGGGCCCACCTGATCGAGCGGGGCGTCGGGATCACCAATCTCGCGCCGCGCGCCACGGCCCGCGCGGACGAGCTCACGGCCGAGGAACTGCGGACCGGGGCGGTGCGGCTGGCCGAGGTGGTGGCGCTGCACCGGCCGCGGGTGGTGGCCGTCGCCGGCATCACCGCGTACCGGTCGGCGTTCGGGCACCGGAAGGCCGTCGCGGGGCTGCAGGCGGAGACGCTCGGCGGGGTGCCGGTGTGGGTGGTGCCGAATCCGAGCGGGCTCAACGCCCACGAGACGGTGGACACCCTCGCCGAGGCGTATGCGGCGCCCGCCCGCGCGGCCGGGATCCTGCGCTGAACCGCGGACGGATCAGCCGCGTCCCACCTTGGCGAGGTAGTCGCTCGCCCGGTATCCCGGCGGCACGCCGTCGACGAGGATCGCCGAACTGTCGGAGTGCTCGGTGCGCAGCGGCAGAATCGCCTGGTAGGCCGGCGACCGGTACCAGGCGCGGGCCTGCTCGAGGTCGGGGAACTCGACGACCACGACGTGGCCGGGCCACGGTCCCTCGTGAACCTCGGGTTCGGCGCCGTGGACGACGAACCTGCCCCCGTACGGCGTGAAGGTGTCGTCGATCTCCTCGAGGTAACGGACGATCTCGGGGCCGAAGTCGACGGAACGCAGATGGGCGATCGCGTAGGCGGTCATGGGGTCCTCCCGGTCGGTCGGTGGCGGCGGTGTGCCGCACACCGACGAGACTGCCGCGCTCCGGTGCCCGAATCGATTACCCGGCAGGTAATGGCCGCCCTTCCCACTCCGCGCCTACGGTGACGGGCATGACCACCGTGCACGAGGAACCCGTCGGAGTGCTGCTGCGGCACTGGCGCGAGCGTCGCGGCCTGAGCCAGCTCGCGCTCGCCAACCGGGCGGAGGTCTCGGCGCGGCACGTGAGCTTCCTCGAAACCGGCCGGTCGCGGCCGACCCGCACCATGCTGCTGCGCCTGGCCGATCAGCTCGACATCCCGCTGCGGGAGCGCAACTCGCTGCTGCTCGCGGCCGGCCTGGCCCCCGCGTATCCGGAGCACCGACTCGGGGACGTGCCGATGGCCGCGGTGGCCGACGCGATCGAGCGGATCCTGGCGTCGCACCGGCCGTATCCGGCGCTGGTGGTGGACCGGCACTGGACGATGGTCGACGCCAACGACGCCGTGGTGGGACTGCTCGACGGCTGCGCGCCGCGGCTGCTCGAGCCCCCGGTGAACGTGCTGCGGGTGACGCTGCACCCGGAGGGCATGGCGCCGCGCATCGCCAACCACGGCCAGTGGCGGGCGCACCTGCTGACACGTCTGCGGCACCAGCTCGCCGCGACGGGCGACCCGGTGCTGCGACGGCTGCACGCCGAACTGGCCGCCTACCCGTGCGACGACGGCCACGACGCCGAGCTCGACCCGGCCGGCGCCCACGCCCTGGTGGTGCCGCTGCGGCTGCGCACCGACGACGGCGAGCTGTCGCTGTTGAGCACGACGACGCTGTTCGGCACGCCGCTGGACGTCACCGTCGCGGAACTGGCGATCGAGGCGTTCTACCCCGCCGACGAGACCACCCGCCGTCTGCTGGGGAGCCGATGACCCGGATCGGCGAACCGGTGCCGCGAAGGCCCGCTCGGGAGTAACGTCCGGCCCGAGACCTGTCCCGTCCCGCACCGGAGGGCATCGATCATGAGCAGGAAGAAGTGGTGGGTACTCGAGGGCCCGGAGAGCGGGTTCTCGCTCGAGGAGCGCGCGACGGGAGACCTCGTCCTCGTCAACACGCAGACGTCGGAGGAACACACCCTGCACGGCTACGTGTGGAAGCACGCCCCGCACTTCGGAGTGCAGATCATGGGCGAGGGCCCCCCGCCCTACGGCAAGTGGGTGGAGAACCCCGAGGAGTGAGCGACGTCGGTCACGGGACCCGCCGCAACGGACGGCGCTCCCCCGTCGTGGTGTCGATCAGTGCCGCGCCGGACACGGCCGTTGCGAGGGGCAGCACGTCGTAGACGGCCGCGGCCACCCGCGGCAGGTCGTCCAGCCGTGCGCGGGGGCTGAGGGTCAGGTGCGGGGTCCATACGCCCGGCCGGTAGTGCTTGTGCAGGTCCGCGCCGGTGGCGGTGAGGGTGTCGACCACACGCTGCTGGCGCCGCAGGAGGTCGGCGGTGGGGGCGGGCGCGAGCCAGATCCGTCCGCGCCGGAAGGCGCCCAGGCCGTCGGAGTAGAGGGTCAGCGGCCCGCCGTCGGGCAGCGCCTCGAGCGCGGCCGTCACGTCGTCGACGTCGTAGCTGCGCAGCACCGCGTACGACAGGTGCGGCACGTGCCGGCCGTGGGTATGGGTGAGCAGCGTCGGCACACCGAGATCTTCGAGCCGGGCCCACAGCTGTTGCAGGGCGCGCCGGGCGGCGGCGTCGAAGAGCAGGCAGACCGCGAGTGCCATCAGCGCACGGTACCGCGGCGGCGGTTCGCCGGCGGTCAGTTCAGGGTGGCGTGCCAGACCAGGGCCGCGGCCAGGGCACCGGCGCCGTTGAGCGACCAGTGCAGGGCGATCGGGGCGATCAGGCTCCCGCTGCGGCGGCGCAGCCAGGTGAAGACGAATCCGGCGGCCGCGGTCGCCACGACCGCTCCGGCGATGCCCAGCACCTGTCCCCACAGGCCGCCGCCGAGGACGCCGCTGAGCCCGCGGTTGCCGTTCGTGAGCCCGAGCGACGAGGCGATGTGCCACAGGCCGAACAGCAGCGAGCCGGCGGCGAACACGCCGCGCGCACCCGAGACACGTTCGAGCGTGCCGTGCAGCACGCCGCGGAACGCGAGTTCCTCGGGGATGACCGTCTGCAGCGGGATGACGATCATCGATGCGAGGAGCGCGCCGGAGATCGTGGCGTAGCGGTCGGACAGGAAGAACTGCCGGGTCGGGGGCAGCGCCACGCCGACGGCGATCACGGCCAGCACGATCCCCGCGGCGCCCAGCGCGTAGAGCGAACCGGACCGCCAGTGGCGCGGCGAGAGCCCGAGTTCGGACCAGCGCATGCCCCGGCGGCGCATCAGCGCGACGAGCACCACGGCCGCGATGGGCACCGTCGCGATGCTGGCCCACACGGTGGTGAAGTGCGCGATCAGGTTGGTGGCGACGAGGACGACCACCACGACGGCGACGTCGAGCCAGGCGTGGGCGCCGCGAAGCGATCCGCGGTGCGCAGGTGCCGTCGTCGGCACGGTCTCGGTACTCAATGTGTTCTCGAACTCCCGCTCTCGGGTCTGTCGGAAGCGGTGCCCTCCGGGTACCCGATGCTCTCCGAGTACCCGTTCCTGTGCCGTACGAACCATCCATACCAGTGTACGGATCGCGTGCCGCCGGGGCCGTGACCGGCGCCACAGCGACGGCCGAATTCGGTAGTGACGCAGGTCACGACGGGTGCGGGAGCGGATTGCGTCACACGCCCCGGCGTCGGGGCGCCGTGTCGCCCGGACTAGCCTTGTCGCGAACATCAGCCCCGCTGTCCAGGACAGTTCAGGAGAAGAAATGGCCGACTTCCTCTACGAGGACCTGCTGCCGATCGGGGAAGACCCCACCGAGTACCGGCTGCTGACCACCGAGGGGGTGTCCACCGTCGAAGGACCGGGCGGCCGCACCTTCCTGCAGGTCGAGCCCGAGGCGCTGCGCCTGCTCACCGAGACCGCGCTGCACGACATCCAGCACTACCTGCGCGCGGATCACCTGAAGCAGCTCGCAAGCATCCTCGACGACCCGGAGGCGTCGGACAACGACAAGTTCGTCGCGCTCGATCTCCTGAAGAACGCCAACATCGCCGCCGCCGGGGTGCTGCCGATGTGCCAGGACACCGGCACCGCGATCGTCATGGGCAAGCGCGGCCAGCACGTCCTCAGTCCCGGCAACGACGAGGAAGCCATCGCCCGCGGCGTGTACGACGCGTACACCCGGCTCAATCTGCGGTACTCGCAGAACGCTCCCCTCACCATGTGGGAGGAGAAGAACACCGGCTCGAACCTGCCGGCGCAGATCGAGCTCTACGCCGACACGGCGGCCGGCCACGAGAACGCCTACAAGTTCCTGTTCATGGCCAAGGGCGGCGGATCGGCCAACAAGTCGTACCTGTACCAGGAGACGAAGGCGATCCTGAACCCGGACTCGATGATGCGATTCCTCGAGGCCAAGATCCGCTCGCTCGGCACCGCCGCGTGCCCGCCGTACCATCTCGCGATCGTCGTCGGCGGCACCTCCGCCGAGTTCGCCCTCAAGACCGCCAAGTACGCCTCGGCGCACTACCTGGACGAGCTGCCGAACGAGGGCGCGATCACCGGCCGCGGCTTCCGCGACCTCGAGCTCGAGGAGCAGGTGCTCGAGCTGACCCGCAAGATCGGGATCGGCGCGCAGTTCGGCGGCAAGTACTTCTGCCACGACGTGCGTGTCATCCGCCTGCCCCGGCACGGCGCGTCGCTGCCGGTGGCGCTGGCCGTGTCCTGCTCCGCCGACCGGCAGGCGAAGGCGAAGATCACCCCGGAGGGCGTGTTCCTCGAACAGCTCGAGTTCAACCCGGGCCGCTTCCTGCCCGAGATCACCGACGCCCAGCTCGACGCCGAGACCGAGGGCGTGTCGGGCACCGGCAAGGGTGCCGCGGTGAAGATCGACCTGACGCGGCCGATGCCGGAGATCCTCGCCGAACTGTCCAAGCACCCCGTCAAGACCCGGCTGTCCCTCACGGGCCCGCTCGTCGTCGCCCGCGACATCGCGCACGCGAAGATCAAGGAACGCCTCGACGCCGGCGAGGGAATGCCGCAGTACCTGAAGGACCACCCGGTGTACTACGCCGGGCCGGCCAAGACCCCGGACGGCATGGCCTCCGGTTCGTTCGGCCCCACCACGGCCGGCCGGATGGACTCCTACGTCGAGCAGTTCCAGGCCGCGGGCGGCTCGATGGTCATGCTCGCCAAGGGCAACCGCTCGCAGCAGGTCACCGACGCCTGCAAGAACCACGGCGGCTTCTACCTCGGCTCCATCGGCGGGCCGGCCGCGCGCCTCGCACTCGACTGCATCAAGAAGGTCGAGGTTCTCGAATACCCGGAACTGGGTATGGAAGCGGTGTGGAAGATCGAGGTCGAGGACTTCCCGGCGTTCATCGTCGTGGACGACAAGGGCAACGATTTCTTCGCCGGCACCGGCGAGGTCACCCTGACGATCGGCAAGCGCCCCGGCCTGTAGGCGGCTGCGCCGCCGGTGCGTCCTTTGGGCTGTCCCAGCAGCCCGAAGGACGCACCGGGATGCTGCGGCGCCGGACGAGCCGACGCATCCGGTCGATCAGGCCTCCGACGGGCCGGACTTCTTCGGTTCGCCGGTGGCGGGGTAGTCGAGCAGCGACTGCTGCAGACGGGACCACTGATGGGCCAGACCCTGCAACGGCGCCAGCGACTTTTCGACCACCTCCAACTGACGGTCGAACGCCGACAGTTGTGCCTGCAGCGCCTGCACCGATTTTCGCTGCGCGTGCAGCTGCTCGACGAGTGCGTCGAACTCGGTGAGGACGGGTGGCACGAGCTCCATCACCTGCCGAAGAGAGCCGAGCATCCGGTTCGCGGGCGCGGACAGGGGCTCGGGAATCGCGCCGAGGGCGTCGCTCCCGATCGACCCGACCGCGTCCGCCACGGCGCGGGTCCTCTCCAGCAACTCCTCCATCGCGGACCCGAGCAGTCCGAATCGACGGGTCTCGCCTTCCTCCGCCATCGTCACCCTCCTCCGGACCACGGTTCGGTCCCGATCCGATCATGCCCCCCGGGCACCGTCTCGGCAGCCGAACCCCGTCGCGGCGGGCTCCCTCAGGCCGCGGGGGTGTCCGTGCGGGAGAGCACGGCGGGCGCCTGCGCGACGAGGCCCTGCAGAAAGCGGACGACGGTGCCGGCCGCCGGAGCGGCGTCCGGCGTCAGCATCGCGCACAGCGTCCGGTAGCTGCCCGGATCGAGTTCCGGCTGCGCCCGGAACTGCGCCGTGAGCGGCACCGTGAACGCGATCGTCCGGTCCCGCGAACGGATGTCGAGCGTCGGTCCACCCACCGCCGCGGTCAGCCGGACCTCGAACCGGTTCGCGCCCACGGTGTGCACGAAGCCCACGGTGCGCACGTTGGCGCGTGCCATCTGCCGGTAGAGCGGCCGCAGTCCTCCGAGGACCATCGACGGAAGCGTGACGGCACCGGAGCCGGCGGCGAACATGAGCGCACTCCTTTTCGTTCTTTTCGTTCGGGGCCGTCACCACGCGGGCGACGACCCTCCGACGCATTATCTGGAATGATTCCAGACAATACGGCGGGGGGCAACGTCGCGGTCGTCACCACTGCGCGCCGGCCACCTGCTTGACCGTCGCGTTGAGCCGGTTCCACACGTTGATCAGCGAGATCTGCAGGATCAGCGCCGCCAGTTGCGGCTCGTCGTAGTGGCGGTCGGCCTCGTCCCAGACGTCGTCGGGCACCGGGTCGGGCCGGTCCGCGAGCCGGGTCACCGCCTCCGTCAGCGCCAGGGCCGCCCGCTCGGCATCGGTGAAGTACGGCGCCTCGCGCCACGCCGCCACCGCGAACAGCCGCTTGTCGGTCTCCCCGTCCTTCTTCGCCAGCCGCGGGTGCATGTCCACACAGACGCTGCATCCGTTGATCTGGCTCGCCCGCAGATGCACGAGGTGGGTGGTGCGCGCCGGCAGCCCGCCACCGTCGGCGGCGTTCCCCAGTGCCTGCAACGCCGTCACCGCGTCGGGCAGAACGAGCGCGGGATTCGTCATTCGAGCCTTCATGATCGTCTCCTTGTCACATCCGGGGTCGTGCGTTCGTCACAGCCATGACGGATCCCGACGACAGAATGTGACGACATGAGCGACGGAAACTTCTCGGCCCACCCCGGCGGCGCCTTCCCCGCCGAACAGTTCGAGGCACATCGGGACCATCTCCGGGCGGTGGCCTTCCGCATGCTCGGCTCGGCGAGCGAGGCCGACGACGCCGTGCAGGAGGCCTGGCTGCGCCTGCACCGCTCCGGCACCGACGAGGTCGCCAACCTGGGAGGCTGGCTGACGACGGTGGTGAGCCGGGTGTGCCTGGACATGCTGCGCTCCCGGGGCTCGCGCCGGGAGGTCCCCCTCGATCAGCCCGACCGTCCCGAACCTGGGTCGACGGACCCGCGCGACGTTCCGGAAAGCGCTGCACTACTGGCCGATTCGGTCGGTGTGGCCATGCTCGTCGTGCTCGACACCCTCGCCCCGGCCGAACGCCTCGCGTTCGTGCTGCACGACCTGTTCGCCGTCCCGTTCGACGAGATCGCCCCGATCGTGGAGCGCTCCCCCGCCGCCACCCGCCAGCTCGCGAGCCGCGCGCGGCGGCGCATCCAGGGCGCGACCGCCCCACGGGCCGACCTGATGCGCCGCCGTCGCCTCGTCGACGCGTTCCTCGCCGCGTCGCGGGAGGGACGGTTCGACGACCTGCTGGCCCTGCTCGATCCGGACGTGGTCCTTCGCGCGGACGACGTCGCCGTGGCGACGGCCCGTGCCGGCGCGGCTCACGGCGCACCGGCGCTCGCGCACGAGCTTCACGGACCCCACAGCGTCGCAAAGGTTTTCGACGGCCGCGCCCAGGCCGCCCGGACGGTGCTCGTCGACGGAATGCCCGGTGCCGCATGGGCGCCGGGCGGCCGTCCGCGCACGGTGTTCGCCTTCACGATCGAAGACGACGCGATCGTCGAGATCGAGGTGGTGTCGGATCCCGGGCAGCTCGCGGCGCTCGAGGTGACGTTCCCGGACGCCGGCTGACACGCGAGTGCGCACCTCTCGTCGCGGCACGCCGGAGACCGGCGCGGGAGGTGCGCACCCGCAGAAGGCCAGGGCTCAGACCGGGGATCCCGAAACCGCTCGGGAATGGTCGATTTCGTCCGGAACCGCGCGTTCCGCGGCACTCACCTCCGGGTCGTCGACGGGAGCGCCCGGACCGAAGTGCGAGAACTTCTCGATGTGCTGATCGAGTGCGAGCGGATTCGGGGTGCCGTAGGTGAAGTACGTCTCCCACGGCAGCTTCGCGCCGCCGACCGCGAGACCGGTGTCGATATCGGACATCTGCCAGGTCTTGGTCTCGGCGTCCGGATCCAGGTGCAGGTAACCGGCCTCGCCGAACAGTTCGATGCGGTTGCCACCCGGCTCGAACACGTAGAGGAACTGCCCCTGGGTGATCCCGTGCTTGTCGGGGCCGGCCTCGATCTGGATGTCGTAGTCGCGGAACATCTCGACCGCATCGGCAAGGTGCTGGCCGGTGCCGTAGTAGAACGCGAGGTGGTGGAGCTTGCCGCGGCCGCCGGTCATGTCCCGCATGCAGGCGACCTCGTGGCCGAGCAGGTTCGAGCTCATCCAGGCGCCGATCTCGACGTTGCCGTCCACGACGCGTTCGGTGGTGCGGAATCCGAGGTGCCGCTCGAACGAGTCCTTGAGCGGGGTGACATCCGAGGCCATCAGGTTGAGGTGGTCGATCCGCTTGACCGGAATCCCCGACAGCGGCTTCTTCGACGGCCGCGAGAGGATCTTGCTCTGCAGTTCCTGCGGGGCGACGTACTTCTCCACCTCCCACAGCAGCTGCAGGTTGTGACCGTCCGGGGACTGGAATTCGAAGGTCTTGCCGTAGCCGAACTGGTCCTCGCTCCACGTACCCTCGACGTTGCCCTGCTTCAGCGACGCCACGCGGCGCTCGAGCGCCTCCGGCGAACTGGCGCGCAGCGCGGCGTGGCCCATGCCGGCTTCCGGCGCCTCGGTGACCTTCAGGCTCCACTGGTACGGGTCTTCGTACCCACGCAGGTAGACGGACTGCCCCTCCCGATGCGTGACGTACATGCCGAGAAACTTCGTGAAGAAGTCGAGGGTTTCCTGCGGCCTGGGGGTGAACAGTTCGGCACGGGCGAGGTGCGCGATGTCGAAACGGGCAGTGGGGTCGGTCATGGCTACTCCTGATCTCCGCTGGCCGGGCTTGCTGCTCCGGTTGTGGTGGATGTCACGAGCTTGCGGGGGTGCCGGCGCTTCCGTCAGCGCTGTTCGGGATAGCCGAACACCGATCGGATCACGGCCGGGCGTGTCCGGTACCGCCGGATCACCCGCCGTCTACCAGGGGATCGCCCCTAGCGTCGGCAGCATCACCCCGACACTGGAGGGAAGGCCCACAGATGAGTCGTTTGAAAGCCGCGATCGTCGGATCCGGGAACATCGGGACGGACCTGATGTACAAGCTGTTGCGGTCCGAGCATGTCGAGCCGGTGTACATGGTCGGCATCGATCCGGCCAGCGAGGGACTCGAGCGGGCCCGGCGGGAGGGCCTCGAGGC
Organism: Rhodococcus sp. DMU1; assembly: GCF_012272955.1. NCBI lineage: Bacteria > Bacillati > Actinomycetota > Actinomycetes > Mycobacteriales > Nocardiaceae > Rhodococcus > Rhodococcus sp. DMU1. Next base: position 1,869,255 of record NZ_CP050952.1, on the reverse strand, counting down.
GTCCGCGGAGGGGCTCGAGTGGCTCCTGGCCCGGCCCGAGCTGCCGGACGTGGTGTTCGAGGCCACCTCGGCGAGGGTGCACGCCGCGGCCGCACCCCGGTACGCCGCGGCCGGCATCACCGCGATCGACCTGACGCCCGCCTCGGTGGGCCCGTACGTCGTGCCCGCGGTCAATCTCACCGAACACCTCGACGCACCGAACGTGAACATGGTCAGCTGTGCCGGTCAGGCCACGATCCCGATCCTGTACGCGATCAACCAGGCCGCGGACGCCTACTACGGGGAGATCGTCGCCGCGATCGCCTCGCACAGCGCCGGCCCGGGCACCCGCCAGAACCTCAGCGAATTCAGCGAGAAGACCGGCCGGGCACTCGCGCAGGTCGCCGGCGCGGACCGCGCCAAGGCGATCTCGGTGATCAACCCGGCCGAGCCGCCGATGAACATGCGCGACACCGTCTACGCCAAGGTCCGCCACCCCGACCCGGACGCGATCGAACGCGCCGTGGTCGAGATGGTCGCCAAGGTGCAGCAGTACGTCCCCGGCTACACGTTGCGTCTGGTCGATGTGGACGGCGACCTGGTCACGGTCATGCTCGAGGTCGTCGGCGCCGGCGACTTCCTGCCCACCTACGCCGGAAATCTCGACATTATCACCGCCGCCGCCGTGCAGGTCGCCGACGTCATGGCGCAGCGCAGCCTCGTCCAGGGAGCAGCCCAGTGAGCACCACCGACACCACCCACACCCCCGGCACCCCCGGCGGGCGCCGCAAGGTCACCCTCGTCGACACCACCCTGCGCGACGGCATGTCGTCGGTCTCGCACCGGTTCACCCCCGGCAACGTCGCCGACATCGCCCGCGGCCTCGACCGGGCCGGGATCCCCACCATCGAGGTGGCCCACGGCATCGGCCTCGGTGCCTCCTCGATCCAGTACGGCTTCGCCGCCGCCACCGACCCCGAGTACGTGCGTGCCGCCGTCGACGCCGTCGACGATGCGGACATCGCGGTGCTGTACGTCCCGGGCATCGCCACCCTCGCCGAACTGCAGGGCGCGATCGACGCCGGCATCAAGACCGTGCGCGTCGCGGTGCACTGCACCGAGGCCGACTGCGCCCAGCAGCCCGTCGAGTGGGCCAAGGACAAGGGCCTGAACGTGATGACGTTCCTGATGATGAGCCACAAGCTCGAGCCCGAACCGCTCGCCGAGCAGGCCGCCAAGCTCGACTCCTACGGCGCCGACGTCGTCTACGTCGTCGACTCCGCCGGCGCGATGGTGCCCCGGCACGCCGGCGACCGCGTCGCGGCCCTGCGGCAGGCGATCTCCGCCGACATCGGTTTCCACGCTCACAACAATCTCGGGGTCGGCATCGCCAACGCGCTCACCGCGGCCGAGCATGGGGCGACGTTCATCGACGGGTCGCTGCGCGGGCTCGGCGCCAGCGCCGGCAACGCCCAGACCGAGGTGCTCGCCGCCGCGTTCGAGCGGGCCGGCTGGGACACCGGGGTCGAGCTGTTCCCGCTGATCGACACCGCCGAGCACGTCGTCGCCCCGCTGATGACCGAACCGCAGATCGTCGACGAGACCGCCCTGATCCTCGGCTACGCCGGGGTGTACTCGACGTTCTTCCACCCGACCAAGCGGGCCGCGAAGAAGTTCGGCCTCTCCACCCGCGAGATCCTGCTCGAGCTCGGCCGCCGCGGCGTCATCGGCGGGCAGGAGGACATGATCGTCGATGTCGCCTCCGAACTGGCCGGCCGCACCTACGAACTGCCGGCCCGAGCCGGCGTCTGACCCGGGGAGACTGCCATGACACAGACCCAGAACACGCCGTCGGTGACGCAGGTCCGGCACCTGATCGGCGGCGAATGGAAGCCGGCGTCGGACGGGGCCACCTTCGAGTCCCGCGACCCCCACGACGGGGCGCTGCTCGGGGTCGTGCCCGCGGGCACCGCCGAGGACGGTGCCGCGGCGATCACCGCCGCCCGCACCGCCTTCGACGACGGCCCCTGGCCGCTGCTGTCCCCGAAGGAGCGCGCGAAGATCCTGCACGCGGTCGCCGACACGGTCGACGCCCACCGCGAGGAACTCGCCCTGCTCGAGACCCGCGACGGCGGCAAGAGCATCAACCAGTCGCTGCACGCCGAAATCCCCCGCGTGGCCCACAATCTGCGGTTCTTCGCCGACTACGTCGCGATGGCCGCCAACGAGGCCTACCCCGACGGGGACCTGCTGTCCTACGTGCTCTACCCGCCGGCCGGTGTGGTCTCGGCGATCAGCCCGTGGAACGCACCCCTGATGCTGGCCACCTGGAAGATCGCCCCCGCGTTGGCCTTCGGTAACACCGCGGTGCTCAAGCCGGCGCCGCAGACCCCGCTGACCGCGCACCGCTTCGCCGAACTCGCCCTCGAGGCCGGACTGCCCGAGGGCGTGCTCAACGTCGTGCACGGGTTCGGCGGTGAGGCCGTCGCCGGGCCGCTGACCTCGGATCCGCGGGTGGATCGGATCACCTTCACCGGCTCGAGCGCGACGGGCGTGAAGATCCTGCAGGCCGCGGCAGTCAACCACACCCCGGTCTCGGCGGAGATGGGCGGCAAGTCCGCGAACATCGTCTTCGCCGACGCCGACCTCGACGTCGCCGTGCCGATGGCGATCCGCGCGATCTTCGGCGGCAACGGACAGGTGTGCCTGGCCGGGTCCCGGCTGCTGGTGCACAACAGCATCATGGACGAGTTCCTGGCCCGGTTCACCGAGCAGGCGAACACGCTCACCGTCGGCGACCCGAAGGACCCGTCGAACTTCCTGGGCCCGCTCATCGAGCAACGCCACCTCGACAAGGTGCACGGCTACGTCGAACTCGCCCAGGAGGAAGGCGGCAAGGTCGTCACCGGCGGCGCCCGCCTCACCGACGAGGCCCGCGCCGGCGGCTTCTACTACCCGCCCACCGTGATCACCGGGCTGACCAACGACTCCCGCACCGCACGCGAGGAGATCTTCGGCCCGGTCGAGACCGTCCTCGGCTTCGACACCGAACAGGAGGCCCTGCGCATCGCCAACGACTCCCCCTACGGCCTGGCCGGGATGCTGTTCACCCAGAACCTGGACCGGGCCCACCGGATGGCCGCCCGCTGGAAGGCCGGCACCGTGTGGATCAACACGTTCTTCGAACGCGACCTGCGCCTGCCGTTCGGCGGCGAAGGCGCCAGCGGCCTCGGCCGCGAAGGCGGCCAGTACTCGCGCGAATTCTTCACCGAACCCCGCGCGGTCACCCTCCGATTGCGCGGCTGAAACGGCCGGAGAATCGGATTCGCTCCGCAGACCGGAATCCGCCCACGGCATCTTGCGTGGGCGGATTTCTGTTCGGCGCGTCGATCGCGGCCGAACGACCAATCGCCCGTCCCGCTACTGCGCGGATCGTCCGGGCGTTCCACAACGGCAAGAGGGAGCACAGGTATGACTTCGTCCTCAGTGTGTGTCGTCGTCGGCGCGACCGGTGCGATGGGCACCGAGTTCACCCGTCGCCTGGCCCGTCGCGGCCTTCGCGTGATCGCCGTCGCCCGCAACGCCGACGACCTCGACAAGCTGGCGGCCTCGGACGACCTGATCGTCCCGTGCGTCGCCGACATCGCCGACGACAGCGCGATCGAGGCGATCGCCGCCCACGTCGACGCACCGGTGCGGATGGCCGTGTTCGCGGCCGGACTTCCGGTGCGCGGCTCGGCCGACACCATCGCGCCGGGAGACTTCGCGGTCGGCGCGAACATCAAGGTCGGCGGGCTGGTGCGGCTGCTGCACGCCGTCCGCGACCACCTGGTGCCGGGTTCGCGTTTCGTGACGATCGCCGGGTCGCTCGGGCTCGAACCCGGCCCGCTCGACGCCGGGCCGGGGACGGTGAACGCCGCGGTCTTCAACCTCATGCGCCAGCTCAGCGCGCTGTACGGCCCGAAGGGCGTCACCACCCACACCATCGCGCCGGGGCCTGTCGACACGCCACGGCTGCGGAAGTTCGTCGAGACCGAAGCCGCCGAGACCGGCCGCGACCCCGGCGAGATCTGGAACCGCTACCGCGCCAAGACCACGCTCGGCCGGCTACCGACCCTCGACGAGATCGGCTGGACTCTGGAGATGCTGCTCGCCCCCGAGGCCGCCGTGCTGCACGGAAGCGTCCTCACCGTCGACGGCGGGACCCGGCACGGAGTCCAATAGTCACGGAGTCCAATAGTCACGGCGTCCACTAGATCTGTACCCCAAAACGTCACAAAGGAGCGGCCATGCCCGTTGCACACTTCCATCTCGTCGACGGCGCCTACACTGCCGAGCAACGACGTCGGCTGCTCGCCGACGCGAGCCGCTGCTACGCGGAGGTCCTCGACTCCCCGATCGAGCGAGTGCGGGCGTTCGTCGTCCGGTACGACCCGGACGACGCCGCGACGGCCGGGACGGTGATCGCCGACGGCGGCACCCCGGCCCCCTACTTCACCGCGATCGTCCTCGCCGGACGCCCGATCGAGCAGCGCCAGGAGTTGGCGGCGCGATTCACCGATCTGATCGTCGAGATCCTTGGGGCGCAGCGGGATCTGGTGCGCGGACAGATCGTCGAAGTCGATCCGGTGAACTGGTCCATCGCAGGCAACCCGGCCGCTGCCACGCGCGCCGGCGAGATCACGGCGCGCGCGGCGGCCGCACAGCCGGCGCGGTGATCAGCGGGGCACGAGCGAATGTGCCGTTACGTCGATCTATCCGACACAACGGCACATTCGCTCGGGGGTTCGAGAGGCGGGGTGACCGCGACGCCCGCCGCGGCCACCCCGCCCTGCTCGATCAGAACCCCCAGGGTTCGTCCCTGCCCTGCAACTCGAGCGACCGGAAGGTGCCGGTGTAGAACACCAGCGGGTGCCCGTCGTCGTACCAGAGCCGCTCCACCCGGCCCACGTGCAAGGTGTGGTCACCCGCGGGATGCGAATCGACCACGGTGCACGCGAGATGAACCAGTGCACCTTCGAGGAGAGGCACGCCCTTGCGCCACACGAACCGGACCAGATCCGGCTGGTTCGCCGCGCCGGCGAAGTGCAGGGACAACGGTTCCTGGTCCCCGGCGAGGATCGAAACGCCGTACCGCCCCGCCTCGCGGATCCGCTCGTTCATCTTGGCGCGGTTGGCGATCGATACGAGCACGAGCGGCGGATCGAGCGACACGGAGGTGAACGCGTTGGCGGTCATTCCGTGCACCGAGGCCTCGTCCTCGGACTCGGCGGTGGTGACGATGGTGACGCCGCTGGCGAACCGGCCGAGGGCCTTACGCATGTGCAGAGGCGTGACGTCGAGATCGGATCCCCGGGCGGTGTCGGTCATGACCGTGCTCCTCATCGCTGCGCCCCGTTCAGCTACGGACGATCTTCAGATCGTCGTTGTTGATCAGATCCGGGCGCGTCCAGCCGTCGATGTCGTATTCGGACATGCACTGCTCGGCGAAGCCCTTGAGCTGGTTGTCCAGGCCCTGAGCCTGGTAGGCGAACAGCGTCTGGAAGCGCACGGCCTCGTGGTCGCCGCCGTAGTTGCGCTCGTACAGCTCGTGCCTGCCGCCGAACTCGGTACCGACGGCATCCCAGAGCAGCTTGAGCAGCTTGACACGATCGATGGCCACGATGCCGTTCGACCCGCGAACGTACTGGTCGAGGTACGGCCGGATCTCGGGGTTACCCCAGTCGCTCGCATGCGAATTCAGGTAGATCAGGCCGCTGCCGAGGGTCTGCTGGATGATCTCCTTGATCCGCGGGTAGCCGACGCCCATGAAGGTGCGGTAGGCGAGACCGTAGTTGAGGTTCGGTTGCACGGCCCCGTTGACCCACGGATCGGGCGTCTTCGCCATCGCGTCGGACAGTCCCCAGAACATGTCACGCCAGTTGAGGATCTCGCCGATCTGCATCTGCACGCCGCGGAATCCGGCCGAGCCGGTCATCTCCACCGCCTTCATCACACAGCCGGCGATGAAGTCCAGCTTCACGGCGAGACGAGCGCAACCGTGGAACATGAAGCGAGACATGAAGCCCGACTTCATCACGAACCCGTTGGTCGTCTCGGTGTCGTAGGCGAAGACGTTCTCCCACGGCACCAGCACCCGGTCGAACACCATGATGGCGTCGTTCTCGTCGAATCGGCTCGAGAGCGGGTAGTCGAACGGCGTACCCATGACGGCGGCGTTCATCTCGTAGGACGTACGGCAGAACAGCTTCAGGCCCGGCGAATCCATCGGGACGGTGAAGATCAGGCCGAACTCCTTCTTGCGGAGCGGCAGGCCGTAGTGCGCGATGAAGTTGGCGTTGGTGATCGCCGACCCGGTCGCCACCACCTTGGCGCCGGACACGATCAGGCCCGCGTCGGTTTCCTCCACCACGTGCACGCAGATGTCGGCGGTCTCGTCGGCGGGCTTGTCGCGGTCGATCGGGGGGTTCACGATCGCGTGGTTCATGTAGATCACGCGTTCCTGTGCTTCCTTGTACCACCGCTTCGCGTTGTCCTGGTACTCCCCGTAGAACTCCGCGTTGGCTCCGAGGGTGCCGAGGAACGACGCCTTGTAGTCGGGCGAGCGGCCCAGCCAGCCGTACACCTCGCGCTGCCAGGTGGCGATCGCATCACGAGCGAGGAGCAGATCGTCGGCACTGTGCGCCGTCTTGAAGAACGGATGGGTGAATCCTCCGTTACCGGTGTCGGTCGGCACCGACAGGATGCCCTTCGCTTCCGGCTTGTGCATCGCGTCGTACATCCGGGCCACCGACCGGACCGAATTGCGGAAGGCCGGATGTGTGGTGACATCGTCGACCCGCTCGCCACGGAAGTACACCTCACGACCGTCGCGGAGCGACTCGATGTACTCGTCGCCGGTCATGGGCCGGACGGTGTTGGGCGCTCCGACGGCGTCGCCCAGGATCGATGTGGTCGTCATGGTCTTCACTCCTGGTCTCGGGGGTGTGGTGCAGGAATCGGCTCGGGTGGGGAACGGCACGACGGGCGTCGACCCGGCCCGGCCGTATCCGCCGACTTCGGAGGATCCCGGCACCGATCACGCTGGCGCGCTTCGGTAACCGTCCTCGGTGGTCGCGCGGGGCCGGGGGTTGGGATATCGTTCCGGGCGCCACGTTCCTGTGATCTGTAACACTAGAAGGCGGAGGTGTGGTGGAACATGGCTGAGCGCGAACAAACGGGTGACTCTGCGCGCAACGGAGCGGCCCCCGGCATCGTTTCCCTGCGGACGCAGGAGCTGGACACGAGCGAGGGGCACACCCGATGGGCGAGCACGCTGGGGCAGCTGTACTGCGAGATGGACGTCGCGTGGCCGAACCCACGACGTCACTTCGACGCGGAATGGGGCGGCCGGCCGTTCGGCGATCTGCACGTCAGCACGATCCGGGCCGACGCCCACACGGTGGTCCGCTCGCCCGCGATGGTCGACTCCGACTCCGGTGCAGGCTATCTCGTGTGCATCGTGACCGAGGGCCACGTCGAGGTGCAGCAGTCGGGCCGGACCACGACGGTCGAGCGAGGGTCGTTCGCATTGCTCGACTGCGCCACCCCGTTCGTCTTCCACTCCCCCGCACCGTTCCGGCAGATCGTCGTGCGGTCTCCTCGTGAGCTGCTCACCTCGCGCCTGCCGGGGCGGATCGTCGAACACGGCACGGCCCGCACGATCTGCGGCGAGACCGGGCCGGGCGGACTGGTCGGTCGCTTCTTCGTCGACATCGCGTCGATGAATGCCCCCATCTCGCGGGGGGCCGCCGTGTCGTTCGCCTCCTCGGCCGTCGACATGCTGGTCACCGCCCTCACCGAAGGCACTGTCGCGACCGGTGCCGCCCAATTGCACCGCACGGAAGATCTCACCCGCGTCCAGCGGGTCATCGAACAGAAGCTGCACGATCCCGAGCTCACGCTTCCGGACGTCGCCGCCGACGCCGGGATGTCGTTGCGCAACGTCCAGAAGCTCTTCAGCGCAGCGGGCACCACTCCGCGCGCATGGCTGTATCAGGCACGGCTCGAGCGCGCGCGGAAGTACCTGCTGACGACCGAGATGTCCGTCGCCGAGGTCAGCGAATGCGCGGGCTTCCGGGACGTCTCCCACTTCAGCAGGACGTTCCGCGCCGCCTTCGGCGCGAGCCCCGGCCAGTATCGGAAGGAACGCGCCGGCCGCGAACCGGGGCACCGACACTGAACGACGACCGGCCGGGTGCTCGGGGTGAACCCGAACACCCGGCCGCGGAACCGGTCACACCGGCGACATCACCGGCGGCGCGCTGCCGACGGTGAACTCCTCCTTGAAGATCAACCGGGGCGCCATGCGACGCCGTTTGAGCGCCTTGACCGCCGCGGTGACCATGGCGGGTGGCCCGCACAGGTATGCGCTGCGCCCCTTGCAACTGGCGAAGTCGTCGAGCACGGCGTCGGTGACCACGCCGGTGGCACCGTCCCACTGCTCCTCGCTGAGTACAGGGTGGTAGCGGAATCGGGGATCGGCGGCCTCGAGAGCCCGGAAGAAGTCCACGTCGTACAGATCCGCCTGCCCGCGCCCTCCGTGGTACAGGTCGATGCTCGGGACAAGATCGTTGGAGAGTGCATGGCGCACAATCGACTTCAAGGGGGCAAGCCCCGTTCCGCCGCCGACCAGAATGGCCGGTTCTTCCTGGGGACGAACCAGGGCGAACTGCCCCAGCGGCCCGCGCAGCCCGATCCGGTCTCCCGGCCGAAGCGAGCCGAAGATCCACCCCTCCGTCGCGAGCCCTCCATCGACCCGCTTGATGTGGAACTCGAGCCGGCGCGACTCGGAGGGCGGATTGGCCATCGAGTACTGACGCGCCACAACGGAACCCGGCACGATCAGCTCGGCGTACTGACCGGCGGAGAACTCCATCGGCTCGTCCAGCTCCACGACGAGCCGGCGGGTGCACCGTGCGATGTCGGCCAGCTCGAGCACGGTGCCGGCGTGGTCGCGCAAGGGATGCCTCGGCCCGTCCGGGGGCACGTCGTTCAACGGCGCGACGGTCAGATCGGTGCGAGGTGTCGCCTGACAGGCGAGTGTGAGCCCGGACGCGCGCTCCGCCTCGCTCAGGATGGTCTCGTCGGGCCGGCCGTGGTCCACCTCGCCGCACAGCACCCTGATCTTGCAGGTCCCGCAGGTGCCCTGCGAGCACGCGTGCGGCAACCAGCGGTTCGCCCGCAGTGCGGACTCGAGTACCGAACGGTCGGGCGCGCCGGGAAAGGCCCCGTCCTGCCCGGAAACGGTCACCGAGTGGCTCACGACTACACCTCCCATCGGACGTGCAGGCCCTGCGGGCCGCGGAAGGTCCAGCCCCAGAAGCTCGGGGTGCGGTCGGGGTCGGGTTCGATGTTCGGGATCGTCTCGAACAACTCCTCGAGGGCGATCCGGACGATCGCGGTCCCGAGGTAGGTGCCGGCACAGGCGTGCTTGCCGGCGCCGAAGGCGAGGTGCGGCATGACCGGCCGGTCCACGTCGTAGGCGTCCGGGTTCGCCCACACCGTCTCGTCGCGGTTGGCCGAGCCGTACGCGAGTATGACCGGCGTACCCGCGGGCAGGTCGACGCCGCCGACGGTGACCTCCCGGTTCGCGACCTTGACGGCGGCGCTCCAGATCGGCGCTACCCAGCGCGCGCCCTCGTTGACCGCCCGCGGGAGGAGATCCGGATCGTCGACGACGCGCTCGAGCTGGTCGGGATGCTGCAGCAGGCCCGCCAGTGTCGTCGTCATGACGTGACCGGGCTCCTGCAGCGCACCGAGCAGGAAGACGTAGATGTTCGGGTAGATTTCCGACCGCTCCCGCACCTGCCCCTCCGGCATTCCGTCGTGCAACCAGTGCGAGATCAACGTGTGGTCGGGATTGCGGGTCCAGTGGTCGAGCAACGGATCGACGGTGGCGACGATCTCCTCCTTGATCCGGTCTCCGGCCTCGAAGGGCTCGGCATGGGCGAACTCGCCGTTCTCGTCGACCTCGGCGTTGCCGTACGACAGCGCGAGCGTCTGGAACCACCGCACGAGCGTCTCCGAGGGGACGTTCCGCAGACCCATCAGGTCACCGACCGCACGGACGCTGACCGGAGCGAAATAGGCCTCCTGGATGTCCACGGCCCCGAGTTCCTCGATCCGTTCGAGGATGCTCCGCGCCTGCGGCCGGACCAGCGCTTCCACGTAGGAGTCGACCGCGGCGGGCCGGAGTTGCGGATCGATCCATTCGCGCAGCTTGCGGTGCCGCTCGCCGTTGGAGTCGAGCACGGTTCCGGTCCCGAACGTCCGCCCGCCCGAGGGGGCGATCACCGTGGACCACGTCTCGGAGTCCTGGGTGATCTGCAGGCACAGCTCCCTCGTGGCCACCACGTGCATCCCGATCGCCGGGACGTAGGCGACCGGCGCCTCCCGGCGCAGCCGCTCGTAGATCGGATTCGGGTCGCGGTCGAGTTCCTCCATGGTGATCTCGTCGATCCAGGTATGGGTGGTGGTCATGATGTCGCTCTCCTGTCGTGGGCTCATCGGAGATGACGGCCGGGGTCGCGCAGACGGGGTGTCCCGCGGTATCGTCCGCCCGCCGAGTTCCTGTGATCTGGAACACTAGAAGGCGGAGGTGAGCGGGAACATGACCGACAGTGCACCGAAGGATGACTCCCCGTGCACCGCGGCGTCCGGCCGGAGATTGGCGCTGAGCACGCGCGAACTGGAGTCCACCGAAGGTCGTGCCCGGTGGACGGACACGCTCGAGACGACCTACTGCGAGATGGACGTCGACTGGCCGCAGACGCACGACCGTTTCGCGGCGGATCTGGTCGCGCGCCCGCTCGGGGAGATGACCGTCAGTGTGGTGCATGCCGATCCGCACGCGGTGGTGCGGACACCGTCGATGATCACCTCGGATCCGAACGACGACTACCTGCTGTGCTTGATCACGCGCGGTTCCGCGATCCTGACGCAGGGGACCCGGTCGGCGACCCTCACCGACGGCGCCTTCGGCATCGTCGACTCGTCGGCACCGTTCGTCGTCGACGCCACAACCGAATTCGAGCAGATCGTGCTGCGCACGCCGCGTGAGCAGCTGACCTCCCGCCTTCCCGTCGAGCTCATGAACAGCGTGACAGGCCAGGGCATTTCCGGGCAGTCCGGAATCGGCAGGTTCGTGTCCCGGTTCCTCGTCGAGGTCGCCACCGCCGATACCCCCTTGTCGCAGGGCTCTTCGGCAACCGTTGCGGCCGCGGCGCTGGATCTGCTCGTGAGCGCGATCGGTGAACAATCGCCCCCGTTGAGCGCCACGAAGCGGATCCACGCGGACGACCTTCGCAAGGTGCAGAGCACCATGGTCCGGTATCTCCGAGACCCCGACCACACGCTCGCCGATGTCGGCGTGGAACTCGGAATGTCCGTGCGGTACATCCACAAGTTGTTCAGCACGGCGGGAACCACCCCCCGTACCTGGCTGTACCAGGTACGCCTCGGACGCGCGCGTGCCCTGCTGTCGGAAACCGACCTCACGGTCACCGAGATCAGCGGCCTGGTCGGCTTCCGGGACGTGTCCCACTTCAGCCGTGCCTTCCGTCGGCAGTTCGGCTCCAGCCCCGCGCATTTCCGGCTCGGTCGAGCCGTACGATAGTCGCCGGGACGGGCGGACCGCGTGCACCGCGCGTCCGCAGTCCCGCGAGAACCGTTCGTCCCGTTTCCTCGCCGGAGATCGACGACCGTCCCGCGCTCCGAATGATGTGCGGAGAATGTTCCGTTATCCGGTGTGATCGCGTCCGAAGATCTGTCGTGCGAGGACCCATCGCTGGATCTCGTTGGCGCCCTCGTAGATCTCACCGATCTTGCTGTCCCGGTATATCGCCTCGACCGGTCCTTCGGTGTCGTCGGCTCCGAGGGACTGCACGAATCCGAGTCCGCCGAACGCCTGCACGGCATCCCGGGCGATGCGCGCCGCCAGGTCGGTGCCGCGCAGCTTCGCCATCGCCGCTTCGGGCTCGGGAAAATGCTCCCCGGCGTCGAGCCGAAGAGCCGCTTTCAGGTACAGGCTGCGGGCGGCCTCGAGATCCGCCGCGTAGTCGGCCATCACGAACTGCCAGTGCTGTTTGGAAGCCAGCGAACCACCGAACGCGTGCCGCGACTTCAGATGCGCGACGGTGCGGTCGAAGGCGGCCTGCGCCATGCCGACGCCGGCGGCGCCGATTCCGATGCGGCCGTACGTGAGTGTCCGGAGCGCGACGCGCAGGCCGCCGCCGACCCGCCCGAGCACCGCTTCCGGTCCGAGCCGAACACGGTCGAGGATCACGTCGGCCGTGATCTGCCCGCGGTTGCCGAGTTTGCGGTCGGGTGTGCCGACGGTGACGCCCGGTGCGCTGGTGGGAACGATGAAGGTGGTGAGGCTGTCGCCGGTCCGGGCGAGCACGACGACGACGCCGGCGACGACCGAATTGGTGATCCACCGCTTGCGGCCGGTGAGTACCCACCCGTCGCCGTCCGGGCTCGCGACGGTCTGCACCGCCTCGGGAGAGAGATCGCTCGACGCACCGGGCTCACTCGTCGCGAACGACCCCACGATCTCCCCGTCGACGACGGGACGCAGCCATCGGTGCCGTTGCGCCTCGGTGCCCTGGTCCAGTGCCGTGCCGGCGAGGATGCAATGGACGTCGTAGATGGCGGCGACACTGTTGGAGTAGTACGCCAGTTCCTCGACGGCCACCGCGGTGGCCGTGGCGCGATGCGTGAGTCCGTCGCCACCGACGTCCGCGGTGAAGGGAATGCGGAACAGACCGTTCGAGGCCATGGCCTCGAACGCGTCCCGCGGGAACCCGTCGAGGCGCTCGTCCCCGCCGGCGATCCGGCCGGCGATCGGCGCGACGGCCCGGGTGGCGAAGTCCCGGACGCGGTCGCGCACCTGTCGCACCTCCGGTGGCGACAGCAGGTCGTGGTACATCCGGTCCGCCACCCGTTCGCAGCCGGGCTCGGGCTCGGCAACCAGGGTCAGGGCGCGCTGTCGGTTCGACGTCATCGGGTTCTCCGGGGGATGCAGGGGATGGTGTCTCCCTTGTGTATCCCGCGGCCCCGCCCCGATCCGGCCCGATCACGATGCTCGACTGCGTCGCCGGCGGGCGTTGTCGCAGTTCGGGATATCCGGACCGTTCAGGTCCGTGTCTCACGCTCGGCGATCGTCACATCACCCGCCGCGAAGTGTGTCTTCGGCGTCTCCCGCAGCACCACCCGGATGTTGGGCAGCGGCGCGTCCAGCGCTCGGTGCGCCGCCTGGGTCAGTTCGTGGATCAGCCTCCGGAGCTCGTCCGGGCTGCGCCCCTCCGCGATCGTCACGTCGATGAACGGCATCGTCAGCCTCCCGCGACGGTGACGGTGCCGAGGGTGGTGAAGTGCGCGGCGATGCGCGCCCCCGGCTGCACCGGCACCGCGTCGGTCATGCCGCCGGTGAGCACCACCCACCCTGCCTCGATGGCGAGTCCCCGCTCGGCCAGGGTGTTCGCGGCGAAGGCCAGCGCCTCCGCGGGATGTCCGTGCACCGCGGCGCCCGTCGCCGAGTCCACCACCTCGCCGTCGACCTCGAGCAGGCACGCCTCGAGGGCGAGATCGAGATCCTCCGGCGCACGGCCGACCGGACCGGTCACGTACCGTCCGGACGAGTTGTTGTCCGCGACGGCGTCCATCATCGAGAACTGGTAGCCGGAGAACCGGCTGTCGATGATCTCGATCGCGCCGACCACGTGCTCCACCGCGGCCAGCGCGGTCGCGGCCGAGACCCCGGGTCCCTCGAGCCTGCGGCCCATGACGAACGCGATCTCCGGCTCCGCGCGGGCGTGGATCATCTTCTCGCGCGGGACAGGCTCGCCGATCGGCAGGATCATCCGGTCCGTGAGCCACGCGGTGGACGGCGAGTCCACGCCCACCTGCCGTTGCTTCGCCTTCGACGTGACCCCGAGCTTCACGCCGGTGAGCCGCTCGCCGCGGGCGAGCCGCATGCGCAACGCGATGTCCTGCGCGGCGTACGCGGTCCCCAGGTCCAGTCCGTCCCATTCCGCGAGGATCGACGTCTGCGGGGTCGCGGTGTCCTCCGCACGCAGCAGCACGTCGGCGACGCGGGCCGCGCTCCACAACTGGTCGCTCATTTCTCGTCCTTTCCGCCGAGCACGGCGGTGACGCTGCCGAGCCCGCTGATGTTCGCCACGACGGAGTCGCCCGCCGCCACCGGGAACGCCCTGGTCATGGAGCCTGGAAGCACCACATGCCCCGGTTCGAGGGTGACCCCGAGCGGGCCGACCGTGTTGGCCAGCCACACCAGTGCGTTGAGCGGGGACCCGAGCACGGCTCCGCCTGCTCCCGTCGCGGTGAGTTCACCGCCTATGTGGAGCGTGCATCCGATCAGCCTCAGGTCGACGTCGCCGAGGGAGACCGGCCGGCTCCCCAGGATCACCCCGCCGGAGGAGGCATTGTCCGCGATGGTGTCGAAGATGCCGATCTTCCAGTCCCGGATCCGCGAGTCGACGATCTCGAGTGCGGGCAGCACGAAGTCCACGGCCCGCGCGGCTTCGGCGGCGGTGACGCCCGGACCGGCCAGCGGCCGGCCGAGCACGAACGCCACCTCGGGCTCGATCCGCGGCTGCAGGAAGCGGCCGGCGGGGATCGGCTGGTGCTCGAGGTGGAACATGCTCGCGGTCAGGTGCCCGAAATCGGGTTGATCGACGCCCATCTGCCGCTGGATCGCACGGGAGGCCAAGCCCACCTTGTGGCCCTTGACGACATCACCGGCCAGCGTCCACTGCTCGACCTGCAGCTGTTGGATCCGGTAGGCGAGTTCGATCGACGCGTCGGGATGGTCCGGGGTGAGCGGATCGATCGGTTCCCCCGTGCGATACACCTCGAGCAGGCGGTCTGCGGCCTTGTGGGCGGCGGTGTCCATGGCTCCTCTTTTTCGCTTGTCTCGTTCGTGCGGTCGGATTCGTGGTCAGGAGGCGCGTGGGCTCGCCGCCGTCAAACCGGCGGCACCCGGGTCGTCCCGCAGGAGCACGGGACTGCAGTCGTGGGCTTCGGCGATCGCCCGGGTGATCTCGTGCGCGGCACCGACCACGGCCCGCTCGAGCTGCGGTCGCCGCTGGACGAAGCGCGTCGCGGGCACGCTCACGCTCACGGCCGCCACGACGGAACCCAGGTCGTCGCGCACCGGGGCGGCGACGCAGTGCACCTCCGAGACCGTCTCCCCGAGGTCCGCAGCGAAGCCGGCCGAGCGCACACCGGCCAGGGCGTCCAGAAGTGCCTGGGGGTTCGTGGTGGTCGACGGTGTCAGCCGCCGCAACGGGCGCATGGCCAGATACCGGCGCACCTCGATCTCCTCGAGTTGCGCGAGCAGCACCTTGCCCACCGCCGTGGAATGCGCATCGAGGCGCGTCCCGATCCGCGCACCCTGCACGGTGATGTTGTGATTGCCGAGAATCTTGTCCACATAGAGGACGTTCCATCGATCCATGACCGCGAGATGAGTTGTCTCGCCGTACTTCTCCACCAGGCGCTCGAGGACCGGGGCGGCACAGGACCGGACGTCGACGGTGCCGCGCAGCGTCTCTCCCAGCTCCACGACGCGCCAACCGAGCCGGTAGCGTCCGCGTGCGCGGCACTGGAGCAGCCCCGTGTCGACCAGGCTCGACAGCAGGGCGTGCGCGCTCGATCGGGGAACGTCGATCGCCGCCGCGACCTCGGAGACTCCCCACTCGGGTTGCTGCACCGTGAACAGGTCCAGCACCGGTCCGATCCTCTGCACCGTCTGCAGTGACGCCACGTCCAGGTCCGTCCTTTCGGGTCGCGGCGGAGGCCTCGAATGCGCACCACCCGCCGCCGGATGCTTGTGATCTGGAACACTAGGCCCCCGGATGGCGGGCGAACATGGCTGGGAATGCACAGAAGGATGACTCCACGCGCACCGAGTGCGCACATCCCGTCACGCTGCCTCGGAAATCGGCACGAGACGTGCGCACTCGGGGCCTCGGCGGTTACGCGCCCAACGACATCCGCAGGTGCGCCACGACGTGCGCGAGGGTCGGGTCGTCGACCTGACCGGCGCGCCGGACGACGCTGACGACCCGCACGGCGCCGGGCGCGGGCATCGCCACCAGGTCCGGTCCCAGCGGCCTGCGGCCCAGTCGCGGCACCAGCGCGGCGGCGAGCCCGGCGCGCACGAAGTCCAGATGGATGTCGAAGTCACTCGACGTGCAGGTGATCCGGGGGCGCAGGCCGTGCCCGGCGAACATGGACATCAGCCATTCGTGGCACAGCGTCCCCTCGCCGGTGGACACCCAGTCCGACGACGAGAGCTGTTGCGGTGAGAGCGTTTCGCCGAGGGCCGGCGGATGGTCCGCGCGCACGATCACGTCGGCGCCGTCGTCGAGCACATGTTCGGCGACGAGGGTGTCGGGCAACACCCGCGGCAGCGACCGCCAGTGGTGCAGCACGGCGACGTCGGCCCGCCCGGTGGCCACCCTCAGGGCAGCGTCGACCGGGTCGGCCTCGACGACCCTGACGGACAGATCCGGCCGGCCCATGGTGGCCGAGGCCAGCGCCGCGGGGATGCCGGCCCGGATCGCCGTCGTGAATGCCGCCACCGTGACCGCGCCGGCGATCCGCGACGATCCCGAGACCCGGAAGAAGGCCGATTCCAGCTGCCCGAGAAGGGGTTCGGCGTCGTCGAGGAGGCGCTGGGCGGCGGGGGTGAGCACCACCCGGCGGCCCGCCGGGGCCGTGAGGGCCGCGCCGAGGCGTCGCTCGAGCCGTTTGATGCGCTGGCTGACGGCGGAGGGCGTGTATCCGAGGGCGCTCGCGGCCTCGGTGACCGTGCCGTGGTCACGCAGCGCACGCAGGGCCACGAGCCCGTCGACGTCGAGCATGTAGCAACATTACACAGAACCCTGCACAAAGCCGTGATGGACGTGCACGTTTCCGCGCGGCACTCTCGATCCTGTCCCGAACGGAAGGGGTTCCCGTGGTTTCTGCCTCCGCTGCGGCCGGGGTGGCCGTGGTCGCGCTGGGCATGGTCCTCACGCCCGGCCCGAACATGATGTACCTGACCTCCCGGTCGCTGGCGCAGGGCCGCCGGGCCGGCCTGGTGTCCCTCGCGGGTGTCGGCGCCGGGTTCCTCTGCTACCTGCTCGCCACTGCGGCCGGGCTCTCCGCCCTGTTCGCCGCGGTCCCCGTCGCCCACGATCTCCTGCGGTTCGCCGGCGCGGGCTATCTCGCGTATCTCGCATGGGGCATCCTGCGTCCCGGCGGCGGTGCACTCTTCGCCCCGGCCCCTGCGACCGAGCACTCGGCGGCGCGACTGTTCGGCATGGGCCTCGCGACGAACGTGCTCAACCCGAAGATCGCCCTGATGTATGCGGCGCTGCTGCCCCAGTTCGTCTCGTCCGCCGCCGGTCCCGAGTGGCGGCAATTACTCGTGCTCGGCGCGGTCCAGATCGGGGTGGCGCTGACGGTGAACGGGTTGATCGTGCTCGGCGCGGCAGCCGTCGCGCGCCGCGTGGCAACGCACCCGCGGGCCGTGCGGGCGCAGCGCCTCGTCACCGGCACGGCCCTCGGGGCCTTCGCCGTGGCGACGGCCTGCAGCCAGGCGCCGCCCGCACGGGCGTAGGGCTCAGGCCTCGAGCACCTGCCCCTTGCGTTCCGGCAGCGTGTAGGCGGCGACGGCGGCGACGGCGAACGCCGCCGCGAACACCCCGAAGACGAGCGGGTTGCCGCCGGCCGTGAGCAGCCCGGGCACCAGCAGCGGCGCCAGGATCGACGCGATGCGCCCGAACGCGGCCGCCGCACCGGTCCCGGCGGCCCGCACCGACGTCGGATACAGTTCCGGACCGATCGCGTACAGCGCGCCCCACGCGCCGAGGTTGAAGAACGACAACGCCATTCCGGCGGCGACGATCCGGGTGGGGGTGTCGGCGAGGCCGAACAGCCCCGCGGCCGCCGCCGAGCCGACGAGGAAACTCGCCAGGGTGGCGCGCCGCCCCCACACCTCGATCAGCCACGCGGCGACCGCGTACCCCGGCAACTGCGCGAGCGTGATGATCAGCGTGTACTGGAAGGACTTCACCAAATCGAAGCCCTGGGTGACCAGCAGGCTGGGCAGCCAGATGAAGGCCCCGTAGTACGAGAGGTTGATGCCGAACCACACCGTCCACAGGGCGACGGTCCGGCGCCGCAGCCGCGACGACCAGATCGACGCGGCCGCCGCCGGGTCGGTGCGCACCGGGCGCGACGTCTCCTCCTGGTCCGGGGGCGCGTCGACGCCGGCGGACGTCTCGAAGGACCGGACGGCCGTCTCGGCCTCGCCGTAGCGGCCACGGCTCTCGAGGTACCGGACGGATTCGGGCAGGCCGAACCGCACGACCACCGCGTACAGGGTGGGGACGATCCCCACGGCCAGCGCCCAGCGCCAGCCGTCGTCGCCGAGCGGGATCACGAAGTAGCCGATGAGGGCGGCGAGGATCCACCCGGCCGCCCAGAACGCCTCGAGCGCCACCACCATGCGGCCGCGCTGCCGGCGCGGCGCGTATTCACTGACGAGGGTCGACGCCACCGGAAGTTCGGCCCCGAGACCCAAACCGACGACGAACCGCAGCACGATCAGCACCGCGACGGAGCCGGCGAGCGCGGCGGCACCGGTGGCCAGGCCGTACACCAGTAGTGTCACCGCGAACACCTGGCGCCGGCCGATCCGGTCGGCGAGCAGGCCGCCGAGCACGGCGCCGACGGCCATCCCGACGAAGCCGATCGAACCGATCCACGACAACTGGGTCGTGCTCAGGCCCCACTGCACCGCCAGGGCGGCCATCACGAACGAGATGAGCCCGACGTCCATGGCGTCGAGCGCCCAGCCCACACCGGAGCCGAGCAGCAGCCTGCCGTGTTTGCGGGTGAACGGGAGCTCGTCGAGCCGCTCGGTGCGCGTGGTCATCGACCGAAAGTTATCACCGCCGCCGCGGTGATAGCTGGGCTCGGCCGCCGCGCCGGTTCAGCCGCGGGCGGCGTCCTCGAGCGGCGCGATCTCGATCTTGCGCATCTGCAACATCGCCTCGGTGATGCGCCGTCCCACCTCGGGGTCGGTGTCGGAGAGCAGCTCGTAGAGCCGCCGCGGCACCACCTGCCAGGACAGCCCGAAGCGGTCCTTCAGCCAGCCGCACTGGCTCTCCTCCCCGCCCTCGGTGAGGGCGTTCCAGTAGTGGTCGACCTCGTCCTGGTCGGCGCAGTCGATCTGGAACGACACCGCCTCGGAGAACGAGAACTCGGGGCCGCCGTTGAACGCGACGTAGCGCTGGCCGTCGAGTTCGAAGTCGACGGCCATGACGGTGCCGGCCGGCTTGGGGCCGGCGTCCTGGTAGTAGGTGGTGCCCAGGATGCGGGAGTCGGGGAACACGCTGGTGTAGAACTTGGCCGCGTCCTCGGCCTCGGTGTCGAACCACAGGAACGGGGTGATCTTCGGCATCGTCTTCTCCTTGCTCGGGTGGATGACGGCACTGCCGTCGGTGTCACAGATATCGACCCGAGACGGAACCGGAACTCATCGCGGTCGCGAACCGGTGCACGCCCGGGCGATCATGAACTGGTTTCGATACCCGTCGGAAGGAGACGCTCATGCGGACGTCGGCTCGCATCACCACGGCAGTTCTCGGCGCCACAGTCCTGTCGGCGCTCGCGCCCGGCACAGCCCTCGCCGACACCACCGACGAGGGCTCGAGCGTGATCGGGTCCGCCGAGATCTTCTCCTGGCTGATCGACTTCCTGGCCAGTGCCTTCGGCCTGTCCTGAGCCGGCCACCCGCGTCAGCTGCAACGGATCGTGCCCTCGGTCAGGTCGCGGACCTCCGCGTACCGGGCGCGCACGGCCGGCATCGGGTCGGCCTCGTAACGCTGCACGGCACCACCCTGCCACCGCGGTGGTTCCGCACCGCCGTCGAGCACCCACGCCGCCTGGCGGGCCGCGCCGACGGCGACGTACTCGCCCGGCTCGGGCACCTCGACCGGGACCCCGAGCACGCCGGGCGCGACCTCGCGCAGCGCGCGGGAACGGGCGCCGCCACCGACGAGCAGCACCCGTCGCACCGGCACGCCCTGCGCGGTGATGTGGTCGAGGCCGTCCGCGAGCGAGCACAGCAGCCCCTCCACGGCCGCGCGCGCCAGGTGCTCCCGCGTCGAATTCGTCAGGCGCAGGCCGTGGATCGCGCCGGTCGCGCCGGGGCGGTTGGGGGTGCGCTCGCCCTCGAGGTACGGCACCATCACGAGCCCGCCGGTGCCGGGCGGGGCCGACAACGCGAGCCGTGACAGTTCGTCGTGGTCGACGCCGAGCAGCGCGGCGGTGGCGTCGAGGACCCGCGCCGCGTTGAGGGTGCACACGAGCGGCAGGTGGCGGCCGGTGGCGTCGGCGAAGCCGGCGACCAGCCCGTCGGGGTCGCGGGTGGGGGTGACCGAGACCGCCGAGACCACGCCCGACGTGCCGACGGAGACGATCACGTCGCCCTCGCGCGCACCGATGGCGAGGGCGGCGGCGGCGTTGTCCCCGGCGCCGGGTCCCAGCGCGGCGCCCCGGCTCGTCTCCCCGACCTGTTCGGCCGGTCCGGCCACCCGGGGCAGCAGGGGCCGCCGGCCGCGCAACGCCAGTTCGAGCAGGTCGGTGCGATAGGCGTCGTCGGCGGCGCTGTAATAGCCGGTGCCGCTGGCGTCGCTGCGGTCGGTGATCAGCGCACCGATGTCCGATCCTCCGGCCAGCCGCCAGGTCAGCCAGTCGTGCGGCAGGCACAGCGCCGCGGTGCGGTCGGCGCGGGCGGGCTCGTGGTCGGCGAGCCAGCGGGCCTTGGCGACGGTGATCGCGGCGAGCGGGACGACGCCGACGGCGTCGGCCCACTTCTGTCCGCCCCCGAGATCGGCGACGAGGTCGGCGGCGGCCGCGGCCGAGCGGGTGTCGTTCCACAGCAGCGCCGGGCGCACCACCGTCCCGGTCTCGTCGAGGGTCACCAGCCCGTGCTGCTGACCGCCGACCGACACCGCGGCGACGTCGGCGAGCCCGCCGGCGGCGGCGACGGCGCGGTCGAGGGCGTCCGCCCAGGCACGCGGGTCGACCTCGGTGCCGTCGGGGTGCGGGGCGCGGCCCTGCCGCACGATGCGGCCGGTGTGCGCGTCGCAGACGAGCACCTTGCAGGACTGGGTGGACGAGTCGATCCCGGCGACGAGCGTCACCACGGCTCCTTCGGGTCGGCGTCCCGCTCGTCGCGGGTGGGCAGGTCCGCGCCGGCACGCGCGACGGTGCGGGCCGCGGTGAGCGCGGCGACGTCCAGGGCCGTGCGCAGCGCGTCCGGTCCGATTCCGCGCAGGCCCTCGCGGTCGCCGAGCAGCTCCTGGGTCCACAGGGCGTCGAGCAGGCCGGCCATGAACGCGTCGCCGGCGCCGACGGTGTCGACGACCTCGACCGGGTGCGCGGCGACCTCGACGGCGCCGGACCGCGCGACGGCGACGGCACCGCCCGCACCGAGCGTCACCGCGACGAGTGCCGGCCCGAGCGCGAGCCACTCCCGCGCGACGTCGCGGGGGTCGCGGCCGGGGGCGAACCAGCGCAGGTCTTCGTCGCTGGCCTTGACGACGTCGGCGCCCGCGACGAACCGGGTGATGCGGTCGCGGGCGCGCGGGTCGTCGCCGACGAGCGCGGGCCGGACGTTGGGGTCGTAGCTGACGGTCGCGGTGGGCACGTGCCGGTCGAGCAGCGCGGCGACGGCCTCGCAGCCGGGTTCGAGCAGGGCCGCGATGGATCCGGTGTGCACGTGCCGCGCACCGGGCGTGGGACGAGGATCGGGCAGTTGCCATTCCAGGTCGAACTCGTATGTGGCGGAGCCGTTCTCGTCGAGCACGGCGGTCGCGGTCGGGGTGCGCGCCGCGGTGCTGCTGCCGGCGGCGAGCCGCACCTTCGACGCCGCGAGGTGGCCGACGATACGGCGGCCGCGGTCGTCGTCACCGATATGGGTGACGAACTCGACGTCGCGGCCGAGCCGGCCGAGGCCGACGGCGACGTTGAGCGGGCTGCCGCCGACGTGTTCGACGGGCTCGGCCGCGCCCCGGCGGACGATGTCGACGAGCGCCTCGCCGATCACGAGGACGGGCCCGTTCACGATCCGACCTTGCTGCGCAGGGCTTGCAGGGTGGCGCGGGCCCCGACGCGGTGCAGGGACCCGAGCGCCCACAGGTAGGCCTCGACGAACCGCGGCTGATCGGCGAGATCCCCGAAGACGGACCGGTTCCCGAGGAAGGCGGTCGGCTCCTCGCGCTGGCTGCGGGCGAGGGGCCCGAGGGTGTCGGCGAGCCGGTCGACGACCTCGATGGGGTCGCCGGCCTCGTCGATGCCCTCGGCGTAGCGGGCCCAGCCGGCCACGACGGCGGCGGCCAGGCGCACCGATCCGCCCGTGGCGAGGTTCTCCCGCACCACCGGCAGCAGCCACTTCGGGATGCGGTCGGAGGATTCGGCGCACAGCCGGGCGACGGTGTCGCGGATCTCGGGATTGGCGAAGCGCTCGATCAGGGTGCGCTTGTACTGCGCGAGGTCGATGCCGGGCACGGGCCGCAGGGTGGGGGTGGCCTCGGTGTCCATGTAGTCGAGCAGGAACTCCGCGAACAGAGGGTCCTGGGCGGCCTCGTGCACGTAGCGGTAGCCGCACAGGTGGGCGAAGTAGGCCAGCGCCTGGTGGCTCGCGTTGAGCAGGCGCAGCTTCATCAACTCGTACGGCGCGACGTCGTCGACGAGTTGCACCCCGGCCTCGTCGAAGGCCGGACGGCCGCAGGAGAAGTCGTCCTCGAGCACCCACGAGGTGAACGGTTCGGCGACGACGGGCCAGCGGTCGCGGACGCCGAAGCGGGCGTCGAGTTCCGGGGCGATGTCGTCGGTCGTGACGGGGGTGATGCGGTCGACCATCGAGTTGGGGAACCGGGTGTGCTCGCGCATCCAGCCGGCGAGATCGGGGTCGACGAGTTCGGCGAAGGACGTGAAAGCCCGCCGGGCGACGGTGCCGTTGCCCTCGATGTTGTCGCACGACATGATCGTCGGCGACGGCAGCCCGCGCTCCCGGCGGCGCGCGAGCGCGGCGGTGACCAGGCCGAAGACGGTGGCCGGCGCGTCGGGGTGCTCGAGGTCGCGGCGGACGGCGGGGTCGTCGACGTCGAATTCGCCGGTGTCGTGGCGGATGTTGTAACCGCCCTCGGTGACGGTGAGCGAGACGACGCGGGTGGTGGGTGCGGCGATCAGTTCGATCACCGCCTCGGGATCGTCGGGGGCGTAGCGGTAGTCGACGATCGAACCGATCACCCGCGGTTCCCATTTGCCGTCCGGGTGGCGCAGGATCAGGGTGTAGAGGCCGTCCTGGGACGCGAGGGCGTGGCGCATGCGGCGGTCGCCGGGCATGACGCCGACGCCGCAGATGCCCCAGTTGCGGGCGCCGCGTTCGAGCAGCCGGTCGACGTACATCGCCTGATGGGCACGATGGAATCCGCCGACCCCGAAATGCACGATGCCGACGCCGATGTCGCGGCGCGAGTAGGTCGGGCCAGGGACGGGCAGGGCGTTCAGGGTGTTCTCCCCCAGGTCCACTTCGGGGCTCCTTACGTGTCGTCGCCGGGGTGCACCCGCACGACGGTCTTGATGTTGCCGGGTGTCCGGTCGGATTCGAGTGCTTCGGCCGCCCTCTCGAGCGGGAAGCGGGCGGTGACCATCGCGTCGAGGTCGACGCGGCCGGTGGCGGCGAGGGCGATCGCCGTCGGCCAGGTGTGTGCGTAACGGAAGACGCCGGTGAGGACCAGCTCGCGGTTCTGGATCAGCTGGACCGGCAGGTTCATCGTCTCGGCGCCGGAGCCGACGAGGACGACGGTGCCGGCGGGCCGGACCGCCCGCATCGCGGCGGCGACCGCGGCGGGGGCGCCGGAGGCGTCGATGTAGGCGTCGACGTGCAGGTCGCTGACGTCGTCGGTGCGCGGGTCGAGCGTGGCGGTCGCCCCGAACTTCCGGGCCAGCGCGCGCCGGTCCGCGTCGAGGTCGGTGACGACGATGTCGGTGGCGCCGAACGCGCGGGCGGCCTGCGCGGTGACGATCCCGATGGGGCCCGCGCCAGTGACCAGGACCCGGGAACCGGCGGTGACGCCCGCCTTGCGGACGGCGGCGATGCCCACGGACAGCGGTTCACAGAGGGCGGCGGCGTCGTCGGAGACGGTGTCGGGCACGGGGTGGGCGAATTCCGCCCCGATGGTGACGTAGTCGCAGAAGGCGCCGTCGACGGGTGGGGTGGCGTAGAACCGCATGTGCGGGCAGAGGTTGTAGCGCCCGCGCCGGGTTTCGTCGGTGGTGGGGTCGGGGCGCTGCGGCTCGATGGACACGCGCTGCCCGACCCGGCCGGCGGGGACGCCGGCGCCGACCGCGGCGATCGTGCCGGCGGCCTCGTGGCCGAGGACGAGCGGGGCCTCGACGACGAATTCGCCGATGCGGCCCTCCCGGTAGTAGTGCGTGTCCGATCCGCACACGCCGACGGAGGTGACCCGGACGAGCACGTCGCCGGGTGCGGGTTCGGGGACCGGCCGTTCGCGCATCTCGATCCGTCCGGGTTCGACGAGGACGGCGGCGCGCATGCCGGCCGGGATCGACGGGGGTGTTGTGTGGGTCACATTGCCGATGCTAGCGTACTGAGCAAATGAACGCACCCATGAGCATTTGCTCACGGTGTTCCTCCGAACCAGGAGATGTCGTGACCGTCCCCCACGTGACGAACCAGCCCGCGGCCGCCGCCGCGCCGGAGGAGCTGCGCCTGGCGCTGCGCGCGGCGACGCTGTACTACCTGGACGGCCTCACCCAGGCGGAGGTCGCGACGCGCCTCGGCGTCTCCCGGCCGACCGCGGGACGCCTCGTCGCCCGGGCCCGGGCCCAGGGCCTGGTGCGCATCGAGGTGAACGTGCCGGCCAACCTGCGCGACGACCTGCACGCCGACGAGGAACGCGCCCTCGAGGAGCGCTTCGGCCTGCTCGAGGCCGTCGTCGTCGGCGACGGCGTGGACGCGGCCGGCCCGCTCGACGAGGCCGCCAGCTTCGCGGGCGTCGGACGGGCCGCCGCCGCCCTGATCAGCCGGCGGATCCGCGCGACGGACACCCTCGGATTCACGTGGGGCCCGGAGACCGTGGCCGTCGCGCAGGCCCTGCCGCCGGGCGGGGCGACCTGCGCGACGATCGTCCAGCTCGACGGCGCCGTCACCGCGTCCGACTACCAGACCGGCGCCGAGTACGTGCTCGGACGATGCGCGGAACAGTTGCAGGCCAAGATGGTCCGCCTCCCCGTTCCCCTGTACGCCGACCCCGCGACGGTCGCGTCCATGCGTGCCGACTCGATGATCTCCCGCACCCTGGACATCGGCCGCCGCGCCGACATGATGATGTTCGGCGTGGGGGCGGTGTCCACGTCGACCACCCTGTTCGAGGGCAGCTACCTCGACACCGCCATGCTCGACTCCCTCACCGACCTCGGCGCGGTCGGGGAGATCGCGGGACGGTTCTTCCACGCCGACGGCACGGCCGTCGGCGGGGACCTCGACCGTCGCGCCGTGTCGGTCTCGCTCGACGACATCCGCGCCTGCCCCGGCACGGTCCTCGTCACCGGCGGGGCCGCCAAACACCAGGCCGCGCTCGGGGCGCTGCGCGGCGGCCTGGCCACCATGCTCGTGTGCGACATCGAGTGCGCACGTTGGCTACTCGACCGATAACCCCACCGGAGAGACCGAAGAAGAGGCGACGATCGGTGAACACATCCAGAACGACCACCCGAATGCTGGTGGCCGGAGCGGGGGCGCTCAGCCTCACGCTCACCGGCTGCGCCGGCGCCGGCTCGCTCGGCGCCTCCGACCAGACCGTCACCATCGCGATGGTGTCGAACTCCCAGATGCAGGACGCCCAGCAACTCGCCGCGCAGTTCGAGGCCGAGAACCCGGACATCGACCTGCGGTTCGTCACGCTCTCGGAGAACCAGGCCCGCGCGAAGATCACGGCCTCCACCGCGATGGGCGGTGGCGAGTTCGACGTGGTGATGATCAGCAACTACGAGACCCCGCAGTGGGCGGAGAACGGTTGGCTGACCAACCTCTCCGACTACGCCCGGCAGACGGAGGGCTACGACGAGGACGACTTCATTCCCTCCCTGCGCGAATCGCTGTCCTACGACGGCGACATGTACTCGGTGCCGTTCTACGGCGAGTCCTCGTTCCTGATGTACCGCAAGGACCTGTTCGAGCAGGCCGGCATCGCCCTGTCCCCCACCCCCACATGGGACGAGGTCGCCGCTGCCGCCGCCCGCCTCGACAGCCCCGACACCGCCGGGATCTGCCTGCGCGGCAAGCCCGGCTGGGGTGAGGTGCTCGCCCCGCTGAACACGGTGATCAACACCTTCGGCGGCCGGTGGTACGACGAGAACTGGAACGCGCAGCTCACCAGTCCCGAGGTCGTCGAGGCCGTGCAGTTCTACGTCGACCTGGTGCGCGAGCACGGCCAGCCGGGCGCCGCCACCAGCGGTTTCAGCGAATGCGCCACGCAGCTCGCCCAGGGCCGCGTCGCGATGTGGTACGACTCCACGTCGGCGGTCTCCACCCTCGAGGACCCCGCGTCGAGCAACGTGGTCGGAAAGATCGGGTACGCCCCCGCACCGATCCGGGTCAAGGACGACGCGGGCTGGCTCTACAGCTGGTCGCTCGGCATCCCCGTCGACAGCGACAACGCGGACTCGGCGTGGCGGTTCGTCTCGTGGATGACGAGCAAGGAGTACCTGCGCACCGTCGGCGAGACCCTCGGCTGGGAGCGGGTGCCGCCCGGCAGCCGGCTGTCCACCTACGAGATCCCCGAATACCGTGAGGCCGCAGCCGCTTACGGGCCACTCACCCTCCGGTCCATCGAGAACGCGACCCCGGACGCCCCGACGGTCGAGCCGGTGCCCTACACCGGCGTCCAGTTCCTGGCCATCCCCGAGTTCCAGGATCTCGGAACCCGCGTGAGCCAGCAGATCAGCGCCGCGATCGCCGGTCAGAAGACCGTCACCGAAGCGCTGGAACAGGCCCAGGAATACGCCGACGTCGTCGGTGCCACCTACCGGGAGGATCAACAATGACAACCGTGGCAGTCGGCGCACCCACCGCCGACGACTCGGAACGCATCCGCCGGGTGCGGGAAGCCAAGAGCGACGCGGTCTCCCGCGCGGAAGGCTGGCGCCGCCGGGGGCCCCTGCTGCCGGCCCTGATCTTCATGATCGTGGTCACGCAGATCCCGTTCGTGTTCACCCTCTACTACTCCACGCAGTCGTGGAACCTGGTGCGCCCGGGCTCGCGCAGCTTCGTGGGCCTGCAGAACTACGCGGACGTCTTCCGCGACAGCCAGTTCCGCGAGGTCGCCGTCAACACCGTGATCCTCATCGTCGGCACCGTGCTGATCTCCGTCGTGCTGGGCCTGCTGCTCGCGCTGCTGCTCGACCGGGTCTTCCTCGGCCGCGGCATCGTCCGCACCCTGCTCATCACGCCGTTCCTGGTCACCCCCGTCGCGGGAGCGCTGATGTGGAAGACCGCGATGTTCGATCCCGTGTTCGGCATCGTCAACTTCGTGCTCTCCCCGTTCGGCGTCGGGCAGATCGACTGGGTCAGCCGCTACCCGCTCGCCGCGGTGATGGCCAACCTGGTGTGGCAGTGGACCCCGTTCATGATGCTGCTCATCCTGGCCGGGCTGCAGTCCATGCCGCGTGACACCCTCGAGGCCGGCCGGGTCGACGGGGCCGGCGCCTTCGCCCTGTTCCGCGAGCTGACGCTGCCGCACCTGCGGCGGTTCATCGAACTCGGCGCCGTGCTCGGCGCGATCCACCTGGTCAACACGTTCGACGCCATCTACATGATGACCCAGGGCGGACCGGGCACCGCCAGCTCCAACCTGCCGTTCTACATCTATCAGCGGGCGTTCCTCGGCTTCGACATCGGCCAGGCCGCCGCCATGGGCGTGGTGGTCGTCGTCGCCACCATCGTCGTGGCCACCGTCGCGCTGCGGCTGATCTTCACATCGTTCACGGGCAAGGAGGAGGCCGCCTGATGAGCACCACCGCCCCCACCACACAGCAGCTCCCCGCACCGGAGACCGTCCCGGCGCGCCCCCGGAAACGCAAGCACCGCAAGGCAAATCCATGGGGCGTCGTCGCCTGGATCGCCGCCCTGGGGTTCTTCTTCCCGGTGTTCTGGATGGTGCTCACCGCCTTCAAGCAGGAGGCCGACGCCTACTCCGATCCACCGAAGTTCTTCTTCACTCCCACCCTCGACCAGTTCCGCGCGGTGTTCGACACCGGCGTCGGTGTCAGCCTTCTCAACTCGGCGTTCGCCACCGGCGTGTCGACGATCCTCGTCCTGCTGCTCGGCGTGCCCGCCGCGTTCGCCCTGTCGCTGCGGCCGGTGCGCAAGACCAAGGACGCCCTGTTCTTCTTCATCAGCACGAAGATGCTGCCGATCGTCGCCGCGATCATCCCGCTGTACGTGATCGTCGCGAACATCGGTCTGCTCGACAATATTTGGGCCCTGATCATCCTCTACACCGCGATGAACCTGCCGATCGCGGTGTGGATGATGCGCTCGTTCTTCCTCGAGGTGCCGGGCGAGCTGCTCGAGGCGGCGAGCATGGACGGCGCCGGCCTGTGGACGTCGGTGCGGGAGGTGATCCTGCCGCTCGTCTCGCCCGGCATCGCCGCCACCGCCCTGATCTGCGTCATCTTCTCCTGGAACGAATTCTTCTTCGCCGTCAACCTCACGGCGGTGCAGGCGCAGACGATTCCCGTGTTCCTCGTCGGCTTCATCACCGGCGAGGGCCTGTACTGGGCTCGCCTGTCCGCGGCCGCGACGATGGCGGCGCTGCCCGTCGTCCTCGCCGGCTGGGTCGCTCAGAACAAGCTCGTGCGCGGCCTGTCGTTCGGCGCAATCAAGTAACTCCCCCGATCACTTTCGAAGGAATCGTCATGGCCGAGATCACCTACCGCAACGCGTCGTGCATCTACGAGAACTCCGACACCCTCGCCGTCGACTCGCTGAACCTGGACATCCAGGACGGGGAGTTCGTCGTCCTGGTCGGACCGTCCGGCTCCGGCAAGAGCACCGCGCTGCGGATGCTCGCCGGACTCGAGGACATCGACGAGGGCTCGATCAGCATCGGCGGCCGCGACATGGTCGGCGTGCCGTCGAAGGACCGTGACATCGCGATGGTCTTCCAGAACTACGCCCTGTACCCGAACAAGACCGTCGCCGAGAACATGGGCTTCGCACTGAAGATGCGCGGCGTGAGCGCCGACGAACGGCGGCGCAAGGTCGAGCAGGCGGCGAAGCTGCTCGACCTCACCGACTACCTGGACCGCAAGCCCGCCAAGCTCTCCGGCGGCCAGCGGCAGCGCGTCGCGATGGGCCGGGCGATCGTCCGCGAACCGCAGGTGTTCTGCATGGACGAACCGCTGTCCAACCTCGATGCCAAGCTGCGGGTGCAGACCCGCACCCAGATCGCCGCGCTGCAAAGGCGTCTCGGCACCACCACGGTGTACGTCACGCACGACCAGGTCGAGGCGATGACCATGGGCGACCGGGTGGCGGTGCTGCGCGGCGGCACGCTGCAGCAGTTCTCCTCCCCCACCGAGCTGTACGACCGGCCCGCCAACGCGTTCGTCGCCGGGTTCATCGGCTCGCCCGCGATGAACCTGCTCGACGCGCGGATCGTCGACGGCGGCGTGCAGATCGGCAGCACCGTCGTCGAGGTCGAACGGGACCGCATCGCCGCGCTGCACCGCGCCGGCCTCGAGACCGTCACCGTCGGGATCCGGCCCGAACAGCTGGAGATCACGGACGGCGACGGCGTCGAGGCCATCGTCGACCTCGTCGAGGAACTCGGCAGCGAGTCGTACGTGTACACCCGCGTCGCGCGCAGCGACACCACCCTCGTCGCGCGGTCGCTCACCCGCACCCCGGCCCGGCTCGCGGACACGATCCGGCTGCGCAAGCGGGAGGGCTCGGTGCACCTGTTCCATCCGGAGACGGGCGAACGCGTCGGCGACTGACCGGCCGGCGGTGAACCTGCGCCGGAAGCGGCGGTGAACCTGCGCCGGAACCGGCGGGGGTCGGTACGGTCGGGGCGTGCTCTTCTCGACGATCGTCGCCACCTCACGGGCCGTCGGCACCACCCGGTCGCGACGGACCAAGGTGGAAGAACTGCGCAGCCTCCTCGCCGTCCTCGACCCCGTGGAGGTCGAGCCCGCGGTGTCGTGGCTGGCGGGCGAGCCCCGCCAGGGCCGCATCGGCGTGGGCTGGCGCACCCTCGCCGGGGCCCGCGTCGACCCGGCCGACGCGCCGTCGCTGACCGTCTCCGACGTCGACCGGGCCTTCACCGAGCTCGCCGGTCTGGCCGGGACCGGATCGACGGGGCGGCGCCGCGAACTGCTCGCCACGCTGCTCGGCGCGGCCACCACCGCCGAACAGGAGTTCCTGGTGCGGCTGCTCACCGGGGATCTGCGGCAGGGCGCGCTCGAGGGCGTGATGACCGACGCGGTGGCCGCCACGGCCGGTCTGCCCGCCGAGACGGTGCGCCGGGCGTTCATGCTCTCCGGGCAACTGTCCGTGACGGCGGCCGCCGCGCTCACCGGCGGCGCCGACGTGCTCACCGCGTTCCGTCTCGAGGTGGGCCGGCCGATCAGGCCGATGCTCGCCTCTCCCGCGCCGTCCCTCGCCGACGCCTACAGCCGGTTCGGCGGCGACGTCAGCGTCGAATACAAGCTCGACGGCGCCCGCATCCAGGTGCACCGCCACGACGAGACGGTGCGGGTGTTCACCCGCACCCTGCGCGAGATCACTGGCAGCGTACCGGAACTCGTCGATCTGGTCGCCGCGCTGCCGTGCACGTCGGTGGTGCTCGACGGCGAGACCCTGGCGCTCGACCCCGCGGGCCGGCCCCGGCCGTTCCAGGAGACCATGAGCCGCTTCGGCGCCGAGTCCGCCCACGATCTGTTGCTGCACCCGTACTTCTTCGACTGCCTGCACCTCGACGGCGTCGACCTGCTCGACGCACCGCTCGCCGAGCGTCTCGACGCCCTGCAGCGGGTCGCCCCCGAGCACCGGATCCCGGGCGTGCTGCAGCCGGACGACGCCGCAGCCAAGGCCCAGTTCGAGGCCGCGCTCGCCGCCGGACACGAGGGCGTCGTCGTCAAGGACCTCACCGCGCCCTACGCGGCGGGCCGGCGTGGCCGCGCCTGGCAGAAGGTCAAGCCGGAGCACACCCTCGACCTGGTGGTGCTCGGCGCCGAGTGGGGCTACGGCCGCCGCACCGGGTACCTGTCCAATCTCCATCTGGGCGCGCGGGACCCGGACGGCGGTGAACCGATCATGGTCGGCAAGACGTTCAAGGGGCTGACCGACGCGCTGCTGCAATGGCAGACCGAGGAATTCCCGCGGCACGAGCGCAGCCGCGACGCACACGCGGTGTACCTGCGGCCGGAGCTGGTCGTGGAGATCGAACTCGACGGCGTGCAGGTCAGCCCGCGCTACCCCGGCGGGGTGGCGCTGCGATTCGCGCGGGTGGTGCGCTACCGCCCCGACAAGACGGCTGCCGAGGCGGACACGATCGACGCGGTGCGGGCGCTGCTGCCGGCGACGGATTCCGGTTAGCGCCCCGCACTTCCGCCCGATACCGGATGTCGCTCGTGGCCGGTCATGCCCGCCCCTGGGCGAGCGACTCGACCACGGTGGCGAACATGGTGGACTTGATGACACCGAGGGTGCCGGGGTCTTTCCCCACGAGCGGGGTGACGAGCTCGACGGCGGCATCCAGGACGGTACCCTCGCCGGCTGTGCGGTCGACCAGGCCGGCAGCCTCGGCCTCGAGGCCGCCGTAACGGTGCCCGGTGGTCATCGCGGTGACTGCAGTCTGCGGGGTCAGCTTGGCCTGGATCAGGGCGGCCATGCCCGGCGTGAACGGGATGTGGATGTCGACCTCGGGGAAGCAGTAGTAGCCCCGGTCGGCGCGCATCACCCGGTAGTCGTGCGCGATGCCGAGCATGGCGCCCGCCCCGAACGCGTGCCCGACCACCGCGGCGACTGTCGGCAACGGGAAGGTGAGGATGCGGCTGAACAGCGCCTGCACCCGGCCGACGTACCACTGCGCCCGATCACCGTGCGCCGTCAACCATTCCAGGTCCAGGCCGTTGGAGTAGAACTTCCCCGTCGCCGTGGTGACGAGCGCGTGCGCGTTCTGCTGCGCTTCGTCGAGGAGGCGGTCGACGGTGTCGAGCCAGTCCGGGGAGAACCGGTTCTCGTCGTCGCCGAGGTCGAGGACGGCGATCTTGTCCCGGTAGGTCAGAGTGGCAGTCATCGAGAACCTTTCGTGTGGCCGCCGCGCCGGGGCGGCGCCGGCGGAGGATCGAGGGCGAGAACCGCACGGACCGCGGCCTCGAGGCGTTGCCGCAAGGCGGTGTCGGGGACACGCCGACGCCGGAGCAACAGCCCTGTGGGCAGACCGACGACGCAGTCCTCGACGACCGCGACCGCACGCGCGTCGCCGCGGCCCCACAATGTCCGAGTCAGGCGAACGAGCAGCGCGACCAGAACCGAATCGAGCCGGCTCAACTCTGCGGCGACATCCTCCGGCAGGTCGGACCCGAGCAACTCGTCGCGCCGGACGGTGAGCAGAAGACGCGAGGACTCGGGGAAGCGTGCGGCGAACGCCGCCGGGGTATCGGCAGCTGCGACGACGGCGTCGACCCCGACGGCCCAGCCCGGCGCCGAGGCGGAGCCGAGAACCTCGTCGACCGCCGCGTGTTGCAGGTCGAGGAAGCGGTGGGCCGCGCGCAACCAGGCCCGGCCGACCAGCCCGCCTCGTGAGCCGAACGCGTGATACAGAGCGCCGTTCGACATCCCCGTGGCCGCGGCGACCGCACGCAGCGTCACCGCACTCGCGCCACCCTCCACCACCAGACTTTCGGTGGTGTCGAGAACCTCGTCGAGGTCATGGATGCGGGGGCGGGGCACAGCGGGACCATAACAGAACATGCGCTCTATTACTAGGCGGTAACCGCGGGGTGGCGATCGGCTGCGCTGCCGAACCGCGGCCGGCCGTGCCGCGTCGCGTCGCGGACGGAGGCCCCCCGTTTCGCTGTCGGTGAATACCCCGGCCCCGGCGCCGGCGTCGTGCGAGACTTCGGGGCATGTCAGCAGCGGACCGGCCCGCCGTCGCGGATCTCGACGCCCGGCGCCGACAGCACCGTGCCCGGGGGCCGCGGCCCGAGCGCCTGCTGCGCGAGGTCTACGGGGAGATCCTGCGCGACGAACGCCGGGATCAGGACCGCAGCCTCGCCGACGTCGCGGCCGCGGTCGGCATGTCCAAGCAGTACCTGTCCGAGATCGAGCGCGGCCGCAAGGAGCCGTCGTCGGAGGTGCTGCGCTCGGTGTGCGGCGCGCTGCACCTGCCCGTCGAGCACCTGCTCTCGCGCGGGATCCGGCGGTTGACCGCCGCGCGAGTGAACGCGCAGGTCGAGCGGGTGCGCGACCCGCGCGTGGAGCTGTGCGCCGCCTGAGCCCCGGTCCCGCTGAGCGGAACCCGTGGTATCGCCCGTCGCTTCGGGGCTGGAGAATCCGCGTCCGACCCGACGATCCCCCCACTGCCGAGGAGACGAGCATGGATGCCGCCGGCCGTTTCGAGAACAAGGTCGCCTTCGTCACCGGCGCAGCCCGCGGCCAGGGCCGCGCCGAGGCGGTGCAGTTCGCCCGGGAGGGCGCCGACATCATCGCGATCGACGCGTGCATCGATTTCGCCTCGACCGCCTACCCGGGCGCCACGGAGGAGGATCTCGCGGAGACCGTGCGGCTGGTCGAGACGACCGGGCGTCGCATCGTCGCCACGACCGCGGACGTGCGGGACTTCGACGCGCTCTCGCGGGCACTCGCCGACGGCGTGGACCGGCTCGGCCGGCTCGACGTGGTCGTCGCCAACGCCGGCATCTGCTCGGGCGCGCTGTCGTGGGAGATCACCCTCGAGCAGTGGCGCGAAACGGTGGACGTCAACCTCACCGGAGTGTTCCACACCGCGAAGGCCGCCGTGCCCTACCTGATCGAGCAGGGCGAGGGCGGCGCGGTCGTCTTCACCAGTTCCGTCTCGGGTCTCAAGGGCACCCCGTTCACCGGCCACTACGTCGCGACGAAGCACGGCATCACCGGACTGGCGAAGACGATGGCGAACGAACTCGGCGAGCATCGGATCCGGGTCAACACCGTCCACCCGGCCGGGGTGGAGACCGGCATGAAGGTCAGCGACCTGCACCCGCTGATCGCGAAGTACGCGACCACTCTCGGCCCGATCTACATGAACTCCCTGCCGTACGAGATCCTGCAGCCCGAGGACGTCGCGGCCGTCGTCGCGTGGGTGTGCTCGGACGAGGCGAAGTACATCACCGGCGCGCAGATCCCGGTCGACCTGGGGAACCTGATCCGCTGAGCGCCCCCACCCAACGTGGCCGAATGTCACACCGCTTCGATCCGAGCGAACGCATGTCACATTCGGCCACCCGAAGGGGGGAGTGCACCCTGCGGCCCGGCCACTACGGCTCGCGGTCGACGATCAGCTCGTCGGCGAGCCCGTAGTCGATGGCCTCCTGCGCGGTGAAGACGCGGTCCCGATCGGTGTCCTTGCGCAGGCGCGCCGGGTCCTGACCGGTGTGCTCGGCAAGGATCTCCTCGGTCTGCGCGCGGATCCGCAACACCTCTGCGGCCTGGAGCGACAGGTCCGAGATCGTGCCCTGCCCCTGCGTCGACGGCTGGTGCAGCAGCACCCGCGAGTGGGCGAGCACGAAGCGCCGGCCCGGTGCTCCGGCCGCGAGCAGCACCGCCGCCGCGGACGCGGCCTGACCCATGCAGTACGTGGCGACGGGCGGCCGCAGGAACCGCATCGTGTCGTACACGGCCATCATCGCGGTGCTCGACCCACCGGGCGAATTGATGTAGAGGCCGATCTCCCGATCGGGCGACTCGGCTTCGAGGTGCAGCAGCTGGGCCATCACGACGTTCGCGACGCCGTCGTCGATCTCCGTGCCCAGAAAGATGATTCGCTCGTTCAGCAGCCTGCTGAACACGTCGAAGGACCGCTCCCCCGCCGGCGTCCGCTCGATCACGTGCGGAATCGTGTACTGGGACATGATCACAACCCCATCCGGCGACCGGCCGCGAACGGGGCGAGCTGACCGAACGAGTCGACCACTGCGTCGACGATGCCGTACTCGCGGGCCTGCTCGGGCGTGAACCACCGGTCCCGGTCGCTGTCGGCGGCGATCTGCTCCACCGGGCGCCCGGTCTCGGCCGCCAGGATCTCCTCGGACTGGCGCTTCATGTATTCCCAGTTGTCGGCCTGGATGGCGATGTCGATCGCGGTGCCGCCGATCCCCGCCGACGGCTGATGCATCATGATGCGACTGTGCGCCAAGGCGATCCGCTTGCCGTGCGTGCCGGCGGCGAGCAGCACCTGCCCCATGCTCGCGGCGAACCCGAGAGCCACGGTGACCACGTCGTTCGGAATCAGCTTCATGGTGTCGTAGATCGCGAGCCCGGCGAGGACCGATCCGCCCGGCGAGTTGATGTAGACGACCACGTCGCGTTCGGTGTCGGCCGTGGCGAGCAGGACGAGTTCGGAGCAGACCCGTTCGGCCGTGTCGTCGTTCACCTCCCCGGTCAGCAGCACCGTGCGGTGCTGGAAGAGCCGGTCGGCGAGTTGGTCGCGGTAGTTCAGCGGTGGTGTGGTGATCATGACCGTCATCCTGGCGCCGGTTCCGCGCGCCGGGGCGCTTCGTCTGCCGACGGCAGACACAGGTGATGTTGCAGGGGCGCGACCGGCGGATACGCTCCGGAGGTGACCTGGTCCCTGGAGTTGGTGCCCACCGCCGTCGGGGTGGCACTGCTCGTCGGGACGACGACCGCGGTGCTGTGGGGCTACCGCGCCCCGCATCAGTTCGCGCCGGCGATCGCGGTGCTGCGGGGCGCCGTGCAACTGGCCCTGATCAGCGTGGTGCTGTCCGGGGTGATCACGAATCCGATCTGGGTGGGCGCCGCCCTGCTCGTCATGTTCACCGTGGCGGCTCTCACCGCATCGCGCCGGATCGGCTGGAGCCCGGGACACGTGGCCCTCGTATCCGGTGCGATGGCGCTCGGGATCGCCGTGACGCTCACGATCGTCTTCGTCACCGGCGCCATCGAGTTCTCCCCGCGGTACGTGCTGGCCATCGGCGGCATCGTCGTCGGCAACGCCATGACGATCGCGACCCTCGCCGGGCGGCGCTTCACGGAACTGACCGGGGACAACTGGGACACCGTCGAGGGCTGGCTCGCGCTCGGTGCGACGCCGCGGCAGTCCACCCGCGAGCTCACGCGCCTGGCCGTCCACTCGGCGCTGATCCCGTCGACGGACCAGACCAAGACCACCGGGCTGGTGACGCTGCCGGGCGCCTTCGTCGGCGCGATCTTCGGGGGTGTGTCCCCGCTCGAGGCCGGACGCTTCCAGATCGTGGTGCTCGCCGCGATCATGGCCGCCGGAACGATCACCGCCGTCGTCCTCGTCTCCGGTCTGGCACCGGTCCGTACCCGGCCCGGCCTGCCGGACTGATCTCCGCAGCGCCCCGGACCGGGTGGCCGGGGGGCGTAGGATCGCAGGCAACCACTCGGTGCACGTTCGGTCGCCGCAGGGAGCGAGGATGGGCCCGTCGACGGTGCTCGACCACGCGCGGGCAGCGTTCCACGCGCGGGACTGGACGCGGGCGTTCGACGCGTTCCGCGCCGCCGACGCGCACGAGCCCCTCACCGCCGACGACCTCGACCTGTTCGCACGGTCGGCGTATCTGGTCGGCCGGGACGACGACTGCGCGACGCTGTACGAACGTGCGTTCTCGGCCCATCTCGACGCCGACGACCCCGAGCGGGCCGGACGCAGTGCCTTCTGGCTCTGCTTCCTGCTGATGAACCGTGGTGAGGTGGCGCGCGCCGGCGGCTGGCTCGCCCGGGCCCAGCACCTGAGCGAGCCCGGACGCCCGGACTGCGCGACGCGCGGCTTCCTGCTGCTGCCGGCGGCGGTGCAGGACATGCATGCGAACCGCCCGGCCGACGCCCTGCCCGCGTTCACCGCCGCCCAGGAAATCGGCCGGTCCTGCGGCGACGCCGACCTCGTCGCGCTGAGCACCCTCGGCATCGGGCAGTGCCGCATCCTGCTCGGCGACGTCACCGGCGGTCTCGGCACGCTGGACGAGGTGATGGTCGGCGTGACCCTCGAAGAGGTCTCGCCGGTCGTGGCCGGCCTGGTGTACTGCGCGGTGATCGAGGCCTGCCAGGACACGTTCCAGCTGCAGCGGGCCAGGGAATGGACGCGGGCACTCGGCCGCTGGTGCGACGCCCAGCCCGGCCTCGTCCCGTTCCGTGGACAGTGCCTCGTACACCGCGCGGAGATCCTGCAACTGGAGGGCGCCTGGACGGAGGCCATGGACCTGGCCCGGCTCGCGTTCCGTCGGCTGTCGGACCCACCGGGGCAACCGGCCGTCGGCATGGCCCTGTACGAACAGGGTGAACTGCACCGGCTGCGCGGCGAGTTCGACGAGGCCGAGGACGCCTACCGCCGCGCGGGCCGGCTGGGCCGCGAGATCCAACCGGGCATGGCGCTGTTGCGTCTGCGTCAGGGCGACCCCGACGCGGCGCTCGCCGGGATCCGGCGGGCGCTCGGCGAATCGCTTCCCCTCTATCGTCCGCGGCTGCTGGCGGGCCACGTGGAGGTCGCGCTCGCCGTCGGCGACGTCGCGGCCGCGCGCCGCAGCGCCGACGAACTCGCGGCGCTGGCCCGCGAACAGGACGCTCCGGCGTTGAATGCGATCGCCGAGCAGGTCACCGGGGCCGTCCTGCTCGCCGAGGGCGCACCGCGCGCCGCCCTCGACCGGCTGCGCCGCTCGTGCGGGCTCTGGCGCGGGTTCGAGGCGCCCTACGAGTGCGCGCGGGTGCGGGTGCTGCAGGGCCGCTGCTGTGACGCGCTCGGCGATGCCGAGTCGGCACGGCTCGAGTACGAGGCCGCGGCGGCGACGTTCCGGGACCTGCACGCCGAGCCGGACCTGCGGGACCTCGCGCGAGTGCCGACGCGGCCGGCCGCGCGGGGCCGGCTGACCCCGCGCGAGGTCGAAGTGCTGCGGGCCGTCGCCACCGGGAAGACCAACCGGGCCGTGGCCCGTGAACTCGTGTTGAGCGAGAAGACCGTGGCACGGCACCTGAGCAACATCTTCACCAAGCTCGACGTGTCCTCCCGGGCGGCCGCGACGGCATACGCGTACGAGCACCACCTGCTCTGAGCTGCACAGAATGACCCATCCGGGTTCTCGGCCGGCTACATAGTTCGCCCGACGCGGCCGATGCCGGCGGCGCCTAACGTCGTCCGTCCAGACCCCTCGAGCCAGGAGTTCCCCATGACCACCGACAGTGCACCCCGACTGATCGACACCGTCGTGATCGGCGCGGGCCAGGCGGGTCTGTCCGCCGGCTACCACCTCGCCCGGCGCGGCCGCTCTTTCCTGATCGTCGACGCGAACCGGCGGATCGGCGACAACTGGCGCAGCCACTGGGATTCGCTGCGCCTGTACAGCCCCGCCGGATACGACGGCCTGCCCGGCATGCCGTTCCCCGGCGATCCGCACCGGTTTCCGACGAAGGACGACGTCGCAAACTATCTCGAGGCATACGCCGCGCGGTTCGATCTCCCCGTCGCGGGCGGCACCCGGGTGCGTCGGCTCTCACGCGACGGCGACCGCTTCCTCCTCGACTGCGGCGAGATGCGGATCGAGGCCGGCAACGTCGTCGTCGCGACCGGCACGTTCGGCCGCACCCCGAGCATCCCGGAATTCGCGGCGGAGCTGGACCCGCGGATCGTGCAGCTGCACTCGAGCGAATACCGTAATCCGACGCAGCTGATCGACGGCCCGGTGCTCGTGGTGGGCGCCTCCCACTCCGGCGGCGACCTCGCCTACGAGGTGGCGACGTCCCATCCGACGATCCTGTGCGGCCGCGACACCGGGCAGCTCCCGGTGCGGATCGAGAGCCGCCGGATGCGGGTGCTCTTCCCGGTCCTGTGGTTCGTGTGGGGCCACGTGCTCTCCGTCCGCACCCCGCTCGGCCGGAAGGTGCGTGAACACGAACGCCGGCACGGCGCACCGCTGTTGCGGGTCAAGCGGGAGGATCTCGCCGAGCTCGGCGTCGAACGGATCACCGAACGGGTCACCGGGGTCGTCGACGGCCGTCCGGTCCTCGCCGGCGGGCGCGTCCTCGACGTGACGAACGTGTTGTGGTGCACCGGTTTCCGCCAGGTTTACGACTGGATCGACCTGCCGGTGCTCGGCCCGGACGGCTGGCCGCTCGAGGAGCACGGGGTGGTGACCGACATCCCCGGCCTGTACTTCACCGGGCTGTGCTTCCAGTCGTCGTTCCGCTCGATGCTCGTGGGCGGGGCCGGCGCGGACGCCGGGCACGTCGTCCGGCACCTGGTCGAGCACCGCGCGCCCGTCCCCGCTGGGGTTCCGACCCGATTCGGCGCTCCGGCGCACGGCCGTTCATACGGCTCGTCGGGGACCTACGCTACGTCCAGCCGGCGAGTGTCTCGGCTGCTGCCCGGTAGTCGATCGTCCCGGTAGAGACGGCGATCACCAGGTCGTACGCGTCGTCATCCGGCGCGTCGAGATCGAGCCCGTTGAGGCCGTAGAAGACGAACACCGCCATCCACGAGAGCCGCGTGTTGCCGTCGACCAGAGGATGGTTCCGCGCGATCGATTCGAGCAGCACCGCGGCCTTCTCGTGGATCGACGGATAGGCATCACGCCCGAAAAGCGAGGAGCGAGGTCGGTGCGCAGCCGAATCCAGGAGACCGAGATCGCGAATGTGCGGCACTCCCAGATCCGCCGCAAGCGCGAGCAGATCCTCGAGTTCCAGGTACTCGACGTTCACTGAGCCAATCGGTCGAGCAGCGCAGCGTATCGCTCCCGGCCGTCACGGGACAACGCCTGCACCCGCGTGTCCCGCACGCGCCGCGCCGCCGCCTCCGTGATGGCACGCACCGTCGCCTCGTGCTTACTCACACCGTCGGCCTCCGCCAACAGCGCAAGTGCTCGCTCCTGCTCTTCGGTCAACCGGAGTGTCATGGCCATGAGTCCGATGCTACCACTTTGGTATCACCGGACGGCCCGAGGGCCCGGCAGCTGCCGGCGCAGGCCGCTGGCTCGCAGCACCCGCCGCTCGACCCCGGCGCGGACGGCTTCCTCGGTGCCGATCAGGCGCACGTGACCGCGCGCCCGGGTGATCGCGGTGTACAGCAATTCGCGGGTCAGCAGCGAGGATTCGGGCGGGGGCAGGATCACCGAGACCGTGCCGTACTGGCTGCCCTGGCTGCGGTGGATGGTCATCGCGTACACGGTCTGCACGGCCGACAGCTGGCTCGGGTGGAGCCGGAACGGCTCCCTGCCGCGCGCGAACGCCGCGACGGGTTCGCCGGCGGCGTCGACGACCACGACGCCGGTGTCGCCGTTGTAGATGCGGGTCTCGTGGTCGTTGGCGGTGACGAGCAGCGGCTGACCCGGGTACCAGCGCTCGGCGTCGAGCCGCCGGCCGGTGTCGGTGGCGATCCACTCCATCGCCCGCCGCGCCCACCACTGCACCCCGTACGGTCCCTCGCGGTGCGCGCACAGCAGGCGGTGCGTCTCGAACTGCTCGAGCGCAGTCCCGGCGTCGCCCGCGACGGCGGCGGCGGTGACGGTCGCGGCGGTGGTGACGACGTCGTGCCGCAGGGCCTCCAGGTCGTTCGGGGCGTGGAAGGACACCTCGGTGCCACCGCCCCCGAGAATCCGCATCACCGCGTCGGCGTCGCCCTCCCGCACGGCGACGGCCAGGTGTGCGATGTCGCCACCGAACCGCCGGCCGCGGCTGAGCCGGATCACGCCGCCGCGCAGCCGGTTCCGTTCCCCCGGCGAGAGCGCCGCCTCGGCGGGGTCGTCGCCGGCGTCGAGGTCGGGTCCCACGACGCGGCCGAGAACGGGGTTTCCCGCGGCGGTGACGGGACGGGCCACGAGGTCGGCCAGGACGGCGCCGGCGTCGACGGAGGTCAGCTGGTCGGGGTCGCCCACCAGGATCAGGCGGGTGCCGGAGCGGACGGCCTCGAGCAGCCGGCACATCATGGTCAGCGACACCATCGACGTCTCGTCGACGACCACGACGTCGTAGGGCAGATGGTTGCCGGCGTGGTAGCGATACCGGGTGCGGCCGCGCTGCCAGCCGAGCATGCGGTGCAGGGTCATCGCGGACAGGTCGGCGCGCAGGCCCAGCGGCTCGGCCTGCTCGCGGACGGATTCCTGCAGCCGGGCCGCGGCCTTGCCGGTGGGCGCGGCCAATCCGATGCGCAGGGCGGGGCCGTGCAGCGTGGTCAGGAGCGCCAGGATCCGGGCGACGGTGTGGGTCTTGCCGGTGCCCGGCCCGCCGGCGATGACCGTGGTCCACCCGGTGGCGGCCAGCGCCGCGGCGATGCGCTGCCGATCCGGTGCGGCGGCCGGGCGGCCGGGGTCGTGCTGGTCCCGGAACAGCTCCTGCAGCCCCCGCTCGAGCGTCTGCTCGTCGACGACGGGATGACCGAGCCCGCGGGCGTCGAGGATCTGCCGGACCGTCTCTTCCTGACGGAAGTAGCGCTCGAGATACAGCAGCGGGCCGTCGGCGGTGTCCACCAGGCGCAGCGGGCGCAGCGGGCCGCGGTCGCCGCCGACGACGAGCGGACTGCGGCGCAACCCGGCGACGACGGCGTCGTCGTCCGGCCACGGCAGCGCCGCGAGATCCACCTCTGCGGCCTCGTCGACGGTGACCTCCCGCAACCGGGTCAGGTCCAGGCACACCGAACCGGCACGCACGGCGCGCACGGCCAACGCGGTCGCGAGGTGCACGTCCTCGGCGGTCTCCCCGGACAGCTGGGCCAGCCGCAGCGCGACGTGCACGTCGGCGGCCGCGAGCACCCCGGCCTCGTTGAAGACCCGCAGGGCCCCCTTGCCACGCTGGGCCACCTGGGCGTTCGTCACGGGACCTCCTTGCCTGCCAGCAGGTCGGACAGTTCGGCGACGAGGGCGGGCGGCGGCGCCCAGTCGAACACGCCGCAG
The DNA here is from genome assembly GCF_012272955.1 of Rhodococcus sp. DMU1. NCBI lineage: Bacteria > Bacillati > Actinomycetota > Actinomycetes > Mycobacteriales > Nocardiaceae > Rhodococcus > Rhodococcus sp. DMU1. The sequence continues at coordinate 1,827,003 of NZ_CP050952.1, read as the reverse complement.
CCCGCGGGGGTGTCCGGGCCGACCATGCCGCGCACGAACAGGTACTGCACGCCGCCGAGGTGCACGGCCGGGTCGTACCCGGGCAGCCGCCACCGCAGATACCGGTGCAGGGCAACGGCATACAGCAGCGCCTGCATCGGGTAGTGGGCGCGCAGCATCTCCTCGGCCATCCGGTCCCGGGTGTAGTGGGCGGTGGTGAGCTCCTCCGGCCCGAGCCGGTTCGTCTTGTAGTCGACGATCACGAATCGCGGCTCGGTGCCGTGGATCCGCAGGACCGAATCGATGCTGCCGGTGAGGTAGCCGCGCAGCGGGGTCGGCTCGAGGATGCCCACGAGATCGGCGTAGGACGCGAACGGGTCGCCGGCGGGCAGGTGAGCACGCAGCAGCCGGGCGACACCGTCGAGGGTGACGGTGGTGGCGACGGGGTCGTCACCCCCGGCGAGGGGCAGCTCGAAGTCGAGTTCGGCGAGCCGGTCGGCGGGAGCGATGTCGGCGAGCGTGCCCGCGCCCCCGGCGAGCGGGGTGCGCAGGACCGGCAGCAGGGCCTCGGCCAGCTCCTCGGGGTCGACGTCGGAGAATTGTTCGGCGACGATGTCGCGGCAACAGCGCAGCAGTTCCGCCCCGAGGTCGGCGGCCGCGGTGTCGACGACCTCGAGCACCGCGTGCACGAGGGTGCCGAACACGGCCCCGCCGGGCAGGGGGTTCATCGGGGACGCGATGCCGTCGTCCGCCGCGTCGGCCGGCAGCAGCGGGGGTTCCTCGGGTTCGTCGGTCTTCGCGGGCTGTTCGGCCTCGGCGCCCGCGCCGGGCCCCTCGTGGGCGGCGGCGGTGAGGGCGGTATAGGAGGTGCGCCGCCAGGCGTCGTCGAGCTCGCGGTCGAAGCGGGCGGCCTCGAGTTCCACGACGGTCTCGTGCGGCCGCACCCACGTGACGGCGGGGATCGGCGCCGATCCGACGGCCTCGACGGACACCGTGCCTGCGGCCCGGCCGGCCCACCCGGTCAGCTGCTGCGCCACGATCGGGTCCTCGGGCACGCGCGCCTTGTGGGCGATCTCGGACGTGCCCGGCACGCGGCCGAAGAGCATGCGGTGCAGCGGGGCACCGGAGGTGCTGTACCCCGGAGCCCACCACAGCACCAGGTGACAGCGGGCGCGGGTCAGCGCGACGTAGAGCAGGCGCAGTTCCTCGCCGGCCACCTCCTCGTCGTGGCGCCGGCGGCGCTCGCCGTAGCCCGCGCTGCCCTCGCCGCCGACGTCGAGGACGCGGCGGCCGTCGTCGTCGTGGAGCAGGAGCCGGTCGGGTTTCGACCGGACGCCCGACTCCCACGCGAACGGCACGTACACGACGGGGAATTCGAGGCCCTTGCTGGCGTGGACGGTGAGCACCTGCACCGCGGCGGCGTCGCTGTCGAGGCGGCGGCTGCGGTCGGCACGGGCCGTGCCCGCCTCGGCGATCCGTTCCGTCAGCCAGCGGGTCAGCGCCGTGACACCCAGCGCCTCGGCCGACGCGGTCTCGTCGAGCAGTTGCGCGAGGTGCCGCAGATCGGTCAGTTCCCGCTCGCCGCCCGGCCATCCCAGCAGCCGCGGTTCGAGGTCGCAGAACGCGGCGAGGCGCTCGAAGAGCGCGGCGAAGCCGGACCGCTCGAACACGACGTCCAGTTCGCGCAGCAGGGTGCCGATCGCGGCGACGAGTTCGTCGCCCCGGGTATCGACGTCCTCGGCGGTGCGGCCCATCAGCGAGGTCAGAGCGGCCAACCGCACCCGGTCGGGGCGGTGCGGCTGTTCGAGCGCCTGCAGCACCCGCAGCCATTCCCGCGCGGCCGGGGTCGCGAAGACACTCGTCCCGCCGGCCAGCACGGCCGGGATCCCGGCACCGGTGAGCGCCCCGTGGACGAGGGCGACCTGCGCATTGGTGCGCACCAGGACCGCGACGTCGCCGGGTTCGACGGGCCGGCGGCCGGCCCCGAGGTCGACGGTGACGTCGCCACCGAGCAGGGCCGCGACGTCGGCCGCGACGTCGCGTGCCACCCGTTCCTGCAGCGCCTGGGCCTTCGGGAAACCGGAGGCGCCGCACGGGCCGGCCCCGGTCCGCGGCAGGTGCCGCAGCCGCAGCGGCGCTGCCCCGGCGATCCGGGACGCCGGCTGCGCCGCCTCCACCGGGTGCGCGACGATCCGCGGATCACCCAGGGCCGCACCGCCGTACAGATGGTCGAGGGCGGCGAGCAGGTTCCCGTCGCTGCGCCAGTTGCAGACGAGTTCCTGGTGGCCGTCGGCGAACTCCATCGCGCCGAGGTAGCTCAGCACCTCGGCGCCGCGGAACGCGTAGATGGCCTGCTTCGGGTCGCCGACGAGGACGAGGGTCGTGCGGCGGTGGAACGCGCTGCGCAGGATCTCCCACTGCAGCGGGTCGGTGTCCTGGAACTCGTCGACGAGCACGACGCGGAAGCGGGAGCCGATGCGGCGGCACGCGGCCTCGCCGTGCTCCGGGTCGGTCAGCACCGCGTGCAGCAGCGCGAGCTGGTCGTCGTAGTCCCGCAGGCCCGCGAGGCGCTTGCGCCGGTCGACCTCGGCCCGCACGGCCCGGGCGAACTCGACGCGTTCCCCGGCGGGCGTGCCGTCGGCGCCCTCGGGGGCGAGGGCGGCCTGGGGGTCGAAGACCGCGGCGCGCGCGGCCTCCGCGGCCTCGGCATGCGAGATCGGTGCCCTGTCCGCCCGCCCGTACCGGCGCAGGTACAGGTCCGCGATGACCTCGATGGTCAGGTCGTCGACGTCCTCGACGAGCACCGCGTCGGTGTCCCGCTCGCCGGCGGTACCGAGCTCGTCGAGCATGCGCTGGCAGAACCCGTGCGTGGTGGCGATGGTGGCGGCGTCGAAGTCGGACAGGGCCCGCAGCAGCCGGCGCCGGTGCGTGGCCACGTCGCCGCCGGCGAGGTGCCGGATCAGCTCGTCGGGGTGGTGCCGCGCGGCCTCCGGGTCGGCCAGCGCCCGCGCGACGCCGGCGAACCGGTCCCGGGTGCGTTCGCGCAGTTCCTGCGTCGCGGCGCGGCTGAACGTCACCAGCAGCAGCTGCGACAGCTCCGCCGCCCCCTCGGCGACGAACCGGGTGGCCAGGCCGACGATGGCGTAGGTCTTGCCGGTTCCCGCGCTGGCCTCGAGCACGGTGGTGCCCGTCGGGAGCGCCCCGAGCAGGTCGAACTTCGATACGGTTCGGGTCACGGACGCCCCTGGATCTCGTTGGACAGCAACGGCTCCCACAGGCGCCGCGCGAGGGCGCCGAACCGGGTGGGCTCGCCGTGCCACGCCTGCTCGTCGTCGCGGGCGGCGACGGCGGTCAGGTCCCGCAGCGTCACGCCGGAGCCGTACAGGTAGGCGATGTGCCGGTCGGTGCGTTCGCCGTAGGTGGAGCCGAACTCCTGGGCGGCGGCGTCGACGCCCATCTCGACGGAGTCGCCGCGGTGTCGCCGCTCGGCGTACTCCGCGGCGGCGGCGGTGGCCGTCGGCAGCGGCTCGTGCAGCCCGCGGTCGCGCAGGTCCACGAGCCGGGCGAGCTGCTCGAGCGCGTCGGCGGGGGCGTTGATCGTGGACCGCCAGGCCGGGCTGCTGCGGAACCGGCCGCGGCCGGTGGTGATCGCCTGCCACTGCCCCGGCCGATCCGACGCGGCGACGGCGAGCAGGTGCACCCAGGCGGTGAGGCGGTGCTTCGGCGCCAGCCGGGAGAAGGTGCTGCGGGCGACGACGGTGCCGTGGACCCCGCCGACCGTGCCGGTCAGCCGCCGGCCGTCGCCGAGGTCGACGTTCACGTCGACGGTGTCGGCCGGTCCCGTGTAGATCGGCCGGCACACCGCCACCAGGGCGTCCACGGTGCCGGCGACGTCGTCGAGCGCGAGTTCGCCGAGCCGGTACGGCGGCAGTGTCCCGCGCCGCCATTCGGCGGCCCGGAAGTCCGCGGGGTCCGTGCCGGCGAGCAGCGCCTCGAGCATGCGGTCGCCGAGGTCCCACCGGGCGAGCGGGTCGAGCCCGATGTCGAGGGCGTCCGCGATGTCCTCGTCCCGGTCGGGCACCCGCACCCCGAGCCGCTGCCGCAGGAACGCCTGGGTGGGGTGGGTGACGAACGCGACGAGGTCGGCGAGGTCGACGTCGGTGCGCGCGACGGGCGCGAGCGGACGGTGCAGCAGCCCGGGCCGGTGCCTCGCCGGATGCTGCGCGGCGCGCGCCCCGGCGAGTGCGGCCCGGTCGAAGCTCAGCGGGCGGCCGGGCCGGAAGTTGCGCGGATCGAACGGCTGCAGCGGATGCCGGGTGACGACCTCGGCCATGCCCTCGGGTCCGACCATCGTCTCGACCACGTCGCGCAGCTCGCTGAGCGGGATCGCCGGGGGCCGGCGGGCGCCGGTGACCGGGTCCGCACCGGTGTAGAACAGCAGCAGCGTCTCCCCCGCCGACATGACGGCGTCGAGCAGCAACTGCCGGTCCTCGCTGCGCGGATCACGTTCTCCCAGACAGGGGTTCAAAGCCAGCACGTCGTCACCGTCGATGTGCGCGGTGCGGGGGAAGACCTCGTCGTCGAGGCCGAGCAGGACCACGACCCGGTGCGGCACCGACCGCATCGGCACCATCGTGCACACGGTCAGTTCACCGGTGCGAAAGTTCGCGCGCGTCGGCCGCCCCGCGAGCCGGGCCGCCAGCATGGCCCGCACGTCGGCGAGCCGCAGCGGCGCCGGCCCGGCGTGCTCGACGGCGGCCGCGAGTTCGCGGTGCGCCTGGGCGAGCTGCCAGGCGTCGGCGGGCTCGACGTCGGTCAGCAGGTCCAGTGCGCGGGCGAGGGCGGCGGCCCACTGCGCGGCCGGTTGCGGACCGCGCAGGCCGTGGAGCGCCACCGTCAGCCGGTCGATGTACTCGGCGAACCGTCCGGTCAGGTCGATGTCGTTGCTCTCGACGTCGTCGAGCGGGAGGGTGAGCCCGAGCCACTCGCTCTGCGACTCGTCGGCGGCCGCACCGAGCAGGATCCGGTCCAGTGCCGTGCCGAAGGTGTTCTGCGGGAAGTCCCCGAGCCCGAAGGCGTTTCGCTGCCCCTTGCCGATGCCCCATCGGGCGCCGGCGGCGGCGGTCCACTCCTGCAGCCGTTCGAGGTCGTCGTCGACGAGGCCGAACCGCCGGCGCACCGGCGCGGCGGCGGCGAGGTCGAGGACCTCGCTGGCGGTCACCCGCGCGTCGGCGAGGTCCACGAGCGTCGACACGACCGCCAGCACCGGGTTGGTGCGGCGCAGGCCCCGATCGGCCAGACGCACCCGCAACCGGTGCCCGGGGTGTCCGGAAGCGTCGCGCTGGGCGAGGGCGCCCTGACCGAAGGCGGCCTGCACGAGCGGCGCGTAGGTCTCCACGTCCGGGCACATGACGACCACGTCGCGCGGTTCGAGACCCGGATCGTCCGCGAACAGGTGCAGCAGGCACTCGCGCAGCACCTCGACCTGCCGGGCCGGGCCGTGACAGGCGTGGATGCGGATCGTGCCGTCGGCGACCGCGGAGCGGGCCGGGGGCCGGTCGGCGCGGAGGTCGTCCTGCAGCCGGCCGAGGAGGGTGTCGGGGCCGGGCCGGCCGGTGTGGTGCACGTCGGCGACTCCGGGGCCGGCCAGGTGCGCGCGCAGTTCGCGCACGTCACGGGCCAGGCTCGCCAGGAGGGGGTGCTGCACCGCGAGGGCGCTGCGGTCGTCGGCGCGCCGGCGCACCGGCTCCGCGGCCGCCTGCCCCTCCCACATGGCCGGGCTGGGGTGCGGAATCCACAGGTGCACATCGCGGTTCGCGGCGATCGCGGACAGCACGGCGCACTGGGCGACGGTGAGCCGGGTGGGTCCGAACAGCGACAGCCGCGACGGCCAGTCCACGAGCGCGGGCTCGGCGCGCAACCGCGCGCAGGCGGCGGTGAGCCGCTCGGCGGGACTGTCGTCGCCGATGCGCTCGCGCAGCCGCCGCCACAGCCGTGCCTGCCACCCGAGGTGGTCGGCGAGGCCGTGGCCGGTGCCGTCCGTGTCGCGTCCGGCGGCCCAGTCGACGAGCATCTCCGGGCGCTGCGTGGAGTAGCTGCGGAACAGGCCGGCCAGGTGGGCGGCGGTGGCGTAGCGACGGCCGGCGCGGTGATCGACGCCGTCGCGGCCGAGATGCCGGGCGAGGACGGTGCACCACGATTCGTCGAGGCAGTCGTCGACGACGTCGAGCAGCGTCCACAGCATCCGGTCGGGATGCCACGGGTCGTCCTCCGCCGCCCGGCCGGTGGCGGCGGCCAGTGCCTCGTCCACCAACCGTGCCGGCGACGGGTGGTCGATGTTGGCGGCGACGCCGTCGCCGCAGGTGCCCCCGAGCACCGTCGACAGCCGCTGGGTCAGCCACCGCTCGACCCCCTTGGCGGGGACGGCGACGAGCTCGCGGGCGAACGGGTCGGCGAGGGGCACGGCGAGCAGGTCGGCGAGGGCGGCCGCCAGGGTGTCGGCGCGCTCGGCGCGGTGCAGCGTCAGCACGCAGGTCCCCTCGTCGCTCGGTGTGTTCCGGTCCTCCACCGGCTTATCACACCGCGGTGACAGGGCTCGCCGCCGCGGCGGTGCAGCAGGCGCGGCGCGGGCGGTCGCGGCAGGTCAGCGCGACAGCCACGCCGCGATCGCGATCCGATCGTTCTCGACGATCTGCAGGACCATCCCGTGCACCATCGACTCGATCCGGCCCCCGAGGAGCGGGACCCGGACCACGACCTGCCCTTGTACGTCGATGAACGTGCCGCCGGTCTCGCTCACCCGCAGCCGCGAGCGTCCCTCGAGGGCGACGGGCAGGCCGGTGGCGCCTCCGGACATCCGCCCCTCGGCGGCCTCGCCCATCAGCGGACCCCATTCGTCCGTGCGCTCGATGACCAGCGGGCCGCGCAGCATCCCGCGCACGATCGACGGCAGCTCCGAGGGTTCGGACCGGTCCGTGACGGTCACGCGCAGGGTGCCCGGACCGTGCGGTTCCTCGACCACCGCGGTGGCGCTCGCCCGGTCCGCCACCCGGTCGAGCCAGTACCGCTCGTCGATCAGGGCCGCGTGCACGTCCCGGACGTGGTGGTCCAGCTCGGTGGTGAAGGCGAAGGACTTCGGCATGAGCTGCACATTATCGGCCCGCCCGGACCGTTGACAGGGCTCCGCCCCGATGCAACACTGAACCTAATGGTTCAGTATTCGAGTCTCGATGCCACGTTCGCGGCGTTGTCGGACCCCACCCGGCGCGGGATCCTCCAGGACCTGCGTGCCGGACCGGCCTCGATCAGCGACCTGGCCGCCCGGTACCGGATGACGCCGACCGGGATCACCAAACACGTCCGGCTACTCGAGGAGGCAGGTCTCGTCGTCACCGAGAAGAAGGGCCGGGTGCGCTACTGCCGGCTCGGCACCAACCCGCTCGAGCGGGAGGCGGACTGGATCCGCAACCACCAGCAGATGATCGAGGGCCGCATGGACCGCCTCGCGGAGTTTCTCGACCGAACGAAAGGAACGTCATGACCACCACGAATCCCTCTGCTCCGCTTGCCGTTACGACGCCCAGCGAGCGCGAGATCCGGGTCGAGCGCGTCTTCGACGCCGACCGCGACCGCGTGTGGGCCGCCTACACCGAGCCCGAACTGCTCGCCCAGTGGTGGGGCCGGGGCAACCGGCTCGACGTCGAACGCTACGAGTTCGAACGGGGTGGACACTGGCGGTTCGTCGAGCACAGCGACGGCGAAACCCACGGGTTCGAAGGGCGATTCCGGGAGATCGCGCCCAAGGACCGCATTGTGCAGTCCTTCGAATGGGACGGGATGCCGGCATACGTCGCCATCGACACCGCGACGTTCGAGGACCTCGGCGACGGCCGCACCCGCGTGGTCACCGTCTCGCAGTTCCACACGCCCGAGGAACGCGACGGCATGCTGAACTCCGGCATGGCCGAGGGTCTCGGCCAGAGCTACGACGCGCTGGACGCGCTGCTCGCCCGGATGTGACCGCCGTCGGGCTCAGCGCCTCCCCGCGGTGCGGGGCTCAGCGACCGGAGGCGGTGTCGCCCTCCTCGTCGACCTCGTCGGACCCCGTGTCGACGAGGTCGGCGAACGCCGTGCCCGACACCGTCCCCCCGGTCCCGGGCAGGGTCACCGTCGGCCGGGCCCCCGGCTCGTACCGGCGCTGCATCTCCTCCGCCTGTTCCTTCGCGCGGCGCTTCGTGTCCTCGTCGATGTTCTCCAGCGGATCCTCGGGCCTGTGCTCGGTACTCAACGGTTTCGCTCCGATCCCCTCGCGGTGCACCTGGCCGCCGGTCGCCCGGCCCCCCTCACGATCCTCCGCATCGGCGCCCGGCACCACCCCCGCCGACGAATCGGCCGAGCCGGGCCGCGGAGACCCCGCGGACCAGTAGGCTCGTGCGCATGGCTGTATCGCCGATCCGAACCCCGAGGTAGGTGGCGCCATGGCAGAGCTCATCCTGGGCCCGGTCCTTCGGCACGTCGGTCGCAGCGACGCCACCGTGTGGGTGGAGACGTCGGACCCGTGCACCGTCGAGATTCTCGGCCACCGGGAGCGCACCTGGACCGTGGCCGGCCACCACTACGCACTGGTGGTGATCGAGGACCTCGAGCCCGGCTCGACCACTCCGTACGAGGTCCGCCTCGACGGCGATCCGGTCTGGCCGCACCCCGACTTCCCCGCGTCCGTCGTCCGCACCCTCAGCGACGACGGGCCGCTCGAACTGGCCTTCGGTTCGTGCCGGTTCGCCACCACGTCCGCCACCGAGAACGACGACAAGCTCGGCGCCGACGCCCTCGACGCATACGCGCAGCGCATGATGACCCGGACCCCGGACCGGTGGCCCGACGCGCTGCTGCTCCTCGGCGACCAGGTCTACGCCGACGAACTGTCCGAACAGACCCTCGCGCGGGTCCGCGAACACCACGACCTCGACGAGCCTCCCGGCCCGCAGGTCCGCAACTACGAGGAGTACACCTGGCTCTACGCCGAGTCGTGGTCCGATCCGCACGTGCGGTGGCTGCTGTCCACCGTCCCCACGTCGATGATCTTCGACGACCACGACGTGCACGACGACTGGAACACCTCGCAGTCCTGGCGCGACGAGGTCGAGGCCACCTCGTGGTGGGAGGAACGCATCGTCGGCGGGCTGGCGTCGTACTGGGTGTACCAGCACCTCGGCAACCTCGACCCCGTCCAACTGGCGGAGAACGCGCTGTACCAGCGCGTCCGGAAGGCAGACGGGGACGCCGAGCCGCTGCTGCGCGAGTTCGCGTCGGCCGCGGACGAGGAGGCCGACGGCGCGAAGGGCGCCCAGTGGTCCTACCGGCGCGACCTCGGGAGGGTGCGACTGCTCGTGATCGACTCGCGGTGCGGGCGGGTCCTGTCCGGCGGCCGGCGGGAGATGGTCTCGGACCCGGAGTTCTCCTGGATCGAGCGGCAGACCCAGGGCGACTACGACCACCTGCTCGTCGGGACGTCGCTGCCGTGGCTGCTGCCGCGGGCGCTGCACGACCTCGAATCCTGGGACGAGCGGCTCGCCGCCGGGGTGCGCGGGAATCGGGTCGCCCGCTGGGCGGAGACCGTCCGTCGCGGCGCGGATCTCGAGCACTGGGCGGCGTTCCGCGACTCGTTCGACCGGCTCGCCCGGCTCTTCGCCGACATCGGCCGGGGCCGTTGCACCGGACCGTCCGGCCGTCCCCCCGCGACGATCTGCGTGCTCTCGGGCGACGTGCACCACGCCTACGTCGCGCAGGCGCGGTTCCCGGATCCGATGCCGACCCGCGTGTACCAGCTGACCTGCTCGCCGCTGCACAACTACGTGCCCGCCGCGGTCCGGGCGGTGTTCCGCATCTCCTGGAGCCGGGCGATGGAACGGACCGTGCGCTTCGCGCTCGGGCGCGTGTCGGAGGTGCCGCCGGTGCCGATCGAGTGGACCAAGGCGACGGGACCGTTCTTCGGCAATCAGATCGCGACGCTGCGCCTGGCCGGCCGTGCCGCGCATCTGGTGCTGGAACGGGCCGGCCGGGTCCCGCACGGTCCCATCGGCTTCACCACCACCGCCGACCTCGTGCTGTCGACGCCGGACGAGACCACGTGACCCTGCGGACCGCGAGGCGGGTCCGGTGACGGGATCCGGCACGCGTTCCTGGTGGGGCTGGGGCACGGTCGAGGACGCGGTGCGCGGCGCCGAGCTGCGGGACCTGGTCGACCGTGCCTCGGCCCTGCTGCCCGGCGCCGACCTCACGGACCACCCGCCGCCCGACGTGCCGTCGCTCGGACTGCCGCCCCCGCGGATCGTTCCACCGGATTCCCTTGCGGCGCTGTGCTCCTCCGACCCGACGGACCGGGCCGCCCACACCCACGGGCGCGCGTTCCGGGATGTGGTCCGGAACCTGCTCGGCGACCTGCGCCATCCGCCCGACCTCGTCGTGCGGCCGACCGTCGAGGGCGAGATCGTGGACGTCCTGGACTGGTGTGCCCGGGTGCACGTCGCCGTGATTCCGTTCGGCGGCGGCACGTCCGTCGTCGGCGGTGTCGAGCCGCGGCTCGACGGCGACTTCTCCGGTGCGGTGAGCCTGGATCTCGGTGCCCTCGAAGGAGTTCGGGAGATCGACCGCACGAGCCGGGCGGCCCGCATCAGGGCGGGCACCCTGGGTCCCGCGCTCGAAGACGAACTGCGCCCGTCCGGTCTGACGCTGCGCCACTTCCCGCAGTCGTTCGAGTTCTCCACGCTGGGAGGCTGGCTGGCCACGCGTTCGGGAGGTCACTTCGCGACCGGATACACCCACATCGACGATCTGGTGGAGTCGATGCGGGTCGTCACCCCGGCGGGCACGTGCGAGTCGCGTCGCCTGCCCGGCTCGGGAGCGGGACCGTCGCCGGATCGCCTGTTCCTCGGTTCGGAGGGGGTCCTCGGTGTCGTCACCGAGGCCTGGATGCGGCTGCATCCGCGCCCCCGGTGGCGGGCGGATGCGTCGGTGCACTTCACCGACTACGGAGCGGCGGTGGCGGCGACCCGCGCCGTCGCCCAGTCCGGTCTCCGGCCCGCCAACTGCCGGTTGCTGGACCCCGTCGAGGCGTTCGTCAACGCGGCCACGCCGTCGGGGGGCGGTGTCCTCCTGCTCGCCTTCGAGTCGGCCGATCATCCCGTGGACGCCTGGATGGACCGCGCCGTCGAACTGTGCCGCGGGCACGGCGGCACCCTGCCGGAGGCGCCGCGGCGCACCGCGCCGGAGGCGCCGCGGCGCACCGGCTCGGCCGGCGACGAGAGGGACACGGACGCCGCGGGCAGGTGGCGGTCGTCGTTCCTGCGCATGCCGTACCTGCGCGACGCCCTCGCCGCGCGGTCGATGATCGTCGAGACCTTCGAAACCGCCTGCACGTGGGACACATTCGCTTCTCTGCGGGCGGCGGTGCACGACGCCGCGAACGACGCGATGCGCCGGGCGGGCGCGACGGGGGTGATCGCGTGCCGGTTCAGCCACGTGTACCCGGACGGCCCCGCACCCTACTTCGGCATCTACGCCGCGGGCCGGTGGGGCAGCACGGTGGCCCAGTGGGACGACATCAAGGCCGCCGTGTCGGAGGCGATCCTCGCTGCGGGCGGCACGATCACCCATCACCACGCGATCGGCCGGGATCACCGGCCCTGGTACGACCGTCAACGCCCCGAGCCGTTCGCGGCGGTCCTGCGGGCGGCCAAGTCGGCTCTCGACCCGGCGGGCATCCTGAACCCGGGGGTCCTGATCGGCCCGGTGGCATCCGCGCCGGACGGCCCTACGTCGTCGTGAACCGGTCCATGATCGAGCGGGCGCAGCGCACCACGGTGTCGCGGTCGTACGAGACGACGTAGTCGAACTCGCGGTCGAGGTCGGCGGTGCCGCGATGCAGGTCCACGGCCGACAGCACGCACGCGAAGTGCGGGCCGAGGACGACGACGTTCCACTCCTCGACGAGCGGGTCGTCCGGGTCGAGCGGCGCGTGGTGGATGCCCGCCTCCGCGTAGTGCCCGAGGCCCACGCCGTACACCCCGGCGTACGCGATCCGGTCCGCCATGTACTGCCACCGCGCGCGGGTGCGCTCACCGAAGTGCCGGGCGTACTGGAAGGTGCCGAGCACGATGGTCTCCGGGCCCGCGGCGCCGGCCTGCTTCTCGAGATTCGTGCTCATCGCGACCAGGAGGCGCTTGAGGCTGCGCACGGGCCGGCGCCCCACCGAGGCGATCGCGAACGGGGTGCGCGCCTCCTCCGGGCGGACGCTGCGGACGGGTGCGGGCGGGAAGGGGTCGATCCCCTCCTCGTCGAGTTGTTCCGGGGTGTCGACGGCGGGGTACAGCGCGCCGAGGCCGTACGTGGCCCCGAGCCCCAGGGCCCGTCGCCGGCACAGTTCCGAGTCGACGCCGTCCGCGATCACGAGCGCGCCCGTCCGCTCGACCTGGGCGGCCACGGCGTGCGCGGTACGGGCGGTGTCCGTGTCCGCACGATGGGCCAGCAGCCGCGCCGCGAGGATGATCACGTCCGGTTCGACGAGCGGCAACAGGGCCAGGGACTGCGGACGCGACCCGACCTCGTCGACCGCGACGACCTTGCCGCTGCGGCGGGCATCGGCCACCGCGCGCAGCGTCCGCGACGGGTTGGCCGTCAGGGACTCCTCCGTGATCACCACGACGTCGCGCCGCAATCCCTCCGAATCGGGAACGTCGAGGCTCTCGACCGACTCGAGGTCCATCGCCACCAGCGCGGGTACGTTCCGGACCGGCCTCGACTGCGCGACCGACCACTTGAGCCGGTCGAGGTGCCGCTTCTCGCTCATGGTCCGCGCCGCGACCCGCAGGGCCTCCGCGGTGGCGAGCGGCCCGTCCGCGGGGCCGCGCAACTGGACCTCCACCGCCGCGAGCGCGCCCGAGTCCAGCCGGCGCACCGGCGCGTAGGACGGCGTCACCTGCAGGCCCGCGGCCTCGGGATCCGCGTGCCGGGTGGGGTCGGAGAGGACGAACACCATGACCCCAGCGTCGCATGCGCGACCCGCTGCGCAAAGGCCGGTGCGGGCGACGGGCCCGGTCCCGACCTTCCCCAGCCGGGACCGGAGATCACACGACGGCGACCAGCACCGCGGCCAGCCCGCCGACGAGCAGCACCACCGAGATCCCGATCAGGAACGACCCGGCGATCGACGCCGCCACCAGTCCCCCACCGAGGCCGAAGAGCGTCAACAGAATCCACCCGACCCCGGGGCTCTCGACGAGCGGGGCGGCCCGCTCGGAGGACACGGTTCGCTCGGAGGACACGGTTCGCTCGGAGGACACGGTTCGCTCGGAGGACACGGTGGGGGATGCCGGTCTGGTCGCCATGGTCACGTCCCAACCTCGTGCGCACCGCACAGTCGTCGCCCGACCGTTGCTGCTGATGCTCCTGAGCCTGACGTGCTCGAGCATGCCCCCCTACGGTGACATTCCCACCCCTGCCGACATCACCGAACGGCAACAAACGGTCACGAATGAATAACAGACCCGGGAGGGTCTGCCTCGGATCCGGCGCCTCTCCGGGGGGCCCCGGTTCCGGTGAGGTTCGGTTCCGGAGAGGTTCGGTGCCGGAGAGGTTCGGTGCCGGAGAGGTTCGGTGCCGGAGAGGTTCGGTGCCGGAAGAGGTTCGGTTCAGCCCTCGGACGTCCCGCACGGGGCGAGTTCGAACACCGGGTGGCGGTCGGCCTCGGCCGCGAATTCCTCCGGGGAGGCATTCTTGTCGGCCTGGAAGTAGTCCCGGGTCGCGGATGCGATGGCCACGTACTTCTGCAGGACGGGTCCGGCCTCCCGCGCCGACACCTCCCGGATCGTGTAGTGACGGGTGCGGAACCTGCGGGTCAGGCCGATGCGGCCGGAAGCGCGCGCGTTGAGCACCCAGGGCACCACACCGTAGGGCGCTACCAGCCAACGTCGGCCCGCATGCTCGACGACCGTGACCGGGTTGGCGCGCTTCCGGCCGGTGCGACGACCCCGGGTGGTCAGCAGGTACGAGTGCGGGACGACGCCGGCCCGGACCAGCGCGCTCATCAGGGCGTTCTCCAGGCGATGAGCCCGGCCCCTGCGATACCGGCGGATCGGCCGCGCCGCGCCGGGGCGGTTCCCGGCGCCGGGCCCCTCGTCCGGAACCGGACGGTCGGGCTGGGCAGGGGAATTCACATCGCGGGAACTCACATCGCGCTCCTTTGCGCCGGAGATCGGGCGAGCAGGGTGCACGACTCCCACCACGGCCGCCGTCGTCGGATTCGTCCCACCGGAGATTTGCCCCCGGGCGCGGAAATGTCAACCTGCCCGAGACAGGTCGGTGACCGGGCATCGGGCGGGCGGGCATCGGCGGGCCGACGCCCCGGGTGCCTAAGGTGGGCCGCACAGGTGACCGCGGCGTGCCGCGCGGTCGAATCGAGGAGGAACCGACGATGAGTGCACGTACTCCCAGCGATCGCACCCCCAGCCAGTGGGAGGAGATCACCGCTGCCGATCCCGCGCATTCCACGTGGTACGTGGAGCGTTTCCGGTCGATGGCGGCGGAGGGCAAGGACATCGTCGGGGAGGCACGCCTGGTCGACGCGATGCTCGGCCGCGGCGGACGGGTCCTCGACGCGGGGTGCGGACCGGGCCGGCTCGGTGGCTATCTGCACGATGCCGGTCACGTGGTGGTCGGCGTCGATGTCGATCCGGTGCTGATCGCCGCCGCGGAGGAGGATCATCCCGGTCCGACCTGGCTCGTCGGTGATCTCGCCGAGCTGGATCTGCCGGCCCGCGGGGTCGCGGCCGATTTCGACGTCATCGTCTGCGCGGGCAACGTGATGACGTTCCTGGCGCCGTCCACCCGGGGTGCGGTACTGGCGAGCTTCGCCCGTCATCTCGCGCCCACCGGCCGGGCGGTCGTGGGGTTCGGGGCCAACCGGGGCTACGAGTTCCCGCAGTTCCTCGCCGACGCCGCAGCCAACGGTCTCGTGGTGGACCTGAAACTCTCGACCTGGGATCTGCGCCCGTTCACCGACGAGTCCGAGTTCCTGGTGGCGGTGATGTCGCGCGCAGACTGATCGCCGGCGTCAGGGCCGGACCAGCAGGCCCCCGATCACATCCCGCTGAATGTGTCCTCCCTCACATCGTGTTACCCGTCGGTAGGAGCCGGGTAGCCGAATCGTGTCACGTCGGTGAGCCCCATCGATGACATCGACCGAAGGAGCGAACGCACGATGACCAAGACCGACACCGCTACGTTGCTCACACAGCTGCGAGCACTGCTCGACCTGACCAACACCGAGATCCAGGTCGCCGAGACCCGCATTCCCCAGGCCCGCACCGACGCGGTCCGCCGCGAACTGACCGAGAACGCCGCCAACGGCCGGGCCCGCGCCGAAGCCATCGAGCGCACCGTCCGTGAGCTGGGCGGCCTGCCCGACGTCATCGGCCCGTTCGTCGGCCGCGCCGCCGCCGCGGTGAAGGCCATGGCCGAACAGGCCCAGCCGTTCGACGAGGCACTGCTGGGCGACCTCGCGCTCGAGCACCAGCTTCTCGACCGCGCCCGCTACCTCAAGGCCCTCGCCACGGCGGCCCAGGCCCCCGCGGTCGTCGGCCTGGCCGACCGGCTGATCACCGCCCACAGCGCGACCGTGGAGTGGCTGACCACCGTCCTGGCCGAGGATGCGCTCGGCGGACCCGCCGCGCTGCGGCGCACCCCGCTGCAGGCCGCCGCGGGCGCCGCGGTCCGCATCGTCAACCTGCCCGTGACGTGGTCCACGCGCGGTATCGACCGCGCGATCGACGCCGCCCGCTCGACGCGGCCCGCCCTCGGCGCGCTGCTGGCGCGCGGCGCCCACGCCGGCGACGTCGCCACGAAGACCCTGACGGCCAGCCGGGACGCCGCGCTCGAGACCGCCGAACGGATCACCCGCCGCGAAGGTGCGGACGGGACCGCCCGGGCGATCCACACGGCCCGCAGTGCCACCGGGATCCTCACTGCCGAGGAACTCCCGATCCCCGACTACGACAGCCTCAACGTCTCCCAGGCGGTCGCCGCCGTCAAGGAACTGACCGAACCGGCCGACGTGCGCGCGATCGTCGCGTACGAGGAGGCCCACAAGAACCGGCACGGCGTCGTGTCGGCCGCCCAGACCCGCCTGGCCGCCATCGCCCAGGAGGTCGTCGGGCTCCACTGATCACACGCCCCAGGAGATCGCCGGGTTCCGCGCCGCGGGGCCCGGCGGTCGCTTGTGAGCCGGGCAGTCCCGCGCGGGCGGGAATCTCCCCCGGTCCCATTGCGTACGTGGATGATTCGACGCACCGCGCGACCGGCTGCGAATCCCGGTGCCGGAAGGGATCAACCACGAACCACAGGACCCCCGGGCACCCTCGTCCCGGAAGCATCCGGTTTCGGACGTCGGCGGCACACCGAGGAATCTGCCGCATCGCCCCACGTCTCGTCGCGACCCGCGGCGGGACGAGACGGCAGGCGGTGGGATGATGACGGGCGTGCCGATGCCCTCACCGCTCCCCGTCAAGAACGGGGTCGGACCGACGCGCCTGCGCGTCCCGACGTCCGGTCCGTGGGCAACGATCGCCGCGTACGTCGTCGCGAGGTTCGACCACCTGGACGCCGACGACCTGTACCGGCGGTTCGACGCCGGCGAGATCGTGGGCTCCGACGGCAGTGCGATCGGTCGCGGCACCGCGCTGGGCGCGCATCGGTTCGTCTGGTACTACCGCGATCTGCCGGTGGAGGAACCGATGCCGTTCCACGAGGAGATCCTGCATGTCGACGACGACCTCGTCGTGATCGACAAGCCGCACTTCCTCCCGACCACTCCGGGCGGACGATACCTGCGCGAGTCCGCGCTCGTCCGGTTGCGGACCCGCCTCGACAACCCGGACCTGACGCCGATCCATCGACTCGACCGAGCGACCGCCGGCCTGGTGATGTTCTCGGCCCGTCCCGCGACGCGCGGCGCATACCAGTCGCTGTTCGAAAAGCGGCGGGTCGTCAAGGTTTACGAGGCGGTGTCGGCGCGACCGCCCGGGTGGGACCCGGACGCACCGGCGCTTGCCGGGCGCGCCCTGCCCATCGTCTACCGCAACCACATCGAGGCGCGGCGCGGGGAGTTACGGGTGGTCGTCGACAACTTCCGTGAGCCCAACGCCGAGACGGTGGTCGATGTGAGCGGGACCGGCGTGAGCGCCTCCGGACGTGCTGTGCTGCACACGGTTCTGCGTCCACACACCGGACGGATGCACCAGTTGCGGGTGCATCTGGCAGCGCTCGGCGCCGGGATCCTGGGCGACCGTTGGTATCCCGACCTGGTGCCCGAGGCCCCGGACGATCATTCCCTCCCACTCCAATTGCTCGCGCGGGAACTGGAGTTCAGCGATCCGCTGTCGGGGACGCCGCGACGGTTCGTCACCCGCCGGACGCTGAGCGAGGCACCCGTGCCGGGGCGCTGAGCGCCGCGCGCGGCCGGGTGACGTCGCGCTCGGCAACCCGGTGGACGCGACGGCCGAGGTCGCCGCCCGGATCGAGCAGTTGCGACGCGAGCAGAAGCGGTCGGCGCGGCGTCTCGCCCTCGGGCCGGCCACGGCATCGGGCACATCCACCACATCGTCACCGACACCGGCTCGTGAGCAGACGCCGAGCCGGTGCCGCCAACGTCGTGGCCTCATACATCTAGACGTTGAAGCGGAACTCCACGACGTCGCCGTCCGCCATCACGTAGTCCTTGCCCTCCATGCGGACCTTGCCCCGGGCCTTCGCCTCGGCCATCGACCCGGCCGAGTCGAGGTCCTCGAAGGAGACGACCTCGGCCTTGATGAAGCCCCGCTCGAAGTCGGAGTGGATGACGCCGGCGGCCTGCGGTGCGGTCGCACCCTGCGGGATGGTCCATGCACGAGCCTCTTTCGGCCCGGCGGTGAGGTAGGTCTGCAGGCCGAGAGTGTGGAAGCCGACGCGGGCGAGCGAGTGCAGGCCCGGCTCGGTCTGGCCGATGGACTCGAGGAGCTCCTGGGCCTCGTCGGGCTCGAGTTCGATCAGCTCGGATTCGACCTTCGCGTCGAGGAACACACAGTCGGCCGGGGCGACGGCCGCGCGGAGTTCCTGCTGCTTCGCCTCGTCGGTGAGCACCGCCTCGTCCGCGTTGAACACGTACAGGAACGGCTTGGTCGTCATGAGGTTCAGCTCGCGCAGCAGGCCGAAGTCGAGCGAGTCCTTCGCCGCGAACAGGGTCTTCCCCTCGTTGAGCACGCCCTGGGCCTTGACGGCCTCGTCGAACTGCGGCTTGAGTTCCTTGTTCTTCTTCGCCTCCTTCTCGAGGCGCGGCAGGGCCTTCTCCAGGGTCTGCAGGTCGGCGAGGATCAGCTCCGTCTCGATGATCTCGATGTCCGCGAGCGGATCGACGCGGCCGTCGACATGGACGACGTCGTCGTCGGCGAACACCCGCACGACCTGGCAGATGGCCTCGGCCTCCCGGATGTTGGCGAGGAACTTGTTGCCGAGCCCGGCACCCTCGGAGGCGCCCTTGACGATGCCGGCGATGTCGACGAACGACACGGTCGCGGGCAGGATCCGCTGCGACCCGAAGATCTCGGCGAGCCGCTCCAGCCGCGGATCCGGCAGTTCGACGACGCCGACGTTCGGCTCGATGGTGGCGAACGGGTAGTTCGCGGCAAGCACTTCGTTCTTGGTCAGCGCGTTGAACAGCGTCGACTTTCCGACGTTGGGAAGACCGACGATTCCGAGGGTTAGGCTCACGGAATCGATATTCTACGTGGTCGCGGTCGCGCCCCTTCCATCCCCACGGCGTGCGACGGCCACCAGCCACTCGGCGTCGTCGTGCCACGGCCGCAGGTCCCAGGTGGCGAAGCGGTGCTCGAGGCTCAGGCCGGCGGCCGCGAGGTCGGCGGCGAACTGCGACGGGCGGTATGCCGCGCCGGTGGTGAAGCCGGCGACGAACACCCCACCGGGACGCAGATGCGTGGCGATCCGCTCGAGCACGGTCCGCTCCGAACCGGGCGCGAGGAACACCATCACGTTGCCGGCCGAGACCACCGCGTCGAACCGCTCGCCCGGCAGATCCAGCTGTGCCAGGTCGGCGAGATGCACGGTCAGCTCCGGGTGCGCCCGGGCCTCCTCCACGAGCACCGGGTCGAGGTCGACGGCGGTCACGCTGTGGCCACGCCGGGCCAGCTCGAGCCCGACACGGCCGGTGCCGCAGCCGGCGTCGAGGATCCGCGCGCCGCGCGGAACGAGCACGTCGACGAACCGGGCCTCCCCGTGCAGATCCGTCCCCGCATGGGCAAGCTCGGCGAACCGCTCGATGTAGGCCCGGGAATCCCCGGCACTGCGCTCGGACTGCCATCGCGTCGCGGACATGGGCCCGATGCTAGCCCGGGCCGCGGGCGTCAGCAGGCGACGCGGACGAGCTGCGAGATCCGGCCGGCCTGCTCCTCGGTGGGAGCGGTGTCCCCGTTCTGTGCCAGCTCCCCGACCTTCGCGATCACCTCCTGATCGCTCGCGCCGGAGTCGATCAGCGGACACGTCTCGATGACGATCGCCTCGATGGAGGCGTCGTCGCGGTCGGCGGCGAGGTTGGGATAGCCCGTGCGGAACGCGGCGACGAACGTCGCGAGCTTCGCCTCGTCGAAGGCGCCGCGCGCCCGCTCGGCCACGCTCGACGCGGCGGAGGCGAGGCTCGAGGCCGCCCCGCCGAGCGTCGTGCGCGCCGCATCGGATTCGTTCGACGCGTCGTCACCGGAACTGCAGGACACGAGCACGACGGCCGCGGCACCCGCGGCCAGCACGGCGGTGAGCTTCCTCATGATCAGAGCCTGCCACGATCCGGGTGTTCGCGCCGGTGAACCGCCCCGCGGGGCGCGGTTCCCGTAGATTGCAGACGAGCCCGATCCACGTCGTCGAGAGCATCGGAAGGACCGTCCGTTGAGCGATGTGCAGAGCACCGAGCGGAAGCCACCGGCACCGAAACCGGACCGCACCACGCTGATCGCCTCCGGCGGGTTGACGCTGGCGAAGTGGTCGGCGGCGTTGGTGGTGATCGCGGCGGGCGCACTGGTCATCGGCTGGATCATCGAGAAGATGTGGGTGATCGTCCTGCCCGTGGCGCTGGCGATCGTCATCGCCACGATGCTGTGGCCGCCCACCCGCGGCATGATGAAGCGCGGCGTGCCGCCGGCGGCCGCGGCGGGCCTGACCCTGTTCCTGTTCTTCGCGATTCTCGGCGGCATCATCGCCGGCATCGTCCCGTCGGTGGTGGCGCAGGCGCCGGAGCTTGCGAACAAGACCACCGACGGCATCAACAAGGTGCTGGACTGGGTGCAGGGCCCCCCGGTCAATCTGAAGGACGAGCAGCTCGAGAACGCCACGCAGGTGGTGATCGACAAGGTCCAGGAGAGCGGCGCGACCATCGCCAGCGGCGTGTTCACCGGTGTCAGCACGGCCGGTTCCCTGCTGGTGACGATCGGTCTGGTACTCGTCCTGGTGTTCTTCTTCATCAAGGACGGCCCGCGGTTCATCCCGTGGGTGCACGCCGTCGGCGGCGGTCGCGCCGGGCGGCACCTCGAGGAGGTGCTGATCCGGATGTGGAACACCCTCGGCGGTTTCATCCGCACCCAGGCGCTCGTCAGCTTCATCGACGCGTTCTTCATCGGCCTGGGGTTGGTCATCCTCGGGGTGCCCCTCGCGCCCGTGCTGGCGATCCTCACGTTCATCGGCGGGTTCATCCCGATCGTGGGTGCCTTCGTCGCCGGAGCGCTCGCCGTCCTCGTGGCGCTGGTCGCGAACGGTCTGACCACCGCGATCATCGTTCTCGTCATCATCATCGCGGTGCAGCAGCTCGAGGGGAACGTGCTGCAGCCCGTGCTGCAGTCACGCAGCATGCACCTGCACGCGGTGGTGGTGCTGCTCGCCGTCACCGCCGGGACGTCGCTGTTCGGGATCATCGGCGCGTTCCTCGCCGTCCCCGTCGCGGCCGTCGCCGCGGTGGTGCTGCGCTACGTCGGCGAGCAGATCGACGAACGCAGCGCCGCGCCGGAGGAGCCCGAAACTGCCGGGGAGGAGACCCCGGCGCTGCCGCCGGGACCGGCGGCAGCCGAGCCGGGCCCGGCCTGATCGGCGGGGCTCAGCTCGCGATCTCCACCGTGGATCCGGTGCGGCCGCGCACGACGTGCAGGCGGCTGGGGATGCGCTGACGCATCTCGTCGACGTGGCTGACCACGCCGACGACGCGGCCGCCGGCGCGTAGCTCGTCGAGCACCCCCATCACCGCGTCGAGCGCGTCGGCGTCGAGCGTGCCGAACCCCTCGTCGATGAACATCGTGTCGAGCACCAGTCCCCCGGATTCGGCGGCGACGACGTCCGCGAGCCCGAGGGCCAGCGCCAGCGACGCCTGGAACGACTCGCCGCCCGAGAGGGTCTTCGTCGACCGCACCGCACCGGTGTACTCGTCGTGGATGTCGAGGCCGAGGCCGCCGCGCTTGCCGTGCGTGCCGGCGGCATCGGTGTGCACGAACTCGTAGCGGCCACCGGACATGCGCCGCAGCCGCACCGACGCCGACTCGGCCACCTCCTCGAGGCGAGCCGCGAGGACGTACGAACGCAGCGACATCTTGCGCGTGTTCTGCCCGGTGCCCGCGACGACGTCGGCGAGCGCCGCGAGTTCGGCCTGCTCGTCCCGCAGCGGCACCAGCTTGGCGTACTCCTCTTCGAGGCGCGCCGCGAACTTCTCGATGTCGGCGTGGCGCCGCTCGGCCTCGGAGGCCGCGGACACCGCCGCGGCCAGCGCGGCCGCGCTCCGGGTGACCGCCGCCTCCGGTTCCGTCAGGTCCACCGGGTCGTCGCCGACCCGGGCGGTCTCCGGGTCGTCGAGCACGGCCTGCGCGGCCGCACGCCGGTCCGCCGCCGCGCGCAGGGCCTGCTCGATCTCGCGGAGGCGCGAATCGGGGCGCACCGCCGAGAGTGCCTGCTCGATGCTCGCGAACCCGGCCCGTTCGGCGGCTGCCGCCGCCTCCTGGGCCCGCTCGCGCGCGACCGTCGCGGCGTTCGCGGCCCGCACCCGGGCGTCGAGCAGGTTCGCCGCGGCGCCGGCGAGCGCCGCGATCCGACGTCGGCGGGCGGCGAGGGAGTCCTCGGCACCGGCCGCCGTGGTGATGCGGGTGCGGATCTCGTCGGCCTCTGCCGCGGCGCTCTCCTCGCGGTGCGCGGCCTGGGCGACTTCGACGTCCACCGCGTGCGCCTGCTCGCGCAGGTCCGCGTCGAGCCCGCGCAGCCGGGCGATCTCGCCGCGATGGCGCTCGCGTTCGGCGGCGGTGGCCGCCGTCGCGGCGTGCGTGGCGGCGGCCGCGGCCCGCATCCCGGTGAGCGTGTCGAGACCGGCGTCACCGCAGCGCTGCCGCAGCACCGCGACGGTGTTGGCCGCGTCCGCGACCGCCGCCTGCGCCCGCGTCAGTTCCGCGGCGGCTCGCTGCTCGGCCTCCCGGGCGGCGTCCTCGTCCGCCTTGGTCGCGGTGTCCGAGGCGGGCCGGGCCGGGTTCGGGTGCGCCGTGGCTCCGCACACCACGCACGGACGCCCGTCGACCAGATCGGTGGCCAGCTCGGCGGCCATCCCGGCGATGCGGCGCTCGCGCACGTCGAGCAGGGCGGTGCGGGCGTCGTGGTGTGCGTCGCGCAGGGCGACGACCTCGTCCTCGAGGCGTCGCAGCCGGGGGGCCCGGTCCTGGAGTTCGGTGGCGGCCGCGAGGGCGTCGGTGGCCCGCGCCAGTTCGGCCTCGAGCCGGGGCAGGGTGGCCGCGGCCCGCTCGGACCGGCGCGCGGCCTCCTCCGCGGCGTCGCGGCGGCCCGGAAGTCCCTCCAGTTCCGCGGCGATCCGCTCGGCGCGCACGGCCAGGTCGCGCCGCTGCTGCTGCAGGGCGACGCGGTCGGCCTCGAGCCGGGTCAGGCGCTGCTCCTGTTCGAGCAGGGCGTCGAGGCGGACCACCTCTGCCGACCACCGCTGTTCGTGGGGGCGGATCAGAGCGCGGTCGGTTTCGGCGGGGGAACCGTCGAGCTCGGCGACGAGGGCCTGTCCCTCCCCGTCGGCGGCGAGCGGGGCGGCCGCGGCCACCGCGGCGGCGTGTGCGACAGCGGCGGCCTCCGCAGCGCGGCGCGCGTCGCGGGCGACGTCGACGACCGGCGCCGCCCGCCGGGCCGTCTCGAGTTCCGTGGACAGGGTCTGCAGCTCGCCGGCCGCGGCATCGAGGTCGGCGAGTTCGGTGACCGCGCGGGCGCGTCGTTCCTGGCACCGTCGCAGCTCGGTCGCCTCGGCGAGGACCGCCCGGTCGCGGGTGTCGTCGGCGCGCGCGACGTCGAGCGCCGCGAGCGCGAGATCGCGGCTCTCGGCGGCGTCGTCGCGCAGCCGGTGCGCCCACACGACCGGTTCGGCGTCGGCGCCGGCCTCGAGGCCGGCCGCGGCGCTGACCTTGGCGAGCAGCAGGTCGACGGCGCGTTGCTGTTCTTCGAGGCGTTTGGCGGCGGTGCTGCGGCGGTCCTTGAACCAGCGCTCGACGGAGCCGAATCGCGTGGTGTCGAACAGCCGCTCGAGCAGCTTGCCGCGGTCCTCGCTGTCGGCGCGCAGGAACTTCGCGAACTCGCCCTGCGGCAGCAGCACCACCTGGAAGAACTGCTCGGCACTCATCCCGAGCAGGCGCCGGACGGCCTCCCCGATGTCGGGCAGCCGCGAGAGGTGCTCGCCCGAGCCGTCGAGCCAGGTCAGGCTCGCCTTGGCATTCTGCTTGACGGTCCCGGTCCCGCGCAGCTTCGGGCGCTCGTAGTCGGGGCTGCGCACGATCCGCAGCCGCCGGCCCGCGATGGTCGCCTCGAGACTCACCTGCGGTGCGGTGCCGGCGGGGGCGTGGTCCGACAGCAGCCGGCGTCCGTCGGCGCGGGCTCCGGGCACCGTGCCGTACAGGGCGAACGCCACCGCGTCGAGAATGGAGGTCTTGCCGGCGCCGGTGCGGCCGTGCAGCAGGAACAGCCCGTCCGCGCCGAGCTCGTCGAAGTCCACCCGCACGGTGTCGGCGAACGGCCCGAACGCGGTGATCTCCAGCTGGTGCAGCCTCACGCGGACGCCTCCCCCGGTGCGACGGTCTGCTCGGTCCCGACGCCCGCGGCACGGTCGACGTCGCGCAGCGCCTGCTGCACCCAGCGCAGCTCCCGCTCGGACGGCTCCGATCGCACATCGGCCAGGAATCCGCGAGTGACGTCGAGGTCGCTTCGGCCGCGCACCTTCTGCCGGTAGGTGACGGTCGATGCCGCGACGGGTGGTTCCCACTCGACGTGGACGGCACGGGGGAAACGGGACTGCAGCCGACGCATCGCGTCGAGGGGGCGCACGGCGTCGGTGAGGACGGCCGAGACGTAGTGGTCTTCCGCCCCGGTGTGCGCGACGTCGGTGAGCAGGTCGTCGAGGACGCCGGTGAGACGGCTCAGGCCCCGCACGACCGGCAGGTCGACGCGCTCGACGGCCGCCCGCCCGGTGGCGTCCAGATCGACGAGCCACACGGCCTTGCGGTGGGTGCGTTCGCCGAACGAGTACGGCAGCGGCGAGCCCGAGTAGCGGATGTGCTCGGCGACGGTCTGTGGGGAGTGGAGGTGACCGAGCGCGACGTAGTCGACGCCGTCGAACGCCGACGCCGGGACGGTTTCGACGCCGCCGACCGAGATCGACCGTTCGGAGCCGGCGGCCTCGGCGCCGACGACGAAGGCGTGGGCGAGCACCACTGCGCGAACGCCGCGGGCGCGCGCGTCGGCGCGGACCCGGTCCATCGCCGCCCCGAGGATCTCCGCGTGCGAGCGGGCCTCGGGCACCCCCAGTTCGGCGCGGGTGATCTCCGGCTCCAGATAGGGGATGCCGTAGAAGGCGACGGTGCCGTAGGCGTCGTCGAGCAGGACGGGCCGGTCGACCTGGGAGACCCGGGTGATCAGGTGCAGCCCGCCCTCGGCGGCGAATGCCGCGGCGGCGCCGAGACGGACGGGCGAGTCGTGGTTGCCGGACGTCGCGACGATGACGGCGCCGGCCCGGCGGATCGCCTCGAGTCCCGCGTTGCACACCGCGACGGCATCCGCGCTCGGGATGGACCGGTCGTAGACGTCGCCGGCCACCACCACCACGTCGACGCGCCGCTCGGCGACGAGGTCGGCGAGGGCAGCGAGGGCCTGCGCCTGGTCGGACAACAGGTCCACGCCGTGGAAGGTGCGGCCGATGTGCCAGTCCGAGGTGTGCAGGATCCGCATGCCGTCAGACCGTAGAGCAGCGCACCGACACGACATCTCCCGGTCCGGGTGAGCCTGTCGGTCGTCTCGGGCATCATGCGCACCATGACGGCACTCACGGCACTCGCGTTGCTCGCCGCCCTCGCACTCGGCGCGGTTCTCGGCTGGTTGCTGCACGCCGCGCGCAGCGGCGACCGCGCCGCGCGGGCGGAGGCCCAGCTCGCGGCCCTGCGCGAGAACGAAGCGCAACTACGGCAGGCGCTCGGTGCCGTGAGCGAGGATTCCGCCCGCCGGCATTCCGGTGCGATCGGCGAGCAGGTCTCACGTCTCGTCGGGCCGTTGCAGGAGGCGGTGGGAGCCCTCGCGCGGCAGGTGGAGCACGTCGAGCGGAACCGGGTGCACGCCTACGCCGGCCTGACCGAGCAGGTCGAGGGCATGCACCGCGCCTCGCAGCTGCTCTCGACGCAGACGCAGCAGCTGGTGACGGCCCTGCGCGCCCCGCAGGTGCGCGGACGATGGGGCGAGATCCAGCTCGAACGCGTGGTCGAGCTCGCCGGGATGGTGCGGCACTGCGACTTCGACACCCAGGTCGCCAAGGACGGGGTGCGCCCGGATCTGCTGGTGTATCTCGCCGGCGGCAAGCAGATCGTCGTGGATGCGAAGGTGCCGTTCGCCGCCTATCTCGACGCCGCCCAGGAGGAGGACGTCGCCCGGCGGGACCAGCACCTGGTGCGGCACGCCCGCCAGGTGCGCACGCATATCGATCAGCTCTCGGCGAAGGCCTACTGGGAGTCGTTCGATCCGACGCCCGAGTTCGTGGTGCTGTTCGTCCCCGGCGACCCGTTCCTCGATGCGGCGCTGGCCGCGGATTCGGAGCTGCTCGAGTACGCGTTCGCCCGGAACGTGATCCTGGCCACCCCCACCACCCTCGTCGCGCTGCTGCGCACCATCGCGCACACGTGGCGGCAGGAGGCCCTGTCGAAGGAGGCCGCGACGATCCACCAGCTCGGCCGGGAGCTGTACCAGCGGATCGGCGTCGTCGGGGGGCACCTCGATCGGCTCGGATCCCAGCTGGGCAAGGCCGTCGACTCGTTCAATCTGACCGTCGCGTCGATGGAGTCCCGGGTGGCGGTGACGGCGCGGAAGCTGAGCGAACTGGAGATCTTCGACGGCGAGCACCCGGAGGTGCGACCGGTCGACGCGTGGCCGCGCCGCACGACTCCGACCGACATCTCCGAGTCCGGCGGTCCTGTCGACGAAGCAAGTTGACCCGATGGGTCTAGTGTCGACATGTGTCTGCAACGCAACGTGCTCGCTCGGCGGTGCCGCTCGACATGCGGTCGGTGGCGCCCACTGTGCCTGGCGTCCCGTGGTGGGGCGCGATCCTCGTCGCGGCGGGCTCGACCCTGCTCGGCTTCCTCATCGACGCGGCACGCGGTAACGAGCTCGGCTCGGCGTTCTCCGCGTTCTACGTGCTCGGATGCATCGCGGCGGTGGCGGCCGTGCAGCACCGGGCGCTGTTCACGGCGATGGCGCAGCCGCCGCTGCTGCTCCTCGTCGCCGTCCCGATCGCGCAGGAGTTCCTCGTCGAATCCGGCGGCGGCGGCCTGAAGGATCTGGCGCTCAACGTCGCGTATCCGCTGGTGAACCGCTTCCCCGTGATGCTCACCGCCACGGTGGCGGTCCTGGTCGTCGGCGGCCTGCGGATCTTCCTGAGCCGGCCCCCGGTGCCGGCTCCGGCCCGAGCGGGCAGGAGGAGCGCACGCGCGGCAGCGCGTGCGGCCAAGGCCCCGTCGCGGGCCGCGCAGCAGGACCGCGACACCGCCGTGCCTGCGAAGCCGGCGCGGGGCCGTCGCGGGCGCCCGGCCGCGCGGCCGCCCGCCTCCACCAAGGCCAGCGTGCGGCAGGTGGCGGACACGCGCGACAACCCGGTGGTGCGGCGCCGCACCACGGCCCCGGCCCCGGCTCCGGACGCGGTCCGTCGCGGCGCAACCGAACCGGCCGCGGCACGTGACGTCGCCGACCGGCCGCGGCGCAGCGAACCGGCACCGCGACGGGCCGCCGAGGCCCGCCGGGAATACGACCGGCGCGGCGACCACCGGACCCGCACCGACCGGCCCTACGAGCGGGGCGATGTTCCCCCGCCGCCCCGCAGGCAGTCCCCGGTTCCGGAGACCCCGGAATACCGGCGGCCCCGGGTGCGCTACCGGGACCGGTACGAGGACTGAGCGTGCCCGATCAGGCGCGCCGCGCGGAGCGCAGTTCCCGGGGCAGCGCGAACACCAGGGTCTCGTTGGCCGTGGTCACCGACTGCACGTCGGCGAAGCCGTGCTCGGCGAGCAGGTCGATCACGCCGCGCACCAGAACCTCCGGCACCGATGCGCCCGAGGTGATCCCGACGGTCTGCACGCCCTCGAGCCAGGCCGGGTCGACCTCGCGGGCGTAGTCGACGAGATGCGCGGCCCGGGCACCGGCACCCAGCGCCACCTCCACGAGCCGCACCGAGTTCGACGAGTTGCGCGAGCCCACGACGATGACGAGGTCGCATTCGGGCGCCATCGCCTTGACCGCCACCTGCCGATTCTGGGTGGCGTAGCAGATGTCGTCGCTCGGGGGGTCCTGCAGCAGGGGGAACTTCGTGCGCAGCCGCTGGACCGTCTCCATGGTCTCGTCGACGCTGAGGGTGGTCTGCGACAGCCAGATCACCTTGGCCTCGTCGCGCACGGTGACGTGGTCGACCGCGTCGGGCCCGTCGACGAGCTGGACGTGGTCGGGAGCCTCGCCGGCGGTGCCTTCCACCTCCTCGTGACCCTCGTGACCGATGAGCAGGATGTCGTAGTCGTCGCGGGCGAAGCGCTTGGCCTCCTGGTGCACCTTCGTCACCAGCGGGCACGTGGCATCGATGGTGCGCAGGTTGCGTTCGGCGGCGGAGGCGTGCACCGCGGGCGAGACACCGTGCGCCGAGAACACCAGCACCGCGCCCGCCGGCACCTGGTCGGTCTCGTCGACGAAGACCACGCCACGCTCGGCGAGGGTCTCGACCACGTGACGGTTGTGGACGATCTCCTTGCGGACGTAGATCGGGGCACCGTGCTTCTCGAGTGCCTTCTCCACCGTTTCGACGGCCCGGTCGACGCCGGCGCAGTACCCGCGCGGCTCGGCGAGCAGGACGCGCTTACCGGCAGCAGGTGAACCGGCCGACCGAGTGATTCCGACTTCGAGGGGAACAGGCGCAGACATGCCTCCAGGGTACGGGCCGTTCGCGGGGTCGGCCCTCGTCGGCTACCAATCGGGCGGCACGTGAGGCAGTCTGTTTCTCATGATCCGTCCACCGTTCATGGCGCGGGTGGCGGCCGGGCTGGCCGTCACCGCGTACGAAGAGACCCTCAAGCTGCCGTCCACCGCGGTCGCGCTGCCGATGACCACGGTCAGCCAGATCCTTCAGACAACGATGCGGATCCAGCAGACGATGACGTCGCTCGCCATCAAGGGCGACCAGCTGTTCGAGCTGCTCGGCGCGGCCCCCGCCGAGGAGCCGTCGTGGGCCACCTTCGACGACGACGCCGAGGTGCCGGCGGGCACTGCCGAGATGTCGACCGCCGCAGCGCCGGGGCGGTTCGCGCTCTACTCGATGCCGCCGGCCGCGGAGGCCGCGGTGCCGGTGGCCGCCGGCCCGAAGGCGGGCAAGTCCCCCGTCGCCGAGACGGAGACCGCCGGCTCCGGCGCCGCCGAGACCGGGTCGCCCGCCGAGTCCACCGCCGCGAAGATCAGCGCCGGCAAGACCGCCGTCGGCGGCGCCGACGCGGCCGGGGGCAAATCCGCGAAGAAGGCGGCGAAGAAGACAGCCGCCGGGAGCGCGGCAGGATCCGAGGTGCCCGAGATCGTCGAACTGCTCGACTACCCGTCGCTGACCCTGGCACAGCTGCGGGCCCGGATGCGCACCCTGTCGGTCGAGGACCTGCGGGCGCTGCTCGAGTACGAGAGCGCCACGCGCGCACGCGACCCGTTCGAGACCATGCTGTCCAACCGGATCGCGAACGCAAGCACCAAGTGACCTCCGCGCCCACGGTCACCCCGTCCAACTCCGCGGAGCATCCGTGGCCGGTCCGGACCGTCTCGCAGAAGGTCGCCGGCTGGATCGACCGGCTCGGTTCGGTCTGGGTGGAGGGCCAGATCACCCAGCTCAACGTGCGTCCCGGCACCCGCACCGCGTTCCTCACGTTGCGGGATCCGTCGGCGGACATGTCGCTGTCGGTGACGTGCTCGCCGCAACTGGTGCAGAACTCCCCCGTACCGCTCACCGAGGGCAGCCGGGTGGTGATGTTCGGCAAGCTGTCGTTCTGGACCGGCCGCGGCACCCTCGCCCTGCGGGTCACCGAGATCCGCGCCGTCGGTATCGGCGAACTCCTCGCCCGCATCGAGCGGCTGCGTGCGCTGCTCGCGGCCGAGGGACTGTTCGACCCTCGGCTCAAGCGGCCCCTGCCGTTCCTGCCGCAGCGGATCGGTCTGATCACCGGGCGCGCGAGCGCCGCCGAGCGGGACGTGCTCAGCGTCGCGCAGCGCCGATGGCCGGCCGTCCGTTTCGAGATCCGCAACACCGCCGTCCAGGGGCCCACCGCGGTCCCGCAGATCCTGGATGCGCTCGAGGAACTCGACGCCGACCCGTCCGTCGACGTCATCGTGCTCGCGCGCGGCGGCGGCAGCGTGGAGGACCTGCTGCCGTTCTCGGACGAGGCGCTGTGCCGCGCGATCGTCCGGTGCACGACGCCGGTGGTCAGCGCCATCGGGCACGAACCGGACAGCCCGCTGTCCGACCACGTCGCCGACCTGCGGGCGGCGACCCCCACCGACGCCGCCAAACGGATCGTGCCGGACGCGGTGGCCGAACAGGACCTGGTGGACGAGCTACGAGGGCGGTCGGCGGCGGCGCTGCGGAACTGGGTGCGCCGGGAGGAGCACGTGATCGAGCAGTTGCGCAGCCGGCCGGTGCTCGCAGACCCCCTGCGCACCGTCGACCGGCGAAGCGAGGAGATCGAGCGGCTGCGGCAGTGCGCCCGTCGCGACGTGACCCGCGCGATCGACGCCGAGGCCGCCCGGATCGAGCACCTCGGTGCGCGGCTCGCGACCCTCGGTCCCGCCGCCACCCTCGCCCGCGGCTACGCGGTGGTCCAGCGGGTGGTCCCCGACGGGGATCCGGAGGTGCTGCGGTCGGCCGGCGACGCACCGCCCGGCACCCAGCTGCGGGTGCGGGTCACCGACGGGGCGCTGCGCGCCGCCGTCATCGGACGAGAGAAGTGACGGGGAACGGATGAGCGAGACGAAGACCACGGCCGCGAGCGGCCCGAAGGACACGGCCGCGAGCGGCCCGAAGACCACCTCCGCGAGCGGCCCGAAGACCACCTCCGCGAGCGGCCCGAACGACGACGTGGCGGAGTTCGGCTACGAGCGTGCGCGCGACGAACTGGTCAACGTGGTCAAGATGCTCGAACAGGGTGGCTTGGACCTGGACGATTCGCTGGCGCTGTGGGAACGGGGCGAGGCGCTCGCGCGGCGCTGCGAGGAGCATCTCGCCGGTGCCCGGCAGCGTGTGGAGACCGCGCTGTCGCACGCCGACGACGACGAGGAGTGAGCGGAGCGGCTGCTAGGGCTGCAGCGGTTCGGCCGCACCCGCGGCGGTCGCCAGCTCGCGGAACTCGGCCTCGTCGCCGGAGCCGCCGATGAGGATCCGGACGTCGCCGAAGTCGGACACCCACAGCGGTTCGACGCCCTCGCCGCCGTAGACCACCCAGTCGCGGCCGGCGAGGCTCTGCGCCCCGGTCGCGGTACGCGGCTCCCCGGCGACGAACCGCACCAGCTCGTCCTCCCCCGCATTCGACTGGGTGAACCGCACGTACCGGCCGTCAGGGGTGATGAATCCGACGGTGCTCGAATCGCCACCCTGCTCGCCGGTGATGATGCTGCGGCTGCCGGAGTTGGCCTGCCAGTCCTCGGGCACCTTCGGCTGCCGGATCGGGAAGTCCAGCTCGCGGGCGTCGTACTTCAGGCCGGCGTCGACGTCGAAGCTGGGCACGGGTCCCGCCGTGGGGCCGCCGGGGCTGAAGGAGCATTGGCTGGCGATCGCGGCCACGACGACCATGATCAGCAGAAGCGGGATCAGCGACCACGCCATGTCGCGCGTGTCGTGGAGAATGCGGGGTTTCTGGGAGGCCACGCTTCCAGTCTGACAGCCGTCCGCACCGATACCCGCACGTGGCCGGGTCCGAGCCCCGCCGACGGGGCGGTGATGAGAGAATTACCACTCGAAACCATCGGAACCCGGCGGCTGTCCCCTCGGCGGCCGTCCCGCGTCGGCGTCCGCGCCGACCGACTGCATCAGGAGGCAGTAGCCCATGACGGCCAGCACCCCGACCCGCCGCCAGGCCCCGGACCGCAATCTCGCCCTCGAGCTGGTGCGTGTCACCGAGGCCGCGGCGATGGCTGCGGGCCGCTGGGTCGGCCGCGGTGACAAGGAAGGCGGCGACGGCGCCGCCGTCGACGCCATGCGTCACATGGTCAGCTCGGTGTCGATGCGCGGCGTCGTCGTGATCGGTGAGGGCGAGAAGGACGAGGCGCCCATGCTCTACAACGGCGAGGAGGTCGGCAACGGCGACGGCCCGCTGTGCGACGTGGCGGTCGACCCGATCGACGGCACCACCCTGATGGCGAAGGGTGCGCCCGGCTCCATCGCGGTGCTCGCCGTCGCCGAGCGC
Source organism: Rhodococcus sp. DMU1 (assembly GCF_012272955.1). Taxonomy (NCBI): domain Bacteria; kingdom Bacillati; phylum Actinomycetota; class Actinomycetes; order Mycobacteriales; family Nocardiaceae; genus Rhodococcus; species Rhodococcus sp. DMU1. The sequence continues at coordinate 1,794,967 of NZ_CP050952.1, read as the reverse complement.
GGCGCCATGTTCGACCCGTCCGCCGTGTTCTACATGGACAAGATCGCCGTCGGCCCGGAGGCCGCGGACGTCATCGACATCACCGCGCCCGTCGCCGAGAACATCAGCCGGGTCGCGAAGGCGAAGCACTCGGAGATCTCCGACATCACCGTCACGATCCTCGACCGTCCCCGGCACGCGCAGCTCATCAGCGATGTGCGCGCGACCGGCGCGCGCATCCGCCTGATCTCCGACGGTGACGTCGCCGGCGCGATCGCCGCGGCGCGCCCGGGTTCGGGTGTCGACATGCTGCTCGGCATCGGCGGCACCCCGGAGGGCATCATCGCCGCGGCCGCGATGCGCTGCATGGGTGGCGCGCTGCAGGGCCGGCTGGCGCCGAAGGACGACGCGGAGCGGCAGAAGGCAATCGACGCGGGCCACGAACCGGGCCGCGTGCTGACCACCACGGACCTGGTCAAGGGTGAGAACATCTTCTTCTGCGCGACCGGCGTCACCGACGGCGAACTCGTCAAGGGTGTCCGCTACTACGGCGGCGGCGCGACGACGCAGTCGATCGTGATGCGCAGCAAGTCCGGCACCGTCCGGATGGTCGAGGCGTACCACCGTCTGAAGAAGCTCAGCGAGTTCACGTCGATCGATTTCCACGGCGTCGCGGGGGCCGTTCCTCCCATGCCGTGACCCGCTTCGCGGTCGTGGTGTCCTTTCGGATCTCCGCCGGTCCGAAGGGGCGCCCCTGCGGCGCGAGCCGCCTACTGTGAAGCCATGGCCGAAAATCCCGAGCAGCAGTTCCGAATCGAACACGACACCATGGGTGAGGTCCGGGTCCCGGCCGACGCCCTGTGGCGCGCTCAGACCCAGCGGGCCGTGGAGAACTTCCCGATCTCCGGCCGCGGCCTCGAACGCACCCAGATCCGCGCGATGGGCCTGCTCAAGGCGGCGTGTGCCCGGGTCAACCAGGACCTGGGCCTGCTCGACGCGGAGAAGGCCGACGCGATCGTCGCCGCCGCTACCGAGATCGCCGAGGGCCTGCACGACGACCAGTTCCCCATCGACGTGTTCCAGACCGGTTCGGGCACGAGCTCGAACATGAACGCCAACGAGGTCATCGCGAGCCTCGCCGCGCAGCGCGGGGTGACGGTGCATCCCAACGATCACGTCAACATGTCGCAGTCGTCGAACGACACCTTCCCCACCGCGACGCACGTCGCCGCCACCGAGGCGGCGGTGAAGGATCTCATCCCGGCCCTCGACCAGCTGCGGGCGTCCCTCGCCGTGAAGGCGGAGGAGTGGAAGCGGGTCGTCAAGTCCGGCCGGACCCATCTGATGGATGCCGTGCCGGTCACGCTCGGGCAGGAGTTCGGGGGCTACGCCCGGCAGATCGAGGCCGGCATCGAGCGGGTGCAGGCGACGCTGCCGCGGCTCGGCGAGCTGGCCATCGGCGGCACCGCCGTCGGGACGGGCCTGAATGCCCCCGAGGGGTTCGGCCCCCGCGTCGTCGCCGAACTGGTGCGCGCGACCGGGGTGGAGGCGCTGACGCCGGCGAAGAACAGTTTCGAAGCGCAGGCCGCGCGCGACGGTCTGGTCGAGGCGTCCGGGGCGCTGCGGACCATCGCGGTCTCGCTGACGAAGATCGCGAACGACATCCGGTGGATGGGGTCGGGTCCGTTGACGGGTCTCGCCGAGATCCAGCTGCCGGACCTGCAGCCGGGCAGCTCGATCATGCCGGGCAAGGTGAACCCCGTGCTGCCGGAGGCGGTGACCCAGGTGGCGGCGCAGGTCGTGGGCAACGATGCGGCCGTGGCGTGGGGCGGCGCCGCGGGCGCGTTCGAGCTCAACGTGTACATCCCGATGATGGCCCGCAACCTGCTCGAGTCGTTGCGCCTACTGGCCAACGTCTCGCGCCTGTTCGCCGAGCGGTGCGTCGACGGTCTCGTGGCGAACACCGAGCACCTGCGCACCCTGGCGGAGTCGTCGCCGTCGATCGTGACGCCGCTGAACTCGGCGATCGGATACGAGGAGGCCGCCGCGGTCGCGAAGGAGGCGCTGCGGGAGAAGAAGACGATCCGGCAGGCGGTGATCGACCGGGGCCTGATCGGCGACGGCCTGAGCGAGGAGGAGCTGGACCGGCGGCTCGACGTGCTGGCGATGACGCGGGTCGAGCCGCAGGGCTGACTGCGCCCGACGCCGGTGGGTCTTGTGACAGGCGTCTCATCGTGGTCTCATATGAAGCTGAATTCCAATTCAGGTCTTCAGGAAGCGAGACGCCATGACCACCGTCCCCACCGTCACCGGCACCGTCGACAGCGGCAGCCTCGGCCGGACGTTGATGCACGAGCACCTGTTCGTCCTCTCCCCCGAACTGCACGGCAACTGGGACATCGGCGTCGACCTCGACGCGGCGGTCGCGGAGGCGATCGACCGCGTCCGGGAGGTGCACGCGGCCGGCTTCGACACGTTCGTCGACCTCACCGTGGTCGGCACGGGCCGCAACATCGACCTGATCCGGCGGGTCGCCGAGGCCACCGACATGAACATCGTCGTGGCGACCGGTCTCTACACCTACATGGACCTGCCGCACTACTTCCACTACCGCGGTCCCGGCACCCTGTTCGGTGGCCCGGAACCCCTGGTGGACTTCTTCGTCCGCGACATCGAGGAGGGCATCCTCGATTCCGGAGTGCGCGCCGGAATGCTCAAGTGCGCCATCGACGCCCCGGGCCTGACCGCAGGCGTCGAACGCACGGCCCGGGCCGTGGCGGTCGCCCACCGCCGCACCGGCGTGCCGATCACCGTGCACACCCACGCCCACTCCGAGTCGGGGCTGGTGATGCAGCGCCTGTTCACCGAGGAGGGTGTCGACCTCTCCCGTGTGATCGTCGGCCACAGCGGCGATTCCGACGACATCGGCTACCTCACGTCGCTGATGGACGCCGGGTCGTACATCGGCATGGACCGCTGCGGCGTCGACGTCTACCTCGGATTCGAGCAGCGGGTGAAGACCATCGCGACCCTCGTCGAGCGCGGCTATGCCGGCCGGATGCTGCTGTCGCAGGACTACGCCACCCTCAACGACTGGCTCGATCCGAAGATGCTCGCCGTGGAGACGCCGCGGTGGAGCTACATGCACCTGCACAACGACGTGCTGCCCGCCCTGCGGGAGGCCGGGGTGAGCGAGGCGGACATCGACCGGATGCTGATCGACAACCCGCGCGAGATCTTCGAACGCCGCGACACGTACTGAGTCGGGTGCCGTCCGCTGCCGGGTGTGGCACCCGGCAGCGGACGGCGCGGATCACACCGCCGACTCGGAGCGGCGTACGACGAACCGGGACAACTCGTCCCGGTCGATGGCCCGCTTGAGGATCTTCCCGGACGCCCCCTTCGGCAGTGCGTCGACGAAGCGGACGATGCGGGGTGCCTTGTAGGCGGACAACCGCTCCCGGCACCATCGCACGACGTCCTCGGCGTCGGCGCCGCCGCCGTCGCGCAGCACGACCACCGCGGCGATCTCCTCGCCGTAGTGCCGGTCCGGGACGCCCACCACGGCGGCCTCGACGACGTCGGGATGCTCGTAGAGCACCTCCTCCACCTCGCTGGGGTACACGTTGTAGCCGCCGCGGATGACGAGGTCCTTGACCCGGTCGACGATGCGCAACCGGCCCTGCTCGTCGAACTCTCCGAGGTCGCCGGTGCGGAACCAGCCCTGCTCGTCGAGCACGGCCGCGGTGTCGGCCGGGCGCTGCCAGTAGCCGGCCATGACGACGGGTCCGCGGACGAACACCTCCCCCACCTCGCCGGACCCGCACGGGGCACCGTCCGGCCCGTAGACCTCGACCTCGATGTCCGGGGCCGCGGTTCCGCTGTACCCGATGCGCGCCGGGACGTCCCCCCACGAGAAGGTCGCCATGGCCGTGGTCTCCGTCAGGCCGTAGCCCTCCCGGATGGTGCAGCCGAAGCGCTGCTCGAAGTCGCGGGCCACCTCACCCGGCAGCGACGCTCCCCCCGAGACCGCCAGCCGCAGCCCCTCGAAATCCGCCGGGCCGTAGGGCGATTCGGCATGCAGCATCGCGTTCCACATGGTCGGAACCCCGCACACCACCGTCAGCCGATCCCGGACCACGAGATCGAGCATCGCCGCCGGGTCGAACGGGGACAGCAGGGACAGGGAGGATCCGGCGGTGAACGCCGACATCATCACCGAGGCCTGGCCGAAGATGTGGAACAGCGGCAATCCGGTCCCCACGCGGTCCTCGGGTCCCGATCCGGACAATGTGCACGAAATACGGCCCGCGGACAGCAGATTCGAGACGGTGAGCTGGGCCCCCTTGGGGCGGCCGGTGGTGCCCGACGTGTACAGCACCGCCGCGATGTCGCCGTCGGCACGGTCGACGGGGTCGATGGGGTCCTCCCCGACCGCGGCGCCCGGCTCCAGCGGCAGCCACGGCACGCCGAGACCCTCCGCGGCCTCGGCCACCGAGGCGGAGGCGCCGTGCCAGGCGATCGCGAGCACGGCCCGCGAGTCCCCGAGCGTATAGCTCAGCTCGGCCGCGGTGGACATGGTGTTCACCGGAACCACCACGGCGCCGACCGCCTGGATGCCCAGGTAGGCCACGACGAATTCGGGTACCGACGGGGCGAGCAGGAGCACCCGGTCGCCGGTGGTGACGCCGCGACCGCGGAGCAGTGCGCCGTAGCGCAGCGCGTCGTCGCGAAGCCGGCGATAGCTTCGCTGCCCGTCCTGCGTGCGCAGGGCGATGCGTTCCGGCGCCGCGTCCGCATGGGCGAGGACGGGGTCGAGAACACTGGCCATGACTGGTTTCCCTTCGTCGAGTGACATTTTGGGGGGAGGCCCGCTCGTGATTGACATCACATGACGGATGCCCCAGACTAGCACCACAGCCTGAACCCGAATTCATGTTTGAGTGCTGTTTCTCGGCCCGTCCGACCGGAGGAATTGATCTGTGACATCGTCATCCGTGAGTCCGACCGGCATCGCGCCCGCCGGCACGTCGCACCACACGCGCGCTCATCGTAAGCTGCTCGCCGCCGGGCTCATCGGCAGCTCGATCGAGTGGTACGACTTCTTTCTCTACGGCACCGCCGCGGCGCTGGTCTTCCCGCACGTGTTCTTCCCCGACAGCTCACCCCTGATGGGAACGCTGTTGTCCTTCAGCACCTTCTGGGCCGGATTCGTGGCCCGTCCCATCGGCGGACTCGTAGCCGGCCACTTCGGTGACCGCTACGGCCGCAAACCCGTCGTCGTGGTCTCCCTGCTGCTCATGGGCCTGGCGACGTTCCTCATCGGCTGCCTGCCCTCCGCCGCCTCCATCGGCGTCCTCGCCCCCATCCTCCTGGTGACGCTGCGCTTCCTGCAGGGCATCGCCTGCGGCGGACAGTGGGGTGGAATCGTCCTGCTGCTCACCGAGTCCGCGGATCCCAAGCGGCGCGGCTTCGCCGGCACGTTCGGGCAGATGGGTGTGCCGTGCGGCGTCATCCTGGGCAACGTCGCCTTCCTGACGGCGACGGCCGCGATGCCGAACGAGGTGTTCCTCGACTGGGGCTGGCGGATCCCGTTCCTCGCCAGCGCGGCGCTGTTCCCCGTCGTCCTCTACATCCAGACCAAGGTGGAGGACACCCCCGAATTCCGGGAACTGCAGGCCGAAGTCGCAGCCACCCGGCCCGAGCAGCAGGTCGTCCAGGCCCCGCTGGCCGAGGCGATCCGCACCCACTGGCGCAAGATCCTGCTGGGCTGCGGCCTGCTCGCCGCGACGAACTCGCTGTTCTACATCAGCATCGCCGGCGTCCTGAGCTACGGCACCACCGAACTCGGCATGAACCGCAACTCGATCCTGGCCGTGTCGCTGGCCAGCTCGCTGGTGGGTCTCGGGTTCATCCTGTGGTCGGGGTGGATCTCCGACCGCGTCGGCCGCCGGCCGATGATCATGATCGGGGCCGCGGCGCTCGTGCTGTGGGCCTTCCCCTACTTCTGGCTCGTCAACACCGCGAATCTCGTGTTGTTCGCGGTGGCCGTCACGGTCGGCTCGATCTTCCAGTCCATGACGTACGGCCCACTGGCGGCGTACCTGGGCGAGCTCTTCGAACCGAACGTCCGGCTCTCGGGCGCGTCGCTCGCCTACCAGCTCGCCGCCGTCACCGTCAGCGGTGGCACGCCGTTCATCATGACCGCCCTGATCGCCAACACCGGCACGACGACGTGGGTCTCGGTGTTCGTGGCCCTGATGGGCGCCCTCACGCTGTTCTCGGCGTGGGTGCTGAAGGAGACCAACCCCGCCGCGGTGCGCCGCGACCCGAAGGCCGTCCCGGGCATCGCCCACGCACGGTAACCGGAACGGGTGCTGCCGGCCTCCACGATCACTCGTGGAGGCCGGCAGCATCTTTGCCGTATACCCCTCAGGCGACGACGCGGGCGAGCGACTCGGCCACCGCGACCGGCTTCTCCTGCCCCTCGCGCTCGAACGTCTGCAGCGTCCGGATCTGGATGCCGCCGCCGGCGGCCTCGGCCCCGAGAACCTGCATGCGCATCCGGATGCGGGAGCCCACCGGCAGCGGCGAGACGAAGCGCACCTTGTCGTAGCCGTAGTTGAGCCCGTGGGCGAACCCGTCGAAGCTCATGAGCTTGTAGGACAGTCCCGGCCCCAGCGAGAGCACTAGCAGACCGTGCGCGATCGTCGTGCCCAGAGGACTCGTCGCGGCGCGCTCGGGGTCGACGTGGATCCACTGGTGGTCGTCGGTGACCTCGGCGAAGGCGTTCACGAGTTCCTGGGTGACCGGCACCCAGTCCGTCGGCCCGATATCCCGTCCCACCAGGGCCTGGAGGTCGTCGAGGCCCGTGGGACGCACGGGCAGGGTGGTGATGTCGTCGGTCATGGATGCTTCCTCTCCGCGCGGCCGGAACGACTCGCGCCGAATCAAAACTTGAAGTTGAAACCGCGTTCAACTATACAGAGAGGGAGACGTCCGTCACCATCCTCTTCGCGACGCACCGCCTTCGACGACGGGCGATCCCAGCCCTGCCCCCCTTCCGCCAGGAGTGACCATGTCGGTCTACGAAATGTCCGAGCGCACCGTGCAGTACCGCGACACCCTGCTCGCCTTCATGGACGAGCACGTCTACCCCGCCGAGGCGGTGTACGAGGAGCAGATGCGCGCCTCCGGGGACCCGCACTTCCAGCCCCCGATCCTCGAGGAGCTCAAGGCCGAGGCCCGCCGGCGTGGCCTGTGGAACCTCTTCCACCCCCACCCCGACTGGGGCCCGGGTCTGACCAACCTCGAGTACGCGCCCCTCGCCGAGATCATGGGCCGCAGCCACATCGCCTCCGAGGCGTGCAACTGCAACGCCCCCGACACCGGCAACATGGAGGTGCTCACCCTCTTCGGGACCGACGAGCACAAGGAGAAGTACCTGCGCCCGCTGCTCGAGGGCACGATGGCCTCGGCGTTCGCGATGACCGAACCCGCCGTCGCCAGCTCCGACGCCACCAACATCGAGCTGTCCATGGTCCGGGACGGCGACGAGTACGTCCTCAACGGGCGTAAGTGGTTCGCCTCCAACGCGATGCACAAGAACTGCAAGGTGCTCATCGTGATGGGCAAGACCGATCCCACCGCCGCCCCGCACCGCCAGCAGTCGATGATGGTCGTCCCGATCGACGCCCCCGGCGTGACAGTGGTGCGCAACCTGCCGGTCTTCGGGTACGCCGACCGCGAGGGCCACGCCGAGATCACCTTCGAGAACGTGCGGGTGCCGAGCAAGGACGTCCTCGCGGGCGAGGGCGAGGGCTTCGCGATCAGCCAGGCCCGGCTCGGACCCGGCCGCATCCACCACTGCATGCGCGCCATCGGCATGGCCGAGCGGGCCCTCGAGCTCCTGTGCCGGCGCGCGTCGAGCCGGGTGACGTTCGGTCAGCCCCTCAGCGAGCGCGCCAACATCCAGGACTGGATCGCCGAGGCCCGCATCGAGATCGAGATGACCCGGCTGCTCACCCTGAAGGCGGCGCACCTGATGGACACCGTCGGCAACAAGCAGGCACGCATGGAGATCGCGGCCATCAAGGTCGCCGCCCCGACGATGGCGCTGAAGATCATCGACCGTGCCATCCAGGTGCACGGCGGCGGCGGCGTCACCGACGACTTCCCGCTCGCGATGATGTACGCACACATGCGCACGCTGCGCCTCGCCGACGGCCCCGACGAGGTGCACAAGCGCTCCATCGCCGTCGCCGAGCTGCGCAAGTACCGCACCGCTCCCGCCGGCGCCCCGTCGGTCAACGGCCACAAGGTGACGGTGGGCTGACCCATGACCGGACTCGATCTGACCGGCCGCACCGCGATCGTCACCGGGGCGTCCCGCGGTATCGGCCTGGCCGTCGCCCGGGACCTCGCGGCGGCCGGCGCGAACGTGGTGCTCACCTCCCGCAAGCAGGACGCGGCCGACGCCGCGGCCGCGCAGGTCACCGCGGCCGGGGTGCGGGGCACCGCACTCGGTGTCGGCGCGCACGCGGTCGACGAGGACGCGGCCCGACGGTGCGTCGAACTCACCGTCGAGCGGTTCGGGCGCCTGGACATCCTCGTCAACAACGCCGGCACCAACCCCGCGTTCGGCCCGGTGATCGCCCAGGACCACGCCCGGTTCGCCAAGACCTTCGACGTCAACCTGTGGGGTCCGGTGCTGTGGACCTCCCTGGCCGTGCGGGAGTGGATGGGCGAGCACGGGGGCGCGGTCGTCAACACCGCCTCCGTCGGCGGGATGGCACCCGAAGCGAACATCGGCCTCTACAACGCCTCGAAGGCGGCGCTGATCCACCTCACCCGCCAGCTCGCCCTCGAGCTGGCGCCGCGGGTGCGGGTCAACGCCGTCGCCCCGGGCGTCGTGCGCACTCGCCTGGCCGAGGCCCTGTGGAAGGACCACGAGGACCGGCTCGACGCGGCCCTGCCGCTCGGCAGGATCGGCGAGCCGGCCGACATCGCCTCGGCGGTGGCCTTCCTCGCCTCCGACGCGGCGAGCTGGATCACCGGCGAGACCCTCGTCGTCGACGGTGGAGCGATGCTCGGTACCGCCGCCGCAGCCGAGACCGGCGTCGCCGCCCGCTGAGCGCACCTCCGCACACCGAACTCGAGCGAAAGGTAACCCTATGAAGGCCTGGCGAATTCACGAAGTGGGCGAGCCCAAGGAAGCGCTGCAGCTGACGGACGTCCCCGACCCCGAGGCGGGGCCCGGACGGCTCGTCGTGCGCGTCGCCGCGGCGCCGGCCAACTTCCCCGACGTGCTGCTGTGCCGCGGGCAGTACCAGCTGAAGCCGGAACTGCCCTTCACACCGGGCGTCGAACTCGCCGGGACCGTCGTCGCGGCCGGCGAGGGCGTCACCCGCTTCGCCGTCGGCGACCGGATCATCGGCAATCCCGAGTTCCCCTTCGGCGGATTCGCCGAGCTCGCCGTGGTTCCGGAGGAGGACGCCTACCGCGCTCCGGCGTCCCTCGACGACGCCGAGGCCTCGGCGCTGTCGATCGGGTACCAGACGTCGTGGTTCGCCCTGCACCGCCGTACGCAGTTGCGGGCCGGGGAGACCCTGCTCGTGCACGCTGCCGCCGGTGGGGTCGGCAGTGCCGCAGTGCAACTCGGCAAGGCCGCCGGGGCCACCGTGATCGGTGTCGTCGGCGGTGCCGAGAAGGCCGACTACTGCCGGGCTCTCGGCGCCGACGTCGTCGTCGACCGGCACCGCGAGGACTTCGTCGACGTCGTCAAGGACGTCACCGCCGGCCGCGGCGCGGACGTGATCTACGACCCCGTCGGCGGCGACTCGTACAACCGCTCCACCAAGTGCATCGCGTTCGAGGGCCGCATCCTGGTGATCGGGTTCGCCGGGGGCACCATCCCGCAACCGGCGCTGAACCACGCGCTCATCAAGAACTACTCGATCATCGGCCTGCACTGGGGCCTGTACCGGCAGTACAACCGTGCCGCGATCGAGGCGTGCCACGAGGAACTGTGCCGCCTCGCCGACGACGGCGCCATCAAGCCGCTGATCAGCGAGCGGCTCTCCCTCGACGACGTCGCCGACGGGGTGGCCCGCCTCGGGGACGGGCACACCGTCGGCCGGCTCGTGTTCCAGCCGTAGCCGGCGCGGGCTACATCGGGACGGGTTACTTCGGGATCACCTGCGTCGCACCCGCGACGTAGGTGATGGTGCCCATCTCGAACTCGCTCTCCAGGCCGTTCGGGATCGGGCGCTCGTCACTGATCGGGAAGCCGAGTTCACCCTCCGCGCCGCCCTGGGCCTCCCAGGCGGTGCGGATCTCGCCCCACACCACGTGCGAGTCGGTGTCGGGACTCCAGGCGATGATGCCGCCCTCGAACTCCGCAATGTAGCCGTCGCCGACGTCCTGCTGATCCGCGGTCGGCGCCCCGAGGGGGCTGTTCGCCCCGCCGATCTCGTTGTACTTCGCGAGAATCGGCCCGCTGATGGTGTACTCGGCGCCGCCCGCACCCGGCAGCGTGGTCGTCTCCTCCACGGAGGCGCCCGGTTCCGTGGGGCCTCCGGTTCCGGTGGCGTCTTCGACCGCGGACCGGCCGGCGGACGTTGCCCCCTCGACCGCGGACTGCGCTGCACTCGTGGCGCTGCCGACCACATCCTCTGCGGTGGTGCCGTCGTCGCTGCTGCAGCCGGCCAGTACCAGCCCTGCAGCGGCGACGGCCGCGGCGACAGTGGCAGAACGACGCGGGATTCGATTCATGGGATCACTCCTCGTTGGCATCCGAACACCGGCCCCTCGACGCTAACCATCCCGTGCCGTCCCGTGCGGCGGTTTCCTCGCGCCGGACCGGACCGCGCGGCCGGTGCCCGTCCGCGCCCCGCCGCGATCGCAGCATCGGCGCAGGTCGCGCCCGGTGCGGCGGTTCGACCGTCCCGGCCCGCTCTCCTCGTCACAGTCGGACAACGATCGGCGAACGAGGCTGCGACCGGCGTCCGTCGCCGTCACCGGCGCCCGTGACGCGGAACAGAACGCTTCCGCGCCACGGACGCAGGGCTTACCATGCGACGGACGAGAAAGGCCGTGACATGCGCGCACCCCGTCGTCGCCGGATCGGCGCCGCCCTCGCCCTCGTGGCGACCCTGTCGGCCGGGTGCGTCTCGGTCGACACCGATTCCCCGACGTCCTCGGCACCGGCCTCGCCGGAGTCCCGGTCGCTCACTCCCCCGCAGGTTGCCGGCGTCGACATCCCGGACGGGCAGGTCGACGACGCCGTCGGCCGCCTCGACGACCTCGCACGCGAACTGATGGATCGGACCGCCATCCCCGGGATGGCCGTCGCGGTCGTGCACCGCGGTGAGATCGTGTACGCGAAGGGGTTCGGTGTGCGCGAGGCCGGCCGCGACGCCGCAGTGGATGCCGACACCGTCTTCCAGCTGGCGTCGATGTCGAAGCCGCTCGGCGCAACCGTCGTCGCACACCAGGTCGGCGAGGGCGTGATCGGCTGGGACACCCCGGTGATCGAACGCCTGCCGGGCTTCGCCCTCGCGGACCCGTACGTGACGAGCCGCGTGACCGTCGGCGATCTCTACGCCCATCGCTCCGGGCTTCCCGACCACGCCGGCGACGAGCTCGAGGATCTCGGTTTCGACCGCGAGCAGGTGTTCGACCGGTTCCGCCTGCTGCCGCTCGGGCCGTTCCGGGATTCCTACGAGTACACCAACTTCGGGCTCACGGCCGCGGCGCAGGCGGTGGCCGACGCGTCCGGGGCCGACTGGGCGGACCTGTCGGCGCGCGTGCTGTACGAACCCCTCGGAATGACCTCCACCAGTTCACGATTCGAGGACTACGAGGCCCGGCCCAACCGGGCCGTGGGTCATCAGCTCGTCGACGGCGACTACGTCGCGCGCGCCGTCCGGGATCCCGACGCCCAGTCCCCGGCCGGCGGGGTGAGCGCCTCGGTCACCGACGTCGCGCGGTGGCTGACCATGCTGCTCGGCGACGGTGAGTACCAGGGCCGGCGCATCGTCGACGCGGACGCCCTGCTGCCGGCGGTGTCCCCGCAGGCCGTGTCGAGCCCGCCGGGCACCGTCGACAGCCGGGCGGGGTTCTACGGGTACGGGTTCAATGTGGGCACGAGCCCGGCCGGGCGGGTGACGCTGAGCCATTCCGGGGCGTTCTCGCTGGGTGCCGCGACCGCGTTCACGGCCCTGCCGTCGGCGGACGTCGCGATCGTCGCGCTCACCAACGCCGCCCCGATCGGCGTGCCGGAGACCCTCGCCGCCGAGTTCGCCGATCTCGTGCAGTTCGGCGAGATCCGCGAGGACTGGTTCGCCCTCTACGAGAAGGCGTTCGCATCGTTCGACGACCCGAAGGGCTCGCTCGTCGGACGCCCCGCTCCCACGAATCCGGCCCCGGCCCGCCCCCTCGGGCAGTACACCGGCGTCTACACCAGCGAGTACTACGGTCCCGCGCGGATCGACGATCGCGCCGGCACACTGGTGCTCACCATCGGTCCCGCCGGGCAGACCTACCGGCTCGACCATTGGGACGGCGACGTGTTCACCTTCCCGATCTACGGCGGTGAGAACGCCCCGGACGGGACGATCTCCACGGCCACCTTCACCCCCGACGGCGTCACGTTCGAGTACTGGAACGAGAACGGCCTGGGAACCTTCACCCGAACAGGAGCGTCATGACCGAGCCGCACACCTCCGTGGACGAGAAGTCCGTCGCCGTCGTCCGCGAGTTCCTCGACGCGATGGTCGCCGAGGACGTCGAGCGCGCCGTCGCCCTCCTCGACCCGGACATCGCCTGGCACAACACGTCGCTGCCGACCGTGCGGGGCCTGCCCCGCGTGCGGCGCATCCTCGAGGGCCTGCGCCGGCCGTCGCTGGGCTTCGACGTCACCATCCATCACATCGCCGCGACCGGAAACGTGGTGCTCACCGAGCGCACCGACGTCCTGCGCCTCGGCCCCGTCTCCACCCGGTTCTGGGTGTGCGGCACGTTCGAACTGCGCGACGGGAAGATCGCGGTGTGGGACGACCACTACAACGTCGGCACGATCGTCGGCGCACTGGGCGCCGGCGCGCTCCGGGCGGTGCTGCGCCGGTCGTAGAATCTCCCCGGCCGCCGAACCGTTCGACGGCGACGAGGCAGGGAGCACGACGATGACCGACGCCGACCGGACGCCCGCGTTCGAGGCCGGAGTTCAGGTCCGCAGCGAGGTGATGGGCGCCGACTTCGTCGAGCGGGCCTTCGACCGCGCCCGCGGCACCGACTCCGAGGAGATGCAGGAGTTCGTCACCGAGCACGTGTGGGGCTCGGTGTGGACCCGGCCGGGACTCGACCGTCGCAGCCGCAGCCTGCTCAACCTGGGCATGCTGATCGCGCTGCGCGCGGAGAACGAGCTGCGCGGGCACGTGCGCGGCGCCCTGCGAAACGGTCTGACCCGCACCGAGATCGTCGAGGCGGTCATCCACGCGGGCGCCTACTGCGGCGCCCCGGCCGGCCTGGCCGCGATGCGCGTCGTCCAGGAGGTCCTCGAGGCCGAACTCGGCCCGCGCCCCTCGCAGGACTGACCCGCCCGCGCGGGGCGGTGGCCGAATGTCACATCGGGTCGATCACATCGCACCGGTGTGACATTCGGCCCACCAGCCGACGGCGTCAGGCGCCCGGGGCGAACTCCTCGAGCATCTCGGTCACCAGCGCCGCGATCGGCGAGCGCTCACTGCGGGTCAAGGTGACGTGCGCGAAAAGCGGATGCCCCTTGAGCTTCTCGATCACCGCCGCGACGCCGTCGTAGCGGCCCACCCGCAGGTTGTCGCGCTGGGCGACGTCGTGGGTGAGCACCACCCGCGAGCCGGCGCCGAGCCGGGACAGCACGGTGAGCAGCACGTTGCGCTCGAGGGACTGGGCCTCGTCGACGATGACGAACGAGTCGTGCAGCGACCGGCCCCGGATATGGGTCAGCGGAAGCACTTCCAGCATGCCCCGGCTGATGACCTCGTCCATCACCTCCGGGCTCGCGAGACCGTCGAGGGTATCGAACACGGCCTGCGCCCACGGCCCCATCTTCTCGCTCTCGCTGCCGGGCAGATAGCCCAGTTCCTGTCCGCCGACGGCGTACAACGGCCGGAACACCACGACCTTGCGCTGGGTGCGACGCTCCAGCACGGCCTCGAGGCCCGCGGTCAGCGCCAGCGCCGACTTGCCCGTCCCGGCTTTCCCGCCGAGCGAGACGATGCCGACGGACTCGTCGAGCAGCAGGTCCAGCGCCACCCGCTGTTCCGCGGAACGGCCGTGCAACCCGAACGCCTCCCGATCTCCGCGCACCAGCTGCACCCGCTTGTCCGGCGTGACCCGGCCCAGGGCGCTGGACGAGCCGCCCAGCAGCCGGATCCCGGTGTGGCACGGCAGATCCCTCGCGGTGTCGAGGTCGACGATCCCCTCGGCGAACAGGTCGTCGATCAGCGCCCTGTCCACCTCGAGCTCGGTCATGCCGGTCCAGCCCGACGTCACCACGTCCTGGGCGTGGTACTCGTCGGCGGTCAGCCCGACGGCACCGGCCTTGACCCGGAGCGGAATGTCCTTGCTGACCAGCACCACGTCGCGGCCGTCGCCGGCGAGGTTCAACGCGCACGCGAGGATCCGGGAGTCGTTGGTGTCGGTGCGGAATCCGGCCGGCAACACCTCCGGGTCGGTGTGGTTGAGCTCGACGTGCAGGGTGCCTCCCGCGGTCCCGATGGGGATGGGCTGATCGAGCCGGCCGTACTGCAGGCGCAGGTCGTCGAGCAGCCGCAACGATTCCCTCGCGAACCAACCCAGTTCGTGATGGTGCCGTTTGCCTTCGAGTTCGCCGATCACTACGAGGGGCAGCACCACTTCGTGCTCAGCGAAGCGGGTCACCGCCCACGGATCGGAGAGCAACACGGAGGTGTCCAGTACGAAGGTGCGTACATCGGGTTTCTTCGCCGGGGTCCTGCCGGAGCGGCGGGCGGGGACGGAGCGTGTTGCAGTCACGTGAGGCTCCTAGATCTGTGCAGCACCACACAGACTTCGTTCGATGGGCCGGTCGAACCTGGTGTCCACGAGGGACACGAGGGCCGGGTGCCGGCCCCTCGCTCTGCCTGTCACAGTCACGATCAGGACCTCCCGCGTAGCCGGCAACTGCGCCGTCTACACCCCCGACGCTAACGCCGACACGCCCCGTCCGCTCGATGAGCGACGAGGCGTGTCGGTGAAGATTGGGTAAACGAGACGATCCGGACAGATTGCCGGGCGTCGCGCCTAGACCAGGTTCCAGTCCTCGAGACCCTGGTACAGCGGAGCGTCGGCGGCAAGCTTGCTCACCCGGCCGCGCAGCGTCGCGGTGTCGGACGACCCCGTCAACGCGGCCGCGATGATCTCGGCGACCTCGGTGAACTGCTCGTCCCCGAAGCCGCGGGTGGCCAGTGCCGGGGTGCCGATGCGCAGACCGGACGTGACCATCGGCGGACGCGGGTCGAACGGAACCGCGTTGCGGTTGACGGTGATGCCGATCTCGTGCAGCAGGTCCTCGCCCTGCTGGCCGTCGAGCTGCGAGTTGCGCAGATCGACGAGGACGAGGTGCACGTCGGTGCCGCCGGTCAGCACGGTGATGCCCTTGTCGGTGACATCGGACTGCATCAGGCGCTCGGCGAGGATCTGCGCACCGGAGACGGTGCGGCGCTGCCGGTCCTTGAACTCCTCGCTCGCGGCGATCTTCAGCGCGACGGCCTTCGCGGCGATGACGTGCATGAGCGGGCCGCCCTGCTGGCCCGGGAACACCGCGGAGTTGATCTTCTTGGCCCACTCCTGCTTGGCGAGGATCAGACCCGAGCGCGGGCCGCCGAGGGTCTTGTGGACGGTGGTGGACACGACGTCGGCGTACGGCACCGGCGACGGGTGCAGGCCCGCGGCGACGAGCCCGGCGAAGTGCGCCATGTCGACCCACAGGTAGGCGCCGACCTCGTCGGCGATGGAGCGGAACGCGGCGAAGTCCTCGTGCCGCGGGTACGCGGACCATCCCGCGACGATGACCTTCGGCTTCTCGGCCACCGCGATGGAGCGGACCTCGTCCATGTCGACGCGGTGGTCGTCCTTGCTGACCCCGTAGGACGCGACGTCGTACAGCTTGCCGGAGAAGTTCAGCTTCATGCCGTGGGTCAGGTGCCCGCCGTGGGCGAGGTCGAGCCCCAGCAGCTTCTCGCCCGGGTTCATCAGCGCCATCAGCACGGCGGCGTTGGCCTGCGCGCCCGAGTGCGGCTGGACGTTCGCGAACTCGGCACCGAACAGTTCCTTGGCGCGGGTGCGGGCGAGGTCCTCGACGATGTCGACGTTCTCGCAGCCGCCGTAGTAGCGGCGCCCCGGGTAGCCCTCGGCGTACTTGTTGGTGAGCACGCTGCCCTGCGCCTGGAGCACCGCGCGCGGCACGAAGTTCTCCGACGCGATCATCTCGAGCGTGTCGCGCTGGCGCGACAGCTCGCCGGCCATGGCCTGCGCCAGCTCGGGGTCGAGGTCTGAGAGCGAGGCGGTGTTGACGTCGGTGCCGGGCACAACGGTCATCGAGGATTCTCCAAGCTGGGGACGGCAGGAATTCACCTACCAGTCTACGAACCTCACCCCCGGTCGAGGAACCCGGTCCCCTCGGGCAATGGACCAGGTCACGCCCGCTCGTTACCGCAGGGCGCTGGGCACCAGCGGTTCGTCGAGCAGGCGACGGAACCGTTCGATGCGTTCCGCGCCCGCAGGGGCCTGCGCCAGCCAGCCACCGAGCAGGCGGTAACCCTCGACGTAGGTGCTGATGTAGGCGCGCCACAACGGCGACGACAGGAAGCGCAGCGACTGCCGGGCCCGCTCCGGGCTCGACAGCGACCAGCGCTGCAGGAAGGCGACGACGTCGTCGCCGGTGCGGCCGCGGTCGTGCAGGAGCAGGGCGGCGTCCTGGCGGACGCCGAGCAGGCCGGCGGACGCCTCGTGCAGCTTCTCGGCGAGTTCACCGTCGAACCGCAGGCCCAGGTCGGCGTAAATGTCCTGCGCCCACTGTCCCCAGCCGGGCCCGACGATCGTCTCGAGGGCGAGGTCTGCGAGCCCCTCGGCCATGAGGCACTGCGGGGTGTTGACGACGAAGAGGGTCTGCTCGTCGTGCCCGCCGGCGACGAGTCCGGCCTCCTTGCGGCAGTGTTCGGTGTGGTGGCCGGGGTAGGACTCGTGCGCGATCAGCCGCGGCAGGTGGGACATGTGCTGTTCGAGGTCGGAGTTGATCGCGACGCGGGAGCGGTAGTTGCCGAGGTAGTAGTTGAACCCGGACCACGGTTTGTCGCCGACCACCTCGTATTCGACGGTTTCGGTCTCGGGCAGTGGGAACACCGCGCGGACCCTGTCGCGCAGGGCGCTCGAGAAGGCGTCGACACACTCGGCGAGGCGGTCGGCGGGGACGACCTCGGACTTGCGGTGGGCCTGCACTCGCTCGGCGAGCGGGCCGCTGCCGGGCAGCAGCGCGTCGATGCGGCGGTGGGCCTCGCGGTACGCGTCCTCGTCGCCCATGTCGATATGCACGTCGAAGTAGGCCTCGACCTCGTCGACGAAGGCGATGTCCGCACCGGCGAACTTGCGGGCCGAGCATTCGAGGGCGCGCAGGTGCACGTCGAGGAAGCGGGTGCGCTCGTCGGAGAGCCCGGAGACGGGCAGCGCGGCCCGCAGTGTGCGCGCGGTGTGGGATAAATCACGAGGATCGGGGGCCGGCGCGTTCTCCACCCGGCCACGCAGGGCGGGGTCGCCGGTGAAGGCGTCGACGAAACCCTCCTCGAGCCGGTCGAATGCCAGGCCGAGCAGGAGATATTCGCGCACCAACGAGTCCGGGTCCATGCCCTGGCACCCTAGTCCCCCGGATCGGCCCCGTGCCTGCCGGCGAACCCGGAAACCGGACCCCGCGCGGCGAGCGGATGTGTCAGCGAGCACAATCGGCCGATATGGACATCCTTCGCCGCCAGCCATACCCGGGGTATGCCGCCGGGCCCGTCGTCGAGTCGGGAGTGTGCCGGTGGCGCGTCTGAGCGAGCCGAGTCCGTACGTCGAGTTCGATCGCAAGCAGTGGCGGACGCTGCGCAAGTCGACGCCGCTGGTGCTGACCGAGGAGGAACTGCGCGGCCTGCGCGGCCTCGGCGAGCAGATCGATCTGGCGGAGGTGGCGGAGGTGTACCTCCCGCTGGCCCGTCTGATCCACCTGCAGGTCGCCGCCCGGCAGCGGTTGTTCGCCGCGACCGCCACGTTCCTCGGCGAGAAGCACCCGGACCAGCAGGTGCCGTTCGTGATCGGGGTGGCCGGGTCGGTCGCGGTCGGCAAGTCGACGACGGCACGCGTGCTGCAGGCACTGCTGGCGCGGTGGGAGCACCATCCCCGGGTGGACCTGGTGACCACCGACGGCTTCCTGTACCCCTCCCGGGAGCTGATGCGTCGGAACATCATGCACCGCAAGGGCTTTCCGGAGAGCTACGACCGTCGCAAGCTGCTGCGGTTCGTCACGGAGGTCAAGTCCGGCGCCGCAGAGGTGGCCGCTCCGGTGTACTCGCACATCTCCTACGACATCATCCCGGGCCAGTACCACGTGGTGCGGCAACCGGACATCCTCATCATCGAGGGCCTGAACGTCCTGCAGACCGGTCCACGGCTGATGGTCTCGGATCTGTTCGACTTCTCGATCTACGTCGACGCCCGCCTCGAGGACATCGAGAAGTGGTATGTCGAGCGGTTTCTCGCGCTCCGCAAGACGGCGTTCTCCGACCCCGACGCGCATTTTCACCACTACGCGAACCTGTCGGACCGCGACGCCGTGGGGGCCGCGAAGGAGATCTGGCATTCGATCAACCGGCCGAACCTGGTGGACAACATCCTGCCGACGCGGCCGCGCGCAACGCTGGTCCTGCGCAAGGACTCCGACCATTCGGTCAACCGCCTGCGCCTGCGGAAGCTGTAGGCGGCTTCGCCGCCGGTGTGTCCTTCGGGCGGCGGAAACAGCCCGAAGGACACACCGCGGCTACGTCCCGAACCGGCGGTGCCGCGCCGCGAAGTCGCGCAGGGCGCGAAGGAAGTCCACGCGGCGGAACTCCGGCCAGTAGGCCTCGGTGAACCAGATCTCGGAGTACGCGCTCTGCCAGAGCAGGAAGCCCGAGAGCCGCTGCTCGCCGGAGGTCCGGATGACGAGATCGGGATCGGGCTGCCCCGAGGTGTAGAGGTGATCGCTGATGGCCTCGACCGTGACGGCCTCGACCAGGCCCTCGCCGTCGAGCCCCTCGGCCTGCTTGGCCCGGAGCAGGGCCTGTACGGCGTCGGCGATCTCCTGCCGGCCGCCGTAGCCGACCGCGACATTGACGTGGGTGCCGGTGCGCCCCTGCGTGCGCTCGGCGGCCTCGCTCAGCCGCCGGCCCAGTTCGTCCGGCAGCAGGTCGAGCGTGCCGACGATCTTGACGCTCCAGTTCTGCTCCGGCCCGGAGATCTCCTCGACGACGTCGGTGATGATCTCGAGCAGCGCCTCGAGCTCCTCGGGCTCACGTTGCAGGTTCTCCGTGGAGAGCAGGTAGATGGTGGCCCGCTCGATGCCGGCGGCGTCGCACCAGCTCAGCAGTTCGGCGATCTTCAGTGCGCCCATGCGGTGCCCGTGGCTGACGTCGGTGAACCCGTTCTCGCGGGCCCAGCGACGGTTGCCGTCGCACATCACGGCGACGTGCCGGGGGTGCTGCGCGCCGTCCAGCTTGCTCAGCAGCCGTCGTTCGTAGAGCTGATACAGCAGGCCGCGCGCGTTCACCCCGAGATCACCACGCGGGTCACATTACGCTCACGGTCGTCTCCGGTCGCAGCGGCGGTCGTGGCCGACGCCCGTGCGCCGGCCTCCGCCCCGTCGCGGATCCGGCACACCGCGAAAGTTACGGAAGCGTAGGTTACTCTTCGGTATCGAAGGGAGGCCCGACCATGACGGTTTTCGGGATCGACGAACTGCCCGTGAAGCCGCGGATGCGCGGCTGGATCCATCTGTGGGCGTTCGGCGTCGCAGTGGTGGCCGGCATCGCGCTGGTGGTCCTGTCGCAGACCGTGGCCGATCCGCCCGCGGGCTGGTCGACGGTGATCTACAGCCTCACCGTCTGCGGTGTGTTCGGCGTGAGCGCCCTCTATCACCGCGTCCACTGGCACAATCCGCGGGCACGCACGTGGATGAAGCGTGCGGACCACTCGATGATCTTCCTGTTCATCGCCGGCAGCTACACCCCCTTCGCGACGCTCGCCCTGCCGCCGGAGACCGGCCGCACCCTGTTGTTCGTGGTGTGGGCCGGCGCCCTCGCGGGGGTCGCGCTGAAGATGCTCTGGCCCACCGCGCCGCGCTGGGTGGGAGTCCCGCTGTACCTGCTGCTCGGCTGGGCGATCGTCCCCGTCGCCGGTCAGCTGATCGACGAGGCGGGCATCGTCCCGATGGTGCTGCTGCTCGTCGGCGGCATCCTCTACAGCATCGGCGCGATCCTCTACGCCACCAAGTGGCCCGACCCGTGGCCGCACGTCTTCGGCTACCACGAGTTCTTCCACGCGGCGACTGTGCTCGCCGCGCTGTGCCATGCCGTTGCCGTGTGGCTGGTGGTGTTCGGGTAAACCCGTTCGGACGAAGATCACATCGGTGGCAGCCGCGGCACGGATCCGTAGACTCGGCCGGGATGACTGTTCAGCGACTGGCATTCGAACTGACCGAAACCAACCGGGAGTGGCTCGTCGAGCGGCCGCTGACGATCGCGGGATACCTCGTGGCAGCGCTGATCCTGAGGTATGTGCTGCACCGGTTCATCGACCGGATGACGAAGCCGCGGCACCAGAACGGCAAACCCGGCCTGCTCCGGCCCTTCCAGGAACGCGCCCCCAGGGGCCTGCCGGGCGTGCTGGTCAACGAGCGGCGCACGCAGCGCGCCGAGACGATCGGCTCGGTGCTCAAGTCCGGCGTCTCCGTCGTGGTGCTCGTCTGGTGCGTCCTGCAGATCCTCGGCACGCTCGGACTCAACGTCGCGCCGTTCATCGCGTCCGCCGGCATCGTCGGCGTGGCCCTCGGTTTCGGTGCGCAGAACCTGGTGCGTGACTTCATCTCCGGAATGTTCATGCTGCTCGAGGACCAGTACGGCGTCGGCGACGTCGTCGACCTGGGCGACGCGGTCGGCACCGTCGAATCCGTCGGCCTGCGGGTCACCACCGTCCGCGACATCAGCGGCACCCTCTGGTACTGCCGCAACGGCGAGATCCTGCGCGTGGGCAACATGAGCCAGGGTTACGCCGTCGCCGTCGTCGACTCCCCCATCGCCCACGCCGCCAACGTGCACCGGGCCTGCGAGGTGGCCCTGCGCGCGGCCCTCGAGACGGTCGAACGCGACGACCTGGCCGGCGACATCCTCGAGCCGCCCGAGATGCTCGGCGTCAACTCCGTCACCCCGGAGTCGGTGACGCTGCGGATCACCGTGCGCACGCGTGCCGGCAAGCAGTGGGCCGTGCAGCGGGCGATCGCCCGCGCGGTGCTCGAGGCGTTCGACGGCAACGGCATCGACGCTCCGCTGCCGGCGCTGCTCACTCCGTCCCGCGCCGGCTGAGCCCCGGACCGCTCAGGCCGAGAGCGCCGCGCGCAGTTCGGCCTCCGTCGTGACCGGCCTGTCGCACACGTATCCGCGGCACACGTACGCCGCCGGCCCTCCGTCGACCAGCGGGCGGTCGGCCAGCAACGGGGACGAGTCCGGGTCCCCGCCGACCACGACGGCGCCGCCGGGGGCCGCCTGCCGCACGACGGAGAGCAGCTCGCCGCCGCCGACCACGGCCACCTGGATCGGGCCGCGCACCGCCGCCTCGGCGACCGTCAGCCAGTGCCCGGCCGAGCGCGGCGCCCGCTCGAGCAGCACCACCGCCGACCGCAGCGACGCGTCCACCGCGTCGGCGTACCGCGGGTCCTCGGGCACGACCGCGGCGAGGGTGAGCAGGGCCTCGGAGATCAGCGCCGCCCCCGACGGGGTGGCGCCGTCGATCGGGTCACGAGGCCGCGCCACCAGGGTCTCGGCGTCGTCGGCGGTGTCGAACCAGCTTCCGGGCCGCGCCGGATCCTGGAAGTGCGTCAACGCGACGTCGGCGAGGGCCCGGGCCGGGTCGAGCCACGCGGCGTCGCCCGTCGCCTGGTACACCGCCAGCAGGGCGGTGACGAGGGCGCCGTAGTCCTCGAGCACACCTGCCGGGGCGCCGACCGTGCCGCCGAGGGAGGCACGGCGGAGCCGTCCGTCCACCAGGTGCAGGTCCAGCAGGGCCCGGGCGCAGTCGACGGCCGCGTCGACCCAGTCGGTGCGGCCGAACGCGGCACCGGCCTCGGCCAGCGCGGTGATCGCGAAACCGTTCCACGCCGTGACGACCTTGTCGTCGCGGCCGGGCTGCGGCCGCTGCAGCCGGGCGGCGAACAGCTCGGCCCGCACCCGCTCGTAGCGCTCGGCATCGTCCGGGTCGGCGAGCAGCTGCAGCACCGACGAGCCGTGTTCGAAGGTGCCGGCGTCGGTCACGGTGAACAGCTCGGCCGCCCACTGCGCGTCGTCGCCGAGGACCTCGGCCAGCTGCCCGGGGGTCCACACGTAGGTCAGGCCCTCGACCCCGTCCGTGTCGGCGTCGAGAGCGGAGGCGAAGCAGCGCCCGGCCGTGCGCAGGTCCCGCAGCAGGAACTCGACGGTCTCCTCGGTGACCCGTCGCACCCAGGGCGCCGACGTCCGTCGCGCGAGGTGGGCGTACACCCGCAGCAGCAGCGCGTTGTCGTAGAGCATCTTCTCGAAGTGCGGGACCACCCACCCGGCGTCGACGCTGTAACGGGCGAAGCCGCCGGCCAGCTGGTCGTAGATGCCGCCCCGCGCCATCGCTTCGGCCGTCCGCTCGACGAGGGACAGCACGGCCGGGTTCCCGCTGCGCTCGTATCCGCGCAGCAGACCCTCGAGCAGCGCGGACGGCGGGAACTTCGGGGCGCCCCCGAACCCGCCGTGCACCGCATCCTCGTCGGCGGCGACGGCGGCGTCGGCGGCGTCGAGCAGCGCGGCGTCCACCGGGCGCTCGCCGGGAGCGAGGCCGCCGCTGCCGCGGCGCAGCTCGGAGACGATGGCGACGGCGGACCGGTGCACGTCGGCGCGACGGTTGCGCCAGGTCTCGGCGATCGCCTCGAGCAGCTGGGTGAACGACGGCATGCCGCCGCGCGGCATCTTCGGGTAGTAGGTGCCGCAGTAGAACGGGGCGCCGTCCGGGGTGAGGAAGCACGTCATCGGCCAGCCGCCCTGCCCGGTCATCGCGACGGTGGCGTTCATGTAGATCGCGTCGATGTCCGGGCGTTCCTCCCGGTCCACCTTGATGCACACGAAGTGCTCATTCATCAGCGCGGCGGTGGCCTCGTCCTCGAACGACTCGTGCGCCATCACGTGGCACCAGTGGCACGCCGCGTACCCCACGGACAGCAGGACCGGCACGTCCCGCTCCCGGGCCCAGGCCAGCGCCTCGTCACCCCACTGGTGCCAGTGCACCGGGTTGCCGGCGTGTTGCCGCAGGTAGGGGCTGGTCGCCTCGCCGAGGGTGTTCCGGTTGCGGGTGCCGGGCACCGACGGCTCCGGGGGTGTCACGACGCGCCCGTCAGTTGGTGGCCATCGGGGGCTGGGGGTGGTCGGGTTTGCGGCTCTCCGCGGCCCCGCGATCGGTCCCCTCGTCCGCGGCCTGGTCCGGCTCCGGATGCTCGGGCTCGAACGTCTCGGGCAGCTTGCCGAGCCGCTTGTTCATCGAGCGGATCAGCAGGGCGGTCGCCACGAGCAGGATCACGATGAGCGCGAGACCGAGCGGCGACGCCTTGCCGAATTCGGGGCCGGTGGGGTCCTGGGCCAGAACCTCGGCCGCCAGCATGCCTACCGTCATCTCACCTGTCCGTCCTCGAGGCCCGCGAACAGATCCGTTTCGGGGATCGCCGTGTGCACGCGGGTCTTGGCCAATTCGAATTCCTCCGTCGGCCACACCTTCTGCTGGATGTCCAGCGGCACGGCGAAGAAGGAGCCGTTGGGGTCGATCTGCGTCGCATGGGCGCGCAGTGCGTCGTCCCGCTTCGGGAAGTAGTCGCTGCAGGTGATCTGCGTGGTCACCCGCGCCATGATGTCGCCCTGCTCGGTGCGCCACCGCTTGAGCCATTCCTCCATGGGGAACGGTTCGCCGCGCCGCTCGTACTCCTCGCGGAACAATTCCAGGCGCTTGCGGATGAACCCGTGCGAGTAGTACAGCTTCTGCACCTTCCACGCCGGGCCGGCCTCGGGGAACCGATCCGGGTCGCCGGCCGCCTCGTACGCCGCGACGGAGACCTCGTGGCAGCGGATGTGGTCGGGGTGCGGGTAGCCGCCGTTCTCGTCGTACGTGGTCATCACGTGCGGCCGGAACTCGCGGATCACCTCGACGAGCTTGCGGGTCGGTTCCTCGAGGGGCACCAGCGCGAAGCAGCCCTCGGGCAGCGGCGGCTTGGGGTCGCCCTCCGGCAGCCCGGAGTCGACGAAGCCGAGCCAGCGGTGCTGCACGCCGAGGATGCGGGCGGCCGCGGCCATCTCCTCGCGCCGGACCTCGGGCATGCGGTCCTGGATCCCGGGGATGTCCATGGCGGGATTGAGGATGTCGCCGCGTTCACCCCCGGTGAGGGTGACCACCAGCACCTCGTGCCCTTCCGCGGCATAGCGGGCCGTCGTGGCGGCACCCTTGCTCGACTCGTCATCGGGATGGGCATGCACGGCCATGAGCCGTAGTCCGCTCACGTCTTTCCTCCACCTCGCCGTCGGCTGCATCGTCGCGGCCCGGACCACCGGCACTGCGAGCCGGCGTCCTGGGTTCCTCCCCTATAGTTCCACCTGACACGTCCATCGTCAGCCACGCCCCCGCGGCCTTCGCGGGTGCACGAAAGTAAATGTGATGACCGACACCACCCCGATCGACCGCTACCCGACCGGCCGCTACCCGGCGACGGGCGGATCCCGCCGCACCTGGTTGTGGGCGCTGGTCGCGGTCGGGCTCGTCGTCGGGGTGGTCGGGGCGTTCCTGCTCTACCAGAAGTTCGGCACCCCGGAGATCGAGAGCGACGTCGTCACCTACACCGTCGTCGACGACTCCACCGTCCAGGTGCAGTTCACCGTGACGCGGAAGGATCCGTCGCAGGAGGCGGTGTGCATCATCCGCTCGCGGTCGAAGGACGGGTCCGAAACGGGCCGCCGCGAGGTGCTGATCCCCTCGTCCGAGTCCGGCACCCTGCTGATGGACGCACCGGTGGTGACGTCGCAGCGCCCGGGCATGGCGGACATGTACGGCTGCAGCTTCGACGTGCCCGAATACCTGCGCGCACACTGACCGCACGCTGCGGATTCCGTGGTGGAGACCACGTTGGTGCTAGAATCGCCGGATACACGGTTCCACCCTTTGGGGCCGTGTATTGCTGCATAGGAAGCAGTGCGGTCCTGTTCGCCACTGGCTTGGGGGGAACGTTCGAGGGATCCGCGTTGCCGTCGTCGCTGCGAGTGCGGCGACCAGTCGACGGAGCCGGGGGCTCCAACCCGAAGGAAGTGATCGAGGATGACCGAGACCCAGGTGACCTGGCTGACACAGGAGTCGTACGACCGACTCAAGGCAGAACTCGACCAGCTCATCGCGAATCGTCCCGTCATCGCGGCCGAGATCAACGAGCGCCGTGAAGAGGGCGACCTCAAGGAGAACGGTGGTTACCACGCCGCTCGCGAGGAGCAGGGTCAGCAGGAGGCCCGGATTCGTCAGCTGCAGGAACTGCTGAACAACGCGAAGGTCGGTGTTGCGCCCACCCAGTCCGGCGTCGCGCTGCCCGGCTCGGTCGTCACGGTGTACTACGACGGCGACGAAAGCGACAAGGAAACGTTCCTCATCGCCACCCGTGAGGAAGGCGCCCGGGGCAACGAGATCGAGATCTACTCGCCCAGCTCCCCGCTGGGCGGTGCCCTGATCGACGCGAAGGTCGGCGAGACCCGCGAGTACACGCTCCCCAACGGCAGCACCATGAAGGTGACGCTCGTCAGCGCGGAGCCGTACCACAGCTGATCGGCGGCAGCCGCCTCGCGGCGCGGCCGGCACGACGTGAAGGGCCCGACCGGTCTCCGGTCGGGCCCTTCTCGCGCGCCCGGGGCAGGCGGTTCAGAGCAGGCGCCGGGCCTTCATGCCGGGGAAGACCGCGCCGACGCGCACCACGTCCCCGAACGTCGGGGCGTGCACCATCTGACCGCCGCCGATGTAGATGCCCACGTGCCCCGGCCCGTCGGACTGCCAGTTGCCGAACACCAGATCCCCCGGCCGGGCCAGCTGGATCGGGATCTCGGTGCCGACCCGCCACTGCGTCTGCGAGGTGCGCGGCAACCTCACCCCGGTCGCCGCGTACACCGCGTACGACGTCAGGCCCGAGCAGTCGAACCCTCCCCCCGACGGACCGTTGACGTTGCCGCCACCCCACACGTACGGCAGCCCCAGATACCGGAACGCCAGGTCCACCACCCGGTTGCCGGTCTCGGTCATCCCCGGCAACCCCAGCCCGAAGAACGGCGAGAGCAGCCGCGCGAACACCATCTCCGTCGCCCGGATCTTCGCCACGTACGGCTTGGTCTGGTTCTCGTAGTCCGGCGACCCGGACGGCATCCCCCCGGACCGGCGCACCGCCCCCAGCCCGGCGTTGTACGCCGCCAACGTCAGGTCCAGGGTGTCCCCGCGCACCACCCCCTGCGCCTTCCACTGCTCGATCTGCCGGTAGTTGTCGCACAACAGATTCCCCGACGCCATCACCGGATCGGCGATGCCCAGCACATCGGCCCGCCCGTCCCCGTCGGCGTCCTTGCCGTAGGCATCCCAGGTTCCGGGCATGAACTGCCCCGGCCCCTTCGCCCCCACCGGCGAGACCGGGGCGCTGGGCCCGTACCGGAAGCCGTTCTCCGCCGAGTACAGCGCCGCCAGCACCGGCGCGCCGACCCCGTCGCACAACTGTCCGGCCTTGCGCAGCCACGGCGCGAACACCGCGATCGCGCCGATCGGCGCCAGGTTCGTCCCGGGCAGGATCGCCGGGATCGACGGCAACGTCACCGCGCCGCCACCCCACGCCGGACCCGGCGCCCACGCGTCGCTGCCCGTCGCCCCGGTGGCCGGCGCCCCGAACACCGACGGCCGTCCCGCCGGCGCGGCCGGCGCCAGCACCGACGGCACCTGTTCGAGCACGGCCTGCACCGGGTTCTCCACCGGCGCCGGCGGCGGTTCGAGCACCGCGGCCGCCTCCGCCGGCAGGTGCGGCATCAGCGCGTCCTTCGCCGCCGACGTCGCGTCCGCCACGGCCTGCTCCGCCGCCGGACGCATCGGCTCGGGCAACCCCGCCACCAGATCGGCGACTTGCCGGTCCGTGGTCGCGGCGGAGGCTTCGGCCGATGTCTGGAACGACTCGACCGCCTGCGTCACCTGTTCCTTGATCTGATCCGGGATGTCCGCTCCCTGTACCAGGGCACTCGCCGCCGTGGCCACCGCCACAATCACCGCCGACGGGTCAACTGACATACGCGAACTCCCCATCCCTCAGACGACCGCCTTCACCGTACTTGTGATCTCTGTCACCGGTGCGGTTTCGTTACTTGGATATCATATATATGTAAGAACCTGTTCCAGTTTGGCTGTTGTGACGCGCCACACAGCGAACTCGAAGTTACATCAACAGGAAATGCGGCGCTCGATCACCGCGCGGTCGACCAGGAGGTTCGGGGGTCGAGAGGGCGGTTCCTGCGGCCACATGCGAGAAGAGGCGCCCACATCCGCCCCCTCGCCGCAGTCACATCCGGGTTTACGCCTCCAGTGCCTGCTCGATGTCCGCGACGAGGTCGGCGGCATCCTCGATGCCGACGGACAGGCGCACCAGGTCTTCCGGGACCTCGAGCAGCGACCCGGCGGTCGAGGCGTGCGTCATCGCGCCCGGGTGCTCGATCAGCGACTCGACACCACCGAGGGACTCGGCGAGGGTGAAGATCTCGGTTCGTGCGCAGAAGTCGAGGGCGGCCTGCTTGCCGCCGGCCAGGCGCAGCGAGACCATGCCGCCGAACCGGCGCATCTGCTTCGAGGCGACGGCGTGGTCGGGGTGCGCCTCGTGGCCGGGGTAGATCACCTGGGCGACGGCGGGATGCCCGTCGAGCAGCTCGACGATCTTCTCGGCGTTGTCGCTGTGCCGTTCCATCCGCAGTGCCAGCGTCTTGATGCCGCGCATCGTCAGGTACGCGTCGAACGGGCCCGGGACGGCGCCCGCACCGTTCTGCAGGAACGCGAACCTGGTGTCGAGTTCCTCGTCGTTCGTGACCAGCGCGCCGCCGACCACGTCGGAGTGGCCACCGAGGTACTTGGTGGTCGAGTGCAGTGCGACGTCGGCCCCCAGGGCCAGCGGCTGCTGCAGGTACGGCGACGCGAACGTGTTGTCGACCACGATCTTCGCCCCACCGGTGTGCGCGACGTCGGCGAGGGCCGCGATGTCGCCGATGTTGAGCAGGGGGTTCGTCGGGGTCTCGACCCACACCAGCTTGGTGGTGGGGCGCATCGCCTCGCGCACGGCGTCGACGTCCGAGATGGGCGCGGGCGTGTACTCGATGCCCCACTGCGTGAACACCTTGTCGATCAGCCGGAAGGTGCCGCCGTAGGCGTCGTTGGGGATGACGAGGTGATCGCCGGGCCGCAGCACCGAACGCAGCAGGCAGTCGGTGGCGGCCATGCCGGAGCTGAAGGCCCGGCCGAAGGTGCCCGCCTCGATGGCCGCGAGGTTCGCCTCGAGCGGCTTGCGGGTGGGGTTTCCGGTGCGGGCGTACTCGAATCCGCCGCGCATCCCGCCGACCCCGTCCTGCGCGAACGTCGAACTCGCATAGATGGGGACGTTGACGGCGCCGGTCGCCGGGTCGGGATCGTATCCGGCGTGGATCGCTCGGGTGGAAAAGCCGTGGCTGCGCTGCTCACTCATGCGGCTCAGCCTAGTCGGGGGCACACGCCGGTGGCCCGGGGAACACACCCCGGGCCACCGGCGCGGCCGCTACGAGCCCGCGCTGATGAACCCGAGCAGGTCGTGACGGGTGATCACGCCGACGGGCTTGCCGTCGTCGATGACCAGCAGCGCATCGGTGTCGCCGAACGCCTTCGTAGCGGCGGCGATCGACTCGCCGACACCGATCAGCGGCAGCGACGGGCTCATGTGCTTCGCGACGGGGTCGGCCAGCCTCGCGCGGCCCTCGAAGACGGCGCTGAGGAGCTCGCGCTCGCTGACGCTGCCCGCGACCTCACCGGCGGTGACGGGCGGCTCGGCACCCACGACCGGCATCTGCGAGACCCCGTACTCGCGCAGGATCTCGACGGCGTCGCGGACCGTCTCCGACGGGTGCGTGTGCACGAGGGCGGGCAGCTCCCCCGACTTGCTGCGCAGCACGTCGCCGACGGTCGAATCGTCCGGCTTGCCGTCGAGCGGGGCCCGCAGGAAACCGTACGAGGCCATCCACTTGTCGTTGAAGATCTTCGACATGTAGCCGCGCCCACCGTCGGGAAGCAGTACCACGACGAGCGCGTCCGGTCCCTCGCGCTCGGCGACCCTCAGGGCGGCGACGACGGCCATGCCGCACGACCCGCCGACGAGCAGGCCCTCCTCGCGGGCGAGACGCCGGGTCATGTCGAACGAGTCCGCGTCGGAGACGGCGATGATCTCGTCGGGGATCGAGGGGTCGTAGGCGCTGGGCCAGAAGTCCTCGCCCACACCCTCGACGAGGTACGGGCGACCGGTGCCGCCGGAGTAGACGGAGCCCTCCGGGTCGGCGCCGATCACCTTGACCTTGCCGCCGGAAACCTCCTTGAGGTAGCGGCCGGTGCCGGTGATGGTGCCGCCGGTGCCGACGCCGGCGACGAAGTGGGTCACCTTGCCGTCGGTATCGCGCCAGATCTCCGGGCCGGTGGTCTCGTAGTGGCTCTCCGGCCCGGCCGGGTTGGAGTACTGGTCGGGCTTCCAGCCGCCGGGCAGTTCCCGGGCGAGCCGGTCGGAGACGCTGTAGTAGCTGTCGGGATGCTCCGGGGGCACCGCGGTCGGGCACACCACGACCTCGGCGCCGTACGCGCGGAGCACGTTGCGCTTGTCCTCGCTGACCTTGTCGGGACACACGAACACGCACTTGTAGCCGCGCTGTTGCGCGACGAGCGCGAGACCGATGCCGGTGTTGCCGGAGGTCGGCTCGACGATGGTGCCGCCCGGTTTCAGCGCACCCGAGGCTTCGGCGGCGTCGACCATCTTGACCGCGATGCGGTCCTTGGAACTGCCACCGGGGTTGAAGTATTCGACCTTCGCCGCGACCAGCCCCGAACCCGGCTTCGTCACCGAGTTGAGCTTGACCAGCGGCGTGTTTCCGATGAGACCGACGACGGAATCCGCTATGCGCATTCCTCCATGGTCTCAGATGCCTCTGCGCAACGCCGTTCCGGCTGCTCGAGCGACGCATACGACGCACACTGGACACGGCAACTTCAGGGTGTGGCCGTCCTCTCGGAAAGGTGATCCACCGTGCCCCGAACTTCGTGGCGTGCCGCGGCGCTGGCCGGCGCGACGGCCGTCGCCGCCGGCTCCGGCGCCGGCGGCGCCTCGTGGCTGACGTACACGTACCTGATGCGCCAGGCGACGGAAGCGAGAGGCGTCATCGGCCGCACCTGGGCGAAGCCGCCCGAGGCGGACGGGGTGTACCTGCCCGGAGCGCAGTCCCCGGTGCCGTGGCGCCGCGACGTGCCGTTCGACCTGCACCTGATGATCTTCGGGGATTCGACGGCGGCCGGCCTGGGCTGCGCGAGCGCCGCCGAGGTGCCCGGGGTGCTGCTGGCCCGCGCCCTGGCCGACGAGTCCCGTCGCCGGGTCCGGCTCAGCACGAAGGCGATCGCGGGGGCCACCTCGCGGGGCCTGGCGGGGCAGGTCGACGCGATGTACGTGGCGGGACCGCCGCCGGACGCGGCCGTCATCCTGGTCGGTGCCAACGACGTGACCGCGAAGCAGTCGCTGCATCGTTCGGCGCAGCGGCTGGGCTCGGCGGTGCACCGGCTGCGCGCCGGCGGCGCCGTCGTGGTCGTCGGCACGTGCCCCGACCTCGGGGTGGTCGGCGCGATCCCCCAGCCGCTGCGCACGGTGGTGCGGACGTGGGGGCGGCAACTGGCCCGCGCGCAGGCCGCGGCGACGCGCGCGGCCGGTGGGCATCCGGTGCCGCTGGCAGACCTGTTGACGCCCGAGTTCCTCTCCGCGCCGGACCGCCTGTTCTCCGCGGACGGGTTCCATCCCTCGGCCGCGGGATACGAGCTGGCGGCCCGTCACCTGCTGCCGGTGCTGGCCGCCGCGCTGGGTCACTGGGCGGGCGGTCCGGTGCCGGAGCCGCCGCTGACGTCGGCGGCTGCCCGGCTGTGGCTGCCCCGGACACGCCGCGGGCCCCGGGAACGGCTGTTCCCGGGGCCCGCGGTCGGCACGGTGGCCGGAGAGATCGGCTAGTCGTTCTGGAAGTACGACAGCAGGCGCAGGATCTCGACGTACAGCCAGACCAGGGTGACGGTCAGACCGAAGGCAACGCCCCACGCGGCCTTCTCCGGCGCCTGGGCGCGGATGAGCTGATCGGCGGCGTCGAAGTCCAGCAGGAAGCTGAACGCGGCGATGCCGATGCAGACGAGGCTGAAGACGATCGCCAGGGTGCCGCCGTCGCGCAGGCCCAGGCCGCCGTCGACGAAGAAGCTCGCCACCAGGTTGCCCAGCGCCAGGACGAGGACACCGATCAGCGCGCCGACGATCATGCGCGTCAGACGCGGGGTCACGCGGATCGCCCCGGTGCGGTAGACGACGAGCATGCCGAAGAACACGCCGAACGTGCCGAGCACCGCCTGGACGATCAGGGTTCCGCCGCCGGCGCCACCGAAGGTGATGTCGGTGAACATGAACGACAGCGCACCCAGGAAGAAGCCCTCGGCGACGGCATAGGCCAGGACGATGGCCGGGTTGTCCATCTTGCGGCCGAAGGTGGCCACGAGGACCAGGACCAGGCCGATGAGACCACCGCCGATGACGAACGGCGCGGCCAGATTCACGTTGCCGTTGACGAGGACGTAGGAGATCAGCGCCGAGATCGCCAGCACGCCGAGCGTGATGCCGGTCTTGGTGACGACGTCGTCGATCGTCATCGACCGCTCGGTGGTGGGCCGGGCCCAGGGGTCCGCCTGCGCGTACTGCGGCTGGCCGAATTGCTGGGTGACCTGCGCGGCGCCCGCCGTCGCAGAGCCGAACGTGGCGTATCCGCCGCCCTCTTGCTTGGGCAGGTTGCGGAACACCGGGTTACTGGTGGTGCGCACCGTGCACATCCCTTCTCGTGGTCGGTTCTGTCCGTTCAACGATCCGCGGACGCCGGGAGTTCCCCGGACCGGAGCCGAGCACGGACAAACCGGACTCTACCGGGTGCGCACGGAGCGGGTCACGGTGAACTTACGGTTGCGTCCTGCAACTTCTGTGCGGCCGACCGTCCGCTGCAGCATCCCACGATAGTTCAGGTGGGTGTTGTAGACGGTCCACAGTTCACCGCCCGGGCGCAACAGCCGGGCGGCCGCGTCGAACATCTTCACGGCCGCGCCCGTGTGCACGGCGGCGCCGACGTGGAACGGCGGATTGCACAGCACCACGTCGACGGAGGCGTCCGGCAGCGACCCGGCCACGTCGTCGCGCAGGACCTCGACCCGGTCCGCGACGTGGTTCGCGGCGGCGGTGGCGGCGGCCGACGCGACCGCCGCGGCCGACTGATCGGTGGCGATCACCCGCAGCCCGGGGAACCGCCGGGCCACCGCGACGGCGAGGATGCCGGTGCCGCAGCCGAGGTCGACGGCGGTCTTCGCGTCGCGTGGCAGCCGGGGCAGGAAGTCCAGCAGGAATCGGGTGCCGATGTCCAGGCGGGAACCGGCGAACGCGGCCCCGTGCGCGACGACGGTGAGCCCGACGTCGGTCACTGTCTCGGTCACCGGGTAGGTCGGCTCGGCGGCGATCGGGCCGCGGGCGGTGAGCACCCGTGACTTCTGCCGGCCCCGGGAGGCCCGGACCTCGGTGAAGCTCCGGGCCAGCACCTCGTTCATCGCGGGCGTGATGTGCTTGTCGCGGCCACCGGCGAACACCGTCACGCCGGGGTCGGCGTGCCGGGCGACGGTCTCGGCGATCTCGGTGAGCGCGGCGAGCGACCGCGGCAGCTGCAGCAGCACCACCCGGGCCCCGGTGAGCAGATCGGCCCCGAGTCCGTGCACGGTGAAGCGATCGGACAGGCCCTCGCGCGCGGCGTTCGCGGCCAGGGCCCGCTCCCCCACCACCGAGTCCTGGTGCACCCGGATCCCCGACGCGGAGTACCGCACGGCGACGCCGAGGGTGAGGGCGCCGTAGTGGTCGTCGATCACCGCGACGGTCCCGGCCGGCGCCGCGGCGAGCGCGGCGTCGGCTTCGTCGAGGATCAACCTGTCGGCGGCGTCGACGGCGACCAGGTTGGGCGCCTCCACGTCCGGGAGGCGCCGCAACCGGCCGAACAACTCGTCGCCGGCAGCTGAGTCGCCGGTCAGCACTGCCCCTTGCCGGCGTTCTCGACGGCGCGCAGCGTTTCGGCCTGCTGTTCCTCGCTCAGCTCCGCCCAACCCGGCAGCGACTTCTGCGCGTCGGCGACGGAGGTCGCGGCCTGGGTGCGGTCCTGCCCCCAGGATTCGAGCTGGTCGAAGTACGGCACCAGGGCGCTGCAGATCTGGTCGTAGCTCTGGCCCAGCTCGATGCCGGTGCTTCCGGTGACCTGGCTCGTGCTCGGCGCGGCGGTGGTGGACTCGGTGGTCCCCTCGCCTGCGGAGCCGGAGTCGCCGGACGATCCGCAGGCCGCCGCGAGCAGCACCGCACCCGTACCGAACAGCGCCGCGAGAGTCTTCTTCATCGTTTCCCAATTCCGATCGCAGTGTCGTTTCCCGGAGTTTCCGGCCGTCGTTGCCGGGAGGCCCGGCCGGACAACGGTAATGGAGAACCGGCGATCGATCCGTGTCGTGCCCGCCACACCCGGGACTATCCTGGAGGAATCCACGTGAGGTGAGTGCCCCGATGGCAGAGAACGATCCACTCGCCACCCGGCGAGCCCCGGTCTCCCACGCCGGCGCGGCGGAGGACGAGACCGTCGAAGATCTGCGCCTCGCGGGGTTCGCGGACGCCGTGGAGATCGGCCGCGGCGGTTTCGGGGTGGTGTACCGGTGCCGGGAGACGGCACTCGACCGCACCGTCGCGGTGAAGGTGCTCACCGCGACGCTCGACGCCGACAACCTCGAACGGTTCCTCCGCGAGCAGCGCGCGATGGGCCGGCTCTCCGGGCACCCGCACATCGTCACCGTGCTGCAGGTCGGCACGACCGGCAGCGGCCGGCCCTACCTGGTGATGCACTACCACCCGCACGACTCGCTCGAGGCCCGCATCCGCCGCTACGGACCGCTGCCGTGGCCGGACGTGCTGCGCATCGGCGTCAAGCTGTCCGGGGCGCTCGAGACGGCACACCGGGCCGACGTGCTGCACCGCGACGTCAAGCCCGCGAACATCCTGCTCACCGAGTACGGCGAACCGCAGCTGACCGACTTCGGCATCGCGCGCATCGGCGACGGCTTCCACACCTCGTCGGGCGCGATCACCGGCTCCCCGGCGTTCACCGCGCCGGAGATCCTGGCCGGCACGCCGCCCACCCCGGCCGCCGACGTCTACGGCCTGGCCGCCACCCTGTTCTGTGCGCTGACCGGGCACGCGGCGTTCGAGCGGCGCCGCGGCGAGCAGGTCGTCACACAGTTCCTGCGGATCACGACCGAACCGGTCCCGGATCTGCGTAGCACCGGCGTCCCGGACGACGTGTGCTCGGCCCTCGAGCGCGGCATGGCCACCGAGCCGGATGCCCGTCCGCAGTCCGCCGCGGAGTTCGGGGAGCTGCTGCAGCAGGCGCAGGAGCGCGGCGGCTGCGACGTGGACGAGATGGCGCTGCCCGTGGGTCCGGACAGTCTCGGGCCGCTGCCGGTCGCGGGGACCACGCACACCACCGGACCGCACCCCACGCCCACCGCGATCACCACGCCGCCGGTGCCGGCAACCCGATTCCGGCCGCAGGCACCCACCCGGCCGCTGGTGAAGCGCACCCGGCTCATCGACCGGCTGCGCCTCGGCCGGCGCCGCCGCCTCGTCGCGATCCACGCCCCGACCGGGTTCGGGAAGTCGACGCTGGCCGCCCAGTGGCGGGAGGTACTCACCGCCGAGGGTGTTGCGGTGGCGTGGCTCGCGGTCGATCGGGACGACAACAACGTGGTGTGGTTCCTCACCCATCTGATCGAGGCGTTCCGGCAGGTGCGTCCGCAGTTCGCCCGTCAGCTGCGGCAGGTGCTCGAGGCCCACGGCGACGACGCTGAGCGGTACGTGCTGTCCACCCTGATCGACGAGATCCACCGGGAGGAGGCGCCGATGGCCCTGGTGATCGAGGACTGGCACCTCGTCACCGCCCCGGGGACCGTCGCCGCACTGGACTTCCTCCTCGACCGCGGGTGCCATCACCTGCAGATCGTGGTGACCAGCCGGAGCCAGGCCGGCTTACCGCTCAGCCGGATGCGGGTCCTCGACGAGCTCATCGAGATCGACTCGGACGCCCTGCGTTTCGACGCCGAGGAATCCGATGCCTTTCTGCGCGACGTGAGCGGCCTGGACCTCGAGCCCGAGGACGTCCGCGACCTGACCGACGTCACCGACGGCTGGGTCGCCGCGCTGCAACTGGTGTCGTTGTCGCTGCGCGACAGTGAGGATCCGACCGGGCTGATCGAGAACCTCTCCGGCCGGCACCACGCCATCGGCGAGTTCCTCGCGGACAACGTGCTCGACACCCTCGAGCCGGAGGTGTACGAGTTCCTGCTCGCGACGTCGATCACCGAGGAGATCACCGGCAGCCTCGCCACCGCGCTCACCGGCGACCCGCACGGGCAGGCGATGCTCGAGCAGATCGAGGAGCGGGACCTGTTCCTGCGCCGGGTCGACGACGAGGGCCGCTGGTTCCGCTACCACCGGCTGTTCGCGGACTTCCTGCGCCGCCGGCTCGAACGCGATCACCCCGAACGCGTGGGCGCGCTGCACCACGCCGCCGCGGAATGGTTTGCGCGCCAGCACATGCTGCGCGAGGCCGTGGACCATGCGCTCAGCGCCGACGAGCCGGAACTCGCGGTCGAGATGGTCGCCGCCGACGGGATGCTCCTGGTCGAGCACTCCCACATGACGACGCTGCTGGCGCTGGTCGCGAAACTGCCGCCGCGTGGGGTGGCGGCGCATCCGCAGCTGCAGATGACCGTCGCGTGGGCGAACGCGTTGCTGCAACGGGCCGACCAGACCCGCGTCGCCCTCGCCGCGGCCCGGGGATGCCTGAGCTGCTGCAACGCGCCCGAGGAGGACATCGCGGTCCTGCAGGTCGAGGCCGACGTCGTCGACGGTGTCGTCGCCGCCTCCACCGACCACACCGCCGGCGTCGCGGACAAGGTCGCGCCGTGCCTGGACGACCCGGACACCTTCCGCCCTTGGGTGGTGTCCGTCGCGGCGAACGTGGCGACCTTCGTGGACGTCTACCGGTTCGACTTCGAGGCGGCGCGGCGACGGCAGCGGTGGGCCGAGCCGTACCACCGGGCCACCAACGGCCCCTTCAGCCTCGTGTACGGGCTGTGCCTGCTCGGCATCGCGGCCAACGAGCAGCTCGACGTCGCCACGGCCGAAAGGCACTTCCGCGCGGGGTTGCGGGCCGCCCGCAAGGGGGGCGGCGTCCACACCCATGCCGCGCGCCTGGCCGCCGCCATGCTCGGGGAGCTGCTCTACGAGCAGGGCCGGATCGCCGAGGCCGAGGCTCTGCTCGACGAGAGTCACGAGCTCGGAACCGAGGGCGGCGTACCGGACTTCATGATCGCCCGGTTCGTCACGGCCGCGCGGCTCAAGGCGCTGCGCGGCGACCGCGCCGCGGCGGCGGCACTGCTCGACGAGGGAGCGCGGGCCGCCGACGACTACCGGTTGCCGCGGCTGCGTGCCCGGGTGATCAACGAACGCGTGCGGCTCGGCCTGCCGGTTCCGCGGCCCGCCCCGCGGGAGATGCCGGATTCCGACGCCCCGGATCCGGACGGCATCGCGGAGATCACCGCGCAGGTGGAGGACGCCACCGCCATCCGTCTCCTCTACGGCACGGGCCGGGCCGAGGACGTGGCCCGGGCCTGCGACTGGGCCCGGCTGTGGCATCGCCGGGTGTCCGGCCGCGGCCGGTACCGCGCCGAACTGCAGGCGGCGCGGCTGCTCGTGGCGTGCCTGCACGCGGCCGGACGTCTCGAGGAGGCCCAGGAGGTGCTGGCCCCCGCGGTGGCCACGTGCGGGCGGCTGGGCATGCTCCGCTATCTCGTCGACGGTGGAGCCCATGTGGTGCAGGTCCTCCCGTTGCTCCGCGACCGGCTGCAGACTCTGCTGTGGCCCCCGGACTGGCCGGCGGTGGACGAGGCCTTTCTCGACGAGATGCTGCGGCTGACGGAGTCGGGCGGCACGAGCACCGCGCTCTGAGCACCGGCCGTCGGGGCACGCGTCGGCGGACGGGTAGGGCAGACTGCGAACGTGACCGCTGCTGTTCCCGACCACGTCCGCACCCGGCTCTGGCGCGACGGACGGCTCGTCGCCGAGAACTATCCGCTGGCCGAGGTCTCCGAGCACCTTCAGGACGAGGGGGCCCTGGTGTGGGTGGACCTGCACGATCCGACGCACCGCGAGCTGTCCGACGTCGCGGACGAGCTGGATTTCGATCCGCATGCCGTCGAGGACGTCGTGGCGCACGCGGAACGCACGAAGGTCACCCGCTACGCCACCCACACCTTCATGACGATCTACGCCACGTCGCTGGCGGACGAGAGCGAGCCGGCCGATGCGCACGGGTCACGGCTCAGGATCACGCGGGTCTCGGTGTTCGTGGTCCCGCGCGGCCTGGTCACGGTGCATCGGGGCACCGGATTGGACGTCGGCGAGGTGATGCGGCGCTGGGACGACAACTCCGATCTGCTCCGGCACGGCACCGCCGCGTTGCTGCACGGGCTGCTCGACGTCGTCGTCGACGGCCAGTTCGAGACCATTCAGGGGCTCGACGACGCGATCGAGGAACTGGAGGACGGGTTGTTCGACGAGCGCGCGCACATTCGCGCGCTCCAGCGTCACACCTACCGGGTACGCAAGGAACTCGTCCAGCTGCGCCGGGTCGTGCTGCCGATGCGGGAGGTGGTGGCCGCGGTGATGCGGCACCGGGCCGAGCGGGGAAACTCCGTCGAGCTCGACGGCTGGTACACCGACCTGTACGACCACGTGATCCGCGCGACGGAGTGGACCGAGTCGCTGCGCGACATGGTCACCACGGTTTTCGAGACCAACCTGTCGCTGCAGGACGCGCGGCTGAACATGGTGATGAGGAAGCTCACGGGGTGGGCCGCGATCATCGCCGTGCCCACCGCGGTGACGGGCTGGTACGGCCAGAACGTGCCGTACCCCGGCTTCGGGCAGTGGAGCGGGGTGTTGTCGAGCACCGCGATCATCGCCGGGTCGGCGGGGATGCTCTACATCGTGTTCAAGCAACGCAACTGGTTGTGACCGGCGCGGCCCGCGTCCGGCCGTGCTACGAGGTTCCTTCGGTGTCGTCGAAGAACCGCCAGTCGTGGTCGCCCTCGACCCTGACCTCCATACGCCAGCCCAGCTCGCTGTTGTCGGCCTTGGAGTCCACGAACCAGGCGTGCGCGTCGTCCGCGCTCTCGATGTCCTTGGTCGCCACCACTTCGCCCTTGGGGTCGATCACTCGGTAAGTAGCCATGCCCGGGGCTTTCCCCGGTGACGCGGCGGCCAAACCCGCGGCGCGGGGGATTGAGCCGTCCCCGCGGCGCGGGGATTGAGCCGACGCGCTGTGGGGTAACCGGCAGGGGAAGCGACCACGGACGAAGGAGGAGACATGGCTGATTTCATCGACAAGGCCAAGCACAAGGCGGAGGACGTGTCCGGTCAGGCCAAGGAGGGAGCGGGCCGCGCGACCGGTGACCGTGACCTCGAGGCGGAGGGCCGGGGCGACCAGGCGTCGAGCAGCCTCAAGCAGGCCGGCGACAAGATTTCCGACGCCGCCGGCAAGGTCAAGGACTCGTTCAAGAAGTAGTGCCGCGGCACGCATGCACGTGGCCTCGTCGACCCTGTCGACGAGGCCACGGCTCATGTCCGGGGACCGTCAGCGTCCCTCCCCGGGGCGGGTCTGCTCCCCGGAGGCCGGGTCGCCGTACTGCTCCTTCGAGAGCGGGATCTGCGTTCGGGTGGGGCCGTGTTCGGGCGGGAGGTCGTCGTGCGGCCCCTCCGGTGCCGCGTACTCGTGCAGTTCCCGGGGACCCTGGTCGAGCCGGAACGGCGGGTACTCGTCGCGCAGCAGGGCCGCGTAGGCCCACACGCGGAACCGCCAGCGGTTGATGCCCACGACGAGATCGAACAACCCGCTCGGGTAACGGGCGGTGAACAGCAGGGCGATCGCCGCGACGAGCACGAGAATGCCGAGCAGCGACCACGAGTAGGTCCACACCGCGTCGTCCCAGTCGTCGCCGTTCCCCGACGCCGCTGTGGCCCCACCCCCGACGAGCACGGCGAGGATCAGATAGTGCGGGACGGCGAGCAGCCACCACTTGACCAGCACCAGTCCCCGGGAGAGGCGTTCCGGGTAGGGGACGTCGAAATCGGCGGGATAGTCCGTGCGGTGCAGCGTGAAGGGCGGATACCGGTCGGTGCCCAGGGCCGCGTAGGTGTAGAACCCGACGCGCCACCACCACCGCATCACGCCGACGTTGAAGTCGAACAGCGGCCGTGGGTAGCGGCCGGTGAACAGGATCGCGAAGCCCGCGACGATCGTCGTGACGAAATGCGCGATCGCGAGGAAGAAGAGCACGATGTAGTGCGGGATCGCCAAGAGCCACTTCACGAGCCACAGCCCGCGCGACGGCGCGTCCGGATCGCCGCGCAGCATCACCGGATAGGAGCCCGGGGCGACGGCTGAGGGAGGCGGAGCGTGCGCCGCGGGCGGGCCGTGCCGGCCGAGTCCCACCGCTCCGAGGACGAGCAGCGGCACCCCGATCACCAGTAGCACGAGCCCGCTGATCAGCAGCCACAGCGCGAGCGGTCCCAGGAACGGGAACTGGGCGCCCGCCTGCAGGTCCACCGCCACGCCCGGGGTGGCGTCGGCGTTCATCACGACGATCGACCACACCCCTTCCTGGAATTCCCAGCGCAGCTCCTGGGTGCCCGGGCCGGAGGCCGACGCGGCCCAGAAGTCCTCGTCACCGGGCACGCGGGCGGGGTCGTCGCCTGGGATCTCGCGATACTCGGCGCGGAACGGCTCGAACCGGACGTCGGTGATCTCGGCGTGCGCGACGCCGGACAGGAAGGCGTCGACCTCCGCCTGCGGGCCGATGCCGACGAACACCGGCCGGCCGGGATCCTCCGACGCCGCACGCAATCTGAGCCGGCCGAGGTCCTCGGCGCCGAAACCTGTCGGCGCGTCGTCGAAGACCAGGTCGATGCGCTCGGAGACGAGCGCACTCGAGTCGGTGCGGTACCGCTCGGTGGGAGCGGTGAACCAGCCGTCGTCGCGCTGGGCGAAGTATCCCCAGCCGAGCACTCCGGCGGCGACGAGCAACGCCAGGCCGAGCATCGACAGCAGGACGCCTACAACGAACATGACGATCTTGCCGGCCTTCATATCGGCCTCCGATTCGCAGTGTCGTACACGCGGTCCGCACTCACCGTAGACGCCACCGAACAGGACGAACAAGACTTTGCCTCACCTCGCCGCGCCGCACCCCGCGACACGTCACGCACAGGTTCCATGCGCGTAACGCATCGGCCACCTCCCGCCGTGTAGGGTGACTGCATCGACGACACGTCTCGGTCGATCGCTTCCGATCGGGCGAGTACAGCGTGATTTCGGTCGAGCACCACCAACCGAGCCCTGTCCCGTGACCGTCCTACCCGCATACCGGGTACGGGTGTAGCGGCGGCAGCGTCGGGGTACCACAGCTGCGGCTCCGCCGCCCCGACCCGGCTCGCCGGCCCGAAAGGACATCATGCACAACGAAACCGAGTTCCAGACGCCGCTCTTCGTCGAGCCCACCACTCCCGGCGACGAGGGGAACACCGAGCCCGTCGCGACCTCGCAGCCGCCGAGCGGTCCGTACGACTACCACGGCATCTTCTCCGCCCGGGCCTGATCCGCGTCACTGCCGGCCCGGATTGCGGGATGACAAGCCCGCCAGACGATCCCGGCAGTCTCCCTGCCCTCGAGGCCCGTGCGACAGGGCCGCCGTCCGGAAGGCGTACAGTGGACGGCGGCCGGTGGGGAAGACCCGGCCACGCGAACGCCCCGGCCCCGCGCCGGGGCGTTCGTCATTCCGGACGCCGTTCGGTCGACGATTGGAATCGGCCGGGAACGGGAACGCAGTCCGAGGGTCGCCCACGACCCTTTCCCGACCGGAAGGACTTCCATCATGACCAAGGTGCTGTTCGTCGTCACCGGAGCCGATCACTGGACGCTGGCCGACGGGACGCGACACCCCACGGGGTTCTGGGCCGAGGAGCTGATCGAGCCGTACCGGGTGTTCACCAACGCCGGATTCGACATCACGTTCGCCACACCGGGTGGCCGCACCCCCGTCGTGGACGAAGCCAGTCTCGCGCCCGACGCCGCCGGAGGCGAGGAGCGCAGCGACGAACTGCGGCAGACCCTCGCCGACCTGAAGCCGGTCCTCGACTCCCCCACCGTGCTCGAGGACGTGCGCGCCGAGGACTACGACCTCGTGTTCGTCCCGGGTGGGCACGGCCCGATGGAGGATCTTGCCGTGTCCGAACCGTTCGGCCGGCTGCTCGGGAACTTCCTGGACGCCGACAAGCTCGTCTCCGTCGTATGCCACGCCCCCGCCGCACTGCTGCCGGCACGACGCGCGGACGGCGGCTGGCTCTTCGACGGGTACCGGATGACCGGCTTCACGAACGAGGAGGAGACGCAGGCCGGGCTGGCCGAGAAGGCGCCGTGGCTGCTCGAGGATCGCCTCCGTGAGAGCGGCGCCCAGTTCTCCGCGGGACCGGCGTGGCAACCGCACGTCGTGGTCGACCGCCGCCTCTACACCGGACAGAACCCGGCGTCGTCGCGCGAGGTGGCGGAGCGGGTGGTCGAGGCGGCGAAGAACTGATCTCGCCCCGAGCGGGCGACGCTTGTCGCCCTGACCGAGCCGGGGCGCGGGGTGTCACATTGCGGACATACCGGTCACCCGGTTTCATGTAGGGGTGCGCCGGCTGTGGAAGTGGAACAAGGAAGAGCCGTTCTTCGGGGACCCCGAAGAGCCCCGTGGCACGGCCGCGATCGTCGTGATGATCGCGGTCGTCGTCGCAGTGGGGACCGTGCTGTTGCTGACGGCGGGCGCGCCGCTGCCCTGACGCGTGGCCGACACTGCAGTCAGGCAGCCGGCACCGACAACGGCGGCTGCAGGTCGAACCACGGTCGTGCCCGCTCGAGTTCGGCCGCCAGGGACAGCAGCAAACCCTCACCGCCCAGAGGCGCCACGAACTGCACCCCGAGCGGCAGGCCCGTCGTCGTCCAGTACAGCGGCAACGAAATCGCCGGCCTTCCGGTCAGATTCGCCAACTGGGTGTAGGGCGTCCGACCGAGGTTCTCGTCCACGATGCGATCCATGACGCCCGCCCGGCGGAGGACCCCTCCCAGATGTGCCGCGAGGAGGGCGCGACCGGCGGCGCGGACGACGCGGGGGGTGGTCAACTCACCGATCCGCGCCGGCGGGAACGCAAGCGTCGGAGTCAGCAACAGGTCGTACGTCTCATGGAAGACCGCCAACCGGCGGGCGTATCCGTTCCACCGCTCGAGCGAGGCGAGGTACTCGGACGGCCGCACCGAGTCCCCGAGGGCGGCGAGAAGACGGGTGTCCATTTCGAATCCCTCGGGACCACACCCGGTGAGCCGACGGGCTCGCCGGATCTCGACGGCCACCCCCGCGAACCACATCGTCAGGAAATCCACTGCGAGGCCGCGTTCGTCGACTCCGGTGGCCGCGGGTTCCACGTGGTGCCCGAGTTCGCCGAGCAGGGTCGCCGCATCGGCGACGGCCGCGACGGCCGCCGGATCCACCGGCGTGCCGAGCGGCGATTCCGTCGCGAATCCGATGCGCAGCCTGCGGGGTTCTTCCGACGCCACAGAGGAATACGAATCCTCGGGCATGGCAACCAGATACGGACCCGCCGGGTCCGGACCGGCGAGCACGTCCAGCATCGCCGCCGTGTCCCGTACCGTGCGCGTCACCACCCCGTGGCTGACGGCTCCGTGCAGGAGCTCACCGAACGCGGGACCACTCGGAACCACACCGCGCCCCGGTTTCAGGCCGACCAGCCCGCAGCACGCCGCCGGGATGCGGATCGAACCGCCGCCGTCGTTCGCCCCCGCCGCCGGCACCACCCCCGCCGCCACCGCGGCGGCCGAACCCCCGGAGGATCCGCCCGGGGTGTGCGCGGGATTCCACGGATTACGGGTGGGACCGTTGACCTCCGGCTCGGTGATGCCCTTCGCGCCGAACTCGGGGGTGTTGGTCTTCCCGAAGATCACCAGTCCCGCTCCGAGCCACCGGTCCACGACCAGCGCGTTGCGCTCGGCGGGCAGTGCGGAGAGGGCGCGGCTGCCACTTCCGGTGGGCGTCCCGGCGACGTCCTGCAACAGATCCTTGACCAGGAACGGCACCCCGGCGAACGGGCCGGTGAGTATCTCGCGCGCCCGGGCACGGGCGCGCTCGTCGAGCCGGTACACCACCGTGTTCAGAGTCGGCTCCACAGTGTCGAGTCGGCTCAGCGCCGCCTCGAGCAGCTCCCCCGCGTCGGCCTGCCCGCTCGCGACGAGCCCGGCAAGGCCCACGGCGTCGAACCGGCGGTACTCGGCGTAGTCCACGGCTCCGCCTCCTCGGGAACCCGGCTGTGTCTCCTCATTCTCCCGCCGGGGCCAGCGCGAGGGGAGCGCTTTCACGCGATGTTCGCGCGACCGGGTTCGACCGAATGCGCCCGATCGGGACGGGGGCCTGCAACGATTTTGGATATGAAGCACTTTCGGATAGTCAACGAAGACGGGTCCGTCGTCGACCAGCAGCCGTTCGAGACCGAGGACGAGGCCCTGGCGTGGGCGCACACG
Source organism: Rhodococcus sp. DMU1 (assembly GCF_012272955.1). Taxonomy (NCBI): domain Bacteria; kingdom Bacillati; phylum Actinomycetota; class Actinomycetes; order Mycobacteriales; family Nocardiaceae; genus Rhodococcus; species Rhodococcus sp. DMU1. The sequence goes on along the minus strand of NZ_CP050952.1, from coordinate 1,750,601 downwards.
CATCCGCGGGCGGGAACCCCGGGATGGACCCTGGAGGAGCAGGTCGAGGCAGACTGGGAGAAGCGGGAGAACTCCGAGCGGACCTGACCGCAGCGGACCGGGCTGCTCGGGGGGTGGATTCAGCCCTCCTGACGCTTCGCCCACGTCAGCACGAGTCTCGGCTCTGCAGAATTGGACGAAGCGAGTTCCAGCGTGGCGTCTTCCGGAGCGCCCGCGAGGAACGCGCGGACGATGCTCATCGTGACCGGGGTGCTGAGGGGCAGAACGGCACTTTCGGTTTCGTTCGACATACACCGAACGTATCGTCATCGCGGGTCCTCCGCTGGGTGAGACGAGCGGTCGTCCGCCTCCGTCAACGCTCGCCGGCAGTCACGAGCGTCCGAGAACAGAGCCCCGACAACGGTGAGCACCTGGCCGGTCCGCAAGTCCGTGCGAACAAGATGATCAGTGGGTGTCGGTCGGCTGTCGGGGACAGCAACAGGCCTTCGCTGCCGGGCGGCTGCTGAGCGCAGATGATTCGACGAATGCGCCGCGACCAGGGCCTTCGTCCGGGACGAGTCCACTGATTCCGAGAGAGGACCGACATCATGGACGAAACCACGCGGCCTTCGGAGGCCCTCAACACGTTCCTGAATGCACTTCCCGGAGTCAACAGCTGGGCGATGCGCAAGGGGTATCTCGAGGCGGGCATCCGGGACAACGACGTCGTCGTGTGGTCGGGGATGCTGGACTCCAGGACGATCCTGCTCGGGGGAAGTTCCAGCTCTCTCTACTTCTCGACGTCCGCGGACCTGACCGGCGGTCCACTGGTGGTCGAGAGTCCGCCGCTCACACTCACATTCATGAACGACATGTGGGCACGGTGGGTGACCGACTCCGGCATGGACGGCCCGGACCGCGGTGCCGGCGGTTCGTCGAGGGAACCGGTCTCCCCATGAACACCGTCAATCCCAACGACAGTTCGTTCTACCAGTTCGCGAGTGACCTGGTGAGCGACCAGCCCGCCGAGGCACTCGATGCCGAGATTGCCGGCGAACTCGCCGCGATCGGGATCGTCAAGGGCAAGGCCTTCGAGCCGGACGCACGGATGCGGGAGATCCTGACCGAGGCAGCCGCCGTGGGCAATGCGATCGCACGCACCCTCACCTTCCGCCCGCGCACAGAAGACGGGGTCCACTACTACGGGGAGGCGTCGCAATGGGTCAACGGCCTGCTCGCGGGCGGTTACGACCTCATGACCCCGCCCGCGGAGGTTTCCGACACGGGAATCGGGCCGTACCCGTCCGACGGCGCACGGAAGCTGCATCTTCGCACCCAGTTCTTCTACTTCGCCTGGGGAATCAGTCCGGCGATGTGCATGCGGATCACGAACCTCGGTTCGCAGTACCTCGTCGCGGCCGCGGACAAAGAGGGCCGAACCCTCGACGGCGGCAGGCATTACACGGTGTCGCTTCCCCCTGGCATCCCGGCCGCCAGGTTCTGGTCCCTGACCGCGTGGGACAACCAGACCCGGTCCATGCTCGACACACCGCAACGATTCTCGAAAGTCGGCAGCCAGGGCTACCCTCGCCGGGCTGCGACCGCCGATCCCGACGGGTCGACGACGGTGCACTTCGCGCCCGAACTCCCCGACGGCGTACCCGATGGCAACTGGATCCAGACGACGCCGGGCAGGGAATGGTGTGTGTGCCTGCGTCTCTACAGCCCGCTGCAACCGTTCTTCGACAAGTCCTGGCGCCCCGGGGAGATCGAAGAAGTGGAGATCTGAAGGGATCACCGCCGTCGATGCTGGGCACCTCGTGCTGTTCACCCGACGACGCACCCGGTGGTGCGGGTCATTTGCCTAGTAGACTGTCGCCGCTAAGTCTTGGGATATAGGTGGCGGAGTTTGATGCGGGCGTCGTCGGTGGTGAAGTGCCACTGGACCTGGCGTTGATCGGCATTGGTCTGCCGTTGCCAGGCAGCGAGTTCGGCGCCCAGTGTCTCGAGGTCCTCGATGCGCCGGTCCAGGCACTGGCGGGTCAGCACCGAGAGCTCGATCTCGGCGATGTTGAGCCACGAGCCGTGTTTGGGGGTGTGGTGGATCTCGAGCCGCTGTGCGAGCGCGAACGCCTCGGCCGGCTCGAAGGCCTCGTAGAGCGATCCGATGCCGTGAGTATTGAGATTGTCCATCACCAGCACCACCGTCTCCGCGTCCGGGTAGTCCACGCACAATAGCTCTTTGACCTGCCGAGCCCAGTCGACCTTGGTGCGCCGGGGCTGGGCATCGACACGCCGCCAGCCGGCCAGAGGCTCGACCCAGCAGAAGATCGAACAGGTCCCGTGCCGCACATACTCGGAGTCCTCCTTCAGATCGCGCCCCGGGCCTGCCGGGATCGGCTCACGCACGTGAGCGAGGAGCTGGTAGGGCTTCTCGTCCATACACACCACCGGGTGAGAGGGGTCGTGGGGGCGGGCGTAGACCGACAGGACATCCTCCATCCGAGCGGCGAACTCCGCGTTCGCTTTTGGTGGGATGGTCCAACACTTCTTCAGGTGAGGACGAAGTTTCGTTTTTTTAAGATCCGGCCGATGGTCGAGTGGTCCAGGTCGGGGATGCCCTCGACCAGGGCGACGTGCTTCTCCAGCAGTCGCAGCGACCACCGGGCATGACCCTCGGGCGGCTTCGAGCAGGCCAACGCAATCAACCTGGCCTCGATCTCGCCGGTGATCTGCGACGGCACCGGCGGGAGGTCACGCTGTTTGCGCCCGATCGTGGCCTCCACGTCCCGACCGGTCTCAGCGAACCGCTTGGCCACCAGTCGCACCGTCTCACCCGAGACTCCCAACCGGGCTGCGATCACCTTCCTCTCATCCACCACCCCGGCCGAGGTGTCCAGCGCCAGCAACACCCGGGCCCGTCGGATCATCGAGGCCGGATGCACCCCGGTGGTGGTCAATCGTTCCAAGAACTCACGATCAGCCGAGCTCAACGTCACCGGACGCTTCTTCTGTGAAGGCATGACAACAGTCCTGACCGGCAGAGGGGAAGGGGAAGTCTGCCGCCCCAACCCTAACGAAACAGGACAGAATTAAGCAGCGACACGCTACTAGGCCGCGAATAGTACAGATCGAGTGCCCCCAGTCGGACTCGAACCGACACTGCGCGGATTTTAAGTCCGCTGCCTCTGCCAATTGGGCTATGGGGGCGCAAGAAGAGGGTAGTGCGTGGTGTCCTCCCGGACCCGGGCAGGTCCGGAAGGACACCACGGCGACCTACGCGATCGACAGCGCGATCCCGTCGAGGATGTCGTGCTCGCTGACGACGAGCTCGCCGATGCCCGCGCGACGGCCGAGTTCGTCGGCCAGCACGGTCGTGACGATCGCCCCGCCGCCGATGACGTCGACCCGTCCGGGGTGCATCGGGCCGAGCGCCGCGCGCTCGTCGTGCGTGGCGGCGAGCAGGCCGTCGCACACCTCGCGCAGCCGGTCGAAACCGACGGTGGACAGGTGCACGCGCTCGGGGTCGTACTCCGCGAGGCCGTTCGCGAGGGCCGCGATCGTGGTCATGGTGCCGGCGACGCCGACCCAGGTACGGGCCTGCTCGACCGGCACGTGTGCGAGCGCCTCGGCGATCTTCTCCCTCGTGAACTCTCGGGCCGCCGCGATCTGTTCGGCCGTGGGCGGGTCGTCGTGCAGGCACCGCTCGGTGAGCCGCACGCAGCCGATGTCGGTGGAGTAGGCGGCATGAACACCGTCGGCGTCGCCGAGCACCACCTCGGTGGAGCCGCCGCCGAGGTCCACGACGACGAACGGCCCCCGGGTGGGGTCGAGTTCGCCGACGGCGCCGGTGAAGGACAGCCGCGCCTCCTCGTCGCCGGTGATGACCTCGGCCTCGGCACCGGGGATCACCGCACCGAGGACCTCGCGGGTCATCGCGAAGAAGTCGTCCCGGTTGGCGGCGTCGCGGGTGGCGGAGGTCGCGACCATCCGCACCGCCTGCGCACCGGTCTCCCGGATGAGGTCGGCGTATTCGACGAGGGCGACGCGGGTGCGTTCGATCGCCTCGGGCGCGAACCGGCCGGTGGCGTCGACGCCCTGCCCGAGCCGAACGATGCGCATCAGCCGCGTCACGTCGGTGAGCCGGCCGTCGTCGCCGAGGTCGGCGATGAGCAGGCGGATGGAGTTGGTGCCGCAGTCGATCGCCGCGACGCGGCGGGCGCCGACGGCGGTCACTCGGTCTCTCCGCGCAGCTCGGCGTAGGTCGGCCAGTCGGCGGGGACGGCGGTGCCACGCAGGCCGGCGTCGGCGGCGAGGGCGACGGCCTCGTCGCCGAACGGGTTCACGCCCGGCCCCTTGGCGAGGGAGTGCGCGATCAGGACGTGCAGGCACTTGACGCGGTCGGGCATGCCGCCGCCGCTGAAGTCGGTGCCGAGCGAGTCGAGGGCGTCGCGTTCGGCGAGGTAGGACTCGTGGGCCCGCCGGTACGCGGCCGCGAGGTCGGGGTCGGCGGCGAGCCGCTCGGTCATCTCCTTCATGACCCCGCCGGATTCCTGCCGGCTGGCCTCGGCGGTGAGCCGCGGATCGGTGAGGTAGAACAGCGTCGGGAACGGCGTGCCGTCGGGCAGTTTCGGCGCGGTCTTCACGACGCCGGGGGCTCCGTCCGGGCAGCGGTAGGCGATGGCGAGGACGCCACGCGGGGCCCGCCCGAGCTGGGCGGCGACGGCGTCGAGGTCTTCCTGTGCGACGGGATCGGTCACCCGGTCGGTTCTCCTGGTTCTGGGGGCGCCACCGGCATCTGCCGCGGCACCGGGGCGGGTTCGGGTTCTGGCGCGGGAACGGACACCGACTGCCACAGGTCGCTGTACCAGGCGCCGGTGGAGGGCAGTTCCTCGGTCTGCTCGGTGACCGGTTCCTGGTAGTCGCCGGGCAGCTGCACCTGGTAGGGAGTTTCGCCGGGCATGACGAACCGCAGCCGTTCGCGGGCCTGGGCGCGGATCCACGCCGGGTCCTCGATCTGCGCCTTCTGTTCGCGGAGCGCCGCTATCTCCTCCTCGAGCTGTGCCCGTTCCGCGGCGACCCGCTCGGCCTCGGAGCGCTGGCTGACGTACGTGCGCAACGGAACCGCGAGGGTCAGTGCGAGGCCGCACACCACGAGGGCGAGGACGACGGCACGGCCGGTGGACAGGCCGAAGAAGGTGCGCTCGGCACGGGCGGGCCGGGACTCGCGCGGCGTTCCGACGCGGGTGGGCCGGGCCCGCCCCGATGCGCCCCCGGTGCGGGCACCGGGAGCGTCGGCGGGCGGTTCCGTCGAGGCGGTAGGTCCGGCCGGGCGGGCCCGTCCGGGCCGCCGGACGCCCGGCGCACCCTCGGTGCGGGTGCGCCGGGCACCGGGCCGGGACCTACCGCGCTGGCTCATGCGGGTGCGCTCAGCCCTCGATGTTGAAACGCGGGAACGCCAGTTCGCCGGCGTACCGGGCGGCGTCGCCGAGCGACTCCTCGATTCGCAGCAGCTGGTTGTACTTGGCGACGCGCTCGGAGCGGGCCGGGGCACCGGTCTTGATCTGGCCGCTGCCCACGGCGACGGCGAGGTCGGCAATGGTGGTGTCCTCGGTCTCGCCGGAGCGGTGGCTCATCATCGACTTGTAGCCGTTGCGGTGCGCGAGGTCGACGGCGTCGAGGGTCTCGGTGAGGGTGCCGATCTGGTTGACCTTCACCAGCAGCGCGTTGGCGGCGCCCTTGACGATGCCTTCCTCGAGACGCTCGGGGTTGGTGACGAACAGGTCGTCGCCGACGAGCTGCACCTTGTTGCCGATCTTGTCGGTCAGCGCGACCCAGCCGTCCCAGTCGTCCTCGCTCAGCGGGTCCTCGATGGACACCAGCGGGTACGCGGAGAGCAGCTCGTTGTAGAAGTCGGCGAGCTCGCCCGCGGTGCGGTCCTTGCCCTCGAACTTATAGCCGGCGGCCTCGGTGTAGAACTCGGTGGCGGCGACGTCGAGCGCGAGCGCGACGTCGGTGCCGAGCTTCAGACCGGTCTTGGCGACGGCCTCGCTGATGAGGTCGAGGGCCTCCTTGGTGCCGGCGACGTCGGGCGCGAAGCCGCCCTCGTCACCGAGACCGGTGGCCAGGCCGCGGCTCTTGAGCACGGACTTGAGGGCGTGGTACACCTCGGCGCCCCAGCGCAGGGACTCCTTGAAGGTGGGGGCGCCGATCGGGGCGACCATGAACTCCTGGACGTCGACGCCGGTGTCGGCGTGGGCGCCGCCGTTGAGGATGTTCATCATCGGCACGGGCAGGATGTGGGCGTTCGGGCCGCCGAGGTAGCGGAATAGCTCGAGTCCGGAGGACTCGGCCGCGGCCTTGGCGACGGCGAGGGACGCGCCGAGCAGGGCGTTGGCGCCGAGCCGGCCCTTGTCGGGGGTGCCGTCGGTGTCGAGGAGGGCCTGGTCGACGGTGCGCTGTTCGGTCGCGTCGAGGCCGATGATGGCGGGGGCGATCTCGCCGAGGACGCCCTCGACGGCCTGCTCGACGCCCTTGCCCAGGTAGCGTTCGCCACCGTCGCGCAGCTCGACGGCCTCGTGCTCACCGGTGGACGCACCGGAGGGCACCGCAGCGCGGGCAAAACTTCCGTCGTCGAGCAGCACCTCGACCTCGACCGTGGGGTTACCACGCGAATCGAGGATCTCGCGGGCTCCTACCTGCTCAATGATGGCCACTGGCTGATTCTCCTTCGATGGACTTCACGCTGCGGGGTCTGCACGCTGGGAACAGCCTAACCGCCCCGACCTGCGCCCGAAGCACGGCGCGCCCCACGGCGGCGGCCACCGGCCGCCCGCCCGGCGGGGAGGCGGACGGATCGGGCAGCCGCGTCAGGGCCGACGGCCCACCCCGTACGCGGCGGCGCGGTCGCGCACCAGCGCGAGGTATTCGCCCGAGAGGTTGTAGGCCGTCAGCGCCCGCGTCCAGCCTTCGGCGGTGGTGAGGTCGCCGCCCCGGTCGCACAGGTAGCGGCCGGCGGTCAGGGTCGCGTCGTCGATGTTGTCGGGGTCGGCGACGCCGTCGCCGTTCGCGTCCACGCCCCAGCGGAACCAGGTCTCGGGGATGAACTGCATGGGCCCCACCGCCCGGTCGAGAACGGGGTCGCCGTCGAGCCGGCCGCCGTCGGTGTCCCGGATCTCGGCCAGTCCGGGACCACCGTCGAGGGGCACACCGCGGATGGGCGGGTCGACGCGTCCGTCGGGGGCGATGCTCGCGCCGTTGTACCGGCCGTGCCGGCTCTCCACGCTCCCGATGCCGGCGAGCGTCGTCCATGCGAGCCCGCAGCCGGGGCGCGAGGCGGCGAGCACGGCTGCGGCGTGACCGTAGGCCTCGAGCGCGGTGCGGGGGATGCCGAGCGCCTCGGCCTGCGGTGCCGCCCAGTCCCGCAACTGGTCGGCGGTGCGGCCGGGGGCGTCGACGTCGATCGCCGGGACCGCGGTTCCGGGGGCGGGCGGGACGCCGTCCGGGATCGGGATGCGCGGCTCGCGCGGGCTCCAGACGGCAACGCCGACGACCACGAGGATCACCGCGGCGACGGCGCCGACCAGGAGGCGCGACCACGGCGAGCGTCGGCGCGAGGCGGCAGGGGGCATGGTTCCCATCATCCATATCCCCGGCAAAGCGCAGGTAAAGAGACCAAGGTCCCTGTCGACGGAGTCCCGACCGGGTGTATGTTTTCGGCTTGCGTCACCTAAGAGAGGTTCGCCTCACCTAACCGTTGGAGTCATGCCCATGTCCGCACTCGCCGCGAGCTCCGAGGCCCCGTCGATCGCCACCCAGCTGTTCGGCTCCGGCCTCATCGGGCTCCGCGAGGGCCTCGAAGCGGGCATCGTCGTGATGATCCTGGTCGCCTTCCTCGTCAAGGCCCAGCGCCGCGACGCCCTGAGGTGGGTATGGCTCGGCGTCGGCACCGCGGTCGCCATGGTCGCCGCGACGTTCGGGATCATCCACTTCGGCACCACCACCCTCACCGGCCTCGCCGCCGAGGTGGCCGCGGGCCTCGCGTCGCTCGCCGCGGTCGTGATCGTGACCGCCATGGTGCTGTGGATGCGCAAGGCGTCGCGGTCGATCTCCGGGGACCTGCGCTCCGGAATGGAGAAGGCACTGCTCGCGGGACCGGCGGCGGTGCTCACCCTGTCGTTCTTCGCGGTCGGCCGTGAGGGCCTCGAGACCGCACTGCTCATGGTCGGGTACGCGGAGAACACCGCCGGCAGCGCCTGGCCGCTCGTCGGCCTGCTCCTCGGCATCGGCGTGGCCGCCGGGCTCACGGTACTGATGTACCTCGGGGCGATCCGGATCGACATGGCCCGCTTCTTCAAGTACACCGGCGCCTTCCTGATCGTGGTCGCGGCCGGCATTCTCGCCTACGGCCTGCGCGCCCTCCAGATCGGCGGCGTCCTGCCCGGGGGCTCGAACCTCGCCTTCGACGTCTCGGCCCACTACGACGCCGGCAGTTGGTACGGCACCGTGCTGGCCGGGATCTTCAACCTCCGTCCGGACCCCACCGTCCTCCAGGCCGTCGCGTGGGTGAGCTACCTCGTCGTCGTCCTGTACGTGTTCCTGCGTCCCGTCGCGCCGGCCCGCACACCCGAACCGGCCGTCGCCGTCTGACCCCCTCCCTGTTCGAAAGGCACCGATCCATGCGTCGATCCACGTACGCCCTCGCGGCGGCAGCGGCCCTGCCCCTCGCCCTGGCGGGCTGCACCGAGAAGTCCACCGCCGGCGACGACGCGATCGCGGTCACCGCCACCGACACCGCATGCGACGTGGCGGCGGCGGACGGCGCGACCGGGCACTCGACCTTCAGCATCACCAACAACGGCACCAAGGTCACCGAGTTCTACGTGTTCGCCGCCGGCGACCGGGTGATGGGCGAGATCGAGAACATCGGCCCCGGACTCACCCGGCAGCTGATCGTGAACCTGCCCGAGGCCGGCACCTACGAGCTGTCCTGCCGCCCCGGCATGGTCGGCGACGGGATCCGTCAGGAGTTCGTGGTCACGGGCGATTCCCAGGCCGCCACCGACGCCGACGGCAAGCTCACCGAGGCGGGCGACGGCTACCGCCGGTACATCCGCAGCCAGACCGAAGCCCTCGTCACCGCCACGGGCGAGTTCGTGGCCGCCGTGAAGGCCGGCGACGCCGACGAGGCCAAGCGGCTGTTCCCGGTCAGCCGCACCTACTTCGAACGCATCGAGCCGGAGGCGGAGAGCTTCGGCGACCTCGACCCGCGGATCGACCTGCGCGAGGCGGACCTCGAGCCCGGCCAGGCCTGGACCGGATTCCACCGGCTCGAGAAGGACCTGTGGGTGCAGGGCCCCCAGCCCGACACGGGCGCGATCGCCGATCAGCTCGCGGTCGACGTCCAGGAGCTGGCCGACCTGGTGAACGCCGCCGACTACACGGTCGACCCGACCAAGATCGCCGGAAATGCACAGGGCCTGCTCGACGAGATCGCCACCTCGAAGATCACGGGTGAGGAGGACATCTTCTCCCACACCGACCTGTGGGACTTCCAGGGCAACGTGGACGGCTCGCAGGCCGCGGTCGCCGCGCTGCGCCCGATCCTCGACGCGAACGATCCCGAGCTGGGGCAGGCCATCGACGCCCGGTTCGCCGACCTCGACGCCGCGCTCGCCCGGTACCGGCAGGGCGACGGCTTCGTCTCCTACGACACCGTGACCGAGCCGCAGCGGCAGGAACTCTCGCGCCTGATCGACGCGCTCTCGGCCGAGGTGAGCAAGGTGCAGGGTGTCGTCGCGGGAGCTGCAGGCGCATGAGCGGGACCCCGGACACCGCCGCGGCCCCCGCCGCCCGCGGGGGCATCTCCCGCCGCCGCCTGTTCGGTGCGGTCGGTGCCGGCGCCGCGCTCGCCGGAGCGGGCGCGGTGGTCGGCCGGGTCACCGCACCCGGCGCGGACACCGCCCACGCCGGCGCCGTCCCGTTCCGGGGCGAACACCAGGCCGGGATCGTCACCCCCGCCCAGGACCGCATGCACTTCGTGGCGTTCGACGTCACCACCGACGACCGGGACGAACTCGTCGCGCTGCTGAAGACGTGGACCGAGATGGCCGAGCGGATGACCGCCGGGCTCGAGGCCACCGAGGACGGCGCCACCGGAGAGGGTCCCTACCATCCGCCCACCGACACCGGCGAGGCCCTGGACCTCGACGCCTCCCAGCTGACCCTGACCATCGGGTTCGGCCCGTCGCTGTTCGACGGCCGGTTCGGTCTCGCCGACCGCAGACCCTCTGCACTCGAGGAACTTCCGCACTTTCCCGCCGACAACCTCGATCCGGCCCGCAGCGGCGGCGACATCGCCATCCAGGCGTGCGCCAACGACCCCCAGGTGGCGGTGCACGCCATCCGCAACCTGGCACGGGTCGCGTTCGGCACCGCGTCGGTGCGCTGGTCGCAGCTCGGATTCGGCCGCACCTCGTCCACCTCGACGTCGCAGCAGACGCCGCGGAACCTGTTCGGATTCAAGGACGGAACCAACAACCTCAAGGCCGAGGACCCCGGCGCGCTCACCGAGTCGGTGTGGGTCGGCCCCGGCGACGACCAGGCCTGGCTCGCCGGCGGCACCTACCTGGTGGCGCGGCGGATCCGCATGCTCATCGAGCAGTGGGACCGAGCGGTGCTGCAAGAGCAGGAGCAGGTGATCGGCCGCACCAAGCGCGACGGCGCTCCGCTCGGGAAGACCGGCGAGTTCGACGAACTCGACCTCGAGTCCAGGGGACCGGACGGGCCGTTCGTCCCCGTCGACGCACACGTGCGCCTCGCGTCGGCCCAGCACCTCGGCGGGCTGAAGATCCTGCGCCGGGGCTACAACTTCACCGACGGCTCCGACGGCTTCGGCCACCTGGATGCGGGCCTGTTCTTCATCGCGTTCTGCCGCAACCCGCTCGAGCAGTTCGTGCCGATGCAGCGCGAACTGGCACGACGCGACGCGCTCAACGAGTACATCCAGCACGTCGGGTCGGCGGTGTTCGCGTGCCCGGCCGGGCCGGCACCGGGCGAGTACTGGGGGCAGGCGCTCTTCGAGGCGTGAGGGCCGCCGGGCCGGTTCAGGCCCGGTCCACCACCGGGGTCTGCCACGGAAGTTCGATCCGCTGCCGGAGCAGTAGTTCCTCGATCGCCTCCGCCGGCTTCGGGCGGCTCAGCAGGAAGCCCTGCGCGCGGTAGCAGCCGAGTTCGAGCAGCTTCGTCGCCGCCGCCACGGATTCGAGCCCCTCGGCCACGACGTCCAGCCCGAACGCGGAGGCCAGCCCCATGATCGATTCGACGATGACGCGGTCGCTCTCGCTGCGCTGCAGATTGAGCACGAACGCCTTGTCGATCTTGAGTGTGTGGACCGGCAGAGACTTCAGGTGGGCGAGCGAGCTGTAGCCGGTGCCGAAGTCGTCGATCGCGCAGCACACGCCCAGACGCTCGAGCCGGCGCAGTGTCTTGCGGGAGCGCTCCAGATCGCTTACGACCACGTACTCGGTGATCTCCAGGCACAGGCACGAGCTGCCCAGGCCGAACTCCTCCAGCGTGCTCTCCACCGTCTCCACGAAGTCCAGGCTCACCAGCTGCACCGGCGAGACGTTCACGCTCATCTGCAGGTTCAACCCCGGAATCCGGCGACGCCACTCGGCCAGCTGCCCGCACGCCGTCCGCAGCACCCAGCGCCCGAGTTCGCCCGCAAGGTTCGTCGACTCGGCCACCTCGATGAACTCGGCCGGCTGCAACTTGCCCAGCACCGGGTGATTCCACCGCACCAGGGCCTCGACACCGAGAATGCTGCCGTCGCGCAGGTCGAACTCGGGTTGATATTCGAGGGTGAGGTGCTCGTCGTCGATCGAGGTCCGCAGGCTCAGCTCGATGAGGGTGCGGCGTTCGCTCGCGCCTCGCATGTCGTCGGTGTACGCGACGACGCTGTTGCCACCCTTGCTCTTGGCCATCAGCATCGCCTCGTCGACGCGCCCGAGCAACGCCACCGGAGTGATCCGTCCGGGCTCGCCTACGGCAACACCGAGGCTGCCGCCGCGACCGACGACCTGGCTGCCCAGCTGCACCGACATCCCGACCGCCCACCGCAGTGCCTCGGCGCGTTCCCGCGCCACCTCGAGCGACACCGCCCCGGCGAGCACGATGACGAACTCGTCACCGCCGAGGCGCGCCACCATGTCCTTCGGATCGCACACCCGCGACAGCCGCTGCGCGGTGCGGCACAGGAACACGTCGACGGCCGCGTGACCGAGGAAGTCGTTGAGCGGCTTGAGGCGGTCCAGATCGAGGAACAGGACGGCGACCGGTCCCGGCTGCCCCCGCTTCAACCGCTCCTCGAGGTGTTCGAGGAGGGCCCGCCGGCTCGCCAGGCCGGTGAGGTCGTCGTGATAGGCGGCGTCGCGCAGGTCCTGTTCCGCGCGGACCCGGGCCTGCACCTGAGCCAGCAACGCCGCGATCATCATCAAGGTGTTGATCTCGTCCTCGCTCCAGTCACGATCACCGGCCTTGATGAAGCCCAGGGTGCCGGTGGTGACGCTGCCGGAGATCAGCGGCACCGCCGCGACCGAGACCTCGGGCACTCCCGAACCCGCACGCACCCGGTCCGCGTATTCGGCACCCGACTGCGCCGGACGGCTGACCGCCGGTTCCTTCATGGTCTCGGTCATGGCGAAGATCGGGTCGGCGTCGCGGAAGTGCACCACGCCCAGGGGATCCGGGCTCGGCACGAACTCCCGCGGCGGCCACTCGGCGACGAGCACCGTCGCGTGGATGTCGTGGTCGTTGTAGCGAAGAAAGCAGGTGTCGACCTCGAAGTGCTCGACGAGGTCCTGGAGCACCCTTTCGATCACCGAGTGATGAGACGCGGCGTCCGCCGGCATGAGGCGGGAAGCGACCCGGGTGACAATGTTCTCGAAGCTCTTCTCCGCCATCCCAAACCCCTTGTGAGCAGCACATCCGACGCGACCGTGACCGCATCAGGGATGTCTTCGAACCCTATCCGAGCGGCGCGCACTGCGAACCCGTTCCGGCCGCGCCCGCGCCACCCGGAGCAGGAGGGCGAAGCGTCGTCCGATCGGTCTGTCGAACACGTCGTCGAACGTCGACTGCAGTTTTCCGAGATCGCCGAACCGGGCCTCCGAGAGCCGGGTGAGGTCGGTGTCGTCCTCGGCGTAGAGGAACACCGGTGACGCCGGCTGGACCGCCAGGCCCATGCCGTGGGCGCATATCCACACGCTCTCGGCCGCCATTCCCGCTCGGACGTAGTCGACCGGCCGCGGTCCCGACGCGAAGACCGCTACGAGTGCCGAGCTGCTCCGCACCCGCGTTCCGGTCAGACGCCCCAGCCCGTGCCCGAGGTCCCACTCCCCGAGTTGATCGAGCACATCGTTTCGCACCGTCAGGTCGAGCATCGTGCGCTCCGCGTCGTCCATCCCGAGTGCTCCGACGTCGATGCCACTGTCGATGTCCTCGGAGTGCGGCCACCGCAGTTCCGCGAGCATCTCCCGGCGCAGGACGGGAGTCAGGTAGCGGATCCTGTCCGATTCCGCAAGCAGCTCCGCGGTCTCGGCCAGGCGATCGACGTCTGTGACGACCCGGATCCGGCCGCCCTCCCGCGCGGCCGCCTCGTACAGGGCAGCCGTCTCGGCATCGGACAGTGGCGATCCGTCACCGGGTTGCCGATTGGTGCCGCGCGAGAGCATGGACTCGTACTGGGCGGCCAGCACCGGGTCGGTGTCGTCGGAGAACCGCATCGTCGCGATCACCTCGCGCGGCGGCTCGCCGCCGTCCCGCGCGAGTACTCGGACCGGGCCGAGTATCCGGTGTGCCGCCGCGGCGATGCGCGCGTTCTGCAGGGCTGCGCCGAGCGCCACGTAGCTGCCCCGACAGTGGATGTCGATCGCGGTCGGCACGAAGTCGTCCGCGATGTCGATCTCCAGCATCCCGCCGCCGGCCGTGATGGACCAGGGTTGGCTGTTACCTCCCGAGGGGGCTCTGTTCGCGGCATGCAGTACCCGGTCGATCGGATCGCCCGATTCCGCGGGCAGGGGGGCTTCCGCGACGGCCCGGTTCCCCGGGTCCGCGGGTAGGGTCAGGGCGTCGAGGCAGGCCTCGACGTCCACACGGCCTCGCCCCGAGTTCAGCGGCTGCCCGAGGCCCAGCCGGCGCACGACCGCGGCGACCGTCGCCCCGCCGAGCATTACCTCGCTCCCCAGTTGAGGCCAGGTGACCAGCGTCCGCTCCACCTCCAGGAGGGAGGCGGCCATCCGGGTCGAGATCCGCTCCGGTCCCAGCAGGCGCAGAGCGTACGGAATCTTCTCCCGACCCGACAGGGCGGCGAGCCGCTGCGGATCGATCTCTCCCAGCAATCCGTGGAACGGGGGTCCCGGCCGCAGATCGAAGCGCTCGACGTCGATCAACCCCCGGTCACTCGTCTCCATCACCACCGGGACGGCTCGCCGGGCCGCTTCCGCGCGCAACAGGACCTTGACGTCCAGGGAGTCGCACTCGTCCACGACGACGTCGAGTCCGTCCAGGAACTCGCTCATCGCTTCCGGTCCGACCCCGTCGGGCCACACCGACAGGGACAGGTAGGGATCCAGCTCCGAGAGTCGTCGCGCGGCCACGACCGCCTTGTTCGTGCCCAGATCGACGAGGGAGGCCGGCACCCGGTTGAGATTCGACAGCTCGATCGGGTCGAAGTCGGCGAGCCGCAGTTCCCCGCACACCCCGTCGAGCACCAGCGCCTGCGCAACCGAGAAGCCGACGCTCAATCCGACGATCCCCACCGTCACCCCGCGCAGCCGGTCCTGTTCGGCCGACGTCACCTTGTTCCGGTTGCGGTCCAGCCGTAGCCGCCGGAACGAGTGCGGGCCGAGCACGCGGACGACGGTCCGGCGCCAGGGGTAGTGGACCCACCGTGCCGGTTCGTCGAGCAATTCGCTCCCCGGCGGTGGGAGCACTTCGCGCAGTCCTCTCACCTGATCGGCGAGACGGTCGACGACCACGAGGCCTGGTTCGGAACGAACGCGCCGGAATTCCACCATATCCTCCGGCCGGTCTTCCGCAAACACGGAAGCCGTCCATCCCGCCTCGCCGTCGGACATCACGCCGGCTCCCCGTCGAGAGGATATCCACCCACTTCTTGTCGGAGGTCGTCGCCGAGCGGATCGGCGCGCAGACGGTCCCACCACATGAGCCGGGTCCGATAGCGGGCGTCCGGGTACGGGGTGGCCGGCATGCTCTCGTCCACCACTCCCCCGCAGGTCTTCCACAGATCCAGAAGGTTGTCGGCGGCCGTGGCCATCATGTACCGGGAGTGGAGCAGGTCCATGAACTTCGCGCCCATCCGGGCGATCGCAAGGGTGAGCTCTCGACGCTGGGGCACATCCTCGGACACCCATGCAGCCTTCGCCTCGATCAGACCGAACGGGATTCGGCTCTCGATCATGCGGCGGAGGTGGCCGACGTGCTCCGGAGCAGTCCACTCGGTCAGGGCATGGGACTCGTCCGCACTGCGAAAAGGCCCCTGAGCTCGTACCCCACCCACGACGACCCCCCTTCGATCGAGCCCCGCGCAGAACATCGCCGTGTTCTCCCCGCTTCGCACCTTCTCGTACTCGAGTGCGGACTCGACCCCGAATCTGCGATAGGCACCCAACGCCCGGGCGAGATATTCGTTCCACAGATCCCCCGCCGCACTCGGTGCGGCAGCGACGAACGAATACCCGGAGGCAGGATCCCTGTAGGTCGAGACACGCTCGCGCACCGAGTCCGATGCGACCCGCACTGCTCGATCCACTGTCGGCCTCCGACCTTGCGGGTGACCTCGATCGGAGTCACCCGGCGGACCACATCAGGCCCTCTCGCTCACCGCTGTCGTGATCGTCGACCTGGGACGGCACGGGTCATACATGTGGCTGTATGGGTCGAGTATGCAGTATTCGGGTGTTTCACACGGTCTCAAGCCAAAGATATGTAAAGTTCCGTTACTCCCGACGGGCCGATGACAGCCACCTCCTCCCGGTACGCCCGTTCGATCCGTCCCTCCTTCTCGGCGATCTCGACCTGGTGCCACACGTCCTCGACGGGATCGGAGTGATCGCCGTCAGGAACGAAGCGGGCGAAGTATCCGGTGGGAACCCGCACCAGCGAGTCCCCGACCGCCAGGCCGGACAGGCCGTCGCAGCGACAGCCGACCACCGCGTTCCATCCGACCTCGGGGTGGCAGATGTAGACCACGACCACCTCGCCGATGCCGCGCGCGCGGATGCGATCCTCCGTGAAGGTCAGCAGTTCGGACCGCTGCCCGGTCGGCCCCGGCTCGAGTCCCGGCAGAACGAGCCCCCCCACATAGTGGTCGTGCAGCTTGATGAGTTCGAAACTCATTGCGCACCAGCCTTTTCCGTGGTAGTGATCGCCACGTACATGTCGATGCGGTACGCGTGGGGATAGAACTCGAAGTCGCCGGTGAACGACCGGACGATCTCACCCGCCTCCTCGGCCGCCCGGATCTGGTTCCACAGGTCGATGAAGACGCCGGGGAACGTACCGGTCGAGGAGAACTTCGCGTAGGTCCCGGCGGGCAGGCAGGCGACGAGGTGGCCTTCGGTCACCTGGTCCAGCGACTCGCACTGATAGCCGACCGTCTGGGTGTAGTAGGAGTCGATGTCGACCGCGTGATCGGTGTATGCGGAGGCCAGGGGCCCCCCGAGTTCCTGCTTCAGCACCGCGGACCAGGCCCGCTCGAGCGCCCGGTCGCGAACCTTGCCGAGGGCCCGGCGCGGGCTGCGCACGGGCAGGCCGGCGACGAGCGTCTGTTCGCGCTGCACGATCTGAAACGACATCGGGCGACCTCCCCAGGATCTCACCGTACGCCTCGACACCCCGGCGTGCCCGACCCACGAGTGAGGGTGTGAGTGGTTCCGAGTCTAGGGGTGTCTACCAACTGGCGCCTAATAGCAGGCAAAACAATCTAAGAGTTTGTTTCAGGGTTCCATTCATTCTCTAGGTATGGTTATCTAGTCGAGTCGGACCTGATGTTGCGAGAATCTCGCCGGCACGGTCCCGGCCGACTGCCCGAGGGGTGTGATCAATGAAGTGCCGCCTGTGCGAATCGGAACGACTCCTCAGCGTGCTCGATCTAGGCGCCACGCCGCCGTGCGAGCGCTTCCTGGCCGCGGACGAGCTCGACCTGCCCGAGACCACCTACCCCCTGCACCTGAGGTTGTGTGAGGACTGCCTGCTGCTGCAGATCCCGGCGCTCATCACGCCCGAGGACACCTTCACCGAGTACGCGTACTACTCGTCGTTCTCCGACTCCTGGGTCGACCACGCGCGGCAGTTCGTCGAGAACGCCATCCGCGACCTGGATCTGGGCCCGAACTCGTCGATCGTGGAGGTCGCCAGCAACGACGGTTACCTGCTGCGACATGCGGTCGCGGCCGGCATCCCCTGCCTGGGCATCGAACCGTCGGTGAACGTCGGTTCCGCAGCCCGCGCAATCGGGGTCCCCACCGTCACCGCCTTCCTCGACGAGGGCCTCGCCGAGGACATCCGCCAGGAATACGGGCCCGCGAACCTGGTCGTGGCGAACAACGTCTACGCCCACATCCCCGACCTGCTCGGCTTCACCCGGTCACTGCGCACTCTGGTCGCCGACGACGGCTGGATCTCCATCGAGGTGCACCACGCACTGAACCTCGTGCGCGAAGCGCAGTTCGACACCGTCTACCACGAGCACTTCCAGTACTACACGGTGCTGTCCGCGATGCGGGCGCTCGCCACCGGGGGCCTGTCGGTCGTCGACGTGGAGCTGCTCGGCACCCACGGCGGATCGATCCGGCTCTGGGCCCGGCCGGACGAGGTCGCGGATTCCCCCGGGCCACGGGTGGAAGCCGTGCTCGAGGAGGAACGCCGGGCGGGTCTGCACACCACGGCGGGTTACCGCGAACTCGAGGCCCGCGCCCGCTCCGTCCGCCAAACCCTCCTGCGCTTCCTCCTCGACTGCCACGACCAGGGCCTGTCCGTCGTCGGTTACGGCGCGCCGGGCAAGGGCAACACCCTGCTCAACTACTGCGGCATCCGGCCGGACCTCATGGCCTACACCGTCGACCGGAATCCGTACAAGCACGGGCGTTACACGCCCGGCGCCCGGATCCCGATCCTGCCGCCGGAACAGATCGAGAAGGACCGGCCCGACGTGGTCGTCGCCCTGCCGTGGAACCTGGCGGCGGAACTGACGACGCAGCTGCAGTACATCTCCGCCTGGGGCGGCCGGCTCGTCTTCCCGCTGCCCACCCTGCACACCACCATCGGCCCCGCCGACTTCGTCAGGAGGATCACGGTATGAAAGTCGTTCTGTTCTGTGGCGGCTACGGCATGCGGATGCGCAACGACCGCACCGACGAAATCCCCAAGCCCATGCAGATGGTGGGCCCGCGACCGCTGCTGTGGCACATCATGAAGTACTACGCCCACTACGGTCACACCGAGTTCATCCTCTGCCTCGGCTACGGAGCGGCCAAGATCAAGGACTTCTTCCTCGATTACCACGAGGAGCAGTCCAACGACTTCGTCCTCCACGACAACCGGGTCGAGCTGCTCAACACCGACATCAGCGACTGGTCGATCACCTTCGTCGACACCGGTCTCGAATCCGCGATCGGCGAGCGCCTGCGCCGCGTACGGGACCACCTGGACGGGGACCGGTACTTCCTCGCCAACTACGCCGACGTCCTGACCGACGCCCCACTCGACGTGATGATCGAGCGCTACCACCGGTCTGGTGCGACGGCCTCGATGCTCGTCGTCCCCCCGCAGTCGTCGTTCCACTGCGTCGATGTGGCGGAGAACGGCGAGATCAAGGAGATCGTTCCGGTCAGCCGTTTCCCCATCTGGGAGAACGGCGGATACTTCGTGCTGAGCCAGGAGATCTTCGACCTCCTTCCGCCCGGCGGCGATCTCGTCGCCGACGTCTGCGGCACCCTCGCCGGGCAGGGCCGGCTGTACGGGTACCGGCACAACGGATTCTGGAAGCCGGCGGACACGTTCAAAGAACGCGCCGAGCTGGACGACAACTACGCCCGCGGCATCCATCCCTGGACCGTGTGGGAGACGGCACGGGCGGCGGTGACGTCGTGATCGAACTACAGGCCCTCGACGTCCGTGAGATCGCGGTGCTCGGCGCGCACTGCGACGACATCGCGATCGGGCTCGGGGGCACGCTGCTGAGCTTGACCGCACAGGCGCCGAGCCCCCCGCGGGTGCACGCGTTCGTGCTGTCGGGCGAGGACTCGCGCCGCGAGATCGAGGAGCGGCACGCGCTGGCCGCACTGTGTCCCGGCGTCGACCTCGAACTCACCGTCCTCGACGTCCCCGACGGCCGCGCCCCCGGCTACTGGGAGGCGATCAAGACCGCCCTCGAATCCTTCCGGCACACCTGCGACCCGGACGTGGTGTTCGCACCGCAACGCGGCGATGCCCACCAGGATCACCGGCTGCTGGCGGAACTGGTCCCCACGGTGTTCCGCGACCACCTGGTCCTCGGCTACGAAATCCTCAAGTGGGAGGCCGACACCCCGCACCCGACGATCTACCACCCGCTCACCCGCAAGGTCGCCGAGGAGAAAGCGCGGATCCTGCTCAAGTACTACCCCTCCCAGGTCGACCACGACTGGTTCGACGAGCAGGCCTTCCTGGGCCTGTCCCGGCTCCGGGGCGTGCAGTGCCGGCGTCCGCACGCCGAGGCGTTCGTCCTGGAAAAGGCCACCGTCCGCTTCGGAAAGGCATGACATGCGCGTCCTCGTCACCGGTCATCAGGGGTACCTCGGGTCGATCATGGTGCCGGTTCTCCGCTCCCACGGTCACGAGGTGACCGGCCTGGACTCGGGCCTGTTCGCGGACTGCCTGCTCGGCCCCGCTCCCGACGATCCCCCGGCCCTCCGTCTCGACCTGCGCGACGTCGCCGCGTCCCACCTCACGGGCTTCGATGCGGTGATCCACCTCGCGGCGCTGTCCAACGACCCGCTGGGCTTCCTCGAACCGCGGATCACCTACGAGATCAACCATCAGGCGTCCGTGCAGCTGGCCCGGTGTGCGAAGGCCGCGGGCGTGCGCCGGTTCCTCTACGCCTCGACCTGTTCCGTCTACGGTTCGGCCGGCGACGACCTGGTCGACGAGAACGCACCGCTCCGTCCCCTCACGCCCTACGCGGAAAGCAAGGTGCGCGTGGAAGACGATGTCGCCGCGATGGCCGATTCCGGCTTCTCCCCCGTGTTCCTGCGCAACGCGACCGCGTTCGGGTTCTCGCCGCGACTGCGCGCCGACATCGTCCTGAACAACCTCGCGGGTTCGGCATACCTCACCGGCGAGGTCCGCGTGCTCTCCGACGGAACACCGTGGCGGCCTCTCGTGCACGCGCAGGACATCGCGGAGGCTTTCGCGCACGCCCTCGTCGCCCCCACCGAGCGGATGCACTGCGCGGCCTTCAACGTGGGCACCGAAGCCAACAACGTCACCGTCGCCCAGATCGCCGAGGCCGTGGCCGACACCGTTCCCGGCGCCACCGTCGCCATCACCGGCGAGAGCGGCCCCGACCCCCGGTCGTACCGTGTCGACTTCTCCTCTGTCCGTAGGGCTTTCGACGGATACGAGGCTCGGTGGACGGTGCGCGACGGCGCGGCCGAGCTGTACCACAGCTATCGCCGATACGGGCTCACCGCCGACGCGTTCGCCACGCGCTTCACCCGGCTCGCGCATCTGAGCCGCCTCCAGGAGATGGGCGAGCTCGACTCGACGCTCCGATTCCAGCGGATCGGGGTCTCGGATGCGTGAGCTACAGCGAGGCAAGAAGTTCGGACCAGGTGCCCGCCGCTTCGTCCCGCGCACTGACCACACTGACCGGCAGCGGCCAGGCGATCGCGAGATCCGGATCGTCGTAGCGCACCGCGACGTCCTCGGCCGGATCGTGCTGCCGGTCGATGCGGTAGCACACATCGGCAGTGTCCGTCAGCGCCTGGAAACCGTGCAGGAATCCCGGCGGGACGAACAGGTGCGCGAACTCGACGTCGTCGAGCCGGAACGCCTGGTGCCGACCGAAGGTGGACGATCCGGGGCGGACGTCGACGAGCACGTCGTGAACCGCGCCGTGGGCGCATCGCACCAGCTTCGCCTCGCCACGCCCGGACCGGCCGTGCAGGCCGCGCATCACCCCGCGCACGGATCGCGACTGCGAATCCTGCAGGAAGTCGGACGCACGGATGCCGGTCGATCCGGCCTGCTCGTCGAAGATCCGCGCATCGAAGGTGCGGGTGAACAGACCTCGATCGTCCCGGAACGGCTCGGGACGGAACACCAGCACGTCACGCAACTCCGTGGTTTCGACACGCACCCGTCGATTCTCCCGCACCGCCCGCGGCCCCGGCACCCGAATCGCCCCGAAGAGGTGCCGACATGACGACCTGCCGCGGCTGCGGCGGCGCCGACGTCGAACAGGTGATCGATCTCGGCGCGATGCCCGCAGCGGACCACTTCCCCTTCGACGGGACCCCCGTCACCCCGGCCGAGACATCGCACCCGCTGGCGATGGCCCTGTGCCGGGACTGCGGCCTCGCGCAACTCGCCGACGACGACACCGTCCCCGACGAGCCCCGCGGTGTCGAACCGCAGGCCCTGCGCGACCAGGCGGCCGCCGCCGTGCGCGACGTCGCGGACGCCGGATGGCTCACGGGCGGCACGGTCGCCGAATTCGGCAGCCCACACGGTGGCACCTGGCTTCCCCTGCTCACCGACCGCGGCTACGAGATCGTGTCCGCCCGGCGTCCGGCCGCCCTCGTACTCGACTGCTTCGGGATCATGCACGCACCCGACCAGCACACCGCTTTCCGGCAGCGCGCCCGCGCCCTCACCGCCGAGGGGGTCCTGCTGATCCAGTTCCACTCGCTCGCCGCGATCGTGCGGCAACGCCAGTGGACGGCCCTGCGACACGGTCACTTCGCGTACTACTCGCTGACCGCACTGCGCCGCCTGCTCGCGGACGTCGGCCTCCACATCGCCGACGCCTGGACCTTCGACCTCTACGGCGGCACCGTCCTCGTCGCCGCGACCCGCGCGCCCCGCCGGCCGCTGTCCCTCGCCGTCCGCCGGATCCTGGCCGACGAGAAGGTCGTCGGCGTCACCGAACCCGCGGCCGTGCACACGCTGCAGCGGGCGGCCGACGAGCAGGCCGTGGCGTTGCGCACCTGCCTAACGGCGATGACCCGGCAGGGACGCCGCATCTACGCCTACGGGGCGGCATCCCGCGCCGTCGCGTTGTTCGCCCGTGCCGGCCTCGACCACCACCTGATCGCGGGGGTCGCCGACGCCTCCCCCGCCAAGCAGGGTCGGCGGATGCCCGGCACCGACGTGCCGATCATCTCCCCCGAGCAGTTGCTGCGTCTCCGGCCGGATCGCGTTCTCCTGACCCTGCCCGACCTGCTGCCCGAGGTGCGGCGGCGTTATCCGGAACTCGACGGACGGTGGATGATCCCCGCCGACCATGCGGCGCCGCGGCGCACCACCCGCGGCCGGCGGGCCGCGCGGGTGGCCGCCGGCGCCGGAAGCGAGGTGCAATCGTGACCACCAACGCACGCCGCGGCCCACGTGCCGTGTTCCTTCACCGGCCGCAGACCGTGCGCCCCGGCGGCGCCCTGCCGGCCTCCCGGTCGGATGCCGCGGCGACGCCGATCACCCCGCAGCACTTCGCCGCGCGACTGCGGGCGCACATCGATTTCTTTCCGCTGACCGCGGACCTGGTGGTGCTCCCGGTGGTCTTCGCGCTCACCGCGGCCGGCAGTCCGGTCGCGAGCGCCGCGCTGCTCGTCCTGCTCATGGCGGTGCTGGGAGCGTACCGGGCACACCTGACGCTCTCGGTGCTCGACGACCTCCCCCGCGTGCTCGCCGCCGTCACCTTCGCCGGAGTGGTCACGGCGCTGACGCTGGAGCCCTACGGGTCGTCCTTCGGGGCCGTGAAGGTGACCGCTGTCGCCTTCACGGCCGTGACGCTCTCCCGCACCGCTGCCTACGCAGCCGAGCGTCGTGTGCGCAGGAACTCACGTCACCGACGCCGCACCGTGATCGTCGGGGGCGGCGAGATCGCCGTGATGCTGGCGGACGAGATCGCCGACGAACCGGCGTGCGGGCTCGAGCTGGTGGGTCTTCTCGACGACGACCCCCGGCCCGATACCGTGCGCCGGCTCGACGTACCGGTCCTGCCGCTGAGCGGAAACCTGCGAGAATTCCTCACCGCCGAGCAGATCGGCACGGCCATCCTCGCCTTCTCCCTCGTTCGCGACCGCGACATGCTGAAGATCCTGCGCGAGTGCGACCGCCTCGACTGCGAGATCTACGTCGTACCCCGGCTGTGGGAGATGGCGGCCGTGAGCGGCGACATGGAGCGCGTCGGGGCGATGCCGCTGACGCGGGTGCGCCGGGCGGCGCACCGTTCCCTCACGTGGGGGATCAAGCTGTGGACGAGCCGGGTCCTCAGCGCCGTCGCGCTCGTTGTGCTGGCGCCGCTGCTGGTGGTCACCGGTGCGGCAGTCTGGTTCTCCGACAGGTCGGCACCGATCCTGTTCCGGCAGCGGCGGATCGGTCTGGACGGCCGGGAGTTCGAGCTGCTGAAGTTCCGTACCCTGAGACCGGCGGACGAGAACGAGTCCGCCACGAACTGGTGTATCGCCGGCGACGCCCGCCTCGGCCGCGTCGGCAAGGTCCTGCGCGCGACGTCGCTCGACGAGCTGCCGCAACTGTGGAACGTCGTCCGCGGCGACATGACCCTCGTGGGGCCGCGGCCCGAGCGTCCGCACTTCGTCGACAAGTTCGGCGCGACGATCCCCAGCTACACCGCACGGCATCGGGTTCCGGCGGGGCTGACCGGATGGGCGGCCGTGAACGGGCTGCGGGGCGACACCTCGATCGCCTCGCGCGCCCGGTACGACAACTTCTACATCGAGAACTGGGGGCTGTGGTTCGACATCAAGATCCTGCTGCGCACCGTCTCGGCGGTCCTCGCGATGAAGGGGCGATGATGAGCGCGACCGGTCGACCGTGCCGCACCGGCCCGGCCGGCCGTTCCCGTGGGAACGACCGGCCCGGCGTCAGCGACGCAACGTCGCCGCCAGCCCCCGGGACCGCGCCGACAGCCGCTCGAACGCGGCACGCGCGAGGCGCGTGTCACCGGCGATCACATCTCCCCGGGATACCAGGTCCGGGTAGTCCTTCGCGATTCGGTGGTGGAAACGCATCATGTCCGTCAACTTGCTGAACGAGGACGTCCGGCTGCACAGGTTGAACGTCGAATCACGCCATGCGGCAACACGTTCGGACATCCCGAAGAACATGCCGAAGGTCGAGACCCGGGCGAACAGGTCCACGTCCATCGGGAATACCAGATCGCCCCGGAAGCCACCCACCCCGTCGAAGTGCTCGCGCCGGAACATCGCGGCCGCGGTGGGACCGAAGTCGGCCGGCCCGCGCCGCACGATCGTGCCGATCAGGGCGCGCGGCGTGTGCAGGCCCTCGAGCCCGGGGATGCCCAGCCCGCTCTCGCGGATGTCGCCGGCCTCGTCGATGACGTCGAAGCGTGCGGACGAGAGGGAGATGGTGGGATCGGCCATCACCTTCGCCTGGGCCTCGATCGATCCGGGGCGCAGCACGTCGTCGGCGCACACGATCTTCACGAGTTCGCCGGCGGACAGGGACACGGCCTTGTTCCAGTTGTCGCCGATCGAGAGCACCGCGTCGTTGCGGGCCACCCGGACCCGGGCGTCGTCGAACGAGTGCGCGATGTCCGCGGTGCCGTCCTCCGTCGCGTTGTCCAGCACCAGGACGTCGAGGTCGACGTCCTGGTCGAGGATCGAGCGCATCGTCGCGTCGAGCGTGCGGGCCGCGTTGTACGCGGGGACGCAGACAGAGATCGAAGCGGTCATGAGAACCCTCCGTGACGTTCGAGTTCCGTCGCCGGAAGGGCGTCACCACCCGGGCGACGGGGCGTGCGGGGTGCCGGCTCGGACCTGCGTCGGAGCGTACCCGCATTCGAACCGGGAACGCAGCACATTCCCCCGCCCCCGCACACGGCGCCGCGCCGGCGCCGGGCAGCCTACGGCGGTGTCTCCGTGACGTCCTCCGCCCACGTCTCCTCCCGTCGAGCCGGCGAGCCACTGCGGATCCACATGACCGGATCCGAATGGTTCGCCACGGCGCCCGGCGGCCTGAACCGGTACTTCACCGACCTGTACCGCGCCCTGCGTCACAGGCCGGACGTCGACGTGTCCGCAATCGCATTCGGCACCCCGGAAGCGGGAGGGCAGAGCTGGGGCCCGACGGGCGGATCGACGCTGCACCGCGCCTGCACCGCCTTCCGGGACCACACCGCGCTGCCCCGCGAGGCGATCATCGACCGGCACTTCAGCCTCTACGGACGCCCGTCCATCGGTCGGCGCGGCCGGCACCCGCTCGTGGTGCACTTCCACGGGCCGTGGGCAGCGGAGAGTCTCATGGCGGGGTCGAGCGAGATCGCCGCCCGCGCCAAGTACCGGCTCGAGCGGGTGCGGTACGCCGGTGCCGACCGGTACGTGGTGTTGTCCGGGCATTTCCGGGACGTGCTCACCCACTCGTACCGCGTCCCGGAGGATCGCATCCGGATCCTTCCGCCCGGGGTCGACCTCGACCGCTTCCGCGCGACGGACGTGCCCGGCTCCTCGCGCACGGTGCTGTGCGTGCGTCGGCTCGAGCGGCGGATGGGCGTGCATGTCCTGCTCCGCGCCTGGCCGGACGTCGTCGCCGCGCATCCCGACGCCCGCCTGGTGATCGTCGGCACCGGCACCGAGGAGGACGCGCTGCGAGCCGGGGCCGCGGAGTCCGGGGTGGGCGATTCCGTCACGTTCGAGGGCCGCACCGACGATGCGCGTCTGGCGCGCCTGTACGAGGAGGCCGCCGCGACCGTCGTCCCGTCGGTGGCCCTCGAAGGATTCGGGTTGATCGCGCTCGAGTCGCTGGCGGCGGGACGCGCCCCCGTCGTCACCGACTGCGGCGGTCTGCCCGACGCCGTGCGCGGGCTCGACCCGTCGCTGATCGTCCCCGCCGGCGACGCCGAGGCACTCGCCGACCGGATCGCCGCTGCGCTCTCGGGCCGGGTGCCGGGGCGACGGCAGTGCCGCGCCCACGCCGAGACCTACTCCTGGGACGCAGCCGCACAGCGGCACGTCGCCCTGTACGAGGAGCTGGTGTCGTGACCAGCGTGCTCTTCGTGACCCACACGGCCGCTCCGTCCGGCGCCGAGATCGCCACCGCGCGGTTGGCGAGGGCGCTGCGGGACCTCGGTGTCGACGTCGCCGTGGCCTTCGCAGAGGACGGTCCGATGGCACAGCGGTTGCGCGCGGACGGCATCGGCACCACGATCCTGCACGGCACGTTCGACAGCCGGGCGATGACGGTCACCGACCCCAGCCCGCACCGGCTGCTCGCCGGCGCCGCCCGCCTGGTCCGGCTCGGATGGGACCTGGGAGCCGTGGCCGCCGAGCGGGGTGCGACGGTGGTGATCGCCGAGAGCTCGAAGGCCCTGATCATGGGCGCCGTGGCGGCCCGGCGAGCGAGAGTCCCCCTGGTCTGGCACGTGCACGACCGGGTCTCGGCCGAGTATTTCGGCCCGGTGCTCGCCGCGATCGTCCGCGGCCTGGGTCGGTCGCTCAGCCGCGGCTACATCGCCAACAGCAGATCGACGATGTCCTCGCTGATCCCGCGCCGGCGCGCCCTCGTGGCGTATCCCGGCGTCGAACCCGCGCAGAGCGCAGCCCGCGCCCCGCAACGCGCACCGGCGGAGACGGTCGTCGCGGTCGTCGGACGGCTGACGCCGTGGAAGGGGCAGGACGTGTTCCTGCGGGCCGCTGCGGACACGACGGTCCGTCCGGCGCACATCTACCTCGTCGGCGGCACGTTCTTCGACGAGGAACCGTACCGCGAGGAGCTCGAACGCCTCGCCGCCCAACTCGACCTCCCGGTGACCTTCACCGGGCATGTGGACGACCCCGAGGACTACATGCGGCGCGCAGACATCCTCGTGCACTGCTCGGTCATCGCGGAACCGTTCGGTCAGGTCGTGGTGGAGGGGATGCGGGCCGGATGTGCGGTGATCGCCTCCCGCCCGGGTGGCCCCACCGAGATCGTCGAGCCCGGCGTGAACGGACTGCTGGTCGACGCCGGCGATCGGCACGGGCTCACCGCGGCGCTGGACACCCTGATCGGCGACCCGGACCTGCGCCGCCGGCTGGCGGCCGCGGCCCGGCTGCGCGCCGGCTGTTTCGACATCACCGAATCCGCACGGGCGGTAGCACGTTTCCTGGACACGATCGCCGCTCCCTCCCGTGCGGAGGTGAACGCGACATGGTCGAGGAACGCGGGATGAGCAGGGCCGCCGCGCTGGTGCGGGACATCGGCTTCGTCAGCTTCGGCAAGTACGGTCAGTACGTCGTCACGGCCGTGACCCTGCCGCTCATCGCCCGCGTCCTCGGGCCGGAAGGCCTAGGACTGCTCGCGATCGGGATGTCGGCCTACTTCATCGGATCGCTCCTCGTCGATCTGGGGATCACCCAGTTCCTGGCGGCGAAGGTCCCCAACTCGGACGTCAATCAGATCCGCGGCGACTATCTCGCCATCCGCCTCACCGTTCTCGGCACCCTCGGCGCCGCGCTCGTCGTCGGTCTGACGATCGGAGTCGACCCCCACGTCCACATGATCCTGCTCGGCTTGTTCGCGGGGGGCTTCTGGTCGGTTTCGGAGGACTGGGTGCTGATCGGGCAGGGCCGGTTCGTCGCCTCCACGGTCTACCAGGGGGCGGGCCGGCTCGCGTACCTCGCGCTGTTGCTGGTGGTGCTGCCCCGCTTCCCGAGCGCCTCGGTGGCGTTGCTCTGCATGCTCGCCTCGTCGACCCTCACCGTGGCGCTCACCTGGCGGGATTCGCTGCGCAAGTACGGGCGTCCCGCGCGGCCACGCCGCGTCGTCCCCACCGTGCGCATGGCCGCGCCCGTGTTCACCTCCCGGCTGCTCGTGGTCAGCTACGGGCAGGGGGCCGCGGCCATCTACTCGGCCGTGCTCGACGCGGCATCGCTCGGCCTGTACTCGGCCGGCGACCGCCTGGTGCGGGCCGTGCAGTCCATGCTGGATCCGATCGGTTTCGCGCTCCTGCCGCGCATGGCCCGCAGCAGCGGCGACGCTCGGTTCTGGCGGCGCGCGACCCTCGCGATGCTCGCGTGCGTCGGCATCGCCGTCCTCGTGACCGCGGCATTGTGGATCGCCGCGCCGCTCGCGGTGCGACTCGTCTTCGGCAGCGACTTCGCCGACGCCGTCCCGCTCCTTCGCGTCGAGGTCCTCATCCTGCCGGCGACCGCACTGAGTTCCTTCGTCACCACGGCGGTGCTGCCGGTGCGGGAGGACACCTCCGGCGTCCTGATCGGCGCGATCATCGGCACCTGCATCGCGGCCGTCGCGCTGTACGCGGCCTTCCGGACCCATTCGGTGTGGGCACTCGTGTACGGCACCGTCGCATGCGAGTTCGGCGTGGCCCTGTGGTACGTCCTGCGGACACGGCACCTGGTCCTGCGCGAACGGCGAACCGCGCCGTCCGAAGCGGACGTCGACGCGGCCGACGTCCCCGTTCCCAGGGGGGAGAAACGATGAGAATCCTCTACATCGGCGACGACTGGGTCGGCAGCAATGCCCGCTCGCTGGCCGACGGCTTCCGGCAGGCGGGACACGACGTGGTCGTCGTGGACACGACCGCCGTGACGCTCCCGTCCCGGTTCTCGCCCCCGTGGGTCTACTCGAAGATCCGGCGTCAGCGCGCACCGTGGGACCTCGAGGCCGTGCACCGCCGGATCGAGTCGGTCGCCGCCGGATTCCGGCCCGACCTGGTGTTCTGTTTCCGCACGGTGCATCTCGACCAGCGACGGCTACTCGGCACGCCGGCCCGGCTGCACGTGCACTACAGCCCCGACGACGCGTCGAATCCGTACAACACGTCACCGGGTTACCTCCGGTGCGAACGCGAGTGGGATCTCGTGGTCACCACCAAACGGCACAACGTGCCGGAACTGATCGCCCGCGGAGCCGGGGCGGTGCAGTTCGTGCTGAGTGCGTACGACCCGGCATGGCACCATCTCTCGGCGCGCCGGGACCCGCACCGGTATCTGGTCGGGTTCGTCGGCAACTGCCGGCCCGACCGGCGCGACACCACCGTCGCCCTGGCTCGGCGCTACGGCGAGCGGATGCTCGTCCGCGGTCCCGGCTGGCGGCGCGTGCCGGAGCTGCGGCACACCCGCGCCGTCGTCGGCGGGCCGGTGTATGGGGAGCACTTCTCCGCGGCGGTCGCCTCGGTCACGGCCAACCTGGTGTTCCTCAACTCCGACAACCGTGACACCCATACGTGCCGCACGTTCGAGGTGCCCGCGGCGGGCGGCTTGTTCGTCGGGCAGCGCACGGACGAACACGCGACGCTGCTCGCGGAGGGCCGGGAGTGCCTGCTGTTCTCCGACGAGGACGAGTTGCTCGAGATCCTGCGGTGGTGCGACCGGTATCCCGAGCAGGCTCGCGCGATCGCCGCGGCCGGGCACCACCGGATCGTCACCGGGCACCACCGGTACGTCGACCGCGCAGCGGAGATCATCGCGGCCCTGGAGGGCGGAGCCGGCACCGGCGCACCCGGCACGAGCGTCGCCGGGCCCGCACCGGCACTGGTGGACAACGGCTCCGCGACACGGGAGGGGGCACGGTGATCGACCCCGGCATCGAACTCGTCCTGGTGGGCACGGCGCTGATCACCATCGTCGTCGCGGCCGCCCACATCCACGGCGTCGCACGGGTGTTCCTGATCGCGCAGGCCGTCTACTGGACCCTGTCGTACGTCGCGCGTCCCCTCGTACTGCTCACGGTCCAGCCGCGGCCCCGGTACGCGGACAACATCGCCGACCCGCGGCTGGCCGCGATCGGCTACGACCGTGGCATCGCGGAGGTCCTGCAGCCGGTGGCGTTCGGGCTGTGGGTGTACGCCCTCGCCGCGGTGGCCTACGCGATCTGGGATCGCCGGCATCGCAGCGCCGCGCCGCAGACAGCCACCCGCGACTTCGTACCCACACTGGCGGCCGTGTACGCCCTGGGCCTCCTCGGGCGCGCGGTCTCGTACGTGACCGGTTCGACCGGACAGGCGGGTGACGTCCAGAGTTCCAATCCGATACTGGGTTTCGTCGCCCAGCTCGCCACCGTCGGGGCGATCGGGCTGATCATCTTCATCCGGCCCGCGGACCGTCGGACGACCGCCGCGCTGCTCGCGGCGCTGCTGACGGTGGAGCTGCTGTGGACCGTCGCGGTCGAATCGAAGACGCCGATCATGAGTGCCGCGATGGCCGTGGCCGTCCGCTTCGCGATGTACGGCTGGACGCGGCTGCGGGTGGTGTGCGTCGCCGTGATCTCGGTGGTGGGCATCGGCGGGTTCGGGTGGCTGCAGTCGATCAAGCAACCCGACTACGTACGGGCCGAAGTCCTGGTCAGGGATTCGGCCTATCCGCCGTGGGTGCAGCCGTATCTGAGCATCCTGCGCCGGTTCGATCTGCTCGAGGCGGCCACGGACAGCTACTACATGACCATGCGGCCGTGGATGACGCCGTTCGAGGTCGTTCAGCACGGCCTCCAGAGCCTGATTCCCGCGCAACTCCTCGGGACCGAGAAGCTGCGATCCGGCACGGCGTGGGCCACCGAGGTGCGGGGGTCGTCCATGGACATGAGCCGGGTGTCGGTATCCCTCGCCGACGGGAACATCAACGAGGGCTTCGTCGTCGCCGGCTACGCGGGCGTGGCGGCCGGGGTGCTGTTCACCTTCGGCCTGCTCCTGCTCGGCGTGCGGGCGCTGCAGGCGCGGCACATCGTGGTCGTCGGCCTGGGCCTGGCGATCACGGCATCCCCGATCCTCTTCGAACGGGGAATTCTCGGCAGCATGGAGGTGATCGGCAAGTCCCTCCAGCTCGTCGTGCTGATCTGGCTCGTCGACATGACGGTACGCGAATACCGCATACGCACCGGCGCGGCGAGAGGTCCGGAATCGGCACCACAGGAAATCGGCACAGTCGTCGGGGCACGAACAAAGGGGTGGAACAATGGCACTGAGTGACTACACGGGCATAGCCCGGCGCAGATGGTTGACGGTGGTGGCGACGGTCCTCGCCTGCATGGCCCTGGCGTGGGCGTACGCGTCGACCATTCCGACCGCCTACGTGTCGACGACCCGGATGTACGTGTCGATGGCGACCGGAACGTCGGTCAACGACTCGTACCAGGGCGGTCTCGCTGCGCAGCAGCGCATCACGTCGTACCCGTACGTCGCGACGGGCGCCACCGTCGCCGACCGGGTGGTCGACAGGCTCGGGTTGACCATCTCCCCGGGCGAGCTGCAGGGCAAGGTGTCGGCGACGTTCCCGCCGGCCACGACCCTGCTGGACATCACGGTCACCGACTCCACCCCCGAAGGCGCGCGGCAGCTTTCCCGGGCCGTCGCGGACGAGTTCGCGCAGCTCGTCGCGGAGATGGAGACCACGGTGATCGGAGCGGCACCCGCCGCCCGGGCCTCCGTGATCGATCCGGCCCCGCTGCCGAGCGAACCCGTCGGCCCCAACACGAAGCGCATCCTTGCGCTCGGACTCGTCGTCGGCCTCGGACTCGGCTTCCTCCTCGCCTTCCTCCGGGACCGGTTCGACCCGACGATCCGGACACCGGAGCAGCTCGGCCGATCCACCGGCCTGCCGATCCTGGGGACGATCTCGCGGCGCAACACCGACGCGGCGAAGGACATCGGGCGCCTGCGGGCCCACGTCACCGCCGCCCGCGGTGACCGGGACCGGATGGTGGTGATGCTGACGAGCTTCACCGAGCGCTCGAAGCCGTGCGTCGCGGCCCGGCTCGCGAAAGCACTGGCGGACACGGGTGCCCGCGTGGCGCTGATCGACGCCGACACCTCCGGGGACGGAGTCACGGGCCGGCTCGACATGCAGTCCTACGCCGGTGTCGCGGAATGGCTGCGGGACCAGTACCCGCCGCTGACCGAGCTGCCACTGTGGTCGGAGGCCGGCGTGTCGGTCGTGCCCCTCGGCTCCGCCGACGAGCGTACGCCGGACCTGCTGACGTCCGAGCGGTTCGCCGACATCCTGTCCGGGCTCGGAGAGCGCTTCGACTACGTCCTCGTCGCCACCGCTCCCGTGCTCACGGACTCGGCCGCCCTGAGCCTGTCCGCACACTGCGACGCGACGATCGCAGTCGTCGAACTCGGCACGACGAAGGCACCCCGGGTGCGGGCCGCCGCGGACAGCTTCGCCGCGTCCGGGTCGGGGCTCATCGGCGCGGTCACGACCGTCCCGGCACGCACCCGCAGGTTCCCGCAATCGAAGAAGCGGCGGAGCGCCCCGTCGGAACCGGATCTCGGTCTCGTCTACTCCCCCTAGTTCCGATGGTGCCGGAGGTGACTGCATGGCGGACGAGGTGGTGAGCCGTCGGCGACTGCTGGCCGCGTCGCTCGGCGCGGCCGTGGTGCTGCCGCTGGCGGCGTGCTCGTCACAGCAGACGGCGCCGAGCGTCGAAAGGGAGGTCCCCGAGGTGTCGAAGGTGTCGCCGGGACGCAACGTTCGTGACTTCGGGGCGGTCGGCGACGGCATGGCCGACGACACCGAGGCCGTCGCCCGTGCGGCGGCGGCCGGCGAAGGTCCCGCCGTGCTGTATCTGCCGGCCGGGTACTACCGCGTCACCGCGTGGCCGGATCTGCCCGACTTCTCGACGGTCACCGGCGACGGCGGCGACGTCACCATCGTCTTCTTCGAGGGCGACGGCACCCTCGTCTCCGTCCGCGACCGGCACCGCGTCCGGTTCGCGCGGATCGGGTTCTACCTCACGGGCCCGGAAGCGGTGGCCGTGTCGCTGTCGGGCTCGTTCCGGTGTTCGTTCGACTCGGTCGTACTGCGGGGCAGCCACCTCAGCGAGAACTTTCCACAGTACCGGGCGCAACAGGGTGTCGTCCTCGAGGGAAACACCGGTGGAACGGCGTTCGTCGACTGCGACATCAACAACTTCGGCATCGGGATCGTGACCTCGTGTATCCAGAACTATCTGACGGCGTCGAAACTGACCAACAACTATGTCGGCGTCTTGGGCACCGGCAACGACAACAACGCGGGATTGTCGCTGACCAACGTCGAATTCGTCTCCGACAACGACCCGAGGACGACGGACAAGCACGTACGCATCGACGGCGCGGCCAACAACTGGTGGCTGACCAACGTATGGTTCGAGGGCGCCGACATCGCTCTCTCGATCGGTGAACGCGGCCGCGGCGGCCCCTCCCAGTTCGGCCTGATCAACTGCAAGATCGCGGCCCGGAACGTGTGCCTGGACCTGATCCATTGCCGGCAGCCGTATCTCGCGAACGTCCGCTTCGATCCGGACACCGAGGTCTTTCCCACCGAGTTGCGGATCGATCCAGAGGGATGTCCGGAAGGCACGGCGGTCAACCTCGTCTCGAGCGCGTCCACCGACATCGATCTCGCGACATTCCCGGAGGGCTGGAACGTGACCGGACGCGGAATCGTCTCGGGCGCGGTCTTCGCGGGGCCCGTCGTGGCCCGCGCCATCGGCGACGACGACCTGCTGCAGGCTCAGAATCGCGACGGTGAAACCCTTTCCGCGATCCTGTCCGATGGATCATGGCTGTCGGAGCGGCCCGAGTCGGGTCCGATCCTCAAGGACGACGACGGTCGGTACTGGCGGTTACGGGTCACCACCGACGGCAAGCTCGGAACCGCGCCACTGGGTGATCGACGGCCGGCGGGATGAACAGAATCGGCAGCGCCCGCACGGGGGCGGTCACGACAGCACGCCGTCGACGACGTGCTGCATCCGCTCCCGGAACACCGCGCGCGAGAACGTCTCGGCATGGGCGCGGATGACGGTGGCATCGTAGTCCGCCCCGTCGAAGTCCGTCATGGCGGCGGCGAAGTTCTCCACCGTTTCCGCGTCCGTGCCACCGGGAACGAGCCGCCCGCTCACCCCCGGCACGACGCTGTCGAGAGCCCCGCCCGCGCCGAGGGCGAGCACCGGCGTGCCGCAGGCCATGGCCTCGACCGGCACGATCCCGAAGTCCTCGAGCCCGGGCATGACCAGAGCCCGGGCACGCCGGTACATGTCGACCAGCTGCTCGTGCGGCGCCCGTCCGAGGAACGTCACCGTCGGCCCCGCGATGCCGCGGCAGTGGTCGAGGCTGCGGCCGTCGCCGACGACCACGAGACGCACCCCGGCCGCATTGGCGGCCAGGATCGCCAGATCGGGTCGCTTGTAGGGCACCAGACGCCCGGCGAGCAGGAAGAAGTCCTCCCGGGGAAGACGAGGAGCGGGGGTGAACGACTCGGTGTCGACCGGCGGATGCACGACCACGGCGTCGCGGTGCCACCACCGGGTGACCCGGTCGGCGACGGCCGTGGAGTTCGCCACGATCCGGCGCAACCGCGGCGCGGCAGCGAGTTCGGCGCGCCGGGCGGACGACGCGAGCATCGCCAGCGCCGCCCCTCCGAGCCGGCCAGCGGCCTCGCCCTCGCGCAGCGAGGCGTCCCATGCCCACCGGGCCGGGCTGTGCACGTATGCGATCGCCGGCGCGGTCGTGGCGAACACGGCCTGCGTGGCGAACGCGTGATGACTGACGAGCACGACGTCCGCGTCGCCCAGGCGCATCCCGCGAAAAGCCCGCGGCATCAACGGCAGAAGCGGCGCGTACGACCGCTCCCCGCCCAGGTGGTACAGCCGGTCGAGCCACGTCGTGTCGGTCCGCGTGCGCAGGACGGTCGGGATTCCCGACGGGCGCGCGATCGGCACGTGGGCCCGCGCGTCCGGCCACTGCACGGCCAGCTGCTCGACGACATGTTCCGAACCCGCGATCTCGGTGAACCGCTCGTGGACGAGGGCGACACGGGGGGCGTTCATGGACCGGGACGGCCGGCGGCGCCGGTGCCGCAAGACATATGCGGGGATCCTCGATCCGGACGGATCATGCACCACCCCTTTCGGTCCGGACTGCACGGACGACCTCCACCCCAGCTTGGACGGTACCAGCACGCGATCTCCGCGTCAGGGCATTCGGGCCGCTCGCGCGGGCTCCGCGGGCGGGGCGGGTCCCGGCCCGATTCCCGATCCGATTCGACCGTTCCGGTCGAAACCGTGCGGCACCTACGGGTACGCTTGGCACACACCCTCGACCGCCGATGCCCGCCGTCGTCTCGTCCACCCCGGCCGGACCGCTGAGCAGAGGTGAACGCGTGAAACGTCCCAGGCCGTTGGTCGTGCTGTCGACAGCAGGCCGCCTCTATACCCGCCCCCTGCGGCACAGGCTGCGGTGCCGGCAGGGGCGCACCCTGTGCGTGCGGATCGGCCCGGTCGAGGTGGCCGGACACGTTGTGTCCCTGCGGTCGCCACGGTTGTCCGATTGGCCGGAGTGGCAGGCCATCCGGCTACGGGATCAGAAGTTCATCGAGCCGTTCTGGACGTCGTCCCCGCGCCCCTGGGCGGAACGGCACACCGAGCGGGACTGGGTCGACGAGTTCCTGCACGCCCGCCGCGAGGCGCGTGCCGGCCGGGCACTGCCCCTGGTCATCGAGGTGGACGGCCGGCTCGCCGGGCAATTCAGCCTCGAGCGCATCGACCGGTGGGCGGGTCTCGCGGAGGCGGGAGTGTGGATCGACTCGACCCTCGCCGGCAAGGGCATCGCCCTCGCCTCCGCCCGCCTGCTCGCCGAGTACGGGTTCGGCACCCTCGGACTGCACCGCATCACCGCGCCCGTGTGCCTCGGTAACACGCCGGCGGCGCACTGCGCCGAGCAGGTCGGTATGCGCCGGGAAGGCACCATGGTCAGCTATCTCGATGTGGGCGGCCGGCGCAAGGATCACGACCTGTGGGCCATCACCGCGGAGATGTGGGCGGCGCAGAGGGACCGGATTCCAGATCGCGCCCGTCGGTGAGCTCGCCGTCGACGAACCGCGCGATGCGGTCGAAGACGGCCCTGCTCGCCCGGATCTGGTCCTCGGCCCGGGCCAGCAACGCGCGCCGCGACTCCGGCGCGCCGGCCCACATGCTCCGGATCGCATCGCGGAGCCGGTCCTCCATCCCGTCCCGGTCGAGCCGCACCGTCTCGATGCCGGTCCCGAACATAGAATTCAGGCCGGCGAACTTGTCGTCGTAGTACTGCGACGTCGACAGTCCCACCACCGATATCCCCTGCGACAGCGCGAAGACCGCGACATGGTACGCGCCGGTGACGATGATCCGGCACCGGCCGACCTGCCGCGAGAGTGCGCAAGCGCCGGCGAACCGGCCGAGGGGCCGCACCGCGCCGGGGTATCCGTCCAGGAGCGGCATCGTGGACCGCCTGTCCTCCGCGTCGTGCTCGGACACGATCAGCGGAACGAGTCCGCCACCGTATCCGGCCGCCGCATCGCGCACGACGCGACCGACGGAGTCCTGGATCGCGGCCCCGACCGGTGAGTACTCCGCGACTCTCAGGCACACCCCGAGGTCAGTGCCGAGCTCGGCCCGGCGCGTGGAATAGCCCAGTTCCACCGCGTCGTCCCCGGTCACCACGACGCGGTCCGACGGAACCCCCAGGGAACGCAGCAGTTCCGGGCCCCGCACGTCCTCGCGCAGTGCGATCAGGTCGACCCGCGGCAGCACGCGCGCCGCCCGCTCGAGCAGGTCCGGTTCGGTCAGCGGGCCGAGACCCTGACCCGTCATCGCCGTGGGGATTCCACGCTCGGTGGCGTACTCGAGCAGCTCCAGCGTGCGTTCGGTCTGGAACCGGTCGATGTCGGTCATGTATCCACCGCCGATCGCCACCACGACCGAGGCCGTGCCCACCGCGTTCGGCACGTGCCCGCCGTCCCTGGCGAGTGCCGGCCGCCCCGGAACGACTGCCCTCGAAACCGACTCGCCGTTCGCCGTACCGCTTCCTCGGCGTCCGATGGTGCGCCGCGCCCGCCGCGCGATCCGTCCGGGAAGGGCGACGGCGGCATCCCAGCCGTTCATCGGCACACCCGCGATCTCGGGGCCGAGCCGGCCCGCCGGACCCGGCCGCCGGCGGTGCCGCGGCCAATTCCCGCCCCGCTGATAGCAGATCGGATCGACGCGCGATTCGTAGGCTCGCAGCAGCGCAGGAGCGGAGGTGAGAACCCCGATCCGCGCATCCGGCCACCGCTCGGCGAACCGCCGGACGGTCACGTCGAGGATCGCGAGATCGCCCTTGTTGTTGAGCCAGTACTCCCCGTTCTCGAGAAGGACGCGAACCTCCGGCCGGCGGCCGGACGCCTCGGGTGGAATGCGATTCGCCATGTCAACACCTTCGGGCACTCGCAGAAGCGGAAAGATCGGGGCGCAAGCCACGCGCGCCTGCCCGAATTGTCCGGGCCGGCAAGGTAGGTCGGGTCGCCTCGAACAATACCCGATTCCGCGGGGCAACGTCCGTGCCGTGGGCGCTGCGGGGCCGGCGGCCCCGGGCACGCAACACCGAATTCACCCGTTCGGCACGACGATCGCCGCCCCGGATGAAACAATCGAGGCCCGCGCAGGTTCTCCGAGCGATGGGGTTCGCGCATGAGCCATCCGTCCGAACATCTCCGTCGATCGTTCACCCGGTCGGCCGCACTCCAGGCCCGGCTCCACGAGATCGTGCCCGGCGGTGCGCACACGTACGCCCGGGGCTCCGACCAGTACCCGGAATTCATGGCACCCGTCCTCGAACGCGGCGCAGGTGCCCGCGTATGGGACGCCGACGGAAACAGCTACGTCGAGTACGGGATGGGCCTGCGCTCGGTGACGCTCGGGCACGGCTACCGCCCCGTCGTCGACGCCGTCGCCACCGCGATCGCGAACGGCACCAACTTCAGCCGGCCCACCACACTCGAGATCGCTGCGGCCGAGGACTTCCTCGCCCTCGTTCCCGGCGCCGACATGGTGAAGTTCGCCAAGAACGGCTCCGACGCCACGACCGCGGCGGTGCGCCTGGCCCGTGCGGTCACCGGCCGCCGGCACGTGGTGGC
Source organism: Rhodococcus sp. DMU1 (assembly GCF_012272955.1). Taxonomy (NCBI): domain Bacteria; kingdom Bacillati; phylum Actinomycetota; class Actinomycetes; order Mycobacteriales; family Nocardiaceae; genus Rhodococcus; species Rhodococcus sp. DMU1. The sequence continues at coordinate 1,712,451 of NZ_CP050952.1, read as the reverse complement.
GTGCGACCAGCCCTTCTTCTCCGTCGACGACTGGTTCATCGGCACCACCCCGATGAACGCCGGGATCCCCGAGGAGGTCACCGAGCACACCCACCGGTTCCGGTACAACGACCTCGACTCGCTCGACCGGGCCCTGTCGGCCAGGCCGACCGCGTGCGTGATCCTCGAAGCCGCCACCGCCCTCGCCGAACCCGATCCCGGCTTCCTACCGGGCGTGCGCCGACTGTGCGACCGGCACGGCGCCCTGCTGATCTTCGACGAGATGATCACCGGATTCCGCTGGTCCGAGCACGGGGCCCAGGGCGTGTACGGCGTCCGGCCGGATCTGTCGTGCTGGGGCAAGGCGATGGGGAACGGCTTCCCCGTCGCGGCCCTCGCCGGCCGCCGCGAATTCATGGAACTCGGCGGCCTGCGCACCGACGGGAACCGGGTGTTCCTCCTGTCCACCACACACGGACCGGAGTCCGGCGGTCTGGCCGCCTTCCGTGCGGTGGTGCGTGCCTATGCGACCGAGGACCCGATCGGCCGGATGGAAGCGGCGGGCCGCAGGCTGGCCGACGCCGTCAACGCCGCAGCCGCGGACCTCGACGTGGACGAATACGTCCAGGTGATCGGTCGACCGTCCTGCCTGATCTTCGTCACTCGCGACCTGAACCTGCAGCCGTCCCAGGAATTCCGCACGCTGTTCCTGCAGGAACTACTCAACCGGGGCGTGCTCGGGCAGTCGTTCGTGATCTCCGCGGCCCACACCGACGCCGACATCGAGGAGACCGTCGAGGCGGCGCGCGGCGCAATGGCGGTGTACCGGCAGGCGCTCGACGCGGGCGGGGTCGCCGGACTCCTCCGCGGACGCCCCGTCGCCCCGGCACTGCGCGCTCGCGCGGAACCGCGCCGGCTCGGCGACGAACCGGTCGGCATTCACTTCCCCCAGTAACGCACCCACGCGTCCGCGTCGAGACCGCCGTGCGGCACCCCGTCGGCATGGGCGGCCCGCTCGGTCGCCCGCACCGCCGCGACGAACCGCAGCGTCGCGGTGCGCAGCGCGTCCTCGGCGCCGCCGGACCCGGTGACGTGCACGGTACGCAACCCGGGCGGAACCAGGTGTGCCGGCAGCCCGGCCTTCGTGGCGCGGGCGATCACCTTGTCGGTCAGCGCCAGCGCCGGCTGCGCCATCGCGATGCCGTCCAGGCAGGAGGGCCGGGCCTTCTCCGCCGCCTTCGCCACCTCCCACGCCGCCTCCTGCTCGGCCACGTCGATCGGGCCGGTGTGACCGTTGGTCAGGTGCGGGCTGCGCAACGCGAGCTTGGTGACGAGCGTGTCGGCGACATCGTCGACGGTGAACGGGTCGGTGCCGGACTCCTGGGCGATCCGCGAGTGGAACAGCACCTGGAGCAACAGGTCTCCCAGTTCCTCGCGCAGGCCGTGCGGGTCACCTTCCTCGATCGCGTCGAGCAGTTCGTAGGTCTCCTCGAGCAGGTAGCGGCGCAACGAATCGTGCGTCTGCGTGACCTCCCAGCCGCCGAATCCCCACAGCCGGTCCATCACCTCCACGGCACGCAGCAGGCGCTCCCCCGGCGCGGGCGGGGCGGCGATCACCCGCTCACCCCGCCGCACGCGTTCACGCACCGCCTCGTGCCCGGCGTCGACGGCCACCAACGTCTCGGCGTCGGATCCCGCTGTCGCGCCGAGCGTTTCCCGAACCGCCGCGGGCACGTCGTCGGTGCAGGCGAGCGGCCCGGTCAGCAGCGGCACCGCCTCGAGCGGCACCGATCCGGGCCGGTACGGGTCGAGCAGAATCACCGTCACGGCCGTCGCCTCACATTCCCCGTCACTGCGCTCGCCCCGGTCACATTCCCCGTCGCTGCGCTCGCCCCGGTCACATTCCCCGTCGCTGCGCTCGCCCCGGTCACATTCCCCGTCGCTGCGCTCGCCCCGGTCACACGCTCGCGACGGCCGGCACGCGCACGTCCACCGAACCCTGCGCCTTGCCGTCGAGGGCGAGCAGGAAGTCCGCGATGTACTGCAGCAACTCGACGTCGCGCACCCGATCGGAGCCCACCCCACCGGTCCGCGGCAACGGCAGCTGCACAAGGCCGCTCGTGGCCCGGTACTGCGCCGCCGGGTAGAGCCGCTTGAGCCGCATCTGCTTCGAATCCGGCAGATGCATCGGCGAGATCTTCAGCTGGGTGCCGGAGACCGCGACCTCCTCGAGGGCGTACTCGCGGCACAACAGGCGCAGTTTGGCCACCGACACCAGCCGGCCGACCTCCTCGGGCAGCGGGCCGTAGCGGTCGACGAGTTCCTCGACCACCGCGGCGATCGCGTCGTCGTCGTGCGCCGCGGCGAGCTTGCGGTAGGCCTCGAGCCGCAGCCGGTCGGAGGTCACGTAGTCCGGCGGGATGTGGGCGTCGACCGGCAGGTCCACGCGCACCTCCTTGGCGGCCTCCTCCGTGGCGACGGGCCGGCCGTCCGCGGCGGCCCGGAAGGCCTCCACCGCCTCGCCGACGAGCCGCACGTACAGATCGAACCCGACGCCGGCGACGTGACCGGACTGCTCCGCGCCCAGCACGTTTCCCGCGCCGCGGATCTCGAGGTCCTTCATGGCCACGGCCATGCCCGCACCGAGGTCGGAGTTCTGGGAGATCGTGGCGAGCCGGTCGTACGCCGTCTCGGTCAGCGGCTTCTCCGGCGGATACAGGAAGTACGCGTAACCCCGCTCGCGGGACCGGCCGACGCGCCCGCGCAGCTGATGCAGCTGCGACAGGCCGAGCGAATCGGCGCGTTCGACGATGAGGGTGTTGGCGTTGGAGATGTCCAGGCCCGTTTCGACGATGGTGGTGCACACCAGGACGTCGTACTGACGTTCCCAGAAGCCCTGCACGGTCTTCTCGAGGGTGTCCTCGTTCATCTGCCCGTGCGCGACCGCCACCCGTGCCTCGGGGACGAGGTCACGAATCCGCTTGGCGGCCTTGTCGATCGAGCTGACCCGGTTGTGCACGTAGAACACCTGCCCGTCGCGCAGCAGCTCGCGACGGATGGCGGCGGCGACCTGCTTGTCCGCGTAGGCGCCCACGTAGGTGAGCACCGGGTGCCGCTCCTCGGGCGGGGTGAGGATCGTCGACATCTCGCGGATGCCGGCCATGCTCATCTCCAGGGTGCGCGGAATCGGCGTCGCGGACATGGTCAGCACGTCGACGTGCGTGCGCAGCGCCTTGATGTGCTCCTTGTGCTCGACGCCGAATCGCTGCTCCTCGTCCACGATCACGAGGCCGAGGTCCTTCCAGCGCACGCCGGTCTGCAGCAGCCGGTGGGTGCCGACGACGATGTCGACGGCGCCGTCGGCGAGGGCAGCGATCGTCTCCTTCGACTCGGCGGGATCGGTGAAGCGGCTCAGGCCCTTGACGGTGACGGGGAACGACGCCATCCGCTCCGTGAAGGTCTGCAGGTGCTGTTGCGCCAGCAGCGTGGTGGGCACCAGCACCGCGACCTGCTTGCCGTCCTGCACGGCCTTGAACGCGGCGCGCACCGCGATCTCGGTCTTGCCGTAGCCGACGTCGCCGATGACGACGCGGTCCATCGGGACCGCCTTCTCCATGTCGGCCTTGACCTCGGAGATGACGGTGAGCTGATCCTGGGTCTCGGTGAACGCGAACGCGTCCTCCATCTCCTTCTGCCACGGGGTGTCCGGGGCGAACGCGTGCCCGGGCGCAGCCTGGCGCGCCGCGTACAGCTGCACCAGCTCCCCGGCGATCTCACGAACAGCCTTGCGCGCCTTGCGTTTCGTGTTGGCCCAGTCGGAGCCGCCGAGCTTGCTCAGGGCGGGCATCTCGCCGCCGACGTAGCGGGAGAGCTGATCGAGGGACTCCATCGGCACGAACAGCCGGTCACCCGGCTGCCCGCGTTTGCTCGGGGCGTACTCGATGACCAGGTACTCGCGGCGGGCACCGCCCACGGTCCGTTCCACCATCTCGACGAAACGGCCGATGCCGTGCTGGTCGTGGACCACCATGTCCCCGGCGGTGAGCGCCAGCGGGTCGACCTGGTTGCGACGCTTGACCGGCGTGCGGCGCCCCTCGGCGGCGGTCACCCGGTTGCCCGTGAGGTCGGACTCGGTGACGAGCACCAGGCCGGGCACGTCCGCGCCGTCGCCCGGCAGGACCACGCCGTCGTGCAGCGCGCCGCACAGCACCCCGACCGTGCCGCGCACCGGCTCGGCGCCCGGATCGAGACGCGCGGCGGGCACGTCGTTCTCCTGCAGGCGCTCGAGCACCCGCTGCCCGGTGCCGGCGCCCGCGACGACGATCGCGGCCCGCCCGCCGGTGGTGACGTGCGCGCGCAGGTTCGCGAAGAGCATCGTCAGCAGCTCGTCCGAGCCGCGCACCTCCGGCGCCGGCTGCACGTCGAGCACGACCTCGGTGTCGGCGCCCGACGCCAGCGGGCTCAGCGTCCACCACGGCCGGCCCGCCGCCTCCGCCGTCTCCCGCACCTGGGTCAGCGGCCGGTACGCCGACGCGGCCAGGTCCACGCCCTTCATGTTGGCGGTGTCCAGCGGCGCGGCACCACCGAGCGAGGCCGCGGTCCACGACGCCTCGAGAAACTCCTGACCGGTGCGCATCAGATCCGCCGCGCGGGTGCGCACCTTCTCCGGATCGCACAGCAGCACGTGCGTGCCGGCCGGCACGACGTCGGTCAACAACTGCAGCTCGCCCGTCTGCAGCACCGGCAGCAGCGCCTCCATGCCCTCGACCGGAATACCGGAGGCCATCTTGTCGAGCATCTCCACCAGCGCCGCATCGGCCGGGTTGTCCTGCGCCAGCCGGGCCGCGCGCTCCTTGACCTGCTCGGTGAGCAGCAGCTCCCGGCAGGGCGGGGCGATGAGGGTGCCCACCTCGAGTTCGGGGATGGACCGCTGGTCGGCGACGGAGAACGGGCGCAGCTCGGTGACCTCGTCGCCCCAGAACTCGACCCGCACCGGATGGTCCGCGGTCGGCGGGAAGACGTCGAGGATGCCGCCGCGCACCGCGAACTCGCCGCGCTTGCCGACCATGTCGGCGCGGGTGTAGGCCAGCTCGACGAGCCGCTCGATCAGCTCGTCGAAGTCGTGCTCCGCGCCGACCCGCAGAGTCACGGGCTCGATGTCGCCCAGACGCGGGGCCATCGGCTGCACCAGCGACCGCACGGTCGCGACGATCACCCGCAGCTCGGGGCCGTAGTCGTGGTCCTCGGGGTGGGCGAGCCGGCGCAGCACCTGCAACCGGCGGCCGACGGTGTCGGCGCTGGGCGAGAGCCGCTCGTGCGGCAGCGTCTCCCACGACGGGAACTGCGCGACGACGTCGCCGAGCATCTCGTGCAGTTCGGCCGTCAGGTCGTCCGCCTCGCGGCCGGTCGCGGTCACCACGAGCAGCGGCGTCTTCGCCGCGAGCGCGGCGGCGACGAACGGCCGGGCCGACGGCGGGGCCACCAGGGCCTGTTCGGCGGTCCCGGCGAGGGCGGCCACACGTTCGAGCTGAGCGTCGGCCAGCGCGATCCGCGCCAATCCGGACAGGGGGGTGACGGACACGTCGGACACGGGAAGGGCGCTCCTGGGTTCGAGAAGAGGACCGTCCGAGTCTATGCGGTGTCCGGTTCGGGCTGCCAGGACCACCGGGGGCGTCCGGTCACGGTCGGACCGGGTCCGCGGCCAGCAGATCGGCGCTGTTGTCGCCGAGATCGCGACGGGCCCAGGCGGCCAGCCGGGTCTGCAGGGCGGCGTCGGGGGTCTCCTCGCCGGGCCCGAGCCACCGCCGTCGCGCCATCCGCAGCAGCACGCGCCGGCAACGCTGCGGCTCGGCGTCGAGCACGTACGCGACGAACGCGTCCGGCGTCTGCGGCTCGACCCCGGACCGCTCGAGCGAGCGAGCGAGACCGGCGTCGGTGGTGACGACGACGTCGGCCTGCGCGAACAGCGCCACCGCGGTCAGGTGCGCGTCGCGGGGATCGCTGATGTACGGCACCTCCCGCAGCACCGTGGCCGGCCAGGTCACCCGGGCCTCGGGGAAGGCGGTTTCGAGTTCGGCGAACAGGAAGTCCCGCGCCGGGCGCGACATGTGCGACGGCAGCCGCCGCTCCACCTCGGCGACGATGCCGTCGCTCCAATAGGGCTGGAACAGCGTGTCTTCGGCCAGGGCGAGCAGCACGTCGCGCACGCGTGGCGGCGTCAGCGCCGGCGCGTCGAGTACCGCTCGGATCGGCACGACCGTTCCCCCTAGAAGTCGTCGTCGTAGAGGCCGTCGCGGCGGCTCAGGTCGGCGACGGTGTCCAGGGCCCGGGTCCGGGTCTCGGCGCGCCGCTCGGCGTAGGCGAGGACGTCGGCGCGGCGGATGCGGCGGTGCAGGCCGCGGAACCGGGACGGCAGGGTGCCGTCGTCGACGAGGCGGCCCACATGCCGGCGACCGACGCCGAGCACGTCCGCCGCCTGGGCGGTGGTGAGCATCGCCGGCACCGGGGTGATGGTCACGGCGGCGGCGGCGCCGAGCTCGTCCAGGGTGCGGGCGAGTGCCGCACCGGCCGCGTCCGCGTCGAACGGTCCCAGGGTCACGGCGGCGATCGTGTCAGGCGGAGGCACCGAACGCAATCGGCCGGCTACACCCGCAGCCGGCGCGAGACGAACTGCCGGAAGTACTCGACCTTGTCGGCGGGCACGAGCGCGGGCACCAGCAGGCGCCACATGTTCTCGAGGTGCTCGACGAGCTCGTCCCGACGATTCAGTGCCGCCGCGACCGCGCGAGCCCCGGTCAGGGCCTGCAGCACGAGCAGGCCCACCGCGTCCGGTTCGAGCTCCTCGCTCAGGTCGCCCTCCGCGAGGGCCCGCTTGGCGAGATCCTGCACCGTCGAGAGCCAGATCGCGAAGACCCCTTCCCCGGACCCGCGGTAGTCGCCGATCTCGATCACCAGCCGGAACATGGCGCGCACGATCGGGTCGGCGCGGGACACGTCGACCGTGAGGACCGACAGTTCGATCATGGTCTCGAGGGCGGGGGTCCGGTCGCTGATCGCGCTCAGCCCGGCCGAACCCAGCCGGGCGAAGCCCTCGTCGATGACCGCGCGGGCCAGCTCCTCCTTGGAGGCGAAGTGGAAGTACAGCGCGCCCTTGGTGACACCGGACTGCTGGATGATCTCGTTGAGGCTGGCGTTGGCGTAGCCGAGATTCATGAACACTTCCGCGGCGCCGCGCAACACGGAGTCGCGCGTCACCTCGGCGCGAACCTGCCGGGCCATTCATCCCCCTCGATGCGGGCTCGGCGCCGCCCGGCGACCCGGACGATCGGCGCCGATCGCCGCTCCGCTGGGTACCACGATCACCTCGCAATTGCTCGTCGAGTCGGCTGGGCAACGATACCACCTGGTAGGGGCGCGATCGGGAGTTCGCATCGCCCGGTCAGTCGGTCCCGAGCTGCGGATTCGCCTCCAGATGGGTGAGGCCGTTCCAGCACAGGTTCACCAGGTGGGCGGCCACGACCTCCTTCGACGGGCTGCGCTCGTCCAGCCACCACGTGGCGGCCGTCGCGACCATGCCCACCAGCGCCTGCGCATACAGCGGGGCCAGGTCCGGGTCGAAGCCCCGGCGGGAGAAGTCGCCGGCGAGGATGTGCGCCACCTGCCGCACCGCCTCGTTCAGCAGGGACGAGTACGTGCCCTCCTCCGCGGCGACCGGGGAGTCCCGCACGAGGATGCGGAAGCCGTCGGTGCGTTCCTCGACGTAGGTGAGCAGGGCGAGCGCCACCCGCTCGACCCGGATGCGCGAGCGGTTCTGCGTCAGGCTCGCGCTGATCATCGACATCAGGGTCGACATCTCCCGGTCCACGACCACGGCGTACAGGCCTTCCTTGCCGCCGAAGTGCTCGTAGACCACGGGCTTGGAGACCTGGGCCCGCTGGGCGATCTCCTCGATCGACGCCGCCTCGTAGCCGCGCTCGGCGAAGATCGCCCGCCCGATCTCGATGAGCTGTTCCCGGCGCTGGGTCCCGGTCATCCGGACCCGGGGGCTGCGGTCGGCGTGGTTCTGCGACGGTTTCGACACGTGTACATCCTTTCCGGCACCCGGCCGGACCCTGTGCCACCGGAAAACACCGAGGACGACGCGCGGCGGGTTGCGATCAGCCTATCCGTGGCGGCGACGCGCCCGGCCCCGCGTTCGACTCCGGGTGTGGCGGCATGCGAGGATCACAGACGCATGACCGGGGCGTCGGCGCCGGGAATGCGGCAGTCCGCCGTGGTGTAATCGGCAGCACCTCTGATTTTGGTTCAGATAGTTCAGGTTCGAGTCCTGGCGGCGGAGCGGGGCAGTCGGGGCCGGCGAGCTCCCCTGCCGGTGCCGAACCTGCGCATGTCGAACGTCGAGGGAGCTTCATGCAAGTGCAGACCGCAGTTGTCGTTCTGGCGGCCGGAGCGGGTACGCGAATGCGATCCAAGACCCCGAAGGTGCTGCACACACTCGGGGGTCGCACGATGCTCGCCCATTCGCTGCACGCGGCCGCAGAGCTGGACCCGAGCCACCTGGTGGTGGTCGTCGGGCACGAGCGCGAGCGGGTTTCCGCCGCGACCGCCGAGATCGCCGAGACGCTCGACCGCAAGGTGTCGATCGCGGTCCAGGACCGGCAGCTCGGTACCGGGCACGCGGTGCAGTGCGGGCTCGACGCGCTGCCCGGCGACTTCTCCGGCGTGGTCGTCGTCACCAACGCCGATGTCCCGCTGCTCGACGGCCACACCCTCGAGGCTCTCGAAGCCGAGCACCTCGCCGAACCGGCGCAGTCGGCGGTGACCGTCCTGACGTTCCTCGCCGACGATCCCACCGGGTACGGCCGCATCGTCCGGAACGGCCACGGCGAGATCCGCGAGATCGTCGAGGAGACCGACACTGACGCCGAGCAGGCTGCCATCAACGAGGTCAACGCCGGCATCTACGCCTTCGACGCGGAGTTCCTCCGCAGCGCGCTGACCCGGCTTCGGGCCCACAACGCGCAGGGCGAGCTGTACCTGACGGACGTGGTCACGATCGCCCGGGAGGACGGCCTGCCGGTGTTCGCCGCCCAGCTCGCCGACGCGATGAAGGTCGCGGGCGCGAACGACCGGGTGCAGCTCGCGGCGCTCGCCGCGCAGTTGAACCGGCGCACCCTCGAGCACTGGATGCGGGCGGGTGTGACCGTGCTCGACCCGTCCAGCACGTGGGTGGACGTCGACGTGGTCCTCGCCCGGGACGTGACCCTGCACCCCGGGGTGCAGCTGCACGGCCGGACCGTGGTCGACGAGGACGCGGTGATCGGCCCGGACACCACGCTGACGAACGTGCGGATCGGCGCCGGGGCGTCGGTCGTGCGCACCCACGGGTCGGACTCCGTGATCGGCGAGGGCGCGACCGTCGGGCCGTTCGCCTACCTGCGGCCGGGCACCGACCTCGGCGAGTCCGGCAAGATCGGCACGTTCGTGGAGACCAAGAACGCCGAGATCGGGCCGCACTCGAAGGTGCCGCACCTGACCTACGTCGGCGACGCCACCATCGGCGAGTACTCGAACATCGGGGCCTCGAGCGTGTTCGTCAACTACGACGGCGTGCACAAGTCGCGCACGGTCGTCGGATCCCACGTCCGGACCGGGTCGGACACCATGTTCGTGGCGCCCGTGACGGTCGGCGACGGAGCCTACACCGGCGCCGGCACGGTCCTGCGCCGCAACGTTCCGCCGGGGGCGCTTGCGGTGTCGGGTGCGCCACAGCGCAATATTGAAGGCTGGGTCCAGCGAAACCGACCCGGGACCCCCGCGGCCGAGGCAGCGTCTGCAGCACGGCAGCAGCAAGAGATCGAACGGCATAAGGACGGCCAGGACCAGTGACCTCCAATTGGATCGACAACCAGAAGAACTTGATGCTCTTCTCCGGCCGGGCCCACCCCGAGCTGGCCGAGCAGGTGGCGAAGGAGCTCGACGTCCAGGTCACCCCGCAGACCGCGCGTGACTTCGCCAACGGCGAGATCTTCGTGCGGTTCGAGGAGTCCGTGCGCGGCTCCGACGCGTTCGTGCTGCAGAGCCACCCGTTCCCGCTCAACCAGTGGGTGATGGAACAGCTCATCATGATCGATGCGCTCAAGCGAGGATCGGCCAAGCGCATCACCGCCGTCCTGCCGTTCTACCCGTACGCCCGCCAGGACAAGAAGCACCGCGGCCGTGAGCCCATCTCCGCCCGCCTGATCGCCGATCTGCTCAAGACCGCCGGCGCGGACCGCATCATCACCGTCGATCTGCACACCGACCAGATCCAGGGCTTCTTCGACGGACCGGTCGACCACATGCACGCCCAGGGCCAGCTCGCCGAGTACATCCGCGACAGGTACGGCGTCGAGAACATCGCCGTGGTCTCCCCCGACTCCGGCCGCGTCCGCGTCGCCGAGAAGTGGGCCGACACCCTCGGGGGCGCCCCGCTGGCGTTCATCCACAAGACCCGCGACCCGCTGGTCCCGAACCAGGTCAAGTCCAACCGCGTGGTCGGTGAGGTCGAGGGCCGCACCTGCATCCTCATCGACGACATGATCGACACCGGCGGCACCATCGCCGGGGCCGTGAAGATCCTGAAGGAGGCCGGCGCGGGCGACGTCGTCATCGCCGCCACCCACGGCGTGCTCTCGCACCCCGCCTCCGAGCGCCTCGCCGCGTGCGGTGCCGAGGAGGTCATCGTCACCAACACGCTGCCGATCGACGACGAGAAGCGGTTCCCGACGCTCACCGTCCTGTCGATCGCGCCGCTGCTCGCGCGCACCATCCAGGAGGTGTTCGAGAACGGCTCGGTGACGTCGCTGTTCAACGGTTCCGCGTAGTCGCGGAAGGCGGTGTACTTTCGGACCGTCACCGGACCGAAAGGACACCCGGCATGTTCACCGGCTTCCCCGTTGCCGCCCTCGACTTCTACGAAGACCTCGAGGCGGACAACAGCAAGCCGTTCTGGGCCGCGCACAAGGCCGTCTACGACGACTGCGTGCGCGGCCCGATGCTTGCCCTGCTCGCGGAACTCGAACCGGAGTTCGGCCCGGGCAAGGCGTTTCGTCCGCATCGCGACGTCCGCTTCAGCGCGGACAAGTCGCCGTACAAGACTCATCAGGGCGGATTCGTGCAAACCGGGCCCGGCGTCGGGTTCTACGTGCAGATCGACGCCGCCGGGCTGCGGATCGCCGGCGGCTTCTACGCGGGCTCGTCCGCACAGGTCTCCGCATACCGTGCCACCGTGGACGATTCGCGCCACGGTCCCCGGCTCGAGACGCTCGTGCGGCGGCTGCGCCGGGCGGGGTACGAGATCGGTGGCGAACGGCTGAAGACCCGTCCGCGCGGCGTCGCGGAGGATCACCCCCGCCTCGACCTGCTGCGGCACAAGTCCCTCACCGCGGCGCGGGAGCACCCGTCGCCCGAGTGGCTCGACTCGCCGCGCACCCTCAACGAGGTGCGCACCGCGTGGCGCGACGTCCGGCCGCTCGTGGAGTGGCTGACCGCCGCCACCGCCGCCTGAAAAGCGTTCGCATCGCGGTCGATTCCGAGCCCCCTCGGCAAACCGATCGGTATGGAAAGTCGTGTGGCACAAGACTTTGCCGCCCGGACGCCGACGGTTAACATGATCTTCATCACTCCGACATCCCTCAGCCGCAGGTCGTGCAGGACCCCCCCGACCGACCGGGCCGGCTTTGACTTAAGGTGGCTCCTCGTGATCGACGCTCAAACCCTCGAGGCCCCCACCGAAAACGCGAAACTCGAGACCGTCCGCCGGTGGAGGCCGGGAGCCTGCGTCTGGTGCGGCGACACCGATTCCGTCGAGGAGTTCCGCAACGAACCCCGTTGCGCCACTTGCCGCACGCACGAGTCGATCATCGACGAGGCGCGCAAGTTCGTCGGCATGTACGGCCTGCGTCCCATCGGCGGCACCCTGCAGTCGGACGACGAGGAGGAGTACGAGCACCGCAAGGCCGCCCGCGACTCACGCCGCGTCCTCAACGACATCCGGCTCGCCGAACAGCCCGACCCCGCCCTCGTCCGCAAGGCCCTGCGCCCCCGCGCCGCCGCCGTCGTCGCCGAGACCGCCCCGGCGCGCCGGACCGCCACGCCGCGCACGTCCTCGTCGCGCCCGTCGCAGCGCGCCGCCTCCGAGCCGGCCCCCGCGCCGGTGCGCACCGGCGCCGTCGACGTCGACGAGATCCAGAACCGCGCCCTCGCGCTGCTCGACCAGCTCTCCGCGATCGACGCGCAGCTCGCCCTCGTCGCCGAGCAGTCCGGCCTCGCCGCCCGTGCCCGCCGCGGTGACCTCGAGAAGCAGAAGGCCACCGTCCTGCGCACCCTGGCTGCCCTGGAGAAGGCCCGGCTCAGCGCCACCCGATAGGGAACTTCTCGCCCCGAGGGGGAGGTTGTCGCGGCATCGTTCGAGTGCCGCAGTCGACAACCTCCCCCTCGTCGCATATATCGCCTGGTGGGACTACGCATACCGGACATCCCTCCCCTCGATCCGTAAGAGACCAGGTAGTCTGCCCGTGCCGAAGGGTCTGTCGGGGACACCGGGGTATCGGTGGAGACCGCACATGCAGGCTTGCGTGGACCGACCGATCGAGAGGAGTTGCCGTGAGTGTCCCCGGCGCCGGCCGTACGGGGGTACCGACGTGGCGGGCGCTGGCCACCGCGCTGCCCCGTCCTCGCCTGTTCGAGATGCTCGACCGCGGGTCTGCGCTGACGGTGGTCCACGCACCGGACGGGTTCGGCAAGAGCACGCTGCTCGCCACGTGGCTGCACGGCGGCGGCGTACCCGGGCGCGACGTCGCGTGGGTGCCGGCGGCGACGGACGACGGGACACCGGACCGCATCTGGTCCGACGCGTGCGCGGTGCTGGGCGACCATGTCGTGGCCGGCGACCCGGTCGACCGGCTCGCCTCGACCCTCGGCGGAACGCCGTCCCTGCTCGTCCTCGACGGGCTCCCCGGCACCGCCCTCGACGACCTGCTGCCGGCGATCCGGCAGCTGCTGGATCGCTGCCCGTCCGTGGACGTCGCCGTCTGTCTTCGCGGCAGCACCACGTCCGCCACCGTGGCCGCGGCGGGCCTCGACTGCACGTTCGTCTCCGCCCACGACCTCCGGTTCACGCCCCGGGAGACGGCGGAACTCTTCCGCGCCGCCGGGGTGGAACTCGGGATCGACGAGTACGGCGACCTGTGCCGCGCCCTGGGCGGGCTGCCCCAGCTGATCTCGGGCGCCCTGAACGTCGCCCGGCTGCACCGGGGCGCACCGGTCGACGAGGAGGGCCGGCCCTCCCCCGACCTGGCCGTCGCCATCGCCGGGTTCGCGTCCGGTCTGCTCGACACGCTCACCGCCGAGGAACGGGCGTTCGCGATGTGCGTCGTCGCCGCCCGCGATCTCGACGCGGAACTCGCCGCCGAGCTCACCGGCCGGCCCGAGCCGGCCGCGCTGCTCGACCGTCTCGAGGCGCGAGGCCTGCTCGTCGTCGACGAGGCGGACGAGACACGGACGTGGTCGTGGCCGTCGGCCCTGCGGTCGGCGGTACTGGAACAGGCCCGGCAGGAGGAGCCCGCACGGGTCGACGAGCTGATGACCTTTCTCGCGCGTCTGCACCGGGATGCGGGCCGGCCGGCGCAGGCCGCGGTGTACGCGGCCGAGGCTCGCAACTGGACGATGGCCGCGGGCATCGTGGAGCGCAGCTGGGGCGAGATGGTCTCCGAGCACCTGGAGGTGCTCATCCTCGTGTTGCGGACGATCCCGGAGGACTTCCTGGAGGACTACCCGGCGGTGCTCGCCGGACGGGCGCTGTTCGTGCAGATGCTCGCCGATCACCCCATCCTGCGGGCGTCGCTTCCGAGCGAACCCGACGAGCTGCACACGCTCGGCGCCGGGCCGGACGCCGCGAACGTCCTGCACCTGGCGACGGTGCAGTCGCTCGCGCTGCGTGTCGCCGGGGACTTCGTCCAGGGCGCCGACTGCACGCGACGGCTCGAGCCGCTGGTACAGAGCATGCTCCTGCACCAGCCGGACAACATCACCCCGCAGCTGCCGCTGCTGCGGGTCCAGTGGGCGATCACCTTCCAGCTCGTCGCGGAGCTGGCCGAATCCAACCGGCAGTTCGAACTGGCCTACCGCGGCGGTGTCGCCGCGGACACCCCCTACATCGTCCAGAACGCCGCGGGCAGCTCGGCGCTCAACTGGGCTCTGGTCGGCGACGTCCCGCGCGCCCGCCGGTGGCTCGACCGGGAGGCGACGACGGAACCGTCCGACGGGCTCTTCGGCGAACTCGTCAAGGTCGGCGGCCGGGTCGCCGCGGCCCTGACCCATCTCGACGCGCTCGACGTGGGCGCGGCCGAGTCGATGATCGAGCTGCTCGGCGCGCCCAGCGATCGGGAGGAGCTGTGGGGGTTCGTCGCCTACGCCCACGCCCAGCACGCCCTGCTCACCCTCGAGGCGTACGCGGGTCTGACGTGGTTGCACCACACCGTCGCCGGCCACGCCCACCGGCACGGCGACGGCGCATTCTCCCGGACGCTGCTCACCGCGACGGAGATCGACCTGCACCTGGCTCTCGGCAACGGCAACCTGGCCCGCGCCGTGGCGGACCAGGAGCCCCGGCACCATCCGATACTCGTCGTCTCCGACGCGCGGGTGGATCTGCTCGGTGGGAGTCCCGACCGGGCCGCCAAGAAGCTCGCGCGGGTGTCGTGGCCGGACTGCGGATTCCCGCGGGCCCATCTCGAGGCGTTGCTGCTGGACGCCGCCGCGCAGCTCGATCTCGGCAATCCCCGGTCCGCGATCGTGTGCTGGGAGCGCGCCTGCACGCTCGCCCGGACGCTCGGCAATCGGCGCGCCTTCACGACCGTGCCGGACCGGCATCGGCGAGAGCTCGTCGAGCGCAGCGGTATTGCGGTGCCGGGCGGTTCCGTCGAGGCGGTGTTCCCGGACGAGGTCGTGCGGGTCGAGCTGTCCCCGCGGGAGAGGCGGGTGCTCGCGTTGCTGGCCGACGGATCACCGCAGAGCGAGATCGCCCGGCTCCTGTTCGTCTCCCCGAACACGGTCAAGACGCAGCTGCGCAGCATCTACCGCAAGCTCGAGGTCCACACCCGGGTCGAGGCCATCACCCGGGCGCGGGAGCTGCGGCTGCTGCCGGTGACCGGTGAGCTCTAGGCACGCTTCCGCGGCCCTTTCCGGCGCCGACGTCCCCTCCCGAACCGAGCGAATGTATCGCTCATCTCCGCAGATCGACGCGATGGCACGTTCGCTCGGCTCGGGGGGAGGTCACGCCGGTTTGTGGGCGAGCACCCGGAACACGATGCCCATCCGCCCGGTGCGGTGCACGTCGTCGACCACGAAGCCGGCCTCGGTGAGATAGGGGACGGGGTCGCGGAGCAGGTGGTCGGCGCCGAAGCGGATGCTGAGCGGCTCGATGCCCCGCTGCAGGGCGCGCAGCGCCCGGTTCGTCGACGGGCCGTGCTCGGCGAGGACGACGCGGCCGCCGGGGACGAGCACGCGGTGCGCCTCGGCGGCGGCGCGGGCCGGGTCGGGCACGGTGCAGAACGTGAAGGTCGAGAGCACGGTGTCGGCGCTCGCGTCGGGCAGATCGAGGGCCTGGACGTCGCCCTCCCGCAGTTCGACGCGCGGATCGGCGGCGGCCTTCGCCCGGGCGAGTTCGAGCATCCTCGGTGAGATGTCGATGCCGACGACGTGCTCGACCTCCGGCCCGTAGAGGGGAAGGTTGAGCCCGGTGCCGACGGCGAGTTCGACGACGCGGCCGCGGGCCTGCGCGGCCGCCCAGTGCCGGGCCGGCCCGAGGATCAGCCGCTCGACCAGGCCCATGCCGCGGTCGTAGTTCTTCGACATCTCGTCGAAGATCCGCGATACGCGGGCGTTCTCGTTCTCGACCTTCTCCGAATCGGTCACCGTGTCTCCTTACCGCCGGGTCACCGCCGACGTTACCGGCGTACCCTCCCGGCTGTGACCGAACCGATCCCGGAACAGCGCCGCGTCCTGACCGTGCTGGTGGCCGCGCAGATCCTCAGCGGTGCGGGCCTGGCCGCCGGCGTGACCGTCGGCGCGCTCCTCGCGCAGGACATGCTGGGCAGCACGAGTCTCGCCGGGGTGCCGAGCGCCCTGTTCACGATCGGGTCGGCGGCCGCGGCCGTCGCCGTGGGGCGGATCTCGCAGCGCGCCGGGCGCCGTGGGGGCCTGACGTTCGGCTACACCACGGGCGCGATCGGCAGCGCGGGGGTGGTGGCCGCGGCGGCGCTCGACACCGCGGTGCTGCTGTTCGCGGCCCTGTTCGTCTACGGCGCGGGCACGGCGACGAGCCTGCAGGCGCGCTACGCGGGCGCCGACCTGGCCGCCCCGGCGCGGCGCGGCCGCGCCGTGAGCACGGTGCTGGTGGCGACGACCCTCGGGGCGGTGGTGGGCCCGAACCTGACCACCGTGATGGGTGACGCCGCCGAATCGTGGGGCATTCCCCGGCTGTCCGGGCCGTTCGTGCTCTCCGGCGTCGCCTACGGTCTCGCCGCCGTCGTCCTGTGGGTGCTGCTGCGCCCGGACCCGCTCCTGCTCGCCCGCAGCCGCGCGGCCGCGGAAACCCTGAGCGGCACCGTCGCGCGAACCCTGAGCGGCACCGTCGGCGAGGATCCGGCGCCGGCCGGCGACCCGCCGGCGCCGGGCCGGCCGTGGACGCCCGCGGTGACCGCCGGGGTCGTGGTCATGATCGTGACGCAGCTCGTGATGGTGGCGGTGATGACGATGACGCCGATCCACATGCGCGACCACGGGCACGACGTCGGCGCGACGGGCGTGGTCATCGCGATCCACGTTGCGGCGATGTTCCTGCCCTCACCGATCGCGGGGATGCTCGTGGACCGGGTCGGGCCCTACCGGGTCGCGGCCGCCGCGGGACTCGTCCTGCTGGCCTCCGGGGTGTCCGCGGCGCTGGCCCCGCCGCACTCGGTGGCGGCGCTCGCGTTCGCGCTGGGCCTGCTCGGCTTCGGGTGGAGCCTGGGCCTGGTGAGCGGCACCGCGCTCGTCACCGATGCGGTGCCGCTCGAGTCCCGCGCGGCCACGCAGGGCACCGCGGACCTGTTCGTCGCACTCGCCGGGGCGGGCGGCGGCCTGGGTTCCGGGCTCGTCGTCGCGGCGGCCGGGTTCCCCGCCCTGGCGCTGACCGGTGCGGCGGTGTCGCTGGTGATCCTTCCGGTCCTGGCGCGACGGTCCGCACACGTCGCGCAGTCCGCCGTCCACTAGCACCTCAGGCCGGCACGGCGACGGCTCGTCGCGCCACCCGCAGGTCCGCGACCCACACCAGGGCGGTCACGACGGCCGCCGCCACCCCGAACACGCACACCCCGGTCCAGCCGGCGCTCGTCCACGCGACCGCGCCGAGCGCCGAACCGGCAGCGGCGCCGATGAAGTACGTCGTCATGTACACCGCGTTGATGCGGGAACGCGCCGCGGGCGCCAGCGCGTAGACGATGTTCTGGTTGCTGATGTGGATGGCCTGCAGCGCCAGGTCGATCGCGACCATCCCGATCAGGAACCACGCCAGCGAGTACGCGCCGGCGCCCAGCGCGGCCCAGGACGCGACGAGCACCGCCGCGCCGGCGCCCGAGGTGAGCTGCGCGAGCCCGCGATCGGCGAGGCGGCCGGTGAGGTTGGCCATCACCGCGCCGGCGACCCCGGCCAGGCCCACCAGTCCGATCTGCACCTCGTCGAAACCGTAGGGTTCGCCGGCCAGCAGGAACGCCATCGTCGAGAACAGGGCGCTCACGGACGCGAACGACAGGGCGCCGAGCAGCGACCGGGTGCGCAGCCGCGGCTGGGTGCGCACGAGGGTCCCGAGCGAACGCAGCGTGGTCCCGTAACCGATGCGCTCGGCGGGTCGCGACGTCGGCAGCACCCGCCACAGGGCCAGCGCGACCACGACCATCACGGCGGCGCTCACCCGGTAGACGGTGGCCCACCCGCCGACGCCGGCGAGGAGCCCGGCGACGCTTCGGGCGAGCAGGATGCCGAGCACCAACCCGCTCATCACCGTCCCGACGGCCTGGCCGCTGCGCTCCGGTGTGGCCAGGGTCGCGGCGAACGGCACCAGCACCTGCGCGGCCACCGAGAACAGCCCTGCGATCGCCGTGCCGACGGCCAGCACCGCGATGTCCGGGGCGAAGCCGCTGATTGCCTGGCCGGCCGCGGCGGCGAGCATGAGCCCCACCGTGAGGCGGCGCTTGTCGAACATGTCACCGAGCGGCACCAGGAACAGCAGGCCGAGGCCGTAGGAGACCTGGGCGATGGTGACGGTGGCTGCGGCGGCAGAGTGGGAGGTGCCCAGGGCGGCGGCGATCGAGTCGAGCAGGGGCTGGTTGAAGTAGTTGCCGCCCACGCACAAACCGGTGGCCGCCGCCATCAGCAGCAGCACGGGGGTGGTCAGCACGGGCCGGGTCGACGTCACGTCTGCCAGCCTCGCGCGGCCGGGCCGGTGCTGTCCAACCGGCTTCCTGCCGTCGGCGGCCCGGGACCGCCGACGCGCGGCTCAGGCGCGGCTCGCGCCGATCAGCGCGAACCTCCCGTCGGGATCGATCCACTCGCGCCGGACGACGAACCCGGCCTCGGTCAGTTCACGGCCCATCCCGTCGAGACGGAACTTGGCGGAGATCTCGGTGCGCAGCTGCTCACCCGCCGCGAAGGAGATCTCGAGATCCAGCCCGGGAATTCGGACGGTCATGGGCTCGGTGGCCTCGAGCCGCATCTCGATCCATTCGTTGATCGGGTCCCACACGGCGACGTGCCGGAACTTCCCGGGTTCGAAGTCCGCACCGAGCCGGTTGTTGAGCACGTTCAGCACGTTGCGGTCGAATTCCGCGGTGATCCCGGCCGCGTCGTCGTAGGCCGGCACGAGCACGTCCGGGTCGGTGACGAGGCCGATGCCGAGAAGCAGCCACTCCCCCGGCTCGAGCACGGCGGCGAGATCGGTGAGGAACGCGGCGCGCTCGGCGGGCGCCAGGTTGCCGATGGTGCCGCCGAGGAACGCGATCATGCGGCGTCCGCCGCCGGGCAGGTGCGCGAGCGAGCCGGTGAAGTCTCCGACGACGCCCCGCACCGTCAGGTCCGGGTACTCGGCCGAGAGCCGGGTCACCGCGGGCTGCAGGGCGGCCTCCGACACGTCCTGCGGTACGTACGTATGGATGTACGGTTGCAGCGCGTCGAGCAGGATCTCCGTCTTCTCGGAGGAGCCCGACCCGAGCTCGACGAGCATCTCGGGGCGGGCCTCGTCGGCCAGTTCCGGTGAATGCTTTTGCAGCAGAGCCCGTTCGGTGCGGGTGGGGTAGTACTCCGGCAGGCGGGTGATCCGGTCGAAGAGCTCGCCGCCGCGCGCATCGTAGAGCCAGGTCGGCGAGAGCCACTTCGGCGACGACGTCAGCCCGCGGCGCGCGTCGGCCCGCAGCGACTCGTCGAGCTGCTCCGGGGTCAGGTACACGTCCACCGTCATGAAACGGCCACCTCCATGGGGGACACGATGAGGTGTCCCGGTCGGGCGCTGACCAGGTGCCGGTCCGGCACCTGACGCCAGCGCGGATCGTCGTCGTACGGTTCCGAGGACACCACGGCGACGTCCTCGTCGACGAGGGTCCACAGCGAGTGGTACCAGGCCGTCGCCCACAACCCGGAACCGTTGCCCAGCAACAGGTTCAGCCGCGAACCCGGCGCGACCGCGAGCACGTCGTGGACGAGCCGCATCAGCGCCTGCTCGGGCCGCGAGGAACGCAGCCGCGAGTACAGCAGCAGCCACAGCGCGGCCGCGTCGGTGGGCGACTCGAGCTGCAGCAGTTCGGCCACCGGCAGGCGCTGGGCCAGCGAAACGAGCGAACCGGGCCACCCGCGGACCAGCCCGTTGAGGCTGAACGCCCAGCCGTCGCGGGTGAACGGGGCGCAGGCCGAGCGCTCGACGGGCATGCCCTCCGTCGCCGAGCGCAGCGACGCCATGACGGCTCCGGCGCTGATGTGCGAAAGGCCTTCGGCGACAAAGGGGTCGGACCAGATCGGAGCGGGGTTCCGGTAGCGGCCGAAGCCGTCGGCACCCCACCATGCCACCCCGAACCCGTCGGCGTTGATGGTGCCGCCGCCGCGCATGTCCTTCGGCGCCCACGATTGGCGCAACAGCGACCGGGGTCCCTCGGTCACCAGGGAGCTCACCGAGCGGACCGGCCCGAGATATCCCAGGTGTCTACACATCCGGCACGTCCCGCGCGCAGCGGAAGCCGGCGAAGATCTGCCGCCGGATCGGCAGGTCCCAGTTGCGGAAGGTGCCGCGGCAGGCCGCGGGGTCGGTGCCGAACGAGCCGCCGCGCAGCACCCGGAAGTCGCCGCCGAAGAACACCTCCGAGTACTCCCGGTACGGGAAGGCGGTGAACCCGGGATACGGCTCGAACCCCGAGGCCGTCCATTCCCACACGTCGCCGATCAGCTGGTGCACGCCGAGGCGCGACGCACCCGCCGGATAGGCACCGACGACGGCCGGCTCGAGGTGCCGCTGGCCGAGGTTGGCGTGGGCCTCGGTCGGTTCCTCGTCGCCCCACGGGTAGCGCCGGCTCGCCCCGGTCAGCGGGTCCCAGCGGGCAGCCTTCTCCCATTCGGCCTCGCTGGGCAGTCGGCGCCCGGCCCAGCGCGCGAACGCCTCGGCCTCGTGGAAGCACACGTGCACCACGGGCTCGTCGGGATCGAGCGGCACCACCGCCCCGAACCGGCGGCGCCACCACGTGCCCGAGTCGTCGCGGGTCCAGAACTGGGGGGCCTCGAGACCCGCCTGCTCGCGGTGCACCCATCCCTCCGGGCTCCACAGCTCCCGGCGGGCGTAGCCGCCGTCGGCCAGGAACTCGAGGTAGCGCCCGTTGGTGACCGGCACCGTGTCGATCGCGAACGCCGGTACGTACACCCGGTGCGCGGCCCGCTCGTTGTCCAGCGCCCACGGATCGGTCGAGGTCCCCATCTCGAACTCGCCGCCCGGGATCAGCACCTCCTCCGCGGCCGGCGGCTCGGCGCGCCGCGGCGGCGGTGGGGCGTCGAGCACGGGCGATCCCGCCCGCAACTGGTGCGTGGCCAGCATCGTCTCCGCATGCTGCACCTCGTGCTGGACACTCATCGCGAAGACGAATCCGTCACGGGTGAGGTCGGTGTCGAATGCACACTGCGCCAGCACGTCCGCCGTCCGCGCGCGGACCTCCGCCGCGTAGCCGCGGGCCTCCGCCGGCCCGAGCAACGGCAGCGCCGGACGGTCCGCGCGGGGATGCCGGAAGGCGTCGTAGAGGTCGTCGACGTCCGGGCGCACACCGCCCTGACCGCCGGCCGCCCGGAGCAGCCAGCGTTCCTCCTGGTTGGCGATATGCGCGAGATCCCACACGAGGGGGCTCATCAGCGGCGAATGCTGAGCCGTGAGCTCCGCGTCGTCGATGTCGGTCAGCGCGAGGACCCTCGCCCGCGCGCGGGCGAGGTCCCGGCCGAGCCGGGTGCGCAGACCGCTCACCGGTCCTGGACCTCCGGGGTGCGACCGCGGCAGCACCGCGCCGCCGCCGAGTCCAGGGCCGTGGTGAACCGCATGTCCGGCGACGCCTCCGCGGCGAGGGCGAGCAGTCCGACCGCCGCGGCCCGGAGCTCGAGGTCCGCGAGACCGAACTCGGCAGCCTCCTGCCAGCGGTCCACGACGGGTGCGGCGACGGCCAGGGCCTCGTCCATCACGGCCGGCGAGGTGAGCAGCGCCTCGACCGCGGCGACCGGGACCTGCCAGAGGGCACCCGGCTGGGCGTCGATGTACCGGACCTCGAGATGCCCGGCGGGACGCACCGGCGGAAACAGGGTGGTCAGGTGGTAGTCCAGGTCGGCGACGGTGGGCCGGCGCCCGATCTCGTCGTCGAGACCGCCGCCGAGCCAGTCCGCGAACGACGCACCCGGCGGCGCGTGCCAGTCCCCGTCGGACGCGCGCACGCACAGCAGCGGCGCGTCGAGCGCCCAGGCCGGGTAGTGCGCCGGATCGGGGACGGGCGTGGTGCGGTCGGCGTCCAGCGCCAGCCAGGTCCGCATCCGCTGCGACGCCCAGGTTCCGTCCGGGGCGCCGCGCAGCGAGGGGGAACACGCGAACGCGGCCACGAGCGCCGGTCCGACGGCGTGCAGCACCCGCCACCGGCGGGCCAGCTCGTCGTCGTCGGCGCCGGCGTCGACGCTCACCTGAGTGGCGGCGGTGCTGTTCATCATCAACCGGCCCAGCGGCCCGATCCGGTCGAACCGGAGCTCCATCGCGCTGTACCGGGGGGTGCGCAGCAGCCGCTGCGGGGGGCGCAGTTCGTCGGCCGCCGCGTCGATCATGTCCACCGACCGGCGCGCCAGCAACGCACGGAGCATGCGGGCATCGGCGGTGAGACGGTCGCAGACCTGCCGCGCCGAGCCACACGGCACGCTCGACAGTTCGACCTGCCCGCCGGGCTCGAGGGTCACGGCGCTGCCCGACGGCAACGGCCGCGCCGAGGAGCCCGGAGCCAGCTGCCGGGGGGCGTGCGGGCCGAGGGCCTCGAGGATCGCCTGCAGCTCCGGCCGGGCGCTCGTGCCGTCGGCCCGGGCCGTGAGCCATTCCAGTTCCACCCCGATCAGCCGGGGCGGCCCGAAGCGGAAGCTCACCCTTCGCACGTGCAGTTCGGCGGCGGTTCGCGAGGCGATGCCGGCGTCCGCGCGCGGCACCGCCGTGTCGACTGTGATCACCACTCGGTCCGCCCCTCCCTCGCCTGTGGGCCAGCTCACGGACGAGCCTAACGTCAACCGGCGACAGGATGCGGGTGAACGCTCACGGCACGGCCCGGCGCGTCGCCCGTGCGAGGACACCGACCGCCAGCACGGCGGCGCCGACCCCGACGACGCCCGGCGGCAGCGTCAGTGTCAGCGCGACGCACCCGACGGCCCCGATCACCTGCAGGAATCGGGGGTAGCGACGGTGCTCGTCCCGCTGGGTGAAGGCGGACAGGTTCGCGACGAGGTAGTACACCAGCACCCCGAAGGATGAGAATCCGATCACTCCGCGCAGATCGACGGTCGCGACGAGCAGGCACACCACCGCGGCGACGGCGAGTTCGGCCCGGTGCGGCACCGCGAACCGCGGATGCACCGCCGCGAGCGGGCGCGGCAGATCGCCCTGCCGCGCCATCGCGAGTGCGGTGCGGCCGACGCCCGTCACGAGGGCGAGCAGGGCGCCCAGCGACGCGACCGCGGCCCCGGCCACCACGACGGGCGCCGCCCACGCCCAGCCGCCCGCGCGGACCGCGTCGAGCAGCGGCGCGCTGCTCGACGCCACCCGGTCCGGCCCGAGGCACGCGAGCAGGGTCACCCCGACGACGGCGTAGAGCAGCACCACGAATCCGAGGGCGCCGACGATCGCGCGCGGGATGGTCCGGCGCGGCTCGCGCACCTCCTCACCGAGTGTTGCGATCCGCGCGTAGCCCGCGAAGGCGAAGAACAGCAGGCCGGCCGCCTGCAGCACCCCGTACGCGCCGCCGCCGACGGGGCCGAACGGATCGGCGGGCTGCGCCCCGGGGCCGGCCCAGCTCGCCGTCACCGCCACGGCGAGGGCGACGAGCACCAGCGCCACGATGATGCGCGCGAGCCGGGCCGTGCGGGTGATGCCCCGGTAGTTCACGGCGGTCAGGGCGAGGACCGCGGCGACGGCGACCGGCCGCCGCCACGGTTCCGGCACGGCGTAGGCGGCGAAGGTCAAGGCCATCGCCGCGCAGCTGGCGGTCTTGCCGATCACGAAGCCCCAGCCCGCCACGAAGCCCCACCACGGCCCGAGCCGTTCCCGGCCGTACACGTAGGTGCCGCCGGACGTCGGATACTGCGCGGCGAGCTGCGCCGACGACGTGGCGTTGCAGTACGCCACGACCGCGGCGACGGCCAGGCCGACGAGCAGGCCCGCGCCGGCCGCGGCGGCGGCCGGCGCGAACGCCGAGAACACCCCCGCCCCGATCATCGCACCGAGCCCGATGGCGACGGCGTCACCGGTGCCGAGCCGGCGCTGCAGGGGTGTCGGTTCGCTCACGCGTACATTCCAACCACGAAGACATGAACGGGAGGTACGTCCTCGATGCTCGACCTGCAACGCGCCCGTCGGGACACGCCCGGCTGCTTCGACCGGGTCTTCCTCGACAGCGCGGGCTCGTCGCTGCCGCCCACCCCGGTGCTGGAGACGACCGTCGCGCATCTGCGGCGCGAGGCCGAGGTCGGCGGGTACGTCGCGGCCGCGGAACGCGCCGGTGACCTCGCCGCGGTGAAGACCTCGATCGCGCGGCTGATCGGCGCGGAGGCGTCGTCGATCGCGCTGGTCGAGAGCGCCACCCGGGCGTGGGCGAGCTTCTTCTACTCGGTGCCGCTCGGCGAGGGCGACCGGATCCTGCTCACCCGCTCCGAATACGCCAGCAACGCCGTCTCCGCGCTGCAGCGCGCCCGCGCGACCGGCGCGACGGTGGAGACGATGCCCACCGACGCGCTCGGCCGGATCGACGTCGACGCCCTCGGCCGCACCCTCGACGAGCGGGTCAAGCTGGTGTCCGTCGTGCACGCCCCGACCAACGGCGGGCTCGTCAACCCGGTGCGGGAGGTGGCCGACGCCGCGCACGAGGTCGGTGCGCTGGTGCTGCTCGACGCGTGCCAGTCCGTCGGCCAGCTGCCGGTAAGCGTGCCCGAGTTCGACGTCGACGCGCTCTCCGCGACCGGTCGCAAGTGGCTGCGCGGACCCCGCGGCACCGGCTTCCTCTACGTCCGCCCCCGGCTGATCACCGAGCTCGAACCGGCCGTGCTCGACCTGCACAGCGCGCAGTGGACGGCCCCGGACGAGTACCGGGTCGCCGACGACGCGACGCGGTTCGAGCTGTGGGAGACCAACGTCGCCGCCCGCCTCGGGCTCGGCGCCGCCGTCGACTACCTGCTCGACTTCGGTGTCGACGCGGTGACCGAGGCGGTCGCCTACCGGGCCGAGCACCTGCGCGACGGGCTGGGCCGGATCCCCGGCGTGGCCGTGCGCGACCTCGGCAAGGAACACAGCGGCATCGTCTCGTTCACCGTCGACGGCTGGGATCCGGCGCACCTGCGCGAGGCGCTGGCCGCCGAGGCGATCACGGTCACGGTCAGCGGGCGCGGCTCGACGCTGCTCGAGATGTCGGCGCGACGGCTCGAGTCGGTGGTGCGGGCCTCCCCGCACTACTTCGTCTCCCCCGCCGACGTGGACCGGTTCCTGGCGGCCGTGCGGTCGCTCACCCGGTCCTGACCGTCCCGGCAACCGGGACAGCCGGTACCGCTCCCCCAGGTCGCGTGGTCAAGGTGGGCGAATCCCCGTACCACTTCGAGAGGATCGCGATGACCGAGACCAGTCCCGTCCGTCCTGTTCCCGTCGACCGGATCCCCGCCTGGGATCTCGAGGCCGACGTCGTGATCGCCGGATACGGCATCGCCGGTGTCTGCGCGGCCATCGGCGCCGCCGACGCCGGAGCCGACGTGCTGGTGCTGGAACGCACCGGCGGGTGGGGCGGCGCGGCCGCCCTCGCCGGCGGGTTCGTCTACCTCGGCGGCGGCACGGCCGTGCAGCGGGCCTGCGGGTTCGAGGACTCGGTGGACGACATGCGCGCGTTCCTGACTGCGGCACTCGGACCGGGCGTGGACGAGGAGAAGATCGCCGCGTACTGCGCGGGTTCCGTCGCGCACTTCGACTGGCTCGTCGGGTGCGGGGTGCCGTTCAAGCACGAGTTCTGGGGCGAGCCCGGGTGGGAGCCACCCACCGACGCGGGCCTGCAGTACACCGGCGGGGAGAACGCGGCGCCGTTCCGCACCGTCGCCCGGCCCGCGCCGCGCGGTCACGTGCCGCAGATGAGCAACAAGCGCACCGGCGAGCAGGGCGGCGGCTACATGCTCATGAAGCCGCTCGCCGAGAAGGCTGCCGCGCTCGGGGTCCGCGCCGAGTACGACGTGCGGGTGCAGACCCTCGTCACCGATGCGTCCGGACGGGTGGTCGGGCTGCTGGCCAAGCGGTACGGCACCGACCTGGCGATCCGGGCGCGCCGAGGGGTCGTTCTCGCCACGGGCAGCTTCGCCTACAACGACGACATGGTGCGGGCGTACGCGCCGCATCTGGTGGGCCGTCCCGCCGCGTCGATCGAGGAGCACGACGGCCGGGCGATCCGGATGGCGCAAGCCCTCGGCGCCGACCTCGCGCACATGAACGCGACCGAGGTGGCGTTCTTCTGTGATCCTCAGCTGATCGCGCGCGGCATTCTCGTCAACGGGCGCGGCCAGCGATACGTGCCCGAGGACACCTACCCGGGCCGCATCGGTCAGCTGACCCTGCTGAAGAACGACAACGAGGCGTTCCTCGTCATCGACGAGGCGGCGTACGAGGCGGGGATCGCAGCCCCGACGTCGTCGGAGCAGCTGCGGCATCAGCCGAAATGGGTGTGCGAGACCGTCGCCGACCTCGAGGCCGAGATGGGTCTGCCCGAGCAGGCGCTGCAGTCCACGGTGCAGCTGTACAACCGGCACGCCGCACGGGGCGAGGACCCGCTGCTGGGCAAGAAGCGCGAATGGGTGAAGCCGATCGGTTCGCCCGTCGCGGCGATCGACCTGCGCGGCATGACCGGCGGGTTCACGCTCGGCGGCCTGCGCACGAGCCTGGACTCGGAGGTGCTGCACGTCGACGGCGCGCCGATCCCGGGGCTGTTCGCGGCGGGACGGGCGGCGGCCGGGCTGTCGGCGTGGGGATACTGCAGCGGCATCTCCCTCGGCGACGGCAGTTTCTTCGGCCGGCGGGCGGGCACCGCCGCCGCGCGCGGCTGAGCGCAGGGCGGCGTTCGACTGGCCCGGGCGGATCCGGTAGAGTCGTTCGAGTTGTCTCGGCGAGGGTGAACCGCGAAATCGCTGGCTCACCGTGATCGACGCGGCTGCGGCTCCGCTCGAGCGTGTCCACGCTCCTGGCCGCGCGCGTCGCCCCTCGCCGGGAAGACCGCCCCAGTTCGAGCCATATGCGTAGGAGCCTTTCAGCATGTCCGACGAAAACCGTCTCGTAGCCGCCGTCCGTACCGAGTTCGGCAAGGGTGCCGCCCGCCGCGCCCGCCGCGACGGTCAGGTCCCCGCCGTTCTGTACGGCCACGGCACGGACCCCAAGCACCTCGCCCTCCCGGCCCGTGAATTCGCGGCCGTGCTGCGCGCCCACGGCACCAACGCCCTGCTGACCCTCGAGGTCGACGGCGGCGAGGAGCTGGCGCTGACCAAGTCGGTCGTCGTGCACCCGATCCGCAACTACATCGAGCATGCCGATCTGCTCGTCGTGAAGAAGGGCGAGAAGGTCACCGTCGAGGTCCCGCTCGTGGTCACCGGCGAGGCCGCCTCCGGCACCCTGGTCGTCAACGAGGTCAGCACCGTCCAGCTCGAGGCCGACGCCCTGAACCTGCCCGAGCAGGTCGAGGTGTCCATCGAGGGTGTCGAGGCCGGTACCCAGATCCTCGCGAACAACGTGCAGCTGCCCGCCGGTGCGACCCTGCAGGGCGACCCGGAGCTGCTGCTGGTGAACGTGGTCGCCGCACCGACCGCCGCCGCGATGGAGGGCGAGACCGCGGAGGGCGAGGCTGCCGAGGCCGAGGAGGCCTGAGCCCCCACCGGCTCCGCGTGACGTGACGAGCGGCGCGTCATCCCACGGGATGACGCGCCGCCGTCGTGACAACACCCGCCGCAACGGAAGGACACCGCCAAGTGAGCGACGGCACCGCCCTCGTCGTCGGGCTGGGCAATCCCGGCCCGCAGTACGAGAAGACCCGCCACAACGTCGGCTGCATGGTGGCCGACACGCTCGCCGCCCGCGTCGGCGGAAAGTTCAGCGCGCACAAGCGCAGCAACGCCGACATCGTGCAGGCCCGCCTCGACGGCCGGCAGGTGATCCTCGCCAAGCCACGCACCTACATGAACCTCTCGGGCGGGCCGGTCGCCGGACTCGCGCGGTTCTTCTCCGTCGAGCCCGCCGACGTCGTCGTCCTCCACGACGAGCTGGACCTGGACTTCGGCACGATCCGGCTCAAGCTCGGCGGCGGCGAGAACGGCCACAACGGGCTGCGGTCGATCTCGAGTGCCCTCGGCACCAAGCACTACCTGCGCACCCGCATCGGGATCGGCCGCCCGCCCGGCCGCATGGACCCGGCCGACTACGTGCTCAAGCCGTTCTCCTCGACCGAACGCAAGGACCTCGACCTGATCCGCGAGCAGGCCGCCGACGCGGTGGAGCTGTTGCTGCGGGTCGGCCTGGAAGAGGCGCAGAACAGGCTGCACTGAGCGCGGCGTCAGCCGCCCAGCAGGTGCACTGAGCGCGGCGTCAGCCGCCCAGCAGGTGCACTGAGCGCGGCGTCAGCCGCCCAGCAGGTGCACTGAGCGCGGCGTCAGCCGCCCAGCAGGTGCACTGAGCGCGGCGTCAGCCGCCCAGCAGGTGCACTGAGCGCGGCGTCAGCCGCCCAGCAGGTGCACTGAGCTGCCACGGCGCAGCTTGCCCGACGACGTCTTCGGGATGCTGCCCGGCCCGAGCACCGCGACGGTGCGCGGCCGCACCCCCACCTCCGCGACGACCGCGTGCACGACGTCGTGTTCGATGCGGCGCACCTCCTCCGGATCGTCGATCCGGTTGGTCTCGACGGCGACCGCGAACGACTCGCGTTTGTCGCCGGCGTCGAGGCGGATCGCGACGGCGTTGCCGGGGCGCACGCCGTCGACGCTGCACGCGGCCCGTTCGATGTCGGTGGGATAGACGTTGCGCCCGCCCATGATGATGACGTCCTTGACGCGTCCGCACACCACGACCAGGCCGTCCTCGGTGAAGTAGCCCACGTCGCCGGTGTCGAACCAGCCCTGCGAGTCCTGCGCGGGCACCGGACCGTCGACGGTGAGGTAGCCGTGGGTGACCGCCTTGCCGCGCAACTGGATGATGCCGACGCCGCGGGGCGGCAGCAGCTCCCCGTCCTGGCCGACGACGCGGCCCTCGAGGCCGGGCACGAGGTGGCCGAGAGTGGGCAGGCGACGGGCGTTGGACCGGCTCGACGGCACCGCCATCCCGCCGGCCTCGAGCAGGTCGGGGTCGACGAGATCGAGGATCTGCCCGCGTCCGGGGTCCGGCACCGAGACCGCGAGGGTGGTCTCGGCCATGCCGTAGACCGGCGCGAGCGCGGCGGGGTCGAGGCCGAACCGGGCGCCGGCGGCGGCGAGGGCCTCCATGGTGTCCGGGTCGACCGGCTCGGCACCGTTCCACATCCACCGCACCGACGACAGGTCGACCGCGCCGTCGGGCGCCTGCGCAAGCTTGCGCGCCAGCAGCGAGTACGCGAAGTTCGGTGCGGCCGTTACGGTTCCGCGGTACTTGCTCATCAGCTCGGCCCACAGCAGCGGGGACCGCAGGAAGTCGAGCGGGGTCACGGAGACGACCTCGGCGCCGACCTGCATGGGCACGCTGAGGAACCCGACCATCCCCATGTCGTGGAACAGCGGCAGCCAGCTGACCATCACGTCGTCGTCGAGGGAGAACTTGATCCGCTCGATCATCGCGTACGCGTTGACGTAGAAGTTCTCGTGCGTGATCTGCACGGCCTTCGGGGATCCCGTGGACCCGGAGGTCAGCTGCTGCAGCGCGATGTCCTGTTCGTCGGTGGGCAGCGGGTCGACGGGCGTGCCGGCGTCCATCTCGGCGATCGTGACGACGGGGATGCCCCGCTCGGCGAGCAGCGGCGCGGCGATCTCGAAGGGGGCGCCGAGCACCACGGTGCGGGCGCCGATCATGCCGATGACGACCTCGGTGTCGCGGGCCCACAGGGCCAGGTCGGTGCGCGGCGTGGGCTGGTGCAGCATCGTCACCGAGGCACCGCGCATCCACACGGCCTGGCAGGCGGGGGCG
Source organism: Rhodococcus sp. DMU1 (assembly GCF_012272955.1). Lineage (NCBI taxonomy): Bacteria > Bacillati > Actinomycetota > Actinomycetes > Mycobacteriales > Nocardiaceae > Rhodococcus > Rhodococcus sp. DMU1. Next base: position 1,682,483 of record NZ_CP050952.1, on the reverse strand, counting down.
ATGTCCACCGGATTCCCGGCGAGGATGCCGACGGCGTCGCCGTGGCCGATGCCGGCCGCGGCGAGGGCACCGGCCATGCGCCGGGCCTGCTCGTGGATCTGCCCCCACGTCTGCCGCCGCGGGGCGTCCGGCTCGCCGGTGACCAGAGCATGCGGCGAGCGAGCCGCGGTCTCGTACATCTCGTCGGTGAATCTGCTCACGAACCACTCCTCACGCCGGATACGACCACGCCCAGGGTGCCCCCGATCCGCGCCGAGGGGGAGTCTCTTCGGCGAATGTGACCGAATCTGACGGAAATCGACATTCAATCGCCGAGTAACATGGACGAGTTGTCTGCGATGCGCGAGCCGCCCGCGCGCATCCACGAGCCGCACATCCGCTTCGAGAGGTTCTCCTGCGTTGACTACCCCGCCCGTTTCCACCGGCAACGACGCCGGCACCACCGCCGTGTCGTCGAAGGAAGTGCTCGCGGAAGCGGGTCGCCGCCGCACCTTCGCAGTGATCTCCCACCCGGACGCCGGCAAGTCCACGCTGACCGAGGCGCTGGCCCTGCATGCGAAGGTCATCGCGGAGGCCGGTGCGGTGCACGGCAAGGCCGGGCGCAAGTCCACCGTGTCCGACTGGATGGAGATGGAGAAGGCCCGCGGCATCTCCGTCAGCTCCACGGCGCTGCAGTTCAACTATCGCTCCGAGGAGTCCGGCGACGACGTCGTCAACGTGATCAACCTCGTCGACACCCCCGGCCACTCCGACTTCTCCGAGGACACCTACCGGGTGCTCACCGCCGTGGATGCGGCGGTGATGCTCATCGACGCCGCCAAGGGCCTCGAGCCGCAGACGCTCAAGCTGTTCCAGGTGTGCCGGCACCGGGGCATCCCCGTCATCACCGTGATCAACAAGTGGGACCGGCCCGGCCGCACCCCGCTGGAACTGCTCGACGAGATCGACGAGCGCATCGGCCTGACCCCCACCCCCCTGTTCTGGCCCGTCGGCATCGCCGGCGACTTCCGCGGCCTGCTGCGCCGCGGCGAGGACGGCGCACCGGTCGAGTACGTCAAGTTCACCCGCACCGCCGGCGGCGCGAAGATCGCCCCCGAGGACCGGCTCTCCCCCGGCGAGGCCGAGGACCGCGAGGGCGAGACGTGGATCGAGGCGGCCGAGGAGTCGGAGCTGCTGTCGGCCAGCGGGCAGGACCACGACCAGGAGCTGTTCCTGGCCGGGCAGACCTCGCCGGTGATCTTCGCGTCGGCGATGCTCAACTTCGGTGTCCGGCAGATCCTCGACACCCTCGTCGCGCTGGCGCCGCCGCCGCGCGCCCGGCTCGACGTGAACGGCAACTCCCGCAACGTGGACGACCCGTTCAGCGCCGTGGTGTTCAAGGTGCAGGCGGGCATGGACACCGCGCACCGCGACCGCCTGGCGTTCATGCGGGTGGTGTCCGGGGTGTTCGAGCGCGGCATGGTCGTCACGCACGCGCAGACGGGCAAGCCGTTCGCCACCAAGTACGCGCTGACGGTGTTCGGCCGGGAACGGTCCACGGTCGAGAACGCCTACCCCGGCGACGTGGTCGGCCTGGTCAACGCCACGGCTCTCGCGCCCGGGCACACCCTGTACGTGGACAGGAAGGTGGAGTTCCCGCCGATCCCGTCGTTCGCGCCCGAGCACTTCTCGATCCTGCGCGCCGAGAGCGCCTCGAAGTACAAGCAGTTCCGCAAGGCCGTCGATCAACTCGACTCCGAAGGCGTGGTGCAGATCCTGCGCAACGACATCCGCGGCGACGCGTCCCCGGTGATGGCAGCCGTCGGTCCCATGCAGTTCGAGGTGGTGGCGGCCCGGATGAAGGCCGAGTACAACGTCGAGCCGCGGATGGAACCGCTCGGCTACGCGCTGGCCCGCCGCACCGACGCGGCCTCGGCGGACGAGCTGAACCGGCAGCGCGGCGTCGAGGTCTTCACCCGCTCGGACGGGGTGCTGCTGGCGCTGGTGAGCGACAAGTGGCGGCTGCAGTACATCCAGAAGGAACTTCCCGAGCTCACCCTCGAGCCGCTGGTGGCCACCGCCGATTAGGGACGCCCGTGGTGCGTGGGGCTGGTGTTACTGGTAGTTTGCTGTGCCGTCGAGCCGACCGAGCTCGCGGATGTCAGGAGCGTTCATGGACGACGACTCGGCCGCACCGACCGACGGCACGCCGCTGCGCGGCCGTTCCGACCCTGCGGACGAGTCGCCGGGGCCCAAGCGGGCGGGCACCTTCGTCTATCCCCTGCCGGGAACCCTGACCGGTAACGGCGCGTCCGCCCCGCACTCGGTGGGAAGCCACGCGGCGGACCACGACGTCGCCGACGAGGCCGGTGGCAACGGCACCGATCCGCTCTCGCTGCCGAGCTTCGACGAGATCGTCGCCGGCACGAACGGCGTCGCCGCGGACAGCACGCCGACCGCCGCGTCGCGCCGCAACTCGATGGGAGTGGCATCCGTGCGGATCGCGGCGCGACTGGCGCACACCGAACTCGCCGCCCGCGCGCAGCGGCCCCCCGCCTCCGACCCGACGATCGGCACCGACGAACTGCTCACCCTGCTCGGCGAGTACCTCGTCGCGGGCGGGTTCGAGAACCCGGAGATCCGCGCCGTGCTGGGCGGCCAGGAGATCGTCGTCGACCTGCTCGCGCCGCAGCGCACCGCACGCTGACGCCCGCATCCGCGCCCCCGCCGGTCGGCAACGCACGAAACAAACTGCACTGCTGAGGATTTCGTGCGCGGATGCGTCGTCTCGTCGTGCCCCACTCCCCGCGCGGGACTGCGGCCGGCCGAGCGTCTACTCCCGGAACAGCCCCGCGACGACGGCCGGGTCCACCTCGCCGATCCCCCGCGGCGACCACGACGGGTTGCGGTCCTTGTCGACGAGCACCGCGCGCACCCCCTCGGCGAAGTCGGGCTCGGCGGTGATCCGCACCGCGACCTCGAGTTCCCGCGCGAAGCACTCGCCCAGGGTGCTCTCGGCGCCGCGACGCAGCAGCTCCGCGGTGGCCCAGAGGCTCGTCGGGGACGCCGCGCACAGCGCCGCGCGGGTGGTGACGGCCCACTGCTCGTCGAGGTCGTGGTCGCCGGAGAGCCGTTCGACGGCGTCGGCGACGGTGCCGTCGCCGAACACCGCGTCGATGTCGGCGTAGCGGTCGGCGATCGCCGATGCGGGGGCCGCCTCGGCGAACTCGTCGAGCGCCAGCTGCCAGTGTCCCTCGCGGATCCGGTCGGCGAGGGCTTCGATCCGGTGACTGGGAACGAAGTGGGTGGCCAGGCCGACGGCGATGGCGTCGCCCGCGTCGGCGCGGGCGCCGGTCAGCGCCAGATACAGGCCGACCGCGTCGCAGCGGGCGGTGGTGCCGCGCAGCCGCGGCAGGAAGTGGCTGGCGCCGACGTCGGGGATGAAGCCGATCGCCGTCTCCGGCATCGCCAGCATCGCCTTCTCCGTCACGACGCGCACCGCGCCGTGTACCGAGATGCCCAGCCCGCCGCCCATCGTGACGCCGTCGAGGAGCGCGAGATACGGCTTGGGGTAGGTGGCGACCAGTTCGTCGAGCCGGTACTCGTTCGCGAAGTAGTCCCGCACCGTGGCGGTGTCGCCGGCCACGGCGGCGTCCCGGACCGGCTTGATGTCGCCGCCCGCGCAGAACGCCCGGTCGGATGCGCTGGTGACCAGCACCGCGGTGATCTCGGGGTCGTCGCGCCATGCCAGCAGGGCCTCGTACATGTCGCGGATCATCGACGAGTCGAGGGCGTTGAGCGCCACCGGCCGGTCGAGCACCACCTCGCCGATGCCGTTGGCGACGCGGGTGCGGATGAAGGTGTCGGTCACGGGGCGGAGCCTACCGGGCCGCTCCCCCGACGGCCGATCGTGTGAGCCCGGCGGCGCGCGTGTCGAACTCGGCGCACCGCGGCCTACTGTCCGGTACCGGCGGTGCCGTCCTGCCGGCGACCGGTCGGGGGGCCGATGAGCAGCCAGCGGTGCCCGAACGGATCGAGCAGCGTGGCGTTGCGGTGACCGTGGCTCTCGGCGATCCAGCGCTCGACGGTGCCGCCGGCGTCGTGGGCCTTCGCGAGAACGGCGTCGGTGTTGGCGACCGGCAGCATCAGGCTCACCGACGTCGCGCCGGCCTCGGGCGCGGCCAGGCCCATCTCGGGGAACTCCTCCGCGAGGTAGACCATTCCGGTCGGAAAGACCAGCTCGGCGTGCCCGATCCGGCCGTCCTCCAGCACCACGGGGTCCGCGGCCAGTGTCGCGCCGAACACCTGCCGGTACCAGTCGATGGCGCTGCGGGCGCGCGCCACGATGAGGTACGGGAGCGCACCGGCCCGGGGGAAGACTTCGGTGTCGGTCGCGGTCATCGGGCGGGGTCCCCTCCTCTCGGGTGGTTCAGGATGCGCGGGGCGGCTGCTGCAGCAGCGACCACCGGTTCGACGTGAGCCGGAAGCTGGGCATGTCGGACACGGATGTGACTGTCTCCCAGTTTCTTTCGTATCCGGTATGGGAGATGCGCCAGCGCCCGTCGGAGCAGCGCACGTAGCGGTCGTGGTAGTAGGCGGACCCGCGCATCACCAGCCCGTCCTCGGGCACCACCACCGTGTCGGCCAGGAACCAGATGCCCGTGGCCGTGTCGCCCTCGACGTCGATCTCGGGATGGCCACAGTGATGTTCGGTGATGACGTGGGATCCGAGGGTGTTCTCGAGGAAGTTCAGGAACGCGTCGCGCGACTCGAAACTCAGGTGCTCGCCGTAGACGGCGGTGGCCTCGGGAACCATGGTGTCGGCCAGTTCGATCCACGACTTCGTGTCGAGCGCCCGCGCGTAGCGGTACTTCAGCCGCTCGATCTCACCTATCGCCTGCAGATCCATTCTCGCGCCTCCCACCACAGGTAAGACCTGTCAGCCAGGCTAGCCGGGATCACCCTCGGAGGGTATCGATTTCGGCGGCTCGCCGGGCAATTCGATTGCAGTTAGGTCACGGCACCTGGATCGTGTTCCCGTTCCGCGACCAGCGCCCGGATCGCGGCGTCGACGAGCGTGCGGGCATAGGCGTCGTCGTCCGCCGCCGATCCCGGGTCGGCGAGGGAGAACAGCACGTGACTGAGCGCCGCGCCGGTGACCATCTCGAGCAGCAGGGTCACCGAGACCGCCGGGGGCAGCTCGCCCCGCTCGACCGCCCGCAGCACGATGGTGCGGGCCGCGACGAGGCGGCTCCGGTTGAGCGTGGTGGTCAGGTTGGCCAGCAGGTCCGGGTGCACGCGGGCGTCGAGCGCGACGCGCAGGCTCACCAGCCCGGGCGTGGTGCGGTAGCCGCGCAGCAGCTGGGTGACGAGCTCGACCAGGTCCGAGCGCAACGATCCGGTGTCGATCGGCACCGGCAGCGGGCTACGCGCCTCGAGGGCCTGCACGAGCAACTCGTCCTTGGTGGCCCAGCGCCGGTACAGCGCCGCGCGGCCCACCCGGGCGCGCCTGCCGACCGCGTCGATGGTGAAGCCGCGCCAGCTGGTCTCGGAGTAGACCTCGATCACCGCGTCGTAGACGCGGTCCTCGAGGTCGGCGTCGCGGGGTCGGCCCCGGCGACGGACGGTCGGCTCGGTCACGGTCTGCAGTGTGCCAGACACCCCACCCCATTTACAGACTGAATCAGTCCGTATTAGTGTGCGGGTGACCGATCCCAGGACAACTCCCCCGGAGGACCGCCATGACCGACCCTGCCCGGGTACCCGTCGTCGTCGGCGTCGGCGACCTGCGCTCCGGACGCGCCGGCGCCCCCGCCGACCCCCGCGAACCGCTCGACCTGATCCACGAGGCCGCCGTGGCCGCCCTCGCCGACTCCGGTGCCGACGGACTCGCCCAGCGCATCGACTCCGTGTACGCCGTCAAGACCGCGAGCTGGGCGTACGACGACCTGCCCGCCCTGCTCGCCGCGCGTCTCGGCGCCGCAGCGGTCCGCACCCACACCAGCCCCATCGGCGGGCACTGGCCGGCCGCCCTGCTCGACCGGATCGCCCACGAGATCGCCACCAGCGCCGCGGGTGTCGCGCTGCTCGTCGGCGGCGAGTCCCAGGCCTCGGTCACCGCCGCGACGAAGACCGGCACCGACCCGGCCACGCTCGGCTGGACCACCGACCCCGGCGGGCCGCCGGCGTTCGACCCCGACGACCTCGGCAGCCCCGCCATGCAGCGCGCCGGGATGATCGCACCCACGCGCGTCTACCCGCTGTTCGAGACCCGGCTCAGCCACGAACTCGGTCACTCCCGCGACGAGTCGCTGGCCTGGTCCGCCCAGCTGTACGCCGCGTTCTCGGAGATCGCCGGCCGCAACCCCGCCGCCTGGAACCCGGACCTGCGCACCGCCGAGGACATCACCGCCGTCGGCCCCCGCAACCGGATGGTCACCGCCCCGTACCCGCTGCTGCTCAACGCGATGCCGTTCGTCGACCAGGCGGCCGCCGTCGTCGTCACCTCCCTCGCGACCGCCCGCGAGCTCGGCGTCGCCGAGGACCGGATCGTGTACGTGTGGGGCGGTGCAGGCGCGACCGAGCCGGCCGACATCCTCGCCCGCGCCGACTTCGGCCGGTCCGCGGCGCTGGCCGACGCCCTCGCCCGCACCCTCGAACGCACCGATCTCCGGCCGGCCGACCTCGACATCGTGGACGCCTACAGCTGCTTCCCCGTGGTGCCGAAGTTGCTCATCGAGCACCTCGGCCTGCCCCGCGAGACCGTCCCGAGCGTCACCGGCGGCCACTCGTTCTTCGGCGGACCGCTCAACAGCTACACGCTGCACTCGTTCGTCGCCGTCACGCGCCGGCTGCGCACCGACGCCGAGATCGCCCTCGTCCACGGCAACGGCGGCTACCTGACCTACCAGCACACCGTCGTGCTCGCCGCCGCCCCGCACACCCGCGGGTACGTCGGCGACCCCGAGCCCCGCGTGCTGACCGCCACCGCACCCGAGTTCGCCGCCGACTACACCGGAGAGGTCGAGATCCACACGGCCACCGCAGAATACGGGCGCGACGGCCACCCGGCGATCGGGTTCCTGGTGGGCACCACCCCCGACGGCCGCCGGGTCTCCGGCTACACCGATGCGGCGGGCGCGGCGGTGCTCGCCGGCGGTCCCGACCTCGCCGGCCACACCGTCCACGTCGTCGACCGCGGTGGCGCCCTCACCGTCACCCTGACCGACCCCGTCCCCGAGGAGACCCCCGCATGACCGAGCCCGTCGTCCTGGTCGAGCAGCGCGGCCACACGTTGCTCGTCACCATCAACCGGCCCAAGGCCGCCAACAGCATCAACGCCGACGTGCACACCGGCCTCGGCGAGGCGTGGGAACGCGCCGACAAGGATCCGGACGTACGCGTCGTCGTCCTCACCGGCGCCGGGGACAGCGTGTTCTGCGGCGGCGCCGATCTCAAGGCGCTCGGCACCGCCGGCCCGGGTGGGGTGACCCCGCCCGAGACCGCGCACTGGGGCTTCGCCGGCGTGGTCAGGCACCACATCACCAAGCCGGTCGTCGCGGCGGTCAACGGCACCGCCCTCGGCGGCGGTACCGAGCTCGCCCTCGCGAGCGACCTCGTCGTCGCCGCCGACACCGCCGAATTCGGGCTGCCCGAGGTCCACCGCGGCCTCATCGCCGGCGCCGGCGGCGTGTTCCGGATCGTCGAAGCCCTCCCGCGGGCCGTCGCGATGGAGCTCGTGCTCACCGGCAAGCCGATGGCCGCGGCCGACGCGCTGCGCTGGGGTCTGGTCAACCGCGTCGTTCCGCGGACCGACCTCCTCACCACCGCGCTCGAACTCGCCGACCTCGTCGCCGCCGGCGCACCCCTGGCCGTGCAGGCGAGCAAGACGATCGCGCGCGGGATCGTCGACGGCATCGTCCCGTCCGAGGAACAGGCGTGGGCCGCGACCGACGCCGCCCTGGCCCGACTGACCACCAGCGCCGACACCCTCGAGGGCGTCATGGCCTTCATGGAGAAGCGCACACCCGTCTGGAGCGGACGATGACCACGACGTTGAACAGGGAAACCTGGGACACCCCCGAGCGGGCCGCGCTGCGCCGGCTCGCCGCCGACTTCACCCGCAAGGAGATCCTCCCGCACCTCGACACCTGGGAGCGCGAGGGCGCCGTCCCGCCCGAGCTGCACCGCACGGCGGCCGACGCCGGGCTGCTCGGCGCCTCGGTCGCCGAGGAGCACGGCGGTTCCGGCGGCAACCCGCTCGACATGCTCGCGATCCTCGAGGAGATCATCCTCGCGGGCGGCTCGTCCGGCCTGATCTCCGCGTTGTTCAGCCACGGCATCGCCACCCCGCACATCGTCGCGTCCGGGAACCGGGACCTGATCGAGCGGTTCGCCCGGCCCGCCCTCGAGGGCCGGATGATCGGCTCGCTGGGTATCACCGAGCCGGGCGGGGGTTCCGACGTCGCGGGCATCCGGACCACCGCCCGCCGCGACGGCGACGAGTACGTGATCAACGGCGCCAAACTGTACATCACCTCCGGCACGCGCGCCGATTTCGTCACCACCGCCGTCCGCACGGGTGCGGCGGGAGCCGGGGGCATCTCGCTGATCGTCGTGCCCACCGGCACACCGGGATTCACGGTCTCGCGCAAGCTCGACAAGATGGGCTGGCTGTGCTCGGACACCGCCGAGCTGTTCTACGACGACGTGCGGGTGCCCGTCGCGAACCTGATCGGCGAGGAGAACAGCGGGTTCGCACAGATCGCGCAGCAGTTCCAGGGCGAGCGGCTCTCGCTCGCGTTCCAGGCCGTCGCCACCGCGCGGCGTTGCTACGACCTGGCGGTGGAGTGGGTCCGTTCGCGCGAGACGTTCGGCCGGCCCCTGTCGAGCCGTCAGGTGGTGCGCCACCGGCTCGCGGAGACGGCAACCGAGATCGCTGCGGCCCACACCTTTTGCCGCTCCGTCGCCGAACGCTGGGTGAACGGCGAGGCGATGCTGCTCGAGACGTCGATGGCGAAGAACTTCGCCGTCCGGGTGTGCGACCACGCGGTGATGGAGTCGGTGCAGCTCTTCGGCGGCCTCGGCTGCATGCGCGAGAGCGAGGTCGAACGCCACTTCCGCGATGCCCGCGTTCTCGGCATCGGCGGCGGCACCACCGAGATCATGAACGAGATCATCAGCAAGCTGCTGGGATTGTAGGCGGCTCGGGGCGGGTCGCCCGCGCGCTCACCAGCGCAGGCGGCCCGCGGCGATGTCGTCGGTGAGCGCGCGCACGTAGCCGAGCTCGGCTGCCAGCACGGCCCGCCGGTACTCGTCCTCGACGACGAACAACCGCGGCAGGAACGCGGCCGCGTCCGCCAGGCCGGCGGCCAGCGCCTCCAGGTTCCGCTCGAGCGCCGCGACGCGCGCCCGCAATGCTGCGGCCGCCTCGTCGGGGGTGAGACTGGGCAGAAATGCCAGAGCGGCCGGGAATTCCGGGAATTCGCGTGCCGGTTCGGCGAGCATCGTCGTCAGCCATTGCCGCAGGATCATGCGCCCCGGCTCGGTGAGCCGGTAGGTGGTGCGCTCGGGGCGGTTCTCGGCCCGCTCGGTGGCCTGCACTTCGATCAGGCCGTCGCGCAGCAGCCTGTCCAGTGTCTGATAGACGCTGTTGCGCTGCGCGACGTTGACGACGTCGTCCTTGTGCCGCTCCTTGATCAGCTGCTGGATCCGGTAGGCGTGCATGGGTTCCTCGGAGAGCATCGACAACAACGCCATGGCGAGGACCGATCTGCGCGGTGTGGCCATCGGTGGAGCATATCCACCCGTCCGTCATGGTCATTTTATGTATAGTGTAAGTATGACTAAGACCGTAGCGATCATCGGAGCGGGCATCGCCGGACCGGTCACGGCAATGGCGCTTCAGCAGGCGGGACTCCACCCCGTCGTCTACGAAGGGCACGACCGGATGGCGGACGGCGTGGGCGCGTTCCTCACCGTCGCCACCAACGGCCTCGAGGCGCTGCACCTGCTCGACCTCGACCTTGCCGGCTTCGGCATGGAGACCCGCCGGATGCGCATCTGCAGTGGCACCGGGAAACTGCTGGCCGAGTTCGACAACGGCGGCGTGACCTCGTTCGGCGCGACAAGCCGCACCCTCCGGCGCGCCGACCTCTATCGAGTGCTCCGCGACGAGGCTCTGCGTCGTGGCGTGCGAATCGAATACGGCAAACGCCTGGCCGACGCCCGTCCCTGCGGCGACGGTGTGCGGGCCGACTTCACCGACGGCACGTCGGCCGAAGCGCACCTGCTGATCGGGGCGGACGGGCTGCACTCCCGCACGCGCGCGGTCCTCGACCCCCACGCCCACGAGCCCCGCTACCTCGGCCTCCTCAACACCGGCGGGTTCGCGAAGGGCCTGCGGCTCGACGTGGAGCCGGGCACGGCGCACTTCGTCTTCGGCGCGCGGTGCTTCTTCGGGTACCTCGCCCACCCCGACGGTGACGTGTGGTGGTTCGCCAACCCGGGCCGGCGCACCGAACCGGCCCCCGGGGACCTCGCCGCGCTCACCCCGGATCGGTGGCGCGACGAACTGCGCACCCTCCTCGCCGCCGACGCCGGTCCTGCGCTGCGGATCGTCGATGCCACCGAGGAGATCGTCCGCGGATGGAGCACCTACGACCTGCCCACCGTCCCCACCTGGCGCACCGACCGTATGGTGCTCGTCGGCGACGCGGCGCACGCCGCCTCGCCGTCGTCGGGACAGGGTGCATCCATGGCCGTCGAGGACGCCCTCGTGCTCGCCCGGTGCCTGCGCGACGTCCCCGGCACCGCCGACGCGCTCGCGGCCTACGAGCGCCTGCGCCGCGGCCGGGTCGAGCGAATCGTGGAGCAGGGCAGGCGCAACGGCAGCTACAAGTCCGTGGGCCCGGTCCGCCGGATGCTGCGCGACGCGGCCCTGCCGGTGATCCTGCGCGCTGCGTCCCGTCGGGACAACCAGCGCTGGATCTACGACTATCGCGTCCCGGAGACAGTCCGGTAACCGGTCCCTATTCCAGTTCTCCCGCCAGCTCCATCCACTGCTCCTCGGCGGCCTCCTTCTCCGCGACCACGCTGCGCAGCTCGGCGTCGAGCTTCTGCAGGCGATCGGGGTCGGTGGCCGCGTCGGCGAGGTCGTGGTGCAGCTTCTCCTCGCGCTCGGTCAGCTTCGCCACGCTCCGCTCGAGCCGTGCCAGTTCCTTGCGGGCGGCGCGCTCGGCCGCACCGTCGCGCTTCGGTTGCGCCGCAATCTGGTCCGGAGTCGACGCCTTTGCCACGGTGGAGGCCGACGACGGGATGTCCCCGTCGCCCAGCGCCGCGCGCCGGCGCAGGTACTCGTCGATCCCGCCCGGGAGGTTGGTGAGCCTGCCGTCGCCGAACAGCGCCCACGTCGAGTCGCAGATCCGCTCGATCAGGTAGCGGTCGTGGGAGATGACCACCATGGTGCCCGCCCAGCCGTCCAGCAGGTCCTCGAGCTGCTGCAGGGTGTCGATGTCCAGGTCGTTGGTGGGCTCGTCGAGCAGCAGCACGTTCGGCTCGGCCATGAGCACCCGGGTCAGCTGCAGCCGTCGGCGCTCGCCGCCGGAGAGGTCGCCGACCGGGGTGCGCTGCCGCGCCGGGGTGAAGCCGAGCCGTTCGGCGAGCTGGCCGGCCGAGATCTCCTTGTCCCCCAGGGTGATCCGCTCAGCCACGTCCTTGACCGCGTCGAGCACCCGCAGGTCGGTGGGCAGGTCGTCGAGTTCCTGTCGCAGCCAACCGATCTCGACGGTCTTGCCCTGGATGCGACGACCCGACGCCGGTTCGAGTTCCCCGGCGAGGGTGCGCAGCAGCGTCGTCTTCCCCGATCCGTTGACCCCGACCAGGCCGATCCGCTCGCCCGGGCCGAGCCGCCACGTGAGGTCGTGCACCAATTCCCGGCCGTCGGGGGTGGTCAGCGTCGCGTCCTCGAGTTCGATGACCACCCGGCCGAGGCGCCGTTTGGCGAACGACGCCAGCGCCACCGTGTCCCGCGGCGGCGGCACGTTCGCGATCAGCGACTCCGCCGCCTCGATGCGGTAGCGCGGCTTCGAGGTGCGCGCCGGAGCCCCGCGCCGCAGCCACGCCAGTTCCTTGCGCGCGAGGTTGCGGCGCCGTTCCTCCATCGCATCGGCCTGCCGGGCCCGCTCGGCGCGGGCGAAGATCCAGTCGTTGTAGCCGCCCTCGTAGCTCTCCACCTGCCCGTTCACGACCTCCCACGTGCGGGTCGCGACGGTGTCGAGGAACCACCGGTCGTGGGTGACGACGACGAGGGCGCTGCGCCGGGCGAGCAGGTGCTCGGCGAGCCACTGCACGCCCTCGACGTCGAGGTGGTTGGTGGGTTCGTCCAGCACGAGCAGGTCGAGGTCCTGCACGAGCGCGGCCGCGAGCGCGACGCGCCGTCGCTCGCCGCCGGAGAGACCGTCGACGAGCGCGTCGAGGCCGAGCCGGTCGACGCCGATGCCCGCGAGGACGGAACGGATCCGGGCGTCGCCGGCCCACTCGTGCTCGGCGACACCCAACGGCCCGAGCACGACCTGCCCGACCGTGGACCCGGGCGGCAGAACACCGCGCTGGGTGACGACCGCCATGCGCAGCCCGCCCACCCGGCTGACCCGGCCCGAGTCGGGCTCCTCGAGGCCGGTGAGGACCTCGAGCAGGGTGGTCTTGCCGCCGCCGTTGAGGCCGACGACGCCGATGCGTTCACCTTCCTGCACGCCGAGGGACACCGAGTCCAGCAGCGGCTTGATGCCGAAGGACTTCGAGACCTGTTCGAGGTTGATCAGATTCGCCACGCGGAGCAATGCCTTCCGAGAGATCAGTGGTGGGAGTTGTCGACGACGCGCGCGCCCGGGACCGGCCCGGAGGCCACGCGCACCGTCCGGCACACGCCGGCACCGGCCAGCTCGGCGCTCACCGTCACCGCCGCGGCGGCGTCGGCGCACAGGAACGCGCATGTGGGTCCGGACCCGGAGACGATGCCCGCCAGGGCCCCGGCCTCCACGCCCGCGCGCAGGGTGCGCCGCAGCGCGGGCTCGAGCGACAGGGCAGCGGCCTGCAGGTCGTTGCCCAGCAGCGGCGCCAGCGCGTGTGGATCGCCGGCGGCAAGCGCCTGCAGCAGACTGTCGAGTCCGCCGACCCGGGGCGGGGAGCCCTCGGCCCGGAGCCGGTCCAGCTCGCGGAACACCACCGGGGTGGACAGGCCGCCCTTGGCGAGGGCCAGCACCCAGTGGAACGTGCCGCGGGAGAGCACGGGCACCAGGCGCTCGCCGCGCCCGGTGCCGATGGCGGTGCCGCCGTGCAGGCAGAACGGGACGTCGCTGCCCAGTTCGGCGGCGAACTCGTCGAGGTCGTCGCGGGTGAGACCGAGCCCCCACAGGGCGTCGAGGGCGACGAGCGTGGCGGCGGCATCGGTGCTGCCGCCGGCCATGCCACCCGCGACGGGAATGCCCTTGTCGATCGTGATGGCGACCTCGGGTGCGCGTCCGGCGCGCTCGGCGAGCAGGGCCGCCGCCCGCCACGCGAGGTTGCCGGCGTCGGTGGGGACGGCCGCGGCGTCGGCACCGCGTACCCGCAGGCTCAGCGTGTCGGCGCGGGCGACGGACACCTCGTCGCTCAGCGACAGCGCGTGGAAGACCGTGCGCAGCTCGTGGTATCCGTCGTCGCGCAGGTCACCGACGGCGAGGTGCAGATTCACCTTGGACGGCGCCCGCACGGTGACGGGGCTCGGAACGACGGACAGCACGGATATACAGCTTACGCACCCGCGCGGAACCGATTGCGGACGACGGCTGTCCTCGTTCACTGGCATGCTCGGGCCATGCGCGAAACGTCCGCTCGCCTGCTGCGCCTGCTGTCGCTGCTCCAGACCCGGCGGGACTGGTCCGGCACCGAGCTCGCCGAGCGCCTGCAGATCACCACCCGCACGGTGCGCCGCGACGTCGACAGGCTTCGCGACCTCGGCTACCCGGTGGACGCGACCGTCGGGGTCGGCGGCGGGTACCGCCTCGGCGCGGGTGCGGAGATGCCGCCGCTGCTGCTCGACGACGAGGAGGTCGTCGCGGTGGCGGTCGCGCTGCAGTCCGGCGCGACCGGCTCGGTGACGGGCATCGGGGAGGCCTCGGGCCGCGCCCTGGCCAAGCTGCGGCAGGTGATGCCGTCGCGGTTGCGGCACCGGCTCGAGGCGCTGCGGGTGGACGTGGTCGAGCAGGCTCCGGCCGCGTCCGCGGTCGACGCGGGCCTGCTGTCCGCCGTCGCCTCGGTGTGCCACGCACACGAGCGGCTGCGCTTCGACTACCGCACGCACGACGGCGGATTCTCGCGGCGGGAGGTGGAGCCGTACCGGCTGGTGCGCTCCGGGGCACGGTGGTATCTGGTGGCGTGGGATCTGCACCGGCAGGACTGGCGGTCGTTCCGCGTCGACCGGATGGAACCGAAGATCCCCACCGGTCCGCGGTTCACCACACGCGGGCTGCCGCCCGGCGGGGCCGCGGAGTTCGTGGCCCGGGGCATCGCGCGCGGGTCGGTCCGGGTCCGGGCCCGGGTGCTGCTGCACGCGCCGTTCGAGTCGATCGTGCCCATGGTCGACGAGCAGTGGGGCACCCTCGAACCGGTCGACGACGACCATTGCGCGGTGGCGCTCGGCGGCACGTCGCTCGGGTCGATCGCGGGCTGGCTCGCGGCGTTCGACGTCGACTTCACCGTGCTGGATCCGCCGGAACTGCGGGACGCGTGCCTGCACGCGGGACGGCGCCACGAGCTGCTGGCCCGGCGATACGAACGCGCCGGCTCCGTCGCTGTGAGCGACTGAGCCGGCGCGTGCGATGACCGGATGTCACACGTATTCGATCGAACCGAACTCGTGTGACATCCGGCCGGTGAGGCGGGTGTGTCAGCCGATGACGGTGACGCCGGTGGCCTGCGGGCCCTTCTGACCCTGGCCGACCTCGAAGCTCACGCGCTGGTTCTCCTCGAGGGTGCGGAAGCCGCCGCCCTGGATCTCGGAGAAGTGCACGAAGACGTCCGCGGAGCCGTCGGCGGGGGCAATGAAGCCGAAGCCCTTTTCGCCGTTGAACCACTTCACGGTACCTTCAACCATGTTCATTCCTAAGAAGATTCGGGAAGCACCAGGCTTCCCCACTCGTCGAGCGACACATCGCCGCTCGGGTCTGTCACTCGACGGTAGAAAACGATTCCGTGTGGGCTATCGCATCCGCTCGCGACCAGAAATGCGCGAGGGGTGAACCACGAACACTACCTAACGACCGAGTGCAAGTAGATCACATCGGCGCCCGCACC
This sequence comes from Rhodococcus sp. DMU1, assembly GCF_012272955.1. Classification (NCBI taxonomy): domain Bacteria; kingdom Bacillati; phylum Actinomycetota; class Actinomycetes; order Mycobacteriales; family Nocardiaceae; genus Rhodococcus; species Rhodococcus sp. DMU1. The sequence continues at coordinate 1,667,171 of NZ_CP050952.1, read as the reverse complement.
GCCAGTGATATAGCCGGAACTGCCACGAAACAGCGTTGTGCCGAAACGTTTTCGCAGGACACGACGCCGACGCCCGGATACGACGACGCCGGCCCACCGACACGAAGAGGGGCCGGTCCCTGCGGACCGGCCCCTCTTCACTGCTCGGATGCACCTCTCACGGCGGCACTTCCACGACGACCTCACGAGGCCGTCGGAGAAGGCACCTGCCCGGGGAACGCGCAGCGAGCGTTCGACCTACGTCAGCCGATGACGGTGACGCCGGTGGCCTGCGGGCCCTTCTGACCCTGGCCGACCTCGAAGCTCACGCGCTGGTTCTCCTCGAGGGTGCGGAAGCCGCGACCCTGGATCTCGGAGAAGTGCACGAAGACGTCCGCGGAGCCGTCGGCGGGGGCAATGAAGCCGAAGCCCTTTTCGCCGTTGAACCACTTCACGGTACCTTCAACCATTTTCAACCTCATACATCTCGGAAAGCCGTGCGGCCTTCATCTTTCGTCGAACGACACGACGTCGTCCGGGCCTGTCACTCGACGGCTGAGAAGGATTCCGTGGGAATTTCGCATCCGCTCGCAACTAGAAATGTGCGAGGGGTAAACCACGAACACACTACCTAACGACCGTGTACCAGTAGAGCACAGATCCGCCCGCCTGCCAAGCGCTGCGACGGAACCGACCTGCCCGGCGCCGTCACCGTGTGCCGGCCCTGCCCGGCGCCGTCACTGCGCGGCGGCGATCCGCACGAAGGCAGCGGCGTCCAGCTTCTCCCCCCGCGTCGACGGATCGATCCCGGCGGCGAGCAGGCGTCGCTCGGCCTCCGCGGCCGAACCGGCCCAGCCGCTCAGCGCTGCCCGCAGCGTCTTGCGGCGCTGCGCGAATGCGGCATCGACGACGGCGAATACCCTGCGGCGGTGCCCCTCGTCCGTGGGCCACGGCGGCTCGGCGTAGCGGTCGATGCGCACCAGCCCGGATTCCACCTGGGGCACCGGCCAGAAGACGGCCCGGCCCACCGACCCGGCGCGACGGACGTGGCCGAAGAAGCCGGCCTTGACACTGGGCACGCCGTACACGCGGCTCCCGGGTTCGGCGGCGAGCCGATCGGCCACCTCGGCCTGCACCATCACCAGAGCCGTGCGCAGCGAGTCGAATTCGGCGAACAAGTGCAGCAGCACGGGCACCGCGACGTTGTAGGGCAGGTTCGCGACGAGCGCCGTCGGGGTGGCCGGCAGGTCGGCCGGATACACCCGCATGGCGTCCTTCAGGACGACGTCGAGCCGCCCGGCGAGGTCGGGCGCGCGGTCGGCGACCGTCGCGGGCAGGCGCTCGGCGAGCCTGGGATCGATCTCCACGGCGACGACGCGGTCGACGACGTCGAGCAGGGCGAGCGTCAGCGAGCCGAGGCCCGGGCCGACCTCGAGCACCACGTCGTCGCGGCCCACGCCGGCGACCGAGACGATGCGGCGCACCGTGTTGGCGTCGTGCACGAAGTTCTGGCCGAGTTGTTTGGTCGGCCGGACCCCGAACTCCTCCGCGAGGGCGCGCACCTCGGCGGGACCGAGCAGGGCGGCACGACCGCGAGCGGTCACGTCGGAACCGTCGCGGGCGGTCACGTCGGAACCGTCGCGGGGGGTCGAGCCGGGGTCGCCGGGTGAGTGGTCTGGCACGTGCCGAACCTAACGCACGCCGATGCGGGACGAGCAGGACGGCCACGCTCCCCAGCCCTGGGCGCGCTGCATCCGGCTCGCGACGGCGATCTGTTCTTCCCGGGTGGCGAGGTCGGCACGGGGCGCATACTTCAGGCCGCCCTGGCGCTCCCAGGTGCTCTGGTCGAACTGCAGGCCGCCGTAGTAGCCGTTGCCGGTGTTGACGGCCCAGTCGCCGGTGGCTTCGCACTGCGCGAGGGCGTCCCAGGCGTCGCCGTTCTCGACGGGCGGCACCTCGGTTCCCGGCTTGGCGCCCACGCGCACGATGCGCGGCTGCGCCGGGGTGGTGACGACGGCGTCGATCTGTTCGCGGGTGGTCTCGACGCCGTCGACGGTGGTGACGGCGAAGGTGACGTCGTGCACGCCGGGCACGCCGGGGTTCTCGACGACCGTCCGGCTCATGTTCATGGTGGGATCCTCGATGCGCTGCTCCGGAGGCGCGAGCGGCTGAGTCTCGGTGACCCGGACCGTGCGCTGGCGGGTGACGCGGATCTCGAGGCCGTCGGTCAGCGCCGCATCGACCGCCGGCACCACCGAATCGGCCTGCTCGAGCGCCACCCCGTGCGCGGCCAGGAACTCCCCGACCGTCGGCGCCGCCATCCGCACCTGAACCGCCGGCGCACCGCCGTCGAGCAACCGCACCGTCTTCGGGCTCACCACGTCGAGCTCGGCACCCTCGAGCGGCAACCGGTGCGACCGCGACGCCGAGGTGTACACATCCGCCGCCAGCTCGAACTGCGCCAGCGCCTCGTCCACCGTCGTCGCCGTCGTCCACACCGTGCGCTCGGCACCGTCGACGCTCAGCTGCACCTCACGCGCCCGCCGCAGCACCACCGTGTCCCCGTCCGACACCTCGGCATCGACGGCCGGGGCCACCACGTCGCGCTCGCCGACGGGATGGCCGGCGTGGGCGAGGACGGCTCGGACGTCGGTGCCCATGGTGCCCAGGGTGAGCCGGTCCCCGTCGACGTCGATCGTCACGGTCTTGTGCCGGGCGAGCGCCGTCGCGGCGCCGGCCACCAGGGTGGCCAGGAGCGCCGCGACGACGGCGTACAACAGCACGGAGCGCGAGTTGTTGATCTTCGTCAGTGGGGACACAAGCCGTACTTCTTACCGCAGTCCCATCTTGCTGGTGCACGCCGGCCAGGCTCCCCAGCCCTGCGCGGCCTGGACCTTCTCGGCGACGGCGATCTGCTGCTCGCGGCTGGCCAGGTCGGCGCGCGGCGCGTACTGGGTGCCGCCGAACGCGGCCCAGGTCTGCTGGGTGAACTGCAGACCGCCGTAGAAGCCGTTGCCGGTGTTGATGGCCCAGTTGCCGGTGGCCTCGCACTGCGCGAGGGCGTCCCAGGTGGAGGAGCGTCCGGAGGCGGGCACGGCCGGCTTCGGCTTGGTGCCGACGCGGACGATCGCAGGAGCCGGCTCCCGGACGGTGGTCGAGGCCTTCTCGGTGCGGCCGACCTCGACGCCGTCGATCGTGTGCACGTCGAGGGTCACGGTGCGCTCACCGGGAGCGCCCGGGTTGTCGAGCGCGGTCTCACCCTCGGTCATGTTCGGGTCGTCGACGCGCTGCTCGGGCGCGGGGACCGGCTGGTTCTCGATGCGGGTTTCGATGCGGTCGCGGGTGATGCGGATCTCGAGGCCGTCGGTCAGCGCCGCATCGACCGCCGGCACCACCGAATCGGCCTGCTCGAGCGCCACCCCGTGCGCGGCCAGGAACTCCCCGACCGTCGGCGCCGCCATCCGCACCTGAACCGCCGGCGCACCGCCGTCGAGCAACCGCACCGTCTTCGGGCTCACCACGTCGAGCTCGGCACCCTCGAGCGGCAACCGGTGCGACCGCGACGCCGAGGTGTACACATCCGCCGCCAGCTCGAACTGCGCCAGCGCCTCGTCCACCGTCGTCGCCGTCGTCCACACCGTGCGCTCGGCACCGTCGACGCTCAGCTGCACCTCACGCGCCCGCCGCAGCACCACCGTGTCCCCGTCCGACACCTCGGCATCGACGGCCGGGGCCACCACGTCGTGCTCGCCGACGGGGTAGCCGGCGCCGGCGAGAACGTCGCCGACCTCGGAGCTCATGGTGCTGAGCGCGATCCGCTCACCGTCCACGTCGAGGGTGAGTTCCTTGTGCTGAATCAGGGCGGCGACGCCGCCGGCCGCAAGGGTGAGGAAGAGTGCGGCGACGACCACGTACAGCGTGGGCGATTTCGCTCGGTTGATCTTGGTGAAAGGTGACACGGCTATTCCTGCACTGTCGACAACTTCGATCACGGCACGGTAACGAATCGGCATTGATACGGCAACTGCACCATTTCTACCTGCAGTTTCTCGGTAACGAGACAGGTGACGATTCGTAATTTTCGATCAATAGCCGGGCCGCGACCGAAGGTGCGGGCTAGCGTCGATTCGACGCTCGGGAAAACGTGCCGCACGACGCGCGAATTACAGAGGTGGGATTACTTTGGGTGACCGAATTCACCGTCCTCCGGCGCGGCGGAGTGCGGCGCTGCTGACTCTGCTCGGCATGCTCGGCGCGCTGCTGCTCGCTGCCACCCCGGCGGCCCTGGCGCAGTCCCCCGCCGCCGGCCGCACCTACGTCATCGCCACCGACGTGACCTTTGCACCCTTCGAATTCCAGAACGAGCAGGGCGACTTCGTCGGCATCGACATGGACCTGATCCGGGAGATCGCGGAGGACCAGGGCTTCACCGTGGAGGTTCGTCCGCTGGGCTTCGATGCCGCCCTGCAGGCGGTGCAGGCGGACCAGGCCGACGGCGTGATCGCGGGCATGTCGATCACGGAGGAGCGCAAGCAGGTCTTCGACTTCTCGGATCCCTACTTCGAGTCCGGCGTGCAGATGGCGGTCCTCGCCGGCAACGACGAGGTCGCGTCGTACGCCGATCTGGCAGGCAAGCGCGTCGCGGTCAAGAACGGCACCGAGGGCGCCGCGTTCGCCGAGTCCATCAAGGGCGAGTACGGGTTCACCACGGTCTACTTCGCCGACTCGGCGAGCATGTACGACGAGGTCCGCACCGGGAACTCGGTCGCGGTCTTCGACGACTACCCGGTGCTGGCGTACGGCATCGCCCAGGGCAACGGGCTGAAGACGGTCACGGAGAAGGAGGCCGGTGCGAACTACGGGTTCGCGGTGAACAAGGGCCGCAATCCCGAGCTGCTCACCGCGTTCAACGCGGGCCTGCAGAATCTGCGGGACAACGGCCGCTACGACGAGATCGTGGAGAGTTACCTCGGCGAGGGCGCCGTGCAGGCCGACAACTCCATCCCCGGCCTGCTCCGCAGCACCTGGCAACTGCTGCTCGAGGGGCTGTGGCTGACCCTCGTGCTGTCGGTCGTCTCGATCGCGATCGCGCTGGTGCTCGGTGCGCTGTTCGGCCTCATGCGGGTCTCACGCAACATCGTCCTGCGCGGGATCGGCACCGCCTACGTCGACGTCTTCCGCGGCACCCCGCTGCTGGTGCAGGCCTTCTTCATCTATTTCGGCATCCCGGCCGCGGCCGGATTCCAGATGTCGGCGTTCACCGCGGGCATCATCACGCTCTCGCTCAACGCGGGCGCGTACATGGCCGAGATCGTGCGTGGCGGCATCCTGTCCGTGGACAAGGGGCAGATGGAGGCCGCCCGCAGCCTCGGCATCGGCTACCTGCCCGCGATGCGCAAGGTGGTCATGCCCCAGGCGGTGCGCACCATGATCCCGTCGTACATCAATCAGTTCGTGATCACGCTGAAGGACACCTCGATCCTGTCGGTGATCGGCATCGCCGAGCTCACCCAGACCGGGCGGATCATCATCGCCCGCAACTTCCAGTCGTTCCAGATGTGGCTGATCATCGGGGTGATCTACTTCGTCGTCATCATGGCGCTGACCAAATTGTCGGACCGACTCGAGAAGAGGATCAACCGTTGACCGAGGCAGCCGCGGCCCAGCCGCTCGAGGACGGTCGCGAGGTGAAGATCCGCGTGCGCGGCCTGAAGAAGTCGTTCGGCGAGAACGAGGTGCTCAAGGGCATCGATGTGGACATCCTCGCCGGCGAGGTGGTGTGCGTGATCGGCCCCTCCGGTTCGGGCAAGTCGACGTTCCTGCGATGCTTGAACCGGCTCGAGGACATCAGCGCCGGTTCGGTGGTGGTGCACGGGTTCGACCTCGCCGACCGGAAGATCGACATCGACCGGGTGCGCCGCCACATCGGGATGGTGTTCCAGCACTTCAATCTCTTCCCGCACATGACGGCCCTCGAGAACATCGTGCTCGCGCCGGTGCTGACGAAGCGGGCGACCAAGGAGGAGGCACGGACGCGGGGGCTCGCCCTGCTCGACCGGGTGGGGCTGAGCGAGAAGGCCGACGCGAAGCCGGCCAACCTGTCCGGCGGGCAGAAGCAGCGCGTCGCGATCGCACGGGCGCTGGCCATGAATCCGGACATCATGCTGTTCGACGAGGCGACCAGCGCCCTCGACCCGGAGATGGTGGGCGAGGTGCTGCAGGTGCTGCGCGACCTGGCGGCCGAGGGCATGACCATGGTCGTGGTCACGCACGAGATGGGCTTCGCCCGGGAGGTCGCCGACCGGGTGCTGTTCATGGCCGACGGGTACGTCCTCGAGGAGGGCACGCCGAAGGAACTGTTCGGGAGCCCCCGCCAGGAACGGACCCGCGACTTCCTCGCGAAGGTGCTCTGAGGCCGGCGCCCGGTTCCCGGGCGCCGGTCCTCACCCACGGCTACGCGGTCTGCAGGAACCGCACCCGGCGGGCGAGCAGGGCGTCGACGCTGTAGGCGCCGGCGCCGACGACGGCGAGCACCAGCGCACCCGCGCCGAGGGCCCCGACGAGTTCCCATCCGCCGTCGGTGACGTAGATGCCGTTGCCGATGTGGACGACGAAGAACGCGCCGAGCATGTTGATCAGCAGCAGGACGCCGAAGATCGGCACGAGCAGGCCGATGATGAGAGCGATGCCACCGAGCGTTTCCACCCAGGTGGCGTAGAAGGCGGACAGCGCGGGCACGGGCACGTCCATGCCCTCGAATCCGGCCTTGGTGGCGGAGTATCCCTGGTTGATCTTCTGCAGGCCGTGGGCCAGGAAGACGATGCCGATGACCACTCGGGCGACGAGCAGCCCGACGTTGCGCAGGACGGGGTTGTTCATGGAGATGACCTTTCGGTGCGGGCGGTGGGGGGCTCGTCCTTCGATCGAAGCCGCGTCCACGGTAGCTGCGCAAGGTTGAAGGTTCAACCTTGGGGTGCCCGAGCGCCCCGGCTGCCGGAAGGTCGGGGGCCGAAAAGTAGTTGATTAATCAACAATGTGGAGTATGCTCCTCGTCGAAGGGGCATTCACCGGCCGAAGGAGCACTATCGTGGCAATCAGCGTGGAAGAGGAGCGCAGCCGCCGATCCGCGACGCTGCGGGAGGAACTGCGCAGCCGTTACCTCCGGCCGGTCGACGAGCGACCCGCGTCGTCGGCCCGCGGGCTGCACCACACCGCGCTCGTCAGCAGCGACGTCGAACGCACCGTGCGCTTCTACCAGGACGTGCTCGAATTCCCTCTCACCGAACTGATCGAGAACCGTGACTACCCCGGTTCCTCGCACTTCTTCTTCGACATCGGCAACGGAAACCTGCTGGCGTTCTTCGACTTCCCCGGACTCGACGTCGGGCCCTACCGGGAGGTCCTCGGCGGCCTGCACCACATCGCGATCAGCGTCGAGCCCGGCAGGTGGGAACGCCTGCGCACCAAGCTGACCGACGCCGGCGTCGAGCTCGTCGAGCACAGCGAGGTCTCGCTGTACTTCCGCGACCCCGACGGCGCCCGCATCGAACTCATCGCCGACCCCCTCGGCGAGATGTACGGAAACAAGGTCCTCTAGATGAGCAACGTCGACGCCGAGCCCACCGAGATCCGCTGCGAAACCGAGCCCGCCCCCACCCGTGTGCAGATCATCACCTCCCGCGAGGTGCCGCTCGGCGGCCCGCGCGCGATGCCGGTCCGCCGCACCCTGCCGCAGCGCGCCCGGTCCCTCATCGGGGCCTGGTGCTTCGCCGACCACTACGGGCCCGACGACGTCGCCGCCACCGGCGGAATGGACGTCGCGCCGCACCCGCACACCGGCCTGCAGACGGTGAGCTGGCTGTTCGCCGGCGAGATCGAGCACCGCGACAGCCTCGGCAAGCACGCGTTCGTCCGCCCCGGCGAACTGAACCTCATGACCGGCGGCCACGGCATCGCCCACTCGGAGGTCTCCACGCCGGCCACGACGGTCCTGCACGGCGTCCAATTGTGGGTGGCCCTGCCCGACGCGCACCGCGGCGCACCCCGCGACTTCCAGCACTATGCCCCCGAACCCGTCCGGATCGAGGGCGCGACCGTGAGCGTGTTCCTCGGCTCCCTCGCCGGGTCCGCGTCGCCCGTGCACACCTTCACCCCGCTGCTCGGCGCCGAGATCACCCTCGACCCGGGCGCGACCGTCGAACTGGCCGTCGATCCCGAGTTCGAGCACGGTCTGCTCGTCGACACCGGCAGCGTCCGCCTCGCCGGCACCGTCCTCGCCCGCTCCGCGCTCGGCTACGTCGGCACCGGAGTCCCCACGCTCCCCCTGACCAATCTCACCGACGAACCCGCGCGGGCCGTCCTGCTCGGCGGTACGCCGTTCGGCGAGGAGATCGTCATGTGGTGGAACTTCGTGGGCCGTAGCCACGACGAGATCGTCGCGTTCCGGGACGAGTGGCAGCGCGAGGGGGAACGCTTCGGGCGGGTCGAGGGCTACACCGGGAAGGTGACACGGCTACCCGCGCCGGCGCTGCCGAACGCGCAGATCCGGCCGCGCCGCAACCCCCCGACCGCCCCCTGAGTGAGCACACACCGAGTGAGCACACACCGAGTGAGCACACACCGAGGGCACACACCGAGCGCGCACCGTCACTCGGGGCGGACTCCGGCATAGGCGTCCCCGAGCAGGCGCCGCACCCCGACCCGGGTCACCTCCCGCGGGTTGGGGTACTGCCGCTCGGTGGCCAGGTGCGCCGCCTCGTCGAGGTCGCCCTCGGACATCCCCAGTTCGGCGAGCGTCGTCGGGCCGCCCGCCGCCGCCACCAGGTCGAAGACCCCGGCCGGGGCCGTGGGGGTGCCGAGGGCGTCGGCAATGCGGCTCATCACGGTCGGCACCGACGGCGCGTTGAACGCCATCACATGCGGTAGCACCACGGTGTGCGTCGGCGCGTGCGGCAGGTCGAAACTGCCGCCCAGGACATGACACAGCTTGTGGTGCAAGCCCATTCCCACCGCGCTCAGGCACGTGCCGGCCAGCCACGCCGCGAGCAGCAGATCCGAGCGGCCCTCCCGGTCCGCGGCGTCGGCGCCGAGGACCGGCACGCCCCGGGCGATCGCGCGGATGGCCTCGAGCGCCAGCGTGTCGACGATCGGGTTGGCATGCTCGGCGTACAACGCCTCCACGGCATGCGCCATCGCGTTGATCGCACTGGTCACCGCCATCGGGATCGGCATCGACAGGGTGAACTCGACGTCGTAGATGACGGTCTCGGGCAGGATGGCCGGCGACGAGTGCGTGGTCTTCACACCGTCCGCGGTTTCCCCGAGGACGGGAGTGACCTCGGATCCGGCGTAGGTGGTCGGCAGGATCACCTGGTCCACGCCGGTGCGCACCGCGATCGCCTTCGACAGTCCCGTCGTCGACCCCCCGCCCACGGCGACGACGGCATCGATGTCGTGTTCGGAGACCAGGCCCAGCACCTTCTCGGTGACCGCCACCGGCGTGTGCATGACGGCGCCGTCGAACCGGGCGACCTGCAGCCCACCGAGGGCCTTCTCGACGAGTTCCACCTGCGGACGGACGTGCTCACCACCGAGCAGGAGAACCCGGGAGCGGTCGAGGCGGCGCACCTCGTCGGCGACCCGCGCCGCGGTTCCCGGCCCGAACACCACCCGTGACGGCTGAGCGTTGTAGACGAAGCTGTGCATGCCGTCCATTGTCCCGGCCGCACGGGCCGGCCGCCTCGGAACGGCGACACCGTTACGAAAGTCCGTACACCCGTTCGGCGTTCGCGGTGGTCGCGGCGGCCAGCTCGGCCGGGTCCGCGCCGCGCACCTCCGCCAGCGCCCGCACCGTGTACGGCAGGCAGTACGACTCGTTGGGCGCGCCGCGGAACGGATGGGGCGTCAGGAACGGAGCGTCCGTCTCCACCAGCACCTGCTCGAGCGGCACCAGCGGGGCCGCGGCACGCAGCGCCGCGGCGTTCTTGAAACTCACCGTCCCGGAGAAGCTGAGCAGGTAACCGGCGTCGACGCAGGCCCGCGCCATGTCCGCGTCCGACGAGAAGCAGTGGAAGATCACCGTCTCCGGCGCACCTTCGTCGTGCAGCACGCGCAGCAACTCGGCGTCGGCGTCGCGGTTGTGGACCATGAGGGTCTTGCCGAGCCGTTTGGCCAGGTCGATGTGCCAGCGGAAGGCGTCCTCCTGCTCGATCGGGTCGGCGCAGCCGTCGAGCTTGCCGGGCCAGTACAGGTCCAGGCCGGTCTCCCCCACCGCGACCACGCGCGGGTCGGCGGCGAGCTTCTCGATCTCGGCCCGGGTGGCGTCGTCGAGCGCGTTCGCCCGGGTGGGGTGGATCGCCACGGCGGCGTAGACCCGCTCGTCCCAGTGCGCGGCGTCCACGGCGAAGCGGGCGGCGACGATGTCGTCGGCGACGGTGACGACCCGTCCGACCCCGACCGCGGCCGCCCGGTCGAGGATCGCCGCCACCGACTCGGCGTCGTGCGCGCCGCACGCGTCGAGGTGCGTGTGGGCATCGACGAGAGGCGAGAGCGGCTGCGGAGGCTCGGGCGCGGGGCGGGTTCGGCTCACGGCCCATACACTATCTACCTATAAAGTGGACGCACCATGACTGTTCCTGCCGCCTCCCGCCCGCCGTTCTACCTGACGACCGCGATCGCTTACCCGAACGGCGCCCCGCACATCGGCCACGCCTACGAGTACATCTCCTCGGACGCGATCGCCCGGTTCAAGCGCCTCGACGGCTTCGACGTGTTCTTCCTGACCGGCACCGACGAGCACGGCCTGAAGATGCAGCAGACGGCGGCGAAGGAAGGCCTGGACGTGCGGGACCTCGCGGCCCGCAACTCCGGGGTGTTCGAGGCCATGGACAAGTCGCTGAACATCTCCTTCGACCGGTTCATCCGTACCACGGACGCCGATCACCGCGAGGCGAGCAAGGCCATCTGGCAGCGCATGGCCGACAACGGCGACATCTACCTCGACACCTACTCGGGCTGGTACTCGGTGCGCGACGAGGCGTTCTACGCCGAAGCCGAGACGACGGTGCTCGAGGACGGTTCGCGCATCGCCACCGAGTCGGGCACCCCGGTGGAGTGGACGGAGGAGTCGACGTACTTCTTCCGGCTCTCGGCGTATCAGGACAAGCTGCTGAAGCTGTACGAGGAGCGACCGGACTTCATCGCCCCCGCCACCCGGCGCAACGAGATCGTCAGCTTCGTCTCCGGCGGGCTGAAGGATCTGTCGATCTCCCGCACCACCTTCGACTGGGGCGTGCCGGTGCCGGACCACCCCGAGCACGTGATGTACGTGTGGGTGGACGCGCTCACCAACTACCTGACGGGCGCGGGCTTCCCCGACACCGAGGCGGAGTCGTTCCGCCGCTACTGGCCCGCGAACCTGCACATCATCGGCAAGGACATCACCCGGTTCCACACCGTGTACTGGCCGGCGTTCCTGATGTCGGCCGGAATCGAGCTGCCCGAGCGGGTGTTCGTGCACGGCTTCCTGTTCAACAAGGGCGAGAAGATGTCCAAGTCGGTCGGCAACGTCGTCGACCCGCTCGAGATGGTCGAACAGTACGGTCTCGATCCGCTGCGCTTCTTCCTGCTGCGGGAGATCTCCTACGGCCAGGACGGCAGCTACAGCCACGAGGCGATCGTGACCCGCGTCAACGCGGACCTGGCGAACGAACTCGGCAACCTGGCGCAGCGCTCGCTGACGATGGTCGCCAAGAATCTCGACGGCGTGGTGCCGACCCCCGGCGACTTCACCGAGGACGACCGCGCGCTGCTCGCGCAGGCCGACGCCCTGCTCGAGAAGGTCCGGGCCGAGTTCGACGTGCAGGCACTGCACCTCGCACTGGAGACGATCTGGCACGTGCTCGGCGAGACGAACCGGTACTTCTCCGCGCAGGCACCGTGGGTGCTGCGCAAGACGGATCCGGCCCGGATGGCGACGGTGCTGTACGTGACGCTCGAGGTCGTGCGGATCGTCGGCCTGCTCGTGCAGCCGGTGATGCCCGATTCGGCCGCGAAGATCCTCGACCTGGTGGGCCAGGACCCGCAGGCGCGGCAGTTCGCGGACATCGCCACACGCCTCGCCCCGGGCACCCCGCTGCCGGCCCCGGCCCCGGTGTTCCCGCGGTACGAATAGGCATCCCGCCGCCTGTCGGTGGCCTCGTGCACACTCCCGCGCATGGGGCGAGATAGAACATACTTTCGACAGGCGCCGGCGGGGTCCGGGGCATCCGACGAGGTCTTCCACCTCGGCATCCGGCCACTTCTCGACGAACTGTGCGCCGCCTACGAGCTCGGCTGGCAGCCCGCCGACGTGCTGCACGTGACGGCCCGGTCCGGCGACGCCACGGACGTCCCACTGGCGGCCGCCGCGGTGCTGTACGACGCCCGGCGCAGCCACGCGGCCGACCGGGCGCCCATGGACTGGGTGCAGCAGCTCGGTGTGATCGCGGAGCGCTGTCCCGGTGCCGCGCGGATCGCCGAACGGGTTCCGCCCGACGCACCGGTGCGCCACCTCGGCGTCGAACTGCTGCGCGAGCTTCCCGGCCTGTCCCGCTTCCAGGTGATGGGGCTGGCGTTCGCCTGGAAGTACCTGCCGCGGTTCGCCCCTCTCCTGCCGCCGCCGTCGCAGTGGCCGCCGTTGCGCCCGGTCCCCGCGGCCGGCGAATCCCTGTGCCCGGACCCGAGGGTGCTCGCACGGATCCGCGGCCTCCTGGCGAAGGCCGAGTCCACGGACTATCCGGAGGAGGCCGAGACCCTCACCGCCAAGGCGCAGGAGCTGATGACCCGGTACGCGATCGGCGCGGCCCTGCTCACCGGCGCCGAGACGGGCGCCGCGCGGGGGCGCCGCCTGCACGTCGACAACCCGTACGCGAAGGAGAAGGTGCTGCTGCTCACCGCGATCGGGAACGCGAACCGCACCCGCACGGTGTGGTTCACCAAGGTCGGGATCGCCACGATCGTCGGCGCCGACGTCGACCTGCAGCAGGTCGAGGTGCTGTTCACGTCGCTGTCGGTGCAGGCGAGCCGGGCCGTGCGCGCGGCCGGGACCGGGGGCCGCACCGGCGGCGCGGCGACGGCGTTCCGTCGCGCCTTCCTGGCGGGGTTCGCATACCGGATCGGCGAACGGCTGCGGCAGGCCGACGTGCGCGCCACCGCGGCCGCCGCGGCCGACGCGAGCATGGCCGTCACGCAGCTCGCCCCGTTGCTGGCCCGTCGCTCCGAGGCCGTGGACTCGGAGTTCCGCCGGTTGTTCCCGACGACCCGGTCGACGCGCACACGCAGCGTCGACGCCGAGGGGTGGTTCGCGGGCCGGGACGCGGCCGAGTCGGCCTTCCTCACCCCCGGTTCCCCGTAGCGGGCCGGCCGCGTGGGCACTGCCACGCCGCACCCTGTCACATTCGCGGGCCGGCCGGTGTCCCATGCACGACCGCGAATCGTCGACAGCAGAAGGAGTGGTCAGGATGGCAACCGACGTGGTGGTGCTCGGGGCCGGGTACGCGGGCGTGATGGCAGCGAACCGCATGCTCGCCGCGCATCCGGAGGTATCGGTGACGGTCGTCAACCCGCGACCGGTGTTCGTCGAGAGGGTGCGGCTGCACCAGCTCGCGGCCGGATCCGGTGCGGCCGCGCACGACCTCGCCGAGGTGCTGCACCCGGCGGCGGTCGTGCACCTCGGCACCGCGGTGCAGATCGGTGCGGATCGGGTGCTGCTCGCCGACGGGACGGCGCTGCCGTTCGACGTGGCGATCTACGCCGTCGGCAGCGGCGCCGGCGTGCCCGCGATCCCGGGCGCCGACCGGCTGCACTCGCCGGCCGAGTTCGAACGCGCCATGGACACGGCCGCCGCGCTCGACAGGCTCGGCGACGGTGCCGGCGTGGTGGTCGTCGGAGGCGGGCTCACCGGCGTCGAATCGGCCGCCGAGATCGCCGAGGCGCATCCCCACCTGACCTGCACCCTCGTCGGGGACCCCGTCGCGCACCTGCCCGGCGCCACCCGGCGGTTCGTCGCCGCACGGCTGCGACGGCTCGGTGTCCGGGTGCGGCCGGGCCGGGTCGTCGCGGTCACCGGGCGGGAGGTGCTGCTCGCCGACGGCGAAGCGGTGCCCGCGGAACTCACGATCTGGGCGGGCGGCTTCACGGTGCCCGACCTGGCCCGGCGGAGCGGGTTGCCGGTCGACGGGACCGGTCGGCTCCGCGTCGACGCCACCCTGCGGAGCACGGGCGCAGCCAACGTCGTGGGGGTGGGCGACGCCGTGACCGTCGACGGCCAGGATCACATCCGGATGAGCTGCCAGGCGGCGCTGCCGCTCGGCGCGCACGGCGCCGACACGGCATGGGCGCTGCTGGCGGGCCTGGAGCCGCAGCCGTTGTCGCTCGGGTTCGTGGCGCAGTGCATCTCGCTGGGCCGGGCCTCCGGCGTCGTGCAGCGCACCCGCCCGGACGACACGGCCCGCGGCGGCGCCCTGCGCGGTACGTTGGGCGCATTCGGCAAGGAGATGGTGGTGCGCGGAACGGTGTGGACACTGCGCCGGCAGGCACGGGGGCACGGCTATCCCTTCCCGAAGGGACCGGCCGCTGCGCACGATCCGATCGCGGCGCCGCGATGACGCACGACGAGCTGTTCACCCGGCACCGCGGCCTGCTGTTCGGCATCGCGTACGAGATCACCGGCAGCGTCGCCGACAGCGAGGACATCCTGCAGGACAGCTACCTGCGCTGGGCCGAGGTGGACCTCGACGAGGTCGCCAACCCCCGGGCGTATCTGAGCCGCGTGGTCACCCGGCAGGCGCTGAACGCGCTGCGCACCGCGCAGCGTCGCCGGGAGGACTACGTCGGGCCGTGGCTGCCCGAGCCGGTACGCACGGCGCCGGATGCCGCCGAGGACGTCCTGCTCGCGGAGTCGGTGTCGATGGCGATGATGCTGGTGCTCGAGACACTCGGCCCGCTCGAACGGGCGGTGTTCGTGCTGCGCGAGGTGTTCGGATTCGACCACGCCCAGATCGCGGCGGCGGTCGGCAGGCCGGAGGCGACGGTGCGGCAGATCGCCCACCGCGCCCGAAGCCACGTGCACGCGCGGCGCAAGCGGTACACCGCGTCCGGCGCGGAGACCCGCCGGGTGGTCGAGGAACTGCTCGCCGCCGCCGGCACCGGCGACGTGGAGGCGCTGATGAAGGTGCTGTCCCCGGAGGTGGTCTACGTCGCCGACGGCGGGGGCAAGGCGACGGCTGCACGGGTTCCGGTGTCCGGGGCGAAGAAGGTCGCGCGGCTGTTGCGGAACCTGGGGCGCAGGCCCCTGCCCGACATGCGCTTCGAGTTCGCGTCGTTCAACGGTCTGCCCGCGCTGGCGGTGTACTCGGCCGAGCGGCTCGACCTCGTGATGATGATCGAGACGGACGCGGGCCTGGTCACGGGCCTGTATGTGGTGCGGAACCCGGACAAGCTCGGCGCGGCGGACAGGGTGATGCCGCCGGTCCACTGAACGCCCGGTGTGATTCGGCCCGTCCCGGCATCCCGTGGGAGGCTGTGCTCATGCGGATGGAACGGCTCGGCGCCGGGGGTGGCCCGGCGCAGGTGCTGCGGGTGCTGGGCGCCCGCGCCGAGGCGGCGGGAGCGCCCCCGCCGGCCGCACTGACCGGCACGTGGTTCGGCGCGGCGGCGGTCCTCGCGCCCCACGTCGAGGCCGTCGCCACCCCGCCTTCCGACGCGTTCGTCCTGCGCGAGGGCCCGTCCCTGCGCACCCGCGACGACGGGCCGGTCGTCGGCGGGGGGTGGATCGGCTACCTGGCGTACCCGGACCGAGCCCCCGCCCACCCGGCGTTGCCTCGGGCGGCCGGGGGGTGGGCGGACACCGTGCTGCGGCTCGACCACGACGGCTGCTGGTGGTACGAGAGCCTCACCGACGCGCCGTGCCCGGCCGGGCTCGCCGCCGCCGTCCGCGAGGTGCCCGAGGCCTCCGGTCGGGCGCCGTGGCGTATCGACTGGACCGCGCCGGACCGCGGCGCCCATCGCCGCGGCGTGCGGCAGTGCCTCGACGCGATCCGGGCCGGCGAGGTCTATCAGGCGTGCGTGTGCACTCGCTTCACCGGCGCCTGGTCGGGCAGCCCGCTGCACTTCTTCGCCGACGGGATCGAGCGCACCGCGCCGGCCCGGGCCGCCTACGTCGCAGGCGGGTGGGGGGCGGTCGCGTCGCTGTCGCCGGAGTTGTTCCTCGCCCGCCACGACGACCGGGTGACGTCGAGCCCGATCAAGGGCACGCTCCCGATCGGCGCGGATCCGGCCCGGCTGCGCGCGTCCGTCAAGGACGTCGCGGAGAACGTGATGATCGTGGACCTCGTGCGCAACGACCTCGGACGCGTGGCCGAGACCGGAACCGTCACCGTGCCGGATCTGCTCGGGGTGCATCCGGCCCCCGGAGTCTGGCACCTGGTGTCCACCGTCGCGGCCACGCTGCGGGCCGGTGTGGACACCGCGCGGTTGCTCGGGGCCGCGTTCCCGCCGGCCTCGGTGACCGGCTGTCCCAAGCTCCGGGCGCGGGAGTTCCTGCGGGTCTGGGAGCCGCAGCCGCGGGGCGTGTACTGCGGCACCGTGGGCATGGCCAGCCCGCTCGCCGGGCTGGAGCTCAACGTGGCGATCCGCACCGTCGAGTTCGGCGGCGGGGACGCGGGCACGCCGGGGTCGTGTGGTCTCGGCGTCGGCGGTGGCATCACCATCGATTCCGATCCGGACGCCGAATGGCAGGAGTGCCTCGACAAGGCCGCCAGCATCCTGGCGCTCAGCCCCCGCACACCGTCCGGCCGGCCACCGGCAGATCGGACTGCGGCAGCGATGCGGTGATCCTGCCCGTCGTCGCCGCGCAGATCCGCGCGATGATCGACTCGACGTCCAGGCCCCACGTGCGCACCATCCCGTCGCCACCCGCCGCGATCACGGCGTTGCTGCCCGGCAGGAAGCCCACCTGCCACCGGCCGACGCCGACGTCGGTGATCGGGCCGCCCACCGGGTGCATGTCCTCCGGGTCGCCGACGTGCCACAGGCGCACCGTGCCGTCGTCGCTGCCGCTGACCACCTCGTGGCCGTTCGGCGTCACCGACACCGAATAGACGGTGCCGGTGTGCCCGCGCAGCGCCTCGGGGCGGACGGTGAACGACCCGTCGGGTCCGCGGTCCCACACGCGGACCGTGTGGTCGTCGCCGCCGGTGGCGAGGACGTTGCCGTCGGCGCTGAACGCGAGGGCGTTGACGCCGGTGGCATGGCCGTCCGACACCGGCACCGGGACCGGGGCCGCGGGATCGGCGACGTTCCAGGCGTAGAGCGAGCCGTCCGCGCTCGCCACCACCAGGTGCCGGCCGTCCGGCGCGAACGCCGCCGCCCGGATCAGGTTGGTGGGGCCCCCGAGCGGGGCGCCCCACGGCGCCGGACGCGCCGGATCCGACACGTCCCACAGCACGAGGGAGTGGTCGTCGTCTCCCGTGACGAGGGTGGTGCCGTCGGGACCGAATGCGAGTTCGGACGTGAACCGGGTCTCGGTGACGATCGGGTTCGCCCAGAGCCGCGGAACGGTGGGGTCCCGGACGTCCCACAGGTGGATCTCGCCGTCCGTCGTCGAGGCCGTGGCCAGTGTGCTGGCGGAGGGAGACAGGGCGGTCGTCACCGCACCCCCCAGCGGTCGCGGGCGGTTCACGGCACCGAGCGGTGACCAGCGCCCGTCGGAGCCGATCCGCCACAGCGGCACGGTGGCGTTGTAGCCCCCGGTCGCGACGAGCGAGCCGGTGCGGTCGATCGCCGGGAGGGTCAGGGCGGAATCCGCGACCGGGACGCGTCCGCGCGGCAGCGTCCAGACCCGGATGGTGCCGTCGTGACCGCCGGTGACCAGCGCGGCACCGTCGGGGGTGAACGCGAGCGCCGGGACGCCGCCGCCGTTGCCGGCGAGGGCCGGCCGCATCTCGTCGACCGCTCGCGTCGCCGGGTCGATCGACCACAGCTTCGCGGTCCCGTCCCACGACGCGCTCGCCAGGGTGCGGCCGTCGGGCGCGAACGCCACGGTCCACACCCCACCGGTGTGCGCCTGCACGGGCGGGCCGGCCGGCCGTACCGCCCCGGGCTCGGCGGTGTCGAACAGCGTGAGGACGCCGTCGTCGCTGCTGACCGCGAGGGTCCGGCCGTCGGGGGCGAACGCGACGGAATGCGCCACGTCGCGGAAACCGGTCAGCGGCTCGCCGAGCGGCGCGGCGGCCTGGTCGGTCAGGTCCCACAACCGCACCGAGCGATCGTCGCTCGACGTGGCCAGCACGGTGCCGCCGGGGTGGAACGCCACGGTCCGCACGGCCGCCCCGTGCGCGGGCAGGACGGTGCGGGGAAATCCCCGCGTCCGGGGTTCGCTCGTGTCGACGAGCACCACCGACCCGTTGTCGTACGGCACGGCGAGCAACCGGCCGTCCGGGCTGAACCGCACGTTGTGGATGACCTCCGGCACGAGCACCTCGGCGGTGAGCAGGGCGACCGGCCGGTCGCGATCCGTGACGTCCCAGATCCACACCGCGCCCGTCGCCCCACCCGCCGCGAGCAGGGTGCCGTCCGGGCTGAACGAAACCGATGCCAGATACTCGGGCTCGCCCGACACCAGCGCTCCGAGCGGCCGCGGGGCGGTCCGGTCCGACAGGTCCCACAAGCGAACGCTGCCGTCGTCGCTGGCCGAGGCGAGGGTCGTGCCGTCCGGCGCGATCGCCACCCCGTAGACGGGACCGCTGTGGCCTTCGAGAGGCAGCGCCAGCGGCATCTGCTCGGTCGCGACGAGCCGCGAGTACGCGACCTCGCTGTCCGGCTTCAGCTGCCACGCCGCGAGCGCCAGCTGGGCCGCGGTCGACGGGTCCTTCTCGCGCATGGAGTCGGCGAGCGCGACGACCTGCTGGAACTGGGCGGCACTGCGCTCGGCCTCCGCGCGGTTCTTGCCGGCCCAGGCCAGCGTCCCCATCACCACCGCGACGATCGTGGACAGCACGAGGGCGGCGATCGCGCCGTTGCGGATGCGGGTCCGCCGGCGGATCTGCCGCCGCGATTCCCGGAGGAAGTCCACCGCGGTCGGGCTCAGCGCGGCCTCGACGCCGACGGGCCGCGTCCGCCCCGCGAGGTCCCCGGCCTCGTGCTCGGCGACGAGGTCCATCCGGCCGCGCTGGTAGAGCAGGTCCGCGTGCCGGCGTCCCTCGACCCACCCGGCGGCGTCCGCCTCGATCTGCTGGCACAGCGCCGCGTACGAGCGGTCCGCCTGGATCCAGGACTTCAAGCGCGGCCAGGCGTCGATCACGGCGTCGTGCAGCAGCTCGACGCTGCCGGCGTCGACGACGAGGACGCGAGCGGTGACGAAGTGGTCGACCACCCGGCGCCCCGCGTCGACGTCGTCTCCGGCGACGGCGAGCAGCCGGTCCAGCGGACGCCGGATCTTCACGTCGGTGCCGGTGTCGGTCACGTAGACCAGGTGCACGAGCATCGCGCGAGCGAGGCGGCGGCCACGGGCGTCGAGCTCCTCCCACGCGCGTTCCGCGCTGGCGGCGATCGATCCGCGCACCCCGCCGGTGGCACCGTAGCCGGCCACGGTCAGGTGGCCGCCACGCCGGCGTTCCCACAGGGCGTCGAGCAGGTGGGACAGCAGCGGCAGCTCCGCCCCGCCGACGTCGTCGGCGGTCAGCACGCCGAGGTCGTGCAGGATCAGCTCCACCAGCCCCGGCTCGAACCGCAGGCCGAGCAGCCGCGCCGGTGCGGAGATCACCTCCACCAGATCGTCGCGGGTCAGGGGCTGGACCGTCTTGCTGTGCCGCTCCAGCGCCCGCGCCAGCACGGGATACGTCACGGCCCGGTCGTAGAAGTCCGACCGCAGCGTGGCCACCACCGCGATCGGGGTGTCGCCGTCGCCCACGGTCGCGGCCCGCTCGAGGAGCGCCAGGAACGCCGAGCGTTCGGCCGGGTCCTCGCAGTGGGTGAACAGCTCCTCGATCTGGTCGACGACGATCAGCAGGCCCGAGCTGCCCTGACGGCCGGCGGCGGCGCGCAGCCGCGCGACGGCGGAGGGCTCGTCCGCGTCCGAGATGTCGGCGAGTTCGGGTATGCACTCGACGAGCTGCGCCACGGGGTGCCGCCCCGGAGTCAGGACCACCGGCCGCCAGCGGCCGTCGCGGCACAGTTCCGGGATGAGGCCGGCCTGCACGAGCGAGGACTTGCCGACGCCGGAGGCGCCGGTCACCACGACGATGCCGTGCCCGTGGGCGGCGACGACGGTCTCGACGAGCTCGCGCACACTCCGGCTCCGGCCGAAGAACAGCTGCGCGTCGCGCTCGCGGTACGCCTCGAGTCCCCGGTAGGGCCGCACACCGGTGGGCGGCGTCGCGGCGGGCGCCTCGGACGTCTCCGCCCGGGCCCGCCCGGCTGGTCCCCGGGCGAGTTCCCACCACCGTTCCCACCGCTTTATCGAGTAGAGGCCGGGTGCCGGCGGCTGGGCGTGCAGGGCCCGGGCGGCGCGGATCAGGACGACCAGGACCGGACGGATCGCCTCGAAGGTGGCGGGCACCCGGGCGCCGGATCGCCAGTCGCTGAGCCGCTGCACCGACACGGTGCGATCGCTGCCCACGGCGCGGGCGACGGCCGCCGCCTCGGAGGAGACCTTCTTGAGTGCGGGACGCCCCGCCGCCGCGAACAGAATCCGGAGCTGGTCGGCGAACACCTGCCGCGGCTCAGCCTCGGTTCGCTCGTCCGCCGGTTCCATCTCCCGCATCCTCCCTGCTCCGCACCCCTCGAGAGCCCGGATCGTCCGCTGCGGAAAAACTCCTCACCAGCCCTGACCTGGGATGATATCGCGAGCGGCACGCGAACCGGTTGGTCGCCCCGGATATACCCGACAGAGTTGTTCCCGAGCGGGAAGACCCCGCGACGCGCTGCACCTCCGCACCGGCCGGAACCCGACGAGGGGTGGTTCCGCCCGAGGCGGAGGGAATGCAGCGCGCGACCCGAACCGAGGGATCGTGTACAAGCTCGTCGACCGGATCGTCAACGGCGTTCCGCCCACGTTGGTCGCGGCCCTGATCGTGGCCGTCGCC
Source organism: Rhodococcus sp. DMU1 (assembly GCF_012272955.1). Classification (NCBI taxonomy): domain Bacteria; kingdom Bacillati; phylum Actinomycetota; class Actinomycetes; order Mycobacteriales; family Nocardiaceae; genus Rhodococcus; species Rhodococcus sp. DMU1. The sequence continues at coordinate 1,646,070 of NZ_CP050952.1, read as the reverse complement.
GTGTTGCTGATCGTCGCGCTCTCCTCGGCCGCGCCGTAGCGACGGCCGGCCGCGCCTACCGGGCCGGCGTGCTGCTGCCCTTCTCGCCGAGCAGGTACGGATCGCGGGCGAGGTACTCCTTCGTCTCGCGGGCGATGAGACCCGAGAGGACGAGCAGGCCCACCAGGTTGGGCAGTGCCATCAGCCCGTTCATCACATCGGAGAAGTTCCACACCACCTCGAGCTCGGTGGTGGCGCCGACGTAGACGACGAGCACGAAGATCGCCCGGTACGGGAGGACGCCGCCCCGGCCGACGAGGCGTTCGACGCAGCGGTCGCCGTAGTACGACCACCCGAGGATCGTCGAGAAGGCGAAGAACACCACGGAGATCGTGACGATCCAGCTGCCCCAGTCGCCGCCGAGGCCGTCCGAGAAGGCGAGCGAGGTCATCGCCGCGCCCTGCTCGCCGGACTTCCAGGCGCCGGTGGTGATGATGACCATGCCCGTGAAGGTCACGACGATGATCGTGTCGATGAACGTCTGGGTCATCGACACGAGGCCCTGCCGCACCGGATGGGTGGTCTGCGCCGCGGCGGCGGCGATTGCGGCGCTGCCCATGCCGGACTCGTTGGAGAAGATGCCGCGGGCCACGCCGTAGCGCAGGGCGATCATGAACACCGAGCCGATGAAGCCGCCGGTCGCGGCGGTTCCGGTGAATGCGTCGGAGAACACCAGGGCGAACGCCTGCGGGATGTCGGTGATGTTGACCGCGAGGACGATGATCCCGGCGCCGACGTACAGCAGGATCATCGCGGGCACGAACCCGGCGGTGACCTTGCCGATGGACTTGATGCCGCCGAGCAGCACCGCGGCGGCGAGCACCGTCATGACGATGCCGGACAACCAGGTGGGCACCCCGAAGGTGGAGTCCATCTGGGTGGCGACGGTGTTGGCCTGCGTCATGTTGCCGATGCCGAAGCTGGCGAGTACGGCGAACACCGCGAACATCAGGCTCAGCGCCAGGCCGAACTTGTTGGGGATGGCGCGGGCCAGGTAGTACTGCGGGCCGCCGGACTGCTCGCCCTTGGCGTCGGTGACGCGGTACTTGACGCCGAGGAACGCCTCCGAGTACTTGCTGGCCATGCCGACGAGACCGGTGACCCACATCCAGAACAGGGCGCCCGGGCCGCCGAAGTAGATGGCAGTGGCGACACCGGCGATGTTGCCGACGCCCACGGTGGCGGCCAGCGCGGTCGTCAGCGCCTGGTACTGGGAGATGTCACCCTCGGTGGCGTCCGGGTCCTTGCGGATGATCAGCCCGAGCCGCAGGGCCGGCCACAGCTTGCGGAACTGCACGCCCCGCAGCCGCACCGTCAGGATCACGCCGGTGCCCAGCAGCAGCGGTATGAGCAAGTACGGCCCCCACACCACCGACGCGACCTCGACGAGGAATTCGTTCACCGACTCCATCCGTACCTCCTGCTGCGCGGTAAGGGGCAGAGTCTACGACGACGGCTCGTCCTGCCGCGCGGCCAGTACCGCGTCGTACAGCTCGCGTTTGGACACCCCGGACGTCGCCACCTGCGCGCACGCGTCCTTCAGCCGCACTCCGTCCGACACCAGCCGTTCCACCTCGTCGACCAGCTCGGCCGGCTCCGCGATCTGCGCCGACGCGCCCTCGAGCACGACGGTGATCTCGCCGCGCGCACCGTCGGCCGCCCACTGCGCCAGCTCGGCGAGCGTGCCGCGACGCACCTCCTCGTAGGTCTTGGTCAGCTCCCGGCACACCGCGGCGCGCCGCTGCCCGCCGAGCACGTCGACGGCGTCGGCGAGGCACGCGGCGAGGCGATGCGGGGCCTCGAAGAACACCACCGCGCGCGGCTCGGCGGCGAGGGTCTGCAGCCAGGCGCGACGGGCGCCGGCCTTGCGCGGTGGGAAGCCTTCGAAGCAGAACCGCTCGACCGGCAGCGCGGACAGCGCGAGTGCGGTGGTCACCGCGGACGGGCCGGGCAGGCACGTGACGGGCAGCCCGGCCGCGACGCACGCCGACACCAGGCGGTAGCCGGGGTCGCTGACGGACGGCATGCCGGCGTCGGTGACCAGCAGCACCGTCTTGCCGGCCTCGACGTCGGCGACCAACGCCGGCGTCCGGGCGGCCTCCACCTGGTCGTAGAAGCTGACCACCCGTCCGGTGACGGTGACCCCCAGCGCGGCGGCGAGCGCCCTGGTACGACGGGTGTCCTCGGCCGCGACGACGTCGGCGCTGCCGAGCGCGTCGCAGAGCCGTTTCGAGGCGTCGCCGATGTCGCCCATGGGGGTGGCGGCGAGCACGAGCCGGCCCTGTCCCGGATTGTCTGCCTGCATGCGTCTCAGCCTACGATCGGGGCGTGACCGTGACGGACGAGCGCCCTGCCGTGGCATCGGACCGCCGCCGGATGAACAGCCCGGGCCCGACGGTGCCCGCACCGGATTTCGGTCCGGTCGACCGCGGCCGGGGCTGGGTGGTGACGCTGTTCGTCACCGCGATCGCGGCGATCACCCGGTTCACGATGCTGCACTACCCCACCGACGCGAAGACGCCGGTGTTCGACGAGAAGCACTACGCCCCGCAGGGCTGGCAGGTACTCACCGGCGGCGGGATCGAGGACAACCCCGGATACGGCCTCGTCGTGCACCCGCCCGTGGGCAAGCAGCTCATCGCGCTCGGCGAGGCGCTGTTCGGTTACAACGGGTGGGGGTGGCGGTTCTCCGCCGCCGTCGCCGGGACGCTGCTGGTCCTGCTGGTGGTGCGGATTGTGCGGCGGCTGACCCGCTCGACCCTGCTCGGCGGCCTGGCGGGGATCCTGCTGATCGCCGACGGCGTCACGTTCGTCTCGTCGCGCCTCGGGATGCTGGACATCTTCCTGGCGCTGTTCGCGGTCGCCGCGTTCGGGTGCCTGATCGTCGACCGGGACGAGATGCGGGAACGCATGGCGCGCGTGCACGCCGAGGGACGCATCGCCGACACGGTGTGGGGTCCCCGGCTGGGCGTGCGGTGGTGGCGGTTCGGGGCCGGTGTGCTGCTGGGTCTGGCGGTGGGCACCAAGTGGTCGGGGCTGTATCTGATCGCCTTCTTCGGGCTGATGTCGGTGGCGTTCGACGTCGCCGCCCGCCGGGCCTACGACGTGCAACGGCCGTGGCTCGGCACCGGGCTGCGCGACGTCGGTCCGGCGCTGTACGCGCTGGTGGTGGTGCCGCTCGGGGTGTACCTGGCGACGTTCTGGGCGTGGTTCGCCGGCGAGACCGGGGTGTACCGGCACGCGGTGGGTCGTCAGATCGGCACGGACGGGGCGTTCGCATTCGTGCCGGACGCCCTGCGGTCGCTGTGGTACTACAGCGCCTCCGTGCTCGAGTTCCACTCGGGGCTGACGAACTCGGCCGGCAACCTGCATCCCTGGGAGTCCAAGCCGTGGACGTGGCCGATGGGGTTGCGCCCGATGCTGTACTACTTCGCCGACGGCGAGCAGATCCGTGGGTGCGGCGGCGAGCAGTGCGTCAAGGCGGTCATGCTGGTGGGCACCCCGGCGATGTGGTGGCTGGCGCTGCCGATGCTCGCGTGGGGTGGGTGGCAGCTGCTGGTGCGGCGGGACTGGCGGTGGGCCGCGGTGCTCACCGGTTACACGGCGACGTTGCTGCCGTGGTTCGCGACGCTCGACCGGCAGATGTACTACTTCTACGCGGTCCCGCTCGCGCCCTTCCTGGTCATGGGGCTGGCGCTGGTGCTCGGCGACGTCCTCGGCTCGCCGCGGGCCTCGGCCGAGCGACGCTCGACCGGCCTGCTGGTCGTGTGCCTCTACGTCGGCCTGGTGGTGGCGAACTTCGTGTGGCTGTGGCCGATCCTCACCGCGGCGCCGATCACCGTGGAGACGTGGCAGCAGCAGTTGTGGCTGCCGAGCTGGCGGTGACGTCCGGCGGCGCGGCCCGCACGCCGACGGTCCGCTCGCGCTCGACGATGTCGACGATCGCGTAGCCGCAGCGCGAGAGCAGCGCGCTGATCCGCATGGACACCGGTCCGAGGGCGAGGCCGGGCGGCGGTTCGTCGAACACCCACAACTCCCCAGCGGGTCGCAGCAGCGATGCGACGGCCGTCGGCGCGGCCGGGTCGTCGCTGCGGAAACCGGGGACGTTGACGGCGAAGACCAGGTCGAACGATCCCGGCAGGTCGACGCCGGGGAATTCGCCGACGCGCAGTTCGGCGAGCCCGGCGTCGACTCCGTCCCGGTTGCGGCGACGAGCCCGATCGATCTGCGTGGCCGAGCGGTCCACCCCGACGACCCGGCCGCGGCGGCGCAGCCGCTCGCACACGAGCGCGACGGCGACACCCCCACCGCAGCCGATCTCGAGCACGTCGCTGCCCGGCTGCGGGTCCATGGCCTCGACCGCGAACGCGATCCGCGCCGGCACGGCACTACTCATTCGACGTCCGTTCTTCTCCGCGCCGCGCCGGGGACCGGTACTCGGCGCGGCGCAGCAACCGCCGACCGCGTGGGGACACCAGTGGATCCCGCGACAGGTCCCGGTACAAGGACACGCACAGACCCACCATGACGAGCACGAACGGCGCCGCCGCGATGATCGTCATGGTCTGCAAGGCGGTGAGGGCATCGGCACCGCCCGTCCACAGGAGCAGGGCGGCGACGCCGCCGGTGAGCACGCCCCAGAACACCACGACCCGACGGTGCGGGGAGAGTGTGCCGCGCTGGGACAGGGTGCCCATCACGATCGATGCGGCGTCGGCCCCCGAGACGAAGAAGATGGCCACGAGCACCATCACGACAGCGGCCGAGATCGTGAACAGCGGCAGATTCTCGAGCATGCCGAACAACTGCGCCTCGGTCGTGCCGACGTCGGCCAGGCCGAGGCCGTCGCGCTGCTCGCCGATGGCCGCACCACCGAACACCGCGAACCACACCAGGCTCACCGTGCTGGGAACGACGATGACCCCTACGACGAACTGGCGGACCGTGCGGCCACGGCTGATGCGGGCCAGGAACATCCCGACGAACGGCGTCCACGAGATCCACCATGCCCAGTAGAAGACGGTCCATGCGGAGAGCCACTCGGCGACCTCGGGGCTCGACGCCGCGGTACGAGCAGACATGCGGGCCAGATCGGCGGCATAGGCGCCGAGAGTGGTGGGTACGAGATTCAGGATCAGCACGGTGGGACCGACCACGAAGACGAACGCGGCGAGCGCGAGCGCGAGCACCATGTTGATGTTGGACAGCCACTGGATGCCACGAGCCACACCGGACACCGCGGAGGCGACGAAGGCTGCTGTGAGCAGCGCGATGATCGCCACGAGCAGCAGCACCCCCGTCTCCTCGAGCCAACCGGTCACCGCGAAGCCGGACCCGATCTGCAGGGCCCCGAGGCCGAGCGAGGCAGCAGTGCCGAACAGCGTGGCGAACAGGGCGAGGATGTCGATGACCTTCCCGGCGGGTCCCTCGGCGCGGCGGCCGAGCAGCGGCAGGAAGGCCGAACTGATCAGCTGCTTACGCCCCTTGCGGTAGGTGCCGTAGGCGATGGCCAGACCCACCACGGCATAGATCGACCACGGGTGCAGGCTCCAGTGGAACATCGTCGTCGCCATCGCCGGTCCCACGCCCCCGGCTGTGCCCGGCGGCGGCGTCACGAAATGGGCCAGAGGCTCGGCGACACCGAAGAACATCAGGCCGATGCCCATACCGGCGCTGAACATCATGGCAATCCAGCTGACGGTGCGGAACTCCGGCACCTCGTCGTCCTTGCCGAGCGGGATCCGTCCGAACCGGCTCAGGGCCAGCCAGAGCGAGAAGACCACGAAACCCGACGCGGTGAGCACGAACAGCCACCCCAGATTGACCACCAGCCAGTCCAGTACCGCCCCCGTCACGGCGGCGAAATTGTCCGGTGCGAGCAGCCCCCAGACGACGATCGACACCACGATCAGGGCCGTCGGGACGAACACGGCCGGATCGATCACCGGTGCGGTCCGTCGGCGCAGCCCTCCCGGGCGAACCGAAACGAGCCGGCCACGCTGAGCGTCGTGCGGATCCGCCGGTTTGTCCGAAAGGCCCATGATGTAAACCTCGTCCACTTCCCTGCGGAGCGCAACCGTCACCGCTCCGGGGGAAGTCGGACGAGTCACGCGCCCCGCAGCGCCGCGACGACGAATTCGAGCACCTCGTCGTCGGACATGCCGAGGGTGCGCAGTTCGCGGACGTAGCCGGTGGCGGCGCGCTGGGCGAGCGTGCGGGTGGGGTCACCGGACTCGGCGACGAACGTGCCCGCCCGGCCCCGAGTCTCGATGATGCCGAGATGCTCGAGCTCCCGGTAGGTCTTGGCCACGGTGTTCGGGGCGATGCCGAGGTGTTCGGCCAGCCCGCGGACGGTGGGAAGCTTGGTGCCGGCGATCAGCTCGTCGCGCCGCACCATCGTGACGATCCGCTGGCGCAGCTGCTCGTACGGCGGGACCGGCGAGTCGGGGTCGATGACGATGTCGAGCATCGGGGCGTCCTCAGGTGGGCAGGTGGTGCGTCGAGGCTAACAGTGCGGGCCGACCGTCCCCGACTGCGCCGCGGGGGCCGCCTCAGACCCGCGCCCTGTCCTCGTCGGCGTCCGCGGCCCGGGTGTAGCTGCCGGTCTCGAGCAGGTCGCGGATCTGGATCAGCAGGTCGGTCTCGCTCAGCGGCTTGTCGCCCTCCTCCTTGGGGGCGAACCGGGCCTTGGCGGTGTTCACCGGCAGGATCAGCACGAAGTAGACGACCGCGGCGATCAACAGGAAGTTGATCACCGCCGACACCACGGCACCGATGTTGACGAACGTCTCCGGGCTCGAGGTGATCTGGAATCCCCAGCCGTACTCGTTCGCGCCGCCCACCGAGGCCACGAGCGGGTTGACGATGTGGTTGGTGAAGGCGGTGACGATGGCCGTGAACGCGGCCCCGACGACCACCGCGACGGCGAGCTCGACCACGTTCCCGCGCAGCAGAAAATCCCGGAATCCCTTCAGCACGACACCTCTCCTGTCCTTCACCGACGCCGGACGATGGTAGAGACCGGCCGCGCCGCACTCAACCGGAGCGGGTGCGGCACGGCAGAATGTGGCCATGGCAACGACCGCGACGATCTACCACAACCCCCGGTGCAGCACGTCCCGCAACACCCTGAAGGTGCTGCAGGAGGCGGGCCTCGAGCCGACCGTCGTCAAGTACCTCGAGACCCCGCCGTCGCGCGACGGGCTGCGCAAGCTGCTCGACGACGCCGGACTCGTGCCGAGCCAGGCGATCCGGCGGAAGGAGGCACTGTTCGCGGAGCTGAACCTGGCGGACGCCTCCGAGGACGAGCTGCTCGACGCGATGGTGAAGCACCCGATCCTCATCGAGCGGCCGATCGTGGTCACCGACAAGGGCACCGTGCTCGCCCGCCCGGTGGAGAAGGTGCGCGAGATCCTCTAGATGGCTGGTGTCGAACGGCGCCTCGAGGCGCCGGATCGCTCACCTTCGCCGGGCAGGATGACCGCCGATGGTCGGTGTGATGCCCGGGTGACGGCGTCAGCACTCGTCCACGGGTGTGCGTCATGACCGCAACGAGGAGCAGAACCGGCCCGTCGTCCGGATCAGGCGATGGCCACGGTCCACTGTCCTGCCCGGTGGGTGATTCCGAAGGTGGCCAGACGAGCGAGGTTGACCGCTGCAGCGAGCAGACCGAAGTCAGCGGCGATCTTCGTGGTGCCCCGGACACGTACTCGACGACCGCCGTGGCGGCGACGCATGAGATGACCGATCTTGCGTTCGACTTTGGGTCGGGTGGCCCGGTACTCGGTTTTCCAGAGCGGATCCTGTTGCCGGATACGTGCTGTGGCCAAGTGCTTCTCGTGTGGGCCGACTGTGATGGTGCGGCCGTCGGAGGCCGAGGTGCACTGCGCTCGCAACGGGCACCGGATGCAGGCGGCACCGAACGAGGCCGCCCCGGCCACGCGGGTGCCGGCCCGGGGCCGGATCGGCACGGTCTCCCCGGCCGGGCAGGTCACCGACATCGCGTCGAGGTCGATTCCGAACCGGTCCTTGGAGAAATGGCCCTTCACCGCAGGTGACGGCTGCACCTTCACTCCGTTGTGAATCCCATTGTCGTCCAAACATTTCAACAACTCTCCGGCACCGTATGCCGCGTCACCGAAGACACGCGTCTCGGCTTCGGCTTCGGCTTCGGCTTCGGCTTCGGCTTCGGCTTCGGCTTCGGCTTCGGCTTCGGCTTCGGCTTCGGCTTCGGAAGGCAGGATGTCGGCAAGCAGGCCCGCCGCGAACTCCGCGTCGCCGCCGTTGCCCGGTGTGACCTCGGTCGCGGTGATGATTTCACTGTCGGGATCGATGGCGATGTGACCCTTGTAACCGTCGAAACCGCGGGCCCGGGTCTTGTGGCCGTGGCGAGACTGCGGATCGACGGTGGAGATGACCCGGTCGGCGGCGACCCTGCGCACGATTCGGAACACCCCGTCGTCGTCGGCAGCGAGGTCCTGACCCAGCACGGTGGCCAGCAGCGTCGAGGCCCGCTCGACCGAGTCGTCGAGTTCGCGGCCGTCGAGATACGCCAACACGGCCAGACCGTCGCAGGCCCGGGAGTCGATCAACTGTGCGCGGGCTGCCTCGTCGTCCCAGTCGATGGACGGTTTGGCGGCACTGGCGTAGTCGTCACCGCTGGTGAGTACCGCTCGCAGCTGCTGCGCCAGGTTTGCATCGACGGCCGCGAGCAGCCCTCGAATCGCCGAACGGACCAGCGTGATCGTGTCCATCGTGGCGACCGCGTCGTACAGCGGAGTCGAGTCCAGCACCCGCTTGCGGCCGATCACCCCGGCCTGGTGGGCCACCTCGAGCACCGCCTCGAAGACCCTGTTCGGCCGAGTCGAACGGGCCAACCTGGCCCGCATGTCCACCAGCACCGTGTGCACGAATCCTGGATAGTCGAAGTCCAATCCACCTGCGGCGTACTTCCACCGAGCATCGAACGCGAACCGATCGACCGCCTCACGATCGGACAGGCCCTCGAGTCGTTGCAACACCATCACCACCGCCACGATCATCGGCGGCACGCTACGACGCCCGACATCGGTGAACAGGTCGGCGAACATCTCATCCGGGAACAACCGGAAGCATTCCCGGTGCAGTACACCGTAAATCGAGTCCTTTCCCACCCGGTCCTGGCAATACTCCACCGTCGAGCGGAGCAGACTCGACTGACCGGACACCCTACCCAGACTCACCCCTTCATTCTGCTCGAGCCGCCTCGATCAGCGCGGCAACGCCACGCGAAAAACACCAGCCATCTAGGGTCCGGCCGCTCGCCCGCGCCGGACGCGCCGGTCAGCCGCGGGCGAGCGGGCAGGACATGCAGCGCGGCCCGCCGCGTCCGGAGCCCAGTTCGGACCCGGCGATCCGCAGCACCTCGATGCCCGCGTCCTCGAGGCGGGTGTTGGTCTCGATGTTGCGTTCGTAGGCGACCACCACGCCGGGCGCGAGGGCGAGGGTGTTGTTGCCGTCGTCCCACTGTTCACGCTCGGCGACGACCGGATCGAGGCCGGTGTCGATGACGCGGAGCTTCTCGATGCCCATCGCGTCGGCGGCCGCCTCGAGGAACCCGCGCGGCCCGCCGATCCGGACGTCGCCGTTCTCCCGGCGCAGAGTGAAGGCCTGCAACGTTTCCCGCACCGCGGGGTACATCACCACGGCGTCGACGTCCACCATGGTGCACACGGTGTCCAGATGCATCGAGGCCCGCTGCTGCGCGATCGGCACCGCCAGCACGGTGTGCGCGAGACCGTCCTCGAAGACGCTGCGCGCCAACGCTTCCGCCCCCGCCGGTGTCGTGCGCTCCCCCACGCCCACGGCCACGACTCCCGGGCCGAGCAGCAGCACGTCGCCGCCCTCGACCGGCGCCGTGTGCGATTCGTAGGCGCGGCGCACCCCCAGGAACCGCGGGTGGAACGCGTAGATCAGATCGGTGATCGAGGCCTCCCGGCGCCGGGCCGGCAGTGCCAGGGTGGGGATCGCGACCCGCGGGCCGATCCAGAACGACGAGTCGCGGGTGAACAGCAGGTTCGGCAGCGGCTCGATCACGAAGTCGGCTCCGTGATGCATCAACCGCACCAGCGACGGCGCGGCTCCGAGGCCCGCGACGGGTAGTTCGTCGAACGTCATGCCCGCGACGAGGACGCGGGTGAGATCCGCGGCAGACATCGCGCGCAGGTGCGCGGCGAGTTCCTGCGCCAGCCCGTGCCCGAGCCGGCGCGGATCCACCGCGGACGACACCCCCTGGACGCGGGCGGCCCCGCTGACCTCGAGGGTCTCGGTGAGCAGGTCGGACAGGAGCAGCACCTCCACCCCCCGCCCGCGCAGCAGGTCGACGAACGCGTCGTGTTCCTCCTGCGCCCGCGCCACCCACGGCAACGCGTCGAACAGCAGCTGGTCGTTGTTGCGGGGAGTCAGGCGTTCGAGCTCCGCGCCCGGCCGGTGCATCAGCACCGCCCGCAGCGACCCCACCTCGGAATCCACACCCAGCTGAGCGTTCATGAATAAGACCGTAATGCCGCGGCCCGCCGCGCGGCGCGCCGAAACTCCGCGAAGCCGGCCGGGCGCCCGCCCGGCGATGGCAGGATCGACGGTGCCCGACGACCGAGGAGACCCACATGACCGACACCGGCCCGCTCGGTGATCTCGCCGCCTTCGCCGGCCGCTGGGTGGGCGGCGGCGAAGGCCACTACCCCACCATCGAGGACTTCACCTACAACGAGACCATCGAGTTCACCCCCACCCCGGGCAAGCCGTTCCTGATGTACGTCAGCCGCACGAAGAACCCGGGCACCGGTCAGCCGATGCACACCGAGAACGGATACCTCCGTCTCGCCGATCACGAGGTGGAGCTGCTCGTCTCCCAGCCGACCGGGTTCGTGGAGATCCAGCGGTCGCGGCTCACCCACGGCGTCCTCGACTTCACCACCGTGCACCTCGAGCGCTCTCCCCACGCGAAGCCGGTGCACGAGCTGCGGCGGCGGTTCGTCCTCGACGGCGACGAACTGTCCTACGACCTGTGGATGGCGCACGCCCAGACCCCGCTCACCCACCACCTGCACGCGCGGCTGCGACGCGCCGGATAACCGTTCACAGCAGGCCGCGCTCGCGCGCCGCCGCGACCGCCGCGGTGCGCGAGTCCACGCCCAGCTTCGAGAAGGCATGCACCAGATGGGACTTGACGGTGGCCTCGCTCACGAACAGTTCCTTGGCGACGGCCCGGTTGGAGAGCCCCCGCGCCACCGCGCCGAGTACCTCGATCTCGCGGGCGCTCAGCTCCACCCGCGGCGTCTGCATGCTGCGGTAGAGCCGTTGCGCCACACCGGGATCCAGCACGGTTTCGCCCCGGGCGGCCCGCGCCACCGCGTCGACGAGCACGGCCGGGTCGGCGTCCTTGAGCAGATACCCGGCCGCTCCCGCCTCGACCGCGCGCAGGATGTCGGAGTCGGTGTCGTAGGTGGTCAGCACCAGCACCTTCGGCGGATCCGGCGCGGAAGCCAGTTCGGCCGTCGCCTGCGCCCCGTCCATCCCGGGCCCGAGCCGCAGGTCCATCAGCACCACGTCCGGGCGGTGCGCCGCGTTCTGCGCGACGGCCTCCCGACCGGACGCAGCCTCGGCCACCACCTCGAGCCCGGGCTCCGACGCGAGGAGGGCACGCAGCCCCGCCCGCACGACGGGATGGTCGTCGACGAGCAGTACCCGGATCACGGCAGCACCCGCACGGGAAGCGTTGCCGCCACGGCGGTTCCATCGCCCGGCGCCGACTCGAGGAACACCGTGCCGCCCAGCTCGGCGAGCCGCTCCCGCATGGCGGTGAGCCCGAACCCACCGCCCGAGCCCGCGTCGCGGACGTCGAAGCCGACGCCGTCGTCGACCACGTCGAGCCGGACCTCGTCCGGGGTGTAGGCGAGGGTGACCCGCACGCGGCGCGCGTGGGCGTGCAGCCGGACGTTCGCCAGCGCGCTCTGCGCCACCCGCAGCAGCGCGACGTCGAATCCCGTGGGCAGCGGCAACGGTTCGCCGTCCACGCGCAGTTCCGCGTCGATGCCGGTGTCGGCACGCAACCGGTCCAGGATGCGGCCGAGGGCCGCCGCGAGCGGCGCATCGTCGAGATCGGACGGTCGCAGCTTGTCGACGACCCGGCGGGCCTCGACGAGATTGCGCCGTGCCGTCTCCTCGATCCGGCCGAGCAGCGCCGCGGTGTCGTCGCCGGCCCGCAGCCCGGCGCGGGCGAGCAGCAGGATCGACGAGAAGCCCTGGGCGAGGGTGTCGTGGATGTCGCGGGCCAGCCGGGCCCGCTCGGCGGTGGCACCGGTCTCCCGCTGCAACCGCACCAGCTCGTCCTGGGCGTCGAGCAGTTCGCGGTGTGCCTCGGTGAGCTCGGCGAGCAGCGCGTCGCGCTGCTCGGCGTCGCGCACGAGCTGCCGGTAGATCAGGGCCGTGCCGGACGCGACGAGCGCCCCGAACAACGGGCCGACGACGGCGGCCGTGGCGTTGGCCGTGCCGTGGCCCAGGCTCGCGGCGATCGCGACCGCCGTCAGAGCCGCCGTCGCGGCGAACGCGGCGATCGTGGGCAGCAGGTGGAAGCACAGGAAGAACAGCGCGAAGGCGAGCCACACGAAATCCGGTGCGAGCACCACCAGCGCCAGCCAGCCGGCCAGCAGCACCGCCAGCCAGATCCCGCCGCGGGACCCGCGCCGGGCGAACCACAGCCCCGAGATGTACCAGGCGAATTCGGCGCCCGCGAGGACCAGCACCCCCGGGGTGCCGCCGCCGCGCAGCACCCCGACGAGCAGCAGCAGTACGAACAGCGCGTGCTGGCCCAGCTGCATCGCACGCAGCACCGGGACCGTCCCCTCGGGGCGGTGCTGTCGGGCGGTCTGCATTTCACCGACGCTAACACCGCCGCGCACGCCGCCGCCTCCCACTTTCGATTGATCCGGGAACCCATCCACCGAGCGATGCGCCGGCATCGCCGCACCGGGCACCGTGGAACTCATGTTCCTCGCACTGCGCGATCTGCGCTTCGCCACGGGGCGCTTCGCCGTCATGTCGGCGGTGCTCGTCCTGGTCTCGTTTCTCGTCGTCATGCTCTCCGGCCTCACCGCGGGCCTGGGCAACCAGTCGATCGCCGCGATCCGCGGCATCGGTGCCGATCACTTCGCCCTCGACGGCGGTGACACCGATCCGTCCGACCTGTCGTTCGGGGAGTCCACCGTCACGGACGCGCAGCGCACCGCCCTCGCCGCGCAACCCGGCGTGACCGACACCGCCGTGCTCGGCGTTGCCCCCGGACGCGTCGGTGCGGGCGGGCGCGAGGTGATGGCGGCACTGTTCGGGGTCGCTCCCGGTTCCTTCGCGGCACCGGCGGCCCTGCGCCCGGCGACGGCGGCGGTCGACGCGCAACTCGCCACCGACAACGGCTGGACGCCGGGCACCGTCCTGACCGTCGGCGGGCGGGAGGTCACCCTCACCGCTCTCGTCGAGGACTCCTACTACAGCCATCAGCCCGTGGTGTGGCTCGACCTCGGGACCTGGCGCGAACTCCCCGCGACGGCCGGCGCCGACGGGACGGTGATCGCGCTGCGGACCGGTCCCGGGTTCGACACGGCGGCGGCCGCGGCCGCGACCGGCACGAGCGTCCTCGACACGTCCGCGACCCTGAACACCGTCGGCTCGTACACCTCCGAACGCGGGTCGCTGCTGCTGATGCAGGGCATGCTGCTCGTCGTCGGCGCCCTCGTCGTGGGTGCGTTCTTCACGGTGTGGACGGTCCAGCGCAGCCGGGACATCGCGGTGCTGCGCGCGGTCGGCGCCTCCACCTCCTACCTGCTGCGCGACGCCCTCGGACAGGCCGCGGTGGTGCTCGTGCTCGGCACCGGCCTGGGCACCGTCGCCGCGACAGCCGCGGGAGCGGCCGCAGCCACCGTCGTGCCGTTCACGCTGAGCGCGGCCACTACCGTGCTGCCGTTCGTCGCGCTGGTCGGGGTCGGCCTCCTCGGGGCCGCGGCGGCCGTCGCACGCATCGGCTCCGTCGACCCGCTCACCGCGCTCGCCGCGGCCCACTGAGCTGTTCGAGACACCGACGCTGTTCGAGACACCGACGCTGTTCGAAAGACACCGACTCGTTCGAGAAAGGCACCACCATGAGCGTGCGGCTCACCGACATCGTCCTCACCTATCCCGACGGCGACGCCACGCTGCGCGTCCTCGACGGCCTGGACTTCCACGCCGAGCCCGGCGAGACGGTCGCCGTCACCGGTCCGTCCGGATCCGGCAAGTCGAGCCTGCTGGCCGTCGCGGGGCTGCTCACCGTGCCCGACTCCGGGCGGGTCGTCCTCGACGGCGTGGACACCACGGGCCTCGACGCGGCGGCCCGCACGCGGCTGCGGCGCGAACGGATCGGCTTCGTGTTCCAGCAGGCGAATCTGCTTCCCTCGCTGACCGCCACCGAACAGCTCTCGCTGATCGCGCACCTGAGCGGGCGCCGGCTCGACCAGGCCCGCGCCCGCGACCTGCTCGCCGCGGTGGGCCTGACGCAGCAGGCCGACCGCCGCCCGCACCAGCTCTCCGGCGGGCAGCGGCAGCGGGTCGCGATCGCCCGGAGCCTGGTCAACGATCCGGCGGTGCTGCTGGTCGACGAGCCGACTTCGGCGCTGGACGCCGAGCGCAGCCGGGAGATCGTCGAGCTGCTCGAACGGATGGCACGCGAACGCGACGTCGCCGTCGTGATGGTCACGCACGATCGGGAGGCGCTGCGGGCGGGAACACGGCTGCGCGAGTTCGCCCTCGACAAGACGCCCGCCTGAGCGTCACCGGCGGGTACGCACCGCCTCGAGCGTGCGGGAGAAGTAGTTGTTGGCGAGCTGCATCACCACGTTGTACGGAGGCGCGAACTTGCGGGCCCACCAGTAACCGAAGCGCACGTCGAACGACGTGTACACCAGGAAACGGTTCTTCCGGATCCCGGCGAGGATGCACCCGGCGACCTTCTCCGGCGACGCGGCGTGCCGCTCGAACCGCGAGGTGAGCTTTCGGGCGGCCGGATGGTCGCGGTCCACGCCGACGATCTGCACCGAGTTCACCAGCGGGGTACGCACGGCGCCGGGCACGACGAGCGAGACCCCGATGCGGTGCCGGTGCAGGTCGAAGCGCAGCACCTCGGAGACCCCGCGCAGGCCGAACTTGCTCGCGCTGTACGCCGCGTGCCACGGCAGGGCCAGCAGGCCCGCCGCGGAGGAGACGTTGACGAGGTGCCCGCCGCGGCCGGCCTCGATCATGGGGGGCACGAAGTTCTCGATGACGTGGATCGGGCCCATCAGGTTGACGTCGACCATCTGCTTCCAGTGGCGGTGCTCGAGGGCGTCGACCGTGCCCCACACCGACGTTCCGGCGACGTTGGCGACCACGTCGAGGGCGCCGGCGCGGTCGTGGACGTCGGCGGCGAAGGCGGTGACCGCGTCGTAGTCGGAGATGTCGAGGGCGGCGGCGTGCAGCACCGACCCACCCCCTTCGCGCACCGTCCGCACCGTGTCGTCGAGACCGTCGGCGGCGAGGTCGGTGAGCACCAGTTCGGCACCCTCCGCGGCGGCGGCCAGGGCCAGCGCCCGGCCGATGCCGCTGGCCGCCCCGGTCACGAGGAACTTACGGCCCCGCAGGTCCTTGATCGCCATCTCCGCCCCCGATTCGTCGTGTGCGGGTCACCTTAGCGCGGCGCGATCCGCCGCGGCGCCGCGCGGGCGCCGCGGTGAGAGAGAGGGGGGCTGAGGGCGTATGGGACCGCCGGCCGCGCGCTCGACAGTGCGTGTGCGCGACGAATGCGCGCGGGCGGCACCGATGCGCGCGGACGGCTCAGAGGCGCTGGGCCATCTCCTCCTGGTACTTGCGGATCGTCTCCTCGATGCCGTCGGCGTCGGCCTCGCGCCCTTCGCTGCGGGCGCTGTCGGCACGTTCGCGGAGCACTCGAATAGCGCGCCGCAGTTCGTCGTCACTCATTCTGTGTTCCATGTCACACAGTCTCCCCGACCGCGGGCCGGTTCGGCCGGCAATCGGCGGCACGGCATCGACGACGAAGGGCGCCTCCCTGTCCGGGAGACGCCCTTCGGTGGTGGAGCTGAGGGGAATCGAACCCCTGACCTCTTCGATGCGAACGAAGCGCGCTACCAACTGCGCCACAGCCCCGCAGGTTCCGTTCGGAACCGCTCGCAAACTGTAGCAAACGTGCGAGCCGGAGACGAAATTGCGGTATCGGCACAGGTCACGGCGGCGGACAATCGACATGTGGATGCAGTGCGCCTCCGCGGGGACCAGGCCCTGCGGGAGGGTCGGTGGGCCGCCGCGCTGGCCGACCTGACGTCGGTGGCGGCCGCGACCGACGATCCGGCGGCGTGGCTCGGCGTCGGCGAGGCGTCGTGGTGGCTCGGGCGCCTCGACGACAGCGTCGCCGCCTATCGCAGGGCCTACACGACGGCTCTCCGGAGCGGCGACCGAGAGAGTGCGGTTCGCTGCGCGGCGTGGCTGAGCATCAGCTACACGTCCGATTTCGGCAATCGGTCGGTGGCCCACGGTTGGGTCCGCCGGGCGCAGCGACTGCTGCCCGAGGGTGCACCGGGCGCGTTGCACGCCCTGGTGTGGGTGGCACACGCCCACCGCCTGCTCCCGGACGCCGCAGCGGCCGGACCGTGGGCGGCGCGCGCCCTGGACGCCGCACACCGATGCGGCGACCGGGATCTCGAACTGGTGGCCCTCGCCCAGTCCGGTCACGTGGCTGTGGCCCGGGGCGACCTGGAACCCGGATTCGCGCTGCTGGACGAGGCCGCGGCGGCCGCTCTGGGCGATGCGGACCGCCGATTCGACACCGTCGTGTTCGTCTGCTGCGACATGCTGGGCGCGTGTGCGCTCGCCGGCGACACCCGTCGCGCCGACGAATGGTGCCGCGTCGCCGAGGACTTCACCTCCCGCTGGGGGTGTCCCTTCCTGTACGTCGAGTGCCGCACCCTCTACGGGGCATTGCTGCTCACCGCGGGCCGTTGGGGGGAGGCGGACCGGCTCCTGACGGCGGTTCTCACGCTCGACGAGAAGGTCTGCCCCGCCGTCCACGCGCGCGCCGTCGCGGCCCTCGCCACGCTCCGGGTCCGGCAGGGGCGGCTCGACGAGGCCCGGGCGATGCTGGACCGATCCCGCCGCCCGACCACGGAATTGGACACCGCCCGCGCCGAGGTCGCCCTGGCCGACGGCGATCCCGCAACCGCCCGGCGGCTGCTCGAACGTCACGGCACCACGTCCCTGCTGTGTGCCCGGGCCCAGACGGCCACAGGCGACCTGAACGCGGCGACGACCACCGCGGCGGCGCTCGATCCCGACGGTCCCGAGGCGGTGGAGGCGTCGGCGCTGACTGCTGCGGCGCAGGGCTGCGTGGCGGCCGCCGTCGATGCCTTCGAGACGGCCGCTGCTCGCTGGGCGGACCGCTCGGCGCCGTTCGAGGAGGCCCGATGCCTGCTCGAATTGGCCGAGTCGGCGATGAACGACGATCCTGTCCTCGCGACCGCACGCGGGCGAACGGCGGTGACGATCTTCCGGGAACTCGGAGCCGTCGCCGCCGCGGACCGTTCCGCGGCCCTGTTGCGGCGTCTCGGGGTGCGCGGCCCCGGCATCCGCGCCACCACTCGCGCCGGCCCGGATCTCGACAGCGGCCTCACCCCCCGCGAACGCGAAGTACTGGACCTGCTCGCAAGGGGTTTGACGAATCCGGAGATCGCCGGCCGGCTGTTCGTCTCCCGCAAGACGGTGGCGCACCACGTGAGCCACATCCTCCGCAAGCTCGGCGTGCGGAACCGCTCGGAGGCCGCCGCGTATGCCGCCGCCCACCCGGAAGATGGGTCACCTGCCCGATGCGCGGCACCCGGGCGCGGCGCCATCCTCGGTGTATGACGAACACAAGCGAGAACTTCGGGATTTCACCGGCGGCCGCGGAGGTGTACGAGTCACGCTTCGTACCCGCGATCTTCGCGCAGTGGGCGCCACGGCTGCTGGACCAGGCTGCGATCACGACGGGCACGCGGGTGCTGGACGTGGCATGCGGAACCGGGATCGTCGCGCGCGTAGCCGCCGACCGGGTAGGCCCGTCGGGACGGGTGGTCGGTGTCGATGCCAGTGAGGCCATGCTGGCGGTGGCACGTCGGTTGCGTCCCGACCTCGAATGGCACCGGGGTGACGCCGGCGCGCTGCCGTTCGCGGACGGTTCGTTCGATGCGGCGCTGTGCCAGATGGCGCTGATGTTCTTTCCCGATCGTGCACGGGCGCTGCGCGAGATGCGCCGCGTGGCGACGGAGATGGTCGCCGTGTGTGTGCCGGCCGCGTTGGACGAGCAGCCGGCATACCGAGACTTCGTCGACGTCGCGGTGCGGCACGCCGGCCCGCCCGCGGCGTCCCTCCTGGGCACCTACTGGAGTTGTGGGGACCGCGACGAACTACGGGGATGGTTCCGCGACGCCGGACTCACCGTCGATCGGTTCACCACGCACACCGGAAGCGCGCGGTTCCCGTCCGTGGATGCGATGGTGGCGACCGAGGTCGAGGGCAGCCCGTTGATCGAACGGCTCGACGCCGGAACGTACGAGGCGATCACCTCGGAGGCCCGAACGGTGCTGGCCCGGTTCACCGACCCGGACGGCTCGGTGTCGGCGCCTCTCGTGGCGCACATCGTCACCGCGCGCTGAATACGCCCCGCTCCGAGCGAATGTATCGCCCGCTACCGCTGAGGAGATGAACGATACATTCGCTCGGCCCGAACGGATCGGTGACTACTCCCCGGAGGCCCGACGCACCGGGTAGTCGTCGGCGTCGTAACGGGGTTCGTACGTCTCGTAGGCGGGCTCGTCGTCCGTGTAGTGGTCCAGGTGCTCGAACACCGGGTCCTCGTCGTCCACCTCGAGCACCACCGCGCCGGGGCGTCGCAGCCGGGCCGGGACCAGCCGCAGCTCGTCGTCACTGTGTGACTCGACGCCGAGCCGCGAACGGTTCAGGCGCGCCATGCGACGGCGGCGAATCTCCTGCTCGACACGCACCTGGCGACGGAGGTAGATCAGGTAGCCGGCGAGGGCAGCCGTCGCCACCGTGCACAGCCACCACAGGGCCGACGAGACGATGAGGGCGAGGGCGGCGGTGATGATCGCGGCGAACAGCAGGCCGAGCACGGTGCGCTGCCGGAACTCGTAGCGCGCGGCCCGGGCCATGGCGTCGGCCTGCGGGTCGAATCCGCCGCGTCCGCGACGCTGGGGCACGAACTCCCGGGCGGGAGCCCGGTCGGGACGCTCCTCGAAGTCGATGTCGGTGTCGAGCTGTGTGTCCATGCGGTCCTCCGCTGGGTGGCGGTGTCTGCGGTCGTCCACCGTGCGGGCGCGACCGGAGTCGTCGCCGGCTGTGGGACGGGCGGAATCCCGACTCGGACGCCAGTGGGGGTCGGTGCGATGACCGGCGGCCGGCCCGCGCGGGGCGAGTGGCTCGTCGTCACCTCGGTGCAGGACCCGGGTTGCGAGTGCGGCGTCGGTCGTCTGGCGAATACGGGGGCGCTTCGTGACCAGCATGGGCACCAGAACGAACAACCACACGGCAACCAGCCCGATCCACAGGAGCGAGTTCGGCATTTCGGCGGCCCTCCTCCCAGTTGTCGCCCACCAGTCCGTCGACGCCACTGACCCCGTCAGGTTAGCGGCCCCGAAGCCGTCACCCGGACAGAAACGCCGACTCAGATGACTACAGCTGTCACACGAGTCACGCGAATCATGTGACACTCTCTTCACTCTAGTCACAGAGATATAGGACCGTGTGGGTATTACTACGCAGCGATGCACGTAATCTGCGTTACAAGATCAGGCCCAGGTGGCCCGGCCGCCCCGGATCAGCACATCGGACACGCTTCCGGGGACCTCCTCGACCGTCATCGCGACCAGCAGATGGTCGCGGAACCGCCCGTCGACGTCGAGGTAGCGCCGCAGCAGGCCCTCCTCCCGGAAGCCGACGTTGCGCAGGACCGCGCGGCTCGCAACGTTCTCCGGCCGCACCGTGGCCTCCACCCGGTGCAGTCCGGCCGGCCCGAAGCAGTGGTCGAGCCCCAGCGCCACCGCCGCCGTCGCCACACCCAGACCGTTGACGTGCTTGGCCACCCAATACCCGATCCACGCCGACCGCAGCGCGCCGCGCACCACGTTGCCCACGGTGATCTGCCCGCAGAACTCGCCGTCGAGCTCGATCGCCATCGGCAGCATGTGGCCCCGGCGGGCCTCCGCCCGCAGGCTGCGGTACAGCCCCGGCCACACGGTGATGTGATGGCGCATCTCCCACGGCACGTCGCCGGTGGGTTCCCACGGCTCGAGATGCGCCCGGTCCCGGATCCGCAACCGGCTCCACGCCGCCGCGTCCCGCAGCCGGATCGGCCGCACCGTGACCAGGCCGCCGGCCACCCGCAGCGGGCCCAGCTCCGCCGGCCATCCCGGATGACGGGTCATCAGCCGCGCTGTCCGAGGAAGGCGACGTCCACCGGATCCCCGGTGCGCACCTCGGTCACCTCCGGCTCGATCAGCACCAGGCAGTTCGCCTCGGCCAGGGTCGCCAGCAGGTGCGACGACGCGCCCGCCGCCCCACCGAGCGCCTGGACCATGTACTCGCCGGTCGCCTCGTCGCGCATCAGCTGCCCCCGCAGGAATCCCTTGCGGTCCGGGATCGAGGTGATCGGCGTGACGGTGCGGGCGGTGACGACGCGGCGCATCGGCTGCCGGCGGCCGAGCGCGATACGGATCAGCGGCCGCACCATCACCTCGAACACGACCAGCGCGCTGACCGGGTTGCCCGGCAGCAGGAAGGTGGGCACCTCGTCGCGGCCGAGCTGGCCGAACCCCTGCACCGAACCGGGGTGCATCGCCACCCGCTCCACTTCGAGCTTGCCGAGGTCCGACAACGCCTCGCGCACGTCCTCGAGCGCGCCGCCACCGACGGCTCCCGCGACGACGACGATCTCGGAGCGGATCAGCTGGCCCTCGACGACCTCCCGCAGGCGCTTCGGGTCGGTGCTGGCGATCCCGACGCGGTTGACGTCCGCGCCGGCGTCGCGGGCGGCCGCCGCGAGCGCGTACGAGTTGACGTCGTACACCTGGCCGGGGCCCGGAGTGCGGTCCACGTCCACGAGTTCGCCGCCGATGGAGATCACCGAGAGCCGGGGACGCGGATGGACCAGCACCTTGTCGCGGCCGACCGCCGCGAGCAGCCCGACCTGGGCGGCCCCGATGATGGTGCCGGCCCGGACCGCGACGTCACCGGGCTGGACGTCGTCGCCGGCGCGGCGCACGTAGTCGCCGGTCCGGACGGGACGCAGGACCTTGATGCGCGCGCGGCCACCGTCGGTGCGGTCGAGCGGGAGGACGGCGTCGGCGAGGGTCGGCAGCGGCGCCCCGGTGTCCACCCGCACGGCCTGCCGTGGCTGCAGCCGGATCGGTTGACGCGAGCCGGCCGAGACCTCCCCCACCACGGGCAGAGTCAGCTCGATCGGCTCGCCGTCCTCGCCGGTCCGGTCGGTGCCCGCGCCCTGGACGTCGACGCTGCGGACCGCGTAACCGTCGATCGCGGCCTGGTCGAAGCCGGGCAGTGGCCGCTCGGTGACCACTTCCTCCGCGCAGAGCAGCCCCTGGGCCTCGGAGATGGCGACCCGGACCGGCCGTGGCGCCACCGCCGCCGCCGTGACCCTGGCCTGTTGATCCTCGACCGACCGCATACCGCTTCTCGTCCTCCCGACCTGTCGCGCCGTCAGTGCTTCAGGCGCTCGACCAGCCACTCCCGCAGGGAGGGGCCGTACTCCTCGCTGTTCAACGCAGAGTCAACCGCAGCGCGCAGATAGCCGCCGGGATTTCCGAGGTCGTGTCGAGTGCCGCGATGCACCACCACGTGCACGGGGTGACCCTCCTCGATGAGCAGGGCGATCGCATCGGTGAGCTGCAGTTCGCCGCCCGCACCGGGGGTGATCCGGCGCAGCGCGTCGAAGATCGCCCGATCGAGCAGATAGCGGCCGGCAGCGGCGAAGGTGGACGGCGCATCCTCGGGCGCCGGCTTCTCGACCATGCCGACGACCTTCAGCACGTCCGGATTGACGGCGTCGGGCACCTCCTCGACGTCGAAGACGCCGTAGGCGCTCACCTGGTCCTTGGGCACGTCGATCGCGCACAGCACCGTGCCGCCGCGCTTGGCACGCACCCGCTGCATGGTCTCGAGGACGCCGCGCGGCAGCACGAGGTCGTCCGGGAGCAGCACCGCGATGGAGTCCTCGTCTGGATCGAGGGCGACCTCGGCACACGCGACGGCGTGCCCGAGCCCGAGCGGCTTCTCCTGCACCACCGACTCCACCTCGAGCAGGCCCGGCGCCTTGCGGACCTTCTCGAGCAGGTGGTACTTGCCGCTCTCCTTCAGCTTCGACTCGAGGACGAGGTCCTCGACGAAATGCGCGACGACGCCGTCCTTACCCGGAGCCGTCACGATCACCAGGCGCTCGGCACCCGAGTCCGCGGCCTCCCCCGCCACGAGCTCGATTCCGGGCGTGTCCACCACCGGGAGAAGTTCCTTCGGCACGGTCTTGGTCGCGGGCAGAAAGCGCGTACCGAGACCGGCTGCGGGAACCACCGCCGTCCGGAAGTGGCCGGCTTCACCGGTCGCTCTGTTCGTCATAAACACCCACCCTAACTTTCGGCTACCACCCGGTAGATACGTCAGATCCTAAGGTGGCGGATATGAGCGCACTCTCCAAGTCGGAATGGCGGGCCCGAATCGTTGCTGCGCGACGGGCCCGCAGCGACGGGGAGCGCCGCGGCGAGGACGACGCCCTCGCCGCGGCGGCACGGTCGCTGGCCCCCGCCCGGGCGACGGTCTGCGCGTACGTGCCGGTCGGTTCGGAACCTGGTGCGTTGTCCCTGCTCGACGCCCTGCGCGAGGCCGGAAACCGGGTGCTGCTCCCGCTCACCCGCCCGGACAGCACCCTGGACTGGGCGCAGTACACCGGCCCCGGCGCACTCGCCCCCGCCGGGTACGGCCTGCTCGAACCCACCGGGCCGGCGCTGGGCCCGGAGGAGGTGCGGCGGGCGCACACCGTGGTGGTGCCGGCGCTCGCAGTGGACGAGCGCGGCGTGCGGCTCGGTCGCGGGGCCGGCTTCTACGACCGGACCCTGCACCTCGCCGCCGCCGACGCCGTCCTGGTCGCGGTGGTCCGGGACGACGAACTCGTGCCGGAGCTGCCGGAGGATCCCCACGACATCCGAATGGGCTGGGCCCTGACCCCCGGCCGCGGCCTGGTGCCGCTGAACGGGTCGCGCGACACCGGGAATAGAGCACCCAGGTAGCCACGTTGGCACTGTCGGCTGTAGAGTGCTAATGCTGCGGTCGCCAACCAATTCGCGGAGGATCCACCGGTGCCCACTTACTCCTATGCCTGTACGTCCTGCGACAACCGATTCGACATCGTGCAGTCGTTCACCGACGACGCCCTGACGGAATGCAACGAGTGCTCGGGCAAGCTGCGCAAGCTGTTCAATTCGGTCGGCATCGTCTTCAAGGGCAGCGGCTTCTACCGCACCGACTCCCGCGGCGGAGGCAGCACCGCCAGCGAGCCGGCCAAGTCCGACTCGTCGTCCGGCAGTTCGTCGAGCACCTCGTCGTCGGACTCCTCGTTGTCGAGCACCTCGTCGGCACCGGCCGCAGCCGCGAGCTGACACAGTTTCATCCACAGGCGGACGGTTCATCCACAGTCCGCCCGTGACCGGCACTTCACCGGGCCGGCGGGCACGGCCGAACTCGTAGGGTTCGGACCATGCCCGCCGGTCCGTTCTCGTTCCCGCCCCTGCGGAATCCGCTCGATCCCACCCTGCCAGACCGCCTCACGGCACTGACACGGCCGGGCTGGGCGCGCACCGTCGCCGTCCGCCGCGCGATCGCGGCCGGTCTCGTCGGGGTCGCGGCGGTCTCCGCCGTCACCGGCGGCCCGCCGGGCGACCGGACCCCCACGGTCGTCGCCGCCCGCGACCTGCGGCCCGGGCAGACCCTCACCGCCGACGACGTCACCGTCGTCGAGCGCGACCCGTCCCAACTCCCGTCCGGGGCACTCACCGACCCCGCCGAGGCGATCGGCCACACCCTGGCCGGACCGGTGCCCGCCGGCGAAGCCCTCGTCGGGGTGCGGATGCTCGGGCCGCGGCTGGCGGCGTCCGCCACCGGCGACGCGGCGGCCCGGGTGGTCCCGGTGCGCCTGGCCGATCCCGGCGTCGGGGATCTGCTGCGCGAAGGCGACCTCGTCGACGTCCTCACCGTCGCCGAGGACGGCTCCCCGTCGTCGGGTGCGGCGCCGGAGGTGCGGGTGCTGGCCACGGAGGCGACCGTCGTGCTGGCCCAGGGAACGGACCGGACGAGCGACCGCGGCGAGAAGGTGGTCCTGCTCGCCCTGCCGCCCGAGCCCGCGACGGCTGTGGCTGCTGCGTCGCTCGTGAGTGCGTTGACGGTGACCCTGCACTGATCCGGGACCCAGTGCCGCAATCCCGCCGCGAGGGCGTACCGGCTGGTCTATGGTGCGACTGCGAGCGTGACGACTACCACACCCCTAGGAGAAGCGCCATGCTGAAAGGGTTCAGGGACTTCCTGCTCCGCGGAAACGTGCTCGACCTCGCTGTCGCGGTCGTCGTGGGTACCGCGTTCACGGCCATCGTCACGGCGTTCACCACCTACGTCATCGAACCCCTGATTGCCGCGCTCGGCGGCGACAACGAGGCGGGCTGGGGTGTCCAGATCCTCGCGGACAATCCCGCCACGTTCGTCAACTTCGGCGCGGTGGTGTCGGCGATCATCAATTTCGTCATCATCGCCGCCGTCGTCTACTTCGTGCTGATCCTCCCGGCGAACGCGGCCAAGAAGCGGTTCGCCACCGAGAGGGACGACACCAAGGCGAGCGCCGAGGATCTGCTCATCCAGATCCGCGACCTCCTCCAGGTGCAGTCCGGTCAGACCGGCGCACACGCCAAGCTGAGCCTCGAGGAGAGGGAACAGTAGGCGCAACCGTGCCACCGACGAAAAAGGTTGGGCCCGCTCGGAATTCCGAGCGGGCCCAACCCGTGTTCAGCCTGTCGGCAGGACGTCGTGTCAGACGGTCCAGGGCTTGCCGTAGGTGGTCACGTTGTCGCCGTTCGCGGTGATGGCGCGAACGAACGGACGGACCTGAACGGCGCCGATGACGCCGGAGGCGGTGCCGTGAACGTTCGAGAACTGCACGGACTTGAAGTCACCGTCGAACTCGCCCTCGGCGACGACGAGCTCCTCGATGCCCGGAGCCGGGGTCAGCTCGAGCTCGGCGTAGGCCTGCGGGAGGATGTCGGTCACGGTGGCAACGGAATCCGAGCCGAGCTCCAGCTCGAGCTGCGGGGTGGAGTAGGTGACTCCGATGGCGCCGTCGATGCTGCCGGCCCACGCGAACTGGTAGCCGAACTGGAACGTGGTGCCCTCGGCGTCGGCAGCGGACTCACCGACGAGGTTCGCGGTGCCGCGGCCGTTGTGGAAGAACTCGCGGTTGAACGGGCTGCCACCCAGGGCCGGAACACCCTGGATGAAGGTGTCCTCCTGGGTCACCACGACCTCGTAGCCGTCCGTGGAGACGATCCGGTTCTGATCGTCGACCGCAGCCTGCGCGGAGCCGGTCGCACCGAGGACCAGGCCCAGGACAGCGGCACCGGACACCGCGGCGTTACGTGCGGCCTTGAAGCCACGCGACTTGATTCCCATGATTTCTCCGTATTTCTTGGTGGGGATTACTGCGGGGTGGGGCGAGCAGGACTAGATCGTCCAGACCTTGCCGTAGGTGGTGACGTTGTCGCCGTTCGCGGTGATCACGCGGACGAACGGGCGGACCGAGACCGCGCCGATGACGCCGGTGGCGGCGCCGTGGACATTGGCGATCTGGACTTCCTTGAAGTCGCCGTCGAACTCGCCCTCGGCGACGACGAGCTCCTCGATGCCCGGAGCCGGGGTCAGCTCGATGCCAGCCGTGAGCTGCGGCAGCAGCTCCGTGACCGTGAGGGTGTCGGTCGATTCGACCTCGGTGAGCTCGAATGCCTGGGTGCCGTCCGGCAACAGGACCGGCTCCCCGTTCTCGTCGACGGCGGGCTCGTAGGTGGCGGCGGTCTCGTTCTCCACCTCGAGCTGCGGGCTGCTCCAGCTCACACCGATCGAGCCGTCCACCGCGGCGGACCACGCGAACTGGTAGCCGAACTGGAAGGTCGAGCCCTCGAAGTCAGCGGCGTCGGGGCCGACGATGTTGGCGATGCCACGGCCGTTGTGGAACCACTCGCGGCTGAGCGGGCTGCCGCCGATCGGTGGAACACCCTGGATGAAGGTGTCCTCCTGGGTCACGATGACCTCGTGGCCGTCCGACACGATCCGGTTCTGGTCGTCGACCACAGCGCCGGCGGTCCCGGTCGATCCCAGAACCAGGCCGAACACGGCGGCGGCGGCCACCGTGACGTTGCGGGCGGCCTTCACACCGCGTCGCGTCTGCATCTTCATGAATGCCTCATCCATTCTCTGCGTGCCGGGTCACGCACACGCGTCCGACAACTGCCCTGTCGCCCGCGAGGCATGCCACACCTGAGACACCGGCGAGCGTGCTCACCGGTGCCGACGTGTGCGTCATCCGCACGGTTGCGTTTCCGATTCGTGATGAAGACCGTCGCATTAGCTACCGATCTTGACCTGAGCGAACCAGGACAGAGACTAGACCGTGACCTCTGAAGCCAGCAACGGCTACGTCCCGGGGCGAGGCCTCGTCGAACCCGAAATTGTTTCGGCCCGATGAAACAATCGGTGCCATTTCAACGGACGCCCCGAAGGGGTTGCGGAGGCGCCGAAAACCGTCTCTCACCCATGAATAGAGCCGCATACCCCCTGGTGGCAGGTTCATGCGCCGCTGTGGCCGAATACATACTGCCGGTACTTCCGTGATGCGCGCCACCGAAAGCCGGGCGCGCGTCGACCGCGACTCGCCGAGTTGCAGGGTTACGAGAAGGTTGCGGAATCCCACCGCTGGAATTAACGATTCGGCATCGGCCGACTTCTACAAGTGGGGTAGATCACATGTGGCCGTGGTGCGGCGGTACCTGCCGGCGCAGCCATTCTTCCGAGTCGGACGAATCGTCTGCCGGCGAGCGCTCGTCGCGGGTCGTCTCGGGGAGGACGTCGCCGAAGATGCGGCGGAGCCGGGCCCGGTCGATCCGGGCCCGGCTCGCGTCGTCGCGCCGTGGTGCGTCGTCCGACGACGCGCCGGACGCGCTCTCGTCCGTACCGGTGATGGCTATCCCTCCACCCGTGACAGTTCCTCGATCACGTGCGAGGCGAGCGGCAGGAGCGTGGCCATGCCGTCGCGGATCGCCGCGCGCGAGGAGGCGAGGTTCGCGACCAACGTGGAGCCGGACAGGCCGACCAGACCGCGGGACAGACCGGCGTCCATCGCGCCGGCGGAGAAGCCGGACGAGCGCAGGGCCTCGCCGATCCCCGGGAGTTCCCGGTCGAGCACATCGGAGGTGGCGTCGGGCGTCACGTCGCGCGGCGACACCCCGGTGCCGCCGACGGAGATGACCAGGTCCACGCCGCCGATGACGGCGGTGTTGAGGGCGTTGCGGATCTCCACCTCGTCGGCCGACACCGTGACGACACCGTCCACGGCGAATCCCTCCTCTGCGAGGAGCTCGGTGACCAGGGGCCCGGCGGAGTCCGGGTTGTCGCCGTGCGCTACCCGGTCGTCCACGATCACCACGAGGGCTCGCCCGGTCCTGGGGGTTTCGAATTCCATGATGCCCACCGTAGTTGCCCTGTCCGTCGAACGAGCTGTATGTCCGAGAATGAATCCGGCGGCGTCTCTTCTCATCGGCCACCCGCCTCGGCCGCCGCGAGCTGCACGTCGACGGTCTTCTCGCTGCCACCCTGTGCGTCGGTGTAGGTGATGCGCACGGTGTCGCCGGGCGCGTACGAGCGGACCGCCGCGATCAGGGAGTCCCCGTCGGTGACGAGCCGGTCGTCGACCTTGGTGATGATCACGCCGCTCGGAATACCGGCCCGTTCCGCGGGCCCGCCGCCGGTGACCTCCATGACCCGAGCGCCGCGCACGTCGCTCTGCGACGGCACCTGGACGCCGATGACGGCGTGGGTCGCCTTGCCGGTGTCGACGAGTTCGTCGGCGATGCGGCGTGCCTGATCGACCGGGATCGCGAAGCCGAGGCCGATGGATCCGGACTGTCCGCCGGCCGTGGCGATCGCCGTGTTGACGCCGATCAGCTGGCCGTCCATGTTCACCAGCGCGCCGCCGGAGTTGCCGGGGTTGATCGCGGCGTCGGTCTGCAGCGCATCGATGACGGTGTTCTGGTTGCCGGTCTCCCCGCTGGTCGACACGGGCCGGTCCAGGGCCGAGACGATACCGGTGGTCACCGTGCTCTCGAGACCGAGCGGCGAGCCGACCGCCACCACCTGCTGGCCCACCTGCACGGCGTTCGAGTCGCCGAGCTCGATCGGGGTGAGGTCGGTGCGGCCCTCCGCGCGGATCACGGCGATGTCGGAGATCGGGTCGGCGCCCACGATGGTCGCGGGGACCGAGCTGCCGTCGGAGAAGTACACCGTGAGCTGCGCGCCGGCGCCGCCCCCGGCGACGACGTGGTTGTTGGTGAGGATCAGGCCGTCGGAGGACAGGATCACGCCCGAGCCCTCGCCCTGCGCGGTGCGGCCGACCACCTCGATGCGCACGACGCTCGGTACGACCTTCTGCGCGACGGCCTGCACCGAACCGGCGGGGGCGGCGGCGACGGTCGTCGTGGACGGCCGCGGCGCGTCGAGGGCGTTGGTGACGGCCGTGCCGCCGGTCGACTGCTGCGTGGTCCACGCGCCGACGGCGCCGCCGATCCCGCCGCTGACCAGCGCCAGCGCGACGGCGCCGAGGGCGAGCAGGCCCCGCGCCGATCGGGGTGAACCCTGGGGCCCCGGCGCGGGCTGGGGCGGGGCGCCGAACGGCGCGGTGTGCCCGTACCCGGCATAGGGACCGGAGGGAGCCTGGTAGGGATTCGGCTGGTGCGGTGTCGGCTGCTGCGGTGTCGGCTGGTGCGGCTCGGGGCGGCCGCCACCCGGTGTGGGGTCCTCGCTCATCTCATCGCTTTCGGTCTACACGGCCGCCGGGTCGGCGGCTCGTCGTTCGGCTTCCAGCATGCCCGCGGCGGCTGAGAGTCCGCTTAGATCCGACGGCGATTTTCCTGTCAATCCGCCGGGTGTTCGAGCTGCGGGGTGCCGGGCAGCACGATCCGGACGAGGGCACCCCCACGCGACGAGATGTCGACCGCGATGGTGCCGCCGTGCTTCATCACCACCTGCCGCACGATCGCGAGGCCGAGGCCGGATCCGGGCATCGACCTCGACGCGGTGGAGCGGTAGAACCGCTCGAACACCAGCTCGCGGTCCTCCTCGGGGATGCCGGGCCCGGCGTCGTCGACGGTCAGTTCCATCAGGCCGGTGCCGAGCTGGCGCATCGACACCAGCACCTCGGCGTCGGCGGGACTCCACTTGGCAGCGTTGTCGAGGACGTTGAGCACCGCGCGGGAGAGCGCGGCGTGGTCGCCGTAGACGAACCACGGTTCCGTGTGCGCCGTGAAGTCGATGTCGGAGCGGCGGCGCCGGGCGCGTTCGAGGCTGCGCTCGACGACCTCCGAGATGTCGACGGGTTCGAACACCGTCTCGGGGGCGTCCTCGCGGGCGAGGTCGACGAGGTCGCCCACCAGGGTGGACAGCTCCTCGATCTGCGCCACCACGTCGGCGCGCAGCTCCGCCATGTCCTCCTCGGGCAGGTTCGGCGCGTCGGGCCGGCTCGCCGCGATGAGCAGCTCCATGTTCGTGCGCAGCGACGTCAGCGGGGTGCGCAGCTCGTGGCCGGCGTCGGCGACGAGCCGGCTCTGCCGCTCCCGCGACTCGGCGAGGGCGCGCAGCATCGTGTTGAAGCTCTCGGTGAGCCGGGCCAGCTCGTCGTGCCCGGTCACGCGGATCGGCCGCAGGTCGTCGGTGCGGGCGACCCGCTCGGCCGCCGCGGTGAGGCGCGCGACGGGGCGCAGACCGGTGCGTCCCACCGTCGCGCCGGCAGCGGCGGCGAGCACCACGCCGCACCCGCCGACGACGAACAGCACGCTCGCGAGCCGTTTGAGGATGTCCGCCGTCGGCTGCAGGCGCTGGGCGATGACGATGGTGCTGCCGTCGGGGATGCGCTGCGCGAGCACCCGCTGATGGCCGACGGTGCGCAGCGACGACTCCCGTTCGCCCTTCGCGACGGCGAGTTCGGCGCCGCCGATCGGGACGGACGACCCGGGCGGGACGTACTGCCCCAGGTTGGAGTAGATGAGCGCCACGCTGATGTCGGAGCTGTAGAGCTGGGCGCCACCGATGTAGCGGGGGTCGTAGGTGATCAGGGTGCTGCTCTCGACGAGCGCGGCAGCCCGCGCCCGCAACTGCTTGTCGACGTCGGCGTAGAGGGCGCGGGCCACCACCGCGTACGCCGCGATGGAGGTCACCGCGACGGCGATCGCCACCGCGCCGGCGGCCAGCAACGTGACACGCCGGCGCAGCGGCACCGACCGGGTCAGCAGCAGCGGGGGGCGCATGGGGCGCTTCGAATCCGGGTCGGCGCCGTCGAGCCGGGTCACGGCGGGGTTTCCCGCAGGACGTAGCCGACGCCGCGCACCGTGTGGATCAGGCGCGGCTCCCCGTCGGCCTCGGTCTTGCGGCGCAGGTAGCCCACGTACACCTCGAGGGCGTTGCCGGAGGTGGGGAAGTCGTAGCCCCACACCTCCTCGAGGATGCGGCTGCGGCTGAGGACCCGGCGGGGGTTCGCCATGAGCATTTCCATGAGCGCGAACTCGGTGCGGGTGAGGCTGATCGACCGGGTGCCGCGGGTGACCTCGCGGGTGGAGGGGTTCAGCGTCAGGTCCGCGAAACGCAGCGTCTCCTCCGACTCGGTGGCCGGGTCGGGCGAGGCGCGGCGGAGCAGCGCGCGCAGCCGGGCGAGCAACTCCTCGAGCGCGAACGGCTTGGGGAGGTAGTCGTCGGCACCGGCGTCCAGGCCGGCGACGCGCTCGGAGACGGAGTCACGGGCGGTCAGGACGAGGATGGGCAGGTCGTCGCCGGTGCTGCGGAGTCGGCGGCACACCTCGAGGCCGTCGACCCGCGGCATCATCACGTCGAGGACCATCGCGTCGGGCCGCTCGGCCGCGACCTGTTCGAGGGCGTCCTGCCCGTCCGTGGCGAGTTCGACGGTGTATCCGTTGAAGCTCAGTGATCGGCGCAGGGACTCCCGCACCGCCCGGTCGTCGTCGACCACCAGAATGCGCATGGCCTCCAGTGTGGACCCGACCGCTGAGAGGTGTCTGAGAGGGCGGCGGCGTGTCCGGCGAGGGGGACCCGCCCGGCGCCGCGGTTCCCCCTCGCGGGTCGTCACACCTCGTTCGGGTCGATCACCCCGAGCCGCACGGCCTTCACGAGCCGTCGCGGGACGTGGTGCGTGGCACCGGCGACGGTGACCGGCACCAGGGCCGGGACCTGCGCGTGCCACTGCGAGCGGCGGCTGCGAGTGTTGGACCGGGACATCCGGCGCTTGGGTACTGCCATGGTGGTTCTCCTCGGGTGTCCGGGTGGGGGTCAGGGCCGGCGGCGCTTGCCGTACTTGCGTTCGAACTTCTCGACCCGGCCGGCGGCGTCGAGCACGCGGGCAGTTCCCGTCCAGAAGGGGTGGGATTCGCTGGTGACGTCCACGACGATCAGCGGGTAGGTGTTGCCGTCGGACCATTCGACCGTGCGGTCGGCGGTGACGGTGGAGCGGGTCAGGAACGCCGATCCGGTGTTGGCGTCCTGGAACACCACGGGGTGGTAGTCGGGGTGGATGCCGGGCTTCATGCTCGTCCTTCTCCTTCTGTCGGTGCGGTGCCGGCGGTGGGTGCCGGCAGGTCGTCGCACGGGTCTTCGTGGTACTCGCCGAACGGGTCGTCCCATGTCGGCCAGGCCGCCGGGTCGGCGAACTCCTCGTCGGTGAGCAGTGCCCACTCCAGGGCGCGGTGGATCTCGTCGGGGTCCGCGTCGTGGGTGAGGATCACCATCGAGGTGTCGCGGTCCCCGTGGGTGTCGTCCCAGCGCAGTGCCGCCATGGCCCGCCGTTCGCCGGAGACGCGTTGCTGTTGCTCGGGAGTCATCGCGGCGAGCCACGGCCCGGCGTGGGCGACGCGCAGGCCCTCACCGGCGGACTCGATCAGCAGCGCGTTGTCCGGTTGCGTCGCGACCCAGGCCCGGCCGCGGGCGCGGACCACGCCGTCGAGGAGGACGTCGATCGCCTCGTGCAGGCGCTGCGGATGGAAGGGCCGGCGGGCACCGAACTCGAGCAGCCGCACGCCGCAGTCCTCGCCGAGCGGTGGTTGACCGCGCAGCAGTGGAGAGTGCGCGTCGGACACCGTCCCGCGCCGCGCGCCGGGCGGGATCTGCCGGAGCAGGTGTTCGACGTCGACGTCCTCGCCCCACGCCACGGGTGCGCCGGGCGCGAGCCGCGAGAGCACCGCGTGCAGCTTCGCCTGCTGCCAGCCGTCGGCTCCGGGCCGGACGACGAGGGCGTCGGCGAACTCGACCTGGCCGACGACGACCTGGGCGACGGTGCGGTCGTCGTCGAGTTCCTCGTCGCCGGTGGCATCGGCGAGCCAGGTGGCGGCGTCGATGCAGGTGACGGTGGCCTCGATCCGCACGTCGTGGGCGGCGGGTCCGTCGATCTGCCCGACCACGCCGGAGACGACGACGTGCTCGACGGCCCAGCACAGCGCCTCGGGTTCGAGCCGTGGGTCGAGGAGCAGGACGATGCGGTCGACATTGCTGCGGGCGTGCAGGCGCCGCAGCAGCGGGAGCAGATCCTCGCGGAGGGTGCAGGAGACGCAGCCGTGGGCCAGTTCGAGCACGTCGAGGCGGTGGTCGTGCACGGTGGTGAGGGTGCGGCGCACGACCCCCTCACCGACGTGGTCGAGGTCGTGGTGCACGACGACGGTTCCCGGACGCAGCAGGGCCCGCGCGGTGCGTTCGGTGGGTCCGCGCCGGCCCGAGACGACGATCAGCGGCGTTCTGGTGTCCACCGGAACCCCTTTCGGTAACGATTGTCATTAGCTCGAAGGGAGCGTACAGTCGCTCGGGCCATTTGTCGAAAACGATTGTCGTTACGCCCTCGGGGCGCCGACAGGAGGGAGCCCGCCGTGTCGGCGCACTGCCAGGTGACCGGACGCAAGCCCGGCTTCGGGAAATCCGTCTCCCATTCGCACGTCCGCAGCAATCGCCGCTGGGACCCGAACATCCAGCGCAAGACCTACTACCTGCCCTCCGAGGGACGCCGGGTCACCCTGACGCTCTCCGCCAAGGGCATC
Source organism: Rhodococcus sp. DMU1 (assembly GCF_012272955.1). Classification (NCBI taxonomy): domain Bacteria; kingdom Bacillati; phylum Actinomycetota; class Actinomycetes; order Mycobacteriales; family Nocardiaceae; genus Rhodococcus; species Rhodococcus sp. DMU1. The sequence goes on along the minus strand of NZ_CP050952.1, from coordinate 1,612,525 downwards.
AAGACCATCGACCGCGACGGCATCGAAGCCGTCGTCGCCCGCCTCCGCGCCCGAGGAGAAAAGCTCTAGTGGCCCGCAACGAGATCCGACCCATCGTCAAGCTCCGCTCCACCGGCGGCACCGGGTACACCTACGTCACCCGCAAGAACCGGCGCAACGATCCCGACCGGCTGGTCCTGCGCAAATACGATCCCGTGCTGCGCCGCCACATCGACTTCCGCGAGGAAAAGTAGGCCATGGCCAAGAAATCGAAGATCGCCCGCAACGAGCAGCGCAAGCTCGTCGTCGCCCGCTACGCCGCACGTCGCGCGGAACTGAAGGAGATCGTGCGGCGCCCGTCGAGCACCGACGCGGAACGCCTCGCCGCCCGGACCGCCCTGCAGCGTCTGCCGCGCGACGCCAGTCCGGTACGATTGCGCAATCGAGACGCTGCGGATGGACGTCCGCGCGGCCACCTGCGGAAGTTCGGGCTCTCACGCGTGCGCGTGAGGGAACTCGCGCACCGCGGCGAGCTGCCCGGCGTCCACAAGTCGAGCTGGTGAGGAGCGAGTCATGGCAGTCAAGAGGGGCCCGTCGAAGAAGTCGCGTGCCGTGGAAGGCCGCAAGCCCAAGAAGAACCCGCTGTTCGCGGCGAAGATCGAGTACGTCGACTACAAGGACGTGAACCTGCTCCGCACGTTCATCTCCGATCGCGGCAAGATCCGCAGCCGTCGCGTGACCGGCCTGACCCCGCAGCAGCAGCGGCAGGTCGCCGTCGCGGTCAAGAACGCCCGCGAGATGGCGCTGCTGCCCTTCACCACCACCAGCAAGTAGAGCTCCACTCGCGACGAGGGTCGCGCGGGCACGTGCCCGCGCGGCCCTCGTCGTATCTGTGGACCGTCGAGTGTGCACAATTCGCGCTGGCTCACGGTGTGTCGTCCCGAGATGTGCACACTCGCGCGAGTTGTCCACAGGCCGTCGCGACCGCGGTTCCCTCCCGCACGGTCACCGGGCATCCTCGGCGATCATGGGGGAATTCGACGAACCGTTCCTGGGGACGCAGGCCGTACGGGCGGGCCTTCTCACGCCGCACCAACTTCGGCGCTTCCGGCGCGTACACCGGGACGTGTACATCCACCGGGACGCGGCCGTCACACCGTACGGCCGCGCACGGGCCGCATGGCTCTGGGCGGGAGGCGACGGCGTGCTGGCCGGCTACTCGGCCGCTGCCCTGTTCGGCAGCCGATGGATCGACGCGACCGCGCCCGCCGAACTGATCCGACGCGGTAGCCGCCGGGGTACGGACGGGGTCGTCGTGCACGCCGAGACGATCCTCGACGACGAAGTGTGCACGCTGGCAGACATGCGGGTGACGTCTCCGGCCCGGACCGCGTTCGATCTCGGCCGTCGTCTCGTCCTGGATACCGCGGTCGAACAGCTCGACGCGCTGTGCCGTGCCACCCGCTTGGACCCTGCGCATGTCGCCGAACTGGCCGATCGGCACAGCGGCGCCCGCGGCGTGCGGCGGCTGAGGCAGGCGCTCCCACTGGTCGACCCCGGAGCCGAGTCGCTCCCGGAGACGCGGGTACGGCTGCTTCTCGTGCGTGGCGGCCTACCCCGCCCCAGCACCCAGGTCCCGGTCGCCGGCGTGGACGGACGCGTCCTCGGGTGGGCCGACCTGGGCTGGAAGCAATGGCGCACCCTCGTCGAGTACGACGGCATCCATCACTGGACGGACGAGCGACAGCGCACCAAGGACATCGAACGATACGAGGCATTTGCGGCGCTGGGCTGGTCCGTGGTCCGCGTCAACTCCGAACAACTGCGCCTGCGCCCTGGATCGGTCGTGGAGCGCGTGCGGATGCGGCTTCGAGCGGCAGGCGCTTCCGTCCGACCGCCGAGTGCGCACAATTCGCGCTGAGTCACGGCGTGTCGTCACGAGAAGTGCGCGCTCACGGGGCGACGGACGCGCGCAGGGCGGGCGCGGCGGGCCGACGCAGGGCGTCCGCGAGATCGTCCAGCCGGACCGGTTCGGCGACGAGTTCGTCCCACGGGTAGGTACCGGCCGTGCGGGTCAGGAACGCCACGGCACGACGGAGGTGGGCGGGCTCGTAGTTGTGGACTCCGGTGACGGTGAGCCACCCCCGCACGACGGCCTCGGGGTCGAGGGGCACCGAAGGGCCCGGCGTCACGGACCCGGCCAGCACGAGGCGGCCCCCGACGTCGAGCCGGCGCAGGCACTCCCCCACCGCCGCGACGGATCCCGAGAAGTCGAGCGCGACGTCGACGGGGCCGCCCTCGTCGCCGAGGGCCCCGAACCGCTCGGCCACCGCGATCCGTTCCGCATCCGGGTCGGCGCCGCGCACATCGGCACCGGCCGCCGCGCACAGCGCGATCGCGGTGACCCCGAGCAGGCCGGCGCCGCACACCAGCACCCGCCGTCCGGCGACGTCACCGGCCGCCTCGACAGCGGCGACCGCCGTCGCCGTCGCACATGCCGCCGGGGCCGCGACGACGTCCGGCACCGAGTCCGGCACCCGGACCACGCCCACCCCGGCCGGCAGCACGATGTGGTGGGCGTAGCCGCCCGACAACGCCCAGTCGCCGTCGAACGGTTCGTGCCCCACCTTGCGCACGGCCCGGCACTTGGCGGTCCGCCCGGACACGCACCTGTCGCACGCGCCGCACGAGGCCGTGACAGTCCACACGACGCGCGCGCCGACGACGGTCCCGGCACCGGGACCGGCCGCGACGACGTCACCGACGGCTTCGTGCCCCAGCACCGACGGCCGCGGCCCGGGCCGCCGTCCGGCGACGGTGTGCAGGTCGCTGCCGCACACGGTTGCGAGCCGGACACGCACCAGCAGTTCCCCGTCACCGAGCCGCGGGACGGGGACGTCGAGCACGTCGACGCCGTCGCCGGTCCACACGGCCGCGCGCGTCAGACCACCAGCGACCGGATCCATCCCGACATCCTTTCGATCAGGTAGACGACGGCGAACACGATGATCACGATCGCTCCGGCGAACTCGAAGTTCAGGGTGCGGATCGCCTCGAACAGCAGGAAGCCGACGCCGCCGGCGCCGACGATGCCGAGCACCGTCGAGGTGCGAATGTTGACGTCGAGCAGGTAGAGGCTCGAGCCGATGACGGACGGCACCGCCTGCGGAATCACCGCCGCGAACAACGTCTTCCACCAGCCCCCGCCGACGGCCCGCACCGCCTCGACCGGCCCGGGATCGATCTCCTCGACGGCGTCCGCCACGAGTTTGCCGAGGAATCCCACGGATCCGAGAGCGAGTGCGCACGCCCCCGCGACGGGACCGAGGCCGATCGCGGCGACGAAGATCACCGCGAGGATCAGCTCGGGCACCGCGCGGACGAACAGGATCACCGAGCGAGCCGACCAATACACAGCCGAGTTCGGGGACACGTTGCGGGCGGCGAGTATCCCGAACGGCAGGGAGAGCACGATCCCGGCGGCCGTGGCGACCGCACCGATCGCGAAGGTTTGCAGGACGGCGTCGAGCAGCCTGCCGCCGACGGCGGTGAAGTCCGGCGGGAGCAGCCGGGTGAACACCTCGAGTGACGGACCGATCCACGTGACCAGCGCACGCGGGTCGATACGCAGGCTGATCAGTGCACCGATCGTGGCGGCGGCGACCGTGCCGGAGAAGATGAGTCGCGCGGCTCTTTCCCGGCGCGGATCCGGAACGGAGGGTGCCAGCAGAACCCGCCGGACGACGACCGCGAGCACCTCCATCGCGGCGATGATCGCGAGGATCACGCACACGATGCCCAACGCGCGCGGATACACCAGGCCGCGCAGGGCGTCCTGGAGCGCGAACCCGATGCCGCCGGCACCGACGAAACCGAGCACGACGGAGGTGCGCAGGTTGATGTCGATGCGGTAGACGAAGGTACCCATCCAGGACGGAACCACCTGGGGCACCACGGCATTGAGCATCTCGCGGACATAGCCGGCACCCGTGCTGCGTACCGCCTCCCGTGGTCCGGGATCGGTCTGCTCGACGGCGTCGGCGAACAGCTTGCCGAGCATGCCGATGGAATGCAGCGCGAGCGCGAGCACGCCGGGCAGGACACCGATGCCGAGGGCGCGGACGAACAGCACCGCGAACAGCAGGTCCGGCACCGCCCGGCAGAAGGTGATCACCGCGCGCGCCACCGTGTACACGGCGGGGTGCGGGGTGGTGTTGCGGGCGGCCAGGAAGGCCAGCGGCACCGACGCGACGGTCGCGAGCACCGTCCCGAGCACCGCCATCAGCAGCGTGTCGAGGGCGAGTTTCCAGATCCGGCCCGGATCGTCGAGGGTGGGTGGAAACATGCGGCCGAGCAGGCCGGCGACGTCGTCGAGCCCGTCGAGCAGTGCCGCGGGGGCGAAGTCGATGTAGCGGGCGGAGACCAGGACGACGAGGAGCGCGACAGCCGCGCACGTTCCCAGCAGACGCCGGCGGCGGACGGCCGACCGCGGCAGGCGCCGCCCGACACGGTCGGGCGGCGACGGCGCGAGGGCGGTGCTCACGACGGTCCCGTCGGCGCCGAGGCCGGCCGGGCGGCCGGGTCGACCCGCCGGTAGATGTCCATGGCCTCACCCCTGCTCAGCTCCACGGCCGGCCGGTCGAGCACCTTCCGTCCGCCGCGCAGGCCGACGATCCGGTGGGCCCAGCCCAGCGCGAGGTCCACCTGGTGCAGGGTGCACACGACGGTGAGCTTGTCCTCCATGCACACACGGAAGAGCAGGTCCATCACCACCCCGGCGTTCTCGGGGTCGAGGGACGCGACCGGTTCGTCGGCGAGCAGGACGGTGGGACGCTGCATCAGCGTCCGCGCGATCGCGACCCGTTGCTGCTGCCCACCGGAGAGGGTGTCGGCGCGACGATCCGCGAGGTCGGCCAGCCCCACGCGGTCGAGGTGGTCGAGGGCCTCGGTGCGCATCCGCTTCGGGTACGTCGCGGCGCCGTAGCGGGGCAGGCGCAGGCGCCCGAGCCCGCCGACGAGGACGTTCTCGAGGCAGCTGAGCCGGCCGACGAGGTTGAAGTGCTGGAAGACGAACCCGACCTCCCGCCGCAGCATGCGCAGCTCGGCGCGGGACGCCAGATCGACGCGGGTGCCGGCCACCTCCACGGCCCCGTCGGTGACGCTGTGCAGACCGTTGAGGCAGCGCAGCAGCGTCGACTTGCCGGAGCCGGACAGGCCCAGCAGCACGACGAGTTCGCTGCGGTGCACCTCGAGGTCGACACCGTCGAGAGCCACGGTGTCGCCGAACTTCTTCGTGACGCGACGGGCGGAGACGACGACGTCGTCGCCCGCGACGGTGAGGTCTTCGTCGCCCGCGACGGTGAGGTCTTCGTCGCCCGCGACGGTGTGATCGCTGTTCAACTCAGCCCTTGCACTTGTCGGACTCGGTCAGGGCACACACCTCGCGCACGCCCTCGTAGTCGGCGTCGGTCGCGGCGACGACGCCCCACGCCCGTTCGTCGGTGATGCGGCACTCGCCGTCGCACAGTCCCGCGGCGCGCATGTGATCGGCATTGGCCTTGTCGACGAAGATCGTGCGGAGCCGGTCGACGGTGTCGGCACCGAGCGAGTTGCTCGCCACGAACAGCGAGCCGGCGATCGTCTCGGACTCCCAGACCTTCTTCAGTTCGCCTTCCTTCAGGTCGCCGCTGGCGATCATGGTCTCGTCGACCATGGTGTCGAAGGCGAATCCGGCATCGCAGTCGCCGGCAGCGATCGCGAGGGCCGAGGCGTCGTGGCCGCCCGCGTAGATCGGGTTCACACCGGCGGCGACGGCCTGCTCGGTGCCGGATTCGACGACGCCGGCCTCGATGAGTCCCGCGGAGGGGTAGAGGAATCCGGACGTGGATCCCGGGTCCACGAAGCACACGTCCTTGCCGGCGAAGTCGTCGATGCCGTCGATCTCGGTGTTGTCGGAGCGGGTGAGGCCGTAGGACCGGTAACCCGGCTCGCCGCCGGCGGCCTGGACGACGGCGCCGAGCGGGCTGACATCGGCGCCGTTGACGCCGGCCACGACGTAGGCGAACGGGCCGAAGAAGGCGAGGTCGACGTTGTCGGCGATGATGCCCTCGACCACGCCGGCGTAGTCGGAGGCCTGCACGAACTCGACATCGGCGCCGGTCTCGCGCTCGAGGAGCGCGATGAGCGGGTCGTAACCGGCCTGCAGGTCCGCCGAGTTCTCGGCGGGAATCGCGGCCAGGGTGAGCTTCTCGGGGAAGCCCTGGGCGTTGACGGCGTCGGGATCGGAGCCGCCGCAGGCGGTGAGGGCGAGAGCGAGGCCGGTCGCGAGCGCGGTCGCGGCGACCGTTCGGCTGGAGCAGTGCATGTCGGGAAGTCCTCGGGGTCGGGGTGTCTGTCAGGACTGCAGGAGCAGATCGGGCAGGTCGGCGACGGAATCGACGATGTGGGTGGCCCCGGCGTCGCGCAGCGCCTGTTCGTCGTGGGCGCCGGTGCGGGTGCCGGCGACGACGGAGGCACCGGCGCGGCGGCCGGAGAGCATGTCGCCCACGGTGTCGCCGACCACGGCGACCTCGCGAACGTCGTCGATCTCGGCGCGCAGCAGCGCGGTGAGCACCAGGTCGGGGTACGGCCGGCCGCGAACGGCGTCGGACGGCGCGAGGGTGAGATCGGCGAGGTCCTCCCAGCCGAGGGCGGCGAGCAGCCGGTCCTGAGTGGCGCGGCTGAAGCCGGTGGTGAGGGCCACGGCGAGGCCGGCGTCGCGCAACCGGATGATCGCCTCGGCGGCCCCGGGGATCGGCTCGACCTCGCCGGCGTCGACGAATTCGTCGTAGGCCCGTTCGAAGGCGGCGTTCGCGGCGCGGGCCCGTTCCTCGGAGCCGAACAGGGACCGGAAGACGACGATCTTGGACCGGCCCATCGTGTCGAGGACGTAGCCCCGGGCGGCGTCGCGTTCGGGCCCGTCGGTGGGCAGTCCGACGCTGGTGGCGGCCGCGTCGAAGGCGCGGAGGACGAGGCCGCCGTCGGCGACGGTGGTGCCGGCCATGTCGAGCACGGCCAGTCGGATGACAGTCATTGCTACTCCGGAATCGTTGCGGGAGAGGATGTTCAGAGCTCGAGGAGATCGGCGGTCCGCTCGCCGAGGTAGGGGCCGAGGGTCATGCCGCGGCCGCCCGGCCCGGCGATGATCCAGATGTCGTCGTCGACGCGGGCACGGTGGACGAGTTCGGTGGGATCGAGGCACTGGCTGTAGACCCCGGCCCAGCGCCGCATCACCGGCGGGAGCCGGCGTCCGAGCAGGTCCTCCGCGACGGTGACGAGGTGCTCGTACGGGGCCTCGTCGACGTCGAAGGCGAACGGTTCGTCGTACTCGTGGGTGTCGCCGAGAGTGAGCCCGCCGTCCAGGCGCTGCACGCACAGCAGCTGCATGCGGTGCCGCTCGGCGGTGAGCGCCTGCGGTTCGCGCGCCTTCAGCTCCTCCAGCGCGGCCCCGGCGAATCCCGGGTAGTAGCGCAGGCTGTCGCCGTCGGCGACGGACGTGGTGAGCTTCTCCCCCAGCGGCGCGGTCTGCATCATCTGCAATCGCACGCGGCGCAGGGGCAGGTCGCCGCCGAGTTCGCGGGCGAGACCGGACAGGGTCGCTCCGGGGCACACGAGCACGAGGTCGGCCTCGTGGACGGTGCCGTGGTCGTCGCGCACCTGCACGGTGCCGTGGGCGGTGCGGGTCACGGTGCGCGCCTCGGTCTCCGGCCGGAATCGATACCGCCCGGAGGTGGCGAGGTGCCACCGGATCGCGGGCAGGGCGACGCGGGATTCGACGGCGGCGTCGGTGCTGCAGTGCAGACCGGCGACGAACTTGCCGCGCAGGGCGGGATTGAGCCGCCGGACCGCCTCGGGCTCGAGCAGGGTGAAGCCCCGGTCACGCGCGTCGGCGCGGTCCGCGGCCTCCCGGGCGACGGCCACCTCGGCGTCGGTGCGAAGAAGGGTGATCGATCCGTTCGCCCGGAAACCGATGCCGGGGACGCGGGCGCCGAGGTCGGCCCACAACTCGCGGGAGCGCAGGGTGGCAGCCAGTTCGCCCTCGGTACGCCCGGAGACCCACACGAGGCCGAAGTTGCGGACGGTGGCGCCCCGGGCCTCCGGTTCGCGTTCGAGGTGAACGACGTCGTGTCCGCGGCGGACGGCGGCGTCGGCGTGGGCGGTGCCCAGAATGCCGCCGCCGATGATCAGGATTCGCATGGCCCCGAGCCTGAGCGATGGTCTAGACCAATGAGGGGACGGCAGGCGAACGCGCAGTGAACAATTGGTATAGACCAAAATCCGGTACGCTTCGAGCGTGACAGCAACCGCTCGCGAGGCCCGGGTCCCCAAGCACCAGATCGTGCGGCATCAGGTCGACGCCCTGCTCGACGAACTCTCCGTCGGCGACCCGGTGCCCTCCGAGCGCGACCTCGCCACCCGGTTCGACGTGGCCCGGGAGACCGTGCGCCAGGCGCTGCGCGAACTCCTCGTCGACGGCCGCATCGAACGCCGCGGCCGGGGCACCGTCGTCGCGAAGCCCAAGATCCTGCAACCGCTGATCATCGGCTCCTACACCGAAGCCGCCCTCGCGGAGGGCCGCAGCGCGGGACGCATTCTCGTCGGCTGGACCGACCTCGCCGCCGACCCCGACCTCGCCGAGGTACTCGCGATCGCCGTCGGCGACCCCGTCCTCGAACTCGAACGCGTCCTGCTCACCGACGGCGTCCGCGTCGGACTCGAACGGACGCGCCTGCCCGCCGATCGCTATCCGGGACTCGTCGACAGCTTCGACTCCACGTCGTCGCTGTACGCGGCGATCCGCGCGCGCGGGATCACCTTCGCGCGCGCGGTCGAGTACATCGAGACCACCCTGCCCGACGCCCGCGAGGCGGCACTCCTCGACGCCGACATCCGCACGCCCATGCTCCTGCTCAACCGCGTTTCCTACGATCAGCACGACGCGCCGATCGAGCAGCGGCGGTCGCTCTACCGCGGGGACCGGATGACGTTCGTCGCCACGGTGACGCCCTGAGTCCGCCCCGGAGCACGGCGGCGAGGTGCGCCGGTCCCGGGCCCGGAGCCCCTCAGGAACCGTCGTCGCCGCACACGCCGAGATGCTGCAGGACCAGTTCCTGCCGTCGCACCAGCCGCTCCGAGATCGTCCAGTCGGCGTGCTGGTAGCGCGGATGCTGAGCCAGCGCGATGACGTTGGCCGGAGGGTAAACAATCGGGTCGGTCGGCATTTTTTCAGCATCGCAGACTTTCGCCCGCGATGCCCGGCCGGGCTCCCACCCGCATCGTTCCTGCTGCCCGGCACGCCCGGTGAGCCGCGGTGCCGTTACCGCCGGTAAGGTTCTCGGCCTGGCGTGCAGCGCCTGAGTGTCGGGTGGTGACGAAGGGTTGTGACGGTCGGTGTCGGGCGTGATCGCGGGATTCAGCGTCATCTTCGTGATCATCGCGATCGGATTCGCGCTCGGCCGCACCGGCACGCTCGGACCCGAGGGACAGTTCGTGCTCAGCCGGATGGTGTTCTTCGTCGCCACCCCCGCGCTGCTGTTCGACTCGCTGGCCACCTCCGACCTGTCGGTGATCTTCTCCCCCACCCTGTACGTCGCCGCGGCCACGGCGTTCGCCGTCGCCGCGCTCTACCTCGTCGTCGCGAAGCTGTGGCTGCGCCGGCCCCTGCCGGAACTGACGATCGGCGCGCTCGCCGCCTCCTACGTCAACTCCGCCAACCTCGGCATCCCGATCGCGGTGTTCGTCCTCGGCGACGCCTCCTTCGTCGCGCCGCTCCTGCTGTTCCAGATCGTGCTGTTCTCCCCCATCGCGTTGACGATGCTGGACCTGTCCACGATGCGCGCCGGGGCGTCCCGGATGGAGACGATCACCGCCCCGTTCAAGAACCCCATCGTGCTGGCCGGTGCGGCCGGGCTCACCGTCGCCGTCGCCGGCTGGACGCTGCCCACCGCGCTGATGCAGCCGTTCCACCTCCTCGGGGGCGCCTCGGTGCCGGGTGCCCTGCTCGCGTTCGGCCTGTCGCTCCAGGGCGTGCGGGTGCTCGAAAAGGGCACGAGCCCACGCCGCGACGTCGCGCTCGCCTCGGTACTCAAGATCGTGGTGCAGCCCGTCCTCGCCTACGTCATGGCCCGCCACCTGATGGGCCTCGACGGGCACGAGCTCTTCGCGATCGTCGTGGTGGCGACGCTGCCGACCGCACAGAACGTGTTCGTCTACGCCAGCCGCTACGGCCGCGGCATGGTGCTCGCCCGCGACGCCGCGCTGGTCACCACGCTCGCCTCGATACCCGCGATCGGCGTCGTCGCCGCGCTGCTGGCATGACGGGCACGGCTAGGTTGAGACCCATGCGATTGCTGCTGCTCGCCGCCTGCTGCGTCCTGGCCGTCGCGTGCGGTCCGGGCGGCGCCGGCGTCCCCGCCCTGCCCGAGGCGCCGACGCCGGAGGGGGCAACGGTCTTCACGGCCCGCGACGATCTCGTCGACCCGCACCCGATCCCGATACAGTCGTGGACCCGCGTCGGCGGCGACCGCATCGCCGTCCACTTCGAGACCGGCACACCCGAGTGTTTCGGGGTCGACGCCACCGTCACCGAGTCCGGCACCTCCGTGACGGTGGCGCTGCGCGGCGGCACGCTGCCCGAGGCGGTGGACCGGGCGTGCATCATGATCGCCGTCACCGGTGTGCTCGAACTGACGCTGCGGGCGCCGCTCGCCGACCGGATCGTGACGGCCGGCTGATCGATGGCCCGCACCCCCCGGCACTGGCTGCTGCTCCTGTGCACGGCGACGGCGCTGCTGCACGCGACGTTCCAGTCGGTGCGCGTCCTCGTCTCCTACCGCGTTCTCGCCCTCGGCGGCGACGCGGCCGTGATCGGCGTGGTGACGGCCCTGTTCGCCCTCGTTCCGCTGGTGCTCGCGGTGCCACTCGGCCGGGCCGTCGACCGCCGGCACGCGGCCGGAATCCTCCGGGCCGGGGTGGTCGTGTCGGTGGCCGGTGCGCTGATCATCGCCCTCAGCCCGGACCTGCTGGTGCTCGGTCTCGGCAACGCCGTCCTGGGTCTCGGTCAGCTCCTGGTGACGGTGTCGGGGCAGGCGTTCGTGTCGATCCTGTCGCCGCCGGGCGAGCTCGATCGCGGCTTCGCGGGCATCACCCTCGGGGTGTCGGTCGGTCAGGCGATCGGGGTGCCGCTCGCCGGCGTGATCGCTGCGGCGAGCAACAGCGAGACCGTCGAGACCACGCCGGCGCTGCTCGTGATGACGGTTCTGGCCGCGATGGCCCTGCCGTTCGTCGTCGGCTTGCGCGAACCACCCGGCTCCGGACGCACCCCGGACGACGCGCCCCCGCAGTCGGTGCTGTCGATGCTGCGCACGCGCGGGATGAAGCCCGCGATGTTCTCGAGCCTCGTGGTGCTGGCGTCCGTGGACATCGTCGTCGCGTACCTGCCGCTGCTCGGTGAGGAGTTCGGATTCGGGGTGCTGCTCGTGTCGGCTCTGCTCACCGCCCGCACCGTTGCGTCGATCGTCTCGCGCGCGGTGCTGCCGTGGGCGCTGCGGACGATCCCGCGGCGACGTCTGCTGCTGTCGGCGACGGCGTGCACTGCGCTGCCCGTCGCGGCCCTGCCTTTTCTGCCCAACCCGTGGGCGCTGGGCGCGCTCCTGGCGCTCTGCGGCGCCTTCTGGGGTTTCGGGCAGCCGCTGACCATGACGTGGGTGGTCGAACTGGTGGCACCGGCGGACCGGGCGTCGGCGCTGGCGGTACGCCTCACCGGCAACCGTCTCGGCCAGGTGTCGGTGCCGTTGGCAGCCGGCGCGATCGCCGGGGTCGCCGGCACCGCCTCGGTGTTCCTGGTGACCGCGGGACTGCTGTCGGCTGCCGCGGTGAGCACGTGGCGGGCGCTGCGCAGGTAGACGCCACCCGTGCGCGCTTTCGGTAGCTCCCACTACCGGAACCGCGCACGGCCGCGTCAGCGGCGGCGCAGCCGCGCATAGTCACCGGCGGCGCAGCCGCACGTAGTCACCGGCGGCGCAGCCGCACGTAGTCACCGGCGGCGCAGCCGCACGTAGTCACCGACGACGGCGGCGCCGAGTCCGTCGACGTCGGGCGCGACGACCCGCCCTCCGACCCGGCGGGCCATACGGTCGACGATCCGTGCCAGCCCGGGATCGTCGCCGAGCCGGAAGATCGTCACGTGCGCACCGGCGCGGGCGAGATGATCGAATTCGCGGACCGTCATCCCCAGGGTGCGGGCGCTGGGTGGATAGTCGAACGCCGCGTAGCCGTCCGCCTCGAGGTGCGCGGTGGGTTCGCCGTCGGTGACCACCAGCACCACCGGCTGGGCGTTGGAATGCCGGCGCAGGTGCCGGCCGGCCAGCATCAGCGCATGATGCAGGTTGGTGCCCTGCTCGTAGACCCCGTCCAGCCCGGCGAGTTCGGTGGCGGTGACGACCCGAGCGTGCCGGCCGAACGCGATCAGCTGCAGCGCGTCACCGCGGAACCGGGTCGAGACCAGGTGGTTGAGGGCCAGTGCCGTGCGCTTCATCGGCACCCATCGACCGTCCATCACCATCGAGAACGAGGTGTCCACCAGCAGTGCCACGGCGGCCTGGGTGCGCTGCTCGGTCTCGACGACCTCGACGTCGGTGACGTCCATCCGCACCGGGATTCGCGCGGGGGCGCGCAGGGTGGCGTTGGTGAGGGTGCGCACGACGTCCCACGGCTCGGTGTCTCCGAACTCCCACGGACGCGAGGCCCCGGTGGGCTCGCCCGTGGCCCCCGCACGGCGGGTCTCGCGCTGCCCGCCGCGGGTGGACAGCTGGTCCATGACGTCGCGCAGCGCGGTCCGGCCGAGTTCACGCATCGCCTTGGGCGACAGTCGCCACTGCCCGTCGGCGCCGCGGTCGAAGAACCCCTGCCGCTGCAGTTCCTTCTCGAGCTGGGCGAGCATGCGCGCGTCGGCCGCGGCCTCGTCGCCGAGCTGGCGAGCCAGCGCGTCGAGGTCGATGTCGTCGAGGGAGGCCCCGGCGTACTGCTGGGAGAGCTGCTCGGCGAGCGCGTCGAGTTCGGCAACCTCCTGCAGCGCCCCGGTCGCTTCGCCGAGGCCCATGCCCTGGTCGCCGCGGAACCGCTCCGACCCGGTCCAGTCCTCGCCGGGACGGGCGGCGCGCAGGTGCGAGTCGAGGCGGTCGAGCTGCGACATCAGGCTCGGCGAGCCGAACGCCTGCTGGGCGAGAGCGTCGAGCTCGTCCCGCTGTTCCTGGCTGAGCGAGTTGCGCAGTCGCTGCGCCGCCGCCGCGCGCTGGGCGAGCGAGTCGAGCAGTTCCTCCACGTTGCGTGGGTTCTCCGGGAAGAAGTCGCCGTGCTCGGCCATGAACTGCTCGAAGTCCTCCTGGGTGTCCTCCCCGCGGGAATGCTTGTCCAGCAGATCGTTCAGATCCTCGAGCATCCGGTTCACACGTTCGCGGTCCTCGTCGGTCGCGCCTTCGAGGGCCTGCTTCATCCCGGCGAACCGCTGGTCGAGCATCTCCCGCCCCAGCAGATCGCGGATCTTCTCGTAGTCCTCCCGGGCTTGCGAACTGCGCCAGTCGTAGTCGGCGAGTTCCTGCACAGCCTGGGCGGCGGAGGCGGGCAGTTCCTCGATCCGCATCTCCGCGAACCGGGCCTCGTCGTCGAGAGCGCGCGCGAGCGCCTTGCGCTCCTCGAGCACGGCCCGGTCGAGCAGCTCGCGCACCTCACGCAGCGTGCCGTCGAGATTCGTGCGGTCCAGCAGGTCCCTGCGACGCCGATTCGCCTGCGCGGCAAGCCGGTCCAGGCCGCGCATGGACCCGTGCCCGCGGCGCAGCAGCTCCCGCAGCGCCCGTCGCGGCGAACTGCCGGACAGCACGTCCTCGCCGATGGCGGCGAGGGCCTCACGCAGATCCACCGGCGGGGCGAGCGGGTCGCCGCCGTCGTAAGGTCCGTACCTCGCGCCCCGGCTCATCAGGAGTACACCGCGGCACCGTCGTCGTCGGCGTGCTTGGCGATGCGCCGCGCCAGATAGAGGCCCTCGAGGGCGAGTTCGACGGCGGCAGCCCGGGTTCCGATGCCGTCCGCGCCGAGCCGTTCGGCGACGACGTCGAGGACGGGCAGGTCGGGCAGCTCGTCGAGCAGCGCCTTGGCGGTGATCCGGTCGCCGGTCACCACCGGCCGGCCCTGCTCGACGGCCGCGACGAGCGGACCGAGGTCCACCCCGGCCAGCCGGGTTCGGGCGGCGTCCGCCGTGGCCCGCCGGAGCAGGTGGTCGAGCACCTCGAATTCCCGTCCCTCCTCGCCGGATTCGAACTCGACCTTGCCGCGCAGCACCTCCACGACGGTGCCGAGGTCGACGGGCCGTGCGACGGGGTCGGCCTCGCCGAGCACGGCCCCGCGACGCATCGCGGCGGCCGCGACGGTCTCGGCGCCGGCGACGGCGAAGCGCGCGGACACGCCGGAACGCTGGTCCACCGACGTGGATTCGCGCAGCAGGCGGGTGAAGCGGGCCAGGATCTCGAGCAGGAAGTCCGGGACCCGCGACTGCAGCTGCGCCTCCTGCTCGATGACGGCGATCTCGTCGTCGAGCTGCGTCGGGTAGTGGGTACGGATCTCGGCGCCGAACCGGTCCTTGAGCGGGGTGATGATCCGGCCCCGGTTGGTGTAGTCCTCCGGGTTGGCGCTGGCGACGAGCAGGACGTCGAGCGGGAGCCGCAGCGTGTACCCGCGCACCTGGATGTCGCGCTCCTCCATCACGTTGAGCAGCGAGACCTGGATGCGCTCGGCGAGGTCGGGCAGCTCGTTGACCGCGACGATGCCGCGGTGAGCGCGGGGTACGAGACCGAAGTGGATGGTCTCGGGGTCGCCGAGGCTGCGGCCCTCGGCGACCTTGACGGGGTCGACGTCGCCGACCAGGTCGGCGACGGAGGTGTCGGGGGTGGCGAGCTTCTCGGCGTAGCGCTCGCTGCGGTGCCGCCAGGCGACCGGTAGGTCGTCGCCGAGTTCGGCGGCGCGGCGGATCGAGGCGGGGGTGATCGGGTCGTAGGGATGCTCCCCGAGCTCGGAGCCGGCGATCACCGGTGTCCACTCGTCGAGCAGCAGGGGCAGGGTGCGCAGCAACCGGGTCTTGCCCTGACCGCGTTCGCCCAGCAGCACCACGTCGTGGCCCGCGAGGAGGGCGCGTTCGAGTTGCGGAACGACGGTGTCGTCGAATCCGACGATGCCCGGCCACGGGTCGATGCCGTCGCGCAGGGCGGCGAGCAGGTTCTGCCGGATCTCGTCCTTGACGGAGCGGTGCACATGGCCCGAGGCGCGCAGCTCGCCGAGGGTGGACGGCCTGACTGTGGGTGACGTCACCCCTCCCAAGGTACGAGCGTTCGGTGATTTCGGCACCTGCAGCCGCGGCGCGTCGCCGCGGCGGGAACGCCGCGCGGGAGCGCCTGCCCGGCCCGGTTCGGCTCCCGATGTCGGTGGCGATCCCTACACTCCCGCCATGGACACCTGGCTCCTCGCGGCACTGCTGGGCCTCGGGCTGGCCGCCGCCACCGGCCTGCGCACCTTTCTCCCGCTGCTGATGCTCGGCACCGCGGTGCACTTCGGCCTGTTCGGGATCGCGCTCAACGAGTCGATGCAGTGGGTCGGGTCGACGGGCGCGCTCGCCGCCCTGGCGATCGCCACCGTCGTCGAGATCGGCGCCGACCTGGTCCCCCTCGTCGACAACGTCCTCTCGGCCGTCGCCACCGTCGTGCGGCCCGTCGCCGGCGCGCTCGCCGCCTGGGCCGCGTTCGCCGATCTCGACCCGGCGATGGCGGCCCTCGCCGGCATCGTCGTCGGCGCCCCGACCGCGATGGCGGTGAGCACGGTGCAGACCGGCACCCGCGCGGCGAGCACGGTCACGACCGCGGGACTCGGCAACCCGGCGCTGTCACTGCTCGACGACCTGCTCTCCTTCGTCACGTCGTTGATCGCGCTCGTCGTCCCGCTGCTCGTCGTGCCCCTGCTCGCCGGCTTCGCGTGGGCCGTCCACCGCGGGTACCGAGGGCTGAGCCGCCTGCGGACGGGCTGACCGGTTCTGATAGACACGACGCCATGGCGGACACCGACATCTCCTTCTCCAGCGGCGACGTGACCCTGCACGGCAGCCTGCGCGTGCCCGCCGCGGGCGACGGGGACGTCCCCGCCGTGCTGCTGCTCGCCGGCAGCGGTCCCACCGACCGCAACGGCGACAGCGCGCTGCTGCCCGGCCCGATCGGCACCCTGCGTCACCTCGCCGACGTGCTCGAACGCAACGGCTTCGCCAGCCTGCGCTACGACAAGCTCGGCAGTGGCGTCACCGGCCTCGGTCCGTACGACGTCTCCGACGTCGCCGACCTCGGATTCTCCACCTTCATCGATGCCGCCACCGACGGCCTGCGGTTCCTCGCCGGACAGCCGGGCGTCGACGCCGAGCGGCTCTACGTCGTCGGGCACAGCGAGGGCGCGCTCATCGCCCTCTCCCTCGCCCACGCCGGCGCGCCCGTCGCGGGCATCGCCCTGCTCGAGCCGCTGGCGGTGCGGCTGCTGGACCTGCTCACCGCCCAGATCGACGCCCAGCTCGACGCCGTCGTCGACGCCGGTCAGCTCCCGATCCAGGTGGCCGACGAACTGCGCCTCGCCCTCGCGGACGCCGTCGAATCGCTGCGGGCCGACGGCACCCTCAGCGACACCCTGCCCGAGCCGCTCCGCAACGCCGGACTGGTCTCGGCCAACGCAAAGGCCCTCGCCGAGGAGGACGCCCTCGATCCGCGGATGCTCGCGGCCCAGCTCGACGGGGCGCTGCCGGTACTCACCAGCGTCTCCGCGAAGGACATCCAGGTGCGGGTCGAGGACGTCGACGCCCTCGACTCGGCACTCGTGCACACGAGCCTGACCTCGCTGCGCCTGCACCGGGCCAACCACGTGCTCAAGGACATCGGCGACCAGCAGTCCACCGGCGCCGACTACATCGCCGATCTGCCCTTCTCGGACGAGTTCACCCGCGGTTTCGAGGCGTGGCTCGCCAAGCTCTGACCCGCCGCCCGAGATGGGCGGAAAACAAGAGATGTCAGATTCGCGTTACTCGGGTATGGTGTCCGGTTAACCCGTAGGAACACACGAGAAAGGTACGGTCCGATGCGAGACGACAAGGTCATCGCGGCGAAGTCGATGCGCATTGCCGTACCCACCTGGTGCCGACACACCTACGCGTACTTCCACTTCGCCAAGTGGCAACCCCGGGAATGAGTCGACGACTCGAAAGACTCCTTCTCGGGCACCCGGGCACATCGCCTCGGGTGCCTTTCTTTATCCCGTACCGATCTTGTCCAGTAAGAGGAGAACACGATGAAACTGCGACTCGGCGCCACCGGCGCCGTCCCCAAGGACCTGCCCGACGATCTCACCGGTCACGCGATCACGATCGACCTGAGCCACGTCGGCACCGAACAGGCCGCGGCCGCTGCGGACCTCATCCGCGAACTGCTCGACCGCGGTGCCGCCCGGCTGGTCATCTCCGACGCCCGCGACGCCGCGCCGCGGACCGTGACCCGCCCGGCGACCGGCCACCCGCACGCGGCCTGACGGCGCGGGCGGCGCGGGCGGCCGGGCGGCGCGGGCGGCCGGGCGGCGCTCAGTGCGCGAAGTGCCGTGCGCCGGTGAGGTACAGGGTCACGCCGGCCTCGCGAGCGGCCTCGATCACCTCGTTGTCGCGCACCGAACCACCCGGCTGCACGATGGCCTTGACGCCGGCCTCGGTGAGCACCTGCAGGCCGTCCGCGAACGGGAAGAACGCGTCCGATGCGGCGACGGATCCGGTGACACGGTCCCCGGCGCGTGAGACCGCGAGCCGGGCGGAGTCCACGCGGTTGACCTGGCCCATGCCGACGCCGACGGTGGCGCCGCCCGCAGCGAGCAGGATCGCGTTGGACTTCACGGCCCGGCAGGCGCGCCAGGCGAACTCGAGATCCGCGAGGGTCTCGGCGTCGGCGGCCTCGCCGCAGGCCAGCTCCCAGTTCCCGGCCGAATCACCCGGCGCCGTGAGGGTGTCGCGCTCCTGCAGCAGCATGCCGCCGGAGATCTGACGCAGCTCGATCTGCGCCGCCTGCGGCGAGTCGGCCCGCAGGATGCGGATGTTCTTCTTGCGGCTGAGCACCTCGACCGCGCCGGCCGCGTACGCCGGGGCGATGATCACCTCGGTGAAGATCTCGGCGACCTGTTCGGCCATCGCCACGCTCACCTCGCGGTTGACGGCGATCACGCCGCCGAACGCGCTCACCGGATCGCACTCGTGCGCCTTGCGGTGCGCCTCGGCGACGGTGTCGGCCACCGCGATGCCGCACGGGTTGGCGTGCTTGATGATCGCGACGCACGGCCGGTCGTGGTCGTGCGCGGCGCGCCAGGCCGCGTCGGCGTCCTGGTAGTTGTTGTAGGACATCTCCTTGCCGTGGAACTGCTCGGCGCGGGCCAGGCCCGGCTCGCCGGCCTCGTTCACGTACAGCGCCGCCGCCTGGTGCGGGTTCTCGCCGTACCGCAGCACGGCCGCACGCTGCCACGTCGCACCGGCCCAGGCCGGGAACTGCTCGGCGGCGTCCGCCTCCGGGACGGCATAACCGGCGTTCATCCAGCTCGCCACCGCCACGTCGTAGGCGGCGGTGTGCTGGAACGCCTGGGCGGCAAGGGCTTTGCGCTGCGGCAGGGTGAAGCCGCCCGCCTTGACGGCGTCGAGCACGTCGTCGTACCGGGCCGGGTCGACGACGACGGCGACCGACGGATGGTTCTTCGCGGCGGCACGCACCATGGACGGGCCGCCGATGTCGATCTGCTCGACGCACTCGTCGGGGGTGGCCCCCGAGGCGACGGTCTGCGTGAACGGGTACAGGTTCACCACGACCAACTCGAACGCCTCGACACCGAGCTCGGCGAGCTGGTCGAGGTGGTCCTGCTTGCGCGTGTCGGCGAGGATGCCGGCGTGCACTCGCGGGTGCAGCGTCTTGACCCGGCCCTCGAGGCACTCGGGGAAGCCGGTCAGGTCCTCCACCTTGGTGACGGGGATGCCGGCGCCGGCGATGGTCGCGGCCGTGGAGCCGGTGGAGACCAGCGCGACACCCGCCTCGTGCAGACCCGTCGCCAGTTCGACCAAACCGGTCTTGTCGTAGACGCTGACGAGTGCACGTCGCACAGCCTTACGTTCGGTCACTGGGGATCACGGCCTTTCGTCCATCGGATACAACTCCACGGGTGGCGACGGCGGCGACCACGTCGGCCAGCAACCGTCGCTCCACAACCTTGATGCGTTCGTGCAGGGTGGCCTCGTCGTCGTCGTCGAGGACCGGCACGGGTTCCTGCGCCAGGATGGGGCCGGTGTCGACACCGGCATCGACCAGGTGCACGGTCGACCCGGTGACCTTCACCCCGTAGGCGAGGGCGTCGGGGACTGCGTGCGCGCCGGGGAACGCCGGCAGCAGCGCAGGGTGGGTGTTGACGATGCGGCCGCCGAACCGGTGCAGGAAGGTCGGCCCCAGGATCTTCATGAAACCGGCGGAGACCACCAGGTCCGGCTCGTGCGCGGCGACGGCGTCGGTGAGGGCGCGGTCCCACGCGGCGCGGTCCGGGTGCTCACGCAGCACGACGCGGAGATGCGGGATGCCGGCGGCCTCGGCATGCCCCTCGGCGGCGCACTCGCGGTCCACTCCGACGGCGACGATCCGGGCGGGGTACCCGTCCGTGTGCGTCGCGTCGATCAGCGACCGCAGCAGGCTTCCGGTGCCCGAGGCGAGGACGACGACCCGTGCCGGCGCAGTCGGCGGCAGCTGGTCACGCGAGGCAGTCAGCGCTCTACTCCTGGAACTCGAGAGGGGTCGGCCGGATGCTCGGCCGGGTAGAGCCTAGCCCTTGGGGGGTGCGGCCCCCTCCGGCAGGTCACCGTTGCGCTCCGGCGGCGCGCCGGCATCCTGCTCGGTTACGCCGGACCCGCCCGGCTCGTCGGCGGCGTCCTCGAGTTCCGCGTCGGCGACGTGCACACGCTCGTCGTCGGCGGGGTCCTCGCGCTCGGTGCCGGCGACGGCGGGCGCCCCGGCGTCGCCTGCGGCGTCTGCGTCGCCCCCGGCGTCGGCGGCGTCCTGCTGCCCCTCGGGGCCGTCCTCGACGATCTCGGCCTCGAGCACGTCGGCGGCCGGCGTCGCCGGGCCCGCCTCGAGCGCCTTCGCCTCGTCGAGCGGGGTGGCGTCGGCCTCCTCGACCGGCTCGTCGCCGTCGGGATTCTCGGCGGCGGCGGTCTCCGTGGCGGACTCCTCCGCGGCGGCCGACGCTCGGGCGGCCTCCGCCGCGGCCAGGCGGTGCTCGCGCCACAGCAGCAGCTGCGACGTGACGAGGCCCAGCAGCCCCGACCACGCGAATACCAGAACCCCGGCAAGCCACCAGTTTCCGCCGACCACGCCGAAGATCCCCAGGGGGCCACCGGCGACCCACGTGGCCAGCGCGCTCGTCGCGCCCGCGAGCGCCGCCGCAGCGACCACCGTGAGCGCGGCGTCGGTGGACGACACGTACTCCCCCCGGGCCCGCGCCTCGAGGTGGCGCTGGGCGACGTACCGTCCGAGCAGCGCACCCACCGTCGCGGGAACGGCCAGCAGCACCGGCCAGAACGGCGCGGCCGGTCCCGGTGGGATCACGACGAGCACCGGCAGCGCGGGCAGGTCACCGCCGGTCGCCTCGAACAGGCTCAGGGTCACGTCGCCGAACTGCACCGTGCTCCCGGCCACCACGGCGGCGGCCCCGATCAGCACGTTGGGCAGGTACAGCACCGACAGCACCGTCAACCCGAGCGCCCCGGTCACTCCCCCGCCGCGGCCGATCAGGTCACCGACCACGGTCCACGACCACAGCAGCCCGAGTACGGTCACCACCCCGGCCGCGGCGAACATCCCCAGCACCGCGCGGGCCGCGGGGCGCACGGCGGCGACCAGCCAGTTCGGCACGCCGTAGCGGACGGACAGCGGCCGCCACGTCCGGGCACCGATGCCGAGCCCGGCCCCGAGCAGGTAGAGGGCCGTCACCCAGGCCAGCGCGGCCGCCGGATTGGGGGTGACGACGGGCAGGACACTCGCCGCATCCTGGATCACGATCAGTGCCACGATCGTGATCACCGTCGGACCGGCGAGGGTGGCCACGGCGATGCGTGAGGCGTTCCGACGATCGAGCGGACGGCCGCCGAGCGCGACGAAGGCGTCGGTGGCCGAACGCGCGGCCCGGGCGGTCAGCCACACCAGCACCGCAGTCGGCAGCAACGGCAGCACGCCGAGCGCTACCCCGTCGATCGTCAGCGTCACCTGATGCAGGGCCAGCCAGCTTCCCGCGATCGCCGCGTAGATGCCGGTCAGGTCGCTGCTCGCGGCCACCATCGTGGTCACCACCAGCGTGGCGATCAACGCGAGGGTCACTGCCGGCACCCTGGCCGCCGTGCCGAGCAGGATCCGCAGCTGCTCCGGTTCGACCGGGTTGCCTTCCGGGGTGGTGCGCCGGTCGGACCGGCCTAGCGTCGAGGTCATCGTGTCGAGAGTGTCACCCGGCGACGGTCGTGACGGTCAGGCGCGCCGCAGCACGTGCGGGAGCCGTCACCGCGGCTCGTCACCGGGGCGGAACGCCTGCGTCGGCGCCGGGTCCGACGTCCGCTCGGCGTCGTCCTCCGACGGACGCCCCGCGGCATCCTGCTCGGAGTCGGCGTGCCGGGGGGCGAGCACGGTCGGCTCGTCCGCGCCACCACCGGCGGGCTCCCCCGGCCGGCCCGAAGGACCGGGCGACCCGGCGCCGTACGGGGCCTGGGCTCCCGTCGGGGTGTAGGCCTGCTGGCCGGGGTGCTGCCCCTCGGATTGCGGCCGGTCGACGCGCAGCGGCTGGCTCAGGTGCTCGGTCTGGGCGCCGTAGTCCGGGCTGGGGTAGTGCTCGCGCGGCTGCGCGCCCGAGTACTGGGTGCCCGGGTACTGGGATCCCGGGTACTGTCCGGACGGGTGCTGCCCGGACGGATACTGGCCGGTGGAGTACTGCCCCGACGGGTACTGCCCGGTGGAGTACTGCGGCTGCTGGTAGCCGGGGTACTGCGCCGAGGACCCCGAGGGGTAGGCCGAGGACCCCGAGGGGTAGCCGGAGCCCTGCGTTCCGTATCCGCTCGACGCCGCGCCGGGAGCGTAGCCCTGACCGGACGGATAGCCCTGCCCCGCGCCGGCACCCTGCGCTCCGTAGCCCTGGCCGCCGTACCCCTGACCGCTGTAGCCCTGGCCGCCGCTGTACCCCTGGCCCACGCCCTGCCCGCCGCCTCCCTGGCCGCCGAACGACTGCGCGGGCGCGCGGCGCTGGCCGGGCACCAGGATGCCGATCCCGAAGAGCAGCGCCATCAGCGCGAGCGCAGTCTGCAGGAAGCCGAGGACGAGGATCGACACCCCACCCCACGAGATGCCGGTGTCGTCGGGCAGGTGGAAGAGCTGGAACAGCGACACCACGAAGCCGACCGCGGAGGCCGCCACCGCAACGGAGCGCAGGTCCTGACCCGGTAGCAGCGACAGTGCCGCAGCCGCGCCACCGAAGAGCAGGAAGGCCAGCGGCACGACCGCGAACCCGAAGTCGAACGACGACAGCGCAACCTGGGTGCCGAAGGAGATCCGCACGTACGGGGCCAGGCCGAGCAGGAAGTTCAGCACCGCCAGCACCGCGACGGCGATCGGCAGGAGCAGCGGCACCACCTTGTCGGAGCCACGGGAGGCGAGGCTGGATCCGCCCCCGGTCGACGACCCCGTGGGACCTGACGGGGTGTCGGACCGGCCCGTTCCCGAGCCTGCTGGGTAGGTCATCGCTCCTCCTGATGTCGTCGGCTGCTCTGTGACCAGCCTAGGCACGATCACCGTGGGCGGCAGGAGTCCCGGGAATCCGGCGAATCCCCACCGGCGAGAATGTGCGCATGCCCAGCACCCTCGAGCCCGGAGCGGACGTCGTCGCCGAGACGGAGATCAAGCATTCCCGCTTTCTCGCCGCGCTGCGTCGCGTCGACTCGGATACCGCCGCGCTCGCCTTCGTCGAGGAACAGCGGAGGCTGTATCCCGATGCGCGGCACCATTGCTGGGCCTTCGTGGTGGGCGACGAGCCGGCGCACCGGGCGGAACGGTCGAGCGACGACGGGGAACCGGGTGGCACGGCCGGGGTGCCGATGCTGCAGGTGCTGCACCATCGCGATCTGGTGAACGTCGCGGTGGTGGTCACCCGCTGGTTCGGCGGCATCAAGCTCGGCGCGGGGGGACTGGTCCGGGCGTATTCGGGTGCGGTGGCCGTCGCGGTCGACGCGGCGACGCTGGTGCCGCGGGAGCGACGGGAGGTGTTCACCCTGGCGGTGGGGCACGGTGACGCCGGCCGGGTGGAGTCGGAACTACGGGGCCGCGGGGTGAGCGTGCTCGACGTGTCCTACACGGAGCGTGTCGTCTTCACGATCGCGGCCCGGGATGCGGCCGGGTTGCGGAGCGTGGTGGCGTCGGCGACGGCCGGCGCCGGCGAGCTCGAGCCCGTCGGCACCGAATGGGTGGACGGGTAGGCAGCGGAGCTGCCGGTGCGTCCTTCGGGCGGTCAGGACCGCCCAAAGGACGCACCGGCGGCGGAGCCGCCTACAGCGACTGCAGGATCTCGCGCGCGAGAGCGGCGGTCTCGGACGGCGTCTTGCCGACCTTCACGCCGGCCGCCTCGAGGGCGTCCTTCTTGGCCTGCGCGGTGCCCGAGGAGCCGGAGACGATGGCGCCGGCGTGGCCCATGGTCTTGCCCTCCGGAGCGGTGAACCCGGCGACGTAGCCGACGACCGGCTTGGTCACGTTGGCCTTGATGTAGTCGGCCGCGCGCTCCTCGGCGTCGCCGCCGATCTCGCCGATCATGACGATGAGCTTGGTCTCGGGGTCCTTCTCGAACGCCTCGATGGCGTCGATGTGGGTGGTGCCGATGACCGGGTCGCCGCCGATGCCGATGGCGGTGGAGAAGCCGAAGTCACGCAGCTCGAACATCATCTGGTAGGTCAGGGTGCCGGACTTGGACACCAGGCCCACCGGGCCCTTGCCGGAGATGTTGGCCGGGGTGATGCCGACCAGCGACTCACCCGGGGTGATGATGCCGGGGCAGTTGGGGCCGATGATCCGGGTCTTGTTGCCCTTCTCGACGTTGTAGGCCCACGCGTACGCGGTGTCCTGCACCGGGATGCCCTCGGTGATGACCACGAGCAGCGGGATCTCCGCGTCGATGGCCTCGATGATGGCGTCCTTGGCGAACTTCGGGGGGACGAACGCGATCGAGACGTCCGCGCCGGTCTCCTTCATCGCCTCGGCGACGGTACCGAAGACGGGCAGCTCGACGGCCGAGCCGTCGGCGGCGGTGTGGGACACAGTGGTGCCGGCCTTGCGGGCGTTGACGCCGCCGACGACCTGGGTACCGGCCTTGAGCATCAGGGCGGTGTGCTTGGTGCCCTCGCCGCCGGTGATGCCCTGGACGATGACCTTCGAGTCCTTGTTGAGGAAGATAGACATGTTCTCCGTGTGTCCTTACTTCGCGGCGTGCGCCAGCTCGGCGGCCTTGTCAGCGGCCTCGTCCATGGTTCCGACCAGCGTGACCAGCGGGTGGTTGGCGTCGGCCAGGATCTTGCGGCCCGCCTCGACGTTGTTGCCGTCCAGGCGGACGACCAGCGGCTTGTTGGCCTCGTCGCCGAGGATCTCCAGCGCCTTGACGATGCCGTTGGCGACCGCGTCGCACGCGGTGATGCCACCGAAGACGTTGACGAACACGCTCTCGACCTGGCCGTCGTTCAGGATGACGTCCAGGCCGGCGGCCATGACCTCGGCGGACGCGCCGCCACCGATGTCGAGGAAGTTGGCGGGCTTGACGCCGCCGTGCTTCTCACCGGCGTACGCGACGACGTCGAGGGTCGACATGACCAGGCCCGCGCCGTTGCCGATGATGCCGACCTGGCCGTCGAGCTTGACGTAGTTCAGGTCGTGCTCCTTGGCCTTGGCCTCGAGCGGATCGGTGGAGTCCTTGTCCTCGAGCTCGGCGTGCTCGGGGTGGCGGAAGCCCGCGTTCTCGTCGATGGTGACCTTGCCGTCGAGGGCGAGGATCTGATCGTCGGGGGTGCGCACGAGCGGGTTGACCTCGACCAGGGTGGCGTCCTCGGCGACGAAGACCTCCCACAGCTTCTGGATGGTCACGGCCGCGGCGTCGAGCACGTCGGCGGGCAGGTGGCCCTGCTCGGCGATGCTGCGCGCGAACGCGAGGTCGACGCCCTTGACGGCGTCCACGGGAACCTTGGCGAGACGCTCGGGCTTGGTGGCCGCGACCTCCTCGATCTCCATGCCGCCCTCGACCGAGCACATGGCCAGGTAGGTGCGGTTGGCCCGGTCGAGCAGGAAGGAGATGTAGTACTCCTCGGCGATGTCGCTGGCCTCGGCGACCAGCAGCTTCTTGACGATGTGACCCTTGATGTCGAGGCCGAGGATGTTCTCGGCGTGGGTCTTCGCATCCTCGGGGGTGGCGGCGTACTTCACGCCACCGGCCTTGCCACGACCACCGGTCTTGACCTGGGCCTTGACCATCACAGGCTTACCGATTTCCTCGGCGATCGCCTTGGCATCGTCGGCCGTGTCGGTCACACGACCCAGCGACGTCGGCACACCATGCTTGGCGAAGAGTTCCTTCGCCTGGTATTCGAAGAGATCCATCTGCTCACCGTCTCGTCTGCGTTGACGCCCGCTCGAGGGGTATGAGCGGGTCCGTTCGGACTGTAACTAGTCGGAAGTCCCACCAAACGCCCGCACTCCTGGTATGTGTCGCATGTCACCGGAGCGAGGGGCCCGAGGGGTACCTCACGGATTTTCCTCCCGGATTGTGAGCCACGCCGCAGCCAGGAGGAACACCACCCCAAGGATTGCAGGCAGTGTGAGGACGCCGTTCACCGGCTCCTGCTCCGGGCTCCGCACGAGCAACCACGACGCCGCATACAGGGCCACCGACGCCGCCGCGCCGAGCAGCAGCACACCGCCCCGGGCCGGCCGCGACCGCGCTGCGACCAGCACCGCTGCGACCACCGCGACGGCGAGCAGCACCCGCCCCCACACGTCGTAGCCCCACGGATAGCCCAGGACCGAACCGGCCCCGGGCTGCACCGGCAACAGCACACCGGCACCGGCGACGAGAGCCGCAGCCGCGCCCACCGCGCGCACGACCGGCCCGGCGATCCGTTCGACGGAGGTGTCGATGCCGTCGCGTTCCGCACCCCCGGCCAGCACGACGAGCACCCCCGTCGCCGCCGCCCCCAGGATCGCGGCGCCGGCCAGCCACGCGCCCGGCCCGGCACCGACGCCGGGCAGGTCCGCGGCGAGCACCCAGGACTGCAGCACCGCCCCGGCGGCGGTGACCACCGCGACGACCGGCACCGCGACGGCGGGCCGCAGCGGGGCGGCGAATTCGGAGAGCAGCAGCCACACGCTCAGCGCCAGCACGAGCAGGCCTGCGGCGAGCAGCAGGCGAGTGGCCGGCAGGTCGGGCGCCGGGGCCCCGGCCGGGACCGACAGGGTGGGCAGCAGCGCACCCGCCGTCGCGACGACGCCGGTGGCAATCCCCGCGACGCCCGCGGTGACGTGCCGGCGCAGCATCGCCGGGACGGACGTGACCGCCCTGGGCACCGGCCCTGCGGCGCGGGCGGACCGGGCGACGAGCCGGGGCAGTGCGACCGCGGCCGCGACGAGGGCGACGGCGGCGACCACCCCGACGGCGGCACCGGGCGACGGCGCGAGCCGCTCACCGGTGAGGCCCGCCGCCAGGCGCGGGCCCAGGATGCCGAGCGCACCGAGCCCCGCACCCGCCACCAGGCCCGTCGCGGCAGCCGGCGAACCGGTCACCAGCGCCCACGTCGCCGTCAGCACCACCGCGACCGCGGCGGCCAGGGAACCGATCGCGGTGGCCGTGGTGGCGTCGAGGACGCCGGGGCCGAGCAGCACCGGGTCGTCCGAGACGAAGGGCGGGGCGAGGAGCGCACCGGCCGCGACCAGGGCCGCCACCGCCACCGCGGTCGCCGCCGGGGCCCCGACGCGCACACCCACCGGGCCGTCCTCGCCGGGCACGTGTGCGGGGTCGGCCCCGAGCCGCCGGACCGCGACGGCCCCGAGGACTCCGGCGCCGACCGCGGCGAGATGGCCGGCGAGGACGACGCCCGCGCCCGGGCCCGCCGTGAGGCCGGCGGCGGTGAGGGGCCGGAAGAGCTCGAGCCGGTCGGCGTCGAGGGCGTCGGTGAACAGCGCGACGTCGAGCAGGGCCGCGCCGAGTGCGACGAACCCGGCCCCCGCAAGCAGCGCGCCGGCCCGGATTCCGGCGAGGAGCCCGGGCCGACGGACGAGACTCACCGCGCCGACGGGCACCGCGAGCGCGGCGGCGACGGCGACGAGCGTCGCGGCGCCGAGGGCGGCGCCGACGGGCCCGGCGTCGGCGCGGACCGCCGGCAGGAACGGCGCGACCGCCACGGCGATGGCGCCGAGCACGGACAGGACGAACGCGGCGACGAGGACGGGCGGGCGGCTCGGCACGCCCCGACGCTACGGCGACGTTCCGATTCATCGCGGCGTGACACACCGTGAATATTCGGTATCGCGCCGTAACCGAAGGAACGTTTCCATATACGCCCAGCTCAAACTGTGATGCCAGTCACAAGGCCCGATTTCCAGCCCGTTTGGGTTGCCACGCTTGCGATCGTTTCGTTACCGTCGCTTCGGTCCGAATAACGGTCAGGTCACGAACGGAGGACGGCAGTCGATGCACACTTGCACTCCACGCGCCGACAGCCGTCCCGGCAGCGGGTTCGGTGACTTCGAGTCCACGGAGGCCACCGACCATCTCTATCCGGGCCACTGGCAGCCGCACGAGCGTTACCTCGACGAGGGCCCGGCGGACGATCTAGACGTCTCGAGCATTGTGAACTTCCGCAACACCAGTACCACCGAGCAGTACGAATTCTATGGCACCGAGCCGGCCGAGCCGCTCACCGCCCCCGGATCACCCGACGGCGATCTGGCCGCCCCCACTCGTCGCGGCGGCGCCCACCGGGTTCCCACTCCCCCCGCCGCCCTCAAGGGCCGCGCCGCGGTCCTCGCGGTCGCCGCCGGCGCCGTCGTCGCCGCGGGCCAGGCCGCCGCCAGCGGCCCCGCCCAGGAGTCCGAGCACTCCGAGGTCGCCCTCGCCGCGGACGCCACCGACTCGCACGTCATCACCGCCACCGCGGTGCCGCAGGCCGCGCAGTTCGCCCCGGAGACCGAGTCCGAGGGCGCCGCCCCGTCCCAGGCCCCGCAGGTCCTCAACATCGCGGACCCGAACGACCTCTCCCAGTTCTCGAACCTGCTCGCCAAGGGCCAGCGGTTCAGCGAGGAGCGCGCCGCCCGCGAGGCCGCCGCCCGCCGCCCGCTGTTCGTCCTTCCGGCCGCCGGCGTCTTCACCTCCAGCTACGGTGCCCGCTGGGGCACCCTCCACGCCGGGGTGGACATCGCCGGTCCGATCGGGACCCCGATCCTCGCGGTCGCCGACGGCACCGTCATCGACTCCGGTCCGGCGTCCGGCTTCGGCATGTGGGTGCGCCTGCGCCACGCGGACGGCACCGTGACCGTCTACGGCCACATCGACCAGTCCATGGTGACGGTCGGTCAGCAGGTCATGGCCGGCGACCAGATCGCCACCATGGGCAACCGCGGCCAGTCGACCGGCCCGCACCTGCACTTCGAGGTGCACCTCAACGGCATCGACAAGATCGACCCGCTGCCCTGGCTCGCGACCCGCGGCATCTCCCTCGGCATCCGGAACGACTGACCTCCGGCGTTTCTCGCGAAACGGGCCCCGCACCGGCTGGTGCGGGGCCCGTTTCGCGTCCGGCCGGGAACCCGGGGTCAGAGCTTGACCATCGGCACGCCGCCGACGAGCATCAGCCGCACCTTCCCGGCGCTGCCGAAGTCGATGACCACCGTCGCCGTCGGCCCGGAGCCGCGGGTCTCGAGGACCGTGCCGAGGCCGTACTTGTCGTGGCTGACCCGGTCGCCGACGGCGAGCACGAGATGGTTGTTGCGCGAGCGCGCGGCCCCGAAACTCGGTGTCGACTGCCGGTCGTCGCCGAACCGGGACGCTCCACCCCCGAAGCCGGAGCCGACTCCGCCGTAGCCGCCCCGGCCCCGGCCGGCTCCGATGGCGTGACCACCGGCCACCCCCGGATCCTCCCGGCGCCACTCCACGAGTTCCTGCGGAATCTCTTGCAGGAAGCGCGATTCCGGATTGGTCACCGGCTGCCCCCAGGCCGAGCGCAGCACCGCCCGGCTCAGGTAGAGGCGCTGCCGCGCGCGGGTGAGCCCGACATAGGCCAGGCGCCGTTCCTCCGACAGCTCGGCCGGGTCGCCGAGCGCTCGCATGTGCGGGAACTGCCCGTCCTCCCACCCGGTCACGAACACCACCGGGAACTCGAGACCCTTGGCGGTGTGCAGCGTCATCAGGGTGACGACCCCGTCGCCCTCCTCGGGGATCTGGTCGGCGTCGGCCACCAGCGACACCCGTTCGAGGAACGCGGCGAGCGAGCCGGGCTCGGGCTCCCCCTCCGCGCCCTCCCGTTCCTCCTCGAGGCCCGCGGCATTGCGGGCATCCGAACTGAATTCCCTTGCCACGCTGACCAACTCGTTGAGATTGTCGAGCCGCGTGCCGTCCTGCGGGTCGTCGCTGGCCTCGAGCTCGGCGCGGTAACCGGTGCGGTCGAGGACCGCCTCGACGACGTCGCCGATGTCGACGAGGTCGTTGCCGTCGGCGTCGGTCTCGGTGAGCATCCCCCGCAGCTCGTCCATGAGGTCGACGAACGCGGCGATGGCCTTCTGCGAGCGGGTGTTCAGCAGGGGCACGGTGCCCTCGGCCGCGTCGCGCAGGGCCCGGCCGAACCCGACCGCCGTGCGTTCGGCGTGCACCGCCACGCAGGCCTCCGCGCGGTCGCCGATGCCGCGACGGGGGGTGTTGAGGATACGGCGCAGGCTGACCGTGTCGTCCGGGTTGGCGAGCACCCGCAGGTACGCGACGAGGTCGCGAACCTCCTTGCGCTCGTAGAAGCGCACGCCGCCGACCACCCGGTAGGGCACGCCGTGCCGGATGAACACGTCCTCGAGGGCACGGGAGGAGTTGTTGGTGCGGTAGAACACCGCGACGTCGGCGAACCTGGCCTCACCGGCGTCGACGAGCCGGTCGATCTCCGCGGCCACGAACTGCGCCTCGTCGTGCTCGTTGTCGGCGACGTACCCGGTGATCGGTTCCCCCGCGCCGGAGTCCGTCCACAACCGCTTCTCCCGTCGTCCGGTGTTGCGCGCGATCACCGCGTTGGCCGCCGAGAGGATGTTCTGGGTGGAACGGTAGTTCTGCTCGAGCAGGATCGTGCGAGCGTCGGGATAGTCGCGTTCGAACTCCTCGATGTTGCGGATCGTCGCGCCGCGGAACGCGTAGATGGACTGGTCGGCATCGCCGACGACACACAGCTCCCCCGGCGCGACCGCATCGTCCGTCACGGTGTCGTCCGCACCGCCCACGAGCGTGCGCACGAGCACGTACTGCGCGTGGTTGGTGTCCTGGTATTCGTCGACGAGAACGTGGCGGAACCGTCGGCGGTAGTACTCCGCCACCTGCGGATGCGCCTGCAACAGTGCCACCGTCTCGCCGATCAGGTCGTCGAAGTCGAAGGCGTTGGCCGCGCGCAGCCGCTGCTGGTAGTGCGCGTAGACCCGCGCGACGATCCGCGGCAGTTCCGCCGCCTCGCGGTCCGCGTCGGCCGCGGCCTCCTCGGGGCCGATCAGCTCGTTCTTGAGATTGGAGATGTGCGTCGCCAGCAGCCGCGCGGAATACCGCTTGACGTCGAGGTCGAGATCCTTGGCGATCATGGTGAGCAGCCGCCGGGAGTCGTCCGCGTCGTAGATGGTGAAGTTTGAGTTCATCCCCGACAGCAGCGCCGACTGCGCCCGCAGGATCCGCACGCAGCTCGAATGGAACGTCGACACCCACATGCTGTTCGCGCGCGGACCGACGAGGTGGGCGACGCGCTCGCGCATCTCGGCGGCGGCCTTGTTGGTGAACGTGATCGCCAGGATCTGGCCCGGCGCCACCCCACGCTCACCCAGCAGGTACGCGATGCGCCGGGTCAGCACCGCCGTCTTGCCGGAACCGGCCCCCGCGACGATGAGCAGCGGAGACCCCGTGTGGGTCACGGCCTCCCGTTGCTGGGGATTGAGTCCCTCGAGCAGCGCGTCGGGGGTCATCGCCCGCACCCCCGAATTCGACGCGGGGACGGGACGGCCGGAGGCAACGGGTGTGTTCATCGTGGTACCAAACTACCGGCGATCGCCGACAGCCGTGCCGGCCGGGCCGGGGCGATTCGGCAGGTATGCCTTACTTGGCCGGTTCGGGGACGGGTGGCAAACTGAACGTCATGTCATGCGCTCCACGTCGCCACTATCGGCGACACTTCCATCGGTGTGAGAGCCGATGACCGAGGCCTGACCACACCCGAGGCTTCGGCTGCTGCGCCACCGAAGTCCCGAGCCGACGGCCGGACCGGTAACGCCCGCAGTATCCGAAGCGATCCCAGAGCTGACGCGAGGAGACGACATGAGCACCAACACCGAGGCCGCCGGTTCCGGAGCCAGCGCATCCGACGCTGCCCTGCCCACCACCGAGGCGGAGATCGACGAGCTCCGCAAAGAGATCGACCGGCTCGACTCCGAGATCCTGGCGGCGGTCAAACGCCGCACCGAGGTCTCGCGCATCATCGGCCAGACCCGCATGGCCTCCGGCGGTACCCGCCTGGTGCACAGCCGCGAGATGAAGGTTCTCGAGCGCTTCAGCGAGCTGGGCCAGGAGGGTCACACCCTGGCCATGTTGCTGCTGCGGCTCGGCCGCGGCCGTCTCGGTCACTGAGGCCACGGCCGTCTCGGTCACTGAGGCCACGGCCGTCTCGGTCACCGAGGCCACGGCCGTCCGGGTCACCGAGGCCACGGCCGATTCGGTCACCGAGTCCCGCCGGTACGCCCCCGAGCCCGTCGGTCCCGACGCTCGGGGGCGTCACCGTCGCGCAGGTCACTGCAGCGCGATGTACTTCGTCTCGAGGTACTCCTCGATGCCTTCACTGCCGCCCTCGCGGCCCAGCCCGGAGGCCTTGACACCGCCGAACGGCGCCGCCACGTCGGAGATCACGCCCCGGTTGACGCCCACCATGCCGGACTCGACGGCCTCGGCCACCCGCAGCGCCCGGTCCAGGCTCTGCGTGTAGATGTACGCGGCCAGTCCGTATTCGGTGGCGTTGGCCGCATCGATCGCCTCCTGCTCGGTGTCGAACCCGGCCACGGCGGCGACGGGGCCGAACACCTCCTCCCGCAGGATCCGGGCCTCGGCCGTCACCCCGTCGAGCACGGTCGCCGGGTAGTACCACCCCGGGCCGTCGGGGACGGATCCGCCGAGCCGGAGGCTCGCCCCGGCCCCCACCGCGTCCTGCACCAGCGCGCCGACGGTCTCCCGCTGGCCGGCGTTGATCAACGGCCCGAGTGTGGTGCCGGGGTCGGTGCCGCGCCCGAGCCGGTACTGCGCCATCCGCTCGGTCAGCTTCTTCACGAACTCCTCTCGCACCGAGTTGGCGACGTGGAAGCGGTTCGCGGCCGTGCACGCCTCGCCGCCGTTGCGTAGCTTCGCGGCCAGCGCGCCCTCGACCGCGGCGTCGAGGTCGGCGTCGTCGAACACCAGGAACGGCGCGTTGCCGCCCAGCTCCATCGACGTGCGCAGCATCGCCTTCCCGGCCCGCTCGGACAGGGCCCGGCCGACCCCGGTGGAACCGGTGAAGGTCAGCTTGCGCAGGCGGGGATCGTCGATCAGCGGACCGGTGACCGCCCCGGCGCGCGACGTCGGCAGCACGGACAGCACCCCCTTCGGCAGGCCGGCCTCGGCGAACAGCTGGGCGAGCAGCAGCATCGTCAGCGGGGTCTCCGACGCGGGCTTCATCAGGATCGTGCAGCCCGCAGCGAGGGCGGGACCGATCTTGCGGGTGCCCATCGCGAGCGGGAAGTTCCACGGCGTGATCGCCAGGCACGGTCCCACCGGCTGCTTCGTCACCAGGATCCGTCCGTTGCCCGCGGGCGCGTGGGTGTAGCGGCCCGCGATCCGCACCGCCTCCTCGGCGAACCAGCGGAAGAACTCGGCACCGTACTTGGCCTCGGCCCGGCTCTCCGGCAGGGCCTTGCCCATCTCCAGGGTCATCAGGAGCGCGAAGTCCTCGGCACGTTCGGTGATCCGCGCGAACACCGAACGCAACAGTTCGCCACGTTCGCGCGGCGGGGTCGCGGCCCACTCGTGCTGGACGGCCACCGCGGCGTCGAGGGCGCGGACGGCGTCCGCCGGACTCGCGTCGGCGACGTCGGTGAGCGTGTCGCCGGTGGCGGGATCGTGGACGGGGAAGGTGGCGCCGTTCTCTGCGGCCACCCACTCCCCGCCGAGGAACAGTTCTGTCGGTACGGTCCGGATCAGTTCTTCGGTGTCCATGACCCACATCATGCGCTCCACGACCCGAGCGGATTCCGAACCCGCCGGTAACTGCGGCCCCGCACTAGGCTCTGAATTCATGAGCGACGTGACTCGAACCGCACCGTGGCAGCAGCTGTCCCAGCACCGTTCGGAGCTCGAGGCGGTGGATCTGCGGGGGTTGTTCGCGGCGGATCCGGGGCGGGCGCAGCGGTTCTCGCTGACCGTCGGGGAGTGGTACATCGACTACAGCAAGCATCGGATCACCGACACCACGGTGGGGTTGCTGCTCGAGCTGGCCCGGGCGTGTGGGCTCGAGGCCCGCCGCGATGCGATGTTCGCCGGGGACCGGATCAACACCACCGAGGACCGGGCGGTGCTGCACACCGCGCTGCGGCTGCCGCGGTCGGCGACGCTGACCGTGGACGGCACCGACGTGGTCGCCGAGGTGCACACGGTGCTCGACGCGATGGCCGGCTTCGCCGAGAAGGTCCGCTCGGGCACCTGGCGCGGCGCCACCGGCGAGCCGATCGCCACGGTGGTGAACATCGGGATCGGCGGCTCGGATCTGGGCCCGGCGATGGTGGCGCGGGCGTTGCGGCACTACGCCGACGGCCCGGCGGTGCGGTTCGTCGCCAACATCGACCCGGCGGATCTGACCGCGCAGCTGACCGGCCTGGACCCGGCCACCACGCTGTTCGTGGTGGCGTCGAAGACGTTCACCACCGTCGAAACGCTCACCAACGCCACCGCCGCGCGGCGCTGGCTGGTCGCCGCGCTCGGCGAGGACGCCGTCGCGGCGCATTTCGTGGCGGTGTCCACGAACGCGAGCAAGGTCGCCGAGTTCGGCATCGACCCGGCGAACATGTTCGGGTTCTGGGACTGGGTGGGCGGGCGGTACTCGGTGGGCTCGGCGATCGGGCTGGCGGTGATGTGCGCGATCGGGCCGGTGCGCTTCGCCGAGTTCCTCGCCGGGATGCACACCGTGGACGAGCACTTCGCCACCGCCCCGCTGGAGGCGAACGCGCCGGTGCTGCTCGGGCTGCTGGGGGTGTGGTACGCGTCGGTGCTGGGGGCCCAGTCGCGGGCGGTGCTGCCCTACAGTCAGGACCTGGCCCGGCTGCCGGCGTATCTGCAGCAGCTGACCATGGAGTCGAACGGCAAGAGCGTGCGGCGGGACGGCACGGCGGTGGACCACGACACCGGGGAGATCTTCTGGGGGGAGCCGGGCACCAACGGGCAGCACGCGTTCTACCAGTTGCTGCACCAGGGCACCCGGCTTATCCCGGCGGATTTCGTCGGGTTCGCCGCCGCGTGCGAGGACCTGCCCACCCGGGACGGGACCGGCAGCATGCACCAGATCCTGCTGGCGAACATGCTCGCCCAGGCCCAGGTGCTCGCGTTCGGGCGCACCGCGGCCGAGGTCGCCGCCGACGGCACCGACCCGGGGTTGGTGGCGCACAAGGTGATGCCCGGCAACCGGCCCTCGACCACCCTGCTCGCCCCGGCGTTGACCCCGGCGACGCTGGGCCAGTTGATCGCGTTGTACGAGCATCAGACCTTCGTCCAGGGCGTGATCTGGGGCATCGACTCGTTCGACCAGTGGGGCGTCGAACTCGGCAAGACCCAGGCCCTGGCCCTGGCACCGGCCCTGACCGGCGCGGCGGACCCCGACACCGGCGACACCTCCACCGACACCCTCGTCCGCACCATCCGGCGGTGGCGTCAGAAGTAGAGCAGGCACCCGTCACGGCGGGCTTGCACCGGTTTCCGACTGCGGAAACGGGGGCAAGCTCACCGATTCGGGCGCAAGCTCCGCCGCTCAGGCGGCGTGCGGGCGGGACCAGCGGCGCGTCGTGTGCACCCGGCCGCCGCTGTCCACGAGCCGGGCGGCGAGATCGTACTGCTCGAGCCACCGCACCGCCGGCGCCCCGCGGCGCAGCGCCGCCGCGGCCGCGGCGTCGGCCCACAGCGCGTCCCCGGCGATGACGGTCACCTGCGCCCACCGCCCGGAGACGTCGTTACCGCCGTTCTCTTCCACCTCGTCGGGTTCGGCGGCGCGCACGCGCGTCGCCATCGCGCTGCCCGCCGGAAGTTCGACCGTGCCGGCTCCGGGGATGGCCACCTGCCAGCCCCCGGCGGGGCTGTGACCGGCGGTGGCCGTCACGTCGCCCATGCGCACCAGGACACCGCATTCGAGACTGCGTGCGACGGTCGCGGCGGCCCGATCGGCCGTGTCGGCCCTGGCCGTTTCGGTGATGTCGAGGTTGACGCCGAACGGGGCCAGCACGGTCTCGCCGTCGAGGTGGATGTCGCTGTAGTCCGGAAGCGGATGGATGGGCGGGGTGGCCTCCTCGTCGATTCCCGCGTCGTCGGCCGACAGGGGGCTCACCGCCCCGTCGGTCATGCGGGCGACCCAGAGCGCCGAGCGCAGCAGCGCCGACAGCCGCGGACTGACCTGCACGGGAATGCCCTGGGCGAGATTGACCTCGTGGATCTCCGCGTCACCGCGCAGGGGGTTGCAGGCCGCCTCGGATTCTGCGATCGCGGCGCGCACCAGCGTTTCGGCCTCCACCAGTGCGGCGCACTCGGTGACGGCCACCTCGACCGGGACCCCCCACTCCCGCCATTCGCTGCTGCTGATCATGAGGGGCTCCGGCCTCGCTCGACGATCGTTGTCGTTACCCCAGTATGCCCCTGCGGATCGTCGCCGGTCGGATGCGCGCGAGAATCGCCACTGTTCAGATGCGCGCGAGAATCGCCACTGTTCAGATGCGCGCGAGAATCGCCGCGGTGTCCACGCCGGTCGGCATGGTCCCCAGGGCGATGCCCCAGTCGTCGCCCAGCCGCGTGGCGCAGAAGGCGTCCGCGACTGCGGGATGCCCGTGGCGCACAAGCTGTGCCCCCTGCAGCACCAGCGCCATCAGCTCCACGATCCGGCGGGCCCGGTATTCGACGTTCTCGAGGTCGGCGAGTTCCTTGCCGACCCGGGCCACGGCGTCGTCGAGCCGGGGGTCGGCGCCCTCGGCGAGGCGCAGCTCGGCGAAGAACGCGTCCACGGTCTCGGGCTGCTTGACCATCGCCCGCAACGCGTCGAGGGCGGCGACGTTGCCGGAGCCCTCCCAGATCGACATGAGCGGTGCCTCGCGGTACAGCCGCGGCATCCCGGATTCCTCGGCGTAGCCGTTGCCGCCGAGGCATTCGAGAGCCTCCGCGGCATGCGCGGGGGCGCGCTTGCACACCCAGTACTTGGTGACCGCGAGGGCGATGCGGCGCAGCGCCGCCTCCTGCGGATCGGTCGACGCGCGGTCCGTCGCGCCGGCGAGCCGCATCATCATGGTCGTCGCGGCCTCCGACTCGACGATCAGGTCGGCGAGCACGTTCCGCATGAGCGGCTGGTCGACGAGCAGGGCGCCGAACGCCTTCCGGTGCCGGGCATGATGCACCGCGCGCAATGTCGCCGCGCGCATCCCGGTCGCCGAGCCGATGACGCAGTCGAGGCGCGTCATGTTCACCATCTCGATGATGGTGTTGACGCCGCGGCCCTCCGCACCGACGAGCCAGCCGGTTGCGCCCTCGTATTCGATCTCGGAGGAGGCGTTGGACTTGTTCCCGAGCTTGTCCTTGAGCCGCTGGATGTGGATGCGGTTGCGGCTGCCGTCGGGAAGCACCCGCGGCAGCAGGAAGCACGAGACGCCGCTCCCGGTCTGCGCCAGGGTGAGGAACAGGTCCGACATCGGGGCGGAGGTGAACCACTTGTGCCCGACGATGCGATAGCTGCCGTCCGCCTGGGGGGTCGCCGTCGTCGTGTTGGCCCGCACGTCCGATCCGCCCTGCTTCTCGGTCATGGACATGCCGGCGATCAGGCCGCGCTTGGTGGACGGTTCGCGTAGCCCGAAGTCGTAGTGCGGGGCGGCGAGCAGCGGCTCGTACGTCGCGGCGAGTTCCGGGTTGTGCCGCAGCGCCGGGATCACGGCGTACGTCATGGAGATCGGGCACATGTGTCCCGCCTCCGCCTGGCCCCACACGTAGAACTTGGCGGCCCGGGCGACGTGCGCACCGGCCCGGGGGTCGCGCCACGGCGCCGCGTGCATGCCGTGCTCGACGGCCACCGTCATGAGGTCGTGCCAGTGCGGATGGAACTCGACCTCGTCGATGCGGTGCCCGTAGCGGTCGTGGGTGCGCAGCACGGGCGGGTACTCGTTGACGAGCCTGCCCCAATCCTGCGCGCGCACACCGCCGGCGAGCGCGCCGATCTCCCGGACCTCGTCCTCGGCCCAGGCCGCGCCCTCGCGGCGCAGGCCCTCGAGCAGCGCCGGGTCCGCCGCCGCCTGGTAGGGCACCAGATCCGGGACCTGGTTGAACACCTCGTGAGTGGCGGGAAAGTTCACCGGGTGGGGGGCGGGCGAGGTCACCGGGTGGGGGGCGGGCGAGGTCACCGGGTGGGGGGCGGGCGAATTCACTGTCGGGCTCCTAATGCGCGTAGGGCGAATGCGACGAGTTCGGGAACAGTGTCGGCGGCGGCCGCACCGGACTGCAGCGGACCGGTGAGGACCTCGCCGACGGCGCCGACGAGGGCGGCGGCGGCGAGGGCCGCGTTCCGGGGGGCGAGATCGCCCGAGTCGATGCCCCGGCGGACGGCCCCTTCGAACGCGGCCGCGAAGGCGCGGCGCAGCACCAGGCGCTCGGCGTCGACGGCCGCGTCGACGGGTTCGGCGAGCAGGGCGTAGGCCAGGGTGGGGTTGCGCATGGCGCGACGGGCGAAGGTCTCGACGACGGCGGCGACCTGCGCGGCGGCGCCGTCCGGCCGTGCCGTCTCGGCGGCGGCGACCACGGCGTCGACCTCCCGCCCGCACAGGCTGCGGAAGATG
Organism: Rhodococcus sp. DMU1; assembly: GCF_012272955.1. Classification (NCBI taxonomy): domain Bacteria; kingdom Bacillati; phylum Actinomycetota; class Actinomycetes; order Mycobacteriales; family Nocardiaceae; genus Rhodococcus; species Rhodococcus sp. DMU1. Next base: position 1,574,051 of record NZ_CP050952.1, on the reverse strand, counting down.
CGCACCATCAGCTCGGACTTGTCGACGTAGTGCCGGTAGACGCTGCCGGTGGCAACGCCGGCCCGCTCGGCGACGGCCGCGATGGACAGGCCCTGGTAGCCCCGTTCGGACAGCAGGCTCACCGCGGCGTCGGCGATCGCGTCGCGTTGCGCGTCGAGCCGTTGCTGCACGGCGGGGGTCCGGCGGTAGGCCACGAAAGGATTGAACCTCGATTCATAGCTTGGGTCAAGGATCGCGGCTACCGTCGGGGAGGTGAACCGGCTCAGCGTGGTGGACGAGATCTTCCTGCACAGACACCGTGGCCTCGGCATGCCCGTCGCCCTGCAGGGACTGTGGCGCACCGGCGACACCGTCGGCGCCCCCCTGCTGATCTCGCTGCACGACGCGCTCGGCCGCAGCCCCCTCGGCCGGCGCGTCGTGCGCCCGCACGTCCCCGGCGCGCGCCCCCGGCTCGAACCGGGTCACCACAGCTACCCGCTGCGCTACCCGCCCGAACCGATCCCCGCCGCCGACGTCCTCACCTGGGCGGACCAGCAGGCGGAGGTGGACGTCAACCCCGAACTCGGACCGGGATGGGCGCTGACCGCCACCCGGGTCGAGGGCGGCGGGACCGTCGTCTCGCTGGTGTGCTCGCACGTGCTCGCCGACGCGCGCGGCCTGATCGACGCCGTCGCCGACGCGCTGGCCGAGCGGATCCGCCCGTCCGACCCGGCGCGCGTCTCCGACGTGCGCGACGCCGCGCGCCTGGTCCGGCGCGTCGCCCGGGGCATGCGCCGGGCCCGCTGGTCCCCCGCCACCGAGAAGCCCCCGCGGCCCCGCCCGATCCGCTCCCCCGCCCGCACGGCACTGCTCGACGTCGACGCGACCGCGTGGGACACCGCGGCGGACGCGGCCGGCGGCACCCCCAACTCCCTCTTCCTCGCGCTCGCCGCGGGCATCGCCCACCGCGCCGGGCTCGACTGGCCGCTGCGGATCGCGGTGCCCGTCGACGGCCGCACCGCCGCCCCCGGCCTCCCCGACGACGGCGCCGGCAACGGAGTGACGATGACCGAGGTGGTGGTCGACGCGTCCGACACCCCGGCCTCGATCCGCCACCGCGCCCGTGCGGCGTACACCCGCCGCCGGGAGGGGGCGCCGCACGGCCTGCCGGACGAGGTGCTGCAACTGCTGCCCGACCGGCTCGCCGCGCGCCTCGCCGCGGGGGCCGGCGAGCGGGACCTGCTGTGCTCCAACATCGGGCCGCTGCCCCCTGTGCTCGACGGATTCGGCCCGCACCGCACCACCGGCGTCGCCACCCGCGCCGTCCACCCGGGCCTCGCGACCGCCCGGGCCTCGACGTCCACCCGGCTCGCCGCGTACCTGTGCCGGCAGGGCGACCGCTACACCCTCGCCCTCGTCGCGCTCGACGACGAGCACTTCCCGACCCGGGCCGCCCTGCGCGCGGACACCGACGCCGAGCTCGCCGCCCACGGGCTGCACGGCCGGCACTGGTAACCGCGGCACCTATGACTCGGCGTCACGTACAGTTCGAGCATGGCGGCTGAGACCCTTGTCACTGTTCCCGACGGCGCCCTGCGCGGCACCCGCATCGGCGACCTCCTCGCCTGGCGCGGCGTCCCCTACGCGGCACCCCCGGTGGGACCGCTGCGGCTGCGCGCCCCGCAGCCGGTGCAACCGTGGACCGGTGAACGCGATGCCACCCGCTTCGGCGCCGCGGCGAGCCAGCATCCGCGCGGCCTGACGATCGGTTTCCGGAAGCAGCAGCCCGCGAGCGAGGACTGCCTGACGCTCAATGTGCTGGCGCCCGCGGCGCCCGCCGCAACGCCGCGGGCGGTGCTGGTGTTCATCCACGGCGGCGCCTACACGCTGGGCACCACGGCGATGCCGCTCTACGGCGGGGAATCGCTGGTGCGCCGTGGTGACGTCATCTACGTGTCGATCAACTACCGGCTCGGCAGCCTCGGCTATCTCGACTTCACCCAGTTCTCCACGGCGGAAAGGCCTTTCGACTCGAACCTGGGGCTGCGCGACCAGGTCGCCGCGCTGGCATGGGTGCGCCGCAACATCGCCGCCTTCGGCGGGGACCCCGACAACATCACGATCTTCGGCGAATCCGCCGGCGGCAACGCCGTCACTACCCTGCTCGCCACACCCGCCGCCGCGGGACTGTTCGCCCGCGCCATCGCCCAGAGCTCGGCACCGAACCTCGTCGTCGACGCCGACCACGCGACCGAGTGGGCGCGACGTTTCGTCGAACTGCTCGGCGCAGAACGAGATTCCGCGGTCGCGGCGCTCGAGTCCGCGACCCCGGCGGAGCTCGGCCGCGCCGCCCAGCGGCTCAGCGGGCGCATCCTGCACCAGACGCCCGGACTGCACGCGTTCGGTCCCGTCATCGACGGCGACTACCTACCCACCGCCCCGATCGAAGCCTACGAAACCGGTGCCGCACATCGGGTTCCGCTGATCATCGGCACCAACGCGCGGGAGGGCACGCTGTTCCCGCGGGTCCTCGACGCGCTGCCCACCAATCAGCTCCGCATCGAGCAGATGTTCGGGCTCACCGATCCCACGGCCCAGGAGCGCGTCGTCGCGGCCTATCCCGGCTACCCGGAGGCCCGCGCGGCCGTCGATCTCGGCGGCGATCTCACGTTCTGGCATCCCTCGATCGAGATCGCCCAGGCCCACGCCCGCCACGCCCCCACCTACAGCTACCGGTTCGACTACGCGCCGCCGCTGCTGCGCTGGACCGGCTTCCACGCCACCCACGCGTTCGAGCTGCTCGCCGTGTTCGGCCAGGCCGACACCGCGCTCGGCCGGGTGGTCACGGTCGCCGGGGGCCGGCGCGCGCTGCGCACGGTGAGCGACACGGTGCAGCGTCAGTGGCTGCACTTCGCGCAGGAGGGCGAGCCGCTGCCGTCGTGGCCGCGCTACGACGAGCGCGACCGCGCCACCGTCATCTTCGACGACCCGACGCGCGTGGAGTACGACCCGTGGCGGGAGCGGCGGCTGGCCTGGGCCGGGTACCGCGGCTACCGCGGTCTCGCGCTGCCGCAGGCGGGAGCGGTCACTTGACCACGGTCAGCAGGAACACGACGTCCTCGAGCGCGGTGACGCTGTGCCGGACGGTGGGCAGCACCAGGTAGTCGCCGGTTGAGCCCTTCCAGGAGTCGTCGCCGGCGATCAGGGACAGCCGCCCGCCGAGCACCTGCAGCGACCCCTCGCCGGGGCCGTCGTGCTCGGCGAGTTCGTGGCCGGCCAGCAGTGCCACCATCGTCTGCCGCAGATGCTTGGCGTGCCCGCCCAAGATCGTCTGCGAGCTGCGGCCGCTGCTCGATGCCGCCGCCAGCTTCAGTTGCTGTCGCGCCAGAGCCGTGAGGGAAAGCTTGTCCATGGCAGCCCTTCCTGGTCGGGGTACGCCCTCGCAGTATGGCCCACCGGGCGCGCCACCGGTCAGGTTCGCGCGTACCGGACGAAGCGGAACCCGATTCCGTCGCCGGATTTCTGCCGCGCGCCGACGTCCACGGCCGTCCACCCGGGACCGATCCGCGGGGCGAAGGCGTCCGCGCCGACCTCGAGGTCCACCTCCGTGACGAGCAGCCGCGTCGCGTGCGGCATGGCCTGCGCGTAGATCTGGCCGCCGCCGATGACGCAGACGTCACCGCCGCCGGCGAGCGCCAGGGCCTCCGGCACGCCGTGGGCCACCTCGGCGCCCGCGTCCGACCAGGCCGGGTCACGGGTGACGACGATGTTGCGCCGGCCGGGCAGCGGCCGGAACCGCGGCGGCAGCGACTCCCACGTCAGCCGGCCCATGATCACCGGTTTACCCGTCGTCGCGGCCCGGAAGTGCGCCATGTCCTCGGGGATGCGCCACGGGATCGCGCCGTCACGGCCGATGCCGCCGTCGCGGTCCTGCGCCCAGATCAGGACGATGTCGCCCGTCTCCGTCATACCGCGACCGGCGCCTTGATCGGCGGGTGGTGCCGGTACCCGGTGATCTGCACGTCCTCGTACTCGTAGTCGAAGATCGACCCGCGCCGGTTCAGCTCCAGGGTGGGATACGGGTAGGGCGCGCGGGAGAGCTGCTCGGTGACCTGCTCGACGTGGTTGTCGTAGATGTGGCAGTCCCCGCCCGTCCACACGAACTCGCCCGGCTCGAGGTCGGTCTGCTGGGCCACCATGTGGGTCAGCAGCGCATAGCTGGCGATGTTGAACGGCACGCCGAGGAACAGGTCGGCGCTGCGCTGGTACAGCTGGCAGCTGAGCTTGCCGTCGGCGACGTGGAACTGGAAGAACGCGTGACACGGCGCGAGCGCCATCCGGTCGATCTCGCCGACGTTCCACGCGGAGACCACGATGCGCCGCGAGTCGGGGTCGGTGCGGATCGTGTCGATCGCCTTGGTGATCTGATCGATGTGCCCGCCGTCGGGGGCGGGCCAGGAGCGCCACTGCACCCCGTAGACGGGACCGAGCTCGCCGTCGGCGTCGGCCCACTCGTCCCAGATCGTGACGCCGTGCTCCTGCAGCCACTTGACGTTCGAGTCGCCGCGCAGGAACCACAGCAGCTCGTACACGATGGACTTCAGGTGCACCTTCTTGGTGGTGATCAGCGGAAAGCCCTGCGAGAGGTCGAAGCGCATCTGGTGCCCGAACAGGCTGCGCGTCCCGGTGCCCGTGCGGTCGGCCTTGGGCGTGCCGGTGTCGAGCACCAGGCGGAGGAGGTCTTCGTACGGGGTCGGCACGGCAGTCACCACGACAGGCTATCGCCCGTGCGTGGTTGTGGTCGTTGGGGCAGCCCGAAGCACGCACGGGCGATAGCCTGACTCCATGCCCGAGCTGCCCGAGGTGGAGGCCCTGGCGGTGTTCCTGCGCGAGCACGCCGTCGGTGCCGTCGTCGGCCGGATCGACGTGGCGGCGCTCAGTGTCCTGCAGACCGCCGACCCGCCGATCACCGTGCTGCAGGGCCGCGACGTCACCGGCGTGTCCCGCTTCGGGAAGTTCCTGGCCGTCGACTGCGCCGGTCTGTGGCTCGTCACGCACCTGTCGCGGGCGGGGTGGCTGCGCTGGCAGGACAACCCGTCGCCGGCACCGCCGAAGCTGGGCCGGGGGCCGCTCGCGCTGCGGGTACACCTGTTCACCCCCGACGCCGCCACCCCCGCCTTCGACCTCACCGAGGCCGGCACCCGCAAGCGCCTCGCCGTGTGGATCGCCGACCGTCCGCAGCAGGTGCCCGGCATCGCCCGGCTCGGTCCCGACGCCCTGGCCGTCACCGCCGACGAGCTGGCCGCGCGGCTGGCGGGCAGCACCGCACGCCTGAAGACCGCCCTCACCGACCAGCAGGTGCTCGCCGGGATCGGCAACGCCTACTCCGACGAGATCCTGCACGTCGCCCGGCTGTCGCCGTTCGCGCCGGCGGGCCGGCTCACCGACGAGCAGCGGCAGGCGCTGTACGACGCGCTGCGCACGGTGCTCCTCGACGCCGTGAGCCGTTCCGTGGGCCAGGATGCCGCGCGGCTCAAGGGTGAGAAGCGGTCCGGGATGCGGGTACACGCCCGCACGGGCCTGCCGTGCCCGGAGTGCGGCGACACCGTCCGCGAGGTCGCCTACGCCGAACGTTCCTTCCAGTACTGCCCCACGTGCCAGACCGGCGGGAAGATCCTCGCGGACCGGCGGCTGTCGCGGCTGGTCAAGTGAGTGGTGTCGTTCGGGACCCGCGCAGATCCGGAAGGACACCACGGCGGTAGCGTGCGGCTGTGACGGTTCTCGACGGTCTCCGCGGGGGTGCCCGCACGCTCGACCCCGGCTACTTCGCGCTCGTGATGGCGACCGGCATCGTGTCGATCGGCATGCACCTGCAGGGCCTGGTCACGGTGTCGGCCGCGTTACTGCTGGTGTCCGTCGCCGCCTACGCCGTCCTGCTGGTGTTGACCGGGTGGCGGCTCGTGCGGTTCCGCGGCGAGGTCCGCGCCGACCTCACCGACGCGAGCCGCGCGTTCGGGTTCTTCACGTTCGTCGCGGGTAGCAACGTGCTGGGGATCCGCCTGACCATGGACGGGTGGCATTCGACGGCGGCGGTCCTGCTCGTCGGCGCGGGCGCGACGTGGCTCGTGCTCGGCTACGTGATTCCCTGGACGGCGGTGCTCGGCACTCGCAGACGCCCGGTGATCGCCAAGGCCAACGGCAGCTGGTTCGTGTGGGTGGTCGCGGCCCAGTCGGTCGCGCTCGCCGCAGCCACCCTCGAGCCGATCTACGACGACCTGCGGCGTCCGCTGTCGCTGGTGGCCGTGTTCGCGTGGTCGGTCGGCCTGTTCCTCTACGCCGCGGCGGGCGTGTTCGTCGCGGCCCGGATGATGCAGTATCCGCTCCGGCCGGTGGACCTCACGCCGTCGTACTGGGTGTCGATGGGCGCCGCGGCGATCACCGTGGTGGCCGGCTCACGCATCGTGGCGATGGAGTCGGCCCCGATGGTCGACGCCACCCGTGGACTCGTCGCCGGGCTGGTGGTGGTGTTCTGGGCGTTCGCGACGTGGCTGCTGCCCGCCCTCGTCGCCGCCGGGTGGTGGCGGCACCGCACCCACCGCATCCGGCTGCGCTACGAGCCGGGCCTGTGGTCGGTGGTCTTCCCGCTCGGGATGTACGGCGTCGCCGGGGTCTACCTCGCCGAGGCCGACGAGTTGCCGTGGGTCGGGGTGGTAGGCAGGACGGAACTGTGGGCGGCCGTGACGGTGTGGGCGGCGGTGTTCGCGGCGATGCTCGTGCACCTGGGGCGCACGGTGCTGCGTCCGCGTCCGGCTACCGTGGGCCGGTGACGACCGAGGACCTCGACGACGATTCCGTGCACGGCGTGCTGCACCACCCGGCCGGTGTCCCGCGCGGCGCGGTGGCGCTGACCCACGGGGCCGGCGGCAACTGCGACGCGGCGATCCTGCGGCAGGTGTGCAACGCGTTCGCCGACGCCGGGTTCCTCGCGTTGCGGTTCGACCTGCCGTTCCGGCGCCGGCGGCCGAAGGGGCCGCCGCAGCCGTCGCGGGCGGCGGAGGACCGGGCCGGGATCGCGGCGGCGGCCGAATCGATGCGGGCCCGCGCGAGCGGCCCACTCGTGCTCGGCGGCGTCTCGTACGGCGGCCGGCAGACGTCGATACTTGCCGCCGAGCAGCCCGACGTCGCGGACGCGCTCGTACTGCTGTCCTACCCGCTGCACCCGCCGGGCAAGCCCGGGAAGGCCCGCACCGAGCACCTGCCGTCCCTGACGGTGCCGACGGTCTTCGCGCACGGCGACCGGGACCCGTTCGGCAGCCTGGACGAGATGCGCGCCGCGCTGACCTTGATTCCGGCGCCCGTCGTGCTGGTCCCGGTGACCGGCGCGGCGCACGACCTCGGCAAGGCGAAGACCGATCCGGCACCGCCGATCGTGCACGCCGTGTCCGGACTGCTCTCGGACACGGCGTCCCGGCCGTGACACCCGCGGCCGCGGGTGTCACGCGTCGGTGGCGTGGGCCCGGCCGGAGGGCGGCGACCGCTGCCCTCCAGCCGGGCCTGGTCTCGTGTAGATCCTCGACGACGGCGGCCGGGGCGGTCTGTCGCATCCTCCACGAGCCGACCCGCCGTTGTGGCCGGTGTCAGGCCGTCGGTTCGCCCCTCCAACCTCCGACGGGACGCGGAAGCCGGGGCTAGAGTCGATCAAGTCGGACGTGGGAGCAGGGGAGGTGGGCGGTGCCTACGTCTCGGTTGCGGACCAACGCGAGGACCCTGCCGATCATCCTGGCCCTGTCCCTCGCCTTCACGATCACGGTCGTCGACCCGCTGGTGCTGAGCCTGAATCTGCCGCAGGTGAGCCGGGCCCTCGACGTGCCACCGCAGGTCGTCGGATTGCTGGGCGGTATGGCGACGCTGGTGATGGCCGCAGCCGTCCTCGCCGCGGGCAACCTTGGCGACGCGTTCGGGCTTCGACGCTTGCTGAGGTCGGGACTGGTCGTCGTCACGGTCGCCAATCTGCTCTCCATGCTCTCGCCCAACTACGCTTTTCTGCTTGCGATGCGCGTGTTGGACGGATTGGGAATGACGGCGCTGCTCGGAGTGCCGCTGGCCCTGCTCAAGACGTCCGTGACGGACAAGCAGCGGCCGACGGCCATCGGCGTTTTCGTGGCCATCGAGATGGTTCTCTGCGGGGTACTCCCCGCGTTGACGGGCTGGGCGGTGGCGGCCGTCGGCTGGCGAGTTGTGTTCCTGGTCGCACCGCTGCTTGCCATGATCTCGCTTCTGCTGACGGCGAGGTACGTCCCGGAGGCGCCCGTTCAGCATCGCGCTCGGCTGGACGTGGCCGGCGTCATCCTGGTCGGTATGGCCCTCCTGGCACTCGTCATCGGACTGGCAGCCGCGCAGAACGGCGTCTTCCGGCCCGAGACATGGCTGCCGCTGGCCGTCAGCGTGGTCGCCGCCGTGCTTTTCGTTCGCCACGAACACCGCACCCCCGAACCGGCACTGGACCTGGCTCTGTTCGGAAGCCGGCCCTTCAGCGTGGCTCTGGCGGCGGCCTTTACGCTGAATTTTCTCATGGCAGGGCTCGGCATCGTCCTGGGGCAGTTCGGCAGTGTGGTGCTCGCGCTGTCACCGGAGACCATCGGCCTGTTGTTCCTCCCCGGCACACTGCTGATCGCCGGTTTCGTGGTCTTGTCCGGGAGCCTGGTGGGGAAGTTCTCGCCGAGACCGGTGATGGTCGTCGGCCTCCTGCTCATGGCAACCGGCGGACTGCTGATGGCGGGCACGGTCAACCCGGCAATGGCGCTGTGGTTGCTCGTGGCGGCCGTATGGCTGTACAACCTGGGCTCGATGGTGACCTCCACATCGGTGTCCGAGACGGTGCTCTCCCAGGCGCCGAGCGGGCAGTCCGGAACGGTGGCTTCCGTGCAGTTGGCCTTCGGGATGACCGGCTATGCGTTCGGGCCCACCGTGTACCTGCTGCTTCTCAACGTATTCTTCCAGCGAGAATGGCTGGCCGACACCGAGGCACGCGGGCTGACGGCGACCCAGGGCGAGCAGGCCGTGGATGCCGCGCGTAGCGCGGTGGCGCAGAGCCCCGGGGGCGCCGGGTACGACCCGAACTTGCTTCGGCAGGTGGGCGGTCTCGATCTCGGAGCGGACTTGGCCGACGCGGTGCGACTCACCATGCTGACTGTCAGCGCCCTGCCGATCGCTGTGGCGGTGGCGGCCCTTGTTCTCATGTCCCGCCGCAAGAGGCCGATCAGGACGGTACGCAGGTGACCACCAGCACGTCCCTACGTGCCGGCTTGCCGCGGTCGACCGCTCGGATCGGCGAAACACCGTGCCGGGTGCAACGGTCGTCGCCCAGGAGGAAGGTGCCGGGTTCGCGCAGGGTCGTCGTCAGAAGGCGATCGCCCTCCGGGCCGAACACCGAACTTTCGCCGCCGACGGCATTGTCGACGCCGATCAACAGGGAACTGACCAGCGTGACACCGTCGCGGTGCAAGCCCTCGGGCGTGGGCCGGCCCTCGTCATCCGCCGTTGCGACCACGCGGAACGGATGCACCCAGACCGTCCATTCGGGAGCTTCGTCGAGGACCGGCGCGATCCGGCCCACCAGCTTCACCGTGCGCTCGAACAGCGGATCTTCGAGGAACGCGGCTGTCAGCGGTTCGAAATGGCGGTCTCGTGCGAGGTAGAGAGCGTTGGAGTCGTCAGGCTGTACGAATTCACGGTGCGCCGTCGGCGCCAGCGCGCCGTCGGCCGCCCGGTACCGGAACCGGCCGTAGCGCCGCAGCCGGTGAACGCCCTGTTCTGCCGCGTACGGGTCGGGCGCAAGCTCCTCCCAATGCGCGGAGAACCGAACCCACGCATCGGCGTCGGCACCGATGGATCGCCACAGGTCTGCCGCCGACATCAAGAACGTGCCCACGGAGGCGAGTGCTCGCCGGGCGGCTTCGACCGGATCCGTGCCGGCCTCCGTACCTCCCGCGGCTTCTTCCCTCATCTGCTCAGAGGTAGCAAGGACGGTCCCGACGCGCAACCATCGCCGGTGCAGACGGATGAACGCAGCTGCCCACCGAAAAGGCGCCGAACGAAATCCATTGGGTCGAAGAGCGCGAACACCACCGTCGGCACGGCGAGTTGCCACGAAGCGGCCTCCGCCCGCCCGACGCAGCAGGCCCCGGTCAGGGAGTCTGCCGCGCCCGGCGTAACCGGTCGAGATCGTCCTGCACCCGTGCGCTCACGGCCACCGGATACGGCGACCCCGCCTCGTCGAGGGAACGAAGCGCCGGCGGAAGAGCGTCGATCTGCTGCCGTGCACGCCGTCGCGCCGCGTCGAGTCCGGCGTCGTACTGCGACAGCCGCCGGCCGCCCCGCATCACGGGCACCAGCAGCGGCTCACCCGGGAGGTTCTCGTCGGGCCGGCCGATGATGTCGCCTGTGAAGACGCCGTCGTCGACCCGGCGGTACACCTGTTTGCGCCCGGGAGGGAGGACCTTGCCGCTCGACAGCTTCGTCCGCCCGACGCCGGCGTACTCGACGAGCTTGTACGCCATGTCGAGCGTGGGCGCGTCCTGGGCGACGGAGAGCTGGGTGCCCACCCCGAAGCCGTCGATGGGACAGCCGTCGGCCAGCAGTGCCGCCACGCTGTACTCGTCGAGGCCCGACGAGGCGAAGATCCGGACGTCGTGCAGACCCGCCGCGTCGAGCCGGGCGCGCGCCGCCTTCGACAGCGCCCCGAGATCCCCGGAATCCAGCCGGACCGCCCGCACGTCGAACCGGTCGCCCAGTCGCTCGGCCAGTTCGACGACCAGGTCGACGCCGCGGAGTGTGTCGTAGGTGTCGACGAGCAACGTCGTGCCGGGATTGAGCCGGGCGAACGCCTCGAAGGCGTCGAACTCGTCGTCGAACGCCTGGACGAAGCTGTGGGCCATCGTGCCGAACGCGGGTATTCCGTATTCCTTGGCCGCGCGCAGGTTGGAGGTTCCCGCCGCACCCGCGAGGTAGCTGGTCCGGGCGACCTCGAGGGCGGCGTCGGTGCCGTGGGCCCGGCGCGCCCCGAAATCCACCACCAGCCGCCCGCGGGCGGCCTCGACCACCCGCGCGGCCTTGCTCGCGAGGACACACTGCAGGTGGATCCGGTTCAGAACGAAGGTCTCGACGAGCTGCGCCTCCAGGATCGGCGCGACGACCTGGACGATCGGCTCGTTCGGAAAGACGACGGTGCCCTCCGGCACGGCCCACACGTCGCCGGTGAAACGCACCCCGGCGAGCCGCGCGAGGAACTCGTCGGAGAACAGGCCGAGGCCGCGCAGGTACTGCAGGTCGTCCTCCTCGAACCGGAACGCCTCGAGGAAATCGAGCACGTCGGGCAGGCCGGCGGCCAGCACATAGGACCGTCCCGGCGGAAGCCTGCGGAAGAACGTCTCGAACACGGCCGTGTCCGACATTCCCAGAGCCAGATAGGCCTGCGCCATCGTGACCTCGTACAGGTCGGTGAACAGCGCGGCACCGCGCGGCGGAACTCCCATGGCAGCCGTCACCCGTCTCCGTCGAACCCGGCCCGTCCGGGCCCGTTCTCCATATGCGGATTCTCACACGCCGGCGACGGGCTGCGGCCGTGTTGCCCCCTTTTGCCGCGGTGCACGGACCGGCACTCGGGGCCGCGCGAGGAGTGCACCTATGCTGACGGGTGTGAGCGCTCCCGGTGACAACGGCACGATCGACGACACCGCCGACATCGACGGACTGCTCGCCGAGATCCGTGAACGGCTCACCGACACCGTTACCACCCCGGCGAGCATGCAGAGCCTGCTCGAGGCGGTGCTCGTCGTCGGGTCGGGCCTCGAACTCGACTCCATGCTGCAGCGCATCGTCTCCGCGGCCGTCGCGCTGCTCGGCGCCCGCTACGGTGCGCTCGGCGTGCGGGCGCCCGACGGCGGGCTGTCGGAGTTCGTGTATGTCGGCATCGACCCGGCCGAGCGCAGCCGCATGGGGCACCTGCCCGAGGGTCGGGGCCTGCTCGGCCTGCTCATCAACGACCCGCGGCCGGTGCGGATCGCGGACCTGTCGGAGCATCCCGCCTCGATCGGCTTCCCACCCGGCCACCCACCGATGAAGAGCTTCCTCGGCACGCCGATCATGGTGCGCGGCAGGGTTTTCGGAAGCATCTATCTCACCGAGAAGATCGACGGTCCCGCCTTCACCGAAGAGGACGAGGTGATCCTGAAGGTCCTCGCCACCTCCGCGGGCGTCGCGATCGACAACGCCCGCCTGTTCGAGGGGTCCCTCACCCGCGAACGCTGGCTCGAGGCGGTGGCCGCGATCAACTCACGGTTGCTGGTGGGCGGTTCCGTCGACGAGACCCTGGCGCTCCTGGTCGACCGGGTCCGGGACCTCGCCCACACCGTGGGCACCTACGTCCTGCTGGTCGACGGCACCGAGGGGACCGTCCGGGCCGCCGCCGCGCCCGACCCGCCGGCGACGGGCTCGCGTCTCGACCTCACCGATTCTCCTGCGCTGCAGGCGATCCGCACCAGGCGCACACTGATCACCGACAACCTCGAGGGGCTTCCGGCAGCCGGCGCGGGCCGCGCCGCGATCCTGCCGCTGTCCGCCACGTCGGGGGTCACCGGCGTACTGATCGCCACCCGGTCGGCCCGTTCCGATGCGTGGGACGACGCGGAGGTCACGCGCCTTAAGTCCATGGCCGACCTGGTCACGGTGGCACTCGAATTCGCGGCGCAACAACGCAAGAAGCGGCTGCTCGACGTGCTCGCCGACCGGGACCGGATCGCACAGGATCTGCACGACAACGTGATCCAGCGCCTCTTCGCCACCGGGATGAGCCTGCAGAGCACCCTGGTGCCCGGCACCGATCCGGACCGGGTCGCGGACATCGTCCAGCACGCCGTCGAGCAGCTCGACCGCACGGTCCGCGAGATCCGCACCACCATCTTCGATCTGCACACCACCGGCGCCGCGGCGTCGACCAGCCTGCGGCGGCGGCTGCTGGATGTGGTCGGCGACCTGACCACTCAGTCCCCCGTGGCGCCGAACGTCCAATTCGCCGGCGCCATCGACACTCTCGTACCCGCACGCATCCATCCGCATGCCGAGGCGGTGCTGCGGGAGGGACTGAGCAACGCGCTGCGCCACTCGCAGTCGGAGAAGATCTCCGTATCCGTCACCGCGGGCGACGAGTTCACGATCGAGATCGTCGACGACGGCATCGGGCTGCCGGACACCCCGCGCCGCAGCGGCCTCGCGAACCTCGAGCGGCGCGCCCAGCAGTGCGGCGGCCGCTGCAGCACCGGACCCGGCGACAGGGGCGGGACGCGCGTGCTGTGGCAGGTCCCCCTGTGACCCGGGGTCCCCGTCAGACCTCGCGCTGCTTGCGCAGCTCGGTGGCGAGCACCGCGGCCTGCGTGCGGCGCTGCATCCCGAGCTTGGCCAGCAGCCGCGAGACGTAGTTCTTGATCGTCTTCTCCGCCAGGAACAGCCGCTCGGCGATCTCCCGGTTGGTCAGGCCCTCCCCGATCAGCTCGAACACGGCCCGCTCCTGCTCCGACAGCTCGGCGAGCGGGTCCGCCGTGCGGGACGCGCGGATGCGTTCCATGAGCGCGGCCGTCGCCCGGCTGTCGAGCAGCGAGCCGCCGGCCGCGACGGTCCGGATCGCCGAGACCAGGTCGGTGCCGAGGATCTGCTTGAGGACGAATCCGGACGCGCCCGCCATGATCGCGTCGAACAGGGCCTCGTCGTCGGCGTAGGAGGTGAGCATGAGCGCGCGCAGCTCCGGCATGCGGGCCCGCAGCTCGCGGCACAGTTCGACGCCGTTGCCGTCGGGCAGGCGCACGTCGAGCACCGCGACTTCGGCTCCGCTGCCCGGGATGCGGGCCAGCGCCTCACCGACCGACGCGGCCTCCCCGACAACCGTGAAGTCGGGCACGCTGTCGAGCAGGTCGACCAACCCGCGCCGCACGATCTCATGGTCGTCGACGAGAAATACCCGAGGCATCGTCCCTCACCTTTCCTGACACCGGCATTGCGGTGACCATCGTCTCAGCTCGCTCGCGCGCCGCCGACCCCGGGCCGTTCGACGGCAGTTTCGGGACCTTCGGCACATGCGCCCGGTGCAGCCCGCGGGCGATGCTCGGACAGTCATCCTCGATGAGCCGTGCGAGGTGACCGACCAGGACGAGGAGGCTGCGATGTCCACGGTGCCCGACACCTGGTCCACGAGCGACACCGAGGTGATCGCGCGTGCCGTGATCGAGGCCCCCTCGATCCACGACACTCAGCCGTGGAGCCTGCGCCTCCCGGCCCGCACGGCCGAACTCGAGGAGCGGGTCGAGTTCGCCGCCCCCGGCCAGGACCCCCTGCGCCCGGATCGGCTGATCTCGTGCGGAGCCGCCGTCGCCAACCTCGAACTCGGCATCCGGGTGCTCGGCTGGAGCACCCGGACCCTGCTGCTGCCCGAGCCGGAGCGGCCCGAGCTGATCGCACGGATCGAGGCAGCGGCGCCGGCCACTCCTTCGAGCACCGACCTGGGGTTCTTCGCCGCCATCTCGCACCGGCGCAGCCACCGCGAGTCGTTCGCCCGGATCCCGGTGCCGGCGACCACCATCGCCGACGTGATGGCCGCCGCCGACCTCCCCGGGGTCCAGGTTCGCCTGCTGGCGTCGGACGAGGCCCCGGCGCTCGCCGACATGCTCACCTACTCGGCCGACGCGATGCGCCGCAATCCGTACTACCAGCGCGAGATGTTCCGGTGGACGTCGCACTGGCACCCCGAGGGCAACGCCGAGGTGGTGACCGACTGGGGCGCCGATCTCGACGCCGGCGGCCCCGCCGGGCGCGCGCTGATCACCACCGGCGTGCCGGACACCACCGAACTCGCGGCGGCCATCGACCGGGAGACCGTGCTGGTGTTCTCGGTGCACTCCGGCGATCCGATCGACCTGGTCCGGGTGGGCATCGCCTCCGAGCGGGCGTGGCTGGCGGCGGTCGACGCCCGGTTGTCGGCGTCCGTACTCACCTATCCACTGCGCGTGGAGGATTCGGCTGACCGGCTCGCCGAGCGGATGGACATCGACGGCCTGCCGCAACTGATCATGCGCATCGGGTTCTGACCCGACCGAACCGACCGCCGGGCGCCGCAGGGGGGCGCCCGGGGTCCCACCAGAGAGGGAATACATCACTGTGACCAGGGAACTCACGGATCTCGAACTGCTCCGAGAGCTCGAGCCGATCGCCGAGGACAACGTCCACCGCCACCTGGCGATGGCGAAGGACTGGCATCCGCACGACTACGTTCCGTGGGACGCGGGCCGCAACTTCGCCGCCCTCGGCGGCATCGACTGGGACCCCGACCAGTCCGCGCTGTCCGAAACCGCGCAGGCAGCGATGATCACCAATCTGCTCACCGAGGACAACCTGCCCTCCTACCACCGCGAGATCGCCGAGCACTTCAGCCTCGACGGCGCCTGGGGCACGTGGGTGGGCCGCTGGACGGCCGAGGAGAACAAGCACTCCGTCGTCATGCGGGACTACCTGGTGGTCACCCGCGGTGTGGACCCCGTCGCGCTCGAGAACGCACGCATGGCGCACATGACCACCGGATTCGACCCGGGCTCGACGTCGATGCTCGAGTCCGTGTCGTACGTGACCTTCCAGGAACTGGCGACCCGGGTCTCGCACCGCAACACCGGTAAGGCCTGCGGGGATCCGATCGCGGACCGCATGCTCGCCCGCGTCGCCGCGGACGAGAACCTGCACATGATGTTCTATCGCAACATCGTCGAGGGCGCCCTCGACATCGCCCCCGACCAGGCGCTCGCCGCGATCATGAGCGTGCTGACCCGCTTTCGGATGCCGGGCGCGTCGATGGCGAACTTCCGGCGCAACGCCGTGCTGATCGCCAAGGGCGGCATCTACGACCTGCGGCAGCATCTCGACGACGTGGTGCTGCCGGTGCTCCGCAAGTGGCGCGTGTTCGACCGCACCGACTTCGGCGGCCGCGGCGAGCAGCTGCGCGAGGACCTCGACGCCTTCCTCACCGACCTGCAGACGAAGGCCGAGCGGTTCGAGGAAGCCCGGGACCGGGCGCTGGCCCGTCAGGCCCGGCGCGACGAACACGCAGGGGCGAGCGCATGACCAGCGTGCGCGAGCCCGGATCCCGGGAGGACCGCGACACCGGGTCGGCAGAGCTGTTCGGCTCGGTGCTCGACATGGCCCGCGCCGCGAAGCGGGGCGACGTGTCCGGATGGCTGACCGTCAAGAGCGGCACGCACCGCCCGGAGGACGTCGCCTTCCTCAGTTCGCAGATGCTCGGCGTGCTGATCGAGAACGACGCCGTCCGTCGCGGGGTGCATCCCGCCGACGTGTGGAGCGAGCTGCGCCGGCGCGGCCTCGACGACTTCGGCTGACCACGCGGCGACCCGGAACCACCCGGCGACGATGCCCGGCACCCGCTCAGGGTGCCGGGCATCGAGCGTCCGGGTACGTTCCCGGCGGTCGCGCGCTGCGATGCTTCCCGCACGCGTAGGGACGCGCGCGGGAAGCACCCTGCCGCGCAAACACATGCGGCGCAGGCCGCGACGGGACGGCTACTTCTCACCGTCCGGCCGGACGATCAGCACGGGGCAGTCGGCCGTCTGCATCAGCGCGTTGCTGGTCGATCCGAGCAGCAGGCCCTTGAAGCCGCCGCGGCCGCGGGAGCCCACGACGATCAGCTGGGCGCGTTCGGCGTACTCGCTCAGCACCCGCACCGGCCGGTCCCGCGCGACGACGCGCTCGACGACGACGTCCGGGTAGCGCTCCTGGAACCCGGCGAGGTTCTCGGCGAGCACGACCTCCTCCCCCGTCTGGATCCTGCTCCACTGCGGATCCTCGGGCACCGCGCCCAGGGACGGCTGCACGCTCACGTCGCTCCACACGTTCACCGCGACGAGCGTCGCCTTGCGGGCGGCCGCCTCGGCGAACGCCACCTCGACGGCGCGCACGGAGGCCTCGGAACCGTCGACGCCGACCACGACCGGGCCGTCGGAGGGCGGTGCCCCGTCGAGGGTGCGGCCGCGCACGATCGCGACCGGGCAGTGGGCGTGCGAGGCGAGACCGAGGGTGACGGAGCCGACGAGCAGCCCCTTCACCTCCCCGAGCCCGCGCGAGCCGAGCACGATGGTGTCGGCACGGTTCGAGAGGTCGACGAGGGTGGGGACGACCTTGCCCTCGATCTGCTCCGTGGTGATCTCGACCGGGCCCTGCTCGTCGGCGATGCGCTTGGCGAGCACCTTGGCACTGTCGAGCCGCGCCCGCGCCGTCTCCTTCATCTCCTCGTGGAAGCTCTCCGCGAGGTAGGGCTCGGAGTAGTAGAACGCGGGGATGTGCACGACGGTGACGATGTGCAGCGGCAGCGCGCGGGCCGCGGCAGCGCGGGCCGCCCAGATCACCGCGGTCGCCGCCGCGTCGGATCCGTCGACCGCGACGACGATCGGTTGGGTTTCGGTCATGAAAATCCCCTCTGTCGGCGGGCCGGTGGGCCCGGGTTCTCACATCGGCGCGGGTGTCAGTTGCAGATCTCCCGCAGCTGTTCGATCAGTCGGACCCGGCCGGCGGTGTTCTCCGCGATCGGGTTGACGTTGAGGGTGGTGACGCCGGCTTCGGCGAACGCGGCGACGCGTTCCCGGACGTAACTCTCGGGCCCGATGAGCGAGACCGCCCGCACCAGGTCGTCGGGCACCGCGGCGGCGGCCTCCTCCTTCCGGCCTGCGAGGTACAGGTCCTGGATGGTCTCCGCCTCCTTCGCGTACCCGTAGCGGACGGCGAGGTCGTTGTAGAAGTTCTTGCCCTTCGCCCCCATGCCGCCGATGTACAGCGCGAGGTGCGGGCGTACGAAGTCGAGCAGGAAGTCGACGTCGTCGCCGATCGCGAGCGCCGCGCCGACGTAGACCTGCAGGTCCCCGAGCGCGGGATCGCGCTTGGCCTTGCCGCGCGCGAGGGACTCGCCCCACACGTCGGCGGCCTTCTCGGGATAGAAGAAGATCGGTTCCCAGCCCTCGGCGATCTCGGCGGTCATCTCGACGTTCTTGGGGCCGATCGCGGCGATCAGGACGGGGATGCGTTCGCGCACCGGGTGATTGATCAGCTTGAGCGGCTTGCCGAGTCCGGTGCCCTTCTCCGGCGGCAGCGGGATCTGGTAGTACTTGCCCTGGTACTCGACCTTCTCCCGGCGCCACACCTGGCGGCAGATGTCGACGAGTTCACGGGTCCGGCCGAGCGGCGCGTCGTATTTGACGCCGTGGAATCCCTCGATGACCTGCGGGCCGGACGCACCGATACCCAGGACGAAGCGGCCGTCGGAGACGTAGTCGAGACCTGCGGCGGTCATCGCCGTCAGGCTCGGCGTGCGGGTGTAGATCTGGAAGATGCCCGAGGCCAGCTCGAGTCGTTCGGTCTTGGCCGCGAGGTAGCCGAGCTGACTGACCGCGTCGAACGAGTACGCCTCCGGTACGAAGACGATGTCGAGGCCGGCCCGTTCGAGATCGGCCACCTCCGCCGCCGTCTCGGCGAATCCGCCGCTGTAGTTCAATCCCATCCCGATGCGCATCCGCATACCCCGTGATTCGTTGGTGCGTGGTCCTGCCGGGCACGCTCGTACCCGTGTGCCAGGTACCCTACCGCCGGGGTGTGGCGCGACCTTCAGGACTCGTCGGGGCGCACCACCATGACGGGGCACTGCGCGTCGCGGATCAGCGAGTTGCTGGTGGAGCCGAGCAGCATGCCGGTGAAGCCGCCGCGGCCGCGGCTGCCGAGCACCAGCAGCTGCGCCTTCTCCGACCAGGCCAGCAGGTGGGCGCGCGGCCCGTCGACGTACACCTCGCGACGCACGTTCACGTCGGGGTAGCGGTCGTGGAACCCGGCGAGGCGCTCGGCGAGCAGGGCCTGCTCGGATTCCGCGAACGCGTTCGGATCGATCGAAACCTCCACGGCCTCGTCGAAGGTGCCCCGCCGCATGTCGCTCCACACGTGCACCGCGACGAGGTCGACGCCGCGCAGGCCGGCCTCCTCGAACGCCGCGCGGACGGCCTTCTCGCTGAGGGGGCTGCCGTCGACCCCGACGACGACGGGCCGGGTGTCGGGCAGGGTCTCCGGAGCCTTGCCGCGGACGACGACGACCGGGCAGCGACCGTGGCTGGCGACGGACACCGGGGTGGAGCCGAGCAGTGCCTCGCCCACCCGGCCGGTGCCGGAGGAGCCGAGCACGAGCATCCGCGCGCGGGCGGACAGGTCGATGAGCCAGCGCGCGCTGCCGGTGGCGGCGAGCCGGGTGGTGATCTCGAGTGCCGGCGCGACGGTGCGGGCGACCTCCTCGGCGCGCTGCAGCAGCGTCTTGCCCTCGTCCTCGACCCATTCGAAGACCTGTGCGGTCTGGATGAACGGCGCCCCGCTGTAGCCGCTGGGGGCGAAGTCGAGAGCGTGCACGATGTGCAGCGGCAGCCCGCGGTCGGCGGCCGTCGCGGCGGCCCACCGGACGGCGTCGTCGGAGGCCGGGGATCCGTCGATCCCGACCACCACGGTGTTCGAGCGCACCGCCTCGTCGTGCGTGGGCTCGTGGTGCGCCTTGCTGCCTGGGAACTTCACGTCGGTCACCGCTCTCGTCGCAGGGATCGTCCTCGGGGTCGAGGTTAATCCGCTCCCCTGGGGGCAGGAATGGTCTTTGGTCCCTCTCCGGGAAGTCCGGAGCCACTGGCCCGGTAGCGGGGATGCGGCCACAATCGTAGGCAGAGGAGGCGCATCATGTCCGGTGGACCGATCCGCATGGCGGGGCCCGCGGCCCACAAGGTCCGCGCGGCGGACGTGATGAGCACGCCGGTGCTGGCCGTGACGGTCGACGCCACCCTGGAGCGGGCCGGGGAGGTGCTGGCCCGCAACGGCTTCACCACCCTCCCGGTGGTCGACGAGCACGGCCGGCTCTGCGGACTGATCACCGAGGAGGCGCTGGCGGGGGCGCATCTGGCGCGCCTGTCGATGTACGCAGACCTGCCGCTCGTCACCGCGATCCGCCGGCCGCTGACGGTGCGGGCGGTGGCGTTGCCGCCGGTGGCCCTCGACGCGGACGCCGAGCTGTTCGACATCGCGCGGGCGATGCTGCAGATGCGGCTGCGGTCCGTGCCGGTGGTGCGCGACGGCAGGCCGATCGGAATCGTCAGCTGGCGCAATATCCTTCCCGTGCTCGAACGCTGACGCACGGAAGCGATCTACGTCACATTAAATTGTCATTTCAGATACCAATTATCTAGTCTCAGGTCATGCAACTCACCCAGTTCACCGATCTCGGACTGAGAGTTGTCATGTACCTGGCGGCCGCCGCGCCCGACAGCTCCCCCAGCACCAAGCGCGTCGCCGAGCAGCTGCAGCTGTCGTACGCACACACCACCAAGGTGGTCGCACGATTGAGCGAACTCGGCGTCGTCACGACCCGCCGCGGCCGCGGCGGCGGACTGACCATCACCGAGCTCGGCCGGGGCGCGTCCGTCGGATGGCTCACCCGGCAACTCGAAGGCGACGGCGAGGTCGTCGCCTGCGAGGGCGACAAACCGTGCCCGCTGCGGGAAGGATGCAGCCTCCGCGGCGCACTGCGCCGAGCCCAGGAGTCCTTCTACGCGGCGCTCGACTCCGTCACCGTCGCCGATCTCACCCGGGCCCCCACCCGCACCGTCCTGCTCGATCTCACCCGCCCCGCCGTCTGACCGCACGGTTCCACAGCCCGGAACCGGCCCAGCCCTACCCGAAACGGAGTTCACGATGCCGCTCTCAGCCGAGTCCAAGGAAGTTGTCCGCGCCACCCTCCCCGCCGTGGGTGCCGCCATCGGCGACATCACCCCGCTGTTCTACAAGAAGATGTTCGCCGCGCACCCCGAACTCGAGCGCGACCTGTTCAACCGCGGCAACCAGAAGCAGGGCGAACAGCAGAAGGCCCTGGCCGGCTCCATCGCCGCCTTCGCGACCCTGCAGCTCGATCCCGACCCGGCCCGGGTCGAGGCGATCCTGTCCCGCATCGCGCACAAGCACGCCTCCCTCGGCATCAAGCCCGACGAGTACTGGATCGTCCACAAGCACCTGTTCGAGGCGATCGTGGAGGTCCTCGGCGAGGCCGTCACCCCCGAGGTCGCCGCGGCCTGGGACGAGCTGTACTGGCTGATGGCCAACACGCTCATCAAGCTCGAGGACGACCTGTACAAGGCCGCGGGCGTCGCGCCGGGCGACGTGTGGCGCACCGTCCGGGTCGCCGAGCGCCGGCACCAGTCCGCCGACACCGTCTCGTTCGTCCTGACCTCGCTCGACGGCGCCCCGCTGCCCGCTTTCCGTCCGGGACAGTACCTTTCGGTGGGCGTGAAGCTGCCCGACGGGGCCCGCCAGATCCGCCAGTACAGCCTGACCAACGCGCCGGCCCAGGGCGACTGGCGCATCACCGTCAAGCGGATCGTGGCGACCACCACCCCCGACGGCACCGCCGCGCCGGCCGGTGAAGTTTCGAACTTCCTGTACGACAACGTCTTCGAGGGTGACGAGCTGCAGGTCACCACCCCGTTCGGCGACCTGGTGCTGCCCGACGACGGCGCCCCGCTGCTGCTGGCCTCCGCCGGCATCGGCTGCACCCCGATGATCGGCATGCTCGCGCACCTCGCGGAAACCGGTGACGAGCGCAAGGTTTCGGTGCTGCACGCCGACCGCTCCGTCGCCAACCACGCGCACCGGCACGAGCTGGCCACCCTCGTCGAGCGCATCCCGTCCGCCGAGGTGCACCGGTGGTACGAGGACCTCGGCGCCCGCGAGCCGCTCGAGACCGTGCGCGTGGGCCGGGCCGACGTGTCGGACCTGCCGCTCGACCCGAACACCAAGGCGTACCTGTGCGGTCCGCTGCCGTTCATGCTCTCGCTGCGCGAGGCCCTCATCGAGCGCAACGTGCCCGCCGAGAACATCCACTACGAGGTGTTCGGTCCCGACAGCTGGGCCCCGAACGCCTGAGTCGCCTCCGACCGTGCCCCGGCCCCCGCGGCCGGGGCACGGTCGTCTCCACGATCCGGCGCTAGGCTCGCTCGCATGGACGATGCTCCGGCCCCCGCCGGCGCGGGCCGCACCCGCCGGGCCGGCCGGATCGGACTGCTCGTGCTGCTCCTCGTCGGGCTCGCGGCCACGCTGCGGACCCCGGCGGCACCCGCACCGGCCGACGCTCCCCCCACCGCGTTCAGCGCCGTCCGCGCGACGACCCACGTCGAGGCGGTGGCCGCGCGGCCGCGCACCCCGGGTTCGGCCGGCCATGCCGCGACCTGGGAGTACCTGGTCCGTATCCTCGACGACCTCGGCTGGTCCGTCCGCGTCGACGACGGCGTCGGCTGGTCGGCCACCGCCGTGCAGGGCACCCAGCGGGGCGGCCGGGTCGCGAACGTCGTCGCCACCCTGCCCGGCACCGACCCCACCGGCACCGTCGTGCTCGCCGCGCACTACGACACCGTCGCCGGCTCCCCCGGCGCGGGCGACGACGGGATCGGGATCGCCACGGTGCTCGAGGCGGCCCGCGCCCTGACCGCCGGCCCCCGTCCCCGGAACGACGTCACGGTGCTCGTGACCGACGGCGAGGAACGCGGCCTGCTCGGCGCCGAGGAGTACACGCGGCGGCAACCGGCCGACGCGAGGCCGACGGTGGTGCTCAACCACGAGGCCCGCGGCAACGGCGGGATCCCCGTCACCTTCCGGATCTCCTCCCCCAACGCGGGTCTCGTGGGTGTGCTGTCCGGCGTGCCCGGCACGACCGCGGACTCGTTCACCCAGACGGCGTTCGAGTTGCTGCCCAACGACACCGACTTCCGCCGCCTCACCGAGGCCGGCATGCACGCCGCGGACACCGCGATCGCCGGCGGCGGCGCCTACTATCACAGTCCCCTCGACACCCCGGACCGGCTCGACACCGCGTCGCTGCAGCGCATGGGAGAAACCACCCTTGCTGCGGCACAGCGGTTCTCGTCCGCCGACCTGGCAGTGCTCGGCTCGGGGGGCGACGACGTCGTCGTCACGCTGCCCTGGGGGCCGGTGCACTACCCGCGCCCGCTCGAGATCGCCCTGACCGCGCTGCTCGCCGCCGTCACCGGCGCCCTCGCGGCCCGGCGGATCCGGGACGGTGCCGCCTCGGCGGGCCGTCTCGCGGCGTCGGGCGGGATCTCGATCGCCGTGGCGGCCGCGGCGGCGGGTGCGGCGTTCGTGCCGTGGTGGCTCGCGCTGCGGATCGCTCCCGGTCAGGCCTCGGCGGTCCTGCGCGAGCCGTACCTGCCGGTGCCCCATCAGGTCGCCGCGGCGACCGCGGCCGTCGCCGTCCTGCTCGCGGCGTATCCGCCGGTGCGCCGCCGTGTCGGCCCTGCCGCGTTCGCGACGGGCGCGCTGCTCGCCGTGACGGTCACCGCCCTGGCCGCGCTGCCCTTCCTCGGCGTCGCGACCGTCCTGGTGCTGCCGGCGCTGCCCGCGGCGATCGCCGCGCTCGTCGTGGACCTGCTGCCCACCGATCGGCGCGGGTGGCGGACGCCGGTGACGCTGGCCGGGACAGTTCCGGCGGTCGTGGTGCTCGTGCCCGCCGCGGTGGCGTCGTTCGACGCCGGTCTGCTCACCGGAGCGCCGCTCGCGGGGGTGTTCGTCGCGGTGCTGTTCGCGCTGGCGCTGCCGCTCGTCGACGCCGCCGGCGCGCCGTCGCAGCTGCGGCTCGCCGCGATCGCCGCCGCGGGGGTCGTGCTCGTGGCCGCGCCGGTCGGCGGCTGGGTCAACCGCGACGGCGCCACCCCGCCGCGGCAGGAACAACTGCTCTACGCGCTGAACGCGGACACCGGTGCCGCCGTGTGGGCGTCGCCGCGCGCCCCCGCCTCGGCTTGGAGCCGCGCCCTGCTGCCCGAGGAGCCGGCCACGCTGCCGGACGCGTTCCCGTGGCGCAGCGAGACCAGGTTCGCCCACGGGCCCGCGCCGGTCGCGCCGCTGCCCGCGCCCGGTCTCGCCGTCGTCGCGGACGTCACCGACGGCGACGAACGGACGCTGACCCTGCGGCTGACGTCGCCGCGCGGGGCGCCGACGATCGGGCTGTGGGTGGACGGGACGTCCGCGGCGGTGCGGGAGGCGGTGGTGGCCGGGCGGAGCGCCGCGCCGGCCGCGCCGTTCGGGTTCCTGTTCTCCGGGACCCCGGCCGAGGGCATCGAGGTGCGGCTGACCGTCGCCCCGCGCGACGGCGCGGTGGTACTGCACGTCGCCGACGTCACCGACGACCTCACCGTCGTCCCGGGATACACCGCTCCGGACGACCGGGCCGTGGTCACCCCCGCGGTCGCGGTGACCCGCACCGTCCGGTTGTGATCATGCCGTGCCGAGCGGCCACTCGTGAACGGGCTTGCCGCCCAGCATGTTCCGGATGTAGTCACGCATCATTCCGTGCAGGGCGGTGCGCCGGTCGGCGCCGGCGTCCTCCCGTTCGACGACCTGCGCCCGCTGCCACGCCGCCCCGGTCTGCCGGTTCAGGCACCGGCCTTCGATGATGCCCAGGTACCGGTCCCGCGCCTGCTGCGACAGTCCGAAGGCGGTCAGGCCCGCGTCCGCCATGGGCAGCAGCCGGCGCAGCACGAGTTCGTCGGCGCCCACCCAGCCCAGGCCGGGCCAGTACAGCCGCGCGTCGAGGCCGTACTTGGCCCCGATCCCGAGGTTCTCGCGGGCCGCGTCGAAGCTCATGAACCGGCACAGCGGCACGTCGGCGTCGACGAGGGCGCGCAGCGCCCCGTAGTAGAACGCGGCGTTGGCCATGATGTCGAGCACCGTCGGGCCCGCCGGCAGCACCCGGTTCTCGAGCCGCAGGTGCGGGTGCTCGTCGGCGACGTCGTAGACGGGCCGGTTCCAGCGGTAGATGGTGCCGTTGTGCATCTGCAGCTCGCGCAGCCGCGGAGTCCGGCCGGCATCGAACTCGGCGATCGGATCGACGTCGGACACCTCGGGCAGCAGCGCCGGGAAGTACCGCGAGTTCTCCTCGAACAGGTCGGTCACCGAGTCGATCCAGCGCTCGCCGAACCACACCCGCGGCCGCACCCCCTGATTCTTCAGCTCCTGGGTGCGGGTGTCGGTGGCCTGCGCGAACAGCGGGATCCGGCTCTCGTGCCACAGCGCTTTGCCGGCGAGGAACGGGGAGTTCGCGGCGAGCGCCACCTGCACTCCGGCCAGGCACTGAGCGGCGTTCCAGTGGTCGGCGAAGTCCTCCGGGGCCACCCGCAGGTGCAGTTGCAGCGACGTGCAGGCCGCCTCCGGCACGACCGAGTTGGCGTCGGCCCGCAGCTGTTCGGCGTCGTCGCGGCCGGGGAGGGGCACGCCGTCGAGATCGAGCTCGATGTCCTCCCCGCGTGCGGCGAAGATCTGCTCGTTGAGGGCTTCGTAGCGCGGGTTGGCGGTGATGCGCTCCCGGTCGAGGTGGGCGAGCTCGAGCGTGGGCAGCATGCCGATCATGACGAGCTGGGCGTCCTGCCGGTGCATCCGCGTGTCGGCGCGGCGCAGCGACTCGCGCAGGGTGTTCTCGATGTGGAGGGTGGCGTCACCGGTGAACGGCCCGGGGTCGACGTTCATCTCGACGTTGAACTGGCCCAGCTCGGTCTGGAACACGGCGTGATCGTCGATCGCCTGCAGGACCTCGAGGTTGCACATGGCCGGTTCCATGTCGTCCTGGACGAGGTTGAACTCGATCTCCATGCCGAGCAGCGGCTCCGGCCGTTCGCGCGCGTCGGTGAAGGCGCCGTCGCGCAGCATCCGGTCCAGGGCGGCGAGGCAGGCCTGCACCTTGGTGCGGAACTCGCGCCGGTCGGCGCGGGTGAAGGAGCGAGCCTTGATCTGCGTGCCCATGGAGCCGTGTCCCTCTCCCCCGCTAGGTGATGATTCGTCAGCCTAGCGGCCGAGCGACCGCAGTTGGGGGCGAGCGTCAGACGGCGCGGTAGCTGCCCCAGTCGGCGACGACGCCGCGGGTGCTGAGCCAGGCGTTGGGGTCGGTCTTGCCGCCGGCCTGGTCCCACACCTCGAAGTGCAGGTGCGGGCCGGTGGACCAGCCGCGGTTGCCGACGGTGGCGATCTGCTGACCGGCGGTCACCCGCTGACCGGCACTGACCTGGTAGGTGTCGACGTGGCCGTAGACGGCGGTGGTGCCGTCGTCGTTGAGGACGCGCACCCACTGGCCGTAGCCGGAGGCGGCGCCCGCGTCGAGGACGGTGCCGTCGGCGGCGGACTTGATCGGCGTGCCGATCGGGGCGGCGATGTCGATGCCGCCGTGGTGGCTGCCCCAGCGGGGGCCGAAGTCCGAGGTGAGCGTGCCCGAGACGGGCTGCACGGTGGCAGGCTTGGCGGGGTTGAGGTTGTTCAGCCAGCCCTGGCCCGCGGCGAACTGGTCGACCAGGGTGTCGAGCTCCGGCGGCAGGGCGGGAGCGGCGGCGTGCTCGTGGCCGTGCTCGTCGGCCGGGGCGGGCGCACCGGGCAGCTGCGGGAGCTCGAAGCCCTCGGGCAGCAGGCCCTGCGGCACCTCGAACGGCAGGGTGCCGGTCTGGGCGGGGGCGGGCGCGGCACTGGCCGTGCCGGCGGCGAGCTGGGCACCCACGGCGAAGAAGGCACCGGTGGCGGCGGCCACGGTGGCGGCCTTCACGGGTGCCGACGGACCGGTGGGCTCGACGCGGTGCCGGCCGCGGCCGGAGGACGCACCGGACAGATCCATCTCGAAGGTGGTCGCCTCGTCGCCTGCCCGCTGGTGCCGTCCCACAGTTGCTACCTCATCCGTCGTCCGTTGCGCGCCGGGTGTGCCCCGGCCGTTTCTGGCGACTCAAAGTAACAAAACGATATAGGGCAGCGCCAGCGTTACGTTTCGGACACTTCTGCGGTGGGTACCGACGGCGACCCGGCGGCAGCCCGGCCGGATGCAGCCCTGCCCCACCCGCGTGAACTGCGGAAACACCCTCCTGGTGCGCGCGGGCGGGGTTGGGACGTCCGCCGGGGCCGGCGGCTCCCGGCGCCGCCTCGCGCGCATACAGAACCGCGAGGAGACGACGGCGGTTATGTGATTGTGATCACAGCGGAGCGCCCGGCGCGTCAGCCGATGTACGCGATGGGCGCCTCGGGGATGTAGTCGACGCACGAGAGCAACGGGGTGGGCGACGGGCTGAGGTAGCCGGTGTCGAATGCCTGGATGCGCTGCTCGGCGGTGCCGTGGGTGCGCTCCGGCCCCTTGTCCTCCCCCACCGCGGCGAACGCCCGGCCCAGCGACGCCAGGGCGGTCTGCTCGACCGTGACGCCGAGGTCGCGTTCGGAGTACGCGACGAAGGCGCCCGATCCACAGTCGGCCTGGTTCTCGTAGGGGATGGCACTGTTGGGTTCGGCCGGGTCGGGCTCCGGCAGTGCCAGCATCGTCTGGAAGTGATGCGTCACCTCGTGGCTCAGCACCGCGGCAATGGCGATCTCCCCGTAGCCGTTCACGAGGTCCATCGCCGCCTTCTCGCCGATGTAGAGGCTGCGGTCGGCCGCGCAGTACATCAGCGAGTTCTCGTCGTAGGCGCAGCCGGGCGCCGCCTCCCCCGACTTCCCCGCCGCCACCGAGTAGTAGGCGGCGGGATGCGGCATGTCCTGGTACGTGGCATCGATCCACGACTCGATCGACGGAAGGAAGCACTGCACATACGGTCCCATCGCGTCCGTCGTGTACTGCCCGGTGCTCCCGGCGGCGAACGGACACTCCGCTGTGGGCGAAAGCTGTTGCAGGGCAGACTCGTCCTCCGCGGCGGCCGGAGCGACGGCACCCAGGGCGGGCACCACGGCGGCGACGGCCACGGCGGCGAAGCGGATCGTGCGCGAGATCGAGCGAGGCATGAGTACTCCCGGGGACGAGGATTCGGCGTGCGGATCCACCCTCCGGCACGCCACCGCCGCACTCCAGGGCTCTTCGGGCTGCACACCGCACCCCGAGGGGGACGGTTCCCCACCCCCGGGGTCACTGGCCGCACCTCCGGCCGAATGTCACCGGCCGCAGGTCACCTGCCGCACCTCCGGCCGAATGTCACATGCGTTCGGTTGGATTGACGGCGTGTGACATTCGGGTGCACGACCGGGCGGGAACGGCGATCGCCCTCACGGGCGCCGCGATCTACGGGTCGAGCTTCCGCACCCCGGCCCCTGCTGTCCGCCTCGCACGCCTCCGACCAGGCCTGGACCGTCACGTGGATCGCCGTCGGCGCGGCGGCGGCGCTCGCCGTGCCGCTGGTTCCGCGACCGTTTCACACCGGCGCCGCGATCCCGGCTACACTCACACCGCGCATCGAATCGGCACCGCCGGTCCACCGCGCGCCGCCCTCGTAGCTCAGGGGATAGAGCACGGCTCTCCTAAAGCCGGTGTCGCAGGTTCGAATCCTGCCGGGGGCACAAGAGACCGCTGGTCGAGCTCACCCGCAGCCGCTCTCTACGGACCGCCACTCGCGGGAAGCGGGCGAACCAGCGCGATGCCCCTGCTCCAGCCGCTCGATCAGTCCGCCTGCACGCCAGGGGCGATGTCCAGCCGTAGATACGACTCGACGCCGAACAGTCGGTGCATCCTCCTCGATGCCGACGACACATGCGGTTCCGCCTCCGCCGCCGGCACGATCACGGGAGCGACGGCGTCGTAGCGCACGCCCTCGCGCTCAAGGACGCAGCCCCCGCCCGCCAGAACGTTGCGGCACCAGTCGACGTCGGTGCCGTAGGGCAGATGGATGAAAAACGACTGTCCGGATCGTTCCGCCCACACCGGGGTCACGTATGGCCATCCGGATGTGCGACCCACGTGATGCACCGCTGTGACCGTCTTCCCTCCCCTCTTCAAGATCACCGGGTTGAGGACGACCTTGTTGTACCGGCGCAGGGCAGTCAATGCCGGCTTCCAGCGCGAGCGCCACACGACGACACGGATCACCGTGAAGACCGTGTCGACAACGAGCACGACGCCGCCGAACACCCACTCCGCCAGTCGCCGGAGCGTTGCCTTTTCGGTCACGGGTCCGCCCTCTCGCTCAGGAGGAATCTCGACCCGGATCGCTGCGTGGCGGCGAGCGGTCCACGGCACCCGGCCCGTCCTCGGAGTTCGCCCACCGGAGGAACCTCGCCGCGAGGTCGGCACGGATCTCTGCGAGAAAATCGCCGTCCCGGGCGTGATCCAACTGCTCGACAGTGTCCAGTTCAGCCCGTACCGTCGCGGCCTCGTCGCCCCGAAGGCTCGCGATCCACCGTTCCACCGGGCCGGGCGGTGCGGGAACCGGACGGGGTACCACCACGTACTTCTCGAATACGTTCCGGAACCGCTCCCAGCATTGCTGTTCCTGCTGCAGAAGGAACCACGGCCATTCGACGATCCGGCCCTGGAGGCACACCTTCTTCGAGGGACCGTACTCGAGCGGATTCCACTGCGGCGGACGCGTGAACACGACCTGCAGGTCCACACAGTCCTGATCGCTGCCGGGCGTGCTCATCAGCGAAATGGTGTGCAGGTTCCTACCGTCTCCGGGACACCGGTATCGGATCGTCGGCGCTCCTTGGCACGGCGCATAGTAGCCTGCCGGCGATATCGCCGCGCCGTTCACGATCCAGCCGACGGACAGGTCGTCCTGGCCGTGCTCGAAGGACATCAGCACGGTTTCGGAAAAATCGACCCGACGCCCCACCCAGACACCGCGACGACAGAGCGACGGCGTCTTCGTGTAGTCCTCGATCACGAAATGCCGCCCGGCTTCCGAACGTTCCCGGGACTTCTCGACGAGCGGGTAGGTCATCGTTCCCCCTCTCGGCTGCCTCGACTCAACGGTAGATCGAGGAGCGGACCGGGGAGGCGGTTTCGCCCTGCGGGATGAGGCCCTCTCAGCGACGGGTCGGCTGGACAGCGGATCGCTGCCTGCTCATTCCGCGTCTCCGCGCTCCGCGTGTGCGGCCTGCTCCGCGGCCACGGCCGCGGCGACGTGCGCTTCGGCGGCCGTCTTGTCCACGCCGAGACCGGTGAGGACGCCGTTTCCGTCCTCGTATTCGAGGAGGGCGAGGAGGATGTGCTCGGTGCCGATGTAGTTGTGCCCGAGACGAAGTGCCTGCCGGAACGTCAGCTCCAGGGCCTTGCGCGCACGCGCGTCGTAGGGGATCAGGTCGGGCACGTCCCCGGCCGCCGGCGGGAGCTTCTCCACCACGGCGCGACGGACCGCGTCCGGCGAGACGTCCTGCGCGACGAGCGCGCGGACCGCGAGGGCGTCGGGCTCGCTCAGCAGACCGAGGACGAGATGTTCGCAGGTGATCTCGGCGTTGCCGGCCGCCCGGGCCTCGTTCTGTGATGCCATGACGACGTTACGGGCGCGTTCGGTGAATCGGCTGAATCCTTGTTCGGGATCGAGATCGGCAGAACCCTTGGGCACGAAGCGCTTCTGGGCCGCCTGCTTGGAGACGCCCATGCTGCGCCCGATGTCGGTCCAGGACGCGCCGGAGCGACGGGCCTGGTCGACGAAGTGGCCGATCAGATGGTCGGCGACCTCCCCGAGATGCTCGGCGGCGAGGACCGCGTCGGTCAGTTGTTCCAGGGCGTCGGTATGCACCTTCTTGATGGCATCGATGAGGTCGTCGAGCCGGACGGGATTGCTCATGGGTACCGGGTTCGTCATTCGTCAACCATAGGTTGACGCACTCATGGTCGTCAATGCCCGGTTGACGATCGATCCGGTGCACCTCGCCGGCACCGCGAGGCGGGTACTGTCGTCGCATGGACCCCGACGTCCGCGCTGGTCACCGGGCCGATCGCCGCCCGCGGCGCGAGCCGATGATCGCGCCCAGCCTGGCCTCGGGCGACCTGGCGCGCCTGGCCGACGAGGCGCGGGCCGTGGCCGGTGGATCCGATCGGGGCGCGGACTGGCTGCACGTCGACGTGATGGACGGACACTTCGTCCCCAACATCACCTTCGGGGTGCCGGTCGTGCGGTCCCTCGCCCGGCACACCCCGCTGCCGCTCGACTGCCACCTGATGATCGAGGATCCCGACCGGTGGGCGGTCGACTACGCGGAGGCGGGCGCGCACAACGTCTCCGTGCACGTCGAGGCCGTCCGCGACCCGGTCGCTCTCGCCGGCCGCCTGCGCGACGCCGGCGCCCGCGCCGGTCTCGCGCTCGCGCCGCAGATCCCGCTCGAGCCGCACATCGGCACGCTCGCGCACTTCGACACGCTCCTGGTGATGAGCGTGCCTCCGGGATTCAACGGCCAACGGTTCATCCCCGAGATGCTCGACAAGGTGCGCGCGGCGCGACGCCTGGTCGACGCGGGGGAACTCGACGTGCTCATCGAGGTCGACGGCGGGGTGAACCTCGACACCATCGGGGCTGCCGCGGCGGCCGGCGCCGACTGCTTCGTGGCCGGCACGGCCGTCTACGGCACGGACGACCCGGCCCGCGCCGTGCGCCTGCTGCGCGAGAAGGCCCGGGCGGCGTACGGGAGACCGTGACGAGCGGGAGACAGGACGAACGGGCGACAGGACGAACACGGGAACAGGCGCCGAGAGACATCTCGGCGCCCGTTCTCGAGTGACGGCTCAGCTCCCCAGCGCGTCGATCGCTGCCTGCAACCGCCGGGCGGCCTCGTCGGCGACGGGCTGCAGCCCGGGATCCTCGGCCACCTGCACCATCAGTTGCGGGTTCATGGCCTCGACGTGCACCAGGCCGGCGTCCTCCGGATCGCGCCGGACGACGACGTTGCACGGCAACAGCAGCCCGATCTGCCGATTGACCGATACGGCCTGGTGTGCGAGCGGCGGGTTGCACGCCCCGAGGATGACGTACGGCTCCATGTCGACGTCGATCTTGGTCTTCAGGGTGGCCTGCATGTCGATCTCGGTGAGCACCCCGAAGCCCTGGTCCTTCAGCGCCTTGCGGGTGCGCTCGACGGTGTCGCCGAGCGGGGCGCGCAGCGTGGTGGCGAGAGCGAGTGTCATGCTGCTCCTTCGTGGTTCGCTGTTGTCAGGCGAGCGCGAGGAAGAGCTTCTCGAGTTCCTCCTCGGTCAGCTTGTCGACGCAGGTGTCGTCCTGCTCGTCGAGGACACACTGCCGCAACCGGGTGGCGACGATCTTGAATCCGGCCCGGTCGAGGGCGCGCGAGACCGCGGCGAGCTGGGTGACCACCTCGCGGCATTCGCGCCCGTTCTCGATCATGGAGATCACGCCGGCGAGCTGGCCCTGTGCGCGGCGCAGCCGGTTGAGCACCTGGGTGGTGGATTCTGCGGCATTCACGGTGTTAACTGTCATGGTCGGCCCCTTCATACTGAAGATGAACCCATCATACCCGGTGGGGTATTCCCGTGCCCACATTCCGGCTCGGCGCCGATTCCCGGACCTCGGGCCGGTCGACCCGGCGATTCCTTCAGCGGCGACCGCCCTTGACCACCCGCTCGCCGGCCCGCTCCCAGGCGATCATGCCGCCGCGCAGCGAGGCGACGGGCGCCTGCGCCGCCGGGGCGAACATCCGCGCGGCGCTCGCGGAGCGCATGCCCGAGTGGCACACGAACACCACCGGCCGGTTGCGCACGATCCGCGCCGCCTTCGTCGGAACCTGGGAGAGTTCGCAGTGCTGCGCGACGGGCGCGTGCCCGGACCGGTACTCGGCGGCGGAGCGCACGTCGACGAGGACCGCCCCGCCGTCCAGCAACTCGCGCGCCCGGCCGACGCCGACGGACTCGTAGGGCTTGGCGAAGCGCGCCTTGATCTTCTCGAGCAGGCTCATCGGGTTCCGCCCTGTTCGGCCGGGTGACCGGCGCGCAGCCAGCCCTTGGTGCCGCCGGCGACCGAGACCGCGGACCGCCCCGACGCGGACACGATGTCCGCGCCGCGCAGGCTGCGATTGCCGGAGGCGCAGATGACGTAGACGAGGTCGGTCCCCGGGATCTCGGCGAGACGGGAAGCGAGTTCGCCGAGCGGGATCCACTGGGCACCGGGTACGTGCGCCTGCTCGTATTCGTAGTCCTCGCGCACGTCCACGACGGTCGCGCCGGACTTCCACTCGTCGGCGAATGCAGCGATGTCGATTTCCCTCATTGTCCACTCCTCGGCCCACACCGGTGGGCATCGTGCCGTCGTTCGAGGTTCATACCCCATGGGGTACTACATACCCTAGGGGGTATATCGGGATCTGTCCACCGTCTCCGCCGGACGACCGGCGCTTCGGCCCGGCGCGTGGGCGCTTCCGTGTAGCGTCCGAGACGATCCCGCCCGACGCACCAGTGAGGAATCGCCGATGAGCGACGGACCCGTGGCGCCGCAGCCCGGCGCGGGCCGTGCCCGCCAGAACGTCATCTACCGGGCAGGAGTGCTCGGGCGCACCCCCGCGGTGCCGACCGACTTCGCCGGCCTGGAACGCCTGGCGCGACGGAAGACGAGCCGGCGCGGCTGGGCCTACATCGCCGGGGGCGCCGGCGAGGGCGCGACGATGCGCGCCAACCGCGAGGCCTTCGACCGCTGGAAGATCGTCCCCCGCGTGCTGCGCGACGTCTCCCGCCGGGACCTGAGCGTCGAGCTGTTCGGCCGCACCCTGCCCGCCCCGGTCCTGCTGGCGCCGGTCGGCGCCGCCGAGCTCGCGCACCCCGACGCCGACGTCGCGATCGCCGGCGCGGCGGCCGAACTCGGCGTGCCCTACATCTTCTCCAACCAGGGCTGCGCCCCGATGGAGGAGAGCGCCGCGGCGATGGGAGACTCCCCGCGCTGGTTCCAGTTGTACTGGAGCAGCGACGACGACCTCGTCGACAGCCTGCTCGCCCGCGCGAAGACGATCGGCGCGGACGCCGTGGTCGTCACCCTGGACACCACCCTGCTGGGCTGGCGGCCCCAGGACCTCAACCTCGGATCCTTGCCGTTCGCCCGCGGCGAGGGCATCGCCCAGTACACCTCGGACCCGACGTTCGTGCGCATCGTCCGCGAGCGCATCGCGGCCGCCGCCGGCGCACGACCCGAGGTGGAGGTGACCCTCGGCGCGATCAGGACACTGCTCTCGATGAGCCGGCGCTACCCCGGCCGCCTCCTCGACAACCTCCGCTCCCCCGAGCCCCGGGCCGCCGTCGAGACCTTCCTCGACATCTACTCCCGGCCCTCCCTGACGTGGACGGAGATCGAGTCGCTGCGCGAACGCACCGATCTTCCCGTGCTGCTCAAGGGCATCCTCCATCCGGACGACGCCCGGCGCGCCCTCGACGCCGGGGCCGACGGCATCATCGTCTCCAACCACGGTGGCCGCCAGGTGGACGGCGCGATCGCCTCGCTCGACGCCCTGGTCGGCATCGCACCCGCCGTCGACGGCCGGGTACCGGTGCTGCTCGACAGCGGAATCCGCACCGGATCGGACGTGTTCAAGGCGCTCGCCCTCGGCGCCGACGCGGTCACCGTCGGGCGCCCGCACCTGTACGGGCTGGCGGTGGGCGGCCGCGAGGGGGCCCGCGACGCCGTCGCGAACATCATCGCCGAGTTCGATCTGACGCTCGGGCTCAGCGGGCTGACGTCGGTGAAGGAGATCACCGCGGACGCGCTCACGCGCACGTGACCGACGGGCGACGCGTGATGCCGATCTTCGACGCCCACTTCCATATCGTCGACCCCCGCTTCCCCGTGACCCCGAACGAGGGATACGTGCCGCCGGCCTTCACGGTCGCCGACTATCTCGAGCGGGTCCGCGGGCTCGGCGTCACGGGTGGCGCCGTCGTGTCCGGCTCCTTCCACGGCTTCGATCAGGGCTACCTGCTGGACGCGCTGGCCCTCCTCGGCCCCCGCTTCGTGGGCGTCACCCAACTGCCGGCGACCGTGACCGACACCGAGATCGCCCGGCTCGACGAGGCCGGCGTGCGCGGGATCCGGTTCAACCTGCGCCGCGGCGGTTCGGAATCCGCCGCCCACCTCGACTCGCTCGCGCGGCGGGTCCACGACGTCGCCGGCTGGCACACCGAGTTGTACGTCGACGCCCGCGAACTGCCCGCGCTCACCGGGACCGTCGCCGCCCTGCCCGCGGTGAGCATCGACCACCTGGGCCTGTCCGCGGCCGGACTGCCGCACCTGCTGGACCTGGTCGACCGCGGGGTCCGGGTCAAGGCGACCGGGTTCGGCCGCGCCGACTTCGACGTCGCCGCCGTTCTGCGCGCCGTCGCCGACCGGAACCCGCACGCCCTGATGTTCGGCACCGACCTGCCGTCCACCCGGGCGCCGCGGCCGTTCACCGACACGGACGTCGCAGTGGTCACCGATGCACTGGGCCCGGACCTCGCCGCGCGGGCGCTGCACGACAATGCCGCGCAGTTCTACCGCGTGCGTTGACATCCCCGGCAAGCAAGATCTCCGAAACGTCGTATGCTCCGCCGTTCGCGATCTAGACTCGGGGGCGTCATTCGGTGCGCGGGGCGCGCCGCCGGCGGGGCGCGGCGGTCGGCACCCGGACGTGACATTCCGATCACAGGAGCATCAGCATGAGCGCCGCCCGAACCACCCGAGCAATCCTCGCCACCGCCGCACCGATCGCGGCCGCCGTCCTGTTCGCCGGCAGCGCCGGCGCCGCACCGCCCCAATCCCTCGGCACGGCACTGACCTTCGGGTGCCTCAACCAGGGCAGCCTGGCCTCGATCACGGCGGTCACCGCGCAGGCCGGCCCGGAGGCGAACCCCGCGATCGCCCCCGGTCACGTACTGTTCTCCACCGCACCGGGAATGGGCCCCATGCCCGCTGCGGGGCAGGTGTCGGTCGCATGGCTCAATCAGAGCACCGGCCAGGCGGGGATCGTCGACCTCGAGGGGACGTACCCGAACCTGGCGAAGGTGGTGAACACCGGCCCGGGCACCGTGCTCACCACCGTATTCGGTTCGGTGAACCTGAGCAGCGGCCCGATCTGCAATTCGACACCGGCCGCGGGGACGGTGACCGTCGGCTGACGGTGCCGGAGTTCAGCGCGGGCTGTACATGATCAGCGCCACGCCGAGCAGGCACACCAGGGCGCCGGCCACATCCCACCGGTCGGGGCGGAAGCCGTCGACGATCATCGCCCACACGAGCGATCCGGCGACGAACACTCCGCCGTAGGCGGCGAGGATGCGACCGAAATTCGCATCCGGCTGCAGCGTTGCCACCATTCCGTACCCGCCGAGCGCAATCACACCGGCGCCCACCCAGATCCAGCCGCGCTGTTCCCGGATTCCCTGCCACACGAGCCAGGCACCGCCGATCTCGAACAGGGCCGCGACGACGAACAGGACGAGGGACTTCGCGATGCTCACGCGAAGTACCCTACGGCGCTGCACGGCTCCGGTGCGGGTGCCCGCACCGGAGCCGGCCGGAACATGGTCAGGTTCGGCTCGCCGCGCGCGGGCGGGGCACCAGCCGGGGCACGCGGGCACTGTAGTCGCGGTACCGGTCGCCGAACGTGTCGGTCAGATCGTGTTCCTCGAACCGCAGCGCGACGAGGATGTATCCGGTGGTGACCGCGGCGAACAGCAGGTGGCCCACGCTCATCGTCGGCGCCACCCAGAACGCGATCAGGAAGCCGAGATACAACGGGTGACGCACCACGCGGTACAGCATCGGGGTGCGGAATACGACTTCGGCCGGGGGTTTTCCGGCGAAGTTCCGCAGCACCTGCCGCAGGCCGAACAGGTCGAAGTGGTCGATCGCGAACGTCGATGCGAGCACGAGGCCCCATCCTGCGAAGGACACCGCATAGAGCACCACACGCACCGGTGTCGCGTCCACGTCCCAGATCTCCTGTGGCAGTGGATGCCACTGCCACATCACCAGCGCCAGGGCGGCGGTGGCGAACAGGACGAACGTGGAGCGTTCGATCGGCTGTGGGACGATGCGGGTCCATCGGTCCTTGAACCAGGGCCGGGCCATGACCGAATGCTGAACGGCGAACACGGACAACAGGGCCAGGTTCACCATCACGGCGACGACGATCGGCGTCTGCGGCCCCTCGTCGATGGTGCGGGGCACCACGAGACCTTCGACCCACCCGATCGAGTACAGGAACACCGCGAAGAACACGGCGTAGGCGGCCGCGCCGTACGCGGTCATCAGGGTGCGGCCGAGGCGGCCCCTGTCGGTCGTCTGCAACATCGTCGAACCTTCCCTCCTCCGGGCGCGCCGGCCCGTGCCACAGTCGGCGGATGTGCCGTGTGACCACGGTGCGCCGACGCGCCGGAGGACGACAGGCACCCCGGGGTGAGGTTTTCGGCACCCGGGGCGGGCGGTCATCCGCTGCCGCGGGCCACGTCCTGCGGGTCGATGTCGTCGCGCAACCCGCGCCAGCTCGGATGCCAGAGCTTGCCGGCGTCGGTCCACTCCCGGAACCGCACCTCCCCCACCAGCTTCGGGCTCACCCACACCGCGTCCCGCGCGTCCTCGCGCGGGACGTCGCCGGCGAAGGGGGTGGTGCGGCGCCGCAGACCCGCCATGGCGGCCGACAGTTCGGCGAGCTGGGGTTCGTCGAAGCCGGTGCCGACGCGGCCGACGTACTCCAGCCCGGCCTCGCCCTGCACGCCGACCAGCAGCGAGCCGAAGGTGCCGGCGCGGGCCCCCTTGCCGAGGCGCCAGCCCCCGATGACGACGTCCTGGGTGAGCCAGTTCTTCGACTTCACCCAGTCGGGGCTGCGCCGACCCGGCACGTACACCGAGTTCCGCCGCTTGGCCACCACCCCCTCCCAGCCCCGCCGGGTGCTCTCCTCCAGCGCTTCGGATCCGTTGCCGTGCAACAGGTCCGGAACGACCAGCCCGTCGGCCGCGGCGGCGAGCGCGTCGAGCACGCGCCGCCGGTCGGAATACGGCTTCCGGTACAGGGTCACCCCGTCGAGGAAGAGGACGTCGAACACGAAGTACTGCGGGGTGCCCCCGGTCCGCAGCCGCCGGAAGCTTGTGACGCCGAGGGTGTCGCACGCGACCACCTCGCCGTCGAGGACCACCTCGTGCCCGTCGAGGATGCGGGTGAGATCGGCGAGAGCGGGGTAGTCGCCGGTGATGTCGCGGCCGGAACGCGAATGCAGCCGCAGCTGCCCGTTCTCGATCTCGGCGACGGCGCGGTAGCCGTCCCACTTGCCCTCGAACGCCCATTCGCCGGCGTCGAGACCGGTCACCTCACCCGGTGTCGCGAGCATGGGCTCGAGGTCGCGCGGGAAGCTCGTCGGCGGGCCCGGCGGCGCGCTCTGGTCCTTCATGCGGTGCGCGAGCCACTGGTTGCCGGCCGTGCGGATCAGCGCGTACCGGCCCTGCACCCGCGCGCCGTGCAGGCGCACGATCACCTCGTCGTCGCGCCATTTCTCGGTGTCGTAGGTGCCGGTGTCCCAGATCGTCATGCCGCCGGCGCCGTACTCCCCCTTGGGAATCACGCCGTGGAAGGTGAGGTACTCGAGCGGATGGTCCTCGGTGCGCACCGCGAGGTTGTTGCGGCCGGGATCGTCCGGCAGATTCTTCGGCACCGCCCACGACGCGAGCACCCCGTCGCGCTCGAGCCTCAGGTCGTAGTGCAGGCGGCGGGCGTGGTGCTCCTGGATGACGAAGGAATTGCCCGGTCCGGATCCCACGGTGGCGGGGACGGGTTCGGGGGTGCGGGACGGGTCGCGCTTGTGCCGGTACTCGGTCAGGGCGTCGGACTCGGGCAGCGGCGGGTCGAGCGCGGCGAGCGGGTCGGGTCCGGCCTCGAGGCGCGCGAGCACCTCGTCGAACCGCAATTGGTGCAACCCGGGGTCGTCGAGTTCGTCCCAGGTGCGGGGCGCGGCGACCCACGGCTGCTCCCGACCGCGCAGGGAATACGGCGCGATGGTCGTCTTGGCCTGGTTGTTCTGGCTCCAGTCGAGGAACACCCGGCCACCGCGCACGGCCTTCGCCATGGTGGCGGTGACCAGGTCGGGATGCAGCGTCTCGAGGTTGATCGCCACCTGCTTCGCCACGGTCGACGCCCCGCCCGGTGCAAGCTCGCGGTCGAGCGGCACATACAGGTGTATCCCCTTGCTGCCGCTGGTGACCGGGTAGGCCGGCCAGCCCAGCCCGCCGACCATGTCGCGCACCAGGCGGGCAACCTCGGCGCACTGCGCCAGCGTGACCCCCTCCCCCGGGTCGAGGTCGAACACGATCCGCGTCGCGGGACCCGGAACGGAACCCGAGAACCGCCACTGCGGCACGTGCAGCTCGAGTGCCGCCTGCTGCCCCAGCCAGGCCAGCGACGCCACGGAGTCGAAGACCGGATACGTCACCGACCGCTGCTTGTGGTGAACAGTCTTGCGGGTGAGCCACTTCGGCGCGTGGGAGGCGAGGTTCTTCTCGAAGAACGACTCGCCGCCGACACCCTCGGGCCAGCGTTTGCGGGTGCCGGGCCGGCCCGCGACGTGAGGTAGCAGCACCGGGGCGACGGCGACGTAGTAGTCGACCACGTCGGCCTTCGTCGTGCCCGTGCTCGGGTACAGCACCTTGTCGAGGTTCGTCAGGTTCAGACGACGGCCTTCGAACGTGCGGGTCGTCATCGCCTCATTCTGCCGAGCGCGGCCCGCGGGCGCGCACTTCTCGCGCCGGTCCCCGGCGTGTCGCCCGCGCGGAGGGCACCTTCGGTGCTGCGCTCATGGGCACCTTCGGTGCTGCGCTCATGGGCACCTTCGGTGCTGGGACCCCTGAGCGCCTTCGGCGCTGCGGCTCAGCTGTAGAGTTCGGCGAACCGGCGCAGCGAGGCCTCGATGTCGCCGTGCAGGGCCCGCGCGACGCCGGAGCCGATCGGCCCGAACAGCGGTGCCCCGCCGAGGTCGATGTTCAGGCTGAGCACGGAGCCGATCCCGGCGGCCCGGACGGTCATCCGCAGCTTGAACCGGGTGCCGCCCTTGCCGGAACCGTGGAGCACGAGGTGGTGCGGCGAGTCGATCTCCCGGACGGTCCACGCGACCCGGTTACGCATGCCCTTGACCGAGACGACGGACTCGGCGGTGGTGCCGACGACGAGTTCGCTCGGCAGGTCGCTGCGCCACCCGTCGTGGATGGTCAGCCATTCGTCGAATCCGTGCAGGTCCGACGCCCGCACCCAGGTCACGTGCGGTTCGAGCGGAAGGTCGGTCGATACCTCGAGTTTGGCCATGCCCCGCAGCGTAGACGCCGAAGCGCGGACGCAGGGTGATCGACCCTGCGTCCGCGCTTCGTGGGTGTTGCCTAGTGGGCGACAGCCTTTTCGACACCGACACCGGTGAGGGAGCGGACCTCCATCTCGGCCTGCTTGGCCGGGTCCTCCAGCTTGCGCCGGCCGATGTAGGTACCGACGATGCCGAGGACGAAGGCCAGCGGGATCGACACGATGCCGGGGTTGGCGAGCGGGAAGAGGGCGAAGTCCGCGTTCGGGAACATCGAGGACGGCTTGCCGGACACCGCCGGGGAGAAGGCGATGAGCAGCAGGCAGCTGACCAGGCCGCCGTAGATGCTGAACAGGGCGCCGGTGGTGTTGAACTTCTTCCAGAACAGCGAGTACAGCAGCGTCGGCAGGTTGGCGGACGCGGCGACTGCGAAGGCCAGGGCCACCAGGAAGGCGATGTTCTGGCCCATCGCGAGGATGCCCAGCACGATCGAGACCACGCCGATCACTACGACGGTGATGCGGGAGACCCGCACCTGATCCTCCTCGGAGGCGTTGCCGCGCTTGATCACGCTGGCGTAGATGTCGTGGGCGAAGGACGCGGACGCGGTGATCGCGAGGCCGGCGACGACCGCGAGGATCGTGGCGAACGCGACGGCGGAGATGATGCCGAGGAAGATCGTGCCGCCGAGTTCGAAGGCGAGCAGCGGCGCGGCCGAGTTCTCCTTGCCGGGGGCGCCGAGGATGACGTCCGGTCCGACCATCTTGGCGGCACCGTAGCCGAGCACCAGGGTGAACAGGTAGAACCCGCCGATCAGGGCGATGGCCCAGGTCACCGAGCGCCGGGCCTCCTTGGCGGTGGGCACGGTGTAGAAGCGCATCAGCACGTGCGGCAGGCCGGCGGTGCCGAGCACCAGGGCGATGCCGAGCGAGACGAAGTCGAGCCGGGTCATGTCGCTGATGCCGTACTTGGCGCCGGGGGCGAGCACGTCGCGGCCGGCGACGGCCTCGTTGGTGGAGCTGTTCACCATGGCCTGCGCGTCGGCCAGCAGCTGCGAGAAGTTGCCGCGGACCGCGAGCAGCACGAGCACGAACATGATGCCGGCACCGGCGACGAGCAGCACGGCCTTGACCATCTGCACGTAGGTGGTGCCCTTCATGCCGCCGATGAGCACGTACACGATCATCAGGACGCCGACCACGGCGACGACGATGCCCTGGCCGAGCTTGCCGTCGATGTTGAGCAGCAGCGCGACGAGGCCGCCCGCACCGGCCATCTGGGCGAGCAGGTAGAACAGCGACACCGCGAGGGTGGACAGCGCGGCGGCCATGCGCACCGGACGCTGCTTGAGCCGGAAGCTCAGGACATCGGCCATGGTGAACCGGCCGGTGTTGCGCAGCAGTTCGGCGACGAGCAGCAGGGCGACGAGCCAGGCGACGAGGAAGCCGATGGAGTACAGGAATCCGTCGTAGCCGTAGACGGCGATGGCGCCGGCGATGCCGAGGAACGACGCGGCCGACAGGTAGTCGCCGGCGATCGCGAAGCCGTTCTGCGGGCCGGAGAACTGCCCGCCGCCGGTGTAGAAGTCCGAGGCCTTCTTGGTGGAGCGGCTGGCCCGGATGACCAGGCTCATCGTCACGACGACGAATGCGACGAAAATCGCGATGTTGAACAGGGGGTTGCCGACGTCGGTGGCACCCTGGGCCAGAACTGTCACTGGGCCGGTCCTTCCAGCTCTTCACGGATCGCGGCGGACCGCGGATCCAGGTCACGGTTGGCGAACCGCACGTAGAGCGCGGTGATGACGAAGGTCGATACGAACTGCGCGAGTCCGAGGATCAGGCCGAGGTTGATGTTGCCGAGCACCTTGGTCGCCATGAAGTCGGCGGCGTAGGTGGCCAGCAGGACGTACACGAAGTACCAGGTGAGGAAGAGTCCCGTCATCGGGAAGACGAACCGCCGGAGCCGGCGGCGCAAGTCCTGGAACTCCGGACTCGCCTGCATGTCGACGAAGTCCTGCGCATCGGGCGTGCGGCGCTCGAGCGCCCCGCCCTTGCCGAGGTGAGCTGTGGTCACTGCCGACTCCTTGGTCGTGGCTTCAGGGATCGCCCCTGTGAGACGTACTACCAGTAGACCGTAATGAGACGAGAGTCACACGAGAAGATGGTGGCACCGGTCACACGCCGAGCTGTCGACCGGTGCGGCGAACGGTCCCCCGGGCGCGACGAGTGGCGGCTCAGTGGCCTCGCGGCCGGGGCGACTTTCCGGGTCCGCGCCGGTCCGCGGGGTCGCCGGTGTCCTCGAACGCCCCGAGCTCCCGGTCCCGGCCCATCCCCAGCCGCTCGGGCACGTGCATGCGGGAGAAGACGCGACCGATGTCCGCCGGGACGCGGGATCGGGTGGCGAGGCTGACGACGACCATGGTGACGAACGCGAGTGGCACGCTCACGGCGGCCGGGTAGCCGATGACGGCGGCGAGCCAGCCTCCGCCCGTCCCGGGGTCGATGCGCACCAGCACGACCACCAGGGCCGCGCCGCCGGCCACCACCGCGCCGACCACCATGCCCGCGGCCGCCCCGGCCGCGGTGAGCCCGCGCCACCAGATGCCGAGCATCAGCAGCGGACACAGCGTGGAGGCGGCCACCGCGAACACCAGACCCACCGCCCGCGACAGGTCCAGCGACGTCACCGCCAGCGACAGGCCGAGCGGCACCAGGCCGGCGAGGACGGCCGCGATCCGGAAGTCCCGCACCCGCCCCCGCAGCACG
Organism: Rhodococcus sp. DMU1; assembly: GCF_012272955.1. NCBI lineage: Bacteria > Bacillati > Actinomycetota > Actinomycetes > Mycobacteriales > Nocardiaceae > Rhodococcus > Rhodococcus sp. DMU1. Next base: position 1,531,154 of record NZ_CP050952.1, on the reverse strand, counting down.
TCGGTGGACAGCACGCCGGCGACGCTGACCAGCAACCCCGAGGACGTGGACAGGAACGCCGCGATCGCGCCGGCGGCGACGAGCGCGGCGAGCAGCTGGCCGCCCCAGCCGGACAGGACCGACCCCGGCAGCAGCAGCACGGCCGCGTCCGAGCGGCCGGTGATGAGCAGTTGCGGCACGTACAGGCGCGCGAACACCCCGAGCAGCGTCGGGAACAGATAGAACACGCCGAGCAGGGCGATCACCGCGAGCGACGTCATGCGGGCCGCACGCCCGTCGGGGTTGGTGTAGAAGCGCACCAGCACGTGCGGCAGCCCCATGGTGCCGAGGAAGGTGGCGAGGATCAGCGAATACACCTGGAACATCGGGTGCGCGCCGCCGATCCCGCCGCCGGGCGCGGCCCAGTCGTCGTTGGTGGCGGGTGCCCCGGCCACCACCGGCACGGCTGCGCCGGGCTCGAGCACCAGCGCCGTGCCGGCGGCCACCTCGTGCTCGCCGGGCGCGAGCAGCACGGTGCCGTCCACGGTCCGTCCGTCGACCCGTCCGGTGGCGGCGACCTCGAGGGGCTCGCCGACCTGGACGACGACGTCGGTGGTGACGTCGACGGTGGTGCGCTCGGTGACCGTCGGCGGCGCCGGCTGCCCGACGGCGCGGTCGTCGTCGAGGAAGTGGACGGCGAGCACGAGGGCCGGCACCGCGACGGCGGTGAGCTTGAGCCAGTACTGGAACGCCTGGACGAAGGTGATCGAGCGCATGCCGCCACCGACGACGTTGCCGACGACGATCAAGCCGACCGCGACGACGCCGACCCAGTCGGGGACGCCGAGCAGGATGTTCAGGGTCAGTCCCGCGCCCTGGAACTGGGGGACGAGGTAGAGCACGCAGACGACGGCGACGATCACCATCGCCAGGGTGCGCAGCCATCGCGCGCCGAGCCGGAACTCCGCGAAGTCGGGCACCGTATAGGCGCCGGACCGGCGCAGCGGCGCGGCGACGAACAGCAGCAGGCCCAGGTAGCCCGCCGTGAAGCCCACCGGATACCACAGGGCGTCGGCGCCGTACTTGGCGATCAGCCCGGCCACTCCGAGAAACGAGGCGGCGGAGAGGTATTCACCGGATATGGCGGCGGCGTTCCAGCGGGGGCCGACGCTGCGGGAGGCGATGAGGAAGTCGGAGGTGGTGCGGGCCAGCCGGACTCCGTAGATGCCGATCGCGACGGTGGCGGCGGCTGCGGCGACGAGCCCGATGACGGTGACGACGGGGATCGAACCGGTATCCATGAGCCGCTCAGTCGTCGACCAGGTCGGTGAAGTCCTGCTCGTTGCGTTCGGCCAGGCGGACGTAGAGCCCGCCGATGCCGAGCAGCAGCGGGTATCCGACGAATCCGAGCAGCAGCCACGGCAACCGGATGCCGAGCACCGTCAGGTCCGTCAGGCGCGGCACGAAGTGGAACAGCAGCGGCAGGGCACACAGCAGGCACACCGCGACGAGCGAGAGCCGCGCGGCGAGGCCGAGCTGGGCTCGGACCAGGCCGCGCACCATGGCCTCCCCGACCTCGGTCTGTTCCTGGACCTCCACGCGGGTGCGCACCATGCGGGCGCCGCGGCGCTGGGCGAGCACCACCCGTTCGCGCGGCGGCGGGCCGCCCGAACTGCGCGGCGGCGGGCCGCCCGAACCACGCGGCGGCGAGCCGCCCGAACCACGCGGCGGCGGGCCGCCCGAACCACGCGGCGGCGAGCCGCCCGAACCACGCGGCGGCGGGCCGCCCGAACCACGCGGCGGCGGGTTGCCGGACGGACTCATCTGGTCGTCCAGGTCTGCATCGGTCCGCGGATCAGGCGGTCCTTGAGCTCGCGGGTGTGGCGACGGCTCACCGGCAGTTCGACGGGCGGCTTGCCCTCCTCGGCCCGCAGGCACACGACGAGGCCGGAGCCGACGCTGCGAATGCCGGTCACCAGGGGCAGCGACACGAGGTAGGAGCGGTGCACCCGCAGGAACCCGGCGTCGGCCCAGCGGCTCTCGAGGGTGGAGATGGGGATGCGCACCAGGTGGGAGCCGGTGCCGGTGTGCAGGCGTGCGTAGTCGCCGTCGGCCTCGACCCACTGCACCGACGACCGCGGCACCAGTGTGGTCACGCCGCCGAGTTCGACGGGGATCACCTCGTCCGCCGCGGCCGCGCCCGCGGCGGCGGATTCGGTTTCGCGGGTGCGGCGGCGCTCGGCGATGCGGCGCACCGCCTCGGCGAGACGTTCCTCGCGCAGGGGTTTGAGCAGGTAGTCGACCGCGCCGAGGTCGAAGGCCGCCACCGCACGGTCGTCGTGCGCGGTCACGAACACAACGGCGGGCGGGTTCGCGAAGTTGCGCAGGATGCCGGCGAGCTCCAGGCCGTCGAGGCCGGGCATGTTGATGTCGAGGAACACCGCATCGATCCCGCCGTCGCGCAGCAGCCGCAGGGCGGTGGTCGCCTCGCCCGCGGTGTGGACATGGCCGATTTCCTCGCGTCGCCGCAGCAGGTACGCGAGCTCGTCGAGGGCCGGCGGTTCGTCGTCGACGGCCAGCACGGTGAGGGTGTCGGTGGTGTCGTTCACAGCCGGTCCATCGTGCCATGCCGGACCGTCCGCGCGGAGCGGACCGGTCCACTCGCGCGGAGCGGGGCCGGGTGGCGGAAGGGTCGCGTCATGCCCGTATCCCGGGCCGGAACTTCGGCACCCGCATGCTGACCTTCGTTCCGGCCCCCGGCGCCGTCTCGACGACGAGGCCGTAGTCGTTGCCGAACGCTGCGCGCAGGCGATCGTCGACGTTGGCCAGTCCCACGTGCGCCGCCTCCTTGGCGCTGGTGCGCCCCTGTCCCTCGGCGACGGCGTCGAGATCGCCGGAGCGCAGGAGTTCGGGGTCCATGCCGACGCCGTCGTCCTCGACGCTGATGACGCAGTCGGTGCCCTCGTCCGCGGCGACGATGCTGATGGTGCCGGTGCGGGTGCTCTTGCCCGCGATGCCGTGCCGCACGGCGTTCTCGACGAGGGGCTGCAGGGCGAGGAACGGCAGCACCACGTTGAGCACCTCCGGCGCGACCTGCAGCCGCACCTCGAGGGCGTTGCCGAACCGGGCCCGCTCGAGCGTGAGATACCGGTCGATGTTGCGCAGTTCGTCGGCGAGCAGCGTGTACTCCCCGGCCGCGCGGAACGAGTACCGGGTGAAGTCGGCGAATTCGAGGAGCAGTTCGCGGGCGCGTTCGGGGTCGGTGCGCACGAACGACGCGACGGTGCCCAGGGCGTTGTAGATGAAGTGCGGGCTGATCTGAGCGCGCAGCGCCAGCACCTCGGCGCGGTCGAGGCGGGCGCGGGAGGCGTCGAGTTCGGCGAGTTCGATCTGGCTGCAGGCGTAGCGGGCGACCTCGGTGAGCACGCCGAGCAGAGCCGGGCCGGGTTCGGTGGTGGTCACGACGCCGAGCGCACCGACGACCCCGACGTTGTCGATGACGAGCGGCTGCACGATCACGGCGCGCGCGGCCTGCTCGTCCGGACCGCGCTGGAGGTCACCGTGCCCGACGAGGACGCGCCGGTCGTCGGCGATCGCGCGCTTCGCGGCGGCGAGCAACTGGGCGGACAGCCCTTCGAAGGGGCCGCTCCACGCCAAGCGGGTGCCGTCCGCGTCGACGAGCGCAACGGACGACGTGCCGGTGAGCGAGCGCAGGTGCGGGGCGGCCTCCTGCGCGGACGTCGCGTCGAGGCCCCGACGCAGCGGCCGCGCGGCCAGCGACGCGGTGTGCAGGGTGGCGTGCACGGCACGTTCGGCCGGTGTGGTCAGGCCGCGCCGGGTGCGCAGCCACAGCACGGTGACGCCGGCGACGACGAGCAACGCGACGGCCAGGAGCGCGGCGAGGGTTGCGCTCACCGCGGGTCCGGTCCCGGCTCGGCGTCGAGCCGCGCCACGAGGGTCTTCGGCGCGACGGTGCGGTACGCGTCCTCGACGATGTCCGCGACGTCGTCCCAGAAGGCGTCGCCGGTGGCGCCGGGGCCGTCGAGGCGGACCCCGATCCAGCCACGGGTGCCGACGTACGGCGGCCGGAAGAAGCGATCCGGGTCCCACTCGATCCAATCCTGTTGTGCGCCCGCGGGTGCGGCCGCCCAGAACGCGACACGGTCGTCGTGGTGGTGGTCGGCGAAGGTGGCGAACTGCGGGGAGCGGCGGACGAACCAGGCCGGTTCGCCGTGGCTGACGCGCTCGGTGACGTCCGGAAGCGCGGTGCACAGGGCACGCAGGCGGTCGAGCGGACTCATCATGAGTTCACGCTAGGCCACCGCAGCGACGCCGTTGCGGGGTACACGGTGGCCGGGTGCACGCGGATCGGCGCGGCGCCGGCCGGTGCCCGCACAGGCCTCAGCAGCAACGTGCCCCCGGGTTCGCATCCGCGGCGGCGTAACGGGTGCGCCAGTACTCGCGTTCCGTGGGGATCTCGGCTCCGGGATGCAACCGTTCCAGGTGGGCGACGTACCGCGCGTAGTCGTGGTCGCCCATCAGCGCTCCGATCCACCAGCGCACCGTTCGTCCCCGCGCGGCGAGCACGGCGAGCACCCTACTCACGGTGCGCTCCGGTCGGCTCCGAGCGGGGTCCACGAGCGGGACGGATGTGCGCGGCGCCCGGGGCGCGCACGCGTCCGGACGCGATGAGCACGTCCCACTGGTGCTGTATTCGTTTCTCGGCGGCCGTGGGTACGAACCCGGCCGGGGCGAAGATCTTCGACGGAACGTCGGGAGCCTCGGTGGTGGGCAGCCCTCCGGCCCGGAACGCCTTGACGCACACGATGGCTCCCGCGACGGCGACGATCAGCACGAGACTCGCGAACACGATCGACAGTGTGCCCTGGATGAAGGTGTTGCGGATCACCGCGTCGATCGCGGCGGGGCTCGTCGCGGACCGGAAACTGGTCTCCCCTGCGTCCTTGGCGGCCTGGAAGTCGAAGTGCTGGGTCCAGTACCCGATCGCGGGATCCCCCGAGAAGATCTTCTGCCACGAGGCGGTCATCGTCACGATCAGGTCCCACACGAGCGGAACGCCCGGGATCCATGCCCATTTGAACAGGCCCTTCTTCATCACCACGGTGAGCACGACCGTCAGGGCGATCGCGGCGAGCAGCTGGTTGGCGATGCCGAACAGCGGGAAGAGGGTGTTGATGCCCCCGAGCGGATCGGTGACGCCCATCAGCAGGATCGCGCCCCACGCGGCCACGACCAGCAGAGAGCACAGCCACGCGCCCGGACGCCACGACGGGTCCTTGAACCGGCGTGCCGGTCCCCCGAAGTTGCCGAGCGAATCCGAGAGCATGAAGCGGGCGACGCGGGTGCCGGCGTCGACGGTCGTGAGGATGAACAGGGCCTCGAACATGATCGCGAAGTGGTACCAGAACGACTTCAGCGCGTCGCCACCGAACAGGTCGCTCAGCACGCTGGACATCCCGAACGCGAGGGTCGGGGCGCCGCCGGTGCGCGAGATGATCGAGTCCTCCCCGACGTCGGCGGCGGCCTGGGAGATGGCCTCCGGGGTGATGTCCGGAGCACCCAGTCCGAGGCCGTTGACGTAGTCCGCCGCAGTGGCGGGAGTGCCTCCGGTCACGCCGGCCGGGGCGTTGAGCACGAAGTACAGATGCTGATCGATCACACAGGCGGTGATCAGCGCCATGATCGCCACGAAGGATTCGGTGAGCATGCCCCCGTACCCGATCAGCCGGGTCTGCTTCTCCTTCTCGAGCAGCTTCGGGGTCGTGCCGGAGGAGATGAGCGCGTGGAAGCCGGACAGTGCGCCGCAGGCGATGGTGATGAACAGGAACGGGAACAGCGATCCGGCGAAGGCCGGGCCGTTGCCCTCGAGAGCGAAGGAGGTGACGTCCGGCATCTGCAGGGTCGGGCGGACGATGAGAATACCCACGGCGAGCAGCGCGATCGTCCCGACCTTCATGAACGTGGACAGGTAGTCTCGCGGCGCCAGCAGCAGCCACACCGGTAGCACCGAGGCGGCGAATCCGTACGCGATCATCAGCCACGTGATGGTGACCTTGGACAGGGTGAACCACTCGGCTCCCCAGTCCGTTTCGGCCACCCAGCCGCCGGCGACGATGGCCAACAGGAGCAGTGCGACGCCGATGAGCGAGACCTCCGAGACCCGGCCCGGCCGCAGGTAACGCAGGTACACCCCCATGAAGAGGGCGATGGGGATGGTCATCGCGATGGAGAACAGACCCCATGGGCTCTCGGCGAGCGCATTGACCACGACCAGAGCGAGAACCGCGATGAGGATGATCATGATGACGAAGACCGCGACCATGGCGGCGATTCCGCCGACGACGCCCAGTTCCTCCCGCGCCATCTGACCGAGGCTGCGCCCGCGGCGCCGCGACGAGATCGACAGCACCAGGAAATCCTGCACCGCACCGGCGAACACGACGCCGAGGATGATCCACAGGGTGCCCGGCAGGTACCCCATCTGCGCGGCCAGCACCGGACCGACGAGAGGACCGGCGCCGGCGATCGCGGCGAAGTGGTGTCCGAACAGCACCCGCCGGTCCGTCGGGATGTAGTCCTTTCCGTTCTCGAGGATCTCCGCCGTGGTGGCCCGGTCGTCGCGCGGTTGGACGATCTTGCTCTCGACCAGCCTGGCGTAGAAGCGGTAGGCGATCAGATACGTGCACACCGCGGCGATCACGAACCAGACCGCGTTGACGTTCTCCCCGCGGACCACCGCGATCATCGTCCAGGCGACACCACCGAGCAGCGCCAGCACGACGAACACGACGCGGGCCGACGAAGGCATCGGGGAACGGTCGACGATGCCGACCGGCGGGAGGTCGGGATCCGTGCGCAGGTATTCGATCCGGGGCGGGGACTCGGGAACCGATTCGACGGCCATAAGGAATCCTAGAATCGTCTGCTCCCGCCCCGGCGGGAAAACGCGGATGTCGGCAGTCCGGGGCCCGGTCAGTACCGGGTGCGCCGGTTGAGCCGTTCCTCCGCGGCCGCCTCCTCGACGTCGAGTCCCTCGAGCACCGTACGGAGCGTCTCGTCGTCGAGGTCACCGTTGTCGCGTGCCGCGATCAGGGCCTGCCGCTGGGCGCGCAGCACGGAGCGCCGGAGCTTCTCGAACAGGGTGCCCGAGTCGGGCACGGCCGGTTCGTGCTCACCGGCCTCCTCGGCCTGCTGCGCTTCGAGGCGGGCCTTCATGGACCGGTTCACCCGGGCGAGGATGCGCTGCAGCGCCTCGGCGTCGACGCCGCCGGGCGGGTTCTTCGCGAGCAGCGCGAGGTGCTGTTCGGCGGCGGTGCCGGAGATGGTCCGCGCACGTTCCATCTGCTCCTGGGCATACAGCTGTTCGTAGGGATCGGCGACGTTCAGCACCCGGATGAGGGCCGGCATCGTCACCCCCTGGATCAGCAGGGTGCCGACCGCGACCACGAAGGCGATCACCTGGATGGTCTCGCGACCGGGGAACGGCTCGCCGGAGGCCAGGACGAGCGGCACGCCCCCGGCGGCCGCGAGGGTCACCACACCGCGCATCCCGGCCCACGAGATCACCAGGTACTCACGGCCGGTGAGCTGGTCGCGCCCCAGCCGGTCGAGCCCGACCTCCCGCGTGAGGCGGCGACGCGCCCAGTGCAGCAGCACCCACAGCGGCCGCACCGCGATCACCACACCGAGCACCGCGAACGCGTAGAGGAACGCGCGGTGCACGTCGAGACCGCTCTCGCGGACCTCGTCGATCACGAACTTCAGCTGCAGCCCCATGTAGGCGAAGACGAACATCTCGAGCAGCACGTCGAGGCTCTCCCACACCGCCCGTTCCTGGATGCGCGTCGCCACGGAGGCGTCGGTGGCCCGGTGCCCCATGTACAGGCCGGCCGCGACCACGGCCAGCACACCGGACGCCTCGATCTCCTCGGCGGCCAGGTAGGCGGTGAACGGGAGCACCAGTCCCAGCACCGTTTCCAGCGGCGAGTCGTACATGCGGCCGCGCACCCGGTGCACCACGACGGCGAGCAGCAATCCGATCGCCACGCCGCCGGCCACCTCGTACCCGAAGAACACCACGGGCGAGTCCACCAGCACCCGGGTGCCGGCGACGGCGGAGACCGCGACGGTGAACAGGGTCAGCGCGGTCGCGTCGTTGACCAGACCCTCACCGGTGAGGACCGCGATGACGCGTTTGGGCAGTCCGAGTCGCTGTCCGACGGCGACGGCGCTGACCGCGTCGGTCGGCGCGACCACGGCCCCGAGCACGAGTGCGGCGCCGAGGGTCAGATCCGGCACCAGCGCCGAGGCGGAGAACGCGACGGCGAAGGCCGTGACCAGGACGGTGAAGATGCCCAGCCGCAGGATCGGCGCGAGGTGCCGGCGGAAGGTCGCCACGGAGAAGCGCAGCGCCGCCGAGTACAGCAGCGGCGGCAGCACCACCCCGAGGATGATGTCCGGATGCAACTCGAGCCGCGGCATGCCGGGCAGGAACGAGGCGATCGAGCCGATGGTGACGAGGACCAGCGGGGCCTGGAGGTTTCCGCGGTTCGCGAGTCCGGTGACGGCGACGGCCGCGATGACGACGAGGAGGATCCAGGTCCCGTTCACCCGTCGATTGTGACCCGGACGGGCGGTGGGCGCCGCCGCACGATCCGAGTGCCCGGTGTCCGAGCCCACCGGGCACCGATACTCGCGTGCCCTGCACCGCACCCTTGACACCCCCCGAGAAACGAACGTATATTCACCTCAAGTGAATGAGCATTCATTTTGCTCGTGTGCTTTTCGAAATCCGACGCACCCCGCCCCGAAGGCCCCGGTGGTGCCCCAGCAAGGAGTCGACATGGATCTGGCGTTGACGGAGGAGCAGCAGAGTTTCCGGCAACTCGCACGCGAGTTCCTCGACAAGGAGGTGGTCCCGCACCGGGCCGCATGGGACCGCGCCGAATCGGTGGACATCTCGATCGTGCCCAAGCTCGCCGAGATCGGGTTCTTCGGGCTGACCATCCCCGAGGAGTACGGCGGCCTCGGCGGCGACTACATCACCTACTGCCTCGGCATGGAGGAACTCGGCCGCGCCGACTCCGCTGTGCGCGGCATCGTGTCCGTCTCGATGGGCTTGGTGGGCAAGGTGATTCTGTCCCACGGCACCGAGGAGCAGAAGCACGAGTGGCTGCCACGCATCGCTTCGGGTGAGGCGCTCGCATGCTTCGGTCTCACCGAACCCGACAACGGCTCCGACCCCGGACACCTGAAGACCCGCGCGGTGCGCGACGGCGACCACTACATCATCAACGGGTCGAAGATCTTCATCACCAACGGAACCTGGGCGAACCTGTGCCTGGTCTTCGCCCGCACCGGCGGTCCCGGCCCGAAGGGCGTGTCCGCCTTCCTCGTTCCCACCGACACCCCGGGCTTCGAAGCCCGGGAGATCCACGGCAAGCTCGGCCTGCGCGGCCAGGCCACCGCCGAGCTGTACTTCACCGACATGAAGGTGCCCGCGAGCGCGCTGCTCGGCGAGGAGGGCCAAGGCTTCTCGATCGCCATGCACTCGCTGGACAAGGGCCGGGTCTCGGTCGGCGCCGGCTGCGTCGGCATCATCCAGGGCTGCCTCGAGGCCGCCGTCGACTACGCGACGAACCGCAAGCAGTTCGACCGGCCCATCGCCTCGTACCAGCTGATCCAGGACCTGATCGCGGACATGTCCGTCGACGCCGACGCCGGCCGCCTGCTGACCTGGCGGGCAGCCGACCTCATCGAGCGCGGAGAACCGTTCGGCACCGCCGCATCCAAGGCGAAGTACTTCTGCAGCGAGGCTGCGGTGCGAGCCGCCGACAACGCGATCCAGCTCTTCGGCGGGTACGGCTACGTCGACGAGTACCCCGTCGCCAAGTACATGCGCGACGCCCGCGTGATGACCCTGTACGAGGGCACCAGCCAGATCCAGAAGCTGCTCATCGGCCGCGCCGAGACCGGCATCAGCGCCTTCCTGTAGACCGTCCACGACGCCGGGCCCGGTACCGACGGCGGAGGGGGGGTCGTCGCCACACCGGCGGGTAGTCAGGCGGTAGTAGATCACGCACAACGCTCGGCTGGGGTCTCCCAGTCGAGCGTTGTGCGTGATCGGCCGTAGAGGCCCCGGCCGGGAACCCCGGGCAGGGCCTCGACGCGCACCCTTGACAGAGTGACGCGCGCCACACTACCGTTCTGGTCGAACACAATGAATGAGCATTCATCCACTACGAATTTTTGTTCACTCATCGTTGTCGCTCCGACGGGGCCGACCCGCCCCGGCGAAAACTCGCCCCCTGACACACACGGAGTTCTCATGCCCCCTGTCTCGGCCGACTGGACCAGTACGCAGCATCGACGCTCGGTGACGTGGATCGTCGCCCTCGCGACGGCAGCGCTCGTCTTCGACGGATACGACCTGGTCGTGTACGGAACCATCCTCCCGATCCTCATGAAGGATCCGACCCAGCTCGGTGCCGTCTCTGCCGAACAGGCCGGGGTGCTCGGCTCGTACGCCCTGGTCGGGGTCCTGATCGGCGCCCTGCTCGCCGGCGCCTTCGGCGACCGGGTCGGCCGCCGAAAGCTGACACTGATCAGCATCACGTGGTTCTCGGTGGGCATGGCTGCCGCGGCGATGACCCACTCCGTGACGATGTTCGGCGCCATGCGACTGCTCACCGGCATCGGCGTGGGTGGACTCATCGCCACCACCGGCGCGGTGGTCGCCGAGTTCGCGCCGCCCAGCAAGAAGAACATGTACAACGCGATCGTCTACTGCGGTGTCCCCCTCGGCGGTGTCATGGCGTCGCTGCTCGCCCTGCTGCTGCGTGACGCCATCGGCTGGCGCGGCCTGTTCTGGATCGGAGCGCTGCCCCTCGTGGTCCTGCTGCCGCTCGTGCTGCTGAGGCTTCCCGAGTCGCCCCGCTGGCTCGTCGCCCGTGGCCGGATCGACGAGGCCCACGCGATCACCGCACGCACCGGCATCCCTTCTCCGACAGCCGAAGAACTCGTCGTCGAGCGGGCGGGTGCCCAGAAGGTCGGATTCGCCGCGCTGGCCACCCGCCGGTACGCGCTCGGCACCGCACTGCTCGGCCTGATGAGCTTCGGCGGCATCATGCTCACGTACGGGCTCAACACCTGGTTGCCGAAGATCATGGAGAACGCCGGATTCGACGCGAAGAACTCGCTGGCATTCCTGTTGGTGCTGAACGGCGGCGCGATCGCCGGCGTTGTGCTCGCCTCCCGGACGGCGGATCGCACCGGCCCGCAGCGGGTCATCGTCGGGACGTTCCTGCTCGCGGTGCTGTCGCTCATCGTGCTCACCCTCGACCTGCCGCTGGCGGTGCTGCTCGGCGCGGTCGCGGCGGCCGGTATCGGCGGGATCGGCACCCAGATCCTCATCTACGGCTTCGTCGCCAACTACTACTCGACCACGGCACGCGCCGCCGGCGTCGCGTGGTGCGCCGGATTCGGCCGTCTCGGCGGGATCTTCGGGCCGCTCGTCGGTGGGCTGATCCTCGGCGCCGGACTGAGCAGCAACATCGCCTTCTACATCTTCGCGGGCATTGCGCTGCTCGGCGCGGGCCTCACCGTGCTGGTGCCCACCCGTCACGAGACCCTCGCGACAAGCCCGAGCGGGACGCACCGGGCGGCCGAGCCCGCCATGGTGACCGTCGACTGACCGCACCCGGAACGGGGGCGGGTCCGTGGTTACGGACCCGCCCCCGTTCGTGCGTGGACGTCGGATCCTTGCCCGCTCAGCTCCAGTCGTAGAAGCCGCGGCCGGACTTGCGGCCGAGCTCGCCGCGGGCCACCTTGTCGCGCAGCAACTGCGGCGGCGCGAACCGCTCCCCCAGGGTGCCGTGCAGGTACTCCGCGACGGCCAGCCGGATGTCCAGGCCCACGAGATCCGTCGAGCGCAGCGGGCCCATCGGATGCTTGTACCCCAATTCCATTGCCCGGTCGATCGACTCGGCGTCGGCCACGCCCTCCTCGAGCATTCGGATCGCCTCCAGGCCGAGCAGCACGCCGAGGCGGCTGGTGGCGAAGCCCGGCGAATCGCGCACCACCACGGGCGTCTTGCCGAGCAGCTCTACCCAGCCCGCGACGTCGCGCACCAGCGCGTCGGAGGTCGTCTCGGCGCGCACGATCTCCACCAGCTCCGACGCGGGCACCGGGTTGAAGAAGTGCATGCCCAGGAACCGGGACGGGTTCCTCAGGGCGGCGCCCAGCTCCGTCGGCGACAGCGAGCTGGTGTTGGTGGCGATCACCGCGTCGTCGGGCACGACGCGCTCGGCGTCGGCGAGCACGCGCCTCTTCAGGCCGGGATCCTCGGGCACCGCCTCGACGAGCAGCCGGGTGTCGCCGGGCAGCTCGGCCACCGACGCGACGAACGCGACCCGGCCGGCCACCACGTCGAGCGGATCGACGAGCTTGCCGCGCTCGGCCGCGCGGGAGAGGCTGTCCGTCAGCCGCTTTCGCGCGGCATCCAGGTCGCCGGTCTCGGACACGGTCACGGTCGCGCCGAGCGCGGCGAAGGCATGGGCGATGCCGACGCCCATGCGGCCTCCGCCGATCACGGCAACACGGTCGGGAAGTCCTGTCATCTGCTGGTCCTCTTCTCCAGGAATCGGGTCATGCGTTTCTACCTGTCCACGGCCCCGTACCGCACCGCCCGGGCGGGATCGTCGAGATGATGTGGTCGCTCACGGCGCCTCCACCGCCAGCGACACGCCCTGGCCGACGCCGACGCACAGGGTGGCCAGGCCCCGCGCCGCGCCCTCGCGTTCCATGCGGCCGAGCAGGGTGACGAGGATGCGCGCCCCGGACGAGCCGAGCGGGTGACCGAGCGCGATGGCGCCGCCGTCCGCGTTGACGAGGTCCTCGTCCAGGCCGAGTTCGCGGATGACGCCGAGCGACTGGGCGGCGAAGGCCTCGTTGAGCTCGATCGCGCCGATGCCGTCGAGGGTCCAGCCGGTGCGGTCGAGCAGCTTGCGGGTGGCGGGGACCGGGCCGAGGCCCATGATGTGCGGGGCGAGCGCCGCCGAGGCGCTGCCGACGATCCGGGCGCGCGGCGTCAGCCCGTGCCGGCGCACCGCGTCGGCGCCGGCGAGCACCAGCGCGGACGCGCCGTCGGACAGCGACGACGACGAGCCGGCGGTGACGATGCCGCCGGCCCGGAACACCGGCTTCAGGCGGGCGAGTTTCTCCTCGTCGGTCCCGCGCCGCGGGCCCTCGTCCACGTCGACGACGCCGTCGCGCACCGGCACCGGGACGATCTCCTTCTCGAACCGGCCGGCGTCGATGGCGGCGAGGGCGCGCCGGTGGCTGCGGACCGCGAACGCGTCGCTCGCCTCCCGGGTGATGCCGTGCAGGGCCGCGACCTCCTCGGCCGTCTCGCCCATCGACAGGGTGGTCGTGTCGTCGAAGCGCGGGTTGGTGAACCGCCAGCCGATGGCGGTGTCGAAGACGGCGCCGGGCTTGGCCCAGGGTGTGCCGGGCTTGCTCATCACCCACGGCGCCCGGGTCATCGACTCGACCCCGCCGGCGACGACGATGTCGGCCTCCCCGGACCGGATGGCCTGGGCCCCGGAGGCGACAGCGGTGAGCCCGCTCGCGCACAGGCGGTTGACGGTGTACCCGGGGACGGTCTGCGGCAGGCCGGCGAGCAGCACCGCCATGCGGGCGACGTTGCGGTTGTCCTCGCCGGCCTGGTTGGTGGCGCCGAGGATCACCTCGTCGATCGCGTCGGCCGGGACGCCGCTGCGCGCGACGGCCTCGCCGACGACGAGTGCGGCCAGGTCGTCGGGCCGCACCGGGGCGAGCGCGCCGCCGTAGCGGCCCTGCGGTGTGCGGACTCCGTCGACGACGTAGACGTCGATCATCCGTAGATCTCCCTTCCGAAACCGGGGGCCGTGTGACCCTTGACACCCTCCGGTAGTGAATGTACGTTCATAGTTAGTGAAGCACAATTCATCACTCATGAACAGAACTTCAATTCCTGACCCGACCTGCGCTGACGAGGAGTCATCATGACCGTGTTCGAGGACATCACCTACGAGATCGACGGCCCCGCGGCGATCATCACGATCGACCGCCCGCACCGCTACAACGCGTTCCGCGGCAAGACCGTCGAGGAGCTCATCAAGGCGTTCCGCGCCGCGTGGGCTGACAGCCGGGTCTCGGCGATCATCCTCACCGGCGCCGGCGAGAAGGCGTTCTGCACCGGCGGCGACGTCAAGCAGCGCGCCGAGACCGGCGACTACGGCCCCACCGAGAGCGGCATGTTCGAGATCGGCTACCTGCACAAGCTGATTCGCGACATCCCGAAGCCGGTCATCGCCGCGGTCAACGGAGTCGCCGTCGGCGGCGGACACGTGCTGCACGTGCTGTGCGACCTCACGATCGCCTCGGAGAACGCCAAGTTCGGCCAGGCCGGCCCGAAGGTCGGATCGTTCGACGCCGGTTTCGGCTCGGCCTTCCTCGCCCGCGTGGTCGGCGAGAAGCGCGCCCGCGAGATCTGGTACCTGTGCCGCCAGTACGACGCCGCCACCGCCGAGCGCTGGGGCCTGGTCAACTGGGTCGTGCCGCAGGACAAGCTGCTCGACGAGGCCAAGGCGATCGCCGCCGAGATCGCCGAGAAGAGCCCCACCGCCATCAAGTTCCTCAAGCAGTCGTTCAACGCGGACACCGACCACCAGGCCGGCCTGAGCAACCTCGCGATGTCGGCGCTCGACCTGTTCGGCAAGTCCGACGAGGGCCTCGAGGGCGCCAACGCGTTCGCCGAGAAGCGGCCCGCCGACTTCGCCAAGTTCGTCAAGGCCTGATCCCTCCCCATTTCGGATTCCCCGAAAGGACCCCTCATGAGCAACATCGCACTGGTCACCGGCGCCGGCTCCGGCATCGGCAAGGCCATCGCACTGGCCTTCGCCGCACAGGGCGACCGCGTGGTCGCCGCCGACCTCGACCTCGCCGCCGCCGAGGCCACCGCCAAGGAGTACCCCGAGCTGATCACCGCCCTGCCGGTGGACATCGCCGACCGGGCCCAGGTCGACGAGCTGCGCGAGCGCACCCACGCCGAGGTCGGCGTGCCGAACGTGCTCGTCAACGCCGCCGGCTGGGACCGCACCGATCAGTTCCTCAACGCCACACCCGAATTCGCGCAGAAGGTCGTGGCGATCAACTACCTCGGCCCGGTGCACGTGTGCAGCGCCTTCCTGCCCGGCATCATCGAAGCCGGCAACGGCGGCCGCGTGATCAACCTCGCCTCCGACGCCGGCCGCGTCGGCAGCTCCGGCGAGTCGATCTACGCCGGGGCGAAGGGCGGCGTCATCGCGCTGACCAAGTCCCTCGCCCGCGAGATGGCGCGGCACGGCATCAACGTCAACTGCGTGTGCCCCGGCCCCACCGACACCCCGCTGTTCCAGGCGCAGGACGAGAAGCTCAAGGCCGCACTGATCAAGGCCATCCCGTTCCGCCGGCTCGCCCGGCCCGACGAAGTCGCCGCCCCCGTGCTGTTCTTCGCGTCGGAGGCCGCGTCGTTCGTCACCGGTCAGGTGATCAGCGTCAGCGGCGGCCTCACGATGGCCGGCTGACCGCGGACACGCGAGGGAGGACGGACACCATGACCGCGTCGTACAACGCCCGGGCCTACCGGGAGTACTTCGAGAACGACTTCACGTACCTCAACGGATTCCGGCGCAACACCAAGCGTTACGCACACCAGGTCGCCCTGAGCGACCCCGGCACCGGGCGGCAGTGGACCTACGCGCAGCTCGGGGAGCGCGTCGACCGGATCGCGACGGGCCTGGCGGACGCGGGGGTGCAGACCGGGGACGTCGTCGCCTACCAGCTGTTCAACGGCGTCGAATTCGCCGAGCTCTACCTCGCCACGCAGGCCGTCGGGGCGGTCGGCTCGCCGGTGAACTTCCGCCTGGCGGCCGGCGAGACGGCGTTCGTCCTCGACAAGTGCACCCCTGCAGTATTCGTCTACGACACCGAACTCACCGATATGGTGCAGGAGGCGTTGCGGCTCGCAGCGCACACTCCGAGGGTGATCGTGGCCGTCGGCGACGGCGACACCGTCGAAGTCACCGGCGTCACGGTGATGCGGTACCGGCACCTGGCCGCCGACCGCATCGCGCTACCGCCGCTGCATCGCACGGTGTGGGACGAGACCACCCGTCTCTACACCTCCGGCACGACGGGCATGCCGAAGGGCGTGCCGCTCAACAGCATGATCGAGATCTTCAGCGCCCACGACGTGATCATGCACTTCCCGCTCGGCCCCGACGACAAGACGCTCAACATGACCCCGTGGTTCCACCGCGGCGGCCTGCACGCGGGCGGGCCCAACCCGACGTTCTACGTCGGCGGTGAAGTGGTGCCGCTGCGGTCGTTCGACGCCGACCGGGTCCTCGACCTCGTCGCCGCGTACGGACTGACCTTCCTCATCGGCGCACCGACCAATCTCGCCATGCTCGCCGCCGCCCAGGAGGCGCGCCCGCGCGACCTGTCCAGCCTGCGCGGCATCGTCACGATGGGCGCGCCGCTCGAGAAGGAGGCGGCGCTGCGCTACCAGAAGGTGCTCAACCCCCGGATCTTCAACGGCTACGGCACCACCGAGGCCTTCTGGAACACCTTCCTGCGGCCGGCCGACCTGCCCGACCGCGCCGGCAGCGCCGGCCGCGCCTGCACCGACGACGAGGTCCGCGTCGTCCACGTCTACCCCGACCGGCTCGCCGACCCCGACGACGTCGTCGCCCACGACGGCCACGACGTCGGTGAGGTCATCGTCCGCTCCCCCAAGTGCGCCAACGCCTACTTCGACACCCCCGACCAGGAGAGGGCCAAGTTCCACCAGGGTTGGCTGCACATCGGCGACCTCGCCACCTGGGACGCCGACGAGTTCGTCACCATCGTCGGACGCAAGGACGACATGCTCATCTCCGGCGGCGAGAACGTCCACCCGGTGCAGGTGGAAGAGGCACTCAACGCCCATGCGCAGGTGCAGGACTCGCTCGTCGTCGGCGTCCCGGACGAGAAGTGGGGACGCATCGTCGTCGCCTACATCGTCGCCGAGGATCCCTCGCTGACGGTCGATCACCTCGACGCCCACTGCCGCTCCCACCCGATGCTCTCGTCGTTCAAGCGGCCGCGCGCCTACCGGTTCGTCGAGACCCTGCCCGTCTCCCCCACCGGCAAGAAGCTGCATTACAAGGCCACCGAAGCCGCCGCGGCCGAGTTCGCCGCCGGCCTCTTCTCCGCTCCCTCCGACTCGAGGATGACCCGATGAGCACCGCCACCACCCTCCCCAAGTTCGACGCCCTCGACCCGCTCGCCATCGACTCGCTCTACTCCGACGACGAGCTCGCCGTCCGCGACACCGTTCGCAAGTTCTGCGCCGAGCACGTCACTCCGCACATCGCGGAGTGGTTCGAGGCCGGCGACCTGCCCGGCGTGCGCGACCTCGCCCGCGAATTCGGCAAGCTCGGCCTCCTCGGTATGCACCTCGAGGGCTACGGGTGCGGTGGCTCGTCCGCCGTGCACTACGGCCTCGCCTGCCTCGAGTTGGAAGCCGCCGACTCCGGCATCCGCTCCCTGGTCTCGGTGCAGGGCTCGCTCGCGATGTTCTCGATCTGGAACAACGGTTCCGAGGAGCAGAAGCAGCGCTGGCTGCCGGGCATGGCGGCGGGCGAGATCATCGGCTGCTTCGGCCTGACCGAACCCGACGTCGGCTCCGACCCGGGGGCGATGAAGACCCGCGCCCGCCGGGACGGGTCCGACTGGGTTCTCGACGGTCGCAAGATGTGGATCACCAACGGCTCCATCGCCGACGTCGCCGTGGTCTGGGCGAACACCGACGAGGGCGTCCGTGGCTTCGTCGTGCCCACCGACACACCCGGTTTCAGCGCTCACACCATCAAGCACAAGCTGTCGCTGCGCGCCTCGGTCACCGGCGAACTCGTCCTGGACAACGTGCGCCTGCCCGCCGACGCGCTGCTGCCCGAGGCCAAGGGCGTCAAGGCGCCGCTGCAGAGCCTGTCCGAGGCGCGGTACGGCATCATCTGGGGCGCGATGGGCGCCGCGCGCTCGGCGTGGGAGGCCGCCCGCGACTACTCGATGCAGCGCACCCAGTTCGGCCGCCCCATCGGCGGATTCCAGCTCACCCAGGCCAAGCTCGCCGACATGGCCGTCGAACTGCACAAGGGCCAGTTGCTGTCGCTGCACCTCGGCCGGCTCAAGGACAGCGTCGGGCTGCGGCCCGAGCAGGTGAGCTTCGGCAAGCTCAACAACACCCGCGAGGCCATCGAGATCTGCCGCACCGCGCGAACCATTCTCGGCGGCAACGGCATCTCCCTCGAGTACCCCGTCATCCGGCACATGGTCAACCTCGAGTCCGTGCTCACCTACGAGGGCACCCCCGAGATGCACCAGCTGGTGCTCGGCCAGGCCTTCACCGGCGAAAACGCCTTCCGCTGACAGGAATCCCACCATGAACGCACGATTGATCCACGACTCCGAGCACCTGCAGTTCCGCGAGGTCGTCCGTGACTTCGTCCGGGACAAGATCACCCCGGTGCACGAGGACTGGGAACGGGCGAGCTGCCTCGACCGGTCCCTGTTCACCGAGGCCGGCAAGCTGGGCCTGCTCGGCTTCCCGGTCCCGGAGGAGTACGGCGGTCCCGGCGTCGACGACTTCCGCTACAACGCCATCCTGATCGAGGAGGTCAACCGGGCGGGCAACGCGGCCGCCGGGATCGCGTTCTCGCTGCAGAACGACGTCGTGCTGCCGTACCTGACCGACATGACCACCGACGAGCAGAAGGCGCGCTGGCTGCCCGGCGCCGTCACCGGCGAGACCGTCCTCGGCATCGCGATGACCGAACCCGGCACCGGCAGCGACCTGACCGGCATCCGCACCTCGGCGGTGCGCGACGGCGACCACTACGTGGTCAACGGCGCCAAGACGTTCATCTCCAACGGGCAGAACGGCGACCTGTTCGTCGTCGCCACCCGCACCTCCGACGACCCGCACAAGGGCCTGACCCTGCTCGTCGTCGAGGCCGACACCGCCGGCTTCTCCCGCGGGCGCAATCTGGAGAAGATCGGCCTGCACGCGCAGGACACCAGCGAGCTGGCCTTCACGGACATGCGGGTCCCGGTCGCGAACCGGCTCGGCGAGGAGGGACAGGGCTTCTACCAGCTCGTGCACAACCTGCCGCAGGAACGGTTGTCGCTCGCGATCGGCGCGGTCGCCGCGGCGGAGGGCGTGTTCGCCGAGACCCTCACCTACGTCAGGGAGCGCAAGGCCTTCGGCAAGCCGGTCTCGAGCTTCCAGAACACCCAGTTCGTGCTGGCCGAACTGGCCACCGAGCTGGATCTGGCCCGCACGTTCCTCGACGACTGCATCGCCGAGCACGTTGCCGGCGAGCTCACCGCCGCCCGCGCGGCGCGGCTGAAGTGGTGGGCCACCGAACTGCAGGTGCGGGTCGCGGACCGGTGCCTGCAGTTGCACGGCGGCTACGGGTACATGCGCGAGTACGCGGTGGCACGCGCGTTCGTCGACGCCCGCATCCAGACCATCTACGGCGGCACCACCGAGATCATGAAGACGATCGTCGCCAAGGATCTCGGGATCTGAGCGGACGTCCCGAGCGACGAGGAGGACGCCCATGTCGGCCGATCCGAGCGAGCTGCCGATCGACGAGGCCGTGCGCGCGGTCCGTGCGAACTCCCGGCGCAGGCAGATCCTGATCGCTGCCGCGAAGGTGATGCAGCGCACAGGGTTCCATCAGATGTCCATGCAGGCGCTGGCCGACGAGGCGAACGTCAGCGTGGGCCTGCTCTACAAGTACTTCGGCAACAAGGAGGAGATCCTCCTCGCCACCATCACCGCCATCCTGGACGCGTTCCGGGATCAGCTCGAGCCCGCGATGGCGGCGGCCGGCACGGACCCCGTGGAGCGCCTGGCCGCGGGGATCGGCCGGTTCGTCGAGATCGTCGACGAGAACCTCGACGCCGTGGCCCTGACCTACCGCGAGAGCCGCACGCTCGACCCGGCCGGGCGGGAGATGCTCAAGCGGCTCGAGATCGCCACCTCCGCCCCGCTGCGTGCGGTGCTGACCGACGGCATCGACGCAGGCATCATGAACCCGGTCGACGTCGACCTGATGGTCTTCGACCTGGTGCTGCTCGCCCACGGCTGGGCGCTCAAGCACTGGCATTTCGGCCGGCTCTACAGCCTCGACGACTACATCCGGCTGCAGACCCGGTTCGTGCTCAACACCGTTCTGCCACAAGAACACCGAACCCGCTACCGACACCTGCTGGAGTAACCGTGAGCGTCGTCACCACACGCGAAGACCGCGTCGGGATCATCACCCTCGACCGTCCCCCCGCCAACGCCTTCGACGAGGCGCAGGCGGAGGCCCTGGCCGAGGCGGTCACGACGCTGGGCGAGGACCCCGCCGTACGGGCCGTCCTGATCCGCAGTGCCCGGCGGATCTTCTGCGGAGGCGCGGACATCGCGATGATGGAGTCCTGGAGCACGCAGCCCGATCGGGGTGCACGCCTGCGCCGCTTCACCGCACGGCTCCAGGACGTGTTCGCCCGCATCGAGGCGCTGCCGAAGCCCTCGGTGGCCGCCCTCGCCGGTGCCGCCACGGGAGGCGGCCTCGAGCTGGCCCTCGCGTGCGACTTCCGCGTCGCGGGCGCCTCGGTGAAGCTCGGGCTTCCCGAGGTGGGAATCGGGCTCCTCCCCGGCGCGGGGGGCACGCAACGGCTCACCCGGCTGGCCGGTCCGTCGGTGGCGCACCGGCTCGTTCTCGGCGCCGAACTGGTCACCGGCCGTGCGGCCGAACGGCTCGGAATCGTGCAGTGGGCCACCGACGCCGACGTCGAGACCGAGGCCCGAGCCTTGGCCGATCGACTCGCGCAGCTGCCGCCGGCCGCCTACGCGGCCGCCAAACGCTGCATCGTCGCAGCTCGGGGCGATGAGGGGTTCGCCCGAGAGCTCGACGAGATCAGCCGGTTGATCGAGACGCCGGACACCGTCCGCTTGCTGGAAGGATTCGTCGCGCGCGCCCGGTAGCCCGGCGTGCGGGCCGTCGCGGGATGTCCGCCGCCCGGGGCTGCGCCGGACGACCCGCCCGGATCACTCGGTACTGTGGATCCGACCCAGCGGCGACGAGGAGCACCACCATGACCACCGACCACGACGCGCTACCCGTGGACGAGGCCGTGCGAGCCGTGCGCACCAGCTCCCGCCGCAAACAGGTGCTCGACGCCGCGGTGACGGTGATGCAGCGGACCGGGTTCCACCAGATGTCCATGCAGGCGCTGGCCGACGAGGCCGGGGTGAGCGTGGGCCTGATCTACAAGTACTTCGGCGGCAAGGAGGACGTCCTCCTCGCGACCATCCTCGCGATCCTCGACGCCTTCCGCGACCAGCTCGAACCGGCCATGGACGCCGTCGGCGACGACCCCGTCGAGCGGCTCGCCGCCGGGATGCGCCGCTACATCGAGATCGTGGACGAGAACCTCCACGCCACGGTGCTCACCTACCGGGAGAGCCGCACCCTCGACGACGCCGGACGCGCCCGGATCAAGGAACTCGAGGTGGAGTCCTCGGCGCCGCTGCGCGCCGCGCTCGACGCGGGGATCGATGCGGGCGTGATGAACCCGGTCGATGTCGACCTGATGGTCTTCGACATCATGCTGCTGGCGCACGGCTGGGCGCTCAAGCACTGGCACTTCGGGGCCATCTACACGCTCGACGAGTACATCCGGCTCCAGACCCGCTTCGTGCTGAACACGCTCCTCCCGGCCGAGCGCCGCGACGACTACGCGCAGTTGCTCACGTAGCCGACACGGGAAGCAGGTCGCCGCCGAGAGGTAGCGACCAGCGCGCCCCGCGCACCGTCTCGATCGCGTCGTGGCGGGAGGTCGGCATGATGCCGGGCAGCAGCAGCGTCCACATCTGGTCGATCCGCTCCTCGAGGTCGACGCGCCCGGCGAGGACGTCGGACAGGAGCTGCACGCCCGTGAACGCGGAGATCACGAAGTGCGCCAGCATCGACGGATCGAGGTGGGCATCCAGGTCGCCTTCCTCGACGGCACGACGGCCGAACGCCTCGCAGGCCGTGATCCAGTCCAGGTACGGCCCGGCGGGCTTGTCGAGACTGCCGAGTTCGAGGGTGAGCCGGATCCCGGCGCGCACGACGGGGTCCTCGATCATCTGCCGGCCGATGCCATGGCACAGCATCACGATCTGTTCGAGAGTCGACGCCTCGGTGCCGGCGATCGCATCGACGAGCGCGATCGAGCGGCGGTGCTGCTCGGCGACGATGGCGCCGGCAAGGTCGATCTTCGACGCGAAATGGAAGTACACCGCCCCCTTGGACAGTCCCGTGTCGCGGAGAATGTCGGCGAAGCTGGCGCCGTGGAACCCTCGTTCGTCGAACATCGCGGCGGCGGCGTGCACGATCTGCTGCCGGGTCACTGCGGCGCGGACTTGCTTGGCCACTCACTCACCTTTCTCGCGAGGCGGATTCCGACGAGACACCTCGGCCCGAGGCATCCGACGTACATCCCCTCGACAACCCCCGACCGACACACCGCCGACTCCCCCTGGGCGGCCCGCCGGGATCTGCGTCGATCCCGGCGGAAGGCACCAGCCACCTTAACAAGACCGATCGACCGTTCAACGAAGGGTGGACGGCACCGGCGTGCCCGCCCCGCTCCCCCTCGGCAGCACGGGCCGATCGGCGGCCCCGGCCTATCCGGCGCCGAGGGCCTTCTTCGCCGCGTCCTGCGCCTTGTCGACCTGCTCGGCGTACTTTCCGCCGGTCTTGCGGTCCGCGAGATCACCGGCCTTCTCGATCGCCTCGTCGACCTTGTCGGGGTTCTGCGCCGCGAACTCCTTGCCCTTGTCGACCAGCCCCTTGACCGAATCCATGAAACCCACGTCGCGTCCTTTCGTCCGAATGATCGAGCGGGCCAAGCCTGCCACAGCAGGTCGCGACCGGACGTGGGGCCGGGTCCGACGCCGCGCTATCGGACGTCGGGTCCGGGAGCCGGGCCGGGTCCGGCAGCCGGACCCGGTCCGCGACCTTCGGTGCCGAGGGTCTTCTTCACCGCTTCCTGCGCCTTGCCGACGTGCCGGGAGTACTGTCGGGGCCCCTTCGTCCGGGCGAGATCGCCGGCCTTGTCGATGGCGTTGTTCACCGTGTCCGGGTTCTTCCGGGCATAGTCCTTGCCCTTGTCGACCAGGCCCTTGAGCGAATCCATGAATCGCATCGGGTCCATCCCTTCTCTGTGCAATGGTCGGATCGTCACCAGCGTGCCACCGGTGGACGCAGAGCGGGAGATCCCTGTCGGGACCTCCCGCCGAAGACCTGCACTGCTACGGGCTGCGCGGGCCCGGCTGCGCCTGCGGGCCGGGATCGGACTCCGGGCCGGGCCGTCCCGCGGGACCCGGAGTCGCACCGGGAACGGGATGGTCCGCGCTACCGAGGTGCTTCTTCGCGGCGTCCTGCACCTTGTCCACGTGCTGGGCGTACTTGCCGCCCGTCCGGGCATCGGCGGCGTCGCCTGCCTTGTCGACGAACCCGCCGGCCTTGTCGGGGTTCTTCTCCGCGTACGCCCTGCCCTTGTCGACCAGGCCCTTGATCGAATCCTTCAAACCCATCTGCCGCTCCTTCCGTTCGAGGGATCGATGCCTCAGCGTGCCACCGCGGGCCGGTTCCCAAACCTGCCGCGGCGGCGCAGTGCCCTCGTCCCCGGCCGGGCCGGCGCAGTGCCCTCGTCCCCGGCCGGGCCGGCGCAGTGCCCTCGTCCCCGTCAGTGCACGCCCGGCAACAGGTCCTCACTGGCGGCGAACAGCCGGCGGTGCTCACCGTGGACTCGCCCGGTCACCCACCACGAGACCTCCACGAGGACCACGCCGATCGCCCCGCACGTGAACGCCGTGACCATTGCGCCGACGTTGGAGATGTCGAGGGCGAAGAACTCGCGGGCGAAGGGGAAGGCGAACAGGACCAGGTACCCGAGCACCGAACCGGCCAGCAGCACCAGTTTCCACATCACGTACGGCCGCGCCACCACGGCGAGCACCCACAGCGCGATCATGATCAAGGTGATCAGCGCCGCGGTGCCGGCCTGCATCTTCTGCGCCTCGGTCTGCTCGGGTCCGGCGTACACCAGGATGTAGCAGACGTACGTGCTGATCCCGATGATCACACCCGACGGGATCGCCAGGCGCATCACCCGCGACACGAAGCCGGAGCGGGCCCGCTCGTTGTTGGGGGCGAGCGACAGGATGAACGCGGGGACTCCGATGGTGAACCACGCCGCGATCGTCACGTGCCGCGGCAGGAACGGATACGGCATCGGCTCGTAGCCGAACACCTGGGACAACGCGCCCGAGAGCCCCACGAGGAACGCCAGCAGTACGGAGTACACGGTCTTGGTGAGGAACAGGTTCGAGACCCGCTCGATGTTGCCGATCACCCGCCGGCCCTCGGCGACGACGTAGGGCAGGGTGGCGAACTTGTTGTCCAGCAACACGATCTGCGCGACCGCACGGGTAGCCGGGCTGCCGGAGCCCATCGCGACCCCGATGTCGGCGTCCTTGAGCGCCAGCACGTCGTTGACCCCGTCGCCGGTCATGGCGACGGTGTGCCCGCGCGACTGGAGGGCTCCGACCATCGCCCGTTTCTGGTCGGGCCGCACGCGACCGAAGGTGGTGGCCGAGTCGAGGGTGTCGGCGAGCCGGTCGCGGTCCTCCGGCAGGGTGCGGGCATCGACGGGGTGATCGGCGTGCGGCAGGCCGAGCGACGTCGCGACCGCGCCGACCGACACGGCGTTGTCGCCGGAGATGACCTTGACCTCGACCTGCTGGCTCGCGAAGTACTCGAGGGTCGGCTTGGCGTCGGGCCGGACCCGCTGCTCGAGCACGACGAGGGCCTGCGCGGTGACCGTGCCGGGGGCGTGCGGGTCGTCGACGGGACGGTCGCACCGGCCGAGCAGCAGCACCCGCAGCCCCTGCGCCCCGAGCGCCTCGGCGCGCCGGGCCGCCTCCGAGCCGGGATCGAGCAGCACGTCCGGTGCGCCGAGCACCCAGTCGCCGTGGTCGCCGTACGACTGGCCGCTCCACTTCTTCGCCGACGAGAACGGGGCGACGGCGGTGGCCTCTCCCCAGCCGGGGTCGTCCGGCATCGCCTCGCGGACGGCGAGGACGCTGGCGTTGGGACGCGGGTCGTCGGCGGCCATCGCCGCGAGCGCGGCACGGGCGGCCGTCTCGTCGCTGCCGTCGACGCACACGACGTCCGCCAGGCGCATGCCGTTCTCGGTGAGCGTGCCGGTCTTGTCGGCGCAGACCACGTCGACGCGTGCGAGGCCCTCGATGGCCGGCAGTTCCTGCACGAGGCACTGCCGGCGACCGAGACGGATCACGCCCACCGCGAACGCGATCGACGTCATCAGCACCAGGCCCTCGGGGACCATCGGAACGAGCGCGGCGACCATGCCGCTGAGTGCCGGGCCGAGCGCCTCGCCGCTCGAGAACAGCTGGTTGTAAATGATGAGCAGGCCCGCCGGGATCATCAGGTAGGTGATGAATTTCAGGATCTTGTCGATGCCGGCGCGCAGTTCCGAGTGCACGAGCGTGAACTTGCTGGCTTCCTCGGCGAGCCGGGCTGCGTACGCGTCACGGCCGACCTTCGTGGCCCGGTAGGCGCCGCTGCCCGCCGCGACGAAGCTGCCCGAGAGGACGTGTGCGCCGAGCTCCTTGTGCACAGGATCGGCCTCACCGGTGAGCAGCGACTCGTCGAGTTCGAGCCCCTCGGCCTCGACGACGAACCCGTCCACCACCGCCTGGTCGCCGGGGCCGAGTTCGATGATGTCGTCGAGCACCACCTCGCGCGGCGGGAGCTCGGCCACCGCCCCGTCCCGGCGCACGAGAGGCTTGGCCTGGCTGACGATCGCGAGCCTGTCGAGGGTCCACTTGGCGCGGATCTCCTGCACGATTCCGACGGCGCTGTTGAGGATGATCAGCAGGCCGAACATGCCGTCGATGATCGAGCCGGTGGCCAGGACGATGGCCAGCAGGACGGCCAGGATCGCGTTGATGCGGGTGAAGACGTTGGCGCGGACGATCTCACCGACCGACCGCGACGCCCGGTCCGGCACGTCGTTGGTGGCGCCCCGGGCCACGCGTTCGGCGACCTGCTCGGTGGTCAGGCCCAGCTCGATGTGCCGCGCGTCGGTCGGGGGCGCGGCCGCCTGGTCGGCGACGGCGGTGGGCTCCTCTGCTGCCATGGGAATCAGGCTAAGCCACCCGCTGCGCTCCGCCGCCGTGCCGTGACGCGCCTCGCGCCGGGCTCAGCTGTCCGGGCGGACGAACTCGGGCTGGTCGAGCACGCGCAGCCAGCTGCCGTCGGGCTGGCGGCGGGCCACCTGGGCCCGGGCGCCGGCGCCGTCCTTCGGCGGGGTGGCGGTCAGCGCGAGGTCGCCGCTGATCAGTGTCGGCAGCGGCGGCTCGGGTTCGAAGTGGGGCGCGTGTTCCAGCACCTGCTCCCACAAGCGGCGGATGGCCTCGCGGCCCACCGTGCGACCGCCCGGCGGGTAGGCCATCACGGCGTCCTCCTCGTACAGTGCGGCGACACCCGCCGCGTCGCCGGCGTTGGAGCGCTCGACGAACAGGCGGGTGAGATCCTCTGGCTGCCAAGCCTTCTCTGCGTCGGACACGGTCATCCTCTCCAGGAACGGAAGCGGGACACCACCAGCCTCCGACCCGCAGAGTCAGAAGTCCAACAGATTGTTCTGATCGGAACTAGAATCCGGGGTTATGGAACTGCGGCAGCTCGAGTACTTCGTCGCGGTGGCCGAGGAGGCGAACTTCACCCGGGCCGCCCACCGCGTCCACATCAGCCAGTCCGGGATCAGCGCCCAGGTCCGCCGGCTCGAGCACGACCTCGGCGCCGCCCTGTTCGACCGCTCCACCCGCACCGCCACCCTGACCACGGCCGGGGAGGCGGCCCTGCCGCACGCCCGGGCCGCGCTGGCGTCCGCCGCGGCCGCCCGGCAGGCGGTCGAGGAGGTGACGGCACTGATCCGCGGACGGCTGGTGGTCGGCATGGTCACCGCCTGCACCGTCACCGGGCTGTTCGACGCGCTCGCCGCGTTCCACCGCGCGCACCCGGGGGTCGAGATCACCCTCGTCGAGGACGCCTCCGACCGGCTCGTCGAGCGGGTCCGCTGCGCCACCGTGGACCTCGCCCTCGTCGGCTCCGCCGGCAGCCCGCCCCCGGGCCTCGAGGCGCTCACCCTCGTCAGCGAACCGATCGTCGCGGCCGTGCCGCCCGGTCACCCGCTGACCGGACGCGCCCGCCTCACGCTCGCGGACGTGTGCGCGCACCCCGTCGTGTCCATGCCCGAGGGCACCGGGATCCGGACCGTGTTCGACCGGGCGTGTGCCGCCGCCGGCCTGCGCCCCGACATCGCCCTGCAGGCCAGTTCCCCGGACACCGTCGCCGACCTCGCCCTCCGCGGGCTGGGCGTGGCGATCCTCAGCCGCTCGATGACCGCGCACTTCGAGGGCCGGTTGTGCGGGCTCACCCTGGACGACGCTACCGGGCCCGCGGTGCTGTCGCTGATCTGGTCCGATACGGACGCTCCGGCCCTGCGCGAACTCGTCCGGCACAGCCGTCGCGCCTTCGCCGTCGCAGGGACCTAGGACACTTCCCCGGCGGCGGCCCGCGGCCGAGAATGGGCACGGGCCGGCGAACCGGCCGGAGTCGAATCCACGACGACAGGGGCGGACATGAATCTCGAGGATCTGATGGCCAAGGCACGCGACACGGTCACGGTCAAGCGCGTGTACTCGGAGCCGGTCGAGAAGGACGGCCTGACGGTCATCACCGCGGCCGTGGTCTCCGGCGGTGCCGGCGGAGGCGGGGGGTACTCGCCCGACGGGGAGAACGGCGAGGGCGGCGGCTTCGGCGTCGGGGCTCGCCCGGTGGGCGCGTACGTCATCAGCGGCGGCAAGCTGTCGTGGCAGCCGGCGGTGGACGTCAACCGCCTGGTGCGTACCGTCGCGAGTGTGGCGATCGCCTTCCTCGTCACGCGGGCGCTCGTCGAACGCAAGCGTGCCGCTACGACGAGCTGACACCGCTCACAGCGTCGCGAGGACGAACGACAGCACGAATCCCGCGGCGGTGCTCAGCGCGACCGTGGGACCGCCCTTCTCGTAGGCCTCCGGCATGAGCGTGTCGGCCAGCGACGCCAGCACCGCGCCCGCCGCGAACGCCAACGGCAGGGAGATCGTCTCCGGCGGGGTCACCGCGAGCGGCCCGGCCCCGACGACGACGGCGACGGTCAGCAGCGTGGCGCACGCGACCCACATCCCGAGGATGTACCCCCGGGACCGGCCCTGAGCACGCATGGAGGCGCTGCCGACGAGCGACTCCGGGAAGTTGGACACGAAGATCGCGACCAGCAGGGCGAGGCCGCCGGTGCCCTCCCCCAGGGACACACCGAGCGCCACGTTCTCGGGCACCCCGTCGAGCGTGACCGCCGCCAGCAGCGCCAGCCCGGCCGCCCCGCTCACCGAGGACGACGACGGCGCGGTTTCCTCGGCGGCCGCGTCGACGTCGAGTTTCTCGCTACCGTGGTCCTTCTCCCGCCGGCCCTCGGCCACCCGGTCCAGCCACGCGCTGAGCACGGTGAACACGAGCGCGCCGACGACGAGTCCGATCGCCGCGCGCCAGATGCCGCCCTTCTCGTACGAATCCTCGAACAACTCGAACGACAGGGCGGTGATGAGCGCGCCGGCGGCGAACGCCAGCATCGCCGCGAGAACGCGTTTGGGGATCTCCACCCATCCGCCCACCAGGGCACCGAGCACCAGCGCGCTCGAGGCGATGATCCCGAAGATCAACGATTCGACGATGGCCCCGCCCTCCCTCCGACGCTCCCCGACGGACGGCGGGATACCCGCTGCGGCGGCCCGGAAACCCCCTACCGGCCCGGAAACCCCTACCGGCCCGGGGTCAGCCGAGCGGAACCCACCACGGATCCTGCGAGCCCGGCCGCAGTGCGTCGACCCGCTGCCCCGGCATCGGCACGGCCGTGGGCACCCCCTCCTCCCGAGCGGCGGGCAGGAGCCGCGCGATCGGCTCCGACCACGCGTGGAACGCCAGGTTGAAGGTGCCCCAGTGCACGGGGACGAGCAGGCCGGGGTGGTCGCCGCCCCCGAGATCGAGGTGGGTGCGCACCGCCTCCTCCGGGTTCATGTGCACGTCGGGCCACCGCGGGTCGTACGCGCCCACCGGCAGCAACGTCAGATCGAACGGGCCGTAGCGGTCCCCGATGCCGGCGAAGCGGGGCGTGTAGCCGCTGTCGCCGCCGAAGAACGCGGTTCGCGTCGGCCCCGCGATCACCCACGACGACCACAGCGTGATGTTGCGGATCAGGCCGCGTCCGGAGAAGTGCCGCGCCTCGGTGCACGTGACGGTGAGCGCGCCCACCTCGGTGTGCTGGTCCCAGTCCAGCTCGACGATCCGGTCGGCCGGGATCCGCCACCGGCGCAGGTGCGCGCCCACGCCGAGCGGCACCAGGAACCGGGCCTCGCGCTGCGTGGCCGCGAGCGCCTCCACGGTCTCGCGGTCCAGGTGGTCGTAGTGGTCGTGGGAAATCACGACGGCGTCGATCGGCGGCAGTTCCGCCAGTTCGACCGGCGACGGGTGCAACCGGGCCGGGCCCACGGCCGGCGACGGCGAGACCCGCTCGCTCCACACCGGGTCGGCGAGGATCCGGTGGCCGTCGATCTCGAGGAGGACGCTCGAGTGCCCGTACCAGGTGACCGCCAGTTCCGCGGCCTGCACCGGCGCGAGCTGCGGCGCGAGCGGCACCGCGTCGCGCGGCGTGCCGGAAGACCGTCGGGTGAGCATGTCCTTGACGAGGCTGCCGCCGGCCTCGGGCAGCACCGTGCTGCTCGGCTCCGAGTTGTGGAACCGGCCGTTCCGATACCGGGGTGAGCCGGCGGCGTACGGGCGGATGTCCGCCGGAGTCGCGCCGATCGAGCCGGGGACGCCGCGGGCGGCGCGCGCCACCCACAGCAAGCCGGCGCCGGCGAGGGCGGACGAGGCGGTCTGCTTGACGCTCACCCCACCACTGTAGAGGGGCGCGGGCGCGCTCAGCGGCCGCGGAAGACCGGCTCCCGGCGTTCCGCGCGGGCGAGCCGGGCCTCCTGGACGTCCTCGCTGAGCCACGCCGCGGCCAGCGCGGCCGTCTGCTCGGGCGACGGCTCGTCGCGGGTGCCGTCGTCGTTGAGGAACAGCTTCATCGCGTGCAGCGACAGCGGTGCGAGCTTGGCGATCTCGTGTGCCCAGGACTGCGCGGCGACGAGGTCGCCGATCCGGTTGGCCAGGCCGCGGTCCACGGCCTCGTGGGCGTCGACCGGCTCGGCGGCGAGCAGCACGGCCCGCGACGGGCCGCCGCCGAGCAGGGAGGCCAGCCGTCGTACCGTCCACCGGTCCACCGAGATACCAAGGCGCGCCGCGGGAATCGCAAAGCGAGCACCCGGCGCGACGACCCGCAGGTCCGCGGCGAGAGCGAGCTGGGTGCCCGCGCCGATGGCGGGGCCGTTGATCGCGGCGATCACCGGCACGGGCGCCTCCTGGATGGCACGCAGCATCTCGCCCAGGCTGTCGAGGAATCCCTCCGCGTAGACGTCCCCCGACAGGTCGGCGCCGGCGCAGAAGCTCGAGCCCCGGCCGGTGATCACGACCGCACGCGCACCCCCGTCGAGTGCCTCCTCGAGCCCCTCCCGGACCTGGACGCACAGCTCGGTGTTGAGCGCGTTGCGGCGCTCCTCGCGCCGCAGTTCGAGCGTGACCACGTCGCCGTCGCGGCTGATCCCCATCATGTGTGCTTCACCTTTCGTCGCCGGCACGCATCATCGCACCCGCCGCGCACGGGCGCGACGTCGCTCCGCGTCAGCCCTCGTCCGCGCGCGGCCGGCCGGGCTTGCGGATGCGCCCGGCGTCGCGCGGCATGCGTCCCGCCTCGCTCAGCGCGCGCCGGAGCAGGAACTCGATCTGCGCGTTGGTGCTGCGCAACTCGTCGGCGGCCCACCGCGCGAGCGCGTCGTGGACCGCCGGGTCGAGCCGAAGCAGGAGCTTCTTGCGTTCCGCCATGGCGTCGACGAGCCCTCAGGCGTAGAGCGATCCGGTGTTGAGCACCGGTTGCGCGCTCTGGTCACCACACAGGACCACCAGCAGATTGCTCACCATCGCGGCCCTGCGCTCCTCGTCGAGCTCGATGGTGTGCTCCTTCTCGAGCTGTTCGAGGGCGGTTCCGACCATGCCGACCGCACCCCTGACGATCTGCTCGCGCGCGGCGATGACGGCACCCGCCTGCTGGCGGCGCAGCATGGCCTGCGCGATCTCGGGCGCGTACGCGAGCCGGTTGATCCGGGATTCGACAACGCGCACGCCGGCGGATCCGACCCGCTCGTCGACTTCCACGGAGAGCCTCGAGGTGATCTCGTCGGCGTTCTGCCGCAGCGACAACGTCTCCGGGCCCGCGTCGTACGGGTAGCTGCCGGCGATGTGGCGGACGGCCGCCTCGGTCTGCACGGCGACGAACTCCTCGAAGTCGTCGACGTCGAACACGGCCCGGGCGGTGTCCTCGACCTGCCACACGATGACGGCGGAGATCTCGATGGGGTTGCCGTCGGCGTCGTTGACCT
The DNA here is from genome assembly GCF_012272955.1 of Rhodococcus sp. DMU1. Classification (NCBI taxonomy): domain Bacteria; kingdom Bacillati; phylum Actinomycetota; class Actinomycetes; order Mycobacteriales; family Nocardiaceae; genus Rhodococcus; species Rhodococcus sp. DMU1. Next base: position 1,499,389 of record NZ_CP050952.1, on the reverse strand, counting down.
TGGCGATCCCGGTCTCGTGGTTGCGGATGCGGGTGGAGATCTTGCGCCGGGTGTTGAGCGGGTTCATCCAGCGCAGCCCGTCCTGCCGGAGGGTGCCCGAGTACGAGCTGCCGAGCAACTGCAGCACGCGGGCCTCGTTGGGTTCGACGAGGACCAGGCCGGCGAGCGCCACGGTGGCAGGGACGAACAGCACCGCACCGGCCACGACAAGCGCGACGTTGTGGTTCACCGCGCCGAACACGGCGAGCGCCGCTGCCACGACGTCCACGGCGAGCGCGATCGCGAGGACGGACCAGCCGCTCGCGGATCGTCCGGGCCGCTCGATGGTTACGGAGGGGGTGGCGGACATGGCGGTGACTCCCTTCCCGGTCATTGCAATGCGATATTAAAGTGATATCACATTTTTGGCCGTGCGGGAAAGCCCGTGAGTCCCTCCGACGGTGGTCGCGCCGGCCCCGATCGTGCCGACGGCACGGCCCCGATCGTGCCGACGGCACGGCGGCGACGGGGACGCCGGTGCATCATGGGTGCGGACCCACGGAAGGGAGGGCGGTGATGACGACGGACGCACCGGCGACCCCCGTCGACGTCGTGGTGATCGGCGCGGGCCAGGCCGGGCTGTCCACCGCCTACTTCCTGCAGCGGTTCGGCGTCGAACCGGAGTCCGGGTTCGTCGTGCTGGACCGGTCGTTCGGCCCCGGCGGCGCCTGGCAGGAGCGGTGGCCGTCGTTGACGCTGAGCACCGTCAACGGAGTACACGACCTGCCGGGGTGGCCGTTCTCCGAAGCGGTCGACACCACCGCCGGGCAGGTGCCGGCGGCCGCCGCGGTTCCCGAGTACTACCGCGCCTACGAGGCCCGCTTCCACCTGCCGGTGCACCGCCCCGTCCAGGTCGGCGTGGTGTGCGCCCGCGGCGAGCGACTGCGCGTGGAGACCGACCGCGGCGTGTATTCCGCCCGCGGACTGGTCAACGCCACCGGCACGTGGGAACACCCCTTCGTGCCCTGGTACCCGGGCGCCACCCGCTTCCGCGGACGCCAGCTGCACACCCGGGACTACCGCAGCGCCGACGAGTTCACCGGCCGCCACGTCCTCGTCGTCGGCGGCGGCATCTCGGCGGTGCAGCTGCTCGACGAGATCTCCCGCGTCACCGAAACCACCTGGGTGACCCGCCGCGAACCCGCCTGGCGCGACGAGGATTTCACCCCGGAACTCGGCCGGGCCGCCGTCGCGCTGGTCGAGGACCGGGTACGGCGGGGCCTGCCGCCCGGGTCGGTGGTGTCGGTGACCGGACTGCCGGTCACGCCCGCTATCCGTGCGGCCCGCGAACGCGGCGCACTCGACCGCCTCCCGATGTTCGACGAGATCACCGAGACCGGCGTCCGGTGGCCCGACGGCACCACGCTCGATGTCGATGTCATCCTGTGGTGCACCGGTTTCCGCAGTTCCCTCGACCATCTCGCGCCCCTCGGCCTGCGCAATCCCGGCGGCGGCATCACCATAACGGGGAAGCTGGCGACGCAGGTCGCCGCGGACCCGCGGGTCCACCTCGTCGGGTACGGGCCGTCGGCGTCGACCATCGGCGCGAACCGCGCCGGTCGCGCCGCCGCCCGCGAACTCGTCGACCATCTCGCGGCCACCGCGCCGGGGCCGTGATCCGCCGCATCGGCGCCGTCCTGGCGATGGTGTCCGCCGGACTGGTGCTCACCGCGCCGGCGACGGTCGAGATCGTCGTGCTGCCGCCGCCACCCCCGGCACCCGCCCCGCCCGTCGTGCCTACCACCGAGGAGGTGGCGGCACGGATCACGCCGGCCGTCGTCACCCTCTCCGCCAACCGCGGCTGGCGCGGCATCTCGGGCACCGGCATCGTCCTCACCGCCGACGGCACGGTGCTCACGAACCACCACGTCGTCACCGGCGCCACCGACATCAGCGCGGTCAGCCCCCACACGGGTGCGAGTTACGACGTCGCGGTGCTCGGCTACGACACCACCCTCGACATCGCCGTACTGCAACTCGGCTCCGCCGCCGGCCTGCCGGTCGCGGCCGTCACCGAGAGCCCCCTTCCGCAACCGGGAGCGCCGGTGACCGCCTTCGGCAACGCGGACGGCGGCGGGGTCGTCGTGCCTGCGCCCGGCACGGTCGTCGCCGTCGACAAGACGGTGTCGGTGCGCGATTCGATGGACGGATCCCTGCGCCGGCTCAGCGGAATGCTGCAGGTCGACGCGGCGATCCGGCCCGGGGACTCCGGGGGTCCGCTCGTCGACGCGTTCGGCACCGTCGTGGGGGTGAACACCGCCGGGGCCCTGGAACCGGATCCGGCCGTCGTACCCGACCCACCCGAGGCGTACGCGGTGCCCATCGGGATCGCCCTCGACGTGGTGGACCAGGTCCGTACCGGCACGAGCGCCGGGACGGTGCACGTCGGCCCGACCCCGCTGCTCGGCGTGAGCGTCACCACCGGCCGGACCGGCGGCCAGGAGACCGGCGCCGAAGTGCTGTGGGTCGGCTACGGCACCCCGGCCGCAGGCACCGACCTCGAGATCGGCGACGTCATCGTCGCGTTCGACCGGCGCCCGGTCTCGTCCACGGCGGACCTCGAGGAAATGCTGATGGCGCGACGGCCGGGCGACAGCGTGGAGATCGGCTGGCTCGACGCCGCCGGGCAGCGACGCACCGCCACGCTCACGCTGGACGCCGGCCCGCCCCGCTGACAGGCGACCGGCGCGATGCTCGCGCGGCTGTGTGGCCGAATGTGACATGCGTTCGATCGGATCGAAGCAATGTGACATCCGGCCGGGAACGGGCCGTCGGCACGGGCGGTCAGGCGAACCGGTGCGTGGTCTGCCCGAACGGCCCCTTGGCGAAGACGAGCACCTTGCTCGGCTCGACGCGGAAGACCCAGCCCGGGTCGTCCACCGGCCCGACGGCGTCGCCGTGGACCTCGAACCGCCACTGCTGGCCGTACTTGACGTAGTACGCCTCGGCGACGTCGCGCAGCGCGTCGCCGTCCGTGACGCGCCGGGCGCGCCCCTCGACCACGACGTCCGTGCCGGCCGCCCACGTCGCGACGCCCGTGGTGACAGCCACCGCATCGTTGTGCCGGAGGTTGTGGGTCTTCTGCTCGCCCGGGCCCGTGCAGAAGACGAATCCGCCCGCGTGCCACAGTCCGATCAGCGGTGTCACATGCGGTACGCCGTCGCGCCGGACCGTGCTGAGCCAGTACAGCTGCGCGGACTCGAGAAGCTCCTCCGTGTCGGTCCACGGCAGGGGCGGCTCCCCTTCGTCCCCGAAGCGGGCATCGACGGTGGTGGTGACAGGTGTGCTCACGACGACTCCTCTCCCGGCTCCGGCCGGAGCCCGTATCGATACGGACCGGTCGGACCGGGAGAACTCATCGCCCGCGCGGGCCGAATGTCACACTGCGTCGATCAGATCGAACGCGTGTCACATTCGGCCACCGCCCCGGCCCCGCGGATCAGGAGAACGTGGCGGGATCGCCGCCGATTCGGCCGCCGTCGTCGTGCAGCCCGCGGATGCGGTCGAGGTCGTCCGCGGTCAGCTCGAAACCGAAGACGTCGAAGTTGCTCGCGATGCGCTCGGGCGTGACGGACTTCGGGATGACGATGGTGCCGAGCTGGATGTGCCAGCGCAGGATCACCTGCGCGACGGTGCGGCCGTGCGCCTGCGCGATCGACGTCAGCGTCGGGTCCTCGAGCACGGTGCCCTGGCCGAGGGGGCTCCAGGCCTCGGTGGCGATGCCCTTGCCGGTGTGATACGCCCGCAGCTCGGCCTGGTTGAACCGCGGATGCAGCTCGATCTGGTTGACGGCCGGGACCTCGCCGACGGCGTCGATCAGCCGGTCGAGATCCTCGATCCGGAAGTTGGAGACGCCGATCGAGCGGGCGCGGCCCTCCGCCTTGATCTTCTGGAAGGCGCGGAAGGTATCGATGTAGCGGTCCTGGGCCGGCGCCGGCCAGTGGATCAGGTACAGGTCGACGTAGTCGAGGCCGAGCCTGCCCAGGCTCGTGTCGAAGGCGCGCAGCGCCGAGTCGTAGCCCTGGTCGCTGTTCCACAGCTTGGTGGTGACGAACAGCTCGTCGCGGGGGACGCCCGAGTCGCGCAGCGCGCGGCCGGTGCCGGCCTCGTTGCCGTAGAGGGCCGCGGTGTCGATGCTGCGGTAGCCCACCCGCAGCGCCTCGGTCACCGCGTCGTAGCTCTGCTCGTCCTCGACCTGCCACAGGCCGAAGCCGAGCTGCGGAATGGTGTTGCCGTCGTTGAGGGTGATCGTGGGAACGGTCATGATCGGCCCAACCCGTTCCGGCCGCCCGGTGTTCCCCGCATCCCACCATCCGGAAACCCCGCGACGCGCGTGGGGATAATCGAGAGGTGACTGCAACACTGCGCATCAGCGGCCTGTCCGCCTCCCGGGGCGAACGCACCCTGTTCACCGACCTGAGCCTGACCGTCGCGCCCGGCGACGTGATCGGCCTGGTCGGCGCCAACGGCGCAGGCAAGTCCACCCTGCTCACGACGCTCGCCGGGGTCGGCACCGCCGACGTCACCGGCACGGTCGTCCTCAGCCCGCCCGACGCCACCGTCGGGTATCTCGCCCAGGAACCCGAGCGCGTCCCGGGCGAGACGATCCTCGGCTTCCTCGGCCGACGGACCGGTGTCACCGACGCCGAGCACGCGATGAACGCCGCGGCCGAGGCGCTGGGGACCACCGACGTCGACGACTACACCCCCGCCCTGGAACGGTGGCTCGCGCTCGGCGGCGCGGATCTCGCCGAACGCGCCGAGAAGGTCGTCGCCGACCTGGGCCTCGAGGTCGGGCTGGACGCGCCCATGACGGGGCTCTCCGGGGGACAGGCGGCGCGGGCCGGGCTGGCGGCCCTGCTGCTGTCCCGGTACGACGTGCTGCTGCTCGACGAACCCACGAACGACCTCGATCTGGCCGGCCTCGATCAGCTCGAGCGATTCGTCGCCGAGACCCGCACCGCGCTGATGGTGATCAGCCACGACCGCGAGTTCCTGGCCCGCACGGTCACCGGGATCGTCGAACTGGATCTGACGCAGCAACAGATCGCGGTGTACGACGGCGGTTACGAGGCGTACCTCGTCGAACGCGAGGTGGCTCGGCGGCACGCCCGCGAGACCTACGAGGAGTACGCGGACACGAAGCAGGAGCTCGAGGATCGCGCCCGGATGCAGCGCAACTGGCTCGAGCACGGGGTCCGCAACGCCCGCCGCAAGTCCAAGGACAACGACAAGCTCGGCAAGAAGTTCCGCGCCGAGGCCACCGAGAAGCAGGCGGCGAAGGCGCGGCAGACGCAGCGCCGCATCGAGCGGCTCGACGTCGTCGAGGAGCCGCGCAAGGAGTGGGAGCTGCGCATGTCGATCGCGGCGGCGCCGCGCAGCGGTGCGGTGGTGGCCACCCTGAACGGCGCACGCGTCGACCGCGGCGACTTCGTGCTCGGCCCCGTCACGACGCAGGTGCAGTGGGGCGACCGGATCGTCGTCACCGGCCCGAACGGCGCCGGGAAGACGACGCTGCTGCGCCTGCTGCTGGGCCGGATCCGGCCCGACACCGGCACCGCGGCCCTCGGGTCGGGCGTGAAGATCGGCGAGATCGACCAGGCACGTGCGCTGTTCGAGGGCGACGAGCCGCTCGTGGACGCCTTCGCCGCGCAGGTGCCGGATTGGCCGGACGCGGAGGTGCGGACGCTGCTCGCCAAGTTCGGGCTCAGGGGCCACCACGTGCTGCGGTCCGCGTCGTCGCTGTCACCGGGCGAACGCACCCGGGCCGGACTGGCCCTGCTGCAGGCCCGCGGGGTGAACCTGCTGGTGCTCGACGAACCGACGAACCACCTGGACCTGCCCGCGATCGAGCAGCTCGAGCAGGCCGTCGACAGCTTCGAGGGCACGCTGCTGCTGGTCACCCACGATCGCCGGATGCTCGCCAACACCCGTTCGACCCGCCGGTGGCACCTCGACGAGGGGCGGCTGACGGAGGAGCCGGCATGACGGCGGGCAGCGTCCGGGTGGACAGCTGGACCTGGGCGGTGCGCCTGTTCAAGACGCGGTCCGCCGCCGCGGCCGCGTGCCGCGGCGGGCACGTGCGGGTCAACGACGCCCCCGCGAAGCCGTCGCAGCCCGTGAAGGTCGGCGACGAGGTGCGGGTGCGCGTGGCCGGGGCGGAACGGATCGTGCGGGTGACGCAGCTGCTGGCCAAGCGGGTGGGGGCGCCGGTCGCCGCCCAGGCGTACGAGGACCACAGTCCCCCTCCCCCACCCAAGGAGATCCTCGCCTCGATTCCCCGCCGCGACCGCGGCACGGGCCGGCCCACCAAGCGGGACCGGCGCGAGCTCGACCGGCTCCGCGGGCTGCTCGAGTAGGACTCCCGCGGGTCTTTCGGCGGCGCGCCGGGGTGCTGCCTGCCGCGCGGACGCGTCGACACCGCTTGACCGTTCGTTGGGTTTTTACAATACTTCGTTGTATGAGTCCGGTACGTCGGGGGGAAACCCTGCCGATCCACAACCGCATCCGCGTCCTGCGCGCGGAACGCGGGATGAGCCGCGCGCAGCTCGCGCAGCTCGTCGAGGTCAATCCCCAGACCGTCGGCGCCCTCGAGCGTGGCGACCACTACCCGAGTCTCGACCTCGCCTTCCGCATCTGCGACGTCTTCGGCCTCCCGGTCGAGGCCGTGTTCTCCCGCACCGAGTTCGGGCCGCTGTCCACCGAGGTGTACCGGATCCGCACCGCAACCGAAGGACGTGACGCACAGTGACCGAGATGCCCGTGCACGACGCCACCCTCCTCGAACGGTACGAGGCCTTCCGCACCCGGCGCTTCCTGAGGAACGAAGAAAAGTTCCGGAACATGTTGCCGCGCTGGCGCACTCGTCGACGCCGCCGAATCCTGGTCGTGGCCCTCGCCGCGACGTTCGTTCTCATGTTCACCGTGGGCGTGCTGTGCCACTTCTTCGAACGGGGACCACTGCTGTGGCTGCCGGCGTGCCTGGCGTTCTTCCCCCTCTGGATCTCGCTGCAGATCGTCTCGGGCCGGCAGGGTGACGCACCGCGCGCGGCCCTCGACGAGCGGGAGATCCAGGAACGCAACAGCGCTCGCTCGATCGCCCTGACCGTGACCCAGTCCCTGGTGATGATTCCGGTGCTCTACCTCGTCGTCGGCAGCGTGCTGACCGACGGCATGCATCCCAGGATGGCCTATGCGGGCGGGCTCATGACGCTGACCGCGACGCTGATCGGCGGTTGCCTGCCCGCGATGATCCTCGCCTGGAACAACCCCGATCCCGACGAAACCGACTGACGCAGAGAACAACCCGAGAAGACGGAGGAAACGTGACGCTCACGATCAACGGTGTCTCGAAACGATACGGTGACGTCGTCGCGCTCGACGACGTCACCTTCGACGTGCGGCCCGGTGAGCTGTTCGGCTTCGTCGGCAGCAACGGCGCCGGGAAGACCACCACCATGCGGATCGTCCTCGGGGTGCTCGCCGCCGACTCCGGTGAGGTCCGGCTCGACGGCCGGCCCGTCGACCTCCAGGTGCGCCGCACCATCGGGTACATGCCGGAGGAACGGGGGCTGTACCCCAAGATGCAGGTCGGCGCGCAACTGTCGTATCTCGCTCGGCTGCACGGACTCTCCCGTTCCGAGGCCGATGCCGCCGTGACGCGCTGGACGAGCCGGCTGGGCATCGCCGAGCGGGTGGACGACGCCGTCGACGCGCTCTCCCTCGGTAACCAGCAGCGGGTCCAGCTCGCGGCCGCCCTGGTGCACGACCCGAGGGTGCTGGTCCTCGACGAGCCGTTCTCGGGCCTGGACCCCGTCGCCGTCGACGTCATGAGCGACGTGCTGATGGAGAAGGCCGAAACCGGTGTCCCGGTGATCTTCTCGAGCCACCAGCTCGATCTCGTGCAACGGCTCTGCCACCGTGTCGGGATCATTTCCAAGGGAACGATGCGCGCCGTCGGCACCGTCGACGAACTGCGCGGCCACGGTGAGGCTCGGCTCGAGGTGCACGCCCCACAGGCCCCCGAGGGCTGGGCCGCCGGGCTGCCCGGCGTCACCACCGTCGCGCACGGCGGCGGGCGCACCGTCCTCGTCCTCGGCAACGGCGCCGACGACCAGCAGATCCTCCGGGCCGCGCTCGCCACCGGCCCGGTGCACGAGTTCTCCGTTCGTCGGCCGACATTGACCGACCTGTTCCGAGAGGTGGTCGCAGCGTGAGCGCCCCGTTGAGTCCCGCCCGCGCCGTCGCGCTGGTGGCCCGCCGTGAGTTCCTCACCCAGATCCGCAAGAAGAGCTTCCTGATCAGCAACGCGATCATCCTGCTCGCGATCGTCGGCGGCATCGTCGCCGTGTCGCTGTTCTCCGGCGACGACGAACCCGCCACCGTCGGCGTCGTCGGCGACCCGGCCCTCGGCGCCGCCGTCACCGCCGTCGGAGAAGCCACGGGCAGCCCGGTCGACGTCACGGAGATCCCGGACGCCGGCACCGGCCGCGACCGGGTACGCGACGGCGAGCTCGACGTCGCGCTGGTCCCGGGCCCGGCGGGTTCCGTCACCGCCGTCGCCGAATCGGAGATCGACCCGGCCCTGCGCGCGACGATCGACACGGCCGTCGCGCAGCAGGCGCAGGTCGACGCCCTCACCGCGCGCGGCGTCGACCCGTCCGCGCTGGCGGCGGACACCGCCCGCGCCACCGTGACCGTCGAGGCCCTCGACCCGCCGGACCCGGAGCAGGCGCAGCGCACCACCCTGGCGATCGCGGCGGTCGTGTTGCTCTACATGCAGATCATGATGTTCGGGATGTACGTGGCGATGGGCGTGGTCGAGGAGAAGTCGTCGCGCGTGGTGGAGCTGCTGCTGTCGACGCTGCGCCCGCTGCAGTTGCTGTGGGGCAAGATCCTCGGCATCGGTGCGGTGGGTCTGCTGCAGCTCACCGCGTACGGGGTGGCCGGGGTGGGGGCCGGTCTCGCCACCGGCACACTCACCGTTACCGGCGCGGCCCTGGGCACGCTCGCCGGCACACTGGGCTGGTTCGTCCTCGGGTTCGCGTTCTTCGCGGTCCTCTACGCCGCGGCCGGCTCGATGGTGTCGCGCCAGGAGGACGTGAACGCCACCGCGTCCCCGCTGATGGTGCTCATCGTCGCGATGTTCTTCGCGGCCTTCTCGTCCGTGGACGACCCCGAGTCGACGTGGAGCACCGTGCTGAGCTGGATCCCGCCGTTCTCGGCGATCCTGATGCCGCTGCGCATCGCCTCCGGCGTGGCGACCCCGCTGCAGATCGTCGGCACGATCGTGCTGATGCTGCTCGTGACCGGCGCCCTGAGCGTGGTCGGGGCGCGGATCTACCGCCGGTCCATCCTGCGCATCGGCCGCGTGGTCACCTGGAAGGAGGCGATCGGCCGGTAGGCGCCGGTGCGTCCTTCGGGAGCCTGGAGGCGCCCGAAGGACGCACGGCTAGGGTCGTGCCATGGCCCTCAGGATCTCGGCGCAGGAGTTCATCGACAGCGTGCTCGACGCGGGCAGCTTCCACTCCTGGGACACCGCCCCCGTCGACGTGCACCCCGACGAGCAGTACCGCGCCGAGCTCGAGGCCGCGGCGGCGAAGTCCGGCGTCGACGAGTCCGTGATCACCGGCGTCGGAACCGTGCACGGCCGGCACGTCGCGGTGATCGCCTGCGAGTTCGCTTTTCTCGCCGGGTCGATCGGGGTGGCCGCGGCCGAGCGCATCGTCCTCGCCGTGGAACGCGCCACCCGCGAGAAGCTGCCGCTGCTGGCCTCCCCCACGTCCGGCGGCACCCGGATGCAGGAGGGCACCCTCGCGTTCGTGCAGATGGTCAAGATCGCGGCGGCCGTCACCGCTCACAAGGCCGCGCACCTCGGCTATCTGGTGTACCTGCGCAACCCCACCACCGGCGGGGTGTTCGCGTCGTGGGGTTCGCTCGGGCACGTCACCGCCGCCGAACCCGGCGCGCTCGTCGGCTTTCTCGGCCCCCGCGTCTACCAGGCGCTCTACCACGAGGCCTTCCCGGAGGGCGTGCAGACCGCCGAGAACCTGTCCCAGAAGGGCGTGATCGACGGGGTGGTGCCGCTCGCCGGGGTCCGCCAGCTCGTGCACCGGATGCTCCGCGTGCTCACCGAGCCGACGGTCATCGATGCGTCTGCAGGTCCCGCGGTCACCTCCGCCGACGACGTGCCCGACGTGCCGGCGTGGCAGTCGGTAATGCTCTCCCGCCGGACGGAGCGTCCCGGCATCCGGCAGTTGCTGCGGCATGCCGCGGCCGCGCAGGTCCCGCTGTCCGGCACCGGGCAGGGCGAGTCCGACCGCACCGTGCTGGTCTCGCTCGCCCGGTTCCGCGGCGCGTCGTGCGTGCTGTTCGGCCAGGACCGCAGCGGGCAGTCCGCAGCGCGGACGATGGGTCCGGGCGCGCTGCGCGAGGCGCGGCGCGCGATGCGGCTGGCCGACGAACTCCGCCTTCCCCTCGTGCTGGTGATCGACACGCTCGGCGCCTCGCTGTCCAAGGAGGCCGAGGAACGCGGACTCGCACCGGAGATCGCCCGCTGCCTGGCCGACCTGGTGACCCTGCCGACGCCCACGGTGTCGGTGCTCCTCGGGCAGGGCACCGGCGGTGGCGCGCTGGCGCTGCTGCCCGCCGACCGGGTGCTGTGCGCGCAGAACGGCTGGCTCGCCCCGCTGCCGCCCGAGGGCGCCAGCGCGATCGTGCACCGCGACACCACCCACGCCCCGCAGATGGCGGCGGCTCAGGGCATCCGCTCCCGCGACCTGCTGCGCGACGGTGTCGTCGACGGTGTGATCCCCGAGTTCCCCGATGCCGCGGAGGAGCCCACCGAGTTCGCCAAGCGTGTCGGTGCCGCCGTCGCCCGCGAACTCGGCGTGCTCGTCGGCCAGGACCCGACGCTGCGATACCGGCGGCGGCTCGAGCGCTACCGGAAGCTGGGGCTGCCCCGGTAGCCGCGTGCCCGCTCACCGACGCCGAGGCGCCGCCCGGCGCACCGGCCGAACGGGCAGTGCCTCACCCCGGGGGCTCTCGAATAGGGTGGTCAGCGTCACAGGCTGTGGTCAGAGAGGATGCGAATCGATGAGCTCGTACGCGGAGGCCTTCCGGCAGAGCGTGGAGGACCCCGAGGGGTTCTGGCTCGAGGCGGCCCGCGCCGTGGACTGGGTGAACGCGCCGACGCGCGCCCTCGACGGCTCGCAGGCCCCGTCGTTCCGCTGGTTCCCCGACGGCACGCTCAACACCAGCTTCAACGCCCTCGACCGGCACGTGCAGGCCGGGCACGGCGACCGGCCCGCCCTGATCTGGGATTCGGCGATGGTCCCCGCCAAGCGCACCTACACCTACGCCGAACTGCTGGACGAGGTCGCGGCCTTCGCCGGGGTGCTGCGCGATCAGGGCGTCGTCGCCGGCGACCGCGTCGTGATCTACATGCCGATGATCCCGGAGGCCGCGATCGCGATGCTCGCGTGCGCCCGCATCGGCGCCGTGCACTCGGTGGTGTTCGGCGGTTTCGCCGCCAAGGAACTCGCCACCCGCATCGACGACGCCCGGCCGGTGCTGCTCGTCACCGCCTCCGGCGGCCTCGAGCCGGGCCGCACCGTCGAGTACCTGCCCATGGTCGAGCAGGCACTGTCGCTGTCGCAGACCCCGCCGCACACCGTGATCGTCAAGAACCGGGAGATGATCCCGGGCTCGGCCGCCGACTACAAGGCCTCCGTCGCCACGTGGTTCGACTGGGACGAGCTCACCGCCGACGCGGACCCGGCCGGGCCGGTCACCGTCGCGGCCACCGACCCGCTGTACATCCTCTACACCTCCGGCACCACGGGGAAGCCGAAGGGCGTGGTGCGCGACAACGGCGGGCACGCGGTGGCGCTGACCTGGTCGATGCGCAACATCTACGACATCTCCCCCGGCGACGTGTGGTGGACCGCGTCCGACGTGGGCTGGGTCGTCGGCCACTCCTACATCGTCTACGGCCCGCTGCTGATCGGCGCGACCACCGTCATGTACGAGGGCAAGCCGGTGGGCACACCGGATGCCGGCGCGTTCTGGCGGATCATCAACGAGAACAGCGTCGTCGCGTTGTTCACCGCGCCCACCGCGATCCGCGCCGTCCGCAAGGCCGACCCCGAGGCGAAGGAGCTGGAGAACTACGACATCTCCTCCCTCCGTACGCTCTTCGCCGCGGGCGAGCGGCTCGACCCGGACACCTACGAGTGGGCGACGAAGGTACTCGACCGGCCCGTCGTCGACCACTGGTGGCAGACCGAGACCGGCTGGGCGATCGCCGCGAACCTGCGCGGCCTGGACCCCATGCCGATCAAGGCGGGCTCGCCCACCGTGCCGGTACCGGGCTACCGCGTCGACATCGTCGATGCCGAGGGCAAGCCCGTCGAAGCCGGCACCGAGGGCAACATCGTGATCGCTCTGCCGCTGCCCCCGGGCACCCTGACCGGGCTGTGGCAGGACGAGGACCGCTACCGGCGGTCGTACCTGGAGACCTTCCCGGGCTACTACCTCACCGGCGATTCCGGTTACGTCGACGAGGACGGCTACGTGTTCGTCCTCGGCCGGTCCGACGACGTCATCAACGTTGCCGGCCATCGGCTTTCGACCGGAAGCATGGAGGCCGTGGTGGCGTCGCACCCGGCCGTCGCCGAGTGCGCGGTCGTCGGCATCCGCGACGAGCTCAAGGGCCAGCGGCCGTCCGGTTACGTGGTGCTCAAGTCCGGCGTCGAGATCGACCCGGAGACGCTGCGGCAGGAACTCGTGGCGATGGTGCGCGAGCAGATCGGCGCGGTCGCCACATTCCGTGACGTGACCGTGGTGCAGGCGCTGCCGAAGACCCGCTCCGGCAAGATCCTCCGCAAGACGATGCGGCAGATCGCCGACCACGAGCAGTACACCGTGCCGTCGACGATCGAGGACCCGTCGGTGCTCGAGGCGCTCGAGCAGCAACTGCGCGGATAGCTCGCCGCTCGCAACGTCGAGAGGGAGGTTGTTGCGGAGCCCTTTCGGGCGATGCCGCAACAACCTCCCTCTCGACAAGGAGACCTCCCGCTCAGTGCTTGCGGCGGCGGCGCACCACCTTGCGCTTGCCGTTGCGCTTGCCGCGGCGGCGCGCCACCCGGCCCACGACGAGGGCCGCGACGATGCCGCCGACGACGGCCGCGACGATCTGGGGACGTTCCTGCGCTTTCACCTGGACTTCGTGCACCTTCTCCTGGGCGGCCGACTTCGCGCGGGCCGGGACGTCGACCTTGTGGGCGAGGGCCTCCACCGTCTCGGCGAGCTCGGCGCGTTGCTGCTCGACGCTGGGCACCGCGTCGGCGGCCTCGGTGTTGCGTGCGGGGTCGGGACCGGTCATCGCACATGCTCCTTCACGGTGTTCACGTCCTTGCGGATACTTTCCGCCGTCTCGCTCGGTACCGGTGGGGCCGAGTTCTTGGCCCGCGACCTGCCGACGGCGGCCAGGGTGCCGCCGACAGCCAGGACGATCAACGAGACGATCAGCGCGGCCAGCCACGGGGAGAGCACGGTGGCGAGCCCCAGGATCGCGGTCGCGATGAGGGCGCCGACGCCGAGGTAGATCAGCATCAGCCCGGCACCGGCGATGCCGACGCCGACGCCCATCCGGGTGCCCTTGGCCTTCACCTCGTCGAGGGCGTGGGTGACCTCGGTGCGCACCAGGGTCGGCACCTGGGTGGTGAGCCGCTCGATCAGTTGCGCGGTGGACAGTTCGCTGGGGTCCGTGGCACTGTGCGTGCCGCCGGGGGACGCGGTCATCGTCGAGTCCTTTCGGTGTGGTGCGACGTCTCGGTCCGATCTGTCGCCCTCCGCATCGTCGTCGGCGCCCTCGCGGGCCGACGCGGTGTGCGCAAGGCGGAGTTCACGGCCGCGGTCGATGTCCTCTTGCCGCTTCTCCTCGTTCTTCTCGATGTTGCGGGTGTCCCGCGGCGGCAGCTGCAGCGTCTCCTCCGCCTCGATGCCGGCCTGCAGCTGACGTCCACGCTCGAGCTCGGCGTCGAACTCCGCGCCGAACAGCAGCGCGAGGTTGGTGATCCACAACCACAGGAGAAACACGATCGCGCCGGCGAGGGAGCCGTAGGTCTCGTTGTAACTGCCGAAGTTGGAGACGTAGAACGCGAACGCGACCGACGCCACGATCCACGCGAGGATCGCGATGGCGGCACCCGCACTGATCCAGCGGAACTTCGGCTGCGTCACGTTCGGCGTCGCGTAGTACAGCACGGCGACGATCATGATCACCAGGATCAGGATCACGGGCCACTTCGCGATGTTCCAGACCGTCACCGCAGTCTCGCCGAGCCCGATCACGTCCCCCATCGCCCGGGCCACGGGACCGCTCACGACGAGCATGAGGGCCGTCGCGCCCATCGCGATCAGCGCGAGGGCGGTGATGAGCAGCATCCACGGCCGCAGCTTCCAGATGGGGCGTCCCTCGTCGACCTCGTAGATGCGGTTCATGGCGCGGCCGAACGCGCCGACGTAACCCGACGCCGACCACAGCGCACCGGCGATACCGACGACGAGCGCGAACCCGGCCGCCGGCGCCTGCACGAGTTGTTCGACCGGGCCGCGGAGCGTGTCCACGGCGGTGGCCGGGCCGAGATCCTCGACGATCTGCATCACCGCGTCCACGGTGCTCTGTCCCTGGCCGAACACGCCGAGCAGGGACACGACGACGAGCAGCGCCGGAAACAGGGACAGCACGGCGTAGTACGTCAGCGCGGCGGCGAGGTCGGTGCACTGATCATGACTGAACTCGCGAGCGGTCTTGCGCAGCACGAACTTCCACGACGGTTTCGTCAGGTCGGTCGGCGAGTCGGGTTTGCGAGAATCGTCCGGTCGCGGGAAGTCCTCCGCCACGTCGGGGTCGCCGTGTTTGGCCGTCATGTTGCCGCGATTACCCGTACACGGTGGGGACCAAACGCCGCAACCGGCCGGAACAGGAGGCCGAGCGGCGTAGGAATGAAGGCATGACGAGTGCACACACGGTGTTCCATTCGATCGTCGGCCGCCTGGATCAACCGGTGTTCGTCGTCACCACCCGGGTCCTCGAGGAGCGCACCGGGTGCCTGGTGGGGTTCGCCACCCAGGCCAGCATCGACCCACCCCGGTTCCTGTGGGGTTGTCCACCTCGAACCGCACCTTCCGGGTGGCCACCGCCGCCGAGCATCTCGTCGTCCACGTACTGGGACGGGACCAGCTCCCCCTGGCTCGCCTGTTCGGCGGCGAGACGGGCGACGAGGTGGACAAGTTCTCGCGATGCGCGTGGCACGACGGCCCGCACGGCCTGCCCGTCCTCGACGGCGTCCCGGCGTGGTTCATCGGACGCGTCGTCGGCCGGGCCGCGCTGGGCGACCACGTCGGATTCCTGCTCGACCCGGACGGCGGGGAGTGCCACGGCGAACTGAACGACGTGATCCGGCACGGCGACGTCCGTGACCTCGACGCCGGGCACGCGCCCTGATTCCCCACGGCGCCGCGACGCGTGGTGTGATCGAGCGATGCGGCGCCTCGACGATCCGACCTGCCCGGCCCGTCCGCTCGACGACGACGAACTGCGGGCCCTCTACGCGTATCCGGCCGATCTGCGGTCGCCGTGGATCCGGGTCAACTTCGTCTCCTCCCTCGACGGGGCCGTCGCCGTGGAGGGCCGCTCGGGTGGGCTCGGCACGCCGTCGGACAAGAAGGTGTTCGGGCTGCTGCGGGGCCTGGCCGACGTGATCGTCGTGGGCGCGGGCACGGCACGCGGCGAGAACTACGGCGGTGCCCGCACCAGCGCGGCGCTGCGGGAGCGGCGCCTCGAGGCGGGCCTGAGCGAGGTGCCGCCCGTCGCGGTCGTCACCGCCACATGCCACCTGGACCCCGGGTGCCGGTTGTTCACCGACACCACCGTCGCGCCGGTCGTCCTCACGTGCGAGACCGCGCCCGGGACCCGTCGTCGCTCTCTCGCCGCCGCCGGCGCGGACGTGCGGGTGATCGCCGAGCATTCGATCGACGGGCACGCGGTGCGCGACGCGCTGGCCGCGGCGGGCTGGACCCGCGCGCTGTGCGAGGGCGGGCCGCGGCTGTTCGGTCAGCTGATCGCCGACGGCGTGGTCGACGACCTGTGCCTCACGCTGGCGCCGCTGCTCGCCGCAGGTCCGGAGGGACGCATCGCCACCGCCCCGCAGACGGCGGTGACGTCGATGCGGCCCGCCCACGTCCTCGCCGACGACGACGGCACGGTCCTCACCCGGTGGATACGCGGGGAGCGGTGACGGGGCGGGGCCCCGCCAGGAGCTTCTGCACCACGTCGAGATCGCCGTGCGCCCGCAGCGTCGGCGCGACGCGGTCCAGCAGGCGGGCGAGCATGTCCCGGGCCGGGATCCGGGTGCCGGTGTGCACGTCCACCGCCGGGCCGTCGAGACCGTACCGGGCGGCGCTCCACACCGCCGCCGCACCGAGGTCCGGCTCGACCGGCCGCACCTCGACGCCACGGCGCAGATCGTCGAGAGCGGCGCCGACCAGGCCCCGGCCCAGGGCCGCCTGCAGGACCGTGCCGTCGACCGTTGGGGCGGTGTCGGCCGCGCGGATCTCCACCGTCGGCACGTGGACCGACGGCCGGGCGAGCCAGAACGTCATCCGGGAGTCGAGCAGCACCCCGGCGTCGACCAGGCGGGCGACGAGAGCGGCGGCGTGCTGCGCCGAACGCAGGTACGGGGGCAGACCGAAGCCGGGAAACCGGCTCTGCTGCACGATGCGCCAGCTCGCGTAGCCCGTGTCGCGGCCGCCGTGCCGCGGGGAGTTGGCGCCGAGCGCGACGAGCGTGGGCAGCCACGGGGTCAGGTGGTTCACCACGGCGGCCGCGGTGTCGCGGTCGGCGACGCCGACGTGCACGTGGCAGCCGCAGGCGTGGTAGTCGTCGACCAGCGCGCGGTACCGCTCGGCGATGGCGGCCCGCCGACCCGCCGCGACGAGGGTGCCGGGTCCGGCGTCGGACTCGGGGACCCCGACGGCGGCGACCCGCAGCCCGCATCGGCGGGCTTCGGCGTCGAGGGCGGAGCGGGACGAGGTCAGCCGGGTCCGCAGCTCCGCGAGGGTCCGGCACACCCCGCCCACGGCCTCGATCTGGGTCGGGTGCAGTTCGCCGACGAACGTCACCCCGGGCACCCCCGGAAGCCGGCCGCACACCGCGTCGAACCCCGGCGCGGGGTGACCCGTCGCCGGGTCGACGAGGAGGAATTCCTCCTCCACGCCCATGGTGACGCCGTCGCCCGGCGCCGCGCCGGAGGTTTCGGGGTTCATGGTTGCGGGCTACCCGTTGCCGCCGGCGGCGACACGCCGGCCGGTAGAGTCCGGACAGCATCCGGCGGAAGGAGTTCCCCATGCCCGACGACGTTCCCGAAGGATCCGCACGGTCCAGCGCGACGGCCGAGCGGATCGGCGAGCTCGCCGCCGACCGCGACCTGACCGTCGCGTGCGCGGAGTCGCTCACCTCCGGCGCCCTGGCCGCCCGGCTGGGCGCCGCGCCGGGCAGCGCAGGGTGGTTCCGGGGCGGCATCGTCGCCTATTCCCGGGCCGTGAAGCACTCGCTGCTGCGGGTGCCGGAGGGCCCGGTGGTCTGCGAGGCGGCGGCGCGCGCCATGGCCGAGTCGACGGTCGAACTGCTCGGCGCCGACCTCGCGGTGGCGGTGACCGGGGCGGGCGGCCCGGACAGCCAGGACGGGCAGGAGCCGGGCACGGTGTGGTTCGCCGTGGCCGGGCGCGGGCCGACGCACGCCGAGGAGAAGTTCTTCCCGGGGGAGCCCGAGGACGTGCTGGCCGAAACGGTCTTTCACGCGCTCACTCTGCTCGCGGATCGCGCGGCGAGCTGAGCGGGCCGGTGCCCGCCCGGCCGAGCAGTCGGGTGACGAGTTCGGTGACGAGTTCGTCGGGTGTGGCGTCGGCACCGATGGAGGTGGTGAGCAGGTCCAGCAGCAGCCCGTCGATCGCGTAGTGCAGCAGGGCGACCTCGAGCGCGGTGGCGGGTAACTGTGCGGCGTCGTTGAATTCGACGTCGAGCCGGTAGTTGCGGGAGAGCGTCGCGCCGAGCACCTCGGCGAGTCCCGGGCTTCTGCGGGACTCGAGGCGCAGTTCCATCAGGGCGACGGTCAGGTCCGGCTGGGCGGTGGTGCGCTCGACGAGGTATCGCATGTAGTCGATGTAGAGGTCGACGCTCGGGGTCCGGCCGGCGAGCGCCTCGAGCCGGTCCGGGTCGGGGGCGAGCCGCTCGAAGATGCGCGCACCGAGGGCGCCGAGCAGTTCGTCCCGCGTCGGAAAGTAGTTCGCGCAGGTGCCCAGGGGCACTCCTGCCTCCCGGTCGACGGCGCGGTGGGTCAGCTTGCGGGCGCCGTCCGCGCCGAGCACGCGCAGGCCGGCATCCGCGAGCTGTGCTCGGCGCTCCGGATTCGCTGCCATGAAAAAACTCTAGCATCGACTACAACACCTGTTGTAGTTTGACCACCACAGGTGTTGTAGTCGACGATCCGAGGAGCCCTTCGTGCGAAAACTGACCTACTACGTCGCGACCACGCTCGACGGCTTCGTCGCCGACCCGGCCGGCGGGTTCGACTTCTTCCCGGTCGAGGGCGACCACATGGGATACCTCCTGCGGGAGTTTCCGGAGACGTTTCCGGTCCACGCCCGCGGACCCCTCGGAATCGAAGGACCACCGAAGCACTTCGACGCTGTCGTGATGGGCCGGCGCACGTGGGAGCCCGCCCGCGACGCCGGGCTGACGAGCGCGTACCCGCACCTGCGGCAGTACGTGTTCACGACGACGATGACCCAGGCGCCGGACGAGACGGTCACGCTCGTGGCCACCGATCCGCTCGAGTACGTCCGCGACCTCAAACGCCAGGAGGGACTGGGAATCTGGCTGTGCGGCGGGGGCTCGCTCGCCGGGGCGCTGTTGCCCGAGATCGACGAACTGGTGCTGAAGGTGAACCCGATCGTCGTCGGCGACGGAATCCCGTTGTTCCGCCGCGGGTTCGAGCCGCACCGCTTCACCCGGCTCGAGACGAAGACCTTCGACAGCGGCGTCACGGTGTGCCGCTTCGCGTCCGGTGTGTCCTTTGGGCGGCCCTGACCGCCCAAAGGACACACCGGCGGCGCAGCCGCCTAGAGCCAGGCGGGATCGGTGTCGAGCGTGGTCCGGTCCAGGCTGTCGAGCAGGTCGAACTGCGGACCCGTCTTCGGCAGTTCGAACGCGAAGAAGTACCGGGCGGCGGCACGCTTGCCGTCGTAGAAGCCGCCCTCCCGGGTCCCGGCCGCGAGGAGCTGTTCGAGCCACATCCACGCGACGATCACATGCCCGACGGCCTCGAGATACACCGACGAATTCGCCAGCGCCACCTCGGGATCGCCGGTCGACCACAGCCGTGCGGTGGTCGCCGCGACACGCGTCACCGCCGCCTGCAGCTGCCCGGCGTAGCGGGCCGCGTCGCCCCCGGCGTCGACGGCCCGCGCGACGGTCCGCCCGATCGTCTCGCCGAGCAGCGCCAGCCCCGCCCCGCCCTGCATGACCACCTTGCGCCCGAGCAGGTCCAGCCCCTGGATGCCGTGCGTACCCTCGTGAATGGGGTTGAGGCGGTTGTCCCGGTAGAACTGCTCGACGTCGAATTCGCGGGTGTAGCCGTAGCCCCCGTGCACCTGGATCGCCAGGCTGTTCGCCTCGAGGCACCACTGCGACGGCCAGGACTTCGCGACGGGGGTGAGCATGTCGAGCAGCAGCCCGGCGCGGGTGCGGGCCTCCTCGTCCTCGGCGGTCTGCTGCTCGTCGACGAGCGTCGAGCAGTACAGCCCCAGCGCCAGCGCGCCCTCGACGTAGGCCTTCTGCGCGAGCAGCATCCGGCGCACGTCGGCATGCTCGATCAGCGGCACGGGCGGCGACGACGGGTCCTTGTCCCCGAGGGGGCGGCCCTGGGTGCGGGTGCGGGCGTACTCGAGGGACTGCAGGTAGCCGGCGTAGCCGAGCGACGTGGCGAGGAACCCGACGCCGATGCGGGCCTCGTTCATCATGTGGAACATGTACGCCAGGCCATTGTGCGGCTCGCCGAGCAGGTAGCCGACGGCGCCGGCGCGACCGCCGGGGGTGAAGGTGCCGTCGCCGAAGTTCAGCAGCGTGTTGGTGGTGCCGCGGTTGCCCATCTTGTGGTTGAGACCGACGAGGGCGACGTCGTTGCGCTCGCCGAGCTGCCCGTCCCCGCCGACGAGGATCTTCGGGACGATGAACAGCGAGATGCCCTTGACCCCCGCCGGACCACCGGGAATCTTCGCCAGCACGAGATGGACGATGTTCTCGGACAGCTCGTGGTCGCCGCCGGAGATCCACATCTTGGTGCCGGTGAGCCGGTAGCTGCCGTCGTCCTGCGGCACGGCCTTGGTGGTGATGTCCGCCAGCGACGATCCGGCCTGCGGCTCGGACAGGCACATGGTGCCGAAGAACCGGCCCTCGAGCAGGGACGGCACGTACGTGGCGATCTGCTCCTCGCTGCCGTGGGTGGCGATGAGGTTGGCGTTGCCGACGGTGAGGAACGGGTAGGACGAGGTGCCGGCGTTCGCGGCCTGGAACCAGGCCATCGCCGCACGCAGCACGGTGACCGGCAGCTGCATGCCGCCGAGTTCCTCGTCGAACGAGGACCCGATGAGCCCGGCCTTGGCGAACAGCTCCAGCGCCGCCTTGACCTCGGGGATGATCTCGACCTTGCCGTCGTCGCCGATCCGCGGCTCCTGGGCATCCGCCTTCTTGTTGTGCGGCGCGAAGTGCTTGGTGGCCATGTCCGCACTGAGGTCGAGGACGGCGTCGAACGTCTCCCGTGAGTGCTCGGCGAACCGCGTCCGCGCGGTGAGGGACTCGACGTTCAGCCACTCGTAGAGCAGGAAGTCGAGGTCACGCCGGGACAGGACGGGAGCGGGCATGGAGGTTCCTTTCACAGTGCCACGGATTCACTCAGCGGCCACAGATTCACTAAGCGCTCACTTAGTACAGCAACGACGGTGCATGATGTCAACGGACCAGCACGGCGACGGAGAGACCCCAGCATGATCGACACGCCCATCACCGACCGGGACGACCTCACCGGCATCTTCACCGAGGTCGAATCCGACGTCGCGCGTCGTCTCATCGGCTCGGCCGTGGAGTCCTTCGCCCGTCGCGGCTACCACGCCACCACCACCCGTGACATCTCCGTCGGCGCAGGCCTGAGCCCGGCCGCACTGTACGTGCACTTCAAGTCCAAGGAAGAGGTGCTGTTCGAGGCCAGCCGCATCGGGCACCAGCACGTCCTCGACGCCGTCGTCGCCGCGGCCGCCTCCGCCACCGAGCCGGCCGACCGGATGCGCGCGATCGTGGACGGCTTCGTGCGCACCCACGCCGTGCACCACACCGTCTGCCGGGTGGCGCAGTACGAACTGCACGCCCTCACCCCGGAGCATTACCGGACGATCGCCGCGATCCGCCGCGACACCGACGCCGTGATCCGCGCCGAGATCGAGAACGGCATCGCGGCCGGGGTGTTCACCGTCCGCGACGTGCCGACCACCGCCCTGGCGATCCTGTCCCTCGGCATCGACGTCGCTCGCTGGTACCAGCCGGGCCGTATCGACGTCGACACGCTCGCGGGCAACTACGTCGAGCTCGTCCTCGGCATGCTCGGCGCGGGCACAATGCAGGGGTGACCGAGCCAGCCACCGTCCTCGTCGTCGACGACGACGAGGACGTCCTCGCCTCCCTGCAGCGCGGGCTGCGCCTGTCGGGGTTCGACGTGCTCACCGCCGCGAGCGGCACCCAGGCGCTCGACGTCGTCGCCCGGCACCGCCCCGATGCGATGGTGCTCGACATGAACATGCCGGTCCTCGACGGCACCGGCGTGGTCACCGCCCTGCGCG
The DNA here is from genome assembly GCF_012272955.1 of Rhodococcus sp. DMU1. Taxonomy (NCBI): domain Bacteria; kingdom Bacillati; phylum Actinomycetota; class Actinomycetes; order Mycobacteriales; family Nocardiaceae; genus Rhodococcus; species Rhodococcus sp. DMU1. The sequence continues at coordinate 1,477,396 of NZ_CP050952.1, read as the reverse complement.
CCGGCGGTCACGACATCCCGATCTGCGTGCTCAGCGCGCGCAGCACCGTCGACGACCGCATCGCCGGGCTCGAGTGCGGCGCCGACGACTACCTGACGAAGCCGTTCGTGCTCGCCGAGCTCGTCGCGCGGATCCGGGCGATGCTGCGGCGCAGCGTGCCGGGCGCTCCCGGCGCCGGCTCCGTCGTCCGGGTCGGCGGGCTCGAACTCGACACCGCGGGCCGCCGGGTGCGCATCGACGGCAGCGACGTGGAGCTGACCAAGCGCGAGTTCGAACTGCTCGAGGTGCTCGCCCGCAACGCGGGCATCGTCCTGAGCCGCGACCGCCTGCTGACCCTGGTGTGGGGCTACGACTTCGACGCAGACACCAACGTCGTCGACGTGTTCGTCGGCTACCTGCGCCGCAAGCTCGAGGCCGGCGGGCGGCCACGGCTGGTGCACACCGTGCGCGGGGTGGGCTTCGTGTTGCGGGATCAGGCGTGACACACCGTTTCTCGCTGCGTGCACGGGTCGCCGCGGCCACGGCGCTCGGCACCACGCTCGTCGTCGCGGTCCTGGGCGTGCTCGTCGCGCTGGCAATCACCCGGAACAACCTCGCGCAGCTCGACCGCCGCCTCGAGACGGCGACACAGGTGCTGGTCGCCAACGCCGGCACCGCCGGTCTGTTCCTGCCCGCCCTGGGCGACGCCGGCGCCTTCGCCGTCACCATCCGCACCGAGTCCGGGCGGTTGCTCAGCAGCACCCCGACCGAACTGCCGGTCCTCTCCCCCGGCGCCCACACCGTCGACCTCGGCGGCACCGCCTACCGGACGTACACCGCGCCGACCGACCGGGTGCCCTCGCTCCTGTCCGTCGCCGTGCCCTACGCCGAGGCGCAGGACATCACGACCGAGCAGCACCGGCAGCTCGCCGTCGCCGGTGCGATCGCCGTCGCGGTCGCCACGGCCCTCGGCTGGGTGTTCGGCGGGCGGGCCGTGCGTCCCCTGGTGGACCTCACGCGCCGGATCGTGGCCCGCGAACCGACGCTCGCGCCGCGGCGCTCCGGCATCCGCGAGGCCGACGAGCTCGCCGCCGCGGCCGGCGACATGCTCAGCGACGTCGCCCGCGCCCAGGCCGCCACCGACGCCGCCCTCGCCACGGCGCGGGACTTCGCGGCTGCCGCCGCCCACGAGCTGCGGACCCCGCTGACCGCCATGCGCACCGACCTCGAGGTGCTCTCCACCCTGGACGCGACCGGCGACGTCCTGAGCGTCGAGGAGCGCACCCAGATCCTCGCCGACCTCACCCGGACGCAGAGCCGCGTCGAGTCCACTCTCGCCGACCTCGAGCGGCTCGCCCGCGGCGACCTGTCCACCTCCCGGGACTTCGTGCCCACCGACCCGGTGGAGATCTGTGACGCCGCGGCCGCCGATGCGATGAGCCGGCATCCCGGCGTGCAGATCGAGGTGGTCGGCGAGACGGGACGCGAGATCCGGGCGCTGCCGAGCGGACTGCGGCTCGTCGTCGACAACGCCGTGGCGAACTCGGTGCGGCACGGCCACGCCCGCCGGATCCGGCTGGCGGTCACCGCCGACGGCACCGACACCGTGCTCACCGTCGACGACGACGGCCGCGGGGTGCCCGCCGACGAGCGCGGCGTGGTGTTCGAGCGGTTCCGCCGGGGCAGCGGCGCCGCCAGGGGCGGCTCCGGGCTGGGGCTGGCGCTGGTGGCGCAGCAGGCGGCGCTGCACGGCGGCGCGGCGCAGCTGGAGGCGAGCCCGCTCGGCGGGACCCGGCTGACGGTGCGGCTCGCCGGATCGGCGGGGTGAACGTTTTCCACCCCTCGGGTCACTACGACGCGGGACGGGGCGGGCGCAGGATCGTAGGCAGCCCCTCCACCGATCCCAGGAGATCCGAATGTCGAAGAGCCGCAAGCTGATCGTCACCGCCGCGCTGATCGTCCTGCCGGTCCTCGGCGGTGCCGGGACCGCAGCCGCGTCCTCGGACCACCGCGACGACCACGACCGCCGCGACCGTCACGACCGCGGTTGCGCCATCACGCATTTCGACAGGAACGGCAACTTCCAGCGCACCGAGTTCCGCAACCACGGCTCCCGGTTCGAGGGGCGGATCTGCCGCAGCGACGACCAGTGGCACTTCCTCGACAGCGGCGACATCGCCCCCACCCCCTTCGTCCGGCACTGACTCCCGCGGGAATCCCCCGCATGCGACGGAGCCCCGCATCGCGACAGGCGATGCGGGGCTCCGGCCGTGGGCGGGACCTACTCGGTGCCGAGGAGGTCGATGACGAAGACCAGGGTCTTGCCGCCGAGCGGGTGCCCGGACCCGGCCGGGCCGTAGGCGAGCTGCGGGGGCACCGTCAGCTTGCGGCGACCGCCGATCTTCATGCCGGGGATGCCCTCCTGCCAGCCGGGGATGAGCCGGCCGAGCGGGAACTTGACGGACTCGCCGCGGGCGAACGAGGAGTCGAACACCTCGTTCGTGTCGTACTCGACGCCGTGGTAGTGCACGTCGACGACCGACCCGGGCTGCGCCTCGGTCCCGTCCCCGACGGTGATGTCCTCGATCACGAGCTCGGCGGGAGCCGGGCCGGTCGCCGGCTCGATCTCCGGCACCTCGGGCTTGGCCTCCACCCCGAGCAGGTCGATGACGAAGACCAGGGTCTTGCCGGCGAGACGGTGACCCGAGCCGGCCGGGCCGTACGCCATCTCCGGCGGGATCGTCAGCTGCCGGCGGCCACCGACGCGCATGCCGGGGATGCCCTCCTGCCAGCCGGCGATCAGGCCGCTGAGCGGGAAGGTGATGGATTCGCCGCGGCTCCACGACGAATCGAACTCCTCGCCGGAGTCGAACTCGACGCCGACGTAGTGGACCTCGACCTTGGCTCCGGGCGTCGCCTCGGCGCCCTCGCCGACGGTGAGGTCCTTGACCACCAGGCCGGTCGGGGCGGGACCCTCCTGGAACTCGATCTCGGGCTTGCTGCTCATGTATCGGTCTTCCGGTAGGGGACGGGTCAGCGTGCGTCGATGCTGTTGTAGTCGCGCTCGGTGTAACCGGTGTAGATCTGCCGCGGGCGGCCGATCTTCAGCGTCGGGTCGGAGTGCATCTCGCGCCAGTGCGCGATCCAGCCCGGCAGGCGGCCGAGTGCGAACAGCACCGTGAACATGCGGGTCGGGAAGCCCATCGCCCGGTAGATCAGACCGGTGTAGAAGTCGACGTTCGGGTACAGCTTGCGCTCGATGAAGTAGTCGTCGGTGAGCGCGGCATCCTCGAGGGCCTGCGCGATCTGCAGCAGGTCGTCGTCGCCGCCCAGCTTGGCGAGCAGGCTGTCGGCGGTCTTCTTCACGATCGCCGCCCGCGGATCGTAGTTGCGGTAGACGCGGTGTCCGAAGCCCATGAGCTTGACGCCGTCTTCCTTGTTCTTGACCTTGCGGACGAACTCCTTGACGTCGCCCCCGCTGGTCTTGATCTCGTTGAGCATCTCGAGCACGGCCTGGTTGGCGCCACCGTGCAGCGGGCCCCACAGCGCGTTGATGCCGCCGGAGATCGAGGTGAACAGGTTGGCGTCGGAGGAACCGACGAGCCGCACCGTGGAGGTCGAGCAGTTCTGCTCGTGGTCGGCATGCAGGATCAGCAGCATGTCGAGGGCCTGGGCGATCTCGGGATCGACCTGGTACGGCTCCGCCGGGAAGCCGAAGGTCATGCGCAGGAAGTTCTCGACCAGGTTCAGCGAGTTGTCCGGGTACAGGAACGGCTGACCGACGGACTTCTTGTAGGCGTAGGCCGCGATGGTCGGCAGCTTGGCCATCAGCCGGATGGTGGACAGCTCCACCTGCTCCGGGTCGTCGGGATCGAGCGCGTCCTGGTAGTACGCCGACAGGGCGTTGACGGCGCTGGAGACGACGGGCATCGGGTGCGCGTTGCGCGGGAAGCCGTCGAAGAAGCGCTTGAGATCCTCGTGCAGCAGCGTGTGCCGGCGGATCTTGTCGGTGAAGACCTCGAGCTGCTCCGCGGTGGGCAGCTCACCGTAGATCAGCAGGTAGCTGACCTCGATGAACGTGGACTTTTCCGCCAGCTGCTCGATGGGGTATCCGCGGTACCGCAGGATGCCCTTCTCCCCGTCGATGAAGGTGATGGCCGACGTGGTGGAGGCGGTGTTGACGAAACCGGGGTCAAGGGTGGTGTACCCGGTCTCCGCAAGGAGCTTGCCCAGCTCGATGCCGTCGTTGCCTTCCGTCGCCTTGGCGATAGACATTGTGTGCTCGCCACCGGGGTAGCTGAGGGTGGGTCGGGTGTCATTCTCAGCGGGCACGAAGGATCCCTCTCAAGCTCAGATCAACGCGATTCTTCCGAACATTCACGTAGAACCTAGCCCTTGCGCAGGCCATGTGCCCAGGGAGGGTCCGTCGAAGGTCCCGGATCGCGCCGGATCGGCGGTGTGCCACGACGGCACCGAAACCGTCGGTCGTGCCCCCCGCAACGGCGCTCACCTGCGTCGATATTGCATATCACGTTCCCTGCGCCGTCGCGGTGAGCGCCCGTCGGCGTGTCCGCACCGCCGGTGCACCGGCGGTGCGGGAACCGGTCACGCGGCCGGCAGGGCGGTCAGGCCCCACCGGCCCGTCCACGTCTCCCCGGGCTGCAGCACGACGAGATCGATGCCGAGATTGAAGGCGTCCGGCGGACACGTCATCGGCTCGAGCGCCAGGGCCCGCCCCCGCCCCGGATATTCGAGCTCGGGGACGGCACCGGCGGTGAACACCTGCAGCCAGGCGAACTCGCGCCCGGCCCACAGTTGCACGCCCCTGCCGTCCGGGCCCCGCAGGTCGTGCCGGGCCCGGCCGTCCACGTCCACGTCCAGCGCGCTGTAGGGGGCCTCGAGCTCGACCCCGCGCAGCGGCCGCGGCGCGGTGAAGTCGAACTCGGTGCCCTCGACCGGCTGGGAGTACGCGTTCGGCAGTCCGCGCCCGGGGTCGAGCGGCAGCCGGGTGCCGGCGGCCAGGCGCAGCGTGCACTCGTCGAGCGGGGCGTCGCCCGCACGCACGTACGGATGCACCCCGAGCCCGAACGGCGAGTGGTAGCCGCCCACGTTGGTGGCGGTGTGCGTGACGGTGAGTCCGTCGTCGCCCACCTCGTGGGTCGCGGTGAGCCGCAGCTGGTACGGCCACCCCTTGTGCAGCCCCACATCCAGCGCCTGCTCGATGCGAGAATCGTTGTGGGAAACCAGAACCCAGTCTCGATGCCAGGCGAACCCGTGCACCGCGTTGCCGCGTTCGGGTTCGGTGAGCGCGAGCTGATGCTCGATGCCGTCGAAGTAGAAGTGCCCGTCCCGGATGCGGTTCGGCCACGGGGCGAGCACCGTGCCGGAGCGCAGCGGGGGCCGCTCGTTCTCCGGCCAGCTCTCCGTCAGCCGGTACGGCCCGGTCGCCGATTCGTGCTCGAGCACCCGCAGGGCCGCCCCCGAGCTGGAGACCTCCGCGCGGTACCCGCCCCCTCGGATCCGGTAGTTCTTCGGATCGGACATGGGCCCAGTGTCCCGCGGACGGACTCAGCGGGTCAGGGATTCGACGATCACGGCTGTGGCCTCGGCGATCGCGGCGTTGTCGTGCGCGGCGTCCGGCAACCCGGTGACCGAGTCGCTGAGGAGCACGAGCACGAGCGGCGAACCGTCCGGGGACCACAGCACCCCGGCGTCGTTCACGGTGCCGTACCGGCCGGCCCCGGATTTGTCGGCCGCGGTCCAGCCGGCCGGCAGCCCCGCCCGGATGCGCTGCCCGGAGGTGACACTCGCCCGCATCCAGCCCGTCAGGGTCTGCTGTCCCGCCGCGGGCAGGCCGGACCCGAGCAGCAGCTCCCGGTAGCCGCGCGCGAGACCGGACGCGGTGGAGGTGTCGCGCACGTCGCCGGGCTCGGCGCTGTTGAGCTCGGGCTCCCAGCGGTCGAGGGTCGTGACGGTGTCGCCGAGCGACCGGGCGAAGGCGGTCACGGCGGTGGGCCCGCCCAGCCGCCGCAGCAGGAGGTTGCCGGCGGTGTTGTCGCTGCGGGTCAGGGCGGCGTCGCACAGTTGCGCCAGCGTCAGGGTCCGGCCCTGCGCCTCGGAGGTGACGGGCGAGTTCTCGACGATGTCCGCAGGATCGACCGGAACCGTGTCGTCGAGCCGCAGACTGCCCTGCGATTCGAGCCGCAGGATCGCGGCGGCCGCGTACACCTTGAACGTCGAGCACATCGCGAACCGGTCGTCGGCCCGGCGGGCGTACGTCAGCCCGCGCCCCGGATCGTGGGCGAGCACGCCGAGCCGGACCCGGCGACGCTCCTCGAGGTCGGCGAGCACCGCGTCGAGCGGGGCGAACCGCGCGCCGGCCTCCGGCCCCGGCGGCGGCACCGTCGCCTCGGTGCGCGCGCCGCACGCCGCGGCGGCGGAGAGCGCCGAGGCCGCCAGCGCGGAGACGAGGAACCGGCGGCGGGTCAGCGGAGAGGGATGGTCGCGTCGAAGTCGAGTCACCGCCGCACAACACCATCGCGGCCGCGGCGGACGCCAATACCGAACGCCGCCACCATCGAGTCGGCAGCGCTATCGCCGCAGGTGGCCGGGCTGGATTCGACGGCGAGACGGGGGCCGGTTCGCCGTCGCGGCTGCCGGCCCGGATCCCGCTGGTTCAATGACGCCATGGACCTGATCCGCCATCTCCGCTTCTTCGTCTCCGTGGCGGACGAGCGGCATTTCGGCAGGGCGGCGGCCGCACTCGACATGACCCAGCCGCCGCTGTCCCAGGGACTGCGGCGGCTCGAGCAGCACCTCGGCGTCGAGCTGATCCACCGCGCCCGCCACGGTGCGGTGCTCACCCCCGCCGGCGTGCAGCTCCTGCCGCGCGCCCGTCTGCTCGTCGACGACGCCGAGCGCTTCCTCGCCGAGTCGGAGCGGATCGCGCAGACGCGCGGCACCGTGCACTGGGGCGCGGCCGCGGCCCTCCCGGACCGGCTGGTGACCGCGTGTGTGACGGCGCTGCGCGGGGCGGTCGGCGCGGACGGCGCCGTATCCACCACCGTCGGCACGACCGTCGACCTCGTCGCGGACGTGCGGTCGGGCCTGTGCGACGTCGCGGTGGTCGAGCATCCGGCCCTCCTCGACGGTGTCGAGCCGGGGCCCGTCGTCAGGCTGCCGCGCTGGGTGGTCGTGCCGTCGGATCATCGCAGCGCCGGCGCCGAGCGCCCCACCTTCCCGATGCTTGCCGGGCTGACGTTCGCCGCCCCGCCCCGTGCCGCCAACCTGCCCGCGTTCGACGCCGTCCGCGACCTGCTGCGCGAGCGCGGCCTGGACGCGACGATCACGACCGCCCGCGACGATCGCGCGCTGCTCGCCGCCGTCGCCGCCGGCGCGAGCTTCGGGCTCACCACCACGCCCCCCACCGCGACGCCCGGGGTGGCGTGGCTGCGGATGGCGCCGGAGGCCGTCGCGCTACGGGTCCGAGTCGTCCGTCGCCCGGGGGCCGACGCGCACGCGGACGCGCTCGACCGGGTCCTGTACCGGGAGCGGCTGAGATGAGGAGCGCCGAGGACAGGATCCGCGACGTGTTCGCCGACGCCGGCTGCACCGGCTGGGTGCACGCCCGCCGGTGCGACGACTCGGCCGACGAGGTGACGGTGGGCGGTCGCGAGCGGGTGGTCACCGCGTCGGTGTACAAGCTGCCGCTGTTCGTCGCGTTCTGCCGATGCGTCGACGCCGGGCTGGTCGATCCCACCGCGCCGCTGACCGTGACACCCGCCGAGTGCACCCCCGGCCCGACGGGCATCGCCGTGCTGCACGACCCGGTGACCATGAGCCGGCGCGACCTGGCGACATCGATGATGACGGTGTCCGACAACGCCGCCGCCGACGTGCTGCTCGGCGAGATCGGTATGGGCCCGCTCGACGGCCTGCTCGACCACCTGGGACTGACACAGACGAAGATCGTCGGCGGCACCGCCGACCTGCACCGGAGTCTGGTGTGCGACACCGACACCCACACCACCGCCGAGGCGTTCGCGGCGCTCGCGGACAACGACGAGGCGTGGACGGTGTCCGCGTACGACCCGGCGTACACGAGCGCGACCACGCCCGAGGAGATGACCCGGTTCCTGCGGGAGGTGTGGGCGGGGCGGGTGCTGTCCGCGGAGCAGACCGAGTTCGTCCGCGCCGTCATGCGCCGGCAGATCTGGCCGCACCGCATCGCGTCCGCGTTCCCACACCGCGGCGTGTCGGTGGCGGGCAAGACCGGCACCGTCGGCGTGATCCGCAACGAGGTCGCCGTCGTCGAGTTCCCGCACGAACAGCCCGTCGCGGTGGCGGTCTTCACCCGGGCCGCGCGCGTGGACCCGGTACTGCCGGTCGTCGACGCCGCGATCGCCGAGGCCGCCCGCATCGCGGTCACCGAGCTGCGTCGTCCGGCGCCGCACGAGTGATTCCCGCGCCTACGATGACCGGATGCGACTGCGCCTCGGCCGCCCGGACCTCGCCGCCTACGCCGACCGGTTCGACGTCCCCGCAGCGACGGCGGCGTCCCGCCCGGCCGTGACGTTCCTCGGCGTTTCCACCCTGCTCGTCGACGACGGCACCGACGCGCTGCTCACCGACGGCTTCTTCACCCGGCCGGGCCTCGGCGCCGTCGCGCTGGGCCGGCTCGCACCCGACCCGGCCCGGATCGACGCGTGCCTGGCCCGCGCCGGCGCGACCCGGCTCGCCGCCGTGCTGCCCGTCCACAGCCACTTCGATCACGTACTCGATTCCGCGGTCGTCGCCGAGCGGACGGGTGCGGTGCTCGTCGGCGGCGAGTCCACCGCGAACGTCGGGCGCGGGCACGGCCTTCCACCGGAGCGGATCGTCGTCGCCACCCCCGGTGAGCCGCTGCGGTTCGGCGGGTTCACCGTCACGCTCGTCGCGTCGGAGCACTGTCCGCCCGACCGGTACCCGGGCACGATCGACGCGCCCGTGGTCCCGCCCGCACGGGCTGCGGCGTATCGGTGCGGCGAGGCGTGGTCGACGTTCGTCGCGCACGCCGACGGCCGTACCCTGCTGATCCAGGGCAGTGCTGGATTCCGGGCCCGGGCGCTGGCCGGCCGGCGCGCCGACGTCGTCTATCTCGGCGTCGGTCAACTCGGCGTGCAGAGCGAGGAGTACATCCGCACCTACTGGGCGGAGACCGTCGGCACGGTCGGCGCGCGGCGGGCGGTGCTCGTGCACTGGGACGACTTCTTCCGCCCGCTCGACCGGCCGCTGCGCGCGCTGCCCTACGCCGGCGACGATCTCGACGTCACCATGCGGGTCCTCGGCGGGCTCGCCGAGCGCGACGGCGTACGCCTGCACCTGCCGCAGGTGTGGCGGCGCGAGGATCCCTGGAGGTAACCGATCAGCGGATCGTGCGGTCGACCCGGTACCGCACGAACGCGGGGAAGGCGAGCACGCACACCAGCACACCGACCACGACGAGCACTCCCCCGCCCGCCGCGGCGATCGCGGTGCCCACCAGCGCGGCCGCGCCGCCGTGCAGGACGTCGCCGATGCGGGGTCCGCCGGCGACGACGACGATGAACACGCCCTGCAGCCGGCCGCGCATCTCGTCGGTGGCGACGGACTGCAGCATCGTCGAGCGGAACGCCGCCGAGACCATGTCGACCGCGCCGCCGAACGCCAGGAACGCCAGCGCGATCCACAGCCACACCGCAGTGCCGCCCGGTTCGGCCGCCCCCACCGCGACGCCGAAGCCGATCATCGCCAGGCCCCAGGCGACGATGCACACGATTACTGCCAGGCCCTGCCGGCGCACCCGCGGCAACCACCCCGAGAACACGCCGCCGAGCACCGCGCCGACCGACATCGCCGCGAACAGCAGGCCGAGCGCGAGCCCGCCCTGCGCGGGATCCCCGAACGAATCGTGGGCGATCTGCGGGAACAGTGCCCGCGGCATGCCGAACACCATCGCGACGATGTCGACGACGAACGAGGCGAGCAGGATCTTCTGTGTGGACAGGTAGCGGAACCCGTCGAGCACCTCGCGCAGGCCCGCCCGCCGGGCCTGCCCGGTCGGCGGGATCGGCGGCAGCGCGAGCACCGCCCACAGCGTCGCGAGCAGCGCGACGGTGTCGATCAGGTACAGGGTGGGCAGGCCGAGCACGGGGATCAGGGCGCCCGCGAGCAGCGGCCCGGCGATGGCGCCGAACTGCATCACCGTCATGTTCAACGAATTGGCCGCCGCCAGTTGGCCCTTCGGGATGAGTCGCGGGATTACGGCGCCGCGCGTCGGCTGGTTGACCGCGAAGCAGGCCTGCTGCAGCGACAGCAGCACCAGCACCAGCCACACGTTCCCGAGGCCCGCGGCGGCCTGCGCCCACAGCAGCAGCGACGTCACCCCCATGCCCACCGTGGTGAGCGTGAGCAACCGGCGCCGGTCCATCACGTCGGCCAGGGCCCCGCCCCACAGCCCGAACACCACGAGCGGCACGAGGGCGAACACGCCGGTCAGGCCCACGTACGCGGAGTTGCGGGTGATCTCGTAGATCTGTTGCGGCACGGCGACCACGCTGAGCTGGGCACCGATGACCGTGACGATGCCGGCGGTCCACAACCGGCGGTAGTCGCGATTCTCGAGCGGTGTGGTGTCGGCGAGCAGTCGCCTCACGGCTGCAGACGCTCGGTGATCCACCGCCCGTCGACCAGCCGGGTCCGGACCCGGTTGTGCAGGCGGTTGGGGCGGCCCTGCCAGAACTCGGCCGACTCGGGACGGATCCGCAGCCCACCCCAGTGCGGCGGCACCGGGATCTCGGCGTCCATGCCGTAGCGCTCCGCGACCTCGATGAGGGCGTGCTCGAGCGCGGCCCGCGACTCGATCGGCCGGGACTGCTGCGACGCCCACGCGCCGAGTCGGGAGCCGCGGGGCCGGGAGTGCCAGTACTCGGTGGTCTCGTGCTCGCCGACCCGCTCGACGGGTCCGCGCACGGTGACCTGGCGGAAGATCGGGATCCAGGTGAACGTGGCCGACGCGTAGGGCGTCGCGGCGAGCTGCCGGCCCTTGTCGGAGTCGTAGTTGGTGAAGAAGGTGACCCCGTCCGCGTCGACGCCCTTGCACAGCACGGTGCGGGTGACGGGCCGCCCGTGCTCGTCGACGGTGCCGAGCACCATCGCGTTCGGCTCGGGCAGCCCGGCCGCGGCGGCGTCGACGAGCCATCGGCGCAGCAGCGGCAGCCACCCGTCGGCGAGCCACTCGGGCTCGAGATCCTCGTCGGCGGCGGAGGCGCCCTGCGGGCCGGCGGGGGTGTAGTCGACACGCATCGAGGCCAGGTCGGCGTGCTCGGCCGCACCCGGAGGCAGTCCCTCGGCGCTCTCGGCGCCGGGCTGTGGATCGGTGGACACGATGCTCGACGCTACTCCTGGGTATCCCATCGCTGAGCGTCCAGTCCGGGGGACTACAGTCGCACCGACGAACGGAGTGGGGCGCCGATCACATCCGCCGAGTCCCGCTTCACCGGCAGTGCTGCCCGGACCGGGTTGCACCGAACGAGGAGAGCCCAACCGTCATGGCATCGCGCGCGTCTGTACCCGAGGATTTCGTCGCCGGCCTCGAAGGCGTGGTCGCCTTCACCAGTGATATCGCCGAACCCGACAAGGACGGCGGTTCGCTGCGCTACCGCGGCGTCGACATCGAGGACCTCGTCACGCGCGGGGTGACGTTCGGGGACGTGTGGGCGCTGCTGGTCGACGGGAAGTTCGGCCAGGGCCTGCCCCCGGCCGAGCCGTTCCCGCTGCCGATCCACACCGGCGACGTCCGCGTCGACGTCCAGGCCGGCCTGGCGATGCTCGCCCCGATCTGGGGCTTCGAGCCGCTCCTCGACATCGACGACGCCACCGCCCGCGAGAATCTCGCCCGCGCCGCCGTGATGGCACTGTCCTACGTCGCGCAGTCCGCGCGCGGCATCTACCAGCCCGCCGTGCCGCAGAAGCGCATCGACGAGGCCGCGACCGTCACCGAGCGGTTCATGGTGCGGTGGAAGGGTGAGCCCGACCCGGCGCACGTCGCCGCGATCGACGCGTACTGGGTCTCGGCGGCCGAGCACGGCATGAACGCCTCCACCTTCACCGCCCGCGTCATCGCCTCAACCGGCGCCGACGTCGCCGCCGCGCTGTCCGGTGCGGTCGGCGCGATGTCCGGCCCGCTGCACGGCGGCGCCCCCGCCCGCGTGCTGCCGATGATCGAGGAGACCGAGCGCACCGGCGATGCCCGCGCGCTGGTCAAGGGCATCCTCGACCGCAAGGACAAGCTGATGGGCTTCGGCCACCGCGTCTACCGCGCCGAGGACCCGCGGGCGCGGGTGCTGCGCGACACCGCCAAGCGGCTGAACGCCCCGCGCTACGAGGTCGCCGCGGCGCTCGAACAGGCCGCCCTCGCCGAGCTGCGCGAGCGTCGCCCCGATCGCGCCATCGAGACCAACGTCGAGTTCTGGGCCGCGGTGATCCTCGACTTCGCCGAGGTCCCGGCCGCGATGATGCCGGCGATGTTCACCTGCGGCCGCACCGCCGGCTGGTGCGCGCACATCCTCGAGCAGAAGCGCCTGGGCAAGCTGGTGCGCCCGGCCGCGATCTACACCGGCCCGGACCCGCGCAGCCCCGAGAGCGTCGAGGGCTGGGACTCCATCACCCACAACTGACCCGCCGAGCCGGGCGGACGGCCCCTGCGCCGGGCGCCCGTCCGTCCGGCCGCCCGACGGGGGCCGTCTAGACTACCGGTGCACTCGTTCCTCGACGTTTAGGACACGCATACCGATGGCTGACGCTACACCGATCATTCCCGCCGACCTCAAGCCCGCAGACGGCCGCTTCGGCTGCGGCCCCTCCAAGGTTCGCCCCGAGCAGCTGCAGTCCCTGGTCGAGGTCGGTGCCTCGGTGTTCGGTACCAGCCACCGGCAGAAGCCCGTCAAGGACGTCGTCGCCCGCATCCGCTCGGGTCTGCGCGAGCTGTTCTCCCTGCCCGACGGTTACGAGGTGGTGCTGGGTAACGGCGGCACCACCGCGTTCTGGGACGCGGCCGCGTTCGGCCTGATCCGCGAGAAGTCGCAGCACTTCACCTACGGCGAGTTCTCGTCGAAGTTCGCCACGGTCGCCAAGAAGAACCCGTTGATCGGTGACCCGATCGTCGTGGACAGCGCGCCGGGCACCGCACCGGAGATCGTCGCCGACGGATCGGCCGACCTCATCGGCTGGGCCCATAACGAGACCTCGACCGGTGTCGCGGTGCCCGTCACCCGCCCGGCCGGCTCCGGGAACGCCCTCATCGCCATCGATGCGACGTCCGGTGCCGGTGGTCTGCCCGTCGCCGCGGAGGACTTCGACGTCTACTACTTCGCGCCGCAGAAGTGCTTCGCCGCCGACGGCGGCCTGTGGATCGCACTGATGAGCCCGGCCGCGCTCGAGCGGGTGGACGAGATCAAGGCCTCGGGCCGCTTCACCCCCGAGTTCCTGTCGCTGCCGATCGCCGTCGACAACAGCACCAAGGATCAGACGTACAACACCCCGGCGGTGGGCACGCTGCTGCTGCTGGCCGACCAGATCGAATGGATGAACGGCAACGGCGGCCTGGAGTGGACCACCGCCCGCACCAAGGACTCGTCGTCGCGGCTGTACGAGTGGGCCGAGGCCTCCGAGTACGCCACCCCGTTCGTCGCCGATCCGGCGCTGCGCTCGCAGGTGGTCGGCACCGTCGACTTCGCCGACTCGGTGGATGCCGCGAAGGTCGCAAAGATCCTGCGCGCCAACGGGATCGTCGACACCGAGCCGTACCGCAAGCTGGGCCGCAACCAGCTGCGCATCGGCATGTTCCCGGCCATCGACCCCGAGGACGTCACCCAGCTGACCAAGTGCGTCGACTGGGTGGTCTCGCAGATGTAGGGCGGTAGCGCAACCGTTCGGGGCGGGGTCGGATCCGGGTCGGGTCCGGCCCCGCTCGCCGTCTCGCGCGCCCCCCAAACTCTCGACGAGTAGTAGAGACTTTCGGGGAAACCTTGGACAATAGCGCCACGTCGACGGATTCGTGCCACAGGGTCCCCCGGCGTGTCGGCGTGTCCTGCTCCGCAGGGGTCACGAGTCCGTTACAGTCGGGCGGGTCAATCGCGATTCCCCGCGAGGAGGTCATGGTGCGAGAGCTTCGAGTGGTCGGCCTCGAGCCCGACGGAACGCACGTCGTGCTTGCCGATCCCGAAAACGGCGACAGATTCCGCATCCCGATCGACGACACGCTCCGCGCCGCCTCCCGCGGTGACCTCGCCCGCCTCGGGCAGATCCAGATCGAGACCACCAGCCAGCTGCGCCCCCGCGAGATCCAGGCCCGCATCCGCTCCGGCGCGTCCGTCGAGCAGGTCGCCGAGGAGGCCGGGATCCCGCTCGCGAAGGTGGAGCGGTTCGCCTACCCGGTGCTGCTCGAACGCTCCCGCGCGGCCGAGATGGCCCAGCAGGGACATCCGGTGCGCCCGGACGGCCCGGCCGTGCACACCCTCGCCGAGATCGTCGCCCAGGCGTTCCGGGCGCGAGGGCACAGCATCGACGCCGCCACGTGGGACGCGTGGCGCGACGACGAGGGCCACTGGGTGGCTCAGCTGCAGTGGGCCGCCGGCCGGTCCACCAACACCGCGCACTGGCGCTACCAGCCCGATGCGCACGGCGGCACGATCCTCCCGCTCGACGACACCGCCACCGAGCTGATCGACCCGGACTGCGGGCGGCCGCTGCGCTGCCTCACGCCGGTGTACACGGCGCGCGACGTCGACGACAGCGGAGACAACGACGGACCCGACCGGGAGGACGTCGTCGCCGAGGCGATCACCCTCGATCCGCCGCCCGCGGTGATCGACGCGGAGGTCGAGGAGGTCCGGCCCATGGCGTCGAGCCTGCCCGAGCCCGACGCGGAGGAGGACCGGCCGAAGCTGGCGCCGCAGCAGAGCCCGGGCAAGGACAAGCGGGGCAAGCCCGCCCTCCCCTCGTGGGACGACGTGCTGCTCGGCGTGCGCAGCAACGGGCGCGTCTGAGGTTCGGGCCCACCGATGGTGGCGGCGGCCGTGTCGACCATCTGGTACGTCGACGCCCCCGACCCCGGTGCGGTGCTGCGCGCCGCGCGGGCCGACCGGAAGACGGCCCACGCACTCGTCGGGCGGCTGCACCCCGGGATGTCGTCCGAGCCGCTGGACCGGGTGCCGCTCGCGCAGGCCGCGGCCGGTGACCCCGGCCGGGTCTACGTGGGCAGCTTCCCCGGGGTGACGGTGGTGTGCAGCCGGGACCTCGCGGCCACGCGTCCGTCGCAGCTACCCGAAAGCTGGAGGCGCACCGTCGCTTCCGAGAACACCTACCTCGTCGTGTCGGACCCCACCGGGGCCCGCGGCGCCGTCGGGGCCTGGCGGCGCGGCATGCTGCGACGGGCGTTCGACGCCACGCCCGTCGACATCGCCGAGGACGACGGCCTGCCGTTCGTGTGGGAGCGGCCGTTCTGGGGTGGGGAGTTCCCCATCCGCTGGCCGCTGGACGTGCTGCCCGATCCGCAGGCGCTGCCGTTCCACCCCCGCCGGTTCGCCGAGGCCGCCAACGCCGCGTGGCTCGGGTTCCGCTACACGGGCCGCGCCGGCGGCGAGCTCGACCCCCACGAGATCGAGGTGTGGGGCTTCGAGTTGTACCGCGAGGGCGAGCGACCGCCCACCGCACGCGACGAGCCGGCCCGCCCGCCCGCGCGACGGTGGTGGTGGCCGCGACGAACCTCCGCACGCGGTCGCGCGCTGTCCGGTCACCCGCACGCCGAATAGCCGGCGGGTCCGTCCGCTGTCGCGCGCGGCTGCGGAGCCGCTCAGAACGTCGTCACGCCGAGCAGCACGATCCAGCCGACCGGAACTCCGGCCGCGACACCTGCGACGATCCACCGCCACAGCGGCACCCGCCGCCACCACCACAGGGTCGGGGCGATCCCGGCCGCGGCGACGAGGTTGACGATCACCGCGAGCAGGGGGTGCACACGCCCGAGCTCGAGCCCGAACGCGACGATCGTGACGACGGTGACGACGAGGGCGAAGCCCGTCAGCGTCAGCCCCGTCGACCACGGCGTCGACGGGGCGCGCAGGGGTGCGGTCACCGCGGGAGCCGTACCCGCTCGTAGAACGCCATCGCCGCGGCCGTGGCGACGTTGAGCGAGTCGGTGCCCGGCGCCATCGGAATGCGTGCCCGCACGTCCGTCGCGCGCATCGCGTGCTCGGTCAGCCCCGGGCCCTCGGCGCCGAGGAGCAGGGCGACCTTCTCCCCCGTCATGGCCTCGGCCAGCGGCACGGCCTCGGGATTCGGCGTGAGCGAGATGAGCTGGAAGTCCCGCGCCCGCAACCGGTCCAGGTCGTACGGCCACCGCTCGACGTGCGCGAACGGAACCCGCAGCACGTGCCCCATCGACACCCGCACCGCCCGCCGGTACAGCGGGTCGGCGCAGCCCTTGCCGAACAGGACGGCATCGACGCCCAGGCCGGCGGCGTTGCGGAACATCGAGCCGAGGTTCTCGTGGTCGTTCACGCCCTCGAGCACCGCGACGGTGGTGGCCTTCTCGAGGACGTCGTCGAGGTCGAGCGCCGGCGGCCGGTGCGCCGCGGCGAGCACCCCGCGGTTGAGATGGAAGCCGACGACCTCGGCCATCACCTCGGCCGAGGTGCGGTAGAACGGCACGTCGACGTCGCGCAGGTCATCGGCGAGTTCACCGAGACGGCGATCCACCCCGAGCAGGCCGCCCGGCGCGAACCGCGAATCGAGCATCCGCTGCACGACGAGCACGCCCTCCGCGATCACCAGGCCCTTGCCCGCGGGCAGGTCCGGCCGGCGATCCGACGAGTTGAGGTCTCGGAAGTCGCCCAGCCGGGGGTCGGCGGGATCCTCGATGTCGATGACGTGAACCACGGCGTCGATTCTCCCAGGTCGCACCGGAGTCTCGTCGGCGGGTTCTCGCTCCGTGCTACCCCGTGCCGTCCGGGCGCAGACTCGGCCCTACGGGCCCGGACCGGCTCACTCCGCCTCGCTGACCAGCTTGTTGATGATGCCCACGGCGTCCTGCAAGGTGGCGAGGTGGTCCTCGTCCAGCGTGGCCAGCCGTTCGGTCAGCCACGCCTCGCGGGCCTGCTGCTCGTCGACCAGCAGTGCCAGGCCCGCATCCGAGAGCGAGACGATGACCTGCCGGCCGTCCGTGGGATGCGGAGTCCGCTCGACGAGCCCGAGCTCGTCGAGCGATGCGATCACCCGCGTCATGGACGGCGGCTGAACCTTCTCGCGCGCGGCCAGCGCGCCGGGGGTCATCGCTCCCTCCTGCCTCAGCGTGGTCATTGCCGACAGCTGAGTCAGGGAAACCCGGGAATCGGAGCGCCGCCCCCGCAAATGGCGCGTCAGGCGCACAACTGCCAACGAGAGGTCGCCGGCGAGCGTGCGATGTTCCGATGTCATGGCGTGCACAATACGGGACCGACCGGACACATCGCGCCGTGTGTCAGGTGAGCAGTTCGGTGATCGGGTCCACCGCGAAGTAGGCGACGAACAAGCCCGCCACCACCCACAGCAGCGGGTGCACCGCCCGCGCCTTCCCGGCCGCCGCGTG
The DNA here is from genome assembly GCF_012272955.1 of Rhodococcus sp. DMU1. Classification (NCBI taxonomy): domain Bacteria; kingdom Bacillati; phylum Actinomycetota; class Actinomycetes; order Mycobacteriales; family Nocardiaceae; genus Rhodococcus; species Rhodococcus sp. DMU1. Next base: position 1,459,773 of record NZ_CP050952.1, on the reverse strand, counting down.
CAGGACCACCCACGTGATGAAGCCGACGCCGATCCCGTTGGCGATCGAGTACGTGAACGGCATGACGACGATCGTGAGGAACGCCGGCAACGCGACGGCGAACTGCGTGAAGTCGATGTCGCGGACCTGCCCGATCATCAGGGCACCCACCACCACGAGGGCCGGGGCGGCGGCCTCGACGGGCACCATCTCGTAGAGCGGGGTGAGGAACATCGCGGCGAGGAACAGCACGCCGGTCACTACGTTCGCCAGGCCGGTGCGCGCACCCTCGGCGATGCCGGAGGCGGACTCGACGAACACCGTGTTCGACGACGCGGATCCCACGCCGCCGGCGATGGCCCCGGTGCCCTCGACGACGAGGGCACGGCCGATACCGGGCAGGTTGCCGTCCTTGTCGGCGAGACCGGCCTCCTTACCGAGACCGGTCATCGTGCCCATCGCGTCGAAGAAGTTGGCGAGGACGAGGGTGAACACGAGCAGCGTCGCGGCGATCACGCCGATCCGGGTGAACGCGCCGAAGAGGTCGACGTTGCCCACCAGGCTCAGATCCGGCACGTCGGCCACCGTGTCCGGCACCTCCGGCGTGCTCAGATTCCAGCCCTTCGGGTTGGTGCCCTGCGACGGCCCGACCCCGGCGACCGCCTCGACGATCGCGGCGACCACCGTGGTCACGACGATGCCGATCAGCAGCCCGCCGGGCACCCGGCGCACGATGAGCACACCCATGAGCAGCACACCGAACACGAACACGGCGGTCGGCCACGACGCGATCGAGCCGTCGATGCCCAGCCCGACGGGAACGGTGGTGCCGGCCGCGTCCGGCAGGCGGCGCACGAATCCGGCGTCGACCATGCCGATCAGGGCGATGAACGCGCCGATGCCGGCCGCGATGGCCGCCTTCAGCTCGGGCGGGATCGCGTTGAACACGGCGGTGCGGAAGCCGGTGAGGGCGAGGACCACGATGATGATGCCGTCGATCACCACGAGGCCCATCGCTTCGGGCCAGGTGACCTGGGGTGCGATGGTGACCGCCAGCAGGGTGTTGATACCCAGGCCGGCCGCGAGGGCGAACGGATAGTTGGCGACGACGCCGAAGACGATGCTCATCAGTCCGGCCACCAGCGCGGTGACGGCGGCGACCTGGTTGATGGGCAGAATGTTGCCGAGCACGTCGACCTTGGCCGAGGCGTCGTCCGGGGAGAAGCTGCCCAGGATCAGCGGATTGAGCACCACGATGTAGGCCATCGCGACGAACGTGACGACGCCGCCGCGCACCTCCCGCGAGACCGTCGATCCCCGTTCGGTGATCTTGAAGTAGGTGTCGAGGAACGAGGTGCCGACCGCCGTGCCGGACTTCCGCTCTGAGGATTGGGCCATATCGACTTCCGCTCTGGGATGGGGGCTGCGTCGCAACGGGAGATTATTGCAATCGGGCTGGACTAGCCTGAAATCGTGAACGACGCGCAAACGGTTGCCGAGCGGACACGGCGCCTCGCCGATCCCCGTCCCGCGCTGGCGATCGGCACGGCACTGTGGACGGTGGCGACGATCGTCGTACTTGCCACGGGCGACCGGTGGCCGGCCGCCCTGCCCGTATGCGTAGCGGGAATCATCGTGGGGCTCTTGGGATTCGCCGTCTACCTCGTGCAGCGCCGGGCCGCCCGGCTGGGTCGGCGCGGCGCGCAGGTCGGACTGGACTGACGAGCGGGTCCCACGCCGCCCGGCCCCACGGCCGCGGTCACAGCCGGGCCCGCACCCGCGTGATCAACCCCACCCACAGCAGCGCCCACAACGACCCCAGCAGCCACCCGGCGACGACGTCGGTCAGCCAGTGGGCCGCGAGATAGACCCGCGAGAGCCCGACCGCGAGCGTGTAGGCGCCCAGGGCGCAGTACGCCACGAGCGCCCGGCGGCTGCCGGGCGGCGACTGCCGGGCGATCACGACGGCGAGCACCGTCGCCAGCATCGCGGTCATCATGGCGTGGCCGGACGGGAACGAGTGGGTGGTCAGCTCGACGAGGCGCGCGGGCTGCGGCGGGCGCTCCCGCCCGAACTGCAGCTTGAGCAGGCTCATCAGCGGCCAGCCCGTCAGGATCGTCGCGGACAGGAGCAGCGCATCGTCGCGACGGCCCGCGCGCAGCATGAGCATCGTCAGCGCCGTCGTGACCACGGCGACGGCGACGGTACCGCCGGTGTGGGTGACGGCGGTGACGACGGCGGTCAGCGCGGGTTCGCGGAGCTCCACCACGCCGTCGAGGGTCGTCGTGTCGATGCTCATCGTGGCTCCGGCGGCGAGAGCGCCGCGACGGCGGCGGCCAGTCCCGGGCCGGTGCAGTGCGTCGTACCGCTCTCGTCGACCCACCACGAGACGTCGCGCTCGCCGGTGACCGCGCCGGAGCAGCGCACGGTCAGCCGCTCGTGCACGACGAGGGGTCCGCGCGGCAACGGCCGCTGCGCGACGGCCGCCGCGAGCACCGCGGCGGGCTCGTTCCGCCACCCGGTCGCGCGGCCCGGGCCGGTGACGTGTCCGGACACCTCGGCCGAGGCGAGGGCGACGTCGAGGAGGTCGGCGAGGACCGCTGCGGTCGGCAGGGCGCCGAGCACGAGCCGGTCGGCGGGCACCACGGCGGCGAGCCACGGCCGGTCCAGCACCAGCGCGTCCGCCGCGTCGACGATCGACCCGGCGAGGCTGCGGACGGCGTCGGGCAGGTGCAGGGCGTCGAGGTCGAGCATGCCGGCGGCACTCGCCGCGGCCAGGGCGGCGTGGGCGCGGGCGGTGACGGCCGGGGCGGGGGTGCGGTCGGGGTCGGCGAGGCGGTCGAGAAGCAGCGCGGCCGTCTCCGTGCTCTCGACGCCCGTCGCGGCCAGGCACGGCCGCAGACGGTCCGCGTCCGGGTGCGGGCAGGGGTCGAGCAGACCGGCGAATGCCTCGTCGTCGGGGGCGCGCAGGTGCCCGAGGGTCCGGCCGCCCAGCGACGCGTAGGTGCGCAGCCACCAGGCGGTGTAGCCGCGCCGGTCGCCGAGGGCCGCAGCCGTGCCGGGTTCGGCGACGAGGAGCGACAGGGCCCGATCCCAGCGGGCGTCGTCGACGAGGTCGAGGTCGCGCACCGCCACGAGCGACTCGGGGTCCTCGTCGAGGGTTCCCCACCACTGCTCCTCGTCGGGCAGGTCGTGATCGGGACCGGTGGGCAGCTCGGCACGCAGCACCGTGAAACCCCATCCGACGCCGACGGCCCGCAGCGCCTCGGCGTCGTACTGCTCCGCCACCTGCGGATCGAGGGTGGCGAAGGGCGCGTCCTCGACCAGCACATCCGCGAGGGGCGCCCCCGGCAGCAACAGCTCGTCGGCGGGCACGAGTTCGCCGTCGGCATCGGGTAGGAGCAGCGCCCCCAGCTCTCGGGGCACCGCCTCGGCCGGTACCTGCGCCGCCAGCCGGAGCACGACCTCGGCGAGCTCGGCCGTCGCCTCGTGGTCGTCGACGTCGACGTCCTCGACCGCCGCGAGCAGCGCCGGGTCCGCGAGCAGATCCACCGCCGTGACCGTGCCGGCGCCGAGCCGGGTGAGCAGGGGGTGCGCGGCGTCGGGGTGCACGAGGCGCACCCACGGCATGCGCAGATGCCCGACGTCCGTGCCCAGCACGGCGGTCCGCGGCCCGGTGACGGTGCGGCCGTCCGAAAGCGGCACCGGGATCGCGGCGAGTTCCTCGGCCACCACCGAGTCGACGACCAGCGGGGTGAGCGCCTCGTACAGCCGGTACCACCACGCGGGCTCGCGCTCGACCCCGGCGAGCAGCTCGGCGATCCGCGCCGGCCCGAGGCGGTGCACGTCGACGGCGCCGAGCGCCGCAGCGTACCGAGGCCCGCACAGATCGGGCCGGATCAGGCCGGGCACGACGTCGGCGAGGACGGCGGCGAGCTCGTCGGTGAGACCGGTCAGCGCGGTGGCCCGGTCCGGGACCAGATCGTCGCCACCGCCGGCCGGGGGCAGCCACGGATGCGCGCGCAACTCCTGCAGCACGGCCTCACGCAGCAACGCGTCGACCTCGCTGCGCGCGAAGCCGGGAACCGGAACCATCGACGGCCGCTGCCGCGGCGGCAGCGCCGCGACGAAGCCGGCGTAGCCGTGCGCGAGGCCGGCCACCGGGGCGCCGGGGAGCAGGCGGCGCCGGTCGGGCTGCATCGGCACGTCGGCGATCACCAGCGCGGGCAACGAGAGTTCCTCGTCGGAGCGGGTGGGAGCGCGCAGCACGTCCTGCGGCACCGGCACCGCCACCCCGTCCACGACGGGAACGAGCCAGCGGGCGTGGGGCCCGGCGTACTCCCACCAGGTCTGCTCGCCGACGGCGACGACGCGCAGTCCGGACTCGGCTTCGGTGCAGGTGCGGGTGAGCTCGCGCCCGCCCACCGTGACGGCGGCCAGTGCGGGCAGCTCGAGGAGCAGGTCGACGGCCTCCGCGGCGAACCCGTCGAGCAGCGTCTCCGCGTCGATCCCGGGACGCAGCCGCAGCACCACCTCGGTGTCCCAGCCGGGCGCCGGCGGCATGGACGCGGGCCACGCGAGACGCAGCACCGGGATGCCGGACTCCGGGGCGGGCACGCCGCGGTCGGCCAGCGCGTCCCGGGTGTGCGCGGCGGAGAAGCGGATCGAGCCGGACCGCGAACGGATCTCGATGTCCTCGCTCACCGCGGCCGCGGCGGTGAAGCCGACCCCGAACCGGCCGACCCCGCCGGTCTTGCTCGACGCCCGCAGCGCCGTCAGCGCCTGCACGCCGGCTTCGTCGAGCGGCGCGCCGGTGTTCGCGACGTGCAGGTCGTCGCCGTGGCGCCACAGGCACAGCGCGCCCGGCACGCCCGCGCGCGCGGCCGCGTCGGCGGCGTTCTGCGCGAGTTCGGTGAGCACCCGGTCCCGGTAGCCGGCCCGGACGAGATCGGCCTCGGTGGCGGCATCCTCCCGCAGCCGCGTCGGGGACGACGCCCAGGCCAGCAGGGTGCCCTCGCGCAGCGCCGCGGTCCCGAAGGGGTCGGCGGGGTCGGGGCGCGGCATCCTCAGTCGGTCTGTTCCGGCGGCGCGACCGCGGCCGGCTCGACAGTCGTGTCCTCGGTGTTCTCGGTGCTCTCGGTGCTCTCGGTGTTCTCGGTGCTCCCCGTGTTCTCGGCGCTCTCCGTGTCCCCGGCGCTCCCGGACCCGGTCTCCTCCGAGGCCTCCGGGACCGTGCCTTCCGCGTCCGCCGGGGCGGCGTCGCGATCGTCCGCGTCGGCGCCGGCCTGGGCGTGCGCCTGCGCACCCGCCTCGGTCGGCGGCAGGGCGACGACCTCCACAGCGGAGTCGTCGTACGCCTCGTGGACCGGGGAGCCCGCGCCGGTCGGCAGGGTGGTGTCCGAGTGGGCGCCGCACCCGTACGCCGAGTGCACCACGTGGCCGTCGGCGGCGAACTCGTTGCCGCACACCCCGAACGCTGCCCGCAGGGAACCCGCGAGGGGAAGGTAGAACCCGCACAGCCGGCACGTCGAGGGCGCAGCCTTGGCCATCTCCGAGTCGGGGCCGTAGTCGCCGTCGTACCAGCGCTGGGCTGCCTCGAGGCGGCCCTCGAGGCTCATGACCTGCGTGCGGCCGAGGCCGATCTCGAGGGCCGTCTCGTCGATCTCGGGGTCGCCGGTGGCGACGTAGCCGGGCACGAGGCGCGGATCCCCCGCCGGGGGCGCGAGCAGGTCGCCGGGACCGAGGTCGCCGGGCCGGATCCGCTCGTTCCACGGCACCCACCGCGGCGCGACGAGCGCGTCCGGTCCGGGCAGCAGCGCCAGCTCGCTCACCGTCACCCGGTCCGAGCCGGGTGCGGCGGCGACGACGACGGCCCACTGCCAGCCCCGGTACCCGGGCAGTTCCGCGGCGAACCGGTGGGTGGCAGCGCAGTCGTCCTCGGCCGCGACGCCGAGGTACGCGCCGACGCCGGTCTCTCCCGCGTCCAGCAGCGCGGCCCGCGCGACGTCGACGGCGTCGGCCAGCAGAGGCTGCACGAGCTGTTCGGTAGAGGCGGACGCGGAGCCGGACGCAACTGAGGAAGGCACACCACTCACGGACCCCATTCTGCCGCACGGAACCGCCACCGCGACCCTCGGCTGCCATCATGTGGGCATGCGCCGCCGTCCGCTCTCCGTCGCGGCCGCGGTCGCCGCCTGCGTCGCGGCGGCCGCGTGCGACTCCGCCCCGGCGGATCCGGGTCCGCCGCCCGAGCGCCTGCGGGCCGAGGTCGTGGCCGTGCATCCGCACGATCCCGCCGCGTTCACGCAGGGCCTCGAGGTGTCCGGCGACGAGTTGCTCGAGGGCACCGGCCTGTCCGGCCGGTCGTGGATCGCGGCGCGGTCGCTGGCCACCGGCACCGAACGGGTCCGGGTGCCGGTGCCGGACGGCATGTTCGGCGAGGGCATCACCGTCGCCGGCACCACGGTGTGGCAGCTGACGTGGCGTGACGGGGTCGCGGTCGCCCGCGACCGGGACACCCTGGCCGAACGCGGCCGCGCCGGCTACGACGGGGAGGGCTGGGGGTTGTGCGCCCAGGACGACCGGCTGGTGATGAGCGACGGCACCGCGGAGCTGACGTTCCGGCACCCCGGGACCTTCGCGGAGACGGGCCGGGTGACGGTCCTGCGCGAGGGCCGCGCCGTCACCCGCCTCAACGAACTCGAATGCACCGACGACGGTGCCGTGTACGCCAACGTGTGGAAGACCGACGAGATCCTGCGCATCGACCCGGACGAGGGCCGGGTGACCGCCGTGGTGGACGCCGGGGCGCTGCGCGAGCGGCTCACCGACGGGCAGCGCGAGCGCATCGACGTGCTCAACGGAATCGCGCACCTGCCCGGTACCGATCGCTTCCTCGTCACCGGCAAGTACTGGCCGTCGGTGTTCGAGGTGCGGTTCGTGCCGTGATCGCGCCGCAGGTGGGGCACGCCACCGAACACCGATCCGCCCGGTGCGACAGAATTGTGCCGTGACCGATTCGGACGAGGAACGCGCACACGACGACGCGGGCCCTGGCGCCGACGTCGGCGGTCGTCCCCGCCGGTCGGCCCGGGCCCCGCACCCCGGCAACGGCAACTATCCGCCGCCGCGGCGCGCGTCTGCGCGACGTACCCCCCTGCCGCCGCTGCACCCGGTCGAGGACGCCCGCAGGTACCGGGGCGACGACTTCTCCCGCGAGGAGCGCGCCGGCGCCCCGCGGGCCCCACGGATGCCGCGGAAACTGACGGTCACCCGCGTCGCGGCGCTGCGCAGCCGTGAGCTCACGAGCAAGGGCATCGCGACGTTCCGCCGGGCCGCCACCGCGGACGGTGCGGACCGCTCGGGCCTGACGGCCCTGACCTACGCGACGATGGCGAACTTCGCGAGCGACGCGGCGGTCGCCGTGGCCCTGGCCAACACCCTGTTCTTCTCGGCGGCCACGGGCGAGGACAAGACCAAGGTCGCCCTGTATCTGCTCATCACGATCGCCCCGTTCGCGGTGATCGCCCCGCTGATCGGTCCGTTGCTCGACCGGTTGCAGCACGGTCGCCGGCTGGCGCTGGCAACGTCGTTCGCCGCGCGCACCGTGCTCGCCGTGGTGCTGGTGTTCAACTTCGACAGCTGGGGGCTGTACCCCGCCGCGCTGGCGATGATGGTGCTGTCCAAATCGTTCGCGGTGCTCAAATCGGCGGTGACGCCGCGGGTGCTGCCGCCCGAGATCGATCTGGTCCGGGTGAACTCCCGGCTCACGGTGTTCGGCCTGGTGGGCGGCACGATGGGCGCCGGGGCCGTCGCCGCCGCCGCGGCCTGGCTGTTCGGATCGTCCGGCGCACTGTGGCTGTGCGCCGTCATCACGGCGTTCGGCGCGTACCTGAGCATGCGGATCCCGTCGTGGGTCGAGGTCACCGAGGGCGAGGTGCCGGCCACGCTGTCGTATCACGGCGCCGAGGCCCGCACCGAGGTCACCGGGACCCGCACCGAAGTGATCGCGACGCCCGCGCGCGCCGGCGGCGCGAAGAGCCGCCGGCAGCCGCTGGGGCGGGCCGTGCTCACCGGTTTGTGGGGCAACGGCACGATCCGGGTGCTGACCGGCTTCCTGACCTTGTTCATCGCGTTCGTCGCCAAGTCGAAGACCGAGCACGAGCCCCTGGTCCAGGCGGGGATGCTGGGTCTGGTCGGCGCGGCCGCCGCCATCGGCAACTTCACCGGCAACGCGACCGGCGCGCGGCTCACGCTGGGCCGTCCCGCGCTGATCGTGGTGCGGTGCACCGCGGCCGTGACGGTGATGGCGGCGCTGGCCGCCGCGACCGGCAACCTGATCACGGCGGCCCTCGTGGCGCTGGTGGGATCCTGCGCGAGCGCGCTGGCGAAGGTGTCGCTGGACGCGTCACTGCAGCAGGACCTGCCGGAGGAGTCCATCGCGTCCGGGTTCGGTCGCTCGGAGACGGTGCTGCAGCTGAGCTGGGTGTTCGGCGGGGCCCTGGGGGTCCTGCTGCCGACCGAGTACTGGCTCGGGTTCACCGTGGTCACCGTCGTGCTGGCCCTCGGTCTGACGCAGACGATCCTCACCTACCGTGGAGGCACCGTCGTTCCGGGCTTCGGTGGCAAACGCCCGGAACACGCCACCCAGGAGACCACCGGTCGCATCCCGCGGCCAGGCGGACGTACGACGAGAAACGGAACGTGATGAGACTGCAGCCCCGGACGAAGAAGACGATCGCGATCCTGGTGATCGTGGCGCTGGTCGCGATCGGCGGGCTCACCGCGGTCGTGGTCTCCCTCGTCCGTTCCGCACCGCCGAGCGTGCCCACGGTGACGGCGTACGCGCAGGGCCGTACGGTCACGGTCGAGCCCGGCCTGTGCAGCGCCGACGGCACGTGCGCCGGCCTCGAGGCCGTGATGCTCGAGGTGCCGGCGGGCCGGCCGCTGCAGCTGTCGTTGCCGTCGGAGATCACCGACTCGGACTGGCGGCTGAACGTCACCTACGGTGATCCCCGCACCGGCGAGATCTTCGAGGGGTTCCGCGACTACACGCCCGGTCAGGCCCGGGCCGTGACGGTGCCGTCCGACCCCGGCGCGCAGTTGCTGAATGTGGTGCTGCAGCTTCCCGCCACCGGGGAGCAGGCGCCGGTGTGGGCGATCCAGACGTTCTGACCCCCGTCCGGCATGCGAGAGGGGCCTTCCGGGTGCTGTCCCGGAAGGCCCCTCTCGCGTCGGGTCGGCCCGACGCCGGGCGTCAGGAGTCGAGCTCGCGGGCGACGGCCCGCATCACCTCGGAGATCCGCTGGGCGGTCTTGCGCTCGGGATGGCGGCCCTTGCGCAGCTCCGGCTGCACGGTGGCCTCGAGCAGCTTGATCATGTCCTCGACCATGCCGTGCAGCTCGTCGGGCGTGTGCCGCTTCTGGGGGGCCGCCTCACGCCGCCCGCCCTGGCGCACCGACGGCAGCGGATCGAGCAGTTTCAGGCTGAGCGCCTGCGGTCCGCGACGGCCCGCGGCCATGCCGAACTCCACCCGCTGACCCGGCTTGAGGCCCTCGACCCCGGCCGGGAGCGCGGAGGCACGCACATAGACGTCCTCGCCCTCCTCCTGGGACAGGAAGCCGAAGCCCTTCTCCATGTCGTACCACTTCACCTTGCCGGTAGGCACTGCGTTCACCCGCTCCTCGACAGCCGTGCCCCGGTGGGGCACGAGTGGATATGCAAAACAACGCGCCCCGCTTCGAGTGCGGGACGCGCAGACATGCGTCAGTGTACCCGCGGCGGAGTCCACCTTCGAAAGTCCGGCGGCGGCGCGGGCGGGTGGGGAAGCACTACGGTGGACGCGTGGGCACCTCCAGTTCTTCCGCACCGGGCAACGGCCTGCTCAAGGCCGCGCTGGCATGTTTCCTGGTCGGGATCGTCGCCGTGGTGGCGATCTTCCTGACCCCCGCCGTCACCGACGGTCGGCCGGGCCTGGTGCTGTATCTGCTGACTCTCGCCTGGCCGCTCGGCTTCGTGCTGGCATTGACCTTCGCGCTGCGCTCCGGCCGGCGCTCCCGCGGAAGGGACCGCACGTGAGGATTCTGCTCAACATCATCTGGCTGGTCTTCGGCGGCCTGTGGCTGGCGCTGGGATACTTCCTGGCAGGCCTGATCTGCTTCGTGCTGATCATCACCATCCCGTTCGGCATCGCCTCGTTCCGCATCGGCATGTACGCGCTGTGGCCGTTCGGCAAGACGGTGGTGGACAAGCCCACGGCGGGGGCCGGGTCGCTGATCGGCAACGTGATCTGGGTCGTCGTCGCCGGCATCTGGCTGGCCCTCGGTCACGTCGTGACGGCGATCGCGATGGCGATCACGATCATCGGCATCCCCCTGGCGCTCGCGAACCTGAAGATGGTGCCGATCTCGCTGCTGCCGCTCGGGAAGGACATCGTCCCGGTGGACAACCGCCCGAGTTACATGTGACGTTCCTCACATAACACGGGCATAACGGCGAGGTCGCGAACCGGCACCGGCGATGGACTTTGGTCCCTACCTGCGACTTCATCGCGCCACACGCGCCACTCACGCGCCGCCCTCGCCGCGCTCGGCGTTATCAATTGGTGACAATCCCCGCCTCGAGCCGTTACCGTCGTCTCCGGCCGGTTGGTTCGGCCACCCCGGGTCCGTCGCGCCAAATCCTGCTCCGCGGATTCCGGGTGTCCCGACGAACGATCCACGGGAGCAGGAAGCGGGGGACCCAACGGTCTCCCAGGGAACACCGATTCCCAGGAGGCACCCGGATCGCCGCCCACGGCGACGGTCCTTGGGGTGAAGCCGAATCGCCCACCGGCGAGGAGGCCGGGCTACCTCTTCAGCCCGAACCCGACAGCTGACCTCGTAGGCGCGTACGGAGAGGAACCGGAACCGACATGAGCGGACGCCATCGCAAACCCACCAACACCGGCCGCACCGTCGCCAAGTTCGCGCTGACCAGCGCGGTTCTCGGCGTCACGGGCGTCGCCTTCAGCGGCACCGCCAACGCCGCTCCCGACTCCGACTGGGACCGCCTCGCGCAGTGCGAGTCCGGCGGCAACTGGGGCATCAACACCGGCAACGGCTACCAGGGTGGCCTGCAGTTCTCCCCCAGCACGTGGAACGCCTACGGCGGCGGCGAATACGCGGCGACCGCCAACCAGGCCACCCGCGAGCAGCAGATCACCGTCGCCGAGCGCGTGCTCGCCGGCCAGGGCTGGGGCGCGTGGCCGTCCTGCTCCTCGAGCCTCGGCCTGAGCAGCGCTCCGACGCAGCGCAGCGCCCCGTCCACGAGCGCCGGCACCGTGCAGAACACCCCGGTCGTCGAGGCCGCCCCCGAGGTGCCCGAGCTTCCCGCTCTGCCCGCGGAGGCCCAGGGCCTGCGGGCCGGCTTCGAACAGGGCCTCGACGCCCTGCGCCAGGCCGGCATCGCCGTCGACCAGAACCTCGTCGACGCGGTCAACGCCGCCCTGCCGAACTGACACCCGGCACAGACGCACGAAAGAGCCCCGCACCGTTCCGGTGCGGGGCTCTTTCGTGCTTCGATCAGCGGTTGATGACGGTGCGGGGGTGGGTGTACGGCAGGGAGTCGACCGGCAACGGGAACTCCATCTCCTCGCCGTACGGGGACAACGGGCCGGAACGAGTCGAGGACAACTCGGTGACGGCGTGGTCCCCGTCCGCCACCTTGGGCCACCCCGGATCGACATACTGCTTCTTCGAATTGTCAGCCATGCGCTCATTTTGGCAGGCAGGTTCACGGACAGCTACTTCAGGTCTCTAATCTGGTCTCGATGACCGCCACCGACCCCGCCGCGCCGGAGACCGGGCCGGAGTCGCTCGCGCGCTGGCTGAGCGACCGCCGCGACGCCGACCTCGCCGAGCTGCTGCGCGCGCGCCCCGACCTGGTGGTCCCGCCACCCGCGACGATGGCCGTCCTGGCCGGCCGCGCGCAGCAACGTGCCTCGGTGTTCCGCGCCGCCGACGAACTCACCGTCCTCGACTTCGGTGTGGTCGACGCGCTGACCCGGCTGGGCGCCGACCGGGAGCCGGTGACCCGCCGGGCGCTGCTCGACTCCGTGTCCGGCCGCGTCACCGCCAAGAACGTCGACCGGTCCCTCGACCGCCTGCGCCGCCTGTCGCTCGTGTGGGGTCCCGCCGACGGGCTGCGGCTGGTCAAGGCCGCGGCCGAGGCGGTGCCGTGGCGAATCGGCCGCAGTCCCGACCCCGAGCAGCTGCCGGCCCCGGCCGAGGTCGGCGCCCTGCTCGCCGACCTCGATCCGGCGCAGCGCAGCCTGCTCGACACCCTCGCGCGCACCTCGCCCGTCGGGCGTACCCGCGACGCCGCGGCGGGCACACCCGCCGACCGGCCCGTGCAGCGCCTGCTCACCGCCGGGCTGCTGATCCGGCTCGACGACGAGACCGTCGAGCTGCCGCACCGGGTCGGTCAGGCGCTGCGCGGCGAGGCCCCCTTCGACCCCGCCGCCCTCACCCCGCCCCGGCCGCTGCCCGCGACGCACGTCGTCGCCGAGGTCAACGCCACCGCTGCGGGCGCCGCCCTCGAACTGCTGCGGCACTGCGAGAACCTGATCGACGCGCTCGCCGCGCTGCCCGCCCCCGCGCTCAAGTCCGGGGGACTCGGAGTGCGCGAACTGCGCCGCCTCGCCAAGACCGTCGACGTCGACGAGCAACTCGCCGCGCTGCTCGTCGAGGTGCTCGCCGCGGCCGGCCTGATCTCGCGGGGTGTGCCCCAGCCGCCGCCCCCGACGGACATCGACGACTACTGGGCGCCGACCACCGCCGCCGACGGCTGGTCGAACGCGCCGCCCGCGCAGCGCTGGGCCGTGCTCGCGGGCGCGTGGCTCGACGCGCCGCGACGTCCGTGGCTCGTCGGGCGCCGCGACGCGACGGACAAGCCGATCGCCGCACTGTCCGACGAGTGCCAGTCCACCGCCGCACCGCGCGAGCGGCGCCTGCTGCTCGAGCTGCTCGCCGAGGTGCCCGGGTCGGCGCCCGGCGCGGATGCGGCGCGAGCCGTGCTGGCCTGGCGGCGGCCGCGGTGGGCGGCCCGGCTCGGCGGCGACACGGTGGCCGAGACGCTGCGGGAGGCGACGGCGCTGGCCGTCGTCGCGCACGGGGCTCTCGCCTCGCCCGGCAAGGCGCTGCTGCACGGCGGCGACCCCGAGGCGGAGATGGCCGCGGTTCTGCCGGAACCGGTCGACTACGTGCTGGTCCAGGCCGACCTGACGGTGGTGGCGCCCGGCCCCCTGGTGCCCGAACTCGCGGACCGCATCGCCCTCGTCGCCGACGTCGAGTCGGCGGGCGCGGCCACGGTGTACCGGGTGAGCGAGACCGGCGTGCGCCGCGCTCTGGACGCGGGCACCGGCGCCGCCGAGCTGCACGCCCTGTTCGCCACGCATTCGCGCACTCCCGTTCCCCAGGCGCTGACCTACCTGATCGACGACGTCGCCCGCCGCCACGGCCGGCTCCGCGCCGGGCTCGCCGCCTCGTTCGTCCGCTCCGACGACCCGGCGCTGCTGGCCGAGGTGCTCGGTCACCCCGTCGCCGGCCACCTCGCCCTGCGGGCCGTCGCGCCGACGGTCGCGGTGTCGCAGGCGCCGCTGGCGGAGGTGCTCGCCGAGCTGCGCGGTGCGGGCTTCGCGCCCGCGGGCGAGGACGCCACCGGCGCGGTGCTGGACCTGCGGCCACGAGGCGCCCGGGTGTCGGTGCCGCGGGCACGGCCCCGCTACATCGGACCGACGCCGCCCACCGGGGAGCAACTCGACACCCTGATCCGCACGCTGCGCGCCGGGGACCGGGCCGCGGCCGCCCCGCGCGGCACCACCGTCCGCGGCGACGGCACCCGCACGGGCGGTGCCGCGACGATGGCGCTGCTGCAGCTCGCCGCGCACGGCAAGCGCAGCGTCCGGATCGGCTACGTCGACGCGCAGGGCGTCGCCACCCACCGCATCGTCGATCCCATCGCCGTCGGCGGGGGGCAGCTCGAGGCGTTCGACCCCGCCGCGGGCACGGTCCGCAGCTTCGTGCTGCACCGCATCACCACGGTCGCGCTCGTGGAGTGACGGCGGCCGGTGGCGGGCCTGCCGCCGCACCTGGAGAATGGGGAGGTTCTGCCTGTTCCCGTGCTAGGAGGCGTCCGTGGCCGACGGACCGTTGATCGTCCAGTCCGACAAGACCCTGCTCCTCGAGGTCGACCACGCCCTCGCGAACGAGGCCCGGCAGGCCATCGCGCCGTTCGCCGAGCTCGAACGCGCCCCCGAGCACGTGCACACCTACCGGGTCACCCCGCTGGCGTTGTGGAACGCCCGCGCCGCGGGACACGACGCCGAGCAGGTCGTCGACGCCCTGGTCACCCACTCCCGGTTCGCGGTCCCGCAGCCGCTGCTCGTCGACATCGTCGACACCATGGCCCGCTACGGCCGGCTGCAGCTGGTGAAGAACCCCGCGCACGGCCTGACCCTGGTCAGCCTCGACCGGGCGGTGCTCGAGGAGGTGATGCGCAACAAGAAGATCGCGCCGATGCTCGGCGCCCGGCTCGACGACGACACCGTGATCGTGCATCCGAGCGAGCGCGGCCGGCTCAAGCAGATGTTGCTCAAGGTCGGCTGGCCGGCCGAGGACCTCGCCGGCTACGTCGACGGTGAGGCACACGCGATCAACCTGGACTTCGAGACCAACCCCTGGCACCTGCGGGACTACCAGGAGATGGCCGCCGACTCGTTCTGGGCCGGCGGCTCCGGCGTGGTGGTGCTGCCGTGCGGGGCGGGGAAGACGATGGTGGGTGCGGCCGCGATGGCCAAGGCGGGCGCCACCACCCTGATCCTGGTGACCAACACTGTCGCGGGCCGGCAGTGGAAGCGCGAGCTGATCGCCCGCACGTCGCTCACCGAGGACGAGATCGGCGAGTACTCCGGGGAGAAGAAGGAGATCCGCCCGGTCACCATCGCCACCTACCAGGTCATCACCCGCAAGTCGAAGGGCGAGTACCGCAACCTCGAGCTGTTCGACTCCCGCGACTGGGGGCTGATGATCTACGACGAGGTGCATCTGCTGCCCGCCCCGGTGTTCCGGATGACAGCCGACCTGCAGTCCCGGCGCCGGCTCGGCCTCACCGCGACCCTCGTGCGCGAGGACGGCCGCGAGGGCGACGTATTCTCGCTCATCGGCCCCAAGCGCTACGACGCACCGTGGAAGGACATCGAGGCGCAGGGCTGGATCGCGCCCGCGGAGTGCGTCGAGGTGCGGGTGACCCTGACCGACGCGGAACGGATGACGTACGCGGTGGCCGAGCCCGAGGAGCGGTACAAGCTGTGCTCGACCGCGCACACGAAGATCGCGGTGGTGAAGTCGATCCTGGACCGGCACCGCGACTCCCCCACCCTGATCATCGGGGCGTACCTCGATCAGCTCGACGAGCTCGGCGAGGCGCTGGACGCCCCGGTGATCAAGGGCTCGACCCGGAACAAGGAGCGCGAGGAGCTGTTCGACCGCTTCCGCGCCGGTGAGCTGAAGGTGCTCGTCGTGTCGAAGGTCGCGAACTTCTCGATCGACCTGCCCGAGGCGTCGGTGGCGGTGCAGGTGTCGGGCACGTTCGGCTCGCGCCAGGAGGAGGCGCAACGCCTCGGCCGGTTGCTGCGCCCCAAGCACGACGGCGGGCAGGCGCACTTCTACTCGGTCGTCGCGCGCGACACCCTCGACGCCGAGTACGCCGCGCACCGGCAGCGGTTCCTCGCCGAACAGGGTTACGCGTACCGGATCACCGACGCGGACGATCTGCTCGGCCCCACCATCGGCTGACCGCCGGCCGGTTCAGCCGGGCGGGAGGCGGTACTCCTGTTCCGGTCGTCCCGTGCTGCCGTACCGGAGCTGCATCCGCAGCTGCCCCTTGGTGACGAGCGCGGCGAGATAACGCTGAGCGGTCGCGCGGGACACCCCGATCGTGGCCGCCACCTCCCCCGCCGACATGGGCGTGTTCGAAGACGAGAGAGCTTGCAGGACAAGTTCTTTGGTCACCGATCGGGGCGCCCTGTCGCCGGCGCCCGACGGCGCCGGGCGCAGCGCGGCGAGCGCCGAGTCGATCTCGGCCTGGGTGAGTTCGGCGCCGGCGACGAGACGCCGGTACTGCGCGTACGCCGACAACCGCCGCGCGAGTTCGGTGTTGGGAAACGGCTTGACCAGATACCCCGAGGCGCCGGCGGCCAGCGCGGCCCGCACCGTCGTGCCCTCGGCGGCTGCGCCGAGTACGAATGCGTCGCAGTCGAGTTCACGGATCAGGTCGATGCCGGAGCCGTCGGGCAGGTACACGTCCACGAGCGCGAGGTCGACCGGGGCCTCGCGGACCGCGTCGCGCGCGGCCGCGACGGTACCGGCGACCGCCGCCACGCGGAACCCGGCCACCGCGGCGACCACGCTCGCGTGCAGTTCCGCGACGCGGAAGTCGTCGTCGACGACGAGCACCGTCAGATCGGATCCGCCCACGCGGTGTCTCCTTGGTCGAGTACGTCGATCAGCGTGGCGACGAACACCGCGCCCCCGGTGGGATTGTCCGGGGTGCGCCGCCCGCCGGGATCGGCGAGGATCACGTCGCCGCCGTGCTGCCGGGCCACCTGCCGCGCCAGCGCCAGGCCCATTCCGCGACCGCCCGGGACGGCACCGTCGGCGTGGGTGGTGACACCCTCCCCGAAGACCTCCCCGGCGCGGCCGGCGGCGATGCCGGCACCGGTGTCCGCGACGGCCAGGTGCAGGTCGCGGCCGGCCTCGACGAGTTCGACCTCCACCTCGGCGGGGTCGTGCCCGTGCTCGCGGGCCGCCTCGATCGCGTTGTCGAGCAGGTTGCCCAGCACGGTCGTGACGTCCACGGGGCAGCGGACGGTGCCGCGCACCCAGGTGTTCTCGCCGAGGACCAGCGTCACCCCGCTCTCCCGCGCGTGGGCGGCCTTGGCGGTGAGGAAGGCGTGCAGGTACGGGTCGGCGACGGCGTCGAGCCCGTCGAGGGGCCGGCCGGTGGGCCCGGATCCGAGGAGCTGCTCGAGGTACTCGGTGGCCTGAGCGCTGCGGCCTTGCTGCAGCAGGCCGTAGAGCAGGTGCAGGCGGTTCGCGGTCTCGTGCCGCTGGGCCCGCAGGGCGGTGGTCAGCGACTGCACGGCGTCGAGTTCGCGGGTGAGCTTCTCGACGTCGGTGCGGTCGCGCACCGACATCACGGTGCCCAGGTCGCGGCCGTCGCGCAGGACCCGTCGCGCGACGGCCAGCACGATCCGGTCGCCCGCGGCGGCGGCCACCGGCTCGTCGCGGGGGCGGCGCGCGACGTCGAGCAGGCGCGGGGTGAGCCCGACGTCCTCGAGCCGGTCCCCCACTCCGCCGCGCAGGTCGAGCAGCCGCCGGGCCTCGGCGTTGACGACGGTGACCACCCCGTCGGTGTCGGCGCCGATCACCCCTTCCCCGATGCCGTGCAGCACGACCTCCTGCTCCCGGACCAGCTCGGCGAGCTGCTCGGGCTCGAGGCCGAGGGTCAGCCGCTTCCACCGGCGGGCCAGCAGCGCCGATCCCGCGGCGCCGCACGCCAGGGCGCCGGCCGCGACGAGCGCCGCCTGCGCGACGTCCTCGCGCAGCTCCGACCGGACGCGGTCGGTGGCGATGCCGACGCTGACCTCGCCGACGACCCGCTCCGAGCCGGGGGCGACGACGGGCACCTTGGCCCGGACGGAGTCGCCGAGGGTGCCGCGCTCGCTGCGCACCACCTCCCGTCCGGCCAGGGCCTCGTCCGGGTCGGTGCTGACCCGCAGACCGAGCAGCCGCGCGTCGGGGTGAGCCAGCCGCAGTCCCTGCTCGTCGGTGACCACCACGAACAACGCGCCGGTGGCCGCGCGCACCGCCTCGGCGGCCTGCTGGACCGTGCCGGTCGCGAGCTCCGGGTTGCCGGGTGCGACGACTCCGTCGTCGGCGGCCGCGAGCCGGGCCACCTCGGCCCGGACCGTGGCATCGGCTGCGACGGTCCGGGCGACGGCGAGGGCGCGTTGTCCGTATTCGTCGGTGACGCGGTCCTCGGTGGTGGTGACGAACGCCGCGAACCCGAGGCCGAGCGCCACCGCCACCACGGCGGACTGCAACAGCAGCACCTGGGTGCGCAGCCTCACGACGCCTCCGGCAGTTCGGGGTCCGACACGTTGATCCGTTTCTCGCGACGGTACGTCGGTGCGGAGCTCAGCCGAGCGGGATCTGGCCCAGGAGGATGCCGACGGCCAGCATGGTGAGCGACACGAGCGTCGCACGCCACAGCACCTTGCGGTGGTGGTCGGCGAGCTGGACGCCGGCGAGGGTGACGAGCAGCAGGATCGCGGGCACCAGCGGGCTCTGCATGTGCACGGGCTGGCCGGTGATCGAGGCGCGGGCCATCTCGACCGGTTCGATCCCGTACTGGGCGGCCGTCTCGGCCAGGACCGGCAGCACGCCGAAGTAGAACGCGTCGTTGGTCATGAAGAAGGTGAACGGGATGCTGAGCACGCCCGTGATCACGGCCAGGTAGGGGCCGAGCGCGTCCGGGATCGCGCCGGTCAGCCACTGCGCCATCTCCTCGACCATGCCGGTGCCCTGGAACACACCGGTCAGGACGGCGGCCGCGAACACCATGGCCACGACCGACACGATGCTCGACGAGTGCCGGACGATCGCCTCGGACTGCTCCGACACGCGCGGGAAGTTCACGGCCAGCGCCAGGCCTGCGGCGATCATGAACAGGACGGGGATGGGCAGGATGTCGAGCCCGAGGACGACGAGCAGGGCGACGGTGAGCAGCGCGTTGAACGGCAGCAGCCTCGGTCGCAGGGTCGCGCGGGTCGGGTCGAGACCTGCGACGAAACCGCCGGTCTCGTCGTCGCCGGTCGCGTCCGGGCCGGATCCGCTGCCGGTGCCACGCGAACCCGAACGACCCGCTCCTGTGGAGCCGCCGCGGCCGGCGCCGGCCAGGACTGGCTCAGCGGTCCACACCAGCTTGCCGAGGCGCCGGCGCTCCATGACACCGAGGTGCAGCGCGAACCCGAGCACGACGACCAGGCCGACGAGCAGCGACGGGATCATCGGGACGAACACATCCGACGGGGACAGGCCGAGCGCGCTGGCGGCGCGGACCGTCGGGCCGCCCCACGGGATGATGTTCATCGTCGCGTTCGACAGGCCCGCGACAACCGTCAGCACCACCGGGCTCACCCGCAGCTTCAGGTACAGCGGCAGCATCGCGGACGTGGTGATGATGAAGGTGGTCGAGCCGTCGCCGTCGAGGGAGACGACCATCGCCAGCACTGCCGTCCCCACGACGAGCCGCGCCGGGTCGTCCCGGACGAGCCGCAGGACGAGCCGCACCAGGGGGTCGAACAGCCCCACGTCGATCATGATCCCGAAGAAGATGATCGCGAAGAACAGCAGCGCGGCCGTCGGGGCGAGGTCGGTGACCCCGTCGACGATCATGTCGCCGAGATCGGCGCCCGCACCGGCGAACAGGCCGAAGGCGACCGGAACGAGGATCAGCCCGACGACGGGAGTGGCCCTCTTGGACAGGATCAGATACATGAAGACGGCAACCATGAGGAAGCCGAGGAAGACAAGCACGATCTGCTCGCTTTCGTCGGTGGACGGTGCGGAGGAGGTTCGAGAATCCGGGTCGTCGCCCGGTGTGATCTCTGCTACACGGAAGTGTGGGGCAGGCCACTGCGGGTGGTCACCGTTGCGTGCGATAGCGCCGTTGTGCGCATTCTGCTCGAGCGCATTCGCCCCGGTCGGCGGGTTTACCGGGACCGCATGAGGGGTACGCCTTCTGCATGGGCGCACGGGGCGACAAGGGTGGCCGGACCGCATCCGGCAGCCCCGGCCGAACGGCTACCAAGGCCGCGGACCGGGGCAGCTCGACCAGGACGACCGAGCGGCCGCGTCGTGCGGCCCCGTCGTCCGAGACGGCGAAAAGGCCGACGGCGTCGGCCACCGCCGGCCGGGAACGAGCGCCCCGCAGACGCTCGTCCGCCACGAAACCGACCGCCGCGAAGTCGGCCGCCACGAAGTCGGCCGCCACGGAATCGACCACGGCGGCACCGCGGCGGACGGCGTCGAAGCCGCGCACCGAACGGGCAACGGCCCCCCGCCGATCGGCGCCGGAGACACCCCGCCGATCGACATCGGATGCCCCCCGGCGCCGCCCGGGGCAGGAGGCCGCCACGAAATCGACCACCACGGCGGCACCGCGGCGGACGGCGTCGAAGCCGCGCACCGACCGGGCAACGGCCCCCCGCCGATCGACGTCGGAGACCCCCCGCCGCCCGGGGCAGGAAGCCGCCACGCGCCCGGCCCGTCCGCGGACGCGGACCGCCGCCGCGGGGGAGGCACGGCAGCGGCCCCGCGAGCAGTCCCGCACCTCCACGACATCCCGGCCCTCGTCGGCATCCCGGCCCTCGTCGCCGGAGCGCACGCCCCGCCGGCCGGCCTCGACCTCGCAACGCCCCGGACCCACCGGTCGCGGCGAGCCTCTTCCGAGCCGCAAGCCCGGACCCTTCGCGGCCCTCGTCGAGTGGCTGAAGATCCGCGTTCGCCGACTTGCGCGCGCGGCGCGGAGGCAAGGAGCCGCGGTGATGCGCAAGATCCCCGGGTGGACGGATCAGCTCACCGACTCCGTCACCGAGGGCCACCCGATCAAAAGTGCCGTCCTGGAGGGGATCCGGGCCTTCGTGACCGGCAAGAACGTCGTGTGGGCAGCGTTCAAGGGCCTGCTGTCCGGACTGAGCATCAAGGCCAAGATCCTCCTTGCTCTCGCCGTCGTCCTGGTGGCGCTGCTGGCTCCGGTCCTGCTCGTGGTCGCCCTGCTGGCCCTGCTCGTCGCCGGGGTGATCGCGGCGGTACGGGCCGCTACGCAGTGATCCGAGGGTCCTCGTGTCGAAGGGGTGGATCCTGCGCCATCGCGCGAGAGGGCTCCACAGCAACGCCCCCCTCACCACCGCTGCGGCCACCCCTACAGGGCTCCACCGCCGACCAGCCGGTCGCATAAGCTGACGGCGTGCGCCGTTTCGACTTCCCCGTGGACCTGCCCCACGCCAAGGCCGTCAATCAGACCGTCGCCGAGGTGCGGCGGCTGCGGGTCTCGGGGATCGTGCTGGCGGTGCTGTTCGCGGCGGCCGCGGTGTGGCTGCTCCTGATCGGCCAGGCGTGGTCCTTCGTCGTCGCGGCGGTGGTGATCGTCGCCGCACTCACCGCTGCGTGGGTTGCGGTATGGGCGCCGCGCAAGGTGGGCACGATCCAGCACCTGTACCGGGACAGTCCCCTGGTGCCGGCCGTGGTCTCCGAGCTCCGGCCGCGCGGGATGACGCTGCTCGCGCTCGTCGACATCGCCAAGCCGGAGACCGGCGTCCACCGCTATGCGCTGGTCGCCCGGGACGTCACGGCCGTACCGGGGCACCGGGTGCAGGTCGGCGAGCGCGTGCCGTGCGTCGCGGTGCTGTCGGACCGCACCACCCGCAACACGAGCGGCGCGTGGCAGATGGTCAGCCCGATGCCGATCGCGTGGGGCACCCGCGACGCCTCGGTGCTGCGGGAGGCCGCGGCCGCCATCGACGAGACCGAGTGGAAGGTGGTCGAAGGCAAGCTGTCCCTCTCGGACGAGGTCGCGGCCAGCGACGAGCGCCGGCTCGTGCTGGACCCGAAGGACCTGCCCCCCGACCTCCGCTGACCATGCGACCCGTCGTCCTCGCCGGAAGCACCGTCGTTCTCACGGTGCCGGGCCCGGACGACGTCGACGCGATCACGGCCGCCTGCCGGGACCGGTCGATCGTCCGGTGGACGACGGTCCCCGACCCCTACACCCGCGCCGACGCGCAACGGTTCGTCGGCGACGTGGTGCCCGCCGGCTGGGAGGGACACAGTCCGGTGTGGGCGGTGCGGACCACCGCCGACGGCCCGCTGCTGGGCACGATCGGGCTGATCGCGCGCGACCCGTCGGCCGCGGAGATCGGGTACTGGATCGCTCCGGCCGCACGCACCCGCGGGCTCGCGACGGCCGCCGTGAACGTGTTGTGCGACTTCGCCTTCCGCGCGGACGGTCTGAAACTGGGCCGTATCGAATGGCGGGCGCTGGCCGCCAATCTCGCGTCGGCGGCGGTGGCGCGGCGCGTCGGCTTCCGCTTCGAGGGGGTGCAACGGCGCGGCGTGCTGCAGCGCGGGGTGCGGCACGACGCGTGGGTCGCGGGCCTGCTGCCCGACGACCCACGCGTGCCGGCCGACGGGTGGCCGATGTGATCGGCACGGCCGCCGGCGACCCCGGTCAGCGCAGTTCGGGCAGGACTTCCCTCTCGAACAACTCGATGCCCGAGGTGTCGTACGCGGCCTCGGGGAAATAGAGGATCGCGTAGGTCATGCCCTGCTTCTTCAGCGCGGTGAAGTTCTCCACGATCTGCTCGGGAGTGCCGACGGCGGGCAGCCCCCGGAACGCGTCGAGCGCGCTGTCGGCCTTCTCCGGCCCGACGTACGGTTCGAGCCGCGCGCGCAGCGCATCGAGGCGCTCCTGCACCTCGGCCTCGGTCCGGCCGATCGCGACGTTGTAGTTCGCCGAGCGGACGATGGCGTCGAAGTCGGTGCCCACGTCGGCGCAGTGCCCGCGCAGGATCTCCGACTTGTGGGCGAAGCCCTCCGGGGTGCCGTCGAAGTTGGTGTACTGCGCGTACTTGGCCGCGATCTTCAGGGTCACCTTCTCCCCGCCGCCGGCGATCCACAGCGGGATGCCGCCGTCCTGCAGCGGCAGGGGGCGCACGACGGCGCCGTCCACCTGGTAGTGCCTGCCGTGCAGGGTCGCGGTGCCGGTGGTCCAGGCCTGCCGGAAGATCTGCACGCCCTCGTCGAGCCGGCGCAGCCGCTCGGCGGCGGGCGGGAAGCCGTATCCGTACGCGCGCCACTCGTGCTCGTACCATCCGCCGCCGATGCCCATCTCGATGCGGCCGCCGGAGATGATGTCCGCGGTCGCGGCGACCTTCGCCAGGTAGGCGGGGTTGCGGTAGCTCATGGCGGTGCACATCTGTCCGATGCGCACGTTCTCGGTGACCGCGGCGAATGCCGACACCAGCGACCAGGCCTCGTGGGTGGCCTCCTCGGTGGGCAGAGGCACGGTGTGGAAGTGGTCGTACACCCAGATCGATTCCCACGGGCCGGCGTCGGCGCGCTGCGCCAGGTCGCGCATCACCCGCCACTGCTCGGCGGGATCGATGCCGACGAGGTCGAGCCGCCAGCCCTGGGGGACGAAGAATCCGAAACGCATGTGGGTCCTAACTCGGTGTCGTGGTGTGTGCTGCCTTCTCGGACGCCGACGCCGGTTGCAGCGTGCGACGCGGCCAAGCCGAGTATCGCGGAATGTACCGGTACATGACGGCGGCACCGAGCATCGCGAGTCCTCCGACGGTCAGTGCGCCGGCCGCCAGCGACAGCGCGGCGACGGCCCCGACCGCGAACGGGCCGGCGAACATACCGCTGTCGTGCATCAGTCGCCAGGCCGCGAGAAACTCCGCACGCGTCCGCGGCGGGGCGGTGTCGGCCCCGAGCGTCATGCTGACGCCGTTGCCCAGGCCGTTGCCGATTCCGAGGAGCACGGCCACCGCCACGAGGGAGACGAGATCGTCCGCGATCGGGAGCGCCAGAAACGCCACACCGATCACGAGCAGCGACGGCACCGCCACGACGCGGCGGCCGAAGCGGTCCATCATCTGTCCCACCGGATACGAACAGAGCAGGTCGACGCCACGATCAACCCGGCCACGGACACCGGGGCCCCGAGGTCGCGCGCGAGAAGCGCAACCACCGGGGCCCCGGCACCCTGCCCGATCCCGAAGATCGCGGACGGGACGAACACCGACCGGACGAGCGACGTCGGTTCGAGGGGCGGACTCACGCCGTCGCGGCACCCGCGTATGCGGTGGCCGCGAGGCGACCGGCCGGGCGGTCGAGCCCGTAGTGGCCGCGCAACGTCGTCGCCGTGTACTCGGTGCGGAACAGCCCGCGCTCCTGCAGGATCGGCACCACGCGGGTGGTGAAGTCCTCGAGTCCGCCGGGCAGATACGGCGGCATGACGTTGAAGCCGTCGGCGGCCTCGCTGTCGAACCACAGCTGCAGTTCGTCGGCGATCTGTTCGGGGGTGCCGGCGAAGGTGCGGT
Source organism: Rhodococcus sp. DMU1 (assembly GCF_012272955.1). NCBI lineage: Bacteria > Bacillati > Actinomycetota > Actinomycetes > Mycobacteriales > Nocardiaceae > Rhodococcus > Rhodococcus sp. DMU1. The sequence continues at coordinate 1,435,589 of NZ_CP050952.1, read as the reverse complement.
GCCCGCGGCCGCCGCCGAGCTTCCCGATGAGCTGGCGCACGGTCAGGCCCTCGCTCTCGGCGAGGTTCTTCACCAGTTCGTAGCGGCTCTTGTTGCCCTGGATCCGGTCGATCGGCGGCAGCGGAGGCAGGGGCGCGTCCAGGGCATGCTCGGTGAGATCAACTCCCACCATCCCGGAGAGCTGGCGCAACGAGTACGCCGGTGAGATCAGGTCGGTGAACTCCTGCTCGAGCGCCTTGGCCTCGGCCTCGGTGTCGCCGATGAACGGCACGATCCCGGGGAGCACCTTCAGGGAGTGCGGATCCCGCCCCGCCTCGGCCACGCGGGCCTTCAGGTCGCGGTAGAACGCCTGCCCCTCGGCCAGGGTGCGCTGCGCGGTGAAGACCGCCTCGGCGTACAGGGCGGCGAAATCCTTTCCGCTCTCCGAGGATCCGGCCTGTACCAGCACGGGACGGCCCTGAGGTGAGCGCGGGGAGTTCAGTGGGCCGCGCACCGTGAACCGCGCGCCGGCGTGGTCGATGGTGTGTACCTTGGCCGGGTCGGCGAAGCGGCCGCTGTCGACGTCCAGCTCGACGGCATCGTCGTCCCAGCTGTCCCACAGGGCGACGGCGACGTCGACGAACTCGGCGGCGCGGTCGTAACGGCCGGCGTGGTCCGGTGTCTCGTCGTAGCCGAAGTTGGCCGCTTCGTCGGCGCCACCCGAGGTCACGATGTTCCAGCCGGCGCGGCCGTGGCTGATGTGGTCGAGCGAGGCGAGCTTGCGGGCGAGGTTGAACGGCTCGTTGTAGCCGGTCGACGCGGTGGCGATCAGGCCCACCCGCTCGGTGACGACGGCCATCGCGGACAGCAGGGTGATCGGCTCGAAGACCGCCTGGATGTTGTGTTCCACGCGGGGACCGGTCGCGAGGCCGTCGGCGAAGAACACCGAGTCGAGCTTGCCGCGTTCGGCGATCTGCGCGAGCTCCTGGAAGTGTGCGACGTCGAGGACGCGGCGCTCGTCGGTGCGCGGGTGCCGCCAGGCGGCCTCGTGGTGGCCGACCCCCATCAGGAAGGCGTTGAGGTGGAACTGCTTCGGAGACTGGGACATGACAACCTATCCGAGTACGTGGGAACGGAGGGACTACTGGTCTGCGCGCCAGCGGGACAGTCGGCGCTCGACTGCGACGAGGATCCCGTTGAAGGTCAGACCGACGAGGGAGATGGCGACGATGCCGGCATACATGTTCGGGATCTGGAAGTTGAGCTGCGAGGCGGTGATGAGATAGCCGAGACCTGCTTTGGCGCCGACCATCTCGGCCGCAATGAGCACGAGGATCGACGAAGCCGCAGCCATCCGGATGCCGGTGAAGATCGTCGGCACGGCAGCCGGCAGGATGACCTTCTGGAACAGGCGGTAGGAAGGCAGACCGAGGGAACGGGCCGATTTGACCAGCAGCGGATCCACGGTGCGCACGCCGGAGATGGTGTTGAGCAGGATCGGGAAGGTGCTCGCGTAGATCACCAGCGCCACCTTCGAGGTCTCGCCGATGCCCAGGATCAGGATGAACACGGGCAGCAGTGCGAGCGCGGCGGTGTTGCGGAACAGCTCGAGGATCGGATTGAGGAACTCGGCCACCGGCCGGTACCAGCCGATCGCCACCCCGAGCGGGATCGCGACGAGCACTGCGATCACGAATCCGGTGACGGCCCGGGACAGGCTGGCGCCGAGGTGTTCGGCGAGCTGGCCACTACCGATCAGCTGGGTGAAGGCCTCCGCGACCACGGTGAAGGGCGGCAGGAACACCTCGTCGACGAGCCCGAGCCGGGGCGCGGTCTCCCAGACCGCGAGGAAGGCGAGGATCGCGAGGGCCGGCTTCACACCGCGCCATACGACGGCACCGACCCGGCGTCCGGTCCCGGCGCCCGGGGCGGGCACGGCCGGCGCGGGTCGCTGCTCCGCGAGGGCCCCGTCGAGCTCGACGGGGTCGATCAGCGTGGCGCTCGGACTAGACATGCTGCACCTCCTGGGTTGCGGCACCGAACTCGTGGTGCTGCGCGCGCTCGACCTCCGAGTGCAGCAATGACCAGATCCGGTGTCGATAGTGTCGGAACGCCTCGCCGGACCGGACGTCGTCGACGGTGCGATCGATGTCGATGTCCACGACGGTCTTGATCCGCCCGGGCCGGGACGTGAGCACGGCGACGCGCTGTCCGAGGTAGATCGCCTCGTCGATGCCGTGGGTGATGAACAGGATGGTCTTGCCGGTCTCGTGTCGGATCCGCAACAGCTCGTCCTGCAACGACTCCCGGGTCTGCGCGTCGAGGGCGGCGAACGGCTCGTCCATGAGGAGCACCTCGGGGTCGAACGCCAGGCTCCGGGCGATCGCGACGCGCTGTTTCATGCCGCCGGACAGCTCGTGCGGATAGCGATCGCCGAACCCGCGCAGCCCCACCAGCTCGAGGTAGTGCTCGGCCAGCGCGCGGCGCTGACGCCGGGGCAGGCCCTTCGCCTCGAGGCCGAATTCGATGTTGTGCCGCGCGGTGCGCCACGGCAGGAGCGCGTACTGCTGAAAGACGATGCCCCGATCCAGGCCCGGCCCGGAGATCGGCTGTCCGTCGAGCAGGATCCGTCCCGACGTCGGGCTGCTCAGCCCGCCGAGAAGGTCGAGCAGCGTGGACTTGCCGCAGCCGCTGGGGCCGACGAGGACGAGGAACTCACCGTCGGCCAGGTCGAGGCTGACATCGTCGAGGGCAGTGAACGCGGTGTCCGTACCGCGGACCGGGAACTGCTTGGTCACGTGCTCGAGACGGAGCTTCGGGGTGGTGGTCATTTCGCCTCCTCGACGGGTTCACCGTTCGGACCGCTCGACGGTTCGTAGGTGCCGTTGGCGTAGGGGTTGAATTCGTTGGTGTAGATGTCGGCCGGGGTGAACGTGCCCTCGGGCAGTTCGCCGTTCCGGGCGAGCCAGTCGAGCCAGGTCTGGATCTCCTGTTCGGTGATCGTCCCGCCCGGGCCGGCGACGCCGGGGCTCTTGTAGAACTCGACGAGGTTGGTGTTCTCGTTGCGGCCGCGGCCGTTGATGATCTCCTTGTACTCGGCGATGACCTCGTCGCGTGGGGTGGTCTGCGCCCAGCGAATGGCCCGCGCCGTGCCCTGCACGAAATCCGCCACCGCGTCCCGGTTCTCGGCGATGAAGTCGTCTCGGAAGACGTACGTGCCGTAGCTGAACGCCCCGAACAGGGACTCGTCGGTGAACAGCGGACGGATCCCGCCGCGCGAGACCGCGGTCTCGCGGAACACGCTGCCGAGGGTGCCGACGTCGATCTGCCCTTCCCGCAGCGCCTGCTCGGTGTTCACCGGGGGCACCACGATCAGTTCGACCTGCTTGATCTCGTCCGGGGTCAGTCCCTGCTGGGCGAGCCATTCGCGGACGAGGAACTCGTGGTGGGCACCGAGCGTGTTCATCCCCACCTTCTTGCCGATCAGATCCCGGGCGGTGCGGATCGGGCTGTCCTCGAGCACGAAGTAGCCGTTGAACGACTCCTCGTCGGAGCCGTAGTAGCTGATGACCGACGTGATCGGCGAGTTGGCGGCGGCGAGCTTGATGACGGCGCCGTTGAATGCGCCGCCGAACTCGGTCTGGCCGGTGGCCGCGGACTGGATGTCCTGCGGACCGCTGGTGGTGCCGCCCACCCAGTCCAGCGCGACGTTCTCGTAGTAACCGAGGTTCTCCGCGAGTTCGGGATAGGTGACCTGGCCGGCCGAGCCCTGGTAGCGCAGGACGGTGCGACCGTCCTCGGTGGTGGTGGTCTCCGACCCCGAGGAGCAGGCCGCGACCCCCGCGGCGAGGGTGACGAGGGTGGCTGCGACCGCAGCCGACCGGACCAGTCGGCTGCGCAGCGTGGAATACGACATCGCGAGAGTTGTCCCTTACGTTCGACGAAGAGGCCCGGCACGGCGGGCACGGAGAAATGCGGCGCGCGGCGACAGTGAAGGCGTACGCGACACCGGGATTCGCGGTGCGGCAACGGAAGATCGCGCGACGGCGGCCGGCCGGACGGGCCGGCACGCCGGGCTACACCGGGAGGGTCAGCGACAACAGTCCGGACACTCGTACACGGTGGACTCCTTCTGCGGCGATCGGACTCCGGAAGTCTGTCCCGGGCCGCCGCGACGGGTCAACGCTTCGGCGCATCCGTGTGCGGATCCCTTGACATGTTCGGTCCGGTGCCGTACCGGTCGCGATCGCGCCGTCGGTCGGTACGATCGCCCCATGCGCACCGCCGTGCTCGCCGACGCCTTCGAGCAGCATCGGCCGCACCTGCTCTCCGTCGCCTACCGGCTGACGGGCAGCGTCGCCGACGCCGAGGACGCGGTCCAGGACGCGTGGCTGCGCCTCGACGGCGCCGACACCGACCGGATCGACGATCTGCGGGCGTGGCTGACCACCGTCGTCGGACGCCTGTGCCTCGACCGGCTGCGGTCGGCGACGGCGCGCCGGGAGAACTATGTCGGCCAGTGGCTGCCCGAGCCGATCGTCACCCCGCTCGGCGGATCGCCGGCCCCGGATCCACTGGAAGCCGTGGTGCGGCAGGAGGACAGCAGGATGGCGGCGATGGTCGTGCTGGACACGCTCACCCCCGCCCAGCGCGTCGCCTTCGTCCTGCACGACGGGTTCGCCGTGCCGTTCGACGAGATCGCCGGCATTCTCGACGTCACGCCGGCGTCCGCGCGCCAGCTCGCCTCCCGCGGTAGGCGGGCCGTCGCGGCCGCGCCGCCCCCCGTGCCGGCCGCCGAGCACGTCGAGGCGGTGCAGCGGCTGATGACCGCCCTCGCCTCCGGGGACCTCGCGGCGGTGGTCGCGGCGCTCGATCCCGATGCCCGGGTGATCGGAGACGCCAACGGGGTGACCCGCACGGCCGTCAACGTCGTCGTCGGCGCGGAGCGGTTCGCCCGGTTCTTCCTGGGCCTGATGCAGCGCTACGGCGCCGAGGCGTTCCTGGCCGGCACACCGGCGCTCGTCAACGGCGAACTCGGGTTCGTCAGCGGGGGCGGCCCCGGCGACGAGACCCACCGGGCCTTCGCCGGCCGGGTCGTCGGCTGCACGGTCCGCAACGGGCGGGTCTGGGCGGCCTACGACATGGCCAATCCCGACAAGCTCCGCGGCGTCCTGCTCGCCCGCGGGGACGACCACCGAGCGTAGCGAACCGGGCCGAATCCGCCGACCATACGGTGCGATCGGTTTCACCCCAGGTGCAGCCATCGGCCGATCGACGGCACCTCGTGCTCGTCGACCGCGAACACGAGGTACCACCCCGGCGGCGCGAGGTCGGGGTCGGTGGGCAGATGCAGCGTGACCGATCCACCCGCCCCGGCGGTGAACGCGACGTCGACCAGGCGTTGCTCGCTGTCGCACGAGTGGGTGCAGGCGCCCGGACGGACGAGGCCGACGGTCTGTACGGCGCCGCGCGGGTGCACGGTCGCGGCAACGGCTCCCCCGTATCCGCCCTCGGCGGCGGCCAGCTCGAGGGTCGGCCGGTCGCCGTGGAACAGATACGGGGGCCAGTAGATCTCGATGCGCAGGTCCTCCGTCTTGCGGGCCGGATTCGAGCCGGCGGTGACCACTTTCCCGTCGGGGGTCAGCAAGGCGACCGAGTGGTAGAGCCGGGGCACCCGAGAGGGCGCGGTGTGCGTCCACACGCCGGTGGCGGGCCGGTAGATCTCCGCATGGGGCGGTGCGCCGTGCGCCGTCTCCTCCACCGCCGAACCGCCCGTGGCGAGCACCGTGCGGTCCGGGAGCAGCACCGCGCTCAGATGCATGCGGGCATGGGCCATCGGGGGACCGGGCCGATAGGCGGGCTCCGGGTCGGTGAGGTCGACGATCCGCGTGTCGGCGAGTGCAGGTGCGGGACTGTGCAGGTCGAATCCTCCGCCGCCGAGGATCATGACCCTCTGCTGCTGGGCCGGCGGCAGCAGCACGCTCGCCGCCTGATTGCGGGAACCGGGCACGGCCAGGCCGGCCACGGCGGTGACGTGACCCGTATCGGGATCCCACACGGACGGCCGCATGCCGTTGTTCCCGCCGTATTGACCTCCGGAATAGAAGATCCGGCCGTCCGCGAGCAGGAACAGGTGCGCATACATCGGGATCGGGCCCGGCGACGGCAGTTCCGACCACGTCGCGGTCGCCGCGGTGTACCGCTCGGGGACGACCGAAAGATGGTTGTCGGCGCCGAGTCCGGACACCGCGACCACGTTCCCGTCGCCGAGGGTGAGCAGCGTCGGGTACCACCGCCCGTACGTCATGTCGGCGGTGGCCGACCACTCCCCCGTGACCGGATCGAAGACGAGCGCGTCCTTCAGACCGTAGAACGGGTCGTACCGTTCGGTGCCCCCGGCCGCGAGAAGGCGCCCGTCGGGAAGAAACGCCTGCCCGACGCAGAACAGGTCGATCGGTGTGGCCGGAGCGTCGAGTTCGGGAGCGGGATAGTGCCAGACTCTGGTGCGGAATCGATGGGCTGCATGGTGGTCGGGATCGTTCCCGGAGCCTGCGAAGAAGAGCACGTCCCCGGTGTGCAGCAGCGCCGCGTGCACGGGATTGATCTCGGTGCCGAAGTCGAGCAGCCGCCAGAGACCCATGTCGGGCGCCTCGTCGACGTCCGTGACGAGTTCGACCACGCGGAGGTATCCGGTGTTGCGCTGCGGTGGGTTGTCCGTCGCGAGCACGACCAGTTCGGGCCGGGAACCGTCGCCGCGATCCAGCACTGCGGCTGCCGCACCCTGGTTCTCCCAGAAGCCCCACGCCGGGATGGTGGACCACACGCTCCAGCCGTCGAGGGCGTGACCGGATCCGTCCAGACCCCAGCCGATCGTGTAGTGACCACCGTTCTCCCCCGGCGGATTGTCGACGGCGAGCACGATCAGTTCGGGCCGGCCGTCGCCGTCGAGGTCGGTGACGGCGATGCCCGCACCCTGGTTCTCCCAGCCGTACCAGTCCGGTACGGGCACCCAGGGCGTCCAGCCGGCGGTCAGCGTTCCCTCGGGAGTCAACCCCCGGCCCAGCCGGAACTGTCCGCTGTTCTGGCCGGGCGGGTTGTCGACGACGAAGACCACGAGGGTGGGCAGGCCGTCGAGGTCGGCGATCGCGATGTCGGCGCCCTGGTTCTCCCACCCGTACCAGTCCGGGACCGCGATCCACGGCGTCCACCCTCCCGTGACCGTTCCGTCGGCGGCCAGGTCGCGGCCGATGCGGAAGTATCCGGAGTTCTGACCGGGCGGGTTGTCGACGACGAAGACGACGAGGTCGAGCGTGCCGGTACCGCCGAGGTCCGCGACGGCGATACCGGCGCCCTGGTTCTCCCAGCCCCACAAATCGGGAACGGGGATCCAGGACTCCCAGTTGCGCACCGTTCCGTCGGCGGCCAGCCCGTGTCCGACCCGGTACCAGCCGGTGTTCTGCTCTCGCGGGTTGTCGATCATGAGAGCGACGACGTCCGGTGCGCCGTCACCGTCGATGTCGGCGACGGCGACGCCGCAGTCGTGATTCTCCCAGCTGAACCAGTCCGGAACAGGCACGAAACCACCGGCCATGGCGCCTCCCAGTATCCGGGTCCGGCCGCGGTCGGGTCCGCGAACGAGACACCACGAACAGTGTCGCCCATCCGCACTCGCGTGTCCGGGACGGACACGCCTAGGCTTCGGCCATGGAGCAACGACTGAGCTTCGTCACTCTCGCCGTCGCCGACCTCGAGCGCACCCGGCGCTTCTACGTCGACGGACTCGGCTGGACCCCGGTCGTCGACGTCCCCGGCGAGGTGGTGATGATCCAGGTCGGCCCGCACCTCGTCCTGTCCCTGTGGGACGAACGGCAGTTCGCGGCCGAGGTCGGCCCCGTGCAGCGGGGCGGCGTCCCGCCCGTGACGCTCGCCCACAACGTCGCCGACCGAGCGGACGTCGACCGGGTGCTGGACACCGCCCGCCGCGCCGGAGCCGATCCGGTCTCCGACGCGGTCGAACGTGAGTGGGGCGGCTACACAGGGTATTTCGCGGACCCCGACGGATTCCGGTGGGAGATCGCCTGGAATCCGGGTCCCATCGGTCAGCTCGTGCTGCCCTGAGCCGCGTCGTCCTGCAGCCACGGCACCCGGCACGCGTCGGTGCTGAATCCCTGCTCGTGGATGCCCAGGGCCGAGTTCATCCGGGCCCGCATGTTCTCGAGCGCGATCTGGTACGTCAGTTCCACCACCCCGGCCCGCCCGAAGCGACGCTCGAGGTCGGCGACCTGCTCGTCCGTCACCGCGACGGCCGCACCGCCGGCTCCCGTCATCGCGTCGGCGTACGCGATCGCCGCACGCTCGTCGTCGCTGTAGGCGTCGGAGGTCGCGTAGTCGGCGATGTGCTCGAGGCGGTCCACGTCGAGTCCGTCGAGCCGCTGCAGCATCGCGCCGAAGTCGACGCACCAGGAGCACCCGACGCTCCAGGCCACCCGGTACACCGCGAGCTCGCGGACGTGCGCCGGCAGCACCGTCGAGGCGCGCTCGACGAGCATCTCGTGCACGGCGCTCGCCCGCATCAACGCCGGATGGTGGGCGTAGACGGCGAACGGCTCGGGCACCTCCCCGAAGCGGCGCCGGGCCACCCGGTAGGCGATCTTCGTCGTGACGCCGGCCTCGGCCGGTGTCACCGCGGGAATGCGCGCCATGACCTTCTCCGTTCCTCGGGTCCCGAGCGGGACCGTTCATCCTTTGGACGAGACAGCCCCGCCGGATGTGACACGACCGCTGCCGGAGGCCGGGAAGGGCGCGGCTAAGCTGCAGAAATGGCAGAAATCGCGTCCTCACATCGGGTCCGCACCGTCCGCAGGCTGCGCCCGTTCGCGTCCACGATCTTCGCCGAGATGACCGCCCTGGCCGTTACGCACGACGCCGTGAACCTCGGCCAGGGTTTTCCCGACACGGACGGCCCCCGCGCGATGCTGGACGTCGCGCGCCAGGCCATCGCCGACGGCGTCAACCAGTACCCGCCCGGGCCGGGCACACCCGAGTTGCGCCGGGCGATCGCGGCGGACCGCGCCGCCCGGTACGGGCTCGAGCACGACCCCGACACCGAGGTCCTCGTCACCGTCGGCGCCACCGAGGCGATCAGCGCCGCCATCCTCGGTCTCGTCGAACCCGGCGACGAGGTGCTGCTCACCGAGCCCTACTACGACTCCTACGCCGCGTCCGTGGCGCTGGCGGGGGCGAGCCGCCGCACGGTGCCGCTCGCCCGCGCGGGGTCCGGGTTCGTCCTGGACGTGGACGCGCTGCGCGCCGCGGTCACCGAGCGCACCCGCATGCTCGTGGTCAACACCCCGCACAACCCGACGGGCACGGTCTACGACGACGCGGCGCTCGCCGCGGTCGCGGCACTGGCCTGCGAGCGGGACCTGCTGGTGCTGTCCGACGAGGTGTACGAGCACCTGGTGTTCGACGGCCGCCGGCACCGCCCGCTCGCGTCGCTGCCCGGCATGGCCGAACGCACCGTCACCGTGTCCAGCGCCGCGAAGACGTTCAACGTCACCGGCTGGAAGATCGGATGGGCGCTCGGCCCCCGCGAACTGATCGACGGGGTGCGCGCGGCGAAACAGTTCATGTCGTTCGTCGCCGGGGCGCCGTTCCAGCCCGCCGTCGCGTACGCGCTGACCCACGAGCAGCCGTGGATCGCCGCCCAGCGCGACGATCTGCAGCGCAGGCGCGACCTGCTCTCCGGCGCCCTCGCCGACGCCGGATTCGGTGTGTTGGACTCGGCCGGCACGTATTTCGTGTGCGCGGACATCACCCCGTTCGGCGCGACGGACGGTGTCGCCTTCTGCCGGACCCTGCCCGAACGCATCGGGGTGGCCGCGGTCCCGGTCAGCGCCTTCGTCGACGACCCCCAGCAGTGGAACCATCTGGTGCGCTTCGCGTTCTGCAAGCGCGACGACGTCCTCCTCGAGGGCGTCCGGCGGCTGCGCAGCCTGCGGGAGCACGGCTGAACATGACCGCCCCCGCCACCATTCCCTCCGACTTCGTGCGCCGCTCGGTGGTTCTCGCCGCGGCGAACGGCGTGGATCTGGCCCCGGCCCTGGACGCGGCCCGGATCAGTCGCGCGGTGCTCGCGCACCCGCACGCGCGCCTCACCCCCGAACAGGTCACCCGGTTCACGCAGAAGACCTGGGAGCTCACCGGTGACGAGTTGTTCGGCCTCGGGCCGGGGCCGGTGCCCCGCGGCACCTTCCGCGTGATGTGCCTGACGCTGATCCACTGCCGGGACCTCGCCCAGGCCCTCGAACGGATGATCGAGGTCAACCGCGTGCTGCCGACGCTGCCGAGACTGCGGCTGACGCCGGGCCCGCAGACGACCCGGCTCGAGGTGGTGCTGCCGGAGCCGTGCGACGACAAGACCCGCGTCATCATCGATTTCCTGCTCATCCTGCTGCACCGCTTCGCGGCCTGGCTCGTCGGCGGACGAGTACGGCTGGCGTCGGTCACGGTTCCCTACGGCGAGCCCGATCCGGTGCTCGCGAAGAACTACGACGCGATCTTCGGGGTGCCGGTCACCTTCGACGCCGACGGGGCAGCGCTCGAAATCGACAACGCGGCACTGCGGTCGCCCATCGTCCAGACCGAGGAGACGCTCGAGGACTATCTGCGCGAATCGCCGAATCTGATGATGTCGGAACGCGACTACGACTCCACCGCCGCGTCGCAGGTGCGGCGGATCTTCGAGTCGGGCATCGAGGGACGCACGGCGACCGCCGAGGAAGTCGCGGAGATGCTGTCGGTGAGCGCACCGCATCTGCGGCGCCTGCTCCGGCAGGAGGGCACCTCGCTCGGGCAGTTGCGCGAGGAGGTGCTGCGCGACACGGCGATCGCCGGTCTGCGCCGCGGCGAACCGGTGGACGCGCTGTCGGCCCGCCTCGGCTTCTCCGAGCCGAGCGCGTTCCGGCGTGCCTTCAAGCGATGGACGGGCAAGACCCCGCGCGCGTATCGGTAGGTCCGCCGGTTCACCCGACGCAGAACTCGTTGCCCTCCGGGTCGGTCATGGTGATCCACTCGCTCGGCCCCTGCCGGCCCCGGTGCAGGACGGTCGCGCCCGCCTCGACGAGCCGCCCGGCGAGCGCCTCACGTTCCTCCCCGGCCCGGATGTCGAAGTGCAGCCGGTTCTTCACCGTCTTGCCCTCGGGCACCCGCTGGAAGAGCACGCGCGGACGCGCGGGCACCTCGGGATCGGAGATCGCGGCGCCCGCCTTCCAGACCAGGACGCCCTCGAAGATCTCGGTGTCGTCCTCGCGGGCGTGGCCGGCCGCGACCAGGCCGCGGATGAAGTCCTCGTTGCTCGGCTCCACCCGCCAGCCCAGCGCGGCCGCCCACCATTTCGCCAGCGTGTGCGGGCTGTTGGAATCGACCGTCACCTGGAATTCGTAACCCATGCGGCGACGGTACGACGAGACTCCGACAGGTCAGGGCTGAACGAGGATCCGGATCGGATCCCCGATGTGGTTGTGCAGCTTCTCGATGCCCTCGGCGATGTTCTCCAGCGGCACGATCTCGCTGATCGAGCGGGAGATGTCCAGGCGGCCGCGGGAGACGAGCGCGGCGAGCGTTTCGATGTCGACATTCTTGTAGCCGAGGTGGCCCATCACGTGCTTGCGCGACAGTCCGAACGTGGCGGTGGGGCCCAGGGAGGCCTCCTGCCCGCTCAGCCCGACGACCACGACGCGGCCACCCGTCATCACGCACTGCAGGGCCTGGTCGAAGGTGGCCTTCACGCCCGCCGAGTCGAAGGCCACGTCGAGCATCTTCCCGCCGGTCGCCTCGGCGACCCTCTGCACCAGGTCCGGGTCGCGGGAGTCGAACGCATAGTCGGCGCCGAGTTCGAGGGCCCGCTCCCGCACCGCGGGGTTGATGTCGAACGCGAGGACCGGCACGGCACCGATCAGCCGGGCGAGCTGCACGATGTGGGTGCCCACTCCGCCGACCCCCCACACGCCGACGGCCTCGCCCACCTGCACCTGCCCGGTGCGCACGACGGCGCCGAACGGCGTGGACACCGCGTCGGCGAGGATCGCCGCCTGCTCGAGCGGGACGTTGTCGGGCACGAGGGTGAGACCGCCCGCCTGTGCGACGGTGTACTCGGCCCAGGCGCCGTCGTACGCGAAGGCCATCAACTGGATGTTCAGGCAGTTGGTCAGGTCGCCGCGCCGGCACTTGCGGCACTGCATGCACGGTCGTCCGGCCGAGGGCACGACGCGGTCCCCGACCTCCCACCCGGTCACGCCGTCCCCGACGGCCGCGATGATCCCGGCGGCTTCGTGGCCCTGGGTGACCACCGGCAGCAGGGCCGGGAAGGTGCCGTCGAGCAGGCTCAGGTCCGAGTGGCAGATGCCGCAGAAGGCGACCTTGACGAGCACCTCGCCGGGGCCCGGCGACGGAATCGGAACATCTTCCAGCACATTGGTTCTGGTGTCCGCATGAAAACGCGCGGCGCGCATCGTCTCGGTCATGATCCCCTCATCCTGTTGTGCGGCGGCAGCCAGGGGCGACCCTACTCCCGGCGCATGCGGCGTTGCGCATGTTTGTGCCGCGGATCTCCGCGACGGGTTGCATCCGCCCACGGTGGGTGAGAGCGTCGGAAGGAACCGTCATCGACTTCGAGAGGGTGATTCGCAACAATGCAGACGGCCGTCATCGACGACTACCCGACCCGGAACCGCACGAACTGCGTGAGCGTGTCCCGGCCGGATCCGGTGGTGTGGGGATCGGCAACGGGGCCGCTGGACGCCCCGGCCGTCGCCGAGTACGACCGGCGCGGGTTCCACACCGTCGACGCGCTCCTGCCGGCGCACGACGTCGGAAATCTGCTCGACGAGACGGCACGTCTGGGCCGGGATCTGGCCGACGACGAGCGGGTCGTGCGGGAGGCGGGAAGCGGGGACGTGCGCTCCGTGTTCGACGTGCACCGCCTCTCCGGCACGGTCGCCGAGATCGTCCGGCGACCGGAGATCGCCGGAATCGCCCGCCAACTCCTCGGCTCGGCGGTCTACATCCACCAATCGAGGCTGAACGTCAAGCCGGGATTCCGCGGCGGACCGTTCTACTGGCACTCCGATTTCGAGACCTGGCACGCCGAGGACGGGATGCCGCGTCCGCGGGCGCTGAGCATCTCCGTCGCGCTGACCGAGAACTACGGTTACAACGGCGGTTTGATGATCATGCCCGGTTCGCACCGGACCTTCGTCTCGTGCGCCGGTACCACCCCCGACGACTACTACCGGCAGTCCCTCGTCACGCACGTGCCCCCCACCGGTTCGCCCGACGAGGACACGCTGACCTCGATGGCCGCCGAGCACGGCATCGCCACGTTCACCGGCTCGGCCGGTTCGGCCACGGTGTTCGACGCGAACTGCATGCACGGCTCGAACGGCAATATCACCCCGTTCCCCCGGTCGAATCTGTTCGTGGTGTTCAACAGTGTCGAGAACGCGCTCGTCGAGCCGTTCTCGGCGCCGCGCCGGCGGCCGGACTACCTCGGCAGCCGGGACTTCACTCCCCTGCACTGACCCGAACGGACGTGCTGACACGAACGGACGCGGGGTGCGACCGGCGCGGGCCGGGCGCACCCCGCATCGCGGCGCTCACACGCGGGCGGTGTCCGCCACGTCGATCGGCAGCGTGCGGGCACGCGGTGTGCGCAGCAGCCGGGTGAGCGTGAACCGGCCCAGCTCCGGATCGTAGGGCCGGTAGGCCAGATACACGAGCACGTGGAACGCCCAGTGCGCCCGCAGGATTCGGCGAAGCACCGGATTCATCCGGCCATGCAGTTCGAACGTGGCGGTTCCGGAGCGGATGTACTTGGTGTACTCCCGCGGCGGCGTCAGCGCACGCCGTGGGGAGATGTCGACGAACAGCTCGGAGAGCTGGGCGATCTCGATGTCGGCCTCGCGCAGGCACAGGGCCAGGTCGAGGTCTTCGTGGATCCCGGCATCCGTGCTGACCGCGTCGCGGACGCGCTGCCAGGCCGACCGGCGCACGGCCATGTTGGCACCGTGCAGGTTGTCGATGCGGCGCTCACCGCCGAAGAAGCCCTTGCGCACGCGCTGCTCGATATACCGGCGCTTGAGCTCCCGGTACGGCGAGTCGTAGGAGTTGCTGAGTCCGCTGACGGCACCGACGCTCTCGGTGTCTGCACGCGCGAAGAAGTCGAGGATCGCGCGGGCCCATCCGGGCCGCACCCGCGTGTCGGCGTCGATCCGGCCGAGGAGATCTCCTGTCGCCGAGTCGAATCCGGCATTGCGGGCGAATGCGACGCCGGGGCGGGGCTCGACGATCCGGCGGACGATCGGAGACCGCTCGGCGATCGCGTCGACGATCTCGCCCGTCCTGTCCGTCGAATTGTTGTCCACTACCACGATTTCGCGGATGTCCGCTTCCTGCTCCAACAGCGCCGCCAGACACGGACCGATGTAGCGTTCCTCGTTGTACGCCGGCACGACCACCGACAGCGTGTGCTGATGCATGCCTCCGACGCTACCGCGACCGGCCGCGCGCCGCGGGGCGCCGCGGGCGGGAACCGTTCCGGGACATCCCCCGAAACGGTTCCCGGCACCGGCGTCAGGGGCGCCGCGGGCCTCAGGCGCGCCGGCGGCGCACCGCGTCGGCCAGCCGGTCGAGCTGGTCGGCCGTGGTGGCCCAGTCGAGGCACGCGTCGGTGATCGACTTGCCGTACTCGAGCTCGTCGGACCGGCCCAGGGTCAGGTCCTGACGGCCCGCCGCGAGGAAGCTCTCCAGCATCACACCGACGATGCCCTTCTCGCCCGCGACGAGCCGCTCGGCGATGTCGGTGACGACGTCGACCTGCTTCTCGTGGTTCTTGCTGCTGTTGCCGTGGCTCGCGTCGATCACGACGCGCTCGGGCAGACCGGCCTTGCGCAGGCGGGCCATGGTGTCGGCGACCGTCCCGGCGTCGTAGTTGGGGCCGGCGGAACCGCCGCGCAGGATGACGTGGCAGTCGGGGTTGCCGACGGTCTCGATGAGCGCGGCCTGCCCGTCGAGATCGGTGCCGGGGAACACGTGGCTCGCGGCGGCGGCGCGGGTGCCGTCGACGGCCACCTGCACGTCACCCTCGGTGGAGTTCTTGATGCCGACCGGCATGGACAGTGCGCTGCACAGTTGCCGGTGCACCTGGCTGGCCGCGGTGCGGGCCCCGATCGCGCCGTAGGTGACCAGATCCGCGTAGTACTGCGGCAGGATCGGGTCGAGGAACTCGCACCCGACCGGCAGTCCGAGGCCGGACACGTCGAGCAGCAGCTTGCGGCCGATGCGCAGACCGGTGTTGATGTCGTAGGTGCCGTCGAGGTGCGGGTCGTTGAGCAGGCCCTTCCACCCGAGGGTGGTGCGCGGCTTCTCGAAGTACACCCGCATCACCACGTGCAGGTCGTCGCGCAGATCGTCGGCCTTGGCGGCGAGGCGGCGCGCGTAGTCCATCGCGGCGGCGGGGTCGTGCACCGAGCACGGCCCGACCACGACGAGCAGCCGGTCGTCGGTGCCGTCGAGGATCGCCACGGTGTCGGCGCGGCCCGAGCGCACAGTGGCGGCGGCCACCTCGTCGGGGGCGTGCTCGCCGCGGACGACGGCCGGGGCGACGAGCGGGCTGATCCGCACGGTCCGCTGTTCGTCGAGATTCGCGGTGGAGATGGAGGTGCTGGTGGTCATCGGGGTTCGGTTCCTGTTCCCGGGCCGACCCTGGCTGAACCTGAAAGATCCCAGCGAGCCGGTCCGTGTCCGGCTCGTAGGTGGAAGAAGTCAGCGCGCGGTTACGCCGACCGACCCACCCCGGGCCGGCCTGCTAAACCAGAAATATGCACGCTGCATGACGGACACCCTACCCGAGCCCCCGCGGGGGTGCACATCGGGGGCCCGGGGCGAGTCCGCATTGCCAGCGCGACGGCGCCGACCCCCCTACGATCGGAACGAACCGAGAACACTGCCCGTACCGCCGAGACGATCGCCGAGGTGTTATGCCGCTCGAAGGTTCACACGAGTCCAGGGACCGGTCGAACGAACCGGAACACACAGCCGACGGCCATCTCGTCGAGGCCCAGTCCGAGGACTTCTCCCATGCCAGAAACCTCGCGGTGGATCCCGACTGGTTCAAGACCGCGGTGTTCTACGAGGTCCTGGTGCGCGCCTTCAACGACTCGAACCACGACGGGACGGGTGATCTGCGCGGGCTGACCGAGAAGCTCGACTACATCGCCTGGCTGGGCGCCGACTGTATCTGGCTACCACCGTTCTACGACTCCCCGCTGCGCGACGGCGGGTACGACATCCGGGACTTCCGGGCGGTGCTCCCGGAGTTCGGCACCGTCGACGACTTCGTCACGTTCCTCGACGAGGCGCACAAGCGCGGTATCCGCGTGATCACCGACCTGGTCATGAACCACACGTCCGACACGCACGCGTGGTTCCAGGAGTCGCGTACGGACCCGGACGGCCCGTACGGCGACTTCTACGTGTGGTCCGACACCGACGAGCGCTACCCGGATGCGCGCATCATCTTCGTCGACACCGAATCCTCCAACTGGACGTGGGATCCGGTGCGCAAGCAGTACTACTGGCACCGGTTCTTCTCGCACCAGCCGGACCTGAACTACGACAATCCCGAGGTGCAGGACGCGATGATCGACGTCCTGCGCTTCTGGCTCGACCTGGGGATCGACGGGTTCCGGCTGGACGCGGTGCCCTACCTGTTCGAGCGCGAGGGCACCAACTGCGAGAACCTGCCCGAGACACACGCGTTCCTGAAGAAGTGCCGCGCGGTGATCGACGCGGAGTATCCGGGCCGGGTGCTGCTGGCGGAGGCGAACCAGTGGCCCAGCGACGTGGTGGAGTACTTCGGCGAGCCGGAGGTCGGCGACGAGTGCCACATGGCGTTCCACTTCCCGCTCATGCCGCGCATCTTCATGGCGGTGCGGCGCCAGAACCGGTTCCCCATCTCCGAGATCCTCGCCCAGACACCGCCGATTCCGAGCAGTGCGCAGTGGGGCATCTTCCTGCGCAACCACGACGAGCTGACCCTCGAGATGGTCACGGACGAAGAACGTGACTACATGTATGCCGAGTACGTCACCGACCCGCGGATGCGGGCGAACATCGGCATCCGGCGCCGGCTGGCCCCGCTGCTCGAGAACGACCGCAACCAGCTCGAGCTGTTCACGGCTCTGCTGTTGAGCCTGCCCGGCTCGCCGGTGCTCTACTACGGCGACGAGATCGGGATGGGCGACAACATCTGGCTCGGCGACCGCGACGCCGTGCGCACGCCGATGCAGTGGACACCCGACCGCAACGCGGGCTTCTCGCGGGCGGACCCCGCGCGGCTGTACCTGCCGACGATCATGGATCCGACCTACGGCTACCAGTCCGTGAACGTCGAGCGGCAGATGAACTCGACGAACACGCTGCTGCACTGGACGCGCCGGATGATCCAGGTCCGCAAGCAGCATCCGGCGTTCGGCAAGGCCGCCTTCACCGAATTGGGCAGCGCCAACCCGGCCGTCCTGTCGTACCTGCGGGAGATGCCGCTCGGCCCGGACCGCAACTACAGCGACGTCATCCTGTGTGTGAACAACCTATCCCGGTATCCCCAGGCCGTCATCCTGGACCTGTCCCGGTTCGCAGGGTGGATTCCGGTGGAGCTCACCGGTTCCGTCCCGTTCCCACCGATCACGGAGGAGGGGTACATGATCACCCTGCCCGGTCACGGTTTCTATTGGTTCGCGCTGCAGCCCGATCCGACGAGGGAAGGCGTCGGCGAACATCCGGTGAGCAGCGAAGCCGAGGCGGCGGTGCAGCCATGAGGGATCCGAACGTGCAGCACTACTCCGATGCGGAGCTCGAGGCCCTGCTGGCCGAGTGGCTTCCCCACCAGCGTTGGTTCGCCGCCAAGGGCAGAACCGTCGCCGCCGTCCGGATCATGCTGCGGGAACCGCTCACCGACACCCCCGCGTTCGGAGCGGACCACCTGCTGGTGACCGTCGAGTTCGAATCCGGCGCCGAGCAGATCTACCAGGTGCCGCTCGGGTATCGCCCGCACCTGCCCGACGAGCTGGCACCCTGGGCGCTGCCGCGGCCCGACGGGAGCGGCGACGACCGCCCCCACGCCTACGACGGCCTGCGCGACCAGGAGATCATCGACCTGTACGCGCACTCGATCGCTACCGGGCAGGTGTATGGCCCGGTCGAGCTGCACACCGTGCCCGGCACGGTCATCGAGGAGGGACTGCGCGGGCGGGCGCTCAGCGCCGAGCAGTCCAACACCTCCGTCGTGCTGGGCGAGCAGTTGCTGCTCAAGCTCTTCCGCCGGATCACTCCGGGCGTCAACCCCGACGTGGAACTGCACCTCGCGCTCGGCGAGGCGGGCTGCCGGTCGGTCGCCCCCGTGCGCGCGTGGATCGACGCCGAGATCGGCGGCGTGCGCACGACGCTGGCGATGGTGCAGGACTTCGCGGCCAACTCCGCCGACGGCTGGTCGATGGCTCTGGGCAGCGTGCGGGACCTGCTGCTCGAGGCCGACCTGCGGGCGGACGAGGTGGGCACGGACTTCGCCGGCGAATCGCAGCGGATGGGCGCGGCCGTGGCCGAGGTGCACGCGCTGCTGGCGCAGTCCCTCGGGACGTCGCAGCGACCCGTCGGCGAGATCGTCGACGGCATGCTGCGCCGCCTGGACGCGGCCGGTGCCGTCGTACCGGAACTGGCGGAATTCGCCCCGGCGGTGCGGGAGCGGTTGGCGGAGGCGGCGGCCACCGGCACGACCACGGTGCAGCGGGTCCACGGGGACCTGCACCTCGGGCAGGTGCTGCGCACCCCGGAACACTGGCTGCTCATCGATTTCGAGGGCGAGCCCGCCAAGTCCCTCGACGAACGGCGGGAACCGGACAGCGCCCTGCGCGACGTGGCGGGGATGCTCCGCTCGTTCGACTACGCGGCCCACCACTCCCTGCACGATGCGACGTCGGAGGCTGCCGCCGCGCAACGCGAGTTCCGGGCGCAGGAATGGGCGCAGCGCAACTCCGCCGCGTTCTGCGACGGCTATGCGGGCGCGTCCGGCGCGGATCCGCGCGAGTCGGCCGCGCTGCTGCGCGCGTACGAACTGGACAAGGCCGTTTACGAGGTGGTCTACGAGGCCCGCCACCGGCCACAGTGGATCCGGCTGCCGCTCAACGCGATCCGTCGGCTGGTGCAGGCGACGTAGGGCTGTGGCCGTCGGTGGTATCCGCCAGGAGATCCTCACCCGAGGGTGCCGGGTCGTCGAGTCCGCCCCGATGCGGCCGGTGGACCGGGTCGATCGCGGCCGCCCCCCGGTCCGGGGAGGACCCTTTCCGGCGTGGTCGGCGCAGGTCCACGGAGGACCGGTGCCGGCCCGCGGCGGGTGTCGACCGGCCTCTCGCGGTGGCCCGGTGGCGCGGGCCCGGGCCCTCGGACCATCCGTGCACGATGCGTCGGTGCAGGCGTGCCAGGGGTGCCGGCGCCCACCAGTTCGCGTCGCCCATCAGCTTGATCAGTGAGGGAACCAGCAGCATGCGGACCAGCGTGGCGTCGATGACGAGGGCGAAGATCATTCCCAGTCCGATGAACCGCATGATCGTCATCGGGGAGAGCGCGAAGGCCGCGGTGACCGTACCGAGTATCAGCGCGGCGCAGGTGACGACACGACCGGTGAGGGCGGTACCGGTGTGCACCGCCGTCTCGGTCGACGCCCCCGCAGCATGCGCTTCGACCATCCGCGACATCAGGAAGATCTCGTAATCGGTCGACAGGCCGAACACGACGGCGAGGATCAACACGACCAGGGTGGGCTGGACGGGCTCCGGAGCCACGCCGATGAGACCGGCGCCGTGTCCTTCCTGGAAGATCCAGGTCAGCAGCCCGAAGGTCGCCCCGAGGCTCAGTCCCGCCATGGCGACCGCCTTGACCGGCAGCACCACCGTGCCGAAGGCCAGGAACAGCAGCAGCAGTGTCGCGCCCACCATGACGGCGATCATGGTGGGCAGCGCCTCGGTGATCGCGTGATTGTTGTCGGCCTCGAGGGCGAACGGTCCGCCGACCTCGATCCGGGTTCCTGCCGGCGGCGCCAGCTCGCGCAGTGCTGCGACGGCCGCGTTCGCGCGCTCGACGTCCGATCGGTCGGTCACCGCCGCGGAGATGACGGTGAAATCCGAGGTCGTGGCGATGGGCTGCGCCCCGGTGACCCCGTCGACGGCATCGGCCTGTGCCACGAACCCGAGGCTCGCATGCAGGGGCGGGGGCGAGCCGGCTGTTCCGTGCACCAGGACGGTGATGTCGCCACCAGGTGACCGAAATTCCTGGACCAGCTGTTCGGTGGCCGCGCGAACCGGATTGCCGGGCGGCAGCGAGGTGTAGCTGATCGAGCCGAACCGCGTCAGAAGGACCGGGGCCGCGAACACCACCAGCACGAGGGTGATCGGGACTGCGACGCGCAGCGGATGGCGCATCACCCGGTCGGCGACGGCTCCCCAGAATCGGTGGGCTCGCACCTCGCCGCGCTCGACCGCCCCGCGGCGCCAGGTCAGACTGTTGATCCGGGCACCCAGAACGGCCAGGGCCGCGGGCACGGCGGTCAAGGACAGCAGGGCCGCGCTGAGGGCGGCCGAGATGGCGCCCAAACCCAGCGACCGGATCACCTCCTGGGGAAAGACGAGCATTCCGGCGAAGGCACATACGAGCAGCAGCGCGGAAAAGCACACGGTGCGGCCCGCGGTGAGAACGGTCCGCCGAACCGCGTCGTTCGGCGAGGCGCCGGAGCGGAGTTCTTCCCGGAACCGGCTGACGATGAACAGTCCGTAATCGATGGCCAGACCGAGACACAGAAGAGAGGTGACGTTGAGGGCAAAGGCATTGACCTCGGTGAACATGGTCAGCAGCCGAAGCGTCCCGAGCGCGCTGAGCACCGACAGCGCGGCGACGAGAACCGGCACCGCCGCGGCGGTCAGTCCGCCGAAGATCATCACCAGCAGAATCAGGGTCAGCGGAAGCGACACCGACTCGGCGACGACGAGGTCGGTCTTCAGTTGTGTGTTGAACGAATCGTCGACCACGGTCTTGCCGGTCAGCTGGGTGTCGACTCCGGGAACCTGCAGCACGGACAGCAGATCGTGGTACGGCGGCCGATCACCCGACCCGGAATGCTGCAGGGTCACCGTCGCGAGCGCTCGGGTGCCATCGGCGGAGCGCAAGTACGGTTTCTCGACCACGGGCACCGTCCAGTAGGTGTCGACGCGCTCGACCCGGGTGCGATCGAGAGCGGCGAGGTGCCCGGCCACCTCGGGTCCGATGTCGTCGATGCTCTGCCCGGGTGGGGCGGTGTAGATGGCGACGATGTCCGGCTCCCGGCGGCCGAGGTGCTCCTCCACCTGGTGCGTGACGTGCGCGGCTTCGCTCCCGTCGTCGAGGAAGCCCTCGAACCTCAGATGGGGGAAGACCCCCAGCCCCCATGCGCCGCCGAGCACCAGCGCGGTGACGGTCACGATCAGCACGAGCCACCGGCGTGCGAGAAGAAATGCGGCCCAGCGGGTCATGGCCGTGGCGGAGGCCGGGTCGGGGACGTCGACATCGTCATCGTGCGACCTGATGGACGGCGGCAGCGAACAGGCGTGGTGACCGCGCAGCCAGCGGCACGATGACAGGGCCGAGGCGGGGTTGCCGACGCGCCCACAGCAGGGAGGAGGTCAGCAGGCGTGAGCGCCGCGACGCCCGCGACCATGCCCGTTCGTAGCGTGCCGGTTGCCCGCATTCGAGGCACTGCACAAGGGCGCGTGCGCATTTCAGAGCGACGTCGATGCCTTCGCCGGTGATCGCGTCCACGTATCCGGCCGCGTCACCGACGAGCAGCACACGGCCCGCGACGCGGGCCCTGGCGTCCTGACGCATCGGTCCCGCCCCCCGGACGGCGGTCGCCGCGGTGTCGGGGAGCCGCTGGGCAAGGGCGGGGAATTCGGCCAGCTGCCGGGCGAACGACCCGCGGGTAGCGGAGAGCAGCGCCACGCCGACGAGGCGGGGACCGACCGGGGTGACGTAGGCCTCGCGGTCGCGGGCCCAATGCACTTCCACGAAGTCGGTCCATGGGGCCACCTCGAAGTGCCGGCGTAGCCCCCACCTGTGGTGACCGGACGGTGGGCGGTCCAGGCCCAGCTGCCGTCGGATGGCGGAGTGCAGCCCGTCGGCCGCGACGAGGTACCGCGCCGTGGCGCCTGCGGCCGTCACGCACCGGGCATCCTGCGTGATCTCGGAGACCCGGCGCTGCAGCACCGGAACACCTCGTGTCACGACCTCGGACTGCAATGCTGCCTGCAGATCGGTGCGGCGCACCCCCAAGCCGTGGCCGTCGCGGAAGCCGGCCTCGGCCCGGCAGTGCCCGTCCGTGTACCGGATCCCCCGGAGGGGATGTCCGTCGACCGGCACACCGAGTTCGCGCAGGCAGGCGACCGCGCCCGGCATCAGACCCTCCCCGCAGGCCTTGTCGATCGGCGACGGCCTCGACTCGATCACGACCGTATCGAGGCCGGCCCGGGCGGAATACAGGGCCGTGGCCAGCCCCGCGGGGCCGGCGCCGACGACGATCAGGTCATGCATCGCGCACCAGTTCGCGCAGGGCGGCGTTCTCGGCGCGGATCCGCACCCGAAGTACCACGGCATCGAGCGCAGTGAAGGTCACCGCGGTCACCCACGCGGAGTGGACGAGCGGCAGTGCCGCACCCTCGACGACGACGGCCACGTAGTTGGGGTGCCGGAGCCGGCGGTACGGCCCACGGCGGATCAGGGGCAATCCGGGCACGATCACGATGCGGGTGTTCCAGCGGTGTCCGAGGGTGAGGATGCACCACCATCTCAGGCACTGCGACGCCAGGACGAGTGCCAGCATCGGCCGGCCGAGAGCCGGCACGTACCGGCGGCCGACGCCGAACGTCTCGATCAGGCATCCGGCCAGCAGCCCCGCGTGCAGTGACGCCATCACCGGATAGTGTCCGCGGCCGCTCTCCCGGCCCCCGCGCTCCATGCTCCACGCCAGGTTCCGCCGGGACACCACCAGCTCGGCAAGCCGCTCCGTGGCGACCGCGGCGACGAGCAGGAGATAGAACATGGCGTCCGCGCTACCACTCGAGGAGGACGAGTTCGGAGCAGAACCCCGGCCCCATGGCCATCATGAGCCCCGGAGTTCCCGGTTCCGGGGGGCGCTGTTCGAGCGTGTCCCGCAGCACGTGCAGGACCGACGACGAGGACAGGTTCCCCACCGCGGCCAGCGACCGGCGGGTCATCTCCAACGCCTGCGACGACAGA
Source organism: Rhodococcus sp. DMU1 (assembly GCF_012272955.1). NCBI lineage: Bacteria > Bacillati > Actinomycetota > Actinomycetes > Mycobacteriales > Nocardiaceae > Rhodococcus > Rhodococcus sp. DMU1. Next base: position 1,412,237 of record NZ_CP050952.1, on the reverse strand, counting down.
CCGAGCTCGGACTCGACCGCGCGGATCACCCTCGGCCCTCCCGGATGGCAGACCCATGCGGTGATGTCGTCCGTCCGCAATCCGTGTTCGGCCAGGAACGAGCGGACGTCCGCACCGAGGTACTTTTCGATCACGGCGGGCACCTGGGCATCGAGGACGATCTTCAGGCCGCTCGACCCCACATCCCACCCCATGGTCCGCTCGGTGTCCGGGTACAGGTGGCTGCGCGACGCGATCACCCGGGGCCCGCGCGCCCGGGTCCGTTCGGCGCGCCGGGCGCCGACGGCGGCCACCGCTGCCGCACCGTCGCCGAACAGCCCGGTCGCCACGAGATTGGCGATGGAGTGATCGTTGCGCTGCACCGTCAGCGAACACAGTTCCACGGACAGCAGGACGGCCACGTCGTCGGGGTGCCCGAGCAGATAGTCGTACAGACGCGCTGTTCCCGCCGCACCGGCAACGCACCCGAGCCCGAAGATCGGCACCCGTTTGACGTCGGGTCGCAGCCCGACCCGATACGCGATCCGGGCCTCCATCGACGGGGCGGCGACACCGGTGACCGTGGTGGACATGATCAAGTCCACCTCGTCGGGTCGAATCCCGGACTGGGCGAGCGCGCCGGTCACGGCGGCCGCACCCAACTCGATCGCACCTTCGATGAACGTGTTGTTGCAATCGTCGAAGTCGTGCAGCTCCGGATAGCGCTCGAGCGGGCGCACCAGGTGTCGCGTCCGGACCTCGGCATTGGCGTGCAGCCGCTGCAGCAACCTGATGTCGCCGTCCTCGCCGAGGCAGTAGTCGGCGAACATCTTGGTGAGCTCGGCCTGAGCGTAACGGTGCGGTGGTACGACGCCGCACACCCCCGCCAGCGTCGTCCCCTCGACGAGGGGTTTCGGTGTGGAGCGCTGCCCCGGACCGGCCCGGGGGTCTGCCTGCAGGTTGACGATGCTCATGAGTGACTCCTCGCATCGCGCGGCTTGTGGCGCCGCGCCACTTACCCAGCTCGACACTTGTCCGGGATCGGGAGCCTCGATAGCCACCCTAGGGGTGAGAAGTGTGACCCTGGGGTGAGAGCCGGGAGCGCGGGGACGTCCGGTTCGGAACCCGGAACGGCGTCCCGCCGCCGGGGCCACGTCTTCGGAGCGTGCGGCCGCTATGGGACGTGGGCGCCGGACCGAACGATCATCTCTCGGTTGGGGATGCCGGTGCAACTGCTCGGATGTGCAAGTCCCGTGTCGGCGAGCGGAGGTGGGCCGGTGGCGGTGCGGGCGAAGCGGCGTGACCTGTCTGCGCTGCGGCCTCATGCGACGTCTGCCGGTCAATTGCCTTCCATCGTGCGAATGGGACTGCGCGGCGCCGAAATATCCGGCAACCCGGGCGGGGTGAGATTCACGATGACTCCCTCGAACCAGCGCCCGTTGCCGATGATGTTCGTGTACATGCGGATGAAGGGGTAGTACAGCTCCAGCGCCCGGTTCAGGTCGTCGTTGCGGGCGTCGAGGATCTGCACGACGCCGCGGAGTTGTTCGAGTGCCGGTCCGATGGTGGCTTCGTTGTCGCGCACGAGTCCGGTCAGTTGCCGGGACAGGCGCTGGGTTCCGGTGAGCAGCTGGGAGATCGCCTGCTGCCGGCTGTTCAGTTCCCCGATGAGCAGTCCGGCGTCGGTGATCAGTTGAGTGAATTCGGCATTGCGGTCGGCCAGCACCCCTGTGGTGTGCTCGGTCGCGTCGAGCAGTCTGCGCAATTCTCGGTCGCGGCTCGCGATGGTCTGTGAGAGTCGGGTGACGCCGTCGAGGGAGGCGCGGATGTCGTCGGAGGTGTTGTCGAATGCCTGGGACAACACCGTCAGGCTCTGGGCGAGTTGGGTGGAGTCGATCTCCCCGATGGTCTGTGCCGCCGCCGAGAAGGCCTCGAGCACGTCGTAGGGAGACGTGGTGCGGTCGCGTGGGATCACCTCCCGCGGATTCAGGACCTCGGAGCCACGGGGGTCGAGGGCCAGGTATTTCTGCCCCAGGATCGTCTTGATCTGGATGGAGGCGGAGGTGTTGTCACCGATCCACGCGTCCTTGGCTCCGAACGTCACCTCGACGTGGTCGCCTTCGAGTTCGACCGACATGACCTTGCCGACCTTGACACCGGCGATCCGGACTTCGTTGCCGGGTCTCAGGCCCGCTGCTTCGGTGAACTCGGCACGGTAGAGGGCGCCGGCTCCCAGGAGCGGTAGCGAATCGAAGGAGAAGACCGCCAGCGTCGCCAGCAGCATCACGAGGATGGCGAGGGCCCCCACCGCGGCCGGGCTGCGAGGTTCGGCCATGGCGTCTGCAACTCCTCCTCGTCGACCGCGATCCGCGTCTCCCCCTGCTGCACATCCACCTGGGCGGCTCCTTCGTTGCGACCCTGGGCCCGCACGGGATCGCAGACCACTGCCCAGTCAGTGTGATCACTGTCACTGCGGGTGACAAGTTGCGCGCCCGGACAACGGACAAATGCCGCAGGGGCCGGCGAAACAGGGCCGCGTCGCCGACGCCCGGTCGGAGCCGGGCTCGACGACGAGCCGCGGACGGTGGACCCGTTGCGCAGAGCGCGGGGCGGTGACCGGTTCCGGTCACCGCCCCGCGTCCTTGCGCGTCGGTGGCAGCGTCAGCGCACCATCAGGTCCAGTTCGTCGTCGGCGACGTCGACTCGGACCTGCCCACCCTCGACGAGCACGTCGTCGAGCAGCAGGTCGGCGATGCGGTCGTCCACGGCGCGCTGGATGGACCGGCGCAACGGCCGCGCCCCGAACTCCGGCTGGTGGCCGTGCTCGGCAATCCAGTCGACGGCGGCCTCGGTGAACTCGATCTCGATTCCCTTGGCGTGCAGTTGCTTGCGGCTGTCGTCCAACAGCAGGTCGGTGATCCGGTGCAGCTGCTCGGTGTCGAGCTTGCGGAAGATCACGATCTCGTCGATGCGATTGAGGAACTCCGGCCGCATCGACTCGCGCAGACGGCCCATCACCCGGTCCCGCAGCGGCTTCTCGGCCGCCTCGGCGTCCCCGGTGCTGAAGCCCAGCGCCCCGCCGCGGCTCGAGATGATGTCCGAGCCGAGGTTGCTGGTCATGATCACCACGGTGTTGGTGAAGTCGACCGTGCGGCCCTGGCCGTCGGTGAGCCGGCCGTCGTCGAGCACCTGCAGCAGGGTGTTGAACACGTCCGGGTGCGCCTTCTCGATCTCGTCGAGCAGCACGACCGAGTACGGGTTGCGCCGCACCTGCTCGGTGAGCTGACCCGCCTCGCCGTAGCCGACGTAGCCCGGGGGCGCCCCCACGAGACGGCTGACCGTGTGCCGCTCGCCGAACTCGCTCATGTCCACCCGCAGCATCTTGCGCTCGTCGCCGAACAGCACCTCCGCCAGCGCCTTCGCCAGCTCGGTCTTGCCGACGCCGGTGGGACCCAGGAACAGGAAGCTGCCGACCGGCCGATGCGGATCGCTCATGCCGGCGCGGCTGCGCCGCACGGCCCGGGCCACGGCCCGGACGGCCTCGTCCTGCCCGACGACGCGCCGGTGCAGTTCGTCCTCGAGGCCGCGCAGCCGCTCCTTCTCCGCCTGGGTCATCCGCGTCGCCGGGATGCCGGTGGCGCGGGAGACGACCTCGGCGATCAGTTCCGCGGTCACCTCGGGCACCTCGGCACCGGCGGGGGCGCCGGCATCGAGACGGGCCTGCACCTCGGTGATCTGGTCGCGCAGTCGCGAGGCCTGCTCGTAGCGTTCCGCCGCGACGGCCCGGTCCTTGTCGGCCTCGAGCCGGGCCAGCTGCTCACGCAACGCCTTCTCGTCGACGCGCGGTGAGCGCAGCCGCAGCCGGGCACCGGCCTGGTCGATCAGGTCGATCGCCTTGTCCGGCAGGTGCCGGTCCGGCAGGTACCGCACCGACAGGTCCACGGCGGCGTCGAGCGCGTCGTCGGTGTACCGCACACCGTGGTGTTCGGCGTAGCGGTCCCGCAGGCCGCGCAGGATCGCGACCGCGTCGTCGTGGCCGGGTTCGCCGACGGTGACCGGCTGGAAGCGGCGCTCGAGCGCTGGATCCTTCTCGATGTGCTTGCGGTACTCGTCGAGCGTGGTGGCGCCGACGATGTGCAGTTCCCCGCGGGCGAGCTTGGGCTTGAGAATGTTGCCGGCATCCATCGCGCCTTCGTTGCCGCCGCCCGCGCCGACGACGGTGTGGATCTCGTCGACGAAGACGATCAGCTCGTCCGAGTGCGCGGCGATCTCGTCGAGCACCTTGGTCAGCCGCTCCTCGAAGTCGCCGCGGTACCGGGTGCCGGCGACCATACCGGTCAGGTCGAGCTGCACGATCCGCTTGCCGCGCAGGCTGTCCGGGACGTCGCCGTCGACGACGCGCTGGGCCAGGCCCTCGACGATCGCGGTCTTCCCGACACCGGCCTCACCGACCAGAACCGGGTTGTTCTTGGTGCGGCGGGAGAGGATCTCGACGGTCTGCTCGATCTCGTCGGCACGGCCGATGACGGGGTCGATGCCGCCGCCGCGGGCACGCTCGGTCAGGTCTACGCCGTACTTGTCCAGGGTGGGGGTGGCGGACTGCTCCTGCGCCGCCTCGGCGGGCGCGGCGGGCTGCAGGGCGGCCTGGAGCGACTGAGCGGTGATCCCGGCCGAGACGAGCAGCCCTCCGACCCCGTGTTCCTGGTCGGCGGCGAGGGCCACGAACAGGTGCTGGGGTTCGATGTAGGTCGCGCCGAGGGCGCGCGTGAGCTGGTGCGCCTCGAGCAGCACCGTCTTGATCGCGCCGGTGAGGGCGGGAGCGGTGACCGCGGTGCGGGTCTGTTCCTGCGGGAGCCGTTGCTCCACCGCGGCCAGGACCTCGGCGGGATCGGCCCCGGCGCGGGTCATGACCGACCGGACCGGGTCCTGTTCCGCCATCACGTGCAGGACGTGGAGCGCGTCGAGGTCCGTGTCGCCGCGTTCGGCGGCGAATCGGGCCGCAGCGGCCATGAGTTCCTGGGTGCCACGGCTCAGGTAGCGGGTGATGTCGATACGCCCAGGGCCACCAGGCCCGAAGAATGCCGGCATTCCGAAGCCTCTCTCTCGGACTTGAGTCTTTCTCACTCAACTAACGTGTCGGGTCCCCTGTCAATTCCACAGATGGTGTGATGTGCGCCATATCCCCGAGGCCCGAATTTCAGTTGTGCACAACATAGCGGTGCGCTACTTTATTTCTCGTGTCCGACGATCTCGCGCTCGACCGGCAGGTCTGCTTCGCGCTCTACTCCGCCTCCCGGGCCACCACCGCCGCCTACCGCGGCATGCTCGACCGGCTCGGCGTCACCTACCCGCAGTACCTCGTACTCCTGGCCCTGTGGGAACAGGAAAGCCGCGGGGACCACGGCGGCCGCGGCGTCCGCGACCTGTGCGACGCCCTCGACCTCGACACCGGCACCCTCTCCCCGCTCCTCAAGCGGCTCGAGAGCGCCGGACTGCTCGAACGCCGGCGGCAGAGCAGCGACGAGCGCCGCGTGCAGATCCACCTCACCGAGGCCGGGCGCGAGCTGCGCGCCCGCGCCGAGGACATCCCCGCGCGCATGGCCCGCGCGAGCGGCCTCGCGGCCGACGAGCTGGCCGCCCTTCGCGACACGCTCCACCGCATGACCGAGGCGCTGCACCGCCCCGAAACACCCGATCCCCATCCCGCCACCCCACAGGAGAAGCCATGAACGTGCTCTACACCGCCGAAGCACTCGCCACCGGAGAGGGTCGCAACGGCCGCGCCCGGACCTCCGACGGCACGCTCGACCTGGGCCTCGCCATCCCCACCGAAATGGGCGGCACCGGCGAGGGCACCAATCCCGAGCAGCTCTTCGCCGCGGGATACGCCGCCTGCTTCCACTCGGCGCTGCAGCTCGTCGCCCGGCAGGACAAGGCCGACGTCGCCGACTCGGCGGTCGGAGCACGCGTCGGCATCGGCCGCACCGACGGCGGCGGCTTCGGCCTGAAGGTCACGCTCGAGGTGTCGCTGCCCCACGTGCCGCGCGCCCAGGCCCTCGAACTGACCGAGAAGGCCCACCAGGTGTGCCCGTACTCGAACGCCACCCGCGGCAACATCGATGTCGAGCTCGAGGTCACCGAGGACTGACCCGCGCGGCTCGCCGCGGTCACACCTGCGCGGCTCGCCGCGGTCACACCCGCGCGGCTCGCCGCGGTCACACCCGCGCGGCTCGCCGCGGTCACTCTCGCGCGGCTCGCCGCGGTCCGTCCCCAGGCACGCGTAGCGTGGATTGCGTGTGCAGGCAGGACGGGCCGCGGCTCGCGCAGTTCACCGCGGGACTCGGCTTCACGCTCGACGACTTCCAGGTCCGCGCCTGTCGCGCTCTCGACGAGGGCCGGGACGTGCTCGTCTGTGCCCCCACCGGCGCCGGCAAGACGATCGTCGGCGAGTTCGCGGTGCACCTGGCGCTCGCCGCCGGCGGCAAGTGCTTCTACACGACGCCCATCAAGGCCCTGAGCAACCAGAAGCACGCCGACCTCGCCGCGCAACTCGGGGACGAGCGGGTCGGCCTGCTCACCGGAGACGTCTCGGTCGACCCGCACGCACCCGTGGTCGTCATGACGACCGAGGTGCTGCGCAGCATGCTGCACGGCCGCTCGCCCCTGCTCGACGGGCTCACCCACGTCGTGATGGACGAGGTCCACTACCTCGCCGACCGCGAGCGCGGGGCGGTGTGGGAGGAGGCCATCCTCTATCTACCCGGCACCGTGCGCCTGGTGAGCCTGTCCGCGACGGTCAGCAACGCCGAGGAGTTCGGTGCCTGGCTGGGCCGGGTCCGCGGCGCGACCACCGTCGTCGTCGAGGAGACCCGGCCGGTTCCGCTGCACCAGCACGTGCTCGCCGGGGGCCGGCTGTTCGACCTGTTCTCCCCCACCACCGGTGCGATCGACGAGAACCTCGTACGGTACGTCGCGCATCGCCAGCTCGTCGACGCCGCCCCCGCCGTCCCGTCGCGTCGCCGGCGCCGCCGCACGGCCACGCCCGGCCCGGCCGGCGTCGACCGGCCCGAGCTCGTCGCGCGGCTCGAGGCCGAGTCGCTGCTGCCGGCGATCTGGTTCCGCTTCAGCCGCAGCGGCTGCGACGAGGCCGTCGCCGAATGCCTGCGCTCGTCGCTGCGTCTCACCGAGGCCGCCGACGTCACCCGCATCCGCCGCATCGTCGACCGGCACACCGCCGGCCTCTCCCCCGCCGACCTCGACGCGCTCGGATTCGCCGACTGGCTCGACGGACTCGAACGCGGCTTCGCCGCCCATCACGCGGGCATGGTGCCGGTATTCCGGCACGCCGTGGAGGAGCTGTTCGGCCTCGGCCTCGTCCGGATCGTCTTCGCCACGGAGACCCTCGCCGTGGGCGTCAACATGCCCGCACGGACAGTCGTGCTCGAACGCCTCGTCAAGCACACCACCGCCGGGCCGGTCCGCCTCACCGCCGGCGAGTACACCCAGTTGACGGGACGGGCCGGCCGTCGCGGCATCGATCGGGAGGGCCACGCGGTCGTGCTGTGGAGCCCGGAAGTGCAGCCGGCCACCGTCGCGGGGCTCGCCTCCACCCGCACCTACCCGCTGAACAGCTCCCTGCGGGTGGGCTACAACACCGCTGTCAACCTCGTCGACCGGCTCGGCGTCGCCGGAGCCCGGGACCTGCTCGGCCGGTCCTTCGCCCAGTTCCAGGCGGAGCATTCGGTGGCCGCGCTGGCCACCGCGGCGACGACGAACGCGGCGACGCTCCACCGGCTCGACGACGAACTCGGGGACGCCGAGGGTTTCGCCGAGTACCAGCAGTTGCGCGAGCGGCTGGCCGCGGCGCGCACCAGCGGCACCGCCGACGCGGTGACCGCTCTCGCGCGGGCCGTGCGTTCGCACCCCGGGCACCGGCACGCCGATCGGGAACGCCTGATCACCGTCGCCGAGCGCCGTCGCGCGCTGGCCGCCGACACCGAGGTGCTGCGCGGGCAGGTCGCCGCCGCCACCGGCCGGCTCGTGGAGACGTTCGACCGTGTCCTCGGGCTGCTCGACGAACGCGGGTACATCCTGTCCGACCCGTACACCGGCGAGGCGGTGGCCACCGACCACGGCCGGATGCTGGGCCGGATTTATTGCGGCAGCGACCTTCTCGTTGCCGAGTGCCTGAGAACCGGCGTGTGGGCGGGCCTCGATCCGGCCGAGCTGGCCGCCGTCGTGTCGAGTGTGCTCGGCGAATCGCGACGGCCGGCGCCCGGCGGCGGAGCCCCCACGGCCGGTGTCGACGCCGCGTACCGCGCGACGGTCCGGCTGTGGCGGGAACTGTCCGACGCGGAGCGCCGGCACGGCCTGCCCGCGGGCCCCGAACCGGATCCGGTGGCGATGCGCGCGATCCACCGGTGGGCCCGTGGCGACGGCGTGTCCGCGGCCCTGCGCGAGGCGGCGGAGTCGGATCTGTCGGCGGGCGATCTCGTCCGGCGCTACCTGCGCACCCTCGACCTGCTCGGGCAGATCGGCAGGGGCGAGTGCCCGGTGGAGCCGGCCGGCTTCACCGCGGCCGGGTACCCACAGCGCTCTCCAGTTCGGTGAGCGCGCCCTCGAGGAGCTCGACCAGCCGGTCGAGGGCGGGCACCGCGTGGCGGTCGCCGACCACCCCGAGATCGAGCCGGCCGTCGTTCCCGGTGAGGGTGATGCTCAGTGCCTGCCCGTTCAGCACGGCCGGCACGGGGTAGATGCCGGTCAGCCGCGCACCGTTCCAGTACCGGGTGCGGGAAGGTCCCGGCAGGTAGGAGATCAGCACGTTGAACGGCGGCGGGATCTCGTCGACGAACCGCCGCACCGGCTCGAGCGCGAGCGGGCTCAGCGACAACGCGCTGAGCATCAGGAACTGGGTTCCGCTCAGCGCGGTGACCACCCGGTCGGTGTGGACGAGCGAGTCGGCGATCCGGGCGAGCCGCACCGCGGGATCGGGTTCGTCGGTGGCCAGGCCGATCACCATCGCTCCGACGCCGGGTTCGCGGCCGCCGGGACCGACCGCGGCGCCACCGAGGTTCATCGGCACCGGGAGCATCGCGGTCAGCGGTGCCTCCGGGAGCGCGTACCGCTCGGACAGATACGCGCGCAGGCCGCCGGCGCACATCGTCAGCACGACCGCGTCGATCGTGGTGTCCGCCGACGTCGCAACCGAGTGGAGCCGCTCGATCGGCCAGGAGCGCGCCGCGAGGGTCCGGCCCCGCCCCACCGCGACGTTGAACATCGTGGGCGGCGTCTGCCACGGCAGCGCCACCTGGTGCCGGCGCACGCCCTCCGTGACCAGCCTGCCGATCTCCGGGGTCATCGCGAACACCTCCGCGCCGACCCGGAGCCCGGCGCGCAGCCACGAGGTGGGAAGGGGCGACAGCCGAGCCCGGGGGGCCACCACCTCCGGGCTCCACGGCGCGGGGCAGTCGCGGGCGCCGGGGTCGGTGGACATGCTCCGGTGCAGCAGGCGCAGGCCGGCCGGGCCGTCGGCGAGGGACAGGTGGATCTTCGCGTACATCGCGGTGCGCCCGTCCTCGAGTCCCTCGATGACGTACACCTCCCACATCGGGTGGAGCGGGTCGAGCGGGGAGCCGTGGATCCGGGAGACGAGGGCCAGCAGGTCGGCCATCGAACCGGATCCGGGCACGGCGGTGTGACGTACGTGAAACCGCAGGTCGACGTCCTCGGGACGCGACCACCACGGGTAGCCGGCCCCGCGCAGCGTCCGCACCGGACGCCGGCGCAGCGCATCCGCCACCTCGTCGTGGGCGAGCAGGGTCTCGTACATGCGACGGGCGTGGTCGTCCCCGGCATCCGGCGGGGGCTCGAACAACGCGAGAGCCCCGAGGTGCAGTGGACGCGACGAGGTTTCGAGCAGCACGAACAGCGCCTCGGGAAGGCTCATCACCTGCATTCCCCCATCGTGGCGCCGAAACAGCCCGCGCGTGCGGTAACCCGGCCATCTCCGCAGGGACGTGCCCGCGACGCGCGGAAATGGTGTGACGTCTCCGCGCCGCGGGGACTACCCCTCGTCCAGTCCCGGACGACGCGGAGACGTAGGGGGCCGGGACTCCCCGCTCGCATGCCAGGCGGAGTGACCTCCCTGCCGGGATCGCGGCCCGAAGCGACGATAGCAACAAACCGGTCGCACGGTATGTCTTTGGAGCTGGTCCCGCCCTTATTTCTCCGCGCGGGCGTGTTTCGACTCGGGAGCGCGTGGCTATAGCCCTTACACGGGCACCGCCCCACGAGAGGTCTCCCGCGCGGCGCGGCGGCTCGCGGACCGTTGGAGCGACAGGAGCGCGGACCATGACCATCCAATCCGCAGGCGGAGGTGGGGGCGGCGGCACGATGGCACGGCCGAACTCGTCCGGCCTCGCCGACGTCATCGACACCATCCTCGACAAGGGACTCGTCATCGACGCATTCGTCCGCGTCTCGCTCGTGGGCATCGAGATCATCACGATCGACGCACGGGTCGTGGTGGCGAGCGTCGACACCTACCTGCGTTTCGCCGAGGCAGTCAACAGGCTCGAGATCTCCACGACCGAGCCGAAGGGCCTGACGGACGTCGTCGGCGGCGTGGCCGGGAACGTCGTCGAGAAGGCCGCCGAGCACAAGACGAAGGGCGCACTGGACTCCGCCGGCGAACGGGTCCGTGGCCTGCTCGCCGGCAACGAGGACGAACGGGAGCCGGCGCCACGCCGATCCCGCAGCAGAGACCGGTGACGTTCACCTCCGCCGATCGGCGGCCCGCACCCGCCGCCGTCACGGCATGGGTCCGAACTCCGGCCACCGCCGTCCGGTTCCCCGGCGGCCCGGAGCGGGTCTAGTCTCCTCCGGGTGAGGACACGCACCGGTGCGTTCGCGCCGTCCCTGCTGCGGCGCATGGCGGCGCGGGCGACGCTCACTCCTGTCCGGGTCGTGGCGCTGAGCTTCGCCGCCGCGATCGCCGTCGGCACGCTCCTGCTCCTCACGCCCGCGGCGAGCCTGCCCGGTACCGCGACCTCCCTCGTCGACGCCCTGTTCACCGCGACCTCGGCGATGTGCCTGACGGGCCTGGTCGTCGTCGACACGCCCACGCACTGGTCCGGCTTCGGCCAGGGCATCATCCTGGCCCTGATCCAGGCCGGCGGGTTCGGGATCATGACCATGGCCTCCCTCGTCGGTCTGCTGCTCGCGAACCGGATCGGCCTCAAGGCCCGATTGAATACCGCGGCCGAGGTGCGTGCGTCGGGGCTCGGCGACGTCCGCTCGGTCGTCGTCGGCGTCGTGCGGATGAGCGTGTTCATCGAGTCGGTCACCGCGGTGGCGCTCGCCCTGCGGTTTGCGCTCGGCTACGAGGAACCGCCCCTGCGTGCGGTGTGGCTGGGAGTGTTCCATTCCGTCTCGGCGTTCAACAACGCCGGCTTCGCGCTCTACAGCGACAACATCATCGGCTTCGCCGACGATCCGTGGATCTGCGTGCCGCTGATGCTCGCGGTGATCCTGGGCGGCATCGGGTTCCCGGTCCTGTTCGAAGTGACCCGGCACCTGCGCGGCCGCAGCCACCGCTGGAGCCTGCACACCCGCCTGACCGTGACCGTCACCGCGGTGCTGTTGGTGGTGGGACCGGTGCTGGTGCTGGTGCTCGAGTGGACCCGCACCCTGCAGCACTACCACTTCGGCCAGAAGCTGCTCGTCGCCGCGTTCCAGGGCGTGATGCCCCGCACCGCCGGCTTCAACAGCGTCGACTACGCCCAGATGGACCCGGCCACCCTCCTGGTGACGGACGTGCTCATGTTCATCGGCGGCGGCAGCGGCGGCACCGCCGGCGGAATCAAGGTCACTACCTTCGTCCTTCTGCTGTTCGTCATCCTCGCCGAGGCCCGCGGCGAGCGCTCGGTGATCGTCTTCGACCGGCGCATCGACACCCGGGTCCAGCGTCAGGCGTTGTCGGTGGCCCTGATCGGTGTCGCCCTGGTGATGGTGCCGACCATCGCCCTGTTGGCGGGGACCTCGTTCGACCTCAACGTCCTGTTGTTCGAGGTCACCTCCGCGTTCGCCACCGTCGGCCTGTCCACCGGGATCACGGCGCAGCTGCCCGTCTGGGGGCAGCTGATCCTGGTGCTCCTGATGTATCTGGGCCGCATCGGATCGATCACCCTGGTGAGCGCTCTCGCCGCCCGCGATCGCGGCCGGCGCTACGAACTCCCGGAAGAAAGGCCCTTCATTGGCTAGGAAATCCGCCTCCGACGTGGTGGTCGTGCTCGGGCTCGGGCGGTTCGGCAAGTCGCTCGCGCTCGAGCTGATGAGCCAGGGCACCGAGGTCCTCGGCATCGACTCCAGCGACGCCGTGGTGCAGAAGGTCGCCCACCGCCTGACCCACGCCGTGGTCGCCGACACCACCGACGAGGAATCGCTGCGGCAACTGTCGGTGCACGAGTACGGCCGCGCCGTCGTGGGAATCGGTTCCGATCTCGAGGCCAGCCTGCTCACCGCCTCCGCCCTGATCAACCTGGGCGTGCACAACATCTGGGCCAAGGCGATCAGCAACGCGCACGCGAAGATCCTCACCCAGATCGGGGTGCACCACGTCGTGCGGCCGGAGCACGACATGGGCAAGCGGGTCGCCCACCTGGTGCGCGGACGGATGATCGACTACATCGAGTTCGACGACGGCTTCGCGATGGTCAAGACGACCCCGCCGGCGTTCGCGATCGGCCGGCGCCTCGGCGACACCGCCGTCCGCTCCGACTTCGGCGTGACCGTCGTGGCGATCAAACGTCCCGGCGAGGACTTCACCTACGCCACCGCCGACACCGTCCTCGCCCCCGGCGACACCATCATCGTCTCCGGGCGGGTCCGGAATACCGAACGATTCAGCGAACTCACCTGACAGCACCGGAACGACGTAGGCTGCAGACGATGTCACCGACAGCGCACCAGGAGCGACCGGACCCCCACCCGGCCGCGGCACCGAACGGCACCGGTCGTGCCCGGTAGCACGCTGAGGACCCGGTTCAGCCGTTCCGACGCCCTGACCGAGCGACCCGACTTCGCGCTGGTGGGCATCCTGCGGGTGCCGCAGCTACAGACCAGCCCGGGCCGGGCGATCGTGCGCCGGATCGGGTACGCCCTGATCGCCCTGGCCCTGGTGGTGCTCGTCGTCTACCTCGACCGCGACGGCTACTCCGACGCCCAGGACAACGAACTGTCGTTGCTGGACTGCCTCTACTACGCGACGGTGTCGCTCTCGACCACCGGCTACGGCGACATCACCCCCATCACACCGCAGGCCCGCCTGGTCAACGTCCTGGTCATCACCCCGCTGCGGATCTTCTTCCTCATCATCCTGGTCGGCACCACCCTCTCCGCCCTGACCGAGAGCTCCCGCCAAACCTTCCGCATCCAACGCTGGCGACACCGCGTGCGCAACCACACCGTTGTCGTCGGCTACGGCACCAAGGGCCGCACCGCGGTCGAGGCGATGCTCGGCGACGGCGCTGCGCCGTCGGACATCGTCGTCGTCGACACCGACCCGGTGGTGCTCGACGCCGCCAGCGGCCAGGGCTTGGTCACCGTCCAGGGCTCGGCGACCAAGTCCGACGTGCTGCGCCTGGCCGGGGTGCCGCACTGCGACTCGATCGTCGTCGCCGCCAACCGCGACGACACCGCGGTGCTCGTCACCCTCACCGCCCGTGAACTCGCCCCCGCCGCCAAGATCGTCGTGGCCATCCGCGAATCGGAGAACACCCACCTGCTCCGCCAGTCGGGCGCCGACACGGTGGTGATCTCCTCCGAGACGGCGGGCCGGTTGCTCGGAGCCGCCACCATCACCCCGAACGTCGTAGAAATGATCGAGGACCTGCTCACCCCGGAGGAAGGCTTCGCGATCGCCGAACGCGAGGTCGAACCCGGCGAGGTCGGCGGCTCACCGCGGCACCTCCCCGACATCGTCCTGGGCGTCGAACGCAACGGCCGCCTGCTGCGTGTCGGGTCCCCGGAGGTCGAGGCGGTGGAGGCCGGCGACCGGCTGCTCTACCTCCGGCGCGTCTCGGACTGATCGGAACGTCCCGGACCGGCCGGGGCGTCTCGGACCGACCGTGCGGTTGCCGTCCCGGGTTCCGCTATCCGGCCGGGGCGCACAGCCGCGCCGACAGCTCCCAGAGTCCGCGGGCGACAGCCTCGTCGTGCGAGCGCGAATTGGATTCGACACGCTCGGGGGCGCCCCGCAGCTCGAACAGGCCACCGGGACCGTAGTACCCGCCGGGCTCGACGCCGGGCGCGGTGGCCGCGTACAGCAGCGGCAGCGCTCCGGTCTGCGGGGACTGCCCCACCAGCCGGTTCGCCACGCCCAGGAACACGTCCTGGATCGACTCGGTGTGTGACTGCAGGTTCGTCGAGGAGTATCCCGGGTGCGCGGCCACCGCCACGACCGGGGACTGCTGCTCGGTGAGCCGGCGCTGCAGCTCGTGGGTGAACAGCAGGTTGGCCAGCTTCGACTGCCCGTACGCCAGCCACCGGTCGTAGCGACGGTGCTCCCAGTTCAGGTCGTCGAGATCGATGCGGCCGATCCGGTGCATGCCGCTCGACATCGTCACCACGCGGTCGGTGACGCGCTCGCCCAGCAGGGCGGTGAGGGCGAAGTGGCCGAGGTGATTGGTTCCGATCTGCATCTCGAATCCGTCGACGGTGCGGCGCAGCGGTACTGCCATCACGCCGGCGTTGTTGACCAGCACGTCGACCTCGTCGACGTCCCCGGCGAATTCACGCACCGATGCCAGGTCGGCCAGATCGAGGCGCCGCACCCGCGCGTTGGGCCCGATCTCCCGGGCCACGGCCTCGCCCTTGGCCACGTTCCGGCACGCCAGCACCACCCGCGCCCCCGCGGCCCCGAGTGCGCGGGCCGCCACCTCGCCCAGGCCGCTGTTGGCGCCCGTCACCACGAAGGTGCGGCCGTCCTGCTTCGGGATGTCGCGTGTGGTCCAAGCCGTCATGTCGGCCACCCTACGGGGAACGGGACATCCGGGAAAGGAACCCGCTCGGCCACCCGCCCGGCGCCGACACGTCGCCGACACGTTCCCGAAACAGGCCGGCGATAGGGTCGCCTCGCTTCCGTCACCCGTCGCGCCGGAATTCCGAAGGGAGCAGTAGGAGGGGTCCCGTGCCGCCACGTCGCAGGTCGATACTGCTCGACCGGCTCGAATCCGGGACCCCCGGCCGTCCCCAGCAGGCCATCCTCGACGAACTGCGCCGCGTCATCCTCTCCGGCGCCGTCCCGCCGGGAACCCCCATCCCGGTACCCGAGGTGGCGGAACTGTTCGGCGTCAGCCGCATCCCGATCCGGGAATCGCTGAAAACCCTCATCGGCGAGGGACTCGTCGACCACCGGCGGAACCACGGATACACCGTCGCCCGGCTGACCGCCGCCGAACTCCGCGAGATGTATCTCGTGCGGGAAACCCTCGAGACGGCAGCACTGACGGCGGCGGTGGCGCTGGCCACCGAAGCCGATCACGCCCACGCCGCATGGGTCCACGCACGCCTCGAACGCGCCGTCGCCGACGACGATCCGCACACCTACCACCGCGAGAGCCGCGAGTTCCACCTGGCGCTGACCGGCCCGTCGCGCATGCACCGGCTGCTGCACATGCTCGAATCGGCTTGGAACATCACCGAACCCGTGCAACCGATGGTGCACGTGTCCGCGGTGCAGCGGACGGTTCTGCATGCCGAGCACGAGCGGATGCTGACCGCGTTCCTGGCCCGGGACACGGCGGGGCTCCTCGCCGCCGCCGACGCCCACAACCATCGGCTCGATTCCGTGATCGCGACGCTGCCCGCCGACGCCGGGTTGCTGACCCCGGAAGATATACCGATCGGGAAACCCACCGGCAACACCTGATCGTTACCGTTCACCTCATCGGAATTCACCACCGTCGCTGAGATTCCGGGTCCACTGCCTTCCTCGCGGACCTGCGCCGTGCCGAACCGATCGGCACCCCGCCGGTCGTCGACGTCCAGGAGTACCCATGACCGAATTGATCTCTCCCCGCCGTGATCTGCCGCGCGGCGCCGTGCTCGGCGCCGACGACCTCGTCGAAGCGGCGGGCCACCCCGTCGGCGGCGGGCTGGTCGAGCCGGACTACGACCCGCGGCTCACCAACGAGGACCTCGCCCCGCTGAAGAAGCAGAGCTGGGGCTCGTACAACATCTTCGCGTTCTGGATGTCCGACGTGCACAGCGTCGGGGGCTACGTCACCGCCGGCAGCCTCTTCGCCCTCGGCCTGGCCAGCTGGCAGGTGCTGGTGGCCCTGCTCGCCGGCATCACGATCGTCTACTTCTTCTGCAACCTCGTCGCCAAGCCCAGTCAGGTGACCGGCGTGCCCTATCCGGTGATCTGCCGCAGCGTCTTCGGGGTGCTCGGCGCGAACATACCCGCGATCATCCGCGGCCTGATCGCGGTGGCCTGGTACGGAATCCAGACGTTCCTCGCCTCGGCGGCGCTCGATGTGGTGCTGATCAAGCTGTTCCCGTCGCTGGCCCCGTACGCGGTGGTGGAGGACTACGGCTTCGCCGGACTCTCCGCCCTGGGCTGGGGCAGCTTCCTGACCCTGTGGGTCGTGCAGGCCTGCGTATTCTGGCGCGGCATGGAGTCGATCCGTAGGTTCATCGACTTCTGCGGTCCCGCAGTCTATGTCGTGATGTTCCTGCTGTGCGGCTACCTGATCTCCCAGGCCGGTTGGAGCGCAATCGATCTGAATCTCGGCTCGGTGACCTACACGGGCCTGGATGCGATTCCGGTGATGCTGGGCGCGATTGCGCTGGTGGTGTCCTACTTCTCCGGACCGATGCTGAACTTCGGCGATTTCTCCCGCTACGGAAAGTCCTTCGCCGCGGTGAAGAAAGGCAACCTCCTCGGCCTGCCGGTCAACTTCCTGGTGTTCTCACTACTCGTGGTGATCACCGCGTCGCTGACCCTGCCCGTGTACGGCGAGCTGATCACCGATCCCGTCGAAACGGTCGCCCGCATCGACTCGACCTTCGCGATCGTGCTCGGCGCCCTGACGTTCACCGTCGCCACCATCGGCATCAACATCGTCGCCAACTTCATCTCCCCCGCCTTCGACTTCTCCAACGTCAGCCCCCAGCGGATCAGCTGGCGCGCCGGCGGAATGATCGCCGCCGTCGGCTCGGTGCTGATCACCCCGTGGAACCTGTACAACAACCCCGATGTCATCCACTACACCCTCGAGACGCTCGGCGCATTCATCGGTCCGCTGTTCGGCATCCTGATCGCGGACTACTACCTGGTGCGGAGGCAGAAGGTGATCGTCGACGATCTGTTCACCATGTCCGAGCGCGGCGCGTACTGGTACCGCAAGGGCTACAACCCCGCCGCGGTGATCGCCACCGTCGTCGGCGCCGCCGTCGCGGTGATCCCGGTGCTGGTCAAGTCCGCGCCCGGCATGTACACCGCCGCGCAGTACAGCTGGTTCATCGGGTGCGGCCTCGGCCTGGCCGTCTACTACGTCCTCGCCACCCGCACCGCCCTCGCGGTCCGCGTCGGCGACGGTTCCGCCGAACCGGTGAGCGTGGGCTGATCGGAATGCGCATCAAGGTCGTCAACCCGAACACCACCCGGTCGATGACCGCCACCATCGAGGCGTGTGCCCGGGCCGTCGCCGGCCCGGGCACCGATGTCGAGGCGGTCAGCCCCACGATGGGTCCCGCCTCGATCGAGAGCCACTACGACGAGGCGCTCGCCGTACCGGGTGTGCTCGCCGAGATCGCCGCGGGCGAGGAGGCCGGCGTCGACGGATACGTCATCGCCTGTTTCGGCGACCCGGGGCTCGACGCAGCGCGGGAGATCGCCGCCGGACCCGTCGTCGGCATCGCGGAGGCCGCCATGCACGCGGCCGCGCTCCTGGGTCGTGGCTTCTCCGTCGTCACGACGCTGGGCCGGACCACCGGCCGGACGTGGGATCTGGCCGAACGGTACGGCCTGCGCCGGTCCTGCCTCGGCGTGCACGCGTGCGAGCTGCCGGTGCTGGACCTCGAGACCGATCCCGACGCCCGCAAGATCGTCACGGAGGCCTGTTTCGAGGCGCTCGACTCGGACGGCTCCGACGCCGTCGTGCTCGGGTGTGCCGGCATGGCCGACCTGTGCGCACACATCTCCGAGGAGCTCGGCGCCCCGGTCGTGGACGGGGTGGCCGCGGCGACGTTGTTCGTCCAGTCCCTGGTCACGCTGGGTCTGCGCACCGGCAAACGGGGCGAGTTCGCCGTCCCGCCGGCGAAGCCGTACGCGGGCCTGCTGGCGCCGTTCGCTAGAGCTCGAACCGCACGCCCGTGAGCTTCTCCGACAGCTCCCACAGTTGCCGGGCGGTGTCCGGATCTCCGGCGCGGCGGCTGTAGGCGGCCACGGTCGGCGGGCCGTACAGCTCGAAGAAGCGGTCCGGCCCGATGTAGCCGCCGGTCACCTCGGGATCGGCGGCGGCCACCACCACGGATTCGGCGCCCTGGGCCGGGGTGCGCTCGAGCACTCTCTTCCCGAGGCGGAACAACTGGTCGAACCACGTTCCGGTGTGCGTGCCGACGTCGGTGGCCGCGTAGCCCGGATGCGCGGCCACCGCCCGCAGCGGCGATCCGGCGGCCGCCAGCCGGCGCCCGAGCTCGAGGCTGAACATCAGGTTCGCCAGCTTCGATTCCGCGTAGGCCAGCGAGCGGCTGTAGTGCCGGCGGCGCTCCCAGTTCAGGTCGTCGAGATGGATGCGCCCGAACCGGTGACTCATGCTCGAGACGGTGACCACGCGGTCGGTGAGCCGATCGAGCAGCAGCCCGGTCAGCGCGAAGTGCCCGAGGTGGTTGGTGCCCATCTGCATCTCGAAGCCGTCCACCGTGCGGCTCAGCGGCACACCCATCACGCCGGCGTTGTTGACGAGCACGTCGACGGTCTCGATGCCCGACGCGAACTCCCGCACCGACGCCAGGTCGGCGAGATCGAGCCGGCGCACCTGCGCGTGCGGGCCGATATCCCGCGCGACCGCCTCGCCCCTGGCCACATTCCGGCACGCGAGCACCACGTCGGCACCGGCGGCACCGAGCGCCCGGGCGGTGGCCGCACCGAGGCCGCTGTTCGCGCCGGTCACCACGAAGGTGCGGCCCCGCAGGGTGCCGGGTGCCGGCGCGGAGAACCGTTCAGGCACCGATGGAGGACTTCATCATGGGCAGCATCGCCCACAGCTGGTCCTGCCAGTAACCCCACGTGTGGGTGCCGGCGGCCGGGAAGTCGAAGTGGGCGGAGTTGATGCCCAGGGTCGCCAACCGCACCTGGAACGCGCGGTTCTGCGCCAGGGCGAGCGCCTCGAGTCCCATCGCGTTACCCGTGTTGAACACCCCGATCGCGGAGTTCGGCCGGTCGTGCTGGCCGGGCAGGCCGCTGCCCGCGGAGATCCACATCGGCAGCCCCCGCATGCTGGGCGCGGCGACGAACGGGTCGTTGCGCAGCCACGCCGAGTTCCACGGCGGGCCCCACATCGAGTCGGCGTTGTAGCCGCCGGAGTCGATCATCGCGAGGCGGATCGCCTCCCGCATACCGGGCGCGGACAGGTTCAGGTAACCGGACATGGAACCGGCGAAGCGGAACTGGTCGCGGTGGTAGGCCGCGAGGATCAGCGCCGCGTTGCCTCCCATCGACAGGCCCACGATCGCGTTGCTGGAACGGTCGATGCCGTACGTACCGGCCAGGAAGTCCGGCAGGTTCTGGGTGAGGAAGGACTCCCACTTGTAGGTGTAGCGCTGGCCGTTGAGGTTGCTCGGCGCGTACCAGTCCGTGTAGAAGCTGGACTGGCCGCCGACCGGCATCACCACGTTGACGCCGTGATCCGACAGCCACGCGGCGTTCGTCTCGTGCTCCCAGCCGCTCACGTCGTTGGTGGCGCGCAGGCCGTCGAGCAGGTACATGGCCTTGTTGCTGCCGTTGTTCGCCAGCCAGATGCGGACCTTGATCTGGCCGACCCCGCCCGGCGCCGGCACCCAGTGCTCCCGCAGGCGGGAGTAGGGGTCCGCCGAGGCGGTGCCCGCGCCGGCGAAGGCCACCGCGAGCGGCAGCACGAGCGCCGCGATCAGGAATCGGACGAGCGCCCGAACCCCCCGACGTCCGGCCTTGGTTCTGGAAGTATGAGTCACACCAGGCTCCATCAGCACATCTGTAGCAACAACAACTGTGGCCCCGACAGTTACGCAACAACACGGTAGAGGTCCACGTCGGCCTGTACGAGGCTTGCACATAATCGTTATCGAGCAAAGCCGAACCGAAAGGCAGGCGCAATGAGCAGCGACCTCGGCAGGCGGCCGGTCACCGTCGGAATCGACGGCTCCGACGCCGCGAAACAGGCTGCGACCTGGTCCGCAGCCGTCGCCGCGCGGCTCGGCACGAACCTGCAGCTCGTCCATTCGCTGCCGGGACCCCGGAATTATTTCAGTGACGCCGCGCTGCGCGCGCGGACCGAATACACCCAGCGCCTCGCCGAAATCGGCCGTGAACTGCTCGACGACACCGCGGCCGCGCTGCACCGGCAGCACCCGGATCTCGAGGTGGTCACAACCGTCGATGACGGCCCACCCGACCTGGCGCTGCTCGAACACGGCGACCGCAGCCGGATGCTCGTGCTCGGAGCCACCGGCACGGGTGCGCTCGGTTCGCTGCTCACCGGCTCCACCGCGCTGCGGGTCGCCAACCGGTCCACCTGCCCGGTCGTCCTCTGGCGGGGCGATCCGGTCCCCGAACCGGGCACGGACCGCCGGCCGGTGCTGGTCGGCATCGACGGCAGCGAGGACGCCGGCCCGGTGGTCACCGCCGCGTTCGACATGGCCGCGGCGCTCGGGGTCGGCGTCCTCGCCGCGCACGCGTGGGGTGCCGGGGAGGTGGCGGGCCGCACCTCGGCGCTCGAACTGATCGACTGGGCAGTCGTCGAGGCCGAGGAGACCGCGTTGCTGTCCGAGTGCATCGCCGGGCAGCGCGAGCGGTACCCGGACGTGCCGGTCACCGAGATCGTCGAGCAGATCGGCGCCCGGCACCTGCTGCTGCGACTGGCGACGCACGCTCAGTTGAGCGTCGTCGGCAGCCACGGCCGGGGACTGCTCGGCGGCCTGCTCCTGGGCTCGACGAGTCAGGCGCTGCTGCACCACGCGCCGTGCCCGACCATGATCTGCCGTCCGGGGGTGTGACGATGCTGCGCGGATCGATCCGGCTCGGCCGGGTCGCGGGGATAGAGATCCGGGCCCACTGGTCGCTGCTCGCGACGCTCGGGCTGCTGTCGTGGCTGCTTGCCGGGGCGATCCTGCCCGCCCGGATCAGCGGTCCGAGCCCCGCACAGTTCTGGATCGCGGGCGTCGCCGCGGCGGTGGGCCTGCTGGTGTCGCTGCTCGCCCACGAACTTGCGCACTCGGTGGTGGCGGGCCGCTACGGAGTCGGGGTGGACGGGATCACGCTGTGGCTGCTCGGCGGCGTCTCCGAGCTGCGCGACGAACCCCCGAACCCGAAAGCCGATCTGCGTATCGCGCTGGCCGGACCGCTCACGAGCGTCGGGATCGGCGTCGTCGCGCTGGCGGCGGCCTCGTTCCTCGGCCCGCCCGTCCCGGAGCTGGTGACCGCGACGATCGGCTGGCTCGGCGCGACCAACCTGGTGCTGGCCGTGTTCAACCTGTTGCCGGGTGCGCCGCTGGACGGGGGACGGGTCGTGCGGGCGGTGCTGTGGCGCCGCACCGGCGACCGCCTCGCGGCCGCGAGCGGCGCCGCGCGCTCCGGCCGCGCGGTGGGGCTGGCGCTGATCCTGCTCGGCGCCGCCGAGACGCTCGCCCTCGGCAGCGCGGGCGGCCTGTGGCTGATGCTCCTCGGCTGGTTCCTGCGGACCGCGGCCAACGCCGAGCTCGCGAACGCGTCGCTACGGCATCAGCTCGGCGACACCCGGATCGGCGACGTCATGACGCCGTCGCCGGTGGCCGCCCCCGCGCGCTGGAGCGTGGCGCAGCTCCTCGCCGTCGCGGCCCGCGGCTCGCACCACCGGGTCTTCCCCGTCGTCGACGACGGCCACCGGCCCACCGGGGTGGTGTCGCTGTCCGACCTGACGCCCGTCCCGGAGGGCGAGCGCACGGTCGTCGCGGTCTCGGACCGGGCCCGGCCGCTGCCCGCGGCGGCGCGGGTGCCCGCCGACGCGTCGCTCGCCGAGGTCGCGAGCCGGGTGCTGCTGCGGCCGGGGCTCGACCTCGTGGCCGTCGTGTCGGGCGAACGACTGGTCGGCATCGTCACGGCGACGGACCTGGTGCGGGCCTGCGATCGCAGCGCGCTGGGCCTGCCCATCCGCCGCACACCGCCGCCGGACGAGCAGACCCGACCCGGGTATCCCTAGTCGCGCCGGACCACGAGCAGCGGGCACGGCGTCGTGTGCAGCAGCGCCCGGCTCGTCGAGCCGAGCAGCATGCCCTCGAAGCCGCCGCGGCCGCGGCTGCCGACGACGAGCAGCCGGGCGTTCTCCGCCCGCTCGAGCAGGTGGCGCACCGGGCGGTCCCGCACGACGACCCGTTCCACGTCGACGTTCGGATAGTCCTGCGTGCGGCCGGCGAGGGACTCGGCGAGCACGACGCTCTCCTGCTGGTCGACGTCCTCCCAGGTGGCTCCGGGCGTGCCGGCGACGACGTCGACGAGGTCTCGGTCGGACCATGCGTGCACCGCCACCAGCGGCGCCTTGTAGCGGTCTGCGGCCTCGAACGCGACGTCGAGGGCGTGCAGGCTCGCCGGCGAGCCGTCGACACCGACCACGACGGGGCCGTCCGCGCCCCGTCCGCTCTCGTCGGGCCCGGGGATCACCGCGACGGGACAGTGCGCGTGCGCGACCACCGCGGAGGTCACCGATCCGACCAGTCCGCCGGTGAACTCGCCGAGACCGCGCCGGCCGAGGACGAGCATCCGTGCCCGACCGGAATACCCGAGCAGCGCCTGTGCGGCCACCAGGCTCGACTGTTCGGTGCGTACGGACAGCTCGGGGTGCTCGCGTTCCACGGTCTCCGCGGCGGACGCCAGGTTCCGTCGCGCGGTGAATCGCAGTTCGTCGACGAACGGCGACGAGGCGCCGATCCCGCCGGCGTTCGCGCTGGAGACGAGCAGCAGCGGCACCCCCGTGGAGACGGCCTCGCCGGCCGCCCACCGCAGCGCGGCGCGCGCCGGCGCCGATCCGTCGACCCCGACCACGATCGGCGCATCATTCATCGCCCGCTCCTTGTCCCGTTCCGTCCGGTTCTTCCGCCACCAGTGTCGCCATCCTGCGGTCGCCGCGCGGTCGGTTGGCGGAAACAGTTACCGTGCGGGTGTGCGCCGTGCCCCGCTGCCCGTCCGCGACGGCCTGAATCCGACCCGCCTGCGCCTGCCCGACGGCGGCTCCTGGGCGACGGTGGCGGAGTTTCTGCTGGCGCGCTTCCCCGCCGACGCGGCGCGCGTGCAGGAGAAGGTCGCGGCCGGTGAGGTCGTCGACGGTGCCGGCGCGGCGATCACCGGGAACACCCCGTACGCGGCAGGCCGATTCGTGTACTTGTACCGCGATCCGCCGGTCGAGGAGCGGGTGCCGTTCGAGATCGATGTCCTGCATCGCGACGAGCATCTGCTGGTGGTGGACAAGCCGCACTTCCTGGCGACGACACCGCGTGGGTCGTGGGTGGCCGAGACGGCGCTGGTGCGGCTGCGCCGGGAACTCGACCTGCCGGAGCTGAGCCCGGCCCATCGGCTCGATCGACTC
Source organism: Rhodococcus sp. DMU1 (assembly GCF_012272955.1). NCBI lineage: Bacteria > Bacillati > Actinomycetota > Actinomycetes > Mycobacteriales > Nocardiaceae > Rhodococcus > Rhodococcus sp. DMU1. Next base: position 1,388,442 of record NZ_CP050952.1, on the reverse strand, counting down.
ACGGCGGGCGTGCTGGTCTTCACCGTCCACGCCGGTGCGCGCCGGGCCTACCAGTCGCTCTTCGATGCCCGCCGGGTCGACAAGGAGTACGAGGCCGTGGCCCGGCACGTGCCCGGGATGCGGTTTCCGCGCGAGGTGCGCAGCCGCATCGTCAAGGAGCGCGGCGTGTTGCAGGCGCGGGAGGTGCGGGGTGAGATCAACGCCCTCAGCCGCGTCGAACTGCTCGAAACGGACGCCGGGCTGGGCCGTTACCGGTTGCTGCCCCGCACCGGCAAGACGCACCAGTTGCGCGTGCACATGAATTCGCTCGGCCTGCCGATCCTCGGGGACAACCTGTATCCCGATGTATATGACGTTGCGCCCCAAGACTATTCACGACCACTGCAGTTGCTGGCCCGCGCCGTGGAGTTCGACGATCCGTATACAGGTCGACGGACCCGCTTCGCCAGCGCCCGAAACCTGGCAGCATGGAGGCACAGCACACCAGGACCCCGTTGATCGCACGGGCTCACGTCTTGGAGGACCCCATGGATAACGGCACCGTCTCGCGCACCTACGACGGCCGCGTCGCCCTGCGCTTCCAGCACGCCTTCGCCCATCCCCCGGACCGCGTATGGCGGGTCATCACCGACCCCGAGTACCTACGCGCCTGGTTCCCGGCCCGCGTAGAACTGGATCTCACCCCCGGTGCCCAGCTCGTCTTCCATGCCACCGAGCAGCAGGCCGAGCGCCTCGGGCTGCCCGCCGACCACACCGCCACGGGGACCGTCATCTCCGTGCATCCCGGGCGCATCCTCGAGTACATGTGGGACGCCGAGGTCCTGCACTGGGAACTGGTGCCGGACGGGTCCGGGGGCTGCTGGCTGACGCTCACGCACACCGTCGAGGACGAGGACTCGGCCTACGCGCACGGCGCCGACTGGCACGCCGGGTTCGAGGTGCTCGAGGCCCAGCTGGAGGGCCGGGACGTGAACTGGTCGCCGTGGGAACGCGCCCGGGAACTCGCCGACAAGTACCGCAACCCGTCCGACTGATCCCACTCGTCCGGTTGCCGGCGGCTATCCGTCCCGTCCGCTCCGGTCGACGAAGACCTCGTCGACCGGACGTCGCGACGTGGTGGGCAGTCCCCGCGCGCTGCGGGCCCCCAACCGGATCACCACCTGGGGAAATCCCGCGACCTCCCCGGTCCGCGCCGTCGCCGTGCGCACGATGCCGCGGCTGGCCTCGATCTCCGTCACGTGGGTGAGCGGGCACGTCGCCAGATGCGCCGCGGTGGCCTCGAGCAGTACCGCGGACATCGCCTCCCCCGCCCGCAGCCAGTCGATCCGCTCGTCGGCCCGGGTGCTGAGCACCGCCAGCGCCGACGCGTCCGCCTTCGGCTGCGCAGTGTCCAGAGTTCCTGCGCCCGTGGGGAACCGCCGTCCCACATCGATGTCCCCGGCGGCCTCGTCGTCGAGCAGCGCGGACGCCGGCACGCCCGTGTCGCCGGGCTCCGCGCGACCGGTCCACCAGGCCAGCTCCTGCCGGTATGCCTCGTCGCCCTCGCGGATCGCCGCGCTCAGTTCCGACGCCCGCGCGAGGTCCGAGCGGGCCTCGGCGTCGAGGATCGACAGCGACGCCCCCTCCCGGCGGGCGGCGTTCTCCAGATCCACCAGGCTCTCGCGCAGGGTCGTGGGCGCCGCGAACGGCCGCCGGTCGGTGTGCCGGGCGCCGATCGCGAGGGCGAGGGCGGCGTCACGGGCGTCGACCGTGTGGGGCCGGTCGAAGTCGAGAACGGCCAGCAGGTCCGGTCGCGACGGATCCGGAAGCCGGGTCACGGTGGGGATCCACGACGCGGCGGACAGCGCGACGCGGGCGTGGTGCAGCGCCGCCCCGCAGCCGAGAACCAGCTGCCGGCCGCTCGGATCGGTGTGGCCGAGCATGCGCTCGGCGACGGCATACAGTTCGAGCCGTTCGCCCGTCCACTCCCAACGCCACGGCTGGCTGTTGTGCAGGGATGGCGCCCGGCACGCCGACTCGACCGCATCCCGGATCGCCGCGGTGTCCGGCCGGATCTCAGTAACCATCGTTGTCTCTCCCCCAGCCGCTCGACTCGACCGCATGCCGCTCCACGGACTCGACGATCTGCGCGGCCCAGGTCCCGATCGCGTCCCAGTCCCGGAAGTCTCCGGTGCGTCCTCCGGTCATGCGGGCAACCACGCGTTCGCCGGCGCCGAGCACCTCCGGATCCAGTTTCCCGGCGAACATCCGGTGCTCGCGCGCGCCCGTGCGCTCCGTCGCCAGGGAGGCGTCGTACGGCCTGTTCACGGGGCGGTCCTGGTCGCCGATCGGGCCCGAGGAGAACAGGAACACGGCGCGCTCCCGCAGCGCGCCGGCGTGCCGATCGACGAAGGTCTTGGCGGGATGCAACCAGTGCCCGAGGTAGACGGCGCTGCCGAGGACCACCGCGTCGTAGCCGTCCACGGCGTCGACCTGCTCGGGCGCGACGACGTCGACGTGCGCTCCCTTGTCGCGCAGGGCGGCCGCGAGCGCCGTGGCGATCTCCGTGGTGGAGCCGTGCCTGCTCGCCGCCGTCACCAGAATCCTCATCTGTGTCCTCCCCGGCCCAGGTTATTCGATGATCGCCCGACGGGCACGCGGTCGGACAGAGTCGAAGGGCCCCGCTCCCGGGCCGGCCGCAGCCGGGCCGTTGCGGCGATCACGTGCGACGGGCACAGGTCGGCGCCGGGGTGGCAGAGTGGTCTGACGAACGCCGCCGACGAGTGCGACGAGGACACGCAGGGCAACCGCCGGAACAGGAGTCGGATCGCATGACCACGCCGCCCAGGATCGACGCGGTTCAGGAATCGGAACGCAAGTACGCGGTCGGGCACGCGCAGCAGCTGCCGGACCTGTCGGGCCTGCCCGGCGTCGCCGGACACCCCGAACCCGACCTTCAGCAGCTGTCGGCGCGGTACTACGACACCGACGATCTGCGACTGCTGCGCGCCGGGATCACCCTGCGCCGCCGCGAGGGGGGTCACGACGCCGGCTGGCACGTGAAGCTCCCGGCCGGCACGGACACCCGGACCGAGGTGCGCTTCCCCCTCGGCGACGACACCGCCCGGCCACCGGCCGAACTGCTCGCCCTCCTGCACGGGGTGCGCCGTGCGCGTCCCGTCGCGCTCGCGGCGGTGCTGAACACGCAGCGGTGGCGCCACCGCCTGATCGACGACGAGGGGCGGGCCCTCGCCGAGATCGTCGTCGACGACGTCGTCGCGACCCGAGGGGAGGGCAGCGAGCCGCAGCGGTGGCGCGAGATCGAGGTCGAGCTCGCCTCGGCCGGAACCGATCTGCTCGATGTCGTCGAGGATCGGCTGACCGCCGCCGGAATCGAGCGCGCCCCGAATCCCTCCAAGCTGCATCGGGCGCTCGCCGATCTGCTGCCCACCGAGGAGCCGGTGCCCGGCCCGGCCGGGCACCTGCGCGACTACCTGCGCGGCGAGCTGCGCACCCTCGAGCTCGCCGAGATCGGCGTGCGCCGGGACGCCCCGGACGCCGTCCACAGCATGCGCAAGGCCCTGCGCCGGATCCGCAGTGCCCTGCAGACGTATGCGGGAACCTTCGCGATCGACGACAGCCTGGTCGACGAACTACGTTGGACGGGAAGGAAACTCAGCCCCTCGCGCGACCTCGAGGTGCAGTGGGAGCGCATCGTGGACCGCGTCGGGGAGGTGCCCGTGGAAGCGCAGCGCGAGGCCATCCGCGCCCGCGTCGACGAGTACTTCTCCGCCCGGTCGGACGCGGCCCGGCTCGAGGCCGTCGGCACCCTCGACTCGGACCGCTACGCGGCCCTGCTGGGTTCGCTCGACGCACTGATCGACGGGCTGGCGAGGGGGGCAGTCGGATCCGGTCCAGGCGAACAGCGACGAGAGGTTCGCCCGAAGGACCTCGACCGCGCCCTCGCCCGCCTCGCGAAGAAGGTCTCGCGCCGGGTCCGCAACGCCGGGGAGGCAGCCACGCACGCCGAGCGGGACGAACTCGTCCATCGGGCCCGCAAGGGCGCCAAGCGGATGCGCTACGCCATCGAGGTGCTGCGGCCGCTGCATCGCAAGCGCGCCCAGCGCGCCCTCGATCATTTCGACGACTTCCAGGATCTGCTCGGCGAATTCCAGGACTCGGTGGTCGCCCGCGAGCACCTGCTCGACATGGTCTCCGAGCAGGACCACACCGCCGAGTCGAGCTTCGGCCTCGGGATCGCCTACCAGCGCGAACTCGAGATCGGTGAAGCGCAGGTCGCGCAGCTCGAACGCGCGTGGAAGCGGGCGCGGCGGGCGGCGAAACCGCTGTGGAAGTGAACCACTGCCGACCGTGTCCTTGTCCCCTGGCCGACCACCGCCGAGAAAGGGCATGCTGAGCCCGGACGACGGAAGGAGGCGCGCATGAGCACCCCTGGAGAGATGCGAGCATGGCGTGTCGACATCCCACGCCCCGCGGCGGAGCATCCGCTGCGACCGGTCCGGGAACCGATTCCCGAACCGGCGCCCGGGGAACTGCTGGTGCGTGTCCTCGCGTGCGGGGTGTGCCGTACCGACCTGCACGTGAGCGAGGGCGACCTGCCGGTGCACCGGCCGCACGTCGTCCCCGGCCACGAGGTCGTCGGCGAGGTGGTCGGTGGCGACCTCGGCGAGCACCGGGTAGGCGACCGGGTGGGCATCCCGTGGCTGCGCAGCACGTGCGGCCGGTGCCGGTACTGCCTGCGCGGGGACGAGAACCTGTGCCCGAACTCCACCTACACGGGCTGGGACGCGGACGGCGGTTACGCCGAATATGCCACCGTCCCTTCCGCTTTCGCACTGCCGCTGCCGTCCGGGTACGCCGACGCGGAACTCGCCCCCCTGCTGTGCGCCGGCATCATCGGCTATCGGGCGCTGCTGCGCGCCGAGGTTCCGGACGGCGGCGTGCTCGGCCTGTACGGCTTCGGCGGCAGCGCCCACCTCGCCGCGCAGGTCGCCCTCGCCCGGGGCGCCCGCGTGCACGTCATGACCCGCGGCAAGACCGCCCGGCGGCTCGCCCTCGAACTCGGCGCGGCCTCCGCGCAGGGCGCATACGACGAGCCGCCCGAGCCGCTGAACTCGGCGATCCTGTTCGCCCCCGCCGGGGAACTGGTGCCCACCGCTCTCGCCGCACTGGACGCCGGCGGCACGCTCGCCGTCGCCGGCATCCACCTCAGCGACGTGCCCCCGCTGAACTACCAGCAGCACCTGTTCCGCGAACGCCAGGTGCGCAGCGTCACGGCCAACACCCGCTCCGACGCACACGAGTTCCTCGGCTTCGCGAACGAACACCGCCTGCGCGTCACCACCACCGCGTACGGGCTCGACCGTGCCGACCGCGCGCTCGAGGACCTGTCCGCGGGGCGTTTCGGCGGCGCGGCGGTCCTGGTTCCGTGAAACACTCGACATGCGCCCCCGAGCGCGGAGAATGCACCGAGAAGGAGTTCGAATGAGCACACTTGCCAACCGGAATGCCGTCGTAGCGGGCGTGGACGGTTCCGCCGTCGCCACGAGTGCGGCCCGGTGGGCGGCCGCCCTCGCCGCTCGTCTCGGCGCGCCCCTGCACCTGGTGCACTCGCTGCCCAGCGAGGGCATCTTCTACAGCGAGGCCGCGGTGCTCATCCAGGCGCAGATGGTCGACCAGCTCCGGGAGGACGGCGAAGCGATCCTGTCGAACGTCACCGACGTGGTCCGCTCCGACCATCCGGATCTCGAGGTGCAGAGCTTCATCGGTCCGGGCCCCGCCGCCAACTCGCTGCTCGAGGCCGCCGAGGACGCCCGCCTCGTGGTGATGGGCGCCACCGGCGCCAACGCCGTGGAGAACTTCCTGCTCGGCTCGACCGTGCTGCGCGTGGCCAACCACGCCCCGTGCCCGGTGGTGGTGTGGCGCGGCGACACAGCACGACCGCTGCCGGACACCCGGCCCATCGTCGTCGGCGTCGACGGCAGCGAGCTGTCGACGGCCGCGGTCGGGCACGCCTTCGAGTACGCCTCGCTGTTCGGTGTGCCGCTGGTCGCGGTGCACTCCTGGATCGGGGACGCCGCCCTCGGCGTCGGCACGGTCGCGACGCTGGTGGACTGGGAGGCGGTGGGTGAGTCCGAATCCGCGGTCCTGTCCGAGACTCTCGCCGGCTGGCACGAGAAGTTCCCCGACGTGGAGGTCCGCCGCGTCGTGGACCGGGGCCCCATCGCGAAGGTGATCCTGCGCCAGCTCGAGGACGCACAGCTCGTCGTGGTGGGCAGCCACGGCCGCAGCCAGTTCACCGGCGCACTGCTCGGGTCGGTGAGCCAGAACCTGCTGCACAACGCGCCCTGCCCGATCATGATCAGCCGCAAGAAATGACAACCGGCCGGTGCCGCCCGTCGCCGGGCGGCACCGGCTCAGGCCGTCACGGTCCCGAACGCCATACCCACCGCGTACGTCACGATCATCGCGAGCGCACCGCCGATCACCACGCGGGACGTCGCCCGGCCGCGGCGCGCGCCGCCGAGCCACGCGCTGACCGAACCCGTCAGGGCCAGCGCCACGAGCACCGACACGAACGTGACGGGGATCCGCAAGCTCGCCGGGGGCAGCACGATCACGAGCAGCGGCACGAGGGCGCCGACGGTGAACGAGACCGCCGACGACAACGCCGCGGCCCACGGATTGGCCAGCGCCTCGGGATCGATGCCGAGTTCGACCTCGGCGTGCGCGGCCAGCGCGTCGCGCTTGGTCATCTCCTTCGCCGCGGAGCGCGCCGTCGCCCTCGACATCCCCTTGCCCTCGAGCAGCGCGGTCAGCTCCTCGAGTTCGGCGTCCGGCATCTCCTCGAGCTCGCGACGTTCCTTGTGCAGCAGCGCCCGCTCGGTGTCACGCTGCGTGCTGACCGACACGTACTCCCCCAGGGCCATCGACACCGCGCCGGCCGCGAGCCCGGCGAAACCCGCTGTGAGGATCGTCGATTCGTCGGTGGTGGCGGCGGCCACACCGACGACGAGGCCGGCCGTGGAGACGATTCCGTCGTTCGCGCCCATCACGCCGGCGCGCAGCCAGTTCAGTTTCGCCGAGATGCCTCCGGAGTGCGGCTCGACGTCGGCGTGATTGAGGGAAGGATCGGTCGACATGCCGCCAGGCTAGGGCGATTCCGCGCGCCGCGGTAGCAATGCGAGCCTGTCCTCACCACGGTCCCGGACCGAGTTCCCGCTCCAGCCACGCGGCATCGGGGAGGGCGCCGGCGCTCGTGTCCACGACGCGAGCCGTGGGCCACTCGTCGCGCACGTGCAGCTGCTCGTCCAGGACGGCGGGCGTGGCGTCGGACGCGTCGTCGCCCCGCTCGCGCCGGGCCACGATGCGGCGGACCAGCACCGCCGGGTCCGCCCGGCACTCGATCTCGACGAGGTCGGCGGTCGCGGCGGCCGCAACCGCACGCGCCGCCGCGCGACGAGCCTCGGTGAGCCACGTCGCGTCCAGCACGACCGACTCGCCGTGGGTGAGCGCGACAGCGGCGCGGCGCAGCACCTCCCCGTAGGTCTCGTCGGTGTGGGCGGCACTGTAGAGCCCGGCACCGACGGCGGCGGTCGCATCGGCGGTCGGGGCGAGACCGGCCAGTTCCTTGCGGACCACGTCGCTGCGCAGCACGGTCGCACCCAGGTGCTGCCCGGCGAGATGGGCCACGGTGGTCTTGCCGGTGGCGGACAGACCTCCGACGACGACGAGGCGGACCCGGCCCCGGTCGAGGTTGCGCCGCGTCTGGTCCAGGAACGCGAGCGCGCCGGCGCGCGAGTGCTCGTCACCCTGTTCGTGCCGCAGCGCGGCGACCTTGGCCCGGACCACGGCCCGGTACGCGATGTAATGGTGCATCAGCGACGGCGGGAACGCGTCGGCGGAGAACTCGGCATAGGCGGGCAGCAGCTGCCGCGCCGCCGCCTCGCCGCCGAGCCGTTCGAGATCCATCGCGAGGAAGGCGATGTCGAGTGCGGCGTCGCCGTAGCGCAGCCGGTCGTCGAACTCGAGGCAGTCGATGATCCGGGGGCCGTCGTCGAGGCAGAAGATGTCGTCGGCGAGCAAGTCACCGTGGCCGTCGACGGCCCGCCCGGCGGCGATCCGCTCGTCGAGCACCCGTCCGCGGCCCGCGAGATAGCGGCCGGCCATGTCCCGGATCGCGGTGAGCGCGTCGCCGGCCTCGGCCCCGACGGGCAGGCGGTCGAGGTGGTCGAGGCTCTCGCGCCACAATCCGTCGAGGAACTGCGCCGTGGCACACCGGTCGATGGCCGGATCGCGCGGCGACGCGGCGTGCAGGGCCGCGACCTGCCGCGCGACGGCGGTGACGACCCCGGCGACGGGCTCGCCCCGCTGCACCAGCGCGGCGAGCCGCCGGTCGTCGGGCAGCCGGCGCATCTCGACGAGGTGCTCGCACACCTGCCCGTCGGGCCCGTGCACGTCGGCGACGCCGAGGTAGACGTCCGGGGCGAGACGCCGGTTGAGTTCGACCTCACGGTGGCAGGCCCGCTCCCGCGCCTGCCGGGTCCGGTTGTCGAGGAACCCGAGATCGAGTGGCTTCTTGAGCTTGTGCACGCGGCCCCCGACGAAGAACACCACCGAGGTGTGGGTCTCGCGGATCGCCGCGTATGCGGGTTCGGATCGGTCGGTGCCGGTCACGGAGTTCCTCCCCGATGAGGCTTGTCGAACGTCGGTACGCTGCCCACCTTGCCTCAGGGTGGACCGGATCGCGCGCCGGCAGAAGTGCCGAAGGTCTCTCGTGTGGTTGCACCGGAGCCGGTGCCGGAGACGCGGTACGTTTCACTCGGGCTATCCGGGAATGGGGTGACATGAGCACGAACGGGCGAGGCTCGGAATCCGGGAGACAACCGACGGTGGTCGTCGCCGAGACGACGACACCGATCGAGCGCAAGCTGATCGCGAGCTGGCTGCGGTCGGACCGGGTGCCGAAGGAGTACCGCGCCGACGGGCCGGTCGAGGAGATGGAACTCGACCCGCGCCGGCTCGCGCGCGATCTCGTGAACCGGGACGACGATCCCCTCGTGCTCCCCGTCGGGGTGGTGTGGCTGCCGGAGGCCCGGGACGGCGAGCGCCGGGTCCGGTTCTCCGACGTCGTGGCGCTGACCAACCCGCGCAGTCCGAACCGGCTCCTGCAGAAGTGGCTGGTCGGGCGGTCTCCCGACCGGTATCGGATCGTTCTCGCCGAGCCGGCGCGGCTGAGCGAGCTGCGGGCCCGGCACCTGGCCGAGGACGGCGACCCGGCACCCGAGTCGTTCGCCCGGTTCGTGACGCACCGCGCGGTGGTGGGCCTCGACCGGGCCGAGCGTGCCGTCATCGGCGACCGGTACAAGGTGCCGAGGCTGGTGGCGGAGCAGATCATGGATTCGGCGTCGTTCCGGCGGCGGCTCGACGCGATCAGCACCGAGCACAACATCGCGCCCGAGGAGGTCCGGTTACGAGCGACGTCCGCCCTCGGGGAACTCGTCGCCGTCCAGTCCCGGCTGGTGACCGACCTGTTCACCGAGATGATGCGCCCGCTGCACTCCGCGGCATGGACCGTGCACGCCGACGAGTCCGGGCTGCGGAGCCTGCGCGACGTCAACCGGCGGTATCCGCTGGTGTTCCTGCCGTCGCACCGGTCCTACGCGGACGCGTTCGTGCTCGGCGACGTGCTGGCCCAGAACGATTTTCCGCGGAATCACCTCATGGGTGGCGCCAACCTGACGTTCTGGCCGATCGGCCCGATCGCCCGGCGAACCGGCACCGTCTTCATCCGCCGTAGCTTCGGCGACGACGCCGTCTACAAGGCGGCTCTCGAGGAGTACTTCGCGTATCTGCTGACCAAGCGGTTCAACCTCGAATGGTATTTCGAGGGTGGCCGCACCCGCACCGGCAAACTCCGCGCGCCCCGCTACGGCCTGCTCAACTATGTGGCCAACGCCATCCGGAGCGGCCGGGTCGAGGACGCGATGCTCGTGCCGGTGTCCATCACCTACGAGGGGCTCGCCGAGGTCGCGGCCGTCGCGGCCGAACAGACGGGCGCCCAGAAGAAGCCCGAGGGCCTGGCCTGGCTGGCCCGGTACGCGCGCAATCAGCGGCGTCGTGCGGGCAACGTGTACGTGCGGTTCGGCGAACCGCTGTCGATGCGCTCGCAGCTCGCCACGAGCGGGGACCCCGAGCTGTCCGGGGAGCCGGCCGAGCCCGGGAGCGAGCGCAGCCGCAAGGCGCTGCAGAAGGTCGCGTTCGAGGTGGCCGTGGGCATCAACTGCCACACCCCGGTCACGGTGAACTGCCTGGTCACCCTCGCTCTGCTCGGCGTCCGGGACCGGGCGCTGACCCTGGACGAGGTGCGGGCGGTGATCGCGCCGGTGCGCCGGTACATCGACGCCCGCGGGATACCCCAGGGCGAACTCGGCGTCCTCGACATCGAGGGCGGCCTCGCGAACGTCCTCGCCTCGCTGAGCGATGCCGGTGTGGTCACCACCTACGCCGGCGGGGACGAGCCGGTCTACGCGATCCAGCCCGGGCAGCACCTGGTCGCGGCGTTCTATCGCAACAGCGGCGTGCACTGGTTCGTCAACCGTGCCCTGATGGAGCTGGCCATCCTCCACGCGCACGCCAATCCGGGCCTCGACCCGGTGCGGGCGGCGTGGGAGGAGGCCAAGGCGGCGCGCGACCTGCTCAAGTTCGAGTTCTTCTTCCCCGACCGGGACCGGTTCGAGGCCGACATGCGCGACGAGATCGCCCTGCTGATGCCGTCCTGGCGCAACGCCTTGCCGGACGTGGAACTCGCGCTGGCCGCGCTCCTCGAAACCGGGTTCTTCATGGTGCACCGAGCTCTGCGGTCCTTCTTCGACGCGCAGCTCGTCGTCGCCGAGCGGCTCGCGCGGCGCGACCCGTCCCTGCAGGTCGACCGCAAGGCGTTCCTGGACGAGTGCGTCGCGGTCGGCCGGCAGATGCTGCTGCAGGGCCGGCTGTTCGGACCCGAATCGGTCTCGTCGGAACTGTTCACGACGGCGTTACAGCTTGCCGCCAACCGCGGGCTGCTGGAACGTGGGGGCGAGGAGATTCGGCAGAAGCGGGAGGAGTTCGCGGTACAGCTGCTGGCGGTGGGTGAGCGGGTCCGGCTCGCCGAGTCTCTCGACGTATCCAACAGAAAGGCGGAGCGGTGATCCTCGAGGAAGCGCTCGAGCGCGTGCGTACCGGGCCGAAGGGTCCGGAGATCGCGGCATTCTTCGACTTCGACGGCACCATCGTCCACGGCTTCTCCGGTCTGCACTTCTTCCGCGACCGGTTGCTCGCCGGGAAGGTCGGCGCCGCCGAACTCGCCGCAACCATGCTCAACGGCCTGCGCGGCCACGACACCGAGGCGGACTTCGAGCGGTTCGTCGCGGTGGCGTTCAAGGCGTGGGGCGGGCACACCGAGGAGGAGCTGTACGAGATCGGGCGCCGGCTGTTCGCCTCCACGATCGCCGGCCACATCTATCCCGAGGCGTGGCAGCTCATCCGGGCGCATCAGGCGGCGGGGCACACGGTGGTGATCGCGTCCTCGGCGTCGCGCTACCAGATCCAGGCGACGGCGGATGCGCTCGGCGTCGAGCACGTCCTGTTCAGCCCCCTCGAGGTGCGCGACGGGGTGCTCACGGGCCGTGTGGACGGGAAGTCGTTGTGGCGCAGCGGTAAAGCGCAGGCCGTGGTGGCGTTCGCGGAGGCGAACAACATCGATCGCGAGCAGAGCTACACGTATTCCAACGGGGGCGAGGACGCCGACTTCCTCGCCACGATGGGCAATCCGACGCCGACCAATCCGGACCGGAACCTCGAGCGCACCGCCGCCGAGCAAGGCTGGCCGATCCTGCGATTCAGGCCGCGCGGAACGCCGGGCACCAAGGAGGTGATCCGCACCCTCGCGGCGTACGGCGGACTGTTCGGCTCGGTGTGGACGGGCGTCGGCCTCGGCCTGCTCAACCGCAACAAGAAGGTGGCGCTCGACTCGATCGCCACCCTCACCGGCGAGGTGCCCCTCGCGCTCGCCGGCATCGACGTGAACATTCGGAACGAGGCCAACGCCTGGTCACATCGCCCCGCGGTGTTCATCTTCAACCATCAGAGCCAGCTCGATCCGGTGATCATGGCGCGGGTGCTGCGGCACAGCTTCACGGGGGTCACGAAGAAGGAGATGGCCAGCGACCCGCTGTTCGGGCTGGTGCTCCGCTTCGTCGGTGCGGCGTTCGTGGACCGGGCCAACACTGAGCAGGCGAAGGCCGCACTCGGTCCTGTGGTCGACACGCTGCGCGAGGGCACCTCGGTGATCATCGCACCGGAGGGCACCCGCTCCCTGACCCCGGAGATCGGCCGGTTCAAGAAGGGCGCGTTCCACATCGCGATGCAGGCGGGCGTGCCGATCGTGCCGGTGGTGATCCGCAACGCCGGGGAGGTGCTGTGGAAGCACTCCACGGTCCTGCGGCCGGGAACCGTCGACGTGGTGGTCCTCGATCCCATCGACGTGAGCGACTGGACCCTCGAGGAGCTCGGCACACGGGTCGCGGAGGTCGAGGACCTGTACCGGAAGACGCTGGCGAACTGGCCCACGACCACATGACCGATGCGGGTGAGAACGGGGGCGCGTCCGTGGGCGAACACGACCACACCCCGAGCCACGGAAGAGACAACGACAACGGCAACGGCAACGGCAACGGCAACGGCAACGGCAACGGCGGAATGTCGCCGACCCGGCGCCGGCGCCTCAAGTGGCTGTTCGGCCTCGTGCTCGTCGTCGTCCTCACCGTGGAGGTCGTTCTCGTCTGGCCGGAACTGAAGACCAGCGTCGGCAGCCTCGGCGACCTGCGCTGGTGGTGGGTGGGCGCGGCGATCCTGGCCGCGCTGACCGAGATGTCGAGCTTTGCCCGGGTACAGCGCACCCTCCTGTCCGCGGCCGGGGTCCCCGTGACGCAGCGCCAGTCCCTGTCGGTGGCGTACGCGGCGAACTCGATGAGCGTGACCCTGCCCGGCGGACCCGTGGTGGCCACCACCTTCACCTACCGTCAGATGCGCAAGTGGGGGGCCAGCCCCGTCGTCTCCACCTGGCAGCTGGTGATGGCCGGTCTGCTGCAGGCCGCGGGCCTGGCGCTGCTCGGCCTGGTCGGCGCGCTGCTCGTCGGTGCCACCACCAACCCGTTCTCGCTCATCTTCTCCCTCGGCGGATTCGCGGCGTTCGTGGTGCTCGTGCAGTACGCGGCAAGCCGGCCGGATGCGTTCGAGTCGATCGGCATCATCGCGCTGCGCGGCGTGAACCGCCTGCGCAAGAAGCCCGCGCGGGCCGGCGCCCGCGCCTGGAAGCGGATCGTGGCGCAGCTCCAGGCGGTCCAGCTCGACCGCACCCACGCCGCGCGCGCCTTCGGCTGGTCGTTGTTCAACTGGCTGTGCGACGGTGCGTGCCTCGCCTTCGCCGCGTACGCGATCGGCGGCAAGCCCAGCCTGGCCGGCATCGCCGTCGCGTACGCCGCGGGTACCGCCGCCAGCCGCGCAATCCCCCTCCTGCCGGCCGGGCTCGGGGTGATGGACGCCGTGCTCGTGCCCGCGCTGACGGCCAGCGGGATGACCGGCGCGCAGGCCCTGGCCGCCGTCGTCGTATACCGGCTCGTGAGCTTCCTGATGATCGCGTCGATCGGCTGGGTGATCTTCGCCCTGCGCTACCGCGGCGCCCCGCCGGACGAGGAACCGGGTCCGGAACTCGACAAACTGTGGCGGGACTGAGCTCCGCTCCGACACACCGCGTCCGCCCTCCCGGATCAGCCGCGAGGCAGCCGCGGGAGCGCTAGCGTCGACAGTCTGTAACCGAGGAAAGGTACGTCAGTGACAGAGGACGCAGCGGTGCGCAAGAGAGAGGTCTGGTCCGGCCGGTCGGTGTTCATTCTCGCCGCCATCGGCTCGGCGGTCGGGCTGGGCAACATCTGGCGTTTCCCGTACATCGCGTACGAGAACGGCGGCGGTGCGTTCATCGTGCCGTATCTGGTGGCCCTGCTGACCGCGGGCATCCCGTTGCTGTTCGTCGACTACGCGATCGGTCACAAGTTCCGCGGGTCGCCGCCGCTGGCGTTCCACCGCCTCAAGCGCGCGACCGAGAGCCTCGGCTGGTGGCAGGTGGGCATCTGCTTCGTCATCGGCGTGTACTACGCGGTGATCATCGCGTGGGCGCTGCGCTACACGTTCTTCTCGGCCACGCAGGCATGGGGCGACGACGCGGAGACCTTCTTCCTGCAGGACTTCCTGCAGATGAACGCGGACGCCACGTTCGGCCTCGACTTCGTCCCGGGCGTGGCGTGGCCGCTGCTCGGGATCTGGCTCGTGGTGCTCGTCATCCTGGGTCTGGGCGTGCAGCGCGGCATCGGCGCGGCGAACCGGTTCTTCGTGCCGTTGCTGCTGGTGCTGTTCGCCGGCATGGTGGTGCGGGCGCTGACCCTCGACGGCGCCGCCACCGGTCTCGACGCGTTCTTCCGGCCGGACTGGTCGGCGCTGACCGACACCGGGGTGTGGATCTCCGCCTACGCGCAGATCTTCTTCTCGCTGTCCGTCGCGTTCGGCATCATGGTCACCTACTCGTCGTACCTCAAGCACCGGACCAACCTCACGGGCTCCGGTCTCGTCGTCGGCTTCTCGAACTCGAGCTTCGAGATCCTCGCCGGAATCGGCGTGTTCTCGGCGCTCGGCTTCATGGCACAGGCGCAGGGCGTCGCCGTCGACGAGGTGGTCAGCGGCGGTATCGGGCTGGCGTTCATCGCGTTCCCGACGATCGTCTCGGAGATGCCGGGCGGTTCCCTGTTCGGCCTGCTGTTCTTCGGCTCGCTCGTCTTCGCGGGTTTCACGTCGCTGATCAGCATCATCCAGGTGTGCGTGTCGGCCGTCGAGGACAAGACCGGCCTCACCCGCGTGCCGGCAGTCCTGATCGTCGGTGGCGTCGCAAGCGTCACCTCGCTGCTGCTGTTCCCGACCACCACCGGCCTGAACACCCTCGACGTGGTCGACCGCTTCGCCAACCAGTTCGGCATCGTCGGGGTCGCCTTCGCGACGCTCGTGGTGCTCGCGTGGGGGCTGCGCCGGCTGCCCGAACTGCAGGACCACCTGAACTCGGTGTCGTCGTTCCGGGTAGGCCTGCTCTGGCGGGTCTTCGCCGGCGTCCTCACACCCATCGTGCTCGGCTACATGTTGATCAGCGAGATCGTGGATCGGAGCCGGGAGGGCTACAACGACCTGCCGGATGCACTCGTCATGACGTTCGGGTGGGGCGTGCAGGCGCTGGTGATCGTGATCGCGGTGGCATTGTCCTTCGCACCGTGGGGCCTGACCGACGCCGAGCTGGCGCATACCGAATCGACGGAAGCGGGAGAGAGACTGTGAGTGGATCTGCGATCGGGATGATGCTCGTCGCGCTGGGGCTGGTGTGGGGCGGTCTCACCGTCAGCCTGCTGCATCTGCGCCGGAATCCGGACGAGACGTCGGGGCAGACGCCGGTTGAACCCCACCACGACTGAAATGTCCGGTCTCGAACCGGCCACAACTCGTTTCGTTTGAATAACGCCACGCCGCGCCGGACTGGCCGGTCTGTTCTTCCTGTGGTCTGCTAGATCCCACCAACACCATGAGTCACACGAGTAACACCAGACCCATGGGTCTCCGCCCCGGAGCCGTCGCACGACTCCGGGGCGGGGGGTGTTCCGGTTCCGACCACGTACAGGAGCGAAGCATGACCACCAGGACCACCCGGCGCAGGCTGCGCCGGCTCACCGCCGCAGCCTCCCTCACCGTGGCCGCTGCTCTGGCGCTGCCGACCGTCGCGGCCGCCGAACCCCCCGCGGACCCCGCAGTCGCCGCGGCGCCGGCGCCCGACCCGCTCCTCGGCGCCCTCGAGACGCTCCGGGCCCAGCCGGGCGCCGATGCGCTCGCGCTCGCCGCCGCCGAGGCCATCGGCTCCGCCCGCGGCGGTGCCACCGACGTCGCCGAGAACTCGCCGCTCTCCGCCTACGAGGACGCCGTGGAGTTCCTGCGCGGCCTCGGCATCGAACCGTTCCTCTACCCCACCGGCGCGCCCTTCTGCACCGAGGGCGGCAGCCTGCCGCTCGGTATCGCCCCCGCCGTCGCCGGCGCGGCTCCCGGCCCGTGGCCCAACCTGAACATCCCGATGGTCGGTCCCGTCAATGCCGTCGATCCCGGCGAAACCCTGTTCGCCTTCGTGCCCATGGGCGTCGAGAAGGACAGCGGGAACACCACCGGCATGCAGGTCGCCTGGTTCAACGTCAACACCTTCCAGGGCGGGTTCGTGCCCATGGGCACCATCGCCGAGGCCGCAGCCCTCGCCGTGCCCGGCGGCCTGCCCGAGTTCGCCAAGCCCCTCGTCGCCGCCGCGGTGCAGAACTTCTTCGCAGGCGCGGTCCCGCTCGGCGGAGTCCGCGCGGCACCGGTCGCGACCGGCTCGGGAACTGTCCTGGCCGCCGTGTTCGGCACGGTGCAGAACGGCGAGACGTCGTGCTTCTTCCTCCCGACCGTGGGCATCGTGGAGGTTCCCGCCTGATCCGTCGCGTCCGGGGCGCGCATGCGCGCCCCGGACGCAGCGGCCGCGTCAGCCGATCGCCTGCAGCTTCTCCAGCCGGTCGAACACGAGCCGCACCACGCTGTCCATGTGCGCCATCACCTGATCCGCCGTGGCCCGACCGGCGGCCCAGCTCACCAGGTTCGACATCCACACATCCGCGATCACGTGCACCGCGTTGAGGAGCTGCTCGCTGACCACCTCGACCCCGGCCGCCCGGGCGTACATCCCGGTGATGATCGCTCCGAGCCGGTCGAGCTCGGCCGACGACGAGGCGTCCGCGAACATCGCCGCACGCACGAGCGCGTCGTAGAGGTTGTGGTCGCTCTCGAGCCGGCCGATGTAGCCGTGCAGCACCGACATGATCCGTTCGTGAGCCGAGTCGCCGGGGATGTCGGTGTCGCCGAACCTGTTGCTCAGATCTTCGAACAGCAGCACCATCGCCACCACCAGCAGGTGGTTCTTGGACGGAAAGTAGCGGTACACGGTGCCCAGCGCCACGCCCGACCGTTCGGCGACGGCACGCATCTGGACCGCGTCGTATCCGCCCTCGGAGGCCAGTTCCTTCGCGGCCTCGATGATCCTCAGGTAGCGGGCGCGCTGGGCCGGCTTCAGGTCCGCGCCGAGAAGCGAAGCGGACCGCGCCTTCGTTCGGGATGCTGCACTCGGCTCCGCCATCGTCCTCACCTTTCGTACGCCTGCCCGCCAGCGTAGTGCGCCTTCCCCGGGCCGGCGCCGGGACCTGACCGAAAAAATGGACAGGTGTCTGGAACAGGTTCCACCAACCACTAGAACGCGTTACAGTTGCGGGGACCCGACAAGTAGGGAGGCAGCTTCCGTGCGTCACGGCATCACCCTGTTCACCAGCGATCGCGGTATCCGGCCCGAGACGGCCGCCCGAGCGGCCGAGGAACGCGGCTTCGACTCGTTCTACGTCCCCGAACACACCCACATCCCCGTGCGCCGCGAATCCGCACACCCCGGCACCGGCAACGCGACGCTGCCCGACGACCGGTACCGCCGCACGCTCGACCCGTGGGTCGCCCTCGGACTCGCCGCGGCCGTCACCTCGACCATCAGGCTGGGCACCTCGGTCGCCCTGCCCCTCGAGCACGACCCCATCACGCTGGCCAAGACCGTCGCGACCCTCGACCACCTCTCCGGCGGGCGCGTCGTCCTCGGCGCGGGCTTCGGCTGGAACGCCGAGGAACTCGCCGACCACGGCGTACCTCCCGGCAAGCGGCGTACCGCCCTGCGCGAATACCTCGAGGCGATGCAGGCGCTGTGGAACGAGGAGGAAGCCTCCTACGACGGGCAGTTCGTCTCGTTCGGCCCGAGCTGGGCCTGGCCCAAGCCGATCCAGCAGCCCCGCCCACCGGTGCTGATCGGCGCGGGCGGCAGCGAGCGCACCTTCGCGTGGATCGCCCGCTCCGCCGACGGCTGGATCACCACCCCGATCGAACGCGACATCGACGACAACGTCGAGCGGCTGCGCGCCACCTGGGCCGAGGCCGGCCGCGCCGGCGCCCCGGAGATCGTCGTCCTCGCCGGCCGGCCCGACCCCACCAAGCTCCAGCAGTGGCGCGACCTCGGCGTGACCGAAGTGATGTTCGGCCTGCCCGACCGCTCGGAGGACGAGATCCTCGCCTACCTGGACAAGCTCGCCGCCACGCTGGAACCGACCCGCTGACGGTCACGACCGAGAAGGAAACACCTCCATGACCACAGCTCCCTTCCGCCCGCTCCGTGCCGCAGAGGTCACCGCCTGGGACCACGAAGCCGACATCGTCGTCGCCGGCTACGGCATCGCCGGCGTCTCGGCCGCCATCGAGGCCGCGCGGGCCGGCACCGACGTGCTGATCCTCGAACGCACCGGCGGCTGGGGCGGTGCCGCCTCCCCGTCCGGGGGAATCGTCTACCTCGGCGGCGGCACCCCGCTGCAGCGCGAGCTCGGGTTCGAGGACACCCCGGAGAACATGAAGAGATTCATGCTCGCCGCTCTCGGCCCCGGCGCCGACGAGGCCAAGATCTCGGAATACTGCGACGGCAGCGTCGAGCACTACCACTGGCTCACCGACAACGGAGTGGTCTTCAAACCGGCGTTCTGGGGCGAGCCCGGATGGGAGATCCCCGGTGACGACGGTCTGATGTACTCGGGGGGCGAGAACTCCGCGCCGTTCAACGAGATCGCCACACCCGCCCCGCGCGGCCATGTGCCGCAGATGAGCAACAAGCGCACCGGTGAGCAGGGCGGCGGGTACATGCTGATGAAGCCGCTCGCCGAGACGGCAGAATCCCTCGGCGTGACATCCGTCTTCGACATCCGGGCGCAGCGGCTGATCGTCGACGACACGGACCGGGTCGTCGGGATCGCCGCCAAGAAGTACGGGAACGAGGTCTTCGTGCGGGCGCGGCGCGGCGTCGTGCTCACCACCGGCAGCTTCGCCTACAACGAGGCCATGGTCACCTCGTTCGCCCCGCAGCTGATCGGCCGCCCGGGCGCCGCGATCGAGGAGCACGACGGCTGCTCCATCCGGATGGCCCAGGCCCTCGGCGCCGACCTCGCGCACATGAACGCCACCGAGGTGGCGTTCTTCGCCGACCCGCAGCTGATGGCGCGCGGCATCCTCGTCAACGGCCGCGGCCAGCGGTACGTTCCCGAGGACACCTACCCGGGACGCATCGGGCAGCTCACCCTCCTCGAGAACGACAACCAGGCGTACCTGATCATCGACGAGGCGGCATACGAGGAAGGTTGCACGACGACGAGTTCCACCCCGTACTTCCGGTTCCCGCCGAAGTGGGCGGCGGAGACCGTCGCCGAACTCGAATCCGACATGGGCCTGCCGGAGGGCACGCTGCAGGCCACCGTCGAGGTGTACAACCGGCACGCCGCGGCCGGCACCGATCCCGTCCTCGGGAAGAAGCCGGAGTGGGTCACGCCGATCGGCACCCCCGTCGCGGCCCTGGACCTGCGCAACTGCACCGCGGGCTTCACCCTCGGCGGCCTGCGCACCACCGTGAACTCGGAGGTCCTGCACGTCTCGGGCGAACCGATCCCGGGCCTGTTCGCCGCGGGCCGGTGCACCTCCGGCGTGTGTGCGGGGGGCTACGCGAGCGGCACGTCGCTCGGGGACAGCAGCTTCTTCGGCCGTCGCGCCGGCGTCGCCGCCGCCGCCGAGAACTGAGCGTTCCCGAATCCCGTTGTGTGGCCGAATGTCACATGGGTTCAATCGAATCGAACCCATGTGACATTCGGCCGGTTCGGGGTGCTCAGAAGCAGGTCGGCCGGGAACGGCACCGGGCCGGTGACGATCATGAGCGGACCGGCCGGATTCCCGAGGTCCTTGAAGCCGACGCACGCGGGACCGCCCTGCCATGCACCCGGACCGAGCAGCGAGGTCGTCACCGAGAACACGCGGTCTCCGTTGTTGCCCCATCCCGTTCCCACGGCGTCGGGCAGATCCGGGATCAGATCCTTCGCGAGCGCCTTGACGAGAATCCCTGTGGTACCCGGTGATCCGGCACCGAGAAACAGCGCGTCGGCGACGATGCGCTTGCGTTCGAGTACCACACCGTCCATGGAGATCCGGTCCGTATGCGCGATCCACGTGCCGTCCCGTCCGCGCTCGATGTCGTTGACCCGGTGCAGCGTCTCGATGCGGACGTGACCCGTCGCCTCGGCCTCCGCCAGGTACGTCACGTCGACGGAGAACTTGCCGCCGTTGTTCACGCCGTAGATCAGGTCGCCGTTGGTGTACGACGGCGCCAGTTCGCCGGCCAGCTCCCGCCGGGCGAACTCCCAGTCGATGGGCATCGGCACACGGAGTGGCTCGAAGCCCTCCTCGGCGACCCGGTCGAGGAACTGCCTCGACGAGCGGTAGCGCTCGTGGTTCAGCAGATCGTCGGGGATGGTCTGCAGGCGCAGCGTCCGCGCCACGCGGGGAAAGCGCTCGGCGGCGAGCAGGTCGTAGTCGATGCGCGACGACACGCTCTGCGCGAAACGCTCACCGTCGGGCTGCAGCGTCATCCCTTGGTAGAGAAGGGAACTGCCGACCACCCTGACTGCACGCAGCCACCCGAGCGAATGTATCGCTCACCTCTTCAGGCCGACAGAACGATACATTCGCTCACCTGGGGGCGCGTGGGGGTGGGGGTGGGAATGGACGGGACGCTCAGACGACGGTGAGCGGCAGGGGGATTCCGCGGTCGGCGAACGTGAAGTTCGCACCGGTGCTGAAGCGGGTGATCGCCACCTCGCCGCATTCCTTCGCGGGTTCGGCGTGGCGGATCACCTCGACGGTGAGCGCGTGTGCGTCCTCGGACACCACGTGCGCGGTGAAGTGCGGGTCGACGCCGCGCACCAGCGCCTGCAGCGGCTCGAGGTGGTGCCCGTCGACCAGAGTCGGCCACGACCCGTCCGCGTCGGCACCCCCGGCTCGCCCGAGGCGCAGGCGCAGTCTGTCCGGCTCCCACCGGATGTCGCGCTGGACGTACTGCCTCGGCGCGAACACGGGGTGGACCGACAGCACCGTCGCCAGTCCCTCGAAGTCGCGCGGCAGGCCGAGGGCGTCGCGTATCCGCTCGGACGCCAGCCCGGCAATGCCGGTCAACTGCTTGCGGGTGAGGGCCAGCGCGGCGTCCTCGTCCGTGCGTTTGCGCACGCCGATGAGAAAACCCAGTGTGAGCAGATGCTGCTGCAGGCACACCTCCTCCGCGATCCGCACCAGGGCCGAGTGCGAGAAGTCCGCGAACCGCAGGTCGGAGAGCAGGGGCCCGGAATAGTCGCCGAGTCCCTCGTCCGCCGGGTCGATCGCGCTGAGTTCCACTGCGACGGCCGCGGTACGCCCGATCGCCTCGGTGTGGGGCGCGGCCTGCGGCGGAACGTGCGACGGGTCGATCGTCACCGTCCACGCGCAGTGCGGATGGCGGCCGACCGGCCGGCGCGGCGGCCGGTGGATCGGCCGCACCCGGGCGTGCGGGTTGGTGGCAAGGGCGGTCGCGTCGAACGTGGGGTCCTCGATGTCGTGGCACATGGCCTTCACGTACGCGTCGCCCATCGGTTCGACGTCCATGAGCGCGCCGCAGTGGTCGAGCCGGAACTCACCGTGGTCGTGGTCGTCGACGCGGAACCGGAAGTCCATGAACTGCGGGGGCGCGCCGATGTCGAGTTGCAGCCCCTTGAAGATCGTCTCGACACCGTCGCCCTCGTACCGCAGGGCCCGCTGCATGCGCCGGGTGTACCACGGGCTCGACGCCTGCCACTCCTCGACGGCGACCTCGGTCATTCCCTCCCGTCCGAACGCCGAGATCAGGTGCGCCATCCCGGAGCGGTCGATGAGCTGACCGCACAGGAGCAGTTCGGGGACGAGGACGGCGAGGTCGGCCCGGGAGAGCGCCGCGAAGGAGTCGCGGACGTTCACCGGGCTCACCACAGCGGAACCGGCGCCTGTCCGGCCGGATACCAGCCGGGAGGACGTTTCGTCGACGTCGACCGTTCGATCCGCTTGTTCATGCCGTCGGACAGGGCGTTGCCCGTGATCATCTCCAGGAAGAGGTGGGAGACGTTCCCGAAGTCGAAGAAGTCACGCTGCCAGGACCATCGGAAGTTCCCACCGTAGCGGAACCAGCTGCCGCCGAAGCCGTGCACCTCGTAGTGCGACCCGTCGTCGCGGGTGGCGTCGGCGACCTGTTTCCAGAAGCCGATGACGTCGCCGGTCCGCTCGTCCACGACGAACCGCTGATAGGGATACTGCCAGCCCTCCAGGCCGGCCATCTCCTGACCGAGCGCGAGTTCGCGGATCTCCTCGCGCCCGACGGCCATGAAGTCGGCCGTGGGACCGTAGTTCCAGCCGTAGGTCGCGTCCTCGGTGTACATGTCGGCCAAGGGCTTCCAGTCACCGGCTGCCTCGGCCTTCT
Source organism: Rhodococcus sp. DMU1 (assembly GCF_012272955.1). Classification (NCBI taxonomy): domain Bacteria; kingdom Bacillati; phylum Actinomycetota; class Actinomycetes; order Mycobacteriales; family Nocardiaceae; genus Rhodococcus; species Rhodococcus sp. DMU1. The sequence continues at coordinate 1,365,920 of NZ_CP050952.1, read as the reverse complement.
TGTTGGCCTCGATCCAGCGCTCGATCATCTCGTCGAGTTCTGCTCGGTCGAAGGGTGCCATGACTTGTCTCCTCTGGATCAGTCCTCGACGATGCGGAGGGCTCGGGTGGGGCAGTACCGTACGGCGGATCGGACGTCGCCGCAGAGTTTTTCGGGTATGTCGTCCATCAGGATCCGGACCTTGCCGTGCTTGGGAACGTCGAAGACGTCCGGTGCCTCCAGCGAGCACATCGCGTGGCCCTGGCACAGATCGAGGTCTGCTTCCACTTTCACGGCGCGAGTCCTTACATCCGGGTGCGACGGCGATAGCGCACGGCGCACGGCTGCGCGAGCTGCACCACCATCTTGGAATGGTCGTTGCGGTAGGTGTCGGCCGGCTGAGCGATCTCGAATTCGTAGTCGCGCAGCAGGACCGAGAAGATCGCCTTGAGCTGCATGAGGGCGAACGCCGCTCCCACGCACCGGTGCCGGCCGGCCCCGAACGGGATCCAGGTCCAGCGGTTGACGATGTCCTCCTGCCGCGGATCGAGGTAGCGGCCCGGATCGAAGGCATCGGGCTCGGGGAAGTCCTCCGGGATGCGGTTGGAAATCGCCGGGGTAGCGCCGACGAGGTCGCCCTCGCCGATCCGGTACCCCTCGACCTCGAACTCGCCGCGCGCGACGCGCAGCAGCAGGATCAGCGGCGGGTGCAACCGCAGCGTCTCCTTGAGTACCGACTCGAGCATCGGGATCTGCCGCAGCGCATGGAAACTCACGCCCTCACCGTCGGCGTAGAGGACGTCGAGCTCGTCGGTGACCCCGCGCAGGTACTCCGGATTGCGCAGCAACTCGATCAACGCCCATGCCGCCGTCCCCGACGTGGTGTGGTGGCCGGCGAACATCATCGAGATGAAGATGCCGGTGATCTCGTCCGCGCTGAACCGCTCCTTGCCGTTCTCGTCCTTGATGGAGACGAGGACGTCGAGCATGTCGCGATCCTCCTTGCCATGGGGCGGGTTCGCGATGCGGTCGACCATGATCTCCTCGACGAGGGCGACCAGCCCGCGGCGGGCCTCGTCGCGGCGACGGAAGCTCTCGATGGGCGCGTAGGGGTCGACGAAGGCGAGGGCGTCGGTGCCCTTCTCCAGGTCGTGGTAGAGGCTCGCGAACCGGCTGTCGAGCTGGTCGCGGAACTTCTTGCCGATCAGGCAGGCCGAGGACGTGTAGATGGTCAGCTCCGCGAAGAACTCCAACAGGTCGATCTCACCCTCGTCACCCCACCCGGCGACGATGTCACGGACCTCGCGTTCGATCGTGGCGGCATGGCCCTTCATCTGCTCGCCGCGCAACGCGGAGTTGTGCAGCATCTCCTTGCGGCGCTCGGGGCTGGCATCGAAGACCACGCCCTCCCCGAAGACCGGCTTCATGAACGGGTACGCGGCCTGCTGGTCGAGGTCCTCGTCGGCGGAGCGGAAGAAGAACTCGTTGGCCCGAGCCCCGGAGAGCAGCACGACGTTGCGGTCGGCGAGTTGGAAGGCGCCGACGTCGCCGCACTCCTCGCGGACTCGCTGCATCAGGCCGATCGGGTCGGTGCGCAGTTCCTCGAGGTGGCCGTGTTCGTGCTCGCCCCCCGAGACGCGCGTGGGGGTGGTGATCGTGGTCATTCAGGGTCCTTTCCCCGAGAATCCTTCTGCAGAGGCGCTTCCGGCTGCACTTCGGTCAGCACCAGGTGGGTTCCGCGCGGGGCCGAGACGACGGCGACGACGGCGTTCGCGATCTCGGAGGCGCGGAGGAAGTAGGAGTGCCGGGCGAAGCCCCATCTGGTCCAGTCGGCGATCAGCGGCTCGATGATCTCCGCGGGGGCATCGAGTCCCATCCCGGTCTGTGTCGGGCCGGGACGCACCACCGACGCGCGAACCCCCGTGCCCTCGAGTTCCATCCGCATCTGGCGCACGAGCGCCTCGAGGCCCGTCTTGGCGGCGACGTAGGCGCCCATGCGGGGCCGCGCGACGTCGGCGCAGTCCGAACCGATGACGACGAAGTCGCCGCGGCGCCGTTCGATCATCCCCGGCAGCACGCGATGGGCGAGACGCTGCGTGCCGACGAGATGGACGTTCACCTGGAACTCGAACCGGTCCGGATCCATCTCGTGCACGAGCCGGAAATCCATGTCACCGGCGCCGGACAGGACGATCTCGGTGGGACCCAGGGCCTTCTCGGCGGCGGCGACGAACTCGTCGACCGATTCGGTGGACGCCACGTCGAGGAAGTGCGCGAAGGCCTCGCCGCCCTCGCCGCGGATCTTCTCCGCGAGGGCCTCGCACTGTTCGACGCGCCGCGCACCGAGGGCGACCGGGTGACCGAGGGCGGCGAGCGCGAAGGCGGTGGCCGTACCGATGCCGGAGGAGGCGCCGCTGACGATCGCGGGCCGGCGCGGCGGATTGGGTTCGAATCTAGGCATGTCGCCGGGTCACCTCTACGGGCAGGGCCGCGAGGCCTCGGACGTTGGTGGAGTGGACGCGTTCACAGCGGTCGAAGTCGACGTCGTAGTCGGCGACGCGCGCGGCGAACTGTTCGAGCGCGATGTTCGCCTCGAGGCGCGCAAGGTGGGCACCGAGGCAGAAGTGCACGCCGCCACCGAAACTGGCGATCTTGGACGCGCTGTCGCGGCCGATGCGGAAGGTGTCGGGATCCTCGAACACCTCGGCGTCGCGGTTGGCCGAACCGATGAGCAGCAGCACCTTGTCGCCCGCGCGGATGGTGCTGTCGTGCACGTCGATGTCGGTGGCGGCAGTGCGCGCGACGATCTGGCTGGAGGTGTCGTAGCGCAGCGTCTCCTCCACCCAGCCCGGGGCTGCGTCCGGGTTGCCGAGGACGCGGGCCACCTCGGTCTTGTTCTTCGCGCCCCAGTACAGTGCGTTGCCGAGCAGTTTGGTGGTGGTCTCGTTGCCCGCGACGACCATCAGGAACATGAAGCCGATGATCTCGTCGTCCTCGAGGCGGTCTCCGTCGACCTCGGCGTCGAGCAGGGCCGAGGTGAGGTCCTCGCTCCGGTGGGCGCGGCGCTGCGCCAGCATGTCCGCGTAGTAGCCGACGAGGTTCAGCGACGCCTCCATCGCCGCGACGGGCACGTCGAGTACGCCCCGCTCCCGGTGGACCACCAGATCCGCCAGCCGGCGCAGTTCGGCGCGGTCGGCCTCGGGCACGCCCATCAGTTCGGAGATGACGTCCATCGGGAGCTTGCCCGCAAAGTCCGCGATCCAGTCGAATTCGTCCTTGTCCAAGGCGGTGTCGAGGTAGTGGAGAGTTAGCTCGAGGATGCGGCCGCGCAGGTCGGCGACCCGGCGCGGGGTGAAGCCCTTGGAGACGAGCCGGCGCATGCGCATGTGGCGGGGGTCGTCCATCGCGAGGAACGACATGACCTTGTGGGCGTGGGGGCCGTAGGCCGCCGGGTCGAGGGACACCCCGTTCGCGCTGGAGAGCCGGGTGTGGTCGCGGAAGCCCGCGACGACGTCGGCGTGCCGGGACAGGGCCCAGAAGCCGAGGTCGTCGTTGCGGTAGAGCGGCGCCTCCTCGCGCAGGCGCCGGTAGATCGGATACGGGTCCTCGTGGAAGCCGTAGTCGTAGGGATCGAACAGGAGCGGTTCGAGCGAAGCCTGGGTCATGCGCTACTCCAATAGAAGTTTGGCGGAGGTCTCCAGCCGATCGGCGATCTTCTCGTAGGTCTCGTACCCCATGCCCGCCCGGACGAGGGCGCCGGCGTAGAGCATTTCCAGCGCTTCGATCTCGTCGGGATCGGCGTCGGGGCCGAGGGCCGTGGCGAGCCGGTCCCGGATGTCGAGGCCGATGCGGGCGCGCAGGTGTTCGACGTCGGGGTCGCGGCCGAGCAGCGCGCTGGTGACCGCGCCGGCGAGTTCGGGCTCGTCGGCCATCATCAGCGCGACGTTGCGCAGCACCGCGACCACGCGGTCGACCCGGTCGGTCGTGGCCGCCTCGGGTTCGGGCGAGGCGGCGAGCCGGCGCCAGAACACCTCGGCGACGAGGTGCTCCTTGGACGAGAAGTAGGTGTAGGCGGTGGCCGGTGCGACACCGGCCCGAGCGGCGACGTTGCGTACGGTCAGTCCTGCGAACCCCTCTTCCCGCAGGACCTCGACGGCAGCGCGCGTCAGACGGTCCACGGTGTCGGCCTGCTTCTCGGTGAGACGGCGGCGGGTGGATTCGAGATTCACATTTCTGGACACGTGTCTGGACATTACTACGGTCGCCTGTCCGAGGCAATGGTCCCGTCCACCCGAATTCGCTTCAGACCTTCGGATACACCCGCACGGGCATGGATTTGATGCCGTTGATGAAGTTCGAGCGCAGCCGCCGGACCGGCCCTGCGGGCTCGATGCGCTCGATCCGGCGCGCCAGGGTCTCGAACAGGATGCGCAGTTCCAGGCGCGCCAGGTGGGCGCCCAGGCAGAAGTGCACCCCGGTGCCCCCGAACGCCACGTGCGGGTTGTGGGTCCGGCCGATGTCGAAGACGTGCGGGTCCTCGAAGACGTCCTCGTCCCGGTTCGCGCTCGGGTAGTAGACCACCACCTTGTCCCCCGCCTCGACGGGCTGGTCACCGATCGTCGCCGGGCACGTCGGCGTGCGGCGGAACCCGATCACCGGGGTGACCCAGCGGAGGATCTCCTCGACCGCGCCGGCGGCGAGTTCCGGCTCGGCCTGCAGGCGGCGCCACTGATCCGGATGGTCGATGAAGGCCTGCATGCCGCCGGCGGTGGCGTTGCGGGTCGTCTCGTTCCCGGCCACCACCAGCAGCACGAAGAACATGTCGAACTCCATCTCGGTCAGCGTGTCACCGTTCTCGTCCGGCCGGACGAGCCGGGAGACGATGTCGTCGCGCGGCTCCACCCTGCGCGCCGCGGCGATCTCGTTGGCGTACAAGAAGATCTCCGCGGCGGCGAGTTCCCCGTCGGCCTGGGTGTTGCCGTACTCCGGATCGTCGAACCCGATCATCCGATTGGACCAGTCGTAGAGCCTGCCGACGTCCTCCGTGGGTGCGCCGAGCAGGGCGGCGATCACCTCGAGCGGAAGCGGGGCGGCGGCCACCGGCACGAAGTCGACGACCGCGCCGTCGCGGCCCCGCTCGATCAGATCGTCGACGATGCGGTTGCAGATGTCCCGGATGTGCCCCTCGAGCGTCCGGACCATCCGGGGCGTGAAGCCGCGGCTGACGAGCTGGCGCAGCCGGGTGTGCGCGGGCGGATCGAGGTTGACGAGCATCGCCGCCTGCTTGAGGCGCGTCTCGTCGTCGAACTCGTCGATCTGGGTCGTGCCGAGCGCCGACGAGAACGTCGCGCTGTCGCGGGAGACCGCGGTGACGTCCGCATGGCGCGTCACCGCCCAGTAGCCGGGTCCGTCCTCCTCGTCCTGCCGGTAGACCGGGCAGCCGTGCCGCAGCTCGGCGAAGAAGTCGTGGGGTACCCCCTCGGTGTAGAGATCGGGGTTCTTCAGGTCGATACGTGATGCCGTCACGGGACCACCTCGCACTTGTTTACGAATGATCGTCGTTTATAAGCTACACACATTCGTTCGAAATGGAAGACCCGTAGGATGGGCGGATGGAAACCGAGAAGAAGAGGCCGATGCGCCGTCGAAACCTCAGCCGCGAGAAGGTGATCGAGGCGGCACTGGAGGCGGTGGACGAGTCGGGCTGGGAGCAGCTGACAATGAGCACCCTCGCCGGCCGCCTCGGCATCGTCACCGCCTCGCTCTACAACCACGTCCGTGGTCTCGACGACGTCCGCGGCGAGATCCAGGTGCGGACGATGGCCGACCTCGGTGAGCGGCTGCGCGAGGTGGCGATGGGGCGCAGCGGGCCGGAGGGCCTGCGCACCCTGATCGATGCGCATCGTGCGTGGGCCGCCGAGCATCCGCACCGCTACCAGACGCTGACGACGGAACCGATCGAGCGCAGCGCCCTGATCGCGGCGGCCCTCGACGCGAACAGGGCGCTCCGCTCGATGCTCGCCTCCTGCGGGGTGCCGGAGGAGGACACGCTCGAGGCCGCGGTGAGCCTGTTCACCGCGATGCACGGGTTCGCCACGATCGTGCGCAGCGGCTTCCTCGGCGACGAACTCGACCTCGACCGCATCTACGAGAACGTGGTCGCGGGAGCCTTCGCGGCGGCGGGGGTGACTCCGCTGCCGCGCTGAGCCATTACCCGGTTCGGCGTCCGGGGTCTACCACTCCGTACCCGCGATCTTCAGTGGGTCGGAGTAGCAGCTGCCCCACCGGACCGCAGCTGTTCCGCCGCCTCCTCCGTCACGATTCCCGGAAGCAGGAAGTTGGTGAGCATCCGTCTGTTTTCCGGGTCCCCCTCGGAGCCGAAATCCATCCGCCCGACCAGGATGAGCTGCACCAGCGCGATCCACTGGCAGATCTCCTCGTCGGTGAGGCCTTCGCGGATCTCACCTCGTTCGCGGGCCTCGTCGAGCAGCGGCGCCCACATCTCCTGGGTCAGCCGGACCGCCAGTCCGGTGCTGCCGATCAGAGCCGTCGCCATGTCCATGTGTTCGGGGCTGACGATCAAGCGGACGATCGGATCGTGGCGACCACGGTCGACGAGAAAGATCAGGCCGTCGACGATCTGCTCCGCGAACGTCGTCCGTTCCCTCAGGAACGCACGAGCCTTGTCGAACAGCCGGCGCGACCGCAACTCGATCAAGGCCGTGATCAGCGTGTCACGGTCACCGAAGTAGCGGTAGACGGTCGGCCGCGAAACGCCGGCCTCCTTGGCGATGTCGTCCATCGTGGTCTTCGAGAGCCCGTACCGCTGGAACATCGACTCGGCAGCCTTCAGTATCTGCCCTCGCGCCACCTCTGCGTTCTCACTGAGGACGTTCGCCCGCCGTCGCGCCATGTCGCACCCCCGAACTCGTCCTCACCGACTCCTACGGGCAATGATACAAGTAATGACCATTGTCAAGCATCGGGCCCGCGACTGTGGCACGGAGCGTCCGACGCGGCACCAGTGTCACTCGAACAGATCCGGCAGTCCATCCGAGACGCGATCAGGAAACTTCGGATCACGTTTTTCGAGGAAGGCGTCGACACCTTCGCGCACGTCGTCGGAGGAGCCCCGGACATAGATGCCGATCGACTCGGCGCGGTGCGCAACCTCGGGTTCCGACGCGCCGAGCATCCGCCACATCAGCTGACGGGTCAGTGCCGCCGATACCGGCGACGTGCCCGAAACCAGTTCCCGGGCGACCTCGAGTGCGCGATCCAGTACCTGATCGGCGGGCACGACCTCACGTACCAGACCCCGGTCGAGAGCTTCGGTGACCGGCACCATCTTCCCGCCGACCGTCCATTCGACGGCGGTGGAGATTCCGACCGCCCGCGGGAGGAACCACGTCGAGCATGCCTCCGGCACCAAGCCGCGGCGAGTGAACACGAAACCGAACTTGGCCGTATCCGAGGCGATGCGGATGTCGGCCGGAAGCGTCATCGTGACGCCGACGCCTGCTGCAGGCCCGTTGATCGCCGCGATCACCGGCTTCAGGGAACGGTAGATCCGCAGCGTCACCTGACCACCCGTGTCGGCGGGGGCTCCACCGGTCTCCGGATCGTCGCCGAGGACGAACGTGTCGCCGCCTGCGGCGAGATCGGCGCCCGCGCAGAACGCGCGGCCGGTTCCGGTGAGCACAACCGCGCGTACTTCGTCGTCGGTGTCGGTCTCGTCGAAGATCTCGATGAGCCGGTAGCACATCGCATTGGTGAACGCGTTGAGCCGATCGGGACGGTTCAAGCGCACGACGGCGATCTCTCCGTGCCGCTCGAGGATCACCGCGTCGTCGGTTCCGGTCCGAGCCACGAGGGCTCCTTTCTGCGCGACGGGTGCGTCAGCGCACCTTGTCGAATCGTTCGGAGACGTCCCGGTACTCGGACCGGATCGCCGTCTTCGACAGCTTGCCACTGGGGAGCCGGGGCAGCGGCTCGTCCCGGATCACGACGTAGCGCGGAACCTTGTAGTCGGCGACCAAACGGTCGCAGTATTCCACGATCGTTGCCGCGTCGACCCCGTCCTTCACAGTGACGATCGCCGCGGGCGTCTCGCCGAAACGCTCGTCGGACGCGGCAATGACCGCGACCTCCTCGACACCCGGGATCCCACTGATGACACGCTCGATCTCGACGGGCGAGACGTTGATGCCGCCGGTGATGATGAGGTCCTTGAGGCGGTCGACGAACTTGACGCGCCCGCCCTCGTCGAGGGTGCCCAGGTCCCCGCTGTGCAGCCAGCCGTCGCGCAACGCGGACGCCGTCGACTCCGGATCGTTCCAGTAGCCGGGGGTCACGCCGGGTCCCCGCAGCAGGATCTCCCCCTCTTCGCCGGGCTCTGCGTCGGTGCCGTCGGTGCGGACCACCTTCGTCTCGGTGAAGATCGAGCCGGACCCGCAGGTGTCGGGGTGGTCGAAGGCTTCGGAGACGAGAGTCGCAGTCGCGACCCCGCCGGCTTCGGTCATGCCGTAGATCTGACGCAGCGCGACGCCCTTGTCGGCCCACCGCTTCAACAGGGCCGGTGCGACTGCCGCGCCGCCGACGATCGCGGTGCGCAGCGACGACAGGTCGGCCTTCTCGAATTCGGGCGACCGCGAGATCGCTTCGAAGATCAGCGGAACCCCGAACAGAGCCTGCACCTTGTGCTCACCGAGCAGTGCCGCGGCACGACCGGGATCGAGTTCCTTCTCGATGATGAGCGTGCCACCGAGCACCGTGGACATGACCAGCCCCCACACGAGGCCCGGGGTGAACACGAGCGGCAACACCAGCAGCGACGTGGAACCCGGACGGAAGCCTTCCTCGGTGAGGGTGGCCTCGAACACGATGTTGAGCAGAGTCCGATTGGTGCAGATGACGCCCTTCGACAACCCCGTGGAGCCACTGGTGAACAGAAGTGCTGTGGGGTCGTCGGGCGCGAGGTCGACGCGGAAGTCGTCGCGCTCCCCTTCCCGCAGCGCCGCGATGTCGGTGAACCCGAACGTGTCGAAGGGATCGCCGAGGTCACGCGCCTGGGCGACCGTTGCGGAGAACTGTTCCGGCGCGATGACCAGGACGGCACCCGCGTCATCGACGACCTTGCGGAGTTCCGCCGGCTTGAACCGGGGATTCAGCGGGACGAGCACCGCACCGGCCTTGAGTACGCCGAGTGCCACCACGGGCCACGTCACCGAATTCGGGCCGAGCACTCCGACACGCTCACCCGGCTTGATGCCCCGGTCGACGATCTCACGAGCGACGCGGCTGGACCAGTCCTGGAGTTCACGGTAGGTCAGAGCCTCACCGGCAACGATGATCGCGTTCTGTTCCCCCTTGGTCTTCGCCCACCAATACAGGGCCGAGCCGACGGTGGCAGCCATGTGTCCCTTGCCTTCCTTGACCGAGAGAATACGAATCCGTTTTGTGTACAAGAATTTTCAGCGCGAGAGGAGCGCGGGTCCTCATATCGCGTACACCTCAGGCTATAGGCTCACTCATGAGACGTCAATCAAATTTTGTAAATTGCAAAGGGCGGCTCGCACCGGCGACGAACCCGGCGGCAAGCGCGGCCACACCGCCGATCACGAATGCGGCCACAAACGCACGCTCGGAGGGAATGTCGGCACCCGCGATCGTGATCGTCGCGAGGAGCATCCCCACCAGCGCGCTCGCCAGCGAACTGCCGAATGTCCGTGCGATGGCGTTGATGCCGTTCGCAACACCGGTGTCGTGCAGCGACACATGCTCGACGAGCATTGCCGGCAGGGCGCCGTAGGCAACGCTGACGAAAACATTGAGGACCGCCACCGCAACGATCACCTGCCACGGGCGGTCGTGGGCGAACCCGACAAATGCGAACCCACACACGCCGATAGCGCACGCCACCATCAGCACCCGCTCGGCGCGGAACCTCCGCACCAGGAACCCGCTCACCGCAGCCGCGGAGATGCCGACAACCTGCCCGGGCAGCAGGTACAGCAGGCTCGTCTCGAGCACCGAAGCACCGAACCCGTACCCCGCTTCCTCCGGGGCGGCCTGCACGAACACGGCTGTGGCCAGGAACTGTACGAACATCGCGATTCCCACGAGGAACGCGGCAAGGTGGGCGGGCGCCACCGCACGTGCGGTCAGGAGGGCTGGGGCCACCAGCGGCGCATCGGATCGCCGCTCGTGCCGGTACCAGGCGGCAAGCACGAGCACACCCGCGACGACACAACCGATCGTCGGCACGGACACCCAGCCCCACGTCCCGCCCTGCGCGAGCGCCAGAAGCAGTGCGGACAGGCCGACCGCGAGCCCGACCGCACCCCAGAGATCGGATCCGGATCCGGTCCCGGAACCGGGCGAACCGGGAACGACCGCCCACGCAAGTGCAGCTGCAATCACCGCGAGCGCCACCAGCAGCCAGAACACGCGACGATAGTCGTCGCCGTCGCTGTACAGCAGTCCGGCGGCGATCATTCCCGCACCGCCGCCGACGCTCATCGTTCCCGACATGATGCCGAGCGCCGCCGTGAGCCGATACGGCCCGAGAGCGCTGCGCAGCACAGCGACGCCGATCGGAAACAGCGCGAACGACGTCCCCTGCAGGGCTCGCCCGGCGATGAGTACCGGCAACGAGTCCCACGCGACACACAGCAACGAACCGACGAGCACCACTCCCAGGATGCCCAGCAGCACTCTTCGTGGTCCACGTCGGTCGGCGAGCCTGCCCAGCAGCGGCGTACAGACTGTGGCCGTCAGAAGATTCCCGGTGACGATCCATCCCACCGCATTCGTACCCACCCCGAGCTGCGCCGCGATATCGGGCATCAGCGGCACGACGGCGGTCTGCATGACCGAGGTGATCATCACGACGAAGCAGAGCGCCGGGATCAGCACACCGGGCGAGACGGCAGGTGTGCGCACACGCGTTCGCGCAGTGGCGAGACGGAGGGTCACCATGGGCCGATCTACAGATCCAGAGTGAGCTTGGGGGTGCAGCTGCGGGATACGCAGATCATCATGCAGTCGTTCTCCGCCTGCTCGTCCTCGGTGAGGACGGAGTCGCGATGATCCGGAATTCCTTCCAGCACAGTGGCTTCGCACGTACCGCAGGTTCCCTCGCGGCACGAGAACGGCGAATCGACGCCCGAGCGGAGCACCGCGTCGAGCAGTGTTTCGCCCGAGTCGACAGTGATCGTCTTGCCCGATTGCCGGAGTTCCACCTCGAATGCCCCGTCGACGGCGTCGGCCGGCCGCTCCTTCGCGGCGAACCGTTCGACGTGCAAGGTGACACCCGAGCGGTTGCGGCACTCGTTCTCGATGGCGTGCAGCAGTGGTTCCGGCCCGCAGCAATAGACACCGGTGCCGTCCCCGAGGGCGTCGAGCGCTGCCGCCAGGTCGAGGAGCCCGCATTCGTCCTGAGGCCGGAGCTCGACCCGGCCGGGATACCGGGCGACGAGGCCGTCCGCGAAAGCCATGCTCGCGCGGGTACGTCCGCCGTACAGGAGCCTCCAGTCGGCGCCGGCCGCGTCGGCCGCCCGCACCATCGGAAGTAGCGGCGTGATGCCGATTCCGCCCGCGACGAAGAGATACGACTGCGCGGGCTCGAGGCTGAAGTTGTTGCGGGGGCCGGCGATGCTGACGAGGTCGCCGACCTGCAGCGAGTCGTGGATCCACCGCGATCCGCCGCGTCCGTTCTCCTCACGGAGGACCGCCACAGTCAGGCAGGTGTCGTCGGCCGGGTCGCCGCACAGCGAGTACTGCCGGACCGTCGACTCGTCGATGATGACGTCGATGTGCGATCCGGGTTCCCATGCGGGGACGGTCCCCCCGTCGGGATCGGCGAACCGCACCGCCACGACGCCGTCTGCAAGTGCGTCCTTGCCGATCACCTGCATCTTGCCCTGCTCCACATCGGTGCTTCCGGCCATCAGTGTTTCCGTTCCCCTGGACATCACCTACGCTCTAATCTTAAGTAATTAGTTTTAAGGGACGCAAGGCCCACAGACGAACCCCATGACACGCAGCACCGGGAGCAGCCACATGACCTCGACAGATACCGCACACGACACCAGCTCGATCCTCGACCTCTTCAGGCTCGACGGGTCCGTCGCCGTCGTCACGGGCGCCGGCAGCGGCCTCGGAGCAGGGTTCGCGCGCGCCCTCGCGGAGGCCGGGGCGGACGTGGTGATCGCCGCACGCCGTCGCGAGAAGCTGGACGCCGTCGGCCCCACGATCGAGGCCACCGGCCGACGCTGCCTCATCGTCCCCACCGACGTCACCGACCCCGAGCAGTGCGACGCCCTCGCCCGGGCCACGGTCGCCGAGTTCGGTCGGCTCGACATCCTGATCAACAACGCCGGCGTCACCCATTCCGCACCCGCGACGCGCGAGCGACCCGAGGATTTCCGTTCCGTGCTGGACGTGAATCTGCTCGGCGCGTATTGGGCAGCGCAAGCATGCGGACGCGTGATGAAGCCGGGCTCGAGCATCGTCAACATCGCGAGCATGCTCGGGCTGGTCAAGTCGGTGCTCCCCCAGGCCGCCTACGCCGCGAGCAAGGCCGGTCTCGTCGGCCTCACCCGCGATCTGTCCCATCAGTGGTCGCAGCGAAAAGGGATCCGTGTGAACGCGATCGCGCCGGGTTTCGTCGAGACCGACCTGATCGCCGAGATGTCGTCGGATACCCTCGAGGAGTTCCTGCGCGGCTGCTCGCTCGGTCGCACCGCCACGCAGCGCGAGATCGACGCCGCCGTCGTGTTCCTCGCCAGCCGTGCTTCCGGCTACATCACCGGGTCGACGCTCGCCGTCGACGGTGGGACTTCCGGACACTGACTCCGACGACGAAGGGCGAAACGATGACGATCTCCAGCACCGTGACCACACTTCGGGGCGACGGCGTTTCCCTGGTCGCCGATGTCTGGGAGCCCCCGTCCGAGCGGAAGGGGACCGTCCTGCTGTTGCACGGCGGCGGGCAGACGAGGCACTCGTGGCAGCGCACCGGAATCCGCCTCTCGGAACAAGGATGGCGCTCATACGCGATCGACGCGCGCGGGCACGGCCACAGCGGATGGGCCGACGACGGCGACTACAGCTCCGACGCACACGCGCGCGACATCTGCACGATCGTCGACGAACTCGGTGAGCCACCGGTGCTCGTGGGAGCGTCGATGGGCGGTATGGCCTCACTCGTCGCCGAAGGAGACAATCCGGGGCTCTCCCGCGCGCTGGTGCTGGTGGATATCACCCCGAAGGCCGAACCCGAGGGGTTGGCCAAGATCACCGGATTCATGCGCGCGGGACTGGCGGGCTTCGACAGCCTGCACGACGCGCTCGACGCCGTGATCGCGTACAACCCGCACCGGAGCCGTCCGCCGCGGGTGGAGGGGTTGCGTAAGAACATGCGCGAGCGAGACGGTCGCTGGTACTGGCACTGGGATCCGCGGATGCTGTCGCATCGGACGAACCTTCCGGATGCTGCCGCGGAGCGCGAGGAGCGGGCCCGGGCCGCGGCGCGCGCCGTCGCGGTTCCGACCCTCCTGATTCGTGGTGCCCAGTCCGACGTCGTCAGCATCGAAGGTGCGCGCGAACTCCTGGAACTGATCCCCGGGGCGCGGTACATCGACGTGGGCGGTGCCGGGCACATGGTGGGCGGCGACGACAACGACGTGTTGAGCCGCGGCCTGGTCGAGTTCCTCGACGAGGCCGTCCTCACGGCGTAACCACCGGCCGGACCGGAACAGATAGCATCTATAGGTCACCCGCCGGGCAGACCCGCCCGGTGGACCGCACGAGCTGAAAGTAGATGATGGCCCGACCGTCGAAGCCTCTCATCAGTCGCGCGTCCGCGGTGGCGGCTTCCATCGAGATCATCGACTCCGAGGGACTCGATGCCTTCAGCCTGCCGCGGCTGGCGAAGCACCTCGGGGTACGGGCGCCCTCCCTCTACCACCACTTCGCCGACAAGTCGGAAATCCTCCAGGCTGTCGCGCGACAGATTGCCGGCGCCGGCACCCTGCCACGCCGCAGGCCCGGCCCGGACTGGCCCGAGTACTTCGTGACGCTGAGCATGAATCTGCGTCAGTCGATCCTCAAGCACCGCAATGCCGCGCCGATCCTGCTCCAGTATCTTCCGCGTGATCTGCTGATCGGCACCTACGAGGACACTGCCCGATTCCTGGAGGAGTCCGGCGTGCCGGCCCGCCTGCACGTCCAGATTCTCGACGGCATGGAGCGTTTGACGCTGGGCGCAGTGCTCACCGAGGCGATGCGCAAGCCGAGTACGAAGAACACGATCTTCCCGAACGTCGACCCGGAGTCGCAGCCGCTGCTGGCGCGGGCTCTCGCCGAGAACGAGATGACCTCCCGGCAGTTGTTCGAGGAGATGATCCGCAGCTTCCTCCACGGCGTGGTGCGCAACGCTCAGGTAGAGATCGCGGACAAGAGCCAACTGAGCGTGTCGGCCCACTGAGCGTGTCGGCCCACTGAGCGTGTCGGCCCACCGAGCGTGTCGGCCCACCGAGCGTGTCGGCCCACTGACCTGATCGGCAGTCGTACGACCACCCACGACGCAACGACGACGCCCCGCGGATCGAATCGCGGGGCGTCGTCGTCGGTCCTACCGGGCCGGAGCGGGCATGTGGACGGTCTTGATCTCGAAGAACTCCTCGAGACCTTCGAGGCCGCCCTCACGGCCCACGCCGGACTGCTTATAGCCGCCGAACGGCAGGGTGAAGTCCATCGTCGCGGTGTTCACGCTGATGGTGCCGGTGCGGATGCGCCGCGCAACCTCGAACCCGTGGTCGATGTCCTCCGTGTACACCGCACCCGACAGCCCGTACATCGAGTTGTTGGCGATCGCGATGGCGTCCTCTTCGTCTTCGTAGGTGATCACCGAGATGACCGGACCGAAGACCTCTTCCTGCGCGATCCGGGAGTCGGGGTCGACGTTGTCGAGCAGTGTCGGTGCGACGAAGAAGCCCTTGTCGAATCCCTCCGGTCGACCGCCGCCGAGCACGACTTTCGCGCCGTCCTCCTTCGCGATGTCGATGTATCCCAGGACGCGATCCTGCTGTCGCTTCGACGCGAGCGGGCCGAGGAAATTGGTCGGCTCCCACGGGTTGCCGATCGGCAACGCGCCATACGCGGCCTTCAGGACCTCGAGCACCTCGTCGTGACGCTTGCGGGAGACGAGCACGCGCGAGAGGGCGATGCACGCCTGACCGGACTGCATGCAGCCCCCCATGGGGAGCGTCTGCACCACGTGGTTGATGTCGGCGTCGTCGAGGATGATCGCCGCGGACTTGCCGCCGAGTTCGAGCGAGACACGCGCGATGCGCTCGCCTGCCAGCGACATGATGCGCCGGCCCGCCGCGGTGCTGCCGGTGAAGGTGACGTGGTCGACGTCGGGGTTGGTCACGAGCGTCTCCGACACCTCGCGGTCGGCGCACAGCACGCTGACGACCCCCTCGGGAATGCGACCTTCCGCGACCAGCTCGGCGATGATGTCCGCGAACACCGACGGCGAGAGCGGTGCCTCCGGTGCGGTCTTGAGCACGACCGAGCAGCCCGCGGCCAGCGCCGGGGCGAGCTTGAACGCGATCGTGCCGACCGGGCCGTTCCACGGGATGATCGCGGCAACGACGCCCGTCGGTTCCTTCACGATGCGCGAGACACCGCCCGCTGCGCGCGGACGCTCCTCGGTGGTCTCGAACGTGCGGGCCACAGCGGCCACCGCACGGAACAACCCGCCGACCATCTCCTGGGTCGGCCGGCTGACGCTCACAGGCACGCCGACCTCGATGACCCCGATCGGGGTGAGCTCGTCCACCCGCCGTTCGAGGCGGTCGGCGATGGCGTCGACGACATCGGCGCGCTCTGCCATGCTGCGAGACGACCACTCGCCCTTGTCGAACGATTCACGCGCTGCGGCAACCGCTTTGGCGACGTCTTCGACCGTGGCGGTGCGCACCCGCGCGACCTTCTCCTCGGTGAACGAGTCGACGACGTCGACCCATTCGCCGCCGGTCGAATCGACCCAGCGGCCGCCGATGAAAACCTGTTCGCGGTCGGCGATCGACGGGGTGGTACCCGTCGAGGCTTCGGTGGTGGTCATATGTGAAAGCTCCTTCGCTTCAGCGGATGTTGTAGCCGGCGTCGACCGGGAACGTGACACCGGTGACGTAACGAGCCTCGTCGGAGGCGAGGTAGACGATCGCGTTGCTGATGTCGACGGCCTCGATCAATTCGACCGGCATCGGGTTCTTGTACGACTCGTCGGCGGCAACCTCGGGATGGGAGTTGACGAACTCGCCGTACTCCGCGTTCGCCACCATAGGCGTGTTCACGCCGGTCGGGTGCACAGTGTTCACCCGAATGCTGTGCGGGGCAAGCTGTTTCGCGTAGATCCGCATGAGACCGACAACACCGTGCTTGGCGGCGCTGTACCCGACCTGACCGGGGAGGGTGTTCAGCCCGATGCTCGTCAGGCCGGCCGCAGAACTCGTGATGATGATCGACCCGCCCTCCCCCCGTTCGACGAGGTGCGGCACCGTCACCTCGAGCACGTGCCATACCCCGGTGAGCATGGTGTCGATTGCGTCGTGCCATGCCTGGCGCTGTTCACCGGGACCGATCACCGGCATGATGCCGGCGTTCGGCAGCACGATGTCGACCTTGCCGAACTGTGCGATGCCCGCGTCGTAGGCCCGCTGGACATCCTCGATGTTGCGGACGTCTCCAATGGACGCGACGATCGAGCCTCCGGCCTCCTTGACCAGCCGCTCGGTCTCGGCAAGGTCGTCGCTGGTCGCCATCGGATAGAAGACCGTGGGGATCTGGTCGCAGATGTCCATCGCGATGACGGATGCCCCCTCTTCGGCGAGCCGGACGGCGTGCGAGCGCCCCTGGCCTCGCGCCGCACCGGTGATGAAAGCGACCTTGCCTTCGAGTCGACCCATGAGTGTTCTCCTCCGATTGCACGCCCCAGCTCCGGGCGGGCAAGCGCCCGTGCGTGGGAACGTAGTGAAGTTGGGGACCCACACATCAGTGTGAGGCGCACCACAGACGGTAGTTGCCTAAACCCTTTAGGTCAACGTCGGACAAGATTCGTCGCTCGTCTCACCCGGGCGGACTCGGAAGCTGGGCGCCTCGGCCCACTCGCCGACCTGGTAGCAGGAATGTTCCCCCTCCTGCTCGAATGCCATCAACCGGCACATGCGCACCGCCCCCGCGTCGTCCGGGTCGATACGAATCAGGGCGATCTGGGCCCCCGCGTCGCGCAGCGCCCCGAGTGCCATCGTGAGGAGCGTCATCCCGAGGCCCGCCCCGCGGGCGGTCTCCGTGAGCACGAGCGCCCGGACCGACGCCGCATCCAACTCGAGGTGGGTGGACAGCGCCGGATCGGACCACACGAACCCCACCTTCGCTCCCGAAGAGTCGGTTGCGACCAGCACATTGCCGGAACCGAGGCGGATCTCGTCGGCGAGGCGCTCGCGTTGCGCGGGTACGAGCGACGCCGCGTCCAGCACCTCGTCGATCGCCCGCGACACCGCCGGATCACCGAGCGGACGCGCGTCGCCCGTCGTGATGCCCTCGGGCGCCGCGACCTCGTCGAGCGGGATCGCGAACGGGCCGGACAGGTGGCGGAACAACGTCCACAGCCTGCCCACCGCCGGGATGCCGAACCGTCGCGCGAGACGTTCGGACGCGGGGTGCGTGCTGTACGCCCAGCAGCGCAGAGCCACCGCACCGGTGCGCTCCCAGCCGCCGTCCGCTGTCGTGCCCAGGCCGATCTCCTCGACCAGCATCGTGGCCACACCGCGCGACCGGTAGTCCGGATGGACGACGAACTGCACGGTACCCAGCCCCTCGCCGTCCACCTGCAGGTGCAGGTACGCCACAATCACCAGCGGCGCGTCGTCGCGCGCGCTCAGGTCCTTGCGCGCCTTGATCGGCAGATGGGAGACGCGGACGCCGTCGCGACTCGTCGAGGTCACATCACCGGGGTGGATCCGCGAGAACCCGGCTTCCTCGTCGTACTCGGCGGCCGCGGCGACAAGAGCCAGCACCTCGTCCCGATCGCCGGAATCCAGTTCCGAACACCACTGATACGAGATCATCCTGTTCGCTCCTCATCTGCGGGTCAGTTCTCATAAATCTAATGCCGATCGGTATAGGGCCGCAACGGCCGAAGCGCCACCCGCAACCGGTCCGGGGTTTACACTTAAAACTACTTGAGTTAGATTTAGCGTCATCGATCCGAACCACCGCCTGGAGGGCAGCCATGACAGAGGTCGGAATTCCCCGCGAGGAACGCATTCGCCGCGCTCTCGACCATCTGCGCAACGACACCACCGACGAATTCGAGCACGTCACGTGGTTCGAACCCGTCGAGTTCACCGATCCGGAGATCGCCAAGCTCGAACGCGAGCGTGTCTTCGGCCGGGTTCCGTCGATCATCATCCACGGCTCCGAGATCCCCCGCGCGGGCGATTTCGTCACCCTCCAGTTGCCGCGGAACAATGTCATCGTCGTCCGTCAGCGCGACGGCAGCGTCAAAACCCTGGTGAACCAATGTCGTCACCGCGGCGCGATGGTCGAGAAGGAGGAGAAGGGCCGTTGCCGCCTGTTCTCCTGCCCGTACCATCGCTGGTCCTACGACACCGACGGCGCGCTGCGCACCATCACCCGCGACAACACGTTCGGTGACGCCGACCGTTCCGAACGGAACCTCGTGCAACTCCCGACCGAGGAACGTCACGGATTCGTCTGGGTTGTCGACGACGCCGACGCCACCATCGATGTCGCAGACTGGCTCGGCCCCGAAATGGACTCGATCATGGGGTCATACGGCATGGACAAAATGGTGACTACCCGAGTTCAGCGCTTCGACGAGCCCGTCAACTGGAAGCTGATGCAGGACGCGTTCCTCGACGGCTACCACATCCAGTACGCGCACCCGAACACCGCCGCCAAGCACATCCACACCAACGTCATGGCCTTCGAGGACTTCGGACATCACTGCCGGTTCCTCAATCTCCGCAAGACCATCGACCGGTGGATCGAGGAAGACCCCGGCGATCGCAGCCTCGCCGAGCACGTGACGGAAAGCCACCTGGTGGGTCCCAACAGCACCCTGCTCAAGCAGCCCGACCATTTCCAGCTGCTCACCTTCCGCCCCCACCGGAGCGATCCGCAGCGCTGCCACATGGAGATCCGTCTGATCGCACCGACGCTCGAAGACAGCGGCATGACCGAGGAGCGCTGGAATCGGATCTGGGACAAGAACGTCGAGATCCTGATCGCGGTCCTCCACAACGAGGACTTCCCGATCCTGCGTGGTTCGCAGGTCGCCATGGACAGCGCGAACGCCGGCAACATGCTCCTGGGCCGCAACGAGGTTGCCAACCAGGTCTTCCGCCGCGAGATCCAGAAACTCGTCGGCGAGAACTGACACCGAACACCACAGCGGGGCGCCTGCGGGCGCCCCGCATCAGGAGGATTACATGGAGAGCGATCTCTTCGAACACGACCACGAACTGTTTCGCGACTCCGTGCGGAGCTTCGTCGACAAGCACGTCGTCCCAAATCTCGAGAAGTGGGACGCCGACCGGCTCATCGACCGGGAAACCTGGCTCGCCGCGGGTAAGCAAGGACTGCTGGGCCTGAGCGTCCCTGAGCAGTACGGCGGGCCCGGCGAGCTCGATTACCGCTTTCGCGTCGTGATCCAGTCCGAGATTGCGCGGGTGGGCGCGTCCGCGCTGCAGTCCGGGTTCTCGACCAACGACGACATCGTCCTCAACTACCTGCTCCGCCATGCCACCGATGAGCAGAAGCAGCGGTGGTTGCCCGGATTCGTCACGGGCGAGACGATCGGCGCGATCGCGATGAGCGAACCGGCCGCCGGCAGCGACCTGCGGGGCATCACCACCACCGCAGTGCGCGACGGCGACCATTGGGTCCTCAACGGGTCCAAGACGTTCATCACGAGCGGCATCCTGGCCGACCTCGTCATCGTCTTCGCCAAGACCGACCCCGCAGCCGGTTCGCGAGGGTTCAGCCTCTTCGTGGTCGAAGACGGAACGCCCGGGTTCTCCCGCGGCCGCAAGCTCGACAAGGTCGGTCTGCACGCCCAGGACACGGCCGAGTTGTTCTTCGAGGATGTCCGCGTTCCCAAGGAGAATGTGCTCGGCGAGCTGGGGCAGGGCTTCGGCTACCTCATGCAGAGCCTTCCGCTGGAGCGGCTCGGTATCGGCATCGCCGCGCAGGTGTCCGCCGAGGCCGTCATGAGCTGGACACTCGACTACGTCAAGGAACGCACCGCCTTCGGCAAGCGCATCGGCGAGTTCCAGGGAATGGGCTTCACTCTCGCGGAACTGCAGACGGCGGTGGAGGTCTCACGCAGTTACCTCGATCGCTGCGTCCGGGAACACAACAAGGGCACGCTCACCGCGGTCGACGCGTCCAAGGCGAAGCTGTGGGCCACCGAGTTGCAGGGCCGTGTGATCGACGCCGGTGTGCAGTTCCACGGCGGCTACGGCTACATGATGGAATACCCGGTCGCGAAGGCCTTCATCGACGCCCGCATCCAGCGGATCTATGGTGGCACCAACGAGATCATGAAGGAAATCATCCACCGTGATCTGCTGAAGGCCTGAGCCCCGGCACACGAGGAAGGGGACCCGATCGAATCGGGTCCCCTTCCTCGTGTCAGCTTCGCGATTCCGGTGTGAACGTGAGCGGTAGCCGCACGCAACCACGCACCGACGTGCCGTGCATCAACGGCGGATCACTGTCGACCAGCGCGTAGTCGGGGATTCTCCGATGTATCTCCTCCATCGCCAAGGTGAGCTCGAGGCGGGCGAGGTGAGACCCGAGGCACCGATGCGGCCCTGCGCCGAACGACAGATGCCTGTTCGGGCCACGATCGATCACGAACGCGTCCGGATTGTCGAACTCGGCTTCGTCGCGGTTGGCCGCACACAGCAGGAGCAACAATTGATCGTCGGCCTTGATGTTGACGCCGGCGATCTCGACATCGCGGGTGGCCCGCCGGCCCATGCTGACGGCGGCTTCGATGCGGAGGATCTCCTCGACTGCGTCCGGCACCAGGCTGCTGTCGTCGATGAGCGCCTGCCGTTGCACCGGGTTGTTCGCAAGGTGCACCATGGCCCAACCGAGTGAACCCTGCACCGTGTGCAGTCCGGCAATGAGCAGCAGGAAGAACATGCGGCGCAGTTCCTCGTCAGTGAGGTGCCGCTCGACTCCGTCCATCCGGATCGGGGTATCGATGATCTGTGCGGTGACGCTCTCCGAGTCCTCCTGCCCGGAACGCACCCGATCCACGAATGCACCGAAGTACTCGAACACGTTCGTTGCCGCTTCTGCCCGGGCACGGGCGGATTCCTCCTCGCCGGCTCCCGGAATCCCCTGGAGCGCAATATCCGTCCACTCCGTGAACTGTTCGGCATCGTCGAGAGGCCAGCCCATGAGACTGAGGAAGACACGAGTCGGCAGCGCATGCGCGAACTCGGCAACGAATTCGCACCGGCCGGAGTCCGCGAAGCCGTCGATCAGTTGGTTGATGATCTCGCGGATCCTCGGCTCGAGCTCTTTCATCCGCGCCGGACCGAACAGTGGCTGAAGCGCCTGACGATACTGCGTGTGCTCGGGCGGATCGATCTCGACCGGGATGAACTTGCCCTGGCCGGCATCGACCAGGTTGTTCGGATAGCTGGAGAACGTCTCGGCATCGCGCAGGATGCGGAAGATGTCCGCGTACCGCGTGACGATCCAGTGCCCACCGTGGTGCGGGGAGTAGACGATCGGTCCGCGGGCACGGAGTTCGGCGGCCTTTTCCTGGAAGACATCGACCGGAGCGGCGAGAGCTGGGTCGTACACGTCGAAGTCGACGAGCAGATCCTCGGATACGTTACTGGCAGTCAACGCGTTGCACCCTTCTGAATCCATGGAACCTACCGATCCGACGCTCAGGTCGTCGGTGTGAACCTGATCGGAAGCCGCAAGCAGCCCCGCACCTGCGTTGCGTGCAGGATCGGCGGATCGGATTCGACGAGTTCGTAGTCCGGAATCCGGCGGTGCAGTTCCTCGAGCGCGATCGACAGTTCGATGCGGGCCAGATGTGAGCCCAGGCACCGGTGCGGACCGGCACCGAATGTCAGGTGCCGGTTCGGTGACCGGTCGATCACGAACTCGTCGGGATCCTCGAATTCGCTTCCGTCGCGGTTGGCCGAACAGAGCACCAGCAGCAACTGGTCGCCGGCCTTGATCTTCGCCCCGCCGAGTTCGACGTCGCGGGTCGCACGGCGGCCCATACTCACTGCAGCCTCGATCCGCAGGACCTCCTCGACGGCGTTCGGGATCAGCGAGTCGTCCTCGATGAGCGCGGCGCGCTGACGAGGATTGTTCACCAGGTGGATCACGGCCCAGGCCAGCGATCCCTGAACGGTGTGCAGACCTGCGATGAGCAGGAGGAAGAACATGCGGGTCAGCTCTTCGTCGGTGAGCAGTCGCTTGCCGTCCTCGAGGTCGACCTCGGTGCGGATGAGTGCGGAGGTGACATCCTCACCGGGGTTCGCGCGACGCTCGTCGACGATCTTCTGGAAGTAGGCGAACATCTGCTGGGCTGCCTCGGCGCGTGCCTTCGCCGACTCGTCCTCGCTGGCGCCGGGCTTGCCCATCAGGGCGGTGTCGGTGGCCTCGGTGAGTATCGGGGCGTCCTCGAGTGGCCAGTCCATCAACGCGAGGAAGACGCGGGTGGGCAGCTCGTGCGCGAAGTCGGCGATGAACTCCGCCTCACCCTTGCCCGCGAAACTGTCGATCAGTTCGTTGACCACGCCCCGGATCTGCTCGGACAGCGCCTTCATCCGGTTCGGGGAGAACAGCGGCTGCAGGGCCACCCGATATCCGGTGTGCTCCGGCGGGTCGAGCTCGAGCGGCAGAAATTTGCCGTCCCCGGCATTGACGAGGTTGTTCGGGTAACTCGAGAAGGTTTCCGGGTCGCGGAGGACCTCGTGGAGCTCCTTGTACCGGGTGACGATCCAGTGGCCGCCGTGCGCGGTCGAGTAGACGACAGGGCCTTTGGCCGCGAGTTCGGCGACCTTCTCCTGCACGGTGTCCACCGGGTCCGTGAGCGACGGGTCGTAGATGTCGAAGTCGACGACAGGTGTCGACATTTCGTCGGTGATGGTCATGCTGATCGCCCCGTTCGAAGGGTCTGTGTTGCTCGAGAAGTCAGAGTGTTTCGAGGCTCAGGGCTCGTTCGGGGCACATCGCGACGGCCTCCTCGGCCGCCACGATGTGCTCCTCGGTCCTGAGCGTTTCCTGCACGAGCACCGGGTATCCGGCATCGTCGCAGTCGATGATTTCGGGGGCGCGGCCGTAACAGAGGCCGTGCCCGGCGCACGCCGACCGATCCACGACGAGTCGGCGCGTGCCTGACTGCGCTTCCGTGTCGTGGGCAGTCATCGTCATTCCTCGCCGGTGACCATCGGCGGCGGGTTGTTCCCGTCTTCGGGGAACATCATCGCCACACGAGACAAGGTGCCGCCGTCGGTGGTCGGCAGGGTGACACCGGAGATGTATGCCGACTCGTCCGACACGAGGAACAACGCAGCCCGCGCATTGTCCTTCAGCGACGGCGGACGATTGAGCTTGAGCGGAATCGGCGAGACACTCGGGTCCCACGGACCGGCGACCTCCTCGTACGACTGCCCCACCACCGGAGCACCGGCCGGCGCCAGGAAGTTCGGCGACATCCCGTGCGTCGGGGCGATCGCATTCACCCGGATCCCGTACTTGCCCAGATCCAGGCTCAGACCGCGAACCATCCCGTTCACACCGGCCTTCGTCGCCGAATACGCTGCGATGCTGTGGTACGCCACGAACGACGCCGCCGACGAGGTCGCCAGGATGACACCGCCACCATTGGCCCGCAACGCCGGCACCGCCGCCTTCGCGGTGTAGAACACGCCGGACAGGTTCACCCCGATGACGTCCTGCCAGTCCGCGTCCGTCAGATCCTGGAACTCGACCTGCTCACCGCCCGCAACGGACGGCACACCACCGCGCGAGACGATCCCGGCATTGGCCCACGCGATGTCGAGCTTGCCGAACGCCGCCACCGTCGCCGCCACCGCATCGACCACCTGCTGCTCGACGCGCACATCGGCGGTGACCGCGATCGCCGAACCACCCTGCTGCTCGACCAACTCGACCGTGCCCTTCGCACGCTCCGGATCGATATCGACCACCGCGATCTTCGCGCCCTCCGACGCGAACAACTGCGACGCCTCGCGTCCCAACCCGGACCCGGCACCGGTGATCAGCGCGACCTTACCTTCGAGTTTCATCAAAGCTCCTCAGCTCGAACATGTAACAGAGGGATGGAAGATGCTGGAGGACGGCGACTTCCCTACAGGGTTCGCACCGTCATGTGATTCAGCTTACATACATGAGAAGTGATACGTCAATCGTTCTTTGTAAATCAGCCGAGCCGGATCGACGTGTCGAGGACCCTTGCGCGGGAATCGACTCCTCACCGCATCGATGTCGTTGATGAACAGCCGCTTGACCATTGGCGAAACACTGCCGGTACGCGACACTGCTAGTACGCGATGAAGAGAATCTCATCGCGCGAGTACTCCATTCCGGGATGTGACTCGCTCAGGTGCGACCGAGCCCTTGCAACGAGGTCGTCTTCATCCGTGCCCGTGACCACGGTTCCACACGGGCAGGTCAATCTCGTCTTCATTCTCATAGCAGTCGGCCCTTCTGCGCCATCGGTACGGTCGGTGACACCCCTGTCCGCCCTCGTCGACCGAGAGACTCGGGAGCGCCGGCCGGATGTGGGCGACATCACACCACAATATCTAACGTACGTAGGTTACACAACCGCCGGAGCCCTGATGCCGGTCGCCTGCTGTCGATAGAGCCGCCCAGTGCGACACAGCAGGAACGTCGCGAAGCTCGGGTCGCAGACGAAGGCCCCGTGCGCGCCTCCGTCCCCCAGCCCCCTCACGTTTCGGAATCGATCAGGCAGGCTCCGCGGCCTTTTCGACAGGCGCGTCCGTCCGATGCATGGCATTGGTCCTTCGGGGAACCAACGACACCAGCACTGCGGCAGCCACTCCAGCGAACGCGAAGGCGTAGTAGGCCCAGTCCGCTCCGAGCGCAGAGCTCATGATCATTCCGGTGAGAATGGGCCCGCAGACACCACCCAACCGGCCCAGCCCCACCGCCAGTCCGAGCGCTGTGCCACGCGCGGCGGCCGGGTAGAAGACCCCGACGAATCCGTAAACACCCGTCGTGGAGGACGCACAGAAGCCGATCAGCAGAACCAACCCGAACACGAGTGCCTGTGCCGGCTGCAGGGTCAGGGCGGACACTGCGATCGCTCCCCCGACAAAGCTCACCGAGATCACCGGACGCGATCCCAATCGATCCGCCAGACCGGTGATGACCACCATGCCGAACCCGCTACCGATGTTGAAGGCGAGCAGGAACGTCAACGCGGACCCGAGATCGTAGCCGGAGGCCCTCAGCATCTGAGGAATCCAGGTGTTCATGCCGTACGAGACGAGAAGGCCGAAGAAGGTGATGAGCGGGAACATGATCGTCGCGATCCTGTATCCGGGTGCGAACAGGAGCTCGAGACCCGACTTGGAACCGGCATTCGCGGTTTTCGACTCCTCCAGGGCCAGGCCGGATTCGGCACCGTGATCAACCGAGTAACGCTGCGTCAACGCGCGGGCCTCATCGTGCCGGCCCTTGCTCACGAGGAAAGCGATCGATTCGGGCAGGCTTCGGTATGCGATGACGAACAACACGACCCCAAGGAGGCCACCCACTGCGAACATCGATTCCCAGCCGAAGGCAGGGATCATGAAGATGGCGGCGATGGCGACCACGCACCCGCCGATGGGAAAACCGGTTTGGATGACGCCGTTGTAGAACTGCCGTCGGTCTACCTTGACGTATTCCTGGGTGAGCGCAATCAGGGTGGGGAGGGCTCCGCCGAAGCCGAGGCCGGCAAGCAACCGGAAGAGGCCGAAGGTCTCGAGATTCGGTGCAATGGCACATAACCCGGTGAACAGACTGAAGCTCACAATGCAGGCGAGCACGATCGGTCGCCGGCCGACGAGGTCCGTGAGGTAGCCGGCCAGCATTGCGCCGGCCATCATTCCGAACAGCGACAAGCTGCCGATCAACCCTGCCGAGGCGGTGGTGATCCCCCACTGTTCGATTTCCAGCAACGTCGGAAGCACCGCGCCGAACATGATGAGGTCGACACCATCGAGGATGGTGATGGCCAAGCAGGTGAGGACCACGGATCGGGCACCCGAGACGGCCCTTTCCTTCCCCGGGCCGGAGATCTGCGACATGTTGGGTTCCTTCGGGTTGTGGGGTATCTGGGTTCGATGCCGACGAACGCGCGAGTGGCGGTTGTCGACGTGTGTCGACAACGGGGCAGAATCGTTCGATTGCAAGCCCATCGCGACCGTCGAGGTGCGGGGCTGCGGGAGACGCTCTTTACCACCGCGGTATGCCCTGCATCACACGGGCAATAATCTAATGTCTATCGGTACTGGCGACAAGCCCGGAATGAGCACTTCGGAGCTCAGCCCCACTTCCTCGAATCCTCGAACGCACGCGCCATCCACTGATGAAAATGCTGATTGGCAATCTCGTTTCGCCCGAAGTAGATCGGTCCGATGTCCGTGTTCGTAACGGCCTTCTGCAGACCCTCGTTGACGACGAGGTCCTCCTCTCGAAGTACCGCCATCAGAATGTTCCAGTTCTTGTCCCACCGCGCCTTCTGCTCGTCCGTCACGGCAGGTTCCCGAGTGAGAAGACGCATCTGCATCCGAGTCCCGACGGGCGTGCCCGGAGCAGGGACGAAGTTGAGCACCTCCAGATGATCCGGTTGACGCAGCACCGACATATTGGGCATCAGAAAGTGCGCAACGGTGATGTGCCGGTCGATCGGGGCGTCCGCGGGCGCGACACCTCGCACCGTGTCGATGCTCTTGCGTGCCGTGACCATTCGTCCGTGCCTGCCCATGGGTTCCCAGGATTGCGCGTTGTTGTAGAAGTACGGCGCAACAGTTCCGGCGTGGGTCGAGGTGATGTGGTAGCCGTCGAGGAAGGCATCCATCAAGACCTTCCAGTTGATGTCCACATCGAAGTTCTGGGCGATATGGCAGTGGTACTTGTCCATCTCCATGGCGGCGAGGGACTCGTCGAACTCCCGGCCGAGCCACTCCGCGATGTCGATCGTTCGATCACCCGCGGCGGAGTCGACGACCCAGACGAAACCATGTCGCTCCTCGACCGGAACCTCCAGCAGGCTCATGCAGCGACGATCGACCCTCCCGAACGTCGGCTCGTCCGCGATCGACCGCAGACTGCCATCGCTCCCATACGCCCACCCGTGGTAGCGGCACGAAAAGATGCGCTTCGAACCCCTCTCCTCGGGAACGAGCCGGGCGCCTCGATGCCGGCAGGTGTTCACGAACCCACGAACCCCACCGTCCGCCTGCCGAACGAGAACAATCTCGTTGTTCGGCAACTGGACCGTCGCAAAGTCGTGGTTGCCGGGCAATTCGGTGCTGTGCGCCGCGATGATCGGCACATATCCGAACAGCTCTCTGCGCTCGCGGGCCGCCAGTTCCGGATCGGTGTAGACGCGCGGATCGACCTCGAGGATCTCCGGCGCCATATCGGTGGTGTCGTGGTCGAGGTGATCGAACAACGCCCGGGCAAAACCCGCTTTCGTCGCCTCGTCGTACGGAAGATCGGTGTAGACCATCGTGCTCACTCCTTCGCGGGACCGCGGCGGTCCCCGCAAGAACGTCGCTAGAGCTGCAGACTCTTGATTTCGACAAACTCCTCGAGGCCGAATGCCCCGCCCTCACGCCCATGGCCGGATTGCTTGAATCCGCCGAAAGGCGCAGCGCCGTTGAACTTTCCACCGTTGACCTCGATCTGCGTCGCACGCATCCTGCGCGCAACCGACTTCGCGCGCTCGGGGTCGCCGGACCACACAGCGCCGGCGATACCGAAGATCGTGCCGTTCGCGATCTCGATCGCTTGCTCGGGTGTGTCGTACGCGATGATCGACAGCACCGGACCGAAGATCTCCTCCTGAGCGATCGTGCTGTCCGGGTCCACCTCCGAGAACACGGTCGGTTCGACGAAGAATCCGGTACGGGCCGGTGCGTCGACCGACCCGGCGACGAGCTTTGCGCCCTCCTTGACGCCGGCACGGATGTAGTCGAGGACCCGCTCACGCTGAGATGCGGTAACCATGGGTCCGAGCTTCGTGTCGCCGTCGGCGGGATCGCCGGGCGCATATGCCGCGGCCGCCTTCGCGGCGAGCTTCTCCGCCTCGGCCAGGCGGGAGCGCGGTACGACCAAACGAGTCTGCGCATTGCAGGACTGTCCGCCGTTCATGTAGCAGGCACGCACGGTGTGCGGCACGGCCTTACCGAACTCCTCGTCGCTGAGGTCGTCGAGCAGCACAGCGGCGCTCTTTCCACCCAGTTCGACCGACACCCGCTTCACTGTCCCGGCGGCCAGTTCGAGGACTCGCTTGCCGACCGAGTTCGATCCCGTGAAGCTGACCATATCGATGTCCGGATGAATGGCGATGGCCTCGCCGACGATCGGACCGTACCCGTGAACCAGATTGAATACGCCGGCCGGAACTCCGGCAGCGTCGACCGCTTCCGCCAGGGCGTGGGCGGTGAACGGGGCAACCTCGCTGGCCTTGACGACCACCGTGCACCCGGTCACGAGCGCAGCCCCGATTTTGGCGGTGATCTGGTGCAACGGGTAGTTCCAGGGCGTGATACACCCGATCACCCCGACAGGCTCACGCACGATCAGGGAGTTGCGGAGCTGTTCTTCCCACGGGAAGTCCCTCGCCGCGGTCACGGCCTCACGCAGGTCGACGATACCCAGTCCGACCTGGGCCCAACGCGCCACCCTGCGTGGGGTGCCGACCTCGGCGACGACGATATCGGTGATCTCCTCCTGTCGCCGCTCCAGTTCGTCGGCCAGACGCGAGACGAACTCCGCCCGCGTGTGCGGCGCGGTCTGTGACCACTGCTCCAAGGCCCGCCGCGCGGCAGCCACCGCCACATCGACATCTGCGGCAGCCCCGGCGGGGACATCCCCTATGCGTTCCTCGGTGGTCGGGTTGACGACGTCGATACGCTCCGCGCTCGTGGAGGCACTCCACGTGCCGTCCACGTACAGATCAAGGGTCACGATGGCTTACTCCGTATCATCGAGTTGACAGAATTCACCGGTACACCGAGCTGCTCGATCACCGAGAAGGCATAAGAAGCAACGGCTTACCGCTTACGATCCGACGAGGTCCCGCAGACCTTCGTCGCTCACCGGTGCGGTGGCCACACCCATCACACCGGCGAGGAATCCTCGGATCGCTACCACGAAGAGCTCGCGCGACGACCATCGGTTGGCTGCCAGCGCGCGGGTGAGCGTCGGGTGTCTCCGCTCGTCGACATTCGGGAAGACCTCCGTGCTGCCGACCGGGTCGCGCATGAGATCGCTCAGAGTGGTGGCGAGTGCCAGTTTCTCCAGTCCGTCCAGGATCACCACGTGCAGGCGCGCCGGTACGCCCCCGTCCTCGAGGATTCGGGCACACATTTCGTACGTTCTCGTGAGGACGTCGCGCGGAAGAAACTGCACCAGCACGAGAGCGGCATTGGGATGGCGGAGAATCGCGTCGCGGTAGTTGAGGCTGAGTTCGACGAACCATTCCACCCAGTCGGTACCCGACGAATACTCGGGCACCGTGGCCCCGGTCATGAGCTCCTTCGCCACCTCTGTCATGAGCTCACGGCGATCGGCGAAGTGATGATACAGCGAGGAGGTTTTCACGTTCAGGTGTTTGGCCACGCGCGGCAGGCTGAACGCAGCCATACCTTCGGTGTCGATGATCTCGATGCTTGCCGCGATCGTCGAACTCCGGCTGATCAGAGGCTTTGCCGGTCGTCCCATCACGTCCCCCTTTCGATCGACCCGAGACTCAGTTCCACAACCCCGCCGTATCGACTCCGATGGAAAACCAGTGGCTGCGTGGTCGGATCGGACCCGAAGCCGAGGAGGTCGGCAACCGCGATGAGGTGATCGCCACCGTCGTGCTCCGCAGCCAGCGCCACCTCGAACCACGCTGCCACCCCGCCGATGATCGGCGCGCCGCCCTCGGCCGGGCGCCACCGCACTCCGTCGAATTTCCGGCCCCCCGATTTCGCAAAGCGGTCACTGAGAGCGTGTTGGCCCGAGGAAAGTACGTTGACACAGAACGTCTCGACGGTACGAATCGCCGGCCAGCTCGTCGAACGCCGGCTCGGGCACAGCAGGACCTGGGGCGGATCCAGCGACAGCGCCGAGAACGACTGACAGGTGAATCCGGCCGGTTCGTCGCCCACCATCGCCGTCACCACCGTCACACCGGAGCAGAAATGTCCCAAGACGTCGCGGAGCGCCCGAGTGTCCGTTGCCGGGCCGGTGCTGCTGTCCACTCGCGTCGACACGTGTCGTCCTCTCATCTGGCCGGTGCGATGTGCACCCGGATCTCGCCTGCAGGAACGAGCTGCATCGGGCTCATGGCGCCGTCCGTACCGCGCGGGGAGTGATCCGTCGCCAGACCAGTGCCGGAGACAGCGTGGTGGTGCGGAACACGAGCGGATCCGACGACAGGGTCATCACGTCACCCTCGAAGCGCACGTACCGCTTCTGGTCGTCGCCGATCCAGTTCGGATACAGCGATACCGCCATCTCGTGCCAGACAGCGGAGTTGTCCTCGTCGACACGGTAGGGACCCGAATAGGCGAGGTACCCCCCGGCGGCCTCGCTTCGTTCGCCCATCTCGCCGCTGTGCACGTTGCGGGTCCGGTAGAGGGTTCGGCCGGAACGCATGATCTGTGCCGACATGTACCCGTCCGCCGAGTAGATGATCAGTCCGCGAGCCTCGGGACCCAGCGGGTAGTCGACCTTTCCCGTATCGGAGGTTGTCGAGTACTCGACGAGTTCCCAGGCCCCGACGATCCGCTGGGCGATCGAGACGCCATCGATGTCGGTGTCGGTGTCGGTGCTCATGTCCTGCTTCCTTTCAGCTCACAACACGTCGCGCGTGCAGAGAAGGACCGAACTCGAGAGTGCGGCCATGGGCCCGCCGATGAACAGGGACACCTTCGCCCCGGGCACCTGGTTTGCCGAGCTTCCGCGCACCTGGCGCACGGCCTCGACTGCCAGCCCCATCCCGTTGACGAACGAATCTGCGAGATTGCCCCCGCTGGTGTTCACCGGGAGCAGTCCGTGCGGAGCCGTCAGATTCTCGAGGGTCATGACCTTGCCGGCTTCGGCGCCGGGTGGGCACAGCCCGTGATCGATCAGCGCGGCCACCCCGGAACCACTGAAGTTCTCGTAGACCTGGACGACATCGACCTGGTCGGGACCGAGGTCGGCATCTGCCCACAGACTCTCCGCGACCCCCGCCGCCCCGGAGAATCCCGCCGAGGTGTAGTCGAGATCGTTCTCCGTGTCGACGGCGTAGCCCCCTACCGCGCCCTGACTGCCGGCCAGCACGTAGGCCGGATTCGGATGGAGCTTCTCGGCGCGCTCGGCAGCGACGAGGATCAGAGCAACGGCTCCGTCGTTCTCACGAGAACAATCGTAGAGCCGGTACGGCTCGACTATCATCCGCGAGGCTTCGTAGGTCGACTCGTCGAGAGGACGCCCGAACGCCGCGGCACCCGGATTCTGCTGCGCATGTACGTAGTCGGCGAGAACCAGGGACCTCATCGCGGATTCCGGGACCCCGTCGTGCTCGAGCATCCGCTGGGTGCGCAGTGCGCAGGCCTGGGCGGGGGATCCGACTCCGTGCGGGAGCATGTGACCGTCGAAATGGTGCTTGGCATATCCGAGGCGGCCGGAATCCCGCTGTGCCATGGCGCGGTACACGACCACGCACTGTGCTTGGCCCGCTGCGATAGCGACCGCCGCGTTGGTGATCGCCGCGGCGGCACCACCACCGCCACCACCCCAGATCATGGTGGACCAGCGGATCCGGTGCGACATCAGTGACGCACCCACGACGGTCCCGTCGTTGTCACCGCCGCCGTACGAGACGAAGCCGTCGATCTCGCGGGGCGACACCCCGGCCTCGGCAGCAGCCTCGACGATGGCGCGCAACGTCATCCGAAGTTCGCTGTCGGGCGATTCGCCTCGTTTGTAGTGGAATTCGCTGACGCCCACGACGGCTGCGGCACCGCGGAGAAATGAGCCGGTCATCGCTCGTCTCCCCGTTCGGTCCCGTTCGCAGTGCTCGCGAGGCGCCAGCGGAGCACCGGCCAGGGCGAGTCGGCAGGTTGCTGGATGATTCCCGCAGCCGAGTCACCGATGGCGATGTCCGCATCGTCGTTCTCCGCCAGCAGACCGAGCACTCGTCGCCCCCCGGCGTGCGGGAGCTCGACGAGAACCGTGACGTACGGCAGTTCGCCGGCCAGCTCCGGGATGAAGGGGTGCCAGGTCCGCGACCACGAGAAGACCCGTCCGACCGGTTCCACGGCGACCCATGCCGGGTCGAACGCCCGGCACTGTCCGCACATCCAGCGTGGTCCCCAGATCCACAGTCCACACCGGCCGCATCTCTGCAGCCGCAGCTCACCCGCCCGCAGACCTTCCCAATACGGCAGGTCCAGGCCGTCCGCGTACGGACCGGCCAGGACGGTGGCCGGGAACTCGCGGGCCACCCCGGGACCCGGTGTCATCGGATCGCACCGCTTTCGTGAATCGGCATATCGCTCCTTCGCCCTACGGGCGGGTGTCGCAGAAAGTCCGGTCGGTCAGTGCTTGGTCAGGTAGCCCGCGTCGATCGGCAGGTCGATCCCGGTCACGTACTTCGCGCCGTCGGACACGAGCCACAGCACGGCGTCGGAGATATCCTGTGGTTCGAGCATCATCACGTCGAGCAGATTCGTGCGGTCGTTGTGCTTCCACTTCCGCACCACGTGTGGCAACACCTTCGACAGTCCCTCCGCCATGGGCGAATTGACCCCTGTGGGGTTGACCGTGTTGACGCGGATGTTGTGATCGGCGAGCTCGAACGCGAGTGTGTCCTTCAAGCCTTGGAGTCCGTGCTTCGCGGCGCCGTAGTGCCCCCACGAGGGAGAAGCGCCGAGTCCGTCGACCGACGAGGTGATCACGATCGATCCGCCTCGACCACCCTCGATCATCACCGGTACGACAGCCTTGCACGCCTTCCACGCTCCGGTGAGGTTGACGTCGAGCATCGTCTGCCACGCGTCGTCTTCGATCTCGATCGTCGACTCGCAGTGATCGTGGATTCCGGCGTTCGCCAGCAGGATGTCGATCCTTCCGAATTGCGATACCGCAAGATCTGCGACAGCCTTCATGTCCGCACTGCTTCGCACATCCGCCTGCATGCCGGCAATCTCACCCCCGGCTTCCTTGACCAGCTGGATCGTCTCCTCGAGGTCCCCCGGTGTCGCGAGTGCATACTGCACATTCTTGATCGGTGCGGCGACGTCACACACCACGATCCTGGCGCCGGCAGCGGCAAGCGTGAGCGCGTGGGCGCGACCCTGGCCGCGAGCTCCGCCGGTGATGATTGCTACTTTTCCGTCGAGTGAGGTCATCGATTCTCCTGCTGTCGGATAACGGTGTTGAGCGGGGTCTTGCCGGATCGACTACCGCGCGCTCTTCACACGCTCGTAGTCCTGCGTCGCTTGGCTGATGCCGGTCGTGAATCGCTCACTGAAGCCGTCCTTGCGCGCTTGGGTCCAGTGATAGGAGTTCAGCAGCGGTTCGCAGGCGCCGGTGAAGCGCGGCATGACGTCGCGCATGAGGATGCGGTACATGCGTGAGGTGGCCTCGGTGTCGGCCCAGTCGTGTGCTGTCGCGAGGAAGGTGCCGAAGCCGCCGGTGCGGTCGATGATCTTCTGGATGTAGTCGATGGCGTCGTTCGCATCGCCGATGCAGCCGTATCCGGACTCGTTGACGCGCCGGACCAGTTCCTCGTGCGCGACTTCTTCGCCGGGTTCGATCATTTTCATCGGGGTGACGACGTGGCGGTAATCCATGAAGTCGCGCAGCCCGTACCGGGTGTCCTCGACGGCCTGCTCGAAGGTGTCGGCGATGTGGATGTTGCCGACGATCGCCCAGTCACCGCGGTCGACCGTCCGACCGTGCTCGTTCGCCTCGTGGGTCGTGATACCCCACGTCTGCTCGAGCAACTCGAACGACTTGTCACTGGTGCCACCGATGGACAGCAGACCGAGTCCGTACTTGCCGGCCAGCTTGGGTCCGGACGGGGACATCGCCGCCGCGACGGTGATCGGCACGCCGGGGTACGAATAGGGGCCCAGCTGCACTCGGGCATCCTCGAGGGAGAACCATTCGGTCTTCCGGTCGACCGGCCCCGGTGTCTCGAGCAGTTCCAGGATGGCGTCGAGGGATTCCTCCATCCGCGGCCGCAGAAGGTTGTAGTCCATGCCCATCATCTGCGAGTCGGCCACGAGCGCGCCCGGCCCGACACCGATCCTGATGCGTCCTCTAGTCATGTGATCCAAGAACGTGATTCGGTCGGCCACCATCAACGGATGGTGGTACGGGAGAGAGATGACACCGCTGCACAGCTCGATGCGCTCGGTGCGCTGTGCAGCTGCCGCGATCATCAGTTCCGGTGACGGACCGACCTCGTATCCACCGCTGTGATGCTCGCCGAACCACACCTGGTGGAAACCGAGCCGATCGAGATCCTCGACATGGCGGAGATCCTGTTCGATCGCCATCGTGGGGTTACGGCGGGGATTGTGGTACGGCGGAAGGAACACTCCGCACCGGAGCGGAGCCTTCCTCGCAGCCGGCGCATAGTTCACGTTCGACCCGGTGTTCTCGGTTGCCGATTCCATTTCAGTTCTCCTGTCGGTCATTGCGTGACGCGCCGCAGATGGTGACGATGGCCCGAGCGGTCCGTTCTCCTCGGTTGTGCCATCGGTGCCTGTTCCCGTTGATCACCACCGTGTCGCCGGGATTCAGTTCGATCTCCACACCGTCGTCGAGTTCGAGCACGAGCGAACCCTCGAGAAGGACGTGCACGTCCACGGAATCCGTCCGATGAAACCCCGGATCCTCGTCGTCCATGACGACGATTCCGTTGTCGCTGTCGCCGATGCGACCAGGCTCGAGCACCCAGCCGATCACCCACACTCCGCCCGGATCCGGAAATCCGACGGCGTCCGGTACTTCACCGGAATTGGGGACCTCGGGATCGGAGTCGGTTCGCCAGATGGGGTCGATTCCGGCGGCGTCCAGCCTCTCGATCTGCTCGTCGGCGACGAGCACAGCCGCGCCCTTGCGTTCGACTGCGATTACGCGACGAAAGCCCATGTTTGCCCCTCCGGGAGACAATTCTGTGACGACGAACGGCGCCGGGATTGCAGACAGTACGTTCTGTTCCACAACAGATTTCAGTTCACGGACACGAACAGGGAAGCACCGCGTGCTACGTGTGATACGCGCCCCACCCGCAGCACGCGAGTGCTGCGCATCACACCGATCAATCTAAATGCTATCGGTTAATCGGTCAAGCGGGCACCGACTGCGCGACAGCAATTCCCCTGCGAAACGCAGACATGAGCACATACGCTGTTGACCGGTCGGAAACGACTGATCTACCGTCGTCCCAAGGCAATCGCCCCTCCCCACGTCAGCCCGCGCTCGTCACAGCGCCACATCACCTGACTCCCCGGAGGACCCCTCCCCGCCGAGGCGCTCTCCGGATCACTCCCCTCGCGAAGGATCGCCGATGATCACGACACAGATCGAAATTCCCGCACATCTGATCACCGACTTCGATGTGTACGACCCGTCCCTGGCCGTGCCGGCCGATGTGTTCCAGGAGCGTGTCGCTGCGTTACGCAAGCAAGGGCCGGTCCTCTACTCCCCACATCACGGCGGACACTGGGTCGTCACCCGATACAGCGAGGCACTCCAGGTGCTCCAGGATCCGGAGACGTTCTCGAGCTTCCCGAACAACCTGCTCAATGCCGCGCAGGGCAAATTCCTTCCACTCGAACTCGACCCGCCCGAACACAGCTACTATCGGCAGGCACTTCAGCCGCTGTTCAGTCCCAAGCAAATGAAGGCGCTCGAGCCCGAGATCCGGGGCATCATCACCGCGCTGATCGACGACTTCGCAGAAAAGGGCGAGTGCGAGTTCATCTCCGAGTTCGCACACGAACTGCCGACGCGGATCTTCCTTGCGCTCATGGGGTGGCCACTGAGTGACGCACCGCAATTCACGGAGTGGACCGACATCACGCTCCAGGGCATCCCCGGCGCGAGCGAGGAGGAATCGGCCGAGGCCCGCGCGAAGGCCGCCGGCGAGATCTACGAGTACTTCGGACAGGTGGTCGCCCAGGTCCGCTCCGGCGACGACAACTCCGGGAGCCTCACGGCGCAGATCATCAACACCCCACTCGACGTCGAAGGAACACCCAGGCAGCTCACCGACGAGGAACTGTGCCGGATGTTCTTCCTGCTTCTCGTCGCGGGACTCCACACCGTCCAAGGCGCTCTCGCCTGGGGACTCATCCACCTGTCTCGTAATCTCGAGCAGCGCGAGGCGATCCTTGACGACCCGACGCTGATTCCGTCGGCGGTGGAAGAGATCCTGCGGATCGAGACTGCCACGAGCGGCGGCCGGCGTGCGACCCGAGACACCGAGATCGGTGGTGTCTCGATCAAGGCCGGCGACCAACTCTTGGTGTTGATGACCTCCGCCAACCGTGACGACGACGAGTTCGACAACCCTGACGAGCTGCAGATCGAACGGCACCCCAACCGCCACATCGGGTTCGGCGCCGGCCCGCATCGCTGCCTCGGCTCCCATCTCGCGCGGCTCGAGCTGAGGCTCGCCATGGAGGAGATTCACAAGCGGATTCCCGACTACGCGCTCGTTCCGGACAATCCCGCGGTCTTCCATTCGTCCCAGGTCCGTGGATGCGAGAAGCTGCCGATCACGTTCACGCCGTCGACGCGCTGATCCCGCTCGACCCGGTCGCAGGAAGTCGGCCCGAACAGTAGAAGGTCCCCGGAGGAAGCTCCGGGGACCTTCTCGGCTGTGTCACACAGTGGAGGGAACCGGCGACAGCGCCGGATCGTCGGCGGGCGGTTGCAGCACGCCGTCGCGCACGAGCGAATCGATCTCGACTGTGCTCAGCCCGAGCACTCTCTCGCAGATCTCACGTGTCTGCTGACCGGCCAGGGGCGCCTGCCGCAGCGGCCAGTCCGGCAACGTCGCGAAGTGCGCCACCTGCTTCGCGGTCGGGAGCGGCGCCGGAAGCAGCTCGTGTTCGAGCTCGGTGTACGCACCGCGCGCGATCAGCTGAGGGTTGGTGAGCAGCTCCGGCAACCGGATCATGGCCCCGGCCGGTATTCCAGCCGCCTGCAGAGTCTCCATCGCCTCGGTCGGCGTGTGCCGCAGCAGCCACTCCGTCAGCACCTCGTCGGCCTCGGCGCGGTGGTCGATCCTGAGCTCGGCGGTGGCGAAACGAGGGTCGTCGGCGAGGTCGGGCCGGCCGACTACACCGCACAGCCTCGCCCAGTCCGTGTCGTCGCGGACGGTGACGACACACCACTCGTCGTCACCTCCACACGGGTACACCCCGGAGGGCGCCGAGTACGGATCGGAATTTCCCGGGGCGCCGATCGACCCAGGGTCGAGATGTTCCGCGACGAGCTGGCTACCCAGTTGCACGATCGCGGTGTCGGCCTGAGCGACCTCGATCGCGGCGCCACGCCCGGTCCGCAGCCGGTGGATCAGCGTGGCGAGAATCGTGGTTGCGGTGACCTGTCCGGCGATGTGATCGGGGTAGACAGTCGAGCCGTCGCACAGTGCATCAGTGGTGTCCGAGTACCGCCAGAGCGCCGAGACACCACAGGCTGCCCGTACCAGCGGTCCGTAGCCGAGCCGCTTGTTCCACGGGCCGACACTGCCGAAGGCGCTGCTCTCGGACACGATGATGCGCGGATTGATCGCGGCGAGCTCGTCGTACGAGAGCCCCATCGAGGCGAGAGTGCCGGGCTTGAAGTTGGCGAGCACGATGTCCGCTTCGGCGGCCAGCCGCTTGAAGATGCGGATGCCTTCGGGACTGCGCAGGTTCAGTCCGAGGCTGCGGCGGTTACGGTGGCCCCACGCCACGGACGCGGCGAGGGCCGCACCCCGCTTCGACTGGCGCAATCCGTCCGGGAAGTTCGAGTTCTCGATCTTGATGACGTCGGCGCCGTTGTCCGCGAACTGGCGCCCGAGTTCAGCACCGAACACCACGACACCCATATCGAGGACCCGAAGACCCTCGAACGGCCGCCCACCCGGTTCGCGCTGCAGTGCGGGAATCGGATCGTGAGCCCCGTCGATGTCGGACCCGAACACCGTGTCGTTGTGCTCACCGAGTTCTGGCGCACGCATGCGCACTCCGGCTCGCTGCCCGTCGACCTTCGCGTACCCGGACGGGACTCGCGCGGTGACGCCGGGTGAGATCTCGGTATCGACGAACGTACCGGCCGCATCGAAATGCTCGGTCGTCAAGACCTCCGACACGGTGTTGAGACCACCGATCGGGATGCCCCGGGCCGCACCTTCGACGACGAGTTCGTCGCGGGTATAGGTGCTGAACAACTGTTCGATGAGCGGATTGAGGCGAGCGGACGCAGCGAATCGCGCGGGAATGGTGTCGTATGTCGGATCCGCGAATTCCTCCGGCTCACCGAGCCATTCGAACATCGCCCGCCACTGCCGCTTCGCGAGCAGGCAGATGCGCACCTG
This sequence comes from Rhodococcus sp. DMU1, assembly GCF_012272955.1. Lineage (NCBI taxonomy): Bacteria > Bacillati > Actinomycetota > Actinomycetes > Mycobacteriales > Nocardiaceae > Rhodococcus > Rhodococcus sp. DMU1. The sequence goes on along the minus strand of NZ_CP050952.1, from coordinate 1,327,018 downwards.
CCCGTCGCCGCAGCGATAGACCGGGTAGAAGTTGGCGGCGTCGGGCCGGCCCCGCGGGAAGTCCTCGGAACGGCCGGCGGCAGCGGAGCCCTGCACACCGAATCCGGGATCGAAGCCGTGCACGATGACCTCGAACGCCGAGATGTCGACGGTCTGGCCACGTCCGGTGTGCAACCGGTCGAAGTAGGCGAGTAGCGCCGACCACGCCGTATGCACGCCTACCGACTCGTCGATCAGCCCGTCGGGCGGCAGCAGCGGCTGCTCCCCCGGCTCACCGGAGCGCGACAATACACCGCTGAGCGCATACAGGACCGGCTCTGTCGCCGCCCAGTCGCGATACGGACCGTCCTGACCGAAACCGGTGATCGACACGGCCACGAGCGCGGGATTGGCCCGGCACAGGTCCGCAGTACCCACGCCGCGCGCAGCGAGGAAGCCCGGCGGGAACGACTCCAGCAGAATGTCCGAGCGCCGCGCGAGGGCGCGCAACCGGTCCCGGCCTTCGTCCTCCTCGAGATCGAGCGTGACGCCGAGCTTGTTCGCGTTGCGCAGCGCGAACGGAACGCTCACACCGTTCCGGACCGGTTGCGCCGAGCGCGAAGGCGAGCCTCCGGGCAGTTCGACTCGGACGACCTCGGCCCCGAGGTCGGCGAGGAACCGGCCCGCGGTGTCGCCGAATCCGTCCGTCAGTTCCAGTACCCGGACACCATGCAGAGGTAGTGCCATCTTGTGCTCCAATAGTGTGTGCTCGCCGCGAGACCTGGCTCTGGTCAGCGAGTTCCGAAGTACACCGACTTCGCGGTGAAGTACGGTGCCAGTCCCTCCGGGCCGAGCTCGCGGCCCAGCCCCGACGACTTGACGCCGCCGAACGGCGCGTCCAGATCGAGGGCGTAGTAGTTCACTCCGACTGTGCCGCTGTGAATCCGCGCCGCGAGGTCGAGGCCGTGCTGTTCGTCTGTGGTCCAGACAGTACCGCCGAGTCCGTACTCCGAGTCGTTGGCGATGGCAACTGCCTCGTTCTCACCGTCGTACGCGGTGATGGTCAGCACCGGACCGAAGATCTCCTCCTGCGCGATGCGCGCGGAGTTGTCGACGTCGGCGAACACGGTCGGCTCGACGAACCACCCCAGCGGCTGGTCGGCAGGGACGCCGCCGCCGGTGGTGATGCGGTAGCCGTCGGCGCGGCCCGAAGCGATGTAGCCGAGGACGCGGTCGCGCTGCGCGGCCGAGACCAGCGGACCCACGTTGGTGGCCTTGTCGAGCGGATCACCGACGGTCAGTGCCCGCACGGTCTCGGTGACCGCGTCCACGACCTCGTCGTACCGCGAGCGCGGGGCGAGGATCCGGGTGCTCGCGTGGCAGGTCTGGCCGTTGTTGACCAGCGACACCTCGAGCAGGTTCTTCGCGAAGACGTCGAGATCGGCGTGCTCGGTGACGATCGCCGCGGACTTGCCGCCGAGCTCGAGCGTGACCGGCCGCAGCAGCCGACCGCAGACCGCCCCGATCGCGCGACCTGCCGCGGTGGACCCGGTGAACGCCACCTTGTCGACGCCCGGGTGCGAAACCAGGTAGGCACCGGCGTCGCGCTCGGCGGGGACGACGTTGACCACACCGTCGGGCAGACCCGCCTCGAGCGCGGCGTCGGCGAAGGCGAACGCATCGAGTGCGGTCTCGGGGGCGGGCTTGAGCACCACCGTGCATCCCGCCGCGAGCGCGGGAGCGAGCTTCATCGCAGCGAGCGGCTGCGGGTAGTTCCACGGCGTGATTGCCGCGACCACGCCCACGGGCTCGCGGCGCACGACGGTGCGACCGCCGAATGCACTCGGCCGCACGTCCTCGTTGGACGCTTCGCGGATCAGACCTGCGTAGTACGAGAGCATCGCCGCGGGGCCGAAACCGTTCACACCGCCCGACAGCGCGATCGGCATGCCGTTCTCGCGGCTCACCAGCCGGGACGTGTCGCGACCACGTGACTTGAGGGCGGCCGCGAACGTGTCGAGCAGGTCGGCCCGTTCGACGTTGGTCAGCCTGCTCCACGGACCCGTCAGGGCGGTACGCGCGGCCGCGACGGCCGCATCGATGTCGGCGTCGGACGCGAGAGCGGAGGTACCCAGCACCTTCTCGGTGGCCGCCTCGATGACGTCCACGCCGCCACCGGACTTCGGCGCTACCCACCGTCCGCCGATGAACAGCTCGCTCCGGTCCAGACTATTGGTGTCACGGTCGTTCATGTCGTGCCTTTCGGACGTGGCGGTCAGAGGGTGTCTTCGTGGCCGAACAGCACCGAGCTCACCAACGGCGCCATCGGGCCGCCGATGAACAGGGAGGTCTTCGCGCCCTCCACCGGGTTGGTCGAGGTGCCGCGGATCTGCCGGACCGCTTCGACCGCGAGGTTCAGACCGTTGATGAACGAATCGGCGAGGTTGCCGCCGCTGGTGTTGATGGGCAGTTTGCCGTTCGGCGCGGTGAGGTTCTCGACGGTCATGAAGGTGCCGGCAGCTTCCCCCGGCGGACAGAGGCCGTGATCGATCAGTGCCGCGACAGCAGGACCACTGAAGTTCTCGTAGACCTGGACCACGTCGACATCATCCGGTCCGAGACCGGCTGCAGACCAAAGCCTTTCGGCGACACCGGGTTTTCCGTTGTTGGCCGGGCCGAATCCGGCGGTCATGTACTGCTCGCCGAGATCGTTGTCGATCAGTTCCGAGTATCCGCCCGGTGCACCTTGCGCGCCTGCCAGTAGATACGCCGGGTCGGGACGCAAGGTCTTCGCCCGCTCGGCCGAGACGAGCACCAGCGCGACCGCACCGTCGCTTTCACGGGAGCAGTCGAACAGGTGGAACGGCTCTGCGATCAACCGCGAATCCTCGTAGGTCTCCTCGTCGAGTGGGCGTCCGTAACCCTGCGCCGTCGGGTTGCTCTGCGCGTGCTGGTACGACGCGAGGACCAGGGAGCGCATGGCCGACCGCGGCACCCCGCCGTGCTCGAGCATCCGCTGGGTGCGCATCGCGCAGATCTGCGCGGGCGAGCCGATGCCGTGCGCGAGGAAGTGACTGCCGTAGTGGTACTTCGCGTATCCGAGCCGACCCGTATCCGCCTGCGTCATCGCGCGATAGACCACAACACACTCGGCTTGACCGGTGGCGATCGCAGTGGCTGCATTCGTGATGGCCGCTGCGACGCTGCCGCCGCCCCCACCCCACATCATGTTCGACCAACGCAGTTCGTCGATCAGCAGTGCGCCGCCGATGATGGCGCCGTCGTTGGCGCCGCCCGCGTAGGAGACGAAGCCGTCGATCTCGCGGGGGTTGATACCCGCGTCGGCACACGCCCGGAGGATGACCTCGAGAGTCATGCGCTTCTCGCTGTGCGGGGCTTCGCCGCGCTTGTAATGCTGTTCGGCGACGCCGACGACGGCCGTCGCGCCGCGCATGATGTTGGCGCTCATCGCATTTCTCCCTCTACGATCGAATCGGCCCGGCGCCAACGCAGCAACGGCCAGGCGGCGCCCTCGGTCCGCTCGAAGACTCCGACGACCCGGTCGCCGATCTCGGGGTTCGCGTCGATGTCGTCTGCGAGAATGCCCAGCACCCGTCGGCCACCGGCGTGCGGCAGTTCGACGAGCACCGTCACGTACGGCAACCGCTCGGCATATTCGTCCATGTACGGGTACCAGCTGCGATTCCAGCTGTAGACGGTGCCGGCCGGCTCGACGGTTTCCCATCCGAGGTCGAAGCTGTGGCAGTGACCGCAAATGGCCTGCGGCCCCCAGATCCACGTGCGGCAATCGCTGCAGCGCTGAAGGCGCAGCTCACCGGCAAGGAGACCGTCCCAGTACGGCTGATCGAGTCCGTCCGGCGCGGGTCCCCAGGGTTCGGTCGCGAGTTCTGTTGCGGTCATGCGTTCGCCTCCGTTCCGGCGGGGAAGTTCTCGAGCTTCGCCGCGAGCCAGCGTCCGTCGTGGAGCTCCCAGATGGAGCGCAGCCCGATCGAACGGTCGCCCATGTCGTAGACGGTCTCGCCCACCATCCGGTCGCCCTCGGCGCGCACGTCCTTGATCTCGAAGCCTTTCGTGGCCTCGCGGGGGGTGTCGATTCCGTCGAAGACCTGCGGAATGTTCTCTCGCACCATGTCGGCGAGAGCGGCCTTCATGTTTCCGGCGACAACGTAGCCGACATGCTGTTCGTACAGTGCACGAAAGTCTTCGACAGACATCTGTGAACTCCTCGATTCGTGACACGAGCCTGTCGTGTCCGTCAGTGCAATAACCTTATGTCGTTAGATAAATGCCGTCAACGTCGCGCGAAGTGGAACTGCCCGTCCTCCGTGATCGAAACGTGCTGACCTGCAACATCGCCCTCCGTGAGGCGCGCGAGATCCTCGGCGTCCGTGGTCGCCGCGAGGGTTCGCTCCCCTGCGGCAGTGCGTGCCGCGAGGAAACCACGCTCCGGCGAACCGTCGCGGCCGTACACCACGGTCCACGACTCCGCCGACGCCGTGCCCGCGTAGGACATGAGCGCGGCGGTCGTGGGCTGCCCCGCCACCTCGGCCTGCACGTCCAGCCGCCGGAATCCTCCGGCGGGAGGTTCCGTCCGGTACACGCCCATGGCGTGCTTCGTGAGATAGCCGCTGTTGGCGGTCACCAGACCGTATGAACCCGGGGACTCACGCACCCGTTTCGCCATGGTCGCGATCGAATGGCTCACGTAGTTGTTCCACGGGCCACCCCCGAACGTCAGACCACCGGTCACGGTCAGCGGCCGACCCGGATCATCCAGCGCCAACCCCAGCTCGTTCGCCGCAACCTGTACCGCCGACGGAAAACACGAGTACACATCGACGTGCGCGACATCGTCCAGCCCGATACCCGCGAGCTCGAGAGCCCGCGCCCCCGCAATGCGAATCGCCGGTGACCCGTCGAGGGCACCCCGTTCGGCGATCGCATACGTATCGTGCGATTCGGTGCCGGACTGCGGAAAGACCCAGTTCTCCCGCGGGATACCGAGCCGGGCGGCCGTCTCGACCGAGCACATCAGCAGCACCGCGCCCTGATCGACCATGTTGTTCGAGTTCAGCAGCTTGGTGTAGGGCGTGGAGATCATCCGGTTCTCGGGCGACGGTGTCGCGATCTCCGCCGCGGTGTACTCCCGTTGCACCCACGCATTCGGGTTCGTTGCCGCGATCTTGCTGAACCGCGACCACAGGCCCCCGATGAACTCGCGGTGCTCCTCGAGGGAGCGTCCCGCCGAGACCCGCAGCGCCTGCTCGAACAGCGGATAGACGTACGAGGGCCGGTCCAGACCGATCCGGCGTTCGCTCTCGTCCGCCATCGGCACATCGGTGACCATGATCTCGGCGGCGGGCACCGACTCGTCCTGCACGCTCCACTCGGGTCGCTGCTTCTGCGCCCGCAGCTTCATGCGGGTCCGCCAGGATTCGGCGCCACCGATGAGCACGACGTCGGCGCGGCCAGCGGCGATGTCCTCGGCGGCACCGTTGACCAGCACCTGCGGCGTGCTCCCACCGTTTCCGGAGTAACCGGTGTGCCGTACGGTCGCGCCGATGCGCTCGCCGACGAGTGCGCCCGGGTCGCGGTAACGCCAGGACAGGAGCCCGACCACGCGGACGGAGTCGACCAGTTCGAGCAGGCGCGCGGACCCGGCATCGGCAGCGGCCTCGCGCGCCGCGCGCACCATGAGATCGACGGGCTCCACGCCGCCGCCGCGTTCGTCGACCTGGCCGGTGCCGACCAGGATCGGGGTTCTCGGATCGAGGGTCACGACTGCACTGCCTCCAGAATGCGCTCGCGGTTCTCCGGCTTCGGCCACCCACCGAGGATGAGGGTGGTCAGGCACGTGGACTTCCACTTGGTTTCGATCTCTTCGATGATCTTGTCCGCGGGACCGACCAGGGCGACGTCCTCGACCATCTCGATGGGCACGGCCTGTGCGGCGAGCTCGGGCCGCCCGCTCAGGTACAGCTCCTGGATCTCGGCGCACACCTCGCCCCACCCCATGCGGGCGAACACGTCGTTGTGGAAGTTGGCACCCTTGGCCCCCATACCGCCGGCGTAGAGCGCGACCGTCGGCTTGAGCCGGGCGGCGGCCTTCTCCACGTCGTCGTTCTCGAGGAGCCAGCACACGTTCGCAACCTCGAAGTCGTCGGCGGTGCGGCGCGCTCCCTCACGCGAAAAGCCTTCGGCGAGTGCCGTGCGGTAGAACTCGTCGCTCTTGGGCGAGAACCACAGCGGCGTCCAGCCGTCGGCGATCTCGGCGGCGAGCGCCACGTTCTTCGGGCCCTCGGCGCCCATGTAGACGGGGACGTCGTCACGCAGGGGGTGGACGATCGACTTGAGCGGCTTCCCCAGTCCGGAGCCGCCCTGGAGCGGCAGCTGGTAGTGCCGTCCCGAGTAGGTCACCGGCTCCTCACGCGCCCACACCTGCCGCATGATCTCGATGTACTCGCGGGTGCGTTCGAGAGGTCGCGGGTAGGGCTGCCCGTACCAGCCCTCGACGACCTGCGGCCCGGACGCGCCGATGCCGATGATCACGCGACCACCGCTGAGGTGATCGAGGGTCTGCGCGGCCATCGCCAGCGCCGTCGGTGTGCGCGCCGACATCTGGCACACCGACGTCCCCAGCTTGATCCTCGACGTCTGCGCACCCCACCACGCGAGAGGTGTCAGCGCGTCGGACCCGTAGGTCTCGGCGGTCCAGAAGCTGTCGACCCCGAGCGCTTCGGCCTCGGCGAGCATCCGTTCGACATTGCGCGGCGGGCCCGAACCCCAATACCCTGCGGCGATTCCAACTCTCATGCTGCTTTCACTGCCTCTTCGGTGTGTCGTCGAATCGATCGGTGCCGGTCAGTGATTCTGGAACGCCGGCGGCCGCTTCTCGAGGAACGAGACGACGGCTTCCTTGTGATCGCGCGTCAACGAGCTGAGGATCTGCGTACGGTTCTCGAGGTCGATTGCAGCGCGCATACTGGGCGCCTCCAGGTTCGACCACATCACTTCCTTGGTCATCCAGACGCCGAACGGGCTGTTCTGCGCGATGGCCCCGGCGGTGTCCAGCGCGACGTCGAGCAGCTTGTCGGGGGGTTCGACGGACGAGACGAGCCCGATCCGTTCGGCTTCGGCGGCGTCGATGGACCTGCCGGTGAGCATGATCTGCGCAGCCCGGGAGAAGCCGATCATGCGGGGCAGGAGCCAGCTCATTCCGATGTCGCAGTTGGACAGGCCGCGGCGAATGAACGCGGCGTGGAACACCGCGGATTCGGACACGATGCGTATGTCGGACATGAGGGCGAGCGACATTCCGCCGCCCGCCGCGGCCCCGTTGACGGCCGCGATGATCGGTGGCCGCGCACCGCGGAATGCATCGACGAGACCCGCGATGTGCTTCTGCACCCGCAGTCCGAGTTGCGCGCGACCCTCCCCCTCGGTCGCACCCTGCGGGATTCCGTATCCGCGCAGATCCAGACCTGCGCAGAAGGCACGTCCTTCACCGGTGAGCACAATCGCGCGGGTGGTCGAATCGTCCCGCACCTCGGCGAGCACCTCGTGCAGCGCGTCGATGAGGTCGACGTTCATGGCATTGAGCTCGTCCGGGCGATTGAGGCGAATCAGGAGAATGCCCGGCCGCGGCCGCTCGGTCAGGATCGGTGTCGCATCGGACATATGGCTCTCCCCAGGGACGAAGGACTCGACAGAAGAAGACTAATGGCTTTAGATTAAAGCTCGAGGAACCGGCGAGCACAACCGAAGGAGTCCACCATGACGAACCTCGACGGCAAGGTTGCCGTGGTGACGGGAGCCGCGAGCGGAATCGGCGCAGCCACTGCTCACGTGTTCGTCGAGCGCGGGGCGCGTGTGATCGTCGCGGATATCGACGACGCTCGCGGGGAGACCGTTGCTGCCGCCCTCGGTCCCCGCGGTGCCTACCTGCACACCGATGTACGCACCGAATCCGAGGTCGAGGCCGCCGTCGCGCTGGCGGTCGACCGGTTCGGACGGCTCGACTGCATGGTCAACAACGCGGGCCGCGTCGGTGCCTGGACATTCCTCGAGGACACCTCCCTCGAGGAATGGGAAGACGGGTTCGCCGTGCTCGCACGCAGCGTGTTCCTCGGAACCAAGCATGCCGCGCGCGTGATGCGCGACCAGGGCTCCGGCAGCATCGTCAACGTCTCGAGCGTCGCGGGCGTGCGCACCGGATTCGGACCGCATCCCTACAGCGCCGCGAAGGCCGCCGTGCTCCAACTGACCCGGACCGCGGCCGTGGAGCTGGCCGAATTCCGGATCCGCGTCAATGCACTGGTCCCCGGAGGAGTCGCCACCCGCATCGTAGGCCACGGTGCGGGACTCGAGGACGAAGCACTCGACCGCAGCGTCGACGCCGCACGGGGCAGCCTGACGACGTTCCAGCCCATCCCGCGAGCCGGCGAACCCGAGGACCTTGCGCACGCCGCGGCGTTCCTCGCCTCGGACGACTCCGAGTTCGTCACGGGCCAGGCCCTCGGAGTCGACGGGGGACTGACCCTGGGCAAGAAGTGGCCGTCCAACTATCGGGACGAGGCGCAGGCGGCATCGACTCGCGCAGCCGCCGTGGGCGGCATCGACTTGCGCAGCCGCCGTGGGCGGTTGACCAGGTGACGACGCGCCGGGTCCACACGTTCTGCCGCATCTGCGAACCGGGGTGCGGTCTCGTCGCAGACGTCCGGGACGACCAGGTAGTCTCACTGCAGCCGGACAAGGATCACCCGATCCACCAGGGATTCGCCTGCCACAAGGGTGTGCACTTCCTCCAGGTCCACGACGATCCGAACCGCCTCGACCGCCCGCTCAAGCGCACGAATCCTCGCCACGAGGAGGTCGGCGACTTCGTACCGATCGACTGGGACGATGCGGTACGCGAGATCGCCGACAAGCTCGGGGACATCCGCCGGCGGTACGGGCGCAACGCGCTCGCCGTCTACCAAGGCAACCCGTCGGCGTTCAACGGCACCTACTACGCCAACGCGGCGGCACTCGCGCGTGGTTTCGACACCAGGATGCGTTTCAGCGCCGGCACCCAGGATACCTCTGCAAAATACGCTGCAAGCGAGGCGATCTACGGGGCGTCGATGGCGCATCCGATCCCGGATCTGCTGCACACCGACTATTTCCTGTGTCTCGGCAGCAACCCCCTCGTCTCGCACATGACCCTCATGCACATCTCGAACCCGATGGCCAAGATCAAGGCGGTCAAGCAGCGCGGAGGGACCGTCCTGTTCGTCAACCCGCGGCGGATCGAGTCGTCGGGACCGGACACCGGTGACGTGCTGCTGATCAAACCCGATTCCGACTTCTACTTCCTCGCGGCGATCCTGCACGAGATCGTGTTCCGGATCGGGTACGACCGCACCGCGGTGGAGAAGCATGCACGCAACATCGACGGGCTGCTCGATTTCCTCCGGGGGTATCCCGTCGAGCGAGTAACGGCGGCGACCGGCATCGAGGCCGACGTCATCAGGAAGGTCGCCGAGGACTTCTGCACCGCCCCCACCGCCAGCATCTACATGGCGACCGGCGTGAACCAGGGGCGCCAGGGCACGCTGGCGTACTGGATGCTCAACATGATCAGTCTCTTCACCGGCAACCTCGGCCGCCGAGGCGGCAACATCTACTCCCGCGGCATGACCGACGTCGTGCAAAATTCGAAGCGCAAGCGCGAGAATCCGTTCTTCCATAACAGCGTGGGCGAGGTCCGCACTGTCAGTGGGGATCTGCCCGCAGCAATGCTGTCGGAGTACATCGAGACTCGGGATGATCCGATCAGAGCGTTGATCGTCATCTCCGGTAACCCGCTGTTGTCGGTAGGCGGAGAAGAGCGCCTGCGCCGCGCCCTGAAAGACCTGGAACTGATCGTGACGATCGACCTGTACCGCACGGTCACCGGCGAGATGGCGGATTACGTTCTCCCCGCCACGGATTGGCTCGAACACGAGGACCTCAACTTCCTGAACACGATGGGCGTCGCGATGGAGCCCTACGTGCAGTACACCCCCGCGGTGGTACCGCCGAGGGGCGACCGGCGCGACGACTGGTGGATCCTGTCACGAATCCAGCAGGAGATGGGCGTGGAGACGCTGCTCGACAGTCCCGATCCCGACCCCCTCGCCAACGCGGATGCCGCCATGCGCGACTCGGGCCTGAGTATCGAGCGGCTGAAGGAAATGCCTTGCCAGACCGCGGTGTTGCCCGAGGCGGACCCGTCGCACGTGTTCACCATCGCAGTGCAGCACGACGACGGCCTGATCGACTGCTGCCCGGCAATTTTCCGGCGCGCATACCGCACCGCCGAGGACATTCTCGAGGAGTTGTCCACCGAGAGTGCCGACCAGCTCAAGCTCATCACACGCCGCACCCTGTACATGGTGAACAGCTGGCTGCACAACCTTCCGGTACTGAAACAAGGAGTGCACCAGAATAATCCCCTGTGGATGAACCCGGCCGACGCGGAGCGGCGCGGACTGGTAGCCGGTGACGACGTCACCGTCCACAACCGTTACGGGTCGGTCGACGCGGTACTGGCATACGACGAGGCCCTCAAGCCGGGCGTGGTCGCGATGACACACGGATGGGGTCAGAGCTCCGCTCGCAGCCTCGAGGTGGCGCGGCGCCAGCCCGGTGCGAACGTGAACAGACTCTCCCCCATCGGGAAAGACGGATACGACGTCCTCAGCAATCAGTCGCACCTCACCGGCATCAACGTCGATGTCACACGGCGCGGGCACAACGGACCCCGATAGACAAATCTAATGCCTATAGCTTAATGTGGTTTCCGTCACTACATCATTCGGGCAGATCGCCCATCACTCACATCGAGGTTTCGCATGACCGAACGTACGACCGCGGCTGCAGGCCCTCCCCCGAACACGACCTCCGGGCCCTCCCGCGCGGACTCACGACGCGCAAGCCGTGCCGCCTTCGTAGGAACCCTGCTCGAGTACTACGACTTCAGCCTCTACGCCTCGGCGGCGTCGATTGTCTTCGCCAGCGTGTTCTTCACCGGCTCGAGCCCGTTCCTGGGAACACTACAGGCGGTCGCCACGTTCGCGGTCGGCTTCCTCGTCCGCCCGGTAGGTGGCGTGATTCTCGGCAGCCTCGGTGACCGCATCGGACGCAAGAAGATCCTGGTCTTCACGATGCTGCTGATGGGAGGGGCAACCCTCCTCGTCGGGCTTCTGCCCAGTTACGCGCAGATCGGATGGGCTGCACCGGCTCTGCTGGTCTTCCTGCGCATTCTCCAGGGTATCGGGGCCAGCGGTGAGTACGGCGGTGCCGCCCTCGTCGCCGTCGAGTTCGCACCCGAGAAGAAGCGTGGGTTGCTCGGCTCCCTCCCCGGCATGGGCGCGGCACTCGGTGGCGTGCTCGGAACCTTGTCGCTCCTCCTGGTGTCCGCCCTGATGTCCCAAGAGGCCTTCCTCGCGTGGGGCTGGCGCATTCCGTTCCTGCTCAGCGTCGTGATCCTCGCCTACGGCCTGTGGCTCCGTCGTGCCCTGCCCGAGACGCCCGCGTTCCGCGAGATCAAGGAATCCGACGCCCTGTCGAAGAGTCCCATTCTCGATGTGATCCGACAGCAGCCGCGCGCCCTTCTGACCGTCCTTGTGATGACCATCGGACAGACCGGTATCGGCTACTTCTACATCGTGTTCATGGGCACCTTCGGCACCAACCAGCTCGGTTTCGGTAGAACCGAAGTACTGGTCGGCCTGATCGCTGCGCAACTCACGAATACCGTTCTGATCCCGCTCTTCGGAGCACTGTCGGATCGTGTCGGACGACAGCCTGTGATCATGTTCGGCTTCCTCTACAGCGCCGTATTCGCGTGGGTGGGCATTTCACTCCTGTCGGGGGCAGCAACTCCTCCGTTGCTGTACTGGGTGGTCATGGCACTGGGCAACGGGGTCGGAGTCGCCGCCATCTTCGGTCCGATGGGCGCGTACGTCATCGAGTTGTTCCACACGCAGCACGCCTACAGTGGCCTCGGTCTCGGTCGTGAGGCCGGCAACGCGCTCGGCGCGGCAATCGTCCCGGTCATCGCAGTCGCCTTGGCGTTCGACGACACGACGGTGTGGCTCAGCCTCCTGGTCTGCGTCGTCTCGCTGCTCGGTTTCGCAGCAACCGTCCTGTCCCGTACCCGGTCGTCGTCCGTCCTGAAGCAGGACGACGACCGAGCCCCGGTGTCGGTGTAACACCTACCAACACCGTGCGCGTTTCTGGTAGCGAGAGCTACCAGAAACGCGCACGGGTGCAGGGGGCACGCAACCACGATGCGACCCGTGCCGATCGAATCGGCACGGGTCGCATCGTGGTCGGATCTCAGACGCCGACCGGGCCACCCCGCCACACACCGATCTCCTCACCGGAGACGTCGGCGGCGTTGTCGCTCACCAGGAACGACACCGTCGAGGCGATCGACTCGGGCGGAATCGACGGCCAGTGCCTGGTCAGGGCCTCCACGCCGGCTTCGCCTCCCGACGACACGATGTCCGTGGCGACGAAGCCGGGCATCACAGAGTTGACCGTGATGCCGCGACGGGCCACCTCCACCGCCATCGCCTTGGTCATGGCTACGAGACCGGCCTTGGCTGCGGAATAGGCACTCATGCCGGGCGACGGCCGGCGCCCGCCCGACGGGCTGTTCACGAACACCACACGGCCCCAACCTGCGTCGTACATTGCGGGCAATGCGAAGTGTGTACAGTAGAACGCGCCGTTGAGATTGACCGCGATGACTTCGTCGAACTCGTCGGGGGACTGCTTACGGGCCGCACCGGCCTTGTTCATGCCCGCATTGTTGACGAGCACGGTGGGAGCACCCAGTCGGGCCGTCGTGTCGGCGATGAGCCGTTCCGCGTCGGCGGCTTTCGAGATGTCGGCCCTGATTGCCACGGCCTGTCCGCCGTCCGCGACGATCTTCGCGACTACGTCCTCGGCATCGCGCGCACTACGCGAGTAGTTGACCGCGACGGCGAATCCATCGGCGGCGAGCCGCTGCGAGATGGCCGCGCCGATGCCGCGCCCCCCGCCGGTAACGACAGCAACTTTCTGCGGGTTCACCACTGGATTACCGGACCTTCTCGTAGTTGTCGGGCACATCCGCGAAGGTGTCGCGCAACTGGCGCTTCGCGATCTTCCCGCTGGGCATCCGGGGCAGCGGCTCGTCCATGAAGACGACGTAGCGCGGCACCTTGTAGTCGGCGAGGCGCTCGTTGCAGAAGGCGACGACCTCGGATTCCTTCATCTGCGCGCTCGTCCTGACCAGCGCTGCCGGGGTCTCGCCGAACTTGGCGTCGGGGACGCTGATCACCGCGACCTCCTCGACCCCTGGGATCTGGTTGATGACGGTCTCGATCTCGGCGGGCGAGATGTTCAGGCCACCGGAGATGATCATGTCCTTGAGGCGGTCGACGTACGTGAGGTAGCCGTTCTCGTCGAGCTTGCCGAGGTCGCCGGTCTGGAGCCAGCCGTCGATCAGAGTCGCACGGGTGGCTTCCTCGTTGCGCCAGTATCCCGGCATCATGCCCGGTCCGCGCAGCAGGATCTGACCGGTTTCGTTGGGCGGGAGGTCGTTTCCTTCGGGGTCGACCACCCGGATCTTCGTGAAGATGCCGCCCCACCCGCACTTGTCGGGGTGTTCCGCGGCTTCGTCCCGCGGCATTGCGGTGGCCGATCCGCCGATCTCGGTCTGACCGTAGATCTGCCTCAGGGACACCCCTTGGGCCTGCCACTTGTGCAGCAGGTCGACAGGCACGCGGGCACCGCCGACGTGTGCGGTGATCATGTGGCTCAGATCCGTGTCGGCAAATCCGGGCACCTTCGCGATCTGTTCGAAGAGAATCGGGGGCCCGGTCAGGGTGTTGGCCTTGTCCTCGGAGAGGACGCGCAGCGCCGACGACGGGTCGAATCCCGGCTGCAGGAACAAGGTTCCGCCGTGCAGCACGACACGCGAGATGCCCCAGACGATGCCGGCGGCGGTGAACAGCGGCAGCACCAGTACCGGGCGCAGACCGTTCGGCTGAATCGGTTCCATCAGCGACCACTCGTGCATCTCACCGGCAATCGTGGCGTGCGTGAAGATCACACCCTTCGGCTTCCCGGTGGTGCCGCTGGTGAACACGATGGCAGTGGGAGCGTCGAGATCGACGACCGGCGAGCGGTACTTCGCGTGTTCGCGGCCGCGCAGCGGGCGCACATCCTTCTCGAACACGGCGATCGAGAAGGTGTTGCGTGCCTGCTGGACCTCTTCGAGTCGCGGCAGCAGTGCCTCTTCGCAGTAGACCACGGAGGGTTCACAGTCGTCGACGAGGGTGGTGAGCTCGCCGGTGAGCATGCGCTGGTTGAAACCCACGGCGATGGCGCCGACCTTCATGGCGCCGAGCGCGGCCACGGCCCATTCCAGGCTGTTGGCACCGAGGAAGCCCACTCGATCACCCGGCGCGACGCCACGGGAGGCGAGGTCGTGTGCAACACCGTCTGCCCAGCTCGACAGCTCTGCGTAGCTGACGACATCGCCGTCGAAATCGATCGCGGGCAGATCCGGCTTCGACCGAGACCAGTAGGTCAAAGCGTCTACAACGGTGCCGCTCATGTAGCCCTCCATGAATGTGTGTCGTCGATGCGGGCCCACCTCGGTGAGGCGCAGATCACACCCGCCTATTAAATCTAAAGGTTGTTGTTTATTGAGGCAAGTACGAATGGGCGTCCGCACCATGGGCGACGGCGCGCATCGCATCGACCTCGACCAGTTTCCGACGGGCACGGCCTTGGCGACGCCCCTCGGTCCGTTCGTACCGGTCGATGCGCCGCCAGCCGTCGAAGCCGAACGCGTCCGGACAGCGCGTCTCGACGATCGCCGCCAGATCGTCGCCCGTGCGGCTCGGCCGCGACAGGAGGGCGCGTTCGTGGTCAGCAACGATCGCTTCGACGGTCTCGGCTGCGCAATATCGATTGGTCCCGATCACGCCGGTCGGCCCCCGCTTGATCCAGCCTGCTACGTAGACACCGGATATCGGACGGTTGCCGGCCGGATCGACGACGCGACCTGCGACGTTGGGTATCGTTCCGCGGACCGCGTCGAACGGCAGACCCGACACCGGACGGCCGCGATACCCCACCGACCGCAACACCAGAGACGCGTCGAGGTCCTCGCCGGGCCCCGCCTGGCCGTACGGTGCGATCCGCAGACCCTCGACGCGAGTGCCGCCGAGAATCTCGACCGGCGCGGCCTGGAAGCGTAGCGTGATCCTCCGCCTGCCCGGTTGCGGACGCCGGTGCGCGTACTCGGCGATCGTCTGCAGCTTGATCGAGGCGCCCTCCGGCGCGTCGTAACCGCCGTGGACGGTCACGTCCAGCTCGGGCAACGAGCCCAGCGCCAGCAGTTCCGGTGTCGTGAACGCCCCGTGCTCGGGGCCGCGGCGCCCGAGCACCACCACCTCCTCGATCGCGCTGCGGCGCAGTACATCCAGAGCATGCTCCGCGATGTCGCCGGGCACGAGCCGCTCGGGATCGCGTGCCAGGATCCGCGCTACATCCAACGCGACATTGCCGTTGCCGATCACCACGGCGCGACGCCCCGACAGATCGAACGTACGGTCGGCGTAGTCCGGATGCCCGTTGTACCAGGCCACGAATTCACGTGCGGCAAAGCTGCCCGGCAGGTCTTCGCCCGGGATACCGAGCTTCCGGTCGTCGGAAGCGCCGCCTGCGTGGATCACCGCATGGTGGTGGTCGAGCAGTTCGTCGACGCTGAGGTCACGTCCGACCTCCACACCGAGAAATGCGCGGAAGCCGTTGCGGCCGGCGGTACGGGCGAAGACCCGATCGACGGCCTTCGTCGTCTGATGATCCGGTGCCACACCGAAGCGGACGAGCCCACCGACGACGGGGAGCCGCTCGAACATGGAGACCTCCACGTCGATGTCACGCCGTTTCAGCAATTCCTCGGCAGCGTAGAAGGCGGACGGACCGGAACCCACGATCGCCACCCGCAGCGGACCGGGCCGCTCGGCGACGACGACGGGCTCCTTCGGCACCTCCGTCGGGCCGGACACGGTCGGGTTCCCCAGGAAGTATGCGGCATTGAGATCCTTGTAGATCTCGGTCTCGGGTGTGAGATCGCTGTCGGGCGCGATCGCCTCCACCGGACACACGTCGGCGCACGCCCCGCAATCGATGCAGGTGTCCGGATCGATGTAGAGCATCTCGGTGCGCGCGTACTGCGCTTCGTCGGGAGTCGGGTGAATGCAGTTCACCGGACACACCGCGACACACGTCGCGTCGTTGCAGCAGGCTTGGGTGACTACGTATGTCATGGATACTCCGGTTGATCGTGTGCTTCCGAACTCTGTTCCGGCGGGAGGAAGCGGTGGCCGTAGCGGTCGGCAAGTTCGCGGGCGCGAGCCGTGAATCCCTCCGCACCACCGGTATAGGACCGCCTGAACGACACGACCCCACCGGTGTGCGCGGGGAATCCGATGCCGAGAACGGATCCGGTGTCTGCGTCGGCCTCGGAACCGATCACACCTTCGTCGAGACAACGCAGCGCTTCGATCACCTCGACGAAGAGCAACCGGTCGCGCATGTCGTCGACCGGGATACTCCGGGTCGTCCCGAACACGTCGCGAAGGCCGGGCCACAACCCGATTCGCGTGCCGTCGGTGTCGTACTCGTAGAATCCGCGTCCCACCGATCGACCGACTCGACCGTGCTCGTCGATCATCCGGTCGCGGACACGGTCCGCACCACTCGCCCGCCACGCGCCGCCGGCGGTCCCGACAGCGGCTCGGTTCTCTCGCTGCACCGCGCGGTTGAGGGTCAACGTGATCTCGTCGAGCAATTGCAATGGCGGCACCGGGTATCCCGCTTCGAGCGCCGCACGCTCGACGAGGACCGGATCGATTCCTTCCCCGACCGCGACCATCGCCTCGTCCAGATAGGGCTGCATCACCCGGCTGGTGAAGAACCCCCGGCTGTCGCGCACCACGATGGGCGTCTTCCCGAGCTTCCGTGAGTACGTCAAGGATGCCGCGAGAGTGGTCTCCGACGTGCGCGTACCGGTGATCGTCTCCACCAACGCCATCCGGTCGACGGGCGAGAAGAAGTGCATCCCGACGAAGTTCTCCGGACGTGCCAGCGTGGATGCGAGCGTTGTGATCGGCAGGGTCGACGTCGTCGACGCGAGGAAGGTGCCCGGGTCGGTGACGGCCTCGACCGACTGCAGGACCTGTTGTTTGGCGGCGACGTTCTCCGCCACGGCCTCGACCACCAACGAGGCCGGCGCGAGGTCCGAAACCCGTTCGGTAGGCGTGATGCGGGCGAGCAACGCCTGTGAGACCGCCGTATCCGTCGTCCCGGCCTGCAGTGCACGCATTTCGCGCCGGTCGGCGTACGCCCTTCCGCGGCGCGCACCCTCGAGGGTCCGCGCAACGAGCACGACGTCGGCGCCGGCCCGTGCGCACGTGTACGCGAGGGCCGATCCCATCATCCCGGCGCCGACGACACCGATCGTGGTGCCGGTCAGAGCACCCGACTCCCCGGTCATGACTGCGGCCTTTCCACGCGGGTGACGTCGACGGGGAAACCGTTGAAGATCGGGGCGCCTGTCAGCGGCTCGACCACGGTGTCGTCGACCAGGGCATTGACGTTCGCACCGGGTGCAGCGGCCGAGCGAGTGGTGCGGAGACCACGGCCGTCGTGACCCCACCCGTGCGGCAGGCTCACCACGCCCTGACGCATCGCGTCGGTGATGCGCAGTTCGGCGACGACAGCGCTGGTCTTCGATGCGATACGCACCGTGTCGCCGTCCACGAGGTTGCGTGCGGCAGCGTCGAACGGATTCATGAACAGCGCACACTGACCTGTGTCGGGCTGTGGCAGCGCATTGTGCAGCCAGGAGTTCATACCGCGACGCTGTCGCCGGTTGACGAGGACCAGCTCCGGCACGGGTTGTGCCAGCGTGTCACGCAGGCGCGGCAGGTCGGCGATCAACGCATCGGGGACGAGGTTGATCCGTCCATTCGGGGTCCGCAGCACCTCGGGGATTCGCGGTTGCAACGGCCCGTAGTCGATGCCGTTGGGATTGCGTTCGAGCAGTTCGAGGGTCAGTCCGCCGGGAACGGCACCGAACCGGTCGCCGTACGGGCCGCTGCGCAACCGCAGGTCGAGCAGCCGCTGCGGGCCGGTGCGGCCCGCGGTCGCCCGTACGACGTCGTCGAGTTCGCAGCCCGCGAGCTTCGCTGCGCGACGGATCGCTGTGGTGGCGACCTCGTCGTCGAGCTCGGTGACCGGCCGCTCCGGTTCGCCACGGACGATTGCCGCGAGGCGCAGCAAAATCTGCCACTCGGGGACCTGGCCCGGACTCGGCTCGAGCAACGGGGCCGTGTACCGGGCCACATTGCGCACCTGGAAGTGGGTGAGCGCGAGGTCGTGGTGGCCCCGCGTCGTCAGCGGTGGAGGTGGCAGGATGACATCGGCATAGCGGGTCGTCTCGTTGAGGTACCCGTCGATGCACACCATGAATTCGAGATCGGCCAGGGCGGCCTCGACAGCGTGGCTGTTCGGAAACGACCGTGCCAGGTTGCCGGAGATCGTGATCAGGCTCCGCACCTGTCCCGGGCCCGGGGTCAGGACTTCCTCGGCGAAACAGACCGCGGGGATCTCTCCCATCGCCTCCGGCATGTTCCGGACCCGCGACCGCCATCGGTCGAACACGAGCGGAGCCTTCGGGTTGGCGGGCCAGGTGGTCGGACCGCCTGCCGGTGGCACGGGGAACATCGCGCCCCCCGGCCGATCGAGGTTGCCGGTCACGATGTTGAGGATCTCGACCATCCAGTTGGCGACCGAACCGAACTCCTGTGTGCACGAACCCATCCGGGAATGGGCAACGGCCGAGTCGGCAGCGGCGAAATCCCGTGCGATCCGGCGGATCACGTCGGCGTCGATTCCGCAGATCTCCGCGACCGCGTCCGGGGTGAACTGTTCTGTGAGCCGAAGGACGTCGTCCAATCCGTCGACGTACCCGGTCAGGCGCCCGGGCGCAGCAAGCCCCTCGGTCGCGATCACCGAGACGAGTGCGAGCAGGAGAAACGCATCGGTACCGGGCCGGATGGCGAGATGGAGGTCGGCGACCTCCGCCGTCCGGGTGCGCGCCGGGTCGACTACCACCAGGGTGCCACCGCGCTCTCGCAGCGCTTCCAAACGCCTCCCGATTCCCGGCGCGGTGACGGTGCTGCCGTTCGACACGAGCGGATTCGACCCCAGGATCAGCAGATACGACGTGCGGTCGATATCGGGGACCGCCATTCCGAGCCCGGTTCCGTAGAGCAATGCGTTCGCGTAGTTCTTCGGAAGAGTGTCGATGCTGGCGGGCGAGTAGACATTGCGGGTGCCGATCGCCGAGATCAGCGGCAACGTGTAGAACGACGGGTCCAGGTGGTGCGCGGCCGGGTTGCCCGAGTAGACAGCGCAACTGTTGGGGTCCGCCGCGATGATCGGAGGCAGTCGCCGACCGATCTCGGCAAACGCCTCGTCCCACGTTGCCTCACGGAAATCGTCCCCGTCGCGGATCAACGGAGTGCGGATGACGTCGGGGTCGTTCTCCAGTTGCCCGAGGCCCAGCCCCTTCGCGCAACTGTGCCCTGCGGTGAACACGTCGTCGGGGTTCGGCCTCACCGACGTCACCGTGCGTCCGCCGAGTTCGAAGAGCAGACCGCACGTCGCTTCGCACAGCGGACAGATGCGTGCGCCGACCGTCGTGGCGGAAGTGTCAGTGAGCACCGGCGGGGACCTCCGATTCGACGGCCACCGGCACCGCAGTCATCACCGGCATCGCGTTGATGTTCTGGACTCGGTCGTAGCCGGTCAGGTCGTTGACATTGCTGCCGACTCCGCGGGGGTCCGCGTCGGCGTCGGAAGCACCCCAGCAGTGGGTCATCGAGACCGTGCCCTGTCGGACGGTGGGGTCGGCGTGTGCGACAGCCCGGATACGGCCGTGGGCCGAGCGGATGCGCACGATGTCGCCGTGTTCGATGCCGAGCTGCCGGAGGTCCTGCGGATTCACGTGTGCGGGGTTGTAGCCGAAGCGTGCGAGCCCGCTGACATCCCGGCCCACCGAATTCATCAGCTCCCGCATGCGGCGCACCGTCAGCCGCATGGTGAGCCCGCGTTGTGGCGTCGACTCACCCAGTGCAGCAGCGATTTCTGCGCTCACATCGTCCGGGCACAGGGCGAGGCGATGTTCGGACGCTCCTTCTGCGGGCGGACCGACCACCTTCTCCTCCGGAGGCGCGAGCGTGCCGCGTCGTGCCGACATCACTTCGTCCATGGATACGCGCCCGCGTTCTGCGAACATCGCGAGCATTTCGTCCGAGGTGGGCGGCGCGTCCGGATCGAGCACCCGCCCGGCGAACTTCACCGTGTGCCCGGCCGCAGAGGCAAGGCGGAAGAAGAACTCCCAGTCCTCGATCACGCCTGCGGGCGGAGCCACGAGTCGTGGTGTGTATTGCGCGAAGGGCCGGGCGAAGAAGAACTCCATCAGCAAGGTGTGGTCGGGTCGCTCGTACGCCATCGTCGGCGCGATCACATAGTCGGCCAGCCGGGCGGTGTCGGACATTCGCGTGTCGACGCACACCAAGAGCTCCAGCTCGCTCAGTGCACGTTCGACCTTCTCCCGATCCGGCAGGGCCCGCGCCGGGTTCCCGCCCGAGACCACCAGTGCCCGCACCCGGTCGGCGCCCGGCTCGAGGATCTCGTCGGCAAGAATGCCCGACGGCAGCTCGCCGTTCATCGTGCCGATCCCGCCGATGCGGCTGCGGAACCCGGATTCCCAGGTCCGGTACGGCGGACGAACCTCTGCCTTCAACGGGGTCGTCCGTGCGAGAACGTTGCGGTTGGGTGTCACCTCGCCTTCGCGGAGGTACCGACCGCAGACGACGTTCAGGCACGCGGCCAGGTGTTCGGCGACATTGGAATGCGGGCCCATGCACACCCCGGTGCCCGTTGTCGCCATGCCCCGCCGCCCCGCCGCGAACATCCGGGCCGCGCGGATGACATCGGCGGCCGGCACGCCCGTCACCGCTTCGGTGTGCGCCGGTGTCGCCGGTGCGACCGCCGCGCCGAGCTCCTCGAGGCCGTCTGCGAAGCGCTCGCAGAACCCGTGATCGTGACAACCCTCGGACAGGATCACGTGCAGCAGTCCCGCGAACAGTGCGGCATCGGTGCCGGGGCGGAGCTGCAGGTGCAGGTCCGCACGAACCGCAGTTTCGGTGCGCCGAGGATCGACGACGATGAGCTTCAGCCCTCGCTCGCGCGCCCTGCGGATCGTCACGGACGGGTTCTGAGTGATCGCGCCGTCCCCGTCACCGCCGTTGAGCGACACCATCGGGTTCGTGCCGGCCAGCAGCCACACGTCCGCGGTGTCGAAGCGCTGGCGCCCGCCGAGATACTCCCCCATCCGCGACTGCACGATCCACTTGGCGGACTGATCGATCGTCATGGTCGAGAACAGTTTCCGGGATCCGGTGGTGCGGAACCACGCCCGCGCCATCGGGCCGGTCAGCGCCGCGAAGTTCTGCTGGGTTCCCATGAACAATGCCAGTGCGTCCGGACCGTGCTCCCCCGTGATCGCTTCGAGGCGCTCGGCAATCTCCGCGATCGCCACCTCCACCGGGATGGGCTCGAAGTTGCCGCCGGGGGTGCGGCGCATCGAGGTGGTGAGCCGATCCGGCCCCTGATGGAAGTCGCCACCACGACGTCCTTTCGGACACGAGTAGCCGCCCGACAACGGGTGCAGTCCGTCGCCGACGATGCCGAGGATCCGATCGCCGTCGACCTCCACCCGCACCCCGCACGAGGCGGGGCACAGGCGGCAATAGGACAACTTCACCGGCACTGTCCGCTCCGTCCGCTGTTCGGCAGAGGCGATGGGCTCTGCAGGATGTGATGATCGTCACCGACGTCATCGCAATCTAACATCTGTAGGTAAATGGCACAACATGAGCCTGTTGCGGCGGCCACGAACGGCAAACGGTTATTCACCAGCAGAACTCCATGCGGTGAACAACCGTCAACCGCGTAGGGCTATTCGGCTGCAGCCATGGTGTGGGGTGTCGTAGCGGTCTCGGAACGGCGGTTGCTCTGCGCTCGGCGATTCCGGATGGACATGACCCCGAGAGTCACGACAGCGAGCAGCGTCGGCACGATCGTGAGGAGGAAGATGCTCTGCGCACCCAACCCCGCCGCGATCAGAAGCGCGCCGACCGCCGGACCCGCGATCGAGCCGATTCGCCCGATGCCCATTGCCCAGCCGACACCCGTCGCGCGGACCGCAACCGGATACACCGTGGCTGCGATCGCGATGATGCCGGCCGAGCTACCGGACATGCCGAATCCGACGAAGAAGACCGCCAGCAGCAGCAACCATCCGCTGCCGAGAAGCATCGCGACCAGCGCAGTGAACACGGCTCCGAGCGTGTAGCCCGCCATCACCACGACGAAGCCGTTGCCGATCCGGTCGGTGATCCGGCCGAATGTCAGCGCACCCGTCATCCCGCCGAGGTTGAACAGCGACGCGGCGAGCAACGCGGTCGATGCACTCCGACCGCCTTCGCCGAACAGCGTCGGCATCCAGCTGAGCAGAAAATAGATGACCAGGAAGTTGATGACGAACACGCCCCACAACAGGACCGTGTCGACCGCGCGGCCGCCCTGGAACAGGACGCTCACCGGCGACTTCGTCACGGTCGACGTGTCCTGCACGAACCTGGCCGTGGCGGTGACGCGTGCGTGGGGCGCGATCTCGTCGACGATGTGCGCGGCCTCCTCGTTGCGGCCTCGGGCAACGAGGAACTTCACGGATTCCGGCAGCCACCGCATCGCCACAGCCATCAAGATCAGCGGTAACACGCCACCGACGACGAACAGCGCCTGCCACCCGAACTTCGGGATGAGGAACGCGGCCGCGAAACCACCGACGAAGCCACCCAGCGACATGCCCGCGACCGTCACGGTCACCATCGTCGCCCTCATCCGGGCAGGACTGTATTCGCTCACCATCGCGATGAGATTCGGTGTCACACCGCCGAGGCCGAGACCCGCGATCACGCGCAGCACGATCAGCGCCGTCATGGAGGTCACCAGCGCGGTGGCGAGCGTGAACACCGCGAAGATGACAGTGCACACCATGATGATCCTGCGGCGGCCGTAGCGGTCGGCCAGCGGCCCGAAGAGCAGGCTGCCCACGACCATCGCGCCGGTACTCAGCGCGAGCGCGAAGCCGAAGGACGCGGGCGACAGTCCCCAGTCCGCCGACATGGCAGGAATGACGAACCCGATGAGTTGTGCGTCGATGCCATCGAGGATCGCGAGACCGAGGCACAGGGCGAGGACACGCTTCTGCAGGGATGACAGGGGCGAGTCGTCGATGATCTTGGTGATGTCCACATCGCGGGTACTGCTCACGGTGCGTGTCCTCTCGGAGAAGGGGAAATGAACCTCAGGACCGGGACGTCGCGGCATCCGCCGACTGCGCCTCTCGGGGTACCGGGATCGCATGGGCCGGCGGCGTCTGAAAGCGCTCTCGGAGAACAGCCTTCGCAAGCTTGCCCGAGAAGGTGCGCGGCAGCGGTTCGTCGAGCGCGAGCGCCACCGCGGGGCGCTTGAATCTGGCCAGGTTCCCGCTCGCGACGCACGCGATGTCGGTGACGATGTCGTCCGCCGGCCGTTGACTGTGGAACACCACCATCGGGACCTCACCCCATCGGTCGTCCTTGACTCCGATCACCGCGAGGTCGACCAAGCCGTCGATGCCGTGCAGCGCCTTCTCGATCTCGGCCGGGTATACGTTGAGTCCACCGGAGATGAGCATGTCCTTGCGGCGGTCGACGACCTTGAGGAAGCCGCCTTCGTCCTGCAGGCCCAGATCGCCGGTGCGCAACCAGCCGTCGACAAGCGTGTCCGCCGTCGCCTCGGGCTTGTTCCAGTACTCCCGCATGACGTGCTCGCCGCGCACCAGAATCTCGCCGACCTCGTTCGGTGCGGCGAAGCCACCGGCGATGCTGCCGATGCGCACCTGGGTGCCGGCCAGGGCCAGGCCGGCGAAGCCCGGCCGGGTACGAGCGTCCTCGTAGTACAGCGTCGAGACCATTCCCGACGCCTCGGTCAGTCCGTACGCCTGGGTGAGCGGCACGCCGCGGCTGTTGTAGAAGTCGAGCAGGTCCAGGCTCACGGGTGCGCCACCGGCGCCGGCGAACGTGAACTTCGCGAGCTTGCGGGTTCCGAAGTCCGGGAGCTGGGCCATGCGCTCCCAGATCACCGGCACCGTTGTGGTCGCGGTGACCTGCTCACGCTCGAACGTGTCCAGGGCGATCGCCGGATCGAACTCGCGCAGCAGCACCATCGTCGATCCCGGCAGCACCACGAGCTGCATGAAGATCGACAGGACCGAGCCGGTGTAGACGAGGGGCGCCGAGCACATCACGCGGTCGCGGCGGGAGATGCCGTGGCTGAGCACCTGCGCGATACCGGGCGCGAGTGCGCTGCGATGTGTGACGAGCGCACCCTTCTGTATACCCGTGGTGCCCGAGGTGTAGCAGATGAATGCCGGATCGGACGCCTCGATGTGAACGTCCGGCACGTTTCCGGGGTCGAGCAGCGTCTCGTATGCACGGTGGTCGCTTCCCCCGATCGCGAAGATCTCGAACTCGGTTTCGGCCGCTGCCTCCTCGAGCAACGGAGCCAGCTCGTTCTCCACGATCACGACCCGCGGCGCCGAATCCACGAGCATCGGAGCCAGTTCCTTGCCGAGCAGTCGGAAGTTGAGCGGGACGCTGATCGCACCGAGCTTGAGTGTCGCGAGGATGACGTGCGCCAGTTCCGGTCGATTGAGCATCATCACCCCGACGCGGTCACCCTTACGAACGCCCCGGGCGGCGAGGCCACGGGCCAGCGCGTCGGTGACTGCGTCCACCTCGGACCACGTCTGGGAGGTGTTGCCGAACACGATCGCCTGCTGGGCGGGACGAGTCTTGCCCCAGTATCGAACCAGATCGGTCAGATTCATTGTCGTCTCCTCATGCTCGCCGTGGCGGCGTGCCCCGCTCTCGCTCACGGCGGTGGGGGTGCGGCCCGCGCCGGGCCCGTCCACCCGATTCGGACGCGCCTCCGTCGGGCGGCGCGTCTGGAGTTGCTGCGCGACCGTCGGGCCGGATCACCCACCGAGGCGGTGTGTGATCGCCGTCACCGAGGTCGCAGTTAATCTAACATCTATAGATAGTTGGCACAACAGAATGCGGCATCGAATCCGCACACCCGATTGCGGGGATTCCGACCTTGCCGCCCCTACCCGCGCGAGATCGGTCCCATCGCGTCGGAATGGTCGGATACACTGCGTGTTAACACTTTTCGGAGGACATCCTCCGTGTCCGCCCCGAGCTCCGGCGGTAGCGACGGCGCGAACTTCTCATCCTGCACCCGGACCGGGCTCACCACGAATTCGAGCTCACCCACTCCCTCGTACTCGACGCGGTACGTGTTCGCGCGACCGGCGAAGTGTGGATCGGCGATCATGTCCCGGACGCTGTTCACCGGTCCACCCGCGATGTCGTGCGCGAGGAACAGCGCGACCCACTCGTCGCGGGTGCGCTGCAGGAAGATCTCGCGAAGCTCGCGGTATACACGGTCGGCGCGCGCCGGCGCTTCCGGATCGGTACCCGCCAGATCGATCTCGAGCAGATCCGGCCGGTCGACGGCCATGCAGAAGTTGCGCCAGAACTTGTCGACGTGCGAGCCGAACAGCACGGCCTCGTCGTCCTTCGTGCGGTACGCCTCGAGTCGCGGCCAATCGGGCAGCCGTCCGTCCGGCAGCCACGTGGGGCGATGGATGGATCGATCCTTGTTGAGTTCGGCATCGACCAGGTCCGGCATCCACGACGCGGCCACGTCGATGCCCGCCACCTCGAGCTTGCAGCCGCGACCGGTGCGACCGGCACGATGTACCGCTGCGAGCAGGCCCATCGCGCCGTAGGCACCCAGCGCGTACATCGCGATCGGCGCAGTCGTGGACCCCGCGATCCCGTCGGTCGGTGGTTCCTCCGGTGTGCGCACGTCGCGCAGCCCCGCGTACGCATCGAACACAGGGCCCCCGGTCCCGAGCCGGCTGTAGGGCCCATCGGATCCCATACCCGAGACCGTGCAGAAGACGATCTTCGGATTGACCTCTCGCAGCTGGTCGTAGCCGACACCGAGCCAGTCGAGGTAACCGCTGCGCATGCCCTCGACGACCGCGTCACACGTCCGGGCGAGATCGAGGAAAGCCTGCGCGCCTTCGGGGGACCGCAGGTCGAGTGCAACGCTCTTCTTACCCCGGTTCCACCTCAGATGCATGAACGACGGACCGTCCTGGTCGCCGATCGCGCGGCTGCCGCCGATGCGCACCGGATCGCCGAGCGGCCCTGATTCGATCTTGATGACTTCGGCACCCAGGTCGGCAAGGTGCCCACCGACCGATGCGGGCGCCAGTTGTGCGACCTCGAGGATGCGCATGCCCTCGAGCAACGAGTAACCACTCATACGTCTCCTCCTTCGGAAATATTGAGCGTCTGTTCGGGTTTCAGTTCCACCCAGAGTCCGTCCGCATCGGCGACGAGCACATCGCCGTGGTACATGGTTCCGCGCATGAACCGCTTGCGTCCGTCCTGTCGCAGGTACTCCGCCTCCACACGGAGTTCGACGTCGAGTGGGGCAGGCGCCCGGAAGTTCACGTTCAGATAAGCCGTACGCGCCCAGGGACGTCCGGAATCATTGGCCAGCCGGGCCATGATCTCGTCGAAGATCAGCGGTGTGACACCACCGTTCATCGCGTAACGACCGGCATGGAAGCGCCCGACCGTGACCCGCCCACGAGCGGTCGTTTCCGTCACCGCGTCGATGTGCAGCGGCGGCGCCAGGGCCTGTCCCCGACCGGCCAGATCCCAGCGATGTCCCGCGATCTGATCGTCCTCGCCTACCTCGAGTTCTTCCAATCGCTGTGCAACAGAACGCAGTGTCCCGGCGATACCCGCCGCGGCGGCAGGGTCGGGACGCGACCGCGTGAAAGCCTCCTGTACCGCACGGACTGCGGCGACCAGCTCGGCGAACTCGTCGCCGGCCTCGACGGTCGGATCGAACGGATCGTTCCAGTCCGGATTCCAGATATCGATCGGTGCGTTCGGGCGTAGCGAGACGTCCATGATGCCCCTTTCAGTCGGTTCCCGCACGGGCACCGAAGAATTCCGTGAACATGTCGCCGATGGGGCGAGGGCGCAGCGTGGTGCGTGCGACCGCGTTCTCGCGGTCGTAGCGGCTGCGCAGATCCTTACCATGCCCGGCGAGCAGAAGCGATTTGATCTCCCGGACCGCCTCGGGTGGTTGCGCTGCGATCTGCGCCGCGGCCTCCAGCGCGGTCCCGAGAACGTCACCGTCACCTGCGTATCGGGTGAGCAGGCCCATCCGATATGCCTCGTCGCCGGCGACGGCACGCGAGGTCATGAGCAGATCTCGCGTCTGTCCGGCCCCGATCAAGGTGTCGAGCACCCAGGTCAGGTTCGCACCACCGTACTTCGCCGCAGTCACGGTGAATTGTGTCGACGATCCGCCGACCCGTAGGTCGGAGCAGACAGCGAGCAGTGTCCCGGCGCCGTACGACACGCCCTGAACTGCCGCGATCGTGGGCTTGGCGAATTCGAGATACCGCCAGAGCAGTTCCTCGCGCTCGAGCATCGCCTCCAGGTTCGCGTCCGACGACAGTGCCGCGAGTTCCTGCAGGTCGTACCCTGCCGAGAAGGCGCGCTCACCGGACCCGGCGACCACCACGACCCGGACGGCGTCGTCGCACGCTGCACGGGTCAGCGTCTCGTCGAGTGCCCGTTGCAGCGACAGCGAGATCGCGTTGTGTACCTCCGGACGATTCAACGTCAGTTGCAGTACACCCGGTGCGGGAGACGATTCGAGCAACTCACGCGAGGTCATGTCGTCACGCCGGCCTTCTTCCGCCGCTCCTCCGCGATCGCAGCGGCATCGCCCGAGATCATCTTGTGGAAGACCTGCCCAGGCAGTTCGTTCCGTCCGTAGACGAGTTCGTCCACCTGGCCGTGCGCGACGTTGCCGGTGATCGTCTTCGTGACGAACCAGTCCTCCGCGTGGAGAGTCTCCATCAGGAGTTCCCAGTTCTTCTCGAGTACCCGCTTCTCCCGGGGAGTCGTGGGTTCGGCCGGAGACAGCAACCGGATGGTGCAGTACGAGACGTTGGGATCGTCGACGTCGGGGACGATGGTCCAGACCTCGAAGTGATTCGGCTCGGTGACCAGCATCGTGCCGGGATAGATCGTGTAGTTCGCGAGCGAGTAGTCGCGGACATCGAAGGAATCCGGATCCGCATCGCGAACCTCCGTGATCGCCTTGCGCGCCACAACGATTCGCCACGACCTGTCGACGAGATCGAAGGCCGTGATGTTGCCCTCGAGGAAGTTGCACACGGTCTTGGTGTGCAGCTGGCACAGATGGTAGGAGTCCTGCACGCCGTCGACCGCGATCTTCCAGTTCATGTCGAGCTTCCAGGTCTCCTTGCGGACCTGGAACGACGTGGCAATACCGGTGTCGGCGACCTCGGCGTCGTGCTTCTCACCGAGCACCCTCGCGATGTCCAGTTCGGCACCGACCGTCGGCACGACCCAGACGAGCCCGTGCCGCACCTCGCACGGGAACTCGACCAGCCCGTACTGCGATCGATCCAGGCCGTCGAACCCTTCGGCGTGAGGCATTCCCCGCAGCGCACCGTCGCGGCCGTACGCCCAGTTGTGGTAGGGGCAACTGAAGAGGCGCTTGCATCCCGATTCCTCGAATTCGACCTTGGAACCTCGGTGCCGGCACACGTTGGAGAACGCCTTGACGCTGCCGTCGGACTGCCTGATCACCAGCAGCGGCGCGCCGATGAGCTCGGTGGTGACGAAGTCGCCGGTCTTCTTCAGCTCGTCGATGTGCGCCACGATGTGCGGAAATCGGCGCACGGCGTCACGTTCGAGGCTCGCCAGTTCGGGGTCGTTGAACACGGAGAACGGAACACGAAGCATCTCGTCCGCGTAGTCGGTGCTGTTGTTGTCGACGTGCGCGATCAGGCGCCGAGTGAGGTCGATCTTGTCTTCACGCTGCATGACTCCAGCGTGGCACATGAGACATGTGGCGTCTAGTGTCTTATCCAGATTACCCGGCGGTATGGTGCATGCGTGGCACACAAGACGGACACCGAGACCACGGACGTCGGCGCAGCGATCCTTGTCGCCGCCGAATCATGCTTCGAACAGTTCGGTATCACGAAGACCACGATGGCCGACGTCGCGCGAGCTGCAAACATGTCCCGGGCGACCGTCTACCGCTACTTCTCGGACCGCGAATCGCTCATTGTGGCGTCGATCGTCCGCCGCGCACGGATGAACATGGAGCCGTGGCGAGTGCGCATCCGGAATTACCCGACATTCGGCGAACGGATCGTCGAGGGCTTGTGCGCCAATATCCGCCGAGGCCTCCGCGACCCGATGATCCATCTCCTCGTTTCCCCCGCCGAGGCAACACTCGCCACAACCCTGCTCGCGACCTCGGGCCGTGCCGTCCAACTCACCCGCGAACTGTGGGAGCCGATTCTGCTCGAGGCCCGGGAGTCCGGAGAGCTTCGCGCCGATGTCGATCTGGACCTGCTCTACGAATGGCTGTCGGAGATCGAGATGAACTACATCAGTGCGCTCGGCGCCAGTGCGGGCTCGCTCGACCGGTTGCGGGCGAAGCTGTACGCGTTCGTCGTGCCGTCGCTACTCGCCCGCCCGTAGACCCCGCGGGACCACCACTCCCCATCGACGCCGCGCGATCGGGCGTTCCCCGCCCGCTCCGGGCCGATCACTCGACCCCGTGGGGAGCCGGCCCCGGAGGAGCCGCCGAGGCTCGGGGCCGCGGCGTACCCACGCCGGGGACCGACCGTCGTGCCGTGCGCCGACTCGTGCCCAGTCCCATCGTCCGGCCCCTCCGCACGCGTGCCGCTTCGCCGGGCGACGCGGGGCATTGCGTCACGCACTTGTCCGAACTATAGTCCAGACAACTGTCCAGACAAGGGGCACCCGAGGCACGCAGCGAAGGCGTCAGCATCGCGTACCGACCGGTCCCCGCCATGTGCGCATCCGAATCTCCTACTACACCTGACACTTTCCAATCTCCAGAACGGAAACGTCCGATGTCCCTGATTCCCGGCGACAGCTCGGCTCTGCTCGTCGACGGCAAGCTGGTTCCCGGCTCCGGCGGCACGTTCGAGGTCGTGAACCCGGCCACCGCGGAGGTGCTCGGCACCGCCGCCGACGGCACCGCCGCCGACATGGACGCCGCGATCGAGGCGGCCCGTCGCGCCTTCGACACCACCGGCTGGTCCCGCGAGCACGCCTTCCGCGCCCGCTGCCTGCGTCAGCTCCGCGATGCGCTGCGCGGCCACATCGAGGAACTGCGGGCGGTCACCATCGCCGAGGTCGGCGCACCCCGGTTCCTCACCTCCGCCGCCCATCTCGAAGGCCCCGTCGACGATCTCGGGTACTTCGCCGACCTGGCCGAGAACTACCCGTGGCAACAGGATCTCGGCAATGCCGCGCCGATGGGCATCGCCATCCACCGCTACGTGCTCCGCGAGGCGGTCGGTGTCGTCGGGGCGATCACACCGTGGAACTTCCCGCACCAGATCAACTTCGCCAAGCTGGGTCCCGCGCTCGCCGCCGGCAATACGGTGGTGCTCAAGCCCGCGCCCGACACCCCGTGGTGCGCCGCGGTCGTGGGCCGGATCCTCGCCGAGGAAACCGACATCCCGCCGGGCGTCGTGAACATCGTGACCTCGAGCGACCATGCCGTCGGCGCCCTGCTCGCCACCGACCCGCGGGTGGACCTCGTGTCGTTCACCGGCTCGACCGCCACCGGCCGGTCGGTGATGCGCGCCGCCTCGGAGACCCTGAAGAAGGTGTTCCTCGAACTCGGCGGAAAGTCGGCGTTCATCGTGCTCGACGACGCCGACCTCGGAGCCGCATGCTCGATGGCCGCCTTCACCGTGTGTACCCACGCCGGGCAGGGCTGCGCCATCACGACCCGTCTGCTCGTCCCCCGGAACCGCTACGACGAGGCGGTCCGCGTCACCGCCGACGCCCTGCGCGGCATCCGGCCCGGCGACCCGAACGAGCCCGGCACGGTGTGCGGTCCGCTGATCTCCGAGCACCAGCGCGCACGGGTCGAGGGCTACCTGCGGCTCGCCGTCGAGGAGGGCGGGACGATCGTCGTCGGCGGCGGCCGCCCCGCCGAGCACCGGCGTGGCTTCTTCCTCGAACCGACGCTGATCGCCGGGGTCGACAACACCGCTCGCGTCGCCCGGGAGGAGATCTTCGGGCCGGTCCTCGTGATCCTCCCCTACGACGGCGACGACGAGGCGATCCGCATCGCCAACGACTCCCCCTACGGCCTGTCCGGGGCCGTCTGGGGCACCGACGAGGACCGGGTCCGCCGGGTCGTCGAGGGGGTCCGCACCGGCACCCTGGGCGTCAACGGAGGCATCTGGTACGCCGCCGACGCTCCCTTCGGCGGCTACAAGCAGTCCGGAATCGGCCGCGAGATGGGTGTGGCCGGATTCGAGGAATACCTGGAGACCAAGCTCGTCGCCGAACCGGCGGCGAAGCAGAGAGGCTGACGAACATGACTCGCAGCACAACGCGTTTCGCCGACCGCACCGCGATCGTCACCGGGTCGGCGCAGGGAATCGGCGAGGCGTACGCCAGAGCCCTTGCCGCCGAGGGCGCCTCCGTCGTCGTCGCGGACATCGACACCGAACGCGGCGAGCAGGTCGCCGAGCAGATCGTCGCCGACGGCGGCATCGCCGTCTTCAAGACCGTCGACGTCTCCGATCCCGACTCGGCCACCGAGCTCGCCGCCTTCACGGTCGAGACGTTCGGCAGCATCGACCACGTCGTCAACAACGCCGCCATCTACGGGGGCATGAAGCTCGACCTGCTGCTCACCGTCCCGTGGGACTACTACAAGAAGTTCATGAGCGTGAACATGGACGGCGCGCTCAACATCACCCGCGCGGCGTGGCCGCACATGACGGACCGCGGCGGTTCCGTCGTCAACCAGTCCTCGACCGCCGCGTGGGTGTACTCCGGCTTCTACGGCCTGGCCAAGGTCGGTGTCAACGGCCTGACCCAGCAGCTGGCCGTCGAACTCGGCGGCTCGAACATCCGCATCAACGCGATCGCCCCGGGTCCGATCGACACCGAGGCCACCCGCACCGTCACGCCGGGAAACATAGTGGCGGACATGGTCTCCACACTGCCGCTGAAGCGGATCGGTACGCCCGGGGACCTGGTGGGAATGTGCCTGTTCCTGCTCTCCGACGAGGCGAACTGGATCACCGGGCAGATCTTCAACGTCGACGGCGGCCAGGTGATCCGCTCGTGACCAGGCTCGGCTACATCGGCCTCGGCAACATGGGCGCGCCGATGGCGAAGCGGCTGCTGGACCGGCCGGGTGGGCTCACCGTCCTCGACGCCCGGCCCGAGGCCGTCGAGCCGTTCACCGCGGCCGGCGCCCGGGTCGCCGGCGACCCCGCCGACCTGGCGCGCGACTGCGACGTCGTCTGCGTCACCGTGGTCGACGACGCGCAGGTCCGCACCGTCGTCGCCGGGCTGCTCGACACGGCCCGGCCCGGCACGGTGATCGCGGTCCACTCGACCATCGCCGACACCACCGCCGTCGAGCTCGCCGCCGAATGCGCCGACCGCGGCGTCGAACTGGTCGACGCGCCCGTCAGCGGCGGGGCCCCCGGCGCCGAGCAGGGCCGGCTCGCGGTGATGGTCGGCGCCTCCGACGCGGCGTTCGACGCGGTACGCGAGCCGTTCTCGCGGTTCGCCGACCTCGTCGTGCACGCCGGTCCGGTCGGCGCGGGCACCCGGATGAAGCTGGCCCGGAATCTACTGCACTTCGTGTCGTTCACCGCGGCCGCGGAGGCGCAGCGCCTCGCCGAGGCGGCCGGGCTGGACATCACCGCGCTCGGGAAGGTGGTCCGCCACACCGACGCGATCACCGGTGGCGCCGGGGCGATCATGCTCCGGGACACCACCGCACCGATCCCGCCGGACGACTTCTGGTTCCCGATCCTCGACCACGTCCGCGCCCTGGGCGAGAAGGACCTGTCGCTGGCCCTCGGCCTCGGCGCCCGTCTCGGCGTCGACCTGCCCCTGGCCACGCGGGCACTGACCGGTCTGGGACCCGGACTCGGCGTCGGCACCGGAGACGTCGAGAGCCGGAACCGACAGGAGGAACGCATATGACCGACGATCGCCGCCGCCGCGGCCTGGACATGATGTCGAAGGTGTACGGCTGGGAGATGCAGGACGGGCCCGGCGACCACTTCGCCGTCACCGCGGACCACCTGTTCGCCGACATCTGGTCCCGGCCCGGGCTCAGTATCCGCGACCGGCGGCTGCTGCTGCTCGGTGCGCTCACCGCACAGGGACTGATCGACGTGGCCGAGATCCAGGTCGGCGCCGCCCTCCACAACGAGGAACTCGACGAACAGCAGCTGAAGGAGATCGCCCTGTTCCTGTGCCACTACGTGGGGTGGCCGCTCGGCACCAAGCTCGACTCGATGATCGGCGGCGTGCTCGCCGAGCGCCGCAAGGCGGCGAAGTGAGCCTGCCACCGGCTCACCGTGCGGCACGAGAACACAGGGAGTGACGAGTGCAGGACTTCGCGGACCGGCCGGGCGCGGCCCTCGTGGCCGGCGGCACCGGCGGGATCGGCCGAGCGGTGTGCCGGGTGCTGGCCGAGCGCGGCAGCGACGTCGCGTTCATGTTCCGCCGCAGCGGGGCGGCCGCCGCAGCCCTGACGACCGAACTGTCCGCGCTCGGCGCGAAGGTGCTGTCGCTGCAGGTGGACCTGGGCGACAGTGCCGCGGCCGCCGGCGGCGTGGACGCGGTGATCGAATCCTTCGGTGCGCTGCACACTCTCGTCTACGCGGCGGGGCCGCACGTACCGATGCTGCACCTGAGCCGGGTCACGCCCGCGCAGTTCCGCGACCAGCTCGTGGGCGACGCGGGCGCGTTCTTCAACCTCGTCCGTCCCGCCCTGCCCCGGCTACGGGAGTCGCGGGGCAGCATCGTCGCCGTGACCACCGCCGCGACCCGCCGGTTCCCCGTCCGGGACGGTCTGTCGGCCGGGCCCAAGGGTGCGATCGAGGCCCTCGTGCGGGGCCTGGCGGCCGAGGAGGGACGGTTCGGTGTGCGCGTGAACGCGGTGGGGCCGGGCATGCTCACCGACGGCACGGCCGCCCGGCTGATCGGGTCCGGCGATCTCGACGAGCACGCACTGTCGGTCGCGCGGAACAACATTCCGCTGCGCCGCTTCGGCGACGCCGAGGACATCGCCGAGGCGGTCGCGTTCCTCGCCTCGGACCGCGCGGATTTCGTGTCCGGGCAGACACTCGACGTCGACGGCGGTTACGGCGCGTGACCGGCGCCCACCGTGCGCGGGGTACCGCACCGGAACCGGCGATGGGTAATGTGCTCGTCAGTACACGCCGCTTCAGCACCCGCCACCGGACCGCAGTGAACGGAGACCGCCGTCATGACCCGTACCACCCTGCCCCGGGAGATGATCGA
The DNA here is from genome assembly GCF_012272955.1 of Rhodococcus sp. DMU1. NCBI lineage: Bacteria > Bacillati > Actinomycetota > Actinomycetes > Mycobacteriales > Nocardiaceae > Rhodococcus > Rhodococcus sp. DMU1. The sequence continues at coordinate 1,292,273 of NZ_CP050952.1, read as the reverse complement.
ACTCGCCGAGGCAACACCGGGTTTCATGCCGATCGACGAGGGCACGGCCCTGCACGACGCCGCGGTGCGCTATCTCGGTGACGGTGTCGGTGTCGAGATCGGCACCTACTGCGGGCGCTCGACCGTCTATCTCGGTGCCGCCGCGAAGGCCACCGGCGGCACGATCGTCACGATCGACCATCATCACGGGTCCGAGGAGCACCAGCCCGGGTGGGAGTACCACGATCCGGCCCTCGTCGACGCGCACACCGGCCGGCTCGACACGGTGGGCCGGTTCCGCCACACCCTCGCCGACGCGGACCTCGAATCCCACGTCGTGGCGGTGCTGGGGCGGTCGGGCCAGGTCGCGGCGTTCTGGCGGACCCCGGCGGCGTTCGTGTTCGTCGACGGCGGTCACAGCAGCGAGGCGGCGCAGGCGGACTACGCGGGCTGGGCTCCCTGGGTGCGTGTCGGCGGGGCCCTGATCATCCACGACGTGTTCCCCGACCCGAAGGACGGCGGACGACCCCCGTACGAGGTCTACCTGCGCGCGCTCGGCAGCGGCGAGTTCGCCGAGGTGTCGATGACCGGGTCGCTGCGGGTGCTCGAACGCACCGGTGGCACCGTCGGAGTGCTGCCGGGCTGACGGCTCAGACCGTCACCCGGCAGTCCTCGTGGCAGTTCTCGGTCGCGACCCATCCGGAGGGTGCGGCGGCATCGCGGAACACACCGTTGCCCGCGGTGCTGCGTGAGAGCGCGTCGGCGGCGAGGATCACGGCGGCACTGGTCCAGGAGCTCTTCTCCACGGGCCAGCGCTTACCGTCCGTGAAAACCATTCCGGTCCAGTACGACCCGTCCGGATCGCGCAGATGCTGCATGGCCGCGAGCAGTTCCCGGGCCGTCGTGGCCTCACCGATCGCGTCCAGTGCGAGCACGAGTTCGCAGGTCTCGGCCCCCGTCACCCACGGCCGATGGTCGACGCAGCGGATTCCGAGACCTCCGACCACGAAATCGTCCCAGCGTTCCCGGATCCGTTGCCGGGCCGGCGCACCGCGCACCGCGCCGCCGAGGATCGGGTAGTACCAGTCCATCGAGTACTCCGGTTTGGGCGCGAACGCCTCCGGGTGCCGGCGCAGCACGTGCCCGAGCCGATACCACGCGACCTCCCAGTCCGGGTGGGGATCGCCGACCACCTCCGAGAGGCGCAGGCCGCACTGCAGGCTGTGGTGGATGCTCGAGCACCCCGTCAGCAGGGCCTCGTCGGCCGCGCCGTGTTCTCCTCGTGCCCAGTAGATCTCACCGCCGGGCGCCTGCAACTCGAGCACATGGTCGAGGGCCGTCCGCACCGTCGGCCACAGCCGTTCCACGTGGTCGACGTCGCCTGTGACGAGGTAGTGGTGCCACACTCCCACCGCGATGTATGCGGTGAAGTTCGAGTCGGCGTCGTGGTTTTCGACGGCATCCTCGCGGAACTGCATGGGCCACGAGCCGTCCGGCCGCTGGGTGCGACGGGACCAGTCGAAGGCCGCCTCCGCCTCTTCGAGCAACCCCGCGGCGGTGAGAGCCATCGCGGACTCGATGTGGTCCCACGGATCCGTGTGACCACCGGGGAACCACGGGATCGCTCCGGAGGACTCCTGCATGTCGGCGATCGCGCGGGCGGTGTGCAGGCACTGTTCCTCGGACAGCACTCCCGGCACGGCCGGAACCGCCGGCCGTGCCCCGCCGGGGCGGAAGTCAGCGGCCGGCAACGGGAACCGTCGGCTTCTCGAGGTAGAACACGACGCTCTTGCCGAGCACCGGGTTCAGCAACGACTCGGCGGTGCGCGTCAGCCACGGCCCCTGCATCAGGTCCCACACGAGGAGCCGGTGATACGCCTTCGTCAGGGGGTTGTCGTCGTTGTCGACGCCCACAGCGCATTTGAGCCACCAGTACGGCGAGTGCAGGGCGTGCGCGTGCTCCCGGCCGCGCACCGTCAGGCCTGCCGAGGTCAGCCCGGCCGCGAGCTCGTCGGCCTTGTAGATCCGCACGTGCCCGCCCTCGACCTCGTGATACGCGTCGGACAGCGCCCAGCAGATCTTCTCCGGCAGCCACCGCGGCACGGTGACGGCCGCGACGCCGCCCGGCTTGAGCACACGCACGAATTCGGCGATGGCACGGTCGTCCTCGGGCACGTGCTCGAGCACCTCGGAGATCAGCACGACGTCGAAGGTCTCGTCGTCGTAGGGCAGGGCGAGGGCATCGCCCACCTCGGCCCGGGCGAGGGCACCCTCGGGGACCTGGCCCTCGAGTTCCATCGCCGCGAACATGTCGCCGACGGCCTTCATGTCCTCCGCGCTGCGGTCGAACGCCACCACGTCGGCGCCCCGACGGTAGAGCTCGAACGAGTGCCGGCCCGCGCCCGCCCCGATGTCGATGGCACGGTCGCCGGGCTTGACCCCGAGCCGGTCGAAATCGACTGTCAGCATCAGGTGTTCGTCCTTCCTGCCTGCGCCGCCACGGTGTCCTGGTAGGCCCGGACGGTCCGGGCGGCCACGGCCGCCCAGCTGAATCGCTCGAGCACGCGTGCCCGTGCCACCGACCCGAGACGGATCTGCTCGGCGGGATCGTCGAGAACCCGCGCCAGCGCCGCGGCCAGCTGTTCGCTGTCCCCCGGAGGCACGAGGATGCCCGCGTCGCCGACCACCTCGGGGATCGCGCCGGCGCGGCTCGCGACCAAGGGGGTGGCGCAGGCCATGGCCTCGACCGCGGGCAGCGAGAACCCCTCGTAGAGCGACGGGACCACAGCCACCTGCGCCGAACCGAGCAGCTCGGCCAGCTCGCGGTCGTCGATCCCGGAGACGGTGCGCACCGCGTCGCCGATGGCCAGCTGCTCGATCAGCTTCTCGGTGACCCCGCCGGGCGCGAGCCGGGTGACGAGCACCAGCTCGACCCGCCGTTCGGTGCGCAGCTTCGCCACCGCCTCGAGCAGGTTGGCGACGCCCTTGAGCGGCGCGTCCGCGCTGGCCACGCACACGATGCGGCCGGGCACGCGCTCGGCCGTCGGCGGGGCGAAGACCTCGGTGTCGACGCCCAGCGGGATCGTGCGCAGCCGCCCCTCGGGGATCTCGAAGGCGGTACGGATGTCGTCCTCGGAGGACTTCGAGACGGTGAGCAGGGTGGGGATGCGCCGCGCCACCCGGGCCTGCATGCGCAGGAACCCGTACCAACGGCGCAGGGTGAGCTTGCGGCGCAACGTCGGCGCGCTCGCGAGGTCCAGTTCCCGGTCGCGGGTGATCGGGTGGTGGATCGTCGCGACCAGTGGCAGGCCCGCGTCCGCGATGCGGAGCAGGCCGTAGCCGAGGCACTGATTGTCGTGCACGACGTCGAACTCGGCGGCCCGGGCCCGCAGCAGCCTGGCGGCGCGCAGGCTGAAGGTCAGCGGCTCCGGAAAACCCGCCGTCCACATCGTGCCCAGCTCCAGGAGGTCGATCGCGTCGCGAATCTCGCGCGGGTGCGGAAAGCGGAACGGATCGTCCTCGCGGTAGAGGTCGAGACTGGGCACCTTCACCAGGGTCACCCCGTCGTCCAGCTCGGGGTACGGCTGGCCGGAGAACACCTCGACGTCGTGGCCGAGCGCCGCGAGCTCGCGGCTGAGGTGTCGAACGTACACGCCCTGACCACCGCAGTGCGGCTTGCTGCGGTACGACAGCAGAGCTATTCGCACAGATCACCTCGTTCGTCGTGTCGCCGGAGCGGGTCCGTCCAGAAGATCGAACTCACTCTAGAACATGTTCTCGTCCGACGTGCAACCCGGCGCAGCCCTGCGGATCAGCGCCGGAACCGCACCAGGTCCAGTGCAAACTGAACGTACAGGGTGGCGAGCCGTTCCGCCGTCGAAGACCCGCCGGGACGACACCGGACCGGGCCTGCGGTGCGCATTGCGAGCGGGCGGCGCGCCCTCGTCCTCCGCGGGTTGACACCCGGCGATGTGACCTACACCATAAGCGCACGCTTACCGTACGAACGCTCGGTGAGCGACGAGTGCACCTCGACCCGAAAAGGAGACGGTATGTCCGACGCCCCGTCCATGCGCGAACTGCTCGGCGACGACGCCCCCAGCAACTGGGGACGCTGGGGCGCCGACGATGAGCTCGGAGCTCTGAACTTCCTCGGCACCAAGGAGGTTCTCGGCGGAATCGGCGAGGTCAAGTCCGGCGACGTGTTCACCCTGCAGATCCACATGGGCCGCAAGGAGGCCCCCGGCGATCCCCTGTGGCCCAGCCGCAGCGGCATCGATCGCCGCAACACCCTCGACGAATCGTCGTGGGACGGCGAGGACGCTCCGCAGTTCCCCGGCGGACTGCACTACGCCGACGACACAGCCACCCTCTTCCTGCAGGGCTCCACCCAGTACGACGCCCTCGGCCACGTCTGGTACGACGGCAAACTCTGGAACGGATACGACGCGCGCAGCACCGTCGGCAGCATGGACAAGGCCTCGGTGCTGCCGATCGCCGAGAAGGGCGTTGTGGGCCGGGGGATCCTGATCGATATGGCGCGCCACCGGGGCAAGGACTGGCTCGGCGCCGGCGAGACCTTCGACCACAACGACCTCGAGGCGGCCGCCGCCGCCCAGGGCGTGACCATCGAACCGCACGACATCCTCGTGATCCGGACCGGCTGGCTGAAGTACTGGTACAGCCTCGACGACACCACCGAGTTCTACACCGACTTCTGCGAACCCGGCCTGACCTACAGCCGCGAACTGGTCGAATGGTTCCGGAACCGGGAGATCCCCAACCTGGTCACGGACACCATCGCCAACGAGGTGACCACCGACCCGGCCAGTGGCGTGGCGCTGCCCCTGCACTGCGCGCTCATGCGCAATCTCGGTGTGGCCCTCACCGAGATCGCCTGGCTCGAGGACCTCGCCGACGCGTGCGCCGCCGACAACCGCTGGACCTTCCTGTACACCGCGGCACCACTGAAGGTCGTGGGCGGCACGGGCGCTCCGGTCAATCCGGTCGTCATCCGATGAGCGCAGCCGGACCCCGCGACGCACGCACGGGCGTCTACGACAGCAAGCCTTGGCTCGCGCGCTACGCGCCCGGCCTGCCGATCCACATCGAGCCGGAGTACACCGACGCGCTGGAGATGTTCCGCGCCACCGTCGCTCACGATCCGGACGCGGACATCATCCGCTACTTCGACGGGCGCCTGACCCGCCGCGAACTCGACGAGCAGTCCGACGCGTTCGCGGCCGCACTGACGGCCCACGGCTTCCGCCCGGGTGAGCGGGCGGCGCTGTTCCTGCAGAACGTCCCGCAGTTCGTCGTGGCGCAGCTCGGTGTCTGGAAGGCCGGCGGCATCCCGGTCTCCGTCAACCCCATGAACAAGGAACGCGAGCTCGGCGAAATCCTCCTGGACTCGGGGGCTACCGTGCTCGTCGCACTCCAGGGGCTGTACCGGGACGTCGCACAGCACGTCGTCGCCGGCACCGCCGTCCGGATCGTGATCACCACGTCCGAACTCGAATACCAGACCCGCGGAGACGAGCGGATCTTCTCCGGCATCGAACGCCTCGAACTGCCCGACACCCTCGACCTGCAGACCCTCCTGGCCGAGTTCCGGGGACGGCCCGCCCCCGTGCACACTCTCGGCCCGGACGACATCGCGTTCCTCACCTACACGTCCGGTACGACCGGGCCACCGAAGGGCGCGATGACCACTCACCGCAACGTGGTGTTCAACGCCCGCACCTACCGGGAATGGGTGGGACTCGGCGCGGACGACGTCGTGCTGGGAATCGCCCCGCTGTTTCACATCACCGGGCTCGTCGGGCACATCGCTGTCGCCCTGCTGACAGGTGCGCCGCTGGTGTTGATGTACCGGCTCGACCCCGGCGTGACCCTCGAAACGGTGGCGGTGGAGCGGGCGACGTTCACGGTCGGCTCGATCACCGTGTTCATCGCGCTGATGAACGCCCCCGGCGCCCGCGGGGAGTCGCTGAAGACGCTGACCAAGATCTTCTCCGGCGGAGCGCCGATACCACCGAGCACCGTCGCGGCGTTCGAGAGATTCTCCGGGACGTACATCCACAACATCTACGGCCTCACCGAAACCACCTCCCCCTCGCATGCGGTTCCGTTCGGCACCCGGGCTCCGGTGGACGAGGCGTCCGGCGCCCTGTCGGTCGGAGTCCCGACCTTCGACACCGTCGTGCGGATCGTCGACGAGGACGGCAACGACCTTCCCGTCGGTGCGGTGGGCGAGCTCGTCACGTCGGGCCCGCAGGTGGTCGCCGGCTACTGGAACAAGCCCGAGGAGACCGCGACCGCACTGCCCGGGGGTGCCCTCCACACCGGGGACGTCGGGTACATGGACGCCGACGGATGGTTCTACATCGTCGACCGCAAGAAGGACCAGATCAACGCCGGTGGGTACAAGGTCTGGCCGAGAGAGGTCGAGGACGTGCTCTACGAGCACGAAGCGGTGCGCGAGGCCGCGGTGGTGGGGGTGGTGGACAGCTACCGCGGCGAGACGGTCAAGGCGTTCGTCAGCCTCCGTCCGGGGCATTCGGTCACCGCGGAGGAACTGATCGCCTTCGCCAGGGAGAGAATGGCGGCGTACAAGTACCCGCGGCTGGTGGAGATCATCGACGAGATCCCGAAGACCGTGTCCGGCAAGCTTCTTCGCCGGGAACTCCGGGCCCGCGGCTGAACCGGTCGGGACGGCGAAGGCCCGGTCCGTTTCGGGACCGGGCCTTCGCCGTGAAGCGACCCTGACGGGACTCGAACCCGCGACCTCCGCCGTGACAGGGCGGCGCGCTAACCAACTGCGCCACAGGGCCGTGTGCACCCCCGAAGGGGTTTCCACAGAAAACCCACCGCCGAGCGGTGGGTCTACCGTATGAAATTGTGTGGTGGCCAGGGCCGGGATCGAACCGGCGACCTTCCGCTTTTCAGGCGGACGCTCGTACCAACTGAGCTACCTGGCCGGACGGCACCCGAACCGAATGCCAATTGCCAACTCTGCGACCCTGACGGGACTCGAACCCGCGACCTCCGCCGTGACAGGGCGGCGCGCTAACCAACTGCGCCACAGGGCCATGCTCTTCACTTGTGGTCAAACCGTACTGCATGCGGTGATACTGCTTCCGCAAGCGTACCCCCTACGGGATTCGAACCCGCGCTACCGCCTTGAAAGGGCGGCGTCCTAGGCCGCTAGACGAAGGGGGCCCGCCGGATTACTCCGACCCGCACCCTCAACGGGTTCGCGTTCCGTTGGGAGCTTGGATAGCTTAGGACACGGGTTTCCGGATTCACAAATCAGCAGGTCACGCCGGTTGTTCGCCTTCGAGGCGCAACTCCGGCGCACCACGCCGCCGCTCGAGCCACTGCGGCGCAGCCGTCGCCTCGAGGCAGACGTCCAGGCATTCCGCGAACCGGGCCCGGACGTCGACGTCCTCCGCGGTGAGGTCGTGGAAGTAGCGCTGCCCGGCCAGGCACGCACTGAGCACACCCAGGAACCGTTCGAGGTCGACCCCGGCACGGAACAGCCCCGCTTCCTGCGCCTCGACGGCGAGCCGGTGACCGGCCTTCCCCCACACCGAGCTGCCGCGCAGTTTGGCCTCCGCGTCGAACTCGGGCTCGGTCACGAGCTTGAACTCTGCCTGGATGATGACGTCGCCGTGCAGGGCATCGGCGAGATCTCCGACGAGGCCGTACAGCCGCTCGAACGGATCGAGCCCCGGCGCGTCCAGCCACCGGTCGGCGATCACCCGGTAGCGCTCGAGGCCCTCCGCGAGCACCGCCCGGGCGAGCGCTTCCTTCGAATCGAAGTGGAAGTACATCGCACCCTTGGTGGCCCCGGAGTGCTCGAGAATCGCGTTGACCGAGGCGGCGCCGTATCCGCGCCGGGCGAATTCGATCGCCGCGGATTCGACGATCGCCGCGCGTGTGCGCCGCGCCCGCTCTTGCTGACGTGACATGGGGGGTTCGTGCCTCCGTACGTGACCGGCAGTCCCCCCCGGACGCCACTGTAGCCGCCGTCCGGCCCCCACGCCCGCAACCAGGCGTTTTCCGGCCTTCGCAGAGAACACACCAAGTGGTATGCTTTTGTGCGGCTCGGGTGCGCCGCAGGGGGTGCGCACCCGAGCCTTCGAACGGCCCGCGCGTCCGATACTGTTGTCCGGCGCGATGCAGCTAGACTGTGCGCCCACGCCCCTATAGCTCAGTTGGTAGAGCTACGGACTTTTAATCCGCAGGTCCCAGGTTCGAGCCCTGGTGGGGGCACCACACCCTCGTCCGTCCGGAAGGACGGGAGCGCCCCGGCACGAGGCGGCTCGTCGTCGCCCGTTACTCCGGAGCGCCGGCCACCTTGCCCGGCCGGTCGCTTCGTAGCTCCGGCTCCTGCCGGCCCCGCTCGTCACGCTCCCGCTCGAGGTCGCGACCGCGTTTGCGGTACGTGTAACTCAGGGCCGCGAACACCAGGAACACGATCACGCCGACGACGGCACCGACGAGCGTCGCGCCCCGGAAGCCGGGGGCGTCGACGTCGAGGATCCGCTCCCCCGCATGGGCCGCGTTCCCGTTGCCCAGCACGATGCTCAACGTCATCAGGTTGGGGATCGCCACCACCACGGCGGCGGCGGCGAACACCACCTGCAGGACGCGGTGCCGGCGCCACGTCCTGATCCGCCATGCGGCGGCGAACAGGGCCAACGGCACGAACGTGCACACGAGGCCGAACAGCAGGCCCCAGGCTATCCCGCGGGCGAAGCCGGCATCGGCCAGCCCGGCGATACGCTGCGCCCACCACCGGGGGACGAATGCCGCCAGCACGAAGTACGCGACCACCAGCGCGAGCAGGGCCCCGACGCTCCACAGGGCCTTCTTGGCCCACGGCGGAAGCCCCGACCGCTGCACCGTCTCGTTGCCCACCATTGCGTTGTTCCCCTTCCGGGTCCGGGTGTGCCGCTCCCCTCAGATTACGTACCCGCAAGCCCGACACGGCGCCCGAATCGTCGGTTCCGCGCTGCTGCCGCACCCGAATTGCGGTTAGGGTGTGGTCGCTCACAAAACCGATCCGACGATCGATGGGAGTGGCGTGCGCAGCTTCGTGGACCTGGGTCTGTTCCTGTCCGCCGTCGCCCTGGGGATCGGCTCGTTTCTCCCGGTGCTGGCCGGGACCCGGCCGACCGACGTCCCGCTGACCGAGTTGCGCGACGGGATCGCGGCCGGCGACGTCTCCGCCCTCGGCGCAGCCGACCTGCCCGTCCATCAGACACTGGCGGCGCCGCTCGTGCTCGCCGCCGTGCTGCTGCTCCTGGCCGCCCTGTTCGACTCGGCGGTGGCCGGCTGGGCCGGGGTGGTGATCGGCCTCGTCGCGACCGGCGCCTTCGCGGTGCGGGTCTATCAGCGGTTCGGCGACTACGTGCAGGTCAACCACGCTACCGCGCTGACCAACCAGACGGGGTTCGTGCTACTGCTCAGCGGGTTGGGGGTCGCCCTGCTGTGCGCGGTGATCGCGGGGCGGCGGGCGTCCGCGTAGCCGAAACGCCGACGCGGGATCCCGGAGCGGGCGACCACGGTGGCTACCCTCGGTTCCCATGCCTTCCCTCGACGATCTCCTCTCGCGGATTCCGGTCGACCAGATCGCCCGCCGGCTCGACGTGGACGAGCAGACGGCGGCGACGGCGGTGCGGGCCGCCCTGCCCACGCTGGTCGGCGGCCTCGAGGCGAACACACGGCATCCGGACGGCGCCTCGTCCCTGCTGTCCGCGCTCGACCAGCACCGGAACCCGGCCCTGCTCGACGGTGGAGTGGACGTGACCGACGTGGACACCGCGGACGGCGACCGGATCGTGGCGAACGTGTTCGGCGACCACAAGGACCGGGTCGTGCAGACGCTGGGCCGAGCCGACGGCGCGGGCGGCAACGACCTCGTCGCACGGCTGCTGCCCATCCTCGCCCCGATCGTGCTGACGTACCTGGCCGAGCAGGTCGGCAGAAGTTCCGGCGGCCAGGGCGGCCTGGGCGAGCTGCTGGGCGGGCTCCTGCGCAGCGCGACGAACGGCACCGGAAGCGGCGGCGGTCTCGACGGAGTGCTCGGCAGCGTTCTCGGCGGCAACGGGGGTGGCCTGGGCGAGCTGCTCGGCGGACTCCTCGGCGCCGGCAAGCGCTGAGGTCACGGCGGGATATGGATTGCCCCCGCGCGTCGCCCCGGGACGCCGTTCGCGCCCCGGTATGATAACGACGTCGCCGTCTGTGAGTGATCCCATCGGCGGGTAGGCCCCGGTCGGCCGAACTTGGAACAGGTAACAGACAAACGGGTGCCGAACCTACGGTGCCGTAGGCTGTAATTCGTACGTGACACGCACAGTTATGGAGAGGTAAACGGAATGACGCGAGTTCTGACTCAGCTGGAGCTTCTGCGCGAGCTGGAGCCCGTCGCCGAGGCGAACGTCAACCGCCACCTTTCGATGGCCAAGGACTGGCACCCCCACGACTACGTGCCCTGGGACGAGGGGCGCAACTTCGCCGCCATGGGTGGCGTGGACTGGGAGCCCGAGCAGTCGAAGCTCGACGAGGTCGCCAAGGCCGCGATGATCACCAATCTCCTCACCGAGGACAACCTGCCGTCCTACCACCGCGAGATCGCCGAGAGCTTCTCGCGCGACGGCGCCTGGGGCACCTGGGTGGGCCGCTGGACCGCCGAGGAGAACCGCCACGGCATCGTGATGCGCGACTACCTCGTCGTCACCCGCGGTGTCGACCCCGTCGCCCTCGAGAACGCCCGCATGGAGCACATGACCAACGGGTTCGCCTCGCCCAACGAGGTCGGGATGCTGCACTCGGTGTCGTACGTCACCTTCCAGGAGCTGGCCACCCGCGTCTCGCACCGCAACACCGGCCGGGCGTGCCACGACTCGATCGCCGACAAGATGCTCCAGCGCATCGCCGCCGACGAGAACCTGCACATGATCTTCTACCGCAACATCTGCGAAGCGGCCCTCGACGTCGCCCCGGACCAGACCCTCGCGGCGATCACAGACGTGCTGAAGAACTTCCAGATGCCCGGCGCCGGTATGCCCAACTTCCGCCGCAACGGCGTGCTGATGGCCAAGCACGGCATCTACGACCTGCGTCAGCACCTCGACGAGGTGGTCATGCCGGTGCTCCGCAAGTGGCGCATCTTCGAGCGTGAGGACTTCGGTGCCGAGGGCGCCCGCATCCTCGACGAGCTCGGCACCTTCCTCGAGGATCTCGAGAAGCAGGCGGTGAAGTTCGAGGAGATGCGCGATCGGTCCCTCGCCCGCGAGGCCGCCCGCCGCGAGCGCAACGAGGCCGCGTCCTGATCCAGGCCGTTCCGTGATTCGGGAGCAGCGGCCCCGAACAGCTATCCTGTGCCCGGTACCGGATTCGGTGCCGGGCACAGTTGCACGCACTTCTTCTTCACGCCGTCTTCGAGGTTTTTTCATGTCACCCCTTCGCATCGGCTCGCTCGAGTTGAACAGCCCGGTCGTACTCGCGCCGATGGCGGGAATCACCAATGTCGCCTTTCGCACCCTGTGCCGCGAACTCGAACTCGAGCGGTCGGGGAGCACGTCGGGGCTGTACGTGTGCGAGATGGTCACCGCCCGGGCACTCGTGGAACGCCACCCCGTCACGATGCACATGACGACGTTCGGTCCCACCGAGACGCCGCGATCGTTGCAGCTGTACACCGTCGACCCGGACGTCACGTACCAGGCCGCGAAGATGATCGTCGACGAGAACCTCGCCGACCACATCGACATGAACTTCGGCTGCCCCGTGCCGAAGGTCACCCGCAAGGGCGGCGGCTCGGCGCTGCCGTACAAGCGGCGGCTGTTCGGCAACATCGTCGCGGCCGCCGTCCGCGCCACCGAGGGCACCGACATCCCGGTGACCGTGAAGTTCCGCATCGGCATCGACGCCGATCATCACACTCACCTCGACGCGGGCCGGATCGCGGCGGCCGAGGGCGCCGCCGCCGTCGCGCTACACGCCCGCACGGCCGCGCAGCGTTACTCGGGTGAGGCCGACTGGAACGAGATCGCCCGCCTCAAGGAGCACGTCACCGACGTGCCGGTGCTGGGCAACGGCGACATCTTCGCCGCCGAGGACGCCCAGAAGATGATGGAGCAGACCGGCTGCGACGGCGTCGTCGTCGGACGCGGATGCCTCGGCCGGCCCTGGCTGTTCGCCGAACTCAGCGCCGCACTGAACGGCACCCCCATGCCCACCCCGCCGAACCTGGGCGAGGTGGCGGCCATCATGCGCCGGCACGCCGCACTCCTCGCCGACCACCACGGCGAGGACCGCGGCATGCGTGAGATTCGCAAGCACATCGCCTGGTACCTGCGCGGCTTCCCGGCCGGATCCGACGTGCGCAACGCCCTGGCGCGCGTGTCCGGTCTCGCCGAGCTGGACGACCTGCTCGGCCGGCTCGATCCGACCGTGCCCTTCCCGAAGGACGCGGAGGGCCCGCGCGGTCGCCAGGGCTCCCCCGGTACCGTCGCACTGCCGGACGGCTGGCTCGACGACCCGGAGGACTGCATGGTGCCGGCGGGCGCCGACGTCATGCACTCGGGCGGCTGACCGCAGGGTCCGCCGTGCGGGCCGGACGAACCGGACCGGTGCTCGGCGGACGCCTCGATCCGGATCGAGGCCGCCAGTATCATGACGGAATCGCCGTGGTGGCGGATGCGTACGAGAGCGGAACATCCGCGGAGAGGCGAGGGAATCGGTGGGTGAGGAGCACGAGTCGGGCCTGCCCGACAGTCGCGCTCCCTGGGAACGTCCTATCGCCGACTCCGGGTATCGCAGCTCACATTCCGGCCGGGTGCGACGACGTCCGGAGGGTCTTGCGCCGCCCGCCGACGCCGGACCCGCGCCGTCGGGCCGGGGCGCCGATACCGGCCGCCCCCGCCGCTCGGCCGCCCCCGACGAGAATCCCGATCAGGTCACCGTCGCCGCGCTGATGAACAAGGTCGGGCGCGACAGCCCGCCCGGGCGGCACCCCGAACCCGAACCGGCCGTGCCGGGCCCGCAGCCGGGCCGGCCGCGGCGGACGCCGGCCGTCGACGACGACCCCACAGAGAAGATCCCGCCCGTGGCCGCGGCCCCGCCGACCGGCCCGCCGCCCCCACCCCCGCGCGACGACCGTGCCGGACGGCGGAGCGACGACCCCGACCAGCCGCCCGCGCTGCCCCAGGCCGTCGGGGGCGACGGCCTGAGCAGGCTGGCTCTGAACAAGCGCCGCAAACGCCGGCGCCTCGCGACCGTGGGCCGCACCGTCCTGGCGCTGCTGTCCGTGCTGACCCTCGTCGGCAGCGGCCTGGTGTGGGGCTACGTGCGTTCCACCGAGGCCGGATTCGCCCAGATCGCGGCGCTGGACACCGAATCCACCGACATCGTCGACCCCGGCGGGCAGACCGGCGACGAGACCTACCTGATCATCGGCACCGACACCCGCGCCGGGGCGAGCGGCGCGGTCGGCGCCGGCACCGTCGCCGACGCCGAGGGCGCACGCGCCGACACCGTCATCCTCGTCAACATCCCCGCCGACCGCAGTCGCGTCGTCGCCGTCTCCTTTCCGCGCGACCTGGACGTGACGCGGCCCGTGTGCCGCGGCTGGGACAGCACCACCGGCGAGTACACGTCGGAGACGTTCCCCGCCGCCGAGGGCGACAAGCTCAATGCCACCTACGCGCTGGGCGGGCCCAAGTGCCTGGTGAAGGTGATCCAGAAGCTGTCCGGCCTGAAGATCGGGCATTTCGTCGGAATCGACTTCGCGGGCTTCGAGAGCATGGTCAACGAGGTCGGCGGCGTCGAGGTGTGCACACCCACCCCCCTGGTCGACGGGGAACTCGGCACCATCATCGAGACGGCGGGCACCCACACCCTCGACGGCCGCCGGGCCCTGGACTACGTGCGGGCCCGCAAGGTCGAGTCGGAGGGCAACGGCGACTACGGGCGTATCACCCGGCAGCAGAAGTTCCTGTCGTCACTGCTGCGCTCGGCCATGTCGAACAAGGTCCTGTTCGACCCCGGCAAGCTGAACGGGTTCATCAACGCGTTCACCCGCGCCACGTTCGTCGAGAACGTCGACACCGAGTCCCTCGTCCGGCTCGGCCGCTCGCTGCAGCGGGTCGAAGCCGGCGCCGTCACCTTCCTCACCGTGCCGACGGCCGGAACCAACGAGTGGGGCAACGAGATTCCGCGTCTCGACGACATCAAGGCGATCTTCAACGCGATCATCGACGACGAACCGCTCCCCGGCGAGAAACGCGATGTTCCCGAGCCGGAATCGTCAGCGCCGCCGGCAGCCCCGCTGCCTGCACAGACCGCGGTGGACCCCTCGACGGTGTCGGTGCAGGTGTCCAACGCCTCCGGCGAATCCGGCCTCGCGGCCCGGACCGCGGAAGAACTCGGCGCCTACGGTTTCCCGATCTACAGCGTCGGCAACTACTCCGGGACGAGCAAGGAGACCGTCGTCCGCTTCTCGCCCGGGCAGGAGGCCGAGGCGTTGACGCTGGCCTCCGCAGTTCCGGGGGCCGTGCTGCAGGAGTCCCAGGACCTCGGCGGCATCGTGGAACTCGTCCTCGGCACCGGGTTCGTCGGCAGCATCGCGGCTCCGACCGAGGTGGGTTCGGTCCTGCCGACGGTGCCGATCCAGGCCGCCGAGGAGAACGAGCTGCCGGTCGACCTGTCGATCACCAACGCGGGCGACGATTCCTGCGCCTGAGCAGCACCTCGAGCCCGTCCATTCACCCGGCGTTCACCCGCTGCTCGTGACTCGGCTTTGTCTGCGCCGTAGTCTGTGCCATTATGCGCGTCGTATACCACGAACAGATGACCGAGCTCGCCGATCTCCTCGGAGAGATGGCGGGCCTTGCCGGCCTTGCGATGGAGCGGGCCACCCAGGCGCTGCTCCAGGCGGATCTGGCGCTCGCCGAGACCGTCATCGGCGAGCACGACAAGATCACCGACCTGAGTACCCAGTGCGAGGAGAAGGCCTTCTCGCTCCTCGCCCTCCAGGCGCCGGTCGCCGGTGATCTGCGTTCCGTGGTCAGTGGCATCCAGATCGTCGCCGACATCGACCGGATGGGTGCGCTGGCACTGCACGTCGCCAAGGCGACGCGACGTCGGCACCCCAATCATGTTCTGCCCGAAGAGGTCAACGGCTACTTCGCCGAGATGGGCCGCATCGCAGTCTCGCTCGGCGCAGCGACCAGGGAGATCCTCGAGACGCGCGACCCCGAGCGGGCGGCCCGGCTCCACCAGGAGGACGAGGCGATGGACGATCTCCATCGTCACCTGTTCACCGTGCTCATGGACCGGGAGTGGAAGCACGGCGTGGCCGCGGCTGTGGATGTGACGCTGCTGGGCCGGTTCTACGAACGGTTCGCCGACCACGCCGTCGAGGTGGGTCGTCGCGTGATCTTCCTGGTCACCGGCAAGCTCCCCACCGACGAGGATTTCCGGGCGATGCGTGAGCGCGTCGACAAGCTCACGGTGTACCCGCAGGATCAGTAACCCGACTCGGCACAAGGCCCCGCCCGGAGTTTCCGGGCGGGGCCTTTCCGCGTCCGCGGTGCCGAAGTCGCAGCCGGCTCAGCCGAAGCGGCCGGAGATGTAGTCCTCCGTGGCCTTCTGGGTGGGGTTGGAGAAGATCTTCTCGGTGTCGTCGATCTCGACGAGCCGGCCCGGCTTGCCGGTGGCCTCGAGGTTGAAGAACGCGGTCTGATCGCTCACGCGCGCGGCCTGCTGCATGTTGTGCGTGACGATCACGATGGTGTAGTCCTGCTTCAGCTCGGCGATCAGGTCCTCGATGGCGAGGGTGGAGATCGGGTCGAGAGCGGAGCACGGCTCGTCCATCAGGAGCACCTCCGGCTGCACCGCGATGGCGCGGGCGATGCACAGGCGCTGCTGCTGGCCACCCGACAGGCCGCCGCCGGGCTTGTCGAGGCGGTCCTTGACCTCGTTCCACAGGTTCGCGCCGCGCAGCGACCGCTCGGCGATCTCGTCGAGCCTGTTCTTCTCGCGCACGCCCTGCAACTTCAGGCCGGCGACGACGTTGTCGCGGATCGACATGGTGGGGAACGGATTGGGGCGCTGGAACACCATGCCGATCGTCTTGCGGACGCCGACCGGGTCGACGGACGAGTCGTAGATGTCCTCGCCGTCGAGCAGCACGGAGCCCTCGACGCGGGCACCGGGGGTCACCTCGTGCATGCGGTTGAGCGAGCGCAGCACGGTCGACTTGCCGCAGCCCGACGGTCCGATGAACGCGGTGACGTTCCGCGGCGGCACGGACAGCGTCACGTCGGAGACGGCGTGGAACTTGCCGTAGAAGATGTTGACGTCCTTGAGGTCCAGACGCTTGGCCATTACCGGCTCCCTACTGGTGTATCGAAATCGAAGGGTGTGTACATGAGGTGACCTACTTGGTGCGCACCTGGGAGAAGTGGCCGACCACCTTGGCAACGATGTTGAGGATGGCGATGACGAGGATGAGGGTCAGGGCAGCGCCCCAGATCCGCATCGTGCCCGCGTCGGTCGGGTTGTTCATCTCCGCCACCATGACACCGGGCAGGCTGCCCATCTCGCCGCCGAAAAGGTTGAAGTTGATGAACGGCGCGTAGCCGACCAGGATCAGCAGCGGAGCGGTCTCGCCCATGACGCGGGCCAGGGCCAGCATGACGCCGGTGATGATGCCGGGCAGCGCGGTCGGAATCACGATGCGCGCGATGGTCTTCCACTTGGGCACACCGAGGGCGTAGGAGGCCTCGCGCAGATCCTGCGGCACGATCCGGAGCATCTCCTCGGTGCTGCGCACCACCACGGGAACCATGAGCAGGACCAGCGCCAGGGACACCGCGAAGGCGGACTTCGGGAAGCCGAAGGTGGCGATCCACAGTGCGTAGATGAAGAGCGCGGCAACGATGGAGGGGACACCACTGAGGATGTCCACCATGAAGGTGGTGATCCTGCCCAGTCGCGTGCCGGCGCCGTACTCCACGAGGAAGATCGCCACGAAGATGCCGATCGGGATGGAGATCACCGCGCACACCAGGCCCTGCAGCAGGGTCCCGACGAGGGCGTGGTAGATGCCACCGCCCATCGCGGACGCGGACAGACCGCTCAAGGAATTCGTGAACCAGGTGGCGCTGGTCAGGGCGGGAAGACCCTTGACGATCACGGTGATCAGCACCCATGCCAGCGGCACGAGAGCGATCAGCACCGACACGGTGACCAGGACGGTGGCGGAGAGATCCGAGACGCGCCGACGGGTGCCGACGCCCCGGAAGGTGGGGCCCTTGACCGGCGTCTCGAGGAGAGTGGTCGTCATGGCTTCAGTCCTTCTTTCCTGCGACGACCGCACGCGCCGCGGCGTTGACCACGAAGGTCAGCACGAAGAGCACCAGACCCGCGGCGATGTAGGCGCCGGCCTGGATGTCGTTGTTGAACTCGGCGTAACCGAGGGCGATCTTCGAGGCGATGGTGGCACCGCCGTCGAACAGCGACCACGAGAACGGCTGCGACGTGGTGCGCAGGATCAGGTACAGCGCCATGGTCTCGCCGAGTGCGCGGCCGAGACCGAGCATCGAGCCGCTGATGTAGCCCGACTTGCCGAACGGGATCACCGTGGTCTTGACGACCTCCCAGCGGGTCGCACCGAGAGCGAGCGCCGCCTCGATATGGGACGTCGGCGTCTGCACGAACACCTCCCGGCTCACCGCGGCGATGGTCGGCAGGATCATCACGGCGAGCACGATGCCCGCGGTGAAGATGGTGCCGCCGCCGAGGATGGAACCCGATCCGGACGCGAACAGCGGGAACCAGCCGAGACTTTCGTTGAGCCACGTCGCCAGCGGCCGGATCGCGGGGGCCAGGACCAGCAGGCCCCACAGGCCGTAGACGATGGACGGCACGGCGGCGAGCAGGTCGATGACGTACGCCAGGGGCTTCTTGATGCGCTCGGGGCAGTACGAGGTGAGGAAGATCGCGATGCCGAGTGCGACCGGCATCGCGAGCACCAGCGCGAAGAACGACACCAGCACGGTCACCTGGAACAGGTCGAGGACGCCGAACGCCATCGCGGCGATGTCCTGGGTGACCCACTCGCGGCTGGTGAGGAAGTTGACGGTGTTGCGCTGCAGCGCCGGCACCGCACGCCAGACGAGGAACACGCCGATGGCCGCGATGATCACCGAGATGAGAACGGCGGACCCGGAGGCCAGTGAACGGAAGATCCGGTCGCCCGGCCTGGTCAGCGGCTTGCTGTCGCCGCGCGCTGGAGTGGTAATCGTGGCCTCCGGGGTGTTGCCGTGCGGACCGCCCGCCCCGGGCCCGGCATCGCTGCCGGACCCGGGAGTGCGAGGTGCGGATTTGGTGGGCGCGTCACTCATCTGCGCTCGCGATCTCTCTCTGCTGGGGATTGACGGTACGGTCCGCGGCGCTCATCGGCTAGGCGATGGCGTTGATCGACTCGGTGAGCTTCGCCTTGAAGGACTCGGGCAGCGGCACGTAGCCCTGCTCGGCGAGGCCTTCCTGGCCCTCGTTGGCGGCGCTGACGAGGAACGACTTCACGGCCGCGGAGGTGTCGGCATCGTAACCGGCGGAGCACACGATCTCGTAGGTCGCGAGCATGATCGGGTAAGCCCCCTCCTGCTTCGTACCGAAGATCGAGGTCAGGTCGAGCGTCAGGTCGCCCTCACCGGTCGGAGCGAAGGTCGCCGCCTCGATGGCCTTCGACGCGGTCTCGTCGGTCAGCTCCACCGCGCCGGATCCGTTGTCGATCTGTGCGACGTTCAGGTTGTTCTGGTCGGCGAAGGACTTCTCGACGTAGGTGATCGCGCCGGGGGCGCTGGCGACGGCCTGGGCGACACCGGCCGATCCCTTGGCGCCTTCACCGACACCGCCGGTGAAGTCGGAGCCGGCGCCGGTGGTCCAGGCACCGTTCGAGGCGGCCTCGAGGTACTTCTGGAAGTTGTCGGTGGTGCCCGACGAATCCGAGCGGACGATCGGGGTGATGGCCGAATCCGGAAGGCTCACACCCTCGTTGAGAGCCGCGATGGCCGGGTCGTTCCACTGCTTGATGGTGCCGTTGAAGATCTTGGCGACGGTCTCGCCGTTGAGCACGAGGTTGTCGACGCCCTCGACGTTGTACGCGACGGCGACCGGACCGAAGACCAGCGGCAGGTTCCAGGCGGGGTTGCCGGCGCAGCGCTCGGCGGCCTGGGCGGCCTGCTCGCTCTTGATGGCGGAGTCGGAGCCGGCGAAGTCGATCTGCTTCGCGATGAACTGGGTGCGGCCGTCACCGGAACCCGACGGGTTGTAGGCGACGTTGACGTTCTTGCCCTTCTCCTGGCAGACCGCGATGTAGGTGGACACGAACTGGTCCATCGCGTTCTTCTGCGCGGACGACCCGGCGGCGGACAGCGTCTCCTTGCCCTCACACGTCGCGGCCGATGCGGACGCGTCCACGTCCGTCGAGGCGGCATTGTTGTCGCTGCCGCATGCGGCCAGGGTGAGGGCACCTGCAGCCACCACACCGAGCAGGGCGCCATTGCGCTTGAGGTTCACTCGTACTCCTCCGGAATTCGCGACCGGCACGCCCGCGACACGGGCGGCGGCATCAGGCGCGGGGTGATCCCGGCGCCGGACCGGCATGCTGCGGCCCGTAATGGAAAGTTAATGAGGACGGGTTGACGGTTGGGCGCCCGAAGGTGAACGCGACGTGAACGCGAAAAGTACACCTGCAGTCCGTATGGTCGACGTCACACGACATTCACGGGCCGGACTCGTTCGGTACGTGCTCCGCTCACGCTCTCGCGTATGCGAGGTCCACGTGGAATCGCTCGAATCCGAGCCGGCCGTAGGTGCGCAGCGCGGCGTCGTTGTCGCCTTCGACGTACAGCAGCACCGCGCCGAGCCCGCGTTCCCGCAGATACCGCAACCCGGCGAGCGTGAGCAGCCGGCCGAGACCGCGCCCCTGCGCCCCGGGATCGATGCCCACCACGTACACCTCCCCGATCGCCGGCTGGTCCGCCGTGGCGGCGTGCACCTTCGTCCAGTGGAAGCCGAGGAGCCGGTCCGGGTCCTGCTCGTCGAAGGCGAGGAACACCCCGGCCGGGTCGAACCAGGACTCGCTGCGGCGCTGCGCGACGTCGCGCTCGGTCCAGCGGCCCTGCTCGGGGTGCCACGCGAAGGCGGCGGCATTGACCCGCAGCAGTTCCGCGTCGTCCTCGGGTCCGCGGTAGGTCCGCAGGATCAGCCCGTCGGGGACCTGCAGGGCCGGCAGCTCGGGCTCCCCGAGGGGGCGCCGCAGCTGCAGGAGTTCCCGGACCGGGGTCAGGCCGAGCCGCGCCGCGAGCGCCCGCGCGGACTCGAGGTCGCCGTGTGCCCACACCCGGGTGCCGGCACCACCGGCGTCGAGGGCCGCGGCGACGAGCCGCGACCCCACGCCGCGGCGGCGGTGCGGCGGATCGACGACCACCTCGGCCATCGCCGGGTGCTCCCCGTGACCGGGGACCAGATTGGCGTAGCCGACGATCGCGGCGGCATCGACGGCCACCAGGTGCCGGACGTCGCCGTCGCCGGTGAGGGAGTGCAGCACCTGCTCGGACACGGGGGCCGTTCCGTCGGCGGCGTGGGCGCGGGCGACGAGCGCCCGCACCTCGGCGGCCTGCTCGGCGGACAGTCGGCTGACGAATTCCACGACGGCGAGCCTAGTCCGCTAGTTCGGCGTCCTCGAACTCGATGGTGGTGGAGCCGCCCTTCCCGGTCTTGGTGGTGGGCCGCACCGCCTTGTAGCCGACATTGCGGACCGTGCCGATCAGGGACTCGTACTCGGGGCCGAGCTTGGCGCGCAGGCGCCGCACGTGCACATCGACGGTGCGGGTGCCGCCGAAGAAGTCGTAACCCCAGACCTCCTGCAGCAGTTGCGCGCGGGTGAACACCCGGCCGGCGTGCTGCGCGAGGTACTTGAGGAGCTCGAACTCCTTGTACGTCAGGTCGAGGGGGCGGCCACGCAGGCGAGCGGTGTAGGTGCCCTCGTCGATCGAGAGCTCCCCGAGGGTGATCTTGCCGGTGTTCTCGGGGCCCGCCGCACCGCCGGACCGGCCGACCAGCAATCGCAGCCGCGCGTCCAGCTCGGCGGGGCCGGTGGTGGTCAGCAGGATGTCGTCCAGCCCCCACTCCGGGTTCACCGCCACCAGGCCGCCCTCGGTGAGCACGGCGACGACCGGTATTGCCGACCCGGTGCTGCCGAGCAGCCGGCACAGGCCGCGGGCCGCGGCCAGGTCCGTGCGGGCGTCGACAATGGCGATGTCCGCGGAACCGGCCTCGAGGAGCGAGGACACCTCGGTCGGTGCCGGGCGCACCGAGTGCGCGAGCAACGACAGCGAGGGCAGGACCGCGTCCGGGTTGGGGTCGGAGGTCAGCAGCAACAGCTCCACCGTGCCTCCATTCTTCGCGGGCTGCGCGAAACTCGTGTAAACGACGCGCTACAGATTAACGCCACGACGGCGTTCACCGGGCAACCGCACTCGGGAAGCGGCGCGAGCCGTCCGTCACAATGGTGCGGTGCGCAAACTCATCCTCGCTCTCGTGACGCTCGTCGGAGTCGCGCTCCTGATCGATTTCGGCGCCGCGGCGTGGTCCGAGTACCGGGTCTCGCGGGCGCTGCGGGAGGGTGGGGCGCTGACGGCGGACCCGGCGGTGACCATCCACGGATTCCCGTTCCTGACCCAGGCCCGGGCGGGCCGCTACGAGAACGTGGAGATCCGGGCGCAGGGCGTGCCCAGCGGGACGCTCGGCGACATCACGATCGAGGCCAACCTGATCGGTGCCCATGCGGCCGCGGGCGAGCTGCTCGACGGTTCGATCCGCTCGGTGCCGGTGGACCTGCTGTACGGGCGCGTGATGATCGACGCGACCGAGCTCGGTCAGCTCTACGGCATTCCCGACCTGCAGGTGTCCGCTCCCCCGGCCGACAAGTCCGACGGCACCGGCGGGTCCGGCGGCTCCGGACGCACCACCGCGGGCGGGGTCGTCCTCACCGGCACGGTTCCGGTCGGCCCGGTCTCCGCGGAGGTCAGCGTCCAGGCGGACCTGCTGCTCGAGGGCGACACGGTGCGCATCGTCGCGTCGGACCTGTACTTCGGCCCGGAGGGACAGGCGGACTTCACCGTGCCGGATCCGCTGAAGCCGGCGGTGCTGGGCCTGTTCACCACCACGATCGAACCCCAGAACCTGCCGTTCGGGGTGCGCCCGACCGCGGTCGAGGCCCGCGGCTCGACGATCGTGATCGAGGGCGAGGCGCACCAGACCACGATCGACCTCGAGGAGGTTCAGCGCCTGTGACCGCCGTCGTCGTACTGCTGGTGGTGGTGGCTGCCGCCCTGATCACCGGGACCGTCCTGCGGGCCCGCGCGGGCAAGGTCCGCGCCGTCGCGGCCGCCCCCGCGCCGGGGCCCGGCCCCCTGCTGGCCGCGGTGGGCGTGGGCACCGGCAGTGCGCCGGTGGTGCTGCACTTCTCCGCCGACTGGTGCGGACCGTGCGCCGCGGTGCGCCGGGTCGTCGCTCAGGTGGTCGCCGACCTCGCGGCCACCGGCGACGGGCTGCCGGCACCCCGCGACCTCGAACTGGACATCGACGAGAACCCGCAGTTGGCAAGGGAACTCGGCGTGCTGTCGCTGCCGACGACGTTCCTGTTCGACGCCGCCGGCACCGAAAGGTACCGGGTTTCGGGGGTGCCGGCCGCGGCGGACCTGCGGGCCGCGCTGGTGCCGCTGCGCACCCCCTGGGCCCCGATCCGTCGAGACGTCGGCTAAGCTGCCTGCCGTGTCGACCTGCCGAGAGCTCATGCTCACCCGACGCCGCACAGTCGATCTGTGCCGCCTCGGCGGCTTCTGCTGTACCTGCTGCTGATCACCCCGGCCGAGACGCCCGACCGTCTCCGCGGCATCCGCTGCCGTCACCGGTGTGATCCCCGCGGTTGCCACCGCGACGGTTCGCCCCCATGCGTCCCCTCCCAGCAGGAGCACCCCTCATGTCCACCACCGCCCCCGCCGCCCGCCAGGGTCAGCAGGTAGACGTCCGCGGCCCCCGGTTCGCGGCGTGGATCACCACCGCCGTCCTCGTCGTCGTCCTGGCCGTCGCGACGGTCTCGACGACGGTGGCCGGCGTACTGCTCGCCGTCCAGACCGCGGTGTTCGCGGCCGGTGCAGCCCTCGGCCCGCGCCGCAGCCCCTACGGCCTGCTCTTCGCGCGGCTCGTCGCGCCCCGGCTGGGCGCGCCCACCGAGAAGGAACCGGTCGCCCCGCTGCGGTTCGCGCAGCTCGTCGGGTTCGTGTTCGCCGCCGTGGGCACCTTCGGATTCCTCCTCGGCGCCGACCTCGCAGGTCTCGTCGCCACCGGGTTCGCGCTGTTCGCCGCGCTGCTCAACGCCGCGTTCGGGGTGTGCCTCGGTTGCGCGATCTACCCGCTCGTGGCCAGGTTCCGGGCCGTCGCCGCCTGACCACCGTTCCCTCCGCACCGTTCCACTCGACCGAGAGTGTCAACACCGAAAGGAAACCCCATGGCTCGCTCCGACGTCCTGGTCTCAGCAGACTGGGCAGAGCAGAACCTTCACGCACCGAAGACCGTGTTCATCGAGGTCGACGAGGACACCGCAGCCTACGACGGCGGGCACATCGAGGGCGCGATCAAGCTCGACTGGCGTAAGGACCTGCAGGACGGCGTCCGTCGCGACTTCCTGAACCGGGAGCAGTTCTCCGCCCTGTTGTCCGCGAAGGGCGTCGCCGACGACGACACCGTCGTGCTCTACGGCGGCAACAACAACTGGTTCGCCGCCTACGCGTACTGGTACTTCAAGTTCTACGGGCACCGGGACGTCAAGCTCATCGACGGTGGCCGCAAGAAGTGGGAGCTCGACGGACGCCCGCTGTCCAAGGACGAGGTCACCCGCCCGGCCACCGAGTACAAGGCGCAGGAGCCGGACTACTCGATCCGCGCCTTCCGCGACGAGGTGATCGACGCGATCGGCACCAAGAACATCATCGACGTCCGCTCCCCCGACGAGTTCTCCGGCCGGATCCTCGCCCCGGCCCACCTGCCGCAGGAGCAGGCCCAGCAGCGCGGCCACGTCCCGGGTGCGATCAACATCCCGTGGAGCACCACCGCCAACGAGGACGGCACCTTCAAGTCGGACGACGACCTCGAGGCCCTCTACCGGGCGAAGGGCTTCGACGACAGCCGCGAGACCATCGCCTACTGCCGGATCGGTGAGCGCTCGAGCCACACCTGGTTCGTGCTGCAGGAGATCCTCGGCAAGAAGAACGTCAAGAACTACGACGGCAGCTGGGTCGAATACGGCTCGCTCGTCGGAGCCCCGATCGAGTTGGAGGTTCGCTGACCATGTGTGGTGCACCCGTTCAGTCCCAGACCCTGCCCGCGGGCGTCGACGTCGAGAAGGAGACGGTCCTGACCGGCCGTGTCGTCGACGCCGACGGCCAGCCGGTCGGCGGTGCCTTCGTGCGCCTGCTCGACGGCACCGGTGAGTTCACCGCCGAGGTCGTCGCCTCCGGCACCGGTGACTTCCGCTTCTTCGCCGCGCCCGGCGACTGGAAGGTCCGCGCGTTGTCCGGCCGTGGCAACGGTGACGTCGCCGTGAGCCCGGCCGCCCCCGGCGTCCACCACGTCGAGGTCACGGTCGCGAAGTAGCAGACCGTTCGGCGGGCCCGTTCCTCCGGGAACGGGCCCGCCGTCGTCCGTGGTCAGTTCTGCGGCTGCCGGTCCGTCCGTTCGGCGTCGGCGAGCGCGACGATCCAGTCGACGATCCGCTCACTGTCCGAGTACCAGGGATCGTGCGGGTTCGTGTTCCAGTAGCCGATGTGCTGGATGAAGCCCAGCAGGAGGTACGGCTCGAGAAACAGGTCGACGATGCCGCTGTTGTCGTCGGCGAAGCCGGCTCCCTCGGCGCGCAGCTTCTCCACCACGACCGGCCGGCCCGGTCCCAAGGCCCAGTCGAGAATCTCCCGCATCCGTTCGGGGCTCACATCGGCGCTCGGGTCCACCGGGTACGTCGTGTCGACGACCTTGCGCAGCACGTCGAGGAGGGATTCGCCGGACTCCCACCAGTCGTCGCGGGTGACGATGTGGGCGGCCGCGCGGGCCGCCGTCACCGCCAGCGCACCGCCCAGGTCGCCGACGGTCTGCAACGGGTTCAGCAGCGTGAACCGCATCTGTCCGAGCACGCCGAGGACCAGTTCGAGCACCGCGATGTCCTCGGGTGCGTCGCACGCGACGTCGTAACGCCGGCACGAGTACACGACCCGGTCGGCCAGCGCCCCGTAGTCGGCGGGTTCCGAGGACATGAACCCGCCACCGGGCGGACCGGGCTCGCCCATCGAGTCGACCCCCGCCGGCCGGTACGGGTCACCGACGAGGACGACCCCGGCGATGTCGTCCGGTGCGACGTGGGCGTCGGCGGGCCGGTGCCCGAGTTCGCGGCTCACCCGTTCGATCACCTCGGCGCCGACGCTGTAGCCGACGAGCGCGAACCGGGTGCGCTCCCCGCAGGCGCTCTTGCGTTCGTCGAGGATGCGGTTGGTCGACGCGACGCCCGCCGCCACCGAGTCCTGATAGGTCGGCACGTCCTCGAACAGGCCCAGGCCGTAGGTGGCCGGGTACGGCACGTACATCCAGCCGATCGAGCCCGGACGGTCCGCGGTGGCCTCGCCGGCCGGGACCGTCACGTTGCCCACCCAGTTCGACCACAGCTGTCGCGACTCCTCGACCACGGGATCGCGGCCGGCCTCGGAGTCGGTGGCGCCGGAGACCGCGACGATCAGCAGGTCGGGGCACTCCAGGGCGTAGTTGTCGGGGTGGACGGCGGGCCCGGACGAACCGCTGCTCGACCCCGTCCCGGGGGCGGCGACCGCGACGGGCACGGTCAGGGACAGGGTCGCGAGCGCCGCAACAGCCGGCAGCAGCAGACGGATGGGGCGCACACGACCTCCGAGTCGGACTTTCCGGACGAAAGGGCCCACACGGCCCACTGCACGGTACTATCCCGCGCGCCGCACTGCGCGCCCGGTGGGGACGTCGGTTTTCGCGCTCTCCGGGCGCCGTCTAGGATATGGCCGTGGTCATCTTCTTCGAAGCTCTCCTTGTCCTGGCGGCCGTGCTCATCACGTGGTTCGCGGTGTACGTCCTCTACCGTCTGGTGACCGATCAGCCGTGAGTGCCGAGTCCGGTGAGGAACGGGAGGTCGTCCGCGGGAGCGGCGACAAGGCGGTCGCGGACGCCCTCGAACGGGCCAAGGCGACTGCCGACAAGAACGTCCCGATCCTGAGCGGCCTGCCCGTCCCCGACGACACCGCAAACCTGCGCCTCGGCCCGGACATGCATCCGGAGCTGTTGGCGCTGCTGCCCATGGTGGGCGTGTGGCGCGGGGAGGGCGAGGGCAACGATCCCCGCACCGGCGACTACCGCTTCGGCCAGCAGATCGTGGTCACCCACGACGGCGGCAACTACCTCGTGTGGGAGGCCCGTTCGTGGCGCCTCGACGAGGAGGGCGGTTACCGCGGCCCGGACCGGCGGGAGAGCGGATTCTGGCGGGTCTCCGGCACCGGCGCGCCCGGCAGCGAGGATCCGGAAACCCTCGAGCTGCTCCTCAATCACAGCTCCGGCGTCGTCGAGCTGTACTACGGCACCGCCCTGACCCAGTCGTCCTGGGAGCTGGCGACCGACGTGGTGATCCGAAGCCAGTCCGGCGAGGTGGTCGGCGGCGCCAAGCGCCTGTACGGCATCGTCGAGGGCGGCGATCTCGCCTACGTCGAGGAACGCGTCACCGCGGACGGGGAACTGCAGCCGCACATGTCCGCGCGGCTGGCACGCTACATCGGCTGACCGCCCGGCACTCCTTCGGAACCGCCCTCCGGGCACGCGGCCCGTTCCGCCGGTCCCCGAGCCGAGGGACGTGGTCGCGCGGCCCGCGCACGGCCTCCGCCCACGGACGCGAACGGCCCCCGAGCGACGGACGCGAACGGCCCCCGAGCGCTACGCCGGGACGGATCGTCTCGGCGATTCCCGGTCGGACGGACCGGGAGGCTCGGGGGCCGGGTGACTGCGTGGTATTCGCCGGCCGCTGCAGCGGTCGACAATCCCGTCGTCGATGACAGCGGCTAGCGCGCAGCCACCTCACGTGTCCGATACTTCAATTCAGACCACCTCCTTTCTCGTGTACGCCCGAAAGTACGCCCCGCTCAGACCGCGGGCAACGAGTTTTTCCCCAGGCGAACGACGAGGTCGGCCGCGGTGTCGCCGGGCAGTTGGTGCGTGACGACGACGACGGTGCGCTCGGGCGCGACGAATCCGGCGTCCCGGTCCAGCAGCAGCCGCTGCAACTGCGCACCGTCGACGGCGTCGAGATGCTCGGTCGGCTCGTCGAGCAGCAGCACCCGTGCGGGGGACACGAGGGCCCGCGCGAGCAGCAACCGGCGCCGCTGGCCCCCGGAGACAGCCCGCGCACCGCCGGCCAGGGTGCTGTGCAGTCCGTCGGGAAGCCCGGCCACCCACTCCCCCAGCCCGACGTCGCCGAGCACGTCCAGCGCCTCGGCCTCGGTGAGGTCGCCGCGGGCCACCCGCAGGTTCTCCAGCACGGACGTCTCGAACAGGTGGGCGTCCTCGGCGAAGAATCCGGCCTTCTGCCGCAGGGCAGCCGGTTCGAGCTCGGCGAGCGGCACGCCGCCGAGGGTGACCGTCCCGGCGACGGGCTCGAGCAACCCCGCGAGGGTCATCAGTGTGCTGGTCTTGCCGCTGCCGCTGCTCCCGACGAGGGCGACGCGCGCGCCGGGTGGCAGGTCGAGCGTGAGGGGCCCGGCGTCCCGTCCGCCGGGCCAGCCGCTGCGCAGATCGACGGCACGCAGGTGGCACGGTTCCGCGACGGGCCGGGTGCCGTGCGGCACCGGCCGGTCGGCGCGGTCGAGCAGGTCGACGACGCGGCGCGCCGCGATCCGGGCGCGGGTGAGGGTGACGGCCGCGCCGGGCAGCGCCGCGCCGGCTTCGAACGCGGACAGGGGCAGCAACACGAGGATCCCGAGGGACATCGGGCTCATCCCGCCCTCGGCGAAGACCGCGATGCCGACGAGCAGCGACCCCAGGACGCTCGCCCCGACCGCGAGGGGGGTGGCGGCCTCCGCGTACGCGGCGGGGACGGCCGCGCGGTCGGTGGCCCGCACCGCGTCCACGCCCGCGCGGTGCGCCCGGCCGACGGCCTGCGGGAGCAGGCCCGCGACCCGCAGCTCGGCGGCGTGGTCGAGCGCGGTGACCGCGTCGCGGGAGAACCGGACGCGGGCGGCGGCGCTGTCGGCCTCGGCGCGGGCCGCGGCGCGGGCGGACAGCCACGGGGCCGCGACGCCGGTGACGAGCAGCGCGACGGCGAGGACCGCCGCCGCGGCCGGGGAGATCAGGGCGAGCCAGCCGACGGCGGCGAGGGCGAGGACCGCGGCGACGGCGATGGGCACCAGCGCCCGGACCACCACGTCCCCGAGGGCGTCGACGTCGGCGCCGGTGCGGGCGAGCAGGTCCCCGCGGCGCAGGCCGGCGGAGGCGACCGGGTCGCCGTCGGCGAGGCGCCGGTAGAGCCGGGTGCGAGCGGCGGTGGTGCCGCGCAGCGCGGTGTCGTGGCCGGCGAGCCGCTCGAGATAGCGGAACAGGCCGCGGGAGATGCCCAGGGCCCGCACCGCGACGACGGCGACCGTCAGGTCCAGCACCGGCGGCATCTGCCACGCACGGATGATCAGCCAGGCCGACAGGCCCGCCAGCGCCAGGGCGCTGCCCAGGGTGGCGACGCCGGCGGCGACGGCGGCGGCGACCCGGCCGGGGCGCAGTTCGAGCAGCGCCATCGCGCGACGCAGATCGTTCATCACCGCTCCCCCGTGCCGGAGGTCGCGTCGCTGTGGGAGCAGACCCGGACGACGGTGTCGGCGATCGCCAGGATGCTCGGGCGGTGCGCGACGATCACCACGGTGCGTCCGCGACGGGCCAGGTCCCGCACCGTCGCCAGGACCGTGGTTTCCGTCGCGTCGTCGAGGTGGGCGGTCGGCTCGTCCAGCAGCAGCACGGGCCGGTCCGCGGCGAGGGTGCGGACGAGGGCGAGCCGTTGCCGCTGCCCGAGCGACAGCCCGCTGCCGCCGGCGCCGACGACGGTGTCCCAGCCGTCCGGGAGCTCCTCGAGCACCTCGTCGAATCCCGTTGCCGCACAGATGTCGTCGATCCCGGCGGTGGTGAGGTCCACGCCGGTGAGGCGCAGGTTGTCGGCCAGCGTACCGGGGAGCAGCACGGGCCGCTGGGGCAGCCACGCCACCTGCCCCCACCACGCGTCGTCGGCCACCACGGGACGGCCACCGACCTCGACGCGGCCCTCCACCGGCGCGGCGAGGCCGAGGACGGCGAGCAGCGCCGTCGACTTGCCCGAGCCGTTCGCTCCGGTCAGCACGGTCACGGCGCCCGGCCGGCACACGGCGTCGAGCCGGAACGGGGCGTAGCCGTCGCGGCTCGCGACGCTGAGGCCGGTCAACGTCAGTTCGGCTGCGGTGGCATCGAATTCGGCGCTCTCCGACACCGCGGTGGTCGCGGGGGCACGGTCGAGGATCGTGAAGGCGCGCTCGGCGGCGGCCTTGCCGTCCTCGGCAGCGTGGAACTTCGCGCCCACCGTGCGCAGCGGCAGATACGCCTCGGGGGCGAGGATCAGCGCGACGATGCCCGCCTCGAGGGCCATGTCGCCGTAGACGAGGCGCAGGCCGATGCTCACCGCGATCAGCGCGACGGACAGGGTGGCGAGCCATTCGAGCACGGTGCCGGACAGGAAGGCCACGCGCAGCGCCGACATGGTCGTGCGGCGGTGGTCGTCGCCGAGTTCGCGCACCTTCTGCGCCGGCCCCTGCTCGCGGCCGAGCGCGCGCAGCGTGGGCAGACCGGCGATCAGGTCGAGCAGCTGGGCCGACAGCGTCGTCATGGTGCGCAGCGTGCGGTCGGCCTTGCCCTTGGTCAGCAGCCCGATGAGGATCATGAACGCCGGGATGAGCGGCAGCGTCACGACGACGATGATCGCCGAGGTGAGGTCCTGGAAGGCGATGACCACCACGGTGATCGGGGTGAGCGTGACGGCGAGCAGCAGGGCCGGCACGTACCCGGTGAGGTACTCGGAGAGCCCGCCGAGCCCGCGGGTGAGGACGGTGGCGATCTCGTCGCGGCGTGGTTCGAGTTCGCGCGGCGGCAACCGGGTCGCCGCCGCGAGCACCTCGTGCTCGAGTTCGGCGACGACCCGGCTCGCCGAGCGGTGCGCGAACCGGGACTGCACCCACGTGACGAGGGTCCGGACGGTGACGGCCGCGGCCAGCGTCAGCAGTTCGGTCCGCCATGCGCCGAGGTCGGTGGAGCCGGTGGTGAGCACCCCGGCGAGGACCGCACCGATCGCGAGTGCGGACACGACGATCATCGCGACGTTGATCGAGGCCGTGACGACGGCGAGCGCCAGATAGCCGCGGGCGGTGGCGGAGTAACGCCACAACCGTGGGTCGATCGGCCCGCGACGCCGCGGCGCGTCCGACGCTCCGGGGGCGGAGCCGAACGGACGCACCGGGGCGTCGGCGGGCGCGGTCATTTCGTCCCGAGCGACAGGCCGATGGACTTCGGGATGTGCTTGGTGGAGATGCGCTGGCGGAACACCCAGTACGTCCACCCCTGGTAGATCAGGACCACCGGGGTGACGATCACCGCGGCCCACGTCATGACCTTCAGCGTGTACGGGCTCGACGACGCGTTCTCGATCGTCAGCGACAGGGTGTCGCCGAGCGTGGACGGCATGACGTTCGGGAACAGCGAGCCGAACAACAGGACGACGGTGCCGACGATCGCGACGGTGGTGAACACGAACGCCCAGCCCTCGCGCTCCGCGCGGGTGAGGGCGACGACGGCGAGCAGCGCGGCCGCCGCGGCGCCGACGACGAGCCACGTCCAGGTCTTGCCGTAGGCGAGTTGCGTCCACACCACGAAGACACCGGCCACGACGACCGCCGGAACGGCGAGCCGGGCGGCGAGTTTCACGGCGTCCTCGCGCACCTCGTCGGCGGACTTCAGGGCGATGAAGACCGCGCCGTGCAGCGCGAACACCAGTGCGGTGGTCGCGCCGCCGAGCAGCGCGTACGGGTTCAGCAGGTCGAAGAAGCCACCGATGTACTGCTTGTTCTCGTCGATGGCGACGCCGCGGACGATGTTCGCGAACGCCACGCCCCACAGCACGGCCGGCACCCAGGAGCCGAAGACGATGCCCCAGTCGCAGCGCCGCCGCCAGGTGGGGTCGTCGATCTTGCCGCGGTACTCGATCGCCACGACCCGGACGATGAGGCCGAGCAGGATCAGCAGCAGCGGCAGGTAGAACCCGGAGAACAGGGTCGCGTACCACTCGGGGAACGCGGCGAACATCGCGCCGCCCGCGGTGAGCAGCCACACCTCGTTGCCGTCCCACACCGGTCCGATGGTGTTGAGCAACACCCGGCGGCGGGTGTCGGCCGTCTCGGTGCGGCCCCGGCCGAGCACCGGCATCAGCATGCCGACACCGAAGTCGAAACCCTCGAGCACGAAGTACCCGGTGAACAGCACCGCGATCAGGACGAACCAGACCTCTTGAAGTCCCATGACCGATCTCCTAGTACGCGAAGGACAGCTGCTTGGGCCGGCCGGTGTCGTCGGGTTCGTCGTCGTGCTCACCCGGCGGGTGGGCGTCGTGCGGCAACGGGCCCTCGATGGTGTAGCGGCGGATCAGCCAGAACCACACGACGCCGAGCGCGCCGTAGACGACGGTGAAGGCCACCAGCGAGGCGATCACGGCGCCGGACGAGTTGTTCGACACGCCCTGGTCGACGGTGAGCCGGATCATGTCCACGCCCGTCGGGTTGGGGTGCACGACCCACGGCTGGCGTCCCATCTCCGTGAAGATCCAGCCGGCGCTGTTGGCCAGGAACGGCGTGGGGATGGCGAGGATGCTCAACCAGCCGAACCACTTCTGGTCGGGGACGCGGCCGCGGCGGGTGACCCACAGCCCGGCCAGGGCCAGCGCGGCCGAACCGGCGGCCAGGCCGATCATGGCGCGGAACGACCAGTAGGTGACGAACAGGTTGGGCCGGTAGTTGCCGGGGCCGAACTGCTCCTCGTACTGGTCCTGCAGGTCTTCGACGCCCTGCAGGGTGACGCCGGTGAACTCGCCCTGCGCGAGGTACGGCAGCACGAACGGCACCTCGAGGACGTGGATGACACCGTCGCAGTTGTTGTGCGTGCCGATCGTCAGGACCGAGAACTTGGGGTCCGTCTCGGTGTGGCACAACGACTCCGCCGACGCCATCTTCATCGGCTGCTGTTCGAACATGAGCTTCGCCTGGATGTCGCCACTGACGAAGAGCGCGACACCGGAGACGATCATGACCAGCATGCCGAGGCGGGCGGCGGGGCGGAACATCCCGCGGGCCTCGCCCTCGAGCCGGTCGGCCTCGACCGGCTCGGCCTGCGCGGCGCGCCGCATGTTGCGCACCATCCACCAGCCGGCGATGCCCGCGACGAAGGTGCCGGCGGTGAGGAACGCCCCGGCGACGGTGTGGGGGAACGCCGCGAGCGCGGTGTTGTTGGTCAGCAGTTCCCAGATGCTCGTCAGCTCCGCACGCCCGGTCTCGGGGTTGTACGTCGCGCCGACGGGGTGCTGCATGAACGAGTTGGCCGAGATGATGAAGTACGCGGAGGCGTTCACGCCGATCGCGACCAGCCAGATCGTCGCCAGGTGGAGCAGTTTCGGCAGCCGGCCCCATCCGAAGATCCACAGGCCCAGGAAGGTCGACTCGAGGAAGAACGCCACCAGGCCCTCGAGCGCCAGCGGGGCGCCGAAGACGTCCCCGACGAAGCGGGAGTATTCGCTCCAGTTCATGCCGAACTGGAACTCCTGGACGATGCCGGTGGCCACGCCGAGAGCGAAGTTGATGAGAAAGAGCTTGCCGAAGAACTTCGTCAGGCGGTACCAGTGGTCCTTCTTCGTGACCACCCACATGGTCTGCATGATCGCGATGAGCGGGGCGAGACCGATGGTCAGCGGGACGAGGATGAAGTGATAGACGGTGGTGATGCCGAACTGCCACCGGGACAGGTCCAACACATCCATGGCTACTCCGAGGTGACGCCCAGGGACAGGCTCCGAATCCGGGGCGCGGGCTCGGGGCCTCGGACTCTGTGCACAAGGGACCATCCGCCGCACGCGCCGGAGACCTTGTTACTACTAACAGTAGTAGAAGTGGACAGAAGCGTCGACGGTGTCGACCGACACATGCTTCCGATCGCGCGAGCGGCACGCCCCCGGCCGGGCCGCGGCGGCGCTCACTCGACCGCGGCGTCCACCAACGCCTCTACCTCACCGACCAGGGCACGGCGGGACAGGGCGTGCCCGTCGAGGGTGTGCACCCGCGCCGCCAGAGCAACGCTCGAGACGAGCCAAACACCTTCCGCCACAACAAGATCCGCAGGACGGACCGGCTCGTACCGCACCACGAAATTGTGGTCGCCCGCGACGTCGAACAGCGCCTGCTGCGTGGTGCCGGGCAGGATCCCCTGCTCCGGCGGCGGAGTGATGAGCGTGCGGCCGCGCGCAATGAGGACCGACGAACGTGGCCCCTCCAACACGTACCCCTCGCTGCTGATGTAGATCACATCGTCGGCGCCGAGCGACTCGGCGTGCCGCAGCGCCGCCATGTTCGTCGCGTAGGACAGGGTCTTGGCCCCGAGCAGCTGCCACGGCGCCTTCGACGCGAGATCCACCGAGTAGCCGCGCTCGAGCGTCACCACGGACACCCCGTCCTTGCGGGCCTTGTACACCCGTTCGGCCACCGGCGTCAGCAACAGGAACGCGGTCGGTTCACTCCCGCCCTCCCGGCCGCGGGTGTACACCAGGCGCAACGCCCCCTCCCGCTCCGCGTCCCACTGCTCGATCGCGACCTCGATCGCCAGCCGCCAGTCGTCGCGCTCGGGGGCCGGCAGTCCCGCCGCCGCGGCGGACGACACGAGCCGGCTCAGGTGCTGTTCGACGGTGCGGGCCCGCCCGCCACGCACGAGGAGCGTCTCGAACACCCCGTCGCCGCGCAGCACCCCGATGTCGTCCGCGTGCAGCAGCGGCACATCCGCGTCCCGAACCTCGCCGTCCAGCGTCACCAGCACCCGCTCAGCCATGCGCACACCCTATCCATTCCTCCCGGTACAGACCCGCGCTCCTAGACTGGTGTCGTGGCCGACACTCCCTCCGTGACCGACAGCCCACTCCTTGCCCGCCCCGGCGCCGTCCCTGCGCCGGCCGGCACCCCCGACGCGGGACTGCCGTGGCACTACGGCGACCCGTTCGGTGAACAGCGCGCCGCCCTCACCGGCGTGGCCGTCGTCGACCGCTCGACCCGGTTCGTCGTCGCCGTTCCCGGCGAGGAGCGCCTGAGCTGGCTGCACACCATCTCGAGCCAGCACGTCGCGCAGCTGCGCGACGGCACCTCGGCGGAGAACCTCAGCCTCGATGCGCAGGGCCGCGTCGAGCACCACTTCGTGCAGACCGATCTCGACGGCGTCACCTGGATCGACACCGAGCCGCAGCGAGGACCGGACCTGCTCGCGTTCCTCACCAAGATGGTGTTCTGGTCCAAGGCCGAGCCGCGGGACGGCAACGAACTGGCCGTGCTCACCCTGCTCGGTCCGCACGCCGGCGATGCCGCCGTCCTGGCCGCGCTGGGCATCGACGCCCTGCCCGCCGACGTCTACGCCGCGGCCGCGCTGCCCGGGGGCGGGCTCGTCCGGCGCATGCCCTGGCCCACCGACGACGCCTGGGACCTTCTCGTGCCCCGGGAACGGCTCGCCGACGTGTTCACCGCCCTCGTCGACGCCGGTGCCCGCCCGGCGGGCACCTGGGCGTTCGAGGCGCTGCGGGTCGTCTCGCTGCGCCCGCGCATCGGCCTCGACACCGACGAGCGCACCATCCCGCACGAGGCCCGCTGGATCGGCGGCCCGGCCGAGCGCGGCGCCGTCCATCTCGACAAGGGCTGCTACCGGGGGCAGGAGACCGTCGCGCGGGTGCACAACCTCGGCAAGCCGCCCCGGCACCTCGTCCTGCTGCACCTCGACGGTTCCGCCGAGGGCCGGCCCGAACCCGGCGACCCGGTGACCGCCGACGGTCGCGCCGTCGGCCGGGTGGGCACCGTCGTCGACCACTTCGAGCTCGGTCCCGTCGCGCTGGCCCTCGTCAAGCGGAACGTTCCCGTCGGTACGGCGCTCGTCGCCGGACCCTGCGCCGCGGCGATCGATCCGGACTCGGTGCCCGACGACGCCGCCGTGCAGGCCGGCCGGCTCGCCGTGGAACGGCTCCGCGGGCGGTGAGCCACCCGTACGTCCCGACCGGCCGGGTCGAGGCGGTCTGCGTGGTGCACGCCGTCCGCCACAGCGGCACCCGCCGCGTTCCGTACACCGCCATCGACAAGCGGCCCGTGCCCGGGCCCGTGCCGGTCCGGCAGCTCGGCCTGCACGGCGACCGGCAGTGCGACACCGCCCACCACGGCGGCCGCCACAAGGCCGTCTACGCGTACGCCGAGGACGAGGTGCGCCGCTGGGCCGACGAGCTCGGCCGCGAACTGCCCGCGGGTTGGTTCGGCGAGAACCTGCGCGTGAGCGGGATCGCCACGTCGGATGCCGTGATCGGCGAGCGCTGGCGGATCGGCTCCGCCGGCCTGCTCCTCGAAGTCACCGGACCGCGCACCCCGTGCGGCACGTTCGGGGTGTGGGCGCAGGAACCGGGCTGGGTGAAGCGGTTCGCGGCCCGCGGCGACACCGGCGCGTACCTGAAGGTGATCGTCGAGGGCCCGGTCGAGGCGGGCGACGGGATCACCGTCGTGCACGTGCCCGAGCACGGGGTGACCGTGCGGGAGCTGTTCACCGGCCGGGACCCGGCGCGGATCGCGGTGATGCTCGAACGGCAGGCCGACTTGTCCCCTAGTGTCGCCGACAAGGCTCGCAGACGAGTCGCCGGACGAGAGGTGCAGGTGGAGTATTGAGCGTCGAACTCGTGGAAGTGGTGCGGTCCGGATTCCGCGAATGCGTGCACCGCGGCTCGCTCGTCGTGGTCGGGCCGGACGGTGAGGTGCGGATCGCCCTCGGAGAGATCCACACGCCCGTCTACCCGCGTTCGTCGAACAAGCCGCTGCAGGCGGTGGCCCTGCTGCGCCACGGATTCGTGCCCCGGTCGACGGAGGAACTGGCCATCGCGACGGCCTCCCACGAGGGCGAGGAGGATCACGTCCGGCTCGTGCACGCGCTGCTCGCCGGGCACGGGTTCACCGAGGACGACCTGCAGTGCCCGCCGGACCTGCCGGGCAACGAACCGGCCCGCGCGACGATCGTCGCGGCCGGCCGCCCACGGCGGACGGTGTACATGAACTGCTCCGGCAAGCACGCGGCGATGCTCGCGACGTGCGCCGCGAACGGCTGGCCCGTCCGCGCCGAGCAGGACGAGCCGGGCTACCTCGACTCCGCCCATCCGCTGCAGCAGGCGGTGGTCGAGACGATCCTCGAACTCGCTGGCGACGTGGAGGACACCGATCTCGGAATCGACGGGTGCGGCCTGCCGATCGTGCCGCTACCGCTGTTCAACCTCGCCCGCGCCTATTCGCGGCTGGCGACGGCCGCGCCCGGGACGCCGGAACGGGCCGTCGCCGACGCGATCCGGCGTCATCCGCACCTCGTCTCGGGCAGCGGCAAGGACGACGCCCGGCTGATGCCCGCGGTGCCGGGGCTGCTGTGCAAGGCCGGCGCGGACGGCGTGCACGCGGGCGCCCTGCCGGACGGCACCGCGTTCGCCCTCAAGATCGACGACGGCCACGAGCGGGCCCGGCTCCCCCTCACGGCCGCCCTGCTGCACCACCTCGGCGTGACGTGGTCCGAGGACCACGCGGACCTCGCCTCGCAGCCGGTGCTCGGCGGCGGCATCCGGGTCGGCACGGTGCGGGCGATCCCCGGGGTGCTCTGAGCGCCACCGGTACCGCATTTGCCCAGGTCGCCTGTGGGTGAGACCAATCGGACACTGCCGCAACCAGGTGTGTGGAGGCGGAACCGACTTTTGCACGCTAGAGTGGTGGCCAGGAAAATACTCAATTAACCGGGGCCGCCAAATTCCCCAGGCCGCCCCGTCAAGGCGCGAGGGGGTTAGCCATGGGCCGCGGCCGGGCTAAGGCAAAGCAGACCAAGGTTGCACGGGAGCTCAAGTACAGCTCACCGGCCACCGACTTCGAGAGCCTCCAGCGGGAATTGTCTGGCGGTACACCCAACTCGCACCGGGACGAGGTCTTCGCGGACCAGCGTTCCGGCCCGGACGGTCGTTCCGCCTGGGACGACGACTACGACGACGACTGGCGTCGCTGACCCGAGCCTCACGCACGGGAGGGGGGAGTCGGACCACCGACTCCCCCCTCCCGCTGGGCACCCCTCCCCTCCGCCCGGATCCCCCACAGCTCTGCGGACCCGGTCGGGCGGTGAGGCGATCCCGAAAACTTCTTCATCACCACGACGCGCAGCGCCCGGGCCGTCCTGAACGGCCCGGGCGCTGCGCGTTTCGGGTGTGGAGAGGTTCCGGGGTGGGGCGTTCCCGGATGCCGGACTCGGGCCGGCGCCGGGTCAGAACCGCGGGTGGTCGCCCACCAGCACGGCCCGCACGTCGTCCTGGTCCTGCGACTTGCGCACGGTGCCCAGGGTCCAGCAGTCGATGTGCCGCGCGGTGAGCACCGCGAGGGCCCGGTCGACGTCCTCGGGCGCGACGATCGCGACCATGCCGACGCCCATGTTGAAGGTCTTCTCCATCTCGGCCCGCTCGACGCGGCCGCGCTGGGCGATGAGCCCGAACACCGGAGCCGGGCTCCACGTGGTGCGGTCGAGTTCGGCGACGAGTCCCTTCGGCATCACGCGGGCCAGGTTCCCCGCGAGTCCCCCGCCGGTGACGTGGCAGAAGGTACGGACCTCGGTCTCGGCGGCCAGCGCGAGGCAGTCCTTCGCGTAGATCCGGGTCGGCTCGAGCAGTTCCTCGCCGAGGGTGCGGCTGAACTCGTCGACGTGTGCCGTCAGGCTCATCTTGCCGATGTCGAGAAGGACCTTGCGCGCCAGCGAGTATCCGTTGGAGTGCAGACCCGACGAGCCCATGGCGATGACCACGTCGCCCGGGCGCACCCGGTCGGGTCCGAGCAGCCTGTCGGCCTCGACGACGCCGACACCGGTGGCGGACAGGTCGTAGTCCCCGTCGGCCATCACGCCGGGGTGCTCGGCGGTCTCGCCGCCGAGCAGCGCGCAACCGGCCTGGACGCAACCGGCCGCGATGCCGCCGACGATCTCGGCCACCCGCTCGGGCACCACGCGACCGACCGCGATGTAGTCCTGCAGGAAGAGCGGCTCGGCGCCACAGACCACGAGGTCGTCGACGACCATCGCGACGAGGTCGAGACCGACCGTGTCGTGCTTGTCGAGGGCCTGCGCGACCGCGAGCTTGGTGCCGACGCCGTCGGTGGACGCCGCGAGCAGCGGTTCCTTGTAGTCACCCTTGAGCGCGAACAGACCCGCGAATCCGCCGAGGCCGCCGAGCACCTCCGGGCGGGTCGCCTTCTTCGCGTGCGGTGCGAACAGTTCGACGGCTCGATCGCCGGCCTCGATGTCCACGCCCGCCGCTGCGTAGGAAGCTCCGGGGGTTGTGTCCTCGGTCATGGGTTGTCGGCTCCAGCCTCGAGTTGTGGTGAACAGGTGTGTCGGCATCGCTGCCGGGCGCGCGCACGCACGCCGAAGCCCGCCGATCGCGCACCTCAAGGTACCTGACCGGGTCGGACCGCCGACGCGCGACGACGCGAAACCGTGGCCGCCGCCATCGCGGCGGCGGGTGGGTCTAGGGGCGGCTCAACGCGTCCGCGTTGTCGTTGTCGAGCACCGGCGCGGTGCCCGCGGCCCCGCCGAGCATGCCTTCGAGCACGTTCTTTCCGACGGCGTGCTCCTTCGGCAGCGCGATCGGGTAGTGCCCGTCGAAGCACGCGGCGCACAGGCGCGATGCGGGCTGCTCGGTGGCGCCGATCATCCCGTCGATCGAGATGTACCCGAGGGAGTCCGCACCGATCGAACGGCGCACCATCTCCACCATCTCGTCGAAGTCGTGCCCGGTCAGCTCGGAGGCGTCGCGGGTGCCGCCGCCGTTGGCGATCAGCTCGGCCGGGGACGCGAAGTCGATGCCGTAGAAGCAGGGCCACTTCACCGGCGGCGACGCGATCCGCACGTGGATCTCGAGCGCACCGGCCTCGCGGAGCATGCGGATCAGGGCGCGCTGAGTGTTGCCACGCACGATCGAGTCGTCGACGACGACGAGCCGCTTGCCGCGGATGACCTCGCGCAGCGGATTGAGCTTGAGCCGGATGCCGAGCTGCCGGATGGTCTGGCTCGGCTGGATGAAGGTGCGGCCCACGTAGGCGTTCTTCATCAGGCCCTGGCCGTAGGGGATGCCGGAGCCCTGGGCGTAGCCGACGGCGGCCGGGGTGCCCGACTCGGGGACCGGGATGACCAGGTCCGCGTCGACCGGGTGTTCCTTGGCCAGGCGCCGGCCGATCTCGACGCGGGTCGCGTGCACCGAGCGGCCCGCGATCGTCGAGTCCGGACGCGCGAGGTAGACGTACTCGAACACGCAGCCCTTGGGCTCGGGGTTCGCGAAGCGGGTCGAGCGGACGCCGTCGGCGTCGATGGCGAGCAGCTCGCCGGGCTCGATGTCGCGCACGAAGGACGCACCGACGATGTCGAGCGCGGCGGTCTCGCTGGCCACCACCCAGCCACGGTCCAGGCGACCCAGGCACAACGGCCGGATTCCCCACGGATCGCGGGCGGCGTAGAGCGTGTGCTCGTCCATGAAGGTGAGGCAGAAGGCACCACGCAGGGTCGGCAGCAGCTCGAGGGCCGCCTGCTCGACGGTGCTGTCGGCGGCGGCGTGCGCGAGCAGCGCGCCGACGATGTCCGAGTCGGTGGTCGCCGTGACCGCCCGCCGGTCCTCGCCGAGGCCCAGCTCGCGGGCGCGCTGGGCGAGTTCGGCGGTGTTGACCAGGTTGCCGTTGTGGCCGAGCGCGACGCCGGTGCCGGCCGCGGTGGTGCGGAAGATCGGCTGGGCGTTCTCCCAGGTGGTCGACCCGGTGGTCGAGTAGCGGCAGTGCCCGATCGCGATGTGACCGGACATGGCGGCGAGCGTCTGCTCGTCGAAGACCTGGCTCACCAGCCCGAGATCCTTGAAGACGAGAACCTGCGAGCCGTCGGCGACGGCGATGCCGGCCGCCTCCTGGCCGCGGTGCTGCAGCGCATAGAGGCCGTAGTACGTGAGCTTGGACACATCCTCGCCCGGAGCCCACACTCCGAAGACTCCGCACTCCTCGCGAGGTTCGTTCTCAGGTTCCTCGGCTGCGAGGAGATTACGTGTGTGGACCGACAGATCGGCACTGGTCACCGGGGTGCTCCCTGGGGGCTGGACAGAAGAGAGGCAACACCATTCTACGGGTCGCGCGACGGTGCCCCGCCCCGACGGGCCGCCGGGGCCCCATCCGGCGTCCCGTAGCCCCCCACTCACAACCGCAGCAGCGGCATCCAGTGCGCGATTTCCCCCGCCCGGCTGCCGGACGCGTCCAGCGACCCCTCGGCGGCCGCGTCGGCGAAGCCGACGAGACCGGTGGCCAGCCGCAGCCACGTCCGTGGGTCGGTCTCGACCACGTTGGGCGGGGTGCCCCGGGTGTGGCGAGGGCCCTCGATGCACTGCACCGCCACGAACGGCGGCACCCGGACCTCGACGCTGGATCCGGGCGCCACCTGTTCGAGGGCACGGGCGCTCAGGCGCACGGCAGTCGCGAGGTCGGTGCGGGCGGGCGCGTCGTCGGTCTCCGCCCGCAGCCACGGACCGACCCGGAGCAGGGCGGCGCGGAGTTCGGCGGGGTCGACGGGTCTGCGCGGTGCCACGGCGAGCCAGCCTAACGCCGCCGCGGCGCGGCGGCGTCCTCCTCGGGCGGCAGGCCGGCCAGGCGGACGGCCACCGCGCCGCCGGCGTTGAGGGCCAGGTGCAGCAGTGCCGGCGCGAGGACGCTGCCGCTGCGCCGGCGCAGCCCGTCGAAGACCACC
The DNA here is from genome assembly GCF_012272955.1 of Rhodococcus sp. DMU1. Taxonomy (NCBI): domain Bacteria; kingdom Bacillati; phylum Actinomycetota; class Actinomycetes; order Mycobacteriales; family Nocardiaceae; genus Rhodococcus; species Rhodococcus sp. DMU1. The sequence goes on along the minus strand of NZ_CP050952.1, from coordinate 1,251,038 downwards.
GCCGAGAGTCCGGTGACCAGCACGGTTCCGAGCACGTGGTGACCGGCGTCCCTCGCGGGCCGCACGTGCCACAGCCCGAAGGCCGCCGCGTGCAGGCCGGACCCCGCCCCACCCGGACCGAGCAGCGCCGCGAGCACGCTGCGGAACAGGAGTTCCTCGGCGGCGACGGTGCCGAAGGGAATGTGCAGGCCCACCCATTCGTAGAAGTCCTCACGTTCGGCACGGGCCTCGTCGACGAGCCGGGCACGCAGCGACGGGACGGCCAGCATCACCCCGTAGGCGGCGAGCGGGACGGTCGCGGCGGCCGCACCCCAGCGGGCGCCGGACACCAGGTGCACCGGGTCCAGTCCCAGCGTCGCCCGTTCCAGGCCCGAGGCCCGCGCCGCACCCACCGCCGCGGCGCCGACCGCTGCGGACAGCACGGCCCGCCCCCGCGGCCCGAGGCGCGTGGCCGGCAGCACCGCACCCCACCCGACGACCGCCGCGGCGACGACGACCGGACCGAGCCACGGCCGGCGGCGAGCCCGTCCCGGCCGGCTCACTTCTCCGGTCCCTGCAGGTCGTCGATGACGCTCAGCGCGAACCGCACCCGCTCGGTGTCGGTCTCCGCCCAGCCTTCGGGCCGGGCGATCGCGAGCCACCCGTCGAGCACCGTGGTGCCGTAGTTGTGGCCGTGACCGTCGGGTACCCCCGCGGCGTTGGTCAGATCCGCCGAGACCTGCCAGAACGTCACGAACGGGAACCACCGCATCTGCGGCAGCCGATCGGGTCCGGGCGGTTCGGACAGCCAGTCCGGCCGGCTGAAGATCAGGTCCGGGGACCACCACACCACCGGATCGGAGGCGTGCTGCAGGTACAGGATCCGGGGGAACAACCATTGAGTGTCGGGTTCGCCGATCGACGCGCGGTTGTCGGCGAAGCGCACCACCAGACCGTCCGCGTACACCGGCTCGACCTCGGTGGTGCCCGGGTCGCGCCGGGTGACGAGCTGACGCCACAGGCGGTTCGAGTTGGGCGGACCGACCCACAGGACACCGTCGACGGTGTCGCGGATCTCGGCGAGCGTGTCGAAAGCGCCCTCCCCCGACTGGGTTCCGAGGCTCTCCCCGTACAGGTACAGCTTCGGGCGATGCTCGGCGGCCTGGGCGAGCCACCGGTTGTGCACCCGGTCGATCAGCATGTCGCCGGCGGCGGCGGCCTTCTCGCGGTCGGCGAGGAACGAGATCCAGCTCGGCATGTACGAGTACTGCCACGCGACGAGGGCGACGTCGCCGTTGTGGACCAGTTCCATCATCATCGCCGCGGTCGGATTGACCCATCCGGTGCCGGTGGTCGGGATGACGACGAGCACCTCGCGGTCGAACGCGTCGGTGCGTTCGAGCTCGTCGATCACCAGGTCGGCACGCGCCTCGGGGGTGTCGGCGGTCTCGAGCCCGGCGTAGACCCGGATCGGTTCCCTCGCCGGGGCGCCGTTGATCGCGGTCAGCTCCGCGGCGCTCAGTCCCCGGCCGACGAAGTCGCGGCCCTGGTAACCGAGCGTGTCCCACGCCGCGAACGACTCCGGGCTCCCGGACTTCTCGGGCACGAGCGGCTGGGTGATCCCGGGGCGGGTCTCGCTGTTCTGGAGACCGAACACCACGTTGAGTCCCGCGTACGCACCCCGGGCCAGCACACCGTCGATCAGCATGAAGACCACCAGCACCACCAGCAGCGCACCGAGCGAGCGAGCCGCACCCGGCGGCATGCGCAGGCGCCGCACGAGTTGCCACGCGACGATTCCCGCGAGTTCGCGCAGCCCCCGCCAGGTCGCGATCAGGGTGATCGCGACGGCGGCGGCAAGCACCAGGGTCCGCAGATACCCGCTGGTGGTGGTGCCCTCGGCATTCATCAGCGCGGCGAGCTGACGCTGCTGCCGCGAGGCGAACACCAGGGCCACCAGCGACGCGAGCACGGCCGCGACGGGGACCGCGACCTTGATCGCCCGCAGCACGGGCAGCGGCGGCGGCCACCACGGTCGGTTCGCCAGCAGCAGCCGGTACCCGGCCCAGCCGACGGCACACCCCACGCCGTAGCCGATGGCGACGTTGATGCCGCCGATGATGCCCTGGAACAACCAGTCGCGGGGCAGCAGCGACGGGGTCAGCGACCAGCAGAAGAACAGGGCCGCGAAGGCGATGCCGGTGAAATCCAGGCTCAGCAGTCCCCACGCCTGGGCGGTGTGGGGATGACGGTCACCGAATTCGGTGACCGCGTCGATGATCCGGCCCTGCCGGGCCTCGATCAACGCCAGCCGATCGACCTGGGATCCGACCATCGCTCACCCGAACAATGCCGGCAGTGTGCCCTCGTAGACCTCTCGCAGTTCGGCCATCGAGACCGAGAACCGGCCCTGCACCTCGACGGAGTCGGAGCCCTCGTCGACGACCCCGATCCGCACCCACGGCATGTTGCGCGCCGTGCACATGCCGGTGAAGCGGGTCTCCTCGGTGCGCGGCACCGCCACCAGCACCCGGCCGGCGGACTCGGAGAACAGGGTCACGAACGGATCCGCGTCCTCCGGCAGCAGGATCCGGCAGCCGGTCTCGCCGGCCAGCGCGGCCTCCACGACCGCCTGTGCGAGGCCGCCCTCGGACAGGTCGTGGGCGGCGGAGATCAGGCCGTCGCGCGAACCGGCGGTGAGGATCTCGGCGAGCAGCCGCTCCCGCTCGAGGTCGACCTTCGGCGGCACGCCGCCGAGGTGGTCGTGCTCGACCTGCGCCCAGATCGAGCCGTCGAACTCGTCGCGGGTCTCCCCCAGCAGGATCAGGGTCTCGCCCGGCTCGAGGCCGAGGCCGGTGGGGATGCGCCGGTGCACGTCGTCGATCACGCCGAGCACGGCGACGACCGGGGTCGGCAGGATCGGGGTGGCCCCGGTCTGGTTGTAGAAGCTGACGTTGCCGCCGGTGACGGGGATGCCGAGCTGCGCGCATCCGTCGGCGAGACCACGCACGGCCTGCTGGAACTGCCACATCACGCCCGGATCCTCGGGCGAGCCGAAGTTGAGGCAGTTGGACACGGCCTTGGGGGTGGCACCGGTGACGGCGACGTTGCGGTAGGCCTCCGCGAGGGCGAGCTGCGCGCCGGCGTACGGGTCCAGCTGGGTGTAGCGGCCCGACGCGTCGGTGGCCAGCGCGATGCCGCGGCCGGTCTTCTCGTCCACGCGGACCACGCCCGCGTCGGCGTTCTCGGCGAGCACCGTGTTGCCGCGGACGTAGCGGTCGTACTGCTCGGTGATCCACCTGCGGCTGCACAGCTGCGGCGAGCCGATCATCTTCAGCAGGGTCGCCTTCAGCTCCTCGGGAGTCTGCGGGCGCTGCAGTCCGGCGGTGGTGTCCGCGACGAGCGCGTCCTGGGACTCCGGGCGCTGCACCGGACGGTGGTACACCGGGCCCTCGTGCGCGACGGTGCGCGGCGGCACGTCGACGACGGTCTCACCGTGCCAGGTGATGACGAGCCGGTCGCCGTCGGTGACCTCGCCGATCACGGTGGCGAGCACGTCCCACTTCTTGCACACGGCCATGAAGGCGTCGACGTTCTCCGGGGTCACGACGGCGCACATGCGCTCCTGGGACTCGCTCGAGAGCACCTCGGCGGGCGTCATTCCCTTCGCGCGCATCGGGACCCGCTCCAGTGCGACGTGCATGCCGCCGTCGCCGGCGGCGGCCAGCTCGGAGGTCGCGCAGGCGAGGCCGGCGCCGCCGAGGTCCTGGATGCCGACGACGAGCTTCTCGCGGTAGAGGTCGAGGCAGCACTCGATGAGCACCTTCTCGGTGAACGGGTCCCCCACCTGCACGGCCGGCAGCTTCTTCCGGCCGGAAGAAGATTCGTCGCCCTCGAAGGTTTCCGACGCCAGGACGGACACGCCGCCGATGCCGTCCAGACCGGTGCGCGCACCGAACAGGATGACCTTGTTGCCCGTGCCCGACGCGAAGGCCAGGTGTAGGTCCTCCTTGCGCATCGCGCCGGCGCACAGCGCGTTGACGAGCGGGTTGCCGGCGTAGGAGGCGTCGAAGACGGTCTCGCCGCCGACATTGGGCAGGCCGAGGGAGTTGCCGTAGCCGCCGATGCCGCGGACCACGCCGTCGACGACGCGACGGGTGTCGGTCGCGTCGGCGGCGCCGAAGCGCAGCTGGTCCATGACCGCGATCGGGCGGGCGCCCATCGCCATGATGTCGCGGACGATGCCGCCGACACCGGTCGCGGCGCCCTGGTACGGCTCGACGTAGGACGGATGGTTGTGGGATTCGACCTTGAAGGTGACCGCCCAGCCGTCGCCGATGTCGACGACGCCGGCGTTCTCACCGATACCCGCGAGCATCGACGCCCGCATCTCGTCGGTGGTGGTCTCCCCGAAGTACCGCAGGTGCACCTTGGAGGACTTGTAGGAGCAGTGCTCGGACCACATCACCGAGTACATGGCCAGCTCGGCGTCCGTGGGACGACGGCCCAGGATCTCGCGGATGCGGGCGTACTCGTCGTCCTTCAGCCCCAGCTCGCGGGAGGGCTGGGCGACATCGGGGGTTTCGGCGGCGTGGGTGACGGTATCCACCTGCGGTGACACTGGGCGTCGGGTCCCTTCACTCTGGGATCGAAACGGCAGGCCGGGCGCGCGCTGCCGCGGCCAGTCTATCCGGGTGCACGCCCGGCGCCGTCCACCGGTGCGACGCCCCGCGGCGGCCGCACCGCCGTCAACGCGTCGAGATCCACGCTCACCCGGTGACCCGCGGCCGGAAGCAGCACCTTGCCCGTGTACTCCCCCTCGTAGCGGTACCACCCGTCGTCGAGCACGAACACCCCCAGCGTCGCGGGTTCGACGAGGTCGATCATCCAGTAGGCGGGGATGCGCGCCTCGGCGTACTCGGAGAACTTCGTGACGCGATCGGTGCGGACGCTGCCCTCGGCCATGACCTCCACCACCAACCGCACGTCGGCGGCCGTCGCGCGGTCGGGGTCGGCGTCGACCAGCGCCCGGTCGACGACGATGCCGTCCGGGCAGCGCACCGTCAGCGGGGACTCGGTGAGCAGCACCTCCACGTCGCCGAGCACGGCCAGTTCCTTCGGCAGCTGATCGGCGAGCTGAGCGACGAGCCCGAACGCGACGTGCTGGTGCAGGTATCCGGGCCGCGGCGACGCCGACAGCACCCCTTCGCAGACCTCGACGTGGAACTGCTCGTATTCGGGCAGTTCCGTCCATTCGGCGAGCGTGAGCAGATGGTCGGGGAACGACGGGCCGGTCACAGGATCACCACCGTTCGCGGTCGGGCGAATTGTCCCCTCAGTCTGGCACCGGATGCCGGGCCGTGCCGGTCAGTTCGCCGGAGTGAGAAACGCCCCGAGAGCGCGGGCGTACGCGGTGACGTCCTTCGCTCCCATGAGCTCGCGCGCCGAGTGCATCGCGAGCTGCGGAGCCCCGACGTCGACGGTCGTCAGCCCGGTCCGGGAGGCGGTGATGGGGCCGATCGTCGAGCCGCACGGCAGGTCGGCGCGATGCACGTAGCGCTGCAGCGGCACCCCGGCCTGATCGCAGGCGAGCGCGAACGCGGCGGCGCCGGCGGCGTCTGTGGCATAGCGCAGGTTCTGGTTGACCTTGAGCACGGGGCCGCCGTTCACCGCGATGCGGTGGGCGGGCTCGTGGCGGTCCGGGTAGTTCGGGTGGGTGGCGTGAGCCATGTCGCCGGAGGCCACCACCGAGCCGGCCATGGTCCGCAGAAAGTCCTCGCGGCTCCCGCCGCGGGCCAGCACGACCCGTTCGAGCACGGTGTTCAGCAGGTCGGAGAACGCGCCGCGGTCGGACATGCTGCCGACCTCCTCGTGGTCGAACAGGGCGAGCAGCGGCACCGGGCCGCCGTGCTCGGCGACGTGGCCGACGGCGGCGAGCAGCGCCGCGGTCCCGGCGTAGCAGGTGCCCTGGTTGTCCAGCCGTGGCGCGCTGACGAGGTCCGCGTCCGCCCCGACCAGGGTGGACGGGGCCAGGTCGTGGGTCATCAGCTCCCAGCCCAGGATCGCGTCGGCCTCGACCTCGACCGCCTCGGCGAGGAAGGCGAGGAAGGACCGCGGCGCGGTGCCCACCCCCCACACGGCGTTGACGTGGCGCTGCGGATCCAGTTGCACGCCCTTGCGGTCCTCCGAGAGGTGGATGGCGAGCTGGGGGACACGCAGGATCGGCCGGTCGACGCGCACGAGCACGTCCTCGGCACCGTTGCCGGCCCGTACCGTGAGCCGGCCGGAGACGCCGAGATCGCGGTCCAGCCACGAGTTCAGCCATGCTCCCCCGTACGGTTCGAGACCGACCAGTTGCCAGCCTGCCGAGGCGAGGTCGGGGTGCTGCTTGACCCGCAGGTTGGGGCTGTCGGTGTGGCCGCCGACGATCCGGAACGGGCGGGCGGGGTCGCCGTCGGCGCCTTCGGTGCTCCACGCGATCAACGAGCCGCCCCGCAGCAGGTAGTAGCGGCCGGGCTCGCTCGGCCACACCTGGGCCTCGGTGAGCTGCGTGAAGCCGGCGTCGGTGAGGGTGGCCGCGACGGTCGCGCACACATGGAACGGCGACGGCGACAGATCGACGAAGTTGCACAGGCCCTGTGCGTCGGCGGGCGTGGTCGTAGGCATGGCTGCATCCTCGCACCGCACCCGCCTCGACACACCCCGGCCGCGCCACCCCGCACCCCGGCACGTCCGTGATGCACGACCGGGAGTGTCTCCGCGAGCGCACCGCGTCGCCGGCGACCGCGCCGACGGGGCGGGATCGAATCCCGCCCCGGGGCCGCGCTGCCGCCGTCGCTCAGTGCCCTCCCGCCACGCAGAACTGGTTGCCGTCCGGGTCGGTGAGCGTCACCCACCGGAACCCGCCCATGTCCTGGCGGTGCACCTCACCCGCGCCCGCCTCGACGAGCCGGCGCACCTCGGCGTCGAGATCGGGAGCCACCAGGTCGAGGTGGACCCGGTTCTTGCCCGGGGTCGGATCCGGAACCTTCTGGAAACCGAGTTTCTGTGCGGTGCCGGGCATTCCGACGATGTAGAACCAGCCGTCGTTGTCCTGCTCGATCCGGCCGCCGATCTGCTCGGCCCACCACGTGGCAAGCGGGCCGGGGTCGGCGCTGTCGAAGGTGATCATCCCGATGTTCAGTGCCATGGCCGGGACGGTAGCGGACGGGACCGACACGGGTGTGCCGCAACGGCACCGAGTTCGCCGTCAGCAGGCGGCGCGGACGAGCTGGGTGATGCGGTCCACCTGCTGATCGGTGGGGGTGACCGCCCCGTTGGCGGACAGCTCCGCGACCCGGCTGTTGATCTCCTCGTCGCTCGCCCCGTCGTCGATCAGGGGACAGGTTTCGGTGACGATCGCCTCGATGGAGGCGTCGTCCCGACCGTCGGCCAGGTTCGGGTAGCCCGTCCGGAAGGTTGCGACGAAGGTCCCCAACTTCGCTGCGTCGACGGCACGTTGGACGACGCTGGAGGCGACGCTGCCGGCCGGGCGGGTCGTGCTCTCGGGCGCGGACGTCTCGTCGTCGGATCCGCAGGCGGTGAGCAGGAAGAGGGCGGCGACCGCCGCCACCACAGCAGTCTTGGTCTTCATTGTTCGAGCGTGACACGCCGGGACGCGCCCGCGCCGGTGAAAGGCGGAATTCACGGTGAGCCGTCGCGCTCACGCGCTTCCCGGCCCGGGAAGGGGACGGCCGAACAGCCCCGGCAAAGATGCGTAATGCTACTCGAGACAACGGCGACGACGTGCGGCATAGTGGTGCCCGGCACGGCCGATCGGGGGATTCGGCGGTGCCCGCCGGAGCCGGTTGGGGGCCGCGCTCCGGACCGCAGGAGAAGGGGCCCCGCCGCCGATCGGGACGGCGGCGGGGCCCCTTTCGTCGCGTCGGGCGACGGTCGTCTCAGCTCCGGGCTGCGACCTTCGCCGGATCCAGCTCCAGCCGGCGCAGCAACTGCGCGTTCAGTGCCACGACGATCGTGGAGACCGACATGAGCACGGCAGCCACCGCAGGCGGCAGGACCACCCCGGCGAAGGCCAACGCACCGGCCGCGAGGGGCACCGCGACGACGTTGTACCCGGTGGCCCAGGCCAGGTTCTGCCACATCTTGCGGTAGCTCGCCCGCGACAGTGCGATCACCGACAGCACGGCGCGCGGATCGTCTGCGGCCAGGACCACGCCGGCCGACTCAACGGCGACGTCGGTGCCCGCGCCGATCGCGATGCCGACGTCGGCCCGCGCCAGCGCCGGCGCGTCGTTGACCCCGTCACCGACCATCGCGACGCGGTGCCCGCGGGCCTGCAGCTCGGCGACCTTCGCGTCCTTGTGTTCGGGCAGCACGTTCGCGAACACCTCGTCGATACCGAGGTCGGCGGCGACGGCGTCGGCCACCTGCCGCGCGTCCCCGGTGATCATGGCGACCTTCACCCCGCGCGCGTGCAGGGCGTCGATCGCCTGCCGCGACTCCTCGCGCACCGCGTCCTCGAGCGCGACGGCTCCCAGCACCGTGCCGTCGCGCACGACGTGCAGCACCGACGCCCCGCGGGCGACCCAGCGGTCGGTCGCGGCCGCGACGTCGGCGGGCACGTGCGCCCGCAGGTCCGCGAGCACGGCCGGACCGCCGACGAACACGGTCGCCCCGTCCACCACGGCCCGCACCCCGCGGCCGGGCAGGGAGCGGAAATCCTTCGTCGGCAACATGACTCGCCCTCCCGCGGCGGCGACGACGGCGCGCGCGACGGGGTGCTCGCTGTCGGATTCGACCGCGGCGGCCAGGGTCAACAGGTCGTCCTCGGTGGTGCCGGCGGTGGCGACGACGTCGGTGACGACGTGCCGCCCCTGGGTCAGGGTCCCGGTCTTGTCGAACAGGACGACGTCCACGCCGCGCATCCGCTCCAGCGACAGCCGGTCCTTGACGAGCACGCCGGCGCGGGCGGCGCGCTCGGTCGAGATGGCGATGACGAGTGGGATGGCCAGGCCCAGCGCGTGCGGGCACGCGATGACCAGGACCGTGACGGTACGGACGACGGCCTCGTCGACGTTGCCGAGCAGCGTCCACACGGCGAAGGTGAGGACGCCGGCGACGGTGGCGAAGTAGAAGAGGAAGGCGGCGGCCCGGTCCGCGAGCGCCTGGGCTCGCGAGGACGAGGCCTGCGCGTCGGCGACCATGCGCTGGATGCCGGCGAGCGCGGTGTCCTCCCCCACCGCGGAGATGCGGACGCGCAGTGCACTGTCGGTGGCGACCGTGCCGGCGACGACGGTGTCGCCCACGGCGCGGGGCACGGCGCGGGACTCGCCGGTGATCATCGACTCGTCCACGTCGGCGCGCCCGTCGACGACCGTGCCGTCGGCCGGGACGCGCGCACCGGCGCGCACCAGCGCGACGTCGCCGACGGCCAGGTCGGCGAGGGCGACCTGCACGACGCCGTCCGCGGTCACCTTCTCGGCGGTGTCGGGCAGCATCGCGGCCAGGGCGTCGAGCGCGCGCGACGCCGAGCCCAGCGCCCGCATCTCGAGCCAGTGCCCGAGCAGCATGATCACGATCAGCAGCGCCAGTTCCCACCAGAAATCGAGGTCGAACCCGCCCAGCCCGAGCGTGGTCACCCAGGACGCCGCGAACGCGACGCTGATGGCCATGGCGATGAGCAGCATCATTCCGGGCCGGCGGTCCCGCAGCTCGTTCCACCCGCCGACGAGGAAGGGGCTGCCGCCGTAGGCGAACACGACCGTGCCGAGGAGGGGCGAGACCCATCCGGCCCACGCGGCGTCGGGCAGCGCGTAGCCGAGCAGGTCGGCGAACATGGCGCTGAACGCCACGATCGGAACCGCGAGGACCAGGCTCACCCAGAATCTGCGACGGAAGATCTCACCGTGCGGCCCGTGCCCGGCGTGCCGGTCCCGGGCGCGGTGGGCGTCGCGCGCTCCGGGCGGCGCGGTGTGGGCAGCGTGTCCGTGGTGTGCGAGCTCTGTCATGGCTCCCGCCTCGATCCGTTTCCGTTTCCGTGGACCCCTCCATTGATACCCCCCGGGGGTATAAATGGAAGGGGTGGGACGGTCACGATCCGGTCACGGCACCGACTACCGCTCGAGCATGGCGCGCATCTCGTCGATCTCCGCCTGCTGCGTCGCGATGATCGACTCGGCGAGTTGCCGCGCCTCCGGGTTCACGCCCTCGGCCAGCTCGGTCTGCGACATCTCGATCGCGCCCTCGTGGTGGACGATCATCATGGTCAGCCACATGCGGTCGAAGTCCATGCCGCGGGCCCCCATCATGGAGTCCCACTCGTCGTCGGACATCATTCCCGGCATCCCGCCGGGCATGCCCATGCCGCCGTGACCCATCCCGTCCTCGTCCGGCGCCTCCTGCCCCCAGCTGTCGAGCAGCGACACCATCTGCTCCATCTCGGGTTCCTGCGCGGCCTCGATGCGGGCGGCGAGGTCGATGAGCTGCGGATCCTCGCTGCGTTCGGGCACGGCCTGGGCCATCTGCACGGCCTGCGCGTGATGGGGATACATCTCCTGCAGGAACTCGACGTCCGCGTCGACGAACTGCGCCTGCCCGGCCGGCACCGAGGTCTGGGACGTGCCCGGAGTCGCCGTCCCCGCCTGCTGCTGCGGCTCGTCGCTGCCACACGCCACGATCATCAGGGCGAGCGGAACCGCCGCCGCTGCCGCTACTACTCTCTTGTTCCACAACATGATTCGACGGTACCCGCCGTATCGGCCGAGTCCGGGGCCGCAGCCCCGCCCCGGCCGGTCCTTCATCGAAACTTCATCGGCCGCAACGCCCGCCCACACGCGGCGGCGCGCACACTCGTCGTAGGAGGTGCGCGATGATGGGTTGGTACGGCGGCGCAGGCTGGGCCGCCGCCCTCGCAATGGGTGTGTTCTGGCTGTTGCTCGCCGGGGTGGTGGTGTGGGCGGTGGTCCGGGCGGCGGCGCCACCGGATCCCGGCGACGAGGCCCGCCGGATCCTGGACCGGCGGCTCGCCTCCGGCGAGATCGACGTCGCAACCTACCGGACTCTGCGCGACGAACTGGACGCGCGGCCCCCACGACGGACGCGTCGATAGATCCGCCTGCTCGATACGCGATGCAGCGCATTCACGGGGTCACCGCGATCCGATCCGTCGTCGACGGGTCGCCGAACAATTCTCTGCCGCAACCCGAGTGGCGGGCAGCCGGGGGCGCCCGGCCCTCGTCCCCCGCGGCATGGTCACCCGAGGCATGGTCGGCACCCTGCGGCACTCGCTCGTCAGCGATGTTCCCGGCGGGCATCGAACGCCGCGACGACCCGCTTCGGCGCGGTCAGCCGCCACGCATCCTCGATCAGTTCCGCCAACTCGACCGTGTCGACCGCGGCGATAACCACGTCGATCCAGCCGTAGCGCCCGAAGAACGGGGCCGCGCGGAACACGTCCGGATCCTCGTGGAGCAGGGCCGCCTGGGTGTCCACGGTGGCTTTGAGGCAGACCGTGGCCGCACCGTAACCCAGGAGGCCGAACATCTTGTTCCGCACCCGGTACGTGGGTTGGTCACCCCAGCTGTCCACCACCACTTCACGTGCCTCGGGCAGCGCCAGCATCATCGCGCGCACACTGTCCGCGCTGGGCATGGGATCTCCTCGGTCGGCGGACAGGGCCACCCAGTTGTACACCCGACCCGCGACAGGGAACGGACGGCCGCGAGTGCTGGGTACCCTGGCCGCGTGCACACCCCCGGCCCCCGCATCCTCGTAGTCGACGACGAAGCCGCCCTGGCGAAGGTGGTGGCCAGCTATCTCGAACGGGAGGGCTTCGAGGTCGCGCTCGCCTACGACGGACCGACGGCCGTCGCGCTGGCTCGGCAGACGGACCCGGTGCTCGTGGTGCTCGACCTGATGCTGCCGGGATTCGACGGCATCGAGGTGTGCCGGCAGCTGCGGACCTTCTCGGACGCGTACGTGCTCATGCTCACCGCCCGTGGCGACGAGGTGGACAAGGTGATCGGCCTGTCGGTGGGCGCCGACGACTACGTCGTGAAGCCTTTCGGGCCACGGGAGCTCGTCGCCCGGGTGCGTGCCATGCTGCGCCGGCCCCGCAGTGGCACCGCGGCGGAGGCACCGCGCCGGATCGGCGGGCTCGTCGTCGATCCGGTGTCGCGCACCGTCTCGGTCGACGACGCGCCGGTGGAGCTGACACGCACGGAATTCGATGTGCTGCTGGCACTTTCGGATCGACCTTCGGCGGCGCTCTCACGCCGGCAGATCATCGACGAGGTGTGGGGGCCGAACTGGTTCGGCGACGAGCACATCGTCGACGTCCACATCCGCGCCCTGCGCCGCAAGCTCGGCGACGATGCCGCCGCCCCGCGCTTCGTCCGGACCGTGCGCGGGGTCGGGTATGCGATGGAGGCCGCGCGGTGAACCGGCTGGGACTGCGCGGGCGGCTGCTGATCGCGCAACTGCTCGTGCTGTTCGTCGGGGCCGCGACGCTCACCGTCGTCGCGACGCTGGTGGCCGCCCCGCTGTTCCACTACCACCTCGCCCACGCGGGCGTGGAGGACACGCAGGTCCGCCTTCACACCGAGGAGGCGTTCGCGCAGGCCGGGGCGGTCGCGCTCGCCGCCGGGGCAGCCGTCGCGCTCGGTGCCGCGGCGATCACGTCCGTGGTCCTGGTGCGCCGCATCACCGCGCCGGTGGGCCGGCTGGTGGAGGCCGCGGGCCACGTCGCCCGCGGCCGCTACGACGTGCCGATCACCCGGTCCGGCGACGCGGACTTCGCCCGGCTCGAGAACGCCTTCGCCGACATGGCGGGCCGCCTGCACAGCACGGAGCTCTCACGACGCCGGCTGCTCGACGATCTCGCCCACGAACTGCGCACACCCGTGGCCACGCTCGAGGCCTACCTCGAGGGCATCGAGGACGACGTACTGCCCGCCGACGCCACCTCGTGGCAGGTGATGCACCACCAGCTCGACCGGCTGCGGCGTCTCGTGTCGGACCTGTCCGACCTCTCCGCCGCGGACGAGCACGCGCTCGCCCTGCACCCCGAGGAGGGCGACCTCGCCGCGGCGGTGACGGCATCGGTCTCGGCCGCGGCACCGCGGTTCGCCGACAAGCAGGTCGGGCTCGGGACGGAGCTGCCCGAGGCGCTGCCGCCGGTCCGGTTCGATTCGCAGCGAGTGGCGCAGATCCTGGCGAACCTGCTCGAGAACGCCCTGCGTCACACGCCGGCCGGGGGCCGGGTGGTCGTCACGTGCGAGCGCGCGGACCGGGCGGCCGTGCGGGTGCGGGTCCGCGACACGGGCGACGGCATCCCCGCGGATCAGCTCGACGCGGTGTTCGAGCGGTTCCACCGGATCGATCCGGCCCGCAGCCCCGGCGGCAGCGGCCTGGGCCTGACCATCGCGCGCAGTCTCGCCCGCGCCCACGGCGGCAATCTCACGGCCGCGAGCGACGGGCCGGGGCGCGGTGCCCGCTTCGACCTGACCCTGCCCACGAACGGGAATCAGGCGGAGACGACCGCGTCGAGAACGCTGTAGAACATGCCGAGCCCGTCGTCGCTGGGACCGGTGAGCGCTTCGGTGGCGTGCTCGGGGTGCGGCATCAGGCCGACGACGCGGCCGTTCGCCGACGAGATGCCCGCGATGCCGCGCTGGGAGCCGTTCGGGTTGTCGCCGGCGTAGCGGAACACCACGCGGCCCTCACCCTCGAGTTCGTCCAGCACCTTCTCCGAGGCCTGGAACCGGCCCTCACCCGACTTGAGGGGCACCAGGATCTCGGCCCCGGCCTCGTAGCGGGTGGTCCACGCGGTGGTGTTCGACTCCACCTTCAGCCACTGGTCGCGGCAGATGAAGTGCAGGCCCTCGTTGCGGGTGAGGGCCCCCGGCAGCAGACCCGCCTCGCACAGCACCTGGAAGCCGTTGCAGATGCCGAGCACCGGCATCCCGCCCCGAGCGGCCTCGACGACCTTGCCCATGACCGGGGCGAACCGCGCGATGGCGCCGCAGCGCAGGTAGTCGCCGTAGGAGAAGCCACCCGGCACGATGACCGCGTCGACTCCCCTCAGGTCGGCGTCGCCGTGCCAGAGGCTGACGGCCTCACCGCCGGCGAGTTCGACGGCGCGGGCCGCATCGATGTCGTCGAGCGTGCCCGGGAAGGTGATGACTCCGACGCGGGCACTCATGCGTCACCGTCGATCCGCCGCACGGTCCAGTCCTCGATGACCGTGTTGGCGAGCAGAGCCTCGGCGATCTTCTCGACCTCGGCGTCGTCGACGCTGCCGTCGACCTCGAGCTCGAAGCGCTTTCCCTGACGGACGTCGGACACGCCCGCGAAGCCCAGTCGCGACAGCGCCCCGACAATGGCCTGGCCCTGAGGATCGAGAATCTCGGCCTTGGGCATGACTTCGACGACGACACGAGCCACGTGCTGCTCCTCGGTAGTAGTGCTGGCGCCCGGGGACGGACACCGGACAGCCCGCAGTTTACCGGCCGACCCGAGCCGGTCCGGAATCGGCAGGGCCCGACGCCGGCGGCCCCGTCACGGCTGTGGCGGCCCCGGCTCGGCGAGCGACGCCGTGAAGTTCTCGACGATCTCGGCCGCGAGGGTGCGGACCTTGACGTTCGTCGCCTGCGACATCGCCGACAGCTGCGCGAACGCGGTGTCCGCGTCGACCCGGTGCGCTGCCATGAGCAGGCCCACGGCCCGGCTCGTGACACTCCGTGTGTCCAAGGCGGTCCGGAGCGAGGCGGCCTCGCGCTCGCCGGCGGCGAGCAACGCCTCCCGCAGCCGCGACATCTCCAGGTGCACGCGGACCCGGGCGATCAGCTCGCTGGGATGGAACGGCTTGACGACGTAGTCGTCGGCACCGGCCCGCAGCCCCTCGACGGCGGACTCCGATCCGGCCCGGGCCGTGAGCAGGATCACCGGCAGCCGCACCAGCCGTTCGTCGCCCCGCACGTCCTGCAGCAGCGACAACCCGCTACGTCCGGGCAGCATGACGTCGCTGAGGAGCAGGTCGGGAACCTCCGTCCGGATCCGCTCGAGCGCGGACTCGGCGTCGGCGGTGACGTCGACGTGCCAACCCTGCGCGGCGAGCAGGTCGACGAGATGGTCACGCATGTCCGCGTTGTCCTCGACGAGGAGCAGGCGCGGTTGCCCCTCGCGCGGTCCGGCGCCGGGGGTCGCGACGGGCCGCCACGCCTCGGCCTCCCCCAGATACGCCGCGCCGGCGGACGCCACGACGTCGTCCGCGGCGCGTGGTGCCGGCTGCGCGCTCGGCACCGCGGGCACCGTCACCGTGAACACCGAGCCGTGCGGGGCGACGGCGTCGACGGACACCGAACCACCCAGGGCGGCAACGAATTGCGCGACAAGAGACAGCCCGATGCCCGAGCCCTCGCGGCTGCGGCCGGACCGGTCGCCGATCTGGTAGAAGCGGTCGAAGATCTTGCCCCGCTCGGCCTCCGCGATGCCTGTGCCGGTGTCGGCGACACGCAGCACCAGGTTCGCCCCGTCACCCCGCAGGGACACGGCGACCGATCCCTCCGGCGTGAACTTCATCGCGTTGGACAGCAGGTTCAGCACGATGTGCGTCCACATCGCCCGGTCGGTCGCCACGTACCGGGTCGGCACATTGTCGACGTCGACGAGGAGCGCGAGCCCCGCGCGGTCCGCGGCGTCGCGGAACAGTTCGGCGGCCTCGCGCGTCACCGCGACGATGTCGGTGGGCTCGGTGTGGGCGTCGAGCCGGCCGGCGTCCCCACGCGCAACGTCGAGCAGCATGTCGACGAGCCGCTGCAGGCGCAGGGCGGCCCGCCGCGCCGCCGCGACGGCGTCGACCTGGGCGGGTGGCAGCGCGGCGGCGTGCTCGTCGAGCAGGGTCTGCAGCGGCCCGAGGAGCAGCGTCAGCGGGGTGCGGAACTCGTGGCTGACGTTCTCGAAGAACCGGCTCTTGGCGGCGTCGAGCTCGGCGAGTTCGGCCGCCCGCCGGCGTTCGGCCTCGTAGGCCTGCGCATCGGACAGGGCCGTGGACACGCGGACCGCGACCATATCGAGGAACACCCGGTACTGCTCGTTCAGCTCGCGGAACCGGCTGATGCCGAGCACGAGGGAGCCGGCCGGGCCACCAGCGGAGACCGGGAGCGGCAGGACCACCGCGGTGTCGCCGTCGCGGCCGAGGTCCGCGACGGTCTCGGCCTTGCCGGACTCGGCGACCCGGGCGATCACCTCCGGCAGGTCCGACGCGGCGCCGGGAGCGGTGCCGAACTCGGCGACCGTCACCGTCACCTCGTCGCGGCACAGGTGGGCACTGCCGAACGGCAGATCGTCCTCGTGGCCGGCGAGCAGGCCGAGCGCAGCCCGGCAGGCATCGTCGGCGGTGTCGGTCTCCGTCATCGAGAGCTGGCCGAGTTCCCGCAGGACGGCGGCCCGGCGCTCGGCGAGCACCTGCTCGGTGACGTCCGTGGTGGCGACGAAGATGCCCGCGACGGTGCCGTCGGCGGCCCGGACGGGGCTGTAGGAGAACGTCCAGTACGTCTCTTCCGTGTAGCCGAATCGGTGCATGAACAACTGCATGCGCTCCGACAGGGTGGGCTCCCCGCGTTGCGCCTGGGCGAAGAGGGCGCCGACGAAGTCCCAGATCTCGCCCCAGCACTCGGAGGCCCGCTGGGCGACCGCCGCCGGAAACTTCTCGCCGAGGAGGGGCCGGAAGGCGTCGTTGAAGATCTGCACCAGTTCGGGGCCCCAGCACAGCAGCATGGGCACCCGCGACGGAACGACGGTCCGCACGGCCGCCGTCAGTTCGGGAGGCCAGGTGTCGATCGGCCCCAGCGCGGTCGACGCCCAGTCGGCGGCGCGGTGGGCGGTCGCGGTGGGATCCGATTCCGGGAACAGGGCGCGGGCCGAAGTCTCGTCGTTCACCTCGGTGTCGCCTCACATCCTTGCCGTCGGTCCTGTCGGAGGTTCTCAGGATAAAGCGGGCCGGCCCGTCGCTTTCCGGGCCTTGTCCCGCCCCGACGGCACGCGGCATTCCTGAAGATTCGATGAAGAGCACGTCCCGCCCTGGCGGTTCAATACCCCTAGGGGGTATAAATGGGGTGCACCCACGCAGAGGAGAATCGCGATGACCCGGCTCCTGCCCCTGACCGACACGGCCAGCGGCTGCCGCTGCGGCAGCCACCCCACCGAACCGACCGGACCGAGCAGTGAGGACCCCCGAATGAACACCCAGGCCTTCCCCGTCGTCGGCATGACCTGCGGCCACTGCGCCGGCGCCGTCACCGAGGAACTGCGCGCCCTGCCCGGCGTCGAGGACGTACACGTCGAACTGGTCGCGGGCGGCGTCTCCACCGTCACGGTGACCAGCGTCGACGGAATCGACGACGAGGCCGTCGCCACCGCGCTCGACGAGGCCGGCGACTACCGCCTCGCCCCGCAGTGACCCGCCGACCCGAGAAGGGACCCGCCCATGACCACGGGTGAGATGGTGCACGAGGTAGAACTCTCGATCGGCGGCATGACCTGCGCCTCCTGCGCGGCGCGCATCGAGAAGAAGCTCAACCGGATGGACGGCGTGACCGCCACCGTCAACTACGCGACGGAGAAGGCGAAGGTCACCTATGCGCACGGGGTCGCCCCCGACGACCTCGTCGCGACGGTCGAGGCGACCGGCTACACCGCCGCGCTCCCGGCCCCGCCCCGGGCCGAGGAGGCCACCGAGGCCGCCCCCGAACCGGACGAGGCCGCCGCCTGGCGTCAGCGCCTGACCGTCTCCGCGGTCCTCACCGTGCCGGTGGTACTGCTGTCGATGATCCCGGCGCTGCAGTTCGACAACTGGCAGTGGCTGACCCTGACCCTCGCCTCCCCCGTCGTGGTGTGGGGGGCACTGCCGTTCCACCGCGCCGCCTGGACCAACGCCCGCCACGGCGCCGCCACGATGGACACCCTCATCTCCGTCGGCGTCACGGCCGCGTACCTCTGGTCGCTGTGGGCGTTGTTCTTCACCCACGCCGGCATGACCGGGATGCGGATGACGTTCGACCTGCTCCCCACCGGAAGCTCCGAGCCGCACATCTATCTCGAGGTCGCCGCCGCCGTCACCACCTTCATTCTCGCGGGGCGCTATTTCGAGGCCCGCGCCAAGCGGCAGTCGGGCGCGGCCCTGCGGGCACTGCTCGACATGGGCGCCAAGGACGTCGCCGTGCTGGGCGACGGTGACACCGAAATCCGGATCCCGATCGGCCGGCTCGCCGTCGGCGACCGGTTCGTCGTGCGTCCCGGCGAGAAGATCGCCACCGACGGCGTCGTCGTCTCCGGCACCTCCGCCGTCGACGCGTCGATGCTCACCGGCGAACCCGTGCCCGTCGAGGTCGGGCCCGCGGACCCCGTCGTCGGCGCGACCGTCAACGCCGGCGGCCGGCTCGTGGTCCGCGCGACCCGCGTCGGCGCCGACACCCAGCTCGCTCAGATGGCGCGGCTGGTGACGGAGGCGCAGAACGGCAAGGCCGAGGTGCAGCGGCTCGCCGACCGGGTGTCGGCGGTGTTCGTCCCGATCGTCATCGGGCTGTCGCTGCTCACCCTCGCCGGCTGGCTCCTCACGGGCAACTCGGTGACCGCGGCGTTCACCGCTGCCGTCGCAGTACTGATCATCGCCTGCCCCTGCGCGCTGGGCCTCGCGACCCCGACCGCACTGCTCGTCGGCACCGGCCGCGGCGCCCAGCTCGGCATCCTGATCAAGGGACCGCAGATCCTCGAATCCACCCGCCGCGTCGACACCGTCGTGCTCGACAAGACGGGCACCGTCACCACCGGCCGCATGGCCGTGGCCGCGGTGCACGCGGCGGACGGCGGCTCCGAGGACGAGGCGCTGCACCTGGCGGGATCACTCGAGCACGCCTCCGAGCACCCCATCGGGCGCGCCGTCGCCGAGCGGGCCGCGGGCACCGGGGCTCTCTCTCCGGTGGAAAGCTTCGAAAACCACGGTGGACGAGGGGTTTCCGGTGTCGTCGACGGCCACGCCGTGCTCGCGGGCCGGCTGTCCTGGCTGCGCGACGAGTGGTCGCTGACCGCGCCCGAATCGCTGCGACGGAGCGCCGGGGCCGCCGAGTCCGAGGGCCGCACACCGGTGTGGATCGCCTGGGACGGGCGCATCCGGGCGATCGTCGTCGTCTCCGACACCATCAAGGACACCTCCGCGTCGGCGATCGCCGATCTGCGCGAACTCGGCCTGCGGCCGGTGCTGCTCACCGGCGACAACCGCAGCGCCGCCGAGACCGTCGCGAAGCAGGTCGGCATCGACGAGGTCATCGCCGAGGTCCTGCCCGCCGACAAGGTCGACGTGGTCAAGAGGCTGCAGGAAGAGGGCCGGGTCGTCGCCATGATCGGCGACGGCGTCAACGACGCGGCCGCCCTCGCCCAGGCAGACCTCGGACTGGCGATGGGCACCGGCACCGACGTCGCGATCGAGGCCTCCGACCTGACGCTCGTGCGCGGCGACCTGCGGGCCGCTCCCGACGCGATCCGGCTCGCCCGCGCCACCCTGCGCACCATCAAGGGCAACCTGTTCTGGGCGTTCGCCTACAACGTCGCGGCCCTGCCGCTCGCGGCGCTCGGGTTGCTCAACCCGCTGATCGCCGGCGCGGCGATGGCGTTCAGCTCGGTGTTCGTGGTCAGCAACAGCCTGCGGCTGCGGCGGTTCAGCCCCCGCTGAGGCCCGCACCCACGACGCGCTGCCGGCGGAAGGTCTCCGATTCGCCGGCAGCGCGTCGTCGTGCTGTGTCACGCTCGTGCCATGGAGGCGGAGCGGGACCAGCTGCTGCTCACGGTGCGTAATCTCGCCCGGTTCCACCGCGAGCACGAGAAGTTCTATTCCGAATCGCCGTTCCACGACGTGATCCGGCTGCACCGCAGCTCACGTGCCCTGAAGGCGCTCGCCGAGCGGTGGTCGGTCGTCGCACCGCTCGAACGGACGTCGCCGAGCCCGTTCGCCGGCGCGCCCGACCTCAACGACGATCGGGCCACCGAGACGCTCGGCATCCTGTTCATGGAGAGCGGCGACGAACCCGCCGAGATCACCAGACTGAAGGCCGACCTCGGGGCGCTCGCCGAGGCGAACCGGACGACCGGGCAGTGGCTCGCCGACGCCATGGCGACCGCCTGGGACGTGCTCGAGGCGCTGCTGGCCTACCCGGGCCTGGCGGACCTGCTCGCCGAACGGCACCGCATCGTCACCAACGACTGGCAGTGCGCGACGACGGCCCAACTCGTCGCCCGCAACCTCGACCGGGCGGTCGCGATCCTGGGACGCATCGACTTCACCGCAGCCGCCCTGCGCGCGGACCTCGCCGGGGACCGCATCGCGCCACGTTACGTCTTCTCGGCCGCGGAAATGATCGACCACGCCGCCGATCTCGCGGCGCAGAGCGCGGTGCTCACGCACGAGAACGAGCGGCGCTGGCGGATCTTCCACGATCGGGTCGAGCAGATCGTCGCCGGCCCGGAGCCGTAGCACCGGCCGCTCAGCACCCCTGCGTGTCGAGGAGGACACAGTCCCACGTGACGGTCCGCTCCGCCGGGATGCGGCCACCGCCCTCCCACAGCGTCGGCGGCCCGGACGGGTGCACCGAATACCAGCCCGGATACCGGGCCGGCGTGCGATTCGCGAGCTGGGTGATCCAGCCCCGGCGCACGATCCGGCCCCGCGCGGTCGGCACCGTGCGGTGGAACACACCGAGGTAGCGGTCGTAGAGCAGGCAGCCGGAGACCGTGTCCTGCCCGTCCTCCGGGTATCCGGGCGGGAGCAGCGCCGACACCCCGTCCCCGAGGTGCGCGACCCGGTCGAACCCACCCGGCGTGCTCGCCGGGACCCGCTCGACGCGAGCGGGCAGGTTCCGGCTGATCAGTTCCGGCGGCAGCATGTGCGGCAGGCACCACTCGGTCGTGCCCTCGATCGTGTCCCCGACGTGCAGCCGTTCGTAGCCGGGTTCGAGGTCGACGAGCATCCAGATCCTCACGTCCGCCACCCTCACCGACCGG
Organism: Rhodococcus sp. DMU1; assembly: GCF_012272955.1. Taxonomy (NCBI): domain Bacteria; kingdom Bacillati; phylum Actinomycetota; class Actinomycetes; order Mycobacteriales; family Nocardiaceae; genus Rhodococcus; species Rhodococcus sp. DMU1. Next base: position 1,230,005 of record NZ_CP050952.1, on the reverse strand, counting down.
CCGGCACCCGAGCGAGCGGACCCGAGGGCGCAGCGCTGTTCCCGTCGTTACCGACCCGGGCACCGATCGGAGCCGGCTCGGTGAAACGATGCATCATCACAGGCCGGTGCACTCGACGAAGGCCCGGAGGGCGACGCCTCCGGGCACCGGGATACCGTGCGGCCACCCTACCCGCCGCGGGTGCTGCCCTCACGGATTCCGCTGCGACGTCACCCGATCCAGCACGCCAGCTCGTCGGCGCGCGGATCGGCCACCACCGGATCACCCTCACCGCCGAACACCCGGACCGGCCGCGAGGCACCGATCGGCGCCCATCCCGGACCTCCCGTGGTCGCGAACTGCACCCAGGCGCGGTGCATCTCGTCGGCGAGGGCCTGCGGGGGCCGATCGCCGGTGAGCCGGTGGGAGACGTCGAGGCGGTCGAAGACGAACGCGATCTCGAGGGCATGGCACGCCCGCAGATCCTGCACCGGGCTCGGCCAGGCGAACTCGTACAACCACGCCGTGCCACCGCGGCGGGCGACCGCGTCGGCCAGGGTGACCGTGCCCGACCGGAAGGCGTAATCGGTGAGGACGGCGGCGAGCACGTCGCCGGGAGTCGCGCCCGGCCGGTGGGCCGCGTACAGGTCGGCGAGCGCGGGATCGATCCCGTACCGCTGCAGGACGAACGGCAGGTTGTCGTCGGTGATCGCCGCGGCGATACCGGTCGGCACCAGGAAGAAGCGGAACTCGTCCGTGGTCGTGCCGGCCAGCACCGGCACACCCGTGCCCGCTCCGGCGGCGATCGCGTCGATCGGCAACGACGGCAGAATCTCCCCGTCGATCGTCGGGAACATGCTCATCACGCCCAAGCCGCGCTGCACCACCGACCCGCCCCACCGGGCCGGGTCCGGATTCTGGGCGAGGTCGAGGCCGAGAGCGTCCTGGGCCGCCTGCAGGACGTCCGGGGCGAGGGCCCCGAACGCCTCGGCCGTGGCCGGCACACCCAGGCGGTCGGCGAGGACAGCCCCCACCCGGCGCGCGTCCTCGAGGTCCGAGGCGGCCGTGGCGTTGCCGCTCTGCACGACGGCGCGGTGGAACAGTCCGCTCGCGGCGGGCGAGGCCAGCAACGCGGCCACGCTCATCCCGCCCGCCGACTCGCCGAACACCGTCACGTTGTCCGGGTTGCCGCCGAAGGCCCGGATGTTGTCCTGCACCCAGCGCAGCGCGGCGAGCTGATCCAGCAGGCCACGATTGTCCGGCGCGCCGTCGAGCGACAGGAACCCGGTGACGCCGAGCCGGTAGTTGATGCCGACCAGCACCACACCGTCGCGCGCGAAGGCGCGTCCGTCGTAACTGTCGATCCGGTTCGAGCCGCGGGTGAACGCGCCACCGTGGATCCACACCATCACCGGCAACCCGGAGGCGCCCGGATCGGGTGTCCACACGGACAGATTCAGGCACTCGTCGCCGGGTTCGATGACGTTGCCGAGCAATGCGGCCGCCGGAGCGGCGTACGGCGCCTGAGGGCAGGTGGGGCCGGGCGCGGCGGCGTCGCGGACACCGTCCCAACGCGGCGCCGGGCCCGGGGCCGCGAACCGCGCCGCCCCCACCGGGGCGGCCGCGTACGGAATGCCCAGAAAGGCCCACACTCCGTCGGTCGGCGTGCCCCGAACCGTTCCCCCGGTCGTCTGCACCGTATCCGTCATGCCCCGATCCTCTCCTCGCAGCTCCTCACAACGCCACCCACCCGAGCGAATGTATCGCTGATCTCCGTAGGCCGACGGAAAGTCACATTCGCTCGGTCCGACGGCTCCTATGCTGAGTTGGACGGTCGTCGACTTTCCGCCCAGCCGAGGAGGCGCGGCATGCGAGCACTGGTGGTGTACGAATCGATGTTCGGGAACACCCGTCACGTGGCGGAAGCCGTCGCGCGCGGGCTGGGACCGGCGGACGCGGTGCGCACGGTCCCCGTGACGCAGGCGCATGAGGAGAACCTGTCCGAATACGACCTGGTGGTCGTCGGCGGCCCGACGCATGCGCACGGCATGAGCCGGGAGTCGACGCGCCACGGCGCGGTCGAGCAGGCCGAGAAACCCGACAGCGGGCTGACGCTCGAGCCGGACGCCGAGAGCGAGGGCGTCCGCGAGTGGCTCGATTCGCTGCCGGCCGGCGGCGGGAAGGCCGCATCGTTCGACACGCGCATCGACATGGCGGCCGTCCTGACCGGGCGCGCCGGCAAGGGCATCGCCAAGAAGCTGCGCAAGCACGGGTTCGAGCTCGTCGCCGATCCGGAGAGCTTCCTCGTCGACAAGCAGTCGAAGCTCGAGCCCGGCGAGGAGGATCGGGCCGAGCAGTGGGGCCGCTCGCTCGCCCAGCAGGCAGCGAGCGGGTCCGAGGAGCTGCGCTGACCCGCCCGCGGGCCGAGCGAATGTATCGCTCATCTCCGTAGGCCGACGGAACGATACATTCGCTCGGCGCAACCCGGACGCGAGATCGCTCGGCGCGCCGCGGCACGCGACGGTCCATACTCGGGTGCATGCGACTGACCCACTTCGGACATTCCTGCCTGCTCGTGGAGCACCTGGGCGCGACGATCCTGTTCGACCCGGGGAATTTCTCGCACGGCTTCGAGGGCATCACGGGGCTCGACGCGATCCTGGTCACCCATCAGCACCCGGACCACGCCGACCCGGCGCGACTGCCGGCGCTGGTGGAGGCCAACCCGGGGGCCGCCCTGTACGCGGACCCGCAGACCGCCGCTCAGCTGGGCGGCGGCTGGAAGGCCGTGCTCCCGGGCGACGCATTCACCGTCGGCGACGTGCGCGTGCGCGGCACCGGAGGCCGGCACGCCGTCATCCACCCGGAACTGCCGGTCATCGACAACACCGCCTATCTGCTCGGCGACGCCGAGAACCCGGCGCGGCTGCTGCATCCGGGCGATTCGCTGTACATCCCGAACGAAGAGGTCGACGTGCTCGCGCTGCCCGCCGCGGCACCGTGGCTGAAGATCTGGGAGTCGGTGGACTATCTGCGCGCGGTCAATCCGCGGGTGGCCGTGCCGATCCACCAGGGCATCGTCGCGGAGCAGGCCACCGGCATCTTCTACGGCCGTTACTCCGAGATGGCGCCGGAGGGCACCGAGTTCCGGGTGCTGCCCGCCGAGGATTCGGTCGAGGCGTAACCGCCGGTGCGTCCTTTGGGCTGCAGTAGCCGCCCAAAGGACGCACCGGCCGCGTCAGCGGCCTGCGGCCCTCCCGGCGGCGCGGCCGGAGAAGATGCAGCCGCCGAGGAACGTGCCCTCGAGCGAGCGGTAGCCGTGTACCCCGCCGCCGCCGAATCCGGCGACCTCACCGGCGGCGAACAGGCCCTCGAACACCGAGCCGTCGGCCTTCAGCACCCGGCCCGACAGGTCGGTTTCGAGCCCGCCCAACGTCTTGCGCGTCAGCAGGTGCAGCTTGACCGCGATCAGCGGTCCGGCCTTGGGATCGAGCAGCCGGTGGGGGGCGGCGATGCGGGTGATCCGGTCCGGCAGGTAGGCGCGGGCCGCGCGCATCGCCGCGACCTGCAGATCCTTGGTGTACTTGTTCGCGATCTCGCGATCGCGGGACTCGACGACCTGCTTGACCGTCGCGTAATCCAGCGGCGCATCCGGGGTGATCTCGTTCATTCCTGCCACCAGTTCGGCGAGGGTGTCGCGGACGACGAAGTCGACGCCGCGGCGCTTGAACGCCTCCACCGGTCCGGGTGCGCCGGGCTTGACCCGCTGCAGCACCTTGCGGATGTCGCGTCCGGTCAGGTCCGGGTTCTGTTCCTGGCCGGAGAGCGCGAACTCCTTCTCGATGATCTTCTGGTCGAGCACGAACCAGGTGTGGTCGTGGCCGCTGCGCACGATGTGCTCGAGGGTGCCGAGGGTGTCGAAGCCCGGGAACAGCGGCACCGGCAGTCGCTTGCCGGTGGCGTCGAGCCACAGCGACGACGGGCCGGGCAGGATGCGGATGCCGTGGTTGGGCCAGACGGGGTCGTAGTTGGTGATGCCCTCGGTGTAGTGCCACATCCGGTCGCGGTTGACGACGCGCCCGCCGGCGCGTTCGGTGATCTCGAGCATCCGCCCGTCGACGTGCGCCGGCACGCCGGTGAGCATGTGCTTCGGCGGGTCTCCCAGCCGCTTCGGCCAGTTCTTCTTCACCAGGTCGTAGTTGCCGCCGATGCCGCCCGACGTGACGATCACCGCGCCGGCCGAGAGTTCGAACTCGCCGGTCGCCACGCGCGACGACGCCACGCCCCGCGCCGCCGACGACGGCTCGAGCACGGTTCCGCGCACCCCGGTGACGGCGTTGCCGGTGACGACGAGGTCGTCGACGCGGTGCCGGTTCCGCAGGATCACCCGGCCGCGGTCGACGCCGTCGAGCACCCTGCGGGCGAAGATCTCGACGAGGGCCGGTCCGGTGCCCCACGTGATGTGGAAGCGCGGCACGGAGTTGCCGTGACCGCCGGCGTCGTAGCCGCCGCGTTCGGCCCAGCCGACCATGGGGAACAGCTTCAGCCCGCGTTCCTTCAGCCACGCGTGCTTTTCTCCGGCCGCGAACTCGACGTAGGCCTGCGCCCAGCGGCGCGGCCAATAGTCCTCGTCCTCCCGGTCGAAGGCGGCGCTGCCCATCCAGTCCTGCAGGGCCAGGTCGTACGAGTCGCGGATGCCGAGCCGGCGCTGCTCGGGGGAATCCACGAAGAACAGCCCGCCGAACGACCAGAAGGCTTGTCCCCCGAGGTTGTGTGAGTTCTCCTGGTCGACGAGCACCACGGTGCGCCCGGCGTCGATGAGTTCGGCCGTGGCGACGAGCCCGGCCAGGCCGGCGCCCACCACGATCACGTCTGCGTCCATGCCCGCCAACCTACTGCAGGGTAGGTTCGTGTGGGCGGATCTTCGGGCTCAGGCCGCGCCGAGTGTGCGCAGGCGCGGCGGCCAGCGGTAGACGGAGGGCTGCGCCTCGAGGTGCAGGGCGAGGTCGATCGCGTCGAGCATCGCCTGCCGCGGCCCCGGCCGGTCGAGTTGCTTGCCGGAGATCGACAGCCGCAGCAGCCCGCCGCGCCGTGCGACCCGGGCGGCGCCGATGACCATCGCCCGGCACCACCACGGTTCGGCCTTGGCGCCCTCGCCGATGCCGAACACCCGTGCATGGGTGACGGTATCGCGGTCGAGGTCGTGGATTCCGGCGGCGCCGGCCAGGAGCCGGAAACCGGTGGCGGGCAGCGCCGCGACGGCCCCGGGCGAGGCGAGCCAGCGCGGCGGCGCGAACAGCCGGGTCCGCAGCCCCGTCTCCTCGAGCACCCGGTCGGCGGCGAGCAACCGCAGCCGCGCCTCGTGTTCGGGCAGGACCGCGAACTCGGCGCGCCGCCGCTTGGTCGCGGCCTGATCGTAGCCGTGGAGCACGATGGCGTCGCCGCCCTCGCGACGCTCGAGCAGCCACTCCTGGGTGTGCGGGTCGCGCGCCAGCCGGTAGTGATCCTTCAGTCGCGGCGCGACGAGCAGCGACAGCGGCACGCCGCGGGCGTCCATCTCCCGGGCGAAGGCGTCCACCGCCGGGCGGGTTTCGTCCCTGATGCCCGACACCGACACGATCAGCTGGCCGCTCATGGGCTCCACGGTGCCAGGGCCGGGTGAACGTCAGGCGTCGCGGACCTGAAGGGTTTCGGCATGCACGGCGTCGGCGAGGGGCCGGCCGGTCCGCCACCCGAACCGTTCGAGGTCCGGCACCTCCTGCAACCGCGCCACGGGGCCGACGCACAGCCACGCGATCGGCCGCACCGGGGTCCGCGCCCCGACGAAGTCGGCGAGGAACGCCTCGTCGTAGAACGAGACCCAGCCGACACCGAGTCCTTCGACGGTCGCCGCGAGCCACAGGTTCTGGATCGACAGCACCGCCGAGAACACGCCCACGTCGTCGATCGTGTGCCGGCCGAGGATGTGCTGCCCGCCCCGCGACGGGTCGTAGGTGACCACGATCCCGGTGCCGGACTCGGCGATGCCCTCGACCTTGATGGGGTCGAAGGTGCGCCGCCGCTCCTCCGGCAACGAGTCCGCGAACGCGCGACGGCATCCGGCGACGTGGTCGGCGAACTCGGCGAGCCGCTGCGGGTCGCGGACCACCACGAAGTCCCACGGCTGGGTGTTGCCGACGCTGGGCGCGGCGTGCGCCGCACCCAGCACCCGCCACAGGACCTGCTCGTCGACGCGCTCGCCGGTGAACTCCGCGCGAACGTCGCGGCGCGCACGGATCACGTCGTACAGGGCCGCCCGCGCATCGATGGTGTCGGTCATCGCGGTCAGCGGGGCAGCGCGGCTTCGATGGCCGCGATCACCTCGGGGGCGTCGGGCTCGGTGCGCGGCCGGAACCGGGCGACGACGTTCCCGTCCGGCGCGACGAGGAACTTCTCGAAGTTCCACTGCACGTCGCCGGCCTCCCCGTTCGCGTCGGGGTGCTGGGTGAGCTCGGTGTAGAGGGGGTGCCGGCTCTCGCCGTTGACGTCGATCTTCTCCATCAGCGGGAACGTGACGCCGTAGTTGGTGGAGCAGAAGGTCCGGATCTCCTCGGCGGTGCCCGGCTCCTGGCCCATGAACTGGTTGCACGGCACACCGACCACGGTCAGGCCACGGTCCGCGTACTCGACGGCGAGCTTCTCGAGCGCCGTGTACTGCGGGGTCAGGCCGCACTTGGAGGCGACGTTGACCACGAGGACCGCGCGGCCGTCGAACTCGGCGAGGGAGGTGGGCACCCCGCCGAGGGTGTTGATGCCGATGTTCTGCAGAGAAGTCGTCATGCCGCCCGACGTTAGTCGCGGCGGTCCCGGGTGCGGTAGTGCGCCCGGAAACCGCCGCGAACCGGCACGTCAGAGTGCGGCGACGACCGCGAACGCGCCGAGGGCGACGAGCACGGCGCCGGTCAGCGTCTGCACGCGGCGGTCGACCACGCACATCGCCGACAGGAAGCCCGGCATCGACCCGCCGCCACGGGTGTGCAGGATCGCCAGCAGGCTCGGCAGGCACCGGCCGAGCGAGACGAGCGTGAACAGGGCGGCGCCGAGCGCCGGGGAGCCGACCACGGCGACGCCGAGCACCAGCAGGTAGTACGCGCTCGACCGGATGAAAATCACGAAGCCGGGTCCGATCATGGCGCCGAAGAGCAGCGAGACCTTCCACGGGGCCATCGACCGGCGCAGGTGCCGCGGCAGCTGCCGGCGGCGCATCGGCGTCGGCAGCGTCACCAGACCCAGCTCGTGCAGACCGTAGGCGAACGCGACGACGCCCCACGCGACGAGCGCCCACGTCACCGGGACGGATCCGGCGACGAGCGCACCGAGCGCGCCGACGAGCGCACCGGTGGGGGCGCCGGTCGCGACCGACCCGAGCGCGTGCCAGCCCAGCCGGCGCACCGGCGTCGACGAGCCCGCGCGGTCGGGCTGCTTCGGAGCCGCGACGACGCCGGCGACCGACATGCCGCACGTCGACCAGTTCGCGGCCAGGGCGGTGACGGCGCCGGCACCCACGACCGCGGCGGTCGTCGCGGCGGGTCCCGACGGCGTGAGGAGCGCCGCCGCCCCGGCACCGGCGACGCCGGCGGCGGCGATCAGCGCCGCCCGGGTGCGCGACGGCACGGCCTTCTGCAGGGTGGGACGGATGTCCGGCACGTCCGTCGTCAGCGGCTCGTGCGTGAGTACTGCTGTCATGACTTCCTCCAAGGGGGTCGGTGTTCTCCGGATTCGGACGACTGGTTCAGGATTCGGTGACGGTGACGGTGCCGGTCATGTACCGGTGGACCGAGCAGGTGTACTCGTAGGTTCCCGGTTCGTCGAAGGTGTGGGAGTACGTGCCTCCCCCGGTGATCCCGCTGTCGAACCGCCCCTCCGACGTGACCTGGTGCAGCACCCCGCCGTCCTCGAACCGCCATTCGACGGTGCCGCCGGCCGGCACGGTCACGTCGGGCGGAGCGAAGTGGACGTTGCTGACGACCACCACCGCGTCCGGGGGCCGCTCGGACGGGCCGCAGGCCGTGACGAGCGGAAGCAGCAGGGCCGCAGCCCACCCCGGCCGCCGGGTCATTCCCGGACGATCACGGTGCCGACCATCATCGGGTGCGGCGTGCAGTGATAGGTGAAGGTGCCGGCTTCGTCGAAGGTGTAGGAATACGTTCCCTCGGTGAGGAGTTCACTCTTCAGCTCCCCCTCGAGGGGGCCCTCGCCCACGACGTCGTGCGGCAGTCCGCCGTCGTCGAATCGCCATTCGACGGTCTGTCCCTTCTCGATCGTCACCGACTCCGGGTTGTAGGCCATGTTCTTCACCTCCACGACGACGGCCGGTTCGGCCGAACCTCCGGCGCTGCCGCACGCGGACAGGCTCGCCGCGGTCAGCAGGCCGGCGAGCAGGGTGACGGACCTTCTCATGGCGATTCCTCTCATCGGATGTACCGCAGGTTCGCGGTCATGCCGGCTTCGAAGTGGTAGGCGTTGTGGCAGTGGAACATCCATTCGCCCGGATTGTCGGCATCGAATTCGATCGCAAGTTCGGTGCCGGGCAGCACGTTGACCGTGTCGCGGCGCAACCCGCCGTACGCGCCGATCGCGAAGGTGTGTCCGTGCGTGTGCATGGGGTGCCACATGGTGGACGAGTTCTTCATCGTGATCCGCACGCGTTCACCCTGTTTCATGACGAGGCGGCCGGCGTCGGCGCCGGCCATGCCCCACACGTAGCGGTCCCCTGCCTGGATCAGCTCGATCCGGTAGTCCCGGTCGGGCTCGCGCGGGTCGAGCCGCACGGTGTCGGCAGGCCGCAATGCGCTCTCCGCGACGAGCCGGCCGCCGAGTTCGGGGATCGCATCGCCCACGTCGGCGTCGGCCATCGGCACCGCATCCGGGGTGCGCAGCACCGTCGAGGCATACCCTTGCCGCCCTTCGACCTTCGCGACGATCGGCCACACGCCCGACTTCACGGTGACGAGGACGTCGTAGCGTTGCGCCATTCCGACGACGATCGTGTCGGCGACGGTGGGCTGCACGTCGAAGCCGTCCGCCGCGACGATCGTGAGTTCGTGCCCGGCCACCGCGAACCGGTACGGGGTCTCCGCCGCCGCGTTGACGATCCGCAGCCGCAACCGCTGCCCCGCCGCGGCGACGACCGGGGCGGGATCGTTCGGGGGACGACCGTTGATCAGGTGCAACGGATACGCGATGTGCTGGGTCATCCCGCCGAGGGGCGCGGAGTCGCCGTGCCCGGCGCTCACCAGCCGCCGGGCGACGTCCGTGTCGCCGGCCGGGTGCGCGCCGGGTGCCGCACCCCCGCCGTGGCCGCCGTGACCGCCGGAGATCGCGGGGTTGAGCGCCGCGAGCACGGCGTCGGGCGTGGTGCCCAGGCCGTCGACCCAGTCGTCGAGGACCAGGACGGCGTCGGCGTCGGCGCCGGTGCGGTCGTCGGGGTCCTCCACGATCAGGGCGCCGAACAGGCCGCGGTCGGCCTGCAGGCCGCTGTGCGAGTGGTACCAGTGGGTGCCGGGGTCCGGGACGACGAAGCTGTAGTCGAACGTTGTGCCCGGTGCGATCGCCGCCTGGGTGACGGGCGCTGCGCCGTCCATGTCGTTGCGGATCCGGATGCCGTGCCAGTGGAGCGTGGTGTCGGCGTCCAGGTCGTTGCGCACCGCGGCGTCGAGCCGGTCGCCCTTGCGTACCCGCAGTTCCGGGGCGACGGCGTGCCCGGCGTAGGTCCAGGTGTCGACCAGGCGTCCGCCCAGGTCGACGGTGGAGAATCCGGCGGCGAGCGCGAACGACGCCACGGTGCCGTTCCACCCGCGGGCAGCCTCGGCGGCGGCGATCTCCGGATCGGCCGGGGAAATGTAGTCGAGATCGGACGCCGCCGATCGTGTGTCCGAGCCGGCGGCCGCCGGCTGCGTACCGGACGATGCGGTAGCGCAGCCGGCGGCACCGAACCCGAGCGCGCTCATTCCCAGCGCCCCGGCTCCGAGGGAGCCCAGGGCGAGGAATCGGCGCCGGCCCAACCCGTTGTCGGGTTGTCTCATCCGATCACCTCGGGGGTGAGCAGGTCGGTGAAATCCTCGACGTTGCCGCTGATCTCCGCCGAGGAGACCTGTTGCCCGGTCGCGGCGTCGAACCCGACGATGCGCTGTGCCGCCTCGCCCTGACCCTCCGGATTGCCACCGAGGACGTAGAACGTCGCGCCGTCGACGGAGAACGCCATGCTCGCGATGTCGGTCAGCCCCAGGTCCTGCAGGCTCAGCGACCGGATCGGGGCGAGGTTCGCGGCGTCGGACAGCACGATGCGGGCCAGGTCGCCGCCGCGCGCGGAACTGGGATGGATCGGTGAGTCGGTGTAGGCGATCGCGATCCGGGTGCCGGTGTTGTCGATGACGTCGCTCGCGAACCGCCCGTCGGGCTGACCGGCGTTGCCGATCGGCGTCACCGCGCCCTGCGGCAGGCCGTTCGAGAAGTCGAAGACGTACACGTCGCCGTTCTCCCCGACCAGCAGGGCCTTGCGCGCCTCGGCGGCCCACCCGACCTTCCGGGCGCTGACGAAGTCCTCCGGCAGCACCTTCGCCCGGGCGGTCTCGGCCGGCACGCCGTCGTCGCCGACGGAGATCCGGATCAGCTCGCCGGTCTCCTCGCACACGCTGTAGATCTCGTGGTCCACGGTCCAGGTGAACGGTCCGCAGCCGACGATCTGCACGGCCCCGCTCTGCTGCTTCGTCTCGAGGTCCACGACGCGGACGCCGTAGAGCCCGTCGTCCCACGTGACGAAGTACCGCCCGTCGGAGGTGACCGCGTTGGAACCGGGCCGCGAGTGCACGCGCGCGACGTCGGGCAGCAGCGCCTCGGCCGGCTCGAGCAGATTCCCGGAGTAGGTGCTGACGGTGAAGTCCGCGGCCCCCCGCGAGCCGCGGGGGCGCCACACCTCGGCGGCGAGAACGGCCGGATCGGACGGGGTCTCGCCGACGAAGCCGTGGATCACGGGGTCCCAGATGCCGGGGCCGACGACGATGCGGCTGCCGGCGACGCCCGTCTTCGGGTCGAGGACGTTGACGCCGAGCTCGAGCTTGCCGAATCCGCCTGCCACGGCGACGAGCTGGTCACGTCGGATGGGGTCGATCTCGGCGACGTGCAGCGGTTCGGGGATGGTGTCGCCGATCTCCTGGTCGTCGTGGCCGAGCGAGATGCCCTCGCCGGGGGTGCTGAATTCGACGGTGGGATAGGTGACGTCGCCGGCGGTGTTCGCGTCGTCGCCGGACGAGCCGCAACCGGCGAGGGTGACGAGCAGCGCGAGCGGAACGACGGCCGCGGCGGGACGCACGAGGCGGCGGGAACGCGATGTCATGATCCGGCACCGACCTTCGGGCGGTCGGCGGGACGGGCCTGGCAGTCCTCGCCGATGATGGGGGCCATGGTGCAGGTGTACGACTGGGATTCGTCGGACACGCACCAGATGATCTCCTGGTCGTAGCTGCCCGAGACCGGGTTGTACATGACGGCCTGCATGTCGGGCTCGCCGCAGAAGGCGTTGGAGCACGACGGGGCGCCGCAGCAGTCGTAGTAGGCGATCAGGTAGGTCTTGCCGGTGTCGGGGTTGGTGCAGCAGCCCACCCAGAATTCGGCGCCCGGCTTGCTGCCCGGCGCGCACGTGGTCACTCCGCCTCCGTTGCAGGCAGCGCAGGAGGTGCCGTCCATGTTGCACCAGCGCCAGTACTCGCACTCGGCGGGATCCTTGCCGTCGTACACGGGCACGAGCGGTTCCGGGCCGGCCTCGGGGGCGGGTTCCTGCGCGAACGCGGTGCGGGTCACCGGAAGCGAACTGATGAGCGCCACCCCCGACACGCCCATCGTCCAGCGGCCGAGGCGGCTGATCATCGAGCGGCGCGACACCTGTTCCGACATCCGGCGTCCGGTCCGGCTCATGAACGAGCCGCCCTTGCCGGCCATCCAGGCGGCTTGTTCCTTGACGGTCTCCTCGTCGACCGGATACCGGTTCTCGTACATCTCTTCCAACGCATCTCTCCGTTCGTCCAGGGGGAAGGCGGGATTCAGGCGCTCGCGGCGGCGCGGGCCTTGGCCTGTTCGTGCAGGTGCTGCAGCGACGGGGTGCCGGTCTCGAGGGCGTTGAGCAGGCTCTCGACCTGGGCCATGTGGTTGCACAGCCCCTTGGCGCGGATCCTGCCGTGCTCGTCGAGGATCACCCCGTAGGGGGTGGTGCCGACCTGGTAGGCGATGCCGACGTCGCGGCCGTCGACGTAGCTCAGTTCGGTGCCGATGTTGCTGCCGGCGAGGAACTGCCGGTGTTCCTCCGGTGTGCCGTCGGAGACGATCACGACGTCGAGGTCCTTCTCCGCCTTGGCCATCGCCCGGATGCCGGGCAGCAGGCTCTTGCAGGTGGAACAGGTGGGCGCCGTGAACAGCAGCAGCTGCGGCCTGTCGCGGTGGCCGCCGACGCCGACGGTGCGGCCCACATGGTCGGTGAGGCCCCGGAAGGACGGGCCGGCCTGCTCGATCTTCGGACCGGTGTCCATCATGCGGGCCCCGAGGGGGCCGAGCCGGACCTGCACCCGGCCGATCTCGCGGGCCAGCGCGAGCACCATCAGGAACAACACGGCGACCGCCACCACCAGCACGATGATCGCAACGAGAAATATGGTGTCCATCTGTCGTCCTGTCTCGGAAAATGTTGTGGAAGAAATGGTTTCAGGCCCCGTAGCGCGACACGGCAGAGACCGCGCGCAGTTCGATGGACGCGCCGGTCAGGTGCTCGTCGACGGGCCGGCGCCCGACGTGGACCACGGAGCGCAACTGGGCCACCGCGAGCCCGGCGGCGAGCGCGAGCGCCGCGAGCGCGATTGCCGCCACCTGCTGGAGCGCGGCGATCGTCGCGGGTCCGGTGAGGGCCAGCACGATCGACGCGGCGGCGAACGCACCGGCCCGCACGGAGTGGAACCAGCCGATGCGCGGTGCCTCGCCGTGGCCGCCGAACGCGAAGCAGCCGCAGTCGAGCTCGCGCCGGCCCCGCGCGAGGTTCACGGTGAGACCGACGAAGAAGCCGAGGAACAGCACCGCCGCGACAGCCGCGGCGGCACTGCCGGCGACGCCGAGCACCAGCAGGGCACCCACGGCGATCTCCGCGGCGGGCAACACCCGCGCGACCGCCCGTTCCAACACGGGCGGCAGCAGCCGATAGCCGCGGACGACGCGCAGCAGCCCCTCGTGATCGCCGGCCTTCGGCACCCCGGCGAGCAACAACGTCCCGCCGACGAGCGCCGCAACCACCGCCCAGATCATGGTCGTCCCCTTCGCAGTCGAGTGATCGTGCCGGTCAATCGTGCGCACCGGATGCGTCGCGAACGGGTCGTCGGGGAAACGTCCGGGGGCACCGCGAGTGGAACCGGCCGTGGCGGCGCGCCCCATGCGGACACTGCAGGTGGGACACGGTCTCCGGCGCTCGGGGGACCGTGTCCGCACGGCGCACGGGGCCGTGCGGTGGCGCGGGCCACAGCGCCGCGTCGGGCGGATTCCCACTTGCCGTCCCCATGTCGTTCGCGGAGGTAACCGTCGCGTAACACCGCGGCGCTACGTTGTCCCTCGCCCTGAGGCGTTTCACCGCCCGAGGTGCCGGCACCGCCGGCTGCACGGACGCACAGACGGGATACGACGATCGTGACAACCGCACTCCGGGCCGCGATTGCCCGCTCACGGGACGCCGAAACCCATCGGGATCCGGTGTATTCGCCGCTGCGCGCCCTCGGCCGCCGTCAGCTCACCCCGATCGATCTGCTCGGCCAGTCCCTGTCGACGATCGCGCCGGCCACCGGGATGGTGTTCATCGCGCTGTGGATGGTGACCCACCGGCCGGGCGTCGGCGGTCTGCTGGCGATCGCGGGGACCACCGCCGTGGTGGTGCTGGTGGCGCTGTGCATCACGCAGTTCACGCGGCGCCTCGCCGCGGCCGGGTCGCTCTACAGCTTCGTGTTCCAGGGCCTGAGTGCCCGCGCGACCCTCACCACGGGCGCGGCGCTGCTGCTGGGCTATCTCGGCATCTCGATCTCGGTGATGTCGCAGGCCGCACAGAGCCTGCTCCGCATCGCAGACCTGCTCGGCATGCACGTGCCCGGCGCCGCGCCGTGGTCGGTCACGATCGGTCTCGTCGCGGTTGCCGTCGCGGTGATCACGGTGCGCGGCGTGCGGTTCGCGACGCGCGCCATCCTGCTCGTCGAGGCGTGCTCGCTCGTGCTCATCGTGGCGCTCATGCTCGGCACCCCGGCCGGTGCGGGCACGGCCACCACCGAACTGCCGGACGCACCCCTGAGCCTCATGCCGTTCCTCGCGATGCTCACCGTGCTGTCGATGGCGGGCTTCGAGAGCGCCGCGTTCTTCGGCCCGGAGGCCAAGCGGCCGTTGGTGACCGTCACTCGCACCGTGCTGATCTCCCCCGTCGTCGTCGGTGTCCTGTTCGTGTTCGCGGCGTGGGCCGCGTTGTCCGGCCACGGCGCCGTCGTCGTCGGCGCGTACTTCGACGGCACGGCGTCCGGCGCGAGCGTCGGTGTGGTGCTCGCGGTGCAGGCGGGCATGACGTGCTCGTGGCTCGCGTCGACCCTGGGGTGCGCGCAGGCGGGTTCCCGGCTGCTGTACTCGATGGGTGTCGAGCGGGTGCTGCCGAGCGCCCTCGCCCGTGTCCACGACCGGTTCCGCACCCCGCACGTGGGCGTGCTCTCCTTCACCGCCGCGGGTTTCGCCGGCGCGTGCCTGTACGCGTCCCTCGCGGGGGCGGATTCGGGGGCGTTCGACGGCGTCGTGGAGATCGGCCTCGTCGTGGCCTACACGCTGGTGGCCGTCGCGTCGCTGCGATTCCTGCACCGCATCGGCGAGCACACCGTCGTGACGCGGGCGGCCGCGCTGTTCGTCTCGGTCCTGGGGATGGGCCTGCTCGGCTACATCGCCGTCGACGGCACCGCGCACGGCGTATGGGTCGTGCCCGCGACACTCTCGGCGGTCGCGGCGTCCGGCACGGTGTGGCAGTACGTGCTGCGCCGGGTCCGGCCCGGCAGCCTGACGACCATCGGTGCGTTCGACTCGGTCGAGACCGGGGACATCCTCCCCGGGGCGGGGACCCTCGTGATCGGCGCGGACGGGCGGCGGCGCATCCTCCCGGACGTCCCGCACCCCGGCGACGACGCCCGTCCCCGCGACGGGAACCCGGGTTGACCGCGCACGTGTCCGTGCACGCGGACGATTCGCACTTCAGCGGACAGCAGCCGCGCGCGGTGCAGAAGGCGCTGGGGATGCTCGAGGCCGTCGCGCAGCTCGGCCCCGGCACGTCCGCGAAGGAGATCGCCAGGTTCGCCGGGGTGCCGCCGACCACCGCGTACCGCATGCTCAACCTGCTCGTGGCCGACGGATTCCTCGTCCGCGTGCCGGACCTGTCCGGCTTCGCGCTGGGTCGTCGCACCGCGGAGCTCGCGCAGGCGGCCGCGGAGACGAGCCCGTCGCCGACGCTGCACGACGTCGTCGAGGAGCTGCGCACCCACACCCGATTCGGGGTGCACGTCGCCTCGTTCGCGGCCGGGCGGCTGCGGTTCGTCGACAAGGACCCCGACCACGAGATCATCGCCATCGGCGTGCTCGCGAAGAACCTGCACGCCAACGCCCTCGGCAAGCTCATGTTGGCGCACCATCCGCACGTGCGTCCCGATCCGGAACTGCGGCGCCTGACCGACCACACGATCTGCGACCACGACGTCCTCGCCGAGGAACTGCGCGCCGTCGCCGCCGCGGGCTACGCGTACGAGGGCGAGGAGTGCCGGACCGGGCGGGCCGCGCTGGCGGTGCCGATCCGGGACCGTTCGGCGTTCGTCGTCGGCGGCCTCTACCTGCAGGGGTCGGCGTCGCGGGTCACCCCGGACGACGCGGTGCTCGTGCGGTTCCTCTTCGACGGCTCGGCACGCCTGTCGGGGCTGCTGTGACGGCGTGAGTCACCGGGTGGGCCGCGGCGGGGTTCGTCACCGGGTGGGCCGCGGCGGGGTTCGTCACCGGGTGGGCCGCGGCGGGGGTGCGTCGTCCGGGGCGAGGTGCGCACCGATCCGACGGAACAGCGTGTCGGCCTCGTTCCGGTACGCACCGGTGTCGTCGAACGCCGCCGGGTCGAAGGTGACGGCGACGGCGACGGCGATCTTCCGCGACGGCAGGTATGCCTCGACCGCGGCGTACCCACCGAACAACGGGTTCTGCATCAGCCAGTTGCCGGTGACCACCACACCGAGGCCATAGGTGTAGCCCTCGGACTGCGGGAAGCACGTGGGGCAGCCGGGCAGCGCGGTGGTCCGGCCGCGCAGGTCCGTCGACACCATCGCCCGGTACGACTCCGGGGAGAGCAGCGTGCCGGTGCCGACGGCGACCGCGGTGTCGTGCAGGTCGTGGATGTCGGTGGTCTGGACGGCGCCGCGGGTGATGGTCCAGGACGGGTCCCAGAACGTGGATTCCTCGTAGAAGGGTGTCGCGGCGGGGATCCCGAGCGCCTGCCGGCGTTCCGAGCTGAACGCATGCAGCACCGGCTCCGGGATCGCCGGCGTCTGCGACGGCGTCGTGCCGTCCAGCCCGAGCGGGTCGAGTACCTTCTCCTGCAGCAGTTCCGCCACCGGCCGGCCGGTGATCTTCTCGAGGGCCAGGCCGAGGATCACGTAGTTGGTGTGCGCCTAGTTCCAGTTGGTGCCGGGCTCGTAGAAGAGGGGCTGGGACGTGCCGTAGGCGATGAGCTCCTCGGGCGTCCAGTTCCGGAACGGGTCCCGGTAGATCGCATCCGACAGTTCGGGATTCTGCACGTAGTCGGCATAGCCGGAGGTCATCTGGGCGAGCTGCCCGAGGTTGACCCGGTCCGAATTCGGAATGTCGGGCAGCCACGTCGAGACCTTGTCGTCGAGGCGGACCTTCCCCTCGTCGACGAGTTGCAGCAGCAGCGTGGCGACGTAGGAGATGGCCACCGCGCCGTTGCGGAAGTGCATGTCGGTCGTCGCCGGCACGCCGGTGGTGGATACGCCGTAGGCGCGGGTGAGGATCTCCCTGCCGTCGACCGTGACGCGCACGACCGCCGCCTTCAGGTGCGTCTCCGCCATGGTGTCGCGCACGATCCGGTCCACGGCCTCGGCCGGCGCGAGGTCGGCCGACGATGCGGTCCCCGACGCGGCCGCGGTGTCGGCGGATCCGGACGGGCCGGGCGCGGCATCGTCCGTCGACGTGCAGGCGGTCAGGAGGCCGAGTGCGCACAGCACGGACAGGATCCGCCGGTTCAGGGGCATGCCTGATCTTGGCAGATGCGCTCGGCCGGTGCGATCACTCCGGCCCGGCGGCTGTGGTTCGGCGCAGGTCCCGATCGGACCGCAGGCGGGCGGTGAGTTCGGCCCTGCTGCGGACTCCGGTCTTCGTGTAGATCGCCTTGAGGTGATCGTGGACGGTGTTCGGAGTGATACCGCGACGGTCGGCGATCTCGGCGGTCGAGTATCCGGCCATCACCTCGAGGCACACGTCCCGTTCGCGGGCGGTGAGCGCGTATGCGGCGAGCAGCAACTCGGCGAGTTCGAGGCCGGTCGCATGCTCGATGGTGACCACGGTCTGCGGTTCGGCACCGCCCAGCAGCGCGGTGGCCCGCATCAGGATCCACCCGCCGGTGGCGTCGCGGATCCGCGTTCGGAACACACCCGAACCGCTCGCACGCGCCCCGAACGCGGCGGCGCGCACCATGACGGCCAGCCGTCCGGGCGCGATCTCGTCGAATCGGTCCTGCCAGTCGCGGGCGGCCGCTGTGAGCGCGAGCGGCTCACCCGCGGCCCCGGTGAGTACGACCGCCGGACCCGGGTCGCCCAGGCGCGAGGCGGCGGTGGCGCACACGGCGGCGCGGGTCGCCGACGCCACCGCCGGCGCCACCCGCGTGAGGAACTCGACCTCCGAGTCGGTGAAGTCCGCCCCGGACCGAACGAATCCGGCCGCACCCCAGCACAGTCCGCCGATGCGGAAGATCACGCGCAGTTCGTGGTCCAACCCGAGCGGACGCCACACCCCGGCGTGGCGAAGACTGTGGGCCACCTCGTCCGGGGGCAGCTCGGATCCCCGGGCCGCACTGCGGCCGTTGCGGAACAGCTCGGCGAAAGTGCCGGGATCCCGCCCGCGGTACTCGCTCTCGGCGAGCAGCGGCTCGTATTCCGGTGGAACCCGGTCGGGTCCGCTCGTCATGGAACCGATCGTCAGGGACCGGGGATCGATCATCGCCCAGCACGTCAGGTCGCTGCGCACCGTCCGGCCGACGAGTTCGATGGCGCGCCCGTGCACCTGCGTCACATCGGCGCCCGCGGCCGCGAGCGCCACCACCTCGCGGCCCACCTTCTCCGCCCGGATCTCGAGCATGAACCCAGTATGCGCTGGTGGCGGGCCTGTACCCATCCCCGTTTTCGGGGATGGGCCACCGGCCGGGCGGTTCCTAACGTGACAGACATGTCAGACAACATCGAACTCTGCAGGATGGGCGAGGGCCGTCGCCTCACCCTGCCCGACGCAACCGTCACGGTCCTGTCCACCGGTGCACACGCCGGCGGAGCCTACGAGCTCTTCCTCGTCGAGGCCCCGCGCACCGAGCCGGCGCCGCTGCACGCCGAACCGTGGGCCAAGTCGTATCACGTGCTGAGCGGCCGGATCCTGGTCCGTGCCGCAGCGACCGGTCACGAGCTCGCGGCCGGGGACACGATCACCCTCGCGCCGGGAACGGTGAACTCCTTCACCGTCCTGACCGACGCCGCGACCTTCCTGCTGATCGCCGCCGGGACCTCGATGGGCGGATTCTTCGGCGCGGTCGACGCCCTCGGGCACGAGCGTCCACCGGACGAGACGGGTCGGGCTCTCCGAGAGGTCGCCGACCGGTACGGGGTCACGCTCGCAGCGGAGGCAGGTGCGTCGTGATCGTTCTCGCGCAGGTCGCCGCGCTGGTCGGCGCGGCCGTGCATCTGCTCGCCTTCGTGTGGGAGACGCTGCTGTTCCGGCGGCCGTCGATACACGAAGACCTGTTCCGCATCCCCACCGGCGACGTCGCAGCGGTGCGGATGTGGGCGTTCAACGTCGGCTTCTACAACCTGTTCCTCGGCACCGGCGCGCTGATGGGGGTGGCCCTGTGGCGGGCCGGCGAGGACACGGTCGGACGCGCGCTCGTGCTCTACACGTGTTCGTTCATGCTGCTCGCCGGGATCGCCCTGTTCGTCTCGGACCGCATGGCCATGAGCCGGCCCCGCGGCGCCGGGCTCGGGGGTGCCGCGGCGCAGTGCACGCCACCGGCGATCGCGCTGATCGCGCTCGCGGCAGCCTGATCCGCTACTCCTGCGCGGCGACGTACCGCCCCAGCGCCGCGGCGCGGTCGGCCGGTGACCGGCGCGGGCAGCTCGTGCACTTGCCGCTGTCGGTCGCCCGGTAGATCAGGCAGCAGGAGCTGCGTCGCACGAAGCGTCGCCCGTCCGCCGGTTCCGGCGATCCGGGAGCTGCCGCCGTGACGCTGCCGGTGGGATCGACGTCGACGAAACGCGGTGGCAGCAGCGGCGGCCGCGACAGCGCGGCGGCGAGGGTGCACCCGTCGTCGACGCGGTGGGCGGCACGCCCGGCGTCGAGGGCACGGTTGGCGATCGAGTCGGACGCGACGGCCCACAACGCCCGCTCCGGCGCACCCGACACCCGCGCGAGCGGCGCGATGATCGCCGACAGCGCCGGCACGAGAGCGCGTGCAAAGGCATCGCGCCCGGGCAGCAGGCGCGAGGAACGCACCGCGCCGAGGTAGCCGTCCTCCCGCAGCACGCAGCGCAACCGGGCCGGGTCGGGATCGGGAGCGTGACCGGTGGCCAGGAGCATCGCGACGGGTCCGGCCACCAGGGTCGAACTGGCCGAGTACCACCAGAGCGTGCCGTTGACCCGAGGGTCGCTGCAGTCCCACCTGCGGCCGGTGTCGGATACCCGTCCGGCCAGCCACTGCGGATCGGTCGTCACCGTGCCCGGAAGGACGGCGGTCCCGAGGTCGACGGTGTGCGCGAAGTCGCCGAGCAGGGTTCGGGCCGCGGCGTAGGCACGCGCCGCGGCGTCGGCGTGCCCGTCAGGCATCGGCGAGCCCCCAGACCTCGAGCGTGCGTCGTCCGTCGCCGTCCACAGCCACCCGGCCACGAACTCCGAAGACCCCCGCCAGCACGGCGGGATGCAGGACGTCTTCCGGGGTTCCCGCAGCGACCACCGATCCGTGGTCCAGTACCGCCATGCGATCGCAGTACGCGGCCGCCAGCCGCAGGTCGTGCAGCGTCACCAGCACGGCGAGCCCGTCCGCGGCGAGGCTGCGCAGCAACTCCAGCACGGTCAGCTGGTGGCGCAGGTCGAGATGATTCGTCGGCTCGTCGAGCAGGAGCACGCGGGGTTGCTGGGCCAGGGCCCGGGCTATGGATATACGCTGGCGTTCCCCACCGGACAGGGCGAGCACGTCGCGATCGGCGAGGTGCAGCAGCCCGAGCCGGCCGAGCACATCCTCGACGACCACTCGGTCGTCGTCACCGAACGGTTCGAGCCATCCCCGCCGGGCGGTGCGTCCCAGCTGCACCGATTCGCGCACGGTCGTCCCACCGAGCGAGACCGGCTCCTGGACGCCGACCCCGACGAGGCGCGCGAGCGTGCGGCGCTTCAGGTCCGTGACGTCCTCGTCGCCGACGGTGATCGCGCCGGCCCCGACCCGCACCGCGCGGTAACAGGCGCGCAGCAGGGTCGTCTTGCCGCTGCCGTTGGGCCCGACGAGGGCGAGCACCCGGCCCGGGGCCACGTCGAGGTCCACCCCGTCGAGTACGGTGCGTTCGCCCAGCCGCGCGCGGACCCCGGTGGCGCGCAGGCGGGTCATCGTGCCCGCCCGTAGCTGCGCCACAGCATGACGAGGAAGGCGGGCGCACCGAGCAGACCGGTGACGACCCCCACCGGCAGCTCGGTCGAGCCGCTGACCGAACGGGCGACCATGTCGGCCAGGACCAGCGCGAGCGCCCCGGCCACCGCCGCCACGGGTATCAGCCGGACGGTGTTGCGGCCGACGAGATGGCCGGCGATGTGCGGGATCAGCAGTCCGATGAATCCGACGGTCCCCGAGACGGCCACCGCCGCGGCGGTGAGCAGAGAGACCGCCAGCAGGATCAGGATGCGGAACCGCCGCACGTCCATTCCCAGGGCGGTCGCCCCGTCGTCGCCGACGAGCAGCAGGTTCAGCTGCCGGCCGCACAGCAGGACGCCGCCACCGACGGTGAGCAGGACCAGCGCCGGCGCGGCGAGCATCGACCACGTCGCATCCCCGAATCCTCCTGCCAGCCAACGCATCACCGTACCGATCTGACGGTCGTCACCCAGGACCAGCAGGGTGAAGGTGGTCGCCGCGGAGAACACCATCGACATCGCCACGCCGACGAGGACGATCGCGGTGACGGCATGGGCGCGCAGACTCACCGCGATCGCGCCGGCGAGCGGAAACAGGGCTCCGAGGAAGGCCGCGAACGGCAGGGTGAAGGCTCCGAGTGCGCCGCTGCCGACACCCAGGACCGTCACCAGCACCACCCCGAACCCGGCACCGGAGGACACGCCCAACAGGTAGGGGTCGGCCAGCGGGTTGCGGGTCACCGCCTGCGCCACCACCCCGGCGATCGCGAGCGCGGCACCGACGACGGCGGCCGTCAACGCCCGGGGCAGGCGTGATTCGACGACGATCGCTTCCCGCGCCGCGGTCCACCACGGCGTGAAGGCCCCCGGTGCGAGGCGGTGCGCGACGATCGCCCACACGTCGCCGAAGGGGATGTTCACCGTGCCCAGCGACACGGCGCCCGCCAGCGCCAGCACGAGTGCGGCGAGCAGCGGCGGCAGGATCAGCCACAGCGAACGACGCGCCGCGCCCCCGTCCCGTCCCCGCGCGGCCGGCGCCGCGGCGCCGGCGTGCCGCGCCGATGCGTCGGCCAGGGTACCGGCGGGGGTCATTCCGGATCCGTGAACGCGGCCGGGTGCAGCCCGCGGGCGATCGTCGCGACCGAGTCGACCATGCGCGAGCTCTCGAAGAAGTCGTCGAGCGGCACGACGACGAAACGATCGTTGCGCACGGCGG
Organism: Rhodococcus sp. DMU1; assembly: GCF_012272955.1. Lineage (NCBI taxonomy): Bacteria > Bacillati > Actinomycetota > Actinomycetes > Mycobacteriales > Nocardiaceae > Rhodococcus > Rhodococcus sp. DMU1. The sequence goes on along the minus strand of NZ_CP050952.1, from coordinate 1,207,855 downwards.
GCGTGGTGGCCACGATCGGCTGGTTCTTCAGATAGGCGATCTTGTCCTCCGCGCTGGTCGCGCCGTAGTCGAGTACGACGATCGCCTCGGGTGCGCGCTCGCCGACGACCTCCCAGCCGGTGGTGAAGTACGGTTTCGGGCCTTCGGCGGTGATGTTGTCGGCGCCGGCGTATTCGGCGATGAGGTTGCCGATGCCCACGCCGCCGACCGAGAGCGGCTCGGCTTCGCCCGAGTCGTAGAAGAAGGTGCGCACCGGCGCGACGGCGGCCCGCTCCAGGCGGGCGCGTACCGCGTCGAGTTCCGCCGTGATCGATTCGGTCAGGGCCGCGGCCTGTTCCTCGGTACCGAGGAGGGCGCCGAGTTGGGCGAAGTCGTTCTCCAGCAACGCGATATCGGAGAAGCCGGCACCGCAGTACTCGGAGAACAGGAACGTGCGGATACCCGCCTGCTCGAGTGCGTCCCGCCCGCGTCCGGTCTTGTCGTCGAATGCGCTGCGCATCCCGCCGACGACCAGATCCGGGTCGAGGTCGCGGATCTGCTCGTACGTGGGGTACTCGGCAGCCAGCGACGGAATCGCCCTGAACTGCTCGGCCGTCTCGGGCAGCGGGTCGTCCTTCTCGCCGTAACCCATACCGACGATGCGATCCCCCACGCCCATCTGGATCAGGGTTTCGGTGACGTGGTCGTTCATCGACACGATCCGCTGCGGGGGCGCGTCGTAGGTGGCGGTGCGTCCGCAGTTGGTGATCGTCACCGGTTCGCCGAAGGCCGCGGCCGGCGGGGTGGCGCCGGTGTCTGCGCCCCGCGAGCAACCCGACAGGGCCGCGGTGGCGACGGTCAGGACGGCGAGAACCGCGGCGGCGTCTCGCACGGGACGGCGGAAGTCGACGGGCATGGGACCTCGTGCTCTGCTCAGGTGGCACGAGGCAGACTCCGGCACGGCAGCGACCCCGGACAGCGGGCACCGGCTACCCTGCTGGACTCCATCTCGTAGACCACGACGAAATACCGGAGTCGCGCACCCCCGTGCAGGCGATCGGGCTCACCGTCGGATGGACGGCCTACCGTTGCGGGTCAGCGCCGGACTCGGACCGGACTTTCCCTGCACGGGCGTCAGCAACGCTGCGGCCATTATGCATGTCGGCGGCGGGCCCGCATCGCAGGGTCGGCCACCGGTGCGCGGGTCCGTCGGGACGGCCACCCGGAGCGCCGTTCCATCGTCCGCCGCCCTCCCCCGGTTTTCACCCTCACTTTCACCCCGTTCGCGACCTCGGCTCCGGAACCGCGGCGATCCCCGGTGCGTTCCGATTGATGGTGGCTGTCGAACGGACTGCGCCCTCGTGCGGCCGGGGCGTCGCCACCGGCCCCTCTTCCGAGGGGCAACGCGCCGGAACGTCGGGTGATGCTGCGGACCGGCGGGGCCGGTCACCGCGCAGGGGGCGGTGACCGGCATCCGGGCGCGTGGGGGCCGGCACACTCGGGCGGATCACCGTACTGCCACGCCGCTGCCTCGCCCGCGGTGCCCCGGAACCGGGACCGACGACGCCGACTCCACGAAACCCAGAGTTCAAAATGCGGCCATCTGCCGGAGACCCGCCGCCGCGACACTGGAGGCACAAGGTGTCAACGACGGACGGGGAAACACTGATATGTCCGAGAACATCGCCCACCGACCCGACCCCCTCTTCGCTCTGCCGGCCGCGACGATTCCGGCGGCGCCCCACTCGATACGCCTCGAGGAGCCGGCCCCGATCCGTCCGGCCTCCGGCCTGCGTCCCCGCGTGGGCACCGTCCTCGGCACGGTCGTCTCCGCGGGGGCCGTCGCCACCATGGTGACCGGCTTCGTGGCGGTCGGTACCGTCGCCACGGTGTCCGGCCTGGTCTCGGCCGTCCGGCTCGGACCCTGACCGGCTCGGCGAACCCCTCAGTCGCCGAACTGCACGCTGTCGACGACGACGTCGGACCCGAACAGTTCGCGGGCGCGGACCAGAGCCGCGTCGCGCACCTCCGGCTCCGACAGCGTCGTGGGCAACGCCAGGGTCAGCAGCACGGAACGACCGTCGGACCTCGGCTGTGCCCTGACACGGCACACCCAGTCCACCGTTCCGCCCTCCCGGCGCAGCGCCAGCTCGGTGCGCGCGATGTCGCGCGCGAAGCAGGGCAGCGCGGGATCGGTCGTGCGTTCGAGCTGGGCCACGAGATCCTCGAGGCGATCGGTGCGCCATTGGCGCAACCCGGCCATCCGCGGTTCGACGTTCATCTCGGCACCCTTCGACACCGGCGACCGTCGGGTGCGCTCGCGGCGGCATGCGGGTCCGAGGTCTGCGGCGTCAGCGAAAACTGACTACTACCGAGACCATCGCGCCGCGAGCGCGCGGCGTTTCACGAGCCCGGCAACAGGCTGCGCTTCATGAGCCCGGCAACAGGCTGCGCAGCGCCGGTAGCAGTTCCTGTTCGGCCCACCGGATGAACGGCCCCTGCCGGTCACCTCCGATCTGGACGAGGGCGACCTCCGTGAATCCCGCGTCGACGAACGGCCGGATCTTGTCCACGTACTCGTCGATGTCGTCGCCGCACGGCAGTTGCGCCCCGACCTGCTCGGGCGTCACGAACCGGGTGGCCGCCGCGAACGAGGACGGCGCGGGCAGGTCCGGGTTGACCTTCCAGCCGAGGCCGAACCATCGGAACTGCTCGTGCGCCCGCTGCACCGCCGCGTCGCGGTCGGTGTCGTAGGAGACGGCGATCTGCCCGACTCGCGGTTTGCCCGCTCCCCCGGCCTCGTCGAACATCCGGGTCAGCTCCGGCTCGGGTTCGGTCGCCACCATCAGGTCGGCCTTCTCCCCGGCGAGGGCGCACGACTGCGAACCGGACACGGCGATGCCGATCGGCACCCGGGTCTCGGGCAGGTCGTAAAGGTGCGCGGACTCGACGTCGAAGTAGTCGCCGCGGAAGTTCACGTTGCCGCCGTCGAACAGCGCCGAAATGATCTCCACGGCCTCGGCGAGCATCTCGTGACGGGTGCCCACCGCGGGCCAGCCCTTGCCGACGACGTGTTCGTTGAGGTTCTCGCCCGCGCCCAGGCCGAGGCGGAACCGGCCCCCGGACAGGATCTGCATCGTCGCCGCCTTCTGCGCCACCACCGCCGGGTGGTACCGCAGGATCGGGCAGGTCACGTAGGTCATGAGCGGGATCTGCTCGGTGGCCTGGGCAGCGGCACCAAGGATGGACCACGCGTAGCCGGAATGCCCCTGTTCCTCCAGCCACGGGTTGTAGTGGTCACTGATCACCGAGAAGTCGAAGCCGGCCTTCTCCGCCATCTGCACGTCGCGGACGAGGTGGTCCGGCCGGGACTGCTCGCAGAGCATGGTGTAGCCGAAGTCGGTCACTGTTCGTTTCCTCCCGTGGTCCGTGCCGGGCGCCCCGCCGATGCCGGCGATCCGTCCTTCGGGATACCCACCGGTCGCCTCGGTACACGACCGTCACGGCAGGGAGGGGCCGCCGAGATGCCGGCTGCGCATCTCGGCAGGTACGGGTGTCTCGTTGCGGCGGGCCGGCCGGGCCGGCTCGCCGCAACGAGGGGTCGACCCGGTGTCAGACGAGGCAGACCACGAACAGCGGCACTCCGACGACCGGAACGAAGAGCAACGGAACGCACACGACACCGAACGGGCCGAGGACCGCCGGCTGGACGGATTCCGCGATCGGGGCAGGCGCGGTGGGGATGGCGGGGGCCGCTGTCGCGGCACCGGTGCCGAGGGCGATCATGGGGGCCATGGCGGTCGCCGCTACCGCCGCGCGAAACGTAGTCCTGCTCATGGTGTTTCTCCTCGCGTCGCGTGCCGCGACCGATACGCGCCCACGGCACGGAAATGGATCGGCTGTATATCAGCATCGCCGACGAACCCGACGCCGGGCGACGGGGAAAACCCTGCATCGCGACGACTCGGGCATGGCCACGTACCGACGGGTCTCGTTTCGGTCGAGGCCGGCCCCGATGCTTCCATTTCGGTTGAGAAGAGGGCGCCGGCCCCCGCCCGGGGGCTACGGTGAAGCTGTGCTGTTCGGGCGGGGACCGGAATGCGCACGCATCGATCGGCTGCTTGCCGCACTCCGGCAGGGAGCGGGTGGAGCAGTGGTGCTGAGCGGGGAAGCGGGAATCGGCAAGACCGCCCTCCTCGACTACGCCCGCGAGCATGCCTCCGGGCTCGGGGTGCTGTCGGTGACGGGTGCGGAAGCCGAGGCCCCGATCCCCTTCGCGGCGCTCGAACGCCTGCTGGCGCCGGTGCCGGGGCCCATTGCGTCGCCGCCCAGGGTGCGCCCGTTGTGCGGCTCCACCGCGCGCGAAATTCCCGGTCCGGAGGACCGATTCGCGATCTACGCCGGATTCTTCCGGGTTCTGACAGCGGCCGCACGCAGCGCGGCACTGCTGGTCGTGATCGACGATGCACAGTGGCTGGACCGGCCGACCCTGGACGCCGTCGCCTTCGCCGCTCGGCGGCTCACCACCGAACGGATCGGGATTCTGGTCGCCACCCGCGAGCCGCAGGGTCCGGCCAGCGTCGAGACGTCGGGGGTGCGGGGTCTCGACGACGAGGCGGCCGGTCAGCTGCTGGCCGCCCTCCTGGGCCGGCGCCCGCCGGACGACGTGGTGGCGGCGGCGGCCGCACAGGTGGGGGGCAACCCGTCGGCGCTGCTGGAGCTGGCGGGCACTCTCTCGTGCGACGAACTCACCGGAACCCGTCCGCTGCGCCTCCCGGTACGCGCCGGGTCGGCCGCGACCCGCATCTTCGGTGCGCGCATCGCCACGCTCGACGACGCGACACGCCGAGCCCTCCAGGTCGCGGCGGTGGCGGCCGACGACGGGTTGCCCGTGGTGTCCGCCGTCCTGGCGCACCTGGGGATCGCCGGCGGTGCCCTGGGAACGCTCGAGGACACCGGGTTGACGTCGTTCGCGGGCGGCCGGTTGTCCTTTCCGCATCCGTTGATCCGCAGCGCCGCGGTATCCGATCTCCCGCCGACGCGGCGGCGGTCGCTGCACCGCGCAGTGGCCGAGATGCTCACCGATCCGGCGCAGCAGGACCGACGTGCGTGGCACCTGACCGAAGCCACCCTCGCCCCGGACGAGGGCACCGCCCGGGAACTGGAGCAGTCCGCGCGGCTGACGTCGGAACGGCGCGGGTACGCGGCCGCCGCGGTCGTCATGGAGCAGGCTGCCGCGTTCTCCGCCGACGAGGCGGGTACGGCCCGGCGTCTCTGCGCGGCGGCCGACGCGGCCCGGCGCGCGGGCCGCGGCACGACCGCGCTGCGGCTGCTGGACCGATCCGACGACCACACCACCGATCCGGCCCTGCGGGCCGCCAGCGCCGGCGTCCGCGGACGGGTCGAACTCCACACCGGCGCAGCGTGTATCGCACGCCGGGTGTGGGAGACGGGCGCCGCGGACATCGGTCGACGAGACCCGGCGCGAGGCGCCCACCTGTTGGCCATGGCGGCCGAGGGAGCACTCGTCGCCGGCGAGCCCGAGGGGGCACTGCGGCTCGCTCGCCGGGCGATCCGGTCGGCGCCGCCCCGGGACACCGACACGACGCTCCTCGGCTCGCTCGTCATCGGCAGCGCGTTGTCGTTGTCCGGCAACCCCTCCGACGGGATGCGCTGGCTGCAGGATGCGGCGGCGCTCGCGCGGTGGGGCACCGACGCCGACGTCGAATGGGTCCTGTTCGCGGAGCTGGGCGCGGTGGCCTGGCACGGGGAGGACGGCGATCCGCGGCAGGTGCTCGACCCGCTGGTCCACCGGCTCCGGGCCGAGGGCGCCTGGGGGCAGTTGCCCCTGGCGCTGTACGTCACGGCGCTGGCCGACAGCCGCCTCGGACGCCTGCACTCCGGTCGTCGCGCGGCCACCGAGGCCGTCGAACTCGCCACCCGCACGGGCGATCTGCTCGCGCTCTGCGCGGCGCTCGGATGCCTGGCGGAACTCGAGGCGCAACTCGGTGACGAACAGGCCTGCCGGGCGCACGCCGCCGACTCGTTGCGGATCCGCGAGAGGACCCGTCTGGGCGAGATGCACCGCGACGCCCTGGACGGACTCGGGCTGCTGGAACTGAGCCTGAATCGGCCCGACCGTGCCGTCGACCATCTGGAGGAGGCCAACCGGCGACCGTCCGGGTACGCGGACGGTCTCCTCGTCGCGCGAGCGTCGTCCGCCGACCTGCTCGAAGCGTACGTCCGATCAGGACGCGACGTGCCGGACGCGGTTCGCGAACAGTTGCGGCTGCTCACGGAACTCGCGCTGCCCGATGCCCTCGGAGCCCTGATCTGCCGCGGCCGGGCACTGATCGGCGACGACGCGGAGTACGACACCTGGTTCACCAAAGCCCTGCAACTACACGCACGCTCGCCGTCCCCGTTCGACACCGCCCGGACCGCGCTGTGCTACGGCGAACGGTTGCGCCGCGCCGGGCGCCGGCGCGACGCCCGCAAGCATCTGGAGGTGGCGTTCGACGCGTTCCGGCACATCGGGGCCCGCACGTGGGCCGCACAGGCCGCGACGGAACTGGGCGCCGTCGGCCGGCCGGTCGACGCACCCGCCGCTGCCGCGGGGCACCGGCTCACCCCGCAGGAACTCCAGGTGGCCCGGCTCGCCGCCCGCGGCGGCACCAACCGTGAGATCGCCGAGCAGCTCTTCCTCAGCGTCAAGACCATCGAAATGCATCTGGGACGGCTGTACCGGAAACTCGGCATCCGGTCCCGCACCCAGCTGGCGAACTACCTGCGCGACAACGTCCTCGCCTGAGCATCCTACGAGGCGGTAGTCGAGCGGTCGGTTTCGTGGGGTGGGCGTACCCGGTCGACTCGGGGACCGCTCGTCGCCGAGTTGGTCGGGGGTTGGTGGGGGCCGGGCCGCGGGTCCGGTGGGGTGCCCGGGGGAACCCGTCTCGGCTCAACCTGGCGTGCAAGCGGGGGTGCAGATCCAGGTCGTTGATCGAATTCGCGCCCGCAACCATCCCCGCGAGCACGCTCGTCGTTTTCGCCGCAGCGTTCGGGGACTGCACCGTCAGTGCCTCGAGCAGCTCGTACAGGCCGGCCGATTCGGCCAGCCGCAGCGCGGGCCCAGGCTCGCGGTCGATACCAGGGTGGGATTCGTCGAACCCCTGACGATCGTGTGAGTAGGTTTTGCCTACGAGGTACCCTTCCTGTGCAGTTCGGATCGGACGTCGCAATCCAGATCTTCCCTGCCGGGAAGGGCATCCTCGTTCTACGCCACGCTCATCACACCGACCAACATCGGTTGATCAGGGCTCAGACGACGTCCTCCCCTCCCAAACAACCTGACACGACCATGGCCGGCTAGAAGGTCTGGAAGGTTCGAGTGACCAATTGCTCCCGCCGACGTCGTGTGATCCGCTGTCAAAGGGATCCATCCGTTGCGCGACCCAGTGTCTCCGTTGCCAGATGTGCTGCGTCGATCACGGCTTGGAGTAGGTTGTCCTGGGCTTCGTGGAAACGGGATGTGGGTGCGACTATGCCGATGGCTCCGACGATGGATTCGTCTCGGCTGAAGATCGGGGCCCCGACGGAGGTGATCCCCGGGCTGGTGTCGATGTCTACTGCCCATTCCTTTTTCCGGACTTCCTCCAGTTCTCGGTACAGCGTCGCGCGGAAGCGGCGTCTAGCGGCCGGGTCCAGGTCAGCGAGGCTACGGTCGATGATCTCCTCCCTCAGCTCGCTGTCGACGTGGGCGAGTACGGCCTTTCCCGCCGCGCGGCGTGGCTCATTGCCGGTCAACCCGACGTAGAGTCCTCCGACGCGTAGCGGCTGCGAACCTTCCACCAGTACTTTGAGGATCACGTTGCGGTCGTCGAGTGTCGACAGAAACGACGTCTCGGCGGTGGATTCGGCCAGGTCGGCGACGATGGCCGAGAGCTGTTCGTTGACGTTGAATCCGAGTTGGTAGGTCCGGAACAAGGCGCCTATGCTTCCGCCGAGTCGCAGTGTTGCGTCGGACCGGCGCTCGAGATAGCCACGCGCCACCAGCGTCCGCATCAGGTGATAGCACGTTGTGATGTTGAGGCCGAGACCGGCAGAAACCTGCTGAACCGTGGGCGGGTTCTTGGCCGCAGCTACGTACTCGAGAAAGCTCAGTGCCCGCTCGACCGTTTGCAGTGTCGGTTGCCCTTTACCCGAAGTTCTGTTCACTATCTGAAACTATCATTGTGCCGCGAGAACTGGCCTGTCCCGATGGAGTTGTGCATTGATCCGGTCGACGCAGGTGTCCCATGCGCGAACTGGTGGATAGGCATCCGGGTCGACGATCACGTCGATGACCACCGTGCCAGGAGAGTTCATAGCCTTCCGAAGGGCAGGCGCGATGCCCTCCGGACGATCGACAACGATCCCCGTGGTTCCCACGGCAGTGGCAATTGCGGCGTGATCGACAGCTTCGAACTCCACGCCTGTGGTGGTTTCGCCGAACACCGCATTCTCGGCGTGGCGCTGCGCGGCGAGGATCGAGTTGTTGAGGACGAGCACTGTCACCGGAAGGTCCTCTCGAACTGAAGTCTCCAGCTCGGCCCACACGTGCGCGAAGCCGCCGTCGCCCACGACCGCGACGACGCGGCGATCCGGAGCAGCGAGCTTCGCTCCCAACGCCAAGGGCAGCCCCCAGCCGAGTCCTGCAAGCCCTCTCGGCGTGAGGAACCGTTGACCGGGTCGCTTCGCCGAGAGATAGCTAGCGATCCAGAACGAGGAGTAGCTGGCGTCGGCTACTACGATGTCGTCGGGGGTCAGGACACGGTCGAGTTCAGCGAAGAGTCGCTCGGGGGCAATGGGGGCATCATCCGACATGAGCAGAGGTGCGACGGTATCGACATGCTTGCGGCGTCCGGCCGCGATACTGGAGCGGAGCTGCTCCGACTGAGCCCGCCGGAACGTGAGGTCGGTCGCAGCGAGGGCCTCGGTGAGGTCTGCGAGTGCGGCACGCGCATCGCCCACCAATCGCACCGACTCGTAGTTCCGTCCGACCTCGAGGGGATCGACGTCGATATGGATGTACGTGGCATCGGGAGATGTCAGCGTCCATCCCTCGGTTCCGTTCTCGTTCGTCCTCGTCCCAACCAGCAACACGACATCTGCGTCGGCGATCAGGGGGAGATGGAAGTGGGCGGGCCCTCGCTCGCCGGTGACGTTCGCGGCGACGCCGAGTGACAGCGGGCCGGATTCGTCGACCACGCCCTTGCCCATGTTCGTCGTAACCACAGGCAGCTGACCGAGGTCCTGGAGAGCGGCCAGCTCGGCTACCGCACCCGAGCCGTGAACTCCGCCTCCCGCGACGACGAGAGGTGATCTTGCCGCCGAAATGAGTTGAGCGGCCTTCGACACCGCCTTGGCATCCGGTCGTGGACGATCGAGCGGGAAGGCTCCGAGGTTCGCTGTCCGCTTGAATCGACCTGCTGCAGCCGGCTTTCCGAGAACGTCGCGCGGAATGAGCAGGACCACCGGTCCCGGTCGCCCACTGGTGGCCATCGTGATCGCCAGATCGATGTTGTCATCGACCCTTGCCGGGTCGTCGATTCGCCGGGTCCATTTCGAGACGCTCGCGAACAGTCCGACGTGATCCAGCTCTTGAAAGGCATTGCGGTCGCGGTTTCCGGCCGGCACCTCCTGCACCAAGACAAGCATCGGCATCGACGCCTTGATGGCCTCTGCCATCGGCGGGACGAGCAACGTTGCGGCCGGTCCATTCTGCGCCGCGACCACGGCGATGCGGCCGGAGACTCTGGAGAACCCGTCAGCCATGACACCAGCCGCGTTCTCGGTTCGGTAGAGGATCTGGCGGATCCCGATACGTTCGGCTGCAAGCATCAGCTCGGTTGGATTGCTCTGCCCCAGAATTGTTTTCACACCATGTCGAGCCAAGGCGCCTGCGATGGCATCGGCGACCGTCTTGTTCATTTCAACACCCTCCTCAAGGTAGGAGGCCAAGATTTCAGACTATGAAGTTCATGTCAACTATCGAATTTTTCATTATTTGCATCGGAATGCAGATATTGACATTCTGCCCGAGGGGGAATACCGTCAAGCGAAACAAACATGTGCCGGATGTCACAAAGGTGCGCCTGGCAACGCTGAGGTAACCCGACCCCAAGGGAGTTCTGATGACATTCGACACTGGCGAACCGCATCTGAGGCCGGTGCTCTGTCTTCACTCACTGTTCCTCGACCCGCGATCGTTCGACGGTCTCGCCGCTGCGGGTGCAGGGCAGTTCCGGTTCATCGCACCGGAATTTCTCGGGCAGGTCAGCCGCCTGGACGAGGTCGATTCCACCGTGACCATGGATCAGTGCAGTGACGACGTTCTCGCTCTCGTCGACAGACTCGGCCTCCGCCGGTTATCGATCGTCGGCCAGTCCATGGGTGGGGACGTCGCGGTCCGAATCGCGAGTCGTAGGCCCGATCTTGTCGACGAACTGGTGTTGATGGGTTCGTCCGCGCGCGGCGAATCGGTCGAACACCTGGAAGAGTTCGGCGCGTTCGTCGACATGTTCGAACGCGACGGTTTCACCGCCGAAGTCGTGGAGATCGTCAAGAGCATCCTGTTTGCGGCAAGTGTTCTCGACGACCCGGAACGCAGGGATGTACACGACACGTGGACTCGACGCCTCGGGGAGCTGTCGCCGAAGTTGGCGCATGCCGCACGCGGCGTTGTACAGCGCGAAAGCGCCCTCGCCCTACTGCCGCAGATCACGGCATCGACTCTCGTCATCTCCGGAATCCAAGACCATGCCCGCCCGCCGGCGTGGTCCGATGAGATGTTCGAGGCAATCCCGGACGCCGAGCTGTGGCGGATCAAGAACGCGGGCCACAGCCCGCTCCTCGAGGACCCGGACATCGTCATTCCTCGTATCCTCGAATTCCTCTCCCGTCGTACATCCGTCGGAGCGGCCGCCATCCCGGCAAGTACCAGTCCTGATCATCGGTGACCGTTCGGCGGGCCACTGACAGAGGAGCCCCCTTCCGGTGATAGACCTGTCACCCCAGCCAGCCGAACTACGTCGACTTCATCGACCGCCGGAGCACGAAGTGGAATCAGCGTCGCCCCACGTGGGCTTCGATGCCCGTCGGCGTCGGACCGAGGAGAACCTGGCACCTCGCCGGCTGCGCGGCACTCGGCTGTGGGAGTCCTTCCGCGGCGGAATGCACCTCGAAGAGGTCGCACTCGCGCCGCTCATTCGGGCAAGGTGGCGGCGCCTCACTGATGCCACCTTCGACAGGCACGCACCGATGGCCGACCAACAGACCCTGGTGACCCCCCGCAGGCCCACGCGCATCGCCTGCACGGGGAGCTCCGCGCGATCGCCGCGGACTCGAGCGTCGGCACCCCTGCAACAGGGCGAACGCGGCGCACCGCCGCTCAGGTCACCGCCTTCGACGGCTCCGGTTGGACGGAAGAATCCATGGGCACCAATGCCCTCGACCTGGCGCTACGAACTGGACGGGGTGTCAGCGTGTTCGCGGCGGAACATCTCAACGGACTTCTCCACGGATGGTCTTGCTGGGCGCAGCCCATCAGAGACGTCTCCGACGCGCGGCCGGCCGGAGTGGTAGATATCTCGGCGCCGTGGGACGCGGACTCACCGTCTTCCGGTGCACTGGCGAGTTCGGTGGCGCTTCTGGTCGAGCAAATGATGAGGAGCGAACCGAAGCCCGATTTCGGGCATCGCATCGCCATGAAATCGGGCGGACAACCGCGCGTCGAGGTGAACCCGCCGTCATCGCTCTGCCGCGACGACAGGGGGAGGTCCTCGCCGTGCTCGTCCTGAAGGGTTCGCCGCTGTCGTTCGAGGAGATTCGCGCCGACGTGTGCGGCGATGTCGATATCGGTGCGGTGACGCTCCGCGAAGAGTTCTCCGTGCTGAGGACAAGCGTCGGATCCGGGATCCTCACGACGCGACCCTGTGGGGTCGTAGCAGAGATCGAATCCGACATCGGAAGAACCCTCAACCATGCCGAGGCCGGGCAAATAGACCGTGCGCTCGAAGCGCACAACAGGCCAATCTCCCCGATTACGTAGTCTCCCTGGTTGAGTCGATTGCGCGAGCATGTCGAGACTCCGCCTCACAAGCCGCTGTCGCCTCCCCGGTCTCGATAGCTGGCACTGCGTTACCTCTGGACACACCCGTACGACCAATCCCTACTCGAAGTGTTCGCCGCGGAATCGGATCCAGGCGACCCGCGTTTCGCACTGCTCATCGGCCATATGCGCTCCGTGGACAGCGCATAGCCAAGGTTGCACCGACGTCACCGTCGTAGCGTCCGCATCGCAGATGCACACCTGTCAAGAATGGAGAGAACGAAATGACTTCAGCCGCAATATCACCCAAGCACTCAACAGAATTCCTGGCCCGGCGCCACGGACTGCTCATCGATGGCCGGTTCGTCGACGCCGCGGACGGCAGGACGTTCGAGACCATCGACCCCGGTACGGGGCGAGTACTCGCCACTGTGGCCGAGGGTGCGGAACGCGACATAGACCGTGCGGTGGAGGCCGCGCGGCGCGCGGCAGAGGGTCCGTGGTCGACAATGTCACCGAGCGAGCGGGGCCGCCTCGTTCACCGGATCGGAGATCTGATCGCCGAGCATGCCGAAGAACTCGCCGAGCTGGAATCGCTGGACAGCGGAAAGCCGGCGGGTGCAGCGCTCGCCGTCGAAATTCCACTCGCAGCAGACATGTTCTGGTACATGTCCGGTGCGGCACGCCGAATCACCGGGTCGACGCTCACGCCCTCGGTTCCCTACATGCCCGGCGGGGAGTTTCACGCGTACACGACTCGCGAGCCTCTGGGGGTCGCAGGCCAGATCATCCCCTGGAACGTTCCGATCTTGATGGCGGCGTGGAAGCTGGCCCCGGCGCTGGCCACGGGCAACACCGTCGTCCTCAAGCCCGCCGAGCAGACTCCACTGACCGCGCTGCGGATCGGTGAACTCCTGCTCGAGGCCGGCCTCCCGGATGGGGTGGTCAATATCGTGCCCGGATTCGGAGAACGCGCGGGGGCGCACCTCGCCGCACACGACGGGGTCGACAAGATCGCGTTCACCGGTTCGACCGAGGTCGGTCGCAGCATCGTGCGCGCCGCCGCGGGCAACCTCAAGAGGGTGTCGCTGGAGTTGGGCGGCAAGTCACCGAACATCGTCCTCGACGACGCGGACGTCGACGCCGCCATCGCCGGCGCTGCCCTTGCGATCTTCTACAACCAGGGCGAAGTGTGCTCGGCCGGCAGCCGCCTCTATGTTCATGAGTCCCAGTTCGATCGTGTCGTGGAAGGCCTCGCGGAACATGCCCGTGGCATCAAGGTGGGCTACGGGCTCGACCCGGACACCGACATGGGTCCGCTGGTGTCGGCGGAGCACTTCGAACGCGTGGGCCGCTACCTCCACCTGAGCAAGGGTTCCGGCGGCCAGACCTTGGCCGGCGGCAGCGTACTGGACCGTGACGGCTACTACGTGCAACCAAGTGTGATCGCACGGCCAGAACGGGACCATCCGATCGTCCGAGAGGAGATCTTCGGTCCGGTCGTCACCGCAATGCCGTTCAGCGACATCGACGACCTGGCACGGCAAGCCAACGACACCATCTACGGACTCGCCGCGGGTGTGTGGACCGCCGATCTGTCGAAGGCACACCTGCTGGCGAAGCGACTCAAAGCCGGAACCGTGCACGTCAACACCTACCACGTGTTCGCCGCCGAACTTCCCTTCGGCGGTTACAAGCAGAGCGGCTGGGGTCGAGAAAAGGGGGACGCCGTGCTCGAGCAGTATCTGGAAACCAAGTCCGTCGTCGTCGCGCTCTGAACCCACACCCACAAGGAACAGATCATGACCGAAGTGCAGACAGTTGCCGGACCCGTCGATTCTGCTGAACTCGGCCGGACGCTCGTTCACGAACACGTCTTTGTGCTCGGCGAGGAGTTCCGGCTGAACTATCAGGATGACTGGGACGAGGACGAGAAGATCGAGCAGGCCGTCCACGACCTGAACGAACTCAAGAACCTCGGCGTCGACACCATAATGGACCCAACCGTGCTTGGTCTCGGCCGTTTCATCCCGCGTATCCAGCGCATCGCGGAACGAACGTCCCTCAACATCATTGTCGCCACCGGCTTGTACACCTTTAACGACCTTCCTCCTCAGTTCTCCTACCGCGGACCCGGTCTGATGGTCGACACCGCGGAACCGCTGACCGAGCTGTTCATCCGCGATCTGACCAAGGGCATCGGTGATACCGGTGTGCGTGCCGCATTCCTCAAGTGCGCCATCGATGCTCCGGGACTGACCCCCGGTGTCGAGCGCACAATGCGGGCAGTCGGTCAGGCGAGTGTCGAGACCGGTGCACCGATCACCGTTCACACTCATGCCGGATCGGAATCCGGGCTCGTTGCGCAGCGAGTGCTCGCGGAGGAAGGCGTCGATCTGACGCAGGTGATCATCGGTCACGCTGGTGACACCACCGATGTGGACTACCTGTGTCGTCTGGCCGATGCAGGATCCCTGCTCGGACTTGACCGGTTCGGGGCCGACGCCTTCCTGCCGTTCCGTGAGCGGGTCGACACCCTTGTCGAACTCGTCCGCCGGGGCTACACCGGAAGCATCGTCATCTCGCACGATGCGTCCTGTTTCCTCGACTTCATCGCCGTCGAATCCCGGGACCAGATCGGCCCCAAGTGGAACTACCGTCACATCCCCGAGGACGTGATTCCTGCGCTACTCGACGCAGGAATCACCGAACGCGACGTCGAGACCATCTTGGTCGACAACCCGCAACGACATTTCGCAGGAACGAGGAAATGACCGTGCAGAGCAGCCGGCCGCCTCTGTCCAAATCGATCTGGTGTGCAGATGTGGATCCAGACGATCTTGACAGCACGATTGGGGATGCCCTCGTCCGCGCCGCATCGCAGTGGGGAGGCCGAACGGCTCTCGTGGAGGGCGTCGTAGGAGACGAAGCACGCCGATGGACCTTCGAGGAGCTACTGGAGGCATCCACCCACGTCGCCCGGGCCCTGTTGCTCAGGTTCTCCCCCGGCGAGCATCTGGCTGTCTGGGCCGCCAATAGCCCGGAGTGGATTCAGCTGGAATTCGGCGCCGCGCTGGCGGGACTAACGCTGGTCACGGTGAACCCGGCCTTCCGGCAGGCCGAGCTGGCGTACGTGCTGCGTCAGTCTCGGGCGGTGGGGATCGTGGTGCAACCGCGGTTCCGGTCCCGGGATCTGCTGCCGATCGTGACCGCCGCACTCGACGGCACGCAGGTCCGCGAGGTGATTTCGTTCGGAGATTGGGACGAGTTTGTTGCCGACGGAAGAGGCTTCTGCATTCCATTCGGTCCCTTGCCGGCGGTCCGGCCCGAGGACCCGGCACAGATCCAATACACCTCGGGAACGACGGGCCGGCCGAAAGGTGCTCTGCTGAGCCATCGCGGATTGGCCACCAATGGTCGGCGCTACGCGACCGTCATCGGTGCGCATCCGGGCGATGTATGGATCAATCCCATGCCGCTGTTCCACACCGCCGGATGCGGTCTCGTGACTTTAGGTGCGCTACAGACCGGCGGCTGCCACGTCATCCCACCGAGTTTCGATGCCGACCTGCTGTTGGACCTGTTCGAAGCCGAGCAGGGGACCGTGATGCTGAGCGTGCCGACCATGCTCATCCGGATGATTGAACGGCATGAAGACCAACCACGTGATGTGTCGAGTTGGCGACTGACCACGCTCGGCGGAGCGCCTGTTCCGCTCGATCTGGCTTTGCGTGCCCGACGCGTCCTCGGAGTAGAGGTCGGTATCGGATATGGACAGACGGAGTCGTCGCCCTACATCACCCACACTGAGAGCGGAGACCAGCGGACGCAGACGCTGAGCACCGTCGGCCGACCGCTCCCGGGTATCGAGGTCAAGATCGTCGACCCGAATACTCGCGACGTGATCGATGTAGGTGAACTCGGCGAGGTGTGTACCCGGAGCAGCTGCGTGATGACGGAGTACTTCGACGATCCTCGTGCGACCGCAGAGACCATCGACATCGAGGGGTGGCTCCACACAGGCGATCTGGGCACCATGGATGCCTTCGGATTCGTCACGATCCGCGGCCGGCTCAAGGACATGATCATTCGGGGCGGCGAGAACATCTTTCCTCGGGAGATCGAAGACGTCCTCTTCGCACACCCAGCGGTCAGCGCGGTGTCCGTCGTCGGGCTTCCCGACCCCGAATGGGGTGAGATCGTGGCGGCCTTCATCGTCACTGCTAGGGGAGCACACGTCACCGAGGACGATCTGGCAACGTACTGCGGCGCTTACCTGGCCTCGTACAAGATCCCGCGTGTTTGGCAATTCCGAACCGAACTGCCGCAGACTGCGTCCGGAAAAATCCAGAAGTTCGTCCTCCGCGACCGATATCTCGAAGACCTGCGCACGCATGCAGACCAAGCCACGTCGGAGTAGGCGCCCACCAACCGCACCGGCTACGAAAGCGCCGAGTGTACACCCACGCTCTATCAATAATTCATCGACGCCGCCCAGCGGGGAGATTCCATGACAACGCTCAGAGACAGAACAGTATTCATCACCGGCGGCAGCCGCGGCATCGGGCGCGCGATCGCGCTCCGCGCGGCGGCTGATGGCGCCAACATCGTCATCGCTGCCAAGACGGACATACCGCACCCCAAGTTGCCCGGCACGATCCACTCGGTTGCAGACGAGATCGTTACCGCGGGTGGCCGCGCGCTGCCACTAGTCGTCGACGTTCGCAACGACGACCAGATCGCCGCCGCCGTAGACAAGGCGGCTGCCACGTTCGGTGGGATCGACGTGCTCGTCAACAACGCGAGTGCGATATTCCTCGAGCAAACACTCTCGACGCCCATGAGCCGATTCGACCTCGTCTTCGACATCAACGTGCGAGGCACATTCGCGGTCTCGCAGGCGTGCTTGCCGCACCTGGCGAGGAGCACGAACCCCCACATTCTGACCTTGTCGCCACCTCTGGAGCTGAATCCGAAGTGGTTTGCCGCTCACTGCGCATACACGATGTCGAAGTATGCGATGAGCATGACCATGCTCGGACTGGCGGCGGAGTTCCGTGATCGTGGCATCGCCGTCAACGCCTTGTGGCCACAGACAATGATCGAAACCGCCGCGAGTTCTGTCATCGGCGTCGAGGCCGCCGGGTGCCGCACCACAGAGATTATGTCCGATGCCGCGCATGCAATTGTGACCAGTCTCAGCTCCGAACTCACCGGCCACTTCTTCATCGACGAAGATCTCTTGCGGCAGCGTGGGAGCACCGACTTCCGCAAGTACGAAGTGGTGCCGGGCATGCCTCTTGTCAAGGACCTCTTCGTGGCCTGACGCACCCCTTCCGTGGTGGTCGCGTCGCAATGGTGGCGCCTTCGGATATTCAGTGCGCGGAGCACGACGCGCTGTTCACGAAGGCCGCGGCCCGCGACGGGCTTGCCGACCATGCCGATGGGGGCTTCGTCGGTACGTGCACCGAAAGATACAGACAACTTACAACCGAGACGAGTCGTCAATGGTGAATTCAACTCTGACCGTGCCCTCGAAGGAGGCCGGCGCCACATCGCAGTTACGTCGCCGCTCGCTTATCGCGAGCAGTGTCGGCAACCTCCTGGAATGGTTCGACTGGACCATCTACGCGGTGTTTTCGCCGTTCATCGCGAAAGCTCTTTTCGACCCCTCCGACCCGACGTCGGCTCTCCTCAGCACGCTCGCAGTTTTCGCTGTGGGCTTCGCGTTCCGCCCGCTGGGCGGAATTCTGTTCGGCACCCTCGCAGACCGAGTTGGTCGTCGTACGACGATGATCACGACGATGCTGTTGATGGCGGCGGGAAGCCTACTGATTGCCGTCACACCGAGTTACGCCGCCATCGGCGGGCTTGCATCGCTGATCCTCGTAGTGGCCCGCCTCATGCAGGGTCTTGCGCACGGCGGAGAGACGGCCGCCTCCTACGCATACGTGTCCGAGATCGCCCCTCCCCGGCACCGCGGACTCTGGTCGAGCGCTGTGTTCCTATCTGTCTCCGTCGGCACTCTGTGTGCCACTGCTCTAGGAGCTGGAATCTCCGCAGCGCTGCCCGCCGCGGACGCCGACCGGTGGGGGTGGCGCATTCCGTTCTTCCTCGGCGCCGGCCTCGCCGTGTTCGCCTTGTTCCTTCGCCGCGGGATGATGGAGAGCGAAGTATACGAGGAACAAATCGCCGGGGCCGAGGACGGGACCACGGCCACCGAGACCCCGAAGCTGCCCCGCCGGACCCTCGTCCTCCGCGGATTCAAACTGATGCTGTACGAGGGCGGGACCAATGTCGTCTACTACACGTGGACATCGTTCGCCGCCGTTTTCGCGATCACGTATCACGACATGAACGCCGCGAGCGCGTTCTTGGCGAGCGCTTTTGCGCAACTCATCTACATTGCCGCCATCCCGATCGGCGGGTTCCTGGCCGACAAATGGGGGCGCAAACCGGTCACCCTCATCTTCTATGGCGCGTTCATCATCGGCATCTTTCCACTCATGGGCATGATCACCGACGAACCGTGGACCCTCTTCGTCGCCCAGTCGATCGCCTTGGTCTTCATCGCCCTCGTCGCAGGATCAAAGCCCGCGGTCCTATCCGAACTATTGCCCACGCGATACCGCACCCGGATGCTCGGCTTCGCACTATCGCTTGCGGTTGCGATTTTCGGTGGAACGGCCCCGTACCTGAACCAATGGCTCTACGGCAAGGAGATTGGCTGGGCGTTCAACGTGTACATCATCGTGCTCTGTCTCATCGGCATGGCCGTTGTCTCAACCTGGAGGGAGACCAAAGGAGTTCCGTTGCAAGACATCGTGTGAGCACCGGGAACCAATTCCGAGACTCCTACGTCTCACCGGACCGACTCGGCCAGATCGATCAATGAACCTGAGGAGATTTCGACAATGACGGACAACCTGCCCTTACGTGGGAAGGTCGCGCTGGTCACCGGGGCGGCACGTGGAATAGGCCGCGCCTACGCACTCAGGCTCGCGAAACGCGGGGCTGACGTCGCAGTGGTGGACTTCGATCTGCACTCGTACAAGGACTACCAACTCGAGGCAGCATCGATGCGCGGAGACACGGTGGTCGATGAGATTCGCGAAATCGGGATACGCGCACTAGGTTTCCAGGCGGACGTCACCGATGCGACGACCTTGAACGAGGCAGTTCAACAGATCGTGGGTGAATGGGGCCGACTCGATATCGCGATCTGCAACGCGGGCGGTGGTGTCGGATCGCCTGAGGAGACGCGCGCATCCATTGTCGAGAAGGATCTCGTCGACGTCGTCGTCGCGCGCAACCTCACCGGCACGATCCACACCTGCCAAGCCGTCGCCGTGCCGATGAAGGAGCAGCGATCAGGCAAGATCGTCACCGTCGGCAGCCAGGCGGGCCATCGGATCGAAGACAACGGAGGTTATGCCCACTACGGCGCCGCGAAGGCTGCGGTCGCCAAGTACACCCAGTATCTGGCGCGCGATCTGGGCCCGTTCGGAGTCACAGTGAACTGCGTTGCTCCTGGGTACATCTCGACCGGACGACTCGCTCCAATACTGAGCGCAATGGGAGACGCACAGCTCCTCGATGATGTTCCGCTTGGCCGATACGGTACGCCGGAGGACTGCGCTGGAGTCATCGAGTTCCTCTCGAGCGACCTCAGCGACTACGTCACCGGCGCGATCATCCCGGTCGACGGAGGACTGACATATTCGTAGCCACAGCCCCGCGACCGGTCCCCGTACACATACATATCCAGGGGCTGATATGAACCGTCAGAGAAGTTACTACCTCGGGCACGCACCCCACAGGGACGTAGCGAACGTCCCGGCGTCTCATCCACCAAGGAGTACAAATGTCCATCATTCTTGTGAATCCGGAAGGACTGCCGGAGGTCGATCTATACCGGCAGTTGTCGATAGCCACCGGATCGAAGCTGATCTTCATGGCAGGCCAAGTCTCGGTCAATGTCGACGGCGCCATCGTGGGCGTCGGAGATCTCACCGCTCAGGCTGAACAGTGCTATCTCAACGTCGCCACCGCACTGGCCGCAGCCGGGGCATCCTTCGACGACGTCGCGAAACTGACCGTTTACCTCGTCGACTGGGCCCCCGACAAGATGGGGCAATTCGTGGAAGGCGTTACCCGGGCATCCGCAAAGCTAGGAATTGCTTCTCCACTGCCTCCGCTCACGGGCATTGGTGTCGCAGCACTCGCCGAACCCGAACTCCTCATAGAGGTCGAGGCCACCGCAGTGATCAACTGAACCCACGGAATGGTGCCATGACCCCGGCCCGCGGGACTCATCGGCCACCTGCCGATGAGTCCCGCGGCGAACGTCGGCACGAACGACGGTCTTCCGCGCCGACAGCGGCAATTGTCGTGGCGTGACTGCGCCGCTACCCGGACTTTGCCGACTACGAGAGGAAGGCCGCCGGCATCCGCACCATCCCGGTCCTCGCGCTCGGCCGCGCTTCGCCTCAGTCTGCCGAAGGCGCTGCCACGTTATCGCCCCATGGGGGTGGATACGATTAGTGGGCAATGTGATTCGACGATGTGATGTCAGCACTTGTGCGCATCTCGCTGATGCACGCTTCGCCTCCTGGGCCACCTCGGCGATCGCCTCGAACTTGGCGCAGGTATGCACCCAGGCGCTGACCGGCCGCGAGTTGGGCGGGAGACGCAACATGTCACCGACCTACTCGAAAGCGGTATGAAAATACCGGCCAATCAACTATGGTGGTATTTTAATACCGGTCATCAGGCCGGGTGGAGAGGGATTGCAGTGCTGGAACTGAAGACACCTCGAGAGATCGAAGCGATGCGCGTCACCGGCGCGTTCATCGCCGAGCTGCTCGACGACCTCGCCTACCGGGGCCAGCCAGGGGCGAACCTATTCGACCTCGAACACCGTGCCCGCTAGCTGATCGCCGAACGTGGTGCCCAATCGTGCTACTGGAATTACGCGCCGTCATTCGGGCGAGGTCCGTTCCGCAACGTCATCTGCCTGTCGGTCAACGACGCTGTACTGCATGGGCTGCCGCATGACTATGCGCTGCGTGACGCGGGCCTGCTGAGCATGGATATCGCGGTGTCGATCGAGGGGTGGGTCGCCGATTCGGCGCGGAGTTTGATCGTCGGTGCCCCGCGAGCCGAGGACGAGCGCCTCATCGAAGCCACCGAACGTGCCTTGGCGGCAGGGATTGCCGCAGCGCTGCCCGGCAACCGCTTGGGCGACATCTCCGCTGCGATCGGCGCCGTGGCCGCCGACTTTGGGTACTCGGTCAACGCCGAGTTCGGTGGCCACGGAATCGGGCGCACCATGCACGAAGACCCACACGTCCCCAACATGGGACGTGCGGGACGTGGTCTCGAGCTGCGGCCCGGATTGACCCTTGCACTCGAACCCTGGTTCGCCCGCAGCACCGACAAGATCATCTACGACGATGATGGGTGGACCATCCGCTCAGCCGACGGATCTCGTACCGCTCACAGCGAACACACCATCGCCATCACCGACGGCACGCCCCTCGTGCTGACGTGTTCGGAGCACGTCGCGGCATCCGCACCGTAGTCCGGCACTTCCGAAAACCCGGCCCGGCCATATCAGCATTGCGTCGATTCGAGAGGCTCGTCCGCGCAGCTGTCGACAACTCGTCCGGTGACCGATGCGTCCTTCGACGACTCGAATCCGGTCTCGTGTGCTGGACTGATCCCGTTGGTGACGCCGCCCAGGATGCCGGGTTACGGACCCTGGGCGATGACCCTCTTTCCGTGGCCACGGATACGGGCGCGAACGCGGGCCGCTAGGTGACCTCGCTGGTCGCGGGCATGATCGCCGGCGCTGGACAGCATCGATGACATGGCGCTGCTGCGGCACGGGGCGATGAGCAAGGGGTTCGACCGACCCTATGCGCCCTCGACATCGGGTTCGTTCCTGCGGGCGTTCACCTTCGGGAACATCCGCCAACTCGACGCCGTCGCCACCCAGCAGGCCGCACCTGCGATCGTCGCCCAACGCCTCCGCAAACACTCCCGTGGATCGCCCTGCGGTGCCGCACGCCTGGTCATGGACCGAACTGTTCACCCGAGTCTGCGGACCACCAAATCAGATGGACACCTGACAACCCGGCCAGAGACGGGGCGACCGAAACAAACCCAGTGGACACTCCGACACCCAGGTCGGAAGTTCATTCATATCTGCATGTCGGATCCGCCACCGTATGCCGAATCAGCCTTCAATCACGGTGAGTCGGTGGATCGAGGCTTGCCGGATCATCATTTGCCGACACGCTGAGCCGCCAGGAAGCGCCGTCTTGGCGTCGGGTCGATCGCGAAACGCTCGGCGTAGCGTTCGTGAACTTCCTCCCACACTCCCACGGCATCGACCTCAGTCACCTCGTCCTGCAGAACAGGTGTGGTCATCGCTCCTGACGCAGTTACAGAATCGAGGCTGTATGGCAGAGCAATGTGGGGCGCGGCGTGAGGCGCCGCACCGCGTGGCAAAGGTCGCATCGGAATGGGTTGGAATTCAGTTAATTCGATGCCATCTGAGAGTGCAATGCGTCCAGGAATGCCACCGCGGCGGGCGCGGGGTCGAAGTCGCTCCAGGCGAGGTATTCGACTCGGGTCGGCCCGTCGCTGACGGGCACCTGGACCAGGTTCGGGTTCGAGGGGACGAAGGCGGGGGGCAGCAGTGCAACGGCGAGGCCCTGTTTCACGAGGTCGAGGATCAGATCGGTAGACATCGATTCGAAAGTCACCTCGCGCCGGAGTTCGGCAGCATCGAAGGCCCGGTCGCTCTGTGCGCGCCCCTGCGTCCCGGCGGGAAAATCCGCGAAGGTCTCGTCTGCCAGATCGCGTAGGCGCAGGCGGCGCCGCCCCGACAGTCGATGATCAGCGGCGAGAACGGCAACGAGACGTTCGCGGGCCAACTCGATGAACCGGACACGGTGAGGGGTGGTCGCGTCAGGCAGGCCCAGCACGGCGATGTCGACCTCGCCCGCGCGGATCGCGGTCACGAGTTCGTCGCTGCCGCCGTTTCGAAGCGCGATGCTCACCGCCGGGTGAGCGCGGTGGAATTCGCCCAGCGCAGTGGGAATGTCGATGGCGGTCACGGTGGGGATGACACCGATCGTCAACGGGCCACGGATCTGCCCTACGGTCGCTGCCGCGTCGGCGGCAGCACGCTCGGCGGCCTCCAGACTCGCCCGCGCCGCGGGCAGGAACGCCGCCCCGGCATCAGTGAGCTCGACCCGACGGCTGGTCCGGGCGAACAGCGGCACGCCCAGCTCTTGTTCGAGCGCCTTGATCTGGTGACTGAGCGCCGATTGGACGACGAAGCACTGCTCGGCCGCTCGGGTGAAGTTCTTCTTCTCTGCCACGGCGAGCACATACCTCAGTTGCTGCAACTCCATCCATCTATCGTGCATCGCGATCGTTGTGATGAAAAGCATGTGTTGGACTCATCAACCGAAAGGGCACGACAGTGGTGGGGTGACTACGACGACCACTTCTCCGCCCACGTCACCCGGCCCGGTGACGAATCGTGCGGCGCTCACCGCGGCGACCGCCGTGGCCCCGGTGGTGTGGGGCACGACCTACCTCGTCACCACCGAACTGCTGCCGCCTGACCACCCCCTGTTCGCCGCGCTCATGCGCGCTCTGCCCGCAGGCGCACTCGGCCTCCTGCTCTCCCGCACGCTTCCGCGCGGGGCATGGTGGTGGAAGGCCGCGGTGCTGGGCGCCTTGAACATCGGCCTGTTCTTCCCGCTGCTGTTCCTCGCCGCCGAACGACTGCCCGGCGGAGTGGCCGCCACTCTCGGGGCGACCCAGCCGATCCTCGTCGCCGTCCTCGCCGTGATCGTTCTGTCCGAACGCCTCTCGCTCTGGCGCCTGGGCTGGGGCGTCGTCGGCGTGATCGGGGTGGGGCTGGTGGTGCTGGGCCCCGGAGCGATGTTCGACCCCGCCGGCATCATCGCCGGTCTGGCCGGTGCCGCTGCGATGGGAACCGGCGTCGTTCTCACCAAACGGTGGGGCCGGCCCGAGGAAGTCAGCGCGATCGGCTTCGCAGGTTGGCAGCTCACCGCCGGAGGCCTGGTGCTGCTGGCCCCGACGCTGTTGTTCGAGGGGATTCCCAGCCGAATCGGCGCCCCCGCCGTGGCGGGCTACCTCTGGCTCGGCATCGTCGGCGGGCTTCTCGCCTATTCCCTCTGGTTCAACGGCCTGCGCACCCTGCCGGTCACCGCGACGGCTCTGCTCGGACTGCTCTCCCCACTCGTGGCCGCCGTCCTCGGCGTCGTCGTGGCAGGAGAAACCCTCAGCGCACTCCAACGTGTCGGCTTCGCGTTCGCCCTCGCAGCGCTGGGCGCCGGACAGGTCATCCCTCGTCCCCGTACGAGGAAAGGACTCCCGTCGTGAACATCACCGTCATCGGCGCCACCGGCATGGTCGGCTCGCGCCTCGTCACCGAAGCCGCCGCCCGCGGGCACCGCGTCACCGCCGCCGCCCGGCACCCCGGCACACACCCGGACCCCGCCGTTACTCCCCTCGCCGTCGATGCCGGCGCACCCGGGCAACTCGAGGCCGCACTCGCCGACGTCCACGCCGCGATCCTCGCCGTCCGTGCGGCTCCCGGCCAGGAGCAGACGATCGCACCGCTGACCACCGCAGTTCTGGACGCGGCAGGCCGGGCCGGCGCCCGTCTACTCGTCATCGGCGGGGCCGGGCCCTTACGCTCACCGCACAAGGGCGACCTGTCGGTCATCGACGATCCGAACTATGTGCCGATCGAATGGCGAGCGATCGCCGACGCCAGCGCCACCCAACTCCGCACCTGCGTCCAGCACCCGAACCACCGCTGGACCTATCTCAGCCCGCCCGCGATCCTCGAACCCGGTACCCGCACCGGCACGTACCGCCGGGGAACCACCACCCTGCTCACCGAGCCGGACGGCACCTCCCGCATCACCGCCGAGGACCTCGCCGTGGCCGCCCTGGACGAAATCGAGCGCCCCGGCACCGACCGGCACTTCACCGTTGCGCAGAACTCCACTGTTCACGCCGCCACATCAACGTCAGGGGTCAGGAGGGGCTGACAGCCCCGATTTACGGCGCGCGCACTCTTCAACCGTCATCGGCGGTGCCGGCGCGCCGCCGACGAGTCCGCCCAGTGCTCCCACGCCGACTGACGCGTCATCCCCACCAGCTCCCCCACCTGCGCCCACGAGGCACCCTCGGCGCGCAGGCGCCGTACCCCCTCGTCCACCACTTCGGTCAGGGCCTGCTGTTCGGCCGCCAACCGGTC
Source organism: Rhodococcus sp. DMU1 (assembly GCF_012272955.1). Classification (NCBI taxonomy): domain Bacteria; kingdom Bacillati; phylum Actinomycetota; class Actinomycetes; order Mycobacteriales; family Nocardiaceae; genus Rhodococcus; species Rhodococcus sp. DMU1. The sequence continues at coordinate 1,182,473 of NZ_CP050952.1, read as the reverse complement.
GAGCTGCTCGAGCGCATCGAGCACCGCCGCCTTCGCCGACACCCGATAGATGTGGCGCACCCACTCCTCCTCGAGCTTTTCCCGCGTCAGGCGCCCCGGACGCAACGCCTCGCCCGAACCGACCCGCACCGCCGTGCTGCCCAGCCAGTCACAATGCAGACACTCCGCCCGCCACGCGCACGCCCCCACCGCAACCCCGCCGGCGATCGGCACCGGCCGCCCCGCCTCGTCCTCGATCCGGATCGTGCCGACATACGGCCCCTCCCCGGGTACCAGCAACTCCCACTCCGGCAACCGCCTCGCCATGTCGTCAGGCTCCACCCATCACGCAGGCGCCGTCAACCACACCCCGTGCCAGGTGCTGCGCGACGGGCACGGCAGGCAGGCGCTTTCGAACGTCGATCGACCACTCGCGGAGTCCACGGGCAGCTGCGGACGAAGGCGGATCGGATTTCGGGTTCGCTTCCGTCCGGTACGCGGCACGGGCACACTCACTGCATGGACTGCTCGGGGGACCCCCGTTCCGGGACCGTCCGATGACCGGATTGCCTCCGGCATCGGAGGCCCGGTATCCCGGATTCGACGATATCGAGATCGGCGATCTCGTCCGTCGCACCGGGGTCAAGTGGGCACGTGCCGTCCGCGCGGGCGCCCTGCCGGCCTGGGTGGCCGACATGGACTTCCCGATCGCCCCCGAGATCCGGGACGCGCTGTGCAAGTCGGCCCGGTCGGGAGAACTCGGCTACCCCGATTGGCTCGGCGGTACCCCGCTGCGTGCGGAGTTCGCCCGGCGGATGCAGTCCCGATACGGATGGACGGTCGACCCCGCCGACGTCCGGGAGCAGACCGATCTCATCCAGGCCCTGCAACTGATCCTGCACCTGCACACCGAGCGCGGCGACGCCGTCGTGATCCAGACTCCGAACTACCCGCCGTTCCTCGCCACCATCGCGGCCATGGGCCGCAGGACGGTCGAATTCCCGTTCGCCGACACACAGGACGGGTGGCGGCTCGACTTCGAGACGCTCAGGGCGTCGCTCGCCGCCGAGCGCCCGAAAGTGCTCGTCCTGGTCGATCCGCACAACCCGACCGGACGCGTCCACACCCGTTCCGAACTCACCCGCATCGCCGAACTGGCCGTCGAGTTCGACCTTCTCGTCGTCAGCGACGAGATTCATGCGGAGCTGATCTACGCGCCGCACCGGCACATCCCGTTCGCGTCGATCAGTCCGGAGGCGGCAGCTCGGACGATCACCGTCACGTCGGCCGGAAAGGCCTTCAACATCGCCGGACTGCGCTGCGCCGTCGCGCACTACGGGTCGAAGCAGTTGCTCGCCGTGCGGGACGGCGAACCGCCCGACCTGTACGGAACCGTATCGACCCCGGCGGTGCTCGGCACACTGGCCGCATGGCAACGCTGCCAGAGCTGGCAGGACACGCTGCTCCGAGTGCTCGACCGCAACCGGCGACGTGTCGACACGGTCCTGCGCGAGCACCTGCCGGAAGCCCGCCACCATCTGCCGGAAGCCACCTACCTCAGCTGGGTCGATGTCTCGGCCGCACCCGTCGACGATCCGATCCGCCGGATCCGGGACCTCGGCCGGGTGCTGGTCGACGGCGGCAGACCCTTCGGAAGCGCGGCAGCGGGATTCGTGCGGATCAACTTCGCCACGTCGGCGGCTGTCCTCGAGCACATCCTCGACGGCATCTCGGCGGCGATGCGCGGGCGACGAGCCGTCTCACCGCTGACGGAGTTCCTCGGAACCTGATCCGCCCCGGTCCTCCGGCACCTCCCGATCGAGTTCGTCGAGCCAGATGCGCGCGGACGCGTCGGAGGGCGCACGCCAGTCCCCGCGCGGTGAGAGGGACCCCCCGGCGGCGACCTTCGGCCCGTTCGGCATCGCGGACCGCTTGAACTGGCTGAAGGCGAAGAACCGCTGGACGAACACACCCAGCCACCGCCGGATCTCGGGCAGGTCGTACTCGCGGCGGGCGTGCCCGGGATGGCCGGACGGCCACTCCCCGGCGCCGGCCTCGTGCCAGGCCTGCCATGCGAGGTAGGCGATCTTCGACGGCCGGAACCCGAAGCGCAGCACCTGGAACAGGAAGAAGTCGTGCAGGTCGTAGGGACCGATCGTGGCCTGGGTGCTCTGCGGCGTCTCCCCCTCCTCGACGGGGACGAGCTCGGGACTGATCTCGGTGCCCAGCACGGCCTCGAGGGTGGCGCCGACCTCGTCGTCGAATTGCCCGGACGAGACGACCCAGCGGATCAGATGCTGGATGAGCGTCTTCGGCACCCCGGCGTTGACGTTGTAGTGCGACATCTGGTCCCCGACGCCGTACGTGGACCAGCCCAGCGCGATCTCCGACAGGTCGCCCGTCCCGAGCACCAGGCCGCCGCGCTGGTTCGCGGCCCGGAACAGATAGTCGGTGCGCAGCCCGGCCTGGATGTTCTCGAACGTGATGTCGTAGACCCGCTCGCCGCGCGCAAACGGGTGACCCAGGTCCTCCAGCATCACGCGCGCGGCACGGGTGATGTCGATTTCCTCGAGCGTCACCCCGAGCGAGTGGCACAGCCGGCGGGCGTTCTCCCGGGTCCGGTCACTCGTCGCGAACCCCGGGAGGGTGAAGGCGAGCACGTCCTCGCGCGGACGGCCGAGGCGGTCCATCGCCTTGACGGCGACGATGAGCGCGTGCGTGGAGTCCAGTCCGCCCGACACGCCGATCACGACCTTCGGACCGCCCAGCGTCGGACCACTCAGCGCACGCAGGCGCTGCTCGAGCCCGGCGACCTGGATGTTGTACGCCTCGTAGCAGTCGTGCTCGAGGCGGGCCGGATCGGACGGCACGAAGGGGTATCGCTCCACCCGGCGCCGCAGCCCGATGTCGGTGAGCGGAGGCGCGAGGGTGAACGCGATACGGCGGAACGCGTCGAGGCGGGCCGCGTGATGACGCCGATTGTCGTCGAAGGTGCCCATGCGGGTGCGCTCGTTGCGCAACAGTTCGAGGTCGACGTCGGCCACCGCGTGCTGTTCGCCGCGCGGGAACCGCTCGGTCTCGGCGAGCAGCATCCCGTTCTCGTGCACCATCGCCTGCCCGTCCCAGGACAGGTCGGTGGTGGACTCCCCCGATCCCGCCGCGCAGTACACGTAGGCGGCCAGGCACCGCGACGACGCCGAGCGAGCCAGCAGGTGACGGTCCTCGGCGCGGCCGACGGTGATCGGGCTGCCCGACAGGTTCGCCAGCACCGTCGCGCCGGCCAGGGCGGCCTCCGCGCTGGGCGGGATGGGGACCCACATGTCCTCGCAGATCTCCACGTGGAGCACCAGGCCGGGAACGTCGGTGGCCTCGAACAGCAGATCGGGACCGAACGGTGCGTCGTGACCGGCGACCCGGACCGTGCCGCTCGCATCGTCCCCCGGCGCGATCTGCCGGCGCTCGTAGAACTCCCGATACGTCGGCAGATACGACTTGGGGGCGACCCCCAGGACCCGGCCACGGTGCACGACCGCGACGGCGTTGTAGATCCGGTGCCGGTGCCGCAGCGGCAGGCCCACCAGAAGGACGGGCAGCAGGCCGGCCGAGCCGGCGACGATCTCCGCCAGCGCCCGCTCGGCCGCCTCCAGCACGGTGTCCTGCATCGACAGGTCCTCGACCGAGTACCCGGTCAACGTCATCTCGGGAAACACCGCCAGCCCGACCCCGTCGTCATGGCAGACCCGGGCGGCCCGCAGCACCGCCGCCGCGTTGGCCGCCGGATCGACGATCGTCGTCGGCGTCGCGCAGGCCGCGACCCGCAGGAAGCCGTGGTGGTAGCTGGACCGGAACTCGGGTCTCGCCGCGGGGACGGGGACGTCCCGAGCGCCGGCTTCGTCGGTCATCGCGCTGCCTCCTTCTCCGTCGCCCGCGCCCTCGCGGCGCCCGGATCGCGTGATCGAATCCTAGGGATCCGGCCGCTCGACGCCACTCGGCGACGTCGAGCGGTCCGGATCCGGACTTTCGCGGCATCATCTCGGCATTTCGGGGAACACTCAGTACAGACGACGGAATCCGGGGCCCGTCCGCGCGGTACAGGGGGTAGTGATGGCCTACCGGCACCAGGAATTCGTCGCCGCGCTGTCGAAGTTCGCGCAGCGCCTCCTCACCCCGTACGAGGTCGACGCCGCCCTCGACGCAGTCGTCCGCAAGGTGACCACCGTGCTCGAGCTGTCGGGAGCGGGAGTGACTCTGCACGTCGACGGCCGGCTCCGGTTCGTCACCGCCGCCGGCGAACAGATCGAGGCGATGGAGCGGTGCCAGGAGCGATTCGCCGCCGGACCGTGCGCGCACGCCTTCGCCCATGGCGAGACCATCGCCGTCTCCGATGTGCGCCGCCGCGACGATCTGTGGCCGGAGTTCGCCGCCGAGGCGCGACGGCGGGAGATCGCCGCCGTCGCCGGTGTCCCGATGCAGCTCGGCGAGGTCAAGATCGGCGCCCTGGACCTCTACTGCCGCGAGCCCCGGGAATGGGCCGACGACGAGCTCGCCGCCGCGCAGGTGTTCGCCGACATGGCCACCGGCTACATCGTCAACTCGGACAAGCTGCGCCAGCAGGAGCAGCTCTCCGCGCAACTGCAGACCGCGCTCGACACCCGCATCGTCGTCGAGCAGGCCAAGGGCATCACCGCCCAGGCCCGCGGCGTCACGCCGGCCGCGGCGTTCGAGCTGATCCGCGCCTACGCGCGCCGTCATCAGGCGCCGGTGCGCGCCGTCGCGCAGGCGATCGTCGACGTCGGGTTGCGCATCTGAGTCAGACCTCCGCCGCGATCTCCCGGACGAGGGCGACCAGCTTCCCGTGATGCGACCCGGCCCAGTAGATGCGGCCGCAGTCCGTGCACCGGGAGAACTCGTCGTAGAAGCGGCGGGTGAGCGGCTCGAGCCGATCGAGGACCTCGTCCTTGGGCACCGGGTCGAGCCGGCCGTTGCAGCGCAGGCACCGGGTGAGCGGGGCGAACCGCGCCGCGAGATCGAGCCGGCGGACGACCTCGACGATCTGCTCGAGCGGGCGGTCGGCGTGCACGAACAGCCCGTGGGTGACCTCCCGGCGCTCGAGCAGTCCGCGGTCGCGGGTCAGCAGGATCCGCTGATCCGCACGCCCGATCCTCGCCAGCTCCGCGTCGTCCATGTCGGACGTCCAGATCACGTCGAACCCCAGCAACCGGAGCAGGCGCGCCAACCGGCCCAGGTTGACGTCGACCACGAACCGGGGGTCACGCAGGGGAACCGGGCGCAGCCGGGTGATCGGCTCGATGTCGAGCGCCTCGAACAAGGGATAGACCGCTATGCGAGCGCCCGAGCGCGGCCGGTACGCGAAATCCACCGGCTCGCCGTCGACCACGATCAGATCGACCTCGGTGTGCGGTATGCCCATCGCCTCGACGACGTCCTTGACCGTCTGATGGGCACGGAACGGCCGCCGCACCGCGATGCCCCGCGACTCGGGCGCCACGAAGTCGTTCAGCTCGGCGTACGCCCGGACCTCGACGTGGCCGGTCATCGGACCATCTTCGCGCGCAGCATGACCCGGCACAACCGTCGCGGCGGGCGTGACGCCGGTCGCAGTCGGTCACGTTCGGGAATCGCGGGTACGCCAGCCCGGTTGCGCCCGACATGGATTTGTTTACACCTGTCACCCTCGGAGACCTCGAACTCGCCAATCGCGTTGTCATGGCCCCACTGACCCGGCTGCGGTCCGGCGCCTCCGGCGTCCCCGGAGACCTGGTGGTCGAGCACTACCGGCAGCGGGCGAGTGCCGGGCTGATCATCGCCGAGGGCACCTATGTGAACCACGAATCGCAGGCCTTCGTCGGCCAGCCGGGGATCGTCACCGGCGAGCAGGTGGCCGGCTGGCGGCGGGTGGCCGAGGCGGTGCACGACCGCGGCGGCCGCATCGTGCTGCAGGTGATGCACGGCGGCCGGGTCACGCACCCCGACGTGAACGGCGGCCGGCGGGTCGTCGCCCCGAGCGCGATCGCGATCGACGGTGTGGGGCACACGGAGAAGGGCAAGCAGCCGTACCCGGTGCCGCACGCGCTGACCACGGAGGAGGCGCGGGCGATCATCGGGGACTTCGTCGCCGCGGCCCGCCGGGCGATCGAGGCCGGGCTGGACGGCGTGGAGATCCACAGCGCCAACGGCTACCTGCTGCACGAATTCCTCTCCCCGGCCGCCAATCAGCGCGCCGATGAGTACGGCGGTTCGCCGCAGAACCGGGCCCGTTTCGTCGTGGAGGTGGTCACGGCGGTGGCATCGGCCGTCGGCGCCGGCCGGGTCGGGCTGCGGATCTCGCCGGAGCACAACATCCAGGACGCCTACGAAACCGACCGGAACGACGTCCTGGCCACCTACGGCACCCTGCTCGAGCAGGTGCGCCCGCTGAATCTGGCCTACCTGTCCGTGCTGCACGCGGACCCGGCCGGTGAGTTGGTGCAGGAGCTGCGCCGGCGTTTCGGCGGCAGGCTGATCGCCAACAGCGGCTTCGCGTCGCCGACCACCCGTGCGGAGGCGGTGCAGCTGATCGAGGCCGCCCATGCCGACGCCGTGGCGGTGGGCCGGGCGCTCATCGCCAATCCCGATCTGGTCGAGCGCTGGCACGGCGAGCACCCGGAGAACGAGCTGCGGCCGGCGTTGTTCTACTCGCCGGGCGCCGAGGGCTACACCGACTACCCGTTCCTGCAGGCGGGCTGAGCCTCACGGCTGCGCCGGCTCCGCTCGGCAGCGGAGAGAACAACTCTCGCCGTCTTCATGGTGCGGGACGGGCGCGACCAATCATACCGATAGATGCAGACTATCAATCGAATCAGACCGGTCGATTGGCATTATCTATCGAAAGTCGTTAGTGTTCACAACGTCAGAAACCCATATCGACCGAACAGAGGTTCAACGTGGCCCTGATCAACAAGCAGATCAAGCCCTTCTCCGCGACCGCCTACCAGGAGGGCGGCTTCGTCTCCGTGTCCGACGAGGACATCAAGGGCAAGTGGGCGATCTTCTTCTTCTACCCGGCCGACTTCACCTTCGTCTGCCCGACGGAGCTCGGCGACCTGGCCGACCACTACGAGGAGCTGCAGAAGCTCGGCGTCGAGGTCTTCTCGGTCTCCACCGACACCCACTTCACGCACAAGGCGTGGCACGACTCGTCCGAGACCATCGGCAAGATCAAGTACGCCATGATCGGCGACCCGACCCTGCAGATCAGCACCAACTTCGAGGTGCTGCGTGAGAACGAGGGCCTGGCCGACCGCGGCACCTTCCTCGTCGACCCGGACGGCATCATCCAGTTCACCGAGGTCACCGCGGAGGGCATCGGCCGCAACGCCGCCGAACTCGTCCGCAAGGTCAAGGCCGCCCAGTACGTCCGGTCGCACCCGGGCGAGGTCTGCCCGGCCAAGTGGGAAGAGGGCGACGACACCCTCGCCCCGTCGCTGGACCTCGTGGGCAAGATCTGACGCACCCGGATTCGACACCCCGGTAGTGCGGCGCGGGGTCCGGTCCGCCGGACCCCGCGCCACCCCCCGGAGCGCCGAACCACCCGGCGCAGTTCCCTTCGCCCCGATCACCGTTCCGCCCCGTCGATGGAGTAGATCCCTATGCTCGAAGCCTCGCTTGCCGGCCAACTGAAGTCCCTCCTCGAGCGGCTGACCCTGCCGATCGAGCTCGTGTCCTCCCTCGACGACGGACCCAAGTCCGCCGAACTCGCCGAACTGCTCACCGAGATCGCGGCGATGTCGGACAAGGTCACCTACGAGCGTCGCGACGACGACGCGCGTCGCCCGTCCTTCGCGGTGCGCCGCGTCGGCACCGACATCGAGGTCCGCTTCGCCGGCATCCCGCTGGGCCACGAGTTCACCTCGCTCGCGCTTGCACTGCTCCAGGTCGGCGGTTACCCGTCGAAGGAGCCCGAGGAGCTGCAGCAGCAGGTTCGAGACCTGGACGGCGAGCTGCACTTCGAGACCTACTTCTCGTTGTCCTGCCAGAACTGCCCCGACGTCGTGCAGGCCCTGAACCTGATGTGTGTGCTCAACCCGCGCATCAAGCACGTCGCGATCGACGGCGCCCTGTTCCAGGACGAGGTCGACGGACGTCAGGTGATGGCCGTGCCGACGGTGTACCTCAACGGCGAGCTGTTCGACTCGGGCCGCATGAGCCTCGAGCAGATCATCGGCAAGCTCGACACCGGCGCCGCGGACCGGGCGGCGGCCGCGATCGACGAGAAGGACCCGTTCGACGTGCTCGTCGTCGGCGGCGGCCCGGCCGGTGCCGCGGCCGCGATCTACGCCGCCCGCAAGGGCATTCGCACCGGTGTCGTCGCCGAGCGCTTCGGCGGCCAGGTGCTCGACACGATGGCGATCGAGAATTTCGTCTCCGTGCCCTACACCGAAGGCCCCAAGCTCGGCGCCGCACTCGACAACCACGTCCGCCAGTACGACGTCGACATCATGAACGTGCAGCGCGCGGCGAAGCTCGTGCCTGCGACCGAGGGCGGCCTCGTCGAGGTCGAGCTCGAGAGCGGCGCCTCCCTGCTCGCCCGCAGCGTGATCCTGTCCACGGGTGCACGGTGGCGTTCGATGAACGTGCCCGGCGAGACCGAGTACCGGAACAAGGGCGTGACCTACTGCCCGCACTGCGACGGACCGCTGTTCAAGGGCAAGCGCGTTGCCGTGATCGGCGGCGGCAACTCCGGCGTCGAGGCCGCGATCGATCTCGCCGGCGTCGTCGCGCACGTCACGCTCATCGAGTTCGACTCGGCGCTGCGCGCCGACGAGGTGCTGCAGCGCAAGCTGCGCAGCCTGCCGAACGTCGACATCGTCGTCAGCGCGCTGACCACCGAGGTCCTCGGCGACGGCCACAAGGTCACCGGCCTGACCTACCAGGACCGCACCACCGAGACCGCGCACACGCTCGAACTGGAGGGCATCTTCGTCCAGATCGGCCTGCTGCCCAACACCGAGTGGCTCACCGGGACGGTCGAGCTGTCGCCGCGCGGCGAGATCGTCGTCGACGACCGCGGCCAGACCTCGGTGGCCGGCGTGTTCGCCGCCGGCGACTGCACCACGGTGCCGTACAAGCAGATCATCATCGCCGCCGGCGCCGGAGCGACGGCAGCGCTCGGCGCGTTCGACCATCTCATCCGCACCAGCGCCCCGGCCGAGGACTCGGTCGCCGCGGTCGTCCGATAGTTCGTCCCTCGTGAACCTGCGTGATCTCGAGTACCTGGCCGCGGTGGCGCATCACCGCCACTTCGGCCGGGCGGCGGAGGCCTGCTACGTCAGTCAGCCGACGCTGTCGACCCAGATCCGCAAGCTCGAACAGGAACTCGGCGTCGAACTCGTCGAGCGGAGCCCGCGTCAGATCACCCTGACCGACGCGGGCCGGCAGATCGTGGAGCGGGCCCGGATCATTCTGAGCGAGACCGCGAACATTCGCGAGATCGCCCGGCAGTCCTCCGACCCGGAGTCGGGCACGCTCCGCATCGGCCTGTTCCCGACCCTCGCGCCGTACCTGCTCCCCCATGTCGTACCGAAGGTGCGGGCGAGGTTCCCCGACCTCGAACTGCTGTTGATCGAGGAGAAGACCGAGGACCTCCTCGAGCGGCTCCGCGGCGGCGACCTCGACGTCGCCGTGCTGGCGCTCCCGGTCAACGACGAACACCTGCACCAGGAGTACCTGTTCTCCGAGGACTTCGTGCTCGCCGTCCCGGCCACGCATCCGCTGGCCGCCACGGCCGAACCTGCCCCTATGTCGGTGATCGCGGACGAGAGCCTTCTGTTGCTCGAGGACGGTCACTGCCTGCGGGACCAAGCCCTCGAGGTGTGCCGGTTGACCGGAGCCGCCGAACGCAACGGCTTCCGGGCGACGAGCCTGGAGACCCTGCGTCAGATGGTGATCGCCGGGGTCGGGGTGACACTGTTGCCCCGCCTGGCCGTCACCACCCCGGTCACCCAGCCGCCGGACATCCGGCTGCTGCGCTTCGAAGATCCCGTCCCGCATCGCCGCATCGGCATGTTCTGGCGCAAGAGCAGCGGCTTCCGCGACTTCCTGCCTCAGCTCGCCGAGATGTTCCGCCAGCTCCCCGCCGGCCTGGTCGACACGACACCGCCCTCCTGAGCCGGCAACCCGAGGCGACGGCCGGGTCGCCGCCCGCACGCCGGCATCGACGGAGGTGGTCATAATCGCAGGACACCGGCTGAGGAAGGACCGCATGAACGTCGACATCCCCCGCGATCTGCGGACCCGGCGCCGCCTGGACACCCACCAGGAGATCCACCGGGCTGCCCTCGAGTTGTTCGAGGAACAGGGCGTCCGCGAGACCACCGTCCAGCAGATCTCCGACCGGGTCGGCATCTCGGCCCGCACCTTCTTCCGGTACTTCACCTCCAAGGAGCAGGCCGCCCTGCCCGGACAGCGCCGCCTGCTCCTGGTGATCGACGCCCTGGAGGTCTCCGGCCCGGATCCCGCCGCCGTCCTGAGAAGCGTCGAGGCCGCCGCGGAGGCGGTGATGAGCCGGGAGACCGACCCCGACCTGGAGGAACACCGGCGCGTCGCGCGCCTGCTGGCGAAAGAGCCCGACCTGCAGGCGCTCGCCGCATCGCAGGAGCAGGTCCTCACGTCCCGCCTCCGGGCCCGCCTGACCGAACAGCTCCCGCACTACGACCCGGCGACGATCCTGCTGGTCGCCGAGACGGCCGTGGCCGTGTGGCGCACGAGCTGGGAGCGTTGGGGCGAACTCGCCCTCGCGGGCGAGGCCGCGGAACCGGTGGAGGTCTACCGCCGCTGCCGCGAGGAGTTGCGGCGCATCGTCGGCTGAGACCGCACTCGCACTGCCCGAGCCGCGATCGGCCGTCCGTCCGCGGTGTGGTCGGCATCCACACCCATCCGGCCCGCCCCGGCCGTTCCGGGCCGCGGCCGCGTACTGCAGGATGGGCGGGTGCCCGAACCCACCCGCCTCGTCGCCGACGTCGACACCGGCATCGACGATGCACTCGCCCTGCTCTACCTGCTGGCGAGTCCGGACGCGGAGATCGTCGCGGTGCTCTCCACCGCGGGGAACGTGCCCGTGCAGCAGGTCACCACGAACAACCTGGCGTGGCTGCAGGTGTGCGGCCGGCCGGACATCGAGGTCGCCGTCGGCTCCGAGGCCCCGCTCGTCGCGCCGCTGATGACCACCGAGGACACGCACGGCCCGCGCGGCGTCGGTTACGCCGACCTGCCCGCCCCCGGACGCGGCCCGTCGGGCCGCAGCGCCGCCGAGGCATGGGTGGAGCTGACCCGCGCCCACCCCGGCGAACTCGTCGGGCTCGTCACCGGTCCGCTCACCAATCTCGCACTGGCGGTCCGGCTCGACCCGGAACTCCCCCACCGGTTGCGTCGTCTGGTCGTGATGGGCGGGGCGTTCAACTACCCGGGCAACACCACACCCACCTCCGAGTGGAACGTCGCGGTGGACCCCGAGGCCGCGAAGGCGGTGTTCGACGCGTTCTCCGCGGTCGAGCCCGGCCGTCGGCCGATCGTGTGCCCGCTCGACACCACCGAGTCCATCGCGATGCGACCCGAACACCTGCGACGGCTCGCCGAGACCGCGGGGAGCGTGCCGGCCGAAATCCTCTCGCCGGACGATCCGCGCGGACTGCGCTCGGAGGCGTCCCACCCGGTCGTGCGGTACCTGTCCGACGCCCTGCGCTTCTACATGGAATTCCACCGCGATCAGGATCAGGGTTTCCTGGCACACGTCCACGATCCGTTCGCGGCGGCGGTCGCCCTGGGAGCGGTGCCCGTCACCACCCGTCCGGCGACGGTCGACGTCGAACTCGACGGCCGGCTCACCCGCGGCACCACCGTCGCCGACTGGTCCGGCATGTGGGGCCGGCAACCGAACGCCGAGATCGTCGTCGCCACCGACCCGCCGCTGTTCTTCGACCACCTCGTCGAGCGGGTCGGGGCGCACCTCGCCGCGCTGTCCCGGACGCACGTCTGACCGAACGCCTGTGGCCGAATGTCACACCGGCTCGATCTGATCGAACCGGTGTGACATCCGGCCACAAGGGGTTTCGCGGAGGCGGGTCAGGCGCGTACCAGCACCTTCTCTTCCGGCTCGGCGGCGACGGCCGGCTTCGGCTCGGCGACCGGACCGTGGCCGTCGTCGACCATGGTCTCCTCGTCGAACGGGATGCGGCCGGCGAGGACGTCGCGGACGCGGCCGCGGTCGACGGTGCCGGTCCACGTTCCCACCAGCAGGGTGGCGACGGCGTTGCCGGAGAAGTTGGTGACCGCGCGCGCCTCGGACATGAACCGGTCGATGCCGACGATGAGGCCGACGCCGTCGAGCAGCTCCGGACGGTGGCTCTGCAGGCCGCCGGCGAGCGTGGCCAGGCCCGCGCCGCTCACTCCGGCCGCGCCCTTCGACGCGACGATCATGAACACCAGCAGGGAGAGCTGCTCGGCCAGGGACAGCGGCGAACCGAGCGCATCGGCGATGAAGAGCGAGGCCATCGTCAGGTAGATGGCGGTGCCGTCCAGGTTGAACGAGTAGCCGGTGGGGACCACGACGCCGACGGTGGTGCGCTCGACACCGACGTGCTCCATCTTGGCGATGAGCCGGGGCAGCGCGGACTCGGACGAGGACGTCGCGAAGATCAGCAGGTATTCGCGGGCCAGGTACTTGACCAGCTTGAAGATCGACACCCCGGACACCATGCGTAGCAGGGAGCCCAGCACACCGAACACGAACAGCACGCAGGTGAGGTAGAACCCGATCATGAGGGTGCCGAGCTGGACCACCGCGCCGAGACCGGTCTGCCCGACCACGTTGGCGATGGCGCCGAAGGCACCGATCGGAGCGAGCCACAGGATCATCGACAGGATCTTGAACACGAGCTTCTGCACGTAGCCGATGCCTCGCAGGACCGGCTCGCCGGTCTTCCCGAGGGCCTGCAGCGCGAAGCCGACCAGCAGTGCGACGAACAGGGTCTGCAGCACGCTGCCCTCGGTCAGCGCCGACAGCAGCGACGTGGGGATGATCGACGCGATGAAGTCCATGGTCCCGCCCGCGGCGTGGGCCTTGTCGGCCAGCGCGGCACCGGTGCCGGCGGTCTCCGGAGAGAGGTTCAGGCCGCTGCCCGGATCGAGCAGGTTACCCACCCCCAGGCCGATAGCGAGCGCGACGGTGGACATGCCGAGGAAGTACACCATCGCCAGGCCGCCGACCTTGCCGACGCTGGCGGCGGCCCGCACCGAGCCGATGCCGAGGACGATCGTGCAGAAGATGACCGGGCTGATCATCATCTTGATGAGATCGACGAACATCGTGCCGAGGACGCCGAACGACTTGGCGACGTCCGGGGCGAGCCAGCCGACGAGGACGCCGGCCACCACCGCCACGATGACACCGACGTAGAGCCAGTGCGTCCGGTCTTTGCGCTTGGCCGGCGACTTGGCACCGGGTAGCCGGGAGTCTGTGGACGTGCTCATGGCGGATCCTCTCGGATGGGACGTTTCGGGGGACTTCGTGATCGCGGTCACGTTCCTGATAGAAATGGTGGTAGCGCAGCCTCACCCGGTGAAGATTGCGTTCATTTCGTTCAGGTGATGTCGCGCTCACGAGGCGGACCCACCGGCATCCGGAAGGAGTACGTCCGTGCCGCCGACCGCGCACCGGCCGTCGATGAGCGTGGCACGTCAGCTGCTGGTGCTGCAGCTGGCTGTGCTCGCCCTGGTCATCGCCGCAGGTACCGTCCTCGTCGGGATCGACGAGCGCCGCGACAGCGACGACGCCACCCGCCGCACCGTCCTCGCCATCGCCGAATCCCTGGCCGGGTCCGACTCGACGGCCGCGGCGCTGCGCACGCCGGACCCGACCGCGGTGCTGCAGCCGCGCACCGAACGGATCCGGGAGGCGACGGGCACCGACTTCATCGTGGTGATGGCGCCGGACCGGACCCGGTACACCCACACCGACCCCGCGATGATCGGTCTGCCGTTCAGCGGCAACATCGAACCGGCCCTCGCCGGCACCGCGTTCACCGAGACCTACGCCGGCTCGCTCGGCCCGTCCATCCGGGCGGTGGCGCCGATCCTCGACGACGAACGCGTCGTCGGCCTGGTCGCCGTCGGCGTCACCCGCGCGAAGGTCGCCGACCAGTTCGCCCGTGGGCTGCCCGCCCTCCTGGGCCTGTCGGCCGCGGCCCTGGCCGTCGCGGCCGCCGGCGCCGTGCTCGTCAGCCGGCGCCTGCGCCGCCAGACCCTCGGACTCGCACCGGACGAGCTGCGCCGGCTCTACGAGCACCACGACGCGGTCCTCCACGCGATCGGCGAGGGCCTGATCGTGCTCGGCACCGACGAGCCCGCACGTGTGGAGGTCGTCAACGACGAGGCGCGGCGCCTGCTCGGCCTCGGCGACGGCCCGGTCACGACGGAGGACCTGCCCGAAGCGCTGCGGGTGGCCGGCTCGGACTCGGACGCCCGCGGCGACGTACTTCTCACCGAGGACCGCGTCCTGGTCGTCGACCGCAGCCCGGTGCAGTGGGAGGGCCGACGGATCGCCACGGTGATGACGTTGCGGGATCGCACCGAATTGCGGAGGGTGCTGGGCGAACTGGACTCGGTGCGCGGATTCGCCGACGCGCTGCGCGCGCAGGCACACGAGTCGGCGAACCGGCTGCACACCATCGTCACGATGGTCGAACTGGGACGCCCCGAAGAGGCGGTCGCGTTTGCGACGGAGGAGCTGCGCCTGTCGCAGCAGCTCATCGACCGGCTCACCGCGTCGGTGCAGGAACCCGCGCTGGTCGCCCTGCTGCTGGGGAAGATCAACGACGCCGCCGAGCGCGGCGTGGAGCTGACCGTCACCGACGACACCGCGCTGGGCGCGACGCCGCTCGGCACCCGGGACCTGGTGACGCTCGTCGGCAACCTGGTGGACAACGCCATCGACGCCGCGCGGGCCGTCGACGAGCCCTGGGTGGAAGTGACGATACGGCAGGATGATTCGAACATGATCGTCGAGGTGGCGGACAGCGGGCCGGGGATGTCGCCGGAAACCCTCGCCCGTGCCATGACGCGGGGCTACTCCACGAAGGCGGACCACCACGGCCTGGGCCTGGCCCTCGTCGCGCAGGTGGTGGCGCGGCACCGCGGCACTCTGCGGACCGAACCGTCGCTGGGTTCGATGGTCGTCGCGGAGATCCCCCTGCAGGCCGAGCACGGAGGCGGCGCACGATGATTCGCGTCCTCGTCGTGGAGGACGAGCCACGCATCGCCGACGCCCACCGCGCCTACGTCGATCGGCTGCCGCAGTTCAGGGTCGTCGCCGTCGCCAACACCGGGCAGGCCGCGCTGCGCGCCGTCGCCGACGCCGCGCGGACCGCCGAGCCGGTGGATCTGGTGTTGCTGGACATCGGCCTGCCCGACATGAGCGGCCTCGACGTGGCTGCAGCGATGAGCGGGATCCGCCCGAGCCCGGACATCATCGCCGTCACCTCCGCCCGCGACCTCGAGGTCGTCCGCACCGCCGTCGCCCGGGGCATCGTGCTGTATCTGCTCAAGCCGTTCACTTTCGCGGCCCTGAGCGACAAGCTCGACCACTACCTGGCCTACCGCGACGCGCTCGGCGCGTCGGGCACGGCCACCGGCCAGCACGACATCGACCGGGCGATGGCTGCGCTGCGGACCTCCGATCCGCGCGCCTCGTCCCCGAAAGGCGTTGCGCCGCAAACCCTCGATGCGGTGGCCCGGTGCCTGCGGGACGCGTCGCGCCCGCTGACGGCCGCCGAGGTGGGCAGCGCGGTGGGCGTGTCGCGGGTGACGGCGTGGCGGTACCTGGAGCGCCTGGCCGACGACGGCGTCGCCTCCCGGCACACCGAGTACGGCCGTGCCGGCCGGCCGCAGATCCGCTACGCCCCGCGCTGAGCGGCGGCACGCGGTGGCCGTTTGTGGCCGTTGTGGCCGAATGTCACACCGTGTCGTTTACATCGAACGCATGTGACATTCGGCCCCGGCGGTTCTCAGCCGCGGTATGCCCCGGAGGTCTCGAGCACCCACGCGAACTCGAAGGCCACCTCGCGCCACTTCTCGTACCGGCCGGACACGCCGCCGTGGCCGGCGCTCATCTCCGTCTTGAGCAGCAACGGGGCGTCACCGGTCTTGGTGGCGCGCAGCTTGGCCACCCACTTGGCCGGCTCGACGTAGAGCACCCGGGTGTCGTTGAGGCTGGTGATCGCGAGGATCGCCGGGTAGTCCTTCGCCTCGACGTTCTCGTACGGGCTGTACGAGCGCATGTACTCGTACACCTCGGGGTTGTCGAGGGGGTTTCCCCACTCGTCCCATTCGATCACCGTCAGCGGCAGCGACGGATCGAGGATCGACGTGAGCGGGTCGACGAACGGCACGTTCGCAAGGATCCCGGCGAACAGCTCCGGCGCCAGGTTCGCCACCGCGCCCATCAACAGGCCACCCGCGCTGCCGCCGTCGGCGACGAGCCGGTCCGGGCCGGTGACACCGGCGTCGATCAGGTGCCGTGCGCAGGCGACGAAGTCGGTGAAGGTGTTCTTCTTCGCCAGCGTCTTGCCGTTCTCGTACCAGTGCCGGCCCATCTCGCCGCCGCCCCGCACGTGCGCCACCGCGAAGACCATGCCCCGGTCGAGGAGCGACAGGCGCGCCACCGAGAAACCGGGGTCGATGCTGGCCTCGTACGACCCGTAACCGTAGAGCAGCGCCGGCGAGTTCTCGGGCGTGCCCTTGCGGGTCACGATCGACAGCGGGATACGGGTGCCGTCCTCGGCCACCGCCCAGTCCCGGCGCTGTTCGTAGTTCGACGGGTCGAAGTCACCGAGCACCGGCTGGGCCTTGCGCAGCAACAGCTCTCCCGAATCCACGACGTAGTCGTAGACCCGGCTGGGGGTGATGAACGACGTGAAGCCGAGCCGCAGCATCGGCTGGTGCCATTCCGGATTCGCACCCGGGCCGACGGCGAAGAGTTCCTCGTCGAACTCGAGTTCGGTCAGCTCGCCGTAGCCGTCGGCGGTCAGCGGCCACACCGCGAGCCGGGTCAGCGCCTCCCGCCGGTACCCGAGAACGAGGTGCCCGGCGAACGCGTCGACGTCCTCGAGACGCACGTCGTGCCGGTGCCCGATGAGAGTGCGCAGCGCCGACGGATCGTCCACTGGCGCCTCGGCGAGGACGAAGTTCTCCGCCTTCTCGCGGGTGATCTCCCCCGTCGCGTCGTTCACCACCTCGACGACGTCGTTGTGCATGACCAGGAACCGGTCCTCGCCGCCGATGACGGCATGCTCGGCGCCGTACTCGACGCCCTCGCGGCGCGGCAGCAACACCCGGAATTCGCCGGTGGGATCCGCGGATTCGAGCACCCAGCCCTCGGTGGTGATCTTGGATCCCACCCAGATCATCAGATACTTCTCGCTGCGGGTGGTACCCACCGACACCCAGTACCGCTCGTCGGGCTCGTGGAAGACCTTGACGTCCTCGGTGTGGGACGTGCCGAGACGGTGCCGCCATACTGTGTCCGGCCGCCACGACTCGTCCACGGTGAGGTAGAAGATGTGGCTGTGGTCGATCGCCCACGTCGCGCCGGGTGCGGTCCCGGGGATCTCGTCGGCGAGCAGCTCGCCGGTGCCGAGATTCTTGAACCGCAGCGTGTAGCGCTCGTCGCCGACGACGTCGACCGAGTACGCGAGCAGCGTCCCGTCGTGGCTGATCGAGAACGCGCCGAGGGAGAAGAACTCGTGCCCGGCCGCCTCGACGTTGCCGTCGAGCAGCACCTGCTCGCCCGGCAGTTCCACACCCGGCGCCAGCTCCGGCGGATTCCAGTCGTCGGGGTCGGCGATCGGACAGCGGCACTGGATGCTGTACTGCTTGCCCTCGACGGTACGGGCGTAGTACCACCAGTCCCCCATGCGGGTGGGCACCGACATGTCGGTTTCCTGCGTGCGGGACTTGATCTCCTCGAAGATCCGCTCCCGCAGCGGCGCCAGATGCGCGGTCTGCTTCTCGGTCCACGCGTTCTCGGCCTCGAGATGGGCGATGACCTCGGGATTCTCCTTGTCGCGGAGCCACTCGTACTCGTCGACGAAGGTGTGTCCGTGATGGACCCGCTCGGACGGGACCCGCTTGGCGATCGGCGGGGTCATGCGCTCGGCCCCCACCAGTCGGCGAACGACAGGCCCGAGATCCGTTCGTAGGCTTCGATGTAGCGCTCCCGGGTGGCGTCGACGATGTGCTGCGGCAGGGGCGGCGGCGGGGTGTCGGACGCACGGTCCCAGCCGGACTCGGGGCCCGTCAGCCAGTTGCGCACGAACTGCTTGTCGAAGCTGGGCTGCACCTTGCCGGGCTCGTAGCCCTCGGCGGGCCAGTAGCGTGACGAATCCGGGGTGAGCACTTCGTCGGCGAGGATGAGGTTGCCGTCGTCGTCGAGGCCGAACTCGAACTTCGTGTCGGCGAGCAGGATGCCCTTGTCCGCCGCGTACATCGCGGCACGGCCGTAGATGTCGAGGGTGTCCTCGCGCAGCTTCACGGCGAGATCCACGCCGACCTTGTCGGCGACCTCCTCGAAGGTGATGTTCTCGTCGTGGTCGCCGAGTTCGGCCTTGCTCGCCGGGGTGAAGATCGGATCCGGCAGCTGACTGGCCTCCACGAGGCCCTCGGGCAGCGGGACGCCGCACACCGCGCCGGTCTTCCGGTAGTCGAGCAGGCCCGACCCGGTGAGGAAGCCGCGGGCCACGCACTCGATCGGCACCATCTTCAGCCGTTTGACGACGAGGGCGCGGCCGAGGACCTCGGCGGGGATGCGTTCGTCGTCGGGCTCCCCGGCGAGGTGGTGGTTCACCTCGAGCAGGTTGAAGAAGAACACGCTCATCGCGGTGAGCACCCGGCCCTTGTCGGGGATCGGGGTGTCGAGCACGTGGTCGTATGCCGAGATCCGGTCGCTGGCCACGAGGAGCAGGTGCTCGTCGTCTATGACATACAGGTCCCGGACCTTGCCGCCGGCGAGGTGGGGGTAGGACTGGAGTGATGGACGCACGCTGCCACCCTAGTGCGCCGCGCCGACCTGCACCGCACCCCCGTCCGATCGCCGGATCGTTCCCTATGACAATGATCGTGACCGGAACCCCACCCCGAACAGGAGCGTGATGTCG
Source organism: Rhodococcus sp. DMU1 (assembly GCF_012272955.1). Classification (NCBI taxonomy): domain Bacteria; kingdom Bacillati; phylum Actinomycetota; class Actinomycetes; order Mycobacteriales; family Nocardiaceae; genus Rhodococcus; species Rhodococcus sp. DMU1. The sequence goes on along the minus strand of NZ_CP050952.1, from coordinate 1,163,289 downwards.
GCCGCACCCCGGATCGACGTGGGTCTGCGCTCGGAACGCGGACCGATTCTCGCGGCTCTGATGCTCGCCACCGCGCTCGTCGCACTCGAGAGCACCATCCTGGCCACCGCCGTCCCGACCATCGTCGCGGACCTCGGCGGCTTCACGCAGTTCCCGTGGCTGTTCTCGAGCTACCTGCTCACGCAGGCCGTGCTCGTGCCGGTCTACGGCAAGGTGTCGGACGTGTACGGGCGCAAACCCGTGCTGCTGTTCGGCATCGCGCTGTTCGCGCTGGGCTCGGCGCTGTGCGCGCTGGCGTGGAGCATGCCGGCACTGATCGCCTTCCGCGCGGTGCAGGGTCTCGGGGCGGGGGCCGTGCTGCCGATGGCGCAGACCATCGCCGGCGACATCTACACCGTCGCCGAGCGCGCAAAGGCGCAGGGCTACCTCGCGAGCGTGTGGGGCATGTCGGCGATCGTCGGCCCCGCCGTCGGCGGCGTGTTCTCCGACTATGTGTCGTGGCGGTGGATCTTCTGGGTCAACCTGCCGCTGTGTGCGCTGGCCGCGGGGGTGCTGCTGCGGGCGTTCGCCGAGCCACGGCCCCCGGCCGCCCGGCGGCGGGTGGATCTGGCCGGCGCCGCGACGCTCGCCACGGGTTCGGGTCTGCTGATCCTGGGTCTGCTCGAGGGCGGGCAGGCGTGGGCGTGGGCATCGGCGCCGAGCGCCGGGGTGTTCGCGGCCGGCACGACGCTGTTGCTGCTGTTCGTGTGGGTCGAGCGGCGGGCGCCGGAGCCGATCCTGCCGCCGTGGGTGTTCGCCCGTCGTGTGGTGCTGACCAGCAGCGCGGTCGCTGCCCTCGTCGGCGCCGTGGTGCTGGGGCTGACCTCCTACGTGCCCGCGTTCGTGCAGGGGTCACTGGGCACCACGGCACTGGTCGCGGGATTCACCCTGTCGACGATGACGATCGGCTGGCCGCTCGCGGCGGCTCGTTCCGGCTGGTTCTACCTGCGGATCGGGTTCCGCAACACCGCGATGATCGGGTCCGTGCCGGTGCTGGCCGGCACGGGTCTGCTGACGCTGCTCGACGAGCAATCGCCGGTGTGGCACGTCGCGGTGTGCTGCGTGCTGGTCGGTCTCGGGATGGGCCTGATCGCGAGCCCGGCGCTGATCTCGGCGCAGTCGAGCGTGACGTGGGCCGAGCGGGGCGTGGTGACGGGGGCGTATTCGTTCGCCCGATCGATCGGCAGCGCCGTCGGGGTCGCGGTGTTCGGCGCGCTGGCGAACTCGGCGCTGGCCGCGGACGGGGTCGCCGGGTCGGGCCCCTTGGAGCCGGAGCGGCTCGCCGACGCGGTGGCTCCGGTGTTCGTCGCCCTTCTCGTGGCCGCGGTGGGCCTGGCGGTGACGGCCGCGACGATGCCGAACCGGCCCGCCGAACCACCCGGCACCCCTTAGGTTGGAAAGGCTCACCTAAGGTGTGGGTCATGTCGAACGAAGACGGGCTGCTGCCCAGCGTCATCGAAGTCGCGAAGGTCGAGGACATCACCCCCCGCATGCGCCGCGTCACGTTCGCCGGCCGCGGGGTCGAGGTCTACGCGAGCGACCCGACCCGCGTGCCCAACATCAAACTGATCTTCCCGCGGGAGAACGGCGACCTCGACCTGCCGGTCAACACCGGCGGCCGTCGCCTCGAGTGGCCCGACCCCACGCTCAAGGCACAGGTCCGCACCTACACCGTGCGGCGGCTCGATCCCGCGGCCTCCGAGATGGACATCGACTTCGTCCGGCACGGTGACGAAGGGCTGGCCAGCGCCTGGGCCGAGCGGGCCCGTCCGGGTGACCGCATCGCGGCGGCCGGCGGCGGCGGGATCGTCGCGCCCCCGGCCGACTGGTATCTGATCGTCGGCGACGAGACGGCGCTGCCGGCGATCGGCCGCATGCTCGAACGCCTACCCGAGGGCGCCCGCGGCACCGCCGTCGTCGAGGTCGCCGACGAGGGTGAACGACAGGATCTGCGCTCCCCCGCCGACATCGAGATCCGCTGGGTGCACCGCGACGGGGCGCCGGCAGGCACCACCACACACCTGGCCGACGCGGCGACCGCCGTGCCGATCCCCGACGGCGAGTTGAAGCGGTTCGCGTGGGTCTCGGCCGAATCCGCGACTGTGCTGCGGATGCGCAGGTATCTGCGGAACGAGGCGGGCTTCGACCGCAGGTCCACCCTCGTCATCGGCTACTGGCGGCACGGCATGACCGAGACCGGGTACGGCCGTACCACGGATCACGACCGGGACTTCACCGAGCACGACGCCTGAGCTGGGCCGAGTGACGCGTGCCGCGCGCCGCCTCGGGCCGCCCCGGGCCGAGCGAATGTATCGTCCATCTCCTCAGCGGTAGCGAGCGATACATTCGCTCGGCCGCAGGAGGTCAGGGCGACGAGTCGGGCCCGTGCACCTGGTCGTGCAGGGCCTCCATCCGGACGTCGAGATCGCGGGCGGTCGCGGCCGCTGCCCGGAGTTCGTCGAGCAGTCCGACGGGCACCGCCTTGTCGTACTTGTAGAAGATCTTGTGTTCGAGACTGGCCCAAAAGTCCATCGCGACGGTGCGGATCTGCAGTTCGACGAACACCGGCTGCACCCGGTCGGACATGAACACGGGGACCTCGACGATCGCGTGCAGGCTCCGGTACCCGTTGGGCTTCGGATGCGCGATGTAGTCCTTGACCTGGACGACCCGGACGTCGCGCTGCCCGGTGATCAAATCGAAGATCCGGTAGACGTCGGAGATGAAACTGCAGGTGATGCGGATGCCGGCGATGTCGTAGATGTTCTCGCGGATCGCGTCGAGGGTGAGCGGCAGGTTCTTGCGGACGGCCTTCTCGACGACCGACTCCGGTGTCTTCAGCCGCGACTTGACGTGCTCGATCGGGTTGTGGTCGTGGGCGAAGCCGAACTCCTCCCGGAGGATGTTGATCTTAGTCATCATCTCGTCGATACCGAACTTGTAGACCATCAGGACGCGGCGGAACTCCCGTTGGAGCGCGATCTGCGGCGGGTCCAGGTTGAGCTGCGCCGGCTCGACTCGTGGTTGCCTCAGCTGCACGTCGTCAGCGCCGTCCACCGTTTCCGTCACCGTCTGTCTCCTCATCGCCTTCCCGATCGAGTCTGCCAGGTCGGCCGAGGGTGCGGCCCGGCGCCGACTCGGAGCCGCGGTGACGAGCGTGAGGGCGGCACGCGGCGACCGCGCCGGAGCGGCACGGTCGCCGCGCACCCTCAGCCGGGATGGACGGGCGCAGTCGTCACCACGGCAGCGGCACCCACTGGTCGAACAGCCAGAACCCGTGCCCCTGCAGCCCGGGCTGCTGATGCTGCGGGGCCGGCTGGTGCTGCGGCGCCGGCTGCTGCTGAACCGGGGACGAACCGGGTGCGGCGCTCGCGACGCCGGCGCCGACGCCCACTGCGGCCAACGCGATTGTCCCCGTCGCCGCGATCTTGCCCAGCTTCGTGTTCAGAACCTTCACGACTTCGCAGTCCTCTCGTCGGGGGCGAGGTGGTTCCCCGCCCGTTGGACGACTCCACACTGACTCGCGCAGCTGGCAGCAGCCTTGGGAAAACCTGCCGTTCGGCTCCGAGTTCGCGGCACGGGCTCCCAGTGGGGCGCCTCGGAACAACGGCACCACTCCGTGACGAGCCGATGAACCCGCAGCCGGGAGGAAGGCGCACCGCGACTCCGTGCGGCTGCCCTCACCGTCAGGCAGTGGGCCCGATCGGACGTATCCCACGGCGCCCCCGAAGAATCCGCTTACGAGTCGAGACCCTGCGTTCCCCTTCGTTGAGCCCCCAGATGCCGCATCTTTCGGAGGATTCGATCGCATGATCCATGCATCTTTCACGCACAGGACACTGAGCACAGACAGCCTTGGCGGCTCGGATCCGTACCAGGCGCGCTTCCCCTCTTTCGTTGTCGGGGTGGAAGAAGAGAGCCGCGTCGACGTCCCGCATGCTGCACGCGCCTGCCAGTTCAGGAGCCGACGACGGGTGATGGGAGTTGCCGGATGTTGGCCTCTTCCGTTTCGTACTCCGGCTCGAGTGGTCGACTGATGCGGTTCCCGAGTCGTTCGGAGATGTCCGATTCAGTCGGATCGATGCCGGCCATGAGGTGCCTCCTTCCGAAGAACGATGAACAAGCCCTCGGCCGTGGCACAGAGGTTCTCGCATTCGAAGTCAGTTGGTGGCGGCAAGTTCCCGGAGCAGATCGGTGGTACGACGGACCGAGTCCTTCCTATTGGCGCCGACGGCGAACACCGCTGCCCAGATGTCCGTGGCACCCACATCGAGGAGGTTCTGCAGCTGGGCGCGCACGGATGCTTCGCTGCCGACGATGGCGACGTCTGCGGGGTTGGTGGCCCCGCCGGCCTCGAGGATCCGTTGATAGTTCGGCATTCCGGCATATGCGGTCGCGGTGGCGGCGACCGCTGCCCGCGCTTCGTCGGGGTCGTCGTGGACTGCCACAGGGAGTCCGGCGACGATGCGGGGCACGGGACGCCCGGCGGACTCCGCGGCGGCATGCAGTGCGGGGGCAATCCGGGTGTCGATCACCGTCGCCGAGGCCATCCACAGCACCGTTCCATCGGCGTACCGACCGGCCACCCGCACCATGCGCGGCGACATCGCGGAGAGCAGGACGGGGACCGGATACGCGCAGGGAGCCATGCGACCGGCGCTGCGTGTGGTCCAGTCGCGACCGTGGAAATCGACGTCGTCACCGCGTAGCAGGGCGGTGACGATCCGCAGGTATTCCTCGGTATTGCTGCCGGGACGGTCGTAGGACAGCCCGTACACGTCGCGGACCAGGGACTCATGCGACGGACCGAGGCCGAGCGTGAAACCACGGCGTCCCATGGCCTCGGCGACGGCGGCGGCGCGGTTCGCCTGCAGTAGGGGGTGGCAGGGGTACGTCTGCAGCACAGCGGTCCCGAGTTCGATCGAGGATGTGGCCCGTCCGGCCGTCGCCAGAGCGACCAGGGGATCCCCCGCGACCGTGCTGGCGTACCACAAGGATGTGAAACCGTCCGCCTCTGCCTGTCGTGCCTGCTGCACGATCTTGTCCGTCGACGATGCTCCTCCTGTCAATCCGATCCGCATGACGCCTCCTCTCTGCTGCACGACCCGAATCGGCAGCCTCTTCGATACATACACGTTTCTGCTCGAAATGAAAATATTCCCTCCTGGAGGGAAGATCACTATTCTCATACATGACTATTCAGCTTCACCGTCCGCAGGACGACAGGAGGAGCAGCCTTGTTCCCGAACGCCATCCCCCTCACCCCGTCGATCGGTGTAGAAATCACCGGGCTGCCGGGCAGCCGACTCGTCGACGCCCAGACCGCCGCCCGATACCGCGCGCTGCTCGACGAGCACGGCGTAGTGATCTTTCGGAACGCACACATCGACGACGACGACCTGGTCGCCCTGAGCCGCCTGCTGGGTGAGGTCGTCGTAGCACCGATGGGTGGGCAGAACGAGCACCCCGAGATTTCGGCGATCAGCCTCGATCCGACCAAGACCGTGTTGGCCTCCTACAATCAAGGCACCTTTCACTGGCACATCGACGGTGCCACCGACGCGACCCCCCAGATGGCGACCTTGCTCACCGCCCTGGAGGTATCCGACGAAGGGGGCGACACCCAGTTCGCCAACACCTACGCCGGCTACGAGGCACTTGCAGAGAACGAGAAGGCAGCATTGGCGGGCCTGCGCGTCGTACACAGCTTCGCGACCGCGCAACTGCTCGCCAACCCCGAACCGTCCGACAAGCAGAAGGCGGCATGGGACAGGGCTCCGACACGGGTGCACCCACTGGTGTGGACGCGCCGCAACGGACGCAAATCGCTTCTCCTGGGCGCCACCGCGTCACACGTCGTCGGCTGGCCACACGAGAAGGGACGTGTCCTCCTGGACCACCTCCTCGAATGGTCGACACAACCGCGCTTCACACTGCAACATCACTGGCGCCCCGGAGACCTGGTCATGTGGGACAACACGGGGATGCTGCACCGCGCCGTCCCTTACACACCCACTTCACCACGGCTCCTGCACCGGACGACGCTGGTCGGTGAAGAGGCCGTGGCTTGACCCCCTTCCATCCGATCACCCGACAGGAGAACAATGGGCACCGACGCCATGATCGCCCGTCTGCAGACCGACGTGCAGTACCTGCTGGACCGAGCAGCGATCCTTGACTGCATCTCGCAGCACGCCCGCGGCTGTGATCGGCACGACTCAGATCTCATCGGCAGCGCTTATCATGCCGACAGTGTCGATGAGCACGGTACGAATACCAATCCTGGTCCGGAGTATGCGAACTGGGCGAACACCGCGCACGCGGCCACGTCCCGCGCCCACACCCACAACATCACGACTCACTCGTGCGAGATCGACGGAGACACTGCCCACTGCGAGAGCTACGTACTGGTGGGGTTGCTCCAGAACGACGGCAGGACTGTGCAGTTGATCAACGGCCGCTATCTCGACCGGCTGGAACGACGCGACGGTGCGTGGCGAATCGTCGTGCGCCGCTCGACCGTCGAATGGACCGCAACAGGCGATGCGTCGATGCTGCGCTCACCCGTCTTCACGAAGCAGAACTTCCTCAAAGGCACCCGCGCCCGGAACGACCTGTCGTACCAGCGCCCACTGTCGATCGACACACCGGCGCCCGCGCGATGGTGACCTGCAGGCGACGGACCTACCCCACCGACCTGTGCCCGGGTCGGGGTGGAAGGTCACGGGCGTCCGCATCGGTCCGCGCAGCGGGGGACGATACCCCTTCGCCCTGGGAAGCAGGGCGCCCGCGGTGGTCACCGCGGGCGCCCCGAACCTCTGTCACGACGGATCGGCTCCGGTGCGGCTCAGCACGTCGTATCCCCCTCCGGCACAGCCAGATCGACGAGGTAACGCGCGACGGGCAGGTCGACGCACCACTGGCCGCTCAGCACCACGCCGTGCTGGGTTCCGCGGTACGTGACGAGCACCGCGTCCAGTTGCTTCGCCAGGTCCACACCCGCCTGATACGGCGTCGCCGGATCCTCGGTGGTGGAGACCACGACGATCGGGGGCAGACCGTCGACCTCCACGGCGTGCCGATCTCCCGTCGGCGGCACGGGCCAGAAGGCGCACGCACCGAGCGGCGCGTTGCCAGTGCCGCGGCCGTCGTCGAGGAACGGGGCCGCCTGCCGGGACCGGGTGTCGAGTTCACCGGCCACGGCGGGGTCGGTCACGGCGGCGTCGTCGACGCACCGCACCGCCGCCATCGCCTCGGCAGAGTTCGAGTACGAACCGTCGGCGAACCGGCCCTCGTACATGTCGGACAGCACCAGCAGTGTGTCGCCCCGGCCCTGCACCAGTTCGGTGAGCCCGTCCCGCAGGTATTCCCAGCCCTCCGGCGAGTACAGGGTCGCGATGACGCCGCTGATCGCGTTCGCGTAGCTCAGCCCCCGCGGATCCTCCGTCGCGGCCGGCCGATCGATCAGGGGATCGACCAGCGAGCGGAACCGCTCGACTGCGACCGCGGGATCGGTGCCGAGGGGGCAGTCCTCGCGGGTCGCACACTCCGTGGCGAATGCGTCGAAGGCCTGCTGGAAACCGGCGGCCTGCCGCACCGCCTCCTCGACCGGGTCCTGCTGAGGATCGAGCGCCCCGTCGAGCACCATCGCCCGCACGTTGCCGGGAAACGCCTCCGCGTAGGCCGAACCGAGCCGGGTTCCGTAGGAGTAGCCGAGGTAGTTCAGCTTCGGGTCGCCGAGAACGGCCCGGATGACGTCCATGTCCCGCACCACGTCGCGGGTGCCCACGTGCGCCAGCACGTCGGTGCCCGTGCGTTCGGCGCAGCGCGCCGCGTACTCCCGGCGGTTCTGCTCCGCCCGGGCGATCCCCTCGGGGGTCATGTCCACCGCGGGGTCCTGCCGCCACGCGTCGGTCTCCTCGGGCGTCAGGCAGTCGATCTGCGGTGTCGACGCACCGATGCCGCGCGGGTCGAATCCGACGACGTCGAACCGCTCGGCGAGCTCGGTGCCGGCGCCGACGACGGCCATCCCGAGGCCGGACGCTCCCGGTCCACCCGGGTTGACGAGCAGCGACCCGACCTTCTCCCCCGTCGCCCGTGATCGGGACAGGGCGATCTGCGCGGTATCGCCCTGGGGGTTCTCGTAATCGATCGGCACGGTCACCCGCGCGCACTCGAGCCCGGCCCCGGCCAGGTCCGATCCGTCGGTGCTGTAGCCGTCGCACGAGCCCCACTGGAGCTGCTGGGTGTAGAAGGGCTCGAGGCCCGGCGGGATCTCCCCAGCCGCCGAAGCGAAGCCGGCCGCGCCGACCGGAGACGTGAACCCGCCCACGATCAGTGCCGTCGCCGCTCCCGCTGCGGTCACGAACCGCAGGACCCGGTCCCGGGTCCTGCGCTCTCCACTCGCCGCCATGAATCGACCTGCCCTCCAGTGGTACTCGATCGGAGAGGCGAATCTCTCCTCGGACCACTACAGGGTCGGTGCCGGCGGCGACCGGCACCACCACCCCGAGGGTGTCGATGGACAACCCCTCGGGACGGCGCTCCACCGTTCTCGCCGAGCGCGTCGCCGCTCGGGCCTCGCCGCGCTCCGGCCGCCCGTGCGGCTAGGGGCGTTCGGCAATGCGCTTGATCGCTTCGAGCCGGCGGTCCCACTGCCGCCCGATCGATTCCAGCTCGCCGGCCAGTTCGCCGAGCCGGGCACCGACCGCCCGGTAGCGGATCTCCCGTCCGACCCGAACCGACTCCACGAGCCCGGCGTCGGCCAGCACGGTCAGGTGCTTGGCGATCGCCTGACGACTGACCGGCAGCCGCCCCGCGAGCGCACTGGCGGACAGGTCCTCGGCGCCGATCGCGGTGAGGATGTTCCAGCGGGTCTCGTCGGCCAGTACCGCGAACACCGCTGGAACGCCCTTCGGCACATCGTTCACCGGGATTCCAGGAACTCCACCAGATCGCCGAGTTCGGCACGCCAGCCGTCGACATTGCCGTCGTGGGCCGACTGCGGGTCGACGAGTTCCTCGAAGCCGGTCTCCACCATCGTCAACCGGGTGCCGCCGTCGATCTCGGCCAGGTCGAACCGCACGACCGTGGAGTTGCCCGGTACCGGGTCCACATTCGCGTCGCGTGCCCAGCGGTAGATCAGTGTCTTCGGCTCGTCCACGTGTTCGACCAGCACCCGGAAGGGTCCGGCGTCGTGGCCCGTCCAGCCGAACGTGCCGGTACCGCCGGGCGATGCGTCGAATTCGATTCTGTCGCCGAACCATTGCGCGATCAGTGCGGGTTCGGTCAGGGCGGACCACACCTTGGTGGCCGGTGCCGCGATGTCGATGGTGCGGGTGATGTCGAGCGGGGCCATGATCGCCTCCAGTTCGGGTAGGGTTTGTGCAACTCCAGGGTTGCACCTTTCTTCCTCGACTGCAACCCCTCAGTTGCAGAAATATGTTCGTCGCGACGGCGACTCACCTCTCATCGCGTCCGGTCGACGACCAGCACCTGGACGGCACCGAACTGCGGGACGATCCGGCCGATCAGGGCCGCCACCGGCTTGAGCCGGTGCCCGAACCGCGGATGCGCCGCGGTGAACAACCGGCCCTGCACCCGGGCCCGGCCGTGTCGAGCGCCCAGACGGCGCAGCTCTCGCCGCGTGACAAAGCGTCCGTCCGAGTACGGCGCTCGGCGGGTGGGCCGATCGAGCCACCCCCAAGGGCTGGTCGGGTTCAGGGTGAGTGCGACGATGCGCCCGCCCGGACGAGTGATGCGGGCCATCTCGGTCAGCACCGCCGCGGCGTCGGTGAACTCGAGGGTCGCGACGGTGACGGCCGCGTCGGCCGCGGCATCCGGCACCGGCAGGCGGGCGGCGTCGGCGCGCACGACCCGGCCGGGTGCCCGGCCGGCCGCGACGGCCAACATGCCCGCCGACAGGTCCACACCGAGCACACGGGCACCGCGGTGGGCAAGATGGCACACGAGCCGGCCGGTCCCGCAGCCGATCTCCACCACGGTGCGGCCGGCCACCTCCGGCAGGGCCACATCGATCGCGCCGCGCTCCACGGCCCAGGCGTGGGCGCCCCACGGGCTGGCGAACCAGGTGTCGTAGTCCCGGGCCTGCGCTGCGTCACTCGTCATCCAGCGTGCAGAGGGGTGCGCAGCATCGATCTCTTCTCCGGGTGTGCGCTCGAACGGCACGAACGGTTCGTTGGTGGACATGCCGTCGAGATTCCCCTCGCCGGAGTCCGGAAACAGCGGTGCGACGAGGCGGGTCTCACGCCGGTGCGAGCCTTCGGACCGCGTAGCTCACGATCTGCCGCTGGACGTCGGGGGTATGCGCGCTCGGGGTGAGGGCGGCGAGCATCTGCGCCCCCATGAGCGCGGCCAGGAGTTCCTCGGCAGCTACCTCGACGTCGAGTCCGGGGCGCACCGCGCCGTCCTCCCGGGCCTCCGTGATGCAGCGGCGGATGAACGAACGCCACGAGATCATGGCGTCGTCGTTGATCCGGGCGAGATCGGGGTGGACAAGGGCACGCTGCCAGAAGTTGAGGACGACGCGAGCCTCGGCTTCGGCACCGGGGGTGATCGGCATGACCTGCTCACAGAACCGCACCAGCGCGTCCAGGCCGCGACGACCCGCGACGGCCTCGGCGATCCGCTCGTTCGTCCGCTCGAAGACGTACTCCCACGCCGCCCGCAGGATTTCGTTCTTGCTCGGAAAGTAGTGGGACAGGGCGCCATTGGCGAATCCACACTCACGTGCCAGATCACGCATGCCCGTCGCATCGATTCCTCGTTCGGCGATCACCTTCCAAGCGACCTCGACGATCTCACGGCGACGGGCTGCGTGATCCACTGCTTTCGGCACAGCGCAGATTCTAGGTGGAGACCACGGGTACGCCCGGTGTGGCGGGGGCGTCACGACGCGCCCGGCGACGGTGCCGCAGACCGGAGCCGGCGCCGAGCACGAACGTCGCCACCACGACACCGATCAACGCCCGAGCCGCAGCGGGTGATCCGCCGATCAGGGTGGTGAAATTGCCGATGCACAGGGCGAGCACGACTCCCAGTCCGGCCGCACCGAGCACCGGAGCGATGCGGCTGTGCCACCACCGCCGGTCCGCGCCGGTGCGAGCGAAGAACACGGTGACCGCGATGCTCGTCAGGATCATCAGGGCCAGGATCGCGACGGTGGCCATCCCCGACATCCAGCCGAACACCTCCAGGACCGGATCGGCTCCGACAAGCGCGCACGTCGAGACGAGCAGGACGGCGACAACCGTCTGCACAACGGATCCGATGTGCGGTGAACCGTGCACGCGATGCGTCCTGGCGAGCCGGACCGGGAGAGCACCGCTGCGGCCGAGCGCGTGGAAATATCGGGCGATGGCGTTGTGGAAGGCCAGCAGCGCAGCGAACAAGCTCGTGAGCAGCAGGATCCGCAGCATCTCGGTGTACGTCGTGCCGACGAAGCGGTCCGAGGCGGCGAACGTCAAGTCTCCTACGTCGCTCTGTGCCGCGGCCTGTACCCGAGCCGGTCCGTACGCGAGAACGATGGTCCAGCTGGCAAAGGCGTAGAAGACTCCGATTGCGACGACCGCACAGTAGGTCGCAGCGGGAACGGTGCGGCCGGGATTGCGCGACTCCTCTCCGTACAGGGCGGTGGCCTCGAACCCGATGAACGATGCCACTGCGAACATCAGGGCGATGCCGGGAGATCCCTGGAAGAACGCTCCGGGGGTGAAGGTGGCGAAGGAGATGCCCTCGGCGCCGCCGCGAACGAGGATCGCGAACGACAGCACGGCCACCACCCCGACCTCGAGTGCCAGTGCGATGCCGAGGACCGTCTTGCCGACGTCGATACTCCGGTATCCCAGGGCCGCGACCATCGCGGCGAACGCCAGAGCCCATGCCCACCAGGGAACGTCCGGACCTCCGTGGGCCAGGACGAGGTCGCGCATCGTCGCGGCGGCCAGCCCGTAGATCGCCAGTTGGATCGCGGTGTATCCGACGACTGCGAGACCGGCCGCCCCCAGCCCGTTCGACGGGCCGAGCCCCTTGGTGACGTACGCGTAGAAGGCTCCAGGTTCCACGACGTGACGGCTCATCGCGGCATAGCCGACGCTGAAGACCAACAGCACCGCTGCCACCACGAGGTAGGCGACCGGGGTGCCGGACCCGTTGCCGATCGCGAGCATGACCGGCAGCGCGCCCCCGACGGCGGTCAGCGGTGCCGCAGCGGCGATTACGAGTAGGACCACCCCGGGGATCCCGATCGATCCGCGCAGTGTCGACTCGGTTGCAGTGTGCGCCGGCGGATGCGGTGCCGACGTGGAGGACGTGCTGCTGCTCATGTCGGCCTCCTAGACGTGCGCCAGGTCGGCGATGCCGGGAGCCTCGGCCGGGGCAGGTGCCGACTGCCGGCCGGACGCGTCCCGGCCGATGATCGTGCGCGCCGCGGTGATGCCGCTCTCGATGGCGCCGTCCACGAAGCTGTTCCAGCCCTGTGCGTAATCGGCTCCGGCGAAGATCAGACGAGTCGAGGTGGACAGGAACGACCGCCAGCCTCCGCTCATCTGTCCGCTGCGGAACGTCGCCCACGTCTGCTGCGAGTACGGGTCGGACACCCAGTCGTGACCGGCAGACGCGACGACCTCGATATCCGGCAGCCACTGCCGGAACGCCTCCTGCACAGCGGTGGCGTCGTCGGGGTCGAGCACGGACGCGTCGGGACCGAATCCGACGGCGATGGTGTCCCCGTCGATCGAGTACTCGGAACGCACGAGCGACAGCGGGTACCCCGAGGGCGCGTAGGCGATGAACGAGTGCTCGCCGCGCAGGCGCGCCCAGATCTTCACGCCGGTCGAGTTGAGTCCCTCCTCGACGACAGCCGTCGCGTCCTCGGGCAGCGGCGGTTCGAACGAGATCTCCCGGAGCGCGGTGATCGGCACGGTCACGACCACCGCGTCGGCGGTGAGTACATCGCCGTCGGTCAGCGTCACCGTCGCGGAGTCCGCGCCGTGCACGATCGAGCGCACGACACTGTTCAACCGGATGTCGGCAGTGGTGTCGGCGGCGATGTTCTCGTACAGGTCGCGCATCCCGTTCTCCAGCTTGTAGCGCAGGGTGCAGTCGTCGAGCAGGGACAGGCGATGATCGCTCAGCGACACCCAGCGCTGGGCCATCGCGGCGGAGGCACGGCCGGAGGGGCCGCAATTGGCGGCGGACCAGTACGCGTCGACGAGATCGATCTCCTCCTGCGTGAAGTCACCGCCCCGGACGGCGTCGAGAACGTTACCGGCGTCCATCGCCCGGTATCGGGCGACGAGGTCGGCGTCCTCGGAGGAGCGGAAGATCGTCTCGCAGTCGGCCGGCCGCGGGAAGAACGTCCGGGAGCCGGCGAAGATTGCTTCCTGGGGACGCAGGAGCTTGCCGTCCAGTTCCTCCTCTGTTCCGGCATGTACGGTGCCGGCGCTGATCCAGTACGCGGCCGCAGGCCTCGGACTTTCGACAACGGTTTGTCCATATCGTTTCATCTCGGCCCATACGTAACCCTGCATCCAGTGGACCCACGTCCCGCCCATCTCGAGCGGCATGCCGAGGCGGGTGTCGGTCCACGTCCGACCGCCGATGCGGTCACGAGCTTCCAGGACGGTGACGTCATGGTCGGTCCAGGTGAGTTCCCGGGCAGCGACGAGGCCGGCGAATCCGGCGCCGACGACGATGATCTTCATGGTTCTGCTTTCCGATCCTTGCTGGGTTCTGATCGAGCTGGGACCCTCCGAAGTGCGTTTTTCTACGCACGTAGAAGAGGTTGATGTTTCGAGATTACGAAGAGCGGCAGCTCGCGTAAACAGTGGATTTCGGGGCACGGGCCGGCGCGGGTTCGGACTCCGGGCCGGGATTCGGGCGTGACCTGCACCTATGTGACGCGAGTTACAATCCTCGGCGCTGACGGATGTGCACGGACGGACAAGACAGCACGATCGAGCCGTAAGCGACCGGCCCTGCGTCCGGTATGGTGATCCACGACACTCAATCTTGATCAAACCTTTGCGCGTATCGAACGGGTGCGCGGCTACGAGGAGCGAATACCATGTCCATGTCGGCTGCGCCCCACACCTCCATCGCGGCAGGCCTCGAGGACTGGAGTGCGACGGTGCGGTCGCACTTCCTGGAACTTGAGGTGGACGCGGACGAGCGCTTCGGCCCGGGACGGCTCACCGTGTCCGACGGCGCGCACGCCTGCGCGGGCATGATCACCGCGTCCCGGCACACCGTGCGGCGACAGCGTCGCCACATCGCCTCGAGCCCCTCCGGCAAGGCGAAGATCGCCGTCCCCCTCGCGGGATCCTGCACCCTCCGCCGCGGTGACACCGCGATGTCGGTGCCGGCCGGCCACGCGGTCCTCTACGACCCGGACCACCCGTACGACCTCACCCTGCCGGAGGACAGCCGGGTACTCGTCCTCATGGCCCCGAAGAGCACCATAGGCCTCCCGCACGGCCGGGTCGCCGGCCTTGCGCCGTCCGCACGCAGTCTCGTCCGGTCGCTCGCCGCCGGCCTGTCGTCCGTTCCCACCGGACCGGGCGACCCGGCCCCGGACGTCACACTTCCCGGTGTCACGGCGGCAGTGCTGGCGTCCTCGGCGAAGGGCACCGACCCGCGCACCGCCCTGTGCGGGCGCGTGGTGGACTACATCGAACAGCACCTGACCCGACCGGACCTGACACCGGACCGGATCGCGGCAGCCCACTATGTTTCCCGGCGCACCCTGTACAACGCCGTCGCCCGCTACGACTTGTCGGTGTCCCACTGGATCCGCGCCCGTCGACTGCAACGGTGCCGGGAGGATCTCGTGGACAGGCGCTACGCCCATCGCTCCGTCCGCGCGGTCGGAGCCGCGTGGGGCTTTCCGGACCCGGCGCATTTCAGCCACGTGTTCAAGGCGGCGTACGGTATCAGCCCCGTGCAGTGGCGGCGCAGCGGCGGCCCGTAGACCAAGTGCACGGACGGACAAATCCATGCCACGCCGGAGCGGCAGTATCGGGGAACTGCCACTGCTCGAGGAAGATCGACATGACCACCCACAAGACAGAACTGTTCATCGGCGGCGTATGGCGCCCCGCGTCCGACGCGGCGACCTTCCCCACGCACGACCCGGCGACCGGGGAGACGATCGGATCCGTCGCAGCGGCGACGGCCGGCGACGTCGACGACGCGGTCGCGGCAGCGCGATCGGCGCTCACGGACCCGGAGTGGACCGGTCTCACCCCTGCACAGCGCGCAAAGCTGTTGTGGCGTATCGGCGATCTTGTCGACGAGCACGCCGAGGAACTCGCCGCGCTCGAGACCCTGGACCAGGGACAGCCCCTCGGCATCGCCCGCGGGATCAGCGTGGCCGGCGCTGCCGAGCACTTCCGGTACTACGCCGGATGGGTCACCAAGCTCGAGGGCGAGACCTCGCCCGTCTCGATACCCGGTGTCCTGCAGTACAGCCGCCGTGAGCCGGTGGGTGTCTGCGCCCTGATCACGCCGTGGAACTTCCCGCTCATGATCGCCTCGTGGAAGGTCGCGCCAGCCCTCGCATGCGGTAACACCGTGGTGCTCAAGCCTGCCGAGCAGACGTCGTTGACCACGGTCCGGCTGACACAGCTCTGCCAGGAGGCCGGTGTGCCGGCCGGCGTGCTCAACCTGGTCACCGGCGGACCGGAGGTCGGCGCGGCACTGACCGAGCACGACGGCGTCGACAAGGTCTCCTTCACCGGCTCCACGGAGGTGGGACGAAAGATCGTGCGCGCCGCCGCCGGCAACCTCAAGCGCGTCTCGCTCGAACTCGGCGGCAAGAACCCCGCCGTCGTGCTCGACGACGCGGACCTCGATGCCGCCGTGCGCGGTGGCCTGCAGGGCGCCTTCCTCAACAGCGGCCAGGTGTGCGCGGCCTACAGCCGGTTCTACGTGCATCGCAGCATCGCTGACGAGTTCGCTCGCCGCTGCGCGGAAGCGGCGGAAGGGATGGTCCTCGGTGCCGGCACGGACGATAGCACCGAACTCGGTCCCCTCGCCTCCGCGGAGCACCTCGATCACGTCCGGGGGATGATCCGCTCCGGCGTCGAGGACGGGGCCACTCTCCTCACCGGTGGGGACACCTGCTCGGAGACCGGACAGGGCGTCGCCCCGGAGAGCGGCGGATTCTTCGTCCGTCCCGCGGTGTTCACCGACGTGCGGGACGACATGCGGATCGCCCGCGAGGAGATCTTCGGTCCGGTCGTCACGATCATGCCGTTCGACGACGAGGACGACCTCGTCGCGCGCGCCAACGACACCGACTACGGCCTGGCCGCGTCGATCTGGACGCGGGACGTGGGGCGTGCGCACCGTCTTGCCGCGGCACTGCGAGCGGGGACCGTGTTCGTGAACATGCCCAATCCCGTGGATCCCGCCGCTCCCTGGGGTGGCTTCGGGGCGAGCGGGTGGGGCCGGGAGATGGGCAGGCACGCCCTCGACCTGTACTCCGAGACCAAGAGCGTCTGGGTGGCCCTGGACCGCTGAGCTCACCTGCCGGCCCGCCCGGTCCTCGACCCGACTGCAACCGAGCAACGTCGACGGCGGACACCGTCGCCGTCCCTTCCCCACGGAGAACCACCATGCCTCTCACCACCCGCGGCGCCGTGCTGCGCCAGGCCCCCGGCACGTACGAGGTCGTCGAGCTCGAGCTCGACGATCCCCGCCAGGGCGAGGTCACCGTCAAGCTGGCCGCCTCCGGGCTGTGCCACTCCGACGACCACGCCGCCACCGGTGACGTCCCCGTCGGCATCTACCCGTTCTGCGGCGGGCACGAAGGCGCCGGCGTCGTCACCGCGGTCGGCCCGAACACCCCCGGCTACGAGGTGGGCGACCACGTCGTGTTCTCATTCCTGCCGGCCTGCGGCAAGTGCGAGTTCTGCGCCCAGGGAATCCAGAATCTGTGTGACCTCGGCGCCACCCTGCTGACCGGTGCCCGCGCGAACGACCCGACCAGCTTCCGGCTCAGCCTCGACGGCGCCCCCGTCGGCCAGCAGTGCGGCATCTCCACTTTCGCCGAATACACCACCACCTCGGTCGATTCCGTCGTCAAGATCGACAAGGACGTCCCCCTCGACGTCGCCGCCCTGCTCAGCTGCGGCGTGCCCACCGGGTGGGGCTCGGCGGTCAACTCCGCCGGTGTCCGCCCCGGCCACACCGTCATCGTCATGGGCATCGGCGGCATCGGTGCCAATGCCCTGCAGGGCGCCGCCCACGCCGGAGCATCGACGATCATCGCCGTCGACCCGGTGCCGTTCAAGCGCGAGCAGGCGAAGCTGTTCGGCGCGACCCACAGCTATGCCACCATCGACGAGGCCGCCGACTACGCGCGCTCGATGACCAACGGCCAGGGCGCGGATTCGGTGATCGTCACCGTCGGTGTGACACAGGGCGAGCACGTTGCGCAGGCTCTCGCGGCAATCCGCAAGGCCGGCACCGTCGTCGTCACCGGCCTCGGCGACATCACCGCCCTCGGGGCCCCCATCCCGCTCGGTGAACTGACGCTGTACCAGAAGCGGATCCAGGGATCGTTGTTCGGTGAGGCCAACCCGGCCCACGACATCCCGAACCTGCTGCGCCTCTACCAGCGGGGACTGCTGAAACTGGACGAGCTGATCACCACCCGCTACACCCTCGACCAGGTCGCCGAGGCGTACGAGGACATGCACGCCGGCAAGAACATCCGCGGCGTGATCGTGTTCGACTGAGCGGAACCGCCTGCGCCGGCCCCGGAAACGGGTGCCGGCGCAGCGGCGTTCGGCAGGACGGGCTCAGGCGACGCGCTCGAGCGGAGTTCCCTCGTCGAGTCGGCGCAGCGTGCGCAAGGTCGCCCACAGCAGCGCGGTGATCACCAGCCCGACGGCACCGTACGCGGGCAGCGCCGCCGAGATCGGCACCAGCGCCGCCACTGCGCCGGCGACCACCGCGCCGACGGAGGCACCGGCGGTGACCTGCGCCGCCCACACCGCGGCGATGCGCCCCCGGTACTCGTCGGGGGTGTGTTTCTGGACCGTCGCGTACCGGACGATGTCGGTGAGCGCGTCGCCGAAGCCGTGCGCGGCCAGGCCCAGCAGCGCCACCGCGACGGTCGCGGTGAGGCCCGCCCCGACGAGCCCGGCGGCGGAGACGGCCATGAGCAGGAAGACCACCTGCCCGGACCGGCGGAGGTGGCCGGTCCAGCCGCTGGTGAGCGAGCCGATCACCGCGCCGACGGCCGGGGCGGTGTAGAGCAGCCCCACCACCGACGGTCCCGCGCCGAGCACCTCGGTGGCGTACTCGGGGACGAGCACCGACCAGCCGGCGAGCAGCATCGTCACGAATCCGCAGACGAGCACGCCGCCGATGACACGGTTCCCCGACGCGTAGCGGAAGCCGCTGAGCACCGAGCGCAGCGGCGACTCGTCGGCGACGTGCGTCGGCGGCAGGGACGGCAGCCGGGTGATGCAGAACGTGGTCACGGCGGTGGTGAATGCCGCGAGAGCGTAGGCCACCCCGACTCCGCCGGCGGCGATGACGACCCCGCCGAGTGCGGGTCCGACCATCGCGCCCAGGTCGCCGGTGAGGGCCATGAGCGCACCGGCCGCCGCCATCTTCTCCCGCGGCAGCAGGCTGGGGGTGACGGCCATGAGCGCGGTCGCGGAGATGCCGCCGCACGCGCCGTCGATCACGGCCGCCACATAGACGACCCACATCTTCGGGTCGGGCAGAAACGCGTTGAGTGCGAGCACCGCGAACGCCACGCCCGCGGTGCCCCGGGCGACGGCGATGACGCGCCGGCGATCGTAGCGGTCGGCGAGCACCCCGCCGACGAACGTGGCGGCGAAGGTGGTCACGCCGAGCACCGCCGACACGGCGGCGACCTGCGCGGTGGACCCGGTAAGCCGGTACACCTGCAGCGGCACGGCGACGACGAGGAAGCCGAGGCCGAACAGCGACACGACCCGGGCGGTGAAGATGTAGCGGAATTCGCGGCTGGTGCGCAGGGGGTCGACGTCGAGGACCAGCTTGTCGATCAGGGCCACGGCCGGGTCACCGCGGGGCGAGCAGGTCGTACCACGCCTCGAGCTGCGGTTCGGTGGCCAGCGAGACGAAGTCGACATCCGCGCCGGCGCCGCGCCACTGCTCCACGAGCGCCATCAGACGCACCGAGTCGAGGCCCTGGTCGACGAGGCTGAGCGCGGGGTCGAGTTCGTCGGCCTCGATCTCGAGGAGCCGTGCGATATCGGTGCGGATCGTCTCGCGGTCCAGGATGCCGGACTGTGTTGACATGAGGTCACTCCTTCTCGGTTGCAACGGGTTCGGGGATGCGGGCGGCCGCGGTGAGGGCCTGGACCCAGCGCCGGGCCACGACGGCGACGGTGTGCTCGTCGAGCACCTCGTGGGGCGCGGCGAATTCGCAGTCGAGCACGGGCCCCTCCGGGGTGTCCTCGACGACGGCGTCGACGTGCAGGACGTGGTCGAGCGGCGTGGCCGGGTCGACGGAACCGCCGAGCGCGACGGCCTCGGGTGCGCCCGACCACGGGGCGCCGGTGTCCTCGCCGAGCGTCATCCGGCCGAGGTAGTTGAACACCACCTGGGGCCGCCGATAGCGGTCGAAGACGTGGTCCGGCGCGAGGCGGTGCAGCAGTCCGAAGCCGATGCCGTTGTCGGGCACGGCGTTCAGCGCGTGCGCGACTCGCGCGCGGGCCTCGCGCGCGGCGGCCGCGCCGGTCAGGGCGTCCTCGGGGTCGATACCGGCCAGGTTCAGCGCGACCGGGAACATCGACGTGAACCACCCGACGGTGCGCGCGACGTCGGCTCCGGGCACGACCTGTTCCTCGCGGCCGTGACCCTCGAGTTCGACGCGCACGACGTCGCCGCCGCGGACCGAGGCGACCGCCACGGCGAGTGCCGCGAGCAGCGCGTCGTTCACGGCCCCGGAGGCGAGGACGTCCTCGGTGACCGGCGCGGGAACCCGCACGTGCGTCGAGCGCAGCGCCGAGACCGTGTCGCGTGCCGGGTCGAGGGCCCGGACGCCGAGAGGTGGTTCGACCGCGTCGACCGCGGGTTGCCAGGCGGGCAGCGAGGCCCTGATCCGCTCGGAGCGCGCGGCCACGGCGAGGCCGGTCGCCCACGCCCGGAAGGACGTGCCGGGTGACGTCAGCGCGACGGTCTCGCCGCGTCCGGCCTGTTCGACGGCGTCGGCGAGGTCGGGCACGAGGATGCGCCACGACACACCGTCGATCACCAGGTGGTGCACGGCGACGAACACGCGGCCGGGGCGGTGCGGCCCGAAGTCGAACAAGATCGCCTGCACCATCACTCCGGATTCCGGATCGAGTGCCCTGTAGGCGATTTCGCGTTCGGCAGCGAACCGATCCGCCCACTGCTCGTCGTCGACCTCACCGACCTCGACGCGGCGCACCAGGGTCTCGATGCCCGGTGCGGTCTCGGGGACGGTCCAGCGGGGTCGGCCCCCGGCGACGGCGAACCGGGACCGCAGCATCGGATGGGTGTCGAGCAGCGCCGCGACGGCCTTCCCGAGCGTGTCCACGGTGAGGCCGACGGGCGCGACGAGCAACCGCGCCTGCGAGAACCGGGCGAGGTCGCCGCCCCACGCGAGGGCCTCCCACACGATCGGGGTGATCGGCACGTCGCCCGTCGCGGCGACCGCGGGCACCGCCGCCGGGGCCGTGTCCGTCTCGTCGACCGCGGCCAGGGCCGCGACGGTGCGCAGCTCGAACACCTGCCGGGCCGTGAGCCGGAGCCCGGCGGCCCGGGCGCGGGAGACGAACTGGATCGAGACGATCGAGTCACCGCCGAGCGCGAAGAAGTCGTCGTCGATGCCCACCCGGTCGAGGCCGAGCACCTCGGCGGCCACCTCCACCAGCACCGCCTCCCGCTCGGTGCGCGGCGCACCCGAGCCGACGAGTGCCCCGAAGTCCGGCTCCGGCAGCGCCTTCCGATCCACCTTGCCGTTGGCGGTGACGGGGAATGCGGCCAGCACGAGCACCGCGGCCGGCACCATGTAGTCCGGGAGCCGCTCGGCGAGCACGGCCCGCACGACGGCCGGGTCCACGTCGCCGTCGGGCACGACGTAGCCGACGAGCCGGCGCACGCCGCGTTCGTCGGTGTGGGCGACGGCGACGGCGTCGCGCACCCCGCGCACCGCGGTCAGGGCCGCCTCGACCTCGCCGAGCTCGACCCGGAAGCCGCGGATCTTGACCTGGTCGTCGCCGCGGCCGAGGAATTCGAGGGTGATACGGCCGTCGCCGGCCGGGACCCGGCGCACGACGTCGCCGGTGCGGTACATGCGGGTTCCCGGCGGACCGAACGGGTCGGGCAGGAAGCGGGTGCCGGTCAGGTCGGGGCGGCCGAGGTAGCCGCGGGCCACGCCGGATCCGGCGACGTACAGCTCACCCGCGACGCCGACCGGCACGGGGCGCAGCATCCGGTCGAGGACGTAGGCGGCGGCGCCGTGCACGGCCCGGCCCAGGCACGGGGTGTCGGCGTCGGTGACCTGTCCGACGAGCGAGTCGACGGTGCACTCGGTAGGCCCATAGAGGTTGAACGCACGTCCGTCGGTCAGCTCCCGCAACCGCCGCCACAGCGCCGGGTTGACGGCCTCGCCCCCGAACCCGACCGTGGCGGGCCGGTGTCCGCCGTCGAACAGCCCGGCGGCGACCATGCGGTCGAGGAACGACGGGGTGACCTCGAGGAAGTCGAGTTCGTGTTCGGCGACGTACGCGACCATCGCCTCGGGATCGCGCAGGGTGTCCTCGTCGAACACATGCACGGCGTGGCCGTCGAGCAGCCACAGCATCGGCTGCCACGAGGCGTCGAACCCGAACGACCAGGCGTGCCCGACGCCCACGCTCGTCCGGCCCGCCCCCGCCACGGTGGGCACGTACAGGTCGGCGCGGTGGCTGTCGAACAGGTTGAGCAGGTTCGCGTGGGTGATCGCCACGCCCTTCGGCAACCCGGTGGAGCCGGACGTGTAGATGACGTACACGGGGTGCTCCGGCCGGAGCGGTGCGGTGCGCTCGTGGTCGGCGACGGGTGCGGCCGGGCGGGCCCCGACGTCGGCACGGACCGTCTCGTCGTCGAGGTCGAGCACCGGCACCCCACCGAGCACCGGTCGCAGCGTCTGCGCCACGGCACCGTTCGTGACCACGACCCGCGGCCGCGCGTCGCCGACCATGTGCGCGAGGCGCTCCGCGGGGTACGCCGGGTCCATCGGGACGTAGGCGCCGCCGGCGGCGTGCACGGCGCAGAGCGCGACCATCATGTCCGCCGAGCGCGGCAGGGCCAGGCCCACGAGCGTCTCGGGCCCGACGCCCTCGTCGATCAGCCGTCGTGCCAGACGTGCCGACGCGGCGCCGAGCTGGGCGAAGGTGAGCCGCACGGCGCCGCACACGACGGCCGCCGCGTCCGGGGTGCGGGCGATCTGCGCCGCGAGCAGGTCGGGCACGGTGCGGTGCCCGTTCGACGGTGCCGGGGCGGTCGACGAGAGTTCGGGCAGCCGCCCTCGCTCGGCCGGACCGAGGACGTCGAGCTGGGCGACGCGCAGCGACTGTTCCCCGGCGAGCTGGTCGAGGAGGCGCACGAGCTGCCGGCCGAATGCGCCGGCGTCGGCGGCGGTGAACAACGCCTGCTGGTACTCGAGGGTGAGGGCGAGCTCGTCGTCGAGTTCGGCGACGAGCACCAGCGGGAAGTTGGTGGCGTCGTGACCGCGGACGTCGGTGACATCGAGACCACCGGAGCGCTGCGCGCGGGCGAGGGCGTCGGTGTCGATCGGGTAGCTCTCGAACACGATGAGGGTGTCGAACAGTTCGCCGAGGCCGACGGCGCGCTGGATGTCGGCGAGGCCGACGTACTGGTGATCCAGGAGCCGGTTCTGCTCGTCCTGGACGCGCCGGAGCAGTTCGGCGGCGGGCTCGCCGGGGCGCAGCGCGACGCGCACGGGCACGGTGTTGATGAACAGGCCGATCATCGTCTCGACGCCGGGAACGTCCGGGACGCGGCCGGACACGACGGCGCCGAAGGTCACGTCGGTGCGGTCGAGCCGGGCGCCGAGGAGAACCGCCCACGCGGTCTGCACCGCGGTGTTCACGGTGACGCCGAGGTCGCGGCAGCGGCGCTGCAGCCGCGCGGCCAGGCCGGCCGGCACCGGCACCGAGAGTTCGGCGGGCAGCGTGGCGTCGAGCGACGAGCCGGCCGGGGCGAGCAGCGTGGGTTCCTCGACGCCGGTGAGCGCCTCGGTCCAGCGGCGCAAGCCCTCGTCGGTGTCGCGGTCGCCCAGCCACGCGAGGTAGTCGGTGAACGGGCGGACCGCGGGCAGCGACGCCGGGTCGGCGCCCGCGCCGTAGAGGGTGAACAGTTCCTGCATCAGCAGCGGCGACGACCAGCCGTCGAGCAGCAGGTGGTGGGCGGCGAAGATCAGCCGGTGCCGGTCCGGTGCGAGGCGCACGAGGGTGAACCGCACCAGCGGCGCGGCCGCGACGTCGAACCCGGTGGCGCGGTCGGCGGCGACGAGGTCGTCGCTGCGCTCCTCGACGGGCCGAATGTCACATCGCGTCGATCTGACCGAAGCGGTGTGACATTCGGTCACGGGGGTGGGGTCGTGTGTGAGGTCGACGTCCGTCCACCGCAGGCCGGGGTCCCGGAGAACGACGCCGACGGGGTCACCGGCTGTGGTCGTGCGGAATCCGGTGCGCAGGGTCGCGTGCCGGTCCAGCAGCGCGACGACGCTGCGCCGCAACGTGTCCCGGTCGAGGTCGCCGCGCAGATCGAGGACGGTCTGCATCGAGTACACGTCGGTGCCGGTGCCGTCGTCGAGACCGGCGAGGAAGAACATGCCGCGCTGCAACGGCGTGAGCGGCACGACGTCGTCGATCGGGCCGAGTTCGGTGGTGAGCGAGGCGAGTTCGGGCAGCGACAGCCCCCGGTAGGTCAGGTCCGACGGGGTGGGTCCGCCGGCGCCGGGGGTGCCGGCGTGCCGGGCCAGCGCGGCGAGCGCCTCCACCCACCGGCCGGCGACGAGGGCGACGGTCTCCTCGTCGAGGACGCCCGCCGCCGTGAATTCGCAGATGATCTCGGGGCCGCGGGGGCCGTCCTCGGTGACGGCGTTGACGTCGAGGACGTGGTCGAGGGGTGTGCCGGGATCGACGGCGCCGCCGAGGGCGCCCGCCTCCGGCGCGGCGGACCACGCCTGACCTGTGTTCTCCCCGAGCGTCATCCGGCCGAGGTAGTTGAACATCACGTCGGGGGCCCGGTACCCCGGGAAGTGCCGCGTTCCCCCGGGAGCGAGCCGGCGCAGCAGCCCGAATCCGAGGCCGTCGTCGGGCAGGGCCCGCAGCGACTCCTTGACCTGGACCAGAGCGGTTCCGGCTGCCGCGGTACCGGCGAGGGCCTCGTGCGGGTCGATGCCGGACACGTCGAGCACGGCGGGGTACAGGGTGGTGAACCAGCCGACGGTGCGGGTGAGGTCGGCGCCGGGCACGGCGTGCTCGGCGCGGCCGTGGCCCTCGAGGTGCACGCGCAGCACGTCGCCGCCGCGCACCGACGTCACGGCCAGCGCGAGGGCGGTGAGCAGCACATCCGCGACGCCCGCCCGGTACGCGGCGGGCACGGTGGTGAGGATCTGCTCGGTGACCGCCACGGGTACCCGCACCTCGCGCGACCGCGCGGTGGCGACGGTGTCGCGCGCCGGATCCAGCGGGCGGGCGCCCAGCGGCGGTTCGGTGGTCTCGGCGATCTCCTGCCAGCGCGGCAGAGACTGCGCAATGCGATCGGACGTGGCGGCTTCGGCGAGCCCGAGCGCCCAGTCCCGGAAGGAGGTGCCGGCCGGCTCGAGGTCCGGCGCGGCGCCGCGGCGCACCCGATCGACGGCGGCCGCGAGGTCGGGCACGAGAATCCGCCACGACACACCGTCGACGACGAGGTGGTGCACGGCGACGAACACGCGGCCCGCCGCGTCGGGGCCGGCGTCGAGGAGCACCACGCGGATCATCTGCCCGGCCGCGGGGTCGAGGTCCGCCAGCGCGCGGTCGCGTTCGGCCTCGAACAGGGCGCGCCACCGCGCGTCGTCGAGACCTGCCGCGTCGACCCGGCGCACCGCCGTCGCCGCGTCCGGAATACCCTCGGGCACCACCCAGTCCGCGTCGCCGCCGGCGACGGTCAGGCGCGAGCGGAGCATGGGATGGGTGCGCAGCAGTGCGTCGACGGCCGCGACGAGGTGCGCCTCGGTGAGCCCGGGCGGAGCGATCAGCAGGCGGGCTTGCGCGAAGTGCCGCAGATCCCCTCCGTGGTCGAGGGTTTCGCGCACGATCGGGGTGAGCGGCACCGGGCCGGTGGCCACGACGGCGGGCCGCGCCGGCTGCTCGTCACCGGTGTCGGACTCGCAGGCCGCGGCGAGCGCGGCGACGGTGCGCAGTTCGAACACCTGGCGCGCGGTGATCCGGACGTCGGCGGCGCGAGCGCGGGACACCAGTTGAATCGAGACGATGGAATCGCCGCCGAGGGTGAAGAAGTCGTCGTCGACGCCGACGCGGTCGAGGCCGAGGACCTCCGCGAACGCGGAGCACAGCGCCGACTCCGTCGCGGTGCGTGGCGCACCGGATCCGGCGAGCGCCCCGAAGTCCGGCTCCGGCAGGGCCTTCCGGTCCACCTTGCCGTTCGCGGTGGTCGGCAGTTCCGGGACCCGCAGGATCGCGGCGGGCACCAGGTACTCGGGCAGGTGGGCGGCGACGGCGGTGCGGACGGTCACGGGCTCGGCCGTTCCGGTGACGTAGCCGACCAGGCGGCGCACGTCGCGGGCGTCGGTGTGCGCGACGACGACGGCGGCACGCACCCCCGGCACGGCACCCAGCGCGGCCTCGATCTCGCCGAGTTCGACGCGGAACCCGCGGATCTTGACCTGGTCGTCGTCGCGGCCCACGTATTCGAGGGCACCGCGTTCGGTGTCGACCGGGTCCGGCAACCACCGCACGACGTCGCCGGTGCGGTACATCCGCTCGCCCCGGCCGGTGAACGGGTCGGCGACGAACCGCTCCCCCGTCCGGCCGGGTTGTCCCAGGTAACCGCGGGCGACACCCCCGCCGGCGACGTACAGTTCCCCGGCCACGCCGGGCGGTGCCGGTCGCAGCCACCGGTCCAGCACGTACAGCCGGGTGCCGGGGGTCGGTCCGCCGATGGTCACGGTGTCTCCCTCGATACGGGAACAGGTTGCGTCGACCGTGCATTCGGTGGGGCCGTAGCAGTTGTAGGCCTCGACGCCGTCCGCGGCGCCGAGGCGCCGCCACAGCGCCGATCCGACGGCCTCGCCGCCGACGGTCACCTTGGCGGGCCGGTGGCGGTTACCGTCGAGCAGACCGGCGTCGAGCAGACCGCTCATCAGCACGGGCACGCAGTCGACATGATCGATGCGGTGGGTCCGCACGTAGTCGACGACGAACGCGGTGTCGGTGCGGTGCTCGTCGGGCAGCACGTGCAGGGTGTGCCCGGACAGCAGCCAGGTCAGGGCGGCGACGGCCGAGTCGAAGGCGAACGGGTAGGTCAGCAGCACCCGCCACGTGCCGGACGCCGACCGCATGATCGTCTCTCGCTGCGCGGCAACGAGATCGGTGAGATTGGCGTGGGTGACGGTGACACCCTTGGGGAGGCCGGTGGAGCCGGAGGTGTAGACGACGTACGCGGCGTGACCGGGGCGGAGCGGGCGGAGACGATCGGCGTCGGCCACCGCGGCGGCGGGCAGCGCGGCGAGCCGGGCGCGCAGGTCCGGGTCGTCGAGCACGACGAGGCGCGCGCCGCTGCCGGTGAGGGTCGCTCCGAGTTCGTCGGCGACGGCACGGGTGGTGAGCACGACACCGGGGCGGGCGTCGGCGACCATGTGCGCCAACCGCTCCGCCGGGTACGACGGATCGAGCGGCAGGTAGGCACCCCCGGCGGCGAGCACCGCGAGGACGGCCTCCACGGTGGCGGCGGAGCGTGGCAGGGCCAGGCCCACGAGCACGTCGGGTCCGACACCGAACCCGATCAGCAGGCGCGCGAGCCGCGCCGAGTTCGCCCCGAGCTCCGCGAAGGTGCGCTCCTCGGCGCCGCACACCACCGCGAGGGTGTCCGGACCCGCCGAGGCGGGCAGCGCCGCGACGGTGCCGTCCGAGGGCGCGGCCGGCGCGACGGACCACGTGCCGAGGACGCGACCGCGTTCGGTGCCGGTGAGCAGGTCCAGCGCGGCGGCCGGGCGGTCCGGCGCGGCGGCGAGGGCGCCGAGGATGTGGACGAGGCGGCCGGCGAGGGCGGCGGCGTCGTCCGCGGTGAACAGGCCGGGCCGGTAGTCGAGGGTCATGACGAGGGTGTCGGCGACGCCCGCGGTGAGCACGAGCGGATAGTTGGTGGCGTCGCGGCCCTCGACGGCGGCGATCGTGACCCCGCCGGCGCGCTGGGCACGGTCGAGCGCGTCGCGGTCCACGGGATAGCTCTCGAAGACGGTGAGGGTGTCGAACAGCTCCCCCAGTCCCACGTCGCGCTGCACCTCGGCGAGGCCGAGGTACTGGTGGTCGACGGTGCGGGACTGCGCCAGCTGCACGCGCCGCAGCAGCTCGGTGACGGTGGCGCGGGGATCCAGGCGCACCCGCACGGGCACGGTGTTGATGAACAATCCGACCATGGATTCGACGCCGGCCAGTTCCGGCGGTCGCCCGGAGACGGTGGCGCCGAAGACGACGTCGTCGCGGCCGAGCAGCCCGGACAGCAGCAGCGCCCACCCGGTCTGCAGGACGGTGTTGAGGGTGACGCCGGCGTCGCGGGCCAGGCCGGTGAGCCGGTCACCGAGTCCGGCCGGCACCTCGACGGCGACGGCGGCGGTCGGCGTGGTGGCCCGGGTGGCGCCGGGCGGGGCGACGAGGCTCGGTTCGGTGAGTCCGTCGAGGGATTCGCGCCACAACGCGCGGGCGGCGTCGTGGTCCTGCCTGCCGAGCCACGCGAGGTAGTCGCGGTAGGGCCGGACCGGAAGCAGGCCGGTGGCGGCACCGCCCGCGGCGTAGATCTCGAGGAGTTCGCGCACCAGGATCGGGGTGGACCAGCCGTCCACGACGATGTGGTGGGCGGTGAGCACGAGCCGCACGTCGTCCGGCCCGAATCGCACGAACAGCCAGCGGATCAGCGGCGGCCGCGTGAGGTCGAACCAGTCGCGTAGATCCTCGGCGAGCAGGTCCGCGAGGTGACGCTCCGCGACGTCCGGCTCGAGACCGGTCAGATCGACGCTGCGCCAGGGGGCTTCGGCGCCGCGCACGACGAGGCCGGCGGTGCGGCCGTCCTTGCGGGGGCGGAAGCACGTGCGCAGGGCGGGGTGCCGGTCCAGCAGCGCCTGCGCGGAGGTCCGCAGGGTGTCCTCGTCCACCCGCCCGGTCAGGCGCAGCACGGACTGCACGGTGTAGGCGTCCGGTTCGACGGCTCCGGCGGCACGGGCGGTGTCGTCGGGCGCGGCGACGGTGCTGAGGTATAGCAGGCCTTGCTGCAGCGGCGAGAGGGGAACGATGTCTTCGAGCGCGGAGGTGCGGGTCATATCTGCCTAACGAACGGGTGCGAGGTGCGACGAACACGGCCCCCGGGTCGCCGGACGCGGGGGCCGTGGGTGCGGGGAGGGCTACTGCTGCCGGTTCGCGGGCAGCGCGGCGAGCGCCTCGTCGATGGAATCGAGTGCGAGCAGCGCGGTCTCGTAGGTCGCGGCGTGGGAATGTTTGACCGGAACCAGATTTCCGCCCTGCACGGCGGGCAGGGACTGCCACAGCGGGGAGGCCATCAGCTCCTGCAGCTCGGGCGAGACCGAGCCGTCGGCCTCGACGCCGTAGACGATGACGTCGACGTTCCCGAGGTTCCGGCCGATCTCCTCGACGGAGAGGTACTCGCCGTGCACGTCCTCGGGGTTGGCGGGCTGACCGGGGAACTGCAGGTCGAGGTCCTCGAACAGGTTGGTGGTGTACGACGAGGCGTACTCGCGGAAGAACTCACCGGGCTCGGTGCCGCACACGTTGCAGACGCCGGCGAAGGTCAGGTTCCCGAGGGTGCCGCGGTACTTCCCGGCGATCTCCGCGGCGCGTGCCTCGTACTGCTCCTTGTACTCGCCGTAGGCGTCGGACACGTTCGCGGCGTCGGCGTACTGCTCACCGAGGCCGCGCCAGTCACCGGGGTTGGTCAGGCCGAGGAAGACCACCGGAGCGAGGGCCTCGAGCTTGGCCGTGTCGAGCTGCGACTGCACGCGCGCGGGCACGCCCATGATGATCAGGTCGGGCGCGGCGGCGGCGACGGCCTCGTAGTCGAGTTCGCTCACGGCCCCGTCCGGCGCCACCTTGGGCAGCGCCTCGTACGCGGCCTTGGTCTCCGCGTCCATGTTGTCGAGCTCGCGGGTCCATTCGCAGGCGGCGGCGAGATTCGCGTCGGCCTGGAGCAGCGGTAGCACCGCGTAGCCGCAGGCGACGATGCGCTGCGGGTCGGACGGGATCTCGATCGGCCCGTTCTGCGCCTCGAACGTGCGCGTGGCATCCGCGGCCGGTTCCTCGCCGGAGCCACCGTCGCTGCCGCACCCCACCAGGCCCACGGCCAGCACCGCCGTCGCGCCGAACACCGCTGCGCGGCGCAGCCGGCCCCGTCCCTCAACCCGCATCGCTTACTCCCACATGTCTGTTCGCCGGGCATCCGCCCGGACCTGATTGGTTAGGCTAACCGAACTCGGTGCGGGCGCCAAGCGCTACGTCCCCGGACCTGTGCACCTGTTGTCTGCACCGAGCCAGACCCCAGCAAAACTCCACGTCCGCCGCCGCCAAGCGTCGACGGCACCCGTTCGACCCGATATGACACATTCCCAGTGGATCGGGACGGGCGGCGGTGCGGTGCCTCCACCGCGACGACCGGTGGCCGGTCGTCCACGAGTGCAGCCCTGTCTCGGGTGGAGGCCCCAGAGCGTGGTATCCGGGACCCCGACGACGTTCGTCGCAGCATGCGAACGTTCCGGACCGCTGCCGCCTCATGCCGCACGTCGTAGCCGGCGATCACTGGTGGAACCCCGCCGTCGAAGACCAGGCAACCGACCGCGCCCACCGGATCGGCCAGACCCATCCTGTTGTCGTCCACCGACTGATGTGTGTGGGCGCCCTGGAGGAACGAATCGATGAGATCCTGCAGAGCAAACGCACACTGTCGGAGTCGATCCTCGACAACGAGGTGAGTATGCAACTGAGCGAACTCGACAATGCCTCCCTCGCATCGCCGCACCGGCGACAGCCTGGCATTGGCGGAGCTGACACGCGAGGACCCGTGGTCACTGTTCCGGCTCCGGGGACGCACCCGAGACTGGTTCGTCGCCTCCGAAGCCTCATCGCGAGCGTGTAACCCCCTTGCCCGCTGTCGCCAGCCTGATTCGGCGATCCCGTCGTCGTGTATGCGCTGACTTCTGACGTTCGATGTGCTCCGCGGAGCCGACAGGCTGTCTGGCCCCCGTTCTGGAATATGCGCCACCGGGCAGGGCCGAGTGCCCAGCCCGGTGGCTGCTGGTGGCGACGCCTGCGGGCGGGGATGCGAGGCTGCAGGCGGGGGGTCAGCGGATGAGACCGCACTCGCGGGCGGCGAGGATTGTTTGCACGCGGTTGCTCGCATGCAGCAACTACAGGTGGTCGGAGACGCGCTGTCCGACTACGACGTCGGCTGGGTCGACAGTGCCCTCGACGGCCCTGACGCGGCCCGCACGGCCCTGCAATCGCTGCACCGGTTGACCGACCTTCGGCCACGGGTGCTGCTGCCCGCGCACGGACCGATTCCCGCCGACACCGACGGAGCACTGGCCAGTGCACGGCGTCGCGGCCAGCGTCACGTCGACGACCCTGACGGCGCGGTGTGGTACGGCGCACGTCGAATTCTCGTCTTCGCGTTGATGATTCGAGGCGGCATTCCCGCCGACGAGGTCGAGCCCTACCTGCATGCACGCGCGTGGCTGACCAACGCCGCACGGTTGTGCCTCACACCCGAGGCGCTCGCCGCCGAACTGGTCGAGACGATGATCCGCGGCGGCGCCGTCGTCGCGCGGAACAATCGACTACATGCCGCCGCCGAACACATCCCGGTCACGCCGGGAACGCTGCAGGTGCCGTTTCCCCGGAAATGGTCGGCGTCGCGCGCACGCGCCGTTCCGGACCGCACGTGAACGCGTGCTGTCGCCGAGTCCTATCCGACCACCCGCTGGATCAGCAGTACCGCACCGATTCCGATCATCGCGGCACCGGAAATCCAGGTCACCACCCGCGCCGCGGCGGGGCGGGTGCGCAGCACCACCCGCGCCCCCGTCCCCACCCCCATGTAGACCACCGCGCAGCTGACCGTGTGCACCACACCCAGCAGCACGATCTGCACCGCGAGGGGCCACCGCGCGTCCGTGTCGGTGAACTGTGGCAGCAGCGCCAGGAACAGCAGAAGCACCTTCGGATTCAGCCCGCTGGTCCCCATACCCTTGACCGCCTGCCGCACCCACGATTCCGGTGGCTGGTCCGCCCCGGTCTGCGGCAGAGCCGAGGGCTTGACGAGCATCGTGATCCCCAGCCACACCAGGTACGCCGCCCCGACCGCCGTCAACGCGCTCAGCACCAACGGCGAGCGGGCCACCAGCGCCGCGACGCCGGTCGCCACCACCGCGGTCATTGCCAGATGCCCCGACAACATCCCACCGACCGCGGGCACCACGGTGCGGTGCCGCAGCCCCGCCGCGATCGCGTAGGCCCAATCCGCCCCCGGCGTCAGCACGAACAGAAACGACACCGCCCAGAACGCAGCAACGGTACCGACCGCCATGACCTCACTCATCCTTCACACTCTCGGACCGCCAGGACGCCTGGCGGTTCCCGATAGAGAGATTAGGGAGATCGACCTGGAATTCGTTCCCATAGTTTTCACAAGAACCGTGTAATTGGGGGAAAATCTTCCACATGGACAACGTCGACAAAAAGATCCTTGCCGAGCTCCAACAAGACGGGCGGCTCACCGTCACCGAACTCGCAGATCGGGTCCAACTCAGCATCTCGCCCTGCCACCGCCGCCTACGCGCGTTGGAGAGCTCCGGCGCGATCACCGGCTACCGCGCCCAGCTCGACGCCGGCGCCCTGGGCCTGACGTTCGAGGCGCTCGTCTTCGTCACCATGCGCACCGTCGACCGCGACACCCTCGAGGCATTCGAACCGGCCGTCGCCGCCATACCCCATGTCCTGCAAGCGCAACGACTGTTCGGCGACCCCGACTACCTCCTGCGGGTGATCACCCGCGACCTGCCCGCCTTCCAGAAGCTCTACGACGAATCCCTCGCCACCCTCCCCGGCGTCGGGCGCCTCAGCTCCACTCTCGTCATGAAAAGCGTGGTAGACAACCGTCCCCTGCCCCTGTAGGACCCCGACCACTGCTCCGTGGCCTACGCGGTCCCGGAGCGTACTGACGCCCCAGGAAGGACGGTGTCCTGTCCGTCCCGATCGAAGAACACGTCGTTACTCCGCTGCCGACGGTCCGCATCGATGATGCGGCGCACCTCCGGGCCCAGCGCAGAGGCACTCACCCGAATTCCAGGGCGAAATCGTCGATTTCGGACTGGTCGAGGTCGCTCAGCGTCAGATCGGAGGGAGTGAAGCCACCGGCGTCGTCACGCGCGGCGTGGTCGGCGAGCGCACACAGCGCCGCGACCCAGCCGTGCGCCAACTCGGCGACGACGGACGCCGGCACGACCCCGGTGGCGTAACCCCACGTCGCGCGGAGTACCGGTCCGGCCGGCGTCTCCTCGGTGACGGCGCCGACCTCGATCGCGTGGCTCACCGGCATCGCCTCGTCGGTGGTGCCGCCGAGCACGCCGGCCTCCGGAGCGGCCGTCCACGGTCCGCCGTCCCCCTCGCCGAGGGTCAGCCGGCCGAGATAGTTGAACCCGATCTCCGGTGCCGGTGCGGCCCCGAGTTCGGTCCCGGACTCGGGATCGAGATGGCGGAGCATGCCGAACCCGATTCCGTTGTCCGGGATCTCCCGCAACTGCTCCTTGACGAGCTTGAGCGCCACCCCGGCGCAGTCGCCGCCGGCGAACGCCTCGGCGAGATCCACCCCGGAGACGTCGAGGCGGACCGGATACAGGCTGGTGAACCAGCCGACGGTGCGGGACAGGTCGGCGCCGGGCACCACCTGCTCCTCGCGTCCGTGCCCCTCCCGGTCCACCGGGACCGCCCCACCGCCGCACACCCGGCCCACCGTCAGCGCCAGCGCGGTGAGCAGCACGTCGTCGACGCCGGCGCGGAAGCGCTCCGGCACCGTCGTCAGCAGCGCCTCGGTCACCGACGCCGGGACCTGCACCTGCACCCGCGAAACCGTCGCCATCGTGTCGCGCGCGGGATCCACCCGCCGCCCCGCGATCCGCACGCATCCGGCCGGTTCGAGGGCACGGCGCCACAACCCCAGTTCGCCGCGCCGCGCCGGAACCTGGTCGAGCAGCCCCCGCGCCCAGGTCCGCAGCGGCGTTCCCCCGCCGGCCGGTTCGGTGCCCTCGCACGCGACGGCCAGGTCCGGGACCAGGATCCGCCACGAGACCCCGTCGATCACCAGATGATGCACCACCACCAGGATCCGGCCCGGACGCCCTGGGCCGGCGTCGAAGAAGACCACCCGCATCATGTCACCGGTCTCGGGATCCAGGGCGGCACAGGCGACGTCGGTCTCCTCGGACAGCACCGTCGAGCGGGACCGCTCGTCGAGTCCCCGGACGTCCACCCGCGTGACGAGCGTGGCCGGATCGACGGCGTCCGCGGCACGGACGTCGAATGTCCTTGCCGCCGGATCGAACACGGCGCGCAGGGCGTCGTGCACCGCGAGCACCCGGCCCACCGCCCCGACCAGGGTGCCGAGGTCGAGCCCGACGGGCGCGTGCAGGAGGCGGGACTGGGCGAATCCCCGGTAGGGGCCGCCGCGGTCGAGGAGGTCGTGCACGATCGGGGTCGCCGGGACGAGACCCAGGGCGGCGGTGCGTTCCGTCTCGTCCGGTGCCGTGTCGACCTGCACGATGCGGGCCAGGCCCGCCGGGGTGCGGTGCTCGAAGACGTCGCGGGCGGCGAAGCGCAGTCCCGCCGCCCGGGCTCTCGACACGAGCTGGATCGAGACGATGGAATCACCTCCGAGGGAGAAGAAGTCGTCGTCGGGTCCGATCGTGTCCAGGCGCAGCACCTCCGCCACCACCGCGCACAGGCGCCGCTCGAGGTCGTTCGCCGGGGCCCGGGACGCCCCGGCGGGCGCGAAGACCGGGGCGGGCAGCGCCCGCCGGTCGACCTTACCGTTGGGGGTGACCGGGAACTCGTCGAGCACCACGATCGCGGCCGGCACCATGTGCTCGGGCAGACTACGGGACACGTGCTGCCGCAACACTTCCGGATCTGCTCCGGCGCCGGTGACGTACCCGACGAGCCGGCGGCGGCCCGGCTCGTCCTCCCGGGCCACGACCACGCAGCCCGCGACCGCCGGGTGCGCCGACAACGCGGCCTCGATCTCGCCGAGCTCGATGCGGAACCCGCGGATCTTGACCTGATCGTCGCTGCGGCCGAGGTACTCGAGCACCGGACGGTCGCCGCCCGCGTCGATCCACCGCACCCGATCTCCGGTGCGGTAGAGCCGGGCGCCCGCAGCGCCGAACGGATCGGCCACGTAGCGGGCCGCACTCGGCCCGGGGCGGTTCAGGTAGCCGCGGGTGACGCCGGGCCCGCCGACGTACAGCTCTCCGGCCACGCCCGCCGCGACGAGGCGCAGACGGTCGTCGAGCACGTACACCCGGGCGCCGTCGATCGGCGCCCCGATGTGCGGGCGCGCCCCGCGGATCTCGGCGACCGTGGCGTCGACCGTGCATTCGGTGGGGCCGTACATGTTCAGCGCCCGTACCCCGTCGAGCGCGCCGAGCGCCGACCACAGGTCCGCGGACACGGCCTCGCCGCCGACGGCGAGCAGGCTGGGACGGTGCGGCGCCGCGGGCTCGCACAGGCCGGCGGCGAGCAGTTCGGTCATGAGCAGCGGTACGCAGTCGACGGCGTCGATGCGGTGGGTGCGCACGTAGGCGACGGTGGCGGCGGCGTCGGCGAGCAGGTCGGCGTCCGGCAGGTACAGGGTGTGCCCGGCGAGCATAGACAGCAGCGGGTCGATCGAGGAGTCGAACGACAGCGCGTAGGTCAGCAGCACCCGCAGCGGCCGGTCCTCCGCGCGGCCGACGGTCCGACGCCGCTGGGTCGCGACCAGGTTCACGACGCCGCGGTGCGGCACCACGACGCCCTTGGGGAGCCCGGTCGAGCCGGAGGTGTAGACGACATAGGCGGCCCCGTCGCCGGAGACTGCGCCGAGATGCTCGCCCGGCTCGAGCGGGGTGTCCGGGAGCGTGGGGTCCACCGCGGCGAGCGCGGCCTCGTCGAGGACGAGGACGGGCCTCGAGTCGGCGAGCATGTGTTCGATGCGCTCGGCCGGGTACCCGGGATCGATCGGGACGTAGGCGCCGCCGGCCTGCCACACCGCGAGGGCCGCGACGATCGCGTCGGTGCCGCGCGGCAGCATCAGCCCGACCACCGTCTCGGGTCCCACGCCGCGGCGGATCAGGTGCCGCGCGAGCCGACTGGTACGGGCGTGCAGTTCCCCGAAGGTGAGCGTCCCGGTGGCGGTGACCAGCGCGGTCGCGGTCGGGGTGCGCCGCGCCTGGCGGGTGAACAGCTCACCCAGGGTATCCACGCCGACGTCTTCGACGTCGTCCATACATACGTACGGGCTGCCGGAGCAGAGACGGTCGCGCTCGTCGTCGGCGAGCAGGTCGAGCGCGGACAGCCGGGTCCGCGGATCCCTCGGGAGCGCCGCGAAGGCGCGCACCACGCGGGCGGCGAGCGCGTCGGCGGTGGCCGCGTCGAACAGGTCCCGCGCGTACTCCACCCGCACCCGCAGGCCGTCGCCCGCGTCCTCGACCACGTCGAAGGTCAGGTCGAACAGGGCGGCGCCGGTGTCGACGGTGGACACCCGCGGTTCCA
Source organism: Rhodococcus sp. DMU1 (assembly GCF_012272955.1). Classification (NCBI taxonomy): domain Bacteria; kingdom Bacillati; phylum Actinomycetota; class Actinomycetes; order Mycobacteriales; family Nocardiaceae; genus Rhodococcus; species Rhodococcus sp. DMU1. The sequence goes on along the minus strand of NZ_CP050952.1, from coordinate 1,127,161 downwards.
GGCCGGCGAAGGCGTCGACGACCGGCGGGGTGCGGTGCTGCACGAGCACCTGGAACAGCGGGTGCCGGCCGGCGCTGCGGGAGGGGTTCAGGGCCTCGACGAGCCGGTCGAACGGCAGGTCCTGGTTCGCGTAGGCGTCGAGGTCGGTGCTGCGGATCCGGGCGAGCAGTTCGGCGAGCGTGGGATCGCCGGACAGGTCCGTCCGCAGAACCACCATGTTGACGAAGAACCCGACGAGGTCGTCCAGTTCGGCGGCGGGGCGGCCCGCGGTGGGCGAGCCGATCGGGATGTCCTCCCCCGCGCCGCTGCGCGCGAGGGCGACGGCGACGGCGGTGTGCACGAGCATGAACATCGTGGCGCCCGCACCGCGCGCGACGGCCCGCAGCGCATCGGCCACGTGCGGCGGTACCAGCCGTTCGACCGTGCCGCCCGCGAACGTGGCCGTCGCGCCGCGGGGCCGGTCGGTGGGCAGGTCGAGTTCCTCCGGCATCCCGTCGAGCCGGGCGCGCCAGTAGTCGAGCTGGCGGGCGGCGAGTCCGTCGCCGTCGCCGAGGATCTCGCGGTGCCACACCGCGAAGTCGGCGTACTGCACCGGCAGCGGCGCCGGCGTCCAGGAACTCCCGGCGGCCGCGGCGGCGTAGGCCGCGCCGAGCTCGCGCAGCAGGATCGGGGCGGACAACTCGTCGGCGGCGACGTGGTGCACGAGCACCAGCAGCACGGCCTCCGCGGATCCGCCCTCGAAAAGCATCACCATGATCGGGATCTCGCGTTCGAGGTCGAACACGTGCCGCGCCGCGGCCGCCACCGCCGCGTCCAGGTCGGCCCCCGCGACGGTGCGGGCGGTGAACGGCACGCCGGGTGCGGCGAGCACGCGTTGCATGCCGACGCCGTCGTGGTCCTCGAGCACGGTGCGCAGGACCTCGTGCCGGTCCAGCACCGCGCGCACCGCTTCGTGCAGCGCCGCCGGATCGGGGACGCCGCGCAGGCGCAGCGTCAGCGGGACGTTGTAGGTCGGGCTCGGGCCCTCGAGCCGGAACTGGAACCACAGCCGCTGCTGCCCCGCCGACAGCGGTGCACGGTCGCCGCGTTCGACCGGGCGCAGCGGGATCCGCAGGGCCGCGGCATCGTCGGGGCACTGCGCGGCGAGCCCCTCGACGGTCGGGTGGTCGAAGACGGTGCGGATCGGCAGTTCCACGCCGAGCGCGTCGCGGACCTTCGCGATCAGCTTGGCCGCCGCGAGGGAGTGACCGCCGAGGAGGAAGAAGTCGTCGTCGACGCCGACGGTGTCGAGGCCCAGGACGTCCGCGAACACCGCGCACAGCACGCGTTCGCGTTCGGTGGCGGCCGCGCGGCCGCCGACGAGGGCCCCGAAGTCCGGTTCCGGCAGCGACGTGCGGTCCACCTTCCCGTTGGAGGTGAGCGGCAGCGCGTCGAGGAACACGAACGCCGACGGCACCATGTGCGCCGGCAGCCGCCGCGCCACGAGCTCGCGGGCCGTCGCGGGGTCACCGTCGCCGCCCACCAGGTAGGCGACGAGCCGCGCGGTGCCGGTCGCGTCGGGACGCGCCACGGCGATGGCCCGCGCGACGCCGGGCAGCTCCTGCAGCGCCGCCTCGACCTCGCCGAGTTCGACGCGGAAGCCGCGGATCTTGACCTGGTCGTCCCGGCGGCCGCGGTAGACGAGGTGGCCGTCCGCGGTCCACCGCACCACGTCGCCGGTGCGGTACATGCGGCTTTCGCTGTCGCCGAACGGGTTCGCCACGAACCGCGCCGCGGTCGCGCCGGGCGCGCCGAGGTAGCCGCGCACCACGCCGGGGCCGGCGACGTACAGTTCGCCGTCCACGCCCTCCGGGACCGGGTTCAGCGCGGCGTCGAGCACGTAGGCGCGCAGGTTCGCCACCGGCCGGCCGATCACGGGTTCCGCCGCGTCCCCCACCTCGGCGACGAGGACGTCGACGGTGCCCTCCGTGGGGCCGTAGAAGTTGAACGCGGCGCCGTCGCGCTCACGCAGACGCTGCCACAGGGCGTCGGTGACGGCGTCGCCGCCGAAGCCGAGCGTCGGCACGGTACCGGCGGGCAGCAGGTCGGCCTCGACGATCTGCTCGAGTTGCGCGGGCGACAGTTCGACGAAGTGCCAGCCCTCGCTGCCGGCGAGTTCGGCGAGCCGGTGCGGGTCCCGCTGGGTGGCCTCGTCGACGATGCGCAGCTCGTGTCCGTCGAGCAGCCACAGATGCGGGCCCCACGAGGCGTCGAACGCGAACGACCAGGCATGCCCGACCCGCAGGCGGTCGCGGCCGGCCTCGGCGCGGGCACGGGAGAAGACGCGCTCGCGGTGGCTGTGGAACAGGTTGACGGCGCCGCGGTGCGGGACCTCCACGCCCTTGGGCCGGCCGGTCGAACCGGAGGTGTGGATGACGTAGGCGACGTCGAGCTCGTGCAGCGGGCGGCCGCGTTCGGCGCGGGTCAGCGGCTCGGCGTCGTAGCCGGACAGGTCCAGCCCGTCGAGGTTCACCGGATCGGGCAGGCCCGCGGTGCAGGAGATCTCGGCGATACGTGCGGCGCCGTCGCCGCCGGTGAGCACGACACCGGGTACGGTCTCGGCGAGCACGTGGGCGAGCCGCTCGGCGGGATGGTCGGGGTCCAGCGGAACGCACGTGGCGCCGGCCTCGAGGACGGCGAACAGCGCAACCAGCGTGTCGGCGCGGCGCGGCAACGCGACGGCGACGCGCCGCTGTGGGCCGAGCCCGCGGCTCAGGAGGTGACGGGCGAGGCGGCGCGAGCGCGCGGCCAGTTCGCCGAAGGTCAGGGCGGTGGCGGCATCGCGCACCGCGGGTGCGTCCGGGTCACGGGCCACCTGCGCGGCCAGCAGGTCCGGCAGCGTGAGGTCCGTCGGCACCGGCAGGTCGTCGCCGCTGCGCTCGACGAGGAGGCGGCGGCGCTCGCCGGCGCCGAGGATCTGCAGCCGGGCCAGCGGCCGGTGCGGATCGGCGAGCGCGGCGATTTGGGTGAGGAGCAGTTCGAGACGGCGTGCGTGCCGCGCGAGGTCGTCGGCGGTGTAGGCGTCGGCATCCGCGTCCACCCAGACCTCGAGGCCGCCGGTGTGGTCGAGCGGCCGCACGGTCACCATGAAGTCCTGCAGCGGGCCCCGGGCCACGGAGTGCACCGCGGCGTGCAGGTCCGCGAAGCGCAGCCGGTCGCCGAACGGTTTGACGTTGACGGACGGTCCGACGACGCCCCGGGAGCCCGCGGGCAGGCGCAGGTCGTTCTGGATGTCCTCCCCGCGGTAGCGGTGGTGCGGGCGGCAGTCCGCCACGGCGGCACGCACCTCGGCGACGAGATCGGCGAGAGTGCGGGCGGGTTCGGGACGCAGGCGCAGCGGCACGACGTTGACCGCGGACATCGGCACGGTCGTCGCGGCGCTGCCGAGCCGGTTCATCACCGGGAATCCCACGATCACGTCGCCGCGTCCCGTCGCGGCGCGCAGGAACGCGGCGACGGCGGCGGTGACGACGTCGCCCCAGCTCGCGCCGGTGGCCTTGCCGATCCGCGAGAGCCCTTGCTGCTGTACGGCGGTCAGGGTCAGGCGCACGCCGCGGCAGCGGACGGCGATGCCGCCGGGACCGTCGGCGAGGGTCACGGCGTCCTCGGCGCCGTCGAGGTAGCCGGCCCAGAAGTCCCGGTCGGCGGCGAAGTCCGCGGACGCGCGGTAGGCGGCTTCCTCGGCGACGACGGGGGCGAGTGGGGCGAACCTGGCCGGTGGGACCGGCAGCCCGAGCACGTCGGCGGTGTAGCGTTCGGCGATGCGCCGGGTGAGCAGGCCGAAGCCGTAGGCATCGATCACCAGGTGGTGGATGCACAGGTAGAGGACGGCGTGCCGGTCGCCGAGGCGGAGCACGGCGGCGCGCAGGCACGGCTCGCGGGCGGGATCCAGCACGCGCGTGTGGTCGCCGGCCATCCAGCGCCGGGCGGCCGCCTCCGGGTCGGGCTCGCGGCGCAGATCGACGACGGCGGGCTCCGGCGCCTCGTGCGCGCCGGGACGGATGAGGACCGATCCGTCGGCCTCCACGGCGAAGGCCGCGGTGAGCACCTCGGCTTCGGCGACGGCCTCCCGGACCGCCCGCGTCACCGCGGCGACGTCGACGTCGCCGCGGAGTTCGACGCATTCCGCGGTGTTGAAGACGGGGTTCGCGGGGTCGAGCTGCTGGGCGAACCATACGCCGGACTGGGCCCGCGTCAGCGGAAATGCCGAGGTCGACGGGCCGGACGTGGGCACGATCGATCCCCTTTCTACGGTCGAATTCGACTGTGCCGTATCGCATCACGAGAGGTGAAGCCGGTCCGGCGCGAAACGTGACGATACCAAAGGTTAGGCTAACCGTATATGTTCTGCTGGGTCGGGTGCACGGCACCGCGACCGTCCCTGTCACCACTACGAGAGGTCTGCGCACATGCAAGCACCGGCCGTCGCCGCGCCCGGCACCGCCGCCCCGCGGCAGATCGGCACCGCCGCCCCGCGGCAGATCGGCACCGCCGCCCCGCGGCAGATCGGCACCGCCGCCCCGCGGCAGATCGGGTCCGCCGCCCCGTTCGTGCTGTCGCGTCCGCACGGCACCGTCGTGGCGGAGGGCGTCGACGCCCGGTTCGCCTCGGCCGGCGAGGCCGCGGCAGCGCTGCGCGCCGGCTCGGTGGCCGCCGTCGTCGGCGCGCTGCCGTTCGCACCCGACCACCACGCCGCCCTCACCGCTCCCGTCGCGCTGCGACACCAGCCGGACCCCGTCGGGGACGTCACCGTCGCGCTGCCGCCGGTGCGGATCGCCGCGACGCTGCCCACCGAGGACGAACACCTCGACCGGGTGGCCACGGCGCTGCGGCAACTGCGCGACCCGGCCGACGACCTGGCGAAGGTGGTGCTGGCCCGCGCGCTGCTCCTGCGGGCGGACGCACCCGTCGACCCGGCGTCGCTGCTCGCCCGCCTGGCCGGAAACGACCCCTCCGGCAACGGATTCGTCGTCGACCTCACCGCCGCCGGGGGACCGTGGACCGGCCGACACCTCGTCGGGGCCAGTCCCGAGGTGCTCGTCCGGCGCCGCGGCGACCTCGTCACGTGTCATCCGCTCGCCGGTTCGGCGCCCCGGCACCCGGACCCCGAGGTCGACCGGCGCACCGGCCGGCGCCTCGTCGCGTCGGAGAAGAACCTCGCCGAGCACGCCCACGTCGTCGACGCCCTGCGTGCGAGCCTCGAACCGCTGTGCACCGACCTCGACATCCCCGGGTCGCCGACCCTGACGAGCACCCGGCAGCTCTGGCACCTGGGCACCCCGATCTCGGGCCGGTTGCGGGACCGGTCGGTCACCGCCCTCGACCTCGCCCTCGCCGTGCATCCGACCCCCGCGATCTGCGGCACGCCGACCGCCCCCGCCCGGGCGCTGATCCAGGAACTGGAGGGTGACCGCGGTTTCTACGCCGGCGCCGTCGGCTGGGCCGACCGGGACGGCGACGGCGAATGGATGGTGACGATCCGCTGCGCCGTCCTCGACGCCGACGGCACCACGCTCACGACCCACGCGGGCGGCGGCATCGTCGCCGGGTCGGATCCGCTCGACGAACTCGCGGAGACCACAACGAAGTTCGGCACGGTGCTCGAGGCGCTGGGGGTGCGGCGGTGAGCCGGTCCGTCACCCTCGTCGTCGGCGCCGCCCAGGGCATCGGCCGCGCCACCGCCCTGACCCTCGCGAAGGCCGGGCACCGCGTCGTCCTCGCCGACCGCGATGTCGACGGCCTCGCCGAGACCGCCGCGCTGCTCGACGTGGCCGCCCCCGTGCACGGTCTCGACGTGTGCGACGCGGCCGGCGTCGCCGAGGCGGTCGCACGAGTGGAGGCCGAGCACGGGCCGGTCGACGCGCTGGCCCACGTCGCGGGCGTCTTCACCACCGGGTCGGTGCTCGACTCCGATCCCGCCGAGTGGCAGCGGATGTTCGACGTCAACGTCACCGGCCTGATCAACGTGCTGCGCGTCGTCGGTCGCGGGATGCGCGAGCGTCGCCGCGGGGCGATCGTCACGGTCGGCTCCAATTCGGCGGGTGTGCCCCGCGCCGGAATGGGCGCATACGGCGCGTCGAAGTCCGCCGCCCACATGATCGTTCGTGTGCTCGGCCTCGAGCTGGCCCGGTTCGGGGTCCGCGCCAACGTCGTCGCCCCGGGCTCCACGGACACGGCGATGCAACGGTCCCTGTGGCCGGATCCGGCCGACGACGCGGGCGCCCGCACCGCGATCGACGGCGACGCCGCCTCGTTCAAGGTGGGGATTCCGCTGGGCCGCATCGCCGACCCTGCCGACATCGCCGACGCCGTCGAGTTCCTGCTCTCCGACCGTGCCCGCCACATCACCATGCAGACCCTGTACGTCGACGGCGGCGCCACGCTGCGCGCCTGAACCGGATCGAAAGGAACTCCGTGACGATCGCCGCCACCCGGACTCCCCTGGCTGCCACCGCCGGCTACCCCCAGGAGTTCGCGGAACTCTACCGCGCCGCGGGCTACTGGACGGACGAGACGTTCGTCCGGTTCCTGTCCGTGCGGGCCGACCGCCACGGCGAGCGCGTCGCCGTGGTCGGCCGTGACGCCCGCGGCACCGAACGCCGCCTCACCTACCGCGAACTCACCGGCGCCGCGGACCGGATCGCCACCGGGCTCGCGGCCGCGGGCGTCCGGCCGGGCGACCGGGTGCTGGTGCAGCTGCCCAACATCGTCGAGTACACCGAGGTGGTCTTCGCGGTGTTCCGGCTCGGTGCGCTGCCGGTGTTCGCGCTGCCCGCGCACCGCAGCGCCGAGATCGGGTACTTCTGCCGGTTCACCGACGCCGCCGCGTACGTGATCGCCGGCGAGCACGGCGGATTCGACTACCGCGGCCTGGCCCGGCAGGTGTGCACGAACCTCGACCGTCCGCCGGTCGTGGTCGTCGCCGGCGACGCCCGGGAGTTCACCCCGCTCGACGCGCTGCGCGAGCACGAGCCGGGCGAATTCGCCGATGTCGAAGCGGAATCCGTCGCCTTCCTGCAGCTCTCGGGCGGCACCACCGGAACCCCGAAGCTGATCCCGCGCACCCACACCGACTACCTGTACTCGGTGCGCGAGTCGGCCCGCATCTGCGGCGTCGACGCCGGCACCCGGATGCTGGTGGTACTGCCGGCGGCGCACAACTTCCCGATGAGCTCACCCGGGATCCTCGGGGTCCTGCACGCCGGCGGCACGATCGTGCTGGCGCCGGACCCGAGCCCCGACACCGCCTTCGCGCTGATCGAGCGCGAGCGGGTCACCATGGCGTCGCTCGTGCCCCCGCTCGCACTGGCGTGGCTGTCGGCGCGGCCCCGTATCGACCGGGACCTGTCGTCGCTGCAGGTCCTGCAGGTGGGGGGCGCGAAGTTCGGCGCCGAGGCGGCCGCGCGCGTGACGCCCGAACTCGGCTGCACCCTGCAGCAGGTGTTCGGGATGGCCGAGGGCCTGGTCAACTACACCCGGCTCGACGACCCCGAGGCCACCATCGTCGGCACCCAGGGCCGGCCCATCAGCCCGCACGACGAGATCCGGGTGGTCGACGACGCCGACCGTCCCGTCGCCCCGGGCGCGACGGGCCACCTGCTCACCCGCGGTCCCTACACGATCCGCGGCTACTACGACGCGCCCGGGCACAACGCGTCGGCGTTCACCGCCGACGGGTTCTACCGCACCGGTGACCTCGTGCGGCTGACCGAGGACGGCTACGTCGTCGTCGAGGGCCGCGCGAAGGACCAGATCAACCGGGGCGGCGAGAAGATCGCCGCCGAGGAGGTGGAGAACCACCTGCTCGCCCACCCCGGGGTCCTGGACGCCGCGGTGGTGGCCGTGCCCGACGCCTACCTCGGGGAGCGCACGTGTGTGTTCGTCGTCGCCGACGGCGAGGCCCCGAAGGCCCCGGCGCTGAGGACCTTCCTGCGCGAGCGGGGCCTGGCCGCGTACAAGATCCCCGACAAGGTGGTCTTCGTCGACACCTTCCCCCGCACCGGTGTGGGCAAGACCAGCCGCGCCGGACTGCGTCGCGCGCTCGCCGCCACCCTGCAGCACTGATCCCGACTCCGCTCGACCACAGAAAGCGAATCCTGCGATGGCCCTGCCGAAGTCCGTGTCCTATCCCCTGCCGACCGACCTGCCCGCCAACACCGTCGACTGGACCATCGACCCGGGGCGGGCGGTACTGCTCGTGCACGACATGCAGGAGTACTTCGTGCGGGCCTTCGACCGCGCGGCGGATCCGCTGGCGACGGTGGTCCCGAACATCGACGCGATCCGGCGGTCGGCGTACGAGGCGGGCATTCCCGTCGTCTACACCGCCCAGCCCGGCGACCAGGATCCGGCCGAGCGGGCGCTGCTCACCGATTTCTGGGGTCCCGGCCTGGCCGACGATCCGGCCCTGACGTCCGTCGTCGCCGACCTCGCGCCGCGCGAGGACGACGTGCAGCTCACCAAGTGGCGCTACAGCGCGTTCATCCGCACCGACCTGCGGGAGCGGATGCGCGCGTGGGGCCGGGACCAGCTCGTCGTCACCGGCGTCTACGCCCACATCGGGTGCCTGAGCACCGCGCTGGACGGATTCATGCAGGACGTGCAGGTCTTCGTCGTCGCGGACGGCGTCGCGGACTTCTCCCGGCGCGAGCACACCGAGGCGCTGCACTACCTCGCGGCGCGGTGCGCCGCCGTGGTGCCGGCGGCGGACGCGGTGCGGCGCCTGCGCACCCGCGTCCTCTCGGTGTCCGGCTGATCCGCGGGGAGCGCCGCTTACACGCCGACTTCCTGCGGTTCCGTGCGGGCCGCGAGCGCGGCGTATCTGCCGCCGCGGGCGAGCAGTTCGTCGTGGCTGCCCTGCTCCACGATGCGGCCGCGGTCGAGGACGACGATCGTGTCGGCGTCGCGGATCGTCGAGAGGCGGTGCGCGACGGTGAGGGTCGTGCGGCCGCGGCGGGCCGCGTCCAGGGCCTGCTGCACCGCGCGTTCGGTCTCGTTGTCGAGCGCGCTCGTCGCCTCGTCGAGCACCAGGATGCGCGGGTCGCGCAGCAGGGTGCGGGCGATGGCGAGGCGCTGCTTCTCGCCGCCGGAGAAGCGGTGTCCGCGCGCCCCGACGACGGTGTCGTAGCCGTCCGGCAACGAGGACAGGAGCTCGTGGATGTGCGCGGCGCGGGCGGCCTGCTCGATCTCGGCGTCCGTCGCGTCGGGCTTGGCGTGGCGCAGGTTCTCCCGGACCGTGGCGTGCAGCAGGTACGTCTCCTGGGAGACGACCCCGACCAGGCTCGCGATGTCGGCGAGCGGAAGGTCGCGCACGTCGACGCCGTCGATCGTCACCCGCCCCGACGTGGGGTCGTACAGCCGCGCGACGAGCGACCCGAGAGTCGTCTTTCCCGAACCTGTTTCGCCGACGAGAGCGACGTGTGAGCCGGCGGGCACGTCGAGGGTGATGCCGGCCAGCGCGTCCCGGTCGGCGCCGTCGTAGCGGAAGCGGACGTCGTCGAACCGCACGGCGCCGGCGATCCGGTCGAGGTCGAGCCGCACCGGGTTCGCGGGTTCGCCGATCTCGACGGTCAGGTCGAGGTATTCGAAGATGCGGCTGAACAGCGCCAGCGAACCGGTGACCGACACGCCCACGTCGAGCAGGCTCATCAGCGGCCGGAACAGGGTGGCCTGCAGGCCGGTGAAGGCGACGAGGGTGCCGATGGTCATCCCTCCCGACGTCGCGGGCAGGCCGGCGACGAGGTAGAGCAGGGCGGGGATGGCGGCGAAGACGATGTTCATCGTGGCCATGCGCCAGCGACCGGACAGCTGGGAACGGACCTCGAGGTCGGCCAGTTCGGTGGAGGTGCGGGCGAAGCGTGTCGACATGGCCGGGCCGGTGCCGAGGGTCTTACCGAGCAGGACGCCGCTGAGCGAGAGACTCTCCTCGATCTGGGTCTGCATGTCGGCGAGGCGACGCTGGCGCACGGCGGTGATCTCGCGGCGCATCAGGGCGACTTTGCGGGTGAGCCAGATCGCCGGCGGCAGCACCAGCAGGGACAGCAGCGACAGCCGCCAGCTGAGCACCGCCATCGCGACGGCCGTGCCGACGACGGTGGTGACGTTGGCGGCGATCGAGGTGGCGGTGGAGGTGACGACGTTCTGCATGCCGCCGATGTCGTTGGTCAGGCGTGACTGGATCTCCCCGCCGCGGGTGCGGGTGAAGAAGCCGAGGGACTGCCGTTGCAGGTGGTCGAACACGCGGGTGCGCAGGTCGTGCATGACGTGCTGGCCCACCGTGGTGGAGATCCACGTCTGCACCACCCCGAGGATCGAGGCGACGACGGTGACGGCGAGCATCGCGCCGACGGCGCCGAGCAGCAACGGCACGTCCTGGTCGGGAATCGCGTGGTCGATGAGGGTGCGGACGAGGAACGGGTTGGCGAGCGTGATCACCGACGACACCACGATGAGCACGACGACGAGCGCGACCTGCCAGCGGTAGGGCGCGAAGAGCGCGCCGATGCGGCGCACGCTCACGGGGGATTCCTCGAGCTGGGCGCGGTCGCGCGGGTCGGGCTTGGCGTGCCGCATCGGTCCCGGCCCGCCGCCGGGCGGAGGCTGCATCATGCCCATCACCTCCTTCGTGAGGCACGAAACGTACTTGTTGAGGTTGCCTCACTAAGAGGCAGCCGTCAAGTGAGGTATGATCCGCATCATGTCCGACTCCCCCACCGACCCGGCGCTGCGCGACCTGCTGATGACGGCCACCCGCACGCTGCGACGCCGCTGGCACGCCACCCTCGTCCCGTGGGAACTGTCCCCGCACGAGCACCGCGCGCTGCACGTCGTCGGCCACTCCGCTCAGCCGCTGCGCCTCGGCGACGTCGCCAAGGCGCTGCGCATCGCGCCGCGATCGGCCACCGAGGTGATCGACCGGCTCGAGGCCCGGGGCCTGACCCGTCGCGTCGCCGACCCCGCCGACCGTCGCGCCGTGTGCGTCCACCTCACCGACGAGGGCCGTCGCATCGCCGCCGAACTCGACGCGGCCCGCGACACCGAGGCCACCGAGTTCTTCGCCCACCTCGACGGCCCCGAGCGCACCGAACTGGCCCGCCTCCTCACCAAGCTCGCCGACGGGTGACTCCCGCGACGAGGGGGAGGTTGTTGTGGCAACGTGCGAGTGGCGTGCCCGACAACCGCCCCCTCGGCGCGACAACCTCCCGCTCGGATCTCACGTTCCCCGCCCGACGGACGTCTACCGGGTGGGCCGGGTGGGACAGCCCGGGCGGAGGAGGAACCATGACCACCGGGAACCGGACCGACTCGCTCACCGCGCGGGTCGATGCTCAGGACTGGCCGGCGCTCGTCGCCGAACTCGACGCGGCGGGGTGCGCGCAGACCGGGCCGCTGCTCACCGCGGACGAGTGCGCGCGCGTCGCCGCGATGTGGGACGACGACCGCCGCTTCCGCAGCACGATCGACATGGAACGGCACCGCTTCGGCAAGGGCACCTACCGCTACTTCGGCGACCCCGTACCCGAGGGCATCACCCGGTTGCGCGCGGCGTTCTACCACCGGTTGCTGCCCGTCGCACGGGACTGGGCGCAGCGGCTCGGCGACCCGGCGCCCTGGCCCGACGACTTCGGCGACTGGCTCGACGCCTGCCACGCCGCCGGACAGGCCAGGCCGACGCCCATCCTGCTGCGCTACACGACCGGCGACTGGAACGCCCTGCACCGCGACCTCTACGGCGACCTGGTGTTCCCGCTGCAGGTGGTGATCGGCCTCGACCGGCCCGGCCACGACCACCTCGGCGGCGAGTTCCTCCTCGTCGAGCAACGCGCCCGCGCACAGTCCCGCGGCACCGTCACCGTGCTGCAGCAGGGTCACGGGCTGATCTTCACCACCCGCGACCGGCCCACCCCCTCCGCGCGCGGCTGGACCCGCTCCCCCGTCCGGCACGGGGTCAGCACCGTCCGCGCCGGCGTCCGCCGCACCCTCGGCCTCGTCCTGCACGACGCCCGATGACCGGCTACACGCTGCTCGGCGCGGACGGCCGTCCCTACCGCAGCCCGATCCCCGGGTCCGTCGGTGGGCACCGGCGCGGCCGGATCTACGGTCGCCTCGACTGCCGCGCGGCGCTGCGGGCGATCGCCCGCGGCGGGTACGTCCGGGACCGGGTCTTCTTCGCCGACGAATCCGATGCCGTCGCAGCCGGATACCGCCCGTGCGCGGTGTGCCTTCCGGGGCGCTACCGGGAATGGCAGACGAGGCGGCACCCGTGAGCGACGCCCTGTTCCCCGTGCCGCGCGCCCGCGTCGAGATCGCCCCGGGCGCCGTGCACGTGCCCGGCTGGCTCGACGTCGACGAGCAACGCCGCCTCGTCGCCGCCTGCCGGGACTGGGCGCGCGGGCCCGTGCCGATCCGTCACACCGCCCTGCCTGGCGGGGGCCGGATGTCGGTGCAGACCGTCTGCCTCGGGTGGCACTGGTCGCCGTACCGTTACACCCGCACCGCGGTGGACGTGAACGACGCTCCCGTCGCCCCTTTCCCGGACCGGCTGGGCGACCTCGGGCGGCGTGCCCTCGTCGCCGCGTACGACGACCCGCACGCCGGCGACGATTACACTCCCGACACCGCGCTGATCAACTTCTACGACGGCGACGCCCGCATGGGCATGCATCAGGACAAGGACGAACGCAGCGACGCCCCCATCGTGTCGCTCAGCATCGGCGACGCGTGCACCTTCCGGTTCGGCAACACCGAGAGCCGCGGCCGGCCCCACCGCGACGTCCGGCTCGAATCCGGCGACCTGTTCGTGTTCGGCGGTCCGTCGCGGTTCGCGTATCACGGTGTGCCCAAAGTCTTTCCCGGCACGGCCGACCCCGCGTCGGGGATGACGCGGGGCCGGCTCAACCTCACGATGCGGGTCACCGGGCTCGGCGGGTGAGCTACCCCGGAGCGGCGAGGAGCCTCACCCCTCCTCGGGCTTGACCGCCAGCACCGGTTTGCGGCAGGACAGCAGCAGCCGCTGGGCGGTACTGCCGAGAAGCAACTTGCCGACGGGTGTGCGGTCGCGGACCCCGATCACCAGCAGTTGCGCCTCGTCGGGCTCCATGGCGTCCAGGATCACGTCGACGGTCTCGTCGCCGACCGTCTGCCTGATCTCGTGCTCGACGCCGCTTCCGGACAACTTCTCCTCCAGCGCCTCGAGCTGTGCCCGGGCGGCGAACGACCGGTCGGCGAGGGCATCGCCCCTGGAGGTGTTGATCACGAGCAGTGAGGTGCCGCGCAACCGGGCCTCGGCGATGCCGTGGTCGACGGCGGCTCCGCCGTACCGGTCCGGGGTGAATCCGACGACGATCATGCGTGGGCCTTCTCTCGGGTCTCGCTGGAGTCGTCACCGGGGGTGCCGGCCGGAATCACGGCAGGCCGTCGCGAGTGGACGAACCGGGCGGCGAGCGGCGCGACGAGCAGCAGTGCGACGACGATGGCGACGGGTTCGGTGACGAGACTGCCCCAGTCGCCGCCCCCGAGCTGCAAGCTCTGGCGGAGTTGGCGTTCGATGCGCGGCCCGAGGATCACCCCGATGATCAACGGCAGGACCGGAAGACCGAACCGGCGCATCATGAGCCCGAGCAGGCCGAACGTCAGCAGCAGGGCGAGGTCGAGCCACTGCAGGTTGACGGCGAACGCGCCGAGCGCGGCGAAGAACAGGATGCCGGCGTACAGATACGGCCGGGGCGTGCGGAGCAGCTTGGCCCACAGCGGGGCGAGGGGAAGGTTGAGGACGAGCAGGAGGAAGTTGCCGATGAACAGGCTCGCGATCAGCGTCCAGATCAGCAGCGGTTCCTTCTCGAACAGCGTCGGCCCGGGCTGGATTCCGTACGACACGAAGGCGGTCAGCATCACCGCGGCGGTCGCATTGGTCGGCAGGCCCAGCGACAGCATCGGCACGAGGGTGCCCGCCGCGGAGGCGTTGTTCGCCGCCTCCGGTCCCGCGACGCCTTCGATGGCGCCCTTGCCGAACTCGTCCTTGTGCTTCGACAGCTTCTTCTCGGTGATGTACGAGAGGAAGGTCGGCAGCTCGGCACCACCCGCCGGCAGCGCGCCGAACGGGAATCCGTATGCGGTGCCGCGCAACCACGGCTTCCACGACCGCTTCCAGTCGCTGCGGCCCATCCACGGACGGCCGACCGGGATGACCTCGGCGGGGCGGCGGCGCAGGTGCGCGGCCACCCACAGCGCCTCACCGACCGCGAACACCGCGACCGCGACGACGACGATGTCGATGCCGTCGGACAGCTGCGGAATGCCGAAGGTGGCGCGGGGCTGCCCGGTGAGGAAGTCGATTCCGACCAGTCCGATCGCGAGGCCCAGGAACAGCGAGATGCAGCCCCGGAGCTTGGAACTGCCGAGGACGGCGGTGACGGCGACCAGCGCGAGCAGCATGATCGCCAGATACGACGGCGCACCGAGAGTCACGGCGAAGCGCGACACCGCGGGAGCGAAGAGCACCAGCAGCATCGTGCCGATCGATCCGGCGACGAACGAGCCGATGGCGGCGGTGGCGAGGGCCTGCGCCGCGCGCCCGGCTCTCGCCATCCGGTTGCCCTCGATCGCGGTGATCACGGAGGACGACTCCCCCGGGGTGTTGAGCAGGATCGAGGTCGTCGACCCGCCGTACATTCCGCCGTAGTAGATGCCGGCGAACATGATGAACGCGGCGCTCGGGCTCACGTTGTAGGTGACGGGCAGCAGCAGCGCCACCGTCATCGCGGGCCCGATGCCCGGCAGCACTCCGACCGCGGTCCCCAGCAGGACACCGAGACACGCGTAGAGCAGGTTCATCGGGGTCGCCGCCTGCTCGAACCCCTGCAGCAGCCAGGTCAATGTGTCCATGTCACAGAATTCCGTCCAGAATGCCTGCGGGCAGCGGTATTCCGAGCCCGACGTAGAATGCGTAGAAGCTGCCGAACCCGAGGACCGCCCCGATCACGAGACTGCGCACGTAGTGCCTGTTTCCCAGGACCGTCGCGGCGCCGGCGAACAACAGGGTTCCGGTGATCGCCCACCCCAGCGGGCCGACGAGGGCGATCGTCGCGACGAACAACGCGACCAGCAGCCCGACCGTGCGCCAGTCCCCGGGCGACGACAGGTCCACGTCCTCTCCGCCGTCCTCCTCGCCGGTCGATCCCCACAGGATCGCCGCTGCGAGCGCCACCGCGCAGACGACGAGTCCGGTGCCGACGACCATCGGGAACAGCCGAGGCCCCACCGGGTCGACCTTGACGAAACCCGCTGTCAGAGTGAGCGCGTCGACGATCAGGAAGACTCCCACCGCCACGAGCACACCGCAGACGACGAACTGGGCCGGATCCTTCATCCGGCGGGCCGGCGTCGCATCGGCCGCTGCCCGCGTACTCATGCGAGCCCCAGCTCGGACAGCGTGGACGAAACCCGCTCGTCCTGCTCTTCGAGGAACCGCTCGAACTCCGGTCCGGTCGCGAACGCGTCGCTCCACCCGTTCTTCACCAGAGCCTCCTTCCATGCCGGGGTGTCGTGCAACTTCGCGAGCGCCTCCACCATTGCCGCCTTGGCCTCGTCCGAAATTCCGGGCGGCGCAAGGATTCCGCGCCAGTTGGTGAAGGTCAGATCGATGCCCGCCTCACGGAGCGTCGGTGCGTCGATGCCGGGAACGCGCTCGTTGCCCGACACCGCGAGGACCCGGACCTGGCCCGCCTCGATCTGGTCGACGTACTCGCCGAGCCCCGACGTGCCCGCGGTGATCTTCTCGCCGAGCAGCGCGGTCAGCAGATCACCGCCGCCGTCGTAGGACACGAAGTTCACTGCCTTCGGATCCACTCCCACCGCACGTGCCGTCTCCATCGGGAACAGGTGGTCGGGACCTCCGGGTGACGATCCACCGCCGATCGTGATCGCCGACGGGTCGGCGCGCCACGCGGCGACGAAGTCGTCGACGGTGCGCAACGGCGAGTCCGCGGGGACGAGAATGCCCTCCTGCTCCTCGACCATCCTGGCCAGGGCCGTGGCGTCGGACACCCGGGCCGTCGAGCCGTTCGTGTAGCCGGCGCCGACCACCCCGAGGCCCATCATCATCATGAGGTCGTCGTTGCCCGCCTCGTTCATGAGCCGGGCCATCGCCACCGTTCCGCCTGCGCCGATGACGTTGAAGACCTCCACGCGGCCGGTGATGCCGTCGTCCTCCATGATCTTCACCGCCGTCCGGGCGGTGAGGTCGTAGCCTCCGCCGGGGCTGTTGGGAACCATCATCCGCACCCGGTGCAGACCCTCGTCCTCGCCGCGGGTGACGCCGCATCCGGCAACGAGAATCCCCGCGAGCACGAGCAGTAGGACCGCACGTACGCGGCCTCCGCCGGCTGTCCTGGACATCGTTCCTTCTTTCGCCGAAAAATGTGACCTTCGGCAATACTGAACCCGTCAGTGAGTCACGTCACTCTTGAGTACGAAACGGAACTTGAGTTCATTGTGGTCACCACGTCCCCTCCGTATCCGCAGCCTCGCCGGGCAGGTTCTGCTCCTTCAGCTCGCCGTCGTGGCGGTGGTGCTGCTGGCGGTCGCCGCGGTGTCGGTGCACCAGTCGACCGTCGGATTCCGCGACCTGCAGGGTCAGCGGATGATCGCGGTCGCCGAGAACGTGGCCTCGACGCCCGTGGTGCGGGAACTGCTGTCCGCACCGTCCGCCGGCACGGTTCTCGCGCCCGAAGTGGACCGCGCCGTGAACCTGTCCGGGGCGACGCTCGCCGAGATCGTGACCGCCGACGGCACGGTCCTCGTGTCGTCGGACCCGACCCGGCTCGGCGCGGCTGCGGAACTCGGGGCCAGCGACGTGGCAAGCGGCCGGGCCTGGTCCGGTGACGTGGTCGTCGACGGCCGTCGGGCCATCGCGGGACACGTCCCGATCCTGTCGCCGGCCGGGTCCGTGCTCGCGATCGTGGCGGTGAGCGACGACTACCCGTCCCTGTGGGACCTCCTCAGCAGCGCCGGAGCCCGGTTGCTGCTGTATCTCGGCATCGGCGCCGGGCTCGGGCTCCTCGGCTCGTGGCTGTTGTCGCGACGGATCAAGACCCACACCCGGGGGCTCGAGATCGCCGAGATCGCCAACCTCGCCGACCACCGCGAGGCGCTGCTGCACAACATCCGCGAGGGCGTGGTGGCGGTGAACACCGAGGGCGTCATCACCGTTCTCAACGACAGCGCACAGGAGCTGCTCGACCTCACCGCGGACGCCGTCGGCCGCCGCGTCGACGACGTCGACCTCGAACCCGCGGTCCGTCAGTACCTGCTCAGCGGGGACGACAGCGGCGACGTCGTGCTGTCGACGGCGTCCCGGGTGCTGGCGCTCAGTCGCCGGACCGCGACGAGCCGGGGACAGCGGATCGGCACCGTCACCACGATGCGCGACAGCACCGAGCTGGCGTCGCTGCAGAGCCAGCTGTCGTCGCACAAGAGTGTCACCGACACCCTCCGGGCCCAGACCCACGAATTCGCCAATCAGCTCCACACCATCTCGGGGCTCACCCAACTCGGCGACTACGACGCCGTCACCGACTTCGTCGGAACTCTCACCAGGCGCCGAGCGGAAATCAGTGACGCTGTGACGCAGCGTATTTCCGACCCCGCCGTGGCCGCCCTGCTCATCGCGAAGACATCGCTCGCCGCGGAGACCGGAGTGACCCTGGTCCTCGAGCCCGATTCGCGCCTGCGGGCCCTCGACCCCGAACTCGCCACCGACGTCATCACCGTCCTCGGCAATCTCGTCGACAACGCCGTCGACGTGTCGCAGGGCGAGCGGGACGCGCGGATCTCCGTCCGCATCACCGACTCCGACGGCATCACGGTCGAGGTCGCCGATTCGGGTCCCGGCGTGCCCGATTCCCTGCGGGAGGAGATCTTCGCCCGGGGCGTCACGTCCAAACCCGACACGCCCGGGGGACGCGGGGTCGGACTGGCGCTGGTGCGACTGGTCAGCGCCCAGCACGGCGGATCGGCTACCGTCTCCGATGCCCCGGTCACCGGCGGCGCCTTGTTCACCGTCCACATCCCGCGCAGTAAGGATGGCTGACCATGCACGACCGTCCAGGATCGGACGAGGCGGCGACGCACAAGGTCGTCGTCGTGGACGACGACTTCATGGTCGCGGAGATCCACCGTCGATTCGTGGACCGGACAAAGGGATTCACCACGGTCGCGGTGGCACACAGCGGCGCGGAGGCGCTCGACGCCGCGCGGACCACCGCACCCGACCTCCTCCTGCTCGACGTCTACCTGCCCGACATGTCGGGACTCGACGTCCTTCAGCGGCTGCGCGCCGAGGGCGACGCCGTCGCCGTCATCATGATCACCGCCGCCCGGGAGATCGACACCGTCGGTCGCGCCCTGCACGGCGGAGCGACCGACTACCTGGTCAAGCCGTTCGAGTACGCGCAGCTCCGGGAGAAGCTCGAGCACTTCCGGCGCCGAGCGCACGAGCTCGCGACCCAGACGAGCGCCGACCAGACGTTCATCGACTCCCTGTTCGGTGCCGGCGGCAAGGCCGCCGAACCCGTACGGCTGCCGAAGGGACTGAGCGCCGAAACCGGCCGGCTGATCCTCGACACGGTCCGCGCCCGCGGCGAACTGTCCGCCACCGAGTGCGCGGAGCTGGCCGGGTTGTCGCGGGTGAGCGTGCGCCGCTACCTCGAGCACTACCTGGACGCAGGCCTGCTCGAACTGCGTCTCGAATACGGCGGCACCGGCCGACCGGTCCGCCGCTACCGGCCCGCCGGGCACTGACCCCGGGCCGCATCCCGGGAGTGTTCCGCGGGTTGCAGGTGCACGACGGAGCGGTAGAACGCGAGGTGCGCGGCCGCCGCGTCGTCCCAGGTGTGGGCCGCGGCGAGCGCCCGCCCCCGGTGTGTCCGCGCGGCGTCGGGCGGCTCGGTGAGGGCGCCGGCCATCCCCCGGTGCGTCGACGCGAACCGGACGGTGTCGCCGAACACCTCGCGCAGCACCGGCAGATCCCGCGCCACCACGGGCACTCCGGCGGCCAGGGCCTCCATCGCGGCGAGCCCGAAGCCCTCCTTCGTGGACAGGAACGCGAACACCGACGCCTGCGCGACCAACGCCGGCAGCGCGTCCTCGGCCACCGTCCCCAGGATCGTCGGATCCACGCCCAGTTCCGCGCAGCGACGGTCGAATTCGGCTCGGTACGGCCGGTAGTCGAACAACGTCTCGCCGCCGGCGAACACCAGCCGCATCCCGGGCCGCTCACGGCGCAGCAGGGCGAACGCCTCCACCAGATCGATGCTGCCCTTGCGGGGCTCGATGCCACCGACGGCCAGCACGTACTCCCCCAGCTGCGCCCGCCACCGGGCCCGCGCCGCCCTGTCGTGCTCGGCGCGCGAGAAGCGGTGCGCGTCGACGCCGTTGGCGATGACCGTGGGCGTGAAACCCCAGCCCGCGCGGACCTCCTCGGCGACCGCACGCGAGACGCAGATCCGCGCATACGGTTCGGCGACGGCCCGTTCGTGACAGGCGGCGAGCTGCTGCGTGGTGAACCGGTCGAGGTGGTGGATCGTGCGGATGCACCGGTTTCCGACGGCGTTGGCGCTGATGCAGTCCTGCGCGTGCACCACGTCGTACCTGCCGGGGGTGAACGCCGCGCCGAGCGCGGCGATCGAACGCACGATGCGCTCCCCGACCCCCTCCCCCTCCACCCCGGCGAACGGGACGACGCGCACCCGCACGGCCGGGTCGACGGCGCGGAAGAACCCGTCGTCGCCGCCGCGCCCGAGCGTCCACACGGCGACGTCGTGGCCCGTCCGGGCCAGGGCCTCGGCAAGATTGAGGGTGTGGACGACACCGCCGCGCGGCTTGGTGGAGTACGTGAGCAGAGCGATCCTCACCCGATGTCCCCCTTCTCGTCGAGCAGTCCCCGATAGGTGTCCACGCGCCGCTCGGCCAGGTGGTGCAGCACCCGGCGGGCCCGTTCCACCTCGACCTCGACGTCGATGTCGACGACGGCGAGCCCGCCTTTGGTGCCCGTGCGGGCGAGCACCTCGCCACCCGGGCCGACGATCTTCGCCTGCCCGAGGAAGCGCATGCCGCCCTGCATCCCGGTCTGATTGGACGAGACGAGCACGACCTGGTTCTCGGCGGCGCGGGCCGCGTCGTACAGGTCGAACAGCCGGGACTGCCGGTCCTGCGGCAGCCGGGCCGCCCGGTCGGTGACGCTCGCGGGCCACGCCGACAGCGCGGCGACGATCCGTGCGCCGTCCAGCGCCAGCGTGCGGGCGGACTCGGGGAACGTCTTGTCGTAGTCGATCAGCATCCCCATGCGGCCCACCGGGGTGTCGAACGCCTCGAACCGGTCGCCCGGCGCGTAGGCGAGGAATTCCCCGGCCGGCTGGTGCACCTTGCGATGGGTGCCGAGAATCCCGTCGCCGGTGACGCAGGCGGCGGCGTTGTACCGCAGATCCCCGTCCCGTTCGGTGTAGCCGACGCACACGGTCATCTCGCCCGCCATCCGGGCGAGCGCGTCGAGTTCGGGTCCGTCCCGCCACAGTGCGGGCGGCAGATCGTCCGGGTCGGGCCGGCGCAGGTCCGAGATGTACCCGCCGAGGCACGCGTCGGGCAGCACCAGCAACTCGATGCGGTCCCGTCGCGCGGACTCGATCAGGGTCTCCAGTTTGAGCAGGGCCCGCGGCACGTCGCGTCCGAAGTGACCGGCCAGGGCGGCGATGCGCGTCATGCGGCGCCCGTCAGGCCGGGGCGCCGATCGAGGCCCGCAGTCCGGCCTCGAGCTCGATCCGGTCCGCGAGGTGTTCGGCGTCGCGGGCGATTCCGGCGAACCGTCCCGATCCCCACGTGTGCAGCCAGGGCAGGCCCAGGAAGTACAGGCCGGGCACCGAGGTCACGCCCCGATTGTGGCACGGCAGACCGGCACCGTCGAAGACCCCGGCGTGCAGCCAGCGGTAGTTCGTCCGGAATCCGATCGACCAGATCACCGAGCCGATCCCGGCGGTGTCCAGGTCCAGGCCGGTGGGTTCCTCGGCGGGTCGCCACACCGGGACGTACCGCTCCTCCGGCGGGGCGTCGATGCCCTCCCGCGCGATGTGGTCGTCGATCATGTCCTTGATGCTCTCGGCCACGGCGTCGGCCGCGTCGAGCGACGCGCCGAGGGTGGGCGCCACACGCAGCACTCCGTCGTCCACACCGAGCAGCCTGCCGTAGAGGCGCATCCCCTCGAGGGCGAAGGACCGCAGGTCGATGTCGCGACCGCCGTCGCGGCCCGTGACGTAGTGATTGGTGTTCTCCCGTTTGGCGGTTCCGCCGGGGTGTTCGGCGATGGGCACGTCATAGGTGCCCATGTCGTGCAGCCAGGCCACGCAGTCCCGCCCGCGGTAGAACCGCGCCACCCGCGGTGCGCTCCCGGTCACCAGGTGGACCTGCCGGCCGGCGAGCATGAGGTCCTCGGCGATCTGCGCGCCGGACTGCCCGTTGCCGACCACCAGCACCGCACCGTCCGGCAGCGCGGACGCCGACCTGTACCGCGAGGAGTGCAGCTGGGTGAGGTGCGCGGGCAGCTTCTCCGCGTACCGCGGCACCACGGGCTCGTGGTAGCCGCCGGTGGCGACGACGACCTGCCGCGCCCGGATCGGGCCTGCGGTGGTCTGCACATCGAAGCCGCCGCCGGCCGCCTGCGTCACCGACGTGACCGCGACGCCCTCGCGCACCGGCGGGTGGAAGGTGCCGGCGTAGCCGCGGACGAACGCGTACGTCTCGTCGCGGGTCATGAACCCGTCCGGATCGTCGCCGCGGTAGCTGTAGCCGGGCAGGTTGCATTGCCAGTTGGGGGTGACGAGGGTGAAGTTGTCCCACCGGCTGTCGCGCCACTCGTGGGCGATGCCGTCCCGTTCGAGCACCACATGGTCGATGCCCCGCTGCACGAGGTGCCAGCTGACGGACAGACCGGCCTGGCCCCCGCCCACGACGACGACGTCACGGTTCTCGATCATCGGACTGTTCCTTCCGGTCGGTGGGCTGCGCCGGCGCCGCCCGGCGCGGCGTCGACGGTGGGCGGATCCAGGGCCAGCACCCGCACGACGGCATCGGGTTCGTAACGACCGGCCGCCGCCTCGATCTCCGCGAGTGTCGCGGCCGCGGAGGTGCAGTACATGCCGAACTTGACGCGCACGCGTTCGCTCGCCTCGGTGAGGGCCAGGCGAGTGCGGTCGACGAAGTCCCGGACGGCGTACTCCGCGCCCGCGGTCAGATGGTCGTGCATCACCAGGGACGGCGAGTAGTACTCGCCGGCGCGGCCGTCGGGCCACCGCACCGTGTAGGTCATTTCAGGCATGGGCCGGCACACCTGCGCCGCGGAGGGACGCCGGCCGCTGCTCGCGGCTCAGCTGCGTCCCGGTCACCAGGTTGGGGGCCACCACGTCGCCGTAGACCTCGGGCCGCCGGTCCCGCAGGTTGTACATGCCGCCGCCGCGGATCGCGTCGAGTTCGGCGCGCACGTCGAGCCGGGCGGACGCGAGGCCGGGGTCGGTGCCGGTGGTCGCCAGGATCTCCCCACCCGGCCCGACGATCTTGGCGCTGCACACGAACCGCAGCGACCCGAAGGTGCCGGCCTGGTTGGACGCCACCCACACCACCTGGTTCTCGGTGGCCCGGGCCCGGTCGTAGATGTCGAAGCGCTGCGTCCACCGATCGTCCGCGAGAGCCGCGGCCTGCGCGGTCCGGGCCGTCGGCCAGGCGGACAGCGACGTGACGATCTCCGCGCCGTCGAGGGCCAGGGCGCGGGCGGCCTCGGGGAACGCCTTGTCGTAGCAGATCTGCATGCCCATCCGGCCGATCGGCGTGTCGAACGCCGCGTAGCGGTCGCCGGCGTCGTAGCAGAGGTTCTCGCCCAGCGGCTGGTGCACCTTGCGGTAGGAGCCGAGGATGCCGTCGCCGTGCAGCGTCACGGCCGCGTTGTAGCGGGTCGGCCCGTCGGCCTCGCAGAAGCCCAGGGTCACCACGAGGTCGCCGGCGAGGTCCACGACCCGCCGCAGTTCCGGTCCGTCGAGTGCGAGCGCCGGCGGCAGCGCGCGCAGGCGCCGCTCCCGCGCCGCCTCGCTCTCGTCGCCACCGCCGAGGCTCGGCAGGTACCCGCCGAGGCACGCTTCGGGCAGCACCAGCAGGTCGCTGCCGCGGGCGCGGGCCTGGTCGATCAGTGCCGCGATCGTCGCGTAGGACTGCTCCATGTCGCGGCCGAATTCCGCCGCCGCGACCGAGATTCCGATCTCGCTCATGCTCTTCCCAATCCTGTGACGGTGCCGTGCACCGCGTTCGTGATCATGCCGTCGGGCCAGCGCAGGCCGACCCCCGGTCGTGTGGTCAGTTCCCCGCACACCGCGGACACGGCCGGTCCGCTCGGCGGCGTGGGGCGTCCGGGCCGGTCCGCGGTCACCATCGCGAAGCCCGGGAAGCACGCCATCCAGTCGCCCATCGTCGGGCCCGCCGGCCGGGGAATCCTCGCGACGTCGAGGACGGCGCCGACGCCGCTCGCTTCGGCCAGCATCCCGACGGTGCCGGCGAGTCCGGCCATGCTCACGTCCTTGGCCGCCGCCGGCCGCGCGCGGCGGACGAAGGACCCGAGCAGCGCGAGCTCCTCGGACGTGCACGTCGAGGTGGAATCCCATTGCTGTCCGGTGTATCCCGGTCGCCACCGGCCGCGCAGGTCCACGGTGAGGCGGAGGTCGTGGCCCGCGGAGCCACCGCCCGCCGGGATCGGCTCGGCCGCCGCGCCGAGCGCGGTGACCGACAGCGCGGCGGGGACGCCGAGCTGGGTGTGGCCACCGAGGATCGGCACGTTCCACATCCGGCCGGCGTGCGCCAGCCCGCGGAGCACGCGGGTGAGCACCGAGCGGTTGGGGGCGCCGACGGCGTCGAGCATCCCGACCGGCGTCGCACCCATCGCGGACAGGTCGTTGAGGTTGACCAGGGCCGCGCACCAGCCCGCCCACTCGGGATCGCGCTGGACCATCGCCGGCACGATCGCGTCGCACGCCGCGACGAGGTCGCTGCCGGGGACGGGCGCACCGTCGTCGCCACGAAACCCGTTGCCACCGAGCCCGTCCGGATCCCGGTCCAACGGCGCCAAGACCTGCGCCAGGACCGATTTCGTGGACCGGACGAGCCGTTCGATGCGGTCGAGCGGCCACTGCATCAGCACATGCGGGGCACCGGCGACGACGACGTCGTCCCGGCGGACCCAACCGAGTCGGGTGAACATCGGCTCGTTGGGTGCCTGCACGGTCGCGTCGAAGCGCAGCACGCCGTGGGACTCGGCGTACGCGCAGGCCGCGCGGACGAGGGCCCGGCCGATGCCGCCGCCGTGGCGGCTGCGGCTGTCGACGACCAGGCGGCTGCCGGTCCACCAGCCGAGGTCCACGCCGTCGGTGGCCGGGGCGAGCCGCACCCCGCCGAGGACGGCGCCGTCGGGTGCGGCAGCGACCAGGACGACGGTGCGGGGATCGTCGTCGAGGTCGTCCCGGTCGCTGCCCGCGAACAGTCCCTGCTCGAGCACGAACGTCTCGCGGCGCAGCCGGTGGTAGGCGGCCACGTCGCCGGCGTGGGCCGCCGCGCGCACGAGGAAGCCGGGCGGCGGCGCCGGTGCGGGACCGGCGAGCACCGCGGGGTCGAACAGTTCGGTGGTCCGGGAACCGGATTCGGATGTCATGTCAGCCTCCCGCGTTCTGCAGCACGCTGCACGCGCCGCACGCGGCGCATCCGGCCTTCTGGTCGGAGCCGGCCATGCCCGCCGCCCGCAGCTGCGCGGCGACGCGCCGGGTGACGTCCTCGAGCAGCGTCGCGTCGGGGGCCGTCGCCCCGTCGACGTCGACGGCGAGGGTGCCGGCGAGGGGTCGGAACGGCACCACGAACGGGTAGACCCCCATCGCGATGAGTTCGGCTGCACCGGCGACGAGTTCGTCGGCGTCCTCGCCGAGTCCGACGAGCAGGTAGGTGGAGACCTGGTTGCGCCCGAAGACGCGCACGGCCTCGGCCCACGCCGCCCGGTACTCGGCGAGCGGAACCGTCGCCTTGCCCGGCATCCAGCGCCGGCGCACGCCGTCGTCGAGGGATTCGACGTGGATGCCGATCGAGTCGGCGCCCGCCCGGCGCAGGTCGGTGAGGGTGGCGAGATCGCCGGGCGGTTCGCACTGCACCTGGACGGCGAGGTGCGGCACGACCGCCTTGACCGCGCGCACGCAGCGGGCCAGGTGGCGGGCGCCCCGGTCCGTCCCGGCGGAGGTGCCCGTGGTCATGATCATCTGGGTGACCCCGTCGAGGCGGACCGCGGCCGCGGCGACCTCGGCGAGCTGCTCGGGACGTTTGACCGCGACCGTCGAACCCGCCGCCAGCGACGCCTCGATCGAGCAGAAGCGGCAGCGCTGGTCGGGGTCGTACCGGATACAGGTCTGCACCACGGTGGTGGCCAGGACGTCGGCGCCGTGCAGGCGGGCGATCTTCTCGTAGGAGACGCCGTCCGCGGTCTGCAGGTCGTAGAACCTGGGCCGGCGCACCGGCTCGACGTCGAGGCCCGTGTCCGTTCCGTCCAGCAGCAGCCGGGTGCCGTCCACCGTGTACGGGCTGTCGGACCGGATCGGGATCGCGCCGCCCACCCCGCCGATCAGGACGTGCCCGTCGTCGCTCGGGCCGGCGCCGGAACGCCTGTGCACCGGCGCCTCGAGGGACCGGATGCCGCGGACGGCCAGGTCGACCCGGGTCGAGAGACCGCTCATGGTGTCACCCTTCAGACCATGTAGGTGGAGTTGATGATGGCGCCCTTGCGGGCGTAGTGGATGATCGCGTCCTGCACGTCCAGGGGGTGGGCGGGAATGGCGCCCTCGATCAGGTCCTCCTCCCGGTGCCCGTGCAGCGCGAGGCCGAACCGGCACACGAAGACCTTGCCGCCCTCCGTGATGAAGGTGGTCAGCGCGTCGTTGATGTTCTGCTCACCCGGGAACCCGTTGTCACCTGTCGTCGGGAAGCCGCGTGTGGCAACGGCATTCATCGCTCCGGTGCCGTAGAAGTAGATGGCCGACTCGAAGCCCTTGCGCAGCGCGCGCGTGGCCTGCAGGACCGCGACGAAGCTCACCGACGACTCGTGGGCGATGCCGTGCACGAGGGTGAAGTAGCACTCGCCGTCCTCGGCCCGATAGTCGGGGAAGATCTTGGTCGAGCCGTAGAGGTTGGTGCCCTTGGGCAGTGCCGGATGGGGGATCTCGGCCAGGGACCTGGCGATGTTGTCGGCAATGGTCTGCTCGATGTCGGTCACTGAGTTCTCCTCGGAGATCGGTGGATTCGGCGGGCGCGCCGGTGATCTCGCCCGGCTGCGGCCTGCAATCAGTAGACGTGCAGTCGATTTCGCGTTGGTCATCCCTGGAACAACGCCGCATTTCGTGGAGCTCACATCGGCCGGAATCCCGTCATCGCCGCGTAACACCGCCGCCGGGAGGGGGCGCGGCAGCGGGTGCGAGGCGACGGCATTGGGCAGGTCACCGGTTGGGTAGCATCGAGACCATGAGCACGGAGGCCCGCCCGCAGTCGGCCGGGGTCGAAGCCGGGTCGGCGAGGGCGACGGACGACCCGCTCGCCCTGGACCGTCAGGTCTGCTTCGCGCTCGCCGTCGCCAACCGGGCGGTGCTCTCGGTGTACCGGCCGGTGCTCGAGCCGCTCGGCCTGACCCACCCGCAGTACCTGGTGATGCTGGCCCTGTGGGGCGACGCCCCGATGTCGGTGAAGGAGATCGGCCGGGCCCTGCAGCTGGACTCCCCCACCCTGTCGCCGTTGCTCAAGCGGCTCGAGTCGACCGGGTTGATCACCCGCACCCGCAGCCCGCTGGACGAGCGGCAACTCGTCGTCGACCTGACCGACGAAGGCCGGGCCCTGCGGGCGCGGGCCGCGACCGTCCCGGAGACGGTCGTCCGCAAGCTCGGCGTGAGCCTGGCCGAGCTGGAGGAACTGCACGACGTGCTCACCCGCATCAACGCCGCGGCGCTGAAGGCCGGCGCGCTGGACCACGACTGAACCGCTCGCACCCCCCACCCCCGTGCGCGCGGCGGCGTCCACCATGCGGGAAACCCCAGAAGAACAATTACGGAACAGTAACGAACTCTCTCCATCGTCGCATCGACCGGATCCCGCGTGCGCTCTGTGGGTACGCAGGGACGGTTGTCCGAACGAAGGGAAGTGTCGTGAGCACCACCAACGCCGGCCGGAAGGGTGAGCCCCAGGAGGTCCCACCGGGGCATCTACGGCGCGCCATCAGCGCCTCTGCCATGGGGAACTTCACCGAGTGGTTCGACTACGGCGTGTACGCCTACACCGCCACCTACATCGCCGACGCGTTCTTCCCCGACGATCTCGAGTCGGCAACCCTGCTCACCCTCGGCGTCTTCGCCGTGTCCTTCCTCGTCCGTCCCCTCGGCGGGCTGGTGTGGGGCCCCCTCGGCGACCGCCTCGGCCGCCGGCAGGTGCTCGCGCTCACGATCATCCTGATGGGCACCGCGACCGTCCTGCTGGGCGCCGTCCCGTCGTACGCGTCCATCGGATTCTGGGCGCCGCTGCTGCTGGTTCTGCTGCGCATGATCCAGGGCTTCTCGACCGGCGGCGAGTACGGCGGCGCCGCGACGTTCATGGCCGAGTACTCCCCCGACCGCAAGCGCGGGTTCTTCGGCAGCTTCCTGGAGTTCGGCACCCTCGGCGGGTTCTCGTTCGGCGCGCTCATCGTGTTGTTCGTCGACCTGGTCTCCACCGACGCGTTCATGAGCACGTGGGGCTGGCGTCTGCCGTTCTTCGTCGCCGGACCGCTCGCCCTGGTGGGCCTGTACCTGCGGTCCAGGCTCGACGACACCCCGGTGTTCCGGGAACTCGAAGCCGAGGGCGCCGTCGAGCACGACACCGGCACGCAGTTCAAGGACCTGCTCGTGCAGTACCGGCGGCCCATCCTGACCCTGATGGGCCTGGTCGTCGCCCTCAACGTCTGCAACTACACCCTGCTGAGCTACATGCCCACCTATCTCGAGAGCCGCATCGGACTGTCGAGCACCGCGTCGCTGTTCCTCGTCGTGATCGGTCAGCTCGCGATGATGGCCGTCATCCCGTTCGCGGGCGCCCTGTCCGACCGGATCGGCCGCAAGCCGATGTGGACGATCTCGATGGTCGGCCTGCTGCTCTTCGCGGTTCCCATGTACAAGCTCATGAGCATCAGCTTCGGGTGGGCGATCGTCGCGTTCACCGTCCTCGGCCTGCTGTACGTCCTGCAGCTGTCGACCATCTCGGCGACATTCCCGGCCATGTTCCCCACCCACGTGCGCTTCGCCGGCTTCGCGATCGCCTACAACGTCTCGACGTCGCTGTTCGGTGGGACCGCACCGGCGGTCAACGAGTGGCTGGTGGAACGGACCGGCAACGACCTGGTGCCCGCCTTCTACATGATGGGGGCGTGCGTCGTCGGCCTCGTCGCGCTGTACTTCGTGGCAGAAACGGCCGGAGCTTCCCTGCGCGGGCGCGGCATCCCCGGCGTCGACACCGAACCCCACCCGACGGCGCTGTCGAAGGCCTGACATCCGCCGAACACCTTGTCCGGAGGGGTCTTTCGATCGACCCCCCGGGGCCGGGTACGCGACCGCCCCGGATCAGGTCGACGTTACGGCGCGGGTCATCGCGGCACGTAAAGCGACGTCGCGCGGATCGTTTCGAGACTTGCCCATGCGGTTGCAGACGTAGCCGTAGCCGATCCCGGCATCCGGATCGGCGTAGCCGAAGGAGCCGCCGGCACCGGGCGCGCCGAACGACCGGGGCCCGCCGAAAGACCAGTCGGGACTCGGGCGCATGAAACCGAGGGAGAACCGGATGTCCCCGAGCATGCACGCGTCGTGGAATCCGTTCCGGGGCGGCACCGGCGGGGCCGTCAGTTCGTGCAGCGTGTCCGGGCGCATGCCGAGTTCCGCACCGCCGGTGGCCAGGACGCCGTAGGCGTGCGCCAGGGCGCGTGCCGTGCCCACGCCTCCGCCGGACGGTGCCTCCAGATCGCGCGCGTAGATCGTGTCCGCGTCCATTGCCACGAGCGTTCCCGGGTTGGCGACCAGCGAGCGGTAGAACACCGACCGCTTGTTCAGGAACGCCGGAAACAGCCGCGGCGACAGCTCAGCGAGGTTCAGGAAGGGGTTCCGCATCACCAGCGGGGCAAGTCGGGCGTCGGGAACGGAGGCCGGGAGACGGATGTAGAACTCCAGCCCCAGCGGGGTCGCGATCTCGTCCTGGAAGACCTGCCCCAGCGTGCGGTGCTGCGGGTCGACCCGGCGAACGAGTTCACCCTGATAGAAGCCGAGGCTGATCGCGTGGTAGGCCTGCCGCGCCCCCGGCTCCCACTCCGGTCTCTGGCGAGCCATGATCGCGGCCAGCCGGTCCGGATCGGCGATGACCCCGACATCCACCGGCTCGTCGAAACCGAACAGCCCGGCCTGGTGGGCCAGCAGTTGGCGGACGGTGATCCGTTCCTTGCCGTTCTGCGCGAACTCGGGCCAGTAGGTGCAGACGCGCTCGTCGAAATCGAGCCATCCACGGGAATGGGCCAGCGCGACGGTCATGGCGGCCATCCCCTTCGTGGCGGAGAACACCAGCGTCATGGTGTCCCGTTCCCAGGATTCGCCGGTCGCCTTGTCCCGTACCCCGCCCCACAGATCGACCACCTTCTCGCCGCGGTAGTAGACGCAGCAGGCAGCGCCCAACTCCCCACGGCGGGCGAAGTTCTCGGCGAACGCCTGCCGTACGGCCGCGAAGTCGCTGCGCGCGTATCCGTGAATCCCCGGATGTACGGACTTTCGAGCGGACACGGTCGCCTCCTCTCGCGCGGGCTCGGCACCCGGTTACCGGCGGTCCGGCACGGGGCCGCTCACAGCTTGTAGCCGATCGTGCGCAGCAGGGCTTTACGGTCGGCGACGTCGGAACTCGACTCCACGCGGGCAGGCGGCCGCCCGTCGATCATCCCGGCGATCTCCCGACGACGTTCATGTCGTCCGGCTCGTCGACCGCCACGATCTGCAACTCCACGACCGCCTCCTCGAACGCCTGCGACTCGCCGGGTCGCCGTCCACAGACAGTCTCCCGCGCCCGGGAGACGAGGGCAATGCAGTCGCCGGCCGGGGCAGGCGCCCATCGGGCACATGTCCGCCGCATCAGGGATGAGGGAGGATGGTGCGGTGACCGATTCCTCCCGTTCCCCGGTGAGCCGGCTCCGCAGGCGCGGACGTTCCGGCCGCGCTGTCGTCCTCGTCGGCTCGCTCGCCTCGGCCCTGACCATTGGCATCCTGTGGCTGCGGTCGGGCCAGGGCGTCAGCGCGTCGGCGTGGCGTGACGACGAAGTGGGCCCGGACGATCTGGCCGGGTGAGTCCGGAGGATTCACCCGGCCTCAATCGGAACCCACACTCAGCGCCGCGCGGATCGTCTCGGCGGTCCCGTCGAGCACGGTGCGGTTCGGGGTGCGCGGCACCGCCCGCAGCCCGAACCCGTCGCCGCGACGCCGCGGAACGACGTGCAGGTGCACGTGGAACACCTCCTGGCCGGCGGCGACGCCGTCGGCCAGGAAGAGGTTGACCCCCTCGATCGGGAGCGAACTCGCGCGCAGTGCGGTGGCGATGCGCCGGCCCGCGTCGAACACCCGCGCGCCGTCCTGCGGATCGAGGTGCGCGAGACCGGACGCGTGACGCTTCGGGATCACCAGCAGGTGTCCCGGTGTGAACGGGCGAATGTCCATGAACGCCAACACGTCCGGTTCGTCCAGCACGATGCTCGCCGGCGCGGTGCCGGCGACGATCGCGCAGAACACGCAGTCGCTCACGCACTCTCCTGGACGGGTGCCGGCCGCCGGACGCCCTCGAGGAGCTGCAGCAGCTGCGCCTGCACCTCCGGCCGTTCGCGGACCGGGTCGTCGCTGTGGGCGAGGTAGAGCATGGCCTCCTCGACGGCCGCGACGATCATGTGCGCCAGCGCCGAGGACTGCGGGGCCGGCTCACCGCTGCGCCGCGCGATGGCCCGCAGCGCGCGCTCGGTGATCATGATGGTGTTCTTGCGGTGCCCCTCCCGCACCTCCGCCCAGCCCAGCACCGCGGGAGCCTCGATGAGCAGCAATCGGCGGATCGCCGGGTCGTACACGACGTCGAGCGAGGCGAGCACCGCCGCGGTGAACGAGTCCCACGGATCGTTCCCCTCGATCGCCGCGAGCGTCTCCTCGGTCTCCACCTGCATCCGTTCCACGACGCCGCGGAACAGGTCCCGCTTGTTCGCGAAGTGGTGGTAGAGCGCCCCACGGGTCACGCCCGCGACGGCGACGATCTCCTCGGTCGCCGCCGCGGCGTATCCGTCGCGGAGGAAGACCTCCGTCGCGGCGTCTAGCAGCGCGGCTCGTGTCCGCACCGCATCCCGAATTCGTACGGCATTACCCGGCTTCCCAGCCAACATCTTCTCCCCTGCACTTCGGCTACCCCCATCTGACAAATCCCCCGGCAGCCCGTTCCGGACGATCCCTACAGGATCGGCGCCGGCGTGTACTTCGCGGCCTCCGGGTACTGCTCGACGAGGTCCTGCACCGCCGCAACGACGGTGGCGACCTGCGCCTCCGCGGCCCCGACGAACGCCGACCGGTCGGCCAGCGCGGCGTCGAGAGCCGCTCGATCCAGTGGCAGCCGCTCGTCGGCGGCCAGCCGGTCCAGCAGGTCCGGCTCGCGGCCCTGCTCGCGCATCGCCAGCGCCACGGCGACCGCATGCTCCTTGATGACCTCGTGGGCCGTCTCGCGGCCCACGCCCGCGCGCACCGCCGCCATGAGCACCTTGGTGGTGGCCAGGAACGGCAGGTAGCGGTTGAGCTCCTTCTCGATCACCGCCGGGTACGCGCCGAACTCGGCGAGGACCGTCAGGAACGTCTCCATCAGGCCGTCGAGGGCGAAGAAGGCGTCGGGCAGTGCGACGCGCCGCACGACCGAGCAGAACACGTCGCCCTCGTTCCACTGCGCGCCGGCGAGCTCGGCGGCCATCGACGCATACCCGCGCAGCACCACCTGCAGGCCGTTGACACGCTCGCAGGAACGGGTGTTCATCTTGTGCGGCATCGCGGACGAGCCGACCTGGCCCGGCTGGAAGCCCTCGGTGACGAGCTCGTGCCCGGCCATCAGGCGGACGGTGTGCGCGAACGACGACGGCCCGGCCGCGACCTGCACGAGCGCGGAGAGCACGTCGTGGTCCAGCGAGCGCGGATAGACCTGACCGACGCTGGTGAGCACGTTCGCGAACCCGAGGTGCTCGGCGACCGTCGCCTCGAGACGCGCGAGCTTGTCGGCGTCGCCGCCGAGCAGGTCCAGCATGTCCTGCGCGGTGCCCATGGGGCCCTTGATGCCGCGCAGCGGGTACCGGGCGATCAGCTCGCGCAACCGGGTGAGCGCGATGAGCAGCTCGTCGGCGGCGGACGCGAACCGCTTGCCGAGGGTGGTGGCCTGCGCGGCGACGTTGTGCGACCGGCCCGCCATCACCAGCGCCGAGTACTCGGCGGCGCGGTCGGCCAGCCGCGCGGCGATCGCGACGCCGTGGGCGTGCACGTGCTCGAGGGAGCGCAGGATCTGCAGCTGTTCGACGTTCTCGGTGAGGTCGCGGCTGGTCATGCCCTTGTGCACGTGCTCGTGGCCGGCGAGGGCGTTGAACTCCTCGATGCGGGCCTTCACGTCGTGGCGGGTGACGCGCTCGCGGGCCGCGATCGACTCGAGGTCGACCTGCTCGAGCACCCGCTCGTAGTCGGCCAGGGCCTCCTGCGGGACGTCGATCCCGAGTTCCGCCTGCGCCCGGAGGACCGCCAGCCACAGCTGGCGCTCGAGCACGATCTTGTGCTCCGGCGACCACAGCGCTGTCAGGTCCGGGCTGGCATAACGGGTGGCAAGAACGTTCGGGATGCGACTCACAGGACATCAGTTTACGGCGCCCCGTCACGCCTCCTGTTCGGCAGGCGGTGCCACCCGCTCCACGACGTCGGGCAGGATGCCCCGCGCGAGGGCCCGCGGATCGGGCTCGAGATCGCCGAGCGCGCCGAGCACGGCCCCGTCGACAACCGCGACGAGCCGCCGCAACTGCGGCTCGTGCACCGACCGCCCGCACCGCTGCAGCAGGTCCGTGAGCAGCTGATCGATCTGCACGCGCAACTCATGCTGGACGTCGCGCAGTTCGGGGTGCCGGGCGGTGGCGACGCACCGTTCGTAGCGGGCGATGAGGCGCTCGCGTTCGATCTCGCCGACCCCGCCGGGGCCGACGAGCAGGTCGACGATCAGGTCCGCGGTGGACTCGGGGCTGCGGTCGCTCGGCGGGACGCACTGCACCCGCGAGCGCATCGCGTCGAGCTCGCGCCGCCCGTTGTGCTGCACCGCGCTCGCGATCAGGTCGTCGAGGGAATGGAAGTAGTAGGTGGTCGAGGCGAGCGGAAGTCCGGCGCGGTGCGCGACGGCGCGGTGCCGGACGGCATCGATCCCGCCCTCGAGGATCAGGTCGGCCGCCGCCTCGACGAGCGCCTGGCGGCGCCGTTCGCCCTTCGGGGTGGCTGCGATCGACACCCTTGTCATGGTGCCAGTCCCGGTGGTCACGCCTGAGGGAAACGGCCCGAATACTCGCAGGTAGGACCTATCTGTCGGGTTTCGTCACGGTGTGGGCAACCAGGCGCGCAGCCGTTCCAGCGCCGCCCGCACGTCCGCCGTGGAACCGGCGAAGGACAGCCGGACGGTCCGGTCGCCGTGCACGGTGTCGAAGTCGACGCCGGGCGCGAGCGCCACTCCGGTCTCCTGCAGCAGCCGGGCGCACCAGCGGGTGGAGTTCTCGCCGGCCGGGAGCAGGTGACCGATGTCGGCGTAGACGTAGAAGGCGCCGTCGGCGGGCGCAAGCTCGGTGATCCCCAGCTCCGGCAGGCCCCGGAGCAGCAGCTCGCGGTTGGCCGCGTACCGCGCGACGTGGCCGTCGAGTTCGGCCCGGGCCTCCGCGCCGAACGCGTCGACGGCCGCGTACTGGGAGATCGTCGGCGGGCACACCGTCATGTTGGAGGCCAGCCGCTGCAGCGGCGGGCGCAGTCCCTCCGGCACGAGCATCCAGCCGAGCCGCCATCCCGTCATCGAGAAGTACTTGGACACGGAGCCGATCACCACGGCTTCGCGGGAGGTCTCCCACGCGCAGCTCGTCGCGGGCGCACCGTGCGTTCCGAACTCGATGCCGTGGTAGATCTCGTCGGAGATGAGCAGCGCGCCGTGGTCGTCGCACCAGCGGGCCAGCGCGGCCAGCTCGGCCGGTTCGATCATGGTGCCGGTCGGGTTGGCGGGGCTGGCGACGACGAGTCCGGCGATCGGACCGTCGAGGGCCTCGAGCATCTCGACGGTCGGCTGGTAGCGGGTGTGCGGCCCGCAGTCCAGCTCGACGACCGTGCAGCCGAGCGCGGCGAGGGTGTTGCGGTAGGCGGGGTAGCCGGGCCGGGCGACGACGACCGTGTCGCCGACGTCGAAGGCGGCCAGGAACAGCAGGGTGAACGCCCCGGAGGATCCGGTGGTGACGACCACGTCGTCGGCGTCGGCGTCGATGCCGTAGCGGTCGCGGTGGTAGCCCGCGATCGCCGCGCGCAGCGGCAGGATCCCGAACGTCTCGGTGTAGCCGAGCAGCTCGTCGTCGAGCGCGCGATGGGTGGCGCGCAGCACCGGGGCGGGTGCCGGCGTGGACGGCTGACCCGCCGCCAGGCTCAGCACGTCGCCGTGGGTGCGCTGCCGCTCGGTGGCGGCCTTCCACACGTCCATGACGTGGAAGGTCTGGATCCGGGATCGCTGCGATTCGCTCCGCACGTCACCAGACGGTAGTCGCGGGCCCGGGGGCGACCGGCGGCCGGGGACGGTCAGACGGTGATCCGGCCCTCGACGGCGGCGAGGCCGATGTCCTTGCGGAAGTGCCCGCCCGGCAGCTTGATGCCGGCGAGCGTGGCGTAGGCCTCGTCGCGGGCGGCGGTCAGGTCGGCGCCGGTGCCGACGATGCTGAGCACGCGGCCGCCGGCGGAGACCAGCGATCCGTCGGCGAGCCTGGTGCCGGCGTGGAGGACCCCGTCGGCGTCGGCCCCGGTGATGACGTCGCCCGTGCGCGGGCTGGCCGGGTAGTACTCGGCGGCCAGCACCACGGTGACGGCGGCGCCGTCGCGCCAGCGCAGCGGCGGCAGCTCGGCCAGGGTGCCGGTCGCGACCGCGTTCAGCGCCTCCCCGAGCGGCGACTCGAGCAGGGCGAGCACGGCTTGGGTTTCGGGATCGCCGAAGCGGCAGTTGAATTCGACGACGGCCGGGCCGTCCTTGCCGATGGCCAGGCCCGCGTAGAGCAGGCCCGAGAAGCCGCATCCGCGGCGGACCATCTCGGCGGCGACGGGCCGGACGACGTCCTCGACGATCGTGTCGACCATGCCTTCGGGCAGCCACGGCAGCGGCGTGTAGGCGCCCATGCCGCCGGTGTTGGGGCCGGTGTCGCCGTCGCCGACACGCTTGTGGTCCTGCGCGGGCAGCAGCGGCACCACGGTCTCGCCGTCGACGAGGCAGAACAGCGAGACCTCGGGGCCGTCGAGGAACGATTCGAGCAGCACCGGGTGCCCGTTCTCGAGGATCTCCGCCGCGTGGTCGCGGGCGGCGGCCCGGTCGGTGGTGACGACGACGCCCTTGCCGGCGGCGAGCCCGTCGTCCTTGACCACCCAGGTGGGTCCGAAGCGGTCGAGCTTCTCGTCGAGCTCGGCCGGATTGTCGACGACCTCGCTGTGCGCGGTGCGGACCCCGGCGGTCTGCATGACGTCCTTGGCGAAGGCCTTCGAGCCCTCGATGCGGGCGGCCGCGGCGGACGGGCCGAAGCAGGCGATGCCCGCGGCGCGGACGGCGTCGGCGACACCGAGGACGAGCGGAACCTCCGGGCCGATGACCACGAGGTCGACGTTCTGTTCCTTCGCGAGCGCGACGACCTCCTCGGCGGAGGCGGCGTCGACCGGGAACTGCTCGGCGATCCGGCCGATGCCGGCGTTGCCGGGGGCTGCCAGCACGGCCGTCACGCCGGGATCGCGGGTCAGGGCCAGGACGAGGGCATGTTCACGGGCACCGGAGCCGATAACGAGTACGCGCACGCAGCACAGGTTACGGGACCGGTCCGGGGCCTCGGACCGACGCATCCGCGCGGCTCCAGCGGGCCGCTCCCGCGCCTCGGTCGTTCCCCTCCACCGGGCACCACACGAGGTCGGCGCGGTCGCGGGTCCGCGCGACGGTGCGCGCGTTGGGCAGATCCACCGTGCGGACCCACTCGGCGGCCTGCTCGGCGGTGGATCCGGTGGCCCGATGGCGCCGGATGAGCCGGGCGGCGAGCTCGTCGCCCGGTGCGTCGAGGTAGACGACGAGGTCGAGCAGCGGGCGGATCCGCTCCCACCCGCCGTCGCCGAGGAGCAGGTAGTTGCCCTCGGTAACGACGACGCGGGTCTCGGGGGTGATCTCGTGGAACGCGGCGATCGGTTCGTGGAGGCGGCGCGAGTACTCGGGGGCGTGGACGGTCTCCGTGCGGTCGTCGCGGATACGGCGCAGCAGCGCCGCGAACCCGGCGACGTCGAACGTCTCCGGCGCACCCTTACGGGATCGGGTGCCGCGGGCGTCGAGCCGGTGGTTCGACAGGTGGAAGCCGTCCATCGGCGCGGCCGCGGCGAGTATGCCCGCGTCGCGGAGGAGGCCGACGAGCAGGTCGGCGGCGGTGCTCTTGCCGGCGCCGGGTGGGCCGCAGAGCCCGACCACGCGCCGCTCCCCCGCCGCGACGATGCGCAGGTGCCGGTCGATCAGGTCGGCGACGAGCGCGCGCAGCGGGCCCGTCCGGGGCGGCTGCGGCGACGACATGCGACGAGGATACGAGAGGCGGCGCGCGCGGCGGTCCGCCTATTCTCCCCGGTATGGCTTCCGTGTTCAGCATGATCATCGCCGGCGACCTGCCGGGCCGGTTCGTGTGGCAGGACGACGACGTCGTCGTCTTCCTGACCATCAACCCCGTGAACCAGGGCCACGTGCTCGTGGTGCCGCGTCAGGAGGTGGACCACTGGCAGAGCGTCGACGCCGACGTGTGGGGCAAGGTCGGCGACGTCGCCCGCATCATGGGCCGGGCGGTGTGCTCGGCGTTCGACGCGCCGCGCGCGGGCCTGCTCGTCGCGGGCCTCGAGGTGCCGCACCTGCACCTGCACGTCTTTCCGGCGTACGACCTCGGCGACTTCGACATCAGCAAGGCCGAGAAGGACCCGTCGCCGGAGTCGCTCGACGAGGCGCAGGCGAAGCTGAAGGCCGCGCTACGAGAACTCGGGTACGCGGACAACGTCCCCGACTGACGCGCCGGGACCCGTCGGCACCGGCGCCGACGGGTCGTCGAGGAACGCGGTGAAGTGCGCCCACGACGTGCCGCAGGCGGTGAGGCCGGCGAGCAGCCCGAGGTGACTGCCGGGCACGACCTCGAACCGCACGTGGGGCGAGCCGGGCAGCACCCGGCGGATCGCCTCGACCGCCGGGACGGGCGCGAGCACGTCGTCGCTGCCGCCGAGTGCGAGCACGGGCACGGAGACGTCGGCGAGGTCGATCGTCCGGTCGTCGAAGCGGACCCGGCCCGTCGCGAGATCGTTCGCGACCGTGATGCGCATCGCCATCTGATGGAACAGCCTGCCGGGGTAGCCGGGCATGTCGGCCTGGAACCGGTCGATCGCCTCCATCCGGGCCAGGGTGTCGGCGTCGGCGAGGTTGCAGGCGACGAACCACGGCCGGGTCAGTTCGCGTTCGAGGGCGGTGGCCCGGTAGCCGATCTGCACCAGCGGGGCGGGCACGCCGCCGAGCAGGTGGGTCACGGCGGTGAGGGCGGGCTCGCCCACGGCGCGTCCGAGGTGGCGGGCCGGCCCCAGGAAGGGGATGCGCGCGTAGTCGATCGGCGTGCCGAACGCGGTGATCGAGCGGATCGGCAGCCCGGGGTGGGCGGCCGCGGTGAGCAGGCACAGGGTCCCACCGAGGCTCCAGGCGCCCAGGTCGACGTCGCGGCCGCCGCACAGTTCGGAGACCCGCGCGATCGCCTCGGGCACGATGTCGTCGACCCAGTGCTCGAAGCCGAGATGCCGGTCGGAACGGTCCATGGTGCCGAAGTCGAGGACGTGGACGCTGCGGCCGGCGTCGACGAGGTGCTGCACGAGGCTCTGCCCGGGCCGCAGGTCGTAGCAGCGTGCGGGCGCGGCGAGCGGGGGCACGAGCAGGACGGGGGCACCCGCGTCGGGCTCGCCGTAGCGGCGCAGGGTACGGTGCGGTCCGTCGGCGACGACGGCCGACGCGGTGGCGTGCGGCGGTTCGATTCCGTCGCCGACGAACAGCGCCCAGGCGTTGCGCAGGGCGCGCTGCGCCGTCCCCGACAGTCCCACGACGTCTCCTTACTCGAAAGTCAGTTACGTCACCGTAGCCGAGGGCTGGATCGTCACTCCACCGGCATCCGCGGGATGAGCACCCGGAACGTGGAACCGGCGCCCACGGCCGACTCCACCTCCACGTGGCCGCCGTGGGCCGCCACCAGCGCCGCGACGATCGACAGTCCGAGACCGCTGCCGCCCGACGATCGGGTGCGCGACGTGTCGGCGCGATAGAACCGCTCGAAGACCCGGGCACGGTCGGCCTCGCTCAGGCCGGGGCCGGTGTCGAGAACCTCGAGCACCGCATCGGATCCGATCGTGCCCACCCGTACGGTGATGCGGGCGTCGGCCGGGGTATGGGCGAGGGCGTTGGTGACGAGATTGCCGAGGACCTGCCGCAGCCGCGCGTCGTCGCCGAGCACCTCCGGGGTACCGGGACCGTCGAACACCTCGAGCCCGACGGCGCGATCGGGCGCGACGGCCCGCGCATCGTGCACGGCGTCGGCGGCCAGGGCCAGCAGGTCCACCGGCTTCCGCTCGAGCGGCCGCTGCGCATCGAGGCGGGCCAGCATGAGCAGATCCTCGACGAGGAGCCCCATGCGCCGGGACTCGCTCTCGATGCGGTCCATCAGCATCGCGATGTCGCTGCTCGCGCCCTGGCGGTAGAGCTCGGCGAATCCTCGGATCGTGGTGAGCGGGGTGCGCAGCTCGTGGCTGGCGTCGGCGACGAACCGTCGCATCCTCTCCTCGGATCTGCGCGCGGATTCCTCCGACGACGCCGTCGCCGCGAACGCAGACTGGATCTGGCTGAGCATGACGTTCAGCGCCACCGACAGCCGGCCGACCTCGGTGCGCGGATCCCGTTCGGGAACCCGCCGGTGCAGATCCCCGCCCGCGATCGCCACGGCGGTGCGCTCGACCTCCACCAGGGGCCGCAGGCTGCGCCGCACCACGAAGTAGCCGGCCACCCCGAGAACGAGCAGCACCGCGGCGCCGATGCCGACCTGCAGCACGACGAGCCGATCCACGGTCTCCTCGATCGAGGTCAGCGTGACCCCGACGGTGGTCACGATGCCCGCGGTGCTGCGGGTCGACACCACCCGCCAGCGCACGTCGGAACCGTCGACGGAACCCACGGTCACCGGCTCCCCCGCCGGCTCGCCGGGCAGCGCCGGCGACGTGGACTCGTCGTTGACGACGAACCGCTCCACCCCGTCGGGGCCGACGACCCGCACATAGAACGGGCTCGGCGGGCGATTCGAACTCGGGGCGTCCGGCGGCGGCAGCTCGCGGCCGGCACCGGGCGGCTTGGCCCACGTCTGCGCCGCGGTGCGCAGATCCTGATCGGTGCGGGCGAGGAGCGAACCCTGCAAAGCGGACGTCACCGCCACCCCGGACGCCAGCAGCCCCAGCCCCGACAACGACACCAGCGCCGCGACCAGCGCCAACCGCAGCGGCAGCGCCCGCATGCGGCTCACTCGCGGGGTTCCCGCATGACGTACCCGACCCCGCGCAGGGTGTGGATCAGCGGCTTGTCCCCGGTGTCGACCTTGCGGCGGAGGTAGG
This sequence comes from Rhodococcus sp. DMU1, assembly GCF_012272955.1. Lineage (NCBI taxonomy): Bacteria > Bacillati > Actinomycetota > Actinomycetes > Mycobacteriales > Nocardiaceae > Rhodococcus > Rhodococcus sp. DMU1. Next base: position 1,087,064 of record NZ_CP050952.1, on the reverse strand, counting down.
AGACGTACGACTCCACGACGCCGACCTCCCCGCCGAAGTCGTAGCTCCACACGTGGTCGAGGATCCGCGGCTTGCTGAGCACCGTGCCCGCGTTGACCATGAAGTACCGCAGCAGGGTGAACTCGGTGGGTGAGAGCGACACCGGCCTGCCGGCCTTCCACACCTCGTGGGTGTCGTCGTCGAGTTCGATGTCGGCGAAGGTGATACGGGACGAGCGTTCGTCCTCGGACACCTTGCCGGCCCGCCGCAGGATCACCCGCAGCCGGGCGATGACCTCCTCGAGGCTGAACGGCTTGGTGACGTAGTCGTCCGCACCCAGGGTCAGGCCGGACACCTTGTCCTCCACGGCGTCCTTCGCCGTCAGGAACAACACCGGCGCGTCCGAACCGTCGGCCCGGAGCCGGCGCAGCATCCCGAACCCGTCCATCCCGGGCATCATGACGTCGAGGATCACCGCGTCCGGCCGGAAGGCCCGGGCCCGGTCGAGTCCCTCGGCGCCGTTTCCCGCCGTCTCGACCTCGAAACCCTGGAACTTCAGGCTCACCGAGAGCAGTTCGACGATGCTCGGCTCGTCGTCGACGATCAGGATCCGCGCTTCGGGGGTCTTGTCGGTCACGGCGTCGATTCTCCCGGAGGGCTCTGGCATGCCGCTGCGAGAATCCTGGGAACTTCCTGTATGCCGGCCCTGCCGAATTCGGGCCGTCGGAGTACGGCGATCGGGGATCATGGACGTGTCCGCACCGGGAGGAGCCGCCGTGTCGCCGAAGTGGGTGCGCCGCGGGGCGGCGTCGGCCGCAGCCGTCGCCGTGTCCCTGATCGCGGTCTGCCCGCCCGCGGCCGCGGAGGCGGTCGAGGTCTCGTTCGGCATCGCGTGCCGGGTGCGGTCGGTGATCGACGTCGACGAGCTGCTCGGGTCGTCGGCCACGGTGGACGCGCCCGCCCGGGTTCGTCCCGGCGAGCGGTTCACCTACCGCATCCAGACGGCGCCCGTCGCGTACCCCGACTCGAGCCGCGGCGCCACCACCCGCAGCGTCTCCCGCCTGAAGAACGACTTCGCCATTCCCGCCAACGCGACGTTCGTCGACGCCGCTGTCGTGCCCGGCACCGCCTTCAACCTGGACAACGTGCCGCCCGGTGTGCTGCGGGTGAACGAGGACGGCGTCCCCGACCCGGCGGGCACGATCCTGCGCCTGTCCGGAAACAACGAGGTCATCGGCAACAGCCCCACGTCCGGTGCCGACAGCGAGGCCGGGATCCGGGCGCCGAAGACGCAGCTGCAGCTCGACGGCTCCCCCAGCCCCGTCGGCGACAGCTGGTTCCGGCTGCCGGCGGTGGAGGTGACCATGATCGCGGGCGACGCGGGCGTGATCACGCCGATGCTCCGCACGGCCGGTGCCGCGGGCCTGGTCGACGACGACGCCAACTACAACACCTCGCTCACCCAGGCCACGTTCCTCGGCACCAACCAGTGGGGACCGACCCGCTGCTCGCCGCGGGACACCATGACCGGTCCGCTCAACGCCGGCGCCGGCCCGCTGGCGACCATCACCATCTCCGACACCGCCGAGGTGCCCGCCACGGTCACCGTCGACGCCCCGGACGTGGTCGACGACGGGACGGTCGTCACGCTCACGGCGACGGTGTCACCGGACGTCGACGGCGGCACGATCCTGTTCCGGGACGGCGGCACCGACCTGGGTCCACCGGTGGCGGTCGTCGACGGCCGCGCCACCACCGAGCACCGCGTCTCCGGCGCCGGGAGCCACACGATCACGGCGGTCTACTCGGGCGCGCCCGGCGCGGCGGGCGCGACATCCGAACCCGTCGCCGTGACGGTTCCCGGATCCGACAGCACACCCGGCTGGTGGGTCGCAGCCGGGATCGGGGTGATCGCCGGCGCGCTGGCCGTCGCCCTCGTCGCCCGGCGCAGGCGGCGCTGATCCGGCGTAACACGCCCCGCACGTCCACCACCTTGTCGGCGCGTGATGCTATTACGGGACGAAGACAGCCACCGCGAAGGAGGTCCCGCCCATGACGTGCCGGGCGTGCCGATCCGATCTCGACCACTGTCACGGCACCCTCGTCGTGCACGCGACGGTGCCCGTGGAATGCACCGAACCCGACTGCTTCGACACCTCCCGCGTGCGGCACATGCTGGTGGTCGACTGCTCCGACCTCGCCCACGGCTGCGGATGCACCGAGACGTACGTACGGGTCGGAACGCTCCGCGTCTCCTGACGACCTTCGGTAACGGCTCGTCCCGCCGAGCCGGACTGTTGTGCCGGTTACAGTGACAGGCATGAGTCTGGCGTCCGCGCTCGCGTTTCCCGTCCGCCTCGGATTCGCCGCAGCGGACTCGGCCCTGGGCGTGGCGGAGGGCGCGATCGCCACCGTCCGCCTGGCGATTTCCCCCCGGACGTACGCGGGGTTGAGCGCGGTCGGCGTGGCGAATCCGCGGGGACCGCTGGGCCTGCTGCAACAGGTCTCCGTGCTCGCCGCCGACGACCGTCCTCTCGGCCAGGCGCTGCGCCCCGACGGACCGCTGGACCGCCTCCTCGCCCCCGGCGGGCCGGTGGACCGGCTCACCGCACCCGGCGGCCCCCTCGACCGCCTCCTCGAGCCCGGCGGCGCCCTCGACCGCGTCACCGCCCCCGGCGGTCCGCTCGAGAAGATCCTCGCCGAGGACGGGGCGCTGGACCGCCTGCTGTCGAACGGCGGCCTCCTCGACCGTCTCACCGCACCCAGCGGCCCGCTCGAGCGCCTCCTCGCCGAGAGCGGGCCCGTCGAACGCCTCACCGCCCCCGGCGGCATCGTCGACATCGCCCTCCAGCCCGGCGGCCTGCTCGAGCGGGCCCTCGAGCGGGGTGGAGTGCTGGACACCCTCCTCGCCGAACAGGGCGCCCTCGAGCGCCTCCTCGCCAAGGGCGGTCCGCTCGATCAGATCGTGTCGCTGTCCGAGACGCTGGCGCAGCTCACCCCCAGCATCCTGCGGATGAGCACCAGCATCGACGTGCTGCAGGAGACCGTCGAACTGCTCCGCGGGGCGGTGGGCCCACTGGGCGACCTCGCGGGCAAGCTGCCCGGTCGGTGGCTGCGCAGCAACTCGGGCGGCACGGGCAACAGCGGCAGGCACGAACTGCAGCCACCGGACTGAGCCGGTCACTCCTGCAGGTCCGTGACGGCCCGGAAGGAACCGTCCATATGGAACGGGGTGGACTCGTGCTCGTGCGCGATCCGCCACGACCCCTCGACGCGGCGTAGACCGAACGTGACACGGAACCACATGTCGAATCGCGGTCCACCGAGCTGTGTCGCTCCCAGCCGCGACAGCGCGTGGCAGAACGCGACGTCGCCGGCCGCCTCGACGCGCAGATCCCGCACTTCGCAGTCGAGAGGGCCGTCGAACCCCGCGAACCACGACGCCCAGGCCTGCGGGTCGGGAGCGGACTTGCGCAGCGGCGGCGCCAGATCGAACACCGTCGCACCGGGGATATAGCACGCGGCGAGCCGATCGACGTCCTTGGCGTTGCGGGCCGCGGTGTGTTCCTCGATCAGCGCGCGGATCTGTTCGTCGGCCAGGGCCTCGTCCACCTCGAGGAGGGCGAGGATGTTGCCCGCCGGGTCCCGGAACCAGGCGATCGGCGGACCCACCCGACGGAAGATGCCCTTGCCGTCGACACCCTCGTAGCGCTCGAACCGGATTCCGCGCGCGGCGAGTTCGTCCACCGCCTTCTCGATGTCGCGAACCGGGAAGTTGAGGATCGTGTAGGTGGCCGGGGTGTGGTCCTCCTTCGGATAGATCAACGTGTCGCGGCCGCCGTCGAGGTGCAGGTGGAGCATTCCGTGCTCCTCGGACACGGAGACGCCGAGGACGTCGCCGTAGAACTTCGCGGCCGCGGCAACGTCGTCGACGGCGAAGCCGGAAAAGGCTGGGGAACGGTCGAACATGGTGCTCACTCCTCCGCTGCGAACGATGCTGCACCTGTTCCGACCGCCGAGCGACGGCAAACTCATCGGCCGGCCGGGGACCTTCTTCCCTGACGCGGATCCGGACGCCGGGGCTAGCGTGGAAGACGGTCCTGCCCGAGGGAGGTCGCCATGACACCCACCACGACCCGTCCGCGCTCCCCGGTCGCCGCCCGGCGATTCGGGTATCTCGTCGCGGTGCTCCTCAATGCGGCGGTGCTGTACGCCGCCAACGTGTGGCCGGGCTGGGAAGCCGTACCATTCCTCACCGACGGCACCCGGTCGGTCATCGGCTTCGTCAATGCCTCGATCCTGGCGAGCCTGGTCGCCAATCTCCTGTACTTCGTGTGGGATCCCGTCTGGTTCAAGGCGCTGGGAGACGTGGTCACCACCGCGGTCGCGCTGCTGGCGCTGCTGCGGATCTGGCAGGTGTTCCCGTTCGACTTCGGCGACGCCTCGTTCGACTGGCCGCTCGTGGTGCGCATTGCGCTGGGACTGGGAATCGTGGGCAGCATCATCGGAATCGTCGCCGCCTTCGTCACCTTCGTCCGCAACGTGGCGGGCCACCCGTCCACCCGCGAGATCCGGCACCACTGAACGGCGCCCCGAACCGGCGATTTCCCCGCAATCCGGAGGTCAGCATGGAAGAGCGTTACGACTACGACGTGATCGTCATCGGGGCCGGACCCGGTGGGCTCACGGCCGCGGCATATCTGGCGGCCGCCGGGCGCCGGGTACTGGTGGCCGACGCCCGCAACCAGCCGGGTGGGCACATGTCCGCCTTCACCCACGACGGATACGAGTTCGACATCGGGCTGCATTACACCTCCGAGGCGCCGGTGCGACACGCACTCGGACCGTTGGGTGTGGACGTGACGTTCCGGGAGTTCGATCCCGCAGGAATGTTCCGGCTGCTGAACGGCGACCGCGAACTGGCGGTCCCGAAGGGCATGGATGCCTTCAAAGCCACTCTGTACGAGGCATTTCCGGCAGAGCGTCACACGATCGACGAATTCCTCACCACCGTCGAGCTGCTCACCGAGGAGCTGGGACGGATCGCGGAGCGGCCGCACCTGCGTGAGCTGCCACAGCTGCCGTGGCGGCTACGCGGCCTGCTGCGCTACGGACGCGCGACCGCCGGTGGCTACCTGCGCCATCTGCACGCCTCCCCGCAACTCACCACCGCACTTCTCGGCTGGACGACCGGCAGTCTGGCCGTGGCGCCGTCGCGGCTGTCGCTGCCGGTGGCGGCCCGGATGATCCACACCTATCTCGAGGGCCTGTCGTACCCGCAAGGCGGATCGCGGGTCGTCTCGGAGGGCCTGGCAGAGGTGGTGCGCGGCCATGGTGGCGACGTACTGCTCGGCACGGAGGTGAGCCGGATTCTCGTCGACGACGGCAGAGTTCGCGGCGTACGAACACAGGACGCATCGCTCGACACCGTTCCGGGGGCCGGACGCGATATTCTCGCCCCCGCGGTCGTGTCGGCGGTCGATATTCAGCAGACGTATCTGTCGCTGCTGCCGCCGGATCGTGTGCCTTCCCGGCTCCTCCGGCGGGTACGCAGCTACGAACTGGCCCTGCCGCTCGCCGTCGTCTATCTGATTCTCGACCGGGACCTCGCCGCCGAGGGCTATCCGAACGCGACCCGTCTCGTCACCGACACGGACGACTTCGATGCGGAGTACGCCGCGCTCCGTGCGGGTGAGCTTCCCTCGTCCACGTCCGCCGGCCTGTGGATCGCGAGCCTCGCCGACCCGGAGAACCCCCGGCTGTGCGCGCCCGGGCAGACCAACGTTCAGCTGATCGGCCCGGCCCCGGCACAGCACACCTGGTGGGGAATAACACCGGGAAGCGGTTCGACAGCGCGCTACGACGCGAGACGACGCGAGCTTCGCGACCGGCTCGTGAGGTCGGCCGAACGCACGGTTCCCGGCCTGGCCGACGCCATCGTCCACGAGGAGACGGGGACTCCCGTCACCGACGAACGCTTCATGCGCTGCACCGGCGGCGTGTCGTACGGCCCGGCGTTCACCCCGAGCCAGACGTTCACCCGCCTCGGCGCGACGGGACCGGTCGAGGGCCTGTTCCACGCCGGTGCGGGGGTGCGCCCGTCGCACGGGCTGGTCGGCACCCTGTTCGGTGGGGTGGCCGCCGCAGCGGCGGTCGCGGGAGTATCCGTCGACGACCTGCGGGACGCCGCAGCAGCCGGATGCGGCGCGGCCGGCACCCCCACCTGACCGGTCACGGGACGGCGGCGTCCCGCCGCGCCACCCGACTCGGACCGCATGACGACGGCCGTCCGGCGAGGCTTGCCTGGTACCACCTCCGGCACCGCACTAGCGTTGGAACCATGCCCGTTCCCGAACTGCTCGCCGGCCGCTACGAGTTGCGCGGCCTGCTCGGCTGCGGCGGCATGGGCGAGATCCACGACGGCTGGGACACGCGGCTGGGGCGGCCCGTCGCGGTGAAGGTGCTGCGCGGCGAGTTCGGCCGCCAGCCCGACGTGCGCCGGCGCTTCGAAGCCGAGGCGCGAGCCGCGGCGAACCTCACCGATCCGCACATCGTCGCGGTGCACGACAGCGGTGAGGACGCCGGAGTTCCGTACATCGTGATGGAACGCCTGCCCGGCCGCACCCTCGCCGACGAGATCGCCCTCGGCCCGATGCCGGAGGACCGGGTGCGCGCGATACTGATCGCCGTGGTGGCTGCGGTCGCCGCGGCGCACGACGCCGGGATTCTCCACCGCGACATCAAGCCCGGCAACATCCTCTTCACCGAGACCGGAACGGTGAAGGTGACCGACTTCGGTATCGCCAAGAGCGCCGGCGAGGACTACACCCGTACCGGTGAACTCGTCGGCACCGTCGCCTACCTGAGCCCCGATCGGCTCTCCGGCACACCGGCGAGCGTGACGGACGATCTGTATGCCGCCGGGGCCGTGGGGTACGAGGCGCTGACCGGGCGAAAACCCTACGACTACGACAACCTGCTGGCCCTGGCGCGGGCGATCACGCAGGGGCCGCCGCCGCCGCTGGCCACCGCGCGACCGGACGTCGACCCCGCACTCGTGGCCGTGATCGAGCGTGCGATGGCACGCGAACCGGAGCACCGCTTCGGGAGCGCCCGGGACATGCTCGCTGCACTGCGGGAACCGCACCTGGCCACACTGCGGGAACCGCACCTGGCCGCACTGCGGGAACCGCACCGCGCCGATCCGGTGACCGAGGTGATCCACGCGCCGACCCGGGGGTTCACCGTTGCCGGGCCGCTCGTGCCGGCACCCGTCCCGACGCTGTCGACGTTCGACGCGGCGCCCGACTCCGGTCGCCGCCGGATCCTGCTCGCAATCGGCCTCACCGCCGCGGCGGTGGTCGCCCTCCTCCTGCTGGCCTGGGGTCAGGGCGGCGACACACCGCCGGTCGCCACGCCGGGGACGAGCAGCGTTCCCGCCACCGCCCCGACACCGGTCGGCAGCGTGGGTTCGCCCACCCCCTCGGCCGTGGACACCGGGCCCGTCTTCACCACCCTTCCCGTACCGGCCCCGGCGCCCGCACCGGCGCAACCGCCGGCGGAGGAGAAGCCTCCCAAGCCCGAAAAGCCCAGCAACGACAACGGAAACGGCGGCGGAAACAACAGCAACAGCGGAAACAACGGGGGCGGCAACAATGGGGGCGGCAACAATGGAGGCGGCAACGGCCGCTGACCGTCGGCCGTCGAGACAGGCCCGGCACGAGCCGGGACCGCGCGCCGCAAGCGCTCCCGCTTCGAGGCGGAGCGCTTGCGGCGTGGGTCGAGCGTGGGTCAGAGCAGGATGCCGAGACCGGCGAGCAGCGTGAACAGCGTTGCAGCGAGGGAACCGAGAACCATGTTTACCTCCGTTGTGTCGAGTGACGATCCTTCCGTCCTCGCATGAGCGGGGACGAACGACGCTCCCGCAGCAGCAGGGTGCACCACGGGGGACGCCATCAAGATCATCGAGCGGTACGTTCTAGGTGTTACCCGCGGTTCGACATCCCACTCCGTGATGTGCATCACCGACGCCTCCGTCAGCCTCCGAGAATGCGGCGCAGCTGCCGGGCCTGACCGACGAGGTGGCCGTCGCCGTCGGTCAGCTCCGCCTCGTCGACGCACAGCATCTCGGTGGCCCACACCGTTCGGTGCCGCAGGTGATACCAACCGTCGGCAGCTGCACGCGACGGGGCGAAATGCGCCGCGAACTCCACCGTGGGAACCGGGACGGGTGCGGACATCGTCGCGAACAACCCCGGCGGCAGCGCATCGAGGAGGATCGCGGCGCGCTCGACCGGAGCGAACCCGACCGCGGACATCAGCCGTATCCACACCTCGAATTCCGGGTCGTCGCCCCGGCCGAAGGGCCGGGCCGCATTGATCGGCCGGATGTCGAGGTACTGCGAGAACGGCACGAAGTCGACCGGGATCTCCAGGGGCGGCAGCGTCACGGGATCCGTGCCGCCGAAATCGCTTCCCGTACGCGGCCAGGTCGTTTCACCCACCGTCCGGGCGAGCCGGACGAGGGCGGTGACCGAGTCCGGCATCGATGCCCGGGCGCTCACGGTCCGGCCGCCGCGGACGTCGTCGACCGCGACGTCGACGGGGCCGGGCTGCACAGGGCCGGTGAAGTGCGCCGCGACGGCGAGCGGCGTTGCGCCGGTTTCCACGGCGGCCGCGCGGATCAGGGCCGCGACGACGAGTCCGCCGTGCACGCCACCGAATCCCAGCCAGCTGGAATCGAATTCGATCGGGAAGGGGGCGGGGGCGAGATGGGTCATGCCAGGACCTTCACTTCCGGTGTGGACGGGCGGGGGGTCATACCTCCGGCGGCGAGGGCCGCGACGACGGCAACCGCCGCGATCGTCCACCAGGAGAATCGGAAGGCGGACACCGCATCGTCACCGGCCCCGAGGATCGCGACGAGCACGCTGATCCCGAGCACGGTGCCGAGCTGCCGGCTCATGGTGACGATCGCGCTGCCGGTGGCGGTGCGTGCCGGGGGCAGTTGCGCCGTGGCGGCCGAGAGGATGGTCGGCAAGGCCAGCCCCATGCCGACGCCGCCGATCAGCCAGCCGGGCAGCAGCGCGGTCGCATACTCCGGCTCCGGCCCCACCGTCGCGAGGACCAGGCCGGCGCCTGCGCCCCACAGCACGCATCCCGCTGCGGCGATCGCGCCGGGGGTGAAACGTCGCGCGAGCACCTGCCCGACGGCGGCGAAGAGCGGCACCATCAGCGGCCCGGGAGCCACGGCCAGACCCGTCCGCAGGGCGGAGTATCCCCAGACCTGTTGCACCCAAAGCACATTGGCCAGGAGACCGGCCGCGAACGTCGCGCTGAAGATCAGGGCGGTCACGTTCGACCAGGAGAAGGAGCGCACCGCAAGCAGACTCGGCTCGATCAGCGGCGCGGGGTGCCGGGCGTTGACGTGCGCGAACAGCAGCAGGGCCCCGGCGGCGACGACGAACGCGGCGAGGATGCGGACGTCGTCCCAGCCCCACTCCGGCCCCTGGACGAGTCCGAGCGCGAGTGCACCGATGCCCAGCGTCAGCAGAGCGGCGCCGGCCAGGTCGAGGCGGGTGCCGGAATCGACCGGGCGGATGTCCGGCACGACGCGCCGCGCGACGGCGAGGAGCAGGATCCCGATCGGGACGTTGATCAGGAACGCCCAGCGCCACGAGACCTCGACCAGAAGCCCGCCGACCACCGGGCCGAACGCCGCCGCCGCAGCACCCGTGGCCGCCCAGATCCTCACGGCACCGGCACGTCGCGCCTCCGGCACCGCGCTCACGAGCAGCCCCAGGCTGGCCGGCGTCAGCGCCGCGGCTCCGACGGCCTGGAACAGCCGGCAGATCACGAGCACCCACAGCGACGGACTCAGCGCACATGCCGCGCTCGCGACGGTGAACAGCCCGAGGCCGGCGAGGAAGCCGCGCCGGCGGCCGATGCGGTCGGCCCAGCGACCGAGCGGGACCAGCAGCGCCGCGTACACGATCGCGTAGCCACTGAGCACCCAGCTGAGCTCTCCCAGCGAGCTGCCGGGGTAGCTGGTCCCGATGTCGCCCAGTGCGACGTTGAGGACGAACAGATCGAGGCTCGCGACGAAGGGCGCTCCCGAGAGGACGGCGAGGAGCGGGCCGATCCGGACCGAGACCTGACTTTGTCTTTCCATAGCCAGAGAGGTTAGAAGCTGACTATGGCCTTGGCAAGTCAGATAGGATGGGGGCATGCATGCGGCACGGTTGGACGGCTTCCTCGCCGATCGCGACGCCTGGCAGGCCTCCCAGTGCTCGATCGCCAAGGCGATGGACGTGGTGGGGACCCGCTCGGCGATGCTGATCCTGCGCGAGGCCTACTACGGCACCACCCGGTTCGACGACTTCGCGCGCCGCGTCGGCATCACCGAGGCCGTCGCGGCCGCACGCCTGCGCGAACTGACCGCCGAGGGCCTGTTCGAGCGCCGGCCCTACAAGAAGCCCGGGCAGCGGACACGGTACGAGTACATCCTCACCGAGAAGGGCCGCGACCTGTTGCCTGCGGTGCTCGCGCTGATGCAGTGGGGCGACAAGTACCTCCAGGGCGAGCGCGGCGGCCCCCTCGGCCTGTCCGACGACGCCACCGGCGACCCCGTGCGCGTCGAGGTCCGCAGCACCGAACGTGAAGTCCCCCTGGAGGAATTGCGCCTGACACCGAACTTCACCGAGGAGCAGGCCCGGCGCGCGATGCGTCGCACCGACCCCGCAAACCGATGACTCGCCGTCACGCGCTCTGAGACAATCGCATCGGTCGATGCGTTTCCACGAGCGTGCCGGGGTGGTCACGGTGACAAAGATCCCGGAAGACGGTGCCGGGCCCGATCTCACCCGGGTGCCTACCGACTTGCTTCTCGCCGAGCTCCGCCGGCGGATCGAGTCGTCGACGGCCCCCTCCGCGGCGGCAACGCCCGGACGGAACGAGGGCACCCCTCCCCCGAACACGCCCCTGCAGGTGTTCGAGGTCTCCGAGGGCGACGAGAGCGAGCTGCGCACGTCACCGATCCACCCGGACAGCGAGACCTGAGCCGAGCACATTCCCACGCTTTGACGGTCATGCGCATGATCAAGCCGGTAGTTGCCACTCTGCTCGAGACAGGCGGGTGTTGCGGCCAGTGAGCCCGGACAGGGCCGGCGCCGTGGGGCGGCGGAACCGCTCGGAGTGTGCAGCCCAGTACTCGCCGAGCGGCTGCCGACGATGCACCTCGGCGGCGGTCCCGTGGTGCACTCCCGTCGGGGCGTGCCGGCCCGGTGCGCTGTGCCGGCGCTCGGTCGCGACCCGACTAGCAGTGTCGCTCAATATGCACCACGGAGTTGGAACCCGTCCTCGGCCGGTCAGCTCGTCGCGACGAGCCCGTCCACTGCGGCTTCGGCCAGGGCTTCACCGAACTCGTCGGCACCGAGCCGACCTTCGGGTGAATACCACTCCGATGCGGAGGTGAGCATGCCGATCACCGCAAGCACTGCGATGCGCTCGCTGCGCGCCTTCCGGAAGGTGCCCTCCGCGACCCCCGCCCGATAGATCTGCAGAAATACATTCTCGTACTGCTTACGCAGCTCGACTACTTGCTCTCGGGCACCGTCACCGAGGAACCGCCATTGATGAAAGGCGACCCGGGTCTGTTCGAGGGTCTTCGCCAGCACCTTCACGTGGGCCTTGACGGCGCCGCGCATCCGATCGGGAGCCGGATCCTGGGATTCGAGGAAGGGGCGGAGTTCTACCAGATAGTTCGTGATGCCCTCGGTGACGATGTCGGCGAGCAACTCTTCCTTGCTGCTGATGTGGGCGTACAGACTACCGGGCAGCAGCCCGACCGCCTCAGCGATGTCTCGCATCCCGATGACGGGGAACGTCCGCTCGCTGAACAAGGCCAAGGCGGCTGCACGGATCTCCGCAGCCGAAACCGGGCCGCTCTTTGCGGAACGGCTGTTGTTACGCCGTTGTCTCGGTGGCATGCCTCCCCCTTCCCCGTCCGGGACGGTCAGTTCTTCTTACGAATGTAACCCAAACAAACAGTCGTTACCAAGGCGACAGCATCGGGTTCGTGCCGCTTCCCGGCTGCTGCGACATCGACCGCTACGGTGCATTCTCGTCGAATGGACGCAGCCCGGCGAGAAGGATGTCTGCCAGCTTCCGCCCGCTGTCCGCACGCGCTGGATCGTCGGCGTGGATCCATTCCGGCGCCCAGTTCAGCGCGCCGAGAACCGTCAAGGTTGCGTAGCGAACGTCGAGGTCAGGGCGGAATACCTGGGTCTCGGCGCCCTCGCGGATGGTGGTGCGGAAGAACTCTTCGTAACGGCGCCGGGCTGCGATCACCTGGGCACGGGACTCGTCGCCCAGATACCGCCATTGATGGAAGACGACGAGGGCCCGTTGCGGGTTTTCGGCGACGATGTCGATGTGGGCACGGATGGCTTGTTCGAGTCGTTCGTCCGGTGCGGTGGCGGGGTCGATGGATTCGACCGCAGAGACGAACCGGTCGATCCCGGTGGAGACGATCTCGTACAAGATCGCCTCTTTGCTCTCGACGTAGGCGTAGATACTGCCCGGGAGCATGTCGACCGCCCGGGCGATGTCGCGGATGGAGGTGGCCGGGTAGTCGAGGTCACCGAACAGTGCCGTCGCCGCGGCGAGGATCGTTTCGCGCGTGGCGGCGGCAGGTGCCCGTTCCGAAGTGCTCACAGTGTCACTGTAGTGAGGCGTCACTGTAGTGAGGCGTGAGCGGGCGCCGATGCCGCCGGATCCGCGGTGGGCGAATCCGCGGCGTGTGTCCGATCCTCGTTGAAGCGTGGTGGACGCTTGTCGAGGAAGGCCGAGACCCCTTCGAGCAGATCCGGCCCGTAGTGCAGGGCCGAGACCGCCCAGAAGCTGTTGGTCATCGAGGTGGCCAGGTCGACTTGCCACGTCGAGCGCAAGGCTTGTTTGGTGGCCTCGACCGCGCGCCAGGACTTGGCTGCGATCTTGCCGGCCAGCGCCACCGCCTCGGGGAGCAGGTCCTCGGGTTCGACTACACGGTTGACCAGCCCGATCTCGAGAGCGCGCTGCGCGTCGATGACGTCCCCGGTCAGCGCCAATTCCGCCGCCATGCCCGATCCGAGGAGTCGCGGCAGGAAGTAGGAGCCACCGTTGCCAGGGGGAAGACCCATGTTGATGTAGGTCTCCCCCATTTTCGCTCTGGTGGAGCAGATGCGGATGTCGCATGCCAGGGCGAAGTCGAGGCCCCCGGCGGTGGCGCCCCCGTTGATCGCCGCGATCGTCGGCAGCCGGGATGCGACGACACGCTGGGTCAGGGGGAAAAGTACCCGGGCGTTGTAGGGTTCGTGCTCGACGCGGTGCTGATGTTCGAGGTAGTCCTTCATCGCCTTCAGATCGGCACCGGCGGAGAACTGCTTCCCGGCGCCGGTCAGGACGAGGGCACGGACACTCTTGTCGGCCTCGAGCCGCGTCAAGGTCTCCACGAAGTCCCGGACCAGTTCCGGCACGACCCCGTTGCCCCGATCCGGGCGGTTGAGTGTCAGTACGACGACGCCGTCGTCGGCCTGCTCGTAGTACAGCGTTTCCAGGTCTTGCCGCACTGGTGTCTCCTTGGGTGCTGGATGGACGGTGCCGACGACGGTCACCGCGTGAGGAGGGTGGCGACGGTGGTGGCGTAGGCGCCCGCCAGCCATCCGCCGGCATTGACTGCCAGCCCTACGCCGGCGCGTTCGACCTGCCGGGCTCCGGCTCGTCCGCTCAGCTGGTCGAACAGTTCGACGATCTGGGCGCAGCCGGTGGCGCCGAGGGGATGTCCCCGGCTGAGCAGACCGCCGCTGACGTTGACGGGGGTACGGCCGCCGAGGGCGGTCTGACCCTTGCGCAGCAGCAGGTGTCCTTCCCCGTCCTCGCACAATCCGATTTCGCTGTACTGCAGGATCTCCGACGGTGCTGCGGCGTCGTGAACCTCGATGACGTCGAGGTCGTCGGGGCCGATGCCGGTGGCGTCGTAGACGGCGCGGGCAGCGCGGGCGACCGGTTCCGAGCCGGCGCCGTGGCCGGAGGCCAGGTCGATTCCCCGGATCTGACACGTGCCTGCCCCGTTGCGGTTGCGGTAGCGCTCGGACACGAGCACGACGGCGGCGGCGCCGTCGGTGGTCGGTGAGCACATCGGCAGGGTCAGTGGGTCGACGATCATGCGGGCGGCGAGCACGTCGTCGATCGTCTGCGGGGTGCCGAACTGGGCCCGGGGGTTGAGGGCGCCGTGAGTGCGGTTCTTGACCGCCACGGCGGCGAAGTCTTCGACCGAGGCGCCGTAGGTGTCGATGTACTCGCGGGCCTCGGCGGCGTAGACGTCGAGCAGGGCCGAACTCTTCAGTTCCTGGGCAGCAGCATCGGTGTCGAGTTCGGCGACATCGGTCGCGCCGCGGATGGCGGCGAAGGTGCGGTGTTTCTCGCTGTGGGAGAGTTTTTCGACGCCGATGGCCACGGCCACGTCGCAGCGGCCGGCGCGGATGGCGTCGTATGCCCCGAGCACCGCGCTGCTGCCGGAGGCGCACGCGTTCTCCACATTGACCAGGGGTATTCCAGCCAAGGGGGTGTGGCGAAGCGCCACCTGGCCTCGGATCATTTCCTGGCCGGTGAGCAGGCCGGCGGCGCCGTTGCCGAAATACACCCGGCCGACGTCGCGGGGCTCGATGGCGGCGTCGGTCAAGGCTTGCGCGGCGGCCGCGGCTGCCATCTCGCCGAGGGTCTGGTCGGTGCGGCTGACGAACGGTGTCATGCCGACGCCGGCGATGAAAACTCTGTCCACGGCAAACTCCTGGTTCTGTGAGGCGGCCGGGCCACCGCGAGGGTCGTGGCGCCGTCGCGGCGGCCCGGCATGCCAAGGTCGTTACGGCGTCGCGGTCGCCACGCCGCGTGCGCCGCCGCCGACCTTGCGGTCGTGGCCGGCCCAGTAGCGGTCGCGGACCTCGCGGCGCAGGATCTTCCCGTAGGCACTGACCGGGAGTTCCGGTACGAACTCCACGGCTTTGGGTTTTTTGTATCCGGCCAGGTTCTCCCCGCAGAAGCGGATGAGCTCCTCGGCGGTGACCTGGTGGCCCGGTTCGGTCACGACCACGGCGTGCACGGCTTCGCCCCAGTACTCGTCGGGGATGCCGAAGACCACCACGCTGGCCACCGCAGGGTGGGTGATCAGCACTTCCTCGACCTCTCGGGGGTAGACGTTGTTGCCGCCCGAGACCACCATGTCCTTGGTCCGGTCCAGAAGGTAGAGGTAGCCCTGGTCGTCGAAGGTGCCCACGTCGCCGGTGTAGAGCCATCCGTCGCGCAGCGCCTCGGCGGTGGCCTCGGGATTGTTCCAGTACCCGCGCATGACGACGTCGCCACGGACGATGATTTCGCCGGCTTGGCCGGGAGCGACGGGAGTGCCGTCGGCATCGACCACCCGCACCTCGACGTCGGTGCGGGCTATGCCGGCCGATCCGAGGCGGGGATCGTCGGTGGCCGCGAACCGGGCGTGCATCTCCCGGGTCAGTCCGGTGACCGTGATCGGAGCTTCCCCCTGGCCGTAGATCTGCGCGAAGATCGGGCCGAAGGTTTCGACAGCGGCCTTGAGGTGCTCGAGGTAGATCGGGGCTCCCCCGTAGCACACTGCCTTCACGGTGCTCAGATCGAACCGGTCCGGGTCGTACTTGTCGAGGATCGCGACGATCTGGGTGGGGGCGAGGAAGGCGATGTGGGAGACCTTGTGCCGGGCGACGGTGTCGAACAGCAGTTCCGGGGAGAAGCTCAGCGCATCGAGGATGACGTTGGTTGCGCCCCGGGCGATGGTGGGCAGAGCGACGATTCCGCTACCGTGCGACAGGGGTGCGGCGTGCAGCACGACATCGTCATGGTCGATGTTGTAGACGTCGGCGAGGTAGTTCATCACTACCACGCGGCCGGTCCGGTGGGTCCAGGTCGCGCCCTTGGGGCGTCCGGTGGTGCCGGAGGTGTAGAACAGCCAGCTCGCGTCCTCGGCGGTCACCTCCACAGGCGCCTCGAGCGGCGTGCCGGAGTCGAGGAGGCGGTCGTACGGTTCGATGCCCGCGGTGCCCCCGACCTCGAAGCGCCACTGCATGCCGTCGAATTCGCCCAGGTGCTCGTCGATCTGGGCGGTGAAGGCGGTGCCGTGGATGAGTACCTTCGCTCCCGAGGAGCGGACGATGTAGCCCATCTCCTTGGGGTGCAGCCGGGCGTTCATCGGAACGGCGACCAGCCCGGCGGCCAGGCACCCGAAGACGGTCTCGAGGACCTCGGGACTGTTGTGCAGCGCGAAGGCGACCCGGTCTCCGCGACGCAGCCCGCGGGCGAGCAGTTCGCCGCCGATGCTCAGGGCACGACGGTAGAACTCGCGGTAGGTGACGGTCCGGGCCCCGGCCACGATGGCCGGGTGATCCGGGTGGTGGGTTGCGGACTTGGCGAGGAAGGTCGCGATGTTCATCTCGGGGATAGACACGGCACCGGCTTCCTATTCCGCCCGGAACCAGGCGATATGGCGGCCTTCGTCCGGGGTGGTGTCGAACTGGACCCGCATGTCGCAGCGATAGGCGTCCCAGCCGCCGTTCGCATCGGGACGGAGACGGGCGAGGAGCTGGACGCCCTCATCGAGCTTGACCACGCCGACGGCGTACGGCAGGTCGTCCTCGAATCCGGTTGGAGCCCCCACTCGCTGAATCGCGAAACTGTGCAGCTGTCCCGCGCCGGGAGTGGGCGTCCATCCGAGATCGGTGCTGCCGCAGGAGGGGCACACGTACTTCGGGTACATGATGGGGTTGTGGCATCCACCGCACTGCTGGATCACCAGTTCGCCTCGGCTCAGCGCGGCGTAGTACTCGTCGGTCAGAGAAGTCGTCATGTTGTCCCTCACTTGTCCACGCGCTCGAGCAGGAGCACCTGGCTGTCCATATAGGTGCCGCCGGAGCCGCCGCAGACGGCACGCCGGCAATCGGAAATCTGGCGGGCGTCCTCGGCGCGGCCGAGGAGCTGGCGGATGCCCTCCACCAGCAGGGCGGTGCCGCCGCCGACGCCGGTGTGCCCGGCCGAGAGCAGACCGCCGTTGGTGTTGACCGGCAGGCGGCCGCCGGGAGAGAACTCCCCGGCGGCGAACAGCCGGGCGCCCTCATGCAGCTTGCACAGGCCCAGGCCCTCGAGGCCGATGGTCAGCACGGCCGCATAGGAGTCGTAGACCTGCGCGATGTCGGCGTCGTCGGGGCCCCAGCCGGCCTGTTCGTAGGCGCGTTCACCGGCCCGCCGCCATCCCATGGTGGCCAGGTCGTTCTCCTGACCGATGCTGTAGTGCGACACGCAGCCGCCCGAGCCGGCGATCCGGACCCACCGGTCATGCGTCTTGCGGGCATTCTCGGTACTGGTCATCACGTACGCGGTGGCGCCGTCGGCCAACATCGGGCACTCCATGGCATGGATCGGATCGCACACCATCTTCGAGCCGAGCACCTGCTCGACGGTCAGGTCCTTGTCCTTGTACATCGCATTCGGATTGAGTCGGGCCCACTGGCGCAGGGCGACGCATACCGCGGCCATCTCTTCCGGAGTCGAGCCGGACGCTGCCATGTATCGCTGGGTGATCAGGGCGCCGACCGCGTTGAAGGTCAGGCCGGTGGGGCGCTCCCACTCGCGGGGGATGCCGTAGCCGCTGAGCATGTCGACCATGTCCGCGACGGGGGCGGAGCCCCACTTGTCGGCCTGGACCACCAGGATGTTCTTGGCCTGTCCGCTGGCGATCAGGCCGGCGGCGGTGCGGGTGATGTTGTCGCTGGTCGATCCGCCGGAGTGCAGCATGGCGCTGGCCTTGGCGCGGCCGTGCAGGCCGAGTTCCTCCACCACACGGGAGAAGATGAGGTCGGCCTGATCGTCCGCGGAGTGCAGGCACGGGATCAGCAGCACCGTGTCGATGTCGGAGATCTGCATGCCGGCGTCGCGGACCGCGGCGACCGCGACCTCGACGAGGGAGCCGATGAAGGGGCGGTTCGGATAGCGCCCGGAGGGGATTTCGGCGATACCCACGAAAGCTGCTTCGAGAGGGCTTCCCGCCATGGGGTTGAAACCGAGATCGGTCGAAGAGAGTGTCATGTGTCAGCCTTCCAAGGGGCTACGTCGCTTGGCCAGCAACACCATTCGGACGGTCATCACCGTCTCGTCGTGCTGGTTGACCACGGTGTAATCGAGGGAGAGGATGCCCTGGTCGGGCTTTCGTGCGGGTTCGGCAGCCACCACTTCGACCCGGACGTGCACGGTGTCGCCGGGACGCACCGGCTTGAGGGCACGGATCGACTGGACCTCGCGCATCGCGACGATGGCTTCGCCGTAGAAGCCGGCCAGGGCCACCAGACCCACCGCGATGCAGAAGGTGAAGGGCCCGTGCGCGATTCGGGTACCGAACTGGGTTCGGCTGGCGTACTGTTCGTCGGTGTGCAGGGGATAGTGGTCGCCGGTCAGGCCGGCGAACATCGAGATGTCGGACATGTCCACGGTGCGACCGCCGGTGACGCAGACCGTGCCGACCGGGAAGTCCTCGAAGTAGCGGTCGACGTGGAAAGTCCCCGTCTCGGCTACGGTCGAGGGTGCTGTGCTGGTCACTGTTCGGACTCCATTCCCAGATCGATGGCGGCGAGCGCTTCGTGCGCGAGGCCGAGACTCAGGTCGGCTTCCATGACCCGCCGCAGCTGACGGGTCAGCACCTTGCGGGCGTACCGGCGGGCCAGGAGCGGTTTCTCGGCGATACCGCGGGCGAGCTCCCAGGCGCGGGGCAGCAGCTCCTGCTCGGACAGGACCTCGTTGACCGCGCCGTAGTCGAGGGCGGTGCGAGCATCGAGTTCCTGGCCGGTCAGCAGGAAGTAGCGTCCACGGTTCGAGCCCAGCACGTGCGGCCACACCACGTGGGCGCCGTCCCCGGGCACGATGCCGGAAGGGAAGTGCGGTCCGTCCTGGAAGGTGGCGGACTCCGCGGCGAGGACGATGTCCGACATGACGGGGATCTCCGGGTGGTTGGTCACCGGTCCGTTGACCGCCGCGATGACCGGCACCTCGATACTCAGCAGGTTGTTGAGCAGACGCTGGCCTTCGAAGATGATCTCGTCCCAGTCGTGCGGGGTGCCGAGGTTGAACGAGGTGAAGTCGATCTCGTTGCAGAACGAGGGGCCGGTGCCGGTGAGGATGACGACCTTGTTCTCCCGGTCGCACGCGATGTCGTGGAAGCAGTAGGCCAGCTCGTCGTGTGCGGTTGAGGTCCACACCAGGCTCTTGCCTTCGGTGTGGACGGTGACCAGGAGGACGCCGCCGTCTCGTTCGAGGCGGATGTTCTCGTACTTCTGTGAGTACTCCTGGAAGGGGGTGGCCAATTGCTTCATCGAACTTCCTCCGTTCGAGTCACCGAGGAGCGGTGAACAATCATTTGTTTTTTGAATGTAACATCAGGTGAGGCCGGTAACAAGACCGCTGTACTCGTCGGAAACCGGGTAGAGAACAATCAGGTGTCATGCCGTGGTGTCCGCACTGCACGGCCACCCGTTCGAAAGGAGGCGCCATGCCCCGGCAGTCCCGTGCCCGCGCTTCGGCACCGAAGAAACCGACCAAGCAGGAACGGCTCATGGCGGCAGCGGTGCGTCTGTTCAGCCGGCAAGGCTATGCCGGTACCTCCGTGCGCGACCTCGGCGAGGCGCTGGGAATCCAGCCGGGCAGCGTGTACGCCCACATCGACAGCAAGCACACGATGCTGGTCAGTCTCGTCGAGAGCGGCATCGACCAGTACCTCGACGCTGTGGCCGAGTTGCCCGGCACTCCGACCGAACAACTGCGGCACTTCGTCGAGGCCCACGTGCGGGTCGTGGCCGAAGACGTCAACCGCGCCCGAGTCGTCTACCACCAGTGGCGCCACATCCAACCACCGGAGCGCACCCGGATCGTGGCCAAGCGCTACGCCTACGAACACCGGCTCCGGGACATCATCGACGCCGGGGTAGCGGCCGGCGAATTCGCCCCCGACCTCGATCGTCCGACCGCCGTACGCGCCGTCCTCGGCATGGTGAACTGGTGCCCGGAATGGTTGCCCGCGGACGGCTCGGAGCCGGCCGAGGCGGTCGCTGCGGGCGTGGCCGAGATCGTGCTGGCGAGCGTGCGCGTCGGCCACGGCGCAGCCCACGCCTAGTCGGGCCGGACGACGACGGCGCCGACGAGCGAGTCCGGCACACCGGAGTCGACGCACCGGGTGTGGATCAGCCAACGGCCGTCGACCTTGGCGAACTCGTCGCGGTACCGCCCCAGGGCGGCCAGACGCACGGTCTCGCCGTCGACCCGCAGTGCCAGCACGCGCGCGCTGCCCCGCGCCCGATCCGTGGACATTTTCTCCACCAGGATGTTGCTGACGATGTGATGGGTGCCGGCGGACCGTTGGGCCGCGGCGGCGAAGAACTGCGCCAGTGCCGCTGTGCCCGCCACCGGTTCCCGCCCCGTAACGGTGAATGTGCCGTCCTCGGTGAACAATTCGATGCATCCTGGGACGTCCCCGGTGTCGAAGGACGTCGAGTAGCGCGCGTACAACTCGGTGATCGCCACCCGGTCCGCTACGGGGAGGGTGCGTTCGATATCGATGCTCACAGGTACCTCCTGATCGTAAGAATTCGCCGTCAGCCGACGGCGCCGGCCGCGGCCTGCTTCTGAAAGGCCAGACGCGCCTCGAGGAATTCGCGGGGACTGTTGGAGGCGAACACCCCGGTGACGGTGCTCCCGCAGCGCAGGTGCGCGACGAACTTCCCCTCGTCGATCGATCCACTGAGCACGTCCACTTCGGCGTCGGTGCCGCCGGCACCGACGAACTGCAATCGGTGGCCGTGCTGCTCGGTCCAGAAGAACCCGTCGCCCGGGTCGTGGGAGTGCTCGGCCTCCATCAATGCGTGGGCGGTGCGGCGGGCGCTGTCGGCGGCGGCCGTCCAGTGCTGCAGGTCCTCGTGCTCGGGACCGATGTGCATGCACACGATGTCCCCGACACCGAAGACGAACGGATCGCTGGTGCGGCCGTCGACGTCGCACACCAGGCCTCGGTCCACCTCGAGCCCGGCCTCGCGCAACCACTGCAGCTCGCGGCCGACGCCCACCCCCACGGCCACGATGTCCGAGGAGCGGGAGGTGCCGTCGTCGAGGGTGAGGGTCACCCCCGTGGCGGACTCGTCCACCGACGACACCACGACCGAATTGGTCAGGCGCACCCCGTGCGCGGTGTGCAGCTCTGTCAGCCACTGGGACAGCCGGCGACCGACGATGCCGATCATCGGTCCTTCGTCGGCGGCCACGACGTCGACCTCGAGACCGAGGTGGCGGGCCGACGAGGCCACCTCGAGCCCGATGAAGCCGGTTCCGACGACCGTGATCCGGGAGGCGTCGGCCAACGCCGTGCGTAGCGCACGGGCATCGTCGACGGTACGCAGGTAGTGGATGCGCGCTGAGGGCGACAACCCCGGCAATCGGCGGGCCTGCGCCCCGGTGGCCACCACGAGGCGTCCGTAGGGCACGGTGGTGCCGTCGGCAAGGGCCAGACGGCGGCCGGCCGGATCGAGCGCGACGACTTCCGAATCCAGATGGATGTCGAGGTCGAGTCTCGCCAGGGCCTTGTCGTGGAGCAAATGCAGGCCGTCGGTGTCGAGTTCACCGGTCAGAAAGTCCTTCGACAGCGGCGGGCGGTCGTACGGCGGTTCGGACTCGTTCGAATACAGACGGATCGGCCCGTCGTAGCCCAGGGTCCGCAGCCCCTGCGCGGTCCGCACGGCGGCCAGGCCACCGCCGACGATGACGATGTCGTTGGAGGGTTGGGCCATGGTCATCTCACCGTTTCGACGCGTTGGGCCAGCACTTGGGTCGCCCGCTGCACCAGGCGGAACTTCTGCACCCGGCCTGTCACGGTGACCGGAAGCTCGTGCTCGGCGACCACCAGGACATGGGCCGGCACCTTGAATCGGGCGAGCAGATCGCTGCAATAGGCGAT
This sequence comes from Rhodococcus sp. DMU1, assembly GCF_012272955.1. Taxonomy (NCBI): domain Bacteria; kingdom Bacillati; phylum Actinomycetota; class Actinomycetes; order Mycobacteriales; family Nocardiaceae; genus Rhodococcus; species Rhodococcus sp. DMU1. The sequence goes on along the minus strand of NZ_CP050952.1, from coordinate 1,065,040 downwards.
CAACTCGTCTTCTTGGATCGAGGCGCCGTCGGCAGGCACGACGAAGGCACATCCGACTTCGCCCATGCGCTCGTGCGGAACGCCGACCACGTGTGCCACCTTCACCGCCTCGTGGCGGTTGAGCACGGCCTCGATCTCCGACGGGAGCACCAGCTCACCACCGCAGCGGTACGACTCCTTGATCCGACCGGTCAGCGTGAGGTAACCGTCTGCGTCGAGGCGACCGAGGTCGCCGGTGCGCATCCACCCGTCCGCGGTGAACAGCGCCGCGGTCTCGGCGGGCTTGTTGTAGTACCCGGGGGTGACCGCCGGGCCTCGCACCACGAGCTCACCGATCTCTCCCACCGGCAGATCGGCGCCGGTGTCGGTCGCGATGACCTTGTACACCGCCACGGCAGCGCCGAGGCCGGGGTCGCCGGCGGCGCCGGCGGGCTTGACGGTGCCGTTGGTGGTCTGGAACCGGATCAGCGCGTCTCCCGGCAGCGTGCACATCGTCGACGCGGTGGTCTCACTCTGCCCGTACGCGGTGAACAGTTCCTCGACGCCGAGCACGTCGAGCATGCGCTGCCACATCTCCGGGCTGTGGGCGGTGCCCGAGGAGAACATCGTCGACAGGGGTGAGAGGTCGTAGGTTCCGTCGGCGGCCGCGTCGAGCAGCCGGGAGGTCATCGTCGGCACGCAGATGAGTTCGTCGATGTCGTGGCGTGAGACCGACGCGAGCATGGCCGCCGGATCGAACGTCACCTGTGGTGCCACGGCACCACCGACGAACATCGCCGCCACCATCGCCTCGATGTAGCCGAAGACGTGGTACATCGGCAGGGCGTAGCCGATGCGACGCCCGTCCTGGAAGGCCCGCGTATAGGCCGAGCTGTAGGCGGTGCGGGTCACCGCATCGTGAACGAGCATGACCCCCTTGGGTTTGCCCGTGGTCCCGGACGTGTACAGGATGTCCGAGACGGTCCGCGCGCCGACCCCGCGGGTGACCATGAGCACCTGCTCGTCGGGGATCGAGGCACCGGCGGCCTCGATACAGGACAGCGGAGCGCCGCGGCGGGGCAGGTCCGAGGTCACGGCGCGGACGAAGACGTGCCGCAGCCGCGGCAGGGCCTCTCCCCCACCGTTGTCCTCCCAGCCCGGAGCGATCCGGTCGAGGCAGTCCAGATAGTCGAGCCCTCTGAACTCGTCCATCGTGATCAGCACGCTCGCGTCGGACTGGCGCAGCACGTAGGCCAGTTCTTCGTGCCGGAGCAGGTAGTTGACCGCGACGGACACCGCGCCGATCCGGGCGATTGCCAGCTTGAGTGCGATGAAGTCGGCGAAGTTCGCCATGTCCACGGCGACATGGTCGCCGGGCCGCACGCCGACCGCCATCAGTCCGGCGGCGAGTCGAAGGGTCCACCGGTGCATGTCGGCGTAGGTGTAGGTGCGGTCGTCGGTCAGGACGAAGGGGCGCTCGGGGTACTCGGCGGCGACCTCGTCGAACAGTTGGGCGGTGGTACGCGGCCGCCACGGGGCGTACCGTTGCTCCAGCGCCAAGCGGCGTTCGGTCGTAGTGTCAGGATTCATCTCGGCGGGTCTCCGGTTCACGGGAGGGTGTTCTCGGCGGATACGAGGGCACGGATCTCTTCGGGGGCGAAGCCGGCCTCACGGAGGATGTCCTCGGTGTGCTGGCCGAGCGGCGGTGGAGAGACGAGCGGCAGGTCGCGGTCTTGGTCGAGCGGCAGGCGCACCTGTGCGGCAGCGGGGTCGTCGACCACCAGTGCGCGTTCCTTGGTCAATGGGTGGGCGAGGGCCTCCTCGAGGGAGTGGACGGGACCGACCGGCACCCCGGCGGCTGCGATGCGCGCGAGCCAGTAGCCGGACGATTGGGTGACGAACACCTTCTCGAGTTCGGTGGTGAGGTCCTCGCGGTGGTGCACCCGATCGGTGACGGTCGCGAATCGCGGATCGTCGACGAGTTCCTCGGCTTCCATTGCAGAGCAGAGTTTTTGGAAGAGTCGGTTGGTGGCGGCGGCGACCATGATCGATCCGTCGGAGGTGGGGAACTCCTGGTAGGGCGCGGTGCTGGGGGCGGCCGATCCCAGTCGTTGCGGGTGGAAGTCGGCGGCCACGAGGCCGATGATCTGGTGGCACATCATGAACAGGCCGCTGTCGATCAGGGTGGATTCGAGGCGGACCGGACCGTCCTGACGGGGCCGGTTGGCCAGCGCGGCCATGATCGACATGCCGGCCCACATCCCGGTGGAGATGTCGACGAGGGAGGGGGCGGTGCGGGCCGGGCGGCCATCGGGGTCACCGGTCAGACTCATGATCCCGGTGAAGGCCTGGACCAGCGCGTCGTAGCCGGGGCGGTCATGGCCGAGTCGTCCGCGGCCGAAGGCGCTGATCGAACAGTAGATCACTCGGTCGTTGACGGCGGTGACGTCGTCGAATCCGAGGCCCAGTCGCTCGGCGACACCGGGCCGGAACGACTCGACCACCACATCGACGTCGCGGGCTAGGCGCAGGACGGCGTCTCGCCCCTGCCTGGTGGCGAGGTCGAGGGCGACGCTGCGCTTATTGCGGTTGACTGTGGAAAACACCGTTCCGGTGCCTTCCCGTTGCGGCGGGAGCAGCCGGGTGGAATCGCCACCGACGGCGCGTTCGATCTTGATCACGTCGGCGCCGAGGTCGGCCATGATCATGCACGCGAGGGGACCGGCGATGTTCTCGCTGAGGTCGAGGACTCGTATGCCCTGGTACGTGTGTTGCAGACCCATCTACGCTCACATCTTTCCATGGTGCCCGACTGAGAACACCGGGGCGGACGGTGCTGAAAAAACAATCACTTGTTTATTGCTATCAGATGCGGTTAAGGTGGTCAAGACCACAGCGTCCTCCGAATATCACCCCCGTCACACCCCAGGAGAACTCATGGATTTCCGTTTCACCGACGAGCAGCAGATGTGGCACGAGACCGTCCACGCCTTCATGGAGCGTGAGGTCGGGATCGAGTACATCCGCAAGCACGACGAGGCCCGCGAGTTCCCGGAGGAGGCGTACCAGAAGATCGCCGACCGCGGCTGGCTCGGGTTGCTCATCCCGGAGCAGTACGGCGGCCTCGAAGCCGACCCGGTGATGTACGCGATCTTCTGCGAAGCCATCGCCAAGTACAGCCTCGACTTCGCCGCGGCGATCATGACCTCGATGTTCACCGCCACCAACATTGCGTTCCACGGCACCGACGAGCAGCGCCAGAAGTACCTGCCGGACTTCATGGAAGGCAAGATCAAGTTCAGCATCTCCATCACCGAACCCAATGCCGGTTCCGATGCCGCCGGCCTGCGCACCCGCGCCGTTCAAGACGGTGACTCGTGGATCATCAACGGCAACAAGGTGTTCTGCTCCGGAGCCCACCTCCCGGGCACAGTCATCGCCGTCATGGCCCGCACGTCCGAGGACAAGCACAAGGGTCTGAGCATGATCCTGGTGCCCAACACCACCGAGGGCGTCGACGTCCGCAAACTCGACACCATCGTCCGCCGCAGCCTCGGCACGACGGAGATCTTCTTCACCGACGCCCGCGTCCCAGTGGAGAACATCATCGGCCAGCCGGGCGACGGCTGGACCGTCGTCGGCAGCCACCTCGAATGGGAGCGCCTGAGCCTGGCAGCCACCTACGTCGGCAACGCCCGCACCGCCCTCGACGACACCATCCGCTACACCAAGGACCGCACCCAGTTCGGCCGGCCACTGTCGTCCTTCCAAGTGCTCAAGCACCGCATGGCCGAGGACGAGTGCGAGGTCGAGGCGGCACGCCTGCTGGTCTACAGCGCCGCCACCAAGCTCGCCCGTGGAGAGAAGGCGCTCAAGGAGGTCTCCATGGCCAAGGTCTTCGCCGCCAAGACCGCCTTCCGGGTGGCCACCAACGGCATGCAGGCCCTCGGCGGTTACGCGACGCTGCCCGAGTACGACATGGAGCGCTACTTCCGCGAGGCCAAGCACGGCATGGTCGGCGGTGGCACCAACGAGATCCAGCACAGCATCATCGCCAAGCAGATGGGGCTCTGACCGGCCTCGAATTCCCTGCAAGCCCCATACGCGTGACACATATCCGTGGATACGTGCGGCGCATGAAAAACAAACGATTGTTATTGGTCCGGGGCTCGATCGACGCAGCGAAGCGGCTCGCCTGTTCGGCCGCCCGGAACGCTCGCCCCCAGGCCAACGAGAGGAAGTGCAATGACGAAAGAACTCGATTTCGACGCCGTGGTGATCGGCGCGGGATTGACCGGTCTGTACCAGACCTATCGACTGCGCGAGATGGGCTACTCCGTCCTGGGCGTCGAAGGGTCAAACGACATCGGCGGTGTGTGGCATCACAACCGCTATCCGGGCGCTCGGGTCGACTCGGAGAGCGAAGTGTACGGCTACTTCTGGAATGAAGAGCTCATGCAGGAGTGGAACTGGTCCGAGCGCTTCGCCGCCCAACCGGAAGTACTCGAATACATCCACCGCGCGGCCGACCTCATGGACATCCGCAAGGACTACATCTTCAACGCGCGGGTCAAGAAGGCCGTCTTCGACGACGAGAACAACTATTGGACACTCGAGTTCGAACAACAGTATCGCGCTCCGGTGACTGCACGCTTCGTCTTCTCGGCCCTCGGACCGCTGTCCGCGCCCCAGATGCCCAACGCCCCCGGCATCAACACCTTCAAGGGCGAAAGCTTCCACACCGCGAACTGGCCGCATGACCCGAACGGATTCGGTCCCGCCGATCTGGATTTCTCCGACAAGCGCGTAGCCGTGATCGGCGTGGGTTCAACGGGTGTGCAGGTCATTCAGGAGATGGCAAAGGTCGCCAAGAACCTGACGGTGTTCCTGCGCTCACCGAACTGGTGCACGCCTCTGGGCAACGGTCCCATGACCCAGGAGCGGATGGACTACATCAAATCGCACTACAACGAGTTCATTGCCAAGTGCGACGCATCCATTGCCGGCTATACGCACGAGTTCATTCCGAAGAACCTGTTCGACGTTCCGAAGGAGGAGCGCGATGCCAAGCTGGAAGAACTGTACAAGGGCCCGGGATTCTCGCTGTGGCTCGGTGCGTATCAGGACGTGCTGTCCGATCCGGTAGCCAACAAGTACGTCTCGGAATTCGTGGCCCAGAAGATTCGTGAGCGGGTCAAGGACCCCCGCACCGCCGAACTGCTGATCCCGAAAGATCACGGCTTCGGCATGAAGCGGGTGCCTCTCGAAACCGACTACTACGAGGTCTACAACCAGGACAACGTCTCCCTGGTCGACTTGAACACGACGCCGATCACCAGAATCACACCCGATGGCATCCAGACCACCGAGACCCTGCACGAATTCGACGTCATCATCTACGCCACGGGCTTCGATGCAGTCAAGGGAGCGTGGAACCGTATCGACATCCGCGGCACGGACGGTGTGGCACTGAAGGATGCGTGGGCTGATGGCGTGACCACCTACATGGGTATGCAATGCCCCGGTTTCCCCAACTTCTTCCTGCTTGTCGGACCGCAGAGCGGGGCCACCTTCTGCAACATTCCGCGCTGCTCGGCGCTCGCCGTCGACTGGCTGAGCGAAATGATGGCCCATGCAAAGGAAAACCATGTCCAACGCATAGAGCCGGAACCCGATGCAGCCGAAAGCTATACGCTCTACTGCACGAAGTTGATGGGCAAGTTGCTCCTTGGGCAGACGAACTCCTGGTTCACCGGCATCAACAAGAACATCGAGGGGCGCGACAAACGCGAGGTGTTGCTCTTCGTTGGGGGCAATCCCAGGTTCCGGGAGTACTGCGAGGACGTGACCCGCAACGGCTACAAGGGATACGTCATGTCGTGATCCTGCGACGTCTCGGATTTACAGCTGGCCAAGGCACCGAATGCACACAGAAATCGATCGACTTGCCACACCGGCCGGTTGATTCGCGAAAGGAGAGAAGCAGATGACACGACTGTCCGATAAGACGGCGGTAGTGACCGGAGGTGGCCGCGGCCTGGGTTCGGCCATCTCGACCGCTCTGGCCTCGGAAGGCGCACACGTCCTGGTGGTTGACAGGAACAAGGAAGCAGCAGATGTCGTGGTTGCGGACATCAAGGCTTCGGGTGGTTCGGCCTCTGCCGAGATCCTGGACATCAGCGACCGTGAGGGCGTCAATGCCTTCGGCGCTCGGATGGCCGAGCAATACGGAAATATCGATGTGCTGGTGAACAATGCGGGCATCGCGCCCCGCATCAGACCGAACGATCCTGATCAGGCGGAGAAGTGGGATCAGGTCATCGGCGTGAACCTCACTGCGCAATGGGACATTACAGTCGCGCTGCTGCCCACGTTGAAGCATGCGGGCGCAAGCGTGATCTTCGTTTCGTCGATTGCCGGATTCACGGCGCCGAGATCGAGTGCCGCCTACGGCGCGTCCAAGGCTGCCGTCCGCTCACTGGTCCAGTATTTCGCCCGAACGCTCGGCCCGACAGGTGGTCGAGCCAACGGACTGGCACCGGGCAGGATCAAGAGCGACCTGATGACGGTGACCGGTGAAGCGGGCGAGAAGTTCCTCCAACGACTACCGCTCGGTCGTGTCGGCGAGACACAGGAGATCGCCGGCCCGGCGGTGTTCCTCGCTTCCGATATGTCCTCGTATGTCACAGGAGTCACGATTCCCGTCGATGGCGGTTACCTGGCCTTGTGAGCGGCAGCGTCACGCTTGGTGCACGCCGACGCAACCGCTGAGCCCCCAAAGAGTCGCCGCGATCGGAGATCCCGACCGCACTCCGATCGCGGCCTGACTCCATTGCAATCAGGAGAGAAGACAAATGGTGCTGACCGAAATCGAGCCGTTTCAGCCGGCGGATCTGTCGCAGATCGGCAGTGGCCTGAACCGGCCGGAATGCGTGCTGGCAGCAAGCGATGGCTCGATCTACACCGGCGATTGGACGCTCGGTATCGCGCGGATCGCGCCCGACGGGACCACTGGCCCCGCCGTCGAGGCAGATCTGATTGCGCAGGGCTTTCGGCCGAACGGTATCGCGTTGACGGCAGACGGTGACTTCTTGTTCGCCAATATGGGTAAGGCGGGGGGTGTCTGGCGGGTCGGACGGCGTGGTGAGGCCCGCCCCTTCGCGACCGAGCTCGACGGGACCGCTATACCGCGCACCAATTTCGTGCTGGTGGACGGTGACCGGGCCTGGATCACCATCAGCTCGTTGAGACGCAAGCACGACCACTTCACCGCGGAAGAGAACACCGGGCAGATCCTGCTGGTGCACGATGGCAAGGTCACTGTTGCGGCAGATGGGCTGAACTGGACGAACGAACTACGGCTCTCGCCCGACGGCAAGTACCTTTTCGTCAACGAGACCTTTGCCTGCCGCACCACCCGGTACGACGTTGCGGCAGACGGCCTGTTGAGTAATCCTGTCCGGATCACCTACCCGGAAGACACCTTCCCCGATGGCATGGCCGTCGATGCGGAGGGCGCGCTCTGGATCGTCTGTGTCATCTCCAACCGCCTGATCCGCATCGCACCGGATATGACCTGGACCGTCGTGTTCGAAGACGTCAATCGCAGTGAGCTGGACGCGATCGCCTCGGCCCATGCCGAGGGGCGCCTGACCTGGGATCAGATTTCGCACAGCCGTGGGTCTCGTGTGTCCAACCTGTCCAGCATCGCTTTCGGAGGACCGGATCTGAAGACGCTCTATTTGGGTGGGCTCGGCAATCGAGAGGTGCAGGTGTTGTGGTCTCCGGTAGCGGGAATGCCCATGGAGCATTGGCGATGAGGCCCTCGGCTCAGGTATTGGATCCGACTGTTCGCGGGCCTGTGACCTGGGGTGTCGGTAGAGGATCTGCGTCGCGCACCGACGGCTGTCCCACCGAATCGATCATCGTCGGCGAGTAGGTCGCACCGCCGATCCGCCACCGGCCGTCGGGGGCCGACATCGCCCATACGGACGGTTCTGCGGGACCGAGTGATCGGAAAGGGATTCGTGAGCAGAGAACTGAACGGCAAGGTAGCCGTCGTCACCGGTGGCGCGGGCGGGATCGGCCGCGCCGTCACCGAAGCGTTCGTCGACAACGGCGCCGTGGTGCTCGTCGGAGACATCGATGACCACCGCGGCGCCGAAGTAGCCGACACCCATCCCGGTTCGATCGTGTTCCACCACACCGACGTCACCTGCGAGACCGACATCCAGGCTCTCGTTGCCGCCGCAGTCGACACGTTCGGCCGGATCGACATCATGGTCAACAACGCCGGCGCACTCGGCGGCCAGGGTCGCCTGCTCGACGTCGACGCCGACTCCTTCACCCGCACCAGCGATCTGTTACTACGATCGGTGTTGCTGGGGCACAAGCATGCCGGGCAGCGTATGAAGGCCCAGGGCACCGGCGGAAGCATCGTCTCGATATCGAGTATCGCCACGACACTGGCCGGCATCGGATCGGTGTCCTACTCGGCCGTCAAGGCCGGAATCGAGCAGATCGCCCGCGCCGCCTCCCACGAACTGGGCCGCTACGCGATTCGCTCCAACGTCATCACTCCCGGTGTCATCCTGACCCCCATCCTCGCCCAGGCCACCCGCCTCGGCCGCGAACGCCACAACGAGTTCCTCGACCGACTGGCCCCACGGCTGGGCGAGTTGCACCCGCTCGGTCGTGCCGGCACAGTCCAGGACATCGCCGACGTGGCAGTGTTCCTCGCTGGTGACCGCTCCGGATTCGTCACCGGCCAATCTCTCACCGTCGATGGCGGTCTGACCTCCGTGTGGGCTCACGACATGGCCGTTCTCGTCCGGGAGGTGCTGAGCACGATGGCCGAAGGGCAGGGACCTCTTCGAACCCCGCCATCCGGAACCGCTGAGATCCGCTCCGGGACGGTGACCGAGTCGACAGATCGCTTTGAAACTTCTTGACATTCCCCGAGTGGGAGCGCACAGTGTGACGCAGAAAACAATCAATCGTTTTTTATGGCGTTCGTCCGGCTCGGCCGATGCCCGCCACGGTGGAAGCACCGTCGTCCAGGACGAATCCGTCCGGGCACGGAACGTCAGGGCGCACCTCGATCGAGGTCAGTGTCCCATCGGTTCCGTCGGCCCGCAGCTACCGACCCAGTGCCCGCCGAGCCGGCGGGCACGGCGCGCTGGGTAGACGCCATCATCCCGTCACCGTTCCACGAGGGAGCAGAAGGTATGGATGTCATCAGCAAGATCAATTCAACGAAGATGAGGCCTTATCAGTGGCTCATCGTTGTCTTGTGCATGTTTTGCAACATGCTCGACGGCTTCGATTTCTTCGCCATGGGCTTCGTGCTGCCTCATCTACCGGCAGACTTCGCCGCCCCCAGCGAAAAGGGATACCTGATCAGTGCCGGACTCCTCGGCATGGCGGCGGGGGCGATCTTCGTCGCTCCTCTGGCAGATCGCTACGGCCGGCGCCTTCTGATCCTGGCGGGCCTGACCCTGAACATCGTCTCGATGGTCACGACCGCCCTGGCACCGAACTCTGCGGTCATGCTCGGCGGCCGCTTCCTCACCGGCATCGGTGTCGGCGTCATCAGCGCCACCATGATCGTGGTGGCCCAGGAGTACTCCTCGGCCGCGCGCCGCAATTTCGCCATCGGCATCGTCACCGTCGGATTTCCCTTGGGCAGCACCCTCGCCGGCCTTACCGGCGTGTCCCTCATGTCGATCTTCGGCGGGGCATGGCAGGCGATGTTCTGGGTGGGGGCCGCCGTCAGCTTCCTCGGACTCGTCCTGGTCGCCGCTCTGCTGCCCGAGACCTTGACCTTCCTGCTGACCACCGACAAGCCGGGGGCACAGGACAAGGTCGCTCGCATCGCGACGAAACTGGGCCTGGATTACACCCCCACCGAGCAGCAACCGCAGTCGTCGACCACCGTCGCTCCCCCCGCCCCCGGCAAGCCTCGGGTGCTCAGCGCCGAACTGCGCGAGCGCACCGTACTGCTGTGGATCGGCTACGCCTTCCTCACCGCGGCGTACTACTTCGTCGGCACCTGGACGCCGCAGCTGATCGCCGACGCCAGCGGCAGCACTCAGGACGGCGCCATCGCCGGCACGATCATCAGCATCGGCAGCCTCGCCGGATCGATCGTCTTCGGGCTCATCGGCCTGAGATTCCTCGCCACCCGAATCGCCTGGATGGCACTGAGCCTGGCCGTGGTCAGCCTGGTGCTCTTCACCCTCACCATGGGCGGACCCCTCGCCCTCGTCATGGCCACCGCACTCGGACTGGCCGTGTTCGTGTCCGTGTCCTCCTACACCGCCATGGCACCACCGATGTACCCGGCGCTCGCCCGCGCTCGGGGTTACGGCCTGATGGTCGGTATCAGCCGTATCGGCGCGATCATCACCCCGATCCTGGCCGGCTACGCCTCCGAATCCGTTGCCCCCAAGTACATCTTCCTGGCGGCCTCGATCCCGCTCGCGATCTCGGCCCTGGCCGCTCTGCGTCTGTGGTCGATCACCCGTACCCAGTTCACCGCCGAACTCGCGGACGCAGCCGCGCTACACGAGGCGGCGCAGACTCTGGACACGGAATCGCGTACGGCCGTCCGGTAGGCGACACGTCCTCGGGCTAGACGATCCGCAGAGCCCGCCCCGGAATAACCGGCACAGCACTCGATCCCCACAACTCGACGGAAGGAACCACGATGTCCTCGACAGGTGACGATCCCACGGTCTGTGGCGGCCGGACCGCCGAGCGGATCACCAAGGTGGACCACGTCGCCTTCGCGGTCTCGTCGATGGCCGAAGCCGCAACGTTTTTCCGTGACGTGATCGGCGGGACGTTCCTGTGCGGCGGGGACAACGACGAGACCGGGATCCGGCTGACGCACTGGATGCTGCCCGGGTTCAAACTGGAACTGATGCAGCCGCTGCGCAGCGATTCGCTCATCTCCGAAGCGATGCGCCGCCGCGGCCCGGGTTTTCACCACATGACGTTCCTGGTCGACGACATCCCGCGCACGGTCGAGGCCCTGCGCACCGACGGGTGCGAACCCATCGACACCGACACCCGCCTATCGGCCTGGAGCGAAACGTTCCTCTCGCCTCGAGTCACGTTCGGAGCGCTGCTCCAGTTCGTCAGTACCGATCTGCGGTGGGACACCCCTACCCAGGATTACACCTGCGAGGACGTCCTCGCCGGCCGCATCGTGTGGCGGGACTACATCGCCTGTGTACGCGAGGACCACCCGATCGCCTGATGCGCCCCGCTGGACGACAAGGAGCAGTGATGACCGCCAATCCCGAGATCGAGAAAACCCCGTCCCTGACCGAGCTGGCCGCCTCGGTTCGAGAGCTGCAGGACAGGCAGAGCATCCGCGACTGCCTGATGACCTATTCACGGGCGGTGGACCGGCTCGATCGCGAATTGCTGCTGTCGGTTTACCATCCCGACGCCATCGACGACCACGGCGTCTTCGTCGGAAGCCCGGAGGAGTTCGCCGACTGGGCGATCGACATGCACACCCGGACCCACCTGTCCCACCAACATGCCATCTTCAACATCACCTGCGAGCTCGACGGCGATGTCGCCCACACCGAGACGTACTACATGTTCGTCGGGCTCAACCGTGAAGGAACACCCCTGACCATGAGCGGTGGCCGCTACCTCGACCGATTCGAAAAACGCGACGGCCACTGGGCGATCGCCGCGCGCGCCTGCATCCGGGACTGGGCACCGCTCGACTCGATCCCCGACCAACTCGACCAGGTCGCGATGACAGTGGTGAAAAACCTTCCGGAACGGACAAAGACCCTCATGCGGACGGGTCCCCAGCCTCGCCGAGACCGTTCGGACATCTCCTATCAGCGTCCGCTGACCATCGATCCCTCACGCCTCGGCGGCTGAGCCGCCGACGACGCCGTCACCACCCAGATCAGTCTCACAACAACACCACCCATCGAGCAATCGTCCCAGGAGAGATCCACATGAACAGACTGCAGGACAAGGTCGCCTTCATCACCGGAGCCGGCCGCGGGCAGGGACGCGCACACGCCGTGCGCCTGGCCGAGGAGGGCGCGAACATCATCGCCGTCGATCTCTGCGCGAACATGGCGAGCGTCCCGTACGACCTGGCGACCCAGGACGACCTCGCCGAAACCGCCCGGCTCGTCGACAAAGCCGGTGGACGGATCGTGGCGCGAACGGCAGACGTGCGGGACCTCGACTCTCTGCGCGCCGCCGTCGATGCCGGGGTCGCGGAGTTCGGCCGCCTGGACATCGTCGTGGCCAACGCCGGGATCTGGTCCAGCGCTCCCTTCCTCGACATGCCCGAACAGACGTACCACGAGATGATCGATGTACAGATGCACGGACCCTACAACACGTGTCGTGCCGCCCTTCCCCACATCGTCGACGGCGGCCGCGGCGGCTCGGTGATCATCATCAGTTCGACCGCCGGGATGCGGGGCTTCCCCAACCAGGTGCACTACAACATGGGCAAGCACGCCGTCGTCGGACTCATGCGGACCTTGGCGAACGAGTTTGCACCCCAGTTCATTCGCGTCAACACCATCCACCCCAGCTCCGTCGACACGAAGATGATCCAGAACGACGCGATCTGGTCCGCTTTCGCACCGGGAGTGGAGAATCCCACGTTCGACGACTTCGGTGACACCTTCACCGCCATGAACCTGCTGCCGGTGCCGTGGATGGAGCCGGAGGCGATCTCGGGTGCGGTCGCATGGTTGGCGTCGGACGATGCGAAGTACGTCACCGGCGCCACTATCCCCGTCGATGCGGGCTATCTCGGAAAGTACAACTGAGGCGGCAGACCCTGCGTGCGGGCAACCCGCGGTCCTCGTGATCTCGAGTTGTGTCCGCGAGCGACGGCGAGACAGCCACGCCCGCCTCCACCACGGGCGATGAGTCACTGCGCCGAGATCGAGCCCGTCAGCGCGGAGCGTCACGCCGACGGGGCTCGGATGCCCCAGCTCCGCCGGCGGGACCGGGTGAGGCAGACCCTGTATGCGGGTCTGCCTCACCGTCGTGAAAAGGACGACGAGTTGGACGAAGAGGGCGGAAGCCCCGCACAGGCGCGAGAAGAAATCCTGATCGAGGGCAGCACGGACGACACTCCGGTATCGGTAGAGTCGCCGGCGAGCATTCGTAGCAGACACATAGTGGACGCGATCTCCCTGAACACCATGCGCATTCTGCCCAGCTTCTGGTCAGCGCGATGGGCGAGAACATCCGATCTGCACCTCGACGAAGCTGTCCTCGGGTTCGCGTTCTCCGGCTATCGGCTGGTGGCGTCCGTTGCCGCGTTTCCGAGGGCCGTACTCGCAGACCGATGGGCGCCGTGAGAGCACTGCGCGCCGCCGGCCTCGGTGCGTTCGCCCTGGGTCTTGTCTTCACCTGGGCCGCGCACTCCGGTGCGGGTTTGGTACTCGCACTCGCGGTGGTCGGACTCGCTCCGGCCTTGGCCACACCCGCAGTGAACGTGGTGATCATGTCGGGTGTGCGCGTCCAACGACGCGCGCTTGCGTTCGCGGCGGCAAGTGCCAGTCCCGTGACGGCGCTGATGGTGGCCGGAGCAACCGCGCCGGTGCTGGAGAGACTGATCGGATGGCGGTCCGCCCTCGGCATCGGGGGTCTGGTCGCCGCGCTGATCGTGCTGTGGCTACGCGGGGCACAATCGCAACGGACGCGTTCCGTCCCGGCCGCTGCTCTGGAGAAGGTGTCGTTGCGTCCCTCTGGTGGTGATGATGACCGGGGTCCTGGCCGGCAACGTGGCATTGGGCGGCGCCACGGCCTTCGTGGTGATCGCCGCTCCCACTGCCGGCCTGGACATCGCGTCCGTCTCGTTCGTCGTTGCCGCCTGTGCCTGTGGATCGATCCTGTTCCGTCTGACGTGTGCTCTGATAGTCGACCGGCGGGGATCGGACCCGTTCCCCGTGGCCTGGATGATGATGGTGGCCGGCGGCGGTGGGGTTTCGTTCTGTTGGCGTCAGGGATTCCCGGAGCATTTGTCGCCCGACTGATTTTGGTCTTGGTGCCCGGCTGGTCGTGGATCCCGCTGCTCGTACACGGGGTCACGAGCCGGTATTGCGATGCGGTGGCACCGGCCTCCGGTGTGGTCCAAGGTGCATACTTCGGCGGTGGTGTCGTAGGACTCTCGATAATGGGGGTTCTCGTCACGACCGCTTCGTACTCGTTTGCCTGGTTGGCGATGGGGGCTGCCAGCCTCGTCGCTGCACTCTCGGTCCTCGGGCAGGAACGCCGACTTCCACCGTTCCGCACGGCACGGGTGGGATGCTGATTCAGGCGTGGCCGTCCCGATCGGCCCTCTCGTCGCACGCTTTTTCGGATGGGGATGTGCGTTGCCAAGCCCCGGTACCCGCGCTGACGCATGCCCGGGGGTACCCCCGCCGGACCGATTCTTGTGGAATCGTGCCCGACGTGCGTTCGACGGCCTGCAATAGCGTTCGCAGCCACAAGTGCCCACGCTGTCGACACGCATCGCCACGCCGTGGCGACCGTGACCGTCCCTCAGGTTCCGCCCCTTGGGCCGGAGCACGTGAGGCAGACCCTGCGCGTGGGTCTGCCTCACCCGTCCTGACGACTGAGTTGGAGGAAGCGCCGGAACTCCACGCGGGCGTAGGAAAGCAGAGGATTCACCATCGGACTGATCTTGGTCTTGGCGCCCGGTTAGTCATGGATCTCGTTGGTCCTGGTTCTCACTGCATGTGACGCGGGGGCAGCGGTCTCCGGTGTGGTTCAGGTTGCCGACGTCAGTGGTGATGTCTTCGGCCTCGTTACCATGGGCGTACACATCGCGTTCACTTCGTACTCGATAACTTGGCTCTGGACGGGTCCTGCACGCAGTGTGTCGTCGCGTTCTCCTGGGTGGGAATGTCGCGGACACCATGCGCCGTGTCGGATAACGCTGTAGCACTTCGTTATCCGACACGGCGCACCGCGTCGCATTTGCCGATTTACAGGCTCAGTGGGCGGTCCCACCTCCGTCGACCACGAAGGTTTGTCCGGTGACGAGGTCACCACCGGAGCCGTGCAGGTGTAAAGCCATGGATGCGACGTCGTCGGGATTGCCCAGTCGGCCGGCCGGGGTACCGGCGATCATCACGTCGTACAGCTCCTTCGGGATATCGCCCAGGATGGGAGTCTCGATAGTGCCGGGCGCGAGGACGTTGACCCGGATTTTCTCGGAGGCGTCCTGGATGGCAGCTTGGCGGGAGAGGCCGAGGATGCCTCCCTTCGCAGCGGCGTACGCGGCCGTGTTCTGCATGCCGATCAGCGCGGCGACCGAGGAGACATTGACAATCTTCCCGCCACCGGAACCGATCATCGACGGCAGCACAGCCTGCATGCCGAGCCCCATTCCCTTCAATGGGCCGGGTCACGGCTTGTCCCGGCCGCCCTGTCACGACGCTGACGCGTTCAGACCAGGGTGTAGCCGCCGTCCACGAGAATGTCGTCGCCGGTGATGAACGAGGACTCGTCGGAGGCGAGGAACAGAGCAAGGTTCGCCACTTCGGAGGGACTGGCGATGCGATTCAACGGGGTGGCGTCCTTGATGCCTTGGATGAGATCGGCCGGAAGGTGGGGTGTCATTCCGGTGCCGATCACGCCGGGCAGGATGGCGTTGACGCGAATGTTGTCCTTGGCGTACTCCACGGCAGCAGTCTTGGTCAGCATAACGACGCCTGCCTTGCTCGCGCAGTAGGCGGGCATGTTCGCGAAGGCGACGTTGGCGGCCATCGAGGCCGTACTGATGATGGAGCCCCCACCGTTCTTGATCATTGCCGGGATGCCGTGCCGCATGCCGAGGAATACACCTTTGAGGTTCACATTCAGCACCTGGTCCCACGCCTCCTCGGTGTATTCACCGGTGGCCGCTTGGTCGCCGTCGATGCCTGCATTGTTGTACAGCACATCGAGACGGCCGAAGTGGGTGATGGCTGCCTGGATCATCGCCTCGACGTCGGCCGACTTGGAGACGTCGACGTGGACCGGAATACAGCCCTCGCCGAGGCGCTTGGCCACCTCTTCCTGCTTTCCGGAGATATCGGCCACCACGACCTTGGCACCTTCCCGATGGAAGACCTCCGCTGTCGCCTCTCCGATTCCCGATCCCGCTCCGCTGATGACGGCGACCTTACCTGCCAGCCTTCCGGACATTTCTTCCTCCTCGCATCGGGTGAACGACCGTGGAAAACAATCATTCGTTTCCAGAGACGGTAACGCGGGGGGCAAACAGCGTCAATAGGTTTCGGCACAAGCCGGGTAGACGACGATGAAGCCGCCTTTACCCCGTCAGGCCGAGGAGGGATGGTGGCGCCGCCAGAAGCAGCCGAGAGTGCCGGCACTCACAACCCTGACCGAAGGGTGGTTGACGTCACACCGATCGGCATCTAGCCTTGGAAAAAACAGACACTTGTTTTTTGACCCGGACCGTCGGGCCAAGTCCACCCAGAGAGGCAACGAGGCATGACTCAAGAGCAGACGCGCACCACCCCGGACGTCGAGTCCCTCAAGGGACGCTTCGGACGAGACATGTTCAACGACTTCGATATCGACGACCCGAAGTTCAACGAGCACTTCTTCGACATCCTCGACGAGATGGTCGCGAAGTGCCCGGTTGTGCGCAGCAACGTCGGCAACGGGTACTGGATGGTCACCCGTCAAGAAGACGTGCGGAAGGTCGGCCAGGACTGGCGTACCTTCAGCAGCGCCAAGGGATACATGCCGAACCGCCCCGAGGGGCTGCCGTACCTCATGCCCGAGGAATCGGACCCGCCCAAGCACACGGCATGGCGGAAGGTCCTGAACCCGTACCTGAGCCCGACCACCGTCGCCCGGTACGAGGATCAGATCCGCGCCGACGTGAACACCCTCATCGACCGATTCATCGACAAGGGCGAATGCGAATTCGTCAGCGAATTCGGATCGAAGCTACCGGGATGGGCCTTCTTCAAGAACGTGCTCGGCGTGCCGATCGACGACCTCGACATGCTCGTCACCGGCGTGGAGAACGGCACCTTCGCTCCGCCGGAGGAACGGCCCGGACACATGGCGAAGGTCTTCGAGTACCTCGGCCAATACCTGGAGATCCGCAAGAACCAGCCCCCGCGCGGTGACCTGGTCGACGTCATCGCCGCCGGCGTGGAGTACGAGGACGGTCAGCCTGCACCGTGGGAGGACCGGGTCAGCATTCTCGTCGACCTGACCTTCGGTGGCATCGCCACCACCACCTACGTCATGGCGGGTGCCATCCATCACCTGGCCACGCATCAGGGGGATCGTGAAGCCCTTGTCGACAATCCCGACATGATCGAACGGGCGGTGGAGGAATTCGTCCGGGTCTTCCCACCGGTGGTTGCCCTCGGGCGCACCTGCACCCGAGACACCGAGGTCGCCGGCACGCCGATGAAGGAAGGGGATTTTGTTCTGCTCGGTTACAGCACAGCATCGCGCGATCCCCGTGTGGTGGAAAATCCCGGGAAGATCGATATCACCCGGCAGACGGTGCTCCACACCGCTTTCGGCGTAGGCCAGCATCGCTGCATCGGGTCGAACTTGGCACGACTGGAACTGCGTGCCACCTTCGACGAGTGGCTCAAGCGGATCCCCGATTTCGGTATCAAGCCGGGAACCGAGCCGAGCTACGAGACCGGAATTCTGCGCACGATGAAGGATCTGCACCTGGTCTTCTGACCAGCATGCTCCGGGCGTAGACGCGCCGACCAGTGGCGCGACCGGACACTTCGGTCGTGGATGTAGTGAACCACGCATGAACGACGTGATGGAGGATCACGATGAAGGTAGAGATCGACGGCACACTGTGCTCAGGTCATGGACGGTGCTTCATCCTCGCCAAGGATGTGTACCGACTCGACGACGAAGGCTACAACGCCGACCGCGGTTCCACCATCGAAGTGGCGCCCGGCCAGGAGGCAGCCGCCGAACTCGGGATGCGAAACTGCCCCGAGGGAGCGATCGCCCTCGTCGACAATTAGGACGGGACACACGGGCGGGCGCGGAGCAAAGGCAACGTCTCCGCGCCCGCCCCCTCTACCTTCCAGCGCTGACCCGGCTACTCCGACACACTCACTCGTCACCGACCACGCTTTCATCGATGGCGACCAGCCATCCATCGCCACTTCCATCCCCTTCTGCAGGGTTGTACCGAGGACACTTGTCATGGCCTATGTGATCACCCAACCGTGTTGCAACGACGCCTCCTGCGTGCCGGTGTGCCCGGTGGACTGCATCCGCCCCACCCCGGGGGACCCGCAATACCTGAACACGGAGATGCTCTACATCGATCCCGTGACGTGCATCGACTGCGGGGCGTGCATGGACGCATGCCCGGTCGGCGCCATCTACCCGGAGTGGGACCTCACCGGGACCGACGTGCGGTACGCCAGCATCAACGCAGACTATTTCGACAAGCACCCGCTCCAGTCCAAGGGCATGCCGAACATTTCGGTATCGACGATCGCATTGCCCGAGCAGGACCAACCGTTGCGGGTTGCGATTGTCGGCTCAGGCCCGGCGGCCTGCTATGCGGCCGATGATCTGCTCACCAACGTTCACGGGGCCGTCGAGGTCGAGATGTTCGACCGGCTCCCCACCCCCTGGGGGCTCGTGCGGGCGGGTGTGGCTCCCGACCATCAGCGCACCAAGGCTGTCACCGATCTCTTCCGAAACGCCGCAGCCAAGCCGGCTCTGCAGTTTCACCTCAACGTCGAAATCGGCAAGCACCTGAGCCACCCGGAGCTGATGTCGCACCACCACGCCGTCATTTACGCGGTCGGCGCGCTACGCGACCGTCGTCTCGGCGTTCCGGGTGAAGACCTGCCCGGCAGTCACGCTGCGACCGAGTTCGTGGCCTGGTACAACGGTCACCCGGACTATGCCGACCTGCAGTTCGATCTGTCCGGTGAACGTGCCGTCGTCGTCGGCAACGGCAACGTCGCCTTGGACGTGGCACGTATCCTGGTCTCCGACCCGGACGATCTCGCTGGAACCGACATCGCCGATCACGCATTGGACGCTCTGCGACACAGCCGTATTCGCGAGGTGTTGGTGCTCGGTCGTCGCGGACCGGTTCAAGCCGCATACACTACCCCGGAGCTGTTGGCTCTCGGAGCGCTCGAGGGGGTCGACGTGGTGGTCGATTCTCAGGATCTGATCTTGGACGAGCACAGCAGAGCTGCGCTGGAGGACCCCGCGGCCGAGCCCTCGACTGTGCTCAAGACCGAGCTCGCCCGCGAGTACTCCACCCGAGTCCCCGACCCGACGCGCAAGCGAATCGTGCTGCGCTATCTCGCTTCACCGACCGCGGTGCTCGGCGCCGGCCATGTCGAAGCCATCGAAATCGCACACAATGAACTCTATCGGGCCGCCGACGGCTCTCTCAAAGCCCGCCTCACCGACCGGACGGAGACCATAGAGACGGGTCTTGTGCTGCGTTCCATCGGATATCGCGGCGCAGGCGTTCCCGGCGTCCCCTTCGACGACGCCACAGGAACGATCCCCCATCGAGACGGGCGGGTCATCGACCCGCAGACCGGCGAGTCCCTGACCGGTGTGTACACCGCAGGCTGGATCAAGCGCGGACCCTCCGGCGTCATCGGAACCAACAAGAAGTGCGCCCAGGAGACCGTCAAGGTATTGCTCGAGGATTTCCTCGCCGGCACACTGGAGGGACCCGCTTCCGACTGCAGCAGGGAACAACTGAGCGCCCTCGTCACCGAACGACAGCCGGAGGTCGTCGACTACCGAGGATGGCAGGCCATCGACGCTGCCGAACGCAAGCAAGGCAGGGAACACGGACGTCCCCGCATCAAGATCACCAATGTGAAGGCGATGCTGGAAGTGGTCAAGGTGCACGACACCTCGACACGCTGATCTCCCACCTCGCAACGGCGGTGCGGTCACGGCGGGAGTCAGTCCTGTGGCGGAAGAGCAGGGTTTGAACACGTCAATGCAGACACTGCACGGGCCTTCGATTCGAGGGCGGGACCGCAGGACACGCCGCGATAGTCCTGCGCTGCAGTGTGTGCGAACAGTCGCGTTGTGCATCCGCCCGTCGATCAGCGGCAGCTGTCCGAAAGGGCGCCCCTGCGTCGGCCGAGTGCACCCAGGGGAATCAATCCGCAGTATTGAAAAACAAATGATTGTTTGCAACACTGGAGACCAGCCCACTGGATGCCGGAACGCCCGAACTTCTCACACTGGGCCGATCCATCTACGGATCAGTACTTCCCGTCCGGTCCGTTGCGCCCCGAGGCACAACGTGAACGAAAGGAGAGATCGATGACCACCGAAGACCAAGAGTTTATCGACTTCGCAACCAAGTGGCTCCCTTTCGGCGGGGGCGACGAATACATTCTTCCCCAGTTCGGCGTCACGCCGTACACCTTCTACCTACGACTGCACACCCTGCTGCAGTCACGTCCGACGCTCGGCTTGGGGCTGACGGCAAAGCGCAAACTGGCCGAAGCGTGCGCAGCAAAGCTGTCCCAGAGGAGTCGACGCGCCTCCGAGTTGGTTTGACCGCTTACGTCGACCCCGGGTCTCGGGGCGCGAAACTCGAGGAGAAAGGGCAGACGGATGGATCTCGGTGTGCACGGTAAGGCGTTCGTGATCACGGGCGGCTCCGACGGCCTTGGTCTGGCGACCGCGCGCTCGCTGCTCGCCGAAGGCGCCCACGTCACCATCTGCGGCCGCGACAAGCGTCGACTCGACGACGCCGTCACCGCCCTCGGTCACGACGTGCACGCGGTCCCCGCCGACGTCACCCGCATCGACGACCTCACCACCCTTATCGACGCCACCACCGACCGGTGGGGCCGCGTCGACGGACTGCTCAATGCCGCCGGCGTGCATACCGGCGGCCGGTTCGAAGACATCACCGACGAGGAATGGATCGCGGACTACGAACTGAAGTTCCTCGCCGCCGCCCGGACGATCCGCCTCGCCCTTCCGCACCTGCGAGCCAGCCGCGGGGCCGTGGTCAACGTCCTGAGCACCGGCGCCCGCACTCCCGGACGCAAAGCCATGCCGAGTGCCCCTCTGCGCGCCGCCGGGCTGAGCATGACCAATGCGCTCGCCACCGAACTCGGGCCCGACGGGATCCGGGTCAACGCAATCCTCGTCGGCGTCATCCGCAGCGGCCAGATCCAGCGCCCCGCACTCGAGGCGGGCCGCGACGTCGAGGAATACCTACACACGATGGCCGACCGGATGCGGATCCCGCTCGGTCGGGTCGGCGAAGCTCACGAGTTCGGTGACACCGCCGCCTTCCTGCTCTCGCCCCGAGCGGGCTACATCACCGGCACCGCCGTCCACGTCGACGGCGGCCACTGCCACGCCATCTGACAGCGCGTCCAGAGTTGGTCGATGCGCCCCTCCGTCGATCCGCTGGCGAAAGGTCCGACCGATCCAGCCGATGCCGGACTACCCACCATCCCCACGGTTGCCTCTCCCCTGTCGGTGGTCGTGGTCTCAGTTGAGCGATCGGCCGGAGCCGAGCGCCCTGCCTCCTCCTCGGCAGGGTGTTCGGTTATCCACCACCGCGTCTCGACAGACCTGGGGGCTTCACGAACGAGATGAAGGGATGGTCCGTCGACGAGGCGATCAGCCATCCAGAGCGTAGTCGACGGCATCGTCGAGCCCGAGTCCTCTCCCGTGGCGCAGTCGGGCTTCGAATTCGTTGTTACCGAGAGTAATCCGCGCGGACTTCTCGCATTCCGCATGATTGCGGTCAAGCGCACGGAAGAGTAGCGATGAGCTTCCGGTCGCACGTCCCAACGACTCCGCTGCGCCCATCAGTACGGCAGCGCGTTCGGCACGGTTCTCAACGTCCTCGGTCCACGCCAGCGCCTCGAGGCATACCGCAGCAGCCAGAGGTTCGCCGACACGCCGAATCACACCGAGCGCCTGCTCGAGCATCACCCGAGCCTCATGGTGATCGCCCTCCTGGAACAGCGCAACACCCAAGGCCCACTGCGAGTAGGACCGATACACGAACTCACCGTGCGCTTCGGTGATGGCCAGCACCTTCCGGTGGCACTCGATCGCTCGGTCGGTATCGCCGCGCAATTCGTATGCGAGACCGAGCATCACCAGAATCCAGACGTGCCGCGAAAGGTGATGTTCCGCATCGAAGACCGCGAGTGCACGCTCCAAATGCGTGCAGGCCTGGACCAGATCACCGCTGTACAAAGCGAGAAGGCCGGCGGCGTGATCGGCGCGGGCATCCAGGAGCGGGTCGTTCGCGCCCTGGACCAGGGCTTTGCACTGCTCGACCAACTCAGCCCCGGTAGCCAAATCGCCCTGCAGTTCGGCGAGAACACTGTGGGCATAGAGGGCGTCGATCCTGTCATTGCTGGAGGCGAGAGGATGCATGAGCATACGTCCGAGCCAGTGGCGGCCTTCGTTGAGCAGCCCCCGTGCCAGCCAGTACGGAAACAGCGCGGTGGCCATCCGTAATGCGGGATCCGATCTGGACGCGGCCGGTTCGGTCGAAGCGAACTCGAGGGCCTCACGCAGATTCGGCAACTCTCTGTTCAAGCAGGTGATCCAGTCCAGCTGCCGGGGACTGATCCATTCCGCTTCTGCCCGCAGGACCATCTGCTCGAACCACTCCCGGTGGCGGTGGCGCCACCCGAGGTACTCATCACACTGTTGAGCCTTCTCGCGACCGTACTGCCGGATCGTCTCGAGCATCCGGAAGCGAACCTGATCATCGTGCTGTTCTCGAATCATGATCGACTTGTCGACCAGCGCAGTGACCCGGTCAAGAACGTCGGTAGAGGTCGCGGTGCCGCCACTCAGGTACTCGACCGCCTCGAGGCCGAAACTGCCGGCGAAGATCGACAACTGTTGCCACAGTTGCTGTTCGGCGGGCGTGCACAGATCGTAGCTCCAGTCGATCGACAGACGCAGCGTCCGTTGTCGTGTGGGCACGTGCCGCTCCGCCGTGGTCAGGACGGTGAACCGCTCGGCCAAGCGTTGCCGGAGCTGCTCGGCAGACATCACCCGCATGCGGGCCGCCGCCAGCTCGATGGGCAAGGGCAGTCCGTCGAGCCGGGTACAGACCTCCACCACAGCGGCACGGTTGTACTCGGTCAACTCGAAGTCCGGCACGGCGGCTGCTGCCCGCTCGACGAACAGCTTCAACGCATCGAATCGGCGCGGTTCCCGGACCGATCCCAATTGATCCAAGGGCGGCACCGACAGCGGCGATACCCGCATGACCACCTCACCGCGAATACCGAGGGGTTCACGGCTGGTGGCCAGAATGCGTAGATCCGGACAGTGTCGCAACAACCGGTCCGCCAGCCGCGCCGCAGCGTCGACAATCTGCTCACAGTTATCGAGTACCAGCAGAAGCTGTCGCGAGGCCACGAAGTCGACTACTGCATCCTCCAGCGATCGACCCGGCGAATCTCGGACGTCGAGTACCTCGGCCACGACATCGACGAGTAGCGCCTCGTCGTTGAGTTCTCCCAACTCGACCAGCCACGCACCGTCGCGGTAGCTCGGCTGCAGCTCCGTCGCGACCCGCAGCGCCAGCCGCGTCTTACCCACCCCACCGATCCCGGTCAGCGTCAGCGCGCGGGAGGCCGTCAATCTCTTCTTCGCGGCGGAAACTTCTCGCCGGCGCCCCACGAAGGTGGTCGATTCGGCGGGCAGGTTCCCCACTCGGCGGACAGGTCTCACAGCATCGGGTAATCCGGGCCGGAGCCGGCCGCTGTACTCGAGCAGCGCCATCTCGTCGGCTCGCTGCCCTCGACTCACCTGGATTTGTTGCAGCTCGTGCCCAAAGGCTGCTGCAGTGCTCGGGCGTCGGCGGGGATCGGCGTCCATGGCGCGTTCAACAGCGCGGCTGATGTCATCCGGAAATCCGTTTTCGCGTAGATCCGGGACCGGCTGGGTGGTGATCCGCAGGAATTGGGCGACCACCTGCTCACCCTGTCGGCGTTCGAAGGCAGCGTGCCCGGTCAGAGCTGCGAACAACGTCGCTCCGAGGCCGTAGATGTCCGAGGCCACACTGGGACGCTCGCCGCTGAGCACCTCCGGCGCGGTGAATGCGGGCGACCCGATGATCGCCCCGGTTTCGGTTTCGAAGCCCCCTTCGATGTGGGCAATCCCGAAGTCGGTCAGCACCGGCTCGCCGTACTCGGTGAGAAGGACATTCGCCGGTTTGACATCGCGGTGCAAGACTCCCAGCCGATGGGTCGTGTCCAAGGCACCGGCAAGCCGGACCCCCATCCGCAGGGCGTCGTCGACCGACAACGGACCTTGGCGGCGGATCCATGCGTCGAGGGAAGTCTGGGGGTAGTACGGCATCACCAGATAGGGCCGGCCACTGTCGGTCGTCCCGACCTGCAGGACATGGACGATGTTGGGATGCCCGGTCAACCGGCCCATGGCCCGCTGCTCACGCAGAAACCGGGCAAGGTTCTCCTCGTCCAATGACACGGTGAGGATCTTGACGGCGACCGTACGGTCCAAGGCCCGCTGCCGACAGCGGTAGACCATGCCGAAGCCGCCGCGTCCGATCTGCTCGGCGTCCTCGAAACCCGCTGCCCCGAGTTCGGCACCGATGGCCGTCGCGTCGTCGCGCTGAGTCGCCCGCGGATCACCGCCTGCCATCGCAGCAACCTGTTCCAGCGTGTCGGCTCGACCGCTTCAACGCAACAATCAGGCTTGTTCGCCGTTCCTTCAATGCCATGTGCCACCTCTGCGGACAGTTTCAGAATAGCGCGGCAACACCGCCGTCACCGTGCAGCTGATGTCGACGAACGTCTGGAACATGATCCACATCGTCGCCACCGCGGCGAGCATGCACAGGAACGGATCAGCCGAACCCATCGCCACCCGTAATCCCACCCACAATTGCGCGGCGAACTGCCCGATCACCACCAGCATGCCGAATTCTTCCCCGGTGATCGAAAAGGGGAATTCGTTGTATGCCTGCGGCCTGGAACTCCACTTCGGGTCCGAAGGTCCAGGCCTGCACCCCAACCATCGAGCGCACGATCTACAGTCGCGCCCTGATCTCCTGGACTACGGCTTCGACGTCGGTGTACGAGGATACGGGGAAATCCCCACACAACTGCGCGGTCGCCCGGCTGATGCCCTGCTCTTTCCGACCAGGGGGTGATCATGGCACAATCCTCCCACCGCACCAATTGCCTGAACATCGTAATATGTTGGGGCACAGGGTCATATCTCGGAGAGTAGCCACGCCGCCCCGGTACGCCCCACACCCACGGCCGTGTGTGTGCTCCGGCTGTCGCGCTGGACAGCCCAGTATCCGATGTCGGGGACACACCGCAGCCGCACCGGGGACCGGTGTACGCGGCCGCCAGCCCCGGGGCATTACCGATGTCGAACCTACGTTCCCGTGAGTAGATGGCACTCCCCGGTCCTCATGCTGGTCCACATTCCCTGCGCCAGAAGGGCAGAACAAGCAGGTCGCCCAGTCCGGCGCTTCGAGCAGGGAGGTTGCCATGACCCACGAACAAGGCCGACACGGCGTATGGCAAGCCGACCGTGCCCCTCGACCCGCCAGCCTCCGCACAGCACACCGCTGGGGAAATAGCGCCGGTCGGGCAGGACACCGGGCGGGCGGGACTATACGACGCACTGCGCACTGCCGGCACCGCCTACTTGCGCACCGTCGGCGAAGCACTCGCCGCACACCAGCGCAACGAGACCGGCCCCAACACCGATGCCGGCACCGAAGCGGAAGAGACGAGCTGCCATGCCACGCGCCCGACCTCGGCGACGAAGCCGAACCGGCATAGTGGCGGTGGCAGACTCGACACGCTGATATGGCATTCGGTATCAGCGTGCCGGACCGTCAGCTGTCGACGAACCGAAGGCTAGCATTATCGACAGGTGACAAGGCCGTCCGAAACCTGATGGGGTGCATCGGTCCGGTCTCGGCGGGACCGGTGCCTGAGACGCTATCGAGTTCGCGGCCGATGAGGGCCGGGTCGTGCATTTTCCGCTCGACCGTGTCCTGGATGATCTCTCCGAGCCGGATCAACCCTCGATCGTTGCGAGTGGCAGCGGTCGGCGAGCGACCCGACGGTGCTTTCCAGCTGCTGCGACGGTGAGCGGCTCGAGTGGCTCGGCTACCGCGGTGGTGTCGGCCTGGCGGGTGGCTTCGAGGGCGTTGGAGCGAGCTGTCCGGGCCATGTGCTCATCCCGGGTGACGATTTCCGGCTGGCCGCGGATCCGCTCGCACAGCCGGGCGGCGTCCGGGCGTTGGACAGCGGCAACTCGGCGCGCAGGGGTTGGCTGCGGCATCGTGGCCTGTGCTGAAGGAGACAGGAATGCGACGTCACGGGGTCAACGCCCGACAATCGTCGAGCTGAGCGGGGGGCTGGCCACCGCCGCGCTCCCGGCTGTCATCCTGGATCACCGTGCCGACGTACCGATTCGTGAACGGGATCTTGTCGGCCCCCACGGTCCCCTGCAGCACGATCTTGCCGTTGACCCGGGCTGTGTACAGGTCTCCCTCGGCCCGCAGCTCGATCACTGCGCCTTCGGGAAACCTCGACGTGGACGCGTACTGCGGAGTCCCCGCCACGGGGGTGAACCCGTTCGGGTTGGCAGGATCTTCGTGGTACAACGCCATGATGCTGTCGGTGAACGCGAACTGCACACCGGTGTCGACACCGGGATTGGCGCGCACCACCGGACCGATCGACGAGTGCTCCGGCTCGCGTCCGTTCCAGCGGACCACACACCGCATCACCTGCGTCTCGCTCGGCATCGGCTCACTCCAGAACGCAAGACTCAACGGAGTCGACGGAGTCCCCCGGCCGTCGAGATGACCGTTCACGATCTTCAGTGTGCCTCCACCCCAGGTGATCCAGTTCGGGCCGAGCGGGCCGTCCGGGCGATCGAAGTCGTCGGCCGCACGCAGCACCAAGGGGGTCGCCGGAGCCGGTGCGCGGTAGTTGTCCCCGCCCCTCTCGTCGGCGGTGTCTATGAGCGGCGAGGCCGCGATCCTCGGAATCGGAGCGAATTCGGGCCCGGCAGGGCGGGCATGTGGGTCCGCGGTACCCGGATCCGCGTCAGCCAGAGGTGCCAGTCCAGTTGCGAGTGCGAGCGACCCACACACGATGCCGAGCCGCACGGCGCCTTTTCGGACGGACGTGAGAATACGATCGTTCGGTTCGGGAAGCACGCCGGGAATTTTAGGGCCCGAAAGCACATATGACAGTGATGCTCGTCACGACCACGTCCCTCCGGGCCGCGGCGGGCCGTTGTCTCCAGCGCCCATATGCACCGATCAGAGGCATACACGGTGTCAGTAGTGGGGGACCCTGG
Source organism: Rhodococcus sp. DMU1 (assembly GCF_012272955.1). NCBI lineage: Bacteria > Bacillati > Actinomycetota > Actinomycetes > Mycobacteriales > Nocardiaceae > Rhodococcus > Rhodococcus sp. DMU1. The sequence goes on along the minus strand of NZ_CP050952.1, from coordinate 1,037,674 downwards.
CGGTCCTGTTTCCGGGATTCGAACGGCCTCCTCGACGGCGGAGCTCTGCGCCCAGCCGTGCAGCCTGACGCGTGAGGTGGTCGCGTTCGGGGAGGTTGGGCGCCGATCGGGCCGCTTCGGTGTAGAGCCGTGCTGCGGTCACCAGGTCACCGGCACGCTCGTGGAGGTACGCCGCGGCGGCGGCGTGGCGGGGCAGGGCGGGGTCGAGCCCCGCCAGGGCGGCCAGACCGGCCCGCGGGCCGTCGGCCTCGCCGACCGCGACGGCGCGGTTGAGGCGGGCCACCGGGTTGTCGGTGAACCGCAGCAACTCGTCGTACCACTCGACGATCTGCACCCAGTCGGTCTCCTCGGCCGTGCGGGCATCGGCGTGGAGCGCGGCGAGGGCGGCCTGGGCCTGGAACTCCCCCAGTCGGTCGCGGGCGAGCGCTGCCTGGAGCACGTCGACGCCCTCGGCGATCAGACGGGTGTCCCACAGGCTGCGATCCTGCTCGGCCAGCGGCACGAGGCTGCCGTCGGTACGGGTCCGCGCCGGGCGCCGTGCGTGGTGGAGCAGCATGAGCGCGAGCAGGCCCGCCACCTCCTCATGCTCGATCATGGCCGCCAGCTGGCGAGTGAGCCGGATCGCCTCGACGGCGAGGTCGACGTCGCCGGAGTAGCCCTCGTTGAAGACGAGGTAGAGCACGCGCAGCACCGTGGCGACGTCACCGGGCCGGTCGAACCGGACACCCGAGACGGTCCGCTTGGCCCGGCTGATGCGCTGGGCCATGGTTGCCTCGGGCACGAGGTAGGCCTGCGCAATCTGTCGCGTGGTCAGACCGCCGACCGCGCGCAGTGTCAGCGCGACCGCCGAGGCCGGCGTCAGGGACGGGTGCGCGCACAGAAAGTACAGCGCAAGCGTGTCGTCCACTGCCTCGGCCGGGCCGGGCCCGGGCTCGACCTCGACGAGCACCTCGCGCCGCCGCCGGGAGGACTCGGCGCGGGTGGCGTCGAGGAACCTGCGCCAGGCCACGGCGACCAACCAGCCCTTCGGGTCCCGCGGCGGATCGTCCGGCCACACGCGCACCGCTTCGACCAGGGCGTCCTGCACGGCGTCCTCGGCCGCCGCGAAGTCGGCTCCGCGGCGGACGAGGATCCCGATCACCGTGGGGGTGAGGGTCCGCAGCAGGGTCTCATCCACCGTGCCTCACTCCGTGACGGTCGGAGGCGCGGACAGGAACGGGCGCACCTCGAGCCACTCGTGAATCGGCTTCCCACCCGCCCCCGGAGCCGCAGACAGCTCGCCGGCCAGCTCCAGCGCCCGCTCGTAGCTGTCGACGTCGATCACCATCCAGCCGGCAATCAGATCCTTGGTCTCGGCGAACGGGCCGTCGGTGACCGGCGGCCGCCCCTCGCCGTCGTACCGGACGAACGTGCCCTCCGGGGACAGCGCCTGCGCGTCGACGAACTCTCCGGTGCCCTCGAGCCGAGCGGCGAAGTCGTTCATGTACTGCATGTGGGCGGAGATCTCCTCCGGCGTCCACTGGTCCATCGGCACGTCGTTGACCGGTGCCGGCGCGCCACGGTAGTGCTTGAGCAGCAGGTACTTGGCCATCGTGTTCTCCTTGATGCGGTACAGCCCATTGTGGCCGTGTTCACCTCAGAGACGGAGCCGTGCTCGGGATCTCGACATCCCACCGCGACATTTCCCGGCGATCCTCCTGACACCGCGCACTCTGCGGCGCCACGGGAGCCGCGACGAGCTTCGCGCCCGCGGGCTTGCAGGCCGGCCACGACGGCGTCGAGCGAGAGAATGTGGGCAAGAACCAGAACAGGGCCGGCTCCCGTTCCCGGAACCGGCCCCTGACCTGCCGTGCAGCGTTTCCGCTGGTGGAGCCCCCTGTCAGGATTGAACTGACGACCGCTCGCTTACAAGGCGAACACGAGGCCAACGGTGGCCGTCGTGCAACACCGTGACCTGCGCGTTTACCGCGCTCGCCACCGCCCGGGAACGTGCATCGGTGCGCGAGTTGTGACAACTGTGTGACAACTTTCGCCCGCGCGTACTCCCTCGAACTCGATTCCGTTCGCACTTCCCCGGAAGGAATCCCTCCATGAAACGTGCCCACAGCACCGACGCGTACCTCACCGTCACGATCGCCGCCCTCGCGTTCCTGCTTTCCTATACCAAGCTCGTAGACCTCGCGCTCCGCGCCGGCTACGGCGCCTACGCCGCACACGTGTGGCCGCTCATCGTCGACGGCATCACCATCGTCGCCACCCGCGGCGTCCTTCGCCTTACCGGATCCCGCCGCTACGCGTGGACCCTCCTCGCCGCCGGCACCGGAGTATCGATGACCGCCGCCGTCGGCAGCCAGGTCCTTCCGCCGGGACCACTCCCGCCGCTCGCGGCCGCAGCGGTGTCGGTGGTGCCACCGCTGTGCCTACTGGTCGCGCCGCACCTCGCGGTGCAACTTGCCCGCGACGCACAGTCGCGACCTGGTCGCGACGTAGACACAACCCCGGACACGATGCCTGCGGAGGCGGCGGCACCGACTGTCGAACCGGAGGTGGCAGTCGAGACACCCAAAGATCGGCGAGCACGCGCACTTGAGCTGCTCGCCACCACAACCATGTCCTTCCGCGCCGTCGCGAAGGAAGTCGGTGTCACCGACACGTCGGTACGACGGTGGGCACGAGCCGGCCAGGAAGTAACACAAAACAGACCGGATGGGATGATCCGGGCATGAGACTCCGCGCCGTCGCCCTTGCTCCCGCCGCCATACTCCTGCTCGCAAGTTGCGGAGGTAGCGACGACGGCACCGAGGTCGTCGAATCAGCCGGCCCTACCAGCACGACCGGCGCGGAGCGGTCCTCCGGCCTCAACGCTCGGGGCGCAGTCGAAATCGCACTCGGTGAGACCGCGACCGTGTCCCAGAGCGGCGCGATCGTCCTTGAGGTTTCCGATACGGCGCTGACCACCGAAGGGTGTCCCATCAACACGACGGACCCCGACCAGATCACGAAGAAGGCATTCCAGGCGACTGTGGCGATCGGCGATGCGACAGCGACCCAGTGGCTCTGGCAGTCGGACTTCTACTACGTCGACAATGCCGGGAAGATCGCGAAGAACCTCGACACATCGGATGCGACGCCATGCTCGACTCGCGGGTCGAACGCGTTCATCGATCTGCCGGCGAACTCGTCGGCAGATGGGACGGTGACGCTCGACGTGCCGAACGATGCGCGTGTGATCGGTTATCACACGACACAGAGCGGTGATGATGTGCGGATCGAGTGGGTGCTTCCGGAAGTGGCCGCCGCGCCTGAGTCTGAGATCGTGGAGGAGGTACCGGTCAGCACTTCGCCTGCGGTGACTACAGCCCGGACCACTGACGCTCCGGCGCCCGCGCAGGCTCCGGTTGGGAGTCCCCCTGTCGGCTACACCGGTGCCCCGATCGGTGATCCGCAGCCGTTGGTGGGGAAGGTCATCGACTACTGCATGGATTCGTCGATGTATCAGACCGGAACGACGATGTTCACCGACGGGACGACCGGGTGGACTCAGGAGTGCGCTGCCGGATAGGTCGCAGCAGCCCGGCAACGGCGAACGGACCAGTCTACGCCGAAGGTGACACCCTTCTCTTACACTGCTGACTGAACGCCCCGGCACCCACACACCCGGGGCGTTCTTCATGTCACGACCACTTCACTCCGGGCCGCAGCGGACCGACATGCGGCGGCTGGCCAATCGTTGTCTCGCAAAGTTCGGCAGATCCACGTGTGGCGACCCACGGCGACCAGTGTGCAGTTGCATGGGACCCAACCGACGAGGATCCCGTTCTAGGGTGAGTGAGTGTCCGTTCGGGCACTTCCTGGGTGCGCGTTCGAATGAGGCCATACCCAGTATTTCTGCACATGCGTTCGAGTTTCAGCAGGTTCCCAGTCGGCCGGAGGAAAGATCCGGCCCCGTGAACGCCCCGGCCATCGGACAAGGCGTTTGTCATCAACCGGGACGCCACCGAGAAGCGGCCAACCGCAGGCGTTAGATGGTTGCGTGATACCGACAGTCACACTGTAACAGAACGATCGGTTTGTTCGACTCTTCGTCAGAGACTTAGCCGACTGCCCCAAAGAGGAGAACACGTGAGCAAGGACAGCGACCCAAGTAAGTGGAAAATGGCTCCACACACAAAGGCGAAGCATCAAATCCTTGAGAATTATCTCGGCGCTTGGTTTCCCATTTTGTCTCGATGGCGCGGACGCGTGCTCTACATTGACGGGTTTGCTGGCCGCGGTAGGTACGACGACGGTAGCGAAGGATCACCGCAGATTGCTTTGCGCCGACTACGCACTCATCACTTCCTTCCGAAAATGTCAGGTTGTGAGTTCGTGTTCGTATTTATTGAGAAGGATATTGATAACTGCGCGTCACTGGAACAGGAGCTAGAGCGCCTAAAGATCGAGCTAGCGCCATGGCCCGATAATATTAAGACTCATGTCATCAACGGCTCCTTCGATAACGAAATGAATCGACTTATCGAGGCTGTTCGTGAGCAGAACCGGAAGCTCGCACCGACATTTGCCTTCATCGATCCATTCGGGTATACACGGTTCCCCATGGACCTACTGAAGGGGATAGCCGAAACGGAGCGAAGCGAGCTGTTTATCAATTTCATGGTTGGTTTCGTACAGCGATTCATCACCAGAGACCACCAAGAGGCGCCGATTCAGGCACTGTACGGAATGGAAGTTGATGAAGTACTTGCCGAATACGAAGAAAACCACGACCGAATCGGACATTTGGTCGAGGTCTACGCCAAATCTCTAGCCAAGAACACAAAGCTAGAGCACATCCAGAAATTTTATATGCTGAACCGGACTGGAAATGTATCATATGCGCTTATTCATGCAACCAATAGCCCAGTCGGGGTTCAACGGATGAAGGCCGCAATGTGGAAGATCGATCCAGGCGGAAACTATAAGTTCTCAGACCGCATGGACGGTCAGGGCACCCTATTTGAGCAGACACCGGACCTTCGACCGCTGAAGCAGGCGATCGTCAACGAATATGTCGGACGCAGCGGTATTTCAGCGGATGAGGTGAAGGAATTCGCCGTCTTATGTACCCCTTATAGGGAAACACATGTGACACCAATCCTCAAAGAAATGGAGAAGGCCGGAGAAATTATTGTTTTCAGACCGAATGGAAAACGGCAGTTCTCCGCAGGTGTCACGTTCTCCTTACCCTCAAGCTAACGCGTAGTCTGGCATCTCATCCCAGAGCTTACCGTCTAGCTCACGGCCAAACGCTTTTGGCGTCCGCCCACCCCATTGTTTGAAGAAGAATGGGACGCTGGCGGCGGCGCATGCATCCCTAATTCCCCGAGCCCAAGAAATCTCCATCGGGCGATAATTTGGGCCGGATTCGCCGCCAGCAATAACCCAATCAATCTCGCGCAGATCGATTCCATCCAACGGACCCAGGAGCGGTTCGCAGGATAGAAAACGAATACTTGCTGGCACCATTCTGAGATGGTCCACTCGCCCAAGGGTGCTGGAGTCCTCGATCGATACACCCATCCATACGTTTTCGGGCCAGTCGAGTTTGGGCGCAATTCGGGAAAGTCGGAGGGCACGCTTCGTGAGAATTTGGTACGTGTGCTGGGGCGTATTACGCATCACATCGAAGATGTCACGAATGAAGGAAATTGGCACCTGAGCGTGAAATAGATCGCTCATTGAATTTACGAATACAAGGCGCGGACTTCGCCACTTGTATGGCTGCTCTAAGGCTTGCGGATGGATTGTCACCCCGAAGCCCGGGCCAGAGGTTACAGGGTTACCGTCGTTTTGATACTTCTCCGCCCCCATGGCCTTCAAGCGCTTAGCGAGAGTAAGAGCGTAGCAGTTGTCACATCCAGCCGAAACGCGGTCGCATCCCGTCACTGGATTCCAGGTAGCTTCGGTCCATTCAATCGGCGACTTGTCGGCCATGAGCCCTCTCCATTCGCACACGTGTTCGACTACCTGTTCCACAGAACCCTACACCTCCCGGGGCGGGGATCCCAGCCGTCTATAGCCTTGAGGCGGTACTTTGTTAGCGCCTGTGAGAGGATCTTCTCAGCCCGCCTCATCGACGCCGACCTGGATAGTTGATCTTGGTCGCCGTTCTCCCCCGTCCGGCGGCCAGGCCACGCCGGTTGGCTCCTCACAGAGATCCCCGGCGGGGCTTCACCTACTTGAGCGGGCCAGGCGTGCGTTCTCCCACGAGGTCGCTCGACCTTCGATACCGTTGGTCTTGTCACCGTCACCCCCCCTGCACGGTGACCGAGGCCCCGCCGGAGTTGCCCCACTCTCTCTCCGGCGGGGTTTTCAGTCCGATTTCGTCCTCACCGCAGGCGGGCGTGGGATTCTGGAAACCGGCCGGTTCGGTCTGCGCGTCGCAGGGGGGCTGCACAGTGAGAGCCGGCCCTGCTCGTTTTCCTGCCCGCTGGGTCCCGTCGGCGCGTCCGCCGACGGTACCTTTCTCATCCACACACCGGGGAGGGTAGTGCGGAAGGGTGGGCCCGCCTCGGGGGATGCGGGACCACCGGCAACGTTGTCGGGACTTTAGTCCCTAACGTTACAAATGTTGCCATAGCCCTGACACTGGCCATGCGTATTCCGCGGGGCGGGCAGTCGGACACCTGTTGGCGTTACGCCCGGTTTGTCGAAATCTCACCCTCGTCGAAGCGTGGTGGACCGCCGGGGAGGGCTGGACATCGCGTTCGGCTCCTCGCTTCTCCACCTTCGGAAGTGCGCAACCCCGACGTTGTGCGCCCGCCCGGCTGTGGAGTTCTGGACGGCGGGGATCCGTGTGACGCCGCGGGCGCCACCGTCGGTGCGGTCGGCGCCTCCACCGGCCGCACCGACGGAGGGGCGCTGTGGGCGGTCTTCAATCTGGTTCAAAGTTGAAGTAAAGTTCCTGTTGGCCGCCCGTGCACCCCCTGCATTCGGGCGGTATCGGCCGCCGCATCCCCCCTGCCGGCGGCCAGGAGCCCCGCCGGAGTGGAGTTGATTCCCCGGCGGGGCTCTTCTCTTGTTCAGGGAGGCTCATCTATTTCTCAGGGCTGCGTGCGATCCTCAACTCGGGCCGGATCGGTCTGTGCGCCGCAGGGGGCTGCACAGCCGATTCGGCCGCCGGTAGTGAGCGAGCATTACTCGCACCCTTGCATGCAAGACGCTCGTAACCTGCGCAAAAGCAAATCGCCCCCGCGCCGGAGGCAATGGAGCGGGGGCGATTCTGCTGCGGCACCGTCGAGCGTCGGGGTACTCACGGTTACCGCCGGTAGTGTCGGCGGCGCTGGTTCGACCGTTACACGAGCCGCTGGCCCACATGTACGGCCGCCGCTCCAAGCCGCGCGCGTAGATCTACTCATTGCAGACATACCGGACAGTGCGGTTTCATGGCGGGGTGGGTAAGCGGCGGTGGAAATGGGATTCCGACGAACCGCTTTTCGGTGATGCCAGATCCCCCACCGGTGGGCTCGTGATCTCCCTGTCCATCGGAGTGGTGATCATCCTGGTTCTTCTACTCCTTGTCGACGGATAGGCACAGCCAGCTTCGGTCCGAAGCTGGCGCCCTAATGGGGCCGCCCCACTTCGGGCAGGATTCCCTGGCTGTCACGATGCCGAGACAGTCATCTAATGTCCCATTCGTCGGGGTTCCGTCGAACGAATAGGGAGAACATGAAGGCACGTTTGGTCGCTGCTGGTTTCGCCGCTGCACTGATGACTATCGCGGCGCCCGCTGTGGCATCGGCTGGCCCGTTGTCGTGGATCTCATCCGGCTCCGGTTCCGGTTCTGCCGGGTCGTCCGGCCCGTCGTACGCGAACTGCACCGAGGCCCGCCAGGCCGGCGTGACTCCGATCTTCCGCGGGGAGCCTGGCTACGCGGCACACCTCGACGGTGACAACGACGGCGTCGCCTGCGAGTAAGCGGATCTCGAGAGCGACGAATGCGCCTCACCTCGGCGAGGTGGGGCGCATTCGTTGTGTGGGTGATTTCACGTTCGGACGCCACCGTGCCACCACTGCGCCAAATCTGTCTAGTTTCACTTGACTTGATATGTCTAGTCACACTAGACTATCCTTATGACGAAGCGCCGGGACATCCTCAAGAACCTCCGCAACGCCGCCAAGGCCGCGGGCCTCACGGTGGAGGTCACCGAGGGTGGACGCCACACCATCGTCACCATCGACGGCCTGATGATCCCGGTCCCCCGCCACAACGAGATCAAGGAACTGACCACCACGGCGATCTACAAGGAAGCCGCCGACAAGCTCGGAAAGGACTGGTGGAAGAAGTGAAGGTCACCGCACAACTCACCCACGACGACGGGTGGTGGTCGGTCCACGTGCCGGAGGTGGACCGCACCACCCAGGCCCGCCACCTGCGCGAGGTCAAGGAGATGACGACCGATCTCGTGCACATCATGACGGGGACCCCGGAAGCCGAGATCGAGGTCGACGTCCAGCTGCCCGATGATCTCGCGGCCGCAGTGCGCGAGGTTCACCAGGCTCAGCGCGCCGCCGAGGAAGCGCGCGCCCGCGCCGCCGAAGCGCAGATCACCGCCGCACGTGCGCTTCAACAGCGCGGTGCGACCCTCCGCGACATCGGTGAAGTACTGGGAGTGTCGTTTCAGCGTGTCCACCAACTCGTGAACTCCTGACCGCACAGACGACGAAAGCGCCCCGCCTCCTGTTCGGAGGCGGGGCGCTTTCGTGCACAGAGTCTGATCGGCGGTAGATTACGGGGTGAGCGCCTGGAAGTCGTCGAGGCGCCCCGGGGGCCCGCCGCCGTTCTGCACCGCGGAGTCGTCCTGGATGGTCAGTCCGACGTACCGGTTGGAGAACGGGATCACGCTGTTCTCCACGGTGCCCTGCAACATGATCGTGCCGTTCACCCGGGCGGTGTACAGGTTCCCTTCGGCACGTAGCTCGACGAGCGCGCCCTCCGGGAACTTCGATGTCGACACATACTGCGCCACGCCGGTCACCGGCACGAAACCATTCGTCGCGTCGTAGTCCTCGTAGTACAGCGCCATGATCGAACGCGTCCACGAGAACTGCACACCGAACTGCGCACCCGGATTCGTCACTGGATCCTGGTACGGGTTCGCCCGTACGACCAGGCCGCAGGCGGAGTGCTCGGGGTCGTAGCCGTCCCACCGCATCACCGCCCGCACCACCTGCGTGTCCGACGGCATCGGCTCGTGCCACCACGCGTACGACAGCGGCACCGACGGAGTACCGACACCGTTGAGACGGCCGTTGACCCGGCCGAGGGTGCCACCGCCGGTGGTGACCCATTCCTCCGACAGAGGTCCGGTCAGCCCGCCCGGGCCGTCGTCGAAGCTGTCCGCGGCGCGTTCGACGAGTGGCACCACCGCCACCAGCGTGAGGTAGCTGTTCACCCCACCCTGGACGATGTTCCGGCCGAACGACGACGACGTCGAGTATCCCTGCACGGTGAGCAACTGCGTCGCACCCGTCTCGTTCTTCCATGTGAACTGCGTCAGAGCCGCCACCGAGCCGTTGCCCGGTGTGCCGGCGACCGCACCGATCTGCGTGGCTCCGGCCATCACCCGCATCCGCATGCCGTTCCCCGAGAAGGAATCCGTGTATCCGAACGTCAACTGTCCGGCGACCATGACCTCAACACCTGCGGGGACTTCAATACCGTTGGTGACGATGACAGTATCCGGGTATCCGCTGCGGATCGCCCACGTCGGCATCGTGTGCCAGGTGTTCGTGGACGGCAGCGTGTAGTTGCCGGACTTGTTCATCCCCGACGGTGGGAACGGCGGGACAACTTGCTCCACGGTGCCGGTCGACTCCACATCGACCGTCGACACGGCGGCCGCGCTCGCCGCCACACCGGTGACCGTGGTGGTCGAGCCGATGTCGACGATCGTCTCCGGGGCAGCATCCACGGACGGGGCCGCGAGGATGATGTTCGAGGCAACGTCCACGGCGGTGGCCGCGGCGACTGCCGTCACTGCGACCGCCTCGATCGACGAGGTGACGTCGACGACCGTCTCGGCCTCGGTCACCCCGCCCGCCAGTCGCCCGGTGGAGGTGACATCGACGATGCTCTCGAGGACTGCGCGCGCAGCCACGCCCGTCACCATGGGCGTGGAGTTCACCTCGATCGTCGACACCAGCTCGGCGACTGCCGCGGCCGTGAGGGTCGTCGTGGAGTCGAGGTCGAGGACGGTCGCGGTGGCCACCGCGACGACGGTCCGTGCAGTGATGCTCGATTCGACGTCGACGACCGTGACCGTGTGAGCGGCGCCGAGCACTGCGATCGTCGATTCGACGTCGACGGTTGTTTCGGCGTGAGCCTCGGCGAGCACCGCGGCGGCGGCCACGGTCGAGATGATGTCGACGAGCGTGACGGCCGCGGCAGCACGAGCCTTCGGGTACGGAGGGAACGCGGCCGCACCACGGTCGGCCCCCGGGAACACCGCTGTTCCACGGTCGGCGCTCGGGAACACGGCCGTGCCGCGGTCGGGACCGGGAAATACGGCCATGCTCGTACCCCCGTTCATGGTCAGGCCGGCGCGGTGTAGTTGACCTTGACCTTGTGTGTCAGCTTCGCCTCACCCGCCGGGCTGATGGTGATGTCCGGGTTATCGATCACCTCGATCAGTGTCGATCCGTTCCAGCGGCAGGCGTGCGTGTACGTGCCCGCGGACACGTCGAATACCATCTCGCCGGTCGTGGTCTCCCCGCCCGATGCTGCCGGGTAGGTGCCGGTTTGCCGTGCGTATCCACCGCCGGACGCTTCGTTGGCGGTGCCGGCCGCGCCGGGATTGGCGGTGTGCAGGGAAAAGGTGTTCCCCCGGGCAGCGATGAAGTCGGCGATCGCATTGGCGGTCGCTGCGGGTGCGGTCAGTGCCATGGGTCAGTCCTCCATGTCAGTGCGGTATGCGCGGCCGCGCATCCACGGGTAGTCATCGGTCGTGCTGGTCGTCGAGTTCGGGTAGTGCACCCAGATCACGAATCCGGTGCCGTCGGGGATGATCGCGGCGGTGCAGTCCTCGGATTCGATGCGCCACTTCATGTCGGCGCCGTCGATCGTGGCATCCCAGGTGACGCCGTTCGCCCACTTCACCTCGGCGGTCGTGTCAGATGGAAAGACGCCTTTCGAGTTGGTGCGTTCGAAGATCCAGTCGCCGCCGTTGAGTTCGATGTCGTCGTATAGCGTGCTCCAACCGAGCATTACGGCGCCTCCCCGTATATCGGTAGCCACCTGCCGATGATCCTGTTGAGCACTGCGGCAGCCTGGTCAAGACCCCCAGGGAAGGTGTTCACGTGTTGCAGCGCACCGTTGACTCTGACCAGCGGCCGAGGCCACCCGTCCACCTGCAACACCTCGGAGGCGCTGGAGGTGGATGTGTGCCCGTCCTTGTGGAGGAGCCACACGTCGTCAGGGTTGCCGTTTAGTGCGACAGCCAGGTCCTCTGCGGCGATGCGGTACCGCCCGTCGATCAATGCCATGTCACTTCTCCAGCATGTATCCGGCCAACTGGAGGGCGGTCTCGTCACTGGGGTTACCCGAGACATGTGAACCCGGCTGAGGTCGAACCTCACGCCCTACCACCGCGCCCGTCTCTGTGGCCAGCAGTACGACCAACTGAGCGGCCTGCCCCGCGATGCTGGGCTGGGTGTAGATCAGCAGGTGATCGGCGCCAGCCATCGGCGGGTCGATCCGGTACAACGTTGCGGGGGCGGCGAATCCGCCGACCTCGGTGGCAACCTGTGTTGCGGTGCCCATCAGGGACTCTCCTGTCAGTAGAAACGAGTGGTGACAAAGACGGCGCCGCTTGCGCCGTTGCCGCCGTTGCCGGCGAAGCCGAACGTCTCGTAATGACCGCCCCCGCCTCCAGGTGCGGCCGGCCAACCGCCGGCGCCGCCACGGCCGCCGGAGCCAGTTCCGTTCTTCCCAGCTCCACCTGACCCACCGGAACCGGGTCCGATCTGCCCTACCCCTGCGCTGACACCCGGATTTCCATCCGTACCGTCGGCCTGCTCCGAGGGGCGGGCACCGCCGGGCGCAAACGGACCTTCGCCACCCGGATCGGCAAGGCCATTACCACCGGCGTAGATCAGAGACGCACCGTTGCCGCCGCGGATCTTGTAGGTGCGGTCGGCGGCACCGCCGGATCCGTATGCCTGACCGGACGAGCTGCCGCCGGTTGCGGATCCGAACGAGCCGAATGAGGACGGGCCACCGTCGGTTCCGTGTCCGCCGTCCGATGTGGCGCCTGATCCGGGGGCGCCGACGGTGATCGCCACTTCACTGGGGAGGTCTGCGGCGTCGAACTCAAGGCGCGCCCATCCGCCGGAGTAGCCGCCGCGGCCGCCTCGACCGGATCCGCCGTTGCCACCATTGTTCGAGCGCCCACCGCCGGACCCGCCGCCGAGGATGTCGACGGTGACGTACTTCGCGTCGGTCGGCTTGTACCAGGTGCCCGATGCCGAGAAGGTGGCGAGCTGGGCCTGCATGTTGCCGATGATGATCTCGTCGATGCGGTTGTCCAGACGCGGGACCTCGTTCGCGAGAGTGCGCTCGGTCCCGCGGAAGCGGTCCGCCATGTCGTCAAGGTTGAAGATCCCTCCGGTTACTCCGTCGAGCGCGTCCAGCAAAGAAGCGATCATGTTGTTGATCCACTGGATCGCCAGATCGATCACCCATCCGAGCAGGCCGCCCTGGACGAACTCGCCGGCCATATCGGACATGTCGCCCCAGCCGGTGTTGGTGCTGCCGGGGATGAATCCGTCAGGTGAGGTCATCGTGCATCCTCGCTCTGTTCCATCGGTCGTCCTTCGCGCTGGATCCGCCACAGGACGAGAAGCCGGTGCAGGATGGTCAAGACCAGGGCGAGCAGAATGACGGCGCGCACCTCGTGGTGCCCGGGGTAGGGCCCGAACCACCACCGCGACATCAACTGCGTCCCCAGCAGCGCCAGGCACACGGTGGTAGCCATGACCGATCGGCCGGCCTGGGTGATGCGCCAATGGGAGCGGACCGCGTAGCTGAGCGCGAACATCCACGCGAGGATGGTCATCGCTGTGACCAGAAGCCGTGCCTCCGGTTCGGGTTCCAGGACGATAATCGCGCCGATACCGAGCAGCGCAGCGATCGCGATGCTGGTCCTGATCATGCAGGTTTCCTCTTTCTGCTCATGGCACGTTCGATTGCTTCCCCGAAGTGGTTCCTTCGGTGGGCCTCCTCGATTCGCGCCACAACGTCATTGACTCGGCGCTCCCGCTCGGCTTCCTGGGCGAGCGCGATGTCGGCGTGCTCGAGCTGCTGGCGCTCACGCCGAAGCTTGTGCCCGAACCACCACATCACCCATCACCGTCCCTCTCCGGGTCGGTCGAGACCTGGATCTTTTCGAGGGCGTCCGCCGACTTCTCGGCCCCGGAGATCAACCGGTCGAGCTGTGAGTCTCGCTTGCCGAGTAGCTCTTCGAGTTTGTCGATTCGCTGCTGTTGGATTGCGACGATGGTGCGGTGCAGGGTGCGTGGGATCAGGCCGCCGGCCAGGATCAGCAGGACGGCGAGGGTCAGCAGGCCGGACAGGCCGAGGTCGGCGATGGCGACTCCGGCGATCTCCTCCACGGGTTACCGCCCGAGTCGACGTTCGAGCTCCGCCCGCGCCGCACCGACCTGATCGGTGGCATTGCGGATCACTTGCCCGAAATCCGACACACCCCCCGATCCACCTCCGCCGACGACGACCGTCGTCGGCCTGGTCTTGGTGATTTCGTAGTTGACCGGGGTTTCGGTGCCGTCACCGATGGTCTGCGCACCCTTCGGGTTCGGGGTGTACAGGCTCGCCAGCAGTGCCACTGCGGTACCGATTGCGGTAAGCACCGTGGTGGTGTGACCGAGCCATTCGGTGACCTGTGCATCGGTGAACACGCCGAGCAGGGTCAACCCCCCGAAGATGGCGGCGGTGAGGCTGTAGATGACCTGCCGGATCACTGGCCAGTTCTTTGAGATCGTCTTCACTTCGCGTCTCCCTTTCGCTCGAGCCCCAGGTCGCGACGCAAGGCTGCGACCTCGTCCAGGCAGGACTGGGCGAGCCGAGCAGCGTGGAACGCCTGATAGTCCGCGGTGCGGGTGAACGTGGCCGCATCGAATTCGGCCGGGGGCTGTCCCCCGAGGAACCGAGATTCGACCAGCGACGGTCGCGGCTTGCAGATCGCTTCGAACAGCTGCCGCTGCTCGTCATCGGACAGTGCCATGAGGAAACCCCCTGTATCGCCCGCGAACAATGCGCGGAGTTCGGTGACCGTGCCGCGGAATGCGTTCACGTCGATCAGTTGTCCCGCCACACGGGCGATCTCGGAGAACTGCAGGATCTGCACCGGCGGACCCCCGGGATGGAAGCCGGCCCACCCGGCGGTGATGGTCCCCGGCGAGGTCTCGTACAGCGTTGAGGCGTAGCCCTTGCCGCTCACGTAGTGCGAGTTCCACAGCGCCGGGATCCCGGCCAGGTTCGGGGAGCCCATGCGGTCGCGCCAGAACCAGCGCGGCAGGTACACCGAGAACACCCGCATGCCGCGGGCCTGGATGGCGTGGATGCGGGCCCACATGTCCTCGATGGAGCCGCCGCCGAAGGTGTCCTCGTAGTCGAGCTGGATCGGGATCGACGGATCGCCGAGGTGCTGCAGCAGCGTGTCGGCTTCCCGTTCGGGGTGGCTGCCGCGCCTGCAGAACACGTACCCGCCGAACAGGCCCGGGAAGTGCTCGCGCATCTGCTCGCGGGCGCGCGGCCAGAACGGGTCGCGGTAGCCGTCGCCCTCGGTGACCTTGTGGGTGGCGAACACGAACCCTTCCCGCTTGGCCGCGACGAAGTCGAACTCACGCTGGTGGTTCGACACGTCGATGCCGTACAGCACGCGGGACACAGGAACGTCCGGTGTGGGTGCGGGCGTCTCGCCGGGGTAGGACGCGTCCTGCAGGAACGGCATCGGGTCCATGCGCCCGGGGCCGAATGGCTGGCGGACGCGGTTGTGGACCTCGACGTGGCAGTGCGGGTCGACACCGCCGTTCGTGGACCGGTCGCCGTTGACGTGGGCGATGCGCTGCCCCGCCGCGACCTGCTGCCCGCGCGTCACCTCGGGGACGATGTGGCCGTACACCCACAGGTTCGCGCCCTGCGAGTCGTCGGAATCGATGTCGAGGTAGTGGCCGAACCCTCCCGGCGACGGGTCCCATCCAACCGCGACGACGGTGCCGGCCTGGACTGCGTGCACCGGCTTGCCGGCCGATCCGCCGGGCCAGCCGAAGTCCACACCGCGGTGCCAGGTACCCCAGCGCGGCCCGTAGCCGGACGTGATGAGGTGGCCGCGGGCCAGTGGCCAGTAACGAGGCGCCATCACACATCCTCCTCGAGCAACTCAGCGCGCGCCGACGCTGGCAACTCCGCGAGCTGGGCGCGGATGTGCGCGTACGGGTCAGGACGGTTCGGCGGCGGAAGCTTCTTCGATTGCCACTGCCCCGGGTTGTGAGGGTGGATGGGCCCGGTGATCGGTGGGTTGTACCGATCGAGAGGCTCCTCGACCAGGCGAAATCCGAGGCGCTCGATGTGCCTGGCGAGGGAGTTGATCTCGTCCGGCTCGAACGTCGCCACCGGCGATCCCTCCCCGTTCGTGGGCGGATGCATGAACACGTACGCGTACGGATGCATCCCGGGCGGCAGAGCCTTCTGCAGCTCTTCGGGTGTCAATGCGACCTCCTGGTCTAGGTAGCGCTCGAGTGCTGGCGCAGCGCGCCGCTGATGGCTTCGAGTCCGCGCAATGCGCGAGTGCCGGACAGTTCCTCGGATCGGTAGTCGCCGACGTTGATCTCCCATGGCTGGTCCGGGTTCTCCCGCGACCAGGACTGGCGTACCGATGCGATGTGCGAAAGCCAGATCCGGTTTCCGATCTCGAACCCGCAGCGCAGACCGTCGTCGATATGCAGACCAACCCGATACGGTGCGGCGTCGTCGATCTCGGCAGCGAACGAGACGTACCCGCGGGCCTTGTGCAGACCGACCCGGATCGTCTGCAGCCCCGAAGGGGACACCGCCACGCCACCGCCAGCCTCGAATCCGGACTTGTGCGCGAACCGGCCCATATTTGCCTTGCGCTGATAGTTGGTGAGGCTCGCCCACGCCAAGATGACATCCTCGACCGCCTTGTCGAAGATACCGAGGGTGAGCCACGGCATGCCGATCAGGGTGCCGAGCAACCCGAGCAGGATGTTCGACAGGAGCTTGGCGCCCTGGTTGATCGCGTCCGGCGACTTTCCGCCGGTCATGATCGTGTGCTCGATCGGCTTGTGGATGACCATCTTCGACTTCAGCCCGCGGTGCTGACCGCGGCGGAGGATGACCCAGGGTCCGTTCGGATCAGCGTTGTCTGGGTCGTCGTTCGGATCGGTGATGGTGACGGTGTCCGAGGTGCCGTCGGATCCGAAGATGCGCAGCAGATCGAGGATCGGGTCGGCGATCGTGCCGGTGACACCGGGGATCGTGGCCCGCTTCTTCACGTCGAACACGAACGTCGGTCGGTCGAGGATGAAGTGCGACGGGCAGGGCTGCGGGTCACCGACCTCCCACAAGTCCGCAGTCAGCTGCAACCCGCCGTCCTCGAGCGTCGGCAGCACCAGATCCCAGAAGTCGTCCATGCGGGACCCGAGAGCACACCACGGACCAATACCGTCACGCGACTCGATGTACGGCACCATCACCATCGGCCACTTCGCGTTGTCGAAGTTCGCCTGCCAGTTCGCCACATCCCAGATGTCGAAGGCCGGCAGCCATCCGGGCTGCTGCTCACGCAGCAGGTTCCGGTGCGCGTACCCCTTGATCACCTTGATCGAGTTGCCCCATTGAAAGTCGACCTTCGGGGCCTGCACCGCCAGGGGAGCAAACGTGTTGGGCCAGCACTGCAGGTGCTTCATCTCGTCGAGGATGTGCCGGGCCATCGGCCGCACGATCGCTTCGCCGTGCTCGTCCTCGTCGTACTCGATGTCGTAGACCTTGAAGCACGCCTTCTTCCACGGCGACCGAAACACGAGGAACATGTCGTGCTCAAGAGAGAGACCGTCGATCAGCCACTGCGCCAGATCGTCCCGGCCATCGAGACCGACCGAGGCCTCACCGACCTCGTTGCACATCGTCTCCCAGTCGGCGTCGTACTCACCCTCGACCTCCCCGACGAGCTCGAGGTTCCGATCGTGGATCGTGACCCGGGTGCGGAGCAGCGCGAGCGCCGCCTCCTCATGCTCCTGGGCGTCGATCGCCGCGAGGTCAGCGTCGAGGTCGTAACTCACAGGCACTCACCCCCAGGGCATCTCGTGATAGCGCGGCATGTGGATCCGCAACTCGACCGGAACCGCAGACCCCTGCACCTCGACGGGCAGAAACACCTGCGAGGTGCGCGGTGGGATCTCGTGCAGGAAGCCCACGCCCCGCATCGCCTTCCACACCTCGAACCCCGCACCGGCCGCGCGGAGAGTCTGGAAGTCCTGACGGGTCTGCACCCGCCACCCCGAGGTCTGATCCTTGATCAGCACCATCCGACCCGACAGACCGTCCGGCAGTAGCCACTTCGTTGCCGGGGTGCCCTCGAACTTGAGCCACAACGGCACGTCGGTCGGATTCGAGACCGGGAAGGTCCCCACGTGGGAGCCGGGCCCGGCCTCCCACTTGATGACCTTCGTTCCCGACGTCAGGTACGGCCAGCACGCAACCGCAACCATCTCGACGTCGATGCGGGTGGTCTGCATCGACATCCGACCGACGATCTTCGGATCCCGGTCGAGCCGAAGCCTGATCGTGCGCCGGCCGGATGCGGTCTTCGTCGTGACCTCGTTGTCGTGGTCGAACGACCACACCGCCATCTGGGCGGCGAACTCACGCTCGAAGTCACGGCGTGTTCGACCTTCGATCCGAAGCTGGAAGTCGAGGAGGCGTTCCTCGATCTTCGTCACCTTCGGAGTCGAACCGTGCTGGTACGCCCGGGAGGTGCGGGTCGGAGTGCGGGGCGCGGGGACCCAGAGACCGTCAAGACCACCTTGGATCCATGAGTCCTGGGCCCCGCGAGACGGGCCGCCGTACCTGTGCCGCGACCCGTTCCACCCGACCATGCTGATCGAGTCGATCACCAACGCCTCCTCGACTCGGAGCTACGTCCGCTGCCGCGTTCACGCTGGTTCCACATGATGTCGATCTCCCTCCGCATCGCTGGCGAGAGCTCGCCGTTGAAGTTCCAGTTGTCCCCACCACCGACCGGCGCGAGTTCGAGTGCCGACCGGTCGGCGGCCGACATCACCTCACGCGGCGCGGAAGCGGCCGACTGGACTCGGTCGAGCATCGGCACCAGCGCCTCGAACGCCTCGGTCTGCCGCGGTGAAAGGACACGCTCAGGACGGATGACGTCCTTGAGCATGAAACCGCGACCGGATGCGATGCCGCCCTGGTCGTAGTAGCCGTTCTTCTCCCAGAACGACTTCGCCCGGATCGGGTCGCCGTAGCGGTCGCGGATGTACTTCGCTCCCGCCACCCCCTGGGTGTACGGATCCGGACTCTCGTCCGGCAGGTAGGCGTCCTTCGTCGACCCGAGGAACTGGAACAGGCTGAAAGCACTGGACTGCGGGTTGCGTGCCAGTGGGTTCCAGCTCGATTCCTTCTGGATGATCCAGTCGGCGGCGGCCCACTGCTCGCCCTCGTTCCAGCCGTACGGAGCGAAGGCCCGCTTCACCGCGTCGACAACCGACTCCGGTCCAGCGGCAACCTCCGCTGTAGCGGGAGCGTCCACCGTGGACTCGGGGGCCCCGGTGGACGCCGGTGTCGCCGCCGCGGCCGGAGCCTCGCTGTACGTGGCCTCGTTGCGTGCCTGGGCCTCGTCCGAGCGTCCGCGTCCGCGGTCATCGACCAGCTTCATGCCCTCGAACTGGCTCGAGAACCCAGCGATTCCGAGCAGGTCGTTACCCCACTCCGCCAGCAGTGAGGTCCCGATCTGAGCACCGACCCCGCCCCAGTCGATCTCTGCCGCGTACTTCGCAGCCGCGGCGGGCCCGACCTCAGGCTGCTGCCCGGAGCCGTACTCGCTGGTCTGCGCAGCGGCGGGGGCGTTGTTCAGCATGCCCATTGCAGACAGCGCGCCGGCAATGTCGCCGCCCAGGAGCAGATCCTTGATGAGCTTGATCTGTTCCCAGTTCAGCACCGCCTCCGGACGGCCTGTCTCGTTGCGGACGAGCGAGAGCCCGTTCGGGATCCAACCGCCCTTGTCTCGGAACAGGCCACCGATGTTCTTGGCCTTGTCCCAGACCGATCCGAGCAGGTCGCCCAGGCCGGCGACCTTGTCGGACAGGAACCTCGACGTCATGTCGCGGCCCTTGTCCAGGTATGCCGGCGGAACACCGACCCATTCCGGCGGCGGTGCTCCGATCGCAGCGCCGATGCCCGCCGTGATCGGGTTGAGGAAGAAATCGAAGATGTCAGCGACCTTCCGCTGCACGAACGACTGCTTCCCCTCGGGGGACAGCCCACCGCCGCCGCCTGCACCGCCGGACTCGAACGCGCCGTCCGCGCCGATCGCAAGGTGGAACAGTCCGGGGTGTTTGCCGGCGAAGTACGGGGAGTCCGCGCCGATCGCGCCGCCGCCGTACATCACCCCACCCGAGCCACTCGACTCGACGTTGACCGTCGAATACCCGCCGACACCGGTCAAGGTGCCCGCGGTGTGGCCGCCTCCTGGTCCGCCCGGGTCGTCCCAGACGCCGACCGAGAAGCCCTGGCCGAGGCCGGGCGTCCACGGCTGGGTGCCGGGGAAGGATCCGGTGAACCAGTTTCGGGAACCGTTGCCGCCGTTGATGATGGCGTCGGCGATCATCGACATTAGGCCCGAGCAGTCCTCGAATCCCCAGGTGTACGGGTTGCCGTTGCGGCTCTTCGCGGCGCGGTGGCCGTTCTCGAGCTGCGTCTGCCACATCGGTCGGATCTCGCCGCCGTCCTTGTAGCCGGGCAGTATCCCGTTGAACATGCCCTGCGGGTCGACGTTCCCCAGACCCTTCGCCGCAACCTGGGCACCGTAGGCGTTCAGATTGTCGCGGCCGATCTGCGAGATGATCCGCCCGCCGTTCCATTGGAACGGGATGCCGCGCAGGATCATGTCGCGGATGGCGTAGAGCACGTTGTGGCCGCCGGCTGCCTTGACCTCGGCGGTGGTGACCATGTGCTCGCCGTTCGAACCCCACATCAGGACGTCGTCGGACGTGCCGGTGCCGGGGCCGCGGATCGCTCCACCGGTGGCGTGCTCCGGGATGCCTGCGAGCGGTTCGGCCGGTCCTAGACCGAGGAGACCTGCGGCCTTGTTCCATGCCTTGAGGATGCCCTCGTTCCAGACCGTGTTGATCATGAAGTTGATCGGCTTCGCGAGGACGCTCTTCAGGCTGTCCCACTTTTCGCCGATGCCCTTCACGACCTCGCTGAAGAAGTCACGCACCTTCCCGAGGGCGGTCTTCATCGCCTCCCATGCAGGCGTCACGACGTTGTCGATCACCGCCTTGATGCCTGCGCCAAGGGCGTCCCACACGGGCTTGATCACCGAATTCCACACGGACGAGAAGAATTCACCGACCGCGCCGAGGGCAGCCTTCAGTGCCTCCCACGCCGGCCGGATGACGTTCTCCCACACCCAGGCGATACCGGCGCCGAACGCCTCCCAGGCAGGTTTGATCAGCGAGTTCCACACCCAGCCGAAGAAGGCGCCGACCGCCTGCAGAGCGACCTTGATGGCGTCGAAGATCTTCGATCCGACGTTGTCCCAGTACGTCTTCAGGAACGTGACGAGGGTGTTCCAGATCCCCATTACGACCTGGCCCATCAGGATGAACGCTGCAGCAACCACAGCGAGCGCGACCTTGATGGCGGTGAACACCGGCTGCACGACGTTCTCGTACAGCCACACGAAGATCGCACCGATCGCCTCGAAGATCGGCCGGATGAACTCCCATGCCGCCGACAGTGCCGCCTGGATCCCGGACCACACCGTCTCCCAGATCCGCTTTCCGGTCTCGGTCTGGGTGAAGAACCACACCAGTGCCCCGACCAGAGCAGCGATCGCGATTACGAGGAGCGTGATGGGGTTCGCGCTCATCGCCGCGTTGAGCGCCCACTGCGCTACCGCACCCGCGACGAGCGCGGCGCGATGGGCCGCGAGGGCGATCGTGTTTCGACGCAGCGACATCGCGGACCGCCCGGTCGCGGCAGCGAACACACCCTGAGCCACGGACGAGGCGAACATGACCGCATTCCACGCGGTCATCGCCACACCGATGACCTTCACCGCCATGACAGCGGCGAGGAGCATCGGCGCAAGCGGCGCCAGCTTCTCGATGATCGTGCCCAAGTGCGGCGCCACCGCGGCGAGGACGTCCGACCAGGGACGGAATGCCTCCACCAGACCGGGCAGTACCGGAGCGAGGTTGGCGAGCGCCTGCCCGAGGGCAGGCATCAGCACTCGTGCCATGTCCATCAGACCCGGGATCGAGTCCTTGATCGACTGCCCCAGCGCCACGAATCCGGGTGCCAGGCCGGCCGCTGCTTCCGCCCCGAACCCGCGGAAGAGCTCGAACAGCGGACCGACCACCGCGCCGATGTTCTCGAACGTCTGCCGGACACCGTCCAGCGACGAGCGCAGATCGTCGGCGCTGATGTTCCGCAGCTTCTCACCAAGCCCCAGCAGCCACTCGTTGAGTCCTGCTCCGGTGTGGGCGAACGTCTCCGCCGCGGTCCCGAGAACACTGATCAGGCCGGAAAACACCGATCCCAGACCGTTTTCGCCCTGAGCGAGGCTGTCGAAGAAGGTTCTCGAGCCTGCGATCATCCGATCCCAGCCGGCCACGGCGGCCGGACTCGAGATCGAGGTGGCGATCTGCGCCCCGATGGTGCCGAGGGTGGCGGCCAGTCCACCGAGGTTCGGCTTCAACCGGTCCAGCAGCCCACCGAGCATGGTGAACGAGCCGACCATCGCCAAGCTGAATCGATCGGTGAGTTCTTCGCGCAGGTTCTTGAATGCCTGCAGAAGCGGTGCCAGCCGCTGTCCGATCATCGCCGCGAACGGATCGTCTCCTGCTGCCGACTGCTGCGCATCCGCCATGCTCTGGTACGCGTCCGCCACGGCCTCGGCGGCATCGATGTTGGCCTGGGCCACATCCTTCTGTGTCTGCGCCAGATCGGACTGGGCCTCGCGCAGCTGCTCCTGAGCGTCGACCTCACGCTCCTTGGCCTCGACGACCCGGTCGGAGCCTTCGATGCCCTTGGCTTGTGCGTCGGCGATCTCGGCGCGCTGCTCGGCGCTTGTCGCCTTGATCTCCTCGAACGCCTGCTTCGCCTCGCGGACACCGAGCTCCGCTCGCCACCGGTCGAGACCGTCCGCATCCGGATTGGCCCGTGTCTCGCGTAGGTTCTTCTCGGCTTCGGCCAGCGCCAGGGCGGCGCCTTCCTCGTCGAGAGCCAACCCGGCGAGGGTCCGCGCGTAGCCCTCGGCGTCACGCTTGGCTTCCTTGCGGGCCTGGTTGACCTCGTCCTGTGCCTCCTTTACCGCTTCCTGCGCTTTGACGACCTGCTTCTCAGCAGAGACGATCTGGCGGTTGCCCTGCTCGGCGGTGCGCGCCTGAGCCTTCTTGGCGTTCTCGACGGCCTTGAGCGCGGACGCACTCTTCGAAGCAGCGGCGCCCACATTCTTCTGCGAGTCGGTCCAGGCCTTCGCCCCATCGGACAGGCCAGCGAACGCCAACTTCGCCACGCCGATGGCGGGCCCGAGGATGCCTGCCGCGGCCGCCGCAACCGTTCCCATAGCCGCGGCGATCGCCATCAGACCCGACACCATCGGGCCGGTAGCGAAGGTCGCCACCACGGAGCCGAGCGCCGAGACCGCACCGAGTGCAACGGCGGACCCGACAGTCACCACGCCGAGAGCACGGCCGATGCGCGTCAAGATCCCGACCAGCTTGGCCACGCCCGCCATCACCAGCAGGGCGGCGGTCACCCGGCCGATATCGCGGGCGAGGATGCCGGCGGCAGTGGCGGCGAGCCGCAGCGCACCCGCAAGACGGGCGACGCCCGCGCCAGTCATCATCCGCAGCAGCGAGGTACTTGCAAGCAACCCAACACTGAGGTTTCGGACAGCACGTGCAGCGAATCCAAGCACAGTGGCTGCAGTACCGACGTTCCTGATCACCGAGGTGGCCGCGGTGCTGAGGATCGCGAAACCCGCGACTGCTGCGCGCATGCCACTGCCGATGGCGGAGAAGAATCCCGCCACGAAACTGCGTCCTTCCTCGCTGCCTCGAGCATGCGAGTTCATGGAGGCGCTCACGCCGCTGACGAACTGAGCACCGGCCGCCTGGCCCCCGGCACCGAACCGCTGGGTGAGCCGCTGCAGGAGCGACGCGCTGTCGGCTTCGGCACGCTTGTCGTCGATCCGGGTCTCGATGTGCACGACCCGGTTCGCAGCTGATGTGCGCTTCGACTCGGCAGCATTGAGCGCCGCGGCCGCGGCCTGACTGTCGCGCTTGGCCTTGGCGACCTTTGCTTCGGCGGCTGCGAGCCGACTCGCGTCGGTGACGCCCTTGCTGCGAAGGGCCTGTAATTGCCGTTCGGCATCGGCAGCTTCCTTGGTCGCCGCGGATTCCCGGCGTCGTGCGTCAGCCGCAGCCTTGGTGGCACTGTCGAGATCGGACTTCGCCTTCACGAGCTTGCGCTGATCGACTTCCACGCCGATCTTGTGGTCGACCGGGTGGCCCTTGATCTCGGCGCGGACCCGCTTGAAGTAGCCGGCCATCGAGGGCAAGACGTTGATGTAGGTCTGTCCACCCTGCAGGTCAGCCATCGTTTACCTCCGGTGGGGTGTAGCGCCGCGTGTAGCGGCTGCCGAGGAGCTGTGAGGCAATGTCGTCGTGTTCGACGAGGGCCTGGAACTCTTCGACGCGATCGCGCGCAGTCTGCGGACGAGGTGATGGCCGCGGCGGCTTGCCGCCCTTGCCCTTGAACTTCGGGGACGCTCCCCACACGGCATGCTCGATGCGGCGCGCCGAGTCGACAAGATCGGTGAGCTTCGCCCGCTCGTATGTCCAACCGACCAGAGACGGCCGCTTCGACGGAGGAGGCAGCTCGCCGCGCTGCTCCATCTCGAGGATCTTCTGGGCACGCTCGTCGTCATTGCCCAGTGCGGCGAAGTACCAGCCGCCCTCAGGCAACGTCGGCAACAGTCGAAGCAGCCGGTTCCAGGGATTGTTCAGGTGGTCGCGGACCCAGTCGTACAGACTTTCGTCGCCGGGCAGGGTGAACAGGTCCTTTTCGATCCCTGCGCCGTAGCGGTCGATCTCGTGCACCAGGTACGCCCATCCGGCGTCCGGCGGGATGAGGATCCCGAAGTGCTCGCGAATGTCGTCGACGAGGTCGGCGAGTTCGGAGAACGGCCGGCGGGCGTAGTGGTCGGCGATGACATCGGCCAGTTCATCGCCGACGAGGAGATCGAGCTGGTCATGGACGGAGACAGTGGTGTCGAGGTCGGCGACGTCGGCCGATTCGGGCGCCTCGATGACGAGCTCGGGCCCGTCCTCGTCGTCATCGCCTAGATGCACGACGAACGGGCCGGCAGCCTCATCGAGGAGTGTTCGAAAGAACGAGGCCGCCGACCCGTGGTCGTCGCTCACCTGTCAGCGGCGACGACCGCTGCGGCGCCGATCCCGGCTCCGTCGATCGGCGCGGTTCACCGCCTGCTCCGCATCGAACAGCCCGAAGTGCTTGGACAGGTCGCGCGCGAGGTCGATCAGCACGTCCGGGTCCTGCGGGCCGAGGAAGTCGGCGACATCGTCGTACTGGTCACCGAGGAACAGCTTCAGAACACTGCGAGAGGTCCGGGCTTCCTCGATGTCCATGACGGTGTCGGCGTCCGGTTCCTGGACGTAGAAGGTCGGCGATTCGCCGATCTGGAACTTGAACGGCTTCTTCGGCTCGCGCTGTTCTCCGCCGTACCGGCGGACGTCCTGGGTGTCGATCGAGGTGATGGTGTCGAGGTTGTCGGTGCTCACTTCGCGCCTCCGTTGCGTCGGGTGGTCTTGGCCTGGGTCTCGGTCGGGGCGTCGATCGCCAGGACCGGGTTGGCCTCTGTGTCTGCGGCGGCGCTGTCGGGCGCTGCGGTGGCCGTGTCGACCTCCGGCGCGGGGACGTATCCCTTGCTGCGGAGTTCGCGGTCCTCGCGGAACGAGCCGGGGGTGTAGGGGCGACCGTCGGGGGACACGAGCGGTGTCGGCTTCCAGTCGTCCTTGCGGATGGTTCTCATGGTGGGCATGGCAGACCCTTCTTCTGGTGGTTGCAGACCCGGGGTAGAGACCGGCGGCGTGGCGGGGTCTGCGGGACGTCACGCCGCCGGAGAATTTGGGGACAAACGACTGAGGTCGCCACGGGAGTGGCGACCTCAGGTGCGGGAGATGGTGAGCAGCTGCGGGCAGAAGAGCTGCAGACCTCACGATGTCTGCATAGGGTTGATCTTGGTCGCCGTTCTCCCCCGTCCGGCGGCCCGGCCCCGCCGGTCGGCTCCTCACAGAGATCGCCGGCGGGGCTTCTCGGTTCGATCTCGTCCGCATCCGAGTCCTGGGTGGGACGCTGCATGGTGGCCGGATCGGACCGTGCCTCGCAGGGGGCTGCACGGGACGAACCGACCCTTCTTGGCGTCCTCATCCTCAATGACCACGTCGCCCGCGATGGAGGAATGCGACGCGGCCGAGATGGGTATCGACCCCGTTCAGGGCACGTGAGTCGCCTGCCGAGTGAAGCCGAGGGTGAATGACGGGGTGATGTCCGGGCACGCAAAAGATACCGATGGACTGTTACTGTCCAAGGTGGTTGTTGCGGCTTCCCGGCTACGCAACAGCAAATCGTCGGCATAGGCACCCCCCCTGCTCGCCGACGGTGGGGGGCCTCGCTGTCGGGGACGCTGTACCGGCGGGGCCCTTCACAAAGGGTGAACCGGCGGGTGATATACCTACTATCAAGTAACATTCCGCCGGTACGTTCCGTTGTCCAAGGCATGACCTGGATCGTTTGGCTGTTGCTCGGGTGGCTCGTGCTGTCCGTCGCTGCGGCCGTAGTGTTCGGGCGTGTCATCCGGGCGCGCGACGAATTCGAGAAGCCTCGCCAGCTCGAGCGCCGCGACGACGATCCGTGGCGGTCGGCCAGCTGAGCGATCGACGAAAGATACCGCCCAACCGGTTGCCTAGGCGAGTAGGTTCGTCCCCATGGGGGAGACACTATGGCCGGTCGAGGCGAAATCCATGCCCGCCCTCGGGTACAGCTGCCCCGCATGTGGGGCCGAAGCTGCCGCTACTCGGGAGGTGATGTCGTTCGCGGACGGCTCCTGCCGCGACATCGGCGTGGTGGGGTTCTGCGTGCGCGGGTGCGGCTGGGCCGGAGGGCTCGGATAGCGACGGCGTCCGTGGCATTCAGGGTTGATCCGGACAGCCTGCTGTCGAGCTGCTCGTGGACGTCAGCGATCCCCCCGCTCGATCTGGTCGAGCGCCTCAGCATTGACCGGTGTCTCCCCAGGCTCAGGGGGACGAGACCGCGGATCGTTCTGCCACCCCGCGCGATGGACCTTGGTGTAGGCCAACGGAAGTCTCCTCTCATCCTGGCCCGCCACACGCCCTCCCCAGGGATCATCCGGGGAGGGCGTCACCACCCGGCAGAAAGCCAGGCAGCAGGGGCGCTAGGGGTTTACGACGATCGACAGCGGCTTGAGGGCACTGCCGGACGTCGCACTGTCGACAACCTGCACGGTGAAGTTAGACGTGCCGGCCGCGGTCGGGGTACCGGAAATGACACCGGTCGACGAGGCGAGCGTCAAACCAGCAGGCAGAGTGCCGGTCGACAGCGTCCACGTCTTGGTGCCCGTACCACCCGACACGGCGAGGGTCTGCGAGTAGGCCGCGCCGACGGTGCCGGCAGGCAGAGAAGCAGTGGTGATCGACAGACCGCCACGCTTGAAGCCCGCATCCTCGAGGACACGGTTCCAGCCCTCGCCGCCGAAGTAGTGCCGCACCGACACGCCGTGCTCGGTGTCGACCATCGCATTCACGGTGGTCGGCCAGGTCAGCGACCCCTCACCGTCCGACAGGGTCTGCTCCCCCATCTCGGCGACCTCACCCGCATAGAACAGGCGCCCGAGGTAGATCCGATCGACCCCGGAGTTGAACTGGGCGACGCAGAGGTAACGCTGCTGGCGGATCTCCGCGATCGCCGACTGATCGAACGCGATCTCACCGGTCTCCGGATCGGCGACCATCTGCGACAGATCCATACCGAGGTTGTTCTCGATGTTGTACCGGTTCGCCTCGAGACCGGTGAACTGCAGGCCCGCGATGTCGGACGTGAAGTCAGAGCGGATCGGATTCGAGTAGCCGACCGCCATGATGTCGGACTTCTCCATCTCACGAGTCAGCGTGATCGCATCGTCCTTGAGCAGGAGACCGAAGTCCCACGCACCATCCGGGAGTTCGGCGAGCTGAGAGTTCGCGCCCTCGGTGATGTACTCGATCGGGTCGACGTCCATGCCCATCCCGAAGATGTGCATGCGGTTGGGCTTGAGGATGAGCTCGCGCTGGTGCCGCGCGACCTCGAGTTCGCCAACAGATGTGGCCATGATGCCTCCTGGGCATGAGAAAGGCCCACGACGTGTATGTCGTGAGCCAGGAAGGAATGGGGGGTGACCTGGGGTGTCAGCGCCGCCAGGGTTTCTGCAGACTGAGCGCGTAGTACGCGACCTCGCGTCGAGCGTCGGGGTTGTCGTACGGCTCTGCTTCCGGTGGGGTGTCGACCCGGCAGGAGTCGACGCAGATCGGCTTCGGCTCACCCTCGACGTCGATCGCAACGCCGGGGATGTTCTCCATCCGGTTCGCGACCTGCCGCGCGAGGAGCGAGGCGCCACGCGGGTCCGGGTGATGGCAGGTGATCTGCACGCGCGGGTAGTCGCTGATCCCGTCGTTGCCGCCGCCGGTGCGGTTGATCTGGATGCCGATGCCGTCTTCGACAGGTGGTTCGGTGTCCGTCTCCCCCAGCGGGGCGAGGTACACCATCAGCACCTCTTGAATATCCGGGAACAGCGTCCCGTCGAGCTCGACAACCATCAGTACCTCCGTCGCTGGTTCATGGCGCGCATCGCGGCCTCGGTCGCGCGCACCGGCTTCGAACGCCTGGTGCCGAACAACGCGTACTGGTTACCGGCCCGGGAGGCGACGATGCGGTGACCGGGCCGCCCGTCCCAGCCTCGCGCCCGTTCGATACGCACCCGGGCAGCGAGCTGACCGATCTTCGCGTGCCGGCGGGCTTCGCGACGGAACGCCTCGAGACCGACCCGCGCTGCCCCCGCCGTGGCCGCTTGAACGGACCTCGACGCCATGATCGCCTTCGCGTCCTTCGAGGAGAAACGGAACGTGCCGGGTTTCCGATCAGCCATTTCCCTCCCACCTTTCGAGATAGCCCCACACGTGGTCCGGGATCCCGTCGTCGTCGAACCACGTCTGCAGCTCACCGTCGACGTGCAGCCGCGGCCCGATTCCGTCGACGTCGAGAACGTTCTCGGTGGACTCCGGGAACCCCGGCGGCGCGTAGAGAACCCACCGGTCGTGTCGCTCGAGCGGAACACCCTCGGTGGACGACACCGGCTGCACCGAGCAGCCGGGGTACTCGCCTCCGGGCCGCTCGGTCATCACACCCCGTTTGCCGCGCTCCCGGACGGTCACGCGGATGGTCTGGTTACCGAGATCGTCCATGTCAGTCTCCGAACGTCCACGACGGTTTCGCCGCCTGCGAGATTCCGAGCAGCTGGTAGTGGTACGGGGTGAACACCAGTGACCGGCCCGGGTTGACGAGGGTCCCCGACCGCGTCACCCCTCCCACCGTCTTCGTGTAGGAAACGTGTCCGGCGTGCTTGGCAGCTGTCAGCGCTGCCCGTACGACCTCGACGACGACGAACCGAGCGTCCGGATCGCCGTCGTCGATGGTCGGTTTGTGCTTACGGATCCACTGCGAGGCTGAGGCGATGAGCTGTTCGGCCCAGATCGTCTCGGTTGCCGACAGTGGCCGCCAGCCGAGAGTGAGCCCCGTGACGTCGACGAAGTCAGCCACAGCGACGCCTCATCTCATTTCGCTTCGGCAGCGTCGACGAGGGCGATGATCTCGTCCTTGTTCTTACCGTCGAGGTCGGCATCGTCGATGCCGATCGCTTCCGCATACGCCACCCACTTCTCGTCAGTCGCGGTCGCACGAGGCTTGCGGGGCTTCTCGGCCAACCTTCCACCAGAACCCGAGACCGGGGTCTCGTCACCCTGGAGCGGTGCCTGACCGCCGACGGTGTCGCCGCCAGTGTTGACGTCGGGGTCCTCGGTTGCCTCGTCGGTGACCTCGTCGGCGGGACGGATCGCTCCGGCACGCAGCAGGCGTTGCGCTTCCAGTTCGTCGAGATCGGTGACCAGGGCGCCCTGACGGTGTCTGATCTCCTTGATCGGCCGGCCCTGGTCGTTGCGCTCAAGAACCTGGTTGAACCGCAGCGCGGTCAGAATGTAGTTGGTCACGGCGTCACCAGACCCGTCAGCCACAGACCCGCCTGCGGCTGGTCGAGCGCCAGTCCGCGTTCCTGCGTCGCATCCGAGCGCCACGTCTCACGCGGACCACCGTTGGGGCCGTTGCCCTCGGGGTACAGCTCGGTGAACGTCAGCGGACGAGCGTCGCCGTAGAACCCGATGGTGCCGCGCTCGAGGATGAGTGCCCGGTCGGCCGGCCATGCCCGCGACACGATGATCTGCAGGTTGTGGATGGTCTCCGGCAGCGCACCGACATACGCGATGTTCTGGTCGGCGATATTGCCGCGGTAGACCTTCAGCAGATCGTCGTTGTCCATCAGAATCGGAAGCAACGCAGGGTTGAGCACGATCGTGTCGGCGGCGAACTCGTACCCCTCGTCTTCGCTGCCGCCCTGCTCTGCGGTAGGGGCGGCCTGAGAGATCTCGAAGATCGCGTCGGCGATGTCGCGCCGCGGCCGCGAGTTCGCCACGTCCCACGCGGTGGACACGGGGAACGAGGGGACGGAGTTGAAGATCGCCTTCGCTGCACGATCGTTGGCCCTGATGAAAGTGTTCTTCAGCGCGGTGATCTGCTTGTTCACGTCGTCGATCTGATTCTTCCGAATCATGTCGAGGGTGACGCGAATACCCTTGCCGCGCTTGGTCGAGAACACGACCTTCGGAATACCGCGGGCGGCGTTCGAGACCGTGATCTCGCCGAACTCGGCCAGCTCGTCGATGTCGTCGGCGAGGAAGGCCGGGTCGCCTTCGTGGTAGGCGAACACGCCGGAGGTGTTGGCGCCGGCGTTGCGGAGCAGCGATTCGGCGATGAACTGGTTCTCGAGCAGCTTCTTGAGCTTGGTCGGGATCAGCAGCGGGTTCGCGAGGAAGTCGGCCACGGTCAGTGCCGCGCCGTCCGACCCGCTCACGATGGTCCTGGGTGCCATGGTGATTGTCTCCTGGGGAAGTGAGGGATCAGGCGATCCGGATGAGGCCGACCGCGTTGGCGGCGACGCCCTGGGGCTGGGTGCAGATGCCGACGATCTCGGCGGCGGTGGCGTCGACGGCGGCGGGCCCGACCTTGCCGGCACCGGTCGAGACCAGCTTGTCGCCGAACTGCGCGGCGGCCGAGTAGGTCACCTTCGTTTCGGTGCCCGCGTAAGCGACGGAGACGACGGTAGGGATCGGCATCGCGTTGATGATCGGGCGCCCGATCGCGTCGACGGTGGTTCCGCCCTGTGCCGTTTCGGGGCTCTGGCCGTCGGTGAGTGCGACGCCGAGGACTTTCACGCTGTCCGCGGCGGCGACGCCGATCCGGCCGGCGGCGCGGGCCTCGACGAGCTGTCCTCCGAGGATGACCTCGGCCGGGATGAAACTCTTGGGGCCACCCTGGGTGACCTGTGTGACTGCAGCCATGTCAGTTCTCCTCGATCCAGTTCTTGAACTTGTCGACGGCCGTGAAGTCCGCACCGCCGGTGGGCTCCGGGTCGACGCCGTGACCGACCTCGTCAAGCGGTACGAGACCCTTCGCGAGGCTGTTGATTGCCTCGGTGGCGCCCTCGCGGTCGCGCTTGAGAGCGTTGAGCCAGTGCTCACGCCGGCCGGGGCCGAACTTCCCGGCGCGGATTGCTCCGTCGACGAGTGCCTCGTCGGCTTCGCGGAGCTGCTGGGCTCGAGCTGCGCGGCCTTCGTTGGCGGCAGCGATGTAGTCCTCGTGCTGGGCACGGTCGACGGCGACGAGGCCGTGGCGCTCCATGTAGGTTGCGACCTGTTCGGCGGTCGGGTCGCCGGCGCCGGGGGCGGATGCCTGGGTTCCGGTTTCCTGGGCCTGCTCGGCCAGTGCCTCGTCGAGGGCGGCCAGAATCGTCTCGTCGGTGGCGTCGGCGTTGATGCCGAGGCGCTGGGCGAGAGTTTCGTTGAGGGTGGGCACGATGCCCTCCTTCCTGTTGGTGTCCTCTACCGCCTCGGCAGAGGGGATCCGTGGGGCCGGGGCATGTTCCCGACCGGCGAAGCGGAACTGCGACAGGTTGAATGCCGCGGAGAGTTCACCACTGTCGGGGGTACTGTCACTGACCTTGTCGGCCAGGCCAGCTGCCACGGCTTCGTCTGCGGTGAACCAGGTTTCGGCAGCGACGAGGTCGCGCCACTCCTCGAAATCCCCACCGGCCCGGCGGGCATACAGCGACGTGATCGAGTCGGTCATCTTGTCGAGCCGGTCCGCTTCCGACCTCAGGTAGTCGGCGGTGCCGGAGGTGTAGAGCCACGCTTCGTGGATCATCATCTGCGAGCCTTCGCCCATGACGATCTCGTCGCCGGCCATCGCGATCACCGACGCGGCCGACGCGGCCAGTCCGTCGATGCGAACGGTGACCTTCGCCGAGTGCGCACGAAGAGCGTTCATGATCGCGATGCCGTCGAACGCATCGCCGCCGGGCGAGTTGATCCGGACGACAATCTCGTCGGTGTCGAGTTCTTTGATCTGAGTGGCGATCGTCTGAGCGTCGGTATCTCGCCAGTAGCTGCCGATCACGTCGTAGATCAGGATCTCGGTGGCGGCGCCAGCCTGCGCGTTGATCCGGCACCACTCGCGCGGTCGGCGGGAAGCACCAGCACCGTTGCGGATGGTCATGGTCGTCTCCTTTACGTGGTCGTCCCCTCGGATTCGGTCGGGCCGGAGGGGGGCGTCCATGGCTCGGATGGGGGCGGGGTGTCCTTGGCTGGCAGACCGTATTGCTGCCGCGTGTACTCCTCGAGCGAACGGTCGAGACGGATCAGGCCAGCGTCGATGAGCATCTTCAGCGCGGATGCGGTCAGGTCCTGGCGCGAGCCGATCTCGTCGAACACGATCTTCGGTGCGGGCTCGTCCTCACCCCAGTTCAGGTCCACGAGGTCCTCGACGACGTGGGCCGTGCCGATGTCCGCAATGCTCTCGGCGAGCGTCTGTACCGATTGCACGAACGTGTCCTCCTGAACGCTCGCGAGGGCGAATGATCCGCCCTCGTCGAGGTTCAGGAAGTGCGCCAGACCTGCAAGCGCGATCTGTTTGTCCTGATAGTCGATGGCCTGCTGGATGTCGAGCAACACGCCCTGCACGCTGAGCAGCTCGAGTTTCTGGCCGTTTGCGAGACCGACACCGGACGTCATACCGCCCTTGAAGTTCGACGCAAGATCCCGCATGTGGTCGACCTCGGCCTGGTCGTCG
The DNA here is from genome assembly GCF_012272955.1 of Rhodococcus sp. DMU1. Lineage (NCBI taxonomy): Bacteria > Bacillati > Actinomycetota > Actinomycetes > Mycobacteriales > Nocardiaceae > Rhodococcus > Rhodococcus sp. DMU1. The sequence goes on along the minus strand of NZ_CP050952.1, from coordinate 1,004,820 downwards.
GACTTCGATGCAGTACCGACCGGCACACCGATGCCGTTGCGTCGAGCCGCCGCGGCCTGCGTCCGCATGAACTCGTCCTTGAGAATCCAGTGCTTGTACGCCGGCCGCAGGATCGAGTTGCCCTGCCACTGTCCGGGGTCCGGTTCGTGCACGTAGGCAACGAGACGAGAGACGGGGATCGTGAATCCGTCCGGGATCGCCGAGGCCGCAGTGAGCCTGCCGACCGGAGGCTCCTGCGTGATCGATTCGAGGCCGCCGTCGAGTGCGACATTGATCTTCGAGATCGTGCGCTGGGGGCGCGGCGCGAGCTTGCGCAGGCTGATCCTTCCGTCCTGATCGAACTGATAGACCTGCTCGAAGAACGAATGCCCGTACTGCAGCATCAACAGCGCCGGCTGCAGGTGACTCCGCCAGGAGAATCGACCCCTCGTGCGGGTCGCCGGCACAAAGTCCGACCCCTTGATGCCCAGTCTCAGGTTCCGCGCGACGAACTCGGTCACCTCGTCTCTGGCCCCGTTCTGGTCGAGGTGCCATCCTGTTCGCCGGATCGGTAGCCCGATCGCGCGCAGCAGCGAGGAGGCGCGGCCGTCCTCACGGCCCATCCGGCTGAACACCTTCACCGACTCGGGCCACTGCAGTTCAGGGACTTTCTCGGTGTGGTCCCACTGCTGCCACTCGGTCCCGCCGCCGTTGACGTATCCCACTTCGGTGGCCGGCCGCGCTGTCTGCGCCATGGTCACCTCCTTCCTCAGAACGCGACGGTCATCGCGTCGAACGAATCGACGTAGCCGCCCTCGGTACCGGTGGCACGTTCGAACGCGGGCGCGGCCGCCGGACCGACGACGCGGGACTCGAATGTGAGTAGCGCCCACCGCGCCAAGACGACGGCCTGCAGCGACGCGACGCCCGGATCACCGTTCGAGTCGATGACCCAGTCTTTTCGTGGCAGTTCACGCTTCATGGCGTGTTCGAGTGCGTGCCGTAGGGATGGCTGCCCGGTGTGGCAGATCAGCCCGTCCTCGACGTCGTCGACGAACCCGGCACACATGAGTGCGGCCTGATTAGTCGTTGACTTGATCAGCTCGATTCCGGCAGTCTTCATCAGCGGCTCGATCACGGCGGCCGGCGAGCGACTGTCCGTGGCGATCGCACAGGGCTCGATCGCGTCATCAACGCGAGCGAGAAGCGCGACGATCTCCGGGTTCGGTGCAATCGGCAGGTACCCGACCTCGACGTGGATCCGCTCGTCGACGGTGCGCCGGGCCGCCGCGATTGCCCACTGGCTTCCGACACGCGCGACACCGATCCCGGTCGTTCCGATCAGATCCGGCGCGTAGTCGAGCAACCCAGACCAGTGGTCTTCGGCGACGATTTGCCAGGTCTCCGCCTTGTCGTCGGTGGCCGGCCAATCGCCGCGGCCGAGCGCTTCGACGTCGAACCCCTTGCGTCCCGCCGGGGTCGCGAGGTTCTTCATGATGTCGAGGATCTTCTCGTCAGTCTGAATGACCCCGTACGACGGGTTCGCGTAGCGCCATGTTTCTTCCGAGTCTCGCGGCATTCCCTCAGCCGCCATGTACTCGGCGAAATACAGGCCCGGCTCTTGTTTCAGTCCACGCTGGCGGACCGACGCGAGCACCTCGCCGTTGGGGTGCTCATCCTGATTCACTGCAGACGAGGCGTAGATCCGCTGGGGGTTCTTCGCGGCCATCTGCACGAACGACATCGCGGAGATCTCGCCCGGCGTCAGGTTGTATGCCTCGTCGTAGATGACCAGGTCGACGTCGGTCAGGCCGCGGCCAGTGTCGTTCGATCGGGTGCCGAACGAGATCGTCGCGCCTGATGTCAGCTCGATGATGCCCTCACCCTGCGAGCACGTAGCTCGAACGACGCGCTTCCGCAGCCATGGTCGGCTCTTGATGAGCGCCATCATCCGCTTCCACCCGTCGCGGGCGGTCTTCCACCGTTGCGCGGTGTAGATGATGGTCTCGTCCAGCTTGAACAGCCCGTACAGGCATCGCTGGATGAGGATCTCAGACTTGCCGTTCTGCCTCGGGACGATCAGACAGCACGTCGAGTGCACCCACCGCCCAAACTGGGTGGTCGACAGGATCGCATGCTGCGCCTTGACCTGCCACGGCATCGCGATCGACCCGGCGCGCCGACCGAGCTCGACGGCCTTCTCGCCGTGCGTGATGTCACCGTCAGAGACAGACAGGTTGTGCGGTTCTTGCCGGCCGGTCAGGGTGGGGAAATCGTCACAGATCAGCGAGGCCGTCATCGTCATCACCGGCAGGCTCGGAGTCCTTCTGTCGGCGGATCTCGGCGAGCAGTTGCCGAAGGGCGTTGGCCTGCTGCCTCGACTCCTGCAGTGCGCCATCCACGCGGATCTCGAGGATGCCGTCCGCCCCGCGCGCGTCGACGAGGCTCACCCAGCAATCGACGTCGCCGCAGAGAACTCGGTCGAACTGGTCGAGACGGTCCTTGATGCGGGCAGCTTCGACGATCAGCGCCGTCAGCGAGTAGGGATCGGCGTCGTCGTGCAGCTCGGCGTAGAGGCGACGGCCGGCCGACGCAAGACTGTCCAGATCTGGCACGCGATCACCTCCCCGATCCCGTAGAAAATTCCGGTCCGTAAAAAAGTTCGAGACTGAGGCGGCCAGTCACGGACCCCCCACCCCCTCGATAATTTTCGGGTCGGGTGGGGATTGTCCGTCAGGCGTGCGCGGGCATGCTCAGAGCGGGCCTGAGATGGTCGCGATCGCCGTCGCCACGGGCTCGATTGCACGTTCTGTGCATCAGTCGATCGGCGATGGTCCCTCCAGCGGAGCGAGGGATGCTGTGGTCGGCTTCCAGCCCGTTCCCGTCCCAGTTCTGGTCGGCGCTGAGGAAGGTGCCGCGGCCACACCAGTAGCAGGGAGATCCGTCGATGTGCTGGGCGATAAGCCGGGCGCGTTGCAGTTGGTGCTGCCAACCTAGTCCGCGGGTTGTCGTGTTGGTTGAGGTCACGTCCGGTGCAGTTGTCAGTTGCCGTCGCCTGCTGGTCTCACGTCGAGTGTGTGCGGTGTTCGAACCTGGGTTGCGGTCGTGGTAGCGCTTCAAGTTGGCCGTTCGGACACAGTCCTTGCAGTGCTTGAAGTACGTACCTGCCTTGCGGTTGTAGTAGTACTCGCCGGGTGGCTTACTGCGTCCGCACTCGAGGCACGCGCGTTGCGGTACTGCTACGTTCTGCACGTCGACTCCTTCACAGTCGGCAAAGCCCCGGGAGGATTGGAGTCCTCACCGGGGCGTTCTTTTGTGCGCGGGTTGTTGTGGTCTGTTATGGCCAGGGAAGTAGGCGGATGCCTAGTTGGTCGTCGATCGATTTCGCGGACGCGGGATCAATTCCGGTGATGGCCGGCCTGAGGTGGTCGCGGCTGCCGTCTCCCCGTGATTTGTTGCATGTGTCGTGGATCAGTCGGTCGGCGATGGTGCCGCCGCGGGATCGGGCGATGCTGTGGTCCGCGTGAAGGGATCGGCCATCCCAGTTCCGGGTGGGGTCGCGATGTAGAGGTTGGTTACACCACCAGCACGGCGATCCGTCGACATGGTTGCGTAGTAGCCGATCACGCTGTTGCCTGTGCTTCCATCCGAGACCGCGTTCGGTGGTTGTGGCCATGTGTCCTTCTTGGTCTATGGCCCCGCACCGCCACCATCCAATGGACGGTGCGGGGCGTGTCCACCCGAGCGCCTGTGGCTGCGTCGAGGGTGGACGTGTGTGGGTCAGTGGCGGAGGCGGAGGTGGGTGGCGATGAGGAGCAGGATTCGGATGTGGGTTCGGAGTTGCATTGTGTCCCCCTTCGACGACGAAAGCCGAGGGACCTTGGGGGTCACACTCGGCTTCGCGCGAAGCGTATCACAGCGGGTCGGTTAAGAACGTTTACGCTGCTCGCTTCCGTTTCCTCATCGGAATTGTCAGATGCGCGATCAGCACATCTCCTGTGTTGTAGAGGTTTCCGATTCCTTCGATGGCGCGGACGGGTGTGATGTGGCCGTTCCGTCGTAGGGATTCGACTCGTTCTCGGGTGAGGGTGGAGTAGTCGCCGCCTAGTTCGCGGCCTAGCGTTTCGAGTCCGCTCGGATTGAGTTCTGTTGCTGCTGCTGCGATTGGGTCAGCTTGCTTCCATGCGGGGTCACGTTTCTGTTCGACGAGGTGGTAGACGCGGTCGTGGGCTTCGATGATCTCGCGGGCGGCCTGCTGGATACGTTCGTGGCGGGCTAGGTCGAGGTAGTGGTCGTACAGCCATGTCGCGGCGGGCTGGATGCGTAGCCGTCCGGGATAGGCGATTTGGTGGTGTGTGAGGCACACCTGGTTGATCCAGTCGTCGAGGGTGCCGGTCAGGTCGAGTGCGGCGTCGAAGGCGTCGGCGTTGATGGGTAGTGGTGTGTCAGCACTTGGGCCGCCGACCATGTCGGGTTGGGCGGTGAGCTTGGCGATGGTGGTGTCGAGCTCGTCGGCGAGCCAGGTGGCGATGTTGTCGAGGGCGGTGAGGAGCCGTGCCCGGGTTGGTCGGTCGAGTTCGGTCACGGCTGCTGGTCCTCCTGTGGTCGGTGCCCGGTGATGAGTGCGATGAGGTCGGCGACAGTTCCGGTGACCCACTGCTCGAGTGGGTTGGTGGTGCCGTGGCGCTTGTGGACGACCAGTCCGCAGAGGGCATCGTCGTTACCGGCCTCGATCGCCGCCTCACGCGTCCAGCCGGGCAGATCCACCCGCTGACCCTTCCCAGGGGATTTGAGCTCGAGGACGAGCCTCTGGCCCCTGATTCGTACGCCTGCGATGTCGCCGCGGTCTTTGGCGCCGTTGCGGGCGCGGCGTTCGATGCGGTCGTCGTCGAGGTGGTGTGCGAGGGCTTGGGCGATGAGGGTTTCGAACGCGGTGCCGGCCTTGCGGGCGGATGCGCGACTGCGGGCCATCAGGCGGCGCCTTTCGGTTTCGGGAGTTTGGCTCGGACGGCGGCGATCCCTCTTCGGGCTCGTTCCTCGCGGTCTCGGTCGTGGTCGCATGGGAGCCCTCGGTCGTAGCCGTCGTCGTCGCAGATGCCGCATTCGGCGATGGCGTGGGCTCGGAGCTCGGCGCGTTCTCTCGCTTCGGTGGAGAGGCGCAGGGCGGCTTCTCGTTGCTGCTGGCCCATCCAGGCGGTGTGCGATCGGCGTGCCTCGCCGCAGGCGTGGCAGTTCGCCGTCGTGCCGCCTGGATGAGATGAGCAGAAGGGGGTGGGTTCGGTGATGCGCGCCCTGTCTCCTTCCGTACTTACGTAACCCCTATCTGGAGATGGAGAGGGAGAAGGAGAGGGAGAAGGAGTAGAGGGGGGTTGAGTCGAGGGGTCATTCGGGGGGCGCGATTCATACTGAATTGGGGGATGAATCGAGGGCTGAACAGGGGGATCGCTCGGGGGTTGAACGTCACCCTTGTTCGGGGCATGAACCGCACCATCACCGAGGGGGTACGTGGCGGGATCGATAGGGGTCTGATCGGCCAGCCGGCGGACCGCGTCACTCCCCCAGCCCTTCAGCTCCGGCTCGTCCGCCTGGAGGCGGATCAGCTCGTGCACGATCACCCCGCGCAGCACGTTCGACGCCACAGCCGAATGCGCCTTGGCCATGGACACACCCATATGCCGCTGCTTCATCAACCCGTCGTTGCGGATGAACGATCGGACGAGAACCTCTTCGGTGTCCTCGTCGACGACGATGTAGAGACGCTGCACCAGCTCTGCGACGGAGGCCCAGAAGTGGTCCGGCTTCCAGTCGCGTGCGAGCGGGAGCAGCCTGCGTGGTCGCCAATCCGCGACACCGCAGTAGCTCAGGCTCGGTGAGGTGGTGAGCATCAGGTACACGTGCTGCGCCCCGGGGGTGAGTTGGCGGAAGTCCTCGTCGGACCAGATCGACGTGAAGATGCGGCCGTGGTCCCGCGCCATCAGGCGGCCCTCCTCTCTATGGGTTCGAGTGCGCCGGGAGTGTTCCACATCGGGTCCTGTTGCGGTGCAGCTGGATTCAACGTTGATGTATATGCAACCCGACCGCAGTAACCGGCCTTGCCGGCGTGACGCAGGATGGTCTGATCGCCGCGGTCATGGACGTTCACAGCAGCCCCTTGCAGTCACGGCACCAGTAGGCGCCGGCGGCGGCCGGGGCGCCGCAGACTTTGCAGTGGCGCTCCGGTGGTTGGTGTGGGTGTTCGGCGGCCTTGATGGCGGCCGCTGGCTCCACTCGGGTGGTGATGGATTCGGTCATGCCGCGGCGCCCCTGTCGCGGGTGATCGTCCGCGGGTCGACGCCGAGCTGGTCGGCGATCTGCGCGGAGGACAGTCCGTTGCGGGTGAGCTCGAAGACTTTCTCGCGGCGTTCGATGACGGGTCCGAGGAAGTCGTCCCGCTTGGTGCGGCGGGACACGATCGGTGTGGCGTCGGGGTTGTCGATGGCGTCGTCGTCCCATTCGAGTGGCAACGCCCACCCGTACTTGCGGCCGATGTTGCGGGCCCTGGTAGATGGGCCCTGTTCGAGTTGGAGCCGGTCGAAAAGCGCGGCGACGGTGCGGGCCTTGGCGGCCTGCACCATGGGCTGCCGGCCGAAGGTGAGCGGCACCATGTTGGCGACGGTGATGCCGACCTGCTCGGCGATGTAGGACTGGGTCCAGCCGTTCGCGACGAGGGCCTGGATGCGGCGGGTGGTGCCGATGGCGGGTACGCGTCCGTCGTCGGGGGCGACTTCGTGTGCCGCGGTGGGGATGCGGGTGGCGAGGATGCGGTCGGCGACATCGCGGCTGGTCATCTTGGCGCCTCGGCAGATGTCGGCGACTTGTTTGCGGTCGACTCCGCTGAGGTTGCTGATGGTGCGCCAGGTGAGACCGATGTCGCGCATGGCGGTGATGTGTCGTCGTGCTGGTTCGGCGTCGACGACGAGCGGCTGGAAGCGTCCGTATGCGTGCTGGCGGAGGCGCCAGCGTTCGTAGCAGGCGCGACACATGCCGCGGCGGGTTTGTCCGCCGCGGCTGCAGCCTGGTGTCTTGCAGGTCATGAGCGTGGTGCTCCTCGGAGGGTGGCGAGTTCGTCGTCGCGGAGGCCGGCCATGAGTTTCTGGCTGCCGCGTTCGGCGATATGCGCGATGTCGAGGCGGACCTGGTCGGGCAGGATCTCGCGGTTGTCGAGTGCCCACCGGCCGATGCGGATGGCAGCGTTGGCGTCGGTGACTCTCATCGGTCACCGTCTGTCCACAGCGCGCCACCGCTGCATCCGTGCGGTCGCTCCGAGTCGAATGGATGGTTCATCCCTCGGATGCAGACGCAGACGTGGCCGGCGCCGGTTCCCTGGCCGCCGTTGTGCCCGCACTTTCCATCGGCTGTGATGTTCCGTTCCCCGGGCGCGACAGTGAGGGCGGTGCGCAGTGCGTCGAGAAGATCCTCGTCGACGGTGTCGAGGGGTCCGTTCGTTGCGGTGTCGATCAGGTCGAGTCCCTGTCCGAGCAGCGCGGTCAGGCGCATGACGTCGGCTCGGGCGGCGGACAGGTCTTGGGCGTGCTGCCGCGACAGGTCTTCGGCGACCAGGGCCCGGTCGCGCCAGCCCTTGGTGCGGAACTGTTCGGTGCCGAGTTGCCCGGCGAGGCGTTCGGCTTCGGCTGTAGCGGCGTCCTTGCCGGCGTCGGCCTTTGCGAGGGCCTTGCGGAGGGAGTCGCGTTCGGCGAGGACGGTGTCGATGTCGTCGTAGGCGGCGGCGATGCCGTAGCCGCCGGCCGCGGCGCGGGCCTTCTCGAGTCCGAGGCTCATGGGATGAGTCCCCTTCCTGTGGGGGTGAGGATGGTGATGATCAGGGCGCCGGCAGTGAGGAGGCCGGCGGCGGTGAGACCGATCGCCTCTGTAGCGATGGCGAGGCGCTTCACTGAAGGGCCTCGGATACCGGGTATTCGGCGTACACGTGCCACACCAGCTGGCTGTCGTGCGTGAATACCGTGCCGACGTGGGGCGCATTGATGCGGTCGTGAGTGAACGGGTGGCCGGTGCCGTGGACGTGGAATCGGACGGTCATGTCCTCGTCGATGTCGGCGCACTCGTACCAGACCTCGAGGCACTCGGTGGGTGCGCGTCGGCTGGGGGCGACGGCGATGGCTCGGCGATAGCCGCGGAGCGTCTGCACCGTCTCGTCGGTGATGGGGATCTCGGTGCGGTGGACGCGGGTTCGGATGGTCACGGCAGGGCCTTCCAGCGCTGAGGGAACGACCTCTCGATGGCGCCGACGATCGAGTCGCCGGCCAGGAAGATGGCGACCGCCACCCCCGCCGCCGACACACCGACGGCGAGGGCGAACACGGCCAGTTGGCGGCCGGTCATGGGCGGTCCCCGATCGCTGCCACATCACGCGCCACGGCGTCGGTGCTGATCTGGTCGACGGTCTTCTCCTCGTCGACGAGCGCCGCGGTCAGGTCGCGCACGGCGGTGGCGAGGCCGGTAGTGGCTTCGACCTGGGCGAGCTGCGCGTGCACGCTCGCCGCCGACACCGCCTCGAACCGTGACCCGGACCCGAGCTGTGTCTGCGCAACCTGCAGCAGGGCGGTGGCCTTCTCTGCGTGACCGGTCATGCTGGCTCACCGGCCTCGGCTGGCTCGCCTTCCTTGACGAACCGGATGATCGAGGCCACCTCGTCGCGCGTCAGCTCTCGAGCAGCCCGGAGTTCGTGGCCGACGCGGGCCGACAAGAACGTGCGGCGCTCCTCCTGGTCGAGGATCCCAGCGTCGGTGAGTGCGGCATCGAGGCGTTTGAGGTCCGCTGGGGTAGCGGCCGGAGGTGTCTTCTCTGCCGTGGGCGGTTCGCTGGCCTGCGGGGTGTCCGCTTTTTCGCCCTGCTTCGAGGCGATGCCCAGGGCAGCCCGGGCGCCGGCAACGCCGCGCTGCTTCGGGGCGCTGCGCTGTACGGTCGCCTCCTCCGGCGGGTCGAGCTCGAGGTCCTCGCGTGTGTGCGCGATACCGAGGAGGACGTCCGGTGCGATCTTGCGGCAAACCTCGGAAGCGGCCTTGGCGTAGAGCATTGCCTGCGGGTCCTTGAGGTACTTCTCGTTCCCGATGAGGTTGCCCTTGTCGTTCGTCTTGAACTTCCCGGTGCGCTCATCGACCTCGGGCACGTATCCGGCCTTGCGGGCGCGGTCCATCGTCCACGTGGAGGACTCGGTGATGCCGGAGGGCGCCTGCCCGCAGACCGTCACCGACTCGTCGGTGCTCTCCTCGGTCCAGATGTGGTAGCCCTTCACCTTCAATAGGGCGACCATCGTCCGGGCGTAGATCGCCGGCGCCCCGTGCACGACGAAGATCTGCTGCAGGGACTGGATCGGATTGAGGCCCAGCTCGGCGCCGTACAGGATCGCCGCCGTGCCGTCAGCGGGCTTACCGCGGTAGATGCTCGGCACGAGCGCGGTCTTGCACATGCCTTCGGCGAGCGAGTACGCGATGTCCATCGCCTTGGCGTGCGACATGAGGGTGTCGATCGCCTTGCTCGAGTCGGTGGTCGCAGCGAAGCTTGCGCCCGAGGGAACGGTGTCGCCCTCGTCCAGGTGCGCGATGTCGTTGGTGGTCATGCACTTACTCCTTCGAGGAAGTCGGTCTTGGTGTTGGCGTACAAGCTGATGGAGTCGCCGCGGCCGTTGCGTCGGTCGGCGATCTTGCGACCGCGGCAGGTGGCGTACTGGGCGCGGCCCATTGCGTCGAGGACACGGATCTTCGCGGCACGCAGTTCGGCGTCGATCAGCTTCTGATCGGCCACAGCCCGCAGATATGCGGCGGCCAGGTCCTCGTCGAGTTCGACCTCGGTGTCCCGGTCGATGTCCGGGTGTAGACGTCGCAGGCACTCGTATGTGGTGATGCTGTTGTCCAGCTCCGGCGGGGTGCTGGCCTGTAGCGACGCCACCCATGTTCGGACACGGTCGAGGATCGCGTCGGCGAACTCGCGGTCCCATTCGATCGGGTAGATGCGCGGCATCCCGTACGTGGGCCACAGAACGATGTCGGCCTCGTGGATCCCGGACACGAGCATCTGCCACGTGACCTGGGCGGCGTAGTCGGCGGGGGCCTCGCCGCTTCCGTCGTCGCCCCATTCCTCCAGGGAGCGGGCGGTCTTGACTTCGACGATGCGGCGGGCCCGGCCGCGGGAGGCGCGGCGATCGATGGTTGCGGCGTTCGGGAACCCGAGATCGGGCAGGGTGAACTGCACCTCGCCGGTGGAGATACGCCAGCCGGGGGTGCGGTACTTCCAATACTCGGCGGCGGCCAGCTCCGCGGCGTGCCCGTAGTCGAACAGGTCCTGCTTCTGCTCCCCCAGCGGCGCCGCGTCGACGAGTCCGGCCATCTCGTGCCACAGCGCGTACTGCGACTGGTAGCGCGAGATCCCCAGGATGGCAGGGACCTTCGAGGCGGTGACGGTGCGGACCCATTCGGGCGATCCGGGCTCAAGCTTCGGCATCTTCACAGATCGACTCCCATCTCGCGGTCGACCTGCGCCTCGTGGAGACGGTCGGCATAAGCGCCGGCATCGAACTCAAGGAACCTCGGCCGGTCGGTGTCATCCCATCCGGGGTGGCTCACAGGGCCTCCTCGACGGGCCCGGCGACCGCGGCGGCCTCGCGGTGCGCACGCGGGTCGTAGTGGTCGCCAGCGAGGCAGGCGGGGGCGCATTTCGCGGACCGGATCGCGTTGCAGGTGTTGCACTGCCACAGGTTTCGCGGCGGGGCGATGTAGTGGGTGGTCATGGGAGTACCTCCACGGGGAGTTCGAGGTCGGCGACGGCGCACCAGGTGCCGGTGCCGGTGTTGATGAGGTGGCCGTTGACGGTGACGGCGAAGGTGCGACCGGACTCTTCGCGGATGCGGGTTCCGGTGCGCAGCCGCCAGATGAGTCGGTCGTCGTGGATGGTGATCGGCGGCGGTGTCGTCACAGCCCATGCGTCGGCCGGGTCGGCGCCCGGATCGTTCCAGCCGCTCATGCCGCGGCCTCGTCCACGCGCTGCACCAGCACCTCGAGGCGCTTGGCTCCCAACATGTCTTCGGTCTTGACCTGCACCTCAGGCGGTGAGCTGAGGTACAGCTCGACGAGCAGCTCGGTCGGGACGAGCACGTTTCGGGCGGTCAGTGCGCGCCGCCGCTGCTGGTATTCGTTGTGGGCTTCGAGGCACTCGGTGCACGGCTGGGTTCGGTTCCTGAGGTGCCGCTTGTATCCGCCGTAGGTGCCGTGGATGCCGTGCTTCTGCGGCCCGTACATCCGGTAGCGCCGCTGGTAGTCGTTGCGGGCGTCCTTGCATGCCCGGCACGTTGGCGTGCCATTTTTGCGGTGGTCCGCGTAGCCGGCCATCGTTCCGCACCTGTCGCTCATGGCTGCACCACCTTGCGGTACCGGGCGATTCCCCAGGCGATGGCGTGACAGGCGATCAGGTAGTGGTGATCCCAGTCCGACACGTCCCATTCGTAGGTTTCGGTGAAGTGGTAACCGTCGTAGTTCCAGCGGTTGACGGCCTCATGGAACAGTGAGCTGTCGTAGGAGTGGATCTCGTCGATGACCTGGTTACGCAGGTCGAGCCATGCATCGGCCGCCGGGCCGTCGACGTAGTGCCGCTGTGCGAGGAAGTCCTGTACGACCGCAGATACGGCTTTCGATTCGGAGAACGTGTGGGTTCCCCGCCGTGCGGCATCGTTCGTGATCTTCTCCGCCCAGTAGTGCGGATTGATCCGGGCGCCGTCGTAGGCGAAGAACTCGAACATGTCGTGTTCGCGGGCGAACGTGAATGACTCGAGGTCGCCGTCGATGCACAGATGCCCTGGCCACGTGGTGAGCGTCCACGACCACATTCCGGTGCCGGGCTTCGCGAACCGGACGTGCCTGTACACCCCGTCGTCGTGCAGGACAGTCATCTCGTGGTCACGAGTCGCTGCGGCGAACTGGCGGGCGGCGTACTGCTCGGCGGGTTCCGCGTGGCTCAGATGCCGACGGGTGATGCGGCGAAGCATGGCGCGACGTTCCGCAGTCATCGTCGGCTTCGCATGGGTGGCGCGGCGCGTGCCGGGACGGGCGATCAGTTCGGGAACGAAGTCGATGCTCATGAGGACACCGCCGCGGCGTACATGATAAACGCGAGCATCCCCACCAGGCCGACCATCGCGAGGATGGACCACCACACGCTCGGAAGTTCGTTCGGACGGCCGACGAACACGGGCAGGTGGTCGAGCTCCACATCGACGTCCAGCTCCTCGAGCTCGTCGGCCGGCACCGGGGTGTTGTCGCACAGCAGCGCGCACGGCACAGTGCGTCGCGTCTGCTCGTAGATCGGAAGGTTCATTCGAAGGTCCTTGTCAGAAGTTGGTGCCGGTTGCGCCGCCATCCCCACAGCGGCGCAACCGGAGTCATGGGATGAGGGCGAGGAACAACGCGAGGGCTGCGATGATCGGGGCCCACAGCAGCAGCGCGGGCGGCAGGGTGAACACGATCCCGCGGAACGGACCCGTCACGACTGGGTCTCCGCGTACTTGGCAGAAGCAAGCAGAGCGGCTGCGAGTTCCCTGGATTCGGCGGGCGTCATTCGCACCCCTAGTGCCAGAACCACGTCCGTATCGGCGGCTACCAGGTACTTGCGGTCGCCGTCAGGGTGCGACGCCAGCCATGCCGGTCGGGTCGCACTTTGCGGGATCACAGGTTCCGGCAGTTCGACGACGCCGAAGCGAACGAGGATCGCATCGGCGACGTTGTCAGGCTCGGGCGCTGACCAGACGTCGATAGCAGGTGCACTGGCGATGACTCTGGAGAGTTCGTCTCGGATGCTCATGCGGCACACACCTGGATCTCGCAACCGAACCCCACCTGCGTGCGCCCGTTGGCGAGTTCCATCAACCACATGTGGCCGGCGGCGGGGTGGTCGGCGATCTTCTCCATGGTCACGATCGGGCACAGTGCGAACGTCACGACGCACTCCCGATCACGGACAGTTCGTCGAGTGAGACGCAAAACTCGGCGTCTCCGAGTTCGTCGCTGTACGAGGCCTCGTCGATCACCACGTGCGCGAACCGTTCGCTGCCGTGCTCGTGGTAGTCCAGGACCTCGACCACCGTCTCGACACGGTCAGCCACCAGACGCGCGGTCACGATGCCACCTCCATGTGTGCAGCGATGTAGTCCTCGAGCCACTGGCGGGTGACCTTGCGGCCGCGGCCGATACGGATGCACGGGAGTTCGTCGTGTTTCCACATTTCGCGGATGGTGGTTTCGGAGACCCCGAGCAGCTCGGCCGCTTCGGCGGCGTTGAGGAGCAGCTTCGGTCCGATCTGGGCACTCATGCTGCACCGCCGTCGAAGAGGTCGACCACGTTGTCGCCGCCGCGCCGCACCAGTCGGGCGATCGCCTCGGCGCCAGCCGGGGTGATCTTCAAGGTGTGCATGACCTCGCCACGGAATCGCGGGGCCTCATGGTTCTCGACGCGCTGGAAGTAGCGCTTCTTGTCGGCGTACTCCGAGTACCGATTGACTGTGACCTTGCGGCCCTTCGAGTGCGACCAGCGGGTCGAGGTCTCGGAGTAGATCCACATTTTTGCGATGAGCAGCTCGCGCAGCTTCGACTCCTGCATGCCCAGCGTGGACGCGACGGTGGCGAACCGGAGCATGTCTTCGTCGGCGACGAACTCGTCGACGTAGGCAGCCTTCGGTGCCAACTCTGCGATGTGAGCGTCGAGGGCAGCGATTTCCTTGTCCTTCGATGCGAGCATCTGCCGCGCTTCGAGAACTGCGTGCGCGAGTAGCTCGGGGCCAGTGAGCGCCGGCGCCATGGTCTCGGCTTCACGGGTGCGGATCGCGAAGTACGCCTGCGCGGCAGCGACATCGGGCTTGCGCGGATCGCCGTTCATCGCAACCAGGTAGCAGGCGAAGCGGGCGAGCTGAAAGTCCTCGCGAGGACGGCCGCCGGACTTTTCGGTGGCGCCAACGAAAAGTGTGTCGACGTCCAGCCCTTGGTTCTTGGCGGTCGCCTTCGCCCGATCGATCGCTGCGACGAAGTTGCGCCAGTCAGCGCCGTACCCGAGGTTCGGCACGATGCCGCGAGCCGACCAGAACTCCGAACCGTCTGGTCGAACTTGGCGGATGGCGTCGAACGGGGACTGCCCCGCCGATCCACCTCCCATTACACTGAGTTCTGACATTGATGTGCCTTTCATGTCGTGGCCGTCGCCTGTTGCCTCAGGCGGCGGCCTTTCTTATGCAGCTACTGCCGTCTTCCGTTTTACGGATGGGCGCTCAGTAGTTGACACCTTCTCCTCGAAAAGAACCTCGGTCGGCACACCGAGGGCCTCCGCGATGCGGTCCGCAGTGAGCGGTTCGCATCCGCGACGTCGTTCATGGAGGAGGTGGTCGATGAAACTCGGATGGACGTCGGCGTACCGGGCGAGCTTTCTCCCGGACATCACCTTGTCCTTCTCGGGTCCCACCAGCGCCCGGAGGAGCGCCGCGCTGCGGAGTCTCATCCAGGTCCCCTTTGGTCGTCTGCGATAGCGGGTTGCCATCGTGGTCTCCATCCTGCCTAGTAGGCGCCTATCTGTCAAGTACTGAGCAGAACTGTAGCGCCTACCGGTAGGCGGGTGCAAGAGATGTGAATCAGCGAACTTTCCGCAGGCAGGGACTATGCGGCACGATTGCAACCGTCAATCGGTAGGCGGCTATCCGCGCGGCGGGTGTCAAATACCGGTAGGTGTCTATCAAGGAGCGTCTGTTGCGAGGCAGTGAACCGGCCAGCCAATCTCAGAGCGTGCCCACAATCGCTGACCTCATACAGGCTCGACGCGCCGAACGCGGCTGGTCGTACCGCACCCTCGCGGACCGCGCCGACCATGTATTCAGTGCGCAGCGCTGGCAGCAGCTGGGTACTGGCGTTCGGATCAAGGAGTTCCCGGAGCCGGCCACAATCCAGGCAATGGCAGATGCACTCGAAGTCGACGTCGCATCCGTCGTCCTGGCCGCGGCCGCATCCATCGGACTCCCCGTCGAACGCCGGCAATCCGAACTGGCCGCGATGCTCCCCAGCAACGCGGACGACCTGACCGAGGAACAGCGAGACGCCGTGCTCGCCGTGATCCGGGCAATGACACCGAAGGAGAACCGGCATGACTCAGGCACCGAAGAAGTCCCGGAACCGCGGACGAAAGAGGGCAGCACGAAGCACGGCGGCCCGACTGGCGGCGGTCGCTCGCGGCGATCGCCCTCCATGAACCCGGCCGGACTCGCTCCTGTTGCCGATCCCGACCCTGACTATGCGGCGGCCCGGAAGGGTTACGAGCCGTCGCCCGTGGGCCATAATGAGGTAAGGGGCACGCAGCCGTCCACCACATACGTGGACAGCAACCAGGACATGCCCGACCCGGATACGCTAAATTCCCGCGAGATCCTCGCGGCCCGCGACATCGACGACGCCAGCTCCGTATATCCCGAGGACGGTCAGAAGTGAGCCGGCGGTACCGCGAGCCGGGTATCGAGATCGAGTCGTACACGTCTATCACTGATGATTACGCAGGCGCGCATGACTCTTGGTGGGGTGTGGCCAAGATGCACGTCAAGGCTCAGGACCACGACCTGCCATTTCTGCTCGCGAACGAACTCATCTGCTGCCGGCTTGCTGCAGCGATCGGCCTTCCCGTCCTACCTGGCGAGATTGCACTGCATCCCAATGGACGCAAGTGTTGGGTGACGCCTCAGGTCAGTCATGCTGGTGTCACCGTCCCGCCGACCCGCGGACAAGAGGTTGTCGCGGCGCACGCGCCGACCATTGCAGGCGCCCTTGTGTTCGACTGCTGGGTGCTGAACGAGGATCGACATGAGGAGAACTTTCTGTTCCACCCAAGTCTCGGCATTTGGCTCATTGATCACGATGATGCCTTAGCCGGATCGGACGGGAGGAGATTCAATACCTTCGCCAAGACAACCGACATGACCCTGGGCTGGCATGGCTTTCAGAGCACAGAGCCTCCACTTGAGGCGTTGAGATTCTGGGCCTGGCGCGTGAAGAACGCCCCGATGGGCGCGATTGACCTTGCGCTCAATGAGGCAAACGCGCGCGGACTGCTGCCGAAGGCGAATGGCGCCACGCTCCGCAAGCTGCTGCGCGATCGCAAGGAGCGAATAGATACTTTGGTGGATAGGTTCGTCGCGCCGCTGCGCTCATATGTCGGTACCGATGACGAGCCTTCGCTGTTCCAACCGTGACAGGAGGTGTGTGCAGTGGATGCCGCGTGGCACCTGATCCAGTACACGGCGGACATGAGACGAAAGGAACCGCGAAACATCGGTGTCGCGGTCTCGGTCGACGACCAGTGGGCGATCAAGTTGTTTGCGGTGGATCAGTCATCCGGCCGCATCAACGGGCGCGCCCTGAAGAAGTATGGGCTCACCAAGGACGGGTACGAGGCATGGGTCGAGTACTTCACAGACATGATCCTGTCCGGTAGGTGGGAACGGGTACTGCAGGCCCAGCGGCGCCGTCCGTCAGAGTTTCGACTTGTCACCGGTGGCCACACGCGTGCAGCTGGCACCGCTCGAGATGTCGCCACAAGGTTGTTTGCGGAGCTTGTGCACCGCGAGGAAGGGCATGTGGAGCCAAGGGCCCGCGTCCTGCAGCAGCGGGTCGAGCAGACGCTCCGGCTTGCTGAAGTCGAGCCGCAAGCCGACATCGTTGTACCCGCACTCTGGGATGATGCTGCGGACGACGTCGAGTTCGACTATGCCTACACCAATGGCAGGCGACATCTCATGGAGCGCCTTCAGCTTCACCAGACATCCATCGATACCTCCAAGATGGTGGCCAGGGAGTTCAATGCGCGAGTGACAGCTGCTAGCGCCGCAGGAGCAGCAGAGAGTTTCATCGCGTTTTACTCGGGCGAGGCCGTCGAAGAGATGGGTGGCGACTCGATGCTGACACCGATCTTCAAGGTGGCCGAGATCGTTGATGTCGACAACGAAGCAACAGCGGCAGAAAACCTGCTGGCGATTATGCACCGGACGGCATGACGACGGGTCCATCGCCATCTAATCGAACATGTGTTCTAATCTGGGAATGCGGGAATCGGACATTCTTCGCGGTGGTCGGCGCTGGAATCCGTGGCGGTATCTCAGCCGCAACCACCCCCATATGAAGGTGAACTGCCGGTACCCCCTCCCTGGCACACGGGCGGGCTTGCTCACCGTGCACGGCATCTACCTCGATTGCCGACTGAACCAGGCCGGCCGGCGATGCACCCTCCAACATGAGATCGAGCACCTTGAGCGTGGGCCAGTCCCCGACCACCCGCATTTCGCCGCGCTCGAAGAACACATCGTCGACGTCCTCGCCGCCCGGAGACTCATCGCGCTCCCCCATCTATTCGACGCTCTGCTGTGGACGAAACACCCAATCGAACTGGCCGACGAACTGTTCGTCGATCTTGACACCCTCAGCACACGACTCGAACACCTGACACCACGAGAACGTGGCTATATCAACCTCGAGCTGGCCCGCCGCCAGCCCTGGAACAACTAGGAGCCACCCGTGGCCCGCCAACAACTCCCCCCGCAGATCAAGAAGGTCGAACTCGCCCGCAAGGTCCGCGGCCGACCCGTTGTCCGCTACCAGCTCACCGTCGACATCGGCACTGACCCGGTCACCGGTGGGCGCAAGCAGTACCGCAAACGGTTCGACAGCCTCGACGACGCGAAGGACAAACTGTCGGAGCTGCAGAACGACGTCGCCCGCGGCACGCACGTGCACCGCTCGACGCTCACCGTGGAGCAGGCGTGCGCGGACTGGCTCGCCGGCCGCCGCGTCCGCCCCACCACCCTCGGTGCCTACACCCACGCCCTCCAACCCGTGCGCGACATGTACGGCGGCCTGGCGGTGCAGAAGCTGACCAAGCGTGACATCGACGACCTGGTCTCCGCGCTGCTCGCCGGCACCGTCATCAAGTCGGACGGCACCCCCCGCAAGGCGTGGACCGCGAACACCGTCAACCCGATGCTCAACGTGCTGTCCTCGGTGCTGTCCGGACTCGTGAAGCAGGGCCAACTGGTTCGCGACGTCGCCGCCCTGGTCGACCGGGTGCCGCGGCAGAAGAAGGAGATGCGCACCTTCACCGAGGACGAGGTCCGCACACTGCTCGAGGTCGCGGCGACCGACCGCAACGAGCACGCCTGGCACCTCGCCCTGTCCGGGCTGCGCCGCGGCGAGATCGCTGGCCTCAAGTGGGAGCACCTCGACCTCGAGGCCGGCACCATCACGATCGCCAACAACCGGGTGTCGGTGAACGGGAAGGTGTCGGAGGGCGAACCCAAGTCCACCCGCTCCGCACGCACGCTGCCACTCACCCCAGCACTGACCGCGGCGTTGAAGGCGGCCCGCACCCGGCAGGCGAGGGAACGGCTCCGCCTGGGCGAGGCGTACGGGCCCGGCACGTACGTGGTGTGCGACGAGGCCGGCCGCCCCTACCACCCGGACACGATCTCCGATTTCTGGCGAGAAATGTGCACACGGTCGGGCGTGTCGCAGATCCGGCTGCACGATGCGCGCCACACCTGCGGCACGCTGATGCACCTGCAAGGGGTGCCGATCGTGGTGATCTCGGCGTGGCTCGGGCACGCGGATGCGGCCTTCACGATGCGCACCTACATGCACTCGCAGAACGACGCGTTGGCAGACGCTGCGCGCATTCTTCAACGCACTGTGACAAACCGTGACAACTCGACCGGTTCGTAAGACGGCAGAAGGGGCGCTGACCATCGTTTCCGCTGGTCAGCGCCCCTCTGGTGGAGCCCCCTGTCAGGATTGAACTGACGACCGCTCGCTTACAAGGCGAGTGCTCTACCACTGAGCTAAGGAGGCAGTCGAGCGGCCCCATCATATCGGTAGCGCCCGCTCCACATGCGACCGGCCGGGTTCGTTACGGTGGATCCATGGCTGCTGTTACCGCGCGCATCGCCGAACACCGGACGGACGGGAGCACGTAACGGTGGGGACGCTGGCAACCGCCTTCGGGAAGCTCGTCCTCGACCGTCGCGCCACCCTCGACACCATCACCGAGGCGCCGGCGCCGCTGCAGCCGATCGACCTGACCGACGACGCGACGGTCGCCGAGGCGCTCGACGTCGCCGTCCGCGTCGGCGAGGTGCTGCTGGCCGCGGGCACCGGTGCGATCGACACCTCCGAGCAGGTCCGTTTCGTCGCCGCGACGTACGGCCTGGCCCAGTGCGACGTGGACGTCACCTACAACTCAATCGTGCTCTCGGCGTACCGGGGGCCGACGATGCCGCCGGCGAGCACGATGCGCGTCGTGCAGTACCGGTCGATGGATTTCACGCGGCTCGCCGCGGTGGACCGGCTGACCCGGCGCATCCGACGGGAGGCGATCTCGCCGGCGCAGGCCCGCGAGGATCTGCTGGCGATCACGACGGCGCCGCACCCGTATCACCGCTGGGTGGCGACGTTCGCGTGGGCGGCGATGGCCGCGTCGATCTCGGTCCTGCTCGGCGGTGGCGCGCTCGTGGCGGTGATGGCGTTCGCATCCACGGCGGTCATCGACCGGACGAACCGCGTCCTCAACGGCATGGGCCTGCCGTTCTTCTTCCAGCACGTGGTCGGCGGCATCATCGCCGCGACGCCCGCGATCCTGTTGTTCAACCTGCGCGAACCGTTGGGTGTCGACGTGCCGCCGGGCCTTATCATCGCGGCCGGCGTGACGGTGCTGCTGTCGGGACTGTCGCTGGTCGGTTCGGTGCAGGACGCGATCACCGGGGCACCGATCACCGCGTCGGCGCGGTTCTTCGAGCTGGTGATGATGACCGGCGGAATCATCGCCGGCGTGGCGACGGCGCTGAAGGTGATGGAGGCGCTCGGCGCGGAGCTGCCGGTGATCAGCAACGATGCGCTGCCGACGGCGACCGCGCTGCCGGTGAAGGTGCTCGCCGGTGCGGCGTCGGCGTTGTTCTACGCGCTGGCGTGCTACGCCGAGCGACGGGCGCTGACGGCCGCCGCGCTCGGCGGTGCGGTGGGCAGCCTCGTGTTCTTGATGTCGATGGAGTTCGCGGTGGGTCCGATCATCTCGTCGGCGACCGCCGCGACGGTGGTCGGCTTCGCCGGTGGCTTGATGGCGCGACGGGCGCTGACCCCGCCGCTGGTGGTGGCGGTCGCCGGTATCACCCCGTTGCTGCCGGGCCTGTCGTTGTATCGGGGCCTGTACGCGGTGATCGGCAGCGAACTGCTGCTCGGGCTGACCGCGCTGTTCTCGGCGTTCGGCATCGGGTGCGCGCTGGCGGCAGGGGTGACGCTCGGCGAGTGGCTGGCCCGCACGGTCCGGCATCCGCGGAGCGTGCTGCGGGCGGGGTCGCTTCGCCGGCCGCAGTTGCGCCGCGTCCGGCGGGTGCGTCCGTACCGGGGCTCGAAACGCCACGAGAGTCACTCCGCGGGTGGTGCACCCACGGCGTGACTCTCGGTCGACGCGGTTACCGCGGCAGGTCAGGCGCCCGCGTTGCGGGCCTTCTCGTCTGCCTCCATGGCGTCACGCAGGCTCTTCGGCCGCATGTCGGTCCAGTTCTTCTCCACGTACTCGACGCATGCTGCACGCGACTCCTCCCCGAACACCACGCGCCACCCCTGCGGCACCTCGGAGAAAGTCGGCCACAGCGAGTACTGCTCCTCGTCGTTCATGAGGACGTAGAAGCGGCCGTCTTCGTCGTCAAAAGGATTCGTGCTCATCTCGCCTCACTTGTCGCATAGGTGTGCTGCTTTCGTACCCTAGCAAGCCCGGGGGTCCGGTCATGACCCGCTGGTAGTTTTCCTCCGCGCCGCTCGAGGACGGATCCGAGGATCTCCCCGGACCGGATCGCCACGTTCGACAGCAGCGACGCCGTCAACCCGTGGGTCTTCTCGGTGCCGCCCTGCAGATAGATCCCGGCACGGACGTCGCCGGCGGTGGGCAGCCGGTAGTCCCGGTCGACCGTGCGCAGCGGCGACGACGCGGAAGCGAGGGCGCCGAGCAGGGGCGGCAGCGGGGCGGGCTCGAACCCGGTGGCGAGGACGACGGCGTCGCACATCAGGGTGTCGGTGAGTCCGTCGATCGTGCTGCGCACGTCCACCTCGATTCCGGTGGTCGACTCGGTGACCGCGGCGATCTCGGAGGCGCGCCGCATGAACAGCCGCCGCCGTCCGCTGACGCGTTCGCGGTACTCGGCCGCGTACAGCGCGGTGATCAGGTCGGGGTCGACGACGGAGTAGTTGGTGCCGCGGTGCAGGGCGAGCAGTCGTGCCCGCTCGGTCTCGGGTGCGGCGTGCAGTTCGTCGACGGTGGCCGGGTCGAAGATGCGGTTGGCGTACGGACTGTCGTCGGCGGGGCTGTAGCCGAAGCGGGCGAAGACGTTGTGCACTTCGGCCTGCGGATAGTGGCTGTGCAGGTACTGCACCACCTCGGCGGCGCTCTGGCCGGCGCCGACGACGACGAACCGCTGGTGCACGGGCGCGGGCATCTCGGCCAGATGGAACAGGAACCGGTGGTTGTGGAAGCAGCGCGCGGTCTCGGTGGCCCACGCGGGGATGCGGGGCCGCAACCCCACGCCGACGACGACGTTCCGGGCGTGCACGACGGTGCCGTCGGCGGTGTGGACGGCGAGGCGGTCGGCGATGCCTGCCTCGTCGTGCACGGCCTCGACCGCGGTGACCTCGGTGCCGTAGCGCACGTCGGCGTCGACGCGGCCGGCCGCCCACTGCAGGTAGTCCTGGAATTCGTGCCGCGTCGGGAAGAACGTCTGGTGGTTGACGAAGTCTACGAGCCGGCCCCGGTCGTGCAGGTAGGCGAAGAAGGTGTAGGGACTCGTGGGGTTGCGGAAGGTGACCAGGTCCTTCGGGAAGGCGATCTGCATGGTGGCGCCCTCGAGGAGCATGCCGGGATGCCACGCGAAGGCGGGTTGCCGCTCGAAGAACCGTGCCCGTACGGGATCGTGCGGGGCGTCGGCATTGTGTTCTTCGACGGCGATCGCCAAAGCGAGATTGGCGGGCCCGAATCCGATCCCGACGAGGTCGAGGAGTTCCGGTGGTTCGCCGTCCGGCGACGGCGAGTCACCGCTGTCGTTGCAGGATCGGTCGGTCATTGGTCGCTCTTCCGTGCTCTGGGGCCGCAGCCGCGGATGGATCGATCGCACAAGAAGATAGCTCAGGCTATCCTTGGTTTGGTTAGCCTACCAATCATTGAGGTCGGCTGGGGAGGCTGCGCTGCACCCTCCCGGCCCGGCTCCGACCCGCCCTAGTTGCGCTCCTCCGCCCGCGCGAACAGGTCGCCCTTGCGGATCTTGCCGGTGGCGGTCATGGGCAGCGCAGCCACGAATTCGACGATCGGCACCTTGTAGCCGGCCATGTTCTCCCGCGCCCACGCCACGAGCCCCTCGGCCGTGACGGCCGTGCCGGGGACCGGCTGGACGAACGCGAACGCGACCTGTCCCCTGTCCGGATCGGACTTGGGGACCACCGCGACCGTCGCGACGTCCGGATGCATGCGCAGCAGCGCCTCGACCTCGGCGGGGAAGACGCTCATGCCGTTGGTCTTGATCATCTCCTTGTTGCGGGCGAGGTAGTGCAGCGCGCCCCGCTCGTCGAACCGACCGACGTCACCGGTGCACAACCAGGCGCCCTGGAACGAGTCCGCGGTGGCCTCGGCGTTGCGGTAGTACCCGGTCGTCACCGAGGGGCTGCGCACGATGATCTGCCCGGTCGCGCCGATCGGCACCGGAACGCCCGTCTCGTCGACGATCAGGATGTCGGTGCCCGGCACCGGCAGGCCGCAGAACACGGGCTCGCTCTCGAGGTCGACGTCGCCGTCCTGGAAGCCGAGGGTGAAGGTGTCGGCGGTGTTCGTCTCGGTCATGCCGTAGCTCGCCTCCCGCAGGGTGTGGCCGGTCGCGTCGCGCCACCACCGGCGGATCGCCGGATCCAGCTTCAGCACGAACGACACCGCCATGGCGTTGTCGAGGCTGGCGGCGCGGCTGCCGTCGAAGCCGGGCGCCTCCATCAGCTCCACGTAGTTGTCGACGGTGCCGACCGTGCTGGTGACTCCGTGCCGCTCGACGAGGGCCAGCGCGGCGTCCGCGTCCCACCGGGTCATCAGCACGACGGTGCCGCCGTTGACGAGGGGATTGAGGATGCCGAAAACCTCGCCGGCGATCCAGAACATGGGCAGGTAGTTGAGCACCACCGTCGTCTCCCCCACCCGGCGGCCGCCGCCGACGGTGGCCGCGGCGGCGGTGTAGACCATGTGCCACTGGGTGTGCTCACAGCCCTTCGGCATGCCGGTGGTGCCACCGGTGTAGTTCAGCGCGGCGAGCGCGTCCGGATCGGTCGCGACGGCAGGAGCGCGGGGGCTGTCGACGATGCCCGCCCAGTCGCCGACGGCGGGATCGGCGACCGGGAAGGGCGGTGGCACCTCCCCCGGCGCCACACCGGCGAGCATGTCGCCGAGGGCGGTGACGGCGACGTGCCGCACAGGGGTGCGCGGCCGGACCGCTTCCACGAGCGGGAGCAGTTCGGGCTGCGTGAGCAGGATCGTGACGCCGGCGTCGGCGAGCTCGTGGGCGAGTTCGTGCTCGCGCAGCATCGGGTTCACGGGCACGTGGACGGCGCCGATCTTGAGGATCCCGAGCATCGCGACGTGGAACTGCGGGCAGTTGCCGAGGTGGACACCGACGCGGTCGCCGGCCCGGGCGCCGCGGGCGAGCAGCCAGCCGGCGAACCGGTCGGAGAGGTCGTCGTACTCGGCATAGCCGACGGTGCGACCGTAGAACTCGATCGCGGGGGCGTGGGGACGCACGCTCGCCCAGTGCCGCAGGTAGTCCACGAGCCCGCGACCCTCGATCGGGTACTCCACCGTGCGCGGCACCTCCGGCGGCCAGTGGGCCTCCTGCACCCGCCGGATCTCGGCGAGCGCGGCCTCGAGCGCATCGGAATCGGTGGGGACCGTGTCGAGCTGGCGTGTCATGTCGACCTTCCGTTTCTCGGGGCATCCGCGACGGCCGGGGTGATCCCGGTCACCCGCCATGTATAGTTGAATCCGGTGTCGGATTCAACTGCCCGGAATTCTCGCGAGGAGTCCGAATCACCGCACCGCAGTAGACGTTCCGCTGCCGAAAGGAATACGCATGGCGTCCGTGAACAAGCAGGTCCGATTGGCGCGACGACCGGTCGGCCGCCCCGACGAGTCCACCTGGGACATCACCACCGCACCCGTTCCGCGGCCCGCCGACGGCGAGTTCACCGTCCGCGTCGAGTATGTCTCCCTCGACCCCGCCATGCGGGGGTGGCTGAACGACGTCCGTTCGTACATCCCGCCGGTCGCGATCGGCGAGATCATGCGCGCCCATGCCGTCGGCCGGGTACACGAATCCCGGCACGACGACTACAAGGAGGGGCAACTCGTCTCGGGACACTTCGGGGTGTGCGACTACGCCGTCTCCGACGGTAGCGGCGTCGTCCCGGTCGACGAATCCCTTGCGGCCCCGCCGGTGTGGCTGGGCGCCCTCGGATTCCCTGGCATGACAGCATATTTCGGCCTCGTCGACGTCGGGCGGATGAAGCCGGGCGACACCGTGCTCGTCTCGGGCGCCGCCGGGGCCGTCGGCAGCATCGCCGGGCAGATCGCCAAACTGAGCGGGTGTCGCGTCATCGGCATCGCCGGCGGGCCCGACAAGTGCGCGTGGCTCACCGACGAACTGGGCTTCGACGCCGCCATCGACTACAAGGCCGGTTCCGTGGGCCGGGCGCTGCACGCCGCCGCGCCGGACGGGATCGACATCTACTTCGACAACGTCGGCGGTGAGACGCTCGACTCGGCGCTCGCCGTGCTGCGCAAGAATGCGCGAGTCGTGTTGTGCGGTGCCATCTCCGGCTACAACGCGACCGACCCGCAGCCGGGGCCGTCACGCTACCTGTCCCTGCTGGTGAACCGGGCCTCCATGGCCGGGTTCATCGTCTTCGACTACCTCGACCGCTTCCCCGAGGGCATGGCCGCGGTGTCGGAGTGGATCCGCCGCGGCGAACTGGTCACCCGCGAGCAGGTCGAGAGCGGCGGCGCCGAGGCCTTCGGGCGCACGCTCAACATGCTGTTCGACGGTGCGAACACCGGCAAGCTCGTGCTGAAGATGACCGACGACGCCTGAGGGCTCGCGCGGGGTGGTCGAGTGTCGGGCCCGCCACCCCGCGACCGGCCCCAGCGATCAGTTCTCGAACCGGTAGACCGCGTAGGCGGTACGGATGACCGGCTGCGCGACGTTGCGGACCCGCACGCCGCCCGGGGTGGTGCCGCGCTCGCACCCGGCGTGCGCGTGCCCGTGCACGGCCAGGTCCAGGTGGAACTCGTCGACCGGTTCGCCGAGCAGATACGACCCGAGGAACGGGTAGATCTCGGCGGGTTCGCCGCGCAGGGTGTCGCTGATCGGCGAGTAGTGCAGCAGCCCGACGCGGACGTCGGCACCGTCGAGCTCGGCGACGGCGCTGCGGAACCTGTCGGCCAGTTCCACGGTGTGCCCGGCGAACTGCTTCATCTCCGGCTCACCGAACGCGCTCGCGCACTTGCCCGCGAAACCCCCGCCGAATCCCTTGGTCCCCGCCACACCGAGCCGCGCCCCGTCCACCTCGAGGACGACCGACTCACCCTCGAGCATGACGATGCCCCGGTCGCGGAGCAGTTCGGTGATCTCGTCCGCGGCGTCGCTGTGGTAGTCGTGATTGCCGAGCACCCCGACGACAGGCACCGGCAGGTCGCCGAACTCGTCGGCGACGACGCGCGCCTCGTCGACGGTGCCGTGCCGGGTGAGATCACCGGCGAGCAGCAGCACGTCGGCATGCTCGTGCAGGTGTTCGAGGGCGGGCCGCAGATGGCCGCGGGCGTCCTCGGCCAGGTGTACGTCGCCGACGGCGGCAATCCTCATCGCAGTTCCTCCACCGAGGTTCCGGGGTCGCGCGAGTCGACCACGTGCACGTCGTTGTGGACGGTGACGTCCGGTAGCTGTTCCTGCACCACCAGGGTCAGCGCGTCGCGGCGTGCGGCGCTGGCGACCTCGCCGGTCAGGTACACGTCGGTGCCGCGGATCGTGACGCGCACGCCCTGTTCGGCGGTGCGGGGATCCTCGGCCAGGGCGCGGTGCAGGTGCGCAACCACATACTGCGGGTGATCCTGCTCCGGGTGTTCGTGACTCATCGTCGGACCTCCGAGCCGGGTTCGATGATGCCCAGGTCGGCGAGCAGGCCGAGGAAGGCGCGGGCGTACGGCGACGCCGCCGTGGCGGTGGCCACCTGGGCCCAGTCCACCTGCTCGCGCAGGGCGCGGGCGATGCGCAGCAGCGGCGCGAAGTCGCAGCGGTGCGCGTCGAGCACGTTGAGCTTGTCGCTCATCAGGTCGGTGCCGCTGATCACCGGCGCCGCGGTCGGGCCGATGCGCATCCACTGGGCGCGGGCGAGCATCGAATCGTCGACGTCCCGGTCGTTGGGGCGGAAGATCAGGTCCACGAGATGCTCCCCCTCGTAGACCTTGCTCAGCCAGTTCTCGGGCGGATCGACCGGACGCATGCCGGCGGCGACGAGCGCCTCCCGCGCGGCGTCCACGTCCCGGGGGCGGACGAACAGGTCCACGTCGTGGTCGGACGCGGGCCCGCCGCGCGCGTACACCGCGCATCCACCGCCGACCGCGAACGGCACCCCGGCTTCGTTGAGGGTGTTCGCCGCCTTGGTCAGCACCTGCAGCAGCTGGGTCTCCTTGACCGACTCGTCCGGCGAACCCGCGACGTCGACCGTCGCGGCGTCGGGGCTGTGGGGCTGTGCGTTGGTCATGGGTGGCGGGTACCCGCGCGCCGACGGCTCACACCTGACCGGGCACTCGTCCCGTCACGAAGCCGAACCGCTCGGCGAGCTCGAGGCGCGTGGTGTCGGCGTCGGTGTGCAGCACGCCGGCGATGCCGATCCGCGCCGCCCCGTCGAGGTTCTGCTGCAGGTCGTCGACCATCACGGCCTGCTCGGGCGCCACCCCCAGCCGCTCGCACGCGAGGGCGTAGATGCGGCGCGACGGCTTGCGGATGCCGATCTCGGCGGAGATCACCACCTCGTCCGCGAGCGCGGCCAGGTCGAAGCCGGCATAGCAGTCCCGGCCGAAGGCGTTGGACACCAATGCGACCGGCACGCCGGCCGCCCGGAGGTCGTCGACGAGGGCCACCGTCCGGTCGTCGCGCCGCATCCCGGCCTGCATCCGGGCGGCGAGTCCCTCCGCGGTCACGGCCGCCCCGTGGGCGCGCAACCGCTCGGCGAAGCCCTGCTCGAACTCCTCCGCGTCGATGCGCCCCGACTCGTGCTCGGCGAGCAGCCCGCGCGAGATCGGGTCGCCGCCGAGCAGCCGCAGCGGCAGTCCCGGATCGCCGAGTGTCGCGCCGAACTCCTCGAACGCGGCGAACACGCTCGTGGTGATCACCCCGCCGAAGTCGACCAGGACGGCGGTGCGTTCGGAGATGGGTGCAGCGAGGTTCATTCCGCCCGGCCTTCCGCGCGTCCGGCGCCGACCGCCGCGGCGCGCTCGGTGTGGAACCGCACCATGCCCTCCTGCGCGACGGCGGCGACCAGTCGTCCGGTCGTGTCGAAGATCTGTCCCTGGATCAGGGCGCGCCCCGATTCGGACGACGGCGACACCTGATCGAACAGCAGCCATTCGTCCACCCGGAACGGCCGCAGGAACCACACGGCGTGATCGAGGGACGCTCCCTGGATCGGCCTGTCGGGATGCGGTAGGACGGCGATGTCGAGCAGCGCCATGTCGCTGCAGTACGTCAGGGCGCAGGCGTGCAGAACCGGGTCGTCCGGCAGGGGGGTGCGGTGCCGTATCCACAACCGCCGGCGCGACGGCACGTCGGGCGTGGCCTCGTCCGCAGGGAGCCAGCGGCGCTCCCAGTCGTCCCATTCCGGGAAGTCGTACCACGCGGCCCACGGGCGGCCGTTCTCCGCGATCTCTTCCGGTCCGGCCGTCGCCGGCATGGCCGCCTGATGGGTGTACCCGTCGTCGCCGCGGTGGAACGAGGCGGTCAGTGTGAACACCGTCTCGCCGTCCTGGACCGCGGTGACGTACCGGGTGCGGAAGCTGCCGCCGTCCCGCACGGCGTCCACCCGATAGTCGGTGGGGTCGAGCGGCCGGCCGGGGCGCAGGAAGTGCCCGTGCATCGAGTGCACGCCGAACTCGGGCGGCACGGTCCGTGCCGCCGCGGAAAGCGCCTGCCCGGCGACCTGGCCGCCGAAGGTCCGCTCCATCTCGGTCGGCACCGGGTCGGCGCGGAACGTCGCCGGGGCGATTTCGCGCAGGCCCAGAACCTCGTCGATGCTCGGCACGTGTTTCCCTCCTCGGGTCAGGACGACGCGACCCTGCGCATCTCGCGGCGCAGGATCTTCCCGCTGGTGGTCTTGGGCAGCTCGTCCAGGATCTCGACCGACCGCGGGGCCTTGTAGGTGGCCAGCCGGTCGCGGCACCACGCCACCAGCTCGTCCGGGTCGACGTCCTGGTCCGGGCGCAGGCTCACGAACGCAGCGACCGACTCGCCGCGGTAGGAGTCGGGCACGCCGACGACCGCGGCCTCGCGGACCGCCGGATGCCGGTAGAGCACGTCCTCCACCTCGCGGGGCCAGACCTTGAACCCGGAGGCATTGATCATGTCCTTCTTGCGGTCGACCACGTACACCCAGCCCTGTGCGTCCATGAAGCCGACGTCACCGGTCAGCAGCCGCCCGCCCGGGATGGATTCGGCGGTGGCCTCGGGCAGGTTCCAGTAGGCGGGGACGACCATGGGACCCTCGACGGCGATCTCCCCGACCTCGCCCGGTCCGAGGTCCTTGCCGTCCTCGTCGACGATGCGCACCATCGCGGTGGGCAGCGGCAGGCCGATCGACAGCGTGCCCGAGTCCGGATCCACCGGCGCCTCGCGGCCGGAGGGCACGACGACACAGGGCGCGCTGGTCTCCGTCAGGCCGTAACCGTTGCGGATGTAGAGGCCGGTCCGCTCGCGGAAGCGCTCGACGATGGCCGGTGGCAGCGGCGCGCCACCGGAGTTGAGGGTCAGGAGCGACTCGAACGCGTCCGACGAGAACGACGGATGCGCCAGCAGCGCCATGTACGCGGTCGACGGGCCGACCATGAACGCGGGCCGCTCCCGCTTCAGGACGTCGAGCACCACCCCGGCGTCGAAGCGGTAGGCCAGCACCAGCGGACCGGCCAGATCCACCGCGGTGAGCAACTGGACGACCATCCCGGTGATGTGGAACAGCGGCGCGAGAGCGAAGATCGGCGAACCCGCCGGAATCTCGTCGTACAGGCGCAGCAGTACGCAGTTGACGGTGAGGTTCGCGTGGGTGTTGGTGGCGCCCTTGGGCAGTCCGCTCGTCCCGGACGTGTAGGAGACGAGCGCGATGTCGTCGGGGACCAGGCCCGGATCGGGGACGGGGCGGCCCGCCCACTCGCGGGCGACCTCCAGTAGGTCGGGGACGCCCGGCGTACGGCGGCGCTCGACGCCCGCGAAGAGCCGCTCGTCGTTCCGGGTCTGCAGGTCCAGTTCGCTCGCGGTCAGCGCGATCGTCACGCCCGCCCCGGCGGCCCGCTCCGCCACCCGGTCCGCCCACGCCTGTTCGCCGCACACGACGGCGACGACGCCGGCGTCGGTGAGGATGTGGTCGAGTTCGTCCTTGTACATCGGGTTCAGCGGCACCACCGCGCCGCCGGCCTTCCACGCGCCGAACAGCGCGAGGACGAACTGCGGCACGTTCTGCAGGTACACGGCCAGCCGGTCGCCCCTGCGGAAGCCGTGTTCGAGCAGGTAGGCCGCCACGCCGTCGGTCAGCTCGTCGACTTCCCGATAGGTCAGCGTCGCACCGAGATACGTGATCGCCGGCCCGTCCG
Organism: Rhodococcus sp. DMU1; assembly: GCF_012272955.1. NCBI lineage: Bacteria > Bacillati > Actinomycetota > Actinomycetes > Mycobacteriales > Nocardiaceae > Rhodococcus > Rhodococcus sp. DMU1. Next base: position 974,863 of record NZ_CP050952.1, on the reverse strand, counting down.
GCGCGGCGGCGACGGCGTCGGCGAACACCTCGAGCGTGGTCCGCCGCGGGACGGGTCCGACCTCGGCCACGCGGGGATCGTACTGGGCCATCCAGGGCCTGTCGTCGTACCAGCTCATCGTGGCGGCACCTGTCCTTTCGTGTGTTGTTGCAGCGCAATCGTTTCGGTCACGAGACCGGCAGGCCGACGAGGTCCGCCAGCCGGGCGCGGTGCCGGGACGGGACGCCGAGCGCGAGCTGATCGGCCTTGGCCCGCTTGAGGTAGAGATGCGCCGGGTACTCCCAGGTCATGCCGAGGCCGCCGTGCAACTGGATGCACTCCTCGGCAGCGTGGACGGCGACGTCGCTGCAGTAGGACTGGGCGACCGCCGCCGCGATCGCGGTGTCGTCGTCGCCGCGTGCGTACGCGTCGGCCGCGTACCGGGCGGCCGACAGCGCTGCGCCCACCTCGAGCCACAGATCGGCGAGCCGGTGCTTGATCGCCTGGTACGAACCGACGGCGCGGCCGAACTGGCGGCGCTCCTTGACGTAGGCGACGGTGGTCTCGAGGCACCACTGGGCCACCCCGAGCTGCTCGGAGGCGAGCAGCACCGCCCCGCACTGCAGCGCCTCGGTCACCGCGGCGGCCGCGTCGCCGCCGTCGACGCGGGTGGAGGCGGCCCCGGCGAACTCGACGTCGGCGATCGGCCGGGTCATGTCCAGCGACAGCACCGGGGTCACCGTGACGCCGGCGGCGTCCGACCGGACGGTGTGCAGTTCGAGGCCGTCCGGCCCCGCGACGGGGACGACGAGCACATCGGCCTCGTGTGCCCCGGCGACGCTGGTGACCCGTCCGGTCAGGCCGTCGGCCGTGCGATGCACCCCGGTGATCGCGGCGTCCGGCGCCGTCGACAACGGCACGACGAGGGCGCCGGTCGCGGCGCCCTCCGCGAGGGCCGGCACGGTCCCGGTGTCGCCGGCGCGCAGCAGCGCGACGGTGGCGAGCACCGCGCTCGACAGGTACGGCACCGGCGCGGCGGCCCGGCCGATCTCCTCCATGACGACCGCGGCCTCGCGGGTGCTCGCGCCGGCGCCGCCGAGCGACTCGGGCACCAGCAGCCCCGCCAGCCCGAGTTCGGCGGCGACCGTCTTCCACACGCCCGAGAAGTCGGCGGGCGCGGCGTCGTACGCGGTCACCACGACGGACGGTGGGCAGCGATCGGTGAGCACGCGACGGACGCTGTCCCGCAGGGCGTCCTCGGTGTCGGAGTACAGCAGGTCGGTCATCGCGCCAGGTCCTTCCACGGAATATCCTTGTCCACACGGTGTTCCGGCGGCAGCCCGAGCACCCGCTCGGCGACGACGTTGCGCAGGATCTCCGACGTGCCGCCCTCGATCGAGTTGCCCTTGGCGCGCAGGTACCGGTATCCGGGTTCACGGCCGGTGAAGTCCACCGCCTCAGGCCGGCGCAGGGTCCAGTCGTCGTATCGGAGGCCGTCCTCGCCGTGCAACTCCACCTCGAATCCCGACACGGTCTGGGCGAGGCGGGCGAACGCGAGCTTCATGCCGGAGCCCTCCGGACCGGGCTGGCCCGCGGCGAGCTTCTGGCGCAGGCGTTCTCCGGTCAGCCGGGTCACCTCCGCCTCCACCCACAGCCGCATCAGCTGGTCGTGCCGCGCCGGGTCGCGCAGCTCGGGACGCTCGCGCCACGTCGCGGCGACCTTGCCGATCATGCCGCCCTCGCGGGGCGCGCCGGAGCCGATCGCGACGCGTTCGTTGTTGAGGGTGGTCGTGGCGACGCTCCAGCCCTGCCCCTCGTCGCCGAGCCGGTTGGCGTCGGGTACCCGCACGTCGGTGAGGAACACCTCGTTGAACTCGGCCTCGCCGGTGATCTGCCGCAGGGGTCGCACGTCGACGCCCGGATCGCTCATGTCCAGCAGGAAGTACGTCAAGCCGGCGTGCTTGGGCACGCTCGGGTCGGTGCGGGCCACCAGGATCGCCATCTGCGCGTTCTGCGCGCCCGACGTCCACACCTTCTGGCCGTTGACGATCCAGTCGTCGCCGTCGCGGACCGCGCGGGTCGCGACGGCGGCCAGGTCGGAGCCGGCGCCGGGCTCGCTGAACAGCTGGCAGTAGATGTGCCGTCCGGTGTAGAGGGGACGCAGGAACCGGCGTTTCTGCTCCTCGGTGCCGAACGCCGCGATGGTGGGCGCGGCCATGCCCAGGCCGATGCCGTTGCGGCCCGCGGCGGGCCGGGGTGCTCCGGCGGCGGCCAGTTCGGCCTCGACCTGCGCCTGGTGACTCTGCGGCAGGCCGAGTCCGCCGTGGCCCGGCGGGAAGTGCACCCAGGCGAGACCCGCGTCGAACCGAGCGCCGAGGAAGTCCTCCGGCCCGGTCGTGCTCGGATCATACTGGTCCAGAAGATGTTTCACGCGCCCGGAGAGGTCGCGCGAGGTCGTCTGCTCGTCGGGGAACATCGTCGTCTCCTGCGTGTCGAGGGTGGTGGGGGCGTCAGATGCCGGCTTCGTCGGCGATCTCGCGGGCCTTGTGGACGAGAGCGTCGATGCGCGCGACCGTGGGAGTGCCGGCCGCGGCCTTGTTCTGCGGTTCGTCGAGGGCGCGGCGCATCACACCCTCCGCGATCACCGCCACCTTCCACAGCCCCAGCGCGTGCCAGAACTTCAGCGCCGCCGGGTCGCGGCCCGTCTCGTCCAGGTAGACGGCGGCGAGTTCGGCGCGGCTCGGGAAGCCCTCGAGGGTGGAGGCGGGGAAGTCGCCGCCGGTGTCCTCCCCCGGCTCGGGCCAGTACGCGAACAACGACCCGACGTCGGCGAGGGGGTCGCCGACGGTGGACAGTTCCCAGTCCAGCGCGGCGACGACGTCACCGCTCTCGCACGAGGTGATGACGTTGCGCAGGTGGAAATCACCGTGCACCAAGGTGATTTCGTGCTGTGGCGGCACGGCGGCCAGGAGCCGGCGGGTCAGGTCGTCGAGTTCGGGCAGCTCGCGGGTCTTCGACTTCTCCCACTGGCCGGCCCAGCGGTGCAGCTGCCGCTCCGCATACGGCTTGGGGCGGGCGAGGGCGTCGAGCCCCGTACGTTCGAGGTCCACGGCATGGATCCGGCCGAGCGTCCGCGCGAGCGACAGCCCGATCCGGCGGCGGCGCTCCGGCGTCAGGGATTCGGCGACGGACATCCGGTCCACCACCTGTCCGTCGACGAACTCCATGAGCACCAGCGGCACGTCACTGAATGCCGGATCGTCGGTGAGCCCGAACACCTTCGGCGTCGGCACGTCGGTGCCCTCGAGCGCGGAGAGGATGCGGGCCTCGCGCGCGACGTCGTGCGCGGACGCCAGTAGGTGCCCGAGCGGCGGTCGCCGCAGCACCCACCGGCGGCCGTCGCCGTCCTGCACCAGGTAGGTCAGGTTCGACTGTCCGAGCCCGATGCGGTCGAAGGTCAGCGGCGCGGTGTGCTCGATGCCGAGGTCGCGGAACCAGCGCAGGATCGCGTCCGGGTCGATGCCGACGGTTTCACGCAGGGGCATGGGCACTCCCGGGCAGGGCGGCGAACGCGGGGGCGCGCCGCTCGAGGTGACTGGCGACGCCCTCGGCGACGTCGGGACCGCGGAAGGCCTCGCGCATCAGGCGGTCCGCGGCGGCGAGCGCGTCCGGGTAGGACCGGTCGGCGTCGTCGCGCAGCTGCTGCTTGATCGTCGCCATCGACCGCGGCGAGCAGTGCGCGGCGAGGTCGGTCGCGTAGGCGACGGCGGCGTCGACGACGTCGCCGGTGGTGACGAGATGGTCGAGCAGGCCGATCCGGTGGGCCTCGTCCGCGTCGACCATACGGCTCGACAGGAGCAGGTCCGTGGCGCGGCTGTGGCCCACGAGGCGGGGCAGCAGCCAGCTGATGCCGTACTCGGTGATGAGCCCGCGGCGCGCGAACGCGGTGGTGAACCGGGCGGTCGGGTCGCCGAAGCGGACGTCGCAGTAGAGAGCCTCGACCAGGCCGAGTCCCGCGACGGGTCCACGGATCGCGGCGACGAGCGGTGTGCGGACCCGCAGCGGGAAGTCGCGCGGGCGTGGCCGCATCAGGTCGTCGTCCGACGCGTCGGCTACGTGGCGCAGGTCGTCGAGGTCGGCGCCGGAGCAGAATCCGCGGCCGGCACCGGTGACGACGACGGCCCGCACCTGCGGGTCGTCGTCGGCCTCGGCGAGCAGGTCGAAGTAGCGGTCCTCGAGCGCGTTGCTCCAGGCGTTGAGCTTGGCCGGCCGGTTGAGAGTGAGCAGGGCGACGGGGCCGCGCCGCTCGGTCAGGACCAGGTCGTCGGTGGTGGCCACGCCGCGGGTCGCCGCGGCGGGTGCGTCGGTCATCCGGGTGCTCCTTCACAGCAGGGAGTCACGTAACTTGACGTCAGATTCAAGTTGCTGAGCGCTCGCATAGTTTGCGCCCGAGGCGGTGTGATGTCAATCGCTCGGGCCATCCGGATGTGACCGGGGCAGGCGGCCCGGGCCACGGTCGGCGCGGGCTCGACGGGGCTTGCCCGATCCCCGAGTCCCGGGTCGCCGGCGGGCGGAGGACCCGGTCAGGGCCCAACGGCGTCTGGGGCGCGTGGACCGCGCCCCGAATTTCCCCGGTGGTCCGGCACGGCACGTACCGATCGGTGCGCGAGGCGAGTAAGCATGAGGGATCCGCACCGAATCCGAACGAGCAGAGAGGGCGCGATGGCTCAGGTGGATGCCGCGAGCGAGCCGATCGGCCTCGACGCAGCGCGCGTCACCGCGTGGTTCGTCGAGCACCTCCCGGACGTCGCACCCCCGTTGCACTTCGAACTGATCACCGGAGGCCGGTCCAACCTCACCTACCGGGTCCGTGACGAGGCGGGGACGCGTTGGGTCCTGCGCCGGCCGCCGACCGGGGAACTGCTCTCCTCCGCCCACGACGTCGTGCGGGAGTGGCGCATCCTCGACCTGCTCGCCGGCGGCCCGGTGCCGGTGCCGCCGGTGACGGGCTGCTGCACCAACCGGTCGGTGACGGGGGCGGACTTCTACGTCATGAAGCACGTCGAGGGCATCGTCCTCGACGATGCCGAGACGGTCGCCGCGATCCCCCGGCCGAACCGACCGACCGCCTCCCGCAGCATCGTGGACACCCTCGCGGTGATCCACGCGGTGGACACCACGACCGGACCGCTGGCGCAACTGCGCAAACCGGGCAGCTACCTCGAGCGCCAATTTCGGCGCTGGAGCCGTCAGCTCACCGCCGGCGGTGTCGGTCCCGGGCCCGTGTGGGACGTCCACGAGCTCCTGACCCGGAAGCTGCCCGCCGAACGGTGGACCGGGTTGGTGCACGGCGACTTCCGGCCGGGCAACCTGCTGATCGGGACCGACGGGCAGGTGCGCGCGGTTCTGGACTGGGAGCTGTGGACCATCGGCGACGTGATGGCCGACCTCGGGTGGCTCACCGCCACCTGGGCGTCGGCCGACGTGATCGGCTGGGCGCCCGATCCCGCCGACGGTTTCCTCGACGTCGACACGGTCGCCTCCCGGTACGCCGACACGACCGGCCGTGACCTCGACGACCTGCGGTATCACCAGGGCTTCGCGCTGTGGAAGCTCGCAGCCATCGCGGAGGGCGTGGCGGCGAGGTTCCGCGCCGGCGCGATGGGCGATCAGGAGGTCGACATCGACGCCCTCGCACAGCGTCCGGCGCAGCTGGCCGAGATGGCCCGCGCGGTGCTCACGGGGCGAGGGCCGGGCTGACGCGACGCGAGTGCGGGCGGTGCGGCGGCCCGATCCGGGTGCGCGTCCGGACGATCGTCCCTCACCCGGACCGCCGGGGGCGGTGGCGCAGCAACTGGGTGAGACGATGCGCCTGCCGGAGCAGCAGTTCCCCGAGTTCGGGACGACGGTCGGCGCGGAAACGGCTCTCCACCCCGGTGATGCTCAGCGCCCAGGCCGGCGCGTCCCGGTGGTCGAAGACGGCGGCCCCCATCCCCCAGCTTCCCTCCACGAGCAGGGCGGGATTGGTGGAGTAGCCGGCCAGGCGCGTCGCGGCGATCCGTTCCTCGACGGCCTGCCGGCTGTGGTCCGGCCCCCACCCGGCGGTCAGGTCGGTACGGGACAGATACTCGTCGATGTCGCGGTCGGACAGGTGGGACAGGATGACGAGCCCCGCGGACGCGACACCGAGGGGCAGCCGGATCCCGACGTGGAGGACGTGGGAACGCAGCGGGAAGCTGCCCTCCTCGCTGGCGAGGCACACGGTCTCGTCCCCGCGCCGGGCGGACAGGAAGGCGCTCTCGCCGGTCTCCCGTGCGAGGTCGCGCAGGATGTCGCGGGCGAGGTCGGTGATGTCGTAACGGCCGGCCGCCAGCGAGCCGAGCAGGTACAGCTCGGGCCCCAGCGACCATCGACCGGTCTTCGGGTCGCGGTCGACGAGGCCCTCGTCGGTGAGCGAAGTCAGCAGGCGGTGCGCCGTCGGGCGCGCGAGGTTCGTCGCCCGGGCCAGATCCGAGGTCGACGAGCCGGTGGGCTCGTGCCCGGCGATCGCGCGCAGCAGCGCGCTGACGCGGCCGATCACGTGGGGTCTCTGTGCCTCCTCCATGACACGAGAATACGTCTACTCAGTGAACGCCGTCGAAATCGACGTTCCGATGGGCGAGCAATCTCGAATGCGCCGCTCGCAAGGCCTTGAAATCGGCAAACACAGAGCATGTAGTGGTACTCGACCGATGCGTCATCGTCCATTGAATGAACGCATCCTGCACCGGGGTCCGGAGGGACCGAAGTCTCGAGAAGGGGTCTGTGATGGGAACGAAAGTGTTCGACACGCCCGCGGCCGCCGTCGCGGACGTGTCCGACGGCGCGACGATCGCCGTCGGCGGGTTCGGGTTGTGCGGCATCCCCGACGCCTTGATCCGCGCGCTGGTCGAGTCCGGCGTCGGTGATCTCGAGGTGTTCTCCAACAACTGCGGCGTCGACGACCACGGCCTGGGCCTGCTGCTGAACGCGCGCCAGATCCGCCGGGTCACCGCCTCCTACGTCGGGGAGAACAAGGAGTTCGCCCGCCAGTATCTCGCCGGTGAGCTCGAGGTCGAGCTCACCCCGCAGGGCACCCTCGCCGAGCGGCTGCGCGCCGGTGGCGCCGGCATCCCCGCGTTCTTCACCCCGGCGGGTGTCGGCACCCCCGTCGCGGACGGCGGACTGCCGTGGCGGTACCACGTCGACGGCTCGGTGGCCGTGGCCTCCCCGCCGAAGGAGACCCGGGCCTTCGGCGACAAGCGGTACGTGATGGAGGAGGGCATCACCGCCGACTTCGCGCTGGTGCACGCCGTCAAGGGCGACACCGCCGGCAACCTGATCTTCGACAAGACGGCGATGAACTTCAACCCGCTGGCCGCGATGGCCGGGAAGGTCACGATCGCGCAGGTCGAGGAACTCGTCGAGCCCGGCGAGCTCGATCCCGCGCAGGTGCACCTGCCGGGAATCTTCGTGCAGCGCATCGTCGAAACCGGTCCGCAGGACAAGCGGATCGAGAAGCGGACAGTCCAGGCAACGGAAGGGGCGGCACGATGACCGGCACCAAGGGATGGACCCGAGACCAGATGGCGGCCCGCGCGGCCGCGGAGATGATCGACGGCGAGTACGTCAACCTGGGCATCGGGCTGCCGACGCTCATCCCCGGTCATCTTCCGCCGGACGTGCAGGTGACGCTGCACTCGGAGAACGGCATCCTCGGCACCGGCCCGTACCCGACCGAGGAGAACGTCGACCCGGACCTGATCAACGCGGGCAAGGAGACGGTCACCGTCAATCCCGGTGCCGCATTCTTCGATTCGGCATTGTCGTTCGGCATGATCCGCGGCGGGCACATCGACACCGCCGTGCTCGGCGGCATGCAGGTCTCCCGGACCGGCGACCTGGCCAACTGGATGGTTCCCGGCAAGATGGTCAAGGGCATGGGCGGCGCCATGGACCTGGTGCACGGCGCCAGCCGCGTCATCGTGGTCATGGAACACACCGACCGCGACGGCAATTCGAAGATCGTCGACACGTGTTCCCTGCCCCTCACCGGCCAGGGTGTCGTCGACCGGATCATCACCGACCTCGCGGTGATCGACGTCGTCGGCGACGGGACCCTCGCGCTGCGCGAGCTCGCGCCGGGCGTGACCGTCGACGACGTCGTTGCGGCCACCGCGGCGCCGCTCGAGATCCGCATCGACGAGCTCGTCTGAGAGAAGTAGTCGAATACCACTGCTCGACAACAAGATCGGAGACCCCATCGTGACCAGTTCTGTCATCGTTGCCGGAGCCCGGACCCCGATGGGGCGTCTGCAGGGCGCCCTGAAGGACCTCTCCGGTTCGGACCTCGGCGGGGTCGCCATCGCCGGTGCCCTCGCCAAGGCCGGGGTGGCCCCGGAGCAGGTCGAGTACGTGATCATGGGTCAGGTGCTCACCGCCGGCGCCGGCCAGATCCCGGCCCGGCAGGCCGCGGTGGCCGCCGGCATCCCGATGGACGTGCCCGCCCTGACCGTGAACAAGGTGTGCCTGTCCGGCATCGACGCGATCGCGCTGGCCGACCAGCTCATCCGCGCCGGCGAGTTCGACATCGTCGTCGCCGGCGGCCAGGAGTCGATGAGCCAGGCCCCGCACCTGCTCGAGCACTCCCGGGCCGGGTTCAAGTACGGCGATGTGACCCTGCGCGACCACATGGCCTTCGACGGGCTGCACGACATCTTCACCGACCAGGCCATGGGCAACCTCACCGAGGCCGCCAACACCGGCACCCGGTTCGTCTCCCGCGCCGAGCAGGACGCCGTCGCCGCCGCCAGCCACCAGCGGGCGGCCCGCGCGCAGAAGGACGGGCTGTTCGACGCGGAGATCGTGCCGGTGTCGATCCCGCAGCGCCGCGGCGAGCCGGTCGTGGTCACCGCCGACGAGGGCATCCGCCCGGAGACCACCGCCGAGTCGCTGGCGGCGCTGCGGCCGGCGTTCGCGAAGGACGGCACCGTCACCGCCGGGTCGGCGTCGCAGATCTCCGACGGGGCGGCCGCGGTGGTGGTGATGAGCCGGGCCAGGGCCGAACAGTTGGGTCTGTCCTGGCTCGCCGAGATCGGCGCGCACGGGGTGGTCGCCGGCCCGGACTCGACGCTGCAGTCCCAGCCGGCCCGGGCGATCGCCAAGGCCTGCGCCCGGGAGGGCCTGGACCCGGCCGGGCTGGACCTGGTGGAGATCAACGAGGCGTTCGCCGCGGTCGGGATCGCCTCCGGCCGCGAGCTGGGGCTGGACCCGGCCCGGATCAACGTCAACGGCGGCGCCATCGCGCTGGGCCACCCGCTGGGGATGTCCGGGGCCCGGATCGTGCTGCACCTGGCGCTCGAACTGGCCCGCCGCGGCGGCGGTGTCGGGGCCGCGGCCCTGTGCGGCGGCGGCGGCCAGGGCGACGCCCTCATCGTCCGCGTCCCCAAGGCGTAGGACCCGCGACCTCGAGGATCCGTCGAGGACCGTCACGTTCGGGCGGAGGCGACACGATCGCCTCCGCCCGAACGCGTGTCCGGGGACCCTGTCGCGCGCCGGCCGGCGCGCGACGCGGTCGACCGGGTATGCGGGATAGAGCTTGAAGTGCGAATGTCCCCTCGCTCCGAGATAAGGCGGCGGCCAGCGCGTCCGGGTTGGCGAGGATGAGGGCGATCCCGTCGCTGTCGCTGTCAGATTCGACCTCGGTGTGCGCATGCCTCCAGGCCCGAATAGGAATCGAAAGATACTGTTCGGCAACGGTTCCGAACGTCATCGGTGAACCCGCTCGGGAGCCGAACCGGTCACCGCGGCACCGAGCGCGCGGGACATCCGCGCACTCTCGAACACCGTCGGTGCCCGTAGCAGAGCCAGGACGACGGAGGCGAGCGAGTACTCCGCGCCGGCGGGCAGGTGCCGCACAGCCCCCGCTGCCCCGCACACGGTGACGGTCAGCGCGGCGACCGCGACTCCGATGCCGGCGCCGCGAGCGTGAGGAGATGCGCCGAGATTGCCGCGTTCACCACGACGGCCGCGACGACATCACGAGAGGCGCCCGCGGGTTCTCAGCGGTCGACGACGGTGGTGTCGAAGTGGTAGCGCGACGCGCGGTAGCAGTGACTACCGAACTCCACGGCGGTTCCCGAGTCGTCGTACGCGGTGCGGTTCATGGTGAGCAGGGGCGCGCCCGTCTTCTCGTCGAGCAGGCCGGCCTCCTCGCGGGTGGCCGCTCGCGCTCCGATGCGCTGGCGGGCCAGCCGGATGTGCACGCCGCGCGCACGAAGCGACTGATAGAGGCCGTGATCCTCGAGTTCGTCCGCATCCGGCGCGATCGCGACCGGGAGGTAGTTGTTCATGATCGCCAGCGGTTCCCCGTTGGTACACCGCAGCCGGCGGATCGACACCACCTCCGCGTCCGGCCCGAGATTGAGTTCGAGCGCGACCTCCTCGGCCGGAGGGCCCACCCGATAGTCGAGGAGCTTCGTGGTGGGGGTCTGCCCCGCGCGGGCGAGGTCGTCGAACAGGCTGGTCAGCTCCACGGGACGGTGGACGGGACTCTGGACGACCTGCGTGCCGACCCCGCGCTTGCGTACCAGCAGACCCTTGTCGACGAGTTCCTGGATGGCGCGCCGGGTGGTCGGGCGGGACAGATTGAGCCGCTGCGCCAGCGCGAGCTCGTTCTCGAACCGGTCGCCGGGGGCGAGATCCCCACCAAGGATGGCCTTTTCGATGGCCTGGGCAAGCTGGAAGTACAGCGGTACCGGGCTCGAACGGTCGAGCTCGACTGCGAGCTGTGCACTCACGGACCACTCCGATCTCCAGCGAGGCGGCCCGGCGGACCGCGGATTCAGCTGAAGTGTATGTGAACACGGACATACGCTTGATTGCAAGTCAATATGTCAGGACAAAACATTGACACGCGTCGGTGACATGGCGCACAGTTTCTGTGGACGCCGCGATCCCCGCGGACTGCCACCATCATCTTTCGGGAGTGCAGCCTTGACCACCACGCAGACGCAGACCGAGCGCCCGCTGGACGTGCTCGCCATCGGACGCAGCGGCGTCGACATCTACCCGCTCCAGACCGGCGTCGGACTGGAGGACGTGTCGACCTTCGGCAAGTTTCTCGGCGGCAGCGCCGCGAACGTGGCCGTTGCCGCGGCCCGGCTCGGGCGCAGCAGTGCCCTGATTTCCGGGATCGGCGCCGACCCGTTCGGCCGGTTCGTCCGCGCCGAACTCGAGCGGCTCGGCGTCCGGACCCGGCACCTGATCACCGACGGCCGCTACCCCACCCCGGTCACCTTCTGTGAGATCTTCCCGCCCGACGACTTCCCGCTCTACTTCTACCGCCGTCCGTCGGCTCCCGATCTGCAGATCCAGCCCGAACACCTCGACCTCGAGGCCGTCCGCACCGCGCGGCTGTTCTGGGCGACGGTGACCGGACTGTCCGAAGAACCCAGCCGCAGTGCACATTTCGCCGCCTGGGAGGCGCGCGGCCGAATCCGGCACACGGTCCTCGACCTGGACTACCGGCCGATGTTCTGGGATTCCCCGGCGGCCGCCACCGAGCAGGTCCAGCGGGCACTGCAGCACGTCACCGTCGCCGTCGGCAATCGTGAGGAGTGCGAGATCGCCGTCGGCGAGACCAATGCGCACCGCGCGGCCGACGCCCTGCTCGACCTCGGCGTCGAGCTCGCGATCGTCAAGCAGGGCCCGAAAGGCGTGCTCGGCAAGACCCGCTCGCAGTCGGTGACCGTCGCGCCCAACCCCGTGGACGTCGTCAACGGCCTCGGTGCGGGCGACGCGTTCGGCGGCTCGCTGATCAACGGACTGCTCGCCGGGTGGCCGCTCGAGAAGACCCTGCGCTACGCCAACGCCGCAGGCGCCATCGTGGCCTCCCGCCTCGAATGCTCCACCGCCATGCCCACCGCGGACGAGGTCGCCCACCTCGCCGACGCGACCGCCACGGAGGCCGTCGATGTCTGAGAATTCCACCCTGCCGTCGACCCCGCCCCAGCGGACCTACGGCGAGATCACCGAGCTGCGCGCCGAGGATCCGGGCGCCATCGAACGGGCCTGGGCCGCGCGGGCCACCCGGCCCGCGACGCGCGGCGACGGGCGCCTGATGATCGTCGCCGCCGACCACCCCGCCCGCGGCGCCCTGGCCGTCGGCGACCGGCCCACCGCCATGAACAGCCGCACCGACCTGCTCGACCGGCTCCGCACCGCGCTGGCGGACCCGGGCGTCGACGGCGTGCTCGCCACCTCCGACATCCTCGACGACCTCGTGCTGCTCGGCGCGCTCGAGGACAAGGTGGTCTTCTCCTCGATGAACCGCGGCGGGCTCGCCGGCGCCACCTTCGAATTCGACGACCGGATGACCGGCGCGACCGCCGCGTCGACCGCCCGGTACCGCATGAACGGCGCGAAGATGCTCTGCCGGGTGGCGCTCGACGATCCCGGCACCCTGTCGATGATGACCGAGTGTGCCCGGGCCGTCGACGAACTCGCCGACCACGGCCTGATCGCTATGCTCGAGCCGTTCCTCTCCCGGCGCGTCGACGGCAAGGTCCGCAACGACCTGTCGCCCGACGCGGTCATCAAGTCGATCCACATCCTGCAGGGCATCGGATCCACCTCCGCCTACACCTGGATGAAGCTGCCCGTGGTCGACGAGATGGAGCGGGTCATGGACGCCACCACGCTGCCGACCCTGCTGCTCGGCGGGGACCCCAGCGATCCCGACGCCGCCTTCGCCGCCTGGGAGAAGGCGCTGGGCCTGCCGTCCGTGCGCGGCCTCGTCGTCGGGCGCACCCTGCTGTACCCGCACGACGACGACGTCGCCGGCGCCGTCGCGACCGCCGTCTCGCTGGTGCGGTGAGCGCCGTGAACAGCAAGTACTACCTGCCCGCCCGCTCCACCGGCGAGGCCCCGTTCACCGTGGCCGTCACCCCCGGGACCGCCGGGTGGTCCGAATCCAGCCTGTGGGTCGTCGAACTCGGCCCCGGCGAGCACGTCGAGCACCGGTCCGGCGACGACGAGATCCTCGTCGTGCCGCTGTCCGGCTCCGCCGAGGTGCGCTGCGCCGACGAGACGGTGACGCTCGCCGGCCGCCGGAGCGTCTTCGACGGCCCCACCGACTTCGCCTACGTCGGCGTCGACAGCTCCTTCCGGGTCGCGAGCGCGGCCGGTGGCCGCTTCGCGCTCTGCGGTGCCCGCGCCACCCGCCGGATGCCGTTCCGGTACGTCCCGGCCGCCGACGTCCCCGTCGAACTGCGCGGCGCGGGCAACTGCAGCCGTCAGGTGCACAACTTCGGCACCGCGGATGTCTTCGACGCCGACTCGATCATCGCGTGCGAGGTCATCACCCCGGGCGGCAACTGGTCGTCCTACCCCGCCCACAAGCACGACGAGAACACCGACGCCGAGTCCGAGCTCGAGGAGATCTACTACTTCGAGATCGACGAAGGCGAGACGGGCACACCAGGATTCGGTTTCCACCGGGTCTACGGCACGCCCGAGCGGCCGATCGAGGTGCTCGAGGAGGTCCGCAGCGGCGACGTCGTGCTCGTCCCGCACGGCTACCACGGCCCGTCCATCGCGGCCCCCGGCTACGACATGTACTACCTCAACGTCATGGCCGGACCCGGCCCCGAACGGGCCTGGCGCATCTGCGACGACCCCGCCCACACCTGGCTCCGCACCAGCTGGGAACACCAGGAGATCGATCCCCGACTGCCGCTCCACACCGGCCGCCCGCCCCAGAGCTCAGGAGAGTAGACCAGTGGCGCCCATCAACTCCGACCGCGACGGCGCGGTCACCGGAATCCGCACGCCGGACACCGAGCAGACCGTGCGCCTGACCGTGGCGCAGGCGACCGTGCGGTTCCTCGCCGCCCAGCACGTCGAACGCGACGGCGAGCGCACCCCGTTCTTCGCCGGCTGCTTCGGCATCTTCGGACACGGCAACGTCGCCGGCCTCGGCCAGGCTCTGCTGCAGGCCGAGACCGAGGACCTCGACGCCGGGCGCGAGCCCTCCCTGCCGTACGTGCTCGGCCGCAACGAACAGGCCATGGTGCACAGCGCCGTCGCCTACGCCCGCATGAAGGACCGCCTCCAGACCTGGGCCGTGACCGCATCCGTCGGACCGGGCTCGACCAACATGGTCACCGGTGCCGCCCTCGCGACGATCAACCGCCTGCCCGTGCTGCTCCTGCCGGCGGACACGTTCGCCACCCGTGCCAGCGCTCCGGTCCTGCAGGAACTCGAACGTCCCGATTCCGGGGACGTCACCGTCAACGACTGCTTCCGTCCGGTGTCGCGCTTCTTCGACCGGGTCTGGCGGCCGGAGCAGCTGCCCGCGGCCCTGCTCGGCGCGATGCGGGTCCTCACCGACCCGGTCGAGACCGGCACCGCCACCGTCGCGATCCCGCAGGACGTGCAGGCGGAGGCGTTCGACTGGCCGGTGTCCCTGTTCGCCGAACGGACCTGGCACGTGGGCCGCCCGCTGCCCGAGCGCGCAGCGCTGGCCCGTGCGGCCGAGGCGATCCGGTCGGCGCGCCGGCCGTTGATCGTCGCCGGTGGCGGCGTCGTCTACAGCCGCGCGACGGACGCGCTGGCGCGGTTCTGCGAGCGCACCGGGATTCCGGTCGGGCAGAGCCAGGCCGGAAAGGGCTCGCTGCCCTACGACCACCCGCAGTCGGTGGGAGCAATCGGCTCGACCGGCACCACCGCCGCCAACGCCCTGGCCGCCGAGGCCGACCTGGTGATCGGGATCGGCACCCGCTACAGCGATTTCACCTCCGCGTCCCGCACCGCGTTCACCGACCCCGACGTGCGGTTCGTCAACATCAACGTGGCGTCGTTCGATGCGGTCAAGCAGGGCGCCGTCGGCGTGGTCGCCGACGCCCGCGAGACGATCGAGGCACTCGACGAGGCGCTGGCGGGCTACGCCGTCTCCGACGGCTACCGCGCCCTCGTCGCGCAGCTCGCCGCCGACTGGGAGGCGACCGTCGACGCCGTCTATTCCCCCGGCGTGCACGGCACGAACGTCGCGACGGGTGCCGAAGCCCTCACCCAGAACGAGGTCATCGGGCTCGTCAACGCCATCTCGGAACCGCGGGACGTCGTGGTGTGCGCCGCCGGGTCGATGCCCGGCGACCTGCACAAGCTGTGGCGCACCCGGGATCCCAAGGGCTACCACGTGGAATACGGCTACTCGTGCATGGGATACGAGGTCGCCGGCGGGCTCGGCGTGGCGATGGCATGCCCCGACCGGGACGTCTTCGTGATGGTCGGGGACGGCTCCTACCTGATGATGGCCACCGAACTCGTCACCGCCGTGCAGGAGGGCGTGAAGGTGATCGTGGTGCTGGTGCAGAACCACGGATTCGCCTCCATCGGCTCGCTGTCGGAATCGCTCGGCTCGCAGCGCTTCGGCACCTCGTACCGCTATCGCAGCGACCGGGGCCGGCTGGACGGCGGCGTGCTGCCGGTGGATCTGGCGGCCAACGCCGCCAGCCTCGGCGTGGACGTCCTGCGGGCGACGACCGCCGCGGAGTTCGCCGACGCCCTGGAGGCCGCGAAGGCGTCCGACCGCGCCACCGTCGTCCACGTGGAGACGGACCCGCTCATCGGCGCACCCGACAGCGAATCCTGGTGGGACGTCCCCGTATCGGAGACCTCGACGCTCGAGTCCACACAGCAGGCCCGCGAGGTGTACGAGGCGTGGAAGAAGGTCCAGCGTCCCTACCTGCGCCCGTCCGAACCCGCGCCCGAATCGTCCTCCACCGACAACTGACCCCCACCGAGAGAAGGACACCCACCACATGAGCACCATCCGCGTCGGCTCCGCTCCCGACTCCTGGGGCGTCTGGTTCCCGGACGACCCGCAGCAGACGCCCTACACCCGTTTCCTCGACGAGGTAGCGGCGGCCGGCTACCGGTGGATCGAACTCGGCCCCTACGGCTATCTGCCCACCGAGCCGCAGCAGCTCACCGACGAGCTCGCGGCCCGCGACCTGAAGCTCTCTGCCGGCACGGTGTTCGAGCACCTCCACCAGGACGACTCCTGGGACGCGGTGTGGTCCCAGATCGAGGACGTCGCCCAGCTCACCGCCGCGGTGGGCGGAACCCACGTCGTGGTGATCCCGGAGATGTGGCGGCATCCCGCGACCGGCGAGGTGCTCGAGGACCGCAACCTGACGCCGGAGCAGTGGCGCAAGAAGACCGGCGGCATAAACGAGCTCGGCAAGGCCATGTTCGAGAAGTACGGCGTGCGTGCCCAGTACCATCCGCACGCCGACAGCCACGTCGACACGGAAGAGAACGTCTACCGGTTCCTCGACGGCACCGATCCCGAGTTCGTCAACCTGTGCCTCGACACCGGTCACATCAGCTACTGCGGCGGCGACAACCTGGCGATCATCGCCAAGCACCCCGACCGGATCGGCTACCTGCACCTCAAGCAGGTCGATCCCGAGGTCCGCGCCAAGGTCGAGGCCGAGGACCTGCCGTTCGGCGAAGCCGTGCGCCTCGGCGCGATGACCGAACCGCCACGCGGCATCCCGGACATGCCGCCCCTGCTCGAGGCGGTCGAGCAGCTCGGGATCGACGTGTTCGCCATCGTCGAGCAGGACATGTACCCCTGCCCGGTCGACGCCCCGCTGCCGATCGCACAGCGCACCCGAAAGTACCTGGGGTCCTGCGGGATTCCAGCCGTCCGCTTCGTCTGAGTACGTCAGGAGCCACCGAGAATGTCCGACAACACCGATCTCCGCATCGCCGTGCTCGGCGTCGGCATGATGGGCGCCGACCACGTCGCCCGCATCACCGACCGCATCAGCGGCGCGCGCGTCACCGTGATCAACGACTACCTCACCGAGAAGGCCGAGCAGGTCGCCGCCACCGTGCCCGGCGCCCGCGTCGTCGCCGATCCGCTCGACGCGATCGCCGCCGACGACGTGGATGCCGTCGTGCTCGCCACCCCGGGACCCACGCACGAGAAGCAGCTGCTCGCCTGCCTCGACGCCGGCAAGCCCGTCATGTGCGAGAAGCCCCTGACCACCGACGCCGCGACGTCCCTCGAGATCGTCAAGCGCGAGGCCCAGCTCGGCAGGAAGCTGATCCAGGTCGGGTTCATGCGCCGGTTCGACGCGGAGTACGAACAGCTCAAGGCCGCCCTCGTCGCGGGCGAGCTGGGGCAGCCGCTCGTGATGCACTGCGCGCACCGCAACCCTGCGGTCCCGCCGTACTTCGACAGCGCGATGATCGTCAAGGATTCGATCGTGCACGAGGTCGACGTCACCCGGTTCCTGTTCGCCGAGGAGATCACCTCCGTGCAGATCATCAGGCCGACGGCCAACACGCTCTCCGGCTCCGATCTGCAGGATCCGCAGATCGCCATCTTCACCACCGAGACCGGCCGCCACGTCGACGTCGAGGCGTTCGTCACCACCCGCCTGGCGTACGAGGTGCGCACCGAGGTCGTCGGCGAGCTCGGCTCCGCGATGATCGGCCTGGACGTGGGACTGGTCCGCAAGACCCGCCCCGGCGTCTGGGGCGGCACCATCACGCCGGACTTCCGGGTGCGTTTCGGTGCCGCCTACGACGCCGAGATCCAGCGCTGGGTGCACGCGGTACGGTCGGGCGCCGAGACCGGCAGCTACGTCGACGGTCCCGGCGCCTGGGACGGCTACGCCGCCGCGGCGGTGTGCGAGGCCGGCGTCCGTTCGCTCGAGACCGGTGAGCGGGTCGCCGTGGACATGGTGGACCGCGCGTCCGTCCCGGGAGCGTGACCGCCGTGAAGATCGCACTGGATCCCACCCCGTTCCACCACTCCCACTCGCTGCTCGAGCTGCCCGGGGTCGTCCCGAACTCGGCTACGAATACCTCCAGCTGACCCCGCACGTGGACATGATCCCGTTCTTCAACCATCCGAAGGCGGACGACGCGCTGGTGGCCAAGTTCCGCAAGGCGTGCGCCGACGCGGGCGTCGGCATCGCCTCCGTGCTCCCCGTGCTGCGCTGGTCCGGTCCGGACGAGGATGCGCGTGAAGCCGCGGTGCGGTACTGGAAGCGCGCCATCCAGATCACGGTCGACCTGGGTGTGAACGTGATGAACACCGAATTCTCGGGCCGGCCGGAGAAGGCCGAGGAGTCCGAGCGGGCGTTCTACCGGTCGATGGAGGAACTCGTCCCGATCATCGAACGCGAGGGCATCGACGTCCGGATCGACCCGCACCCGGACGACTTCGTGGAGGACGGACTGGCCGCCATCCGGATGATCCGCGGTATCAATTCGAAGAACTTCGGACTGGTGTACGTCGCCTGCCACACCTATCACATGGGCGGCAACATGCTGGAGATCATGCGGACCGCCGGCGACATGCTCCGCCTGGTGCACGTCGCGGACACGATGGACCATCACGCCTCGCACGGCCTTCGCTACATCACCAATCCCCCCGGCAACGCGGTCCGTGTCCACCAGCACCTGAAGATCGGCGACGGCGACGTCGACTGGGACGAGTTCTTCGGGGGCCTCGCCGAGATCGGTTTCTACGACCGTGACGACACCGTGATGGAGGGAAGAGTCTGCAGATGTAATCCGAGCGGTTTAGCACGTGCTAATCCGTAGTGACGACCCTCACACATAGCCCCGGTATATGTCAAGACATATGCCCATATTCATCACCCGCGCGCACAGGACAGGCCGCCGGCGCGCCCCTCGTCGCGGGGATGCGTCGGCGGCCTGTCGAAGCGCGGGGACCACTCCACCGCCCGAACGGGCGCGGAGAAGCGCCACGACGGCCGGACCGGCGGTATCGGAGGGAAACCGGCTACGAAACGAGGTTGGCTGCAGCCCATTTCATATGGGAACGCACGGCGGCGGCCGCTTCGTCGGAGTCGCCGGTTTCGATGGCGTCGACGATGGCGCTGTGCCGTCCGACGTCCATGTTGCCGACAGCCTTTTCCAGGCCGGCGAACATGATGGACATGCGGATCGACCCTTCGAGGGACTGCCACGAGTGCATCAGTGTCTCGTTGCCGGTCAGACGGCAGAGGATGCGGTGGAAGTTCAGATCCGCCTCGATGCGCGCATCGAGATCGTGCTCGGCACGCGCCATGATGTCGAGCGCCGCGCGCAGGGCCGGGACCACGGTGGAGCGGTCGGGAAGCTCGGCGAGCTCCCGGACCGCGAGGGCTTCGAGGGCCGCGCGGACGGCGAAGATGTCGCGGATCTCCTTGGCGTCGAGGTGGCGCACGTAGAGCCGGCCCCGGGCGCCGGCGGAGATCAGGCCTTCCTGCTGGAGCTGGCGCATGGCCTCGCGCAAGGTGCCGCGGCTGATCTGGAGCATCTCGGACAGCTCGGTTTCGACGAGCGGGCTGCTGGGGGCGAGGGCGCCGCTGGTGATCGCGCTGCGCAGAGCCGCGACGGCCTGCTGGCGCAAACTGGTCTTCTCCAGTCCGAGCAGCGCGGCAGGTTGTGCGGCCATTGATGCCTCCAGGCGGTGTCAGCGGGCGACTGTCGACAGCAGTCTGTCGACAATGATACGGGCCCGCGCCGGCGGCGGCGCGGGCCCGTCCACACTGCGTCAGCTCAGCTCAGCTCGTCCAGGACGCGGGCGACGATGCGGTCGGTGCTCAGGCCGTAACGATCGTGCAGCGTCGGCAGGGCACCGGCGTCGAGGAAGCGGTCGGGCAGCGCGATCGGGGTGATCTTCCGGCCCAGCCCCGCCCCGGCGGCGGCAGCGGCCACCGTTTCGAACAGCCCTCCGACGACCGTGTGATTCTCGAGGGTGACCACGAGGCGGTCCGTGTCGATCTCGGCGAGCACGGTGGCGGCGTCGAACGGTTTGATCGTCGGGGTGTGGACCACGGCGACATCGACGTTGTGCCGGGACAGCTCCTGCGCCGCCTGCAGTGCCCGCATGGTCATCAGGCCGCTGGCGACGAAGACCACGTCGTTGCCGTCGCGCAGTACCTTGGCCTTGCCGAGCTCGAAGGTGTAGTCGTACTCGTCGAGGACGGTGGCGACCTTGCCGCGCAGCAATCGCAGATAGGTCGGCCCCTCGCAGGCGGCCAGTTGTGGTACCGCCTGCTCGATGTCGACCGAGTCGCACGGGTCGACGATCGTCAGGTTGGGCATGCCCCGGAAGATGGCGATGTCCTCGGTGGCCTGGTGGCTCGGGCCGTAGCCGGTGGTCAGGCCGGGCAGGCCGCCGACGATGTTGACGTTGAGGTTCGGTTCGGCGATGTCCAGGCACAGGAAGTCGTAGGCGCGACGGGCGGCGAACACCGAGTAGGTCGAGGCGAACGGCACCAGTCCGGTTTCGGCCATGCCGGCGGCGGCGCCGAGCAGCAGCTGCTCGGCCATGCCCATCTGGAAGAAGCGGTCCGGGAACGCCTCGGCGAAGATGTGCATGTCGGTGTACTTGGCCAGATCCGCGGACAGTCCGACGATCTTGTCGTTCTCCCGTGCCGCCGCGACCAGTGCGTGGCCGAACGGCGCGGCGGTCGTCTTCTGGCCGGGGTCGACGAAGGAGGCGATCATCGCCGACGTCTTGAGCTTGGGGGCGGTGGTGGTCATCGAGCATCCTCGAGGTCGTATCCGGCGGTCAACTGGTCGCGGCAGATCTGCCATTCGTGCTCGTCGATGCGCATGAAGTGGGCCTTCTCCCTGGTCTCCAGCAACGGCACGCCCTTGCCGACTCGCGTGTCGCACAGGACGACCGCCGGCGCGCCGCGCACGGCGGCACCGGCCGCGGCCTCGTCGAAGGCGCCGAGCAGGGCGCCGGTGTCGTTGCCGTCGACGCGGTAGGTGCGCCAGCCGCAGGCGGTCCACTTGTCGTGCACGGGTTCGGTGCTCAGTACCCCGGCGGTCGGGCCGTCGGCCTGCAGGGCGTTGATGTCGACCATCGCGATCAGGTTGCCGAGCTGGTGGTGGTGCGCGCTCATCGCCGCTTCCCAGGTCGAACCTTCGTCGAGCTCACCGTCGGACAGGAAGTTGAACACCCGTGCCTGCGAGTCCTGGTGGCGCAGACCCAGGGCCATTCCCACGGCGATGGGGAGACCGTGCCCGAGCGAGCCTCCGGAGATCTCCATGCCGGGGGTGTAGGTCGACATACCCGACATCGGGAGGCGGGAATCGTCCGAGCCGTACGTCAGCAGTTCGTCGCGGGGAACGATCCCGGCCTCGGCGAGCGCTGCGTACAGGCCGATGGCGTAGTGGCCGGTCGAGAGCAGGAACCGGTCGCGGCCGGCCCAGTCCGGGTCGTCGGCACGGAACCGGAGGTGCTCCGCGTAGACGGTGGCCAGGATGTCGGCCGCGCCGAGGGCCTGTCCGACGTAGCCCTGGCCCTGTTCCTGGCCCATGTCGAGCACATTGTGCCTGAGGCGGTAGGCGAACTCGTCGACGGCGGCGAGGCGGCGGTCGCGATGGACGGCGCCGGCGTGCGCAGTGGTGGTCACAGCAGTTCCTTTTCCTTGGTGCTCGATGCCGTCCCGGACCGGTGGCGCAGCGTTGCGCCGCCGGGGCCGGAGGCGTGTTCTTCTGAGCGGGTGGCCTCGTCGGCGAGGCGACGTTCGGCCGCACCCCAGGTCTCCCGGGTGAGCAGGGCGGTGATCAAGCCGATCAGCCCGAAGGCACTGAACAGCAGGGCCGGGCCGACCCAGCCGAGAGAGACGTAGAGCAGGGTGGTGACGAACGGGGTGAAGCCGGAGACCATGGCCGAGATCTGGTAGGCCAGGGAGGCGCCCGACGCGCGCCGCGCCGCCTGGAACAGTTCGGGGAACCAGGCACCCTGGGCGCCGGCGAGGGCGTTCTGGCACACCGCGTAGGCGATGACGATCGTGGCGACGATCAGGACGAACAGGCCGGTGTTGACCAGCAGGAACATCGGCACGCCGAACAGGGCGGCGAAGGCGCACACGCCCAGGTACACCGGGCGCCGCCCGATGCGGTCCGTCAGGGCGGCCCAGGCGAAGGTGGCGACGATGCCGATCGCGGAGGCGACGCACAGCGCCAGGAGCGTTTCGGATTTTCCGGCCAGGTCGTTGGTGTGCAGGTAGGAGATCATGTAGGTGATCGAGACGGCGTATCCGGCGGTTTCGGCGACCCGCAGCCCGATGCCGCGCAGGATGTCGCGCCAGTCCTTCTTGATCGACTCGAGCACCGGGGACGCGGCAATCTCGCCGCTGTCCTTGACGTCTTCGAAGACCGGCGACTCGGGCACCTTGGACCGAATGATCAGGCCCACGACAACCAGGACGATGCTGGCGAGGAACGGTACGCGCCACGCCCAGTCACCGTCGAGGTGCACGCTGAAGAGAAAGACGAGATTCGCCAGCAGCAGTCCGACCGGGAAGCCGGCCTGGACGATGCCGGTGTAGCGGCCCTTGGCCTTCCAGGGGGCGTGTTCGTAGCTCATCAGGATCGCCCCGCCCCACTCGGCGCCGAAGGCCAGACCCTGGACGATCCGCACCGTCACCAGCAGGGCCGGGGCGACGAGTCCGACCTGGGTGTAGGTCGGTAGCAGGCCGATCGCGAACGTGGCCAGGCCCATGACGATGAGGGAGGCGACCAGGACGGGCTTGCGCCCGATCCTGTCCCCGAGGTGTCCGCCGAGGATGCCGCCGAGGGGCCTGGCCGCGAATCCGACACCGAGGGTGGCGAAGGCGGCGAGGGTACCGATGACCGGATCGCCGCTGGGAAAGAAGGCGGTACCGAAGTACAGGGCAGCGGCGGTGCCGAAGCCGATGAAGTCGTAGGTCTCGATGACCGCCCCTACCGAGGAGCCGATCGCGACGCGTTTCGCGTCTTTCGTGCCGTGGACGGGACCACGCATCCGGAGAGCATCGGTGCTCATGAACATCTCCTCTTCGAACCGGGAGGACCGGTGGGGATCGGGCAGTGGATGTCGACTGTCAACAGTGTGCACCGAGTGTGACCGCCGCCACCAGCCCCTGTCAACCGTCAATCTTCGACCGTTGACTGTTGACAGTGAATCGTTCTACCGTGGTCCCCATCACCCCGCTTCCTCGAAGGAGTTCTCGTGGTCCACGACCGGCTCGGCTGCTCGTCGATCAGCTTCCGTCACCTCGCGCTGAGCGACGCGCTCTCCACGATCGCCGAACTCGGGTTCGCCGAGATCGATCTCGGAGCCCTGCCGGGAGTGTGCGACCACGTCCCCTTCGGGCTCGACACCGCCGGCGTCGAACAGGTGACCAAGGAGGTGGCCGCGTCGGGCCTGCGCGTGCGCAGCGTCAACGGCGACATCGGCGACCTCAACCTGCCCCTGACCCCGGCACAGCGCGACGAGCGGAGACGTCACCTCGATCGGCTGCTCACCCTCACCGCCGGTGTCGGGGCCCGGGCGCTGGTCCTGCCGTGCGGAGCCCTCGACCACACCCCGGTCCGGTCATTGGACGAGGACCTCGATGCCGTTGCCGCCCAATTGGAGTGGGCAGCCGACACGGCCCGCACGTTCGGCGTGGCCCTGTGGACCGAGTCGTTGCACGTGTACCGGTTGTGCTGCGACACCGCACGTGCCACGCAACTGACCGCCCGACTCTCCCCCGAGATCGGGATCGTGATGGACTTCAGCCACATCGTCGCTTCCGGCGGCGACCCGGTCGGCTTCGTCGACCTGTTCGGCCATCGCATCACCCATGTGCACCTGCGCGACGCCGTCCCGGGGAACATCAATCTCGGCATCGGCAACGGCGCCGCCGATTTCGCCGCCGGCATCGACGCCCTCACCGCCTTCGGATACGCGGGCCACTTCAGCCTCGAACTCGAAACCCGCGACATCACCGACGCGCAGCGCCCCGCCGGCACCGCGGAGGCGGCCCGCCTCATCTCCCCCCTCATTCCCTGACCCAGCCATCAACAGCCATCGAGGAGAAACCCATGTCTTCCACCCAGCGCACCGCCGTCGTCACCGGCGCCACCTCCGAGCGCGGCATCGGCATCGCCACCGCCCGCCGCTACGCCGAAGACGGCTGGGCCGTCGTCGTCCTCGACCTGGACGGTGAAAAGTCCGCCAAGGTCGCCGCGGAGATCGGCAGCGACTACTCCGTCCCGGCGTTCGGCCACGACATCGACGTCGCCGACGAGGCCTCCGTCCAGCGCGCGCACGACGCCGTCGCCGCCGAAGTCGCCGCAGGAACCCTCCCGCCCGTCGGGGCCCTCGCCAACATCGCGGGCATCACGTCACCGGTGCCGTTCCTCGACACCACCCTCGAACTGTGGAACAAGGTCATGGCCGTCAACGCCACCGGCACCTACCTGGTGACCCGCGCCTTCCTGCCGGCGATGATCGACAACGGCTGGGGCCGGATCGTCAACATGTCGTCCGTCTCCGCCCAGCGCGGCGGCGGCGTCTTCGGCAAGGTCCCCTACTCCTCCGCCAAGGCCGCCGTCCTCGGCTTCACCAAGTCCCTCGCCCGCGAACTCGGAGACACCGGAGTGACCGTCAACGCCGTCACCCCCGGAGCGGTCGACACCGGCATCCGGGTGGGCAGCACCCCCGAGCAGGAAGCCGCCATCTGCCGCGACATCCCGCTCGGCCGCACCGCCGGCACCCGCGAAGTGGCCTCGGTCATCACGTTCCTCTCCTCCGAGGACGCCGCATACCTCACCGGCACCACCGTCGACATCAACGGCGGCAGCCACATGCACTGACCGCCGGGATCCGCGCCCGGACAGACACGGCCCCGCACCTTCTCCCGGCGCACGCGGCAGGGAGACCGTGTACTGCACGACAGTGCGGTGTCGACTCACACTCCCACCGACGACCATGAGCACACCGCCCGCCCGCGCCTCCGCGGAACTCGCCGTGCCGTCCCGCGACGAGCGGGAGGACTGGACCGCCCGCGCCGACTGCCGGTTCGTCGAGCCGTCCGTGTTCTTCGGCCCGGACGACGAGCCACGCGGTGCCCGCCTACGACGGGAACGCACCGCGAAACAGATCTGCCACACCTGCCCGGTCCGAATCCCGTGCCGTGCTTATGCACTCGACAGCCGGCAGAGGTACGGCGTCTGGGGCGGCACCACCGAAGCGGAACGCCGAGCCCGGCACCCCGCCCTCCCGGCAGCCGTCCCGCCGGAACCGAGGTGACACGATCACCTCTTTCACCCGTGAACCGGTGACACCGAACCCGTGTCACCGGTTCACGAGTCCGCCACCGCCCACGAAGGATCTCGGTCACGCGGCGGAATGCCGTGGCGGCGAGTGAAACCCGGTACGCCGCGGGCCGCGATCCCGGTCTCGGCGAGGTTCAGCTCGCCAGGAACTCCAGCAGCACCTTGTTCACGGCCTCCGGCTGCTCGAGGTAGCCGTAGTGCCCGGCGTCCGGGATCTCCTGGTAGCTCGCGCCGGGGATCGCGTCGGCGACCTCCCGCGACAGGTACGCCGGGATCATCCGGTCGTCGGCGAAACCGACGGCCAGGCACGGCACCCGCACCGCCCGGTAGGCCGCGCGACGGTCGAACTCGCGGTCCATTCCCAGCTGCGCCCGCACGCCCGGCGACGTCTTGCCGCCGGTGAACTCGAACACGTCGAGCCAGTCCCGCGCGGTGTGCGGGTCGGCCAGCGACGCCGGCGACAGGTTCATCACGGCCGTGACCGCCGCTCGGTACTTCGGGGGCAGCTCGACACGGCTGTCGTACAGCTGCCGCTCGCCCTCGGTCAGGGTGAGCTGGAACTGGTCCATGCGCGCGTGCCCGGCCAGGAACACCGCCTTGCGCACCAGGTCCGGGCGCGCCAGCGTCAGCTCCTGTGCGACACGCGCGCCCATCGAGGTGCCCACCACGTACGCGGGACCGCCGAGCAGCTCGATCAGTCCGGCGGTGTCGGCCACCAGGTCGTCGATGGTCATGCCGCCGAGGCTCTCCCCCGACGGCGCGATGCCGCGGTTGTCGAAGGTGGCGACGCGGTAGCCGGCCTGGACCAGCGCGGGGACCTGGTGCAGGTCCCAGACCCGGCCGGGGCTGCCCGTCCCCATGATCAGCACGACGAGGTCGCCGGTCCCCTTGACCTGGTAGTTCAGCGGGATGCCGTTGATTGTCGCGATGGGCATGAAAACCTTCCTGAGGTGGGTGGCACGGGTGCGGCCGTACGGCCGCACGGGCACAACGGACCGATCCACACTACCCTGCACCGCAGGTCGCGGCCCTGGCAGCACATCTCAGCCGCCGGCCTGCCAGGCCCGCCACAGCCGCGCATAGCGGCCCCCGGCGGCGACGAGCGCCGCGTGCGGTCCCTCCTCGACGACCCGGCCCGCCTCGAGCACGACGACCCGGTCCGCCGCCGCGGCCTGCGTCAGCCGATGCGCCACGACCAGGGCGGTGCGTCCCCGCGTCACGACGGCCGCGGCCGCTTGGAGGGCCCGTGCGCCCGCGCTGCCGGCCTCCGCGGTCGCCTCGTCGAGCACCACCACCGGTGGATCGGCGATCAGCACCCGCGCCAGCGCGAGCTGCTGGGCCTGGGCCGCGGTCAGGGGATGTCCGCCCTCGCCGACGACCGTGTGCAGGCCGTCGCCGAGCGCGCGGACCCACTCGCCGGCCCCGACCGCGTCGAGTGCCGCTTCCACCTCGTCCGCGGTGGCGCCGGGCCTGGCCAGCCGCACGTCGTCGAGCAATGGCCCGGCGAACACGTGCACCTCCTGGCTGACGATCACGACGCTGCGACGCAGCCGCGGTCCGAGTTCGCCGAGCGACCGGCCGTCGATACGGACCTCCCCCGAGGCGGGCGTGACGACGCCGGCCGCGGCCGCGGCGACCGTCGACTTCCCGGCGCCGGTCGACCCGACCAGGGCCACCGTCTCCCCCGGCGCGACCTTCAGGTCCACGCCGTGCAGAACCTCGGGCCCGTGCAGGTACCGGTGCCGCACCCCGGCCAGTTCCAGCGCCGGCGGACCGTCGCGTCGGACGTCGCGCGGAGCGTCGCGCTCCGGCGGCTGCGCCGGGAGCTCGGCGACGCCCACGAGGCGGGCCAGGCTGGCGCCCGCGGACTGGACGTCGTCGAAGGTGAAGAGCAGGAGCCCGAGCGGCGAGAACAGGCGGTGGAACAGCAGTGCCGCCGCGGTGGCCTCGCCGACGGTCACCGCATCCGCCCGCACCAGCACGAACCCGGCGACGAGAAGCGCCGAGAGACCGACGAATTCGGCCCGGTTGGCGCGGCCCGCGAACCGGGTGAACAGGCCGAACACGCCGACGGTGAGGTCGCGGGCGCGGCCCGACGCGGCGTCGATGCCGGACAGGTGGGCCGGGTCGAGCCCGTAGGCGCGGACGGTGCGCACACCGTGCATGCTGCTGACGAGTGCCTGCGACCGTTCTCCCATCGCCACCCGCTCCGCGGCGTACAGCGGCGCCGACCGGGGCAGGTACCAGCGCAGGGCGAGCGCATACAGCGGCAGCGCGACGAGCCCGGCGAGCCCGAGCCGCCAGTCGATCCCGACCATGGCCGCGACGCTGACCACCACCAGCATCAGCGCCGCCACCAGCTGCGGCACCACCGAGACCAGCGCCTTTGCCAGCACCGCGACGTCGTCGCCGACACGGGAGAGGACGTCGCCGTGCCCGGCGCGTTCGACGGTCTCGGTGGGCAGGCGCAGCACCCGCGCCAGGACCGTCTCGCGCAGCCGGGCCAGCACCGTCTCGCCCAGTCGCGCAACGAGGTGCAGGCCGGCGCCGTCGAGCACCCCGCCGACGACCGCCGCGGCTGCGATCAGCGCGACGACCCACCCGAGCGTGGCCATCGGCGCCTGTTCGCGCACCCGGTCGACGAGGATGCCGAGGACGCGCACCGGCACCACGGAGGCCACCGCGGCCCCGACGGACACCGCCACGGTGAGCGCGACCCGGCCCGGCGCGGCGCGCAGCTGCGCCCCCAGCCAGCGCCACGACCGTCCGGCGGAGGCGATCGGCAACAGCTCGGACTCGTGCGTCGTCATCGCAGCACCGCCGCCCGGTAGGTGGGGTGTGTGGCGGCCAGTTCGGCGTGGGTGCCGGCGGCGACGATCCTGCCGTCGTCGACCACGACCACGCGGTCGGCGACGGCGAGCAGCGCCGGGCTCGAGGTGATGACGACGGTCGTGTGCTCGCCCCCGTCGTGCCGGACGCGCGCGATCCCCTCCGCGACGGCCTGCTCGGTGACGGCGTCGACGGCGGTGGTCGGCTCGTGCAGCACCAGTACCGGGGCGCGCCGCGCCAGCGCCCGCGCCAGCGCCACCCGCTGTCGCTGCCCGCCGGACAGGCTGCTGCCGCGGTCGACGATCCGCTGGCCGAGACCGTCGGGATGGGTGTCGGCGACCTGCCCGGCGGCGGAGGCGCGGAGCACCTCCGGGGGTATGCCCCCGGACGGGTCGCACATGCCCGCGGTGATGTTGCCGGCGAGCGTGCCGGCGAACAGGTCGCTGTGGTGCGGTTCGGCGAGGACGGTCCGGCGTGCGGCGACGGGGTCGAGCGCGCCGAGCGGGACTCCCCCGACGGTCAGCTCGCCGCGGACGTCCTCCGGCGGCACCTGCCCGGACAGCACGTCGGCGAGGGCCTCCGCGTCCTGCGGCCGGTGGGCGAGGACACCGAGCAGTTCCCCCGGCGCGACGGTCAGGTCCATCCCGCGCAGCGACCGGTAGCCGAGTCCGCGCAACACGAGGCGGCCGTCCGACGGTGTCCCGGTTCCGGCCGGCAGCAGCGGCGGCGCGTGCAGCACCAGCGACAGCCGGTCGGCGGAGGCGCGGGACGCGGCCCACGACGACGGCAGGGCGGCGAGCGTCCCGAGGGGTTCGACGACGAACTGGGCCAGGCCCACGACGGTGATGAGCTCGCCGACCGAGATCCGGCCGGCGAGCGCGGCCCAGCCCGCGACGCCCGCGACCGCGACGGACAGCAGCGCGCTCACCGCCGCCGAGGTGCCGGTGTAGACGCCGGCGGCGCGGGTCGCGCGGAGCGTCGCGGCGAGCGCGTCCGCGCTGGCCTCCCGGTAGCGGCGGGCGGCGGCCGGCTCGGCACCGAGGCCCCGCAGCGGTCGGAGCCCCGTGACGAGATCGGTCGCCAGGCCCGACGCCCGCGCCACCGCCTCCTGCTGTGCGGTCATCCGCCGGGTCAGCAGCGGGGTGGCGCGGTCGAGCGCGACGAGGATCGCGGGCGTGCCCAGCAGCACCAGCAGACCGAGGGGGACGTCGACGAGCAGCAGCGCCACCGCGGCCCCGGCCACCGCGGTGATCGCCGCGGCGGTGGCGGGCACCACGTGCAGGATCTGCGCGGCCCGCCCGGCGTCGGTGGTCGCCACCGCCAGGAGTTCCCCGATGCGCAGGGAGGTGCGCACCCCGCGCGGATCGAGGATCCGGCGCGCCACCGTGACCCGCAGCCGGTGCGACTCGGCCTCGATCGCCACGACGAGCCGGCGCGCGCCGAAACGCCACGAGTAGGTGAGCACGACGAACAACGCGGCCAGGCCCGCGAGGGCGACGACCAGCGTCGGGGCGTCGCCGCTGGTGACCGGTCCGTCGATGATCGCCCCGATCGCGACGGGGACGAGGGTCTCCATGACCTGGTGCAGCGAGACCAGCGCGGTGCCGATCGCCAGCGCGACCCGCTGGTTCGCAATCGTGTGCCGCAGCAGCCGCAGACCCGGCTCCTTCCCCTGATCGATCCGGCGAGCACCGTCGCTGCTCATGCCTCCCACCACACGAAACTCTCCGTTCCCCGTCCCCGCTCCCAGAAGTGAGCCAACCCTAACTCGTGGAGCGGCTGGCGTCGGAGTCGCCGGTTCTCATAGAGTCGCACTACGAATGACCTGCTCGAACGGAGCAGCCAGCCCGGGAGGAATCACCATGGCCGCGGACGCCACCACCGAGAACGACATCCCCGACGAGGAACTCGAACCCGTCGCGGACGAGACGGCCCGTCAGGCGCAGCGTGTCGTCGCTGCCTACGCGGAGGATGCGGACGAATGCCGCATGCTGCTGTCCATGCTCGGCATCGGGCCGAACCCGAAGACGGACTGAGCGGATACCGGCGAACAAGGACAGAGGAGCACCACGTGGCTGCAGGTGAGGAGTCGATGCACGTGGGTGGTTCGGACTTCGTGGTCGTCGCGAACCGCCTGCCCGTCGACCTCGAGCGTCTTCCGGACGGCTCGACCCGATGGAAGCGCAGCCCGGGTGGCCTCGTCACCGCGCTCGAGCCGATCCTGCGCAACAACCGCGGAGCGTGGGTCGGCTGGGCCGGTGTCGCCGACGCCGAGCTGGACCCGATCGTCGAGGACGGCCTCGAGCTGCATCCGGTGCCGCTGAGCGGGCAGGAGATCGCCGACTACTACGAGGGCTTCTCCAATGCGACGCTGTGGCCGCTGTACCACGACGTCATCGTCCGGCCGGAGTACCGGCGGGAGTGGTGGAACACCTACGTCGAGGTCAACCGCCGGTTCGCGGAGGCGACCGCGAAGGCGGCGGCACAGGGCGCGACGGTGTGGGTGCAGGACTACCAGCTGCAACTGGTGCCGAAGATGCTGCGGATGCTGCGGCCGGATCTGACCATCGGCTTCTTCCTGCACATTCCGTTCCCTCCGGTGGAGCTGTTCATGCAGATGCCGTGGCGGACCGAGATCGTCGAGGGCCTGCTCGGCGCCGATCTGATCGGCTTCCATCTGCCCGGCGGTGCCCAGAACTTCCTGTACCTCGCGCGCCGGCTGGCCGGTCATCAGACCTCCCGCGGCACCGTGGGTGTGCGCTCGAAGCTCGGGGTGGTGCAGGTCGGGTTCCGGGCGGTGCGCGTCGGTGCGTTCCCCATCTCCATCGACTCCGGGCAGCTCGACGAGCGGGCCCGCCGCAAGTCGATCCGCGACCGCGCGAAGCAGATCCGCAAGGAGCTCGGCAACCCGAAGCACATCATGCTCGGCGTCGACCGGCTCGACTACACCAAGGGCATCGACGTCCGGCTCGACGCGCTGCTCGAGCTGATCGCCGAGGGCCGGGTGGATCCGGCCGAGACGGTGATGGTGCAGCTGGCCACCCCCAGCCGCGAGCGCGTCGAGTCGTACGTGCAGATGCGCGGCGCCATCGAACAGACGGTCAGCCGGATCAACGGCGAGTACGCCGAGGTGGGCCGGCCCGTGGTGCACTACATCCACCGGCCCATTCCGCGCGACGAGCTGATCGCGTTCTTCGTCGCGGCCGACGTCATGCTGGTGACGCCGCTGCGCGACGGCATGAACCTCGTCGCCAAGGAGTACGTGGCCTGCCGCAGCGACCTCGGCGGCGCCCTCGTCCTGAGCGAATTCACCGGGGCCGCAGCGGAATTGCGCCAGGCATTCCTGTGCAATCCGCACGACCTCGAGGACGTCAAGGACAAGATGGAGGCGGCGCTGAACCAGTCCCGCGAGGACGGTCGGCGGCACATGCGGGCACTGCGCCGGCAGGTCCTCGCCCACGACGTGGACCGGTGGGCGCGCTCCTTCCTCGACGCACTCGCGCATCAGGGCGCGGCCGGTCCGGCGCTGATCGCGCCGGCGGAGGTCGGCGAGCCCGAGTGACAAGCACACCGGACCGCGAAGCCTACGGTGTCCGGTCGTCGTCCGAGCGCAACGTCGAGGAGGCGACGACCGGGACGCCGGCACCACGCATGCCCACGCCCGCCGATTCCCTCGACGTGCTGCTCGTCGAGGACGACGCCGGGGACGAGCTGATCATCCGGGAGTCGTTCGAGGCCAACGAGATCGGCAGCACGCTGCACGTGGTGCGGGACGGCGCGGAGGCTCTCGACTTCCTGTACCGGCGCGGGGCCCACGCCGGCGCCGTGCGGCCGGCGCTGGTGCTGCTCGATCTGAACCTGCCGAAGTACGACGGGTGGCAGGTGCTCGAGGCGGTCAAGTCCGATCCCGACCTGGCGTCCATCCCCGTCGTCGTGCTGACGACGTCCACCGCCGAGGAGGACGTGGTGCGCAGCTACCGGTTGCGGGCCAACGCCTACGTCTCCAAGTCGGTGGACTTCGACCGGTTCGTCGCCACCGTGCGGCACATCGACCGGTTCTTCGTGCACATGGTGCGCCTGCCCGGCCGCTGACCGTCCGCCCGGCTCAGATCGGGGTCAGGCGGCTCACCAGCCAACGGCCGTCGTGCTTCTCGAGTTCGACGCGGACGCGGCTGCCGCTGCTGACCGCCTCGGGATTGACGGAACTGGTGGTGATCTGGTTGAGGAACAGCAGGGTCACCGCCCGGTCGGCCTCGGCCGACACGACCGACGACGCCTGCACACTCACCTGCACGGTGATCGCCTTCTCCTTGGCGCCGGGCGCGATGACGTTCTTCATCAGGTTCGTGTACTCGTCCCGGAAGTCGCCGGTGAGCCCGTCGGAGGCGGCGGCGACCTGCTCGTCGACCGTGGCGTGGTCGTACGCGAGCATCGCGACGGCCTGCTCCTCGGCGGCCTGCAGGGCCTCGGTCCGGGCGGCCTCGGCGCCGTCGCGCTCGACCTTGTCGTACACGCCCACGCCGACGAGGCCGGCGAGCACGATCGCCGCGGCGGTGAGGGCCGCGAGCAGCATCCGGCGCGCACCTCCCCCGGAGCCGGGCTGCGCCGTAGCGCTTTCCGCGCCCTCCACGCCCGCGGCGTCGTCGGTCTTCTCGAGGGTCACGGCCTCGTCCTTCGAATGCTCGGTCATGGTACGAAATCCACCTTCGAGGCCAGCAGCCGACCGTTCTCGTCGCAGATCGTCACCCGCAGCCGGAAGTCGCGGGGCTCGGGTTCGGGCTGTTCCGCGTTGCTGACCATCGACCGCGCGGCCACGAGCGAGGACATGCAGGCGCCGTCCTCGGCCTGGATTCCGGCCTCGATCACCTCACCGGTGGTGTCCACGTTCGCCTTGGTCACCACATCGACGAAAGGCCCTTCGCGTCCTTCGAATTCGGCCTTGAAGTCACCGGTCGCCCCGTCGAGCAGACGCTGTACGTCCTCGGCCGCGCTCTGCGGGTGGATGGTGGTCAGATTCAGCACGGTCTGCCGCGCGGCCTGCAGGTACGCCGCCCGCCGGGCGTCGTGGTCGCGGTCGGCCGTCGCGCCGAGCCACAGCCACACTCCGGCGCCCACCAGGGCGAGGACGATCAGGGCTGCGACCGCGGGGAGCACCCGGCTCTGCCGGGCGGGTCCGGTCTCCGGCGTCGATGTCGTGGGGGTCTCTTCGTCCGCCATCAGCCTTGCTGCGCCTTCATGTACGTCTCCAAACTGGTCTCGGGGCCGGTGTCGACGTTGCGGTACACCGTACCGTCGGGACCGATGTACGTTCCCGTCGCCGGGTCGATGCCGCGCGCCGTCACCCCGGCGGGCGCGGCCGCACCCGTCCCGGTCGCGTGCGAGGCGGGCACCGGCATGTCGCCTTCCGACTGCACGGGCGTCGGGGCGCCCCGCCACGGGTTGTCGAGGTATTCGGGCTGGTACCCGTTGCGGCACGCCTCCGGGGTGGGGGCGCGCCGGCCCGGGAACTCCATGCACGGCAGGTTCCGCGCGCCTCGCACGGCGTTCGGATCCGACTGCGGGAGCTTGCAGTACACCTCGCCGGGGGTGTCCACCATCGTGGTGTCCGCAGGGCTGCGCCACTGTTCGGGCGGCAGGAAGCCGGACAGGCACGGCGGCGGATCGTGCAGCTGCAGGTGGAAGTCGACGACCGCGCCGTCCTCGGCCGGTCCGCTGCCGGCCGCGGTGATCAGCGCCGTGGTCATCGGCGGGTACAGCACCAGGATCTGTTCGATGCCGGCGTTGTAGAGCACGCCCACCTCCCCGACGCCGACCATGTTGGCCAGCAGCAGCGGCAGCGTCGGCCGCAGGTCCTGCAGCAGCTGTTCGGCCTCGGCCGCGGCGCCCGGCCCCTTCGCGAGCACCGCCCGCAGGTCGGTGTCGGCGGCCCGCAGCCCGTCGGTGAACGTCAGCATGTCCCGCGTCCAGGAGCGGATCGCGTCGCTGGTGACGACCTGGGTGTCGAGCAGCGGACCGAGCTGATCGAGCAATGCCTTCGTCTGCTCGCTGCCGGCGCTCGCCTCCTGCACGAACAGGCGGGTCGAGTCGATCAGCCGCTGCAGGTCGGGCCCCGACCCGTTGAACGCGTCGAACGACTCGTCGACGACGGTGCGCAGCCGTGTGTCGCTGATGCTGGCGAGCAGGACGTCGGCCTGGTCGAGCAGCTCGCCCACCTCCTGCGGCACCGACGTCCGGTCGGCCGGGATCACGTCGCCGTCCGACAGATACTCCCCGTTCGAACCATCTTGCGGGGGAACGAAGTCCACGTACTGCTCGCCGACGGCGGACACGCTGCGGACCGCTGCGTCGACGTCGGCGGGGATCGAGCGGTCGCTGTCGATCGACAGGATGGCCTCCACCCCGGCCGGCGACAGCTGCACCTTGTCGACCACCCCGACGGTGTTGCCGCGGTAGGTGACGTTGGCGTGCGGGTAGAGCCCGCCGGTGGAGGGCAGTTCCACGATCACCGTGTACCGGCCGACGCCGAGCAGCTGCGGGAGCCGCACGTACTGCAGCGACATCACCAGCAACCCGACCACCGTGAGCACCGAGAAGATGGCGAGCTGGATCCGGACGAACTTCGACAGCATCATGGCGCGGGCACCCCCAGCGGGGGCAGCCCCGGAACGGTGATCTCCCCCAGACCGGGGACCGACAGCGTTGCGGCCGGGCCGGGCGCGGGTTGCGCGGCCGGCTGCTGGAGCGGGGCCTGGAAGGGGTCCGCGGACTGGGCCGCCAGCCCGGCGTCCCGGCCGAGGATGCCTTCCGGGCCGGCGAGGCGCCCGGCGAGCGGGGTGCCGGTGAGGAAGTTCAGGTCCAGCCGTTCGAGGGTGAGGTCGATGGTCATGGCGAGGTTCGCGTAGTCGCCCCGGATCACCTGGTCGATGCCGGCCTGCGGGAACGGATAGGTCAGCAGCACGCCGAGCACCTCGGTCAGCGCGTTGCCCGAGTCGGCGAGCGCACGCAGTGTCGGAGCCAGCGCCTGCAGGTTGGTCTGCAGGTCGTCGCCGCTGTTCTCGACGAGCCGGCTGGCGACGGTGCTCATCTCGCCGAGCGAGGTGAGCGCGGTGGTCAGGTCCTGCCGCTGTTCCACCAGCACGTTCAGCGCGGCCGGCATCTCGTCGAGCGCACGGACGAGGGTGGCGTTCTGCGCGTCGACCGTCCACGCGAGCCGATCGATGCCCTCCATCGCGGCGATGATGTCGCCGCGCTGCCGGTCGAGGGTGCCGACGAGTTCGTCGAGCCGCGGCAGCAGGTTCCGGATCGAGTCCTCCCGCCCGTTCAGCGCCGCGTTCAGCTCGGTGGTGATGTCGTTGATCTGCGCGAGTCCACCGCCGTTGAGGACCACCGACAGCGACGACAGCGTCTGCTCGGTGGTCGGGTACACCCCGGCCCGCTCGAGCGGGATCAGGTCGCCGTCCTCGAGCCGGCCCTGCGGCGGCTCGTCCGCCGGCGACGCCAGTTCGAGGTGCTGCGAGCCGAGCAGGCTGGTCTGCCCGATCTTGGCGGTGGCGTTCGCCGGGAGTTCGACGTCGCCGTCGAGGGCCACCGTCACGAGCGCGTGCCAGTCCTCGACCTCGATCTTCGTGACGCTGCCGACCTGGACGTCGTCGACCCGCACCGGCGAGTTCTGCGTCAGGGTGGTCACATTCGGCATCTGGATCCGTACCTGGTAGGCGTCCTCGCCGTGCCCGGCGGTGCCGGGCAGGGGGAGGGAGTTGAGCCCCTCCCATTCGCATCCGGTCAACGTCAGGGACGCCGCGACCACCATCGCGGCGGCGGCGTACCGCCGTGCCGGGCGGGTGTGCCGGGTTCGGGTGCTCATCGTCCTCCTCCCGGCTGCAACAGCGCACCGAGGTCGGGGGGAACCGTCACGGTGGGCAGATCCGAGAGCGGCCCGGCCGGCGGCGGAGTGGCGTCCGCGGGTGCGATGCCCCGGCCCGCCGCCTCGGCTTCCGCCTCGAGACCCGGTTCGGTGTACACGATCTGGTCGGGGAACGCCTCCACCGCGGCGATGGGGTTGGTCATGATCGGCAGGTAGTTCATCGCCAGCGACTGGAGGACCGGCCCGAGCTGCTGGCGGCACAGCTCCGCGCTGCGGTCGGAGGTGGCGTTCGCCGCGGCGGCCACGGACCCGCACATGAACTCGACGGGGTTGGCGAGGTTGCTGATCGCCAGCGCACCGGTGAGCGAGCCCTGGGCGGGCTTGTAGATGTCGTAGAAGTTCGCCAGCGCCGTCGGGCCGGAGTGCAGGACCCGCTCGATCTCGGGCCGCTTGCGTGCGAGCACCTCGGTGGCGTCGGCGAGGCGCTGCACCGACTCGGTCAGCGCTGCCCGGTTGTCCTGCACGAACCGCTGCACGTCGCCGACCGCGAGGTCGAGGTCCGCGAGCGAGGTGCCGAGCTGGCCCGAGCTCTGGGCGAGGACGTCCGAGACCGACGCCAGCCGGCCACCGAGCTGGACGATCTGCTCGTTGCTGGTCGAGAGCACCGACACGAACGCCTGCAGGTTCCGGACGGTGCCGAACAGGTCGGTGCGCCCCTCCGACAGGGTGTGCATGGTGTCGGACAGTTCGCGCAGCGTGGCACGGACGGTCAGGCCGTTGCCGTCGAGGTTCTCGGCGGCGGTATCGATGAAGCGGCCGAGCGAGCCCTGGGGGTCGAGGCCCTGGGGGCCCAGCGCCTCCGACAGGCGCATCAGTTCCGTCTTGATCTGGTCCCATTCGACAGGCGAGGCGGTGCGCTCGACCGGGATCGTCGCGTCGTCGGCGAACTGCGGGCCGCCCGAGTACGCCGGGGTCAGCTGGATGAAGCGCGCGGACACGAGGCTCTGCGCGATGATCACGGCCTTGGCGTCGGCCGGGATGTCGACGGAGTCGTCGACCTGCATCTGCACGCGCACCAGGTCGTCGCCCGGCTCGATGCGGGTGATCGTGCCGACGCTCACGCCCAGCACGCGCACGTCGTCGCCCTCGTACAGGCCGCTCGTGGAGACGAATTCGGCGTTGATCGTGCGCTTCCCCCAGCCGGGCAGCACCACGGCGAATGCGACGAGGGCCAGGGCCACCACCGCGACACCGGCGATCACCGGTATCAGCAGGCGGCGGCGCTTTCCGGGCCGCCCCCCGGGGGCCTCGAGGGTGTGGGTGCTCATTCGCCATCCTTCGTGATCGACGGCGGGTTCTTCGGAATGATGTCCTGCAGGTCCTGCTGCAGCAGCTCGGGGGCGACCGTGCTGTCGACCAAGGCCTTCCACCACGGCGCGGGCAGGACGTTCGACACGTACGCGTTGAAGAACGGACCGCTCGCCACGGACTCGCCGAGCGCGCTGATGTACGGGCCGAGACCGTCGAGGGCGCCGGCGATGTTCTCCTTGTTCGCCTGCAGGTTGGCGGTCACCGCGTTGAGCTTCTCCAGGGTGGGAGCCATCTGCGCCTGGTTCTCCTGCACCAGCGCCGACAGCTGCCGTGAGACCGCGGAGATGTTCGCGATCAGCTCGGTGATCGCGTCGCGGCGCACGCTCAGCTCCCCGAAGAGGGCGTTGGCGTCCACCACGAGGGCGTTGATCCGGTCGCTGCGCTCGGCGAGGATGCCGGTCACCGATTCGGCGCGGGCCAGCAGGTCCTCGAGCGACTCGTCGCGCGCGTTGATGGACCGGGACAGCCTGGTCATTCCCTCGAGCGCCCCGCGCAACTCGGGTGGGGTGTCCTGCAGCGAATCCGACAGCGCGTTGAGCGAGTCGTTGATCTGCTCCGTGTCGAGATCCGACACCGATGTCGTGAGGTCGCCGAGAGCGTCGGTGAGCGAGTACGGGGAGTCGGTGCGCGCCAGCGGGATCGGCTCGCGCGGGTCGAGCGTCCCCGAACCGTAGGGCTGCACCGCGAGGGACTTGCGGCCGAGCACCGTGTTCGTCTTGATGTCGGCCCCGGTGTCCTCGCCGAGCGCGATGCCGTCGCGGACGGTGAAGGCGACGA
This sequence comes from Rhodococcus sp. DMU1, assembly GCF_012272955.1. Lineage (NCBI taxonomy): Bacteria > Bacillati > Actinomycetota > Actinomycetes > Mycobacteriales > Nocardiaceae > Rhodococcus > Rhodococcus sp. DMU1. Next base: position 936,885 of record NZ_CP050952.1, on the reverse strand, counting down.
GAACCTGCTGGTCGTCGAGGCGGACGTCGGTGACCTCGCCGACGTCGACGCCGGCGAGGGTGACGGTGTCGCCGGGCACGAGACCGCCGGCGTCGGCGAAGTACGCCGAGTAGGTCAGGCCGCCGGAGAGGAACTGCAGCTGGTCGTACTGCAGGCCGGCGAGCACCGTCGCGGCCGCGACGGACAGGCCGACGATGCCGACCTGCACGGGATTGCGTTCACGGATCGGACTCATTCGATCTTCGCGCACCTTCCGGTCGTCTGCTCGGCCGACGTGAAACGGATGGTGGTCCCGTCCGGTCCCGAGAACTTGAACGTGTTGGCACACAGGAAGAATTGGAAGAAGTTGCCGTACACCCCCACCCGGATGAGCTTCTTGTAGTCGTTCGGCAGCCGCTCGAGCGTCCGGTTGATGTCGTCGCGCCCGAGGTCGAGCTGCGTCATGGTGCGGTTGGTCTCGGCGATCACCGACTGCAGGTCCGGCCGGTTGTTCTGCAGCAGCGAGGCGAGATCCCCGGTGCCGGCCGCGATCCGCGGGATGGCGGTGCCGATCGGGTCGCGGTCCTGCGCGAGCCCGCTCACCAGGGTCTGCAACCGGTCGACGGTCTCGGTGAACTGCTGGTCGTTCTCGTCGATGGTGGCGAGGACGGCGTTGAGGTTGTCGATGACGTCGCCGATCAGCCGGTCCCGGTCGGCGAGGGAGTTCGTGAACGAGTTGGTGTTGCCCAGCAGCGACACCAGGGTGCCGCCCTGCCCCTGGAAGACCTGGAGCAGCGCGCCGGACAGGTCGTTGACCTGCTGCGGGTCGAGGCCCTGCAACAGCGGCTTGAATCCGCCGAGCAGCAGGTCGAGGTCGAGCGCGGGTTCCGTCTGCGCCACCGGGATCGTGCCGCCGGCCGGCAGCGTCTCGCCGGTACCCGGTCCCTCGAGCAGCTCGAGGTAGCGGTCGCCCACCAGGTTCTCGTACCGCACCGTGGCCTTGGTGCTCGCCAGCAGCGTGTGCTCGGCGTCGACGTCGAAGGACACCTCGGCCTGGTTGCCGCGACCGATGTCGACGCTGTCGACCGACCCGACGGGCACCCCGGCGATGCGGACCTTGTCGCCGGCCTGCAGCCCGGACACGTCGGTGAACGTCGCGTGATAGGTCTGCGTGCCGGTGAACCGCACCTGGCTGAACACGATCGCCAGTGCCGCGAAGATCAGCACCATCACGACGGTGAACGCGAGGAACTTGACCGTGGTGGCCCTCACCGGATCACCCCGCTCCCCCGCGGCGCCCGGCCCACCGTGCGCGTCCACGTCCCCCTCTGCGACTCCGGCATCTCACTCGCCTCCCGGGAGCATGTCGCCGAACAGGAAACCGAAGATCGTCGGGTACCGCACCCACGTCTCGGTGTTCGGGTGGAACGGCACGGGATGGGTGTCGGCGACGACGAAGGGGGCGTGGCCGTCGCGCTTGGGATCGAAGGCCGGCAGCCCGTGGCAGTTCGGCCCACCCGTCGCGCCCACCACCGGCAGGTCCTTCTCGTGGTCGTACATGGTGGCGCCGCCCAGGAAGTTCGTGCTCAGCATCAGGGCCGGGTACTTGCCGGTTCCGGCCATGGGCTCGAAGGCGATTCGCGCGTCGTTGAGCCCGATGATGAAGCACGTCAGCTCCGGCGAGTACTCGCCGAGCAGCGTCGTGGTCTCCGTCAGCAGGTCCAGCGCCGAGGTCAGCTGCGCCTCGTTCTCGCCGAGGACGTCGCGACCGGTGTTCGCCAGGCCGGTGACGTTCATCAGCATCAGGTCCAGGTTGGCCTGCTCGTCGACGACGGTGTTGCCGATCGAGGTGGCGTTGTCGAGCAGGTTCATCACGTCGGGCGCGACGTCGGCGTACAGGTTGGTGACGTCGGCGGCCACGGCGAGGTCGTACTGCAGTTGCGGCAGCGAGGGATTCATCGTCGCGAGATAGTCGTCGGCCTCGACGAGGGTGGCGCCGAGGGTGTCGCCGCGACCGTTGAGGGCCTCGGAGATCGCCCCGAGGGTGGCGTTGAGCTTCTCCGGCTGGACCTGCGCGAGCACGTCGGACAGGTGCTGGAAGACCGTGTTGAACTCGACGGTGACGTTCTCGGCCGCGATGATCGCGCCCTCCTGGAGCGGCACCGGCGACGGATCGTCCGGCATGAGCAGATTGACGAACTTCGCGCCGAACACGGTGGTGGACTCGATGGCCACGCGCACGTTGGACGGCACCAGGTGCAGCTGGCCGGGATCCATCGCGAGCTGCAGCAGCGCGCCGTCGGGGGTGTGCTCGACGGACCGGACCCGGCCCACCTCGACACCGCGGAGCTTGACCTTCGCGTCGGGCTCCAGCACCAGGCCGGACCGCGCCGAGGTGACCGTGACCGGGGTGGTGGCGGTGAAGGCACCGGCGAACATCAGCAGCGCCAGCGCGACGGCGACGGTGAGTCCCCCGACGAGACCGAGGGCCGCGAGTTTCTTCTTCCAGGAAGGTGTGTCCATGCGCCTATCCCGACAGGTTGAAGTTGCCGGTCGCCCCGTACACCGCGAGCGAGATGAGCAGGGTCACGGTCACCACGGCGATCAGGGATGCGCGCACGGCGTTGCCGACGGCGACGCCGACACCGACCGGGCCGCCACCGGCGTTGAAGCCGTAGTAGGTGTGGATCAGCATGACGGCGACCGCCATGACGATGGCCTGCACGAACGACCACAGGATGTCGGTGGGGATGAGGAACGTGTCGAAGTAGTGGTCGTACACGCCCGCGGACTGGCCGTAGAGCACGACGGTCGCGAAGCGGCTGGCGATGAACGAGGCGATCACCGCCAGCGAATACAGCGGGACGATCGCGATCATCCCCGCCATCACGCGGGTGCTCACGAGATACGGGATCGACGGGATCGCCATGACCTCGAGCGCGTCGATCTCCTCCGAGACCCGCATGGCGCCGAGCTGGGCGGTCGAGCCGGCGCCGATGGTGGCGGCCAGGCCGATGCCCGCGATGGTGGGCGCCGCGATGCGGACGTTGATGAAGGCGGCGAAGAAGCCCGTGAGCGCCTCGACGCCGATGTTGCCGAGGGAACTGAAGCCCTGCATGGCGATGATCCCGCCGGTGAACAGGGTCAGGAAGCCGACGATGACGACCGTTCCGCCGATCACGGCGAGCGCACCGGTGCCCATGCTGATCTCGGCGATCAGCCGGACCGTCTCCTTCGGGTAGTGCGTGATCGCGCGCGGGGCGTATCCGAGCGCCTTGCCGAAGAAGAGCGCCTGCTCGCCGAGTCGGTCCACGGAGTCGGAGGCGCGGGCGACACGGCGCCGCACGCGGGGGAAGCGCCAGGAGATCACTGCCATCTACATCACCGCCGTGCCGGTCACCCGCCCGTCAGCTTGATGCCGACGGCGGTGACGAGAAGGTTGACCACGAACAATGCCATGAAGGCGAACACGACCGTCTGGTTGACGGCGTCGCCGACGCTCTTGGCGCCACCCTTGACGTTGAGGCCGAGGTAGGCGGCGACGAGGCCGGCGATCATGCCGAACAGGCCGGCCTTGACCTGGGAGATCACGAGTTCGCCGAAGCCGGTGAGCAGGGTGATGCCGTTGACGAAGGCGCCGGGGTTCACGTCCTGGAGGAAGACGGAGAACGCGAAGCCGCCCAGGATGCCGATGGTGCACACCAGCCCGTTGAGCAGCAGCGCCACGACGGTGGACGCGAGGACCCGGGGCACGACGAGGCGGTGGATCGGGTTGATGCCGAGCACGCGCATCGCGTCGATCTCCTCTCGGATGGTGCGGGCGGCGAGGTCCGCGCAAATGGCGGTGGCGCCGGCACCGGCGACGATGAGCACGGTGACCATCGGGCCGACCTGGGTGACCGCGCCGAGTGCGGCGCCGGCGCCGCTGAGGTCGGCGGCACCGATCTCGCGCAGCAGGATGTTGAGGGTGAAGCTGACCAGGACGGTGAACGGCACCGCGACGAGGACCGTCGGCACGAGGGAGACCCGCGCGACGAACCATGCCTGATCGACGAACTCGCGTCGCTGGAAGGGCCGGGAGAACACGGCCCGGGCGGTCTCGCCCGTCATCGCGAAGAATCCACCGACCGCGCGGAGCGGTACGTCGAGGAGGTCTACCACCGTCTCCTCCTCCGTTGGTTCGCTCGCCGGCCGAGGCCGGCGAGGGGTCAGCTTGTGACCCGCGTCATATTAACTAGAACGTGTTCACGTGTCAAAGACCACTGCGGCGCGGCATGACACGGCTACTTCTGCGGGCGGGAGCCCCCGCCGCACCGACCGAACCGGCGGCGCTCGCGTCGAGCGGAAAATCGGGATTCGAACTGGGAATTCAGTGGACCACGAGATCGGATCCGCCGCCCGTCCACGGGACCGAACTCGGTCGGGAACCGCGCCGGCCGCCCCTTCGCGAACCGCGTCGCGGGACGCAAAACTAGAACAGGTACTACACGATCTCCGAGCGGCCTCCGGCCGCGCGTTCACGCGCCCGGATCGCCGGACGACACGCGAGCCCGGGGTCGGGCCGACACTAGCCGGATCGGCCCCGGACGGCGCGATATTACCGAAGGACAACGTTGCATGTCACTTCGGGTACCGCCTAGTGGGACGTCAGAGGGCGAGCGCCTGCGCGGCCGAGAAGTTTCGGGCGGGGTCCCGGTCGCCGAAGTAGCAGCCGACCCGTTCGGCGAGGCTCTCCGGGGTCCACCGGACGTCCGCGTCGAAGCGCTGCTCGACGACGGGCGCGGCCATGAGCGCGACCATCGGGCCGTAGACGACGAAGACCTGGCCGTTGATCCGGTCCGCCGCGGGCGACGCCAGGTAGGCGACCAGTGCCGAGACGTGCTCGGGCGACAGTGGATCCACCTCCCCCTCGGGCGCGGCACCGAAGACGCCCTCCGTCATCGCGGTGCGGGCCCGCGGGCAGATGGCGTTGGCGCGCACCCCGTACCGGGACAGGCCCCGCGCGGCGGAGAGAGTGAGTGCCGTGATTCCCGCCTTGGCGGCACCGTAGTTGGCCTGCCCCTCGGGGCCGAGCAGGCCGGCCTCGGAGGACGTGTTGACGATCCGGCCGTAGACGGGACCGCCGGCCTTCTTGGACTCGCCACGCCAGTACGCCGCCGCGTTGCGGCACAGCAGGAAATGGCCGCGCAGGTGCACGGCGATCACCGCATCCCAGTCCTCGTCGGACATGTTGAACAGCATGCGGTCCCGCACGATTCCGGCGTTGTTGACGACGATGTCGAGGCCGCCGAAGCGTTCCTGTGCCGTCGCGAGCAGCGCGTCGGCCGTGGCACGTTCCGCGACGCTGCCGGCCACGAACGCCGCATCGGCGCCGAGGTCGCGGATCTCGGCGAGGGTGTCCTCGACGGCATCGGTCGCCGCGAGATCGTTGACGACCACCGCGGCGCCGGCCCGGGCCAGCGCGACGGCCTCCGCCCGGCCGAGCCCGGCACCGGCGCCGGTGACGACGGCGACCTTGCCGTCGAGACCCACGCCCCCCTCGTCCGTCGCACCGTTTCCTGCGGGGCCGAGACCGTTGCCGGTTGCACTCATGGACGCGCTCTCCCTAGCGATGTCGGGCGGCCCACCCGGGGCCGCCGCGCTCCTGGTCGCCGCGGATTCCGGCGACCCCCGGAAATGTAGAACGTGTTCTCGTTTCTGACAAGGGGCGCCGTCAGGCCTCGCTCAGCGCCGCACGCGGGCACTGGGCGATCGCCGTGCGCACGTCCTCCTCCCGCTCCGGCGCGATGGGGTACGTGACGATCAGCTCGTCGTTGTCGTTCAGATCGAACACCTCGGGCGCGATTCCCACGCACACGCCGTTCGCCTCGCAACGATCGAAGTCGACCTTGACCTCCATGAACAGACCTCGCTTCTCGCTTGCTCGACCGATCGGGCGCCGGACGCGCGGGCTGGCGCGACGGCTCGAAAACCAGGCTAGAACGCGTTTCAGTTCTGTGCAATGATTCGGGAACATCGCCGAGCCGGTCCCGGTCCTCGGCCGTCGACCAGCTGCCTACCCGACGAACGGAGCGGTTCGTGGACATCGCGTACACCCCGCAGCAAGAGGAACTCCGCGCGCAGTTGCGCGCCTACTTCGCCGACCTGATGACCCCCGAACGACGGGAGGCGCTCGCCGCGACCACGGGCGAGTACGGCGCCGGCAACGTGTACCGGGAGGTCGTCCAGCAGATGGGCAAGGACGGCTGGCTCACGCTCGGCTGGCCCGAGGAGTACGGCGGGCAGAACCGTTCGGCCATGGACCAGCTCATCTTCACCGACGAGGCCGCGATCGCCGGCGCGCCGGTCCCGTTCCTCACCGTCAACTCGGTGGCGCCCACGATCATGCACTTCGGCACGCCCGAGCAGAAGGAGTTCTTCCTGCCGAGGATCTCCGCCGGCGAGCTGCACTTCTCCATCGGCTACTCCGAGCCCGAGGCGGGCACGGATCTCGCGTCGCTGCGCACCACCGCCGTGCGCGACGGTGACGAGTGGGTGATCAACGGCCAGAAGATGTGGACGAGCCTGATCGCCTACGCCGACTACGTGTGGCTCGCGTGCCGCACCGATCCGAATGCCCGGAAGCACAAGGGCATCAGCGTCCTCATCGTGCCCACCACCGCCGAGGGGTTCTCGTACACGCCCGTGCACACCATGGCCGGCCCCGACACCAGCGCCACCTATTACCAGGACGTGCGCGTCCCGGCGTCCGCGCTCGTCGGCGCGGAGAACGGCGGCTGGGCGCTGATCACCAACCAGCTCAACCACGAACGCGTCGCGCTCACCTCCGCGGGCCCGATCCTCACCGCGCTGCAGGAAGTGCGCGCGTGGGCGCAGCACACCTGCCTGCCCGACGGCCGCCGCGTCCTCGATCAGGAATGGGTGCAGATCAACCTGGCCCGGGTCCACGCCAAGGCCGAGTACCTGAAGCTGATGAACTGGGAGATCGCTTCCAGCACTGCGCCGCTCGGACCCGCACCGGCGTCGGCGAACAAGGTGTTCGGCACCGAGTTCGCCACCGAGGCCTACCGCCTGCTGATGGAGATCCTCGGCCCGTCGGCCACGCTGCGACAGAACTCCCCGGGCGTGCTGCTGCGGGGCCGGCTCGAACGGATGCATCGCAGCTCCCTGATCCTCACCTTCGGCGGCGGCACCAACGAGGTCCAGCGCGACATCATCGCGATGACCGCCCTCGGACAGCCACCCGCCAAGCGCTGACACTCCACCGGAAGGGACAAACCGTGGACTTCACCCTCACCGAGGCGCAGCAGGACCTCGCCGGCCTCACCCGCCGCATCGTCACCGAGATCGTCACCAATGACCACCTGCGCCGGCTCGACGCCGCCGACGACCGCATCGACCACACCCTGTGGGACGCGCTCGCCTCCTCGGGCATCCTCGGCGCGGCACTGCCCGAGTCCGTCGGCGGCGACGGCTTCGGACCGCTCGAACAGACGAGCATCCTCACCGAACTCGGCCGCGGCGTCGCCGCCGTCCCCTACCTGTCCTCGATCGTCGTGTCCGCCGCCGCCGTCGCCGAGTTCGGCAGCGACGCGCAGCGTCGCGACTGGGGCGAACCCGCCGCCACCGGCGAGAAGATCCTCACCGCCGCCCTCGAGGAGGAACTGAACGACGACCCCACGTCGCCGACCACCACGGCACGTCGCGCCGACGGCGGATGGATCGTCGACGGCACCAAGATCCTCGTCGACGCCGCGCCCGCCGCGGACCTGTTCCTCGTGCCGGCCTCGACCCCCGACGGCGTCACCGTGCTCCTCGTCCTTCCCGGCGATCCCGGCGTGACCGTGACCCGCCAGTACGACACCGGCCTCGGCTGCCTCGGGACGCTCACCCTCGCCGCGGCCTCCGTGCCCGGGGACCGCGCGCTCGGCACCGACGGCCACGCGGTCACCGTGTGGCTGCGCGACCGCGGGCTGCTCGGCTCGGCCGCATACCAGTACGGGGTGCTCGACGGGGCGCTCGAACTCACCGCCGGGTACGCCCGCGAGCGGGTGCAGTTCGATCGGCCCATCGGCAGCTTCCAGGCGGTGGCCCAGCGGCTCGCCGACGCCTACATCGACGTCAAGGGCGCCCGGCTCACCCTGTGGCAGGCGGCCTTCCGCGCGGAGGCCGGGCTGCCCGACACCGGGGAGCTGCGCACGGCCGCGTTCTGGGCCGCCGACGCCGGGCACCGCGTCGCGCACACACTCGTACACGTCCACGGCGGAGTCGGCCTGGACGAGGACCACCCCGTGCACCGGTACTTCCTGGCCGCCAAACACCACGAGTTCCACCTCGGGTCGGCCACCGCGCAGCTGCGGCACCTCGGCGCGTCCCTCGCGGAGGCGCCGGCGTGAGCGTCCCGATCAGCGGAACCGGCACCCCACCCGCCGCGGCGATGCCCCAGGATGCCGGCATGACCGACGTCCCCACCGTGACCGCGCTCCTCGAACGGCTCGCCACCGTCGACGATCGTGGCCTGCAGTTCGAGAACATGTCGCTGTCGTGGCGCGAGCACGTGCAGGCCGGCCGGGACCGGGCCGCCCTGTTGCACGAACTGCTCGACCCACGCAGACCCCGGCACTTCGGGATCCTCATGGACAACGTGCCGGAGTTCTCGATGCTGCTCGGCGCCGCGGCGCTGTCCGGCTCGGTGGTGGTCGGGCTGAACACCACCCGTCGCGGGCAGGCCCTCGCCCGCGACATCGCGCTCGCGGACTGCCAGGTGGTGTTCACCGAGGCCGCGAACGCGCGGCTGCTGGACGGACTCGACCTCGGCGGCGTCCGGGTGATCGACGTCGACTCCGCCGAGTGGGCCGATCTGCTCGCTCCCCACACCGGTTCTACCGCCGCGCCGGCGCCCGTCGCCGCGACCGATCTGTTCATGCTGATCTTCACGTCCGGCACCAGCGGCGACCCGAAGGCCGTGTGCTGCACCCACGAGAAGATCACCGGCCCCGGAGTGATGCTCGCGGAACGGTTCGGTCTCGGCGCCGACGACGTCGTGTACGTGTCGATGCCGATGTTCCACTCCAACGCGATGATGGCCGGCTGGGCGGTGGCGCTGGCGGCCGGGGCCGGGATCGCCCTGCGGCGCAGGTTCTCCGCCTCCGGCTTCCTGCCGGACGTGCGCCGCTTCGGCGTCACCTACGCCAACTACGTGGGAAAGCCGTTGTCCTACATCGTCGCCACCCCGGAGGAGCCCGGCGAGGCGGACAATCCCCTGCGCATCATGTACGGCAACGAGGGCACGGCGCCCGCGATCGCCGAGTTCCGCCGGCGGTTCGGCGCGACGGTCGTCGACGGGTTCGGCTCCACCGAGGGCGGCATCTCGATCTCCGCGGCGCCCGATGCGCCGCCCGGGGCGCTGGGACGGCTGCCCGAGGGCGTGCGGATCCTCGAACCGGACACCGGATCGCCCTGTCCGGTCGCCGAGTTCGATGCCGACGGCCGCATCCTCAACGCCGACGTCGCGACCGGTGAGCTCGTCAACGTCGCCGGGGCCGGACTGTTCGCCGGCTACTACAAGAACCCGGAGGCCGACGCCGAGCGGGTGCGCGACGGCCGGTACCACAGCGGCGATCTCGGCTACGCCGACGCCGACGGGTTCGTCTACTTCGCCGGCCGCAGTTCCGGCTGGATGCGCGTCGACGGCGAGAACATCGCGGCCGCTCCGATCGAGCGGGCCCTGCTCCGCTACCCGGGCTTCGCGCAGGTCTCGGTCTACGCGGTCCCGGATCCGCAGGTCGGCGACCGGGTGATGGCCGCGGTCATCCCGACCGCGGATTCCGCGTTCGACCCCGTCGCACTCGCCGGGTTCCTCGACGCGCAGGGCGATCTCGGCCCCAAGCAGCTGCCGACGCTGATCCGGGTGTGCCGGGACTTCCCGCGCACCGCCACGTTCAAGATCCTCACCCGCACACTCAGCGCCGAGCGGTGGCACTGCGCCGACCCGGTATGGGTCCGCCGCCGCGGCGAGCGCGAGTTCACGCCGCTGACCGACGACCTGGCGGCCGAGTTGCAGCCGCAGGTCACCGGATCGGGCCGATAGGCGATCCGGCACGAGGACTTGAACCTGACGTTGCGTCAGGTCGTAGCGTCCGCCCCATGACGACGAACGAACCCCGATCCCTCACGGTGGACGACATCATCGACGTCGCGGCGGCCCTGCCCGGGGTGGTGGCGACGACGGCCGGGGAGGACAACGGCGCGCCCCGGCAGGCGTGGGGCGACACCTTCCTGTTCTTCGATCCGGACGGCACCACCCCCGCCGACCGCAGGTTCCCGTTCGCCACGGTCGTCGTCCACGACTACGACGGCTTCGACACCGCGTCCCACCTCTACCGGACGGGGGTGTTCCGGCTCAACGTCGCGGTCGGCCGCGACGAGTTCCGCGACCTGCTGGGTTACCCGCCGGCCGGGCACGCGCGGCACGGCGCCGCCGTGGACTACACCGCCCTCGATCTCCTGCTTCCCCATCCCGTGTACGCGCCGCAGGGGTGGGTGTCGATCCTGAACCCGGGCGTGCGCACCGCCGCACAGGTCCCCGGCCTGCTCGCCGTCGCCCACGCCCGGGCGGCGCGACGACACCGGCCGTGACGGCGCATCATCGACGTGTGGACGGCGAGTACACGGTCGGGGACGTCGCGCGGATGGCTGGCGTCTCGGTGCGCACGCTCCACCACTACGACCGGATCGGCCTGCTCGTGCCCCATGGACGCAGCGCCGGCAACCACCGCCTCTACTCGGCCGCCGACGTCGAGCGGCTGCGACGCATCCTGTTCTATCGCGCGCTCGACTTCGGCCTCGATGCCATTGCCGACATGCTCGCCGATCCGGGCGCGACCGTCGACGATCACCTCCGCCGCCAGCGGCGGCTTCTCGAACAGCGCCGGGACCACCTCATCGGTCTGCTCGCGGCGCTCGATCGCGAGCTCGAGGCGCGGCGCACGGGTGTATCGCTCACCCCTGAGGAGCAACTGGAGATCTTCGGAACCGACCGGTTCGCCGAACGATTCGCGGCCACCGAGCCGGACTGGCCGAATCACGACCAGTGGGAGCGGGCGGCGCACCGCGCCGCGGGGCACACCAGGGAGGACTGGGAGACGATCAAGGCCGAGGCCGCCGCCGACATCCGAGCGTTCGTCGAGGCGATCGCGGCGGGCGAGCCGGCGGACGGACCGGTAGCGATGGATGCCGCCGAGCAGCACCGCCGCCACCTCGAACGCTGGTTCGGCCCGTGCAGTCCGCAGCAGCACTGCGAGATCGCGGCCCTGTATGTCTCCGGCGACGCCGCCACCTCCGAGTGGGAGGAGCTGGCGCCCGGGCTGCCGCGGTTCGTCCACGCCGCGATCGTCGCGAACGCGCGGCGTGTCCGTGGGTCGTGACAGGGAGGTTCTCGTTCCGAGGGGGAGCATCCTGGTCGACGCACCCGCACGATGCCGCGACATACTCCCGCTCACCGCCCCAACCTCCCGCTCGGCTGACGCAGGAGGGCGGGCAGGCTCACCCAGCCGCGGGTGAACGACGACTGCAGACGCACCCCCGATGCCGGATCGACCGACACGTGGGGATACCGGGCCAGCAACTCCTCGAGCGCAACCCGGGACTGCAGCTTCGCCAGGTGCGAGCCGATGCAGAAGTGGGGACCGCTGGAGAATCCGAGGTGCCGCGGAATCGGCCGGGTGACGTCGAACTGCTCCGCGGTGTCGCCGAATTCGCGTTCGTCGCGATTGGCGGCGCCGTAGAGCATCATCACCTTCTCCCCGGCCGGAATCGTCACCCCGTGCAACTCGACGTCACGGGTGGTGGTGCGCGCGAGTCCCTGCACCGATCCCTCCAGCCGCAGCGTCTCCGTCAACGCGCCCGGGATCCGGGAAGGCTCGTCGACGAGCAGGTCGCGCTGGCGGTGATCGGTGTCGAGCAGCATCACGGCGTGCGAGATCAGGTTTCCGGTGGTGTCGTTGCCGCCGGCCACCATGACGAAGCAGAACCCGAGGATCTCCCAGTCGGTGAGCAATTCGCCGTCGGACTCGACGGTGGTCAGGGCGCTGATCAGGTCGTCGCCGGGTTCGCGGCGGCGCTCGCCGATCAGCCGCGAGAAGTACTCGAACATCTCGGCGACGGCGTCGGGTGCGCTCATGGCGGCCACGTCGAATCCGCTGTCCTGCAACGTCGTCAGCGCGGCGACCCACGGATCGAACCGGGCCCGGTCGGCCGCCGGCACGCCGAGCATCTCCGCCAGGACGAACGTCGGGACGGTCGAGGAGAATTCGCGGTGCAGATCGACCTCGCGCCGCCCGGCGAACGAATCGAGCCGGCCGCGGACGAACCCGCGCACGGCGTCCTCGAGCGCCGCGACGCGCCGGGGCGTGAACCCCTTCGCGATCAGGCTGCGCAGCTGCCCGTGCCGCGGGGGGTCGAGCATGACGATCGTCGGGGCGAGACCCAGTGTGCCGATCTCGTCGGGAACGAACGTCAATCCCCCAGCGGACGAGTAGGTCTCGGTGTCGCGCACCGCGTTCCACACGTCCTCGAAACGGGACAGCACCCGGAACGGCGGAATGCCGTTCCGGGTGCTGACGTGGCGGTGCACCGGGTCCTCGTCCCGCAGCATCCGGTAGGCCGGGTAGGGGTCGGCCAGGAACTGCGGATCGAAGGGATCGTAGACGGTCACCACCGGTCCGTCACCGTGCTGCGTTCAACCGGTCCACGGCCCGCTCGTACCCCTCGACGAGCTCGGCCATGATCTCCGCGACCGGCCGGATCTCGTTCATCCGGCCGACGATCTGCCCGACGGGCATCGCGACGACCTCGGGATCGTCCGCGGCGGCGATCCGCTGGTGGGCTTCGCTCACGAGCAGGTTCTGCAACGGCATCGGCAGCGGCGACGGGGCATCGGGCTTCGACCATGCCTCGGTCCACTTCGTCTTGAGCAGGCGGGCGGGCTTGCCGGAGTAGATCCGCGAGCGGACGGTGTCCGACGATGTCGCGCCCAGCAGGGCCCGCTGGACCGACGACGGGCCGTCGGCGGCAGCGCCGAGCTTGTATTCGGAGGTGGTGAGCCAGTAGGAACCCATCCACACCCCGGACGCGCCGAGCGCGAGCGCGGCCGCGACCTGCCGCCCGGAGCCGATACCGCCGGCGGCAAGCACCGCCGCCGAATCGCCGAGGGCGTCCACGATTTCGGGCCAGAGCACCATCGAGGCCACCTCGCCGGTGTGCCCGCCCGCCTCGTACCCCTGGGCGATGACGATGTCGACGCCGTTCTCGACGTGCCGCCGGGCATGCTCGACCGCCCCGGCGAGCGCCGCGACGGGCACCCCCTTCTCGTGGGCGAGGTCGATCACGTCCTTCGGCGGGGAGCCGAGCGCGTTGGCGATGAGCGCGGGCCGGTGCTCGAGGGCGACGTCCACATGTGCGCGGGCGACCGAGTGCAGCCAGCCGAGGACGCCGGCCGCGTGTTCGGCGGACTCGTCGAGCGGCGGCACGCCGAGCTCGGCGAGGGTGCGCTCGACGAAGGCACGGTGCTCGGCGGGGATGAGCTTGTCGAGGTCGACGGCGGTGCCCTCGGTGGGAACCTTTGCGGGCATCACGACGTCGACCCCGTAGGGCTTGCCGTCGGTGTTCTCGTCCATCCAGGTGAGCACGGCGTCGAGCTCGTCCGGGTCGTTGAACCGGACACAGCCGAGGACGCCGAGACCACCGGCCCGGCTGATCGCGGCGGCGACGTGCTCGGACGGGGTGAACCCGAAGATCGGGTACTGGATGCCGAATTTCCTGCTGAGATCGGTGTGCATCCCGGTCCCTTCTAGCTCGCCGCGGCGGAGCCGTTGGTGTGGTGGTCGTCCGCTGGGCGCTGCTCGGTCTGTTCCTTGGCCCAGCGGTAGTCGGGCTTGCCGGCCGGCGAACGCTTGATGGCGTCGACGTACCAGACACTGCGCGGAATCTTGTAGCTGGCGATCTGCGTGCGGGCCACCTCGACGAGGTCGGCCAGCGCCGGGCGGGTACCGGCGCGGGGCGCGATCACGGCGGACACCCGCTGCCCCCAGCGCTCGTCGGGCACGCCGACGACGAGGACGTCGAACACGTCCGGGTGGGCCTTGAGGGCGCCCTCGACCTCCTCGGGGAACACCTTCTCGCCACCGGTGTTGATGCAGACGGACCCGCGGCCGAGCATGGTGACGGTGCCGTCGGCCTCGACCCGCGCATGGTCGCCCGGGATCGAGTAGCGGACGCCGTGGTACTCGCGGAAGGTCGCCTTGGTCTTGACCTCGTCCTTGTAGTAGCCGATGGGGATGTGGCCCTTGCGGGCGAGCACGCCCACCTGCCCGGAGCCGGCCTCGACCGGATTTCCGTCGTCGTCGATCACGGCCGTGGAGGCGTCGATCTTGACGGTGGGGCCACCCGAGTGGGCCTGGCCCTTGGCGACGATGCCGAGTCCGCCGAAGCCGGTCTCGGACGAGCCGATCGAGTCGGTGATCACCGTGTTGGGCATCAGGTCCAGGAAGCGTTCCTTCAGCGCCGGGGAGAACAGCGCGGCGCTCGACGCCATCGCGAACAGGGACGAAAGATCGTACTTCTCACCGGTTCCCGGACGTCCGCTCTCGAGCGCGTCGAGCATCGGGCGGCCCATCGCGTCGCCGGTGATGAAGATGACGTTGACCTTGTGCTCCTCGATGACGCGCCACACCTCGTGGCCGTCGAACTCGGGATGCATGATCACCTTGCCGCCGCTGAACAGCGACTGCAGCACCGCCCACTGGGCACCGCCGTGGATGAGCGGGGGGATCGGGAAACGGACCAGCGGCGGGCTCGCGGCACCGGTCTTTGCGAGTTCCCATTCGTCGGCGACGTATTCGCCCGTCATGAAGTTGATGCCGCCGCCGAGTACGCGCCACACGTCCTCCTGCCGCCACATCACGCCCTTGGGGCTGCCGGTGGTGCCGCCGGTGTAGAGGATGTAGAGGTCGTCGGCGCTGCGTTCGCCGAAGTCGCGCTCGGGTGAGCCCTGAGCCAGCGCGGACTCGTAGTCGACGCCCCCGTAGCTCGCGTAGTCGAGATCGGTGCCGTCGTCGACCACGACGACGGTGCGGATCTGCGGGCAGTGCGGCAGCACGGCGGCGACCTTGTCGGAGTAACGGCGCTCGTGGACGAGCGCGACCATGTCCGAGTTGTCGAAGATGTACTGCAACTCGTTCTCGACGTACCGGTAGTTGACGTTCACCATCACGGCACGAATCTTGAACACCGCGACCATCGCCTCGATCGCTTCGATGGTGTTGCGGGAGTAGATACCCACCTTGTCACCGGGCTTCACGCCCCGTTCCTGCAGATAGTGG
The DNA here is from genome assembly GCF_012272955.1 of Rhodococcus sp. DMU1. Lineage (NCBI taxonomy): Bacteria > Bacillati > Actinomycetota > Actinomycetes > Mycobacteriales > Nocardiaceae > Rhodococcus > Rhodococcus sp. DMU1. The sequence goes on along the minus strand of NZ_CP050952.1, from coordinate 921,526 downwards.
GCGAGCCGGTTGGCGCGCTCCTCCACCTGCGCGTAGGTGACCTCACGTCCGTCCGACGCGAGCGCGACGCGGTCGGGAACGAGGTCGATTGCGTGCTCTACGAGGTCTGCGATGTTAAGGGCCACGTCACAAAAGTAGAACGTGTTACCGTTTCTGACAAGACCCGGATGAGATCCAGTTCACAACCCCTCAGGAGTCCTCAGTGTCCACCACCGCATCGGAAGTTTCCGGCATTTCGGCAGACGCCCCGCACTGCCTCGTCGAGCAGCGCGGCTCGGTCCTGATCGTGACCATGAACCGGCCCGAGGCGCGCAACGCCCTGTCCGGCGAGATGATGGCGATCATGGCCGAGGCCTGGGACCGCGTCGACAACGATCCGGAGATCCGAGTGGCCATCCTGACCGGCGCCGGCGGCGCGTTCTGCGCGGGCGCCGACCTCAAGGCGATGAACCGGTCGGCCCCGGGCGACAAGTTCGAGCAGGGCGAGCGAAGCGACGGGAAGGGCAAAGGCGGTGGCTGGGATCTGTCGAGGCTGCCCGCACTGCTGAAGGGCCGTCGCCTCACCAAGCCGCTGATCGCCGCGGTCGAGGGCCCGGCCATCGCCGGCGGCACCGAGATCCTCCAGGGCACCGACATCCGCGTCGCCGGGGAGAGCGCGAAGTTCGGTGTCTCCGAGGCCAAGTGGGGCCTGTTCCCCCTCGGCGGCTCGGCGGTGCGGCTCGTCCGCCAGATCCCCTACACGATCGCCGCCGACATCCTGCTCACCGGCCGCCACATCAAGGCCGCCGAGGCCAAGGAGATCGGCCTGATCGGCCACGTCGTCCCCGACGGCCAGGCTCTCGACAAGGCCCTCGAGATCGCCGGGACCATCGCCGCCAACGGCCCCCTCGCCGTCCAGGCCATCCTGAAGACCATCCGCGACACCGAGGGCATGCACGAGGAGGAAGCCTTCGAGATCGACGCGAAACTCGGCGCCGAGGTCTTCAAGAGCGCCGACGCCAAGGAAGGCCCCCGCGCGTTCACCGAGAAGCGCACCCCGAAGTTCACCGGCGCCTGACGGGCCGGAGGCCCGGGCCGAGCGAATGTATCGCTCACCTCCGTAGTCCGACGGTATGGTCCATTCGCTCAGCCCGGGGTCACCGTCCGTAGTCGCACGTCGGGCCGCGGCCGAGAGGCCGCGAGCTCGTAGTGCCGGCGCAGGTCGTCGACGACACGCCTCGGTGACCGCTCCACCGCACTCGGGATCGTCGGCAGCACGATGATGCCCGCGTTCTGCATGCGGGTCCGGCGCTCGATCGTGTCCTTGTACGCCTTGGGCGACAGGTGCCACGCGAGGGAGTCGATGTCCCAGGCCATCGCGACGTCGTCGATCCAGCCGTCAGGTCGTGCGATGAACCCGCCCCGGGAGTCGAGAACATCGCGGTTGAACACCATCTCGGGCAGACCGCTGCGTTCCCACAGCTCCCGGGCCTTCGCCTCCGCCACCGAGTGGACGTTGGCATCCACCTCCCGGAGCACCCGCCGCGGCAGAGCCGAACCCCGCCCGCTCCCCTCCGCCAGTTCCTCCTGCAGCGCTGCCACCGACACCGCTCCACGCTGGACGGCCGAGGCGATCAACGACCGCGTCGCATCGAGAGTGGTGCACCGGCGCGCGGCGTCGAGCAGGGCACGTTCGATGGGAGCACACCGGATGCCATTACGTATCAAAGGGTCCGGAATTCGGGTTGTCCGCTCGACGAGGACGAATCCGGCCGACTGCACGCGACGATTCGCCGGGAGCAGCACGTGGACGTCGTATTGTTCTCCCGCCAGTCCATGTTCTCCGAGCGCCGATCGTCCGGTGAGTACGGCGTCGTCGCCGACGTACTTCATGGCCGCGATCGTGCGTTGCCGAGCCGACGCCGGTCCGTTTCCGAGCATCACGATGCCCGGCAGCAGCCGTTGCCAGGGACCACCCGGACGGCACCGCTCGTGAATTGCCGACCCCGACACTCCGACACGACGAAGCACGGCGTCGCGAACCACACCGCTGTCGCCCAGCCGGCCCAGTGCCTCCGGATCCCCCGCCCACTCACCCCTTCTCATGGACCTACAGTGCGCCGCTCGATCGGATTCGTGCGGCCGCGGATCGTGCATTCGTCGAATCTGTGGAGCAACTCGCCGACTGTGGACAACCTCCCCACCGAGCGAATGTGGCATCCCGTCGATCTGAGGAGGTGAACGATACATTCGCTCGGGGGAAGCGGGCGCCTACCGCAGCACGACGTCCGCCAGGGAGCGCACGTGCTCGGCGTCGCGGCAGCTGACGAGCAGCATCGTCACGCCGGCGTCGGACCAGCGCTTCACGCCGGCGCGCACCTCGTCGCGGTCGCCGATGATCATCGTCTCGGTGACCATCTCGTCGGGAATCGCGGCGGCGGCCTCGTCCTTGCGGCCCGCGCGGAACAGGGCGGTCACCTCGTCGACCACGTCACCGTAGCCCATGCGCCGGTACACCTGGGCATGGAAGTTGAGTTCGGGGGTGCCCATGCCTCCGACGTACAGGGCGGTGACGGGCTTGAGGCCGGCGATGGTCCCCGTCCGGTCGTCGGTGACGACGACCTGGCAGGTCGCGGCGATCTCGAAGTCGTCGCGGGTGCGCCGGGCGCCGGGCCGGCCAAAGCCCTCGTCGAGCCACTCGTCGTACATCGGGGCCAGGCGCGGGGAGTAGTAGATGGCGAGCCAGCCGTCGGCGATCTCGGCGGTCAGCGCGACGTTCTTGGGCCCCTCGGCGCCGATCCAGATGGGGATGTCGGCACGCAGCGGGTGCGTGATCGGCTTGAGCGGCTTGCCGAGCCCGGTGGCGCCGGGTCCGTCGTACGGCAGCGGGTAGTGCGGGCCCGGGTTGGTCACCGGCTCCCGGCGGGCCAGCACCTTGCGCACGATCGAGACGTACTCGCGGGTGCGGGCGAGCGGCTTGGCGAACGGTTCGCCGTACCACCCCTCGACGACCTGCGGCCCGGACACGCCGAGCCCCAGGATGTGCCGCCCGCCGCTGAGGTGGTCGAGGGTGATCGCGTGCATGGCACAACTGGTGGGGGTGCGGCCGGAGATCTGCACGACGGACGTGCCGAGCCGCACCCGCCGCGTGCCCGAGCCCCACCACGCGAGCGGCGTGAACGCGTCCGAACCCCACGACTCCGCGGCGAAGACCGCATCGAAACCCTCCGCCTCGGCGGCGGCGACGAGCTCGCCGGCGTTCGCGGGCGGCTGCGCCCCCCAGTAGCCGAGTTGCAGACCCAGTTTCATTGCACACCATTCCTTTCGGGGCGGACCGGGGACACCGCTGCTCGGACGGTACCCTTGCCACCGTCTCTAGAACCTGTTCTACTCGAAGTTGTGAGCCTGGGAAAGAGCGCGATCGCGGAGAAGCCGCTGAGCGCACCACTGAACCTGAAGTTCGACTACACCCGATCCACGGGGCCGACCGTCGGCGCGTTCGTCACGGGCCTGCGCGACGGGCGCATCCTCGGCGCCCGCGGCTCGGACGGGCGCGTCCTCGTGCCGCCCCCGGAGTTCGACGCGGTCACCCACGAACCCCTCACCGACTTCGTCGAGGTGGGGCAGTCCGGCACGGTGCGCAGCTGGACGTGGAACCCCGAGCCGCTGCCGGGCCAGCCGTTCGACCGGCCGTTCGCGTGGGCGCTGATCCAGATGGACGGGGCCGACACGACGCTGCTGCACGCGGTCGACGTCCCCGGTCCCGAGGACATGAGCACCGGGATGCGGGTACGCGTGCGGTGGGCCGACGACCGCGCCGGTCACATTCGTGACATCGCAGCTTTCGAACCGGGCGAGGCCGAGACCGTCACGGTCCGGACGGACGCCTCCGGCGAGCCGGTGACGATGATGATCACGCCGCTGGATCTGCACTACACGCACAGCGCGTCCTACGAGGAGTCCTACTACCTGCGCGCGCTGGCCGAGGGCAAGCTGATCGGCGGCCGCACCGGACCGGGCGGCAAGGTCTACATCCCGCCGCGCGGCGCGAACCCCACCGACGGCATCCCCACCCGGGAGCAGGTCGAGGTGTCCGACAAGGGCATCGTCACCACGTTCTGCATCGTCAACGTGCCGTTCCTCGGCCAGCAGATCACGCCGCCGTACGTCGCGGCCTACGTGCTGCTCGACGGTGCGGACATCCCGTTCCTGCACCTGATCCTCGAGTGCGACGCCGCCGACGTCCGGATGGGCATGCGGGTGGAGGCGAAGTGGCGCCCGCGCGAGGAGTGGGACTACACGCTGCGCAACATCGAGTACTTCCGGCCGACCGGCGAACCGGACGCCGACTACGAGACCTTCAAACACCACCTGTAAGGGAGCCGCGCCCACCATGACAGACATCGCAGTCGTCGGCTTCGCGCAGGCACCCCACGTGCGCGAGACCACCGGCACCACCAACGGCGTCGAAATGCTCGTCCCCTGCTTCCGGGAGCTGTACTCGAAGCTGGGAATCACCAAGTCGGACATCGGTTTCTGGTGCTCCGGTTCGTCCGATTACCTCGCGGGCCGGGCGTTCTCGTTCATCTCGGCCGTGGACGCGATCGGCGCGGTGCCGCCGATCAACGAATCCCACGTCGAGATGGACGCCGCCTGGGCGCTGTACGAGGCGTGGGTCAAGCTGATCACCGGGGAGGTCGACACCGCCCTGGTGTACGGCTTCGGCAAGTCGTCGGCCGGCACCCTGCGTCAGGTCCTCGGCCTGCAGCTCGACCCGTACCTCGTCGCCCCGCTCGGCCTCGATTCCGTGTCCCTCGCCGGGCTGCAGGCCCGGTTCGGGCTCGACGCCGGCAAGTGGACGGCGGAGGACATGGCACAGGTCGCGGTGCGCGCGCGGGCCGCCGCCAAGGACAACCCGAACGCCCAGATCAGCGGCGACTTCGACGTCGAGGAGCTGCTGGCCCGGCCCTACGTCGCCGATCCGCTGCGGGGGCACGACTGCGCGCCGGTCACCGACGGCGCCGCCGCGATCGTGCTCGCCGCCGGCGACCGGGCCCGTGAACTGTGCGAGAACCCCGCCTGGATCACGGGCATCGAGCATCGCATCGACTCGCCGAACCTCGGCGGCCGCGACCTGACGACCGCGCCGTCCGCGTCGGCCGCCGCGCGGGCCGTCACCGGCGGTGACACCGCGTTCGACGTCGCCGAACTGCACGCGCCGTTCACCCATCAGGAGCTGATCCTGCGCGAGGCCCTCGGCCTCTCCGACGCGACGGCGGTCAACCCGACCGGCGGCCCGCTCACGGGTAACCCCATGTTCTCCGGCGGCCTCGAGCGCATCGGCTGCGCCGCGCAGGCGATCATGGCCGGGCGGGCCGGGCGGGCCCTCGCACACGCGACGAGCGGTCCTGTGCTGCAACAGAATCTGGTAGCCGTTCTGGAGGGACGTAACTGACATGGCCAAGCAACTCGCGGCTGTCCTCGGCACGGGGCAGACCCACTACGTCGCCAAACGGCACGACGTGTCCATGTCCGGCCTCGTGCGCGAGGCGATCGACCGCGCCCTGGCCGACTCGGACGTCGGCTGGGACGACATCGACGCGGTCGTGATCGGCAAGGCCCCCGACCTGTTCGAGGGCGTGATGATGCCCGAACTGACCATGGTCGACGCGATCGGCGCCACCGGCAAGCCGATGCTGCGGGTCCACACCGCCGGTTCGGTCGGCGGGTCCACCGCCAACGTCGCCGCCAGCCTCGTGCAGGCCGGCGTGCACCGGCGGGTGCTGGCCGTGGCGTGGGAGAAGCAGTCCGAGTCGAACGCGATGTGGGCGCTGTCCACCCCGGTGCCGTTCACCATGCCGGTCGGCGCCGGCGCCGGCGGCTACTTCGCCCCGCACGTGCGCTCCTACATCCGCCGATCGGGCGCACCCGAGCACATCGGCGCGATGGTCGCCGTGAAGGACCGGCTCAACGGCGCGAAGAACCCGTACGCGCACCTCAAGCAGCCGAACATCACGCTCGAGTCGGTGCAGGCGTCGCAGATGCTGTGGGATCCGATCCGCTACGACGAGACGTGCCCGTCGTCGGACGGCGCGTGCGCCGTCGTGATCGGCGACGAGGACTCGGCCGCGGCGGTCGAGGCGCAGGGCCGGAGGGTCGCGTGGATCCACGCCACCGCGATGCGGACCGAGCCGACCACGTATGCGGGACGCGACCAGGTCAACCCCGAGGCAGGCCGGATGGCCGCGGCGGCGCTGTGGCAGGCCGCGGGTATCACCGACCCGCTCACCGAGATCGACTGCGCCGAGATCTACGTCCCGTTCTCGTGGTTCGAGCCGATGTGGCTCGAGAACCTCGGCTTCACCCCGGAGGGCTCCGGTTGGAAGCTCACCGAGGCCGGGGAGACGGCCATCGGCGGTCAGCTGCCGGTCAACATGTCCGGCGGTGTGCTGTCCTCCAACCCGATCGGCGCCTCCGGCATGATCCGGTTCGCCGAGGCCGCGATGCAGGTGATGCAGCGCGCCGGGGAGCATCAGGTCGACGGCGCACGCAAGGCACTCGGGCACGCGTACGGCGGCGGCTCGCAGTACTTCTCGATGTGGGTCGTCGGCTCGGACCGACCGGAACGATAGGCACGGACCGTGGTGGACTTCACCGTCGGCGTCGCGATGACGCCCCTCGACCAGCTCACCGGCCTCGCCCGCACCGCCGAGGAGTGCGGGTTCCGGTCGATCGCGCTGCCCGACTCCCTGTTCTACATGGAGAAGCAGACCGTCGACTACCCGTACACCCCCGACGGGTCGCGGATGTGGACCGAGGACACGCCCTGGGCGGACCCACTGATCGCCGCGGCCGCGATGGGGGCGGTCACGTCGACACTCCGGTTCTACACCCAGGTCCTCAAGCTCGGCTCGCGCAACCCGGTGCTGCTGGCGCGCCAGGTCGGCTCGGTGGCCAACCTCACCGGTAACCGCTTCGGCTTCGGAGTGGGAATCGGCTGGGCCCCCGAGGAGTTCGAGTGGTGCGGGGTGCCGTACGCGCGGCGCGGCAAGCGGGTGGACGAGATGATCGACGTCATCAAGCTCATCCTCGGCGGCGGCATGGTCGAGCACCACGGCGAATTCTTCGACTTCGACCGGCTTCAGATGAGCCCCGCCCCCACCGAACCCGTGCCGTTCTACATCGGCGGCCACACCGACGTGGCGCTGCGCCGGGCGGCGCGCGTGGGCGACGGCTGGACCTCGGCGATGATCCGGTTCGACGACCTCGTGCAGGTGATCGCCCGGCTGCGGGAACTGCGCGCCGAACACGGCCGCGCCGACGATCCGTTCGAGATCCAGGCGGTGTGCGTGGACCGGTTCGGCCGTGCCGGGTACGCCGAGCTCGAGGATGCCGGCGTCACCGACATCATCGTGGTGCCGTGGATCTTCGACGGGCACGGCTTCGACAGTCCCCTCGAGGCGAAGCAGGAGTCCCTGCACCGTTTCGCCGACAGGTACATCCACGGAAAGGCATCGGCATGAGCGAGGAACACCCGGCTCGGGTCGCCGCGCGGGCGTCGCAGGCGGCGGCAAGCGGCAAACGCAAGGACGAGTGGGTCGCGTTGTTCGCCGAGAACGGTGTCGTCGAGGACCCGGTCGGTCCGTCCGGATTCGATCCGGAGGGCAAGGGCCATCACGGCCGCGAGGCGATCTCGCGGTTCTACGACATGACCATCGCGAACACCGACAAGCTCGAGTTCCTCGTCGACGACGTGCTGGTGTGCGGCGACGAGTGCGTCAACATCGGCACCATCCGCACGACCCTCGGCGGCAACGTGATCGACGCCGAGGGGGTGTTCGTCTACCGCGTCGACGACGCGGGCCGGATCGCGTCGCTGCGCGCCTTCTGGGAGGTCGAGCGGGCCATGGCGACGGTTCGTCCCGCAACCGAGGAAGCACGCGGCTAGAGTCCGGCCATGACCGTCGCCGGGATCGTCCTCGCGGCAGGGGGCGGCACGCGGCTGGGCGGGCGCGCGAAAGCGCTGCTCCCCCACGGCGGCCGCCCCCTGTTGCACACCGTGGTGGCCGCGCTCGCCGACGGCGGCTGCGACGAGGTCACGGTGGTCGCCGGCGCCTACGCCGACGACGTCGTCGCCGCGTGTCCGCCCGGCGTCCGCTCCGTCGTCAATCCGCGCTGGGCCGAGGGGATGTCGACGTCGCTGCGGTGCGGGGTGGACGCCACGACCGGCCACGACGTGATCGCGCTGACGGTCGTCGACTTCCCCGGCATCACCGCCGACCTCGTCCGCGCCGTACTCCTCGCGCACCGCCCGGGCACGATCACCCTGCCGGTGTTCGGGGACCGCCCCGGGCATCCCGTGGTGTTCGACCGCCGCGACGCCGAGGCGGCGGCCGGCGAGGCCGTCGGCGACGAGGGAGCCCGGCGATTCCTCACCCGCAACCGCGACCGGGTGCGACGGCTGGACTGCACGCGCCTCGCCGATCCCGGGGACATCGACGTCCCCGACGATCTGACGCTGCTGGACGGGCCGGGAATCACGCCCGCCGATACCTGATCGCCGAACCCAGCCCGATCGTCACGGCGCAGGAGAGGACCAGCATCGCGCAGACGGCCCCGAGCGCGGCCACTGTCGGCGTCGCCGTCCCGGGCAGCACCAGGGACGCGAGCAGGAGCGAGGCGAGCGAGGTGCCCACCGCCGACGCCGCGGTGCGCAGCACCGTCTGGCTGCCGGCCATCTCGCTGGTGTTGTGCTCCGGGACGGACTCGACGAGCAGGTTCGGCAGCGCCGTGTACGCGAACGCCGTCGCCACCGACACGGCCACGACCAGCAGCGTCATTCCGATCACCGATGCGCGGAAGAAGAAGAACCCGGCACACGCGACGAGGAACATCACGCTGCCTAGCAGCAACGACGTCCGCGCCCCTACGGCGGCGGCGATCCTGCCCGCGACCGGGGTGAATGCCATGCCGATCATCGCGCCGACGAACGACAGCGTTCCGGCGTAGGTCGGCGAGAGTCCCAGGCCGAACGGCGCGGTGGCCGGGCTCTGCATGATGATCGGGATGATCATCGTCCCGACGCCGATCGGTCCGACGCCGAGTGCGACCCCGGCGAGCATCGTCAGGGCGACGTTGCGCTCGGCGAGCAGGCGCAGGTTCACGATCGGAGACGTCCGGCCCAGTTCCCACCACACCCAGCAGGCGAACACCGCGGCGCCGAGGACGATCGGACCCAGCACGCGGGCGTCGCTCCAGCCCCAGGAGCGGCTCTGGGTCAGACCGAACAGGACGGACGCCACCGACACCGCCAGGCCGACCGCGCCGACGACGTCGATCGGTTGCCGCCGAGCGGTGCGGCGCCGCCACGGCAGCACGGCCTCGACCAGGAAGAGACAGACGAGCGCGTAGCCGGCGGCGACGACGAAGATGTACCGCCAGTCGCCCAGGTCGATGAGGACGCCGGCGACCAGCAGGGAGGCCGCGCCGGCCGCGACGGCCGACCCGGAGATCAGCGCGACCGCCATGGGGACGCGCTCGGCCGGCAGGTGTTCGCGGGCCAGGCCGATGCACAGCGGCAGGATCGCTCCGGCCACACCCTGGATCGCCCGGCCGGCGATGATGGCCTCGAGGGTCCCGAACGCCATGCTGACGACGGAGCCGGTGGCAGCGCAGGCCAGCACGAACATCAGCACCCGTTCGCGGCCGTACATGTCGCCGAGCCGGCCGCACACCGCCGCCGAGGCCGCCGCCACCAGCAGGAACGCCGTCACGGTCCATCCGACCGCGGAGGCGTCCGCCTCGAAGACGCGGGCGAACGTCGGCAGCGCCGCGTACATCATCGACGTCTCGAATGCGCTGATGACTTCGACGGCGATGAGAATGGCCACCACCGCCCACACGGGTCGGGTCCGCTCGTAGCGGCGTTCGGCGCGGGTCGAGGGTGCCCGTTCGGGTGCCAACGATGTACTCATGAAAACTCCTACGGTTCGTCGATGTGAACCGTACGGACGAAGTGCTCCGAGTGTGACGCAGGACCCACTGAGCGGGACCGGACGAGTCGCGGCGTTCCTATGCTCCGGCCATGTGCCGGACCGCCAGGTGGGCGAACAACGCGCTGGTGCCGATCGGGTTGCCACCGCCGGGGTAGACGGTGCCGCTCGGGGCGGCCATCGTGTTGCCCGCCGCGTACAGCCCGGCGATGGGCGTCCCGGCGCCGTCGAGCACGCGGCCGACCGTGTCGGTGCGCAGTCCGCCCTTGGTGCCGAGGTCCGAGATGCCGAACTGCGCGGCGTGGAACGGGCCCTTCTCGATCGGGATCAGCGCCGAACCGCCGCCGGTGAACGCCACGTCGTAGGGCTCGTCCCCGCGGCCGAAGTCCTCGTCGACGCCGGTGGCGGCGAGGCGGTTGAACCGCGCGACGGTCGCCTCGAGCGCCTCGGCCGGCACCCCGATCTGCCCGGCTAGTTCGGCGAGCGTGTCGGCGGTCTTCCACAGTCCCGCCGCCTCGTACTTCTCGGTCTCCACGAGCGGCACGTTTGTCGCCGCGATCGGCGGCACGACGCCGCCCCGGTCGTCGTAGATCATCCAGAACGGCAGCGTCATCTCACCCTTGTCCATCCGGGCGATGATGTCGCGGCCGAGCCGGTCGTAGGGCGCGTACTCGTTGGTGAAGCGGTTGCCGTCCTGGTCGACGAAGATGCCGCCGGTGAAGCACAGCGCGAAGGCCGAGCGCCCGTCGGGGTGGGTCAGCCCCGGCGACCACCACGCCTCGCTCATCAGGTCGACGTCGGCACCGATCGCGATGGCCGCCTGGTGGGCCTTGCCGAGGTTGGACCACGGACCCATCGAATCGCGGGCCGCGCCGGGAACGCCGTACTGCGCGCGCATCTCGTCGTTGTGGTCGAATCCGCCGGCGGCGAGCACGACGCCCTTGCGGGCCCGCACCGCCCGCCGCTGGTCGCCGTGGGAGACGATCGCGCCGACCACGGCGCCGTCCTCGACGACGAGTTCCTCGAGCGCGGTGTTCCGATGCAACTGCACGTTCGGGTACTTGCGCATGGCGAGCAGGAACCGGCCGATGAGGGCACGTCCGCCGATCAGCTTGTCCAGCAACGGATCCCCGTTGCGCTCGCGACCCAGCGGCCCGCGGACGGACTCGTTGAGTTCCGGGTCGTCGACGACGGACCGCGGGGTCGGCGCGATGTGACGGCCCTTCGCGCTGGCCTTGGGAGCCTTGCCGAAGTAGTCCGGCCACGGGTAGGCGGTGAACTCGATGTCCTCGTCGGCCTCGAGATAGTCGATCAGGGGAGCGCCGCCGCGCACATAGGCGTCCTGCAGGTCGCGGGGGGTGCGGTCGCCGACGACCGCGTGATAGTAGGTCAGGGCGTCGTCGATGGTGTCGTCGTCACCGGCACGTCGCAGCACCGCATTGGTGGGGAACCAGACCCCGCCGCCGCCGGAATATGCGGTGGTGCCGCCGAAGTACTCGGAGGCCTCGACCAGGACGACGGACAGTCCCTCGCGGGCAGCGGTGTAGGCGCCACAGCAGCCGCCGGCGCCCGATCCGACGACGAGGACGTCGCATTCTTCCGCCCATTCCACCATGTTCGATGCCTTTCGCCGATTCCGTTCCAGGAGCACGTGACACTATTTCCGCAACCGCGGCGCGCGGGAGGAGACGTCTCACTGGGTGGAACAACAGGCACGGCCCCTGCTGCGCGGGTTCTCTCGGGGCTCGGCGCCGAGTCCCGCTGTTCGGCCCGCGCAGACCGGACCCGGCACGGCGGCGGTCGCGCAAACAGGTCCCGGCCAGTAGGACCGAAAGCCGGGGGCGCCTCGGCGGCCGAATACTGTGGGCGAGCACCCCGCCCTCACCCCCAATTTCGGCGGGGTGCACCCATGCCGCCGGCTCCCGCAGCCCCGCTCACACGGAAAGCGCGGCGGCGCCGGGGGATTCCCGATCTCTCGGCGCCGCCCCACCCGGGTCAGTGCTCGACCGGGCAGCCGCCCTGCGTCTTGTAGTCCACCCGGAACTCCTTGATGCCGTTGAGCCAGCCGGAGCGCAGCCGCTTCGGATCGGCGACCTTGGTGATGTCGGGCATGTAGTCGGCGATCGCGTTGAACACGAGGTCGATCTCCATCCGCGCCAGGTTCGCGCCGAGGCAGTAGTGCGCACCGGTACCGCCGAAGGCGAGGTGCGGGTTGGGATCTCGCAGGACATCGAAGGTGCGGGGGTTCTCGAACACCTCTTCGTCGTTGTTCGCCGACGCGTACAGCATCACGACGCGGTCGCCCTTGCGGATCGTCCGGCCGCCGAGCTCGGTGTCCTCGAGCGCGGTGCGCTGGAACGACGTGACCGGCGTGGCCCAGCGGATGATCTCGTCGGCCGCGGTCTTCGGCCGGTCCCGCTTGAAGATCTCCCACTGCTCCGGGTTGTCGAGGAACGCCGCCATCCCGTGCGTGATCGCGTTGCGGGTGGTCTCGTTGCCGGCGACGGCGAGCACGATGAAGAAGAAGCCGAATTCCTCGGGCGAGAGCTCGTCACCGTCGATGTCGGCCTCGATCAGGGTGGTGACGATGTCGTCGGCCGGGCACTCCTTGCGGGCGGCGGCCATCTGGTACGCGTAGCCGAGGACCTCCATCGACGCGGCCGCCGGGTCGGCGGTGTTGTCCGGGTCGTCGTAGCCGGTCATCTGATTCGACCACTCGAAGATCTTGTCGCGGTCCTCCTGCGGGACGCCGATGAGTTCGGCGATGGCCTGCAGCGGCAGCTCCGCGGCGACCTGAGTGACGAAGTCGCCCCCGCCGGCCCGGCAGGCCTCCTCGACGATCTTCTTCGCGCGGGCGTTCAGCTCGTCGCGAAGGCCGTTGATCGCGCGCGGGGTGAAACCGCGGGCGACGAGCTTGCGCAGCTTGGTGTGCTCGGGCGCGTCCTTGTTGAGCAGGACGTGGCGCTGCAGTTCGATGGCCTCGCGCGGGATGTCGTCGTTGAACCGCGGGATCGCGGTGTTCTCCCAGTTGGAGAACACGTCGCTCCGGCGGGAGACCTCACGGACCTCCTCGTGCCGGGACACGACCCAGAATCCCTCGTCGTGGAATCCGCCGACGTCCGGGGATTTCTTGTTCCACCAGACGGGGGCCGTCCTACGCAGCTCGGCGAACTCCTCGAACGGCATCCGCTCGGCGTAGAGATCCGGATCGGTGAAGTCGATGTCTTCGGGGATGTTGGGCTGCGCCACTGAATTCTCTCCTGCCCTGACGAGTGCACCGTGTCGTGATGTGGAACACGTTCTAAAAGCATTCAAGCACAGGGCGGCCCGCAGGCCAAGGAATCGCCAAGTCCCGATCATTCGGACCCCGCCTTGTCTGCCCCGGAAACCTGTTCTACTTTGCGAGGACAAGGACCAGAAAGGAGCCCACCGTGGGCACACCAGTCATCGTCGAGGCGGCACGCACCCCGATCGGCAAGCGCGGCGGCTGGCTCGCCGGCCTGCATGCGGCCGAGCTTCTCGGGGCCGCACAGAGCGGACTGATCGAGCGCGCGGGCCTCGATCCCGCCCTCGTCGAGCAGGTGATCGGCGGGTGTGTCACCCAGGCCGGCGCGCAGTCCAACAACATCACCCGCACCGCGTGGCTGCACGCCGGCCTGCCGTGGCAGGTCGGCGCCACCACGGTCGACTGCCAGTGCGGGTCGGCCCAGCAGGCCAACCACCTGATCGCCGGACTCATCGCCACCGGCGCCATCGACGTCGGCATCGCCTGCGGCATCGAGGCGATGTCGCAGGTGCCGCTCGGCGCGAACGTCGGCGAACTCGCCGGCCCGCGGCGGCCCGAGTCGTGGAACATCGACCTGCCCAACCAGTTCGAGGCGGCCGAGCGCATCGCCCGCCGTCGCGGCATCACCCGCGAGGACGTCGACGCGCTCGGCGTCCGGTCGCAGGCGCTGGCCAAGCAGGCGTGGGACGAGGGCCGCTTCGACCGCGAGGTGCTGCCCGTCGTCGCGCCCGTCGTCGACAAGGAGGGCACCCTCACCGGCGAGAAGCAGACCGTCGCCCGCGACCAGGGCCTGCGCGAGACGACCACGGAATCGCTCGCGAAGCTGAAGCCGGTCCTCGACGGCGGCATCCACACCGCCGGCACCTCGTCGCAGATCTCCGACGGCGCTGCTGCGGTGCTGCTCATGGACTCCGACCGCGCCGCGGCGCTCGGCCTGAAGCCGCGGGCCCGGATCGTCTCGCAGGCCCTCGTCGGCGCCGAGCCCGAGTTCCATCTCGACGGCCCGGTGCAGGCGACGAGCCGCGTCCTCGAGAAGTCCGGGATGACGATCCGCGACCTGGACCTGTTCGAGGTCAACGAGGCGTTCGCGTCGGTGCTGCTGTCGTGGGCGCGGGTGCACGAGCCCGACATGGACAAGGTCAACGTGAACGGCGGCGCGATCGCGCTCGGCCACCCCGTCGGCTCGACCGGCTCGCGGCTGATCACCACCGCGCTGCACGAGCTCGAGCGGCGCGACGGCGCCACCGCGCTGATCACCATGTGCGCGGGCGGCGCGCTGGCCACCGGCACGATCATCGAGCGGATCTGACATGAACGGGCCCGCCGCGCCGAAGGGTCTCGACTCGAAGTGGACCGTGCCGATCATCAAGTGGATGTCGCGCGCCAACGTGGCGGCCTATCAGGCCACCGGCGGCCGGATCGGGGGAAAGTGGCGGGTGGGCAGCGCCTTTCCGTGGGGCATCCCCGTCTGCCTGCTGACCACCACGGGCCGGAAGACGGGACGGCCGCGGACCGTTCCGCTGCTGTTCCTCGAGGACGACGAGCGGGTGGTGCTCGTCGCGTCCCAGGGCGGCCTGCCCGAGCACCCGCTGTGGTTCCGCAACATCCAGGCCGATCCGCGGGTGACCGTGCAGGTGAAGTCCCGGGTGCGGCAGATGACGGCACGGGCGGCGACGCCCGAGGAGCGGTCGCACTACTGGCCGCGGCTGGTGGCAATGTACGCGGATTTCGACAATTATCAGTCCTGGACGGATCGGGTCATCCCGGTGGTGGTGTGCGAGTGACCCTCGCGGGAGCCGGCACGACCGGGCACGAACCAGTGGGGTGCCCGGTCGAGCTGCTCTCGAGAAGGGATGTCACCCGATGACAACCGCGAACCACGATCAGGTACTCGACAAGCGGGAGATCGCGGCGGCACTGCTGCGCGCGCTCGAACGCCGGCACGAGGTCCTCGATGCCATCGTCGAGAGCAACGACAGGGCCGAGGCCGTCGCGACCGTCGCGCGGCTGCTCGACACGGACGAGTTCTGCGCCGAAGCGGTGCTCAACCTTCCGTTCCGGCGGCTGACCAAGGCGGAGCGCAAGAAGATCCGGGAGGAGCTCGACGACCTCGACGCGGTGCTCAAGTGGACGCCCGCCGAGCGTCCCTACGCCACCGGCGCCCATTTCCGGCTGCGTCAGTTCAGCGACAGCGAGCCGGACCGCGAGCTGTTCCGCGTCCGGTGCGAGGAGCAGCTCGGCGACGCGGGTGCAGCGCGGGTGGAACAGGAGCGCGCCGCCGGCCTGTCGCGCATCGACGACGAGTCCGCGGTGTGGCTGGTCGCCGAGGACCTGTCCGGCACCGAACCCAAGCCGGTCGGCTTCGCGTTCGGCGAGCTGCAGGGCCATGAGGTCGACGTCGCGATCTGGGTTCACCCCGAGCTGCGCAAGCAGGGCTACGGCACCGCGACCCTCAAGCACGCCCGCACCGAGCTGGCCGCGTACTTCCCCGGCACCACCATCATCGTCCGCTCGCCCGCATAGTCGCCCCACCCGTGCGCGCTTTCGGTAGCGGCCGCTACCGAAAGCGCGCACGGCTGATCAGGCCCCGTAGACGGGGGTGGGGGGCTCGCTGCGCGCGATCAGCTTCTCCACCACCGGGCCGAGTTCCTTCGGATCCCAGCGCTCGCCCTTGTCGATCGCCTCACCGTGCCGCCAGCCGTCGGCGACGGAAACCCTGCCGCCCTCCACCTCGAAGACCCGGCCCGTGACGTCCTTCGACTCGGCGCTGCCGAGCCACACCACCAGCGGTGAGACGTTTTCCGGGGCCATCGCGTCGAAGCCCTGTTCCGGGGCGGCCATCGACTCGGCCATCGCGCCCCCCGCGCCCACGGTCATGCGGGTCCGGGCGGCCGGCGCGATCGCGTTGACGGTGACGCCGTACCGGGCGAACTCGGCGGCCGCCTGGATCGTGAGGGCCGCGATCCCGGCCTTCGCCGCGGCATAGTTGCCCTGGCCGATGCTGCCCATCAGGCCGGCGCCCGAGCTGGTGTTGACGATCCGCGCGTCGACCGGGTTGCCGGCCTTTGCCTCCCCGCGCCAGTACGCGATCGCGTGCCGCATCGGGGCGAAGTGACCCTTGAGGTGCACCCGGATCACGGCGTCCCACTCCTCCTCGCTCATGTTGGCGAGCATGCGGTCCCGCAGGAATCCCGCATTGTTGACCAGGACGTCGAGCCGTCCGAAGGTGTCCAGGGCCGTCTTCACCAGGTTCTCCGCGCCGGTCCAGTCGGCCACGTCGTCGCCGTTGACGACGGCCTCGCCGCCCGCCGCCCGGATCTCCGCGACGACCTGCTCGGCGGGGCTCTCCCCCGTCGCGGAACCGTCCGCTCCGGCCCCGATGTCGTTGACCACGACCTTCGCGCCCTCGGCCGCGAAGGCCAGCGCGTGGGCCCGCCCGATGCCGCGCCCCGCGCCGGTGACGATCACGACGCGCCCGTTGACCAGTCCACTCACTTGTCTTCTCCTCGAATAGATGTCGTTGTCGGGGAATCCGGGCGACATACTCGCCCCGCCTCCACGATTCCGCTCCCTGGGGTCTGCGCCCCGCATGTGCTAACTTACCAAGCAATCGCTTGGTTCGGTACAGACGTTAGGAACCTGCCATGGGCATCACCTCGACCACCGACGGCGCGGGCATCACCACGGTCACCGTCGACTACCCGCCTGTGAACGCCATCCCCTCCCAGGGGTGGTTCGAACTGGCCGATGCGGTCCTGGCCGCAGGCAAGGATCCGGCCACGCACGTGGTGATCCTGCGTGCGGAGGGCCGCGGCTTCAACGCCGGCGTCGACATCAAGGAGATGCAGGCCACCGACGGGCACGGCGCGCTCATCGCCGCCAACCGCGGCTGCGCCGCCGCCTTCGCCGCCGTCTACGACTGCGCCGTCCCCGTCGTGGTCGCCGTGAACGGCTTCTGCGTCGGCGGCGGCATCGGCCTCGTCGGCAACGCCGACGTCATCGTCGCCTCCGACGACGCCGTCTTCGGCCTGCCCGAGGTGGACCGCGGCGCACTCGGTGCCGCCACCCACCTTGCCCGGCTCGTGCCGCAGCACATGATGCGCACCCTCTACTACACGGCGCAGAACGTCACCGCCCAGCAGCTCGAGCACTTCGGTTCCGTCTACAAGGTGGTCCCGCGCGCCGACCTCGACGCCACTGCCCGCGAGATCGCCGAGAAGATCGCGGCGAAGGACACCCGCGTCATCCGGTGCGCCAAGGAAGCCATCAACGGCATCGACCCGGTGGACGTGAAGGAGAGCTACCGCTTCGAGCAGGGCTTCACCTTCGAACTCAACCTCGCCGGCATCGCGGACGAGCACCGCGACGAGTTCGTCGCCACCGGCAAGCCGCGCGCCAACCACTGATCAGGAGACATGAAACACCATGCGTGACAAGAGGATGTCGCTCGACGACGTGGTCGGCGAGCTGCGCAGCGGCATGACGATCGGCATCGGGGGCTGGGGGTCGCGGCGCAAGCCGATGGCGCTCGTCCGCGCGATCCTGCGCTCGGACGTGAAGGACCTGACCGTCGTGACCTACGGCGGCCCGGACCTGGGGCTGCTGTGCTCGGCCGGGAAGGTGAAGAAGGCGTACTACGGGTTCGTCTCCCTCGACTCGGCCCCCTTCTACGACCCGTGGTTCGCCAAGGCGCGCACGAACGGGGAGATCGTCGCGCGGGAGATGGACGAGGGCATGGTCAAGTGCGGCCTCGAGGCGGCCGCCGCCCGGTTGCCGTTCCTGCCGATCCGGGCGGGACTCGGTTCCGCCGTCCCGGACTTCTGGGAGGGTGAATTGCGGACCGTCACCTCCCCGTACCCCGACGCGTCCGGCACGCCCGAGACGCTGATCGCGATGCCGGCGCTGAATCTCGATGCCGCCCTGGTGCATCTGAACATCGGCGACGCGCACGGCAACGCCGCCTACACCGGCGTCGACCCCTACTTCGACGACCTGTACTGCCTGGCGGCGGAGAAGCGGTACGTCTCGGTCGAGCGCATCGTCGAGACCGAGGAACTCGTCAAGTCCCTTCCGCTGCAGTCGATCATCCTCAATCGCATGATGGTCGACGGGGTCGTGGAGGCACCGGACGGCGCCCACTTCACCCTCGCCGGCGACAGCTACGGCCGCGACGAGAAATTCCAGCGCCACTACGCCGAGGCCGCGAAGGACCCGCAGACCTGGCAGGCGTTCGTCGACCGGTTCCTCTCCGGCAGCGAGGACGACTACCGAGCCGCCGTCAAGACTTTCACCGAGGAGCAGGCATGACCGACACGACCACCCCGGCGACGACGGGCACGGTGACCCGGGCCGAGTACTGCGCCATCGCATGCGCCGAGATCTTCGCCGGGGCAGGCGAAATCATGGCCAGCCCGATGGCGACGCTGCCGCTGATCGGCGCCCGCCTCGCCCGGCTGACCACCGAACCGGACCTGCTCATCACCGACGGGGAGGCGCTGATCCTCGCGGACACTCCCGCACTCGGCGCGAAGGGCCCGATCGAGGGCTGGATGCCGTTCCGCAAGGTGTTCGACGTCGTCGCCTCCGGCCGCCGCCACGTGGTGATGGGCGCCAACCAGATCGACCGGCACGGCAACCAGAATCTCTCCGCGTTCGGCCCGCTGCAGCACCCCACCCGGCAGATGTTCGGCGTGCGGGGCGCCCCCGGCAACACCATCAACCACCCGACGAGCTACTGGGTCGGCAAGCACAACACGCGCGCGTTCTGCGACAAGGTCGACATCGTCTCGGGCGTCGGCTACGACAGGGTGGACCCGGCCAACCCGGCCTTCAAGTACCTGCACCTGCACCGGGTGGTCACCAATCTCGGGTCGTTCGACTTCGGCGGTCCCGGCCACACGATGCGGGCACTGGCCCTGCACCCGGGGGTCACGGCGGAGCAGGTCGCGGAGAACACCTCCTTCGAGGTGGCCGGCCTCGACGAGGCGGGCGTGACCCGCGAGCCCACCGCCGAGGAGCTGCGCCTGATCCGCGAGGTCCTCGATCCGCGCGGCCTGCGGGATCGGGAGGTGGCGGTATGAGCCCGCGCCTGACGACGGCACTGACCGACCTCGTCGGCATCGAGCACCCGATCGTCCAGACGGGGATGGGCTGGGTGTCCGGCCCGCGCCTGACCGCGGCGACCTCCAACGCGGGCGGTCTCGGCATCCTGGCCTCGGCGACGATGACGTACGAGGAACTCGAGGCCGCCGTCGCGAAGACGAAGGCGGCGACGGACAAGCCCTTCGGCGTGAACATCCGGGCCGACGCGTCGGACGCCGCCCAGCGCATCGACCTGCTCATCCGTGAGAACGTCAAGGTCGCGTCCTTCGCCCTCGCGCCCAGGAAGGAACTGATCGCCAAGCTCAAGGACCACGGCATCGTGGTGATCCCGTCCATCGGCGCCGCGAAGCACGCGGTGAAGGTCGCCTCGTGGGGGGCCGACGCGGTGATCGTGCAAGGCGGCGAGGGCGGTGGGCACACCGGGCCGGTGGCCACGACGCTGCTGCTGCCGAGCGTGCTCGACGCGGTCGACATCCCGGTCGTCGCGGCCGGCGGATTCTTCGACGGGCGCGGGCTCGCCGCGGCGCTCGCCTACGGGGCGGCCGGCGTCGCCATGGGCACCCGGTTCCTGCTCACCAGCGACAGCGCCGTGCCCGACTCGGTGAAGCAGGAGTACCTGAGGCGGGGCCTGCAGGACACCACGGTCTCCCTCAAGGTCGACGGCATGCCGCACCGTGTGCTCAACACCGACCTCGTCGACAGCCTCGAGCGCGGCAGCTACGCGAAAGGCCTGGTCGCCGCCGCGAGGAACGCGGCGAAGTTCAAGGCCATGACCGGGATGAAGTGGTCGACGCTCGTCAAGGACGGCATCGCGATGAAGCGGGCGAGCGACCGCACGTGGCAGCAGATCATCATGGCGGCCAACACCCCCATGCTGCTCAAGGCCGGGCTCGTGGAGGGCAACACCGACGCCGGTGTGCTGGCCTCCGGGCAGGTCGTCGGCATGCTCGACGACCTGCCGAGCTGCCGGGAGCTGATCGACCGGATCGTCGCCGAGGCCGTGGAGCGGATCGACGCCGTGGCCGCGCTGCGCGGTCAGGCCCAGGCCCCGCGTTCCGCCGCGGCGCGCACGTAGGTCTCGAAGGACACGGGCGGCCGGCCCGCCACCTCGGCGACAACGTCGTTCGGGGTCGCGTCGCCGGTCGCCCGCAGGGCCTCGAAGGCCTCGATCTCGGCGAGCACCTGCGCCCGGTCCAGGCCGAGGCCGGTCATCGTCTCGAGGTAGGCGTCCGGCTCACCGCGGTAACGGACCTCGCGCCCCGATGCGCAGGCGATCACGGCCGCGGCCTCGCCGAACGACAGCGCGTCCGGCCCGCTCAGCTCGTAGGTCCGGCCGGCGTGGCCGTCCCCGGTGAGCGCGGCGACGGCGACGGCGGCGATGTCCCCGGCGTCGTTGAACGCCTGACGCATGTCACCCAGGGGCAGGACGATCTCGCCCGCGAGCACGGCAGCGCGCAGGAAACCCTCGTCGAAGTTCTGGTCGAACCAGTCGGGGCGCACCACGGTCCACTCCGCGCCGGACGACGTGACGGCACGCTCGGCGGCCAGCAGCCGCTCATCGCCCATCACGTCGACCGCCTTGCTCGACAGCAGGACGAACCGCGAAACCCCCTCGGCGACAGCCATATCGACGAATCCGTCCGCGACCGGCACGCCGTCGGGCGCCATGACGAACACCGCTCCGGCACCGGACACCGCGGGTTTCCAGGTGTGCGGATCGAACCAGTCGAACGGCACGTCGCCCGAGCGGGAGCCGGCACGGACCGCGTGCCCGCGTTCGCGCAACTGCCGGGTGACCCGTCGCCCGACGGTGCCCGTGGAACCGAGAACCAACACCGGTCGTTCGTCCATGCCGGCATCCTGACATCCGGCACCGACACGGTCACCGGGGCAGCCGACCGGTTCGCACGTCCATCGCGCCCGGCGGACGACATCACGTCCGCCGGGCGGTAGACCGTCAGGCCGCCGACGTGGGGGCGACGACGCTCTTGACGAAATCGGCGACGGCGGCGCGCAACTCGCGGCTGCGGGGAACCGCGCCGGACATCCAGTACACGCCGTGCACCAGCCCGTCGAATCGGACGGTACGGACGTCCACGCCCTCGGCGCGCAGCCGAGCGCCGTACTGTTCGGCCTCGTCGCGGGTGACCTCGTTCTCCGTCGTGAGGATGAGGGCCGGCGGGAGTCCGTCCACGCGGTCCGCCCGGGTGGGGACGGCATACGGGTTGTCGGCGTCCTCCGGTGCGGACAGGTACTGCTCCCAGAACCAGTCCAGGGCCGCGGCGGTGATGAGGTAGCCGTCGGCGTAGTCGATTCGGGACGGCAGCTGAGCGTTCGGGTCGATCACCGGGTAGATCAGCACCTGTCCGCGAAGGGCCGGCCCTCCCTGGTCTCGCGAGCGCAGCGCGGTGACGGCCGCCAGATTCCCCCCGGCGCTGTCGCCCATCACCACTATGTTGCCCGGGTCCCCGCCGTGCTCGGCGATGTGCGCGGCGACCCAGTTCAGCGCGGCCCAGGCGTCGTCGGCGGCCGCCGGAAACCGATGTTCGGGCGCCCGGCGGTAGGCGGCGGTCACGACGACCGTTCCCGTCTCGTTCGCGAGTGCCCGGGCGGGTTCGTCGACCACCTCGAGATCACCGGCGACGAACCCACCGCCGTGGAAGTAGAGCACCACCGGGCGCGGACCGGTCCCTTCGGGAAGGTGGATCCGGAGCGGAAGCTCGGTGGTGTCGCTGACATAGTGGAGGTCTTCGATCCGGGCGACCGGTTCGGACGGGGCCTGCAAGCCGGTGAACGTCGACACGACCGCGCGGGCTTCGTCGACGGACATGTTCTCGAACGATTTCAGTCCTTGCGCCTGCAGTCCCGCGAGCAGTTGCTCGACGTGGTGGTCGAGTGCCATGGCATTTCCTTCCGGGGAATGGACGGTGGGGTCAGGAGACGGCGGTCGCGACCACCGCGCGCGAACTCGTCGTGTCGAAGCCGGTGTAGCCGCCGGCGACGACCTCGGCGCAGGTCTGCCGGTAGGTCGGGGCACCGCCGAGGTAGACCATGCAGGCCCTCGGCTTGCCGGGGATGTTGGCGCCCATGTACCAGGAGTTCGTCTGCGGCAGGAGGGTTTGCCCGGCGATCTCGTTGGTCAGGTGCAGCCAGTCGGTCTCGGCCTGCGCGGTCGGCTCGATCACGTCGAGGTCGTGTGCGCGCAGATAGTCGATCGCGTCGGTGGCGAAGTCGACGTGGTCCTCGATGGCCAGCGGCATGTTGTAGAGCACCGACGGCGACTGCGGCCCGGTGATGGTGAACAGGTTCGGGAACCCGTGGATCATGATGCCGAGGTATGTCCGCGGCCCGTGGGCCCATTTCTCGGCCAGCGTCTGTCCGCCGCGGCCGCGGATGTCCATCGCCAGCAGCGGCCCGGTCATGGCGTCGAAGCCGGTGGCCAGCACGACGGTGTCCACCTCGTACGTGCGCTCCCCCACCCGGACCCCGGTGGCGGTGATCTCGTCGATCGGAGTGTCCTTCACATCGACGATGTGCACGCTCTCGCGGTTGTAGGCCTCGTAGTAGTTCGTCTCGAGCGGGGGACGCTTGGTGCCGTAGGCGTAGCCCTCGGGTGCGAGCTTGTCGGCCTTGGCCGGGTCCTGCACCCGCTCGCGGATGCGTTCGCGGATGTACTCCGCGATGGTGTCGTTGGCCTTCTTGTCGAACAGGATGTCCTGGAAGCTGTCGATGAACAACCGGAACCCGCCGGCGTTCCAGCGCTCGTCGAACACCCGGCGGCGCTCCTGCGCGTCGACGGCCAAAGCCGAGGGCTGGACCTGGTCGAACGGGACGCCGAGGAAGTGGTTGCGGGCTGCGTCGCGCAGACTCCGGTAGTTCTGCTTGGCCTCGGTCTCCACCTCCGGGTCGAGCGGCCCGTTGCCCAGCGGGGTGGCGAAGTTGGGGGTGCGCTGGAAGACGATCAGCTCCGCCGCCTCCTCGGCGATCAGGGGGATCGCCTGGATGCCGCTGGCACCGGCGCCGATGACCGCGACACGCTTGCCTGCGAAGTCCACGCCCTCGTGCGGCCAGTTGCCGGTGAGCAGGACCTCGCCGCGGAAGTTCTCGATGCCGCCGAACTCGGGAGTCTTGGGGACCGAGAGGTTGCCGGCGCCGGAGATGAAGTACCGGCTGCGCACGCTGCGGCCGTCATCGGTGTGCACCGTCCACATCGAGTTCTCGTCGTCCCAGTGCACCCCGATCACCCGGGTGTCGAAGGTGATCCCCCTGCGCAGGTCGAAGCGGTCGGCGACGTGCTCGAGGTACCGCAGGATCTCCGGCTGGCCGGCGAACTTCTCGCTCCACCGCCACTCCTGCTGCAGCTCTTCGTCGAAGGAGTACGAGTAGTGGATGCTCTCGATGTCGCAGCGAGCGCCCGGGTAGCGGTTCCAGTACCAGGTGCCGCCCACGTCGGCGCCGGCCTCGAACACCCGCACCGCCAGGTTCATCGTGTCGCGCAGCTTGTGCAGGGCGTACAGGCCGGCGAAGCCTGCTCCCACGACGACGACGTCGACGTCGGGAGCGGAGAAATCGGTTTCGGTCATGGTGCGGGCTCCTCACGATCAAAGGGGTTCGGCCCCGTCCGGGGCGCTTCGATGCCTGACCACGACAATGACCCGCGTCACCTCACCCCCACGCGGGGGAAATCACCCCTTTCGATACCTGTGTTGGGCGTCACACCGCATTCGGGTATGTTCTGACCACTATCTCTGGGAAGCGTGAAGATGGAGTCCCCCCTGCCCCGCACCAAAGGGCTGACGCCCTCGCTGACCAGTTTCGTCGGCCGTCGCCGGGAGATCGACGAGGCTCGGGCCCGCCTGCAACAGGCCCGGCTCCTGTCGTTGCTCGGTCCGGGCGGGGTCGGCAAGACCCGGCTGGCGGAGGAGATCGCCCTCCGCTCCGCCCGCGCCTTCCGCGACGCCTTCTGCTGGATCGACCTCGCCGTGGTCCGCGATCCCGAGGCGCTCCCGTCGGCTGCGGCCGCGGCGCTCGGCGTCACCGACCAGTCCACCCGTCCCGTGCGGGACAAGATCCTCGATCACCTGCGGGACCGCCACATGCTGATCGTGGTCGACAACTGTGAGCACCTGCTCGACGCGGCGGCCGCGTTCGTCACCACGGTCCTCACCGGCGCACCCGAGGTGCGCGTTCTGGCGACGAGCCGGGAGCCGCTCGGCGTCGGCGGCGAATTCACCTACGTGCTGCCGCCGCTGAGCACCCCGACGGAATCGACCGGCAACCGCGCCGCCGACCTGGCCCTGTTCGAATCGGTCACGCTTCTCGTCGAGCGCACCCAGAGCGTGGTCGCCGAATTCCGGATGACCGACGCCAACGCCGACGCCGTCGCCCAGCTGTGCATCCAGCTCGACGGCATCCCCCTGGCCATCGAACTCGCCGCAACCCGGTTGCGGACCCTGTCCCCCGCCCAGCTCGTCGAACGGCTCGACCGGCGCTTCGCCCTGCTCACCGGCGGCAACCGCGCGGCCGTGCCCCGGCAGCAGACGCTCCGGGCGCTGATCGACTGGAGCTACGAACTGTGCTCCGCACCGGAGCGCACGCTGTGGGCGCGGCTGTCGGTCTTTCCCGGCAGCTTCGATCTCGAAGCCGCCGAGTCGATCTGCGGGGACGAAGACCTTCCCCCGGAACAGGTGATGGATCTGCTCGACGGTTTGGTGTCGAAATCGCTTGTCACGGTCGATCGTTCCGCAGAGGCCTTCCGCTACTCGCAGCTGATGACCGTGCGCGAGTACGCGCACGAGCTGCTCGACGCCGGTGGACGACGGAACGATCTGTACCGGCGGCACCGAGACCACTACCTCGAGCGGGCGCAACGTCACGCGGCGGACTGGTACGGGCCGAGACAATCGGAACTGTTGTCGCGGTGGCGGATCGACCATCCGAACTTCATGGCCGCGCTCGACTGGTCGCTACGGGACGACAGCGACCTGTCGGCCGCGGCCGCCCTCGCCGTGGCGCTGCGGTATCACTGGATCGCGGGAGGCAACCTCTCCCACGGCCGCACCCGGCTCGAGCGGCTTCTGCAACGACTGCCCCGGTCCACTCGCGACCGGGGCCACGTCCTGTGGGTGACCGCGTGGACGGCCCTGATCCAGGGGGACCGGGAGGGAGCCGCACTTCATCTTGCCGAATGCGGATCCATCGCAGCCGAACTGGAAGATGCCGAGTTGCAGGCGCACCACGACCACTGGGCCGCCCTGCACGCCTTGTTCT
The DNA here is from genome assembly GCF_012272955.1 of Rhodococcus sp. DMU1. Taxonomy (NCBI): domain Bacteria; kingdom Bacillati; phylum Actinomycetota; class Actinomycetes; order Mycobacteriales; family Nocardiaceae; genus Rhodococcus; species Rhodococcus sp. DMU1. The sequence goes on along the minus strand of NZ_CP050952.1, from coordinate 895,897 downwards.
GCGGACGAACCACCGACGCGATCGATCTCTACGACGCGGCGATCGCCGTTCATCGCACCCGAGGCGATCGCGCAGCAACCCTCACCGCCTTGTTCCAGCTGGCCATGGCCCAGACCTACGACGGCCGGCTCGACGACGCACTCGCCACGTGTGCACACGTGATCCACGTGGCGGACGAACACGGCGAGCAGTGGAACAAGGCGTACGCCCTGTGGGTTTCGAGCCTGGCCTACTTCCACCTTGGCCGGATCGACGACGCCGTCGACGCCGCGGAACAGGCCCTGCACATCCAGCGCGACTTCAAGGACAAGATCTGCACCGCCCTGTCGATCGAACTTCTCGCCTGGGCGGCGGAAGCCGTCGGTCACACCGAGCGGTCTGCCGCGCTCTTCGGCGCGGCCAAGGCCGTGTGGCAGCGACTCGGCACTTCCGTCGCCGCCTTCGGTCCCCATATCACGGGCGATTCGGCGCACTGGGAACAGCGGGTCCGACAGTCGCTCGGAACGAAGAAGTACGCGCGCCTGTCGACACCGCCGGCACACCTGACCATCGAGCAGGCTGTCGACACGGCTCTCGGGACGCCTGCGGGCGGATCGGCGACCGCGTCACCCACCGCTTCCCCGTTGACCCGCAGGGAAGAGGAGGTGGCCGAACTCGTCGCCCGGGGCCTCAGCAACCGGGAGATCGCGGATCAGCTCGTGATCTCGCACCGGACGGTCGACGGGCACGTCGAACACATCCTGGACAAACTGGGCGTCGGATCCCGCACCCAGGTGGTCGCCTGGGTGCACGCCCGCGCCGCGGGAACGGCACACGGGCCCGGCTGACAGCCGCCGCGGGACTCGGGGTGCGACGTCGTTCAGCCGCGCGCCGCGATCCGTGCCTGCACCTCCGGCCGGCGCAGCGGCGGCACCGTCGGCGGCGGCTGCCGGCGCGGCGGGAGCCGGTCGAGCAGTCGCATGGTGACGGCAGTGACCTCGGCGACGGCCTCCTCGAACGGTTCGCGGGTGGCGTCGGACAGTTTGTGGACGCCGCTGACCTTGCGCACGTACTGGCGGGCGGCGGCCTCGATCTCCTCGGCGGTCGCTGCCGGCTCGAGCCCGCGCAGCTCCGTGATGTTCCGGCACATGGACCGAGGGTAACCCGGGTCCTCAGCCGAGGCGACCGCCGAGCATGCCGCGCAGCGCATTCAGGCAGAGCTCCCGCAGCTGCGTCCCGGTGACCGTGGGGTGATCGTGCCAGTCGACGCACACGCTGCGCACGAGGGCGATCCATCCCTGCACGGCCACCGCGACGAGTTCGCGTTCGTCGTCGGGCGGGGCGAGCGCGTCGAGGATGCGTTCCTGCTGAACGCCGAGTTCGGCGTCGACGATCGCGCGGATACCGGCGTCGGCGGAGTCCGCGGCCCGGTTGACCGCCGCGACGCCCTGCCGGTGCGACGCGACGTAGTCGAGGTAGGCGTCGAGGCCCGCGATGATCCGCTCGGCGACGGTGAGCTGCGGATCCGGTTCGGTGACGGCGAGCAGCCGGTCGGACTCGCGCTGGACGACCGCCGCCATGAAGTCTCGTTTGGTCGGAAAGTAGTGGTACATCAGGCCGCGCGAGACCCCGGCGAGTTCGGCGACCTCCTCGATCCACACGTCCTCGTAGGCGCGCTCGGCGAACAGGCGCGCGCCGATGTCGAGCAGCTGCGCGCGGCGCTGCTCGGGATCGAGTCGTCGGCGGGATCGGGCCACGGACTCAATCTAGTTCTTGACACCCGTCCGTCCCGGCGTAGCGTGATTACTGTACACGGATTCAATAACTGGGGGTCGGAGCATGGCCATGGCCACGTCACGGGTGTTCGACACGGAAATTCCGCGCCCGCCGAAACGTCTCCCCCTCGTCGGCGACGTCCTGGGCATGTCGCTCGAGACCCCGGTGCAGAACTCGATGGCAATCCACAAGGCCCTCGGCCCGGTGTTCGAGCGCACGGCCTTCGGCCGCCGCTTCGTGTTCGTCTGCTCCGGCGAGCTCACGGCCGAGCTGTCCGACGAGAAACGCTTCGCCAAGCACCTCGCGCCGGGTGTGGAGGCCCTGCGCGCGATCGGCGGCGACGGGCTGTTCACCGCCTTCAACGAGGAACCGAACTGGCGCCGCGCGCACGAGCTGCTGATGCCCGCGTTCACCCAGCAGGCGATGCGCCGGTACCACGCCACGATGCTCGACGTCACCGCCCAGCTCGTCGCACACTGGGACCGTACGGCGCGCAGCGGCGGCGACGTGGACATCGCCGCGGACATGACGAAGCTGACGCTGGAGACCATCGGCCGCAGCGGCTTCAGCTACTCGTTCGAGCCGTTCGAGCGTGCGGCGCGGCACCCGTTCGTCGAGGCGATGGTCGGCGGACTCTCGTTCTCGCAGCGCAGCATGCTGCGCACGGTGCCGGTCGTCGGGCGCTTCCTCTTCCCCGCCGCCAAGCGGCAGTACGACCTCGACCGGGCGCACATGCGCGACGTCGTCGACGCGGTGATCCACAGCAGGCGCGACGCCCCCGGCCCCGCCCCCGACGACCTGCTCGAGCTGATGCTGCGGGCGGCACGGGAGGACGATCCCAACAAGCTCGACGAGATCAACATCCGCAACCAGGTGCTCACCTTCCTCGTCGCCGGTCACGAAACAACTTCGGGCGCATTGTCGTTCGCTCTCTACTACCTGATGCGCGACCCACAGGCCTACGCGCGGGCGCGGGCGGAGGTCGAGGAGATCTGGGGCGACGGCGAGCCCGCATTCGAGCAGATCGCCAAGCTGCGCTACGTCCGCCGGGTGCTCGACGAGGCGCTGCGCCTGTGGCCGACCGCGCCCGCGTACGCGCGGGAGGCGAGGGTGGACACCACCCTCGCCGGCCGATACCGGATGCGTGCCGGCGACTGGGTGCTCGTGCTGCTGCCCGCGGTGCACCGCGACCCGGCGGTCTGGGGCGACGACGCCGACGAGTTCGACCCCGACCGCTTCCTGCCCGAACGGGTCCGGGCCCGGCCCGCGCACGTGTACAAACCGTTCGGCACCGGCGAACGCGCTTGCATAGGAAGGCAGTTCGCGCTGCACGAGGCCACGCTCGTGCTGGGAACCCTGTTGCGCCGCTACGACCTGGCGATGGACCCCGCCTACCGGCTGAAGGTGGCCGAACGGCTCACCCTCATGCCGGAGGGACTACACGCCCGGGTGTCCTTGCGGTCCTGAGCCGGCGCCCACCCGTGTCGTAGGCTGAGCCGGGCGGGTGGGAGAGGCCCGCACGGGAGGGAGAAACCATGAGATTCGGTTCCGCAGGCGTCACGGCGGCGGCGCTGTCCACGATCGTTGCGGCCCTGGTCGTCCCGGCGACGGCGCAGGCGGGGCCCACCGCCGACGTCGTCGCGGGCCGGGAGCGGGTGAAGGTGACGGTGCACGGTGTGCCCGTCCATCCGGAGAGCTGCCGTGTCGATCCCGATGCGGACGGCCACACCCGCAGCCTGCCCGTCGAACCGTCCGGTTCGATGGTCGCCCACGGCGTCGCACCCGGGCCGCGGCGCGTGCTCGTCTGGTGCCCGGACGGGGGCATCGTCTACGAGCAGATCGTCCACGTCCTGCCCGCCGATCCGCTCGCCGACCTCGCCGACCACGCGTTCCGCACCGCCGGCAGCAGCGACCGGGTCACCGATCCGACCCTGCGCTGACGCGCCGGTGTGTCTCTTGGGCTGCCCTGACAGCCCAAGGGACACACCGGCGGCGCAGCCGCCTTTCTACACCCGCTCGATGATCGTCACGTTGGCGGTGCCGCCGCCCTCGCAGATCGTCAGCAGGCCGTAGCGACCCTCGCGGCGCTCGAGCTCGTTCAGCAGAGTCGCCATCAGCTTGGTGCCGGTGGCGCCGAGCGGGTGGCCCAGCGCGATGGCGCCGCCGTTGACGTTGACCTTGGCCGGGTCGGCGCCGATCTCCTTGATCCAGGCCAGCACGACGGGGGCGAAGGCCTCGTTGATCTCGACCAGGTCGATGTCGTCGATGCTCAGGCCGGTCTTCTCCAGCGCATGCTGCGTCGCCGGGATGGGCGCGCTGAGCATGAAGATCGGGTCGTCGCCGCGGGCACTGAGGTGGTGGATCCGGGCGCGGGGCTTCAGGCCGTACTTGCGCACGGCCTCGTCGGAGGCGAGCAGCACCGCCGAGGCACCGTCGGAGATCTGGCTGGCGACGGCGGCGGTGAGCCGGCCGCCCTCGACGAGCGTCGCGAGTGACGCCATCTTCTCGAGGCTCGTCTCGCGGGGTCCCTCGTCGACGGTGGCGTCGCCGAGCGGGACGATCTCGCCCTCGAACCGGCCCTCGGCGATGGCCGCCTTGGCCCGCTCATGGCTCTGCAACGCCCAGCGCTCGAGGTCCTCGCGGCTGAGATCCCACTTGTCGGCGATCATCTCGGCGCCGCGGAACTGCGAGACCTCCTGGTCGCCGTAGCGCTCGGTCCAGCCGGTCGAACCGCCGAACGGGGTGTCGAAGCCGTACTGCTGCCCGACGATCATGGCCGCGGAGATCGGGATCTGCGACATGTTCTGCACGCCGCCGGCGACGATGAGGTCGGCGGTGCCGGACAGGATGGCCTGCGCACCGAAGTGCAGGGCCTGCTGGCTCGACCCGCACTGCCGGTCGACGGTGACGCCGGGAACGTGCTGCGGGTAGCCGGCGGCGAGCCACGCGGTGCGGGCGATGTTGCCGGCCTGGCCACCGATGGCGTCGACGCAGCCGAAGACGACGTCGTCGACGTCGCTCGGGTCGATGCCGGTGCGGTCGACGATCGCCTTGATCACGTGCGCGCCCAGGTCGGCCGGGTGGACGACGGACAGGCCGCCGTTCTTCTTGCCGATCGGGGTGCGTACCGCGTCGACGATGTATGCCTCGGTCATGAGGGACTCCTAGTCGGTTCCGGGGAAGGTCGGTTCAGGGGTTGGCAAGTCCGTCGAGGACGATGGACAGGTACTGCTGCGCCACCTTGTCGGCGGTGAGGGTGCCGCCGGGCCGGTACCAGCGCACGGCCACCCACACGGTGTCGCGCAGGAACCGGAAGACGAGTTCGACGTCGACGTCCGGCCGGAACGTGCCGTCGGCGATGCCGCGCTCGATCACCCCCACCCACAGGTCGCGGAATTCGGTGTTGAGGTCGGAGATGTAGGAGAACCGCTCGTTCTCCACGAGCCGCTTGGCCTCGTCCTGGTAGATCGCGACCGCGGCGTGCGACTTGTCGATCGATTCGTACGACGCGGTGATGAGCGCCTCGAGGGTGGCGCGGGAGTCCGCCCCCGAGGCGACGATCTCGCGGTAGCGGCCGAACAGGTCGTCGAGGAATCCCCGCAGGATCTCGTCGACCATCGACTCCTTGGAGTCGAAGTGATGATAGAGACTGCCCGACAGGATGCCCGCGGCGTCGGCGATGTCGCGCACGGTGGTGGCACGCACCCCGCGCGAGGCGAACAGCTGAGCGGCGATATCGAGCAACTCGGCGCGACGCCCGGACTTGGCAGCATCGTCTCTGGGAGGAGTCATGGAGGCATCCTTTCAGGCTGCCGTGCGCGGTTCCGGTGGCGGCGGCTACCGGAACCGCGCACGGGTCAGGCCCTCTGCGAGGAGATCGAGACGACCTCGCCGGTCAGGTACGTGGTGTAGTCGCTGGCGAGCATGGCGATGGTCGCGGCGATCTCCCAGACCTCCGCGGCCCGCCCGTACGCCTCGTCGGCGGCGAGCCGGTCGAGCAGGTCCTCGCTGGTGACCTTCGCGAGGAAGGCGTGCCGCGCGATCGACGGGGCGACGGCGTTGATCCGGACCCCGTACTCGGCGGCCTCGATCGCCGAGCAGCGGGTCAGCGCCATCACGCCGGCCTTGGCGGCCGCGTAGTGCGCCTGCGAGTGCTGCGCGCGCCAGCCGAGCACCGAGGCGTTGTTGACGAGGACGCCGCCGTGGCCGGCCGACCGGAAGTAGCGCAGCGCGGCGCGGGTGGCGCGGAAGGTGCTGGTGAGGGTGATGTCGAGGACGCGGTCCCACTGTTCGTCGGTCATGTCGACCACCGGGGTCTCACCGCCGAGGCCGGCGTTGTTGACCAGCACGTCGATGCGCCCGAGCCGGTCGGCGGCGCCGGTGATCAGCGCGTCGACCTGCTCGGTGGAGGAGACGTCGCACACGAGGGCGTCGACCTGCTGCGACGGGAACTCGGCGGCGAGCTTGTCGACCGTCTCCCCGAGCCGACGCTCGTGGAAGTCCGAGACGAGCACGTCGCCGCCCTCGAGCAGGGCGCGACGGGCGGTCGCGAAACCGATGCCGGTGCCGGCGGCGGCGGTGACGACGACCTTCTTGCCGGCGAGCAGGCCGTGGCCCGGGGTCTCGACGGGCGGCGTGGCGAGGGGGGAAGTGGTCACGGACGGGCCTCTCGGGGAAGGCCGAGCACGCGCTCGGCGATGATGTTGCGCTGGACCTCGTTGGATCCGCCGTAGATGGTGTCGGCGCGGGTGAACAGGAACAGCCGTTGCCACTCGGCGAGCTCGAGATGCTCGGGATCCGAGAGCACCGACGGGTTGCCGGCATGGTCGTGCTCCGGCCCGACGAGCGAGGCCGGGCCCTGCACGTCCATCGCGAGCTTGCCGAGGTCGCGGTGCCAGTTGGCCCACAGCAGCTTTGCCACCGACGCCTGGCCGGGGTCGGCCTCGCCGAGGGTGCGCACGGCGTGGGCGCGCATCACGCGCAGGCCGATGCGGGCGCGCGCGATCCGCTCGCGAATGTGCGGATCCTCGGCGGCACCGTTGGATGCGGCGAGGTCGGCGACGCCCTGCAGCTCACGGGCGAAGCCGATCTGCTGGCCCAGGGTGGAGACGCCGCGCTCGAAGGTGAGCAGTCCCATCGCGACCTTCCACCCGTCGCCGGGGGCGCCGACGACGAGGTCGGCGTCGGTGACGGCGTCGTCGAAGAAGACCTCGTTGAACTCGGAGGTGCCGGTGAGCTGCTGGATGGGCCGGACCGTGACGCCCGGTTGATCGAGCGGCACGAGCAGGAAACTCAGGCCGTGGTGCCGGGAAGAGCCGGGTTCGGTGCGGCAGACCACGAACGCCCACTGTGCGACGTGCGCGAGGGACGTCCACACCTTCTGGCCGTTGATGATCCACTTGCCGTCCTCGAGCCGGGCGGTGGTGGCGACGTTGGCCAGGTCGGAACCGGCGCCGGGCTCGGAGTAGCCCTGGGCCCACAGTTCGGTGACGTTCCGGATGCCGGGCAGGAAGCGGCGCTTCTGGTCCTCGGTACCGAAGGCGACGAGGGTGGGCCCGAGCAGTTCCTCGCCGAGGTGATTCACGCGGGCCGGCGCGTTCGCCTTCGCGTACTCCTCGTGGAAGATCACCTGCTGTTCGAGGGTGGCGCCGCGTCCGCCGTACTCGGCCGGCCAGCCGATGCAGGTCCATCCGGCGGCGGCGAGATGCCGGTCCCAGGCCAGGCGCTGCTCGAAGTACTCGTGCTCGCTGCCCGGGCCACCCTTGCCCTTCAGCTCGGCGAATTCGCCGGTCAGATTGTCCTCCAGCCACTGCCGGACCGTGGCGGCGAACGCGGCGTTGTCGAAACCCGTGTCGTCCAGTCTCTCGCTCTGATGCACGTCTGTACGATAACCTACCAAGCACTTGCTAGGTAGGGAGCTCCGTGACCGCACAACCGAGAACCACACCGGCGGCCCTCGAACGCGCCGCATCGGCGCACGCCGACCGGACCGCGATCGTCGACGGCGACGTGCAACCGACGTTCGCACAACTGCGCGACCACGTCCGCGAATTCGCCGCCGCCCTCGTCGCCCACGGCGTCGGGCCCGGCGCACGCGTCGCGATCTGGTCGCCCAACACGCACCACTGGATCGTCGCCGCGCTCGGGATCCACTGGGCCGGCGGCATCGTCGTCCCCGTCAACACCCGATACACCGGCGACGAGGCGCACGACATCCTCGACCGGATCGACGCCGGCGCCCTCGTCGTTGCCGGGGACTTCCTCGGCACCGACCGGTACGCGGCCCTGCGCGCTGCGGCGCCGGAACTGCACCTTCCCACCGTCGTGCGGGTCCCGCTGGGTGGGACCGACGCCCCCGCCGACGGCGTGGTGGACTGGGACGAGTTCCTCGCCTCGGCGACGGAGGACGCGCGCGCCGAAGCCGACGCGCGCGCGCGGGCCGTCTCCCCCGACGACGTCTCCGACATCCTGTTCACCTCCGGCACCACCGGGCGGAGCAAGGGTGTGCTCAGCGCCCACCGGCAGCTGATCGGGGTCGCCCGGGCGTGGGCGGACTGCGCCGAACTCACGCCGGACGACAACTATCTCGTCATCAACCCGTTCTTCCACAGCTTCGGATACAAGGCCGGTTTCGTCGCGGCGCTGCTCGCGGGCAGCACCGTCGTGCCGATGGCGGTGTTCGACGTCGAGAAGGTGATGGCCACCGTCGCCGACCGGCGGATCAGCGTGCTGCCCGGAGCGCCGACGATCTACCAGAGCATCCTCGACCACCCCCGCCGCGACGAATTCGACATGTCGTCCCTGCGGATCGCGGTCACCGGGGCCGCACCCGTGCCCGTCGCGCTCGTCGAACGCATGCAGAACGAACTGAGCTTCGACGCGGTGCTCACCGCGTACGGGCAGACCGAGGCCGTGGTCGCGACGATGTGCCGCACCGACGACGATCCCGTCACCGTCTCCACCTCCTCCGGCCGCGCCACCGCCGGCTTCGAGGTCCGCATCGGCGACAAGGGCGAGATCCTGCTGCGGGGCCCCAACGTGATGCTCGGCTACCTCGACGACCCGGAGGCCACCGCCAAGACGATCGACGCCGACGGCTGGCTGCACACCGGCGACGTGGGCACCCTCGACGAACGCGGCTACCTCGACATCACCGACCGGCTCAAGGACATGTACATCAGCGGCGGGTTCAACGTCTATCCCGCCGAGATCGAGGCGGCGCTGATGCGCCTGCCCGGCGTGCACGAGGTCGCGGTCATCGGTGTGCCCGACGAGCGCATGGGCGAGGTCGGCCGCGCGTACGTCGTCGCCCTCGAGGGCAGCGGCCTGACCGAGGAGGCCGTGATCGCGTTCTGCAAGGAGAAGCTGGCCAACTTCAAGGTGCCCCGCTCGGTCCGCTTCACCGGGCACCTGCCCCGCAACCCGTCCGGCAAGGTTCTGAAAAACATTCTGCGTGAGGAGAAGTCATGACCGTCCCCTACGAACCCGACGTCGTCACCTACGAGGTGCGCGACGGCGTCGCGATCGTCACCCTCAACCGGCCGGACTACCGCAACGCGCAGAACTCGGTGATGACCTACGCCCTCGACGCCGCGTTCGAACGGGCCGTCGAGGACGACGAGGTGAAGGTGATCGTGCTCGCCGGCAACGGCAAGCACTTCTCCGCCGGCCACGACCTGGGGACCCCCGGGCGTGATCACCACGTGCACTACGACAACAAGGCCGTCATGTGGTGGGACCACGTCGACAAGCCCGGCGGCGACCAGCGCTACGCCCGCGAGATGGAGGTGTACCTGGGCATGTGCCGCCGCTGGCGGGAGATCCCCAAGCCGACGATCGCGATGGTGCAGGGCGCATGCATCGCCGGCGGCCTCATGCTCGCCTGGGTGTGCGACCTGATCGTCGCGTCGGAGGATGCGTTCTTCTCCGATCCCGTGGTGCGCATGGGCATTCCCGGAGTGGAGTACTTCGCCCACCCGTGGGTCCTCGGCACCCGCTTCGCCAAGGAGATCCTCTACACCGGCGACCGCTTCGGCGCCCAGCGCGCGTACGAGGTCGGCATGGTCAACCGCGTCGTGCCGCGCGAGAAGCTCGAGGAGGAGACCCTCGCCCTGGCCGCGCGTATCGCCGAGATGCCGCGGTTCGGCCTGGCCCTGACCAAGCGCGCCGTCAACCAGTGCGAGGACCAGATGGGCATGCGGAACGGCATGGACTCGGTGTTCGGCCTGCACCACTTCGCCCACGCCCACAACGCCGAGGTCGGCACCGACTCCCTCGGCGGCATGAACGCCAAGTCGATGGCGGCGAGCGCCCGCCCCGCCCCCGCGAGCAACGCGGGCCCCACGGCCCAGGACGGAGCGAAGTAGTGGATCTCGAGTTCGACGACGCAACCCTCGCCTTCCGCGACGAGGTCCGCGCGTTCCTCGCCGAGCACGTCCCGCAGACCCCGCTGAAGTCGATGGACACCGCGGAGGGCTTCGAAGAGCACCGGCGGTGGGAACGAACCCTCGCCGACGCCCGGCTGTCCGTGGTGTCCTGGCCCGAGGAACTCGGCGGCCGCGACGCCTCGCTGCTGCAGTGGGTGGTGTTCGAGGAGGAGTACTACCGCGCCGGGGCACCCGGACGCGTCAGCCAGAACGGCATCTTCCTGCTCGCCCCCACCCTGTTCGAGCACGCCCACCCCGACCAGCTCGCCCGCATCATGCCCCGCATGGCGCGCGCCGACGACATCTGGGCACAGGCCTGGTCCGAACCCGAGTCCGGCAGCGACCTCGCGTCGCTGCGCTCGACGGCCACCCGCGTCGACGGCGGCTGGCTGCTCAACGGGCAGAAGACGTGGAGCTCCCGGGCGTCCTTCGCGGACATGGGCTTCGGCCTGTTCCGCTCCGACCCGGAAGCGCAGCGGCACAAGGGCATCACGTACTTCATGTTCGACCTGCGCGCGGAGGGCGTCACCGTCCGGCCCATCGACCAGCTCGACGGCGAGCCCGGCTTCGCCGAGATCTTCCTCGAGGACGTGTTCGTGCCCGACGACCCCGCCGACCCCGGCGCGTCCGGGGTCATCGGCGGCGTGAACGAGGGCTGGCGGGTCGCGATGAGCACCGCCTCCAACGAGCGCGGCCTGTCGCTGCGCTCCCCCGGGCGGTTCCTCGCCACCGCCGACCGGCTGCTGCAGCTGTACAAGTCGTCGGATCTACACGGGGACGCGGCCCTGCGCAACCGCGTCGCCGACACCTGGATCGGCGCGCGCGCCTACGAGTTGTCCACCTGGGGCACGGTCACGCGATTGCAGGACGGCGGGCAGCTCGGCGCGGAGTCGTCCATCAACAAGGTGTTCTGGTCGGAGTGGGACATTGCCGCCCACGAGACGGCGCTCGACCTGCAGGGCGCCGCCGCCGAGCTGGTCGACGGCTGGACGGACGGTTACCTGTTCTCGCTGTCCGGCCCGATCTACGCCGGCACCAATGAAATCCAGAAGAACGTCATCGCCGAGCGCCTGCTCGGCCTCCCGAAGGGCGACCGATGAGATTCGCGCTCGACTCCTCCCACGAGGACTTCGCGTCCAGTATCGATGCGCTGCTCGCCAAGTCCGACATGCCGGCCGTGATCCGCGCGTGGAGCGCCGGCGACACCGGCCCCGGCCTGAAGGTGTGGCAGCGTCTCGCCGAGATCGGGCTCGGCGGCCTGCTCGTCGGCGAGGACCACGACGGCGTGGGTGCCGACGCGGTCGACCTCGTCGTCGCCGTCGAACAACTCGGCCGCCACGCCGTGCCGGGCCCGGTCGTCGACACCGTCGCCGTCGCCCCGGTGCTGCTCGCGGCCGCGGCGCCGGACCGGTTGCCGGCCCTGGCCTCCGGCACGCTCGCGACCGTCGCCGCCGCTCCGGGCGTGCCGTTCGCGGTCGACGCCGACGTCGCCGACCTGGTGCTGCACGTCGACGGCTCGGCCGTGTCCGTCGGCACCCCCGGGCAGCCGCGCGAGTCCGTCGACCCGGCCCGCCGGCTGTTCCCCGTCTCGGCGGGAGAGTCGTTGGGCGAAGCCGACTTCGGTGCCGCGTTCGACCTCGGCGCGCTCGCCACCGCGGCGCAGTTGCAGGGGCTCGGCCGGACGCTGCTCGAGCGCACCACCGAGTACGCACAGCAGCGCCGGCAGTTCGGCCGGGCCATCGGCTCCTTCCAGGCCGTCAAGCACCACCTCGCCGAGGTGGCCGTCGCGCTGGAGATGGCCCGGCCGCTGCTGCACGGCGCGGCGCTGTCGGTGCGCGACGGGCTGCCGCAGGCGTCGCGGGACGTCTCCGCCGCCAAGGTCGCATGCGGCGACGCCGCCTACCGTGCGGCCCGGACCGCGCTGCAGGTGCACGGCGCCATCGGCTACACCCGGGAACACGATCTGTCGCTGTGGCTGACGAAGGTCCGCGCCCTCGTCACCGCGTGGGGCACGCCCGACGTGCACCGGGCGCGGATCGTCGACGCGCTGGAGGCGTCGTGACGTTCGAAACCGAGGACCGCGCCGCGCTGCGCGAGTCGGTGCGCAACCTGCTCGCCAAGCACTCCGACTCGTCGGCGGTGCGCAAGGCGATCACCGCGCCCGAGGGCTACGACGCCGGCCTGTGGGAGCGGATGGTCGAGCAGATCGGGGTGGCGGCGCTCGCCGTGCCCGAGGACTACGACGGCGTGGGCGCCTCGCTCGCCGAGACCCACGTCGTGCTCGAGGAACTCGGCCGGACACTGACGCCGTCACCGATGCTCGGCTCGGCGGTGCTCGCGGCGCAGGCGCTGCTGCTGTCCGGCGACACCGAAGCATGCGCGCGGCTGCTGCCGGGCATCGCCGCCGGGGAGATCGCGGCCGTGTGCTGGGCCTCGGGGGCGGGCTGGTCGTCGCCGGGGGTGACCGCGACCGGCGACCGGCTCGACGGCACCGCGCACTACGTGCTCGGCGGAGACGTCGCGAGCACCCTGCTGGTGCTCGCGCGCGACGGGGACGCCGTCGCCCTGTTCGAGGTGGATCCGCACGCGACCGGCGTGACCCGGCGCCGGGGGCCGACGATGGACCCGACCCGCAGCCTCGCGCAGGTGCGGTTCGACGGGGTGACCGGGCGGCCGCTCGCGTGCCCGGCGGATCTCGTGGACCGGTTGCGCACCGTCGCGCTGATCGCGCTGTCGGCCGAGCAGGTCGGTGCGGCACAGGCCGCGCTGGATCTGACCGTGGAGTACACGAAGAACCGCAAGCAGTTCGGCCGCGTCATCGGGTCCTTCCAGGCGCTCAAGCACCGCATGGCCGACATGTACGCGCTGGTGGAGACCGCGCGCTCGATGTCGTACGCGGCGGCGCTGTCGCAGGATACGCAGGACGCGTATGCGGCGAAGGTGTACTGCTCGGAGGCGTTCGAGCAGGTGGCCGCGGAGACGATCCAGTTGCACGGGGGCATCGCCATCACGTGGGAACACGACGCGCAGCTGTACTTCAAGCGCGCCCACGGCACCGCCCAGCTGTTCGGGCAGCCGCGCGAGTTCCTGGCCGCGATCGGAATGTGACGCCCGCGTGCCCGAGCGAATGAACCATCGCGTCGGCCTGATCGAGTGAGGGGTACATTCGCTCGGGCCGCGGGGCGATCCGGCAGTCGTTAGCCTGGGACGATGAGCACTCCCGTGATCACGCTGAATTCCGGAACCACCATCCCGCAGCTCGGCCTGGGAGTCTGGCAGGCCACCAACGAGCAGACCGAACACGCCGTGCGCTTCGCCCTCGACGAGGCCGGCTACCGGCACATCGACACCGCCGCCGCGTACGGGAACGAGGAGGGCGTCGGGCGCGGTATCGCGGCCTCCGCGGTCCCGCGGGAGGACGTCTTCCTCACCACGAAGCTGTGGAATGCCGACCAGGGCTACGACCGGGCACTGCAGGCGTTCGACGAGAGCCTCCGCCGCCTGGGCACGGACTACGTCGACCTGTACCTGATCCACTGGCCGTTGCAGGACAACGACCGGTTGCTGCGCACCTGGGACGCACTCGAGAAGATCGCCGGGTCCGGCCGGGCAAAGGCGATCGGCGTGTGCAACTTCGAGCCGCACCACCTGCAGCTGCTCGTCGATCGCGGCGGCATGCTGCCCGCCGTGGACCAGGTGGAGCTGCACCCGCACCTGCCCCAGCAGGAGATCCGCGCCTTCGCGGCCGACCACGGTATCGCCGTCGAATCGTGGAGCCCGCTGGGCGGTACCAGCAATTCCGGGTGGGGGCGCGATTCCAAGCCGAACACGCTGCTGATCGATCCGATCATCACGCGCATCGCGGACCGGCACAGCAAGTCCGCGGCCCAGGTGCTGATCCGCTGGCACCTGCAGAACGGCCTGATCGTGATTCCGAAGTCGGTCCACGACGCGCGGATCGCGCAGAACTTCGACGTGTTCGACTTCGAACTCGACGACCTCGACCTGAGCGAGATCGCGACCCTCGACGACGGCACGCGCGTCGGCATGCACCCGGACGAGATGAACATCGGCGCGCCGGACTGACGGACGATCCCCGCACGGGCAGCCGCGCCCCTCGGCACGCGGCTGCCCGTTTCCGGGCGTATTCGCCGATCACCTTGCGCTTCCAGGACGCAGCACGAATAGTAGAACACGTTCTCATTCAGGACCCGGCCGGTCGCGGGTTCGCAATCGGTTCGCGCAGAGGGGCAGGACGTGACGACACACATGATCTCGGGCACCCCGATCGAGATGCCGGTGCGGATTCGAACCGCGACGGCATTCATGGCGATGTACTCGGTGCCCGCCGCCCCGGCTCGGGCCCTGATCGATCACACGGGACTCGAACTGCTGCACCACCGCCCGGGGCGCGGTATCTGCATCCTGGTGTTCGTGGACTACGTCGACGGAGATCTCGGACCCTACAACGAGTTCGGCGTGTGCTTCCTCGTTCGTGACCATCGCCGGCGCGGCGGTACCGTGCTGCAGGATCTGCGGGAACTCGCCCGCGGCGGCGCCGGCGCCCTGATCCATCAACTGCCCGTCGACGGCGAGTTCACCCTGGCGGCAGGACGGGGAATCTGGGGGTTCCCCAAGATCCTCGCCGACTTCGACGCCGACCACGCCGGCGCCGTCAAGCGCGCGTCGGTGAGCCGGGACGGGCAGCTGATCGCGGAACTGTCGGTGCGCCCGGGCCTCGCGGTTCCCGGGCGTGGTGCCGCCGCCTCCGTCACGGCCTACTCCCATCTGGACGGGATCACCCGGCGCACCGGATGGGCGATGAATCCCGCCGGCGTGCGCAGCCGCGTCGGCGGTGCCACCCTGCGCCTCGGAACCCACCCCATCGCCGGCGAACTGCGCGCGCTGGGGCTGCCCCGGCGCGCGCTGCTCACCTCGTCGATCCCCCGCCTGCAGATGACCTTCGGAGACGCCGAACCGATCTGATCCGGCCTTCGGGTTTCGACGCCCGTCGCAGCGGGCACCCACCGACTCGAAGACACAATCGATCGGTGAGGTCACCATGATCAACAACAGCGACATCGATGCACTTGTCGGCGCCACCGTCTACGGACCCGGCGGCGACAAGCTCGGCAAGGTCGGCGAGGTCTACCTCGACAACCGCACCGGGAACCCTGCTTGGATCACCGTCGTCACCGGCCTGTTCGGCACCCGTCGGCATTTCGTGCCGATCGACGTCGCCGAGCTGGACGGCAAGGACATCCGTCTGCCGTTCGACAAGGACACGGTGACCGGCGCCCCGAACATCGACGAGGACGGCCGTCTCACCCCCGAGGAGGAGACGCAGCTCTACCGCTACTACGACAGGGCGGATACCGACACCGACACCGGTCGCGCACCGGACGCCGACCGGACACCCGACGCCGATCGGGTGCGGGACACCGACCGGACGCCGGACACCGACCGGACACCCGACGCCGATCGGCTGCGCGACACCGACCGGACACCGGAGACCCATCGGACGCCGCAGGGAGGCGCGCCGGGTGTGTCCACCTCGGCTCCGCCGTCGGCCACACCGTCGCATCCCGGTGGCACCGGTGACACAACGCAACACGGCGCCCCCTCGCCCGGCCCGCGACTCCACAAGCGGGTCGTGACCACCGAGTACTACGTCGACGAGGGCGCCCCCGGCCAGCACCCCGACCAGGAGGACCGACGATGATCGAACGCGAGCCTGCCGGTGCCAGTGCCGCCGGCCGCGACCCCGTTCCCGGCCGCGACCCCGCTCCCGGCCGCGACCCCGTTCCCGGCCGCGAGCGCGTGGTCACGGACGACCGGGTGACGGACCGCACCACCGCCGCCGCGCCCTTCGAGGAGCGGGTGACGACGAAGCCGGCCAAGACGAGTGTGGCCGCCGCCCTCGCACTCGCCGTCGGCACCGCCGCCCTGGTGTGCGTGCTCTCGCTCGTCCTCTCCCCCGTGGGTCTGGTGCTGTCCGTCGTCGGGCTCGTGCTCGGCATCGTGGGTCTTCGCGCGGCACGTCGACTGGGCGTGACCGGGCGCGGCGTCGCCATCGCGGGCATCGTGCTCAGCATCGTCTCGCTCGTGCTGTCGATCGCCTACGTGGCGGGTGTGGTGACGGTGCTCAACAACGACCGCATGGTCGAGCAGCTCGAACAGCAACTCGACCGGGCCCGCGACCAGCTGCCCGACAGCATCCAGGTGCCCCAGCCCGGCGAGTAACCGTCCGGCCGGCCGTGCCGGCCCCCTAGAGCCAGGTGTCCTCCGAGGTACTGGTGAGAAACGCCTCGAGGTCGTCGCGCCAGGGGGCCGGCACGGTCTTGTCCGGCTCGATGCCGGTGTACTGGCCGCGATAAAACAACAGCGGCCGCTCCTTCTCGTCGCGCACCTCGCTGAGCGAGGACACCCGTCCGAACACCACCCAGTGGTCGCCGCCGTCGTGCACGGTCTCGACGGTGCAGTCGATGTGCGCCAGGGATCCGGTCAGGACGGGCGAGCCGAGCGGCGACGGGCGCCACTCGACGCCGGCGAACTTGTCCGGCTCCCGGGACCCGAACCGGGCGCACGTGTCCTGCTGCTCCTCCGCGAGCACGTTGACGCAGAAGCGCCCGGATCGTTCGATCGCGGTCCACGACCGCGACGTCCTCGTCGGGCAGAACAACACCAGCGGCGGGTCCAGCGACAGCGCCGCGAACGACTGGCAGGCGAATCCCACCGGCTCGCCCGCGTCGACGGTGGTGATGATCGTGACCCCCGTGCAGAACTGGCCCAGCACGTTCCGAAAGACCCGGGGGTCGATCCCACCGTCGTCGGCGGTGGTCACGGCTGCATCCCCACGCTGAAGTCGTGACCCCACAGGCTGACCGCTGTGGACTCCCGGGCGATCCACTCCTCGTCCTTGACCTGCCTTCCCTCGCAGCCGAATTCGACGTCGAAGCCACCCGGGGTCTTCATGTAGAACGAGAGCATGAGGTCGTTGACGTGCCGGCCCAGCGTCGCCGACATCTTCACCTTCCGGCGCAGCGCCCGGTCCAGGCACAGCCCGACGTCGTCGGCGTTCTCCACCTCGATCATCAGGTGCACGATGCCACTCGGCGTGGGCATCGGCAGGAACGCCAGGCTGTGGTGCCGTGGGTTGCACCCGAAGAAGCGGAGCCAGGCCGGTTTCCCGTCGGCCGGGCGGCCCACCATCTGTGGCGGCATGCGCATCGAGTCCCGCAGCCGGAAGCCGAGGACGTCGCGGTAGAAGTGCAGGGCCTCCTCGTCGTCGCGGGTGGACAGGACGACGTGCCCGAGTCCCTGCTCGCCGGTGACGAACCGATGCCCGTACGGGCTGACCACGCGGCGGTGCTCGAGCGCCACCCCGTGGAACGCCTCGAGGGTGTTGCCGGACGGGTCCTGGAACACGATCAGCTCGTCCACACGACGGTCGGCGAGCTGCTCGGCCGTGCCCTCCTTGAACGGGACCCCGGCGGCCGCGAGGTTGTCGCGCACCTCCTGCAGCTCGGCGGCGTTCGCCGTCTCCCAGCCCGCGACCAGCAGCCGGTCGCTCTCGTGCGGCTCGATGACCAGCCGGGCCGGGAAGTCGTCCATCCGCAGGTACAGGGCGTCCGGGTGGACACCCTTGCCCTCCACCATGCCGAGCACCTTCAGCCCGTACTCGCGCCAGGCGTCCATGTCGGTGGCGCCGATGCGCAGATACGCGAGGGATCGGATACCCATGTCAGACACTCCCGTCGCTTCGCTCGCCCCGACCGCTCCGGTCGGTCAGGAAATCGATTGTCAGGCGGTTGAACTCGTCGAACTTCTCGAGCTGGGCCCAGTGCCCGCAGCCGCCGAAGACGTGCAGCTGGGCGCGGGGGATGAGCTTGAGCGCGACGAGTGCCCCGTCGAGCGGATTGACCCGGTCCTCCCGGCCCCAGATCAACAGCACCCGCTGCCGCAGCTTGTACGCGTCGCGCCAGAGCATCCCCAGCTCGAAGTCCGGTCCGGAGAACGACTTTCCCATCGCGCGCGCAGCGGCGAGCGACTCGGGGGTGCTCGCGGCGGCGAAGCGTTCCTCGACCAGCTCCTCGGTGATCAGCGACTGGTCGTACACCATCACCCGGAGGAACGCCTCGAGCTTCTCCCTGGTCGGGCCCTCCGGCGGCGCCGCGAACCGGCCGAGGTGCTTCACGCCCTCGGTAGGGTCGGGCGCGAAGAGATTGACGCTCAATCCCCCCGGCCCCATCAACACGAGCCGTCCGGCCCGGTCCGGGAAGTCCAGTGCGAACCGCACCGCGGCACCGCCGCCGAGCGAGTTGCCGAGCAGGTGCACGCGCCCGTCGACGCCGAGGTGGTCGAGCAGGTCCTTCAGCGCGGTGGCGCTGTGCACGAAGTACTGCGGATGCTCGGTGGGCTTGTCGGACTTGCCGTAACCGGGCTGGTCGACACAGATGACGTGGAAGCGCTCGGCCAGCACGGGGATGTTGCGGGCGAAGTTGGACCAGCCGGAGGCGCCCGGACCGCCGCCGTGCAGCAACACGATCGTGGTGTCGTGTCCGACCCCCGCCTCGTGGTAGTGCAGCCGCAGGTCGTGGCGCACCTGAGCGAACCGGGATGTCGACTCGTAGGTGATCTCTTCCGTCGCAGTCAATTCGGTCTCCCTACACCATCGTGTCGGTGATCGGCAGTCCGAACTCGCCGGCGCCGAACATCACATAGGCGCGCTCGGCGTCGTTGGCGGCATGGACACGCCCGGCGTGGGCGTCGCGCCAGAACCGTTGGATCGGCGTGCCGTTGGCGAGGGCGGTGGCACCGGAGTTCTCGAACAGCAGGTCGATGGACGCGATGGCGCGGCCGGTGGCGCGGACCTGGTCGCGACGGGCGCGCAGCCGCAGTTCCATCGGGACCTCCTCGCCGGCGACGAGGTGCGCGTACTCGTCGGCGACGTTTCCGGACAGCTGGCGCCACGCGGCGTCGATGTCGCTCGAGGCCTCGGCGATCCGCACCTTCGAGAACGGATCGTCCTTGGACTTCTCCCCCGCGTAGGCGGCGCGCACGCGCTTGCCCTGATGCTCGACGTGGGCCCGGTAGGCGCCGTAGGCCATGCCGACGATCGGCGTGGAGATCGTGGTGGGATGGATGGTGCCCCAAGGCATCTTGTAGACCGGCGCGGTGTTGCGCTCGAGGCCGGGGGCGGTGAGGTTGCTCATCGCCTTGAAGCTGAGGAAGCGGTGCCGGGGCACGAACACGTCCTCGACCACGATCGTGTTCGACCCGGTGCCGCGCAGGCCGACCACGTTCCAGACGTCGTCGATCCCGTAGTCCGCGCGCGGGATCAGGAAGCTGCCGAAATCGACGGGGCGGCCGTCCTTGAGGACCGGGCCACCGACGACGACCCACGTGGCATGGTCGCACCCGGAGGACCAGGCCCACGCGCCGTTGACCCGGTAGCCGCCGTCCACGACCTCGCCGGCGCCCATCGGGGCGTAGGAGGAGGAGATGCGCACGTCGGTGTCCTCGGCCCATACGTCCTCCTGGGCCTGCTGCGAGAACAGGGCCAGGTGCCAGTTGTGGACACCGATGATCCCGGACACCCATCCGGTGGAGCCGCACGCGCTCGCGATGTTGCGGACAGCCGTGTAGAACAGCACCGGGTCGGCCTCGTAGCCGCCCCACTGCTTCGGCTGGAGCAGCCGGAAGAACCCCGTCTCCTGCAGCGCCTTGATCGAGTCGTCGGGGATGCGGCGAAGATCCTCGGTCTCCTGTGCACGTTCCCGCAGGGCGGGCAGCAGCGCGTCGATCCGCTGCAGTACCTCGTGGCTCTCGTGGTCGCCCACTGGACGCTCCCGTCTGTTCCGGAAATGATCGCTTGCTTCGAGACTAGAACACGTTCCCATTCATGTCGAGACCGCGGAATCACCGCACGTCGGCGTCTTTTCTGTGGGACGAAAGTCCCGGATCGCTTCCGGATCGCCGCAATATTCTATAACGTGTTCTACTAGATGAACCGAAGGGAAGTGAGGGGACAATGGCACAGATTCGCGAGATCGACGTCGGAGAGGTCCGCACGCGTTTCGCGCGGGGTTGGCACTGCCTCGGGCTCGCCAGGACGTTCAAGGACGGCAAGCCGCACGCCGTCGAGGCCTTCGGCACGAAGCTCGTGGTCTGGGCCGACAGCCAGGGCGACCCGAAGGTCCTCGACGCCTACTGCCGGCACATGGGCGGCGACCTGTCGCAGGGCGAGATCAAGGGCGACTCCGTCGCCTGCCCCTTCCACGACTGGCGGTGGGGCGGCAACGGCAAGTGCACCGGCATTCCCTACGCCCGTCGCGTGCCGCCGCTCGCCCGCACCCGCTCCTGGCTGACGATGGAGAAGAACGGGCAGCTGTTCGTATGGAACGACCCCGAGGGCAACCCCCCGCCGCCGGAGGTCACGATCCCCGACATCGAGCAGTACGGGTCGGGCGAGTGGACCGACTGGACGTGGAACTCGATCCTCATCGAGGGCGCCAACTGCCGGGAGATCATCGACAACGTCGTGGATATGGCGCACTTCTACTACATCCACTACGCGTTCCCGACCTACTTCAAGAACGTCTTCGAAGGGCACGTCGCCGCGCAGTACCTCAACACCCGCGGCCGGCCCGACAAGGGCATGTCCACCCAGTACGGCATGGAGTCGCTGCTGAAGTCGTTCGCGGCGTACTACGGTCCCTCCTACATGATCAATCCGATGACCAACAGCTACGGCGGCTACGAGGTCGAGTCGGTGCTGATCAACTGCCACTACCCCGTGACCCACGACTCGTTCGTGCTGCAGTACGGCATCATCGTCAAGAAGCCGACCGGGATGTCCGACGAGATGTCGGCCAAGCTCGCCGCGAAGTTCACCGAGGGCATCGGCGAGGGCTTCCTGCAGGACGTCGAGATCTGGAAGAACAAGACCAAGATCGACAACCCGCTGCTGTGCGAGGAGGACGGCCCGGTCTATCAGCTGCGACGCTGGTACGAGCAGTTCTACGTCGACGTCGCCAACGTCACCGAGAAGATGACGCAGCGCTTCGAATACGAGGTGGACACCACCAAGGCCAACGAGGCGTGGCAGGCGGAGGTCGCCGAGAACCTCGCGCGGCAGAAGGCCGAGCAGGAACAGGGCAAGCAGGAAGCGGAGGTCTGACGATGGATCCCTCGACCCGGGCGCGCCGGTGGGCGAAGGCCCCGGACTTCGCCGGCCAGCCCGCGCGGGTCGAGGCGGTCCGCGCGCAGACCGCCATCGACAAGATCAACTACCTGGATTCGGGCCTGCACGAGGTGCGGTGCCGCGAGTGCGGCACCTGCGTGCTGGTGCGCAAGAACAGCTTCGACCACACGAGCGTGCAGTGGTGCGAGAACCCCGCGTCGGTGTGCCCGAACTTCCGGGACGACGCGACCCCGGGCGCCCTGCGAGACGGCTGCCCGCAACTGCGCGCAAGCATCGAGCAGGCGGTGCTCGACGGCCGGATCACCGTGCCGGACTGACGTCGCCGCGCCGCGGAGCGGCGAGTTGTTCGAGCGAATCGAGCACCGGCGCCGTCGCCGACACCCGATAGACGTGCCGCACCCGGTGCTCCTCGAGCTGACCCACCGTCAGGGATCGTCAGTCCATCCATCCTTGCCGAGCGCGTTGCATGTCAACCCGCTTCCCGGCCACGGGGGTGCCCTCTTCGAGCAGGAGTGCCGGTGCACGACCGCCGTGACACGAGGCGGTTGTTCCGTCGGCGTAGACGACTCGCCACCAGGGAACGTTGTCGTCCAGCAGGCTCATCGCTCGGCCCACCTGCCGTGGACCCGCCCCGATTCTCTTGCCGATATCGCCATAGGAGGCAACCGAGCCCGGAGGG
Organism: Rhodococcus sp. DMU1; assembly: GCF_012272955.1. Lineage (NCBI taxonomy): Bacteria > Bacillati > Actinomycetota > Actinomycetes > Mycobacteriales > Nocardiaceae > Rhodococcus > Rhodococcus sp. DMU1. Next base: position 873,831 of record NZ_CP050952.1, on the reverse strand, counting down.
ATGGCAGCGACTGCCTCCCGGACCGCGTCGATGATGCTCGTCTCGTCTCGAGTGACCATCGGGATTCCGGCCCCCTAAAGCTTCGTCAGCGCATCGCCTTTGTGCATCGCGATGTGCTCGGTCTTGTCGCTCTTGATCTCGTATTGAGGGTCACTCTCACTGCAACGCCGTGTGCGCCCCTTGAACTCCACGTCCTTCGTGTGCTTCCTGATGATGACGCCCTCGACGTATCCGGCTTCGGAGTTCCACCGGACATGGTCGCCGACGGAGAAGTCAGTCGTCATAGCCCTTCCTCCACTCGATGTTCGTCCTCGTGAGGCTACCCGGCTCACGGCTTCTGTATGCCGGCGGAAGAGGCGACAGCAGATCGCCGGCAGGCGGGGTTGGCTGGCGAGTCGGTCTTCGGGCAACCGGTGCCGATCGATATCGTCGGCTGTGGGCATCGCGTGGTCTCCCTCGAGACCGTTGCCACCTGACGACCGTCTACTGAGCATCGCTCTATGCTGGCGTGGTGTTCCTTCTATTCGGATACGGCACCAAGCGGCAACACCTCGGCTCCGGGCAGACCCGAACGTGCCCGCGCTGCCACAACACCACACAGTGGGCACGGATCCGGGAATTCAGCCAGTTCACGTTGTTCTTCGTTCCGGTCGCGCGATGGAGGCGCCGGCAGCTGGAGGAATGCGGCATCTGCGGCACCGCCGTCGAAGTCTGAGCGCCTTCATTCGGCGACGGGCCACCGACGGAGCGTGCGTCGGCGCACTCAGCCGACACGGTTGTTCAACAGCTGCAGCACCCTGTGCTGTCACACGAAAATCGTTGCGCAACAGAGACTTTTACAATCCGGTCGAAACACTCCGTCACGGGCACTGCCTCCCGGGCGCGCGACCGTTTCCACGACCCCACCCCCATCGACCACCAGACCGGCTACCAGGCCCGAGATGATAGAACCGATTCCCTTGGGGCACAGGGTGATCCTGTCGAGTGCCATCCATCGGGTGGCGAGCAGCGCAGCGGCACGTTCGCCGAGGCACCGCAGAAGGCGGCCTCTGGTGGGCCGGCCAAGTCCAAGCCTGATCCACGGCATCGGCAGCTGCGAGACAGCGGTCGGCTCGATCCTCACCGAAGCTCACCACATCATTACTCGCACACTGCTCGGTCACGTCAAGAGCTGAAACTGCTCAGCGCCCTTCTCCGACACCACCCGGTCGGGAAACCATACCCCTGGGGCACTGCCCCCAACGGTGCCCGCGCGACGCCGCCGACCGCATGGGCGGCCGTTCTCCGGCACGACCTGCGCGACCCCACCCCGATCGAGGCGAGTGAGGAGATGTGCACCGCCCGCCGAGCCCGGACTGCCGGGCAACGCACGGACGCCCACCGCAGAACCGGTGGCAACCGATGCACCGCGAGGCCGGTCGAGGAGGACGAAGTTCGATGCCGTCACAGCGATGAGTCCGCCGACGCCCGCAGGTCTACCTTTGCGACCGAGACACATCACTTCACCGGGAGCCGAGCCATGGGCCTGATCGACATCGAACTGTTCACCACCCTCGACCTCGTCGGACAGGCACCCGGCGGCCCCGACGAAGACCCGGAAGGGTTCCCGTTCGGCGGCTGGCAGGCACCCCTGCTCGACGAGGTCACCGGCGCGCAGATCGAGGCCGCCTACGAAGGCACCGACGCCCTGCTGCTCGGCCGCCGGACCTACGACATCTTCGCCGCCTACTGGCCGTACCAGGACGGCGGCGAGGACCACGAGATCGCCACGCTCTTCAACAGCGTCCCCAAGTACGTGGCCTCCCGCGGCCGGCCCGACCTCTCCTGGGCCGGATCCACGCAACTCGGCCCGGATCTGGCCGGCGCGGTGCGCGAAATCCGGGACCGGCACGAGCACGTCAAGGTCGTCGGGAGCCTGAACCTGGTCCAGACCCTGCTGCGCGAGAAACTCTTCGACCGGCTCGACCTCTGGGTGCACCCGATCGTGCTCGGCGTCGGGAAGAAGGTGTTCGACGCCGGCGCGGTGCCCACCAACCTCACCCTCCTCGCACCGCCGGTCGCCGGCCCGACGGGCACCGTGTACCTGCGCTACGGGCTCACCCAAGGCATACCCGGCACCGGGGACATGAGCGCCCCCGACCGCGGCGCCGGGCGGGACGGCTGAACCCGCCCCGCACCAGCTGGGTCCGTGTCCTCGGGGGTGCCTCCGCCAGGTCTGCCGACGTCGTTCCCGGCGGCGCAGCACCGGCGAGGGAGTCCCCGACACGAACACAGCAGTGCCCAGCGGCGGGTATTCGGGCGTTATGTGCCGCAGAAGGTTCGGAAGGTTGCACTGAACGACGATGGGGCGGGTGTGGTGTAGTCGGACCACTCGTCACGGCGGTCGAACGGATGCGTGACGACCTCGAGCAGCTTCTCGAAAGCAGCGAGCTCACCGTCGGCCGCGGCACGCAGAGCCGCATCGAGCTGATGATTGCGCGGGATGTACAGCGGGTTCACGCCGTCCATCGCGTCCGCGGTCTGCGCTGTCCCACGCCCCTGTGTGCTCAGGGCGCCGCGCCAGCGATCCACCCACGGCCCGATGTGCTCGCGCGGGACGAGGGCGTGCAGCGGCGCCGAATGCCCACGGAGTTCGTCCGCGAGTGCCCGGAAGCTGCCCGTCCAGTCGGCGCCGTGTTCGGCCATCAACCTCAGCAGGTCGTCGACCAGCGCTCGATCGAGGAGCGGGCCGGCCACCCCGAGCTTGGCCGCCATCCCGGCGGCGTAGTGGCCCTCGTAACGCGCGTCGAAGGTATCGAGGACTGCCGACACCGCGGCAATCGCGTCATCCGGCGTCGAATCGAGCAGCGGCAGCAGCGTTTCCGCCAAGCGCGCCAGATTCCACTTCAGGACAGCGGGCTGATTGCCGAACGCATAACGGCCGCCGTGATCGATCGAACTGAACACCGCCGCCGGATCGAACGCATCGAGGAAGGCGCACGGACCGAAGTCGATGGTCTCCCCCGAAATGGTCGTGTTGTCGGTGTTCATCACCCCGTGCACGAACCCGGTGAGCATCCACTGCGCCACCAGTGCTGCCTGCGCCTCGACCACCGCCTCGAAGAATGCCAGGTAGCGACTGCCCTCACCCGTCGCCGGCAGCTCGGTCAACTCCGGGTAGTGGCGGGTGATCGCGTAGTCGGCGAGCCGCTGCAGGACTCCCTCCTGTCGGGCCGCGAATTCGAAGGTGCCCACCCGCAGGTGACTGGCCGCGACCCGGGCGAGCACGGCACCGGGCTCGGCGCCGCCTCGGCGAACGCGGCGGCCCGTCGCGACCACCGCCAGCGCACGCGTCGTGGGAATACCGAGGGCATACATGGCCTCGCTGACCAGGTATTCGCGCAGCATCGGGCCGAGGACCGCGAAGCCGTCACCACCCCGAGAAAACGGCGTGGGCCCCGAGCCCTTCAGGTGCAGATCCACTCGCCGACCGTCACTGCCCACCACTTCGCCGAGCAGCAACGCCCGGCCGTCCCCGAGCAGGGGTGCGTACCCGCCGAACTGATGTCCCGCATACGCCATCGCGACCGGCGTGGCCCCAGCCGGCGCCGTCGATCCGGACAGCACCCCGATCCCGACCTCGCTCCGCAGCACCTCCACGTCCCATCGCAGCGACACCGCGAGCTGCTCGTTGAGCACCAGCAACGTCGGGTCGGGGGCATGAGCGCCCTGCCACGGCACCGCCAGGGCGGCCAACTCGTCGGCAAAGGTGCTCTCGAGGCGCGCCACCGCCGAGTTCGTGCCTACCGTGGACTCCGGGAATGCCGCCATCAGTCGAGGGTAACCATCGCACCACCTGGCCCGCCGCTCACGACCGAGAACGCACCCGGCCACCAGCTCACGGTGCTCGACGTCACCGCACCGCGAGCCCATACTCCCCGTCACCGGCAGGGCTCGTCCTGCTCGTCACCGCAGCCACCCCGACGCGGGCCGCGCCGGCTCGACAAGGCCCACCGCGTCGGCAGCGGGCGCCCAGGTGGGCGCAGGCCCAGGCGCGCTCGATTCGCCACGTGCCACCGTCTGCGACCAGAGGAATCCCGAGCCCGACGGCGGACAGCTGCGCCGCGCCGCGGACCGACGACCCGGGTCACGCCTGCAGATCGGCTGTTACCGCGGTGATCGACGCTCGACGATCTGTACCTGCGCACCGGCAGCCCAGGTCAGTGGCCTGTTCATGTCTCATGATCACTTGGCAGAGGACAGTGCCTGTCCACCGTGCGGCGCGGGTGCCGTTCTCACGTCCTGACCGGATCACCTGCGACGAGAAAACAAGCCCCGCCGACGGCGCGAATAGAACAACGCATCGTCCAGCGGCTCGTCGACCGTAATGATCCGCAGATCGAGATCGACGGTCGGGGCGTCATACAGGTGGCGGATCCAGACGCACACCCCGGTCCCGACATCGAGGCGCACCACGGACTCGACCTCAGGAACCCAACCTGGTTCGTCGCGGCCGTAATCGAACCGACCGGTCAACAACGCACAACAGTCACACCGCGGATCGTAGGAGCGGGTCGGCCACACTCTCGCCTGCCAGGTGGGCCGCCCGTAATGCTCGACGTCGGTCAGCTCGGCCGGCCGTACCGGCAGTTCGGGATGTGCGCACCGGCCGCTGTCGGCCAACTCGACGGGATTGAGCATTGCCGCCCAGTGGTATTCGGTGAAGAACGGCGCGACGTAGTCGACGTCCGAGCGTGCCGGCAACGCGGTGACGAGCCCGTCCGCATCGAGGGACACCGCAGCGTGGATGGGCCATATCCCGGCTCGCGGGACCATCTTCTCCCCGGAGGAGACGTAGGCGCCCTCGAACGGGCGAGTGACGATCCGCGCCGTCTCGACACGCCCGTCGCCCGTCTCCACCCGCAAGCCATCAGGTCGGCGTATCCACCCGTGTCGGTAGGCGGTGGCGCCGTGATCGGCCCACGCGAATTCGAGGGTGCGCCACCGCCACGGTGACGACCGCGCCAACGCGCGAAACCGGTCGACGGTCAGGGCCACAGAAGACGAACCCACACTCATATAGTGGCAGGTCGAACCCGCCACGGTTCGGCTACCGCGCACCGGCACCGCGGGTGCACGCTGAAGGACGGGGGTCACGACGCGGGCACCGGCCTGGAATCGTGACCGGATCGGCTGGTGCGACGAGAGCGGGCCAGAGCCAGCCCACCGAGGACCGTGCCGATCAGCCCGAGCGCCACGGCGAGGACGGCGCCGGCGAGCCCGTTGCCGGTGCCGAGTCCACCGGCGGAGTTGACCCCGTGCACCCCGCCGGCGATGACGCTGATCGGTCCCAGCACCAGGGCCACGATCGTCCGAACTCGTCCGGTGCCGGTGCGGCGGGATCGGGCCAGGGCCAGCCCACCGGCGACGGCGCTGATCAGCCCCAGCACGGCTGCCGCGGTGGGCACAGTTCGCCCGACGCCGAGCTCGTAACCGGCAGCGACAACGGAGACGTGCGTGATCGACGGTGCGGCAAGCAAATCGAGGACAGGCATTGCGGATCCTTTCGGTCGAACGACGGGTTCCGGCCGCGCTCATGGAGGCCTCCGTCGTTGAGCGGACGCATACGATCGTCGCGTCTCGGCAACGGGGTGTCCTCGGACAGCGGGCGACAGCGGATACGAAGTTCGACGTAGGTGGCTCGCGCGCAACCACGCTTCTCGACGTAGGCGGCCGCGCAGTTCGCGGGAGTTGTTTTCCCCACCCGGAACCATATGATCGCGCCATGCCGGATCGCGTCACGTTGTTCCGCCCGCCCGCCTGGGCGCAGGATGTGCTGCTGGCGGTATTCATCACTGTCATGCAGGTCCAGGGCACCGTCGTCCGCAACAGCGGGGAGCCCGAAGCAGTGCTGCGCCCCCTGTCCGACCTCGGGAACCTCGGCTACCTGCTGTTGATCGCCGGTGGCGCGGTCCTGGTCCTGCGCCGCCGCTGGCCAGTCGCAGTGTTCGCCGTGACCGCGCTCGCCAGCATGGTGTACTACACCCTCGACTTCCCGGACGGCCCCGGATGGCTGGGCCTGTTCGTGGCCCTCTACACCCTCACCGCCCGCGGCGACGGACGTCGCTCGCTGGTGATGGCCGTTGTGGGCATCGCAGCACTGACCGCGGTCTGGCTGATCGCCGCGACCGACATCGAACCCCCAGCCGCCGTCGGCTGGGTGTACTTCCGGATAGGCGCCGCGGGCATGAGTGCCGCCCTCGGGGAGAGCGTCCGCTCGAGGAGAGTCATCGCGGAAGAAGCACTCGAGCGCGCCGAACTGGCCGAACGCTCTCGTGAGGACGAAGCACGCGCCCGGGTCGACGAGGAACGGCTCAGGATCGCGCGCGAGGTCCACGACACCGTCGCGCACGCCATCGCCATCATCAACGTCCAAGCCGGCGTCACCGCACACGTACTGGACAAGCGACCGGAACAAGCACGCCAGACGCTCGAGGCCATCGAGCAGACCAGTTCCCGGGCCCTGCAGGAGATGCGGGCCATCCTCGGGGTCCTTCGCGGCGACCACGACGGCCGCCTCCCACCCCCAGGGCTCGGGCAGGTCGACGAACTCACCGCCAGGGCACGCGAAGCCGGGCTCGACGTCGAGTTGGAGACGACATCACCCCCACCGCCCGTACCCAGCGCGGTAGGCAGCGCCGTGTACCGGATCCTGCAGGAGTCGATCACCAATGTGATTCGCCATGTCGGACCGACCAGGGTCGCGGTCGCCCTGAACTACGGCCCCGACGCCGTGGAAGTCCGCGTGACAGACGACGGCCCGCGCGTAGATGGGGACACCGACAAAGCAGCCAGAGGCGCCGACCGTGCGGACGCCGAGTTCGCCGGCACGGACACACGCGGCCACGGGATCGTAGGGATGCGCGAGCGTTGCCGACTCTTGGGCGGCGACTTCGACGCCGGCCCGCTCCCGGGCGGCGGCTTTGCCGTCACCGCCCGGCTGCCCTTGGCCCCGGCCGCAACGGTGACGGTATGAACCCGGTGACAGGCGCATCCGGCCGCGACACTCCGATCAAGGTCCTACTCGTGGACGACGAGCATCTGGTGCGGTCCGGCTTCAAGATCCTCCTCGAAGTCGAGGACGGCATCACGGTGGTCGGGGAAGCCGCAACCGGCGCCGAAGCCGTGGAGCAAGCCCGGGCCCTGCGCCCGGATGTCGTGCTCAGGGATATCCGTATGCCGAAGATGGACGGCATCGAGGCCACCCGGCAGATCGCCACCATCAACGGGCTCCAACACGTACGCATCCTCATCCTGACCACCTACGACACCGACGCCTACGTCTTCGAAGGCCTCCAGGCCGGCGCCAGCGGCTTCCTGCTCAAAGACGCGGGCCCGGCCGAGCTCCTGCACGGCATCAGCGTGGTCGCCGCCGGAGAAGCTCTGCTCGCACCGCGCATCACGCGCCGCCTCATCGCCCAGTTCACCACCCAGCGCACAGCCGACAAGGTCGCCGATCATCGGCTCGAGGTCCTCACCGACCGGGAACGCGAGGTCCTGACGCTGGTAGGTATGGGCATGAGCAACAACGAGATCGGCGCCGAACTCTGCCTCAGCCCGGCCACCGCCCGCACCCACGTCAGCCATGCCATGGTGAAACTCGGTGCTCGCGACCGCGCGCAACTGGTCGTCATCGCCTACCGAACGGGACTTGTGAAGCCGTAGGCGATCAGCCTGTCGACCCCGCGATCCGAATCTTCTCTGATCGACGACGTCTCAGACGAGAGGGGTGTCTGTGCCGGCGACCGCCCGAGCACTCCGTAGCCTGACGAGGCATGAGTGATGCAGATATCCACTTCTACTTCGACCCGGTGTGCCCGTTCGCCTGGATGACCAGCAAGTGGGTGCGCCTGGTGGCGGCCCAGCGCGAATTCCGAGTCGACTGGCGGTTCATTTCGCTGCGCCTGATCAACGCGCACGTCGACTACGACGTTCACTTCCCGCCCGAGTACGAAGCTGGTCACACGAGTGGGCTGCGGCTGCTCCGGGTCGCGGCGCGAGTGCGGGCCGAGCACGGGCGCGAGGCGGTGGATCCGCTGTACCGGGCGCTCGGTGCGCGGATATTCGAGACCACGCCGGACGCCGACAACACCGCCGGACCGGAACAGCAAGGAACGCGGGCTTTCCTCGAGCCGATCCTGGCCCGGGCGGGCCTACCCGTGCAGGTGGCGGACGCGCTGGACGACCCCTCGCTCGATGCGCTCATCCAGGCGGAGACCGACGAGGCACTGCGCCTGACCGGCAGAGACGTCGGCACGCCGATCATCCACTTCCAGCCGCCGAACGGCGTGGCCTTCTTCGGGCCGGTGATCAGCCGGCTACCCGGCGAAGAGGACGCCCTCCGCCTGTGGGACCACGTCGTCGGGCTGGCAAGCTTCCCCGGCTTCGCCGAACTCAAACGTAGCCTGCGCGAACTGCCGCAGCTGCCCGGCCTCGGCGTGGCTCCCGACGAGGTGGGAGTGGAGCAGGACTGGCACGGTGGCAGTCGACGAACCAAGAGATGAGCAACCGGCGCCGGCCACCCCGGCACCGTTCGGCCCGACAGCCAGGTCGAGACGGCTGCCGTTGTGTATGTCCGATGCGGACCGGTAACGGATAGCCTCGAGCCATGATGCTGGCGAACGTCTGCGAGCTCTATCGAGACGCAGGCTTTCTCGGGCAGCCAGCGGCTGCCGCCACCAGCCTGGCCTTCGTGATCGCCGGCCTGGCCGTGCTCGCACGTCGTCGGCAGGGCACGCCGACGGTGACCTACGGTCTCCTCGTCATCGCGGTCGGCGCCGGATCCCTCATAGCGCACGGACCGAACCCGCCGTGGCAGGCCTACGCACACGACATACCGATCGCGACATTGCTCGCTTACATAGCCGTCGACGCCGCTTCCGACCGGTTCGACCGACGGTTGTCGCCGCGGTGGTGGCTCGTCGTTCCGTTCGTGATGGTTCCCGTCGTCGCAGCCGGCTCGAGCGCCTCCACGATCGTGCAGGCACTGCTCGCCGCGGTCACTGTGGGACTCGCGCTGGAACGCGCCCGCGTCCGTCCGCACCTGCGCCGCACGACGATCGTCGCGGCACTGCTTCTCGCGTCCGGCGCCGTGCTCGGCACCATCGGCGACCGGACCTCGCTCTGCCGGCCGAGTAGTGTCCTGCAAGGCCACGCGCTGTGGCACATTCTCGCCGCCACCGGACTGTGGCGGCTCTCGCCCACGATCGGTTCACAGTCCCCCCGGATATCGGTCAGGACATCGCGGCATCTGTCGGGTCGGGCCGGCCCGGCCCGGAGACGGCCCGGTCAGGCTTGACCGCGTCGGTGGCACATGCACCGTCCTTCATCCACCCGGCTACGGGCAGAGCACCCCCGGACGGGCTCCGCAGTGCGAGCACCGGCGAAGTCCCTCGATACCCGCCCCTGCGCTCCGGAAATCGTTGCCGCGTTCCACGGCTCGATACCCTGGAACGATGGGCGCGCTGTTCGCGATGACGATTCCGGGACTGGCCTGCCTGCTGGTGGGCGCGGCCGCGGTCGAGGTGTTGTGGAGCCGTCTGACGGGTCATCGCCTGCTCCGGCGCAGCGGGGACGGTCGCACACGGCCGGTGGCGGCAACGGGGTTCGAGGAGGTCGGTGCGGTGTTCGAAGGGTCGCGGCGATTCGAATTCGAACAGCGACAGACCTCGCTGATGGACCGTGAGGACGCCACCGGTGGCGAACCCGGATGGCTGAGCGTCGAAACCCGTTGGGGCCGAATGTCACATTGCGTCGATCGAATTGACGCGATGTGACATTCGGTCGGTCGGTCAGGCGGTCTGCTGTTCGCGCTGGAGTTCGAGGGCGATGTCGATCAGCTGGTCCTCCTGGCCGCCGATGAGCTTGCGCTTGCCCGCCCGCACCAGCAGCTCCGCGGCGGAGACCCCGTACCGCTCGGCCTGGCGCTCGGCGTGGCGCAGGAAGCTCGAGTACACCCCGGCGTAGCCCATCATCAGGGCCTGACGGTCGAGCAGGCACTCGGCGGGCATCACGGGGCGCACGACGTCCTCCGCGGCGTCCGCGACGGCGAAGAAGTCGATGCCGGTCTTGATCCCCACCTTGTCGCACACGCCGACGAACGCCTCGACCGGGGTGTTGCCGGCACCCGCGCCGAACCGGCGGGCCGACCCGTCGATCTGCTTGGCACCCGCGCGGACCGCCGCGATCGAATTCGCCACGCCCAGGCCGAGATTCTCGTGCCCGTGGAAGCCGACCTGCGCGTCGGAACCCAGTTCCGCGACGAGCGCCTCGACGCGTTCGGCGACCTGCTCGAGAACGAGCGCGCCGGCCGAGTCGACGACGTACACGCACTGGCAGCCCGCGTCGGCCATGATGCGGGCCTGCTCGGCCAGCTTCTCCGGGGTGACGGTGTGCGCCATCATCAGAAAGCCCACGGTCTCGAGCCCGCGCTCGCGGGCGAGCCCGAAGTGCTGGACGGACACGTCCGCCTCGGTGCAGTGGGTGGCGATGCGGCAGATCGAGGCGCCGTTGTCCTGCGCCTCGATGATGTCCTCCTTGATGCCGACACCGGGCAGCATGAGGAAGGCGATCTTCGCGTGCTGCGCGGTATCGACGGCGATCTTGATCAGTTCCTGCTCCGGCACTTTCGAGAACCCGTAGTTGAACGAGGACCCGCCGAGGCCGTCGCCGTGCGTGACCTCGATGACGGGGACGCCCGAGAGGTCGAGGGCGGCGACGACGGCGCGCACCTCCTCCCGGTCGAACTGGTGACGCTTGTGGTGCGAGCCGTCGCGCAGCGACGTGTCGGTCACGCGGATGTCCCACGACGGCTCGAAGAAGATGTCGTCGCGACGGAGGTCGGAGTTCGAAGAGGTCATCGGAGTCAGGCCTTCACGGTGGAGTTCGAGGGGAGGGAGTCCGCCGAGAGGAGCGCGCGGGCGATCTCCTCGCCCACCTTGGTGGCGGCCGCGGTCATGATGTCGAGGTTGCCGGCGTACGGCGGCAGGAAGTCGCCGGCGCCCTCCACCTCGACGAAGGTGGTGACGGTGGCGTGCCCGCCGGACACGACGGTCGGCTCGTCGAACTGTGGTTCGTTGAGCAGGCGGTAGCCGGGCACGTACTCCTGCACGTCGGCGACGACGCGGTGGATGGACTCGGCGATCGCGTCCCGGTCGGCGTCCTCGGGGATGGCACAGAAGATGGTGTCGCGCATGATCATCGGCGGGTCCGCCGGATTGAGGATGATGATCGCCTTGCCCTTGCGGGCACCGCCGATGGTCTCGATGCCCCGGCTGGTGGTCTTGGTGAACTCGTCGATGTTGGCGCGGGTGCCCGGCCCGGCGGACACCGACGCCACCGACGCCACGATCTCGGCGTAGGGCACGTCCACCACCCGGGAGACGGCGTGCACGATCGGGATGGTGGCCTGACCGCCGCAGGTGATCATGTTGACGTTGGGCACGTCGAGATGCGCCCCGAGGTTCGCCGGTGGCACGACGGCCGGTCCGACGGCGGCAGGGGTGAGGTCGATCGCCCGGATGCCGGCCGCCTCGTACCTCGGCGCCGCCGCCCGGTGCACGTACGCGGACGTCGCCTCGAACACCAGGTCCGGCTTCTCCGGCTGCGCGAGCAACCAGTCGATGCCCTCGGCCGACGTCTCCAGGCCGAGCGTGCGGGCGCGGGCGAGGCCCTCGCTCGCCGGGTCGATGCCGATCATCCACCGCGGCTCGAGCAGGTCCGAACGCTGCAGCTTGTAGAGCAGGTCGGTGCTGATGTTGCCCGACCCGACGATCGCGACACTTGCCTTGGCCATTGCTTCTCCTTGTAGTCGGGACCGGGTGGTCACGAGAACGTGAGCGAGACGGAGCCCAGTCCCGCGAACTCGGCGTGGAACTCGTCGCCCGGGCGCGCGTCGACGGCCCGGGTGCACGAGCCGGGCAGGACGATGTCGCCCGCCTTCAGCCGCACCCCGAAACTCTCGACCTTGCGGGCGAGCCAGGCGACGGCGGTGACGGGATTGCCGAGCACCGCGTCGCTGCGCCCCTCGGCGATCCGTTCGCCGTTGCGGGTGAGCACGGCGTCGATGCCCTTGATGTCGACGCCGGACGGCGCCACCCGCTGCGCGCCGAGCACCCATCCGGCGGAGGAGGCGTTGTCGGCGATGGTGTCCGCGAGGCCGATCTTCCAGTCCTTGATCCGGCTGTCGATCAGTTCGATGGACGGCGCGAACGCGACGGTGGCGTCGAGGACGTCGCTCTCGGTGCAGTCCGCGCCGGGCAGGTCCTTGCCGAGCACGAAGGCCACCTCGACTTCCACCCGCGGGAAGCAGTACCGCGAGGTGTCGACGGGCCGGTCCTCGAAGACCTGCATGTTGTCGAGCAGGTGGCCGTAGTCGGGTTCGTCCACGCCCATCATCTGCTGCATGGCCAGCGAGGACAGCCCGACCTTGTGGCCGACCACGCGGGCACCGGCCGCGAGCCGGCGACGGATGTTGATCAGCTGGATCTCGTAGGCGTCGACGACGTCGATGTCGGGGTGCCGGGCCACGAGCGGGTCGACGGGGGTGCGGTCGCGTTCGGCGGCCTTGAGCTCGTCCGCCAGCCGGGTGCACAGTTGCGTCGGCAGCATTGCGGTTCCTTCCTGTTCACCGGCGACCGGCATGTTCTGCAACCTGTTTCCATTCGGCCCGTGGTGTGCGGGTGATTCTTCCTGGCAGAAGGGATGGACTCACCGCGCCATCATTCTATAACGTGTTCTACATGATCAAGCAGGAATACGACATCGTCGTAGTCGGCAGCGGTGCCGGCGGAATGACCGCCGCGCTGACCGCCGCGCACCAGGGCGCGAGCGTCGTCCTGATCGAGAAGGCACCCCACTACGGCGGCTCGAGCGCGCGCTCGGGCGGCGGGGTGTGGATCCCGAACAACGAGGCCCTGAGGGCCGCCGGGGTCACCGACACCCCGGACTCGGCCCGCACCTACCTGCACAGCATCATCGGCGACGTGGTGCCCGCCGACAAGATCGACACCTACATCGACCGCGGGCCCGAGATGCTGTCCTTCGTGCTGAAGCACAGCGCCCTGGAACTGCGGTGGGTGCCGGGCTACTCCGACTACTACCCCGAGGCCCCCGGTGGCCGGCTCGGCGGGCGGTCCGTCGAGCCGAAGCCGTTCGACGGCAAGCGCCTCGGCGACGACCTCGCCCTGCTCGAGCCCGACTACGTCAAGGGCCCGCCGAACTTCGTCATCACCCAGGCCGACTACAAGTGGCTCAACCTCCTCATGCGCAACCCGCGCGGACCGGTCCGCGCCGCGAAGGTCGGCATGCGATACCTGTGGGCCCGCGCGACGAGGAAGCACCTGCTGGTCCGCGGCCAGGCGCTCATGGCCGGACTCCGCGTCGGCCTGCGCGACGCCGGGGTTCCGCTGCTGCTCAACACCGCCCTGACGGACCTCGTCGTCGAGGACGGGGTGGTGCGCGGTGTGCGCGTCGAGTCGGACGGACGGAAGCACACCATCCGGGCCCGCCGCGGCGTCGTGATCGCCTCCGGCGGCTTCGAGCACAACGAGCAGATGCGCACGCAGTATCAGCGCGCCCCGATCGGCACCGAGTGGACCGTCGGCGCGAAGGCCAACACCGGGGACGGCATCCGCGCGGGCCAGGCTCTCGGTGCCGCCGTCGATTTCATGGACGACGCCTGGTGGGGTCCGTCCTTCCCGCTCACCGGCGGCCCGTGGTTCGCCCTGTCCGAGCGCAGCCTGCCGGGCTCGATGATGGTCAACGCGGCCGGCCGGCGCTTCGTCAACGAATCCGCTCCGTACGTCGAGGCGGTGCACGCTATGTACGGCGGCCGCCACGGCCGGGGCGACGGACCCGGCGAGAACATCCCGTGCTGGATGATCCTCGACCAGCGCTACCGCAATCGCTACACCTTCGCCGGCATCACGCCCCGCAGTCCCTTCCCCAAGCGGTGGCTGAAGGCGGGTGTGGTGGTCCAGGCCGGCTCGATCAACGAGCTCGCCGAGAAGATCGGCGTGCCGGCGCAGACCCTCACCGCGACCGTCGAACGATTCAACGGCTTCGCCCGCGCGGGCCGGGACGAGGACTTCGGACGCGGCGAATCCGGCTACGACCACTATTACGGCGACCCGCGCAACAAGCCCAATCCGAGCCTCGGCGCCATCGACAAGGCCCCCTTCTACGCGATCAAGGTGGTGCCCGGCGATCTCGGCACCAAGGGCGGCCTGCGCACCGACGCCGACGCCCGGGTCCTGCGCGAGGACGGGACCGTGATCGAGGGTCTCTACGCGGCCGGCAACGCCAGCGGTCCCGTCATGGGCCACACCTACGCCGGCCCCGGCGCCACGATCGGCCCGGCCATGACCTTCGCCTATCTCGCGGTCCTCGACGCCCTCGGCCGACCGGAGCAGCCCGCCGCGCGGCCGATCTCCGAGACCGCCGAACAGCACTGAGCCGCACTCGATCCGGCCGAACCCCGTCCGCCGAACAGAAAGGGTCCCGCGTGCCCATCGATCCCGCCGTCGCACTCGGCGCCGAACTACCCGCCCAGGAATTCGCCTGGAGCAGCAGCGACGTTCAGCTCTATCACCTCGGTCTCGGCGCCGGCGCGCGTCCCACCGACCTCGGTGAGCTGCGCTACCTGCGCGACGGCGATCCGCAGGTCCTGCCCACCTTCGCCACCGTCGCCGCGACGTTCCACGACACCGAGCCGCCGAAGGTCTCGTTCCCGGGCATCGAGATCGACCTGGCGAAGGTGGTGCACGGCAGCCAGGAGGTGACGGTGCACGCTCCCCTGCCACCGGAAGGCAAGGGCCGCACCGTGACCCGAATCGCCGAGGTGTGGGACAAGGGCAAGGCCGCGGTGATCGTGCAGGAGTCGACGACCACGGATCCGGCCGGCAACCCGCTGTGGACGGCCCGCTCGTCCATCTTCGCCCGCGGCGAGGGCGGCTTCGGCGGCGAACGCGGACCGTCCGAGTCCGTCGAATTGCCGGACCGGGCACCCGATTTCGAGGTGGATGTCGCGACGCTGCCGCAACAGGCCCTGCTGTACCGGCTGTGCGGCGACCGCAACCCGCTGCACTCGGACCCGCAGTTCGCGCAGGCCGCCGGGTTCCCCGCTCCGATCCTGCACGGGCTGTGCACGTACGGGATCGTCTGCAAGACGCTCACCGACGCGGCGCTCGACGGTGATGCCGCGTCCGTGCACGGATTCACGGCCCGGTTCGCCGGCGTCGTCTTTCCCGGCGAGACCCTGCGGGTGCGCGCGTGGCGCACCGGCGACCGGCTGCTCGCGACCGCCGCGGTGGTCGAGCGCGACCTCGCGCCCGCCCTCACCGACGTGGTCCTCACCATCGCCTGACACCCCGTCCTCCCCCAGCACCGGTCCGCCACGGTCCGGTGAGAAAGCAGTGTGTTCATGACGATTCGCACCGAACCCCTGCGCCTGTCGCGCCGGGGTTTCCTCGCCGCCGGCGCGGGCGCGCTCGCCGCCACCGCGCTCGGCGGCTGGACCCCCGTCCACGCCGTACCGGCCGGCTCGTCCGCTGCCACCCTGACCACCCCGGCCGCGTTTCCCGACGGCATCGCCCTCTACCAGCAGGCCTACCAGAACTGGTCCAAGGAGATCATGCTCGACGCGATCTGGACGTGCGCCCCGCGCAGTCCCGAGGACGTCGTCCGGCTCGCGAACTGGGCCCACGCTCACGGCTACACCGTCCGGCCGCGTGGCGCGATGCACGGCTGGACTCCGCTGACCATCGTCAACGGCGCACCGGTGGACAGGGTGATCCTGGCGGACACGATGGCGCACCTGAACGGGGTGTCGGTGCACTCCGGTTCGGACCCCGCCACCGTCACCGCCGGAGCCGGAGCGACACTCGACGCGATCACCACGGCGCTGCAGGGGCACGGCCTCGGCTGGGCCAACCTCCCCGCCCCCGGGGTGCTGTCCATCGCCGGTGCACTGGCCGTCAACGCGCACGGTGCGGCGCTGCCCGCCGACGGCGAAAAGAACGTCCCGGGACACACCTTCGGCTCGCTGAGCAATCTCGTCACGGAACTGACCACGGTGGCGTGGAACGGCAGCGAGTACGCGCTGCGCACCTACACGCGCGCCGACGCGGACATCACTGCGCTGCTCGCCCACCTCGGCCGGACGTTCGTCACCTCGGTCACCCTGCAGGCCGGCCCGGACACCCGGATGCGGTGCCAGAGCTACACCGACATCGACTGGCGCGAGCTGTTCGCGCCTGCCGGAGCACCGGGACGCACCTTCGAGAGCTTCGTGCGGGCCTGCGGGCGCGCGGAGGCGATCTGGTATCCGTTCACCGACAAGCCGTGGATGAAGGTGTGGTCCCTCGCTCCGCAGAAGCCGGTGACGTCCCGAGAGGTGTTCGGCCCGTACAACTATCCGTTCTCGGACAACGTCCCCGAGCCCGTCACCGACCTGCTCGGGCAGATGACGGCCGGGAACCCCGCCATCGCGCCGGCTTTCGGGCAGGTCTACTACAACACCACCGTCGCCGGCCTCGCCGCCACGAACTCGAGCGACATCTGGGGCTGGTCCAAGGACCTGCAGTTCTACATCAAGGCCACCACCCTGCGGCTCACGGAGGGCGGCGGCGCGGTCCTCACCAACCGCGCCAACATCGCGAACGTGATCCACGACTTCACGCAGTGGTTCCACGAACGCATCGAGCACTACCGGGCGCTGGGGCAGTACCCGCTCAACGGCCCGGTCGAGATCCGGTGCTGCGGGCTCGATCAACCCGACGACGTGCGGGTCCCGTCCGCCGGGCCGCCGACCATCTCCGCGACCCGGCCGCGACCCGACCACCCCGAGTGGGACACCGCGATCTGGCTCAACGTGCTCGGGGTGCCGGGCACCCCCGGCATGTTCGCGTTCTACCGCGAGATGGACGAGATGGAGCAGTGGATGCGCGGTCACTACAACAACGCCGACTCCACCTTCCGGCCCGAATGGTCCAAGGGCTGGGCGTTCGGCCCCGAACTGCCGTACACGGACCAGCGGGTCATCGAGCAGGTCCTGCCCGACACCTACCGGGAAGGCGTGCCCGCGGACGAGAACTGGGACTCCGCGCGGGCGGTGTACAACCGGCTCGACCCGCATCGGGTATTCAGCAACAGCTTCATCGACCGGCTGCTGCCCTGACGAGAAGGCGCCGGACATCCGCGCCCGTCGGTGCTACCCGCGCGCGTTCTCACGCGCGCGGGTAGCACCACGCCGCGCAAGCATGGTGAGGACGGATACCCGGCCGAAGTGGCCCCACAGCCGGCCGAGCCGCACCCACAGCTGCCAGTACGCCACACCCACCACGAGCGACGCCGCGAACGCGAGCCACGGGTCGATGTCCCGCAGCAGCGGATAGACCGTGAAGTGGGTCAGGTAGATGTAGAGCGACGAGGCGGCGAGCACCTCGGCCGGCCGCACCAGCAGCGCCGGCCACCAGGTCCGCGGCACCCAGATCAGCAGGAGCAGGCCGCCGATCACGAGAGCGGTGCGGTCGGTTTCGGCATGGAAGAACCCCGGCACCGTCGCCACCGCCAGGACGGACACCACCAGCCGCTGCCACACCGCGGTCGCCCGGGCGGCCGCCCAGCCGAGCGGAAAGAGCCAGAACACCACGTACGACGCCAGGATCTGACTGGTCGGCATGTCCGGCCCGAGCACCTCGTACCGGGTCAGCAGGCCCACGCCCACCAGCGCGAGCGGGAACGCGAACGGGAACCGTCGCTCGTGCCGGTCGAACCACGGCACGGCGAGCAACAGAGCCACCGCGACGAGCGCGTACACCAGCGCCTCGATGAACCAGTACCGCCATTCCTTCGTCCACGCGGGCGGTCCGAGCACCCCGTTGAGCAGGAACACGCTCGACCAGCGGTACTCGCCGGTGAGCGCGTGCACCGCGCCGATCCACACGACGGCCGGTGCGGCGATCCGGGCGACGC
Organism: Rhodococcus sp. DMU1; assembly: GCF_012272955.1. Classification (NCBI taxonomy): domain Bacteria; kingdom Bacillati; phylum Actinomycetota; class Actinomycetes; order Mycobacteriales; family Nocardiaceae; genus Rhodococcus; species Rhodococcus sp. DMU1. The sequence goes on along the minus strand of NZ_CP050952.1, from coordinate 855,819 downwards.
TGAGCAGGGTGGTGCGCAGCCGCTCGGCGCGGGGCTTGGGCAGTTGGAATCGCGCGTAGTTGTAGCCCGCGGCCGCGAGCAGCACGTGCGCCCCGCCCACGAGGGCGAACAGGTGCAGATGCGAGCCGACGATGAGCACGATCGCCACGGCGCGGATGAGCACGTTGGTCTCGACGATCCGCCAGCCCCACGGCGCCCGGCGCGACGACGGGCTCAGCTCGCGCAGCGGCGTCGTCGGCCAGTCCGCGGGCAGATGCCCGAGCAGCCGCTCGAGCCGCACCGACATGCGCACGTACGACAGCGAGTCGCCACCGAGGTCGACGAACGTGCTGTCGTCGGTGACGTCGTCGCGGCGGAGAACGTCCGCGTACAGCGCCCGCAGCCGCCGGGGGTCCACGGCCCGCGCCTCGGGCGCCGGCTGCGGCGGTTCCGGGGCGGCGCCGAGCGCGGCGACGGCGCGGTAGTCCGGTTTGCCGTTGGGGGTGCGGGGCAGCTCGGCCACGACGCACACCCGCACCGCGGACTCGGGCAGCCCGCTCGCGCGGGCCGCGACCGCCCGCACGGGCGCGGCGTCGGCTCCCTGGACGGCGACGATCAGTTCGTCGTCGCCGCCGGCGCAGCACGCGACGAGCTCGTGGCGCGCGAGGACGGATTCGATGCGCTGCAGGTCGATGCGCAGGCCGAACAGCTTCGCGAAGCGGGAGCGACGGCCCACGATCCGGTACAGCCCGGCGTCGGTGCGGACGGCGAGGTCACCGGTGCGCAGTTCGTCGACGACACGCCCGAGGGCCAGCTCGGACGGGTCGGTGGCATAGCCGAGCATGACGTTGGGTCCGGTGTAGACGAGTTCGCCGGCACCGTCGCCGGCCTCGGGCACAGGGTCGATACGGAAGGCGCCGCCGGGAACGGGGACGCCGATCGTGCCGGGGTGCTCCGCGGCGAGGTGCGGGGGCAGGTAGGCCATGCGGGCGGTGGCCTCGGTCTGGCCGTACATGACGAAGAACTGCCACCCGTCGCGCCGGCCGAGGTCGACATAGCGGCGGACGCGGTCGGGGTCGAGACGGCCGCCGGCCTGGGTGACGTAGCGCAGGTTCGGCAGGTCCATGTCGGCGAAGCCGACGCGGTCGAGCAGGTCGAAGGTGTACGGCACGCCCGCGAGGGCGCTGACCCGGTGCCGGTGCACGAGGTCCCAGAATCCGGGGTCGGTGACGGACCGGTCGGTGAGCACGATCCCGGCGCCCCGCAGCAGGTGGCTGTGCAGCACGGACAGGCCGTAGCAGTAGTGCATCGGCAGGGTGGTGATCGCGCGGTCGGTGGCGCGGATGTCGAGGTAGTCGGCGATGGCCTCGGCGTTCGCCTGCACATTGCGGTGCGAGAGGCGCACGAGCTTGGGCGAGCCGGTCGAGCCGGAGGTACTGAGCAGCAGCGCGAGGTCGGAATGCAGGTCGTGGGTGGTGCCGTCGGCGAGTTCTTCGATCCGGCCGCCGTCGACGACGACGTCGGGCCGGTAGGCCTCGATCGTCGCGGCCAGGGCGTCGGGCCGGTCGCCGGGCACGAGCAGCACGGGATGGCCGGCGGACAGCGCCGCCAGGTAGGCCACGATCGGGTCGACGGCGTTGGCCCCGGCGACCAGGACGAGACGCCGGGTGGTGCCGAGGCGGTCGGCGACGGCGGCGATCCGCTCGGCCAGGTCGCGATAGGTGATCTCGGTGCCGTCGCAGACGAGTGCGGTCCGTTCGCCGTGTTCGGCGAGATGTCGGACGAACGGAACCGTCGGACAGTCGACGAGCTCGGAAGAACGTGGTACCACCGCGGCAGTCTATAAGGTTTGGCTGTCCTGAATCCAGGCTCGGTCGGGTTCGCGGAGCAGTGCGAGGCGGCTGAGCAGCCGGTCGACGTCGGGTTCGGCGGGGACGGACGTTGCGAAGTCGGCGCGCGCGACGGTGGCCGACACCGTGAGCCGGACGTCGGCGTCGCACAGCACGTCGACGACGTTGCCGAAGCGGCGCAGGGCGTCCGCGTCGAGCTCGCGCAGCGGCGGGACACCGGTGACGACCCATTCGCCGTGGTCGCGGAGGACGGCGAGGTAGTCGGCGGGCGCGGTGGGGGCGCGGCACAGGTCGGCGAAGTCGAACCACACGACGTCGCCGCGCACGGCGAGGACGGGTAGTGCGCGGCCCGACGGTCGCAGGGTTCGCCGCTCCCCCGGCTCCGGAACGTCGAGAGCGCCGGGCGGGAGGAACTCACCCGAGGCGAACCCGTCGCCCGGGGTGGCCGTACCGGTGCGGCGACGGTCGATCGGCCCGCCGACCTCGACCACCTCGAGCCGGCGTTCGAGCAGGGCGATGGTGGGCTCGAACAGGTGGTGGAACAGAGGGTTGGGCAACAGGCCCGAGGGCGGGTAGTTGGAGGTGGCGACGAGCGCGACGCCCCGCTCGTGAAGGATGCGTACGGCGCGCGCGACGAGCATGCCGTCGCCGACGTCGTGGACGTGGAACTCGTCGAAGCACAGCACACGGGCGTCGCCGAGCGCGGCGTCGACGGCGTCGTCGATCGAGCCGAGGCGATGCGCCTGCGCATGCAGGCCGGCGAAGAAGCCGTGGAAGTGGTGCCGTCGCGCGGGACCGGGCACGGCCTCGAGGAACCGCTCCATCAGCCACGTCTTGCCGCGACCGACCGGCCCCCACAGGTAGACGCCGCGCGGGGTGGTGCGCCGCGCGGCGAGGTCGCCGCACAGCCGCCCCAGGGCGGCGGCGCCGGCCCGCTGGTACGGATCCTCGGCCATCCCACCTCCTCTACATTGGTAGAGTACTCTACATATGTAGAGTTGGATCATGGCCAGCAGCCCCGACCGTCGCACCCTGATCGCCGAGACCACCCTCGACCTGATCGCCCGCGACGGACTGCGCGCGCTGACCCACCGCGCCGTCGACCGCGCCCTCGCCCTGCCCGACGGCTCGTGCTCGTACTACTTCCGCACCCGCGGAGCCCTGCTCGACGCCGCCGTGCACCGGCTCGCCGAGCGATCACGCGACGCGTTCGAGCACTCCGGTCTCACCCGCCCGACGACCCCGGTCGACGTCGACGCCGCCGCGCGCGCGGTCGCGACGGCACTCGACCGCGACCTGGCCCACCGCCGCCGGGATCTGCTCGTGCGGTATGCCCTGGCCACCGACCCGGCCATCGGTGCCGAGCAACGCGCCGGCCTTGCAGCCGCCCTGTTCTCCCGCGCCGCCGCGCGCGACCTCGTGGCCGCCTGCGGCGCCGACGACGCCGACTCCGCGGCTGCCGATCTCGTGAGCCTGGCCGAGGGACTGACCGTGGACCGGCTGCTCGGCGCCCGGTCGCTGGAGGGACTCGCCGCCGGCACCGCCGCGAGCGTCGCGCAATTGGCCCGGCCGATCGCGGTGTACCTCCGCGGCCTCGCCGGGGGCGACGGTACCGGCCGGGCACGAACCATGCGATCGTGATCCGGCACCGGCCTGCCTCCCGGGAGGCCCAGCCGTGGGCAGGCGAAGACACGTCGCGTGCCTAGGATTGGCTCATGCGATCGGCCGCCGGTGAACGGTACTTCCTCGAGTCTCTGGACCGTGGGCTCGCGGTGCTCGAGTGCTTCGACGAACAGCACCGGGAGCGCACTCTCAGCGAGGTGGCTCAGGTGGTGGGGATCACCCGATCGACAACGCGAAGAATCCTGCTGACCCTCGTCGATCGCGGGTTCCTGCGGCAGGAGGGTCGTCGCTTCATGTTGACCCCGCGCGTTCTCCGTTTCGGCTTCTCCTACCTGTCCGGGCTGGCGCTCCCGCAGCTGGCCGAACCGCACCTGGCGAAACTCGCCGCCGAACTCGAGGAAACCGTCTCGGTCACCGTGCTCGACGGATCGGACGCACTCTACGTCGCGCGAGTCCGTTCGCCGCGGATCGTGCGTATCGCGATCTCGGTCGGCATGCGCTTCCCGGCGTACGCGACCTCGCACGGCCGGGTCCTGCTGTCCGGCCTTACCGCCGACGAACTCGACCGCTACCTGGAGACGACGGAACTGCGGGCGTTCACCGAGCAGACCCTCGTAGACCCGGACCGGCTGCGCGCCGAGATCCTGACCACGGCCGAGCGGGGTTGGGCGCTGTCGGAGGACGAACTGGAACTGGGGGTTCGCGGCGTCGCCGTGCCCATCCGGGACCGAACCGGCCGGATCGTCGCCGCGCTCAACTCTTCCCTGCAGAACATCGCGCATTCCGGCGCGGACGTCGAGGCACGAGTGGTCTCCCGATTGCAGGAAGCAGCCCAGCGGATCGGGGCCGATCTCGCGATCAGCGGACCATGAGCCGTGCGCGGTGCCGGCGGCTCCCCTTCCATGCTCGGCCGCACCCGGCCCGGCGAGGCGGATCAACCGATCCGTGCAGCATTTCGTGATCGAGAAGCCATTACGCGTAGGAGATTTCGAGCGCCCACGCCCCTGGCCCCGTCCGTCGCCGCCTCCGGTCGATCCGCGTCTCAGGGCGCGGTCGCGACAGTCGACGTCCGCGACGCCCGGGCGGCCCGGCCGGCGTCACCGTGGTCGTGTCCGAGCCGCGAGGCGATGATCCCGGAGATCACGCATCCGCCGGCGAGATAGACCGCCACCAGGTGCCACGACCCGCCGGAGACGGTGACCAGGGCCGCCGCGATGAAGGGGGTAAAGCCACCCCCGACCGCGCTGGCCACCTGGTAGCCCACCCCGGCGCCGCTGTAGCGGTACTCCGCGCCGAACATCTCGGTGAACAGCGGCTGCTGCACGCTGACCACCATATCGTGGGCGATGTTGACCAACAGCACCGCGAAGATGACGGTTCCGATCATCGAGCCGCCCTCGAGCATCGCGAAGAACGGGAACGCACAGACGGCGCCGAGTGCGGAACCGAGCATGTACACCCGGCGACGCCCGTACCGGTCGGACAGCCACGCGAACAACGGGATGGTCACCATTCCGAGGGCACCGACGAGCAGGCCGACGTTGAGCATGAAACTGCGTTCCATGCCGAGTTCGTTGGTGGAATAGCTGAGCGCGAACGTCGTGACGATGTACATCGAGAACAGCTCGACGAAGCGCAGACCGATGATCTGCAGAAAAGCCTTGGGATGCTTGGTCAGTGCTTCCACGAGGGGGATGCGCTTGCGGCTCTGCTCGCCGAGCTCCGCTTCGAGCCTCTCGACCTTCTCGGTGAACTCCTGACTCTCCTCCACGCTGGAGCGTACCCACAGGCCGAAGGCGACGAGCACGATGCTGGCGACGAACGGAACACGCCACCCCCATTGGGTGAAAGCCTCGTCGGTCGTGACGCTGCTCATCAGCATGACGAATCCGGTGGCGAGGATCAGGCCGACGGAGTAGCCGACCTGTACGCCGCTGCTGTAGAGAGCCTTCTTCTTCGGTGGCGCGCTCTCCACCGCCATCAACGCGGCACCACCCCATTCACCGCCGACGGCGAATCCTTGCACAGCCCGCAGCGTGACGAGCAGGACCGGCGCCCACCACCCGATCGACGCGAAGCTCGGCAGCAGGCCGATCAGGGCAGTGGCGCTTCCCATGATCACGATGGTGAGCACCAGCATCCGCTTGCGACCGAGGCGGTCACCGAAGTGACCGAAGACCACCCCACCGAGCGGCCGGAAGAGGAATCCGACGCCGAAAGTCGCGAACGCGGCGAGCGTGCCGATGGCCGGGCTGACGTTGGGGAAGAACTCCTTGTTGAAGACGAGCGCGGCCACCAGGCCGTAGAGGATGAAGTCGTACCAGTCGATGACGGCGCCGACGAAGCTGCCGAAGGCTGCGCGCCGAGCCTGAGACTCGTCTGGGCCGGCGAGGTGCCGCTCGTTCATACCCGATCCTCGATCCGTGTGTTCGTAATGCGAACGCATGTCCGCTGAGTGGATATATGTGACGGTAGACACTCCGCAGGAGTTTCGTCAAGACGAGCGACAGGTGTCGCCACCGGCACGAAAACTGCGGCAATGCACCGACGCCACCGGACGGCAGCGGAATACACGCGTGTAATTCATTCCGGTACAGGGTGATCCGAACAGTTGCCCTGCAGCCGGGCACGCCACACCGGATAATTCGACCCATGCCCGCCTCCCGCTCCGCGGTGCCCGCCCCGACGCTGGCCACGCCCGGCCGGCCGCCGATCGGCACCGGCTGGGCGGTGGAGATGAAGTGGGACGGCGTCCGCACGGTGGCGGTGTGCGACGGCGAGCGGTGCCGGCTCTACAGCCGCAACAGCAAGGACGTCTCGGGGGTCTACCCGGAATTGACGATCGCACTGTCGGCGGTGTCCCGGGGCCGGCCGATGGTCGTCGACGGGGAGATCGTCGCTCCCGATCCGCGGTCCGGGGCGCCGGCGTTCGCCCGGCTGCAGAGCCGCATCCACGTGGCGAAACCGACGGCGGCCCTGATCCGGACCATCCCCGTGGAGTTCTACGCATTCGACCTGCTCGCGCTCGACGGCGCGCCGACGACCCGGCTGCCGTACCTCGAACGTCGCCGTCGGCTGGTCGACCTGTCGGTGTCCGGCCCCCTGGTCCGCACGCCGCCGCACTGGGTCGGCACCGACACGAAGATCCTCCTCGACCTTGCCCGCGATCACGGTCTCGAAGGCATCGTCTGCAAGCGGACCGATTCCGTCTACCAACCGGGACGCCGCTCTCCGGCATGGATCAAGACCGCCCTGCGCGAGAGCACCGAAGCCGTGATCGCGGGATGGTTGCCGGGCACCGGCATGCACCGCGCGACGTTCGGCTCCCTCGTCCTCGGCGCCCACGACGACGACGGCCGTCTCGTCCACATCGGCAACCTCGGCATCGGCTTCACCACCGCCGGCCGGCGCGCCCTGTGGGAGAGGCTCGACGAACTCGAGCGGCCCAGCGATCCGTTCGACGTGATGCCTCCGGCGCCCGTCGTCCGGGCCGCCCGATGGGCCGAGCCGGTGCTGGTCGGGGACGTCGAGTATCGCGAGTTCACCGGCGACAGTCTGCGCCACCCGAGTTGGAAGGGACTGCGGCCGGACAAGGAGCCGGAGGAGGTAAGAGCACCGAAATAGGAATGGATGCACCATCGCTGTGGTTTGACGAGGCCCCCGGTTCGACGCGACGGGGTTCTGGCATGCAACGTCGTGCACTTGGACGCTGGGCAGACTGTGTGCGAGGCGATGCTGGAGGGGCGGGCGCGGCAGCGGCGTGCACGGTTTCCGAATGAGAACGGCACGATCCGTTCGCGACTGCGGCTCGCACGGAATTGTATCCGTGACAATGGAATCCGATCGAGAATGAGGCTGAGGCATGGGCAAGCCTCCGGAAGATGGGATACCGGTGGCATCCACGCGAGCGACCCGGCACTGCGCGGAATGGCCCCAGGATCCGGCCCTTGCCCTCACGACGTCGTCGGTCGCCCCTGCTGCGTCCGGTCGAGCAGGGTGAGGTAGGTATCGAGCTGGGCCGCGCCGGCGAGAAGGTTGCGGCTGCGCGTGGTCAGCCGGTCCTGCCAGGAGCCGAGGAAGGCGGCCAACGCGTCCGCCCCGCCCGCCGTGCGCAGCGACTCGAGGAACCGGGCGACCTGGGACAGCGGGTAGCCGCCCTGGCGCAGTTGCCGTGCGATCTCGGCGTCGCGCACGCAGTCCGGTCCGTATTCGCGATAGCCCGTTGCTCGGTCGCGGTCGGGGCGCAGGATGCCCTGGGTCTCCCAGGTGCGCAGCGTGGCCGGGTGCACGCCGAGTCGGCGGGCGAGTTCGCCCACAGTCAGCGGTCCACCGCGGACAGCAGTCGGTGCCGTGGTGGACAGGGCGCCCAGGGCCGTTGCGACCTCGGTGCGGGTGCCGCGTTCGGCGAGCAGCGCGACGTGCGCGGCGTCGATCAGCCGGTAGGCGGACTCGGTGTCGCCGCGGTTGACTGAACGCATGATGTCTGTTGCCTGCCGGTGCCCGTGGCCACCGCGCAACGCGAGGAAGGCGCGTAGAGCCTGCGCGTGCAGGGGCGTGTAGCGCCGGTAGCCGGTCTCGCTGCGCTCGGTCGGCGGGAGGATGCCCGCGTCGTCGTAGTTGCGGATCGCCTGTGCGGACAACCCGTGTTCCCGGGCGAGGTCGATGGGTCGCAACGTGCACCTCCGATTGAGGCTTCTACCTCCAGATTCCTGGTCGGAATCGCAGAAGTTTCACCCGATTCTTCAACGATATCGTCGAGGGCAGTTCCTTCCGACAAGGGGTGTTCATGTCTACTGCCGCAGCACTGCGTGGAATCGGCCGCCAACTCGACGATCCGGCAAGCCTGGGCCGCGCCCTCGACGAACTGCTCGCCACGCGGACCGAGCCGCCGACCCTGCTCGCCCTCGGCGAGCCGACCCACGGGATCGAGGCGTTCCCGTTACTGCGCAACGAACTCCTCGGTCACCTCGTCGAACGGGGGTACCGGTCGATCGTGCTGGAGACCGATGTCTTCGCCGCGTCCGTCGTCGACGACTACGTGGCCGTGGGAACGGCGGAGATCGACACGGTGCTCGCGACCGGGTTCAGCCACGGGTTCGGCGCGGTGCCGGGCAACCGCGAACTCGTCGAATGGCTCCGCGCGCACAATGCCGGCCGCGCGGAGCAGGATCGGGTTCGCTTCCACGGCTTCGACGCGCCGTTGGAGTTCTCCGGGGCGCCGAGCCCGCGACGCGCACTGTCCTCGGCCAACGACTACCTGCCCGCGGCGCTGCGGCCCGCATCGGTCCGCGACCTCGACGCGCTGCTCGGCGAGGACGCGGACTGGACGAACCAGGCGGCCATGTTCGACCCGGCAGCGTCCGTCGGCGACTCCGATCGCGCTCGCGCCCTGCGCATTGTCGCCGACGACCTCGCCAGCGCCCTGCGCCGCGCGGCACCCGGCCTGCGCTCCGCCGACCCGACCGGCTACGACCACGCCGTCGCGCACGCGCGCACCGCCCAGGGCCTGCTGCGCTATCACGCCGCCATGGCCAGTCCCGCACCCGATCGCATCGCGACCTTGCTCAGCCTGCGCGCCGAGATGATGGCCGAGAACCTGCTCGCGATCGTTGCCCAGGAGCAGCGACGCGGGCCGAGTCTGGTGTTCGCGCACAACGTTCACCTCCAGCGTGCGCAGTCCCACATGCCGGTCGGCGAGAGCGAGGTGAGCTGGGGGAGCGCCGGCGCGCTCGTCGGGCTCACCCTCGGCGAGCGCTATGTGTTCCTGGCCACCGACGCCAACCCCGACAGCGATCCGGGCACCCTCCAGGGCGTGTTGGCCGAGGCGACCACCCGCCGCGCCCTGTTCCCGGCACCGGCCCTGCGCGCCGCGCTTGCCCCGTCGATGGGCACGGGCGAACCGATCGTGCCCGGCCACATCCCGCTGGGCCCGGCAGACCTGGACGGCGCCGACGCGGTCATCTTCGTCGCCGACACCGACGGAAGACGGCATCAGTACTGGTAGCCGCACTCGACGCGCAGGCCAAGGTCCGCGGAAGCCCCTCACCGAACGAGGACCGTCGCTCGAGATATGCTGCGCAACAAGGAATCTGGTGAGCAGACCGATATAGCGGGTTCGAATGGTGCGCACCCGTCACTCCTGGTATCCGCTCACGTTCGCCCGGGCGACGGTAGAACACCACCGGACGGTCACCCCGGTCACGGGAGTGGCACGCCGGCCTCGTCTATCGCCAGCCACAGGCCGCCGAACTCCTCGACCTTGTGGCACAGCACCTGTCCGGGCTCCTCGTCGGCATAGAAGTACAGCGGGTGCCCGGCGTAGGTGACCTGAGCGGTCCCGTCGGAGCGCGACGTGGTGCCCAGCAGCCCCTGGTCGGCGTCACCGGCCGCGACGGGAGCACCGACGGTGAGCACCGGCGGCCACGCCACGGCACAGTCCCCGTAGCAGTCGGGGACCGTGCCTGCCTCCCGGTCGAAGATGTAGATCGCCTGGTCCCTCCGGTCGAAGAGCATTTCACCGATGGGACCGTTCGCCGTGGTGATCACCGTCGGCTCGCCGGCCGTGGTCACCGCAGGTTCCGACGCCGGGACGACATCGTAGGAGCTCTCGCCCGTCGCCCCACAGCCGGTGGCGACGAGCACCACGAGCGGGAGGAGCGCGCACCACACGGCCCCCGGCCCCCGCTCGCCGATCTGTGCCGGCATCACCGATGCTCGGGGTTCTCGAACGACGGATGACACCCGGCGTCCCACAGCGATCGCTGGTTGCCACCCACCGGAAAGCCGCCGGCCCGCACGAGCAGTGCGGCGGTGTGCATGAGGTTGTAGGTCATGAATGTGGTGTTGCGATTGGTGAAGTCGTTCTCGGGGCCGCCCGACCCCGGATCGAGGTACGAGGGACCCGGGCCGGCCTCCCCGATCCAGCCGGCGTCGGCCTGCGGCGGGATCACGTATCCGAGGTGCTGGAGGCTGTAGAGGATGTTCATCGCGCAGTGCTTGACGCCGTCCTCGTTGCCGGTGATCAGGCAACCGCCCGCGCGGCCGTAGTACGCGTACTGGCCGTGCTCGTTGAGCAGCGAGGAACAGCCGTAGAGACGTTCGACGACCTTCTTGGTGACCGACGAATTGTCACCCAGCCAGATGGGCCCGGCGATGACGAGGATGTGCGCGGCGAGGATCCGGTCGAACAACTGCGGCCATTCGTCGCTCGGCCATCCATGCTCCGTCATGTCGGGGTACACGCCCGTCGCGATGTCGTGGTCGACGGCCCGGATCTGGTCCACCGTGACGCCTTCGCGCTCCATCAACGCCACACTGCGATCGATCAACCCCTGCGTGTTGCTGGTCTCGGGCGATCGTTTGAGCGTGCAGTTGACGAACATCGCACGCAGTCCCTCGAACTGCGGCGGTCCGCCCGCGCCCTGCGACTCCTCGAACACCGGTTCGGCCATGGGTCCTCCCATACGAGATCCGCACGCCTACGATAGGCCGCGACGACACCCCGCGGAGGCGGTTCCGTGTCTCCTCTGCTGCCGGAGACCTACGGTAACGTTCGGAACATCGTTGCCCGGGGAAGGGATCGGCACCCGTGACCGACGAACTCGCGCAGCGAGGAGGCGTCGTGAGCGTGCGACTCGAACCCGCGGGACCGAGCGTCAGGCCGCCTGTGCGACCTCGGCTCGGACGTCCGTGGCCACCGGGACCGACTTCTGCTTCTCCGGCTGCGTGACCGTGGAGCGCGAGGGCGCACCGCAGTTCCCCGTGGCCCGGCACAGCAGGTGCGTGGCCGCGCAGAACGCCCCGCCGAGTGCCGCCCAGAGGAGCGAACCGAACATCCACATCCCCACCACGGCTACGGCCAGCACCAGCACGCCGTCCAGCACGAAAGCCACCACGGGGTGCGCGACCAGAGGCTCGTCGTTGCCGCCCTGTCGTTCCGTCTCCATCCGCCCGTCTCCTTTCCTGCCGACTCCGTATCCGATACCCAGCCCGGACGGAATTCACACCCTCGGTGCACGAACAGGGGACGAGAGGAGCACCGCGACGATCCGGATACGCGTTCGACTGGCGAAATCGTTTTGTGATGCGATACAAATGAGTGCATAATGTGAGAGCGATCACACTGTGGTACGGCAGGGGGTACATCAGTGGTCCATACATGCGAGGGTCGGCACCGGTTACGGACCGATATCGACGACGACGCCGGCGAGTCCTACTCGCGTCTCCGGCACACGTCCGGCACGGCGGCAGGTGCGTGCATGGTGGCGGCAGCCATGGCGGTCGCCGTCACCGGTTCGGTGCTTCTCGGGCTGGCAGTCGCAGCGTCCGTCCTGGTGGCCGTAGCCATCGCCGCCATCATGATCTGACGCGCGGACCCGGCTCCCCGTTCACGCCTCGACCACCAGGAGCCAATCCTGGTCGCCGTCGACGTTCGTCCCCGGGGTGGCCACGTATCCGTCCCGATCGATCTCCGCCGGCAGCGAAGGCGCGGCGGCATCGGCGGGATCGATCCAGCCGAGTGTCGCTCCCGGCGGAATCAGTGCACGGTCGAGCCGGATCGTGCGCTGCGTCGGCACATAGACGACGGCGAGCGAGCCGTCCGGGGTGCGTGCAGCGGTGACGTAGTCGTCGTCCAGGACGTCCACCATCTCGTCGTCCGTCGATCGGGTGCCTCGCCCGTCGAGCACGAACGGCTCGTCGACGTCCGGCACCAACTGCCACCAGGCCCACGAGGCCCACAGATCGCGAATGGCCTCGAGCTGTGTGACGGCGGGTGTGTCGAGGCGCGATTCCCAGCCGTCTCGGAACTCCCAGTCGTCGGAGCCACGAAACTCCCCCGGTGATCCGGAGGTCAACGCCCACAGAGCCTGGCGCCGAAGGGTCTCGTCGGTTGTCGGCGCCGTGTCGGGCTGGTTGTTCTCGCCCTCGTAGTTTCCCTCCGAGAAGACGGCGGGACGCGGGTCCCTGGCGCCCGCCGGTCGCTGGTAACCGTCCAGCACTGCCTTGTACGTCGGCAGATATGTGTAGACGAAGTTCCAGTCCGCCAACGGTTCCCAGAAGGGGTTGTCCGTCGAGAGCGATTTCTGGGGTCCCAGCTGTATCGAGAACGGCCTGTCCGAGCCGGCCGCCCTGATCCCTTGGAGCATGCCGCGCAACACGTGGTCGGAGTCGGAACCCGCAGCGGGATCGTCTGTCTCGGGAGAATAGTCCCCGCCGGTCATCCAGACGATGTTCGGAAACCGAGCGTATCGCTGGGCGAACATCCGGCCGTAGACGGCGGCCTGTTCGGCAGTCGCCGACGCGAACACGTCGGAGATGTTCCACCCGTCCATCGGGTAGAGGAACAGCGTGTTCCCGTGCCGGCAGGCGATCCGCAGGTACTCGTCGACACGCGCCCAGTACCGCTCGTTCCACGCCGTGATGTCACCGTCGACGAACGGTCGGATGCCGTCGAAGGTCGCCCCCTCCTCGCTCGGCCCGCCGTTGTCGGGGACGGCGACCGCAGAGATTATCGATGCGTTGAACCCGTGGGCCTCACGATTCGCGAAGTACGATTCGGCCTGCTCGGGCGACCAGTCCGCCAGGCCGGACCACGGCGAGTCTCCGCGAATCAGGATCGGGTCGCCATGCTGATCTTCGAAGTAGCGGCCGTCACGACCGACAGCGGAGATGTAGCGATGGCCGGCGCTCTCGGTAACGTCGCACGCTGCGGCCGCCGGGACGGTCGCGGGCGGCGACGGCCGACCCTGCGGCCCGCCGCCATCCGAACAACTCGCCAGGCAGAGCACGACCAGGAGGGACAGGCCGGCGGTTCTCTTCACATTTCTCCCACCCGGTGTCGGCTACGCGCCCCGGAGAAGTCCACGCCCTCCGGGACTTCAGCCGTTCCACTGCCTTCGTCCTCACCCGGTTGCCGCATGCGCTCGCCGACACACGCGCACAGTCGAGCCTATCTCGTGACGTCACTTCCCGGACCGCCCGTTCCGCCTCGAAGGTCCCCGGTTCCGGCTTACCGTGAGCGTGCGGCTGGATGTTCGCGCCCGGACCGTCGCCGGCCGCACAGCACGGGGAGGGAGCACGATGAACGATCTCCTCCGGCAGGTCGCCGAACTGCGTACGGATCTACAGGCCCTGGACCGGCGCGTGCGCTCCCTCGCCGAGGCGTTCGACCTGGTGGATCCGGTACCGGACGACGACGCCGCCGAGGCCAACCTGCGGGAGGTCGTCGACGGCCTCAGCGACGCCCACCTGGATCTGAGCACCGCGGACAAGCATCTCGAGGCCGTCGCGTCGCACGCGGCCCGGCTCGGCGCCTGACCGCGTCGGCCGTCGCCGGGGGCCTTGCCGCGGTAGGCTCGGCCTCGCCACTGTTCGACCAGGACGGCCGGATTCGGACCGGCGCCGCAGGAGGGCAGCTATATGAACGGTGCCGTCGGCAGCGATCGGCGGATCGCCCACCACGCCGCCTCTCGGGGTGCGCCGGACACCGGGCATCTGCCGCAGCGGCCCCGAGTGGTGGTCGTCGGCGCGGGCATCGCGGGGCTGACCGCCGCCACCGCCCTCGCCGAGCGCGGCGTGGAGGTCGAGGTGCTCGAACGCGAGGCTCACCTCGGCGGGCGGGTCGGCGGGTGGCACGAGCGGCTCGACGACGGCACCGGGATCGCGATGAACCGCGGGTTCCACGCCTTCTTCCGGCAGTACTACAACCTGCGCCGGCTGCTGCGCCGCACCGACCCGGATCTGCAACGGCTGACGGCGGTCGACGACTATCCGCTCATCGACGGCGAGGGCCGGCGCGACACCTTTCGCGGGATCCCGAACACCCCTCCGTGGAACGCGCTGGTGTTCGCGTTGCGAAGCCCCACGTTCCGGCTGCAGGACCTGGTGCGCATCGACGTGCGGGCGGCGGCCCCGCTGGCGACCGTGTCCGTGCCGGAGATCTACGACCGGCTCGACGACGTCGATGCACAGACGTTCCTGCAGCGCATCCGCTTTCCGGAGGCGGCCAACCATCTGGCGTTCGAGGTGTTCTCGCGCAGCTTCTTCGCTCCCCCGGCCGGCATGTCGGCCGCCGAGCTGGCCACGATGTTCCACATCTACTTCCTCGGCTCCGCCGAGGGACTGCTCTTCGACGTGGCCACCGGCAACTTCGACACCACCCTGTGGGAGCCGCTCGGCCGGTACCTCGCGGGACACGGCGCGCGCATCCGGACGTCCACCGCGGTGACCGGCGTCGAACTCGGCGGTACCCGGACCTTCCGCGTCCACGACGGCACCGGCGGCAGCATCGACGCCGACGGCCTCGTCCTCGCGCTCGACGTGGCCGGGCTGCGCGCCCTCGTCGACGCCTCGCCGGATCTCGGCGATCCCGGATGGCGTTCCCGGGTGGACCGATTGCGTTCCGCGCCCCCGTTCCTGGTGCAGCGCCTGTGGCTGGACCGTCCCGTCGCCGCGGACCGCCCGGCATTTCTCGGCACCGGCGGCCTGCGCCCGCTCGACAATGTCAGCGTGCTCGACCGTTACGAGGAGGAGGCCCGGGCCTGGACTCGCCGCACCGGCGGCTCGGTCGTGGAACTGCACGCGTACGCCGCGACGGGAGACGCTGTCGGCGGGGCACATTCGCCCGACGACGTGCGCGCCCAGGTACTCGCGCGCCTGCACGCGATCTATCCCGAGACCGCCGCGGCCCGCGTCGTCGAGGAACGCACGCTCTGGCGTCAGGACTGCCCGTTGTTCGGGGTGGGCGATTTCGCGCGACGGCCCACCGTTCGCACCCCGCACGAGCGGTTGATGCTCGCCGGCGACGGCATCCGGATCGATCTGCCGGTGGCCCTCATGGAACGCGCGGCCACCACCGGGTGGCACGCCGCGAATTCCCTTCTCGCGCAATGGGGTGTGGCCGGACACGACCTGTACACGGTGCCCACGCAGGGCCGTTCACCCGTCCTGCGCCGGCTCGCCGCCCTGGAAAGGCACCCCGCATGAGCGTGCTCGATCCGCTGTACCGGCGCTGGCCCGACACCTGGCCCGTCCGGCCCATCGACCCGGACCGCTGGGCCGCGCAGCAACCCACCTACCGCGGTGCACGGCCCGAGCTGATCTCCGCCGTCCTCGACCGCGCCCAGCGCCGGCCGTCCGGCAACTGGTACGTCGTGGCGGCCAGCCGTGAGATCGGCGCGGACCGGCCCTTCGGCATCACGATCGCCGGCATCGAACTCGTCGCCTGGCGCGACGGCGACCGGGTGCTCGTCGGCCCCGGCGCCTGCCCCCACCTCGGCGCCCCGATGGCGCTGGCCGCGGTGGACTGCGGCGCGCTGGTCTGCCGCTGGCACGGGCTGCGCCTCGACGCCGACGGCGCCTACGGCTGGAAGCCCTTCCCCAGCCACGACGACGGGGTGCTCGTGTGGGTCCGTCTCGATCACGTCGGCGGCGAGGAGCCGACGGAACTGCCGATCGTCCCGACTCGCCCGACGGCCGGGTCCCGCCTCGCCGCGGTGGCCACCCTCGTCGGTGTGTGCGAACCGGCCGACATCGTCGCCAACCGCCTCGACCCGTGGCACGGCGCCTGGTTCCACCCGTATTCGTTCGCCCGCCTGGAGGTGGTCGAGGCTCCCTCCACCCGCGGCACTGCGGACGGCGAGGACCGGTTCCTCGTCGACGTCACCTTCCGGGTCGCCGGCCGGATCGGTGTGCCGGTGCGCGCCGAATTCACCAGCCCGGACCCGCGCACCGTCGTCATGCGGATCGTGTCGGGCGAGGGCATGGGCAGCGTGGTCGAGACCCACGCGACGCCCCTCGGTGCCGGACCGGACGGGCGGCCCCGGACCGCGATCGTCGAGGCCGTCGTCGCCGATTCCCCTCGCCCCGGGTTCGGCATCGCCACCCGGCGCGCCGCCGCCGCCCTCCGCCCCCTCATGCGGCACACGGCCACCCGGCTGTGGCGCGACGACCTGGACTACGCCGAACGGCGCTATCAACTCCGCACCGCGGCACAACCGGGCCGCGTCCCCGGCCGGTAGCCGCTGCGCGGCGGGCATCCCGCACGGATTCGGGACCGAGGACCCTGGCCCGCGGTGTGGCACGCGCGCACAGTCGAGGCATGCTCGACACCGTCCTCGACATCTTCCGGGTGCGCCAGTACTTCGACCTCCTCTCCCGCGGTCGTGACGTGGTCGAAGGCGTGCGCAGCGACGCCGGTTTTCTCGTCGACGTCGCGCGGGCGGCCCTGCAGCGGCCCTCGGGCACGCCGGACCGGGAACTGCACCCCTTTCCCCGGTTCGAGCCCTTCCGGGTCGGGCTGCAGGAGGGGGATCGGATCGCGATGGCCGCGACAGGGGGCAGCGGAGCGCTCGCGTCTCTGGTCGGTGTGGCCCGGGCGATGGAGGAGGGTGGGATCCGGCCGGCGGTGATCTCCCTGTGCTCCGGTTCCGCGCTGTTCGGCTTCCCGATCGCAGCGGGAGTCCCCGCCGAGGAGGTCGCAGAGTTCACCCTCGCGCTGGATCCCGAGGACTATCTCGACGTCGACTGGCGTCGCCTGCTCGCCGTCGCACCGACGGTGGGCCGCGGATTCGCCGGCATCCTGCGCGGCGATGCGATCGAGGCCACGTACCGGCGCCTGCTCGGCGACATGACTCTCGCCGCGATGCCCGTACCCGCCTACGCGCCGATCTGGAACATCGAACAGAACCGGCTCGAATACCTCGGGCCACGAACGTATCCCGACCTGCCCGTGGCCCGGGCCGTGCACATGGCGGTCGCGCTGCCGCTGTTCGTCGCGCCCGTCGAGCTCGGCGGATTCCACTGGTGTGACGGCGGGATCGTCGACATCTTCCCCGTCCACCCGCTGCTCGACCTCGAGCAGCCGTGCGAGGTCACCCTCGCCGTCAACGGCTTCTACCCACCCGGCTTCGAAGGCGAGGACGCCACCGGCTGGGCCGAGCGGCGCGCGAGCATCCTCTACATCGCCGGTCAGGTGCGCACGTCCCAGCAGGTCGAGCTGGCGCGGGAGAACCTGGCGCGGCTGCGCTCGGCCTCCCACGTCACGATGATCGAGCCGGTTCCGTACGAGAAAGTGCGAGGCGTCGGCTTCTACCGGCAGTTCCTCGGCACCCGGGACTGGCCGGAGTTCATGCATGCCGGACGTGCCGATGCCCGGCGCGTCCTGGCGGCGTGACGAGTCGCTCGCCGGCAGCGGAACTTGTCGGTCCCCTCGGGCACTGTGTACAGCGTGCCCGCACGGGTACCACTCGACAGAACGGCTCGGGAGATTCCACGGGAGGTTCGACATGGCGAACGTAACGATGTTCCGTCGGGTGATCGCACCGGCTGCGGTGGCGTTCCCCTCCTCCGCGCTGGCGGACGCCCTGATCGCCGCGGCGGCCGCGGTGCCGCTGCACGGATCGGTGGCCGGCGCGGTGGAAGGCAGCGTGGACGACGCGGTGCGGGTGCTGACCGCCGACGAGGGCGGGTTGTTCCCGTCGCAGGCAGCGGCCATCGTCTACGAGTCCTTCGTGGCGGCGATACGGGGGCTCGACACGATCGAGACCGCGGTCGCCCTCGGCACCGTCTTCACCGCCTACCTGGACCGGCTCACCGCCGCGAATCCCGCCCCGACGGACGCCGCGGCGGCCTGACCACGCGGATCGGACCGGCCGCGACGTGCGGGTCCGTGTTTCCGGGCCCCGCCGTACCCGCCGGTCGTCGGTAGACTGGAAGACGACCCTGCCGTGCACGGCACCCAGGTATGACGAGAAGCAGGCTCGGTAGATCGTGAGTGAAGGACGGATTCGGCACGCGGTTGCGCCCGACCGGGTCGGGGCCCGGACCCACATATCCCCGTTGCGTCGGCTGAAGCAGCGGTGGCTCCGCTGGCGCCGGCGCATCGAGACGCGCCCGTCGCTGAATCTGACGTACCGCATCACCGTCGGTACCTTCGGAGCGCTCGTGTTGCTGGCCGGCGTCGTCGCCATCCCCTACCCCGGACCGGGCTGGCTGATCGTCTTCGCCGGCCTCGGGATCCTGGCCTCGGAGTTCGCCTGGGCTCACCGTCTGCTGCACTTCGCGCGGGGCCGCTACGACCGGTTCATGCACTGGTTCGGGCAGCAGTCGCTGGTGGTGCGGGGCGCGGGAGCGCTCACGACCGGCGCGATCGTGGTCATGACGCTGTGGCTGCTGGGCACGCTCAGCCTGGCCGGCGGCTGGATCGGGGTCGACTACTCGTGGCTCGACAGCCCGCTCTAGCCGACGGCCGGACCGTCAGAGCATCCGGACCGTGTCGCCCGGATGCAGGCGTTCGACCCGGCCGCGGCATTCGATCTCGATCGGCCGCTGGATGCCCGCACCTGCACTGACCTCGACCTGCCGACCGGAGATCCGCACCTGCAGGTGGTGCCCCCGATAGAAGATCGGGAATTCGAGCGCGCCGAGTTCCTCCGGCCACTCCGGGCCGAAGACCAGGCGGTCCCCCCGCGCCTCGAGCCCGGAGAAGCAACGCTGCAGCAGGTCGACGCTGCCGGCCATGGCCGCGAGATGAATCCCCTCCGAGGTGGTGCCACCCTGGATGTCGGCAATGTCGGACGCCAGCACCCGGTCGAAGAACTCCATGGCCTGGCCGCGATGCGCCCGGGCCAGAACCCACGAGTGGACCACCGCGCTCAGCGTCGACCCGTGTGACGTCCGCGCCATGTAGTAGTCGATCGTCCGCGGGATGGTTTCGCCCGTCAGCTGGTAGCCGAGCCGCTCGAACAGCTCCCGCAGTTCGTCCGCCGACAGCAGGTAGAACAGCATGAGCACGTCGGCCTGCTTCGACGCGCGGTAGCGGTTGACGTCGTCGCCCTCGGCCTCGAGGAGCCGGTCGAGACGCTGGATGTCGCCGTGCCGGCGCCGGTATCCCTCCCAGTCGAGTTCGGCCAGGTCCCCGTAGCCCTCGAACTGGCTGATGACCTGATCGTGGAAGGGCACGAACATGCGGCGGCTGACGTCCTCCCAACGCGCCGTCTCGCGAGCGGTCAGGCCGAGGGTATCGACCAGTTCGGTGCGGATCCGCAGCGGGATGATCTCCAGCGCCTCGAGCGCGCGCAGGATCACCCACACCGCCATGACGTTGGTGTAGGCGTTGTTGTCGATCCCGTCGAAGGGCGCGTCGGGATAGCCGGAGTGGAACTCGTCCGGGCCGATGACGCCGCGGATGACGTACCGATCACGGGCGCGGTCGTACGTGGCGAGATCGGCGAAGAACCGGGCGATCTCCACCAGCATCTCGGCCCCGTACTCCGCGAGGAACCCCAGATCCCCGGTCACCTGGTAGTACTGCCACACGTTGTGCGCGACCGCGACCCCGATGTGGTGCTGGCGCCAGCTCGCGTCGGGATTCCACCGTCCCGACTTCGGATTGAGGTGCACCTGCTGGCTCTCCTCGCGGCCGTCGCTGCCGGACTGCCACGGGAACATCGCGCCGCTGTGACCCGCCTCCCGCGCCGCGCGGCGGGCCTCGTCCAGGCGGCGGTGGCGGTAGCGCAGGAGCGAACGGGTTAACCCCGGCAACCTCAGGTTCAGCACCGGCAGCACGAACAGCTCGTCCCAGAAGATGTGCCCTCGATACGCCTCGCCGTGCAGGCCGCGCGCCGGTACGCCGACGTCGAGATCCGCGGTGTTCGGCGACAGCGTCTGCAGCATCTGCAGCAGGTGCAGCCGCACTATCCGCAGGCCTTCGCCGTCGCCCCCGAGGAAGATGTCCACGCGGTCCCACAGGTGCACCCAGGCGAGTACGTGCCCCTCGAGCGTTTCCTCGAAGCGCCCCGTGCGGGCCAGCCAGCGCGTGGCCTCCTCCGACGGCTCGGACACCGCCTGGTCACGCCCGGTGAACAGGGTGGCCATCTTCTCCAGGGTCACGGGCTCCCCGGCCGCGACATCGAGCGCGACGATGTGCCCGACCCGCCCTCCCGAGTCGAGGAGGGTGTACTCGGCGGGGATCCGTTCGTCGTCGCGCCAGAGCGTGCTGCGAGCCGCCACGGCGACGGGGATGCGGGACTGGTTGGTCTGCACCGTCAGGCACACCGAGTCCTCGGACAACCGGGCGGTGTGCAGCAATCGGAGATGATCGCCGGCCAGGTGCCGGTAGCGCTCGACGAGAGTGTTGCGGACCGCGCCGTCGACCTCCGACCGGATCTCGAGCCGCCCCGACCAGTCCTCCGGGACGATCGTCGTCTCGAGGCCGCACACGTGCGGCTGGTGCATCGCGACGAACCGGCGCTGCACGACCGTCGTCGTGCGGCCCGCACCGTCGCGGAATCGGAACCGCCGGGTGAGCACGGCCCGGCGCAGATCGAGATACTGGCAGTACTCCCGCACTTCGACGCAGTCGATGTCGAACCACTCGCCGCCGTCGATGCGGAAGGTGACCGGCAGCCAGTTCGGCAGGTTCACCATGCTCTCGTTGTCGATGGTGCGGCCCGCCACCTCGTCCGTCAGGCGGTTGAAGATCCCGGCGGCGTACGTGCCGGGGTAGTGCACGGCACCGGCGCGGGATTCGGGGGCGCAGCCACGAGTGGCGAAGTACCCGTTGCCGACCGTGCACACGGCCTCGCGCAGTTTCTCGGCCGGCGGATCGTAACCCTCGAAGTACAGGGTCCAGGCGTCGTGACGCGGGCCGACCTCCTGGTCCTCGCCCCACAGCTCGGCGAGCCGCTGCAGCAGCCGCCGGACCTGTTCGGGGCCGTCCACCGAGAACTGTGCCGCCGAGCGACGGTCGCCGTCCTCGGTGTGGCGCACCACGATTCCGAGTCCGGTGCCGGCCAGCGCGTCGAACGCGTCCTCGTCGGTGATGTCGTCACCGATGTAGACCGGGATCGGGTTGTCCTCGTCGCGCACGTGCTCGAGCACCCATTCGAGAGCCCGGCCCTTGTCCCAGTCGACGTCGGGGCGGATCTCGACGACCTTGCGACCGGTCGTGACCCGGAGGTGGTCCTCGGCGGCGGCGACCTCGTGCACCGCGGCGACGAGTCCCTCCTCGCGGTCCGGATCGACGTTGCGGTAGTGCACGGCGACGGTGAACCGCTTGTGTTCGATCACCGCGCCCGGCACGTCGGCGAGCCGTTCCTGCAGAGCGGCGGCGGCCCGCTCGAGGTAGGGCACGGCGGCCAGGGCCGCGTCGTTCTGCTGGTGCTGCCCGTCGGGGCCGATCAGTTCGAAGCCGTGACTTCCTGCATACCACAGGCCCGGAAGACCGACCCGGGTCTGCACGTCGGCGAGGTCGCGTCCCGAAATGACGGCGACGGTGCATTCGCTCGCCAGGGAAGACAGCACCGCCGCCGCACCGTCGACCAGCGTGGCGGCCGCGGGATCGTTCACAATCTCGGACAGCGTGCCGTCGAAGTCGAGGAAGACGGCGGGCCGGCGTGTGCCGAGCAAGGCGGTCAGCTGCTGGAGCGACGCCAACGCGTCCGGGATCTCCGACATGCGCCGGTCGCCGGTGCGCACCGCCAGCTCGGCGAGGTCGTCGACCACCACGTCGGCGCCGCGGCGCCGCAGTTCGTCGCGATGATGGACCCGGTCCACGCCGACGACGAGACCGAACCCGCCGTGCCGGCCCGCGGCGACGCCCGCCTCCGCGTCCTCGACGACGACGGACCGGGCCGGGTGGACCCCGAGCCGGTGGGCGGCCTCGAGCATGGCCGCCGGATCGGGCTTGCCGGGCAACCCGAGTTCGTCGGAGACCACGCCGTCGACCCGGACGCCGAACAGGTCGGCGAGCCCGGCGGCCTCGAGCACGAGCGTGCAGTTGCGGCTCGAGGTGACGACCGCGGTGCCCAGCCCGAGGCTCTGGACCCGGCGCACGAGATCGACGCTGGACTCGAACACCGGGACACCGTCGCGGTGGATGCGCTCGCGGAACATCTCGTCCTTGCGGGCACCGAGCCCGCACACGGTCTCGACGTCCGGGCCGTCGTCGGGGTCCCCCCACGGCAGCGTGATTCCGCGCGAGGCAAGGAAATCGGCGACGCCGTCGACGCGCGGCTTGCCGTCGACGAACTTGCGGTAGTCCTCGTCGGTGAACTCGCGATGTTCCTCGCCGTCGCGTTCGGGACGACGCGAGAGATACCGGTCGAAGAGTTCCTTCCACGCCGCGGCGTGGACCGCCGCGGTGTCGGTGACCACCCCGTCGAGGTCGAAGATCACCGCGTCGTGACGGCGGGGGTCGATCACCGGTCCACTCATCGTCATCTCCCGGTCGATTCGTGCATGTGGGCCTGCTCCCTGTACTCGCTCGACAGGCCCACTATCCCACGGCGACCGGCATCTCTCCGGGCCGTTCACTCAGGCTCTTTCGGGTGGAAGGGCCGCGGCACGCAGCGATCGCCTCCCTCGGCAACGACGACTCCGGCCTCCTGAACGAGGTGCGAGCGCTGCCCTACCGAGGCTGCACGCCAATGGCATCCACGTCGACCGCACCGACGACTACACCCACGAACCGCAACCGCATCGCGCCATCGATGACCACCCCCGTCGCGTGCAGTCTCCGGACATCGACCTTCGCGACGACGGTGTGGCCGATCATGCAGCGCCGAGGCCGACCAGGGCGATCGTCAAGGGCAGGAGAACGATGATCAGGATCGCACCCACGATGTCGAAGACCACCCCGCTTCGAATCATCGTGGTGATCGGGACGGCCCCGGAGCCGTAGACCACGGCGTTCTGCGGCGTCGAGACCGGAAGCATGAAGCCGAACGACGCAGCGAACGTGGCCGCGAGCGCCGGCACGAAGGGGTTGACACCGGCCGCCACCGCCACCGGAATCACGATCGGCACCACGACCGCCGCCGACGCCGTGTTGCTCGTCGTCTCCGATACGGCGATGGCCAGCACGACGGCGAAGACCGTGATGGCGACGACGCTCGTCAGGCCCAGCGAGTCCGCGACGGATGTGCCGATCGTCTCGGCGAGGCCGGTGTCGGCGAGCAGGGAGCCGAAGATGATGCCGGTGCCGAACAGCACGATCGTGCCCCAGTCGATCTCCGCTGCGTCTCGCCAGCGCAGCGTGAACTCGCGATTCTCCCAATCGGTCGGCAGAAGGTAGAGCAACGCCGCCCCGAAGACCGCGACCATGCCCTCGTCGAGTCGGTCGCTGATCGTGCTGTAGAGGTCCGAGTCGTTGCCGGCGATCACCGCGACGACACCGGGCAAGATCCACAGCGTCACCGTGACTCCGAAAGCGATGAGGGTGTTCTTCTCGGCACGAGAGAGCGGACCCATTTCCGCGCGCTGCTGCGCCAGGTAGTCGGCGACGCCCTCGATACGTCGGATCTCCGGCTTGTTCAGGCGCAGCAGGATGACGGCGAGCGCGATGAACATCGACAGACAGATCGGGATGGCGATCACCATCCACTGCCCGAAGCTGATCCGCTCCCCCGTGGCCTCCTCGATGAGCCCGCGTCCGATGAGGTTGGGTGGGCTCCCGACCGGCGTCAGCAGGCCGCCCACGCTTGCTCCGTACGCGAGCATCAGCATGATCGCGGCGCCCACCCGGACGCGAAGCGGGTCGAAGTCGGGTGCGACGACGCCGCGGTTCTGCATGAGCTTCGCGATGACGCCGAGGATGCCCAGCGCCGTGGGCAGCAGCATCGCGACGGTCGCGGTGTTGGATACGAAGGCCGAGAGCCCGCACGTGATCGCGCCGAAGGCGATGATCACCCCGGTGGTGGACTGGCCCACACGCGGCAGGGTCAGGATGCGGAACGCGAACCGACGCGCCACGCCGTGTTTGAGCATCGCCTGAGCGAGGATGAACGCTCCGATGAAAGTGAAGATCGTCGACGACCCGAACGCTGCGAGGACTTCGTCGGCCGGCGCCACCCCCAGAAAGACCACGACCGCGACACCGAGCAGTCCGGTGATCGGGATCGGCATCGCCTCGCTCACCCACAGCAGGATGACGCCGAGCAGCACGCCGGCCAACGTCTGCTGTTGCGGCGGTATGTCGATCGGCAGGGCGAGGAAGACGATCGCGATCAGCGGCGCGAGAAACAGCCCAATCGTGCGGCGGCCCTTCTCGAACCGCTCTTCGGCGGGTGAGAGCCGCTGTTCGCCGAGGCTGCGATAGGTGGCGTGCCCGAGCAACGCCTTGTCGACGTCGGTTCGGTCGCCCTGGTTCTCAGCTGTCATGGCCCCTTCCCCACGACGTGGATCGGTACGGACGGAGTACCCATCCCCCGAGCGCGCTAGTCGTACTGCGGCACGATTTTCCGAGTCCATCAGGGTGCGTGCGGGTGGCGTGAGGTGCGTCCGCCGGGAGACGGCCGCGACATCGGGGAGCGATTGCACGCGAAAGCCCTCGTCGCGTTCACCCGATCCGGGGACACCGTCCGCCGCCTCGCCCGCCTGCACACCCCGCTGCCACTACTGGCCTTCACCCCGCTGCCCGACGTGCGCAACCAACTCGCCCTGACCTGGGGCACCGAGACCTTCCTCGTCGACCCCGTCCGCACCACCGACGACATGATCCGCCAAGTCGACACCGCCCTCCTCCGACTCGACCGCTACCGGCACGGCGACCTCGTCGTCATCGTCGCCGGATCACCCCCGAACACCATCGGCTCGACCGACCTCATCCACGTCCACCGCATCGGCACCAACGACCACACCTCCCACTGACCATCGGGTCGGGGGGGCAGGTGCACCAGTCCGGCCACGAGCACCGCGTAGCGCGTTCGACGGCTGGGGCCGCGGCCCGTGCGCGACCCCAGCGCGTCGACCAGGGTTCCTCAGCGGCTGACGGCCTTCTGGTAGCGACGGATCGCGAAGGGCACGAACACGATCAGCATCGCGGCCGTCCACAGCAGCGACGCCAGGATCGGGTTCTGCAGCGGCCACGCGTCCGACACGGGCATCGCCGGATTGGTGTTGCCGAACAACTCCCGCACAGCCTGCGTCAGGGCCGACACCGGGTTCCATTCCGCGATCGTCTGCAGCACCGGGGGCAGCGAGGAGATGTCGACGAACGTGTTGGCCACGAACGACAACGGGAAGATCACCATGAAGCTCGCATTGTTGAACACCTCCGGCGTGCGGATCCACATCCCCACCACCGCCATCACCCAGGACAGCGCGTAGGCGAACAACAACAGCAGCGCGTATCCGGCAAGGGCCTCCCCGAACGACGAGTGGATCCGCCACCCGACGAGCAGGCCCGTCAGCGACATCACCACCAGGCTGAGCACGTTGATGAGCACGTCGGTGGAGGTGCGGCCGACCAGCACCGCGGACGGCGCCATGGGCAGCGAGCGGAACCGGTCGATGATGCCCTTCTGCAGGTCCTCGACCATGCCCAGACCGGTCCAGGTCGCCCCGAAGATCACCGTCTGGGTGAAGATGCCGGCGATGAGGAACTCGCGGTAGGACATCCCCGGAACCTGGATCGCGCTGCCGAACACGTACGCGAACAGCAACACGAACATGATCGGCGAGAGCATCGTGAAGACGATGAGGTCGGGCACGCGCTTGATCTTGATGACGTTGCGCTTGGCGATGGTGACCCCGTCCGACACCATCATCTGAGCCGTGTTCATCCCACCGCCTCCTCGATCTTCTCGTCCGCCTCGTGCCCGGTGAGGGCGAGGAACACGTCGTCCAGTGTCGGTTTGCGCAACGCCACATCGGTGACGCGGATGCCCGCCGCGGACAGGCGGCCGAGCGCCGTGGCCAGCACATCGGCGCCGCTGCCTGTCGAGCCGGTGTCGCTGACCGGCACGGTGACGCGACCGGATCCCGCGTCGGCCTGGATCTCGCCGACCGCGAGGTCGTCGAGCTCGCGGCGCACGGTCGGGATCGTGGCGGCGTCCGCGACCCCCAGCTCGATGCGTTCCCCGCCCACGAGGCTCTTGAGTTCGTCGGCGGTGCCGCGGGCGATCACGACGCCCCGGTCGATCACCGCGATCCGGTCTGCGAGCCGCTCCGCCTCCTCCATGTACTGGGTGGTGAGCAGCAGCGTCGTCCCCTGCGCGACGAGCTGGTCGATGACCTCCCACAGCTGGAGCCGGGCCCGCGGGTCCAGCCCGGTGGTGGGTTCGTCCAGGAACAGCACGGGTGGCTGCGCCACCAGCGCACCGGCGAGGTCGAGCCGGCGCCGCATGCCGCCGGAGTAGCCCTTGACCGGACGGTCCCCGGCCTCGACCAGGTCGAACTGCTCGAGCAGCTCACGCGCCCGCTCGCGGCTGCGCTTGATACCCAGATGGTAGAGGCGACCGACCATTTCGAGATTCTCGAACCCGGTGAGATACTCGTCGACCGCGGCGTACTGGCCCGAGGCGCCGATGTGCGAACGCAGAGCGCGCGCGTCGGCGACGACGTCGAGTCCCGCCACGGTGGCCCGGCCCTCGTCCGGTACGAGCAGGGTGGTGAGCACCCGCACCGTGGTCGTCTTGCCGGCGCCGTTGGGCCCGAGCAGCGCCGTCACCGTCCCTTCCGGGACTCGCAGATCGATTCCGTCGAGGGCCGTGACCCGTCCGTACCTCTTGATCAACCCCTCGGCGACTATGGCGTCGGCCATGAGTCCTCCCCGTCGTCGGATGTGCGCCCCAGTGTGCTACAGACCTCCGACAGGTTTCGAGCGGTTTTCCCGGCTCGTCAGATACCGGCCAGCAGTCGTTCCTGATAGCGCCGCATTCCGGTGAGCCAGCGGTCGTAGTCGGCGCCCTTCATCCGGTACATGTCGAGGACCTCGGGGTGCGGCAGGATCAGGAACTGCTCGGCCTCGACCCCCGCGAGCACCACCTCCGCGACGTCGGCCGGTTCGAGGACCGCCCCCGCGGAGGTGACGGCCCGCGCGGCCGCCACGCCCAGCCCCTCGCCGGAGGTCTCCCCCTCGTGCAGCAGCTGGGTGTTCACCCCCATGGGGCACACGCAACTGACGCGGATTCCCTTGTCGCCGTAGGTGACCGACAGCCATTCGGCGAATCCGACGGCGGCGTGCTTGGTGGCCGAGTAGGTGGCCGAACCGATCTGGGTGAGCAGCCCGGCGGCGGAGGCGGTGCTCACGAAGTAGCCCTCGCCGCGCTCGAGCCATCGCGGCACCATCAGCTGCGCGGCCCGCACGTGCGCGCGCAGGTTCACGTCGAGCGCGAGGTCCCAGGCCGACTCGTCGGCGCCGAGCCCCGCTGCCCCGGCGACTCCGGCGTTGGCGAAGTACAGCGCGACGGGACCGAGGTCGGCCTCGGCGCGGTCGACGATCTCCAGGATGCGGTCGGGGTCGGCGACGTCGGCGCCGACGCCCACGGCCAGACCGGCGCCGTCGGGATCGAGTTCGCGGGCCACGCGCTGCGCGGCGTCGCCGTCGAGATCGGCGACGAGCACCCGCGCTCCCGCGGCGACGAGCCGGGCAGCGAGTGCGGCGCCGATCCCGTTACCGGCTCCGGTGACAACGGCGACCTTGCCTTCGACGTGCACTGGCGTTCCTCTCGTCGGGGATGATGCCTCTCTGTTTAGTTGAATCAAACCTCGAGTTCAAGTGGTTGCCGTGGCGGCGCGCTCCGGGATCCGCAGCGCATTGGCCCACAGCCGCGTCAGGGTGGTCACCAGGACGTCGAAATCCACCGGCTCGGCGTCGCCGAGGGCGAGCGTCGAGTAGGCCAGGCGGCTGACCATGCCCGACAGCGCGCGCGAGGCGAGCATCGGATCGAGTTCCGGATCGGCGATGCCGCGCTTCTGCAGCTCCGCGATGCTGCGCGCGTTGCGCCGGATGAAGGTCTCGCCGCGCCGGCGCCGCAGCTCGCGGAAGCGCGGATCGATGCTCGCGACCTGCTCGAGCAGCACCATGAGGCGGGCGTTGCGGCGGTACGCCTCGAGGTACGCCCGGTTGCTGGCCTCGAGCACCGCGTACGGGTCGTCGGTGCCCGCGGCCCGGCCCATCCCCGGGTGCAGCATGTCCTCCTGGGCCTCCTGGAGGACGGCCGCGAACACCTCCTCCTTGTTGTTGAAGTAGGTGTAGAAGGACCCCGTCGAGCACTTCGCCTCACGCGTGATGTCGGTGAGCTTGCTGTCGAGGAACCCGGACCGCTCGAAGACGACCCGGGCCGCCGCGATCAGCTCGGCGCGGCGGCGCGCCCCGCGCTGGGTGACCGGCGGGTCGTGCAGCAGGTCCGCCGGCGCCATGGACGGCGCCGGTCCGTCCCAGTCGGCGTCGCGGCCCGCGTCGCCGCGGCCTGAGTGTGAGGCGGAATTCATGTCCTACTTATACCGTCCCGGTCGGCTCCCGGCCGTGATGTCCGGCCGGATCCTCCCGGGTCCGGGCGGACATCGCCGCCCTCAGCTCCTCGCCAGCACCAGTCCCGACGTCGGCACGCCGGTGCCCGCGGTGACCAGTACGTTCTCCACGTCGGGAACCTGATTGACGGATGTGCCGCGCAGCTGGCGCACCCCCTCGGCGATGCCGTTCATCCCGTGGATGTACGCCTCGCCGAGCTGGCCGCCGTGGGTGTTGAGGGGCAGGCGGCCGCCGAGCTCGATCGCCCCGTCGGCGACGAAGTCCTTCGCCTCGCCGGGCCCACAGAACCCGAGTTCCTCGAGCTGCATGAGCACGTACGGCGTGAAGTGGTCGTAGAGCACCGCCGTCTGCACGTCCTGCGGGCCGAGGCCGGACTGCTCCCACAGCTGGCGGCCGACGATGCTCATCTCGGGCAGCCCCGTCAGGCCGTCACGGTAGTAGCTGGCCATGATGTACTGGTCCGGTCCGCTGCCCTGGGCGGCCCCCGCCACGACGGCCGGCGGCTGGGGCAGATCCCGCGCCCGTTCGGTCGTGGTGACGACGAGCGCGACGCCGCCGTCGGATTCCTGGCAGCAGTCGAGCAGGTGCAGCGGTTCCGCGATCCACCGCGAATTCTGGTGGTCGTCGAGGGTGATCGGCCTGCCGTGGAAGAAGGCATGCGGATTCGTCGCAGCGTGCCTGCGGGCCGCGACGGCGACCTTCCCGAAGTCCGCGCTGGTGGCACCGGTGACGTGCATGTAGCGCCGGGCGGCCATCGCCACGAACGAAGCGGGGGTGCCCAGGCCGTGCGGATAGGAGAAGGCGTAGTCGGTGCCGGAGGAGTTGACCTGCGCGGACAGCGCGGTGTTGACCTGACCGTACCGCGCCCCGGAGCGCTCGTTGAAGGCCCGGTACACCACCACCACGTCCGCGACGCCGGTGGCGACGGCCATCGCCGCCTGCTGCACGGTGGCACATGCCGCGCCGCCGCCGTAGTGGACGCGGGAGAAGAACTTCAGGCTCGGGATCCCCACCGCACGTGCGACGGCGATCTCGGTGTTGGTGTCCATCGTGAAGGAGGTCAGGCCGTCGACGTCCGCCGGGCGCAGGCCGGCGTCGGCCAGCGCCGCCCGCACCGCCTCCGCGGCCAGGCGCAGTTCGCTGCGGCCGGAGTCCTTGGAGAAGTCGGTGGCGCCGATGCCGACGATGGCGGCGCGGCGGGACAGGTCGCTCATGCGGAGCCTCCGATCTCGAGGACGGCCTTCGCGGTGATGTGGTCGCCCAGACCGTTCTTGCCGACGATGTCGACGGTGATGCGCCCGTCCTCCTCGACGGCGGCGACGGTCCCGGTCAGGGTCAGCGAGTCGTACGCGTACCAGGGCACACCCAGCCGCAGCGAGACCGACTTCAGCACCGCGCGCGGACCGGCCCAGTCGGTGACATAGCGCTGCACCAGCCCGGTGTCGGTGAGAATGTTGACGAAGATGTCCTTCGACCCGCGCTGCTGCGCCTTGTCGCGGTCGTGGTGCACGTCCTGGAAGTCCCTGGTGGCCAAGGCCGTCGAGACGACAAACGTCGGATCGGCCCGGATCGTCAACGGCGGCAAGGATTGTCCGACGGTGACCGTTCCCGCGTTCATGCGCTCTCCTCGCTCGGCTGCCAGGCGTACAAGGTCCAGGGATCGCCGCCGGTCTCGTCGTCGCCCGGGAAATCGAGAAAGATCGCCTCGACCGGCGTCCCGATGCGCACGTCGCCGGGGTCCACCCCGCGCAGTTCGCCGAGCATACGAACGCCTTCGTCGAGTTCGACGAGGGCGACGACGTACGGCACCGTCCGCCCCGGCACCTTCGGCGCGTGGTGCACCACGTAGCTGAAGACGGTGCCGCGGCCCGACGCGACGACGTAGTCGGTCGTCTCGTCCTTGGCCAGCCACAGCGCCGGCACCGGCGGGTGCTGCAGCGTGCCGTCGGGCCGCCGCTGGATACGCAGTTCGTGCGCGGCGACACCGTCCCAGAAGAACCGCGTGTCCTGCGACGCGGACGGCTGCAGCATGCGGGTGGGGTCGAGGTCCGCCGGAACCGTCGGGGCCGAATGTGACACCGGTTCGGTTGAATCGACAGAATGTGACATTCGGCCGGTCTCGCGGAGGGGCGGCGCGAACTTGAGGATGCGGAAGAGCATTTCGGCGACCACCTCGTCGCCGACCTTCCACACGCTGCGGGTGGTGAAGAACCAGCCCTCGCCGAGGCCGGTCTTCTTCGGTCCGGCGAGGTCCTCGAGGGTGGACTCGATGGTCACCTCCTCGCCGTGGCGCAGATAGCGGTGGTAGACCTGATCGCAGTTCGTGGCGACGACCGACGTGTAGCCCGCCTCGTCGAGGATCTCCGTCATCCGGCGGAGCGGATCGTCCTCCTCGCGCTTGGCGCCGAGGCCGCGCATGGTCCACACCTGCGCCATCGCGGGTGGCGCGACGAGGCCGCCGTGCCCGGCCGCAATCGCGGCGGATTCGTCTGTGTAGATCGGGTTCTCGTCTCCGATCGCCTCGAGCCAGTTGCGGATCAGCGGCAGGTTCACCCGGTCGCGGCCCGCACGCGGCTTGGACGGCCCGTCGGCGCGGACGCATTCGGCGGCCGCGCGGATCTCGTCGTGGGGGGCCGGCACGGCGGCGCTCATCGACACGTCCCCCTTCACCGCGGGACCCGGGGCATGGCCAGGCCCGCCGTCGCGATCAGTTCCCGCATCACCTCGTTGACACCGCCGCCGAAGGTGATCACCAGGTTCCGCTTGACCTGCATGTCGAGCCAGCGCAGCAGGTCCGCGGTCTCCGGGTCGCCGGGATCCCCGAACCGGCCGACCATCTCCTCCGCGAGCCGGCCGACACGCTGGATGCGTTCGGTGGCGAACACCTTGGTGGCCGACGCGTCCGCGATGTCGACCGCCTCGGATTCGCTGGCGGCGACCTGCCAGTTGAGCAGTTCGTTGAGCCGGAACGTCGCGTGGATCTCGCCGAGCCCGCGCCGCACGTCGGGTTCGCCGAGCAGGTCCCGGGAACGGGCCCAGGCGAACACCCGGTCGTAGAGCCCGCCCACGCGGCCGGCGGGGCCGAGCATGACGCGTTCGTGATTGAGCTGGGTGGTGATCAGCCTCCAGCCCTCGTTCTCCTCGCCGACGAGCATCTCGACCGGGACGCGCACGTCGCTGTAGTACGTGGCGTTGACGTGGTGCGCGCCGTCGCAGGTGATGATGGGGGTCCAGCCGAAGCCGGGGTCCTTGGTGTCGACGATGAGGATCGAGATGCCGCGGTGCCTCGAGTCGGCGCTGCCGGTGCGCACCGCAAGCCAGACGTAGTCGGCGTCGTGGCCGCCGGTGGTGAAGATCTTCTGCCCGTTCACGACGTAGTGGTCGCCGTCGCGCACGGCCGTGGTGCGCAGTGCGGCGAGGTCGGTCCCGGCGTCGGGCTCGGAGTAGCCGATCGCGAAGTGGACCTCGCCGGCGAGGATGGCGGGCAGGAACTTCCGCTTCTGTTCCTCGGTTCCGTAGACCTGCAGGGTCGGCCCGACCGTCTGCAGGGTGACACTGGGCAGCGGCACGTCGGCGCGCACGGCCTCGTTGACGAAGATCTGCTGCTCGACCTCACCGAAGCCGCGGCCGCCGAATTCGACGGGCCAGCCGACGCCGAGCCAGCCGTCCTTGCCCATCCGGCGCACGACCTCCCGGTAGGTGGGGCCGTGGCGCTCGGTGCGCATGATCGCGGCCTCCTCGGGGGAGATCAGGTCCGCGAAGTACCGTCGCAGTTCCGCCTGCAGCGCGCGCTGCTCGTCGGTCAGATCGATGAACACCGGGCCCCCACGAGGTCGAGTCGGTACGAGGCGCCGCCGAGCAGGCGCGCCAGATCCTTTGCGGTCGAGGAATAGCGATGCAGCGGATAGGTCTCGTCCACGCCGAGACCGCCGTGCAGGTGGTGCAGCACGCGCACGGCGGGCGGCAGCTCCGTGGCGATCCAGTACGCCGCGACGTCGAGGTCGTCGTCCGCGGCGGCGCTGCGGGCGTCCTGCGCGACCCGCCAGGCCGCGGCGAGCGCGGCGACGTGCAGGGTGCGGGAGGTGACGTAGACGTCGGCGATCTGCTGGGCCACCGCCTGGAAGGCGGCGAGCGGCTTGCCGAACTGGTGCCGGGTGCTCACGTGCTGTGCGGTGAGCTGCGTTGCGCCCGAAAGCAGTCCGTCCGCGTAGGCGCCGAGCGCGGCGAGGGCGAGGCGGTACAGGACGGCGACGTCGGCGGCCGGGTCGGCGCCGTCGCCGAGGAGCAGGCCCGGCGCGGACTCGAGCCGCACGGAGCACTCGGGGGTGTGGGCCGACGACGGGCTCTCGGTCAGGGTCACGCCCGGCGCCGTGGGTTCGACGGCGATCACACCGGCGTCGGTGGGCACCAGGATCTTTCGCGACGTCGCCGCGTAGGGCACGCCGACGAAGCGCCCGGTGACGGCGTGGCGTTCGCCGTCGGGTACCGCCGTGGCGGCGGGGGACGCCGGGAAGGCGCGGCCGACCTCGGCGAGGGCGGCGGTGAGGACGGCGCCGTCGGCGACGCCCGCGAGCAGCTCGTCCTGCTGCGTGTCGGCGGCGAGGATCCGGACGGGCAGCACACCGAAGCCGAGGGTGGCCAGGGCGGGGACGGGTGCGGCACGTCGCCCGATCTCGGTGAGCAGTGCGGTGACCTCGGCGACGCCGAGGTCGTCGCCGCCGAGCCGCGCGGGCAGGGCGAGGGAGAGGAGGTCGGCGTCGGCGAGGGCGCGCCACAGTTCGTCCGGCCTCAGGTCGCGGGCGAGCAGGTCGACGGCGACCTGGGCCACGGCCTCCTGCGTGTCGTCACGAGCGAAGTCCACGTTTCCACCTTCGATTAGAACGTGTTCTAGTTGTATCACCTCGGCAGGGCGGGTGGAAGCACCCGTCAGCCGCGCGGCAGGCCCAGCAGGCGCTCCGCCGCGAGGGTGAGCAGGATCTGCTCGGTGCCGCCGGCGATCGTCAGGCAGCGCGTGTTGAGGAACTCGCGCGCGAGGGGGCCCTCGACCCAGCCGGCCGCACCGGCGAGATCCATCGCGAGCTCCGCGGTGTCCTGGCGCTGCCGTACGCCGATCAGCTTGCGCACGCTCGACGCCGGGCCGGGGTCCTGACCGTCGAGCTGCGCGAGGGTGGTCCGCAGCTCGAGCAGCGACCCGGCCGTGGCCTCGGCGACGAGCCCGCCGATCCGGTCCTCGGCGACCGGGTCACCGGGTGCCACCAGGTCCAGCAGTTGCTCGACCGCCCTCCCCAGCGAGGATCCGCCGCTCATCGCGACCCGTTCGTTGGCGAGCGTGGTGCGGGCGAGCTTCCACCCGCCGCCGAGCGGGCCGACGACGCACTCGTCGGGGACGAACACGCCGTCGAGGAACACCTCGTTGAAGAGCGCGTCGCCGGTGATCTCCCGAAGCGGCGAGACGGTGATGCCCGCGGACTTCATGTCGACGAGGAAGTAGGTGATGCCCTTGTGCTTCGGGGCGTCGCGGTCGGTGCGGGCCAGGCAGATCGCCCAGTCGGCCTCCTGGGCCAGCGAGGTCCACACCTTCTGCCCCTGCAGGCGCCAGCCCCCGTCGACCTTCTCCGCGGCGGTGCGCAGCGACGCCAGGTCGGATCCGGCGCCCGGCTCCGAGAACAGCTGACACCAGACGATCTCACCGCGCAGGGTCGGCAGGGCGAAGCGGTCGATCTGCTCGGCGGTGCCGTGCTCGAGGATGGTGGGCACGGCCCACCACCCGATCACCAGATCGGGCCGGTCCACGCCGGCGGCCGCGAGTTCCTCCTCGATGAGGATCTGCTGCGCGGCGTGCGCGCCCCGGCCGTACGGCGGCGGCCAGTGCGGGGCCAGGAACCCGGCCTCGGCGAGCGCGGCCCGCCGCTGCGGTCCGGGCCGGTCGAGGAGCTGCGCGATCTCGGCACGGATGCGCACGCGTTCGTCGTCGAAGGCGCTCAGGTCGACGGTGAGGTGACGGCGGGCGCCGGAGCGGGCGAGGCCGGCGACCCGGGCCCGCCACGCGGCGGAGCCGCCGAGCAGCTGACGGGTGACGACGGCGCGGCGCAGGTACAGGTGGGCGTCGTGCTCCCACGTGAAGCCGATACCACCGAGCACCTGGATGGCATCCTTGGCGTTCTGCACGGCGGCGTCGAGGGCGACGGCGGTCGCGACGGCCGCGGCCAGGGGCAGTTCGTGCGGGGCCGCGTCGGCCGCCA
Source organism: Rhodococcus sp. DMU1 (assembly GCF_012272955.1). NCBI lineage: Bacteria > Bacillati > Actinomycetota > Actinomycetes > Mycobacteriales > Nocardiaceae > Rhodococcus > Rhodococcus sp. DMU1. Next base: position 820,870 of record NZ_CP050952.1, on the reverse strand, counting down.
CGGCGGCGTCCCAGGCCGCCGCGCGGATCTTCTCGGTACGGCAGAGCATCTCGGCACACAGATGCTTGATCGCCTGGAACGAGCCGATGGGCTTGCCGAACTGTTCGCGGATCTTGGCGTACTCGACGGCCGTGGCCAGGGCCCAGCCGGCGACGCCGGCGAGTTCGGCGGCGGCGAGCGTGGCGGCGAGGTCGCGCACCAGGCCTGCCGGGACGCAGACGACCCGGTCGGTGGTGACGGCGACGCCGGCGAGCCGCACGCGGGCGAGCGCCCGCGACTTGTCGAGAGTGTCGAGGGGTTCGAGGTTCAGTCCGGGGGTGTCGGCGTCGAGCAACGCCCAGCGTTCGGTCCCGCCGTCGGTGCCGATGCGGACCAGGACCGCGACGCCCGGCTCGCCGCCGAGCGCCGGACCCGCGTCGCCGTCGAGGTCGTACCCGCCCTCCCGGGTCGTCGCGGTGAGCGCGCCGTCCAATGCGATGGCGGTCGGCAGGGCGCCCTCGGCCAGGAGTTCCGTCCACTTGGCGCCGTCGGTGCCGGCGGCGCGGCCGAAGACGAGCGCGGCCAGGGCGGTGGGAAGGACGGGGCCCGTCGCGAGGTGGTGCGCAGCCTGTTCGAGCATCGTCGCCAGGTCGACGACGCCGGCGCCGGCGCCGCCCGCGGCCTCGGGCACGGCGACGGCGAAGATTCCGAGGTCGGCGAGCGATTCCCACCCCGGCCGCCACATGGTCGCCGGTCGTTCGCGTAGGTTCTGGATCGGCGCTGTGGCGCGCGCCCAGGCCTGTACAGAGGCCTGCGCGGCCTGCTGTTCCTCGGTGGTGGCAATGCTCACAGCGGGTTTCCGCCTTTCGGGAATGACACGATGCCTAGAACGTGTTCTAATATGACAGCCGGTTCAGAGTCAAGGCAGAGGAAGACATCTCGATGACGACATCGTCCCGCTCACGTTCCACCGGCGGCGGCGGAACTCTGACCGCCCTCACCGAGGACGATCTCAGTTCCAACGCCCAGAAGGAACGGCGCAAGCGGATACTCGACGCCACCCTGGCGCTCGCCTCCAAGGGTGGGTACGAGGCCGTACAGATGCGCTCCGTCGCCGAGAAGGCCGACGTGGCCGTCGGCACCCTGTACCGGTACTTCCCCTCGAAGGTGCACCTGCTCGTCTCGGCCCTCGGCCGCGAGTTCGCGCGCATCGAGGGCAAGGGCAAGATCCCCCCGGGCCACACGCCGCTCGAGCGGATGCAACTGATCCTGAGCCTGATCACGAAGGCGATGCAACGTGACCCGCTGCTCACCGAAGCCATGACCCGGGCGTTCATGTTCGCCGACGCCTCGGCCGCCGCCGAGGTCGATCAGGTCGGCCTGCTCATGGACCGGCTCTTCGCCCGCGCGATGAACGAGGGCGAGCCCACCGAGGAGGAACTGGCGATCGCCCGCGTCATCAGCGACGTGTGGTTGTCGAACCTCGTGGCGTGGCTGACGCGGCGCTCGTCCGCGACCGACGTCGCGCGCCGGCTGGAGCTGACCGTCGAACTGCTGCTCGGCGACGGATCGCAGCGTCCGGCCTCGATTCCGGTCCAGGAAGGCTGACCTGCGCCGCGAGGAGCGGAACTGTAACGGGAAACACGTCCCGAACCGGACAGGGGAGACGACGCCGGGCGCCGGATCACCTACCTTTGAGTGAGTGAGCGCCCAAGACCTCCCGATCGACCTGCGCCGCGCCCTCGTCGCGCTGGCGCGGACCCCGCGGCTCCTCGTGGCCTCCGACTACGACGGTACCGTCGCGCCGATCGTCTCGGATCCGGACAAGGCGTTCCCGAACGCCGAGTCGGTCCGCGCCCTGCGCGCGCTCGCCGGCCTGCCGTCCACGGCCGCAGCCGTGATCTCCGGTCGCGCCCTGAAGGATCTCGCGGCCCTGTCCCGCCTGCCCGCCGAGGTGCAGCTCGTCGGCAGCCACGGCTCGGAGTTCGACATCGGCTTCGTCCACGCCATCGACAGCGACGCCCGGCAGCTGCTGCGCGATATCGTCGCCGAGCTCGAGGCGATCGCCGCCCGCTACGACGGCGTGCACGTCGAGGCGAAGCCGGCCAGTGCCGCGCTGCACGTGCGCAACGCCGACCCGGCCGACGCCGAGCTGGCACTGTCGCTGGTCCGCGGCGACCTCGCCCGGCACCCGGGTGTGCAGGTCACCGAGGGCAAGGCCGTCATCGAGCTGGCGGTCGTGCCCACCGACAAGGGCCACGCGCTGGACATCATCCGGCACCAGGAATCGGCGAGCGCCGCGGTCTTCTTCGGCGACGACGTGACGGACGAGAAGGCCTTCGCCTCCCTCCACGGCCCGGACGTGGGCGTCAAGGTCGGGGACGGCGAGACCGCCGCCCAGTACCGGATCGGCACGGTCGAGGACGTCGCGGCCGCGCTGGCGTTCCTGCTCGACCAGCGCCGCACGTGGCTCTCGGGCGCGGAGGCCTGCCCGATCGAGCGGCTGACGATGCTGGCGAGCCCGCGCTCGAAGGCGCTGCTGACGCCGGACGGAACGGTGACGTGGCTGTGTCACCCCGAGCCGGATTCCGCGGCGGTGTTCGCGCATCTGCTCGGCGGCGAACCGGCCGGGCACTTCACCATCGGTCCGAGCCGGGAGGCCCTGCCCCTGAGCCAGCGCTACATCGACGGCACCATGACGGCGGTGACCCGCTGGGCGAGCCTCGCGGTGATCGACTACCTTCCGCACGACGTCGAACCGGGCCGCACCGACCTGACCCGGGTCATCACCGGCAAGGCCAAGGCGGTGGTCACGTTCGCGCCGCGCCCCGAGTTCGGACAGGGCCAGGTCGGGCTCGAACCCGTGGCCGACGGCCTGCGGGTACTCGGATTCAACGAGCCGTACGTGCTGCGCTCCCCCGGCGTCGAGTGGAACATCACCACCGACGGCGCCCATCAGACCGCGCACGCCGTCGTCGATCCGTCCGACAGCGACATCATCCTCGAATTCCGTTGCGGCACCGATGATATCGGCCCACACCCCGTCGCGGAGGTGCAGCGGCGCGCGTCCGCGGAGGAGTACTGGTGGAAGTGGGCGGCGGGCCTGGACCTGCCGCCGCTCAAGCGGGACCTGATGAAGCGGTCGGCGCTGACTCTGCGCGGCCTCGTGCACGCACCGACGGGATCCATCATGGCGGCCGCGACCACGTCGCTGCCCGAGGAGATGGGCGGCGTCCGCAACTGGGACTACCGCTACTGCTGGCTCCGTGACGCCGCCCTGACCGCGCATGCCCTGGTGAGCGTCGGGTCGCTCGCCGAGGCGGATGCCTATCTGGACTGGGTGCACCGGGTGCTCGACACCGTGCCGGGTCCCGAGCGCCTGCACCCGCTGTACACGCTGGCCGGCGGCGCGCTGCCGCCCGAGGCCGTCATCGACACGCTGCCCGGCTACGCCGGCTCCCGGCCCGTCCGGGTCGGCAACGCCGCGAGCCAGCAGGTCCAGCTCGACGTGTTCGGTCCGATCGTGGACCTGATCTCGGCGCTGGCGCACCGCCGCGAGGAGCGCGGCGTCCCGCACGATCAGGCCCTCACCGACCGGGACTGGGAGCTGGTGTGCGCCATGGTCACCGCCGTGGAATGCCGCTGGTTCGAGCCCGACCACGGCATCTGGGAGATCCGCGACAACCCGCGCCACCACGTGTACTCGAAGGTCATGGGCTGGCTGACCGTGGACCGCGCGCTGACGCTGGCCGAGAAGTTCGGGCGCACCGCCGGCGACAACTGGGCCGGGCTGCGCGCCGAGATCGCGGAGGAGGTGCTGGAGAAGGGCTGGAACGAGGACGTCTGCTCCTACACCGCGGCCTACGACGGCACCGATCTCGACGCGGCGACGCTGTTCATCGGCCTGTCCGGGCTCATCGACCCCGACGACCCACGGTTCCACGCGACGGTCGTCGCGACGGAGGCGGAGCTGCGCAGCGGTTCGACGGTGTACCGCTACCTGCACGACGACGGCCTGCCCGGAACCGAGGGCGGCTTCCACCTGTGCGCGGCGTGGCTGGTGGAGGCATATCTCCTCGTCGGCGCCCGTCCGCAGGCGGAGGCGCTGTTCGCACAGCTCGTCGACGCGGCGGGGCCCACGGGGCTGCTCAGCGAGGAGTACGACCCGGTGGCGGAGCGGTCACTCGGCAACCATCCCCAGGCGTACAGCCACCTCGGGCTGCTGCGGTGCGCCCAGCTGCTCGCGGCGGCGCCGGCGGAGGCGGATCGGACGCTGTCGGTCGTCGATCACTCGGCGTAGATCGACGTCTCGTCGTGCACGCCGGTGGTCTGGCCGATGAGCAGTTCCGTCGCAAGGGTTTCCACCGTCGCGACCCCGGAGTGTGACGGCGCGGCCATGAGCAGGGCGCCGGTGCGCCGGCCCTTCTCCTCCTGAGGCTGGCGCACGGTGGTCACGCCCTCGCGCAGGGCCTCGCCGATCCCGTCGAAGCCGGTGATCGACAACCGTCCGGGGACCTCCAGGCCGGCGCTGCGTGCCCACGCCAGCGCGCCGAGTGCGAGGACGTCGGTGGTGCACATCAGGGCGGTGATCGCCGGGTTCGCCGCCAGCGCCTGCGCGGCGGCGGACGCGCCGTCCTCCGCGGTGTGCGCGTAGCGCTCGACGACCGTGAGGCTCGCGGGGTCGAGGCCGGCCGCGCGCAGGGCCTCCTGCACGCCCAGGATCCGCTCGTGCTGCACGTGGAAGCGGTCGGACTCGAAGCGGGCGGGGTCGACGACACCGTCGTGCCGGTCGCGGCCGAGTCGCATGCACAGCACCCCGATCCGGCGGTGGCCGAGGGCGATGAGGTGCTCGGCGAGCCGGCGCATCGCGCCTCGGTCGTCGATGCCGACCAGGGGCGCGCTCGCGATGCCGCGGGGCTGGTCGCACACCACCAGGGGCAGGTTCCGTTCGAGGACGGCGGCGAGATACAGATCGTCGGACGGAACCGAGTAGACGACGAAGCCGTCGACCGCCGCGCCGTGCACGACCTGCGCTGCCTCCTCCTCGTCGCGTTCCGGTCCGGCGGGAATGAGCAGAAGGCCCTCGCCGGCGGCCTCGCAGGATTCGGAGAGGCCGGACAGGAAGCTCATCGCGGCCGGGTCCCGGAACGAATAGCTCAGCGCCTCGGTGAGCAGCACGCCCACGGCCCCGGCCCGGCGGGTGCGCAGGGATCGGGCCATCGGGTCCGGACCTGCGTAGCCGCGACGCTTGGCGACCTCGAGGATCTGCTCGCGAAGCTCGGCGGACAGCTGGTCCGGCCGGTTGTAGGCGTTGGAGACGGTGGTGCGGGAGATCTTCAGCTCGGCAGCGATCGACGCCAGGGTGGCCTGGGGACGCGGCTGACGAGACCTGGGCATGAACGGACGGTAGCGGGTCCGCGCCGCGGCGACGAATCGGGCCGGATGGGCGCAGATCCGGACATCCGCTAAAGTGGAACGGTAACGGTTTCCAATAAGGTGGGAACCGCGACCTCCCCGGCCCTCCGGCCGAACGTGATCACAGGAGATGGAACCGTGCGACTGCCCCGCCGAATGCGCGCCGCCACCGCGACCGTGGGCTTGACCTGCGCCGCCGCGCTCACCCTCGCCGCCTGCGGCAGCGACTCGGGGGACGGGGCGGGCACCGGCTCCGGCGAGATCCGCATCGTCGCGTCCACCAACGTGTGGGGCTCGGTCGCGCAGGCCGTCGCCGGGGACCGCGCCCAGGTGCAGTCGCTGATCACCGAGCCCTCCGCCGACCCGCACTCGTACGAGGCCAGCCCCGCCGACGCCGCCGCCATCAGCGACGCCACCCTCGTCGTCTACAACGGCGGCGGCTACGACCAGTTCGTCGACGACATCCTCGAGTCCACCGGAACCGACACCGCCACGGTCGACGCCCTCGCGTTGTTCGAGTCCGGCACCGGAAGCGACCTCGAGGACGGCCACGACCACTCGGGCGGCACCGCACCCGAGGGCGACACCCACGAGGGTGAGACCCATGCCGCCGAGGAAGGCGACGCGCACGCCGGGCACGACCACAGCGGCATCAACGAGCACGTCTGGTACGACCTGGCCGCCGCCGACGCCGTCGCGCACACCGTCGCCGACCGGCTGGCCGAACTGGATCCGGCCGGGGCCGACACCTACCGCGCCAACGCCGAGGCCTTCCACTCGCAGCTGCACGAGGTCACCGACGTGACCGCCGAGATCGCCGCCGCGCACGCGAACACCCCCGTCGCGCAGACCGAATCCATCGGCTACTACCTCGTCACGTCCGCGAAGCTCGAGGACCGGACGCCCGCCGACTTCACCAACGCCGTCGAGAACGGCACCGACCCGTCGCCCGCCGCGATCGCCGCGACCCGCCAGCTGCTCCTCGACAAGCAGGTCGCCGTCCTGCTCCACAACCCGCAGACCGAGGACAAGGTCAGCCGCGACATGCGGGCGACCGCGGAATCCGCGGGCATCCCCGTCGTCGAAGTTGTGGAGACCCTGCCCGCGGGCGTGGACTACATTCAGTGGCAGAAGCAGACGGCCGAGGCGCTCGCCGCCGCCCTCGACGCCGCCCGCTGACCCTTCGAGCAGGGCAAGGACATCACTCCCGTGACCACACCGGCCGACGTCACACCGGGCGGCACCGCCGCGGCACCGAGCGCGCCCGCGACGCCCGCCGGCCGCACCGCCGCGGTCGAGCTCCGCGACGCCCGCATGGCCTTCGGCGACCGCGTCCTGTGGCGGGGCCTCGATCTCACCGTCGAGCCCGGCGAGTTCGTCGCGGTGCTCGGCCCCAACGGGGCGGGCAAGTCGACGCTGCTGAAGGTCCTGCTCGGTCAGCTACCCCTCAGCGGTGGCACCGCCACGATCGCCGGCGCGCCCGCCCGCACGGGCAACTCGCACGTCGGCTACGTGCCGCAGCAGAAGTCGCTCGACGAGGGCGTGCCCCTGCGCGGCCGCGACCTCGTCGGGCTCGGCGTGGACGGCCATCGCTGGGGCACCGGCCTGCGCTACTGGAAGACCCGCCGCAGCGCCGTCGACGCCGCGATCCGGCAGGTCGGCGCCGAAACCTACGCCAACGCCCCGATCGGATCCCTCTCCGGCGGCGAACAGCAGCGGCTGCGCATCGCGCAGGCCCTCGTCGGCGACCCGCGGGTCATGCTCTGCGACGAACCGCTGCTCAGTCTCGACCTGGCCAACCAGCACCTCGTGTCGTCCCTCATCGACCGTCGTCGCCGCGAACACGGCACCGCCGTCCTGTTCGTCACCCACGAGATCAACCCGATCCTGCCTCTGGTGGACCGCGTGCTGTATCTCGTCGACGGGCAGTTCCGCATCGGCACCCCCGCCGAGGTGATGACCTCCGAGGTGCTCTCCGAGCTGTACCGCACCGACGTCGAGGTCCTCGAGATCCGCGGCCGTCTCGTCGTCGTCGGCACCGGCGACGCCATCGACGCGCTCGGCAGCGCCGGCGGGCTGCGCCCCGGCGAGGGCGTCCACCACGACCATCACGAGGATCAGCATTGAGCAGCAAGTTCACCGACGCGATGGGCCGGATGTTCGACGTGCAGGCCACCGTCGACCTGCTCCAGTACGACTTCGTGCAGCAGGCCCTGCTGGCCGGCGCGATCCTCGGCCTGCTCGCGGGCGTGATCGGGCCGCTGGTGATCAGCCGTCAGATGGCATTCTCCGTGCACGGCACCTCCGAGCTCTCGCTCACCGGTGCCGCCGCGGCCCTGATCATCGGCGTCTCCGTGGGGCTCGGCGCCGTGCTGGGGGCGGTGGTGGCGGCCATCCTCTTCGGTGTCCTCGGCACCCGCGCCCGTGAACGCGATTCCGTCATCGGCGTCGTCATGGCGTTCGGGCTCGGTCTGGCCGTGCTGTTGCTGTGGGCCTACGACGGCCGCACCGGCGCCGCGTTCTCCCTCCTCACCGGCCAGATCGTCGCGCCGGGTGGCACGGGCATCGCGCTGCTCGCCGCCTGCGCCGTCGGCGTCATCGGCACCATGCTGGTCATCTACCGCCCGCTGCTGTTCGCCAGCACCGACCCCGAGGTCGCCGCCGCGCGCGGGGTGCCGGTGCGGGCGCTGTCCATCGTCTTCGCCGTGCTGGTCGGAATCACCGCCGCCCTCGGCGTGCAGATCGTCGGGGCCCTGCTGGTGATGGCGCTGCTCATCACCCCGGCCGCCGCGGCGTCCCGGGTGGCCGGCGGCCCGCTCGCCGCGACGGTGCTGGCCGTGATCTTCGCGGAGGTCTCCGCGGTCGGTGGGATCCTGCTCGCCCTCGCGCCCGGCGTGCCGGTCTCGGCGTTCATCACGGCGATCGCGTTCGTCATCTATCTCGTGTGCCGCGGAATCGGCGCGGCCCGCACCCGGCGCGGCACCGGACGCAGAGCGCCCGCGCCGGCCCCGGACAGGGCCGCGGCCGTCACCGCCTGAGCCCGGGTGCGGCGGTCTGGGCCGTCCCGCACGCGGTGGCTAACCTGCTGTCATGGCGACAGCGGAGCAGGCGAGCGAACGAGACCGGACACCCGGGCGCTGGGAGTTCTGGGTGGACCGCGGCGGCACCTTCACCGATGTCGTCGCCCGCCGGCCCGACGGTGCCCTGGTCACCCACAAGCTGTTGTCGGAGAACCCGTCCCGGTATCGGGACGCGGCCGTCGCCGGGATCCGGGAGCTGCTCGGGGTGCCCGCCGGCGAACCCGTCACCGCCGACCTCGTCGAGCAGGTGCGCATGGGCACCACCGTCGCGACCAACGCACTGCTCGAGCGCAAGGGCGACCGGACCGCCCTGGTGATCACCGCCGGTTTCCGGGACGCGCTGCGCATCGGCTACCAGAACCGGCCGCGGATCTTCGAGCGCAACATCGTGCTGCCCGAGCTGCTGTACGAGCGGGTGCTCGAGGTCGACGAACGCATCCGGGCCGACGGCACGGTGCTGCGTGCCCCCGACCTCGACCGGCTCGAGCGGGACCTGAGGCAGGTGCGCGACGACGGCATCGACTCCGTCGCCGTGGTGTGCATGCACAGCCACCTGTACCCGCAGCACGAGCACGCGATCGGTGAGCTCGCCGAGCGTCTCGGCTTCGGGCAGATCTCGCTGTCCGCGGTCGCCAGCCCGCTGATGAAGCTGGTGCCGCGCGGCGACACCACCGTCGTCGACGCGTACCTCTCGCCCGTGCTCCGCCACTACGTGGACCGCGTGGCCGAGGAACTGCCGGGCGTGCGGCTGATGTTCATGCAGTCCAACGGCGGGCTCACCGAGGCGATGCACTTCCGCGGCAAGGACGCGATCCTCTCCGGTCCTGCCGGGGGCATCGTCGGCATGAGCCGGATGTCGGCGCTGGCCGGGTTCGACAAGGTGATCGGGTTCGACATGGGCGGCACGTCGACGGACGTGTCGCACTTCGCCGGGGAATACGAGCGCGTCTTCCACACCGTCGTCGCCGGGGTGCGGTTGCGCGCCCCCATGATGGACATCCACACCGTCGCCGCCGGCGGCGGCTCGATCCTGCACTTCGACGGCAGCCGGTACCGGGTGGGGCCCGATTCCGCCGGCGCCGACCCCGGGCCGGCCTGCTACCGCGGCGGCGGCCCGCTCACCGTCACCGACGCCAACGTCATGCTCGGCCGCGTGCAGCCCGCGCACTTCCCGCACGTGTTCGGTCCCGGCGGCGACCAACCGCTGGACGACGAGACGGTGCGGGCCCGGTTCGCCGCCCTGGCCGCCGAGATCCGCGAGGCGACCGGCGACGACCGCAGCCCCGAGGAGGTCGCCGCCGGCTTCCTGCAGATCGCGGTGGCGAACATGGCCAACGCCGTCAAGCGCATCTCGGTGCAGAAGGGACACGACGTCACCGAGTACGCGTTGACGACCTTCGGCGGCGCCGGCGGGCAGCATGCCTGCGCGGTGGCCGACTCGCTCGGCATCCGGACCGTCCTCGTGCCGCCGCTGGCCGGTGTCCTGTCCGCGCTCGGCATGGGTCTCGCGGACACCACCGCGATGCGCGAGCAGTCCGTCGTCGTCGAACTGAACGCCGAGGCGATGCCGCGGCTGCGCGACGTCGCCGCCGAACTCGAGGCCGCGGCGCGCGCGGAACTGCTCGACGAGGACGTGCCCCCCGAACGCATCGACGTGGCCTTCCGGGCGCACCTGCGCTACGACGGCACCGACACGTCCGTGCCCGTCGCGCTCGCCGACCCGGCGACGATGACCGCGGAGTTCGAGGCCGTGCACCGGCGCACCTACTCCTTCCTCATGGACCGTCCGCTGATCGTCGATGCCGTCGCGGTCGAGGCCGTCGGGGCGACGCGCCGGCCCGACCTGTCCGGGCTCGGACGCGGCCGCAGCGACGACAGCGGCGCACCCGAGCCCACCCGCCCGCCGCGCGGCACCGTCCGGATGTTCGTCGACGGCGCGTGGCGCGATGCCCCCCTGCACCGCCGCGAACACCTCTCCCCCGGCGACGCCGTGGCCGGCCCGGCAATCGTCGCGGAGGACAACTCGACCACCGTCGTCGAGGCCGGCTGGGCGGCGACGATGTCGGAGCAGGGCCATCTCGTGCTCACCCGGGTGCACGCCCACGACGACACCGCGGTGAGCACCCACGCCGACCCGGTGATGCTCGAGATCTTCAACAACCTGTTCATGTCGATCGCCGAGCAGATGGGCACCACCCTCGAATCCACCGCGCAGTCGGTGAACATCAAGGAGCGCCTGGACTTCTCGTGCGCGCTGTTCGATCCGGACGGAAACCTGATCGCGAACGCGCCACACATCCCCGTCCATCTCGGCTCGATGGGCACGAGCGTGCAGGAGGTGGTGCGCCGCCGGCACGGGTCGATGAAGCCGGGTGACGTGTACGCGGTCAACGACCCGTACCACGGGGGTACCCACCTGCCGGACGTCACGGTGATCACGCCGGTCTTCGGCCCCGGGCCGGACGGGTCCGGCGAGCACATCCTCTTCTTCGTCGCCTCCCGTGGTCACCACGCCGAAATAGGCGGATCGACACCGGGTTCCATGCCCTCCGGCAGCCACGACATCCGCGAGGAGGGCGTGCTGTTCGACAACTGGCTGCTCGTCGAGAACGGAACCTTCCGGGAGGCCGACACCCGCGCGCTGCTCACCGGCGGCCCGTACCCGTCCCGGAACCCGGACACCAACCTCGCGGACCTGCGCGCACAGATCGCGGCCAACGCCCGCGGGGTGGTCGAGGTGGGCCGGATGATCGACCACTTCGGTCTCGACGTCGTCCAGGCCTACATGCGCCACGTGCAGGACAACGCCGAGGAGGAGGTGCGCCGCGTCGTCGACCGCCTCCACGACGGCGAGTACCGCTACGAGATGGACTCCGGTGCGGTGATCGCGGTGCGGGTCACCGTCGACCGGCGGGCGCGCTCGGCGACGATCGACTTCACCGGCACGTCACCGCAACTCGCGTCGAACTTCAACGCGCCCTCGTCCGTCACGCGGGCCGCGGCGCTGTACGTCTTCCGCACGCTCGTCGCCGACGACATCCCCCTCAACGACGGGTGCCTGCGTCCGTTGCACATCGTCGTCCCCGACGGGTCGATGCTCGCCCCCGAGTTCCCCGCCGCCGTCGTCGCGGGCAACGTCGAGACGTCGCAGGCCGTCACCGGCGCGCTCTACGCGGCGCTGCGGGTGCAGGCCGAGGGCGCCGGCACGATGAACAACGTCACCTTCGGCAACGCGCGATACCAGTACTACGAGACGCTCGGCTCCGGGTCGGGCGCCGGCGAGGGGTTCGACGGGACGTCGGTGGTGCAGACCCACATGACGAACTCGCGGCTCACCGATCCGGAGGTACTGGAGTGGCGCCTTCCGGTGTTGCTGGAGGCCTTCACGATTCGTCACGGCAGCGGGGGCGGCGGCCGGTGGCGCGGCGGCGACGGCGCCGTGCGCCGGCTCCGGTTCCTCGAGCCGATGACCGTCAGCACACTCTCCGGGCACCGGCGCGTGCCGCCGTACGGGATGGCCGGGGGCGAGCCGGGAGCGCTGGGCAGCAACCGCATCGAGCGCGCCGACGGCGCCGTCACCCACATGGCCGGCTGCGACTCCGTCGAGGTCGGGATCGGTGACGTGCTCGTGGTCGAGACGCCGGGCGGGGGCGGCTACGGCCGGTAGGCCGCACGGGACTCCGGGGTGGGATCCAGTTCCCGCAGGACGGGCAGCGCGAAACACACCGCGGCGACGAACATCATCGGCACGGCCAACGCGAAGAACGTCGTCCGCACACCCGCCGCGTCGATCAGGGGCCCGGCGACCAGGATCCCGACCGGGCCCGCCGCGTACGCGGTCGAGGTCATCACACCGACGACGCGGCCGCGCATGTGCTCCGGGCTGCGGGTCTGCATGGCCCAGTTCCCGATCGGCCCCACCGGGCCGAACACCAGGCCGATGAGGATGCCCAGCAGCACGAGGACCCCCAGCGGCGGCAGGAACGCCATGCCGGTCGTCGCCGCGCCCAGCACCGTGACCGCGACGAGCATCAGGGTGCGGCGCCGCAGGCGCGGTGCGAAGGCGCCGTAGGCCAGGGCACCCACCAGGCCACCGATGCTCAGCGACATCAGCACCCAGCCGAGCTGAGCGGGTGCGTCCAGGCCGGTGAAGTAGGCGGGCAGCAGCACCGACTCGATCGGCAGGAACAGCGCCATGATGACCATGTCGACCAGCGCGAGCGTGCGCAGCAACCGGTCGCGCCACACGAACCGCAGCCCCTCGAGGGTGCCGGCCCACAGCGAGGCGGGCCGGGTGGCCCGGTCGGGCCGGCCGGCGTGCTCGAGCCGGAGGAAGGCGACGGTGACGAGGGAGAGCACGAAGCACGCCGACGTCACCCACAGGGTGTTCTCGGGACCGACCGCCGCGATGAGGACACCGCCGACACCCGGTCCGATCAGGTAGGCGAGGTTGTAGTTCGCCTCGTAGAGGCTGTTGACACGGTCCAGCGACCACCCGGCGGCGCGGGTCGCCGCCGGCAGCATCGACTCCCGCGCCGAGATGCCCGCCGGGTCGAACACGGCACCGAGCGCCGCGAGTGCGGCGAGCAGGGGCACCGAGAGTCCGACGGTGGCCGCGAGCACGGGGATCGTCGCGACCGACAGCGCCGAGAGGGCATCCGAGACCACGGCGGTGCGCCGCCGGCCGAACCGGTCGACGACGGTGCCGGTGAGCAGGCTTGCCAGCAGCAGCGGCACGGTGGCCGCGCCCGCGACGATCGCCGCGTCGGTGGCCCGGCCGGTCTGCTCGAGCACCAGCCACGGCAGCGCGACGACTACGATGCCGTTGCCGGTGGCGGACAGCAGGGTGGCGACGTTGAGGAGGATCAGCGGCGCGAAGCGGCGGGTGGTCAGGTCGAGGGTGGTCACGGCGGTCGGCATTCACTCGGGAGGAGGCGGTGCCGCGACGCTAGCAGGAGCACGGCGGCCGGCACGAGCGATTTTCGGGCGGCGAAGCGGCCGGTTCCGCGCAGTCCGGTCCCCTCCTCTGCCAGGCCTTTCCCGTCTCCGTTATCTCATCGCTATCTTTTCGAGATCATTTCGCTATGGAGCGCGGTCCTGGGCCGTTATCGAACTGCGACATGCTTGCTTTTGCGAAACAGCGTCGGATCCACGGCGTCGAGACATCCCGAGCGAAAGGTTCGTGCCGATGATCGACCCCACTACTCCCGAGACTCCGTCCGATTCCCCCGCACCGTCGCCGGCCTTCGGAGCCACCCTGTCGGAACGTGCCGGATACGCCGTGCTCTCGGTCGCCGGCGAGATCGACATGACCACCGCGCACCTGCTGCGCTCCGCGCTCGACAACGCCCATCGCGGCCGTGCCCTCGTCGCCGACATGGGCGGCGTCACCTTCTTCGGCGCGGTGGGCCTCACGATCCTCCTGCGCGCGACCTCCGCCCATCCCGGCACCGTCGCCGTCGTCGCCCCGGCAGGACGCGTCCGCCGGACGATCGCCGCGGCCGGGGTCCGCTCCCGCCTGAATCTGCACGACAACCTCGATTCGGCCGTCGGCTCCCTGGTTCCGGCCGGCGGCCCGCTGGTCACCGCCGTCGAACCGCCCTGCTCCGCGGCGAGCTGATTCGCGAAGACGCCCCCGGCACCCCCGCGGTTCCGGGGACAATTTCCCCATGCAGGGGCTCGAAGTCGTCCACAGCGGGATGTTCACCACCGTCCAGGACCGCGGCCGGCCGGAACACGGGGACCACGGGCTGGGCACGTCCGGCGCCGCCGACCGCGCGGCGCACGCCGCCGCCAACCGGCTGGTCGGCAACGAGCCCGCCGCCGCGACCCTCGAGGTCGCCGCCGGCGGGCTGACCGTGCGCAGCATCGGCGAGAACGTCGTCGCGGTGACGGGCGCCCGCGTGCCGGTGACCGTCGACGGCCACCCCGAGGCCGACTACGCGATGCTGAAGCTGGACGACGGTGACGTGCTGGCGCTGGGCAGCCCGTCGAGGGGGCTGCGCTCGTACCTGGCGGTGCGCGGCGGAATCGACGTGCCCGAGACCCACGGCAGCCGATCCACCGACACCCTGACCGGGACCGGCCCCGCCCCGATCAGGGACGGCGACCGGCTCCCGGTCGGCACCCTGGCGGGCGAGCTGCCCATCGAGGAGCAGATCCCGCCGCCGGCCCCGATCGAGGATCCGGCGATGCTGCGTGTGCGTCTGAGCCGGCACTCCGAGGTGTTCAGCGCCGGTTCGGTGCACGCGCTGCTGCACGAGACGTGGACCGTGACGCCGCAACTGGACCGCGTCGGGATCCGGTTGCACGGCCCGGGCAGGCTGCATCTCGCGCGGGGCGGGACCGACCGCCCGGAGCCGACCGTCGCGGGCTCGGTGCAGGTTCCCCCGGACGGCAACCCCATCCTGTTCCTGGCCGACCACCCCGTCGTCGGCGACCACCCGGTGATCGCCGTCGTCGTGCCCGCCGATCTTCCCGTCGCCGCGCAGCTCGAGCCGGGGCACCGGGTGCGGTTCGTCGCCACCCTCACGCGGTGACCCCGCGACCGGTCAGGACACCGCCGCATCGCTCGACGACCGGACCGCGAGGCCCGGGCCCGCAACGAGGTGTTCCTCGACGCGATTGTCCCGCACGGTGATTCGTCGCAACGTGCCGGCCGGCGTGCGGACGTCGACCGTGCCGTCGAGCACGTGGTCGAACGTGAAACCCGTGCATCCGGCCGGGACCGTCGCACGCGGGCCCCGCGACGCGCGGCGCAACCGCGCCCGGCGCGAGAGGAAGGTGTCGATCAGGTAGGCCAGCCACTCCGTGTAGAAGTAGAAGCAGTCGCCGCCGTTCCAGCCGAGTGCGGTGCCGTCGGCGGTGGGCACCCACTGGCACCACGACAGCGGGCGCCCCCGCCTGGGCAGTCCGTCGGCGGGCGACCGGTGCGGGCCACTCGCCGGGCCGGCGAACGCGACGAGAAAGTCGATCTCCTGCCGGTTCAGCGGAGGATCGATCTCGATCCGTCCGGTGAATTCGGTTCGATGTGCCATGTGTCCCCCGTCCGCGGTCGATCGCTCTACCCGATTCGACGCAGTCGGGGACGGAACCGTTCCCCGGAACATCCGGCCGCGTGGTCCCCGGTCGGCCGCCACCTCGATGGGTGTCGCGGCCGACCGTCGGCGCGGATCCGGGACTACTGCAGGCGGCGCTGACGCGCGATGTCCGCGAGGACGACGCCGGCGGCGACGGACGCGTTGAGCGACTCCACGTCGCCGGCCATCGGGATCGACAGGATCGAGTCGCACGTCTCGCGGACCAGGCGCGACAGTCCCTTGCCCTCGGAGCCGACGACGATCACCACCGGATCGGTGCCGTCGAACTCGTCGAGGCTGGTGTCGCCCCCCGCATCCAGCCCGACGACCCGGACGCCCCGGGACTGCCACTCCTTGAGGGTGCGCGTCAGGTTCGTCGCCCGGGCGACGGGGAGGCGCGCCGCGGCACCCGCGCTGGTCCGCCACGCCACCGCCGTGACCGCGGCGCTGCGCCGCTGCGGGATCAGCACGCCGTGCCCGCCGAACGCGGCCACCGACCGGATCACCGCGCCGAGGTTCCGCGGATCGGTGATGTTGTCGAGGGCCACCAGCAGCGGCCGCTCGTGGTGGTCGTGGGCGACGGCCAGCAGGTCGTCCGGATGGGCGTAGCGGTACGGCGGGACCTGCAACCCGATGCCCTGGTGCATGCCGTTGGCGGTGAGACGGTCGAGCTCGCCGCGCGGAACCTCGAGGATCGAGATGCCCGCGTCCCCGGCCCGCTGCACGGCCTCCTTGAGGCGTTCGTCCGCCTCGGCGCCGACCGCGACGTACAGCGCCGTCGCGGGAACATCCGCGCGCAGGCACTCCACGACCGGGTTGCGGCCGAGCACCATCTCCGGCCCGTCCTCGCCCTTGCGGCCGGCGGTGCTGCGGCCGCGCTTGTCGGCGGCCTTCGCCGCGGCGCGGGCGCGCCGCGCGGCGGGATGGTACGGCCGGTCCTCGGCCTTGGGGGTGGCACCGCGGCCCTCGAGGCCGCGGCGGCGCTGCCCGCCGGACCCGACGACCTGGCCCTTCTTGGTGCCGCCCTTGCGGACCGCACCTCGTCGCTGAGAATTTCCAGCCATCACTGCCCTGCTTTCAGGGACCACTCGGGTCCGTTCGGCGTATCGGTCACCTCGATGCCCGCCGCCGTCAATCGATCGCGCACCTCGTCGGCGAGCGCCCAGTTCTTCGCGGCCCGCGCCGCCTGCCGGCGGTCGAGTTCGGCAGCCACCAGCACCTCGAGGGCCTCGAGGGCCGCCGAGTCGCGGCCGGCCACCTCGGCCCAGTGCGGGTCGAGCGGGTCCACCCCCAGGATGCCGAGCATGGCGCGTACCTGCGCGGCGATGTGCACCGCGGTGTCCAGGTCGCCGGCGTCGAGCGCCTTGTTGCCCTCGCTGCGCCGGCCGTGGATCTCGGCGAGCGCCTTCGGGACGCCGAGATCGTCGTCGAGCGCCGCGGCGAACTCCTCGGTCCACGTTCCTACCGGGATGTCGCCGGCCCGGTCCCGGGTCTTGAGGACGAACGCCTCGAGGCCGCGGTACCCGGCCGCCGCCTCGTGCAGCGCGGCGTCGGAGTATTCGAGCATGGACCGGTAGTGGGCACTGCCCAGGTAGTACCGCAGCTCCTGGGGCCGCACCCGGGCGAGCACGTTCGGGATGGACAGCACGTTGCCGAGCGACTTGGACATCTTCTCGCCGCCCATCGTGACCCAGCCGTTGTGCAGCCAGTACCGCGCGAACCCGTCGCCGGCGGCCTTGGCCTGGGCGATCTCGTTCTCGTGGTGCGGGAAGACGAGATCCATTCCGCCGCAGTGGATGTCGAAGGACTCGCCGAGGTAGTACTCGGCCATCGCGGAGCACTCGAGGTGCCAGCCCGGGCGGCCGCGGCCCCACGGCGTCGGCCACGACGGCTCGCCCGGCTTCGCCGCCTTCCACAGGGTGAAGTCCCGCGGATCCCGCTTGCCGCTGCCCGCGCTCTCCCCCTGATGGACGTCGTCGATCCGGTGGCCCGACAGCCGGCCGTACTCGGGGTAGCTGAGCACGTCGAAATAGACGTTCCCGTCGGCCGCGTAGGCATGCCCGGCGTCGATCAGGCGCTGCATCAGCTCGACCATCTGGGTGACGTGACCCGTCGCGCGAGGCTCCACCGACGGCGGCAGCACACCGAGCTGGTCGTAGGCGCGGGCGAAGGCCCGCTCGTAGGTCGTCTTCCACTCCCACCAGGGCCGGCCCGCCTCGGTGGCCTTGCGCAGAATCTTGTCGTCGATGTCTGTGACGTTTCTCACAAAGGCGACATCCAGGCCCTTCGCCATGAGCCAGCGCCGCAGCACGTCGAAGGCGACGCCGCTGCGCACATGACCGATGTGGGGCTCACCCTGGACCGTCGCGCCACAGAGGTACACCGAAGCCCGGCCGGGGACCAGCGGAACGAAATCCCGCACGGCCCGCGATTCGGTGTCGAACAAGCGCAAGGTCACGACCGGCCATCCTACCGGTCGTCGTCGCGCGAAAATACGAGTGCCGTCGCGACGGCCGCGACGCCCTCGCCGCGCCCGGTCAGGCCGAGGCCGTCCGTCGTCGTCGCCGACACCGACACCGGCGCCCCGAGCGCCTCGGACAGCACCCGCTGCGCCTCGTCGCGGCGGGGACCGATCCTGGGCCTGTTCCCGATCACCTGGACGGCGGCATTCCCGATCGCGAAGCCCCCGCCGTCGAGCAGGCGCCGCACCTCGGCGAGCATGGCCGCACCGCTCGCGCCGTGCATCTCCGGCCGGCCGGTGCCGAAGACGGAACCGAGGTCGCCGAGGCCGGCCGCGGAGAGCAGGGCGTCGCACAGCGCGTGGGCCGCGACGTCACCGTCCGAATGCCCCGCACACCCGTCGGCGTCCTCGAACAGCAGACCGGCCAGCCAGCACGGCCGTCCGGGCTCGATCGGATGGACATCGGTTCCGATCCCGACGCGCACTCAGCTCTCCTGTCCGACGGGGGCCCCGGCCGCGAGCACGGCACGGGCCAGGACCAGATCGAGCGGTGTGGTGATCTTGAAGGCGAGCGGTTCGCCCGGGACGGTGTACACGCCCTCGCCGAGGCGCTCGACGAGACCGGCGTCGTCGGTCGCGTCCCCGGCGCCGGCGTTGGCGCGGCGCAGCAGGCCGGCCTCGAATCCCTGCGGGGTCTGTACCGCCCGGAGGACGGACCGGTCGGGGGTGCCGGTGACACGGCCGTCGCGGTCGACGCTCTTGACGGTGTCCGCGACCGGCAGCACGGGGATCACCGCGGACCGTCCGCCGCGCAGTTCCACCACGATCCGGGCGAACAACCGCGGCGGAGTGAGGGCGCGTGCGGCGTCGTGCACCAGGACGTAGGCGGCGTCCTCCGCCGCCGCCAGCCCGGCGCGCACCGAATCGGTGCGCTCCGCGCCGCCCGCCACCACGCACACCCGCGCCGGCGCCGTGGCCGCGACGGACGCCACCAGCTCCGGCGGCACCACCACGACCACGCGGTCGACCACCGCCGAGGCCAGCATGGCCTCCACTGCCCGGTCCAGCATCGTGCGCCCGTCGAGTTCGACGAACGCCTTGGGCAGCGATTCGCCCAGACGTACACCACGGCCGGCCGCCGGAATGATTCCGACGACCGGCCCGTTGCGATCGCTCATCTGTAATTCTGCAGTTCGCGCGGCCGCTCAGGAAGCGGCGGCGAGCACCTCGTCGAGCAGGCTGTCGGCCTTGACGTCGTCCGTGCCCTCCGCGAGCGCGAGCTCGCCGACGAGGATCTGCCGCGCCTTGGCCAGCATCCGCTTCTCACCTGCGGACAGGCCGCGGTCCTGCTCCCGCCGCCACAGGTCACGCACGACCTCGGCGACCTTGTTCACGTCTCCGGAGGCCAACTTCTCGAGGTTGGCCTTGTACCGCCGCGACCAGTTGGTCGGCTCTTCGGTGTGCGGTGCGCGCAGCACCTGGAAAACCTTGTCGAGGCCTTCTTGCCCGACCACGTCGCGAACGCCGACGTATTCTGCATTATCCGCAGGTACCCGAACCGTCAGGTCGCCCTGGGCGACTTTCAGAACCAGATATTCCTTCTGCTCACCCTTGATGGTGCGCGTTTCGATAGCTTCGATCAGCGCCGCACCGTGATGGGGGTATACGACGGTATCTCCGACCTTGAAAATCATGTGTCCCGTGCCCCTTTCGATTCTTCGAGTTTAACACGTGCTTACGTCCGGCTCTCATCAACGGCGCAGGTCAGGGGCACAGACGCGTGCGCGTAGGACTTGACAGCCAACCGGTTACGTGCATCCGGTGATGTTCGACACACCACCCGGAGCGGCCCTTCGCAGCCCCGCGGACGCGGCCCGAGCGGGACGAAAGCCCCGACTTCTGCCCCCGGCGCAGACTCGGCGCCCTTCGACTACTACTCTGCCTAGTGGATTGCGAGCCTTACTCGAGTGGAGGACAACCCGTGACTGCTCCCAAAGCGCCGACTCGCCGAGTCGCGACCGCTCTCGCCCTGGCCGCGGGTGCGGCGCTCACGCTGTCCGCCTGCGGCGCCGGTCAGATCAGCCAGACCGCCACCCAGGTGGCCGCGGTCAACGGCAACAGCGCCGAGCTCGGAAACATCGCGCTGCGCAACGTGCACGTGATCTACCCGGACTCCGAAGAGTACAGCCTCGAACCCGGCGGCAAGGCCGCGCTCGGCTTCACCGTGGTCAACCTGAGCGAGACCACCCCCGACGAGCTGACCCGCATCACCACCGACTTCGCGTCCTCCGCCACCGGCGTGTCCGGCCTGCGCATCGAGCCGCAGGCCTCGATCTCGGCCGGCCTGACCGGTGAAACCCTCGCCGAGGACGCGACCGCCGAAGCCGCGACCGACGAGTCCCCGCGTCCCGCCGAGGCCGCCGAGTCCTCCGACACCCCGTCCGTGGCCCAGGTCGAGCTCACCGGACTGAAGGAGGGCGTGCGCCCCGGCCTGACCATCCCGGTCACGTTCACCTTCGCCGAGGCCGGCGACGTCACCATGCAGGTCCCGGTCGACGCCGGCACGGACGTCGAGCGCAACGTCTCCGAGAAGTCGCCGGTCGAGGGCGAGGGTCACTGACCGGCACCCCCGAGGCACCCGGGGCCCGGGGCGAGCACTCCGCTCGCCCCGGGCCCCGTTCTCGTGTCGGCCCCCGGCCCTAGGCTGACGTGGTGGCAAAGACGAAGTCGATCTACCGCTGCACCGACTGCGGGCACACCGTCGCGAAATGGGTCGGCCGCTGCCCCGACTGCGGGACGTGGGGTTCGATGGACGAGGCGCCGGCCCTGCCTGCCGCGATGGCGTCGCGGCCCGGCACCTCGCTCGCCCGCGCCGGGGCCGCGGCACTTCTCCCCACGACCCCGGCCACGCCGCTGACCCTCGTCGACAGCCGGACCACCCACGCGAAGCCCACCGGCATCGAGGAACTCGACCGGGTGCTCGGCGGCGGCGTCGTTCCCGGCTCGGTGGTGCTGCTCGCCGGGGAGCCCGGCGTCGGCAAGTCCACCCTGCTGCTCGAGGTGGTCCACCGCTGGGCGCGGCGCGGCAGCGACGACCGGGCCCTCTACGTCACCGGGGAGGAATCGGCGGGACAGGTACGGTTGCGCGCCGACCGCACGGGTTCGGTGCACGAACGCGTCTTCC
Organism: Rhodococcus sp. DMU1; assembly: GCF_012272955.1. Classification (NCBI taxonomy): domain Bacteria; kingdom Bacillati; phylum Actinomycetota; class Actinomycetes; order Mycobacteriales; family Nocardiaceae; genus Rhodococcus; species Rhodococcus sp. DMU1. The sequence goes on along the minus strand of NZ_CP050952.1, from coordinate 799,672 downwards.
TCGCCGCCGAGTCGGATCTGGCGACCATCTTCGGACACATCGAGCAGGTCAAGCCGACGCTGCTGGTGGTGGACTCCGTGCAGACGATGCTCGCCGCCGACGTGGAGGGCGTGTCCGGCGGCGTCACCCAGGTCCGGGCGGTGACCAGCGCGCTGACCTCGCTCGCCAAGGCCAGCGGCGTCCCGGTGCTGCTCATCGGGCACGTCACCAAGGACGGTGCGGTGGCGGGTCCGCGTTCGCTCGAGCATCTGGTCGACGTGGTGCTGCACTTCGAGGGCGACAAGCACTCCACACTGCGCATGGTGCGGGGGGTGAAGAACCGCTTCGGTGCCGCCGACGAGGTGGGCTGCTTCGAACTGACCGAGGGCGGCATCGTCGGTGTCAGCGACCCGTCGGGCCTGTTCCTGCACCATCGGACCGAGGAAGTGGCCGGCACGGCCGTCACCGTCACCATGGACGGCAAGCGGCCGCTGCTCGGCGAACTGCAGGCGCTGGTGGTGCCGACGCAGAACCCCGCACCACGGCGCGCGGTCAGCGGCCTGGATGCGGCACGGGTCGCGATGGTGCTGGCGGTACTCGAGCGGCGATGCCGGCTGCCGCTCGGCAAGTGCGACGTCTATGCCTCGACCGTCGGCGGCATGCGCATCACCGATCCGGCCGCGGACCTGGCCCTGGCCCTGGCGGTCGCGTCGGCCGCACGTGAGCGCCCCCTGCCGCCGGGCACGGTGCTGCTCGGCGAGGTCGGCCTCGCCGGCGAGGTGCGCCGGGTCACCGGGGTCGGGCGGCGCATCGCGGAGGCGGGGCGGCTCGGATTCACCCGCGCGATCGTGCCGCACGAACCCGCGGCGGCCCCGGTGGGCGGCCGCACGTCGCGGTCCCCGGCCTCCGACGGGGATCCGATCGAGGTCGGCAACGTCGGCCAGGCGCTCGCCGCGCTGGGCATGTAGACGTGTCGGAACCGGATGCGAACATGTGTTCGTGTCCGGTCACGCGACCATCCTGCACGCCGATCTCGACTCGTTCTACGCATCCGTCGAGCAGCGCGACGACCCGGGCCTGCGCGGCCGGCCCGTGATCGTGGGCGGGGGTGGCGTCGTACTCGCCGCCAGTTACGAGGCCAAGGCCTGCGGCGTCGCGACGGCCATGCCCGGGCGCGCCGCCCGCGCCCTGTGCCCGGCGGCGATCGTCGTTCCTCCGCGCATGCACGCGTATGCGCAGGCCAGCCGCGCCGTGTTCACGGTATTCGAGCAGACCACGCCGCTCGTCGAGGCCGTTTCCATCGACGAGGCCTTCCTCGACGTCGCCGGGCTGTGGCGAATCGGCGGCACCCCGGCCGACATCGCGGCCCGGCTGCGGCGCGACGTCGCCGAACAGGTGGGGCTGCCGATCACGGTGGGGGTGGCCCGGACCAAGTTCCTCGCGAAGGTCGCGAGCGGCGTCGCCAAGCCGGACGGGCTGCTGGTGGTGCCTCCCGACCGGGAACTCGAGTTCCTCCACCCGCTGCCTGTCGAACGCCTGTGGGGCGTCGGCAAGGTCACCGCCGCGACCCTGCACGCGCACGGCATCCGTCGCGTGGCCGACCTGGTGCGGGAGAGCGAGGTCGAGCTCGTCGCCCTGCTCGGCACGTCCATGGGACGTCACCTGCATGCGCTCGCGCACGGGCACGATCCGAGACCGGTCCGCCCCCACCACCGGCGCCGGTCCATGGGCGCGCAGCACGCCCTCGGCCGGCCCCGCAGCGCCGCCGGACACGATCCCGAGAAGGTCGACGGGACGCTGCGGATGCTGGTGGAACGGGTCACCGGCCGCATGCGCGCGGCCGGGCGGCCCGGTCGCACCGTGGTGCTGCGCCTGCGCTTCGCCGACTACACGCGGGTGACGCGGTCGCACACGCTGCGCGGACCCACCGCCCGGACGGACGTCGTCCTCGGCGCCGCGCGGGAACTGCTGGCGCAAGCGGGGCCGCTGGTCGCCGATCGGGGGCTGACCCTGATCGGCGTGGCCGTGTCGAATCTCGACTCCGCGGACACCGAACAGCTCGAGCTGCCGTTCGACGAACCGGCCTCCGACGGTGCGGCGGCCGGCCATCCGCCCGTCGACCGCCACGCGTTGGACGCCGTGCTCGACGACGTGCACGGCCGGTTCGGCACGCGGGCGCTCACGTCGGCCTCGCTGCTCGGCCGGCGTCCGCACCCGGCCGTGCCCCTCCTGCCGGAGTGACCGGGGCGGCTACACGGACGAGGTGCCGTGCGGCGACCTGGGTACCCCGTCGACGAAGTCCTTGGCCCTGTCGAAGTGCTGCGCGCCGACGGTGAGGAACAACCCGCGCGACGTCGCGACGACGACGTCCGGGTCGGCGAACGGTCCCTCGACGATGCGGGCCTCCGCGCTGGTGTACACCTTGCGGCGCACCGTCCCGTCGATCCGGGCGCGCAGCTCGAGCACCGACCCGAGCGGGATAGGCTTGGCGAAGTCGATCTGCAGGTGGCCGGTGACGACGGGCCGGCGCAGCACCATGCATGCCATGCCCTGCGCCTCGTCGAACGCCGTGCTCAGGATCCCGCCGTGGATGAAGCCGGGACCGCCCTGGTAGCGGTTCGCGACGTCGAGCATGCCGGTGATCTCGAGACCCTCGCCGAACGTGAACTGCATCGCCATTCCCGCGGGCTGGTCGTCGCCGCAGCCGAAGCACTTGCTCCAATGGGACGGAATCGGCGCGCCTGCCCCGGGATGGTCGTCGGGAAGCTTGGGAAGGGTGAGGTCGTCGGGCAGGGTCCAGGTACCGCTCATGGGGCAGTAATCTAGTCGGCGGTTCGGTCGGCTCCACCCGGCGGACCGACACGAAGTGACGTTCGCCGCACCGGCCGGACACGGGAAGGATCCATCGATGACCGATGTGGCACCGTCCGTGACGCTGCGCGAGACCATCGCCCGGCTCGCGCCCGGCACCGCCCTGCGCGACGGACTCGAGCGCATCCTGCGCGGCCGCACCGGAGGCCTGATCGTTCTCGGGTTCGACGACGACGTGGCAGCGCTGTGCGACGGCGGCTTCGAGCTGGACGTGGAGTTCGCCCCCACCCGGCTGCGGGAGCTGTCGAAGATGGACGGAGCGGTCGTGGTGTCCACCGACGGCGGCCGCATCGTCAGGGCCAACGTGCAGCTGGTACCCGATCACCGGATCCCCACCGTCGAATCCGGCACGCGGCACCGCGCCGCCGAGCGCACCGCGATTCAGACGGGCTACCCGGTGGTGTCGGTGAGCCAGTCGATGAGCATCGTGACCGTCTACGTCGACGGCCAGCGGCACGTGATCAACGATTCGGCGACCATTCTCTCCCGCGCCAACCAGGCCGTCGCGACGCTCGAGCGCTACAAGTCGCGGCTGGACGAGGTCACCCGGCAGCTGTCGGTGGTGGAGATCGAGGACTTCGTGACGCTGCGCGACGCGCTCACCGTCGCGCAGCGGCTCGAGATGGTGCGCCGCGTTTCGGTGGAGATCGAACAGGAGGTGCTCGAACTGGGCACCGACGGGCGGCAGCTGGCACTGCAGCTCGAGGAGCTGGTGGGAGACAACGACCTGGCCCGGCAGCTGATCGTGCGGGACTATCTGGCCGGCACCGACGCGCCGCAGCTCGTCGCCGTCGAGCAGACCCTCGCCGCGCTGGACCGGCTCACCGACGTCGATCTGCTGGATCTGACGACGTTGGCGCGCGTGTTCGGGTATCCGGGCACGATCGAGGCGCTGGACGCGGCGACGAGTCCGCGCGGTTACCGCGTGCTGCATCGGGTGCCGCGGCTGCAGTCGTCGCAGATCCATCGGCTGGTCGGCTCGTTCGGGAGCCTGCAGGGCCTGCTGGCGGCGACGGCGGCGGACCTGCAGTCCGTGGAGGGCATCGGCGGGCTGTGGGCCCGCTACATCCGCGAAGGGCTGTCGCGGCTGGCGGAATCGTCCATCAGCGGCCCGTACGACTGATCCGCGAGCACGGCGGCGCGCCGGTCGGGCGGTGTCGGCCGGTCAGGCGATGTTGAACGGCTCCGGCGTGCTGCGCAGGCCCCCGAGCTGGCCGACCACGGTGTAGGCCCCGGCCGGAACCCGTTCCCGCGGTGCCTGGCAACCGGGCTCGGAGGTCGTTCCGGACCACTTCACCGCGAAGGCGGCCTGGTCACCCGGGGCCAGCTTGCGCACATCGGCGGTGGACTCGGGGAAGCAGTCGGTGTTCGCCCACAACCGCCGGCTGCCGTCGAGCGAGTAGACCAGCACCTGCTGCAGGCCCGCGCCGAGGTCGCGCTCGCAGGCGGCCGTGCCGATGTTCGTGATGACGATGGTGAACTCGGGCTCCTCGCCCACCTGGTAGTTGGGCCGGTCCGCGGTCACCCGCACGGCGAGCGACTGGTCCGGGCACTGCCCGGCCGCGACGGCGGACGCACTCGCCGCCGCGGAACTCGAGGACCCGGCGGACCCCGACGTCGTGCTCGACTGCGACGACCCCGACTGCGACGACCCCGACTGCGACGACCCCGAATCGGAGCCTCCGGAGGACCCGCCGGGGCCGGCGGCGGCGACGCCGTCGGCCTCCTCGCTCCCGGTGCTGCTGGTGGGTGTGCGGGTGGTGCTGGTCTCGGACGTCAGGACGCCGGCGGCCGCCGGGTCGGGCTCCGGGTCGTCGCCCCCGCCGGTCAGGGACAGGACGAGCCACACGACGAGCGCGAGCACGACCACGCCGACACCCACGGCGAGCGCGCGTCGACGCCAGTAGATCTCGGGGGGCAGCGGCCCGGTCGGTTCAAGCACGCCTCACACGGTATGTGCCACCGGCGAGGCGTCGCCGCACCGAAGTCGGCGTGTCGCGTCAGTCGACGGTCACACCGATGTCGCCGACGTGTCCCTGCAACTGGACGTGACCGTCGGAGAGCTTGTAGGTCACGCCCGCGATGGCGCACTGCCCCTTGGCGATGCGCTCGGCGATGATCTGGGACCGCTGGCTGAGCAACTTCCCGGTCTCCACCACGTGGCGGCCCTCGAGCTCGTCGACCGTGGACAGCCCGTCGTTGCGGCCCATGAGAATCGACGGCGCGACGCGCTCGACGATGTCCCGGATGAATCCCGGCGGGATGTCTCCCTTGTCGAGGGCGTCCAGGGTGGCCTTGACCGCGCCGCAGCTGTCGTGACCGAGCACGACGATCAACGGCACGTTCAGCACGCCGACCGCGTACTCGATCGAACCGAGCACCGCGCTGTCGATCACGTGTCCGGCGGTGCGCACGACGAACATGTCGCCGAGGCCCTGGTCGAAGATGATCTCGGCGGCCACCCGCGAGTCGCCGCATCCGAAGAGCACCGCGATGGGGTGCTGCTCGTTGACGAGGGTGGCACGGTGGTCGATGCCCTGGCTGGGGTGCAGCGGGGTACCACTGACGAAACGCTGGTTACCCTCGGTCAGGGCCTTCCACGCGGATATGGGGTTGGAGTTAGGCATAAGGGCATTATCCATCCCTTACTGTGACGCATCCCGCTCGGTGGAGTTACCGCGGGGCTAAATCGGGCCGACAACGGGACGGGAGGATGTGAGAGATGCCGGTCGACGCGACCGCCCTGCTGCGCTGGTACGCCGCCGAGGCGAGGGATCTGCCGTGGCGCGAGGAGGGCGTCACCGGGTGGCAGATCCTGATGAGCGAGGTGATGCTGCAGCAGACGCCGGTGGCCCGCGTGGCACCGATCTGGCTGGAGTGGGTGCAGCGGTGGCCGGTGCCGTCGATGATGGCCGCGACGAGCCAGGCCGACGTCCTGCGCGCCTGGGGCAGGCTCGGATATCCGCGCCGGGCGCTGCGGCTGCACGAGTGCGCCGGGGTCCTGGCCACCGAGCACGGCGACGTGGTCCCTGCCGACGTGGACGTGCTGCTGTCGCTGCCGGGCATCGGCGCGTACACGGCGCGGGCGGTCGCCTGCTTCGCGTACGGCCGGCGCGTCCCGGTGGTGGACACGAACGTCCGTCGCGTCGTCGCGCGGGCGGTGCACGGTGCCGCCGAACCCGGTAATCCGTCGGTCACCCGGGACCTGGCCGACGTCGAATCGCTCCTGCCGCGAACCCGCGAGCGGGCGGCGACGTTCTCCGCAGCCCTGATGGAACTCGGTGCGACCATCTGCACGGCCCGCTCGCCCGACTGCGCCCGGTGCCCGCTGCCGCGGTGCGCATGGGTGGAGGCCGGCCGGCCCGCCCACGACGGCCCGCCGCGACGGGTGCAGAAGTTCACGGGCACCGACCGTCAGGTGCGGGGCAAGCTCATGGCGGTGCTGCGCGAGAGCGACGTCCCGGTCGAGCGGCCGGTGCTGGACCGGGTGTGGCTCACGGATCCGGGGCAGCGCGACCGGGCGCTGCACTCGCTGCTCGTGGACGGTCTCGTGGAACAGACCGACGACGGACGTTTCGCGCTCGCCGGCGAAGGCCTCGCCGGCTAGGCGTGATCAGGCGAGGGTACGGAGGAATCGTTCGACCTCGGCGCGGTATTCGTCGGGGCGTTCGTCGTGCACCAGGTGCCCTGCGCCCGGAATCCGGGCGTACCGGGCCCCGGGGTGCTCGTCGGCCATCCGCCGCATCTGTCCTTCCGGGGTGATGGTGAACTCCCCCTCGACGAGCAGGGCAGGCACCGAGATCGACCGCCACTGGTCCCAGAAGTGCCGGGCGCCCCACTCCTCGGAGATGTCGCGGAAGGTGGCCACCTCGCCGTGCAGGTACCAGCCGTCGGCCCGATGCTCGAAGGAGTCGAGGAAGTACCGGCCGGCGACGTCGCCGAAGTAGCCGACGACCGCCTCCTCGTCCGGGAACGGCTGCGGCCACCGCGCGATCATCGCGGCCCAGTCCGCCGCGGTGCGGCCCCGGAAGTCGGGGGCCATGTCCTCGACGACGAGCGCGGCCACCCGGCCGGGGTGCGCGGCGGCGAAGCACCACCCGTGCAGGGCGCCCATCGAGTGCCCGATCACCACCAGCGGTTCACCGATGCCGTCGAGGTGCGCGGCGAGGTCTGCGACGAACGCCTCAGTGGTGAGCCGATCCGGGGCGGGACGGCCGTGGCCGGCGGCGTCGAAGGTGTGGACGTGGCCGTGCGCGCGCAGCCACGGCAACTGCCGGCGCCACGTGCGGGAGCTGCCCATCAGGCCGTGCAGCAGCAGGATCGGCCGCCCGGAACCACCTTCGTCGTGCAACACAACCGCCAAGGTAGCGGAGTACGCTCGCCGCCATGGCAGTGGTGAAGATCAATGCAATCGAGGTCCCCGAGGGCGCGGGCCCGGAACTGGAGACGCGCTTCGCGCACCGCGCGCACACCGTGGAGAACTCGCCCGGTTTCCTCGGTTTCCAGCTCCTGCGGCCGGTGCAGGGCGAGACGCGCTACTTCGTGGTGACCCAGTGGGAGTCGGAGGAGGCGTTCGCGGCGTGGCGGGACGGCCCGGCCCGGCAGGCGCACGCCGGTGAGGCGAAGCGGCCGGTCGCGTCGGGGGCGTCGCTGCTCGAATTCGAGGTCGTGCTCGACGTGAAGGCCGCCGGCGAGGACACCGATCAGGGCTGAGCGCGCCGCCGTGAACGCGCAGCGCTCGTTCAACTACCCGCACGTCGGCGCCACGCGCGGCAGGGTTCCGGCAGGGTTCCGGCACGCGCACCTCACCCGCCGCCTCGGCTCGGGCGACGTCGCGTTCCGTACCGCCGTTCGGGCACTGGAAAGCTGGAACATGCAGCGGCATGCGGGGTTTCGCGTCGATGCGAATACTCCGCGGCCGCGGGCGGGGCTGGAGGTACGGCTGGATCCACGGTTCGGTCCGGCGCGCTGGGGTGCGTGGTGCCGCGTGGTCTACGTCGTCGACGAGCCGGATCGCCGCGGTTTCGCGTACGGCACCCTCGACGGTCACCCCGTCAGCGGTGAGGAGGCGTTCGTCGTCGAGCGACGGCCCGACGGCGCGGTGTTCGGCCACATCAGCGCCGTCTCCCGCCCCGGCCGATGGTTCACCCGCCTCGGCGCGCCGGTCCTGCCGCTCGCTCAGCGGTGGATGATGGGCCGCTACCTCGACGCGCTCGCCGGACGGTGACCCACACCGCGGGTGCGCGGGTGCCGGGGACGACACGGTCGTCGCCGCAGCGGGTGCGCACCCGCGGTGGTGGAATCGCTCAGGATTCGAGTGCCGCGTCGAGCGTGATGTCCACCCCGGTCAGTGCCTTGCTGACCGGGCAGCCCTCCTTGGCCCCCTGCGCGGCCTTCGCGAACCCGTCGGCATCGAGGCCGTCGACCTCGCCGCGCACCGTCAGCTTGATGCCGGTGAGCCGGAAACCGCCGTCCGGGTCGGGGCCGAGCGAGACGTCGGCCGTGACGTCGAGGCTCTGCGGCGTGCCGCCGGCCTCGGCGATCAGCGCCGAGAGCTGCATCGCGTAGCACGACGAGTGTGCCGCGGCGATGAGCTCCTCCGGACTGGTGGTGCCACCGGCGTCCTCGGCGGCCCGCTTGGGGAACGAGACGTCGAACGTGGCGCGGCCGGAGCTGGTGAGTTCGACCTGTCCGGCGCCGTCCTGCAGGCCACCGTTCCAGGCGGTGCGAGCGGTACGTGTGGGCATCGATCGGTCCCTTCGTCGTGGGGTGTCCTCCCCCGCCGAACCTACGCCACGTCGCGCAGCCCGGCTCCGGTTCTGCACGGCGGCGGGCCGCCCCTCTGCACGGCGGCGGGCCGCGCCCGCTAGGTTCGCGGGTGTGTTCACCCGGCCGACGCTGCGCCGCGAGTCGCGGCTGTTCGTCATCGGCTCCGCCCTGTTCGCCGCCGGTTCCGGCGGCGTGCTCGTCCTCCCCGCCGCCACCTCGAATCTGCTCTACTTCGTGGGCTCGTGGTTCTTCACCGCGGCAGCGACCGTGCAACTGCTGCTGACGCACCGCCCGCCCGCGGCGACGCGCGTGGACCGGTACGACTGGTGGTCGGCCGCGGTGCAGTGGGCGGGCACACTCACGTTCAACGTGAGCACCGGATTCGCGCTCGTCGCCGGCCTGACGGCGTCCGAGGAGCGGAACCTGGTGTGGCGGCCCGACGCCGTCGGGTCGGTGTGCTTCCTCGTCAGCAGCGCACTGGCGGTGGTGGCCACCACAGACACCGATGCGCTGTGGGATCCGCACGCCCGCAACTGGCGCAGCACGTGGCTGAACATGCTCGGTTCGCTCGCATTCGGCGCCTCGGCCGTCGGCGCCCACATCGATCCGGCCGGCGAAACACTCGCGCCGCGGCTCGCGGACCTCGGCACGTTCGTCGGGGCGGTGTGCTTCCTCGTCGCGGCGCTGTGGATGCGGCCCGCCGATCCGCCGGAACCGCATCGCACGTGAAGGCCCCGGGTCTCGGCAGGAGACCGGCGGGAGTGGTCCAATGGTTCCGTGGTCACGGGTGGCGACCGGGCGCGAGTCGAGGTACTCGGCCCGCTCCGCGTGCTGGATGCGGATCGGCGCGACATCACTCCCGACGGGCTGCTGCAGCGACGCCTGCTGGCACTGCTGGTGCTCCGGCGGGGCCGGGTGGTGCCGGCGCACTCCGCCGTCGATGCCCTGTGGCCGTCCAGGCGACCGGCGGATCCGGCCGCCGCCCTGCAGAACCACATGTTCCGGCTTCGCCGTGGTCTGCCCGACGGCCTGATCGAGTCCGTCGGTGAGGGCTATCGGCTCGATCCGGCCGGTGTCGAGGTCGACGCCGACCGGCTCGTGGTGGCCCTGAGCGCGGGGGCGACGGGGGATGCGGGCGTGTCGGCCGAGATCGACGCCGTGCTCGCGCGCTGGCAGGGCCCCGCCTACCCCGAACTCGACGAGGTGGACGAGGCCCGGGCCGAGGCGACGCGGCTGGAGGAGCTGCGTTCCCGGGCCCACGAGGTCCGGGCCGAGGTGCGGCTCGGACGGGGCGACACCGACGGCCTCGTTGCCGAACTGGTGGCGCTCGCCGACGCGCAGCCGCTGCGGGAACGGCCGCGCGCGCTGCTGATGACGGCGCTCGCGGCGACCGGACGCCGGGCCGAGGCGCTACGGGTCTACGACGACTTCCGGCGGCTGCTCGGCGACGAGCTGGGCATCGAACCGTCGCCGGCACTGGCGGCTCACCACGCGGAACTGCTCGCCGGTGCCGCCGACCGGGCGTGGGCGCCGGTGGGCCGGTTGCCGGTTCCGGCGACGTCGCTCGTCGGCCGGGACGCCCTGGCGGTGGCGGTGACCGAGCTGGCGGAGTCCGGGCGCCTGGTGACCCTGGTCGGTCCGGGCGGGGTCGGCAAGACCCGGTTGCTCCTCGAGGTCGGGCACCGGCTCCGGGCCGCCCGACCGGATCGGCCGGTGGTGTTGTGCGAATTGGCCACTGCCGACCCGGACTCCGCGGTCGACGTGGCCGCCGCCGCCCTGCGGATCGACGCCCGTCCCGGCACCTCCCTCGCCGAGCGGGTGGCCGACGTGCTGGGCGACACCGAGCTCGTGCTGCTGCTCGACAACTGTGAGCACGTGCTCGATCCGATCGCCGCTGTCGTCGAACGCCTGCTCGCCACCTGCGCGCACGTGCGGATCGTGGCAACGAGCCGGGAGCGGCTCCGAGTCGTAGGCGAGCACGTCCGCCAGGTGCCGACGCTGTCGTACGACGGCGAGGACGCACCGGCCGTGCGGTTGTTCGAGGAGCGGGCGCGGGCCGTCGTCCCGGGCTTCGAGCCGGACGGGCGAGAACTCGCCTGCATCGCCGAGATCGTGCGGCGCCTGGACGGGTTGCCGTTGGCGATCGAGCTGGCAGCCGCGTGCCTGCACACCCATGAGGTCGCGGAGGTCGCCGCGGGCCTGGACCACCGCTTCGAGCTGCTGGCGTCGGGGTACCGCACGTCGCCGCGGCACGGGTCGCTGGCCGCGGCGGTGTCGTGGTCGTTCGGGCTGCTCGCGGAGGATCTGCAGCGGACCTTCGCGGAACTGTCGGTGTTCTCGGGCTCGTTCGACGCGGCCGACGCCGCGGCGGTCTGCGGCACGGATCCGGGGACGGTCACCGCGGCGTTGACACACCTCGTGGAGCGCTCGCTGGTGCTGCGGATACCCGGCCGCCGGTACATGCTGCTCGAGACGCTGCGGGCGTTCGGCGCCGAACAACTCACCCGCGAGGACCGGGTCGACCTCGTCGCGGAACGGCACGCCCGGCACCTGGCCGACTGGGTCGACCGGGCGGATTCACGACTGCTGCAGCCGGGCGAGCAGGTCCTGGCGCAGATCGATGCCGCCGTACCGGAGTTGCGCAGCGCGCTCGGCTGGTTGCTCGACCACGACGAGGTCGCGCTCGCGGGTCGTCTCGTCAATGCCCTGCTGGACTACGGGATCTTCCGGCTGCGACCGGACGTGCTGGGCTGGGCGCGGCTGGTGATCGACGCCGATCCGGAGGGCCGGAGCCCGTTCGCCGCGCGCGTGCGGGTGGTGGCCGCCTACGCGGCATGGATGTCCGGCGACGTGGCCGAGACGGGCCGGCTCAGCGCCGCTGCGTTGCGCGCCGTCGAGCGGGCGAAGACCGAGCCGGCGGCGGAGGCGATGACCGTTCGCGGGAGCTACGAGTTGTTCGAGGGGCATCTCGACGAGGCCGCCGCCTGGTACCGGCGGGCCGCCGCGGCCGCCGCGAACGACCCGGCGCAGCGGCTCATGGCGCGTGCCACCGAGCTGCTGCCGTTGGGCTATGCGGGTGACCCGGCCGCCGTCGAGCAGGCCGAGGCCCTCCTCGCCGAGGTCGCCGACGCACGCACCCCGCACGCCGCGTATGTCTGGCACTGCGCCGGGGAGGCGGATCTGGCAGTCGACGTCGAACGGGCCCGCGCGCGCTTCGCTCGGGCACTGGACATCGCGGAACAGACGAACGCCTCGTTCGTGACCGGTCTCGCCGGCGCGTCGAAGGCGTCCATCGACGCCCGGATCGGTGACCCGGCGGCCGCCGCCGACGAGTACCGGCGCCTGATCCCGCACTGGCGGCGCGCCGGGATGTGGTCGACGCAGTGGACGATGCTGCGCTCGATCGCCGGGCTTCTCGAACGCCTGGACCGCTACCGCGACGCCGCGGTGCTCGAGGGGGCCGTGCGCGCGACCGCGGCCGGTCATCGCATCTTCGGCGCCGACGAGGTGGCCCTGGACGAGCTCGGCGCGCGACTGCGCGCCGCGCTCGGCGACGACGCGTACGAGGCGGCGCGACGACACGGCGCGATGCTCGACGGCGAGGCCGCCGCCGAGCATGCGCTCCGCGCGCTGTGACCGCCCGGGCCGGGGCGCGACCTCACCACCTGGGCTGTTCGCCGAGAATGCCGAGCAGCGACTTGCCGACGAGTTCGTGGGTGAGCGCGTCGTTGCCGGGGTGGAATCCCCCGCACCGCACGTCGCGGTAGAGGCGTTCGAGCTCGTTCCCGGTGAACATGCCGGCGCCACCGGCCACGTCGAGGGCGATGTCGACGACCCGTTTGGCCGCTTCCACCGCCCGCCACTTCATCGCATACACCTTGGGCACCCACTCGTCGCCGTGGTCCGTGCCGGCCACCCAGTCCGCGACGAACCGGTCGAGCGTCGCCGAGGCGGCGTCCAGCTCGAGATACATCTCCGCGACCTGGTGCTGCACGAACGGGTTGTACGCGTACGCGCCCCGCTCGATCGCCACCGAGGTCTTGCGCCGGGCGCTGCGGACGGCGAGTTCCAGGGCGCGGTCGGCGATCCCCAGGTACACCGCCGCCATGAGCGAGAGCGGCCACATCGTCATCGCCACGAGGAACGGGTCGCTGCCGTCGCCCGCGGGGACGACCCGCCCGATGCGGTCGTCGGGCACGAAGACGTCGTCGAGAACCGTGTCGTGGCTCTGCGTCGGCCGCATGCCGAGGGTGTCCCACGTCTCCACGACCTTCACCCCCGCGCTGCCTCGTTCGACGAAGGCGTGCACGATGTGCGGCCCGCCCGCCGCGTCCGCGTCGACGGCGTGCGCGCCGAGCCACCGCCACGCCGGACCGTTGGAGCCGAACTGTTTGCGGCCGGTGAGCCGGTAGCCGCCCGCCACGCGCTGCGCCCGGCACGTCGACAGCAGCACCGGGATGTCGTTGCCCGTCTCGGCGTGTCCGGCGGCGAACACGTCGCCGGCCACCGCGGCCTCCAGGATCCAGCGGAGCGACGTGTCGCCCGTGCGTTCCAGTTCGGTGGCGATCCCGATCCAGTAGGAGTGCATCGTCATCGCCAGCGCGGTCGCCGGGGCGTAGCGGGCGAGGCGCCGCTGGCTCGCGGCCAGCCGGGCCAGATCGAGGCCCCATCCCCCGTAGCGGGTGGGTACGGCGGCGCCGAGATAGCCGGCGGCCCGCAGCTCGGCGAGGTCCTCGTCGAAGTAGGAGTTGGACCGGTCGAGTTCGCCGGCACGGGATCGGAACCGCTCCAGCATCTCGGTCGGCAACTCGGCCGCGGTCCGGTTCCGGGTGGGGTTCAGGGTGAGTGTGGTGTCCATGGCCACGACGATGCGCCCGCCTGCTCTCACCGCGCTCCCACCGGATCCCAGCGCGCCGAGAGCGCGCGGGAGCGCCGGGGCAGGGCCCGCACGGACCGTGAGAGGCATGAACGCGACGACATCCCTGCCCCTGCCCGGGACGATCCTGTCGATCTGGGCCCACCCCGACGACGAGACCTACCTCGCCGCCGGCGTCATGGCCGCCGCCCGCGACGACGGCCGGCGCGTCGTGTGCGCCTCGGCCACCGCCGGCGAGCACGGAACCGCCGACCCCCGCTCGTGGCCTCCGGAGCGGCTGGGCCGGGTCCGCCGCTGGGAAGCGGCCGCCGCCATGGCCGTCCTCGGTGTCGAAGAGCACCACGTCCTCGGCCTGCCGGACGGTGCCCTCGCCGAGCACGAGGACACCGGTCTCGCGTGGGCCGGACGGCTCCTCGACGACGTCCGCCCCGGCACGATCCTGACCTTCGGTGCCGACGGGATGACCTACCACCCCGACCACACCGCCGTGCACCGCTGGGTCACCCGGGCCTGGCGTGACCGCGGTTGCCGTTCCCGGCTGCTGTATGCCACCCCCACCGTGGAGCATCTCGACCGGTTCCGGGACCTCTACGAGGAATGGGGCATGTACATGAGCGACGAGCGCCCCACGGGCGTGCGCGAAGAGCGGCTCGCGGTCCACGTCCGGCTGCACGGGCTCGCGCTCGACCGCAAACTCACCGCGCTGCGGGCCATGGCGACCCAGACCGCCGACCTCGTCGCGCGGATCGACCCGGCGGTCTACGCGGCCCAGATCGCGGAGGAGGCGTTCGTCGCCGCCCCTCGCGTCCCGGACCGCGGCGATGCGGCGACGAGAACCGCAGTGGCGCGGTGACGGGCCGGGCTACCGGTGCCGCTCGGCGAGGCGCTCGGCCGACGACCGGACCTGCTCCCGGAGTTCGGGCGGCCCGAGCAGCTCGGCGTCGTCGCCGAGTTGCCACATCGCGGCGCCGGCGTGGGTGGCCCCGCCGAACTCCGCCTCGGCCTCCCACCAGCCGTCGCCGGTGGGCCGCTGCGCGACGACGCGGATCGCGATCGCCGCGAGGTCTTCCCGGCGCCGGTCCCGGATCCGCACCGCGGCGGTGACCGTGCCCAGACCGGCCCGGAACTCGGTGCGGCGCCGCTGCCAGATCCGGGCGAGGTCGACGTCGGGTGGGCGGTGAGCCGCGGTGTCGAGCGGTTGCACCCGTTCCATGCGGGAGAGGCGGTAGGTGCGTTCGGCGCCGCGATGCAGCGCCACCAGATACCAGCGGCCCGCCGCGCTGACCAGCCCGAGCGGGTCGACCGTCCGCCACCGCGCCTCGGCGCCACGGGAGCGGTAGCGGATGCGCAGGCGGCGATCGGTGAACACGGCCTGCTGGACGACGCCGAGGTGCTCGTCCCGCCGGTGATCGACCACCCACCCCGACGAGCTGACGACGATCCGCTCCCCGACCCGCGCGGCGGCGGTGCGCTGCGCCTCGGGCAGCGCGACGGTCACCTTCCGCATCGCCGAGGCGAACGCGGAGGCCATGCCGAGCGAGTCGGGGGTGGCCGACGCGCTCGCCGCGAGCAGGGCGGTCGCCTCGTCGACGGTCAGGCCGGTCAGGTCGGTGGTGAAGCCGGGGAGCAGCGCGAAACCGCCGTCGCGTCCGCGTTCGGCGTAGACGGGGATCCCGGCCGCCGACAGGGCCTCGACGTCGCGCAGCACGGTGCGCACCGAGACCTCGAGTTCCCTGGCGATCGCGGGCGCGGTCATCCGGCCCCGGTGTCGCAGCAGCAGGACCAGGGACAGCAACCGATCGGCTCGCACCTGCCGAACTCTCCCAGAAATACATGACAGAAGGTGTCGTGTTTCGCGCGCAGGATCGTGTCCGGCAGCAACCACACGACCGAAAGGCCCGACATGAGCACCGCGTCCGACCCCCGTCCCCTCTACCGCGACGCCCTGGCGTGGGTGGCCACGCTGATCGACGAGGTCCGCCCCGAGCAGATGACCGACCCGACGCCCTGCCCGGACTACGACGTGCGCGCGCTGCTCGGCCACCTCGTCGCCACCGTCGATCGCGGCCGCGTGATCGGCAGCGACGGCGACCCGCTGAGCGTTCCGGAGTTCCTGACCGGCGTGCCCGACGACGCGTGGCGCGCCGAACTCGAGCGGGCGCAGGCCCACTACCGGAAGGTGTGGAGCGACGACGACCTGCTCGACCGGCCCGTCGTCGCGCCGTGGGGAACGGTGCCCGGCCGCGCCGCGGTGCTGAGCAATCTCAACGAGGCCCTCGTGCACGGCTGGGATCTCGCCGTCGCCACGGGACTGCCGGCCGAGCCGGATCCGGTGCTCGTGGAGGCCGCGTTCGTCGTCGCGCGCAGCAAGATCCCCGCCTCCGTGCGCGGCGGACGGGTTCCCTTCGGCGCGGCCGTCGAGCCGGCGCCGGACGCGAGCCCCGTTGAGCGGCTCGCGAACTGGTCCGGGCGGGACACCGCGGCCTGGCGGCGCTGATCCCGACACACCAACGCCGACGGGCGGCACCCGCAGTGGGTGCCGCCCGTCGGCGTTCGTCGGAGCAGGACTACTCGGCGTCCTTGGCCAGGGCCACCGCCGGGGTGTCGGGCACCGCGGCCGGCTTCTCGCTCGGGGTGAAGATGAACTTCGCGTTCTCCCCGGCACCCTCGCCGTCCCAGCCTTCGACGTCGACCAGGACGATCTGGCCGGGGCCGATCTCGTTGAAGAGGATCTTCTCCGAGAGCTGGTCCTCGATCTCGCGCTGGATCGTGCGGCGCAGCGGCCGGGCGCCGAGGACCGGATCGAAGCCCCGCTTCGCGAGCAGCGACTTCGCCTTCTCGGTGAGCTCGATGCCCATGTCCTTGTTCTTCAGCTGCACCTCGACGCGGCCGATCATCAGGTCCACCATCTGGATGATCTGATCCTGCGTGAGCTGGTGGAAGACGATGATGTCGTCGATGCGGTTGAGGAACTCGGGCCGGAAGTGCTTCTTCAGCTCGTCGTTGACCTTGAGCTTCATCCGCTCGTAGTTCGACTCGGCGCCGGAGCCCTTGGTGAAGCCCAGGCCGACCGCCTTCGAGATGTCGGCGGTACCGAGGTTCGAGGTGAAGATCAGCACGGTGTTCTTGAAGTCGACCGTGCGTCCCTGGCCGTCGGTGAGGCGGCCGTCCTCGAGGACCTGCAGGAGGGTGTTGTAGATCTCCTGGTGGGCCTTCTCGATCTCGTCGAACAGGACCACGGAGAACGGCTTGCGGCGCACCTTCTCGGTGAGCTGGCCGCCCTCTTCGTAGCCGACGTAGCCCGGAGGGGCACCGAAGAGCCGCGACGCGGTGAACCGGTCGTGGAACTCGCCCATGTCGATCTGGATGAGCGCGTCGTCCTCGCCGAACAGGAAGTTCGCGAGCGCCTTCGACAGCTCGGTCTTACCGACGCCGGACGGGCCGGCGAAGATGAACGAACCGGCGGGACGCTTCGGGTCCTTCAGGCCGGCGCGGGTACGCCGGATCGCCTTGGCGACGGCCCTGACGGCGTCCTCCTGGCCGATGATCCGCTTGTGCAGCTCGTCCTCCATGCGGAGCAGACGGGTGGTCTCCTCCTCGGTGAGCTTGAACACCGGGATACCGGTCCAGTTGGCGAGGACCTCGGCGATCTGCTCCTCGTCGACCTCGGCGATGACGTCGAGATCACCGGCGCGCCACTGCTTCTCGCGCTCGGCGCGCTGCGCGACGAGCTGCTTCTCCTTGTCGCGCAGGTTCGCGGCCTTCTCGAAGTCCTGCGCGTCGATCGCGGACTCCTTCTCCCGGCGCGCGTCGGCGATCTTGTCGTCGAACTCGCGCAGGTCCGGCGGCGCGGTCATCCGGCGGATGCGCATGCGCGCACCGGCCTCGTCGATGAGGTCGATCGCCTTGTCCGGCAGGAAGCGGTCGTTGATGTAGCGGTCGGCCAGGCTCGCCGCGGCGACCAGCGCCTTGTCGGTGATGGACACGCGGTGGTGCGCCTCGTACCGGTCGCGCAGGCCCTTGAGGATCTCGATGGTGTGCTCGACCGTCGGCTCGCCCACCTGCACCGGCTGGAACCGGCGCTCGAGCGCGGCGTCCTTCTCGATGTACTTGCGGTACTCGTCGAGGGTGGTGGCACCGATGGTCTGCAGCTCGCCGCGCGCCAGCTTCGGCTTCAGGATCGACGCCGCGTCGATGGCGCCCTCGGCGGCACCCGCGCCGACGAGCGTGTGCAGCTCGTCGATGAACAGGATGATGTCGCCGCGGCTGTTGATCTCCTTGAGCACCTTCTTCAGGCGTTCCTCGAAGTCACCGCGGTAGCGGCTGCCCGCGACCAGCGAACCGAGGTCGAGGGTGTACAGCTGCTTGTCCTTGAGCGTCTCGGGGACCTCGCCGTTGACGATGGCCTGCGCCAGGCCCTCGACGACGGCGGTCTTGCCGACGCCCGGCTCGCCGATGAGCACCGGGTTGTTCTTGGTGCGGCGGCTCAGGACCTGCATGACGCGCTCGATTTCCTTGGCGCGACCGATGACGGGGTCGAGCTTGCCCTCGAGCGCGGCCTGCGTGAGGTTGCGGCCGAACTGGTCGAGCACCAGCGACGTCGACGGGGTGCCGGCCTCGCCACGGCTGGTGCCGGATTCCTGGGGCTCCTTGCCCTGGTACCCGGAGAGCAGCTGGATGACCTGCTGGCGCACCCGGTTCAGGTCCGCACCGAGCTTGACGAGCACCTGTGCCGCGACGCCCTCGCCCTCGCGGATGAGGCCGAGGAGGATGTGCTCGGTACCGATGTAGTTGTGTCCGAGCTGCAGCGCCTCACGCAGGCTGAGCTCGAGCACCTTCTTGGCACGGGGCGTGAACGGGATGTGGCCCGACGGGGCCTGCTGTCCCTGGCCGATGATCTCCTCGACCTGGCTGCGGACGCCTTCGAGGGAGATCCCCAAAGATTCGAGCGACTTGGCCGCTACGCCCTCGCCTTCGTGAATGAGGCCCAGGAGAATGTGCTCCGTGCCGATGTAGTTGTGGTTGAGCATCCTGGCCTCTTCCTGAGCCAGGACGACGACGCGCCGCGCGCGATCGGTGAACCTTTCGAACATCGCACTCCCTCACACTCTCCGGCCGACAGGTCCGGTACGCGGATCGTTCCGGACCCGGCTGCCGCGTTTCGCTCCGGCACTCGAGTCGTCGAGTGGAACCAGGTTCCACGACCCCACTTGACACTCTAGTTGCCGCCGTTTCGAGGCGCTGCCCCTCCACCCGATCGGCGCCGGCGGCAACTCCGGTCACGAGGGGTAACGCTGCACGTCGGCACGGCGTTCCCGCCTCCGTGTACGCCAGCAGCGAACACGCTGCTCAGCGGGGCATCAGCTGGCGAATGCGCCGTCCGATGCGCTGCGGGGCGCGTTCCGGGTCGACGAGTTCGTTCTCCGCGAGGGGGCTGTCCTCGTCGGCGACGGTGCCCGGCTCGAAGAGCGCGAGGGTCCGACCGGGTCCGCGCAACCGCTCCACCGCGGCGACGAGCGAACCTTCGGACCGGACGGCGGACGCGACGTCGGCCGGGGACACCCCGAGGTGCTCGGACAGCAGGCGCTCCCGCATCTCGACCACCGCGCGGCTGATGTGGTCGCCCTCGTGGTCCGCTTCGACGAAGAGATCGCACTCGGTGTCGAAGCCCAGGGACCGGTTGTTCAGGTTCGACGAGCCGATGCGCAGCAGCACGTCGTCCATGACGACGACCTTGGCGTGCACATAGATCGGCGCCCCGCCCGCGGTGACGGGGTAGTAGGCGGCGAACCGGCCGTGGACGTCGGCGTTCCACAGCAGGTGCAGCAGCTTGCGGCGGGCGCCGTCCATCGCCTTCTGTTCGAGCCAGCCCTCGGCGTTGCGCGGCAGCACCAGCACGATCTGGGGGCCGTCCGGTTCCCGCAGCCGCTTCGCGAGGGCCTCGGCGAGGGTCCGGGACGCCAGGTACTGGCTCTCCAGGTAGAGCGTGCGGCGGGCGCCGGCGATCACCGCCAGGTAGAGGGCCTCGATCTCCCGGACCTCCGCCCGGTCGCCGAGTTCGGGGAGGGTCCGTGCGACGGCGACATCGACGTCGCGCAGGGCCGGGCGCAGCCCGTCGGGCCAGATGGTGTGCCCGGTGTCGACCGGCTCGAGGTCCTCCCCCGTTGCCGCCTTCCACCGGGCGCGAGCCTGTTCGCCGATCGCGCGGGCGGCCGCGCCGTCCACCGCGGTCGTCACGTCGTGCCACGGTCCGTACCGACGGCCGTTCGGCTCCCGCCGGTAGCGGCTGTGGTCGGGATGCTCGCTGGTGTCCCAGCGATCGACGGTCATGTCGATGCCCCCACAGAACGCGACGGCGTCGTCGATCACGATGATCTTCTGGTGGTGTGCCGCTCCCACGGGATGGGCGCCGTCGATTTCGAGCCGGAGCCGCGGGTCGCTCATCCAGTTGAGCACGAAGACCGGTGTCATCCCGCGCCCGATGGCTGCGAATGCGCCGATGTTCCACTTCAGCAGGAACACCTCGAGATCCGGGTGCCGGTGCGGCAGCCACTTGAGGAATGCGCCCAGCCGGTTCGGGCCCTCGAGGGTCTTCCGGTCGGGTTCGAGCTTGATCCTCGTGTCGAAGTCCCACCCGATCAGGAGGATCCGCCGCCGTGCCTGCAGCATCGCCGACTTGGCGTATCGGAAATAGTCGGCGGCGTCGACAATGCAGGCGAGGCGATCGGCACGATCGACCCGCCAGCACGTCTCACCCGGGACGGCAATCCGCTCTCCCATGGCCGACACGCTACCCGGGGATACCGCCGTTTCCGCCGCGACGGACGGGATACCGAGCGGGTGTGACCCTTGTCTCCGATTCCCGACTGTCTCCGCTTCCCGGCGGCGCCCCGTTCCGACCGACCGTTTCTTTTCTCGAACGAATAGCAAAGAATTCCGCGGGGTACGACGACGAGGCGATATCCGCGACAGTTGTCGCGGATATCGCCTCGGTCGGACGGAAGGCGACGCTTCCGGCTCAGTGCGCCTTGTTGTAAGCCTCGATGATTTCGGCGGAGATACGGCCTCGGGCCGAGACGGGCATGTCGTTGTTGCGGGCCCATTCCCGAATTTCCGCGGTACGTTCCCGGTCCGTGCCGCCGCGAGAAGACTTGCGGGGAGCGGGCGCGGTGGGCACGACCTTCGCGCGCTTACGGCCACCCACCTTGCGGGCATGAGTGACCCAGAACTCCAATTCCTCCCGGAGCTTGGCCGCGTTGTCTTCCGACAGATCGATCTCGTAGGTGACTCCGTCGAGCCCGAATTCCACGGACTCGTCCGCCGCCGTCTCCCCGTCCACGTCGTCGATCAGGGTAACGGTGACCTTCTTTGCCATGTGCTGCAAATCCTCTCGAATGAAGAAGCGCGGCCCCCCGCGGTACGAGACAACAATACCCGGGAATCAATTCATGGCAATACGGAAAACGAATGCGATCAATTACCTCGCCGGGCGAACAATTGGGAACAGGATTGTTTCCCGGATTCCGAGGCCCGTCAGCGCCATCAGCAAACGGTCGATTCCCATGCCGGTTCCGGTCGTCGGAGGCATACCCTGTTCCATCGCCGCGAGGAAGTCCTCGTCGAGAACCATCGCCTCGTCGTCACCGGCCGAGGCGAGCCGCGCCTGGTCGACGAACCGCTCCCGCTGGATCACGGGGTCGACGAGTTCCGAGTAACCGGTGGCGAGTTCGAAACCACGCACGTACAGATCCCACTTCTCGGTCACGCCGTTCTTGCTGCGGTGCTGCCGCGTGAGGGGCGAGGTCTCGACGGGGTAGTCCCGCACGAACGTCGGCTCGTGCAACTGGTCGCCGCACTGGTGCTCCCACAACTCCTCGACGAGCTTTCCGTGGCCCCAGCCCTTGCCTTCCGGGACCTCGAGACCCACCCGATCGGCGAGGGCGTGCAGCTCCTCCAGCGACGTGTCGGGCGTGACCTCGGTTCCGATGGCCGCCGACAGCGACGGGTACATCTCCATCGTCTTCCACTCGCCGCCGAGGTCGTATTCGGTGCCGTCGGCGAGGGTGACGACGTGGGTGCCGAACACCGCCATCGCCACCTCCTGGATGAGTTCCCGGGTCATCGTCGCCGAATCGTCGTACGTGCCGTACGCCTCGTACGTCTCGAGCATCGCGAATTCGGGCGAGTGCGTGGAGTCGGCACCCTCGTTGCGGAAGTTGCGGTTGATCTCGAAGACCTTCTCGATGCCGCCCACCACGCAGCGCTTGAGGAACAGCTCCGGCGCGATGCGCAGATACAGATCCATGTCGAGGGCGTTCGAATGGGTGACGAACGGACGGGCCGTCGCGCCGCCGTGCAGGGTCTGCAGCATCGGGGTCTCGACCTCGAGGAAGCCGCGCCGCTCGAGCGCGTTGCGCAACTCGCGCACCACCGCGACACGCATGCGGGCGTTGGCGCGGGCCTCGGGACGCACGATCAGGTCGGCGTAGCGCTGCCGGACCCGGGTCTCCTCGTTCATCTCCTTGTGCGCCACCGGCAGCGGCCGCAGGGCCTTGGCGGCCATCTGCCACGAGTCCGCCATGACGCTGAGCTCGCCGCGCCGAGAGCTGATCACCTCGCCGTGCACGAACACGAAGTCGCCCAGGTCCACGTCGTGCTTCCACGCCGCAAGGGACTCCTCGCCGACGCCGTTGAGGCTGATCATCGCCTGCAACTGGGTGCCGTCGCCCTCCTGCAACGTGGCGAAACACAGCTTGCCCGTGTTGCGGAAGAAGATGACCCGGCCCGCGACGCCGACCTGTTCCCCGGTCGTCGTGTCGGGCTCGAGGTCCGGATACTTCTCCCGGATCTCCGCGAGGGTGTGAGTGCGGGGCACGACGACGGGGTACGCGTCCTTGCCCTGCGCCAGGATCCGTTCGCGCTTCTCGCGGCGGATGCGGATCTGCTCGGGGGTGTCGTCGGACTGCTGAACGGGTGCATCACTCACGGGTGACCAGACTATCGGACCGCCTCGAGCGCCTGCGCAGGACCAGCGCCTGCGCAGGGCCGAGGTGCCCGGGGCGCCGGCGCCCGCCGGGTCAGTGCGCGGTCACGCGCGCCACGTCGTCCTCGACGTGCGGGGCCGCGGCGATCGCATCGGTCGCCCCGGCCGCCGCGAGGGCCGCGTACCCGCCGACGAGGCCGGTGACGCGGCGCAGCCCGAGCGCCTGCAGCGCGGCGACGACGGCGTCGGTCTCCGCGCCGGAGGCCGAGACCACGACCCACTCGACGTCGCGGTCGACGGCCACCGCCAGACGCTCGTCGCTGGTGGGATGCAGGCGCCGGGGCAGCAGCTCGGCGGAGATGGCCAGCGCCCCGGGCAGGGTGCCCTGGACGGCGCGTTCGGCGTGGGTGCGGATGTCGACGACCACCGCGCCGCGCGCGACGGTCGCGGCCAGCCCGGCCGGATAGGTGCGCTCGGTGGTGAGCGGGAGAGTGTGAACGGGTGCGGCGACGAAGGATGCAGCAAGCGCAGTGCGCATGAGGGTGACTCCAGGTATGTGTGAACGATCGAGGCGGACGTCAGCCTCGACAACACTCCTGGGCGCTCATGCAGCGGATCACGGCGACTATTCTTGCACAGGATCGCGGCGGGCGGAACCCACGGCGGCAGATCGGGCGCCGCGCCGTGCGAGATTGCGCTCGTACACCAGGCGCAGGCCCTCCAGCGTCAGGTCCGGTTCGTGGTGCTCGAGCGTCTCGGACTCCGGCATGATCAACGGCGCACGGTCGCCGGTCCCGATGACCGCGACGTCGTCACCCTCGAATCCGCGCTGCTCGGCACGCACCAGGCGCACCAGCCCGTCGACCATCCCGGCGAATCCGAAAACCGCACCGGACTGCATGCATTCGACGGTGTTCTTGCCGACCACGGCGCGCGGGCGCAGCAGTTCCACCTTGCGCAGCGCCGCGGACTGGGAGGCCAGCGCGTCCATCGACACCTCGATGCCGGGGGCGATGATGCCGCCGAGGAACTCGCCCTTCGCCGAGACCACGTCCACGCACGTGGACGTCCCGAAGTCGACCACGATGCACGGCCGGTCGTAGAAGTGATGTGCCGCAAGGCTGTTGACGATGCGATCGGCGCCGACCTCCTTGGGGTTGTCGACGAGCAGCGGCACCCCGGTGCGCACACCCGGCTCGACGACCACGTGCGGCACGTGTTCCCAGTAGCGGCTCAGCATCACCCGGATCTCGCGCAGCACCGACGGCACCGTGGACAACGCGGTCACGCCGGTGATCTGGTCGGCGTACCCGCCGAGCAGACCACGGAAGATGAGCGCGAGCTCGTCGGCGGTCATGCGCGGATCGGTGCGCATCCGCCAGTCCCGCAACAGCTTCGCGTGCGAGCCGCTGCCGGTGAACAAACCCAGGACGACGTTCGTGTTCCGGACGTCGACAGCGAGGAGCACTGCTACACCAACGAACCGGAGTCGAGAGTGGCGAGCATGCGCGGGGTGATCAGGCCGGAACCCTCCGGCGCGTGCGCCGGATCGTTGCCGAGCTCGACCTGCCGGTTGTCCGCGTCGACGAACACCACGCGCGGGTCGTAGTCGCGGCACTCCTGCTCGTTCATCACGCCGTAGGCGATGAGGATGACGAGATCACCGGGACTCACGAGACGCGCTGCCGCACCGTTGATCCCGATGATGCCGGAGCCGCGCTCGCCCGCGATGACATAGGTTTCGAGACGGTTGCCGTTGTCGATGTCGACGATGGCGACCTGCTCGCCCTCGAGCAGGTCGGCGGCGTCCATCAGGTCCTGGTCGACGGTTACCGAACCCACGTAGTGCAGATCGGCGTGGGTCACCGTGGCGCGGTGGATCTTCGACTTCATCATCGTGCGGAACATGGTGTCTCCTCAGCTTTTTCGGGCCGGTCGCGCTATCGGCGGGTGAGCAGGTCGTCGGGGGTGGACGCGTCGACCGGGCCGGTCTCGCGTTCGAGGAATCCGGTGCCGATCGCGACACCGACGTTGTCGATGAGCCGGGTGGTGCCGATCCGCGCGGCGATCAGCAGCCGGCCGTCGCCGCGTTCCGGCGCGGGCCCGAGGTCCACGCCGCGCAGCTCGAGGTAGTCCAGCTCCACCTCGGGCGCGGCGGCGAGCACCTCGCGCGCGGTGGTCAGCACCGCCTCGGGACCGCCGGCGGCGGCGTGCGCCCCGGCGACCAGCGCCGCGGACAGCACGGTGGCGACCCGGCGCTGTTCCGGATCCAGGTAGCGGTTGCGTGAGGACAGCGCCAGCCCGTCCTGCTCACGCACCGTGGGCACGCCCACGATGCGGACGTCGAAGTTGAGGTCCTCCACCATCTGCCGGATCAGGGCGAGCTGCTGGTAGTCCTTCTCGCCGAAGAACGCGACATTGGGGGCGACGATCTGCAGCAGCTTCGCCACCACCGTGAGCATCCCCGCGAAATGCGTCGGGCGGCTGCCACCCTCGAGCTCCGCCCCCAGCGGCCCCGGGTGGATCACGGTCCGCCGGCCCTTCGGGTACATCGCGGACACCGACGGCACGAACGCCAGCTCGACGCCGGCCTCCCGCAGCAGCTCCAGGTCGGCGTCGAGGGTGCGCGGGTAGGCGTCGAGATCCTCACCGGCCCCGAACTGCAACGGATTGACGAAGACGGACACCACCACCACGGCACCGGTGAGCTTCGCCTGCCGCACGAGCTCCAGGTGACCGGCGTGCAGGGCGCCCATCGTCGGCACGAGGGCGACCGTGCGGCCGACGCCACGCAGCGCCTTGGTGACCTTGGTCAGGGCGGCGGGGTCGTGGTGCACGGTCAGTTCGCCGCGCACGTAGCCGCCCTGTTGCGATTCACTCACCGTGATCAGCCCCTTCGAGGATCTCCATCAGTTCGGGTTTCGCTCCGGCGCGCTGCGCGGATCGCAGGGACATCGCGCGGTATCCGGTAGCGATCCGGGGATCGACCTCCCCGAGCACCCGCAGGTGCGTGGCCACGGCCTGTGCGTCGCCGCGGGCGACGGGTCCGGTCAGCGCCGACGGCCCGCGGCGCAACGCGTTGTCGAGGGCCGCCGACAACAGCGGCTGCAGCACCCGCTCGGCGACACCGCCGGGCGCGTCGTCGACGAGTTGCTGGCCGAGCAGTTCGTCGCCCTCGAGCGCCACCCGCAGCGCCTCCACCGCATCCACCACGAGGGTGACGAGGTGGTTGCTGCCGTGCGCGAGCGCGGCGTGGTACAGCGCGCGCCGCTCCTCGCGGACGCGCACCGGTTCGCCACCGATCTCGAGCACGAGGGACTGGGCGATCGCGTAGCCGATGTCGTCGGCAGCCGTGATGCCGAAGCACGCCGAGGCGAGCCGGGCAGTGTCCTCGTCGTGGCCGGTGAAGGTCATCGCCGGGTGGATGGCGAGCGGCACGATGCCCTGCTCGGTGAGCGGAGCGAGGATGCCGACGCCGTTCGCGCCGGACGTGTGGGCGACGATCGTGCCGCGCGAGACGGAGCCGGTGGCGGCGAGCCCGCGGACGAGCGAGCCGAGTTCCGAGTCCGGAACGGCGAGGAGCAGCAGGTCGCAGCGGGCGGCGACCTCGTCGACGGGGAGAACCTCGGTGTCCGGAAGCCGGGTGCGGGCGCGGTGCTTGGACAGTTCGGATACCGCGGAACAGGCCACGACCAGGTGGCCGACGCGTTCGAGTGCCGCGCCGATCGCCGTGCCCACCCGCCCGGCGGAAACGATTCCGACCGTCAGTCGTGCAGGCGCAGGCTCGTTTGTGATCCCGAAGGAGGTCACGGGAGTCCTCTCGTTCGTTCCAGTCCCGCTCGGCGGGTACCAGACGTTCCGACCGACAATAGCGCGGCCCGAGCAACCCCGGCCATGGCCGGGGAACGTGATCTGCGCCTCACCCGGCGCGGCGAACGCTCAGCGCTCGGCGGACAGGGCGGCGAGGATCTCCGCGACCGTGCGGCCCTGGCTGTGTGCCCCCTCGCCGCCGGCACCGTCCGGCCGCCGTCGCCGGGCGCGTCGGCCCGTGGGCTCGGCGTCGTCGTCCGCCTCGGCCTGCTCCTCGGGTTCCTCCGGCTGCGACCCGGACTCGGCCCGGCCCTCCGGTTCGGCCGGTTCCTCCGGCTCGGTCCGGTCCCGCCGTTCCGTGTCCTCGGATCCGCCGGGAGCGGCCGTCGCGCCCGCCGGCCGGCGGGGCACGGCCGTCGTCGTGTCGCCGTCGGTGACCACCGTGGTCTCGGCGGTCACCGGCTCGTCGTCGGGCGAGGCGAAGAACGGGCCCGCCGGACGGGGCGCGGCCGTCACCCGGAAGTTCCCGCCGCCGAGCTCCTGCAGTTGTCCCCGGCCCGCCCACAACGCCGCACGGTCCTCGGGCAGCCGGCCCTCGAAGAGCACCTCGAGGTTGCGGCGCAGGGCACCGAGCTCGGCGCGCAGGGCCGCCATCTGGTCGGCATCGATCCGCAGCTCCGACCTGACCTTCTCCTCGACGGTCAGCTCGTACTCGCGCCGCGCCGCGATCTCCCGTTCGAGCTGCAACTCGTACACGGTCTGCAGATCCCGGACCTTGGCACGGTCCAGCGCCGACTCGCGACGGTACTTCGTCATCGCGATCGCGCCGACGGTGGCGGCCCACAACGCGACGACCAGACCGACGCGCAGCAGCTGGACGCTGTCGCTGAAGACCAGGAACAGCGACGCGATCAACGCCAGGGCGAGCAGCGCCGCCACGATCACAGAACTCGCGCTGCGCCGTGACCGACGGCCCTTCCTCGTTCGCACCGGAGTCCCCATGCGTTCCAGACTACTGGGCGCGGCCGCCGGGTCCCGAGAGTCGAGCGCACAGGATTCGCCGCCCCGGTCAGGTCGCGGGCTCGTCCGGGTCTTCCGGTGTCCGGCAACAGTGTTCGAGCCACAGCGCGGCAGCCGCGAGCGCCACGCCGGCGAGCAGCCCGACGATCACCCCGGCGCTGTCCTCGACTGCGGCCTGCAGCACCGGCCGCTGCGGAACCAGGTACAGCAGGAATCCTGCCCAGATGCCCGCGCTGGCCGCCCCGACCAGAGCCGACGCCTTCGCCAGCGCCACCGCGCGGGCCGCCGTGATGGGATGCAACTGGTGCGGCCCGTCGCCGATCTCGTGCTTGCCCACCCGGGAACGGATCATGAACGCCAGCACCACCTCGACGATCGCGACCGGGTACAGCGACGCCCCCGCGTAGACGGGGATCGGCGGCAACGTGCCGTACAGGCCGCGCGCCAGCAACCACGCCGCGACGGCGGCGAGCACCGCCAGCGCCAGCAGGTCCCGGATACGCGTCGCCTTCATCACCGCGGCGGCTCCAGCCGGTACTCGGTGCGGCGCACCCCTTCGCGTTCGTCGACGTCGAGAGCGGCGAGCCACTCCGTCAACGGTCGTCGCGTGCCGTCGACCGTCAGCGTCGCCTGGGGTTCGACGTCCCACCACGGGACGAGCACGAAGGCGCGCAGGTGGGCACGCGGATGCGGCAGGGTCAGTTCGGCATCGTCGCTGAGAACCTCGTTACCGTCCGAGTCGTGGCAGGTGACCACGTCGACGTCGAGGCTGCGCGGGCCCCACCGCTGCTCCCGGACCCGGTCGGCGGCGGCCTCGAGCTGCCGGCCCAGCTCGAGCCAGCCGCGGCAGTCCAGCGACGGGTCCTCCGCGACGACGACCGCGTTGAGGAAGTCCTGCTGCTCGACCCCGCCCCACGGCGCGGTCGAGTACACCGGTGACACGGCCACGATCCGGTCGGCGAGGGCCTCGGTGACCGAGCGCAGGTGCGCCGGCCGGTCCCCGATGTTCGACCCGATGGACAGCACCACCCGGCTCACGAGCCGCTCCGGGTGCGATCGACCACCACCGCTACGTCCGCGAAGGTGAGCGGGATCGGCGCCGACGGCTTGTGGACGGTGACCTCGACCCGGGTGACCCGCGGATCGGTGAGGACGTCGGCGGCGATCTCGCCGGCGACGGTCTCGATGAGGTCCCGCGACGGGCCCGCGACGATCGCGGCGGCCCGCTCGGCGAGGATGCCGTAGTGCAGGGTGTCGTCGAGGGCGTCGCTCGCCGCGGCCGGCGCGAGATCGAGCCACGCGACGATGTCGATCAGGAAGTCCTGACCGTCGCGCTTCTCGTGGTCGAACACGCCGTGGTGGCCGCGTACGCGCAGTCCGCGCAGTTCGATCCGGTCGCTCACGCCGGTCCTCCCGCCGCACTGCCGCGCTGCCACGCGCCGACGACGGCGACGGCATCGAGCGACGCCCGCACGTCGTGTACGCGCACCCCCCAGGCCCCGCGCTCGGCCGCGAGCGCCGACACGACCGCGGTGGCCACCTCGCGGCCGCCGGGTGGCCGGATCGTACCGTCGGGGGCGGCGAGCAGGGACCCGAGGAACCGCTTGCGCGACGCGCCGATCAGCACCGGGTAGCCGAGCTCGGTCAGCTCGGGCAGCCGGTGCAGCAGTTCCCAGTTGTGGTCGGCGTCCTTCACGAATCCGAGTCCGGGATCGAGGATGATGTTCGCCGGCTCCACGCCTGCCGTGAGCGCGGCATCCACCTGCACCATCAGCTCATCGCGGACCTCACGGACCACGTCGTCGTAGTGGGTGGACCCGCCGGCGTGCACGAAGCCGCCCGCGGGCCGCCAGTGCATGAGGATCCACGGCACGCCTGCCGACGCCACGACCGCGGCCATGCGGGAGTCGGCGCGCCCACCCGAGACGTCGTTGACGATGGTGACGCCGGCCTCGATCGCGGCCTCGGCCACGGACGCGCGCATGGTGTCGACGCTCGTGGGGATGCCGGCGGCGCTCAGGGCGGCGATGACCGGCGCGACGCGCCCGGCCTCGACCTCCGGGTCGACCCGGGCCGCTCCGGGACGGGTGGATTCGCCGCCGACGTCGACGATGTCCACGCCGAGGTCGCGCAGTTCCAGACCGTGCGCGATCGCCGCGTCGCGGTCGAGGTACCGGCCACCGTCCGAGAACGAATCCCGGGTCACGTTCAGCACGCCCATCACCACCGGGCGCCCGGGGTTCGGGAGCGCGCTCACCGGCGGAGGATCAGATCCAGAGCCTCGGCACGCGACGCCGAGTTGGACTGCAGCAGCCCCCGCACCGCCGAGGTGGTGGTGCTCGCCCCGGGCTTGCGGATGCCCCGCATGGCCATGCACAGATGCTCGGCCTCGACGACGACGATCACCCCGACCGGATCGAGCTTGCGCACGAGCGCATCCGCGATCTGACTGGTCAGCCGCTCCTGCACCTGCGGGCGCTTGGCGTACAGGTCCACCACCCGCGCCAGCTTCGACAACCCGGTCACCCGGCCGGTGCGGCCGGGAATGTAGCCCACGTGCGCGACGCCGTGGAACGAGACCAGGTGGTGCTCGCACGTGGAGTACATCGGGATGTCACGCACCAGGACGAGTTCCTGATGGCCCTCGTCGAAGGTCTTGTCGAGGACCGAGTCCGGATCGGTGTACAAGCCGGCGAACATCTCCCGGTACGCCCGCGCGACGCGGGCCGGGGTGTCGAGCAGACCTTCGCGCTCGGGGTCCTCCCCCACCGCGATCAACAGTTCCCGGACGGCCGCCTCCGCGCGGGCCTGATCGAAGACCCGGCCCGATTCCAGGCTGCGCAGGACCTCGCCGTCACCGCCGATCGACGCGGAATCCGTCTCGGAATCCAGGTGATTCACCGACACCAGACCGTACCTCCACTCTCGTTGACTCGGGCTCAGCGCGGACCGGTCGGCCCCTCCCACGGCTGTGTCGGCGGTGGCTCGGGAGCCACGTTCCTACCGGTCTGCCGCTCGTCGTCGTCAGCCGGGCGCGCGGGCTGGGTCCATTGCGGATACCCAGGATAGGTGCTCTGCGGCGGCTGCTCGGACTCGGCCGGCGGCCAACCGGGTGCCGACCAGCCGGCCGGCGCGCCGTAGTCGGGCCGGGTCGCATGACGCGGCCCACCCGGGTGCGGCGGCTGCCCGAAGCCCGGCAGGGGCTCCGAGGCGGGCGCCGGCACCGGCGCCGGATGCCCGTTCGTCGGCGCCGCGGGCTGCGGCTGCGGCTGGGCGGGCTTGGTGAAGGACGGGCGCACCGCTTCCGGCGGCCACGGCTCGCCGCGTTCCTTCGCCAGCTCGGCCGGCGTCTTGATCGGGGGCTTGTCCGACGGCGTGCGTCCACCGAAGTCGTTGAACTCGGTGATCCGTGGCCGCTTCTCGACGGAGGCGAGGATCCGCTCGAGGTCCTTGCGGGTGAGGGTCTCGTGCTCGAGCAGCTCACCGGCGAGCAGGTCCAGCGCGTCGCGGTAGTCGTTGAGGATCGCCCACGCCTCGGTGTGCGCGGCCTCGATGAGGTTGCGTACCTCCTCGTCGATCTCGCGGGCCACCTCGTGCGAGTAGTCGGACTGCACGCCCATCGAGCGGCCGAGGAACGGATCGCCGTGTTCCTGCCCGTAGCGGACGGCGCCGAGGCGGGCGCTCATGCCGTACTCGGTGACCATCGCCCGGGCGATCTTGGTGGCCTGGTCGATGTCGGAGGAGGCACCCGTCGTCGGCTCGTGGAACACGAGTTCCTCGGCGGCGCGGCCACCCATGGCCATCACCAGGCGGGCGATCATCTCCGAGCGGGTCATCAGGCCCTTGTCGTCCTCGGGGACGGTCATCGCGTGACCACCGGTGCGGCCACGGGCGAGGATCGTCACCTTGTAGACCGGCTCGATGTCCGGCATCGCCCAGGCGGCGAGCGTGTGCCCGCCCTCGTGGTAGGCGGTGATCTTCTTCTCGTGCTCGCTGATGATGCGGCTCTTGCGCCGCGGGCCGCCGATCACGCGGTCCACCGACTCCTCGAGCGAGGCCTCGGTGATGACGGTGCCGTTCTCGCGCGCAGTGAGCAGCGCGGCCTCGTTCACGACGTTGGCCAGGTCGGCACCGGACATGCCGACCGTGCGCTTGGCCAGCCCCTCGAGGTCGGCGTTCTGGTCGAGCGGCTTGCCCTTGGAATGCACCTGCAGGATCGCCCGGCGCCCGGCGAGATCGGGATTGCTGACCGGGATCTGCCGGTCGAACCGGCCCGGACGCAGCAGGGCCGGATCCAGGATGTCGGGACGGTTGGTGGCGGCGATAAGGATGATGCCCTGCCGGTCCCCGAAGCCGTCCATCTCGACGAGCAGCTGGTTGAGCGTCTGCTCACGTTCGTCGTGGCCACCGCCGAGGCCGGCGCCACGCTGGCGGCCGACCGCGTCGATCTCGTCGACGAAGATGATGCACGGGCTGTTCTGCTTGGCCTGCTCGAACAGGTCGCGCACGCGGGACGCGCCGACACCGACGAACATCTCCACGAAGTCCGAACCGGAGATGGTGAAGAACGGGACACCGGCCTCGCCGGCGACCGCGCGGGCGAGCAGGGTCTTGCCCGTGCCGGGAGGTCCGTACAGCAGCACGCCCTTCGGGATCTTCGCGCCGAGGGCCTGGTAGCGCGCCGGATTCTGGAGGAAGTCCTTGATCTCGTACAGCTCTTCGACCGCCTCGTCCGCACCAGCGACGTCGGCGAACGTGGTCTTGGGCATGTCCTTGGACAGCTGCTTGGCCTTGGACTTGCCGAAGCCCATCATGCCGCCGCGGCCACCGCCCTGCATGCGGCTCATCACGAAGAAGAACACCCCGAGCAGGATGATCATCGGGAGCACGAACAGCAGGATCGACGTCAGCCAGCTCTCCTGGGTGACGGTGGTGTCGAACTTCTCGAGGCCCGCGCCGGCGACCTTGTCGAAGATCTGCTCGGACGCCGACTCCGGGTACTTCGCGAGGATCTCGGTGTTGTCTCCGGTCGCCTCGTTGCCGCTCTTCAGCCACAGGCGGACCTGCTGCTCGCGGTCGTCGATCTGCGCCCGGCTGACGTTGTTCGCGTCGAGCTGGGCGATCGCGACAGACGTGTCCACCTTGGCGAAACCGCGGGTGTCGTCGCCGAAGTAGCTGAAGGCGTAGATGACCAACAGGATGCCGGCGACGATCGCCAGATTACGGAACACTGTCTTGCGGTTCATACAGGTTCGGCCCGGCCGGCCGGTCCTTTCGATAGTGCGGTCATCATCGTGGTCGTCCCGAGGAGTCCGGCGACGAACCGGACACCGCAAGGTTACCGCGTGGACGCGCAGCGTTGCCCTCGCGCGGCCGCACGGTCCGAAGGATCAACGTCCGGGACCACCCGGGGGTTCCCGGTCGCGTCAGGTGCCTGCGGTCACGGGCCACGACGTGGTTATCATTTCGCATGGCCATGCAGGAGCCGGACGCTGCAACCGAGGCCGACCCGACCCGGATCACCGAGGCCGAGCCGACCCGAACGGCTGCGGCCGAGCCGACCCGAACGGCTGCGGCCGAGCCGACCCGAACGGCTGCGGCCGAGCCGACCCGAACGGCTGCGGCCGAGCCGACCCGCACGGTTGCGGCCGATCCCACCCGTACCGCACCTGTTGACCTCACGCGCACGGCCGATGCGACCACCGAGCCGACCCGCACGGCTGCGGCCGTCCTTCCTGGCGAGTCGACGACCGAGCCCTTCCCGGTCCGCGTCCCCACCGGCATCGACGACGTCGAGGCCGGGAACCGGATCGACGACTTCGACCTGCTCACCAACCTCGGCCGCGGCGCCTTCGGCCGCGTGTTCCTCGCCCGGCAGCACTCGATGCAGCGGCTCGTCGCGGTGAAGATCTCCCCCGACCGCGGCACCGAGGCGCAGACCCTCGCCCAGCTCGACCACGACTACATCGTCCGCGTCTTCGACCAGCGGATCCTGCCGGAACACGGCCTGCGGCTGCTGTACATGCAGTATCTGCCGGGCGGGACGCTGCTGCGGGTGCTTCAACGGGTGCGCACCACCCCGCCGGAGCAGCGCAGCGGCCGGCTCCTGCTCGACGTCGTCGACGAGACCCTCGCCGAGAAGGGTGAGATCCGGCCCGCCGAGTCGACCGTACGCAGCCGGCTCGAGAGCCTGACCTGGCCCGAGACCGTCGCGTGGCTCGGCCGCCGGCTCGCCTCCGCGCTGGACTACGCCGACCGGCGCGGCGTGCTCCACCGCGACGTCAAGCCGGCCAACGTCCTGCTCACCGCGGAGGGCGTGCCCAAGCTCGCCGACTTCAACATCAGCTTCGCCGAGTCCGTCGGCGGCACGTCCGCCGTGGCGTACCTCGGGGGGTCCCTGGCCTACATGTCGCCCGAACAACTCGAGGCGTGCCATCCCGGGCTACCCGGCACCGCCGCGGACATGGACACCCGCAGCGACATCTACGCGCTCGGGGTGATGCTGTGGGAACTGCTCACCGGCGGCCGGCCCAACAGCGAGGACGATCTGGGCGCCGAGACCCTGCCCGCGCTCGAGACCATGCTCGCGCGGCGCCGCACGGGACTGACCGCGGCTGCACGCGAGCGGGTACCGGCCGACTGCCCCCAGACCCTGCTCCGGGTGCTCGCGAAGTGCCTCGAGCCGGATCCGGCGGACCGGTGGGCGTCGGGCGCGGAGCTGGCCCAGCAGTTCGACCTATGCCTCGATCCGCGGGCCCGGGACCTCGTCGACCCGCCGCCGCACAGCTGGCGGGCCCGGCTGCGCCGCCCCGTGGTGCCGATCCTCACGGCCGCGATCGCGATCCCGAACGTGCTGGCCGCCCTGTACAACTACCAGCACAATGCGAACCTGATCGTCGACCGGCTCCCACCGGACACCCAGCGCGAGTTCGAACAGCTCGCGCTGATCATCAACGGGATCACCTTCCCCCTCGGCACGGTGATCATCGTGTACCTGTGCCGACGGCTGATCACCGTGCCGCGCGGCCTCCACCGCGGCCGCAGCTACAACGCGGTGGAACTCGCCCGGGCCCGGCACGACGCGCTGCTGATCAGCGACCGCGTCGCCGCGGTGGTGATGACCCTGTGGACGGTCGCGGGCATCGCGTTCCCCGTCGCGCTGCACTTCGTCGGCGGCAACATCGACGGCCCCTCGGCCGCGCACTTCCTCACGTCGATCCTGGTGTGCGGCGCGATCGCCGTCGCCTACCCGTTCTTCCTGGTTGC
The DNA here is from genome assembly GCF_012272955.1 of Rhodococcus sp. DMU1. Classification (NCBI taxonomy): domain Bacteria; kingdom Bacillati; phylum Actinomycetota; class Actinomycetes; order Mycobacteriales; family Nocardiaceae; genus Rhodococcus; species Rhodococcus sp. DMU1. The sequence goes on along the minus strand of NZ_CP050952.1, from coordinate 765,098 downwards.
CTTCTACATGGTGCGATCGTTGTATCCGGCGTTCCTGCCACACGGGGCGACCGACGCCACGGACGCCCGCGAACTCGAGGGGCTGCACCGGCGCAGTGTGCGTTACCTGGCGCTCGCGGCGGCCGTGCCGCTCGTCGGGGTCGCCGGCGTGACGTATCTCTCGCCCGAGGAGATCCAGCAGGTTCTCGTCGCGGTCCGGGTGCTGGCGGTGGGCAGCATCGCCGCGTTCGTGCTCGTGTACTGGTTGTTCCGCATCATGGAGGACGACCTGCGGGCGCTGCAGCGCGGTATGGCCCCGACGCGGTCGACGCGCGATCCGGTGGGGCCGACCTCGGATCAGCCGGTGTAGACCTTCGGGTCGAGGGTGCCGATGTACGGCAGATCGCGGTAGCGCTCGTCATAGTCGAGGCCGTAGCCGACGACGAACTCGTCCGGAATGTCGAATCCCACGTCGGCGACGTGGACGTCGACCTTCACGGCCTCCGGCTTGCGCAGCAACGTCACCACCTCGAGGGACGCCGGGTTGCGCGAGGAGAGGTTGCGCATGAGCCAGGACAGCGTCAGGCCGGAGTCGATGATGTCCTCGACGATCAGCACGTTCCGGCCGGCGATGTCCTTGTCGAGGTCCTTGAGGATGCGCACCACACCGGACGAGGACGTGGACGACCCGTACGAGCTGACCGCCATGAACTCCATCTGGGTGGGGATCGGCAGCGCCCGCGCGAAGTCGGTCATGAAGAAGATCGCGCCCTTGAGCACGCCGATGAGCAGCAGGTCACCCTCGGGTGCGCCCACCGGGTAGCGCGTGGCGATGGTCTCGGCCAGCTCCTTCGTGCGCTGCTTGATCTGGTCCTCGGAGATCAGTACCGACGCGATGTCGTTCTCGTACACCGGGTTCTTCCTGCCTTCCCTCAGTCGTCCGCGCCCTGTCGCCGGCCGACGAACTCGACGATCAGCCTGCCACGCCGACGCGTGACCACCAACCTGACGCCGGGCTCCGGCCCGCCGCCCACGGCCACCGCGCCCTGCCCGCGCCACCGGCCGATCAGCTCGTCGGCGGCCCGCAGGGTGCGGTCCGTCGGCGCCGACGCCCCCGAGTCGAGCAGCCATCGCCGCAGGACCCGCCGTCGCACCGCCACGGGAGTGCCGGCGAGGGCGTCCACGGCCAGGCCGGTCCCGACCCGGGCCTCCGCGAGCAGTTGCAGGGCCAGCTCCTCCAATGCGTCCTCGTCCTCGCGCAACTGCCGGGCCGTGCGCGCCAGGGCCGACGCGACCCCACCCCCGAGCACCTCCTCGAGCAGCGGCAGCACCTCCTCACGCAGCCGCACCCGGGTGAAGCGCCGGTCGCTGTTGTGCGCGTCCTCGTAGGGCGCGTACCCCAGTTCCGCGCATGCCCGGCGGGTGACCTCGCGGCGCACCCCGAGCAGGGGGCGGCCCCACGGATCGTCGAACTCGCACATGCCGCGGAGGGACCGGGCACCGGAACCGCGGCCCAGCCCGAGCAGCACCGTCTCGGCCTGATCGTCGAGCGTGTGCCCGAGCAGCACGGGCAACCCCGCCCGGGCCTCGCCGAGCGCCCGGTAGCGGGCCGCGCGCGCTGCCGCCTCGAGTCCGCCGGGGCCGGTCACCGCGACGCGGACGACCTGCACCGATCCGCACCCGGCGGATCGCGCGAACTCCGCGGCCAGGGCGGCCACGTCGCCGGAGCCGGGTTGCAGGCCGTGGTCGACGACGACGGCCCGCACCGAATCCGCCTCGGCGACGGCGGCGGCGGTCAGGGCCGACGAGTCGGCGCCGCCGGACAGGCCGACCGCGACGGACCGGCCGTGGGCCGCGACCCACCGCCGCACGGCCAGGCGCACCTCGTGGAGGGCAGGGGTCTCGGGCAGGAGCGGCCGCTCGGACGACACCGTCAGCCCAGCACCCGCGCGATCCACGCGTGGGGGTCGTCGATCTCGGCGAGGGTCGGCATCGCGTCCGGACCGCTCCAGACGACGTTGAACCGGGCCATGCCCGCCCGCTCGACGACGGTGTCGACGAACTTCTTGCCCTGCACGTACTGGGCCATCTTGGCGTCCATCCCGAGCAGTGCGCGGATGATGCGGTGGACGGGGTTCACGGCCCGGCGCCGGCGGTTGTCGAACGCCCGGCGGATCTGCGCGACGGCGGGCACCACGGTGGGCCCGACCGCGTCCATCACGTGGTCGGCGTGGCCTTCGAGCACGGTGCCGAGGGCCAGCATGCGGTCGAGTGCGGCGCGCTGGGGTTCGGACTGCACCGCTCGGACGAGACCGAGCACGCCGCGCTCGGCCATGGGTTTCTCCTCGCCCGGCCGGCGATCGCGCAGGACCCCGGTGATCCGGCCGGCCAGGTCGGTGAACGACTCTTCCGCGGTCCGGCCCAGCTCCGCCGCGGCCTCGCGCATCAGATCTGCCATCCACGGCGCCTCGGCGAACTGCACGCGGTGGGTGACCTCGTGCAGGCACACCCACAGCCGGAAGTCGGCGGTGGGCACCCGCAGCGCCCGCTCGACCGCGACGACGTTCGGCGCGACGAGCAGCAGCGACCGTGAGAACGGGTCGTACTGACCGAGCACGGCGGAGGAAAGGTACGCGAGCATCGCACCGGCCTGCACGCCGGCGGGCTTGCCGACCCAGCGGCCGTCGGCGGGCCCGGAACCGGTGAGGTCTGCCATCGACCTGGCGGCGGCGTGCACCCAGCCGGACCGGTCGACGACCGCGGCGGGCGGCACGTCCCGCCCGTCACCGAGTCCGGTCAGCTCCCGCACCGGCGGCTCGGCGCGGTCGGCGGCCGACGCCAGCTCGGCGGAGACGGTCTCGGCGGTGTAGCGCGACATCGCCGGGCCCGGTCGGGTCAGGCGCGCCCCGATCCCGGCCGCGAGCTTCCAGTCGATCGCGTCACCCAGCGTCCGGTCCTGGTCGGTCATCGGCATCCGCATCCTCGGAGGGTCGCCGCCACCGCGTCGAGGGCCGGCCGGCTCTCGCCCGGCGGACGGTCGTTGGACAACAGGGCGAACGTCAGCACCCGTCCGTCGGTGTCGACGACGAATCCGGTCAGGCCGCTCGCCTGTGACAGAGTGCCCGTCTTCGCGCGGACCCAACCCGCCCCGTCGCGATTGGTCGAGGCGTAGCGCTCGGAGAGGGTGCCGGTGGCGCCGGCGACGGGCAGGTAGTCCAGCATCGGGCGCAGCGACGCCTGTTCGGTTCCGGCGGCGGCGGCCATCACCCCGTCGAGCAGTTGCGCGGGAATCCGGTTGTCGACGGACAGCCCGCTCACGTCGTGGAGGGTGAGCCCGGTCAGGTCGAATCCGGCCTCGCGCAGGACCGCGGAGACGCTGTCGACCGCGCCGCGGAACGACGGCTCGGCGCCCTCGGCCGCGGCGATCTCGCGGCCGACGGCCTCGGCGAGGACATTGTCGGAGTAGCCCATCATCTGCCCGAGCCGGTCGCGCAGCGGCGCCGACTGGACCGCGGCCAGCGGGGCTGCTCCGGGCCGGGCGGTGCCGGCGGCGACCCGGGCGGGGTCGGCGCCGAGTGCTGCGGCGAGGGCCCGACCGGCGTCGAGGGCGGGGGTGGGCGTGCGCGGCGACTCGTCCTCGAGCGGGTTCAGGCGGCCGCCGTCGAGCATCACCGGTTCGATCGGGGCCACGGAACCGCCGGCGATGTCGGCCGGGAACCAGCCGGGGGCCAGAGGGTCGCCGGCGTAGGCACCGGCGTCGACGAGCACCGTGTCGACGACGGTGCCGCTCCGCTGGATCTGCTGCACCAGGTCGGCGATGCGCGGGGCGCCGGCGTAGAAGCCGGATTCGCCGACGGGCCGGGCGGTGAGGGTGGGATCGCCGCCGGCGACGAGCACGATCTCCCCCGGCCGGCCACCCTCGACGACCTTGGTGGTGACACGGTGTTCGGCGGGCAGGGCGAGCAGCGCCGCGGCGGCGGTGAGGACCTTCGTCGTCGACGCCGGGATCATCGGCCGGGCGGGATCCTTCGACCACAGCACGGTGCCCGTGGCGGCGTCGGTGATCGAGCCGGTGAAGTTGCCGAGTCCCGCGTTCCCCAGCGCCGGTGCGAGCGTGGCCGCCAGCGCGGGAGCGGTGGGGGCGAGCGCGTCGGCGGGTACCGGCGCCACCTGCGGGGTTGCGGTGACGGGCGCCGGCGCGGGCGCTATCGCGGCGGCGGCCTCCCCGCTGCGGACGTCGGAGAGCGCGAAGGCTCCCCCCACGAGCAGCGCGACGGTTCCCGCTCCCCAGATGGTGAACAGGATCCGGAGGTTCCGGCGGCGCCGTCCCGCCAGTGTGCCCAGCTTCTTCTTGCCCTGCCCCGCCAACACGCCTCCGCTGTGTCGAATCCCGCGGCGTCCGCTCCGGCGAAACCCGCGCCCTGGTGGCCGCCCCGCTGGTCCGGCACCTGCGCCACCAGCCTAGCGCCGACCCGTTATCCTCTGTGCGGACCATCACCGCAGATACGGCAGTCGTATCGACTTACAAGTGAGGACACGGCGTGGAGTTCGAGGTCACCATCGAGATCCCCAAGGGACAGCGCAACAAGTACGAGGTCGATCACGAAACCGGCCGTGTGAAGCTGGACCGCTACCTCTACACCTCGTTCGGCTACCCCGCCGACTACGGCTACATCGAGAACACCCTCGGCGAGGACGGCGACCCGCTGGACTGCATGGTGCTGCTGCCCGAGTCGGTGTTCCCCGGCGTCATCGTCGAGGCCCGCCCGGTGGGCATGTTCAAGATGGTCGACGAGGCCGGGGGCGACGACAAGGTCCTCGCCGTGCCCGCGGGCGATCCGCGCTGGGACCACGTCAAGGACATCAGCGACGTCTCGCAGTTCGAACTGGACGCCATCAAGCACTTCTTCGTGCACTACAAGGACCTCGAGCCGGGCAAGCACGTCGAGGCCGCGGACTGGGTCGGCCGCGCCGAGGCCGAGGCCGAGGTCTCCGCGTCGATCGAGCGCCTGAAGGCCGACGGCGGGCACTGACACCACGCATCGTTCGGGCTCCGCGGCCGCCGGCTGCGGAGCCCGAACGCGTTCTCACACGCCCTGCTCGATCGCGTCCCGGACCTCGGCGAGCCGATCGAGCAGGCGCGGGCGGAGCCGGGCGTCCACCCGCGCCGACCACGACTGCAGCGGGCGCGGCAACCGCATGACGAAGTGCTGCCGCAGGAGACATCCCCCCGGGGTGGACTCGATCCGGTAGTCGAGGTGACCGGTGAACCAGGCGCTCCGGAAGTCCATCCCGAGCAGCTCCGGCTCCTCGATCGCGGTCACGACGCTGTCGACGGACATCCACCAGCCCGGCGCGAGCCGCACCCGCTCGTGCCACCGGGTGCCCTCGGCGGTCGGACCGAGTGGAGATTTGCTCATCCGGACGCCCGTGCGCGCCGGTGCACCCACGTGTTCCTGAACGTCGGCGAGCAGCGCGAACGCCGCACCGGGCGGTCGGCGCACCGGGATCATGAGCCGGAAATCCATTGTGGCCCCATGACTTTCGTCGACAGGCGGCGGCCCGCCCCGGCGCCGTCGGGCATGCCGCTCGGCCCGGTCCCGGATGCCGAGCAGCATCCGCCGGGACATCACGAAGTCCCCCGCGTCCATGAGGGCGGCCCAGCCGACAGCGAACGGCGACGGAGGGATGCGGAATCGCACGCGATGCACCAGCCGGCTACGGCCGGGACCGTCCGGGCGCAGCACCAGCGCGGCGGTGACCGTGCCACCGTCGTGCGAGTGGGCATACACGAGCGAACGTCCGGGGTCGATCGACTCCACCCGGAAGGCGGCCGGAGAACCCGCGACGAGCCGGACGGGGTCGCCGACCTCGAGCCGCTGCAGTTCGGGCCGGATCTCGCCGGCGCTCGGCTTCCCGCCGTTGTCGACGAGGTCGTAGCTGTACCAGCCGGCACGGTCCCCCGCCCCCATCTGGACCAGCCAGGGCCACACGTCCTCGGGGTCGGCCGCGATCGACACCGCACGGGTCGCCGACCAGTGCGGACCGGGCACGATCTCGTCCCCCGGAACCCGCTGAGCCACTTCGGTCCTGGTCGCACCCCAGCGCAGCTGCCACGGCCGATAGACCGCCAGATACAACAGTGGGACGACCGGCACCAGCCGGCCGCCCCACGTCAGGGCCGGATGCCGTCGCACCCGTCCATCCTCTACCGCCCCCGGAACTCCGGGGGCCGCTTCTCGAAGACTGCCGTGATGGCCTCGGTCAGGTCCTCCGACGGCAGGAACGCCGCGTTCCAGGCCGCCACGTAGCGCAGGCTGTCGTCGACGCGCGCCGAGCGGCTGTGGTCGAGGACGTCCTTGATGCCGTGCACGACCAGCGGCGGGTTCGCCGCGATCTCGGCGGCGGTGGCCTGCGCGGCCGCCAGAACGGCGTCGGCGTCGGCGAAGACGTCGTTGACCAGACCGATCTTCTCCGCACGTGCCGCGTCGATGTCCTTGCCGGTGAGGGCGAGTTCGCGCAGGTGCCCGTCGCCGATGATCAGCGGCAGGCGGGCGAGGCTACCCACGTCGGCGACCATCCCGACCTTGACCTCGCGGACGCTGAACTTCGCGTCGGCACTGGCGTAGCGGATGTCGGCCGCCGAGATCAGGTCCACGCCGCCGCCGATGCACCAGCCCTGCACGGCCGCGACGACCGGCTTGCGACAGTCCGCGACCGCGGTGATCGCCGCCTGCATCCGCTTGACCATCTCGTGGAACTCGGTGCGCGGGGCGGCCAGCGCCTTGTCGGCAAGGACCTTGCCCAGGTCGCCGCTCATGGCGGGCAGGTCGAGGCCGAAGGAGAAGTGCTTGCCGGCGCCGGCGAGCACGACGGCGCGCACGTCCGGATCGGCGTCGAGCTCGCCGAACAGCACGGGCAGCTCGGTCCAGAAGTCGGGACCCATCGCGTTGCCCTTACCGGGCCCGACCAGCGTGACGCGGGCGACGTGGTCGGCGACGTCGACGGTGAACGCTTTCCAGCGGGAATCTGCAGTCATTACTCAACAGTAATGTCTGCGCTTCGGACGGCCGACGAGGGCCGCTCGTTACAGCCTCGAAAATTCCCTGCTACCCCACTGGTGACCGCCGCGAACCGGACGGATCCTGAGGACACGAACGGTCCGACTCGCAAAGGAGCGACTGCCATGTTGATGCATCAGGGCATCGGTCTGGGCGCCTTCAATGCCCTGTCCCGGCGGGGCGCCACCCACGCGCTGTACGAGTGTTGCGCGTCGCTGACCTGGGCCCAGTCGGTGGCGGCCGGGCGACCCTACGCGAGCTACTCGGAACTGTTCGCCCGAGCCGACGCCGCCCTGTTCTCGCTGGGCGACGCGGAGATCGCGGAGGCCCTCGACTGCCACCCGGTGGTGGGACGCCGGCGCGGCAGCACCGCCTCGCGGCTCGAGCAGTGCTCGCTGTGGGACGAGGACGAGGCGTTGATGACCGCGATCACGGCCGCGGCGGCCGCCTACGAGGAGCGCTTCGGCTACCGCTACCTGTGGTGCCCCCAGGGACGCGGGCCGGGGGAACTGCTGACGGATCTTCACCACCGCCTCGCGCACGAACCCGAGGCGGAGCGCAAAGCGTGCACGGAGGAACTGGCCAAGATCACCCGTACCCGGCTCGAGCGCATGCTCGGACCGGAGGACGGCTTTCCCCTGTATTGACCGCCGACTGCGGGCAGGCAGCCCTGTCGATCGGGGCCACGGACGGCGGTGGGCTCCTAGGCTGGAACCATGTCCGGGACACTGCATCCGAATGCCGCTCGGGTGGCCGACACGCTCATCGCGCGCGGTCATCACGGGCTGATCACAACCCAGCCGGAGTCGGTGCACACCGCGGAGCAGGCGGCGGCCGCACTCGGGGTCGACGTGGGTGCGATCGTCAAGTCGCTGGTGTTCCTGCTCGACGACGAACCGGTGCTGCTGCTGGTCTCGGGTGCGCATCGGGTGAACCCGGAACGGACGGGCAAACGCCTCGGTGGTGCGCTCGTTGCGGCGCCCCCGGACGTGGTCACCGAGGTCACCGGGCAGCCCGTCGGCGGGGTGGCACCGCTCGGGCATCCGACGAACCTGACCACGTACGTCGACACCGCCCTGGCCGCTTTCCCCGAGCTGTGGGCCTCCGGCGGGCATCCGCGCACGCTGTTCCGCACGACGTTCCGCGAGCTGATGCGCATCACGGCGGCCGTCGACGTCGACGTCGACTAGACCTGCCGGCTCGACCGGCGGGCAGTGCCTGTCCGGCGGTCCGCCCGGGAATCGGTCAGCTGCACTGCGCGGCGCCGGCGGTGGACTCCACCAGGCCCGGACGGGTCTCGGGCGACGGTCCCCACAGGCCGTCGGTCTTGGCGTAGGTCCAGCCGGGACCGGCGTCGACGAGCCCGCGCAGCGCGTCGAGCAGGCGGTCCACGTCGGCGGACGAGCTGCCGAGCCCCAGGGAGGCGCGCACCGCACCGCCGGGCAGGCCGACCCGCGCGAGCAGCGGGTGTGCGCAGAACCGGCCGTCGCGCACACCGATTCCGTGCTCGGCGGACAGGTACGACGCTACCTCGCCGGGTTCGAATCCGGAGACCGTGAAGGTGACGATGCCGACCGAGTCCGGCGAGTCGCTCCACAGCCGCAGGATCTCCACGCCGTCGAGGTCGCGCAGCCCGCCGAGGAGGCGCCGGCACAGCGCCTCCTCGTGCTCGGCGACGGCGTCGGCGTCGAAACCGGCGAGCGCGTCGCACGCCGCGGCGAGGGCCGCGACGCCGAGCACGTTCGGCGTGCCGGCCTCGTGCCGCGCCGGGGCGCACGCCCATTCGGTGTGACCGAGACGCACTTCGCGGACCGCACCGCCCCCTGCGAGATACGGTTCCGCGACGTCGAGCCAGTCCCGGCGTCCGACCAGAGCGCCGGCACCGAACGGGGCGTAGAGCTTGTGACCCGAGAACGCGAGGTAGTCGACGCCGAGAGCGGTGAGGTCGATCCGCCGGTGCGGCACCAATTGCGCTCCGTCGACGAGGATCCGGGCGCCGCAGGCGTGCGCCACGTCGGCGAGTTCGGCGATCGGGAGGACCTCGCCGGTCACGTTGGAGGCGCCGGTGACGGCGAGCAGCGCGGCGGGCTTGCTGCACAGCTCGGCGACGAGCCGGCGGACCGTCTCGGCGACGGTGTCCGCGGCCTCGACGACGCGGGCATTCTTCCAGGGCAACAGGTTTGCGTGGTGCTCGACGTCGAGCACCACGACGTCGCCGGGTACGGCTCCGGCCAGGAGGTTGAGGGAGTCGGTGGTGTTGCGGGTGAACACCACCACCTGATCGTCTGCGGCGCACACGAATCGGGCCACCGACTCACGAGCCTGCTCGTAGCTCGAGGTGGAGATCCGGGAGGCGTAACCGGCACCGCGGTGCACACTGGCGTAGTACGGCAGGAGCTCGGCGATCCGCTCGGTGACCGCTTCGAGGGCGGGCGCGCTCGCCGCGTAGTCGAAGTTGGCGTAGGTGCAGGTACCACCCTGGACCAGGGGTACCTGCAGGTCACATCCGGTGACCCGGGCGAACGGGGCGATGCAGGTGTCGGCGGTCAGTACGGCAGCAGTCATGACGTTCCCTCGTCGTTCAGGGATTCGCCGGTGGTCGCCTCGTCGCCCGAGTGCGATCACGGTCCGAATCCGCGCTTGCCGTGTCCGGTGTGGAAACACGGCCTGGTCGTCACCCGGAGCACCCCACCGCGGAGGAGGGTTGCCGACCAGCTAGCCGGGGCTTGTCGCTGGTTCTCGTGACCTGCCGAAGAGGATTGCAGGAGCGCGCACGGATGTCAAACCGGAATCGCGGAGGCCGTCGTCCCGCAAACGGAAGTTTCAGGGAGATAAGGTTTTTCGAGCGGAGTCGGACGCCGCGCCGCGGAGCGCGACGTCGGGTCGAGCGGGAGATTCCACCGATGGAGTGGGCACCGACACACCCGATGTTCACCCTCCGTCCATCTGACCGTGAGATAACCGGACGAACGCACCACCAGGCCGAGAGAAGGACATGCGATTGCCTGCCCAGCCCACGACGGATCCGGATCGGTCGTATCGCATCCCCGAGGAGTACGTTCGCTCCTCCCACGCCCCGGCCCCCCGCACCCTCGTCGACATCCTGCGGGCCACCGCCGACACCCACCCGGACGCCCCGGCCGTCGACGACGGCACCGTCACTCTCAGCTACACCGAACTCGTCGAGGAGGTCATCGCCTGCTCGTACCGGCTCGCCGACGCGGGAGTCGGCGCCGGTGACCGCGTCGGCGTGCGCATGCCGTCCGGCTCCAAGGACCTGTACGTGATGATCCTGGGCATCCTCGCGGCCGGCGCGGCCTACGTGCCGGTGGACGCGGACGACCCCGACGAACGCGCCGAACTCGTGTTCGGGGAGGCGATGGTCACCGCCGTCGTCACCGCCGACGGCATCGGCCCGGGCACCGCGCCGCCGTCGCCCGCGCCACAGCTGCGCGGCCCGCGCCTCGACGACGCCGCCTGGATCATCTTCACCTCCGGCTCCACCGGCACCCCCAAGGGCGTCGCGGTCAGCCATCGCAGCGCCGCCGCCTTCGTCGACGCCGAGGCCCGGCTGTTCCTGCGCGAGAACCCGATCGGGCCCGGCGACCGCGTACTGGCCGGACTGTCGGTCGCCTTCGACGCCTCCTGTGAGGAGATGTGGCTGGCGTGGCGGCACGGCGCGTGCCTCGTGCCGGCGCCCCGCTCGCTCGTGCGGTCCGGGATGGACCTCGGGCCGTGGCTGGTCTCCCGCGACATCAGCGTCGTCTCCACCGTCCCCACCCTCGCGGCGATGTGGCCCGCCGAGGCGCTCGAAGCGGTGCGGCTGTTGATCTTCGGTGGCGAGGCCTGCCCGCCGGACCTCGCCGAGCGACTGGCCGTGCCCGGTCGCGAGGTGTGGAACACCTACGGGCCGACCGAGGCCACCGTCGTCGCATGCGCGGCAACCATGGACGGCAAGGGCCCGATCCGCATCGGTCTGCCGCTCGACGGCTGGGACCTCGCCGTGGTGGACGCCGACGGCCGGCCCGTGCCCGAGGGCGGTACCGGCGAACTCGTCATCGGCGGCGTCGGACTGGCTCGCTACCTCGACCCGGCCAAGGACGCCGAGAAATACGCCCCCATGCCCACCCTCGGCTGGGACCGCGCGTACCGCAGCGGCGACCTGGTCACCCTCGACCGCAGGGGCCTGCTGTTCCAGGGACGCGCCGACGATCAGGTCAAGATCGGCGGTCGGCGCATCGAGCTCGGCGAGGTCGACAACGCTCTGCAGAACCTGCCCGGCGTCGCCGGCGGCGCGGCCGCCGTGCGCAAGACCGCGGCCGGGCACTCGATCCTCGTCGGGTACATCGCCAGCACCGACCCGGAGTTCGACCTCGCCTCCGCGCGCGACCTGCTCGGCGAGCAGTTGCCCGCGGCCCTGGTGCCGCGGCTGGCGCTGGTGGACGAGCTGCCCACCCGCACCTCCGGCAAGGTGGACCGCAACGCGCTGCCGTGGCCGCTGCCCGGCGCCGAGGCCGACTCCGCCGAGGCCCTGGGTCTCGACCCGACCGCCGAGTGGGTCGCCGGACTGTGGGTGTCGATCCTCGGCACCCCGATCGAGAGCATCGACGACGACTTCTTCGAACTGGGCGGCGGCTCCCTCTCCGCGGCCCAGCTGGTGACCGCCCTGCGCGAGCGCTACCCCGCGATGACCGTCGCCGAACTGTACGACCATCCGCGGCTCGGCTCGCTGGCCGGGTACCTCGACGACCTCGCACCGTCCGCGGTGGTCGCGCCGCGGCAGGTGGCCCCCGTCCCACGCCGGACGCAGCTGCTGCAGCTGGCCATCACGGTGCCGCTCACCACCCTGACCGGACTGCAATGGGTGACATGGCTGGCGACGGCGAACAACGTCTTCGCGCTGTTCGTCGACCTGCCGTGGCTCGCGCCGGTGTCGTGGTGGTGGGTGGCGCTCGGGATCCTGCTGTTCCTGACCCCGCTCGGCCGGATGTCCGTCGCCGTCGCCGGGACGCGGCTGCTGCTGCGCAACCTGGAACCCGGCACCTATCCGAGGGGCGGCAGCGAACACCTGCGGCTGTGGACGGCGCTGCGGCTGTCGGAGGCCAGCGGCGCGGTGAACCTGTCCGGGGCGCCGTGGATGCTGTATTACGCCCGCGCCCTCGGCGCGAAGGTCGGTCAGGGCGTCGACCTGCACAGCCTGCCGCCGGTGACCGGCATGCTCGAACTCGGCGACGGCTGTTCCGTCGAACCCGAGGTCGACCTGTCCGGCCACTGGGTCGACGGCGACGAGGTCCACATCGGCACCATCCGGATCGGCGCCGGCGCCACCGTCGGTGCCCGCTCGACGCTCGCCCCGGGCGCCAAGATCGGCAAGAACGCCGAGGTCGAGGCCGGCTCCGCCGTCTTCGGCCGGGTCAAGGCCGGCCAGCACTGGGCGGGCTCCCCTGCGCGGAAGGTCGGCAAAGCCGTACATCCGTGGCCCGACGAGCCGCCGCGCCGCGCCGCGTGGTGGGTGCCGGTCTTCGGCCTCACGTCGGTGGCGCTGGCCTCGCTGCCGATCGTCTCGATCGCCGCCGGCCTCACGCTGGTCGGATGGTGGATCCGCGACACCACCGACCTGACCGACGCGTTGCTCCGCAGCGCAGCGATCCTGCCGGTGGCCGCACTGTTGACCCTGTTCGTGTTCGCCGCGCTCACGGTGCTGTCGGTGCGCGCCCTGTCCCTCGGCATGATCGAGGGCCACCACCCCGTCCGCAGCCGCGTCGGCTGGCAGGTGTGGGCGACCGAGCGCCTGATGGACAGCTCGCGCACGTTCCTGTTCCCGCTCTACGCCTCGATGCTCACCCCCGGCTGGCTGCGGCTGCTCGGCGCCGACATCGGCAAGGACGTCGAAGCCTCCACCGTGCTGATGGTGCCCAAGTTCACCCGCGTCGCCGACGGCGCCTTCCTCGCCGACGACACCATGGTCGCCAGCTACGAACTCGGTGGCGGCTGGCTGTACATCTCCCGGGCCAAGGTCGGCAAGCGCGCGTTCCTCGGCAACTCGGGCATGGCCGCCCCCGGGCGCCGGGTGCCCAAGTACGGGCTCGTCGCCGTGCTCTCCGCTGCCCCGTCGAAGGCCAAGTCGGGTTCCTCGTGGCTGGGCAGCCCACCGGTGCGGCTGCGCCGCGCCGCGAACGACGGCGACTCGAGCCGCACGTTCGCGCCCCCGCTGCGGCTCCGGGTGGCACGCGGCTTCGTCGAGACCTTCCGCCTGCTCCCCATGATCGTCACGTTCGGCATCGGCCTCGGCGTCCTGTTCGCCCTGCAGGCGCTGGCCGCCGCGGCGGGATACGGCCCGGCCGCGGCGCTGAGCGGCCTCGTGCTCATCCTTGCCGGCGCCGTGGCCGGCATCGTGTCCGTGACCGCCAAGTGGGTGGCCGTCGGGCGCATCGGCCGCGAGGAGCACCCGCTGTGGAGCTGGTTCGTGTGGCGCAACGAGGTGGCCGACACGTTCGTCGAAACCGTCGCGGCGCCGTGGTTCGCCCGGCCCGCCACCGGAACGGCCGTGATGAACCTGTGGCTGCGGGGCCTGGGCGCGAAGATCGGCCGCGGGGTGTGGTGCGAGAGCTACTGGCTGCCGGAGGCCGACCTGGTGACCCTCGGCGACGGCGCGACGGTGGAACGCGGATGTGTTGTGCAAACGCACCTGTTCCATGATCGGATCATGTCCATGGACACCGTCACGCTCGGCGCCGGCGCCACCCTCGGCCCCCAGTGCGTCGCACTGCCCGCGGCCGGAATCGGAGCCGGCGCCACCGTCGGTCCCGCCTCGCTGGTGATGCGCGGCGACGTCGTTCCGGATTCGAGCAGATGGCAAGGCAATCCGATCGCACCGTGGTCACACCCGAGCGATTGGTCCCCGCAGTGAAGCCGGGGAACGACCCGAAGAAGTCGCGCGACAACGGCAGGACCGCGAAGCCGGACGCCCCGATCGATCCGTACCTGCCGCGGAGCGGCAACCGCGGGTACCGCGTGTCGCGGTACGAGCTCGACCTGACCTACCGGGTGGTGGCCAACCGGCTCACCGGCACGGCCACCGTCATCGCCACCACCACCGACGCACGCGGCAAGTTCGCGCTCGACCTCGCACCGACGATGCGGGTGACGAAACTGTCGGTCAACGGATCCCGGCCCGCCAAGTACGCCCAGCGCGACGGCAAGCTCGTCGTCACCCCGGCCCGGAAGATTCCCGTGGGCGGGGTCCTGACGATCGTCGTCCACTATCACGGAACACCGAAACCGATCCGCAGCCCCTGGGGCGAGGTCGGCTGGGAGGAACTCGAGGAGGGGTCGCTCGTCGCGAGTCAGCCCAACGGCGCCGCATCGTGGTTCCCCTGCGACGACCATCCCGGCGCCAAGGCCAGCTACCGGATCACGGTCACCGCCGACTCGCCCTTCCAGGTGATCGCGAACGGCACACTGGTGCGCAGGACGACGAGGGCCAGCCAGACCACCTGGGAGTACGAACAGCCGGAGCCGATGGCGACCTACCTGGCCACCGTGCAGATCGGAAACTACGAGACCCGCAGGGTGTCCGACGGGCCGGTGCCCCTCTACGCGGTGCATCCCCCGCGCCTGAAGGCGAACTTCGACCGGGACTTCGGCCGGCAACCACAGATGATGGACGTCTTCTCCCGGCTCTTCGGGCCCTACCCGTTCACGCACTACAGCGTCGTCGTCACCGCGGACGAGCTCGAGATCCCGATCGAGGCGCAGACCCTGTCGATCTTCGGCGCGAACCACTGCGACGGCAGCCGCGGCGAGGAGCGGCTTGTCGCGCACGAACTCGCCCACCAGTGGTTCGGCAACAGCCTCACCCTGTCGCGGTGGCGCGACATCTGGCTGAACGAGGGCTTCGCCTGCTACGCGGAGTGGCTGTGGTCGGAGAACTCCGACGGCCCGTCGGCGCACACGATCGCCGCCGACGCGCACCGGGGGCTCGGCCGCAAACCCCAGGACCTCCTCCTCGGCGACCCGGGTCCGGAGCTGATGTTCGACGACCGCGTCTACAAGCGCGGCGCCCTGACCCTGCACGCGCTGCGCCTGCGCCTCGGCGACGAGAAGTTCTTCGCGTTGCTGCGGCAGTGGACCGCCGAGCACCGGCACGGGACCGTCACCACCGAGCAGTTCACCGATCTGGCGGCGCGGTTCGCGGATGCACCGCTGCGTCCGCTGTGGGACGCGTGGCTCGCCGAGAAGGCACTGCCGCCGATGCCCGAGCCGTGAGGCGTCAGGCCTGTGCTCGCTCCGGCAGGTGCGCCCGCCACTTGACCAGGACGAGCACCAGGCACGCGGCCGCCGCGACGGCGCCCACCACGAACATCGCCGGGTAGGTCAGGACCGGGTACGTCTGCGACAGGTACACCATGGCGGCGGGCACCGCGAAACCGAGATAGCTCAGCGAATAGAACACCGCGGTGAGCCCGGCGAGGTCGTCGGGGCCGGCGATGCGCTGCACCTCCTGCAGACCCGACACCAGTGCCATGCCGTAGCCGCACCCCAGGACGACCGCGGCCAGCAGCGCCAGCGGCACGGTCAGTGCCGCGGCCGCGACCGCCGCCGTGACCATCCCCACCACGAGCAGCGTCAGCGCCACCACCACGGCCCGGGCGTTGCGTGGGGTGTCGATCCGGCGGCCCAGCGACTGGATCGCGAAACCGGCACCGAGGGCCACGACGCACAGCAGTGCCGAGAACGCGACCGGCGCGTCGCCGCTGTGTCCGGTCATCAGCGCCGGAATGATCGCGTAGGCCGAACTCGCGGCACCGAACACCCAGGGGGCGACGGGGGCGATCACGAACAGGAAGCGGGCGTGCCCGGCCGCCGGGATCTTCAGATCCTCCCGCAGCGGAGTCCGTTCCACCTCCGGCTGCGCCGGCCGGGTCTCCGGCGTCCGGAGCAGCGCCGCACCGGCGCCGACGCTCAGCCCGATGTGCACGAGGTAGGTCAGGGCGCTCGGCATCGGCGCCCACTGCGCGAGGGCCCCCGCGACCCCGGCCCCGACCCCGAAGCCGGCGGTCAGGCTCATCGCGGCCCGTCGCGCACCGGCACCGGGAGTCGCGCGCGGATCCCAGCGCGGATCGGACAGTTCCTTCAGCCAGCTGCCGCCGACGGCCATGCCGAGACCGAGGGCGATCCCGCAGAGGATGCGACCGAGGATGAGCAGCGGCGCGGAGTCCGCCCCGAGGGCGAGCACCGCGGAACCGGCCAGGCCGACGAACGGCGCGGGCACCATGACCGGTCGCCGCCCGAGCCGGTCGGAGAGCGGGCCGCCGACGAGCAGGGCCGGCACGATGCCCAGGACGTACGCGAAGAGGAACAGGTCGACGACGACCGGCGCGAAACCGTGTTCGAGCCGGTACATCACGAGCAGCGGCGTGAACTCGTTGCCGCCCCAGGCGACGGTGAACATCGCGGCGGCCACGAGCAGCCACGTCCCGCGCGGGACCGTTTCCGTGAGCGCCGGCAGGCGACCGGGGTCGGTGGTAGTAGCGGTCACAGTCGTCCCCCTCCGAGTCCGTGCACCTCACGCATGTGCACCTGAAGCGCCTCGTCGAACGCGTCGGCATCCCCGGCGGCGACGAGATCCGCCAGGTGCGTGTGGTCGGCGATGATCTTCTGCAGCTGCGCCGGATCACGAGCGACCGAACGCGCCGTCATCCGTCGCTGGCGTTCACGCAGGCTTGCGTAGAAGTTGTCGAGGAGCGGATTGCCGCCCGCCGCGACGATGCTGCGGTGAAAGTCCGCGTCGGCGCCGCTGAAGGCGCCGACGTCCCCGCGCTCGGCCAGCTCCCGCTGGGTGTCCAGGCATTCGCGCAACGTGCGCTCGAGCCGTTCCCGCGCCTGCGGAGCCGACGCGACGGCGCGCACGGCGTGCGTTTCCAGCAGCCGTCGCGCATCGACGACGTGCTCGGCCTCCCCGTCCGCCACCGGGACGACGAGCGCGCCCCGCTTGGGGTACAGGCGCATCCAGCCCTCCGCCTCGAGCCGGAGGAAGGCCTCGCGCACCGGGGTGCGGCTGCACGACATCCGTGCGGCGATCTCCCCTTCGCTGATCAGATCCCCGCCGGGCAGCTCACCCGAGAGGATCAGCTCCTTGACCTCGCGGTAGGCCGCCTCGGCGGCTGAATACGACATAGACACAAGATGTATTTATACCGTAGGCCGACGGTGGGGCACCACGCGGCCCTGCCGGCTTGCCCAGGAGGGCAAGGTGGAAGGGAGCCATGACCGCGACCGCCTCGGGGAGCTCTTCGCGGCGGCGGCCTCGAATCCGGTGAACCCGTCCATCGCAACAGGAGAAAGCGGTCGTGGGGAGAGCGTCGAGGAGGTTCTGCGGGTCCGTCGCGACGCCCTACCTCGAGCACATGTCGGGCGCCGGAGCCGCAATCGGGCTGGGCATTCGAGCGGTGCCGTAGAGAAGAGCCGGCGGATGACGCGGCAGGAGCAGAGGAGTCCTCGAATGGCGAAGTACCTGATCTCGTTCCCTGGCGAGGCCATGGTGTTCCCCGAGGAGGACTTCGAGGCGGTGGTCGAAGCCTCCCATGCCGTCATCGACGAGGCCAAGGCGGCGGGCGTGTACGTCTTCGCCGGAGGGATCGATGAGGACGTAGACCCGGTGCTCGTGGCCGGTGACGGCACCGTCACCGAGGGCACGTACCCCGGCCACAAGGTGCCCAACGGCGGTTACACCGTTCTCGAGCTGCCCTCGCGGGAGGCGGCACTCGAGTGGGCCGCGAAGATCGCCGTCGCCTGCCGCTGCTCGCAAGAGGTCCGGCAGTTCCAGGACGACCCGGCCCGCTGACGAGGGCAACCCCAGCCGGAGCCGGTCGTGCGTCGCGCGCCCATAATGAAAGGCGTGCAGCAGCGCACAGGGCGGGTGACCCCGACCGGCGGCACCTCGCCGGCCGACCCGGCCACCGACGCGCCGACCAGCCCTACACCCTCAACTGCGAAGAGCAGCCGCCATACTCGGATGCACTGAAGGGAGCGTGATGAAACCACCGCCGACGTGGGGCGATCGGCTGCACGCGGTTGCGATGGGCAGCGTCGCCGGCGGCGTCGCGGCGTACTGGCTCGACTACTTCACTGCCGGACATGTCAGGTCGTCCGACGATGCCGCCTATATCGCGTTCGAGAACGCCTTTCCGGCCGCCGACGGACTGATGGCCGCGAGCTTCGCAACGAGTGCCTGGCACCTGACAAGGGGACGAGCGGTCGCCATCCCGCTTGGGATCGCGGCCGGCGGCGCGATGACATTCCTCGGGGCCATGGATACGCTGTGGAACCTCGAGCACGGCAGCTACCGGCACATGACTGCGGACATGGCGGTCGAGACCGGGATCAACATCATCTCGCTCGTGTTCGGGCCATGGACGGTTGCCCGGCTGTGGCGGCGGCGCGAGGCACTGGCAGGCTGATCGGACTGGAGAAGGTCGTCGACACGCTGCACCCGGGCAGGTAGCCGCCGGCGGTCTACGCGCCAACCCGCACCTCTCCCTGATCGACTCTCACCGACTGGGGCACCTATCGCCTGTGCTTCAGTAGGACTTGCGCCGCCACGGCTCGACGGTGAGGTGTCCTGCAACGATGACCATGGGTGCGCTCCACTCCTGTCGCCTTCGCCTCCAGCCCGCCGGGCTGTTCCGCTGAGATAGACCTCCAGGGCAGGAGAAATTCGTCGTTCAGCATCCCGAACCAGCCGGCGAACACCGACACACCGCGCACAGCGGCCCGTCCCCTCATCGAGTGGAACTCGAGGAGGCAATGCCCGTGGGCTACCAGCGGTACAACCTGGTGCCTGCACCGCAATGACCGACTCTCACACGAAACGGAGCAGTTCACGGGGCCCGGTCACGGCCGTGAACGCAGGTTTCCGGAAGGGAATGGCGACGCCCCGGAATAGACACGAAAAATGCCGGAAGCCCCCCAACGAGGTTGGGGGGCTTCCGGTAACGGGTGTTCGGCGGTGTCCTACTCTCCCACACCCTGTCGGGTGCAGTACCATCGGCGCTGGAGGGCTTAGCTTCCGGGTTCGGAATGGGACCGGGCGTTTCCCCTCCGCTATGGCCGCCGTAACTCTGTGAAACGACCCACGCACGCTGTTCGCGTGGGTCGGGGGCCGCAGGCCCACCCATTCTTTGGGGGGCAGCGTTTACTCCGACTCCTCCTGAGTTAGGACATTACTGGCGGGTAGAACACCTGCCGAGGCTTCCACCTGCGCATTCACGACGTCGACGAAGCGGATCGGGACACTAAGCAGGTAGGTTCGGGCCGTGGCATTCGTGCGGAAAGTGCGCACCGCATCCGGGGCGGTAGCGGTGCAGGTCGTGCGCAAACACCGCGGCCGGCACGAGATCCTCGCTCACGTCGGGTCCGCGCATACCGACGTCGAGCTGGGCATTCTGCTCGAACGAGCCCGACACCTGCTGCACGGCGATCAAGGCGTGCTGGAGCTGGATGTGCCGACGCCCGTCGAGCAGATCGCCGATGTTGCCGACTGGCGGACCGGCCAACTGCCCGGCCCGACGACGAGCAAGGGTGGCGAGCTCGCCGGGGCGGGACGAACCGTGCGCACCAGCGCCCGGTTGCTCTACGACGTGCTCACCTTCGTCTACGACGGGCTCGGCTTCGACATCATCGACGACGCGGTGTTCAAAGACCTGGTCATCGCCCGGATCGTCGAACCGACCTCGAAGATCGATGCCCTGCGCGTCCTCGACGATCTCGGCGCTGATCCGGTGTCGTACAAAAGGATTCAACGCCACCTCGCGCAGATCATCACCGGCGACTACCGCGACCGGATCGCCCGCCGTTGCTTCGAGTACGCGGCCAGCACCGGCGGGTTGGGATTGCTGCTGTTCGATGTGACCACCTTGTACTTCGAGGCCGAGAAGGAAGACGACCTGCGCAAGGTCGGCTACTCCAAAGAGCGCCGGGTCGATCCACAAATCGTGGTCGGGTTGCTCGTCGACCGCACCGGGTTCCCACTGGAGATCGCCTGTTTCGAGGGCAACAAGGCCGAAACGCACACCCTGGTCCCCATGGTGCGTCAGTTCCAAGCCCGGCACGACCTCGAGGGCGTGGAGATGGTCATCGCCGCCGATGCCGGCATGCTGTCGGCGGCGAATCTCACCGCTCTCGACGAGGCCGGCCTGAAGTTCATCGTCGGCTCCCGGGTGACGAAGGCGCCCGCTGATCTGACGTCCCATTTCCATTGGCACGGTGATGTGTTCACCGATGGGCAGATCATCGACACCGTCACCCCCCGGCACGCCCGCAGCGTGGTCAACACCGTGAAAAGGCGGGCCGAACCGGTCTGGGATCCGGTTCGGCATCCCACCTCGTGGCGGGCGATCTGGCAGTACACCCGCAAACGTGCCGTGCGCGACAACCAGACTCTCAATGCCCAGGAGGCGAGGGCGCGGGCGGTGGTCGAGGGCACCCAGAAGTCGAAGGCGACGCGCTTCGTCAAGACCACCACCGCAGGTCAGCGACTCGATGATGCCGCGCTGGCACGAGCTCGATCGCTGGTCGGCTTGAAGGGATACGTCACCAATATCCCGGTCACGCTCATGGAACCGGGCGAGGTGATCGGCAAGTACCACGACCTGTGGCATGTCGAGCAGTCGTTTCGCATGTCGAAGACCGATCTGCGGGCACGGCCGATGTTCCACCGCACCCGCGACGCCATCGAGGCCCACCTGACCATCGTGTTCGCCGCTCTGGCCGTCGCCCGCTGCGCCCAGGACCACACCGGTGTGGCGATCGCGAGGCTGGTCAAGCAACTGCGGCCGCTACGAACCTCGACCATCGCCATCAACGGCGCCGTCCAGGACTTTCCGCCGCAGATCCCTGCTGCTGAACTGGAGATTCTCACCCGTCTCGGCTTCGAATCGGGACACTAAGCCAAATGTCCTAACTCAGGACCGACTCTCACACGAAACGGAGCAGTTCACGGGGCCCGGTCACGGCCGTGAACGCAGGTTTCCGGAAGGGAATGGCGACGCCCCGGAATAGACACGAAAAATGCCGGAAGCCCCCCAACGAGGTTGGGGGGCTTCCGGTAACGGGTGTTCGGCGGTGTCCTACTCTCCCACACCCTGTCGGGTGCAGTACCATCGGCGCTGGAGGGCTTAGCTTCCGGGTTCGGAATGGGACCGGGCGTTTCCCCTCCGCTATGGCCGCCGTAACTCTGTGAAACGACCCACGCACGCTGTTCGCGTGGGTCGGGGGCCGCAGGCCCACCCATTCTTTGGGGGGCAGCGTTTACTCCGACTCCTCGCGCAGCGAGTGTGAGTGTGTTGTTTCAGATACCGCACAGTGGACGCGTAGCTTCTTTGTGGTAAGTCCTCGGCCTATTAGTACCGGTCACCTGCATGCGTTACCGCACTTCCAGTTCCGGCCTATCAACCCGGTGGTCTGCCGGGGGCCTTACCCCCTCGAGGGGGTGAGAAACCTCATCTTGGAACAGGCTTCCCGCTTAGATGCTTTCAGCGGTTATCCCTTCCGAACGTAGCCAACCAGCCGTGCCCCTGGCGGGACAACTGGCACACCAGAGGTTCGTCCGTCCCGGTCCTCTCGTACTAGGGACAGCCTTCCTCAAGTTTCTAACGCGCGCGGCGGATAGAGACCGAACTGTCTCACGACGTTCTAAACCCAGCTCGCGTGCCGCTTTAATGGGCGAACAGCCCAACCCTTGGGACCTACTCCAGCCCCAGGATGCGACGAGCCGACATCGAGGTGCCAAACCATCCCGTCGATATGGACTCTTGGGGAAGATCAGCCTGTTATCCCCGGGGTACCTTTTATCCGTTGAGCGACACCGCTTCCACATGCCGGTGCCGGATCACTAGTCCCGACTTTCGTCCCTGCTCGACCTGTCGGTCTCACAGTCAAGCTCCCTTGTGCACTTGCACTCGACACCTGATTGCCAACCAGGCTGAGGGAACCTTTGGGCGCCTCCGTTACATTTTGGGAGGCAACCGCCCCAGTTAAACTACCCACCAGGCACTGTCCCTGAACCCGATCAGGGTCCGAGGTTAGAGGTCCAATACGATCAGAGTGGTATTTCAACAACGACTCCACCCACACTGGCGTGCGGGCTTCCCAGTCTCCCACCTATCCTACACAAACCGAACCGAACACCAATACCAAGCTGTAGTGAAGGTCCCGGGGTCTTTTCGTCCTGCCGCGCGTAACGAGCATCTTTACTCGTAGTGCAATTTCGCCGAGTCTGTGGTTGAGACAGCAGAGAAGTCGTTACGCCATTCGTGCAGGTCGGAACTTACCCGACAAGGAATTTCGCTACCTTAGGATGGTTATAGTTACCACCGCCGTTTACTGGGGCTTAAATTCTCAGCTTCGCGGAGTGAACTCCGCTGACCGGTCCTCTTAACCTTCCAGCACCGGGCAGGCGTCAGTCCGTATACCTCGTCTTACGACTTCGCACGGACCTGTGTTTTTAGTAAACAGTCGCTTCTCTCTGGTCTCTGCGACCACCCCCGGCTCACGGAGCAAGTCCGGTCACCGGGACTGGTCCCCCTTCTCCCGAAGTTACGGGGGCATTTTGCCGAGTTCCTTAACCACAGTTCTCTCGATCGCCTCGGTATTCTCTACCTGACCACCTGTGTCGGTTTGGGGTACGGGCCGTGTGAAAGCTCGCTAGAGGCTTTTCTCGGCAGCATAGGATCATGGAATTCGCCTCATTCGGCTACGCATCACCTCTCAGGCTGTGTGCGACACGGATTTGCCTGTGTCACGCCCTACGGGCTTACACCGGTACAACCACTGACCGGCCCCACTACCTTCCTGCGTCACCCCATCGCTTGGCTACTACCACCGAAGGTCCCGTGCAGCAGGCTCTCGGCTCCCGAAGGAACTCGATCACCCTTTGGACGGTTAGTACCGATGATTCACCAGGGGCGCGTTCACACGGGTACGGGAATATCAACCCGTTGTCCATCGACTACGCCTGTCGGCCTCGCCTTAGGTCCCGACTCACCCTGGGCGGATTAACCTGGCCCAGGAACCCTTGGTCATTCGGCGGACGAGTTTCTCACTCGTCTTTCGCTACTCATGCCTGCATTCTCACTCGCGCAGCCTCCACACCTGGATCACTCCGGCGCTTCCCCGGCTGCACGACGCTCCCCTACCCACCCGCACCACTGCCGGACGATCCGTGGACCCTCCGGGGTGTTGTGCGAGTGCCGCGGCTTCGGCGGTGTACTTGAGCCCCGCTACATTGTCGGCGCAGAACCACTTGACCAGTGAGCTATTACGCACTCTTTCAAGGGTGGCTGCTTCTAAGCCAACCTCCTGGTTGTCTCAGCGATCCCACATCCTTTTCCACTTAGTACACGCTTAGGGGCCTTAGCCGGCGATCTGGGCTGTTTCCCTCTCGACTACGAAGCTTATCCCCCGCAGTCTCACTGCCGCGCTCTCACTCACCGGCATTCGGAGTTTGGCTGATTTCGGTAAGCTTGTGGGCCCCCTAGACCATCCAGTAGCTCTACCTCCGGTGAGAAACACGCGACGCTGCACCTAAATGCATTTCGGGGAGAACCAGCTATCACGGAGTTTGATTGGCCTTTCACCCCTACCCACAGCTCATCCCCTCAGTTTTCAACCTAAGTGGGTTCGGGCCTCCACGACGTCTTACCGTCGCTTCACCCTGGCCATGGGTAGATCACTCCGCTTCGGGTCTAGAACATGCCACTACAGACGCCCTGTTCGGACTCGCTTTCGCTACGACTACCCCACACGGGTTAACCTCGCGACATGCCACTAACTCGCAGGCTCATTCTTCAAAAGGCACGCCGTCACCCCCAGCAGACCAAACTGCTCGAAGGCTCCGACGGATTGTAAGCGCACGGTTTCAGGTACTATTTCACTCCCCTCCCGGGGTACTTTTCACCTTTCCCTCACGGTACTAGTCCGCTATCGGTCACCAGGGAGTATTCAGGCTTATCGGGTGGTCCCGACGGATTCACAGCAGATTTCACGGGCCCGCTGCTACTCGGGTACCCTCCACGAGAGCCGGCATGTTTTCGTCTACGGGATTCTCACCCTCTACGACAGGCCGTTCCAGACCATTTCGACTAACACACCGGTTTCTTACTCTCGCCCACCATGACAGTGATGGGAAGAAGGGCCCCACGACCCCACGAGTGCAACGCCTGCCAGCTCTCACACACCCGCGGTTTAGCCTCTTCCGTTTTCGCTCGCCACTACTCACGGAATCACATGTTGTTTTCTCTTCCTGTGGGTACTGAGATGTTTCACTTCCCCACGTTCCCTCCACACGCCCTATATATTCAGGCGCGGGTAACACGACATCACTCGTGCTGGGTTTCCCCATTCGGAAATCCTCGGATCACAGCTCGGTTGACAGCTCCCCGAGGCATATCGCAGCCTCCCACGTCCTTCATCGGCTCCTGGTGCCAAGGCATCCACCGTACGCTCATAAACACTTACAACAAAGATGCTCGCGTCCACTGTGCAGTTCTCAAACAACACACAACAACCGGTACCGGAAGAAGAAACAACCCCTTCGTTCCCGATCATCGTCGCTGACAAAACACTCGCGTGTTCTCTCAGGACCCAACAGTGCACCGATATATCACCCACCGGCCGGCCATGTGACCCACCGAGCGTGCATGAAGCTGTCAGCGTTCCACCCATGAGCACCACCGGATTACGTGTGAATCCGAAATGGCTCTGCCTCGCTCCCCCGGCACCTGTGTGCTGGTCCGAGCAAGGAGTTGCTCCTTAGAAAGGAGGTGATCCAGCCGCACCTTCCGGTACGGCTACCTTGTTACGACTTCGTCCCAATCGCCGATCCCACCTTCGACGGCTCCCTCCCACGAGGGGTTAGGCCACCGGCTTCGGGTGTTACCGACTTTCATGACGTGACGGGCGGTGTGTACAAGGCCCGGGAACGTATTCACCGCAGCGTTGCTGATCTGCGATTACTAGCGACTCCGACTTCACGGGGTCGAGTTGCAGACCCCGATCCGAACTGAGACCGGCTTTAAGGGATTCGCTCCACCTCGCGGTATCGCAGCCCTCTGTACCGGCCATTGTAGCATGTGTGAAGCCCTGGACATAAGGGGCATGATGACTTGACGTCGTCCCCACCTTCCTCCGAGTTGACCCCGGCAGTCTCCTGCGAGTCCCCAACCGAATTGCTGGCAACACAGGACAAGGGTTGCGCTCGTTGCGGGACTTAACCCAACATCTCACGACACGAGCTGACGACAGCCATGCACCACCTGTACACCGACCACAAGGGAAACCCCATCTCTGGGGCGGTCCGGTGTATGTCAAACCCAGGTAAGGTTCTTCGCGTTGCATCGAATTAATCCACATGCTCCGCCGCTTGTGCGGGCCCCCGTCAATTCCTTTGAGTTTTAGCCTTGCGGCCGTACTCCCCAGGCGGGGCGCTTAATGCGTTAGCTACGGCACGGATCCCGTGGAAGGAAACCCACACCTAGCGCCCACCGTTTACGGCGTGGACTACCAGGGTATCTAATCCTGTTCGCTACCCACGCTTTCGCTCCTCAGCGTCAGTTACTGCCCAGAGACCCGCCTTCGCCACCGGTGTTCCTCCTGATATCTGCGCATTTCACCGCTACACCAGGAATTCCAGTCTCCCCTGCAGTACTCAAGTCTGCCCGTATCGCCTGCAAGCCCGCAGTTGAGCTGCGGGTTTTCACAGACGACGCGACAAACCGCCTACGAGCTCTTTACGCCCAGTAATTCCGGACAACGCTCGCACCCTACGTATTACCGCGGCTGCTGGCACGTAGTTGGCCGGTGCTTCTTCTGTACCTACCGTCACTCGCGCTTCGTCGGTACTGAAAGAGGTTTACAACCCGAAGGCCGTCATCCCTCACGCGGCGTCGCTGCATCAGGCTTGCGCCCATTGTGCAATATTCCCCACTGCTGCCTCCCGTAGGAGTCTGGGCCGTGTCTCAGTCCCAGTGTGGCCGGTCGCCCTCTCAGGCCGGCTACCCGTCGTCGCCTTGGTGGGCCGTTACCCCACCAACAAGCTGATAGGCCGCGGGCCCATCCTGCACCGGAAAACCTTTCCACCCCGGAACATGCATCCCGAGGTCCTATCCGGTATTAGACCCAGTTTCCCAGGCTTATCCCGAAGTGCAGGGCAGATCACCCACGTGTTACTCACCCGTTCGCCACTAATCCACCCAGCAAGCTGGGCTTCATCGTTCGACTTGCATGTGTTAAGCACGCCGCCAGCGTTCGTCCTGAGCCAGGATCAAACTCTCCGTTGAAGACTCACAATCAAACCCCGAAGGGCCGATCAGTCATAGACATCGAGCCAAATCACCAGCAAAAAACTCAAACCAGCAAAAACACTGACCACCACAGACGGAAGAATGCGGCAGCCAGCAACAACCACCCCCCGAAAAGAGGGGCGGTCGCACCAAAAACAAATTTTGGCACTGACATTCATCGGCACACTGTTGAGTTCTCAAAGAACACGCACACACCATCACCCCACGAACCGAGGTCCGCGGCGTTCCGGGGCAACCGTTCCAGCCTACCCACACCACCCGGCGAAAACAAACCCGACGCGCTCGGTGGGATCGGCAACGGCCCAGAACCCTACCAGAAGATTCCGAACCGAACAATCAGGCGCCTGCGTCCAACCTCGTTGTCCCGAGCCCCTGCGGGCCGGGTCGGTGTCCGTGTCGCTCTGACCTGGAATAAGTTACGTGAACATTGCGCTCTCACCAAATCACCTGGTCAGACCGCTTTTCTGCGCCGAGTCAGGGCACCCAGTACTTCACGGCCAGCTCCTCCACGACGGCATCGCCCTCGGCGGCCTGCTCCAGCAGCGCCAGGTCGAGGTCGATGTCGATGAGCCGGGGGTTGTCCCCTTCGGCGTCACCGAGAGGGCGCCCGCCGTCTTCGCCGCGCTGGCGCAGAATCTTCGCTCGCACCCGCTCTTTCAACGACTCACTCATAAGTCGAGTGTACTGAGGGGGCGCCGCCCGAGCGGGGTGCCGAGCGGCGAAGACCGACCTAGTGGTCGTCGTCGCGCCGGCGGAACACGCGCATCGCGGTGGGGATGAGAACGACCAGGGCGCCGACGATCAGAACGATCGAGAAAATTTCCAGAAGCACACGTGCCATCATCCGGCACGGAGGGCGCCGGCGGGCGACTTCGTCGTGGGCGAGCGGACCGGAAGGGTCCCCCGGTCGACGAAGGCCCTCCACCCGTCTTCCGGGTGAAGGGCCTTCGTCGCTCCGAGCTGCCTGCGAGAATCGAACTCGCGACCTTTTCATTACGAGTGAAATGCTCTACCGACTGAGCTAAGGCAGCGTGCCTGACGGCGCGCACGAGTTTAGCGCCTACCCCCCTGTCCAATGCAAACCACCCCTCGCCGCCTACCGGAATGCCGAGCTCAGCCGGGCCGCCATGGCGGCCACCGCGAAGCGCGGTTTGACGTTCTGTGCGAGAACCTCACGGCATTCGAGGATCGCCTCGATGCAGGTCAGCAACGCCTCCGGCCGGGCCCGCGAAGCCAGGTCGGAGGCACGCTCGGCCATGTCGGGATGGTTGGCGGTGCCGGAAGCGCCCAGGGAACGTGCCAGCGCATCCCGGTAGAGACCGGCCAGATCGATGAGGGCGCGGTCCATGATGTCGCGCTCGGTCCGCGTGCGCCTGGACTTCTGGGTGCGTTCGAGGTCCTTGAGGACGCCGGCCGCACCGCGGAGCGCCCCGGCGGCGCCCTTACCGGTGCCACCGGCGCCGAGAGCCGTCCGGAGTTCCTCGGTCTCGCGCTCGTCGCGCGCGACGCTGATCTCCTTCGCCTCGGCCTCGGCACGCTGGACCAGCTCGTCTGCGGCGGTGTAGGTGGTCGCGGGGCGGAGCACGGCTTCGGCCAGATCCAGCGCACGCCGCCGGCTGGCGCGGGCGGACTCGTCGGTGGCCAGACGCCGGGCACGGCCGACGTGGCCGCCGCTGATCGACGCCGCCCAGCTCGCGGTCTCGGCGTCGAGCCCGTCGCGTTCGCGCAGGACCCGGGCGATCGCGTCCGGGCTGGGCGTGACGAGTGCGACGTGCCGGCATCGCGAGCGCAGGGTCACGGAGATGTCCTGCGGATCGATCGACGGCGCGCACAGCAGGAACACCGTGCGTTCGGGCGGTTCCTCGACGACCTTGAGCAGCGCGTTCGCGGCGCCCTCGGTGAGCCGGTCCGCGTCCTCGATCACCACGACCTGCCACTGCCCGGTGCTCGGGCGACGCGAGGCGGTCCGGACGATGTCGCGCATCGCCTTGACGCTGATCGTGAGCCCCTCGGGGATCACCCGACGGACGTCGCCGTGGGTGCCGGCCATGGTGGTGCTGCACGCGTGGCAGTGACCGCAGCCCGGTGCCGCGGGGTCGGTGCACTGCAGGGCGGCGGCGAAGCAGAGGGCGGCGATCGACCGCCCGGAGCCGGGGGGCCCGGTGAACAGCCACGAGTGCGTCATCCGAGAACCGGCTCCGCCCCCGCGCGCGGCGGTGGCCGCGGCGGTCAGTTCGGTCTCCACGTCGCGCTGGCCGACGAGACGTTCGAAGACACCGGGCATGGCCTCAGCGTAGCGACCGGCTCCGACGCGGCCGGTGCGTCGGCCGTCCGAAACCTTCAAGACGGCGACGTCGCGGCGGCCTAGCGTCACCGTCATGACTGCACAACTCGCGCTGGTCGGGCTCGTCGTCGCCGACATGACCCGTTCCTTCGACTGCTATCGCCGCCTCGGGCTGGACCTGCCCGCCGGCTCCGACGAACCGCACTACGAGACGACGCTGCCGGGCGGGCTCCGCCTGGCGTGGGACACCCTCGAGTCGGTCCGGGCCTTCCATCCGGGCTTCCGGCCGGGCACCGGTGGTCCTGCACTCGCGTTCGACTGTGGTTCACCAGCGGATGTGGACGCGACGTACCGCGACCTGCTGGAGGCGGGATGCACGAGCGTGCTCGAACCGTGGGACGCGTTCTGGAAGCAGCGGTATGCGAGCGTGCACGATCCCGACGGGCACAGCATCGAACTGTTCGCGGCCTTGCCCGCGTGACCGCTCAGCGAACGAGCGCGCCGAGCGTAACGCCGGAGAGGGCGCGTACCTCCCGTGCGAGGTGGGCCTGGTCGCTGAAACCGCACTCGGCCGCGACGTCGGAGAACGACCGGCCGGCGCGCGCGAGACCGACCGCGCGACGGAATCGCAGCACGCGCGCCAGCGTCTTCGGACCGTAGCCGTAGACCCGCAGCGCGTGCCGGTGCAACCGCCGCGCACTCCAACCCATCGACGTCGCCACCTCGGCGACGGACGCTCCGGCGCCGAGCTGCGACGCGATGCCCGTCTCGACGCTGCGGTCGACGCCGTCCAGGCGGCGCCGCGTCTCGTGCAGGAGCGCACCGAGCGGGTCGGACTCCGCGGCCGACACCAGGCGACGAACGTGCGCCTCGGGCCGGATGCGGTCCAGCGGTACGCGCGCGTCGCGCAGCTCGGCCGCGTCCGCCCCGAGCACCGCCGGCCCCACCCCGGGACCGAACCGCACCGCGGTCAGGTCCCGGCGGGTGCCCAGGTCGGAGAACTGGGCGCGGGTATCCGGTCCGGCCACCAGGAAGCCGTCCTCGTGCCAGATCAGATCCGTGCAGCCGTCGGGCAGCACGGACGTTCCGGCCGTACCCGCGGTCCTCGTCGCCGTCCACACGAGCACGCCGGGTATGCCGGACGCCGCCTCGCGGTACACACGGCGAGGATAGGCCGCCGCTCCGGGGAGGGTCACTCCTTCTTCGCGGCGGCCTTCTTCGCGGTCGTCTTCTTTGCCGCGGTCTTCTTGGCGGCCGTCTTCTTGGCCGGAACCTTCTTGGCCGCGGTCTTCTTCGCGGTCTTCTTCGCCGGGCCCCGGGCGCGACGATCCGCGAGCAGCTCGGAGGCGCGTTCGTCGGTGATGGTGTCGACCTCGTCGCCCTTGCGGAGGCTGGCGTTGGTCTCGCCGTCCGTGACGTACGGGCCGAAGCGGCCGTCCTTGATCACCATCGGGCTGCCACTGACCGGGTCGGTGCCCAGCTCCCGCAGCGGCGGCGTGGCGGCGGCCTGCCGACCGCGGCGCTTGGGCTCGGAGTAGATCTTCAGCGCCTCCTCGAGGGTGACGGTGAACATCTGCTCCTCGTCGGCCAGCGACCGCGAGTCGGTGCCCTTCTTCAGGTACGGCCCGTAGCGGCCGTTCTGGGCGGTGATCTCCTCGCCCGTCGCGGGGTCGACCCCGACCACCCGCGGCAGCGACAGCAGCCGCAGGGCGTCCTCGAGCGTCACCGTCGACAGTTCCATCGACTTGAGCAGCGAGGCCGTGCGCGGCTTGGGGCCGGCCGCCTTCTTGGCGGCCTTCTTCGCCGGCGCCTTCTTCGCGGCCTTCTTCGCGGCCGTCTTCGTCACGGTGGCCGTGCCACCACCAGTCGCGGTGCCGCCCGCCGAGGGTGCCTCCTCGACCGGGATGGGCGTGATGTCCGGTTCCGGCTCCGGCTCCGGTTCGCGCAGCAGCTCGGTCACGTACGGACCGAAGCGGCCCTCCCGCGCGACGATCTCGTTGCCGCTGGCCGGGTCGACACCGAGGACCCGGCCCTCCTGCGGGGTCGAGAACAGCTTCTCCGCGTACTCGAGCGTCAGCTCGTCCGGCGGCAGGTCGTCGGGCAGGTTCGCCCGCTGGGAGACCGGTTCCCCGTCGGGAGCGTCGGGATTGGGGACCATCCGCTCGAGATAGGGGCCGAACCGGCCGACGCGCACGTGGATCTCCCGGCCCTCGGCGTCGTCGAACAGCCGGATCGAGTTGATCTCGCGGGCGTCGATGTCCTCGAGGTTCTCTCCGACCATCTTCTTCAGGCCGCCCTCGCGCGCCACCGAGTTCTCGGCGCCGTGGGCACCACCGAAGTAGAAGCTCGTCAGCCAGTCGGTGCGCTGCTCGTGGCCGCCCGCGATCTCGTCGAGGTCGTCCTCCATGGCGGCGGTGAAGCCGTAGTCGACGAGGCGTCCGAAGTGCGCCTCGAGCAGCCCGATGACCGCGAACGCCACCCACGACGGGACCAGGGCGCTGCCACGTTTGTAGACGTAGCCGCGGTCGAGGATGGTCTTGATGATCGACGCGTACGTCGACGGCCGGCCGATGCCGAGATCCTCGAGCGCCTTGATCAGGCTGGCCTCGGTGTAGCGGGCCGGCGGGTTGGTCGAGTGGCCGTCCGGATCGAGCTCGGTCGCGGTGACGCGCTGTCCCTCGGACAGGTTGGGCAGCCGGGACTCGGCGTCGTCGGACTGGCCGCCGGCCTCCTCGTCGACGCTCTCGACGTACGCCTTGAGGAAGCCCGGGAAGGTGATGGTGCGGCCCGACGAGGAGAACGTGCACTCCTCGCCGCTCGCGGCGGTGCCGGTGATGCGCAGCGTCAGGGTGGTGCCCCGCGCGTCGGCCATCTGGGAGGCGACGGTGCGCTGCCAGATGAGCTCGTAGAGCCGGTACTCGTCGGTGTCGAGGCGTGAGTGCAGCTCGCCGGGCGTGGCGAACACGTCGCCGGCCGGACGGATCGCCTCGTGCGCCTCCTGCGCGTTCTTCACCTTGCGGGTGAACTGCCGCGGGGTGGGGTGCACGTACTGCGCGCCGTACAACTCGGTGGCCTGCGCCCGGGCGGCGGAGATCGCGCTCTCGGACAGGGTCGTCGAGTCGGTACGCATGTACGTGATGTAGCCGTTCTCGTACAGGCGCTGCGCGATGCGCATCGTGCGCTCTGACGAGAACCGCAGCTTGCGGCCCGCCTCCTGCTGCAGGGTCGACGTCATGAACGGCGCGTACGGCTTGCGGGTGTACGGCTTGCTCTCGACCGACGTCACCGTCAGGTCGACACCGTGCAGGGCCTCGGCGAGCCGTCGCGCGTACGCCTCGTCGAGCACGACGACGCCGGTGGACTTGAGCTGCCCGTCGGGTCCGAAGTCGCGGCCGGCCGCGACGCGGGCGCCGTCGACACCGACGAGCCGGGCCCCGAACGAGCGGGGGCTCGCGTCGGCGCCGGCGTCGAGCGTGGCGGCGATGTCCCAGTACGTCGCGGACCGGAAGGCCATGCGCTCGCGTTCGCGCTGCACGATGACCCGAGTGGCGACGGACTGCACGCGGCCCGCCGACAACCGCGGCATGACCTTCTTCCACAGCACCGGGCTGACCTCGTAGCCGTAGAGGCGGTCGAGGATGCGGCGGGTCTCCTGGGCGTCGACGAGGTTGTTGTCGAGGTCGCGGGTGTGTTCCGCGGCGGCCCGGATGGCCGGCTCGGTGATCTCGTGGAACACCATCCGGCGGACCGGGACCTTCGGCTTGAGGGTCTCGAGCAGGTGCCAGGCGATGGCCTCGCCCTCACGGTCGGGGTCGGTCGCGAGGTACAGCTCGTCCGCGTCCTTCAGCAGCCCCTTCAGTTCGGTGACCTTGGACTTCTTCTCGGGACTGACGACGTACAGCGGCTCGAAGCCGTGGTCGACGTTCACGCCGAGCCGGGCCCACGACTCGCCCTTGTACTTGGCCGGCACGTCGGCGGCACCGCGCGGCAGGTCACGGATGTGCCCGACGGAGGCCTCGACGACGTAGTCCCGGCCCAGGTAGGGCGCGATCTTCTTCGCCTTGGTCGGGGACTCGACGATCACGAGCCGACGCGTGCCCGACGAGCCGTTCGACGTGCTGTTGTCCCGTGCTGCCACAGCGCTGCCCGCACCTTCCCTGTTCGCTGACATGTCGTGCTTCTCCCCGACATGTATACCGACCCGTTCCCCGGACGCGGCCATACACAGGGTCGCACACCTGCGACGGAAGGCCTGTCACCTGTGATGCGGCGCCTACCGCACGCGCGGCCAGATCTGCCGCGCGCGGGGGTCGTCCGGCGGCGCCCCGATGTTCTCGACGAGACGCATCAACCTGCGTCGCCCGGACACCCGCAGGCCCGGTGCGGCGCCGCGCGTGCCGATCAGCGTCGGCGCGATCCCGGCGCGCATCAGCGACTGGGCCAGCACCGGGTGGGTGTCCGGGGCATGCGGATCCAGCCCCAGCACGTAGCGCTCGCCCTCGGCCTCGGCGCGGCCGGCCGCGAGCACCCACGCCCGCAGAGCTCGCGAGCCCGGCACCCATCCCGCCGGCACCGCCTTCACCGCACCCCGTGTCCATGCGGCCGCCACCGGGACGAGTTCCGGTAGGGCGGCGGTGCGCACCAGGGGGTGTCCCTCGTCCGTCCGGGTGACCTCCGGGGACAGCGCGGCCTGCGCCATCAGCTCCGCGATCGCCTCCGCCCGCCACGGCTCGTCCACGACCACGGAGATCCGTGCGCCGTCACCGGAGACCACCGCGTGGCCGTGCGCGGCCAGCAGGCCGCCGAGGTCGGTCGGGTCCGGGGGCATCTCCTCGGCCCCGAAGAACGACAGTTGGCTCACTCACCCGCCCTTCCTCCGCTACCTGCCGCAGAAACAGATCGTCCCCCTCACCGATGGTGACGGGGGACGATCGAGGATTCGGTCCCTGCGGACCGAGTCACGTCAGGCTCCGGCAGGAGCGTCGACGATCAGAGCGCGCGAACGCCGGTGGCCTGCGGGCCCTTGGTGCCCTGGCCGACCTCGAACTCCACGCGCTGGTTCTCCTCCAAGGTGCGGAAGCCGCTGCCCTGGATCTCCGAGTAGTGGACGAAAACGTCGGCGGAGCCGTCCTCGGGAGCGATGAAGCCGAAGCCCTTCTCCGCGTTGAACCACTTCACAGTGCCCTGTGCCATGCTTTTCCTTCTCTTTCTAACACCGGATGCGGCGGTTCGCGGGCGAGCGAGCCGCCGGGCCGGTTCCGACCGCTGTACTTCTTGATCCCCCCACAGGAAGAGCAAAGCACCGCGCTCGCAACCATCGATCCTGCGAGCCGTGCACTTTCTCAAGTCACCGAACACAGAAGCTGCGACCGATGTCAGTGAACCACGTTCCGGGCGCAGACAACAGTAGGCGGGCGCACAATTCGCCCGAAAATTTGATCTTGTATATGCCGACGGCAGGATTACTCGCCGGTACGGTTACGTCGATGTTACCCCGCGCGCGACCGGACACCGACCGAACGCCGGGAGCGATGGCCTACTACGCTGGTTACCCATCCCGACCGCATCCTCCGGAGTACCCAGTGTGACCAGCTCGCCGCACCGCCGTCCCGTCGGCGACGGGCCGTCGAGCTTCGGCCACGAACTGCTCGAACGGGTGCTTGCCGGCACGCCGGCCTCGGAACATCCCCTCACCCACAGCGCGGACCTGCCCGCCCGCGACGTTCGCCACACCGACTGGCCGGACTGGGCGTCCGACGCCGTCGTCCGGGCTCTGCGCGCCACCGGCGTGCCCCGGCCGTGGAGCCACCAGACAGAGGCCGCCGACCTCGCCGCCGGCGGGGAGCACGTCGTCGTCTCCACCGGCACCGCCTCGGGCAAGTCCCTCGCCTACCAGCTACCCGTGCTCACCGCCCTCGCCGAGGACCCGCACGCCACCGCGCTGTACCTCTCCCCCACGAAGGCGCTCTGCGCGGACCAGTTGCGCGCCGTCACCGAGGTGACCGCCGCCGAGCCCGAACTCGGTCACGTGCACGCGTGCGCCTACGACGGCGACACCTCCACCGAACTGCGGCAGTGGGCGCGCAGCCACTCACGGTGGATCTTCACCAACCCCGACATGCTGCACATGTCGATGCTGCCCGGGCACGCCCGCTGGTCCCGGTTCTTCCGCCGGCTGCGCTACGTGGTGGTCGACGAGTGTCACTCCTATCGCGGCGTCTTCGGCTCCAACGTGGCCCTGGTGCTGCGCCGGCTGCGGCGGATCGCCGCGCGCTACGGCGCCCGGCCGGTCTTCGTCCTCGCCTCCGCCACGACCGCCGACCCCGGCGCCGCGGCGTCCCGGCTCGTCGGCGCGCCCTGCCGGGAGGTGACCGAGGACGGCTCCCCGCACGGACCTCGCACCGTCGCGCTGTGGGAGCCGCCGCTGCTCGAGCAGGTGACCGGCGAGAACGGTGCCCCCGTGCGCCGCGCCGCCGGAACCGAGGCCGCCCGCATCCTCGCCGACCTCGTCGTCGAGGGTGCCCGCACCCTCGCCTTCGTGCGGTCCCGGCGCGGTGCCGAACTCACCGCGCTCGGTGCGCAGCGGCTGCTCGCCGAGGCCGCCCCCGAGCTCGTCGATCGGGTCGCCGCCTACCGCGCCGGCTACCTCGCCGAGGAGCGCCGCGAGCTCGAGGCGGCCCTGGCGGACGGCCGGCTGCTCGGTGCCGCCAGCACCAACGCCCTGGAACTCGGCATGGACATCGCCGGCCTGGACGCCGTCGTCGTCGCCGGATTCCCGGGCACCGTCGCGTCGTTCTGGCAGCAGGCCGGCCGGGCCGGGCGCCGCGGTGCGGGATCGCTGGTCGTGCTCGTCGCCCGCGACGATCCGCTCGACACCTACCTCGTGCACCATCCGGCGGCGCTGCTCGACAAGCCCGTCGAGGCGACGGTCACCGATCCCACCAATCCGTACGTGCTCGGCCCGCAACTGCTGTGCGCCGCGCTCGAGCTGCCGCTCACCGACGCCGAGGTCGAGGAGTTCGGTGCGGCCGACGTGCTCGCCGCCCTGGCCGCGCAGGGAGCGATCCGGCGGCGCCCGCACGGCTGGTTCGTCACCCCGGACACCCGTCCCCACTCCGACATCGACATCCGCGGCGGCATCGGCACCCAGATCGCCATCGTCGAGTCGGACACCGGACGGATGCTCGGCACCGTCGACGGCGGTCGCGCACCGGCGACCGCGCATCCGGGAGCGGTGTACCTGCACCGCGGCGAGTCGTTCGTCGTCGACGAGTTGCACCTCGACGACGGGATCGCGCTCGTGCACGCCGAGGACCCCGAATGGTCCACCTCCGCGCGGGAGATCACCGACATCGTCGTGACCGCCGTGGCGGAACAGCGCTCGCTCGGGCCGGTGACCGTAGGCCTCGTCGAGGTCGAGGTGACCCACCAGGTGGTCTCGTACCTGCGACGGCTGCCGTCCGGCGAGGTGCTCGACAGCACCGACCTCGACATGCCGTCCCAGTGCCTGCCGACGCGCGCGGTGATGTACACCGTCACCCCCGAACTGCTCGACCGGTGCGGGATCGGACCGGAACGGGTACCCGGCGCGCTGCACGCCGCCGAGCACGCCGCCATCGGCCTGCTGCCGCTCGTGGCGACGTGCGACCGCTGGGACATCGGCGGCGTGTCCACCGCGGTGCACCCGGACACCGGGCTGCCCACCGTCTTCGTCTACGACGGGCATCCCGGGGGCGCCGGTTTCGCCGACCGCGGGTACGCGCGCATCGCCGAGTGGCTCGGTGCAACCCGCGCGGCCGTGACGGCCTGCGAATGCGCCGCCGGTTGCCCGTCATGCGTGTACTCCCCCAAGTGCGGCAACGGCAACGACCCGCTCGACAAGGCCGGCGCGGTCGCGTTGCTGGGCGCGGTGCTCGACACCCTCGCCTGACCTCGCGCCTCACCCGGCCGGCCCCGCCCGCGCGATCGCCCGGGCCTGCCGCCCAGCCGGCAGCGACACCTCGGCCCCGACCTCGACGACGGCGTCCCAGCCGTCGACGGTGCACGAGCGCACCTGCACCCGCATCCGCGCCGCGATCCGGTCCGCCTCCGAGCATGCGGTGTCCGATCCGCGATCGAGCGCACCGGCCACCGCCAGGGCCGCCAGGTCGGCCGCCGCCTGCGCCCGGTGCCGCGTCGCGACCCCCGCCCCCGTCTGCACGAGCAGCCCGGTGACCACGATCAGCGCGACCGCGACGAAACACCCCAGCACGCTCGCACTACCCCGGTCGTCCCCGAATGTCACTGCGCCACTTCCGGTTCGATCACGGATACCGCCTCCGCCGTGAGCGTCACCATCGGCAGCAGCGGACCGTCCGCCGTCACCGTCGCCACGACGAGGTCACCGTCGGGGCGCACGGAGATCCGTGCGCCCTCCGGAGCGACCCGCGCCGCCACCTCCACCGCTCGCACCCCGTCGCCGCGAGCCGCGAGCCGGGCGGCCTCCCGCGCCGCGTCCTGACACCGGAGCTGATTCGAAACACACAGCACCGCACCGAGACACAGCACGAGAACACTCACCAGCGTGGTGAGGGCGATCGCCGCCTCGACGGTCACCCCGCCGTCGTCCCCGCTCACACCGCCGTGTTCAGCGCGCGCTCGACGATGCCGGTGAGCGCGGTGACGATGTTGTCGCCGGTGACCACCGTGTACAGCACGGCACCGAACGCCGCCGCGGCGATCGTGCCGATCGCGTACTCCGCGGTGGACATGCCGTCCTCCGCCGCGACGGCACCGCTCAGCCGCTGCGCCGCCGCCCGAATCACGTTGCCTACCATGGTTCCTCCCCTCCTTCGGCGCGGACCGTCCGCGCCGACGTCTCACAACAGCCCGTCGCCGAGCACGCGTCCCGCGAGCCCGATCACGACGGGCACGATGCCCAGGCACACGAACGCCGGCAGGAAGCACAGCCCGAGCGGGCCGCTGACCAGGACCCCGGCACGCTCGACGGCCGCAGCCGCCCGGTCCTCCGCCTGTTCGCGCTGCCGCTCCGCCACCTCGGCGACGATGCCCGACAGCGGGGCACCGGACCGCGCCGATCGCCGCGCCGCGCGGGCGAAGGCCTCCAGCGCCTCCGTCTCGGCGCCGGAGCCGTCCGAGGTCGCGTCCCCGAGACCGCTCCACGCGTCCGTCGGGGCGGCCCCGAGCTCGAGCCGGTCCGCGCCCCGACGCAGGGCCCGTGCGAGGGCCGGCGGCGCCGAGTCGGCGACCGCCCGGGCCGCCGTCGCCGTCGGCAGGCCGGCACGCAGGCAGGCGGCCATCAGGTCGAACGCGGCGGGCACGGCATGGGGGTCGTCCGGCGCACCGCCGGAGTCGGCCGCTCCGCCGGACGTCGCAGCCCCGGCGGCGAGGGCCTGCAACCGTCGCGCCTGCAGGTCCGGCAGGATCACGAGCGCCACGGCAAGGCACACCAGCGACGCCGTCACGATGCCACCCGCGTCGCGATCCGATCGGTCCACAGCAGCCCGGCGCACGCCAGCACGGTGCCCACCACCAGCAACACACCACCGAGACCGTCGCCGAGCAGCACCGTCACCGGCGCGGCCCCCATCATCTGCCCCAGCGCCACACCGAGCGCCGGAAGGGCCGCGAGCACCGTCGCCGTCGCGCGGGCCCCCGCCAGTCCCGCCTCGGTGCGCGAGCGCAGCCGCATGCGGCCGGACAGATCCGAGCGCGCGGCCGTGAGGAGTTGCGCCAGCGCCAGCCCGTGCCGGTCCGACACCTCCCAGGCCGCGGCGAGCCGCTCGAGCGACGCGGCGAGCCCCGACTGTCCCGGCGCGCGGGCCGCGGCGCGCAGGCCGTCGGCCGCGCTGCCGCCGAGCCGGACCCGCGCCGCCGCGACGCGGAAGGCGTCGGCAGTCGGCCCGGTCGTCTCCCGCGCCGCCGTCGCGCACGCCTCGGCCGGATGGGTGCCCACCTCGAGCTCGGCGACAACGGTTTCGAGCCCGGCGAGCAGGGTCCGCTGCTCGGCGTCGAGTGCGCGGTCCCGGCGCCGTCGCCGCAGCCGTCGCACGGCGGTGCCGGCGACGACCGCCGCCGCGACGGCGGGCGCGACGCCGAGCAGCAGCGCCGGGAGGACGCACAGCCCGACCGTCACCTCCTGCGGCGGCCGCCACGACCGTCCGGCGGCGACCGTCGTGCGCAGTGCCCGCAGCCGCGGCGTGGCGACCGCACCCGGCGCCACCAGCACGGCCGCGGCCAGGCACAGGGCCGCCGCGGTCACCGCGGTTCCCGTCGGCGGAACAGCTCTTCGAGTCGGTCCATGCCGGCCTCCGTGCCGCGCTCGTGGGTCCACGCGGGCGCGACGACGACACCCGACACGGTGTCCCGCTGCACGACACCGATCTCCGTCAGCCGGCGGGTCCCGTCGGGGGTGCGGTGCACGTGCAGAACCACCTGCACCGCCGCGACGAGCTGGCTGTGCAGGGCGGCCCGGTCCAGGCCGCCGAGTGCGGCGAGCGCTTCGAGCCGCGCCGGCACCTCGTCCGGCGAGTTGGCGTGCACCGTGCCCGCGCCGCCGTCGTGACCGGTGTTCAGTGCCGTCAGAAGATCGACGACCTCGGCGCCGCGCACCTCGCCCACGACGATGCGGTCGGGCCGCATCCGCAGCGCCTGCCGCACGAGGTCGCGCACCGCGACCTCACCGACGCCTTCGACGTTGGCGGCCCGGGCGACGAGCCGCACGACGTGGGGATGGGCGGGAGCGAGCTCGGCGGCGTCCTCGACGCACACGATCCGCTCGCCCGGGTCCACCGTGCCGAGCAGTGCCGCGAGCAGGGTGGTCTTGCCTGCCCCGGTGCCCCCGACGACGAGGAAGGCGAGCCGGGCGGCGACGATCCGTCGCAGCAGCCGATAGGCGTGCGGATCGACGGCGCCGCGATCACGCAGCGCGTCGAGCCCCTGGGTGGCGGGCCGCAGCACGCGCAGCGACAGGCAGGTGCCGCCCTGCGCGACGGGTGCGAGGACGGCGTGCAGGCGCACCCCGAAATCGCCGTGCCCGGGCAGCCGGCCGTCGACCCACGGCTGCGCGTCGTCGAGGCGCCGTCCGGCGAACAGCGCGAGGCGCTGGGCGAGTCGCCGCACCGACGCCTCGTCGGGGAAGGCGACGGGAGCGAGCCGCAGCCCGGCGCCGCGGTCGACCCAGACCCGGTCCGGGGCGGTGACGAGGACGTCGGTGACGCCGGGCTCGGCGAGCAGCGCTTCGAGCGGGCCGGCGCCGGAGAGCTCGGTCTGCAGGTGCCGCAGGGCCGTGAGCAGGTCGAAGTCGCCGAGAACCCCGCCGGACTCCGCACGCAGCGCGGCGGCGACACGGTCCGGCGTGGGTTCGCCGGCCTCGGTCGCGAGCCGTTCGCGGACCCGGTCGAGCAGCTCGGCCGTGAGGACGGCGCTCATGCCGCCCACCGCGAGCCCGGTTCGGGTCCGGTCAGCACGTCGAGAACGGACTCGGCGGCGTGGACGAGTGGAGAGCGCCGTCCGAGCCGCAGTCCGCCGCGTTCGAGCGCCGCGGCGAGCCCGGGCTGCGCGCGCATCGTGGTGATCAGCGGCAGCCCCACCACGTCGGCAACGTCCCGGCCGCGCAACCCGCCGGGGGCCGGGCCGCGCACGACGATGCCCTGATTGGTGTTCTGTTCGGCGACCCAGCCGGCGACCCGCCCCGCGGCGAGGGCGGCGCGGACGCGGGCGGGCACCACCAGCACGGTCAGGTCGGCGGCGGCCACCATCGCCTCGGCGGCGGGCCCGCGGCTGCGGGGCACGTCGCACACCACCAGGTCGCCGGAGCGGCGGACGGTGTCGAGCACGGCGGTGACCGCGGCGGGCGCCGGCTCTGCGGCGGACTCGCGATCTGCGGACAGCACGCCGAGTCCCGGCAGCCATTCGGGCACCGCATCGCGCAGGGTCCGGGCGGAGAGCCGGCCACGATCGACGGTGAGACCGGGCCAGCGGACACCCGGCCGGTCCTCGATTCCGGTGAGGACGTCCAGTCCCCCGCCCAGGGGGTCGCCGTCGACGAGGAGGGCTCCCGCACTGCGCCGGAAGGCGGCGACCGTCCATGCCAGGGCGGCTGCGAACGTGGACGCGCCGGCGCCGCCGCAGCCGCCGAGGACAGCGACGACGTGGCCGCCGCCCGCGTCGGGCTCGGCGGCCGTGCCGAGCACGGTGAGCAGTTCGACCTCGTCGTCGGGCAGCCCCACCACGTGTTCGGCGCCGACCGCGGTGGCCGCCTGCCAATCGGGGAGGTCGGCGCCGCCGGCGGTGACCAGGACGATTCCGCCCCGCCGGGGGAGCTGCTGCGCGCATGCCAGGGCCGCGGTGCGGTCGATCACGACGAGTCCGGCGTCGAGCCAGGTTCTGCGCGACGGTGTCGTCACCGTCTCACCGACCGTGCGGTCGGAGGCGGCCGCCACGCGACGCAGGCTCGCCATCAGCGCGGGATCGTCGACGAGGGCCAGGACATCGGTCATGGCGCCCAGCTTGCGCGGTGGCTGGGCGCCCCGGAAGCAGCTGCCGGGGGAACCGGCGAATCTGTGGATGAACGCGCTGCCTGTGGATGAACGCGCCGGGCTCCGAAAGGTCCCGGAACAGAGGACGACCCTCGCCAGGGGGGGAGGAGGCGAGGGTCGTCATGTTCAGCCCCGGGGGGGTCGGGCTGAACACCCCCTGGACTATGTCCAGGTGTCGTCGATACTACGCCCCGACCCGATATTTGCAAGTTCAACCGTCGCGCATTTCACGCAGTGTGCAGGTTCGACCGTCGCGGGTTTTGCGCAGGTGGAGGGGCCGGACGACCGGCCGGAGCGCAGGGCGTACCGGGAAGGAGCAGTCACACCTATTGTGGTGCCGTGACCGACGCGACCGTGGCCCCGACCCAGTCCGGCCGAATCGCCGCCTTCTTCGACCTCGACAAGACCGTCATCGCGAAGTCCAGCGCACTCGCCTTCAGCAAGCCGTTCTTCGCCCAGGGACTCCTCAACCGGCGGGCGGTGCTGAAGAGCAGCTATGCCCAGTTCCTGTTCATGCTGTCCGGGGCCGACCACGATCAGGTGGAGCGCATGCGGGCCCACATCGCGGCGATGTGCACGGGCTGGGATGTCGAGCAGATCAAGTCGATCGTCGCCGAGACGCTGCACGATATCGTGGATCCTCTGGTCTTCGCCGAGGCCGCCGATCTCATTGCGGACCACAAGCTCCGCGGGCACGACGTGATCATCGTGTCCGCGTCCGGGGAGGAGGTGGTCACTCCCATCGCGGCGGCACTGGGGGCGACGCACAGCACCGCCAGCCGGATGCGGATCGAGGAGGGCCGCTACGCCGGAGAGCTGGAGTTCTACTGCTACGGCGAGGCCAAGGCGGAGGCGATACAGGCACTGGCGCTGCAGTACGGTTACGATCTCGCACGTTGCTACGCGTACTCCGACTCGTCGACGGACATTCCGATGCTGCGGGCCGTGGGCCATCCGCGCGCGGTGAACCCGGATCGGGTGCTGCGTCGAGAATCCCTCGAAAATGGTTGGCCGATACTTACTTTCACGCGTCCTGTGCCGCTCCTGCATCGTCTCACCGCGACGCCGCCGGCCGCCGTCGCCGCGACGGCCGCGATCACGGCGGGCGCGGTGGCGGCGGGCGCGGCGACGTACCTCGCGCTGCGCCGGCGGCACCGGCCGGGGTTCGCGGCGCGCGGGTGACGGTCCCGAAAATGGGACTTGCCCCCCTCGGAGACCGGGAGTAGAAAGGAGTTACGGAAGGACGGAAGGCCAAGAGCGAATCGGAAGAGAAGGTTCGATCTCCCGACCGGAATTCCCAGCACGGACACCGAGCACCCACGCGGAGCCGATGCCACTATAAGGGCAAAAGTGTTGTGGGCTTGCGAGATTCGGGTCTTCGAAGGCGAACACCCCGCACCCGTTGCGAGGACGAACCAGCGATATCCGAACCCTCGCCGAGGCCAGTGACACACAACCCATGCAGCACGCTTGGTAACTCGGCAGTCCGTGCCGGCGGGCGACGCCACCGAAGTCATTCGGCGACGTCGCCCGCTTACATGTGGTCACCTGCATGAAAATCGGTGACACGCAAGACGATTCACGCTCCGGATCATCCTCCGGCGAAGGCGTCCGCGATCGATGTCGCCTCGCGCGCGCCCGCTTCCAGCCCGCCGCAGCAGAAGACGATCCAACCCCCGACGCCCTCCGCGGTGCCCGACTCGAAGCCCGCGAGCCCGTCGCGGTAGGCCTGGGCGCGACGCATCCAGCTCACCTCGGGAACACCGAGATTGTGCACGTCCAGCCCGCTCGCGACCGACACGAGGCGGGACGCCGCCCGGGCGATCACGCCGTCGGCGACACCGAACGGGCGCAGCACCGCCAGCTCGCCGTGCACCACCGCGGCCAGCACCGGCGCCGGCGCCCGGGTGCCTCCGGTCACCAACTGGGCGAGCGCGTCGAGCCGCTCCCCCACGCCCGGTTCCGTGCGAGGCCGGCCCAGCGCCTCCGACTCGTCGACGAGGTCGGCCGCCGCGAGCAGGTGCAGGCGCGCAAGGGCCTGCAGGGGCGCGCGCTGCCAGGTGGACACCATGACGGCCAGGCCGTCGCCGTCGAGCGCCTGCGCCACCCGCAGCGCACCGGAGAGGATCGGATCACCCGCCTCCCCCGGCGGCGGCAGCTCCATCGATCCGCCGTCGAGCGCGGCGGAGGCCCGGGCCGCCCGAACCGACGCCTCGGCGGCGGTGTTCGGCCAGCCGCGCCGGTTGGTCCTGTGCCGGTGCACCTCGGCGAGGGCATCGCGCGCCCGGTCCGCGGCATCGCGCACTCCGGGCAGGTCGAGCAGGGGCTGCAAGGGGTCGGTCACGGCATCC
Organism: Rhodococcus sp. DMU1; assembly: GCF_012272955.1. Taxonomy (NCBI): domain Bacteria; kingdom Bacillati; phylum Actinomycetota; class Actinomycetes; order Mycobacteriales; family Nocardiaceae; genus Rhodococcus; species Rhodococcus sp. DMU1. The sequence goes on along the minus strand of NZ_CP050952.1, from coordinate 721,523 downwards.
GACGGTACCGGCTGTTGCCGACCACCCGCGCCCGCGGTTCCACTGGCCGCGGAGGCCGACCGCCCGTCGCGCGGGACCGACCGATTGTCGAAAGTGACCAGGTTGCAGCCGGATGCAACGGTGCGATGTCGGTCACAGGTGACTACCCTCACAGGTGCCCGAACTGTTTGGACCGACCGGAAAGAGGCCCCGCAACCATGACGAGCGCAGCGCAGGACCACGAACAGCAGGTGTACCCACCGAGCCCCGAGTTCGTCGCCACCGCCAACGCCGGTCCCGAGTTGCAGGCCGCCGCAGACGCCGACCGGCTCGGATTCTGGGCGACGCAGGCGCAGCGGCTGGACTGGGCCACCGAGTGGTCCGAGGTGCTGGACTGGTCCGACGCGCCGGTGGCGAAGTGGTTCGTCGGCGGGCAGCTCAACGTCGCCTACAACTGCGTCGACCGGCATGTCCTCGCCGGCAACGGCGACCGCGTCGCCATCCACTTCGAGGGCGAGCCCGGCGATTCGCGCGCGCTGACCTACAACGATCTGCTCGCCGAGGTGTGCAAGGCGGCGAACACCTTCACCGACCTGGGCCTGGTCGCCGGCGACCGGGTCGCGATCTACATGCCGATGATCCCCGAGGCGATCGTGGCGATGCTGGCTTGCGCCCGCCTCGGCCTGACCCACTCGGTGGTCTTCGCCGGGTTCTCCTCGCACGCGCTGCGCTCGCGCATCGACGACGCGCAGGCCAAACTCGTCGTCACCGTCGACGGGCAGTGGCGCCGCGGTCAGGCCGCCCCGCTCAAGCCGGCCGCCGACGAAGCTGTCGCCGATGCGGCGTCGGTGCAGCACGTGCTGGTGGTCAAGCGCACCGGCATCGACGTCGACTGGACCGAGGGACGCGATCTGTGGTGGCACGAGACGGTCGACAAGGCCTCCGCCGAGCACGAGGCGCAGCCGTTCGACGCCGAGCACCCGCTGTTCATCCTCTACACCTCGGGCACCACCGGTAAGCCCAAGGGCATCATCCACACCTCCGGGGGCTACCTGACGCAGGCCTCCTACACCCACCACTACGTGTTCGACCACAAGCCCGGCCGCGACGTGTACTGGTGCACCGCCGACATCGGCTGGGTCACCGGGCACAGCTACATCGTGTACGGGCCGCTGAGCAACGGCGCGACCCAGGTCGTCTACGAGGGCACCCCGAACTCGCCGAACGAGCACCGGCACTTCGAGATCATCGAAAAGTACGGGGTGAGCATCTACTACACCGCCCCGACCCTGATCCGCACCTTCATGAAGTGGGGCCGGGACATCCCCGACGCGCACGACCTGTCCTCGATCCGGCTGCTGGGCTCGGTCGGCGAGCCGATCAACCCCGAGGCGTGGCGCTGGTTCCGGGAGGTCATCGGCGCCGGCCAGGCCCCGATCGTCGACACCTGGTGGCAGACCGAGACCGGCGCGATCATGATCTCCCCGCTGCCGGGGATCACCGCCACCAAGCCGGGCTCGGCGATGGCGCCGTTGCCCGGCATCTCCGCCAAGATCGTCGACGACAACGCCGTGCCGCTGGGGGCCGGCGGCAACGGCTACCTGGTGCTCGATCAGCCGTGGCCGTCGATGCTGCGCGGCATCTGGGGCGACATGGACCGCTACAAGGACACCTACTGGTCCCGGTACGCCGAGGAGGGCTGGTACTTCGCCGGCGACGGCGCCCGCTACGACGAGGACGGGGCCCTGTGGGTCCTCGGCCGCGTCGACGACGTCATGAACGTCTCCGGACACCGGATCTCGACCTCGGAGGTCGAATCCGCGCTCGTCGGGCACCCGGCCGTCGCCGAGGCCGCCGTCGTCGGTGCCGCCGACGAGACCACCGGCCAGGGCATCGTCGCGTTCGTCATCCTGCGCGAGGGCGTGACCAACACCGGCGATCAGCTCATCACCGAGCTGCGCAACCAGGTCTCCACCGAGATCTCCCCGATCGCCAAGCCCCGGCAGATCTCGATCGTGCCGGAACTGCCCAAGACCCGCTCCGGCAAGATCATGCGCCGCCTGCTGCGCGACGTCGCCGAGGGTCGCGAGCTCGGCGACACCTCCACCCTGGTCGACCCGAAGGTCTTCGAGGCGATCCGCGCCCAGGGCAAGTAGGCAGCGGAGCTGCCGGTGCGTCCTTCGGGTTGTCGTAGCCGCCCGAAGGACGCACCGGCCGCGAAGCGGCCCTACACCTCCTCGAGGTGGCGGTCCTTGGTCTCGTGCATCACGAGCAGCGCGACGAAGGTCAGCGCGGCGGCCACCAGCAGGTACACACCCACCCAGCCGACGCCGTAGGTGGTGGCGAGCCACGTCGCGATGAACGGGGCGACGGCCGCGCCGAGGATGCTCGAGACGTTGTAGGCGATGCCCGAACCGGTGTAGCGCACGTTGGTCGGGAACAGTTCGGGCAGCACCGCGCTCATGGGGCCGAAGGTGAAGCCCATGAGGATCATGCCGATGATCAGGAACAGGAGCATGCGCGGTTCGCTCATGCCCTCCGGGGCGAGCAGGATCCCGAAGGTCAGGCCGAACACCATGATGGTTCCGGTGATGACCAGCAGCGTGATGCGGCGGCCGTGGCGATCGGCGAGACGACCGGACACCGGGATCGCGGCCGCGAAGAACAGCACGGCGACGAGTTGGAGCACCAGGAAGTCCGAGTACTGGAAGCCGGCGCCGGTGCCGCCCTGGGCGGGGGTCTTGCCGGTGCCGTGGCTGAGCACCCAGGTCGTCATGATGTAGAAGAGGGTGTACGTCGCGAGCATCACGAAAGTGCCGATGATCAGCTGACGCCAGCTCGTCCTGAACACCTCGGCCAGTGGCGTCTTGACCTTCTTGCCCTCGGCGACGGCCTGGGCGAACACCGGGGTCTCCTCCAGCTTGAGCCGCACGTAGAGGCCGATGATCACCATCACGGCGCTGAGCAGGAACGGGATCCGCCAGCCCCACGTCAGGAACGCGCTGCCCAGGTCGGGGTCGGCGTTGTCGTGGTTCAGGAACAGCGTGATGATCAGGAACAGGCCGTTGGCCAGGAAGAATCCGATCGGCGCGCCCAACTGGGGCCACATGGCGGCCCAGGCCCGCTTGCCCTTCTCGGCGGTCTCGGTGGCCAGCAGCGCCGCGCCGCTCCATTCGCCGCCGAGGCCGAGGCCCTGGCAGAAGCGCATCAGTGCGAGCAGTGCGGGGGCCAGCAGTCCCACCTGGTGGTACGTGGGCAGGATTCCGATGAGGAACGTCGCGATGCCCATCGTCAGCAGCGAGCCGACGAGGGTGGCCTTGCGGCCGATGCGGTCCCCGAAGTGGCCGAACAGGATCGAGCCGACCGGCCGGGCGACGAACGCGAGGCCGAACGTCGCGAGCGAGGCGAGCAGGGCGGTGGTGCCGTTGCCCTTCGGGAAGAACAGGTGCGGGAACACCGACACGGCGGCGGTCGCATAGATGTAGAAGTCGTAGAACTCGATCGAGGTGCCGACGGTGCTCGCGACGATGATGCGGCTGCGCGGTACTCCCGCGACCAGCGATCCGTCCCGGCCGGCGGTGTTGTCGAGGGAAGTGCTCACGAAACCAGCTCCAGAGAATCACATGATGGGAATCGATCCCAGTTGCTAGGAAAGTGAACACTTCCTTTCCCGAGCGAATCAAATCGGACATCGGTCGTCCGGGTCGGCGACGGCTACGATTCGTGCCGGGATACGCCGGGACGCCCGTTCGGCGGCGCTCCCCGCGTACCCCGAATTCGCGAATCGAAAGGCCTTCGTGAACCAGCCACTGCGCTCGGAACTCACCCGGTACCTGCGTACCGAGACCGTCGGTGGCGCGATCCTCCTGGTCGCCGCCGCCGTGGCCGTGCTGTGGGTCAATTCCCCGCTCGGACCCGCCTACGAGGCGCTGCGCGACTTCCCCTTCGGGCCGGAATCACTGCACCTGAACCTCACCGTCGGCACCTGGGCGCAGGACGGCCTGCTCGCCGTGTTCTTCTTCGTCGCCGGACTCGAACTCAAACGCGAGCTGGTCGTCGGTGAACTGGCGGACCGTAAGAGAGCCCTGCTGCCGGTCATCGCCGCGTGCGGCGGCGTGCTGCTCCCGGCGCTCATCGCCGCCGCGGTCGGGTGGGGCAGCCCGGGCATGGACCGCGGCTGGGCGATCCCCGTCGCCACCGACATCGCTTTCGCACTCGGAGTCCTCGCCCTTACCGGTTCCCGCATCCCCACCGGCGCGCGCGTCTTCCTGCTCAGCCTCGCCGTCGTCGACGACCTCATCGGCATCGCATTGATCGCCGTCCTGTTCACCACGTCCATCGCGGCACTGTGGCTGCTCGGGACCGTCGCGTGCGCTGCCGCCTACTGGTACGCCCAGCACAAGCGGATCACGACCTCGTGGCTGTATGTCCCACTGGCGCTGCTCACCTGGTACGGCATGCACGAGGCCGGCATCCACGCCACCATCGCGGGCGTCGTACTGGGCCTGCTCACCCGCGTCCGCACCGACCCGGGCGAGCGGCAGGCACCGGCCGAACGGCTCGCCCACGACATCCAGCCCTGGTCCGCCGGCCTGTGTGTGCCCCTGTTCGCGCTGTTCGCCTCCGGCGTCCCCATAAACGGTGAGGTCCTCGGTGACGTGTTCACCAGCCCGGTGGGCCTGTCCGTCCTGCTGGGCCTGCTGATCGGCAAGACCGTCGGCATCTTCGGCGCGTCCTGGCTCGCGATCCGCGTGGGCGTGGCCACCAGGCCGACCGGGCTGGCGTGGCAGGACCTGCTGGCACTCGCCGTGCTCGGAGGCATCGGATTCACCGTGAGCCTGCTCATCGCCGACCTCTCGCTCGCCGGTATCGACGGCGGGGCGCCCGCGGAGATCGCGAAGGCGTCCGTCCTCGTCACGTCACTGATCGCCTCGGTGCTGGGATCGACGCTACTGTTACGGCGTGGGCGAGCCCACCGTAGTCAATACGAACCAACTGGAGGGGTCGACAATTGAGCGTGACGAACGGGAACCGGAAGCAGGGTGACGGGGTACCGACGAGCATCTCGTCCATTCCGCTGACCGAGGTGCGCGCCCGCACTCCTCAGGAAGCGAGCATCGGAGACCTGGTCCGCGATGCCACGGCACAGGTCTCGACGCTGTTCCGCGCCGAGGTCGAACTCGCCAAGGCCGAGGTCACCGGGGAGGTGAAGAAGGGCCTGCAGGGCAGCCTGTTCTTCATCCTGGCCTTCGCGGTCCTGGTGTTCAGCTCGTTCTTCTTCTTCTTCTTCCTCGCCGAACTGATCGACATCTGGACGCCCCGCTGGCTGGCGTTCCTGATCGTCTTCCTCATCATGGTCGTGGTCACGGCGATCTTCGCCCTGATCGGCTACCTGCGGGTGCGCAAGCTGCGCGCCCCGGAGAAGACCATCGACTCGCTCAGGCAGGCCCGTACCGTCCTGCCGCAGCAGCACGACGCGGAGCCGGCACCGGGCCCCCGGCACGCGCGCTGACCCTCCACATGCAGGGCACCGTGTCCCTCCCCGATCCGTCCACGGTCCGGTACCCCGGGCCGTGGACGCACCGCGACATCCACGCCAACGGCATCCGCCTGCACGCCGTCGAGGCCGGCCCGTCCGGCCCCGACGCGCCGCTGGCGCTGTTCCTGCACGGGTTCGCCGACCTGTGGTGGTCGTGGCGCCACCAGCTCACCGCCTTCGCGGACGCCGGATACCGCGCCGTCGCCGTGGACCTGCGCGGCTACGGTGACTCCGACAAGCCGCCGCGCGGCTACGACGGCTGGACCCTGTCGGGCGACGTCGCCGGCCTCATCCGCGCCCTCGGCTGCTCCGAGGCGACGCTGATCGGACACGCCGACGGCGGGCTGGTGTGCTGGGCGACGGCCGTGCTGCACCCGCGGCTCGTCCGGGCGATCGCCCTCGTGGACTCGCCGCACCCGATCTCGCTGCGGGACGCGGCGCTGCACGACCGCGCGCAGCGGTCGGCGCTGCTGCCCACGTTCCTCGCCTACCAGGTGCCGTGGCGGCCCGAACGCAAGCTCGTGCGCGACGACGGGTGGGAGATCGAACGACTGCTGCAGGCCCGTTCCGGCGCGCGGTGGCAGCAGTCGGACGAATTCCGGGAGGTCGCGGAGCGGATGCGGTCGGCCATCCGGATTCCCGGCACCGCGCACTGCACGCTCGAGTACCAGCGCTGGGCGTTCCGCAGCCAATGGCGGCCGGACGGACGCCGGTTCATGGCCGCAATGGACAAGACGCTGACCCTGCCGGTCCTGCAACTGCACGGCACGCTGGACCCGTACGTGCTGCCGGCGACCGTGCGCCGGTGCGTCCGCCACGCTCCGGGCCGGAAACTGCTCATGATCGACGACGCCGGGCACTACGCCCACCAGGAATGCGCCGACGACGTGACCGCCGCGCTGCTCGACTTCGCCGCCGGACTGTAGGGACGCCCCGGCTCAGGCGATGCACGTACCCGTCGCCACCGCCGCGAAGGAATCGTCGGCCAGCTCCAGCTGACTGCTCACCTCCGCCGCGGTCAGCACGAACCCGGTATCGCTGTTGTCCACGGCCGCGCCGAACACGACGCCGAGCACCCGGCCCTGATCGTCGACGAGCGGCCCGCCGGAGTTGCCCTGACGAATCGAACCGCGGACGGTGTACACCTCCCGTTCGACGGTGCCGGAGCGGTAGATGTCCGGCCCCTGCAGGTCGAGTGTCTCCCGGATCCGTGCGGCGCTCGCCGTGTACGGGCCCCCGCCGGGATATCCGAGGACGAGGGCGTCCTGACCCGAATCGGCGGGCGCGGGCGCGAACGCGAGCGGCGCCACGTCGAGTCCCGGCACCGAGAGGATCGCGACGTCGACGGCGGGATCGAAGAGCACGACCTCGGCGTCGAGCGCCCCACCGAGCGTCTCCACCGACACCGCCGACGTGCCGGCGACGACGTGCGCGTTGGTCATGACGCGTTCGGGCGCGACGACGAACCCGGATCCCTCGAGCGCACGCTGGCAGCTCGGCGCGACGCCGTTGATGCGCAGCACACTCGGGTGCAGGTCGAGCGCGACGGGACTGGCGAGCACGCTCGGGTCCGGCGGCTCCACCTCGGTGATGGGCGTGCGGCCGAACGGCCCGATCACCTCCGGCAGGCCCGAGGTGTCGAGCAGCGCCGAGAACTCCTTGGGGACGCCGCGCAGCCAGTCCGGGGCCAGCACGTCGACCGTGGCCAGCACCCGGGAGCCGCGTACGGCGGCCGAGATCTCCGGTTGCGACGACGCGGTGAGCGGAATCGCGAGCAGCCACGCCGCGACCAGCACCGCCACGGCCTGCAGACCGGCCCCGACCACGCTGTCGACGCCCCGCGCGACGGGGCTGTGCATGTTGCTCCGTGCCGCCCGGCCGAGCACCATGCCCGCGACCTCGCCGATGATGACGAGCACGACGATGAGCGCAATCCCGGCGAGGATCCGCATCCGTCCCTCCTCGACGTGCACGAGCACGTGCGGGGCGATGAGGATGCCGGCGACCGCGCCGAGCACCACGCCGAGGAACGCCAGCGCAGACGCCACCGCGCCCTGTCGCAGGCCCGACGACGCGGCCACGAGCACGACCAGCAGGATGAGCACGTCGATCCATCCGGACGGTGTCACGGTTCGACCACCCCTGTCTCGAGCTCGGCGAGCGTGACCTCGAAGTCACGGATGTCGGTGTGGTCCCACTCGATCTCCCAGCCCGACACCGCGAACAGGCCCGCCAGGATCCCCGCCGTGAACCCCCACACGAGCATGTCGTCCACGAGGAAAGCCGGTCCCTGGTAGCCGCGCTCGTGCCGGATCTGGAAGCGGTTGTCCGGATCGAGCAGGTCGTGCAGAGAGACCCGCACCACCCGGACGGCCTCGCGGGGATCGACCACCCCGATGGGGGTGGGCTTCTCCCAGAAGGCGACCACCGGGGTGACGTCGAACCCCGACGGTGGGATGAAGATCTCGGGCAGCACCGTCAGCGGACGGACGCCGGCGGGGTCGAGGCCCGTCTCCTCCTGCGCCTCGCGCAGCGCGGTCGCGATCGGGCCGCCGTCCTCCGGGTCGGCGGCGCCACCCGGGAAGGCGACCTGCCCGCTGTGCTGACGCATCGTCGGCGCCCGCTGGGTGAGCAGGACATCCGCGTCGGCGGGCAGACCGCCCCGCGCGAGGGGATCGGGTTCGGACGAGCCACCGAACAGCACGAGCACGGCCGCCGGACGGACGGTGAACCCGTTCGGTGCGCGGCGGTCGAGCACCGGGTTGACCTGGTGCGGATCGCTCGGCGCCACGGTGGACACGCGGCGCAGCCAGTACGGCGTCATACCTTCACCCCCAGGTGGTTCTCCACGGCTGCGGCGACGTCGTCGGCGCTGCGGAACGGCTGAGGCAGCACCTTCGCGACGGAACCGTCGGGCCGGATCAGCACCGTCACCGGCAGCACGGGTGGCGACTGCACCGCTGCCTGCATGCGCGCGGACCCGTCCTGCACCCCCGGCAGCCGTACGGCGTACTCGGCGAGCCGGGACAGGGCGTTGGCCTCGTTGGGGTCGGTGTGGACGGTGACGACCGCAACCGCGTCACCGGCACGCTGCGCGTACTCCTGCAGGTAGGGCAGTTCCTCGGCGCACGGCCCGCACCACCAGGCCCACAGGTTCACCAGCGCGGGCCGGCCCGCGAGCGCGGCGGCCAGATCGACGCTGCTGCCGTCGCCGAGGCACTCGAACCGCAACCCCGCGAGGGGCCCGGCCCCGTTCCCGGCCGGGGCCGGGCAGGGCTCGAGCGCCGCCGCGGCACGCAGCGGCGCGAGGGATTCGGGGGTGTCCTGGGCGCGGCGGTCCACCGGCGCCGCGGTCGGGCGACCACCGTCGGCGGCCGGCGCCGGGTCGTCGGCGTCGCGGGGCCAGATCGCGACGATCAGGGCCACCACGACGACGAGGGCCACCAGGCTCCAGCGGCCTGCGCGGGTCAGTTGCACCGGGTCACCGTCCGGCCAGTTCGAGCAGGTGCTCGGTCTCCGGTCCCTTCACCAGCGCGGCGGCGGTCACGGGGTCGGTGGGTCCGATGCCGTAGGACGGGCAGTCCTTGGCCAGCACGCAGATGCCGCAGGCGGGTTTGCGGGCGTGGCAGACGCGCCGGCCGTGGAAGATCACCCGGTGCGAGAGCAGGGTCCATTCCTTGCGGTCGACGAGCGCGCCGACGGCGTGTTCGATCTTGACGGGGTCGGTTTCCTCGGTCCACTTCCAGCGGTGCACGAGACGCTGGAAGTGGGTGTCGACGGTGATGCCGGGGATGTCGAACGCGTTGCCGAGGACCACGTTGGCAGTCTTGCGGCCGAATCCGGGAAGTGTGACGAGATCCTCGAGGCGGCGCGGTACCTCGCCGTCGAACCGCTCGAGCAGGGCCTGTCCGAGGCCGATCAGGGAGTTGGCCTTGTTGCGGTAGAAACCGGTGGGCCGGATGTACTCCTCGAGCTCGGCCCGGTCGGCCTCCGCGTAGGCGCGGGCGTCCGGGTAGCGGGCGAACAGGGCCGGGGTGACCTGGTTGACCCGCACGTCGGTGCACTGCGCGGACAGGATCGTGGCGACCGCCAGCTCGAGCGGCGTGGTGAAGTCGAGTTCGCAGTACACGTGGGGGAACGCCTCGGCGAGCCGCCGGTTCATGCGGCGGGCCCGCCGCACCAGGGCGAGCCTGCTCTCGGGTTTCCGCTCGCCTCCGGACACGCGTCGTCGGCGCACGTCGGGACTCTCGGACGGGGTCGCATGCACCTGCTCCACTGTACGTACCCGGCCGGTCGCGGATTCGGCGCTGTGTCGCTTCTGAGACCTTTCTTGTGTTTACTTCCCGGTATGCAAGCTCTTGCTGTCGTACTCTTCCCCGTGCTGCTCATGCTGTTCGCATTGGCGATGGAGCGGGTCGAGTCCCGGCTGAGCCGTCTGTCCGTTCGCCAGCAGGAGGTCGAGGAGTTCCTCGACAAGGCGAGCCACGACGACGTCGCCACCCTGGCCAGGGAGGGATTCCCCCACGCTCTCGCCCGGTTCCACCGCCGTCGGCGGCGGGTCCTCGTCATGGAGCTCGACGATGCGGAGTCCGACATGGGAGCGCGCCGCGCGAGCTGATTTCGGGACGCATCGGTAGGATGCGTGGGCGTTGCTGCAGGAACGGCACGGCAGCTGTCGTGGTGTCAATCACTCATGCCGAGTGCGCGCACAGTAGACTTCGTTTCCGTACGCGTTGCAGGTGGCCTGTCCGGGCGCCCGTGGACGTCGTGCAGACCCGGCAGCATGACGACGAGAATTTTCCCCAAAGGAGCGCACGTGGACGACGTCCTGGCCAGAGCAGGCATCTTCCAAGGAGTCGAACCCTCGGCGGTTGCGGCGCTGGTCAAAGAGCTTCAGCCGGTCGATTTCCCCCGCGGACATGTCATCTTCAACGAGGGTGAGCCGGGCGACCGCCTGTACATCATCGTCTCCGGCAAGGTGAAGCTCGGCCGCCGCTCGCCGGACGGCCGCGAGAACCTGCTGACCATCATGGGCCCGTCCGACATGTTCGGTGAGCTGTCGATCTTCGACCCGGGCCCGCGTACCTCCACCGCCACGACCGTGACCGAGGTCCGGGCCGTGAGCATGGACCGCGACGCCCTCAAGGCCTGGATCGACCAGCGCCCGGAGATCGCGGAGCAGCTGTTGCGCGTGCTCGCGCGCCGTCTGCGCCGCACCAACAACAACCTGGCCGACCTGATCTTCACCGACGTGCCCGGTCGCGTCGCGAAGGCTCTGCTGCAGCTCGCGCAGCGGTTCGGCACCCAGGAGGCGGGCGCGCTGCGCGTCACGCACGACCTGACCCAGGAGGAGATCGCACAGCTCGTCGGCGCCTCCCGCGAAACCGTGAACAAGGCGCTCGCCGACTTCGCGCACCGCGGCTGGCTGCGGCTCGAGGGCAAGAGCGTGCTCATCTCCGACTCGGAGCGCCTCGCCCGCCGCGCGCGGTAACACCCGTTCCACGAATCGAGGCCGGTGCATCGTCGATGCACCGGCCTCGATCGTTCGGGAGGTCAGGCGAAGCTGCGCAGGTACTCGAGCTGGACGTTGACCGACTTCTCCGCGACCGGCCATAGCGACGGGTCCACGTCGGCATACACGTGCTCGACGACGGACCGCGGCGTGGCGTCGTCCCCCAGCACCCGCAGCGCGGCCCGCACCTGGTCGAGCCGCTCCTCCCGATGGTCGAGGTAGCCGCGGGCGATGGTCTCCAGGTCGGGCAGGTCCGGTCCGTGCCCGGGCAGAACGGTGTAGCCGGCGCCGAGGTCGATCAGCCGGCGCAGCGACCCGAGGTAGTCCCCGAGGTCGCCGTCGAAGTCGTCGAGGACGGTGGTGCCCCGACCGAGGATGGTGTCGGCGGTGAGCACGCTGCGGTCGTCCTCGAGGACGAAGGACAGCGAGTCCGCCGTGTGACCCGGCGTGGCGAGTACCCGGATACGCAGTCCGGCCGCCTCGATCACCTCGCCGTCGGCCAGGCCCGCTCCCCCGCCGTGCCGGTGCCGGGCGTCCACGGCCCGCACCGCGCTGCCGGTGAGTTCGGCGAACCGTCCGGCGCCGTCGGTGTGGTCGCCGTGCCGGTGGCTGACCAGGGTCAGCGCCACGGGCACCCGGGCGACGCGCGCGAGGTGCGCCTCGTCGAGCGGGCCCGGATCGACCACGACGCACTCGTCGCTGCCGGGCGCCCGCAGGATCCAGGTGTTGGTGCCGTCGAGCGTCATCATCGACGGGTTCTCCGCCAGCACCACCGCGGCATTGGCGGTGACCTGTCGCAACTGCGCGTACGCGGGGTGAACCAGCGTCATGATCCGGCCTCCTCCGTCGGAAGGTGTGGGGTGCGTCCCACTCTAGATCCGGCTCACCCCGCGCCCGTCAGCGCACCTCGGCGATGATCTCGACCTCGACGGGAGCGCCGAGCGGCAGTTCGGCCACGCCGACGGCGGAGCGGGCGTGCACGCCCGCCTCCCCGAACACCTCACCGAGGAGTTCGGACGCGCCGTTGATCACACCCGGCTGGCCGGTGAAGCCCTCCGCCGAGGCGACGAAGCCCACGACCTTCACGATGCGGACGAGGTTGTCGATGCCGACGAGGCCGTCCAGCGCGGCCAGCGCGTTGAGCGCGGCGATACGCGCCGCGGACTTGGCGGCCTCGGCCGAGACGTCGGCGCCCACCTTGCCGACGAGACCGAGCGTGCCGTCGACGAACGGCAGCTGCCCCGAGGTGTAGACGTGGTCACCGGTGCGGACGGCGGGAACGTAGGCGGCGACGGGTGCCGCCACCGGCGGCAGGCTCAGACCCAGTTCGGCGAGCCGCGCCGTCCAGGTCCGCCCCGCGGAATCCTCTGCTGCCACGCGGCTCAGCCCTTCGGGCGCTTGAGGTAGGCGACGTGCTGCTCGCCGGTGGGTCCCGGGAGCACCGACACGAGTTCCCAGCCGTCGGCTCCCCACGTGTCCAGGATCTGCTTCGTGGCATGGGTCAGCAGGGGCACCGTCGCGTACTCCCACGTTGTCAATTCGCTCATGTCTCGACCCTATATGCGCACCGGACTTATAGGCTCGACGTCGTGGCATCAACGACTGCTGAACACGACGTCTGGCCGGCGAAGGCCGCGCAGGCGCGGCTGCACTTCGTCTCGGGCAAGGGCGGTACCGGTAAGTCGACCGTCGCGGGGGCGCTGGCCCTGGCCCTGGCGGCGGGCGGCCGCAAGGTGCTGCTCGTAGAGGTCGAGGGACGGCAGGGCATCGCGCAGCTGTTCGACGTGCCGCCGCTTCCGCCGGTCGAGACCAAGATCGCCACGACGGACAGCGGCGGCGCCGTGTATGCCCTCGCCATCGACATCGAGACGGCCTTCCTCGAGTACCTGGACATGTTCTACAACCTCGGGTTCGCGGGACGGGCGATGCGCCGGATCGGTGCGATCGAGTTCGCGACCACGCTGGCGCCGGGCCTGCGGGACGTGATCCTCACCGGCAAGATCAAGGAGACCGTGGTGCGTACCGACCGCACCGGCGAACCCGTGTACGACGTGGTCGTGGTGGACTCCCCGCCGACGGGACGCATCGGCAGCTTCCTCGACGTGACCAAGGCGATGGCCGACCTTGCCAAGTCGGGTCCGATCCGGTCGCAGAGCGAGGGTGTGGTGCGGCTGCTGCACTCCGACGAGACGATGGTCCACCTGGTCACGCTGCTCGAGGCGCTGCCGGTCCAGGAGACCGCCGACGCGGTGGCCGAGCTGCTCGCGGCGGACCTGCGGCTGGGCACGGTGATCGTCAACCGCACCGCCCCCGACTTCCTGCCCGAGGAGATGGTCGACGAGGCCGCCGCCGGCCGGATCGACGCGGAGGCGGTACGCGAGGGGCTCGACCGCGCCGGGGTCGCCCTCGGCGACGAGGACTTCGCGGGTCTGCTGACCGAGACGATCGAGTACGCATCCACCCTGCAGGCGCAGCAGGTCAGCGCCGCCCAACTCGACGAGGTGAACGTGGCACGAATGCATCTGCCCGCGCTGGCGGACGGCGTGGATCTCGGCGGGCTGTACGAACTCGCCGAGCAGCTCGGTGAACAGGGCGTGCGGTGACCGCGCCGCGGGCGCACCACGCGCCCCCGCTCGACGTCCGATCCATCCTCGCCGACCCCTCGTCGCGCATCATCGTGTGCACCGGCGCGGGCGGGGTCGGCAAGACGACGACCGCGGCGGCGCTGGCCCTGCGTGCGGCCGAGCAGGGCCGCAACGTCGTGGTGCTGACGATCGATCCGGCTCGGCGGCTGGCACAGGCGCTGGGCGTGCAGGCCCTCGACAACAGCCCGCAACTCGTGCAGCTGGGGCCGGACGCGAAGGGCGAGCTGCACGCGATGATGCTGAACATGCGCCGCACCTTCGACGACATGGTGCTCGAGCACTCGGCACCGGACAAGGCGCAGCAGATCCTCGACAACCCCTTCTACCAGACGGTGGCCTCGTCGTTCTCCGGCACGCAGGAGTACATGGCGATGGAGAAGCTCGGGCAGCTCGCGGCGAGCGACACGTGGGATCTGATCGTGGTCGACACCCCGCCGTCGCGGAACGCGCTGGACTTCCTCGATGCACCGCAGCGGCTCGGGGCGTTCCTGGACGGCCGGATGATCCGGTTGTTCACCGCGCCGGGCCGCGGGCTCGGGCGGCTGGTCACGGGCGCGATGGGCCTGGCCCTGAAGGCGGTCTCCACGATCGTCGGCAGCCAGATGCTCTCGGATGCCTCGGCTTTCGTGCAGTCACTCGATTCGATGTTCGGCGGGTTCCGGGAGCGGGCCAACCGCACGTACCAGTTGCTGCAGCAGCCGGGCACCCACTTCATGGTGGTGGCCGCGGCCGAACCGGATGCGCTGCGCGAGGCGTCGTTCTTCGTCGAGCGGCTCTCCGAGGACCGCATGCCGCTCGCGGGTCTGATCCTCAACCGCACGCATCCCACGCTGTGCCCGCTGCCGGCCGACCACGCCCTGACCGCGGCGGATCTGCTCGAGGAGCAGGGCCGGAAGGAGAGCGCGCCGGCCGAGGCCGTGCTCCGGGTCCATGCTCATCGGGCGGTGACGGCGAAGCGGGAGCTGCGGCTGCTGGCCCGGTTCACGAGTGCGCACCCGCGGGTTCCGGTCGTCGGCGTGCCGTCGCTGCCGTTCGAGGTCTCGGACCTCGACGGGCTGCGCGCCGTCGCCGATCAGATGACCCGCGAGGCGTAACCTCGCGGGTCTCGGGGGTGCGCGGTCAGACGGCGTTCTGGTGCTGACGCTGCGCTTCGAAGAAGTCGGCCCAGGAGTCGACTTCGGGGTGCTGCTTGAGCAGCGCCCGGCGCTGACGTTCGGTCATTCCGCCCCACACGCCGAATTCGACGCGGTTGTCGAGGGCGTCGGCGCCGCACTGCAGCATCACCGGGCAGTGCCGGCAGATGACTGCGGCCTTGCGCTGGGCGGCGCCGCGGACGAACAACTGATCGGGGTCCACTTCACGGCATCGGGCTTTCGATACCCATGCGATGCGTGCTTCTGCTTGGTCTACGTCGAGCCGGGCCATCGGGGTGGTCATGTGCATTCAGTTGCCCCTTACTCTCCGAACGCCGTGTCACGGGGTCCTGGAAGGCGCGCAGAATCGGCGGCGTAGCACGACGGATCTGCACCACATTCCTATTCAGGTGTTATCTGCATCACACTGAGGACTCAATCTAGGTAAAGACTTCCCCGGATGCAAGGTGGAGAAACACTTTTCTGGTACGCCCGTGCATCACTGCACGTCGGAGGGCTTTTGCCAGCGCAACGCGCACACGGGAACGCGTGCGCCGGGGTCTGCGCCCCGGGGTGGCACGTACTGTGTAGGCGTGTCGATCGGAAAAACGGTGGCGAAGCTCGCAGGATGCACGGCACTGGGCGGAGTCCTGCTGGCCGGTGTGATGTTCCCGGCGGCCGGAGGCTTCGGCTACGTGTCGAACCGCGCCGCGGACACGGTGGACAACAGTTCCGCCGAACTCGTCGAGGGTGTGGTGCCGGCGGTCACCACGATGACCGATGCGGCGGGCACCCCCATCGCCTGGCTCTACGACCAGCGCCGGTTCGAGGTGCCGAGCGACCAGATCTCCAACGAGATGAAACTGGCCATCGTCTCCATCGAGGACAAGCGCTTCGCCGAACACCAGGGCGTGGACTGGCAGGGCACGATCCGCGCCTTCCTCACCAACACCACCAGCGGTCAGGTCGAGCAGGGCGCGTCCACGATCGACCAGCAGTACGTGAAGAACTACCTGCTCCACGTGGTCGCCAAGACCGACGCCGAGCGGCGCGCGGCGATCGAGACGACGCCCGCGCGCAAGATCCGGGAGATCCGGATGGCGCTGACGCTCGACGACGAGCTGACCAAGGACGAGATCCTCACCCGCTACCTGAACCTCGTGCCGTTCGGGAACGGGTCCTTCGGCGTGCAGGACGCCGCCCAGACGTACTTCGGCATCGACGCGAAGGATCTGAACGTCACCCAGTCCGCGATGCTCGCCGGCATGGTGCAGTCCAGCTCCGCACTGAACCCGTACACCAATCCGGACGGCGTGCTGGCGCGACGCAACGTCGTGCTCGACACGATGATCCAGAACATCCCCGAGCGCGCCGCCGAGATCCGGGCCGCGAAGGAGCAGCCGCTCGGCGTCCTGCCCGAGCCGAAGACCCTGCCGCGCGGCTGCATCGCGGCGGGCGACCGCGGGTTCTTCTGTGAGTACGCCCTGCAGTACCTGGCCGAGGCCGGGTTGTCGCGCGAGCAGATCGACAAGGGCGGGTACCTGATCCGCACCACGCTCGACCCCGAGATCCAGGGCTCGGTCAAATCGTCGCTGGACAAGTTCACCAGCCCGACCGTCGACGACGTCGCGACGGTGATGAACGTGATCCGGCCCGGGGAGGATTCGCACCGCGTCCTGGCGATGGGGTCGAGCCGCGTGTACGGCCTCGACGGCGGGGCCTCGCAGACAGTGCAGCCGCAGCCGTACTCGCTGACCGGTCACGGCGCCGGCTCGGTGTTCAAGATCTTCACCGTCGCCGCGGCGATGGAGAAGGGCCTCGGCACCAGCGCCGTGCTGGACGTGCCGTCCCGCTACAACGCCCGCGGCCTCGGCGACGGCGGTGCCCCCGGATGCCCGCCGGCCACCTACTGCGTCGAGAACGCCGCACCGTACCCGGCGAAGCTGTCGGTGCCGGACGCGCTCGCACAGTCCCCCAACACCGCCTTCGTCAAGCTGATCGAGGCCACCGGTGTGGACGCGGTCGTCGACATGTCGGTGCGGCTGGGCCTGCGCTCGTACGCGCAGCCCAACACGTCCGGCTTCGGCGAGCAGAGCATGGTCGACATGCAGAAGGCCCAGCACCTCGGCTCGTTCACGCTCGGCCCCACCTGGGTGAACCCGCTGGAGCTGTCGAACGTCGCCGCCACGCTGGCCTCGCACGGCAAGTGGTGCCCGCCGACGCCGATCGACGCCGTGTTCGACCGCGACGGCAAGCCCGTGCCGATCACCCAGCAGGCGTGCGAGCAGGTCGTCGAACCGGGGCTGGCCGACACCCTCGCCACCGCCCTGAGCAAGGACACCGCGGGCGGTGGTACGGCGTCCGGTGCGGCCGGATCGGTGGGCTGGAACCTGCCGGTGGCGGCGAAGACCGGAACGACCGAGTCGCACATGTCGTCGGCGTTCGTCGGGTTCACGAACAACCTGGCCGGGGCGGTCTACACCTACGGCGACTCCCCCACGCCGGGGCAGATCTGCAGCGGACCCGTGCGCCCGTGCTCCGACGGCAATCTGTTCGGCGGCACCGAGCCGGCCCGCACCTGGTTCACGGCACTGCTGCCCGTCGCGAACAAGTTCGGGCCCACCGAGTTGCCGCCCGCGGACCAGAAGTACGTGCGCGGCGCCGGCAATGCCCAGGTGCCCAACGTCGTGGGTCTGAACCGTCAGCAGGCGAGCCAACGGCTGATCGACGCCGGCTTCCAGGTGACGGAGACGACGGTCAAGGCGGAGGGCCGCAGCGGCACCGTCGCCTCGGTCTCCCCGTCCGGGTCGGCCGTCCCGGGGTCCACGGTGACGATCTTCGTCAGCGACGGCTCGGTGCGCGCCGCGCCACCGAGCCCGAGCGCGACCCCCGGCCGACCGACCGAGAGCCAGGTGCCGGACACGACGGTGCCAGCCGCGCCGGCACCCATCCCGGGACGATGACCGTCACCCGTCCGGTCGCGCGACGACCGGACGGGGTCTTCGGCTACAGGCGCGACTTGACGGCGGCGGACAGACGCTTGCCGTCGGCCTTCCCGGCGGCGATCTCGGTCGCGGCCTTCATGACCTGACCCATCTGCCGCGGCCCGGGCCGCTCCCCGATCTCCTCGGCGACCTGCGCGATGGCGGTATCCGCGACGTCGGCCAGCTCGGCGTCGGTGAGCGGCGTCGGCAGGTACTCGTCGATGATGCGGGCCTCGGCGTGCTCCTTGGCCGCCAGTTCGCCGCGACCGTTCTCGGTATACACCTCGGCAGCCTCGCCGCGCTTCTTCGCCTCGCGCGCGAGCACCTTCACGACGTCCTCGTCGGTGAGCTCGCGCGCCTGCTTGCCGGCGACCTCCTCGGTCTGGATCGCGGCAAGCAGCATGCGCAGCGTGGTGATCCGCAGCGGATCCTTGTCCTTCATCGCGGCCGTGAGGTCGGCGCGGAGCGTGGACTTGAGCGAGGACGTGGTGTCGGACATGCCTCGACGCTACGCGGCGCCCCGCGAACCCGTGCGCGGACGAGCCCCGGCGGTACGCTGGAGACGTGCCAGACGTTCCCACTCTTCGACGTGCCGCGATCGGTGCGGCCGGTGCCGCCGCCCTGGGCCTCGGCTATGCGACGCTCATCGAGCGCAACGCCTTCGCCCTGCGGGAGGTGACGCTCCCGGTCCTTGCACCGGACGCCTCGACGCTGCGCGTGCTGCACCTGAGCGACATCCACATGACGCCCGGGCAGCGGCTCAAGCAGAACTGGCTCCGCGAACTCGATCGCCTCGAACCCGACCTCGTGGTCAACACCGGCGACAACCTTGCGCATCCGAAGGCTGTGCCCGCCGTCGTGCAGGCGCTCGGCGGTCTGCTCGCCCGGCCGGGGCTGTTCGTCTTCGGCAGCAACGACTACTTCGGGCCCCGGGTGAAGAACCCGCTGAAGTACTTCGACCGCGACCACGAGCGCGTACACGGCGTGCCGCTGCCCTGGAGCGATCTGCGCGCCGCGTTCAGCGAGCGCGGCTGGCTCGACGTCACGCACGTGCACCGCGAACTCGAGATCGCCGGGGTGCGCATCAGCGCGGCCGGTGTCGACGACCCGCACATCGACCGGGACCGGTACGACACCGTCGCGGGTCCGGCGAACCCGGTGGCGGATCTGCGGCTGGGGCTGACCCACTCACCCGAGCCGCGCGTGCTGGACCGGTTCGCGGACGACGGCTACGACCTCGTGCTGGCGGGCCACACCCACGGGGGCCAACTGTGCCTGCCGCTGGTCGGCGCGCTGGTGACCAATTGCGGGCTGGACCGGTCGCGGGTCAAGGGCGTGTCGCGCTGGGGCTCGCACATGCGGTTGCACGTGTCGGCGGGCATCGGCACGTCGCCGACGGCCCCCGCCCGGTTCTGGTGCCGGCCCGAGGCGACGCTGCTGACGCTGATCCCGGCCCCCCGCGAGCAGGCTCGCAGCACCGCGGACGCGGGCACCCGGAGCACGTTTTCACCGCACTGACCAGGCGATTTAACCGTCACCCCGATCGTGCTGTAAGCTAACCGAGGTTCGAAACGGGGTGTGGCGCAGCTTGGTAGCGCGCTTCGTTCGGGACGAAGAGGTCGTGGGTTCGAATCCCGCCACCCCGACTCGTGAAGGACCTGATCGGGGCCCCTTCTCCATCCGGAGAAGGGGCCCCGATCCCGTTCTCCGGGTCTCGGCACGACGCGCCCGACGCGATCGTGACGTACGGTGAGCAGACCGGCACGTTTCCCGCCTCGAGCGCCCGGCTCGACGCCTCCCGGTGACAAGTCGGCCTCCTCGAGGCCGCGCAAGGAGCGTCTCATGACGCACAACCACGCCATCACCCACAGCAACGGGAATCGCTCCGGCCCTCCCGAGCGCCCCCTACCGTCGCGACGCCCCCCTGCTCGATTTCCCACACCGACCCAGACTCCCCGCTTCCTGCTCCGGCCGAACTCGGCACCACCGTCCTCGATCGACGGCTCGTGGTTCCCGTGGACCGCGAACCTCACCGATGAGCTGGACGACCTGATCTCCGCGCTCACCCTGCGACTCGGCCCCGTTGCCCGGGTCTGCTTCGACTGGAACGCCCTGCAGATATCGCGAAAGCGAATCGACGAGTTCGACCTCGACTCCGGCGGTATCGCACTGCGCGAGCCGGCACCCGGACAACCACCGCACACGATGTACTTCCTCGGATGCAACGGCACCCAACTCGTGCTGGTACTCCTGCACCCCGACACCGAACCGGATCACGCCTACGGCATCATGCGCACGTTGGCGGATTCGTAGGTCCGGCCGGCGCCGGCGGCTCATCCGGAAGGCCGACCGTCCCCGGAGTCCAGTATTGCCCTGAGGCCGGAAAAGAGGAGGTCGAGGCCGCGTTCGAATTCGGCGGCGCCGTCGTAGGAGGCCAGTATCGGCGCGAGACTGCGCAGGAGAGGGAATTCGACGATCGGCAGGCGATGCAGTCCCAGGCGGAGCAGGTCGTCGGACTCCTCGGGACGCTCGACGAGTTCCTGCAGCTCGTCGAGGACGTGACCGTGGAGGAATCCGAACAAGGCCCGGTAGACGTGCAACGCATCGGCCGCGGAGAAGCCGGCCCGGGTGAGCAAGGTCAGGATGCCTTCGAGCGGACGCAGCGTGCCGAGCGGCCGCAGCGCGAGGGGTGTGGCCAGGGGGCGGGTGACCAGCAACGGAACCACGCGCGGGTGGTCGAGGGCAAGTTGACGGAAATCCCTTGCAACCGTGCGCAGTTGATCTTCCCAGTCACCGTCGCAGGGGTCGACGGCCAGTTGCCCGAGGACGATTTCGGCGACTCCGTCGAGGAGGGCGGCCTTGTTCGGCGCGTGACGGTAGAGGGTCATCGGATCCCGGCCGAGAGCCTTGCCGAGGCGGCGCATCGAAAGCCCCTCGACGCCGTCGCGATCGATGATCGCGAGCGCAGACGCAAGGATCAATTCCCGGGCTCGAGTGTTCCCGCCGGACCTGCCGTCGTCGGATCCGATCGAGCGGCCCGCGGGAACCTTCGGCATCACGGACTCCTCTCCGTTCGCCTCCATTGTAGCCCTATGTCGTATGTCTACAGTGTTGACACCTCGGGCGCTGCGGGTGTTGACTGGGTCTACACCCCAGGCCCCGGAGGCCGCCATGATCAACGTTCTGCGACCGAACCCCCTGCTCGCCGCCGTGATCGTCGGGCCCGGAGGGCCGAGCGACAGCGAGCGGGCACACGGCTCCACGGGGTACGCCGTGGCAGTCCGCCGCGACTACTACTGATTCAGTCCTGCCGTGCGGGGCCGAATCCGGCATCGCGCGTTGCGGACTCGATACGGAAAGAACACGATGGCGATCTCCGACATCAAGGAATATGCGCACCTCACCGCGGAAGACGTCGAGGCTCTGAGCAACGAGCTGAACGGGATCCGCCGGGATGTCACCGAGTCGCTCGGCGCGGCGGACGCCGCCTACATCCGGCGCGCGATCGCCTTCCAGCGTGCACTGGATGTCGCCGCGCGGCTGATGATATGCGCCAGCAAGGCGCCGGCCGTGTGGGTGCTGGGGGTGACGGCCCTCGCCGGGGCCAAGATCGTGGAGAACATGGAGATCGGCCACAACGTCTCGCACGGGCAGTGGGACTGGATGAACGACCCGGAGATCCACTCCACCACGTGGGAATGGGACATGGCCGGGCTCTCCTCACAGTGGCGGTACTCCCACAACTACCGCCACCACGTCTTCAACAACGTCGTAGGCATGGACGACGACCTCGGCTTCGGCGTCATCCGGATCACCCGCGACCAGCCTTGGCATCCGGGCAATCTGGCGCAACCGCTGCGAAACCTGCTGTTGGCAACCACATTCGAGTGGGGAATCGCACTGCACGGTCTGCACTCCGTGAACGAGCACGCCGGCAGCGCGGCCGAGAAGACCGACCACAACCGGGCACTGCTGGGAAAGGTTGTCCGCCAATCGCTCAAGGACTACCTGGTCTTCCCCGCCCTCAGCGGTCGTCGCTGGCGGCGCACCCTGACGGCCGGCCTGGCCGCGAATCTGCTCCGGAACCTGTGGTCGTACGTGGTGATCTTCTGCGGGCACTTTCCGGACGGCGCCGAGAAGTTCACCCTCGTCGAGCTCGAGCGCGAGACAAGGGCGGAATGGTATCTCCGGCAGATGCTCGGAAGCGCCAATTTCCACGCCGGTCCGGTGATGGCCTTCATGAGCGGTAACCTCTGCTACCAGATCGAGCATCACCTGTTCCCGGACCTGCCCAGCAACCGCTACGCAGAGATCTCCACGGAGGTCCGGGCGCTGTGCGAGAAGTACGATCTGCCGTACACCACCGGCTCGCTCGTCCGGCAGTACCTTCTGACGCTGCGCACGATCCACAAGCTCGCTCTGCCTGATCGATTCCTGCGCGCGACCTCCGATGACGCCCCGGAAACCGCCTCCGAACTGAAGTTCCGCTCCCCGACTACCGCGCCGGCCGTTCCGCCGGCAGCCCCGCGACCCGGCCGTCGGGCAGTTCTGCGGACCCTGCACATCGACCGGCGCAACCGCCGGCGAGGGACCCCGACAACGGGTTGATCCTCCCGGGGGTGGGGCCACGAAGGATATGAGGCAAGGATAGCCTGCCCTCATGCACAAGCTCAGACACCTCGGCCGCCTCACCGCCGCGGCCCTGCTCGTCACCTTCACCGTCGCGGCGTGCGGCGGCGCGGCCGAGTCGACCCGCGACACCGGCTCCGGCTCCGGCAACACCGACGTGGCCACCGGCGGCCGGCTGTTCGCCACCGCCGACGAGGAGACGGCGAAGCTCGGTAGCGAGGCGGAACCCGGCCGGTTCCCCCGCGTGGTCACCCACGCTCTCGGCGAGACGGAGATCGCGGCCAAGCCGCAGCGCGTCGTCGTGCTCGACGGCGGCGAACTCGACGACGTCCTCTCCCTCGGCCTCACACCCGTGGGCCTCGCGAGTCCCGAGGGCGCGGCGGAGCAGCCGTCGTACCTCGCGGACCGGCTCGCCGGTGTGGCCGACGTGGGCACGATCAACAACCTCGATCTCGAGGCCATCGGCGCGCTGCGGCCGGATCTGATTGTCGGCAGCAAGCTCCGCGCGGACAAGATGTACCCGCAGCTGTCCGCCATCGCCCCGACCGTGTTCTCGATCCGGCCCGGTTTCCCGTGGAAGGAGAATTTCCTGCTCGTCGCGGACGCGCTGGGCGAGGAGGAGAAGGCCGAGTCCGTCCTCAACGCCTACCAGACCCGCGCCGACGAGGTGCGGGACTCGATCCAGGGCGATCCGAGCATCTCGCTCGTGCGGTTCATGTCCGGCAAGATCCGCCTGTACGGGAACCTCTCGTTCATCGGCGTCATCCTGCAGGACGTCGGGCTGCGACGTCCGCCGGTCCAGGACATCGAGGAACTTGCGGCCGAGGTCAGCCCGGAAACGATCACGGAGGCGGACGGCGACCGGATCTTCTACTCGAGCTACGGCAGGGAAACCGACGAGGCGGCCGTCGTCGGCGGCCCGCTGTGGTCGAGCCTCACAGCCGTGCAGCAGGGGCGCGCCGTCGCGGTGAGCGACGAGACGTGGTTCCTCGCACTCGGCCCGACCGGCGCGATGCTCGTTCTCGACGACCTCGAGCGATTGCTCGCACGGCAGTAACCGAGATCGGCGTCAGATCGTCACCTCGTCGCGCCAACGGGTCAGCAGCGCGGCGTCACCGAACACGTCGAATCGATCGAGGGACGCCCGGTTCCACAGGAGGAGCAGCAGATCCGACGCCGGCCCGCGGACCGCGACGTCCCCCTCGGCGTGGGTGTGGACGACGGAAGGTTCGTCGGCATCGAAGGTGATCAACCATTCGCCCTCGCCGGCGGCGAGGGCGGGGTCGGTCGCATGCAGGTGCATCGTCTTCCCCGACCCGGCCGGCGACCCGGCACTCCCCGCCTCACCGAGGGCCCCCGCGCCGCCGAGGGCACGGAACGGGAGCAGCACCCCGAAGAGTTCGTCGATGCCCTCGACGGCCAGCGCGGTGTCGACGGGCGTGGTGCCCTCGCCCGCGGCGAGTTCGGCGTCGATCCGGTGCAGCGCAGTCTCGACCGCCATGCGACGGACCCAGAACGAAGCCGGTTGCGGTCCGGCGAAGGTCTGCTCGTCGACGTGCGGATCGGCCGACTGCACGGCCTCCGTCAGCTCCTCGAGTCCGTCCCGCACCCATGCGACGACGGCGGCCCCGGCCGGAGCCGGGGGGATCTCGGTGCGACCGCCGGTGCGCAACCAGCCCGCCGCGTTCCGGTGCACTCGGCCGACGTGCCCGAGAAGCCGTTCGACGGACCAGCGCGGGCAGGTCGGGACCGGCCGGTCGAGCCGGCCTTCGCCGGCGGCGAGCAGCCGCTCGGTGTCTGCGCGCAACAGCGCCGGATAGGAGGCTCGATCCATCCCTCGATTATGGGTGGCTCCCCCGTCGCGCCGAAGCCCCGGCGCGCCGGGGTGGGACCACGCGGTCAGCGGGCCGTCTCGCGCACTCGCAGTGTCACCACGTCGAGGGGGTCGCCGACGTCCGAGAGCCCCTCGGATTTGCGGGCGGTGACGGCACCGAACTCGACCGTCTCCACGCCGTGGGTGCCGGCGAAGGCGTACAGGCCGTAGGTGCCGTTCGCCGCACTGTCGCTCACCGTGAAGGCGATTCGCTCCTCGCGGGTCTCCCCCGGCGCCAGATCGACGTCGATCGGGCCCAGGACCGGCTCGCCTTCCTCGCCGTTCGGACGGACCGCACTGCCCCACACCTGACCCGTGTAGGGCGCGTCGCCGGGTGCTTCGACGAGCATGGTGGCTTCGATCACCCCGCCCGAGGCGGGCAGCGTCGTGGCCGTGTCGGCCGTGAGCGAGACGCGTACGGGAAGATCCGTCCGGGGAACGTCGGGGCGGGTCGACGACGGGGACCCGTCGCCGATCTCCGGCCAGCCGTTGGCCCACACGATCCGGTCGATCATGCCCTCCCGTCGCTGGGCACCGCTGGGAAGCTGGAGATCGTCGCGGGGAATCGCGTGGTAGACGATCCAGTCGTCGCCGGCGTCGTCGGTCACCACCGTGTTGTGCCCGGGTCCCGCCCACGGATCACTGCCGGCCAGGATGAGCGCGCCGCCACCGCCGTCGAGGTCGTCACCCTTGCGGTCGACGTACGGGCCGGTCAACGACTCGGACCGGCCGACGAGCACCCGGTAGGCGGTGTCTGCGCCGTTGCAGCAGTGGCCGGAGGAGAGGAACAGGTAGTAGTAGCCGTCGCGGTATTCGACGTGCGGCCCCTCGAAGCGTTCGTCCGCGACCCGGACCGGTTCGCCTGCGGGCGCGGTTCCGTCCGCGGCGAGCGGGATGGCGTAGACGCCCTTGAAGTTCCCGACGAACATCGTCTTCGTCGTGCCGTCGTCCCACACGAACGGATCGATCGTGCCCTGGACGCCGACGTCCTCGGCACAGAACACGGGGCGGCCCAGGTCGGTCCACGGGCCGGCCGGTCCGGGTGCGGTGGCGAGGCCGATGCACGGATTCGCCCCGTCCGGCAGCGCGTAGTAGAGGCTGTACCCGGTGTCCGACTCGATCACGTGGGGAGCCCAGACGTAGTTGTTCGCCGGATGCCATCCGGGACTCTCGGAGAACACGTCGTCGACGTACATCCAGTCCGTGAGGTCGAAGGACTTGAAGACGGACATCCCCCGCAGTCCCCGGCCGTCGCCCCAGTCGTCGCCCGTGGTGTACATGTAGTACGCCCCGTCGGGCGCCCGCACGATGCTGGGGTCGGCCGCGACGGGCTCGACGATCGGGTTCGCCGCGGCGGGTGGCGCCGGCGCGATCAGGAAGGCGAGCAGCGACATCGCGGCCGCGACGGATCCACGGCGGACGTGGCGTCGAGCCGCGTGGTGACCGCCCGCCTTCTTCCCCGTCTCGAACTTCCGCACGTCGCTCCCACCGTCGACTCACATGGAACGGGGCAAATGTATACGGATGTGACTGGTGTGGGAGTTGTGAAAGGCGCAAGCGGCCGGATCGAAACCGAACCGTGCCCTCGGACCGTACCGGAACCCCCTCCCGTGGCCCCTACACCGGCGGCAGCAGCCGGTCCAGGAAACCGTTGCTGAACACCCGGTGCGGATCGTGCCGATCGAACGCCGCGCGCGCCGCGTCCCAGCCCTCGTCGGCGGACAGCCCGGTGCGGTACATCGCCGGGATCGTCTCGCCGAGGAACCGCGAATCCCGGTGCCCCCCCTGCTCGTCGAACGCCCAGCCCTTCGACCACTCGGACCGGAAGGCGGCGTAGTCACCGGAGTAGTGGTCGGCCATCCACTGCTCCATCTCCCGGAAGAACGCGGACTGCCCCGCGGTGCCGGGAATGGAGACGACGTTCATCCAGATGGCAGTGTCCCAGTCGCGCCGGTCGGGACGGGGACGCACGGCCGACAGATTCGGCGCTCCGGCCGAATCGACGAGCACCTCCGACTGGTCGTCGACGGTGCACAGTCGCACCTCGAACGGCATGTTGACCGGATACTGCCCGAGCGAGGCGTAGTGGGTCATCCGCTCGTGCAGCCAGGTGGTGAACTCGTGGACGACGCGGGCGATGTTCGCGCGCCGCGTGACGACCACCCCACCGCCGGCGATGACGCGCAGCGTGGTGGCCCGCAGGTAGAACAGCAGGTCCTTCGACCAGCCCCACAGGTCGGCGGTGCCGGTGGCGGCGAGACCGGCGGCGACGGCCCCGAACTGGCCGGCACCGAAGGCCGGGGTGGCAGCCTGCATCCCGCTCGCCACCCGGCCGAGAGGGGTGGTGACCTCCTCGGGGATGCTGTCGGAGAAGAAGTAGTTGTACGGGCCGTGCACCTCGCGCGCGGTCGGTGGCTTCTCGGGGCACACCGACCAGATCTTCAGCCACGGCGTCTCGGTGAAGGGGAACCAGATCGCCTCGACGCGGCCGGACTCCTCGACGAACCGCTCGAAGGTACGGCCCGGGGAACCGGGCGGGGCGAACAGTTCCTGCCACGGCACGTCGGTGAAACTCTGGCAGCGCAGCCGGTAGTTGGCCCCGGCCTGCAGGGTCACCGAGGTGACGAAGCTGCGGCCCAGGTGGGCGAGCAGGGGCGTGATCTCGGGTTCGGACCGACGGAACTCACGCAGTTCGTAGGCGCCGGCGGCGGCGTTCCACACGACGGCGGTGAGGGCGACGACGAGGTTCGACAGTGAGCCGAACGACTGGCCGGGGAGCGCACGCTCCCCCGCGGCCGGATAGGTGGCGCCGTGCGCGCCGATCGACAGCGCGCCCGCGATGGTGATGTCGCCGATCGCGGGGGCATTGGCCCAGCCGAGGCCGTGCTGTTCGAGCGCGGCGAGGATCGACTCGATGCTCGCACCCGCGCCGGCGGTGACGGTGGCGGGTGTTCCCGCGGGATCGACGGTGACGGCGTTCAGGTGCACCATCGTGTCGATCAGCACGATCTTCTCGACGCTCTCGCCGGGCACGACGGTCAGCGGGCTCCAGCTGTGCATGGTGCCGCGCGGCCGGACGCGGTAACCGTGGGCGCGGGCCCAGTCGGCGATGCGCACGACGTCGTGCGCATCGCGTGCGGTGGCGGTCCACACCGCGTCGAAGCGGATCGTCCGGGCCCAGTTCTCGAAGCGCTGCTGGGCCAGCGGGATGTCTGCGGGGAACTCCGGCGGTGCCGGAATGGTGGCGCGCGGATCGCCGGCCGGGACCGCACCGGCGGGGGTCCAGGCGAGGCCGGTCAGTGCGACGGCACCGGCGGCACCGGCGGCGCCGAGGAGGGCTCGTCGGCTGAGGGTCGTGGTCGAGGCGGGGTCGCCGTCCGTCCGGGCGTCGCGGGGGTCCACCGGGCTGGGCTCCGATCTGGGAAGAGGCAGAAACAGAGCAAAAATAGAACAAGTTCTCTTTCGATGCCAGTGGTTCCGTAATGCGCCGCCGAACCGGCTGAACGCCGCCGTCCACGACCGGAGCGAGGACGTAGGACCCTAGCCCCGCACCCGGTCACGGGCAGACAGTGGCAAGTGCCGTTGCACGGCGGCGACAGCGTGCCGTTGCACGGCGGCGACAGCGTGCCGTTGCACGGCGGCGACAGCGTGCCGTTGCACGGCGGCGACAGAGTGCCGTTGCACGGCGGCGACAGAGTGCCGTTGCACGGCGGCGTCAGAGCACCGCCGGCCGCCGGTGAACGGACAGGCCCGGAAGGGAACGCCATGACGTCCACCACGATCGATACCGGCATGTACACCTCGTCCAACCCACCGTGGCGCGAGGTGCGGGTCATCACGGCGCTGGCGAGGTATGGCGGGCTGACGTCGCTGTTCGTCTGGGACCATTTCCAGGAGTTCTTCCCGACCGCCCTGTGGGACAGGACCTTCACCCGCTTCAGCGACCAGGTGTCGAGTCCGCACGAGGTGTTCGACTACCAGACCCTGCTCGGGGCACTGGCGGCCCCTGCGGGGAGGATGCGGCTCGGGGTGGCAGTGAGCGAGCCGATCCGGCGCCACCCGGTGCTGCTCGCTCAGGCCGCCCTGACCCTGGCGCATCTGACCAAGCGCGCGCCGATCCTCGGCCTGGGCTGCGGGGAGCGGATGAACATCGACCCGTACGGGTTGTCGCAGGCCCACCCGGTCGACCGACTCGCCGAAGCCGTGCAGATCGTCCGCCGCTGCTTCGACTCGCACGGCCCGTTCGACTTCCACGGCACGCACTTCCACCTGGACGGGGCGGTGATGGACCTGCAGGCCCCACCCGGGCGCACCCCGGAGATCTGGATCGCCGCCCACGGACCTCGGATGCTGCAGTTGACCGGGCGCTACGGCGACGGGTGGCTGCCGATGACCATCGCACTGCGCACCCCGGACGAGTACGGGGCGAAACTGGCGCGCATCCGTACCGCCGCCACCGAGGCCGGTCGCGACCCCGACCGGATCGTGCCGGCGTTGGTGGCCTACATCCTCGTCGCCCCCACACAGAAGCGGGCGCAGGCGATGCTGCACAGCCGGATGATGCGGTACTGGACGCTGCTGTTCTCCGCCGAGCACTGGGCTGCGGCCGGCGCGGTACATCCCTTCGGGCCGGAGTTCCGCGGCTCGGTCGACGTGATCCCGGAACGCTACGACCGGGCCCGGTGGGAGGAGGCGCTCGCGGCGGTGCCCCCGGAGGTCACCGAATACGGATTCCTCGTCGGCACACCGGGCCGGATCACCGCGCGGTTGCGGGAGTTCGGGGAGGCCGGGCTGCGGCATGTGGTGCTCGTCCCCACGTCGGCCTACCTGTCGCTGCAGGACTGGGCGTACACAGTGCCCGCCGTGTATCGCATCGCCGCGTCGCTGCGCAGGTGAGCACCCTCGAGGACCTACACGCCGACGGCCTCCCGCAGGAGTTCCGGCGCGCCGTCGATCGACCACACCGCCATCGCGAACGCGGCGATCGTCAGCCCTGGACCGAGGATCGCCAGCTCGAAGGCGCCGCCGGCGCGGATGGCAAGGAACCCGGGCATCTTGATCTCCCACCAGCGCTCGCCGCGCCACGGCAGGAACGGCGCGAGGAACGGTATGCCCTCCTTGGTGACGGCGTCGCCCAGGCAGTGCGTCGCGCATCCCAGCGCCACTGCCACCCCGAGGCCCACCGAACCGACCTCTCCGGGGAACCAGTTCCACATGAGCACCGACAGCACCGCCGAGGTCGCGGTCACCACGAGCCAGCCGTTGCGCTTGGCCCATCCGTCCGCGAGCCCGCGCAGCGCCAGGCCGAGCGTGACGAACAGGACGGCGACGACCGCGACCCGGTCGAACCGGGCGACAAGCGTCGACACCCCCGCCCCCAGCAGGCCCGCGAACAGGGCCGTGTGCGTCAGCGTGCGATGCCCGCCGCGACGGCTGCGGTCGCGGCGGCCCTTGGTGAGCGTGTAGTAACCGAGCGAGAGGTTGTCGATGCCGCGCGCCGCGACCTGACTCACCGGCCCGAAGGACCGCGCCACCGTCGACTGGGGCGTGTCGAGATCCGGCAGGAGGGCCGAACCGGCGCAGACCGCGGCGAACGCGAACGTCTCGGCCGTGGATGTGGGCCCGCCCCACTCGCGGGGCAGCACGTCGGCGACGAGGAGGCCGACCAGCGCCCCGGACACCGCGTGGGTGGGACCCATGACCATCGCTGCAGGCACCTTTCGATCGAAGAACGAACCGATGCCAACGTAGCAATCACATCCGACACTTCAGTAACACAGGTGTTCGATCGCCCGGCGCACACGAAGGGCCACCCGCGGGAACGGGTGGCCCTCTCGCACTCGACGGCTCAGGCGAGCTGCGCCTGCCACATCCAGTGCGCCTGCTCGAGGCCGGCGGTCTGGGCGATGAGCAGGTCCTGCGTGACCGGGTCGGCCTCGTCCGTCACCGCGATGCGCTCGCGCAGGCGTCCGATGACGGCCGCGAGGTTGTCGGTGATCGCCGCGACGACCTGCTCGTCCTTGGTCCAGCCCGCGCCGAAACCCGTGGTGCCGGAGTCCTGGGCGACGGTGGTGGCCCGTCCGTCCGGGCTGACGCCGATCGCCGTGAGGCGCTCCGCCACCTCGTCGGTGTAGGTGCGGGCGGCCGTGACGATCTCGTCCAGCGCGAGATGCAGGCTGCGGAACTGCGGGCCGACGACGTTCCAGTGCGCCTGCTTGGCGATCAGGCTCAGGTCGATCATGTCGACGAGGGTGCCCTGCAGAGCGTCCCCGGCGACCTTCTGCTGGTCCGGGCTCAACGTGCTGGTGATCGGTCCGGTCATGATCCGAGCTCCTATCCGTGTCGATGTGCCTCCCGGCGGCGACGGACGTCGCGCGCCGGCCGTGCTTCGGACATATCTCCCCCGCTTCAACGCTCGACGCGGTGACCGAGTTCCGCGCGGCCGCAGGCAACGAAGTGGATACGGGGCCCCTTCGGCCCGGAGTGTCCGTGGCAGCCGCGGCCGCGCGGGCGGATGATGGAGGAAGAATCCGTATCGAGGGAGGACAGAGTGATGCAGACGGTCATCGTGTGGATACTGGCCACCCTCCTCTACTGGTGGGGCATTCTCTGACGGGAGGTCAGGCCCGGCCCGCCCGCACGCCCTCCTCGACCTTCTTGCCGAGGTCGGCGTCGACGTTCGACCAGTATTCGAAGATCCGCTCGTACAACGCCGCCGCGGTCCCCCCGAGGATGTGGCCGACGATGTTGCCCACCAGCCGCTCACGGGCCGCGTCGTCGAGCACCTCGCGGACCAGCGTGCCGGCCTGACCGAAGTCGTCGTCCTCGGCATGCCGGACGTAGCCGGCCCGCACCGCCTCGGTGCCGAACTCCCACAAACCTTCGTCGCCGGCGGCCTGCGGGTCGGCGTGCGGGCCGCCGAAGCTGTTCGGCGCATACACCGGGGTGCCCGGGTCGTTGAACGAGTACCGCATGGCGCCGTCCTTGGAATACGAGTTCACCTCGTTCCTCGGCGCGTTGACCGGCAGCTGCGCGTGGTTCGCGCCGATGCGGTAGCGGTGCGCGTCGGCGTAGGAGAACACGCGGCCGAGCAGCATCTTGTCCGGCGACAGGCCGATGCCCGGCACGATGTTCGACGGCGCGAACGCGGCCTGCTCGATCTCGGCGAAGAAGTTGCGCGGATTGCGATTCAGCGTCCAGGTGCCGACCTCGATCAGCGGATAGTCGCGCTGCGACCACACCTTGGTCAGGTCGAACGGGTTGAAGCGATACCCCTCCGCCTCGGCCACCGGCATGATCTGCACCTTCAGCGTCCAGCTGGGGAACTCGCCCCGCTCGATCGCGTCGTGGAGGTCGGCGCGGTGGTAGTCGGGGTCGGTGCCGGCGAGGCGGTCGGCCTCGTCCTGCGTGAGGAATTCGATGCCCTGGTTCGTCTTGAAGTGGTACTTGACCCAGAACCGCTCTCCCGCGGCGTTGACCCACTGGTAGGTATGGGAGCCGAAACCGTCCATGTGGCGCCAGGTTCGGGGGATGCCCCGGTCACCCATCAGCCACGTCACCTGGTGGGCGCTCTCGGGTCGCAGCGTCCAGAAGTCCCACTGCATGGTGTGGTCGCGCAGACCCGAACCGGGTAGCCGCTTCTGGGAGTGGATGAAGTCGGGGAACTTGATCGGGTCCTTGACGAAGAACACCGGGGTGTTGTTGCCGACGAGGTCGTAGTTGCCGTCCTCGGTGTAGAACTTCACCGCGAAACCGCGCGGGTCGCGCCACGTGTCGGGGCTGCCCTGCTCCCCGGCGACCGTCGAGAAACGCACGAGGGATTCGGTTTTCGCGCCCGGCTGGAACAGCTTGGCCTTGGTGTAGGCACTGACGTCGCCCGTGACGACGAGTTCGCCGAACGCGCCGCCGCCCTTGGCGTGCACGACACGCTCCGGGACCCGTTCGCGGTTGAAGTGGGCGAGCTTCTCGATCAGGTAGTGGTCGTGCAGCAGTACCGGGCCCTGCGTTCCTGCGGTGAGCGATTCGTCGTCGCTCGCGACCGGAATGCCGACGTTGTTGGTGGTGGGGCGGGGATTCGTCACGGTGATCCTCCTCTGGAAGGGTGCACGCTCCGCGCCACGTCGCCGCGGTGCGGGTCGTAGTGGAGAAATGTTGCGGGACTAAGACTCTCGACAGTCGGAGCACAGTCCCCAGAACGTCACTTCGGCCTCGTCCACGACGTAGCCGTGGTCGTCCGAGGGTTCGAGGCACGGCGCCACCCCGACGACGCACTCGATGTCGGTGACCGCGCCACAGCTGCGGCACACCAGGTGGTGGTGGTTGTCGCCGATCCGGGTCTCGTACCGGGCCGGCGAACCCGCGGGTTCGATGCGGCGCAGGAGCCCGGCCCCGACGCACGCCTTGAGCACGTCGTACACCGCCTGCGTGGAGACGGAGCCGAGTTCGCTCCGCACCGCGGCCGCGATCTCGTCCGCATCGGAATGGGGGTGCGCGGCAACCGCGCCGAGCACGGCAACACGCGGAGCGGTCACCCGCAGACCCACGGAGCGAAGTTGCGCCGGGGGGTCGAGGTGCTCATCCGCTCGTTGCATGACCCCAGTATGCCCCTTTTCTGGAATTAGTCAAGAAAAGACGGGCGGGATCGGTCCGCACACGATCGCCTGATTCCGCACAACGGACCCGCCGGCCGGGTCTACCCTGCTTCTCAGCCCACCGGAAGAGGTTCGCCATGCGCACCAACCCGATCTCTCGCGCCTCCGGGATCGCGATCGCGGCCGGCACCGCGCTCACCCTGCTGCTCGGCTGCTCCAGCGGATCCGACACGGAATCCGAGCCCTACTCCTACGGCCCCACCGTCGAGGTCGGCGACGGCACGGCCCGCACCTACGTCGAGCAGGGCGACGACGGTGCCCCCGCGGCGATCGGGGTCCGCTTCTCGGCGACGGCGCTCGACGGCCTCTCCGACGCCCTCGAGGTGCACACGCTCGAGTTCCCGGCCGAGGCGGACGAGACCGCGTTCGACCACCTGACCATGGACTGGAACCCGCACGGGCACGAACCGGTGGGGCTGTTCGACCAGCCTCATTTCGACATCCATTTCTACATGATCGGCGCCGAGCAGATTTCCGAGATCGACCCGGCCGCACCCGGGTACGTCGACGCGGCGGCCAACATGCCCGAAGCCCGGTACATGCCGGCCGACTACGTGCCCGCCGGTCCGCCGGAGATGGCGCTCGTCCCGCAGATGGGGATGCACTGGGTCGACGGCACCCTGCCGATCGCGCCGGGACAGTACGACTTCACCCAGATCCTCATCGAGGGATCCTGGGACGGGGAATGGACCTTCATCGAGCCGATGCTCACCCGCGACTGGCTGCTCACCCGGCCCACGATCGACGAGCCGGTGAAACAGCCCGAGGCCTATCAGCAGAGCGCGTACTACCCCACCACCTACTCGGTGAGCTTCGACGACCAGGCGCAGGAGTACGTCGTCGAACTCGGTGGACTCACCATGCGAGAGGAGTCGTGACAGTGGTGCACCTTCGCACGTTCGCGGTGCTCGGAGTCGTCGGCGTGACGGCGACGGCGACGGCACTCGTCGTCGGTTCCGTGGCCGGAGCCCAGGGCTCCACGTCCGTCGACGGCCCGCCCCGCCCCGTCGGTAACGGATCGGCGCACACGTACGTCACCGTCGGACCCGACGACACCCCCACCGCGATCGGCGTCCGCCTCGATGCCGCCGC
This sequence comes from Rhodococcus sp. DMU1, assembly GCF_012272955.1. Lineage (NCBI taxonomy): Bacteria > Bacillati > Actinomycetota > Actinomycetes > Mycobacteriales > Nocardiaceae > Rhodococcus > Rhodococcus sp. DMU1. Next base: position 687,486 of record NZ_CP050952.1, on the reverse strand, counting down.
CCTCGAAGGCCTCACGAGCGGTCTGCTGCCCACCACCGAGGCCTACGTGCTCGACGTTCCCGACGGGGCGCCCGCGACGGTCGTCGACCATGTCACGCTGGACTGGAACTCTCACGGCCACAATCCGGAACACGGGTTCGACCAGCCGCACTTCGATGTGCACTTCTACCTCGTCGACACCGCGACGGTGGAGTCGATCAACCCGCTCGTCCCCGGGTATCTCGAGCGGGCGGCGAAGCTGCCGGACCCGAAGTACCTCCCGGAAGGCTACGCGCCGTCGGACCCCCAGCCGATTCTCGGCACCGTCCCCAACATGGGACTGCACTGGCTCGACACCGCCGAGCCGCACGGGCACTTCACCGAGACGGTCCTGCAGGGCTCGTGGGACGGCCGGCACGTCTTCATCGAGCCGATGATGACCCGGGACTGGCTGGCGTCCCGGCCCGACCTGCACGAGGAACTGCGGCAGCCGAGCGCGTATCAGCAGTCCGGCTACTACCCCACCACCTACTCGGTGACGTGGGACGACGCAGCCGGGCAGTACGTCGTCGAACTCGGTGGGCTCACGATGCGCGAGGCGTCGTGAGCCCACCGCAGGTTCCCTAGCGCACCGTCCGGGCCGGGCCGATGCTCATCCGGCCCGACGTGATGACGATGCCGTGGTGGGCCCCCGGCAGCAGCCACCGTCCCAGTGTCGGGCCCTGCGCCTCGACGCGGACCCGGGCATAGCGGAACCGTCCCCTCAGCCGTGCCGTGGCGCGGGCCTGGCTGCCGTCCGGTTCGGGCTGTGCGAACGCCAGTCCCCCGACGATCGGCAGTTCCGGACCGCGCGGGGTCGCGTCGGTGTCCACCTTCCATGTGTCGCCCGTGGCGGAGAACCGGCCGATGACGTCGCCGGTGAACGAGGCGAGCACCTTGGGCAGATGCCAGTGCTCGCGCCCGCCGTGCACGGACGCCTCGGAGTCCACGGCGATGAACGGCACGGCCATCGCCGGGATCAGCCCCGGGCGCAGGACGGGACTTGCGAGCACCTCGCGATAGGGGCCGACGGGCGATTCGAGGTAGTCCACCACCATCGCGAGGGTGAACGGCAGGGTCCGGCCGCCGGGGCCGAACTGGGCCGCCCCGGGCGCGCTGCGGTGCCACCACAGGGCCGCGCGCGCCTGCGCCGACCACGGCGGCGGCGCGGACGTCGGCCAGTCGGTACGTTCGTCGGTGCTCTCAGGCACGCTCCACAACACGGGCGGCCTCCTCTCGTCGGACGGGATGGATCGGCAGGCGCAGCGCCGCGGGAGCCGACTCCGGCACGCTGGGCCGCACCGGCCGCACCGGAGTGACCGGCACGTAACCGGATCCGAGCGTCGGGCGTGGATCGGCGTCACCCTTGTTGGGCCACAACGCCATCGCCCGCTCGGCCTGCGCCGTGATGGTGAGCGACGGGTTCACGCCCAGGTTGGCGCTGACCACGGATCCGTCCACGACATGCAGGCCCTCGTGGCCGTAGGCGCGCAGGTAGGGATCGACGACACCGGACTCGGGCGAGTCCCCGATCACGCAGCCGCCGAGGAAGTGCGCGGTCATGGGAATGTTGACCAGGTCCGCAACCGATCCGCCCGCGTCGCCGTCGATCTTGCCGGCGACCCGCCGGATGGCCTCGTGACCCACCGGAATCCACTCCGGCGGTGGCGTGCCGGGCCCGCGACGGCTCGTGAGCCGGCGTCCGAACGGCCCGCGCGTGCTCGCCAGTTCGAGGGAGTTGTCGTCGGTCTGCATGACCAGCGCGATCACGGTCCGCTCGGACCAGCGCCGCACCGACAGGGTGCGCAGGAACGCGGCGGGGTTGCGGGCCGCCACCGCGAGGAACTTCACCAGCCGCGGTGCCCGGCCCCCACCGTCGACCAGGAGGGCCTGCAAAAGCCCGATGGCGTTGCTGCCCTTGCCGTACCGCACCGGTTCGATGTGGGTGTGGTCGTCCGGGTGGAAGGAGGCGGTGATCGCGATGCCGCGGGAGTAGTCCACGGTGCGGTCCTGCGCCGTCGCGGCGAGCACCGCTTCGGAGTTGGTGCGCACCACCGTGCCCAGTCGCGGCGACAACCTCGGCAGGGCACCGGTCTCGCGCATCGCGAGCAGCAGCCGCGACGTGCCGTAGGTGCCGGCGGCAAACACCACCTGGTCGGCGGTGAACACTGTGTGGCGCTTGCGGATCCGGTTCGTGCTGCGGGCACGGACCTCGTATCCCCCCTCGGCGCGCGGACGGATCTCGGTGACGGTGGTGAGCGGATGGATCGTCGCCCCGGCCTGCTCGGCAAGGTACAGATAGTTCTTGACGAGGGTGTTCTTCGCGCCCACCCGGCAACCCGTCATGCAGCCGCCGCACTCGGTGCAGCCGGTGCGCTCGGGCCCGGCGCCCCCGAAGAACGGGTCCGACACCGTCTTCCCCGGCTCGCCGAAGAACACCCCGACCGGCGTGGTGGTGAACGTCTCGCCGACCCCCATCTCCTCGGCCACCGAGCGCATCACCTCGTCGGCGGGGGTCGTCAGCGGATTCGGGCGCACGCCGAGCATCCGCGCCGCCTGCTCGTAGTACGGTCCGAGCTCGGCCTGCCAGTCGGTGATGTGCCCCCACTGCGGGTCCCGGAAGAACCGGGCCGGCGGCCGGTAGAGGGTGTTGGCATAGTTGAGCGATCCCCCGCCGACGCCGGCGCCCGCCATGACCAGGACGTCGGGCAGCAGGTGGATGCGCTGCACGCCGTAACAGCCCAGGGCCGGGGCCCACAGGTACTTGCGCAGTCGCCAGCTGGTCTTCGGCAGTTCGTCGTCGGCGAAGCGGCGGCCGGCCTCGAGAACGCCGACGCGGTAGCCCTTCTCGGTCGCGCGCAGCGCGGCGACGCTGCCGCCGAAGCCGGACCCGACGACCAGAACGTCGTAATGGGTCATGCCGCAATCCTTTCGGCAGCGGGACGGGTCACGTAGTTCTCGGGATCGAAGCGCTTGGTCCGGGCGCGGTACCGCCAGGTGAACGTCGGCCACATCACCGAGTTGCGCCCCTTGCGGTCGAGGTACCAGCTGTGGCAGCCGCCCGCGTTCCACACCGTGCCGGCGAGGGCGGGGTCGAGTTCGGCGTTGTAGTCGCGCTGCGCGCCGGCGGTCACCTCGACGGTGGCCAGTGCCCGGGACCGCATGGTGCGCAGGGCGTCCGCGATGTAGGCGGCCTGCGATTCGAGCATGTACACGATCGAGCTGTGGCCGAGGTTGGTGTTCGGCCCGTACATCAGGAAAAGGTTGGGGAAGCCGTGGACCGAGACGCCCAGGTAGGCGCTGGGGCTGCCGTTCCAGGCCTCGGCCAGGGTGCAGCCGTCGCGTCCCCGGATGTGCCGGGCCACAGGCGGTTCGGTGACGGTGAAGCCGGTGCCGAAGATGACGGCGTCGACCTCGTACTCGTTGCCGGTCTCGTCGACGACACCCTTCTCGGTGACCGCGGTCAGCCCGGAGGCAACCACGGTGACGTCGGGCCGGGTGATCGCCGGGAACCAGTCGTTGGACAGCAGGATCCGCTTGCACATGATCCGGAACCCCGGGGTGAGCTTCGTCCGCAGATCCGGATCCGGGACCTGCTTGTCGAGGACCGACAGCGCTCGGCGCTCGAACAACGGCACGAGCCACCGGCGCGCGAACGGCCGTGTCATCCCGACGACGTACGTTTCCTTCTGCCCGTAGACGGCCCCACGAACGATCTTCTGCGCGAGCGGGAAACGCCGGTAGAGGGCGCGCACCGGACGCGCAATGGTGTGATCGTGCTTGGGCATGACCCACGAGGCGGTGCGCTGGAACAGCGTCAGGTGCCCGACGGTGTCGACGATGGCGGGGACGAACTGGATCGCGGAGGCGCCGGTACCGATCACGGCGACGCGCTTGCCGCGCAGGTCGTAGCCGTGGTCCCACTCTGCCGAGTGGAACATCTTGCCGCGGAACATCTCCAGGCCCGGCACCTTCGGGAGGGTCGGGGTGGACAGCGCACCGGTCGCCGAGACCAGCACGTCGGCGGTGAGGTCGCCCCGCGACGTCGACACGATCCAGCGGGTGTTCTCGCCGTCCCACTGCGCGTCGCGCAGTTCGCACCCGAACATCGTCCGGTCGGTGACGCCCTGTTCCGTCGCGACCCGACGCAGGTAGGCGTAGATCTCCTCCTGGGTGCCGTGGGCCTTCGACCAGTCCGGTTCGGGCGCGAAGGAGAACGAGTACAGCGCGCTCGGCACGTCGCAGGCCGCGCCCGGGTAGGTGTTCACCCGCCAGGTGCCGCCGACGTCGTCGCCCCGCTCGATCACGAGGACGTCGGCGCGCGGGTGCTCACGCAGCAGCGTGGCCGCCATGCCGATGCCCCCGAAGCCGGCCCCCACGACGAGCGTGTGGACGTGCGGCGGGAGGGTCACGATGCTCACTTCATCACCAGTTCCTTCCAGACCGGGAGCAGCCGCTCCCGGATCTCACGATCCGATTCGGGAGTACGCATCAGGGCGGCGACGGCGAGGCCGCGGGCCAGCTCGATGCTCAGGTCGATTCCGTCGGGGCCCATCCGGTCCCCCATGATCTCGAGGCAGCCGACCCGCAGCGCGTCGGAGACCTTGCGCTCGAGGGGGATCACCGCCTCGTGCAGGGTGGGATCGGTCCGGGCGGCCACCCACAGCTCGAGCGCGGCGTGGAACAACGGTCCGCGGAACGCGTCGGTGAGGACGTCGAGGCCACGCTCGGGGTCCGGGCTGGCCTCGAGGATCTCCGTGAGGCGCTTGTCGACGAGGTGCTCGACCGCGGCGACGACGAGCGATTCCTTGGTCGGGAAGTGATGCAGCTGCGCACCCCGGGATACCCCGGCCCGTTTGGCGATGACCTGGGTGGTGGTGCGCGCGTAGCCGAGTTCGACGAGCGAGTCGACGGCCGCGTCGAGGAGTTTCGCCCGGGTCACGGCGGTGCGCTCGGCCTGCGTGCGCCCCGTGCCCGTGGATGTGGTTCGAGTCACAAGAACGGACGGTAACAGCAAAACAACAAACAGTCCAGACTGCTTGCAAGTTTTTAGCCGAGACACATATCCCCAGCTGAGGGCACCGCCCACCCGGAAAGCGGATGGAATTCAACCGTTGACTATTTCAATCATTATTGGTCTACTGTGATCTGCGCGACAAACCACGAGGTCGCAGAAGGAGGACCGCCGTCTCCATGAGTGCCGTGTCGCTCGAACGCACCATCTACGAACCCGACCACGCCGCGTTCCGCGAAACCGCGCGACGCTTCGCCGAGCGCGAGGTCGCACCCCACCTCGAGCCGTGGGCCGCGGCGGGCCGCGTCGATCGCGAGCTGTACCGGCAGGCCGGCAAGCTCGGCCTGCTCGGTGTCGCCGTGCCGGAACGGTTCGGGGGCGGGGGCATCGACGATTTCCGGTTCGGCGCCGTGCTCATCGAGGAACTCGCCCGCGTCGGCGCCCAGGCCGTCACCATGGGCTTGTCGGGATTCAACGACCTGGTCGCCCCGTACTTCACGGCCCTCGGCACCGAGAAGCAGAACCATCGCTGGCTCGCCCCCATGGTCGCCGGTGAGGCGATCGGCGCGATCGCGATGACCGAACCCGGCGCCGGCAGCGACCTCGCCGCCGTCGCCACCACCGCGATTCCCGACGGCGACCACTTCGTGCTGAACGGCAGCAAGATCTTCATCTCCAACGGCCTGCTCGCCGACACGATCATCGTCGTCGCGAAGACCGATCCCGCCGCCGGGAAGAACGGGGTAAGCCTGCTCGTCGTCGAGGACGGCATGCCCGGGTTCACGAAGAACGGCCCGCTCGACAAGGTGGGCCTGTCCGCGCAGGACACCGCCGAGCTGGTGTTCGACGACGTCCGCGTGCCCCGCGCCAACCTGCTCGGCGAGGAGAACCGGGGCTTCGGCTATCTGCGGCACAACCTGCCGCAGGAGCGGCTCAGCATCGCGGTGACCTCCATGGCCCTGATGACCCGCACGTTCGAGACGGCGCTGCGCTACGCCACCGACCGCACAGCGTTCGGGCAGCGCATCGTCGACTTCCAGGCCAACCGCTTCTACCTCGCCGAACTGGCCACCGAAATCGAGATCGCGCAGGTGTTCGTGGACCGTTGCATCCTCGACGCCGCCCACGGCCGGCTCGACGAGGTGACGGCGGCGATGGCCAAGTGGTGGGTCACCGAACTGCATCTGAAGGTGGTGCACCGGGCCGTGCAGCTGCACGGCGGCTACGGGTTCATGAAGGAGTACGACGTCGCCCGCGACTATCTGGACTCCCGGGCCGGGACCCTCTACGGCGGCACCACGGAAATCATGAAGGAGATCGTCGGTCGCCGGCTCACCCGGACGTAGTCGCTTCGGCCACAGACCATCCCGCATCCCAAGGCATCGAGGAGATCCCGTGCTCAATCAAGGTACCGGAACCTGGCCGCACCGACGCGCCCGGCAGGCCCCCGACGCGGTCGCGCTCGACTTCCGCGGCACCACCGTCACCTACCGCGAACTCGACGAGCGGGTCACCCGGCTCGCCCACGCCCTGCGCGCCCGGGGTATCGGCCCCGGAGACCGGGTCGCGCTGCTGTCCGCGAACCACCCCGCCTACCTCGAGGTGCTGTTCGCCGCCGGCCTGCTCGGGGCCGTGTTCGTGCCGCTCAACGCCCGGCTGACCACCCCCGAGGTGGAGTACTGCCTGGCGGACTCCGGCAGCGCCGTGCTGATCCATTCCGCCGCCCTCGCGGACGTCGCCGACGCGGCCGCCACCGCGGCCGGCACCGCCCGGCGCGTGGTCCTCGACGGGGCACCCGACGACCGGGCCGTCGGCTACGAGGAGATCATCGCGACCGCCCCCGCCGACCGTCTCGACGTCCCGGTCACGCACGACGACCCGTGCTTCATCATGTACACCTCCGGCACCACCGGCCGGCCCAAGGGCGTCGTCCTCACCCACGGCAACGTGGTGTTCGCGGTGATGAATCCGATCGTCGATCTCGACTTCCTCTCCGACGAGGTGGCCCTGGTCGCCGCACCGCTCTTCCATACCGCCGCCTTGAACTTCGTCGCCCTGCCGACCCTGCTCAAGGGCGGCACCGTGATCGTCGAGGAGGGCTTCGAGCCCGGCCGCATCCTGCACCTGATCGAAACCAAGAGGGTCACGTACTCGTTCGGGGTGCCCACGATGCTCGACGCGATGAGCACCCACCCGAACTGGAACCGCACCGACCTGAGCTCGATCCGTCGCTGGATCGTCGCGGCCGCACCGGTACCGCCACGGACCCTGCAGACCTACACCGCCCGTGGCGTCCGCCTCTGCCAGGGATACGGATTGACCGAGACCGGCCCGGGCGCGCTGATCCTCACGCCCAAAGACGCCGAGCGCAAGCTCGGCACCGCGGGCGCCCCGCACTTCTTCACCGACGTGCGCGTCGTCGACCCGGACGGCACCGAGGTCGCCCCCGGCGACCGCGGCGAGATCCAGATCTCCGGCCCGAACGTGATGCGGCGGTACTGGAATCGCCCCGACGCCACCGCCGAAGCCTTCACCGGCGACGGCTGGTTCCGCTCCGGCGACGTGGGGGTTCCCGACGAGGACGGCTTCGTCACGATCGTCGACCGGCTCAAGGACATGATCATCTCGGGTGGCGAGAACATCTACCCCGCCGAGGTGGAGGCCGCCATCCTCGACCTGCCCGGCGTCCTCGGCTGCGCCGTCTTCGGTGTGCCCGACGAGAAGTGGGGTGAGGTGGGCCGGGCCGCCGTCACCCTCGCCGACGGCGCCACCCTCACCGAGGACGAGCTGTTCGCCTTCCTCGGCGAGCGCCTCGCCAGGTACAAGATCCCCAAATCCCTTCTCGTTCTCGACGAGATCCCCCGCAACGCCACCGGAAAGATCCGCAAGGACAAGTTGCGCGAGCAGTACGCCCACTGACCCGACCGCCACGGCAGGAGCTCCCATGACCGTCACCGCATCCGCGGACATCACTGCGGCCCAGAGAAAGAAGGAAGTTCGACGCGTCGTGCTGTCGAGCTATCTGGGCAGCACCATCGAGTTCTACGACTTTCTGCTCTACGCGACCGCGGCAGCGATCGTCTTCGCACCCGTGTTCTTCTCGGACCTGTCCCCGCTCGCCGGGACCATCGCGTCGATGGGCACGTTCGCCGCGGGCTACCTGGCCCGTCCTTTCGGCGGCGTCGTCTTCGGGCACTTCGGCGACAGGTACGGCCGCAAGTCGATGCTGCTGATCTCCATGACGGTCATGGGCGTCGCGTCGTTCCTCATCGGCCTCGTCCCGCCGGCGTCGGCGATCGGATCCTGGGCCGCAATCATTCTCGTGCTGCTGCGCGTGTGCCAGGGCATCGCCGTGGGCGGTGAGTGGGGCGGCGCGGCGCTCATGTCCCTCGAACACGTCGGCGGGCGGGGGCGCGGCTTCGCCGCCTCGTTCACCAACGCCGGCGCACCCACCGGTTCCCTGCTCGGCACCCTCGCCCTGGCGCTGGTGGCGCTGCTGCCCGAGGACGACTTCCTGTCGTGGGGCTGGCGCATCCCGTTCCTGCTGTCCGCGGTGATGCTGGCCGTCGGCCTGTTCGTCCGGGCCCGGGTGTCCGAGAGCCCGCTGTTCCGGGAGGCGATGGCCAAGCAGGCCGAGGTGGACGCCACCGCGGTCGACAGGCGGACCCCGCCGATCCTGAGCATCCTGCGCCGTCCGCGGAACCTGCTGCTCGTCGCCCTGGGGTGCATGGCCAGCTTCGGCATCCAGACCATGTTCACCACGTTCGCCATCGGGTACGCGTCCCATTCCGGGGTGACCCGATCGCAGGCGCTCCTGGCGTTCGCCGTCTGCCAGTTCGTCGCGATCTTCACCCTGCTCGGATTCGCCCGCCTCTCCGACCGCGTCGGCCGGCGACCGGTGATGCTCTTCGGTCTCGGCGCGTTCGTCGTGCTGATCGTGCCGATCCTGGCGCTACTGTCGTCCGGCAACGTCGCCCTGGTGACGCTCGGGTTCGTGCTCGGCTTCGGCGTCTGCCAGTCCGCGACCTACGGTCCGATGGCGGCGTACATCGCCGAGCAGTTCGGCACCGCGGCCCGGTACACCGGCGCCTCGCTCGGCTACCAGGGCGCGACACTGCTCGGCGCGGGCTTCACGCCGGTGATCCTCGCGTCGCTGCAGGCGGCCGCCGGCGGCGGCACCGGCCTGGTCGCGGCGTTCATGATCGGGCTGGCAGTCCTGAGCGCGGTGTTCATCCTCCTGGCGAAGGAGAGCAAGGACCGCGACCTGAGCACGTACGAGCACTGAATCCTCGAACCGTGAAGGGCGCGCAGGGACTTCCCTGCGCGCCCTTCGTCGTTCAGCGCCGCAGTCGTTCAGCGCCGCAGTCGTTCAGCGCCGCATCGGCACGTGATCGATGCCGGCCTCGAGGTGGTTCGGACCGATGCGGGCGAGCGTCGCGGAACGGATGGTCCGCACTGAGCCCATCGCAGGGTCGCCGGCATATTCGGATGCGCCCCGCCGGCGCCGCGACCACAATCGTCGGGACGGAACCGACGAAGGAGACACAGCCGATGATGCAGCCACGTTCCCGGAACTTCGCGCAGGTCGACGTGTTCGCCGCCGAGCCGTACCGGGGAAACCCGGTCGCGGTCGTCCTCGACGGCGACGGCATCCCCGACGAGGCGATGGCGCAGTTCGCGGCGTGGACGAACCTGTCCGAGACCACGTTCGTTCTTCCCCCGACGACCCCCGAGGCCGACTACCGGCTGCGCATCTTCACCCCCGGCGCGGAGATCCCGTTCGCCGGCCATCCCACGCTCGGCTCGGCGCACGCGTGGCTCGAGGCCGGCGGCGTGCCGAAAACCCCGGGCCTTCTCGTCCAGGAATGCGGAGCCGGACTCGTCGAACTGCGCCACACCGACGAGTCGGCAGCGTTCCGCGCCCCCGAGCTGGTCCGTCGCGGCGACCTCGACGAGGACCACCTGGCCCGCATCGCCCGTGGCCTCGGGATCGCGCGCGAGCGGATCGTGGCCCACAACTGGGTCGACAACGGGCCCGGCTGGGCTGCGGTCCTGCTCGAGTCCGCGCAGGACGTGCTCGACCTCGAACCCGACGACCAGCACATGCGCGACCTGATGCTCGGTGTCGTCGGCCCCTACCCGCCGGGATCGCCGCAGCAGTTCGAGGTCCGCGCCTTCGCCGCGCCCGTCGGCGTCAAGGAGGACCCGGTGACGGGAAGCCTCAACGCCGGCCTGGCCCAGTGGCTGATCGGCGCCGGCATCGCGCCGGCCGACTACCGAGCGAGCCAGGGGACGCGCGTCGGCCGCTGCGGCATCGTGACCGTGCACTCGTCGGGCGACGAGGTGTGGATCGGCGGACACAGCACGACGTGCATCCGCGGGACCGTGCACCTGTAGGAGCCGGTCGTGAGCGGGGTCCGCCCCTCCGAACCCGGGGGTGGGCGACTACGCCGACAGCGCCCGGGCCAGATCGGCCGGAACCGGCATCGGGGTCGTCAGGCCGGCGGCGACCCGTCCGGTGTTGCCTTCGGGATACCGGCCGGTCATCGAACCGGGAGCAGCGACGACGATCCGCACGACCTGCCCGAGGGCCTCGCGGCGGTCACGGCAGCGCAGCGCCAGGGCGAGCATCGCGACGTGATTGCAGGTGTGCAACCACGGATCCGGCTGGGACAGGATGTGCGCCCGTTCGAGGTGGCGCCACCGTTGCTGCGGGTCGCCGGCAGTTTTCGACGCGGCCATCTCCCGTCGGTAGAGGTCCCGGGCGACGGTACCGATGCGCGGCATGACCGATCCTTTCGGTGAACGTTGTCGAACGCGAGCTGTCAGCAGCATTCCTCGGTCTCGGCCGCCGAGCAAGAACGGGCCGCCACGGGTCGATCGTTCACACACGTCCGTGGCCGGAATTCCCGCTCCCCCTCTGCGCAACGAGTAATCCGAGGACGGTCAGGACTGTAGTGACCGCAGCGCGGGTGCGGCCCACGTGGTCGTCTTCGTCGCGCTCTCGCAGCGACGGCCCTCGTCCTCACCCTTCTCGCCGTGACGAAGGACGGCCGGCGTCCCCGTCGCCGCAGGCGCCACTAGGATCGGCGATCAGGTGCCGATCACAGCAGTCGAGGACAAGTGATGGAAACTCTCGCACGCTACGTGGAACTGTTCGTGCCGATGCTCTGGCTCGGGATGGTGCTCGCCATCTCCTTCCTCGAAGCACCCCTGAAGTTCCGGGCGCCGGGAATCACCATCCCCCTCGGACTCGGTATCGGTCGCCTGGTGTTCCGGGCACTCAACACGGTGGAGGGGGTCCTCGCCCTCGTGCTGATCACGGCGTGCCTGGTCTCGTCGCCCGGCACGACCGGGTGGATCCTGCTCCTCGTGACGGTGGCCGTGCTGGCGGTCCAGGTGGCGGTGATCCGCCCGCCGCTGACGCGCCGCTCGAACCGCATCCTCGCGGGGGAGGACGCACCCCGCTCGAAGGTGCACTACGCCTATGTGGCGCTCGAGATCGTCAAGGTCGCACTGCTGATCGCGCTGGCGATCGTGCTGGCGCGCACGTTCGTCTGACGCCGCCCCGGCGCACCGGGCTCCCTGGTCCGCCCGAACAGCGCGCGTCCTCGGCGCGGTGCACCCTCGCCCGGTGGGCGGGGCCGGCCCCTCGTCGTCACCTCGGGTCGTGTCGGCTCACCCGGCGGGCCGCTCCTCGGTCGGCGACGTCGTGGCGCCACCCGGGGTCTCGGAGGGCTCCGCCGACTTGCGGGTCTCGTCGGCCACCGGCCGTCCGGCACCCCCGGTGCTCGCCTCTCCCCTGTCGTCCGGCGCGGGACGGACATCCCCGCGCTCCGTCCGCCCCTCGTAGGGCGGGACGGCCGCGTCCGCATCCCCGACCGTCGTGGTGTGCCCGGGTCGGTGCGACCCCCGCGTCGCCGGGGTCGACGGAGATCATCTCGTCGTCCTCGAACGCGCCGGCGGGGCGGTCCGCGGGCCCTCCTCCGGGGCCGGTGGAGCCCATGTCGCGCGAGCCGGGGGCACCCCGCTCCGACTGCGGCTCCTCTTGCCTTCCGGTTCCGTCGTTCATCGCTTCTCCTCGGGGATTCGAGCATTCCGACGAATGGACCCCCTCACTCCATCCGAGCACGCGGCGCCGCGTTTGTCGACAGTCGATCTCGCCGGGGAGACGGCAGGACGCCCCACTGCGGACCGCGCCGCACGAAGGTCCCGGCGGAACTGGACGAACCGGCCCGACGGCCGAAAGACTGTTCAGTTGTTCAGGTGGGCAGCTAGAATCGCGTCGACGCATCCTCACGTCTCGGAGGTTCTTCCGATGGACGTCGTAGCCATGCACATGAGCGACGGTCTGCTCGACGCGCGGACCTCGCTGGCGTTCTTCGTCGTCGCCGCGCTCGGCCTCGCGGTGGCGCTCCGCAGGGCCCGGTCCGGGCTCGACGAGCGCATCGCTCCCCTGGCCGGCCTCGTCGCGGCCTTCGTCTTCGCCCTGCAGATGATCAACTTTCCGGTCCTGCCGGGGGTGAGCGGGCACGTACTCGGCGGCGCGCTCGCCGCCGTCCTGGTCGGTCCCGCGACCGCCGCCCTGTGCCTGACGGTCGTGCTGGTCGTGCAGTCACTGCTCTTCGCCGACGGCGGTCTCACCGCCCTCGGCGCCAACGTCACCAACATGGCCCTGCTCGGCGTGCTCGCCGGGTACGGCACGGCCGTGGCGCTGCGTCCGCTGCTGCGCCGGTACCCGTGCGGACCGGCCCTCGGCGTGATCTCTTTTGCCGCAGCGCTGGTCGCGACGGTCGCCGCGGCGACCGGGTTCCTGGTCGAGTACGCGGTCGGCGGCACCGCCGGGTCCGCCGGCACCGTCGCTGCGTTCCTGCTCGGCACCCACGTTCTCATCGGCGCCGGTGAGGGACTCGTCACCGCCGTCACCGTCGTCGCGGTGGCACGGGCGCGGCCCGACATCGTCCATCTGCTCCGCCCGCTGCGGCCGCCGACCCGGGCACCGGCATGACGCGCCGGCGTCTCCTGATCCTGTTCGCGGTGGCGGCGTTCCTGTGCGCGGGGATGCTGTCGTACCTTGCCGATTCGAGCCCCGACGGCCTCGAGGCCGCGACCGCGCGGGGGTGTGCCGTGGTCGAAGTCGACGGTAGCGCCACGGTCACCGGGGAGTGCCTGGCGGGTGAGGCCACCGATCATCCGTGGGACGCGGGTCCGCTGGCCGGTTACACGGTCGGCGGCCACACCGGATCCACCGGCGTGGCCGGGGTTCTCGGCGTCGCCGCGACCTCGGCGGTGGCCGCCGCGCTGTTCCGTCTCCTCGTCCGTCGACGGGGCGCATCCGGGAACAGGACTCCGGGAGCGCGGCCGTGACCACCGCGCTGCGGGGCGGGCCTGCACGCGCGACGACTGCTGTGCACCGCCTGCCCACCGAGGTGAAGATCGTCGCCGCAACGGCATTCGTCTTCGTCGTGGTCGCCACTCCGCGCGAGGCGATGTGGGCCTTCGCCCTCCATTTCGCGGTCGTCGCGGCGATCTGCGCACTCGCCGGGATCCGCTGCGCCTGGCTGGCGCCGCGCATGTCGATCGAGGCTCCGTTCGTCGCGCTCGCCGTCCTGCTCCCGTTCGCCGAGGCCGGCGACCGGGTCGACGTCCTGGGGTTCTCCCTGTCGGTTCCGGGCCTGTACGCGGCGTGGGGCATCCTCGTCAAGGGCACCCTCGGGGTGCTCGTCTCCCTCGTCCTCGCGGCCACCACCCCGGCCCAGGACCTGCCCGCCGGCCTGGCCCGCCTCCGGGTTCCGGCACTGCTCACGACGGTGGCGGTGCTCATGCTGCGCTATCTCGAACTGCTTGCCGCCGAGGCGAACCGAATGCACCGTGCCCGGATCTCCCGCGGCGACGACCCACGCACCCTCCACCGCATCGGAGCGACGGCCCGGGGAATCGGGGGGCTGTTCGTCCGCGCCTACGAGCGCGGTGAGCGGGTGCATCTGGCCATGCTCTCCCGCGGATTCACCGGTGCCGTCCCGGCCTCCGGTCCTCCCGCCACCGCGATGGCCTGGGCTGCGGGCCTGCTGCCGGCCGCCGTCGCCGGTGCCGTCTGCGCCGCCGCCTGGGTGACGGCATGACCGCGGAGCCGGCCGTGCTGCTGACGGGGGTACGGCACGTCCACCCCGACGGGCACTGCGCCCTCGACGGCATCGACCTCGCCGTCACCGCCGGTGAGCGGGTCGCGGTCCTCGGCCCGAACGGCGCCGGCAAGACCACCCTGATGCTGCACCTGAACGGCGTACTGGCGCCGTCGTCCGGGACCGTCCGGATCGGCGGGCTGCCGGTCGCGCGGAACACCCTGCGTGAGATCCGGCGACGGGTCGGACTGGTGTTCCAGGATCCCGACGACCAGTTGTTCATGCCGACCGTCGCACAGGACGTGGCGTTCGGGCCCGCCAACTTCGGCGTTTCCGCAGCCGAACTCGACGCCCGGGTCCGCGAGGCCCTCGAGGCGGTCGGCATGACCGAGCACGCCGGCCGCAACACCGCGCATCTGTCCGCGGGTCAGCGTCGACGGGTCGCCCTCGCCACCGTGCTGGCGTGCCGGCCCGACGTTCTGGTCCTGGACGAGCCGTCCACCGACCTCGATCCCGTCGCCCGCCGGGAACTGGCCGAGGTCCTCCTCGGCATCGACGCCACCCTGCTGCTGGTCACCCACGACCTGCCGTACGCCGCGCAGGTGTGCAGCCGGGCCGTGATCGTGAGCGACGGACGACTCGTCGCGGACGGTCCGATCACCGCCCTGCTCGCCGACGCCGACCTGCTCGCCGCGAACCGGCTGGAACTGCCGTGGGGATTCACCCTGCCGGAGACCGACCCGCGCTGAGCGCCGTCACCCCGCGGCGAGCCGGCCGTTGGTGCGGTCGAGCTGCCGCACCGTCGCGGCCTCCAGCCGGCCCACCTCCTCCTCCTCGAGCCGGTCGCACAGGAAATCCCAGTGCAGCGCAACATGTTCGCCGAGCCGCAGTCCCGGCACGAACACACCCGCACCGGTGCGGCGCCGTACCGTCTCGGCGCGTTCCGCGCCGAGACGCAGGCGGGCACCGTCGAACCCGAGCCGGCGGCTGCGCACCGTCGCCGTGTCGGGTCCGACGGCGACGACGGTGCCCCAGCGGATCCGGCAGGAATCGAGAACCTGTACCGGCTGGGGCATCCCGGTGGTCAGCAGTCGCGACCACGGGTACACCCCCAGCACGTGGAACGCGTGCGTCGGGGCCGCCTCGGCAAGCAGTTCGGGTGTCAGGTGGGTCCAGTAGTGCCCCGCCTGCGTGCCCAGCCGCTCGAGCAGCCGGGTCCCGAACTCCACCGGATCGATCCGGTCCGTCAGGGCGTTGCCGGTCCAGTAGGCGCGCACCACCTCTGCGTCGAGGGGGTCGGTCCGGCCGGCCAGGGCCGCGATCAGCTCCTGGTAGGGCCATGCTCCGGTGAACCGCCGGGCGGCGGCCACGACCGCCGCGCCGTCGCCGTGCCCGCACGCGGCGGCCTCGAGGGCCGCCGCCCCTGCCGGGCCGCAGTAGCCCAGTGCGTTCGGCGCATGGGCGTAACGGGCGAAGAGCCGCTGCCCCTCCGTCACCACTGCCCCTCCGTCACCACTGCCCCTCCGTCACCACTGCCCCTCCGTCACCACTGCCCCTCCGTCACCACTGCCCCTCCGTCACCACTGCCCCTCAGTCACCACCGCCACGGATCAGGCCGTTCCGCGTTGCCCCACCAGCGCCGCGGTGTCCCGGTGCAGCCGGCCGAAGTTGTAGTAGGCGGCACACGCCCCCTCCGGTGACACCATGCAGGTGCCGATGGGGGTCTCCGGCGTGCACGCCGTGCCGAAGACCTTGCATTCCCACGGTTTGATGACGCCCTTGAGCACCTCGCCGCACTGACATGCCTTCGGGTCGGCGACGCGCAGGCCAGGCATCGAGAACCGCTGCTCGGCGTCGAAATCCGCGTAGTCGGGGTGGATGCCGAGCGCGCTCTGCGAGATGAATCCGAGGCCGCGCCACTCGAAGTGCGGCCGTAGCGCGAACGTCTGCGCCATCAGCCGTAGTGCCTGCACGTTTCCTTCGGGCCGCACCACCCGGCTGTACTGGTTCTCCACCTCGCACCGGCCGTCCCGGATCTGCCGCAGCAGCATGTGCACCGAGGCGAGGATGTCGAGCGGCTCGAATCCGGCCACCACGATCGGTTTTCCGTACACGGCGGGGACGAAGCGGTAGGGACGCAGTCCCACCACGGTCGACACGTGCCCCGGTCCGAGGAATCCCGAGAGCCGCAGATCCGGCGACTCGAGGATCGCCTTGATCGGCGGCACGATCGTCACGTGGTTGCAGAACACCGTGAAGTTGCTCAGGCCGAGCTGTCTCGCCCGCACGAGCGTCACCGCCGTGGACGGGGCGGTGGTCTCGAATCCGACGGCGAAGAACACCACATGCCGGTCCGGGTGGTCCACCGCGATCTTCAGGGCGTCCAGCGGGGAATACACGAATCGGACGTCGGCGCCGCGGGCCTTGGCCTCGAGCAGGTTCCCGCGCGAGCCGGGCACCCGCATCATGTCTCCGAACGTCGTGAACACCACGTTCGGTTGCTCGGCCAGCCACATGGCGTCGTCGATGCGGCCCATGGGGATCACGCACACCGGACAGCCGGGGCCGTGCACCAGCTCCACCGACGCGGGCAGCAGATGTTCGATGCCGTGCCGGTAGATAGTGTGGGTGTGGCCGCCGCACACCTCCATGAACTTGAACTCCTCCCCGGCGGCGAGGTCGGTGATCGAGGCCACCAGGGCGCGCGCCGCGGCGGGGTCGCGGAACTCGTCGACGAATTTCATGATCCTGCTCCGCCTTTCATCCGGTGCTCACGCGATCTCGGACGCGTTGAAGGCTTCGATCTCGTTGACGTAGTCGGCGCCCATCTTCCGCACCTGATCGAGGGTCAGCTTCGCCTCGTCCTCGTCGATCCGGGCCATCGCAAAGCCGACGTGCACCAGCACCCAGTCCCCGACCTGCAGGCCGGTGCCGGCGAGCAGCCGGACGCTGATGGCGCGTTGCACGCCGTTGACGTCCACCTTCGCCAGGTGCTGGGCGGGGTCGACCATGTCGACCACCCGGCCGGGAATTCCCAGGCACATTGCGTCTCTCCTCACCTCAGCAGATCCGGGGCAGCGGATCGCCCACGAGCATGTCCACGATCCGGCTGCCCCCGAACGCGGTACGCAACGCGACGATGCCCTCCGGTTCGGCCAGGATCTCCCCGATCTCCGCGGCGTCGCCGCCGCCGGGGCACGCCCGCAGTGCGGCGAGGGCGGCGTCCGCCTCGTCCGGGGCGACGACCGCGACGAACTTGCCCTCGTTGGCGACGTACAGCGGGTCGATGCCGAGCATGTCGCACGCCCCGGTCACCGTCGGCCGGATCGGCAGCACGGCCTCGTCGAGCACCACCGCCAAGCCGGTGGCCTGCGCCAGCTCGTTGCAGACGGTACCGACGCCACCGCGGGTGGGGTCACGCATCCACCGGGTCGACGGCGCGGCTGCGAGCAGGGCCGCCACCAGCTCGTGCACCGGCGCCGTGTCGGAGGCGATGTCCGCTTCGATCGCCAGGTCGCCGCGGGCCAGCAGCACCGCCATGCCGTGGTCGCCGAGCGTCCCCGAGATCAGCACGCGGTCGCCGGGGCGCACCAGGTCGGCCCCGAGGCGGCGCCCGGCGGGAACCAGGCCGACCCCGGCGGTGCTGATGTAGAGACCGTCGGCGGCGCCCCGGCCCACCACCTTGGTGTCGCCGGTGACGATCTCGACCCCGGACCGGGTGGCGGCCGCAGCCATGTCGGCGACGATCTCGCGCAGCCGCGCGATCTCGAAGCCCTCCTCGATGACGAACGCCGCGGACAGCCACCGCGGCCGCGCGCCCGACACGGCAAGGTCGTTGACCGTGCCGTGCACGGCGAGGTGCCCGATCGAGCCGCCCGGAAACGACAGCGGCTTGACGACGAACGAGTCCGTCGAGAACGACAGTCTCTCCCCGGAGTCGAGGCGCACGGTGGCGGCGTCGCCGAGCTGCTCGAGTTCGGTGTTGCGGAAGGCCTCGACGAAGACCGAATCCACCAGGGCCGCGGACGCCTTGCCCCCGGCGCCGTGCGAGAGGGAGATCACGGTGTCGCGCAGGCGCGGCCGGCGCCGCCGGAACGCCTCGATCCGTTCGAGGACCCGGTCCTCGCGTTCGGCCGATGTGCTCACCGTCCGCCTCCCGTCGCCGATTCCGCGCGCGCCAGGTGTTCCTGCGCGGCCGACCACAGCCGGTACCCGATCAGGGCGTGGCTCTCCTGGATCCGGTGGATGCTCTGCGAGCGGATGGTGAAGCAGAAGTCGAGATCGTCGGTGGCGGCCATCCGGCCGCCGTCGTGCCCCGCGAATCCGATGGTGAGCAGTCCCCGCCGCCGCGCCTCCGCCAGCGCCGTCATCAGGTCGTCGGAGTTGCCAGACGTGGACAGGGCGATCGCGACGTCGTCGCCGTGCGCGTGCGCGATGATCTGCCGCGAGAAGATCAGCTCGAATCCGACGTCGTTGCCGAGCGCCGTCACCACCGCCTGGTCCGCGGCGAGCGACCAGGCCGGCACCGGCCGTCCCCGGGCCGGCCGGCTGAACAGCGTCGCCAGGGTCGCTGCGTCGGTGGAGCTGCCGCCGTTGCCGAAGGTGTAGAGCCGGCCGCCGCGAGCGAAACGCTCGGCCATGCGCTGCCCCGCCGCGACGAGGTCCTCGCCCCATTCGTCCAGCGAAGCCCGTTGCAGACGCGCGCTGTCGGCCGCCTTGCCGCGGGCGGATTCCGCAAGGTCGCGCAACAGGGCGGTGGCGTCGTGCTCCTGCGCGTCGATGAACGGGTACAGGAAGTCGGTGCCGTCCGGTTCGGTGCTCACAGCCGTTCCCCCTCATCGAGTGCCCCAGCATCGAGTTCCGGCGCGTCGAGTCTGGTGAGGGCGACGCCGCCGTGCACCAGCACCAGGTCGCCGGGCGTGACGTCGCCGAGGAGGGAGACGTCGACCCGCTCCCGGCCGGCCGCGGTCCGCACCGGCGCGGCGCCGGTGTCGTCGGCCGGCCACATCACCTCGCCGAGCCGGCCCTCGTCGCTGCAGGTCACGCACACCTCGTCGGTGCAGCCCGGGTCGGCGAGCAGGCCTGGATGCTCGAAGCACACGTGCGTCAGTTCCCACAGCAGGTGGTACAGCAGCACGAACCGCCCGGTGGCGGGCACCATCGGATCGTCCGAGTCCACCCACAGCACGTGGGTGGCCGCACCGGGCGCGGGCCGCGGACCGGAGCCGATCCAGATGGTGTCGGTGCCCCACGCGGGTGCGCGCCGGGCGATCTCGCGCACGGCCGGCTGATCGGCGGAGGCGACCGCCAGGATGACGTCGCCGGGGCGGGCGGCGACCCGGCACTGGGCGACCGGGTCCGGCTCCACGAGCGACACCGACGGCAACGCCCGTTTACCCATGATCACGGGGTGCACGAACTCGACCGCCACGTGATGGGCGTGCGGCTCCCACTGCGGGGACACCACCCACAGGGTCGCCCCGGCATGGAACCGGCGGGCCAGGCTCAGCGCCGTCGCGGCGAGGTCGGCGGCGAGTTCCGCGCCGATCGGCTCGGTGTCGTGTGTCGATGTCATCGCGCTCGTCCCGTCCCGGCAGGGTCCACGGCCCGGCCGCGTGCGAACGCGGCACCGAGCGCGGCCTGCCCCAGCGACAGGCCACCGTCGTTCGGCGGCACCCGCTTGTGTGTCAGCACCTCGAACCCTCTGTCCTGCAGCATAGTTCGGACCATGCCCAGCAGGAGCCGATTCTGGAACACGCCGCCCGTCAGGCCGATGGTGCGTACCTCCGCCGCATCGGCGATCCGGGCCGCCAACCGCACTGTTGCCGATGCCAGCGCACGGTGGAAGCCCGCCGCGAGGTCCGCGGCGGGGACCCCGAGCCGGACGCCGGCGACGAGGCAGGCCAGCGTGCCGGCCCAGTCCAGCTCGTCCCCCCGCAGCGACGAATGCACCGGCGCGGCATCCGTGGCGGTGCGCGCCAGCACCTCGAGTTCGATCGCGGCCTGCGCCTCGTAGCTGATCCGGTGCCGCACCCCCAGCACGGAGGCCACCGCGTCGAACAGCCGGCCGGCGCTGGTGGTGCGCACGCAGCCGACGCCCGACGCCAGCTGCGAGTCCACCAGGGCGCGTTCGGCGGCACCGAGCGCGCTCACGCACGGCAGGTCCTCGATCTCCTCGATGCCGGCCTCCCGCAGCACGGCCAGCGCGACCCGGGCCGGGGTGCGCACGGCGACGTCGCCGCCGGGCAGCGGGAACGACCGCAGGTGCCCGGCGCGCCGGGCGTCGCAGGGATCCGTTCCCACCAGCAGCAGCTCCCCGCCCCAGACGGTGCGGTCGCAGCCGTATCCGGTGCCGTCGAACGCGATCCCCAGCACGGGGGTACCGAGCCGGCGATGCTCGGCGAGCAGGGACGCGACGTGCGCGTGGTGGTGTTGCACTGCGCGCAGCTCGACGTCGTGGTCCTCGCAGTAGCGTTCGGCCCACTCCCGGGTCGCGTAGCCGGGATGCGCGTCGGCCACCACCACCTCGGGGGTGACGCGGTGCAGGGCGGTCAGCTGCGCGACCGACGCCTCGAAGGCGCGCCGGCTCTCCACCGTGCCCATGTCCCCGAGATGCGCCGAACAGAAGGCGTAGTCCTGCCGGGTCAGGCAGAAGGTGTTCTTCACCTCGGCGCCGACCGCGAGGACCACCGGCGCCGCGCCGCCGAGCAGCACCGGCATCGGCGCAAATCCCCGGGAGCGCCGCAGCGGCAGTTCCATGCCGTCGGCGACCGCGACCACCGAGTCCTCGCACGGCACCGCGATGTCCCGGTCGTGCATCAGGAACAGATCGGCGATGCCGCCGAGCCGGGCCAGGGCGTCGTCGTTGCGGAAGCAGAGAGGCTCACCGGACAGGTTTCCCGACGTCGCCACCAGCAGCCGCGGCACATCGTTCCCGTGCCCGGGCACCGGCGCGAACAACAGGTGGTGCAGCGGCGTGTACGGCAGCATCACCCCGAGCTCGTCGAGTCCGGGTGCGACCGCGTCGGCGACGGCCGCGCCGGGACGGGCCCGCAGCAACACGATCGGCCGGGCCGGCGCGGTGAGCACGGCCTGCTCGGCCGCGGACAGCAGGCACACCGCGGCGACGGCCGCGACGTCCGGCGCCATCACGGCGAACGGCTTGTCCGGCCGGTGTTTCCGCTCCCGCAGCCGGTTCACCGCGGTGGGGTTCGTGGCATCGCACACGAGATGGAAGCCGCCGAGTCCCTTGACCGCCACGATGTCCCCGGCGGCGAGCGCCGCCTGCACCGTGGCCAGCACCTCCGAGTCTCCGTCGATCCGGCGGCCGTCGCGTACGGCGAAGATCCGCGGCCCGCAGTCCGGGCAGCAGATCGGCTGGGCGTGGTAGCGGCGGTCCGTGGGATCGGTGTACTCGCGGGCGCAACTCGGGCACAGGGGGAACCGGGCCATGGTCGTCGCCGGCCGGTCGTACGGCAGGTCCGTGATCACCGTGTAGCGGGGCCCGCAGTGGGTGCAGTTGACGAAGGGATGCCGGTAGCGCCGGTCGGCGGGATCGTTCAGCTCGCGCAGGCAGTCGGCGCACGTCGCCACGTCCGGCGGGACCAGGGTGCGCGCCCCGTCCGCGTGGTGACTCTCGACGATGCGGAAGTCGTCCTCGCCGCGCGGCATTCGCGGGGCGGTGGCCACGTCGACGAGCACGGCCAGCGGCGGTGCGTCGTCGCGCAGGCGGCGGGTGAACTCGTCCAGATCCGCGGCGGCACCCTCGATCTCGAGGAACACCCCGGAGTCGTCGTTGCCGCAGTACCCGCCCAGGCGCAACTCGCGGGCCAGCCCGGCGACGAACGGCCGGAAGCCGACGCCCTGCACCACGCCACGCACCACCAGGCGCCGTCGCTCGGCCACGGGGATCACGGCGCCGCTCCCGGTTCGTCCCGGGGCCGTCCCATCAGTTCGAGCCCTTCCATCGCGCGCCGCGCGCCGGCCTCGTCGACCCGATCCATCGCGAAGCCCATGTGGATGACGATCCAGTCGCCGGGCGCGAGGTCCGGGTCGTCGAGCATGCCGACGTTCACCTTGCGCTCCTCGCCGGCCACGTCGACGAGGGCGAGCTGCCCGGCGTAGCCGTCGAGCCGCCGGATCACCCGTCCCGGGATGCCGAGGCACACCGCTCAGCCCTCGTCCCCGGCGACCGCGGCTCCCGCCGGCGGCGCCTGCGCACGCAGGCGGCGCACGGTGCGCCGGACGGCATCGACGGCCGGGCCGACGGCCGCGGCGACCGCCGGGGACAGCCCGATGCCCTCCTCGACCGCCGCCACCTGGCAGCCCACCACCACGGTGGGGGGCGCCTGCCCGCCGAGCGCCTCGAGGCTCGCGAACACCGCGGCCGGGTCCATGGCGTGCGCGTCGATTCCCGCCGGCCCCCGCGTGGCGGTGTCGGCTTCGAAGACCCGCACGGCGCCCGGCTCGCCGGCGCCGGGGACGGCGTCGACGAGCACGAGCGCGTCCCACCCGTCGAGCAGGTCGTAGGCCAGGTGCATGCCGCGGATCCCGTAGTCCACCACCCGGGTTCCGGGTGTGTCGGCCGGGATCCGCCGCACCACCTCGGGGCCGAAGCCGTCGTCGCCGAGGAAGATGTTGCCGATGCCCGCCACCAGGATCCGCACCACGTCACATCCTGCGCATCCGCAGGTACCGCTGGATGTCCGGCAGCGACTGCACCGTCACGACCACCCCGCCGATCACCGCGGCGGCCAGTGCCGCGGTGGCCAGCATTCCGATGAATCTCATGGCTCCTCTTTCCTCCCGAGCGGCTCGAGTTCGTCGGGCGCGAAGTACAGGTAGCGCCCGTACCAGTCGTGCAGGTCCGCGGCCGGATCGTCGACGAGGACGACCCCGACGTGGGTCTCGCCGTCGACGTCGGCGTGCACGGTGGCCACGCGCGCCACCCGGTCCCGGAAGAACAGGTCCTGCGCGTCGGCCCGGCGCGACGGGTGCAGCCGCACCAGGCTGCCCTGCGCGACCCGGATCCCGCCGATCAGCACCCCGTCCGTCTCGGGCCGGACGCTGGTGTCCGCCTCGGGGGTCCACCAGTCGACGCCGTCGGGCAATTCTGGAATCAGCCCGCCCTCGCGGTGCGGGTCCCGCAGGATGCCGTGCAGGGCCTGCATCTCGGCGGGGGTCATCGTCTCGCAGCGTTCGACGATCTGCGCGGCCCGGGGGTCGGTGGCCCGCGCCTCGGCCTTCTCCTCGTCGGTCAGGGTCAGGACCCGCAGGGTGAGGATCTCGTCGATCTCGGTGGCGTCGAACAGGTCCCCGCCGCTCTGCTCGGCGACCTGCGGATGGTCGTACAGGATGATCGGGGACACCAGCAGCGTGGCGGACTCGCCGGGTGTGGCAGGGTCGGCGTCGCCGGCGAGGACCGGGAAACACCGGGTGTGTGCGCACTCGTCCGCGAGGTCGGCGACGTCGGCGGGCGGCTCGAGCAGCGAGACGAACCGCCCGCCGCGGGCGGCGAGGATCAGATGCGCCCCGATCAGCGACCGTCGCAGCGCGTCGGCGGCGTCCACGGGTGCATCGCCGGTGTTCTCGACGGTGAGATCCAGGCGCATCGCCGCACCGGTTCCGGCGGACGGGCCCCGCTCCACACGAACGACGGCGTGCACCGGCCACCGCGTGCGTACCACCCGGCCGGTGACGGCACCGTCCGCGGCGGTGAGCAGTTCGATGTCCGCACCGCCGGGAACGGCGACCGGAACCATACGCGGGACGGCGAGTTCGGTGACCGGCAGCGGCCCGAGGGGAATCTCGCATTCCACGGCCTCGTCCCACCCGATCCACGAGCGGCCCGCGACGGTCAGTTCGGCCACGGTGACGTAGTCGTCGCCGTCGCGGCGCTGCACCGTGCGGGTCTGCAGTTGCAGGAACCGCACGACCACGTCGATCGTGGCGTCGGCGCGCAGTGGGCGCAGCACGCACTGCGTGGCCAGCGCCGGCTCCTCGCCGATCCCCGCAGCGGCGGCGCCGGGCGGGCCGAGCACACCGAACTGCCAGCGGGAGTGGTTCTTACGGGAACTGGCCCGGTACGGGTACAACAGGTAGCCCTCGTACAGCACAGCGTCGGCCACCGCTCGCACCCGATCAGCCTGTCCCTGCACGGTCACGACGCCGCCTCCCCCGCGCCGGTCGCCGCGGCCGGCCTCGCCTCGGCCGCGGCGAGCAGTTCGGTGACCGCCGCGTCGAGATCGGTGTGCCCGTGCGCCACCTTGTACCGGGTCAGCGCGGCCAGCGTGTCGTGCCCCATGCGGGCGAACCCGGTGCCGGGGAAGTGGCTGCGGATCATCTCGTGCCACACCGAGACCGGCAGGTCGTAGCGGGCCTCGCGGTCCCACGGCACCGGCTCGACAGCCACCCCGCCGCCGCCGCGGCCGAACACCGTCCCGCTGAACAGCAGCAGCAGCGGCACCGCGCCGTCGTCGAGGGCGTGCAGATACCGGGCGGCCGCGACCTCGAAGTCGTACGTGCACGGCAGCGGCAGTGCCGTCTCGCACTCGCCGGCGAAGCCCGGCACCATCGTGGACGTCTGCAACCACGCGAACGAGGAGAGGGTGCTGCCCCACCGGTCGCGGGTGCCGAACAGGTCTCCCAGGGCGGCCTCGGCGTCCGGACCGTAGCGTCGGCGGGCCGGTTCCAGGCGCACCTGGCAGCGCAGCGCCACGCTGTGCACCGGCGCACCCGTGGTTTCCCGGATCCGGAGGCGCGCCGAGAGGCTCGGGGTGGCGGCATACGGTTCGGGAGCGATGTCGACGACCGTGAAGTCCAGGGCGGTCACGCCTGCCCCCTCGCCGGGACGGGACGGCTCCGCCGGGCGACCTCCGCGAAGAAGGCGTCGAGCTCGGCACGGGCATCGGTGCCGCCGTCGAAGCCGCGCCAGACCCGTCGCAGCCGGCCGACCAGCGCGTAGCAGGCGTCGATGGGCACCAGATGACAGTCGGCGGCGCCCCGTCGCGGAACCCGCACGAGCAGCGCCTCGACGTCCGGCAGCGGGGGCAGGAGCGACGGGTTGCCGCCGCACAGCGCCTCCCAGGCGTCGAGCGGCAGCTCCGATTCGGTCGCGCCGGCCGGGCCGGGATAGAACGCGACGGTCCGGCCCAGGGTCGAATTCCGGAAGAAGAACGCCAGGTTCACCGGGATCTCGAGGCTCGCCCAGGCGCCGGGGGTGAGCGCGAACTCCGGGAAGGACAGGTACCGCTCCGGCACCGCCCGGTAGCGCAGTTTTGCCCCGGGATCGGTGAACAGCAGACAGCAGGCCCGGCACACGCACATCAGCTGGCGTGCCTGCACGTCGACGACGTGCCCGTGCCCGTCGCCGATGCCCACGGCGCACATCTCGCAGCGCTCCCCCGCCGGCCGAGGTGCGGCGATGCGCTGCAGGACCTCGAAGGGGGACGGCATCACGCCACCCCGGCGGGCACGGCCACCGACAGCACGCCGTCCCGCACCAGCACCGGCACCGGTTCGAGGTGTTCGTCGCCCGCGTCGAGCCGGACCCCGGCACCGCGCACGTCGAAGTGCGCCGCACAGGTCGGGCACCGCAGCACCGCCGCGTCCGCCCCGGCCCCGGCCCGCCGGTGCAGCGCCGCGCCGGCGAACGCGTGGGTGCAGACCGGGCACCGGTCCCGGTAGGCGAGGAGCTCACCGGCGACGCGGCACACCAGAACCGGCAGTCCGGCGACGACGAAGCCGCCGACCTCACCTTCCGGGATCTCGTCGAGTTCCGGCGCCGCACACCATGTTCCACGAACATCGGAATGCACCCGGGTGAACAGCGCCGCCGCGGGAATGAGTCCTTGCCCCGTGGACCCGGCGGTCTCGACCTCGAGTTCGGTGATCTCCGGCGCCGCCGCCCGCACCGCGTCCTGCACGGCCAGCTCCAGGGTCACCGCCGACGACGGGCATCCGTGGCAGCTGCCGAGCAGACGCAACCGGACCACGTCGTCGCGGATCGCGACCAGCTCGACGTCCCCGCCGTGCGACCCGAGGTACGGGCGCACCCCGTCCAGCGCCGTGCGCACCCGGGTCTCCACGTCGTGCGGGTGCAGCCCGTGGATCAGCAGCAGGCTGGCGACCAGGTCGTCGCGGGCCAGGTCGTCCATCGCGCCGGGATACCGGGCCAGCGCGTCGCAGATTCCGGCGAGTCCCGCCCCGTAGAGTCCCATCACCTCCCGGACCAGGTCCTCGGCCCGTTCGCGCGCCGCCGGCCCGGCCGCGGAGCTCGCGTCCAGCAGTGCCTCGATACGTTCACCCGACTCCCGCCATCGCTCCATCCGTCACTCCCCGGTGACCGACTGGGTCGGCGAGTGCAGTTTCTCGAGGGTCTTCCCGTCTCCGAGGTACATGTGCACCCCGCAGGGCAGGCACGGGTCGAAACTGCGCACGGTGCGCATGATGTCGATGCCCTTGAAGTGCTCGCGGTCGTTCTCCTCGAAGATCGGCTGCCCCTGCACCGCATCCTCGTACGGGCCGGGTGTGCCGTAGCTGTCGCGCGGGCTGGCGTTCCACGGTGTCGGCGGATACGGATGGTAGTTGGCGATCTTCCCGTCGCGGATCACCAGATGATGCGAGAGAACGCCGCGCACCGCCTCGGTGAACCCGCAGCCGATGCCCTCGTCGGGGACCTCGAACGGTTCCCAGGTCTTGGTGCGGCCGGCCCGGATCTCCACCAGCGCCTTCTCGGCGAAGTGCAGGGCGCACGCGGCGGCATAGGCCTGGAAGTAGGTGCGGGCCCGGTTGCGTTCGAGGGTGTTGCTGCCGTGCTGCGGGATCTTCCACTCCAACGTCACCGGCCCCTTCAGCGCGGTCTTGGGGAGGTTGATCTGCACGCTCGACCCGGTGGACTTGACGTAGCCGATGTCGACAAGCCCGGCCAGCGCCGTCGACCACAGCCGGGCCAGCGGCCCGCCTCCGGTGTCGAGGGCCAGGTAGTCGGTGCCGTCGAACCAGCGGGGCGACATCACCCAGCTGTACTTGTCCTCGAGATCGCGTTTCTGTGGTCTCGGATTGGTGTGCTGGTTCCAGGGATGGCGACGGTCCACCGGATTGCCCAGCGGATCGGTCTTCACGAACATCTCCTGATCCGTCCAGTCCTCGTAGTACGAGGAGCCGAGCAGGATGCGCAGGCCCAGGTTGATGTCCACCAGCGAGGTCGTCACCAGCTTGCCGTCGACGACCACCCCCGGGGTGACGAACATCTTCCGGCCCCAGTCCTCCATGTCCCGGTAGGCGAAGTTGCACGTCTCCGGGTCCTGGAACGAACCCCAGCACCCGAGCAGGGTGCGCCGCAGCCCCACCTTCTCGTACCCCGGCAGCGCCTCGTAGAAGAAGTCGAACAGGTCGTCGTGCATGGGCACGACCTTCTTCATGAACTCGACGTAGCGCATGAGCCGGGTCAGGTAGTCGGTCATCAGCTGGATCGTGGCGACCGTGCCGACACCGCCCGGGTACAGGGTGGACGGGTGCACGTGGCGACCCTCCATGAGACAGAACATCTCCCGGGTCGAGCGGCTCACATGCAGTGCCTCGCGGTAGAACTCGCCGGTGAACGGGTTGAGCGAGCGCATGATGTCCGCGATCGTGCGGTAGCCGTGCTGGTCCGCCCGGGGGGCCCGGGTGTTCTCGGCCTTCGCCAGCACCCCCGGATTGGTCTCGGAGACCATCTTCTCGCAGTAGTCGACCCCCACCAGGTTCTCCTGGAAGATGTTGTGGTCGAACATGTATTCCGCGGCCTCACCGAGGTTGACGATCCACTCACCGAGGTGCGGCGGCCTGGCGCCGTACGCCATGTTCTGCGCATAACAGGAACAGGTGGCGTGGTTGTCCCCGCAGATACCGCAGATGCGGCTGGTGATGAAATGCGCGTCGCGCGGGTCCTTGCCCTTCATGAACAGCGAGTAGCCACGGAAGATCGACGAGGTGCTGTGACATTCGGCCACTTCGCGGTTCGCGAAGTCGATCTTCGTGTAGATACCCAGACTGCCCACGATTCTGGTGATCGGATCCCACGCCATCTCCACCAGGTTGCTGCCGGCGGCGGGATCGGGGACGGTGGCTGTCATCGGGCTGCCTCTCTCGGGGCGGGACTACCAGGTACGGGTCGCGCCGGTGGTGAGTTCCGTACCGGGCGTACGCCAGGTCGGCTCCTTGTCCAATGTGCTCTTCGTCAGGCTCCGCAGCTGCCGCACGGCCGAGCCGTACACGCCGACCGCCCGCGTCGAGAGCTTCCCCCCGGGCGGCTCGTCCATGAACGGCATGAACTTGTCCGGGAAGCCGGGCATCGTGCAGCCGATGCAGATACCCCCCACGTTGGGGCATCCGCCGATTCCGTTCATCCAACCACGTTTGGGGACATTGCATTTGACAACCGGCCCCCAGCAGCCGATCTTCACGATGCACTTCGGGGAGCCGTACTCGGTGGCGAAGTCGCCCTGCTCGTAGTACCCGGCGCGATCGCAGCCCTCGTGGACGGTGATGCCGAACAGCCACTGCGGCCGCAGTGCCTCGTCCAGCGGGATCATCGGCGCCTGATTCGTCGCCTGGTACAGCAGGTAGGTCAGCGTCTCGGACAGGTTGTCCGGCTGGATGGGGCATCCCGGCACGCACACGATCGGGATACCCGCCTTCGACTTCCATTCCCAGCCCAGGTAGTCGGGCACGCCCATCGCGCCGGTCGGGTTACCGGCCATGGCGTGAATGCCGCCGTACGTGGCGCAGGTGCCCGCCGCGACGATCGCCGTGGCCTTCGGCGCCAGCCGGTCGAGCCACTCGCTGGTGGTGATCGGTTGCCCGGTCTCTTCGTTGTTGCCGAAGCCGGACCAGTACCCCTCGTCGTGCAGCTTCTCGTTGGGGATCGAACCCTCGACCACCAGCACGAACGGCTCGAGCTCGCCGCGGTCCGCCTTGCGGAACCATTCGAGGAAGTCGTCCGCACCACCCTGGGGGCCGCATTCGAAATCGATCAGCGGCCAATGCACCGCGACCTTCGGCAGCCCCGGCAGCGCGCCGAGTGCAATCTCTTCCACACTGGGTTGCGTGGCGGCGGTGAGAGCCACGGAATCGCCGTCGCAACTGAGCCCGGCGTTGATCCACAACACGTGGATCAAGGCCTCTTCGGCCGCCTGGGCCTCGGGTGTGGGCATGCCGACCACCTTCCGGAGCGCCCCACGCTCCTGCGCCGCAGGAGTCGACCCTCGGCCCACTTGCGCGGCGCTTTCTCTATTAACGCCCCGTTCCGGAGGGATGTCAACGAATCATGATCGTCCCGACCGGCGGTCGGCGATCCAGCGGTACCACGCCTCCATGCCCTCCCCCGTGGTGGCCGACACCGCGAGCACCTCCACGCCGGGGTTGACCGATCCGGCGTGGCGGACACAGGTTTCGAGTTCGAAGTCGACATACGGCAGCAGGTCGACCTTGTTGACGACGACGAGATCGGCGACCGCGAAGATGTGCGGATACTTGAGCGGTTTGTCCGTTCCCTCCGGCGTCGAGATGAGCACCACCTTGGCCTGCTCCCCCAGATCGAAGAGGGCCGGGCACACCAGATTCCCCACGTTCTCCACGAACAACAGCGTTCCCGGAGCCGGATCCAGGGCGGTGAGCGCGTCGTGCATCATCTGCGCGTCGAGATGGCATCCGGCACCGGTATTGACCTGCACCGCGGCGCATCCCGTCGAGCGGATGCGCTCGGCATCGAGCAGGGTCTCCTGGTCGCCCTCGATCACCGCGATCGGCGCGGAGCCGGACAGCTCACGGATCGTTCGTTCGAGCAGGGTGGTCTTGCCGGCCCCCGGCGAACTCATCACGTTGATCGCCGTCACGCCGCGACCCGCGAGCCACCCCCGCGTACGCTCGGCGAGCAGGTCGTTCTTCGCGAGCACCTGCTGTTCGAGAGTGACGGTCTCGGTCTGCACGGGCGCACGGTCGTGCTCGTGGCCGTGGCCGTGCTCGTGGCCGTGCTCGTGGCCGTGGCCGTGGCCGTGGCCGTGCTCGTGGCCGTGGCCGTGCTCGTGGCCGTGCTCGTGGCCGCGCTCGGCGCCGTGGGGAAGGTCGTGCGCGGGCGGCACCGTGATCCGCGGCCCCGCCTCGTCGTCACAGCCACAGGTGGCACACATCGCTTCAGCTCACCTCCATCGACACGATGCGAAGCTCGCGACCCGACCGCACTTCGACATCGGCACTTCCGCAGGAGCACAACAGAATCGGATCGAACAGTGCGAATTCGGTCCCGCAGTCCCGACAGTGCCCGACACCGGCGGGCGTCTCGATGTCCAACCGTGCACCTTCCGCGACGGTGCCCACCGTGACCAGCTCGAAGCAGAACAGCATCGAGTCGGGGATCACGGCACACAGCGCTCCCACCGCGACGCGCACACTGTGCACGCGACGGTCGCCGGCGTGCTCGCACACCGCGTCCACGACGCTCTGCGCGATCGACAATTCATGCATCGCGGCCCCACTCCGCCCACCTCACGGGCTCGTCTTCACGATAGGCCGCGGGCCCGCCCCGGGGACGCGGAATCAGATGCTTCCGTTCTCCGGGGCGGCGTGGTCACGGTCCGGGTGCGTGTGCCCGGCGTGCTGGTGGGTCGCGCCGATCGAATGCAGCAACTCGTGGACCGTCTCGTCCACGAGGCGGTACCGCACCATACGACCCTCACGCTCCGCCGCCACCCAGCCCTGGTTGCGCAGCAGGCGCAGCGCGTGGGACACCGCGGTGCCGGTCATCTCCAGGGCTGCGGCAAGGTCCGTGACACAGATGCCCGGCGCGTGGTGCAGGCACAGCAACAAGCGCAGCCGGTTCACGTCGGACAACAGTTCGAAGCGGTGGGCCCACCGGTCGATGTCCGGCGTGTGCAGTGCCGCAACGGCGCGCTGCACGTCGGCGGGGTCGAACATTGCGCCGGACGTCATGGCTGAAGTCTACGAACCCGCGGGCCGTCGTAGTGCCCACACCCGTACCGCGGGTGCGGACGGGATACCCCCCTCGTCCCACGACACGGTCCTACAGTGGAAGGGTAGACCGTGGCCGTGCCGCAGGCGCGGCGTCCGCCGCGCCACAGGGGGTGCCCCGATGATGGAGGAAACTTCGGTCCGCGATCTGCCTCGCGCGCTGGGGAACGAAAGCCTGACCCGTCGGCTGGCGGAGTGCCGGCCGGCGGTGTTCCTGGACTACGACGGAGTACTCACCCCGATCGTGCCGCGACCGGAGGACGCGGTGATCTCGGACGGCATGCGCACCGTGGTCCGGGAACTCGCGTCACGCTGCCCGGTATGCGTCGTCACCGGCCGGGACCGGGCGGTGGTGCAGCAGCTGATGGGTATCGACGACCTGGTGGTGGCCGGCAGCCACGGCTTCGACATCTGGACCCCGCAACGCGGCTCCGTCTCCGACGACCGCGTCGCCCGGTTCGCGGACCTCGTCGCGGCGGTGACCGACCGGCTCCGCACCGAGATCGGGGCGATCCCCGGGGCGCTGGTGGAGCCCAAACGGGCGTCGGTCGCCGTGCACTACCGGCTCGCCGAACCCGCCGACCGGAACCGGATCGCGACGGTCGTGCAGGGGCTGCTCGCCGAGTACCGCGGCGAGCTGAAGGTCACCCCGGGGAAGATGGTGTACGAGCTCGCGCCCGCCGTCGACTGGGACAAGGGCCGAGCCGTGCTGTACCTGATCGAGGTGCTCGACCTCGACTCCGCCGGCACCGTACCGGTGTACCTGGGCGACGACATCACCGACGAGGACGCCTTCCGGGCGCTGCGCGGACGTGGGATCGGCATCCTCGTCGGCCGGGCGGACGATCCGGAGATGGCAGGCCGGACCACGGCCGCCGAGTTCGTGCTCTCCTCCGTCGACGAGGTGGAGCGCTTTCTGACCGCACTGGCGCGGTGATCGCGGACCACGCCACGGGAGTCCGGGAGGGAACGTCGTGCAGGAGCCGAAGTTCGAGCTCGACTACGACCGGTTCGACAGCGCGTCGGAGGGACTGCGGGAGGCGCTGACCTCCACCGGGAACGGCTACTTCTGCACGCGCGGCACCGCCGAGTGGGAGGACATGAGCCCCATCCACTATCCCGGCACCTATGTGCACGGGATCTACAACCGCGAGACCACGATCATGGGCGGACGCCCGGTACTCAACGAGGACCTGGTCAACGTGTCCAACTGGCTCGTCCTCAAGCTGCGCATCGAGGGCCAGGACGCGGTCCGGCTCGACAACGTCGACGTGCTGTCCTACCGGCACACCTACGACATCCGGCTCGCCACGGTGATGCGCGAGCTGCGGTTCCGGGACCGCTTCGGGCGGGAGACGACGCTGCGGAGCCGCCGCTTCGTGAGCATGGCCCACAGCCACCAGGCCGGGATCGAGTGGACGCTCGTCCCGGAGAACTGGTCGGGGCAGATCGAGGTGGTCTCCGCGCTGGACGGTCGCGTCACGAACCAGATCGTCGCCCGCTACCGGCAGCTCGAAGGGCGCCATCTGGATCCGGTGTCCCCGCGCACGTTCGGCACCGAGACGATCGCCCTGCGGGTGCAGACCCGCCAGTCCGACATCTACGTCGCCGAGGCCGCACGCACCCGGGTCTTCCGCGGGGAAGGTTACGACGACGGACCCGTGGAGGTGGACCGCTCGCTGTACCAGATGGAGGACTACATCCAGCAGGTGCTCTGCTTCGATGTCGAGGAGGGCCGGCCGACACGCGTGGAGAAGATGGTCTCGTTGTTCACCTCCCGGGACAATGCGATCACCGAGGCGCTGGCCGCGTCCGGCCGGCACGTGCTGCGGTACCCCGACTTCGCCGCCGCGTACGCCGAGCACGAGGCGGCGTGGGACGAGCTGTGGGACATCTGCGACGTCCGGCTGCCCAGCGAGCCGCGCGCCCACCTGCTGCTGCGGCTCCACGTGGCGCACGTGCTGCAGGTCTGTTCCCGGCACACGGCGCGGCACGACGTCGGGGTGCCGGCGCGGGGCCTCAACGGGGAGGCCTACCGGGGGCACGTGTTCTGGGACGAGATGTACATCTACCCCTTCCTGAACCTGCGGATGCCGGAGGTGACCCGGAGCCTGCTGCTCTACCGGTACCGACGGCTGTCGGAGGCCCAGGCCGCGGCCGAGGAGGCCGGGTACCGCGGTGCGATGTTCCCCTGGCAGAGCGGCAGCGACGGCACCGAGGAGACCCAGGCCGTACATCTCAACCCCCTTTCCGGACAGTGGGATCCAGACCTCAGCCGCAATCAGCGGCACGTCAACGCGGCGATCTTCTACAACGTGTGGCGCTTCCTGCAGGCGACCGACGACACGGAGTTCCTGGCCGACTACGGCGCCGAGCTCATGCTCGAGATCGCCCGATTCTGGGCGTCGACCGCCCACTTCAACCCCGAGCGCGAACGTTACGAGATCCACGGTGTGATGGGGCCGGACGAGTTCCACGAGCGCCATCCCGGCGCGTCCGAGGACGGACTGCGCAACAACGCCTACACCAACGTCATGGTGGCCTGGATCATGGCGACGGTGCCGTCGGTGCTCGACTCGCTCTCGGCCAGCCGCCGCAGCGCCCTGCTCGCCCAGCTCGCGGTGACCGACGAGGAGCTGCACACGTGGGACGACATGAGCCGGCGGATGTTCGTGCCCTTCCACGAGGGGGTCATCAGCCAGTTCGAGGGCTACGACGAGCTCGAGGAGCTCGATTGGGAGCACTACCGTGCCGCCTACCCCAACATCCAGCGGCTCGATCGCATCCTCCGGGCGGAGGGCGAGGATCCGAACCGGTTCAAGATGGCCAAGCAGGCCGACACGGTGATGCTGTTCTTCCTGTTCGACGACGACGAGTTGCACGCGACGTTCGAGCGGCTGGGTTATCCGTACGACCAGGAACTGGCCCGGCGCACCATCGAGTACTACGACCAACGGACCTCGCACGGGTCGACGCTCAGCCACGTCACGTTCGCCGGCGTGCTCGCCGACATCCACCCGCCCAGTTCGTGGGAGCGCTTCATGGTGGCTCTCGAGAGCGACGTCAGTGACATACAGGGCGGAACCACCAAGGAAGGCATCCACATGGGGGTCATGTCCGGCACGCTGGACCTGCTCCAGAGCAGCTTCGTCGGGGCCCGGGTCTACAAGGGCGTGCTGCTGTTCCGGCCCCGGCTGGTGGACCGGCTCGACGGCGTGTCCTTCTCGATCCGGTTCCGGGGCACGCCACTGCGGGTGCGCATCGTCGGCAACGAGTTGACGGTGCTCGCTCAGCCCGAAGGGTTCCACGGCCCCGTCCGGGTGGGTCTCGACGGCCAGGTGTGCGAACTCGGGGCCGGGGAGAGTTGTGTGTTCACCCTGCCGTCGCAGGAACCGTCGATGTCCTGAGCGCCGCAGGATCGCCGCGGCCGAATGTCACACGCATTCGATCCAATTGAACGCGTGTGACATTCGGCCGCCGGCTCCAGCGCCTTACGCCAGGGTGCGGCGCATCAGTTCGGCGACGCTCCGGTCGTACGCGACGAGCGTGACGATCTCGACCGCGGTCCGGGCGGCGGTGAGGGCGGTGACCGCCTGCCGGATCGCGTCTTCCTTCGGCCAGCCGTAGGCACCGGCGGAGATCAACGGGAACGCGACGGTCCGGGCACCGAGGGTGTCGGCGACGGCAAGGCTGCGGGTGTACGCCGACCGCAGCAGGTGCGAGCGGTCCTCGTGAGGCGAGTAGATCGGCCCGACGGTGTGGATCACCCAGCGCGCCGGGAGCTTTCCTGCGGTGGTGGCCACCGCCGCGCCCACGTCCAGACCGTTGGGCAGCGTCGTCGCGCGCAGGGCCTTGCAGGCGGCGAGGATCTCCGGACCGCCGGCGTGATGGATGGCGCCGTCGACGCCGCCGCCGCCGAGGAGGGAGGACTTGGCGGCGTTGACGATCGCGTCGACGCGCTGGGTGGTGATGTCGCCGTGGACGACGTCGATCAGGGTCACGATTGCTCCTGGAG
Source organism: Rhodococcus sp. DMU1 (assembly GCF_012272955.1). NCBI lineage: Bacteria > Bacillati > Actinomycetota > Actinomycetes > Mycobacteriales > Nocardiaceae > Rhodococcus > Rhodococcus sp. DMU1. The sequence goes on along the minus strand of NZ_CP050952.1, from coordinate 652,310 downwards.
TTCGGTGGGGTGAGCGGAGACGGCGGCGCGGCGGTCGTATCCCTTCCGCGCGGCGTCCGTGGCCAGGTGGTTCAGGTCGTGCGCGGTGCGCCCGGGCCAGCCGTGCAGGATGCGCCGCCACCGATCGGGGACCGCCGAGGCTCCCCAGCGGGCGCCGAGCAGTCCGCCCGCGATGGCGGCGGTGGTGTCGGTGTCACCGCCGGCGCGGACCGCGGCCTCGAGGGCACGCTGCAGGTGCCCGGCGTCGGAATCGTCGGTGGTGCTGATCGCCCACCACGCGGTCTGCAGGGCGTGGACGGTCCATCCGTTGTTCGCGAAGTCGCCGGGCGTGCCGTGCTCGGCCCGGTCGAGCAGCGGAGCCCAGTAACCGGCGACGTCGGCGGGACAGACCTGCAGGTAGCCGCGGACACCGTCGAAGGTGCCGTGCAGGACGGCGTGGCGGATCGCATACGTCCACAGCCGGCAGGCCTGAACCGCCTGCGGGTCGTCGTGGGTCAGCAGCGCCACCTCCCCGGCGGCGGCGACGGCAGCGTCCGCGTCGCCCGAGCCGAGATAGGACAGGGCGACCGGGGCGGTCCGCATCAGGGCGCCGTTGCCGCCCTTGCGACCGGTCAGCGCGCGGGCGCGGGCCTGCATCGCCGCGGCGCCGGCGGGGCGATGCGAGAGCACGGCGCGGGTCTGGTTGCCGATGTCCTTCGGGCCGGAGTCGAACCACCGCACGAACTGCGCGGCCACCGCGTCGAGACCTGCTGCGCCGCCGAGGTCGACGCCGGTGGCCGCGACCTCGGCGACGGCGACGGCCATCGCGGTGTCGTCGGTCCACTCCCCCGGTTCCCAGCCGAACACGCCCCCGCCGATCATGTCGATCACCGCGTCGGCGGTGGGATGAGTGAACTCGTAGCCGGCACCGAGGGCGTCCCCTGCCGCCGTCGCGAGAAGCACCCCCACCGCCCGGTCACACTGCTGCGCCGTCAACGCCATTTCCCGCTCCCTCCGCCGACCATTTCGATCAAATCTGCGCTATCAACTTAGATCAAAATCACGCTAAAGTGCAACCGTGAGCGACTGGACGGACGGGGCGGGCCGGAAGCTGGCCGAGTACCCGCACCCCTCGACCGCGGTGGACATCGCCGTGCTGACCTACTCCGACGGCGAACTGCGAGTGCTGGTGGTCGAGCACAGTCTCGGAGACCTGGCCCTGCCCGGCACCTTCCTCCGCGAACGCGAACGCGCCGCCGACGCCGCCCGACGTGCACTGCGTGACAAGACGAGACTCACCGGCATCCGGTTCCATCAGATCGGCGTGTTCGACGCTCCCGACCGGGACCCGCGCGGATGGGTGATCTCGATCGCCCACGCCGCGGCGTTGCCTCGCAAGGACCTTCCGGGCGACGCCCACCTCGTGTGCGTGCGCGACGGAAAGGCCGAGCAGCCGTTGGCCTTCGACCATGCCGAGATGGTGGCGGCGGCCGTCGCGGATCTGCGAACCCGCTACGCGCAGCGCGTGGATCCCGACGGACTGCTCGGCGACGAGTTCACCGTCCTCGAGCTGCGGCGGTTGTACGAGGTGATATTCGGCGTTCCGCTGCAGAAGGATTCGTTCCGCCGCCACGTGGTCGACGCTCTCGTCAGCACCGGGCGCATGTCGAGTCCGGGCGCCGGCCGGCCGGCGGAACTGTTCCGCCGCAAGGACGGCGCGCGGTTGCCGGCTCAGGCAGCGGTGTTGTTCACCGGCTGATATGTCCGCGGTGCGGATTCAGAGGATCGGGTAGACGAAGTGTCCCGGCCCACCGCCCGGCAGACTCGAACCCGTGACGTTCGGCAGATTGGCCGGCAGCCGGATCAGCTTGTGCGGCTGTCCGTTCTGATCGGCCTGCCAGCAGTCGGTGGTCACGCCGTGGAATCCGACGCAGACGATCCGGGTGCCGGTGCCGAACGGTGACGTGAGCCGATTCCGGTTCACCAGCGGATTCCAGTAGTCGAGGTCCGCCGGGGTGAGGAAGTCCTTGGTCTCGAACGGCACCATCGGTGTCGGATAGGACGGAATCTCGGGCCACTCGTCCTGGGCCGCTGCCGGACCGGACGCACCGAGGACGGCCGCGGCCGTCAGCAGCAGCGTGGCTCCCGCGCGCCGGGCATGGCGGCCGATACGGTTGCTCGTCATCTCGCCTCCTCGCGGAACTCGTCCGACCATGGAAGCACGTCGCCGCCGCCCGCGCCGGGCGCCACGCGGAGACGGACCGGTCAGCCGAGCCGCTTGTGGTAGACGACGACGTCGCACGGGACCGCGAGCAGCGGGACCAGTTCGGGGTACATGACCTCGGGCCCGTCCGTCCGCACCGGCTCGTACCCCATTCGCGGATACCACTGCGACAGGAACACCTTCGACGGGTGCTCGAAGTCTCTCGGCTGGATGACCTCGAGCTGCATGATCTCGCTCCCGAGCCGTGCCGCGTGGGCCTCGGCGAACCGCACGAGGGCACGGCCGATGCCGGCGCCCCGCACCTCCGGATCGGCAGCGAGCATCCCGAACTCGGCGACGCGGGCGTCGAGCTGCACCACCTTCACGCAGCCCACGATCCGGTCACCGAGCGAGGCGACGAAGAGCCGGCCGGCACCGGCCAATTCGGCGATCTCGCTCGCCGAGGTCCGGGTGGCTCCCTCCGGCCACATGCCTTCCTCGGCGACCGCATAGACGGCATTGACGAGGTCGGCGACCACCTTCGCCGTGTCGTCACTGCCGTCGGACGGGCGCACAAGGGGCCCGATGCTCAGCTCTCCGGAGTCCGTCAACGTCTTTCACCCGCTCCACTCGACGACCGCCGCCCGCAGCTGCTGGAGACCGGCGGTCCGGCTTGCCGGGACAAGCCTAGCGACCGGGACGACGCGACCGATCCGGCCCCCGGTGGGCGGCCGGGAAAAGCTCAGCCGGGCAGCGCGCCGACGGCGGGCCTCGACGCCCCGAACTTCGAGGCGAGTTCGCGCCGTGCGGCCCGGTCGCCGAGCCGCTCGAGGAACCGCCTCCCGGTGCGCGTGCGTGCGACCACTGTGGAGATGACGACGTTCTTGACCACCACCGGCGGAACCGCCCATGCCGGGGTGACGGGCAGACCCAGCTCCCGCAGGCTCTGCGTGCCGAGGAAGTACCGGAGCATGCTCAGCAGGCGCTGCCGCTCGTACCGGCCGCGCACGTCGCCGAACCGGCCGTAGTCGAGGGTGCGCTGGCCCTCCACGAGGGCCCCGGACAGCGCGGCCCCCGCGGGCGTGACGTCGTCCTGCACCAACAGCACGTGGTAGTTGAACACGTGCTGCTCGCGTTCGGTGTCGAACAGCCAGTCCTCGTCGATGCCCATGAGCCATCCGACGTATTTCCACAGGTGCATCACCGCCCGGGACTCCTCACGGGTGACGAAGTAGCCGAGCGCCCGCATGCCGAGCAGCAGTGTGCCGTTGAACAGCCCCAGGGTTGCCGCCTGGTCGGTCTGGTTGATCGGCAGCCCCCAGCGTTCGATGTCCCATCGACCGTTGGTCTCGAACTGGTGGTTGATCAGCGCGTGCATGGCGCGCACGTGCACGGTGAGCTTGAATCCCTCACCGTCCCGGCGCATCCCACCGGGCTCGCCGACAGCCGTACCCCACTTCTGGGTTTCGCCGAGGCGTCGCATCGCGGTCGAACCGGTCAGGCCCCCGGTCTCGACCAGCAGATCCGGCGGCCCACCGAACCGGTAACCGCCGATGAGCGACAGCTGGAGCAGCACGTCGATGCGGCTGCGGCCCATCCGGCGGAAGGCCCGGGCACCCTTCTCCACCAGGCCGAAGTCCACCCATTCGGGGACGTGATCGACCACGGCGAAGAACCGTCGCAGTGCGTCCGGCGCGTCCGGCACCGCGTCGATGCCGTGCTCGAGCGCCCGCTGGAACTGCGCCATGGTCACCCGCTCGGCGTCCGTCCGGGGGCGGCGCATCGCGCGCACCAGGTCCGCGCCCACCTCGTCGCGGGCGACCATCCGGCGGCCGATCCGGTCGAGCAGTTCCTCGTCGACGGCACCGATCCGCGCGTAGGCACGCAGGGGCCGCCCGATGCGCTCGTTTCTGGGTCGGATGCCGACGTATCGGTGCGGGTAACGCACCGCCTGCGCGTCCTGTCGAATCTCCTGTGCCACCATGGGCCGATGCTTACACGAGCAATTACTCGCGTTCAATTCGCATCCGGACGGTGCCGGTGAGACCGGCGGAGCAGGGCCGGATGCGCCGCGTACCGCAGCAGCGCCGCTCGCTGGAGATGGTCGAACGCATCGTCGCCGCCGGCCGGGAGGTCCTGCTCACCGACGGATACGAGGGCGCCTCCACCAATCGGATCGCCGCCGCGGCGGGCATCAGCCCCGGATCGCTGTACCAGTACTTCCCCGGCAAGGATGCCATCGTGGCCGAAGTCGTCGACCGCTGGACCGAGGAGGTGCAAGCTCGCATTTCGCACGTGTTCACCGGTGCGCTCGACGCCCCCACCTGGACCGAATCGGTGCGAACCAACATGCGGGTGCTGCTCGAGGCACTCGGCGAGAACCCCCGCCTGCTGCGCGTGCTCATCGAACAACTCCCCCGCACGCCGGACAGCCGGCTGGTCGCGTTCGAACACCGCATCGACGCGCTGCTGGCCATGTGGCTGCGCTTCAATCCCGGCCGGCGCCCGATCGAGCATCCCGAGGCCATCGCGTGGATGCTCGTCCGCACCGTCGAGAACGTCGCGGTCGGCTACGTGCTCGATCAGCCGCCCATCGAGCCGGACGTCATCGCGGACCAGCTGACGGCCATGATCACCGCCTATCTCAAGGAAATGCTGGACTGACACTCGACACCTCGCCCGCTTGTCGTCGACCGATCAGGCAGCTGAATGAAACCGGACCGAGTTCGATGCGGTTCGATGTCCCTCGGGGTCAACACAGGAATCGTGCCCGGACCGGCGAAGTCGAGGTCGGATACGTGCAGGACACCGGTAGTCCCGTCGCGACGACGCCGGAATGTTCCGATCGGCGCCACGGCCACCAAGCCGAGGAGCTGCACGTGTCGGTGAGCACACTCGAGCGGTGGGTCGCCGGCTATCAGTCGGCAGGTGTTGCCGGCTCGGCCGATAGCCGCATCCACAGTCGGTATGCCGTTAATGTGGATCCACCGCGGGACGCGGCGTGCGTGCGGGTGCTGGACCGGCATGTCGCCGCGTCCACGCCGGCGCGCCGGTCACGGCTGCCACCTCGGGGCGTGCGACTCCGATGGTCGAGGACCGCAAGCTGCGCCTCGCCGGCGAACAGTACCGATTCGGAGGATATGAACCCGCGACCACACCGCTGCGCCCCAGTAGTTCGCTGAGTTCTTCTGCGAACTACTGGAGTTGCCGGCCGTATCATTCGAGGTAGTTTCCCAAGCATCCGAGAAGGTCGACAGGAGAGCACCATGGCGACCATCACCGGGGAGATCCTCATCCACCGGCCGGTTGAGGAAGTGTTCGACGTCGTCATAGACAAGCGCAACGAACCTGCCTACACCCCGCGGATGCTACGTGCGAACAAGCTCATCGATGGGCTGATCGGTGTCGGCACCCGCTTCCGCTGCACAGTGACGTCCCCGTCGCAGCCGCCGGTACCCGGGATGCCGAAGGCATCGTGGTGACCGGTGAGCAATCGGCCCCGCGGCCGCACCCCGCGCCCGCCCCGACGACCGCGTCAGCGATGCTGATCGATGAGTTCCTACCGCACTACGACTACTCCATCGCACACGCCGACATCGTCCGCGCCCACCCCCGATCGTGCTACCGCGCCGCGCGTCAGCTCGACCTGTTCCAGGCCCCGCTGATCCGGACGCTCATCGGTCTGCGCGCCCTCCCCCAACGCCTCATCGCGCACCGGACCGGCCCGGGAGTAGCTGCCGCCGCTGCACCGACCTTCCGGCTCACGGACATGACCGACCATGGCTGGGTTCTGCTCGCAGAAGCACCGAATCTCGAGATGGTCCTCGGCCAGATCGGTCGCCCGTGGGCGGCTGCCGACGCCTCGTCCGGTCCGAACGTCAGCCCGGATGGCTTCGCCACCTTCGAAGAGCCGGGCTTTGCCAAGATCGTGCTCAACCTCAGAGTCGCCCCATACGGCGCCGAGTCGTCGATTCTCACAGTAGAAACGCGCGTCGCCGTGACCGATGCGGAGAGCAGACGGCGGTTCGGCCGCTATTGGACCGTCGTCGGTCCCTTCAGCGGCCTGATCCGCCGGAGCGCCTTACGACTGCTCGCCACCGAGCTGCGCAACTCCGATTCGAACGACCACACGAACAGTGCTGCCCGGCGCGTCGAACGGCTCGAGACACGCATCGAACACGTCGTCGACACCCGTTCGGTCGGGATCGGGGCATGGCTCATCCGACGGACCCGGGGCCGGATCGTGCGTCCGTGGCACCGCCGAGCGCTCATCCTCACCACCCGTGGGCGACGCTCCGGCCTGCCGCGCACGGTACTACTGCAGTACTTCCCGGACGGCCCAGACCTGATAGTCGTCGCAGCGAACAGCGGGCTGCCAACCCATCCGGGCTGGTATTTCAACCTCAAAGCCGACCCCCAGGCGCAGGTCGAGGTCGACGGCGAGACGAAACAGGTTCGCGCCGAAGAGCTGACACCCCAGCAGGCAGCCGCGTTCTGGCCGCGGATACTGCAGACCGCCCCCGACTATGCCAGGTATCTTCGCCGCACCGATCGCGTACTTCCGCTCCTGCGTCTCATCCAAACCGTCTAGCGCAAACCCGTAACTCGCCACCGTGGAGACCACCACCGCAGTGCAGAATTGCCGACGTCGTTGCATCGATCCGGCGGCAACAAGCCTGCCGACGACGGAGCTTCAGGGCAGGCGTCTACAGCCCGGCGATCCCGTTGCCGATCAGAAGCACGCCCAGAATCAGCAGGACCGCCGCCATGATCGCCGCGTGGTGCCGGGTCATCCACTCATCGGCCACGGCGAGCGCGCGATCAGCGCGGTCGGTGAACACGCCCCGAACCACGGCCGGGGCGGCCACGCCCAGGCTCGCCACGACCGTGAAGACAACCAGCGCCACGACCTGCTCGAGCACCCGCGCAGTCGCGTCCGCGATGACCGCTGCGCCCGCCGCGACCAGGGCGAGGTTCTTCGGATTCGCCGCCGCAAACAGAAACCCCAGACGCAGAGCCCGTCGAGCGGTCATGGTCTGTGCGGCCGCCATCCACCCTGGCACGGTGGACTCCTCTCCGGCCTGCGGCCGCGCCCGCCACTTCCGGACAGCCATCAGGACCAGCACGATCCCGAGCGCGAGTTTCACAGCACCGGCCCACCAGGTGGGCTCGTCGGCCAGCATGATCACATCCGCCACCGCGAGCACCACGGCGCCCACGACGAGCAGGCCCGCAACCCAGCCACCGACGAAGGCGTACGACACGCTCACCGGCCGCTTGGTGACCAGGAGCACCGACAGCATCACCATCGGCATCGCGGCCAGCAGCAGGCCGACCGCAATCGGTAGGGACTGCCCGATTGCGCCTGTCACGAGTCACTCCTCGGAGTACCGATCATCGACGAAGGGTAGTCGCCTCAGCTATCCGGTGGGGACGGCACAGGCACGCGATCTTCTCCGGTCCCTGAGGAAAGGGGGTCGTGCGCAGGTGCAGCCACCAGGCCCGTACCGGGACGGCTGCCCTTCCAACGACGTATCGAGCACGCCTCGCCCTCGTTCGGCCATGCCTGCGCATCGGTTCGCCCATTCGGCGGTGCGCAGCGCTCAACCGGATCGCTACGACGCTCCGGTTGAGCGAACTATCCGCGGCGGGCGGTCGTATCCCGTACCTGAATGCTGTAGGGCAGTAGTTCGTTGCGTGGGGGACTCTCGTCGCCGGTGATCCGTTGGATGAGCATGCGGGCGGCTCGTTGCCCCATCAGGTCCCGCGGCACCGTCACGGTGCTCAGCTGCAACGGGCCTGCGCTCGAGAAACTCATGTCGTCGAAACCGGTCAAGGCCACATCCTCGGGCACGCGCTTGCCGATTTCTCGGCAGACGTCGAGAACGCCGAGGGCGATCAGGTCGTTGCCGCAGACGATCGCATCGGTTTCGGGGTGTTCGGCGAACAGCGCCCGTGCGCGCAGCGCCCCGGAGGCGCGGGTGAGTTCGCCCCACAGGTCTGGTTCGTTGATCGCCTGCAGGCCTGCTTTGGTGAGGGCGTCGCGGTATCCCGCCATGCGGTTGACGGACACACTGGACGTGTCGGGACCGCCGAGGATCGCGACTTTGCGTCGGCCGGTTGCGACGGCGTGGGAAGCCATTTCGAACGAGGCGGAATAGTCGTCGATGCCGACCCAGTCGGAGGGCTCGTCCTCGACCTTGCGATAGAGCTGCACCACGGGGATGTTCTCGTGCCGGAGCTTGTCGAGGAGCGGCTTGTCGTCGGCGACGAGCGAGGTGAAGATCAGGCCGCTGCAGTTTCGATCGACCTGGGCCAGTGCGACATCGGCCTGGCGGGAGCCATCCACGCCGACATGGGAGACGAACACCTCGTAGCCTTCTTCGGCGGCGGCAGCGACCACACCGCCGGCGACCTCGGTGTAGAAGGGGTTGGCGATGTCGGCGAGGAGCAGTCCGATGGCTTTCGTGGTACCGGCGCGAAGCTCCCGGGCGATTCTGCTGGGCCGAAATCCCATTTCTTCGGCGATGGCGAGGATCCGTTGACGTCGCTCCTCGCTCACCCCCGGCGCCCCACTGAGCGCGTAGGAGACTGCTGCCGAGGACACCCCTGCCCGACGAGCGACATCGCTCATCGTCACTCGGCGAGGACGCCCTCCGCGGGGACGGCCCCCGCTCTGGGGGTGGGAGACATCAGCCATACCGAAAGCTTAGTCGGTTAAGCACTCGGCACAGGCCGGGACTTCCTGCCACGGCGTGCGCCCAGGTCCGACTGATTCGGTTAATCAGATTGACTTACCGGTATGGCGGACTCGAGTCGCCCCATACGAACGCGACGCCGCCCGCATATGACCAGGTGGACGCGTAATACCTCCCCGACATCTTTGGGGCTTGTGCGCTGAAACACAGGGCTGTACCGTAACTTATGCGATTAAGCGAAAGGAGAGCATCATGAGTTCCACCGTTGAGATGAGGGACGAGGCCGCGGTCGCGTACACGGGGCCCAAGCCGTATGGCATGAGTGACGACCTGATCGTTCCGGGTGCCCTGGACCTCGACTGCGACGAACGGCTGTGGGTCCCCCAGTCCCAGGACGTCGAGTTCCGCCCGCTGGTGCTGTCGGCGAGCCAGGGCTACTTCGTGAACATCCTGCGAGTACGCCGCTCGGGAATCCTGTCCCGCCATCGGCACGCCGGCGCGGTGCACGCGTTCACCCTGCGCGGCCGTTGGCACTACCTCGAATACGACTGGTGGGCCGAAGAGGGCACCTACGCCTTCGAGCCGCCCGGCGACATCCACACCCTCGAGGTCCCCGAAGACGTGACCGAGATGGCCACCCTGTTCCACGTGAGCGGCGCCTACATCTACGTCGACGTCGACGGCAACACCGTCGGCATCGAGGACGTCTTCAGCAAGATCGACAAGGCCCGCGCCCACTACGAGACGGTCGGTCTCGGCGCCGACTACGTCGACCGCTTCATCCGCTGACGCCGCTCCGGCGGACACCGCCCGGCCTGGTGCAACCACACCGAGTGCTCTACGCACGCGGGGGCGGTGTCCGCCGGCATCTCACCCTCTTTCAGCCCTGAGCCCGCCCGCGGGCGAAAGTACAGGTTCCCCATGCGAGCTCTCACCAAGAAAAGTGCCATCCCCTGCGACGTCCGCGTGCAGAATTTGCCCAAGCCCGAACCGGGCCCGGGACAGGTGCGGGTTCGCACCGAGGCCTGCGGCCTGTGCGGCAGCGACGTGCACGCCTGGCGTCACGACACCGGCTATGAATGGATCCGCCCCCCGGTAGTGCTCGGACACGAGGCGGTCGGATGCGTCGAAGCTCTCGGTGATGGTGTCGACCCGAACTGGCTCGGCAAGCGAGTGGTGCCCGTGGCGATCGACGGCTGTGGGGTATGCACGCTGTGCGAGCGCGGCTTCCGCCAGATCTGTCCCCAACGCACTGTCCTCGGGCTGTCCTTCGACGGCGCCGCCGCCGAATCGTTCGTCGTCTCCGAGGTCCGCCTGGTCGAGGTGGACCGCGACCTGCCGGCGTCGACACTGGCCCTGACCGAACCACTCTCGGTCGCCTGCCGCGCTGTAGCGCACATCGAGAACGCCGGCGAGGGCCCCACCCAGGTGGTGGTCTCCGGACCCGGACCGATCGGCACGATGGCTGCTCTCGTCCTCGCCCAGCGAGGCCACGATGTCGTACTTTCAGGAGTCGACAACGACGAGAACGGGCGATTGCCGCTCGCCCGTTCCCTCGGTCTGCGCACCGTGATCGCCGGACGGGACGAGCTGCCGTTCACCCCTACCGCCTGGGTCGACGCCTCCGGTTCGACCGCGGCACTCGACGCCGCCATCGCTGCCGTCCTCCCCGGCAGCCCCATCTCCGTCGTCGGCCTGTTCGCCCGCACCGGACCGGTCGACTTCAACGCCGTCACCCGCAAGGAGATTCGCCTGCAAGGCAGCTACGGATCGACCAAGGTCGACTACCGGGCCGCTGCCACCGCCATGGCCGTCGACCCGACACCGTGGCCGCAGCTGGTGACCGAGATTCCCCTCACTGACGCGGCTTCGGCACTCGAACGTGCCGCGGCCGGCCACGACATGAAGGTCGTGCTCGTCCCATGACCACACCGGACCCCACCCCTGTCCCGAAAGGCCACGCCATGTCCAGTTCCGATGTCGCTGTCGAACCAGCTACTCACGCGGCCGGGCGCACGTCGATCGTCAAGGTCGCCTTCGCCAGCATGATCGGCACAGCCGTCGAATGGTACGACTTCTTCCTCTACGGCTCTGCCGCCGCGCTCGTCTTCGGGCCCCTGTTCTTCCCCGACAGCGAACCTGCCACGGCCACCCTGCTCGCGTTCGCGACCTTCGCGGTGGGATTCTTCGCCCGCCCGCTCGGCGGCATCGTCTTCGGTCACTACGGCGACAAACTCGGCCGCAAGAAGATGCTGGTCGTCAGCCTGCTCATGATGGGCGCCGCGACCTTCGCCATCGGATTGCTGCCGACCTTCGCGAGCATCGGCATCGCCGCGCCGATGCTGCTCATCGGCTGCCGGCTACTGCAGGGCTTCGCCGTCGGAGGCGAATGGGGCGGAGCAGTGCTCATGGCCGCCGAACACGGCGACAACGATCGTCGCGGATTCTGGACCTCGTGGACCCAGGCCGGCGTTCCTCTCGGAAACCTCCTCTCCGCGGTGGTGCTCTGGGTGCTGGCGTTGGTCCAGAGCGACGAAACCTTCGATTCCTGGGGATGGCGAGTTCCCTTCCTGCTCAGTGCAGTACTGGTCCTGATCGGTCTCTGGATCCGTCTGAGCATCGAGGAATCCCCCGTCTTCGCCGAAAACAAGAGGGCCCTCGAAAACCACAAGAGCGAACACGCCCCCATCATCGAAGTCCTGCGCAAGTACCCGCGCGAGGTGCTCATCGCCATGGGACTGAGACTGGTGGAGAACACCTCGTACTACATCTTCACCGTCGTGGTGATGACCTACATGGTCACCTACCTGGATATGCCCAAGAGTGCCGCGATCGCCGGTGTGCTCATCGCCTCCGTCGCCCAGTTCTTCCTCACGCCGCTCATCGGCGCCCTGTCCGACCGAGTCGGCCGTCGACCCCTCTACTTCACCGGCGCACTCGGCGCCGGCATATGGGGATTCGTGTTCTTCCCCCTCATCGACACCGGCAACCAGACCATCATCGCGGCGGCCATCTTCATCGGCCTGATCTTCACCACACTGATGTACGCGCCACAGGCGGCGATGTTCTCCGAGTTGTTCGGCACCAGCGTCCGATACAGCGGCGCCTCCCTCGGCTACCAACTCGCCTCGGTGTTCGCCGGCGGTCTGGCCCCCGTCATCGCAGTCTCACTGCTGGGAACCGTCGAGGAGAAGAACACGATCGCGGTCAGCATCTACCTCGCCATCCTGGCCGTGATCACCATCATCGCCGTGATCGCCGCGAAGGAAACCGCCCGCACCTCCCTCGTCCACGACCGGGTCCTCGACGAGGCCACCCGGAACTGACAACGCCGCCGGGCCGGTGTGCGGCGCTCACCCGCACACCGGCCCGGCCAAAAGGTCTCGTCTCCCGATCCGAGCAGAAAGAGCTCTCGCATGAACGCACCCGTCCACACCCCGGTCCTGGACCTGTTCCGACTCGACGGCAACGCGGCCATCGTGACCGGGGCATCGCGCGGTTTGGGCCGCGCGCTCGCCATCGCACTCGCGGAGGCCGGAGCCGACATCGTCGCCGTCGACATCGGGGAACTCGATCAGGTCGCCAAGGAAGTGCGCGCCCGGGGAGTCCGCTGCGCGACCCGCACCGCCGACCTCAGCGGCCTGACCCCCGAATCGGCGGCAGAACTCTTCTCCTGGGCCAAGACCGAGTTCCCGCACCCGACGATCCTGGTCAACAACGCCGGCATCATCCGCCGTGGTCCCGCGACCGAAACCACACCCTCGGACTGGTCGGCGGTGCTCGACCTCAACCTCACTACCCCCTTCCTACTCAGCCAGGCCTTCGCGCGGTCCGCCCTCGACGACAACGCCGCCGCCAGCATCATCAACATCGCATCGGTCAACTCGTTCCAGGGCGGGATGGAGGTCCCGTCCTACGCCGCCTCCAAACACGGAATCCTCGGCTTGACGCGCGCTTTGGCAAACGAGTGGGCGGCCCACCACATCCGCGTCAACGCGATCGCCCCGGGCTACATGGAAACCGAATTCACCGCCGCCCACCGCGACGACCCCACCCGGGCCGAGAACATGCTGCGTCGCATCCCCACCGGCACCTGGGGACGGCCGGAAGACGTCGCCGGCGCGGTCGTCTTCCTCGCCTCGGCCGCGTCCGCCTACGTCACCGGCACCGCCCTGTCCGTCGACGGTGGATGGCTGTCCCGATAACAACAGCGACTACCTGGAGGACCGCCCATGGCACCGATGCCCCCGGACCATCCCGTCGTCCCCGCCACCGATGCCCGATCGTGGTTGCTCGTATCCGCAGCCCACAGCCGGCATCTCGGTGACACGTGCACCGGAGCGGCGGACGCCGTCATCTACGACCTCGAAGACGGTGTCGTCCCCTCCGCGAGACCCGCGGCACGAGAAGCCCTCTACCTGTGGCTCACTCGCGGCGGCACCGGCTGGGTCCGAATCAACCCCGCCGGAAGCGAGGACTGGAACCACGACCTCGACGCACTCGATGGAGCACCCGGACTGCTGGGCGTGATGCTCGCCAAATGCGAATCGGCAGAACAGGTCACCGAGACCTTCATACGATTACCTGCCGGCACCCCCGTCCTGGCACTCGTCGAGTCGGCACTCGGCATCGAACGCGCCTACGACATCGCTTCCACAGAACCAACTTTCCGGCTCGCCTTCGGTAGCGGCGACTTCCGCCGCGACACCGGGGCAGCCGATCTAGCACCGGCCCTGTCCTACGCGCGGGGACGACTGGTGGTAGCGAGCCGAGCAGCGGGACTGCCCGGCCCCATCGACGGCCCCACACTCACCACCGCCGAGGACGCGCTCACCGACGCGCTCGCCGTGTCCCGCACCATGGGTTTGTCGGGCAAGCTGTGCATGCACCCCGAGCAGGCCCCCGTCATCAACCGCGCCCTGAGCCCTACCCCGACCGACATCGACTGGGCCCGCGACGTCATCGACCAACTCGGCGCGGACGGCACCCGTGTCAGAGACGGTAGCGACATCCCCCGGCTGGCCCGAGCCCGAGCGATCCACCGCCTCGCCTCCGTCTTCGCTCGATCGTGAGGATAATGGGACAGGCGTGACGAGAACCCAGTCGGCAGCACTCAGCGGCGGTGGGTGTCATGACAACGGAGACAGCACCCAGTACCGGCGGACGAGTTCGGGATGGCGAGCTCGCAGATGCAGACCGCACCACAGCGCGCAGTCGTCGGCGATCCACGGCCAGGCATTCCGGTCCCACTCGGCCGGTTCGGCGACCGCGTCCGCGACCGTGTTGTCCGCGCGTCGGTCCAAGGATCACGGTGGGATCGTCCCAGCGTCCCGTTCGAGGCGCGGAGGAGGATGCGACCAGCACGGCCGGGACCGGCCTCGGTGCACGCTCGGCGGATTCGTCGGTGGCGCCGAGCACCACGGCAACGTCGTCCTCGACGACGGCAATGGGCGCCCCGCCGAGACCGGGGTGGTACCGGCTGTGCTGACCTGTGGACAAGGGCTGGCTGCTGCCCGGCAGCAGCTCATCGAGGAGTGGGCCGGTCGACCGCCGGGCGATCGACCCTCGGTCCCGGCAGGCGATGCCGTCCAAGAGTTGGCCGACGGTGGCGACGGCGTGCTGTCGGCGAGGATCGACGAGTCGGTTCCCATCAGCGCGGCACCGCCACCTCCATCAGTACACCGGTCTCGATCCGTCCCGTGGTGTCGAGGTCGCGGGTGAACCACGTCGGGCTGCGATGAATGCCGCAGGAGGGATGGGGATCGGTTCGGTGAACCTGTGCATCTCATGCCTCGAGTACTCGACGAACCGCGGCACGACGGCCACGGACCCGGTGTCACCTGCGATCACCATGGCCGGGCGGCCGACGCCCCGACAAGGAACTCTGTTCCCCGGATGTTCCTCCCGTCGTCTCTCGAAGTGATCCGAATTTCGGATGATTGCCACCCCACCGATGAGTTTGTCCACCCCATGGAGTCTCAATCTCCGTATCATCCTCATCGAGAGTGCGGGAGGAACCGAGTGAATCAGCTGCTGAGAGTCCAGAACTTCACCGTCTCGTGTGACGGCTTCGGGGCCGGTGTACACCAGAGCCTCGAGAGGCCGTTCGGACACGCCGACCCTGGCGAGATGTTCGCGTGGGCCGGCGCGACGGCGAGCTGGCCCATGCGCACAGACCCTGGCGGCAGCCGTGGCCTCGACGACTACTTCACGCGGGACTACGCCCGCAATATCGGTGCCGAGATCATGGGCCGCAACAAGTTCGGTCCCCAACGCGGGCCTTGGCACGACCACGAGTGGCGCGGATGGTGGGGCGACGAACCCCCGTTCCGCACCCCGGTGTTCGTGCTGACCCGCCACCCGCGCCCGTCGTTCACCCTCTCCGACACCACCTTCCACTTCGTCGACGGCGACCCGGCCACGGTCCTCGAGCGGGCGCGGGAGGCGGCGCGGGGCAAGGATGTCCGACTCGGTGGCGGGACTACCACCATCCGGCAGTTTCTCGAGGCCGACCTCGTCGACACCATGCACGTGGCAGTCTCGCAGGTGCAGCTCGGATCCGGAGTACGACTCTGGGAGTCACCCGATGAGCTACTCGACCGGTTCCATCTCGAGGTCGTGCCCAGCCCGAGCGGCGTGACGCACCACCCGTTCTGGCGAAGGTGACGCCCGGGCACGGACTTCTCGCATCGAAGTCACCTCAGCCGAGTCCGGTGTGCGGCGTTCCATACCCAGGGGTTCCGAAAAAATCTACTATCCGGGGATAGTTCGTCGTTGTTACCGTCGGCGGATGGCTGTCCGCTACCACGTCACCTCCGTGCTCAACCGTGCTTCCATCTCGCGATACGGCCTGGACTGGAATCGGATGGATGCCGCGCCCGGTATCGCCGGTAGCCGACGGCCCGAGCAGCAGGGCTGCTTCCTCTGCGCCGGCGAGTGGGAGCGGGACTGGTTCGTGCAGATGAACAACACCGGCGGCGCGGTCGACGTGTGGGAGGTCCACGGTATCGATGCCGAGGATCTGGTCGAGTCTCCGGAGGGCCACTACTACTTTCCCGGGGTCATTCCCGCCGCCCGTCTGCGGCTGGAGCAACGGGACGTGCCGCCGGTTCACCGCTGAGGGCTGGTCGCCGGAGCCGGGACGCTGCACCGTGCAACGAGTTCGACCCGGAGGTTGCGCCGAGGTGGTCGGTCAGGTCCGACGCGGAGTCAGGTGACGATCCACAGCGCCAGAACCGCGACGACCAGGGTGAGCGGCGTCGTGATCACGCCGAGCCGGGTGTAGGTGTAAAGGTCCGGACGGCCGGCGGAGCCTTCGAGCAGACGTCGCCACAGCATCGTGGCGAGGGAACCGACGTAGGTGAGATTCGGACCGAGGTTTACACCGAGCAGCGCAGCAAGGATCAGAGCGGGCGGGGCCCCGGGGCCCAGAGCGGTGAGGAGCATCAACGTCGCGGGAATGTTGTTGACGACGTTGGCGGCCACCGCGGCTGCGGCCGCCACCCCGAGCAGCGCCCCGAGGCTCGACTCGGTGGGCAGCACGTTCGCCAACGCGTCGCCGACGGGGCCGGACGAGACGCCGGCGACAACGACGGCCAGCGCGAAGACGAACACGCAGAACCACAGATCGGCGGCGGCGAGAACTCGCCGAGGGGTGGTGCGATGCCGCCGCAGGGCCGGGACGGCAAGGGCCGCCGCGCCCATCGCCGCCGCCCACACGGGTTCGATCCCCAGCGGCCCCGTCGCCGCGAATCCGACGAGGGTGGCGGCGACGATCCCGAGCGCGTAACGCGGCGCGTGCACGGGCGGTATCGGGTCGGGTTGCAGCGGTGGCAACGAGGCGAGGTCGCGCGCGAAGAACCACCGGAAGACGAGACCCTCGACGAGCACCACCGCGAGCCACGGCAGCGTCATGAGGACGGTGAAGTGCAGGAATGTGAGCCCGGTAGCGGTGAAGGCCAGCAGGTTCGTCAGGTTGGAGACGGGCATCAGCAGCGACGCCGAGTTCGCCAGGTGCCCGGTGGCGTAGACGTGCGGTCGGGGCGACATCCGCAGCGCCGTCGCGGCCCGCAGGACGATCGGCGTCAGCAGGACCACGGTGGCGTCGAGACTGAGCACGGCGGTCACGACGGCGCTGGTGACGAACACGGCGTTGAGCAGACGTCGCGGGTCGTGATTCGCGCGCCGGACGAGAACCGACGCCACCCACGCGAACACGCCGAGCGCGTCGGCGAGATGCCCGAGCACGAGTATGACGGCGAGGAACGCAACGGTCGGGAACAGCGTGCGCAGCTGCTGCTCTACTTCGTGCGGGGTTACGACGCCGAATGCGACGACCGCGGCCGCGGCCGGCAGTGCCACGAACACCTCCGGCAGTCCCCACGGACGCATCACGGCGAAGACGAGCACCCCGGCGAGCATCGCCACCGCTACAGCAACCACAAGGTCGATAGTGCCAGCGCACGAAATGCTCGGGCACCGAACTCCGAGCACGCGATGAACGTCCAGAAACGGCGCGCCGACAGGAGCAAGCCGGCATGTTCCCTGCCGGAGGTCCTGCTCGCCTCGGCAGCGGCACAAGCGGTCTCGCTGCGCCTTGCACCTTCGCCCCGCCCTGCCCATTCCACCAACGAGCCGGGGTCAGCGCTGGTGCGCCGTCAGGGCATGCCCGAACGGCGCACCCACGACTATGGGGGGCCACGGGGCGGATCGAGGGCGGTTCACCGAAAGAGACGCGTGGAACCGGCCCGGCACCGTCGCACCCAGGTCTTTCGCCGGCTCGGACTCGCGGCGTGCGAGCGGCGGCCCCGGTTCGCGCCTCGACGCCGGGGCCGCCGCCGGTCAGGCGTGGACGCGAGGACGGCGATGCGCCCACGGCATCGCCCGCTCCATCGTGCCCGCCAGTTGCAGCAGGGTCGCCTCGTCTCCGTAGCGCCCGGCGAACTGCACCCCGACCGGCCAGCGCTCGGCGGACTGCCCGAGCGGCAGCGAGAGCGCCGGATGCCCAGTGGTGTTGAACACCGAGGTGAACGCTCCGTAGTCGAAGATGCGGTCGTACCATCCGCGCGCGTCCAGCTCCGGGTTGTCGGCGTCGAGGTGCCCGAGCGGGACGGTCGGTTGCGCGGTCGTCGGTGTGAGGAGCACGTCGTACTCGCCGAGGAAGCGTGCCACCTCGCGGCGCACCGTGTTGAACACCCGGTCGGCGGCGTACAGATCGCGCGCGGTGAGCGTCGCGCCGTACCGGGCGCACTCGAGCGTCGTCGCCTCCAGGTGCTCGCGGCTGGGGGTGACGCCCAGCAATTCTGCGGTTGCGTAGACGCCGTCGGCGAGGAAGCTGCACCAGGCGGTGAAGTTCGCGTCGTCGAAGGTCTGCGCGTCGATACGCGGGGCCGCCTCTTCGACGTGGTGGCCGAGTCGCTCGAGTACTGCCGCCACCTCCTGCACCGTGGCGACGGACTGCGGGTCGACCGCGCGGGACGGGTCGTACGGGGTGGTGCACACCGCGATCCGCAACGGCCGCACGTCCTGCCCGACCAGCTCGGCGAACGGGCGCTCGGGCGCCGGGAGCAGATACCGATCGCCCGGCTCACTGCCGTGCACCGCGTCGAGCAGCCCGGCACTGTCGCGGACGGTGCGCGTCACCGCGAATTCGATGCCCAGGCCCATGAGCGGGTCGGCGTATTCGGGTCCGGGGGTGGTGCGGCCCTGGGTCGGCTTCAGGCCTACCAGCCCGCACGCGGCGGCGGGGATCCGGATCGACCCGCCCCCGTCATTGGCGTGTGCCATCGGTAGTGCACCCGCCGCCACCAGCGCCGCCGACCCGCCGCTCGACCCGCCCGGGCTGCGGTCGGTGTCCCACGGGTTGCGAGTGGGGCGCCCGTACGCGGCGGCCGCCTCCGTCGACGCGTTGAACCCCAGCTCCGGCGTGGTGGTCACGGCCATGGTGGCCAGGCCCGCGCGGCGGAAACGCGCCATCAGATAGGTGTCCTCCGCGGGCACGAGACCGTCGCCGAACAGCCGGCTTCCGTTGCGCTGCGGGACGCCGGCCGCGTGCGCGATGAGGTCCTTGATCGCGAACGGTACGCCCGCGAACGGGCCGTCGCTGCTGTGGTCGAGCGGGGTGGCGAACCGTTCGCCGGCGACTGCGCCGAGAACCGGATCGACGGCGTCTATCGCCCGCGCCGCGACGTCGTGCACCTCGGCCGGGCTCACCTGCCTGTCAGCAATGAGGCGGGCCAGGCCGGTTGCGTCGTGCGCGGTGTAGTCGTTGATGTCCACGGTGATCTCCATTCGGGGGAACGAACGGCCCGACAGTAGGGTGACGCCCGTAACACAACATCGGCCGAACGACCGATGCGCGAACGCCGAAACGATGCCCCTGGCCAACGCGCGACGCGCCGGGGATGATCACCTCATGTCCCGCGCCGACACGGAACGCCTCGCGGCCGCGCTGGCACTGAGTGCACGCCTCGCCCGCGACGACAACCCGCCCGACCCAGCTCGCGTCCTGTTCGAGCTGTCCGCGTGCGTGCCGTTCGCGCATGGCGCCATCTCTCGCTGGGACGCGGCGCGCGGGTGCCACCGCACCGCCTCCAGCCTCGGCTACCCGCGGCCGATCGTCGACGCGATCAATCGCTTTCTGCCCCGCCACCCGCTGTTCGACGACATGCTCGGCCGGCGCCTGCCGCAGCAGCTGTGCACGGTGCCCCCGCGGCTGCGCCACGGTCCCGTCTTCGACGAGGTCATCGTGCCGCAGCAGTACACCGACGGCCTCAGCCAATGCCTGTTTGCCCCCGACGGGCGCTATGTGGGGATGTTGAACCTGAGCGCTGCCGGTGGACGGGTGTTCGATCGGGAAGACCTGGTCATGGTGGCGCTGCTCGCCGCCGACCTCGCCTGCGTCGTCGACCCGGCTGCCGCGCCCGGCCCCGCTGACCGAGATCCGGGGCGCGGGATCGTGCTCGTTGTCGCCGCATCCGGCGCGATCGACCGCCCCCTCGACGCGCCCCCGGAGCCCGCCGCCGCCGCGCTCGTAGCCGCGGGCGACGGGCTGCGTGCGGTCGCGGCCGAGGTGCGTCGCCGCGGGCGCGCCGCCGACTACCTGCTCATCGCCACCGGCATTGTCTACGACGCCCATCTAGCGCCCGCCCGCGGCGGAGGGGTCCTCGTGCGGGCGCGCGTCGTGCCACCGCCCGACGGCTTGACCGTGCGGGAACTGCAGGTGCTCGGCCTGGTGCGTGACGGCGCGTCGAATACCGCTATCGGTCGGGAGCTGGGAATCCGCCCGTCGACGGTGTCCACCCACTTGGAGCACGTGCTGCGCAAGACCGGCGCCGCCAACCGCACGGTTGCAGCCGTGCGTGCTGCCGAGTGGAAGCTGCGGCTCGTCGACCGCGCCGCGCCGCCACCGGTCCTCGCCGGCCACGCGCCGGCGTCGTGACCACGGCCCATGGCCTCGCTGAGTCCGATCCACGCCGAGGCGCCGTGGGACCGGCCGGTGTGTTCCTGCCCTGTCCCGGGATCCCCGCGGAAATGCATGTGCTTCCAGTCCTGTTCGAACCGAGGCATGGCATCTGTCCGGCTGGTCTCCTGCGCTGATGACCATCGGGAGTCCTGCGCCCGGAGCAGGAGCGTCAGAGCGTGGCCACGACGTCGAATTCGTACCCGTCCGCCACGGCCATGTGCACGTCCTGGTGCATCAACCCGGCGCTGGCGTGCACCGACCCGCGCGGGCCGTCGTACCTCAATGTGCCCGAGTGACGGAGGATCTCGTCGATCGTGTTGGATCCGGCCGCGGCGGTGAGCGCGGCGAGAGTGGTCACGCCCTCGTAACACGATTCGGCGGCGTTGTTCAGCGGTGGTGCGCCCGGACCGAACCGACGGACATAGGCGGACATGAAATCCTGCGCACACGCGGTGACGAGTGATGTGAAGTAGCTCGCGGCGACGAACAGGTTTTCGGTAGCGTCCGCCCCGCTTGCCAGTAGCATGTTCTCCTCCATCAGCGGACTGAACCGCAACAGCCGCTGATGCAGACCCCGTCCGCAGAACGCCCGGTTGAACGCGACTGCGTCACGACCCACGAGCAACATGACGGTGCCCTCGGCGCCGCTCTTTTCGATACGCGGCAGCACCCGGGAGAAGTCGGTGGTGCCGTAGTCGACGTAGATCTCCTCGACGACCTGCAGATCGAGCTCGTGACAGTAGGCGCGGATGGCGGGGACGGTCCGTCGCGGCCACACGTAGTTGGCGCCGACGACCGTCCACCGCCGGATGCCGGCGTGCTCCCGCAGCCATCGCAACGCGGGACCGATTTGCAGGCCCGGGGTTTCACCGGAACAGATGATGCCCGGACGCGACTCGCCGCCCTCGTAGAGGGAGGTGTACACGTACGGGATCCGGTGGGCCAGGACCGAGGAGAGCTGCTCGCGTACCGTCGAGATGTGCCAGCCGGTCACCGCGTGGATGCGGTCTGCGGCCAGCAGTCGAGCGATCTCGGCGCGAAGCTCCGGCGCGGGCAGGCTCGCGTCGATCACCTCGATTTCCACCTCGCGGGCGAGGATGCCGCCGTTGTCGTTGAGGGTCGCGGCGGCGAGGTTCGCGACGGCCTCACACGACGGACCGTAGATTCCGCCCGGCCCGCGCAGTGGAATGACCAGTCCGATGCGATAGCTCCTCGACATCATCGAGCCTCCTTGCGGCCGCTGCGCGAGCGGTGGAATATTCATCTGGAAGTATTGCGTTCGGAACGATGTCTCAGCAAGGGGTGCCCATGGTGCAGGCTGATCGGGACGACGCGGTCATGGTGGATACGCTGGCGGTCGATCGGGCGGCCGCCCTGGTCCGCGCGGCCGTGCGGGGCGCCCTCACCGGGTCGGATCTCACCCTCGACCAGTGGCGGGTGGTCGACCACCTCGCCTCCGTGGAAGAGGCCACGATGAGTGCGATCTCCGCCGTCACCCTCATCCCGGGGCCGAGCCTGACCCGGACGGTCGATCGGCTCGTCGACGCCGCGCTGGCGTACCGGACCTTGGATTCCTACGATCGGCGACGCATGATGGTCCGCCTCAGTGCCCGCGGCATCGCTCGTCATCGTGCACTCGCCCCGGCGGTGACCGCCGCGCTCGCGGACGCGTTCGCCCCGCTCGCGCCTGCGGAGCTGCGTGAACTGGGAACGCTTCTGGAGAAGCTCACCACTCGCTGACCGTCGCCCCCGTGTGACTCACGGATGCTGCCGCGTGCCGCGCGGCAGCTTTCCTCGCGCGCCACGCACCCCTGCGCACGGAGGTAGCGGCGTCCGCTCCGAGATTATTTCCACTTGACACAGTTCCAAATGGAAGTAAATTGTGAGCCGCACCACGCACATCCCCCATTGGAGGTCGGACAGATGTCAAGCGATGTTGCTCTCCCCCGTTCGCTCGGAGCCGACGTGGACTTCACGCGCTCGGGCGTATCCCGTTTCCCCAACCGCGATCTCGGCGTTCCGAGATTCTGCTGCGAGGTGGGCGTTCCCCTTGCCGAGCAGAAGGAGCTCGGGCACAACCGCTGGCATCCCGACATTCCGCCGCTGCACGAACTGGATCCGGGTGACGAGGTGATCCTCGAAACCCCCGGCTACGACGACTACCAGCTCCAGGATGCCGACGAGGACCAGGACATCCGGGATCTGGACCTGACCCGTACCCATCCGATCGCCGGACCGGTCTACGTCAACGGCGCCGAGCCCGGCGACCTACTGGTGGTCGATGTTCTGGACGTGCAGCCGCTCTCGGGTATCGGATACTCGAACATCCTGCCCGGAATGGGCGGACCACTGGCGAGCTGGTTCCCTCGAGGCTTCAAGACGGTGTGGGACCTGCACGGTCTGTTCGCGACGAGCCGGCAGATCCCGGGCGTGGAGATCCCCGCGATCAGCCACCCCGGTGTGATCGGCGTGGCGCCGTCGCACGAGCTGCTGCAGATCTGGAACGAGCGGGAGGATCCGCTGATCGCCGACGGCCTGGCCGGCCCGCGGGAGGACGCGATCGCGACGTCGGTGCTGCGCACCCTGGAGGGCGACGAATGGGCGCGGGTCGCCGCCACGGCGGCGCGCACGGTGCCGCCCCGAGAGAACGGCGGCAACCTCGACATCAAGAACCTCTCCCGCGGCTCGCGGGTGTACTTCCCGGTTTTCGTCGAGGGGGCGCTCTTCTCGTGCGGCGACCTTCACTTCGCCGAGGGCGATGGTGAAATCACCTGGAACGCCATCGAAATGGATGGGTCCACGTGGCTGCGGTTCAACCTGATCAAGGGTGGCATGGCGAAGTACGGGGTGCGGAACCCGATGCTGCGACCCTCTCCTGTCGACCCGAACTTCGGTACCCGGTACCTGTCGTTCACCGGTTTGTCCGCGCGCGGCCGGGAGCAGAAGTACATCGATACCACCATGGCCGCGGTCGACGCCGTCGAACAGGCGATCGACTACCTCGGTAAGTTCGGTTACGCGCCCGAGCAGGCGTACACGATCATCAGCGTCGCACCGTGCGAGATGCACGTCGGCGGCATCGTCGACATTCCGAACGCGGCTGTCACGCTGAAGATTCCGCTCGACATCTTCGACAAGGACATCCTCCCCCAGTAAGTCGACGGGTCCGCGGTGCCGGGATGCTCGGACGCCCCGGCACCGCGGGCGCCTCGGCGGAAAGCGACCGCAGATGACCGATGTCGGATTGTTCTACGTCGGTGCCGTCCTGATCGTGAACGGCATCATGCTTCTCGGGCGGATCTCCGCCCGCGCCGCTGCGCCGCTGAACCTGTGCGTCGGCACCCTCCAGGTGGTGATCCCGACCGTCCTGATCGTCACCACGGACGGTGGCGGCGCCGCAATCGCCGGGGCAGCCGGTCTCTACCTGTTCGGCTTCACGTACCTGTGGGTCGGGATCAACGCTGCGACGGGATGGCCTCCGGAAGGGTTGGGCTGGTTCTCCCTCTTCGTTGCGGTGGCCGCGGTCGGGTTTGCCGCCCGCACCTGGTACGACGGCGGCCGGCTCTTCGTCGTATTCTGGCTGGCCTGGGCCGGGCTTTGGTTGCTCTTCTTTCTGGTCCTGGCTCTCGGCCGCACCGAACTCACCCGCTTCACCGGTGCCGTGGCGATCACGGAGGGGGTGCTGACCGCGGCTGTTCCGGCAGGCCTCGCACTTGCCGGACTGTGGATCGATTCCGCCGCCGCCGCTCTTGCCGCGACCGCACTCGGAGGCACCGTAGTGGCGGCGCTGTGGCTGGTCACCCGTCCGGCATCGATCGATGCGTCGACTCCTGCCCGGCAAGGCTGACATGCACCCAGCGCCGTCGGCGAGGCGGCTTGCGGCCGTTCAGGAGACCGAGTTCACCGACTCGGGAAAAACCATGCGGCCGAGCACATTGCGCATTTCGGTGAGAAGAGCCGGGTTCGCGCCGGCGAAGTGCCGGTCCGACACCTCCTCGCTGAGCCGGCGCGCCTCGTCGCACAGCTTTCGCCCCTCGTCGGTGGCGACGATGAGCTTGTTGCGCCGGTCGCCCGGATCCGCGGTGCGCGCGACGAGGCCGCGGCTCTCGAGTTCGTCGACGATCG
The DNA here is from genome assembly GCF_012272955.1 of Rhodococcus sp. DMU1. NCBI lineage: Bacteria > Bacillati > Actinomycetota > Actinomycetes > Mycobacteriales > Nocardiaceae > Rhodococcus > Rhodococcus sp. DMU1. The sequence goes on along the minus strand of NZ_CP050952.1, from coordinate 627,841 downwards.
CGACGATCTGACTGGGATCCAGTCCCATGTCCGCGGCGATGCGGCGCTGCGCCACACCGGCGGGTTCGTCGCACGCGAGGGAGAGCACCGTGTACGGGCGCACCCGCAGCCCGAGCGGGGCGAGGGCCTCGTTCACCGATCGCACCACCATCGCGCTGGCACGCGTCAGCAGAAATCCCAGGTCGTCCTCGAGGACGCGTCGACGTTCCATTCCGACAGCCTTTCGTCGTGACCCTCAGGGTAACAGTTCCTCAATCGTTGACTTTTTCAATAATAGATGTTCCTATGTGATTGGGAGTACATCAGCTCGAGCAACGGAGGATCTCGTGGACCTCAGCAACAAAGTCGCCGTCGTCACCGGTAGCGGACAGGGCCTCGGCCTCGCCTACGCCACCGAGCTGGCCCGTCACGGCGCCGCGGTCGTGATCAACGACGTCGACCGGGCCACCGCCGATGCCGCCGTCGCGACGATCACCGCCGCGGGCGGACGCGCCGTCGCCGTGGTCGCCCCCGTCGGCCCCACAGAGACGGCGAGGAAGCTCGTCGCGGCCGCGGTCGAGCACTTCGGCCGCCTCGACGTGATGGTGACCAACGCCGGCATCCTGCGCGACAAGGTGCTGTGGAAGATGACCGACGACGACTTCGACGCCGTGATCGACGTGCACCTGCGCGGCACCTTCACGTGCGTGCGCGAGGCCGTGCTGCGCTTCCGCGAGCAGGGCGAGGGCGGGCGCATCATCGCCATCGGCTCCCCCGCCGGCCAGCGCGGCAACTTCGGCCAGACCAACTACGCCGGCGCCAAGGCCGCCGTCGTCGGCATGGTCCGCACCTGGGCGATAGAACTGCAGCGCGCCGGCATCACCGCCAACGCCGTGTGCCCCGTCGCCGTCACGGCGATGACCGAGACCGTGCCGATCTTCGCGCCCTACATCGAACAGATGAAGCAGACCGGCGAGCTGCCCGCGGTCATCCGCCGCGAGGTCGGCATGGGCACCCCCCAGGACGTCGCGGGCCTGATCGCCTTCCTCGCCTCCGACGACGCCGCCGCCATCACCGGTCAGGCGTTCTCCGTCGGCGGGGATCGCCTCGCACTGTGGTCGCACCCGCAGCTGACCGCCACCGCCTTCCACGACGGCGGCTTCTCCGCCGACGACGTCGCCGCCCAGTGGCCCATCGTGTTCGCCGACCGCGTCGAGTCCGTCGGCGAGGAATTCCCCGAGGAGGTGCTCGCCAAGTGAGCCGTTACGAATACGGCATCGACTTCGACAAGATCGACGCCCTCGATATCCACACCCACGTCGAGATCGACGGCTGCGGCCACCGGTCCATGGACGACGAACTGATGGCCGCGTCGGAGAAGTACTTCAAGTCCGGCGAGGAACGCACCCCGACCATCAAGTCCATCGCCGAGCACTACCGCGAGCGGAACATGGCCGCGGTCGTGTTCACCGTCGATGCGCAGTCGGCCACCGGGCACGCCCCGAACTCGGTCGAGGAGATCGCCGAGTTCGCCGCCGAGAACAACGACGTGCTCATCCCGTTCGGCTCCGTCGACCCCCTGCAGGGCAAGGCCGCCGTCCAGCGGTTGCGCCGCCTGGTCGACGAGTACGGCGTCAAGGGCTTCAAGTTCCACCCGAGCATGCAGGGCTTCGAGCCCAACGACCGGCGCTTCTACCCGCTGTACGAGGCCCTTGTCGAGGCACAGGTGCCGGCCCTGTTCCACACCGGGCAGACCGGCATCGGCGCGGGGCTGCCCGGTGGGCACGGCATCAAGCTGCGCTACTCCGACCCGATGCTGCTCGACGACGTCGCGGCCGACTTCCCCGATCTGACCATCGTCATGGCCCACCCCGCTGTACCGTGGGTCGACGCGCAGATCTCCATCGCCACCCACAAGGCGAACGTCTACCTCGACCTGTCCGGCTGGTCGCCGAAGTACTTTCCGCCGCAACTGGTCAAGGCCGCGAACACGATGCTGCGCCGCAAGGTGCTGTTCGGATCCGACTTCCCGGTCATCCAAGTGGATCGATGGCGCAACGATTTCGCCACTCTCGACATCAAACCCGACGTAGCCCCGATGATCTTCAAGCAGAACGCGCTGCGCGTTCTCGGCATCGAGCGCTGACGTCGGTACCTGCGAACCGAGGAGTTCCCATGACCATTCCCGCCACCGCCACCACCCACGTCGCCACCCTGGACGATCTCGAGGCACTCGTCGGGCAACCGCTCGGTGTCAGCTCGTGGCTGCCCGTCGAGCAGGACCGCATCCAGACCTTCGCCGACGCCACCGACGACCACCAGTGGATCCACCTCGACGTCGAACGGGCGAAGAAGGAAAGCCCCTTCGGCGGCCCCATCGCCCACGGCTACCTCACGCTCTCGCTGATCATCCCGATGTGGAGCGAGGTGCTGAAGGTCGACAGCGTGACCATGGCCGTCAACTACGGCCTGAACAAGGTCCGCTTCACCAACCCCGTTCCGGCCGGCGGCAAGGTCCGCCTCAACGCCACGCTGAAGTCGCTCGAGAAGCTGCCGAAGGGCGGCGTGCAGATCACAATCGACGGCATGATCGAGCTCGAGGGCAGCGAGCGGCCCGCCGTCGTCGTCGAGGCGGTCTACCGCATGTTCGATTAGCGGCCGCCGCCTGCAGCCGAGCGAATGTACCCTTCCGTCGATCTACAAGGGGGAAGGGTACATTCGCTCGTTCCAGGACGGCTCACGGTTGCACGAACGCGGGCAGCAGCGTCTGCGCGACCCGTTCGTTCCAGTTGGCGTCGATGTCACCGCTCCGGGCCCGTTCCGCGAAGTAGGCACCGACGATGCAGTCCAGAAATGTTTCGACGTCGAGGTCGGCTCGCACCAGTCCCCGCGAGATGTGGTGTCGCACGACCTCGGTCAAGGTGCTGCGGTGGCGCACGAGCACCGAGCGGATGAGACCGGTGAACGCGGGATCCGCATCGGTCACCAGCGCAGCAAGGCCGCCGAAGCCGACGCCCCCGTCGACCGAACGGAGGGACTGCTCGGCCAGCCACGTCAGCACCTGGTGCGCGGTGGCATCCGGCGCGGGAGGCGCGGGCTGCGCGATCGGCTCCATCACCGCGGTGAGCATCTCGTCCCGGTCGCGGTAGCGGCGGTAGATGGTGGTGCGGGCCATGCCCGTGTGTGCGGCCACGGCCTCGATCGTCACCGCCTTGGGCCCCTTGCGACGCAGCAGCTCGAGCACGGCGTCGGCGATGCGTTCCTCCGGCGTGGCAGTCCCCTCACCTTGCCGCATGCGCCCCCTCCTGTCCGCTGTCTCGACTTACGACAATCCTACAATAGCGCTACACTATATGTAGCTACGCAACATGTAGCGATTCGAAGAGAGGGACGCACATGAAGATCTCGAACTCGTCGGCCGGAGCGATCGCCCTGATCCTGGGCATCGTCACCATGACCGCATCGGTATGGTTCGACACCACCCCCGTCGGCTCCGGGGTCACTCTCGGACTGGGCGCCATCGCCGCGATCTACGCCCTGTGGTCGCTGATCGCCCGGGATCCGACCAAGGACCACTGGTCCCTGTCCGTCGTCGGCCTGATCTTGTTCATCTCGCCGTGGATCGGGCAGTTCGCCGGCGACGGCGCGGCCTGGACCGCGTGGATCGCGGGCGCGCTCATCATGCTCGTCGGCAGCAGCGCCTACCTCGCCGACGAGTTCGCCGACGTCACGGCGTCGACCCAGGGACGGTCCCCGATCACGAAAACTGTGGTCCTCGAACAGAAGTAATGGCCAAGCACGCGGATGTGTCGACTCGACCGGTGACCGCCCCGATCAGCGCGGACACATCCTCGGGAATGCTGTTTCCGCGCCACGCCACGTGACCGTCCGGCCGCACGAGTACGAGATCGGCCTCGTAGACGGCGCGCACCGTGGCGTCGTCCACCGCGAGCACTCGAATGGGCATGTTCGCGGCGGCTGCAGCATCGACCAGTTCCGTCGCGGCGTCCTTGCCGACGAAGCTGACGATCGTGAACGTGTCGCGGTAGGCGTCGAGCATGGACCGGCCGTCCGGCAGCCGCACGTGCGGTGCGCGTGCGCCGGGAAGAGTGGTGGGGATGTAGGTCGAACCGTCGTTGTCGGGGACAGGACTGTCGTCCCGGACGATCACCGGCGAGGCGTACACATACCCCATTTCCACGCCGAAGCTCTCGTGCTCACCGGTGTGGGAAGCGAAGTACTCCTCCAGGGCGTGCCGGTGCTCGTCTGCTTCGGCGGTGTCGGCTTCGACGAGTTCGCGGTCGACGAGCTGCTGGGCTTCGACGTGGACGCCGAGATGGCGGAACGACCAGTCCCGGGCCATGACCGCGACCGGACGACGCTCGGTTTCGTAGCTGTCGAGAAGATCGTTGCCGCCGTATCCCTGGATGACTGCGGCGAGCTTCCATCCGAGGTTGACGGCATCGGCGATGCCGGTGTTCAGTCCGTATCCGCCGGTCGGGATGACCTCGTGGGCGGCGTCGCCTGCGACGAACAGCCGACCGAGGCGGTACCGGTCGGCGACGAGTACGTTCGCGTGCCACACACTGCTCTGCAGGACCTCGTCGACGTCGAGGTGCCGGCCGCAGACCGCGTCCAGCAGCTCCTGCTTGTCGATGTCTTCGGTCCGCACACCGTCGGTGATGGCGCTGGTCTGCAGCGTCCACGTGTCGCGTTCGTCCTGGGCGATGATCGCGCCGACGCCGCCGCCGACGAAAAAGGTGTGCCAGAACTGGCCGTGCGCGTGCAGGGTTTCGAGATCCCGGGACTTGAAATGCACCTGGCAGAACGTGATGACGCCGCGCTCGCCCTCCATGGTCAGCCCCATGGCGCGGCGCACGACCGAGGCGGCGCCGTCACATCCGACGACGTAGTCCGCCGCGAGTGTGTGGACGGTGCCGTCGACCGGGGAGGTGATCTCGATCCGGGCGCCGCTGTCGTCCTGGGTGACGGCGGTGACGCGCCAGGGCCGGAGAACCTCGATGTTCTCGTCTGCGAGACAGCGGCGCATGAGCAGCTTTTCGACCTCGATCTGGGTGACCCGCTGCCAGGCGTGCGCCGGCGTGGTGCCGTCGTTCCTGGACGCGATCCACTCGGACATCTCGTCGACGCTGGGGTACTTCCAGCGGCCTACCTGCCGGCCTGCCATCGAGGTGCAGAAGACGACATCGTGCGAGTGCTCCGGGGCGACGCCGACCGACCGGATGTCGTCGACGAGACCGAGCCGGTCGAGAAGCTCCATGCTGCGCGCATTCGTCAGATCCATCTTCGGAAAGCGGGTCGTCTGCGGAGCCTGTTCGACGAGGGCGCTGCGGATCCCGTGCAGGCTGAGTTCGAGCGCGAGAATCATCCCTACCGGGCCCGCGCCGGAAATCACCACCGGTCGCCGCGACGACACATCGATCGCCGTGGCGGCGTTCGTCGACGACGACTCGGGGCCGACCGAGTCCTGTTCCGGCTCGCGACTTGTGGGATGGTTCATGGTGGTTCCTTTCGAGGTGTTCCACCCCGTACGCGATCGTGGAGTACGACGGGGCGTGGGGGATGCGCAGGGTGGGGCGATGTGGCGTCACCGAGTCGGGTGGCTTCCACCGGTAGGTCTGCGGCAGCAGCCGCCTCTCGGTGTCAGCGCGCGGCGACGACCGGGCTGGGATCCATGAAGATCAGATACTCGGTCACTTTCCCGTCCTCGATGCGGGTGCGGGTGACCGCGGGAAGGGTGAACGTGGTGCCGTCGTTCATCGTGTACGTGACGTTCACATGCAAGGCGGTGACGTTCCCGTCGAACCATTCTTCGAGGATGACGTGCCGCATTCCGGCGACCGATCCCAGGTAGGACGCCACCCACTCCTGGATCGCCTCGCTTCCTTCGACCGGGTCGTTGTTCCCCATGCGGAAGATGCAGTCCGTGGAGAAGTACCCGAAGAATCGGGCGATATCGGTGTCCGCAGCATGAAGAAGGTTGCGGGTGATCTCGAGGGCGGTGAGATCGTGGGAGGTCGTATCCGATGTCATGGCGTTCACTTCCGTTGCGGTGAAGGTGCTCGTACGTCGCGCACCTGGAGGCGTGTGGGTGGACCGATTCGGGTGTGTCAGAGCAGCGGGTCGGCGACGGGGAGGTCGAGGGTGAAGCGACCCATCGTTTCCGATGCGGTGTCGATGTCGAGGAAGGCGTGTACCGCCAGGACATTGAGGTCGCGATGGAAGCGCTGGATCGGCGAGGCGGTGCGGAATCCGTCGCCGCCGATGCCGCGCACCATGTCGTTGAGTGCATTGCGGCACAGGTCGGTCATGTACGCCGCCTTCAGTTTCATTTCGGCCCGGTCCTGCGGATCCGACTGCTCGGGACGCTGTGCGGTGAGGCGTTCGAAGAAGGCGTGCAGGAGAGTCTCTGCGGCGTCCGCCGCGGCAAGGGCACGGCCGAGCCGCATCTGGGCGGCCTGCTTGCCGGCGGCCTTCTCCTGGCTCAAGGTTCCCTGCCGTTGACGGGTGCGGTCGACGAAGGCGTTCGTCGCCCCCCGCATGGCGCCGACGACGACGGGGGTCACCTCCGCCATCGCGAAGGGCAGGAACGGCAGGTGGTACATCGGGTTCTCGTGGATCAGCATGCCGGGGGCCGTGCCGGCGAGGGCGAGGTCGAACGGGCCGGTCCGGTAGTCGGGGACGAACACGTCCTCGACGGAGACGTCGTTGCTGGCGGTCCCGGCCATGCCGGAGATGTACCAGGTGTCGTGGATCTTGACCTCACTGCGAGGAACGAGGAACCACAAAGGCGCCGGCGGGCGCCCCTCCTCGATGGAAACTCCTGCGAAGGTGAACCATTCGGCGTGGGCGGAACCGGAGTTCCAGGCGGTCTGGCCGGTGATCCGGTAGCCGCCCTCGACCTTCTGCACTCCGCGCAGCGGGGCGGCAGTGCCGGCGGTGAGGGTGTAGGGCTTGTCCGCGAACATCTCCCGCTGTGCCTGCTCGGGGAAGATGTTCACGCGCCATGCCGCGCCGATGTAGAAGGAGGTGACCCACCCCGTCGACGGGCACACAGCGCTGATGGCACGAACGATGTCCGCTGCGACATCGAGACCGAGTTCGAGCCCGCCGTACGCTTTCGGTGTCAGCGTCGCCAGGATCCCCGAGTCGATCAGGTCGGTGATCGTCTCGTCGAGCGGCGCTCGGTTCTCCTCGGTTTTCTGGGCGCGTTCGGCCAAGACCGGCACCAGGTCGTTGACGCGGCTCATCAGTTGATCGGCGGTGATGTCCATGGTTTCCTCGCTTCGGGATGGGGGTGGTCGAACTGATCGCAGAGAGCTGACCCACGCCGGCACCGCACACCTCGGGTGCGCGACATCGGCTGGATCGGAAGAGATTCGGAAAAGGGTGGCGGTCAGCGGGAGCGTTCGTGATGCTCGTCGGGTGCTACGAGGGTGAGGTCGTAGCTGTCGGCCAGTGCCTCGGCGTCGTGGGGGCCGGCGGTGTTCACCGGGTCGCTGATGCCGTCGAGTTCGGCGAAGACCGCACCGGAGTATTCCGGCCGTGCCAGATCGGTCAGCGCGAGCGCGCAGGCGGCGACTGTTCGTCGCTCGCACAGGACTCGCGGATCGACCCGCACGGGGACGAGGTGCCCGGGCCTGCTGAGGTCGTCGACGCTCGAGCGGGGATCCGCGAGCACCCGGGCGGTGAGAGCCCGATCTGCCCCGGAGATGCCGGTGGTGACTCCGGCCGAAGCGTCGACGGCAACACATTGGCCGTATGCGCATACCGACGGTGCGCGCGAACTCGGAGTGGCTTCGGGCAGACCGAGCCGGTCGCAGTCCCGCTCGTGGAGGGCCACTTGGACGAATCCCGTGCTGTGTCGAATGACGAAGGCCATCTGCTCGGTGGTCACGGTGCCTGCACATCCGACGAGCACGAGACGAGCACCGTGCCGCAGGATGATCAGTTCGCCTCGTGCCAGGGCGCGCATGCCCTCGGCTGCAGTCGACCACGGTGTCCGCGGGAGAGCGGCGTATGCAACGGAGGTGGTCATGACTTTCCTCTCTTCGAGGGTGTTCGGCGCTGGGAAGCAGGGGCAGAAGCGACAGACGCTGCCGACCGGCACTGTCCGGTTACACCATTTCCAGCGCGCAGTGGGTGCCGAAGGTGCGGCGGTGATAGGTGAGGGGGTCGCTGTCGCGCTGCTCGGCGGCGACGACAGTGCCCAGCACGATCATGTGGTCGCCGCCTTCGAGGATCCGTTCGACGGTGCACGCTACCCATCCGGCCGCACCGGTGATCCGGGGCAGGTCGTGGTCGATGTCCCAGCGGACCCCGTGGAACTTGCCGAGGCCGTTCTTGGTGGCGAATTTCAGGGCGGCGCTGTGTTGGTCACTGGACAGGATGTTCAGGCCGAACTTGCGCGACTCGGTGACGAGTTCGAGGGTTTCGGACCCCCGGTCGAGGGAGACGAGGACCATCGGAGGGTTCATCGACAGCGAGAGGAAGGCGCTGACGGTGGTGCCGACAGGCAGCCCGCCGTCCATGGAGGTTGCGACGGCGACGGGGGTGGCTACGTGCGCCATCACGTTCTTGAATGTTTCCTGGAGCGAGGTCAACGGACGTGTCCTTCGATCGACCGCGGGACATGCCGCGGGTCTGGAGGATGGGGCGCCGGGACCCGCTTCGACTGCTCTCACCGCGGTGGCCGGCTGTGTTCTAGGACACAAGTAGACCGCACGGGTTGCGCCTTGCGCATTGGTGCGCAGCCTAAGGTTGCGCACCAACCTTGGTTTCCAGACCAACCTGCGGACGCGGGATGCCGGTACCGCCGAGCGCTATTCTCGGGCGAGCGGATCTCCTCGAAGCCACTCGTGAATGCGGAGCGCGGCACGCAGGTCGGTGGTCGTCTCCCCCGAATGACCACACAGATTCAACGCCTTGTGCACGCGATAGGTCACCGTGTTCTTCGAGATATGCTCTGCCGCAGCCACCTTGGACAGACTGTGATCCATGTCGAGATAGCGGCGCAGCGTCGACCGAAGCTCTGCCATGCGAGGTTCGCGCTGCGCGAGTGGGCCCAGCAGCCGCGATGCGAACTGTTCTGCCGCGTCCGGATCCGACAGGAGCAACACCTCGAGTGCGACGTGTTCGTGGGCCACGGTGCAGGGACCCTGACCCGGGCGAAGGCGGATCAGCCGTTCGACCGCCTTGGCTTCGGCATGGCTTCGACGGAAGCCCTCCACCCCGACGCCCGTCTCCCCTACCACGACGAACGCGACGTCGAACGTGGGTAGCGCATACCGGTGCGGCGAACTCCCGGAGGTCATGGTTCCCCATGCCCATACCGTCTGGAGCCCGACCGGTAGTACCAACGAGGCCGACGGGACGCCTCGCTGCCGCAGGACGGTGTCGACGACGGCACGCAGATCCCGGGTGGAGTGCGGTCCGCTCCACGCGACGAGTGCAATGTGGGGGCCGGCGAGCGCATAGCCGAGAACCTTCTCGGCGTGGACCCGATCGACGTCCTCGGCGCCCAGGATCTGGTTCACCAGATCGAATCGGGCTGCAGACACCCCCGCGGCCCAGACACTCTGCTCCTCGATGAAAGCCGAGGCAGCCACGGCCGTGAAGTCGTCGTGCACTTCGAAGAGCAACACCGAGATCCGCCGAAGTTCGGCACTGCTCTCCGTGGGCGGGAGCACAAGGCGCGCCGCGTCGAGCAGGGCCGCGGCCAGCACGGCGTACCCCACGCGAATGGCACGCAGCAGATCGTCGAGGGCCATACCTCGACGAGCGAAGTCCCGGGCGATCTCGCCCACCTCGGCACTGGCCAGCGTGGTGTCGGGCTCGCCGAGACCGGCCACCAACATCAGTGCGCGCAGCGTGGTGGAGGTGGTGGCACGACGTACCGCCTCCCTGGCAGCCGCCTCGTCCGCCAGGGCCGGTATCTTCTGGGCAATCCTGGCGGCGATGTCCTGACCGACCTCGACCGCCCAGGTCACCGCCCCGCCCCCGAGAGCCTCCCTGACGCGCTCGGCATCCGGGCTCAGCCACTCGTCCTCGGCCTGGGGTGCACGTGCTCCCGAGAGCTCATCTGTCCAATGCGCCACTTCGGCATCCTTCCGATCCGACCCCGGCACGGTGTGTAGACGACTCTATTGGGCTCCAGACCAACTCTGTCCGGATTTCTTGGCTTCCAGCCCGTAGCCGCACAAGGCGACATCGGATGGAATTGTGCAACAGATCACGTGACAGAGACCACATCAAGAATCCGTCCCGGCAGCGCCGTCGCTTCCACAGACAGCAGCGTTCCCGTCCTGAGCACGCTGTTGCCCGAGCGGCCCACGTGGAGGTCCGCCCGGATTCGCGCGAGGTCTCGCACCGACGACCACGTTCAGCTCCGAAGGAGACACCGATGACCTCCACCCCCAAGTTCGCTCACGTTGTGCTGCAGACCAGTCGTTTCGACGAGATGCGGGACTGGTACTGCACCGTCCTCGACGCTCACGTGGTCTACGAGGGCCACGGCCTGTGCTTCATCACCTTCGACGAGGAGCATCACCGGGTTGCTCTGCTCGGCGCCCCCGTCGAGCTGGCGCCGCGCAACCCCGGAGCCGCCGGCATGCACCACACCGCCTACACCTTCGACACCCTGCAGGATCTGCTCGACCGGTACGACAGGCTCAAGGACAAGGGCATCGAACCGAAGGTGCCGATCCAGCACGGGGTGACCACGTCGCTGTACTACCAGGACCCGGACGGGAACTTCGTCGAACTGCAGATCGACAACTTCGCCACCCCGGAGGAGGCGACCGAGTACATGCACGGGCCGGAATACGGCAACAACCCCGTCGGTGTGTCGTTCGTCCCCGAGTTGATGCGCGAGGCGCTCGCGATGGGCACCCCGGTCTCGGAGATCACCACCCATGCCTGGGCTCTCGAGACCAGCCCCCATCTGCCCGATCCGATGGTCGCGCTCACCAGCTGACCCGACGGCCTCTACCGATACCGACACTCGATCGTCTCTCGAAGGACTCGTTCTCATGCGTGTGGCAAATCAATCCGGCCGGCTCATCCTCGTCGCGGACGGACGCGGCGTCGACGTCGAAACCGTCAGCGCCGGGCGCTTCCCTGCGGATCCCCAGCAGATTTTCGAGCGCTGGGACGAGTTCGTCTCGTGGGCCCGGACAGTGGACTTCTCCAATGCTGCTTCGGTGATCGAATCGGAGCTGCACGCTCCGGTTCCCCGGCCGGGCCAGATCTTCGCCGTCGGCGTGAACTACGCCGATCACGTCGAAGAATCCGGTCTCGAATTGTCCGATGCGCCCTTCGTGTTCACGAAGTTCCCCGCCGCGATTGCCGGACCGTACGACACCATCGAACACCCCGGCGGCTCGGTGGACTTCGAGGTCGAACTCGTCGCGGTCATCGGCAAACACGCCCGCCACGTCCCCGTCTCGCAAGGCTGGGACCACGTCGCCGGCCTCACCCTCGGTCAGGACCTCTCCGAACGCGAGCTGCAGCTGTCCGGACCACCGCCGCAGCAGTTCGCCCTCGGCAAGTCCTTCACCGGCTTCGCGCCGATCGGACCCGTGCTGGTCACCCCCGACGAGTTCGCCGATCGTGACGACGTCGAGGTGAGCACTGTGCTCTCGGGTGAACTCATGCAGAAATCCCGCACCCGGCATCTGATCTTCCCGATCCCCGTCCTGGTGTCCTACCTGTCGTCGATCGTGCCGCTGCGTCCCGGCGATCTGATCTTCACCGGCACCCCCGCGGGCATCGGCTTCACCCGCGAGCCCAAACGCCTCATCGGCACCGACGACGAACTCGTGAGCCGGGCCGAGGGCATCGGCGAGATGCGCCACCGCTTCGTCGCCACCGGCCGCCCCCACCCCCTCACCACCGTTTCCAGGAGCACGCACCATGTCTGACATCACCGTTCCCGTACTCGTCGTCGGCGGCGGCGGCTGCGGCCTGACCACCTCGATCCTGCTCTCCGAGCACGGCATCGACCACCATCTCGTCGAGCGGCACACCGGCACCTCGCCGCTGCCGAAGGCCCACTACCTCAACCAGCGCACCATGGAGGTGCTCCGGCAGTACGGTGTCGCGGACTCGATCTACGAGGTCGGCACGCCGCCGAAGAACATGGGCAAGACCCGCTGGGTGACCTCCCTGGGCGGCGACGGCGAACTCGACGGCCGCACCCTGTTCACCCTCGACTCGTTCGGAGGCGGCGGCCTCGAGAACAAGTACGCCGACGACAGCCCGTGCCTGTCGAGCAACTACCCGCAGGTGCGGCTCGAGCCGCTGCTGCGCGCGCACGCCGAGCAGCGCGCACCGGGCTCGATCCACTTCCACCGGGAACTGGTCTCGTTCACCCAGGACGACGACGGCGTCGATGCGGTCATCCTCGACCGGGACACGCAGCAGACCTACACCGTCCACGCCCAGTACCTGGTCGCCGCGGACGGCGGCAAGACCGTGGGCCCCGAACTGGGGGTGACGCTGGAAGGCCCGACCGGGATCCTGGACATGGTCAGCACCCATTTCACCGCGGATCTGTCGCAGTACTGGGAAGACGACGTGCTGATCACCTGGCTGGTCAACCCGGAAGGGGCGGGATCGTGGCACAGCGGCGCCATGGCCGCGATGGGACCGACCTGGGGCAAGCATTCGGAAGAGTTCGTCATCCACTTCACCTTCCGCCCGGACGACCCCAACCGATTCGACGAAGAGGCGATCGTTCCCCGGCTGCGGGAACTGCTCAAGCTGCCCGACCTCGAACCGAAGGTGCACAAGGTCAGCCACTGGATCCTCGAAGGGGTGCTCGCCGACAAGTACCAGGTCGGGCGGATCTTCCTCGCCGGGGACGCCGCCCACCGGCACCCCCCGACCACCGGTCTCGGGCTCAACACCGCGATCCAGGACGCCCACAACCTGGTGTGGAAACTCGCCGCCGTCCTGCGGGGGGACGCCTCGCCCGCACTGCTCGACACCTACGAGCCGGAACGGCGCCTGGTGGGCATGCGCAACGTCGACTGGGCCATGTTCACCTTCCTCAACCACATGGTCATCGACGCCGGCCTCGGCCTGAGCCCCGATCAGCCCCTCGAGCTTCGCACCCAGGTGTTCCGCGACTTCTTCTCCGACACCCCCATGGGCGAAACCCGCCGGTCGCGGGCGTTCGAGGTCGCCAACACCCAGCGCACCGAGTTCCAGGCGCACGACCTCGAGATCGGCTTCGCCTACCAGGACGGCGCCCTGGTGCCCGACGGCAGCGACGCTCCGCCGCGGGACCCGATGGGCAGCGTGTACTTCCCCACCACCCGTCCCGGACACCGCCTTCCCCACGCCTGGATCGAACACCACGGCCGGCGGATCTCCACCCACGATCTCACCGGAACCGATACCGCCTTCGTGCTCATCACCGGTGCCCAGGGCGATGCATGGGTGACCGCCGCCGACACGGTCGAAGAGAAGTTCGGGATCCGCATCAAGGTCGTCACGATCGCCGACGGCGCCGACTACACCGATCCCACCGGCCGCTGGAACGAACTGCGCGAGATCGCAGAAGACGGGGCGATCCTGGTCCGCCCCGACAACCACGTCGCCTGGCGCAGCGCCGGGCGCGCCGCCGATCCTGCCGACGAGCTCGCCCGCACCGTCGGCACCCTCCTGTCCCGCTGAGCCGACGCCGCACACGCCGCCCCGACGACCGACACCTGTGCGCTTACCAGCGCATACCTCGGTCGCCGGGGTGGCATACCAGCCGAAAGGAAACACCCACCGATGTCCGGTCCCGAGCCCGAACTGTTGTGGTCTCCCGCTGCCGAGCGGGTCGCCTCCTGCCGGATGTCGCAGTACCAGCGCTGGCTCGCCACCGAAAAGAACGTGAGCACCACCGATTACCGGTCGCTGTGGCAATGGTCGGTGACCGATCCGGAGGGATTCTGGTCCTCGATCTGGGAGTACTTCGACGTCCTCGCCTCGGTTCCCGCTTCCACCGCGCTGGCCGCAGACAAGATGCCCGGGGCGCAGTGGTTCCCCGGGGCGCGGCTGAACTGGGCGGAGAACCTGCTACGGCACATCGACGCCGACGGCCCGGCAATCATTTCGCTCGACGAGGACGGCCACCGATCCGAGATCGGGCGGGCGCAGCTGGTGTCCCAGGTCGCCAGTCTCGCCGCACAGTTCCGCGCCATGGGGGTGCGCCCCGGCGACCGGATCGCGGCGGTGCTGCCGAACATCGCGCCGACCGTGGTCGCGGTGCTTGCCGCGGCCAGCGTCGGCGCGGTGTGGTCCTGCTGCGCACCGGACTTCGGTCTCAAGGGACTGCTGGACCGGTTCACCCAGATCGAACCGACCGTGCTCATCGGCGTCGACGGCTACCGGTTCAACCACAAGACTGTCGACCGCCGCGCCCTGCTCGCCGAGCTGCAGGCCCACCTGCCCACCGTCGAAAACACCATCATGGTCCGCCACCTCGACAGCACGGCACCGCTTCCCGTCGGTGTCCTCGATTTCGCCGAGCTGATCACCGGTGACGCCGAACCTCGGTACGAGCAGGTGCCGTTCGACCATCCCCTGTGGATCCTCTACAGCTCCGGCACCACCGGGCTGCCCAAGGGCATCGTGCACTCCCACGGCGGCATCCTGCTCGAATCCCTCAAGGCCAACGCCCTGCACTACGACCTCGGCCCCACCGATCGGGTGTTCATCGCCGCCAGCACCGCATGGGTGGTGTGGAACATGCTCGTCGACGCCATGGTCACCGGCGCGACCATCGTCACCTACGACGGCAGCCCCACCGCCGACGGCCCCGACACCCTGTTCCGTATCTGCGGTAAGGAACGCGTCACCCGTTTCGGCACCGGAGCCGCCTACCTGACCCTGTGCGAAAAGGCCGGCGCCACACCGGGTGAGGACTTCGACCTCGGCTCCCTGCGGTCGATCATGAGCACCGGCTCCCCGCTGCCCGACTCCACCTGGGCCTGGGTCTACCGAGAGATCGCACCGGATGTGCATCTCGGATCCGACAGCGGCGGCACCGATGTGGCCACCGCATTCGTCGGCGCCAATCCCCTCCAGCCGGTGTACACGGGCGAGCTGCAGGGACCGTGCCTCGGCGTCGCCGTCGAGGCCTGGGATGCCGAGGGACACCCGCTGATCGACGAGGTCGGGGAGATGGTGATCACCGCGCCGATGCCGTCGATGCCGATCTACTTCTGGAACGACCCCGACGGTCACCGCTACCACGACGCGTACTTCGACACCTTTCCCGGAGTGTGGCGGCACGGCGACTGGATCACCGTCACCGGCCGCGGCAGCTGCCTGATCCACGGCCGCTCCGATTCGACCATCAACCGCGGCGGTGTGCGGATGGGCTCGGCCGACATCTACCAGGCCGTCGAAGCCCTCCCCGAGATCGCCGACGCCCTGGTCATCGGCGCCGAACTCCCCGACGGCGGCTACCACATGCCCCTGTTCGTGGTACTCCACCCCGGATACGACCTCGACGACGCTCTCGTCGACAAGATCCGCACCACCATCCGCACCGAGGTCTCCCCCCGCCACGTGCCCGACGAGATCGTCGACGTCCCGGCCGTACCCACCACCCGCACCGGCAAGCGCCTCGAGGTGCCGATCAAGAAGCTCATCCAAGGGGCCCCGCCGGAGACTGCACTGAACCGGTCCACCGTCGCCGATACCGACGCTCTGGACTGGTACATCGACTATGCCAACGCCTTTCACCGCTCTCGCCAGACACAGGATCAGTGAGGACTGCCGTGACCGACACCGTCGAGAACCCTGCACCCCACCGGCTCGAGCCTGTCGAAGACCGGGCGCTCGAGGCGTTGTTCACCGCGGCGCGGACCGCGAACACCTTCGCACCCATCCCGGTGTCCGACGAACACCTCACCGAGATCTGGGAGCTGGCACGCTGGGCACCGACCGGGGCCAATACTCAGCCGCTGCGAGTGGTGTTCGTACGCACCGAGTCCGGGCGTCATCGTCTGGTCGCCCACATGAACGACGGCAACAAGGCCAAGACCGCTTCGGCTCCGGCCGCGGCGATCCTGGCCGTCGACACCCGGTTCCACGACCATATGGGCACGCTGCTGCCGTTCAAGCCCGAACTCGGGCCGCTCTACGAATCGAACGAGGCAGTCCGGTCGGCCACCGCCCAGCTGAACGCGGCGCTGCAGGCCGGCTACTTCATCCTCGCCGTCCGGGCCCGCGGTCTGGCGGCCGGGCCGATGAGCGGCTTCGACGCCGCCGCACTCGATGCCGACTTCTTCCCCGACGGGCAGTGGCGGTCGCTGCTGGTCGTCAACATCGGCTACCCGGGGCAGAATCCGTGGTTCGAGCGGCTTCCGCGCCTCGAGGACACCGAGTGCCTCCGCTGGGAGTGATCGTGGGTTACTTACTCCGCGAGCGTGTCGAGCAGTGGTCGGACCCGGTAGTCCACCATTTCGCGCATCACCAAGGCCGTCGTGGTGCGTTTGACGCCCTTGATGTTCAGGATGTCCCCGGCGACGCGATACAGATCGTCCGCGTCCCGGGCTGCGACGTGGACGAGCAGATCGGCGACGCCGCTGAGGCCGTGCACTTCCAGAACTTCGGGTATCGCGTCGAGTGCGGCCCCGACCCGGTCGAGTTTGCGCTGGGTGACGTTGGTGAGCACATACGCCTGCAGCGGATACCCGAGGATTGCCGGGTCGATGCGGCGTTCGAACGAGCGCAGCGCCCCCGCCTCGTCGAGCTTGCTCAAACGTGCTTGAACAGTGTTGCGGGACAGACCTGTTCGCTCGGCCACCGCCAGGACGGTGGCGCGGGGGTCGTCGGACAGGGCGGTCAGGATTCGCGCGTCGATCCGGTCGGCTCGGTGTGTGCTTGGCACAGTGCCCACCTCCCTTTCGTCCACACCCGCCAGCGGGGTGCATAATGCTCAATTTTCGGTTCCAGTATTGCGCAAACAGACACCCGCTGGTGGACTGTTGTAACACCCCGCAGGTCGGGCAGCCTCCCAGACACAATCCGGTGGGCATCCCCATTCCTTCGCCGCTCGGCCGCGTCTCATCCGTCGCCGGCCGAGCCGGCTCCCCTCGGCACCTGATGCAGTAGTCCTGCCCGGTTCCGCGTTGTTGTCTTCAAGGAGAATTCCGATGTCCCTGCCCGTGTCCCTCGACTCCGTGACCCCGCACCCCACCGACCACACCGGTGCGTCCGAGGACCTTGCCGCCCTCGAGGCGATCCGGCAGCGGGTGTTGTGGCTGTCGACCTCGATGATCCACCACGCGAACCGGGTCCGCCCCAACCCCACCGGCCTGAAAGTCGGTGGCCATCAAGCGTCCTGCGCGTCGATGGTCTCGATCATGACCACCCTGTGGTTCGAGCACCTGCAGCCCGGGGACCGGGTCTCGGTCAAACCCCACGCCTCCCCGGTGCTGCACAGCATCAACTATCTGCTCGGCGAACTGGACGAGAAGTACCTGACCACCCTGCGCGAGTTCGGGGGCCTGCAGTCGTATCCGAGCCGGTCGAAGGACCCGGACACGGTCGACTACTCCACCGGGTCGGTCGGGATCGGCGCCACCGCCCCGATCTGGGGTGCGATGGCCCGCCGCTACGTCGACACCCACCTCGGCGACACCGGCCGGGGCCGGCAGTACTCACTGGTCGGCGACGCCGAACTCGACGAGGGCGCGGTCTGGGAGGCCATCCTCGATCCCGGTATCACCGACCTCGGTGAGGTGGTGTGGATCGTCGATCTGAACCGCCAGTCCCTGGACCGGGTGGTGCCCCACATCGCCGCCCGCCGCCTGGAGAAGATGTTCGACGCCGCCGGCTGGCAGGTCGTCACCGTCAAATTCGGCACGCTGCTCGAAGAACTGTTCGCCCGACCCGGCGGGGATGCGCTGCGCACCCGCATCCTGGACATGCCGAATCCGGAATACCAGCGGCTGCTGCGCTGCACCCCGGCCGAGGTCCGCGACCGGCTGCCCGGCGACGGCCCCGGCAGCACGCAGATCGCCGAGCTGATCGCCACCCTCGACGATGCGACACTCACCGCCGCGGTCCGCAACCTCGGCGGACACGACCTTCGAGCCCTCTCGGAGGCGTACCGGCAGATCGACGACACCCGCCCCACGGTGATCATCGCCTACACCATCAAGGGCTACGGCCTGCCCACCGAAGGCCACCCGCAGAACCACTCCGCGCTGCTGACCGTCGACGAATACACGCAACTGGCCTCGGCCTTGGGAATGGACCCGCAGCACCCGTGGGGCCGGTTCGCGGCCGACACCTCAGCGGGACAGCTGTGCCAGAGCACCGCCGATCGGCTGCGGCGCGACGCGACCCCGGCGCTGCCCAACCTGACGATTCCCACCGACATCGGCCGCACCCCCAAGGGCACCGCCACCACCCAAGCCGCCCTCGGCCGGGTACTGCTGGACCTGACCCGCGAAGCCCCCGAGGCCGCCGGGCGGGTGGTCACCGTCAGCCCCGACGTCAGCTCCACCACCAACCTCGGCGGCTGGGTGAACAAGGTCGGCGTGTGGTCGGCGGCCGAGCGGCACAACTGGTTCGCCGACGACGCCGAAACGATCATGCACTGGAACGAACGCCCCACCGGCCAGCACATGGAACTCGGTATCGCCGAAACCAACCTGGTCGGACTGATCGGCGAACTCGGCGCCACCTGGAGCCGCTGGGGCCAGCCGCTGCTGCCCATCGGGGTGCTCTACGACCCGTTCGTCGAACGCGCCCTCGAGCCCTGGTCGTACGGCATCTACGCCGGCGGACAGTCCATCCTCGTCGGCACCCCCTCCGGGGTCACCCTCGCCGCCGAAGGCGGTGCGCACCAGTCGATCAAGACCCCCTCGATCGGCCTCGAACAACCCGGCTGCATCAGCTACGAACCTGCCTTCGCGATCGACGTCGAATGGACCCTGCTCGCCTCCCTCGCCCGGCTCGGCCGCCCCGACGGCACCTCCGCGTACCTGCGGCTGTCCACCCGCCCGGTCGATCAGACCCTTGCCGCCGTGCCCACCGACCCGGCCGCGCGCGAACGCCGCCGCCGCCAGGTCGTCGCCGGTGGCTACCCGATCCGGCGCCGCGAGGGCGCGCAGGTCACGATCGTGGCGATGGGCGCGATGATCACCGAGGCGCTCGCCGCCGCCGACCGGCTCGAGGCCTCCGGTGCGCCGGCCGACGTGCTGTGCATCACCAGCCCCGGACTGCTGTTCGAGGCCTGGCAGGCCCGCCAGGGCCGAGCCTCGGGTCAGAGCTGGATCCTCGATCAGCTCTTCCCCGCCGACCGCGCCACCCCGATGGTCACCGTCCTCGACGGCCACCCCCACACCCTCGCCTTCCTCGCCGGCATCAACCGGGTGCGCAGCACCTGCCTCGGCGTCAGCAAGTTCGGGCAGGTCGGCGGGCTCGACGACGTCTACCGCTACCACGGCATCGACACCGACAGCATCGTCGCCGCCGCCCTCGACCTCCTCCCCTGACCTGGCACCGTTCACGCATCACCGGAAACAGAAGAGACCCCCATGACCACCGGACAACTCACCGGCACCACCGTGCGCATGCCGGCCCTCGGCGAGAGCGTCGACGAGGGCACCGTCACCCGCTGGCTCAAACGACCCGGCGACCACGTCACCGCCGAAGAACCGTTGCTCGAGGTCGCCACCGACAAGGTCGACACCGAGATCCCCTCCCCCGTCACCGGTGTCCTGCAACGCATCCTCGCCGAGGAGAACGACGTCGTCGCCGTCGGCGCCGACCTGGCCGTCATCGCCGAACCGGACACCGGATCGGTGGATACACCCTCTGAGCCACCCATCCCGGCGCCTGCTGCGAATCCGGCACCCCCGGCCGCGGCGGCGCCGGTGGCGCCGGTGGCTGCGGCTCCTCCCCTGCGGCCGTCGCCCCCGGCACCGCCCCCCACACCGAAAGACGCTGCCCCACAACCGAAGGACCCCGGGACCGGCGACACCACAGTGGAAAAGCTGCCCCGCATCCGCCGCACCATCGCCCGGCGAATGGTCGAGTCGCTACAAACCGCCGCCCAGCTGACTACGGTGTTCGAGGTGGACGTCACCGCCATCGCCCGGTTGCGCACCACCCACAAGGACGAGTTCTACGACCGCACCGGCATCAAGCTCTCGTTCCTGCCGTTCTTCGCCAAGGCCGCCGTCGACGCGCTCGCGCAGCACCGGATTCTGAACGCTTCGCTGAACAGCGAGGTCACCGAGGTGACCTATTTCGACCATTGCCACCTGGGCATCGCCGTCGACAGCGACAAAGGGCTGATGGTGCCGGTCATCCGCGATGCCCAGAATCTCGGGATCGAAGGGCTCGCCCGGGCCATCGCCGGCAAGGCCGAACGCGTCCGCACCGGCACCATCTCCCCGGACGAACTGACCGGCGGCACCTTCACCCTCACCAACACAGGAAGCCGCGGCGCCCTGTTCGACACCCCGATCCTCAACCAGCCCCAGACCGGCATCCTCGGCGTCGGTGCCGTGGTCGAACGACTGATCCCCATCCGAGCCGACGGTGAACTCCGCATCGACGTGCGCTCGATGGCCTACCTGTCGATCACCTACGACCACCGCATCGTCGACGGCGCCGACGCCGCCCGCTTCCTCACCACAGTCAAGAACACCCTCGAATGCGGCTTCACCACAACCGACCTGACCTGACCGCCCACCACACCCGGAAGGAGCAAGCGTGAGCCCGGACGATCGCACCCTGCTGGCATTGGCCGTCAAATGGTCCCCCTTCGGCGGAGGAGACGAGTACATCCTTCCCGAATTCGGCCTCACCCCCGCGGTGTTCTACCAACGCCTTCTGGCGATGGTGACCACCACTCCGATCGATGAAGTGGATTTCGCGACCCGTACGTTCCTACGACAGTTCTGCGTCTCGAAGCTGTCCCGAACGTCCTGCTCACCGACCCGGCCGAGATCCCCCGAGCCCTCGCCGACGCCTTCCACATCGCCTCCAGCGGCCGACCCGGCGTGGTGCTCGTCGACATTCCCAAGGACGTCCTGCAAGCCCGCACCACCTGCACCTGGCCCCCGGAACGACAGCTACCGGGGTACCACGTCATCACGCAACCCCACGACAAGCACCTCCGGGCCGCAGCCGACCTGATCGCCACAGCGGAACGCCCGGTGCTCTACGTCCGCGGCGGAGTGATCAAAGCCGACGCCTCGAACGAACTGCGTGAACTCGCCGAGCTGACCGGCATCCCCGTCGTGACCACCCACATGGCCCGCGGCGCGATCCCCGACAGTCACCGACTGCACTACGGCATGCCCTGCATGCACGGCACCGTCGCCGCCCTGCAACGCAGGAACCGGCTGATCGCACTCGGCGCACGGTTCGACGACCGGGTCACCGGCGCCCCCGCCTCGTTCGCCCCGCACGCCCGGGTCATCCACGTCGATATCGACCCGGCCGAGATCGGCAAGCACCGCTTCGCCGACGTACCGATCGTCGGCGACTGCAAGACAACGATCAGCTCCCTGATACGCCACATCCGCGCCCGCCCAGCCTGCCCTCCCGCACCCGATCCGACCGGCTGGTACGCCGATCTGGACCGACTACGCGACACCTTCCCCCTCGGCTACACCCGCCCGCCCACCGGCGCTCTGGCGCCCGAACGCGTCATCGATGCGATCGGACGCAGGGCGGGCCCGGACGCGATCTACCTCTCCGGAGTCGGACAGCACCAGATGTGGGCCGCACACTTCATCACCTACGACAAGCCCCGCACCTGGCTCAACTCCGGCGGCCTCGGCACCATGGGCTACGCCGTTCCCGCCGCACTCGGCGCCAGACTCGGCACCCCGGATCGGGAGGTCTGGGCGATCGACGGTGACGGATGTTTCCAGATGACCAACCAGGAACTGGCCACCGCCGCCGTCGAAGGCATCCCCATCAAGGTCGCGATCATCAACAACGGCAACCTCGGCATGGTCCGGCAACTCCAGCAAATCCACTACCAGGGCCGCTATTCGAGCGTCGACCTCGCCACCCATTCGCGGCGCATCCCGGACTTGGCCCTCCTCGCCGAAGCGCTCGGCTGCGTTGCGAACACGAGGCGGATCTCGAGGACACCATCGCGCACGCGCCACCGAAGACCGTCCCGTCGTCGTCGACCTCATCGTCGACGACACCGCCCTGGTCTGGCCGGTGATCGCAGCGGGCGCCAGCAACGACCACCTCATGCTCGCTCAGGGGAACAGGCCGTCGTTCGACGAATCCGATCATCCGGTCTCGTCAGAGGACACACACGCGTCCTGATCGTCTCTGCCGGCGAAATCGGCACGAGGAACGCCGCGCCCATGCGTCGACGCCCCACCGAGAACGACGAGGGGGAGGTTGCCGGCGACGTGTCGCGGCAACCTCCCCCTCGGGGGCGAAGAACCTACACCAGCAGCTCGGCGATCTGAATGGTGTTGAGGGCGGCGCCCTTCCGGAGGTTGTCCCCCGAGACGAACAGCGCGAGACCGCGGCCCTCCGGCACACCCGGATCCTGACGGACCCGGCCCACCAGCGACGGATCCTGGCCCGCGGCCTGCAGCGGCGTCGGAACGTCCACGAGCCGCACGCCGGGGGCGTTCGCGAGCAGTTCCTTCGCGCGCTCCACCGACAGCGGGCGTTCGAACTCGGCGTTGATCGACAGGGAGTGGCCGGTGATCACCGGCACGCGCACGCAGGTACCCGACACCAGCAGGTCCGGCAGTCCGAGGATCTTGCGGGACTCGTTGCGCAGCTTCTGGTCCTCGTCGGTCTCGCCGCTGCCGTCGTCGACGAGGGAGCCGGCCAGCGGCAGCACGTTGAACGCGATGGGCGCGACGTACTTGTCCGGGGCCGGGAAGTCGACGGCGCTGCCGTCGTGCACCAGCTTCTCGGCGTCGCCGATGACGGCGCGCGCCTGGCCGAGCAGTTCGTCGACGCCGGCGATGCCGCTGCCGGAGACGGCCTGGTAGCTCGAGACGATCAGCCGCTGCAGTCCGGCCTCGTCGTGCAGGACCTTGAGCACCGGCATCGCGGCCATGGTGGTGCAGTTCGGGTTGGCGATGATGCCCTTGGGCGGGTTCTTCGCCTCCTGCGGGTTCACCTCGCTCACGACGAGGGGAACCTCGGGATCCTTGCGCCAGGCCGAGGAGTTGTCGACGACGGTCGCGCCGGCGGCGGCGAACCGCGGCGCCTGCGCGCGCGAGAGGGTCGCTCCGGCCGAGAACAGGGCGATGTCGATGCCCTTCAGATCCTCGTCGGAGGTCGCCGCTGCGTCCTCCACGACGATCTCCTCGCCGCGGAACGGCAGCTTCTTGCCGGCCGAGCGGGCCGAGGCGAAGAACCGCACCCGGTCGGCGGGGAAGTTGCGCTCTTCGAGAAGGGTGCGCATGACGATGCCGACCTGTCCGGTGGCACCGACGACAGCGAGAGTGGTCACAGCGATTACCGTCCCGTTCCGGCGTGGACGACGGCTTCTTCCTCGCCGCCGAGTTCGAACGCGGCGTGCAGGGCGCGCACCGCGTCGTCGAGTTCCGTGTCGTCGACGAGGACCGAGATACGGATCTCCGACGTGGAGATGAGGTCGATGTTGATGCCCGCACCCGCGAGGGCCTCGCAGAACTTCGCCGTGACACCCGGGTGGCTCTTCATGCCGGCGCCGACGAGCGAGACCTTGCCGATGTGGTCGTCGAACAGCACCTGGGTGAAGCCGATCTCCTCCTGCTGCTTGCTCAGCAGCTCCACGGCGCGCGGGCCGTCGCCCTTGGGCAGGGTGAAGGTGATGTCGGTCTTGCCCGTCTCCACCTTGGAGATGTTCTGCAACACCATGTCGATGTTGATCTCGGCGTCGGCGACGGCGCGGAACACCTTCGCGGCGTAACCGGGGGTATCGGGCAGGCCGACGACGGTGACCTTGGCCTCGCCGCGATCGTGCGCGACGCCGGTGATCAGAGCCTCTTCCACGGGGATGTCCTCCATCGATCCGGACACGATGGTGCCGGGCTTGGTGGTGTACGACGAACGAACGTGCACGGGCACGTTGTAGCGGCGGGCGTACTCGACGCAGCGCAGCATGAGCACCTTCGCGCCGCACGCCGCGAGCTCGAGCATCTCCTCGAAGGAGACCTTCTCGAGCCGCTGCGCGTCCTTGACGATGCGCGGGTCGGCGGTGAAGACGCCGTCGACGTCGGTGTAGATCTCGCAGACATCGGCGTTCAGCGCCGCGGCCAGGGCGACGGCGGTCGTGTCGGAGCCGCCGCGGCCGAGGGTGGTGATGTCCTTGCTGTCCTGGCTCACGCCCTGGAAGCCGGCGACGAGGACGATGCTGCCCTCGTCCAGCGCGGCCCGGACGCGGCCGGGGGTGACGTCGATGATCTTCGCGTTGCCGTGGCTGCTCGTGGTGATCACGCCGGCCTGCGAGCCGGTGAACGACCGCGCCTCGGCGCCGAGCGAGTGGATCGCCATCGCGACCAGGGCGTTGGAGATCCGCTCACCGGAGGTGAGGAGCATGTCCATCTCCCGCGCCGGCGGCGCCGGGCACACCTGCTGGGCGAGGTCGAGCAGCTCGTCGGTGGTGTCGCCCATCGCCGAGACCACGACGACGACGTCGTTGCCCGCCTTCTTGGTCTCGACGATCCGTTCAGCGACGCGCCGGATCCGCTCGGCCGTCGCGACCGAGGATCCTCCGTACTTCTGGACGACGAGTGCCACGCTGGCGAACCTCCGGGGTCTTGGGTGCAAGTCCAGGGGATCAGCTTACCGATGCGGCCTGGAGGGACGGGGCTCGACCTGCCCCGGCACCCGGCAGCCGTCCACTCCCGGCCTGCGGCGAGGGCCGGAACCGTCGGGCGTGACAGCGGTCTCGGGTGGTGACAGCATCTCCGGCGTGAGCATCGGCAGACGCCTGCAGGTCCGAGCGGTGGACGAACGTTCCTCCGCCTCCCCCATCGAGTTGTTCTTCGATCTCGTGTTCGTCTTCGCCCTGACCCGGGTCACCGACCTCATGGCGGTGGACACCAGCGGCGTCGACGTGCTGCGCGCCGCCCTCGTCATGGCGGTGCTGTGGTGGGTGTGGGTCGGCTACTCGTGGCTGGGCAATCTCGCCCGCGCCGACGAGGGCCTCATGCGAGTGGTGATGTTCGCCGCGATGGGGGCCGTGTTCGTCGTCGCCCTGACGATTCCCGAGGCGTTCGACGACATGCCGGGTGGCCTCGACGGACCGGTGATCTTCGCGGTCGGCTACTTCACCGTGCGCCTGATCCACCTGTCGACGTTCCTCGTCCTGAGCCGGGACGATCCGCAGCTGCGGCGGCAGGTGCTCCGATTCCTTCCGAGCATGCTGGCGGGAACGGCGTTCCTGCTGATCGCCTCGCAGCTGTCCGGACCCGCGCAGACGGTGCTGTGGATCCTCGCCCTGGCGGGCGACTACCTCGGCACCCTGGCCGGGGGCACCGGGTGGCGGCTCCGCTCGGTGAGCCACTTCGCGGAGCGGCACGGACTCATGGTGATCGTCGCCCTCGGTGAGTCGATCGTCTCGATCGGGATCGGCGTCGCGGCGCTGCCGATCTCCTGGGCGATCATCGTCGCGTCACTGCTGGGTCTGTCCGTCTCGGCGCTGCTGTGGTGGGCGTATTTCGACGTCACGTCCCTGGCCGTCGAGAAGGTCTTCGACGCGGCGACCGGGACCCGGCTGATCCGGATCGCCCAGCGTTGCTACAGCTACGCCCACCTGCCGATGGTGATCGGAATCGTCATGCTCTCGCTGGGCCTGAAGAAGATCCTCGCCTACGTCGGGGACGGGAACCATCATCGGCTCACCGATCCCCTCCAGGGCTGGCCGCTGGCCGGCCTGTACGGCGGGGCCGCGCTCTATCTCCTCGCCCTGGTGTTCTTCCGCGCCTACGCGACCGGTCGCGTCGAGGTTCCCCGGGCGACGACGGCGGTCGTCCTGCTCGCACTCCTTCCCGTGGTGGGGCACGTCCCGGCGCTGGCGACCCTCGGCATCCTGGTGGCGGTGCTGCTCGTCCTCATCGGGTACGAGACCGTCCGTTATGCCGAGCCGCGCGAGACGATCCGTCACGGGGGCTGAGACCGGACGGGCGGCTCATCCCGCGACGGTCGTGCGCAGCAGCATGACGTTGTAGTCGCTCCAGCGGGACGCGACGAAATACAGGTCGTTGCCGCTGGACCACGGATGGATGTACGGCGCGTACAGGCCTCCGATCTTGGGCGCCGGTGACGACCGCCCGCGGCGCGCTCCACGGGCCTTCCGGGCGCGCGCTCGTGCGCATCTCGATCTGCCCGCGTTCCTCGTTGCCGTAGAGGAGGACGAAGGTGCTGCCGGTCCAGTGCACCGACATCTCGCCGACCGGGGCGTCGACGACGGGGACCGCCGCATCGATCCCGCCGAGGATCCAGTGGGTGCCGGTCCAGAACTCGTAGGCGGTGAGGTCGCGGATCTGCGCCTCGGGCACGCGCGAGACGTGGGCCGGACCGAAGCGCCCGTTGGGCGTGCCGAAGTCGTAGACGTAGCCGTCGTGCTTCACGTACGCGTGCTGTTGGAAGTTGCTGTTGCCCGTCGCCAGTTGCTGGACGCCGGGGACCTCGACGGGGGTGTTCACCCGCGCGGTGGCCGGGTCGACGGTCCATGTCTCACCGTTGTCGGTCGAGTACGCGACGGCCGAGGCGTTGGTCCACCATTCGCCCGGTTCGCCCCAGGCGCGCACCGACATGAAGTTGATGTACTGCGTGCCGCCGACCGAGATGCCGGCGGTGGGCACGACGGTGGTCTCGACCCCGTCGATGCCGACGCTGCCGAGGACCTCGCGGGCGAAGTTCGGGTCGGAGGAGAGCACCGGCGCCCCGGAGTAGCGATCCCCGGGTCGGGGGTCGGGCACGGCGATGCCGTCCGACAGCTCGGTGTCGCCGCTGCGCATGAGGATGTTGCGGCGCCATTCGTCGCCCTCGACCGAGCAGTCGCCGAAGGTGTCTCCGAAGGCCGCGAGCACCTGCCGGCCGGGGCCGGTCCCGCCGTTGTCCCAGATGATTCCCAGGTCGGTGCCCGAGACGGAGAAGCGGGTGTCGGTCCGGTTCGGGCTGCGCGGTCCCGTGACCCAGGCGACGGTGCGGGTGGGCCCGGAGGTGATCGTCGGCAGCGGTCCCTGCGGCGTCCCGGCACCGGGGTTGCTGCTGCCGAAGCCGCTGCTTCCGGACCCGGAGCCCCCGCACGGTTCCGCTTGAGCGGTGGCGGCAAATGGCACCGCGCAGCCGAGCGCGAGCAGCAGCGCCGAGGAGAACGTCGTCGCCGACCGGACCGCCCTCATGAGCCCTCCTCCCGGCCGGGTGACCGAAACGCGTCTTCCCTGATACTCCTGTGACCAATGGTGTCTGCGTGACAAATGAGGTCAACGTATTGGATCGATGGGGCTCGCGACAGCGCCCTCCGTATCGATCGGGTCACGTTCGCACGGCCTGCTCCGCCCGGCCCCGGCAGCGAAATCCCCGCATCCCGGGTGGGCTCCGGCGGGGGCGAGCGAGTACACTGCCTGGCATGCAGCGCGCGCTTCTCCTCGGCCGCCGCGGCGGGATCTGACCAGACCGGCTTCCCGTCGCGGGGTGTGGTCGCGCCGGTCGTATCCTCATCCGGACTCACCGGTCCCCTTTTTTTGGAGTTACGTCATGTCACCCGCCGACGCATTCACCTCCGGCTCGCGCACTATCACGCCGCCGAGCAAGCCCGCCCCCGCCGATCAGCCGGCGTGGAACACGCAGAAGAACTCCTCGATGCCGACCTACCGGTACCGGCCGTTCGCCGAGGAGGTCGAGCCGGTCACGCTGCCGGACCGCACCTGGCCGGACAAGGTCATCGACCGGGCCCCCGCCTGGTGCGCCGTGGACCTGCGTGACGGCAACCAGGCGCTCATCGACCCCATGAGCCCCGCCCGCAAGCGGCGCATGTTCGACCTGCTGGTACGCATGGGCTACAAGGAGATCGAGGTCGGCTTCCCGTCGGCGAGCCAGACCGATTTCGACTTCGTCCGAGAGATCATCGAGGACAATGCGATTCCCGACGACGTCACCATCCAGGTGCTGACGCAGGCCCGCCCCGAGCTGATCAAGCGCACCTTCGAGGCGTGCGCCGGGGCCCACACGGCCATCGTCCACTTCTACAACTCGACGTCGATCCTGCAGCGCCGCGTGGTGTTCAAGGCGGACAAGGACACGGTCAAGAAGATCGCCACCGACGCGGCCGAACTGGTACTCGAGGAGGCGAAGAACCACCCCGACACGAATTGGCGGTGGGAGTACTCCCCCGAGTCGTACACCGGCACGGAACTGTCGTACGCCAAGGAGGTGTGCGACGCGGTCGTCGACACCCTGGGCGCGACCCCCGAGAACCCCGTGATCATCAACCTGCCGGCGACGGTCGAGATGGCCACGCCGAACGTGTACGCCGACTCGATCGAGTGGATGCACCGCAACCTGGCCAAGCGCGACTCGATCATCCTGTCGCTGCACCCGCACAACGACCGCGGCACCGGCGTCGCGGCGGCCGAACTGGGCTACCAGGCCGGCGCCGACCGCATCGAGGGCTGCCTGTTCGGCAACGGCGAGCGCACCGGCAACGTGTGCCTGGTCACCCTCGGCCTGAACATGTTCAGCCGCGGCGTGGACCCGCAGATCGACTTCTCCAACATCGACGAGATCCGCCGCACCGTCGAGTACTGCAACCAGCTGCCCGTGCCCGAGCGGCACCCCTACGGCGGCGACCTGGTGTACACGGCCTTCTCGGGCAGCCACCAGGACGCCATCAACAAGGGCATGGACATGATGAAGGCCGACGCCGACGCGGCGGGCACCGACGTCGACGACCTGACCTGGGCGGTTCCGTACCTGCCGATCGACCCGAAGGACGTCGGCCGCAGCTACGAGGCCGTGATCCGGGTGAACTCGCAGTCCGGCAAGGGCGGCGTGGCGTACATCATGAAGCACGACCACGGCCTGAACCTGCCGCGGCGGCTGCAGATCGAGTTCTCGCAGGCGGTGCAGCGCGTCACCGACGGTGAGGGCGGCGAGGTCAGCCCCAAGGAGATGTGGGACATCTTCCACGAGGAGTACCTGACCCCGATCACCCCGCTCGAGCGGATCCGGCAGAAGGTCGCCGCGGCCGAGACCGACGACGGCACCGACACCGTCACCGCGGTCGTGAAGTATCACGGCAAGGAACAGGAGATCACCGGGTCCGGCAACGGCCCGCTCGCCGCCTTCGTCGACGCCCTGGAGACCCTGGGCTACCAGGTGGCGGTCCGCGGCTACGCCGAGCACGCCATGTCGGCCGGTGACGACGCCCTCGCGGCCGCGTACGTCGAGGCGGACGTGACCCGGCCCGACGGGGTCTCGGCCCTGGTCTGGGGTGTCGGAATCGCGCCGTCCATCACGACGGCGTCGCTGCGCGCGGTGGTCTCGGCGGTGAACCGGGCCCACTGAGCCCTCCGGTCCCGCGAACACCGCGGCAAACGGCGCGAATTCGGACGAACGCGGCGGTACTCTTTCGCAGGAGTGCCGCCGCGTGTCCGTTTGTCGGCCGGGCGAATCTCGGTTCGGATCCGTCTCCGCACGTGCCCCACGAAAGGGAGCGTCACATGGATTTCTGGGACATCATCTGGTTCATCATCGTCAGCTTCGCGTTCATCGCGTACCTGATGGTGCTCTTCTCCATCATCGGGGACCTGTTCCGCAACCACCAGCAGTCCGGCTGGATCAAGGCGATCTGGATCGTCTTCCTGATCTTCCTGCCGTTCCTGACCGCCCTGATCTATCTGATCGTCAACGGCAAGGGCATGGCCGAGCGCTCCGCGCGGGAGTACGCCCAGGTCAAGCAGGCCCAGGACAGTTACATCCGCGAGGTCGCCGGCAAGTCCCCCGCCGAGCACATCGCCGACGCCAAGGCCCTGCTCGACGCGGGCACCATCACCGAGGCCGAATACCAGGCCCTCAAGGCCAAGGCGCTGGCCTGACGCCGCCCCCGGGGGGATCACGACGATGACGTCCGATCCGGTTCGGGTCCGCCGCGACGGGCCCGTCACCACCATCGGGATCAACCGTCCCGAGGTCCGCAACGCGGTCGACCGGGAGACGGCGCAGGCGCTCGCCGACGCCTTCCGCGCCTTCGACGCCGACGACGAGGCGGCGGTCGCCGTCCTGCACGGCGAGGGAGGCACCTTCTGCTCCGGCGCCGACCTGAAGGCGATCAGTGAGGGACGCGCAAACCGGGTCGCCCCGGACGGTGACGGGCCGATGGGGGTGTCGCGGATGCGGCTGTCCAAGCCCGTCATCGCCGCGATTTCGGGCCACGCCGTCGCGGGCGGGCTCGAGCTGGCGCTGTGGGCCGATCTGCGCGTCGCCGAGGAGGGGGCGGTGCTGGGCGTGTTCTGCCGCCGCTGGGGCGTGCCGCTGATCGACGGCGGCACGGTGCGGTTGCCGCGGCTCATCGGCGAGAGCCGCGCGATGGATCTCGTCCTGACCGGCCGTCCCGTCGAAGCCGACGAGGCGCTGCGCATCGGGCTGGTCAACCGGCTCGTGCCCGCCGGGCAGGCGCTCGCCGCGGCCCGCACGCTCGCCGCCGAGATCGCCGCCTTCCCCCAGACCTGCCTGCGCCGGGATCGTCTCTCCCTGCTCGAACAGCACGGTCTCGACGAGGACCAGGCGTTGCTCAACGAGTTCCGGCACGGCACGGTCTCCCTCGCCCACGACACGCTCGACGGCGCCTCCCGGTTCGCCGCCGGCGCCGGGCGGCACGGCAGCTTCGGCGAATCCGGCAGCTAGCCGGAGCCGTCCCACACCACATGGCCGTCGGCCCGCACAGTAAGGAAACTCGTGACCGCGGCGACGGACACGCGCCGCGGCATCAGCGAACATGTCGGGGTGAACGAAGCATCCGGAGCAGAGAACGAACCGATGCCGTCCGAGGCCAAGGACTTCGGCCCCCTCTTCCATGACACGAAGGCTGACCTGCAGCCGGGGGACTTGCTGAAACCGCCCCTCGCGCACTCCAGGCTGTTCGCAGCCGGTTGACGTTCTGTGTCCCGGTTCCCGGACCGAAAGGACCGTATAGGCAGGGGGAATCGAAGATGTACGTCCTACCGCGAACCCAGCTGGGGAAGCGCGCGTTGTGGCTGCTGCTACCCGTGCTGCTCTACCCCCTGTACTGGTCCGTACTTCGCCTGATCCCCGACTCGTGGCGGGCTCTCAGCATTGCGGCAGGCATCGCCATCATCGGGCTCGCTGGCGTCTCGCTGGTCACGGCAGGCCTGGCCATCTTCCGGAAGGGGGAGCGGTCGATTCTCCTTGTCGTGATCGCCTCCCTCACGCTTCTACTCGTCGTCGCCTTCGCTGTTGGCGAGGCCTTCGGCGGTCGCTGACGTCGGGACGGTGCTCTCCGGCATACCACCGACGGCTACCGCAGGCTCGTCCCCACGCCTGCAGCCGACGTGTGCCGGCATCCACCCGGCGACGCGATCGGCAGCTCCTCGAACCGGCCGTCCGGGAAGCGCAGGTGTACGTGCACCGCACCGGCGACCACCCCCAGCGGCTCGCGACCCAGCAGGCGCGCGAGCACGTACGTCGCGCTCAGGCTGGTCACGTCGCGGATCACGCCCAGCGGCAGCAGCGAGCCCGTCTCGGCGAGCACCTCGCGCTCGCCCGCGCGCAACACCAGCCGCAGGCCCGGCGCGACGCCCTGGACGGCGAGCGAGACCGCGACGTTGTCCCGGTCGTCGGAGCCGACCGCGGCGAGCGCCGCCGCGCGATGCACCCCGACGCGTTCGAGCAGCCGCCGGTCGCCGCCGTCGCCGACCACAGCGGGGATGTTCAGGTCGCGCACGAGCCGCAGGTTGCGGGCATTGGTGTCCCGCTCGACGCCCACCACCGGGATGCCGAGGTCCCGCAGCTCCCGGCACAGCCGCAGGCCCACCTGCCCGAGGCCCACCACGATCACGTGCCCGGAGCGGGGCAGCGACCGGGGGCCGAGCAGCGCGGTCAGGCGGGGGCCCAGCAGCCGGTCCACCACCCCGGCGGTGAACATGGCGGTGAACACGATCGTCGCCAGCATCGCGGTCGACGCGATCGCGGCGTACGCCTCGTTGCCGTGCGGATCGGCCGCCGGGCCCACCGTCGTGACCACGCGGACCGCCTCGTGGAACGCGTCGATCGCCCCCTTGCCCTCCCCGAAGGTCAGCCAGGCCCAGTCGCCGAACAGCACCGCCGCCAGGCCGAGCAGCCCGGCCAGCAGGATGCGGGTGCCGGTCTCGTGGGTGCGCAGCACCGCGGTGAGCTGCCCGGCCCACCGCTGCCACACCATCCGTCGCGGTACCGCGACGGGCACCTCGTCGAGCACGTCGCCGGCCACGCGGATGCCGCGCGGTTCGCGGGTGGAGGTCACGGCCAGCAGGCCGGGTGCCACGCACGGCCCGGCCAGGGAGGCCACGGCGAGATCCGCCGGCGACGTCACGTCGCACTGCGGCAGGAACCGTGCGAGCTGATCGCCGATCGTGCGGTCGAAGATCGTCGCGACCATCGGTGCGTCCGGCTGCAGGTGCGCCGCGGCGAGCGCATACCGCAGCGCGACCACGTCGTCCTGCAGGAGCACCGCGATCCCGGCGACCGGCGGCCGGTCCAGGAGGGCCCGCAGCTCCTCGTCGTCGGGCCGGGGCGCGTGCCGCACCGCGCAGCCGAGGTCGACGAGCGAGGCGCAGACCCGGCGCGCGACGGTGGTGTCGCCCACCACGACGTACGTCCCGGTGTTCCCGCCGGTTGTATCCGCCTCCGCCACGGCGACCACCTCCCCGCCTCAGGGGACCACGCAACCTGCGGCGGCGCATCCGGCGGCGCGGTCGCTGTGAGCGATTCCCGCAGCGTAGCGGCGTGTGACCGTGCGGACACGGCCGCGCCGCGGCGGTGGACACGGCCGCGCCGCGGCGGTGGACACGGCCGCGCCGCGGCGGTGGACACGGCCGCGCCGCGGCGGTGGAGGCGCCGCTGTGGAAAACTCGCGACGTGGGTACAAGCACTCGAATCACCGGGCGCGGGCGGCTGGCGCTGCGCGCGGCGAAGGCCGCCTCGTGGGCGTCGCAGAAGGCGGGGCGCGGCAAGGGGTCGATGATCGGCGGCCTCGTCGCGCTGAAGATCGATCCGCGCCTGATGGAACAGCTCGGCCGCGGCCGTCGCACCGTCCTGGTCACCGGCACCAACGGCAAGTCCACCACCACCCGGATGACGGCGGCGGCCCTGGAGACGATGGACGCCGTCGCCACGCAGGCCGACGGGGCGAACATGGACGCCGGCATCGTCGCCGCGCTGGTCGCCCACCAGGAGGCGCCGCTCGCCGCGATCGAGGTCGACGAGCTGCACACCCCGCACGTCGCGGACGCCCTCGACCCCGAAGCGATCGTGCTGCTCAACCTCAGCCGCGATCAGCTCGACCGCGTGGGCGAGATCAACATGATCGAACGCAAGCTGCGTGCGGGCCTCGAACGCCACCCGGACGCGGTGGTCGTCGCCAACTGCGACGACGTGCTCGTCACCTCCGTCGCCTACGACCACCCGAACGTGGTGTGGGTGGCGGCCGGGGCCGGCTGGTCGGGCGACTCGGTCAGCTGCCCCCGCACCGGTGAGCCGATCCTCTGGGAAGACGGGCGCTGGCACAGTACGGGCTCGGATTTCGCACGGCCCGAACCGGATTGGTGGGTCGACGACGAGAATCTCTACGGGCCGGACGGTCTGGTGCTGCCGATGACGCTGACCCTGCCCGGGCGCGCCAACCGCGGTAACGCCGCTCAGGCGGTGGCCGCGGCGGTCGCCCTCGGCGCCGATCCGGCCGCGGCCGTCGCGGCCGCGGGTGTCGTCGAGGAGGTCGCCGGCCGGTACAAGACCGTGCAGGTGGGTCCGCATTCGGTGCACATGCTGCTCGCGAAGAACCCGGCCGGGTGGCAGGAGGCCCTGTCGATGATCGACCCGACGGTCGACGGTCTCGTCATCGCGGTCAACGGGCAGGTGCCGGACGGGGAGGACCTGTCGTGGCTGTGGGACGTGCGGTTCGAGCACTTCGAGGGCGTGCACGTCGTGGCGTCCGGCGAGCGCGGCACCGACCTGGCCGTACGGCTGACCTACGCCGGGGTCGAGCACACGCTGGTGGCAGATCCGATCCGGGCCATCGCGTCGTGCCCGCCGGGACGGGTCGAGGTCCTGGCCAACTACACCGCGTTCCGGGATCTGAACACTGCCCTGGCGAAGGGAGCCGCGCATGTCTGAGTCCACCGTCCGGATCGGGCTCGTGCTGCCCGACGTGATGGGCACCTACGGCGACGGCGGCAACGCGCTGGTCCTGCGGCAGCGCCTGCGGATGCGCGGGCAGGACGCCGAGGTCGTGTCGATCAACCTGACGGACCCGGTGCCCGAGTCCCTGGACCTGTACACCCTCGGCGGGGCCGAGGACTCGGCGCAGCGCCTCGCCACTCGGCACCTGCAGCGCCATCCGGGCCTGCAACGGGCGGTCGAACGCGGGGCGCCGGTGCTGGCGATCTGCGCGGCGATCCAGGTGCTCGGCAACTGGTACCAGACGTCGGCGGGCGAGCGCGTCGACGGCGTCGGCCTGCTCGACGTGACCACCGCTCCGCAGCAGACCCGGGCCATCGGCGAGGTGGTCACCACTCCCCTCGTCGAGGGCCTGCGCCTGCCGCTGACCGGATTCGAGAACCACCGCGGCGGAACGACTCTCGGCCCCGCCGCCCGCGCACTGGGCCGGGTCACCCGGGGCGTCGGCAACGGCGTTGGCGACGGCGTCGAAGGGGTCGTCCAGGGCTCGGTGGTCGGCACGTACATGCACGGCCCGGTGCTGGCCCGCAATCCCGAGCTGGCGGACCTGCTGCTGACCCGCGCGCTCGGTGTGGACTCGCTGCCGCCGCTGGACCTGCCGGAGGTCGAGCAGCTGCGCCGCGAGCGGCTCGCCTGACCCGCCGCTCGGACGAGACCACCCCCGGACAGGGGTTCGGCCCGGGAATCGCTTTCGCAACCTCCGGGCCGGATCTCTGCTTCACGAGCCTCTGTCGTCCTCGGACGTCTGCTCGATTCGCACTACTGATGTTACCTGCATCACACCCCGATGGCAAGGGGTGGGATCCGGGGTTCAGCTACTCCCCTTGATCTCGCGGCGATGCTGGTCGACGACGGTGCGGGCCAGCTCCGCAACCTTGACGTTGACCTGCTGCGACGTCCGGCGGAGGAGATCGAAAGCCTCGTCGTCGGAGATCTTGTTCAGCGCCATGAGGAGCCCGATCGCCTTGCCGATCTCCCGATTGCTCTCGATGCCGTTGCGGAGCGAGGCGACGTCCTCGCCGCGGGAGACGGCGGCGACGCAGACGGCCGCGAAGGCGGCCAGGACGGTGCCGTTCGCGGCGGCCGCGAGGTCGAAGGCCCCAGGCGTGTCGGAGAACAGGTTCAGCGACCCGACCTTGCGGTCGTCGACCCGCAACCGGAATCCCATCGCCCCCCGCACGGGCGTCTGCTTCACGACGCCGGGAGCCAGGTGCGGCCACTGCTCGGAGACGCTCAGGTCCGGCTCGATCTGGGCGGCCTCCTCCTCGATCGCATCCAGGCACGGCCCCTCGCCGGTGGCGCGCTCGAGGTCGTCGACGTGCCGCGCGACGGCGTCGGAGGCGCCGACGGTGACGTACGCCCTGCCTTCCCGCAGCATGAGGCTCGCATGGTCGCAGCCGGGAACCAGCATCGTGGCGGCCACGCAGATCGCCGCGTACGCCTCCGAGGGCTCGGCGCCGCCATAGACGATCTCGGCCAGTGCGGCGAACACCGTCGCCGGATCAGCCGCGGACTGTCCGTTCTGCATGAGCGCTCCTCGACCTCTTCGCCGCGCCCTTCCGTGCGGGGCGTCGGATCGCCATTCAACCAGAGACGCCGGAACACCCCCCTATTCGCCCGGACGGCGAATTCGCTTCCTACATGCGAATTCGGGGCGGTCCGGCGGTGCCGCGGCACGAGTTGGACATCCGTTCGAGTGGCGCCGGTCGCTGTGATGCGGTACAACACATCGGCATTGGTTTTGTGAACCAAGTCACGATTTGTTTGCAGGGGGATAAACCGAATATGACAGGCACGGCAACGCGCCGCCACACAGCACACGACGAGGACGCCCGGAGCACCCCGTTGGTGCTCACGTCCACCACCGGCGCATCGACGTCGGGGTGGCGCTCCGCCCTCGGGCACGCACTCGGCACCGCCGTCTCCGTCAGCGCCGCGGCCCTCATGGTCACCGGCCTGACGGCGATCGGCACCACCACCACCGTCACGGGTCTCGTGTCCTTCCTCCGGACGAACTGATCGTCCCGGTCGACCGAGCCCCGTCCATTCCGACACCACAGACAGGAACAACACCACAGATGCACACCTCCGCTGTCGCCGCGGCCCGTCGCTCCATGAGCACCGAGGAGATCAAGGCCCGCATCGAGGCCATGTTCGCGGAACACGACCAGCAGGAGCACCCGACGGCCGACTGACCCTCGGCAACTCGGGCCACACGTCGAGAGGAGAACCGAAATGAACGCGAACGTGGTCCAGCTACTGCTACTGCTCGGTGCCGCACTGGGCGGCACCGCGGCCTTCAAGGCCTACCTGGTGCGATCGGATTCCGAGCATCCGCACCTGTCCGACGACCTGGGCCCCCGGCCCCGGTACTGACGAGACGGCACCCGCCCGGGAGACTCCTCTCCCGGGCGGGACTTCTCAGCCCGGGCCCGGACGGCCCAGCCCTCGGAGCACCGTGCGGGCCAGTCCCGACACGTCGCGCCACGGTCCGTGCAGGACCGGCAGTATCTCCGCCGGCAACCGGGTCAGCTGCCGGCGGGTCGCCGACACCGGGGTGAGCAGCCAATCGGCGGTGTCCACGATCCGTTCGATCTTCCGGAGAGTGAGGTCCACCCGGTCGATCGACGCGCCGAGCCGGTCCACCGCCACGGCGAAGTCCCCGAGCTGCTCGTCGAACCGCCCCAGCACCCGGTCGAAGTTCGCGAGCGAGACGCCGATCCCGTCGGCCACGCCCTCGATCCGGGCGATCGTCACGTCCGCGTTGAGCGCGGCCTGTGTCAGCCTCCTGATCCGTCCCGACGTACCGTCGCCGGGTCCGGTCAGGTCCGCCATGTCACCGCGCCGCGCCATGTCACCGCCCCGCGCCATGTCACCGCCCCGCGGCATGTCACCGCCCCGCGGCATGTCACCGCCCCGCGGCATGTCACCGCCCCGCGGCATGTCACCGCCCCGCACGCCGTCATTTCGCATCCGCTCCCTGCAGCAGCCACCGGTCGTCCACCCGAGCGAGGGTGATCAGGAACCGCGTCGCGTCGACCCGCCCGTCCGGCACCGCGACGTTCTTCACGTCCTGGTCGAGGAACACGAGCACCGTCGCGCGATCCGCGTCCAGTGTCTCGACCGCGGCGTGCGACACGGTCGCGACGGACACGCCCTGCCCGTTCTCGACGAGCCCGCGCAGGTCCCCCGCGACCGAGCGGTACTTCTCGGCGAACTCCCCGGTGGAGACGTCGGTGACCGCGGCCAGCGCATCGTCGAAATGCTGGTAGTCGTAGGTGCCGAGGGCGATCGCGTACTCCCGCGCCCGGTCCAGCGCGTCGGCGCGCAGGCCCTCGGCCTGCTCGGCCTGCCACCACCGGAATCCGCAGAAGCCGGCGGCCGCGGCGAGCAGCACGATCAGTGCGGGCGTCAGCCATCGCCGCACCCGGGAGCGCGGGGCCGGCGGATCCGGCGGCGCGGTCGCGGGGGTGTCGTCGACAGTATGGTCCGTGGTCGGCATCAGTTACCCAGTCCTTCCAACAGCTTCTGCCAGTACTGCAGCACCTCGACTCCGGTCGGGACGAGCAGCGGGTCCTGCGCCATGTCCGGCCCGGTCACCC
The DNA here is from genome assembly GCF_012272955.1 of Rhodococcus sp. DMU1. NCBI lineage: Bacteria > Bacillati > Actinomycetota > Actinomycetes > Mycobacteriales > Nocardiaceae > Rhodococcus > Rhodococcus sp. DMU1. The sequence continues at coordinate 589,835 of NZ_CP050952.1, read as the reverse complement.
TTCCCGGGGTGCTCTGGTGTTGCAGTCCGAGGTCGTCGGGCCGCGGTGCGACGCGGGCGCCGCGCTGGGCGAGGTCTTCGCCCGGGGGGCAGTAGAGCGACAGGTTCGGCGTGCGGGGGCTTTCGTCGCCGACCGCACGGCGCTGTGTGTCGTAGTAGCAGACCGGACCCTGCGTGGCGACGAGCGAGAAGTCGCCGCGGTCGCCCTTGACCACCGAGGTCAGATCGCCGAGTGCCGCAGGGATCGAGTCGAGGCCGGCCGCCAGCGCCGGGGTCCGCGGGGCGAGCACATCGCCCACGGTCACCAGGTTCGTCAGCAGCAGCCCGTAGTCGTCGCGGGTCTCGGCGAACAGCTCCTCCGTCTTCGCCAGCGTGTCCGGCGACCGGTCCAGCAGGTACACGAGCGCGTCCCGGCTGCCCACGAGCTGATCGGAGACGTCCCGGACGGCGCGCATCGCACCCGGGAAGGTGCCGGCGTCCTCGGCGAGCGTGTTCACCAGATCGACACCCTGTTCGAGGAGTGCCGCCAGGGCCGGCGCCCGTTCGGATGCCATCGTGGAGAGGGCGTCGGCGTTCTCGATCATCGACTGCAGGTCCGCTCCGGTCCCGGCGAGGGCGGTGCCCCACGTCTCGCCGAGCGTGGCGACGGACTGCGGATCGATGCTCTCGACCAGTGCGCTCATCCGCACGAGCAGCTGATCGAGGCGCAGTCCCTGCTCGTCCGCCGGGACCTCGACGGTGTCGCCGTCCGTCAGGTAGGGGCCGTCGGCGGTCTGCGGTTCGATGTCGAGGGTGAGGATGCCGATCGCGGTCGCGGTTGCGATCCGTCCGGTGCTGCCCACCGGGATGCGGGTGTCCGGATCCAGCACGAGCACCGCCGTCGAGCCGCGACCGCCGTCGTCGATCGTCACCGATTCGATCTCCCCTACCGCGACCCCGCGGTAGGTCACCGTCGTTCCGGGGCCGATACCGCGGGCGTCGACCAGGTGCGCTCGCACCTCGATGCCGCCACCGAAGCTCTGCGGGCCCAGGACGTAACGGACGCCGAAGGCGGTGGCCAGCAGGCCTACCACAACGAACAGTGAAACCTGCACCAGCACCGGGCGTTTCATCGAACACCGCCCCGAAGCAGGTCCGGCAGCCCCGCCGGGACGGTGACCGGCGGCGACTCGCCGAGCATCGTCACCGGAACGCCGCCGGTGAGCAGCATGTCGATCGCTCCCGGCACGTCCAGGGCGCCGTCGAACAACAGGTAGTCGCCGTGCACGGACCGCGCGAAGCCGTCCATGAAGGCGTTCATGTTGGTCAGCGCAGACCCCACGGTGTTGTTGAAGTCCCTTATCCCGGACAGTATTTCGTCCAGGTCGTCGACCGCTCCGCCGATCCGGCCGGAGTCCGCCAGCACCGTGTCCAGCGAGGTGAGCACCGACGAGGTGCTCGAGACCAGCGACCGGAGGTCCTGCTCCTGAGCGGCGAGCAGGTCCACGACCTCCGCGCTGCTCGCCAGACCGTCGTCGATCAGCTGTTGCTGCTGCGCCAGCCGCGCGGCCACCGCGTCGGTGGCCCGCAGCGCCCGCGAGATGTCGTCGCCGTTCTCGGCGGCCAGCGCCATCGTCCGGTCCGTCCGCTCGAGCAGTTCCCGAACGGTCTGCCCCCGGCCGCCGAAGGCGGCGTTCAGCTCGGTGGTGATCGTGCGCAGCTGGTCCAGACCGCTGCCGTTGATCACCTGTCCGAGCATCGCGAACGTGGCCTCGAGTTCCGGCCCCATCTCCGTCCGGTCGATGACGTCGCCGTCGGCGAGCAACTCCGGCGACGGCTGCTCCGGCAGATCGATCTGGACGAACGGGTTGCCCAGCGCGGACGGCAGCCGCACGGAGGCACCGACGTTCGACGGAAGCGCGGCCCATTCACTCATACTCAGTTCGAGGAAGGCCCGGTGCCCGTCCGTCGAGATCCCGTGGACCCGGCCGACCACAGCCTGACCTGCCCGCACCTCGGTGCCGGGATCGATCCGATCGGCTCCGTCGAACACGGCGATCACGCGGTAGGTCTCGCCGGCGCCGCTGCGTCCCGTCGGCAACTGATGCAGACCCAGTCCGCAGCCGGTCACCGAGACGGCCACCGCGGTCAGCGCAGCGACGAATCCCATTCTTCCCCAAGGGCTCACCGGACGCCTCCCTCGTTCAGCGCCCGGTCGAGCGACTCCGGCACGAGGTCCTGGAGCGGATCGGACAGGTCGAAGGGAACGGTGATCGGGTTGGTGAAGCCGGCGCCCGTGCACAGGGGAAGGCGCTCGCGCTCGCAGAGTTCCCTCGCGCGGGGAAACTGGCCGACCTGGGTGGAGATGTTCAGGCGGATACGCGCGGTGGTGTCGGCGCCGATCGTGTTGTCGATGTTCTGCATCGCCAGCGGCAGCACGTCCATGAACTCGGCGAAGTCGACCTCGTGCTGTGCGAACTGCCCGGTGAGGACCTGGGCGTTCGAGACGACGGCGGCGATGTCCTCGCCGCGGGAGCCGAGCAGGACGTCGAGCCGATCGAGGATGGTCGTCAGCTGACCGATCGGCCCGGCGACGTCGAGGTTCTGTCGTTGCATCTCGGCGCCGAGTTCGGACAGCCCCCCGGCGAGCTCGGACAGGGAGCCCTGCCGGGCGTCGACGGCGGCAACCGCGACGCCGAGGTCGTCGACGAGGGCACCGATGTCCTCGGACCGGGCACCGAGCACCGAGCCGGCCGCCCCGAGCGCGCGCAACGCCCGGTTGATCTCCGGCCCGAGACCTGCGGTGGCGTCGGCGGCGAGGTCGAGGGTGGATCCGAGCGACCCGGATTCCGGTCCCAGCGCCGCGGCGATCGTATCGACGCTCTCGAGCAGTTCGTCCCAGTTGATCGGCGCGTGACTGCGTTCGGGCGGAATGACATCGTCGCCCTCGAACCGCGGTCCGGCGGTGTACACCGGGCTCAGTTCCACGAACCGGTCGCTGATGATCGACGGGTTCATCACGAACGCCGACACGTCGGCCGGCAGCGTGATGTCGTCGGGGATCCGCATCGTCACCTCGACCACCGTTCCGGCCGGTTCCACGGCTTCGACGGTGCCGACGGGCAGGCCGAGGACCGCGACCTTGCTCCCCGGGTAGATGCCTCCGACGGACGCGAACTCGGCGGTCACGGTGCGGGTGCGGTCGGTCCCGACGAACACGTACCAGGCAGCGGCAGCACACAGCGCCGCGACGACGACGATCCCGATACCGCGCAGCAGCCGGGTCTTCCGCGTGGTTCCGACGGTGGTCACCGGCAACCCTCCATCACTCCGAGGGCACACAGCAGGTTGTCCGGGATCGGCCCGGCCGGGGCGTGGACGTCGACCCAGTTGCCGTTGCCCGAGGCGTCGGCCGCGGCGCGCAGGGCGGGCGGAAGCCGGGTCATCAGCACGTCGATCTGCTCGGCGTTGCGGTTCAGCGTGTCGGTCACCGACCGCATGTTCCCCAGCAACGCGTCCATTTCGCCGGAGTTGTCGGTCAGGAACGTCGCGGTGTGCTCGGTGAGCAGCCGCAGATCCTCGACGAGTTGCACGAGGGATTCCTTACGGGCTTCGAGGATCGACACCACGGTCGTGGCGTTCTGCACGAGCAGCTCGACGTCCCGGCTCTGGCCCGCCACGATGGACGTGAGCGACTTCGACGCCTGCAGCAGGGAGTGGATGCGGGCGTCGTTGCGGGACAGCATCTCCGCCGCGGCGGTGGCTCCGGCGAGCGCATCGGCGATCCGGCCCGGGTCGGACGGCACGGCCTCGGCCAGGGTGTGCATCATCGCCTCGAGGGCGGGCACGTCGAGTTCCCGGGCCACGTGCTGCGCCTCGGACGCGAGGTCGTCGAGGCTGTACGGAACGGAGGTCCGCGCCAGGGGGATACGCCCGCCGGGCAGTTCTCCGGCACCGGCGGGCGTCACCGCCAGGTAGATCTTCCCGAGGATGGTCCTGAGCCGCACCTCGGCGGTCGTCCGGTCGCCGAGCGGCTGGCCGCCGTCGACGCGGAACGTCACGATCACCCGGTCCGCCGCGAGCTCGAGGCTCTCCACCCGTCCGGCGGGCACACCCGCCACGTACACCGGATCGTTGGGTTGCAGACCGGCGGCGTTGGCGAATTCCGCGGTGTAGCCGTTCGTCCGGAGCAGGTACGTGGCCCGGGGCGCGGCCAGGGCGACGGTCATCACCAGGGCGACGAGGACGATGCCCACGGCCCCGACGACGAGCGGGTTGCCGGCGCGGCCGCGGCGGCCCGCGAACACGGCCCGCAGCGCGTCGCGAATCTGCTGCGCGCGCCTCATCGGCACACCTCCGAGTACGTCGAACCGAAGATGTTGGTTTCGAAATCGCCTGCCTTGATGGTGAAGTTGCACATGTAGAGGTTCAGCCAGCCGCCGTAGTCGCTGATGCGGTTGAGGCTGTCGGCCAGTTCCGGCAGCCGGCGCACCGCCTGCTCGAAGTTCTCCGTCTGCGGGATCCAGGCGTCGGTCATCACCCGCAGATCGGTGACGGACCGGTCGAGGGGCGCCATCGCGCCGGCCATGAGCACCGCCGTCGAACGCACCGCGGTGCTGCCACGGTCGACGAGCGTGGCGAGTTGCTCACCGTCCCCGGCGAGTGCGTCACCGACGACGGCCAGCCCGGAGAGCAGCCGGCTGATGTCCTCGCTGCGCCGGTCCGCCACGGCGACGAGCGTCTCGAGATTGCCGACCAGACTGTCGAAGACCTGCTCGTGGTCGGCGATGTCGCTGCTGACCGCGGCGATGTGCAGCAGCAGGGAATCGAGGGTGCCGCCCTGCCCCTGGAACGCCTCGATCACCGCGGTGGCGAGCGCATTGATCTGCGCCGGATCGATCGACTCGAACAGCGGCTCGAATCCGTTGACGAGCGCGGTGAGATCCAGGGCGGGTGCGGTCTGCTCGATCGGGATCGTCGCGCCCTCCGGCAGTACCGTGCCGGTGCTGCGCTCCGGCAGTGTCAGCGCGACGTACCGGACGCCGATCATGTCGCCGTAGTTGATGTCGGCGGTGACATCGGTGGTGAGCTCGAATTCCGAGTCGATCTCGAAATCCACCACTGCCCGCGAGGTCCCGTCGTCCCGGGGGGCGAACGTCACGTCCGAGACGCGCCCGACGCGCACGCCGGCGAGCGTGACGTCGCTGCCGGGGCTCAGCCCCTCGATGTCGGTGAACTCGGCGGCGTAGTCGCGGGTGGGCCCGGTGACGGTCCTGTCGAGGGTGTTGCCGACGACGACCGCGGCGAGGACCCCCACCGTGCAGAACGCCGCCAGGCGCAGCGCCGGCCGGAGCAGCGTGTTCACGAGACCGCCACCTCCGTGCCGCGGACCAGGGGTGCCAGCAGAACCGAGGCCGCGGTGGACGGGTCCACCTCCGTCGCCTTCGGGTCGGACGGATCCACACCGCCCGCGATCTGCTCCAGGTAGCCGAGGGTGTCGCGTTCGGTGGCGGCCGAGAGGACCGGCCGGCCGTCGACCGGGTCACCGCAGTTCGCGCCGTCGAGCCCGGGGTAGCGCGGGCAGTCCGCCGCGGTATACGGCATCGGATCGGAGAAATCCACGACCGCGGTGATGTCGAACCGGCCGGTGGCGAAGACCCGCGCGCCGGCGTCGCCGAAGGTCGTGAGGTAGCGCAGGGTGTCGTCGAGGCCGGTGGTGTCCGCGGCGAACGTACCGAGCACCGGGCTGCCGGTGCGGACGACCGAGATGATCCGGTCGGTGTTCTCCGACATCAGCGCGGAGCCCTCGGCGGCCAGGCCGGCGCCGCCGCGCAGCAGCCGCGCGATGCCGTCCCGGCGCTCGAGGACGATCTCGGAGAGCGTGGCCGCGTTCTGCATCGTGCCGATCATGTCGTCCGTCGCTGCGGCCATGGCCTCGGTCACCGCCGCCAGCTGCGGCGACGCCGCCAGGCCTGCGTCGATCCGGGGACCGAGCTGCTCGGTGAGCGCGGCGGTGCGGTCGAGGGTCCGGCCGAGGGTCTCACCGCGGCCGGCGAGCGCCTGGCTCATCGCGTCGAGCGCGACCGCGAGCCGGTCCGGGCGCAGTTCCTGCAGCAGCTCCGTGGTGGTGTAGTACAGGCCGGCCAGTTGCACGGCCTCGGCCGAGGTGTCCGCGGTGACCTGCGCACCGTCGCGCAGGCGCGGCCCGGCGGCGGGGTCGCCGGGCGGCACCAGTTCGAGGAAGACGTCACCGAACAGGGTGCGCGGCACGATCCGCACCCGCACGGCTGCCGGGATGTTCCGGATCGCGTCCGGGTCGAGCTGCATCGTGATACGCGAGCCGGTGACACCCGCGTCCAGGTGGGCGAGACGGCCGACGTGCACGCCCTGGTACTGCACACCCGCGGCACCGAAGATCACCCCGGCGCCGGCCGGGACGACGGCGGTGATCTCCGGATCCCTCGACAGCCCACCGGATCCGGAGACGACGAGCAGTCCGCCGGTGACGGTGAGCACCGCGACGGCGAGCGCACCGACGACGGCCAGCGTGCCGGTGCGCAGTCCGAGCCGGCGACTGCGGCGGGGCGCCGCGGACCGGGTCCGGCCGTTCGGCGGGATGCCCGTGCCGGACGGAGTCGTCCGGTCGCGTTGGGTCGTCACGCCAGCCCCACCCCCGGCACGGTGGGCACGAGACCCCACAACGCGAAGGTCAGGACCACGTCGGTGATGCCGATGGCCAGGATGCTGGTGCGCAGTGCGCGCCCGGCGGCCCGGCCGACGCCCTCCGGGCCGCCCGTGGCGTGGTAGCCGTACGAGCAGTGCACGATGCCGACGATCACCGCGAACACGACGGCCTTGGTCAGCGAGTACCACAGGTCGGCCGGGGAGAGCGCGAGGTGGAAGTAGTAGTCGTAGGTGCCGGCCGAGTTGCCCTGGAAGGTGACGACCACGAGGCGCGTCGCGACGAACGCGGACAGCAGGCCCACCATGTAGATCGGGACCACGCACACGGCCGTGGCGATGAGCCGGGTGCTGGCCAGGAAGGGCACCGACTTCACGGCCATGGCGTCGAGGGCGTCGATCTCGTCGGAGATCCGCATGGCGCCGAGCTGCGCGGTGAAGCCGGTGCCCACCTTCGCGGCCAGGGCGATGGACGCGACCACCGGCGCCAGTTCGCGGGTGTTGGCCAGAGCGGAGAGCATGCCCGACAGCGAGGTCATCCCGATCAGTTCGAGACCCCGCTGGGTTTCGACTCCGACCATCATCGCGGCGACGGCGGACATCGCGAACACGATGCCGATGGTGCCGCCCCCGGCGAGCAGGGAGGCGTAGCCGAAGCTGACCTCCCCCACGTGGTACATCACGTGCTTGAAGTAGCGGCGCAGCGCCGTGGGGACACCGGCGATCGCCTCGACCGCGAACACCACGTGCCGGCCCACCGTGGCGAACGCGCCCACGACCCCGGTCAGCGACCGATGGACGGCCCGGGCCTGTGTCACCGCCGAACAGGAGAGCATCAGTACGTCCCCACGGCCGGCACCATCACGGTGTACATCTGGGACAGAACGGTGTTGACGACGAACACCATGACGAATGCCAGCACGACCGCCTCGTTGACGGCGTCGGCCACGCCGCTGGGACCGCCCTTGGCGTGCAGGCCCTTGAACGCGGCGATGAGGGCGGAGGTGATCCCGAAGAACGCCGACTTGACCATCGCCGTCGCGAAATCCGACAACCGGCCGTATTCGCCCAGGGTGCGGAGGAATCCGCCGCCGGAGGCATCGTTGAGGTAGATCTCGTACAGATAGCAGGCGCCCACCCCGACGAGTGTGACGAGCGCGCAGAGCATCACCGACACCAGGACCGCGGCGAGCAGCCGCGGCACGACGAGGCGCTCGATGACGTTCAGCCCCATCACCTCCATCGCCTCGATCTCCTCGCGGATGGTGCGTGCGCCGAGATCGGCGCAGATCGCGGAGCCGCCCACGCCGGCCAGCATGAGGGCGCACACGAGTGCGGCCGCCTGTCCGACCACGACGAAGGCGACGATCGCGCCGGAGTAGGCGCCGGCTCCGAGCTGGCCCGCCAGGGATCCGACGGAGACCGCGATGAGCACCCCCACGGGCAGCATCAGCAGCAGGGCCGGACCGCTGCACACCTTGGCGATGAACAGCGACTGCGTGATCGTCTCGCGGAGCGAGAGGCGACGGCCGACGACGACGCGCACGGTCGTGGCGAGGGTCTCCACCGAGAACCCCACCAGCGCACCCACCTGGATCGCCAGGTCGTGCACCGGCCCCCTCGCCTTGGGCAGCTCGAACGTCACTCCCACACTCCCGTACGCGTCATCGCGGCGTCCCCCGTCCCCCGATGGAACCTCTTCGGCCCCTGCGGTCTTCAGCCCTGCACAACCGCCGACAGGCCGCCGCGCAGCTGGTGCTTGACGACCTTGCCGCTGGCGTTGCGCGGCAGGGCCTCGACGATCACGACCTCCTTCGGATGCTTGTAGCGCGCGAGCTGCGCGTCGAAGAACGGCTGCAACTCGTCGAGCGTGAGATCGTCGTGGCCGGGCCGCAACGCGATCACCGCGACCGGCACCTCGCCCCACTTCGCGTCCGGACGCCCGATCACGGCCGCCTCGAGGATCTTCGGATGCGAGAACAGCACGTTCTCGACCTCGGCGCAGTAGATGTTCTCACCCCCGGAGATGATCATGTCCTTCTTGCGGTCGACGACGTAGACGAATCCCTCCGCGTCGACGCGCACGAGGTCGCCGGAGTGGAACCAGCCGCCGTGGAACGCATCCGCCGTCGCAGCCGGGTTGTTCCAGTACTCGCTCATCATGGTGGGCCCGCGGTAGACGATCTCGCCGACCTGACCGGGCGCCACGTCGTTCATCTCGTCGTCGACGACGCGCGCCTGGATCGTCGGGATGACGCGGCCGACGGAACCGAGCTTGCGCAGCGCGTCCGCGCCGTCCAGCACGCAGGTGATGGGCGACATCTCGGTCTGGCCGAACACCGCGACGTTCGACGCGTCGGGGAACGTCTCGGCCATGGCGCGCAGGATGGTGTCGGACGACGGCGCCGCGCCCCAGGAAATGTTGGTCAGGGCCAGCTTCCGCGGATTCGCCTGCTGGGCGGCGCACACCGCCTGCCACTGCACCGGCACGAGGAACAGGTTGGTGACCTGCTCGGCCTCGAGGACGTCGAGCAGGTCGTTCGGGTCGAACGCCCCGACCGGATGGATCACGGTGGTAACGCCCAGCATCAGGTTGGGCGCCATCGCGCCGAGCGCGGCGATGTGGAACATCGGGGAGGCGCAGAACCCGACGCCGGACTCGTCGAACAGGTGGAACGCGCGGATGCACGTGAGCGCCTGCGCGGACATGTTGCTGTGGGAGAGCACCGCGCCCTTGGGCCGGCCCGTGGTGCCGGAGGTATACATGATCAGGGCCGGGGTGTCGTCCGGGACGTCGACCGCCGGGTGGGGGTCGCCCGCCTCGGCGATCAGATCCTCGTAGGCGAGGCCGTCGCCCTCGGGGATGCCGCCGACGGTGACGGACAGTTCCAGGCCTTCGCTCTCCGCACGGGCCGCGGCGGCCAGCGGAGCGAGCGGCGCTTCCACGACGATCGCCTTGGATCCGCTGTCCCGCAGCAGGAATGCCACCTCGGGTGCGGTGAGGCGGAAGTTGACCGGGACGGCGATCGCACCGAGGGCGTTGGCGGCGAGCACGGTCTCGAGATACTCGGGACGGTTCAGCATGAGGACGACGACCCGGTCGCCGAAACCGACGCCGCGCCGCGCGAGGGCGTCGGCGAGCCGCTCGACCCGCTCGTGCAACTCCGCCCACGTGATCGACCGGCCCTGGAACCGCAGCGCAGTGCGGTCCGGGATCATCAGAGCGTGCCGAGCGACGTGGTTGTTCCAGTTGTTGCGGCGCAGGCGCTGGGTCTCGGCGAGGGCTGACGGGGTGACCATGAGGGTTCCTCTCGGGGCGTGACGGGGGTGCCGACGGGACGCGATCCCGGTTCTCGATGTGAGGCACATTACAGGCATCGGCCACATTCGGCCACCACTTTGTTAATCGAAATTCTCATCCGATCTGACCGTCGATGCAGGGGCGGGTGCACGCAGCACGGGACCGCTCTCCGGCATGAATGTTACTGCTGACCAGGGGTATAACAGAGATCCTCGGCGCAGACCCGCCCCTCGGCGGCCCGGGCACCCGGGCCTGGAAGTATGCGAGCGATCGTCAGGAGAATCGGGGTGGGCGCTTCTCGAGCATGGCCATGGCCGCCTCGGCGAAGTCCGCCGAGGCGAGCAGCTCCGTCTGGCCGCTCTTCTCCCGTGCCAGCGCGTCGTCGAGCCGGCCGAGCGTCGCGGCGGCGAGGGCCCGCTTGGTCAGCGCGACGGCGCGCCGCGGCGTGGTCGCCGTCCGGGCCGCCACGGCGTCGACGTGCGCGGCGAACTCCGCGTCGGGCAGCGTGCGCGCGACGAGGCCGAACCGGTCGGCGTCCGCGGCCGAGACCCGCTCGCCGAGCAACGCCATCTCCGCGGCCCGCGCACGTCCGACCGCGGCAGGAACGAGCAGGCTCGCGCCGCCGTCGGGCATCAGCCCCATGTTCACGAACGACAGCAGGAAGTAGGCGCTCTCCGTGGCGTAGGTGAGGTCCGCCGCGACAGCCATCGACACACCCACCCCCGCGGCCGGGCCGTTGACGGCGGCGATCACCGGCACCGGAACCGTCGCGATGGATCGGATCACCGCGTTCGCGGCGTCCATGACCTCGGACGGGTCGGCCGGGTTCGTCGCCGCCGCAGCGATATCGGCTCCGGTACAGAACGCGGTCCCCTCGCCGGTGAGGACGACGGTGCGAACCCGGGGATCGGCGCCGGCCTCATCCAGCGCGGCGCCGAGCGCCCGCATGGTCGGCAGGTCCACGGCGTTCATCCGCTTCGGCCGGTCGATGGTCAGACGCAGGATGCCGTCGGCGAGTTCCGACCGCAGCCCCTCGACGGTCGGCGTACTCATGCCCGGACCCCCTGGCCGACGAATCCGCGGAGCCGGTCCTCGATGATCGACTCCGCCTCGGTCACCATGCGGTCGACGAGTTCGGCCACGGTCGGGATGTCGTCGATCAGGCCCTGGCTCTGCCCGGCCGTCCAGATGCCCGCCTCGAGATCGCCGTCCTCGAACACCTTCCGGCCACGCTCCCCGGCGACGAGGTGCGCGATGTCGCCGAACTCGGCTCCGCGCGATTCGATCTCGACGACCTCCGCGCTGATCGAGTTCGCCGCCACGCGGGCGGTGTTGTGGAGGGTGCGGAAGATGAGCCTGGTGTCGCGTTCGGTGTTGGCGACGATCTGTTCCTTGACCGCGTGTGCGACGGGCGACTCGACGGTGCACATGAACCGGGTCCCCATGTTGATCCCGTCCGCGCCCAGGGCGAGCGCGGCGACGAGGCCGCGCGCGTCGGCGATGCCGCCCGAGGCGATCACCGGGATCTGCAGTTGCCGGGTGGCCGCGGGGATCAGGACGAGGCCGGGCACGTCGTCCTCGCCGGGATGGCCGGCGCACTCGAACCCGTCGATGCTGACGGCGTCGACGCCGACCCGTTCCGCCTTGAGCGCGTGCCGCACGCTCGTGCACTTGTGGACGACCTTGACGCCGGCGTCCTTCAGGTGGGGCAGATGGTCGACCGGGTTGGAGCCGGCGGTCTCGACGATCTTGATGCCCGACTCGATGATGGCCTGCCGGTACTCGGTGTACGGCGGCGGGGTGATCGACGGCAGGATCGTCAGATTGACGCCGAAGGGCTTGTCAGTGAGCTCGCGGGTCCGGGCGATCTCCTTCACGAGGTCCTCGGGCGTCGGCTGGGTGAGCGCGGTCAGGAATCCCAGGGCGCCGGATTCGGCCACGGCGGCGACGAGCTCGGCGCGACCGACCCACATCATCCCGCCCTGGACGATGGGGTGCTCGACCCCGAATGCCTCGGTGAATCGGGTTCTCACTGGACCTCCTCGGATCCTGGACCTGCGCCGCGAGCGCAGGGGACGGACACGTCCGGCGCAGCACCGGGTACCGTGATGACTTCAAGAATTCCCGTTAACTTTCGCGGTGTGCGGTCTTGTTTGTCAAGGGCTCTCCGCAGGCCTTTCCACGGAGCGGCCCGAGGGAATTCGCCGCCGCGGATATGGTGCTGGGCGCTAACGTTTGCGATAGGCTGCCGGGACCACGCCCGGCATGGATGGAGGTACGGTGGCGGAGCAGACCCGGACCGGTTCGCGGGCGACGCGGACACGGTCGACCGCCCGCACGTCGACCGAGGCGGCACCGGCTCCGCGACGGCGGCCGAAGAACCGCAAGGCACAGATCGCCGCGGTCGCGGCGGAAGCGTTCAGCGAACGCGGTTACCACGGCGTCGGGATCGACGAGATCGCCGCCGCGGTCGGCATTTCCGGCCCCGCCCTCTATCGGCACTTCCCCAACAAGTACGCGCTGTTCCGGGACGCCGCGCTGAGCCTGGGCACGACGCTCGGCACGGCCGTCGCCGAGGCGGACGAGGACGCGGTGGACGACCCCGCCGAGCGGCTCGAGCGGCTGCTGCTCGCCGCGATCCGCACCACCGTCGAGTGCCGTCGCACCGCCGGGCTCTACCGGTGGGAGAACCGCTACCTGACGGCCGAGGACCGCAGCGAGGTCCGCAGCGTGATCTGGGGCGTCAACCGCCGTGTCGGCGCCGCCCTGGCCGCCCTGCGCCCGGACCTGCCGGAGCCGGACAACGTGTTGCTCAGCGCCGCCATGCTCAGCGTCGTCGGCAGCATCACCGCCCATCGGGCGCCGCTGTCCAACCGCCGGATCGAGCGGTTGCTGCTGGACGCGTGCCGGTCGGTGGCCGCGGTCCGGCTCGAGGCGGCCGGCCCGTCGCGCGCCGCGGCCGTCCGGACCCCCGGCCTCGCCGTCGCCAACAAACGCGAGGTGCTGCTGCACGAGGCGATCCTGCTGTTCCACGCCCGCGGGTACCACGACGTGAGCATCGAGGAGATCGGCGCCGCGGCCGGCATCAACGCCTCCGGCGTCTACCGGCACTTCGCGAGCAAGTCCGACCTGCTCGCCGCGGCCTTCCACCGAGCCGCGGACCGGCTCTCCGTCGCCGTGAACACCGCGCTGGCCGACTCCACGTCTCCGGCCGAGGCGCTGCGCGCCCTCACCGACGTGTACGTCCGGTTGTCCTTCGCCCAGAGCGAGCTGATGTCGGTGTACTTCACGGAGATCGGCAGCCTGCCCGCCGCCCACCGCACCGACCTGCGCAACATCCAGCGGCTCAACGTCGAGGAATGGGCCCGTCTGCTCGCCGACGTCCGGCCGGGCCTGTCCGCGGTCGAGTGCCGATTCCTGGTCCATGCCGCGCTGAACCTCGTGCTCGACATAGGCCGGCTGATGCACTTCGAACCCACCCCGTCCAACGAGAGCCGGGTGCAGCAACTGATGCTGGTCACCCTCCTCGGTAACAGCGCCCCGCGGGAGGCGAACTCGTGACGCACACGGCCACCGCGGCGGTACTGCGCGACTACGGGACGACACCGCGGGCGGAGCCGATCGAGTTGCCGCCGCTGCGGCCCGACGAGGTCCTCGTCCGGATCGGTGGCGTCGGCATCTGCCACACCGATCTCACCGCCGCCGCCGGCGGGGTCCCGATCCCGCTGCCGGCCGTCCTCGGGCACGAGGGTGCGGGCACCGTCGTCGAGATCGGCTCCGACGTCACCGATCTCGCAGTCGGCGACCCGGTGGTGCTCGGATTCGACTCGTGCCGAACGTGCCGCAACTGCGCGCGCGGCCGGCCGGCCTACTGCACCCGCTTCGCCCCGCTCAACTACGGCGGCCGTCGCGCGGACGGCTCGACCACCCTGTGCGACGCGTCGGGGGAACCCCTGCACGGGAACTGGTTCGGACAGTCGTCGTTCGCATCCCTCGCGATTGCCACCGAACGCAACGCCGTGCGCCTGCCGGACGACGTTCCGCTCGTCCCGGCCGGACCGCTGGGCTGCGGGTTGCAGACCGGCGCCGGAGCGGTGCTGCGGGTCCTGCGGCCCGAACCCGGCTCGTCGATCGCCGTGTTCGGTCTCGGCGCGGTCGGCATGGCCGCCGTCATGGCCGCCCGGATCGCCGGGTGCGGCACCGTCGTCGGCGTCGACCCGAACCCGCGGCGGCACGCGCTCGCCCGCGAACTCGGTGCGACGGAGACACTGAACCCCGACGAACACACCGACCCCGGCCGGCGGATCCGCGAGATCACCGGTGGGGGAGTCGATCACGCCGTCGAAGCCGTCGGTACCGAAGCGGTGATCCGGCAGGCACTGGCCTCGCTCACGATCCCCGGCACCTGTGCCACGCTGGGACTGCGCGCCGGCCGGAATCCGGTCACCGTCGACCAGACGCATCTGCTCAACGGGCGCACCCTCACCGGGGTGATCGAGGGGGACGCCGACCCGCACGTGTTCCTCCCCGAACTCGTCCGCCTGTGGCAGCAGGGCTCGTTCCCAGTGGAGAGACTGATCCGCACCTTCCCGTTCGAACGATTCGACGAGGCGCTCGCCGCCGTCCGGGCCGGCGACGTCGTCAAGGCAGTACTCACCTTCGACCCTCAGGAGTGACCATGACCGTGGCCGACGAGCTGGCCGCACTGCGCAGCCGGACCGACGTGATCTCCCCGCGCGAACTCGACGCCCTGTGGGCGCGTCTGGAGCCCGCCCGCCTCGGCGATCTCGTCGGATACCGCTGGCGCGGATTCAGTTTCGACACCGGCCACCGGACCCACACCCTCCTCGACCGGGCCCGGTGGTACGGCAAGCAGTTCGCCGCCGCCGACGACGTGCAGCCGCTGCTGTGCTACGACGCGAACGGGGAACTCTTCTCCGACGTCGACACCGGGCGCGGCGAGGCGAGCCTGTGGGAGATCCGGTTCCGCGGCGAGGTCACCGCCACGATGGTCTACGACGGCATGCCCGTGTTCGACCACTTCAAGAAGGCCGACGACGACACGCTCGTCGGGGTCATGAACGGCAAGGGCAAGCTCGTCTTCGACGCGGGCGAACACTACTGGTTCGGCCTCGAACGCGACGTCGCGCTGTAGCACCCGATCCCGTTGGCAGTGGCCGAATGTCACATCACTTCGGTCTGATCGAAGGAATGTGACATTCGGCCCTCACGACCACCGCAACCACCGCCACCCGGGGTGCGGGTCAGCTGCGAGGTGCGATCCGGTCCAGGTGGGCCAGCAACCGGGCCACCGCGTCGTCGAACTGCACCTCGGTCTGCGCGATCACCTCGGCGCGGTCCCCCCTGCGGAACGCGTCGATCAGCCGGGCGTGCGACGCGACAGCGAGCCGGCCCCAACCCGGATCCGCCGCGTAGAGCCGGTACGGGGTATAGCGCGCCGCACAGTAGAGAAACCAGGCGAGCTTCGGACTGGCCGCGATCCGGTTCAGGTCCCGGTGGAACTCGAACTCCGCGTCGGCGATCCGCTGTGCCTCTCCGGACTCGACGGCCAGGCACAGCGCATCGTTCAGGGCGCTCAACCGCTCGAGGTCCGCGGGTTCCGCGGAGCGCAGCGCGCGCAGGGCCAGTTCCACCGCGATCTGCTTCTGCAGCCAGAAGATGTCGGCCACGTCGCCCCGGTCGAGCGGCGAGACGACGTAGCCGCGGTTGGGTACCGACTGCACCAAGCCCTCGCCGCGCAGCGTCAGCAGCGCCTCCCGGACCGGGGTGACGCTGACCCCGAGTTCGGCGGCGGTCTCGTCGAGACGCACGAAGTCGCCGGGCCGCAGCGCACCGGAGATGATGAGTCCGCGCAGGTGGGTCGCGACCTCCTCGGAGAGCTGGGGCCGTCGCCGTAGTCCGCGCGACGCTCGGGCCGGTGCCGTCATCGGTCTACAGCCCGTAGCTCTTGCCGATGATGTCGCGCTGGATCTCGTTGGTGCCGCCGAAGATCGTCGACACGATCGTCCTGCGCACGTGGTGTTCCATGTCGAATTCGGTGGCGTACCCGTAGCCACCCATCATCTGCATGCCTTCGAGGGCGGTCTTCTTCGCGACCTCGGTGGCCTTGAGCTTGACCATGGACGCCTCGCGCGGGAACAGCGTGCCCGGGTTGGCGTCGACGAGGCGCGCGACGCGGTACACCAGCAGCCGGGTCGCCTCGATCTCGGTGGCCAGGTCCGCGACCCGGTGACGGATCGCCTGGAACGTGCCGACCGGGCGGCCGAACTGCTTGCGTTCGGTGACGAACTGCAGGGCGTCGTCGAAGGCGCGCTGCGCGGTGCCGAGCATCATCGCGGCCAGGATGAGCCGCTCGGTGTTCAGCCCGGCCATCAGCTGGGTCCAGCCGTTGCCGACCTCGCCGACGACGGCGTCCTCCGGCAGGCGCACGTCGGTGAGGTAGAGGTCGTTGACCTCCTTGCCGCCCATGGTCTCGATGCCGCTGATCTTCAGGCCCGGCGTGCCGGCCGGCAGATGGAACATGGTCAGGCCCTGGTGCTTGGCGCCGCTGCGGTCGGTGCGGGCGACGAGCAGGATGTTGTCGGCGAAGTGCGCGTTGGAGCACCAGGTCTTCTGGCCGTTGATCAGCCAACCGTCGTCGACCTTCTCGGCGCGGCAGGTCAGGGCGCCGACGTCGGAACCGGCCTCGGGCTCGGACATGGAGATGGACTGGGACCGGCCCTCGACGATGCCCCCGAGCACGGTCTCCTTCTGCGCTTGCGTGCCGAACTTCTCGTAGGCGGCGCCGGTGATGAGGGTGGGGCCGATGCCGCCGATGGGGGCCATGCCGCGCGTGCTCTGCTCGAGCAGGATGCACAGGTCGACCGTGCTGCCGGCGGACCCGCCGAACTCCTCGGGGACGGTCACGCCGAGCCAGCCGAGGTCGGCCATCTTCCGGTACAGCTCCTGGCTGTGGCTGTGCGTGCCGTGGTCGGTGAGGGCGTCGCGCTGGGCGCGGGTGCCCACCTCACGGCGGCAGAAGTCGGCGACGGCCGCCGCGAAGTCCTGCTGCTCCGGAGTGAACTCGGTGAGGTTGGTGTGCATGGGATCGGCCTCCTGGCCTGGACAAGTAGTGGGGGGTTGTCGACGCCGGGCGCGCCGCCTAGTGTGAGATCCACGACAGTGAATCACATCAAATATATTTGATGCGACCCAGTGAAGGAAGCGTCACTCCATGACCCAGGACCTCAGCACCCCCGGCACGCCGTCGCCCGCTCCCCCGTCCGCCACGTTCACCAGCCTCGACCCGCGCGACGGTTCCGTCCTCGCGGAGTACCCGATCGCCGACGCCACCGACGTGGCCGCCGCCGTCGACCGCGCCCGTTCGGCCGCCCGCTGGTGGGCCGCCCAGGGCTTCCGCGGCCGCCGGGACTGGCTGCTCGAGTTCAAGAAGGCCGTCGCCGCCGACGCCGAGGCCCTCGCGGCCGTCGTCTCCGCCGAGACCGGCAAGCCGCGCGGCGACGCCTTCCTCGAGGTGATGCTCGCGATCGAGCACCTCGACTGGGCCGCCCGCAACGCCAAGAAGGTGCTGCGCCCCCGCAGGGTGCCGTCCGGCCTCGCCAGCGCCAACCAGCACGCCACCCTCGAGTACCAGCCGCTCGGCGTGATCGGCGTCATCGGGCCGTGGAACTACCCGGTCTACACCCCGATGGGCTCGATCTCCTACGCCCTCGCCGCCGGCAACGCCGTCGTGTTCAAGCCGTCCGAACTGACCCCGGGCGTGGGCAGGTGGCTCGAGCAGAAGTGGAACGCGCTCGCTCCCACGCAGCCGGTGTTCCAGGTGGTCACCGGCCTCGGCGAGACCGGCGCGGCACTCGCCCGCTCCGGTGTCGACAAGATCGCCTTCACCGGCTCCGGCGCCACCGCCCGCAAGGTCATGGCCGTGTGCGCCGAGACCCTCACCCCGCTCGTCGCCGAGTGCGGCGGCAAGGACGCGATGATCGTCGCCGAGGACGCCGACCTCGACAAGGCCGTGGAGATGGCCGCGTTCGGCGCGTTCGGGAATGCGGGCCAGACCTGCGCCGGCGTCGAACGCATCTACGTCGTCGAGCCGGTCTACCGGCAGTTCCTCGACAAGCTCACCGCCACCATCGAGCGGGTGCGCCCCGGCGGCACCGACGACGCCAGCTACGGCCCGATGACGCTGCCCCGGCAGATCGACATCGTGCGCGGCCAGATCGACGACGCCCTCGATCACGGCGCCGAGGCCGTCGTCGGCGGTCGCGAGTCGGTGCACGACCGCTACGTCGACCCGGTGATCCTCACCGACGTGCCGGAGCGGTCCTCCGCCGTGTGCGAGGAGACCTTCGGCCCGACGGTGGTGGTCAACAAGGTGCGCGATCTCGACGAGGCCGTCGAGCGCGCCAACGCCACCGACTACGGCCTCGGCGCGTCGGTGTTCACCAAGGACCGCTCCCGCGGCCGCAAGATCGCCGACCGATTGCGCACCGGCATGGTGTCGGTGAACTCGGTGCTCGGCTTCGCGGGCATCCCGTCGCTGCCGTTCGGCGGCATCGGCGAATCCGGGTTCGGCCGCATCCACGGCGCCGACGGCCTGCGCGAATTCAGCCGGCCCAAGTCGGTGACCGTCGAGAGGTTCCGGGCCCCGCTGAACCTGCTCACGCTCGAGCGCACCGCGCGGGACATGAAGATCGCCGCGTGGATGCTCAAGACCCGGCACGGGCGGTGACACCGATGACGTCGACCTCCCCCGACCGCACCCAGGAACGCACGCGCGGCGCGTCCGTCGCCGCCCGCCCCGACGCCCGGACGGAGAAGGCCACCACCTTCCCGGCGCCGAACCGGGACCCGCACGCCGGGCTCGGCCGGTTCGGCTGGCTGAAGGTGATCGAGGGCCTGGACCCGGTGACCCACCATCAGGACATCCTGCGGATCACCGCGGGCTACGAGTTCCCGTGGGACTACCAGCGGTCGCTCGAGTTCGCGCTGTTCCGTACCTACTGCGTGCCGAGCATCTCCGCGCTGCTGGCCCGCACCGGCGAGTTCGAGCACCGCCCGCAGAAGCGCTACGACGACACCGCGATCCTGATGTCCGAGCTCGTCGAGCACGGCTACGACTCCGATCGGGGCCGCGAGTCGCTGCGCAACGTCAACCGGATGCACGGCAGGTACTCGATCGACAACGACGACATGCTCTACGTGCTCTCGACGTTCGTCTACGACCCGATCGACTGGATCGACCGCTACGGCTGGCGGCGGCTGCACCCGCACGAGCGCCTCGCGTCGTTCCATTTCTACCGGCAGGTGGGAATCCGGATGGGCATCAAGGACATTCCGGAGTCCTACCAGGAGTTCCAGCGGTTCAAGCTGGACTACGAGGACGAGCACTTCACCTACAGCGACGACAACCACCGCATCGGCACCTACACCCTGCGGCTGTTCCAGTCGTGGTATCCGAAGGCGCTCGCACCCGCCGTCGCCACCGCGGTGTACGCGCTGATCGACGAGCGGATGGCCGCGGCGTTCGGGTTCCCGCAGGGCTCTGCGCGGGTCCGGGCGGTCGCGGAGGCCGCGCTGCGCGCCCGGTCCGCGGTGGTGCGCCGGCTGCCCAAGCGACGGCTCTCGCGGGCGGCGAGCAACCCCAACAACCGCACCTATCCGGGATATCCGGAGGGCTACCGCCCCCGGGATCTCGGCGTGGGGTACTGATCCGGGGGGAGGGGAGGGCGCCGGCCCGCCCGCCCCGGAGGGGCGGCGGGCCGGCGTGCGTCACCCGGCGGGCACCTCGGCGACGTGCTCGGCGGGACGCCGGTTCGCCGCCGGCAGGGCGAGCGCGGCGACGAACACCACCACCGCGCACGTCGCGCACACCAGGTAGGCGATCGAGAAGCCCGCCGTGGTGATGCCCCCGTTCGACAGATGCGCCGCGAGAACGGTCGCGACCACCGCGCTGCACACGGTGCTGCCCGTGGTGCGCAGCAGCACGTTGACGCCGTTCGCCGCGGCGGTCTGCTCCAGCGGGACCGCGCCCATGATCAGCACCGGCAGCGTGCAGTACACGAGGGTGGTGCCGATGGCGGCGACGCCGAGCGCCACCACCACCGACCACAGCGGCTTGTCCGGCACCGCATGCAGCGAGTATCCGCACAGCAGGAACAGTGCGCCGGCCAGCATGGGGACCTTCGTTCCCCACCGGTCGGACAACCGCGCCGCGACGAGGGAGAACGACATCATCGCGAAGCTCGCCGGCAGCTGGCACAGGGCCGCGAGCAGGATCGGCAGCCCGTAACCGGCGCCGCGGTCCGGGTCGGCCTGCAGCAGCTGCGTGGTGATGAGGGTGTTGCCGTAGAACGCGAACCCGACCAGCAGGGCGGCCAGGTGCGGCATCAGGACGGTGCGCCGCGCCGAGACCCGCAGATCCACGAGGGGGTTGCGGTTGCGCAGCTGCTGGAAGCCCCACAGTCCGAACAGGACCACGGCGGCGGCGAACATCGACAGCACGGCCGGGCTGGTCCAGCCCCAGGTGCTGCCCTGGGTGATCGGGACGAGCAGGCTCACCAGCGCGGCGGTCAGGCCGACCGCGCCGACGCCGTCGAACCGGCCGCCGGTGCGGGTGCGGGACTCCCGGATGAACACCGCGGCCGCGGTCATCACCGCCGCGCCGATCGCGGTGGTGACCCAGAACAGCACGTGCCAGTCCGCGAACTGGACGATGGCCGCGGCGAACGGGATGCCCAGGGCGGTGCCCAGGCCGAGCGTGGAGCTGAGCAGGGCGATCGCCCGTCCGATCCGTTCCCTGGGCAGTTCCTCGCGCAGGATCGACATGCCGATCGGGATGATCGCGGCGCCCGCGCCCTGCAGGCCGCGGGCGGTGATGAGCACCGCGATGTTCGAACTGATCGCGCAGAGCAGCGACCCGACGGTCATCAGGACCAGGGCGACGAGCAGCATGCGCTTCTTGCCGATCATGTCGGCGAGCCGCCCGAAGATCGGGGTCATCACGGCCCCGACGAGCAGCGTGGTCGTCACCAGCCACGACACGGCCGTGGTGCCGGCGCCCGTCAGGGCCGGCATGCTCGGCAGCAGCGGCACCATGACCGTCTGCATGATCGCCTGGAAGATCGCCCCGACCGCGAGGATCGGGAAGACGAAACGCGACGGCCGGGGCGCGACGGCCGTTCCCGACCCACCGGCGGACGCCGCAGCGAGGGGCCGGTCCGGCCGGGACCCGCGCAGCCGGAGGGGGTGGGTGGACACGTACGCCATCGGTCCTCCTCCGCGTGGGGTGAATAATTGTTTACTAGGCTAAGTGAATAGCCGTTTACCCCGCAACAGAGGTGACCCGCGTCTCACCCCGGACCGTCTGTCACTCCGCCCCGTCGAGCAGCTCCTGCACCAGCGGCGCGTACCGCGCCACCACGTCCGGCACCGAACCGGTGGCCCGCTCCCCCAGCATCCGGCGCCGCATGATCGCCAGCCCCATCACCATCGACATCGCCAGCTCCGCGCGCAGCCGCGCGTCCGGACCGGGCAACCGCGCGGCGAGCGCGTCGATCATCTGCTTCGAGTAGTTCTCCCGGAGTGTGCGGTTGCTCTCCTCGCTCGCCCCGCTCATGAACAGGATGTTCATCGAGAGCGGCTTGTACGGCTCGAGCGGCCGGGCCAGCATCGAGACCATCCGCTCCCCCAGCTCCCCGAGCGGGCCGTCGAACAGCACCCGCGCCGCCTCCTGGAAGTCGACCAGGGCGTCGAACAGCTGCTCCTTGGAGCCGAAGTACTTGATGATCAGCGGCGCGCTGACCCCGGCGTCCTCGGCGATGTCCTTGAGGGTGATCTCGCGGTACGGGCGCGTCGCGAACGCCATGCCCGCCGCGTCGAGGATCCGGCGGCGCGTCTGCTCCCCGGTGCGCCTCGGCGCCGTCACAGTGTGCGTCGGCCCGAGAGCGCCCGGCCGAGGGTCAGCTCGTCGGCGAACTCGAGGTCGCCCCCCATGGGCAGACCGGACGCCAGCCGCGTCACCGTCAGGCCGGGGAAGTCCCGCAGCATCCGCACGAGGTACGTCGCGGTGGCCTCGCCCTCCGTGTTGGGGTCCGTCGCGATGATCACCTCGGCGACGTCGACGCCGTCCTCCTGGTTGCCGATGCGGGTGAGCAGCTCGCGGATCCGCAGCTGGTCCGGCCCGATGCCGCTGAGCGGATCGAGCGCGCCGCCGAGCACGTGGTAGCGGCCCCGGAACTCGCGGGTGCGCTCGATGGCCTGCACGTCCTTCGGCTCCTCGACCACACAGATCTGGGTGCGGTCCCGGCGCGGATCGGAACAGATCCGGCAACGCTCCTGATCCGACACCGTGCCGCACACCTCGCAGAACCGGACGCCGTCGCGCACCTGCTGCAGGGCCGCCTGCAGCCGGTCGATCTCCGGCGGCTCGAGCGACAACAGGTGGAACGCGATGCGCTGGGCGCTCTTCGGACCGATGCCCGGCAGCTTGCCGAGCTCGTCGATCAGGTCCTGGACCGGTCCCTCGTACACGTGACTCCTCTAGAAGCCGGGCAGACCGGGGATGCCGCCGCCCAGCCCGCCGGCCAGTGGGCCGAGCTTCTCGGAGGCGATCTCCTGCGCCTTCGCCGACGCGTCGGCGATCGCGCCGATCACCAGGTCCTGCAGCGTCTCCACGTCCTCGGGGTCCACGACCTTCGGGTCGATGTGCAGGCCGACGACCTCGCCGGTCCCCTTCACCGTCGCCGTCACCAGGCCGCCACCGGCCTGGCCGGTCACCTCCGCCTGCGCCATCTCCGCCTGGGCGGCCATCAGCTGCTGCTGCATCTGCTGCGCCTGCGCGAGGAGCTGCTGCATGTCGGGCATTCCACCGGGTTCCAAGGCATGTCCTTTCCGCGGGATTTCGCAACTCAGGGTAGTCCGTCCCCGGTACCGTGACGGCATGCGCGTGCGTGGACTGTCCCGCCGGATCACCGTCGCCGCCACCTGCGTGCTGGCCCTGTCCCTGCCGGGACTGCCCGCGACCGCGAACCAGGACCTGCCGCTGGCCGGTCGCACCGTCTTCCTCGATCCCGGCCACAACGGCGCCAACGACGCGAGCATCGCCACCCAGGTGCCCACCGGTCGCGGCGGCACCAAGAACTGCCAGACCACCGGCACCAGCACCGACTCCGGCTACGCGGAGCACACCTTCAACTGGGACGTGGCCACGCTCGTGCGCGCCGAACTCGAGCGGCTCGGCGCGCACGTGCTGCTCAGCCGGCCCGACGACACGTCCGTCGCCGCCTGCGTGGACCGTCGCGCCGAGGAGGCCAACGCCTCCGGCGCGGACGTCGTGGTCAGCCTGCACGCCGACGGCGGGCCGGCCGACGGCCACGGCTTCCACGTCAACTACTCGGCGCCCCCGCTCAACGAGGTGCAGGCCGGCCCGTCCGTCGCTCTCGCCACCGCCGTGCGCGACGCCCTCGTCGATGCGGGCCTGACCCCGTCCACCTACCTCGGCACCGACGGCCTGCTCGGCCGCGACGACCTGGCCGGGCTCAACCTGGCCCGACGGCCGTCCGTGCTGGTCGAGTTCGGCAACATGCGCAACGCGGCGGACGCCGCGACGATGACCGGCCCCGAAGGGCGGCAGCGCTACGCCACCGCCGTCGTCGCCGGGATCGTCGCGTTCGCCGGCGAACCGGCCGAGGCTCTCTAGTCCAGCTCGCGCTTCAGGTTCGCCAGCACCTGCTCCTGGATCTTGCGCAGCCCGAGCGGCGCGAAGGTCTTCTCGAAGAAGCCGCCGATGCCACCCGCGCCCTTCCACTCAGTCAACGTCACCACGGTCGAACCGGTGCCGTTGGGCACCACGCTCCACGTGGTCACCAGGGACGAGTTCGCGTCCCGCTCGGTGATCGTGCTACCCGACACCGCCACTCGCGCCTCGACGTCGCGGGCCCGCTTCTTCGTCGCCTGCAGGATCCAATGCACGACCGTGCCGTCGCCGCGGCCACCCGAGAGCACCCGGTAGTCGCGGTACTGCTCGGTGAGGATGCGCGGACGCACCGACTCGTAGTCCGCGAGGGCCTCGAGCACCCGCTCCGGCGCTGCGGCGAGCTGAATCGAACTGCTGGCGCTTACCTGTCCCACTGTTCCTCCTGTGTCTCGTGGGCCGCTCACGTCGCGGCCGTCACCGAGTCCCATCCTGCCTGCTTCATCGTCGCGCCCGGCCGGGCCCGCGGGGCTATTGTGAAGATCGCCACCGGCGCGTCGCCCCAGGGAGTCGTATGCAGAAGCCGAAGTCAGTCGTAGCCCCGAGCGGAGAATCCGCCCACCGGGCCGGTGTCGAGCGCCTGTTGCGCTCCTACCGCGCCATCCCAGCCGACGCCCCTGTGCGCCTGGCCAAGAAGACCTCCAACCTGTTCCGGGCCCGGGCCCGGGTGGACGCGCCGGGCCTCGACGTGTCCGGCCTCGGCGGGGTCGTCTCCGTCGACCCCGCCGCGCGCACCGCCGACGTCGCCGGCATGTGCACCTACGAGGATCTGGTCGACGCGACGCTCCCCCACGGCCTCGCGCCCCTCGTGGTGCCGCAGCTGAAGACGATCACCCTCGGCGGGGCAGTCACCGGGCTCGGCATCGAGTCGACCTCCTTCCGCAACGGCCTGCCGCACGAGTCGGTGCTCGAGATGGACATTCTCACCGGCACCGGCGAGATCGTCACCGCCACTCCCGACGGCGAGCACGCGGATCTGTTCCACGGCTTCCCCAATTCCTACGGCACCCTCGGATACGCGACGCGCCTGCGCATCGAGCTCGAGCCGGTGAAACCGTACGTGGCGCTGCGGCACCTGCGGTTCGACTCGCTCGACGAGATGCAGTCCGCCCTCGACCGCATCGCCACCGAACGGGTGCACGCCGGGGTGCCGGTCGACTATCTCGACGGAGTGATGTTCTCCGCGACCGAGTCCTACCTGACCGTCGGCACGCAGACCGACGCACCCGGCCCGGTCAGCGACTACACCGGCGAGCACATCTACTACCGCTCCATCCAGCACGCGTCCGTCAACCATCCCAGGACCGACCGTCTCACCATCCGGGACTACCTGTGGCGGTGGGACACCGACTGGTTCTGGTGCTCGCGCGCCTTCGGCGCCCAGAACCCCCGGATCCGGCGGCTGTGGCCGAAGCACCTGCTCCGCAGCAGCTTCTACTGGAAGCTGATCGCCCTCGACCACCGCTACGGCATCGCCGACCGCATCGAGCGGCGCAAGGGCAACCTGCCGCGCGAACGCGTCGTGCAGGACATCGAGGTGCCGATCGAGCGGACCGCGGAGTTCCTGCGCTGGTTCCTCGACGAGATACCGATCGATCCGGTGTGGTTGTGCCCCTTGCGGTTACGCGAGAACGGACCCGCAGCAGGTGATGTCCAGCGCCCGTGGCCCCTGTACCCGCTCGAGCCGAAGCGCACCTACGTCAACATCGGCTTCTGGTCGTCGGTGCCGACCGTTCCCGGCGAGATCGAAGGCGCGGCGAACCGTCGCATCGAACACAAGGTCGCCGAGCTCGACGGGCACAAATCGCTGTACTCCGACTCGTACTATTCGCGCGCGGAGTTCGAGCAGCTCTACTACGGCGGCGGGGACTATCCCGCCCTGAAGAAGCGGTACGATCCCGAATCCCGTTTGCTGGACCTCTTCTCGAAGGCGGTGCACAACAGATGACCACGTTGCGAGAACCACGCACGAACGACGGCCGGCTCACCCTCGCCCAGATCCTCGAGACCGTGACCGGCGGCGAGCTGCCGGTGCGGTTCACCGCGTACGACGGCTCCAGCGCCGGCCCCACGGACGCCCCGTACGGCCTGCGGTTGACCTCGACGCGCGGCACGACCTACCTGGCGACGGCCCCCGGCGACCTCGGCATGGCACGCGCCTACGTCTCCGGTGACCTCGAGGCCGAGGGCGTCCACCCCGGCAACCCGTACGAGCTCCTGAAGGCCCTGGGCGACCTGCACTTCCAGCGCCCGCCGGCGCTGACGCTCGCCCAGATCGCGCGCTCGCTGGGCTTGGAGACGCTCAAGCCCATCGCGCCGCCCCCGCAGGAGCACCTGCCGCGCTGGCGCCGGTTCGCCGAGGGCCTGCGGCACTCGCGCAGCCGCGACGCCGAGGTGATCCACCACCACTACGACGTCTCCAACGCGTTCTACGAGCGCGTCCTCGGCCCCTCCATGACGTACACGTGCGCCCTGTTCGACTCGGAGACGCAGAGCCTCGAGGACGCGCAGGAGAACAAGTACCGCCTCGTCTTCGAGAAGCTGCGGCTGCAGCCCGGGGACCGGCTTCTCGACATCGGCTGCGGCTGGGGCGGGATGGTCCGGTACGCGGCGCGGCGCGGCGTCAAGGTGCTCGGCGTCACCCTGTCGCGTGAGCAGGCCGAGTGGGCGCAGAAAGCCATCGTCGAGGAGGGACTCACCGACCTCGCCGAGGTCCGCTTCTCCGACTACCGCGACGTGCCCGAGACCGGCTTCGACGCGATCTCGTCGATCGGGCTGACCGAGCACATCGGCGTGCAGAACTACCCGGCGTACTTCCGGCGGCTGCACGAGAAGCTGCGCGAGGGTGGGCTGCTGCTCAACCACTGCATCACCCGCCCGGTCAACCGCGGTCCTGTGAAGGCCGGGGGCTTCATCGACCGGTACGTCTTCCCCGACGGCGAGCTCACCGGCTCGGGCCGCATCATCACCGAGGTCCAGGACGTGGGCTTCGAGGTGCTGCACGAGGAGAATCTGCGCCAGCACTACGCGCTGACCCTGAAGGGCTGGTGCGAGAACCTCGTCGCCGACTGGGACGCCTGCGTCGCCGAGGTCGGCGAGGGCACCGCCCGCGTCTGGGGCCTGTACATGGCCGGCTCCCGCCTCGGCTTCGAACGCAACGTCGTTCAGCTGCACCACGTCCTGGCCGTCAAGCTGGGCCCGGACCAGGAGCCGAACGTCCCGCTGCGCCCTTGGTGGGTGGCCTAGGCGGCTCCGCCGCCCGTGCGTGGTTCTGGTAGTGCCCGCTACCAGAACCGCGCACGGCAGCTGCAGGGGTTCGGCTCGTCCCGGACCCAGCCCAGCCGGGTCAGTACCGTCTCGACCTCCCGCGCGACGTCGCACGGCGACGACGCCACCTCCCGATAGCCGAAAACCAGTCGCGACCGGCGGGCCAGCTCGGCGGCGTTGTCGCGGCGCCGGTCACGGAAGGCGACTTCGCGCATCGAATGGACCCACCTGCCGTCCAACCGCACCGTGAGCGGGCATCCGGCGCCGTCGTACGTGCAGTCCTCGTACAGGGTCCTGCCGTCCACGACGACCGGACTCTGCCGGCGCGCCACGGGCAGAGCGTGTGCACGCTCGACGTCGATCGCGTAGTGGTACTCGAGCACGGACTGCACCCCGTCTGCGAGCAACGTCACCGCCTCTGCCAGCGAACTCCGATACCGATACGGCGGTCGTTCCTCGAGTCGCAGACGCACATCGGCCAGTCGGATGCCGGCGTTCGTCACGGTGGCGATCAGCGACAGGTACGCCTCCCGCGGCGACGGTTGCGCGGTGGCCAGATCCAGTGCGGTGTCGACCTTGGTCGTGCGCGGCAAGTACCGATCGACGCCGATGTGTGCGTGTGCCCGTGACCGGTGCACGACTACCCCCGGATGGAGAACGGCAGTCGGCTTCGACACCGGCAGCTTCGCTTTCCGTCCTGGTGCCCGCACCGTGGCTCGCTGCGGCAGCGCAGACTTCCCCACGGGAACGGTGAGGTGAACCGGTGCGGTGTCGTCGACCGGAAGCATGCCCCACACCTCCGCCGCGGTCCGGTGACTGAGCATCGCCGCTCCGCCCCCATACAGCAGGGCCGCCTGGAGCACCATGGTCCGCGTCAACGGTCCGCTGCTGACGGCATACACGCCCTGCAGGACACGTTGCCACCGTCCCGTATCGAGCAGATGCCGGACCGCTCCACGGCCCACCCCCAGCGCAGTCAGCTCCGCCTGTGTGACCAGGCCGGCCCGATCGTCGACCAGCTTCTGAATCTCGCTCTTCCCGAAGTCGTCCCCCATGCCGTCGATGATGGCCGACCCGGCGACGGGCAAGGGCTCCCGACCGTGGTCGGGAGCCCTTGCCTGTGGACAACTCGTGTGTGGTTCTGGCAGCGATTGCTACCAAAACCACGCACGGGCGCGTCAGCGCAGGGACGCCGGCGGGGTGAAGCGCTCGCCGTACTTGGCGGCGAGTTCCTCGGCGCGCTTGACGAAGCCCTCCTTACCGCCCGGGTAGCCGGCGATGTACTGCGCGACGCCACCGGTCCAGGCCGGGAAGCCGATGCCGAGGATCGAGCCGATGTTGGCGTCGGCGGTGGTACGCAGCACGCCCTCGTCGAAGCACTTCTGGGTCTCGATGGCCTCGATGAACAGCATCCGCTCGATCAGGTCCTGGATCGGGATGTCGGTGGGCGCGCTGCTGAACTTCTCGCGCAGGCCCGGCCAGATGCGGGTGCGCTTGCCGTCGGCGTACTCGTAGAAGCCGCCGCCACCGGCGCGGCCCGGGCGGCCCTCGTCGACGAGGAAGTCGACGACGGTGGTCGAATCGTCCTGCGGCACCTTCAGACCCGACGCCTCGGCGGCAGCCTCGGTCTCCTTGCGGATCTTCTGCATCAGCGTCAGGTTCAGCTCGTCCGACAGCTGCAGCGGCGGAGCCGGGTAGCCGGCCTGCGAACCGGCCTGCTCGATCGTGGCCGGCTCGATGCCCTCGCCGACCATGCGGATCGCCTCGTTGACGAACGTGCCGATGACGCGGGAGGTGAAGAATCCCCGCGAGTCGTTGACGACGATCGGGGTCTTGCGGATCTGCTGGGCGAGATCGAACGCCTTGGCCAGCGTCGCGTCGGAGGTCTTCTCCCCCGCGATGATCTCGAGCAGCGGCATCTTGTCGACCGGGGAGAAGAAGTGCAGGCCGATGAAGTCCTCCTGGCGCTTCACTCCCTCGGCGAGGCCGGTGATCGGCAGGGTCGAGGTGTTCGACCCGAGCACCGCGTCCGGCGCGACGACGTCCTCGATCTCCTGGAACACCTTGTGCTTGAGGCCGGTGTTCTCGAACACGGCCTCGATGACCAGGTCCGCGCCGGCCAGGTCGGCGGCGTCGGCCGTCGGCGTGATGCGGGCGAGCAGCGCCGCGGACTTCTCCTCCGTGGTCTTGCCGCGGGCGAGCGCCTTGGCCTCGAGGCCCTCCGAGTAGGCCTTGCCCTTCTGCGCCGACTCGATCGAGACGTCCTTGAGGATCACGTCCATACCGGCCTTGGCGCACACGTAGGCGATGCCCGCGCCCATCATGCCGGCGCCGAGCACGGCGACCTTCCGGAAGGTGGTCTTCGGGAACGGCGTGCCGTCGGCCTGCTTGGGGCGCGACGCCCCGGAGTTGATGGCCTGCATGTCGAAGAAGAACGCCTGGATCATGTTCTTCGCGACCTGGCCGGTGACCAGCTCGGTGAAGTAGCGGCCCTCGATCTTCGACGCGTTGTCGAAGTCGACCTGCGAGCCCTCGACGGCGGCGGCCATGATGGCCCGCGGGGCGGGCATCGGGGCGCCCTTGAGCTGCTTGCGCAGGTTCGCGGGGAACGCCGGCAGGTTCGCCGCGAACGACGGCGACGCGGGGGTGCCGCCGGGGATCTTGAAGCCCTTCTTGTCCCAGGGCTGCACGCCACCTTCGGGATTGGCCTTGATCCACGCCTTCGCGGCGGGGACGAGTTCGTCGATCGAGCCGACGACCTCGTCGATCAGGCCGAGTTCCTTGGCCTTGACCGGGTTGTACTTGTTGCCCTGCAGCAGCACCTGCATCAGCGCGGTCTGGATGCCGAGCATGCGCACGGTGCGGGTGACGCCGCCGCCGCCGGGTAGCAGGCCCAGGCTGGCCTCGGGCAGGCCGATCTGCACGCCCTTGACGTCGGCCGCGATGCGGTGGTGGGTGGCCAGGGCGATCTCGAGACCGCCGCCGAGGGCCGCGCCGTTGATCGCGGCGACGACGGGCTTGCCGAGGGTTTCGAGCCGGCGCAGGTCCGCCTTGATGCCCTCGACCTCGTCGAAGATCCGCTGCGCGTCCTCGGGGCCGACCTTGATCATGTTCTTCAGGTCGCCGCCGGCGAAGAAGGTCTTCTTCGCGGAGGTGATCACGACACCGGTGATGTCGTCCTTCTCGGCGGCCAGGCGGTCGACGGTGGCCTTCATCGACGCCTTGTAGAGCTCGTTCATGGTGTTCGCGCCCTGGTTCGGGTCGTCGAGAGTCAGCACCACGATGCCGTCGGCGTCGCGCTCCCAGCCGATCATGTTGTTCTCAGTCACTGTGAATTCCCCAGTCCCTTCCGAAGTTTCAGACACGCTCGATGATCGTGGCCACGCCCATGCCGCCACCGATGCAGAGGGTGACGAGGGCGCGGCGGGCACCGCGGCGCTCGAGCTCGTCGACCATCGTTCCCGTGATCATGGCGCCGGTGGCGCCGAGCGGGTGCCCCATCGCGATGGCGCCGCCGTTGACGTTGAGCTTCTCGTCCGGGATCTTCAGGTCCTTCTGGAACTTGAGCACGACCGACGCGAACGCCTCGTTGATCTCGAACAGGTCGATGTCGTCCACGGTCAGGCCGGCGGCGGCGAGGACCTTGTGCGCGGCCGGGGTGGGGCCGGTGAGCATGATCGTCGAGTCCGCACCCGAGGTGGCGGTGGCGACGATGCGGGCGCGCGGGGTCAGGCCCATGTCCTTGCCGGCCTGCTCGGAGCCGACGAGCACCAGCGCGGCGCCGTCGACGATGCCGGAGCTGTTGCCGCCGTGGTGGACGTGGTCGATCTTCTCGACGAAGTGGAACTTCTGCAGCGCGACGGCGTCGAAACCGCCCATCTCGCCGACCATCGCGAACGACGGCTGCAACCCGGCCAGGCCCGCGAGGGTGGTGTCGGGACGCATGTGTTCGTCGTGGTCGAGGACGGTCAGGCCGTTCTGGTCCTTGACCGGCACCACGGACTTGGCGAAGTACCCGCCGGACCACGCCGCCGCGGCCAGCTGCTGCGAACGCAGCGCGTACGCGTCGACGTCCTCGCGGCTGAAGCCTTCCATGGTGGCGATCAGGTCGGCGCTCACACCCTGCGGCACGAAGTAGGTGTCGTAGTTGGTGGCCGGGTCGAGGGCCCACGGGCCACCGTCCGAGCCCATCGGCACCCGCGACATCGACTCGACGCCACCGGCGACGACGAGCTCGTCCCAGCCGGAGCGGACCTTCTGCGCGGCCATGTTCACGGCCTCGAGGCCGGAGGCGCAGAAGCGGTTGATCTGCACGCCGCCCACGGTGTCGGGCATGCCCGCCGCGGTGACGGCGGTGCGGGCGATGTCGGCACCCTGGTCGCCCACCGGTCCGACGACGCCGAGGATCAGGTCCGAGATGCGGTTCTCGTCCAGGTCCGGGAACCGCACGCGCAGTTCGTCGATCAGGCCGGTGACCAGGGAGATCGGCTTGACCGAATGCAGCGACCCGGTCTTCTTGCCGCGGCCGCGCGGAGTTCGGATGGCTTCGTAGATGAATGCCTCGGAGGTCACAGTGCAGGGTTCCTTCCCGTGCTTTGCGGATGCGAGGGGCGGCGGCTCGTGACAGCCGTCACGCCCGACCTCGTTCACCCTAGGAGCCGGGGCGCCCCGGACTGAAGGACCGAACCGAGCGGAGTCCGTGACCGAACCGAGCGGACGTTCACGCCCCGAGACCGGCCTCGCGGGCCCGCACGATCGCGGTCGACCGGTCGGCCGCGCCGAGCTTGCCGAGCACGTTCGACACGTGGTTGCGCACCGTTTTCGGGCTCAGCACCAGCCGGCGGGCGATGGTCGCGTTGTCGTGCCCGCGCGCCATCAGGTCCAGCACCTCGCGTTCGCGATCGGTGAGTTCCGGGAACACCGCCGGCGCCAGGGTGCGGGAGGCGGCCATCGCCCCGATGGCCTTGGCGGCGACGGCGGCACCGACGATGACCTCGCCGTCCGCGACGGCGCGGATCGCCCGCTCGACCCCCGACGGGTCGGCACCCTTGACGAGGTAGCCGCGCGCCCCGGCGCGCACCGAGGCGACGAGCGACTCCTCGTCCTCGTGCATCGTCACCACCAGCACCCGCAGCTCGGGGAACCGCCCGAGCAGCTGCCGGGTCGCCTCGATGCCCGAGCCGTCCCCGAGTTCGAGGTCCATGAGCACGACGTCGACGTCCGCGGTGATCACCTCGAGCGCCTCGGCGACCGAACTGGCCTGGGCCACCACCTCGATGCCGTCGAGGGTGCCCAGCAGCGCGACGAGCCCGAGCCGGAACACCGGATGGTCGTCGACGACGGCGACGGCGATCGCCGCGGGGGCGTTCACGACGGCCCCCACGGAAGGTCCGCCGTGACGACGGTGCCGTGCGGCTGCGCCGCGGCGATCTCGACGGTGCCGCCGACGTCCTCGGCGCGTTCGCGCATGCTGTGCGTCCCCACGCCCCGTCGCGCGTTCCGGTCCAGCCCGCGGCCCGCGTCGCGTACCTCGAGGGTGAGCCGGTCCGCCGCCGCCCGCACGAGCACCCGGCACCCGTCGGCGCCGCTGTGCCGCCGCGCGTTGGTGACCGCCTCGGCGGCGATGCCGTACGCCGCGGCGACGACCGCCCCGCCCCGGCCCGGTGGCACATCGGCGTCCACGTCGACGCGGAATCCACTGCGCGAGTGGACCGCCGACATCTCCTCCAGCGCGGCGGCAAGACCCAGCTCGTCCAGGACGGGCGGCAGCAACCCCCGGGAGAGCTCG
This sequence comes from Rhodococcus sp. DMU1, assembly GCF_012272955.1. NCBI lineage: Bacteria > Bacillati > Actinomycetota > Actinomycetes > Mycobacteriales > Nocardiaceae > Rhodococcus > Rhodococcus sp. DMU1. The sequence goes on along the minus strand of NZ_CP050952.1, from coordinate 557,049 downwards.
CGCACGCCCTCGACCTGGTGGTCGAGTTCGCGCAGCAGCGAGTCGATCAGCGGAGCGGCGCCGGCGGAGTCGCTGTCGATGAGGTTGCGGGCGCCCTGCAGCCCGAGCCGGATACCGGCGAGGGACGGACCGAGCCCGTCGTGCAGTTCCCGGCGGATGGTGCGGCGCTCGGCGAGCCGGGCCTCGGTGAGCCGGTCGCGCGCCGCGTCGAGCTCCTCCGAGGACCGCAGCACCACGAGCCCGGCCTCCACCACGGAGGCGAGTTCGCCGAGCGCGCGGAAGCTGCGGGGCCCCAGCGTCTCACCGGGCGGGGCGGTCACCTCGAGCCGGCCGTCGCGCAGGACGACCTGCTCGGTGGGCCCGGTGGGGGTGCCCCATCGGGCGAGCGCCTCGTCGCCGCGGCGCACCGTCACCGACTCGAGGCGCAGCGCCACACCGACTCCGGCGGCGAGGTCCTCGAGCAGCCGCCGCGGCGTCTGCGCCCCCGCGAAGTGCCGGCCGAGCCGGCGCACCGCGCTCGCCGGGTCGTCGCCCTCGCCGTAGACGAGGGTGTGCACGCGCCGGGTCAGCCAGGCCCGCACCGGTTGCACGGCCAGGGCCACCGCGACCGCGGCGATGGCCTGGGCGACGACGGATCCGTCCGTCGGCAGGATCAGGGCGACGGTGGCGGTCACGGCGAGGTAGCCGGTGGCGAGTACCGCGACGAGGCTGCCGGCGACGGCGGCGCGGCCGACCGCGAGGTCGAGCCCCCACAGCCGTTGCCGCAGCACCACCACGAGGATCGCGACCGGGTAGAACGCCTGCGTGGCCAGGTGCAGCAGCGGCGTGAGCATCCACGGCAGGCCGGGCACCGCCAGCGGGATGTAGGACACCGCCATCAGGGCGGTGCCGAGCGCGAGCCAGCCCAGGCCGATGCGATCGGAGACCGGGCCGCACCGCCACCGGTAGGTGATGTCCGCAGCGGCGAGCAGGCCGAGCGTGACGACGGGCAGCACGAGCCAGCCGACGGCGGTGCCGGTGAAGGTGCGGGCCCAGAAGAACCACGCGGTGACCACGGCACCGGCGAGCACGCCGAGGCGGGCGCGCCGGTCGAGCGGCGTGTCGCGGACCAGCCAGGGCACCACCAGGAACAACGCCAGGGTGCCGGGGATCCACGCGGTGCTCTGCAGCGGCGCGAGGACCCCGGCGAACGGCAGCCCGGGCCGCACCTCCGCGAGCTTCGTCCAGGCGTAGCTCAGGGCCGAGAGCCCGACGCCGATCGATGCGAGCGACAGCAGGATCGGCACCGGATGCACCCGGCGCGCCAGCACCACGCCGGCGACGGTGCCGTACACCGCGGCACCCACGGCGTCGACGAGGAAGAACAGCTGATCGGAGTCGAGGTCCGGGCGGGCGGTGGCGAAGACCACGAGGGCCGCGACGGCCAGGCCCCCCGAGAGCACGGCGACGACGGCGGCGGGCACCGGTGCGCCACCGGTGCCCGCCGCCGTCTCGGATGCGTCCGCGACAGCCATGATGCGGTGAGTATGCCCCGCGGCCGGATCCGTCGCGCGGCAGCCTATCGGCGCGCCCTGTCGGAGACGGCGAATCCGATGCCGGCGACGAGCACCCACACGGGACCGACGAAGCCGGCCATGTATTGCAGCGGGGAGATCCCGAGCAGCACGGTCAGGCCGCCGAGCACCACGCTCGCCCAGCCCAGCCACCGCGGCGTCGCGCCGTGGCGCAGCGACGCGGCCGCCACCGCCAGGCCGCTGACCCCCGCGCCGACCCACAGCCACGGGATCGTGCCGACCCAGTGCGCGCCGACGACGGCGAACTCGGCGACCATCTGTCCCGGCTCGCCCAGCCCGAACAACAGCTCGGTGTCCAGGCCGGCGCCGAGCAGTCCGGCGGTCGCCGTGAGCAGCAGACCGAACGCCGCGACCGACGGCAGCAGGCTGTCCTCGGGCAGGGCGATCCGCAGGCGGCGCTGCAGGCCGGCGGCGAAGATCAGCAGCAGCACCGTCGAGACCATGAGCGACAGGTGCATCACCAGCAGTGGGGTTCGTTCGCCCGCGAACGCCTCGGCGATCGCGGGCGCGTTGCCGGCCGTGGATTCGTCGTAGGCGGCGCCCATACCCATGCTCGCCTGGATGGCGACGACCCCGGCGAGCCCGGCGACGGCCCCCGACCATGCCCAGGCGCTCGACGACGCGCGCCGTGCGGCCGTGCGTCCGTCCTCCGTCACGCTCACTGTGCTCATCGGTTCGGTGTCCCTCCCGTCGTACCGGCGCGCTCTGCGCCTGACGGAGAGGCTGCTGCGCCCGGCGTCCCGGTCGCCAGGGACACCCGTCCCGTCCCGGTGGGATTCCTCCGGCGGGATGCCGGACCGGTCCTCGCGCGCGTCGGTGCTTGCCGCGCGCGTGAGGACGCGCGCGACAAGCACCGTTCCGCGCGAGAGTGACCGCGCTGCAGGCGAATCAGTAGACCAGGACGGCGAACAGCGTGCTGAGCACGAGCCCCGCCATCACCGGCAGGAAGCACTTGCGGGCCAGGTCGAGGACGGGGACGCGGGCGAATCCGGCCACGGCGACGAGCGACGACCACGCGACGATCACCCCGCCGCCGGACCAGATGTTGCCCATCTGCCCGATCGCGGCGAGGGTCGACGGATCCATGCCGACCGCCGGGCCCAGCGCGCCGGACAGCGAACCGGTCAGCGGCAGACCGCTGAAGCCGGACCCGTCCAGCCCGGCCACCACGCCGATGAGCAGGATGCCGAACGACGTGACGAACGGGTTCTGCGGCAGGTGCGACTGTGCCGCGTTGACGAGATCGAACAGGATTCCCGGACCCGTCTCGCCGTCCGCGTAGCCGAGGATGGCACCGGAGAAGTCGGGGTTGCCGATGAGGAAGAAGCCGGCGATCGGCAGCACGACGCCCATCGCCTTGAAGGCGAACACCAGACCGTCGACGAGGTGCTCGGAGGTGGTCTCGAGGAAGCCGCCCCTGTCGTTGGACGCGGCGGCCGCGAACAGGATGAGCGCCGCGATTCCACCGACGATGGCCGCGGCGTCCCCACCCTGCAGGGGCGGCACCACCTGGGTGAACTTGCCCAGCAGCAGATACACGATGAAGGCGAGGTAGGCGAGCGGAACGAGCATCGCGAACGCCTTCGCGGTGCCCCTGCTCTCGGCGAGTTCGTAGCTGCCGGGGTCGCGCTCGGCGACGATCACGGCCGTCGCCGTGCTCGCGGCACCGTCGGGGCCACCGGCGGGGCCGCCGCCCACGGGCTCGGGCTGCACCGGCTGCCGGGTCGGGGCGGATCCGCCGCCGGCCGGGCCGTCGGCGCCGCGGTCGGCCTCGGCCTCCCACTCGACGAGCAGGTCCGGCGACGGCGCCCGCCACGTCCGGCGCTGCGCGACGAACGTGATCGCCAGCGCGGTCACGCCGACGACGAGCGACAGCACGAGCGACTTGTCCGCCACGGCGTCGACGTCGGCACCGGCCGCCGTGGCGGAGATGCCCGGTGCGACCTTGATGATGTAGTCCGACGACAGGGCCATGCCCTGGCCACAGATGGCGATGACCATGCCGACCGACAGCGGCGACAGGCCGGCCCGGATGGCGACGGGGATCAGCACGGCACCGACGAGCGGGACCGCCGGGGTGGGCCAGAAGAACAGGGAGATCACGTACGTCACGACGGCCAGCACGACGAAGCTGCTGGTGCCGGTACGCATGACCCTGCGGAACGGCGCGACCATCAGCCGGTCGGCGCCGAGTTGCCGCAGCGCGCCGAGCATCGCGGTCACCAGCGCGATGATCAGGAAGATGTTGAACAGCTCCTTCGCGGCCACGAGGCTGGCGTTGAAGATCGAGGACAGTCCGGTGACGATGCTGCCGGAGAACACGAAGGCGGTCAGGAACGTTCCGATGACTGCGGGAACCACGATGTTCTTCCGCAGGGCCATGGTGGCCAGGATGACGACGATGCCGGCCACGTAGACCCAGTGGGCGGCTGTGAGTTGTACGTCCAATTCGAGTCCTAAGTCAGGAGCAGAACGAGTGAGGGGCTGTGTTCGTGGAACTTTCCGCGCTCGTTCATGCCTGGTCAACGCAAACCTTGCACAGTGCCCCGAACTGTAGATGTGCAGTGTGTTCCTGTTTTGCGTTTCCGTGTCCTCCGGTAGCGCGATCGTGAACAATTGCTACGAACTTGTGTCTTCCGCCGTTTCCGCCGGGCGAACCCCGATTCCTTGGGCAGGGTGCACACTCCGGGCGCGTCCGCCTGTGCTGTTTACGAATTCGACGCCGATGCGGCGGTACCGGGCGCGGTGAGACAGTGAGGCCACGGCCCCGCCGTATCGCTCGCGAGCCACAGGAGACAGATGACCACCCGTACTGCCGCGCCGACTCCGGCCCCGGCGCACGCCGATTCCGGAACCCCGCTCGCGCTGTCCGCCCTGCTGGCGGGAACCCTGGTCGGCACGATCAGCAACAACGTCGTGAATGTCCCGTTGGCGGAGATCCTGTCGGATTTCGGCACCTCGCTCGAGAGCGGGGTGCTCGTCGTCGCCGGTTTCCTGTTGACGTTTGCGGCGTCGATGCCGCTGGCCGGCTGGATCGGTGATCGCTTCGGCCGCCGGCGCGTGTACTGCGGCGCGCTCCTGGCGACGGCGGTGTGCTCGGCCGGCGCCGCGACGGCCCCCAACCTGGCGGTGCTCGTCGCGTGGCGCTCGCTGGGCGGTGTCGCCGCCGCCGCGTTCGCGCCCGCCGTGATGGGCCTGATCGCGTGGTTGTTCGGGCCCGAGCGGCGGGCGCGGGCCGTCGGGGCCTGGGCGGCGGTCAACGGTGCCGGTCAGGCCCTCGGACCGTCGATGGGCGGCCTGATCGCCGACCACTGGGGGTGGCGCTGGGTGTTCGTCCCGCTCGTGCCGGTGGCGCTGATCGGCTTCGCGGGGACCCTGCGCTGGATTCCCGCGTTCGAGGGCCGGCGCATGCGCCTCGACGGCCCGGGCGCGGCCGCGTTGACGCTCGGCGCGGCGGTGCTGGTGCTCGGGCTGACGCTGGTCCCGCAGCCCGGCGTGGCGCTGCCCGTCGCCCTCGCGCTGATCGGGGGCGCGGCCGTCGTGCTCGTGTGGTTCGTGCTGCACTGCCTGCGCACGCAGGTGCCGTTCGTCGACGTCCGCCTCGTGGCCGAACCGCGGTTCGCCCGCAGCGCGATCGCGGCGTTCGGTCAGATGTTCTGCCTCGGTGCGACCCTGCTCGCGGTGCCGCTGTACCTGACCGGCGCGGGGGTGTCCACAGCCCTGGCGGGGACGATCCTGTTCGCGCTGCCCGCCGTGATGGTCGTCCTGGCCCCGATCGTGGGCCGCACGACCGACAGGCTGGGCGCCCGGAGGGTGCTGCGGGCGGGGCTGGCGGTGCTGATCGTCGCCCAGTCGGCCCTGGCCGCCGTCCTGGCGACCGCGGCGACGAACCACTGGGCGATCGTCGCGGTGCTCGCGGTCACCGGGGTGGGCAGCGCGCTCGTACAGACCCCGGCCGCGGCCGGGTCGACGCGCTCGCCCGCCGGAGCCCAGGGCACCGGGCTGGGGTTGTTCAACCTGATCCGTTTCGGCGGATCGGCGGTCGGCGCCGCATGGGTGGCCATCGCGGTGGACTCGTGGTCGTACCCCGTGCTGTTCGTCGTGTGCGCCGTCGTCGTCGCAGCGGGGCTGGCCGCGTCCTTCCTCGGCCGCGACCCCGAACTGGCAGGCGTGTGAACGTTGTTCAGCGGTAGTTGATCTCGCGGTCCACGGCGGTGTGGACCTGGTCCAGCAGCTCGAGGCGGATCGCGAGCCACGCCGTGAACTGGTTCTCCGGCAGGCGCACGTCCATCGACAGCGCACGGGAGATGCGATCGAGCTTGGACAGCATCGTGTTCCGGTGCACGTTGAGCTCCCGCGCCGCGGCGTTGACGTTGCCACCCGCGCTCAGGTACGCGACGAGCGTGTCGTGCAGGTCGGTTCCGGCGCGGATCGGGCCGAGCACGTCGCGGACCAGGCGGCGGCTGCGGTCGGTCTCGGCGACGAGTTCGAGCACGCCGTAGCCGCGCAGGTCGCGGTAGGAGACGGCGCCGGACAAGCCCAGCCGCTGCCCGATTCCCAGGGCGACCCGGGCCTGACGGTAGCTCTCCCGGATCTCGTCCGCGCCGACGGCGGGCGCGCCGTGCGCGACCGGCACCGGCCGGCCGCGCCGGTCCTCCAGGTCCAGGGCCATGGCCTCGGCATACTTCTCGATCTCCGCCTCGACGTCGCGCCGGTCGTGCGACCGGAGCGAACGGACGACGACGAGGACGTCCCCGATCACGGTGACGTAGGACCGCACCGCCGGGTGCGGCAGCACGCTCGCCGCGTACCGCGCGAGCCGCAGCAGGCTCCCCGAGCCCTCGACGCCCGCACCCCCGGCGTCCGGGGCGTGCCCGGCCGCGACGAACACCGCGAACGTCGAGGTCAGATCGATGTCGTGATACCCGGCCCGCGCCTGCATGTCGTGCTGGCTGGTGAAGCTGCCGTGCACGAGCGCCTGCACGAAGTCCCCGCGGGCGCGTTCCTCCGCTTCGTCGACACTGCGCTGCCGCAACATCTCCGAGCCGATGATCGCCGTCGCCTGTTCGGTGACGACCGCGTGCTGAGCCAGTTCGTGCGGGCCCGGGCCGGGACCGGCGGCGAGCACCGCGACCCAGCCCTCGAACCGCTTGCCCAGGCGGATGGGGCTGGCGGTGCACGTCCAGCGTCCCGAATCGCCGGACAGCTCCACCACCCGGGTGTCGTGGCCGTGCCCGGATCCACTCGTGGTCTCCGCGCCCTGCCGTTCGGCCAGCGCCCGCGGAAGCCGGTCGGAGACGAGGTCCGTGGTCGCGGAGTCCAGGCCGTGGACCGCGACGACGTGCCCGCGCGCGTCGAGCGCGACGGCGGGATGGTGCGCGAGGGCCGAGACCTCGCGGAGGAGCAGGGTCATGCCCGCGCCCCGGTGCAGCAGCCCCGCCAGGGTGGTGTGGACGTGCGACGAGTAGCGCATCACGTGCACCTCCTGCGTCAGGGCACGCTCGGCCAGGAGGCGGTTGAGCGCCGCGAAGCCGATCGGGAAGCTCAGCTCGAGGACGACGAGTCCCGCGGGCAGCGGCGACTCCGCGGTCGTCGCGGGCAGCGAGCCGTCCACGACGAGGGCGGCGGCGCCGCGCGCGGCCAACGCCGCGACGGCGTGCACGTTGCCGGCGAGCGCCTCCGGACGGGCGTACACGGCGACGGCATCGAGGTCGTCGAATCGGCCCATGACCTCGCTGAACGGCAGTGCCCAGGTGAGGGCGCGGTCGAGGGCGGTGTGCCCGGACGCGATCCGCGCCCCGGTCATCAGCGACTCGTCGAGCAGACCCCGGACGGTCAGGCGCGGGCTCGGTTCCATGTCGACCTGCTTTCTGCGAGCGGGGCGCCGGCGCGAGGGACGACGTGCACCTTTTTCATCAAGTACCAGAGTCGAAGGTCCGCAGGCGATGTGCAACTTGTACACGAATTGTGTCGGGTACGGGTGATTCTGACCGTCCCTCCGTGGCCGCATCCCTGTTAGAAATAGCCCACTGGCGAAAACGCATCCACCGGCCGGACCCTCGCTTCCCGCTCCGCCAGGCCGGTACTCCCGCAGACCGAAAGTGGAGACCCATGCATCGAATTCATCGCATCACCCTCGAGGACGCGCTCCCCCTCCTCGCCGCCGGCCGCGCGAAGGCGGAGGAGATCGGCGTCAAGCAGACCCTGTGCGTCTGCGACGAGAGCGCCAACGTCATCGCCCTGCACCGCCTCCCCGGTGCGCGGCTGACGGGTGTCGAGATCGCGATGGCCAAGGCGTTCACCGCGGCGGGCCACGAACGCGCCACGCACCTGTTCAACGAACCGCCCAACGGGCCGGCCCTGCCCGGCAACGAGGCCTTCGGCATCAGCCACATGCTGCCGGGCAAGTTCGCGATCTTCGTCGGCGGCTTCCCGCTGGTGTTCGACGGCCAGATCGTCGGCGCCGTCGGCATCAGCGGCGGAAACGGCGAGCAGGACAAGGCCGTCGGCGCGGCGATGCTCGCGGAGTTCGAGGCGATCACCGCGTCGGTGGCGCACTGACTGTGCACTTCGACCCCCGCCGGCGCCGCATTCCGGTCAGTGTGGCCGTGGCCGCACCCCGACGCCGGCACTAGTTTCGAAACCGACCGGAACAGGCTTTCACTCAGCCGATTTCGATCGTTCTCCGCAACGTCGCGGATCAACCCCAGCCCGACCGCACGACACAGCGTGAAAGGGAAACCACCATGACCGAACTGCTCGGACGCGACGAGTTCCGCGCCGCACTCGAGAACGCGATCAAGGGCCGCGAGGCCAAGGACGCCTCGTTCAGCAAGGCCTGGGCCGAGGGCAAGCTCGAGAAGCACCACTTCGCCCGGTGGGCCGAGAACCACTACCACTACGTGGGCCCGTTCGCGGACTACCTCGCGAACATCTACTCCAACACGCCCGACACGTTCACCGACGCCAAGGACTTCACCCTGCAGAACATGTACGAGGAGGAGCTGGCCGACATCCGGCACACCGACCTGCTCATCAAGTTCGCCGAGGCGTGCGGCACCACCCGCGAGCGCGTCGAGGATCCGAACAACATGAACGCCGTCACCCGCGGCCTGCAGGCGTGGTGCTACGCGGTCTCGCAGCGCGAGCACTTCGTGGTCGCCACCGCGGCCCTGGTCGTCGGTCTCGAGTCGCAGGTGCCGAGCATCTACAAGAAGCAGATCGTGCCGCTGCGCGAGGTGTACGGGTTCACCGAGGACGAGATCGAGTTCTTCGACCTGCACATCACCTCGGATGTCGTCCACGGCGAACGCGGGTACCAGATCGTGCTGGACTGCGCCGACACCCCGCAGTTGCAGCAGCGCTGCCTGCAGCTCGTGCGCTGGGGCGCGGAGATGCGTTTCTCGTACACCAAGGGCCTGTACGACACGTACGTCGCTCCCGACCTCGAGCTGGCTCCGGCCTGACCGACGTGACCGTACCGCGGGAGGGTCCACCGCTCGGCCCTCCCGCGCCGGTCCCGGCGGCCATCCCCGATCGAAGGAGAATCATGTCCACCGACGCCGCCTCGGCCCCGCCCGGGTCGACCCGCGACAGGGTCGCCGTCGCCACCGTCAAGGAGCTGACCCGCCGGCGCAAGCTGCGCGTCGAGGTCGACGGCGTCGGCATCGCGTTGTTCCACGCGAACGACCGGGTGTACGCGTTCGCCGACCTGTGCATCCACCAGGACCGCTCGCTCGCCAAGGGCACCCTGTTGCACGGGCGGGTCATCTGCCCCGGCCACCAGTGGCGGTTCAACCTCGAAACCGGCTACGAGGAAGACCAGGATCTCTGCCAGCCGACCTATCCCGTGACCGTCGAGGGCGACACCGTCTATCTCGATCCGGCCCCGCGCCGAGTCCTTCCCGGCTCGCAAGAGGAGAGTTCGTCATGACCGTACGCACCGTTGTCACCGTCGGCGCCGGCCAGGTCGCCGCGGTCGCCGCACGCACGTTGCGCCGCCGCGGATTCGACGGCCGCATCGTCCTGCTCGGCGACGAACCGCACGCGCCCTACCAGCGGCCGCCACTGTCGAAGGAGTTCCTCGCCGGCCGGGAACCCGTCGCCTCCCTTTCCCTGCTCACACCGAAGTGGCTGGTCGACAACGATATCGACATCCGGACCGGTGTCATGGTACGGCGCGTCGACACCGCCTCGCGCAGCGTGGAATTCGACGGTGGGTCCGTCGCCGCCGACGCGGTGATCCTCGCGACCGGGGGACGCCCGCGCACGATCCCCACCTCCGGGACGCGCCCCGATCTCGTGCACTACCTGCGGACGCTCGACGACGCCGTCGCCCTCGCCCCGCGGCTGACCCCCGGTGCGCGCCTGGTCGTCGTCGGCGGCGGATTCGTCGGCCTCGAGATCGCCGCAACGGCACGCGGTCTCGGTGTCGACGTGGTCGTCCTCGAATACGCCGACGCCCTGCTGGGTTCCGTCCTGGGCGCCACGGTCGGCGGGTTCTGCGCCGACCTGCACCGCCGCAACGGCGTCGATCTGCGCACCGGCGTCGGCGTGGACTCCGTCGCGACCTCCGAGGCCGGGGTGCGGGTCCGCACCACGACCGGCGACACGATCGAGGCCGACGTGGTCGTGGTCGGCATCGGCATCACGCCGAACGTCGACGTGGCCGCCGCGAGCGGACTCGCCACCGACAACGGCATCGTCGTCGACGCCGTGGGCCGCACCGCCGTACCGGGAATCCACGCCGCCGGCGACGTCGCGAACCGCTTCTCCGACCGCGCCGGCCGCCGAGTCCGGGTGGAGCACTTCGACAATGCCAACCGGCAGGCCGCGGTCGTCGCGGACACGATCGTCGGTCGCACCTCGCTCGCCGACGACGCCCACTGGTTCTGGTCGGACCAGTACGACACGAACATCCAGTTCACCGGAACATCCTCCGGGACGACGGAACTCGTCGTGCGCGGCGACGCCCGCTCGGGGGAGTTCACCGTCTTCTATCTCGCCGGCGACGTGCTCACCGCGGCGTTCGCCATGGACCGCGGCGAGGACATCATTGCCGCCCGCGAACTCGTCGGTCGGACGGTCGGCGCGCACCAGCTCGCCGACGCGGACGTGGACCTGTGGGAACTGGGCGAACAGGTGGTGAGCTGAGGTGGCCGTGACAGGACTGAACTTCATCGACGGTGCGTGGGTGCCGGCCGTCTCCGGCGCCACCTTCGAACGACGCAACCCCGCCGATTCCACCGACCTGATCGGAACGTTCCCCGATTCCGACGCCACCGACGTGCGCATCGCCGTCGACGCACTCGACAAGGCGGCCCCCGAATGGGCCGCCACCCCACCGGAGCGCCGGGCCGCCGTCCTGGAGACCGCCGCCCGGCACCTCGCGGAGCGACGGGAATCGCTCGTCGAGGAACTGGTCCGCGAGGAGGGCAAGACGCGCGCCGAGGCCACCGTCGAGGTGAGCCGCACCCCCATGAACCTGCGCTTCTACGCGGGCGAGGCGCTGCGCGCGACCGGCGCGACGTACCCGGCCGCCGGCCGCACCATGATCTACACCGTCCGCGAACCCATCGGCATCGTCGGGGCCATCACCCCCTGGAACTTTCCGCTGAACATCCCGTCCCGCAAGCTCGGGCCGGCGCTCGCCGCGGGAGATCCGGTGCTGTTCAAGCCGTCCGAGATCACCCCGCTCATGGGGCAGCGGCTGGTCGAGGCGCTGCTCGCCGGCGGACTGCCCCCGGCGGCGATCGCGCTGGTGCAGGGCGGCGGGCGGGCCGGGGCCGCGGTGGTCGCCGACGAACGCGTCGCGGCCGTCACCTTCACCGGATCGACGGAGGTGGGCCGGGCCATCCATCGTGGCATCGGCCCGGACCGGCGGGTACAGCTCGAGATGGGCGGCAAGAACCCCGTCGTCGTCCTCGCCGACGCCGACCTCGACGCCGCCGCCGCGTTGATCGTCAAGGGCGCTTTCGGGCTCTCCGGACAGGCCTGCACCGGCACCAGCCGGGTCGTCGCGATCGACGACATCCACGACGCCCTGCTCGAGCGGGTCGTCGCCCGCGCCGAGGCCCTCACCGTCGGACCGGGCCTGCGGGCGGGGGCGTCGATGGGTCCGCTCGCCAGCCGCGGCCAGCTGGACAAGTTCCTCGAGTACGTCGCCGTCGGGCAGGACGAAGGGGCCCGTCTGGTGTGCGGCGGAACCCGCTGCGACGACACCGGATTCGGCGACGGGTTCTTCGTGCGCCCGACGGTGTTCGCCGACACCGCGCCGGGCATGCGCATCCTGACCGAGGAGATCTTCGGTCCGGTGCTGGCGTTCCAGCGGGCGTCGTCGTTCGACGAGGCCGTCACGCTGGCCAACGACACGGCGTTCGGCCTGAGCGCGGCGATCGTCACGCGCGATCTCGACCGGGCCGGGCAGTTCGTCGCCCGTTCCCGCACCGGCCTGGTCAAGGTGAACCAGCCGACGAACGGCATGGCGATGAACGCTCCGTTCGGTGGGTACAAGGCGTCGAGCACCCAGACGTTCAAGGAACAGGCCGGGCCGACGCTGATGCAGTTCTACCAATCCGAGAAGACCGTCTACATCGACCCCGTCGCCTGACCGCCCGCGGTCGGAGCAGATCCCAATGCCTGGAGGATGACCATGGAGTTCAAGAGAGTGGCCCGTTCCGGGCAGGTGCCGGAGGGCATCGTCCGCCGCTTCTACGCCGGCGACTACGAGTTCGCGATCTCACGGCTGGACGGGAAGGCCTACGCGACATCCAACTACTGCTCACACCTGGACTGCCTGCTCTCGTCCGGCAAGCTCGTGCAGGATGGAATCGGATGCTCTTGCCACGGAAGCGCTTTCGATCTCGCAACCGGTGAACCCATCTGCCCTCCCGCCACGGAGCCGATCAAGACCTATCCCGTCGAGGAGCGCGGCGGCGAGATCTTCGTCGGCATCGATCCCGCCGAGCCGCCGGAGGGCCCGCGCCGGCGCCGGCTCCGGCAGGCATGACAGCGCGGCGGGTCCGTCCGGCGACGCTGTCGACCGGCGGCATGGTGTCCTCGAGCCACCCGCTGGCCGGCCAGGCCGGGGCGCGGGTGCTCGCCGACGGCGGCAACGCGGTCGACGCCGCGCTGGCGATGGCCGCGACCACGTGGCTGACCCTGCCCGGCCAGTGCGGCCTCGGCGGGGACGCATTCGCCGTGGTGCGGGAACCGGACGGCACAGTCTGGACGGTCGGCGGGAGCGGTTACGGCCCCGACGGCGGCACACCGGACTTCTACCGGGACCGCGGGCTGGCCGCGATCCCGCTGGACGGCGCCCTCGCGGTGGCCGTGCCGGGCGCTCCGGCCGCGCTCGCGGCGCTGCACCGGCGCGGCGCCACCCGCAGCCTTGCCGAGCTGTGGGAACCGGCCGCGCGCCTCGCCGAGCACGGGTTGCCCTGCTCGGCCAAGACCCGCGACGACGTGCGGTCGGCGCTGGACGCCGTTCGCAGCGATCCCGGGCTGGCCTCCGTGTACGTCGACGGCGGTCTCGTACCGCTCGTCGGTGACCGGCTGCCGCAACCCGACCTGGCGCGCACCATCCGTGAACTCGCGCACGACCCGGCGTCGTTCTACACCGGGTCGCTCGCCGAGCGGTGCGTCGCCGCGCTGCGCGACGCGGGCGCCCCGTTCTCGGGAGACGAATGGGTCGCAACCGGGACGGTGACGCCGGAGCAGGCGCTGTCCGGCCGGTACGCCGGCGCGGTGATCCATCAGACCCCACTGCCGACCCCCGGGTGGATGGTGTTGCACCAGGCGGCGCTGTGCGACGGCGTCGTCGGGTCCTCCCCGCTCCTGAGCGCGGCGGCGATCGACCGCATGGCCCGGGCCGCGCGGACGGCGTTCGAGGACCGGCTGCGCTGGTGCGGCGCCGACAACGACGGTGCCGCGCGCATCCTCGATCCCGGCCACATCCGCGCCGGCCGCGACCGGCTGTCGGCGACCGCGCCCGCCGGAGCGTTCACGGTGGCCGGCGGAGACACCACCTCGCTGGTGACGGTCGACCGGGACGGACGCGCGGTGAGCTTCATCCATTCGCTGGCGTTCACCTTCGGGGCCAAGTTCACCGTGCCCGGCACGGGGATCGTCCTGAACAACCGGCTGGGGCGGGGCGCGTATCTGATCGACGGGCATCCGAACGAGGTGCGGCCCCGCCGCAAGCCGCTGCACACCCTCAATGCCTGGATCGTCACGGACGAGGCGGGAGCGCTGCTCCACGTCGGCAACACCCCCGGCGGGGACGGGCAGGTGCAATGGAACATGCAGCTGCTCTCGCACCTCCTCGACCACGGGCTCGATCCGCAGGAGGCGGTGTCGGCGCCCCGGTTCACGGTGTTCCCCGGCTCCGACGCGAACGTGCTCGGCGACCCCGCCGAGCTGCGCATCGAGGCCGACGTCCCGCCCGAGGTCCGCACCGCCCTGTCCGAGATGGGGCACGACGTGCGCACCCTCGAACCGCTCGGCGCCGAGGGCAGCGCCCAGATCATCTCTCTCGATCCCCGCGGCGTGCTCAGCGGCGGCAGCGATCCCCGTCAGGAAGGAGTGGCTCTCGGTGTCGAATGAACAGGCGATCGGCCGGGCAGCGATCGGCGCGCAGCCGCCGCGGCCGCGCGGCCGCTACGTACCCGCGGTGCTGTCCGGCTCGACCGTCCACACGGCGGGGATGACCCCGCGCCGTGACGGCCGGCTGACCGTCACCGGCCGCGTCGGCGGCGAAGTGGACCCGGCCGTCGCCCGGGAGGCGGCGGGCCTCGCGGCCGGCAACGCCCTGGCCGCGGTCCGTTCGGTGCTGCCGCCGGGTGCGATGTTCCGGTGCGTCGAGATGGTGGTGTACATCGCGTGTGCCGACGGCTTCACCGAGCTCTCGGCGGTCGCCGACGGCGCATCGGAGGTCGTCGAACGCGCGCTGGGCCCGGCGTCACTGCCCGCCCGCAGCGCGATCGGGGTCTATCTGCTTCCCGGCAACGCGCCGGTCGAGGTGGCCGTCACCGCGCACGTCGGGGACGGACCCGGCGCGCGCTGACGACCGCGGATCAGACCAGGGCCGGCCCGATCACGGCCAGCGCGACGAGCGCGATCAGCGCGGACAGGCCCGCTATGGTCGCGCCTCCGACCGGCGACTCGACGTCTCCGAACAACGGTTCGTCCTCGTCCCAACACCACCGCGGCATCACTCCATGGAAGCGGTTCGCCCCCGCATGCGCAACGGGGCGAGACCGATTCGGTCGAATTGCGGGAAGTTCCACGAAGTTTGCCGGGATCAGGCCGGACGAACCGGGGCGACGATGTCCGCCGCGAGGGTGAGCAGCATGAAGGCCCCGCCGACGACGACGAACGCGTACGTCACCGGCAGCAGCTTCACGAAGTCGACCGGCGCTCCGCCGGGCCGGCCCAGCCGGGCGCGCACCCGGTTCCGCAGACCCTCGTAGATCGCCACGGCCATGTGCCCGCCGTCGAGAGGCAGCAGCGGCAGCAGATTGAACAGGCCGACGAAGAGGTTCAGGCTCACCAGCAGCAGCACGAACGACTCCCAGGCGCCCCGCTCGACGGCCCGGCCCCCGAGCGATCCGGCCCCCACCACGCTGATCGGGGTGTCCGCGTCGCGTTCGCCGCCGGTCACCGACCGCCACAGCGACGCCGCCTTCGTCGGCATGTCCACCACCGTGTGCGCCGTGAGCGCGGCGAGGTCGCCGGTGAATGCGAGGGCGGCGGGCACCGCGGTCACCACGTCGTACCGCACGGGACCGGCGGGCGGGCGCGCGGATACTCCGATCGCACCGACGGCCGTCGAGCGCTCGTCCCCCGTCCGAGGGTCGACCACCCATCGCTGCACCTGCTCGGTCGCGAGGGGCAGCACCAGCCGGCGGCCGTGCCGTTCGATCGTCAGTTCGACGACTCCTGCGCTGTCCCAGATCTTTCCGACCAGGTCGCCGAACCGGGTGACGCCCTCGCCGTCGACGGCGAGGATCGCGTCGCCGGGGAGTATCCCCGCGACCCCGGCCGGTCCCGGGCCGTCGCACGCGGCGAGGCCGTATCCCGGGCCGGGCCGCTGCGACGACGGGACGCATCCGACGGACTCGACGACCACCTTCGGATGCAGCTCCGGCAGCCCCCACCCGACGGCGAGCACGAAGACGAGGACCCCGGCGAGCAGGAAGTTCATGCCGATGCCGCCGGACATCACGACCAGCCGCTTCCAGGTCTTCTGCCGATACAGGGCGCGGTCGTACTCGTCGGGGGTCAGTTCGTCGAGCGCGGTCGTGCCGGCGATCTCGCAGAACCCGCCCACCGGGATCAGTCCCAGCCCGTAGTCGGTCTCACCGCGCCGGACGGAGAAGAGCATCGGGCCACGCCCGAGGGAGAAGCGGCGCACCTTCATCCCGAGACGCCGCGCCGCCCACAGGTGGCCCGCCTCGTGCAGGGCGACGGACACCGCGACCCCCAGCGCGAAGAGCACGACGCCCAGCGCGAACGTCACGGGTGATACGTCGCGTGCTCGCGGATGTACCCGGTGACGTTGCCCTCCGGGTCGCAGATCATGTCGCCCTCGAGGCACTCGGTGGTGACCGGGATGTGCCGCAACTCGCCCGCCGGCTGGGGCAGCGTGATGCCGGGGACGAGCGGGCCGGCGTACTGCGCGGGCCGGCCCTGCGCCGGGTCGGCGATCAGGTGCACCCGCACCCGGTCCTGCAGGTCGGTGCCGTCGTCGTGCACGGGCGCCGCCGCGTCGATCTCCATCGCGACCCTGCGCACGACGATCGCTCCCTGCGAGTAGCCGTACAGCTCGTAGCGCGTGCGCGGCCCGCAGGCGGCCTCGGTCCGGCCGATCTCCGCCCAGAGATTCTGCACGCCGATCTGCACCGACTGGTCCATGAACGTGTCCCAGCCGAACACCCCGGCGACCATGCCCGCCGGATACCGCACGTGCCGCACCGCGAAGTCGGGGCTGTTGCGGTACTGATCTGTGTAGGAGTTGAGCGGGCTCTCGGGATCGATCGAATCCGGCGTTTCGGGGCCCTTCGTGCCGTCGACGGCGAGCACCACGGTCGGCGCACAGTACGAGGCCGGGGACGGGTCGGCATGGGCGATCGAGACGGCACCGAGCATCGAGCCGATGGTCAGCGCGCCGACGATCGCGACCCGGACAGCGGAAAGGATCATCGAAACCGTCCTTCAGCCATGGGATCCACCCCAACGATTCCCGACCGCGTTCATAAGTAAGCACAGTGATCGTGAAGTCCGCAAATCGAACACGCGGATGCGGTGCAACTCGGGGGGCCTAGCGGACGACATCGGCCAGATCCACGAAACCGTAACCCCGCGTCCGCAGACCGTCGATGATCGCCGGCAGCGCATCGGCGTCCAGGGTCGTGCCGTCGTCGGGGTTCGCGCCCACGTGCATCAGAACGATCTGGCCGGGCGCGGCCGCGGCGAGGACCCGCTCGGTCACCGCCGCGGCGTCGAGACCACCGCTCGTGCCTTTCCAGCCGAGCGAATCCACGGTCCAGCGCACGGGCACGTAGCCGGCACCGTTGACGACGCGGATGTCGGCGTCGGTGCGAGCACCGAAGGGAAACCGGAACAACGGCACGGCCGGGCGACCCGTCAGTGCCGTGATCGCGTTCTCGGCCGCCGCGAGGTCGGCCCTGATCTGCTCGTCGGTCAGATCCGGATAGGAGGGGTGGGTGTTGCTGTGGTTTCCCACCGCGTGCCCGGCGGCGGCGACGGCGCGGACCCGGTCCGGATACGTCCGCGCGAAATCACCGGTGACGAAGAACGTCGCCGGGACGGCGTAGCGGGCGAGCGTGGCGAGAATGCGGGAGACCGCGGTGTCGGAGGCTCCACCGTCGAAGGTCAACGCCACCACCTTCTCCTCGGTGGGAATCCGTTCGAGGTCGATGCCGCGCAGGGCGGCAGGTACACCGGCCGGAGGCACCGGCGTCGGCTCCGGACCGGACGGCGGAACGGGGACGGTCGCGGAGGGCCCCGGCGCCGGGGACGGGGGGCCCGGGCGGCGTGGTCGCCGGTTCCGACGTCGGACTGCTCGTCGCGGTGGCTTCGGGCGGCTCGTCGGGCGGGCCGGAACCACAGGCCGTCACGACCAGGATCGACGCCGCGACGACGAGCGATCCGCGCCGGAACCGGATGTTCATGTGGACAGTGTGCCGCTCCACCTCGGCCGCGCCGCTGCGGTCGCCGGGTCCATCCCCCGCCGGGTGCGGTGGAACACGACGCTCACGGCAAGGAGGACCTCCGCGGCCGCGACCGCCAGCGCGGCCGCCATGAGAGGGGGAATCGAGGCGCCCGCCGCTGCACCGGCGACCGGAGGCACAGCGTGCCCGTGGTGGCCGCCCGCGGCCCGGCCCGGGCTCATGGTGGTCAGGTGCACCATGATCATCGCGACGTTCATGACGGTGACCAGGATCCAGTCCCGCTGGTCTCCGCGCATCCACAGGTGACGGGCGCAGTAGAGGCATCCGGCGACCATGACGAGGGTCAGGGCCGCCGACCCGGGCGACGGGGTGTGCTCCGCGAGCGAGCCGGCGTGCAGGACGGCCGCCGACACGGCGAGGGCGGCGGCCGCCCGGCCGCACCACGTGGTGGTGGTGCGGCGGGCGGCTTCCGGAACCGTGGTGGACATGCCCGTCAGTCCGTGCAGCAGTGCTTCGACGTGCCGGCCGGAACGTCGAGGGCCGGGTTCCGGTCGAAGAACCCGACCGGCTTCAGCGTGAACCCGGCGTAGTCGACGGGCATCACGGGCCAGTCCTCCGGGCGCGGGAAGTGGGTGAGCCCGAAGGTGTGCCACAGCACCAGGTCCTCGCCCTCGATGTTCCGGTTGCCGGCAACGAATGTCGGCAGTCCCGCCTGTCCCGGATGCTGGTTGACGAAGTCACCGGCCGGATAACGCTGCGCCGGGTCGTACCGCGTGACCCACAGATGCTTGGTGGCGAACGCGGCGCGGGCGGCGATGGAACTCGACGGATCCGCCAGCAGCACGGGCTGACCTTCCGGGTGCAGTGCGTATCCGACGTTCCGCCCGAGCCGGTTCTGCTTGGTCGGGTTGGTGATGTGCCAGACCCTCGCCTTGGTGTTGTCGGCCAGCCTCTGCCCGTCGGCCTCCGTGGTGAGGGTGGTCTTGCGGCAGCGGAACGCGTTACCCCACGGGTTGTCCGGTCCCATCGGTTCGGGCACGGCGTCGACCTCCTCGACCGTGTTGACGTTGCCGTCGACCGCCATGTCCAGGCGGGCGCTGAAGAGGTGCTGGTGGAACGGCGCACCGAGCCCGGGCGCCATCTCGGTGGCGAACCCGTCCTCGCCGCGGTAGGCGGAGGTGAAGACGATGCCGGTGGCCTTGGCTTCGAGTTCGATGGTGCCGTCCAGGTAGAGGTACCAGTAGAAGCCGTAGTCGTAGTTGCCGATGGTGAGGAAGAAGGAGATCACGAGCCGGCGCGACCGGCGGGTCTCGGTCATGCCGTTGAACATGTCCGTGTGCTTCCAGAGGACGCCGTAGTCCTCCTCGTGGAGGCAGATCGCGTTCTTCATCACCCGCGGGTCGCCCTTCTCGTCGGCGATGGTGACGTCGAAGTACCGGATCTCGCCGAGGCAGTCGCACCCGAGTTCCAGCGAGTTGGTGTAGCGGCCGAACAGGTATTCGCCCTGGTCGAAGTAGTTCTGCCAGTACCGCACCGGCGACGGGTCGGCGTAGGGCACGACCATCTCGGCGATGGATGCGCGGTAGATCACCGGCCGCTGCACGCCGTCGTCGGAGAACGACAACTGGTGCAGGGTCAGGCCCTCGCGTACGTCGAACCCGAACCGGAACGTCCAGTCCGCCCAGGTGATCCGATTGCCCTCGACCGAGAAGCTGGGCCCCTCGGGTTGGGTGATCTCGATCGGCTTGAGGTCGGTGCGGGCCGGCCTCGCATGCGGAGCGGCGTCCCATTCGCCGCGTTCGGCCGGCACGGGAAGGGTGATCTCGTCGACGACCTTCACCACGCGCTGCTCGGTGAGGTCGACGTAGGCGACCACCCCGTCGATCGGATGTGCCCAGGGCAGGTCGGCCTCGTCCTCCTGGTGGAACGCGAGCACGCGGACGATCCGGTGCCCCACCTCGTCCTCGTGCCCGAACACCCCGGCCGACAGCGGAACCGCGCGCACCTTCTCCGGATCGATGCCGCGCGCAGCCATCGCCGCAATCCAGTCGAAGCTGGACAGGAGGAACGATTCGATGTCCTCGAACTCCTCGTCGAGGATCGGGACATGCCCTTCGGTGGCGGCGTCGACGGCGACGGTGCTGAGGATCCTGCGTTCGGTGACGGACACGACGTGATCGGAGCCCGCCCCGGTCGCACGGTCGAGGAGAAGGACGCGGGCACGGCGCTCGATGTGCTCCCCCGGCCTGAACGCCAGGACCGTCGACTTGTGCGGTTCCTCGAGCCCGACGTAGACGAACCGGACGTGCTCGGTTACCAGCCCCGCCGCCGATACCGTTTCCTTGACGGCGGTGATCTCGTCGGCGGTCAGAGGGGTGAGCGGGTGGTCCGGTGCGGGCGTCGATGCCGCTTCGGTGAACTTCGTGGTGGCAGTGCTCATCGGGCGATCTCCTTGTCGATCTCGGTTTCGGTCGTGGCGGCGGGCGCGACGCCGCCGGAATGGTGGTGATGTCGTGCAGCGTCGGGGCGGAGAACGGCCACGGCCGTTCCGCCCGCGAACGCCCCGGCGAGAAGCACGCCGACGACGGCGGCGAGGGTGCCGGATCCGCCCACGAGCAGCGGCAGGTTCGCGATCGTCATCGCGAGCAGAGCGCTCAGCCCCGCGAGACCCAGCACCGGCGCGATCAGCGTGGGCCACGGCCGGGTGTCGGCCCGGGATCGCCGGAAGAAGACGAGGACGGCGATCGACGTCAGCGCCATCAGGGCGAGCACGCCGACGGACGCGACACCGGCGAACCAGGCGAAGACCTCGGTGACGGGATCGAGTCCGCCGACGGCCGAGGCCACGACGAGAACCAAGGCCGAGACCGTCTGCACGATCGAGGCCACGTAGGGCGAGGCATGGCGTACGTGCGAGCGGCCGCATCGCGCCGGCAGTGCCGCGCTGTTGCCGAGCGAGAAGATGTAGCGCGAGAGCACGTTGTGGAAGGACAGCAGGGCCGCGAAGAGACTGGTGACGAGGAGCACCTGCACGACATCCCCCGCCGCCGCTCCCACGTAGCGGGTCGCGGTCTCGATGATCATGCCCTCGGGGTTCTCGGTGGCCAGGACGACGGCGCCCTCGTCGCCCCACGCGCTGACCAGCGCCCAGCTCGACAGCGCATAGAAGCCACCGATGACCACCAGGGCGAGATAGGTGGCCCGCGGAATGGTCCGGGCCGGATCGCGCACCTCGTCACGGAAGACCGCGGTCGCCTCGAAGCCGATGTAGCCGGCGACAGCGAAGATCAGGGCGATTCCCGGTGCGCCCGAGAAGAACTCGGAGGGGCGTAGCGCGGCGGTGGAAAGACCCTCCGCTCCGCCACGGGCGATCACCGCTGCATCGATCACCAGCACGATGCCGACCTCGCAGAGCAGCAGGACCACGAGGACCTTTCCGGACAGGTCGATGTGGCGGTAGCCGAGAATCGCGACCGCCACCAGAACGATCAGAGCCCAGAGATACCAGGGCAACTCGGGACCGCCGTGCGAGGTCACGAAGTCGCCGAGGGCCGCGCCGAGGTATCCGTAGACGGCACCCTGCACCGCGGTGTAGGACAGCAGCGCCAGGAACGCGGAACCCAGTCCGACGTGCCGGCCGAGTCCGTGGGTGACGAAGGTGTAGAACGCCCCCGCCCCGGGCACGTGCTTCGCCATCGCGGTGAAGCCGACGGCGAAGAAGAGCAGGACCACCGTGCAGACGATGTACGAGGCGGGGTACGCGGCCCCGTTTCCGGCGGAGATACCGAGTGGGACCGTGCCGGCGATCACGGTCAGCGGGGCCGCGGCCGCGACCACCATGAAGACGACGGCGCCGGGGCCGAGGCTGCCGGACAACCGGTGGGTGGGGGGTTCGTGTGCGCGAGCGTTGAGGGTCATCGGTGCTTCGACTTTCGGGAGAGGGAGTGCGCCGGCGATGTCGGTGCCGACCGCCGGAAGAAGCGTGCGCCCGGACGTTGTCGGTGCGGTCACCGCGGCGTCACGGTTCGTCGACGGCAAACGAGAAGGGCGGGGGGCCGGGTTCTCGTTCGGCCCGGCAGGGGTACGGACGGCGGTGCCCACACAGTGCCGGGCACCGCCCCGACCGGTCACAGTGCGATGTTGACCGACTTGGTCTGGGTGTACTCCGCCAGGGCCCCCTCACCGAGTTCCCGCCCCCAGCCCGACTGCTTGTATCCCCCGAAGGGCAGTGCGGTGTCGAACGCGTTGTGGCAGTTGATCCAGACCGTGCCCGCCTTGATCTCGGCGGCGACCTCGTGGGCCCGGGAGACGTCCCGCGTCCAGACGCTCGCCGCGAGCCCGTAGGGGGTGTCGTTGGCGGCGGCACGAACTCCCTCCTCCCGGTTGAAGGGCACCGCGACGGTGACCGGGCCGAAGATCTCCTCCCGGTACACACCGAAATCGCTGCGCACGTCGACGAGGAGCGTCGGCTCGACGTAGAAGCCACTGTCGCCGTGGCGCTTTCCTCCGGTCAGGGCACGAGCCCCGTCCTCGAGGCCGGCGCGGAGGTAACCGGTCACCTTGCCGAGTTGCTCCTCGGAGATCAGCGGACCGATATCGCTGGCGGGATCGAGTCCTGGACCGATCTTCTGCGACCGGGCGAATTCCGCTACGCCCTGGGTGAATTCGTCGAAGATGCGATCCTCCACCAGCAACCGCGTCCCGGCGGTGCACGCCTGGCCGTGGTTGAACAGGAATCCGCCGGCGACACCGGGGATCGCGGCCTCGAGGTCGGCGTCCGCGAAGACGACCTGGGGGCTCTTGCCGCCGAGTTCGAGCGAGACCTTCTTCAGGTTCCCGGCGGCGGCGCCCACGATCTTCTTGCCGACCTCGGTCGAGCCGGTGAAGGCGACCTTGTCGACGTCGTGATGGGCCGACAGGGCCGCACCCGCGTCCCCGAAGCCCGTGACCACGTTGACGACGCCGTCGGGCACCCCGGCCTCGGCGGCGACTTCGGCGAGCAGCAGGGCGGTGAGCGGGGTCTGCTCCGCAGGCTTGAGCACCAGCGTGTTCGCGCACGCCAGCGCAGGGGCGAGCTTGAAGGCGGCCATCACCAGCGGAAAGTTCCACGGCACGATCTGGGCGCACACCCCCACCGGCTCGCGGCTGGTGAACGCGTGGAAACGTGCGCCCGGAGCCCACGGAACCGACACCGGGACGGTGCGGCCCTCGATCTTGGTCGCCCAACCGGCGTAGTAGAAGAAGATCTCGGCCGCCCAGGTGACGTCGACCGCCTTCGCGACGACCACCGACTTGCCGTTGTCCAGGGACTCGAGCTGGGCGAACTGGTCCGCCCGGGCCAGGATGCCCTCGCCGATCCGCCACAGGATGCGCTGGCGCTCGGCCGGGGTCAGGCGCCGCCACGGCCCCTCCTCGAACGCCCGGCGGGCAGCGGCGACGGCCCGGTCGACGTCCTCGGCGCCGCCGTGCGGCACCGTGGTCAGCACCTGCCCGGTGGCGGGGTCGACCGTGTCGAACCGCCGGCCCGAGGCCGACTCGACCCACCGGCCGCCGATCAGCATCTGCTTCGGCGACGAGAGGAAGTCGACCACCTCCGGAAGCAGGCCGGTGGCGGATTGCGCAACTGCAGTCATGATGTCTCCGACTCGTGAGAGATAGCGAAAAAGACTCGGGTACAGTCGTTTCGACGCAGAACCGCCGGTATCCGTCGCTGTGACCCGAACCCACGATAACCACACGATGTGGCGGGAGTCACCCCCGATTCCGGATGGAAATTACGCGGTGTCCGATTCTCATTCGACTGCGGCCCAGACCGTTTCCCGATTCTCGTTCGACTTCTCGACCGCAGCCCAGGTGACGGCAGCACGAGCACCGCCGGCCCCGCCCGATCGGGCGCCGGACGGCCCGTCGTTCTCATTCGAGTGACCGAAAATTGATGTGCGATCGGTGCAGCGCACTGCGTGCCTGCGCTACCGTGCACCCCACGGGATCGTCCGGCGGCAGACGCTCGACGTCCCCTGGCGAGTGTGGAAGCAGGTGCAAGGTGTCCGGTACACCACAGATCCGAAGTAGTTCGCCGGTGGCCGGCCTCGAGCGCGGACGCCTCACGTTCTTCGAGGTGCTCGCACAGTCCGTCTCGGCCGTCGCCCCGTCCGCGGTGATGGTCACCCTGCCGGCTCTCGTCATCCCCGAAGCCGGGCGGGCGGCGATCCCGGTGTTCGTCGCGGCGGCCGTCCTGATGGCTGCCGTCGGATACTGCATCGGGCAGTTCGCCACCCGCATGGTCGCGGTCAGCGGCTTGTACAGCTACACGGTGAAGGGTCTCGGCCCCCGCCTCGGCTTCGCCGGGGGATGGTCGCTGCTGATCGGCTACGCGGCCGCCGCCATGGCCAGCACGGTGGGGGCAGCGAGCTATCTGGCGTCGCTGCTCGAACGGATCGGGTTGCCGGCCGGAGCGGCGACGAGTGCAGTGCTCGTCGGCGTCGTCGGCGCCGTCGCGCTGCTGCTGATGGTCCGCGGCGTCCAGCTCTCCGCCCGCATCATGCTGGGCGTCGAGGCGTTCGCCATCGTCGCCGCATCGGTCGTCCTGGTGATCGCGTTCGCCGTGTCCGTCCGGGACGGCGACCCGCCCTCGGCGCCGACCGGAACCGGTTCGGAATCCGCGATCGGCTTCGCGCTCCTGCTGGCGATCACCTCGTTCGTCGGCTTCGAGAGCGCCGGAACGGTGGCACGTGAAGCCCACAGCCCGCTGATCAGCGTGCCCCGCGCGATCAGGTGGACGCCGGTCGTGCTCGCGGCGCTCTACGTGTTCGCCGCGACGATGCAGCTGCCGGAGTCCGCCAGGGAAGGAGTCGGTTCGCTCCGGATCGTGCTCACCCTCCCGGACACCGCCGGGAGCGGCTCGGCGGTGCTGTCGGTCCTGATGGAGCTCGGAATCACCGCGTCGTGGTTCGCGTGCGTCATGGGCTCCACCACCGCGCTGTCGCGCACCCTGTTCGCGATGGGCCGCGAGGGCGTCGCCCCGGCGGTCGTCGGCCGTGCCCACGCCCGGTTCCACACGCCGCACGTCGCCCTGGCCGTCGCGATGCCTGTCGTCGTTGTCGTGCCCGTCGTCTTTCTGGCGGCGACCGGCTCGAACCGCGACGTCCTGATCGGGCTGCTGGCCCTCTCGGCGCACGGGTACGTCCTCGCCTACATCCTCCTCTGCGTCGCTACGCCCGCGTTCCTGCGCCGGATCGGCGAGCTGACCCGCCTGCCGCTGGTCATCGGCGCGCTCACCGCCACGTGCCTGGTGGCGCTGATCGTGTGGGCGGCTGCGTCGGGGATCTACGTGGCGGGCGCAATGACCGCCGTATACGCGGTCCTGATGCTCCTCGGAGGCGCGCTGCTCGCGGTCCGGGTGCGGCGCGCCCCGGACGTCGCGGACCGGATAGGCGTCTACGACGAGACCGTCGCCGCCGATCTGCTCGGCCGGCACCGCCCCTGGCAGGTGCGGCGGTGAGCCCCGTGGACGGAACCCTGTCGGGGCGGCAGCCGAAAGCGGTGATCAGCGCCCTGCGTGTCCTCGAGGAAGTCGCCCGGGCCGGGGCCGGGGTCACCGCCAAGGACATCGCCGCACACCTCTCCCTCCCGCCGGCGACCACCTATCGGCTCCTGAACCTGCTCGCCGGAGAAGGCTACGTCGTCCGGCTACCCGATCTGTCCGGCTTCGCACTCGGGCGCAAGATCGGCATACTGGTCGACGCGGCCGTCGTCCCCACCGTCTGCACAGCCGCACGTAACCTTCTCACCGAACTTCGGCTGACCGTCCGCTTCGGCGTCCACCTGTTCTACTACACCGACACGGCGCTCCGCCTTGCCGACGCCGACCCCGAATATCCACCCCGCGCCGACGAGGCCCTCCTCAATCGGCACCTCCAGGCGAGCGCCGTCGGCAAGCTGCTGCTCGCCGAGAAGATCGACCTCGACACCGTCCTCCCCCGGTGGGAACCCCATGCCCTCACCGGCCGCACGATCGTCGTGCGCAGCGACCTGCTCCGTCACCTCGGGGAGATCCGCGACCGGGGCTTCGCCACCCAGCTCGGCGAACTGCGCGACGACTCCGCGTGCCTCGCCGTTCCCGTCCGCTCCGCCACCGGCACCCTCGTCGCGGGCCTGGTCCTGTCCGGCAGCATCGACCATCAGCACCTGCTGCTGCGCCACCTCGACTCACTCCGAGAGCACGCGCAGCAACTCGTGCCCCTGCTCACCTGAACGGGACGTCCATATCGGGGTCCCGCCGCCGGCCCGGAGCGGGCTGCTACGTGGGCTGCGCCCACGGATCCCGATTCGACACCAGACCGAGCCGGACCGCGCGCACCACCGCACCGACCCGGTTGGGGGCCTTCAATTTGCGCAGCAGATGCTCCACATGAGTGTTGACCGTGCTGCGCGACAGCTGCATTCGCTGCGCGATCTCGCGGTTGGACAGGCCGGCGATCACCAGTTCGAGAACTTCGTGTTCTCGTGGGGTGAGGGCCACCTCTTCCTGCCGCGTGAGCGTGTCCACCGACCAGGCGGCGTACTCCCGGGCATCGCTCAGCGTCGTCTTGACCCCGTGGGGGACCGAATCGCGCGCCACACTGACGTGCAGAGCCCCCACCGCCACGCCGGTGGGGGACGTCAGAACGACGGAGGTGCCTTCGGAGAATCCGGCAGGGACGAACACTTCGCGCACCGAGTAGGTCTGACGATACGACGGGATGTCCCGCCAGGTCAGTATCGCGGAGGGCTCGGCCCGAACCGCCTGCATGCCCGGATCCTTGTCGACGAAATCGGTGACGAGGTAGTCCAGGGTCCGGTCGTCGTAGCCACGGCTGGCCACCACCGCGTGCCGACCGCCCGCCACGCGTGTCACGGCAGCCGCCGCGCAGTCGAGCTGATCGGTCATGTACCGGGTGAGTCCGGCCATGCGGTCGACGGCGTTCTCTCTCAGCAACACCGAGACCAGTCCACTGAACACGGGTACGACCATTGCTCGACGATAGTCGAACCCAGTGTCCAGTGGAGCCGAATCATGTTACCGGGCAGATATTTTCCCTCTCGTGTGCCCGTTTCCCCGCCCGGTCACAGTTCCGGGATGCGGTCCGCCCAGGGGTGAGCGCGTTCGAAGTTCGCCGCTGCGCGCAGTACCGCAGCGTCGGCGTGGAGCCGTCCCGCGATCTGCAGTCCGACCGGACGTCCGTCCGACGTGAATCCGGCAGGGACGGTGACGGCCGGGGTCGTCAGCATGTTGTACGGATAGGTCATCAGCCAGCCGAGCAGCTGGGAGCGCAGAGCCGCGCCCGCCAGCCGGCCGGGAGCGAACTGTCCCAGCGGATGGGCCGCTTCACACAGCGTGGGCGAGACCAGCAGGTCGTAGTCCTGCATGAACGACGAGAACGTATCCCACATCCGGCCACGGAACAGGTCCGCCCGCCCGACATCGACACCTGTGAGACGCTCTCCTTCACGCATCAATTCGACGAGATTGTCGTCGACCTGGCCCTGCCACTCGTCCCAGTCGATCATGTCGTGTTCGGCCGCGAAACCGGGAACCCAGATGCCGTGCCACATCGCTTCTTCCGGATCTCCCCAGCCGGGCGTCGCCTCCTCGACCCGGGCACCGAGGTCCTCGAACGCCCGAACGGCCTGCGCGCAGATCGCCGCCACCTCCGGATCCACCTCTGCGAAGCCGAGATCCGGTGACCACGCGATACGCCACCCGGCGATGTCCTTCTTCGTCTCGGCGACGTAGTCGGTGTCCGAGGCCGGCAGACTGAGCGGATCGGATTCGTCGGGTCCGGCGACGACACCGAGCATGAGGGCATTGTCTTCGACCGTGCGGGTGATCGGACCGTGGTAGGCCCAATGGTAGAAGCGACCACCCAGAATGGTCTGCGGCACCCGCCCGGTCGAGGGCTTGAGCCCGACCACGCCACAGAGCGACGCAGGAATGCGCACCGACCCCGCCCCGTCGCTGCCTTCGGCCAGCGGGCCGAGACCGGCCGCGACGGCGGCGGCGGCTCCGCCGCTGGAACCTCCCGCGCTGTATCCGCGCTTCCACGGATTGTGGGTAGGACCGAACAGGTGGTTGTCCGTGCCGCCGTAGTACCCGCTCTCCGGTGTGTTGGTCTTGCCCAGGTAGAGACCGCCTGCGGCCTTCAGCCGCCGAACGATCACCGCGTCGTGCTCGGCGATGTTGTCCTTCATCGGCACCATGCCGAACGTCAGGGGCCGGCCCGCCACGGCCGTCAGATCCTTGATCGTGAACGGCACTCCGTGCAGAGGTCCGACGGACTCGCCGCCGACCAGTTTCGCATCCAGTGCGCGCGCGTCCGCCAGGACCTGTTCGCGATCGAAGTCGACGATCGCGTTGATCGCCGGGTTGACGTTGTCCACGCGCCGCACGAAGTGCGCCGCGACTTCGCTCGCGCTGATCTGTCCTCGGCGAACGTCGGTCGCGAGTTCGGCTGCACTGAGCCAGGAAAGGGTATCGGTCATGGTTGTCTCCGTGAATCGCGGGGTTCCGGTTGAGGTGGCTCGACCATAGGAACCCGGCGATCACGCCGACAATCGGTCAACTTACCGATCTTTCGTGCTCACTCGCTGATCTTCTTCGCGCCCAGGATGTCCTGCAGCAACTCGATCGCCACGTCCTCCGGTTCGCGCCGCGTCGACGGGTCGCCCGGGGTGGCGGCCTCGGCGAACATCTCTTCCTCGTCCTCGGGGGTGACGTCGGCGGGGCTGATCCGCGGCGGCTCGTAGTCCGGCTCGGGACCGGGGTCGTCCGGGTAGTCCGGCGCCTCGGGCGGCGGGATGTCGTCGACCTCGGGACGCGACGGAACCGGGGGCGCGCCGGGGGACGTCACGCGCGGTTGCGGGGCGGGCTGGGCCTGCCGGGCCTGGCTGGGCCGGGAGAACCGAGGCTGACCGGAAGGGCGCGACCCCGCCTGCGCCGGGGCCGGTTTCGCGGCGGTGGGGGGTGTCGCAGCGCCCTGCACGCAGGTCACCTCGAAGTCCACCCCGAACACCGCCCGCAGGGCGTCGGCGATCACCGCGGCGTTGCGCGGTTCGACGAGCCTCTTGACCAGGGGGGCCGAATCGTGACCGAGCACGATGCGGCCCGCTTCGACGCTGCGGACCGTGGCGCCGGACAGCATGACCTCGACGGTGCGGCTGCGCTCGCGGACCTTGGTACGGACCTCGGACCATACCGCGCGGACGGCGGCGGCGTCGGGCCCGGCGGCGGGGGCGGGCCCGGGGGCGGGGGCGGGGGCGGGCGCCGGCTCCGGCTGGGGTTCCGGCGCGGGTCGCGGTGCGGGCGGCTCGTGTTCCTGCACGACGGGGCGCGGTGCAGGCTCCGGTTCCTGCACGACGGGGCGCGGTGCAGGCTCCGGTTCGCGCGCCGGTGGGACGGGCGTCGGCGGTGGGGCGGGCGTCGGCGGTGGCACGGGCGCCGGCGCCGCGGCGGCCGGTCGTGACTCCGCCGGTGGAACGGGGGCCGGCTCGGCCGCAGGCTCGGGGACGGGCGCGACCGAGGACGGTGCGGCTCGTCGCTGCGAGGGTCGCTGGAAACGGGCGGCCGGCTCGTCGGGGGCGATCGGCGGCGTGGGCGCGGCCGGCGCCGGAGCGACGGCCCGCGGGGCGGCGCCCTGCGGGGCCGCGATCCCACTTTCGAGACGCTCGAGGCGTTGCAGCACAGCCGATTCCGAACCCGAGGCGGCGGGCAGCAGCATCCGCGCGCACATCACCTCGAGGAGCAGGCGCGGGGCCGTGGCACCGCGCATCTCTCCCAGACCGGAGTGCACGATCTCCGCGTACCGGGTCAGGGTGGCGGGACCGATCCGGTCGGCTTCCTCCCGCATCCGCTCCAGCACGTCGCCCGGGGCGTCGACGAGACCGCGATCGGCGGCGTCGGGCACCGATCGCATCAGGATGAGATCCCGGAGCCGCTCGAGCAGGTCGACCGCGAACCGTCGCGGGTCGTGGCCGGCATCCATCACCTTCTCGACGGTCCCGAACAGACCCGCACCGTCGCCGGCGGCGAGGGCGTCCACGGCCTCGTCGATGAGGGCGACGTCGGTGACGCCGAGCAGCGAGAGTGCACGGCTGTAGGTCACGCCCTCCTCGCCGGCGCCGGCGAGGAGCTGGTCCATCACCGACAGCGAGTCGCGCGGCGAACCGCCGCCCGCACGTATCACCAGTGGGTAGACGGCGTCCTCGACCGGCACGTTCTCCTGCGTGCAGATCTTCTCGAGCAGCCCGCGCATGACGGGGGGCGGCAGCAACCGGAACGGGTAGTGGTGGGTGCGCGAGCGGATCGTCGGCAGCACCTTCTCCGGTTCGGTGGTGGCGAACACGAAGATCAGGTGCTCCGGCGGCTCCTCGACGATCTTGAGCAGGGCGTTGAAGCCCTGCGTGGTGACCATGTGGGCCTCGTCGACGATGAAGATGCGGTACCGCGACTCGGCCGGCGCGTAGAAGGCACGGTCGCGTAGTTCGCGGGTGTCGTCGACGCCGCCGTGGCTGGCGGCGTCGAGCTCGATGACGTCGAGGTTGCCGCCACCGCCGGGGCCGAGCGCCACGCAGGACCGGCACGTCCCGCACGGGGCCGACGTGGGGCCCTCCGCGCAGTTCAGGGAGCGGGCCAGGATCCGGGCCGAGGAGGTCTTGCCACAGCCGCGCGGGCCCGAGAACAGATACGCGTGATTGATGCGACCTGCGTCGAGGGCGATGCTCAGGGGCTCGGTGACGTGCTCCTGACCCACCACCTCGGCAAAGGTCGCCGGTCGGTACTTACGGTAGAGGGCCACGCGCCGAGACTACCGGCGCCGACCGACACCCCGGCCGCGTGGTTGCGGCGGAGTGATGCGGGTATCCGGGGCCATGACCGAAACACGACCGTTGGCCCTGGTGACCGGAGCGTCGAGCGGCATCGGCCTGGAACTCGCCCGACTGTTCGGCCGGGACGGATACGACCTCATCCTGGTGGCCCGCTCCGATGCCCTCGACGACGCCACCCGCGCTCTCGCCGCCACCGGCGCCGCCGTGATTCCGGTGCGCGCCGACCTCCGGACGGCGACGGGCGTGGAGGAGGTGTGCACCGCCGTGACGGCGACCGGCCGGCCACTGGCCGCCGCTGCGCTCAACGCCGGCACCGGGCAGGGTGGCCTGTTCGTGGACACCGGCCTCGACGACCAGCTCGAGGTGGTGGACGTCAACGTGCGCTCGACCGTGCATCTGGCCAAGTACGTCCTCGACGGCATGGCCGGGCGCGGCACCGGGCGCGTGCTGATCACGTCGTCGGTGGTCTCGGAGATGCCCGGCCCGTACCAGGTCGTCTACAACGCCTCCAAGTCGTTCCTGCAGTCGTTCTCCGAGGGGCTGCACGAGGAGCTGCGCGGGACCGGGGTCACCGTCACCGCGCTGATGCCCGGAGCGACCGACACCCCGTTCTTCCGCAAGGCCGGGATGGCGGACGCGCCGATCGCCCGCGGCCCCAAGGACGACCCTGCGAAGGTCGCCCGCAAGGGCTATGAGGCGATGCTGAAGGGCAAACGGAAGGTGGTGGCCAGCTCCCCCATGTCCAAGGCGATGGCGGCGGCGTCGACGGTGACACCGGATTCGGTGAAGGCCTTCCTCCACCGCTTCATGGCCGCGCCGGCGTCCGCGCCTCGCTGACCGAGGCAGGTGCCTCAGAGGTTGGGCAGCGCCCAGCTGAGGAACACCACGCCCGCGAGGATGCCGAAGATGCCGGTGAGCA
The DNA here is from genome assembly GCF_012272955.1 of Rhodococcus sp. DMU1. Taxonomy (NCBI): domain Bacteria; kingdom Bacillati; phylum Actinomycetota; class Actinomycetes; order Mycobacteriales; family Nocardiaceae; genus Rhodococcus; species Rhodococcus sp. DMU1. The sequence continues at coordinate 525,499 of NZ_CP050952.1, read as the reverse complement.
TGCCGACGAGAGCGTCGAGGGACTTCTCCTCGTCGGTGAACACGGCGGGCCGGCGGGTGGCGGCGATGCCGGTCCCGATGGCCGCCGCACCGAGCAGAATCCCGAAGCCGAACGTCCAGAAGGTCACGATCGACAGGGCGCCGAGCATCAGCGCCAGATCGGCCCCCTGGTCCTCGACCGCCTCACGCAGCGTCGACAGCGCGGGGAGTTCGAGGCGGGAACGGTGCGGTCCGGAGCGGAAGGGAGTCTGCAGGACGGACATGGTCTTTCGGATCCTCGTCGGCGATGGCGGAACGGTGCGCAGCATCCGGTGGCGGGGTCGTACGGAACCTTCTGCAGGACAAGAATTCCGGGATGGGTGACGGTCCGGCGACCACCGCTCGATGCGACCGGGAACAGATACGGGACACGGCATCTACTCCTGGATCAACCTCACTCGTCGGCCCGGCTGCTACGCAGCACAGATTAGCACTCACCGAGCCTGAGTGCTAACGCGGCGGTGTCGCGCGGTTCGCATGCGCAGCCGATCCGGCTCCGCGCCAGTACAGTTCCTCCATGGGATCGGGGAGCACGGCAAAGGCGTGGGCGGTGGGTCTCTCGATCGTCGCCGCGGCGACGATCGGCACGGCCGGCACCGCCGCCGCCGATCCGGATCCGGGCGCGCGGGTCACCACCGACGGCACGGCGCTGCGCCTCGACGGGCAGCCCTGGTGGCCGACCGGCTTCAACGCCTACCAGCTGGGCACGAACTGGGCGGTGAACTGGGGCTGCGGCGCCATGGTCGATCTGGATGCGTACTTCGGCGCGCTGCCACCGCATTCGCTCACCCGCTTCAACGCCTTCCAGGCCCTGGCCGTCGACCGGTTCACCGGCGAACTCGACTTCGCCCCGCTCGACGCCGTGTTCGCCGCGGCGGAGGCCCACGGTCAACTCGTGATCCCGGTCCTTGCCGCCCAGGACGGCGCGTGCGAGGACGAGGCGTTCAAGGACCGGCAGTGGTATGTCGACGGATGGACGGAGCCGGTCGATCACGAGCGTGCCGTGCTGAGTTTCCGGGACTGGGTGACGACGGCGGTGACGCGGTGGAAGGACTCCCCGGCGCTGGCTGCATGGGAACTCGTCGGCGAACCCGAGACCAGCATGTGCACCGACGCGGCGTGCTCGTGGTGGCTGCGGCAGTGCCCGCCGGACGCGGCCGCCGTCCTGCGCGGGTTCTTCGACACGGCGGGGGCGCAGGTCCGCGCGATCGATCCCCGCACCCTGATCACCGCGGGGCTCACCGGCGGCGGGCAGTGCGGCACGCAGGGCGACGAGTACGCGCTGGTCGGGTCGTCCCCCTTCGTGGACGTCGTCCAGTACCACGACTACGGCGCCGACGGGATCCCGTTGCCCGGCGACCAGTGGAACGGCCTGGCGCGCCGCATCGCCCAGGCCCAGCAGATCGACAAGCCGCTGCTGGTGGCCGAAATCGGCGAGCCGGCGGGCTGGTGCGGGGCCACGGCCGACCGCGCCGAGCACATCGCGACGAAAATCGAGGGACAGAAGGCGGCCGGCACCGCCGGGGCGCTCATCTGGGCCTTCGTCCCCGATCCCCGGCCGGACTCCTGCACCTACGACGTCGGCCCCGACGACGAATTGTGGGACGTGATCGAGGAATTCGGAACATCGGGCGCATCCGTCGGGCCCATCCCGAACACCGGATAGCCGGGGCCCGCGCGCGTCGAGACCACCCGTCCGGTCGGGCGGCCGGCCTGGATCGCCCACCGGTTCCGGCACAGTGGTTTGGTATCTCCCCGGTCCGGGTACAGGAGGGCGATCACGGCCCGGCGTCGCCCTCACCGGCACCCGCCGGGAAGGTGACACGAAGAAGACATCGCACCGCGCGGCTGGTGCCGTCGCCGGGCGGCGACCAGGACTGAGGAGGGTCATGACACTCGACTACGACACCCGTAAAGAGCTCGACACGGACGAGCTGACCGCCCCGACGCTTCCGGCGGTGAGCGAGACCGTGGAGCCGGACGACGGCGACATCGCCGAGTTCTTCGAACTCCCCGGCGCCGACCTGTCCGGCGAGGAGCTCACCGCCCCGGTCGTCCCCCGGCGGAACGACGAGTTCGTCTGCGACAGCTGTTTCCTGGTCCACCACCACAGCAGGCTCGCGCCGTCCGACGACGGCACGACACGCTGCCGGGACTGCAGCTGACGGACCTCGGCGGAAGGCGCAGAACGAGAACAATTTTCCGCCGAGGTGTAGTCCCTCGCCCTACGGGGTAACCGAAGTCGTGACCACGCCGGCGACGGCGGGTGAAGACCGGAGGGGATCGACGAGATTCCCGAACGAAGGGAAGTGGAGCGTGCTCGGACTCGGAATCATCGGGTGGATCATCATCGGCGGCCTCGCCGGCTGGATCGGTAGCAAGATCATGAAGACCGACGAGCAACAGGGCATCCTGCTGAACATCGTCGTGGGTGTCATCGGCGGTCTGCTCGGCGGCTTCCTGCTCAAGCTCTTCGGTGTCGATGTGGCGGGCGGCGGCCTGATCTTCAGCTTCCTCACCTGCCTCCTCGGTGCGGTGATCCTGCTGTTCCTGGTCAAGGCTGTCACCGGCCGCCGCACGGTCCACCACCGGTAATCTCGCCGACCAGTCACCACACGCGCAGCGGCCTCCCGTCGCCCCGTTCCGGGGCACGGGAGGCCGCTGCGCTGCACGGGCCGAATCCGCGCCGGGCGTGTCGGCCGTCATCCGCTGCGAAAACGGGACCTTTCCGGCATGCTGGCCGGGTGGATGGCGCGTGCGGTGAGCGTGGCGGTCATCCGGGGAACGCCGCCGAGCGACGAGAGGGACACCGATGGACGACACCGCAGCAACGAGGGCACGCTCCGCCACCGCGGGCCGCACCCCGCAGGAGACCCCCGAGCTGTCTTCGGAGGATCTCGCCGCCGTCGTGGAGGCGCTGACCGGCCGTCCGGCAGACATCCCGGAGTCCAAGCCGGCCCCGAAACGACGCCGATCGCCCCGCAAGAAGACCTGAGCCCCCGGCCGCCGACCTCGTCGGTCCCGTAGCGGGCGAACCTCGCGAACACCGCTCCGCGGCACCGCCCGTGCGCGGCTACCGGGAGACCCTCGCGGCCACTTGTCCGAAATGACCGTTTCCGTAACTCGCTCGCAACACCCGCGCCGCGTGGCAGAAACCGGACCGGCACATCGTGGATACCCGGCGCACCGAGAACCGTGCGCGTGAGGAGAATCTGCCGTGTCACCCACGATCGACGCCGGGGCCACCGCGTGGCTGCTGGCGAGCACCGCCCTCGTCCTGCTGATGACCCCGGGTCTCGCCCTGTTCTACGGCGGGATGGTCCGCTCCACCGGCGTCCTCAACATGATCATGATGAGCTTCGTGTCGATCCCGCTCGTCACGGTCACGTGGCTCGTCGCGGGCTACACGCTCAGCTTCGACGACGATCTCGGCGGCGGAGTGCTCGGCGGATTCGCACACCTGGGGATGAGCGGTATCGGGCCCGACACCGTCCACGGCCAGGTACCGGAACTCCTGTTCGCCACCTTCCAATTGACCTTCGCGATCATCACCGCCGCCCTCGTCAGCGGGGCGATCGCCGACCGGGCCAAGTTCTCCGCCTGGATGCTGTTCGTGCCTGTCTGGGCACTGCTCGTGTATGTCCCTGTCGCCCACTGGGTCTGGGGACCCGACGGCTGGATCGCACGGCTCGGCGTGCTCGACTACGCGGGTGGACTCGTCGTCGAAACCGTCTCCGGAGCGTCCGGTCTGGCCCTGGCACTGGTGCTCGGACCAAGGCTGGGATTCCGTTCCGAGTCCATGCGGCCGCACAACCTCCCGATCGTCCTGCTCGGCGTGGGCCTGCTGTGGTTCGGCTGGTTCGGATTCAACGCCGGCTCCGCCCTGGCCGCCGACGGCAAGGCCGCCGCGGTCTTCCTCAACACGCTCGTCGCCGGGTGCACCGGCATGCTCGGGTGGCTGTTCGTCGAACAGCGCCGCGACGGGCACCCCACCACGTTCGGCGCCGCCTCGGGCGTGGTCGCCGGCCTGGTGGCGATCACCCCCGCGTGCGGCACCGTCGATGTTCTCGGTGCGCTCGTCGTCGGCGCGGTGGCCGGCATCGTCTGTTCGTACGCCGTGGGCTGGAAGTTCCGCCTGGGCTACGACGATTCGCTCGACGTCGTCGGCGTGCACCTGATGGGCGGCATCGTCGGCACCGTTCTCGTCGGCGTGCTCGCGACCGCCGTGATGACCGACGGTCCGGAAGGATTGCTGTACGGCGGCGGCTTCGCGCAGCTCGGCAAGCAGGTCCTCGCGGTACTGGTGGTGGGGCTCTACGCCTTCGGCGTGACCTTCGGCCTCGGCAAGCTGATCGACCGCACCTTCGGCTTCCGGGTCAGTAAGGAGGACGAGGCGTCCGGTATCGACCTGGCCCTGCACGCCGAATCCGCCTACGAACACGGCGTGCCCGGGCACGGGGCGATGGGCGGGGTCAATCCGCTGCACTCGGTCTTCCCGTCCCAGGCACGGGAAGACGCCGTGCCCGGCGACGACGAGCGCTAGATGGCTGGTGTTTTTCGCGTGGCGTTGCCGCGCTGATCGAGGCGGCTCGAGCAGAATGAAGGGGTGAGTCTGGGTAGGGTGTCCGGTCAGTCGAGTCTGCTCCGCTCGACGGTGGAGTATTGCCAGGACCGGGTGGGAAAGGACTCGATTTACGGTGTACTGCACCGGGAATGCTTCCGGTTGTTCCCGGATGAGATGTTCGCCGACCTGTTCACCGATGTCGGGCGTCGTAGCGTGCCGCCGATGATCGTGGCGGTGGTGATGGTGTTGCAACGACTCGAGGGCCTGTCCGATCGTGAGGCGGTCGATCGGTTCGCGTTCGATGCTCGGTGGAAGTACGCCGCAGGTGGATTGGACTTCGACTATCCAGGATTCGTGCACACGGTGCTGGTGGACATGCGGGCCAGGTTGGCCCGTTCGACTCGGCCGAACAGGGTCTTCGAGGCGGTGCTCGAGGTGGCCCACCAGGCCGGGGTGATCGGCCGCAAGCGGGTGCTGGACTCGACTCCGCTGTACGACGCGGTCGCCACGATGGACACGATCACGCTGGTCCGTTCGGCGATTCGAGGGCTGCTCGCGGCCGTCGATGCAAACCTGGCGCAGCAGCTGCGAGCGGTACTCACCAGCGGTGACGACTACGCCAGTGCCGCCAAACCGTCCATCGACTGGGACGACGAGGCAGCCCGCGCACAGTTGATCGACTCCCGGGCCTGCGACGGTCTGGCCGTGTTGGCGTATCTCGACGGCCGCGAACTCGACGACTCGGTCGAGCGGGCCTCGACGCTGCTGGCCACCGTGCTGGGTCAGGACCTCGCTGCCGACGACGACGGGGTGTTCCGAATCGTGCGCAGGGTCGCCGCCGACCGGGTCATCTCCACCGTCGATCCGCAGTCTCGCCACGGCCACAAGACCCGGGCCCGCGGTTTCGACGGTTACAAGGGTCACATCGCCATCGATCCCGACAGTGAAATCATCACCGCGACCGAGGTCACACCGGGCAACGGCGGCGACGCGGAGTTCGCGGCGGGCCTGCTTGCCGACATCCTGCCTTCCGAAGCCGAAGCCGAAGCCGAAGCCGAAGCCGAAGCCGAAGCCGAAGCCGAAGCCGAAGCCGAAGCCGAAGCCGAGACGCGTGTCTTCGGTGACGCGGCATACGGTGCCGGAGAGTTGTTGAAATGTTTGGACGACAATGGGATTCACAACGGAGTGAAGGTGCAGCCGTCACCTGCGGTGAAGGGCCATTTCTCCAAGGACCGGTTCGGAATCGACCTCGACGCGATGTCGGTGACCTGCCCGGCCGGGGAGACCGTGCCGATCCGGCCCCGGGCCGGCACCCGCGTGGCCGGGGCGGCCTCGTTCGGTGCCGCCTGCATCCGGTGCCCGTTGCGAGCGCAGTGCACCTCGGCCTCCGACGGCCGCACCATCACAGTCGGCCCACACGAGAAGCACTTGGCCACAGCACGTATCCGGCAACAGGATCCGCTCTGGAAAACCGAGTACCGGGCCACCCGACCCAAAGTCGAACGCAAGATCGGTCATCTCATGCGTCGCCGCCACGGCGGTCGTCGAGTACGTGTCCGGGGCACCACGAAGATCGCCGCTGACTTCGGTCTGCTCGCTGCAGCGGTCAACCTCGCTCGTCTGGCCACCTTCGGAATCACCCACCGGGCAGGACAGTGGACCGTGGCCATCGCCTGATCCGGACGACGGGCCGGTTCTGCTCCTCGTTGCGGTCATGACGCACACCCGTGGACGAGTGCTGACGCCGTCACCCGGGCATCACACCGACCATCGGCGGTCATCCTGCCCGGCGAAGGTGAGCGATCCGGCGCCTCGAGGCGCCGTTCGACACCAGCCATCTAGGGTGTGTTTCATCAGCGGTCGGGCCGGAGCCACTGATTGATGGCGGCGATTCGGACGGTGGCGGTATAGCGGACCGCAAGTTTGTCGAATCTGGTTGCCACCGCGCGGTTCTGCTTGAGCTTGTTGATACCGCACTCGACAGCATGACGCTGCTTGTAGTGCTCGGTGTCGAACTCCGGCGGACGTCCACCGGACGACCCCTTCCGCGTCCGGTGGGCAGCCTGATCGGACTTGACCGGAATGGTCGCGCGGATACCGCGTTTACGCAGGTAGGCGCGATTTCCGGTGCTGCTGTATGCCTTGTCGGCCAGCACACGATCCGGCCGGGTACGCGGCCGACCGCGGCCGGTCCGCGGCACACCGATCCCGTCGAGAACCGCGGTGAACTGCGAACTGCCCCCGCTGACCGGCGGTGACCACGCTCGACAACGGTTTGCGGCCCTGCTCGCAGGCCAGATGGGTCTTGGTGGGCCACCCACCACGCGACCGTCCCCACGCGTGATCCTCCGGTTCGGTCACCACCCCGCCGGGTGGCTCTCGATCTGCTGATCGCCGTCCCCGCGGGCCCCGGCCGCATGCTGGTGCGCCCGCGCGATGGTCGAGTCGACGCCGACGTCCCACACGATCGCGCCGGCAGCGTCGGCGAGTGCCTGCAACGCCGTCAGGATCTGTGCCCACCCTCCGCCGCGCTGCCGGCGCCGGAACAGCCCGTACACCGTCTGCCACGGTCCGTACCGGGCCGGGACGTCCCGCCAGGGGGTACCCGTGCGGGTCCGCCACCGGATGCCGTCGATGGGCTGGCGTTTCGTCCATTTCGGCGGGCGGCCCGCCTTCTCCCCCGGGGCAGCAGCGGGCCAACCACGACCACTGCGCGTCGATCAGGTCTGCTCGCCCCGGCCGATGCCGATACCGTGTCCGGTCACGGCCGAGACCACCGGGCACCGCCCGGAGGCCTGCCGGCATCCTCGACGAGGGTGGCCGCCGTCCGCGTGGTGCAAGCCTGGCGTCGAGCCGAAACCGGTGGTCCTCGAGAGGTTTCGGCACGTGCACACCGCGGAATGCCGGGAGCACCCACCTCATCGCGACCGCCCATGGTGATGAACGGGGGCAGGGACAGCTGTCGCCCCCAGGCCGTCGATGGCGGTGTCACCTGTCTGCTCCCTCCGGGTCCGCGGGCGCACCCAACCGGCCTCGGGCGGGCGAACGATCCGCCGCCCACCCCGGTCGAGAGTTCCGTCGGCGAGAAACAGGTATCCCTCCGGGTCGTTCGGCCGATGCCCTCGGGCCCCACGGCGGGCAACGATACGCCCTGACACACACTGCGCAGGCCGGGTTCCCTGGTGGCGCCGACACCGTTCGTCGTCGCCCTTCGGAAATGGACCCGTCGCGTGGACTGCACGAAAGGGGCCCGCACCGATGACGGCAGAATCGTCCGGCTGGGGGGACTATGTCACGGCGGCGTTCTCCCGCGATTTCGTCGCCGAGGGATTCGACTACGACACCGTCGAACAGATCCATCGCGGCGTCTTCGACGAGTGGCGGGTTGCGCTGGCCCGCTCGGGTCTGTTCACCAACCGCGCCGTCGCCGAGGCGGTGCGCTGCTGGCAGAACAATCCCTCCTCCCTGTTGGACGCCCTGCTCGCGGACGCGGACGAGATGACCGACAAGCGCTACCGGACCGCGTGGAACGCACTGGACCGAACTGCTGCACACGACGGCTCCGTCCGGGCCGCTGCCCGGTATGCATGAGCGCTTCCGGCGGTCGAGCGGTCTGCAGCACGCCCACGCCGCGAGCGGACCCACCGGCCGGCGAGACCGCCATGCTCCGAAACAGTACGTCCGGTCTCGCTGGGCGCCGATCGGGCAGCTGCCGCGATCGCCCCGGCAGTCTTTGTCGGTGCGTGCGCCCCCGGACCGGCACCGTGTCCAGACCCCGACGTCGGCACCGCCGGTGTGCCGACGCCTCAGGAGATATGTGCACGCCGACTCGGACTCCACCTCGGCAGCGTGCATAGTCCCCCGGCCCACGCGTGCCCGACCCGTCCGGGGGCGCAAGAACGAACTGATGTGAGGACCATCGTGACGACCACCCCACCGTCGGAACCCGGCGATCTCGACGGATGCGCCGCACCGCACGGGCCAGGAGTCCCCCTTCGCCCCACCCAGGTGCGTGGGCGGCACTTCCCCGGAGCCAGCGTGCAGGCGCAACTGCTGGCGCGATCGCTCCAGCTGACCCTGCGCCCTGTGCTCTCACTGTGGGCGCGCGCGTCCGGGCTGCCGTGGCCGACCAACCTGATCGAATCCGTCGGAAACCTGCTGCCGCCGATCGAGGGCACCCGGTGCCGACCCGCGACGCTCCCGCACTGCGGCGCGCTCTGGGTCCAGGCCCGCGACGTCGGTGCCGACCGCGTCGTCCTCTACCTGCACGGCGGCGCGTTTCTGTGCTGTGGCCTGCGCACGCACCGGCGCCTCGTCTCGCGCATCTCCGCCGAGGCACAGGCACCGGTGCTGATGGTCGACTACCGGATGCTGCCCACCCATACGATCGACGACGCCATCGACGACAGCATCGACGGGTACCGGCTGCTCCTGGCCACCGGCTACCGGCCCGAGCAGATCGTGATCGCCGGCGACTCCGCCGGCGGGTACCTGTCGTTCATGGTGCCGCTGCGGCTCCGTGACGAGGGCCTGCCCGCCCCCGCAGCCGTTGTGGCGCTCTCCCCACTGACCGAGTTGGATCCGGCCCGCAAACTGGCACACCCCAACGCGGACCGGTGCGCCCTCCTGCCCGCCACCGCCGCGGCGGAACTGTCCCGACTCGCCCGACGCCTCGAAGCCCACCGGGCGACCAGCCCCTACACCCGGGCCCGGCTGTGCCCGATCGAGCACGATCTGCGCGGCATGCCCCCGACGCTGATCCAGGTGGGGTCGGACGAGCTGCTGCTGCCGGACGCCGAAACCATGGCCCACCGGCTCACCGAGGCCGGCAGCTACTGCGAGCTGCAGATCTGGGACCGCCAGGTGCACGTGTTCCAGGCCGCGGCCGATCTGCTGCCCGAATCCCGGCGGGCCATCGCCGAGATCGGCCACTTCATCCGGTCCATGGTCCCGGCCCGGGCACCCGGCGCGGTACGCCCCCAGAAGACACCGGGATGCCCCGCATAGCATGCGGTTTCGGGACCGGAGTGGGACCCGCGCCCGCCGACTCGCCGACCGATTCCGGCGTGACGAGTTCCGGGGCGGCGACACGCCTCCGCGTGGGTGACCCGGCCGCCGGTGCCGGGAGGTAGGCCCGCTTGTGATCTACCCGCATCACCGAACCAGGTAGGTGTATGGGCCGATCGGCCGTTGTCCGCCTCGTTCGTGACCGGAATGTTATGGAGTGTTCCGTCCGAGCGGCACCTGGATCCCTCGGACACCGTATGACACGAAGGACTCCATTTCATGGCCAAGCACAGAGTGCGTCGGGGCAACCGCCTGCAGGTCTCGACCACAGGACTGCTGATCGCCGGGGGTGTGACGATGGCAGCATGCCTGCTTCCGGCGTCTCCTGCCGCAGCGGAGCCGATCACGATTCCCGGGATCGGAACGTTCGACCTCCCCCACACGCCGACGCTTCCTCCGGCGCCTACCCCTGCACCCCTCCCGGTTCCCCACCCTGCGCCCCTCCCCGACACGGCACCCTCACTGCCGCCGTCGCCGTCGACCCACGGTGCGCGGGCGCTCGCCGCGGCCGAGTCGAAGATCGGCGCACCGTACGTCTGGGCTGCGGCGGGGCCGGATGCATTCGATTGCTCGGGTCTGGTCCAGTGGGCGTACCAGCAGGTCGGGGTCGTCGTGCCGCGCACCACCTACGACCAGCTCGACGGGGGACAACCGGTGGATCGGGCACACCTGCAGCCTGGCGATCTCGTCTTGTTCAACGGAGCGCAGCATGTCGGGCTCTACGCCGGGAACGGCACGGTCGTCCACGCCCCCACCGCCGGGCAGTCGGTGAAACAGGCACCACTGGACTCGATGCCGTTCTACGCGGCCCGCCGGTACTAGGCTCGGCCGCATCGGGTGCCTGTCGAGAATCAGCCGGTACGAGGGGTGAACGGGCCCCGGGGCCCGACGAAACTCCGATCCAGTGCACGGTCCGTGATCCATGCTCACAGGGTGCAGAGGTGATCGTCGGGTGTGCCCGAACGCCGTGGTGGGTCGGCGTGCGGCCGCGGTGGCGATCGGTGGCGCATCGAGAACCAGCGATGAGACCTGGGGTGAGCCGGCCCCCCAGTCCACGATCCGGCGGGACAACGCGTCGATCCGCGCCTTGCGCCGGACCTTCCCTCCCTGCGGGGCGCTCAGGGATATCGGTACTGCGCTCGTTCGGTGGGAAGTCGCACTCGACGGGATCCACCACCAGGAGCACGCGCGTGCCCGTCGGGAACATCCCCACCGAAACTGACATACCCTGACTGCTAATATTTAATATTTTTCGTCATTTTGTGCATGCGTTCACCTCCGATCGCGATGCCCCTCCCGATCGTCGGTTCCGCGCGCCCCGGCCGATGCCGATACCGCGTCCGGTCACGGCCGAGACCACCCGGCACAGCCCGGAGGCCTGCCGGCATCCTCGACGAGGGTGGCCGCCGTCCGCGTGGTGCACACCTGGCGTCTTTCCACAGTGACGCGCCGACCGGTGGGTGGTCAAGGAAAATGGGGCCAGAACGAGCCTTCACCTGCCATCGACAGTCTGCGCAGAATCCTTGAAACTTCCTGTCGTCGACAGCCACCAAGGCAGGCGGTGCGGCTACGATTGCCCAACGAACCGTCGCGCGATCATCATGAAGGCTTGTGAAGCCGCGTCGAGGCTGTCGTTCCTGTGGACGAAACCAAATTTTTGGACCATCGGGGGGTCGATGCGGCACAGGTGAGCGCCGAGATCGGCCGCTTCCCGAGCCTGGGCCGGCGGCAGGATCGCGGCGCCCGCACCGCTGGCGACCAGACGCGGGTGGACGGGCAACATCCCTATTTCGACCGCCACTCGCGCCTGCACGTGGGCGGTCCGGCAGGCTTCCTCGAGCAAATCTCGAACAACGTCCCCGAGTGGCCCCGCGACCAGATCGACCTCCTCGAGTTCCGACAACGGGACTAAATCGTGGCAGGCCAGCCGATGCCCGGGCGGCACCGCGAGGACCAACATGTGCTGCCCCAACGGGAGGGCCTGCGTTCCGGTGGCGACGCGCACGGGCAGGGAGCACAACGCGATCTCGCAGGTCGCCCGTTTGACCAGTTCCACGGCTTCGTCGGAATCGGACGCTCGCAGCACATTGATCCACACCCCGGGGTGGAGGTCACGGAAGACGCGGATAAAGTCGGCCAGGGGTTCGACGGCGAGGTCGCTGGTCACGGCGACATCGAGCCGCCCTTCTTCCAACTGCTGGATGCGCCGCACCGCGTCCGACGTCTCCAGAACTCCACCGAGGACCTGCCGGGCGGGACCGACCAGCGCCCTGCCGGCGGCCGACAACTCGAGCCCGCGGCCGAGTCGATGGAAAAGTTCGACGTCCAGTTCCCGTTCGAGGGCCCGGATCGCCTGCGACAACGACGGCTGGGCGATGTACAGCGCCTCCGCGGCTCGAGTCATGCCGCCGTGATCTACTACGCTGAGGAAATAGCGTAGCTGCCGGGCATCCATGCTCCGACGATATCGCAGGCGCACCGGGGTAGTTCGCTTTGACCCATCGACGAGCCCCCGCTCCCGATCATTGTCGGAACAGGCAGAATGCAGTGAATCGATTGCGACGTCATCAGGTGCCCGGGAGGCGCGGTGGAGTTCAGGCAGCTGGCCCAATTTCTCGCGGTCGTCGAGCACGGCGGCCTCGTACGCGCCGCAACCGCACTCCACATTTCGCAGCCCTCACTGTCGCAGACCATCCGCGCGCTCGAACGTGAACTCAAGACTCCGCTATTTCACCGGGTCGGTCACGGAGTCGTTCTGACGGCGGCCGGTGAGGCACTCATCGGTCCAGCGCGCCAGTTGATCCGGGACGTGGCGACGGCGCGCGCGTCGGTCGCAGAGGTCGCAGGGATACGCACCGGTCGCCTCGACATCGCCGCAATGGGCAGCCCACTCGAGTTCATTCTTCCGGCCGTCGGAGCGTTCCGTCGCCGTCACCCCGACGTGTTCATCAGTATCGAGACGCCAGCGATGGAGTCCGACATCCTGCACCAGGTCCGGGAAGGCAGGAGCGAGTTGGGCTTTCTACCGTTCCAAGACGAAGCGGACATCCACAGCGAGGCAGTTCGGGGGCGGCTCGAGCTTGTCCAGCTCGGCGTCGAGCGGATGAAGCTGGTGATGCCCCCCGGAATCGGCACCGCCTTGCCTGACCCCTTACCGATCGGGCAGCTACCCGATCTTCCGACCACGGCGGCTCCTTTCGGCGCGCAGGGCAGGGATGCGGTCGAGAAGGCCCTTCGCCGCGCCGGATTGCACACGCGGCTCGGAGTCGTCACGGCGCACAGGTCAACGCATTGCTCACTCGTCCTGCGCGGCATAGGCATGGCGTTCAGTCCCGAGGGACAGGTGAACCAGGCAGTACGCACCGGCGCCGTGGTGCGCGACCTCGACCCACCCATCCTCCTCCCCTACGGTCTGGTGCGCCGGGCCGGTCACCTATCGCCTTCGGCCGCCGCGTTTTTCGAGATGGCGGTTGAGCACTTCCGCGACCGGAGCAGCGACTGACCATCCGGCCGCGTCGCTTGGCCGATGGCTCAGGCCCGGGGACCGAACACCACGTGCGACCGACGTCAACAGTTGTGCAGCCTGGAGCACTGCTACTGCGGCCGGCCCACCTCCGGGGGCGGGAGCACGGCGGCGTTATGCCGCGCCCCATATCGGCTCGTTCAGAGCCGCTAGTTGATGGTGGCGACGTGGACGGTGGTCAGACGACACACGGCGAGCTTGTCGAAGCGGATGGCCACCGCCCGGTGCGGCTCGAGTCGGCTGATGCCACTCGACCGCGTGCCGCTGCTGGCATATCCGATGGTCGAGGGCCGACGGTCATTTGCCTCGTGTGCGGCGGTGTGCGAGTTGATCGGACGGGATCGTGATCGTCGCTCGGATGCCGCCTCGAGCAGTTGGACGCGATTGGCGCGGGAACTGTACGCCCTCGTCCGCCAGCCCGCACCGACCGGGTACGCACCTGGCCACGACCAGGGCGCGGTACCGAAGAGCCGCTCGAACACCGCGGTGAACTGCGGACTGCCGCCGTCCTGACCCGGGGTGAGCAACACCGCCGGCGGGCCGCCGGTTCTGCCCACCGCCGAGGTGCAGCTTGGTGGTCCACCCGCCGGGAGAACCCCCCAGGGCGACGACGTCGGGCTCGCGTCGATCCCGCCGCGTGATGCGAGCTGCAGCAATCGGCAGGCACCGGTAGCGTGCCGGTGGGCCCGCACGATGGTCGAGTCGACGCCGACGTCTCACACGATCCGGCCCGCGGCGTCGGCCAACGCGTGCAACGCGGTCAAATCTGTGCCCGCACCCTGGCGGCCGGTTGTCAGCGACGGAACAGTCCCTCCACGCCTCTGCCAGGGGTCCGTACCGGGTCGGTGACTTCGCGCCAGAGTGCGCGATGCGGGTACGCCAGCGGATACCGTCGATGAGCTGGGTGTTCCGTCCACGCAGGGCCATCCGGACCTGGCCGGGGGTGGGGAGCAGTGCTTCGAGTACCGCCCACTGCGAGTCGGTCAGGTCCGTCCGGCCCGTCACCGCAACGCTGGGCACGACGCCCGAAGGTCTTCAGGGTTTTCTTCGCCGTCAAACCCCTTGACCGGAGACCTCGCTCATTCAGCGCTCACGATACACCCGTCTCACTTGAAGATCCGGGACCTCACCACCCGGGACGAACCTGGTGGGGGCTGACGCCGATCAGAAGCTGGCGTGCGCACCGACCGGGTTGACACACAGTCGAGCCAGGCGACCGCGAACGAGTTCCTCCGCCTCGCAAACGATCCGCGTGACCATCTCCACAACCGTGGGAATGTCGTGGATCAGGCCCTGGGACAGGCCGCTCGCCCAGATACCGAGATCGAGATCGCCCTCTTCGTGCACCAGTCGCCCTCGCGCTCCTGCCACGAGCTCGCGTACGTCGTCGAAATTCCCTCCCTCTGCCAGGATTTGGACAACCCGTCGGCTGACTGCATTGCCTGCCACCCGCGAGGTGTTGCGCAGCGGCCGAAAGATCAGTTCGGTGTCGAGCTCGGAGGCGTCGACCACCCACTGCTTGACCCGCTCATGCACCGGCGACTCGACCGTGCACATGAAACGGGTGCCCATATTGATACCGTCCGCGCCCAGGGCGAGGGCGGCAACGAGCCCACGCCCGTCCGCGAACCCACCCGACGCGATGAACGGGATCCGCAGCGCTCGGGCCGCGGCCGGGATCAGGATCAGACCCGGAACGTCGTCCTCGCCGGGATGGCCCGCGCACTCGAAACCGTCGATGCTCAGCGCGTCGACACCCAATGCCTCCGCCTTGAGAGCATGTCGCACACTCGTGCACTTGTGGAGCACCTTGACTCCGGCCGCCTTGAACGCTGGCATGTGCTCGGCCGGGTTGTTGCCCGCCGTCTCGACGATGCGTACCCCGGATTCGATGATCACCTGCCGGTACTCTGCGTACGGAGGCGGAGCGATCGCTGGGAGAATGGTGAGATTGACCCCGAAGGGACGATCGGTCATCTCCCGGCAGCGGGCGATTTCCGCGGCCAACGCCTCCGGGGTCGGCTGCGTCAATGCCGTGAGAAACCCCAGTGCACCCGCGTTCGCAGTGGCAGCCACGAGTTCGGCTCGTCCCACCCACTGCATCCCGCCCTGCACAATCGGGTGTTCGATTCCGAACAGGTCGGTGAATCTAGTGCTCAGCATGGCTATTCCCGCTCTCTGTGTTGGTCCGGAGGCTGCTTTTGGGGCCGCTCCGGTCGACCTTGTCCGGCCCCATTCACCTGAACTCCGGCTCGCGCCAATGCGGGAAGATGGCGGGCAGGTCGGCTTCGACCGTCCGCACGAACTTGGCCGGCCGCTTCTCGAGAAATGAGGTGATGCCCTCGTGGGCGTCGCTGCTCCCGCCCTGCACGGCCATGCCCCGCGATTCGGCAATGTGTGCCTCCATCGGGTGTGCGGCTCCGAGCATCCGCCAGATCAGCTGCCGCGTCAGCGCAACCGACACCGGGGCGGTGTTGTCGATGATCTCGGCGGCGATTGCGCGTGCCTCATCGAGCAGCCGATCTCTCGGGTGGACCGCCGAGACCAGCCCCGCCTCCAGTGCCTCCCCTGCCGAGAACATCCGTCCGGTGTACAACCACTCGAGTGAGCGCTGTACCCCGACCAAGCGCGGCAGGAACCAGCTCGAGCAGCTCTCCGGGATGACACCCCGGCGGGTGAAAGGCATCGCAAATCGCGCGTCCTCAGATGCCAGTCGAATGTCCATTGGCAGCGTGATCGTGGTACCGACGCCCACCGCGGCGCCGTTGATCGCGGCGATCACCGGCTTCACGGAGTCGAAAATTCGCAGGGTAGCTACGCCGCCGCCGTCACGTGGGACGTCGTCCCCGAAATCGCCGTAGTCGAATCGTGCACCGCCGCCGGAGAGGTCGGCACCGGCACAGAACGCACGGCCCGAGCCGGTGACGATGACGACCTTGACGCCGTCATCGGCGTCTGTCCTGGCGAAGGCCGCGACGATCTCGGCGCTCATTTGCCGGGTGAAGGCGTTGAGTTTGTCCGGGCGATGCAAGGTGATGACGGCGATGCCATCTGCGATCTCGAGTCGAATCGTGTGGAATTCCATCACAGTTTCCGTTCGGTGTCGGTGCCCGCCGCGGCGCGGACATGGCGGCCCAGGTTGCGCTCGTGAATTTGGGATGCTCCCTCATAGATCCGGAGTGCCCGGACGTCGCGCCACATCCGGGGCACCGGACTGTCTCCGACGATCCCCTCGCCGCCCAGGATCTGCACCGCCCGGTCGGCCACCCGGCTGGCCATCTCCGTGCAGAAATACTTGGCGGCCGCGATGCGGTGCCGGGGAATGGACTGTCCGTGAAACTGACGGGCGCAGTCGAGTACGAGAGCTCGGCCGGCCTCCAACTCCGCGTAGCTCGATCCGAGCATCGCCTCGATGCTGCCGAATTCGCCGATAGGGCGACCGAACTGGGTTCGGGTAGCAGCATGGCGTGCCGCCTCGTCCAGGATCCGCGTCGCCTGCCCGACCGCAGTCGCGGCGACGTGGATCCGGGCATGGTTGATCCCGCGCATCGCCAACCGCAGACCCGCCCCCTCGAGCCCGCCGATCAACGCGGTGGCCGGCACGACCACCTGGTCGAACCGCAGCTCGGCGACCGGCGCCTCGGCATGCCCATTCATCCGATCGGGCAGGCTCGCGCTGACTCCGGGCGTGTCCGCCCGCACCAGGAAAGCGGACACCCCCTCAGCGCCGGCACCGCCGGTGCGGGCGAAAACCACCAGCAGATCGGCCCATGCGCCGTTGGTGATGTACCGCTTGCTGCCATTGATGACGAAATGGTCGCCCTCGCGCACGGCGGTCGTGCATATCGCTGCGGCGTCCGAGCCTGCACCCCGCTCAGTGAGTGCGAACGCAGTGACGCATTCGCCCCGTGCCATCGGCGGCAGATAGAGTTCACGTTGCGCGTCGGTGCCATAGTCGAGCAAGATTTGTGACGACAGTCCGATGGTGGTCGAGAACCGCGACCGGTACACGCACGATGCCCGGGTGAACTCGAACGTGAGCAGCACCTGCTGCTCGACCGACCATTCCAGGCCCTCCCAGCGTCTGGGCAGGGTGATCCCGAACAGTCCGAGCGACGCCATCTTCTCAACGAGGTCCGGCGGCACCTCGCCCTTGGACACCATCTCCGCCTCGCGGATGATCAGCTCCTCGTCGGTGAACCGGCGGATCCGGTCGAGGTAATCGTCGAAGGACAGCTCGTAGACGGGTGCCGCGATCATGCCAACTCCTCACCGGGGAAGATCGCGCTTCCCCTTCGCGCAGGGTTTGCGGGTGCGCCGTCCTCGAGCGCGGCCCGCGGAATGTGTTCGATTCGTCCGCGTAGCGGGGGTCCGGGGGTCGTCATACCGTTCAGTCAAGCTCGCCCATGATCACGTGCCCACGAAGAAGGTTCCGTGCGATCGTCTTGCGCTGGATCTCGTCGGTGCCGTCGTAGATCCGGGCCAGACGCAGTTCCCGGTACCACCGCTCGATCGGCAACTCGCGGGTGTAGCCCATGCCGCCGTGAATTTGCAGAATGCGGTCGACGACCTCGTTTGCAATGGTGGCTCCGTAGAGCTTGGCCTGTGAATTGGCATGCCGTGCATCCCCGCCCTGATCGCCGACCCACGCTGCACGCAGCGTCAGCAGCCGGGCCGCATCGACCTCCACCGCCGAATCGGCGAGCATCCACTGGATCGCCTGCCGCTCACCGATCGGCTTTCCGAAGGTCTGCCTTGTGTTGGCGTAGTCCACACCCATCTGGATCAGCCGATCGCAGGCGCCGATCGCCCGCGCCGGTACTCCCCATCGGGCCTTTCCGATCCACTCCATCGCCAGAGCGAATCCGAAACCCGGTTGCCCGAGGACATTTTTGGCAGGGACGCGGACATCCTCGAACACCAGGGAGGCCGGACCCCACTGGCCCATAGTGTGAATGGGCTCGGACTTCCATCCCATGTCCCGGTCGACCAGGAAGCAGGTGATGCCGCCGTTTGCACCGCGGTCCCGGTCGGTGACCGCGAAGACCATCGCGAAATCGGCCTCGTTGCCCTGCGTGATAAACACCTTCTCACCATTGATCACCCAGTCGTCGCCGTCCCGGCGAGCTGATGTGCGGATCGCCGTCGCATCGGATCCCGCTCCCGGTTCCGTAAGCGCGAAGCACGAGATCCGATCGCCTTCGATGGTGGGAAGCAGGTACCGCGCACGCTGATCGTCGTTGCATCCGTACAGAATGTTGTCGGCGCTGCCGCCGAACCTGAATCGGATGAAGCTGCGCCCCAGTTCCATCTCGATCACCGCTGCCATCACCGCGCTCAGGCCCATGCCGCCGAGCTCCTCCGGTGTCTGCACGCCCCAGAATCCGGCTTCTCGGGCCTTGAGCTGCAGGGACCGGATGGTGTCGGGCTCGACACCGACCTGGCCTGCGCGTTCGTTGCGTAGTGCTTGCTCCTCCAGCGGCTTGATCTCACGGTCGACGAAGGTGCGAACCCACATCTGGATGTCGCGCTCTTCGACTGTCAACGAAAAGTCCATACTTCGTTCTCCAATGATCGGTGGTGTTTCGGGGAATGCGGTGGCGCGGCGATCCGATCTCCGACCGGTCCGGCGGCGGGCCGACCGCCGACGCTCGAGAGCGCCGAGAGCTTACTGCCCTATGAATCAGACCTCGGACAGTCGAGACGAGCAAGACTGTCTCGGTGATGTGACGGATAGGCTGGGCCGATCGATGTGATCGGGAGCGCTTTCCACGTCCCGCCCTGTCACAGCGGCCTACGCGCGAGGCTGAATGTCTGGCCGGTCGGCCCCTCGACGGGCCGGCCAGCGAGCCAGACAATCAATTCGGCCACCTCGTCCGGGTGCTTCACCCGCTCCGTCTTGGACAACGCAGGAACCTCGCCAAGGCGAAAATCGTCCCGGGTCAAATCAGTCGCGACCGGCCCCGGTACGATCTCGTTGACGTCGACGCCGTGGCGCCACACCTCCTTGGCCAGGACCCGCACCAGATGTGCGACCCCTGCTTTTGCAGCGGCGTACGCCGATCCACCGGCACCGGCGACGTGACCGGTACCCGATCCGATGACGATGATCTTGCCCATTCCTTGAGCGGCCATCTGCGGTAGTGCAGCCTGTGCGCAATGGAAGACACTGGTGAGGTTCAGGGCGATGGTCCGTTCCCAGTCGTCCGGTGCGCTGTCGACCAGCCGGCCCGAGGTCAGGCCACCGCCCGCGTTGCAGAGCAGCACGTGCAGGCCACCGAATTCGTCGACGGTACGGGCAACCATCGCGGCCACCTGGTCGGCAACAGTGACGTCGGCCGATATCGCGATCGCGCGACCGCCCTCGTTCCGAATCGCTCGGGCCACGGATTCGACCTGGTCGGCCGTGCGGGCAGCCACGGCAACGGCGGCACCGGCACGTGCCAACGAGAGCGCACCGGCGCGCCCAATACCTCGGCCCCCACCGGTCACCAGGCAGGTAAGTCCCTCCAACGACGGTGTCATCGATGTGCGTCCTTCCTCGACGTCGGCGCGGGGAATCCGCGCCGAGGTCGATGCAACCGTCTTCGGGGGTGGCTGTCCAAGAGCGGATTTCGACACAACCCATAGGAAATACCCATCGGTCCCGACCATCGGGCGGAGGTGAATCGGCGATGTGATCCGGACGCGCTGCTGCTGTTGTCTCGATCGAGAGGCGAGGTGAGGAGGCGGACCAAGAGGGCGTGGCCGGCTCACCACCTCACGGGATCGTTTTTCGCCTCCAGCCTTTCCGTGACATACCTCGCATGTTCGGCACGCGCAGGACGTACCGCCGACATTGCACCCTCGTAATCGGATCGCCGCAGATGCACACCGTGGTGCCGGTCGGTGATACGTGCGCCGCAAAGCGTCACAGCCGCAAGCGAACTGCTAGGGGACGTCACCATGTCACGCGCGACTGGCACTTCTGCGCAAGAGGACCGGCCGGGATCACGATGTGCATGCGCCCGAATTCCCTCCACCAGACGGTGCCCTCAGCGGGCGACCTGAGTGCGTTGGTTTCGGAGATGTCCGTGTCCGTCTCGGCGCGGCGAGGGTGGCAGATATCCCGACATACCGGGAAACACCGTTCAAATATGGCGTACCATCCGCGATCGTCGAGGTTCAATCGTGGTGGTCGCCGCACCGGTCACCCATATGATCCCGGCGAGCGGTGCAGGTCGCTTCCACTGCCGGATGTATTTGCTTGGGCGTATCGACATTCGCACTTGCGGTCGTGGCAATACTCTCGGACCGCGCACACGCCGTCGGAACCGCCGAACCGACACACTGCCCCCGGGTCCGCAGCGGGGCGGGAAGCCGTCACGTCTGCCGAACTGGACTCGCTCAGCCCGGCCCGGCGGGAACCGGTGTCGATTCACGTAGCGAGCGGAGGACCACCTCCTGTGTGGTTGTTGCGATCAATTCTCCCCGTCGGCTCCAGATTTCGCCGAAGGTATGTCCGCGCCCGTCCCCGGAGACCCGACTGCGCTGGGTGTAGAGCATCCACCGGTCGGCGTGACACTGCTGGTGAAACCAGATCGAGTGATCGAGCGACGTGGTGAAGACGGTCGACGGGTCCTGCGCGGTCGACGGGGAATGGCCGACTACCGCTGTCC
This sequence comes from Rhodococcus sp. DMU1, assembly GCF_012272955.1. NCBI lineage: Bacteria > Bacillati > Actinomycetota > Actinomycetes > Mycobacteriales > Nocardiaceae > Rhodococcus > Rhodococcus sp. DMU1. Next base: position 504,649 of record NZ_CP050952.1, on the reverse strand, counting down.
GGGCGAGCGCCAGGTCCGACAAGAAGGTGAGCGCGCAATCGTGGCGGGCGGGAGAAGCGGGCAGATGCCCCGCGAAACGGATCCACAACGAGCGACGGGACTCGCCGGGTTCGCCCCCCTGATGGGGTTTCGCACGAACGGGTCGTATCTCGACGGCCCGTCCGACCGGTGAAGTCCTGTCCAGGTTTGCCCATGTTCGATCCCACTCGCCTCCGAGCTCTTCGAGCAGCTCCGGCGCGGGCACGTCCGGCATCACCGTGTGCCGGGACGAATCGCTCTCGGGAACTTTGAACGATGCGGTCATCGTGAAGATGGCACCCGACCCCTGCCAGGCAGTGACCGCACGAAGATCGTAGGAGTTCCCGTCCTTGAGTCGCTGCACGACGTATCGGACCTCACGGTCCGGGCAGCCACGGCTCGGGAAGTAGCCGTGCAGAGAGTGCACCGACCGGTCCTCCCGGATCGTGCGCTGCACCGCAGCCAATGCCTGTGCAGCGATGTGCCCACCGAATGCCCGACCGGGCGAACCCTCACAGCACAGGCCGCGAAACTCGTCTGGACCGACCATGTCCACGTCCAACAACTCGGGCATCTCGTTCCTTCACTTCACACCCCACAGGGTTCGGGATGACGGTCCTCATCACTTCGTCCGGCGGTTTCTACGGATGCGCTCAGGACCGACTGTCATGCCGGTCACGGCGCGAGTCGACCACATTCGTCGAAGAGGGCATGTGACCGCCGGACATCCGAGCAACAACTCGCTTCCCACCTAAACCAGTTCCGCGAGCGAAGTCCAATAGCGAATACGGAACTGCTCAATCGTAAGTCGCTATCTTCCCCATAGTTCGTCGCGACGGGGGAAAACGCGGCATCGAACTGATTGTCACGATCGACGAGTGGGGCGTCTCGCTCACTGCCTCGGCGCCGGAGCTGGGTGAGGACACGGAGGCAGTGCTCTGCGCGCCGGGTCGGGCTGCGAAGTTCGAGACTCTCATCTCCTCCGGTGTCATTCACCAGCGAGCAACCGCCCGAACAGAAGTCGCTACCCGATCTGCATCGATTCGTCGCGATGGTCATTCATAGGTGGATCGAATCGCCGTGTTCGCATTCGCCTCTTTGTGCCCGATGCGCTGCCCTGATTGATTCGAGGGTGCATCGAACCGAGGACACCAGGAGCACATCATGCGAGATGCAGTCATAGTCGACGCGGTACGAACCCCAGTCGGCAAGCGCAATGGATCACTGGCCGGGATCCATCCCGCAGACCTGTCGGCCCACGTATTGACCGCTCTGGCGGCGCGGACTGGTATCGATCCCGCGGTCGTCGACGACGTTGTGTGGGGTTGTGTCGGCCAGATCGGAGACCAGGCGAACAACATCGGCCGGAGCGGCGTCCTCGCGGCGGGCTGGCCCGAGTCGGTTCCGGCCACCACGGTAGACCGGCAGTGTGGTTCGAGCCAGCAGGCGCTGCACTTCGCCGCCGCCGGGGTGATCGCCGGCCACTATGACGTTGCCGTTGCCGGCGGTGTGGAGTCGATGTCTCGGGTCCCGATGGGTTCCAGCCGCCAATCCGGGCAACCGTTCGGGCAGACTGTTCTGGACCGATTCGGGGTCGAGACCTTCAACCAGGGAGTCGGCGCCGAAATGATCGCCGCGAAGTGGGGGCTCACCCGTCGCCAGCTCGATCACTTCGCGGTGATGTCACATGAGAAGGCGGCCGCGGCAGTCGATTCAGAAGCACTGGTGGGCCAGATCGCCCCTCTTCCCGGTGTGTTGGACATGGACGAGGGTATTCGCCGGGGCACCACTGTCGACAAGCTCGCCGAACTGAAAACCTCGTTCAAGAAGGACGGCGTCATCCACGCCGGCAACGCCTCCCAAATCTCCGACGGTGCCGGAGCACTGCTGGTCACTACCAGCGAAAAGGCACACCAACTCGGTCTGACCCCGATCGCACGAGTCCATACCGCCGTGATGGCAGGCGACGATCCGGTAATGATGCTGACGGGGCCCATCCCGGCAACCGCAAAGGCGCTCGAACGATCCGGCCTCTCGATCGCCGATATCGGCGCATTCGAGGTCAACGAGGCGTTTGCCTCGGTTCCGCTCGCATGGCTCGGCGAGACCGGAGCCGACCCGACCCTGGTGAATCCGCTGGGCGGCGCGATTGCGGTCGGGCACCCACTCGGCGGTTCCGGCGCGATCCTGGCGACCCGGCTGGTGCATCACATGCGAGACCGAAAGATCCGGTACGGCCTGCAGACGATGTGCGAGGGCGGCGGCATGGCCAACGCCACGATTCTCGAGCTGCTCTGACAACCTACTTCTGTCGAAGATCCGTCGGGGTACAGATCAGGGGTGAAGCCACAGACGAAAGAGGATGACCAGCAGCACCGGCCTCCCGTGGCGGTGTACTCGGTGGGCGAGCAGCCGGACACCCGCTTCTCGCTCGCCAATGAATGCACCGCACGAGCCTGCGTCCGAACAGTCCGACCCCGGTCGCCGGTGAGGCCACCCCGATGACCACCCTGACGGGTCTGTCACAGACCACGATCTATCTCGGGACAAGGTCGCGTTCGTCGCCTGCGGTACCGGCAGCGTACTCGCGGTGGCAGCCGTGCGGTCATGGCGGCGCCAAGAACGAGCCCTCCACTCGACCAGCCCCTACCCCTCCCCCGGGCTCGCCGGCGGCGTCTGTGCTCTGGCCGTCGAACTGGTCGCATTCGACGTAGCCGCTCCACGTGCCGATGTGACACTCGCGGGAGGAAGGGGGCAGGCAGTGCGACGCACTCCACGCGGTGGCATCGACGTCACGCCCCACACAGCACGATGGCGGTCATCAGCGAGACGCTTCGAGCCCTCGAGTCAGGTGAACGGACCCCGCAGTGACCTGCGGCCTCGATCGACTTGTCGTGCTGGTCGACGAGGACGGTGGTGATCGTCGCTCGTGACGGCATCGGCACGTTGTGGCCCGACCAGCGGTTCGCGAGGTTGGCGTCGGGAAGGTTCGGGGTCCCGCTTGCGCGTCGGCCCGCGCGCACTCGGCCTGGATGGCCACGTTCGTGGCAACCGAGAAAAGAATGTCGCCGTGAGTGAGCTTCACGCCCTGGGGTGCACCGGTGGTTCGAGAAGGGAAGATCAGTGCGAGCAGGCCGTCGCGGGACACCGAACGCCAGACGCGGTCGAAGTCGAAATCCGGGACGTCACGCGACTCGAGGTCGTCGAGGCCGACGGTCCCGTCTGCGTAGCTGTCGACACAGACGACGGTACGGACCCCGGTGTCCGCGGCCCCCATACGAATCTTGTCGAGAGATTGCTTCTCGTACAACACAACCCGCTTGTCGATGCTGTCGACGAGGTAGGCGGCTGATCGGCGGTAAGGTGTTGTAGAACGAGGCCCAGCCGTTCGGCTCGTGGCGGGTACGGCGATCCAGGGGGAGCGGCAATTCGGCCGCGTGTCGTGGTGCGCTGAGCCGCTCCCTGCGGTGGCGTTCGACTCGCGACCGGGGAAACAACTCGCCTACCCGGCGGTGTTCGCCGCAGCCGAAGCGCTCCTTTTCGGTGGTGAACACGTCGTCGAGCACCAGATCGGCAGTATCGCGCAGGATCTGGTTGAGCACGGCCTTGCCCTGCACCGCCTTCACCGGGCCGACGGCAGATCATTCCGTGAGCGCGTGCGGCCTGGTCGAGCAGATGCTCGCGCTCGACGACACGGTTCATCAGGCCGATCCGCTCCGACTCCGACGCGGTGACCTTGTCGCCGGTCATCAGGGACTTTTTCGGGCGGGTCATCCCGACCAGCCATGACCAGGTAATAGCACCGTCGTCGCCGGCGGTGACGGTGACGGTCACGTGCGGATCGGAGATGATCGCCGCGCTCGAGATGAGCATGATGTCGCACAGCAGCGCGATGGTGGCGCCGAGATCGACTGCAGGCGTTGACCGGCGAGATGATGGCCTGGGGCGATGCGAGGATGTCCATAGTGATCTTCCGGGCTTCCTGGAAGAGCGCGTCGAGCACTGGGCCGGCTTCCGGCTGCTCGCCCCAGGGTTTCCCGCCGTGGCGAATGCCTTGCCCTGACCGGTCAGCACGACGGCTCGTATCGTGTCGTCCTTCCGGATCTGGGCAGATTTCCGGGCGAGCTCCTCATGCATCGGACGGCGGATCGCGTTGTACATTTCGGGGCGGCTGAACTCGACCGCCAGCACGTGCCCGCCACGGTGAAATGTCAGGGGCGGCAGTCCGAGTAGTGCTTGTTCTCCCCCGTGTATGCCCCTCTTCCAGGAAGATGTGCCGGCCGGACAAATCGGCCCACCGTTCGAGTGTGTGCAGACTTGACTGCACTTCAGGCACGCAACAGGTCCTAGCGTGAGCCACAGTCGGACACGGTAGTAGTTGACTTTCTCCGTCATCGACACGACAGGACCGCAGGCGCACTCAGCGCGGTCCGATCTGCCCCGCCGATGCCGCATCGTCCGCGCGCACAGCCGACAATTCCTGCGCCTCGACGAAACACGCAACGTTGCGTTCGGGGTTGATGAGCGCAGCGGCGATCAGCGCTCCGCCCACCAGGACGACACCGAAGGCGGCGAACCCGAGCTGGTAACCATGGAGCGGGTTCGAAGCGTCGTTCACCAGGTTGCCCAGCAGCAAAGGCGCGATCACGCCACCCATGCTGTAGCAGGTGATCATCACGCCCATGACGGTGCCGCGCTGTTTGACCGGGACGACGTCCGAGACCAGCGTCCAGGCGATACCCTGGGCGCCGACCACCAGGGACGCTCCGACCGCGAGCAGGACAATTTGCAGCACACCGCGATCCAGGAGAGGCCATGCGATGGTGCTCAAACCGCCTAGTGCCACCAGCGCGCAGGGCAGCAGTCCCCTAGCAGCGCGGACGCTTGCCCCTCGCCGGGTCATGGCGCGGGACACTGCCGCGAAGACGATCATCAAGATCGCGCCGCAGAGGTACGGCAGGGACACCAGCCAGCCGGTGGCGACCTTGTCGTAACCCAGCCCCTGACGCAACGCCAACGGCAGCCAGCTGATCTTGAGCGCCACGCTGCAGTAGGTGGCAAAGAAGAGCAGGGTAATGCCGACGATGGTGCCGGACGTCAACAGGCGACGGTAGGGGACCCGCTCCGGAAGCATCGGAAACGACGACACCGCGTGCCCTGTGACCTCGGGGCCGTCGCGACCGACAATCAACCAGCCGACCACCCACACCAGGCCCACGATCGCCATGGCGGCGAAGGCCGCATGCCACGAGTAGTGGATGACGAGTGCGGTGATGATCGGTGCGGCGACGAGCGGACCGACCGATGTTCCCGACGCGACAATGGATGTGGGCAGAGCCCGCTTCTCGGCCCGGAACCAGCTATGCGTCACTCCGAAGGCCAGGGCGGCCGTCGGGCCCTCCGCGAAACCGAGGATCATGCGCGTGATCAGCAGCACGGTGAAACTGGTGCTCCACACCATCGGGAGAAGGCACAGCGCCCATATCAGTGCAACGCCGGCGAGAAGCCACCGGCCTGGAATTCGACCGATCAGCATGCCGCCGACGATGGCGCCGATTGCAAAGAACCAGAAGAAGCCGCTCTGCACGAGACCGAACTGGCTCGGGGTGATGCCCAGGTCGTCGATAAGGTCCACGCCGACGAGGCCGAGCACGGCCTTGTCGGCGAAGTTGATGAGCATGAACACGAAGAGCATCGCCGCGGTGACCCAGGCCTGACGCCTGGTCGGCGAACGGTGTGGCCCGGCCGAAACCGTTGCCGAAAATGTGTGATCGACAGCCATGGGTGGCCTTTCTCTACGTCGTTGAGTCTCGCGGAGGTGATCGACGATCGGCTCACCGCTCGGAATCCGGCCCGGCCCGGCTGCGAGAAGCACATCACAGACCCCGCTATAGAGTGAAGTGAACCACTTTCGACACCGTCGCACAAGCCCCCCGGTCACTATCAGCGATTAACTTTAAGGCCGATTACCCTGCATACGAACCCAGGCACTCCGAATATTGAGTCACAATCGAGGGGCGGCGTACGGTGCATGTGCCGGGAACGCTGCGGATCGAGCAGACCGGCCTGCCGCCCGTCCGGGCAACCGACAACCGATCGAGGCGACGGGGACGATCGATCCCTCGCGACTCACGCATCCGCCGCCCGAACGCCCAGGTGCACAGTGGACATCCGGCGCAATCGACGTCAAACACCCCATGCCACACCCGCAGTTCGACGTCGAGTAGCGAGCCTCCGCGGACCGCGGCATTGTCGACGAGGGCCCAGGCGCGCCAACACCTCACCGATCTGATCGACGACCCGCTCGACGCTGTGTTCTGCGTTCTGCGAACCTGGCCGGTATGGACACCCGAGACATTCAGGATGAGATCAAGGTTGCGGTGCCGGCAACGATCACCAGGCCGATGACCGCAGACCGAAAGACGGTCGTGGGTACGCGCCGTGCCGCTTCCAGCCCGACGGCATTGCCGACTGGAACAGCAATGACACCCAGTGGTACGAGTGCCCACACCATGTCCTGCGGACATCACCCTCGACAGAGGGATGCCGGCGTAAAAGTGCTAGCCACAACGACATACTCCACAAGATCGGCAATGAAGGTCAGTGGGGCCTCGGCTCGCTACATCGAAAAGGAGTACCGGCGGCAGCCCGCCGAGCGAGGTCTTGGCCGCCATGAAACCGCCCAGATCCCGGTGACTGCATGTGTCGCGTGTCGGTCCCCCCGAGTCGGTGCGATCCGGAATCGCCAACCGGATTCCGCACAACAGACCGTCACCCCGGCGACCGGTTCGAGCAGGCGCTAGGGCAGATGAGCGCCCCACACGCTCCCCGACCACGCCCCCCAGGATCCTGCCCGCGCATAGCGGGCGCACCCGACACCAGTTCATGTGCTCACGCATGCGGATCGCCTCGGCAATCCACGGGATGAGCCCGGCGGCGAGTTCGGCCACCGAGACCACGGTGACGTCCATGCTTTCAGCCCCCACGCCCCGCCGGGCCCATCGAGGGTGCTGTGGTCGCGACGATGGCGCGCGCCGAGACCATCCATCTCGTGCTCACAGTTCAGGTCGCCAACGCGCGACGCCCGACCAAACATCCTTGTGGCCCATGAGAGTCGCGCCACCGCCGTCGACGATCAGGGTCTGGACACCGCCGTTGGCGAGGATGCCGGCGATTCCTTCCGGAGCCGGGTCACGAACGGTTTCGACCAGTGCGGCACGGCCGACCGGCGTCCCGAGGTCGGCGGTCACCTGGACACCGCCGAGATCGACGCCGATTACACGCACTCATGCGCAGGAACATTCCCGGTCAGGTCAGGCATAGAGCGCGGCGATTTCGGCGGCGTACTTCTCGTGCACGAGCTTGCGACGCACCTTCGTGGTGGCGGTGAGCTCGTCACTGTTGACATCCCAGTACGACGGCAGCACCGTGTGCGCACGCACCTGCTCCACCCGCGAGAGCCGCTCGTTGCCGCGCGCGATACCTTCGGCCACCTCCCGCACCACGCGCGGGTCCTGGGACAGCGTCTCGGCGCGGAGGTCGGTGATGCCGTGGGCGGCCGCGAACGCCGCGGCCTGCTCGCGGTCGAGGACGACGAGCGCCGCGACGTGCGGCCGCCCGTCACCGACGGCGACGACCGAGCCGGCGAGGGGGCAGGCGAGACGGACTGCGTTCTCGATGTTCGCCGGTGCGAGGTTCTTGCCCGACGAGTTGATGATCATGTCCTTCTTGCGGTCGACGATCCGGACGTAGCCGTCCTCATCCACGGTGGCGATGTCGCCGGTGTGGAGCCAGCCCTCCGAGTCGACGGCCTCCGCCGTCTTCGCGGGGTCGTTGCGGTAGCCGCGCATCACGCCCGGGCTGCGGAGCAGCAGCTCACCGTCGTCGGCGAGCCTCACCTCGACTCCGTTACGCGCCTGGCCCACGGTGCCCACCCGGATCCGGTGGGGGTGGTTGGCGATGCCCGAGGCAGCGCTCTCGGTGAGCCCGTAGACCTCGCAGACCGGCACGCCGAGCGCCAAGAAGAACTCCAGCGTCTCCGGCGCGATCGGCGCACCGCCCGAGGTCGCGTAGTACAGACCGTCCAAGCCGAACCGACGCCGCCAGGCGTGCAGGACCGCCGCGTCCACTGTGGCGTGCTGGGTGGCGAGCGTTTCGGGAACCGGGTCGCCGGCAAGTTCTCTGCGCACCTTCTCCAGCCCGACGGCGAGGGCTTGCTCGATCGCGGCCCGCTCGGCGGGCGGCTCGGCGGCAATTGCGTTCTCGATCAGCGCCTTGAGCTTGTACCAGATCATCGGCACGCCCATGAAGGTCGACGGGTGGACCTCCTGGAATGCCGTCAGCACCGACCGGCCGTCGACCACGTCGGTCACCGTGGCTCCGGTCACCATCGGCAGGTAGTGCGCGGCGAATCTGTTGGCGAGGTTGGCGTCGGGTAGGTACGACAGCACCCGTTCTTCCGCATCGCGCGTCGTGAACTCCGCCTGCTGTCGCGCCCTGACCGACGAAGAGTAGAGCAGGTTGGCGTGGGTGATTTCGACACCCTTGGGTTCACCGGTCGTGCCCGAGGTGTAGATCAGGGCGACCAGGTCGTCGCGCCCGACCGCGCGCCACGACGCGTCGAAGTCGAAGTCCGGGTCACCGAGCGCGACGAGCGCGTCCAGGGAGAGCTGGTCGTCGGCGGCATCGTCGATGCAGACCACGCGGGTGTCCGGGTGCTGCAGTGCGGCTGTGCGGATGACCTCACCGAACCGCGCCTCGCAGATCACCACCCGGCTGCCGGCACTACCGAGCAGCGACGACACCTGGTCGGCGGTGAACGTGTTGTAGATCGAGTACGACGTCGCGCCGAGGTGCATCACCGCGGTGTCGACGATGTGGAACTCCGGTCGGTTCGTCAGCATGATCGCAACCGTGTCGCCGGGTCGGACGCCTAGTCCCGCCAGGCCGGCGGCGATGCGGCGAACTCGGTGGTCGTACTCGCGCCAGGTGAAGGTTCGACCGTCCTCCCAGGCACGGAGCGCGACCTGGTCGGGGCGCGCGGCGACGGTGGACTGGAACACGTGGCACAGGCTCTGAGCTTCGGCGACCTGCTGCATCGTCAGATGGGTGGGCACGTTGGCCTTCCTGGGGTTCGGGGAGCGGGACTCAGCGGACATCCGGCGGCCAGAGCTGTAGCACCTGGCCCGACATGTGCGTGGTGGCGGGAGAGAGGAGGTAGCGCACGGCCGCTGCGACTTCGTCCGGCGTCCCGAGGCGGTCCGCGATTTCCTTCTCGCGCTCCGGCTGCTCGCTGAGGCGCACGCGCAGCCTGCCGGTCGAGATCAGGCCCGGCGCCACGCAATTGACGCGGATGCCCTCGGGTGTCAGCTCGTTGGCGAGGTAGCGGGTGTAGTGCATGACGGCCGCCTTGGTGATCCCGTAGTGGGCGTAGCCGCCCTGCGGGTTGGCGACCACGCCGGTGAGTGAACCCATGGTCACGATCGCCGGATTGGTCGCCTGCCGCAGGGCCGGGAGGGCGGCCTGCACGGTCGTGATCGTGCCGTGCAGGTTGCGGCGCAGTACGTCGTCCAACGCGCTCAGATCGATGGTGGCGGCCGTGTTGTCGGCGAAGCCGCCGCTGCCGCCGCCTGCATTGCAGACCAACGCATCGAGCCGCGACCAGTCCTGGTGGATCCGAGCGCCCAGCTCTTGCATGGCCTCGACGTCGGTGGTGCTGGCCTCGACGGCGATGGTCGGCACGCCGATCTCGCGCAGCTCGTCGACAACCGAGCCGGCGGCCTCGTCGAACTCACGGTAGCCGTCGAAGTCGGTGTCGACGACAGCGATGGCGTACCCCTCACGGGCGAGGGAGACGGCGATCTGCCGGCCGATGCCGCGAGCTGCGCCGGTGACCAGGGCTGTGGGGTGCACAGATACCTCCTTGAGTCGAACGATTATTCACTTCTAGATGCCCGCGAGAGCTCTGTCAAGAGCCCAGCCGGCACAGCATGTAATTGACTGTTTGGGTGCAGATCTTGACCTTACGCAGAATAGGTGGATACTACCAGGAGTAAGTGAATACAACTTAGAGTATTCCATCTCTCCCTTCCGCTTCTGGAGGTCGCATGCTGCACACCGCCGATGTCCCCCTGTACCCCATGCCGCGTGACACCGCACGATGCCCGTTCGACCCGGCGGGCGACCTAGCCGAGATTCAGCAGGAAGAGGGTTTGCGCCGGGTGCGGATCTGGGACGGCAGTGAGCCCTGGCTGGTGACCCGGCACACCGACATCCGCGCGGTGATGGCGAGTCCACTGGTCAGCGCGGACACCGACAATCCGGCATACCCGCACAGCTCAGCCGCGATCAAGGCGCGCCGGGCGCGGGCGAAAACCTTCTTCACCGAGGACGGCCCGGCCCACGACGAGCCGCGCCGCGCGCTGGCCCGGGACTTCACCGCCAAGCGCATGCAGAGCATGCGGGACGTCGTCCAGGCCGTCACCGACCGGTGCATCGACGAGATGCTCGCCGGCCCCAAGCCTGTCGATCTCGTCGAGTCGCTCGCCCTGCCGGTGCCGTCGGTCATGATCTGCGAGCTGCTGGGCGTTCCCTACTCCGAGCACGACCGCTTCCAGGAGCTCACCAAGGTATTCACCGCGGCAACCTCCACACCCGCGGACACCGTGGCAGCGGCCGAGGAGATGCTCGCGATGATCGGAAACGTCATCGACGCCAAGATCGAGAAACCGACTGACGACACTCTGAGCCGCCTCGTCGTCGAACAGCTCAACCCCGGTCTCATGACCCGCGAAGAGGTTGCCCGGATGGGCTTGCTGCTCCTGACCGCCGGCCATGAGACCTCCGCCAACATGATCGCCCTCGGCACCGCCGCACTACTGACCAACCCGGAGCAGGCCGCGCTGATCCGTGACGCCGACGACCCGGCGGTGGCCGCAGGTGCGGTCGAGGAGCTGCTGCGTTACCTCACGATCGTCCACAGCGGTGCCCGGCGCGTGGCCATCGGCGACTTCGAGGTTGCGGGCACGCAGATCCGCGCCGGCGACGGCCTGATCCTCGACTTTCCCTCCGCCAACCGCGACAAGGCCGCCTTCGCCAGCGAGGGCCACGCCGAACCCGACGTCCTCGACATCACCCGGCCCGCACGGCACCACCTCGCGTTCAGCTTCGGGGTCCACCAGTGCCTGGGGCAGCAGCTGGCCAGGGTCGAGCTGCAGGTCGTCTACTCGACTCTCCTCAAGCGGATCCCCACTCTCGCTCTGGCGGAGCCGGTGACGGAACTCCAATACAAGACCGACATGTCCATCTACGGCTTGCATCGCCTGCCTGTGACCTGGTGACCGAAAGGACAGACCTGATGAGGATCCACATCGACGAGGACAAGTGCGTCGGCGGCGGGCAATGCGTGCTTGCCGCGCCCGAGGTGTTCGACCAGCGGGACGAGGACGGCATCGTCATCCTGCTCGAAGACTCACCCCCGGCCGACCTCGCCCCCCAAGTGCACGAGGCCGCGCTGCTCTGCCCGGCCCTCGCGATCGTGGTCGAGGAATGAGCCTCGACCAGGTCGTGGTCGTCGGTGTCTCGGCCGCGGGTCTGACCGCGGCCGAGACACTGCGCCGCGAGGGGTACACCGCCAGACTGGTCCTGGTCGACGGAGACCAGCGGCCCCCGTACGACCGACCGCCACTGTCGAAGCAGCTGCTTCGCGGAGAGTGGGAAGAGGAGAAACTCACCCTGCGCCCGCCCGCCGCGCTCGAAGGGCTCGACGCCGAATGGCGGCTGGGAGTACGGGCCGAGCGGCTCGACCTCGCGGCGGGCCGGCTCGCGCTCGCGGACGGTTCCGACATCGCCTTCGACGGACTGGTCGTCGCGACGGGCGTGCGTCCCCGGGCCCTGCCCTTCGCAGTCGGCCGCCCCGGGGTGCACATGCTCCGCACGATCGAGGACGCCCTCGCGCTGCGTCGGGAGGTTGTACCCGGCGCAGCCGTCGTCGTCGTCGGCGCAGGCTTCCTCGGCACGGAAGCAGCCTCGGTGGCCGCCGAACTCGGCTGCCGGGTCACCGTCATCGACCCGCTGGAGCTGCCGCTGCAGCGCCAACTCGGTCCGCGGATCGGCCAGCGGGTCGCGCGACTGCACCGTGACCACGGTGTGCAGCTGCTCTGTGGACGCGGCGTCGCCGATGTCCGGGAGACCGACGGCCGGGTGAGCGGCGTCGTCCTGGACGACGGCGCGGAGGTCGCCGCAGACGTACTGCTCGTCGCGATCGGCGCCGAGCCGGTCACCGACTGGCTGCGCGGCAGCGGACTCACCATCGACGACGGAGTCCAGTGCGACGAATTCTGCCAGGCCGCACCGGGGGTCGTCGCCGCCGGTGATGTCGCCTCGTGGCTTCACCCGACGCTCGGACGGCTTCGTCTCGAGCACCGGATGAACGCCACCGAGCAGGGCATGGCGGCCGCGAGGACCCTGCTGGGGAAGCGGACACCGTTCGCACCGGTGCCATACTTCTGGAGCGACCAGTACGACGTGCGGATCCAGGTTTACGGCCGCCCCACGGCCGCGGACTTCACCGCCGTCGAGGGCTCGCTCGACGAGGGACCCTTTGCCGCCGTGCAACGCGACGCGTCCGGGCGTACCACCGCTGTCGCCGGATGGAACATGCCGCGCCAGCTACGCGCGCTGCGCCAGGAACTCGTCGAGCAGCAGGCTGTCCGGTGCTGACTGCGGCCCCGGAGGCGCGCTGCTGACGAAAACCACGGCAGCAACACCCTTCTCATCGGCCCACGTGTCGAGGTAGCGAGTTCGGGCGGATCCGTCGACGACCGTGCACAAAGTCATACACCCTTGGCCGTCGACCACGTCACAGGCGTGGTCGACGGTCACGGCGTAGCTCCTGCCTCGCAGCAATGAACATGCCGGCCGTATCGCGGTCCTACTGCTCCGACAGCAGTTCCTCGGTGAAACGGTGCAGGCAACCGGCGACTGTCCGGGGCTTCGCCCGGAACCCCGGTGCTGAGAGCGTCCGCGATACGAGTCACCAGACGACAACGCAACTCTTCCCCGACACCCTCGCCGAATTCAGTGAGCACCCATAGAGCCGCTCGCCGGTCGGAAGGGTCCGGTTCACGACCTACGAGGTCTCCGGTACCCGAGGTTTGCTTGATCGCTCACGCGAGTACCGGAGACCACACTCATTTCAATTGTCACCACACGCCGACAAGACTCCATCTTCGCTGCGGCGCCATTCTCGAAACACTCCCCAGGCCAACGGCGGTCGCTACTGGGGAATGACGCTACCTGTGAATTGTCCGCCGATTTCACACGGGATCGGCCACGGTTTGCCGGTCTCCAGGTCGACGAGCACGATGACCGCCTCGGCGGTCACCGCCGGCTCGGCGTCGGCCGAGGTGCGGATCGCGCTACCGAGGCGGAAGGACGTCGTGCCGACCGCGGACACCCACACGTCGACGAGGAACGGCTCGGCTTGGTACCAGAGTTCGTCGCGGTACTCGATGTCCTGCCGGCGCACCAGGTGCTGAATGTGGCTCGGCACCAGGTCGAGCAGCCCGCCTGGGGCGTGCGGCGTCACCGGGTGTCCGAGGAACGTGTGCCGCGCCTCTTCGATGATCCGCATCGACGCGACGTTGTCGACATGGCCGGTCGAACCCAGATCGTCGTACCGGACTGCGACGGGGACGGACGTCCCCCGTACCGCGGTGAGCTCAGGCGACGACACCGGCGGCCCGCAGTTCGTCGATCCGCTCCGGTAGGACACCCGCGGCCACAAGCACCGCGTCGGTGTCGGCACCGAGGACCGGGGCAGCGATCGGGCGCGGCAACGGCGTGCCGGAGAACCGCGGCGTCGGCGCCGGCTCGATGGTCCCTCCAGGACCTACGAGGAAGGTCTGGCGCGCCTGATTGTGCGGGTGGTGGGGCGCCTCGACCAGGTCGAGGACGGGCGAGAAGCTTGCGCCGCGACCAGCGAACAGCTGCGCCCACGTGTCGCGCTCGCGCTGGGCGAACAGGGCGGCGAGGGTCTTGCGCATCCGCGGCCACTCGGCACTGTCCTGCCGGTCGGCGAAGGTCGGGTCCTCGGCGAGGCCGAGGACGTCGAGCAACGCGGCGTAGGAGCGCTCGTCCCCGATGCCGAGGGCGACGTGGCGGTCGTCGACACAGCGGTAGACGCCGTAGCAGGGGCTGCCGCCGTCGATGCCGTTGGTACCGCGCTCGACGTTCCACCGGCCCGCGTTCCAGAAGTCGTACACCATCGCCATCATCGTGGCGCTGCCGTCGCACATGGCGGCGTCGACGACCTGGCCGCAGCCGCCGGCGCGGGCGTTCATCACGGCGCCGAGCACGCCGAGCGCCAGGAACATCCCACCACCCATGTCGCCGACCAGGTTGAGCGGCGGCAACGGCTCCTCGTGGGTCCCGATCGCCTCGAGCACGCCGGTGAGCGCGATGAAGTTGATGTCGTGACCGGGCTCCTGGGCCAGCGGTCCGTCCTGCCCCCAGCCTGTCATGCGGCCGTAGACGAGCGCGGGGTTGCAGGCGAACAGGTTGTCCGGCCCGAGACCCAGCCGCTCGGCCACCCCGGGGCGAAAGCCCTCGATGACCGCATCGACGCCGCGGGCGAGATCCAGCACGAGTCCGGCGCCGCGCCGGTCCTTGAGGTCGACCGTGATCGAACGCCGATTACGGTGCAGCACCGGGAACGGGTTGTTCCGGCCGGCCTCGCCGGGACGGTCGACGCGGATCACCTCGGCCCCCATGTCGCCGAGCAGCATGCCGGCGAAGGGCGCGGGACCGATGCCGCCCAGTTCGAGGACCCGGACGCCGGTGAGCGGGCCGCGGGAGGCGGCGGGATCGCAGTTCATCGGCTCAGCTCGCGAACTTCGGAGCGCGCTTCTCGACGAACGCCAGCCGTGCCTCCTCGGCGTCCGGAGACGCCAGGCAGGTCGCGAACTGCTCCGCCTCGAGCGGCAGGTAGTCGCCGAGCGACATGGTCGCGGCGGCCTTGAGGTTCCGCCGTACGGCGGTCAGCCCGCGCGGCGACTTCGCGGCGATCTGGGCGGCGATCTCGCGCACCCGTGCCGAAAGGTGTTCAGGCGGGAGCACTTCGTTGGCCAGTCCCCACTCGACGATCTCCGCGCCGCGGATCTTCGGCGACAGCAGCAGCAGCTCGGCGGCCTTGGCGGAGCCGAGCAGCCGGGAGAGCTGCCACGGCCCGCCGAGGTCGCCGCCGAAGGCGACGTTGACGAAGGCCGTGCTCATCACGGTCGTGGTCGCGACGTACCGCAGGTCGGCGTTGAGGGCGAGCGACATACCCGCGCCGGCGCAGCCGCCTTTGACCTCCGCGATCACGGGAGTGTTCATGTCGTGTAGCTGGGTGATCAGGCGGGTATAGCGCATCAGGCCGGCCCGGCCGAAGAGGTGATCTCCTGGGGGGTACGGCGCCGGGTCGGTGTCGGAGTTGTCACGACCCACGCAGAAGTGGTCCCCAGCGCTGGTGAGCACGACGACCCGGACGGACGGGTCCACCTCGGAGCGCTCGAGGGCGTCGAGCAGCCCGTCGGCCATCTCGATGGTGAAGGAATTGCGGCGCTCGGGACGGTTCATCGCGATAGTGGCGATGCCGCCCTCGATCGTGAACAGAACGGTGTCGGTCATGGGTTTCCCTCCGGGCCTAGAGGCCCATGTCCTTCGCGATGATGGTCTTCATGACCTCGGTGGATCCGCCGTAGATGCGGTTGACCCGCAGGTCGGTGAACATACGGGCGATGGCGTACTCCCGCATGTAGCCGTAACCGCCGTGAAGCTGGAGACACTTGTCGACCACCCGACCGGCCATCTCCGTGGTCTGCAGCTTGATGCGTGCCGCATCGGCAGGGGTGAGCTCGTGCGCGTCCTCGAGTTCGATGCCGCGGTCGACCAACGCCTGGCTCGTCTCGACCTCGACGTCGCACTCGGCGAGCACGAACTTGGTGTTCTGGAAGGCCGCCACCGGCTTGCCGAACACCTTGCGTTCCTGGACGTAGGCGCGCGTCATCTCCACGGCGGCGCGCGCGCGAGACACGGCGTCGACCCCGACGATGAGCCTCTCCCGCGGCAGGTTCTGCCCCAGGTAACTGAAGGCCATGCCCTCCTCACCGAGGAGGTTCTCGACCGGGACGTGCACGTCGGCGAACGACAGCTCGTTGGTGTCACTGGACTTGAGCCCGATCTTGTCGAGGTTGCGGCCGAACTCGAAGCCCTCGCTGTCGGTGGGCACCACGAGCAGACTCAGTCCGTTGCGGCGGTCGGTCTCGCTCGGCGCCGCGGTGCGGGCCACGACGACGCACAATTCGGAGTTGCGGGCGCCGGAGATGAACGTCTTCGCGCCATTGAGCACGTAGTGGCGCCCGTCGTCGGAGAGCCGTGCGGATGTGCGGATGCCGGCGAGATCGGAGCCTGTGCCCGGCTCGGTCATGGCGATGCACAGCAGGATGTCGCCCGACGCGATGCCCGGCAACCACCGCTGCTTCTGCTCGTCGGTGGCGAGGGTCAGCAGGTACGGCAACACCATGCCGGTGCTCAGTCCGTAGTGGCCCATGTGCACGCTCGCGCGGGCATTCTCCTCGGAAATGATCGCCTGATACTTGAAGCTCACCTCCCCCGGGCCGCCGTACACCTCGGGGATGCCGAAGCCGGTGACCCCGATCGCGCCCAGTTTGCGGAAGAAGTCCCGCGGCACGATGTGATCGTGTTCCCACTCCATGTAGTAGGGCGACAACTCGGCCGCGATGAAGTCGCGGATCATGACACGAAACGCCTCGTGGTCGGCGTCGTAGATCTTGCGTTGCACCTGAAGTTCTCCTGGGTCGTTCGGCTCAGTCGGCCGCGATGGTGGCGCGCAGCTCGCGCTTGAGGATCTTGCCGACGCCGCTCATCGGCATCTCGCCGATGATCGACATGCTGCGTGGCGCCTTGTAGCTGGCGATCCGCTCCTTGACGAAGGCCCGGACCTCCTCGATCGAGGTCGTGTGCCCAGGGCGCAGCACCAGGACGGCGTGCACCCGCTCGCCCCAGTCCGGGTCGGGGATTCCGATCACGGCGCACGAAGCGACGGCGGGATGGTCGGCGAGCACGTTCTCGACCTCGGCGGAGTACACGTTCTCGCCGCCGGTGATGATCATGTCCTTGAGCCGGTCCGCGATCCAGAGATAGCCGTCCTCGTCGAGATAGCCGCCGTCGCCGGTTTGGAACCAGCCGTCCTTGAACGCGGCGGCGGTTTCGTCGGGCTTGTTCCAGTAACCGATCATCAGGTGTCCGCCCCGGGTGACGATCTGGCCGACCGTGCCCGGCGGCACCGGGTTCCCGTCCGGGTCCACGACGTCGAGCTCGACGATCGGGGTCGCTCGTCCGACCGACCCGAGCTTGCGGCCGGCCCGGTGGTCGGGCCCGTTGAGCATGGTGAGGCACCCGGCCTCGGTCATGCCGTAGACGTGGACGAGCTGGGTCTGCGGAAGGTTCTTCATGACCAGTTCGAGCAGGCTGTCGGGGGTCCCGGAGGCGCCGTACCCGATGAACTCCAGGCTGCTGAGGTCGTACGACGCGAAGTCGGGATGCTCGCAGATCCGCTGGATCATCGTCGGCACCAGCGCACAGCCGGTGACCCGGTGCTCCTGGATCGTGCGCATCGCGTTCTCGGGCGAGAACGTCGGCACAAAGACGAGCTTGCCACCGAGCAGCTGCTGCGAGTACCACCCCAGCAGAGCCCCGATGTGGAAGAGCGGACCGGTCAGCATGGTGACGCCCCCCGCACGGACCGCCGCCCCGGACATCTGGTAGCTGAGCAGACCGGTGAGAAACGAGCGATGGGTGATCATCACGCCCTTGGCGTGGCCCGTAGTGCCGCCGGTGTAAAGGATGAACGCGAGGTCGTCGCCCGACCGGTGCGCGTCCGCAATCGGCTCGGCCCCCTCGATCAGCTCGTCGTGGACCAGCGTGCCCTGAGGCGCCTCGCCGCGGCCGACGTACACGATCGCTTCGAGGCCGGGCACCTGCTCGCGCAGCACCGGGACCATAGCGGCGAACGCCTCGTCGACGAAGACGACCTTGGTGCCCGAGTCGTTGAGCGCGTAGGTGATCTCGGTGGCGGACCAGCGCGTGTTGAGCGGGCTCGGTACCGCACCCGCCCACCAGCTCGCGAAGAACACCTCGTGGTGCCGGTCGGAGTTGAGCGCGACAATCGAGACCCGGTCGTTGTCACCGACGCCGAGTGTTCGCAGCGCGCCCGCGAGCCGGGCGACCCTCTTGGCCGACTGCGTCGAGGTGAACGCACGGTCGGCGTCGACGGTCAGAATGTCATCGCCCCAGTAGCGGACCGCGCGGTGCAGGGCGTGGGTGAGGTACATGGGGTCAGTCCCTTCAGCTCATGATCTTCGGTCGTTCGACGTCCAACGCGCGCGGGAACGAAGGATTCTCCATCACCTCGGCGAGCTCGGCGACGCTCCAGCCGTGGTCAGCGTTGACAACGTGCCCGAGCGAGAAACCTTGGTAGAGACCGACATGCCCGCCGGTGACGGAGAAGATCTGCCCGGTGAAGGGACAGTCGGCCTTCGTGAGGTAGGCGACCAGCGAAGAGGTGTTGCGCGGGTGGAACTTGTCGAACGCGTCCTCGTCCTCGGGTGCGGCGACCGCCGCGGCGAGGCCGGGCGAGGAGGTGACCATCGCGGTCCGGGCAGCGGGCGAGATCGCGTTGGCGCGAACGCCGTACCGGCCGAGCTCGGCGACCGCGAGCAACACTTGCGCAGCGAGACCCGCCTTGGCCGCAGCGTAGTTCCACTGGCCGACGTTGCCGTGCAGACCCGCGGCCGACGTGGTGTTGACGATCGAGCGGTCGGCCGAACGGCCCGCCTTGCCCTCCGCGCGCCAGTGCCGTGCCGCCGCCCGGGTCACCGAGAATGCGCCCTTGAGGTGGACGTCGACGACGAGGTCGAAGTCCTCCTCGGACATGTTCCAGACCATCGCGTCGCGGACGATACCCGCATTGTTCACAATCGCGTGCAGGTCTCCGAATGCGTGGACCGCGGCCTCGACCAGCCGCTCCCCGGTCGCCATCTCTGCCACGCTGCCGGCAACGCCGACCGCCTCGCCTCCGGCGGCGATGATCTCCGCCACGACGTCGGCCGGGTCGGACAGGTCGTTGACGACGATCCGCGCCCCCTCCTGCGCCATGAGGAGCGCGTGCTCACGGCCGATGCCGCCACCTGCGCCGGTCACGATTGCGACTCGGCCGTCGAGTTGTCCCATGCGTTGATTCACCTTTCGTCATTACTGTCGGGAAGAAGCCTGACCACCGACTCCTGAGTAGCACTGGCGACCATGGTCCCGTCCGGACTCCAGAACGTGCCCTGGTTGAACCCCCGACAAGACGCGATGCTGGTGCTCGTCTGACGCAGCAGCAGCCAGTCGTCGGCACGCAGCGGCCGGTGGAACCAGACCGCGTGGTCGATCGACGCCAATCCCACCCGGCCGTGCTCGCGACGCAGGGGGTACATCACCTCGTGCTCGATCGCCGAAGACTGCGCGAGCGTGGCATCGGCGAGGTACGTCAGCGCGCAGGCGTGGACGAGTGGGTCGTCCGGGAGGGGGCCACGCGACCGCAGCCAGACGTCCTGGCGGACGGTGCCGTCGGCCTCCGGCGCGGTGGGCCCGGCCGGTCGCGGCACGATCCGTACCTCGACCGCGCCGGCGTACACCGCCTGGGCGTGCGCCTCGGGGTGCAGCGCGCTCCACACGTCGTACACGTCGGGGGCGGTGTCGGGCGCGGGTACGACGGGTGCGACCAGTTGCCGCTCGGGGCCGGCTCCAGGCCGGACGAACGAGGCGGTCAGCACGAAGATCTCGGCGCCGTCCTGGACTGCGGCAACCTGGCGCGCGCTGTAGCTGCGGCCGTCGCGGCTGCGGCCGACGTGGTACTCGATGACCCGGTCCGGCCGGCCCTCGCGCAGGAAGTAGCCGTGCAGCGAGTGGGCGACACGACCAGCGTCGACGGTCGCGCCCGCGGCCGCAAGCGCCTGGGCGGCAACCTGTCCCCCCATCACCCGCTGGGGAGCACCCGCGTGACCGAAGCCGTGGAAGATGTCCGTGCCATGCGGCCGAACCGCGACGAGGTCGGCCAGCGGCGTACCGACCGCGACGACTTCGTTCGCATCGGGGCTGTCTATCGGAGCCGACGCGACCACCTTCGTCCGGACAACCTGTTCGGTCACGGCACCCCCTCTTCTCGTCACTGACGACCCGCCGTCGTCATCTCCCATGTCTAGTCAAACGATAGTTCACTTCATGGTGTCAATGTCAAGACCGCCCCTCGAAATCGAAACTCGGCCGGCCGGACTCGGGAGCCACGTCGCCCGACCCATCCCCGACCTCGCTTGACAGTATGCGAACCGTACTGGAAAGTGAATCTACGTTAGAGAAGGAGACTGATGAACTCTCGAGTCCTCATCGCCGGCGTGGGCATGGTTCCTTTCACCAAACCCAGCGCTGGCGCCAAATACGACGAAATAGGCGCCGCTGCTGCAGCTGCGGCCCTCGAAGACGCGGGGCTGAGTTACGACCAGGTCGGCCAGGTCTACGCCGGATATGTGTACGGCGACTCGACTTCTGGTCAGCGAGTCGTCTACCAGCTCGGCATGACCCGAATCCCAGTGCTCAACGTCAACAACAACTGCGCGTCCGGATCCTCGGCGCTGTGGCTCGCCCGCCAGGCGGTCGCCAACGGCGCAACCGAGTGTGCGCTCACAATCGGCTTCGAGCAGATGCCCCCGGGCGCGCTCACCGCCAAGTGGAACGATCGGCCTGCTCCGCTGTCGGCGTTCATGTCCGCCCTCGAGGACGTCTACCCTGTCGACCCCGCGCTGCCGATGACACCGCAGTACTTCGCGGCCGCAGCACAGGAGTACCTCGACACCACCGACTCCACCGTCGAGACCCTGGCCGCCGTCGCCGTCAAGGCACGCACGCACGCACGCACCAACCCCCGCGCCGTCTTCCGTGACCCGATCACCCCCGAGGACGTGCTCTCCTCCCCCACGGTCGCCGGCACGCTGACGCGGTTGCAGTGCTGCCCGCCCACCTCCGGCGCGGCTGCCGCGGTCGTGTGCACCGAGGAGTTCGCCCGCAAGCACGGGCTCGATGCTCGGGTCGCGATCACAGCGCAGGCGCTGGAGTCCGACGACGAGGGCCTCTTCGACAGTCCGAGCGCGATCGCTCTCGTGGGGTCGGGCGTGACCCGCCGTACCGCCGACCGCGTCTACGCCGAGGCCGGTGTCGACCCCGCCGACATCGACGTCGTGGAGCTGCACGACTGCTTCACCATCAACGAGATACTCACCTATGAGGGGCTCGGCCTCTGCGAGCCCGGTGGTGCCGCGAAGTTCATTGCGGACGGTGACAACACCTACGGCGGCCGGGTGGTCACCAACCCGTCCGGTGGGCTGCTCTCCAAGGGCCATCCCCTCGGCGCGACCGGCCTGGCCCAGATCGCCGAGATCACTTGGCAGTTGCGCGGTTCCGCCGGCGACCGGCAGGTGCCGGGTGCCCGACTCGGCCTGCAGCACAATCTGGGCCTCGGCACGGCCGGCGTCGTGACGATCCTCGAAAGGCTCTCCTGACATGAAGATCATCGACCGCTCCATCGTCGGCTCCCGCACCGAGGAGTTCACCACGTCCGCCGAGCGTGGACGGCTCCGCTTCTTCGCCGAAGCGACGGCCCAGAGCGACCCGGTCTACACAGACCTGAGCGCCGCGAAGGCAGCAGGCCACCCGGATCTCCCGATCCCACCGACGTTCTTCTTCTGCCTGGAGATGGACAACCCGAACAGACACGTCTTCCTCGCGAACCTCGGCGTCGACGTGCGCACGATCCTCCACGGCGGCCAGAAGTTCACCTACCACGCTCCCGCTCACGCCGGCGACGTGCTGACCTATTGGACCGAGGTCGCCGACGTGTCGAGCAAGAAGGGCGGTGCGCTGCAGTTCATCGTCCGCAACACCCACGTCAGCCGCGCCGGCGAACCGGTCGCAACGCTCACCAGCACGATCGTCGTGCGTGACCCCAAGGCGGCGTCATGACCTCCCCGACCACCCACCTCGCCCCCGGCCAGGAACTGACCCTCGCGTGCCCGCGGATCACCCGCACCACGCTCGCCCTCTACGCAGGCGCGTCCGGAGACCACAACCCGGTGCACATCGACATCGACGCCTGCCGCGCCGTCGGCATCGACGACGTCTTCGCCCACGGGATGCTGTCGATGGCCTATCTCGGCCGGCTGCTCACCGACCACTGGCCCCAGGAGCAGATCGTCTCCTTCGAAGTCCGCTTCAGCGCGATCACCCCGGTCAACAGCGAGCCGACGTGCACCGGCACGATCACCAAGGTCGAGGACGGCGTGGCCCACCTCCATCTCACGGTGGCCCTGCCCGACGGGACCGTCACGCTGCGCGGCGCGGCCGTTGTGCGGCTCGCCTGAATTCCCCAGATACCACTCCCCGCAAGGAAGAACTGACATGCCCACACTGCAGGACAAGGTCGCGCTCGTCACCGGCTCCGGTCGCGGTATCGGTCGCGCCGTCGCACTCAAGCTTGCCGCCGAGGGTGCGAAGATCGTCGTCAACGACCTGGACGAGGCGCCCGCCAAGGAGACCGTCGAAGACATCATCGGCGCGGGCGGCCAGGCCGTCGCATGCGTCGGCTCGGTTACCGCGCCCGACTTCGCCCAGCGCTTCGTCGACACGGCGATCGAGAGCTTCGGCGGACTCGACATCATCGTCAACAACGCTGGCTATATCAGGGACAACGTCATCCAGCGGATGACCGACGAACAGTGGGACGGCGTCATCGAGATGCACCTGACTGCGCCGTTCAAGATCCTGCGGGCGGCCGCGCCGTACATCAAGTCGAACCCGACCGACTACCACCGCAAGGTCGTCAATGTCTCGTCGGTCTCCGGGGTCTTCGGCAACGTGGGCCAGGCCAACTACGCCGCCGCCAAGTCCGGCGTCATCGGCTTGACCAAGACCCTTGCCAAGGAGTGGGGCCGCTACAAGGTCAACGTCAACGCCGTCGCCTTCGGATTCATCCTGACCCGGATGACCGAGGCCGTCGCCAGTGAGGACACGGTGGTCGAGATCGAGGGCCGCAAGATGCGGGTCGGCGTCAGCCAGGCCGCGATGGACTCTGTGAAGAAGACCAGTCCGCTCGGCCGCCCGGGCACGCCCGAAGAGGCGGCCGGTGCGATCTACGCCCTGTGCCTGCAGGAGATGAACTACGTCTCCGGTCAGTGCGTCACCGTCGATGCGGGTGCCCGATGATGCGCGACGCGGTCATCGTCGAGGCCGTCCGGACGCCGGTCGGGAGGCGCAACGGCTCGCTCTCCCGACAGCACGCGGCGGATCTGTCCGCCCATGTCCTCGACGCGCTGACCGAGCGCACAGGGCTCGAGCCCGAACTCGTGGACGACGTGGTCTGGGGTTGTGCGATCCCGATCGGCATGCAGAGCGGAGGCATCGGCCGCGCCTCGGTGCTCGCGGCAGGGTGGCCCGAGTCGGTCCCGGCCGTGACGGTCGAGCGCCAGTGCGGCTCGTCGCAACAGGCCGTGCACCAAGCCGCGGCCGGCGTCATCGCGGGACAGTACGACATCGCGGTGGCCGGTGGCGTCGAGATCATGAGCGCCGTGCCGGCACAGGCGGCGCTCGGCGACGGCTCGTTCGGCGAGCCGTTCGGCCCCTCGGTGCTGAAGCGCTACAACGGCGTCCGCTTCCACCAGGGCGTCGGGGCGCAGATGATCGCCGACGAATACGGCCTCACCCGCACCGACCTCGACCAGCACGCGCTCGACTCCCACGCTCGGGCCGCGCGAGCGATCGACGAGGGACGATTCAAGAACCAGATCGCTCCGGTCGAGGTCCTCGACGAGGACGGCACGACGCGGCTCTTCGACACCGACGAGGGCGTCCGCCGCGGCTCCACGCTCGAGAAGCTCGCTGCACTCAGGCCCGCCTTCGGGGAGGACGGCGTCATCACCGCCGGCAACGCTTCGCAGATCTCCGACGGCTCGGCGGCGCTGCTCATCACGACCAGCGAGATCGCGAAGCAGCGCGGCTGGCGTCCGCTCGTGCGCATCCACACCGCTGTGGTCGCGGGCACCGATCCGATCACCATGCTCAAGGGCCCGATTCCCGCCACCCGTCGTGCGCTGGCAAAGGCCGGCCTGAGCATCGACGACATCGGTGTCTTCGAGATCAACGAGGCCTTCGCGCCCGTCACCCTCGCGTGGCAGCGCGAGACCGGGGCGTCGTACGAGCTGATGAACCCGAACGGCGGCGCGATGGCCATCGGTCACCCGATCGGCGGCTCCGGCGCCCGGCTCATGACCACGATGGTGCACCACATGGTCGACCACAACATCCGCTACGGGCTCCAGTCGATGTGCGAGGGCGGCGGCATGGCCAACGCCACGATCCTCGAGCGCCTCTGAACCCGACCGACAAGGAGAACACTGCCATGGACAAGCTTCACCACTACGCGTTCGACAACCTTGTCGCCACCCGGCACGGCGCGGTCCTCGAGGTCCGCATCAACCGGCCCGACGACTTCAACGCGATCAACCACGCCACCCATCGCGACCTGATCCGGCTGTGGCGCGAGCTGCGTCGCGACACCTCGGTACGTGCCGTTGTCCTGACGGGCAACGGGAAGGCCTTCTCCGCCGGCGGCAACCTCAAGGGGCCGCGGATGTCGGCGGGCCAGGAGCTCGACGACTTCTTCCTCGACGCACGCTCGATCGTCGTAGACCTGCTCGAGGTGCCGCAGCCGATCATCGCCGCCATCAACGGTCCGGCGATCGGTCTGGGCGCAACCATTGCCCTGCTCTGCGACGTCACCTATGCCTCGCGCACCGCCGTCATCGCCGATCCCCACGTCAACGTGGGCGTCGTCGCCGGCGACGGCGGTGCGATCGTCTGGCCCTGGCTGGTCGGCATGGCCAGGACCAAGGAGTACTTCCTCACCGGCGACAAGATCGACGCCGTCGAGGCCGAGCGGATCGGCCTGGTCAACCACGTCGTCGACCCCGAGGAACTTCTCGACGCCGCGCACGCATTCGCGCAGCGGGTGGCCAATGGGCACACTCGGGCCATCCAGGGCACCAAGCAGGTCCTCAACGCGGTCCTGCGCGACACCGCCCATACTGTGCTCGACCTGGCGCTGTCGGTGGAAAAGGAGTGCTTCGCCTCGGGTGACCACGCCCGCGCGGTCGAGCAGTTCTTCGCCCAGCGCGACACGGCAAAGAAGGGTGCCTGAGCCGCGGGTGAAAAAGCCGAAAGGCCGGGGAGCTCGCGCTCTTCCCGGCTCCGGGCGCTCATCTGCTCAGACCGGCAAGTGCGCGGCATCGATCCGCTTCGGAATGCCCAGGACGCCGTGCCCGAGCCGCCGGAGCGGTTCGCGCTGCTCAGTGTTCGCCACCGGTAGGCGGTGTCGCCGAGCGGTCCAGGGCCTCCACATCGGCCGGGCTCAAGTCGTCCCGGCCGGCGACAAGCAGCACCGTCCACTCGTTGACGTAGTCCTGCGGCGCCCGTCGGATCGGTGCGCCCTCCTCCCCCGGCACGTGGACAATCTCGGTCGTCAACGCCGGGCAGCCCCGCTCGGCGAGCAGACGTACGGCGGCGGCCAGCGGTGCCGCGCGCCGTGACACAGCGCTCAGCCCGCCAGGTGCCGGGTGCACCGACGCCGCGGGGAACAAGCGGGAAATCTCGGCCACCGTGAGGACTGCAGCGACAAGAGCTGCCGGCCGTGCTCGCGGTCCAGCTTGGCCCGCTCGAAGGCGCGGGCGCTGGGCAGCACCGCCTGGACAGCCCAGGTCAGGGCGTCGGCCTGGGCTTCGGTCGGGTCGGTGCGAGTCCTGGCCAGGGCGGACCACAACGGCTGTGGCGCGGCGAGATGGCGATCGGTGAGCTTCGCCCGCGTCTCCGGATCGACGAAGGAACTGCTGCGCTGCCACAGGGGGTCGACACGATCGGGGCGCAAGAGTGCCCTGGCCGCCCCGTCGAGCAGCGTCGTCAGCTCCGTCGCCCCGGAGCCCCATTCGCGCTGATCGATCTCGAGCTCGATGACGGCACCAGCAGTTCCAACTTTCCGCGGAAGTGGCGGTAGGGAGCCGGACCGGTAATGCTCACCTCGGCCGCGATGTCGGTGACCGAAATGTCCGTGGAAGCCCTTGTGCTCGAACTATCGCGCGGCCGCCGCGACGATCAGCTGCCTGCGATTGCGCGGGCGACGCTGCGCAGCGCCTTCGGACATTGCTGGCCCTCTCCTGACGGAACGCCGGTCGGCGAAGCGACATTGTTACCAGTCGTTCGAATGCGATGACGTTGTCGGCGACGCATGCATTGCCCGTAGCCCACTGAAGTTCGCAACGGAAATCCCTCAAAGTTAACTGTAGGACAGCAAAAGTGACCTGACTGTACACAAGTCACGGTACTCATAACCAGTATTGACGACTTCGTCACACCCAGGCAAAGTAAGTGATGACTTGATCACCAGTGAATTCTCACTCCGGCGCAGAAGCGCCGGCCCGCCATAGCTGAGGAGACCGTCTTGTCGCCGATCACTGCTAGCGAGCAGCCGACACATCGCCGGGACGACATGCCCCCGGTCGCGGACGCCCCCATACCGATGAAAGGCCGGCGACCACGCGCACGTACATCAAGGACGATGCTGCTCGTCCGAGGAGCACAACTCGCGCTCGTCGTCCTCTGGCTCGGCGCGTGGGACCTGACCGCGCGCAACCAGTGGATCACCCCTGTCCTTGCCAAGTCGCCGAAACAGTCGTGGGACTACTTCGTCAACGCCGTCGAGAACGGCGAGCTCTGGTCCAACGGTCAAGCCACGATGCTCGCCGTCGTCATCGCCTGGGCCCTCGCCAGCGGCGTCGGCGTCGTCGTCGGCATCACGCTGGGCCTCCTGCCCACTTTCGAGCGCATTCTCGCCCCGTTCCTCGACGCAGCCAACGCGATGCCCCGCATCGCCCTCGCACCCTTCTTCATCGTCGCCTTCGGCATCGGCACCCAGGCCAAGGTGGCACTGGCCAGCACACTCGTGTTCTTCATCGTGCTGTCGGCCTCTCGGGCCGGTGTCCGATCGGCCGACGCCGAATGGCTGCGCCTGTCGGCGGTTCTCGGCGCAAAGAAGCGCCACCTGTTCTGGAAGGTCATGCTGCCGGTTGCAACCCCCGCGATCATCGCCTCCCTGCGACTCGGCCTGATCTACGCGCTACTGGGCGTCGTCGGCTCCGAACTCATCGCCGCCGAAAACGGCCTCGGCCAGCTGATCGCCCAGTACTCGTCCCTGTTCCAACTAGAGGCGGTTTACGCGATCTTGATCCTGCTCGCCGTCATCGCCGTCGTCCTGAACCAAGTCATGGGAGCCACCGAGAGGCGACTCCTCCGCTGGCAGCCCCCAGCCGACCACTGATCCCGAGGAGATGACCGCCATGACCCACTCCACTCTCAGCGCCGACGCCGCGAACGTCCCGCCCTTCGACACGATGATCCGTCTCCGCCGGGCACAGGTCACCTTCACCAAGCCGGAGGGCGGGACGCGAACGGTCCTGCACGACATCGACCTCGACGTCACGTCCGGCCAGTTCGTCGCCCTGGTCGGACGCAGCGGCTGCGGCAAGACCACTCTGCTCAACATGATCGCCGCCTTGGTCGAGCCGTCATCCGGCAAGATCGAGGTCCACGGCACCAGCCCCCGCGAGGCCCGCCCCCACCTGGGCTTCATGCTCGCCCGCGACGCGCTGCTCCCGTGGCGCTCCGCCCAGGGCAACGTCGAATACGGTCTCGAACTGCGCGGTGTCGACCGCGCCACCCGCCGCCGGGTCGCCCACGACTGGCTGAGCCGGGTCCACCTCGGCGGCTCCGAACGGCTGTGGCCGTGGCAGCTCTCCCAGGGCATGCGCCAACGCGTCGCCCTCGCCCGTACATGGGCCCTCGACCCCGACGTCCTACTGATGGACGAACCCTTCGCAGCGCTCGACGCCCGGACCCGGATCGCGGTCCAGCAGGAGTTCCTCGAGCTGTGGCAGTCAGGACCCCAGCGCACGGTCGTCTTCGTCACCCACGACCTGGGTGAGGCGATCGCCCTCGCCGACCGCGTCGTTCTCCTCGGCGAGGGCCGGATCCTCGACGACGTCGAGGTCGGCATCGAACGGCCGCGGGACCTGGAGAGCGTAGCTGCACACCCGCGCTACCAGGAACTGTACGAACGATTCCGCAAATCCCTCTGAATCACCTCCAGACCCCGCGAATTCAGGAGATCTACACACCGATGAAGAAGAAGTTCCTGTCTCTGTGCGGCGCACTCGCACTGCTCGCCGGAGCCGCAGCGTGCGGCTCGAACGAGACCGCGGGCGCCAACCCGAACGTGATCAATGTCGGTTCGTTCCCCGGCACGATCTATACCTACCCACTTTCCGTCGCCGAGAAGAAGAGTTTCTTCACGGACCAGGATCTGAACGTGAAACTGATCGAGGGCAAGTCCGGGCCGGAGATCTTGTCCGCGATGATCGGCGGCAGCACACAAGTCATCTTCGGCCAGCCCGGCGCCATCGTCCCGGCCGGCGCCGAGGGCCAGGAGCTCAGGATCCTCGGCCCCTATTCGCGCGGCCGAGTCGTCATGGTGGCGACCGAGGAGTCCGGCATCACCTCGCTCAACGACCTTCCCGGCAAGAGATTCGCGGTCCCGCAGCGCGGCGACTCCAACGAGCAACGGACCTTGAGCGTGCTCGCGGAGTACGGCATCGACGGCAAGGAAGTCACCTTCATCGGCACCGGTACGCCGGCCACAACCGCCGCAGCCATTGCCAACGGCCAGGCCGACGCGAGCGTCCTCGGCCTGACGACCTACGAGTCGCTACTCGCCAAGGGTTCCAAGCTCCGCATCATCGCCGATTCCGCCGAGGGCACGATGGGCGAACGCGGCAGGAACGACGTGACCGGCATGTTCGCCACTACGAAGCAGTTCTGGAGCGAGAACCCCGACACGATCGGCAAGTTCTGCCGGGCGATGAAGTCCTCGATCGAGTGGATCGTCGACGAGGAGAATGCCGACGAGGCGACCAAGATCCTCGTCGACTGGACCGGTCTGCCCGAGGACGCCGCCCGCGCCGTCTGGGAGAGCGAGCGCGACACCTGGTCTATGGACCTGAGCAAGGAGCTCTGGGACGCCAACGTCGCCTACGTCGACCCGACGATCGACCCGAATTACGGCGCCATCGTCACCAACGGCTGCCCCTGAGGCCACACCCTGCCCTGCCCGGGCGGGCCCGGACCACTCGTGGCCGGCCCGCCCGGCGTCAGCCCCCAACCACATCTCCCTATTTCACTCATGAAGCCGGCACCCACCGACAACGGCGATCTGTCGCGCCTGCGCCCCCTCGTTCAGATCGCCACGGCGGTTCCTGACCGGGGTCACGTTTCACAGCCGGGACCCCAGTGCGCCCCTGATCTGACGCGAGTACGGTGCCGCGTACTCCCATGCAGCCGCCGGACCGGCGGCACTGGGCGCGCCGCACGGGGATTAGATCGACTAGCGGACGATCGCGTCGGCATGGCCCCGAGGCCAGCGCGCAACGTCGACAACTGCACCTCGGGATCCTCCACGAACCACGTCGCACAGCGCGGAGACCTCACGGGCACGGCCGTTCACATCGACGACGGCTTCCGTCCCGTCATCTGACCAGTACACACCGATCCCGGAGGAAACCCCATGAAGACCTATCAACTTGCGGCCCTGGCCCTGTCCGAGCTCGGGGTCGGCACCGTCTTCGGACTCATGGGCGACGCCAACCTCGCGTATCTCGGTGACTTCGTGGAGAACCACGGCGGCGAGTTCGTCGCAGCCGTGGCCGAAGGTGGTGCGGTGTCGATGGCAGACGGCTACGCCCGCATGACCGGTGGTGTCGGCGTCGCGTCGGTCACGCACGGCCCGGCCGTCACGAACTGCACGACCGCCCTGGTCGAGGCGGTGCGCTCGCGCAGCGCAGTGCTGCTGCTGACCGGCAGCACCCCGGACGTGCGCGACCACTTCCAGGACTTCGACCTCGAAGGGTTCGCCCGGCTCGCCGGTGCCGAGTACCGCCGGGTGCGCCAGGCCGCCGCGGTCGGGGCGGATATCGCCGAAGCGCTTTCGCGCGTCGCTACCACCCGGACTCCCCTCGTGCTCGACCTGCCCTACGACCTGCTCGAGGTCGCGGCAACCGGTGAGTCGCCGCGCGCGGTGCCCTCACCGCCGGTACCCGGAGCGCCCGCCGCCGACCTCGTCGACGACGCGCTCGCCGCGTTGCTCGGCAGCGCACGCCCGCTCATCCTCGCGGGCCGCGGCGCGGTCGGCTCCGGCGCCCGCGACGACATCCTGCGCCTGGCGCGGGCCCTCGACGCGCCGGTGATGACAACGCTACTCGCGAAGGACCTGTTCGCCGGCGAACCCGAGAACCTCGGTATACACGGTTCGCTGTCGCACGCGGTGGCGATCGAGGAGCTCGGCCGGATCGACTGCGTGCTTGTCGTCGGCGCCGCCCTCTCGTCGTTCACAACCGACAACACGGCGCTGCTGGCCGGCAAATTCGTCATCCAGATCGACGACCGGTCCGATGCGTTCGGGCGGTTCGCGCCGGTGGATCTGCCGATTACGGGTGACGCTGCGAAGGTGATGCACGCACTGTGCAAGCGGCTGGCCGAGGCCGACGCTCCGGCACCGTCCGGTCGCCGCGTCACGCAGCTCGCCGAAGCCGTGCGCGCCCTCGAGCAGAAGGGCTACCACAGCATCTCCGGGGGCGGCACCGTCGACATGCGAGATGCGATGGCCCGACTCGCCGCGCTACTCCCGCCAGGGTCGCAGGTCGTCACCGATATCGGACGCTTCTCGACCGCGGCGTGGAAGTACCTGCCAGTCGAGCCGGGGCGGTTCACCGTTCCTGGTGCGTTCGGCTCGATCGGGCTGGGTATCGCGACTGCGGTGGGCGCTGCGGCGAGTCACCGCGATGCGCCGACGGTCTGCGTGGTCGGGGATGGCGGCGCGATGATGGGACTGACGGAGTTGAGCACTGCGGTCCGGCATCACCTGCCCGTTGTACTCGTCGTGCTCGACGATCATTGCTACGGCGCCGAGTACCTCAAGCTCGCGGGTCTCGGCTTGAAGCCCGCGCACTCGGAGGTCGAATGGCCGGGGTTCGCGGAGACGGCGCGCGCACTCGGCGCCCGCGCGGTGACGGTGCGCGAAATCGACGAGTTCGCACAGGTCGCGGCGCTGATCGAGAAGGGGAACTATCCGCTGGTTGTCGAGGTCAAGGCAGACCCCGCGCGGCGTCGCCCCCACGTGGCCACGGCCGCCGCAGGACGTGCGCATTGATACGGGACGGTTCCATACGGGACGCAGACTGAGTGCCCGTGGGTCGAACTCATCGGAGGAGCCCGGCATCCGGCAGCTTCTGCCTCCTGTGTGAATTGACGCTCGAACTCCAGTGGGCTGATCGTCCCCCGGCTCGAATGACGCCGACGGTTGTTCACCTGTTCGATCATGTCCCCGACTCGGACTGGTGAGCTCGTCCGCCGGCCCGCAGAACTCGAGTGCGATGTAGTCCGTGACGATGGGTCACCTCGGTGCCGTCAGCGGTTTCGTCGTTCCGGTGCGATGCCGGTCAACCCAGTGCGCAGAGTGAGGGCCTATGACAACTGATCTGTCCAACGACCATGTGGGTGCGGGTCGCCTACTGGTGTCCCGACGGAACCGCCGGACCGGCAAGCCCCAGGACGGCCCGGCCCACACGGTTCAGCTGGTTCCCCACATCCCCGGGTTCCCCACGAAGCTGTCTCCGCATCCGGTTGATGACGGACTGAGCGGTCCGTGCCAGAGCCTCGGCCTCCGCCGCCGCGAGATCGGGGCGAACCCGGATCAACAGCGCAACCCATTCGCTGGCGTAGTCGTGCTGAAGGCGCCGGATAGCGGCACGCTCGTCCGCCGGTACGTTGACGACTTCGGTGAGCAATGCACTCAACGCGTCTCCGTGTTCGACGTTGATCCGAACGAAGGACGTCAGCGCAGAGTCGAGGGCGCGGGCGGGATCATCCGTAGCCGACAACGCCCCGGAGACATCGAAGTACAGCGCGTCGAGACAACGGGTGATCACCGTGACGAGGATCGCCGACTTCCCGGAAAAATGATGGTAGAGAGTCGGTCCGGTAATCCCTGCCGCAGCGCCGATGTCGTCCATCCCCACGGCCTGATAACCACGTTCGGCGAACAAGGTCACCGCCGCCTCGAGGATCGCTTCCCGGCGCGATGCCGGCATGATCCGACCGCGCGCACCACCACGCGCGGTTGCTCGTTCGACAACGCCTAGGTCCGTCATCTCGCACACCGCCGAAGCGGCCTTGGTCATCAGCATTCGTGCTCGACCAGAATCGAGTTTGTTTCGGCTGAACAACCGATTGCTGCTCAGTACGGCATGAGCGCCCGCTACCAGCAGCTCTACCGCAGGTCCGGCGAGACCGGGCCTGGCCGTCTGTATCGCCTCGTGCAGCGGGGCGATCGCCTTCTGGTAGCGGTCGCGTAGTTCAGCGCTCACTGACGGTTCGAGGTACGCCTGATTTCGTTCCCACAGCGCGCTTGGGCGATTCTGTGCCAGCGACTTACCCGCGGCGTACTCCAGCAACTCCTGGAGCCCCGGTTGTGGTGCACCATAGGCCGCCTCGAGTCCCTCGATCTCGAATTCCACCGCAGCAGCAAGAAGATCCTGCTTACCTCGGAAATGGCGATACAACGCCGGGCCGGTAATACCGACATCGGCCGCGATTTCCGCAATCGCGGCATCATGAAAGCCCCGCCGCTCGAACTGCTTCGCCGCAGCCGCAACGATGAGTTGCTTGCGGTTGCGTGGCCGACGCTGTACGGCAACCTCGGTCATGCTCCGCTCCTCTCATCCAGGCGCTGCACTCAAGGAATCCCACGGCGACGTGCACCCCGGGTACTTGCCCCCAGCTCCGCCGACCCTCCAGCAACCGAAACCGTCGTCTTTCACCGTCATGTTAGCAGCTGTTCGGGACTATTCCGGATGCCAGGACCGCGCCGGCCGGGAGCCTCCAGGTACGTCGTCCCGAGATCGACGTATGAACCAGCACCATGCGGCATCGCTGTGCCACCCCAGGGTCGGCTTCGACGGGCCGCTCGATGAAGCCGACGCGGACTGCGGCCGGCTCGAGCGACGGGATCGGGTCAGCGAGACGGAGGACACGCAGAGGATGCCTCGCAGACCCGGCGAGTGCCCCGCGGAAGTCCGTTCAGAGCGTCACCGACATTCCTGACGGGCCTTCCGCGGCCGCGGCACGGACTCTCGCCGCGGCAGAGTTGACGATGAGGTCGCCGTACGTCTGGGATACCGCGGGGCCGGATGCGTTCGATTGCTCGGATCTCGCGTAGTTGGCGTACCTGCTCGGCAAGTCCGGATCTCGGTTCCAGAGCAGGGCCACTCCACCGGAACATTCACGATGGCGATGAGAACGAATATCGGTCGGCCGCCATGTCCGGACTGTCGGCACCACGCCCACGGCGCTCGTACCTTACATACCCGCGTGTGCTTTTCGCTCCGGAAAGGGAATTGCTGCGACCAACGGCCGAGGCGATGCGTGTCCGATCCGGGTCGACCACCAGTCAGGAAAGAGGAAGCAACGACACGGACTTCGGCGAAAAATGTCCACCTTTGGTCCTGCTCCCATTGTTGTTTTCCAGCAGTGTTTTCAGGCTGAGCCGGAAGCGGCCGTCACAAGCAATCGCGGGGTGCGAAGACCGGGAATCTCTCGCCTGGCTGCGTGTACCGGAACCGCACCCGCACCGGCCGATCGGAAGAGACCGGAACGTCGCCGTCGATCCACGAATAGACCCAGGGACCCTCGTCGAGTGCGACGATGGCGATGATCGACGGGCAGGGCGCGCCGCACACCGGGTCGGGGGTGCGATCGACGACCCGGCACGAGACGATCACTCCCGCGCCGGCCGAGGAGATGGGTTCGAGAGTGCGGGCGCCGCACGAGGGACAGCACCCGGTCAGGGGTGCGAGCACCGCGGCGCAGCCCTGGCACTTCCAGATGACGAGTTTGCCGAATCGGGTGGTCTCGCGCCCGCGACGGGCGAGACCGGCGCTCACGACGCCACCTCGGTGTGGAGCCGGTCCAAGGCGGTGCGCATCGTGTGCCCGAAACACTCCGGGTCGGTGATCGGCCACCCGTGTCCGCCCGCGACGGTGAACACCGGCGGTCCCCCCAGGCCCGCGCGGAGCGATTCGACGCTCGCCCACGGGACCAGGCGGTCGCCCCGGCTCCACACCAGCGCTACCGGTAGACGTCGTTGCGCGAGCCGGTGCAGCTCAGCGGTCAGGTCCCCACCCCGGGCGGTGGGGTCCGTGCTCCCCACGCTTCCCGGATCACCGACGTCGTGGCGACTGGTAGTGGTGGGACGAGTCCGTGTGGTCGAGGCGAGCATCCGCAGCGACAGCGCGTCCCCCAGAGCCTCAGCGCCCCGCTCCCACAGGGGTCCGTCACCGAGCGGGGGCGTCGCACCATTGACGTCCGGCCACGCTCCTGCCCCGACGGAATTGACGAGAACCAGTCGCACTATCCGATCCGGCAGATCATGGGCGGCCCGGATCGCCAGCGCCCCGCCGAACGAGTGCCCGACCAAGGTCACCGGACCGACTCCGGCAGCGCCGAGAAACCGTCCGAGCCAGGCGGCGCAGTCCGCCACGGTCCGCTTGTCGAGTGGACGGTCCGGCACTCCGGCAAACCCGGGGATCGCCGGGGCGTAGACCCGACAGCTCCGGGCCAGCTGGGCCAAGGCGTGACGGTAGATCCAGGGCGTCAATCCCCATCCGGGAACGAAGACCACCGGCGATCCCCGCCCGAGAACGCCGCACACCTCCGCCCGGTCGTCGACGCGAACAGTGGACCAGTGGATCGCTGTGTGGTGACCGTGGGCTCGGGTCACCGGAGATCGGTGTCGGTAGGGCATCGGATGGACCTTCGGTCGAGCTGGTGAGACATGTCACACCATGGCCCGCCTGTCGGGGCCAGGCGACGGCCGTAATACCTAGCGACATACCTATTTTTTCAGAGGAAGGAAACTGGTCGGTACGAAACGAAGGCCGACGGCCGCACCCCGACATACCTTTTCGCACCGCCCGATCGTCACTAGGGGCGGAGTCATCGGACTCCGTGTCCGCCAAAGTGACGATTGTCGCGACATGACCAACACCGAAAGCGATTATTTCACAGCACTATTCTGTGTCGATTGCAATCATTCACGACAGTGGGGTGCAAAGTTCACCGTCGAATGCTGCAGAAGTTGCCGCTCACACATCCCTTCCGCGGCACAGGCCGGTGCATACCGATCGGTCCTTACAAAAGCTGGGAAGCGGGGTGTCCGGGACGGTCAGGTACTACCGGGCCGCCCACGCAACGCACCTGCGAGTTCCGCGACTTCCTCGAGACTGGGCGAGTACTCCGACCCGGAAAGAAGTTGTATGTGGTGATCAACGACTTCAGTGTGAGGCTCCGCGCTCCTTCGCGCTGGACGGACCTGTTCACCGAGGCCATGCGGACCACACGCCGCCATCGCTCCTACACGCTGGCGAAACCCCGCGCCGATCTGAAGACGAATTGTCCCGCCCCAACGATCCTGGACCGTTTGACATCCTCCCCGGCCTGAAGGCCGAGGATTCCTACCAGCGCCAGTGGCGCTCTCCTTAGTCGTGCGTCTGCTCGGTGACCCAAGCCGCGACCTGGGCCCGGGAGGTGAATCCGAGTTTGGCCAGGATGTGCTCCACATGGCCTTGTGCCGTGCGAGGGGAGATCACCAGGCGACGGGCGATGGCCTGATTCGTCAGGCCTTCGCCGATCAGGTCGGCGACTTGGCGTTCCCTCTTGGTCAGTCGCGCCGACGCATCGGTGCCGGGCGGGGAGTCGACTGGCGGGTGCTCGCGCAAGGCGTAGGCGATGGCCGCGTCGAAGCCGAATTGCTCACCTTGGCGGTAGGCCGCGCTGAAGGCGTCGCCCCCGAGCTTCTGCCGGGTCTTGCGGGCACATTCTTCGTGGTAAGCAACCAGATGGGAGTGAATGATCGGGGAACTGCCGATCGCCTGCGCCAACCCGTCCGCAGCTCCCATCAGAACCGCGGCCCGACGTGCATCGCGTTGGTCGACGCTGATCCAGGCCAGCGCCTCGAGGGAGGCTGCAACGATGTGGGGGCTGCGCACCTGCCGGGACAGCTCCAGTGATTCCTCGAGAAATTGCGCCGAACGACTTGTATTACCCTGCTGCCACAGGATAATTCCCAAGGCCCACAGCGCATACGATCGATGCACCGTCTCGCCGTGCGTTGTCGTGATCGCGAGGACCCGCTCATGGCATTCGAGTGCCTCCTCTCTCAGGCCGGACAGCCCATAGGCCGTCCCCAGTGCGGTCAGCGCAGTCACCTCGAGCGTCCGATCGCCGCGTTCACTGAACTGTGCAAGTGCGGATTCGAGGTGAGAACGGGCATGTTCGAAATCACCGCTGAGGAGTCCGAGCCTTCCGTCGGCGAAGGAAACCAACGCGCGCACCAGGGGGTCGGTGGTCTGCGCGGCGAGCGTGCGCGCGTGCTCGACGAGTGTGGTCCCGGCGTGGAAGTCGCCCTGGACGTTGGCCATTACGCTGGCACAGTAGAGCGCCCTGGCCCGTTCGAGGATGGGTGGGCCGTCCTGGCGGGCGAGCAGTTGGTCGTACCAGCGCCGCCCCTCGTTGTAGAGGCTCTGAGAACTCCAGAACGAGAACAGTGCGGCAGCGATGCGCAGTCCGGCGACGGGATCGTCCTTGACGCAGAATTCGAGTGCCTCGCGAATGTTCGGTTGTTCCCGCTTCAGGCGGGTGATCCAGTCGAGCTGGCGGGCGCTGATCCACTCGGCCTCCGCGTCGAGCGCCAACGCCTCGTACCAGTCCCGGTGCCGGCGACGCACGGCAATGTCCTCGCCGGACTGCTCGAGCTTCTCGACGCCGTAGTCGCGCAGCGTCTCGAGCATCCGGAACCGCACCACCGACCCGGCCTCCTCCCGGATCAGGATCGACTTGTCCACCAGGGCGGTCAGGGTGTCGAGCACCTCGCCCGCGGCCATATCTGCACCGCACACGTGCTCCGCGGCGTCGAGGTCGAAGCTGCCCGCGAACACCGCCACCCGACCCCACACCCGTTGCTCGACGGCGGTGCACAACTCGAAACTCCAGTCGATGCACCACCGCAGCGTCTGCTGCCGCGTCGGCGCACCCCGGCTGCCGCGGGTGAGCAGGGTGTAGCGGTCGGTGAGCCGCTCGAGGATCTGCTCGGGGGAGAGCGCCCGCAGCCGGGCCGCGGCCAGCTCGATCGGCAGGGGCAGCCCGTCGAGCCGGTGGCAGATCCGTGCCACCGTCGCCGCGTTGTCCTCGGTGAGCGCGAAACCGGGCACGGCGGCCGCGGCGCGTTCGGTGAACATTTTCACCGCCTCGTATCGGGGCAACGTCCGCATCGAGGGTGGCTGCTGTGGATCCGGGACCGTCAGCGGGGGGACGGCGAGCACCGCCTCTCCGCCGAGGACCAGGGGTTCGCGGCTGGTGGCCAGGATCCGCAGCCGAGGACACGTTCGCAGCAGCAGGTCGGCGAGGTCGGCGACCGCGTCGATCAGGTGCTCGCAGTTGTCGAGCACCACCAGCACCTGCCGCGGGGCGAGGAATTCGAGCAGCACTTCCTGCATCGGCCGCGCCGACTGGTCCCGCAGCCCCACTGCGGCGGCCACCGCGTCGAGCAGCGACGCGCGGTCGTGCAGCTCCCCGAGTTCGACCAGGCGCACCCCTTGGGCGTAGTCGCGCTGCACCGCCGCGGCGACGCGCATCGCCAGGCGGGTCTTGCCGACTCCGCCGATTCCGGTCAACGTCACCAGCCGGGAGCCGGTCAGGAGGTTCTTCGCCTCGGTGAGCTCGTGCCGGCGGCCGACGAAACTGGTCCGCTCCAAGGGCAGACTGCCCGTCGCGCCCGGTATGGCGGGTGCCGTGGTCCGGCGTCGGCCGCTCGGCACCGGCCCGGGGTCCCCGGCCTCCGAGTCGACCTCGGCCTCGGCGTCGGGTTCGGCGCGTAGGGCCATGTCGTCGACCGGGAGGTCGTGGTTGCGTTGCAGCTGCTGCAATTGGGTCCCGAAGGCGGCGGCGGTGGCCGGACGCCGACCGGGCTGGCGGGCCATCGCCCGGGCGATCGTGTCGGCCACGTCGTCGGGGATCCCGTGCTCGCGCAGATCGGGCACCGGTTGCGTGGTGATCCGCAGGAACTGCGCGACCACCTGCTCCCCGCTGCGGCGTTCGAACGCGGCGTGGCCGGTCAGCGCACTGAACACGGTGGCGCCGAGTCCGTAGACGTCGGCGGCCGGACTCGGTGGATCACCGGCCAGCACCTCCGGCGCGGTGTAGGCGGGCGATCCGGTGACGGCGCCGGTGGCGGTCTCGAACCCCCCGGCGATGTGCGCGATGCCGAAGTCGGCCAGTTGCGGTTCGCCGTACTCGGTGAGCAGGATGTTCGCCGGTTTGACGTCGCGGTGCACGATGCCGAGCCGGTGCGCGGTCTCGAGCGCCCCGGCCATCTTCACCCCGAGCCGCAGGGCCTGATCCAGCGGCAGCGGTCCGCGGCGGCGGAGTCGCGCGTCCAGCGAATTTTGCGGGTGGTACGGCATCACCAGGTAGGGCCGGCCGCTGTCGGTGGTGCCGACCTGCAGGATGGGGACGATGTTCGGGTGCCCGGTCAGCCGCCCCATCGCCCGCTGCTCCCGGAGGAACCGTGCCCGGTTCTCCTCGTCGAGGTCGACGGTGAGTACCTTCACCGCCACCGTGCGATCCAGGTCCGCCTGGGTGCAGCGGTAGACCACGCCGAACCCGCCGCGGCCGATCTCCTCGACCTCGTCGAACCCGGCGTCGGCCAACTCCGCGGCGGGGGCCGGCGGGTACCGCTGCGTATCGCGCGGATCCCGGTCACCCATCGGTACGAGCTACTCACTCCGTCGACTCGCTACTCCCGTGCACCGGTCCCGACGGCACGACCAGCGCACGTTCCTCCATGACCCCACCTGGTGAGGCGTGGCCTCAGGATATCGCCGTATGCGGTCGACGTGGCCTTCGACCGCTCCGGAACTGCAAGACGAGGCTCAGCCCGTTGCGGACACCCGGTGCAGCTCCGGCAGTCATCCGCTTCGACCGACGCCCTCCAAGTGCACCAGGTTCTCGCCGAGGCCTTCGGTGAGCATCTCGGCGGCGGCGGTGACCTGGGCGACGGTGACCTCGAGATGCCGGCAGCCGGCGAGGACCTGCTCGAGCCCGCTCTGCTCGTCGGCGGTCAGGCCATCGGAGCGCAGCCTCGAAAGACACGATCCGCCGGACCTTCGGCGCCGACCTTCCGAGCGGGGCGGCTCCGACCTTACGCCGTGGCCGTAGGTAGTCGCGGACGGTGGCGCAGCTCCGGCGATACTCCAATGTCCGACGTTCCTCGGAGACAGCAGAAGTGGAGACTTATCCGTAGTTGAGCCCACGCACGGAGACATCCGGCGAACTCGTCCCGCAGGCTGGGACGGCCGGCACGGCGATGACGAAGCGGAATCCACGGAGACAATCGGATCTTCCGGTAACCGGCGCCGGTGCGACGAACCCGCCATTACCAATCGGCCACTCACATTCGTCGTTGCCGCGACATGGTGGGTGTCCATGTGGGTGCCGCTCCCCATAGACGCCGATCGCGCTCTAGCGCGGCTCACTTCTTCTTCGCGGCCGCCTTCGACGCCTTCTTGAACTCCCGGACCTCCTGCAGGGTCTGCGCGTCGACGACGTCGGCGATGGACCGCCGCGACCCGTCCTCGCCGTACTCCCCCGCGGCCTCCCGCCAGCCCTCCGGCCGCACCCCGATCTGCTTGCCCAGCAGAGCCAGGAAGATCCGGGCCTTCTGGTCGCCGTAGCCGGGCAGGGCCTTCAGGCGCTTCAGCACCTCCTTGCCGTCGGGGTCGCCGCTCGTCCACAGGGCCGCCGCGTCGCCGTCGTAGCGGTCCGTGACCTCGGCGCACAGTGCCTGGATCCGCTTGGCCATCGATCCGGGAAACCGGTGCACGGCCGGCGGCCGGGCGCAGATCGCGGCGAACTCGTCCGGATCGGCGTCGGCAATGCGGTGCACGTCCAGACCACCGAGGCGGTCGGCGAGCTTCTTCGGTCCCGCGAACGCGGTCTCCATCGGAACCTGCTGATCGAGGAGCATCCCGATGAGCAGGGCGAGCGGATCGGCGGCGAGCAACGCATCGGCGTCGGCATCGCCCACGAGGTTCAACGTCGGTGCCATGGCCACGATCATGGCATCCGCGGCGGGCATGGGCCGAGGAGGCACTCCGCTCCGGTCGGTCATGTGAGTCAGGCCGCAGCCCGGGGCGGAGGGCGTGTTCGGCGGCGTAACGCCGGGCCGACGAACTCCTCGACCTTCGCCGGCGTGCGCGGACCTGGTACCGCGGTCGGTGTCGGCGGTACGATTCGCCTCGTGACGTCCTCGCCTGGGACAATCGCTCAGGCGCTGCACGGATCGTCCGTGGACATGGTGACCCTGCAACGCCGATACGGTGCGCAGTTTGCAATGGTCCGGAAGGTTCTCGGCGTAGCGCCGAATGCCGCCGCGTATTTGGAGATCTGGCCGATCGGGATGCGCACGTACAACGTGCTCGTACCCAACTTCCTCAACCTGCCCTTCCTGCTGTTCGGTTTCGGACCCCCCAAGGCGACGGTCGGCCTCGCCATGTACACGGCCAGCCGCGCAGCGGGGTGCGCATACTGTGCATCACACTGCTGCGCGTTCGCGCTCCGGCGTGGGGCCGACGAGGGTGATCTTGTGCGGATCGTGGGCCGGGGGCCGGCGTCGGGTGGCTACAGCAGTGCCGAGCGGTCCGCGCTCGA
This sequence comes from Rhodococcus sp. DMU1, assembly GCF_012272955.1. Lineage (NCBI taxonomy): Bacteria > Bacillati > Actinomycetota > Actinomycetes > Mycobacteriales > Nocardiaceae > Rhodococcus > Rhodococcus sp. DMU1. The sequence continues at coordinate 463,564 of NZ_CP050952.1, read as the reverse complement.
CGTCGCGGAGGGACTCGGACGCGTTCCCGGGTCGCTGACCCCGGCGCAGCGGGATGCGCTGCGCGATTCCTTTTCTCCGGCGGACGCGGAGTGGTTGGTGCTCGCAGTCGCGGTGATGGGCTTCTTGAACAAATTCAATGACACTGTGGGCATTCCGCTCGAAGAGAGCATGCTGGCCCTCGCCGACGAGGTGATCGGTCCGACGGGCTGGACGGCCGGAAAACACCTGCCGATACCGGCAGCCACCGTAACGCCGACCAAGCCGCAACCGGACAGGTTTGTGGACCTGCTCGGCTTGTTGCCGGTCTTGCCGTCGGTGATCCGCGCCGACAAGCACTGGACGTCCGGTGTGCCACACAGTTGGCCGGCAGTCGGGATTCATCTCCGCCAGCGGACGGGCCACGACTTCCCGATCCTGGCGCACCTGTCACACGGCCGGGCGATTCGCGCACTCGCCGCCGTCCTCGGTGCCAACACCGACCCGAAGCAGAGCCGGCTCGGGTTGCGCGCGAAGCACCTGGCCGGTCTCGTGTACGCGAACGCAGTCGAAGACGAGGCGCTCGCGAAATCGGCGCGCAATCTGGCCGAATATGCCGGCGCAACCACTTCACAGCTCGCCGGGAGCCGCGCCGGGCTCGACGTGCACACCGACACGGCCCTCGCCTACGCCGAGGCCGCATCGAGCAGCCCCGCGCAGATCACCCCGGAGGTCGTCGCCGCTGCCACGAAGAAACTTGCGCCGCCGGAGATTATCGAACTGACGGTGTGGATTTCCGTGATGCAGCTCCTGCACCGGCTGCACGCCTTCTACGAGTGAGTTCTTCCACTTCCGCGCCGCGGCTCAACGCATGCTCTCGTGTTCGGCGTCGAGGTAGTCGAGCATCGGGGTCGGGGCGGGCAGCGTGCGGCGGCAGCCGGTGAGCCCGGCGACCGGCGGCCCGCCCGCCGCGAGGTGCGTGCCGTCGCGCAACGGCCACCGCCGACGTCGTGCCACACGTTCCTCTACCTTGCTCGCCGGCGGTGAAACGGACGCGTTCGGATGCCGGCGACGACGTCACCCGCCCAGAGCGGACGCGACGAGGAATCCGAGGGCGGTGGATATTCCCACCCACCAGCCACCTTCCCGGTATGCCTCCGGCATCAGGGAATCGGCGAGGACCGCGATCGTCGCGCCACCGGCGAAGGCCTGGATGAGCGAGATCCCCGCGGGGGGCAGCGAGTCGGCATACGCCGTCGCGACGACCACCACGACCACCAGCAGCGCCGCCGTGATGCCCCAGATGAGCACGGCCTTCCGCCGGTCGAAGTTCGAGCGCATCGACGCGGCACCGGCGACCGCCTCGGGCACGTTACCGACGGCGATGGCGACCAGCAGTACCAACCCGCCGGCACCGGCACCGCCGAGCGTCACCCCGAGGGCGGCGTTCTCCGGGATCCCGTCGAGCAACGCCCCGAGCATCAGCGCCCACCCCAATGCAGCGGCGCCGAGCCGGCGCTCGATCAACCGGTCGGCGACGACGTACACCACGGCACCGAGCAGCAGCGCGCCGCCTGCGGACCACAGGCCCTGGTCCGCGAAGGCGGGCGCGAACAATTCGGTGGACACCGCGGAGACCATGGCTCCGGCACCGAACGCCATCAGGGCCGCAAGCAGCGGACGGGGCAGGTCGTACCGGAGCCCCATCAGGGCACCGGCGAACAGCGGCACCGCGGTACCCAGGCCGTACCAGAAAGCTGTCAGCACCGTGCCACTCTACGGCAGAACGTGGCGCCCGCCCGGCCGGCGCCGGGTGGGCGCGTCCGACACGAAAACCGTTGAACACCAACGGTTACGTACCATCTCGCCGGAAACCCGACTACGGCGCGTATTCTGCCCCATCAGGCCCTTCGCCGGGGCTCTTCGGTGTGGGTTCCGGTATGCGCATCATGCGGAACGAGTTGAACACCCCGATGAGACCGGCGAGGAGGGGAATGAGCAGTGCCACCTGTAGGGCGAGCGGTCGCGCGTCGGTGTTGATACGGATGATCTCGTCTTGAAACTCCGGGGGTTCGCCGGCGAGCAGCTGTTCGAGCTGCGTGTTGCTCATGACTTCGGCGTCGTCCTCGAGGACCTGCGCCACCTGCTGCTGCTCTGTCTGCGGGAGCACGGTGCTCGATTCCGCCATTGCGGTGAAGGTGAGGGACAGCGTTGCCAGCATGATGGCGCCGGCGAACGCCAGCCCGAACGACAACCCGAACGATCCTGCCGCAGAATTGACGCGCGCGGCTTCGCTGATCCGCTCCTCCTCGATCGGGGCGAGTGTGTAGTTGTTGAGTTGAGAGACCAACAACCCCAATCCCGATCCGGCAATCACCAGGGGGATCACGAGGCCCCAGCCGAACTCCGCCCGCGGCACGATCGGGATCAGCGCCACGATCCCGATCGTGAGGAGAACGAATCCCCACCGGATGATGCCGCTCGGGCGGCGATCACTCGCCTTCTTCCCTGCGAGCAACGCCACTGCGAACATGCTGAGCGACAGCGGTGCGAGGGACAGGCCCGCCTGCAGCGCGTTGTACTCGAGCACCATCTGCAGGTAGATCGGCAGCGCGATCATCGTGCCGCCGAGCGCAATCTGCTGGAGCATCTGCCCGGAGATCCCCAGCTTGAAGATCTTGGAGCGGAACAAATCCGGGTCCAGCAGCGCCGGCTCGCCTCGACGTTTGCGCCGCACGAGCCAGTAGGCCAGCACAGCCAGCGCAATCGCACCGACCACCAGGAGCGCACCAACGGCTTCGCCGCCCTCCTGCCACACCAGGATTCCCAGCACGATCCCGCCCATGCCCAGAACGGAAAGTACCGCACCAATCAGGTCAACGCCCCGAGGTCCGGTGTACGGCACATCGTGGACGAGCCTGATACCGGACAGCACGACCCCGATGATGACGACCTCGAGCACAAACCCGACGCGCCACGACAGGTAGGTGGTGATGAAGCCTCCCAGCAGCGGTCCGACGGCAGCGGCAATCGCAGCCGCCGCCCCGACCAGCGCGTAGACCTTCTTCTGCGCCTCCCCCTCGAAATTGCCGTGGATGAGAGACTGCATGGCGGGCAACAGGAGTGACGCGCCGATCCCACCGAGTACGGCCCAGAAGACGACGATCACGGTCAGGCTCTGCGCGAACGCCATCGCCGACGCACCGACTGCGTAACCGAGCAGGCCGAGCACGTACGCACGCTTGCGTCCGATGAGATCACCGACCTTGCCACCGATCAGGATGAATGCCGCAGAAACCAACGCCTCGAGCGCGATCGCAGCCTGCACGCCGCTGACCGTCGTGCCGAGGTCGCGAACCACCGATGAGATCGAGACGTTCATCAGCGATGTGTCGACGACGAGCACGAACATCGCCATCGCCAGCAGTAGGGCGAGCAGGCGCTGCGGGCCCGCTGCCTTCTCGGAGGGATCGCTGGCCGTTGGTCTCTCGATCACCGGAGACCCATCGTCCCGGCAGTGGTGACGTTCCCCCGGCCGTCCGTTTCGGCACGGGAGTGTGTCGACCGGCCGATCGCTCGCCCGCGGATACCCGCGGCATCAGCCCGGGTGGGCGATCGGCCGCGGGCAGCCTCTGACATCACGGCCACCTCCTGGGTGCACGCCCGCCCATCTTCAGCTCCTCGGCCCGGCACGGGAGGGGATGGCCGGGAGCACGACGTCAATCCCGTGACACGAGTGTCTCACGTGCGAGGCGACCTATCCAGAGCGCACGAGCCGGCCACGCGACGGCGGTCTCCGGGGAAACACGCCCCATGGGCTCGCGCGGTTCCATCGGATCGATCTCCGCCGAGGCGCGTTCGGTGTCGTAAGCGGGCCGCGGCCGGTGCGGGGCGCACGCGGGTGGCGCCGGACAGGTCACGGCGACTCCCCCGCGGCGACGCCCACCCGGTCCTGCCAGGTGGCCTGCGCGCCGGAGTCGCCCACCCGATACACCTGAACCGTCGCGCCGACCCCGACGAGGACCGCGACGAGGGCGGTGACCACGGTCAGGAGCCGCACTCGTGCGGCCGGCATCGACCCACGCGAATCCAGCACGTGCAGGGCCCCGACCAGCATCGCCGCGGCGAACAGCCCAGCGGCGACGAACGGCATGGTGTCACCGAGCTCGGTATGGGTGTGCAGCAGTGCGGTGCTGTCGACCTGATGCTCCAGCGACTCACCGGCCTCGGCGGTCAGCGGGGTCAGGACGAGCAGTGCGGTGGCCAGCGCCGCAGTGGGCCACACGAGCCGCACACGGGCGGCGGGCCAGAGGGCCGAAAGGACGACTCCGACCGCCACGAGCGGCACCAACACTACGATGGCGTGCACGAACAGTATGTGCGCCGGGAGTCCGTTGATCTGGGACATGCTGCTCCTCGGGAGAGGGATGACCGGACATCTACTACTTTCTCGATAGTAGTAAGCCGTCCTGAGAGGAGCCTGAAACCGATGGCGCGGCGCCTACGCGGCACCCTGGAGCAGGAGATCGTCGACGTCCTTGCCGGCGCGGAAGAGCCGCTCACCGTGGCAAGGGTGAACGAGTTGCTGCCAGGAGCACTCGCCCACACCACCGTGATGACGACGCTGGCCCGCATGCACGGCAAGGGAATTCTGGACCGGACGCCATCCGGTCGTGGTTACGCGTATCGGCTCGCGGCACCGATCGAGACGCTCCCGGCTGCGCAGGCCGCCCGGGACATGCATCGGCTTCTCGACAAGTACGGCCGCCGCGCGGACGTGCTGGCCCGGTTCGTCGCGGAATTGACACCCGACGACGAGCGGATGCTGCTGAGGCTGCTCGGGCGCGAGGACGGCGAGCCGGACGAAGGGAGAGAGCCGTGATAATGCCTGCTGTCCTCGCTCCACTCGCGGTGGGAGCAGCGCTCGGTATCGGAGCCGAGCGCATCGCGGTACAGGCCCGGCCGGCGACAACGGTCCGGCTCCTACCTGTTCTCTCCGCTCTGTGCGCCCTGACATTGCTCTCGTCGGCGACTGCCGTGGCCCTCACGCTCATCCACCACCGGCCCGGCACGACATCCGTCGCAGTCGCGGCGATCCTCCTCACCGCCGCTCTGTGTGCCACAGCCGGAGGCCTGCGGCACCTCTGGCACGTCCGGCAGAACCTTTGCGCAGCAACTCGATTCTGCCGAAGCCTCCCCCGGACGGAGGGCTACCTCCTCGCCCGGAGCCCGGTCGCCGACGCCTACTCCGTCCCCGGGCGAGGGGGCGGGATCGTCGTGACGACCGCCATGAAGTCGGCTCTCACCGAGGACGAACTGACCGTATTGCTCGCACACGAGCACGCCCACCTGCGGCACCATCATTCCCGGTGGATCCAGATCGCCGAGACGGCGGCCGCACTCCACCCGCTGCTGCGGCCGGTTCCCGACGTCGTTCGCCGGGCCGCGGAGCGGTGGGCCGACGAGGAAGCCGCCGCCGGTGGCCGTCGCGCGGCCGCCCAGGCCGTCGCCGCCGCAGCCGTCGCGAGAAGCCGCTCCCTCGAGGCTCATTCGTCGACCACGCTCTCGGTGGCGGGCGGTGACGTCGTCGAACGCGTGCACGCGCTGGTCGATCCGCCTCGGCTTCCGTGGGCTCGCACGGTCGCCGCGACGCTGATCGTGGCGATCGCGCTGGTGTCGTTCTCGGCTCTGCGGACAACGGACATCGTCCAGGACGTGCTTCTTCCGGAACACGAGACGCCCCACCTCGTCCTGCAGCGGTGAAGCCGGACGGACGACGCCGGCCGCCCGCCTCACCGCCTTGTGGACTCACCGCCCTGGGGATTCCGCCTGCACGTCGAACCGCTCGTGATACCGCTGCTCCGCCTCCCGTAGCACCCTGGGACTGAGCCGCGCGTGCGGCTGGATGTCGATCACCAACGGTTCCTGGTCGGGTCCGCGGCCGACCATCGTTCCCTTGAGCAGCCAGAGGAAGCATCCGTCGGGCGCATCCCGCGTGGCGTACCGGTGGACCCGCCGTGCCACCCAGTCCTCGACGGGCCGACGCCACCACGGCTCCGGCGCGACCGGCAGGACCGACCAACCAGGCAGCGTGACATTGCCTTCGACATCCCGCGTGGGGCCGTCCGCGGCGTCCGCGGCCGGTCCCGGTGAACAGCGCAGATAGATGAGCGGATCCCCCGCGACGAGAGCGGCGAGCTGATCGAGGCTCGCGATGACCTGCATGTCGTCGGGATCCGGATACATCTCCTCACGTGGCGCCATCGAGGTCCTCGGTTCGTCAGGTGACCGCAGGGTTCGTCTGCGAGGAGCCGGCGATCTGCGCGAGAAGTTCGTGCCGGCACGTCGCGCGTTCCGAGTCCTGCGACATAGCGATGGTGACTCCCTCCGTCGACGGTCCTTCACGGACGCCGTCCGGATACCCGGTACCCGGCGCGCTACTCCCGGTCCGCGGTCGACAGGGGCTCCCCCGACCAGTGCGCCTGGGGTGGGATCCGGTGACGCGAACGCCGACTCGAGCGCCTCGGCGATCCTTCGGTACCCGATCTCCGGTTGGGATGGTCTCTGTGATCGAGCAGCGGTGGGATCCGCGCCACCGGCGGAACCCTTGAAGGGTGCGGGCGGGCACAGAACGCAGGCCGGACGCACCATGTGCGCGCGTATCGTTCGCCTATGGCACTGCACGGTGACGAATCCGAGTACACCCGCGTTCTCGAGGACGTTCAGGCCCTCGTCGCACACGCGATCGGTGCCGGGAACTCGGCCGACAGCGTCCGGGAGTTCTGGCACGAGCAGATCGACCGCTACGTCGAGGACGCGGCCACCGGCTGAATGTCACACGCGTTCGATGTGACCGAAGCGATGTGACATTCGGCCCAGGACGACCGGGCCGTGACGGCGAGAATTGCCCGCGGCCCGACCGAGCCGAGTTGTCCACCGCTTGTCCACAGAGTTGTCCACAGGTGGGGGAAACACCCGTAGGCCCCGGTCGCCGCGTGACGACCGGGGCCTACGGGGAGGAGCTACTTGCCCAGGGCCTTCTCGGTCGCCGCGAGCAGCACGCACGTCGCGACGCCGTCCATGGCGGTGGCGAGTTCGTTCAGCGACGGGAAGCTCGGGGCGAGCCGGATGTTCTTGTCCTCGGGGTCGTTCTTGTACGGGAACGCCGACCCGGCCGCGGTCAGCGCGATCCCCGCGTTCTTCGCGAGGGAGATGACCCGCTTGGCGGTGCCCTCCACCACGTCGAGGCTGATGAAGTAGCCGCCCTTCGGCTCGGTCCAGGACGCCACCTTCGACGGCCCGAGCCGGTCCTCGAGGATCTTCAGCACGAGCGCGAACTTCGGTGCGAGGAGCTCGCGGTGCTTGGCCATGTGGGCCCGCACCCCGTCGGCATCACCGAAGAAGCGCAGGTGACGCAGCTGGTTGACCTTGTCCGGGCCGATGGTCTTGATACCCAGGAACTTCTCGTACCACGCCAGGTTCTCGGCCGAGCTGCCGAAGAAGCTGACGCCGGCGCCGGCAAAGGTGATCTTGGATGTCGAGGCGAGGACGAACACGCGGTTCGGGTGCCCGGCCTCGGCCGCCATGCCCAGGATGTCCAGGGCGGGGGCGGCCTCCTCGACCAGGGGATGCACGGCGTACGCGTTGTCCCAGAAGATCCGGAAGTCCGGCGCGGCGGTCGGCATCGACGCCAGTTCGCGGGCGGCGCGCTCGGAGTACACGGCGCCGGTCGGGTTCGAGTAGGTGGGCACCGCCCACATGCCCTTGATCTGCGGGTCCGAGCCGACGAGCGCGGCGATCTTCGCCAGGTCCGGCCCGTCGTCGTGCATGGGCACCGGGATCATCTCGATCCCGTACGACTCGGTGATCGCGAAGTGCCGGTCGTAGCCGGGCGCGGGGCACAGGAACCTGACGACGGGTTCCTGGGACCACGGGCGCGGTGAATCCACCGTGCCGTGCAGCAACGACGCCACGACCAGGTCGTGCATGATCTCGAGGCTGGCATTGTTGCCGGCGATCAGGTTCTCGGTGGGGATGCCCAGGAGCTCCCCGAAGATGTCGCGCAGCTCGGGCAGTCCGCGCAGGCCGCCGTAGTTACGGCAGTCCGTGCCGGACGCGTCGCGGTAGTCGTCGACCCCGGGCAGCGACAGCAACTCCGCGGAGAGATCCAGCTGCTCGGGGGACGGCTTGCCGCGAGTCAGGTCCAGCGTCAGCTTCTCGGCTTCGAGTCGCGCGTAGTTGTGGGACTGGCGCTCGTGCTCTGCGACGAGTTCCTCATGGCTCATCAACCCAATCTGGGTTTGGGTAGGCATGCGGAAGGACCTTTCACCGCGCCCAACGGCACGGGCATCGGCATCGGAAGCTAGGGGACCCCGCGCACCCGGCAGAGCCCGTTGACCCTTGCTGCCTTCCGGCCCTGGGGGAGTTCACAGGATGCGCGCCGCGCGGGATCCATCGGCCAGTGTAGACAAACATCGCCCCGAACCGTGAATCGGCACCGCCACACCCCGCCGAAACCCGCGGCGACCTCCCCGTTTGGCAACCACCAGGTCATATTCGGTATGCTTCCCCACGGAGGATTCGCCTAGTGGCCTATGGCGCTCGCCTGGAACGCGGGTTGGGTTAACGCCCTCAGGGGTTCAAATCCCCTATCCTCCGCCACGGGGAAGCCCCTGTGATCCGCAGCTTCGCGGATCACAGGGGCTTTTTCGCTTCCCTGTCGTGTCGGCCCCACCCTCTAGCCTCGCGGCATGCGCTTCTCCGGCATCGTCGAGGTCTTTCCCGGCCCGGGCGGCTGGCACTACGTCGACGTGCCGGCCCGGATCGTCGAGGCCGTGACGAGCGTCGCCGTACGCGGACTGATCCCGGTACGCGCCCGCATGGGCGGCACCGAGTGGGACACGTCCCTGCAGCCGCGGGGCGACGGCCGGCATATCCTCGCGTTGAAGAGGTCGGTGCGCGCCGCCGAGTCGGTCGAGGTGGGCGACACGGTGACGATCACGGTCGCGGAGCGCTGACGCGCCGGGCGGCTCACTCGCAGGCGACACCGTCCCGGTCGCCGTCCATCTCCTCGCTGTACCCGGGCTGACCTGCGTACAGCGGCGCGGCGCCGGCGGCCCGCGCCTCGGCGCAGTTGCGGTAGGTCGCGGCGGCGGCCGGCGGCGATGCCACCGACGGGGCCGGTTCCGGCGCCACGGTCGCGGCAGGCGCGGCGGGCACGGGCGCCGGGGCGGCGGCGCCGCACTCGGTGAGGACGCGGACCATCGCGTCGTGCTCGGCCTGGGTCACCCACAGCTGATAGAGGGCCTTGACCTCGATCTGCCGCGCGACGTACGTGCACCGGTAGGACCGGTTCGGCGGCAGCCAGGTCGCGGCGTCGCCGTCGCCCTTCTGCTGGTTGGCGTCGCCGTCGACGGCCTGCAGGTTGCGGGGATCGTTGGCGAAGTTCGCGCGGGTCTGCTGGTCGAGCTGCTGGGCACCCTTCTGCCACGCGTCGGACAGCGCGACGACATGGTCGATCTGCACGTCGGCGGAGGTGTCCTGGCCACGGCGGAACTCGATGGTCGTGCCGGTGTAGGCGTCGTGGAGGGTGCCGAAGAGGACCACGCAGTCCCGGGTGGCGGTCTTGTAGGTGATGTCGACGAGGTCGCGCCGCAGGATGTCGTTGCGGGTGTCGCAGCCGTTGCGGCCGCCGTCGACGTCGACGTCGTCGCTCCACGCCGGGCCGAAGAGTTCGCGGTCGTAACCGGTCTTGGGCGCTCGCCCCTTGACCGGCAGCGTCGCGAGCGTGGCCAGCGCCGACGAGGCGGATGCGTCCGCGGGAACGTGGGTCGGTGCGGGGGCCGGGGGCGGGGTGGTCGTCACCGTCGGGGTCGCGGCGACGGTGGGCGCGTGCGCCGGGGTGGCGGTGTCCGTTGCTGCGGCGCATCCGGTCAGCAGCAGGGCCGCCGCGGCGAGTCCGGCGCTCCATCCCCGCCTGCGGTGGTTCGGGGACTGGCGGGACGGTGAGGCGAACACGCTGGGTACTCCTGGGGGCGGGATGCGGTACGGCGGCACCCTCCGCGGGGGAACGAAAGGGCGTCTCCCGGACGTCGTACCGGACATCCCTTTCGTTACCAGAGGTAACAGCACAAGGTGATTACGATTTGTCCGTGGTCGGATACGGCAGACAACTCACGGCCCTCGCCATCGCGCTGTCCGGCCTCGCCGGATTCGTCGACGCGCTCGGCTTCATCACCCTCGGGGGCGTGTTCGTGTCGTTCATGAGCGGCAACTCCACGCGCATGAGCGTCGGCCTGGCCGACGGCGCCTGGGGCCAGGCGGCCCTCACCGCCGGCATCATCGGGCTCTTCCTCGTCGGTGTCGTCCTCGGCGGGGTGGTGGCGCAACTGTCCGACCGCAGCCGGCGCGCCCGCAAGACCGCCGTCCTCGCCGCGGTATCCGCGCTGCTGCTACTCGGTGCGCTCGCCCACACGGCGGGGTGGACGCCCGTCGCGGTGGTGGCGATGACCCTCGCCATGGGCGCGGAGAACTCGGTGTTCCAGCGCGACGGCGAGGTGAGCGTGGCCCTGACGTACATGACCGGGGCGCTCGTCAAGATCGGGCAGCGGCTCGCGGCCGCGCTGTTCGGCGGGCCCCGCTGGAGCTGGCTGCCGTACCTGGGCCTGTGGCTGGGCCTGGTGACCGGCGCCGTCGGCGGTGCCCTCGCGCATCGGGCGTTCGGACTGCACGCCCTGTGGGTCGCCACCGCGGTCGCCGTCGCACTCACCGTCGCGGTGCGGCACCTGCCGTACCGGCCGTGACGGAAGCCGGTTCCCCACGCAGGCAGCGATTGTCGGAGCCTGCGCCTACGCTCGTGGGCCATGAGGTGGTATGTGCCGAGCACTCCCAGCGCGGACCTCGCCGAGCACCTGGTGTGCGTGTGGTCGGCGGTCTCCGACGGGCAGAGTCACCTCCTCGTTCCGGACGGATGCGTCGACGTCCTGTGGATCGCCGGCGTCGGCATTCGCGTGTGCGGTCCGGAAACGTCCGCGTGGTCGTTCACCCTGCCGCCCGGCGTCGTCTCCGCCGGCGTGCGGTTCCGCCCCGGTCTCGCCTCGTTCGCCCTGCGCGCGTCGGCCGCGCAACTCCGCGATACCCGCGTCGGGTTGGACGACCTGATCGGCTCGGCCGGGGCCAGACCACTCGCCGACCGGCTCGACAACGCCCGGACCGCCCCCGAACGGCTCGAGGTGTTCCAATCCGCGGTGCGGCGCTGGCTCGCGCACGGCCTTGCCCCCGACCCGCTGATCGGGCACCTCCGGCAGGCACTGTCCGGGCACTCGTGGAGCGTCGGCACGCTCGCCGACACCGCCGCACTCACCGAGCGTCAGCTGCAGCGCCGCTGCAACGAGGCGTTCGGGTACGGCCCCGCCACGTTGCGATCGATCCTTCGCCTGCAACGGTTCATGGCCCTCGCCGACGCCGGTCCCGGGCGCGGACTGGCCGAACTCGCCGCGGTCGCCGGCTACAGCGACCAGTCGCACCTGAACCGTGAGGCCCGCAGAATCTCCACCCTGACGCCCACCGCCCTGCTCGCCGGCGAGGCACCACGGTGGCACGGCCCGGGCTCGGCACTCGATGTCCGAAGTATCCAATCCCTCGGCGACCTCGGGGCGGAAGAATCCGCGGCATGACCGAGACCCTCGCCCCCGCCCGTCACTACCGCGAACTCGCGGCGAAGTTCACCACACGCGTCGAGGCCGTGCCGGCCGACCGGTGGGACGCGCCGTCGCCCTGCGAGGGCTGGACCGCCCGCGACGTGCTGCGGCACGTCGTCGACACGCAGCGGCAGATCGTCACCGTCGTCGGCCTGGAACTGCCCGCCTGCCCCTCGCCGGACACCGACCCGGTCGGCGCGTGGGCCGCCACCCGCGACGGCATGCAGGCGATCCTCGACGATCCGCAGCGCGCCGGCCTCGAGTACGACGGCCACTTCGGCCGCACCACCCTCGCCGCGACCGTCGCGCGGTTCTACAACTTCGACCTCGTCGTGCACGGCTGGGACATCGCTCGTGCCGCCGGCCTGGACGACTCCGTCGACGACGAGGATCTCGACTTCGTGGAGGCGACGGCGCAGGCCCTGGGCGACTCGATCCGTATGGAGGGGGTCTGCGGGCCCGCCGTCGAGGTGCCCGCGGACGCCGACCGGCGGACCCGGGTGCTCGCGCACCTGGGCCGTCGCGCCTGATCGGCGGTAGCGCCGCGCCTGATCGGCGGTGGCGCCACGCCTGATCGGCGGTAGCGTTGCGCCTGATCGGCGGTAGCGTCGGGGCATGCGCGCCCCGGGCTCCTGGCTTCCGGTGTCGTTGCTGGCTGTGGCCGCCCTCCTGTCCGGCCCCGCCGGGGCGGCACCGTCGGTGCCCGCGCCCGTCACGTCCGTCGGCATCCCGGCGACGGGACTGACCACCGACGTCCCGGCGACGTCCGCGACGATGTACGCGGGCGTGACCGACTCGGCGGACCCACCGCTCCCGCGCGACGTCGCCGAGAGCGGCGCCCCGGTGTCCGTCGGCGACAGGTTCGACGAATATCCCTATGTCCGTTACGAACTCGAATTCCCCGCCGGAACCGAGGTGGTGACGCTCCGGTGGGAGGGCCGCAGCGTCAACCTCGACGACCTCGCCCTGCACGTGCGCACGGGCCGATCGTGGGGCGAGCCGCGCGCCGTGGCCCGGCCCGCGGCGCCCGGCGGACCGATCGTGCTCGAGGCCCGGATCACCGGCGTCGCCGGCCGCGTGGAGATCCTGGTGATCGATGGGCCCCGTCGCGACCGGGGTTTCCGCGACGCCAACGCCGTACCGGACCAGGCGTTCGCCGATCCGGCGGAGTACGACTTCGCTATCCAGCACCTCACCGACACCCAGTACCTCGCCCGCGACGACACCGCCGCCTTCCGGGCCATGACGACCTGGACGGCGCAGCAGGCCCGCGACCGGAAGATCGCGTACACCGTGCACACCGGGGACCTGATCCAGTCGTGGATCCGGCCGGGCGCCCCGGACGCCCGCGCCCGCGCGGAGTTCGAGGTCGCGTCGGAGGCGATGGGAATCCTCGAGGCGGCCGGGATGCCCTACGGGGTCCTGCCCGGCAACCACGACAACCTGTGGAACGTCGCGGGCCGGCTCGTGCCGGGCGAGCACGAACGCAACCACGCGCTGTACAACGAGTACTTCGGGCCACAGCGGTTCCGGGACCGGCCGCAGTGGGGCGCCTCGGTGACCGACACCGACAACTCGGCGCACTACGACCTGTTCGAGAGCGCCGGCGCCCGGTTCCTCGTCCTCTACATCGGCTACAACCCGGCGGAGCACGTGATGCGCTGGGCCGAGCAGGTGCTGGCCGCCCATCCGGACCGCAACACGATCGTCGCCGCGCACTACTACCTGGACGAGGACGGGCGCCTGCGGATGAGCGGATTCGGCGACATCGGCGGCAGTTCGGGCCAACAGATCTGGAACCGGCTCGTCGTGCCGCACGAGTCGGTGTTCATGGTGCTGTCCGGGCACGTGGACGGGCAGACGACCGTGACCGACCGCCCGATCCCCGGCAGCGACCGGCGCGTGGTCGAGATGCTCGCCGACTATCAGTACTTCCTGGTCGACGGTCGACGCGCGACGGCGTTCCAGCGGTTGCTGCAGTTCGATCTCGACGACGGCACGGTCGCCGTCACCACCCACTCCCCCGCGCTCGACAGCTTCCGGGTGGAGGACCACGACCCGCGGCGCCGCTACACGCCGGAGGACGGCGACTTCGTGGTGGACGTGCAACTGCGCGCCGGCGTGCCGCGTGCGGTACTCCCCGGCTGAGTCCGGATCACCTTGCCGCCGAGACGAGTTCGCGGACGCGCGGCGCGACCTCCTGCGCGAATCGCTCGATGTCGGGGCGGGCATCGGTGCCGAGCACGAAGCCGCTGATGCCGTGGCGCAGGGTCAGCTCCGCGAGCTGCTCCGCCCACACGGCGGGCGGCCCGGCGAGGAACCCGCCGTCCGCACCGCCGTCGAATCGGCCGCTGATGTTGTAGAGCCGGCGGATCTCGCGCGGGTCCCGGCCGGCGTCCACAGCCGCCTCGTCGACCCGCCTCGACATCTCGGCGAGCCGGTCCGGCGAAGCGGCGAACGCGCTGGGCAGCCACCCGTCGACGGCTTCGCCCGTGGTGCGGTGCGGTCCGCCGTTCGCGGCGATCGCGTCCCAGTAGGCGCCCGCGCCGAGGCCCAGCTCCACGCGTCCGCCGCTGAGGCGGTCGAGGGAGGCCGCGCTGCGCGCGAGGATCGCCGGGCCGCGCAGCGGCAGGTTCGCCACGTTCGGCGCCACGAGTACCCGCGTCGTCCGCGCGGCGACCCAGGTCAGCAGGGTCCAGGCGTCGAGGAAACGGGCCTGGTACGGGTGGTCCTGGAAGGTGACCAGGTCCAGGCCGGCGCGTTCGGAGGCGACCGCGAGGTCGACGACCGCGGCAGGGTTCTCGGCGGCCGGCGTGAGGAAGCTGCCGAAGAGGAGCTTCCGGCCGTACTCGGGCATGGCGTCCTCCCGGTGGTGAGCCGACCGCTTCATCGTGCTGCATCCGGACGGCCGTGGGAAGTTTGCCGCCACCGTCACGGGGAATGCGGGATAATCGGTCACATTCGATCCTCCGGAGGTTCCCGTGCGACTGAGCAACGTTCCGCTCCGGCTGGCCACCGGTGCTTTCATCCTCAATTCCGGGCTGGGCAAGCGCGATCTCCCGCCCGAGGCCGCCGCAGGGCTGCAGGACATGGCGAGCAAGGCGCTCCCCCGGCTCGGGAAGATGCGGCCGGAGACGTTCGGCCAGGCCCTGTCGACCGCCGAGATCGGCGTCGGCACCCTGCTGCTGGCGCCCGTCGTCTCCCCCGTCGTGGCCGGCGCCGCGCTGACCGCGTTCAGTTCGGGTCTGCTCGCGATGTACTGGCGGATGCCCGGCATGCACGAGGGCGGATCGTTCCGCCCGACCCAGCAGGGCACGCCGATCGCCAAGGACGTCTGGCTCCTCGGGGCGGGCCTGTCCCTGATCATCAGCGGGGTGAGCAGGACCTGACCGAGCGGGACCGCGGCGGTGCAGGTCCGGCAGGTGTGCCCCTGTCTCACCGTGCCACGGGTGAGCGCTCCGCCGGAGGTTCAACGCGGCGCACCAGGGGGTAACGCCGAATCATGAACACACGACGTACAACCTTGATCGCAGGCGTGTCCCTGACCGCACTCGTCGCCGCCGGATGCGGCGGCGACGACGCCTCGACGGACAACCAGGCCACCGTCGAGACGCCTCCCGCGTCTTCGGAAACGACGACCACCGGCATGCCCACCCCCCTGCCCGGCACGGATGGAGTGGCCTTCCAGCTGCCCGGGGAAGGTGGTGGCGACGACAACGCCTACACCTACGACGAAGCCGCCGTCCCGGTGGGGTCGACCGTGACCGTCGAATCCGAAGAGGAAGACGGCCGCACGACGGTCACGCTCAACGCAACCGGTCTTGCGCCCACCCGCGACTTCGGCGTGCACGTACACACGCAGCCGTGCGGGCCACAACCGTCGGATGCGGGGCCGCACTATCAGAACAACGTGGACCCCGCGGCCACCCCGCAATCTCCGTCGACGGATCCGGCCTACGCGAACCCCCGGAACGAGATCTGGCTCGACATCACCACCGACGGCGACGGCAACGCCCAGACGTCGACGACCGTCGACTGGGCGGTCCGCGACGGTGAGGCCGCATCCGTGGTACTCCACGCGCAGCGCACCAGGACCGGTCCCGGCGAGGCCGGCATGGCCGGTGATCGCCTGGCCTGCATCGACGAGAACTTCTGACGAACGCCGGCAGTCCTGGAACCGCCCGGCCGCACGCGGCACCGCAGGTGGTGCAGCGACGGTCGCCGACACCGCCCCGAGGTGCGGGGTCGATGCCCCATACCGACGTATGGAGATGCGCGCAGGTACGGTGCATCCATGCGCGCGCGCCCCTATGCCACCACCAGCCCCACGCGTCTCGCCGCGGCCCTGCTCGAGGTCGCGGCGCGGATCGGGCTCGACGGCGCCAGCGTGCGCGAGGTGGCCAGCCATGCAGGTGTATCGATCGGCGCCGTGCAGCACCACTTCCCTACCAAGGACGAGATGCTCGCCTACTCGTTCCGCGCGCTCGCCGAACGGGTGCTGACGCGGCTGAGCACCGTCGACCCCGACATCGATCCGGCGCGCACCCTGTTCGCGGCGCTGAGCCAGCTGCTGCCGCTCGACGACCAGCGCACCGCCGAGGCGCATGTGATGGCGGCATTCACCGTGCGGGCCGCGACGTCGCCGTCGTTGAGCACGATCCGGCACACGACGCTGTTCACGATGCGCACCGCGGTCTCCGCCGTCCTGATCCGGATGGGCACCGCGGAGCCCGAGACCCGGGCGGCGCTCCTGCTGGCCGCGGTCAACGGCCTGGCCCTCGACGCCGTCGCCAGCCCGGAGCTGTATCCGCCGGAGTACCTCACCCACGCGCTGCACACCCAGATCCAGCTGTCGCTCGACGGCGCCGACGCCCACTGATCGCCTTCGAAAATGCCTGTGGCCGAATGTCACACGCGTTCGATCTGATCGACGCGATGTGACATTCGGCCACACACACAGGGGGTGGGTCAGCGGGCGGTCCAGCCGCCGTCCATCGTGTAGGAGGCGCCGGTGACCATGCCGGCGTCGTCCGAGGCCAGCCACGCGACGAGGGAGGCCACCTCCCCGGGTTCGACGAGCCGCTTGATCGCCGGCTCGGTGAGCAGCACGTCGGCGAGCACTCGCTCCTCGTCGATGCCGTGCAGCCGGGCCTGGTCGCTGATCTGCTTCTCCACCAACGGCGTTCGCACATAGCCCGGGTTGACGCAGTTGCTGGTGACGCCGCGCGGACCGCCCTCGAGGGCCGTGACCTTCGACAGCCCCTCGAGGCCGTGCTTGGCGGTGACGTACGCGGACTTGAAGGCCGACGCCCGCAGGCCGTGCACCGACGACACGTTGACGATGCGCCCGAATGCCCGGTCGTACATGTGCGGCAGGGCCGCCTTCACGAGGAGGAAGGGCACCTCCACCATCAGGGTCTGGATCCGGCGGAAGTCGGTGAGGGCGAACTCCTCGATCGGGCGGACGACCTGGATGCCGGCGTTGTTGACGAGGATGTCGACCTCGAGCCGGAGCCCGTCGAGCTGGTCGGTGTCGAGCAGGTCCACCGCCCACGCCTGCCCGCCGATCTCGTGGGCGAGGCTCTTGGCGGCGACCTCGTCGACGTCGGCGACGGTGACCTGCACGCCGCGGGCGGCCAGTTCCCGGGCGCACGCCGCCCCGATGCCGCCGGCGCCGCCGGTGATCAGCGCGGTGCGGGCACTCATGCGGACACCGCCGTCTTCTCGGCGCCGACGGCGCGGGCATCCGCGGCATCGATGTCGCGCAGGCTGATGCCCTTGGTTTCGCGGGCGGCGACGACGGCGATGATCGTCACCACGGACGCCACGGCCAGGTAGATCGCGATGGGCACAGCGCTGCCGTAGCGGCTGAGCAGCGCGGTCGCGATGATCGGCGCGAGCGAGCCGGCGACGATGGAGGTCACCTGGTAGCCGAGCGAGACACCCGCGTAGCGCATGCGGGTCGGGAACATCTCGGCCATGATCGCGGGCTGGCCGGCGTACATGAAGGCGTGGAACACCAGGCCGATGACGATGGCGGACATGACGAGGGCATTGTGCCCGCTGTCCATCATCGGGAAGGCGAAGAAGCCCCACGTGCCGGCGGTGACGGCACCGACCATGTACACCGGGCGGCGGCCGAAGGTGTCGGACAGGCGCCCGACGACGGGGATGATCGCGAAGTGCACGGCGTGCGCGGCGAGCATCCACCACAGGATGGTGGAGGTGTTCGCACCGACGACCACCTTGAGATAGGTGATCGAGAACGTGACGACGAGGTAGTACATGACGTTCTCGGCGAAGCGCAGACCCATGGCGGTGAACACGCCGCGCGGGTATCGCTTGACGACCTCGACGACGCTGTACGAGCTGGACTTGATCTGCTCGGCCTCACGCTGGGCCTCGAGGAAGATCGGCGCGTCGGTGACCTTGGTGCGGATGTAGTAGCCGACCAGCACGATGACGGCCGACAGCCAGAACGCGATACGCCAGCCCCACGAGAGGAACGCCGCGTCGGACAGCGTGGTGGTCAGGATCAGCAGGACGACGGTGGCGACGAGATTGCCCATCGGCACGCCGGCCTGCGGCCACGACGCCCAGAAGCCGCGCGAACGGTTGGGGCTGTGCTCGGCGACGAGCAGCACCGCGCCGCCCCACTCACCGCCCACGGCGAAGCCCTGGACAAAACGCAGCGTGACGAGCAGCGCGGGCGCCCAGTAGCCGATGGCCCCGAAAGTGGGCAGACAGCCCATGAGGAAGGTGGCGACGCCGACGAGCACGAGGCTGGTCTGCAGCAGCTTCTTGCGGCCGAACTTGTCGCCGAAGTGGCCGAACACGACGCCGCCGAGGGGCCGCGCGACGAAGCCGACGGCGTAGGTGACGAACGCGGCGATGATGGCGTCGAGCTCGTTGCCGTTGTCGGGGAAGAAGACCTTGGAGAACACCAGGGTGGCGGCGGTGCCGTAGAGGAAGAACTCGTACCACTCGACGACGGTGCCGGCCATCGACGCGCCGACGACCTTGCGCAGGCCCGAGGCGGGGGTCTCGTCCGGTGTACGGCCGTCGGGCCGTGCCTGTTCGACGCTCATGGGTTCGTCCTCCTCGGTTCGACTGTGACGGGCAACACTTCTGAACGCATGTGCCGAGTATTGATGCACAGATCTGCATGCACAATGACGCGATCCGCAGAGTGGATCTGCAAGAATGCACA
This sequence comes from Rhodococcus sp. DMU1, assembly GCF_012272955.1. Classification (NCBI taxonomy): domain Bacteria; kingdom Bacillati; phylum Actinomycetota; class Actinomycetes; order Mycobacteriales; family Nocardiaceae; genus Rhodococcus; species Rhodococcus sp. DMU1. Next base: position 444,678 of record NZ_CP050952.1, on the reverse strand, counting down.
CATGAGCGCGCCGTCGGCCGATGACCTGCTGGTTCTGCTGGCCGTCGGCCGCACGGGCCGCTTCACGACCGCCGCCGACGACCTCGGCGTCAACCACACGACCATCGCCCGTCGTATCGCGGCGCTGGAGAAGAGCCTCGGCGGGCGCGTGCTGGCCCGCGCGTCGGGCGGATGGGAGCTCACCGAGCTCGGCCGCTCGGCCCTCGCCGCGGCCGAGCGGATCGAGGCTGCCGTCGCCGGGCTGGCCGGACCCGACGGGGACCGCGGGCTCGAGGGCGTCGTCCGGGTCTCGGCGACCGACGGCTTCAGCGCCTACATCGCGGCCCCGGCCGGTGCGCTGGTGCGGCGACGGCACCCGGGCGTGGCGGTGGAGATCGTCGCGGCCACGCGTCGCGCGTCGCAGCAGCGGTCCGGCCTCGACCTCGAGGTGGTGGTGGGACGCCCCCAGGTGCACCGCGCCGAGGCGCACCGGCTGGCCGACTACACCCTCGGCCTGTACGCGGCGCGGGACTACGTCGCCGAACACGGTGCCCCGACGACGGTGCGTGAGCTGAGCCGTCACCCCCTGGTGTACTTCATCGACTCGATGCTGCAGGTCGACGACCTGGACCTGGCCCGTCGCATCGCCCCGGACATGCACGAGTCGGTGAGCTCGACCAACGTGTTCGTCCACGTCGAGGCGACCCGCGCCGCGGCCGGGCTCGGGCTGCTGCCGTGCTTCATGGCCGACCGGCACGCCGACCTGGTGCGGATCCTCCCCGGGGAGGTGGAGGCGCGGCTGAACTACTGGATGGTGGCGCGGTCGGAGACGCTGCGCCGGCCGGAGGTCGCCGCCGTCGTCGCGGCGATCCGCGAGACCGTGCACGCCCAGCGCTCCGTCCTGCTCGGCCGGCCCGTCGCGTGACCCACCGGCGTGCAGGTGACCGAATGTGACATCACGCTCGATAGTCTGACCAAATGTCACATTCGGCCGGGGACGCGCGGGTTGGGGCCGGCCGGTTCGCCCCGAGCCCGTCGGGCGACCTGCACCTCGGGAACCTGCGCACGGCGGTCCTCGCGTGGCTGTTCGCCCGGAGCACCGGGCGGCGGTTCCTGATCCGCGTCGAGGATCTGGACCGGGTCCGGCCCGGCGCGCAGGAACGTCAGCTCGCCGACCTCGCCGCGCTGGGCCTGGACTGGGACGACGAGGTGGTCCACCAGTCGCGGCGGCTGCCCCTCTACGACGCCGCGATCGCCCGCCTCACCCGCGCGGGCCTGACCTACGAGTGCTTCTGCACGAGACGCGAGATCCAGCATGCGGCGTCCGCGCCGCACGCCCCGCAGGGCGCCTATCCGGGAACGTGCCGGAACCTCACCGAGGCCGAACGGGAGGCGAAACGGGCGTCGGGGCGGCCCGCCGCGCTGCGCCTGCGGTCCGGCGCCGCCACCTTCACCGTGGCGGACGTGGTGCACGGCAGCTTCACCGGTGTCGTCGACGACCTCGTGCTGCGCCGCGGCGACGGCATCCCCGCCTACAACCTGGCCGTCGTCGTCGACGACGCGGCGCAGGGCATCGACCAGGTGGTACGCGGCGACGACCTGCTCACCTCGGCACCGCGGCAGGCCTATCTCGCGGCGCTGCTCGGGCTTCCGGTACCCACCTATGCGCACGTGCCGCTGGCGCTGAACGTGCACGGCAAACGCCTCGCCAAGCGCGACGGTGCCGTCACGCTCACCGACCAGGCGGCGCTGGGCCACACCGCGGCCGACGTGCTGAGCCGGATCGCGGTCTCGCTCGACCTGGCGGACAAGGACGAGCCCGTCACGCCGGAGCTGCTGCTCGAACGATGGGATCCGGCCCGGCTCCCGCGGGAGCCGTGGGTGTACGACGGCAGCTGGTGACCGGTATCGGTGCAGCGCGACAGCCCTGCGGGGTCCGCGCGGCCGGCACCGCCGCGTAGTCCGGTTCGCGCCGGTCGTCCGGCTCGCGGAAGTTCCGGTGATCGTGCAATTCGGGCGCGTCGGACGTAGTGTGCGCAGTCGACAACGCGATTGGCTCCACCCTCCCACCGAGAAGGATCCGATGACGACCGGCGGTTACGACCCCAGCAAAGAGCCCAACAACCAGGGCGGCGAACCCAACCCCCCGCAGGGCGGCTACCCGCCGCCTCCCGGCAACTACCCGCCCCCCGGCAACTATCCCCCGCCCGGGAACTATCCGCCCCCGCCCGGCAACTACCCGCCTCAGGGTGGCTACCCGCCCCCGCCGGGCAACTACCCGCCTCAGGGCGGCTACCCGCCCCCGCCCGGCAGCTACCCGCCCCCGCCCGGCAACTACCCCTCGGGCGGTAGCCAGTACGGCGGATTCGGCGCCCCCACGCAGCTCAACGTGGGTGACGCGATCGGCTACGGCTGGAAGAAGTTCAGCCAGAACGCGGGCGTCTGGATCGCGTTCGTCGTCGCGGCGGCGCTGATCCAGTTCGTGATCAACGTGATCTTCGGCGGCTTCGACACGAACGAACTGACGGCGCTCAGCATCATCGGCGCGATCGTCAGCGTGTTCGTCAGCATCCTGATCCAGGCCGCCTACGTGCGCGGCGCGCTGCACGAAACCGACGGCAATCGTCCGTCGTTCGGCTCGTTCTTCCAGTTCGAGAACATCGGCGCCGTGGTGGTCGCGAGCCTGCTCGTCTCGCTCATGACCGTGGTCGGTTTCATCCTGCTGATCATCCCCGGCTTCATCGTCATCTTCCTGACCTGGTGGACGCTGCAGTTCGTCATCGACCAGAACCAGCAGCCGGTGGACGCGATCAAGTCCAGCTTCCGGGCCATCTCGTCCAACGTGGGACCGCTGCTGCTGCTGGCGCTGGCTCTGGTCGGCATCAACATCCTCGGCGCCATCCCGTGCGGCCTGGGTCTGCTCGTCACGATTCCGCTGACGATCATCGCCTCCACCTACGCCTACCGGGTGACCACCGGCCGCGGCGTCGCGCCCTGACGGACCCGGGCGTTCCACGACGCGGCACGTTACGAACAAGAGGAACAAGATGACCACCGGGGGCTACGAGTCCAATCCCGATCCGCAGGATCCGAACAAGTACCCGGGCGCGCAGCCGTACGGCCCACCGCCCGGGTACGGTCCGCCCCAGGGTTACCCGCCGCAGGGACCGAACTACGGCGGGCCCCCGCCCGGCTATGCCCCGTCGCAGGGCCCGCCGCCGCAGTACGGCGCTCCCCAGTACGGCGCTCCCCAGTACGGCGCTCCGCAGTACGGTGGCGCCCAGTACGGTGGCGCACCGCAACAGCCCGGCCCGCAGTACGGGCCGCCGCAGTACGGGAATCCGGCCGGGTACGGACCGCCGCCCGGATACGGCGCCCCCGGCGGCTACCCGCCTCCACCCGGCTTCGGCCCTCCCCGCGCGCAGATCAACATCGGCGACGCGCTGAACTACGGGTGGCGCAAGTTCAGTGAGAACGTCGGCGGCTGGCTGAGCCTGGCCGGTGTGATCGTCGTGGCCGCCCTCGTGTTCGGTGCCCTGATGTTCGGCGTCGTGATGGCCTCGACCACGACGGACCGCTACGGCTACAGCACGGGCATGTCGGGCGTCGGGATCGTCGTGATGATCGTGCTGATCGTCGCGTTCGTCATCGGCATGCTCGTCGTCCAGGCCGCCGCGGTGCGCGGGGCCCTGTACGAGCTGGACGGGCACAAGCCGGCGCTGAAGGACTTCTTCCGCGTCGGCAGCCTCGGTCCGATCCTGCTCGTCTCCCTGCTCATCGCGGTCGGCACGCTGCTCGGCTCGCTCGTCATCGTCGGCGGCATCATCGTCGCCTTCCTGACCGTGTGGGCGCTGCATTTCGTCATCGACCAGCGGCAGGACGCGGTCACGGCGATCAAGTCGAGCGCGTCCGCCGCCGCGGCCAACGTGGGGCAGCTGATCCTGCTGTGGCTGGTGCTGTCCGCGATCAACTTCGTCGGCGCGCTGCTGTGCTACGTCGGCCTGCTGGTCACGGTGCCCGTCACCACCATCGCCTACGCATACGCGTACCGGGTCGTCACGGGCGGACGGGTAGCCCCCTGACGGCACGTCGCGGAGCCCCCTGACGGCACGTCGCGGGCCCCGATCCAACCGGGTCGGGGCCCACGTCCTTTTCGTCCGTTCTTCGCCTTCCTCCGGTCCGAGTGCTTGGATGGCCGGGTGACAGAGCACGTGCAGACCCAGCAATCCGACCACGCGCACTTCGCCCGCCTGGTCCGCAGCTACTACCCCGGGCTGGTGGCCCTGTTCACGGCGGTGCTCATCATCTCCAACGTCGCTGCCAGCAAGGGCGTGGCCTTCTTCGGCGACGCCGAGTGGGCGCTCGGCCCGCTGCAGGTCCTGCCGATCATCACCGACGGCGCGTTCTTCCTGTTCCCGCTCGCCTACATCGTCGGTGACGTCCTGAGCGAGGTGTACGGCTTCGCCGCGACCCGTCGCGCGGTCTACTACGGCTTCGGTGCGGTGGCGCTGGCCGCGTTGTGCTTCTGGATCGCCCAGCAGCTGCCGCCCGCCGACTTCTACGAGAACCAGGCCGCATTCGAGGCGGTCCTCGGGGTGGTGCCGCGGCTGCTGCTGGCCGGCCTCGCCGGCTACCTCGTCGGGCAGCTGCTCAACTCCTACGTGCTGGTGCGCATCAAGGAGGTCACCAAGGAGAAGCACCTGTGGGCGCGGCTGATCGGCTCCACCGTCGTCGGCGAGTTCGCCGACACGCTCATCTTCTGTGCGATCGCCGCCGGCGTCATCGGCATCACCACGTGGGCGGACTTCGTGAACTACGTGGTGGTCGGGTTCCTGTGGAAGACGCTGGTCGAGGTCGCCGTCATGCCGGTCACCTACGCGGTCATCGCGCACGTGAAGCGGCGCGAGCCGACCTACGCCGAGTGAGCGCCGCGACCGGTCCAGTCGTCCGCGGCAGCCGTCGTGGACGACGGTGGAGTTCGCCGACGCTCACTCACCGCCGCGCGTAGAACCGGCCCAGGGTCTCGGCCTTGTGTTCCTCGAGGTACCCGCCGTCGATGGCGGCGCGGATCTCGTCGACGAGGCGCACCGTGAACCGCTCGTTGTGGATGGTGCACAACGTGGACGCCAGCATCTCCTTCGCCTTGAACAGGTGGTGGATGTACGCGCGCGTGTAGTGCCGGCAGGTGTAGCAGTCGCAGTCCTCGTCGATCGGGGTGAAGTCGCGGCGGAACCGGCTGGTGTTGATGTTGAAACGCCCGTCCGGGTGGTAGATCGCCGCGTTGCGCGCCACCCGCGACGGGTTCACGCAGTCGAACGTGTCGACGCCGTGCTCGATCGCGACGAACATGTCGTCGGGCTCGCTGATGCCGAGCAGGTGCCGGGGCTTGTGCTCGGGCAGTTCCTCGGTGCACCAGCGGACGATGGTGCCGAGGTTCTGCTTCTCGAGCGCCCCGCCGATGCCGTAGCCGTCGAAGCCGCGGCCCGACTCGCCGACGATCGATTCGAGCCCGCGACATGCCTGCCGGCGCAGGTCCTCGTACTGCGCGCCCTGCACCACCCCGAACAGCGCCTGGTACGGACGGTGGGCGCGCTGCGCCGTGAGCTTCTCGTGTTCGGCGATGCACCGCACCGCCCACGCCTGAGTCCGTTCGACGGACTGTTCCTGGTAGCCGCGGGTGTTCATCAGGGTGGTCAGCTCGTCGAACGCGAACATGATGTCGGCGCCGAGCTGATGCTGGATGCGCATCGACACCTCCGGGGTGAACCGGTGCCGGGAGCCGTCGAGGTGGGACTTGAAGGTGACCCCGTCGTCGTCGACGTGCGCGAGCCGCTCCTTGCCTTCGGCGATGACGTCGTCGGACCGCACGCCCACGGCATCCATCGCCAGGACCTTCTTGAAGCCAACCCCGAGGGACATCACCTGGAATCCGCCGCTGTCGGTGAAGGTGGGCCCGTCCCAGTTCATGAACTTACCGAGCCCGCCCGCCTCGTCGACGATGTCCGACCCGGGCTGCAGGTACAGGTGGTACGCGTTGGCGAGCAGGGCCTGCACCCCGAGTTCCTTCATCGCCTCGGGCAGGACCGCCTTGACCGTCGCCTTGGTGCCCACGCCGACGAACGCCGGGGTGTGGATGTCGCCGTGCGGGGTGTGGATCGTGCCGGTGCGTCCGAGTCCGTTGGCGAGCCGGGTGCCGACGGTGAAGAACGGGTCGGGCGGGGTGGGCACGGCGGAAGCGGTGGCACTGGGGTCGGTCACGTCGGTATCCAATCACGATGTCCGATCAGTGCGCCGACGGCAGCCGCACGGCGAGCGCGAAGACGGCGACACCTGCCAGCGCGAGCACCGTGCCGACGGCGGCCGGCGCGGTGTAGCCGAAGCCGGCGGCGATCACCGCGCCCCCGATCCAGGCGCCGAACGCGTTGGCGAGGTTGAACGCCGCGTGGTTGAGGGACGCGGCCAGGGTCTGCGCGTCCTCGGCGACGTCCATGAGCCGGATCTGCAGTCCCGGGCCGACCGCGGCGCACCCGGCTCCCAGCAGGAACACCATCGCCAGGGCCGTGTACGGGTTGTGCGCCGCCGCGACGAACACGGCCAGCAGCACCGCCAGCGTCGTCATGGTCGTGAAGATGCCCGGTACCAGGGCCCGATCGGCGACGCGGCCGCCGACCACGTTGCCGACGACCATGCCGATGCCGAAGAGCATCAGGGCGACCGGAACCAGCCCCTTCGAGACGCCGGCGACGTCGGTCAGGGTGGTGCTGATGTAGGTGTACACGGCGAACACGCCGCCGAAGCCGATCATCGCGACCGCGAGCGTCATCCACACCTGCTTGCGCCGCAGGGCACCGAGTTCGGTGCTCACGCTGGTGGTGCGGATCGCCAGGGCGGGCACCCAGGCGGCGATCGCGGCGACGGTGACCGTGCCGATCACCGCCACCAGCGCGAACGCGGAGCGCCAGCCCAGCGCCATGCCGAGCCACGACGCGACGGGCACCCCCACCACGTTCGCGACGGACAGGCCCATCATCACCAGCGCCACCGCCCGGGCGCGCTGCCCGCGACCGGCCAGATGCGCGGCCACCAGCGCGGCGACCCCGAAGTAGGCGCCGTGCGGCAGACCGGCGACGAACCGGGACGCGACGAGCAGTCCGTAGTTCGGCGCGAGCACCGTCGCCGCGTTGCCGACGGTGAACGCGATCATCAGGGCGATCAGCAACGTCTTGCGCGGGAGCCGGGCCGTCAGCGCCGCGATCAGCGGCGCACCGACCACGACCCCGGCGGCGTACGCCGACACCACGTGCCCGGCGGTGGGCTCGGAGACTCCGAGACCGGTCGCGATGTCGGGCAGCAGGCCCATCGCCACGAACTCGGTGGTGCCGATGCCGAACCCGCCGAGGGCGAGCGCCCACATCGCCCGGGCGCGCCCCGGCCGGGAGTCTGCTGCCGGCGCGGCCGCGGGGGCGTCCGCCGGTACTGCGGAGTCGGGTGGGCATGCGGATGCCGTCGTCGTCATGAGCGGGAACCTTCGAATAGTGCGGGATGCGCTGGATCTTGTCAGCGTGCGAACCAGCCGAGTCTCCATTGTCTTGCACACGCCGACCCGACCTCGAATCGAGCGGACGTGAGTTCGGCCACCCCTGGCACGAGTCGCGCCTTGCGAAGGATCGGTCCACGACCCGCCGCGCCCGAGACGGCGTGAGCAGATCGCGCGCCGCGGGCCGGCTACCGCACCTGCAGCGATGTTATCCAATATCGTTCTGCGACAAAGGTTTCGAATACCGCTACGACCGGCGCAGCCGCGGCGGAGTTCACCAGTCCGCGCCGGCCCGTTCGGATGCGCGCAGCCGGAGCACCCCGTCGTCGATCCGGTACCGATTCATCGTCGTCAGGGCGGGTGCGTACACGTGGATGCTGACGGCCGGAGAATTCGTGTCGTTCGTCACCTCGTGGACGTGGTCGGCGTCGAAGCCGCGGGCCATACCCGCACGAATCCTCTTGCGTGACAACGCTACTTCGACTCCATCGAGACCCCCGACCGCCGGGGTGCAGACGGTGGTCTCCGTCAGCACACCCTGCGCCACCGCGAAGGCGCCCGCGCTGTCGCCGTGATCGTGGATTTCGGTTCGCTGCCCGGGCAGCCACGAAAGCAGCCACACTTCGTGGTTGTCGGCAACGGCCAGTCGCGTATACCAGCGCTGCTGCTCGTCGAATCGAACGATCGGCATCCAGCGGCCTGGATCGTTCGCGATCCGCAGGGCGAGGAAGGTGAGGTCGGCGCGCGTCGGCAGGGCATACGTGGAGAGCATCGAAGAGTCCTGGAATGAGGAGGCACGGGCGTGCCCGGGCCGGGCTGGGCGGAGACGGATTCAGCGACGACAGCCGGGACACGACTCGGCGGCACGGGCCGACGCCGTGCACAGTCCGCGCTGCCGCGCGCTCACCGAGAATGTCACGACGACCATGCCACCCCGGCCGGGTCCGCGTGTCAAGGGTTCTGCGCAGGCACTTTCGCGAAGAAGCGGGCCGGATTGTCCGTCCGCAGGCGCATGCCGGCGGAACCGCCGAGCACCAGCGGCCGCGCGTAGGGACGATCGGAGCCGAGCAGCACCCGGTCCTCGCCCAGGCATGCGGTCACCGCCGCGACGACCTCCCGCCCGTACGACGACGTCTCCACGTAGACCCCCGGCCCGGGAACATCGCCGGGCCCGCCGCGCACCGCCATCCGATCGGCGTGCAGCGGAGCCAGGCCGGCGAGCATCGCGAACAACACCCGCACCGCCGGGAACCGACGCGCCCCGAACTCGTGCCAGGCGAACCAGGCGGTGTGCATCTGGGTCACGTACGACACCATCGCCGGCCACCATGCCGGAGCGCCGGGCGCCGACGCCGGGCCGGGATGCACGAACAGCGGCTTGCGCGCCCGCTCGAGTTCCGACAGCAGCGGCGCACACCGGTCGAAGCCCGCCGGGTCGGCCAGGGCGGTCGCCGGCAACTGCAGGCCCACGCACCCGGCCGCGAGGACGTCGCGCAGCGTCTCCGGATCGGGCTCGGTGACGCCGGCGGCGGCCCACACGCCGAACCTGTCGGGCAGGCCCAGCGCCCCCTCGTGATAGGCGTCGAGCAGCGGCCGGGCCTCCTCGGCGGGCAGTTCCTCGATCCCGAGGGGGCTCGACAGCGACACCAGCGCCAGATCGATTCCGTCCCGGACCGCCAGGGCCGTCCGCGCGGGGATCGAATGGTCTGCGGGGTCCACCCGGTACGGCGGTTCCCCGGGCAGGTGCAGCGTCCAGCCGTCGAGCCGGGGCGCGGCGCTGCGCGCCCGGAGGGCGTCGACGAAGGACGCCGGCCACACATGTTGATGCACGTCGACGCGGGGACGTCGCCTCATGCGTCCACGGTCGCCGCCGCGGCCCGCCGTGTCAACCGTCCTCGCATCCAGGCGACGAACCGGGCCGTCGAGCGACGCGGCCCCGGCGCGACCGATCCGCCCTGCGCTCGCTCGACGCCGGACGCACCCCGGCACTAGCCTGGGACCGAGCGTGTCCGCCGACCGCCGGAAGGAGCACCCCGTGCCTCCCCACTGCGATTCCATGGACGGTCCCGTCGTCAAGGCCGCCGAGGCGGCGCTGGGCGACGACAACGTCGAGCTGATCCTGCCGTTCGTGCCCGCCGACGCCGAGGACGAGGTGCGCACGGCGTTCGAGCGGGCGACGGCGGCGCGGGCGGAGGGCCCGATCGCCCACGAGGTGGCCGATCTCTACTTCTTCGACACGGTGGTCCGGCTGCACCGCGCGGGCGAGGGCGCCCCGTTCACCGGTGTGAAGCCGGCCGGCGGCGACGTCGGGCCCGTGATCCCGCTCGCCGAGGACGCGATCGAAACGGGCTCGGTCGAGAAGCTCCACGCGTTCCTGTCCGCCGAGCTGCACCGGCAGCTGCAGTCCCGGCTGGATCGGATCGTCGCTCTGACCGACGCCGTGACGACCGCCGAACGGCGGGAGTACACCGAGGCGATGCTCGGCCTGCAGGTGTACAGCCACCACCTCTACAAGAGCATGCACAGGGACCCGCACGAGGGCGGGCACTCGCACGGCTGATCCGGGGCACCGACGGTCACATCGGCATCATGTGATGCAGTCACATCGGCATCATGTGATGCAGTCACATCGGCATCATGTGATGCATCGGCATACCCGGCATCAGCATGTGGTGCATCTGCATCATCAACATGTGCAGCATGTGCATCAAGCCCATGTCCATCGTTCCCACCTCCGCGTCCTGCGGTGTTCGTCGGAGGGCGACACCACCTCCACTATGCGCCCGCCCGAGCAGGCGTGTCACCACGCCGACGCCGCACGCTCCGTCCGGTGGCCTTGACGAGTTCGTCCACCCACAGCACCGAGGATCCGACGCCGACGGCGAGCGCCCACTGCTGCGAGGTGAGCGCGGTGGTGTCGAAGAAGCCCTGCAGGAAAGTCGTCTGCACCACGCACACCTGCAGGACGACCACCACGACGAGCGCGATCCAGATGCTGTGGTTGGCGAGGGTCTGCAACGAGAACACCGAGCCGAGTTCGGAGCGGACGTTGAGCAGATTGAACACCTGGAAGAAGACGAACGTGGTGAACGCGAGGGTGGTGGCGAACAGCGGGTCGCCGGCGCTCTCGGGGAACCACTGCGGCGCGTAGTGCAGCACTGCGACGGTTCCGGCGGTCATGACGATGCCCAGGCCGAGGATGCGGCGGAGCCGATCGCGGCTGAGCAGGCGCTCGTGGGCCGGCCGCGGCGGCCGGGACATGGTGCCCGGCTCGGTGGGGTCGACGCCGAGGGCGAGGGCCGGCGGGCCGTCCATGATGATGTTGACCCACAGGATCTGCAGCGCCGTGAACGGCGCACCGCCGGCGAGCCCGAGGGCCCCGGCGACGAGGAAGATCAGCACGAACCCCCACGCCGTGGTCAGCTGGAACTTCACGAACTTGACGATGTTGGCGTAGATGCCGCGGCCTTCCTCGACCGCGGCGACGATGGTCGCGAAGTTGTCGTCGGTGAGGATCATGTCGGCCGCGCTCTTGGACACGTCGGTGCCGGTGATGCCCATGGCGACACCGATGTCGGCCTGTTCGAGGGCGGGCGCGTCGTTGACGCCGTCGCCGGTCATGGCGACCACCTCGCCGTTCGCCTGCAGCGCCTTGACGACCCGGATCTTGTGCTCCGGCGCGACGCGGGCCAGCACACCGAAACCTGCTGCCCGGGAACGTAGCTCGTCGTCGTCCAGGGCGTCGAGGTCGGCGCCGGTGGCCGCGGCGCCGCCGATGCCCAGTTCCGCGGCGATCGCCGACGCGGTCACGAGGTGGTCGCCGGTGATCATGTGCACCTCGATGCCGGCGGCGTGGGCCACCTCGATGGCCCGCTTGGCCTCCGCCCGCGGCGGATCGACGATGCCGACCACGGCGTAGAGGGTCAGGTCGGACACCACGCGCTGCAGCGCCTCCCCGTCGCCCCGCGGCACCGCGTGCAGGTCCCGGCCGGCGATCATCAGGGTGCGCAGCCCCTCGGCGGCGAGCGACTGCACCGCCGAGCGGAGGCGCTCGCGGCGGCGGTCGTCGAGCGGGACGGGGCCGTCCCCGTCGAGCATCGCCGTGGCGCGGTCGAGCAGCGCACCGGGCGCGCCCTTGGCGAAGCACCGGTAGCCGCCGTCGGGCAGGGCGTGGAAGGTCGCCATGTACTTGTAGGCGGAGTCGAACGGCACCTCCGCCAGCCGCGGCACCGCGAGACGCGCCCCCTCGACGTCGATGCCGCCCTTCTCGGCGAGCACCACCAGCGCGCCCTCGGTGGGATCGCCGACGAGCACCCCGTCGCGGACGACGGCATCGTTGCACAGGGCCATCCCGAGCAGCGGCACGGTCAGGTCCGGGGCCGGCAGCCCGTCGCCGACGAGGATCTTGCCGGTCGTTTCGTATCCGGTGCCGGTGACGCGGAAGCTGCGGCCACGGGCCAGCAGCCGCTGCACCGTCATCTGGTTGAGGGTGAGGGTGCCGGTCTTGTCGGTGGCGATGTGGGTGGTGCTGCCGAGGGTCTCGACGGCGGCGAGCCGTTTGACGATGGCGCCGCGCGCGGCGAGCCGCGACGCGCCCATCGCGAGGGTGAAGGCGACGACCGCGGTCAGCCCCTCGGGAATGGTGGCGACGGCGAGCGAGACGGCGGTGATCAGCAGGTCGGACCACGACTGCCCGCGCAGCAGACCCAGGACGAACACGACGGCGACGACGGTGAGCGCAACGATGGTGAGGGTCTTGGCGAGCTGGTCGATGCGGCGCTGCAGCGGGGTCTTCTCCACCCCGGCGGCACCGAGCAGGGTGGCGATCGCGCCGATCTCGGTCTGCATCCCGGTGGCCGTGACCACCATCGTGCCCCGCCCGCGGGTGACGTCGGTGTTCATGAACAGCATGTCGGCACGGTCGCCCAGCGGGGCCTGCTCGTCGACGACGGGTTCGACGGTCTTGTCGACGGGCTGGGACTCGCCGGTGAGCGCGGACTCGGCGACCTGCAGCCGCGCCGCCCCGACGACCCGGCCGTCGGCGGGCACGGAGTCGCCGGCCTCGAGCAGCACGACATCGCCGGGCACGAGTTCGGTGCGCGGCAGGTGCTGTTCACGGCCGTCGCGGCGGACGCGGGCGGTGTCGACCGCCATCTGTCGCAGCGCCTGCAGGCTGTTCTCGGCCCGGCGCTCCTGCACGTAGTTCAGGACGGTGTTGAGGGTGATGACGGCGAGGATGACGACGGGGGTCTCCCATTCGCGCGAGACCACGGCGCTGACCACGGCGGCGACGACGAGGACGAGGGTCATCCGGTCGGCGAGCAGGGCGAGCACCTTGCGCCAGCCGGGGACGGCTGCCGTTTCGGCGAGGGCGTTGGGCCCGTGCTCACGCCGGCGCTCCTCGACGACGTCGGAGGGCAGCCCGGCCGCGGGGTCGACGTCGAGTGCCGCCGCGACGTCGTCGGCGTCGCGGGTGTGCCACGTGGTGGCCAGCGTCATCTCGCACGCTCCTCGGTGGGGTGAGGTCGGGCGGCTCCCACGCTATCGATGTGACGGACACCGCGCGATTCGATGGACGATCCGCCTGTGCCGGGCGCGGATTCGTGATGTGCTGGAGGCGGTGATATCGAGGCGGACGCCGCCGGATCGGAGGAACCATGAGTGAGCCGAACGTCGACAACCCCGTCGTCGTCCTGAACGACGACGAGAGCTGGGAGCTGCTCGGCACCGAGCGGATCGGCCGGCTCGTGGTGGTCTCGGGCGGGCGGCCGGACGTCTTCCCGATCAACTACGCCGTACGGGACAGGAAGCTGTACTTCCGTACCGCCGAGGGCAGCAAGCTGGTCGAGCTGACGGTGCACGCGGAGGTCGCCTTCGAGGCCGACCACGTGGAGCAGGACCGGGCCTGGAGCGTGGTGCTGCACGGACGGGCCCGGAATCTCGTGCACTACAACGAGATCCAGGAGGCCGAGGAGCTGGGGCTGCAGGCCTGGGTGCCCACCCCGAAGTACAACTTCGTCGAGGTCACCGCGAGCGAGATCAGCGGCCGCCGGTTCGCCCTGGTCAAGGGCTGACGCGGGCCCGGCGTCAGCCCGCCACCATGCCGACGCCGAGCCCGACCATGAGCACGGCGATGCCGCCGTCGAGCACGCGCCACGACGCGGGTTTCGCGAATACTCCGCGCAGCAGGCGGGCCCCGTAGCCGAGCCCGAGGAACCACACGACGCTGGCCAGGACCGCGCCGGCGCCGAACCACCAGCGCCCCGGGTCACCGTGGTGGTTGGCGACGGAGCCGAGCATGAGCACGGTGTCGAGGTAGACGTGCGGGTTGAGCCAGGTCAACGCCAGGCAGGTGGCCAGGGCTGCGCCGACGGTGAGGGAGCCGCCCGCCGCGGCGGTCAGGGCCGACGGGCGCAGCGCCCGCCTCGCCGCGAGCACGCCGTAGCCCACGAGGAACGCCGCCCCCGCCCAGCGGATCACCCCGAGCGCGCCGGGCACCCGGTCGAGCACGGTGGCGATGCCGGCGATGCCGGCGGCGATGAGAACCGCGTCGGAGAGCGCGCACACCGCGATCACCGGCAGCACGTGGCGTCGCGCGATCGCCAGGCGCAGCACGAAGGCGTTCTGCGCGCCGATCGCGACGATGAGCGACAGTCCGGTGAGGAATCCGACGGCGACGAGGTGCACGACACCCACGCTAGGAACCGCCCTCGATGAAGAACAGTTGATTTTTCTTCAGTACCGTTAGAGTTGCTTCATATGGATCTGGACTTCGCGCAGCTGCGGACCTTCGCCGCGGTGCTGGACGAGGGCACCTTCGACGGCGCGGCCGCCGTCCTGCGCGTCACCCCCTCCGCGGTGAGCCAGCGGATCAAGGCCCTCGAGCAGCAGGCCGGCCGGGTCCTGGTGCGGCGCACCCGTCCGGTGTCCGCGACCGCCGCGGGCGAGGCGGTGATGCGGCTGGCACGGCAGGTGGCGCGGCTCGAGCAGGACACCGCCGAGGCGCTCGGGCTGACCGCCGGCCGGGACGAGTACGTGTCGGTTCCCCTCGTCGTCAACGCCGACTCGATGTCGACGTGGATGCTGCGCGCCCTGGCCCGCATGCCCGAGCGTCATCGCGCGCTGTTCGAACTGCACCGCGAGGACGAGTACCACGCTCCCGCGCGCCTGCGGGACGGCACCGCGATGGCCGCCGTGACGTCGGTGCCCGAGCCGGTGCAGGGGTGCGTCTCCGAAAAGCTCGGCGCCATGCGGTATCACGCGATGGCGAGCGTCGACTTCGCGGACCGCTGGTTTCCCGGCGGCGCGGGCGCCGAGTCGCTGCGGCAGGCCCCGATGCTGAGCTTCGACCGCAAGGACGACCTGCAGGACCGGTTCCTGCGGCGCCGCACCCGGCGCCGGCTCGACCCGCCCCGGCACTACGTGCCCGGCGCCGCCGAGTTCGTCGAGGCCGCACGGCTCGGCCTCGGCTGGGGCATGCTGCCGGAACCGATGCTCACCGACACCGAAGGACTCGTCTTCCTCGACTCGGACGATCCGCTCGACGTACCGCTGTACTGGCAGCGGTGGCGGCTCGAGTCGCCGGTGCTCGACGCGCTCACCGACGCCGTCCGGCGGACCGCCCGGGAGGTGCTGCGCTGACAGTGAGGATGGGCGAGTGATCCAACTGGCTGCCAGCACCCGATACGGGCGAGTGCGACGTGACGCTGCGCCCCTACCGGCCCGACGCGAGCACTGCGGACGGAGGCGGGAACCCGCCGGGCGTCAAGACCGGTCCCTGCCCACCGACCGCGGGCGTTGTCCCTCAGTCACGGGCCAGGACTCGTGGCCCGATGTGGTGAGCCAACTCCAGCGCGAGCTCGACGGGAAGCCTGCGCTCGCCGGGGCGGTGGCCGAGCAGTTCGGTTGCGCGGCCGACACGCTGCAGGATGGTGTTGCGGTGGGTGTGCAGGCGTGCGGCGGCGCGAGGGGCGTTCTCGGCTTCCTCGAGGAACACCCGCAATGTCTGGCGGAGACGAGCCGCGCTGGGTGTGTCCGCAGCGAGCGGGCCCAGTGTTGTGGCGACGAATTCGGCCGCCCGGTCCAGGTCGCGAGCGGCCAACGTGGCGACCTCGAGCTCGCGGTAGAGCGCGACGCGGTCGCCGTCGCGTTGCCCGCTGACCAGGCGCTGAATGGCCAGCGCGGCGTCGTGTGATCGGCGGAAGCCGGTGATGCCCGCTCGGGTGGGGCCGACGGCGACCCGAATGTTCGACTGCGCCTTGGTGATTTCTCCGCGCAGTGTGCCGAGCGCGGGTTCGGATTCGGTGCCCAACCACGCCCACAGCGTCGAGGTGCCCGCGGGCAGTGTGAGGGGCGTGCGGGCGCCGGCGGCCTGGGCCAGCAGCGTCGCGGCAGACTCCAGTGCCCCCTGCGTCCCGCCCGCCGGTTCGGCCCACAGGACGAGTGCGGTGTGGCGGCGAGCGAGCTGGTATCCGAGGCGTTCGCCGGCTCGGCGGGGGTCGATCGGGGCGCCGTCGAGGATCAGGTGCACGGTCTCGGCGCGGCGGGCCAGCGCGCCGCCGAGCACCTCCTCGCGTTCCCGCTGGGCGTCGGCGATGACACGGCTCACGACATGGTCGACGTAATCGAACATCAGCTGCGAGGTGACCTCCAACAACTCCACGAACTGTGGCCCCGGCGGGACGATCCGTCCGGCATGAGCCAGAAACCGCTGCCAGGCGACGTTCTGGCCCCGGCGGTAGGCCTGGTAGATCACCTCGAGGTCGATGCCGCGGCGCACGACGGTGCGGACGACGTCGAGGGCTTCGGGCGGCACGTCGATCGGCGCGCCTCCGACGTCACGCCGAGCGAGGGTGGTCAGCAGGCGCGCGGCATTGGCGCGGTTGCTCGCCGACATCTCCGCGACGATCGCCGCGTCCGCGCCCAGCATCGGGGCCACCGCCACCTCGGCGGCGTCCATCTCGGCGACGAGCTGATCGAGTTCACGCAGCATCAATTCGGCGACGTCACCGACGAGGGAAACAACTTCGGGTGCCACTGGCTCACGGAGCACGTACCAAGTGTGCCACAGCACACATATGGGTGCGAATAGTGTGCCGGCATACATGTCAACGGGTGCCATTGCGGTCCTACTGTGAACGCCGTCACGCCCCAGCGCACCGCTCGAGGAGACCGACCATGAGCATCCCGACGACCACCGAGCCGACCGGTCGCCATACGGCAAGCACGCATTTCGACGTCTTGATCGTCGGCGCCGGCATTTCCGGCATCGGCGCGGCGTATCACCTCCAGACACGCCGGCCCGGTACGACGTTCGCAGTCCTGGAGGGCCGGGATTCGATCGGCGGCACGTGGAGCCTGTTCCGCTACCCGGGCATTCGCTCGGACTCGGACATGCCGAGTTTCGGCTACGGGTTCAAGCCGTGGACGCATCGGAAGTCGATCGCAGACGGGCACATCATCATGGATTACCTGAGGCAGACCGTCACCGAGAACCGTCTCGACCAGCACATTCGTTTCGGCTACCGGGTTATCGGCGCAGAGTTCTCCTCGGCGGACGGATACTGGACCGTCACCGCGCAATCGTCCGGCAGCGCCGAGCACGTGCACTTCACCGCGCGATTCCTGTTCCTGGGCACCGGCTACTACGACTACGAGGAAGGCTTCACGCCCGACATCGAGGGTGTGGAGGAGTTCGCGGGCCGGCTGATCCACCCGCAGCACTGGCCCGAGGACCTCGACTACGCCGGCAAGCGCGTGGTGGTCATCGGCTCCGGCGCGACCGCCGTGACGCTGATCCCGTCGATGGCCGGCAAGGCCGGTCATGTCACGATGCTGCAGCGCTCGCCGAGCTACGTGTTCTCGATACCGGCCGAGGACGCGATCGCGAACACCCTGAACAAAGTGGTCGGTCCCACCCGCGCGCACCGGATCGTCCGGCGCAAGAACATCATCCTCAACCGCGGGATCTACAAGGCCTGCCAGCGCGCGCCCAAGCTCATGCGCAAGCTGTTGATCGCCGATGTGCGCCGGAAGCTGCCCAAGAGCTTCGACGTAGACACCCACTTCACCCCGCGTTACAACCCATGGGACCAGCGCCTGTGCATGGTCCCCGACGGGGATCTGTTCAAGGCGATATCCGCCGGGCAGGCCTCGGTGGTGACCGACCGGATCAAGCGGTTCACCGAGGAGGGGATTCTGCTGGAATCGGGTCAGGAGTTGGCCGCCGACATCGTCGTCACGGCGACCGGACTCAACATGACACCGTTCGGCAAGATCGCGCTGAGCGTGGACGGGCGGCGCGTGAACCTGCCCGACACCACGGTCTACAAGGCGATGATGTTGTCCGGTGTGCCGAATCTCGTGTTCGCGCTGGGCTACACGAACATCTCCTGGACCCTCAAGGTGGACTTGGTGTGCGAGCACTTCTGCCGACTGCTCGACTACATGGACAGCCACGGCTACGGCACCGTCGAACCAGTGCTCGACGATCCGCACATGGACCGTGTCCCCGTGGTCGAGATGAGCTCGGGATATGTCCAGCGGGCCGTTGCGAAGTTCCCGCGCGGCGGCACCAGCGGCCCGTGGACGGTACAGATGGCCTACGAGAAGGACGTCGAGCGGCTGCGTCGCGGGCCGGTCGAGGATCCGGCGCTCGAGTTCGCGCCCAGCCGCACGGCTGCCGTCGCGTCGTAGGAACGGAGCGACCGAGATGAAGAAGGACCTGACCTTCCCCAGCCACGGCGTCGCCTGCGCCGCCTGGCATGTTCCGGCTACCTCCGACGTGCTGGCCGGCACGGCCGGCCGGCCGTGTGTGGTGATGGCACACGGCTTCGGCGGCACCCGAGACACCGGCCTGATCGGCTATGCCGACGGGTTCGCCGACAACGGCATCGACGTATTGGTCTTCGACTACCGCGGCTTCGGCGACTCGGAAGGAACACCGCGCCAGGATGTTTCCTTCCGGCGTCAGCGCCAGGACTATCACGCGGCGATCGCCGCCGCCCGTCACCTGCCCGGCGTGGACGCCGATCGAATCGCGTTGTGGGGAACGTCGTACTCCGGTGGTCATGTCGTCGCAGTCGCCGCGCAGGACAGGCGCGTCGCGGCAATCGTATCGATGACCCCCGCGACCGACGGACTGGCAGCCGCGATGCAGATCGCCCGCTACGCCGGAGCCGGTCAACTGGTGCGCACCACCGGCCACGGGTTGCGCGACCTCGCTCGCCGGATTACCGGACGCCGGCCGCACCACATCCCGGTGGTGGCGCGGCCGGGAAAGGTGGCGATCATCAGCGCCTCCGGCGCCGAGGAGGCCTACACCTCGATCGCCGGACCGACGTGGCGCAACGAAATCTGCGCGCGCACAGCACTGGAGGTGGCCGTGAACCGGCCCATCACCGCTGCCGGCCGCCTTGGCTGCCCAATCCTTG
Organism: Rhodococcus sp. DMU1; assembly: GCF_012272955.1. NCBI lineage: Bacteria > Bacillati > Actinomycetota > Actinomycetes > Mycobacteriales > Nocardiaceae > Rhodococcus > Rhodococcus sp. DMU1. The sequence goes on along the minus strand of NZ_CP050952.1, from coordinate 425,730 downwards.
TGCAGGTGGGCACACACGACCGTGTCGCACCGCCCGTCGCCGCGCGCAGGACCGCGAAGAGGGCAGGGGCCACTGCACTGTTGTGCGAGTACCCCGTCGATCACTTCGACGTCTACGACGGTCCTTGGCAACAACGGATGCTGCGTGACCAGCTCAGCTTCCTGATCCGCGCCCTCGATCCGGCGCGGCCCTGCTGATCGTCACCGTTCCACCGAGCTGCTCGCGCTCGACGCCCATGACATTCCGATGGTGCGCGACTCGCTCGGCGGAGAGTCGAGATCTACCACGTCCCTGTGCAGTGCACACGTTCACACGTTCACACGTTCGAGCATCGGGCCCCGACCGCAGCCGCTCGACATCCCTCGGAGCATCCACCGGTGCGTCCCGAGCGGCCGGTCGGTTAGCGTGACGGGTCCGGCCCCGGCGAGAGGACGAACGATGACCACAGCAGCACCTGCACCGGCACGACAGCTGAGCCGGGCCCTGGCCGGCGTGCTGGCCGTCCTCGTCACCACCGGGTGGGCGGCGAACCACTTCGCCGCGATGATCCCCGTCCTGCGCGAGCACGAAGGCCTCTCGCGCGCGCTGCTCGACGGGGTGTTCGGCATCTATGCGCTCGGGCTGCTGCCCGGTCTCGTCGGCGGCGGCGCACTCTCGGACCGGACCGGCCGTGCGGCGGTCGTCCTCCCCGGTGCGACGATCGCCCTCGTCGGCACCGTGCTGCTGCTCGTCCGGCACGACGCCGCCGGACTCGTCGCGGGCCGCCTCGTCGTGGGCATCGGCGCGGGCCTGGCCATCGGTGCGGGCACGGCCTGGGCCACCGACCTGCGCGGGAAGGTCGGCACGGTGCTCGCCGGCGTCGCGCTCAGCTCCGGATTCGCCCTGGGGCCTTTCGTGTCCGGTCTGCTCGCCGAGTTCGGCCCCCGGCCGCTGTCCCTGCCGTTCGTGCTCTCGGCCGCGTTGTCGGCCGCGGCCGTCACCGCCGCGACGGTGTGGAGCCGGCCGGCCCACTACGCGGCGGCGGACCTGCAGCCGGTCGTGCCGGGACACGGCCGGTCGGTGGCCGGTGCGCTGTCCTGGTCGCTGCCGCTGGCACCCTGGGTGTTCGCCTGCGTCACAGTCGCTTTCGTGACGTTTCCGGCCCGGGTCGCGAGCGCGTACGCGGGACCGGCGCTGACCGGGGCCGCAGCGCTGCTCGCCCTGGGCTCCGGGATCGTCGTGCAGGCCGTGGCCCGTCGGCGGGAGTGGGGCCCGCAGGCCGGGACGGCCGGCGCCGTCCTCGCCGGACTCGGGTTCCTCCTCGTCGGCGCCGGCGGGGCGCACCCGCCGCTGTGGCTGCTGCCCGTCGCGGCACCCGTGCTCGGGGTGGCCTACGGGCTGTGCCTGCGCGAGGGCCTGCTCGACCTGGAGTCACTCGCGCCGAAGACCTCGCGCGGGACGCTGACCGGCGTCTTCTACGTCGGCACCTACCTGGGCTTCGCGCTGCCGCTGCTGCTCGTGCTGTTCGAGCCCACTACCGGCGCGAGCCTGCCGCTGTTCGTGCTCGCCGTCCCGGCGTTCGCGGTCGCGCTGGTACGGGCCCGCCGGCTGGCCGTCGCCGAGCACCCCCGCGCCGTCGACGCGCCGCGCAGCCCCGGCGAATCGTCGCGGACGGAAGGACACCGGCGATGACCACGCGCCCCGACCTGACCCTCGAACAGCAGGCCGCCCTGCTGTCCGGCCACGACTTCTGGAGCACCGAGGCCATCGAGGAGGCCGGGATTCCGAGTGTCGTCCTGACCGACGGCCCGCACGGCGTGCGCTATCAGTCCGGCGACAGCGACCACCTCGGCCTGCACGCCAGCCTGCCCGCGACGTGCTTCCCGCTCGCCGTCGCCGTCGGCTCGAGCTGGGACCGGAGCGTCGCCGAGGAGGTGGGCCGCGCCGTGGGACGGGAGGCGCGCGCCCTCGGCGTGCACGTGGTCCTCGGGCCGGGCGTCAACATCAAGCGCTCACCGCTGTGCGGACGCAACTTCGAGTACTACTCGGAGGACCCGCTGCTCTCCGGCGTCCTCGGTGCGGCGCACGTGCGGGGTCTCCAGTCCGTGGGGGTCGGGGCGTGCGTCAAGCACTTCGCCGCCAACAACCAGGAGACGGACCGGATGCGGGTCAGCGCGGACGTCGACGACCGGACCCTGCGCGAGATCTACCTGCCCGCCTTCGAACGAGTCGTCGCCGAGGCCCGGCCCGCGGCGGTCATGTGCTCCTACAACAAGGTCAACGGCGTATCTGCGGCCGAGAACCGATGGCTGCTCACCGAGGTGCTCCGCGAGCAGTGGGGATTCGCCGGGGTCGTCGTCTCCGACTGGGGCGCCGTCGCCGACCGGGTGGCCGGGGTCACGGCCGGGCTCGACCTCGAGATGCCGGGCAGCGGCGGCGGCACCGACCGGCAGGTGATTGACGCCGTGCGCGACGGCCGCCTCGACCCGCGTCTCGTCGAGGCGAGCGCCCACCGGGTCCTGGCCCTGTCGGACCTCGTGCGGCCCGCCGCCGGCGACCTCGACCTCGACAGCCAGCACGCGCTTGCGCGCCGGCTCGCCGCCGACTGCGCGGTGTTGCTGAAGAACGACGACGGCGTCCTCCCGCTGCGCCGCGGGCAGCACGTCGCGGTGCTGGGATCGTTCGCCACCACCCCTCGGTTCCAGGGCGGCGGAAGCTCGCACATCGCGCCGACCCGGGTCGATCCGGCGCTCGACGCCGTCCGCGCGCTCGCCGCGGACCACGGCCTGACGGTGTCCGCGGCCGACGGCTTCCCGCTCGGAGCGGACGGCGATGCCCGGGCCCTGCTCGACGAGGCGGTGCGCGTGGCGGCCGTCGCCGACGTGGCCGTCGTGTTCGCCGGCCTCACCGAACGTGAGGAATCCGAGGGCTTCGACCGCGACACGCTCGACCTGCCGCCGGTGCAGGTCGCCCTCGTGCGGGCCGTCGCGCAGGCGGCACCGCGCACGGTCGTCGTCCTCGCCCACGGCGGCGTGGTCTCGCTCGAGGGCTGGCACGACGAGGTCGATGCGATCCTCGACGGCTGGCTGCTCGGGCAGGCCGGCGGGTCGGCGATCGCGGATCTGCTGCTCGGTGTCGCCAACCCGTCCGGACACCTCGCCGAGACCGTCCCGCTGCGACTCGAGGACACCCCCTCGTACCTCAACTTCCCCGGCGAGCAGGGGCACGTCCGCTACGGCGAGGGCGTCATGGTGGGCTACCGCGGCTACGAAACCCTGCGCCGCGCCGTCCGCTACCCGTTCGGACACGGCCTGAGCTACACGACGTTCGTCACCGAGTCCCTCGACGTCGCGCTGGGGGGCGACGGCACCGTCGCGGTGCGCGTGCGCGTGCGCAACGCCGGCGACAGTGCCGGCAAGCACGTGGTGCAGGTGTACGTCGCCACCGACGCCGGTCCGGTGCGACGCCCGGTGCGCGAACTGCGGGCGTTCGAGAAGATCGAGCTGGCGCCCGGCGAGGCCCGCGACGTCGAGTTGACCTTGGAAAGAAGGGCTTTCGCGTACTGGGACGTCGAACTCGACGACTGGGTCGTGGCGCCCGGTGAATACGCGATCCAGGTGTGCGCCGACGCCGCCACGGTGCTCGAGGCGCGCACCGTCACACTCGCGGGCGATGTGGTCTCGCGCCCCCTCTCGATGAAATCGACGGTGGGTGAATGGTTCTCGCATCCGACGGTGGGACCGGCGTTCCTCGAGGTCCTCACCGGGGCGACGGGTTCCGCTCCCACCCCGGATCCGCAGGAACACGCCGGGCTGCTGCGCATGGTCGAATCGATGCGCATGGCCCAGTTCCTGGCGTTCCTGCCGATCCCGGTCCCTCAGGAGAAACTCGACGAGCTCCTCGCGCTCGGTGGCACGGTCGCGAACTCGGCCACCGACGCGGCCGCGGGCAACCGGGACCACCCGGCTCCGACGCCGCCCGGGCAGCCGGGCGGACCGTGAGACGTCACCGCCCGCCGATCGTCGTTCGTCGTTTTCTCTCCGAATTCCGAGGGTGCGCGCCGATTCCTCGAATCGCCGATTTCCCACGACCCCGATTTTCCGGGGAATCGAATGCGAGAAACCGCGTGACCGGAATCGAAGGGACGATCGGAGTTGTTCCGCCGATTCGCGAAATTCTGCATTCACCTTCCGAAATCGAATTCGGCGAGGAAATCGCGTGCCCAAACTCGGTCGAAAACCCTTTCCGCGCCCGTGCACCCGAGCACCGACGCAGAGCAGACTGGAAGACGGTTGTACGCCCGGAATCACGGAGTCGAATTGGCGTAACTTCCGGAATCACACACTCCGGGTCCGAAAATTCCCATACGTTCCTCAACGTTGTGCCCTGAGTATCAAAAGAGGCAGGGCGGGCTGCGCACCGATCACGACAGAACGGTCCGAACTCTTCCCACCTTGCCGATATGGAATCCCGAATATTGCGACACGAGCAGGCGGGAGCCTATGCTGTGCAAGCACGCCGGCTCACACAGCCGCGGGAATTACACCGGCCGTCGCAGGGAACGGGCCACCCCGCTTCCGGTGCGACGCCCGGACCGGGGCGCACGCGGAAAGAAGGTTGCGCATCGGCATCTTCTCTTGCACCGATATCAGCCCGCCCGCCTGAATTGCCACCGATTGTCGGTGGCAATTCGGTGAAGGGCTGTGCCCGTTCCTGAAACCTCCCACGAGCGCCGGCCGAGACAGTGCGCCCGTTCGTTCGTCGCGCACAGCGTCCCGCATCGGATGCGCCACCGTCTTTTCCAGGACACAAGGGACCGATATGGCCGCCCCATCCCTACGCCACCACGCACATCCATTCCCCGATAGTCGGATCCCCCCCGAAGCGTTCCCCTTGTCACCGGCTCAGTACGGGATCTGGTTGGCGCAGCAGCTCGCCCCCCAGGTCCCCTTCGTCATCGCCCAGTACGTGGAGTTTCCCGGGCCGTTGGATCTCGATCTGTTGCGTGCCGTGTCCGAAACCGCCGGTCGCGAGTTCGAGACCGTCTTCCTGCGCCTGATCGAGATCGACGGGCGCCCGTTCCAGATCGTCGATCGGGAACTCGACTTCCGGACGGAGATTCTGGACTTCCGCGACCGGCGTGAGCCGAGGGCCGCCGCCGAGGAGTGGCTCCGGCGAGACGTCGAACGCCCCGTCGACCTGCTCGCCGACCGGATGTGCAAGATCGCGGTCCTGTGCATCGACGACTCCGACTTCCTGGTCTACGTCAAAGCCCATCACATCGTGCTGGACGGTTACGGGGCAATGATCCTTATGAATCGGGGCGCGGAGTTGTACGCCGCCGCACTCGAGGGCCGCGCGGCGGACGCCGGACCGTCGACAGACCTCCGCACCCTGTACGAACGGGACCGGAAGTATCGAGCATCGCGCAGGTTCGCCGCCGATCGTGACTACTGGTCGCAGCGGATGCTGGCCGCGCCCAACGGAACCGGAGACACCGCAGTGCCTCCGGCCGTCACGTCCCTCGTCGAGACTGCGGAGTTGTCCCCAGCCGCCTCCGATCACCTGCAGGGGTCCGCCAAGACGATGAACGCAACGCCGACGGCGGTCGTTCTCGCGGCTTTCGCATGCTTCTTCTCGCGGCTGTCCGGCAGCGGCGACGTACTCGTCAACATCCCTGTCTCCGCTCGCACAACCGCACAGCTACGACATTCGGCCGGCATGTTGGTCAACGTCGTCCCGCTGCGGATCGCGGTTCACGCCGAGGACACGCTCGGTGAGCTGGTCGGGCGGATGCAGCTCGAACTGCTGGGAGCGTTACGCCATCAGGGCTGCGGGATCGAGGACATCCGGCGCTCCACGGGGAACGCGGTGTCCCGCTTCTCGGTGCCCCTCGTCAATGTGATGCTCTTCGAGCAGGAGCTGGGACTGGGCGCGGTCCCCGGTACGGTCCATGTCCTGTCCCGGGGACCGGTCGGCGATCGAATGATCAGTGTCTGTCCCGGCGGTTCACCGGCGACGACCACGATCGAATTCCGCGCCAATCCGAATCGGTATCGAGAAGACGAGATACGCCGGCAGTGCACCCAGATCGCGGAACTTCTCGAAGAATTCGTCACTGCGGATCCGGGAACCCCCCTCGGCTCCATCCATCGCACGAGCGCGCGTGAGGCGGAACGCCGCTTCCGGGACGCATCGCTCGTGGACTACTGGACATCGACGCTGGCGGGGCTGCCCACGCCGCCGGAGCTGCCGATCGGCCCCTCGCCGATCCGCCGCACGAAAGATCCTGCGACAGTTCGGTTCCCGATCGACGACGACTCGTGCCGCGCCGTGGTCGCGCTGGCCGCCGAGCAGCACGTCGATTCGTTCGTCGTTCTGCATGCCGCGGTGTCGGTACTGTTGGCACGCCTCGGCGGTGTCGACGACGTCGCGATCGGCACTCCGGTTCCGCGCACCGGAGTATCCGACGCCGAGGTGGACGATGCCATCGGCATCCTCGTCCTGCGTGCTCGTGCCGGTTCCGCGACGAGATTCGACGACCTGGTTGCGCAGCTCGGCCGAACCGACCGGGAGGCCTTCGAACATGCCGACGTGTCCCCGCGACGCCTGGCCGAGGCACTGGGTCCGAGTCAGGACGGGACTCGGTCACCGTTGTATCGGGTGACGCTCGAACATCACGTCGAGGCACAGTCTTCCGCCGGCGAGCCGGTTACGGGCACGGCAACGACCTACGCCAGCATGTGCTTCGGCACGGCGGACCTGCAGATCTCCGTGACCGAGCGGCGGAACCGCATCACCACCGGCATGAGCGTGAGCATGCGGTATGCGACCGAGCCGATCGCCGAGGGGACCGTCTGCGGGTTCGCGAGCCGGTTCACGCGGATTCTGACGGCGATCGCGGCGGATGCGTCCGTGCGGATCGGCGACATCGATCTGCTCGGCCCGGAGGAACGGGAGACTCTGGTACCGGCGCGCGGTCCGGCCGGAGTCCCGGTGCGACGTCTGCCGGACATCCTCGCGGCTGCGGCGTCCGCGGACCCGGAGGCCGTTGCGGTGTCGTGTGGGACGGTCCGGATCTCCTACCGAACACTCGACGAGCAGACGAACCGGCTGGCACGGCGCCTGATCGACCTCGGTGCGGGTCCGGAACGCTTCGTCGCGATCGGGATCGAGCGGTCGGCCGACTCGGTGGTGGCGGTATGGGCGGTAACCAAGGCGGGCGCGGCGTTCGTGCCGGTGGATCCGACTTACCCGGCCGAGCGGATCGAGTTCATGCTGGACGACTGCGGCGCGGTCCTGGGACTGACGACGCTCTCCCAGCGTGCTCGGATGCCGGAACGCGTGCGGTGGGTGGTGCTCGACGATCCCCGGATGGCCGACCCGCCGGCCCGGCGCGGGACGACGGTGGCCGATACGGACCGCGTGATGCCGCTGAGGGCGGATCATCCGGCGTACCTGATCTACACCTCGGGGTCGACGGGGACGCCGAAAGGTGTCGTGATCACGCATCGCGGACTGGCGAACCTCGTGGCCTTTGCGGCGGCATCGGCCGAGCCGGGGGCGCGCGTATGGCACGGCGCGTCGCCCAGTTTCGACCTGGCAGTGCTCGAGATGCTCCTCGCGTTCGGTGTCGGGGCTCAGCTGGTCGTAGCACCCTCCGGGGTGTACGGCGGCACCGAACTCGCACGACTGCTCGCCGCCGAGCACGTCACGCACTGGTGTACCACCCCGGCGGTCCTGTCCACCCTCGACCCGAGAAGTCTGGACGACCTGGTCTTCGTGATCGTCGGCGGCGAATCGTGTCCCCCGGGCCTCGTGGAGCGGTGGGCACCGGGCCGGCGCATGGTCAACGGGTACGGTCCCAGCGAGGCCACGGTGCAGGCGACGACCGACGATCTTCTGCCCGGCGACGGCGTCGGACTCGGGAATCCGGGGCCGGGATTCGAAGCGATCGTGCTCGACGCACGCCTGCATCCCGTACCCGTCGGCGTCGTCGGGGAACTCTACCTGTCGGGACCGGCTCTGGCGCGGGGGTACCACCGCCGGTCCGGGACCACCGCGACGCGGTTCGTGGCGGATCCGTTCGGGGCGCCGGGGCGGCGGATGTACCGCACCGGAGACCTGATGCGCTGGTCGACCGGGACGAGCGCACCGGTCGGCGGAACCTCGCTGCTGCGGCTCGAGTACGTCGGACGCGCGGATCTTCAGGTGAAGCTGCGAGGCCGGCGAATCGAGCTCGGCGAGGTGGAGGCGGCGTTGCTCCGCCACGACCGGGTGGGTCAGGCAGTGGCGGTGCTCCGGGTCGACGGTGGAATCGAGCATCTCGTGGGCTACGTGGTGCCCCGCCCGGGCGAGGTCGTCGACGGGGCAGAGGTACAGAAGTCGGTGGCGACCGCGCTGCCCGACTTCCTGGTGCCCGCGGTAGTGGTGGTGCTGGCCGCGATGCCCGTCACCGCCAACGGCAAGATCGACCGGAATGCACTGCCGGTCCCGACGTTCGGAGGATCGGCGTACCGGCCGCCGCGCACGGCGCTGGAACGGACCCTGGTTGGGGCCTTCGCCCAGGTACTCGGCGTCGCTCCCGACCGGGTAGGCCTCGACGACGGCTTCTTCGACCTCGGCGGGGACTCGCTGCTGGCCACGGGACTCGTCGCCCGGATCCGCGCGACCCTACGGGCCGAGGTACCGATCAGGACCGTCTTCGAGGCCCCGACCGTCGCCGGACTGGTACCGCGGCTCGCGGAGTGCGGTGTTGCGCGGCCGCCGCTCGTCCCGCAGCGGCGGCCGAAGCGGATTCCGTTGTCCTACGCCCAGAGTCGACTGTGGTTCATCCACCGATACGAGGGGCCGTCGACGACGTACAACCTTCCGATGGCGGCGCGGCTCCGCGGGGAAGTGGACGTCGCGGCCATGGTGGCGGCCTTCACCGATGTGGTCACCCGCCACGAGAGCCTGCGCACGGTGTTCGGGGAGGAAGAGGGCATTCCCTTCCAACAGATCCTGCCGGTCGACGAGGTCACGCTGTCGCTCCCCGTGACAACGGTGTCCGGCGAACTCATGGCCGACGCGGTCGGGGCGGAGGTCGCGTACCGCTTCGATCTCTCCACCGAAATCCCCCTACGCGCGGCGCTGCTTCGGCAATCTCCCGACGAGCACGTTCTGGTGCTCGTGCTCCACCACATCGCCGGCGACGGCGCCTCCATGGTCCCCCTGGTGCGCGACGTCATGACCGCATACGCGGCCCGGGCCGCAGGATCGGCGCCGAACTGGGATCCGCTGCCGGTGCAGTATGCGGACTACGCGCTGTGGCAGCGGGAGATGCTCGGTACGGAGACCGATCCGGACAGTATGCTCTATCGCCAGTTCGAGTACTGGCGAGCAGAATTGGCGGATGCGCCGGAGCAGCTCCGCTTGCCGACGGATCGAATCCGGCCTCCGGTGCAGTCGTTCGAGGGCGGAACGGTCGAGTTCACCGTCGATGCGTCGCTGCGGGAAGCAGTCGACGGGCTGGCCCGCTCACGCGGAGCGACCACATCGATGGTGATGCAGTCGGCACTGGCCGTGCTACTGCACAAGCTCGGCGCCGGAACCGACATCCTCATCGGCGGTCCGGTAGCGGGCCGTACCGATGAGCTGCTGGCCGACCTGGTGGGGTTCTTCGTCAACTCCTGGGTGCTGCGCGTCGATCTGTCCGGACTCGACGATTTCGCAGCGGTTCTCGACCAGGTGCGGGCAAAGGCGCTGGCCGCGTACGAGAATCAGGACGCGCCGTTCGAACGCCTCGTCGAACTGCTCAATCCGGTCCGGTCCACCGCGCATCACGCATTGTTCCAGGTCGCGATGGCGTTGCAGAACAACCCGCTTCCTGTGCTCGACTATCCCGGGCTCCAGGTCGCGATGGAGCCGGTGACGGCCGGCGTGGCCCGATTCGACCTGTTCTTCAGCCTGTCCGATGTGCCGGCGACACCGCATTCGCCCGGAGGGATGCGGGGAACGATCGAGTACGCGAGCGATCTGTTCGATCGCAGCACCGTGCAGCAGATCGCGGCGCGCTTCGTCCGGGTTCTCACGTCGATGGTGACGTGTCCGCAACGCCGCTTCGGCCTGGTGGACCTGCTCGAACCGCACGAGCGCGTGCAGGTGTTGCAGGAGTGGAACGGCACGACGGTGACCGTCCCGGACACAACGGTACCGATGCTGTTCGCCCGGCAGGTGTCCGCCGACCCGGATGCGGTGGCGCTCACGTCCGGTACCGAACAGTGGACGTACCGGGAGTTGGCGGCTCGCGCGACCCGATTGGCCCACCGGTTGATCGACCTCGGGGTGGGCCCGGAGTCGGTCGTGGCGGTCGCCCTGGATCGTTCGGCGGCATCGATCGTGGCCCTGCTGGCGGTGTCGACGGCCGGCGGCGCGTATCTGCCGATCGACCCGGGCTATCCCGGTGAACGCACCAGGTTCATCCTCGAGGACGCCGCCCCGCTCCTGGTGCTGAGCGACGCTGTCGTCGCCGGTCGATTGCGGTCCCCGGCATGCCCCGTGCTGCTCCTCGACGCCGGCGGAGCATCGGTCGGCGACCCGACGACGCGAGTCGGTCCCGTCACCGATTCCGATCGGCGAATGCCACTTCGTCCCGAGCATCCGGCATATCTCATCTACACCTCGGGCTCGACCGGCGTGCCGAAGGGCGTGGCGATCACCCACCGCAATCTCGTCCACCTGGTCTCGCACGGCTGGCCCGCGAACCGGCCGCGGGAGCGGATGTCGATGACGTCCTCGCCGGGTTTCGATGCGTCCGTGTACGAAATCTGGCCGGCCCTGCTCACCGGCGCCGAGCTCGTGCTCGCCCCGCCCGGGCCGGCAGATCCGATGGATATCGCGCAGACGGTGCTCGACCACGGTGTCACAGCCGTGTTCGTCTCGACTCCGATGTTCCATCTGCTTGCCGATCCCGGCATCGCCACGGACGGGGTATGGGATCACGTGGACCAGGTGGTCACGGCTGGTGCGGCGCTGTTCCCGGCGGCCGTCGACCGCTTCCGCGCCGCGCATCCCGGCCCCCTCGTGGTCAACGCATACGGACCGACGGAGACCACCGTCTGCGCCACCCTGTATCCGGTGCCGACCACCCACGAACCGGGCAGCAGCTCGGTGCCGATCGGAATACCCATCGAGGGCGTGCAGGTGTTCGTGCTCGATGCCGGCCTGCAACCGGTGCCGGTCGGGGTGCCCGGGGAGCTGTACCTGGCCGGCGCGGGCGTCGGACGCGGCTACCACGGCCGGCCGGCGATGACGGCGGGCCGGTTCGTCGCATGCCCGTTCGGGGCGCCCGGGCAGCGGATGTACCGGTCGGGGGATCTCGTGGCATGGCGGTCCCGCGAACGCACGGAAACCGGGCGGGTGAGAGCCGCAGACCTCGAATTCGTCGGCCGCGTCGACGACCAGCTCGAGATCCGTGGATTCCGGGTCGAGCCCGGTGAGGTCGAGGCGGTCCTGACTTCCCATCCCGCAGTCGCACAGGCGGCGGTGGTCCCGCGCGCGGTACCGGGTGACATCGCGAGCACGCAGCTGGTCGGATATGTCGTCCTCGACCGGGACCTGACCCTGCGGGCGGAGGCAGCCCGGGAGTCGGAAGCGGTCGAGCGCTGGCAGGCTCTGTACGACGACGTGTACTCGGACGCGGCGGCGGCCGTCCCCGCCTCACCGGCACTGTCGCTCGACGAGGACTTCGGCGGCTGGAACGCCAGCGCCACCGGTCGACCACTGCCCCTCGACGAGATGCGGCAGTGGCGGGACGCGGCCGTGCAGTCGATCCGGACGCTGCGACCGCACCGGCTGCTCGAACTCGGCGCGGGCTCGGGATTGCTGCTCGCCGAACTCGCCCCCGAATGCGGCGAGTACTGGGCGACGGACTTCGCCGCATCGGCGATCGCGTCGCTGCGTGTCAAGGTGGCCGGACAACCGTGGGCGCAGCGGGTGCGGCTGCGGACGCAGCCCGCTCACGTGACCGACGGTCTTCCCGAAGGCCACTTCGACACCGTGGTGCTCAACTCGGTGGTCCAGTACTTCCCCGACGCCGCGTATCTGCTCGAGGTACTCGGAAAGGCACTGCGACTGCTCACGCCCGGCGGGGCGCTGTACCTCGGCGACGTTCGGAACCTGGCATCGTTGCCACAGTTCGCGGCCGGAGTGGAACTCGCGCGTGCCGGCGTGACAGACACCGCATCGGTCGTTCGCGAACGGGTCCGCCGAGCGATGCTCACCGAGCGGGAATTGCTGCTCGCTCCCGAATTCTTCACCTCACTGCCGCAGCACCTGACCGGCATCACGGGGACAGAGTTCCAGCTCGGCCGGATGCACGCGGTCAACGAACTCAGCTGCCACCGCTATCAGGTGATCCTGCGTACCGATCCGGCGCCGGTCCGCTCCCTCGGAGACGCCCCGAGGCAACCGTGGCACCGGTGGGGAACGATGGCGGCCCTGTGCGACCACCTCCGCGCACATCGGCCGGACATGTTGCGTGTCGAGGGGGTACCGCACGCCGGGCTGGTGCGTGCCGTCGCGCTGGCCGACCGGCTCGACGAGGCACCCGATGACGTGCCGGTGCAGAACCTGCTCGACGGAGCTCCGACGCAAGACGGCTGGATGCCGCACGACTTGGATTCCGTCGGAAAGGAACTCGGATACTCGGTCGCTGTGACCTGGTCCCCCACGCCGGGCGGGATGGACGCCGTCTTCATCGCCGGGGAGACGAGCGACACCTATCCCGCCGCCGTGACGGATGTGTATCTCCCGGCGGGACCGATCGGTCCACTCGCTCGATACGTCAACGACCCCGCCGCGAGTACCCGCATCGACGAGATCCGCCGCTTCGTCTCCGAGCGACTTCCGGACTTCATGATTCCGTCCGCACTCGTGCACATGGCCGCTCTCCCCTTGACCGCGCACGGAAAGCTCGACCATCGGGCCCTGCCGGCACCGGAGTTCGCGATCCCGGGCGCTGACGTCCAGGCGCCGTCGACACCCACCGAGGAGACACTGGCCGCCGTCTTCGCCGAAGTGCTGGGACTCGGGCGGGTCGGAGCGCACGATTCCTTCTTCGCGCTCGGCGGGGACTCGATCATGTCGATCCAGCTCGTCGCACGGGCGAAGGCGGCGGGTGTGCTCATCTCGCCACGAGACGTGTTCGAACACAAGACCGTTTCGGCGTTGGCCGCCGTGGCCACCTCCCTCGCACAGGGCCACGAGGCGCTTCCGGAACTGCCCGGAGGAGGAATCGGCGACATCACCCCGCTCCCGATCCACCGATGGCTGTTCGAACGCGGCGGTGGCTTCGACCGATTCTCCCAATCCGTGTTGCTCACCCTCCCCGCCGAGGCGGACGAGGCGAATCTGACGGCCGCTCTGCAGGCGGTCGTGGATGCGCACGACATGCTCCGCGCACGACTGCACCTCCCCTCGGAGTCCGCATCCGGATGGGGCCTCGAAACACGGCCGGCCGGAACGGTACACGCGGACAAGCTGTTCCTTCGGATACCGGTCGACTCGGTCACCGGCCCGGACTTCACCTCCACCGTCGGGGCGGCACTCGATGCCGCGACCGGGCGGCTCGACCCCACGTCCGGGATCGTGCTGCAAGCGGTGTGGTTCGATGCGGGACCGATCGGCAGGTTGCTGCTGGTGGCCCATCACCTGGTGATCGACGGCGTGTCGTGGCGCATCCTGGTGCCGGACCTCGCCACCGCGTGGGGAAGGACCGTCGCAGGACTCGAGCCCGAACTCGAAGCCGAGCACACCTCGATGCGCCGATGGGCCCACGGGCTGCGCGAGGAATCCCGCAGCGAAAACCGGCGCGCAGAACTGGATCTGTGGCAGGACATGCTCTCGGTCGAGGAGCCTCCCCTGGGCTCGCGGTTCCTCGACACTGCGAAGGATATCGGTGCCACCCTCGACACGATCACCGTCGACGTGCCGACCGTCACCACCGAGATCCTCCTCACCGCACTGCCGGCCGCCGTCCACGGCGGCGTGAACGACGGCCTCCTCACAGCCCTCGGCGCAGCGGTGATCACGTGGCGCCGCGCTCGCGGACAGGACACCGATCGGGTCCTGGTCGGGCTCGAAGGCCACGGTCGGGAAGAACAGGTGGTACCCGGCGCCGACCTGTCCCGGACGGTCGGGTGGTTCACCACCATGTTCCCGGTGCGGCTCGATCTGTCCGGAATCGATTCGTCCGAGGTGTTCGCGACGGGCACCGGAAGAGGTATCGATGCGGTCAAAGCGGTCAAGGAACAACTCCTCGCCGTTCCCGACCACGGCATCGGGTACGGCATGCTGCGCTGGATCGACGACGAGTACCGCACGACGCTCGAGTCCCGTCCCGAACCGCAGATCGTCTTCAACTATCTCGGCCGGGTCGCGACCACCTCGTCGGGAAGCGCCCGAGAGGCCGGATGGATACCGATCGCCGACATCGATCTCGGGCCCGGCACAGATCCGGCTCAGCCGGCGGCCGCCGCGGTGGCGGTCAACGCCGTCGTCGTCGACACGGACACCGGGCCGATGCTGCGCACATCGTTCACGTTCCCGACCGGCGTGCTGGCGACGGACGAGGTAACCGATCTGGCACAACGGTGGCGGCAGGCCCTGATCGCGCTGGCCCTCGACACCACGGTGCCCGGCGCCGGCGGCCACACACCGTCGGATCTGTCCTTGGTGCCGCTGTCCCAGCGCGCGATCGACGATCTCGAGCACCGCTGTCCGGGGCTCGAGGACGTCTGGCCGTTGACTCCCCTGCAGAGCGGCCTGCTGTTCCACGCCATCCAGGCGGACTCCGTCGACGCCTACACGGTGCAACTCACCCTGCATCTGCAGGGGCGGATCGACCCGCGGCGCCTGCGGGATGCGGCTGCGGCCGTCGTGGTCCGACACCCGAACCTGCGGGTCGCCTTCGTACTCGACGAGGGCAACCCGGTCCAGGTCGTCCAGCGTGGGATCGAACTCCCGCTCCGCGAGATCGATCTGACGGCCGTCGACGTCGCCGTCCGCGACACCGAGCTGGACCGGATCCTGACCGAGGACCGGCTCGCGCGCTTCGACACCGCCGTCGCGCCACTGCTGCGACTGACCCTGATCCGGATGGGACCCGACGACTTCCGGCTGCTGTTCACCAATCACCACCTCCTGCTCGACGGGTGGTCTGCGCCGCTGCTACTGAAGGAACTGCTCGTCCTCTACGCAGGTGCGGGTGACACATCGGTCCTGCCCCCACCCCACGCCTACCGGGACTATCTGATCTGGCTCGGCCGCCAGGATTCCGACGCCGCATGCTCGGCATGGTCCCGCTATCTGAGGGGAGTCGACGGCCCGACTCTGCTCGTCCCGGGCCGGCGAGGTGAGCCGGTGGGTGCCGTCTCCGAGGAAACGTCCCGGACGCTCGGCGAGGACCGGACACGACAGCTCGAGGCATTCGCACGCACGCATTCCCTGACGCTCAACACCCTCGTGCAGGTCGCGTGGGGGATTGTGCTGGCCACGCTCACCTCGCTTCGCGACGTCGTGTTCGGCAGCACCGTCTCCGGCCGACAGGCGACGGTGCCCGGCATCGAGGAGATGGTCGGGCTGTTCATCAATACCGTGCCGGTACGCATCAGCGTCGATCCGAACAGGACCCTCACGGAGTTGCTCGAACGGGTCCGCGCCGAACAGACCGAGTTGCTCGACAGTCACCACGTCGGGCTGGCGGACATCCAACGGGCAGCCGGGCCGGCCGCCGTCTTCGACACGCTGACGGTGTTCGAGTCGTATCCCGTCGACCGGGCCGCGTTGAGTCGGGCCACCGATGTCGCCGGCATGCGAGTGACTCATGTGACCGCCCGCGACTCCGGTCACTACCCCGTTGCACTGATCGCACACACCGACCCCCTGCTGCACCTGCGTATCAGCTACCGACCCGACCTGTACGACCGCGGAAGTGCCGAGCAGACCCTGAGGCGGGTCGTCCGAGTGCTCGACGCCGTCGTCGACGAACCCGAGACGACGCTCGGTCGGTTGAACCTGCTCGACGAAGCCGAACGTCGGCGTCTGGCTCCGGTCGGGAGTTCCCCGGCGGTCCCGGTATCCGAGGCGACGTGGACCGAGATGCTCGCAGGACAGGTAGCCCGCCATCGGGACGCGATCGCAGTCGTCGGGAACGGAGAACAACTGACCTATGCAGACTTCGGAGCCCGGATCAGCCGGCTGGCGCGATGGTTGATCTCCCGGGGCGTCCGTCCCGAGGCGCCCGTGATCGTGGCGATGCGTCGATCCGTCGACCAGCTGGTGGCGACGCTCGCGATCCTCGAAGCCGGAGGCGTGTACGTGCCGATCGACCCTGATCACCCAGCTGAACGTATCGCACACGTCCTCGAAACTGCACAGCCGATGTGCGTGCTGGCCTCGGAAGGGATCGAGCTGCCGGGAACAGTGCCTGTGATACGCACGGACGCCCTCGATCTGTCCGGATTTCCTGCGTCTCCCGTCACCGATACCGACCGGCTCGCGCCGGTACGGCCGGACAACACCGCGTACGTGATCTTCACGTCGGGCTCGACGGGCACACCCAAGGGAGTGACGGTGACCCACCGGGGGCTGACAACTCCGGCGCAGTGGTGTGCGGGTGTCGCCGACTCCGAATCCCGGGTTCTGCACGCAATCTCACCCAGTTTCGACGCATCGCTGCTGGAGTACCTCACGGCCGTCGCGGCCGGCGGACAGCTGGTGGTGGCGCCACCCACGGTGTACGGAGGCGCCGAGATGAAGGCACTTCTGCGTACCGCGCGGATCACGCATCTGTACATCACCCCCACCGTGCTGGCCACCATCGATCCGTCGGGGCTGGACGAACTCGCATTCGTGTGCGTCGGCGGTGAGACGTGTCCACCGTGGCTCGTCGAGCGATGGGCGACCGGCAGACGCATGGTCAACGGGTACGGACCCACCGAGACGACGGTGATGTCGAATGTCCGCGACCCATTGGCGGCGGACGAACCGATCACGCTCGGCGTACCGATGCCCGGATTCGCCGAGGTGGTGACGGATCGGCGGATACAGCCGGTGCCGGTCGGGGTGAGTGGGGAACTGTACGTGGCGGGTCCGGGACTGGCCCGCGGATACCACCGGCAACCGGGAACGACGGCAACCCGATTCGTGGCCGACCCGTTCGGAGCGCCGGGACGACGGATGTACCGCACCGGTGACCTGGTGCGGTGGACGGACACGACCGGGCGACTCGAACCGGAATATGTGGGGCGTTCCGACTTCCAGGTGAAGGTGCGGGGATTGCGCATCGAACTGGAAGAGGTAGAGGCGGCGCTGGTGCGGCACCCCGCGGTTGCCCAGGCCGTGGCCGTGGTCCGCGACGGTGGGCGGGGCGGGCAATTGGTCGCCTACATCGTGCCCGCACACGCACCGGCCGACCCGGCGGAGATCCTCCGTTCCCTGGCAGCCGTGCTGCCGTCGTACATGGTGCCGGTGGCATTGACAGTGCTCCCGGCGATGCCGGTGACACCCACCGGGAAAGTGGATCGGGCGGCGCTACCGGCCCCGGAGTTCAGCCGGTCGGAGTATCGGTCCCCGCGCACCGACACCGAGCGCATCGTTGCGGAGGCCTTCGCGTCTGGGCTCGACCTGGAACGCGTCGGGATCGACGACAACTTCTTCGACCTCGGAGGAAACTCTCTCAGCGCCGTTCGTGTCGCCGCCATCCTGAAATCGACACTCTCCGGGGACGTCCCGTTACCGCTGATCTTCCTCGCACCCACACCGGCAGGCCTGGCACATCGCCTGGATACCCGTCCCGGTGGGGGCACGCCGTCGACGATCGAGGCGCTCGAAGTGCTGATCCCGCTCCGGGCGGGGGGCAGCCGTACTCCACTGTTCTGCGTGCACCCCGCGATCGGCATCTCCTGGGTGTACGCCGGACTGTTGCGGTACCTTCCCGACCGTGCCGTGTACGGCCTTCAGCTCCCCCTCCTCTCCGGCGGGCCGGCCTATGCGTCCCACCACGCCCTCGCCCATCGCTACGTCGAGGAGCTGCGGGCGGTGCGACCGCACGGCCCCTACCACCTGCTCGGCTGGTCGCAGGGCGGCCTGATCGCGCACCACATGGCGGTCCAACTGCGAAGCGCGGGAGAGGCCGTCGATCTCGTGATGCTCGACTACTACCCGATCGAGCGCGCTCGAAAAGAGCTGACTCTCGCGGAGGTTCTCGTCAGCTTGGGTATCGACGCCGACAGCGCCGAGCCTACGGACATTTCGTTCGACACCGCGCTCACTCAGGTGAACCGTATGCTCGGGCACGAAACAGGTCTCACACCAAGCGATCTCGAGCGCATACTGGGGGCGTACGCCGAGGTGCACCGCACCGGACCGGAACTCGGGCTGGAGGTATTCGACGGCGACATGCTGTTCTTCGCTGCCGCGAACTCGTTGGACGACTCGGGCGAGACATCACCGGGGCTGTGGCGGAAGACCGTGACGGGCTCGATCGTCGAGCACGTCGTCGCGGGTGATCACCTGCATATGATGAATCCCGAAGCGACCTCGGTCATCGGCCCGATTCTGGCGGACCATCTCGGTCGAATCGATGAGCGCCACCGATCTCCCCGGTGACGGGTCGATACTGTGTCGCAGCGCGGACGGTGTCGCAGCGCGGACGGTGTCGCAGCGCGGACGGCCCGTACTCGCCCGGTCATTCCACGAGGGCGCGGAACTGCGCGTCGTACAACCGGAAGTAGGCGCCGCCGGCTTCGAGGAGCTCGTCGTGCGTGCCCTGTTCCACGATGCGCCCGTGCTCCATCACCACGATCCGGTCCGCGTCGCGGATGGTCGACAGCCGGTGCGCGATCACGAAACTGGTGCGGTCCCGGCGCAGCACCGCCGTCGCGTGCTGCACGAGCAGCTCGGTGCGGGTGTCGACCGAGCTGGTGGCCTCGTCGAGGATCAGGATGGACGGCTGCGCGAGGAAGGCGCGGGCCGTGGTGATCAGCTGCCGCTCCCCCGCGCTGATGTTGCCGGCGTCCTCGTCGATCACGGTGTCGTAGCCGTCGGGCAGGGAACGCACGAACCGGTCGACGTAGCTGATGCGGGCGGCCTCGAGGATCTGGTCCTCGGTGGCGTCCGGCCTGCCGTAGGCGATGTTGTCGCGGATGGTGCCCCCGAAGAGCCAGGTGTCCTGCAGCACCATCCCGATACGCGAGCGCAGCTCGTCGCGGCTCATGGTCGTGATGTCCACGCCGTCGACGAGGATTCGTCCCGAATCCAGTTCGTAGAAGCGCAGGATCAGGTTCACCAGGGTGGTCTTGCCCGCGCCGGTGGGCCCGACGATCGCGACCATCTGCCCCGGCGCGACGCGCAGGTCGAGATGCTCGATCAGCGGTCGCTCCGGCAGGTACGAGAACGAGACGTCCTCGAACTCGACCAGGCCGTGCCGCCCCCACGGGGTGACGGGGGCAGGCGAGTCGGGCTCCTGTTCGGGTTCGTCGAGGATCTCGAACACCCGCTCGGCGGACGCCGCCGCGGACTGCAGCAGGTTGACCATCGCGCCGATCTGGCCGAGCGGCTGACCGAGCTGCCGCGAGTACTGGATCAGGGCCTGCACCTCGCCGAGGCTGACGGTGCCCGACGCGACCCGCAGCCCGCCGAGCACGGCGATCGCGACGTAGCTGAGGTTGCTCATGAACATCACCAGCGGCATCACCAGACCGGAGACGAACTGGGCGCGGAACCCGGCCCGGAACAATTCGTCGTTGGTCTCGGTGAAGCGACGCTCGACCTCGGCGGTCCGGCCGAAGGCGGTGACGAGTTCGTGGCCGGTGAAGGCCTCCTCGATCTGGCCGTTGAGGTTGCCGGTGGCCTTCCACTGGGTCACGAAGTGCCGTTTGGACCGCTTCGCCACCACCGCGGTCACCACCACCGACGCCGGCACCATGAGGATCGCGACGAGCGCGAGCAGCGGCGAGATCCACACCATCATCACGACGAGCCCGAGCAGGGTGAGCACCGACAGCACCAGCTGGCTGATCGACTGCTGCAAGCCCTGCGAGATGTTGTCGATGTCGTTGGTGACGCGGCTGAGCAGATCACCGCGGGAATGGGAGTCGAAATAGCGCAACGGCAGCGCGTGCACCTTGCGTTCCACCCGGGATCGCAGATCGCGGATGACGCGCTGCACGATCTCGTTGAGCCCGTACGCCGCCAGCCAGATCAGGCCCGACGACAGCAGGTACAGCGCGAGCACGAACACGAGGGTGCGGCCGAGGGCGGCGAAGTCGATGCCCGCGCCCGGCACGAGCGACATGGCCGACACCATCTCCGCGAACTGGTCGCGTCCCTGCGCCCGCAGCGCCTCGACCGCCTGTTCCTTCGACAGCCCGGCGGGCAGCTGACGGCCGATCACCCCGCTGAAGATCAGGTCGGTGGCGTGGCCGAGAATGCGGGGCGCCACCGAGGACGCCACCACCCCGAGCACGGCCAGGACGAGCACCACGGCCGCGGCCCACCGGTGCGGCCGCAACAGGCCGACGAGCCGTTTGGTGGCCGGCCACTTCTGCCGTGCCCGGTTCTCCGGCGCGCCCGGGTCCACACCCCCGAGCCGCGGCCCCGCCTCCTTGCGCTCGGTCATGCGGTCACCATGCGCTGCGACTCGACGATCTCGGCGTAGGTCGGGCAGCTCGCGAGCAGTTCCAGATGCGTGCCCGAGCCGACGACGGCCCCGCCGTCGAGGACGACGATGCGGTCGGCGTCGAGCACCGTGGACACCCGTTGCGCGACGACCACGACGCACGCATCGCGGGTCTCCGGGAACAGTGCCTCCCGCAGCCGCGCGTCGGTGGCCTGGTCCAGGGCCGAGAACGCATCGTCGAACAGGTAGATCGACGGCCG
The DNA here is from genome assembly GCF_012272955.1 of Rhodococcus sp. DMU1. NCBI lineage: Bacteria > Bacillati > Actinomycetota > Actinomycetes > Mycobacteriales > Nocardiaceae > Rhodococcus > Rhodococcus sp. DMU1. The sequence continues at coordinate 404,829 of NZ_CP050952.1, read as the reverse complement.
GCGGACCAGAGCCCGGGCGATGGCCAGGCGCTGGCGCTGCCCGCCCGAGACCGTGGTGCCGCCCTGGGCGACGAGGGTGTTCAGCCCCTCCGGCATCGCCCGGACGAAGTCCGCGGCCTGTGCGACCTCGAGGGCGTGCCAGAGCTCGTCGTCGGTCGCGTCGGCGCGGCCGTACCGCAGATTGTCGGCGACGGTGCCGGAGAACAGGTAGGCCCGCTGCGGCACGAGACCGATCGCGGCGCGCAGCACCTGCGGGTCCAGGTCACGCACATCGGTGCCGCCCACCAGGACCGAGCCGGCGGTGACGTCGATCAGCCGCGGGATCAGCCGCAGCAGGGTCGTCTTGCCGGAGCCGGTACCGCCGATCACGGCGGTCGTGCTGCCGGGCTCGGCCCGGAACGTCACGTCGCGCAGGACGGGCGCGTCGGCGCCGGGATACGCGAAGGCCGCACCCCGCAGCTCGAGGGTCACGGGGGTGGCGAGGGTGCGGACGGGCCGAGCCGGCGCCGGCAGCGACGATTCGGTGTCGAGCACGTCGAGGATCCGCTCGGCACACACCGCCGCGCGCGGCGCCATCATCGCCACGAACGACGTCATCATCACCGCCATGAGGATCTGCATGATGTAGCTCAGCAGCGCGGTGAGGGATCCGACCTGCATGTCACCGGTGTCGATCCGGTGGCCGCCGAACCACAGCACGGCCACGCTCGTGGCGTTGGCGATGAGCATCACGAGCGGGAACAGCAGGGCGTTGATGCGGCCGACGTGCAGGGCCGTGTCGGTCAGTTCCACGTTGGCGACCTCGAACCGGTCCCGTTCGGTGCGCTCGCGCACGAACGCCCGCACCACGCGGATGCCGGTGATCTGTTCGCGCAGTACCCGGTTGACGGCGTCGATGCGCACCTGCATCACCCGGAAGGCGGGCACCATCCTCGCGATCAGGACGAACATGGTGACCGCGAGGACGGGAACGGCAGCGACGAGCACCAGCGACGTGCCGGCGTCCTCGCGCAGCGCCATGACGATGCCACCGATACCCATGATCGGGGCCATCACCACGATGGTGCAGCTCATCAGCACGAGCATCTGCACCTGCTGCACGTCGTTGGTGTTGCGGGTGATGAGCGACGGCGCGCCGAACCGGCCGAACTCGCGGGCGGAGAATCCGCCGACGCGCCGGAGCACGGCGAGCCGCACGTCGCGGCCGACGGCCATGGCGGTGCGCGCCGCGAAGTACACCGAACCGATCGAGCAGCCGATCTGCACCGAGCTGATCGCCAGCATCACCGCGCCGGTGGTGAGGATGTACCCGATGTCGCCGCGGGCGACGCCGTAGTCGATCAGGTCGGCGTTGAGCGCCGGCAGGATCAGCATGGTGCCGGTGGCCACCATCTGCAGCAGCACCACCGCGATCAGCGCCCCCCGGTGAGGGCGCAGGAACCGCGGGAGCAACCGGACCAGCATGATCACCACGCTACCGGTGCAGCAGCCCGGTTCCCGGCACCTTTTCCGCCCGCGAGGGAACGGAAAAGGCGCCCGGGTCCGGTCATGTGTGCGCCGGCTCGCGGCTGGGCTCGGGGACGGTCAGCTCGCGGCGGAGCTTCTCGCCCTCGACGTCCACGTTCGGCAGGATGCGGTCCAGCCACGTCGGCAGCCACCAGGCCTTGTCGCCGAGCAGCGCCATCACCGCGGGGATGATCACCATGCGCACGACGAACGCGTCGAAGAACACGGCGGCGGCGAGCGCGAAGCCGATCGACTTGATGAACGAGTTCGGCTCGGCGATGAAGGCGGCGAACACCGAGATCATGATGACCGCCGCCGCGGTGACCACCCGGGCACCGTGGGCGAATCCGATCCGCACGGCCTCCTTCGCGGACGCGCCGTGGACGAATTCCTCCCGCATGCGGGTCACCAGGAAGACCTGGTAGTCCATCGCCAGGCCGAACACCACGCCGATGAGGAAGATCGGCATGAAGCTGACGATCGGCTGCGGGTTGGAGACCAGCCCGCCCCAGCCCTCCTGGAAGACCGCGACGGTCGCGCCGAACGTCGCCAGGACGCTGAGCAGGAATCCGAGGGTCGCGGTCAGCGGCACCAGGATCGACCGGAACACGAGCATCAGCAGGATGAACGCGAGTCCGACGACCACCGCGAGGTACGGGACGAGCGCGCTCTGCAGGGTCTCGGACACGTCGCCTTCGAGGGCGGTCTGTCCGGTGATGCCGTAGGAGACGCCGATCTCGTCGTGCAGCTGGGCCTCCTGGTCGCGGATGCTCGACACGAGGTCCATCGTCGCCGGCTCGCTGGGGCCCGACCGGGGGGTGACCATGATCTGCGCGGTGTCACCGGCCTGGTTGACGGCCACGATCTGGGCGTTGACCACCTCGTCCTGCTCGTACAGGCGCTGCACGACCTCCCCGAACGCCTTCTGCGGCGCGACGGTGGCCTCGCGGGCGTCGGCGACGACGAGCAGCGGGCCGTTGCGGCCGGGACCGAACGCCTCGTTCACGAGGTCGTAGGCCTGACGGGCGCTGGTCTTCGGGTCGCCGGTGGCCTCGGTGGGCAGGGCGAGCTGCAGGTTCGCGCCGGGCAGCGCGAGGATGCCGAGCAGCAGCACGCCGGCGACGAGCGGGATCAGCGGCTTGCCGGTGGCCCAGCGGATGTAGCGCTGGGCGGCGCTCGGCTTGTCGGTGTCGGCCTCCGGGTCGTGGTCCTTCAGGCCCGGGATGCGGCCGGCGAACGCCTTGCGGCCGAACAGGCCGAGGATCGCCGGCAGCAGGGTGATCGCGATGAGCACGGCGATGAACACCGTGAATGCGGCCGCGTAGCCCATGGCGGACAGGAACGGGATCCCCACCACGCTGAGGGCCATCAGGGCGATGATCACGGTCAGGCCGGCGAACACGACGGCGGAGCCGGCGGTGCCCACGGCACGTCCGGCCGCCTCGGCACGGTCGGCGGTGACGGTGATCTCGTGCCGGAACCGGGAGACGATGAACAGCGAGTAGTCGATCGCGACGGCGAGACCGATCATGATCGCCAGCGTCGGGGTCATCGAGCTCAGGTCGGCGAAACCGGTGGCGATGGTGATGCCGAGGCTGCCGATGGCGATGCCGATGATGGCGGTGATCAGGGGCAGGCCCGCGGCGACGAGCGAGCCGAAGGTGATGGCGAGGACGACGGCGGCGATGCCGATGCCGATGAGTTCGGTGACGCCGCCGGGCATCTCGGCCTCCGCGGCGGCGGTGCCGCTGACCTGGACGTTCAGGCCCGCGTCCCGGCCGATCTCCGCGGCCGCGGCGATCTGCTCACGCATCGTGTCGTCGACGTCTCCGAAGCCGCCCTCGAACGGGACGGAGACGAATCCGACGGTGCGGTCCGGGCTCAGTGGCGACAGCGCGGCCGCGTCGGCGAGCGCGGTCTCCTCCGGCTTGCCCTGTTGCTCGGCGGCGGCCTTCATCTGTTCGACGAGACCGGCGTTCGCGGTGACGGGGTCGACGAGGACGGCGGCCTGCTGCTCGGGGGTGGCGACGGCCGGGTCGATCTTGGCGGCGGCGGTCACCTTGTCGATCCCGCGGATCGCCGCCAGCACCTCGTTCATCGCCGCGAGGTTCTGTGGTTCGTCGAGGGTCCCGCCGTCGGGGGCGGCGAACACGTAGCGCGCGCTGAGCGCGTTCATCGGGTCCGCGGCGTTCGGGAACCGTTCGGCGAGCAGGTCCTGCGTCTGCTGCGCGGGAGTGCCGGGGATGGAGAACGAGTCCGTCGTCGGCCCGGACAGGGTGGCCGCACCCACGCCGAAGAGGACGAGGATCGCCAGCCAGAGGGAGAGGACCGTGCCTTTTCGCCGATAGGCGAACTTGCCGATCCGATAGAGATAGGTCGCCACGGGGAACCTCGTCTTCCGGATGTGTCGTGCAGGTGTCTTAGGAAAGGCCTTGCCGCAGCTGCCCGAAGGCGGCACGGACGAGTTCCTCGGGGGAAGCCGCCCCCGAAGTGCCGGCGAGCCACAGTTCGACTGCCGACTTCATGGCCGAGACCGCGGCGTAGCGGACCAGGCTCGGGTACAGGTCGACCCGGGGATCGGTGCCGGTGCGCTCGGCGATGGCCTCGACGAGCAGTTGCGAGGCGCGCACTTCCATCTCGACGCGGCGCGCCAGCAGTGCCGGGCTCTGATCGACGAGTTCCATGGTCGAACACATCTCGACGAAGTCGCCGTCCGGCTCCGAAACGATCTGCCGGGCGACGGCTTCCATGGAGTCCCATACGGGTTCCCCGGCGGGCCGTGAGTGCAGGCGCCCGACCCAGGAGTGCACCAACCCCTCGAGATGCGCGAGGACGGCCTCCTCCTTGCTCGCGAAGTAGTTGTGGAAGGTGCGGGTGGACACGCCCGCCTTCGCGGCGATGGCGTCGGCGGTGACGCCGTCGATGCCCTTGGCGCGGGCAAGGTCGGCCGCGGCGGCAACGAGCGCTGCCCGCGTGGCGGCCTTCTTGCGGTCACGCAGTCCGGGCGGATTGGTCACGTCTTCCACGGTACGCATCTTGCAGAGCCCTGCAAATTTGCAGAGAACTGCAAGAATATGCGGTTGCCCACACCGCCCCGGGCGTTGTGGCAGCGCTCACGTGCGCCGGCGTTCCCAGGCGCCCGGATCGGCGGTCAGGTCGGCCACGAACCGCGGAAGATCGTCCGCGACGACGTCGGCGAGGGTGACCTCCTCGAGGACGGCCCGCAGATTCACCCGCACCGCGATCCATACGTCGCGCAGGCGTTCGGCCGGGCCGGTGTAGACCACATCCTCGGGCCGCTCGCCGCGCACCGACGCGAGCGGGCCTTCCACTGTGCGGATGATGTCCGCGATGGAGATCTCGTCGGCCGGGCGGGCCAGCCAGTACCCCCCTTCGGGGCCGCGACGGCTGTGCACCAGTCCGCCGCGGCGCAGATCCCCGAGGACCGCCTCGAGGAACTTGTGCGGGATGCGCTGCGCCCGGGCCAGCCCCTCCGCCTTGGCGGGCGCCTCGCCGGCCGCCGCGAGTTCGAGCAGGGTGCGCACGGCATAGTCCACCCGGGCGGTGATATGCACGTCGCACTCCTCGGTTCGCGCCTGGCCGCCGGGCGCCGGCGGACACACGATTCCTACCAAACCGGAGGGAAAGCGCGCGACGCGGCCGCGGTCATGCGACGACGGTGCAACTGCGGTCATGCGACGACGGTGCGACGACGTGCCGACGCCGCGCACAATGCGAGCCCGGCGACGACCCATGCGCTCAGCACCAGCACCGCCGTCCCGCCGCCGTGCCCGTCGAAGAAGGCCACCGAACGGACCAGCGTGCCGGCGGCGCCGGGTGGCAGCAGCTGACCGAAGGTGCCCCACCCCTGCGGCAGCCACGCTGCGGTGGTCGCGAAGCCCGACAGCGGGTTGCCGACGAACATCATCAGGACCGCCCCGGCACCGAAACCGGGCAGCCCGAAGAGCGACTCGAGGCCGAGCAGTGGCAGCGAGACGGCGGCCAGGCCCAGCGTGAGCGCTCCGGCGGTGGCCCAGTAGTTCCCGGTCAGGCTGCCGAACCCGAACTGCAGGACGGCAGTGAGGGTCAGCCCCGCGAGCACCGCGAAGCCGACCGCGCCGAACACGCGCAGGCCGACCCGCCGGGGGAACAGCCGGACGAGGGCGATCGCGGGCACCAGACCGCCCAGGACCAGGGGCAGGGCCAGCGAGTTCAGGCCGGCCCCCGCCGGGTCGTCGGCCGGCAGCGGCACGACGTCGCGCACGGGAATGGGCCGGCCGACGGCCTCCGACAGGCCGGTGGCCGTGGCGGTGAGAACCTGAGCGACGGGGGCGCCGCCGGCCCCGGCGACATACATCGCGGGCCCGTCCGGCCCGACGGCGAGGCCACCGACGACCTCGCGGTGCTCGATGGCGCTGCGCAGCGCCTCCGCGTCGGCGTACCGCTGCGGCGCGAACGCACCGGGCCGGGCACCGGAGAGGCCGGCCTCGATCTGGGCGACGGCCTGGTCCGGCCCGGCGATGCCGATCTTCAGCGCGTGCGGGCCGCTGTTCACGGCGGGCGCGGCGAATGCGAACAGCATCAGGGCGATGACGGCGGTGAGCGCGAGCACGACGCCGGCGACGCGTACCGCGTCCGGCGGGGCGTGCCGCGCCGTGGAGGTGTCCGGGGAGGAGGTCGGGGCAACCATGACGGCTCCTTGAAGTGGAGGATTGTTCTCCGTTTATGTGGAGTATATTCCTCCGGTAGGAGCGGGGTGTCAACCCGCCGAACACAGGAGATCCCATGCGCGCCGATGCCGCCCGCCGCCGCGAGGCCCTGATCCTCGCGGCCCGCGACGTGCTCGCCGAACGCGGGCACGACGCACCCCTCGATGCCATCGCCGCGCGCGCCGGCGTCGGCATCGCCACCCTCTACCGCAACTTCCCCACCCGCGACGATCTCGCGCACGCCGTGGCCCGTCGCACCCTCGACGAGGCGGGCGCGGCGGCGGATCGCGCCCTCGCCGCGATGGCGTCGGACCCCGAACGTGCCTGGGCCGAATTCGTCGACACCGCCGTCCGGCTGCGGCTCGGCGCCCTGATCCCGGCTCTCATCGTCGAGAGCTACCGGGAACTGCCCGACGACGTTCTCGAGATCCGGGAGGGCACCAAGGCGCGCGTCACCGAGCTCGTCCACGCCGCACAGCAGGCAGGCCTCGTCCGCGACGACGTCCAGCCGATCGAGGTGATCATGGCGGTGGCCCGGCTGACCCGCCCCCACGTGCGGTTCGTCGACGACGTCGTGCCCGCCCTCGTGCCCCGGATGATCGCGATCTACCTCGCCGGCCTGCGTCCGGACGGGCGGCCGCTCCCGCAGTGACCGCCCGGCGGCCCTCGCCCGCCGTAGTGACCGTCACCACATTCCGGTAGATTGGACGCCTGTTCACATCACTCCCGGAGGACCGAATGTGGGAGACCCTGACGGCGTCCTGGGCGTCGCTGCTCGAGCCCCTGCACGACCCCGTCGCGTTGGCCATCCCGGCGTTCCTGCTCTTCCTCGCCCTCGAATGGGCCGCCGCCCGCACGCTCGAGCACGTCGAACCCGGCGACGACGGGCACACCCGTCCGCCGCGCGGCGGCTACGAGGCCATCGACGCGCGCACGAGCATCTCCATGGGATTGGTCTCCATCGGCACCAGCGCCGCCTGGAAGGTGCTGGCCCTCGTCGGCTACTCGGCGATCTGGGTGTACCTCGCACCGTGGCACCTACCGGCGGACGCCTGGTACACGTGGGCGATCCTGATCCTCGGCATCGACCTGCTCTACTACTGGTACCACCGGACAGCGCACCGGGTGCGGCTCGTGTGGGCCACCCACCAGGCACACCACTCGAGCGAGTACTTCAACTTCGCCACGGCCCTGCGCCAGAAATGGAACAACAGCGGCGAGATCCTCATGTGGCTGCCGCTGCCCTTCCTCGGCATCCCGCCGTGGATGGTGTTCGTCGGATTCTCCGTCTCGCTCGTGTACCAGTTCTTCGTGCACACCGAGCGGGTGGGCACGCTGCCCCGGCCCGTCGAGTTCGTGTTCAACACCCCGTCACACCATCGTGTGCACCACGGGTGCGACCCCGAATACCTCGACCGCAACTACGGCGGCATCCTGATCCTGTGGGACCGCCTGTTCGGTACCTTCCGCCGCGAGACCCACCGCCCCACGTACGGACTCACCAAGCCCGTCGGCACCTACAACATCTGGCGGCTGCAGACGCACGAGTACCAGGCCATCGCCCGCGACTGGCGGGCCGCCACGAGGTGGCGCGACAAGCTCGGCTACGCGTTCGGCCCGCCCGGCTGGGTGCCGCAGCGACCGACCACCGTCGCGAGTGCGCAGTTGTCGTCACGACACGCCGGGTGAAGCGACCGGAACTGCGCATTCGACGAACGAAAACGGCCCCGATCCGGTCAACCGGATCGGGGCCGTTCTTGGCGGTGGCGGAGGGATTTGAACCCTCGGACGGGGGTTACCCGTCACACGCTTTCGAGGCGTGCTCCTTAGGCCGCTCGGACACGCCACCGCCCACGACTTTACCGGATTCGGTCCCGGAGTTGAAATCCGCAGGTCACCGGCGTTCGGCGAGACGCTGGGCCCGGAAGAAGTCCTCGAGCACCGCCGCGCATTCGTCCTCGAGCACGCCGCCGCGCACCTGTGGGCGGTGGGTGAGCCGACGATCACGCACCACGTCCCACAGCGACCCGACCGCACCCGTCTTCGGCTCCCATGCCCCGAATACCACGCGGTGCACCCTGGCCAGCACCAGCGCGCCCGCACACATCGTGCACGGCTCCAGCGTCACGGCCAGCGTCGTGCCCTCGAGCCGCCAGCCGTCGCCGTGCACCTTCGCCGCCGCGCGCAGCGCCAGCACCTCCGCATGAGCCGTCGGATCGCCCGTGGCCTCCCGCGAATTCGCCGCACGGGCCAGCTCGGTCCCGTCCGCATCGAACAGCACAGCACCCACCGGCACGTCGCCGGCCGGCGCCGCGGCGGCCGCCTCCAGCGCGGCCCGGATCATTGCCTCGTCGTCGCGCAGGCCCATCTAGGGGCGCAGCTTGTCCAGCGTCGTGGCGAGGACGTCGTCGAATCCCAGCCGCTGGGCGATCTCCTCGATCTGCTCGTCCGGATACAGATCGGACTCGGCGGCGATCACCGCCAGCACCGGCTCCGGCAATCCCAAGTCCGCGAGAATCCCCAGATCGCCCTCCTCCCACGGCTCGATGTCGTCGAGCTCGTCGGGGTCGATATCCGGGATTTCGATGTTCAACGCGTCGAGCACGTCGGCGGCGATGTCGTAGTCGATCGCCATGGTCGCGTCGGACAGCAGCAGACGCGTGCCCGACGGGGCGGGCCGGACGATGACGAAGAACTCGTCGTCCACGTTGAGCAACCCGAAGATCGCGCCGGTGCTGCGCAGCTCGCGCAGCTCCCGGTCGGCCACCTCGAGGCTCGTCAACACCGCCGCCGACAGTGCCTTGCACTTCCAGCGACCGTCCTCCCGCGTCACGGCGACCCCGAACCCGTCGAGGTCCTCAGTCGAACTCACGGAAGGGCTCTTGTTCCCCGCACGCTGCGCAGCCATGGGCGCAACGGTAGTCGGCGCAGTCCCGTGAATGAAGTCCAGCGGGCGATGTGCCAACCTGTTCGGGTGCCCACCTCCGCGTCCACCCCGCCCGTGTGTGTGCTCGGCCTCGGCCTGATCGGCGGATCGTTGCTGCGTGCGGCCGTCGCCGCGGGTCGCGAGGCCTGGGGATACAACCGGTCGGCGGAGCCCGTCGAGGCCGCGCGGGCCGACGGATTCGACGCCTCTACCGACCTGCCGGCCACGCTGCGGCGCGCCGCGGAATCCGACGCCCTCGTCGTCGTCGCCGTGCCCGTGCCCGCGGTGGACGCGGTGCTCGCCGCCGTCGCCGAGCACGCCCCGCACGCCGCGCTGACCGACGTGGTCAGCGTCAAGTCGCAGGTCGCCGCCGCTGTCGCCGCCCACGGGCTGTCCGCCCGCTTCGTCGGCGGCCATCCCATGGCCGGCACCGCCGAGTCCGGCTGGTCGGCAGGATTCGCGGAACTGTTCCGCGACGCGGTGTGGGTGGTCACCGTGGACGACGGCACCGACCCCGTGGTGTGGACGCAGGTCGCCGATCTCGCCCTCGACTGCGGTTCCGTCGTCGTGCCCGCCGAATCGGGTGAGCACGACGCCGCGGTCGCCCGCGTCTCGCACCTGCCGCACCTGCTCGCCGAGGCACTGGCGCTGTCCGGGGCCGCCGGAGGCGACCTGGCGCTGGGCCTGGCCGCCGGCTCGTTCCGCGACGGCACCCGCGTCGCCGGGACGGCACCCGCGCTGGTCGACGCGATGTGCGAGGGCAACGCCACGGCGCTGCTCACGACCCTCGACGAGACCCTCGAGGTGCTGCGCCTCGCCCGCGAGCGACTCGCCGACGGCAGCACCGCCGAGCTGACCGCCGCCGGTCACGCCGCCCGGCGACGATTCGAGCAGCGCGCACGGCGGCCCGTCACCGGCATCGTCCCCGGCGATGCCGACTGGATCGCCCGGCTGCGCGAGGCCGGCCGCCGCGGCGAGGTGTGGACGCGGTGACACTGCGCGACACCACGGCGGCACTCGCGAAAGGCGAACTGACCGCCACCGGCCACGTCCGGCAGGTGCTGGCCGACCTCGACGCCCTCGACGGCACACCGTGGTCGAACCTCGTGGCCGCTCGCAACGACGCCGCCGCCCTCGAGTCCGCCGCTCGCGCCGACGCCGAGCTCGCGGCCGGCAACTGGATCGGCCCGCTGCACGGTGTCGCCGTCGCCGTCAAGGACAACATCGACGTCGCCGGGATGCCGACGCGGTGCGGGAGCAACGTCCTCGCCGACGCACCGCCGGCCGCACGGGACGCCAGGATCGTCGAGCGGCTCCGCGAGGCCGGCGCCGTCGTGGTCGCCAAGACGCACCTGCACGAGTTCGCGTACGGGCCGAGTGGCCTGGTCAACGCGTCCGGACCGGCCCGGCACCCGCACGATCCCACCCGGATCACCGGCGGCTCGTCCTCGGGGTCGGCGGCGCTCGTCGCCAAGGGCATCGTGCCGCTGGCACTGGGCACCGACACCGGATGCAGTGTGCGGACCCCGGCGGCACTGTGCGGCGTCGTCGGCCTCAAGCCCACCCGCGGCGCGTTGCCGGTCGACGGGGTGTTCCCCCTGTCCACCACCTTCGACCACGTGGGCCTGCTCGCCCGCGACGTCCTCGACGCAGGACTGGCGTGGGGTGCGCTGCCCGGGATCGCACACCTGCGCACGCCCGTCTCGGGTCTGCGGGTCGGGCGGCTGCGCGGCGGCCTCTGGGACGTGCCCGACGCCGCATTCGAGTCCGCGCTCGACGACGCCTGCCGCACGCTCACCCACCTCGGTGCGGAGGTACGGGACGTGACGCTGCCGGAGACCGACGACCTGCTCGCCGTGTATCCCGTCGTCACCGGCTCGGAGGCGTACGAAACCCATCAGCGCTGGTTCGAGAACGACCCGGACCTCTACCAGCCGGCCACCGCGGCGCTGCTCGCGGCTCAGCGGGACCGTCCGGCGACGGACTACGTGCGGGCCGTGCGAACGGCCGCCCGGCTGCGCCGCGACGTCCTGCGCCGGCTACGCCGCGACGACGGGCTCGACGCCCTGATCACCGTCACCACCCCGCTGCGATCGGCCGCACTCGACAGCGACCCCGCCGCGCTCCGGGGGCCGCTGTTGCAGATGTGCATCCCGTTCAGCGTGCTCGGCGTACCTGCGGTGTCGGTTCCCGCGCCGGGCGGCGGGGACTTTCCCATCGGCGTACAGGTGATCGGATTGACCACCGGGACCGGCGGGCACGGCAGTCACCCCGCAGAGTCCACTGCCCTCGCACTGGCGATGGCAGTGGAGGGCAGCGCCCTCTCCTGAAACTGCGAGGGCAGCGCCCTCTCCTGAAACAGCCCGGCCTAGATCCGCCCCGCCAGACCGGGGTAGTCCACGACGAAACCGTCGCCGTCCACCGTCACCGAGGAGCTGGAGACCGGGGACAGGACGTGGATGCCGTCGGCCGCGCTGCTGTAGACGAGGGTGGCCTCCTCGATGCCGAGGTCGAGCAGGTTCACGTAGACGACCGGAACCTCGAGTTCGTCCGCGCCGGACTGCAGCCCGTAGCGGCGGATCGGCAGCGCATTGAAGAACGGGCTGAGGATGACATCGACGTCGAGTGCCCCGCCGAACGCCGAACGCTGGTGCTGGGTGCCGTTGTCGACCATCCAGATGCCCTCCTCGGACCGGCTGATCGACATGTGCCTCTCGCCGGCGGCCACGGTCGTGCGCACCGACAACCGGCGCGTCACACCGTTCTCGTCGGTCACGAGGTCGTACGACGCGCTGAACGCGGGGTGCTCCGCGCACTGCGCGCCGACGATGCGACCCGCCGCCTTGATGCGACTGCCGCTCAGTTGGACACGCACCGACTCCATCCGAGGAACGTCGTACGCCCGCCACGTCAGAATCGCGGGCCAGTTCGATGCTGGGCTCGCCGCAGACCGCGCGGCATCGGGGACTGGGATGCTCACGTGTCTACGTTAAGCGACGAGCCACCCCCAGGGAGCAGGGGTGCCGTGAATCGTGCCCTTCGTGTAGCCGACGACTACGGCGAACGTGGCGATCGTCACACCACGGGCGCGTGTCCGCGGCACCAAGACGCGGTTGCCGGGCGGTGACCACCGGCGTTGTGCAGCGCGTTTGAGCACGCAACCCGCTACCCGCAAGAGACTGGCCTACAGTCGCCTCATGCGTACCGTGTGGACAGTTCCTCAGAACATCGCCCAGATCCTCCTGGAGTCCCCCGAGATCCAGATGTTCCTGACCAGCAACGAGCTGCCCGATACCGCCGCGGACCCTCGTCAGCGCCTCGCCGAGTTCACTCGTGCGCTCGCCGCCCTGGCCCGCCACACCGGACGCGCCTTCGGCTCCGTCGATGCCGCCAACCGCGAACTGTTCGGCGGCTCCGCCGGCACCGTACCGGTCGCCTTGCGCCTCGCCGTCCTGCGCGAGATCGTCACCGACGTCGACGACCGCACCCCCACCCCGGACCCGCTGCCGGCGATGGTCGTCGAACAGCTCGGTGCCTATGTGTACGCCCTCGTCGATCCGCGCGACCACACCGTCCTGCACGTCGGACAGGGCCGCGGAAACCGCCTGTTCGCCTTGACCTGGACGGCACTCGGCGAAAACCACAAGCTCACCGCCGGCGGCGAGGCCCCGCCCGCCCACACCCCCGAAGCCGACGCGGCTGTGCACCGGATCCGTGCCGTCTACGACTCCGGCTACTCCGTGGGCCACTACGTCGTGGCCGACCGGGTGGCCCCGGCGGTCGACGCCGACCACGCCGCCGGCTTCACCGCGCAGGCCCTGGTCTCGGTGCTGGGGCTGCTCGAACCGCACGACGGCGAACTCGTGCTGACCAACCTCGTCGGCGCGACCGAGGAATCCGACCGGGTGGCCCACCCCATCGAGGAGCTGATACGTCAGTACTCCGCGGAGGCCGCACCCGAGCTGCCCACCCCGTGCGTCGTGCTGCGGATCACGGATGCGAAATCGGCTTCCCCCGAACAGGTCCGAGGACTCGCCGACCGTCCGTGGCCGGCCGGAGCCGCGGCACGCCGGGTCGACGGACTGCCCATCCTGGTGGTGGCGGACAACATCGTGCGCGGCGCCTACCGGGCCACCGGCTGGGAAGCGGCATCCCGCACCGAGGACAACGGCGGCACCATCCTCTACCGCTTCCTCGGCGACGCCGATCCCGAACTCGAGAAGCTCTTCGTCGACACCCGTCTGACGCCGGATCGGCTGGGACTCAAGCGCTGGCCGTCCCACGGCTGGGCGCCGCGGCTCACGCGGGCCCTGCCCCACCGGCCGAGGCCCTGACACTGCGGAACGGTTGACACTGCGGGGCGGTCCGGGCCGTGCCACCACGGCCCGGGCTTCCCTACTGTCGGCTGAGCCGGCTCACCTGCCGCTCGGGGTGAGAATGGGCTCGTGCAGGTCGTAGTAGTGCACGTCGCCGAGCAGGCGCATCTCCTCCTCCAGAAGCGGCCGCAGATCGTCGGGAATCTCCATCCGTTCGTGGGCCCGTGCCTCCTCCTCGGACGAGAAGTACACCGTCTCGACGTACCCGTCGTCACCGTAGGTGGCGAGCGTGCCGCCGATGATCTCGGGCCGCAGCTCATGTACCCGGTCCTGACCCTCGGCGAGCAGACTCTTCATCCGCCCGAGATCGGGGCAGTGCCCCTCCATGACCTGTACGAATCCTGCAGTGTCCGAGCCACCTTCCATCCACACCTCGACGTCACGGCAGTCGTGGACGGTGATCTCCCCGTCGAAGCACTGCTCGGCTTCGGCCCACCACGCGCCCTGCTCCGGACGTTCGCTGTTGCGGCGGGCCGCCTCCTCCGACTCGAACCGCGCCACCGACACGAAGGTGCCGTCGTCGCTGAATCCCGACGTGCTACCCAGATAGCCCACTGCGCCCGGGCGCAGCTCGTCCGTCCACCGCTGCAGGCAGGCCTTCAGTCCCTGCTCGTCGCGAACCGTCCCCTGCCAGACCTGAATGAACATCACTATCGCCTCCACGTGCGGGACAAGCCCGCACCCAACGGCTTCCGTGGCCGACCCGTCGCCGTCCACCGTCGGCGTCACCCGACGGCCGGCAATCGCGACCACCGTAGATTCAATGATTCGCCTGTGCCGGAGCACGGACAAGAGGGAGCGGGACCGGAACATGCGGAAATGCCGGAAGCCCCCCAACGATGTTGGGGGGCTTCCGGTAACGGGTGTTCGGCGGTGTCCTACTCTCCCACACCCTGTCGGGTGCAGTACCATCGGCGCTGGAGGGCTTAGCTTCCGGGTTCGGAATGGGACCGGGCGTTTCCCCTCCGCTATGGCCGCCGTAACTCTGTGAAACGACCCACGCACGCTGTTCGCGTGGGTCGGGGGCCGCAGGCCCACCCATTCTTTGGGGGGCAGCGTTTACTCCGACTCCTCGCGCAGCGAGTGTGAGTGTGTTGTTTCAGATACCGCACAGTGGACGCGTAGCTTCTTTGTGGTAAGTCCTCGGCCTATTAGTACCGGTCACCTGCATGCGTTACCGCACTTCCAGTTCCGGCCTATCAACCCGGTGGTCTGCCGGGGGCCTTACCCCCTCGAGGGGGTGAGAAACCTCATCTTGGAACAGGCTTCCCGCTTAGATGCTTTCAGCGGTTATCCCTTCCGAACGTAGCCAACCAGCCGTGCCCCTGGCGGGACAACTGGCACACCAGAGGTTCGTCCGTCCCGGTCCTCTCGTACTAGGGACAGCCTTCCTCAAGTTTCTAACGCGCGCGGCGGATAGAGACCGAACTGTCTCACGACGTTCTAAACCCAGCTCGCGTGCCGCTTTAATGGGCGAACAGCCCAACCCTTGGGACCTACTCCAGCCCCAGGATGCGACGAGCCGACATCGAGGTGCCAAACCATCCCGTCGATATGGACTCTTGGGGAAGATCAGCCTGTTATCCCCGGGGTACCTTTTATCCGTTGAGCGACACCGCTTCCACATGCCGGTGCCGGATCACTAGTCCCGACTTTCGTCCCTGCTCGACCTGTCGGTCTCACAGTCAAGCTCCCTTGTGCACTTGCACTCGACACCTGATTGCCAACCAGGCTGAGGGAACCTTTGGGCGCCTCCGTTACATTTTGGGAGGCAACCGCCCCAGTTAAACTACCCACCAGGCACTGTCCCTGAACCCGATCAGGGTCCGAGGTTAGAGGTCCAATACGATCAGAGTGGTATTTCAACAACGACTCCACCCACACTGGCGTGCGGGCTTCCCAGTCTCCCACCTATCCTACACAAACCGAACCGAACACCAATACCAAGCTGTAGTGAAGGTCCCGGGGTCTTTTCGTCCTGCCGCGCGTAACGAGCATCTTTACTCGTAGTGCAATTTCGCCGAGTCTGTGGTTGAGACAGCAGAGAAGTCGTTACGCCATTCGTGCAGGTCGGAACTTACCCGACAAGGAATTTCGCTACCTTAGGATGGTTATAGTTACCACCGCCGTTTACTGGGGCTTAAATTCTCAGCTTCGCGGAGTGAACTCCGCTGACCGGTCCTCTTAACCTTCCAGCACCGGGCAGGCGTCAGTCCGTATACCTCGTCTTACGACTTCGCACGGACCTGTGTTTTTAGTAAACAGTCGCTTCTCTCTGGTCTCTGCGACCACCCCCGGCTCACGGAGCAAGTCCGGTCACCGGGACTGGTCCCCCTTCTCCCGAAGTTACGGGGGCATTTTGCCGAGTTCCTTAACCACAGTTCTCTCGATCGCCTCGGTATTCTCTACCTGACCACCTGTGTCGGTTTGGGGTACGGGCCGTGTGAAAGCTCGCTAGAGGCTTTTCTCGGCAGCATAGGATCATGGAATTCGCCTCATTCGGCTACGCATCACCTCTCAGGCTGTGTGCGACACGGATTTGCCTGTGTCACGCCCTACGGGCTTACACCGGTACAACCACTGACCGGCCCCACTACCTTCCTGCGTCACCCCATCGCTTGGCTACTACCACCGAAGGTCCCGTGCAGCAGGCTCTCGGCTCCCGAAGGAACTCGATCACCCTTTGGACGGTTAGTACCGATGATTCACCAGGGGCGCGTTCACACGGGTACGGGAATATCAACCCGTTGTCCATCGACTACGCCTGTCGGCCTCGCCTTAGGTCCCGACTCACCCTGGGCGGATTAACCTGGCCCAGGAACCCTTGGTCATTCGGCGGACGAGTTTCTCACTCGTCTTTCGCTACTCATGCCTGCATTCTCACTCGCGCAGCCTCCACACCTGGATCACTCCGGCGCTTCCCCGGCTGCACGACGCTCCCCTACCCACCCGCACCACTGCCGGACGATCCGTGGACCCTCCGGGGTGTTGTGCGAGTGCCGCGGCTTCGGCGGTGTACTTGAGCCCCGCTACATTGTCGGCGCAGAACCACTTGACCAGTGAGCTATTACGCACTCTTTCAAGGGTGGCTGCTTCTAAGCCAACCTCCTGGTTGTCTCAGCGATCCCACATCCTTTTCCACTTAGTACACGCTTAGGGGCCTTAGCCGGCGATCTGGGCTGTTTCCCTCTCGACTACGAAGCTTATCCCCCGCAGTCTCACTGCCGCGCTCTCACTCACCGGCATTCGGAGTTTGGCTGATTTCGGTAAGCTTGTGGGCCCCCTAGACCATCCAGTAGCTCTACCTCCGGTGAGAAACACGCGACGCTGCACCTAAATGCATTTCGGGGAGAACCAGCTATCACGGAGTTTGATTGGCCTTTCACCCCTACCCACAGCTCATCCCCTCAGTTTTCAACCTAAGTGGGTTCGGGCCTCCACGACGTCTTACCGTCGCTTCACCCTGGCCATGGGTAGATCACTCCGCTTCGGGTCTAGAACATGCCACTACAGACGCCCTGTTCGGACTCGCTTTCGCTACGACTACCCCACACGGGTTAACCTCGCGACATGCCACTAACTCGCAGGCTCATTCTTCAAAAGGCACGCCGTCACCCCCAGCAGACCAAACTGCTCGAAGGCTCCGACGGATTGTAAGCGCACGGTTTCAGGTACTATTTCACTCCCCTCCCGGGGTACTTTTCACCTTTCCCTCACGGTACTAGTCCGCTATCGGTCACCAGGGAGTATTCAGGCTTATCGGGTGGTCCCGACGGATTCACAGCAGATTTCACGGGCCCGCTGCTACTCGGGTACCCTCCACGAGAGCCGGCATGTTTTCGTCTACGGGATTCTCACCCTCTACGACAGGCCGTTCCAGACCATTTCGACTAACACACCGGTTTCTTACTCTCGCCCACCATGACAGTGATGGGAAGAAGGGCCCCACGACCCCACGAGTGCAACGCCTGCCAGCTCTCACACACCCGCGGTTTAGCCTCTTCCGTTTTCGCTCGCCACTACTCACGGAATCACATGTTGTTTTCTCTTCCTGTGGGTACTGAGATGTTTCACTTCCCCACGTTCCCTCCACACGCCCTATATATTCAGGCGCGGGTAACACGACATCACTCGTGCTGGGTTTCCCCATTCGGAAATCCTCGGATCACAGCTCGGTTGACAGCTCCCCGAGGCATATCGCAGCCTCCCACGTCCTTCATCGGCTCCTGGTGCCAAGGCATCCACCGTACGCTCATAAACACTTACAACAAAGATGCTCGCGTCCACTGTGCAGTTCTCAAACAACACACAACAACCGGTACCGGAAGAAGAAACAACCCCTTCGTTCCCGATCATCGTCGCTGACAAAACACTCGCGTGTTCTCTCAGGACCCAACAGTGCACCGATATATCACCCACCGGCCGGCCATGTGACCCACCGAGCGTGCATGAAGCTGTCAGCGTTCCACCCATGAGCACCACCGGATTACGTGTGAATCCGAAATGGCTCTGCCTCGCTCCCCCGGCACCTGTGTGCTGGTCCGAGCAAGGAGTTGCTCCTTAGAAAGGAGGTGATCCAGCCGCACCTTCCGGTACGGCTACCTTGTTACGACTTCGTCCCAATCGCCGATCCCACCTTCGACGGCTCCCTCCCACGAGGGGTTAGGCCACCGGCTTCGGGTGTTACCGACTTTCATGACGTGACGGGCGGTGTGTACAAGGCCCGGGAACGTATTCACCGCAGCGTTGCTGATCTGCGATTACTAGCGACTCCGACTTCACGGGGTCGAGTTGCAGACCCCGATCCGAACTGAGACCGGCTTTAAGGGATTCGCTCCACCTCGCGGTATCGCAGCCCTCTGTACCGGCCATTGTAGCATGTGTGAAGCCCTGGACATAAGGGGCATGATGACTTGACGTCGTCCCCACCTTCCTCCGAGTTGACCCCGGCAGTCTCCTGCGAGTCCCCAACCGAATTGCTGGCAACACAGGACAAGGGTTGCGCTCGTTGCGGGACTTAACCCAACATCTCACGACACGAGCTGACGACAGCCATGCACCACCTGTACACCGACCACAAGGGAAACCCCATCTCTGGGGCGGTCCGGTGTATGTCAAACCCAGGTAAGGTTCTTCGCGTTGCATCGAATTAATCCACATGCTCCGCCGCTTGTGCGGGCCCCCGTCAATTCCTTTGAGTTTTAGCCTTGCGGCCGTACTCCCCAGGCGGGGCGCTTAATGCGTTAGCTACGGCACGGATCCCGTGGAAGGAAACCCACACCTAGCGCCCACCGTTTACGGCGTGGACTACCAGGGTATCTAATCCTGTTCGCTACCCACGCTTTCGCTCCTCAGCGTCAGTTACTGCCCAGAGACCCGCCTTCGCCACCGGTGTTCCTCCTGATATCTGCGCATTTCACCGCTACACCAGGAATTCCAGTCTCCCCTGCAGTACTCAAGTCTGCCCGTATCGCCTGCAAGCCCGCAGTTGAGCTGCGGGTTTTCACAGACGACGCGACAAACCGCCTACGAGCTCTTTACGCCCAGTAATTCCGGACAACGCTCGCACCCTACGTATTACCGCGGCTGCTGGCACGTAGTTGGCCGGTGCTTCTTCTGTACCTACCGTCACTCGCGCTTCGTCGGTACTGAAAGAGGTTTACAACCCGAAGGCCGTCATCCCTCACGCGGCGTCGCTGCATCAGGCTTGCGCCCATTGTGCAATATTCCCCACTGCTGCCTCCCGTAGGAGTCTGGGCCGTGTCTCAGTCCCAGTGTGGCCGGTCGCCCTCTCAGGCCGGCTACCCGTCGTCGCCTTGGTGGGCCGTTACCCCACCAACAAGCTGATAGGCCGCGGGCCCATCCTGCACCGGAAAACCTTTCCACCCCGGAACATGCATCCCGAGGTCCTATCCGGTATTAGACCCAGTTTCCCAGGCTTATCCCGAAGTGCAGGGCAGATCACCCACGTGTTACTCACCCGTTCGCCACTAATCCACCCAGCAAGCTGGGCTTCATCGTTCGACTTGCATGTGTTAAGCACGCCGCCAGCGTTCGTCCTGAGCCAGGATCAAACTCTCCGTTGAAGACTCACAATCAAACCCCGAAGGGCCGATCAGTCATAGACATCGAGCCAAATCACCAGCAAAAAACTCAAACCAGCAAAAAACACTGACCACCACAGACGGAAGAATGCGGCAGCCAGCAACGATCATCTCGCGACACCTCATCGGCTTGACACCATGGTCGGCGTCTGATCTGATCGCACCAAACAAAATATTTGGCACTGACATTCATCGGCACACTGTTGAGTTCTCAAAGAACACGCGCACACCATTGCTACGCACTTTTCAGTGCTTCACTCCGGGGCAACCGTTCCAGCCTAACATCGGGGGCTTTCGGAATCAAAATCCGCGGCCGATCCGATCTCAGGAGCGATTGGAAACCCTACCAGAAGGTTTTCAATCGGGTTAATCAGTCGCCTTCGTCCAACCTCGTTGTCCCGGGCCCCTGCGGGCCGGGTCGGTGTCCGTGTCGCTCTGACCTGGAATAAGTTACGTGATCATTCGACCCCGCGCCAAATCGCCAGGTCAGGACGGGTGTTTGCCCGCGAGGACGGCTGTTTCCGCGACGCGGAACCATCCCCTGTGCCACTGCGTCTCACCTTCCGAGGCGTCCGCCTCGTGGCAGTCCCCGCGCGGACCGTAGCCGGCGTGCGCACTGCGTGGCACCGTCGTTGTCGTTCCGCGGCGCGCGTCCCCGATCACGTCAGGCATAGGAGACCCATGAGTGGCTTTCCCGCAGAGATCGTCCCGCCGGGCCGGGCGGACGGACCCGGCTCGGGGTCCCCCGCGGCAGCGACGTGCGCGGCGGCCTGCCAGGACTACCTCGCCGCACTCGACGAGCTCCTCCTCGGGATCGGCGACCGTGAGGCCGGCGACTGTGCGGGTGACGTCGCACCGAGCGTGGCCCGCCGGATCGAGGCCGTGGTCCGGATGAAGGCCGTGTTCGAGTCGATCGCGTCCCCCGAGGCACACGCCTCGCTCTTTCGGCGGACGTGATCATTGCATCTCGCGTCGCGGCACGGGCCGCCCGAATTCTCGAGTAACGTGCTCCGTGAGCAAAGCGAGAAAGGGTGCCGTGACGTCGACCGGGAACATGGTGGGTTTGTTCGCCGGTATCGGCGGACTCGAGCTCGGCCTGGCCGAGCACGGCTGGCGCACCGAACTGCTCTGCGAGATCGACGCCGGAGCCCAGGCCGTGCTCCGCGCCCGCTTCGCCGATGTACCTCTGCACACCGACGTCACCCGCCTCCGTTCCCTGCCCCAGGCAACCGAGGTCGTCACCGCGGGCTTTCCGTGCCAGGACCTGTCGCAGGCCGGCAGGACCGCCGGCATCACCGGCTCCCGGTCGGGCCTCGTCGACGAGGTGTTCCGGTTGGTGCGGCGCAAGCAGGGCCCGCGATGGCTGCTCATCGAGAACGTCCCCTTCATGCTGCAACTCGGACGCGGCGCCGCGATGCGTCACATCACCGATGCGCTCGAGGATCTCGGGTACGCGTGGGCGTACCGGGTCGTCGATGCCCGCGCGTTCGGACTCCCGCAGCGCCGGCAGCGGGTGCTCATGCTCGCCTCGCGCACCGACGACCCCCGGACGGTGTTGTTCGGCGAGGACGCCGGCGCCCCCGCGGAAGGCGATCCCGGCACCCACCCGTGCGGGTTCTACTGGACCGAAGGCGTGCGCGGTCTCGGCTGGGCGGTCAACGCCGTGCCCACGCTCAAGGGCGGCTCCACGGTGGGCATCGCGAGTCCGCCGGCAGTGCGGCTGCCGTCGGGCGAGATCGTCACTCCCGGTCTGATCGACGCCGAACGGCTGCAGGGCTTCGACCCCGACTGGACCGCACCCGCCATCCAGGCGCCCGGTGTGCGGACCGGGCATCGGTGGCGACTCGTCGGCAACGCAGTGAGCGTGCGCATGGCCGCGTGGGTCGGTGGACGGCTCGGGCGGCCGATCGATTACTCACCCGACCACGAGACCCCGCTGCGGCCCGGCGACCCCTGGCCGAGTGCCGCCTGGGGCGCGCGGCGGCGGGCTTTCCGGGTGCACGAGTCGCACTGGCCGGTGCAGGAACCGTACGAGGATCTCGCCGGATTCCTGGAGGACGCGCGCCTGCTGTCGGCGCGGGCCACCGCCGGTTTCCTGCGGCGGGCCCGGTCCGGGAACCTGAGATTCGTGCCCGGCTTCCTCGACGACGTCGAATCCCACCTGGACCGCATGGGCGGCTTCCCCGAGGCCGCGGCCTGAGGACGGAGCGGACCGCCGTGCCCTCCACCGATCCGCAGACCAGCGCCCGGATGAGCCGGCAGCGGCGCAGGGACACCGTCCCCGAGGTGGCCCTGCGCCGGGAGTTGCATCGTCGCGGGGTGCGCTACTTCGTCGATCGTGCTCCCCTGCCGGGGATCCGTCGTCGCGCCGACCTGGTGTTCCCGCGCCGCCGCGTTGCGGTGTATGTCGACGGGTGCTTCTGGCATCGTTGCCCGCAGCACGCCACCGATCCGAAGAACAACGCCGAGTGGTGGGCCGCCAAGCTCGCCGGGAACGTGGCCCGGGACCGGGACACCGACGCGGCGCTCGCCGCGGCCGGATGGACGGCGGTGCGGATCTGGGAGCACGAGGACCCCGCGGAGGCCGCGGATCGGGTGCAGGCCGCATTGTTCGCGGCGGGACCGGGTACTGCCGATTCCTGACCGGCGAAGGAGGAAGCGGTGCAACCGGCGATCGCGCTCGTTCTCGGAGCGGTCATCGGGGTCCTGCTCGGCCTCCTCGGGGGCGGCGGATCCATCCTGGCGGTCCCCGCCCTGGTGTACGGCCTCGGACTCGACTTCCGCCAGGCCATCCCGATCTCGCTGATCGTCGTCGGGGCCGCAGCCCTGTCCGGGGCGATCCCCAAGGCTCGGGCCGGGCAGGTCGACTGGCGGCTGGCCGCGGTGTTCGCCGCGGCCGGCATCCCCGCGACGTTCGCCGGCACGGCTGTGGGCACGCTGCTGCCGCAACCGGTGCTGCTGGTGGGCTTCGCCGTCGTGATGGTGGTCGCGGGGATCCGGATGTTGCGCGAGAGCGCCGACGCCGGGACCGCGTGCAAGACCGGCAACTTCGGCATCGACTGGAAGCGATGCGCGCCGAGGGCGATCCCGGCCGGCCTGGGGGTGGGCTTCTTGACCGGCCTGTTCGGCGTCGGCGGCGGCTTCCTGATCATCCCCGCGCTGGTGATGCTCCTCGGATTGGAGATGGGCGTCGCCGTCGGGACCTCCCTCGTCGTCATCGTCGCCAACTCGGCGGCCGGGCTGATCGCGCATCTCGGGGACGCCGACATCGACTGGTCGATCACGGCGGCTTTCGCCGGGGCCGCGGTCGTCGCGTCGCTTGTCGCCGGTCACCTCGGCACGCGCATGGAAACCGGACGGCTGCGGCGGTGGTTCGCCTATCTCGTCTTCGTCGTGGCCGCGTACGTGCTGGTGGACACACTGTTCCTGCGCTGAGCCGAAACTCTTCCCGCACTCCACGCATTCTTCGTACGCCCCGGGGTATCCGGGGGCATAGTGGAAGTACCGTGGAAAGGCATCGACATGGACGTATCGATCATCGAAACCTCGAGCCTCGGCGATCGCAGCTATCTCGTCACCGAGGCGGACGTCGCCGTCGTCGTGGATCCACAGCGGGACATCGATCGAGTGCTCGCGCTCGCCAACGACCGCGGAGCGCGCATCACCCATGTCCTCGAGACCCACATCCACAACGACTACGTCACCGGTGGGCTGGAACTGTCCCGCGCCGTCGAGGCCGAGTACATCGTTCCAGCCGGCGACGACGTGGACTACGAGCGACGTGCCGTCCACGACGGCAACCTGATCGACGCCGGTCCCATCCGGCTGCGGGTGATGCACACCCCCGGGCACACCCACCACCACGTCAGCTATGTGCTGCTCGACGCGACCGGCGGCACGCACGGGATCTTCACCGGCGGGTCGATGCTGTACGGCTCGACCGGCCGCACCGATCTCGTCGGCCCGCAGTACACCGAGGAACTGACCCACGCACAGTTCCGCTCCGTGCGACGGATCGCCGACGAAGTGCCGGCCGACACTCCGGTGTATCCCACCCACGGCTTCGGCAGCTTCTGCTCGGCGACCCCCACCAGCGGCGACTCGTCCACCGTCGGGCAGCAACGCGACGTCAACCCGGCGCTGACCCGCGACGAGCAGGCCTACGTCGACGAGCTCATCGCCGGACTCAATACCTACCCCGCGTACTACGCCCACATGGGCGTGATCAACAGGGCGGGTCCGTCGCCGCTCGACCTGTCTGCGCCGGAGCCGGTCGACCCGGCCGAGCTGCGCCGGCGCATCGACGCCGGTGAGTGGGTCGTCGATCTGCGCGAGCGCACCGCCTTCGCCGCGGGACACCTGGGCGGCACACTCGGCTTCGAGCTGTCCACCTCCTTCGTCACCTACCTGGGGTGGCTCTACAAGTGGGGTGCGCCACTGACCCTCATCGGCGAGAGCGACGAGCAGATCGCCGACGCCAAGCGCGAACTGGTCCGCATCGGCGTCGACGAACTCGCCGGAGCGGCCGTCGGCGAGATCCACACCCTGGTCAACGGACACGAACTTCGGTCGTACCGCGTCTCGGACTTCGCGGAGCTGACCCGGGAGATCGACAGCGAGCAGGTCCGGGTCCTCGACGTGCGCCAGAAGGACGAGTACGAGGACGGCCACGTGCGCGGAGCGGTCAACATCCCGCTGCACGACCTCGCCGAGCGGCTCGACGAGGTACCCCGCGGGGAGGTGTGGGTGCACTGCGCCTCCGGCTACCGGGCATCCGTCGCCGCGTCCATGATCGACCGGATCGACCGCACCGTCGTCCTCGTCAACGACGACTTCGAGAAGGCGTACGACCAGGGTCTGATCGGCACGTCGTAGGTCCTGCCCCATCGTCGGGGCCGGGGGGCCGCCACGACGCGAGAGCCCCTCACCACAATGGGTGAGGGGCTCTTCGTTGTGCGCCCGAAGGGATTCGAACCCCTAACCTTCTGATCCGTAGTCAGATGCTCTATCCGTTGAGCTACGGGCGCAGTGCGTGTATGCAGTTGTTTCTGGTATGCAGTTGTTTCTCATATTCAGTTGTCGCCGGCGACGCTGCACCGACGTGGCGGAGGCGAGAGGATTTGAACCTCCGGTCCCCCGTAAAGGGGACAACTCATTAGCAGTGAGTCCCATTCGGCCGCTCTGGCACGCCTCCCTGGGGGGTTTCGATTCTCTCGAACCGCCGGGACGAAAGATTACACACGTTCGGACGGCAAACGCAAAACGCCTGGTCAGCGCAGGTGCGCGTCGAACCAGTCGAAGATCCGGCGCCGTGCGTCGATGATCGCCGCCTCGGCCGGGTCGGTGTCCGGATCGGCGGTGTCGTGCTCGACCGGCGGCTCGTCGGGGCGATGCGCCAGGCCGGGGTAACCGATGACCAGGGTCGGTGCGTCGGCCTGTCCGGCAGCCTCGCGCAGCTGCTCGACGTCGCCGGTCGGGGTGGTCGGGTCGTCCTCGCCGTACAGACCGAGCCACGGCGCCTGCAGGTTGCGCACGGCCTCGACGAGTGCGGGAACGTCGGGCCGCAACGGCTGCACGATGCCGTGCGCCGCGACGGTGACCGCGGCACCCACCCGCCGATTGGCGGCGACGATGAGCGCCGCCGTCCCGGCGTCGTCGAACCCGATCACGCCGACCGCGTCCGGGTAGACCCCACTGCGTACCAGCCAGTCCATCGCGGCATCGACGTCGTCGAACAGGTTCTGCCCGAACACCTCGTCGTCCTCGGTGAACTCGCGGTGGAACAGATTCGGAGCCACGACCAGCCAGCCCTCGGCAGCCAGAACCTCCATGAACGCCAGCAGGGCCGGCGGAAACACACGGGATTCGTGCAGCACGACGATGCCACCGCGGATGGCACCCTCCGGCCGAAACACGGTCAGCGGTACCTGCCCCGACCCGTCCGGCAACCGGGCCGCGGCAGTGTGGATTCCCGACATACCGTCCACGATGACACGACCCACCACGACCGTGCACGCAATCGCCGGGCGCATAATCGGCTGGTGACCCCACGGACCCGCCCCGACCTCACCTCGATCCCGTCCTATGTGCCCGGCCGCAGTTTCCCGGGCGCGATCAAGCTCGCCAGCAACGAGACCACCGTCGGTCCCCTGCCCAGCGTGCGCGACGCGATCGCCGAGGCGGCGTACACGGTCCACCGGTATCCGGACAACATGGCGGCCGTGCTCATCGGCGCGCTGGCCGGGCGGCTGGGGGTGAAGCCGGAGAACATCGCCGTGGGCAACGGCTCGGTGAGCCTGTGCCAGGAACTGGTGCTCTCGACCTGCAACGACGGCGACGAGGTCGTGTTCTCCTGGCGGTCGTTCGAGGCGTACCCGGTGGTGACGGCGGTGGCCGGCGCGAAGTCGGTGCCGGTGCCCAACACCCCGGAGCACGGCCACGACCTCGACGCGATGCTCGCCGCGATCACCGACCGCACCCGGGTGGTGTTCGTCTGCAACCCCAACAACCCGACCGGGGCGCTGCTGGGCAGGGCGGAGCTGGAACGGTTCCTCGACGCGGTGCCGCCGCAGGTGCTCGTCGCGCTCGACGAGGCCTACTTCGAATACGCCCGCCCGAAGCCCGGCGAGGAGCAGGCGGACGGGATCGCGCTCGCCGCCGGCCGGCCGAACGTCGTGGTACTGCGGACCTTCTCGAAGGCCTACGGCCTGGCCGGCCTGCGGGTCGGCTATCTCGTCGGCGACCCGTCGGTGATCAAGGTCCTGAACAAGGTGCACACCCCGTTCAGCGTCAGCTCGCTCGCACAGCAGGCGGCCATCGCGTCCCTGGCGGCGGCCGACGAACTGCTCGAGCGCACCGACAGCGTGCTCGCCGAGCGCGACCGGGTGCGGACGGCGCTCGTGGACGCCGGCTATCCCGTGCCGGAGAGCTACGCCAACTTCGTGTGGTTGCCGCTCGGTGACCGGTCGGCGGCGTTCTCCGAGGCGTGCGCGGAGGCCGGTGTGCTGGTGCGCCAGTACGCGGACGACGGGGTGCGGGTGACCATCGGCGATCCGCACGAGAACGACGCGTTCCTCGCATTTGCGACCGGCAAGGGCGTCGAGATCGCGGAAATCTCGAAGCCCTGACCTGCGCAGGAACGCCTACGAGACCCAACCGTTATCGCCGGGTGGCGATCGCGTGACCATCCGTTGGCACACTCGTCCGGTCGGCTACGGAAGTTGGAGTGTGCGGATGGGTTCAGGCGTGGCACGCCGGTGGACCCTGTCCGCGGCCCTGCTGACCGGCGCGCTGTGGACGTCGCTCGCCGTGGCCCCCGCGACCGCGATCCCCCCGGACGCCCTGCCGCTGCGGCTCATCGCCTTCCGCGACCTGCACGGCAGCCTCCTCCCGCCCCAGGGCCCCCGCAGCGAGGTCGTCCGCTCCGACGGCGCATCCGTTCCGGCGGGCGGCGCCGCATATCTCGCCGCCTACGTCCGGCAGCTGCGCTCGCAGGCGGACAACTCGGTGCTCTACTCCGTCGGCGACACCTGGGGCTCGTCCCCGATCGAGTCGGCGATGTTCCACGACGAACCCACCGTCGACCTGCTCAACGGCCTCGACGTGACCGCGGCCGCCCTCGGCAACCACGAGTTCGACAACGGCTACGCCGAGTTGCAGCGCCTGCGCGACGGCGGCTGCCACCCGGAGGGCTGCCGGTACGACGAGGAGTACGCCGGAGCCACCTTCCCGCTGATCGCGGCGAACGTCGCCGACGCCGACGGCAGCCCCGCGGCCCTGCCGTTCACCGTGGACTACGTCGACGGTGTGCCGGTCGGCGTCATCGGCATCGCCCCCCACGACACGCCGCAGGTGGTGCGCGGCGACGACATCGCCGGCCTGCAGTTCACCGACGAGATCACGGCCGTCGACCGCACCGCCGACGCGCTCGATGCCCTCGGCATCCGCTCGATCGTCCTACTCTACAAGGGCGCGTTGACGCCGCCCGCCGGGACCGACCCGTGCGACGCCACCGCCGGGCCCGCGCGCAGCCTCGCCACCCGGGTGTCGCCGAAGGTGGATGTCATCGTCACCGCGGACGGCGACGACAGTTTCAACTGCAGCTACCCCGACCCGGCGGGCAGTCCCCGGACCGTGCTGCAGGGCGCCTCGCACGGGCGCATCATCTCGGTCGCGGACCTGACGATCGACCGGGAGAGCCGCGACGTGCTGCGCGACCGCACCCACGCGTTCAATCAGATCGTGACGCACGACATCGCCCCCGACCCGCGCACGCAGCAGTTCGTGGACCGGGCCGTCGACGAGTCGCGCGACGTCGCCGAACGCGTCGTCGGCCGCATCGCCGCCGACCTGACCCGCGATACCGCGCCCAGCGGCGAGTCGGCCCTCGGCAACCTCGTCGCGGACGCGCAGCTGGCGGCCGCCGAACCCGCCGGGGCGCAGCTCGCGCTCACGAATCCCGGTGGAGTGCGCGCCGACCTGCTGCATTCCGGTGACGGGGTCGTCACCTACGGCGACGCCTACGCAGCCCAGCCGTTCGGGAACCGGCTGCAGGTGCTCGAGCTCACCGGTGCGGAACTGGTCGGGATCCTCGAGCAGCAGTTCCAGCAGGACGGAACCGGCGCGGGCCGCGAACGGAT
This sequence comes from Rhodococcus sp. DMU1, assembly GCF_012272955.1. Classification (NCBI taxonomy): domain Bacteria; kingdom Bacillati; phylum Actinomycetota; class Actinomycetes; order Mycobacteriales; family Nocardiaceae; genus Rhodococcus; species Rhodococcus sp. DMU1. Next base: position 376,569 of record NZ_CP050952.1, on the reverse strand, counting down.
CCTCGCGCCGTCGCACACCCTGCGCTACGTCCTCGACCGGGCCGCGGCGCCCGGCAGCCGGATCCGGGATGTCACGATCGCCGATCGGCCGCTCGATGCGGCCGCGGCCTACCGGGTGGTCGTCAACGGGTTCCTCGCCGAGGGCGGCGACGGATTCACCGGGTTCACACAGGCGCGACGGGCGACGGGGGCGGGTGCCGAGCTCGACGCCCTGAACGACTACCTGGCACAGCACGCGCCCGTCCCGCCGCCGGCCACCGACCGCATCGCGCTGCCCTGACGGAACCGCTCAGCCGAGACCGAGGGCGCGTTCGAGCGTCGGCCAGGCGGTGCGCAGGTCGTCCTGCCAGTAGGGCCACGAATGCGTGCCGTACGGGCGGTAGACGATGGTGGCGGGGATTCTCAGCTCCCGCAGCCGCCGGTCGAAGCCGATCGTGCACACGAAGGCGCCGACCTCGAGCGGTCCGCCCACGTCGAGAGCCTCCGCGTCGGGGCCGACGTCGTACGGGCCGGGCAGGCCGTTACCGGTGCTGATGAAGATCTCCTTGCCGCGCAGCCGCTCGGCCAGGGCGTACGGGTCGTGTGCCGCCCACGCCGGATCCCCCGGTGCACCCCACATGTTGTCCGGATTGCCGCCCTTGTAGGCGACGGTCCCGCGCACCGCGTCCTGCGCGGACGCCTTCGACGTGTCCAGGCAGCCGCTCAGCGCGGCCACGCCCCGGTACAGGTCCGGATTCCGGGCGATCAGGCTCGCCGCCCCCGTCGCGCCCATCGACAGTCCGCCGATGGCGTTCACTCCGTTGCCCGCGAAGCGGGCGTCGATCAGCGGCGGCAGCTCCTTCGTCAGGAAGGTCTCCCACGCGTTCACGCCCAGAACGGGGTCCGGCGCGAGCCAGTCCGTGTAGTAGCTGGCGGTACCGCCGATCGGCAGCACCACGTTCACGTTCTTGTCGGCGACGAAGTCGACGAGGTCCGTGCGCTGCGTCCACGTGCTCTCGCGGTAGTCCGACTCGGCGCCGGCGCTGACGCCGTCGAGCAGGTAGAGGGACGGGCGCGGCCCGTCCCCGGCGGGGTGCAGGACCTGCACCTGGACGACCCGCTGCATCGACGGCGAGGACACGAACACCGCCGAGCGTCGAGCGGTGAGGGACTCCACCCGATCCACCCGCGCGGATGCCCCCGGCTCGGCGGACACGACGGACGTCACGGACAGTGGCAAAACGAACGCCGCGACGAGCGTCGCGACCACAGCTCTGAGCATCAACTTCCTTCGTCCCCCGACTTCGGAAAATCCGATTCCACAGTACGGACCGGGGCGGGTCAAGAAAGTGGGGCTCGTCACCAACGCGGATCGCCGCCCTTGGTGACGGTGGGGCACCGCGTCGCCGGCTACGGCTGGGGGGTCGGTTCCGGCGGGGTCCACGCCCGGTCCGACGGCAGGTACGACCGGAACATCAGCACGAATTCCCCGGGCGGCGCCGGCAGCCAGTTCGAGCCGCCCGACACCGGCGGCCGGGACGAGACCCACACGTCGAGCGCACCGTCGGGACCACGGACCAGTCCGGGCGTCCGGTCGCCGACGGCGTAGCGGTCGACCGGGTTGGCGACGAGGAACATGTCGGGGCCGTACACGGTGACGGACCAGAAGCCGCGGTCGTCCACCGGCGGCCCCTCGGGCGGGAAGCGCAGGAGGTAACCGGCCTCGCCCCGCAGCGCCGATCCGTCCGCCGCGGTGCGGGCCACGTGGTACGTCGATTCCTCCGGCACGTTCGCGCCGAGCCCGATCGTCGCGACCACCGCGCGCTGCAGGTAGTCGGTGCCGTACCGGCCCGCGGTCGCCAGCGAGCCCCACACCGCACCGGACTGCTCGCCCGAGTCGACGAGGTCCCGGATGCGTCGCTCGCCGCGGATCACCCCGGTGGCGAGTGCGGCGACGGTGTCCGCCGGCCCGGCACTCGGCCGGGCGCCGGGCCCGACCCCGAGGCCGGCGAGTTCGTCGAGCAACGGTCCGTCGGCGGGCGGTGGTGGGTTCGCGGCCAGGATCGCCGACAGCTCGTCGAAGAACTGCGGCCCCGACGCCGCGAGCGCCTGCGGGTCGGGGTTGCTTCCGCACGCGGTCGGCGGCAGCGGTGGCGGCGCATCGGCGACGGGGGCGGTCAGCACGGTGAGCGAGTACTGCCGCTGCACGGCCCGGGCGGCCTCGAGGTCGGTCTGCGCCTCGACGAGAGTCCGGCCGATCATCCAGGCGTCCCACGTGGGTGACTCGATCACGGCCGCTCCCGCCGGCAGCGGACCGTCCCATCCCGGTGGGACGACGACGTGGGCGCCCGCGGCCGATCCCGTCGCCCGGGTGCCGACGTTGGCGAAGACGTCGGTATAGATGTCGAGAAATTGGAAGTCGAAGTACCGATCCCCCGCCTCCGGATGCGTGAGCAGCACCGGTCCTTCCCGAAGATCCAGCCACGCAATCGAATACAGTGTGTCGACGTTGGGGGCGACGACGACGCGCGAGGTGGGATCGGCCGTCGCGGACTGGTGGTGGAGCCGGTTCACCGGCAGCAGGCAGAGCATGTTCGCCCGGGTCCGCGCGAGCGTCACGGGCGCGTAGCCGTAGACGTAGCCGTCGGTGGCCACGTCGACCGCGGTCCGCTCCGGTTCCGCTGCCGGATGCGGCGCCGCGCAGGCGGTCAGCAGGCCCACCGCGAGCGCTGCCGCCGCCCGAGCTGCTGTGCCGGCCATTCCGTCAGTGTAGGAGGCGAGAACGCGTTCCTGGAGCGACACTCGCCGTCGGATCCGGGCGCTCCGGTGCCACCTGCGCGCGTCCGACGACGAAGCCCGTCACCTGCACACACGCCGCAGGTGACGGGCTCTCCTTCCGGCGGAAGCGGAGGGATTTGAACCCCCGGTCGCTCTCACGACGCTCGCTTTCAAGGCGAGTGCATTCGGCCGCTCTGCCACGCTTCCGTGGCAAATCCTAACCACACCTGTCGTCGACGGCCGCCTCCACCTTGGTGAAGATCTCGGAGAGGGTCCGGATCTGCGTCCTCGTGAGCAGGTCGACGAGGTTGCGGCGCACCCCGGCGACGTGCGTGGGCGCGGCCTCGGTGAGCCGGCGGCGGCCCTCGTCGGTGAGGGTGGCGAGGACGCCGCGGCCGTCCTCGAGGCAGGAACTGCGCACCACCATCGACGCGGCCTCCATGCGGCGGATCTGGTGGGTGAGGCGACTGCGGGACGACAGCACCCCGTCGGCGAGGTCGCTCATGCGCAGCGCCCCGTCGGGAGCCTCGGAGAGCAGCACCAGGATCCGGTACTCGGCCAGGGACAGGCCGTGCGCCTCCTGCAGGTCGCGATTGAGTCGATCCATGAGCCGGTGATTGCCGTCGATGTAGGCCCGCCATGCCCGCTGCTCGTCCGTGTCGAGCCAGCGCGGATCGGGACGGTCGGCATGCAGTTCGGCTGTCACGCGGGCAGTGTAGAGGCAGGCCGTCGTCTGTGTTACTCGCCGGTCAGTTCGCTGCGTGTCGCCCCTGCGTCGGCGTGTCGCGATAGCGTCGAACCCATGCGCGCAATCACGATCACCGAACCCGGCGGCTCCGGGGTCATGCAGTGGGCCGAGCAGCCCGACCCCACCCCCGGTCCCGGACAGGTCCTGATCGACGTGGCCGCGACGGCCGTCAACCGTGCCGATCTGCTGCAGCGCCGCGGCCTGTACCCGCCGCCGCCCGGGTCGAGCGACGTCCTGGGTCTCGAATGCTCGGGGGTGATCGCCGAACTCGGTGAGGGCGTGAGCGGCTGGTCGATCGGCGACCGGGTGTGCGCGCTGCTGACCGGCGGCGGCTACGCCGAGCAGGTCGTCGTCCCTGCCGGACAGGTCCTGCCCGTGCCGGAGGGCGTGGATCTCGCGGTGGCGGCGTCACTGCCCGAGGTGGCGTGCACCGTGTGGTCGAACGTGGTGATGGCGGCGGGCCTGCGCCGCGGTGAGGTGCTGCTCGTGCACGGCGGTGGGGGCGGCATCGGCACCCACGCCATCCAGGTCGGCAAGGCGCTGGGCGCGAAGGTCGCGGTGACCGCGTCGGCCGGCAAGCTCGACTACTGCCGTGAGCTCGGCGCCGACCTCGCGATCGACTACCGCTCGCAGGACTTCGTCGCCGAGGTCCGAGGCCGGTTCGGCGGCGCCGACGTGGTGCTCGACAACATGGGCGCGGCCTACCTGTCCCGCAACGTCGACGTGCTCTCCCCCGACGGCCGGCTCGTGGTGATCGGCATGCAGGGCGGCGCGAAGGGCGAGCTCAACCTCGGCAAGCTGCTCGCCAAGCGCGGGCACGTCCTCGCCACGGGCCTGCGCGGGCGGCCGGAGACCGGCCGTTCCGGCAAGAGCACGATCGTCGCGCAGGTTCGCGAGCACGTGTGGCCGATGATCGCCGAGGCCCAGGTCCGGCCCGTCGTACACGCAGAGGTGCCGATCACCGAGGCCGCGCGGGCCCACGAGATGCTGGATTCCCCCGACACCGTCGGCAAGGTCGTGCTGCGCATCGATCGGCACTAGGCCGGTCGGCCCGGTCAGGAGGCGGTGAGGTTGCGCAGCTCGCGCACCAGCTGGTCGAGCTCGTAGCGGGTGGTGTACGGGGCCAGGCCGATGGTGACCGCGCCGCCCTCGTCGCTGACGCCGAGCGAGTCGAGCAGGCGGCTCGTGCCGCGGCTGACCGCGACGGTGGCGATGCGACGGTCGGCGAGATGCGCGGCGACCTTCTCGGCGGGCACCCCCGCGACGGTGAAGCTCAGCGTCGGCACGCGGCTCGACGCACGGCCGATCACCATCACGTCGGGCAGGTTGTCGAGCAGGCGCATCAGCCGCTCGAACAGCTGGTCCTGGTAGCCCTGCAGCGAACTGATCGACGTTTCGAGACGCTCGCGGCGCGTGCCGGTCGCCTCGTCGTCGAGGGCCGCGAGGAAGTCGACGGACGTGACGAGCCCGGCGAGCATCGCGAACTGATGGCCGCCGACTTCGAGCCGCTCGGGGCCGCGTGCGTGCGGATCCAGGGAGACCGCCGGGATCCGGTCGAGTTGCGCCGGGTCGCGGAACACCAGGGCGCCGACCTGCGGTCCCCCCCACGCGGACGCGTTGACCGCGAGCACGTCGGCGCCGAGTTCGTGGATGTCGACGTGCGCGTAGGGCGCGGCCCCGGCTGCGTCGACCACCATGAGCCCGCCGACCTCGTGGAGCCGGTCGGCGGCGACGCGCACGTCCGGCGCGGAACCTACGAGCGACGACGCGGCGGTCAGCGCGACGAGCCGGGTGGTGGGAGTGATCAGTTCCTCGAACTGCCAGCTCGGCAGCTCGCACGTCTCGATCTCGACCTCGGCCCACCGGACCTGGGCGCCGTAGCGGCTCGCGACGCGCAGCCACGGTGCCACGTTGGCCTCGTCGTCCAGCCGGGACAGCACGAGCCCGGTGCCGAGCCCGAGCCGGGAACTGAGCGACTCCGCGAGCCAGGCCAGCAGGACCGCTCGATCCGGTCCGAGCACCACACCCGCCGGGTCACCGCCGACGAGATCGGCGACGGCGACGCGCGCCGCCTGCAGCAGCGACGCGCTCCGACGGTTGGAGGTGTGCCGGCCCGTCGGGGACGCCGCGGCGTTGCGGAATGCCGTCGACACCGCGCGGGAGACCGCGTCGGGAATCTGCATTCCGGCCTGTGGGTCGAGATGGATCCAACCGTCGCCGAGCGAGGGAATCAACCCCCGGATCCGGGCAACGTCGTAAGCCATGCGTGACACTCTAAATCCCGGTGTCAATCGTGTGTCGTCCACGTCGGTCCCGTACGCCCTCCGAAGGTGCACGTACGGAGCGCAATGTCGGGTGAAACCTCCCGTATCGGGAACCTGACTCGGCAACGGCACCGGCGAGAGGACAAGATGGAACCATGACGCATTCGGAGAATGAGCACGTCCTCGTGATCGGACCCGACGGCAATCCCGTCGCGGTCCAGCGCGACGGTACCGCCTCCGGTGATCCGCGGGAGTCCGCCGCCGAGCCCCAGGAGAAGCCGGATGACGCCGAGTCGCTCGCCGACATGGTCGAGCAGCCGGCGAAGGTCATGCGGATCGGCACCATGATCAAGCAGCTGCTCGAGGAGGTCCGCGCCGCGCCGCTCGACGATGCGAGCCGTGCCCGTCTGCGCGAGATCCACCAGTCCTCCATCCAGGAGCTCGGCGAGGGCCTCGCCCCGGAACTGCGCGAGGAACTCCAACGGCTCGCGTTGCCCTTCGGTCAGGACGAGGTGCCGTCCGACGCGGAGCTGCGGATCGCGCACGCTCAGCTCGTCGGTTGGCTCGAGGGCCTGTTCCACGGCATCCAGACGGCACTGTTCGCGCAGCAGATGGCGGCGCGGGCGCAGCTCGAGCAGATGCGTCAGGGTGCGCTGCCGCCGGGCATGCTGGGGGGCGGACCGCGCCCCGACGAACGGCACGGCCCGGGACCGGGTGCCCCGGGTACCGGTCAGTACCTGTAGCGACGGCCCGACCACGATCCCCGGTAGGCTCGGACCTCGTGTCAGCTTCTGCCCTCGATCCCGAGCCCACCGCCGCGGACTCTCCGGTGGTGTCGGATTCGCAGACCTTCCGGCGCGGCCTGAAGGATCTGCGCGACGGCTTCGCCCAGCGCGAGCTGTGGCTCAGCCTGGCCTGGCAGGACATCAAGCAGCGCTACCGGCGCTCGGTCATCGGTCCGTTCTGGATCACCATCGCCACCGGTGTCCAGGCCACCGCCATCGGCATCCTGTACGCCGCGCTGCTGGACATTCCGCTCGACGAGTTCCTGCCGTACGTGACGGTCGGACTGATCGTCTGGAACATGATCAGCGCCTCCATCCTGGAGGGCTCGGAGGTGTTCATCGCCAACGAGGGCCTGATCAAGCAGTTGCCGTCGGCGCTGAGCGTGCACATCTACCGGCTCGTGTGGCGGCAGTTGCTGTTCTTCGCCCACAATCTCGTGATCTACGTGATCATGATCTTCGCCTTCGGAGTGTGGCGAGACCTGACCTGGACGTCCCTCGCGGCGATCCCGGCGCTGGGCCTGATCGTGCTCAACGCCGTCTGGGTGGCGATCCTGTTCGGCATCTTCGCCACCCGCTACCGCGACATCGCCCCGATCCTGTCCAGCCTCACACTGCTGCTGTTCGTGCTCACCCCGATCATGTGGACGACGCAGAGCCTCGAGGCGCAGGGCGGGCAGGCCGCCCAGCGCGTCAAGCTGGCCGAGATCAACCCGCTGTTCCACTACCTCGACATCATCCGGGCGCCGATGATCGGCCAGGACCAGCAGGCCTACCACTGGTACATCGTGCTGGCGATCACCGTGGCCGGCTGGGGACTGGCGCTGCTGGCGCTGCGTAAGTACCGGGCCCGCGTGCCCTACTGGGTCTAAGGGGCCGTCATCATGACCGAACATGTGAGCATCGAGACGCGCGGCGCGTGCGTCGACTTCCCGATCTTCGACGCGAAGACCCGGTCGCTGAAGAAGGCGTTCCTCGGCAAGGCCGGCGGTTCGATCGGCCGCAACAACTCCGACGTGGTGGTGGTGGAGGCGCTGCGCGACATCACCCTGTCGCTGAAGGAAGGCGACCGCATCGGCCTCGTCGGTCACAACGGCGCCGGCAAGTCCACACTGCTGCGGCTGCTGGCGGGGATCTACGAGCCCACGCGCGGCAGCGCCCGGATTCGGGGCCGCGTCGCGCCGGTGTTCGACCTCGGCGTGGGCATGGACCCGGAGATCTCCGGCTACGAGAACATCATCATCCGCGGGCTGTTCCTCGGTCAGACCCGCAAGCAGATGCTCGCGAAGATGGACGAGATCGCCGAGTTCACCGAGCTCGGCGAGTACCTGAACATGCCGCTGCGCACGTATTCGACCGGCATGCGGGTCCGCGTCGCGATGGGCGTGGTCACCAGCATCGACCCCGAGATCCTGCTGCTCGACGAGGGCATCGGCGCGGTCGACGCCGACTTCATGAAGAAGGCGCGGGTGCGCCTGCAGAAGCTCGTGGAACGCTCCGGCATCCTCGTCTTCGCCAGCCACTCCAACGAGTTCCTCGCGCAACTGTGCGAGCGCGCGCTGTGGATCGACCACGGGCAGATCCGCATGGAGGGCGGCATCGAGGAGGTCGTGCGCGCCTACGAGGGCGACGACGCGGCCGACCATGTGCATCACGTCATCGCCGAGCTGGAACGCGAGCAGGGGCTGCCGCAGGAGCGCTCGGCGTGAGCGAACGCATCGTCGGGGTGGTGGTCACCCACCGGCGGCGCGAGCAGCTGGCACAGTCGCTGAAGGTCCTGAGCGCCCAGACCCGGCCGCTCGACCACCTGGTGGTCGTCGACAACGCCGACGAGGAGGCCGTGCGCGACCTCGTCGAATCGTGCCCCCTGCCCACCAGCTACCTCGGGTCCAAGCACAACCTCGGCGGCGCCGGTGGCTTCGCCCTGGGCATGCTGTACGCGCTGTCGCTCGGTGCGGACCGGGTGTGGCTCGCCGACGACGACGGCCGCCCGGAGGGCCCCGATGTCCTCGCGACATTGCTCGAGTGCGCGCAGCGGCACGGCCTGGCGGAGGTGTCGCCGGTGGTGTGCGACATCGACGACCCCGACCGTCTCGCGTTCCCGTTGCGCCGGGGCGTGGCGTGGCGTCGTCACCGCAGCGAACTCGGCGACGTCGAGAGCGACGATCTGTTGCCGGGCATCGCGTCGCTGTTCAACGGCGCCCTGTTCACCGCCGCCGCGATCGACGCGGTGGGCGTGCCGGACCTGCGGCTGTTCGTGCGCGGCGACGAGGTGGAGGTGCACCGTCGCCTGGTCCGCTCGGGTCTGCGGTTCGGCACCTGCCTGCGCACCGCCTATCTGCACCCCAACGGCGCCGACGAGTTCAAGCCGATCCTCGGCGGCCGGATGCACACCCAGTACCCGGACAACGACACGAAGCGGTTCTTCACCTACCGCAACCGCGGCTACCTGCTCTCACAGCCCGGTCTCCGCCGGTTGCTGCCACAGGAATGGGTGCGGTTCGGCTGGTACTTCCTCGTCAGCCGCCGGGACCCTGCCGCGCTCCGCGAATGGGTGCGGCTGCGCAAGCTGGGCCGGCAGGAACGGTTCGAGCGGCCTGTGTGAGGGACCGACTATCGGGCCGAATGTCACATTGCGTCGATGGAACCGGCGCAATGTGACATTCGGCCGGGTGGGAGGGCGCGATTGCGCCCTATCGGCCCACTGTCTAGGTTCGGGGCTAGGTCTCGACGGGCACGGGAGGGCGCGATGCTGGGGCGTTGGCGGGCGACGACCCGGGGCAAGCTGCAGCGTGCCGTCGCCGAAGTCGTCGACCTCTCGGCGCGACGCACCCGCGAGCTGCAGGAGAACCACCACGACCGGATTCTCGCCGAGCTGACCGCGACCACCGCGGAGCTGCGGCAGGTACTGGCCGAGCTCGCACAGACCCGTTCGGAGGTGGGCCTACTCCGGGAGCGCGTCGCCGATCTCGAGCACCGGCAGCGCCGCGACCTGCGCTATGCGATGGACCGCGCCGCGACCGACACCGCCGCGGCGTTCGCGGTCGCGAACATGCCCACCGCCGCGGTCCTCGGCACCCCGCACGACACCCTGCGGTTCGCGCTCGACCGGGTGTCCCGGCCCGGCCTGGCCCTCGAGTTCGGGGTCGCGTCGGGCACCACGTTGCGGATCGTCGCCGACGTGTTGGGCGCGGACCACCCGGTGTTCGGGTTCGACGTCTTCACCGGACTGCCGGAGGCATGGCGCAGCGGGTTCCCCGCCGGGGAGTTCGCGCAGGACACCCCGCCCGACGTGCCCGGCGCCGAGCTGGTGCCCGGCCTGTTCGCCGACACCCTTCCCCGCTTCCTCGCCGCACATCCCGGCGACGTCGCGTTCGTCCACCTCGACGCCGACCTCTACTCGTCCACGACGACGGTGCTCGACCTGCTCGAGGACCGCCTGGTGCCCGGCACCGTGCTGGTGTTCGACGAGTTCTTCAACTATCCCGGCTGGCAGCGGCACGAGTACCGGGCGTGGACCGAGTTCGTCGCGCGCACCGGTACGGCGTTCGAGTACCTCGCCTACACGGCCGACAACGAGCAGGTCGTCGTGCAACTGCGGTGAACCGTCACCGCACGAAACGGATCACCTGGCTGACATTGAACTGCCGGCGCTCGTCGATCCGGAAACCGGCATGCACGAGCCCGGCGTACTCCGGGGTCGACTCGAACCGGTGCGGTGGAAGCGTCCACCACTGATTCGACGTGTGATAGACCCGCTGCTCGATCGTCCGCTCGGCGTCCGCGAAGAACCACACCACCTCGCACGTTGGCAACTGCCCCGCGACAGCCTGGAACGGGAGATTCTCGTCCCACAGCCAGCCCTCGGCGGCCGCGGTCCGTCCGAGCCCCAGGTCGCGGGTCCCCGCGAACGTGTCCGGGCGCGCGGTCTGCACCAGCCGCTGCGACGCCGGGTTCCATGCGGCGCCGCCGAACAGCACACAGTCGCCCGGCGCCAGCCGGCCGGCGACGTCGCGGTTGACCGTGCTGAAGTCCATGCCGCTGGGGTCGGACCACGGGGAGCGCTGCGCGACGAACGACGGCACGGTCAGCAGCACCAGCGCACCGGTGACACCGACCGTCACCCACGGCCGCACGGCCACGGCGGCGACGGAGACCGCACCGATGAGGGCTACCGCCGGCGTCGTGAACGTCAGATACCGGTCCAGGTAGACCGGGGACGCGACGAGCGAGTACGCCACGAGCATCGCCATCGGCACGACGATCCACGGCACGGCCACCGCGAGAACACCGTGCCGCTGCGCCCGCATGCGTCGCCGCACAGACGCTACGAGCCCCACGACGACCAGGACCGTGAATGCCGCCGCGAACCAGGGGGCGCCCACGAACCACTGGTACTCCCACACGATCCGCGGCAGGTTCCGGTCGAGCGGCGGAATCCACGTGGTCTGCCCCGCCTGGGCGAACGCCTCCAGCACGAGCGGGCTCGCCGCCGCCGACCCCGCCACGACCGCCCCCAGCCACGTGAGTCCGCGGCGCCGCAGGTCACCCCGCAACGCCACGGTGATCAGATGGGCCGGTATCAGCGCGACCGTGTACAGGAACAGCACCACCGACAGTGCGAGCACAGCGGCGTACACCAGCCACCATCGGACCCGGCCCGACTCGCACGCCACGAGCAGCAGCACGGTCAGCCATACGGCGGCGGCCGCGGACGGGGCATAGCTGCGGGCCTCGACCGCAGCCCACGTCACGCGCGGCAGCAGCAGGAAGACGACACCCGCGAGCACGCCCAGCCGCCGGTCGGCGAGTTTCCAGCCCAGCACGACCACACCCCCGGCCGCGGCGCCCACGGCCAGGACGCTCGGCAGCCGCGCCGAGAATTCCGAAGCCCCGAAGACGGCGAACCAGTACCGCATCGCCACGTAGTAGAGGCCGTGGACGATGTCGACGTTACCGAGCACCCGGTCCAGGTCGACGCGGGAGCGCTGCGCCACCGAGAGGGTGGCCAGCTCGTCGTACCAGAAGGAGGGCCGCCCGGTGCCCAACGCTGCGACGATCGAACCCAGCAGTGCGATGAGGACAGCATCCCGCGCGCACGCCGTGGTCCGATCGGCCATCGGCTACTTCCCGTACAGGCGGGCCCAGTTCTCCCGGCTGGTCAGCTGCGGCATGGCCTCGCGATACCGCAAGGACACCGCGGGGGTCTCCTTCTTCAAGGCCTGCAGCGCGCGCACACCGCGCCGGAGCAGCGCGACGGCCCGCTCCTTGTCCCGCTTGCGCACGCGGACCCCTTCCTGGGACGCGTCGGTGACCACGGCGTGCGAGAACAGCGACACGTGCCACCAGTGCGCATCCGACGACGGGATGGCGACCGGATGCGCCGGGAGGCGACCGCGCCACTGGTTGAGGGTGCGCTTGGCCAGTACCGCCCACTCGAGGCTCTTGCGCGGGTACGGGCCGGCCGGGGTGATGAACATGTCGGCCGGACGCAGGCCCGGCACGTTGTTCGCGTTGTGGCGGATGGTCTCACCGTATTCCGCGCGCTCGCGCCGGATGGCGGCCGCCGCCTCCATGCCGCCGTCGTGCAGGAACTCGGGCCCCCGCAGGAAGTCCTCGACGGCCTTGATCAGGGTGAAGGCCATCCCGTACTGCATCGAGACGAGGTACCGGAACAGGTCGGTCCGCAACTGCTTGGCGAGTGCCTTGCCGTCGAGTTCGGTGTGCAGGGCCGCGGTGATCATGGCGTTGCGGAGGTTGAAGTAGCGGTGCCACTCGTCCCAGTCCTTCCACGCGAAATCCGCGTGCCACACCGCGGCACCGGGCAGCGTGACGGTCGCGACGCCGTTCGCCCGCGAGCGGTAGCCGTACTCGATGTCGTCCCACTGGAAGAACAGGGGCAGCGGATAACCGACCTTCTCCACGACCTCCGACGGGATCAGGCACGACCACCACCCGTTGTAGCCGGCGTCGACCCGGATGTCCTGCTGCTTCTTCAGCGTGCTCTTGTCCGCGAGCGCGTTCTTCACCTCCAGCCCGGCCTGGAGCCGCTGCAGGTCTGCGACCTCGGCCCCGACGTGGACCCGGTCGGGATGCAGCAGGTACAGCATCTGCGCGCCGACGATCGCGGGCTCGACGGTGCAGTTCGCGAACATGTTGAGCCGGACCACCGCCTCCGGTTCGCACAGGACGTCGTCGTCCATGAACACGATGTTGGCTCCGGGGTTCCGCGCGGAGCCGGCGACCTCGTACAGGCCGCGGGTGAATCCGCCGGCGCCGCCCAGGTTGGGCTGTGTGATGTAGACGAGCTTGTCGCCGAGTTCGGAGGCGACGCGCTGGAACTCCTGCCGAGTCTCCACCCGGTCGTTGCCCTGATCGATCACGTACACCGACTGCACGTCGGCCAGCGCGATCGGGTCGTCCGCCATGGCGGCCAGCGTCGCCGCGCAGTCGTCGGCGCGGTTGAAGGTGCAGATGACGACGGCGGCCGGCCGCAGGGACTTCGGTGCCGGCACCGTCCACCGGGCGTTCTCGACGGCCAGTTCGCCGGAGCCGGTGGAGATCCGTGCGAACAGGGCACCGCCGTCGACGAACCGGTCGATCGGGGTGGACACCGTCACCGTCGCGGGCGCGCCGTTCGACGACACGGCGGTCGTGGCGACGATCCGTCGCCGGCCCCGGGCATCGGTGGCGACCAGTTCGATGCGGCCGTCCCCGTCGACCTCGGCGACGAACTCGACCTCGGTGACGGCGGTCCAGCGCTGCCAGTAGCTGGCGGGGAATCTGCCGAAGTAGGTGTCCGTTTCGACACGGCTCCGGCGGCCGAGACGCACCCTGGTCCGCTCACGGTCGACGGTCCCCTTGACGGTGACGTACATGTCGTCGCTGACCAGCGGAGACGGCCCCGCGAACAGCGCACGCTGAGCGGTCGGACGGGTCGCGGGGCGCCCCGTAACGGACGAACCGTCAGCTGCGGTGCCGACCCCTCCCGTCGGTTCGATCGCAGCGAATTCGGCCTTGTCCATCCGTCGAAACACCTTTCGGAACCTTGCTGCCCCCCAGGACACAACTCGTCCCAGGCTACCAACGGACCGGGGACCGGCCGACGTCCCCGCGGATCCACCCCCGCGCCCGGCCGGTCGTCGCCCGGCCCACCCCCGTTATCCTTGGCCTCTGGCCAGCCTCGTCCCTGGCCTCCGGCCAGCCCCGTCCCCGACCTCTGGAGCACATGTGACCTCCGCCGTCGTGCCCGCGGTGACGACGCGGCGGCAGCGCCGGACGTGGGGTGCCGCAGTGGCAGCGATGGTGACGGTCACCTACCTGGTGATCCTGGCGGCCGACGATCGATGGTTCTACACCGACGACACGGAATCGGGTGCGGTACCGAACTGGATCTTCCTCGGCCGGATCCTGCGGACCGGACAGCTTCCGAGCCTCGTGCCGGAACAGTGGATGGCCGGGAACTACCCGGTCGAGGGGCAGGGCGGCCTCTGGAATCCGCCGCAGCTGCTCGTCAACCTGATCGCGCCGTCCGTCGACAACATGGTGCTGCTCTCGACTGGCGTGAAGTGGGCGTTCTCCGTCGTCCTAGCGCTGGGCGTGTACCGGATCTGCCTGGAGTACGGCGCTCGCGCGACGTGGGCGGCGGTGGTCGGCGCCGCCGTCCCGTTCACCGGGTTCGCGCTCTTCTTCGACCAGGCGACCTGGGTCACGGCCCTCACCGGGTCGGCGTGGGTGGCCCAGGCGTGGGCCAGTTCGCTCCGCTACCTGCGCGGACGCTCCGGTCCCCTGCCGGCGTTCGTGTTCCTGTACCTCGCCGTCAGCGTCGGCTACGTCTTTCCCGCGCTCGTCGCCGGGATCCTCACGGGCTGCCTCATGATCGGCGAACGGATCCATCGGCACTCGTGGCGGCCCTCGCTGCGGCTGGCGGTGGTCGCGAGCTGCGCCGCCGCGGGCGGGTTGATCACCTACCTGCCCGGGGCGCTGTCCAGCTCCGTCACCTGGCGCTCCGACCAGGGCTTCCAGAACGACAACTTCCTCACGGCACCTTGGTCGGACACCCTCAACTCCGGCATCCCCTCCGCGCTGCCGGGCATCGAAGCCTGGTTCGGGGAGGTGCAGCCGTTCCCCGTCACCTACATCGCCTGGTTCGCCGTCCCCGCGCTCGCCTTCGTGGACTGGAAGACCGTGCACCGGTCCGTGCGCAGCCTCGCCGGCGCGCTGATCTTCCTCGTCGCCATGCTCATGGCGACGGCCGGCCCCAGCGTGATGGGGCCGTTGCGCTGGCCGGCGCGGCTGCTGCCGATGTTCGCTCTCGCGACACTCGTGGTGGTGTGCGTGCTGATCAGCCGCCACGGCACGCTCCGCAGGATGCGGGTGCGGGCGGGCGCGGCGGCCACGCTCGTGCTGCTGATGACCCTGCGCTCCGGGTCCTCGTCCCCCGAGTTCATGAACCGTCACCTGCTGTGGGCGGGCGCCGTCCTCCTCGTCGGGGCCGCCGTCCTGTGGGTCGCGCTCCGCGCCGGTGACCGGGCGGTGGCGGCGATCCTGCTGCTCTCGGCGCTGCCCGTCGTGTACTTCCAGGTGGCGTCGACGACACCGCACCCGCTCGCGTGGGATCTGCCGGCCCGGCAGTCGGTCGCGAAGGAGAACTTTCCGGACCGGCCGGGCACCACGCTGCAGCTCGCCGACCGCGAACTGGTGCTGCCGTGGACCGCGAATCCGCAGGGTGTCTACCGCTCCCTCGTGTTCGGCAATTTCGCCAAGTCCCTCGACGAGACGTACGTCAACGCCTACACCCCCATCGGCTTCGAGGAGTTCGCCTTCCACCTGTGCATGCGGCACGACGGCTCGAGCTGCGACGACGCGTTCGGCGCCGCGTTCGCCACCGAATCGAGCACCGACCGGACGTACGTGGACCTGATGCTCGTGGATCGGGTGGTGCTGCAGCGCCGGCAGTACCCGGACGCCGACTCGGAGCCGGCGCCGCCCGGCTGGCGGTGGGTGCAGTCGCCGTCCGGGTCCGCGGACGCTGTGGACGCGGTGATCCTCGAACGGCTCGCCGGACCGATCAGCGGCCGGAACGGACGCATCTCCTTCACGGAGGGGGTCACCGCCACCTCGGTCTCCGAGGACTACGCGACGAGCCGGGTCCGCGTGAACTCGGTGGACGGCGGACGCGTCGTCTTCGGACGCCTGAACTGGCCCGGCTACTCGGCCACGCTGGACGGCCGGCCTCTGGAACCGCGCTCGGTGGACGGCATGTTCCTCGCGGTGGACATCCCCGCCGGCACCGAGGACGGCGAGCTCGTCGTGCGCTGGACACCGCCGGGCCAGGGAGCCGGGTTCGCCGGCCTGGGCCTCGGCATCGCGGGCGCCGCGGCGATGCAGCTGCTGTACCTGAGAGACCGGCGGAAGGCGCGACGGGAGAATCCGGAGGAGGCCGCGGCGCCCGTACCGGCGGCTACCGTGGGCTGAGACGCGACCGGAAGACGGTGTAGAACACCCGCCGCTGAAGCGCGGCGAGTTCGGCGCGGCGATTCCCCTGCCACACGTCGGCCGCCCGGAGCCCGCCGGGCAGTTGTTCGGACACCCACCGGTGATAGGCCTTCGCCTGCCGGGCCTGCTCGGCGACGAGGGCCACGCTCCACTGACCGGCACTGACCCGGAAACCGCCGACGACCTGCCGCAGGGCATACAGGTCGCCGTGGAACAGCACCTTCGTGTAGGAGGCCATGTCGATCAGGTAGGGGAAACGACCGTCCCATCCGCCGGCCCGCTCGAGGACATCGCGGCGCATCGTCACGCACATCGGCTCACCGAACACGTTCGTGCCCAGCCGCACGGTGCGCCGGATCGCCTCCCCGCCCGGCACCAGGCCCGACAGTCCCTGGAGACCGCGTCCGCCGATCATCTTCGCGCCTCGCGCGTCGAGAATGTCCCGCTGCGACGCCACCGCCACCGCCGACGGGTGCGCGTCCAGGGCCGCCACCTGGGCCGACAGGGCCCCCTGATACAGCAGGTCGTCGCCGCACACCAGCTTGACGTACTCGCCCGCGGCCTCGGCCGTCACGCGCTGCCAGTTCCGGGGCGCACCACCGCCCGTCGGAGTCGACAACAGGGTCACGCGCCGGTCGCCGGCGTACTTGCCGAGCAGGTCCGCGGTGCCGTCGGTCGAACTGTGATCGGCGATGATCAGTTCGAAATCCTCGAAGTCCTGCCCGAGCACGGACTCGACCGTCGCCTCGATGAACGGCGCATTGTTGTAGGCCGGAATCACCACGGACAGTTTCGGCCTCGTCACTGCTGCTCATCCCGTCCTCGAACGCACGCCCGGCGCTCGTGGCGGGCCGACTGACGGCGCCACCGTACATCGGCACGGCCCGCACCCGAAAACAGCCCCACCCGGCGTATACACTCCCGACTTGTGAGCAGCGACGACCGGCCGGGGGTGGGCACGCCACACCGCGTGTCGGTCGTCGTGCCGGTCTATCAGGGCGAACACACTCTGGGTGACCTGCTCGAGCAGATCGTTCCGTGGACCGAGGTGACATTGACCCCCGGCGGCCGTCCCATGGTGGTCGAGGAGGTCCTGCTCGTCCACGACAACGGCCCCGACGACTCGGCCCGCGTCATCCGGGAGCTGGCCGCGAAGTACCCCTTCGTCGCCGGGGTGTGGCTCAGCCGGAACTTCGGCCAGCATCCGGCGACGCTCGCGGGCATGGCGTCGAGTGGCGGCGAGTGGATCGTCACCCTCGACGAGGACGGTCAGCACGATCCCGCCGCCATCGGCGGGCTGCTCGACACCGCGCTCGACGAGGGCGCGACCGTCGTATACGCCAAACCGACGAACGCGGCACCGCACGGCCTGCTGCGCAACGTGGCCTCCAAGGGATCCAAGTGGTTCCTGGCCCGGGTGCTGTCCGTGCCCGACAGCCCCGATTACCAGAGTTTCCGTCTGGTGCTGGGCGAGGTGGGACGTTCCCTCGCCGCCTACGCGGGTTCCGAGGTCTACCTCGACGTCGCGCTGGGGTGGATCGCAGGCAAGGTGAGCACGAGCCCGGTCGCCCTGCGGGAGGAGCAGGGACGTGCGTCCGGCTACCGGCTGCGCACTCTGCTGTCGCATTTCTGGCGGATGGTGCTGTCGAGCGGAACCAAGGGCCTGCGGATGGTGAGCCTGCTGGGCGTGGTCCTGGCCGTGGGCGGGATCCTGTGGGCGGTGTGGGTGCTGGTGTCCTACCTGTTCCTCGGCAACCGTTTCCCGGTGCAGGGCTGGGCCTCGACGACGGTCATCCTGCTGCTGGGATTCGGCGCCGTCCTGTTCTCCCTCGGAGTCATCGCCGAGTACGTGGGGGTGGCGGTGAAGACGGCGATGGGCAAACCGCCGTACCTGATCGTCAGCGATCCCGGCTCCGGTCCGCTGGCCCGCACACAGCGGTATCCCGACCTCGAATCGTTCCGGAGCGGGTAGCCGTGCCGGCGCCGACGTGGGTCGTCGGAAGTGGCGGACTGCTCGGCTCGTGGGTGACCCGGGAGCTGCACCGCCGCGACGTCCCGGTGGCGACGAGCGTGGTGCCTTGGGAGGAGCCGGAGCAGGCCCGCAACGTGTTGCTGGCCGACGCGGACCGGTTCGTCCGCGCCACCGGTGGTGGGCCGTGGCGGGTCGCGTGGTGCGCCGGCGCCGGGGTGAACGGCACGACGGCGGAAGCATTCGCGGCCGAGAACGCTCTGCTGCGCGACGTGCTCGACGGACTGGCGCACGCAGCCGGCGGCAGCGCCGAGCACGGGACGGTGTTCCACGCCTCGTCGGCAGGCGGTGTGTACGCGGCCGCGCCGGGCGCACCCCACTCCGAGCACAGCCCCACGGCCCCGCTCGGTCTCTACGGACACGCCAAGCTGGCCGCCGAGGCCGTCGTCACCGACTTCGCCGGGGCGACGGGCGCCACCGCGGTGATCGGCCGCTTCGCGAACCTCTACGGGCCGGGGCAGAATCTCGCCAAGCCGCAGGGTCTCATCTCCCACCTGTGCCGCGGCTATCTCACCGGGGCACCGGTCTCGATCTACGTCTCGATGGACACCCTGCGGGACTACCTCTACATCTCCGACGCGGCGGAGATGGTTGCCGACGCCCTGGCGCGGGCGGAAGCCGAATCGGGCGGGGTGAGCACCAAGATCTTCGCGTCCGGCCGGTCGGTGACGATCGGCGCGATCCTCGGCGCGTGCCGGACCGTCTTCCGCCGCCGCCCCAACGTCGTGCTCGCGTCCTCACCGCTCGCGTCGGTGCAAGGGCGGGACCTGCGGTTACGGTCGCTCGTGTGGACCGAGCTGGACCGCCGCAGCCATCGGCCCCTCCCGGCCGGCATCGCCGCCACGCTGGAAGCGACCCGGCGCACGATGGGTCATTCGGCTCGGCCGAGTGTCCGCTCCCCGGAACGGGCGTAGGCCTGCTCGGTGGCGTCCTTCTGCGGTCGCCACCAGTGCTCGTGGGTGCGGTACCAGTCGATGGTCGCGGCCAGGCCCTCGCGGAACTCCCGGTAGCGGGGGGTCCAGCCGAGCTCGGTGCGCAGGCGGGTGGCGTCGATGGCGTAGCGCAGGTCGTGGCCGGGGCGGTCGGTGACGAAGTCGAAGTCGCCCCGATCCTTACCGCACAGCTCGAGGATGGTCTCGACGACGGTGCGGTTGTTCGTCTCGCCGTCCGCGCCGATCAAATAGGTCTGGCCGATCTCGCCCTTGTCGATGATCGTCCACACCGCCCGGTTGTGGTCGTCGACGTGGATCCAGTCCCGCACGTTCGCCCCGGTGCCGTACAGCTTGGGCCGGATCCCGTCGAGGACGTTGGTGATCTGCCGCGGGATGAACTTCTCCACGTGCTGATAGGGGCCGTAGTTGTTCGAGCAGTTCGAGATCGTCGCGGCCACCCCGAACGAGCGCACCCACGCGCGCACCAGCAGGTCCGAGCCGGCCTTGGTCGACGAGTACGGGCTCGACGGGTTGTAGGCGGTGGCCTCGGTGAACCGGGCCGGATCGTCGAGCTCGAGATCGCCGTACACCTCGTCGGTGGAGATGTGGTGATACCGCACCGAATGCCGGCGCACCGCCTCGAGCAGGGTGAACGTGCCGATCAGGTTGGTCTGCACGAACGGCGACGGATCGGCCAGGGAGTTGTCGTTGTGCGACTCGGCGGCGAAATGCACCACCAGATCCGACTCGGCGACCAGCGCGTCGACCAGGTCCGCGTCGGCGACGTCGCCGCGGACGAAGCGGATCTTCTCGGCGACCGGGTCGAGGGAGGCCGGGTTGCCGGCGTAGGTGAGCTTGTCGAGCACGGTCACCCGCGCCTCGGGGCGGTCGGCGACGGTCCGATGCACGAAGTTCGCACCGATGAAACCGGCACCGCCGGTGACGAGCAGCCGCATGCGGCAACCCTACCGGCGGTGCGTTCGCTGGTCCGCGTCCACCCCGGATGGGAGACTGCCCGTCATGCGCGGAATCATTCTCGCCGGCGGCACCGGGTCCCGCCTGCACCCGATCACCCTGGGAGTGAGCAAGCAGCTCGTACCGGTCTACGACAAGCCGATGATCTACTACCCGCTCTCGACCCTCATGCTCGCCGGGATCCGCGACATCCTGATCATCACCACGCCCGAGGATGCTCCACAGTTCCAGCGCCTGCTCGGCGACGGGTCGCGCTACGGGGTGAACCTGACCTACCGGGTCCAGCCGGAGCCGAACGGGCTCGCCCAGGCGTTCGTGCTCGGCGCCGAGCACATCGGCACCGGCAGCGTCGCCCTCGTCCTCGGCGACAACATCTTCTACGGCCCCCGCCTGGGCACCCAGCTCACCCGGTTCGCCGACCTCGACGGCGGCGCGGTGTTCGCCTACCGCGTCTCCGATCCCAGGGCCTACGGGGTGATCGAGTTCGACTCCGAGGGCCGGGCGCTCTCGCTCGAGGAGAAGCCGGCCACCCCGAAGTCGAACTTCGCGGTGCCCGGGTTGTACTTCTACGACAACGACGTCGTCGCCATCGCCCGCGGCCTGCGCCCGTCGGACCGCGGCGAATACGAGATCACCGACATCAACCGCACCTACCTCGAGGCCGGCCGGCTCCAGGTCGAGGTCCTGCCGCGCGGCACCGCCTGGCTCGACACCGGCACCTTCGACTCGCTGCTCGACGCCGGCAACTACGTCCGTACCATCGAACAACGCCAGGGCCTAAAGATCGGCGCCCCCGAGGAGGTCGCGTGGCGGCGCGGCTTCATCACCGACGACGACCTGCGCGCCCTGGCCGCGCCGCTGGTCAAATCCGGCTACGG
This sequence comes from Rhodococcus sp. DMU1, assembly GCF_012272955.1. Taxonomy (NCBI): domain Bacteria; kingdom Bacillati; phylum Actinomycetota; class Actinomycetes; order Mycobacteriales; family Nocardiaceae; genus Rhodococcus; species Rhodococcus sp. DMU1. The sequence continues at coordinate 355,703 of NZ_CP050952.1, read as the reverse complement.
CAGCTACCTGCTCGACCTGCTCGACCGGGAAGGACACTGACGGTGCACTACCGCGAACTGAAGATCCCCGGCGCCTACGAGATCACCCCCCGACAGTTCGGCGACGACCGCGGCGTCTTCTACGAGTGGTTCAAACAGCCCACCTTCACCGACGCCGCCGGACGCGCCCTCGACCTCGCCCAGGCCAACTGCTCGGTCTCCGCCGCCGGGGTGCTGCGCGGCATCCACTACGCCGACGTCCCCCCCGGGCAGGCCAAGTACGTCACCTGCCCGGCCGGCGCGGTGCTCGACGTCGTCGTCGACCTGCGCGTCGGCTCGCCCACCTTCGGGCAGTGGGACGCGGTGCTGCTCGACGACGTCGACCGCCGCGCGATCTTCCTCCCCGAGGGCCTCGGCCACGCCTTCTGTTCCCTGGCCGACGGCTCGACCGTCGTCTACCTGTGCTCGACCGGCTACAACCCCGACCGCGAACACGAGATCGACCCCCTCGACCCGCAGATCGGCATCGACTGGCCCACCACCGGCCGCGACGGGGCGCCCCTGCACCACCAGCTGTCCGACAAGGACCGGGCGGCCCCCTCGCTGGCCGACGCCGTCGCGGCCGGGTCGCTGCCGCGGTACCTCGGGTGAGCGCGCAGCCGGTGTCCTCCCCCGATCCCGTCACCGAACCCGCCGGCGCACCCGGCGGGATGTCGGGGGCGCCGGGCCCGCTCATGCGCCTGTTCAAGAACCAGGCCGTGGCGTTCCTGCTGGTGGGGGCCTTCAACACCGCGCTGGGCACCGCTTGGTTCATCGTGTGGCAGCTCGCCGTCGGCGACACCCTCGGCTACCACGTCGCGATCGTGGCGGGCTACGCCTCCAACGTGCTGTGCGCCTTCTCCACCTACCGCTACCTCGTGTTCCGCGTGCGCGGTCACTTCCTGCGTGACCTGTGGCGGTTCGTGACCGTCAACCTGAGCGCGTTCCTGCTGAACCTCGCGCTCATGACGCTGGCGGTGTCCGTCCTCGGATTCCCCCCGATCCCCGCGCAGATCGTGATCACCTTCGTGACCGCGACGGCGAGTTTCTTCGGCTACCGGGACTTCTCCTTCCGCCGCGCCAAGCACGACTGAGCGACCCGAGCGAATGGACCATTTCGTCGGACCACGGAGGTGAGCGATACATTCGCTCGCCCCCCACGGCCGACCGATCAGCGCAGGCGGAAGATCACGGCGCGCTGCACCACGAAGTTGATCACGGTGGCCGTGCCCTGCGCGACGACGAATGCGAGCGGCACGCGCCACCACTCGGCGGGCAGCGCGTCGTACAGCACGTAGTTGATGCCGACCTGCACGGCGTAGGTGACGGCGTACAGGATCACCACCGCGACGAACCGGGCCCGGCTCGGTTCCGCCCTGAAGGTCCAGCGCCGGTTGATCAGGTAGGCGGTGGTGGTGCCGGCGACGAACGACAGCGACTTCGCGACGTTGACGTGCAGCCCCACGGCCAGCAGCAGCACGTAGAGACCGAAGTCCACGATCGCGGACAGCCCGCCGGTGAGGACGAACCGCACGATCTGCGTCTTCAGGTCGAGCGCCTCGTCGGCGGTGCTGTCGGTGAGGGGGATCTCCACCGGCAGGGGGGCGTGGTGCTCCGGTTGCGTCTGCCAGTGCGGGTGCTGCGGGTGCTCGGACACGGCGACAGCCTATGCGAGCGGCGCGAGCGCCCCCGCTCCGCGACGGAACGCACCGGGACGGTTCCGGCAATCCGGACGCCGGGGCGGGGACGTCGCCACCGACACACTATCGCTGCTGCGACCGGCGGGTAACCTGTACGGCGATGTCCACGACAGCTGCAGAGCCGGCCGCCGCGCCGCTCCCCACCCAGACCCGCACTCTGACCGGCTGGGGGCGCACCGCCCCGACCACCGCGGAGGTGCTGTCCACTCCCGACGTCGAGGTGATCGCGCAGGCGGTCGCCCGGGTCGCGGAGCAGAACGAGTCCAAGCCGTCGCATCTGCGCCGCGGTGTCATCGCCCGCGGCCTCGGCCGCTCGTACGGTGACCCGGCGCAGAACGCGGGCGGGCTCGTCGTCGACATGACGGCGCTGGACCGAATCCACACGATCGACCGCGAATCGCGTCTGGTCACCGTCGACGCGGGCGCCAACCTGGACCAGTTGATGCGCGCGGCGCTGCCGTTCGGCCTGTGGGTGCCGGTGCTGCCGGGCACCCGGCAGGTGACCGTGGGCGGCGCCATCGGCGCGGACATCCACGGCAAGAACCACCACAGCGCCGGCAGCTTCGGCAACCACGTCCGGTCGATGGACCTGCTCACGGCCGACGGCCAGGTGCGCACCCTCACCCCGAACGGCCGCAACTCCAAGCTGTTCTGGGCGACGGTCGGCGGCATGGGCCTGACCGGCATCATCCTGCGCGCCACGATCGAGATGACGCCCACCGAGACGGCGTACTTCATCGCCGACGGCGACGTCACCAGCACCCTCGACGAGACGATCGCGCTGCACAGCGACGGCAGCGAGGCGAACTACGACTACTCGAGCGCCTGGTTCGACGCGGTCGCACCGCCGCCGAAGCTCGGCCGCGCGGCGGTCTCCCGCGGTTCGCTCGCGAAGCTCGACCAGCTGCCGAAGAAGCTGCAGAAGAACCCGCTGAAGTTCGACGCGCCGACGCTGCTGACGTTCCCGGACATCTTCCCGAACGGCCTGGCCAACAAGTACACCTTCAGCGCCGTCGGCGAGCTGTGGTACCGCAAGTCCGGCACCTACCGCGGCAAGGTCCAGAATCTGACGCAGTTCTACCACCCGCTCGACATGTTCGGTGAGTGGAACCGCGCCTACGGTTCGAACGGCTTCCTGCAGTACCAGTTCGTGGTGCCCACGGAGGCCGTCGAGGAGTTCAAGAGGATCATCGTCGACATCCAGAAGTCGGGGCACTACTCGTTCCTCAATGTCTTCAAGCTGTTCGGCCCGGGCAACAAGGCGCCGCTGAGCTTCCCGATCCCGGGGTGGAACATCTGCGTCGACTTCCCCATCAAGGCGGGCCTGAACGAGTTCGTCCGCGAACTCGACCGCCGCGTCCTCGAGTTCGGCGGCCGCCTCTACACCGCCAAGGATTCGCGCACCTCCGCCGAGACGTTCCACGCGATGTACCCGCGCATCGGCGAATGGATCAAGATCCGCCGCTCGGTCGATCCCACCAACGTGTTCGCCTCCGATATGTCCAGAAGGTTGGAACTCCACTGATGATCAACGCCGTCGGCAACCCCCAGACCCTGCTGCTCCTCGGTGGCACGTCCGAGATCGGCCTCGCCATCGTCGAGGAGTACCTGCGCAGGGCGCCGGCCCGCGTGATCCTCGCGGCGCTGCCGAACGACCCGCTGCGCGACGACGCCGTCGCGCAGGTGAAGGCCGCCGGGGCCACCAAGGTCGACGTGATCGACTTCAACGCCCTCGACACCGGTAGCCACCCGAAGGTGATCGACCAAGCCTGGGACCTCGCCGGGAACGGTCGCTCCGCAGGCTCCGCTCCTGCCGGCGACGTCGACGTCGCGATCGTCGCGTTCGGACTGCTCGGCGATGCCGAGGAGCTGTGGCAGAACCAGGCCAAGGCCGTGCAGATCGCCGAGATCAACTACACCGCGGCCGTGTCCGTCGGCGTGCTCGTCGGCGAGAAGATGAAGGCGCAGGGCTACGGCCGCATCATCGCCATGTCCTCCGCCGCGGGTGAGCGGGTGCGCCGCTCCAACTTCGTGTACGGCTCCACCAAGGCCGGTCTCGACGGCTTCTACCTCGGGCTCGGCGAGGCGCTGCGCGAGTACGGCCCCCGTGTCCTGGTGATCCGGCCGGGGCAGGTCCGCACCCGCATGTCCGCCGGAGTGAAGGAAGCCCCGCTGACGGTGAACAAGGAGGACGTCGCCAAGCTCGCCGTCTCCGCGTCCGAGAAGGGCAAGGAACTCGTGTGGGCTCCGGGCGCCTTCCGCTACGTGATGATGGTGCTGCGGCACGTCCCGCGCGCGATCTTCCGAAAGCTGCCGATCTAGGCTGCGGGGGTGTCCGACCCAGCCGTACTCTCCTCCGACGTGGCCCCCTTCCGGCGTGCGCTCCGCACCGCCGGCGAGGGGGCCGCTGCGGTTCTCGTCGCCGCGATCGTCGCCGCCGTCGGCCTGTTCGCGTTCGCACGCGTGCAGTGGCCCGCCTTCAACTCGTCGAACGTCACGCAGGCCGTCACGACGGTGCTGCAGGTGGGGGCGCTCGCCGTGCTCGCCGTCTCCGTCGTGCTGCACCGGCGGCGACGGTGGACGCCGTTCGCGCGGGTGCTGTCGTGGGCCGGCCTGTCGGGCCTGGTCACCGTCACCCTCGGGATGCCGCTGGCCGCGACGAAGCTCTATCTGCACGGCATCTCCGTCGACCAGGAGTTCCGCACCGAGTACCTGACACGGCTCACCGACTCCCCGGCCCTGCGGGACATGACGTACGCGGACCTGCCGCCGTTCTATCCCGCCGGCTGGTTCTGGGTGGGCGGCCGCTTCGCGAACCTGCTCGGCATGGACGGCTGGGAGGCGTTCAAGCCGTGGTCGATCGTGTCGCTGGCCGTCGCCGCCGTCGGCGCGCTCGTGTTGTGGACCGCGCTGGTGCGGGTCGATCTGGCCGTGCTGGTCGCCACCGCGACCACCGCCGTCGTCCTCGCCTACGGCTCCCCCGAGCCGTACGGCGCCGTCATCGCGCTGCTGCTCGCGCCCGCCCTCGTCATGGCGTGGGGGGCGCTGTCGCGCCCGGTGCGTCCTTCGGGCGGCTGGAGCAGCCCAAAGGGCGCACCGGGCGGCGGAGCCGCCGTCGGGACCGGACTGTTCCTCGGGCTGGCGGCCACGTTCTACACGCTCTACCTGGGCATCGCCGCGTTCGCCGTCACCGTGATGGCCGTCGTCGCGGCGGTGCTGGCGCGACGCGCGGCCGGCACGTGGCGCGCCGCGGTCCCGGTGCTCGTGCGGTTCGTGGTGATCGGTGCGATCGCGGCACTCGTCGCGCTGATCGTTTGGGCGCCGTTCGTGCTCGAGGTGCTGCGGGGCGGGTCCACCGCCGGATCCGGCACCGCGACGCACTATCTGCCCGAGACCGGGGCCCGGCTGCCGCTGCCGATGTTCCACGGTTCGCTGATCGGGCTGCTGTGCCTGCTCGGCACGGTGTGGCTGGTCGGACGGGCCACGTCGTCGCGGCGCGCGCAGGCCCTCGGACTCGGCGTCGTATCCGTGTACCTGTGGTACCTGGCGTCGATGGCGCTGACCGCGCTGGGCAACACCCTGCTCGCCTTCCGCCTCGAGGTGATCCTGCTCGTGCTGCTCGCGGCCGCCGGCACGTTCGCATTCGTCGACTTCACCCGGTGGATCGTGCTGGCCACCAGCGAGAACCAGCGGGTGCGGTGGTCCCTGATCGCGGTCGGCGCGCTGGGCGCGGTCGCGTTCACCCAGAACATCCCGCAGGTCCTCGCGAGCGAGATCACCGTCGCCTACACCGACACCGACGGCGACGGTGAACGCGCCGACCAGCGTCCGCCCGGCGCCGGCGCCTACTACGCCGAGCTGGACGAGGCGATCACCGCGGCGCTGGACCGGCCCCGCGACGAGATCGTCGTCCTCACCGCCGACACCACCTTCCTCGCCTATCACCCCTACCTCGGATTCCAGGCGCTGACGTCGCACTACGCGAATCCGTTGGCGGACTTCGAGGCTCGCGCCGCCGCGATCGAGGACTGGGCGTCGCTCGAGACGGCCGACGAGCTGCTCGCGGCGTGGGACGAGTCGCCGTGGCGGGGCCCCGACGCGATCGTGTTCCGGCAGGGCGCCGAGGGTTACACGCTCCGGCTCGCCGAGGACGTGTACCCCAACGACCCCAATGTGCGCCGCTACACGGTGACGTACCCGAAGTCGCTGTTCGACGATCCGCGCTTCACGATCTCGGAGATCGGGCCGTTCGTCGTCGTCACCCGCACCGGATAGCCGCAGTCGTCCGCGAACCCGACGGTGTTCGCGGACGACCGGCAGCGGTTGCGAGGGGGCTCAGGCGCGGCGCAGCGGCATCACCGACCGCACCACCGGATCGCGCAGGTACAGCCCGGCCCACACGAGGACACCGACGTACACCGGGAAGAGGATGGTGCTGAAGAGCGGCATCTCGTTCAACATGTTCGTCGCCACGGCGCCGCCGAGGTAACCGGTCAGCAGCACCGCCCCGAGGATCGACGTGGCCGGGACCAGGTACAGCGCCAGGCACACGAGCAGGACGACGCCGATGACGTAGTTGAGGTCCGGGTCGAAGCCCAGATCGATCATCGCCTCCCGGGCCTGGTCGACGTTGAGGATGTGGATCGTGACGTCGAACAGCAGGAACAGCACGACGAGGCCGGTGAGCACGAGGCCGGCGATGCGGAACTTCCGGTCGGTGGTGCGCTCGGTGGGGCGGGTGGTGGTCGAGATCATGACGGGCTCCTGGGGTCGCGGGGTGGTCTCGCTACGGACTGACCGGCCGGCCCGGAAAAACTCATCGCTGTGGATCGTCGGCTCACAGCCTGGATGCGAGCAGCTGCGCGAGGTGTACCCCTCGCCGGTCGGTGAGGTCGGCGATCTGGGTGCGGCAGGAGTAGCCGTCGGCGAGCACGACGTCGTCCGGGCCCGCGGCGGCGATCGCGGGCAGCAGCTGGTGCCCGGCGACGGCGACGGAGACGTCGTAGTGCCCGGGCACCACGCCGAAGTTGCCGGCGAGACCGCAGCATCCGCCGAGCCGGGTGACCGTCGCGCCGGCCCGGCGCAGCAGCGCGGCGTCGGCGCCCCACCCCATCACGGCGTGGTGGTGGCAGTGCGGCTGGGCCACCACCGTCGTCCCGGACAGCGACGGCGGCTCCCAGTCGCCGAGCAGCTCGGCCAGCGTCACCGTCGACTCGGCGACGACGCGCGCCGGCTCGAACCCGAGCAGCTCGACGGCGTCGGAGCGCAGGACCGCGGTGCACGACGGTTCGAGCCCCACGATCGGCATGCCGGCCGGGAACAGGGCGGAGAGGGTGCGGCCCAAGATCTTCCGGGCGGCATCCAGCTGACCGGTGGTGATCCACGTCAGGCCGCAGCACTGTTGCCGGTCGGTCACGCACACCCGTCGGCCTGCGGCCTCGAGCACCCGCACCGCGGCGATCGCCACCTCCGGGGTGAAGTACTCGGTGAAGGTGTCGACGAACAGCAGGACGGGCTCGCCGTCCGTGCGACGCTCGGCGGCCGTGTCTGCGAACCAGCGGCGGAACGTGCGCGGCGCGAACTCGGGCACGCGGCGGCGCCGGTCCACTCCGGCGAGGGTCAGCCCGGCGGCCGCCACCCCCGGCACCTTGCCCAGCGCGTTCACCGCGCGCGGCGCCCGGCTCGCCAGCGCCGCCCAGCGCGGCAGCCGCCCGAGGGTGTAGTGCGTGACGGGCCGCACGCGGCCCTGGTAACTCTGTTGCAGCACTTCGGATTTGAAGGTGGCCATGTCCACACCGGTCGGGCAGTCGGAGGCGCAGCCCTTGCACGCCAGGCACAGTTCGAGCGCCTCGTGCACCTCCGGTGAGCGCCAGGATCCGGTGACGAGGGTGCCGTTGAGCATCTCCTGCAGGACCCGGGCCCGGCCGCGGGTGGAATCCTTCTCCTCCCGCGTCGCCAGGTACGACGGGCACATCACCCCACCGAGGCCGGCGGTGTCGGCGCGGCACTTGCCGACACCGGTGCAGCGGTGCACGGCCTGCATGAAGTCGCCGCCGTCACCGGTGTACCGGAACGCCAGGCCGTCCTGGACCCGTTGCGCGGCCGGGACTCTGAGGTCCCGATCCGAGGGGACGGGATCGACGAGCACGCCGGGATTGAGCAGGCCCTCGGGGTCGAACACCGCCTTGACCGCCCCGAACAGCCGCAGCGCGGTCGGCGAGTACATCAGGGGCAGCAGTTCGCTGCGCGCCCGGCCGTCGCCGTGTTCGCCGGACATCGAGCCCCCGAACGAGGCCACGAGTTCACCTGCCGCGAAGAGGAATTCGCGGAATATCCCGGGTATCTCGAGCGGCACGTCGAGGCGGATGTGGATGCAGCCGTCGGCGAAGTGCCCGTACGGATAGCCGGTGACGCCGTAGCGGGTCAGCAGCGACTCGAACTCGCGCAGGTACTCCCCCACCCGCTCCGGCGGGACGGCGGCATCCTCCCAGCCGGAGTGGGCGGGCAACCCGGCGGGGCTGCGCCCGGACAGCCCGGCCCCGTCCTCCCGGATCCGCCACAGTTGCGCGGCCTTCCCCGGATCGGTCACGATCAGCGAATCCACCGCCGAGACGGCGTGTTCGAGAGACGACGCCCGGGCGAGCACCTCGCCGGCGTCGTCGCCGGACAGTTCGACGAACAGCCACGCCGCCCCGCGCGGCAGCGGCGGCACCGCCGCCGGGCCGCGCCGCGCACGCACCACGTCCACGATCCGCGAGTCGAGTCCCTCGCACGCGGTCGGGGTGAAGCCGAGCAGCGCGTGGGCGGCGTCGCCGGCCGTCGCGATGTCGGGGTAGCCGAGGGCCACCAGGACGCGCACCGCGGGATCGGCGACGAGCCGCACCGTCGCCTCGGTGACGACGCCGAGCGTGCCCTCGCTGCCGACGAGGAAGCGCAGGACGTCGAACCCGTTCTCCGGCAACAGGTGTTCGAGGGCGTAGCCGGACGCCTGCCGGCCGAACCGGCCGAACTCGGTGCGGATGGTGGCGAGGTGGTCGAGCACGAGGCGGCGCAGCGATTCCAGGACGGGGGCGTCGTCGGGCAGCGACAGGTGCCGGCCCGCGCCGGTGAGCACCTCGAGGCCGAGGACGTTGTCGGAGGTGCGACCGTAGCCGAGGGTGCGGGCACCGCAGGCGTTGTTGCCGATCATCCCGCCGACGGTGCAGCGGTTGTGGGTGGACGGGTCGGGCCCGAAGCGCAGTCCGTACGGGGCGGCCGCGCGCTGCAGTTCGGACTGGACGACGCCGGGCTGCACCGTCGCGGTGCGGGCCTCGGGGTCGATCTGCAGGACACGGCCGAGATGACGGCTGAAGTCGAGCACGACGCCGGGGCCGACGGCGTTGCCGGCGACGGACGTTCCGCCGCCGCGCGAGGTGAACGGAACGCCGTGCCGGCGGCACACCTCGAGCACGGTGGCGACCTCGTCGATCTCACGGGGCCGCACCACCGCCTGCGGGGGCACCCGGTAGAGGGAGGCGTCGGACGAGTACAGGGCCCGGGTGGTGGTGTCGTCGAGCACGTCGGAGATGCCCGCGCCACGCAGGGCCTCGCCGATCGCCGTCGCCCTGGCCATAGGCCGATGCTAGTGCCTACCGGGGTCGCTTCGTCGCGGGTCGGACCGGCGCACCCGCGGATCGATACGTCCTCAGCGCTGGGTGAGGACGACCGGTCCGTCCTCGGTGATCGCGACGGTGTGCTCGCAGTGCGCGGCCCGGCTGCCGTCGGCGGTGCGCAGCGTCCACCCGTCCGGGTCGTGCCGGTAGGCGTCGTCGCCCCCGGCGTGCAGCATCGGCTCGATGGCCAGCACCAGCCCGGGCCGCAGCCGCATCCCGCGACCGGCCCGGCCCTCGTTGGGCACGTGCGGGTCCTCGTGCATGCGGCGGCCGATGCCGTGGCCACCGTGGTCGGCGAGCATGCCGTAGCCGCGGGAGCGGACGTAGCCGCCGATCGCCGCGCCGATGTCGCCGAGGCGGTTGCCCGGCACGGCCGCGGCGATGCCGCGCGCGAGGGCCTCCTCCGTCGCGGCGATCAGGGCGAGGGCCTCGCGGTCGGCGGCGCCGACGGTGAAGCTCACGGCGGCGTCCCCGCACCAGCCGTCGAGCACGGCCCCGCAGTCGATGCTCACCAGATCGCCGTCACGCAACCGGTAGCCGCCGGGAATGCCGTGGACGACGCCGTCGTCGACGCTCGCGCACACGACTCCGGGGAACGGCGACGGAGCCCACTCGGGGTGGTAGCCGAGGAACGGGGAGGTCGCGCCGGCGTCGCGGACGACCGCCGCGGCGACGTCGTCGAGTTCCTTCAGGGACACCCCGATCGCCGCGTGGGCCCGCACGGCCGCGAGCGCGTCCGCGACCACGGCACCGGCGGCCCGCATCGCCTCGATCTCGCCGGGCGTCTTCAGTTCGACCATGTCGCCTCCCAATAGAAATACCGGTATTACTATACGGGCATGGTGCGCGAACCGCTGACCCCGGTCCAACTCGAACGCGGCCGGCGGCTCGGCGAACGTCTGCGCGCGGCGCGCGGCACCGCCAGCATGGCAACGGTCGCCGGCGACGCCGGCATCTCCGTCGAGACGCTCCGGAAGATCGAGACCGGCCGCATCGCCACGCCCGCCTTCTTCACCGTCACCGCGCTCGCCCGGGTCCTCGGGCTCTCCCTCGACGACCTGGCCGGCGACCCGGCGGGCGACCCTGTCGAGCACGGGGCCGCCTCCTGACCGGAGGTGCTCACCCCCGGCACCACCCTCCCTCGCCTAGCATCGATCCTTGTGCCCGTCGATGTCCTTTCGCCCGAAACGCCCGCTTACGCCGATACGAAGGCCCGCGTGCGCACGGCCAGGATCGTCGCGACGGTCACCGGACTGCTCGGCATGGTGCTCGCCCTGGCCGTGCCGTTCCTGCCGGTCCGGCAGGAGGCCGCCACCGTCAGCTGGCCGCAGGGCACCGACCTGACCAACATCGAGGCGCCCCTCGTCTCCTACACCCCCCTCGAACTGCGGGCGAGTGTGCCGTGCTCGGCCTTCCCCCTGCTCGGCGACGACGGCGGCACCCTGGTCTCCACCGTGCCGCCGGGCGCCCCCGACGCCACCGAGAACGCCCTCGTGATCCGGACCGTCGCCGGCACCGACGGCGGCTCCGCCACCGTGGAGGTGGTGCTGCGCAACTCGGTGGTCGTGTCGGCACCGATCGACGACGAGCACCGGTGCACAGCCGTCACCGTCGCCACCAACGCCGACCGCACCGCCGCCGAGATCGTCGGCCTCGAGCAACACGACGACGGGCACCACGTCGCCATGCTCGACGGCGATCACCGGCCGCAGATGGTCGGGGTCTACTCCGATCTGCAGGGCTCGGTGGAGGCCCTCAACTCCGGCCCGAACGCCGAGCGGCTGTCCGTCCGCGCCGCCCTCGACTCGCGGTTCACCTCCACTCCGACGCTGGTCAAACTCGTCGCGATGGTCGCCTGCCTCCTTGCGACCCTGCTGTCACTCGTGGCGCTGCACCGGCTCGACGGCGTCGACAACCGCCGCGCCCGCCGGGTCCTGCCCGCCCACTGGTGGCGGTTCACCGCGGTGGACGCGGTCGTCGTCGGCACGCTGCTGCTGTGGCACGTCATCGGCGCCAACACCTCCGACGACGGCTACATCCTCACCATGGCCCGCGCCTCCGACGGCGCCGGCTACATGGCCAACTACTACCGATGGTTCGGCGTCCCCGAGGCCCCGTTCGGCTGGTACTACGACGTGCTCGTCCTGCTCGCGAAGGTCTCCACCGCCAGCGTGTGGATGCGGCTGCCCGCCCTGCTCGCCGCCGTCGCCTGCTGGATGGTCATCAGCCGCGAGGTCATCCCCCGGCTCGGAGTCGCCGTCCGCCGTAACCGCATCGCGCTGTGGACGGCGGGCCTGGTGTTCCTCGCCTTCTGGCTGCCCTACGACAACGGCCTGCGGCCCGAGCCCATCATCGCGCTCGGCGCCCTGCTCACCTGGTGCTCGATCGAACGCGCCGTCGCCACCGGCCGCATGCTGCCCGCCGCGATCGCCGTGCTGCTCGCCGCCTTCTCCCTCGCCGCGGGTCCCACCGGGCTCATCGCGGTCGCCGCGCTCGTCGCCGGAGCCCGGCCCGTCGTCGTCCGGCTGGCCGGTCGCCGCCGGCTCGTCGGGGTCCTCCCGCCCGTGGCTGCCATCCTCGCCGCGGGCACCGTCGTCCTCGTCGTCGTCTTCGCCGACCAGACCCTCGCCTCGGTGCTCGAGGCGACCCGGGTGCGTTCCGCCGTCGGACCCAACGTGCCCTGGTTCGACGAACGGCTGCGCTGGGACGCGCTGCTGACCGTCTCCCCCGACGGCTCCCTCAGCCGCCGCTTCGGCGTGTTCGTCATGCTGCTGTGCCTGGTGGTGTGCGTGATGCTGATCCTGCGCAAGGGCCGCATCCCCGGCACCGCCCTCGGTCCGTCGCGCCGCATCCTCGGCATCGTCTTCGCGTCGCTGCTGCTGATGATGCTCACCCCGACCAAGTGGACCCACCACTTCGGCGTGTACGCCGGACTGGCCGGGTCCGTCGCCGCGCTCGCCGCGGTCGGCGTCGGCGCCGTCGGCATCCGCTCCGCGCGCAACCGCGCCCTCTTCACCGCCGGGGTGCTGTTCGTGCTGGCGCTGGCGTTCACCGGCTCCAACGGCTGGTGGTACGTCTCCAGCTACGGGATCCCGTGGTGGGACAAGCCGCCGTCCATCTCCGGACGCGCCTTCTCCACCGCCCTGCTCGCGCTGGCCCTCGTCGCGCTGGCCGTCGCCGCGTGGTTCCACCTGCGCGAACCGTTCGCCACCCCGAAACCCGACCGCAACGGCCGGGTCAGGGCGATCGCCTCGGCGCCGCTGACCGTCGTCGCCGCGGGCGTCGTCCTGTTCGAGGTGCTCTCGCTCGTCAAGGGCGCGGTCGCGCAGTACCCGGCGTACTCGATCGCCCGGTCGAACGCGGCCGCCCTCACCGGCAGCAGCTGCGGCCTCGCCGACGACGTCCTCGTCGAGACCGACCCCAGCGCCACCGCGCTGGCCCCCCTAGACGGCGACGTCGCCGAGGCGCTCGGCGCCGGCGCCGCCGACGGCTTCACCCCGAACGGCGTCGCTCTCGACCTCACCGCCGACGAGGAGATCTCCACCACGGGCGGCGCCAACACCGTCGACACCGACGGGGGCGGCACCACCACCTCCACGGGCGCCGGCACCGGCGGCGGCCGCGGCGCCGCCGGCATCAACGACAGCACCGTCGCGCTGCCGTTCGGCCTGGACCCCGCCCGCACCCCCGTGCTCGGCAGCTACCGCACCGGGGCGCAGCAGGAAGCCGACCTCGAGTCCGGCTGGTACGCGCTGCCCGAACGCACCGACGCCACGCCGCTGCTGGTCGTCACCGCCGCCGGCCGCGTGCACTACGTCGACCCCGACGGCGTCCTCACCCCGGGCGCGGACGTGCTGCTCGAGTTCGGGCGAACCGGCGGCGATTCGAACGTCGAACCGCTGGCGCGCGTCGCGCCCGTCGACATCGGGCCGTCCCCGTCGTGGCGCAACCTGCGGGTGCCGAGCGACCGGATCCCCGCCGACGCCGACGCGGTCCGGCTGGTGGTGACGGACGGCAACCTGGCACCCGACCAGTGGGTGGCCGTCACCCCGCCGCGGATGCCGCGCCTCGAGACGTTGAACACCCTCGTCGGCTCCACGGCCCCGGTCCTGCTCGACTGGTCGGTGGGCCTGGCGTTCCCCTGCCAGCGTCCGTTCGATCACCGCTACGGCGTCGCCGAGGTCCCCGAGTACCGGATCCTGCCCGACCGGGTCGGCGCCGACTCCACCAACGGCTGGCAGGACGACATCGGCGGCGGGCCGCTCGGCTGGATACCGCTGCTGCTCACCGCCGAGACGATCCCCACCTATCTGAACCACGACTGGGACCGCGACTGGGGCTCGCTGGAGCGGTACACGCCCATCGACCCGGGCGCGACGACCGCGGAGATTGCCACCGAGAACGTCGTCCGCTGGGGCTGGTGGTCGCCCGGACCGATCCGCGACGGAGTGCCCGTAATGCGTGAATAGGGTCCTACGCGGTGGTAGGGACGGTGCGTCCACTCAGCTGCGCCCGATACCATCGACAATCGTGCCCGACGACGTGACCACAGTTCCCGCCCCCTCCGCAGCCGTTCCCCGGCCGCCGGTTGCCCGGGATCTGCGGGCGCAGTACCGCACCGCCCGGCTCGTCGCCGCGGTGGCGGGTCTGCTCGGTGTGCTCCTCGCCGTCGCGACCCCGTTCCTGCCCGTCAAGGTCACCGAGGCCACCGTCACGTGGCCGCAGAACGGCTCGACCGGGCCGGTCGAGGTGCCACTCATGTCGCAGGTGCCGCGGCAGCTGAGTGCGACGGTGCCGTGCACCGCCGTCGCCGGCATGCCCCCGGGCGGCGGCCTGCTCCTCGCGACCGCACCGGCCAGCGGTGAGGGCGCCGCGCTCAACGCGATGTTCGTGCGAGTGGGCGCCGAGAACGTCGACGTCCTCGACCGCAACGTCGTCGTGGCCACCGCCCCGCGCAGCGACGTCGAGTCCGCCGCGTGCACCGAGATCAGCATCTTCTCCGACGTCGACCGCACCACCGCGGAGTTCGTCGGCCTCAGCGACGAGAACGGCAACCCGCGCGCCGGTGAGCTGACCGGCGACCTGCGTCCCCTCGTCGTCGGCGTGTTCAGCGACCTCGACACCCCGGTTCCCGGCATGTCGGTGACCGTCGACGTCGACTCCCGGTTCTCGTCGTCGCCGACGCTGGTCAAGCTCCTCGCGATGATCCTGGCGACGCTGTCGACCGCGCTGGCGGTCGCCGCGCTCGCCAAGCTCGACGGCACCGACGGCCGCGGGCACCGCCGCTTCCTGCCGTCGCACTGGTGGAAGTTCACCGGCGTCGACGCCGTCGTCGTCGGCACCCTCGCCGGCTGGCACTTCTTCGGTGCGAACACCTCCGACGACGGCTACCTGCTGACCATGGCCCGGGTCTCCGAGCACTCCGGCTACATGGCCAACTACTTCCGCTGGTTCGGCGTCCCCGAGGCCCCGTTCGGCTGGTACTACGACGTCCTCGCCGCGTTCGCCGAGGTCTCCACCGCCAGCGTCTGGATGCGGCTGCCCGCCCTGCTCGCCGGCATCACCTGCTGGATGGTCATCAGCCGCGAGGTGGTGCCCCGCCTCGGCCGCGCCGTCCGGCACAACACCGTCGCCCTGTGGACCGGCGGCCTGGTGTTCCTGGCCTTCTGGCTGCCCTACAACAACGGCCTGCGCCCCGAGCCGATCGTCGCGCTCGGCGCGCTGCTGACCTGGTGCTCGATCGAACGGGCGATCGCCACCGGCCGCCTGTTGCCGGCCGCGACGGCGGTCATGATCGGCGCGTTCACCCTCGCCGCCGCCCCGACCGGCCTGATGTGTGTGGCCGCGCTGCTCGCCGGCATCCGGCCCATGACCCGCATCGTCGTCCGCCGCCACCGCGAGGTCGGGACACTGCCGCTGCTCGCACCGATCGCCGCCGCGGGCACCCTCGTGCTCGTCGTCGTGTTCTCCGACCAGACCCTCGCCGCGGTGCTCGAGGCCACCCGCGTGCGCACCATCATCGGCCCGAACGAGGAGTGGTGGAACGACTTCCTCCGCTACTACTACCTGTTCGTGCAGACCGTCGACGGCTCGCTCGCGCGCCGGTTCGCGTTCCTCGTCATGCTGCTGTGCCTGTTCACGTCGCTGCTGGTGCTGCTGCGCCGCCGCCGCATCCCCGGCGTCGCGACGGGCCCGTCGTGGCGGCTGATCGGCATCGTCTTCGGCACGATCTTCTTCATGATGTTCAACCCCACGAAGTGGACCCACCACTTCGGGGCGTACGCGGGCATCGCGGGTTCTCTCGCCGCGCTCACCGCGGTCATCGTCTCCGCGAGCGCGCTGCGGTCGCGGCGCAACCGCACCATCTTCCTCGCCGGGCTGCTGTTCGTGCTGGCCGTGTCGTTCGCGGGTATCAACGGCTGGTGGTACGTGTCGAGCTACGGCATCCCGTGGTTCGACAAGACCGTCTCGCTGAGCGGCAACCAGTCCAGCTCGCTGTTCCTGCTCCTCTTCGGGCTCGCTCTCGGGCTCGTCGCGTGGCAGTACCTGCGTGAGGGCTACGCGCCGCCGCAGCCCAAGCCCACGACCCGCAAGGGCCGCCGGATCCGCAAGTTCGCGGCGGCGCCCCTGACCGTCGTCGCCGGAGCGATGGTGCTCTTCGAGGTGCTGTCGCTGCTCAAGGGCGCGGTGTCGCAGTACCCGGCGTACTCGCTCGCCCGGTCCAACGTCGGCGCGCTCGCCGGCCAGACGTGCGGCCTGGCGAACGACGTACTCGTCGAATCGGACCCGAACTCCGGGCGGCTCGCGCCCATCGTCGACCCGGACAACCCGCCGCTGAACGGCGACGCCCTCGCCGGCGCCGCCCCCGAGGGCTTCAGCCCCAACGGCATCCCGTCGGACCTCACCGCCGACTACGTGGAGGTCAAGCCCGGCCAGGGCAACACCGACAACCAGAGCGTCGGGCCGACGTTCGAGACCGGCGCCGGCGGCGGCACCACGGGCGGCACCGGCGCCCGCACCGTCAACGGCTCCGAGGCCAAGCTGCCCTTCGGCCTCGACCCGGCCGTCACCCCGGTGCTCGGCAGCTACCAGGAGGGTGTGCAGGAACCGGCGCTGCTCACGTCGAGCTGGTACGGGCTGCCCGAGCGCAGCGACGACGCGCCGCTCGTCGTCATCTCGGCGGCCGGCCGCATCTGGTCCGTCGACGACACCGGCGCCACCACCTACGGTCAGTCGCTGCTCGTCGAGTACGGCAGGCGCCTGCCCGACGGCACCGTGGAGCCGCAGGGCACCTACCTGCCGCGCGACATCGGGCCCGCACCGTCGTGGCGGAACCTGCGGATCCCGCTGTCCGAGCTCCCCGCCGACACCGACGCCGTCCGCATCGTCGCCAACGATCCCAACCTCACCGGCGACCAGTGGCTGGCGTTCACCCCGCCCCGCGTGCCGAAGCTCGACACGCTCAACACCGTGATCGGCTCGGAGCAGCCGGTGCTGCTCGACTGGGCGGTCGGACTGCAGTTCCCGTGCCAGCGCCCGTTCGACCACCGCTACGGCATCGCCGAGATGCCGGACTACCGCATCCTGCCGGACCGTCCGCTGGCCGTATCCTCCACCGACACTTGGCAATCCGCGGACAACGGCGGCCCCCTCGGCTTCACCGAAGCCCTCGCCCGCCCCGAGCAGATCCCCACGTACCTCGAGAACGACTGGGCCCGCGACTGGGGCTCGCTCGAGCGGTACGTGCGGTTCTACCCGAACGCCGTGCCGGCCGAGCCGCAGACCGAGGCGATCACGCGCTCCGGCCTGTGGAATCCGGGCACGCTGCGCGTATACGAGTAGGTCCGTCGGCGAGCCCCGTCCGCGTGCCGCGCGTGCCTTCCGGCCGAATGTCACATATGTTCGCTTCGATCGACCGAACGTGACATCCGGCCGGCGGGCACGGCCGGCAACGAAAGGACCTGAATGTCGAGGAAGTTCGCCGCCCGGACCACCGCCGTGGCCGCATCCGCTGTGGTCCTGGCGCTGCTGAACGCGCCGGCCGCATCGGCGCAGACCGTTCACGCGGCGACGTTGGGACCGGTCGTCGGATCGACCGGCGTGGGAACCGGATCCGCCGCTCCCACCGAGGCGCTCGTCCACGACTACGTGAATGTCTACACCAACGTCAACACGCCCGGCGTCACGCACTTCGGTGGGAGCGTCAAGTGCTTCTGCCTCGTCACGTGGGTGAACGAGGACACGGGCACGACGGGCGTGAACGAACTACCGGACTTCCCCGAGATCGGCGAGGAGCAGGTCCTCAGCGGTCGAGCCGAGACCGGCCCCGGACGGGTGCGGGCGACGGTGACCGTTCCGGACGGCACGACCTGGGTCTCGGCGTCGGGCAGCTGGGTCGTTCCCTGACCCACTCCCGCACGCAATACCCCCGCATGCGCCTTCACGTCTCCCGGCCGAATGTCACATACCGTCACTTACATTGAACTCATGTGACATTCGGCCACCACAAGGTTATCCACAGGCCGACGAGACGGTCTTTCGTAGGACACCATCCCCCTGCAGGCTGTAGCCATGAAACGGGGGACATGGGGAGACGACCCCGAAGAGCTGTTCGCACTGAGCACCAACGGCGTCATCCGGACGGCAACGCTGTTGAGGCACGGCGTCGCCGGCGGCACGATCGCCGGCCGATGCCGTAAGGGTGGTCCGTGGCAGCGCGTCCTGCCGGGCGTGGTGGCGCTGCACAACGGGCCGCTGTCCGTGTTGCAGCGCAACACGGCCGCGCTGCTGTACGGCGGCGATTCGGCGCTGATCTCAGGTCATGCCGCGCTCGGGATACACGGCTACACCAACTCGGCGACGAAAAGTGAGGTGCTGCTACTCATTCCGCATACCCAGCATCGGCGCAACTTCTCGTTCGTCGCCGTCGAGCGGAGCTGGCGGATACCCGAACCCATCATCAGAGGCACGCTGAGAATTGCTCCGGTGGACCGCTGTCTGCTCGATGCGGCACGCAGAATGTCGCAGCTCGATCCGTGCCGTGCCCTGCTGGCGTCGGGGATTCAGCGCGGAGACGTGACCGTCGACGACCTGGCACACGAACTGCGCGCCGGCAGCTGCCGCGGTAGCGCCGTGCCGCGCACCGTGGTTCGAGAGCTCTCGCACGACGCGCATTCCGTGGCCGAGATCGCAGCACAGAAGCTGTACGCGACGAGCGGGTTGCCACCCATGGCCCACAACGTCGACGTCGAGACCGACGACGGTACGTGGATCGCTCGCCCCGACGGGTGGCTCGATTCGGTCGCAGTGGCATGGGAGATCGATTCGCTGAAATACCACTTCTCACCGAAGGCGCACGAGGCGACGCTCGTCCGACGGGCCGCGATGCAGCGCAACGGCATCATCGTGGTGTCGCACCTACCGAGGCAGATCCGCGACGACCCGGCCACGGTGCTCGCGGACCTGGAAGCCGCCTACCACCAGGGCACACAGCGCCCGCGTCCCCCGGTGCGGTCACGCGCGGACTGACCCCGGACACCGCTGTGGGCCGAATGTCACATGCATTCATTTCCATTGCATGCATGTGACATTCGGCCCACCCGAACAGAATTCGGGTGTTACGAACTAGAGCGGAAGCAGGTGGTGCTTGCGCGGGTTCTTGAACACCGTCTTGTCGCGCAGCAACGTCAGCGCCTTGCGGATCTCGAGGCGCGTGGTGTGCGGCTCGATCACCGCGTCGATGTAGCCGCGCTCGGCGGCGATGTACGGCGTCGCGATGTGCTCGTTGTAGAAGTTGATCAGCTGCTGGCGCACCGCGGGAGCGTTGTCACCGGCGGCCTCGATCTGGCGGCGACCGATCACCGCGACGGCACTCTCGGCACCCATCACCGCGATCCGGGCGGTGGGCCAGGCGAAGTTCACGTCGGCGCCGAGCTGCTTCGACCCCATCACCGCGTAGCCACCGCCGTAGGACTTGCGCACCACCACGGTCACCTTCGGTACCGACGCCTCGACGAACGAGAACAGGAACCGGCCGCCGCGCTTGATGACGCCGATCTTCTCCTGCTCCACACCCGGCAGGAAGCCCGGGGTGTCGACGACGAACACGAGCGGAATGTCGTACGCGTCGCACACCCGCACGAAGTGGGCGGCCTTGTCCGAGCTGGCGGCGTCGAGCGCCCCCGACAGGTACAGCGGCTGGTTGGCGACGACACCGACGGGCCGGCCGTCGACGCGGGCGAATCCGGTGATGATGTTCGGCGCGACCTGCGAGCGGATCTCGAAGAAGTCGCCGTCGTCGAAAATCTTGAGCAGGATGTCGTGCATGTCGTAGCCGGAGTTGTCGGCGTCGGGCATGAACGTGTCGAGCTCGAGATCGTCCTGCGTGATCTCCGGCTCGAGCCCCGGGTTGACGATCGGGGGCTTCTCCTGCGCGTTCGACGGCATGTAGCTCAGGTACTTGCGGGCCCACTCGAACGCGGCCTTCTCGTCCGGCGCGACGTGGTGCACGTTGCCGTACTCGGCCTGCTTGCGGGCGCTGCCGAGTTCCTCGAGGCTGACGTCCTCACCGGTGACGGACTTGATGACGTCCGGTCCGGTGACGAACATGTACGCCTCCTCGGTGGCGATGACCACGTCGGTGTTGATGGGGGCGTACACGGCGCCGCCGGCGCACTTGCCGAGGATGATCGACACCTGCGGGCACAGACCGGACAGCGGCTCGTGCCGCTTGCCCAGTTCGGCGTACCACGCCAGCGACGTCACGGCGTCCTGCACGCGGGCGCCGCCGGAGTCGTTGATGCCGACGACGGGGCAGCCGATCTTCAGCGCGAAGTCGAGGATCGCGGCGACCTTGCGGCCGAACATCTCGCCGACGCTGCCGCCGAACACGGTCTGGTCGTGCGAGAAGACCGCGACGGGCCGGCCCTCGACGGTGCCGTGACCGACGACGACACCGTCACCGTAGAGGGCGTCGTCGCGGCCGGGCGTTTTCATCAGCGCACCGATCTCGACGAAGCTGCCCGGGTCGAGCAGCATGTCGATGCGCTGCCGGGCACTGGGGATGCCCTTGGCGGCGCGCTTGGCGAGCGCGGCCTCCCCGGCCGGTTCCTTCGCGATCGCGAGATTCTTGCGCAGCTCGGCCAGCTTCCCGGCCGTCGTCGTGGTCACTACTCGATCAGCTCCTCGTGGCCTCGATGTCGGCCAGCTTGCGTGTCAGGTCGGCCCCCACCTTCCCGATGTACGGCTCGTCGACCACCTGGAGGTGGTCGCCGCCGACATGGATGACCTCCAGATTACGGACCGCCTCGCCCCAGCCGCCGTCGGGCTGCCGGGTTCCGAACGCGGGCTCGAGTTCGATGGCGTCGTCGTGGTAGCGGTCCGCCATGTACAGCACCACGTCGCCGTCGTACGGCTCGAGCTTCGCGGTCTGGATGGCCCGGTTGTCCAGCCACGACGTGCGCTGGTGCTCGATGATGCCGCCGGGGATCCTGGTACCGCTCATCCTGAGCAGGTCCATGAGGATGCGCACCTGGCCCTCGTCGTCCGTCGCGGCGAGCTTGTCGTACGGCAGCGGTGCGTCGACCCCGTACGTCTTCTTCGCGAACCTCGCGTACCGCTGCCAGCGCTTGGTGATCTCCTCCGGGGTGTCCTCGACCTTCTCCCCGGCCATGACCGTGTCGATGAGGCCGACGAGCCGCACGTCCTTGCCCTCCGCGCGCAGCAGCTTGGCGACCGCGTAGGCGAGCACACCGCCCAGCGACCAGCCGTACAGCACGTACGGACCGTCGCCCTGAATCTCCTTGATCTGCGGCAGATATTCCTGGGCGCGCTTCTCGATCGGGCCCTCGGTGCGTTCGAAGCCGTACATCGGGGTGCCCTCGGGCAGCCGGCGCAGCAGCGGTTCGTACACGACGGTGGAACCGCCGGCCGGATGGAACACGAACACCGGGACGGCGTCCGACCCCTCGGGGCGCGGGCGCAGCGTACGGACGAGCCCGTCGATGCGGTCGGCCGACTCCAGGTGCCGGCGCACGCTCTCGGCGAGCTGCTCGATGGTCTCGGCGTCGAGCACGTCGTCGACGGTGACCTCGCCGTTCGCCCGCTCGGTCAGCCGGGCCGCGAGGCGCTCGGCCGTCTCGTCGTCGAGGATCGGCAGGGTGTTGAAGATGCCCTTCGCGGACTGTCCGGTGATCACGGCCCAGGTCGCGAACGTGAGCCGCTCGGCCGCGTCGCGCGGGGGCACGTCGGTGCCGGATGCCTCCGCAACCGCCTGCCGGTCGGTCACGTCGGTGGCCTTGTCGGCTTCGGTGCTCGCACCGGCCTCCGCGGCTTCAGCGGCCTCGGCGGCTTCGAGGATCGCCTCCGCCTCGTGCACCACCCCGGTGTCCTCCACGGCCGAGATCGGGGGCAGCTTGAGCGTCGTGTCCTCCCGCTCGGCGGTTTCGCGGTCGGCGGCCTGCTGTGCGGCGAGGGCGGCGACCTCCTCGCGGTTCTCCACGGCGTACCGCAGGTACTTCGCGACGTCGCGCAGGCTGGCGTCCTTCACCGCGGCGAGCTGCAGCTGCGGGATGTCGAACTCGTACTCGACGCGGTTCTTGATCCGCACCGCCATGAGCGAGTCCAGACCCAGCTCGATCAGCGGGATCTCGACGGGCAGGTCCTCGGGCGCGTAGCCCATCGACTCGGCGACGATCAGCGCCAGCCGATCCTCGAGGGTCTGCGACCCGGCCGGGTTCCACTTGTCGCCGAAGGTCTCGACCACCTCGGGAAGCGTCTCGACCGGCCCGCTGGACCGCTCGGCCGGCGCGGGCGCCGCGGCGGGCGCGGGCAGCGCTTCGCCGGAGGCCACGACCGCGTCGAACAGCAACCGGAACTCGCCGCTCGCCGCATCGCGCCCGTGCACGTGCAGCGACGCGCCGCCGGGGTGCCGGGTCAGGGTGGTGGTGAGGGTGCCGCTGGTGGGGACGTCGCCGTGCGGGACGGACGCGGTGAGGGTGACGTCGGCGAGCGTCTGCGACGCGGCGGCGACGACGAGCTCGCCCAGGTCGGTGACGGCGTCGGCGCGCACCTCCCACACGTGCCGGCCGTCGGGCAGCGCGACGTGCGCGCCGGGCACGCGGGCGTTGCCGCCGGTCCCGATGCGGGTCTCGAGCCAGAACGGCTTGCGCAGGAACACCGTCCGCGGCAGGTCCGCGTACTCGCCGGCCGGAAGCAGGCTGCGCAGGTCCACGGCGTGTCCGTGCACGTACAGCTGGGCGAGGGCGGTGAGCACGCCGAGCGGCTCGTCCTCCTTGCGCTTGAGGGTCTGGATCAGCTGGGTGTCGATCACGCCGGCGGCGTACGCCGTCGCGGCCACGGACATCAGCGCGACGGGGTTGGGTGCCAGCTCGACGAACGTGGTGTGCCCGTCGGTGACGGCGAGCTTGACCGCGTTGGTGAAGTACACGCTGTGCCGCAGGCCCTTGGTCCAGTACTCGACCTGGTGGATGGGGTCGTGGCCGACGCGGTAGTGGGTGTCCTGGTCGACCGACGAGTACACGTCGACCTTCGGTTTGTGCGGCTCGATGCCGGCGAGTTCGGCGGCGAGCTCGCCGAGCAGCGGATCCACCTGCGAGGTGTGGCTCGCGCCCTTGGTCTGCAGGACGCGGGCGAGCTTCTCCTCCGACTCCGCCCGGGCGACGATCGCGTTGACCTCGTCCTGCGGTCCGCCGATGACGGTGTGCGTCGGCGCGGCGTAGACGCAGACCTCGAGGTGAGGGTAGTCGGTGAGGACCAGCTCGATCTCCGCGGCGCTGTACTCGACGAGCGCCATGAGCCGGATGTCGTCGCCCTCGAGCAGCGCCTCGGCCTCGCCCATCAGGCGGGAGCGGGCGCAGATGACGCGGACGGAGTCCTCGAGCGACAGACCGCCGGAGATGTACGCGGCCGCGGCCTCGCCCATGGAGTGGCCGACGACGGCGGACGGCTCGGCGCCGTGGTGGCGCAGCAGCTTCGCGAGGGCGACCTGGATGGTGAAGATGCCGACCTGCGAGGTCTCGACGTCGTAGTCCTGGCCGTCGTCGAGGAACTTCTCCTTCATGGAGTAGCCGGCCTCGTCCTCGATCAGCTCGTCGATCTCGTCGACGGCCGCGGCGAACACCGGGTTCTCGAGGTACAGCTGCTTGGCCATCTTGCGGTGCTGCGAGCCGAAACCGGACAGCACCCACACCGGCCCGTTGGCGGCGGGGGCGTCGGCGGAGAACACGCCCTGCGCGGGCTTGCCGGCGGCGACGGCGCGCAGCCCGGCGATGGCCTCGGCGCGCGTCTTCGCGATCACGACGGCGCGTGAGCGGCCGTGGTTGCGGCGGGAAAGGGTGCGAGCGACGTCGGCGAGCGGCGTGGTGCTGCCGGCCTCGGTCTCGAGCCAGTCGGCGAGGTCGGCGGCGGCCCGGCGACGACGCGACGGCATCGCCGCGGACACCGCGAGCAGCACCGGGTGCTCCTCGCCCTGCTCCGAGCGAATGTGCCCTTCAGCTCCTTCAGCCGACGGAACGATACGTTCGCTCGACTCCGCGTCCGCTTCGGGTCCGGTGTACTCGCGGACCACGACGTGCGCGTTGGTGCCGCCGAAGCCGAAGCCGGAGACGCCGGCGATCGCCTTGCCGGTGTAGCGCGGCCACTCGGCGCCCTCGGGGATGACCTTCAGGCGGGCCTGCTCGAACGGGATGTACGGGTTCGGCGCGGTGTAGTTCAGCGTCGCCGGCAGGTGGTTCTCCTGCATGGCGAGGACCACCTTGATCAGGCCCGCCGCGCCGGCGGCCGCCTCGAGGTGGCCGAAGTTGGTCTTCGCCGAGCCCAGCAGCACCGGCTTGTCGGCGTCGCGGCCGCGGCCGACGACGCGGCCGAGGGCGTCCGCCTCGATCGGGTCGCCGAGCACGGTTCCGGTGCCGTGGGCCTCGATGTAGTCGACGCCGGACGGCAGGATGCGCGCGTCCCGGTACGCGCGGCGCAGCACGTCGACCTGGGCCTCCGGGTTCGGGGCCGCCAGGCCGTTGGAGCGGCCGTCCTGGTTGACGGCGGAACCGGCGATGACGGCGAGCACGGTGTCGCCGTCGCGTTCGGCGTCCTCGAGCCGCTTGAGCACGACGAGGCCGCCGCCCTCGGCGCGGACCATGCCGTCGGCGTCGGCCGAGAACGCCTTGATGCGGCCGTCGGGGGCCTGCACACCGAGCTGGTCGAAGCCGAGGGTCGCGGCGGGCGCGACGAGCATGTTCACGCCACCGGCCAGCGCCACGTCGGCGTCGCCGTCGCGCAGGGCGCGCACCGCCTGGTGCACGGCCACGAGCGACGACGAGCATGCGGTGTCCAGGGCGACGGACGGGCCACGGAAGTCGAAGAAGTACGAGACCCGGTTGGCAACGATCGACGTGGCCGTGCCGGTCAGGGCGTACGGGTGCGCGGCGGACGGGTCGCTCACCGCGAGGAGCTGGTAGTCGTTGGCGGAGCTGCCGATGAACACACCGACCGGGCGGCCCTTGAGGTCGCTGGCCGGGATGTGGGCGTGCTCGAGCGCCTCCCAGGTGAGTTCGAGGGCGAGGCGCTGCTGCGGGTCGACCATCTCGACCTCGCGCGGCGACATCGCGAAGAACTCCGCGTCGAAGCCCTTGACGTCGTCGAGGTAGCCGCCGCGGGTGTTGGCTGCAGCGATGGCCGACGAGATCTGCGGATCGTCGGCGAATTCGGACCAGCGACCCTCGGGGAGGTCGGTGATGCCGTCGCGGCCCTGGGCGAGCAGCTCCCACATCTCCGCGGGGGTGCTCACGTGCCCGGGCAGCCGGGCGGCGAGACCGACGATCGCGACATCGTGCGTCCTGCCGGCCGGACCGGCGGCGTAGAAGGCGCTGTCGTCGCCCTCCGGGAGCTCGGGTTCGCCCTCGATGATGCGCGTGGCCAGCGACGCGATGGTGGGGTGCTGGTAGGCGATCGTGGCGGTGAGGGTAACGCCGAGCAGTTCCTCGACCTCGCCGCTGAGCGCCACGGCGTCGCGGGACGAGAGGCCGAACTCCTCCATCGGGCGATCGTCGGAGATCTGCGCCACCGGTTGCCCGGTAGCCTCGGCGATCCAGTTCCGCAGCCACTCGCGCAGCTGCGCGACGGTCATTTCAGTGTCAGCCATCAACCCACCACGCTACCCGGGAAAGAGAACAATTTTTATACGCTATCGGGGAATGCCTGCTGGGTGTAACCACCGCGCAGGGTTCCCTCGATGTAGGCGGCCTTGCAGGCGCGCCGCGCGATCTTGCCACTCGACGTGCGCGGGATCGACCCGGCAGGCACGAGCAGCACGTCGCGCGCGGTCACCCCGTGCCGTGCCGAGATCGCCGCGCGAACGGTGTCCGCGACGGGTTGCGGATCCGCCTTGCCCGCGCCGGGCGCCCGCTCGGCGACGATGACCAGCTGCTCCGAGGCGTCGTCGGGATCGAACTGCAGACCCGAGTGCGAATTCTCGAACACCACCTGCGGCAGCTGGTTGGCCGGCACGGCGAAGGCGGCGACGAAGCCGGGACGCAGCGCGGAGCTGGCCTCCTGCGCCGAGAACTCCAGGTCCTGCGGGTAGTGGTTGCGGCCGTCCACGATCACCAGGTCCTTGACGCGGCCGGTGATGTACAGCTCGCCGTCGACGTACACGCCGTAGTCGCCGGTGCGCAGCCAGTGGGCGTCCGCGGGCGTGCCCTCGGCGTGGCTGCTCGCGGGCAGGCGGTCGACGAGCTTGTTGTGGAAGGTCTCGTCGGTCTCCTGGGTGCGCCCCCAGTACCCGATGCCGATGTTCTCGCCGTGCAGCCAGATCTCGCCGACGTGCCCGTCCGGCACCTCGGTGGCGGTCTCCGCGTCGACGATCGCGGCCCACTGGCTGCGCGCGACGTAACCGCAGGAGACCTGCGCGATGGCGTTCGGCGCCTCCTTGTCGACCTTGACGATGCGGCCGGCGTTGAGCTCG
Source organism: Rhodococcus sp. DMU1 (assembly GCF_012272955.1). Classification (NCBI taxonomy): domain Bacteria; kingdom Bacillati; phylum Actinomycetota; class Actinomycetes; order Mycobacteriales; family Nocardiaceae; genus Rhodococcus; species Rhodococcus sp. DMU1. Next base: position 329,355 of record NZ_CP050952.1, on the reverse strand, counting down.
TGACGGTCGACGTAGATGACCCGGGCCTCGTCGGTGTGCCGCGTGGACGAGACGAACAGCGTCGCCTCGGCCATGCCGTACGACGGCTTGATCGCGGTCTTCGGCAGGCCGTACGGCGCGAACGCGTCGTTGAACTTGCGCATCGAGGACGTGGTCACCGGCTCGCTGCCGTTGATCAGGCCGATCACGTTGCTCAGGTCGAGGGTCTCGCCCGGCTTGGGCAGGCCCCGCGCGGCGGCGTGCTCGAACGCGAAGTTCGGCGCGGCGGCGAACGTGCCGGCCCCGTCGGAGACGGCGGCGAGTTCCTTGATCCACCGGCCCGGCCGCTGCACGAAGGCGCGCGGGCTCATGATGGTGATGTACTTGCCACCGATCGCCGGCAGGATGACGGTGAGCAGGCCCATGTCGTGGAACAGCGGCAGCCACGTCACGCCGCGCGAACCCTCGTTGAGTTCGATGGAATCGGCCATCTGGATGCAGTTGGTGAGCACACCGCGGTGGGTGATCTCCACGCCCGCGGGCACGCGCGTCGATCCGGAGGTGTACTGCAGGTAGGCGATGTCGTCGGTGCCGATGTGGGGCCGCGTCCACGAGCCGGCGACAGTGTCGGGGATCGCGTCGACCGCGATGATGCGAGGCCGCTCCGCCGCGGGCAGCGGCCGGAAGAACTGCCGGACCCCGGCCGCCGAGGAGGTGGCGGTGAGGATGGCGCTGGGCGTGCAGTCGCCGAGCACGGCGTGCAGCCGGTCGGTGTGGCCGGGTTCGTCGGGGTCGAACAGCGGGACGGCGATGGTACCGGCATAGATGGCCGCGAAGAAGGAGACGACGTAGTCCAGGCCCTGCGGGGCGAGGATCGCGACGCGGTCACCGGGCTTGGTGACCTGCTGCAGCCGGGCCGCGATCGCGCGCAGGCGCACCCCGAACTGCTGCCAGGTCAGCTCGTGGACCTCGCCGTCACGTTCCCGCGAGTAATCGATGTAACGGTACGCAAGATCGTCGCCGTTCTCGGCGAAATGCTGCTCGAGGTGGTCGAGCAGAGTGTTGCCCTCGGGCAACACGATCTGTCCGTTCTCATCGATGAACTCTTCGAACCCGACGCTCATTCCTTCTCCCTGTCGAAGCGATCCCACAACCACTCGACATGGTTGCGCCCCGCACTTGTCTTCGCGCTAGCGGATCGTCGTACCTGTACAGCTCAACAGCATCCGGCCGTGCATCTCACGAATCTGTCCATCGATCCGAAATCACGATTATGTTACAGATCCGCATCGGTCATTCCCCCGCCAACAGCGGAATCACCGGTGCGAACGCCTCCATCTGGGTGGGGAAGACCCCCACGTAGGACATCCCGGTCTTCGCCCGCACGTTGCGGATCTGCTCGGCGATCTCCTCGTAGGAACCGATTGCGAGATATGGCGATTCGAGGATCTCGTCCACCGTGAGCTTGACGTCCACCTCGATGTTCGGGGGGAATCCCTGGTCGAGGGCGGCCAGCGCCATCTCGGCGGTCTGCTCGCGATCGTCCGTGACGAGAATCATCGTGATGGTCCAGTTCAGCTCGATGTCATCGAACCGATCCCCCGCCGCGCGACGGATCACGTCCACCCGCTCCACAGTCTTGTCCATCGTGATCCCCGACAGCAACAACCGGCCGTCGCGGTTCGTGGGAGTGGCCACCGAGATGATATCGGCGTACTTCGCCGCCAGCGCGAGCATCTTCGGTCCCCCGCCGCCGACCGCGATGGGCGGTCGCGGGCCCTGGCGCGGCCGCGGGCTGCCCTTGAGGCCGTCGATGCGGTAGTGCTTGCCCTCGAAATTGCACTCCTGGCCGCGCAGGAGCACGTCCAGGATCTGCAGCGTCTCCTCGAGCTTCTCGATCCGGACGCCGGGGCGCTCGTAGGCGATGCCCGCCTTGTCGAACTCCTCCTTCATCCATCCCGCGCCGATCCCGAGTTCGAGCCGGCCGCCCGAGAGGACGTCGACGGTCGCGGCGTCCTTGGCCAGGATCGCGGGATGGCGGAAGCCGTTCGCGAGGACGGCGGTGCCGAGGCGGATCTTGTCGGTCGCGACGGCGAGCGCACCGAGCGCGGCGATGGGTCCGACCTGGTTGCCCAGGTGGTCCGGGATCATGAAGCTGTCGTAGCCGAGCTCCTCGGCCTTCTGCGCCAGCTTGACGAAGCGCCGGGCGCCGCCCTCCTCGGCGTTGCCCTCGCCACCCGCGGCGAAACGAAACTTCCGCGGTTGCGTGGCGGCCGAGCCGTCGGTGGCGCTCATCGAACCTCTTCTCGTGTGGCGGTGGTCGCGCGTCACCGACCCGGAGAGCTTCCCGGGTCAGGACCGAAGGTCGAGTCTAAGCGCCGACCGAGGAACGATTGTATCGGGTGGTGATCCCCGACACTACCGGCCGGTAACAACGGGGAGGGATCACTCCTCCGGTGGTTTCGGCGCCTCCTCGATCTTCTCGATCGCCCAGTTCGCCACCCACTGCGTCGCCGTCGTACCCGAATCGTCCACGACGAACGAGTTGTACAGGGCGTGCACGGGGTTGTTCGCGTACTCGAGCAACCGCGGCGCGCTGGCGAGCCAGTTGCCGGGGTTCAGCGCGTTCGGCGGCGCGTCGCAGATGCCGTCCGTCGGTGCACAGATGTCCACCACCTTGTCCTCGAGCTCCCCGAACCCGCCGGGCCGCGCGCCGGTCATGGTGATCCCCGGCAGCCGCAGTCCGTCCAGGGACAGCTCGGCGCCGACGCCCGCGACGGGCGGGCCGATCGTCTCGGCCGTGCCCGGGTCGCGACGGCCGTCGGCGATGAGCGCCACGCCGAGCACCCGATCCGCCGGAACCGGCCCGTCACCGGCGCCGATGCGCGCCGCGACGTCGCCCGCGATGACCGCACCCTGCGAGAAGCCGGTCAGGACGTAGTTGGTCAGCGGGCACTCGGCGAAGCGGCGCGCGAGGATGTCCTCCGTCGCCGCGGTGCCGGCGGTGCGGCTGTTGTTGTAGGACTGCTGCCCGTCCGGCGGGAGCGCCACCGGATTCGAGAACTGGGCGACGTACGGAACGGTGTACACGTCGGCACGCTGCGCGTCGAAGCGCTCCTGCAGCGGACGCGTGACGTTCAGCATCAGCGACAGCGGATTGAACGTCGGGTTGTACGGATCGTCCCAGGCCGCCGACTCCCACGTGCCCGGCACCGCCACCACCTGGACGTCCGGGCACGATGCGGGCTGCGCCTCCGGCTTCTCGGGCCCGAGGGGCCCCGGCGGCCCGGGCACCGGGAGCCGGCCCGCGAGGATGTACCAGAGCGCGAGCACGGCCGCCAGGACGACCAGGATCCCGAGGACGAGGATTCCCCGCCTCCGGCGTCGTTGCTTCGCTCGGGCCGTCATCATTGCCGCTCCTAGCAGAAGGTGTCGCGTGCGACGGTGATGTAGACGTCGGCGGTCGTCGCGGCGTCGGCCTCGGAGATCTCCTTGCCGGCGGCCGCGGCCTCGCTGCCCACCGATGCGGTCACGATCGTCTTGATCTCCTCGGGCGAGCTGCCCTGGGCGGTCGCGGCGCAGATGTAGTTGGCGGTGTTGATCGCGATGCTGCCGTCCGCGGCCGGCTCCACGCCCTGCTTCCGCAGCCCGTCCAGGAACGCCTGGCCGCGGTCGTCCACCGGCACCTCGGTCGGGCCCGGGAATCCGGGCTCGGTCTCCGGCTGCGCCGGCGGCGCGGTGGCGGCCTCGCCCGGGCTCGTGGTGGCCGTGTCGCCGGGGGCTGTGGTGGTCGCTTCGCCGGAGGTGGTCTCCGCGGCGGATGTCGAGGTGGTCGCCGACACGGACGTCGACGGGGTGCTCGTCGCCGTGGAATCGTCGCTACCGCAGGCGCCCAGCAGGGCGGTGGCGGCGAGCGCCGCGGCGCCGGCGCCCAGGACGCGGGTCAGGCTCGAACGGGTCCGTGCAGGCATGTGGTGGTGTCCTCGCATCCAATCGTCGGAAATGGGCAGTGCCCAGGCTACAGATGAGGATCGGGCGGTGACCGGACCCATGGGTCGCGGTCACCGCCCGATCCGGTGGTCGCGGGGCCGCCGTGGCGGCACCGGGTGTGCGAGGGCCGATCCTAGGGGCGGACGGTGGCCACGTTGTCGACGACCGTGACGAATCCGCCCTGGAAGTTCTGCTGGACACCGCCGGGGATGGGGAACTCGTCGCCGACGGGGAAGCCGAGGCGACCGTTCTCGTAACCGGCGCTCTTCCACGCGTCGAAGACCGGCCCGGTGCGGACCGACCACGCCCCGCTCAGCGGGCTCCAGTAGATGTTGCCGCCCTCGAACTCGTTGAACCGGCCACCGTCCTTGACGGGGATCTCGCTGGTCTTCGGGAACCCGAGCCAGCCGTTCTCGTAGCCGAGCTCGGCGTACTTGCCCATGATCATGCCCTGTACGGCGTGGGCTCCGAACGGCTCGCTCCAGTAGAGGGCGCCGATCTCGAAGCCCTGCACCACGCCGGGCTTGCCGGGGGTGGCGACCTCGTCGGCCACCGGGTAGCCCAGCGGGCCGCCCTCCCAGCCCTGCCGCGCCCACTCGTCGCGGATGGCGCCGCGCACGGCGTGCGCCCCGGTCTGCGGGGTCCAGTAGATCGAGCCCTGCTGGAAGTGGTTGAACCGGCCGCGGCCGTCGGGGGTGCCGCGTTCCTCCGTGGTCGGGTAGCCGAGCGGGCCCCCCGGGCCGCCCGCGGCCTGGTAGGCCCCGCCGATCGCACCCGCCACCGGGCGGGCCCCGCCGTCGGTGGAGGAGAAGATCCGGCCGAAGCGGAAGTCCTGGACGCGCCCGCCCGCGACGGCGTACTCCGGCGTGAGGCAGTCGCCGATCCAGGGACCGGCGGCCGCTGCGGCGCCGATCGCGCCGGCGGCGCTGCAGTTCGGCTTCGTGACCTCCACTCCGAGGGCGTTGGCCAGCTGCGGCCACAGCTGGTGCAGCTCGAACTCCCAGTACGGCCACGAGTGGGTGCCCGACGGCCGGTAGACCACCTGCGCAGGGATGCCGATCTTGTTGAGCTTGGTGGCGAACGCCTGCGAGGTGAGCCGCGACAGGATCTCGAGGCCCATGCCGGCGTAGTTCGTGCTCACGCCCGGGATACCCGACGGCTGGTCGTACGGGCCGGTGCTGCCGCTGCCACTGGAGACGTACAGGCTCACGCCCTCGAGCTTGTCCGCCAGCAGGTACGGATCGTGGGCGGCCCACTGCTCGCCGCCGGGGGTACCCCACATGGCCGACGAATCGAAGCCGCCGGCGTCCTGCATCGCGTACTGGATGGCCTGCGGCATGCCCAGGGTGGTGGTGGTGAGGATGCCGGAGAGCGACCCCGCGAACTTGAAGAAGCCGGGGTTGCGCGCGGGCAGGAACATCGCAGCGGTGCCGCCCATCGACAGGCCGACGACGCCGCGGTCCTTCGTGGTGCGCCAGTTGCCCTCGAGGATCGGCGGGAGCTCCTTGGTCAGGAACGTCTCCCACTGGTAGTTGCGCCCGTTGTTCTGGTCCATCCAGTCGGCGTAGAAGCTGGACTGCCCGCCCACCGGCAGCACCACGTTGACGTTCTTGTCCGCGAAGAAGGCCTCGGCGTCCGTCTCGATCGTCCAGCCGCTCTCGTCGTCGCGGGCGCGCAGGCCGTCGAGCATGTAGACGGCGGGGAACCGCGCCTCGGGTTCGATGTTCCAGTCCCGGGCGAGCAGCAGCTGCACCTGAATGGGGGTGCCCATGGCCGGCGAGTTCACCCACAGGGCCACGCGCCGGTCGGTCAGCCAGTCGACGCGCTGCACCGTGACCCCGGCCGGGGCCTGCACGGCGGTCGGCTCGCTGCGGTCCACCGGCTCCGCATACGCGGCCCCGGCCGCGAGAGTTCCGGCGACGAGGGGCGCGACGAGCGCGGCGGCGACCGCCCCGAGGACCCGCCGGCCCCGGCGGGCACGCGGCGCCGGCTGCTGGGCGCGCACGGTTCGACGTCCGCCAAGCACTGTTCGCATCGGCATCGCTCACTTTCTGCGTTGCTGGGGCGTCGGCGGGCGACCGGGCCCCGCGTCTCGAAGACTGTTTCTACACGTGAACGGGCGCCGGGTGGGGGCGCCGCGCTGTGACGGGTGTGGTTTTTGTCAACGATCCGCGAAACGGCGCATGCCGCCCCTCGTCCCTCGCGGGTCGTGGGGCGGCATGCGTACCGTCAGTGTGCGCCGGGGAGTTCGGCGCGATCAGTAGGCGTTCAGTGCCTCGAGGATCTGGGGGCGAGCCTTCCACAGCTCCTCTTCCCAGTACTTCCAGGAGTGCGTGCCGCGCGCCGGGAAGTCGAAGCGGGCCTGGATGCCGAGGGTGGCCAGCTTGATCTGGAAGGCGCGGGTCTGGGCGAGCGCGAGCGCCTCGAGGCCCATGGCGTTGGCCGTGTTGTAGACACCGACCAGGCCCTGCGGGTTGTCGTGCTGGCCGGGCAGGCCGCTGGCGGCCGAGATGTACATCGACAGGCCGGCGAGCTTCGGCGCGAACACGAACGGGTCGTTGCGCAGCCACGCCGGGCTCCACGGCGGGCCCCACATCGAGTCGACGTTGAAGCGGCCGGCGTCGAGCATCGCGACGCGGATGGCCTCACGCATGCCCGGGGCCGACAGGTTCAGGTAGCCGGAGAGCGACGAGGCGAACTTGAACTGGTCGCGGTGGTAGGCCGCCAGGGTCAGCGCGGCGCTGCCGCCCATCGAGAGGCCGAGGATGCCGTTGTTGCTGCGCGAGACGCCGCGGGTGGCGAGGTAGTCCGGCAGCTTCTCCGTCAGGAACGTCTCCCACTTGTAGGTGACGTCCTGGCCGTTGAGATTGCTGGGCGCGTACCAGTCCGTGTAGAAGCTCGACTGGCCGCCGACCGGCATCACCAGGGTGACGTTGTCGTTGGCGAACTGGTCGCGGGCGTTGGTCTCGAAGCTCCAGGCGTTCGCGTCGTCGCGGGCACGCAGGCCGTCGAGCAGGTACAGCGCCGCGTCACCGCCGCGGGCGGCCCACTGGATCTGCACCTTGATCGGGCCCATGTCGGAGTCGACGAAGACTTCCTCGAAACCGCCGGCCGGTGCCCGATGCGAGATCGGGGCGGCGGCTGCGGGAGCGGCGAGCGCGGCGGTGCTTCCGGCGACGCCGGCGGCAACCGGCAGAACGAGGGCTGCGGCACCCACGCCGAGCACGCGCCTGCGGAGGCGCTGCGACAACCTCGGGACAAAACGCATGAACAATGCTCTCTTTCTCGATCTGCGGCGTCCGCGTGCGCGTCCCCCGTCGGATACCGGCGGCGACGACCGAGCGGGCCGTCACAAGTCACACTGCGGTCAAGACTGTAAAGGACACCGTGAGCTCTGACAAACCCCCGGTAACCCAGGTCAACGAACCGTGTGTCGGCTTCGATATCGGCCTGCACCCCCGATGCGTTACACATCCGTTATCGACTGTGATCATACCGAGATACGCCCGGCGGACCGCACGGGCCCACCGGGGCGAAAACGACATCGATGTAATTCGCGGGCCGGACGACCGCGTCAGCCCCCGTCGCGCGGGGGCGGAAGCGCGAGGCCGCAGCGCTGGATCTCGTATTTCGGCACCCGGTCGAAGCGGTAGTCCGCATAGTCGAACGCGTTGCGGAAATTCCGCTTGAACAGTGGCCACGTCAGTTCCGCGCGGGAGGACGCGAGCAGTTCCTGCGTCTGCGGGCACGTCAGCGCCACCTGCGCCTGCGCCACCCAGTCCTCGTCCAGATAGGCCGGCAGCCACGGGTGCACGTCCACCATTCCCGTGTCGGCGACGACCCAGTCGGGGTAGAGCAGCTTGTCGTGCCCGATGCGCCCGTCCTCGAGCCGCTCGGTGTGCGCCGCCAGCGGGTACGCCAGCCCCATCTGGTCGAGCACCTGCACGTCGAGCCCGACGTTCATGCTGGTCATGCCGAGGTTGAGGAAGTAGACCGTGTGGCCGGCTCCGCCCGGCGGCACCGGCCCCGGCGGCGGCACGACGTCCCATGCGTCGAACGACGGTGTCGGCAGCAGCAGCCCGCCGTCGGGGGTGTTGGAGATCGCCTCGACCATCGCCCGCATGCGCGGGTAGTCGAGGTAGTCCTCGGCCCGGACGGGATGCAGGTGGCCCGTGTTGAGGGCGTAGAACGCCCGCTCGTCGACGATCCCGGAGCGGCCCACCACCGCACCCTCGGGCATGCCGGTGGTGTTCGCAGCGATCGCCGACCACACCACCACACCGAGCCACAGCACCCCCGCCGCCCCCGCGACGGCCGTCGCGCGAGTGCGGCCGATCTCGGCCCGCTGCGGAACCCGCAACGGAATCACGGCGACGGGAATGAGCAGACAGAACAACGGCGGCAGCAACACCCGGCCGTGCATGAAATCGCCGCCGACGCGAAGGGCGTACAGCGTGAGCAACAATGCGGCGCCGAGCATGAAGACGACCACGGCCGCGGGGGTGCGCAGCGCGCGCTGTGCGCGCGCCGGAAAGGACCCGTCCCTGTGACGGAATTCACGTTTCGGCGCGTCCTGTTCGCGGGGTCCCCGGTACCGCCACGCGAGCGCGGCACCGAGCAGCAGGAGCAGCAGCGGCAGCCACAGCAGGTACGGGCTCACCAGGTTTCCGAGGTACTCGAAGCCCTGCGCCCACTTCGCCCCGCCCGCGTCCTTGGCCACCGCAGTGTTCGGATAGGGCAGACCGTAGTAGCCCATCCGCCAGATCTGATAGCCCACCGGCACGGCACCGGCCACCGCCACCATGGCGACCCGCACCCGCCACGTGAGTCCGGCCGCGAGGAACAGCATGAGCAGGGCCGGAAGAGCGAGAAGCGCCAGTTCGGGGCGCACGAGCGGCCCGAGACCGGCGACGAACGCCGTCGCCAGCACCGACGGGGTCGACGGCAACCCCGGCACCGTCGCCCAACGCACGAGCAGCAGCCACAGCAGGGCGATCCAGCAGATCACCAGCCCGCTCTCGAGGCCGGAGGTGGCGAAGTCCCGGGCCGGGGGCACCGCGATGTAGACGAACATGCCGGCGGGCACCAGCAGGAACGTGGCACCACTGCCCCGCAGCCGACCCCGGTACAGCCGGCCCGTGCCGAGCATCGCCAGCACCACCGCCGCGGTCGACAGCACGAGCGCCGTGGCAAGCACCACGTACTCGAGCCGCACCCCGCTGAGCCGGCCCGCCGCGTACACGAGATACGTCCACAGGGTCGACGTGTTCGCCTCGACCCGGTCGCCGGCGTTGAACACCGGGCCGTTCCCGGCCAGCAGGTTGCGCACGGTGCGCAGCACGATCAGGCCGTCGTCGGCGATCCAGCGACGCTCCCACGCGCCCCAGAACATCAGCAGGGCCGTCAGCGCGACTCCGCCGGAGAACACCGCGGTCGGCACCCACGGCCGCATGCCGCCCCGGCCCGCCGGCCGGGGCCGGCGGGCCGGGGCGCCGAGATCCTCGTCGAGGTCAGAAGAGGTAGACAGCACCGCCGACCGCCCCGATCCAGGCCAGCGCGAGGAGTTGCAGCACCCGGTCCTTCAGGGCGATCTCCTCCGGTTCGCCGGCCTCCCCGCCGTCCACGTCGACCGCGTACCGCAGGATCGCGATCACGAACGGAATCATCGAGATCGCGAACCAGTTGGTGTCGTTGGCCTGGTCGCGCTCGAACGCCCACAGGCCGTAACAGATGACGACCGCCGTCGCCGACAGCGTCCACACGAACCGCAGGTAGGTGCCCGTGTAGTACTCGAGCGACTTGCGGATCTTCGCGCCGGTCCGCTCCGCGAGCCGCAGCTCCGCGTACCGCTTGCCGGCCGCCATGAACAGCGAGCCGAAGGCCATGATCAGCAGGAACCACTGCGACAGCAGGATCTCCGCGGCCACGCCACCGGCGATCGCCCGGATGAGGAACCCGGAGGAGACGATGGCGATGTCCAGCACCGGCTGGTGCTTGAGCCCGAAGCAGTAGGCCAGCTGGACGGTGATGTACACCGCCATCACCACCGCGAGCTGCCAGTTCGCCAGGAACGACAGGCCGATCGAGCCGACGAGCAGCACCACCGCCATGCCGTAGGCCAGGTTCACCGGCAGCACGCCGGCGGCGATCGGGCGGAACCGCTTCGTGGGATGGGCGCGGTCGGCCTCGACGTCCATCGCGTCGTTGACCAGGTAGATGCCCGACGCGGCCATGCAGAACACCACGAAGGCCAGGGCGACCGGGATCAGGACGTCCAGCTCGGTCGCCGAGCCGGCCGCGAGGGGCGCGGCCAGCACCAGCACGTTCTTCACCCACTGCCGGGGGCGAACCGCCTTGACGATGCCCTCGGCCAGATTCTTCGGAGGCGCCGCGACGGCTACCGGTTCCTCGCTCATCTCTCTCCAAACTTCTTCTCGGCCCGCACGACGGCCGCGGCGGACGCGGCGCCGAGCGCGGCGCCCGCCAGCACGTCCGTCGGATAGTGGACGCCGAGCACGAGGCGGGACAGCAACATCGGCGGGACCAACACCGCCGGTAAGGGTAGCCCGGTCAGCCGACCGAGCAGCACGGCAGCGGCCGTCGTCGAGGTGGCGTGCGAGGACGGGAAGCTGAGCCGGCTCGGGGTCGACACGTTGACCCGGATGGTCGGGTCCACGGGCCGGGGACGCCGCACGACCCGCTTGACCACGATGGACGCGGCGTGGGCGCCCACGGCGCCGACCGCGACCCCGGCCCACCGCCGCCGGCGCCGGCGCGGGCGGTCGACCAGTGCGCCGACGCCGCCGATCACCGCCCAGCCGAGGGCGTGCTCACCGAAGTGCGACAGTCCACGGGCCGCGGCGATCGCTCCCGGCCGGGAGCCGACCGTGGCCTGCACGGCCTGCAGCACCTGGATCTCCGCCTCGGTGGTCGGCCATTCACGACTCGAAGACACGCTCCCACTCCTCCTTGCTCGTCAGGGCGGGAACCGCGGCCTGGTACTCGTTCTTCAACTCGGGGAACCTGCGTGCCAGCTCGCGGCGCAGCCGCACGGCCTCGGACAGCAGAGCCTGTGCCTGCCGAGGGTCGCGCTTACGGTAGACGACGCCGCGCCCGTCCGCGGTGGTCACCGTCACACCGTCCACCTGCGACAGCAGGAACCAGCGGGCGTCGAGGGTCGGCACGTTCAGCTGCGGACGCTCGTGGTGTTCCGGATGCGCCGGCCGCACGTTGTGCACCAGGCCCTTGGCGAGCCGCACCATCTTGCGCACCGCCCCGCGCGGCTCGCCGACCGCCCCGACCTCGGCGCCGGACGGCAACGGCAGCTCGGTCGACGACGGCAGCACCACGGCGTCGGAGAACCGCTTGCGCAGCGCGTGCACCTCCCCGAGAGCGGTGGGCAGGAGTTCGAACAGGCGGTCCGGGCCGGCGAGGAAGTCCTCGATCGCCTTGTTCTGGATCGCCACCGTCGAGTACTCGAGGCACAGCAGGTGCTTGAGCGTGGCCTTGACGGTGTCGAGCACCAGGCCGCGTCCGTCGCCCGGCATGTGCAGGGCCGCCACGACGAGGCGGTTGCGCAGGTGGAAGTACGCCTGCCAGTCGATGGCGTCGTCCTTGTCGCTCCACGCCATGTGCCAGATCGCGACGCCCGGCATGGTGACGGTCGGGTAGCCGGCGGCGCGGGCCCGCAGCCCGTACTCGGCGTCGTCCCACTTGATGAACAGCGGCAGCGGCTGACCGATCTCCTCGGCCACCTGCCGCGGGATCATGCACATCCACCAGCCGTTGTAGTCGACGTCGATGCGCCGGTGCAGCAGCCGCGACTGCTCGCGGTCGCGCAGCGGCTTGGTGGAGAAGTCGTGGTCGTACTCGACGTTCGGCGCGGCCGTCCACATGAAGTCGGCGCGGTTGATCACCTCGCCCATCGTGTGCAGGTGGCTGCGTTCCTGCAGGTTGAGCATCTGGCCGCCGACGAGCATCGGGCTCTTGGCGAACCGGGACAGCGCCAGCGCGCGCAGGACCGAGTCCGGTTCCAGCTCGATGTCGTCGTCCATGAACAGGATGTACGGGCAGTCGGTGGTCTTCAGCGCCTCGTACATGATGCGGCTGTAGCCGCCCGAACCGCCGAGGTTGCCCTGGTCGTGGATGGCGAGCCGGTCGCCGAGCGCGGCCGCCGCCGCGGTGAAACCGGGCTCGTCGCGAACCTTCCGGGTGCCCTGGTCCGGGATGATCACGGCGTCCACGACGTCGAGGACCAGCGGATCGGAGGCGAGGGCGACGAGGGCCTTCACGCAGTCCGTGGGGCGGTTGAAGGTGGGGATGCCCACGGCGACGGACGCCTCGCCGGGTGCCTCGCCGGGTGCCTCGACCGGCGCGTACCAGCCCGCCGAGCGCAGCGTGACGTCCGAGTCGGTGGTGATGTCGAACCAGATCCAGCCACCGTCCTCGAACGGGCCGAGATCGATCTCGAACTCGACCGTCGCGGCGTCGTCCCCGGCGGGGGCGCCGCCGGAGAACTCGCGGCCCTCGACGTGGATGCGGCTCGCGTCGGCCTTCGAGCGGTACACGTCGGCCCGGCCGTGGCCGGTGAGCTCGAGGCGCAGCACCACGGAGGTGAGCGTGCTCCACCGTCGCCAGTAGCTCGCCGGGAAGGCGTTGAAGTAGGTGCACATCGACACTTCGGACTCGGCGCCGATGTTCAGCGACGTCCGGCCGACGGCGTGCGCGCGCCGTGCGTTGGTCGGCGATTCCTCCAGGTAGAGGGTGCGCACGTCGAGCGGTTCACCCGGGCGCGGCAGGATCACCCGCTGCAGCAGTGCCCTGCCGAGCAGCTCGGATTCCGGCGCGACGGGCTCGGCCAGCTGGTGCCGGGCGCTCACGAGGCGTCCCCCGCCAGCGGCGTGCCCGACTCGAAGTACGGGAGGAGGGCGTTGTCGAACATGCTCAGCGCGCTCGCGATGGCCATGTGCATGTCGAGGTACTGGTAGGTGCCGAGCCGGCCGCCGAACAGCACCTTGTTCTCCGCGGCCTCCCGCTTGGCCCGCTCCCGGTAGGCCGAGAGCGTGGCCCGGTCCTCCGGGGTGTTGATCGGGTAGTACGGCTCGTCGTCGTTGCCGGCGAAGCGCGAGTACTCGCGCATGATCACCGTCTTGTCCGTGGGGTAGCCGTCCCGCTCGGGGTGGAAGTGCCGGAACTCGTGGATGCGGGTGTAGGGCACGTCGGCGTCGTTGTAGTTCATCACCGGGGTTCCCTGGAAGTCGCCGGTGGGCAGCACCTCGGTCTCGAAGTCGAGGGTGCGCCAGCCGAGGCGGCCCTCGGCGTAGTCGAAGTAGCGGTCGAGCGGCCCGGTGTAGACGACGGGGGCGCCGGGGCTCGCGGCGCGGATCTCGTCGCGCACCTCGAACCAGTCGGTGTCGAGCCGCACCTCGATCTTCTCGTCCTTCGCCATGTTCTCGAGCCACGCGGTGTAGCCGTCGACGGGCAGGCCCTCGTAGGTGTCGTTGAAGTACCGGTTGTCGAAGGTGTAGCGGACCGGCAGGCGGGTGATGTTGCCGGCGGGCAGTTCCTTCGGGTCGGTCTGCCACTGCTTGGCGGTGTAGTCGCGCACGAACGCCTCGTAGAGCGGCCGGCCGATCAGGGAGATGGCCTTCTCCTCGAGGTTCTGCGCCTCCGCGGTGTCGATCTCGGCGGCCTGCTCCTTGATCAGGGCACGCGCCTCCTCGGGGCTGAAGTACCGGCCGAAGAACTGGGACACCAGCCCGAGACCCATCGGGAACTGGTAGGCCTGGCCCTTGTGCATCGCGAACACGCGGTGCTGGTAGTTCGTGAAGTCGGTGAACTGGTTCACGTAGTCCCACACCCGCTTGTTGGAGGTGTGGAACAGGTGGGCGCCGTACTTGTGGATCTCGATGCCCGTCTCGGGCTCGGGCTCCGAGTAGGCGTTGCCGCCGAGGTGGTGGCGGCGCTCGACGACGAGAACGCGTTTGCCGAGTTGCGTGGCGGCACGCTCGGCGATCGTCAGTCCGAAGAACCCGGAGCCGACGACGATCAGGTCGTACTCACGGGTGGCAGGCTGGGGCGAGGGTGCAGCAGTCACGGAAGACCAGGGTAGGCGACCCGCGGGGCCGTGCGCGTTTCCGGTAGCGGGAGCGACCGGAAACGCGCACGGGTCAGGCCAGGTGGGCCCGCAGGGCGGACCGGACGAATTCCGCACCCGCCGGGCCGCCGTAGTTCGCGGCGAAGCGCTCGTCCGCGACGTACATCTCTGCCAGCCCCAGGACGTACTCCCGGTTCGGCTCCTCCCCGTGGCCCGGGGTACCGGGGATGCTGCCGAGCCACGCGACGTGGCGACGGGCCAGGTCCTGCCCCTCCGGGCCGGCCGGATCGAGACCGGCGGCCGCGGCGGCCGTCCAGTCCGCGCCCAGGCGGGCCGCGACGGACTTCCAGTCGTCGCGCTCGGCCTCGCTCATGCCACGCCACCAGCGGTCACTGCTGTCGTAGGCGTCCTGGCCCCAGCGTTCGATCACCTCGTCGCGGTACTGCGTGTGGTCGAATCCGTCGAACACTTCGTTCGCCATCAGTTCCTCTCCTCTCTCGGTTCTGCGGATGGTGGTGCGCACCGACTCGATCTGCCGGGCCAGCCGCCGCTGCTCGTGCTCGAGCAGTTCCAGATGCACGCGCAGCGCCGCGGTGGCGTCGCGATGGCCGTCGAGCACCTCGGCGACGGCCGGCAGTCCCAGGCCGAGGTCGCGCAGCAGCAGGATGCGCTGCAGCCGGACCAGGGCGTCGGCGTCGTAGAACCGCATGCCGCCCGGGCCGGTGCGGCTGGGCTCGAGCACGCCCACGTCGCCGTAGTGCCGCAGGGTGCGGCTGGTGACGCCGGCCGCGCGGGCCAGTTCCTGGATGGACCATTCGCCTTTCATCGCGGGCCTCTCTCGTCGGGTACGCCCAGGATGCGTCTTGACGTCGCGTCAACGTCAAGCCCGTTCGGATCCCGTTCGTCCGGATCGGCGCCTACGGTTTCCCTGGACGCTCCGGCCGGAAGGAGAAACGGTATGACGCTGATCGGCGGACTGCCCGCTCACCCGCTGCTCGTGCACGCGGTCGTCGTGCTGGTGCCTCTGGTGTCGACGGGGCTGATCCTGTGCGCGCTGTGGCCGGCCGCGCGCCGGCACCTCCTGTGGCCGGTCGTGGTGCTGGCGGCCGCGGCGCTGGTGCTGACGCCGCTCACCGCCGAGACCGGCGAGCAGCTCGCCGGCGCCCTGGGCGACACCCCGCTGATCGAGGCCCATGAGGAACTCGGCGAGACCATGACCCTCGTCGTCGCGCTGTTGTTCGCCGCGACGGCGCTGCTCGCGGGGGCGCACATGCTGCGCGGCCGCGGCGACGGCGGCGGGCGACGAGCCCTGACGGTCGTCGCGGCGGTGCTGGCCGTCGTCGCCGCGGTGGGCGCGACGGTGCAGACCGTCCGGGTCGGCGAGTCCGGCGCCGAGGCCGTGTGGACCGGCCGCGTGCCCCCCGCGACGGCCGACTGACGGAGAGATTCGACGCGCGTTCACCGCGGCGCCCGGCGTCGTTGCCGCACCCGTCGCCGCGTCCCGGCTCAATGAGAACGGTGCGCATCGTTCAGCTCGCCAACTTCTACGGCCCCCGGTCGGGCGGCCTGCGCACCGCGCTGCACCAGTGGGGCGGCGGGTACACCGCTCGGGGGCACGACGTCGCGCTGATCGTGCCCGGACCCCGTCGCGGCGAGGAACTGCTCGGCAACGGGGTCCTGCGGATCACCGTGCCGGCACCGGTCGTCCCGTGGACCGGCGGGTACCGGGTGGCCGACCCGCGGCGCGTCGCGGACGTGCTGCGCGGCCTGCGGCCCGACGCGGTGGAGGTGTCGGACCGGCTGACGCTGCGCGGATTCGGCCGGTGGGCGCGCCGGCGCGACGTGCGCAGCGTCGTCGTCTCCCACGAGCGGCTCGACCGCCTCCTCGGCCAGGTGCTGCCGGCGCCGGTCGCCCGGCGGGCCGCCGACCTGGCCAACCGGCGGATGGCCACCGACTACGACACGGTGGTGTGCACGACGGAATTCGCGAGCACGGAGTTCACCCGCATCGGCACGCCGAATCTGGTGCGGGTGCCGCTCGGCGTGGACCTGGACCGCTTCCACCCCGCCCGCCACGACCGCCGCCTGCGCGAGCGGCTCCTACCGGACTCGTCCCGGCTGCTGCTGCACTGCGGCCGGCTGTCCGTCGAGAAGAAGGCGGAGCGCAGCATCGACGCGGCGCGCCTGCTGCACCGGCGCGGGCACGACGTCCACCTGGTCGTCGCCGGCGACGGGCCGCGACGTCACGCCCTGGAGCACAAGGCGAAAGGGCTCCCGGTGACGTTCACCGGATTCATCGGCGACCCCGATCGGCTGGCCGCGCTGTTCGCCACCGCCGACGTCTCGCTGGCCCCGGGACCGCACGAGACGTTCTGCCTGTCGGCGCTCGAATCGCTGGCCGCCGGCACCCCGGTGGTGGCGTCGCGGTCGTCGGCGCTCACCGAGATCCTCACCCCCCAGTGCGGGGTACTGTCCGCCGACCGCGACGCGGCCTTCGCCGACGCGATCGACGAATTGCTGGGCGCCCCCGACCTTTTCCTGCGCCGCTCGGCGCGACGTCGTGCCGAGCAGTTCGGGTGGGCGACGTCGGTGGACAGGATGCTCGCGGTCCTCGGCGACCCCGGGCACCCGGCCGGAACCCTGCGGTAGGCCGGCCGGACGAGATCGCCGCCAGCGCAGCCCCACCCGTCCACACGCCGGCGGCGGCGAGGGCGGTCGCGGAGAACGACGAGGCCGTCGCGGCGATCTGCGGCCCCAGCCCCGCGCCGGCGAACAGCGCGCAGGTGTAGAGCGCCGTCCCGGCACCACGGTGCGGGCCCGAACGGTCGAGCACGAGGGCGATCAGAGCGGGGGCGATCACCGCCACGCAGAACGTGATCGCGGCGAAGGCGGCCACCGGCGCGTCCTGCGCCACCGTCGCGCAGGCCGCCGCCACGAGGAGGAAGACGACGATGCGGTGCCCGGTCCGGATCCGGCCGAGCAGACCCGACAGCAGCGGTGCCGCGACGATCGCCGGCAGCGCCGACGCCCGGAAGACCAGCAGATCGTCGGGATCCGCCACCACGGCGAAGCGTTGGACGCCGGTGTGGAGCGCCACGAAACCGGCCAGCACCGTGGCGGTGACCGCCAGCACGGCGACGGTGCGTGCCGATCCGAGCAGCGCGACGGCCGCCGTCACCGGCCGCGGGCCGGGTCGCGGCGGTGGTTCGTCGTCGACCGCGGCGAGCACCGCCACCGTCGCCACGGCGAACAGGACAGCACCGATCCCGAAGAACCACCGCCATCCGGCGAGCGCGGACACGGCCTGCGCGGCGATCTGCCCGAGGACGACGGACGCGAGGAAGGACCCGGTGAGCACCGACAGTGCCGTCGCCCGGCGAGCCATCGCGATCCGGGTGCCGACGTACGCGAAGGCGGCAGGCGCGAACGCCGCGGCCACCGCGCCCTGCAGCACCCGCGCGGCGATCATCCACGTCGCGTCCCGGGCGGTGGCGACCAGCACGGTGGCCGGGACGAGCGCACCCAGACCCGTCAGCAGGGTCCGCCGCGGTCCGATGCGGTCGACGACGGCGCCCCAGGCGAGGAACCCCACCGCATAGGCGATGCCGAACGCGGTGTGGGTCACGGTGACCCGCTGCGCGTCGAGGCCCAGGTCGTCGGCGAGGACACCGAACACGGGGATCACGGCGTAGAGCTGGGACAGCACGAGCACCGCGAGGAGTCCGAGCAGTACGACGACCGGGAGGAACGCCGCCACGGCATCCCCCTCGCCGGACGACCGGTCCCGGGGCGAGGCGAGATCCGGCTCCGTCATTCGGGCAGCCCCAGCACGACCTTCCCGAGCACCCCACCCTCGACCGCCTCGTGCGCCGCCGCCACCTCGTGCAGGGGGAACCACACCGTCGGCAACGGGGTGAGCGCGCCGTCCTCGAGTGCCGCCGTGATGCCGCGCACCGCGTCCTCCTGGGCTCGCGGACCGATGGTGTAGACGAGCAGGAAATGGGTTCGGAGGTTCCGGGCCATCAACCGCTGCACGGGAATCGGCGGCGGTTCGGGTTCGGGGGCGTACACGACGACGGTGCCGTGGTCGGCGAGCACCTCGAGGTCGAGGTCGAGGTTGCGTCCCAGGGCGAGTTCCAGAATGCGCCCGACGCCGTCCGGCGCGGCGGCCCGCAGCGCCGCGGCGGCCTCGGAGCTGCGGTAGTCGACCACCACGGACGCCCCCGCCGCGCGCGCGAGCCGCGCCTTCTCGTCCGTGCTCGCCGTGGCCAGCACCGTGGCACCGGCCCGGCTCGCCAGCTGCACGGCCGCGTTCCCCACCGCGCCGGCCCCGCCCGCCACCAGCACGGTCGCACCGTCGAGCGGACCGTCCGCGAACAGGGCGTGCCATGCGGTTATGAACGGGATGCCGAGCCCGGCGGCGAGCTCGTCCCCGACGTGCTCGGGCAGGTTCACCGCCTGCCGATCGGGGACACACGTCCACTGGGCTGCGGTGCCGTGCCGGCGCCGCCACGCGGCGTTCCACACCCACACCCGGGAACCGATGCGGCCGGGATCGGCACCCGGCCCCACTGCGTCGACCACTCCGACGCCGTCCGAGTGCGGGATCTGCCACTGCAGCGGCGTCCCCCGGCCGTGCAGCCGGGCCCGCCAATCGGACGGGTTGACCCCGGACAGCCGGAGGCGGACCCGCACCTCCCCCGGCCCGGGCTCCGGCCGCGGCATCCGGCGAACGTCGAGCACGTCCCGGGCCGCGCCGAGGCGCTCGTACACCGCCGCGAGCATGTCCGGCACCGTCAGACTCCCGCCCGTGCGGTCTCGCTCCGGGTGTCGAGGGCGGCGTACTCGTCGAGCGCCCGGGCAACGGCGACGTCGACCGGCAGCACCGGGGTGAAGCCGAAGAGCTCGGTGATCCGCTCCAACCGGGCCGGCAGGTCGCCGCCCACCACGTGGAACGGAATCGCCAGTTCCGCCATGATCTCCTCGAGCATGCGGTCGGCCCGGGCACGGAAGTGCTCGTTGACCGGACGATGCCCGTCCGCGCTGAGCGGCAGCTCGTTGGGCAGGTGCACGAAGGCGTCGAACGTCGCCTTCACGTGCCGCTTGAACGCCTTGCCCAGTTCGGCGACGACGTCCTCGAAGTAGGCCAGTTCGGGCGTGCGCGGCACGGGTACCCCTTCGCCCAGGCCCACCGACTCGTTCGGATTGATGCCGTAGGTGACCCGAACGGAGCCGTAGATCCACTCCTGCAGCGACGAACCGTCGGAGATGAACCCGTCCCACAGGTTCCGTTCGTGGATCGCCCGATCGACGTGCCGGACGACGATCATCTGCAGCAGCTCCGCGGACGTGCATTCCTCGAGCGTCTTGCCGGGGGCGGCCTCGGGGAGGATCTCCCGCATCGTCTTCGCCCGGGTACGGGGGATGCCCGTGTACTCGGACAACGCGATGGAGGTCAGTGTCTTTCCGGAGGAATAGGTTCCCGAGATTCCCAAGCGCATTGCGCGTGCCTTTCCGTGGCGGTGTTCGCGGTGGTCAGAAGTTGGCCGCGAGCTTCTGCGCGTGCGCCACGTGGCCGGCCAGGTCCTCGTCGGGGGCGCCGGTCAGAACGGTCGGGGCGAACCGGACGACCTCGGTGTCGGTGATGCCGACGAAGCGCAGCCAGTCGTCGAAGAAGGTGGTGGCGAAGTCCGCGCCGAACTCGAGCGGCACGCCCGGCGCGTAGACCCCGCTGGTGTAGACGGCGAGAGCCCGCTTGCCGGTCAGCAGCCCTTCGTATCCGGTGGCGGGGTCGAAGCCGAACGCCCAGCCGGGCTGCGTGACGATGTCGATCCACTGCTTGAGGACGTACGGCACACCCGCGTTCCACATCGGCACGTTGAACACGTACACGTCGGCCGCCGCGAACCGGTCGAACACGGCCCGGGCCGCGTCCCACGCCGCCTTCTGCTCGGCGGTCTGTTCCTGACCGCCGAAGACGGCCATCTTGGCGTCGGCGGCGACCGTGCCGAACTCCGGCAGGTCCGCGGAGAACAGGTCGAGGGTGTCGACCTCGAGGTCGGGCCGGCGATCCGCCAGCGCCTCGACGAAGGCCCGTGCGATGGCGAGGGACTGGCTGTGTTCGCCACGGGCAGAGGCGTTCACATGCAGGAGCTTGGTCATCGGGATCCTCTCGGAAGATGTCGTCGCAGGCCGCGGGTGCCGACGAGCAGGCCGCCACCCGCACACGCAGCTAGGCTGCAGGGGACAGCATCATCCGCGTGCCGCGGCAGCTCAAGACGGCACTTTCGAGTGCCTCGGGCACCTCGAGGTTCCCGGGCTGCGGCGGGGCGCGGGTGCGGGGAACGGTTGCGGGGGAATTCGATGACGACGACCGCCGGTGAACGACGCGAGCGGGAGAAGGCCCGGTACAGCATCTACCTGGCCGGATGCCCGGCACGTCAGGTGCTGGAGACCTTGAGCAACAAATGGGCGACGCTGATCCTGTCGGCCCTGACGGACGGCCCGCGGCGACACAGCGAACTGCGCCGCACGATCGCCGGCGTGAGCCAGAAGATGCTCACCACCACGCTGCGGACCCTCGAGCGTGACGGTGTCGTGGAGCGGACGGTGACGCCGTCGGTCCCGCCGCGGGTGGACTACCGCCTCACGCCCCTCGGCGAGTCCCTGGTCCCGATCGTCGCCGAGATCAAGGACTGGGCGGAGTCGAACATCGCCGACATCCTGGTGCATCGCGAGGAGTACGACCGCGCGACCCGCAACACCGGGTGACGTGGTCCGCCGCACCGACTCCCTGTGATTTCGAACGCAGTCGACGCCCGCGACGGCGGGCGGCATTGACCTGCCGCACCGTCGTCGATTGGATTCACGCCTGTGAACGCGACGTCGAAGGAAAATCGCAGAACCGAGCTGAGCATCTTCCTCCGTCGACACCGGGCCCGGCTGTCGCCCTCGGATGTGGGCCTCGTCGCCTCGGGCCGGCGGCGCACGCCCGGTCTTCGCCGTGAGGAGGTCGCGGCGCTGGCGAACGTCGGGCTCTCCTGGTACACCTGGCTCGAGCAGGGCCGGCCCATCAACGTCTCATCCCAGGTGCTCGACGCGATCTCGCGCGCATTGCGCCTCGAC
This sequence comes from Rhodococcus sp. DMU1, assembly GCF_012272955.1. Taxonomy (NCBI): domain Bacteria; kingdom Bacillati; phylum Actinomycetota; class Actinomycetes; order Mycobacteriales; family Nocardiaceae; genus Rhodococcus; species Rhodococcus sp. DMU1. The sequence goes on along the minus strand of NZ_CP050952.1, from coordinate 308,165 downwards.
GACGCGGAGCGGATCCACCTGCGGCTGCTCGCGGGTGTGCCCGACCGGTCTCCGAACACGCAGCAGCGCAGCACAGTTCGCGACGATCTGCTCCAGTACATCGTCGACGGTTTCCGCGAGCCGGCCTACATCGTCAACCGGCACTGGTGCGTGGACGTGGCCAACATCCCGGCCCGGGACCTGCTCGACGTCCGGGCGGGCACCAATTGCCTGGTCCGGTTCTTCACGGAAGACGGTCGCGCACAGCGGTACTGTGATCCGGAGGCCACGGCGCGCAGTCTCGTCGGCCGGTACCGTCTCCAGGTGGCGCGCTACGTCGACGATCCCGTGTTCGCCGAGACCGCGCGCCGGCTCTGCCGGGAGAGCGAGGTGTTCGCCGCGCTGTGGGACGAACGCTCCGTGTGCGCGGAACCGCCCGAACTCCTCGCCTTCCGCCACGAGGAGTTCGGACGCATCGACTTCCGCACCGTCTCGTTCCCACTCGGGTCCGATCCGAGCCGGGCCCTCGTTCTACAGATTCCCGAATCCGGCTATCGGTCCACCGGTTCGGACACGCCGGTGCGGATCGAACGCGTCGCGGGATAACCGGGCATCCCCTCCCCCACCACGACGCGTTCCCCCGCCAGATCGAGCATCGGCGCATCCGAGACGTGGTCCCCGTACGCGATCGAGCGGCCGAGATCCGTTCCGTGGGCACGGGCATACGCCGCCACGGCGCGCGCCTTGTCCGGGCCCAGCATCGTGGCGCGCACGACGCCGGTGTATCGCCCCGCGGACGACTCCAGGTCGGTGCACAGCACGGCCGCCGCACCGATGTGTTCGGCGATGGGATCCAGGGCCGGCGCGAAGGACCCGGAGACGAGAACGATCGCGAAACCGTCCGAGGTCCGCGCGGCGAGGTCCGCGAGCACAGCTTCGTGGAAGAACCCGCCCAAGGACAGTTGTCGCGCGAACCACCGTCGGCCCGCGGCCGCGACCTCGGCGAGCGAACGACCCTGCCACCACGTGTAGTACGCCCGGTTGGTCACCGCTCGCGGCACCCCGCGCACCCTCAGCGACCGCAGTCCGGCGAGGTGCGCCCGCGCCTGCCCGCCGGCGCCACGCTCGGCGCCGTCGAACAGCAGCAGCGAGAACAGCGTCACCTGCGCGACGAGCGTCTCGTCCACGTCGACGAACGCGCACCGTGCGGTCACGCCGTCGCGACGTCGTCCACCCGCAGGCGGTTGACCAGGTCCGCCACGCCCTGGAACGTGTGCGCCGCCACCATGTCCTCCTCCGCGACGTCGATCGCGTACCGGGCGGACAGGATCGACCCGAGCTCGACGAGCACCAGGGAGTCGCAGCTGAGGTCGTCGAAGGTGGTGTGTTCGTCGATGGGGCCGGAGAATTCGGGAAAGTGCTCGTCGACGACGGCCGCGATGTCACGATACGAGAGAGTCATCCTGCGCTCCTGTGTGAGAGTGGGAAGAGACGAGGTGCGGCCACGTCACCGCGGCCGCACCCCAGGTGGTTCCACCGCCGAATGCGGTGAGGATCATGCGTTCTCCCGCCCCGATCCGCTGGGCGGCGTCGGCGAGGGCGAGGGGAATCGACGCCGCGCTCGTGTTGCCGACCCGGTCCAGGTGCACGAGGGCGCGTTCCGCGGGCAGCCCGAGCCGGTAGGACACCGATCGGAGGATCCGGAGGTTGGCCTGATGCGCCACGAGGCGATCCACCGTCGCCGGTGTCCAGCCGACCCGGCCCATGACGGAGGCCGCGGACTCCGACATCGCCGCCACGGCCGCCTCGAACACCCGCTTGCCCTGCATCGTGAAGTAGCGGTTCCATCCGGTCGAGGCGGATTCGCTGGTTCGTTCCCGGGAGCCGCCCCCGGGCACCATGATCAAGTCCGCCTGTCCCCCGTCGGAACCCAGGTGGGTCGCGAGTACGGCACCGTCCTCGTCGCGGTGTCCGGACCGCAGCACCATGGCGCCGGCTCCGTCGCCGAAGATCACCGCCGTGTTCCGGTCCCCGGGATCGAGAATCGTGCTGAAGGAGTCGGCTCCGACGACGAGCACCCGCTCGGCACCGCCCGAGCGGATCGTCGATTCCGCCAGCATCAGGGCGTAGAGGAAGCCGCTGCACACGGCCGCGACGTCGAATGCCGGGACCGGCCCGAGGCCCAGCCGGCTGGCGACGCTGGGTGCGGTTGCGGGACAGGGATGGTCGGGGGTGGTCGTCGCCAGGATCACCATGTCGACCGCGTGTTCTCCCGCGGACGCCAGGGCTCGCCGGCTCGCGGCCACCGCGAGGTCGCTCGTGGCGGTGCCGGCGGACACGAAGTGCCGGAATCCGATTCCGGTCCGCTGGCGGATCCACTCGTCGCTCGTGTCGAGGCGGTGCTCGAACGCCGTATTGGGGATCGCCTCCCCGGGAACGTATCCGCCGATTCCCGCGATCACGGCGGCGCGCGTTCCCCGGTCGCGGGCGCCCGCTGCGGTGGTCACCGCAGGTCCGATCCGGCGGCGGGCGCCGGCAGTTCGTGCGCGACCGAGCAGCGCACGGCGGTGCCGTTCCGCTCGGAGACGATGTCGCACGCGCGCCACAGCGCGCCGCCCCGGGCGAGGGAGCGGAGCGCCTCCAACGTCACGGTGACGGGCACCTCGGCCTCGGTCTGCACGGCCGGATCGGCGGTGTGCAGAACCGTGCGGCGCATCCACAGCGTGTTGCTCGTGGCGCGGTCGATCCCGTCGAGTTCGTACATCAGGATCTGGCCGAGCTGCAGGGTCTCCACGAATGCGTCGACGAGCGTCACGTGCGGCTCGTACCGCGCGGCCAGTCCGGCGCCGGGTATGCCGTCGCCGGGGCCGGCGACGAGCCTCGACCGGGCGTGCGCGACGGTACCGTCCACGCGGATGTCCTGCGTGCGCATCTCGTGGGTGCGGTACCCGTCGGCGTAGGGTCCGGCCGCGTGGGCGAGCAGACGGTCGGCCACGGCCGGGTCGAGTCGCGACGCGGGCGTCCCCACTCCGGGGTGGACGACCTCCAGCTCGACCGCGAAGCCGGCGACCCGCACCCGCACCGCGTCCACGCACGCACTCCGTCCGGCGTGCTCGGCACGACCGGGCTCCACCTCGGATCGGACGTGTTCGGCTGTCACGTCCAGGTTTCCGAGGTCGTGCTCGACGGGCGCGGCGGCCGCGCGGATCACCACCGACCGCACCCACGCCGCCGCCAGATCGGCCTCGTCGAGACCGTACGCGGCCCCGATCACCGCGCCGGCCGCCCGCGTGGCGACGAGCAGAACGTCGATCGTGCTCAGGTGCGGGCGCTGCGCCGTCGTACCCTTCGTCGACCAGTCCGACGGGCATTCCACGCCGGCATTCGCCCTGATCCCGGTCGCCGGATGGTCGAGGAGACCGGCGAAGCGGAGGTTCTGCCGGACTCGGCGATAGCCGGCCCCGAAGAACCTGTCCTCGGCCGGACCGAGGTATCGGCTCGGTGAGTCCAGCGTGAAACTGCCCTGTGCCACGGCCGCTGCCATGTGTCTACCCCCAGATCACATCGGTGTCCGAACACGGTGTCCGGCACCATCGTGAACCGGCGTCGCCGCCCCAGCCAGGGTGTGCCGATCCTGGTGTCGGCACCACCACGCTGCGACCGGCCCCGACGCGGTTCGGCCGGCATCCGCGTCACCTTTCGTTGGCGCACAGGCACTTCGGAGGCGCTACGGTTGCGGTCCGTGAGCATCCGACTCGGTTACCAGATCCCGAACTTCACCTATCCCGGACCGGCCACCGGCATCTTCCCCACCGTCGCCGCCCAGGCCCGCGCGGCCGAGAGATCCGGGTTCGACACGGTGTTCGTGATGGACCACTTCTATCCACTGCCCCTGATCGGTTCGCCCGACGAACCGATGCTCGAGGCGTACTCGACGCTCGCGGCGCTCGCGGCGGTGACGACGTCGATCCGGTTGTCGGCGTTGGTCACCGGCAACACGTATCGCAACCCGGCCCTGCTGGCCAAGACGGTCACCACGGTCGATGTGATCAGCGGTGGCCGCGCCGTGCTGGGGCTGGGGGCGGGCTGGTACGAGTTCGAACACCGGGCCTACGGTTTCGAGTTCGGTTCGCTCCGTGAGCGGTTCGAACGCCTGGGGGAATCGCTCGAGATCGTCGTGCCCATGCTGCGGGGCGAACGCCCCTCGGTGGACGGCAGGTGGTACCACACCGAGGACGCCCGGAACGAACCCCGCCTGCGCAACGACCTGCCGGTGCTGATCGGCGGCGGGGGCGAACGACGGACGTTCGCCTTCGCGGCTCGTTGGGCCGACCATCTCAATATCCTGTGCGCCGCACGCGAAATACCGCGCAAGCTGGCGGCCGTCCGGGCGCGATGCGCGGAGCTCGGCCGCGACCCGGCGTCCCTGGACGTCAGTTACCTCGGCTACGTGATGATCGACGAGAACGGCGATCGCGCCCGCGATCTGCACCGGCAGTTCCTGCTCGCCCGGGGAATCGACCTCCGCCGGCTCACGGAGCGCGAATCGGCGGCCGCCACCGATCGGCACTTCGTGGGCACACCGGCGGAGGTGGCCGAGGAGTTCGATCACCGGGTGCTCCGGCACGGCATCGACCGACTGATCGTCAATCTCGTGACGAACGGCCACGAGGAGGGGATCGTCGAACTCACCGGCCGCACCCTCACAGATCTGCTGGCCGGCCGGTGAGCCGGGGAAGAGACGCTACTCGGCGCTGCCGGTGCCCGGCAGCCACTCGCGCATGATGCTCGCGTCGATCACCTGGGCGCCGAGGTCGGGGGTCCAGACGATGATGCCGCCGGTGAAGACGCGGAACTTGCCGCGTTCGTCGGGCAGCATGAGCTCCGGCCCGACCGGGGTGCCCAGGGTGCCGTCGTGCCCGCCGAGCTCGAGGTACTTCTCCTCGATGGGTGAGCCCTGCCCGGTCTCGAAGGGTTCGTCGCCGACCTCGGGGCCGGGTTCGGGCGCGGGGGTGGACGGCGGAACCGTGGCGTCGGCACCCTCCTGGACGGTGAACCAGTCGGAGCGCAGGCCCAGTTTGGCGCGCGCCTCGGCACCGGTGGTCTCGACCGTGCGGTCGGCACCGACGATGCGCACGTGGGTGACGCGGCCGCCGTCGGCGCCGAGGTTGTTGCGGCCGACGATCTCGAAGGCCTGCAGTTCGCCGACGCCGAAGGCCGTGCCGATCTCGCCGGCGGTCATCGTCTGGGCCCACTGCCGGTTGGGGGCGACGGCGTCGCCGAGGTCCTCGACGGACGGGAAGGCGCCGCCGGCGGAGTAACCGCCGGTCGAAGCGGAGAACTCGCTGGCGACGACCTTGCCGTCCTTCATGAGGACGGTGCCGCGGGTCGAGTTCACCGCCTCGTTCGTGCGCGGGTCCTCCTTGGCGGACCCTGCGTACACCTGGCAGTTCTGGCTGTCGCACGTCTGCCACAGCGGCGAGCGGTTCTCCGCCGCGGCGTAGGAGCGGGCGGCGATGGCCTGCGCGCGCAGCGCCTCGGCGCCGCCGGTGTCGGCCCAGCTGGGCAGCGACTCGGCCGGGACGACACTGAGCAGGTAGTCCTCCATCGACAGCCGGTTGACGGTGCGCGGCGCGGAGCCGTCGAGGACGACACCGAGGGAGCCGCGGTAGGGCGCGCTGTTGCCGCAGAGCTTGAGGTGTTCGGCGACGGGCCGGGCCTCGCCCATGTCGACGGGGTCCACCCACGGCAGGTCGGCGCGGCCCTGCCATAGCACCTCGCCGGAACAACCGGCGGTGACGACGACGTCCGCTCCCCCGTCCGCGGTGGGCGTCAGGTGGGCGGCCTCGCCCGGCCCGGTCTGCCGGCCGGCGACGGTCATCCCGGTGTCGGAGTACACGTCGAGGGGCGCGTCGTCCTGCCCGACGAGCCGGACCGCGATCATCATGTTCTCGGGAAGGGCGCCGAGGGTGGTGCCGCCGTAGTAGTGACCGAGGATCCGGTCGGCGGACCAGCCGTGCTCGGTGGCGTAGCCGTAGGCGCCCCACTGGCCCATGCCGCGACCGTGGCCGTGACCGAAGCCCACGAAGGTGAAGGGGGTGTCGGCGGCCACGGCCTGGGCGACGTCGGGTTCGGCGTGCACGTGCAGCACCCCGCCGATTGCGGCGCCGACCAGCAGCGCGGGGGCGAGGCCGATCGCCGCGGCGCGGGCCGTGGCGGGCCGCCAGCCGTTGCGGAGGGGGTGTCCGACGACGAGACGCCGCCGGCGATGGGTCCGGCGGATGGACTTTCGTGGCATGCGCTGCACTCCCTCGTTCTCGCACCGTGTGCCGCCCGGACGCAGGTCCGCGCGTATCGGACATTCGAGACGGATCCTCAAGCTCAGGTTGAGGCTTAAGGTTGTCTGCGACTAGTGTGGCAAGAGTGACTGAATGAAGCAACAACAGCCACACCAGTAACACCAGAATCACAAGTTGCACACGATTCTCGGCCGTTCCGCACTTCGGGTCGTCCGGATGACGGAGGATTCGGTTCGATTCGAGCCGGCTCCTCGGCCTCGGCCGAGCGCCGCCCGGCCGCCGAGGACCGCCGCGAACACCGACAGGGAGAAGCACCGTGCCGCATCGCCGACCGAAGCCGTCGATCGTCCTGGGTGCCGTCGCCGCCCTGGCCGTCGCCAGCCCATTCGCCGTCTACGGCGTCACGAGCACCACATCGGACGTCCGCTCCACCAACGAGTCCGTCCCCATCGTCGTACCGCCCGAGATCGCCGAGGTCGTCCTCGCCTCGGTGCCCGACATCGTGATCCCGATCCACGAACTCACCGGCCTGAACCTGCCGGACCTGAGCCTGAAGGAACTCGCCGCGGGCCTGCCGGAGATCACCGCGCCCGCCCCGTCGACCATCCCGGCGCCCGCACCCGCAGCCGCCGACGTCGTCGATCGCATCGGCGCCACCGTCAAGCAGCTCACCCGCGACGCCCCGTTCAGCATGATCGCGCTGGCCGCGAAGGACGTCGCCGACACCGACGCACGCATCCGGGCCCAGCGCGACGACGGCAGCTGGGGACCGTGGACGGCCACCGAACCGATCGACACGAGCCGCTCCGACCGGACCCCCGACGAGCGGGCCGGCACCGAACCGATCTACGTCGGTGCCACCAAGGCCGTGCAGGTGCTGCTCACTCCGCGCCCGGCGCCCGAACCGACGCTCGCCGGCGCCGAGATTCCCGCCCCGGCCGCGCCGCCGACCGCACCCGCCCCTGCACCGGCGCCCGCTCCGGCCCAGCCGGAGCTGGGCTATGCGCCGGCGTCGTCGTCACGGCCGTTGCACGCCCAGGAACCCGCGCGGGCCGCCGCCGACGACGTCAGCGCCGTGCTCATCAACCCGGGATCGAGCAGCGCCGACGCCGCGCTCGAGGACATCGCCGGTCCGGTCGGAGGGTCCGGACCGAAGGTGATCACCCGAGCGCAGTGGGGCGCCGACGAGTCCATCCGCTGCCAGGACGCCACCTACGACGACGAGCTCGGCGGTGCCACCGTGCACCACACCGCCGGCAGCAACGACTACTCCAAGGCCGAATCGGCGGAGATCGTGCGGGCCATCTACGCCTACCACGCCCAGACCCTGGGCTGGTGCGACGTCGGCTACAACGTGCTCGTCGACCGCTACGGCCAGATCTTCGAGGGCCGCGCCGGCGGCCTGGACAAGCCCGTGCAGGGCGCGCACGCCGGCGGCTTCAACGAGAACACCGTCGGCATCGCGATGATGGGCGACTTCTCCAACGTCGAACCGCCGAAGGCCACGGTCGACGCGGTGGGCCGCTTCCTCGGCTGGCGGCTCGCCAAGGCCGGTCTCGACCCCAAGGGCGAGACCACCATGTACTCGGAGGGCACGTCGTTCACCCCGTACCCGCAGGGCGCGGCCGTGGACCTGCCGATCATCTTCGCGCACCGCGACGTCGGCAACACCAGCTGCCCCGGCGACTCCGGTTACGCGAAGATGGACGAGATCCGTGACATCGCGGCGGCCACCGCGGCCGGACAGAGCACCACGCCCAGCACCCCGAGCGACGACTCGTCCGACCTCGTCACCGACAGTCCGCGCGCGCAGCTGCCCGACGTCGACGCGGGGGCCCCGGCCACCGGATCGGCGGACCGCCTGCCCGACACCGGCTCGGCCGAGAAGGTCGCGGACCTGGTCGGAGAGCTGATCCGGCTCACCGACAACTCGCCGCTGGCGCAGAAGTGGATCGCCGAGGGCGGCGAGACCGGCCGCCTGGGGACCGCCGTGTCCGGGATCCTGCCCGCCAAGGCGGGCTACGAGCGCGCCGAGTTCGTCAACGGCGCCATCTACACCTCGCCGAACGGCGGCGTGTGGACGGTGCTCGGCGAGATCTACAAGACGTGGCAGCGCAGCGGCCTCGACGCGGGCGAGCTCGGCCTGCCGACCAGCGACGAGTACCGCGTGCCGGACGGCTGGCGTTCGGACTTCGAGTTCGGCTCGCTGATCTTCAACGAACTCACCGGTGCGGTGACGAAGGTGCTGCGCGCCTACAACGACGCGTACGAACAGGCGGCGCCGCAGCCCGCCGGCGCGCCGGCCCCCGCCCCCGAGGCCCCGGCACCGGCACCCGCCCCCGAAGCGCCGGCACCGGCGCCGGTGCCCTAGCCGGCCGCCGGTCCCCTCGCCGGGGCCCTAGCCGGCCGCCGGTCCCCTCGCCGGGGCCGTCACCGCCACCAACGCTCGAGGATGCGGGCTACCCCGTCCTCGGTGTTGGTGGCGGTGACCTCGTCCGCGGCCGCCTTCGTGTCCGGGTGCGCGTTCTCCATCGCGACCCCGTGGCGCGCCATCGACAACATCGGGATGTCGTTGGGCATGTCCCCGAACGCGACGATCCCGTCGGCCGCCACCCCCAGGTGCTCGGCCATCAGCTGCAGGCCCGACGCCTTCGTCACCCCCGAGGCGGAGATCTCGATCAGGCCGTTGTCCGTGGAATAGGTGACATCCACCAGGCCGCAGAGCTGCGGGGCCAGCGCTTCGGCCATCTCGTGGCTCGTCGCCGACGCCATCCGGATCAGCAGCTTCACCGCCGGCTCGGCGATCACCTCGTGGTCGGCGAGCTCGGTGTTGTCCGGATTCAGCCACGCATGCTCGTAGCCGGGGGCGCTGACGAACTGCGGCGTCGCGGCGTCGTGGGCGCTCGCCCCGATCCGCTCGGCGGCCAGACCGCAGCCGGGCAGCACGCTGTTGGCGACGTCGGCAACCCAGGCCAGCTCGTCCGCGGAGAGCACGGCGGCGCTCAGGACCCGGTCGGCGGCGCTGTCGTAGAGCACCGCGCCGTTGGCGCACACCGCCATGGGCGCGAACCCGAGTTGCTCGATCACCGGCGGAATCCATCGCGGCGGACGGCCGGTGGCCAGGACGAACGGCGTCCCGGAGGACACCACGGCCTGCACCGCCGCGCGGGTACGGTCCGAGACGCGCTCCTCGTCGTCGATGAGGGTGCCGTCGACGTCGGTGGCAACCAGGCTCGGCAGATCTCGGCTCACTTCGCCATTGTGCCGGTCCGCCGCGACACGGCGCATCCGGACGACCCGGGCCTCACCGCGGCTGTCGTCGTCACCGGTCGGTGCCGACATCCTTCTGCGCCCGGCGGGCCTTGCGCGCGGCGGTGTCGGCGTCGTCGAGCGCCGTGGCCTCCGCGAGCGTGGGCGCGGTGCCGCCGAGCCGGGCGGGCACCCAGTACGCACCGGCTTCGTGGACGTAGCTGCCCTGCAGTTCCCGCAGCATGCGCTCCATCGTCTCGTGCAGCTCCGCGGTCAGCTCCGACGCCGACGCGTTCGGCGCGATGGGTTCGCCGACGGCGATCGAGATCGGCGTCTTCGTGCGGCCGAGGCGCTTGGGGTGCCCCTTCGTCCACACCCGCTGGGACCCCCACATCACCACGGGGATGATCGGCACGTCCGCCTCCAGCGCCATCCGCGCGGCACCCGTCTTGAAGCCCTTGATCTCGAAGCTGCGGCTGATCGTGGCCTCGGGGAAGACCCCGACCAGCTCGCCCGCACGCAGCGCCGCCACCGCCGCGCGGTAGGAGTCGGCGCCGTCGGCCCGGTCGACGGGGATGTGCTTCATGGCCCGCATCAAGGGACCGGAGATCCTGTGGTCGAAGACCTCCTTCTTCGCCATGAACCGGATGTAGCGCTTGGAGGTGCGGGCGGGCAGGCCCGCGTAGGTGAAGTCCATGTAGCCGACGTGGTTCATGGCGATCACGGCGCCACCGACGGAGGGGATGTTCTCGGCGCCGGTGACGGTGAACTTCAGTCCCTGCGCGGCGAAGACGGTCCGGGCGAGGCCGATGACGGTCCGGTAGAAGGGTTCCACAGTCGGTCAGAGTAGCCGGATCGGCGGCTGCGGGCTCCGCCCGATGTCCGCCGCCCGCCCGATTCGGGATCAAAGGCCCGTATCCGGCCCGGGTTCACCGCCTGGGCGCGGCGCCGCACCGGCGTCCCCCTACGCTGGGTGGTACGTCGGTCAGCACGTCAGGAGGCAACGAAGTGCAGATCACCAGCGTCGGACACGCCGGGTTCCACATTCAGACCGCAGCGGGATCGATCCTGTGCGATCCGTGGGTCAACCCCGCGTACTTCGCGTCGTGGTTCCCCTTCCCGGACAACACGCAGTTGGACTGGGACAAGCTCGGCGACGTCGACTACCTGTACGTCTCGCACCTGCACAAGGACCACTTCGACCCGGAGAACCTGAGCAAGCACGTCAACAAGGACGCGACGGTGCTGCTGCCCGACTTCCCGGTCCCGGACCTGCGCCGCGACCTCGAGCAGCTCGGGTTCACGAAGTTCCTCGAGACGACCGATTCCGTCAAGCACACCGTCAGCGGCCCCAAGGGCGACCTCGACGTCATGATCATCGCCCTGCGCGCGCCCGCGGACGGGCCGATCGGCGACTCCGGCCTCGTCGTCTCGGACGGCGAGACCACGGTGTTCAACATGAACGACGCCCGCCCGGTCGAGATGGACTCGATGCTCGAGGCGTTCGGTCGGATCGACGTCCACCTGCTGCAGTACTCGGGCGCGATCTGGTACCCGATGGTCTACGACATCCCCAAGCGCACCAAGGCGAACTTCGGCAAGCAGAAGCGCCAGCGCGGCATGGACCGCTGCCGCAGCTACATCGACCAGGTCGGCGCGACGTGGGTGGTCCCGTCGGCCGGGCCGCCGGTGTTCCTCGATCCGGCGCTGCGCCACCTCAACGACGACCACGGCGACGAGGGCAACATCTTCCCCGACCAGATGGTCTTCCTCGAGCAGATGCGCCTCCACGGCAACGACGGCGGCGTGCTGATGATCCCCGGTTCGGTGCTCGAGGTGCACGGCAGCACGTCGATGACGCTGACCCACCCGATCCCGGACGCCGACGTCGAGCGGATCTTCACCGACAAGGCCGCGTACATCGAGGAGATGGCGCAGCGCCTGGCCCCGGTGCTCGAGGCCGAGAAGGCGACGTGGGCCCCCGCCGAGGGCGAGCCGCTGCTCGGCCCGCTCAAGGCGAAGTTCGAGCCGATCATGGCGCAGTCCGATCTGATCTGCGACGGCATCGGCTACCCCGTCGGCCTGGTGATGGGCGAGGAGACGGTCGTGCTGGACTTCCCCAAGCGGGTCGTCCGCGAACCCATCGAGGGAGAAGGCAAGTACCGCTACGGTTTCCGCATCGCGCCGGAGCTGGTGCGCACTGTCCTGCGCGACGACGAGCCGGACTGGGTGAACACCATCTTCCTGTCCACCCGCTTCGAGGCGTGGCGTGTGGGCGGCTACAACGAATTCCTCTACACGTTCTTCAAGTGCCTCACCGACGAGCGGATCGCCTACGCGGACGGCTGGTTCGCGGAGGCCCACGACGATTCCGCGTCGATCGAGCTGGGCGGGTTCGAGATCCAGCGCCGCTGCCCGCACCTGAAGGCCGACCTGTCGAAGTTCGGTGTCGTCGAGGGCACCAGCCTCACCTGCAACCTGCACGGCTGGCAGTGGGACCTCGTGACCGGCCGCTGCAAGACCTCCCGCGGTCACGAGCTGCGCTCCCGCAAGCTCTGACCCCCCGTCGCGTGGGTGTGGCCGAATGTCACATGGGTTCAGTTCGATCGAACGCGTGTGACATTCGGCCGCAGCACGTTCGGCAACAGTGCCGGCACGGCGAGCACCAGCGCCCCCAGCGCGACGAGGGCATACGGCCACCACTGCCGCTCGGCGGTCGTCTCCACCGCCGCCGCGACGTCGCCCGACGACGCCGGGGCCGGCGACTTCGGCAGCGCGGCCGTCGCTTCCCGCACGTTGTCCGAGACTCCCTCGATCACCCCGGTGACCGGGCCGACGCCGTCCACGAGCTGTCCGGTGCCGTCGACGAGCTGCCGGCCGCCGTCGTCGAGGAGCATCAGCCCGTCGCGTAGCTGCCGCGAGCCGTCGGCGGCCTGCACCATGCCGGCGACGAACTGCGCGTCCGGGTCGCTCAATTCGTAGGCGAGCTGCCGCGCGCCGCCGCGCAGCTGCTCGAGCTGCGCGAGCGTCTCCGGGCCGAGCCCCTCGGTGTTCAGCCGTCCGACGAGCCCGTCGAGCCGGGCGGCGGCCTCCTGGGACACCGGGTCGGGCGACTGCCGCAGGGTGCCGGCGACGACGGTCAGCTGCTCGGTCACGCCCGCCTGCATCTCCCCGAAGCCGGTGAGCCGGTCGACGACCTGGTCGACGCCACCGCTGACCTGGGTCGCACCGTCGCCGAGCAGGCCCACCCCGCCCTGGAGCTGACCGAGCCCGTCGGCGAGCTGCTGCCCACCCGCGCTGGCCTGCGCGAGCCCGTCGGCGAGCTGGTGAGCGCCGTCGTCGAGCTGGCGGCTGCCGTCGGTGAGCTGCCCGACCCCACCGCCGAGAAGCGCGAGCGGCAACCCGGCCTGCCGCAGGTTGTTGCGGGTGCCGGAGAGCGGGTCGCCGGTCGCGGCGGGCGGTGCGTCGGCCGTCGTCGCGACGGCGGGCGCGTCGGCGTACGCGAAGGCGGAACCGGTACCGATCAGGCCGAGACCGGCGGCGACGAACAGGGCGGGGACGAGACGAGCACGCATGGCGGAGGACGTTAGTCCGGCGAATTAAGAGGGGACTGAGACGGCGGCAGCCACCGCACCGCCGCGACGGCCAGGCCGAGCAGGGGCACCGCCCACGCGGCGAGCACCGCCGCCAGCGGCAGCCAGACCGTTCCGAGCGCGAAGCCGGCGTAGACCGCCACCGACGCGACCTCGCCGACGAGGCCCGACACCGACGTCACGGTCGCGCGGGCGGTCCCGCTCATCGCGTCCTGCATCCGCGCCTCGGCGACGATCATCGCGTTGTGCAGGGCGCCGTAGCCGATGCCGATCGCCACGAATCCCGCCGCGCCGCCGAGCGCGGCACCCGCCGCCAGCAGCACACCCCCGGCGGCGATCACCGCCCCCATGGCGCGACCGGTCATTGCCGCGGTACGGCCGGCCGTCGCGGCGCCGAGCACCTGTCCCGCAACGGTGATCGCCACCAGCACCGGCGCCGCGGACGTGCTCGAGCCACCCTCGCGCGCCAGCAACGCGAAGTACTCCTCGAACGCGAGGCACGCCGACAGCAGCGCCGCGAGCAGCACCGCGCGGCGCACCACGGCGTTGCGTCGCGCCTCGCTCGTCCCGGCGTGCAGCACCGCCAGGTAGCGGGTCACGAAAGCGCCTGGAACGGCGCCTGTCTCGTCCGCCGAGGCGTGACGGGGGGCGGCCGGCAGGGTGAGGACGAGCAACCCGTTGCCGACGGTGATCGCCACCGACAACCACCCCACCGTCGCGTAGCCGCCCACCGCGAACAGCGGCGCGGCCGACAGCGTCGCGACGAGGACGCACAGCGTCTCGCCGGCGTTCGCGTAGCCCAGTACCGCCGGATACCGGTGCGCCGCCCCGCGTGCGGACAGTTCGTCGTACACCAGGGCCTCGAACGTCCCGGACTTCAGCGACTCGCTGATCCCCCACGCCACGAAGCCCGCCGCGAACCCCCAGTAGCCCGGGAACAGCAGCCACAGGGCGAAGCCCGCGGTGAACAGGACCGCGCTGAGCAGCAACAGGCCCCGGCGGGACACCGTGTCGGCCCACGCGCCCGACGGCACCTCCGCGACGAACGCCACGACGGACCACAGCACGAAGAGCGACGAGATCTCGCCCGTACCGAGGCCGTGGTCCTCGAACAGCAGGGCGTACAGACCGTAGAGCGGCACGAGTTCGCGGGTGGCCGCGTACGCCACCACACGAACGGTCAGGGAAGAGGCGGAGCCGGATCAACATCGGTGGCGCATGGCTCCAGGGTGGCACGCGCGGACGGGTTTGTCACCGCGCGATACGGTCGGCGGGTGACCGAACGCCAGCGCACCTACACGTGGGACGACCCCGCCCCGACGTCCGCCGCGAACCGCGACATGCAGGGCCTCGACTTCCTGCGCGGCCTGATCGACGGCTCCATCCCGCACCATCCGACGTCGCGCACGCTCGGCTTCCGGGTGACCGACGCCCGCGAGGGCTGGGTGGAGGTGAGCATGGAACCGCAGGAGTTCCACGCCAACGCGGTGGGCAGCGTGCACGGCGGCGTGATCGCGACGATGTTCGACACCGCGATGGGGTTCAGCGTGTCGAGCACGCTCGAGGCCGGTGTCGGATACACGACCCTGGACCTGCAGGTGCGGTATCTGCGGCCGGTCCAGGCCGGCAACGGCGTCGTCCGCGTGCACGGCATCTGCGAGTACAGCGGCCGTCGCACCGCCACCGCCCGCGGCGAGGCCCGCGACGAGAACGACCGGTTGCTCGCGACCGCGTCGACCACCTGCCTGATTCTGCGCTGACAACCGTCGCCGGACCCGCACACTGAAGTGCATGAGCGTGGAACGCATCGCACTGGACCGCTTCTTCACCCTGTACGGAGAGGCGCTCGCCGGGTTCGACGCCGAGGCATCGGCCGCGCTGTGGGGTGAACCGGGCACGATCCTGACGGATTCGTTCGCCGGATCGCTGGCGAACCGGAAGGAGATCACCGAGGCGCTCACGCAGAGCAACGAGACCTACCGGAAGCACGGCCTCGCCGGTGTGGGGCACGAGTTGCTCGACCTCTCCCCGGTCACCGACAAGATCGTGCGGGCCCGGGTGCGCTGGTCGTTCCGCGACGCGAACGACGCCGTGATGGCCACCAGCGACTACGAGTATCTGCTGCGCGACGACCCCGACGGCCTGCACGCGTACGTGGCCGTCGGCTGCGACCCGGGTAGCTGAGGGCGTCGGCCCTCCCGGGCGGGGTGACCGAATGTCACATGCGTTCGATCCGAGCGAACCCATATGACATTCGGCCGCCACCCCACGCGGCGGAACGCCTCAGGCCGGCGGTTCGAGCACCTCACGCCCGACGAACGGCACGAGCGCCGACGGAACGCGCACGGACCCGTCGGCCTGCTGGTGGTTCTCGAGGATCGCGACGAGCCAGCGGGTGGTGGCGAGCGTGCCGTTGAGGGTGGCGGCGATCTGCGGCTTGCCGTTCTCGTCGCGGTAGCGCACGCCGAGGCGACGAGCCTGGAAGGTGGTGCAGTTCGACGTGGAGGTCAGTTCCCGGTAGCGCTCCTGCGTGGGCACCCACGCCTCGCAGTCGAACTTGCGGGCCGCCGACGAGCCGAGGTCACCGCCCGCGACGTCGATGACCCGGTACGGCACCTCGATCGCGGCGAGCATGTCGCGCTCCCACGCGAGCAACCGCTGGTGTTCGGCGGTGGCGTCCTCGGGCTTGCAGTAGACGAACATCTCCACCTTGTCGAACTGGTGGACCCGGATGATGCCGCGGGTGTCCTTGCCGTAGCTGCCGGCCTCGCGGCGGAAGCACGACGACCAGCCCGCGTACCGCTTCGGACCGCCCGACAGGTCGAGGATCTCGCCGGAGTGGTAGCCGGCGAGCGGCACCTCCGACGTGCCGACGAGGTACAGGTCGTCGTCGGCGAGGTGGTAGATCTCGTCGGCGTGGGCGCCGAGAAAGCCGGTGCCCTGCATGATCTCCGGCCGCACGAGCACCGGGGGGATCATCATCTGGAAGCCGTTGGCGACGGCCCGCTGGGCGGCGAGCTGCAGCATGCCGAGCTGCAGCAGCGCGCCGTAACCGGTGAGGAAGTAGAACCGGGCGCCGGAGACCTTCGCGCCGCGCTCCATGTCGATCAGTCCGAGCGATTCGCCGAGGGTCAGATGGTCCTTCGGCTCGAAGTCGAAGGTGGGCAGCTCACCGACGGTCTCGAGGGTGACGAAGTCGTCCTCCCCGCCGGCGGGGGCGCCCTCCTGCACGATGTTGGAGATCGCCAGGTGCGCGCGCCCGAGCGCCTCCTCGGCGGCCTGCTGCTCGGCCTCGAGCTTCTTGACCTTCGCGGCGAGTTCCTTCGCACCGTCGAGCAGCGCGGGCCGTTCCTCCGGGGACGCCTGCCCGACCTTCTTGCCCAGCGCCTTCTGCTCGGCGCGGATGTTGTCGCCGGCCAGCACCGCGGCACGGCGGGCCGCGTCGGCCTCGAGCAGCGCGTCGACGAGACCGGGGTCCTCGCCTCGGGTGCGCTGCGAGGCACGGACGGCGTCGGGGTTCTCGCGGAGGAACTTGAGGTCGATCACGAGGTCACAGCCTACTCGGCGCCGTCTACGGCCGATTCCGACCTACTGTGCCCACAGTTGCAGGCAGTCCTCGCGTTGGAACATCCTCGCCGAGTCCACGGCGTTCGGATGTCCGGCGTAGGGGTCGGCTCCGGCGTCGGTGAGCACCCGCACGACGTCGATCGCCCCTTTGAACACGGCGCCGGCGATCGGCGACTGCCCGCGGTCGTTGAGCCGGTCGACGTCGGCGCCCCGTTCGATCAGGGTCCGCACCGCGTCGGCGTGACCGTGGTAGGACGCCAGCATCAGCAGGGTGTCGCCCTTCTCGTTGCACAGGTTCACCGGCACCCCGGCGTCGACGTAGGCGGCGAGCGTCTCGACGTGCCCGGCGCGGGCGGCGTCGAACAGGCGCTGCGCGATCTCCTGGACTTCGGGATCGATGGGCTCCGTCATGTGCACCGAAGTTACCCGGGGCGCCGCGCACAGGCATGATGGACGGTGATGGCCGAGGAGAGTGAGCAGCAGTCCGATCGGACGACACCGTCCGCGTCGCGGGTCCGGGGCGCCCCGTCCGCGAAGCTGACCCGTCGCGCCTTGATGCTGGTTGCGGCGGGCGCGGTACTCGCGGCGCTCGTCACCGCGGTGGTGGCGGGATTCGGCGGGTCCGACGACGAGCCCGGCGGTTCGACGAGCGCCGTCGTCACCACCGGCGCCGTGGCCGGCGAGGCCTTCGGCACAGCCGTCGCAGGCGACTGCCTGACCTGGACGGAGATCGATGCGAGCGACCTCGCGAAGGTGGACTGCGCCGAGTCGCACCTGTTCGAGGTGGTGAAGGACATCGACCTGAGCGTCTACCCGGGGGCCGAGTGGGGTCCCGGGTCGCGCTTCCCGTCGGTGCTGCGTTTCACCGAACTGCGCGACGAACTGTGCGCACCTGCCGCGATGAACTACCTCGACGGCCGGTTCGACCCGCACGGCAAGTTCAGCGTGGGCCTGATCAACCCCGGTGAGGCGGGCTGGGCGGCCGGTGAGCGGACGCTGCGCTGCGGCCTGCAGTTCTCCTCCACCACAGGCAACCTGCTGCCGATCAAGGGCACGGTCGCCGACCAGGACCAGTCCAAGGTCTGGGACGTGGGCACGTGCATCGGCATCAACAACGGGGTGCCGGCGGACCCGGTGGACTGCGCCCAGCCGCACGCCTTCGAGGTGATCTCCGTGGTGGACCTGTCCGGCCAGTTCCCCGGCGGTCTGCCGAGTGTCGAGGACCAGGACAAGTACCTCGAGGGGACGTGCACCGAGAACGCCAACGCCTACCTGGGCAGCCCCGACGCGCTGCGCAACAAGACCCTCACACTGTTCTGGGACAACCTGGACTTCGACAGTTGGCTGGCGGGCAGCCGCAAGGTCAACTGTTCGGTGGGCAAGCAGGTCGAGGGCGGCGGATTCGCGTCGGTCACCGGCACGGCCGCGGGCGACATCCTCATCGACGGCCAGCCGCCGGTGCCGCCGCCCGCCGCGCCCGAGGGCCGCTCGCTGCCGACCCCGCTGCCGGGGGCGGCGCCCGTTCCGGGCGCCTGAGGTGGCCGCACGGATGGGCGACGAGCGGTTCGACGAGCTCGTCGGAGAGGCCCTGGATCTGATCCCACCGGAACTCGCGCGGGCCATCGACAACGTGGTGGTGCTGGTCGAGCCCAGAAACGAGGAAGAGCCCGATCTGCTCGGGCTCTACCACGGGATCGCGCTCACCGAGCGCGACAGCCACTATGCGGGTGCGCTACCGGACACCGTGACCATCTATCGCGACGCCATCCTCGACATCTGCGACTCCGACGACGACGTGGTGCACGAGGTCGCGGTGACGGTCATTCACGAGATCGCTCACTACTTCGGAATCGAGGATGCTCGGCTGCACGAGCTGGGCTGGGGCTAGTGGACCCGTAACGGGGTCCGGTCGCGCCGTACTTCGGCTTGCGCTGCAGAAAGTGCGGACTGATCGTCGAAATGATCAGCAGGGCGAGCGTACCGATGATCACCTCTGCGACGACGATGTAGACGAAAGCAATACCGACGATCTTTGCGATCTCTTCCATGTCGATCACCTCCGGTCCGACCGTACCGCGGGACGGCCGTCCGGACGGGGTAACCGGGACGGCCGTTGCCGGGCGGCGTCACGGCCGCCCGGCAACGGTGTCCGGTCACTCGATGCGGTCGAGATCGATGCCCTTGGTCTCGCGGCTGCTCAGCACCGCGACGACGGTGATCATCATGGTCACCACCAGGTACGCGATGACGGTCCCGACGCCGAAGCGGTCGATGAGCCAGACGGCGATGAAGGGCGCGGGCGCGCCGGCGATGATGGACGACCCCTGGAACACGAGCGACGAGCCGGCGTACCGGTAGCGGGTCGGGAACAGTTCGGTGATCCAGGCCGCCTCCGGGCCGGCGAGAGCACCGTGGAAGAAGGCACCGACGCACACACCCACCCACAGCAGCGGCACGCTCTGCATCTGCACGAGCCAGAAGAAGACGGGCGCCCACACCACGAGCACCACGGCGGGCACCAGCATCGCGATGCGGCGGCCGACCCGGTCGGACCACCGGCCGCCACCGATCATGCCGACGAACTGGAACACCGACGCGAAGGTCACGGCCAGTATCACCTCGCCCCGCGCGAAGCCGTGGTAGGTGGTGGCGTACGCGATGACGAAGACGGTGTAGACGTAGAAGGCGATGTTCTCGCCGAGCCGCATGCCGATGCCGAGCAGCACCGGGCGCGGACGGGACAGCGCTTCGACGATGCTCGACCGGGACTCGGTGCGGCCGGCCGCGGAGGCCTGCGCCGCCCGGAACACCGGGGACTCCTCGACGCCGTGCCGGATCCAGAAGCCGATGATCAGGAGCGGAATCGCGAACAGGAACGCGATCCGCCAGCCCCACGCGTCGAACGAGTCGGCCGGGAGCAGGAACACCAGGGCCGAGACGACCACGGCGGCAAGCACGGTGCCCGACGGTGCGCCCGCCTGCGGCCAGGACGCCCAGAAGCCGCGGCGCTTCGGCTCGCCGTACTCGCTCACCAGCAGCACGGCCGCGCCGAATTCACCGCCGAGCGCGAAGCCCTGGATCATGCGCAGCGCGACGAGCAGGACGGTGGCCCAGATGCCGATCTGCTCGTAGGTCGGCAGCAGCCCGATCGACGCGGTGGCGGTGCCCAGCATCACGAAGGTGATCACGAGCATCGGCTTGCGGCCGAACCGGTCGCCGAGATGGCCGAAGACGATGCCGCCGAGCGGCCGGGCGATGAAGCCGAGGCCCTGGGTCGCAAGGGCGAGAAGCAACTTGGTGATGCCGTCGGATCCGGGGAAGAACAGCGGGCCGAGGACGGTGGCGGCGAGAATGCCGTAGATCGCGAAGTCGTACCACTCGAGCACGGCACCGGCCATGCTTCCGGTGAGGACCCGTTTGAAGCTGCTGCGTGGCACGTCCGGCGCGGTGGGCGCGGTGCGCACGGCGATCGGGTCGAGCGTAGATCCCATGACGGATCCTTTCGAAGGTCGGTGATTCAGAGTCGCAGGGCCAGCCGGTCGCCACAGGCACGCGAGCAGCAGGTCATCATCTGCCGGTTCGCCGCCCGCTCGGCCTTGGTCAGCACCGTGTCGCGATGGTCGACCTCGCCGTCGAGGACGGCGACCTCGCACGAGCCGCAGAGGCCTTCCTCGCAGTCGCTGGGCACGTCGATGTTGTTGGCGCGCAACGCGTCGAGGACGGTCTGGGTGGGCTCGACCCGCACGGTCAGCCCCGAGTCGCGCAGTTCGAGGTCGAAGGCGTGCTCGACGTCCGGATCGAGCGCCGCGAGGGACGAGGTGAAGTGCTCGACGTGCAGCGCCCCGTCGGGCCAGTTCCGGCTCGCGTCCTCGAGTCCGGCGAGCAGCCGCCCGGGCCCACACGCGTAGATCTGGACGCCGGGGGCGGGCTCGGCGAGGAGGGCGGCGAGGTCGATCCGGGTGCCTTCCTCGGACACGTGCAGGGCGGCCCGGTCACCGTGCCCGGCGACACGCTCGAGATAGGCCATGCCGGAACGGTTTCGGCCGCAGTAGTGCAGTTCGTAGCTCCACCCCCGGGCGCGGGCGTGGTCGGCCATGGCCAGGACTGGGGTGATGCCGATGCCGCCGGCGACGAACACGTAGTGCTCGGCGCCGGGGTCGAGCGCGAAATGGTTCCGAGGGCCGCGCATCCGGAGCGGGCTTCCCACCTCGAGCTGTTCGTGGATGTAGCGCGAACCGCCGCGGCTCTCGGGATCCAGGTGCACGGCGATCTCGTAGCTCGGCGCATCGGGCGCGCCGCACAGGGAGTACTGGCGCGACAGCGCGCCGAGGTCGAGGTCGATATGGGCGCCGGGAGTCCACGTGGGCAATGTCTTTCCGCCGGCGTCGCGCAGGACGAGGCGCAGCACGTCGTCGGCGATCCGGTCCAGGCGCTCGACGGTGACGGTGCGGGACACCGCCCGGGCGGCGGGTTCTCCGATGGTGACCGGTTGATGCCGTTGCAGCACAGCAGGATCGGTGCGCTCGGGATTCGCCTGCGGATCCCACTGCACCCACACGTGGTCGGGTCCGCGGAAGGACGTATTCGGCAGGTAGGTGAACTCCTGATCGGGTACGAGTTCCATGTGGGGAAGCCGCGTGGTGAGTTCCTCGAGGAAGATCTGCATCTCCATGCGGGCCAGGTTCTTGCCCATGCACTGGTGGCTGCCGTACCCGAAGGTGAGATGGTCGCTCGAGTTCGGGCGCCGGATGTCGAACTCGTCGGGGCGCTCGAAGTGGCGCTCGTCGTGGTTGGCGGACGCGTTGACGACGAGCAGCTTGGCGCCGGCGGGGATGTCGACGTCGCCGATGCGGGTGTCGGCGGTGGCCACCCGTCGCCACGCCGCCACGGACCCGGAGTGGCGCAGGCACTCCTCGACGGCGTTGGGGATCAGCGACGGATCCGCGCAGATCTCCTCCCACACCGCGCGGTTCTCGAGCAGCAGCTTGAACGCGTTCGCGGACGCGTTGGCCGTGGTCTCGTGCGCGGCGACGATGCCGGCCATCATCATCGAGTGCAGGTAGGAGTCGGTGACGACGTCCGGCATCTCCCGCTGCTTGCGGATCCCGTAGGGCATCCAGCCGTGTCCCGACGGGTCCTGCCGCATCTTCTCGAGCACCGTGCCCGCGTACTGCCAGAACCTGCCGACCGCCTCGGCGACGGCCACCTGCTCCTCGGGCGCGGGGCGGCCCCAGGTGTTCACGGTGTGCGCGATCGAGTACTTGCGCATCGTCGCCATGTCCTCCTCCGGCACGCCGAGGAAGTGCAGGGCGACGGTGAGCGGAACCTCCCACAGCATCTCGTCCACCAGGTCGGCCTTGCCGGATTCGACGAAGCGGTCGACGTATTCGCGCGTGAGCCGTCGCACCATCGCCTCGTGGTGCGCCAGTTCCTTCGGGGTGAACGGATCCATGAGCGCGCGGCGGCGCGGCATGTGGGCGGGCTCGTCCTCGTTCACGAGGGTCCGGGCCATGGCGTAGTCGTACCGGGCGAGGGTGGCGGTGGCCTCCGCCGAGACGGGAGTGATCTTCTCCAGCGCGATCGCCGGCGAGAACAGGATGTTGTCGCGGAACACCGCCTTCACATCCTCGTACCGGGTGACGACCCAGTAGCCGAGTTCGGGGCTGTAGAACACCGGCTCCTCGTCGCGGGACCAGCGCAGCGACTCGGCCGGATCGGTCTGGTACGCGGAACCGAACGGATCGAACGCCGCGGCGTTCGCCGACACCGGGCAGCCGCCCGCCAGGGCCGCGTGGTCGACGGGACACGCCGGCGCCGACGCCGGAACTGATGCACTCATGCTGACACCGAAAACCTCTCCAACAGCACTGTTACTTTTATCGAACAGTTTCGTCCTATATACGGACATGCAGCAGAGTAAGCGGCATCACAGAAGAGGTCAAGCGGGATCCGCGGTCACAGCATCCGGGCCCACGTCCGCAGGACTCCCCGGCACCCGCGCGGCCGCCGCCACCGAGCATCAGGACCGGACGTCACGAGCCGGTACCCGAGGCAGGTCCTGCCCCTTCGAGCACCTCCGCGCGCTCAGCCGGCGGCAGCGCCGAACCACTGGGTCAGCCGGCCGAGCAGATCCTGTTGATCGTCACCGGCCCACGCCACGTGGCCGTCGGGCCGCAGCAGCACCGCGGGCACGTCCAGTTCCTCGCTGACGTCGACGACGTGGTCGACCCGGTCGGCCCAGCCCGCCACGGAATGCCGTCCGGTCTGGTCGAGGAGCAGTCCGCGGCCGCCGTGCATCAGTTCGTAGAGGCGACCCTGCTTCAGCCCCACGTCCCGCATCCGCCGGCCGAGCAGGTCGTGGCCCTCGCCGAAGTCGTAGCGGACCCCGACCGCGGTGATCATCTCGGTGACGTACCGGTTCACCTCCTCGAAGTCCATCAGCTTCGAGAGCAGTTCCCGCAGCGCGATCACACCCGGATCGGTTCCCATCAGCGTGATCTGCGCGCGGGTGTTCTCGAGCACGCGGGCGCCCACCGGGTGCCGTTCGGCGTGGTAGCTGTCCAGCAGTCCCTCCGGAGCCCAGCCGCCCACTTCGGCGGCCAGTTTCCAGCCGAGGTTGAACGCGTCCTGGATGCCGAGGTTGAGTCCCTGCCCGCCGGTCGGCGGATGGATGTGTGCCGCGTCGCCCGCCAGCAGCACCCGCCCGACCCGGTAGCGCTCGGCCTGCCGGGTGGCGTCGCCGAACCGGGAGAGCCAGCGCGGCGAGTGCGCGCCGAAGTCGGTGCCGGCGATCGCCCGCAGCTGCTGGGTGAACTCGTCGAGGGTCGGTGCGGCCGCCCGGTCCTCGGCCACCCCGTCGGCGGGCACGATGACGCGGTACGCCCCGTCCCCGAGGGGTACGGCGCCGAACCGCAGATGGGTCTTGTGGACTTCCGCGACCACGGCGGCCACCGTCGCCGGGTCCTCGGTCAGCTCCATCTCACCGAGCAGCGTCTCGACCTTGCTGGGCTCGCCGGGGAAACCGACGCCGAGCAGCTTGCGCACCGTGCTGCGGCCGCCGTCGCAGCCGACGAGGTAGCGCGAGCGCAGCCGGGTACCGTCGGCCAGCTCGGCGCTCACCCCGTGGTCGTCCTGGCTCAGCCCGACCAGTTCGCAGCCGCGCCGGATCTCGGCGCCGAGTTCGAGGGCGTGCTCGTTGAGCAGCCGTTCGGTGACCGGCTGCGGAGTGGCGAGGCCGTACGGGTGCGCCGTGTCCACCCGGTCCGGCCACGGCTTCATGATGCCGCCGAAGAGACCGCCGACCCGGAACTTCTCACTGACCGCGAGAAACCGGTCCAGCAGGCCGCGTTGGTCCATCATCTCGACGCTGCGCGCGTGCAGGCCCTGTCCGCGGGACTGCGCGGTCGGCTCCGTCGCCTTCTCGAGCACGAGCGTGTGCACGCCGTGCAGCCGCAACTCGGCGGCCAGCATCAAACCGGTCGGCCCGCCGCCGGTAACGATCACATCGATCATGAAAAATCCCCCGTTCGACAACGTTGTATTTCGGCCGGCTGCTCCACACAGTCCGGCGGGCCCGCACACCCGCACCCGGGCGCCGGGTGCCCGCAACCACCCGAGTCCTACCGGCGGTTGGACGCCCACCTCGCGAATCTCCCGTTTCCGCAGGTTCCGGCTTCGGCTGGCGATTCTGCAGCACCACCGGGGTCTTGCGGCAAGGCCCCCCGCGCGCTATATGTTGAAAGTGGCAAGGAGCCGATGACCTTCTTGCCTTTGCCTTCTCGGCGCCGACCACAGTTCCGTCCATCCCGGGCCGACGTCCGGGTGAACGACGATGGGAGTGTCAGTCGGTGAGCAGAGCGCTCAGCCGTGCCGCCGCGTCACCGACCGCGAGGGCCGCGGCATCGACGTCGAGACCGGCGATGGCCACCACCCCGACGCTGCACTCGAGGCCGGCCCCCCGCGGCGCGCGCACCCCGGCGGCGACACCCACGGCGCCGCGCTCGAGCTGTCCGCGCGTGACGCTGTAGCCGAGCGCCCGGGCCTGCTTCACCGCTTCGGGGTCCCGCGCGTCCTCGGGTCGCAGCGCGAGGATCGCGATCCCCGCCGCCCCGCGGTCGAGCGGGTGCCGGTTGCCCACCCGGTATCCCACGTGCAGGAGCGCCCCTTCCGGCTCCGCGACGAGGATGACGATGCACTCGTCCCCCTGCGCGGCGGACACGAAAGCCGTCGCCTGCGTGCGCTCGGCCAGGTCGTGCAGCACCGGACCGGCCGCATGCTGAAACTGGGGCACGAACCGCGACGCAAGGACGGCGGCACCGGCGCCGAGCCGGATCCGGCCGTCGTCGGCCCGCACCACCAGCGAGTGCGATTCGAGCGTTGCGACGATCCGGTAGGAGATCGCCCGCGCGATCCCGAGTTCCTTGGCGAGGTCCGCGACCGTGATACCGGCGGGCGAACGGGAGATGATGTCGAGCGCGCGCAGACCACGATCGAGGGTCTGCAGCGTGCTCATGGGTTCCTCCGTCCGTCGTGCCGGATCCGACCCTACCGGCGCGGGCGCCACCCCCGATGCAGCGCATTGCAACGCTTGAGCACCCCCCGCCGCACTGGTTCCCTTCGAGTGACACAGGTCACTATGGACGGGAGCCGGTATGAGCATCGAAGGCAAGGTCGCGCTGGTCACCGGCGCCGGGCAGGGCATCGGACGGGCGATCGCGCTGCGGCTGGCGACGGACGGTGCGGACATCGCACTGCTCGACGTCGACGGCGGCAAGCTCGCCGCGGTCGAGGACGAGGTGCGGGCCGCCGGCTCGAAGGCGATCTCCGTCGTTGCGGACGTGACCGACCGCGAGCAGATCCGAGCCGCCGTCGACCGGACGGAGACCGAACTGGGCGGGTTCGACATCATCGTCAACAACGCCGGCATCGCACAGGTGAACCCCATCGCCGACGTGACACCGGAGGAGGTGTCCCGGATCATGGCGGTCAACGTCGAAGGCGTCCTCTGGGGCATTCAGATCGCCGCCGCCAAGTTCCGCGAGCGCGGGCACGGCGGCAAGATCGTCAATGCGTCCTCGATCGCCGGCCACGAGGGCTTCGCGATGCTCGGGGTGTACTCCGCAACCAAGTTCGCCGTGCGGGCGCTCACCCAGGCCGCGGCCAAGGAATACGCGTCCGACGGAATCACCGTCAATGCCTACTGTCCCGGCGTCGTCGGCACCGACATGTGGGTCACCATCGACGAACGCTTCGCGGCATTGACCGGGGCACCGAAGGGAGCGACGTTCGAGAAGTTCGTCGGCGGCATCGCGCTCGGCCGCGCGCAGACGCCGGAGGACGTCGCGGCCTACGTCTCCTACCTGGCCGGCCCGGACTCCGACTACATGACCGGCCAGTCCGGGTTGATCGACGGCGGCCTGGTCTACCGGTGAGCCGAACCCGCTGCACCGGAAGGAGACTCCCTTGTTGAGCAGGGCGGTACGGACACTGGCGGTTCCCCTGCTCGTGTTCCTCGACCATGTGATGGCGCCGAAGTACTCCCCCGAACTGTTCGCCCTCTCCGAGCAACTCGCGGGCCACACCGACTGAGGGGCGCAGCCGGACTCGAGCAACGGCGGACCTCGGCATCGTTCGTCCACCCTCGCTGCCCCTCGCCCCCACAGGTTCGCCAGGACGGCCCGACGTTCCCCGTCGGGCCCGAAAGTTGGCGTGTAAGGCCTGTACTGCGTTGATCGATTGCGTGACGATGCAGTCGTGCACGGGCACTCAGTGGGACTTCCTGGCTCGGTGGCGGCGTACCGCGTCCGCATTGCCGCAACGGGCACTGCAATACGCCCGGCGGCCGTTGCGGCTGGTGTCGACGAACACTCGAACGCATTCCGCGTTCGCGCACGCGCCCAGACGACCCCCCTCGGCCTCGACGGTGAAGATCGCGAGCCCACCCGCGGTGACCGCCATCACACGCCCGACGAGGTCGTTCTCGTCCGGCGTGAAATGCAGATGAGGACGGTGGTTGTCGTGCGTGGTGAGATACACGCTGGCTACCCCGTCGAGCAGGAGGGCGTTGATCGACCGGCAGCGTTGCTCCTCGTCCGGCGCCACGAACACCGCCCGGAGCCGGGTCGTCCACCGACGCAGCGCCGGCACGTCGCTCTTGTCGACATCCGACCACCGGATCACGTGCTCGCGAAACACGGCCTGGACCTCCGGGACGGTCCACACGCTCCTCTCCCCGAGGTTCACGAGGTCCGCGGCCAGCAGCGCACCGGTCATGTTGTCATGGTTGAACTGCACTGACCGATTGCACCACGGTGGTCGCGTGCACCTGGTCACCACCGCCGTTCTCCCCATCGTTCTCATCCTCGCCCTGGGCGCAGTCCTCCGTCGCCGTGTCGTCACCGACGCCGGCTTCTGGCGCGGGATGGAGTGGCTGAGCTACCACGTGTTCACGCCTGCGCTGTTCGTCGAATCGATCGCACGGACCCCGTTGCGGGAGGTATCGCCGGTCCCGTTGCTTCTCAGTTTGTCCATCCCGGTCCTGGCTGTGTCCGTGTTGCTCGTCGCCCTTCGTCGACCACTACGGGCCGAAGGACCGCAGCTCACGTCGCTGGTGCAAGGAAGCATCCGCA
Source organism: Rhodococcus sp. DMU1 (assembly GCF_012272955.1). Classification (NCBI taxonomy): domain Bacteria; kingdom Bacillati; phylum Actinomycetota; class Actinomycetes; order Mycobacteriales; family Nocardiaceae; genus Rhodococcus; species Rhodococcus sp. DMU1. The sequence continues at coordinate 280,850 of NZ_CP050952.1, read as the reverse complement.
TCAACACCTACATCGGGCTGGTGTTGGGCGTTTCCCCCGAGATGTGGACACCAGTTCCTATGCGGCAGTGGCCAGCGTAGCCGATTGCTGCTCGAAGTCGATCGGACAGATCTGACCGAGAGTGGAGTGCCTTCGTCTCGTGTTGTAGCGCGTGACCCAGCGGAACACGTGAGCACGTGCCTCGCCTGCGCTGGCCCAACGTTTCCGTCCCTGCAGCGTCTCCCGTTTCAACGTCGCGTTGAACGACTCCGCCGCCGCATTGTCCGCCGACGTCCCGACCGCACCCCGCGACCGGGTCACCCCCAGCTCACGACACACCTCGGCGAACCCGGTCGACGCATATTGAGCCCCGTTGTCGCTGTGGAAGATCGCGCCGTCCAACCCGACAGGACCACGCACCGACGCGGCCGCCCGCAACGCTTCGGTGACCAGCTCGGTGCGCATGTGCTCCGCGATCGACCACCCCGCCAACCGCTTCGAGTGCAGATCCAATACCGTTGCCAGATAAAGGAACTGACCGTCGCCGATCGGCAAGTACGTGATGTCCCCGACGTACCTGGTGTTCGGTGCGCTCGCGGTGAAGTCCCGCCGGATCAGGTCCGGTACCACGGCCGCGTCCGGAGCGGGCACCGTGGTGCGCACCGTCTTACGCAGATGCACCCCGACGATCCCGTGCTCGCGCATCACCCGCTCGACCCGCTTGTGGTTCACCTCGAACCCGGCATCGCGCAGCTCGGCGGTCACCCGAGGGGACCCGTAGGTGCCGTCGGAATCGGCGTGGATGACGCCGATCCGCTCGGCCAACTCCCGATCGGCGCGGGCGCGTTCGGCGCGGGCCGGCGCCGAAGCCCGCCACCGGTAGAAACCGGAGCGGGACACCTCGAGGATCCGGCACAGCCACTTCACCGACACGGTGTCGCGGTGGTCGTCGACGAACTGGAAGCGGCTCACCAGTTCGTCTCGCCCGCGAAATACTTCGCGGCCCTGCGCAGGATCTCCCGCTCGGTCTCGAGCTTCCGTATCTGGGCCCTGAGCTGCTTGTTCTCTTCTCCCAGCACGGACTCGGACGATACCTCGCCGGACGGTCGTGACGGCCGCGTGGCTCCGCGGCCGGCCGCGGGCGCGCCGGTGCGTTTACGTTCGGCGCGCACCCAGTTGCGCAGGGTCTCCCGGCTGACACCCAGGTCCTTGCCGATGCCGTCGAAGGTATGGTTCGGATCGGACAGGTACAGCGCGACGGCATCGGCCTTGAACTCCGCCGAGTATGCCTTCATCACCATCAGTGACATCTCTTCCTCTGGATCCTCACGACCCAGTGTTCACGATGTCCACATGTCAGGGGGAACCCCCGTTCGCCTCGGCGCTCGAAGGCACCGGCGGAGTAGCCGCCTTCGCACTCGCGGCATCGGTGATGGTTCCGTTGGTCAACGTCGTGTCGGTCACCGCGCTGTCGTTCTACGGTGCCCGCAATCACGCGGCTGCAATGTCGAGTACGTGGCGCCACCTGGGCACCAATCCCTTGATTCTGGGATGCGTTGCGGGCCTGACGCTGAACCTCACCGGCATCGGATTGCCCCCGGCGATTGCGGTACCGGTGGAGATGTTGGCAGAACCCGCACTTGTCACCGGCACACTCGTGGCAGGGGCGGCGATCACCCTTCGGGTGCGGCTCCGCGACGGCCTCGACATCACCATCGCGTCGACGATCAAACTGGTCGCCCTTCCCCTGTCGGCCGCCGCCCTCGCAAGTGCACTGGGATTGACCGCCGCAGCCCTGACCGCCGTCGTGCTCATCTGCGCCGTCCCCACCGCGCCCTCGGCGTACATTCTCGCCAGACGTATGGGCGGCGACTCGCAACTGATGGCGTCCATCACCGGAGCGCAGACAGTCCTGTCCGTAGTAACTCTGCCCCTGATCCTTCACCTGACCACAGCGACCTGACCCATGACCACACCGACCTGACCCGCGACGACAACGGCGTGATGCACCACCGGGAAGCGACCTCGCCCGCACAGCGACCGCCGACGCCGAGACATCTCGCCGCGCCGCCCCGGCCGACGCATCCATGCAGGCCGAGTAAACAGTCGGTCGGCTCGAAACTCGGAAGATTACGCAGAGAGCTCAGCCCCGACGGCGCCCCCGCCGCGCCTGACAGGCGTTCCTGCCCGCGCGCACAGGAGCAGTCGTATACACCACGCCTCCAGCACCACACATTGCTATCCGACCAGCTCCAGGCGGTGAACGACCCACACTCGAGGACGGCTGGTCCCACGGGCCCCTCGCTCGCAGGTCCCCACGAGGCCGACCTCACCCTCGGCGTGCGTTTGACTTTGTGCGGCGCGTCACATAACTTATCGACTGCTAACCGAACGATCGATTGGCTACACACGTTCGCAGGAAGGGCAGCCATGGCCACCCCCTCGGTTCCACAGGCGCAGGAGACGGCGCCCAGCTCTCCGCCACCCGCCGCCCCGCCGCACTCGCGCCGGGCGGCCCGCAAGGCCGCGTTCGCTGCCGCGGTGTCGACCTCCCTCGAGTGGTACGACTTCTTCATCTATGCCACCGCCGCGGCGCTCGTGTTCAACAAGACGTTCTTCGCCACCGGCAGCGAGGTCGTGGCCGCGCTCAATTCGTTCGCCACCGTCGCGGTCGGCTTCGTCGCCCGCCCCATCGGCGGGATCGTCTCGGGCCACTTCGGCGACAAGTACGGGCGCAAGCCGGTACTCGTGACCGCCATCCTGCTCATGGGTGTCGCGACCACCCTGATCGGCTTCGTGCCGAACACGTCGATCACCTGGCTCGCCCCCGCGATGCTCGTCCTGCTGCGCATCTGCCAGGGACTGGCGGTCGGGGCGCAGTGGGACGGCGCGGTCCTGCTGGCCACCGAGTACGCCCCGGCCCATCGCCGCGGCTTCTACGGAAGCTTCGCCCAGCTCGGCATCCCGATCGGCGTGGTGATGGGCAACGCGGTCTTCCTGGCGGTGGCGTGGGCGGTCTCGCCCGAGGCGTTCACCTCGTGGGGCTGGCGCGTGCCGTTCTGGATCAGCCTGTTCATGCTGTTCGTCGCCTTCGCCATCCACCGCTACCTCGAGGAGACCCCCGAGTTCCAGCAGGTGGAGGCCAAGCTCGCGGCCGCGCCGGCCCAGCGGCGTTCCCCGGTCCTCGAAGTCCTCCGGCACAACAGCGGCACCGTGCTCATGGCCGGCGGCACCTATCTCGTCGGCATCGTGATGTTCTACATCACCATCACCGGCTCGGTGCAGGTGGCCACGACCAACCTCGGCATCACCCGTTCGGACGTGCTGGCGATCATCCTGATCGCCGCGGGTGTACTCGTGCCGATGGTGCCGCTGACCGCCTACCTGTCGGACCGCTACGGCCGCAAGCTGATCTACGGCATCGGCATCGTCGGCATGGGCCTGTGGGCCGTGCCGATGTGGCTGCTCATCGGGGCGTCCTCGTCGGAAGACATCTGGCCGCTGGCCGTCGCGCTGATCGTCTCCTGCGTGGTGATGTCGTTCCAGACCGGGCCGCAGGCCGCCCTGTTCGCCGAACTCTTCCCCCCGGAGATCCGCTACTCCGGAGCGTCCCTGGGGTACCAGGCGGCAGCGATCCTCGGCGGCATGGCGCCCATGGCGATGGTCGCGCTGATCAACGGGGAGGTCGCCAACCTCTGGCGCGTGGGGCTGCTCATCGCAGCGCTCTCGGTCCTCGCCCTCGCCTGCCTGGTGGCCCTCGCCCGTCGTCGCGCCTGACCTCCCGGCGCCACTGCCCCGTCGGCGCCACTGCCCCTTCGGCGCCACTGCCCTCCCGGGCGCCACTGACTCTCCGCCCGAACGAACACTGGAGACCCCATGTATCCCGGTGCCTACCTCGACACCACTGCGCACAAGCCGGCCGTGATCATGGCCGACACCGGCCGGACGGTCACCTTCGCCGAGCTCGAAGCCAACTCGATCCGTATCGCCCGCCACCTCCGCACGCTGGGACTGCGCCGCGGAGACCACGTCGCGGTGCTCGCCACCAACACTCCCCGGGTGTTCGACATCTACTGGGCGGCAATGCGGTCGGGCCTCTACGTCACCATGGTGAATTGGCATCTCACTCCCGGCGAGGCCGCCTACATCGTCGACGACTGCGGCGCGAAGGCCGTGCTCGTCGACGCCGCGCTGGAGGAGATCGCCCGGGTGCTTCCCGCTCTGCTGCCGAACACCGAGCACCAGCTCGCCTTCGGCGGCACGCTCCCCGGATACGCCGACCTGGACGCGGCCGCGGCCGCCGAGTCGGATGCCGCGCCCGCCGATCAACCCCGGGGGGCGGACATGCTCTACTCGTCCGGCACCACGGGCCGCCCCAAGGGCATCAAGCCCGCGCTGCCCGACCGCCAGGTCCACGAACCCGGTGACACGATGACCGCCATGAACGCCTCGGTGTGGGGCGTGAATCCGGAGACGGTATACCTGTCCCCCGCACCGCTGTACCACGCGGCACCGTTGCGCACCTGCGCCGCGGTGCAGGCCCTCGGCGGCACGGTCGTCGTGATGGGCCGCTTCGACCCCGAGAAGGCCCTCGAATACATCGAGCGGTACCGGGTCACCTACAGCCAGTGGGTGCCCACCATGTTCGTGCGCATGCTCAAACTGCCGGAGGACGTGCGCTCCCGCTACGACGTGTCCAGCCTGCAGGTCGCCGTGCACGCCGCGGCCCCCTGCCCGGTCGAGGTCAAGCGGCAGATGATCGCGTGGTGGGGCCCGATCCTGTCGGAGTACTACTCCTCCACCGAACTCAACGGCCTCACCCTCGTCGACACGGAGGAATGGCTGCGCAAACCCGGCACGGTGGGCCGGGCCGCGCTCGGCGTCGTCCACATCTGCGGCGAGAACGGCGAAGAACTGCCGGCGGGGCAGATCGGCACGATCTATTTCGAACGCGACCTGCTGCCGTTCGAGTACCACAACGCACCGGAGAAGACCCGCGACGCCCAGCACCCGCACCACCCGGCGTGGACGACGACCGGCGACGTCGGTTACCTGGACGAGGACGGGTATCTGTTCCTCACCGACCGTGATTCGTTCATGATCATCTCCGGCGGAGTCAACATCTACCCGCAGGAGATCGAGAACGCGCTCGTCGAGCACCCCAAGGTCCTCGACGCCGGCGTGATCGGGGTGCCCGATGCCGAGATGGGCGAGATCGTCACCGCGGTGATCCAACCGGCCCCCGGCTTCGACGGCGACGACGCGCTCGCCGCCGAACTGGCCGACCACCTCCGCGGTCGCCTCGCCAAGTACAAGCTCCCGCGCCGGATCGTGTTCAGTGACGACATGCCCCGGACACCGACCGGCAAGCTGGTCAAGCGCAAGCTGAAGGAGCGCTTCGTCGACACACCGGTGTGACGCCGGGCCGGGAAACCCGGTCGACGACGAAAACGACTCGGCCTGCCGCTCGTTGCGAACGCGGCAGGCCGAGTCGTCGTCGGTTCGCGGGTGCGTTCTCGCCGGTTCGGCAGCCCGCAGCCGTCCCGGCCGCAGCAGCGGTTCCAGTTCGCTCCACTGCGCCCGCAGTAGCCGCTACAGCCGAACGTGTCGGCGGCCGCCCACTGCACGGCATCCCGGTGACAGCTCAGTTCGATGCGGTCGCGTCGGGGCCGCTGTCCGCGGGCGGTCACGTCCACATCGAAATCGATGCCGGCGACGCGGTCGCCGGCGGGCGCGGGATCCGGTGCCCGTCCTCGGCGCAGTCACCGCCGACGCCGACGGCAGGGTCAGGCTCCGGTGGCGTGCTCACCCAGGATGGTGGTGAGTTCTTCCGCGTACGCGAGCTGCGTGCGCAGACGAGCGCAACTGTCCTCGGCCCGCCGATGGAACTCCGCCAGCACGCCGCGTGCGTCGGCGGCCCCCTGCCCGGAGGTCGCGGCGGCGGCGATCCGATCGAGAGCGGCGAGCAACGCGCGCATCTCGTCGAGGGTGAACCCGAGCGGTTTCATCCGCCGGATCACCAGCAGGCGCTGCACGTCGTCCTCGGTGTAGAGGCGGAACCCGCCGGCGCTGCGGGCGGACGGGGTGACCAGGCCGACCTCGTCGTAGTGACGGATGGTCTTGATCGACAGCTCGGTGCGCGCAGCCACCTGCCCGATCTGCATATGCCCCGAATCGATAGTCACAGCCGCACCCTTTCCTCCCGGTCGCGCCTCCACCGTAGCGAGCGGCCCGACCCTCGATTCGAACTCTACCCTCACCGGAGGGTAGAGTTCTGCGGGTTCCGCGGACGAGACGATGCCGTCCCGCCCGCGCGGGGGCGTCGCCCCCGGCTTCTCATGGAAAGAAGACACGACTGTGACAACTCCTGCCGGGACAACTCCTGCCGGCAACGCGCCGGCCGTCCACGAGGCGGACGACGATCCCGTCCTCTCGGTGCGCGCCGCCCTGCGCTCCCCGAAACGCCTGAAGACCGAGATCCTGGCCGGCCTGGTCGTGGCCCTGGCACTGATCCCGGAGGCGATTTCGTTCTCGATCATCGCCGGCGTCGACCCGCGGGTCGGGCTGTTCGCCTCGTTCACCATGGCCGTGACGATCTCCATCGTCGGTGGCCGGCCGGCGATGATCTCTGCCGCCACCGCCGCGATCGCGTTGGTCGTCGCGCCGGTGGCCCGCGAGCACGGCTTCGACTATCTCGTCGCCACCGTCCTCCTGGGCGGCCTGTTCCAGGTGGTGCTGTCGGTCCTCGGAGTGGCCAAGCTGATGCGGTTCATCCCGCGCAGCGTCATGGTGGGCTTCGTCAACGCCCTGGCCGTCCTGATCTTCACCGCCCAGCTGCCGCACCTGATCGACGTCCCGTGGTTGGTCTACCCGCTGGTCGCCGTCGGACTCGGCGTGATGGTGTTCCTCCCCAAGCTCACTTCCGTGGTCCCGGCGCCGCTGGTGGCGATCGCGGTGCTCACCGCCGCCGTGCTCGCCTTCGGCTGGGACGTGCCGAACGTCGGCGACGAGGGTGCGCTGCCCGAGTCCCTCCCGGCGCTGTTCCTCCCCGACGTGCCGCTGACCACGCAGACCTTCGCGATCATCGCCCCCTACGCGCTCGCGATGGCCCTGGTCGGCCTGCTCGAATCCCTGATGACCGCCAAACTGGTCGACGACATCACCGACACCCACTCGAACAAGACCCGTGAGGGCTGGGGCCAGGGGGTTGCCAACCTGGTCACCGGATTCTTCGGCGGCATGGGCGGCTGCGCGATGATCGGCCAGACCATGATCAACGTCAAGGTCTCCGGGGCCCGCACCCGCATCTCCACCTTCCTGGCCGGGGTGTTCCTCCTGATCCTCGTCGTCGCCCTCGGTGACGTCGTCGCCCTGATCCCCATGGCCGCCCTCGTGGCGGTGATGATCATGGTGTCGGTCGCCACCCTCGACTGGCACAGCATCGCCCCGCGCACCCTGAAGCTGATGCCGCGCAGCGAAACCCTCGTGATGCTGGTGACGGTCGCCGCGACCGTGATCACCCACAACCTCGCGATCGGGGTGATCCTCGGCGTGGTCACCGCGATGGTGCTCTTCGCCCGCCGGGTCGCCCACCTGACCAGCATCGAGAAGGTCTCCGAAGCCGACACCGACCACGACGGCAAGGTCGACACCCGTGTCTACAAGGTGCACGGCGAGCTGTTCTTCGCCTCCTCCAACGACCTGATCTACCAGTTCGACTACGTGGGCGACCCGCGCAACGTCGTCATCGACCTGACCGGCGCCGACATCTGGGACGCCTCCACCGTGGCCACCCTCGACGCGATCCGGCACAAGTACGCCAACAAAGGTAAGAGCGTCGAGATCGTCGGCCTCGACGGCGCCGGCCTCGAACGCCTCGACCGGCTCTCCGGGCGCCTCGGCGAAGGTCACTAGCTGCCGGTGTGCTCGCCTCGTCCATGCGGGCGCGTGCTCGACGAGCTGCGCACCGCCCGGCCGGTGCGAGTGGTGGATCTACCGGTTCCGAAGTCGCGCGGATCGACGCCGGAGTGTGGCCGACCGAGTGCGATCCCTCGGGGCACCTGCACACCCGGTGTTGGGCGGCCGTCGTTCTCGTCGCGAATCCGGATGTCGACGGCGCGCAGGAGCGGCCCCGCCACGACGAGCACACTCCGGCGTGGATGCTCGCCGTCTCCCCTGCCGCCCCACTCACCCTGCCGTCGTCGTCGCGGTGGGGTGTGGTCCTATCCGCGGACCTCGCGCAGCACCGGAGTCGCGGCGAACTCGGCGCGAGCGAGGGACCGGCGGTGCACCTGATCGGGGCCGTCGGCGATCTGCAGGAACCGCGCCTGCGAGTACAGCATTGCGAGCGGTGTGTCCTGGGACAGGCCCGCACCGCCGAAGATCTGGATGGCGTCGTCGACGATCTTCTTCACCGTCAGCGGCACCATGACCTTGGCGGCGGCGATGTCGTGCCGGGCGGCCTTGGCGCCCTCGACATCCATCCGCCACGCGGCGCGCAGCACCATCAGGCGGGCCGCATCCACCTGGATGCGTGCGTCGGCGACGGTGGCCTGCACGACCCCTTCGTCGGCCAGCGGCCTGCCGAATGCGACGCGGGTGCGCGCCCGCTCCGTCATCAGCGCGACGGCGCGTTCGGCCATGCCGATCAGGCGCATGCAGTGGTGGATCCGGCCCGGGCCCAGGCGGGCCTGCGCGACGGCGAAACCCTTGCCGCGCGGGCCGAGCAGGTTCGCCTTGGGCACCCGCACCCGGTCGAAGACGATCTCGCCGTGCCCGCCCTCGTGCCGGTCGTCGAACCCGAGCACGGACGTGGAGCGGACGATGTCCAGGCCCGGCGTCTCCATCGGGACCAGCACGATGGAGTGCCGGGATCCGGCCGGAGCGCCGGGATCGGTGACCCCCATGACCATCGCGACGCGGCAGTCCTCCCGCAGTGCGGCGGTGGACCACCATTTGCGTCCGGTGAGCACCCACTCGTCGCCGTCGTCGGCGATCTCGAGGCGGACGTTGCTCGCGTCCGAGCTGGCGACGTCGGGTTCGGTCATCGAGAAGCAGGACCGGATCTCACCTTCCAGCAGGGGGCCGAGCCACTGCTGCTTCTGGGCGTCGGTGCCGTAGCGGGCGAGCAGCTCCATGTTCCCGGTGTCCGGCGCGGCGCAGTTGAGCGCCTCCGGGGCGAGATGCGGGCTCCATCCGGTCAATTCGGCCAGCGGGGCGTATTCGAGATTGGTCAGGCCGGCCCCGCCCGCCTCGGGGAGGAAGAGGTTCCACAGCCCCTGCCGCTTGGCGGAAGCCTTGAGGTCGGCCATGATCGGCGGGGCACCCCAGTAGTCGGGCTTGCTCGCGAGCTGCTGCGCGGCGATCGGCTCGGCCGGCAGGATGCGTTCCTGCAGGAAGCCGGTGAGCCGGTCCTGCAGTTCGCGGACCTTGGGGCTGTATTCGAAATCCATTGTTGCTCCGATTCTGAGGGAGTGATCGCCTAGCGGCGCAGTTCGGGAAGGGCCGAGGTGGCAGCGAGATCGAGGGCGCGCCGGAGCAACGGCCCGACCATGTCGGCGATGCCGTCGAAGCCCTCCCCCACCGTCTCGCCCCGGTCGTGGCGGGCACCGATGCCCTCGAGGATGACGGCGATCTTGAAGTCGGCGAAGACGGTGTACCAGTCGATGTCGGCGAGATCGATTCCGCGCGCGGCGGCGTAGCGCTCGAGCAGCTCCGTGCGGGTGGGGAATCCGTCGAGGGTGGCGAGGCCGCGGGTGATGGGGTTGTATGCCGCACCGGGAACATCCCAGAAGCTCAGCATGATTCCCACGTCGGCGAGGGTGTCGCCGAGGGTGGCCATCTCCCAGTCGAGCACGGCGGCGATGCGTCCGCGATCCTGCGGCGCGGCGAGGACGTTGTCGAGCTTGACGTCGCCGTGGACGATCCCGGGGTGGCGGGTCTGCGGCAGCGCGCGACGGAGCTTGTCGAGCAGCACCGCCACCTCGGGCCGGTCGACGCGGCGAGAGGCCTCCCACTGCTTCGCCCACCGGCCGAGCTGGCGCTCGAGGTAGCCGTCCGGACGGCCGAAGCTGCCGAGCCCGACGGCGTCGGGGTCGATGTCGTGCAGCGCGGCCAGGGTGTCGGCGAGCGAGAACCCGAGGCGGCGACGCTCGTCGGCGGTGAGGGCCGAGGCCTGTTCGACGGTGCCGACGGCCACGCCGTCGACGAGTTCCATCAGATAGAACTTCGCGCCGAGGATGCTCTCGTCCTCGCACAGGTGCACCGCGCGGGGCACGGGGACGGACGTGCCACCGAGGGCGTTGATGACGGTGAACTCGCGCCGCATGTCGTGCGCGCTGGGCAGCACGTGCCCGTACGGCGGTCGGCGCAGCACCCATGCGTGCTCGTCGTCGGCGAGCCGGTAGGTGGGGTTGGAGCGGCCACCGCCGATGAGGGAGGCGGTGAGCGCGCCGGTGACCTCACCGCCGAGTACGCGCTGCAGGTGGACGGTCAGCGCGTCGAGATCGAGGTCGGCGACGGCGCCCGCAGGCGATGCAGTCATCGCGGATTCCTTCCTGCGTCGGCCTGTCGGCCAAACGATCGTTCGGGTGACCTACAGAGTCGCCGAACGAGCGTTCGGTGTCAACACGGCTACCGACGGACGGGATCCCATCTGCGATAATGCCGATGCGGAAGGAAGATGCTGCAGCACCGAAGAGGCGGCAGCCGATCAATCGTTAGGAAACCGAGAGGCCGCCGTGACGGGGACGGTGCTGCACCATCGCCAGGGCCAGATCCGCGTAGCGGTCCGCGAGCTCCTCCGGCCGCAGCGGCCCGTCGGACCGCCACCAGGCGCACACCGACTGGCCCATGTTGATGATTCCGCGCACCGCATCGCGCGGGAACTCCACCTCGAAGGCCCCCTCCTCGACGCCCCGCTCGACGACGTCGCGGAACAGACCCTCCTGTTCGTCACGCAGCGCGACGACGAGCCGGCGACCGGCCTCGTTCAGGCTGCGCAGCTCCGTCGCACCGACCAGCGCATCGAGCTGCCGGGTGGTGTGGAACATGACCCACGCGCGCACCAGCGCCTGCAGCTGCGCGTCCGGCGAACCCCCCGCCCGCAGCAACGCCCCGCGGGTCATGGCGATCGCATCGTGCAGCGCCCGGGTCATGATGTCCTGCAGGATCTCCTGCTTGGACTTGAAGTGGTGGTAGATCGAGGCGACGGTGATGTCGGCGTCCCGGGCGATGTCGCGCATCGAGGTGCCGTGGTACCCGCGCTCGTTCATGTTCCGCATCGCCGAGTCGAGGATCGCCTGCCGGCCGTTGCCGGTCCCGACCGTAGCCGCCTTCGCCGCGCACATCGTCAACTCCGTCCCGCCGGTCGTGAACCGGTGACAGCGTAGTCGCAGGGCACGGGCCGGGATCGGCCGGATCCGCACCGCGAACCCCGCGGATCTGCCGTCCCCGCGTGCCGGAACGACGAATTGTCGGTCCGACCTGGCAGCATCAGCCGCGGCAGCCTCGCCCGGGGCCGCTCACCATCGGACAACACAGGGGGCCGTCATGCCAGCACCCGTTCTCACCGACGAACAGCGCACCGCCGCACTCGCCAAGGCCGCCGAAGTGCGCAAGGCCCGCAGCGAGCTGCTCGCCGCCGTCAAGGCCGGAGAGCTCGACGTCTCGGCCGTGCTCGACAAGGCGGAGACCGACGAGGTCGTGAAGAAGACGAAGGTCTCGGCCCTGATCAAGGCGCTGCCCGGCGTCGGCGCGGTCAAGGCCGCCAAGCTCCTCGAGCAGCTGTCGATCCCGGACACCCGCCGCATCGGAGGCCTCGGCGCCAACCAGCGTCAGGCGCTGCTCGACGCCACGACGGCCGCCTGACGCACCGTCCGACCCGACGCAGGTGTTCCCGCGCCCCGAAGTGGGAACACCTGCCCGGGCGCGTTCTGCGCCGACCGCGCGCTCCGCGACCGAGGAGACCGACGGACCGGGAGGAGCCGGATGGGGACGACGTCGACGCCCGAATCGCGGCAGCGGCAGGATCGGCTGCTGTTCCGCTTCATGCTGCTCTCGCTGGCCGCCGCCGTGGTCACCATCGTCCTCAAGGCGAGCGCCGCGTGGGCAACCGGCTCGGTCGGGTTCCTCTCCGACGCCCTCGAATCCGGGGTCAACCTCGTCGCCGCAGTGGTGGCGCTGATCGCACTGCGGGTGGCGGCCCGGCCCCCGGACGCCAGCCACCACTTCGGTCACGGCAAGGCCGAGTACGTCTCCGCCCTGGTCGAGGGTGCGATGATCTTCGTCGCGGCCACCGCGATCGTCTGGACCGCGATCGAACGCCTGATCAGTCCGATTCCGCTCGTCCAGCCCGGGCTCGGGCTGGCCCTGACGACCGTCGCCTCCCTGATCAACCTCGCCGTCGGGATCACCCTGCAGCGCGTGGGTCGCACGCACCGCTCGATCACGCTCGTCGCGGACGGCAAGCACCTGTTGACCGACGTGTGGACCTCCGCCGGAGTGATCGTCGGCATCGTGCTGGTCACCGTCACCGGCTGGGAACCCCTGGATCCGATCGTGGCCCTCGTCGTGGGTGTCAACATCCTGTGGACCGGATACCGGCTGCTTCGCGGCTCGGTCAGCGGCCTGCTCAGCGCCGCCCTCCCCCAGCACGAACAGGACCAGGTCAACGCCGTGCTGGACCGGTTCCGCGCCGAGTGCCCGGTCGAGTTCGCGCCGCTGCGCACCGTCGAATCGGGCCGGCAACGCCAGGTGTTCGTCGTCGTGACCGTTCCGGGCGACTGGACCGTGCGGACCGCCCACGACATGGCCGACCGCATCGAGGCGGCCATCGACGCGGTGCTGCCGCACACCGAGACCTTCATCCACGTGGAACCGGCCACCACCGGGCCCGGCAACGCCTGACCTCGGTCCGCCTCGTCACGGTCGTCGGCTCGGCTCGATCGGGTTCAAGGCAACGCCGGCACCGACGGCCTCAGCCCACGGCCTTCCTCACGAGCGCGCTGATGCGCTGTTCTTGGGCTGCGGTCAGCTCCTTCAGGGCGTAGGCGATCGGCCACATGGCGCCGTCGTCGAGCGCCGCCTCGTCGCTGAAGCCGAGCGTGGCATACCTCGACCCGAACTTCTGCGCGCTCTGGAAGTGGCAGAGGACCTTGCCGTTTCTGGCGTACGCGGGCATCCCGTACCAGAGCTTCGGCGCGAGGTCCGGAGCGGCGGTCTTGATGATGTCGTGGATCCGCTCGGCGAGGACCCGGTCCGCTTCCGGCATCTCGGCGATCTTCGCGAGCACGTCCCGCTCCGCTGCCGCCTCCTTCTCCGCCCGCGAACCGCGCCGCGCCGCCGCCTTCTTCTGCTCCTGCGCGTGCTCCTTCATCGCGGCCCGCTCCTCGGCGGTGAATCCGTGGTACTGCTCGGCGCTCGCGCCGGAGTTCTCGGTGGACGACTTCGCTTGCTGCATGGCAGGTTTCCTCTCACAACAGGGATGAGGCAGGTCAGGACTGTGCAGGCACCGCGGGCGGCGCGGGGGTGAGCGATGTGGCAGCCTCCCAGGCGAATCCGTCCGGGTCGATGAAGGGGTCGGCCGTGCTGCCGAGGACGATGCGGTGCGAGCCGGTGCCGTCGGCGGGGACGCCGAGGTCCTTGGCCAGGCCGCGACGCTTGTACAGCGCCAGCTTGACGGGGCTGGACTCGCCGGCAGTGAACTGGGCATACTTGCCGCCGAAGCTCTTGGCCACGGTCAGGCCCCGGCCGACGTAGAACTGCTTGCTGGCCTTCACGTCCTCCACACCGAGCAGCAGGACGATCTCGTCGATCTCAGAGGTGGCCGGGCCGGTGTCCTTCTTCGCCGAGGTCGCGACCTTCCAGATCGTCCCGTCCGGGGCCTGGACGACTCCGCCGTAGCCCCAGAGCGACTTCGCGGCGGGTCTGAGCACCGTGGCGCCGGCGTCCACGGCGGCGCCGAGGAAGCTGTCGACGGTGGCCGGCCGGGACACCGTGAGCGCCAGGGTGAAGCCACGGAATCCGGTGGAGTGCGACTCGGATGCCCGCAGGCGTAGGTACGTGTCCACGCCGAAGGCGGTGTAGAAGCGGTGGGCGGTCTCGGGGTCGGCCACCTCGAGGGTGACAGATGCGATGGACGTGTCGGATGCGGTGGTTGTCATGACCATCACGCTAGGGACTGCTTGCAGGCCGGGGCTTCTCGATTCCTGACCGGTCGTGCCACCTGCTTCGCCACACACGCCGGCATCCCGCCCGTCATGACCGCAGAGCCCGCATCGCGGGCCGTACCCGCAGCATCGTCATGGCCGGACGCAACATCCGCCGCCCGGCGCCGGAAGACGCCGGGCGGCATGCCGACCAGCTCGGTGAAGCGGGTGGTGAAGGTGCCCAGCGACGCGCAGCCGACCGCGAAACACACCTCGGTGACGCTGAGATCGCCGCGACGCAACAGCGCCATCGCGCGTTCGATGCGCCGCGTCATCAGGTACGCGTACGGCGACTCCCCGTACGCGGCCCGGAACTGGCGGCTGAGGTGCCCGGCCGACATGTGCACGCCACGGGCGAGCGCCTCGACGTCCAGCGGCTGCGCGTACTCCCGATCGATCCGGTCACGGACGCGGCGCAGCCGCGCGAGATCGGTCCGGCGCTGCGCGTCGGCGCGTGCACGCCGCCATTCGGGCCGACACATGAGAGCACTCCCCTCTCCGTCTTCCGCGCGGCCCTGGTGGGCCGTCGGCAGGGCGGGCACCTCTGCGACGGTGCGCTGCCGCCCTTGTTGCCGGTGGTCGCCGTGCCGGCCGGCACGGCCGCATCGACGCCCGTACGTCTCAGCGAAGTTCCTGGATGCGGACCATGTTGCCCGCGGGGTCGCGGAAGGCGCAGTCGCGGATGCCGTACGGCTGTTCGGTCGGCTCCTGGACGACCTCGGTGTCGCCGGCCTGCACCTTTTCGAATGTGGCGTCGAGGTCCCGGGTGGCCAGCAGGATCCAGCCGTAGGTGCCCTTCGCCATCATCTCCGAGATAGTGCGGCGCTCGTCGTCGGTGATGCCCGGGTCGGCGGCCGGCGGCGCCAGGAGGAGGGACGTGTCGGGCTGACCGGCCGGGCCGACCGTGATCCAGCGCATCCTGCCCTGCCCCACGTCGCTGCGGACCTCGAAGCCGAGGACGTCGCGGTAGAAGGCGAGCGACGCGTCCGGGTCGTCGTGCGGCAGGAAGCTCGTGTGAATGGTGATATCCATGACGAGCAGGTTAGGAGCGGCTCCGTGTCCCGCGCTTCTCGATTCCTGATCGATCCGGCCTCGTGGGGGGCGGCCGGCAGCGCTGGGCAACTCCGCTGCGACGTGGCACGATCGCGTGGGTGACCAGCAGACCCGCTGACGCGCAGCACCTGCGTGACCTCGCGCGGCTGCGCCGCGTCCGTGACCGGATCGATCGGGAGTACGCGCAGCCGCTGGACGTCGAGGCGCTCGCCCGTGGCGTGCACATGTCGGCCGGGCACCTCAGCCGCCAGTTCCGGGCCGCGTACGGGGAGTCGCCGTACGCGTACCTGATGACGCGGCGCATCGAACGCGCGATGGCGCTGTTGCGTCGCGGCGATCTCAGCGTCACCGAGGTGTGTTTCGCGGTCGGCTGCGCGTCGCTGGGGACCTTCAGCACTCGCTTCACCGAATTGGTCGGTGTGCCCCCCAGCGTCTATCGGCGTCAGGCCGCGCGCACGGCGGCGGGGATGCCGTCGTGCGTCGCGAAGACGGTGACCAGACCGATCAGGAATCGAGAAGCGGGAGTCACCGAGCCGCACCTAGCCTGACCGCCATGGACGTCACCATTGACTCGAGCTTTCCCTTCCCGGCAGATGGAGACACCATGAGCATGGCCACGAGGACGGACACGCGGTCGTCTGCGCCGCACATTGCCGACAGTCACGATCTGATCCGCGTGCACGGTGCGCGCGTGAACAACCTCAAGGACATCAGCGTCGAGATCCCGAAGCGCCGGCTGACGGTGTTCACCGGCGTCTCCGGTTCGGGCAAGAGCTCTCTGGTGTTCGGCACGATCGCCGCGGAGTCGCAGCGGATGATCAACGAGACCTACAGCGCCTTCGTGCAGGGTTTCATGCCGACGCTGGCGCGGCCCGAGGTCGACGTCCTCGAAGGATTGACGACCGCGATCATCGTCGACCAGGAGCGGATGGGCTCGAACCCCCGCTCCACCGTCGGCACCGCCACCGACGCAAACGCGATGCTGCGCATCCTCTTCAGCCGGCTGGGGCAGCCGCACATCGGCTCGCCCAACGCGTACTCGTTCAACGTCCCCTCGGTGAAGGCCAGCGGTGCGATCACGGTCGAACGCGGCGCCGGCAAGACGAAGACCGAGAGGGCGACCTTCACCCGGCTCGGCGGCATGTGTCCGCGCTGTGAGGGGATGGGCGCGGTCACCGACTTCGACCTGTCCGCGTTGTACGACGACGGTCTGTCGCTCAACGAGGGTGCGCTCACGATCCCCGGTTACAGCATGGACGGCTGGTACGGCCGGATCTACCGGGGCTGCGGCTTCTTCGACCCGGACAAACCGATCCGCAAGTACACCAGGAAGGAACTGCACGACCTGCTGTACAAGGAGCCGACCAAGATCAAGGTCGAAGGGATCAACCTGACGTACGAGGGGCTGATCCCGAAGATCCAGAAGTCGATGCTGTCCAAGGACGTCGACGCACTGCAGCCGCATATCCGGGCGTTCGTGGAACGGGCCGTGACCTTCTCCACCTGCCCCGAGTGCGACGGCACCCGGCTCGGCAAGGAGGCCCGGTCGTCGAAGATCAAGGGAAAGAACATCGCCGACGTCTGCTCGATGCAGATCAGCGACCTGGCCGTCTGGGTCCGGAGCCTCGACGAACCGTCGGTGGCCCCGCTGCTCACCGGGCTGCAACACCTTCTCGACTCGTTCGCCGAGATCGGGTTGGGGTACCTCTCACTCGACCGGCCGGCGGGCACCCTCTCCGGGGGAGAGGCACAGCGCACCAAGATGATCCGCCACCTCGGTTCCTCGCTCACCGACGTAACGTACGTGTTCGACGAACCCACCATCGGCCTGCACCCGCACGACATCGCGCGTATGAACGACCTGCTGCTGCAGCTGCGCGACAAGGGCAACACGGTGCTCGTCGTCGAGCACAAGCCGGAGGCGATCGCGATCGCCGACCACGTCGTCGACCTCGGACCGCGCGCCGGCACCGAGGGCGGCGAGGTGGTGTTCGAGGGCACCGTCGAGGGGCTGCGTGCCAGTGGCACGCTCACCGGGCGGCACCTGGACGACCGGGCGTCGGTGAAGCCCTCGGTGCGGACACCGTCGGGTGTGCTGGAAGTGCGCGGCGCCGGCACCCACAACCTGCAGGACGTCGACGTGGACATTCCGCTCGGCGTGCTGGTCGTCCTCACCGGGGTGGCGGGCTCGGGCAAGAGCTCGCTGATCGACGGTTCGGTGTCCGGGCGCGACGGAGTGGTGTCGGTCGACCAGGGGGCGATCAAGGGCTCGCGGCGGAGCAACCCGGCGACGTACACCGGACTGCTCGACCCGATCCGGAAGGCGTTCGCGAAGACCAACGGCGTGAAGCCGGCGTTGTTCAGCGCCAACTCCGAGGGCGCGTGCCCCGCCTGCAACGGCGCCGGAGTCATCTACACCGACCTGGGCATCATGGCCACCGTCGAATCCACCTGCGAGGACTGCGAGGGGAGGCGGTTCCAGGCCGAGGTGCTGGAGTACACGTTCGGCGGCCGGAGCATCGCCGACGTGCTCGCGATGCCGGTGGCCGAGGCCGAGGAGTTCTTCGGCGCCGGCGAGGCGCGGATCCCGGCGGCCCACAAGATTCTGCAGCGGCTCGCCGACGTCGGGCTCGGCTACGTCACCCTCGGCCAGCCGCTCACCACGTTGTCCGGCGGTGAGCGGCAGCGACTCAAGCTGGCCACCCGGATGGCCGAGAAGGGCGGCGTCTACGTCCTCGACGAACCGACAACCGGCCTCCACCTCGCCGACGTCGAGCAACTGCTCGGCCTGCTCGACAGGCTCGTCGACTCCGGCAAGTCCGTCATCGTCATCGAGCACCACCAGGCGGTCATGGCGCACGCCGACTGGATCATCGACCTCGGCCCCGGCGCCGGCCACGACGGTGGCCGGATCGTCTTCGAGGGCACACCCGCCGACCTCGTCACCACCCGCTCCACCCTCACCGGCGAGCACCTCGCGGCCTATGTCGGCGCCCGGCCGGGCCCGTCGCGGACACCGTGAGGCGAGTTCGCCCCACGGGTGCGACAGCCCTCGCCGTCAGTTGGGGCGGACGGTGAGGATCTGGGACACGGTGCCGACGGGGCCGTGCGTGTCGTGGAGGACGCTGCTGGTCAGCCCCAGGCCGTCGGGACCGAACGAGACGGTGGTGTCGAAGCCGAGCCAGTCGCCCCGGGGTTCGGTGAACAGGTGGGCGGTGAGGTCGACGTTGGGGAAGGCGACGTCTTTCGGGGACACGCGCACGGTCATGCCGTTGGCGATGTCGAACAGTCCCGCGGCACCGGCCAGCGCGCTGACCTTCTCGTCGAGCACGAGGGGCAGCGGCGTGCGCACCCAGTACGCCGCCCGGCCGGGCTCGAGCTGGATGCGGCGGATCTCGGTGGAGGCGATGAACCCGCCCGGCCACACCGTCGAGGCGTCCCAGGGAGCCATGGCGTCGGGCGGGTCGATCCGCGGCAGCGACGTCGCCTCCAGCGCGGGGGTGGGGCGGGATTGCATGAGCCAGGCCCGCAGCCGTACGACGGCGCGACCGTCGTGGGCGAGGACGGCCTCGACAAGCTCGATGGTGCGCCCGGGACGCAGGACGGTGACGGTGGTCTCGACCGTGTCGACCGGGACGGTGCCGAGGATGTCGTAGGACAGGCGGCCGACGACCAGTCCGTCGTCGCGGCGTGCGTCACGGTCGCATTCCACGGCGTGGACCAGCAGACCCAGTGCGGGCGCGATGTGCTGCTCCTGCGGGTTCCAGGCACCGCTGACGTGGTGGGTCGGCTGGAACGCGGCCGGACCGATCCGTTCGAAGTAGGTCATCTGCTGCTCCTTGCGCGGGGTCGGTGACTCATCCGGGCATGATCCCAGTCGATCACAACCCTCTTCGGACCGGACGGGTGCGGCGCAGAGCGACGGCAGCCCGCCCCCTGGTCGGCCAGGGGGCGGGCTGCCGCGTATTTCGGACGGTGCGGGATCAGGCGGGGACGTGGGCCTCGGCCCAGGCGTTGTAACCGCCGAGCAGGTCCGAGACGTTGTCGAAGCCCTGCGCCCGCAGCAGCGACGCGGCCACACTCGAACGCCACCCACCGGCGCAGTGCACCACGATCGGCTTGCCGGTCGGCACCTGCCCGAGCCGGGTCCGCAGCTGCGCCAACGGGATCGGCACCGCCCCCGGAATCACCCCGAACTCGCGTTCACCGGGATTGCGGATGTCGACCAGCGTCACCGCATCGGCGGCGAGCAACTCGTCGAGCTGCGCGACGGTGGTCCGCGGCGCGGTCTGCACCAGATCCGCCAGCTCCGCCGGGAACACCCCGTCGTGATCGACGGTGAGATAACCGGCCGCGTTGTCCGACCCGATCCGGGCCAGCCGCACCGCCGCGTCCTGCTCCTCCCCCGGATAGGTGATCAACACGATCTTCTCCCCCACCTCGGCGACCATCCCGCCGGTCTCGGCGAACCGGCCGTCGAACCCGACGTTGACCGACCCGCGCAGATGCCCCGCCGCGAAGTCGTCCACACCGCGCGCATCGAGCACCCGGGTCCCGGCGGCCAGCTCGGCCCGCACCCGCGCCGGGCTCAGCTCCGGGATGGTGCGCCCCCGATCGAGCAGCGGATGCACGCTCTTGTTCAACCCGGCATCGACCGAGAAGTAGGCCGGCGCGGCCGGCTGCCCCTCGGTGACCAACGCCACGAACGCCTCCTCGCTCATCGGCTGCACCGACGGATTGCTCACCCGCTGCTCCCCGATCGTCGAGGTCAGCTCCGTCGACAGGTTCTTCCCGCACGACGAGCCGGCACCGTGCGCGGGCAGCACCGTGACCGCATCGGGCAGGGTCAGCAGCTTCTCGTGCACCGTGTGGTACATCGCCCGCGCCAGATCCTCGGTCGACGAATCCCCCAGATTCACCAGGTCCGGGCGACCCACATCACCGATGAACAACGAGTCCCCGGTCAGCACCGCGGCCGGGGTCGCCCCCGGATGCTCGCGCACCAGCACCGAGATCGACTCCCAGGTGTGCCCCGGGGTGGCCAGGATCTCGAGGTCCACCTCCCCGAGGGACAGGTGCTCGCCGTCGCGCAGCCGCCGGATCGGGTAGTCCGCCTCGGCGGCCTCCCCGAACCCGATCCACGCCCCGGTCGCCTCGAGCAGCTCCAGATGCCCGGAGACGAAATCCGCGTGGAAATGCGTGTTGATCACACCCTCGATGCGCAGCCCGTGCCGCGCGGCGTCGTCGAGGTACTCGGTGACATCGCGGCGCGGATCGACCACCACCGCCCGGCCGGTGCCCTCGTCACCGATCAGGTACGACGCGTGCGACAGGCACTCGATGTAGTACTGCTCGAGAATCATCGTGGTTCCTCCGTATGGGTCGATTTCGTCCTCGATATGGACAACCCTGCCACATACCCCCTAGGGTATGTCAAGTACCCCATGGGGTATCCCTTCGAACCTCGTCCCCTACCGCAGGAAGCACAGCGATGAACACTCCCGTCGACCCCGTCCCCAGGACCGCCGTCACCCCCGAAGCCGATACGCAGGTGCTGCACCGGCTGCGCCGCGCGCAGGGGCAGCTCGCCGGCGTGATCGCCATGCTCGAATCCGGCCGCGAGTGCCGGGACGTGGTGACCCAGCTCGCCGCCGTCTCCCGGGCGCTCGACCGCGCCGGGTTCAAGATCGTTGCCGCGCAGCTTCGTCGGTGCATGCTCGACGAGGAGGACGACACGTGTCCGGACCGGCTCACCGAGGAACAGCTCGAGCGCCTCTTCCTCGCCCTGGCCTGAGGGAGACCGCCCGACGACGACGTTCGCGACGTGGTGGCGCGATCAGCGCCGTCGGGCCCTGACCACCGTGTCGTGCACGGTGACGGCGCGTCCGTCCGGGTCGGTGACCGACCGCGCGACGGCGGCCTCGGTGACGACGTCCCAGCCGTCGGGATCGAGCAGCGCCACGACGTCCGCTCCCGTGAAGAACAGCTCGGGCCGCGGCGGGCGCGGCACGGTGGTCTGCAGGTCGGTGGGGTGATGCCCGACGATCAGGAGGGTGCCGCCGGGAGCGACCGCCTCCGCGAGCCCTCGAAAGAGGACGTCGCGTTCCGGTGGCGGCAGGTGCATGTACTGCGCGGAGACCAGGTCGTACCGCCCCCGGCCGGGGTCCCACGCGGTGAGGTTCTCGTGCAGCCACGTGATGCGCCCGGCGATCTCGGCGCCGGCCCGATCCGCGTGTTCGGCGGCGCGTCGCAGGGCGACGCCGGACACGTCCACGCCGTCGACCCGCCAGCCGCGCCGCGCCAGCCAGATGGCGTCCGCGCCCTCGCCGCAGCCGACGTCGAGGGCGAGGCCGGGCTCGAGTTCGGCCGCCTCCCCCACGAGGTGACGGTTCGGCTCACCGCTCCAGAGCGCGGGACGGGAACGGTAGCGCTCGTCCCAGAGTTCTTCGTCGAGTTGGTTTTCCGGCACTGCGACTCCTTCGGTCGTCGGTACGGGTGGTCGGGCGCGTCAGCCGCGGAGCGGGAAGCCGATGCGGGACAACAGCTTCCGGGGACGAGACACCGGCGCCGGGAGCAGTTCGCCGGCTCGCTCGGGGAGTTCCCGCTCGATCGCGGCCTCGATCTCGCGCACCCCGGGATTGACCAGGGCGACCCGTCCCACGAAGACGGTCGGCACGGTCTCGTCGCCGCCGGTGACCGCACGGACCCGCGCCGCGGCCGCGCGGTCCTGCCAGATGTCGATCTCGCGGGTGTCGATGCCGCGTCGGCGCAGGGCCCGGCGCAGCCGCGAACAGAACGGGCACCCGGGTCGCCACAGCACTTCGATCCCGTCGACGAAGTCCGCCGATGTCATCTCCTCGCTCCTCTCACAGCACGTCCCGACCAATATACCCGAGGGGGTATGTTTCCTCCGGTGTTGCGCACGGTCTCGTACGGACGCGGCTCGGAAGGTCTCGAACTCGCCGATCCGCCCCGGCGGTGACTTTCGACCCTTCCCGGCCGCGGTCCACGAGCGCACGGTGAAGGCAACCGCGACCTGCTGCGGGATGGGAGGAACGTCGTGACCACCTGGATCATCCTCGCCGCGGTGCTCCTCGTCGTGGTGATGTTCGTGTTGTCGCAGTCGGTGCACGTCGTCACCCAGTACGAGAAGGGCGTGCTCTTCCGGTTCGGCCGGCTGCTCGGGGTGAAGGAACCCGGCCTGCATCTGATCATCCCGATCGTCGACCGCCTCACGAAGGTGTCGTTGCGGATCGTCACGATGCCGATCCAGTCCCAGGGGATCATCACGCGCGACAACGTCAGCGTGGACATCTCCGCAGTCGCCTATTTCCGTGTCATCGACGCCGTGAAGTCGGTCGTCGCGATCGAGAACGTCGCCGCTGCGATCGACCAGATCGCCCAGACCACGTTGCGCAGGGTGGTCGGCCGCCACACCCTCGACGAGGCGTTGTCGGAGACCGACGTCATCAACGTCCACATTCGAGAATTCCTCGACGTGTCCACCCTCGAATGGGGCGTGGAGGTGACCCTGGTGGAGTTGAAGGACATCCAGCTTCCCGACAGCATGAAACGCGCCATGGCCCGCCAGGCCGAGGCCGAGCGGGAGAAGCGCGCCAAGATCATCGCGGCGGAAGGCGAGTCGATGGCGGCCGCCGCGCTCGGAGACGCCTCCGACACGATGATGGCCCACCCCCTGGCCCTGCAACTGCGCAACCTGCAGACCCTGGTGGAGCTGGGGGTCGAGAAGAACACCACCGTGGTGTTCCCGGCCCCCATGATGAGTGCCATCGGCGAACTGAAGACCTTCCTCGAACACGAAGCCACCGCGGCAGCGGCAGCGGCCGTCCAGCGCACACCGGTGGCGCCCACCTCCGGCCTCGTCGGCAACGGCACGTCAGCATCCGTCGCGGTGGCCCCCACCGCGTCGGCGCGAGGAGGGTAACGGCCATGACGGGACTCGACGGCGGATCGGTAATAGTCACCGGTGGCAGCCGCGGCATCGGCGCCGCCGTCGCCACCGCGCTCACCGGGGAGGGCGCCGGCGTCGTCGTCGCCGACGTGCTGGACGACGAGGGCACCCGGCACGCGGCGACGGTGGGAGGCGGCGCGACGTTCGTGCACCTCGACGTGACGAACGAGGAGCAGTGGGTGGAGGCTGTGGCCGCAGCCGAATCGATCGGTCCGTTGCGGGCCCTGATCAACAACGCCGGCATCTTCGTGCCGGGCACGATAGAGGCCCAGGACCGGGCCGACTTCGAGCGCGTACTGCAGGTCGACCTGGTGGGCGCCTGGCTCGGCATGCACGTGGCGGGGCCCGCGCTCCGGCGCGCACACGGTGTCGTCGTCAACATCTCGTCGACAGCCGGGCTCACCGGCTACGCGGGGGCCGGCGCCTACGTGGCGAGCAAGTGGGGCCTGCGCGGCCTCACCAAGACGGCGGCGCTCGAATTCGCTCCCGACGGGGTCCGGGTGTGCTCGGTTCATCCCGGACCCATCGACACGCCGATGACGGCGGGGATGGACCGCGGCATCGCCGCCACCCAGCCGATCCCCCGCTTCGGCAGCCCCGACGAGGTGGCACGGATGGTGCGGTTCGTCGTCACCGAGGCCACATACTCGACCGGATCCGAATTCGTCGTCGACGGGGGCGCCACCACCGGCACGGTGCTGAACCTCGAGACGACAGATCCGGCTGCGGCGCAATAGCGCACGAACCGAACATCCATGACGGACCCGATCGAGCAGGAGCTCCCCGCTCCGGACCCCCAGGAATTCCTCGACCGACTCCTTCGGGACCTGCGCTCGTCCCGGAAGGGAATCTCGACCCGCGCAGCGCAGCGACGGCTGACGGTCAGCGGGCCGAACGAACTGGTACGCCGCCCCGGGGAAGGCTGGATCCGCGAACTACTGCGGCAGTTCACCCACCCGCTGGCCCTGCTGCTGTGGGTGGCAGCCGCGCTTGCCGTGGTCTCGGACTCGGGGCCGCTGGCGGTCGCCATCGTCGTGGTGATCGTGATCAACGCGGCCTTCGCCTTCGTGCAGGAACGGCACGCCGAACAGGCCGTCGAAGCGCTCGCCGCATACCTACCCCAGCGGGCCCGCGTGCTGCGGGACGGCCGGGAAACCGAGATCGACGCCCGTGACCTCGTCCCCGGCGACGTCATCATCGTATCCGAGGGCGACCGCGTGTCCGCCGACGCGCGCCTGCTCACCGGTTCCCTTGAGATGGACACGTCCACGTTGACCGGAGAGTCGGCGCCGGTCGCGGTCGCCGTCGACACCGGTGACAGCCACGTTCCCCTCATCCATGCCCGCGACGTGGTGTTCAGCGGAACGACGTGCACCGCCGGCGAAGCGACCGCCGTAGTGTTCGCCACCGGAATGCGCACCGAACTCGGTCGCATCGCCGCGCTCTCCCAGCGCGCAGGACACCAGGACAGTCCCCTCGAGCGGCAGGTCAAGCGGGTGGCCCGGCTGATCGCCCTGGTCGCCGTCGGGATGGGCCTGGCATTCATCCCGCTCGGCACGCTCATGGCCGGGCTTTCACTCACCGACGCCCTCAATTTCGCAATCGGCCTGATCGTGGCGAACGTGCCCGACGGACTGCTGCCGACGATCACGCTGGCCCTCGCGGTGGGCGTGCGCACGCCGGCGCGCCGGGGCGCGCTCGTCAAGCGCATCTCCGCGGTCGAAACCCTCGGCTCCACGAGTGTGATCTGCACGGACAAGACCGGCACACTGATCCTCAACCGCATGAGCGTCCGCCGGGTCTGGACGACCGACGGGATGCTCGGATTCGACGGGTCGCCTCCCCGGGCCGGTTGCGGGCCTGACGCGCGGCGAGGCCGAGCGTGGCCTGACTCTGCTCGGTCTCGCCGCGATGATCGACCCACCGCGGCCCGAGGTGCCGGACGCCGTCGCCCGGTGCCATTCCGCCGGAATCCGGCTGATCGTCGTCACCGGCGATCACGCCCTCACCGCCCGCGGCATCGCCGAGAGCGTGGGCATCGGCAAGGGCGGCCTGCGCGTCGTCGGCGGCGACGAGGCCGACGCGATGACCGACGACGAGCTCGACGCCGTCCTCGCCTCGACCGCCTACGCGCTCAACGGTGGTGGGATTCCGCTCCCGCTCACGATCATGCAGATCCTCGCCGTGGATCTCGGGACGGAAACGCTCCCGGCCCTCGCCTTGGGGCGGGAACCGGCCGAGCCGGGACTGATGCAGCGCCCCCGCGGCCGCGGTCGCAGTCGGTGATCGACGGGCCCATGCTGGCCCGCGCCTGGGGACTGCTGGGCGGCGTATCGGCGGTACTCGTGATGGGCCTGCTTCTGCTGACGCTGGTCTCGGGTGGATGGACCTTCGGCGCCGACACGAGTTCCGGCCCGCTGCATCACACGTGGCAGCAGGCGACGACCATGACGTTCCTCGAAATCGTCGCCTGCCAGATCGGCACCGCCGTCGCCGCCCGCACCGGCCACGCCTCGCTGGCCGAGATCGGCTTCACCACCAACCCGCTCCTGCTGTGGGGTATCGCGTTCGAAGTGGTGTTCGCCGCCGCTGTGGTGGCCGTCCCCCTGTTGCAGGACGTCTTCGGGACGACGCTGCCCGAGCCGTGGCAACTGGCACTGCTGCTTCCGTTGCCGGTGCTCGTGTGGGGGTGTGACGAGGTGATGCGCGCGATACTGCGGAGCAGGGCGGCACGAAGGTCCGTCGCGGGCACCGACCGAGTCGGGGAAACGAAGGCATCGACGTCGATGGAGTGATTCAATGGCCGGGTGTGCAGATGGATGGCCTACTCGGGCGAGCCGATCCTCGTGGAGGATCTGCTGTTCAAGCCCGAGCATTCACTCATCGACCAGAGCCTGCACTCCCATCTCGGAGCCACCACCACCAACGGTGACGGATTCGGAATCGGCTGGTACGGAATAGGTTCCGAACCGGCGATGTTCAAGAGCATCGATCCGGCGTGGAACAACCACAACCTGCGGGAGATCGCCGGGCAGATCCGCACCCCGCTGCTGTTCGCGCACGTGCGGTCCTCGACCGGCACGCAGGTGCAGCGCAGCAATTGCCACCCGTTCCGGCACGAGGAATGGCTGTGGATGCACAACGGCGAGATCCTCGGCTTCCGGGACATCAAGCGGGAACTGATGATGGCCGTGGATCCGTCGCTGTACCCGGACATCGCGGGTACCACGGACTCCGAGGTGCTGTTCTTCCTCGCTCTCACGTTCGGTCTCCGGGACGATCCGTTCACCGCGGTCGGCCGTGCGGTCGGGATGGTCGAGAAGGTCGCCCGCCACCGCGGGATCGACGATCCCGTGCAGATGACCGTGGCCACCACGGCCGGCGACACCATCTGGGTGTTCCGCTACTCCAGCGAGGGCCGGACCCGGTCGCTGTTCTACTCCACCGAGGTCGCCAAGCTCCGCGAGCTGCACCCCGAGGTGGAGATGTTCCATCGTCTGGGCATCGACGCCCGGTTCGTCGTGTCCGAACCGCTCCGCGATCTGCCGGGCGCATGGAACGAGATGCCCGAGTCCTCCGCCGCCGTGGTCGGCCCCGCGGGCAACGACATCCGGCCGTTCCGGCCGCTCGAGCCCGTCTGACGCGAGAGGTCGATGCATGAGTCTTGACAGTTCGCCGAAGGGGCCGGCGGTGGCCTCGGGTTCCGCACTGGTGCTCGCAGTACTGGCTGCGGGGCAGTTCCTGATGACGCTCGACAGCTCCGTGATGAACGTGTCGATGGCGACCGTGGCCGCGGACGTGGGCACCACCATCACCGGCATCCAGACCGCCATCACCCTCTACACCCTGGTGATGGCCAGCTTGATGATCACCGGCGGCAAGATCGGCACCATCCTCGGGCGGCGCCGCGCGTTCGGGCTCGGCCTGATCATCTACGGAGCCGGGTCGTTCGTCACCGGGATCGCGCCGAATCTCACCGTCCTCCTCATCGGCTGGTCCCTGCTCGAGGGCATCGGCGCCGCCCTGATCATGCCCGCCATCGTTTCCCTGGTCGCGGCGAACTTCCCCGCCGAACGCCGCCCCGCCGCCTACGGATTGGTGGCCGCGGCGGGTGCCGCGGCAGTCGCGGTGGGGCCGTTGCTCGGTGGGGCGGTGACCACGTTCGCGTCCTGGCGCTACGTCTTCTTCGGCGAGGTCGTCATCGTCGCCCTGATCCTGCTCGCGCTGCGTCGCGTGGAAGACATTCCACCGCAGCGGATCCGGCTCGACCTCGTCGGCTCGCTCCTGTCGGTCGCCGGCCTGGGAATGTTCGTCTACGGCGTGCTGCGCTCGAGCGAATGGGGCTGGATCCAAACCAAACCCGGCGGACCGGCGATCCTGGGTCTGTCCCCCGTCATCTGGTTGCTGCTGGGTGGACTCTTCGTGCTCTACCTGTTCCTGCGGCGGGAGACGTACCTGGCGAAAACGGGCGGCGAACCGCTGGTCGACCCCGCGCTGCTGAGGAACAGTCAGCTCACCGGCGGTCTGAGCATGTTCTTCGCCCAATTCCTCATTCAGGCCGGGGTGTTCTTCTCCGTCCCCCTGTTCCTGTCCGTGGTCCTCGAACTCAGTGCGCTCGAGACGGGTGTGCGGATCCTTCCGCTGTCGATCGCTCTGGTCCTGGCGGCCGTCGGCATCCCCAAGCTGCGACCCCAGGCGAATCCCCGGCGCATCGTCCGGATCGGCCTCGGGATCATGGTCGTCGGCATCCTCATCCTCGTGGGTGGGATGGATCCCGGCGCAAATGCGGCGGTCGTGTCGATCCCGATGCTGCTGATGGGTCTCGGACTGGGCGCGCTGGCCTCCCAGCTCGGTGCGGTCACGGTGTCCGCGGTACCGGACTCGCAGAGCGCCGAGGTCGGTGGTCTGCAGAACACGGCGACCAATCTCGGCGCGTCACTGGGGACCGCCCTGATCGGCTCCATCCTGATCGCCACCCTGACCACCTCCGTCATCGCCGGCATCGAGAACAACCCGGCCGTGCCGGAATCGGTGCAACAGCAGGCCACCACGGACATGGCTGCCGGGGTGCCGTTCCTGTCCGACACCCAGTTGGAGGGTGCTCTGGACGAGGCCGGGGTGGACGAGGCCACCGCGGATGCGATCGTCGAGGTCAACTCGGACGCGCGGCTCGAGGCCCTACAGGTGGCCTTCGCCATCACGGCACTGATCACCGTCGCCGCACTGTTCGGCACCGGATCGCTACCGCGCCGGCCGGTGGGCGCACGGCCCGGCGAGGGTCAGCGCAGGCCCGACGAGACCGACGACGAGCGCTGAGGCCGCCAGGCCAGGTCCCGGAGCCGCACCCAGTCCCAGGTGGGTGCCGAGACGAGGGTTCCCGGACGGTGCCGGGGCACCCGCACCCGCAGCGCCTGCGGCTCGACGGTGCAGCGCACAGGCGTGGGCAACATCAACGCTTCCCCGTCCACGCCGACCGGTATCTCCGGCGCCTCCGCGTCGACGACCACCTCGGTGGCCGCGCGCTGAACCAGCCCCCGGCTGTGGGCACGGCGCAGCAGGCCGACTGCCTGCCCGGCGCCCGTCACCGAGATCGCCACCACTCCGAGCACCCCGCGATCCAGACGCGGCCGGCGTCCCAACCCCGCGAGGTCGTCGGTCGCGTACGGGCCGTTGCTCACCAGGACGGCCTGCGCACCCTCCACCGTCGTGTCACCGTCGATGCGGGCACGCAGCCGGGTGACGCTGTCGCGGGCGAGCAGATCGGGCATCATCCGCAGCGCCGTCCCGGCCTTGTCGTCCCGGTACTCCGGGCTCTGCACCACGTCGGCGTAGACGCCGAACGAGGCGTTGTTGACGAACACCCGTCCGCCGATCCTGCCGAGATCGACGCGGAGTTCCACACCGTCCCGCAGCGCATCCAGGCCTGCGGCCGGATCCTCCCGATCCAGTCCCAGGTCCAGGGCGAAGTGGTTCCGCGTGCCGGCGCTGATCACCAGAAACGGCAGACCGTGCTCGGCCGCGATCGCCGCCACCAGGGCCTGTGTCCCGTCGCCTCCGGCGACACCGAGCAGGTCGGCGCCACGCGCCACCGCCTGCCGGGCCAGGACCTCGACGTCGACCGGGCCCGGTCCGGCGAGCAGTGCCACCTCGGCACCGAGCTCCTCGGCCTTGCGTTGCAGATCGAACTTCACGACCTTGCCGCCGCCGGACCGGGGATTCATCACGAGAAACGGCCGGCGGACCGGCGCGGCGGGATACTCGGGCATCCCGTGCTCTGCGTCGGATCGCAGCGCCGCCCTCGCACACACCAGGGCGAGCAGCACCAGCGCAGCCGACACCAGCACGACCCAGAGCTGGCGCTCTCGCACGAACAACACGAGCAGGACGAGCGGTGCGAGCACCGCCAGGCCCAGAGACAGCACCCGCAGCAGTCCCCGGGTCGCGAGGAACCAGTACGCAGCCGCGACCGTCACCGCCGCCACTGCCACGCTCACGACCAGGAGTGCGACGGCTCCGCGCAGGCCTTCGACGATCACCGGAACGGCGGCGGCACAGAAGACGGCGACGAACGCCGCCCGAGCCCACCACGTGCGCGACGGCGGCACCTCGTCGCCGGGAACGGTATCCATCGGACTCACGCCCCGGTCTTCGAGCCCGGGATCTTCTCCGTCGGTTGTTCGTCTGCCGGCGGTGCCGACGTCGCGTCCTTCGTCGGCGGTGCCGACGTCGCGTCCTTCGTCGGCGGTGCCGACGTCGCGTCCTTCGTCGGCGGTGCCGACGTCGCGTCTTCCGTCGGCGGTGCCGACATCGCGCCCTCCGTCGGCTGCTCCCAGGCGCGGGCCGGTCGGATCAGCACCTCGAGCGCGAGCAGGGCCAACAGAGCACCGAGAACGACCCACACGACCACGAGGCCGGTCGGATAGCGCCAGAACATCAGCATCAGCGCGGCGATGCCGATGATTGCCAGCCGCAACGCGGTCCGAGCCCGGTACGCGCCGGCTTCCACCTGGTTCGGTGGCCGCGGCTTGCGGGCCCGCTGCACCGCGTCCATGCCCCGCCCGAACCCGCGGCGGACGGCAGCCGCGGAGGCCGATCCCCCGGTCACGTACGCCCCGACCGCGATCACCAGGCCCAGGACCGCCACCGCCCGCAGAGCGTTCCGCAGCGGCACCAGCACGGTGTCGACGATCGCCGTGGCGGTGTCCGGGGACAGCACGTCGGGAGGAATGTCGTCGAGATAGAGCGATCGGGCGACGATGAGCGCGATCGCGAGGATCAGCATCCCCACGACCAGCGCCGCCCCGACGAACGCCAGGGCGCGACGGCGACGGCCGGGCGGAGCCACGGCCACCGCGGCCACGGCGGCGGCGATCGTGAGCCACGGCAGCACGTCCGACGCCGTGTCCAGTGCGCTGACCGCCCGTTGCGCCTTGACCAGCTCCGGCGACTGGAACAACACGAACTGCTTGTCGATGTCCGGGATCTTCTCGGCGAAGGTGAATCCCCGATCCAGCAGACGAGCCTGGACGTTGTCGATGACCGTACCCAGGGAAATGCTGACCGTCCCGCTCTCGTCCACCGTCACCGACGAAGGACCGACATTGCCGGTGACCACCGCCACCAAGCCGGTGTGCGCGGCACGGTTGGCCTGGATCCACAGATCCTCGAACTGATCCGTCTGCACCAGCGACAGCACCGTCTCGTACACGAAGTTGCGGGCCTGACCGGCGATCACCGGCGCGAGGCCCTCCACCGCACGGTCCACGCGGGGCGCGTCCGCGGTCGCCGGCACCAGGCCGGTCAGGGCCGTCAGCGCGTCCGCCGTGAGCCCTTCGACATCGACCCGCGCGAAGATCTCGTCGGTGATCGTGCCCGCGATCTCGGTCTGCACCGCGGGATCGGAACCCAACGGCGCCACCGTGGCGACGTACCGGTCCGTGTCGAGGACTTCACTGCGTACGAATCGCGCCGTCACCGACGTGATCGCCAGCAGAGCGACCAGCACGGTCAGGAGCGCCACCGCCGTCCAGCGCAGCGCGTGCCGCGGCGGACGCGGCGCGGGAGGCGGCGCCGCCGGGGCCTCGGGCACGGCCGCCGTCCGGGCGCGCAGCGCGGCCACCTCTGCCCGCAACCGCTCCAGTTCGGCCCGCTCGGCGGTGTCGAGCGGAGCGGTGCCCGTGCCGCTGCGCGAAAGGTCGCTGTCCATCGTCTTCTCTTTCCACTCGGTGACAGAGGCACGGCGGCACAGACGAAGCGTGCTCCCGAGGGCACGAGACGGTCCCGCCCCTTCACATCGCGCCGATCGACGGCCGATCCGGAGCGATCACCCCATGCCGGCCGCCGGTCGAACCTAGTAGTCCAGTCGTGGATTCCAGGTCGATACCGCCCAGATGACCACCACGTCGAGAGCGATGATCAGAATCGACCACCACGGGTAGTACGGCAACCACATGAAGTTGAGCAGGATCGACAGGGCCGCGATGACGATCGCCGCGACTCGCGCCCAGGTGGCTCCGGTGAGGAGAGCGATGCCCACCAGGATGACGACAGCACCCGCGACGATGTGAACCCAACCCCAGGCGGTGAAATCGAACTTGAAGGTGTATTCCTGTCCCACCACGAACAGTTCGTCCTCCGCCACCGCCGCGATGCCCTGCAGCAGTTGCAGGATACCCACGGTGGTGAGAATGAT
Source organism: Rhodococcus sp. DMU1 (assembly GCF_012272955.1). Lineage (NCBI taxonomy): Bacteria > Bacillati > Actinomycetota > Actinomycetes > Mycobacteriales > Nocardiaceae > Rhodococcus > Rhodococcus sp. DMU1. The sequence goes on along the minus strand of NZ_CP050952.1, from coordinate 248,947 downwards.
GGCGGCACCGATCGACGTGCCCGCCGCGATCCCCTGCTTGACGCCCCCCTCGGCGGCACTGCTCCCGCCCGCGCTGCCGTGGCTCACACCGCCCTGACCGACACGCATATCCTCGGACACGATTAATCCCCTTCCCTGTGATGTAGCTCGGTGCAACTGTCGCAAAACGACCTGCCGTACGCCTCCGTTTTCTCATCCGTCGGGTGAACGGATCCGGGACGCAGATCGGGTCTGCGCCCAGGACTCGGGCTTCAGGTCGTCGACCTGCACGCCGGGACCATAGAACTCGTGAACCAGGCCGAGGACACGGGCGAGCACCTCCACGTCCGTGAGATCGTCGCGGAGCACCATATGCAGTTGAGCCGGACTGTCGCCGGACCCCGGCGACACCACCAACCGGCAGACCCAGTCACTCATCTCGCCCTCCCCGCGTACCATCTTGTCCGGCAACCGGATCGAGGAATCCTCTCCGCGCTGCCGAGCATCCCCGTGTGCGCTGCAGGACGGTCCGCAGACCCCCGGCCCGCAGACCCGGGGGCGGTCAACCCAATGTCCATCCCGGGCTCCGTCCGGTTTCGTTCCATTCGCGATCCAATGCCGACATCCTCCGCCGCACGCCGACGCGATGAACTCCGTAAAGGAGCAGCAGGGCGATGCCGGAGCCCACCCCCCACACCGTGAGTGCGGCACTGACACCGGCCACGACGCCGTCCGAGCCGGTCCTGGGCGCGGCGACGGGATCACCGATCGAATCGATCCAGATGTCGATCGTCTCGCCCGGCTTCGCACCGAAGGGCGTCTCCACCTTCCCCGTGCGCATTTCGCCGGTCCCGGTCGCCCACCGCGCGGTCGCTCGGTCCGGGTCCCCCGGACCCCGGGTCGCAGTGTCCGTCATCGAACCGGCACCCATCGGTCCCGGTTCCTCGAGGAGGATCGCCGTCACCTGGTGGCGTTCCAGACGTTCCTCCAGCGCAAGCTGGCCGACCCGCGCGTAGGTCGCCGTCCCGTACGCGGCGGCGAGGGGAACCATGACGAGCACGAACATCGCGACGACCAGAACGAGTGCGGATTCGACTCGCTCGGATCGTCGCATCAGCGGGTTGCCGCTCCACGGAGCGCGGCGCCACAACCGGAGGGCCAGGGGCTGCTCTGCGTTCATCTCGAAACTCCTGCAGTTACTTGACTACAGTGTTCCGCCGACGAGGGCCTGTGGCGTAGGGCACAAGGTCATCGCTCGATTCGGGTGATCGGGGGACGAGGACCTGAAGTCCCCCTGTCTCCCGGCACGGTCTGCACCCGGTACTTGCCTCGGTATTCGCCCGGCCCGACGCAGAGACTCTGCTCCGCCGGGCCTACACCGGTGCGAGCGGCCGGAACGGCCGGATCTCGTCCTCGCCGGGTCGGACCACGCCCGCGGAGGACTCGGGTACTTCGTTCCATGCGTCCGGCAGATCGCGCAGCGGTTCGGAGACGATGAAGCGGGTCTCGGCACCGAGCTGGTGCAGCACCTCCACCTCGGGATGCAGTTCGAGGAGCCTGGCGAGCTTGGTGGAGAAGAACAGCGATCGGCTCTTGCCTTCGCTGGAATAACGGAACACCCACATCGACTCGCCGTCCGTGGTCGCCACGGTCATCTGCACGGGGTGCTCGACCGCATGGGCGTGCGCGATCTTCTCCACGTATCCGACAGCCCGGGCGACGGCAGTGAACGGGTCCTCGGTGAGACCGAACGTCAGCGCGAGATAGAACAGCATCTCGGAGTCGGTCGAGCCCTCGATGTCGGGGTAGAGCGCCGGATCCACCGCCAGCACGAGCTCGCGTTTGATCTCCCGGAACCCGTTGAGGACCCCGTTGTGCATCCACAACCAGTGCCCGTGCCGGAAGGGATGGCAGTTGCTGCGCTGGACGTGTGTCCCGGTCGAGGCCCGCACGTGTGCGAACAGCAGCGGTGTCTCCACCTGAGCGGCGAGCTCGCGCAGGTTCCGGTCGTTCCAGGCCGGATCGATGCTCTTGAACACCGCCGGCTCCGGCCCCCTCCCGTACCATCCGATGCCGAAACCATCACCGTTGGTGGTGGTGGCTCCGAGGCGCGAATGCAGGCTCTGATCGATCAGCGAGTGCTGCGGGCGGAACAGCAGATCCTCAGCAAGGATCGGGTCGCCGGAATATGCCATCCATCTGCACATCTCACCATTGAATCACCGCTTCGACCGCGAGCACGTCTCGAAACGGACACAGGTCGCGCCGCGTTCGTGTCGGATGCGGGCCCGGCCCGCGTACGGGCGTCTTCGTGTCGTGGACACCTGGGGGGACGGTGGGTTTCAGGGTCGGGGCGGGTTTCAAGGTCTTTATCCCCTGCGGAGACGCCGGTTGGGGTGTCATTCTCGATGTGAGTCGCCCGATATCGCGGAGGTTCGGTCCATCGCCGGAGCCGCTCACAGGAGGTGCACATCATGGATTCGTTCTGGGATTACGTGTGGTACACGATCATCGTGTTCGCGTTCGTGGCGTATCTGATCGTGCTGTTCCAGATCTTGGTCGACCTGTTCCGCGATCACACCGTTTCCGGCTTCGCCAAGGCCCTCTGGGTGATCGGGCTGGTCGTCATCCCGTACCTGACCGCGTTCGTGTATCTGATCGCCCGGGGCCGCGGCATGGCGGAGCGGTCGATGCGTGCCCAGCAGGAGACCAAGCAGGCCACCGACGAGTACATCCGGCAGGTGGCCGGCAAGTCCCCGGCCGAGCAGATCGCCGATGCGAAGGCGCTGTACGACTCGGGAGTGATCACCCAAGCGGAGTTCGAGCAACTCAAGGCCACGGCTCTGGGACAGGCATCCGCGGGACAGACCGGAATGCAGGTCTGACAGGCCAGGACCTGCGCGGACCTGCGCGGCATCCCGAGGACCCGCCCGCAGCGAGCCGGTTCCGAGATACTCGACGCATGCAGCCAGCGGCGTCGGCGGGTCGAGCACCGAAGAAGATGACCTGGATTCCGGGCGGAACCTTCTGGATGGGGTCGGAGGAGTTCTATCCCGAGGAGCGTCCGGTCCACCAGGTGAGTGTGGACGGATTCTGGATGGACATTCATCCGGTGACCGTCGCCGAGTTCCGGCGTTTCGTGAAGGACACCGGTCACGTCACCACCGCCGAGGTCGCGCCCGAACCCGCCGATTATCCCGATGCCGACCCGGCGCTGCTGGTACCCGGGTCGCTGGTGTTCACCCCGCCGGCTCGGCGCGTACCCCTCGACGACTACCGCCGGTGGTGGTCGTGGGTGCCGGGTGCGGATTGGCGGCATCCCGAGGGCCCCGGAAGTTCGGCCGGCGGCCGCGAACACCATCCGGTGACGCACGTGTCTCACTACGACGCGCTCGCCTACGCTCGGTGGGCGGGCAAGGAGCTGCCGACCGAGTCCGAGTGGGAGTTCGCGGCCCGCGGCGGCCTGGATCGGGCCCGGTTCGTGTGGGGCGACGAGTACACCCCGAAGGGGCGGTACCTGGCCAACACCTGGCAGGGCGAGTTCCCGTGGCAGAACCTCGCCGAAGACGGGTACGTCGGCACGTCCCCGGTGGGCAGCTTCCGGCCCAACGGTTACGGCCTGGTCGACGTGGCAGGCAACGTGTGGGAATGGACGACGGACTACTTCACCGCTCGTCACGGGGCGGACGGACGTGACACCGCCCCCGCCACGGCGTGCTGCATTCCCGCCAACCCACGCACGCTCGCGCCGGAGACCGGTGCCGAGGCCCATCCCCTGCGGGTCATCAAGGGCGGATCACACCTCTGCGCCCCCAATTACTGCTTGCGCTACCGGCCCGCAGCCAGGCAGGGGGAAAGCGCGGAAACCTCCACCTGCCACATCGGATTCCGCTGCATCGTGCGCGGCCGCTGAGCAGCGCCGGTCAATCGATCGAGAACCAGGCCCGCACCTGCGCCTCGTGGTCGACATAGCGTTCGCCGGAAACGTCGACGACGACCTTGTCGATCGTTCCCCCGGTGAACGGGAACGGGGACACGTAGTCCGGCGTGACCGGAGAGGCACTGTCACGCCCGACGCAGATACCGTCACCGACGAGGCAGAACACCCCCGGCTGGGTGACGATCTCACCGGTGGCCACCTGCTGATCGTCGACGTAGAGGGTCAGGGTGCCGGCGAAGCCCGGCATCGCCGGATCGGTGTTCTTCCCGGCGACGGCGAATTCGGCGGTGCACACGTGGGCACCGGGAGTGATGTCCCGGTCGGCGACCACGGTCTGCAGGTGCGTGCCGACCCAGTTGAAGGCATAGCGCAGACGGCAGTCCTTGACGTAGAGGCTGTGGCCGCCGGCCAGGCCGCCGTGGGCGTAGAGGACGCCCTCGGCATCGGCCGAGTCCACGTGGACTCCGGCGACGATCGTGTAGGACCGTCCGGTGATGGCGACACCGGCCGCCTCGGGGACGTCCGCGCAGTCCGGGTAGTAGACGTAGCGGTCTCGCGCCTTTCCCGGGCGGGGGCGTTCGGCGAGCACCTGTTCGAGCGCGCTCCGGTCGTCCAGCGGTAGCCCGTGGTAGCGGCCGGCGTAGTAGAACCACAGGCTCTTCAGGGTTTCCAGCCGCTCGGGTTCGGCCTCGGCGAGGTTGTGCAGTTGCGCTCGGTCCTCCGCGAGGTGGTACAGCTCCCACACATCCTTGTCGAAGTGGCCCCACCCGGACAGCGGCGGATGCACGGAACAGACGAGCCACCCTTCGTGATACAGCGAGCGTTGCCCCAGCATCGCGTAGAACTGCACGGCCTTGCCCGGCGCTGCGGGATCGGTCAGCGAGGACGCGAAGCTCTCTCCCTCGAGCGGACTCTGGGTGTACCCCTTCAGGACCTCGGGCGGGGTGATGCCGAGCAACTCGTAGATCGTCGGGACGACATCGACGGCGTGGACGTACTGCGGGCGGGGCTCGGCCGAGGCGTCGATCCGCGCCGGCCACGAGAGCACGCACATGTCGGCGACGCCACCCTCGTAGCCGGCCCAGCGCTTCCAGTACGGAAACGGTGTGTCGAAGGCCCACGCCCAGCCGGTGTTGTAGTGGTTGTACGACAGCGGTGTGCCGAGCTCGTCGAGGTGCGGCAGGGTGCCCTCGGTGGTGTCGGGAATCCCGTTGAAGAACCGCCATTCGTTGAACGATCCGTTCGGCCCTCCTTCACCACTGGCACCGTTGTCGGAGACCACGACGATGAGGGTGTTGTCGAGCTCGCCGGTCGTTTCGAGCAGGTCGATCACCCGGCCGAGCTGATCGTCCGTGTAGGAGATGTAGCCGGCGAAGACCTCGGCCATCCGTACGAACAGGCGTTGCTCGTCGGCGGTGAGCGAGTCCCAGGGCCGGACGGTGTCGAGCAGCGGCCACGGCTGTCCGTCGGGTCCGGTGGTGGCCGGCTCCCCGTGCGGATTGATCGGGGAAAGCTCGGTGCCCTCGGGCAACAACCCGAGGTCCTTCTGCCGCTGCAGTATCTCGGCACGGATGGCCTCGTAGCCCTGGTCGAACCTGCCCTTGTACCGGTCGGCCCATTCGGTGAACACGTGATGCGGGGCGTGCCCGGCCTGCGGGGCCAGGTACATGAAGAACGGTTTGTCCGGGTCGACGACCTTGGCGTCGCGGATGAATTCGATTGCCTTGTCCGCCAGGTCTTTCGACAGGTGATAGCCGTCCTCCGGGGTGCCGGGGGCGTCGATCGGATGGTTGTCGTACACCAGGTCGGGGTACCAGCTGCTCGACTCGCCGCCGAGGAAGCCGTAGAACCGCTCGAACCCGCGGCCCAACGGCCACCGGGCCTTGACCGCCGACATGTTCGTCTCGTCGCCCGGGGTCAGGTGCCACTTGCCGACGCAGTAGGTGTTCCACCCTTGCTCGGCCAGCACCTCGGAGACGAACCCGTTCTCGAAGGGAATGTGGGTGGAGATGCCCGGGAACCCGGAGCTGAACTCGGCGATGGTCGCCATGCCGTTGGTCGTCGCGTTACGCCCGGTCAGCAGCGACGCCCGCGTCGGGGAACACAGCGCGGTGGTGTGGAAGTTCGAGTACTTCACACCGCGGTCGGCGATGCGGCGCATGGTGGGTGCCTCGACCGGGCCCCCGAAGATGTCCATGCTGCCGTACCCGACGTCGTCCCATGCGATGATCAGGACGTTCGGGGCGCCCTCGGGCGCTTGCGCAGGCAGATACGGCGCCCAGTCCGGGACGGAGTCGCGGATGTCGACGGCGATTTTTCCGTGGTGGGTCCTTGCCATGGCGACGCTCCCGATCTCGAGCAGACCTGTCGGTCTCCGGCATCTCGAGCGTACCGCCCGGCCGAATCGCCGAACATGCAAACGGTCCGATCCGCCGAAGTTCTTCGCACGATGTCTCGGATTCGGCAGAATGTGACCACGCCGCCCCTCCGGTCGAACCGGTCCCAAAGACCCCTGGCGGCGAGGCGAGAAGGATCCGGCTCATGATTTGGATCATCCTGACGTTCCTGGGAATTCCGCTGTGGTTCTGTGCGGTCGCTCTCGGCATTCTGCTGCGCGGACGCCACCGGATCAAGCACCTACCCGGCGGATTCGGCTGCAAGGTCCGGATCGTCTCCGGTCAGGTTCCGGGGTTGAAGTCGGAGTTCTCCCGGATCACCGGCGTCGGAAACTGGATCCACGCGGTCCTGATACTCCACGGCGGCAACCCGTTCCTCGCCCGCACCAGCCTGTGCGGAATCCAGGCTGTCGAGAGCGGACCGTCGGAGATCGACCCGGCAACGGTCAAGCGGATCGACGACCCGGTCGCGGTTCGTTTCCGGCACGACAACGGCGCGACGCTCGAACTGGCGTGCGCACGCCACGATCTCGACGCGATGCTCGGCCCCTTCGCGCAGCAGCAATGGCCGGCCGACGCACCCGCCCATCGTCCTCCGCCCGCGGAGTCGGCATCGTGACCTGGGCGCTTCCGGCGATCGCCGGAATCCTGCTCGTATTCGCGGCGATCTCCGGACGGGTCGCAGGCACTTCCATCACGGCCCCGATGGTCTTCACTGTCGGCGGCCTCGTGCTGGGCGCACAGGCTGCCGGGCTGATCGACATCGAGGCCACCAGCGAAACGGTGAAACTTCTCGCCGAGGTCACCCTCGCCCTCGTACTGTTCTCCGACGCCGCCCGCGTGGACCCGACCGCTCTACGAGCCGAGATCTCACTTCCTGCACGTCTTCTCGGTGTAGGACTACCGCTGACCATCGCGGCCGGGTTCGCCGCCGCGGTGCTCGTGCTGGGCGACCTCTCCTGGCCCGAGGCGCTGCTCCTCGCCGTGCTCCTCGCGCCCACCGACGCCGCTCTCGGGCAGGCGGTGGTCACCCTGCCGATCCTGCCGTCGCGGGTGCGCCAGGGACTCAACGTCGAAAGCGGCCTCAACGACGGCATCTGCGTACCGCTGTTCCTGATCGTGCTGGCGATCGCACGCGCCGAGTCCGGGGCAATCGGCGGCGGTGCAGCCGTACGGTTGGTCACCGAGCAGATCGGTTACGGCATCGTCGCCGGGGTAGGTGCCGGGGCGGTCGCGGCGGCGGTGCTGATCCTCGCCGGGCGGCACCGCACGATCGACCCGTTATGGGTTCAGATCGTGCCGGTGGCCGCCGCCACGCTGGCCTACACCGTCGCCGTGCCCCTCGGCGGCTCGGGATTCATCGCCGCGTTCGTCGGCGGGCTGACCTTCGGGGCGATCCGGCGCCGCGCCGAGGGGGAGGTCTCCCACCTGATCGACGAGGCCGGGGATGTGTTCAATGCCGTCACGTTCATCGTCTTCGGGGCGGTGTTGCTCAGCCCGGCCCTCGGACACCTGTCGTGGCCGGCGCTCGCCTACGCCGTGCTGAGCCTGACCGTCGTCCGCATGGTCCCCGTCGCGCTGTCGCTGCTCGGCACCCACGCCCGCACCCCGACCCTTGCCTTCCTCGGCTGGTTCGGCCCCCGCGGACTGGCCACCATCGTCTTCGTCATCCTGATTCTCGAAGAACCCGGTACCCTGCCCCACGAGGACCTGCTGCTGCTCACCGCCGTCGTCACCGTGGGCCTGTCGGTCCTCGCCCACGGGGTCACCGCCGCCCCCCTCGCCGACCGGTACGCCGCATGGTTCCGCCGTCACCCCCGTCCCGAACAGCAGCCGGCACACGAGGCGTAGACGGCGCGGCACCGGATCTGTGTCCGGAACATCCGATCTGCCTTGCTCGGGTCCATTTCCGGCACGGTAGGTCATCGGATCGAGCGGCCTTCACCGGATCCCCTTTCCGGGCGCGGCCATCAGGTCTAGCGTCGACTCTGTCGGAAAACACCGGCAGACCGACGTGCCAGGTCGTCATCTGACTCTTCGACAAGCCGGCCATCCGAGACGAAGCGGCTCGTAGAGGACCGCCCGTCGGACGTGGAACTCACGAACAATCTGTCGCCCTTGGTATTCCACGGACGGCAGCTCGGCAGAGGAGATGACAAGATGACCGAACAAGTCCAACAACAACTCGGCGGCGACATCGACGAACTCGGTCCGGTGGACTGGATCGTGGTGGAGTTCCCGGGCAGCAGGTTCAGGGGCGAGATCGCACCCGCGCTCGACGACCTCGTCGAACGCGGAACAGTGCGTGTACTGGATCTGCTGTTGCTGAAGAAGGACGCCGACGGATCGCTCGAAGCATTCGAGCTCGCCGACCTGGACGAGAGCGAGATCGGCGCGCTCCGCTCCTACGAAGCCGAGCTGGCGATGTTGCTCAGCGAGGAGGACGTCGAAGCGGTCGCCGCGGCCGTCGAGCCCGGCAGCACCGCGGCCCTGCTGGTGTGGGAGAACCTGTGGGCCGCGCCGTTCGCATCGGCGGTACGCAGGGCCGGCGGACAGCTGGTGGCCAGCGGCCGCATCCCCGTACAAGCCCTGCTGGCCGCAATCGAGGCCGACGAACAAGAAGGAGACTGACATGCCCCTCGCAGCCAGGCGTATGCGTCGCGCCGCGGTGATCGGACCCGCGCCCGTGGCTCGTACGGCCACGACCGTCGCGACGGCGGCGGTGGTCGCCCACGGAGTCCGCCGTCGTTCCGACCGCCGGGAAGATCGACGAGAGGACCGCAGAGACCGGCGCTGACCCTGCGGCCGAAACACGAATCGGCTCCCCGACGGCGTGCGCACCGTCGGGGAGCCGCCCGGACCGCAGAGGGCCGATCGCGCCACTCCGGCCCCACCGATCCGGCAGTGACATGGCAGCAGAATCCGCAAGTACGGACGGGGAGGGAACGTCGTCCGTAGAACCGACAGTGAAAGAGGCTCCCATGACTGCCACGACGTCAGCTGCGACAGCGCCTCGGCCCGCCCTCGAACGGCTGCGCGAAGCCGAACACCTCGTCCTGGACCTGCCGATCATGGGCCGCATCAGCATTCCGCCACCCGAGCAGCTCGCCTACCTCGCGGGTATCGGCACCTTGGTTGCCCTCGAGCTCCTCGAATGGCCGGTTGCAGTTGCTCTCACCGCGGGTCACCTTCTGGCCGAGGCGCATCACCACCGCCTCCTCCAGGGAATCGGCGAGGCGTTGGAAGAGGCATGACCTCCCGTTCGGTGAGATGGTCCGTCAGGATCAGATACCTCGCCGGGCAGTGATCCGCCCCTCGGAGATCGCACCGAGGAGTGCGGCGTGGTCGCGTGTGTTCTGTTCGGCGTAGGCGATCGCGAATGCCGTGATGGCGTCGTCGAATTCGGTGCCGGAACCGAGATACTCGGCGATCGCGATGCGGTCGCCGGATCGGGCGTGCCCATACGCCAGTACCCGTCCGCACAGCCGCCCGTACAGCGTCATTCCGGTGGGAGTCATCGCCTCGACGACCGCCGAGCCCTTGCCGTCCCGCAACTGACGCAGGTAGAAATCTCGCCGGACGCCGTCCGGTCCGGGGCCCTGCTGCCAGCCGAGGAAGATGTCGCTGGCCGCCTGCATCAAACGTTGGCCGTTGACCACACGTTCGCCCTCGTTGGCAAACGTGGGCCCGTCCACGTAGTACGAGAGCACGGACCGTTGCGCCTCCTTGGCCTGCAGGAAGAGCGGGTCGTCGTCACCCGTGCCGCGCAACAGGAAGATCCAGGCCCGGGTTCCGACGCTGCCGACACCGACCACCTTGCGCGCCGCCTGCACGAACTCGAACTGTTCGAGGAGCACCCGCCGGTCCCACTGGAGCGTCGACCGATAGTCACGCAGGCGCTGGTGCAGATCCGCGTAGAGTTCGTCGGCGTCCGCGTCGGGCAGGACCTCCTCGATGGGGACGATGAGCGGCGGGGCGCTGATGATCCGGCGCCGGCCGTCGACCACTTCGGTCAACTTGGCGAGCGCTTGGACGCTGTCCCGGTGGCGCGACTTCTCGAGCGTCTTGCGCAGGCGCTTCTTCATGGAGGAGTCGAGTTCGTCGCGCAGTTCCGTGAGTTCGGTGCTGGGCTCGATGTGCGAATACCACACCGCCAGATTTCCCCGCTCCGCCTGCCGGGCAATCGTCTCGCGATACTCCGCTGCGCAGGCGCGGGCGATGCGCGCCTGCTGCTTGCCCGTGAAACCGTTGTCCCGCGCGGCGATCACGAGGCTGGTGACCAGTCGCTTGACGTCCCACTCGAACGGGCCGGGGTAGGTCTCGTCGAAGTCGTTGATGTCGAAGGTCAGCTTGCGTTCCGGGGTGGCGAAGATTCCGAAATTGCTCATGTGCGCGTCCCCGCACAGCTGGGTGAGGACGGTCGTGGTCGGCCCGCGGGACAGATCGTCCGCCATCACCAGAGCCGCACCCCGGTAGAAGGAGAACGGCGTTTCTGCCATGCGGCCGTAGCGCACCGGAACCAGCTCCGGCACCCGGGACGTCGCCTGCCGCTCCAACAGGTCGAGCGGATCGGGGCGACGGCTCGTATCGAACTCGGCGAGCGCGGACAGCGGGGTCCGGCTGCGGGCCGCCCGCCCCCGTTCCGCCCGCTCCTCCCTGGTGGGGTGTTCGACCACTGGCTCGCTTCTCGAGGTCTCGGTCATCAGGTTCTCCCTCTCACGTCTTCTTCTGCTGTTGGCGCCACTTCACGGCGGCGGTCAGGAACCGGAGGCCGAGCGCCAGGAGGACGAGGTTGCCGACCATCTGTGCGGTGACGACCGCCCGCGCGGCCTGGGTGGTGGCGACGATGTCTCCGAAACCCACTGTCGCGAAAACGGTCACGCAGAAATACAGGGCATCGATCCGTGAGAGCGGCACGTCGAACGATTCCGGAACGTTGTACGACAGGACGTGATACGCGGTCGCGTACCCGACCAGGTAGACGGCGACCGTCAGCAGCAGCGCCTCGATCGCCTGCACGGCAGGGTACGGTGACCGCAGCACCTGCCGGATCTGCCAGGCGCACACGGCGCACACCACCAGGAACCCACCGGCGAGCACTGCCACGGCCGAGACATCGTCGAAATCCTCGAACGGCAGCACGAAGTACGCGATCAACAACACGATCGTGGTGAGCGCCGGCCGCAGCACAGCCAGCCACAGCAACCGGCGGCCCCCCACCCCCGGCAGGCTCGGCCCGGCCTCACCGTCGGTCATCGGCGACGCCCCGGCCCGGCGGTGCCGCGGTCAGTAGTAGTCCCGGCGCGGATTCCACGTGGCCACCGCCCAGATGACGACCACATCGAGCGCAATGATGAGCACCGACCACCACGGGTAGTACGGCAGCCACATGAAGTTGGCGAGAATCGACAGCGACGCAAGCACGATGGCCGCCACCCTCGACCAGGTCGCGCCGGTGAACAGCGCGAAACCCACCAGAGCGATCACCGCACCGAGCACGATGTGGATCCATCCCCAGGTGGTGAAGTCGAACTTGTAGGTGTACTCGATCCCGACGACGAACAACTCGTCCTCCGCCACGGCGGCGATCCCCTGGAAGACCTGGAGGATGCCGATCGTGACGAGAATGATCGCGGCGCCCATGGAGGTACCGGCCGCCACATCGTGTTTGACACTCGTGTCCTGGGACATGCCAATCGCCTTCCCTTCGATTCGGCCCGACGTACGGTATTGTGCGCGCGCCACCGGCCGCCTCGCATAGAGTTGATGATCTTCGCCGGACCTCGACCGCCCGACGACCGGCATTCCAGGGATGCGAGAGGCCTTTGGTCACCACATCGACCGAAGCGAGGGCATTCCGGGACCGAGCGGAGCAGGATGGTGGCTGCCGGGGTCGGTCGCGTGCACCAGCCACCGAGTCGACGCGGGTGGACACGGCCCGACGACCCCGTTCCCGGTACAGCGAAAAGAGGTATACCCGTGAACGATGCCGACATCGACGAAATAGGTCCCATCGACTACCTCGTCGTCGAGTTCCCGGCAGACCGTCAGCCCGACGGCTCGGCCCTGCCGCTGCTGCGCGACCTCGTCGCGCGCGGGATCATCCGCGTGCTCGACCTCGCCTTCGTCCGCAAGGACACCGACGGCTCGCTGAGCGGGATCGACATCTCCGAGGTCGGACTCGAGGGCGACATCGACGTGACCCTCTTCGCCGAGGCGGCCACCGGCCTGCTCGACGACACCGACCTCGGCGAGGCCGGTGCGGCTCTCGAACCGGGATGCTCGGCGGCGATCGTCGTCTACGAGAACACCTGGGCCGCACCCTTCGCGGCCGCCCTGCGCCGCAACGGAGCCCAACTCGTCGCCTCCGGCCGCATCCCGGTTCAGAGCATCCTCGCATCACTCGAGGCGCTCGACGCCCAGACCTGAACCACCGCAGCAGGATCCGATTCCGACTACGCCGAACGCCCACCCGAGGAGAACACCGTCATGCCCGGACTGCTTCGCGGGGTCGCCCGCACCGCCGTGGTGGCCGGAACCGCCACCGCTGTTTCCAACCGGGTCTCCCGGCGCCAGGGCCGGCGCTGGGCGGCGGAGGAACAGCCCCAGTACGCGCCACCACCGCCCGCCCCGGCGCCGGCCGCCGCTCCCCCCGCAGAGAGCGGCGCCGGCGGCATGGACCGGATCACCGCCCTGAAGGAACTCGCCGAACTGAAGACGCAGGGTGTGCTGACCGAGGCCGAGTTCGAGGCCGAGAAGGCCCGGATCCTCGCGTCGTAGCGGTTCCCGGAGCCGTCACTCCGCGCGCCACACCGGCGCGCGCTTCTCGGCGAACGCGCGGGCCCCTTCCTGCGCGTCCGCGGAGGCGAACACCGGCTCGACGAGCGCACGCTGCGACGCGAACGCCTCCGCGTCGGTGTACTGCACGGCCGACGACATGATCTGCTTGGAGGCACGGACGGCGAGCGGTCCGTTGCCGCTGATGCGGGCGGCGAGCGCCCGCGCGCCGTCGAGGGCCGCGCCCGGCTCGGTGAGGGTGTTGACCAGGCCGTGCGCGTGCGCCACCTCGGCGGTGAGGGGGTCACCGGTGAGCACGATCTCCATGGCGAGCTGGTAGGGCAGCACCTTGGGCAGGCGCAGCAGACCGCCGGCCGCGGCGACGAGCCCGCGCTTGACCTCGGGCAGGCCGAACTTGGCGCCCCGGGCGGCGACGACGAGGTCCGCCGAGAGGGCGAGCTCGCACCCGCCGGCGAGTGCCCAGCCTTCGACCGCGGCGATCAGCGGCTTGGTCGGCGGCCGCTCCGTGAGCCCGGCGAATCCCCGTCCGGGCAGCGAGGGCCGCTCGCCCCGGGTGAACGCCTTGAGGTCCATGCCGGCGCAGAAGGTGCCGCCGGCGCCGGTGATGATCCCGACGACCAGGTCCGGTCGCGCCTCGAACTCGTCGACGGCGGCGGCGAGCGCCTTGGCGACCTCGAGATCGACGGCGTTGCGCGCCTCGGGCCGGTTGATGGTCATGACGGCGATGCCGTCGCCGAACTCGGTCAGTACAGCGCTCACGTGGTGTCTCCTCGGGATCCTCGGGGTTCCGGCCGGGCACGGGGCGGAACGTCCCGTCGAGTCGATCACCGGACCGGCGCCCGAGACAAAGTCCGAACGGGGTATCGACCCATAGCCGAAACCTATGTAGGGAGGCCGGGGTCATGAGGTACCCGTCACTGTTCGCGCACGGGCGGGAAGAACCCGGCCGCGGGGCGTGTTGGACCCGACCGATCGACGACGGCCACGACACGGAAGGCCACGACACGGAAGGAGGCATGCGATGTGCACATCACCCCCGGCTGCGCCGGTGCGACAGCCGATGCGGCAGCCCGTCGCGGGCATCCTTCCGCCGACCGGGCCCCGACATGCGGGGCCGCCGGCGGCACCACCCGGCAGCTGCTGACCGCCGGGCGGACACCCCTCGTCCGGTGACCGCCGCTCCGACTTCGTTTACGGCACCGAGAACCCATCTGCCACAAGCGGATTCGAGACACCGCACTGGGCGGCAGCGACTCCGTCGCGAGTCCTGCGCCGCCCCGACCAGATCTGCATCCCCATCCTCGGAAGGAGGACCTGCCCGTGACCTCGATGCTCACCGACCTGCTCGCCCCGTCGGACGCCACGCCGGACTGGGACCTGGCCGCGTGCCGCGGCGACGCGACGCCGGACGCCTGGTTCCCGGACCCGTCGGAGTCGTTCGACTACGCCCGCAACGTGTGCGCCCGCTGCCCCCTCGTCACCGCGTGCGCCGCCTACGCCACCGAGACCCGGCAGTCCGGCATCTGGGGCGGCCGGGAGTTCCGCCGCGGCCGCGTGACCCGCGGATAAACCCGCACGCCGCGCCCTGCGCCCCCGCACCTACCGATCGTTCAGTAAACATGTCATGCTGGCCGGCGTGGAACACATCGCACTCGCCGTGGCCGACGGCATCGCCACCATCACCCTCGACCGCCCCGACCGGCTCAACGCCTTCACCACCACGATGGAGCACGAGCTGATCGCGGCCTACGACCGCTGCGACGCCGACGATTCCGTGCGCGCCGTCGTACTCACCGGCGCCGGGCGCGCATTCTGCGCCGGCGCCGACCTCTCCGGCGGTGCCGACACGTTCGCGCAGCGACTCGACGAGCCGAGCGACGCCGCGACCGCCGACGTCCGGCGCGATGACACGGCCGCCGACGTCCGGCGCGACGGTGGCGGCCGCGTCGTGCTGCGCATGTTCGAGTGCCGCAAGCCGATCATCGCGGCGATCAACGGCCCGGCCGTCGGCGTCGGCATCACCATGACGCTCGCGGCGGATTTCCGCCTCGCCGCCGACGACGCCCGCATCGGCTTCGTGTTCAACCGCCGCGGCCTCGTCCCCGAGTCGTGCTCCACCTGGTTCCTGCCCCGCCTGGTTCCGCTGCAGACTGCCCTGGACTGGGTGTATTCGGGACGGATCTTCGACGCGGCCGAGGCCCACACGGCCGGGCTCGTCTATGCGCTGTATCCCGGGGCCGAACTGCTCGAGCGGGCGTATGCGCTGGCCCGCAGCCTCACCGAGCACTCGGCCCCGGTGTCGGTGGCGCTCTCGCGGCAGATGATGTGGCGCACGCTGGGCGCCGAGCACCCCATGGTCGCGCACCGCATCGAGACGCGCGGCATCAACCTCCGCGGCGTCGGGCGCGACGCCCGCGAGGGCATCTCTGCGTTTCTCGAGAAGCGTCCCGCAGCGTTCCCGGACAGTGTGTCCGCCGACCTGCCGGACCTGTTCCGCGACGATCTGCCCGTACCGCCGTTCCGCGGATGAACGGTCACCATTGACTGTTTAGTGGCGCGGCCCCTACGCTCGAAGCGACGAACACAGAGAGGGAACCATGACCACTCGTACCCGGCCCCCCGTCGTCGAACGCTGGCATCACATCGTCGAGCACGAGGACATGGCCGCCCTCGAGGACCTGATCGCCGACGACGCCGTGTTCTCCTCCCCCGCGGTGTTCACACCGCAGGAAGGCAAGGCCAAGACCGTCGCCTACCTGCGAGCGGCGCTCACCGTGTTCTCCGGTGCGGGGTTCCGCTACGTCGACGAGTGGTACAACGACGACTCGGCGGTTCTCGAGTTCACCGCCGATCTCGACGGCATCCACGTCAACGGCATCGACCTGATCCGCTGGGACGACCGCGGCCGGATCATCTCGTTCAAGGTCATGGCCCGCCCGCTGAAGGGCCTGCAGGCCCTCATCCCGCTCATGGCCGCCCGGCTCGGGCAGTCGTAACACCGAAATCACCAAGGAGATTCGCATGGCCCTGCCTTCGATCCTGCAAGACCGGCTGCGCCTGCCCGTCGTGGCGTCGCCGATGTTCATCGTCTCCGGTCCGGACCTGGTGATCGCCCAGTGCACCTCCGGCGTCGTCGGCTCCTTCCCCTCGCTCAACGCGCGCCCCCAGGCGATGCTGCGCGAGTGGCTCACCCGCATCACCGAGGCCCTCGCCAAGCACGACGCCAACCACCCCGAGGCGCCGTCCGCGCCCTACGCGGTCAACCTCATCGTGCACCGCTCCAACGACCGCCTCGAAGAAGACCTCGCCACGATCGTCGAGTTCGAGGTCCCGGTCGTCATCACCTCCCTCGGCGCCCGCACCGACGTCAACGACGCCATCCACTCCTACGGCGGCATCGTCCTGCACGACGTCATCAACAACACCTTCGCCCGCAAGGCCGTCGACAAGGGCGCCGACGGCCTCATCGCCGTCGCCGCCGGCGCCGGCGGCCACGCGGGCGCCCAGTCACCGTTCGCGCTGATCCAGGAGATCCGCGAGTGGTTCGACGGCCCGCTGCTGCTGTCGGGCTCGATCGCGCACGGCCGTTCGATCCTCGCGGCCCAGGCCGCCGGCGCCGATCTCGCCTACGTCGGTTCGGCGTTCATCGCCACCGCCGAGGCCAACGCCGACGCCCGCTACAAGCAGATGATCGTCGACTCCAGCGCCGCCGACATCGTCTACTCCAACCTGTTCACCGGCGTGCACGGCAACTACCTGCGCGGCAGCATCGAAGCCGCCGGGCTCGACCCGAACAACCTCGCCGTGTCGGACCCGTCGGCCATGGACTTCGGCACCGGCGAGAGTTCCGGAACCGGCGCGAAGGCGAAGGCCTGGCGCGACATCTGGGGTTCCGGGCAGGGCGTCGGCGCGGTCGACGCCGTCGTCCCCGCCGCCGAGCTCGTCGACCGGCTCGCCACCGAGTACCGCGCGGCGCGGGAGCGGCTCGCCGGCCTGTAGGCGCACCGTCCGGCTGACCGCGGTCGCCACGACCACCCCGCCGAGGAGCGCGGCGAGCATCCACGCGGTGCTCGCCGCGCCGACGGCCGTCGTCAGCACGCCCACCGTCAGCGGGGCGAACATCGCCGGCAACGAGGTGACCAGCCCGGTCGCCGCGCCGACCCGGCCCCGCACCTCGTCGGGCACCAGTTCGGCACAGCGTGCGGTCACCACCACCGACCACGACGGGGTCACCGCCAGCAGGGCGGCATAACCGGCGGCGGCGACGACCGGCGACCCCGTGGCCGCCGCGAGGACCGCCAGGACACCGAGGCTCGCCGAGAGCACGAGCAGACGGTGCGCCGGGATCCGGCGGCGGAGCCGCGGCACCGCCAGCGCCCCGAGCATGCCCCCGCCGTACGCGACGGCGAGCGCGATCCCGACCGTCGAGGACGGCGCGCCGCTGCCGGCCAGGAGCACGACCACCACCAGACCACAGCCGTTGACCACGAACTCGGCGACGGCCGTCAGCGCCGCGGTGGTGCGAACGAACGGGTGGGATGCGAACCACCGCAACCCGTCCCGGATGGCGGCCCACGGCCGTTCCGCGGCGGAACCGGGGACGCGCGGCGCCTGCAGCGGGGTGCGCACCCGGGCCGCGGCCGCTCCCGCCACCACGAACGACACGGCATGGCCCGCGAAGGGCAGCGCGGCGCCGAGACCGTAGAGGGTCGCCGCGAGCGGCGGGCCGGCCACCCCGGTCGCGTACCCCCGCGCCTCGAAAAGCCCGTACGCCGTGCCGATCTGCTCGCGCTCGACCACCTGCGGCACAGCCGCGTCCTCGGCGAGTCCGCGCACCGCCCACCCCGCCCCGAGCACCGACACCGCGACGAGGACGGGCACCGGATGGAACAGACCGCGCCACGCGCAGCCCGCGAGCACCGCGGCGGCGGCCGCCGAGCAGGCGTCGACGGTGATCATGACGCGACGGCGATCGAAGCGGTCGACGATCCAGCCGGCCGGGACCGTCGCGGCCGTGAAGGCACCCATCGTCACGGTCGAGACCAGCCCGACCGTCGCGGCCGAACCGCTGACCGCGAGCACCCACAACATGATCGCGACGCCGTAGCCGCGGCTGCCGAGCTGCGCGACCGCCTGACCGGCGCACAGCCGCGCGAAGTCGGGGTTGCGGAGCGCACCACCGCCGGCGGACAACGGGCGTCACCCGAGTCCGGCGGCGGGGCAGCCCAGCGCGGTGACCGCCAGGGCCGGCTCGGCGGTGGGATCGCAGCCGAGCAGGTCCTCGAGCTCGCGGTCGCGCATCGCCGTCGCCGTCACCGCGCCCAGGCCCAGCGCGGTGGCGGTGAGCAGGACGGTCTGACTGACGTGGCCGAGTTCGATGAGGATGTCGCGGTAGGCGCGGGAACGTTCGTACCGCCACCGGGTCCGGGCCGGTACCGCCGTGTAGATCAGCAACGCCGCGCAGTCCGACAGCCACGGCTGCTCGCCGAGCGCCGCGCCCAGCACGGAGCCGGGCACGCTGTCGCCGATCCGTTCCAGCCCGCCGCGCAGCGGCGCGTAGTGGAAGAACCCCGGCGCGAGCCCGTCGACGCGGTTCGCGTAGAGGTACAGCTCGATGGGGGTGCGGGCGCCGGCGGACGGGCTGGTCTTCAACAGCACCTGCCCCACCTGCGGATGGTCGATCACTTCGACGGGTCCCGTCGCGACGCGGGCGACGGTGCCCACCGCGTCCAGGGACACAGGGTCGGCGGTGAACTGCCGGACCGAGCGGCGCTCGAACAGGGCGTCGACGAGTCCCGGGCGCCGCCACGCGGACGAGTCCGGCCGGTCGCCGGGCACGGGAATCATCGGATGCTGCGGGTAGGACTTGGCCGGCGCAGGGGCGGGCTGCTCGCTCGCCTTGGCCGCCGACCGCAGCTCGTCGTCGAGCACGTCGGCGAACCGGACGTCGGAGCCGGTGCGGGCCGCGAAGTGCAGGTAGCGGGCCGAGGGGCCCCACGTGCCCCACTCGGCGAGCATCTGCTGTTGTTCGACGTGCTCGGCCGATCCCTCGGCGACGAGGACCTGCGCCTCGAGCAGCCGGCGAGCGATTCCGAGCGGCAGCTCCCCCAGTTCGGCGATGCTGTCGAGTTCGCGCCACGACGCGAACCAGCGCAGCACCCGCTCGCTGTCGGGGGTGAGCGCGAACTGCCGGTGGTGCAGGTAGTCGTCCCACACCAGCGTGCCGTCACGCCAGAACAGCACCGCATACTCGGCAACGGCGACGCGGGTCATCGGTTCTCTCCTCGGGGGGCGGGGGCGGTCGCGGCGGCGATCAGGGCGCGCACCGCGTTCGTGGTGTCGGTGTCACCGGCGCCGTGTTCGGTCCAGCGCCAGTCGAATTCGGGGTTGACCTCGAGAAACACCGGGCCGCCGGGCGTGTCGAGCAGGTCGAAGGCGGCGAGGTCGAGCCGGAACCGGTCGAGGAGCGTCCGCAGCGATGCGGCCACGTCGGCGGGAATGTCGCAGCGCCGCACGGTGATCGACTCCGGCCGGGTCCACAGCGACTCGGGAGTGGGCCGGGTGACCGCGTAGCCGATCAGCGTTCCGCCCACGGCGTGGATCCGCAGCTCCCGGTCGGCGGCCACATACTCCTGCACGAGCACCGGTGCGCCCGTGCGGTGTTCGCCGTCGAGTGACGCGCGGGTGACGCGCTGCGGGTAGACGCCCCGCAGGCGGCCGGGTTGCGGTTCGACGCAGTGCCGGCCGAGGCTCTTGACCAGCAGGTCGCCGGGCCCCGGCAGGGCCCGGGCCGCGACGTCGAGCCGCGTGGTCACGAGGGTGGCGGGCACACGCAGCCCGGCCGCGCGGGCGGCGGCGAGCTGGGTCAGGCGGTCGGGGGTTCCGGGCCGGGCCCCGGAGTTGAGCGTGTGCAGGCCGGGGTGCGCGGCAAGGGCGGCGACGAGCGCCTGCCACTGGTCGCGCACGTGCTGCACTGCGTCGGGGGTGGTCTGCGCGGTGCGCAGTGCGTCGACGTCGAAGTAGCGCAGCCAGCACACCCGGGGCCGGAACGTCCGGCCGTCGCGGGTGAGCAGGCCGGCGAACGGATCCCACTGCACGTCCGTGTCGGCACACCGGTCGCTGTCGAGACGCACCAGCGCGATGCCGCGGGCGGCGAGCCACAGCGACAGCTCGTCGATCTCGCGGTCGGCGGCCCGGGTGAGGACGAGGACACACGGCGCCGGATCCGTCGCCGCGGGATGCCCGACGCGAGCCTGGAAGTCCCGGGATTCGGCGGAGGCGGTGGTGAGGTGGGGGTGCGAGCGCAGCAGCAACGGCAGCGCAGCGGTCATGAGGGGTTCCTTCGGTGGCGGTCGTCGGGACGGTACGGCCGGGGCACCGTGGTGCCCCGGCCGTTGCACGCCCGCCGATCAGCCGCCGTGGCAGCCCTTGCAGCCGGGCCGCGTCATGGCCTCGACGTAGTCGCTCGCGTAGGCCGCGAAGGTGGCGTCCTCGATCGCCGCGACGCTGCGCAGCGCGGCTTCGTCACCGGCGTCGAGGGTGAGCAGGGTCCGGGCCATCTCTTCGATGTTCATGGCGTCCGCCTTTTCTGGGAGGTTCCGCCGTTCCCGGGACCGGGTAGGCGGGCGTCGATCCGACGTATCGATCGTCGGCGACGGCGCCGCCCCCGGCCAGGCACCCCAGGGCGGGATCTGCCCACCCCTGCCGGTCAGACCTCGTTGTAATAGGTCAGCTTCGGCGCACCCGCGAGCAGCGGACCGAGATCGGTGATCGCACCGGGCCCGGCCCGGAACTCGCGGTACGCGGCGTCGTGCTGCTCCGACTCCCACTTCTCCACGACCACCCAGCGGGCCTCGTTCGAACGGTCGGCGAGCACCTCGAGGCCCAGGCAGCCGTCGAACGCGCGGGTTTCCTTCAGAACACGATCCATCAGCGCGCGGGCCTCCCCGAGCACGTCGGGCTTGAACTCGAGCTCCAGGAATGCGGTCAGTGCCATAGCTTCTCCTCGTGGACGAACTTGCGGGACAACATTTCCGGCGACGTCAGAAGATCGAGTAGCCGCCGTCGATCAGGGTGGACGATCCGGTCTGGAACGCGGACGCGTCGCTCGCGAGGTACACGGCGATGCCGGCGAAGTCCTCGGGAGTTCCCCACCGGCCCAACGGTACCCGGGAAATGACGTGCGTGGTGAACGATTCGGAGCCCTGGAGCGGTCCGGTCATGTCGGTGGCGATCCAGCCGGGCAGCACGCTGTTGACGCGGATGCGGTGCCGGGCAAGTTCCACCGCGCACCCCTTGGCCAGGGCCAGGACCCCTGCCTTGGTGGCGGCGTAGGCCTGATTGCGCCCGGCGCCCTGGATCGCACCCAGGCTGGAGGTGACGATCACCGATCCGCCGGTGCCCTGGTCGACGAGCACCCTGGCCGTCTCGCGCAGGGTGAAGTACGCCCCGTCGAGGTTGGCGGCCGTCACCTGCCGGTAGTCCTCGGTACTCGACTCGACGAACTTGACGAGGGGCACACCGATTCCGGCGTTGACCACGACGACGTCGAGGCCGCCGAGCTCCGCGACCGTCGCGGCGACACCGTCGCGCACGGCCTCCTCGTCGGACACGTCCACCGATCGGGTCACCACGCGGGCCCCGGTCGTCGCGAGATCGGCCGCCGCCTTCTCGAGGCGTTCGGCGCCGCGGCCCCACAGCGCCACGTCGGCACCTGCGGAGGCGAGCCCGCGCGCCATGCCCAGCCCGATTCCGGCCGAGCCGCCGGTGACCAGTGCCCGCTTGCCGGACAGATCGAACATGGTGTCTCTCCTTCGGATACGGGGTGGATCAGGCGTATTCGGCGGCGATGTCGCGTCCGATGATCTCCTTCATGATCTCGGTGGTGCCACCGTAGATGGTCTGGATGCGGGTGTCGACGTAGGCGCGGCCGATGGGGTACTCCATCATGTAGCCGTAGCCGCCGTGCAGCTGCACGCACCGGTCGACGACGCGCTTCTGCAGCTCGCTGGCCCACCATTTGGCCTTGGCGGCGTCGACCGCGGTCAGCTCGCCCGCGTTGAGCGCCAGGACGCACCGGTCGATGTGCGAGCCGGTGACCTCGATCTCGGTGAGCATCTCGGCGAGGGCGAAGCGGGTGTTCTGCAGGTCGCCGATCGGCTTGCCGAACGCCCTGCGTTCGAACACGTAGTCCTTGGTCCACTCGTACGCCGCCCGCGCGGCCGCGATCGCGGCGACGGCGATGGAGAGGCGCTCGAGGGGCAGGTGCTCCATCAGGTGGAAGAATCCCTGCCCTTCGGTGCCGAGCAGGTTCGCGGCCGGCACCCGCACGCCCTCGAAGGACAGTTCGGCGGTGTCCTGCCCGGCCAGGCCCACCTTGTGCAGCTTGCGGCCGCGGGAAAAGCCCGGCATGTCGCGTTCGACGACGAGCAGGGAGAATCCGCGGGCACCGGCGTGCGGGTCGGTGCGGGCGACGACGATGACCAGATCGGAGTGGATACCGTTGGTGATGAACGTCTTCTGCCCGGTCAGGATCCAGTCGTCGCCGTCGCGCACAGCGGTGGTCTTGACGGCTTGCAGGTCCGAGCCGGTGCCGGGTTCGGTCATGGCGATCGCGCCGATCAGCTCCCCGGCGGCCATGCCGGGCAGCCAGCGCCGCTTCTGGTCCTCGGTGCCGAGGTCGGCGACATAGGGGATGGCGATGTCGTCCTGCAGGCTCATGCCGGAGCCGAAGGAGGTGGTGCCGGTGCGGGCGATCTCCTCGGCGACGACGCAGCGGAACCGGTAGTCGGTCACCCCGGAGCCGCCGTATTCTTCGGGGACGCCGAGGCCGACGATGCCGGACTTGCCGGCGGCGAGCCAGGCGGAGCGGTCGATGAGCCGCTCGGTCTCCCACCGTTCGTAGTGCGGTTCGACCTCGCGGGCGAGGAATTCGCGCACGGTGTCCCGGTACGCCTCGTGGTCGGCTTCGAAAAGGTTGCGGTGCATCGGTTCTCTCCCAGGAGGGCGAAGGACGGTCGGGTCGGCGGGCGATCGGCGCTCAGTTCCTCCGCACCGGCGACGAGCCGCTGGGCGGGTCCGGCGCGGCCCGGTATCCCACGATGCGCAGGGCGATGACGGTGTAGCGGGCGGTGACCTGGTCGGGGGTGAGCGGGCCGCCGAGCCGGAACCAGCGGGCGATGGACTGGCACATGCCGAGCAGGGCACGCACGGATTCGGCGATGTCGTCGACGGCGAAGACGCCGCGCTCGACCCCGTCGTCGACGAGGTCGAGGGCCATGAGCTCGAGGCGCTTCCGGGTCGCGGCGTAGTTGCGGCGGTTCTGCGGGGACACGTGCCGCAGTTCGGAGTCGAGTGCGGACTGCGGGGCGCGGTGCGTCGAGTTCAGCACGATCGCCTCGACGAAGTTGGTGAAGCGCCGGACGGGGTCGTCACCACCCTCGCCGACGGCGGCGAGGGCGCGTTCGATCAGGTCCCGGACGGCGGTGTCGAGCAGGGTGACGAGAACGGCTTCCTTGTTCTCGTGGTGGTAGTACAGCGCGGGCACCGTCACCCCGACCCGGCGGGCCAGGTCGCGGACGGTGGTTCCGTGGAAACCGTTCTCTCCGAACGCTTCCAGCGCGTGATCGAGGATGGGGCCGAGCTGCAGGGGCTCGAATTCCCGCCAGTTCGCGAACCTGGGGGGTGCGGGCTCCACAGTCATCGGCCCCGTCCTCTCACGCGTCGATCAGCTCACGCGGCGCTCAGCGCGGGGCCATGCGGATGGCGCCGTCGAGGCGGATGACCTCGCCGTTGAGCATCGGGTTGGAGACGATGTGCGCGGCCAGGGCGCCGTACTCGGACGGGTCGCCGAGGCGGGCCGGGTGGGGCACCTGCTGGCCGAGCGAGGCCTGCGCCTCCTCCGGCAGGGAGCCGAGGAGCGGGGTCTTGAACAGGCCGGGGGCGATGGTAACGACGCGGATCAGCAGCGACGCGAGATCGCGGGCGATCGGCAGGGTCATGCCGACGACGCCGCCCTTGGACGCGGAGTAGGCGGCCTGGCCGATCTGGCCGTCGAACGCGGCGACGGAGGCGGTGTTGATGATGACGCCGCGCTCGCCGTCGATCGGCTCGGTCCTGGCGATGCGCTCGGCGGCCAGGCGGATCACGTTGAACGTGCCGACGAGATTCACGTTGATGATCTTGGTGAAGTCGGCGAGCGGGAAAGCGCCCTTCTTGCTCACGGTCTTGATGGCGTTGCCGATGCCGGCGCAGTTGACCGCGACGCGCAGCGGGCCGAGCGATTCGGCGAGGTCGAGGGCCTCGACGACGGCGGCCTCGTCGGTGACGTCGGCGGCGGCGAAGCGGACGCGGTCGCCGAGCTCCTTGGCGACGGTCTCACCGTTGGAGGAGGGCAGGTCGATGATGACGACCTGCGCGCCGTCGGCGAGCAGGGCCTTGACGGTGGCCAGGCCGAGGCCGGAGGCACCGCCGGTGACGACGGCAACGCTGTCGTTGACGATCATGAGATTCCTTTCGGATGTGGTTGCGGGTCAGAGACGTTCGATGATGGTGGCATTGGCCATGCCGGCGCCCTCGCACATGGTCTGCAGGCCGTACCGGCCGCCGGTGGCCTCGAGGTGGTTGACCAGCGTGGTCAGCAGCCGGGTGCCCGACGAGCCGAGGGCGTGTCCGAGGGCGATCGCGCCGCCGCGCGGGTTGAGCCGGGCCGGATCCGCCCCGAACTCGTGCGCCCACATCAGCGGCACCGGGGCGAACGCCTCGTTGACCTCGTAGGCGTCGATGTCGTCGATGCCCAGACCCGAGCGGGCCAGGATCTTCTTCGTCGCGGGGATGGGGGCGGTGAGCATGAACATCGGATCGTCGCCGGCGACGGCGAAGGAATGGAACCGCGCCCGCGGGGTCAGGCCCAGCTTGGCCGCGGCCTCCTCGCTCATGATCAGCACCGCCGACGCCCCGTCGGTCAGCGGCGACGAGTTGCCCGGGGTGATGTGCCAGCCGGCCTCCGGGAAGCGCGCGGCGTACGCCTCGGTGTAGAACGACGGCTTCAGCCCGGCCAGGGCCTCGGCGGTGGTGGCGGCGCGCACCGTCTCGTCGACGGTGTGCCGGACCTGCTCACCGGCGGCATTGGTGACCGTGATCGGGACGATCTCCTTGTCGAAGAAACCGGCGGCGATCGCCTCGGCGGCCCGCTGGTGCGACTGCGCCGAGAACGCGTCGAGGGCCTCGCGGTCGAACTTCCACTTCGCGGCGATCAGCTCGGCGGAGATGCCCTGGTTGACCAGGCCCTCGGGGTAGCGGGCGGCGATGCCCGGGCCGGAGGCGTCCTGTCCCATCGACGAGGTACCCATCGGCACCCGGCTCATCGACTCCACACCGCACGCGATGACGATGTCGTAGGCGCCGGCGATGATGCCCTGGGCGGCGAAGTGGGCGGCCTGCTGGCTCGAGCCGCACTGCCGGTCGATGGTGGTGGCCGGCACCGACTCGGGGAAGCCGGCCGACAGCAGGGCGGTGCGGGAGATGTTCAGGGCCTGCTCGCCCGCCTGGTTGACGCAGCCGCCGATGACGTCGTCGACGAGGGCGGGGTCGAGGTCGTTGCGCGAGGTGATCTCACGCAGCACGTGGGCGAGCAGCTCGACGGGATGGGTGCCGGACAGGGCGCCGCCGGGCTTGCCCTTGCCGACCGCGGTGCGGACCACGTCGACGATGACAGCGTTGGTCATGAGGAGTTCCTTTCGAGGGTTGGAGCGGCCCGGGTGCCCCGGAGGGGATCGACGAGACCCCGGGCCGAGATCAGGGGGTCAGCGACCCTTCCAGACCGGCTGCCGCTTCTGTGCGAACGCGGTCGGGCCTTCCTTGGCGTCGTCGCTGGTGAACACCACCTTCACCGCGGCGGCGTTGGCCTCCCACACACCCGGCTCCCAGTCGGCGCCGTGCGCGGTCCGGTGGATCATCGACTTCGATTCGCGTACCGAGAGCGGAGCGTTCGCGGCGATGGTCTCGGCCAGCCCGAGCGCCATCTCGAGCGCCGTGCCGTGCGGTGCGACCCGGTTGACCAGGCCCAGTTCCTTGCCCTGCGCAGCGGAGATCGGCTCACCGGTCAGCGCCAGTTCCAGCGCGACCTTGCGGGGGATCTGCTGTTGGAGCCGGATCACCCCGCCCGCGGCGGCGAAGAGACCTCGCTTGACCTCGGGCAGGCCCAGCTGGGCCTCCTCGTCGACGACGGCGAGGTCGGACGCGAGCACCAGCTCGGTGCCGCCGCCGAGGGCGAACCCGTTGACCGCGGCGATGGTCGGCTTGCTGATCCAGTGCTGGGCATAGCCGGCGAAACCCCATTCGGGGTGCCCGTCGGCGGCGATGCTCTCGCCCGTGGCCAGGGCCTTGAGGTCGGCGCCCGCGCAGAACGCGCGGCCCGCACCGGTGAGCACCACGACGCGCACGTCGTCGTCCGCCTCCGCCTGCTCGAGCAGCGTGCCGACCGCCGTCGCCAGCGCTGCGTTCACGGCGTTGAGCGCCCGGGGGCGGTTGAGCGTGATGACGGCGATGCCGCCACGCCGCTCGTACTGTGCGGCAGGTTCGGTAACGGTGGACTCGTCGGCCATGTGCGCCCCTATCGGATACAGTCGGCGTTACTTATCGATCGCTAAAGGACTATCACGGATCGATCGATCGGTCAATGGCCTGATCTAACTAGCGTCCGATCAGACGGTTCTGGTATGGATGAGGCCGTACGCGTGAGCCGCGACACGGATTCCCGAAGACACGGGCCCCCGAGACACGGAGCCCCGAGACAGGCTCGGCCACCAGGACGGCAGGAGAACTCATGCAGGCGGTACAACTGACCGAAGCAACCGGGCCCGATGGCATACGGCTCGTGGACCTTCCCGAGCCCGACGCGGACGGCCTCGTCGTCGTCGATCTGCACGCGGCCGGAGTCTCGTTCCCAGACCTGTTGCAGACCACAGCGAGCTACCAGGTCGTGCGCCCCCTGCCGTCCGTGCTCGGCGTCGAAGGCGCCGGCACCGTGCGCACCGCCCCGGCCGGCAGCGGCCTGAGCCCGGGGCAGCGCGTCGCCGTCCTCGCCACCGGCGGCGCCTGGCAGCAGACCGTCGCGGTGGATCCGAAATCCGTCTTTCCGCTTCCCGATTCGGTGTCCCTGACGGCCGGAGCCGGATTCCTCATGAACTACCTGACCGTCCACTTCGCCCTCGACGAACGCGCCCGCTACCGCGCCGGCGAGACGGTGCTCGTGCACGGCGCCGCAGGCGGGGTCGGCGTCGCCGCCCTGCAGGTCGCGGCCGCGCTCGGACTCGAGACCATCGCGGTGGTGAGCACCGAGGAGAAGGCCGCGGTCGCGAAGGCCAACCGCGCCACCCACACCGTCGCCGTGGAGGGCTTCAAGGACCGGGTCCTCGAGCTCACCGGCGGACGCGGCGTCGACATCGTTCTCGATCCCGTCGGCGGCGACCGGTTCACCGACAGCCTGCGCAGCCTGGCACCGAACGGACGGGTCGTGGTCCTCGGCTTCACCGGCGGTGAGATTCCCACCGTCAAAGTGAATCGTCTTCTGCTCAAGAACATCTCGGTCCTCGGCGCCGGATGGGGCGAATACGTGCGTACCTTCCCCGGCTACACCGCCCAGCAATGGGCGCAGCTCGAGCCGCTGCTGCGCTCCGGGGCACTGCAGATCCCCGAACCCACCGTCCACCCGATGACGCACGCCGCCGAGGCGCTGCGGTCGCTCGCACATCGCTCCGCCACCGGCAAGGTCGCCCTGGCGCTGCGCCCCTGACGTCCCGAGAGACCCTGACCGTCCCGAGAACCCCACCCCCGGAGGACCCATGACCATCGATCCCGTCGGCGTCGACGTCACCGTCGACGACGGCATCCTGCGCGTCACCCTCAACCGGCCCGCACGGATGAACGCCGTCACCACCGCCACCCTCGAGACCGTCGCCGACGCCTTCGAGAAGCACGCCGGCGACGACGCCGTGCGCGTCGCGGTCCTCACCGGCACCGGTCGCGCCTTCTGCACCGGCGCCGACCTCGCCGGCAAGGACCTGTCCGCTCCGCCGTCGGCCGGGACCATCGACGCCGCCAACCGCACCGTCGCCGCGATCCGCGCCTTCCCTCGCCCGGTCATCGGCGCCGTCAACGGTCCCGCCGCCGGCGTCGGCGTGTCCCTCGCCCTGGGCTGCGACCTCACCGTCGCGGCCGAGTCCGCCTACCTGCTGCTCGCCTTCACCCGCATCGGCCTCATGCCCGACGGCGGCGCGACCGCACTCGTCGCCGCGTCGATCGGCCGTGCCCGTGCCCTGAAGATGGCGCTGCTCGCCGAACGGCTGCCCGTCACCGAGGCACTCGCGGCCGGGCTGATCGCCGAGGTGCACCCCGACGACGACTTCGCCGCCGCCGTCGACGCGCTCGCCACCCGGCTCGCCGCCGGACCGGTCGAGGCCTTCCACGCCACCAAGGACGCGATCAACGACGCGACCCTCGGCGAGCTCGACAGCGCGTTCACCCGCGAGCGCGCCGGGCAGCTCGAGCTGCTGGCGTCCGCGGACTTCCACGAGGGCGTGAGCGCCTTCCAGGAGAAGCGGACGGCGGTGTTCGGCCGGGGCTGAGCCCGCCCGTCAGGGCTTCGGGGGAGGGGTGGCGCCGACCGTCTTGAGGGCGATCGCGACGTACTTGCGCGCCACCTCCTCCGGGCTCAGGGAGCCCTCGCGGTGGTACCACCGCGGGATGGACTGGCACATGCCGAGCAGCGCACGGGTCGTCTCGGCCGGATCCTCGACGTCGAACGCCCCGCGCCGGGTCCCGTCCTCGACGATCTCGAAGACGAGCTTCTCGATCTCCTTGCGCACCGCGCGGTAGCGCTGCCGGTTCTCGGGGCTGAGGTAGCGCACCTCGCCCTCGAGGGCGGCGAGGCGGGGACGGTTCGTCATGCGCAGCACGATCGCCTCGATGGCGTTGGAGAGCCGCTGCACCGGATCGTCGCCGCCGTCGGCGTCGGCGGCGTAGGCCCGGGTCATCACGTCGCTGGTCGAGAGCTCGAGCAGCGCGATGAGCAGGCCTTCCTTGTTCTCGTGGTGGTAGTACAGCGCGGGAACGGTGACGCCGACCCGGCGGGCGATCTCCCGTACCGAGGTGCCGTGGAACCCGGTCTCGTAGAAGGCGTCGAGCGCCGCGGAGAGAATGGGAGTCAGCTCCATCGGCTCGAGGCGACGCCAGTCCGGCGCAGCGACACCGTCCGCGACGGTGTCGTCGGTGGAAGTTCCCATTGCCGTACCCAACCTATCGATCGCTACATTCGGACGGCTCGAGGATACCTGTGCGTCGGCCCCGGCCGGGACGCCTGCGCACTCGGGGGCTCCCCGCGAGCGATGGACGCGCGCAGGAAGCACCACGGCGCGCGGACGACGAGGTGGGGGCTAACCCATCGGATCGTCGGCGCCGGCGCGTCCGGTGTCGTGGAACGGCGCCTGGAAGGTGCCCCAGCGCACGCACTCCCAGCCGCCGCCGGGCAGCGGGACCAGTTCGACGCTCTGGGTGTTGGCGAGGTGGTTGCTGGTCGCGAAGCTGCCCGGCACCCGGCCGAGGTGCGCGGCGACGAGGCGGATGGCGGCGCCGTGGCTGACCACGACGACGTCCCCCGAGCCGTCGTCGAGGTAGTCGGTACGCAGCGACTCGACCACCGGCAGGTACCGGTCCAGGACGTCGAGGCCGGATTCGCCGCCGGGCACCCGGTCGCGCAGGTCGCCGGTGTGCCAGGACTCGTACACCTTCATGAACAGCGCGTGGGATTCCTCGTCGCTGCGGTCCTCGAGCTCACCGACCTGCACCTCGTGCAGGCCTTCGCGGACGACGGTGGTCACACGGGCGGCGAGCTCGACGTGCTCGGCGGTCTGCCGGGCGCGCAGGGCCTGCGAGGCGAACAGGGCTGTCGGCGGCTGCTGCGCGAAGCCCTGTCCGAGGGTGCGGGCCTGCGCGACGCCGAGGTCGGTCAGTTCGGCGCCCGGCAGCTTGGTGTCCAGGCGACGTGCGACATTCGCCACCGTCTGCCCGTGCCGGACCAGGATCAATCGGCCGCTCAACGCTCTTCCTCCCCGCGCCGCAGCCGTTGCAGCCACTGCGCATCCTCTTCGTCCGATACCGGGGCCACACCGTGCTGGGACACCGCCGCCCAGGAGCCGAGGAACCGCACCTGCGCGAAGCGGTGCAGCGCCTTGAGCGCCTCGGCAACGAGCGCGTCGTCGATGTGGCCGACACAGTCCAAGTGGAAAAAGTAGGTCCCGTATTCCTGGCGGGTAGGGCGGGACTCGATGCGGGTGAGGTCGATGCCGCGGGTGGCGAACTCGGTCATGGCCCGCACGAGGGAGCCCGGTTCGTTCGGCAGCTGCAGGATCACGGAGGTGCGGTCGATGCCGGTGCGCGCCGGCGTGGGGGCGGGCCGGGTGGCGAGCACGAACCGGGTGCGGGCGCCGGCGTGGTCGGCGACGCCGTCGGCGAGGACCGGCAGGCCGAGCCGCTGCCCGGCCAGGGCGGTGGACACGCCGGCGTCGGCCTTGCCGGCGGCGACGTCCTCGGCGGCGCCGGCATTGGACGAGGCGGCCACCACGTCGGCCTTCGGCATGTGGTCGACGATCCACTGGCGCACCTGCGCGGCGGCCACCGGATAGGCGTGCACGGTGCGGACCTCGTCGAGCGTGATGCCCGGCCGGGCCACGACGGTGAAGGCGACGTCCAGCTCGGTTTCGGCCACGATCTGCAGGCGCGGGCCGACCGCGAGGGCGTCCATCGTGGGGGGCACCGAGCCCTCCACCGAGCTCTCGATGGGCACCACTGCGCCGTCGACCGCGCCGTCGCGCACGAGTTGCAGCGCCGCGGGCGGGCTGGCGGCCGACACCCGCTCGACCGGGCCGTCGAAGGTGCCGGCGTCCTCGAACCGGGCGAGGGCCATCTCCGTGAAGGTTCCGGTGGGGCCGAAGTAGGCGATGCGGGGCACGCCTAGAAGGGTACGCATCGAACGTGTCCGGGCCCTGTCATCGCGGCAACGGGGTCATCGCGGCAACGGGGTCATCGCGCCGCCAGGCCGAGGGCTGCGAGGTCGCGCGCGACGCCGGCCGGGTCGTCGACCTCGACGGCGAGCAGGATCTCGCGCACGGCCGCGGCCGCCTCGGGGATCAGGGCGGTCAGTCGGCCGGGGTCGGGCGCGGCGAGGGCGGCGCGCACGTCGTCGCCGCGCAGGGCCGCGACGGTGGCGGCGAGCAGGGCGAGCACCTCGTCGGCGTCGCGGGCGCGGGCGGCGTAACCGGTGCCGGCGTGGGCGAGGACGGACAGGAAGTCGGCGATCTCCCCCACGTCGCGTCCGGTGGGCAGGCCGGGGCTGTGCCCGGCGCCGACGAGTGCGCGGGCCGTCACGGGCAGGTCACCGGCGTCGACGTAGACGGTCAGAGGGGCGGGTACGGCGACGGCGAGCGCGTCGTCGAGGTCCGCCGCGGTGCAGTCGAGCTGGTAGCGGACCGGGACCGGGCGCAGGCCGGCCAGGCGCTCCGCGTCGGGGGCGACGTCGAGTTCACCGACGATCCGCACCGCCCCGGTGGTCTCCCCGAGGGCCTCGGTCAGCGTGGACACCGGCACCACGGGGTCGCCGATCGCGTCGAGCGTGGGGGCGGCGAGCGCGTCGGCGAGGGTCGGATGCCGGCGGGTGAGCAGTGCGGTGAGCAGGCCGCGGGGCTCCTCGCGGGACGGCGGCATTCCGAGGGTGAGCGGGATCGGCACGTCTCCAGGCTAGTCGCCGGGGTGTTGCGACCCCGATCACCATGACTTAGGTTTGCCTCACCTACCATTCGAGGAGGATTCGATGCCGGCCACCACCGCCCGTTCCGCGCCCACGACCGCCGTAGCGGTCCGCACCGCCGTCGCCCGCACCGGCTCCGCCGCAGTTGTCACCGGCTCCGCCGCAGTTGCCACCGGCTCCGCCGTACTCGCCACCGACGGGGCCGCGCCCGTCACCGCGGTGCTGCACCACCTGCACAGCGACGGCGACCTGCTCGTCGTCGTCCCCGACGACTGTGCCGCCGTCGCGCTGACCTGGCAGCGCGGCGCCGCGGGCCTGCACTCCGTGCTGGAACTGACCGACCACTCGCCGCTGCGGCTGCGCAACCCCGTCCGCTCGCTCATCTGGCTCAGCGGCACCGCCCACGCCGTCGCCGAACCCCGCCGGCTCGCCGCCGACATCGCCGCGACCCTGCCCCACCCCGCGCTGCTCGACGTCGGGCACCGCGCCGAACTGCTGCGCCTACGCCTCACGTCCGTCGTCGCCGCCGACACCACCGGCGCCGAGTCCGTGGAGGTCGCCGACGTCCTCGCGGCCGCGCCGGACCCGTTCGCGGCCGTCGAGTCCGCATGGTTGCAGCACCTCGAGCAGGACCACGGCGACCTCGTCCACCGCATCGCCCGGCACATCCCCGTCAACGACCGGCGCGGCCGCATCCGGCCTCTCGGCCTGGACCGTTACGGCCTGCGCCTGCGACTCGAGTCCGGCCGCGGCGACCACGACGTCCGGATTCCGTTCCCCGAACCCGCCGACGACGTCGAGTCCCTGAGCCGCGCCCTGCGCCGCCTCGTGGGCTGCCCGTTCGCCAACGGGCTGCGCGCGAGGCCCTGATCGGCCCCGCGCTTCGGCGGTATCCTCGAGTCAGCACTCCCCCGAGCGCGTCGCACGCCGAAAGCCGGGAACCATGGCCGATTTCGATCCGGAAGCCACCCGCCCCGCGGGGCAGGGGATCGCGGCGGAACTCGCCGCGGCGGGGTTCGACGACGCCCTCGTCGTCGGCCGGGGCGGCTTCGGCGTCGTCTATCGGTGCCGGCAACGCTCCCTCGGGCGCACCGTCGCGATCAAGGTGCTCTCCTCCGACCTCGACGCCGAGAACCGCGAACGGTTCCTGCGCGAGGGGTTCGCGATGGGCGGGCTGTCCGGCCACCCGAACATCGTCAACATCCTCCAGGTGGGCGTCACCTCCACCGGCCGGCCGTACATCGTGATGCCCTACCACCCCAACGACTCGCTGGCGGTGCGGGTACGCCGGGACGGGCCGATGCCGTGGTGGGACGTCGTCCGCGTCGGGGTCAAGCTCGCCGGCGCCCTCGAGACCGCCCACCGCGCCGGCACCCTGCACCGCGACGTCAAGCCCGCCAACATCCTCGTCACCGAGTACGGCGAGCCGCAGCTCACCGACTTCGGCATCGCCCGCATCGCCGGCGGCTTCGAAACCGCCACCGGCGCCTTCACCGGATCCCTCGCCTTCACCGCACCCGAGGTGCTCGAGGGCAAGCCGCCCACCCCGGCCTCGGACATCTACGGCCTCGGCGCGGCCATGTTCGCCCTCATCACCGGCCGCGCCGCGTTCGAGCGACGCACGGGCGAGGAGATCATCGCGCAGTTCCTGCGCATCACCAGCCAGCCCATCCCGGACCTGCGCCCCCACGGCATCCCCGACGACGTGTGCGCTGCCATCGAGCACGCCATGTCCGTCGACCCGGCCCGCCGGCCCGCGACCGCGGCCGACTTCGGCCGCGAGCTGCAGCAGACCCAGGCCCGACACGGCCGCCACGTCGACGACATGGCCCTGCCCGGCGAGCTGCGGTTCCACGACCAGCCGACGGGGCGGCACCCCCTCGCGAAACCCGTCACGGCCACACCCGTCACGGCCACCGCGGCACCCGTCAAACCCGCACCGCCGGGACCGAACGGTCCCCCACCGCCACCGCCACCGCCGCCCGGCCCACCCCGCCCGAGCGAACCCCCCGCGCGACGAACCGTGCGGCTGCCGGTGCTGCTCGCCGTGCTCGCCGTCGCGCTGCTCGCCGTCGCGGCCACGGCGGTCTACGTGGCGACGCGGCAGGCCGGCGACGCCGGGACCGCCGCGGCCGGCGAGACCACCGAGGTCGCCCCGACCGCCGCGTGGCGCCCGCTGCGCGACGCGCCCACCGCCCGCCAGCAGACCGCCGCCACCGTCGCCGACGGCACCGTGTGGGTGTTCGGCGGCCTGGACGACTCCGGCTCCTCCCCCGCCCACGAGGGCTACGACCCGGCCATCGACACCTGGAAGGCCGGACCCGACCTGCCGATCCCGCTCAACCACGCGACGGCCGTCACGTGGGACGGCGTGCCCGTCGTCCTCGGCGGCTGGATCCCGGACGGCCCCGACCTCACCGCCACCGCATCGAACCGGGTCTTCGCCGTCCGCAACGGTGAATGGGTGGAGATGCCACCGATGCCCCGGGCCCGTGCCGCCGGCGCCGCCGTCACCATCGGGGACAGGATCTACGTGTTCGGCGGCCAGGCCGACGACACCCTGATCCGCCCCACCGACGTGTTCGACGGCACCGCCTGGACCACGGTCGCCGACCTGCCGACCCCGCGCGAGCACCTCTCGGCCGCGACCGACGGCACCTACGCCTACGCGATCGGCGGCCGGGACCTGTCCGCCGACAAGAACGTCGCCACCGTCGAGCGCTTCGACCCCACCACCGGCGCGTGGACCGCCCTGCCCGACATGCCCACCCCGCG
Organism: Rhodococcus sp. DMU1; assembly: GCF_012272955.1. Classification (NCBI taxonomy): domain Bacteria; kingdom Bacillati; phylum Actinomycetota; class Actinomycetes; order Mycobacteriales; family Nocardiaceae; genus Rhodococcus; species Rhodococcus sp. DMU1. The sequence goes on along the minus strand of NZ_CP050952.1, from coordinate 214,257 downwards.
CGGCGGGCTCGGCGCCACCTACATCGACGGCCGCATCGTCGCCGCCGGCGGCGAGGAACCCACCCGCGTCCTCGCCGACGTCGAGGCGTTCGACCTGACCACCGGCACGTGGTCCGAGCTGCCGGACCTGCGGACCCCGCGGCACGGGCTGGTCCTCGGCGCGGTCGGCGACACCGTCTACGCCATCGACGGCGCCACCGGACCCACCCACGCCGAGTCGACCTCCGTCACCGAGGCGCTGCAGATCCCGCCGCGCCGCGTCCAGCCCGGGCCGGCGTGGCGGCAGCTGCGCGACGCCCCCACCGCCCGCCAGCAGACCGCCGCCACCGTCGCCGACGGCACCGTGTGGGTGTTCGGCGGACTCGACAACAACGGGTCCACCGCCCGGGTGGAGGGCTACGACCCGGCCATCGACACCTGGAAGGTCGGACCCGATCTCCCCCTCCCGCTCAACCACGCGATGGCCGTCGAGTACGCGGACGAGCTGGTGGTGCTCGGCGGCTGGGTGCCCGAGGGCGCCGACCTCACCGCCCGACCGTCGGATCGGGTGTTCGCGCTGCGCGACGGGCAGTGGACCGAACTACCGGCCATGCCGCAGGCGCGTGCCGCCGCTGCCGCCGTCACCATCGGGGACAGGATCTACGTGTTCGGCGGTCAGGCCGACGACACCCTCCTCGCCACGACCGACGTCTTCGACGGCAGCGGCTGGAGCACGGTCGCCGACCTGCCGACCCCGCGCGAGCACCTCGCCGCCACCACCGACGGCACCTACGCCTACGCCGTCGGTGGCCGGGACCTGGCCGCCGACAAGAACGTCGCCACCGTCGAGCGCTACGACCCCGCCACCGACACCTGGACGCAGCTTCCCGACATGCCCACCCCCCGCGGCGGGCTCGGTGTCACCCACCTCGACGGCCGCATCGTCGCCGTCGGCGGCGAGGAACCCACCCGCGTCCTCGCCGACGTCGAGGCGTTCGACCTGACCACCGGCACCTGGTCCGAGCTGCCACCGATGGGCGTCGCCCGGCACGGTCTCGTCGTCGCGACCGTGGGCACCACCGTCTACGCCGTCGACGGCGCGCAGCGGCCCACCCACGCGCAGTCCACCGCGTTGGCGGAGGCACTGGACTTCTGGTGAGGCCTGGTACCTGCGGCGCCGCTGCGTCCCTCGGGACATGCCTGACGGCACGAACGACGCACCGGCCCTATCTTCGCCGCACCGGCGGAGCCGCCCACCCGCCGCTCGTCACGGCGGGTGCCGGCGAATACACCCGCAACATCAACCTGAAGCGCTCACCGCGCGGGGCCGGAAGCCAGTTCCTCGTCGCTTCGCCGCCCGGGTCGTCCGCCTGGATGTACAGCTCCAGTGAGCCGTCCTCGCCGTACACGAGCTCGTCGCGATCACCGATCGCGAATCGATCGAGAGCATTCGGCACCTGGAACCCGTCCAGGTCGTACAGCGTGAGGGACCAGAAGGCCCGGGCCGGCGGCAGCGAGTCGGCGTCGAAACGAAGGACGTAGCGCCGATCGCCGGTCAGCAGCTCACCGTCCGAGTCCTTCTCGGTCCCGGGGTAGACGGCATCCTCGGGCAGGTTCGCACCGAGTCCCGCGGCGGCCACGACCGCTCGCTTCAGATACGACGTTCCGTACGTCCCGATGTTCTCCAGCTGGCTCATCCAGCCGCTCACCTCGGGTGCGAAATGTGACACCCCGCGCAGAACGGCCGCTTTGGCCGCGGCGGCGCCCCGGTCGATCGCCTCTCTCGTCGGCCGGTCCAGCACGGCTGGATCGAAGACCTTCCCCGCTCCGATTCCGAAACGCTCCAACCGGTGGAGGATCGGATAATCGTTCGGATGCGGCGGGACGACGGCCAGCAGTCGGCTCAGCCGGACCAGCATCTCTTCGCCGCTCAACGCGTCGGCCTGGAAGAAGGGCGGTGTCCGGCCGTCGACCGACGGATCGACCGGGGCGGGGGCGGGGGCGGACGACGACCCGGAGTTCCAGCGGCCGAGCGGTGTCAACGCGAACCCGTCCTGAACTGCATGCACGGCGGCGAAGTCGCCCGGACCATCGGTCTGGACGCGGGCGATGATCCACACCGTGGGGGTGGGGGCCGCGAGCCGGCGCAGTCCCTCGGGAATCTCCCCGTCCCATCCGGGCGCGGTGAGCAGGAATGCTGCCGCCTCGTTCCCCGTCGTGCGCGACCCCGGGACCGCGAACACATCGGTCCACATGTCGTAGATCGGCGTGAGGAAGTAGCGACCGCCGGTAGCCGGGGTTTCGAAGACGACCGGCTCCGCAGTCAGATCGACCCAGGCGAACGAGTACAGGGTGTCGAAGTTGAAGCGGACCACGTCACGGTCCTCCGCCCCCGGATACGTCCGCACGTGGGCGAACCGGTTGACCGGCGCCCGCATGGGCTCGGTGACCTCGTCCGGCACGTTGACGGCCTGTCGCATGGTGATGTCCATGAGCACCAGCGGATACGCGTACAGGTACGCGTCCCGGGCCAGTTCCTCCATATCGTCCAACCGCATGGGCGGTCCTTTCGGTAGGTCGTCGCGGCGGTCCGGCCGCGCATCGTGACGCGGCCGACCGGAGGTCATCGTGATCCGCCCACCGACGACCCGCCAGGCAGGGACGGAAATGTCATCCCCGGCGAACGACCGACGAGGACCCGTTCGACGCCGGCACACCGCTCCGCGCCCGCCCTCCGGGGGTCAGGGCTTCGGCGTGGCGGAACGCGCCCGCCACCAGCCCACCGCACCGGTGACGAGCAGCGCCCCCACGAGCGAGCCGATGATCCCGCTCGGCCGCAGCGACAGTCCGTCGCCGGCCAGAAGGCTGACGAGCAGCCCGCCTACGAACGACCCGGCGAGCCCCGCAGCGAAGGCGAGGGTCCAATCGATCCGTCCCGCCGACCTGCCGAGCAGCAACTGGGCCGCGGCGCCGACGACCATCCCGAACACGAGGATTCCGATGAGCAACATGGCGACAGCATAGACGCTGAGTCCGAATTCGAATGATTATCGGGGCGAACGTCTTTCGGCACTCATGCGGCTGCGGGGTGTCCGGCCGCGGCCGACCGGAGGAACCCCGGACAGGCACGTCGCGTGCGGCCCACCCGGACGAGTGGGCCGCACGCGACGCCGGACCGCTTCACGCCCCGACCGGGAGGACGGCCGACTCAGGCCGCTCGACCCGCCAGGGCGCGCTCCTTGAGAGACTCGAACTCGGCCCGGGAAATCGTCCCCGCATCGAGCAGCGCCTTCGCCCGCCCGATCTCCTCGGCCGGGCCGCTGGACGCGACGGACCGGATGTACTCCTCGGTCGCGCGACGGGTTTCCGAGTACTCGCGCGCCGACCGCTCGGACATCCCCTTGCCCCGGGCGACGAGATAGACGAGCGCCGTGAGCAGCGGCAGGAACACGAGGAACACGAGCCACAACGCCTTCCACCACCCGCTGAGTTCTTTGTCACGGAACAGATCCATCGCGACGGAAAACATCGCGACGAGCGAGGCGACGAACACGAACGCCCAGAAGAACACCAGCACGATGTTCCACAGCGAGTCCCAGAAGTCCACGGTGACAGCTCCCGAAGGTGACGGATTCGCGCGGGCGGCAGCCCGCGCCGGAATGCGGCGGTACGCACAGGTCCGCCGACGACGATCGTCGCACCGACGGTGCCGGCTCGGCCCCTCCCGCCACGGATCTACTCCTCGGCGGACGAGTGGCCGGACGGGTGGCCGGACGAGGCGTGCAGCACCGGCCGCCTCCCCGGCCGGCGGACCGTCCCGTACCCGGTCGTCGGCACGGCGGCGACGGGGAGGACCGCCGGCAACCGGGCCCTCATCAGCCGTGGACGATTCCGGACCACGATCGGTGCGCCGCCGCGTGCGTCCTGCTTGACTGCATCGGCCCGCCAGCCCGGGCGTCCCCCAGGACACGAACCGACGAGGAGTATCACCGCATGCACCGGACCCGCAGTTTCCTCAGGATCTCCACCGCCGTCGTCGCCATCGGTGTCACAGGCGTTCTCGGCACGGCGTGCTCGTCGTCGCCGACCGCGGAGGAGAACAAGGCCGCCGCATGCGACGCCGTCGCCGACTTCCGGTCGGCGGTGGACGAGGCCCGTACCTCGCTGTCGTCGACGGCCACGGTGGGCGAGATCCGGGAGGTGCGGGAACGGTTGGCGGCCGGCTACGAAGACGTCACCGACTCGCTGTCCGCCGTGGGCCAGGACCGGGTGGACGCGATCGACCAGGCCTGGAAGTCGTTCGACGACGCGGTGGCGGACCTCGACGAGAACCTCGCGGTGCCGGACGCCGCGGCCTCCCTGCAGGAGGAGATCGTCGCGATCGACAAGGCCCGGGACGACGCGGGCCGGGGGCTGACCTGCGCCTGACCGGTGCCGGCGAGTCGCCGGCCCGAACGGCGTCGACGATGCGCGCCGGCTCGGTGCGCGACCGGCTGGAGACCCTCGCGTCCGGTCGCGCGCTCGTGCGGGCGTTCACCGGACTGGTGGAGATCGAGATGGTCGATCGGTCGATGACGTTGGCGGCGCAGCTGTTCACCTCGGTGCTCCCGGTGATCATCGCGAGCGCGGTCCTCACCGACCGGGACATCGTCACCCGCACGCTCGAAACCCAGTTCGGTTACGCGCCGGCGGCCCTCGTCCGATACGGCGGACACCCCCCGGTCGATCCGTCGTTCGCGGCGTTCGGGGTCGCGGGGCTGCTGATGCTCGCGATCAGCGGAACCTCCTTCGCGCGGGCCCTGGCCCGGATCTACGGCAGGATCTGGGCCGTGCCCGCCATCGGCCTGCGCCGGTCCTGGCGATGGTTCGCCGTTCTGTTCCTCGTCGCCCTGTCTGCGGTGTCGACCGCCGCGCTCCACGCCGCGTCCGCAGGAGCGCCGGCAGGGGTGGCCGTCGCGCTCTTCACCGAGTCCGTCGTGTGGTTGTTCGTGTGGACGGCGTGCCCCGCTCTGCTCACAGTCGGGGCGGTGCCGAGTCGCGTCCTGTGGGCGAGCGGGGCGTGCACCGCAGTCGGGCTGACCGCGGTCCGACTGGGCGGATACGTCGTCCTGCCGCGCGCCACCGCGACCGCCGAGGCCCAGTTCGGAGCGCTGGGACTTGTCTTCACCACCATCGGCTGGTTGTTCGTCGTATCGGTGATCGTCGTGGCAGCGCCGGTCCTCGTCCAGACGCTCCGGACCGGTGAGGGCCGGATCGGGCGGTTCCTCGGCGGGTGAGCGGAGCCGGGCTCACGAGGCGCAGACGTCCGATCGGCCCGGCACCGCCCCGCTCCCGTCGATCTTCCCGTGGGGGCCCGGCGACGGCGTCGGTCCTCCGCCGATCAACGCATCGACCCATCGGGTCGCAGGGTCGACGTCCAGCAGCAGCGCCTTCACCAGCAGCGACAGCGGCACCGCCAGGACGGCCCCGAGCGGGCCGAGTACCCAGGCCCAGAAGATCAGCGACAGGAACGTCGTGGTGGCGCTCAGCCCGACCGCGTCGCCGACGAACTTCGGTTGGATCACCGACTGGATGACGACGTTGAGGACCGAGTAGACGACGACCACCCACACCATCAGTCCCACCCCGCCCTGCAGCAGGCCGAGCAGGGCCGGCGGAACGAGACCGAGAACGAAGCCGACGTTGGGAATGTAGTTGGTGATGAACGACAGCAGGGCCCACAGCACCGGCAGGGGGATCCCGAGGAGCCACAGCGCGGCACCGTCCAGCACGGCGACGACGAGACCGAAGACGGTGGAGACCACGAGGTACTTGCGGGTTCCGTGGGCGAACGATCCGAGGGCGTAGGCGATCTCGGGTTTGGTCCGGGCCACGAGCTGCATCCGGGCCCCGATGGTCGTCCCGTCCACGGCCATGAACAGCAGCAGGGCCAGGACGAACAGCAGGTTCGAGAAGACCCCGACCGCACCCTGCAACACCGCCTCCACGGCCGAGACGACCCTGCCGAGGTCGACACTGCCCAGGGTGTTCCGGATCTGCTCGTCACCGATGCCGACAGAGGCCAGCGCATCGCGCACCCCGTCGAGCAGCGCGTCGAGCTCGGCGTCGTACTCGGGCAGCTGGGAGGCGAGCTGGGCCGTGGACACCACGAGGGCGAGGACGAGGCCGACGAGGATCGAGTAGACCGCCGCCAGGGAGGCGAGGAGACCGACCCATGCGGGCAGGCCGCGCCGCCCCGCCCAGCTCTGGACCGGCTGCACGGCGACGCTGAGTATGAGGGCCAGGAACACCGGACCCACCACGCCGGAGAACGCCGACACCCCCGCGACGGTGACGACGGCGGCCGCCGCGGCGAGCAACACGATCAGCCCACGGGGAATCGCCCAGGCGGGTCGGTCGGGGGTTGCGGGACGATCAAGGACATCACGCCGGGTGGCGGGAGAGCGCATCGCTGGCCTTTCGGCTCGTCGATTCGGACAGGGGCAGGCAGAGCGCTGCCGACAGTGACACGGCGGCGGCCGCGTCCCCTTCTCCGAGGCCGCAGATTCATCCTGGACGGATGATCCGACCGGTGACGGCTATGATCGCCGCGTGAAGATGGGGGTATCGACGCCGTCGAACCGGTCGCCATGGTTCCTCGTCACGCCCCCGCAGCCCTCGTACGGAATCGTCCCGCGCCCGCGACTCGACGCCCGCATCGACGACGCGGTCGACCGCCATCGTGTCACCCTCCTGACGGCCCCGTCGGGATACGGCAAGACGAAGGCACTGACGCAGTGGTTCCGCCACCGCGGCGGTCCCCGGGCCTGGCTGACCCTCACCTCGTATCACGACGTCGACACCGAGATACTCGCCGGCATGATCACGGCCCTGCGACGAGCCGCTCGGATCGGTGATGCGGCCGCGCTGCGGCCCTTTCTCGGGTTCGTGGGCGATTCGACGGATCCGGTCACCTGCGCGGACCGGCTGGTCCGGACGCTCGAGGACCTCTCCGAACCGGTCGTCCTCGTCGTCGACGACGCCCACCTCGCGGGTCCGCACGTGGCCCGCGGGGTGCTGTCCTCCCTCGCCGAACGCGCCGCGGGCAACCTACGGCTCGTCCTGGCCGGAACCCACGACCTGACCACATGGTTCAACCGCGATCTGGTGGCAGGCCGGGCGACGGTCCTGTCTCGCGACGATCTGGCGTTCACCGTCGGTGATATCGAGCAGGCTGCAGCAGCGCTCGGGGGATCCTGTCCGGCCGGGATCGCCGCGACGATGCACGAACGGACCTCCGGCTGGCCCGTCGCGGTGCGTTCGGCGCTGCTGCTCGCCGCCCGCGGCGACGTGCCCGACGATTCGATCGACACCGACCCCTTGCTGACCGACTACGTCGCGGAGTCGGTCCTCGGCCGGCTGCGGCCCCAGCTGCGCGAGTTCGTGCTGGACGCCACGACGTGCACCCAACTCGACCAGGAACTGGCGGAAGCGCTCGCCGGGCACACCGACAGCGGGAGTCTGCTCGAGGAGTGTTACGGGCTCGGGCTGTTCCTCGACAGGTACGTCGAGGCGGACAACGCCACCGTCTACCGATGGCACTCGCTGTTCGCCCGGCAGTGTCGGATCATCCTGCGGCGACGCGACTCTCGCCGAGCAGATCATCTGCATCGCGTTGCGGCACGCCATCTCGCCGACCTCTCCCCCGCCGAATCCGTCACCCACGCACTGCGCGGGCACGATCCGGAACTCGCCGTGCGCACGATCCGGCAACACTGGGTCCGGCTCGTCGTCGACTCGAACGCGCGGACCCTCGAACGGCTGTGCCTCGAGCTACCACCCCGGTGGAGCGAATCCCCGGACATCCTGCTCATCCGGGCGTGCTGCCTCGACGTCGTCGGCGACCGAGCCGGTGCCGCCCTGTTGTACGAGCGAGCCACGGCGGCGCGCACCGGGACGGACGGGTCCGACGAACACGCCCGCCTGCGCGCACTTGCGGAACTGTTTCTCGCCCACGACCAGACGGACCTGGGCAACGCCGTGGACCGGGTCGCCGCGTCCGTCGCCGAAGCGGACACGAGCGGCTCGCACGCGTACGAGTTGTTCCTGCTGGGGTGGACGGAACTGCGGCTCCGTCGCCGTCCGGTGCGAGCCGTACAGTTGCTGCGGTCCGCGCACCGGGAGGCCCGCGCGGCCGGGCGTACGGTACTCGCCGGACGCGCCGCCGCGAACCTCGAATTCGCCCTCGCGTACGGCGGGCACTTCACTGAGGCCGTCGCAACGGCCGAACGCGAGGCGAACGAACAGGACGACGAATGGCGCACCTACGACGGGGGTATCGACCTCGTCGGACGCGGCTTCATCGCCTACTGGCGGGACGCCCTGCCCGACGCGCTGAAGTACTTCGCCGACGCGGCCGAGAGCGGCGGTGGGGACACGTCCTATTCGTCGCTGGCCCGCGTGTTCTTCGCGCTGACGACCGCCGCACTCGGAGACATCCGTGAGATCGCCCGTGCGCGAGAACTTCTCGACGGTGTACCCGCGAGCGAGGAGCACGGGGTCCCCTGGCCGATCTACACGCGCCTGGCGCACGCCCTGCTCGCGGAGAGGTCGGTCGGGTCGGCCCGTGCGCTCGATCTGGCCGATCCGCTGCGGCACACCACGAACGTTCCCATCGTCACGGCATTGACGGCGGAGCTGTACCGCCGGGGCCGCCAACCGAACCGCGCTGTAGAGGTGTTGCGCAACCTCCCCGGCGTGCAGCCGCGCGCATTCGTCGAGGCGAGCCGCCTCGTCACCGCGGCACTCGTGCAGCGGGAACGGGGCGACTTCGCCGGAGCCCATCGCCTCCTCGAGAAGAGCCTGGACGTGGCGGCACCCGAGAACATCCGGCGACCGTTCGACGGCCGGGATCCGACACTGCACCGGCTCCTCACCGAACATGCGACCTGGGGAACCGCCCACGGCGACTTCGTCACCGCACGCCTCGTCCGGGCCGACGAGACGCTCGCGGCTGCTGGGGTCCCCGCCGCTCGGCTGTCCGCCCGGGAGCGGGAGATACTCGCCTACCTCCGCACCCCGATGACAGCGGAGGAGATCGCCGCCGCGCTGTTCGTGTCCGTGAACACCGTGCGAACCCACCAGCGCTCGATCTACCGCAAGCTGGGCGTCAACTCCCGTCGGGACGCGATCAAGATCAGGATGTGAGAGGCCCGCCGCGACGCGGCACAATCGCGACCGTGACGATCCGTACCTGGCTGACGCCACCGCCCCGGCCACCCGCCGAGCCCCTCGACCCGACGGCCCGCCGCGCCCTGTGGGTCGAGGTCACCATCGTCCTGCTCGTCACCTTCGGCCTGAGCGGGCTGTCGTCGATGCTGTCGCTGCTCGAATCCGCACTCGCACCGGAGCCGCTGTCCGACCAGACCGTCGCGCTGAACGTCCCCCGCTCGTCGCAGCAGTTCATCGACCTGGCCCGGCAGGTGCTCGGCATCGTCCGGTTGCTGGCATGGGCTGCGCTCGGGGTGTACCTGCTGTGGCGCAGCGGCATCGGCCCGAAGGCGATCGGCTTCGCCCGGGACCAGCTGCGCCGCGGCCTGCTCCCCGGCGTGGGGCTGGCCGCGCTCATAGGAATCCCCGGGCTCGGCCTGTACCTGGTGGCACGGGCGGCGGGCATCAACCTCACCGTCGCGCCCAGCACTCTCGAGGACTATTGGTGGCGGCTGCCGGCGCTGGTGCTGTGGGCGATCGCGAACTCCGCCGCCGAGGAGGTACTCGTCGTTGCGTACCTGATCACCCGACTGCGGCAGCTCGGCTGGTCGGAGAACTCCTCGCTGCTCGCCTCGTCGCTGCTACGCGGCAGCTACCACCTCTACCAGGGCCTCGGCGGCGGGCTCGGCAACGTCGTCATGGGTCTGGTGTTCGGCCGGTACTGGCAGCGCACGTCGCAACTGTGGCCGCTGGTGGTGGCGCATGCGCTGATCGACAGCGTCGCATTCGTCGGCTACCAGGCGCTGCGCGGGCACGTGTCCTGGCTGCCCTAGCCCGGGCTGCGTACATTGGGAGGTCGTGAACGGCGACCATCCCGACCCTCGGCCCCGGCCGCCGCATCAGCCTCCGCAGATGCCGCCGCCGCGCCGCCCGGCACCGATGGGCCGGCCGGCGCCGCCGTCGTCGCCGTCGCCGGAGGGACCGCAGATCATCCGTCGCGACGGACGTCCCCCCGCCCCGCAGCAGGCCTGGTCGCAGGCGCCCACACCGCAGTACCGGCCGCCGGCACCCCCGCCGCGGCAGCCGCGGCCGGCCCCGCCGCCACACGAACCCCCGAGGCAGCAACCGCCGAGGCAGCAGCGCGACTGGGCGCCCAGACAGACCCCCGAACCGTACGACGAGCCGCGCCGCGGCGCGGCGCCTCCACCGCCGGCCCCGCCGCCGCGACGTCGGCCCACCCCGCCCGCGCCCGAACCGGCCCCGCGCCGTCGCCCCGTCGGCGCCCGTCGCCTGCTGCGCCGCGCCGCGATCGTCGTGCTGGTGCTGATCGCCCTCGTCGGCGCCGGTGCCGTGTACCTCGACGGCAAGCTCACCCGCGTCGACGCGCTCGCCGACTACGACGACCGCGTCGGCGACACCCCGGGCACCAACTGGCTGCTTGTGGGGTCCGACAGCCGCACCGGCCTCAGCACCGAGCAGGAGCAGGAACTCGCGACGGGCGGGGAGACCGGCCCGGACCGCACCGACACCGTCATGCTGATCCACGTGCCCAGCGGCGGCGGGGCCACCACGATGGTGTCCCTCCCCCGCGACTCGTACGTCCCGATCCCGGGCCACGGCCAGGACAAGCTGAACGCGTCGTTCGCGCTGGGTGGTCCGGCGCTGCTGGTGCAGACCGTCGAGGGCGCCACCGGCGTGCACATCGACCACTACGCCGAGATCGGGTTCGGCGGCTTCGCCTCGATCGTCGACGACCTCGGGGGTGTGGACGTCTGCCTGCCGCAGGCCATCGACGATCCGCTGGCGGGGATCTCCCTGCCGGCCGGCTGCCAGGAACTCACCGGTCCGCAGGCGCTCGGCTTCGTGCGCACCCGCGCGACGGCGCTGGCCGACCTCGACCGGATGAACAATCAGCGGCTGTTCATGTCCGCCCTGCTCAGCAAGGCCACCGGCCTGAGCACGCTGCTGAACCCGGTGCGGATGTGGTCGCTGGCCTCCGGGGTCGCCGGCTCGTTGCGGGTCGACGAGAGCGACCACATGTGGCACCTGGCCCGGCTCGGGTGGGCGATGCGCGGCGAGACGGTGACCGCCACCGTCCCGGTCGGCGGCTTCGAGGACGTCTCCGGGATCGGCAATGTGCTGCTGTGGGATCGGTCGCGGGCCGTGCCGTTCTTCGACGCGTTGGCCCAGGACCAGCAGATTCCGCCGGAACTGCTGACGCCGCCGTCGTGAGCCCGCTCGCCCCGAGCCGAGCGAATGTATCGCTCATCTCCGTAGGCCGACGGAACGATACATTCGCTCGGCCCGGGGTCGGGCCGGGGTCGGCGACGGGACGGGTCAGCGCAGAGTGACCTGACGACTGCGCAGGCCGTCGCGCGAGCGCCGCTCGGCGGCGGTGAGCGGCGCGTCGACCGCCAAGGCCTCGTCGAGCCGCGCACCGAACTCGGCGGTCGGGCCGACCCACTCGTTGGGGTGCCGCTCGGGGTCGAGATCGAACACCGGCACGAGCAGGCCGTGGGTGCGGAACGACCCGGCGAACCGCGAGCCCTCCCCCAGGTGCAGTCCGCCCGCGGCGTGCACCCGCGACAACGCGGACATCAGGGTGTCCTCGTCCTCCGGACGCACCCAGCGCAGGTGCGCCTTCTCACCGGCATCCACCCACCAGGCGGCGACGACGCCCTCGCCCTCGAGCCGTGCGGACGGCATGATCGCGTCGTTGGCGTGCTTGACGGTGTGCGCGACGTCGGGTGAGACCTCGACGCCCTCGGGGATCCACCAGTCGAAGTCCTGGTGCACGGTGATCTCCGGGACGACGTCGACGTCGATCAGATCGTGCAGGCGCGGCTCGTCCGGTCCGGGTTCGGCGACGGCGAGCGACGAGCCGGCCTCCGCCTCCCGGGCCCACGCGATCGCCGCGCCGAGCTCGGCGGCCGGGTCGGGGCCGGCGGCGGCGAGCTGCAGCCCGACGTACGCGGTGGTCTCGTCGCCCTCCTCGCGGGCGAGCGCGGCGACGGCCCCGGGCAGCACGGTGGCCGCGCGGACGGCCCGGCCGGGCGTGGTCAACGGCAACGTGAACACCGCCGACGGAACGAACTCGCGCAGGGCCACCAGGTCGCACTCGAGAGCGAGACCCTCGAACGGCCGGGTGACCGTGGCAGCCTCGGCCTCCCGGGCGAGCCGGCGCTGCTCGAGCTTCGCGGCACGGTTGCTGCCGGGCTTGGGTCCGCTGTTTCTCTTACTCTTCTTGGCCACGGCGCAAAACTACACGCCGCGCGAAGCGCCGAGCAGAAGCTTGGTGCGCCCCGGATGATTGGTGGCCACCCAGCCGACGCCGAGGTCGCGGCACAGTTCGACGTCGGCGGGATCGTCGACGGTCCAGCAGTAGGTGGCGCGGCCCGCGGCAGCCGCCTTGTCGACGAGCTCGGGGTGCTGGCGCAGCGTGAGGATCGAGGGGCCGATCGCGGTGGCCCCGACGGTGGTGGCGGCGCTGCCCCCGAGATAGCGGGAGGTGTCGCCGAGGAGCACCGTCGGCAGCAGCGGCGCCGACCGCCGCACCCGCCACACCGCGGCGGCCGAGAACGACATCACGACGATGCGGGAGAAGTCCGCGGAGGCGGGGGTGGCGAGCCGGAAGCGGGCCAGCTCGGCGAGGAGTTTGGCCTCGACGAGCCCGCCGTAGCGCACGGGGTGCTTGGTCTCGACGAACAGCTTGACGGGCCGGCTGGTCCAGTCGAGGGTCAGCTCGATCAGCTGCCGCAGCGTCAGCAGGCGCGCCGGCTCGCCGGGGGTGCCGTAGTCGAGCTCCCCGAGCTGGGCGAGGGTCATCTCGCTGACCAGGCCGCTGCCGGTGGAGGTCCGGTCGACGGTGCGGTCGTGGATGCACACGAGATGCCCGTCGCGGGTGAGCCGCACGTCGCATTCGAGGCCGTCGGCGCCTTCCTGCAGCGCGAGTTCGTAGGCGGCGAGGGTGTGCTCGGCCCTGGCGGCGGAGGCCCCGCGGTGCGCGACGACGCGGGGTTCGCCGGCCGCCGTCACGAGGCCACCGCCTCGTCGGTGCGCGCGCCGACCGGTTCGATCGGCGCGATGGGTTCGTACTTGGGGCCGGTCGCCACGGTGCGGCGGGGCAGGCGGCGGGGACGGCCCCGCAGGTCCTCGTCGTCGAACAGCCGCACCACATGCAGTGCCGCGACGGCGACGGCCGCGGCGAGGGCGGCGGTCACCGCGGCGAGCAGCACCCCGTCGGCCTGCGCCTGCAGGGTGTCCCTCTGCCGCCACAGCACGTTGACGACGAACAGCACGCCGCCGAGCGCCCACAGCACCCACCACGTGCGCACGGCTCGCCGTAGCCGCGGGTCGTCGGGACCGGTGATCTCGGAGAGGAAGACGCCGGGCATCGCGAGGTTCACGCCGGGCACGAGGCACCCGAGCAGCAGCGAGATCCGGCCGCGCGGGTCGGCGGCACCGCGGGCGGCGAACATCCGTCGCCGCACGCGGATCAGCCGCAGCGTCGCCGCGACCCCGGCGGCGAGGGCGACGGCAGGGCCGCACAACTGGGTGGCCCACACCAGGGCGTCGGACGCCGCGAGAGCGAGCGGGTCGACGAGGCGCGTGCGGTTGTACAGCAGCAGCCCGTAGCGGACGGCCTCTGCGACGGCGGCGAGGCCGAATACGACGGCGGTTCCGGCGAGCAGGGTCGGGGCGAGATCCGCGAGGGTTTCCTCACGCGACGGGGTCGACGGCTCGCCGGCCGGGCGAGGATCGGCAAGGCCCCAGCGCGGCACCTCGTGGTAGCGCGGAGCCGGGCCCGCCGGCCGCCGTCGCGGCCGGGGACCGTCCTGGCCGGAGCGGGCCTGCGGCGGCCGTGCCACCCAGCGGAAGTTGCGGCGCCCCGGTGGAACGGGGGCCGCGGTGTCGTCGGGGGACAGCAGCAGCCCGCGGCAGCCCGGGCACCACTGCCGGGGCTGCCAGGACACGGGCCAGCGGTGTCCGCAGCGGACGCAGATCTGGTAGGCGGCCATCAACAGATCTTCGCCGAGGCGTCGCCGTCGTGCCCGAGATCCCGTTCGCCGGCCTCGCGCACGTCGAGCAGCACGACCTCGGGACCGATCGGCGGCACGTCGGCGACCGTGACGGTGGGCACGTCGGGGAAGCTCACACCGTCAATACTGGCACGCCGCTGCGGCGCATGCAGCGACCACCGGGGATCCCGCCCACCCCATGGAGAAGGGCCGCCCGCCCGATTCGCCCCGTCCCGGCGGGGTCGTGTGAAAACGCCTCCGCCCGGGAGTTATCCACAGTTTCCACAGCTTCATCCACAGAGGGCTCAGTTTCCACAGCGGCACATCGCCTCACTCCGGGAACATTTCGGCGGTGAGCGGCCGGGCTGCTCGCGTCATTCGTTGCCCCACAGGCATCTTCTGCACCACCACCGCGCACGGTTCACGGCTTCCGGCGCACCGTCGGCGGCGAGTGCGCGCTTCGACGCAGACCGACGTGGTCTCCGGCGAACTGAAATGATCGACGGCATGGAACTACGGATCTTCACCGAACCTCAGCAGGGTGCCACCTACGACGACCTGCTCGCCGTCGCGCAGACGGCCGAGCGGCTCGGCTACGGCGCCTTCTTCCGTTCCGACCACTATCTCGCGATGAACTCCGCCGGCCTGCCCGGCCCGACGGACGCCTGGATCACGCTGGCCGGCCTGGCCCGGGAGACCTCCACGATCCGGCTGGGCACCCTGGTGACCTCCGCGACGTTCCGCCACCCCGGCCCCCTCGCGATCACCGTCGCCCAGGTCGATGCCATGAGCGGCGGCCGGGTCGACTTCGGGCTCGGGGCAGGCTGGTACGAGGAGGAGCACCTCGCCTACGGCATCCCCTTCCCGTCGCTGAAGGAGCGCTTCGACAAGTTCGAGGAGTCGCTCGCCGTGATCACCGGGCTGTGGCAGACGCCGGTCGGGGAGACCTTCTCGTACGAGGGTGCGCACCACCGCATCGTCGATTCACCGGCGCTGCCCAAGCCGCACCAGCGCTCCGGTCCGCCGATCGTGATCGGCGGCGGGGGCAAGCGCCGTACTCCGGCCCTCGCGGCCCGGTACGCGGACGAATTCAACATCCCGTTCCAGTCGGTGGAGGCCACCGCGGCCCAGTTCGCCCGCGTGCAGGACGCGTGCCGCGCGGCCGGCCGCGACCCTTCCGAGCTGACGTACTCGAACGCGCTCGTGCTGTGCTGCGGTAGCGACGAGGCGGAGATCGCCCGCCGCGCCGCCCGGATCGGGCGCGAGGTGGACGAGCTGCGGGAGAACGGTCTCGCCGGCACGCCCGCCGAGGTGGTCGACAAGATCGCCCGTTACGCCGAGGCCGGGTCGCAGCGCATCTACCTGCAGGTGCTGGATCTGGCCGACCTCGACCACCTCGAACTGGTGGCGCGGGAGGTCATGCCGGAAGTGTGACGACGAGGCGCGGTCAGTGGCTGCTGGTGGAACCGAGGAAGGCCGCGATTTCGCGGCTCCATTCCCGGTTGCGGGTGCGATCCAGCCGCCACCGGCCGTAGCCGAACACCGCGGCGGCGAGCAGGGCCGCGGCGAACCAGAGCGAAAGCCCGACCAGGACCGAGGAGATCTTCGCGCTCGTCGCGCTCAGCGGCGCGAGCGCCTGTTCGCCGTTCGGATCGACCCAGATCTGCACGTCGGCGCCGGCGGGTGTGCCGTAGTCCACCGTGACGTCACCCCGGCGCTTCTCGTCGCCCCAGGCCCAGGTGGCGGGCGCGGACGCGGAGGCCACCATCGTGAGCTCGCCGGCAGTGGCGTCCGTGGTCTCGGCCGCAGCCTGCGTCTTCGCCGTCACGAGGGTGCGTTCGGCGGTCTGCTGCACGGCGAGGGCCGACTGGGTGTCCCAGGTGCGGGCGCCGACCCAGCCGGCGAGGGGGATCGTCGCCAGGACCAGGAGCAGCACCGCCACGGCGAGTCGCGCCTCGGCACGGTCGGTGCGCCGGATCAGCGGGTGGCGGCCGCGCAGCCCCCGCCGCAGGACCCGCAGGTATCCGCTTGTGTTCCGCATCATCTCGGCCTCGATCCTCTCCCCCGTGACAACTCCCTCTTTCCAGAGTGATACGCACAGCTAACGACGGCAAGGCGTTCCGGCCAACGTCACACAACCCGGAAGTCGCCGATGCCGATCCGTTCGGGACCGAGCGCGGCGCGGGGCGTGGCGTCAGGCGCCGAGGCCGACCGGGCAGCTCACCCCGGTGGCGTGGACGGGGCAGTAGCCGTTCGGGTTCTTCGCCAGGTACTGCTGGTGGTAGTCCTCGGCGTAGTAGAACTGCGTGAGCGGCGCGATCTCGGTCGTCACGGCGCCGTAGCCGGCCGCGGCGAGCCGGGCGCCGAAGTTCTCGGCGGTGGCCTCGGCGATCTCGATCTGCCCCTCGTCGAACGTGTAGATCGCCGAGCGGTACTGGGTGCCGTGGTCGTTGCCCTGCCGCATGCCCTGCGTGGGGTCGTGGTTCTCCCAGAACTGCTTGAGGACGCCCTCGTAGGAGATCACCTTCGGATCGAACACGACCAGCACCACCTCGGTGTGCCCGGTCCGGCCCGAGCACACCTCCTCGTAGGTGGGGTTCGGGGTGTATCCCCCGGCATATCCCGCGGCCGTGGAGTACACGCCCTCGAGCCCCCAGAACTCCTTCTCCGCACCCCAGAAACAGCCCATGCCGAGAACGGCGGTCTGCATCCCTTCGGGAAACGGCGGCATGATGCGGTGCCCGTTGACGTAATGGGTGTCGGGAACGGGCAGCGGCTCGGCGCGGCCGGGCAGCGCCTGCTCCTGCGTGACCATCACCGACTTCGAACCCGCACGGGCGAGGATGTCGTCGAACCAGGACATGCCTCGATGCTACGCGCGCGGCTTCTCCACGGGTTCCGTCTCGGCCGCCACCTGGGGCGACGGGCGTGGCGACAACCACCGGGCGGTGATCCAGCGGGCGGCCGGCACCTCGACGCCGCGGTAGAGCAGTTCGGCGACGGCCGCGCACACCACCACGAAGGCGAGCACGGCACCGGTGCGGCCGAGGTGGGCGACCGTGTTCTCGTACACCCGGTAGAGCACCAGCGTGTGCACCAGATAGATCGCGTAGCTGCGGGTGGCGGTCCAGTGCAGCACCCGCGAGCGGGCGAACCGGCCGTCGATGCGGGAGAGCAGGACCACGCACGCGGTGACCACGACGATGGTCCACAGGTAGCGGCTGCCGGCCCAGTAGACCTGGTAGTCGGTGGCCAGGTGCACCACCTGGACCTGGGCGAGCAGCGCGACGATCAGCCACCGCCGGGACGTCAGCCGCGCCCAGCCGAGGTACACGATCTGGCCGAGGAACACGGTCGGCATCGTGGCCGCGACCTTGGACAGGAACGGCACCGTGTACGGCTCGGGCAGGTACAGGTTGTACAGCAGCACCATCATGCACACCACGGCGCCGAGGACGGGCACCACGATGGGCCGGGTCCGCAGGAGCGGCCGGGCGGCGACGCAGTACAGATAGAACGTGATCTGCACGGCGAGGGTCCAGGTGACCCCGAGGACCGCGACCTCGGGCTTCAGGAAGAACCCGCCCAGGAAGAAGCTGAGCACGGCCTCGACGCCGGAGACGCCGGTCTGGCCGCTGAACATCCCGTTGATCCCGAGCCGCACCAGCAGGATCGCGGCGAGGATCGCAACCCAGAACGCCGGCAGCAGCCGCGCGCTGCGGGCGACGAGGAAGCGCCGCGGTTCGTCGCGGATCGCGGAGCGGGTGATGAGCAGCCCGGTCAGGGTCATGAACATCGCGACCCCGAGGAAGGACAGGTGCTGATTGAGGCCGGCGCCCTCGACGAGCACCCGGTACACGACGTCGATGACCCACCAGCCGGTGCCGAGGTCGTCGATGAGATAGAAGGAGATGTGCGAGTACAGCACCGCCAGGACGGCGACGGTGCGGAGCAGGTTCACACCGGGCAGGTCCACACGTGGCGCCGGGGCGTCGTGCGTCCCGTCGCTCGCGAGGGGCCGAAACACCCGACGATGTTAAGGGCCCGTTCACCCGCCGGCCGAATTGTCCGGCGTTTCCGCAGGTAGGTCGTCGGTCCCTTTTCGGACGCCGACGCGACTCCCTCCGCCGCCACCGCCGCCCCGCACAACCGGCTGCGCGGGCGGTATTGCAGAGGGTGTACTTATGGGTTTGGGTGGAAACCCAGAAGTACTTGAAAATCACGCACGGGCCCCGCCGGGCCCGAAGAGAAGGGATCCTTCGTGGCTGAGTACACGCTTCCGGACCTGCCCTACGACTACGCCGCGCTCGAGCCGCACATCTCGGCGAAGATCATGGAGCTGCACCACAGCAAGCATCACGCGACCTACGTCGCCGGCGCCAACACCGCCCTCGAGAAGATGGCGGAGGCGCGGGAGAACGGCACGATGGCGGCGCAGGCCACCAAGTTGGAGAAGGACCTGGCCTTCCACCTCGGTGGCCACACCAACCACTCCGTCTTCTGGAAGAACCTGTCGCCGGAGGGTGGCGACAAGCCGGACGGCGAGCTCGGTGCCGCGATCGACGATGCGTTCGGTTCGTTCGACGCGTTCCGCGACCACTTCTCGGCGAACGCGAACTCGATCCAGGGCTCCGGCTGGTCCATCCTGGCCTGGGACTCCATCGGCCAGCGGCTGATCATCGTCCAGCTGTACGACCAGCAGGGCAACATCCCGATCGGCCTGACCCCGCTGCTCATGCTCGACATGTGGGAGCACGCCTTCTACCTGCAGTACCAGAACGTCAAGGCCGACTACGTCAAGGCCTTCTGGAACATCGTGAACTGGGCGGACGTGCAGGCCCGCTTCGACCGCGCCCGCACCCAGACCGCCGGTCTGCTGGTCTAGTCGCGTCGCACCTCGCGAAGGGGATGCCGGATTCCGGCATCCCCTTCGCGCGTTCCGGAGGGACGTGCGACGGGGCTGGCACTCGGGGGCTCTTGTGTGCCAGCGGACGAAACGGTCATTCTTCACCTACCCAACGGCGTGTATCGGTCATCGACTGTCGTCACACCGAGGAGGTAGCGGGATGAGTGGGAACGAACAGATCGGCCTCGCCGCCTTCCACACCGGAGGATCCCTGCGGGGATTCGTGGTTTCGGGGCGGTGGCCGGAGAGCACGCGGGAATGGGCGCAGCTGCTCGCGGTGACGGTGCGGGTGGCGTCGCTGCCCGGCCTGCTGACCACGTCGACGGTGTTCGGGGTACGGGAGGAACTGCCCGACGACCCCGCGCCGGGCACGGTGGGCCTGGTGCTCGCGGAGGGTCCGGTGATCGGCGACGAGGCGGTGGAACCGGGCCGGTTCGCGGCGCACCAGCCGCCCGCCCTGATCATGCTGCACCCGCCGTCGGAGACGCGGCCGTCGCTGCCGGAGTGCACGGGTGCGGCGTCGGGGTGCGTGCTGCTGCCGGGGCTGCCGCACCTGGGCCTCGAGCACCGGGCCGCGTGGGTGGAGGCGGAGGCCGACGGGACGGTGACGTCGCTGGTCAGCCGGGTCGGAGTCGATCCCAACAGCGATCCCGACACCGCGGTTCTGGCCATGCTGCTCGCCGCCTGACCGGAACCCGCACCTCGAAGTTCGGGTTTCCAAACTTATTGCCGCCTTTGCCTTTTCGTGCAGCCCACGTTATGGTTGCCTAAGCGAAGGGGAGTAGCCCACAATCGCCCGGTCGACATACTGGCGTTCAGCCCGGCCCGGCGAACCGGATTCCGCACCGGTGGGCGAGACCTTCGGCCGCGACGCACCCGCGTCGCACGGCCGGAGGAAGGTCCCCACCTCCTCCACACCGACACGCGAGGAGGAGGAACCCCTGGTATGTGGTCCGCCCTGGTCCTGAGTTTCGCCGTCGTGTTCGTCGCCGAACTCGGCGACAAGTCGCAGCTCATGGCGATGACGTTCGCCTTGCGCTACCGCTGGTGGGTGGTCCTGTCCGGCATCCTCGCGGCCACGACCGCGGTGCACCTCGTGTCCGTCGCCGTGGGCCACTACCTGGGCCTCGCGATCCCCACCTCGGCAATGGCGATCGTCGGCGGCCTGGCCTTCCTGTTCTTCGGCCTGTGGACGCTGCGCGGCGACTCCCTCGACGAGGACGAGCAGGGCAAGGCCGCCCGCGTCACCCGTTCGGCCTTCCTCGCCGTCCTGTCGGCCTTCTTCCTCGCCGAACTCGGCGACAAGACCATGCTCGCCACCATCGCCCTGGCCGCGGACAACGACTGGGCCGGCGTGTGGGTCGGCTCGACGATCGGCATGGTCGCCGCCGACGCGCTGGCCATCGTCGTCGGCGCCGTCCTCGGCAAGCACCTGCCCGAGAACGCGATCCGGCTGGCGGCGGCGGCGCTGTTCTTCGGGTTCGGCGCCTGGATGCTCGGCGAAGGCCTGGCCCCCGGCACGCCCGCCGGCCCGGTCGCGGGCGGGGTGACCCTCGCCGTCGCGCTCGCCGTCGTGACCGGCCGGGCGCTGCTGCGCCGCCGGACCGAGGTCGCACGGGTCCCCGTCGCCGTCGAGGAACCCGCCGAGCGGTAGAGCACCGCGCGGGTGCCTCCGCGTCCGCCTCCCCAGGAGTATGCTTGCCGATAGGCAAGTAAATGGAGGTGGGCATCACGACCGCACACGACCGCTTCGACGAGGAAGACGTCAACCGCCTGCGCGTGGCGCTCGGCCGCATCGCGCGCCGCGTCGACCGCCGCACCGCCGGCGCAGGTGGACTCACCCGGTCCCAGTTCTCGATCCTCGCCACCGTCGCCCGGCGCGAGACCGTCGGCGTGCGCGAGCTCGCCGAGATCGAGGGCCTCAATCCGACGATGCTCTCGCGGATGCTCGGCAAGCTCGAGGACGCCGGACTCCTGACCCGTTCCCCGGACCCGGACGACAAGCGCGTCGTCCGCGCCCACATCACCGAGGCCGGTGCCCGTACGTTCGCCGACCTGCGTCGCATGCGCACCGCAGTGTTCACCGAGCACCTCGCGGAACTGTCCCCCGAGCGGCTCCACGCCCTGCACGACGCCCTGCCGGCGCTCGAAGCGCTCGCCGAGCAGATGTGCCGTCGCTCCGCGGAGGAGCGCCGATGACCGTCCTCACCGACCTGCGCGGCCAGACCTTCGCCGCCTTCCGCGGCGCCAACTTCCGGCGCTACATCAGCGGCCAGGCGGTCTCCCTGATCGGCACGTGGATGCAGACGGTCGCCCAGTCGTGGCTGGTGCTCGAGCTCACCGGCTCCGGCACCACGATCGGCCTCGTCCTGGCCCTGCAGACCGTGCCGATGCTGCTGCTCGGCCCCTACGGCGGGGTGGTCGCCGACCGCGTCGACAAGCGCCGGCTCATGATCGGCCTGCAGTCCGCGATGGGTGTGCAGGCCCTGATCCTGGGCCTGCTCACCGTCACCGGTGCCGTCCAGCTGTGGCACGTGTACGTCCTCGCCGTGGTGCTCGGACTCAACCAGTGCTTCGAGAACCCCGCCCGCCAGTCGTTCATGCTCGAACTCGTCGGACCGGAGGACCTGCGCAATGCCGTGAGCCTGCAGTCGGTGCTGGCGTCCGTCGCGCGCCTGATCGGCCCGGCCGTCGCGGGCCTGATCATCGCCGTCGGCGGTCTCGGCGTGTGCTTCCTGCTCAACGCGCTCAGCTTCGTCGCCGTCGTCGCCTCCCTGGCGAGCCTGGACCTGTCCCTGCTGCGCCCGTCGCCATCCGCCGCCCGCGCCCGCGGCCAGCTCCGCGAGGGGCTCGCGCACGTGCGGCAGACCCCGGCACTCGCGGTGCCGCTGCTGACGATGGCGCTGGTGGGCTGCCTGGCGTACGAGTTCCAGGTGGTGCTGCCCGTGGTCGCGCAGCAGACCTTCGGTGCCGGCGCCGAGACCTACGGCTTCCTCACCGCCGCGATGGGCGCCGGCGCCGTCGTGGGCGGGCTCGCCGTCGCCACGTGGGGTCGCACCGGCACGACCGCCGTGGTGGCCACCTCCGCGGTGTTCGGCGTGGTGCTGCTCGCGGCCGCGGTGGCGCCCACGCTCGAGCTCATGCTCGCCGCGATGGTGCTGGTCGGCGTCCTCAGCGTCGCGTTCACCGCCACCACCAACAGCTCCCTGCAGCTCGCCGCGGCCCCCGGCATGCGCGGGCGCGTGATGGCGCTGTTCGCGGTGGCCTTCCTCGGCTCCACCGCGATCGGCGGCCCGATCGCCGGGTGGGTCAGCGAACAGTGGGGCGGCCGGGCCGGACTGCTGCTCGGCGCCGCCGCGTGCCTCGTCGCCGCGGGCGTCGGCGCGACGCGCCTCGGACGCGACGGCGGGCCGGAGTCGTGACCCCGGCCGCCCGGTGCCGGGCGGCCGCGCCAGGGCCCGCTTCAGTCGAGCAGATCGGGCTGGGCGGCGACGATGCGTTGATACAGCGGCTGGAACTGGAACCATCCGGCGTACTCGAGTCCGACCTGGTCGTACGTCAACTTCGCGGTGGCGGCGTCGAGGGGGCGGGGGGTGCCGGCGGCCATGGCGATCAGTTGGGCCTGGCACGACCGTTCCATGGTGATGAACCACCACGCGGCCGAGTCGACCGTCTGACCCACGGTGAGCAGCCCGTGATTGGCGAGCACGACGGCCTTGTTGTCGCCGAGGGCGGTGGCGATACGTCGGCCCTCCTCGACGTCGAGCACCACACCGGTGTAGTCGTCGAACACCGCGTGATCGTCGTAGAAGGCACAGGCGTCCTGCGTCAGCGGCTCGAGTCCGATCTTCAGGCTCGACAGCGATTTGCCGTAGAGGGAGTGCGCGTGCGCGGCGGCCACCGCGTCCGGACGCGCAGCATGGACCTGGGAATGGATGGCGAAGGCCGCCCGATTGACGGGCCGGTTCCCCTCGACGATCTCGCCCTCGTGGTTGACCAGGATCAGATCGCTCGCCCGGATCAGGCTGAAGTGCACTCCGAAGGGGTTGACCCAGTAGTGGTCGGAATGCTCGGGATCGCGAGCTGTGATGTGGCCGGCGACGCCTTCGTCGAAGCCGCATGCACTGAACAGCCGGAACGCTGCGGCCAGGCGCTGCTTGCGGTGCAGGCGCTCCCCGTCGACCGAGCCGAACGTCGGTGGCCGTGGCACCTCGATCCCCGGACCTGTCTGCGCTGCGTCGGTCATGAGCACTCCTTCCCGAGGGCCGATCTCGTGTCCCGGTTCATACTCGGCCTTCGCTTCGCCCGTGACCATCGGCAACAGAGCCGAACTTCGGGCATCCTGTTCGGCAATTTCACGAGAGCGCCGGAGCGACCATCGACCGGACGAGCCCGTCGACCGTGCGCAGATCCCACCCGGTCAACTGCTGCCAGCGTTCGAGCCGGTACGCGAGCGAATTGGGATGCAGGTGCAGTCTCCGGGCGGCCGCGCTGGCCGAGAACCCGCTCTGGGCGAACGCCGAGACGGCTTCGGCCAGGTGCGGGTGCCGGGCCGCGATCTCCGCCCCCTTCGCCAACATCGGCGCCAGCTCTTCCCGGTGTTCGAAGAGGATCGCCGGCAGCCAGCACTCGTCGAAGTCGGCGGTCTGTGCCCGGCCCCGCACCAGCGCGAGCGCGCGCCGGGCGTCACCGATGCTCGTTGTCGCCCCCTCCAGGCCCCGACGGGCGAGCCCCAATCCCACCGACATGTCGGGGCGCACGTGCCGGATCGCGTCGACGACCACCGAACTCGCGACCGTCTGGAAGACGGTGACGACCGTGGTGCCGCGTCGGCTGCACAGCGCCGGCGCCGGTCCGTCGTCCAGGGCGTGCTGCAGTCCCTGCAGCTGCACATCGGACCACGCCTCGGACGGCGTGCATGCGGCTCGGAACATCCCGTCCGGGTCCAGCCCCAGCGCAGCGGCCAGCGTTCGGGCCTCCTCCGTCGGGTGTCCCTGCTCGAGCAGTTCGAACAGCAGCGCGCGGCGATTGGCCCGTACCGCCTGCGCCGTGCGGGTGGCGTCGTCGTGTCCCATCGCCACCGCGGTCGTCCCCGCATGGACGAGGTCCCACAGCAGCCCCCCGGCGTGCAGCAGTTCCGTGGTGGGCTCCGGCGCGTGCTCGACGAGAGCGCGCCATAGTTCTCGCGACCCGATGTGGAAGGACTCGATCACATTCGCAAGGGTCAACCCCTGCAGTGCCCGTTGCCTGCCGAGTTGCTGGGCACGCTCGAACTCGGGGCCGGCCGGGTGCGTGTCTGCGGGACGATCCGCGAGCAACCGGAGGGTGACGAGGAACTGTTGCCGGGTCGATTCGCGGTGCTCGTCCGGCGGCACCACCAGGTAGGTCGGCAGACGTTCGCGGATCCGGTCGACCGCCTCGGCCGACAACGCGTCGAGGTCGGCGATCACCGCGTCACACAACCCGGCGATCGAACTGTCGGATTCCACGGTGCCCCTCCTCCGCTACCGGGCGTTACCGTGGTCGACGCTAGTCGCCGCACGACAGCTCCGGCGCGGGACGGCCCTACCACCGCTGCCGATCCGCACGAGCTAACGCGCGCTAAGGTGCGAGCGTCGACAAGGCGCACGCCGGACGGTGGCGCCACGAAAGGAGCACGGCAGTGGAAATTCAGGGAACCGCCGCACTGGTCACCGGCGCGGCCTCCGGTCTCGGCGCAGCCACCGCCCAGCGTCTCGCCGACGCCGGCGCGACCGTCTTCGGCCTCGACCTCGCGCAGTCCATCGAGCGCGTCGGCGACAAGGCGCCCGCCGGCGTCACCCTCATCGCCACCGACGTCACCAGCGCCGACGACGTGCAGGCCGCCGTCGATCAGATCGTCGCCTCGGGCCTGCCGCTGCGCCTCGTCGTCAACTGCGCCGGCGTCGGCTGGGCCGGCCGGGTGCTGTCGAAGAACGGCCCGCACGACCTCGAGCTGTTCCGCACCGTCATCACCGTGAACCTGCTCGGCACGTTCAACGTGCTGCGCCTGGCCGCCGACGCGATGTCCAAGACCGAGCCCGTCGACGAGTACGGCCAGCGCGGCGTCATCATCAACACGGCCTCCGTCGCCGCGTTCGAGGGCCAGATCGGCCAGATCGCCTACTCCGCCTCCAAGGGCGGCGTCCACGGCATGACCGTCCCCGCGGCCCGCGACCTGGCCCAGTACGGTATCCGGGTCAACACCATCGCCCCCGGCATCGTCGACACCCCGATGCTCGCCGGCGTCACCGACGAATACCGCAAGGGCCTCGAGGCGGGCGTGCCCTTCCCGTCCCGCCTCGCCCAGCCGTCCGAGTACGCCCAGCTCGTGCAGATGATCGCCGAGCACGACTACCTCAACGGCGAGACCATCCGCATGGACGGCGCGCTGCGCATGGCGCCGCGATAGGCGGCTCCGCCGCCGTGGTGTCCTTTCGGATCCGCCCGGATCCGATAGGACACCACGGCACACTGGTGCCATGCGCCTGGTGTGGCTCGTGGTCGCGGTCGTCGCGGTGCTCGCGTCGGCCCTGTGGTTCGGGCAGCGCCGGCTGATCTACCTGCCCGACAGGTCCCCGCCGCCACCGGCGCAGTCGCTGCTGCCCGGCGCCCGCGACGTGCTGCTGACCACCTCCGACGGGCTCGAACTCGGCGCCTGGTACGTCCCGCCCCGCGGCACGGCGCGGGGCTTCACGGTGCTGCTCGCCTCGGGCAACGGCGGCAACCGCGTCGACCGCGCGCCGCTGGCGTCGGCGCTCGCCGAGGCCGGCTTCGCCACTCTGCTCTTCGACTACCGCGGCTACGGCGGCAACCCCGGCCGCCCGAGCGAGGACGGCCTCGCCCGCGACGTGCGCGCCGCCCGGCAGTACCTCCTCGAGCACGAGAACGTCCGACCGGACCGGCTGCTCTACCTCGGGGAGAGCCTGGGCACCGGGGTGACGACGGGGCTCGCCGCCGAGCATCCGCCCGCGGGCATGCTGCTGCGCTCGCCGTTCGTCGATCTGCCCACCGTCGGCCGGCACCACTACCCGCTGCTGCCCACGGGGCTGATGTGGGACCGCTTCCCGGTCGCCGAGACCGTCGCGCGTCTCGACGTGCCGATCACCGTCGTCTACGGGACCGCGGACACGATCGTCCCGCCCGGGCAGAGCGAGGCCGTCGCCGGCGCCGCCCGCCGGCTCGTCGAGAAGGTGGCCCTGCCGGGCGCCGAGCACAACGATCCCGTGATGTTCGGCCCGCCGGTGGTCGACGCCCTGATCCGGCTCGCCGAGGCGGTGACGCCCCCGCAGGAGTGATCTACAGGTCGGAGATGTGCGGGATCTCGTGCACCGCACGCTCGCTCATCCACTCGCGGAGCACCTTCGTGGCGATCACGTCGTCCTCGTTGTACTCGAGCAGGCGACGTCGCTGCTGCGGGTCGGGGTCCCCGTCGTAGCCGACGGCCTCGCGGTACCAGCTCATCGACGCCTCCCCACCGGCCTCCTCGTCCCGCCAGCGGTGCCCGGCGATCGGCGCGATCTTCTTGAGTCCCTTGCCGTTCGGGCACACGAACTGATCGGTGACGACCTGGTAGATGTCCACCCACTGCGGCGAGTCGATGAACTCGCGCACCTCGTCCTCGGTCGGTACCCCCGGGAAACCGGCGAACCGGCGGGCCGAGCCGAGCAGCCACTTGTCCTCCGCGGTACGCGAATAGCAATAGGCGGCAAAGGTTTTCCCACTCGCGGCGGCGGCGGCCCGTTCCGCGGACAGCCACGTCCAGAACTCGGCGAAGGAGCGGGCCTCGTCATCGGTGGGCACCGGATCCCAGCTGACGAACGCCCGGTACGCGGAGATCCCGCCGACGTTGAGCAGCGTGCCCCACAGGTACGCGCCGTGCTCGTGGTAGCTCTCCATGTCGATGTCGATCTCGATGTCCGCACGCCGCACGTGCACGTGGTCGTGCCGCCGCACCAGCGGCGCACCCGCCAGCCACGCCTTGGCCACCACGACGGTGTCCTCGAACGAGCCCTGCGGCCAGGTCTCGGGCGGGTCCCCCTCCCAGCGGGCCAGCTGGTCGATCGTGTGCACGCCCAGCTCGCGCAGCACCGCCGCGCGCTGCCCCGGCGCGACCAGCGACACGTCGTGCGTCGCACTCAGCTGCTCACGGCACCGCGGCCACCACGGGCAGGTCTTGCACTCCCCGATCTGCAACGGTTCCGTCGGCGTCTCGCCCCGGGCGATCGCGAGCCGGTCGGCCAGCCGCGCGTCGTAGTCCTCGAGGACCGCACTCAGGTCGTGCACCAGGATGCAGTCCCCGCCGTACCCGATGGCGCCGCCGACCTGCGCCGGGCTGGCCAGACCGTGACGCTCGAGCATCCGGTACAGGTGGGCCACCCGCATCTGGTCGCGCACCTGGCTGCGCACCTTGCGGGTCTCGTCGACCACCGGCTCCCACGCGAACAGCCCCGACGTCGTCGCGCCCCGGCCCGGGTCGGTGACCTTGTGATTGACCACGATCACCGGGATGTAGCCGCCGCGCTCGACGTCGCGCAGCAGGATCTCGGCCCGGCCCCGCCGGCCCGAGTCCGGCTCCGACGGCAGGACCGCGCCCCAGATCCGGTTCGCGCCGCGACGGCATGCGTCGAGGGTGGCTTCGGCGCGCCGCCACGCCGGCCCCTCGGGGTCGATCCGCGCCCAGTCGCCGGGGTTCGCGTCGAACAGCCGCTGCCGCACGGCCTCGCGGTGGGTGGCCGCCGCCTCCTGCCGCTGCTTGGCTCCCGGGTGCTCCGGGGCCGCGGCCAACTCGTCCGGAAAGGCCGCGTCCAGATGGACCCGGTGCCGGCAGCGGGTCAGCGCGCTCGCCTCGATCAGGACCGGCGAGGTCCGTCTCTCGCTGGATACGTTCACAGTGAAGAACAGTATTCGTCCACCTAGGGTCAACCGGAAACCCCCGTCACGGATAGGCTGACCCGTGGCGCCGTGGGCGCCGTACACCGAATGGAGGGTCCTGTTCGATGGCGTTGTTCAAGAGGCGGAAGCGCCGCGCCACCCGCAAGGCGGAGGCGAAGGCTCTCAAGCACAAGGCGAGGCTCGAGGCCAAACTCAACGCGAAGAATCAGCGCAAGCGCGACAGCCGCCTGACGAAGGCCGAGATCAAGGCGGCCAAGGCCCAGCTCAAGGCCGACAAGGCGCTGATCGAATCGCAGACCCGGGTCGAGAAGCAGCAGCTCGCCACGCTCAAGGCCCAGGAGAAGGCCGCCGCCCAGAAGGGCTTCACCGCGGCGAAGGTGCGGCGCTACCTCGCCGTCGTGCGGCTGCTCGCGCCGGTGCTCGTGCCGCTGGTGTACCAGGGCGTGACCGCGCTGCGCGGTCAGCTCGACGCCGCGCGCGCCCAGCGCATGGGCGTCGCCGTCGACCAGCTCGGCGAATACACCGGTCACGGCGCGCACCTGAGCGCCCGCATCGCCGGGGCCGAGAAGTCGCTCGGCGAGATCCTCGAGCGCCATCCCAAGGACGCCGAGACCCAGAAGTTCGCCGACGCCATCCGGGGCCGGCTCTCCGACCTGACGGCCGCGGTGCACGCCGCCGAGCAGATGCCGGCACCGCGCCGCAAGGCCGCGCACGCCGGCATCTCGCGGGAGCTGGACGGCATCGAGGCCGACCTGCTCGCCCGCCTCGGCGTGCGCTGACACCAGCGTGACGCCCGGCTCGACCCTGCGCGGCGCCGCCGCGGGAGCGCTGACCGCCGCCCTGGCGGTCGCCGCGCACGGCGGCGCCGGCGGCGGCGTGCCCGGCAACGCGGCGGTGGCGTTGCTGCTCGCCGTCGCGGCCGGGGTCGGGCTCGTCGCCGCCCACCTCCGCGCGGTGCCCACCGCGGTGCTGCTCGCGGCCGGGCAGGGGGCGACGCACCTGGCGCTGGCCGCGGTCACGACCGGCCACCTGCACGCGTCGGCGCCGATGCTCGTCGCGCACACCGTCGCGGTCGTTGCGTGCGCGGCCCTGCTCGAGGCGGCGCAACGCCTGTACGGGCCGCTGACCCGGGCGGTGCGGGCGGCATGGACCGCCGCGCCCCCTCGCATCGAGGCAGCCCGGACGGTGCTGCCGGTCGAGGCGGGCCGGACCGTCGCGTCGGCCCGGCCGGCACCGTGCATCTCCCGGCGGGGGCCGCCCATCGCGGCGTGACCGCGACCCACCCCACCGGAGAGAGAAACCCATGAACATCCCGAACACCGTCGCCGCACGCCGGCGACAGACCCCACTCGTTCTCGCCCGGCTCGCCGGGCTCCTCGGCCTCGCCCGGCTCGCCGGGCTCCTCGGCGCGGTCGCGGCGGCATTGCTGTTCGCGGCCGGCCCGGCCGCCGCGCACTCGGTTGTCATCGCCAGCACACCCGCGCCGGGCGAGCAGATCGCGCAGGGCCCCGAGCGCGTGAGCCTGACCTTCAACGAGGCTCTGCAGGAGTCCTTCGCCGCGCTGACCGTCGTCGGCCCGGACGGCAACCTGTGGTCCAAGGGTGATCCCCTCGTCGAGGACGCCACGGTCTCCGTGGCCGTCGGCGATCTCGGCCCGGCCGGCGAGTACACCATCGCCTACCGCGTGACCTCGGCGGACGGCCATCCGGTCACCGGCACCCAGGTCTTCACCCTCACGCAGGACGGTCCGGGCGCACCCGGTGCGGCGGCCGCCGCCGGTGCCGCGGCGCCCGCGGCGGACAGCGACGAGGACAGCGGCCCGGCCGTGTGGGTCTTCGTCGTCGTGGGCGTCGCCGTCCTCGCCGGCGTGCTGTGGTTCGTGCTGCGCAAGCCGAAGAAGGCCTGACGCCGGTGGCGGGGCGTTGACGACGAGCGGCACCGGCACCGCCGCGCACCGGGCGTGGCTGCTCACCGCCGGCGTCGGCGCCACCGCGGGCGTCGCCGCCGGATGGCTGCTGGCGAACCCGGCCGCGTCGAGCTGGGTGCGGGCGCTGTCGCTGTGCGTCGGCGCGACGGTGCTCGGCCTGGCCACGCTCGGTGTCATGGTGCGCGACGAGCGGCGGCCCCCCGTCGCCCCCGGCGACGTCTGGCGTGTGATCGCCGGTCTCGGCGGGCTCTGGGTGCTGACGGAGGTCGTGCAGCTCGTGCTGCAGGCCGCGGACACCACGAACGTCCCCGTGTCGCGACTCGGGGTGTCGCGCTTCGCGGAGTACCTCGGCAGTGCGGGCGCCGGCCGGATCGGCGTGGCCGCGCTGCTGTGCGTGCTGGTGTGCACCCTCGTCGCCGCCCTCGCGTATCGCCGGTCGGCGGCGTGGCCCACGGTCCCGGTCCTCGTCGCCGCGGCGCTGGCGCTCATCGCCCGGCCGGTCACCGGCCACATGTCCCAGCAGGCCCTCGGATCGCTGCTCGACGCGGCGCACGCCCTGGCGGCGGCGCTGTGGTTCGGCACGCTCGTCGCGCTGGCCCTGACCGTCCGGTCCCGCGGCGCGTGGGCCCGGCTGCTCCCCCGGTACTCGGTGCTCGCGGTGCGATGCGTCGCCGTGCTCGCCGCGACGGGCGTCGTCGACGCGGCGGTACGGCTCGGCTCGGTCACGGCGCTCGTCGACACCGGATACGGCCGCATCGTGCTGGCCAAGACGCTGACCCTGACGGCACTGCTGGCGCTGGCGTGGTGGTGGCGGCGGACGTGGGTGCCGGCCGCGGCCGCGCACCGGGTCACCGCGGAGGCGTCGCTGCGCAACGCGGTACTCGAGGTCGCCGCGACGTCCGTCGCGTTCGGGCTCGCTGCGGCGCTGGCCACCAGCGCCTGAGCTGGCCCCGCGGCGTCCCGGCGTCTGGATTGCGGGAGTGTGACCGCGCACAATGGGAGGTGTCGAGAAGAGTGCGACGAAACGGACAGGCACAACGGACGGGACGGTTGCCGATGTCCGAAACCGGTGCTGTGACGACCCGCGTCCGGCCGCACCCGGGCCGCCAGTGATGACCACCCGGACCTCCGCACTGCGGGTGGGATCGGCGATGCCCGATCCGCCGTTCGAGTTCTACGAGCGTGGCGGGCCCGTGGGGTTCGACATCGACCTCACCCGGGCCCTCGCCGGGCACCTCGGGCTGCGGTGGGAATTCGTCCCGCACGAGGGCGACGACTTCGAGACGATCTTCGACGAGCTGGCGGCGGGGCGCTTCGACGTCGTCGCCTCCGGCACCACCGTCACCGAGCCGCGCCGCGAGCGGGCCTCGTTCTGCGCGCCGTACTTCGTGTCCGGGCAGTCCCTGGCGGTCGACACCGCCCGTCACCCCGCGGTGCAGGGGGTGGCAGACCTGGCGGGCCTGACCGTCGGGGTGCAGCAGGGGAACACCAGCGAACCGGTGGTGAAACGCCTTCTCGCCGAGGGACGGATCGGCGGGATCCGGGTGTACGCGTACCACGAGATCGACCGTGCCCTGGACGAGCTGTCGACCGGCGGGTGCGACGCCTTCATGAAGCTCGGTCCCGTCCTGACGTGGCTGACCCGCGACCGGACACACGTCGACGTCGTCGAGTACGACATCACCCGCGAGGAGATCGCCCTGGCGGTGCGCCTCGGCGATGCCGTGCTGCGCGCCGATCTCGAGGAGGCGCAGCGCGCCCTCACCGCGGACGGCACGCTCGGCGCGCTGGTTTCACGATGGCTCTCCCCCGCTCGGGGCGACGGCACGTCGTCCTCCTGACGCACCGCGAAGCGATGCCGGCCGGGTGCGGCGGACGAGCAGAGCGACCGCCAGCACCGCGACCCACAGCACGAACGCACCGAACATCACGCGTTCGACCGCGCCCATGCCGGGGGTCGGCTCGGCGGCGGCGACCGCCGGCACGTACCGGCCCGTCCATGCTCCGAACGCCAGGATCGTCGCGACCGTGACCGCCGAGTACACCCGGAACCAGGTTCCGAAGGCAGCGGCCGCGAACCCGATCATCGCGCACCACAGCGAGACCGTCACCGCGCTGAGAACCAGGTGCATGGTGTCGGCGAGCGGCATGGCGGCCCCGGCCTCGATGTCCTCACGTCCGGTCATCGGAAACGGCAGCCACAGGGGTCCCACGAATCCGTAGGCCACCAGGAGAACTCCCGCGATGCGCAGGGGGCGGACGCCGCGGCCCGTCCGCCACACGCCGATCCCGAAGGCGACGATCAGCACGTCGTACACGAATCCCACAGCGGTCAGGGGTGCCCGGGTCGGCGCACCGACCGACGTCAGCTCGCTGATCGCCTGATCGAACCGGCTGTAACCGTCGTAGAGCACAGCCGCGAGTATCTCGTGCGCAACCACGTACAACAGCGACGACACGACCCCGCAGGCGAGCAGCACCGTCGACGCCGTGCTCGGACGGTGCGACCCGTCGCGCCGGGCCTGGGATGTGTGCGGAGCAGGGGTGGACACCGTCGACCTCCCCGGACGCCGACTCGGCGGTGCGGGCGCCCGATGGGTCCAGCATGATCCGGCCGGGGAGGCGACGCCAGAGACCTTCGGCCCCGATCCCCGCGGAATGTGAGCTATCCGTCGCCCGTATCCCCCGCCACGGCCGGTGCAGCATGCCACGCTGACGCACCGAGCCACGGACGCGCCGGGGCGGAAGGGACGAGGGTGTATCGGAAGATCGAACTGCGGGGCCGGCAGGGCTTCGAGGCGATGGCCTCCGATGCCGGGAGCCGCACCGAGCTGTTCGTCCCCGACGTGACGCAGTTCCGGTTCCGGATGGAGATCTGCAACGTCGGGGCGATCAGTGTCGGCCGGGTGCAGATGTCACCGCATCGTGCTCTGGCCGGCGTCGTCGAGGACGGCGAGGTCGCGAACCTGTTCCTGATGCTCACCGGCGAGCGGATGGTCGACCACGGCACCACCCGGGTACACGTCAAGAGCGGCCGGATCGTCCTGCAGGTCGGGTGGAATCGATACGAGGCCGCGGATGCGGACGGCTCGGACCTGCTCCTGGTGCGCATTCCCCGCCACCGGCTCGAAGAACGCGGACTCGATCTCGAGGAGACGGCCGTGACGTTCGGGCCGGCCAAGCCCACCCTGTCGACGCACGCGCTCAACGCAGTGGGAATGGCCATGCTCCGCGAACGCGGTCGTCACAACACCACCGCGGCCCCGCGCGGCGTGGAGAACGCCCTGATCGAGCTCGTGGTGGGGCTGCACCACGAATCGCTCGGCTACGGCGCCGATTCCGGCGAACTGTGCGGCAGCGCGTACACCCGCGCCCTCACCCTCGTCCGGGCCCATCACAGCGACCCGATGCTGACTCCGACCGTGATCGCGGAGCGGCTGCAGATGTCCTTGCGGAGCCTGCAGCGCGCCTTCGCGGCCCACGACACCACGGTCGCGTCCCAGATCCGGCGACTGCGCGCGCACCGCGCCGCCGTGCTCCTCCAGGAACCCGCCTATGCCCGCACCACGGTCGCCGAGATCGCGGCGATCGCCGGTTTCGCGTCCAGCGCCGAGCTGCGTCGCGCCCTTCGCGCGGTGCGCGGCGTGAGCCCGAGTGAGCTGCGACCGCACTGAGCTCGACCACACCGGGCTCGACCGCACCGGGCTGCGACCACGCTGGGCCTCGACCCGCACCCCGGAACGATCGTGGTGCATTTCGCGTCACCACGGTGCATTCTGCGCCGCCGTGTTCCGGTGCCCGGCGAAGACCGTGTACCTGTTTGCGTCCGGGTGTCCTTTCCGTCCGTTTCCCGGGCACCTCCGAACCGTGAAAGGCGTGTGCGTGATGCTGGATTCGTTGTGGGACCTGTTGTGGTACACCCTGGTCGTCTTCGCGTTCGTCGCGTACCTGCTGATCCTGTTCCAGGTGCTGACGGACCTGTTCCGTGACCGTTCCACGTCCGCCGTGGTCAAGGTCGTGTGGATCATCTTCCTGGTCGTCCTCCCGTACCTGACCGCCTTCGTCTACCTGCTGGTGCGGGGCCGCGGCATGTCCGAGCGGCACGCGGCCGCCCACGAGGCGGCCCAGCACGCGGCCGACGACTACATCCGCAAGGTGGCCGGACGATCCCCGGCGGCCGAGATCGCCGAGGCCCAGGCACTGCTCGAGGCCGGGACGATCACCGGCGACGAGTTCGACCGGCTCAAGGCCAAGGCCCTGCGCTGACTACCACCGCTGACGTCGAGCCCGGCCGGGTGGTCACGCCGCGCGCTCGGCTGCTCGGCTACGGGCGCCGGTTCCACCCGATCGGTCTGGGCTTCGCGCTGGTGTTCTTCGTCTGGTCGATGACGCCGTCGTTGCTGCCGCGGGTGTGGTATCTGCAGGGCGTGGCGTCGGGGCTGAGCCTGGTGACCGGCTACGGGATCGGCTGCCTGCTCGCCTGGGTGGTCCGGCGCTGCGGCGTCGATCCGCAGTGGTCGGAGCGGACCCGCCGGGTCGGCTGGTGGATTCTGGCCGGGGCGGCGCTGGTGCTGGTGCCGGTGTTCCTCGTGCTGGGGTCGTGGTGGCAGCAGATCATCCGGGACCTGGTGGGGGTGCCGCGGGCCCAGCGCTCGTTCTATCTGCTGGTGCTGCTGATCGCCCTGGTCGTCGCGCTGGCGCTGCTGGCGATCGGCCGGGGCCTGCGTGCGGGCACGAACCGGTTGACCCGGCTGGGCCGGCGGTACGTGCCCGGGCCCGTCGCCCGGCTCGGGGCGGTGACCCTCGTGGTGCTCCTGAGCGTGTTCGTGCTCGACGGCGCCGTCCACCGGGGTGTGCTGGGCGTGGCGGAACGCTCGTCCGAGGTGGCCGATCAGGGCACCGCACCGGGTGTGGTGCAGCCCGGGCTGCCGGAACGGTCCGGATCGCCGGCCTCGAACGAGGCGTGGGACACCCTGGGCCGGGAGGGCCGCACCTTCGTCGCGGGCGGGCCGAGCGCCGAGCAGATCGAGACCGTCACCGGGGCGCCGGCGCGCACCCCGATCCGGGTCTATGCCGGCCGCGAATCCGCCGACACGGTCGAGGGCATCGCGGACCGGGTCGTCGCCGAGCTCGAGCGCACCGACGCATTCGACCGCCGGGTGCTGGCGGTGGTGACCACCACCGGCCGCGGCTGGGTCAACGCGAACGTCGCCGGGGCCTTCGAATACGTCGCCGGCGGGGATTCGGCGATCGCGGCCATGCAGTACTCGTTCCTGCCCAGCGCGTTGTCGTTCGTCGCCGACCGGGAGACGCCCCGGCTGGCGGGGCGGGCGCTGTTCGAGGCGGTGTATGCGGCGTGGTCGGCGCGGCCCGAGCCGGATCGGCCGACGCTGGTGGTGTTCGGCGAGAGCCTGGGCTCGTACGGCGGTCAGGCGGCGTTCGCGTCGGGGCCGGACCTGGTCGCCCGGACCGACGGGGCGCTGCTGGTGGGTACTCCGAACTTCGCGCAGCCGTGGGGGGAGATCACCGCGGACCGCGACCCGGGGTCGCTCGAGCGGCTGCCGGTGGTCGACGCCGGCCGCCACATCCGGTTCGCGTCCCGCCCGGACGACGCGGACCTGCCCGGGCCGTGGCAGTTTCCGCGGGTGGTGTTCTGGCAGCACGCGAGCGATCCGATCACCTGGTGGTCGTTCGAGCTGTTGCTGCGGGAGCCGGACTGGTTGCGGGAGCCGCTCGGCCCGGATGTGGATCCGGGCATGCGGTGGCTGCCGTTCGTCACGTTCTGGCAGGTCACGCTCGACATGGTGTTCTCCGCCGACGTCCCGTCCGGGTTCGGCCACGCGTACGGGCCGGAGGCCGCGCAGTTGTGGGCGGACATCCTCGCCCCCGACGGCTGGGACGACGCGGCCACCCACCGGGTGCAGAACGCCCTCGCCGGGACGGCGTCCGACGACTGAACCGCTGTGGGTACCGAACCGCTGTGGGTACCGAACAGCTGTAGGTATTGGACATCTGTAGGTACTACAGCACCCCGGCGGCCACCCGCAGATCGGCGACCAGCCCGGCGAGGGCCTCGTCCCGCTGCTCCGCCGGTCCGCGCAGGATCGCCGACGGGTGGATCGTGGCGACGACGGCCGGAGCGGACGGAATC
Organism: Rhodococcus sp. DMU1; assembly: GCF_012272955.1. Classification (NCBI taxonomy): domain Bacteria; kingdom Bacillati; phylum Actinomycetota; class Actinomycetes; order Mycobacteriales; family Nocardiaceae; genus Rhodococcus; species Rhodococcus sp. DMU1. The sequence goes on along the minus strand of NZ_CP050952.1, from coordinate 178,174 downwards.
TGCACCTCCCCGTCGACGTGCAGGATCTCCCCCCGGTGCGCGGTCACCCGGAACGACGGGCCGAGCAGCGACTGGGCCGCGGTGGCGCCGAGGCACACGAGCACCTCGGGTCGCACCGCCTGCAGCTCGGCGACCAGCCAAGGCCGGCACGCGACGATCTCGCCGCGTGCCGGTTTCTTGTGGATGCGACGCCCGCCGGCGGCGGCCCGCTCGAACTTGAAGTGCTTGACCGCGTTGGTCACGTAGACCTCGCCGCGGTCGATCCCCGCCTCCTCGAGGGCCCGGTCGAGCAGCCGCCCGGCCGGGCCGACGAACGGCTCCCCGGCCCGGTCCTCCTGATCGCCGGGCCGGCGCCGAACACGGTGCGTTCGGCGTTCCGGTACAGCTCGCATCCGCGGCAGCCGCCCGCCGCGGCGGCGAGCTCGGCCAGGTCGGTGGTCTCCGGCACGAACTCCTCGGCTCCCGGTTGCCTGCTCACCGCCACCTCCCTTCGGTGACGGACGGGTACCCACCGGCGCTCAGGACATGCGCAGCCGCGACACCCAGGCCCGTGTGTCGGCGGGATCGATGACGTCGTCGAGTTCGAAGATCGTCGCGGCCTGCAGGGCCTTGCCGTGCTGGTAGGCGGCGGCGACGAGCTGCGCGAACAGCTCGTCGCGCGCGGCCCGGTCGGGTGCGGCCTCGAGTTCCTTGCGGAAGCCGAGCCGCACCGCGCCCTCGAGCCCCATCCCGCCGATCTCGCCGGTGGGCCACGCCACGGTGAACTCGGGTGCGTGGAAGGACCCGCCGGCCATGGCCATGGCGCCGAGGCCGTAACCCTTGCGCAGGATGATCGTGCCGAACGGGACGGTCAGGCGCGCACCGGCGACGAACAGCCGGCCGAACCGGCGCACCGTGGCCTCCTTCTCCGACTCGGGTCCGACCATGAATCCCGGTGTGTCGCAGAGGCTCACGACGGGCAGGCGGTGCGCCTGGCACAGCTCGAGGAAGTCGGCGGCCTTGTCCGCGGCCTCGGCGTCGATCGCGCCGCCGAGGTGGTGGCTGCTGTTGGCGAGCACCCCGTACGCCGCGCCCTCGACGCGGACGAGGGCGGTGACGATGCCGACACCGTAGTCGCCGCGCAGTTCGAGCACGGAACCGACGTCGGCGATCGCATCGATCGCCGCGCGCACGTCGTAGGCGCGCAACCGGTTCTCGGGAACGACGTGGCGCGCCAGCCGCGGGTCCGGGGCCGCCCACTCGCCGGCGGCGGCGGTGAAGTAGCCGAGGTACTGCCGGGCCAGTTCGACGGCGTGCGCCTCGTCGCGTGCGGCGAGGTGCACGACGCCGTTGCGGCGCTGCACGTCGATCGGGCCGATGTCCTCGGGCCGGTACACGCCGAGCCCGCCGCCCTCGATCATCGCGGGCCCGCCCATGCCGATGTTGGTGTCGGGAGTGGCGATCAGCACGTCGCACACGCCGGCGAGGGCTGCGTTGCCGGCGAAGCACCGCCCGGAGACCACCGCGACGGTGGGGACGCGCCCGCGCAGGGCGGCCATCGCGCGGAACGTCGACAGCTCCAGGCCCTGTCCGGGTCCGGCGTCGACGTCCCCGGGCCGTCCGCCGCCGCCCTCGGCGAACAACACGAGCGGCACCTCGCGGCGGGCGGCGAGGGCGAGCAGCCGGTCGGTCTTGCTGTGGTTGCGCATGCCCTGTGTGCCGGCGAGGACGGTGTAGTCGTAGGAGAGCACCACCGATTCGGCACCGTCGATGCGGGCGAGACCGCCGACGAGCCCGTCGGCGGGGGTGTTGGCGATCAGGTCCTCCTCGCTGCGCCGGCTGCGCTGCGCGGCGAGCACGAGCGGCCCGTACTCGACGAAGGTGCCGTCGTCGACGAGGTCGGCGATGTTCTCCCGCGCGGTGCGACGGCCCGTCCGGTGCCGCTTGGCGACCGCGTCGGGCCGGGCGGCGTCGAGGGTGCGGGCGTGCCGGTCCCGGATCTCGGTGAGGTCGTCGCGCACGGCGTCGAGGTCCCGCTCACCCCCGTCGCCGGTGGCCGCGTCGCCGGACCCGGCGCGCACCACGGCGAGCACCTCCCCCGGCTGCACGGTCTGCCCCGGCCGCACCAGCAGGCGCACCACGGTCGCCGATCCGGAGGCGGACACCACGTGCTGCATCTTCATCGCCTCGAGCACCGCGACGGGTGCGCCCGGCGCGAGCGCGTCGCCGTCGGCGGCGGTCTCGACGACGGTGCCGACCATGTCGGCGCGCACCGCCTCCTCCCCCGCGTGCAGTTCCGGCGCGACGGCCGGTGCGCCGTCGGGGCCGGCGACGGCGAGGTCGGCGATCCGTTCGTCCAGCCACGACGTGTGCACGTCGGATGCCGCGAAGTCCTTGTCGCGCAGGATGTTCTGCAGAAACTCGGCATTGGTGGCGACGCCCTCGACGAGCAGGTCGCCGAGCGCCGCGTCCGTCTTGCGCAGCGCCGCCGCGAAGTCGTCGATGCGGGTGTGGGTGATCACCTTGGCCAGCAGCGAGTCGTAGCGCGGGCTGGTCGTCAGCCCGGGACGGCCGTAGGTGTCGACGCGGACGCCCGGCCCGGTGGGCGGCGTGAACACGGTGAGCGTGCCGGAGGCGGGTACGGCCCGGCCGTCGGGGCGCATCGTCTCGGTGTTGACGCGAGCCTGGACGGCGATGCCCCTCGCGGCGGCGGGCTCGCCGCGCACGCCGGCGCCGTCGGCGGTGACGCCGCCGGGCAGGCCGAGTTCGTCGAACCGGGCACCGCGGGCGATCGCGATCTGCGTCGCGGCCAGGTCGACGCCGGTGACCTCCTCGGTGACCGTGTGCTCCACCTGGATCCGGGGGTTCACCTCGAGGAACACCGCGTCGTCGCCGGCGACGAGGAACTCGACGGTGGCCAGACCCCGATAGCCCACCGATGCGCACAGCCGCGCCGCGGCCTCGTGCAGCGCGCGGCGCACCGTCGCGCCGAGCCGTTGCGCCGGAGCGATTTCCACGAGCTTCTGGTGGCGTCGCTGCACGCTGCAGTCCCGGTCACCGAGCGCGAGAGCCCGCACCCCGCCCGCGCCGTCGGGGGCCGCGACGACCTGCACCTCGATGTGCCGGGCCCGAGCGCACAGGGCCTCGGCGAACAGCGCGCCGTTGCCGAAACCCAACTCCGCCTCGGCCGTACACGCGCGGAAGGCGTCGTCGAGGTCCGCGGCGTCGCGCACGATCCGCATGCCGCGGCCGCCCCCGCCGGCGAGCGCCTTCAGGACGATGCCGCCGGGGTGGGCGGCGAGGAAGTCGCGGGCCGCGCCGGCCGTGACGCCCCCGTCGGTGGCGGGCAGCACGGGCACCTGTGCGGCGACGGCGGTGCGGCGGGCGGCGGCCTTGTCGCCGAAGATCCGCAGCACCTGCGGCTTGGGGCCGACGAACGTCACCCCGGCCGCGGCGCACGCTTCGGCGAATTCGGCGCTCTCGCTGAGGAATCCGTATCCGGGGTGAACGAGGGTGCAGCCGGTCTCGGCGGCGGCGCGCAGCAGCGCCTGCCCGTCGAGGTAGGCGGCCGGTCCGGCACCGGTCAACGCGACGGCGCGGGTGGCGGCGGCGACGTGCGGGCTGTCCGCGTCGTCCTCGGCATACACGGCGACGGTGTCGAGGCCGAGTTCGGTGGCGGAACGGATGACCCGCAGGGCGATCTCGCCGCGGTTGGCTACGAGCAGCATGGGTGTCGGGGGTCCTGTCGGTCGGGGCCGGTCAGCGGAAGCCGATGAGCCGTTCGGACATCGCGATCATGTCGTCGATGTAGGACTGCTGTTCCTGTCTCGGGGCGCCGAGCAGACGCAGGGCGCCGGCGCGTTGCGCGTCGGCGAGGGTGCGGGCGATGCGTTCGGGTGGCGCGCACGGGAGCACCTCGCCGGTGGCGTTGATGCGCTCGACGAACCGCACGTAGCGGCCCACGAGGCGTTCGCGCACGCTCTCCCACTCGGCGCCGACCTCCTCGTCGAGGCGGGCGCGGTGTTCGATCAGCTCGAGGATGCGGCCGTTGACGTAGACGGACTCGATGAAGGCGCGGGTGGTGGTGCGCAGCACCCGGCGCAGGTCGTCCACCGCCCGCCCCTCCATGTGCTGGGCGTCGAGGAACTGCCGGCACACGAGGGTGGCGAGCGCGCGGAACACCTCCTCCTTGGAGGAGAAGTACGCGTAGAAGGTGGCGCGGGAGACGTCGGCGCGGCCGGTGATCACCGCGACGGTGGTGCGCTCGTAGCCGAGTTCGCCGAAGCAGTCGCGGGCGGTCTCGAGCAGGGCCTGCCGGCGCGGGCCGTCGCTGTCGCGCCGGGCGGACCGGGCCCGTTCCTGGGCTTCGCTCGTCGTCACCCGCACAGCATGCGTTGACGTTGACGTCAATGTCAACGGCGGACGCCGCGCTCGTGTCGCTCCACGCCGCCGGGCGGGCGCGGGCTCAGGACCCGCTGCGGCCCTCGGGGTGGGACGGGGACGATCCGGGCGAGCTCACCGGCCGGGGCCAGGGGCGCCCCGCCAGACGCTCGATGTCGGTGTTGAACCGTTCGAGCCAGCGGGCGAACTCGGCGACCTCGGCGGGATCCCAGTCGACCAGCACCCGCTCGAGCCCGGCGACGGAGCGGGCGCGTTCGTCGTCGAGGCGACGGACACCCTCCGCGGTGATGCGGAACTTGCGCGCGACGCCCCCCTCGGGGTCGGGGATGCGCTCGGCGAGAGCTGCGCCGGCCGCATCCGCTCGTGGACCTGCGGGCCACCGCCCGGCCCCAGGTGCTGCCGACCAACGCCGCCTCGGTCGTGGTGGGGTTCGGGATGTACGCGCAGTCGCTCATCGTGCCGCAGCTGCTGCAGCTGCCCGCCGAGACCGGCTACGGCCTGGGCCAGTCGATGCCGGCCATGGGACTGTGGATGGCACCGGGCGGCCTGGTGATGATGGCCGTCTCACCGATCGGCGGAAAATTGTCCGCGACCCGCGGCCCGAAGGTCACCCTGTTGATCGGATGCCTGGTCATCGCCGCCGGCTACGGGTGTCCCTGCTGCTCATGGGCTCGACGTGGGGCTTGATGCTCGTCGTCTGCATCGGCAGCGCCGGTGTCGGCTTCGCCTACGGGGCCATGCCCGCGCTGATCATGGGTGCGGTGCCGCAGTCCGCCACGGCGTCGGCGAACAGCGTCAACTCCCTGATGCGCGCAGTGGGCACCTCGGTGTCGGCGGCGGTGGTCGGCGTGGTCCTGTCGCAGATGAGCGTGCCGGTCGGCGGCTACAGCCTGCCGACCGAGGGCGGGTTCCGCACCGGGATGCTCATCGGCTGCGGTGTCGCCCCCGTCGCCGCCGCCGTCACCCTCGCCATCCCCGTCGCCCGGCGGCCGAGCCTCGAACCGGTGCGCGAGCCCGCCGCGGCCCGGGTGTGAGCCGACCCGGTTTACGCAACACGGGTGTTCTCGAAATGCACCGCACACCAACGAAATCCGCTCGGCCACTACCCTGTTCGCACACCCGCCGCACCACTACCATGGTCTGCATCCCATAGTGGACAACCGTCCTCCGGAAGGATCGATCATGACCACGATGGAAATGCCGCACGTCACCGAGTGCAGCGTCGGCACCTGCTCCTACAACCACGACGGCTGCCACGCCTACGCCATCAACGTCGCCGGGCACAACGGCAGCGCCGACTGCGAGACGTTCATCCCGCTGTCGACCAAGGGCGGCCTGGACACCGTCACCAGCAGCATGGTCGGCGCCTGCCAGCGCGCCGACTGCGTGCACAACCAGGATCTCGAGTGCACCGCGAGCGAGATCCGCGTGGGCGGCACCGGCAGCGGAGAGCACGCGGCCAACTGCCTGACCTACAGAGCCCGGTAGGTTCCGCCGACCTCACCGCCGCGGCCGCATCAACGTGCGCACCGCGTCCGTCAACGCGGCCGCCGACAGCTCGGGACTGATCGCGCGCTGCAGGCCCAGGCCGATGCCGAGCCCGAGCAGCATGGCCGACGCCTGCCCGGGATCCATCGTGGGCGTGACGTCGTACCGGTCGGCGAGCGAGCGGATCAGCTCGGCGATGAGCGTGCGCACCCCTTCGGCACCCGCCGCGATGCGGGACCGGATCTCCTCGTTGTGCCGGGAGCGCACCGAGAACTCGATCTCGAGCAGGGTCCAGCGCCGGTCGCCGATGGTGCGCTCGGCCCACACCCCGAACGCGGTCACCACGTCGTCGAGCGTCGCACCGGCCGCGAGCGTCGCGGCGATCTCGCCCATGCGCTCGGCCCGGATCCGATCGAGCACCGCGAAGCACAACTCGTCCTTGTTGCGGAAGTTGGAGTACACCGCACCCTTGGAATAACCGGCGTCCTCGGCGATCTGGTCGAGGGACGCCGCGGCGTAGCCGCGCTCGAGGAAGTGCTCGGCCGCCGTGGCGAGCAGATCCTCACGGGTGCGTGCCTGGGTCTCCTGGCGGGTCGGTCGTGCCACGACTCGACGGTACCGGAGCGGCCGAAGTTCGGATACTGTGGTTATCCGGATACCGACGGTATTCGAATGGGGATCACGGGAGACGAGGGGACGACGCGATGGACGAATACCGGGTGGTGGTGATCGGCGCCGGGATCTCCGGCATCGGCGCGGCGATCGCGCTGCGACGGCGCGGGATCACCGACTTCGTCGTCCTCGAGAAGGCCGGGACCCTCGGCGGCACGTGGCGCGCCAACACGTACCCCGGATGCGCCTGCGACGTGCCCTCGCTGCTGTACTCGTACTCCTTCGCCCGGAACCGGGACTGGAGCCGAATCTTCGCCGGGCAGAACGAGATTCGCGACTACATCGAGCACACCGCCGACGCCCGCGGCGTGAGGTCCCACGTCCGGTTCGGGATCGAGATGCTGCGCGCGGACTGGGACCCGATCGACGCGCGCTGGACCCTCGAGACCACCGGCGGGACCGTGCGGGCGCGGTTCCTCGTCGCCGCCGCGGGACCGTGGAACGAACCGCTCGTACCCGACATCCCCGGTCTGTCGCAGTTCCCCGGCGAGGTGTTCCACTCGGCGCGCTGGAACCACGACTACGACCTGCGCGGCAAGCGCGTGGCCGTCGTCGGCACCGGAGCCTCGGCCGTCCAGTTCGTCCCCGAGATCGCGCCGGACGTCGCGCGGCTGCACCTGTACCAGCGGACGGCGCAGTGGGTGCTGCCCAAGCCCGACCGCCGGCTGTCGGGGTTCGAGCGCCGGCTGCTCGCCCGCGTCCCGGGCGCGCGACGACTGGTCGAGGCGACCGAGTACGCGCTCATGGAGGCCCTCGGCCTCGGCTTCCGGCACCCGTGGCTCATGCGGCAACTGCAGTGGATCGGCCGCGCCCAGCTGCGGGCGCAGGTCCGCGACCCGCGGCTGCGCCGCGCCCTGACCCCCGACTACACCCTGGGCTGCAAGCGGCTGCTCATGTCGAACACCTACTACCCCGCCCTCACCCGCCCCCACGTCGAGGTCCACCCGAGCGCGGTGCGCGAGATCCGCGGCTCCACCGTGATCGCCCAGGACGGCAGCGAAGCCGAGGTCGACGCCGTCGTCTTCGGCACCGGCTTCCACATCCTCGACATGCCGATCGCCGGCCGGATGTTCGACGGACAGGGACGCAGCCTCGACGAGCACTGGCAGGGCAGCCCGCAGGCGTTCCTGGGGTCGTCCGTCGCGGGCTTTCCCAACGCGTTCGTCCTGCTCGGCCCCAGCCTCGGCACCGGTCACACGTCGGCGTTCCTCATCCTCGAAGCCCAGCTCGAGCACGTCGCGACCGCGATCGACACGGCGGTGCGCCGCGGCTGGCGCACCCTCGAGGTGCGGCGCGACGTCCAGGACGCCTTCAACGACGAGGTCCAGGCCGCCCTGCCGGGCACGGTCTACAACTCCGGCGGATGCCGCAGCTACTTCTTCGACGCCAACGGCCGCAACAGCTTCAACTGGCCGTGGTCGTCGGCCGCGCTCCGTCGCCGGGTGTCGGCGTTCGACCCGGGCGTCTACGCCGTCACGCGCGACGACGAACCCGTGCCCGCCGGGTGATCCGTGTCCGCCGGTGATCCGTGCGCCCGGCGGTCCTCGGTGCCCGGATGGCCGGCGTACCGTCGGGGCATGGCCCGCAGGTCCGCCACCCGCCGCCGTCCGCCCCCGTCGGACGGCTACCTGTACGAACCCAGCGAGCGGCGGGTCCGCGGAACCTGGGCCGGTCACACCGTGGTCGACACCATCCGCGCGCTGCTCGTGTGGCCGCCCGGCCATCCCGTCCCCTTCTACCTGTTCCCCCGCGACGACGTGCGCACCGATCTCCTCGCGCCCGCCCCGGCACCGGGCGACAGGAACGACGTCGCGCGGTGGTTCGACCTGACCGACGACGAGACCCGGGCGCCCGCCGCGGCGTTCGTGCTCGACGTCGCGGGACTCGAGGAGTACATCGGCTTCGAATGGTTCGGCCGCCGGGGAGCGGGCATCGAAAACTGGTACGAGGAGGACACGGAGATCTTCGTTCATCCCCGCGACCCGCACCACCGGGTCGATGCGCTGCCCAGCAGCCGGCACGTGCAGGTGTCCATCGCCGGCACGGTCGTCGCCGAGACCCGGAACCCGGTGCTGCTGTTCGAGACCCACCTGCCCGTGCGGTACTACATCCCGCCCGCCGACGTCGACTTCTCGGTACTCGAGGAGACGGAACTGCACACGTCGTGCCCCTACAAGGGCACGGCCCGGTACTGGAGCTTCACCGGAACGCCGCGGGCCGAGAACGTCGCCTGGTCGTACCCGGATCCCCTCCCCGCCGTCGCACCGATCGCCGGCCACGTCGCGTTCTACAACGAGGCGGTGGACCTCGTCGTCGACGGCGTTCCCGTCGCGCGTCCGGGCGGCTGACCGCGCCGGCTCACCGCTCGAGCCGGATCCACGGGCCGCCGTCCCCCGCGGCCCGCAACCGAGTGCCGAAGATCGCCGACGACTCCTCGAGCGCCGCGCGCAGCCAGCGCTCCTGCGACTGCGTGACGTGTTCGAGCCGCATCCGCCGCGCCCGCACCGGCATCATCCGCAACTCCCGCAGCTCCCGCGAGTCCGCGTCGAACGAGACGACATACAGCAGGCGCAACTCGTCGCGGAAGCGCTCGTAGCCGCCGATGCCCTCGTAGTCGTTGATCAGGTCGCCGCACCCGTACAGCACCGGCTTGCCGCGGTAGACCTCCAGCGGCCGCGGGTGATGGGACGAATGCCCGTGCACCACATCGACGCCGCCGTCGATCAGACGGTGCGCGAACCGCACGTGCTCGTCCGGCACCGCGTAGCCCCAGTTGGATCCCCAGTGCACCGACACCACCACCACATCGCCGGCCGCGCGGTCGGCGTCGATCCGGGCGAGCAGCCCGTCGGCTCCCGCCTCCGACACCTCCGGCAACAGCGCCACCCCGGGCCGCGTCGCCGTCGCGGCCCACCACGGGGCGATCCCGCTCGACACCGCACCGACCGACCACACCCGCACCCGGCCCGCCCCGACCGGGACCGTCGCCGGCCGCCACGCCAGCCGATCGTCGCCGCCCGCGCCGGCGAGCCGCAGTCCCGCCGCCGTGAGGACCTCGACGGTCTCGCGCAGACCACGGACGCCGAAGTCGAGCACGTGATTGTTGGCCAGGGTGCACACGTCGACCCGTGCGACGGTGACCACCTCGACGTTCGCCGGATTCATCCGGTAGTGGATGCCCTTCTCCGGCGCGTAGTCCCGCGACGTGGTCACGGACGTCTCGAGGTTGACGATCCGAACGTCCGGGGCGCACTCGTCGAGCACGGACAGCGCGATACCCCACGGCCAGTCGTATCCCGCGGGCCGCGGAATCGCGCCGCTGCGGGTCTCGGCGAGTTCGACGTAGTCCCGGGCGTCCTTCACGTAGGACTCCCGCAGCGTGGGACCTCCGGGGTGCAGGAGGATCTGGTCCACACCCCGGCCGGTCATCACGTCTCCGGCGAGGAAGAGCGTCACCGTGCCCGGCACACCTGCGACAGTAACCCCCGGCACCCGGATCCGTCGCGCGTCCGCGGGCACAGGTCAGCCCGACGCGTAGCTCGGCTGCTCGGTGACGTCGCCGAGCACGACCAGCGTCGCGAGGGTGTTCTCCCACCGGATCCGGACGGCGCCGACCGTCGCCTGCACGACGGTCCCGTCCGGGCGGCCGAACTCGCACAGTTGCCCGGTCCGGTCGTGCAGCGAGCGGACGGTGACGGAACCGTCGGGCCACGTGCCGCCGGTGAAGATCTCGTGCAGCGCCCGGTTCTCCACGTCCCGGGCGTCGACGCCGAGCAGCGCCGCAAAGGTGGGATTGGCGTAGGCGATGGCGCCGCCGTCGCGCACGGCGATGATGGGGACGGGCAGCAGATCGAGGACGGCGGGCAGGGGCAGCGGCGCCAACCGATCCGGCAGGTGCGCCCAGGTCGCGGCCTTGGCCCGATACAGATCCATGTCGGCGTCGTGGTAGAGGTCCATGGGGTCGCTGACGACGCCCGCCGCGACCCCGAAGCTGACCGGCACGGGATTCGCGCGGACCATGTCCTCGAGCACCGCGCGCCCCTCCTCTTCGTCCGTGTCCGGGAGCACGACGAGGAATTCGTCGCCGCCGAGACGCGCCAGGATCCCGCCGCGCGGCACCTGCTGCGCCCACGCCCCGGCGGCGTCGCGGAGCAGTGCGTCACCCGCGGGATGCCCGTGCTCGTCGTTGAACGCCTTGAATCCGTCGACGTCGAGCAGGCCCAGGCAGACCCGGGTGCCGCGGTCGCGCGGCCGCGAGCGCAGTTCGAGGTCGAGACCCGCGCGGTTGCGCAGGCCGGTGAGCGGATCGCGGGTCGCCGCGTTCACCAGCAGCCGTCCCACGGCCCCGAAGATCGCCCCGGACCCGAGCAGGGCGGCGGCGACGATCACGTAACCGACCCACAGCAGGCGCGTCGGGGCGACGGCCGCGGCGCCGAGGGTCGCCGCGGTGAGCGCCCCGATCCACAGGACGGCCTGCCGCGGTGGCCAGAACGCCGAGAGATACATCGACAGGAACATCGATCCCATGACGCTGATGAGGATGCGGGAGGGATCGACGTGGAACGCGATCACCGCGGGCATCGCGACGACCGCGCACGCGGTGGCGGCGACGATGGGGGTGCGTCCCGGACGCCGTGGCGCCCACCGCAGGATCCCCAGCCCGGCGATGCCCAGCGCCAGCGCCGAGGCCATGCCGGCGAAGCTACCGGATCGGGCGATGGCCGGATCGAGCAGGGCTGCAACGATTCCTACCGCGACGAGCCCGGTGCTGACTGCCAGGTACCACACGAGCAGACGGCGCCGCTGGACCCGGAGGTTCTCCGTCGCACCGTGCAGCACCTGGCGATCGCCCACAGCCGGATTATCGCGTTCGTCGCACCGCGTGTTTCCGGCTCTGCGAAATGCCGGCCGTCACCGGCCCGGCAGCCACTGCATCGCCTTGACGAAGGGCGGCATCACCTTCGACCACAGCTTCGGCGGAACCCCACGGGGCCCACCGAGATTCATCACCCGGGTCGTCGCGATCGTCTGCGGCTCGGTGTACTTGATCAGGCCCTCGGCGCCGTGCCGGCGGCCCATACCCGAGATGCCCATGCCGCCCATCGGCGCGTCGGTGCTGCCCCACGCCGGCGCGTAGCCCTCGTCGACGTTGACGGTGCCCGCCCGCACCCGCGCCGCGATGGCCTCGCCCTGCGCCTTGGTGCCCGCCCACACGCTGGCATTGAGCCCGTACTCGGTGTCGTTGGCGCGACGGATCGCCTCCTCGACGTTGTCCACCGGGTACACCGACACGAGCGGACCGAACGTCTCCTCCCGGTAGCACTCGGCGTCCTCGGGGACGTCGGTGAGCACCGTCGGCTCGTAGAACAGGGGGCCGAGATCGGGCCGGGCCCGGCCGCCGGCAACGACGGTGGCGCCCTTGGCGACGGCGTCGTCGACGTGCCCGGAGACGGCCTTGACCTGGGTCTCGTTGACCATGCTGCCCATTTCGACGCCGTACTCGTAACCCGGCCCGAGGGTCATGTTCCGCACCCGCTCGCCGAGCATGCGGAGGAACTCGGGGGCGACGGACTTCTCCACGTAGATCCGTTCGATGGAGATGCACAGCTGCCCGGAGTTGGAGAAGCACGCCCGCACGGCCGCGTCGGTGACCTCACGCAGGTTCGCGCCGGCGGTGACGATCATCGGGTTCTTGCCGCCGAGTTCGGCGGAGAAGCCGATGAGGCGGCGGCCCGCCTGCTCGGCGAGGAGGCTGCCGGTCTGCGAGGAGCCGGTGAACATGAGGTAGTCGGCGTTCTCGACGAGGGCGGTGCCCACGACGGAGCCGGGCCCGGGCACCACGGCGAACAGGTCGCGCGGCAGGCCGGCCCGATAGAGCAGTTCGACGACGGCCAGCGCACAGTAGGGGGTCTGGCTGTCGGGCTTGAGGACGACGGCGTTACCGGCGAGCAGGGCGGCGATCGCGTCGGAGACGGCGAGGGTCATCGGGTAGTTCCACGGTGCGATGACCCCGACGACGCCCTTCGGGTGGTAGCGCACGGTGGTCTTCGTCAGGCCGGGAAGCATGCCCGTGGCGCGGCGGGGACGCAGCAGCCGGGGCGCGGTGCGCGCGTAGTAGCGCGCGGTGAGGGCGATGTCGAGGACCTCCTCCTGCGCCGACGCGCGGGCCTTGCCGGTCTCGGCCTGGGCCATGTCCATCAGTTCTTCGCGGTGGGCCAGCACCAGGTCGTGGTAGCGGTGGAAGATCTCGGCGCGTTGCTCGACGGAGCGGCGGGCCCAGTCGACCTGCGCGACGCGGGCCCGCTCGAGGGCGGCCCTGGCGTCGTCGGCGGTGCCGATGGGAACCGTCGCGAGTTCACGACCGGTGAAAGCCTCCACGACCGAGCGGGTGGGACGGCTCGCTGCGTCCGGGATGGCGATGAGCTCGGCCAACCGTGCGAAGGTGGCGGCGCTGGGAGCAGGCATGTCATACCCCTACTGGTGAGTAGTTCTTGCAGTTACACCAACCTACCGCGCAGCGTGGTGCTTGTCACAGAGCGGGCTGTTCGCCGCCCGGCAGCCCCGCTAGCCTGAGGAGATGGACCCACCGGTCACCCGGTATCTTCCGCGCGACGGCCACGGCCTCGCGTACCAGGTGGTGGGTGAAGGCCCGGTGGACGTCGTGTGGTTCCTCGAGATCCAGACCCACCTGGACCTGATGTGGACCGACCCCCACCTGCACTACCTGATCGAACGCAACGGCACCTTCGGCCGCTCGGTGTACTTCCAGCGCCGCGGGATCGGGCTGTCCGATCCGCTGGACCGGGTGCCCAGCCTCGAGGAGCAGGCCGACGACGTGCTGGCCGTGATGGACGAGGTGGGGATGCGCCGGGCCACCCTCGTCGGCGTCGCCAGCACCTGTGGACCGCAGTGCCTCGTCGCCGCCCGCGCCCCGGACCGCGTCGCCGGCCTGGTCCTCGTCCAGCCGTTTGCCGAGCGTCTCCTCGGCGGCGACGGTGAGCCGCACGGATGGACGCCGGTGCGGCGGGCGGAGTTCGTCGACAACTGGCGGACCGTGGGCCGGGAGTGGGGTTCCGGGGCCTCGGTCCGGATGTGGGAGCACCACGCCGACAACCCCTACAACCGGCGGCTGATGGCGATGCTCGAACGCTGCTCCGCGACACCGACCACGACGCAGGCGCACCTCGAGTGGATCTTCCGGCTCGACTACTCCAGCGCCCTGCCGTCGATCCAGTGCCCGGCCCGGGTGCTGCTCCCGGCCGCCAGCCCCGTGCCCCGCGCCGCCGCCGAGTTCGTCGCGCGGCAGATCCCCCGCGGTTCGTTCCACCTGTTGCCGAACGCCCTGCCCGGCGCCTCGCTCGGGGAGGCGTGGCGGCCGATCCTCGACCACGTCGAGGAACTCGCCACCGGGATGCAGCATCCCGTCGACGCCGACCGCAGCCTCGCGTCGCTGCTGTTCACCGACATTGTCGGCTCGACGAAACTGCTCGCCCGTATCGGCGACGGCGCCTACCGCGACCTGCGCGCCGCCCACGAACGACGGGTCCGGGCCGAGGTGGAGCAGGCCGGCGGCCGGCTCGTGAAGGTCACGGGGGACGGGACGTTGAGCCTCTTCGACGGCCCGGCCGCGGCCGTGCGCTGTGCCGCGCGGATCCGCGACGACGCCCGCGGTCTCGGCATCGAGATCCGGGCCGGCGTCCACACCGGGACCGTCGAGCACGCCGGACCCGAGCTGACCGGATTGTCCGTGCACATCGGGGCGCGCATCGGCGCGACCGCCGGTCCCGGCGAGATCCTGGTCTCCCGCACCGCCCGCGACCTCGGCACCGGCTCGGGCCTGAGGTTCGCCGACCGGGGCCGGCACCGGCTCGCCGGGGTGCCCGGCCGATGGCAGCTGTACGCGCTCACCGACGCGATCACGGACCCGCCCCCGATCGCGCACCGGTCCCTCGACCTGTCCGTGCTCGACCGGGCCGTGCTCCGCACCGCCCGGCGCGCACCGCAGGTGCTGCGGGCGGTCGCGGCTCTCGCCCACGCCCGGCAGCACCGGCAGGCGCGGTGAGCGTGGACCGGAAGACCACGATCACCCGTGCGTGACCCTCGTGTGAATCAGCAGGCGAGGTCTCGGTGGCGGGCTCGGCCTGCCAGGCTTCGGTTGTGATGAGGCCGGAACCGGGACGGCGCTACCGATCCGGTTCCCCAAGATCCGGCCCTGCGAGTCAGCACTGAGCAGGATCGCCGTCGGCGGCCGCGAGCGACTCGGCGGTGCCGGGCGAGACAGCCAGTAGATCGTTTCCTGCAGTGATTCCAGATCGTCGACCGACATCAGGACCGCGGCCGGTTTGCCGTGCCGGGTGATCGTGATGATGTCGTGCGTGGCTTCGTCGCTGTCGACCAGCGCCGAGAGCTTGTCCTCGGCTTCGCCGAGCGGCACCTCGTGCACGAATATTGCCCTCATGCGCACCCGGTAGCAGGATGTCGGCGACACCGCGCCCCGCCGCCGCCCAAACGGCTGGTCCCCGAACGCCGAACCGTACGGAGCCGTTGTCGTGCGTTATTCAACGAAGACCATCGGTCAGTTCCGGATGGTCTCGACGACCTCGCCTCACTCGGACGCACCCTGCACCGACGCAGAGCCGACGTGCTCGCCTGCGTCGACCACCGCGCCTCGAACGGACCCACCGCGGCGATCAACGCCCGACTCGAAGCACTGCCCCGTCACGCCCTCCGATTCGGCAACCCGACCCCCACCGGATCCCGTCACTGCCGCACTGCGGCAACCTCACCCGCGCGATCGAGGCACTCCAGGACCGGAAGAGCCCGTACAGCGGCACCATGGGGCCATGGACACCGCGCCGGAACCCGCTGAACCCGACACTCGCGACTGGACCTTCGTGCTCGACGGAGGGTGCCCCGAGTGCGGGTACACGCTGCACGATCCGGCCACGACCGGTCAACGCTTGCGCGCCGGCGTGCCACGCTGGCAGGCCGTGCTGCGACGGCCGAACGTCGCCGAGCGTCCCGCTCCGAGGGTGTGGTCGACGCTCGAGTACGCCTCCCACGCGCGCGACCTCATCGCCGTCCTCGGACAACGAGTGCGGGCGATGATCACCGAGGACACCCCGACGTTCGCCGATTACGACGGCGAGGCCGAGGCGATCCGCCGGCGGTTCTGGGCGGCAGATCCCGCCGCCGTCGCCCAGCAGATCGCTTCACGCACCGACGAGACCGTCAAGATCGTCGAGGGCGTTGAGGACTGGCGGCGCGACGGCCTGCGCAGCGACGGCCGCCGGTTCACCATCGCGCAGTTGTGCCAGTATCTGCTGCACGACGTCGAGCACCATCTGCACGACGTCGCGGGCTGATCCGGCCGAGTCGCGTAGTGGTGGGGTCCAGGACCGAGCGGCGCGGCGGTGGTGTACCGGCAGCACCGAGCCGACCTGCTCCGTGCGCGCGACCCGTGACCGAACCGTTATAGTCGGCGTCATGACGTCGGTTCTCGGTGTGTCGGTCGGGGCCAGCGCTGTGCGCTTCGCGTGCCGCGACACCGAGAGCCCCCACGGTCCGCTCTTCCGATCACGGTCGGTGACCGCGACCCTCGAACGGCCGGGAGACCCGGCCGCCGCATCCCTCGACACGGTGCTCGCCGAAACCGACGAGATCGACGAGGTCCAGGCCATCGGCGTCGCGTACCGGAACCAGGCGCAGGCCGGTGCCGTCCAGGCCGCGATGACCCGACTCGAGATCGGCCACTTCCACTTGGTCCCCGAAGTGACGGCCGCGCTCGAGAGACTGGAGACGTCCGGGGATCTCGGCGACCACGAGACGCTCGTGTTCTACGACCTCGGCAGTTCCGGCCTCACCGTCACCGTCGTCGACCGCCCCACCGGGCTCGTGCTGAGCACCGCACGCTCGGACCGGATCAGCGGCGACCTCCTCGACCGGCTGATCTACCACCATCACCTGGAACTGCACCGCTTCACCCCGCCGGCCGACCCGGCAGCACAGCTCGCCCTCACCGCCCGGTGCCGCGACGCGAAGGAGCAGCTGTCCACCCACGGCGCAGTGTGCATGCCCGGGGAGGGCGGTCTGCTGCTGCTCTCCCAGGACAGCTTCGATTCGCTCATCGACGGCCCCGTAAAAGCCTCGGCCCACCTCACCCGGGAGGTCATCCGCCGCTCCGGCCGCACCCCCGACGCCGCGGTGCTCCTCGGCGGCGGTGCGCACATCCCGCTGGTCACCTCCGTGATGCAGTCCCGGCTCGACCTCCCGGTGATCGTGCCCGCACAACCCGAACTCGTCGCGGCCGAGGGTGCGGCGCTGCTGGCCCGCCCCGCCACCGGCGAGGCCGCCGGCACGGTGATGTCCCCGACAACGGCACCCGCGCCCCACCAGACGAGCAACACCGTCGACACCCGGCACACCGTCGAGACGACCGCACCGCCGCGGACACCTCGACGCCTCCTCCTCGCCGGCAGCGTCGTCACCGTCGTCGCGGCGATCGGCCTCGGCACCGGCCTCGGCACCGACCTGCTGCAGGGTTCCGAGCGGGACGCACAGCCCACCGCCCCGCCACCGCCCACTACGACCGCGGACGTGGCCCCGCCCCCGGAAGCCGCCCCGCCGGTGGTCGACACGCAGCCGACGATCCCCGAACAGACCGAAGCGCGCACCACGAACCAGCCGCAGACACACAATCCGCCCCAGCCCCCCGCCACCCCCCGGACGCAGAACAGTGCGCCGGCCGACACATCGGCTCCGCCACCCCCACCGGAACCAGCCCCCCTCATTCCCGGTCTCCCGCAGTACCAACTGCCCACACTTCCCCCACCCCCGCCGCTCCCCCTACCGGAACTGCCCCCGATACCCGGACTCTGAACCCCTCGAGCCCACACACCATCGACATGTTCTGAGGCGTGACGCTTGGTCCTTGCTCGACGGCAGGCCGGTGAGCCCCCCACCAGGTGTGGTGGATAAGCACGATTACCCACCACTCATGTTGCGGTGCAGCAGAGTTGGACGGAACGACGGGCGAGGAAGGTGCCATGGCGTCTGTGCCCGCTTGGCGTGGGAACACGGGTTCAGGACCGGGACCGTCCCAGCCGATCAATCCGGCCGGATCGGCGGCAGCGAACAGCGCCACGACGGCATCTTTGCTGGTGCCGTCCGGCGACCGACCGGCGATCGGATCGAGGTGGTGTTCGTGCTGGAGGTGCGAGACGTGGCGACCGTACGCGCCCGGTTGTGCTGGACGCGGTAGTGGTGGCGCCCACGTCATTCCGGCTCGTGCCGGAACGACGTTCCTACGCCACGGGCGAGGCCCCCGGAACCAGGGATTCCGGGAGCCTCGCCTGTGTTGCGCTGTCAGAGGCAGTCGTTGCCGGGCGCGGGCAACTCGACCCCGAAGTCGCGTCGCATGATCCCGACTCCCGTGCCGGACAGGGTGCGCAGCTTCGTCGGGTGCAAGCCGACCTCGAGTGCCTGCTCGACAAGGCCGAGCAGGCGCGTGTCGGACAGCGGATGCAACGCCGCTTCCTCGCGGGCGGCGTCGAACGCGCACCCTGCGTCCGGTCCCTGGACGTCGACGTAGGCGAAGACCCGGTAACCGTCAACGCTGCCACTCGCTCCGCTCCGTGCAGGCTCCGAGCCACTGCGGCCATCGCCTCGGACGCGGCGGCCGGGTCTAGCACTCCACTGCCCCGCACGCGATCGACGGACAGACCGGGACGGCTACGGCCGACATGAGCCCATGCGTCGAGCCTGAGCCCCGCTCTTCTTCGCCATGGTCGCGGAGGGCGCGCACATGCGCCTTCCCGCGTGCGCCCGCTGGAACGTGACCGAATCCGATCCACCAGGATGTGACCTGCGTCCGCACCGCAGCGAGGGGGAGTATCGGCCTCTGCTTGCTTGCTGCTGTGCGCCGCCGCCGCTCACTCACACGAAGAAGCCTCCTCCTGCTGCTACTGATGGATAGGACAGCAGGTTGTCCGTGGCATTCTTCGCGTGAGGCGGCAGGTCCACGCCCCGGGACGGTTTCGGCGACCGGCTTGTCGATCCGAGGGAGCGCTTCCATATGCTTGGTGTTGCGCACGTCCTGATCGGCGTCGGTCGTGAACTGTTCCACCGATCCGGAACGCTGACCGGCGAGTGACGTGCGTCTCGTCCGGGCCGGCATCCAACCACCGGACGTGTCCCACGAGCCGGAAAGGCAGAGGAGCACAGTGAGCACAGCAGAATTGGCACAGTGGAACTCCGAGGAGGCTCTTGCGGAAGCGATGATCCCGATCATCGGTGGCTTACACCGCACGCGCTCGGTGACCATTCTGCTTCACAGCCGCTCCCTGGTGAACAAGTCGGTCATCAGCATCCTGCGAACCCATCGTTTCGCCCGACAGATCAGCGGCGACGAGCTGTCCGTCGAAGAGACGTTCCCTTTCCTCGAGGCACTGACGCATCTCGACCTCCGGCCCTCCAAGATCGATCTCGGACTGCTGGTGATGAACTACCGGGCGAACGGCGACGGAGTGTCGATCCCTGAGTTCGTTGCACGCAGTCTTGCCGAACTGGCCGGTACCGCTCCGACGTCTCCGCAGCCGCAGGATGTGATCCTGTACGGATTCGGGCGCATCGGTCGACTGGTGGCTCGACTCCTGATCGAAAAGGCCGGCTCGGGAAATGGGTTGAACTTGCGCGCCGTGGTGGTCCGAAAGGGCGGTAGTGACGACCTGACCAAGCGCGCCTCGCTGCTGCGTCGCGACTCGGTCCACGGGCAGTTCAACGGCACGATCAAGGTCGACCCAGAGAACAACACCCTGATCGCCAACGGCAACGTCATCAAGTTCATCTACAGCAACGATCCGACGAGCGTCGACTACACCGAGTACGGCATCGACAACGCCATCCTGATCGACAACACCGGGATCTGGCGCGACCGCGACGGGCTGTCGCAGCACCTCCGCCCGGGTGTGGCCAAGGTGGTGCTCACCGCGCCCGGCAAGGGCGACGTGCCCAACATTGTGCACGGCGTCAATCACCGCGACCTCGACCCGACCGAGAACATCGTCTCGTGCGCGTCGTGCACCACCAATGCCATTGTCCCGCCACTGAAGGCCATGGACGACGAGTTCGGTGTCGCGCGAGGCCACGTCGAGACCGTGCACTCCTTCACCAATGACCAAAACCTGCTGGACAACTACCACAAGGCCGATCGGCGCGGCCGATCGGCGCCCTTCAACCTCGTGCTCACCGAAACAGGTGCCGCGTCGGCCGTGGCGAAGGCGCTTCCCGGCCTTCAGGCAAGGATCACCGGTAACTCGATCCGCGTACCCACCCCGGACGTCTCCGTCGCCATCCTCCACCTTCAGCTGGGGCGTGAGACCACCAAAGATGAAGTGCTCGAACATCTTCGTCAGGAATCGCTGACAGGCGCACTGAGTCGGAATCTCGACTACACCGCGGCAACCGACGCCGTGTCCAGCGACTTCATCGGTTCACGCGCGGCATGCATCATTGACGCCAACGCGGCAATCGTCGACGGTGACACCGCCATTCTCTACGTCTGGTACGACAACGAGTTCGGTTACTCATGCCAGGTGGTGCGTACCGTCCAGTACCTCTCGGGCGTGGAGTACGCCGTCTATCCCGTCACGGGCAGCGCTGCCGTGGAGCCGGTCGGTTCGCCTGCCACTGCCCAGTGACATCGCACCTGCGAGGGGTCGTCTGCGGGGTGAATGCCGTGGCAGCAGCGATATGGGACCGAATCGTGGAGAGTTCTTCTACGGCACCACGAGCGTCTACCGGGCTGAATCGGGCAGGCCCGTCCTGACAGACGAACTGTCGCCTGTCACGTACTGGCGATTCACGGTTCCGGAAGGCGAGCCGCCGAAGGGCTCCCACGCGAATTCTGGCGGGACGTTCGTTTCGCATCGTTGGACGATCAGAACTGAGGGCCCTGCCTGCGACGCAGCATCGAGCCGGGGGAGCAGGAATGCCGCCCGTGAGCTCCGGTCAACCATGCCGGGCAAGCACGCCCAGCAGGGCTGCGAGCGAGTACGAACGCGGCTGCGCTGCGGGCCGGGGCGAGCGCCTCGGCCCGCAGGCGACACAAGCGCCCACCGAGTGCGAAGACCCGGGGCGGCGGTGTCGAGCCGTAGGCCCGGTCCGCTGCGATGCGAATGCTGCATTCGTGGCATGGATGCAGCGCACGCATGTGTCCGCCAGCGCGTGTCATCGATCGGAGTGCGGGGTATGCCACGGCGGCGTCGGTGCGATGCAGGTCTGTTCGGAGCAGGATGCGGTACTCGGAACGGCCGTGGGTGTTCAGTAGCGGGCGGGATGGCCAGCGTCGTCCCAATCGGGCAGCGGCGGCACCCGGGTGGCCAGGACGGTATCGGCGAAGATCAGCGCGACGGCAAGGGTGCGGGCCACCGGGCGGAGGACCAGGGTGGAGATCATCAAAACGTGCCTCTTCCTTCTGCGAGTGGCCGCCTGGCGACGGGGAGGGCCCGGACACCCCGCCCCAGGGGAAGGCGGGGCGTCCGGGAGGGGCGACTCGTCGGCCCGAGGTGCGCGCGCACCGCCGGCAGGGGGTGGCGGTGCGCGGCAGCGGGCCTCGCCGAGTCGACGGCGACGGTCGTGCAACCTTCAACCACATTTACGGCACTCGGTGCAGGAAATCAAACCGGGGCGCCCCGGGATGCCGGCGCGATGGCCCGAGCAGTGCGCCCGGCCGCTGCACCCCCGGACCGGTGACAGCCGGCAGGCCCGAGGACGGTCGACCTCCTGCGGCCGTGTCGACAGTGGGCGCATCGAAAGTACGCGGGTGGAGAGATGCGGGCCCTCGAGGTGCGCACCTGTCTTTGGTGCGTATCGAAGGGGATCCGGAAGGGGAAAGTGGCGTCGCTCTAGGCTGACCTCTCGTGCACGCTTTCGTCGATGAGAACACCGTCCGCGGCATCCTGGTGGTGGCCGCAGTGGCGGATCCGTCGGCGCTCGATCAGGCGCGCAGAACGTTGACGGCGCTGAGAATGAAGGGTCAGGAACGGATCCACTTCAAGTCCGAGCGCGATGCCCGCCGACGCACGATCTGCTCGGCCCTGGAGACATTGGACGTGCAGGTGCACGTCTACGACGCGACCGGGCTGACACCCAAGGTGGGGCGCCCACGATGCCTCGCGGCGCTGGTGGACGACCTTGCCGAGCTGTCGGTCTCGCGTCTGGTGCTCGAGCAGGACGATTCCACCGTCAAGTCCGATCGCCGCACGTTGTTCGACGCCACCGGCAAACACGGGATCCGGGATCGGCTGACGTATCACCATCTGCGCGCCAAGCAGGAACCGATGCTGTGGATTCCCGACGCGGTCGCCTGGTGCCTGGCCAAGGGCGGCGAATGGCCCGCCCGGGTCCGGCCGTTGATCACCAAGACCGTGGCAGTGCGGTAGAAACGCGAAACCCGGCTCACCAACCGTCCGGAAGGCTGCCGGGTCCACTTCACCGGAGCTAATGCCCCGTGCACTCATCACAGTGCCAGACAGGCAGGTTTGGTGCAAGCACCAGGCCAGAAAGGTGCAGGTGAGGGCCGTCGGCAGCAAGTACGCCCCTTTGAGGGTGCAGCATCAGACCAGTGAGGATGCGGGGCGCACCAGCCGGTGGGACTACGACTACACCGGCGGCGACGCGCTGGGCGCGCCGATGGACACGCTCGCAGACAAGCGTGTAGCAGTGATCGGAACCGGCGCGACCGCGGTGCAATGCGTGCCCGAACTGGCCAAGTACTGCAGGGAACTGTACGTCGTCCAACGCACACCGTCGGCTGTCGACGAACGGGGAAACCACCCGATCGACGAGAAGTGGTTCGCGCAGATCGCGACACCCGGTTGGCAGAAGCGCTGGCTGGACAGTTTCACCACCATCTGGGACGGCGTGCTCACCGACCCGAGCGAGTTGGCGATCGAACACGAGGACCTCGTCCGAGACGGGTGGACCGCGCTCGGCCAGAGGATGCGTGCGGCCGTCAAATCCGTACCGATCGAGCACTACTCGCCGGAAAATGTGCAACGGGCACTCGAAGACGCCGACGACGAGCAGATGGAGCGCATCCGCGCCCGCGTCGACGAGATCGTCACCAATCCCGCCACCGCCGAGCAGCTCAAGGCATGGTTCCGTCAGATGTGCAAGCGTCCGTGCTTCCGCGACGACTACCTGCCGGCGTTCAACCGGCCCAACACACACCTCGTCGACACCGACGGCAAGGGGGTGGAGCGCATCACCGAACACGGCGTGGTCGTCGCCGACGTGGAGTACGAGGTCGACTGCATCGTCTACGCCTCCGGGTTCGAGTTCCTCGGCACCGGCTACACCGACCGTGCCGGATTCGACCCGACCGGACGCGACGGGGTCAAGCTGTCCGAGCATTGGGCGCAGGGCACACGAACCCTGCACGGCATGCACACCTACGGATTCCCCAACCTATTCGTGCTCCAGTTGATGCAGGGCGCAGCCCTCGGATCGAACATCCCCCACAACTTCGTCGAAGCCGCCCGCGTCGTCGCTGCGATAGTCGATCACGTGCTGAGCACCGGCACCTCCAGCGTCGAGACGACGAAGGAAGCCGAGCAGGCGTGGGTGCAGCTTCTCCTCGACCACGGCCGGCCCCTCGGTAATCCCGAATGCACTCCCGGCTACTACAACAACGAAGGCAAACCCGCCGAATCGAAGGATCGGCTCAACGTCGGCTATCCGGCAGGCTCGGCGGCGTTCTTCCGCATGATGGACCACTGGCTTGCGGCGGGCAGCTTCGACGGCCTCACCTTCCGCTGAGTGCCCCGGCCACTCCACGCCGGATCCCGTCGACCCGACGGGATCCGGCGCCACCACCACCCACCCAGATCTCGAGGACACCACTATGGATGAACCGACCATCGGCGGATACTGTGACGACCGTTTCGCCGCCGTGCGCCACCTTTTCGAGCAGAACGTCTCGTCCGGGGAAGAACTCGGCGCCGCCCTCGTCATCGACATCGACGGAGAGGCGCGCGTCGACATCTGGGGAGGATTCCGCGACCAGGCCCGGTCCACGCCGTGGACCGAGGACACCATCGTCAACGTGTGGTCGAGCACGAAGTCGGTACTGGCGTTGGCGGCACTGATGCTCGTCGACGCCGGCGAGCTGAACCTGGATGCACCCGTCGCGCGCTACTGGCCCGAGTTCGCCGCCCACGGCAAGAGCGACATCGAGGTCCGGCACATCCTCTCGCACACCCCCGGGGTGTCGGGCTGGGAGCAGCCCTTCGTCCTCGAGGACATGTACGACTGGGACAAGTCGACGACCCTGCTCGCGCAGCAGACGCCGTGGTGGCCGGCGGGTTCGGCCGCCGGCTACCACGCCAACAACCAGGGCCACCTCGTCGGAGAAGTCGTCCGCCGCATCACCGGTCAGCCGTTCAAGGAGTTCGTCGCCACACACGTCGCCGGTCCGCT
Source organism: Rhodococcus sp. DMU1 (assembly GCF_012272955.1). Lineage (NCBI taxonomy): Bacteria > Bacillati > Actinomycetota > Actinomycetes > Mycobacteriales > Nocardiaceae > Rhodococcus > Rhodococcus sp. DMU1. The sequence goes on along the minus strand of NZ_CP050952.1, from coordinate 154,156 downwards.
CGGTGCCGACTTCCAGATCGGCGCCCGCGAGAACGATGGGGGCCGTATCGCCGAGATCGCCGCACTGCCCCCCTTCGAGATCGACCTCGCCGCACTCGATCCCGACAGCGTCATGGTGAAGACGATGACAGGACCGGTAGCCGACACGAACGCCGCCAATACCCCCGGGTGGCGGCACGCCGACATGGGAGCCCTCAACGGTCACGGCAACGCACGCTCGCTCGCACGGATCCTCTCGACCATCGCGCTGGGCGGTGAGAGCAACGGCGTCCGCCTCCTCCACAGCACCTCGATCGACAAGATCTTCGAAGAGCAGAACAACGACGTCGACCTTGTCCTGGGTGTGCCGTTCCGGCGGGGCATCGGATACGCGCTGCCGCGCCACGACACCATGCCGAGCATCCCGGACGGTCGGATCTGCTTCTGGGGTGGATGGGGTGGATCGATGACAGTGATGGACCTCGACCGCCGAATGACGTTCACCTACGCGATGAACAAGATGGGGCCGGGCATCATCGGATCGGCCCGGAGCGAGCAGTACCTGCGCGCCACCTACGACGCCCTCAGCGAGACGGCCACAGCGTGACACCCCTATACCGAGACGACCCCGAAACGAGGGCCGCGCACGGCATGCACGCTCGATCTAGGGTGCACTCTCCTACGGCCTGCGACTGATGCTCAAACTGACCGATGGTCAACCGACGCTCCCGGAGTCTGCGCTCCGCCACCGGATTATTCGACGGAGCGCTTCTGTGCCCACGAGGGAACCCAGCGCTAGATGGCTTCAGTTGGCTTGTCGCGCGCTCGACGGAGAGGAACTCTCCCACTTCTGCTGCGCTGGGGAACGCAGGTACACCTTCCCCAGCCATGCGGTCTACGCGATCTGGAACCGGTCGTCGCCGAGTTCGACTTCGATACGCAACGTGCCGCCGACCGCGTCGACGTAGCGACGGAGTGTGTCGAGTTGGATACGGTCGAGTTCACCGCGCTCGATGGTCGAGACCCGGTTCTGCCCCACCTCTAGCCGCTCGGCCACCTGCTTCTGGGTCAGAGGCTGTGCCTTGCGCAACACTTTGAGTCGGTAGGCGCGGACCTGGTCGAACATCCGAGCCTTGCGCGCCTCGACCGGGTTCCGTCGCACCGGGCGCTTGGCGAGCACGTCTTCGAGGCTGATGCCCATCGATCTCACTTCCCTTCGAGTCGGTTCAGGTGACCGTCGAAGCGATCGTCGGCACGGGGGGATGTTCACCCGGTACCACTTGTCCCACTTCCCGGCCTTGTCGCCGGCCACCAAAAAGATCGCCTTGCGCTGCGGGTCAAACGCGAACAGCACGCGCAACTCCGATCGGCCATGGTCGCGCGCACCAGGTCGTCGCCGCCGGGATCGGGCTGGCTGGCCTCCGGTGCCGGTATCCGAGTGTCACCAGACGGTGCGCCGGGTCGCCAACGCGAAGGCTCGGGTTCCCTCTCCGGTGACGGTGTCCGCGGCGGCCACCCGATAGGCGGGGAGAGTCACCGGATGCGCCGGCCACGCCTCATGCTCCAGCGCTTTTCGGACATGTATCGATAGCTCCGGTTCGCGGAGGCAAAGACGCATCGAGACTGCCGACGGTACGTCGCTGGAGCTGACCGACGCAGTGGTCGGCTATCGCCTTCGCGGCGCGCGTTCAGGGGCGCGAGGTCGCCTTCCGCACGGTAACCGTGAGGGCCGGTTTCTCCTGGCCCGGCGTACGCAGCGGGGTCAGGTCTTCCCACATGGCGTCGACCATCGGCTGCAGGAACAGCTGGCCTACTTGGCGGATCATCGTTTCGATGATCTGGGTGGCTTCGTGGCGGTCGGTCGAGGCGAGGCCGGCCTCGCGCAACGCCACCACCTCGCGCCGGGTGAGATCGGTGAGTTTTTCCAGGAGCGTGTTGCGGGTGTCGCCGGGTTCGAGCAGGGCGCGGCGCATGTAGTTGACGACCTCGGGATGCGCGTCGAGCATGCGCGCCACCGCGGCGTCGCGGGCGGTGGCGATCTGTTGGGGTGTGCCCTGGTTCGGGGCGTGCGCGATGGCGTGGGCGAAGTGGTCGACGACGTGGTCTTCGACGGCGGCGCGGATGCCGTCCTTGGTGCCGAAGTGGTGCACGAGCAGACCGACGGTCACCCCCGCAGCGGACGCGATCGCACGCATCGAGGTGCCGTCCTCGCCCTTGGTGCCGAACAAATCGAGGGCGGCGTTGCGGATGCGGGCCTTGGCGGTCAGATCGTTCGTACTCATCCGCGGGTCGTGTCCTGGCTCCATCCGATTCCTCATTTCTCAGCAGCATAGCGACGTAGCTCTTCCTATACAGTCATCCCGTCTGCTATACATTCGTATAGTACCTGATGGGAAGGTTCCCCATGACCCGCATTCTCGACGGCATCGATGTCGTCACCCTCGCCCCCAACCTGCCCGGCCCGCTCGCAGCCCATCGCCTCCACCGACTCGGCGCCCGCGTGACCAAGGTCGAGTCGCCGGCCGGTGACCCACTCGCCGGCGTCGCCCCCCACTGGTATGCAGAACTGGTTGCCGGCCAAGACATCGTGGTGCTGGATCTGAAGGATTCCGACTCCCGCGTCCGCCTGGACGGCATGCTCGACTCCGCGGACCTGCTCGTCACCGCGATGCGTCCCTCCGCTGCGCAGCGCCTCGGTCTGGGTCAGGTGACCGCGACTTTTCCTCGCCTCGGCCATGTCGAAATCGTCGGCTACGACGGCGAATTGGAGGAAATCGCCGGACACGACCTGAACTACCAGGCCGCGTACGGTACCCTCACTCCACCGTCGATGCCCACCGTTCCGGTCGCCGACCTGCTCGGCGCCGAACGCGCCGTGTCTGCTGCCGTGCTCCTTCTTCTCGAACGCACCGCTACCGGACGCGGCGGGCGCCGTCGGGTCGTCCTCGACCACGCGGCGTCCGATGCGGGTGCCGCGGTTCGGCACGGACTCATGGGCACCGGTGCCCCGCTCGGCGGCGCCCTGCCGTCCTACCGGATCTACCGGGCAGCCGACGGCTATGTGGCGCTGGGTGCACTCGAGCCCCATTTCGCCACCCGCCTCGCCGAAGTCCTCGGCGACGAGTTGACCCACGAGGGTCTCGAACGGTTCTTCGGCACGCACACCGTCGACGACTGCGAACGGCTCGCAGTCAAAGCCGACATTCCCCTCACGCGCATCGCCGCCGCGTGACCAACCCCCACCTGCAGGAGGAAACCACTACCATGCGCGAAGCAGTGATCGTCGGCGCGGTGCGCACCCCCGTCGGCAAACGAGGCGGAGTCCTCAGTGCGTGGCACCCGGCCGACCTGCTCGGCCACACGCTGCGGCATCTGGTCGAGCGCACCGGCATCGACCCGATGCTGATCGACGACGTCATCGCCGGCTGCGTGCTCCAGCACGACCAGCAGTCCTCCAACATCGCCCGCCACGCCGTCCTGTCGGCCGGGCTGCCGGAATCGGTGCCCGCGGTCACCGTCGACCGACAGTGCGGCTCGGGTCAGCAGGCGGTGAGTTTCGCCGCCCAGGGCATAATGGCCGGCACCTACGATCTGGCCGTCGCGTGCGGTGTCGAATCGATGTCGCAGGTGTCCATGCCGTCCGCGTTCCGGCCGGGAGCCCCGCTCGGCCCGCAGTACGGCCCTCTCGAACTCGCCCGCTACGACGGCGGTCTGATGGCGCAGGGCCCGTCGTCGGAGCTGATGAACGCGCGGTTCGAGCTCACCCGCGCCGCACTCGACGAGTACAGCATCCGCAGCCACGAACGCGCCCTCGCCGCCACCCGCGCCGGCCGATTCCGCGAGCAGCTGGTGCCGATCACCGCCGATCCGCACAACCCTGCGGGCGAGGCGATCACGGCGGACGAGGGGATCCGCGACCATCTCGACCCGGTGAAGATCGCGTCGCTGAAGACGGTGTTCGCCGCCGACGGGCGCACCACGGCGGCGAACTCGTCGCAGCTCAGCGACGGCGCCGCGGCGCTGCTGATCGCCGACCGCACGTTCGCCCAAGCCCACGGCCTGATTCCCCGCGCCCGCTTCCGCGCACTGACCGTGGCCGCCGCCGACCCGATCATCCAGTTCACCGCCGTCCTCGACGCCACGCACAAGGCACTGAAGCGTTCCGGGCTGAGGGTCGAGGCCATCGACCGTTTCGAGGTCAACGAGGCCTTCGCCGGCGTGCCGCTGATGTTCGCGCAGGAGTTCGGGGTGCCCGAGGACAAACTCAACGTCAACGGCGGCTCGGTCGCGATGGGCCACCCGCTCGGCTCCACCGGCGCCCGGATGCTCACCGACCTGCTGTGCGAACTCGAACGCTCCGAGAGCCGGGTGGGTCTGCAGACCATCTGCGAAGCGCATGGCACCGCCAACACCACCATCATCGAACGCATCTGAGAGGCACCGTCATGACCGAGGAGATCGTGAAGGGTCTGCCGTCCACCCACGGCGATCACTACCAGCTCAACACCACCACCGTGATCCGGCACTCCGCCCGCACGTACCCGGAACAGGAGATCGTCTACCGTACCGCCGACGGTGGCTGGGACCGTTACACCTACGCCGACGCCTACACCCGGATCATCCGCAGCGCCAACGCGCTGCGCTCGCTCGGGGTCGGTCCGGCCGACGTGGTCGGCATCTTGGACTGGAACAGCAAGCGGCATTTCGAGCTGTATTGGGCCATCCCCGGCCTCGCCGCGGTGATGCTGCAGATGAATCTGCGTCTGGCCCCGGAGGATCTCGGCTACGTCACCGGTCACAGCGAGGCGTCGGTGGTGCTGGTCGACGAGTCGCTGCTGCCGGTCGCCGAGGCCCTCGCCCCGCATACCCCGGGTGTGGAGACGTGGGTGGTGATGACCGACAAGCCGATGTCGGAGATCGACACCTCCCTGCCCGGGGTCGTCCATTGGGAAGATCTCCTCGAGGCCGCCGCACCGGAGATCGACTGGCCCGTGATCGACGAGACCTCCACCTACAGCGCGTGTTACACCACCGGCACCACCGGACGCCCGAAGGGCATCTACTACTCGCACCGCGGCATCTGTCTGCACACCCTGTCCCAGGCCGCGAACCTCGGGATGCGCAGCGACGACGCGGTCATGCTCATCACCCCGATGTTTCACGGACAGAGCTGGGGCCTGCCGCAGTCCGCCGCCTACAGCGCCGCGAAGATCGTGCTGCCCGGCCGCTACGTCGCCGAGGACACCTCCGTGCTGGTCGATGCGATGATCGCCGAACAGGTCACCGTCGCCAACGGTGCACCGGCGATCTTCCAGCCCATGCTCGACTACATCACCACCCTCGATCACGCGCCCGACTTCCGGCGCACCCGCCTGCTCTCCGGGGCGACCGAACCGGCACTGTCGTTGATGCGCGGTTTCTACGAGCGCACCGGCGCCGACGTCATCCACGCCTACGGCGCCACCGAGACCACCCCGTTGGTGACGGTCAACGGCGCGCTCAAGCCGTCGCTGCGCGGCAAGATCTCCGACGAGCAGAAGTGGGACCTAAAACGCTCCCAGGGCCTGCCGATCAACGGTATCGACATCCGCATCGTCGATGCCGAGGGCAACGATCTGCCACACGACGGCACGAGCCAGGGCGAGGTGTTGCTGCGGGGTCCGTGGATCATCGAGCGCTACCACAAGCTCGACGACGACGCCGACAGATTCCTCGACGGCTACTGGCGTAGCGGCGACGTCGGCCGCATCGACGCCCACGGCTATCTCAAGCTCACCGACCGACTCAAAGACGTCGTCAAGAGCGGCGGCGAATGGATCTCCTCGATCGACATGGAAAACGCCCTCGTCGGCCACCCGAAGATCAAGGAAGCCGCCGTCATCGGGGTCGCCCACCCGAAATGGCAGGAACGCCCCGTCGCCCTGGTGGTGACGGTCGACGGCGATGAGCTCGACCTCACCGACATCCACAGGGTGCTCGACGGCACATTCGCCAAATGGCAACTCCCCGACACCGTGCTCTACGTCGATGCCCTGCCGCGTACCAGCGTCGGCAAGCTCGACAAGAAGAGCCTGCGTGCCCAGCACGCCGACCTCTACACGGAGACCCGATGACCACGACAGTCCTGCAGACCACTCGGCAAGGTGCGGTGGCGGTCCTCGCCCTGCACCGCCCCGCCGCGAAGAACAGCCTCGACGCCGAACTGCTCGCCGCGCTGACCACCGAACTCGCCGACATGAAGAACGACGACACCGTGCGGGCGGTGGTGCTCACCGGCGCCGACGGCGTGTTCTGCGCCGGCGCCGACATCACCGCCTTCGACGCGCTACGTGAGCAATCGTTGCTCGGTGAGCGCACCGCATCGGGCGGCGACATCTGGGCCGACCTCGGCACCTACCGCAAGCCCGTCCTCGCCGCCGTGGAGGGCGTCGCGCTCGGCGGCGGCTGCGAACTGGCGCTGGCCTGCGACATCGTCATCGCCGGCACGTCCGCGAAATTCGGGGTACCCGAGGTCAAACTCGGCGTCATCCCCGGCGGCGGCGGCACCCAACGACTGATCCACGCCGTCGGCAAGTCCAAAGCCATGGCGATGCTGCTGACCGGCGACGCCATCTCCGCACAGAAGGCATACGACGCCCGCATCGTCGCCGAGCTCGTCCCCGACGGCGAGGCCCTCCCCCAGGCGCTGACGATCGCCGAACGCATCGCGAAGAACTCACCCCTGGCGGTGGCCCTCGCCAAGGACGCGGCCGTGCGCGTGTACGAGACGTCGCTGTCGCAGGGACTCGAGCACGAAAAACGCAACTTCGACCTCGCGCTGCGCTCCGCGGACAGCCGTGAAGGCCAAGCCGCCTTCCTCGCCAAGCGCGCCCCCGCATTCACCGGAAGGTAGAGACGATCATGAGCGAGTTGTTCCCCGACTACCGCTCCCCCTGGGAGAGCGACGATCAGGCGCTGCTGCGCAAGCACGCCGCCGCATTCTTCCGCAAGGAAGCCACCCCGCACCAGGAACGCTGGGCCCAGCAGCATCACGTGGACCGCGAATTCTGGACCAAGGCGGGCGATGCCGGACTACTGTGCCTGGGCCTGCCCGAACAGTACGGCGGTGGCGGCGGCAACTTCGGCCACGAAGCTGTCGTCCAGCAGGAACTCGCGCTCGCGCACGACACCGCGTTCGGCTTCAACGTGCACTCGACGATCGTCGCGCACTACATCGCCGCCTACGCCACCGACGAGCAGAAAAAGCGCTGGATCCCCAAGATGGCCAGCGGCGAGATGGTCATCGGGGTCGCCATGACCGAACCCGGCACCGGCTCGGACCTGCAGGCCGTGCGCACCACCGCGATCCGCGACGGCGACCACTACGTTGTCAACGGCTCGAAAACATTCATCTCCAACGCCACCCACTGCGACCTGCTGGTCATCGTCGCCAAGACCGACCCGTCGGCCGGCGCCACCGGCATCTCCCTGTTCGTCGCCGAAACCCGAGGACTCGACGGGTTCGAGCGTGGCCGGGTACTGCACAAGATCGGCCAGCACGGGCAGGACACCCGCGAGTTGTCGTTCACCGACATGCGGGTGCCGGTAGAGAACCTGCTCGGCGGAGTCGAAGGCCGCGGCTTCTACCAGCTCATGGAGCAGCTCCCCCGCGAACGCCTGATCCTGGGGATCGCCGGGGTGGCGATGGCCGAAGCCGCGGTGATCGAGACCGTCAAGTACGCCAAGGAGCGCCGGGCGTTCGGCAAGCCGATCCTGGACTTCCAGAACACCCAGTTCGTGCTCGCCGAATGCAAGACCGAGGTGCTGGCGGGCAAGGCATTGATGGACCACTGCATCGCGCGATATCTCGACGGCACCCTCGACGCCGCGACCGCGTCGATGGCGAAACTGTGGGGCACCGACAAGCAGGTCGAGATCATCGACCGCTGCCTGCAGATCTTCGGGGGCTACGGCTACATGATGGAATACCCCATCGCCCAGATGTATGCGGCGGCGCGCGTGCAGAAGATCTACGGCGGCACCAACGAGATCATGAAAGTGCTCATCAGCCGCTCCCTGTAATCCCCGCAATCCCTGCCCACTTCTTCGAGGAAAACACACCATGGCAACACTTGCCGGGCAGCTCGCACTCAACGCCCGACGGCATCCCGACCGCATCGCGCTCGTCTTCGGCGACCGAGAACGCACCTACCGGGAACTCGACGCCGACATCGACCGGTACGCCCACGCACTGCTGTCGTTGCAGATCGCCAAGGGCGATCGCGTCGCCGTGCTCTCACCGAACTCCGATCGGTTCCTCCTGGCGCTGTATGCCGCCTACCGGGTGGGCGCGATCGCGGTGCCCCTCAATCCCCGCGTCACAACCCGCGAACTGCACTACCTGCTCACCGACTCCGGCGCCTCGGTGCTGCTGTTCGGCGGCGACACCGCCGGGGCGGTACGCGGGCTGGCCCAGATGGACGATCCGTCGAGCACCCGGATCCTCTCGCTCGACGGAACATCGGGCTTCGAGAACTTCGACCGGATCGCAGCGACGATGCCGGCCGACCCGCCCACGGTCGAGGTGGCCGAGGACGACGACTGCATGATCATCTACACCTCCGGCACCACCGGTGTGCCGAAGGGTGCGCTGTTCGACCACCACCGGATGCTGTGGGTGGGCCACTCCATGAGCGCCCTGGGGATGAATTCGTTCGACCGCAACCTCCACGTCGCACCGATGTACCACTGCGCCGAACTCGTCCTGTTCGTCCTCGCCGGGTTCTCGATGGGTACCACCCACGTCGTCCTGCCGGCCTTCGACCCCGCCGCCGTCGCCGACGCGCTGGAGAAGCATCGCATCACCGTGTTCCTCGGGGTGCCGACGATGTACCAGATGATGCTCACCCTGCCCGATCTCACCACCCGCGACCTGTCGGCGTGGCGCCTCGGATTCTTCGGTGCCGCACCGATGCCGCCCAGCGCCGCCGCGAAGCTGGTCACGACACTGCCGCACGTCGGCTTCTTCCAACTGTGCGGACAAACCGAAGGCGGCCCTACCGGCATCTACTCCACCCCCGAGGAGGTCAAAGCCCGTCCGGATGCGACCGGCCGCTGGGCAATCACCAACGCCGAAGTGCGACTGGTCGACTCGGACGGCAACGACGTCGGCATCGGCGAGACCGGGGAGATGATCGTGCGCGGCGAGACGCTCATGAAGGGCTACTGGAACAACCCCGAAGCCACCGCCGCAACCCTCCGGGACGGCTGGCTGCACAGCGGCGACCTGGCGGTGCGCGACGCAGACGGCTACATCACCATCGTCGACCGGCTCAAAGACATGATCATCACCGGTGGCCGCAACGTGTACTCCGTCGAAGTGGAAAACGCGCTCGCCGCCCATCCCGACGTACGCGACGTCGCGATCGTCAGTCGCCCCGACGAGACGTTCGGCGAGACGATCGTTGCCGTGGTCACCCCTGCGGAAGGACGCACGGTGACGCTCGACGACCTCCGCACGTTCGCCGCCGAGTACGTCTCCGACTACAAGCTCCCCCGCGACCTCGTCCTCCGGGAAATTCCGCGGAATCCGTCGGGCAAGATCCTCAAACACATCCTGCGTGAGCAAGTGCGCGCATCGTGAAGCCCGACATCGCTGCTCGCGCATCGGCCCTCGTGTACGGGGAAGATCTCGAGGTCGGCCGGACGTATCGGCTGGGGGCACACACGATCACCGAAGACGAGCTGATCGACTTCGCCTCCACCTGGGATCCCCAACGCTTCCATGTCGACAAGGACGCCGCCGAAGCCGGTGCCTACGGCGGGCTGATCGCCAGTGGCCTGCACACCCTGTCCGTGTACCAGAAACTCGTCGTCGACACCGTCTTCTCCGACTGGCACGTCATCGCCGGCCGCTCCCTGCGCGAAGTCCGGTTCCTGCGCCCGGTGCGACCCGGGGACACCCTCACCGGCACCGTGCACATCCGCAACGTCGTCCTCGACGAGGTCCGGAACCGCGCTCTCACCACCCTCGAGGCCGAACTGACCGGCCACCACGGTCGGCCGGTGCTGACGGCGACCGTCGACGCCTACATCCACACCCGGTCGCACACCCGCTGACCCACCACTCTTTCGCGAGGAGAAATTCGATGCTCGAGGCGTACATCGTCGACGCCGTGCGAACCCCGGTCGGAAAGCGGGGCGGCGGTTTCGCCGCCACCCACCCGGTCGACCTCGCCGCCCACGTCATCTCCACCCTCGTTCGGCGCCACGACCTCGACCCCGCCGGAATCGACGACGTCATCTTCGGCTGTCTCGACAACATCGGTGCACAGGCCGGCGACATCGCCCGCACCGCCGCCCTCGCGGCGGGCCTGCCCGAGACCGTGCCCGGGGTGACACTCGATCGACAATGCGGCTCGTCCCAACAGGCAGTGCACTTCGCCGCCCAAGCCGTGATGAGCGGCACCGCCGATCTGATCGTCGCCGGCGGGGTGCAAAAAATGAGCCAGTTCCCACTCCTGTCCGCCGTCGACGCCGGCAAGGCCTACGGGTCCCCCGACCTGTACTCCGGCGCGACAACCTGGCACGCCCGATACGGCGACGCGGAGATCTCCCAGTTCCGCGGCGCCGAGCTGATCGCCGAACAGTGGCACATCGCCCGCGACGCCATGGAGGAATTCGCCCTCCAAAGCCACCGGCGGGCGCTGCATGCCATCGCTGCAGGCCGATTCGATGCCGAAATCACCCCGTTCGCCGGGGTGACGATCGACGAGGGACCACGCCCCGACACCACCGTAGAGAAGATGGCGACGCTGCGCCCCCTCACTCCCGGGGGCAGGCTCACCGCCGCTGTGGCGAGCCAGATCTCCGACGCAGCATCGGCAATGCTCATCGCCTCCTCCGATGCCGTCCGCCGATACGGCCTCACCCCACGCGCACGCATCCACCACATGACCGTCCTCGGCGCAGATCCGGTCCTGATGCTCACCGCTCCGATTCCCGCCACACAGCGGGCCCTGAAAAGGACCGGGATGCGCATCGACGACCTCGACGTCATCGAAGTCAACGAGGCCTTCGCTCCGGTGGTCCTGGCCTGGATGCGTGATCTCGACGCCGATCCGGCGCGGGTGAACCCCAACGGCGGTGCAATCGCCCTCGGACATCCGATCGGCGCCACCGGCACCCGGCTGATGACCACCCTCCTGCACGAACTCGAACGCACCGGCGGCCGCTACGGACTGCAGACCATGTGCGAAGGCGGCGGCCAGGCCAACGTCACGATCATCGAACGAATCTCCTGACCCCAACGACACCGCATCGACCCAGAGAACAGGACCGACATGAACATTGCAGGAACCACCGCGCTCGTCACCGGCGGTGCCTCCGGACTCGGACTGGCCACCACCACGGCCCTGGCCCAGGCCGGCGCGCGCGTCGTCGCCCTCGACCTTCCCACCGCGCACACCGACGCGCTCACCGCCCTCGGCGACGCCGTCCACTTCGCACCCGCCGACGTCACCGACGAGACCGCCGTCACCGCGGCCGTTGACCTTGCCAACGCCGAGAACAACCTGCGCATCACCGTCAACTGCGCCGGCATCGGCAACGCCGTCAAAACGGTCGGCAAGGACGGACCCTTCCCACTCACGGCCTTCAAAAAGATCATCGACGTCAACCTGATCGGTACCTTCAACGTCATCCGCCTCGCCGCTCACGCCATGGCGACGAACGAGCCGATCCACGGCGAACGCGGCGTCATCGTCAACACCGCCTCCGTCGCCGCGTTCGAAGGTCAAATCGGACAAGCCGCCTACTCCGCGTCCAAAGGCGGCGTCGTCGGCGCCACCCTGCCCATCGCCCGGGACCTGGCATCCCTGCAGATCCGGGTGAACACCATCGCCCCCGGACTGTTTCTGACACCCTTGCTCGGCACCCTGCCCGAGCACGTGCGCACCACCCTCGGAGCACAAGTCCCACACCCGCGCCGCCTCGGCAATCCCGCCGAATACGCGCAACTCGTCGAAGCCATCATCACCAATCCGATGCTCAACGGCGAAACCATCCGGCTCGACGGTGCCATCCGCATGGCCCCACGCTGACACTCACCGCCAGCCGTACCACCGTCGACCCGAGCCCCCGCACCGGATCAACGGCGGTATCGACCGTACGCATGCACTGCACCAGGGCGAGCCCTGCGGTGGAGTTGGCGTAGGCATTCCGGGGGGCAACCACCACACCCGTTCGCGCACGCGTCGGCGTCTCAAGACGACGCCGACGCGTACTGCACCCTCGACGAAGCACCGCAGCGCGGATACCGAAGAATCCGACACGCCGGTAACCAGCTCATATGTCAAGTACTGCGGTAGATCAGGTAGATGTATTCGCTCGATTTCGTCGCGACTCCAACGCCCTGCGCGCCGCCGCGAGTTCGTTCTCCTCGAAGCGATCGTTGGCGTATCGAATCGCGGCGTCGATGAGATCGCCTAGCCCCGACGTATCGACCTGCGGGGGGCAACGGAAGCGATCGGTCTGAGTTCTTTCGGAGCTTCCGCCGGCATAACGCAATCCAGACCCGGCCAGCTTGCCGTGGAAGTGGTCACCCCAGAAGGGCGGAGCCTTCGGGCTGAACGTCACCGAGACTTGCAGACTTCCGGTTCGATCACTGGCATCGTCGGCTTCCGCCACGATGTCCTCAATGCGCTCGATGCGCTTCCAACGCACGACGTTGGGCACCTCGATGACGTCCAGGAATTCTTCATCAGATTCCAGCGGCTCAAGATCCTTACTGAACCCACCACCCATACGCCGGAGTTCCATGTCCGACATCCGCCTGATCTGCTGAGGAGGCTGAAATCTGTCAGGCGGCCGAATAGGGACGGCCTGGATCGTGTGGACTCGAGTGATCTCACCGCCGAGCTCTTGGCGCCACCGTCGCCCCCCGGCATCGGTGTATTCGACGGCGAACCTGATGCCGCTCGCGTCACTCGTGTGGACGGTGACAAGAGTAAACCACGCTTCATGGTCGGTGTGGTCGCGGTACGGGGTGAGCTGTTCAGCGGTCGGGATGAATTCGCCGAGCCGGTTGTCCTGAGCGACCAGATCAGCTGTCCTGCACTCGATGCTTGCGTCCGAGCCGTATGGCGAATCGACGTACGGAACGGTGACATCGAAGAAGAAGTCCTTGCTTCGATTCTCGATCCGATAGGTGGCCAACGACGAGATCGAGTGCGCACCCTCTACCTTGTAGATGATCAAGAGTCGGGCCTGCGCCATGTCGTTGTCCTCGCGGATCTCCGCCGCCTGTCGGCGATCGAGCCGGGCGTGCGCGCTGGCGACCGAGATGCTGAATGCGGCGATCAAGAAGGCCGCAGCCGTGCCCAGCCCGCCCGCCCAAGTGCCCCAAGCCACGAACCAGTTCGAGGTGATGTCTTGCGGGCTTTGTGAGGACTTGACCCCAGTCAGCACGAGGAACGCGAGCGCGAATAGGACGACCGCAACGCACACTCCGATGAGGACACACTTGAACCGCCGCTCTTCGGGCAGCTGTGCACTGCCCTCCTTCGTACGGGAATACCCCTGCCCCTTCACCTTGCGTCTCTCCTCTGCAGGGTCCATCAGCTCATCGGGGATGAGACTAGACGACCGCGTACACCGCGCGGAGCACGCGCCGAGGGAGCGTGAAGGCTACTGCTTGCGGTAGTACTGATCGGGCGCATCGCGAAGATATTCAGCCGCAGCATAGCTGGAGCCTGGCCGGACACTTCGCCGGACGCGTCTAACGGGACAGATCGACCCCCGCGGAGGCGATCCGTCGAGCGGGAATATGCACGCTTCGAATATGCAGCGTTACAGTATGCGGGCTCTCCAAGCTTGGGCCCTTGCAGAGGAGGCATCTGTATAGCGGCGCCAGAAGGCAACCAGACGGCACGTTCACGACCTGCCGATCATCTGAGACACGATTGACAGATGAACTCACCTTCGCCCCCGCTGCCTCATCCGACGGACGCGCTTCGCATACAAACATGGAACCGCGCGCTTGAAGCGGACGGTACCGCCGCCCTGTTCGAGGCGCGTTCACGCCGTCTGAATAGGCGCTTAAACGCGCTATCGTTTGCCGGCTTCGGCATCCCAATAATCGTTGGAATTGTCGCTGCCATTGGAGTCTCGGCATCAGCGCTCGAACTCGTGGTGATCGTTGCGGCCATGCTAGGAGGAATTCAGTTGGTCTGGAGTCTGTGGTCGCTAATCGCTCATTGGAGTGACAAGAATAGTCACGCTGTTCAGTCCATGATGACAAATCGACAGCTCGCGGAGTCCTATACACGACTGGCGACTCACCCTCCGTCCGATGTAACGGAGCTTCAAAACGCATTCGATTTGATTGAGGCTCGCGATTCTTCTCAACGGGACAGCGATCTTGCGCAGGAGATCACCCGCAAGGAAAGAAGGTACGGCATGCGCTCGGCGCTGTTTACACGCCAGAAGGCGTGCGCTGGGTGTAATGTTGTTCCAACATCGATGAAGCCGACCAAGTGCGGAGTGTGTGGTGACTTTCCCAAACGCTGGGCCAAGTAGACGAGTAGCTATGGTACTTAGCGGATTCGCTGGGCTGTCAAGTCGTGAACAGGACGAATTTATAACACTACTGAACCGATATGTGCAGAGCAACGACACTCAACGCGCGATTTTACGCAAGGACTTCACAGCAAACCGTGTGAGCCTCGGACCCACTGGGGCGAGCTGCGTTTGCTGCGGACGGTGACCGGGCCCCTCTCGTCAACGCCGCTTGAGCGACGAGTCGATCCTTCGGACTGCGCAGTAAGAATCTGCACATCATCTCAGGACGGCTAATACGAGCAGTGGTCTACGGTGCAAGACCTCTTGAGCACAATTAAACGGGTCGATTCCGAAACCCTGGATCTTCTGATACTCGACGAGCACCTCGGTCTTTTTTGAGCGACGATCACATCCAGCCGACGCAGGATCATGAACGGCAAGAGCCTTCGCCGTACTGGTTCGGTTGGTGCGGCGCGCAGCAGGTCCACGATGTTCCAGGTGAGGGCCCATTCGTCGTCGCCGTCGGGGCAATTGTCTTTTTCGGCAGCGTCGAGGCATGAACTTACCGGAGTGAGGGGGACATGATCCGCCGCGGCGGGACGTAGGCCGCGGTTCATTCCGGGGTCCGTCAGAACGGGGGTTCGTCGTTTGATTCTCCCCAAGTAGTGGGTGATGTCGGCAGGGCTCCGGAGGGCAGCGGAAGATTGGTGACGACGTAGAGGTTCAAGATATCGGCTCGGTCGATGAACATGATCTGACTGCGTTTGGCGGCATCGAGGGCGTTGCCGATCCAGTTACGTGCGGCTTTGGTGATTTCACCGCCCGCAACGATGAAGGCGTGATCGACCAGTACTCGCCGGTTGGTCTCGGGGTCGAATATCTCGTGGGCGAGCATCATGAGGGCTTGGTGGTGGATCTCTGCCACGTTGGCGTTGCCTGACCTCGTGACGCCAGCCGCGTCCAGCTTTCCTTTTTTGGCCTGGATCCCGAAGTACAAGAAATGCTGGGTAGGCAGGGTGTAGCGCATCCAGACGTCTTTGCCGTACTCAAGGGACTTGTCCTTGTCCGGCGGCTGTGATGCGATGAAACCCCAGCTGGCGGAACAGAGGTACGAGTATCTCTTCGATCAGCTCGTCCTCGCTGCAGTTGTCGAGGAAGCGCGCGAGGTTGTCACGTCGTTGCACCTCGGCCGTAGTGAGAGGCCGGTGCGGATTAGCTTGCATGACGGTCACGGTGTGGGTATCGATGTGTCGCAGGTAGCAGTGGCGATCGTCGCCGTAAAAGGCCTCATACCCTTCGCGGGTCAGAACTTCGTTGAGCTGCCGCATCGCATTGGGTCGGTCCGGTCCCTCATTGAGCGCGTCGCCGGGGGACATCAGATGGTCAATGAGCCGGCAGAACCCCTCCGGCGGATGGGTGGGGCCGGCATGAGGCTCGTTCAGCATGCTGTCGATGACATCGGCCACCCAGCGGTGCCGGGTTGATCCGTCGTGCACCCAGTCGGTATTGAGCTCCTGGAAGAACTCGGTGATGTAGGAGCTCGAGCGGTAGGGAAAGTACTTCGGTTGATCCTGGGACGAAGGATCTGATGAGCCGACGTTTCCGCAGATCAGGTCCGCCAATGCCTCGGAGTTCCGGCGTCGAAACTTCATCAGTGTTCTCCACAGAGTTGGGGGACGCGGTGGGGATCGCAAGCGCCCAGAGAAGATGGGAATTGATCGCCACCTTCTACAGGGGTTCCACATGCAATGACGATCAGCATTCTGTGATCCTGGCGCTCGAAGGATTCGCAAGCACCCATGGATCCGAACTCAATGAAACCAGAAATGCCATGAGGATCGGTTGTCGGTGGTTCCGGTGGCGATCGGGCGCACCAGCGTCTGTACAACGGGAACCGGCAAGCCCACCCACCATGTCATTGCGGACGACGCGACAGCACGTCTTGAACGGTCTCGAAGTCCGCGACCCATGCATGAATCTCACTGGACCTCCATGACAGAACCTCCATCATTCCCGTGAAGCACTGAGGTAGGTCGAACCGCGTAGCGTCCGAGATGGATTCATGATGGCCCATCCGGTTTCTGATCTTGCGCACCCGCTCGAATCTCGTGCGTAGCGCATTGCGGTGAACGCGAACGGGTTGGGTGGAATCAAGGTTCGGGAAGGCTATGAAGAGGTAGGGGTTCCAGAAATCGGCATCATGACTTTGGGTGAACATTCTCTCCCAGAACGCCATTTTCAGTTCGGGGATCACCTTGCCCGGTGTTGGATGGCTACGGCTTTGCTTCTGGAGATCATCTCGAGCGCCATACCCAACGACCTTGTTCGTGTGCCGGTCACGCGGTGCAGGCCGAAGTTTCGTGTGGAAGGAGGCGTCGTGAGTCCAATTCGGTCCGTGGACGTGAGCTACGGCATCGCTCACAGCGTTTCGCACGGTCACCTCGAAGATGTGCATCACAGGCCACAGTGCTGCAGCGATCTCAGCATTCCATCGGTAGAGTCGGAGCGCAGCTTGCAGCGGTACTTCATTATGACTGCAGGTGACTAGCGGAGGGTGATACGACCCAACCCGACCAGGCGAGAGGCATTTTTCGATAGCCTGCGCATCGCCAGGGTTCATTGCATAAGGGGTCGTAACCATGTACGGTATCTACCACAGAGCCATTGAGGATCGTGGGCCGCGTGCCTCCCTCTAGGACATACGGAAGATAAGGAACCCCCAGGTTTTCCTGGGGGTTCCTTCGTATGCCATAGCACTCCTCATCCGACTCGCCTCCAACGTCGTAGGGCCGTGGATCAAAGGACGTCGTTATCTCGGACTCGATGTGCTCGCGCGCTCCCGCACCGACAAGTCCGCCGAGGAGGTGACATCGGCCGTAACTGACTGGACCACCGCCGAGGATCGGCGTAACAAACCCCACATGCCACCTCACGAGACTTGACCGTCCTCAGCGGATGCGTTCCAGGCGACTCGGCTATAGGTTGTCGAGAATGGTCAGCAGCTCATCGAGAAGTTGGTCAGCCTGGTCTTCGATGTCGTCGAGCACGTCGGCGAGATTCTGCAGACTGTGCTGGGCGAGTCGGCGGGCTCGGATTCCGCGTTCGTAGTAGTGCGGATCGAGGTCGACCGCCGGCTCGATCCGCGCAGCCAGCGCATCGTCGCGGTCGCCCTCCTTACGCAGCGGCAGCGGCAGCGGCCCGCGGGCCCGCGCCCGGCCGGACAGATGGTCTCGCACGATCGCGGCGACGGACTGCGCCGTCATCGGTTGCGGCATCAGCGGTAGGTGTCCCCAGCGGTCGATCGGGGACAACATAGGTTGGAGGGCCTGCCGGTCGGTGAGGGTGACCTGCTCGACCTCGATCGGGTCGGTGAGGTGCTGGGCGAGCAGGTCGGTGTTCGGGTACTGATCCAGGAACGCCAGGATCTCGGCCCATCTGCGGTACACCCCCACCGCCGGGCACTCGGCGGTGCCGGACTCCGGTATCAGACAGAACCGTTCGCCGTCGGTCGTGGTGGCGACGAGGGTACCGGCGTCGAGGTGGAGGTCGCCGCGGCGCAGCCTGGCGAGCTGGGCGAACGGCATCCCGGTCGCGGCGAGGACGAGCAGCATCCCGTCGCGGCGCCCGAACACCCCGCTCGGCCAGCCGGCGACCGGCAGCTCCGCTGCCTTTCGCAGCAGGAGCGGGGCGAGCCGGTCGAGGCGGGCGGCGCGGGCGGCATCCAGTCGGCGGCGGACGGTCTCGTTGCGGCCGGGCGCCGGGTGGCCGTGGCGGGTGTGGACGGTGTTGATCGCCGAGACCCGCCGCCGCTGGGTGGCGGCCGCGGCGGGATGCTCGCGCAGGAACAGCGCCAGCGCCTCCGGACTCGCGGGTAGCGGGTGCTGGTCGGTGGCGGTGCACCAGTCGGCGAACAGTGCCCAGTCGTGCCGATACCGAGCGGGTATTGCCGGCTCGGACAGGGACTCCTGACGAGTGCCGTTGTACTCCCTCGCGGTCCTCATCGCACTACAAGCCCAGATTGGTGACGGCATTCCCGAGCAGCGGGGCGTGTTCGCGGGCGTAGACCTCGAGCATGGCGGGGGTGGTGTGTCCGGTCTGGCGCATGATGGCGTGCGCGCTCGCGCCGTTGCGGAAGGCCTGGGTGACGAACCCGGCCCGCAGCGAATGCCCGCCCAGCTGCTTCACGATCTCGGGGTCGTAGCCGGCGTGTGCGGCGCGGCGGCGGATCGCGTGGTGCACCGCCGCCCCCGACAGTGCGGTGGCCGAGAGGTTGCCGTTTTTGCGGATCGCGCGCAGCAGCGGCACTCCCCCGCCGGTGCGGGGGCGGGGGCCGCGGCACACGTGCGCCGCGAACGGCTCCGCACCCCGCAGCAGCCGGATCACCGCGGGCCGGCCGCCGGTGTCGTGGGCGGCGACGATCTGTGCCCACCGCAGCCACGCGCACGGCGGGCAACTCGTATGCGAGGCCGTGAACGGCAGCGCGCGGACGGTGCCGCGGCCCTCCTGATCCGTCTTCGAGCGACGGAGTTTGATGTGCAGGCCGTCGAGCCGGTGCAACGCGACGTCGCTGCAGGTCAGCGCCACGAGTTCGCTGCGGCGGAACGCCCCGGCGAAGCCGAGCAGCAGGATCGCAGCATCACGGCGTTCGACCACTTCGTCCGCCCAGCCTTGGCAGTCGGCGCGGGCGTTGTCGACGATGGCGACGATGTCGGCGGTGAGCAGCGGCGCCCGCGGGGTGCGGGGCCGCTCGCCCGCGGTGGCGTAGTCGCGGCGGATGCCGGCCATGGTCGCTTTCACGAGGTCGTCGCCGGTGGGAGCCGGGTGTCCGGTCTGGCGGTGGTGGTGGGCGATCGCGGCGAGGCGGTGGGCGAGGGTGGCCGGGGCGTAGGCCCGCTGTCCCGCCTCGGTGACGGTGTCGGTGCAGGCGACGAGGTAGGCGGCGACGGTGACCGGGTGCGCCGGCAATGCGGTGTGGCCTTCGCGGGCGCACCAGGTGGTGAAGGCCCGCCACGCGGAGGCGTAGGTGCGGCGGGTGCCGGCGGCCCGCGCCGACGCCACCGACGCCGCGATCCGCTCGGCGGTGGCCGGGGTGAGGTCCGGGAGGGCGGGCCCGGACGGGGCCGCGGGCACCACGATCTGGCCATCGGCGGCGGGTTCGGTCTCCATATCCACGGTCGGGAACGGTACCGGACGGCGCCGACACCGTCTCTGAACGTAAAACCACGCTCAGCTGGGGGTTCGCGGGGATAGCTGCGTAAATGGCATTTTACGTCACCATCCGGTAGTCGTAGACCGAATACAGCAGTGTCTTCGTCGTCCCCGCCAACGGGCGGTACCCCCAGCCACGACGACCTCGGCGTGACAGCCGCGAAGTTCGTCGCGCAGGGGTGCGGCACCTCTGCCACAAGTCGCCGGGCAGGGTCGCTCCGATCGCCGACGTCAGCCTGCGAGGGCATCGGAGGTCACCCCCTTCACCCCGGTCAGCCCGCGGTCGACCAGGGATCGGGAAGGTCGGCAGCCAGCCCCGTCCTCGGCGGAAGTGGCATCCAAACCCAGGATCTCGCGGTAGCCGTTGACGTTGCCTGGACGTTCTGGCTCGTCCCCGCAACGACAAGCCCGCCGAGACCGTCACCGACCCTGCCGAGGACGTGAGACCCCGCCTTGACTGCATGACCCATCGAGGAGTCACGCGACGACGTTGCACAGCCGGCACCGGCTCGCCGGGGTGCCCGGCCGATGGCAGCTGTACGCGCTCACCGACGCGATCACGGACCCGCCCCCGATCGCGCACCGGTCCCTCGACCTTTCCGTGCTCGACCGGGCCGTGCTCCGCACCGCCCGGCGCGCACCGCAGGCGCGGTGAGGGTGGACCGGACGCCGGAAGGAACAGGCCAAACCCTCCCCACGGTTCGTGCGGCCTTCCTAGACTCGGGGTATGACAGCGCTGCGAATCTCCGACGAACCCGTCGACCACTCGAAGATCGAGAAGCGGGCACCGTCGGTGGCTCGGCTCTTCCTCGATCGTGTCGCGGCCAGCCCCGGCACGGAGGCGTTCCGGTTCCCGAAGGACGACGGCTGGGAGAGCGTGACGTGGCAGCAGGTCGGTGACCGTGTCCGCCTGCTCACGGCCGGGCTGATCGCGCTCGGCGTCGAGCCCGAGGACCGTATCGCGCTGGCGTCGTCGACCCGGTACGAGTGGGTGATCGTCGACCTCGCGGTGATGTGCGCGGGCGCCGCGACCACGACGGTCTACCCCACCACCAAGGCTCCCGACGTGGGGTTCATCGTGTCCAACTCGGGCAGCCGCGTGGTCGTCGCCGAGGACAGGACGCAGGTCGACAAGCTCGTCGAGCAGCGCGCACAGCTGCCGCACGTGCAGCAGGTGGTGGTGATCGACGGCCCCGGGGACGGCGACTGGGTGATCACCCTGGCCGACCTCGAGGAGCGGGGCCGGCAGCTGATCGCGGAGTCGCCGAACGTCGTCGAGGATCGGGTCCGGGAGATCCGGCCGGAGCACCTCGCCACCCTCATCTACACGTCCGGCACCACCGGCAAGCCCAAGGGCGTGCGGCTGCCGCACTCGGCGTGGACGTACACCGCCGCCGCCGTCGATGCCCTCGGCATTCTCGGCCCGGACGATCTGCAGTACCTGTGGTTGCCCCTGTCGCACGTGTTCGGCAAGGTGCTGCTGAGCCTGCCCCTGCAGGTGGGCATGCCCACCGCCATCGACGGCCGGGTCGAGAAGATCGTCGAGAACCTCGCCGTCGTGCGGCCGACCTTCATGGGCGCGGCCCCACGCGTCTTCGAGAAGGCTCACGCGCGCATCGAGGCGATGATGGCGGAGGAGGGCGGCATCAAGAAGAAGATCTTCGACTGGGCCGTCGGGGTCGGAACGCGGGTCTCGAAGGCCAAGCAGGAGGGCCGCAACCCGTCGCTGCTGGACCGGTTGCAGTACAAGGTCGCCGACAAGCTCGTCTTCTCCAAGATCCGGGAGCGGTTCGGCGGCCGGCTGAGGTTCTTCGTCTCCGGGTCCGCGCCGCTGGACCGCGACGTCGCACAGTGGTTCGATGCCGTCGGCATCATCGTCCTCGAGGGGTACGGGCTGTCGGAGACCTCCGCCGCGACGTTCCTCAACCGGCCGCTCGCCTACCGCTTCGGCACGGTCGGCTGGCCCTTCCCGGAGACCGAGGTCAAGATCGCCGAGGACGGGGAGATCCTCATCAAGGGTCCCGGTGTGATGAGCGGTTACCACGATCGTCCCGACGCGGACGCCGAGGCGTTCGAGGACGACGGCTGGTTCCACACCGGCGACATCGGCGAGGTGGACTCCGACGGGTTCCTGCGGATCACCGACCGCAAGAAGGACATGTTCAAGACCTCGCAGGGCAAGTACGTCGCGCCCTCCGCCATCGCCGCGACCTTCAAGGGCCTGTGCCCGTACGCGAGCGAGATCATCGTCCACGGCGAGGGCCGGCCGTACTGCGTGGCGCTGGTGGGCCTCGATCCGGAGGCGATCCACGAGTGGGCCCAGAAGAACGGCATGGGCGACAGGTCGTTCGCGGAGATCGCCCGGGACGAGAAGACCCGTGAGCTGATCGCCGGGTACATCGACCAGCTCAACGAGCAGCTCAACCGGTGGGAGGAGGTCAAGAAGTTCACCATCATCGACCGCGAGCTGTCGGTCGAGGCCGGGGACCTCACGCCGAGCATGAAACTGCGCCGCAAGATCGTCATCGACAACTTCTCCGACCGGCTCACCGGGCTGTACGGATAGGCGGCCTATCCTCGGATACATGACGAGTAGTGCGCGACCGAGTTTTACCCAGTACGTCGGATACCTGTTCGGCCGCACACTCCCCGACTCGCTCCAGGACTGGGTCCGCAACGACCTCGTCGGGCCCGGCGCGACGATGCGTTACCTCGTGCGGTTCACCCTGCCGATCGTGCCGTTCCTGGCGCTGTTCCTGCTCATCCCCGGGCCGGTGTGGATTCCGCTGGCGATGATGGCGCTGCTCTTCATCCCGCTGGTGTACTTCGCGATCGCCCTGATGCAGATCTGGCGGCGGCACCGCCTGGAGCAGCACGGCCTCGACCCCAACCTGCTCGGCGAGAAGGCGCGGGTGCGGGCCGACCGCGAACGCAACGAGTACGAGCGACGATTCGGGCGCTGAGCCGAGCGGGAGTTTCCTGCGCCGAGGGGGCCGCTACGTAGCGCCCCACTCGCATGTCGGCGCGGCAACCTCCCCCTCGACGCGGTGCCCTGGGAGCACGGTGCCCTGGGAGCACGGTGCCCTGGGAGCTCGGTGCCCTGGGAGCACGGGGTCCTAGGACAGCACCTCGACGAGCGTGGTCGCCGAGTCACCCGTCATGTACCGCTCGACGCTGTCGAGGTGCCTGCGCCAGAACGCTTGCGCCGCCTCGGCATCGTCTCCTCGCAGCAACGTGACGAGCTTGCGGTTGGCACGCAACGCCGCGGACGCCCCGGGACGTTCCGCCGAATCGGCGCGCGTGGACAGGTACAGCGCATTGTGTGCGTCCATGATGTCGAGCAGCATCCCCGCGAGCGCCGCCATCGTCTGGTTCCCGGCGAGTTCCATCACCGCCCGGTGCACCTCGGTGTCGTACTTGGCGAAGGCGGCGGGGTCGTCGAGGAGTTCCTCGCCCCGCTCGACCAGTTCGGCGAGCGTGTCGATGCGCCCGGCGGGGGCGGCGGCGAGCAGGCCGACGGCGTCCACCTCGAGTTCGGTGCGGGCGCGGTAGACGTCGGCCAGCGGGACACCCCGGTACTGCAGCAGCAGCCCGGTGTAGCGGGCGGCGGTCGAGCCGTCCGGCGCCTGCACGCGGGCGCCGCCGTGGGCGCCGCGCAGGACGGTGATGATGCCTTCCGACTCGAGGATGCGGAACGCCTCCCGCAACGTGGGCCGGGAAACGCCGAAGCGTTCCATCAGTGCGGCCTCGTTCGGCAACGGCTCGCCGGCGTGCAGTTCCCCGGTGATGATCTGGCGGCGCAGGCTCGCGGCGATCAGTTCACCTGCCTTGGGCACGCGAACGACCGTCGAGCTTCCGTCGAGTGGCATTTCACCGTCCTGTGTGCGTCGTCCATCCCAGCCCCGATGGCACTTAGGATACAAGAATCTACCGGTTTGAAATCTAAAGAGGCAGATGATCTGTCTCTATCTGTCCCACGCCGAGCGGACGCCGTCACCCCACTACTCTCGGCGGTATGAGCGAACCCTCCACCAACGACGTTCCGGCCACCGCCGACCTCGCCGACGAGATCGGCCCCGACATCCGCAGCTGCGACACGCAGTTCGTCCAGTTCGGCGGCCGCGAGGTCTTCGCCGGCCGGATCACCACCATCCGCTGCTTCCAGGACAACCTGCTCGTCAAGCAGACCCTGGGCGAGCCCGGCAACGGCGGCGTCCTCGTCGTCGACGGCGATGCCAGCGTGCACACCGCCCTCGTCGGCGACATCATCGCCGGCCGCGGCGTCGACAACGGCTGGGCCGGTGTCGTCGTCAACGGCGCCGTCCGCGACTCGGCCATCCTGCGCACCCTCGAGATCGGCATCAAGGCGCTCGGCACCAACCCGCGCAAGAGCACCCAGACCGGGTCCGGCGAGAAGAACGTGCCGGTGGAGTTCGGCGGCGTCACGTTCAACCCGGGCGAGATGCTCTACAGCGACCACGACGGGATCGTCGTCCGCGCCGAGGACCGATAGGGAACCGGCACGCTCGTGGCGCTGCGAACGGCGCGGACCTCCTGCGTGCCGCAAGGCGGAACCGGTCCGGCCGCACGAACACGCCTCCTGACGTCGCGGGCCGCCGTCCTCTCAGCCGATGGTGGCGAGGTTCGGCGGCAGTGCCCACACTGGAGGGATCACGGCCGCACGTGCGGCCCGCGACGTCAGGAGGCCCTCATGGGCGACAACAACCCGTTCGGATTCGACCCGGAAGACCTCGACCGCGTCTTCCGCGACGCCGGGGAAGGGTTGCGGGACCTGGCCGCCAAGATCGGCCGGTTCGTCGAGCAACCGGACGCCGGGATTCCGTGGTCGAGCATCTTCCCCGACCTCGGCGGCGCGCCGCACACCCGCCCGGCACCGCCCACCGCCGGCGAGACCGGCGACGGCGTGTGGGTGATCTACACGCTCGACGGCGACGGAACCGCCCGCGTCGAGCAGGTTTTCCCCACCGAACTCGAGGCGCTGCGCGCCCACAAGAACAACACCGACCCGCTCCGGTCGGTGCGCTTCCTGCCCTACGGCGTCACCGCCGGCATCCTGGATCGGCGCGAGGACAAGGACCCGGACGAAACCGACTGACAGCACCTCCGAGACAGCCTTCGCCTCCCGCACCCGGGCATCACCTGCGGGCCGAGCCGGTGTGGGGAGGTCGACCGAAAACGAGTGCGCCCCGGCCCGTATGCGCGCAAACTGGTAACCAGGAGGTCATCATGCGAGCGCTAAAGGGCCTGCTCAATGCGGTGCTGGGGATCCTCACGGCCGTGCTCGGGGCGGTGGTGGGGATCCTTGCGGCGGTGGTATGGCTCGTCGGTGGGCTGCTGTGCGTAACGATCATCCTGATTCCGCTGGGTATTCCCGTCATGAGGCTCGCCCGCCGTCTGTTCGCCCTCGGCAAACAGGTGCGGCGTCTCCCCTGAACGTCGCAGGGGATCGAGGATTTCGGAGACTGCAGCTGTGGTCGCACCGGCGCTGCAGGCCGTCACCTCGAGGCTCACGCCCCGGCCGTCACGCGTGCGGCGGCGGCCCCGATCTCCACGACGTCCCCGACGTGCAGCTGCCGCCCGCGCCGCACCTCCACCTCCCCGTTGACGCTGACGAGTCCCTCGGCGATCACTTCCTTCGCCTCGGCGCCGGATTCGATCAGGCTCGCCAGCTTGAGGAATTGACCGAGCCGGATGGACTCGTCGCGGATGGGCACTTCGAACACGTCGGACATGAGGCCAGTCTCTCACCCGCAGTGCTTTCGACCCGCCCGACCTCGACCCGCCCGCCCGGCCCACGCCGGGCCCCGTTCTCACGCACACTGGACGAGTGAGCCGACCCGGTATCGTCTGGTTCCGCCGTGATCTGCGGCTGCGGGACCTGCCCACCCTGTTGTCCGTCGCCGACACCTCCGACCGGGCACTCGCGCTGTTCGTGCTCGACGAGTCGCTGCTGCGCCCGTCCGGATTCCCGCGCCGCACCTTCCTGATGCGGTGCCTGCGCGCCCTCGACGAGGACCTGGGCGGACGGCTGCTCGTCACCCACGGCGACCCCGTCACCGTCGTCCCGGCGCTGGCCCGGGAACTCGACGCCGACGCGGTGCACATCAGTTCCGACCACGGCCCCTACGGCACCCGCCGCGACGAGGCCGTCGAGCGGGCGCTCGGCGATGTCCCGCTGGTGCGCACCGGCTCGCCCTACGCCGTCGCGCCCGGCCGCGTCCGTAAGCCCGACGACACCCCCTACAAGGTGTTCACCCCCTTCCAGCGGGCGTGGCACGAACACGGCTGGCGAGCCCCGGCCGCCACCGACGCCGGCACCGTCGACTGGATCGACCCCGGCAATCTCGACGCGCGGGTGCCGATCCCCGGCGACGACGACCTCGACGGGGTCACGCTGCCAGCCGCCGGGGAAGCCGCCGCGCTGCACCGCTGGCACGAGTTCCGCGACGACGACCTGCCGCACTACGACACCGAGCGGGACCGACCGGACCTCGACCGCACCAGCCGGCTCTCCCCCTACCTGAAGTTCGGGTGCATCCACCCGCGCACCCTGCTGCACGACGTGCGATCCGACCACGGCGGCGCGGCGAACCGGCTGCGCAGCGAACTGGCCTGGCGCGACTTCTATGCGGACGTGCTGTACCACCGGCCCGACACGGCTCGCCGCAACTACAACCGCCGCTTCGACGACATCACCTACGACAGCGGCCCCGACGCCGAACGTGCCTTCGCCGCATGGAAGGAGGGCCGTACCGGCTTCCCCATCGTGGACGCGGGCATGCGGCAGCTGCTCGCCGAGGGCTGGATGCACAACCGGCTCCGCATGATCGTCGCGTCGTTCCTCGCCAAGGATCTGCACCTGCCCTGGTGGTGGGGCGCCCGGCATTTCATGGACCGGCTCGTCGACGGCGACCTGGCCTCGAACCAGCACGGGTGGCAGTGGACCGCCGGCAGCGGCACCGACGCCGCGCCCTACTTCCGGGTGTTCAACCCGATCACGCAGGGGGAGAAGTTCGATCCGACGGGTGAATATGTGCGCCGTTGGGTACCCGAGCTGCGGGGCGTGAACGGCAAACGCGTGCACCGGCTCCCGGACGGTCCGCCGGACGGGTACCCGGCGCCGATCGTCGACCACGCCCACGAACGGCAGGTGGCACTCGACCGGTACGGGCGGATCGGCGGAAAAGGCTGACCCATCCGGGCCGCGCACCGCTCCGAATGCCGATGGGACGGACCACCCCCGTCCCGGACGGACAACCGAGAGGAACACGACAATGCGAGAACTCGTCGAAACGGCGTTCATGGCGATCCACACTCCTCTGGTGAACGCATACACCATTCTCATCAACATGATTCCCAGCTGATTCCACAGCGGCGCCGGGAGTTCTCCCGGCGCCGCTCCCGCACACCCGGACCAGGCCGAGGAAGGCACGATGGGCATCACGTACTCGAGCGTCGTCGACGCGCCACGCCGCGACGTCTTCGATTGGCACAGCCGACCGGGTGCGGTCAGGCGCCTGCTCCCCCCGTGGCAGCCGCTGCGGGTGATCACCGAATCCGACTCCCTCGAGTCGGGCCGGGCCGTCCTCGGCCTGCCGGGCGGATTGCGCTGGATCGCCGATCACCAGCCCGACGCCTACGACCCGCCCGCACGGTTCGTCGACAGCGTCGGCCGCGACGGGCTCACGTCGCTGCCCGCGGGGATCGCCGTGTCGTGGCGGCACGAGCACACCTTCGAGGCCCTCGGCGACCGTCGCACCCGCGTCACCGACCGGGTCGACACGCCCGTCCCGGAGCAGCTGCTGAAGCAGACCTTCCTCTACCGGCACCGTCAGCTCGCCGACGACCTCGCCGCCCACCAATGGTCACACGAGCAGGGGGTGCGGCCCGCCACGGTCGCCGTCACCGGGACGTCGGGCCTGGTCGGCACCGCACTGACCGCATACCTGAGCACCGGCGGCTATCACGTCGTCAGCCTCGTACGCGGCGAACCGCGCGGCGACGACGAACGTCGCTGGGATCCGAACGACCCCGCACCCGACCTGCTCGAGGGGATCGACGCCGTCGTCCACCTCGCCGGCGCCTCGATCTCCGGGCGCTTCAGCGACGCTCACAAGACCGCGATCCGGGACAGCAGGATCGAACCCACCCGGCTGCTGGCCGATCTCGCGGCACGCACTCCGAACGGACCCGCGACGTTCGTGTCCGCGTCGGCGATCGGGTTCTACGGCTACGACCGCGGCGACGAGCCGCTCACCGAGGATGCGCAGCGCGGCACCGGGTTCCTCGCCGACGTCGTCGCCGACTGGGAGGCCGCCACCGCGCCCGCCGCCGCGGGCGGGCTGCGCGTGGTACTGGTGCGGACCGGGATCGTGCAGACACCGCGCGGCGGGCCGCTGCAGTTGCAACGCCCCCTGTTCGAGGCCGGGCTCGGCGGCCGGCTCGGCACCGGCCGGCAGTGGCTGTCGTGGATCGACCTCGACGACCTGCTCGACGTCTACCACCGGGCCCTCGCCGACCCCCGCATCGCGGGCCCCATCAATGCCGTTGCACCGGAGCCGGTTCGCAACGACGAATACACCCGCACCCTGGCGCGGGTGCTGCACCGGCCGGCGCTGCTGCCGGTGCCCGGGTTCGGACCGCGGCTGCTGCTCGGCGAGGAAGGCGCGCGTGAGGTCGCCACGGCCGATCAGTGCGTCGTCCCGCGGTGCCTGGTCGACCACGGGCACCGCTTCCGCCGGCCGAAGCTCGAGGCCTGCCTGCGGCACCAACTCGGCCACATCGTGGAGAACGGATGAGTGGAGAACGGATGAGCTCCCCTCCGCTGCGCATCCTCGTCACCGGGGCGACCGGCTACATCGGGGGCCGGCTCGCCCCGCTGCTGATCGACGCGGGGCACCGGGTGCGGGTACTGGCCCGGACCCCCGACAAGTTGCGGGACGTGCCGTGGGCCGGCGACGTCGAGATCGTGCGCGGCGACCTGACCGACCCGGAGTCCCTGGCCGTCGCCTGCCGGGACATCGACGTCCTGTACTACCTGGTGCATTCGATGGGCGGGCGCGGCGAATTCATCGACACCGAACGCGCCGAGGCCGAGAACGTCGCCGCCGCCGCCCGGGCGGCCGGGGTGCAGCGCATCGTGTATCTCGGTGGGCTGCACCCGGACACGGCCGATCTCTCCACGCATCTGCGTTCCCGGGAGCAGGTGGGCCGGATCCTCGTGGAGTCCGGCGTGCCCACCCTGGTGCTGCAGGCCGGGGTGGTGATCGGTTCGGGCTCAGCGTCGTTCGAGATGATCCGGCACCTGAGCAACCGTCTGCCCCTGATGACCACCCCGAAGTGGGTGAACAACAAGATCCAGCCCATCGCGGTGCGCGACGTGCTGCACTACCTGGTGGGCGCGGCCACCGCTCCCCTCCCCCGCAGCCGCACCTACGACATCGGCGGCCCGGACGTGCTGCGCTACGGCGAGATGATGCAGGTGTACGCCGAGGTCGCGGGCCTGCGCCGGCGCCGCATCCTGGTGCTTCCCGTCCTCACCCCGAAGCTCGCGGGCCTGTGGATCGGGCTGGTCACCCCGATCCCGCCGTCGCTGGGCCGGGCGCTGATCGAGTCGCTGAGCAACGACGCGGTGGTCGCCGAACACGATATCGACGAGGTGATCCCGCCGCCGCCCGGCGGACTGACCGGCTACCGCGAGGCCGTCCGTCTGGCCCTGCACAAGCTCCAGCGCGGCGACGTCGAAACCACCTGGGCGAGCGCGTCGCCCGTCGGCGCCCCCGCCGAACCGCTGCCGTCCGACCCGCACTGGGCGGGGGAGGCGGTCTTCGTCGACGAGCGCGTTATCGACTGCGACACCGACGCCGGCACGGTGTGGGAGGTGGTCGAGAGCATCGGCGGCGAGAACGGCTGGTACTCCTTCCCGCTCGCCTGGACGATCCGCGGGTGGCTCGACCGGTTCGTCGGCGGCGTCGGTCTGTCCCGGGGCCGCCGGAACCCGCGCACCCTGCACACCGGGGACGCGCTCGACTTCTGGCGCGTCGAGCGCCTCGAACGTCCCACCCTGCTGCGGCTGCGGGCCGAGATGCGGGCGCCGGGCGGGGCGTGGCTCGAGTGGCGCATCGAGCCGCTCGATCCCGGCCGGGCCCGGCTGCACCAGCGGGCGATCTTCTTTCCGAAAGGGCTTGCAGGACGGATCTACTGGTATGCGCTCGTGCCGTTCCACGGCATCATCTTCAAGGGCATGCTCGAGAACATCGCCGGCACCGCGCACCGCACGTCGGGGCCGAATGTCACATATGGTCACGTGAAGTGATGCGGTGTGACATTCGGCCCGCGGAAGGACGGCAGTAGCCGCCGCGGCCGTCAGTTCGGCGCGGGCTGGCGCCCGTGTTCGGCCTCTCGCTGGGCCACACCCTCGGCGGACTCGGCGAAGTGCGGCGTGTCGAACACCTCGCCGCCCAGCGGATCCTCCGGGTGGGCGTCGTCTGCGATTGCGACCTGCCCGGTCTGCGCGTCGACACTGACGGAATTCGCGGGCACCTCGTGCACGGCGACGACGAGGCGGGCGGGCGCACCGGGCTCCACGACTCCGTTCCGGCTCGGATCCAGGCCGGCGAACGTGGCGGAGATTCCCGGCCGGTGGCCGGCCTTGTGCCCACCCGGGACTGCGGCCGGTTCCCGCACGGCCACCTGCAGGTACCGGGGGGCGGTGGCGACCTCGTACCGGAACGCCTTCAGCATCGACACGCACGCCAGCACCGTGACGATCGAGAACGGGACCGCCGTCACGATCGACGCCGTCTGCAGGGCGGTCAGCGAC
Organism: Rhodococcus sp. DMU1; assembly: GCF_012272955.1. NCBI lineage: Bacteria > Bacillati > Actinomycetota > Actinomycetes > Mycobacteriales > Nocardiaceae > Rhodococcus > Rhodococcus sp. DMU1. The sequence goes on along the minus strand of NZ_CP050952.1, from coordinate 123,588 downwards.
CCGCTGCCGCCGACGATCAGCAGCACCGCGGCGGCCACACCCTCGAGCACCGACCAGTAGACACGGGTGATCTTCGGTGTCTCGAGATTACCGCCGGTGGAGAGGATGTCGATCACCAGCGACCCGGAGTCCGACGACGTGACGAAGAAGAACACGACGACGACGATCGCGAGCAGACTGGTCAGGACGGACAGCGGCAGACCGTCGAGCAGCACGAACAGCGACGTGTTGGTGTCCACCGTGCCGTCGGCGGCGAGCATGTCGCCGTCGTTGCGCTGCCGCAGGATACCGGCGTTGCCGAAGATGGTGAACCACAGCGACGCGACGAGGGTGGGGGCGAGCAGGACGCCGAAGACGAACTCGCGGATCGTGCGACCGCGGGAGATGCGGGCGATGAACATGCCGACGAACGGCGCCCAGCTCATCCACCAGCCCCAGTAGAAGACGGTCCACGCCCCCGACCAGCCGTCCTCCGCGAACGGCGCGGTGCGCAGCATCAGTTCGGGCAGGGCCTGCACGTAGCCGCCGAGGTTCTGCACCCACGACTGCAACAGGAACAGCGTCGGCCCGAGCAGCAGGACGAACACCGCGAGTCCCGCCGCGAGTGCCATGTTGATGTTGGACAGCCACTTGAGGCCGCGCGAGACGCCGGACACCACCGAGAAGGTTGCCAGCCCCGTCACCCCGACGATCAGCGCGACGGTGAGCCAGTTTCCGGTCTCCACCCAGCCCAGGTAGTCGAGACCCGCGGAGATCTGCTGGACGCCGAAGCCCAGCGACGTCGCGACACCGAAAAGTGTTCCCACGATGGCGATCGCGTCGATCGCGTGCCCGATCGGACCCTCCACGCGGGCGCGCCCGAGCAGCGGTTCGAGGAGCCAGCGCACGGACAGCGGACGGCCCTTGCGGTACGTCATGTACGCCAGGCCGAGGCCGACGACGACGTAGATCGCCCACGCGTGCAGGCCCCAGTGGAACAGGGTCAGCTCCATCGCCTGGTTCGCGGCGGCGTCCGTGGAGCCGGGGATGCGTCCCGCCTGCGGGGGATCCACGTAGTGCGACAGGGGTTCCGCGACACCGTAGAACACCAGTCCGATACCCATGCCGGCGCTGAAGAGCATCGCGAACCACGAGAAGGTTCCGAACTCGGGTTGCTCGTCGTCGCGGCCGAGCTTGATGTTGCCGATGCGGCTGATCCCGCAGTACAGCGCGAAGATCACGAATCCGGTGGCGATCAGGATGTACCACCAGCCGACGCCGTCGGTGACGGCGCGGTTGAGCGAATCGAACGCCCCCTCGGCCGACCCTGCGTAGACGACCGCAAAGGCGATCAGCCCCAGGATCACCAGCGAGGCGGGGACGAACACGGGCTTGCGCAAGCCTCGCCATGCGTCGCGAATCATCTTCACCAGCTCCTCGTATCGCGGCGAGCCGGATCCGGCGCTCGGAGGGCTCACCCACGTCGCGAATCGAACCTAACAGAGCCGGCGCGCGCCCGCGGGAAACGCAGCCGAGCACCCGGGCCACCCCCGCCGGGGGCCGAATGTCACATGCGATCGATCGAGCTGATGCACTGTGACATTCGGCCGGGCGGAGCGGCACCGGTACGAGTCCGGTACGCGCAGAAGGCGGTTCACACGGTGCAGAGCGGTTTGATCTCCTGCAGGCCCTCCGTGGTGGGCGAGGTGAGCATGAGGCAGCTGTTGTAGCCCTGCTGCTCGACCACGGTCCGGATCTGCTGCCACGCAGCGTCGTCCACGACGGGCGAACGCGACAGTACGAACCCGGAGATCCGGGTCGGGTCCCCCACGAACGCCCACGAGTAGTCGTCCGCGAGGTAGCTCACGATGTAGTTGCTCGGACCGTCCAGCGAATCCTGGGACGGCACACCGGGGAAGCTCACGTGCAGCGACGCGGTGTCGTTGACCCGCGCGTTGCCGACGATCCCCCGTCGCTCACCGGTGACCGTGGTGCACGAGTTCTCCACCCGCACGTTGCGCTCGTCGAGCAGGGTGTAGTTCGCCGTGGTGTCGCGCACGCAGTCGAGATTGAACGGCGCGGGATTGGCGGCCAGCTGATACCAGGTGCCCATGTACCGGTTCACGTCCAGCTCCGCCACCGGGGTGAGCGGGGCTGCCTGCGCCGGTGCCGCCATGAGGGCGGCGCCCGCGGCGGCCAGGACGGCCGCCGCGAGGCCTCGGATCGTTCGTCTCACGTCGCTCCTCGGGAGTTACCGGGTCCGGGTCACTGCTGCGGCGCCGGCGGCAGCAGGACGGTGTCGATGAGGTAGACGGTCGCGTTGGCCGTCTTCACGCCGCCACAGATAACGTTGGCGTCGTTCACCTTCCATTCGTCGCCTTCACCGGTCACCTCGACGGTACCGCCCTGAACGGTGGTCTGGGTACCTTCGATGTCCGACGGCGCGATCTGGCCGGGCACGACATGGTAGGTGAGAATGGTGGTGAGGGTGGCCGTATCGGTCTTCAGGCTCTCGATGGTTGCCGGATCGACCTTGGCGAAGGCGTCGTCGACCGGCGCGAACACGGTGAACTCGCCGCTGTTGAGCGTGTCGACGAGATTCACCTGCGGGTTGAGCTGCCCGCTGATCGCCGCGTTCAACTGGGTCAGAATCGGAATGTCGGCGACGGCAGTCCCGACGGGTTGCTGCGCGATGGCCTCCAGCGAACCCGGCCCGCTGGGAACCTGCTCGGCGTACGCGGCGCAACCCGGACCCACCGGGGCCGACGCCATGGCCTCGGTGGTGGGCGACATCGCCGACGTGGCGCTCTCCATCGCCGACGTAGCCGACGTAGCCGACGACGAACCCGAGTCGTCGGACGAGCACGCCGCGACACCCATCATCGCCATTGCGCCGATTCCGACTGCCGCCAAGCTCTTTCGCGTGTTGATAACCATGGCCCCAATTCCCTTCGGTGTCGTGGTCCTTGCGACCACGTCGGTCAGGTGTGTCATCTGCCATTCGGCGCGGACGGAAGGGCGGATGGGTGGATCTGCAAGATTTTTTCGACCCATCCGATTCCGGCCGCGCTCCGAACACCCGGCATGGAGATTGCATCGAACCGGCCCCGCGCACACGTGCTGGTTCTTCCGGGTGGCAAGCCGGCCAGCACGGCCGCCGCCCGGCCGTGGCACCTGTCCGCGCTGCGGATGACCTTGCTGACCGAATCCCTGCGCTCCCGGCTGAGCATGTACGACATCACCGTCGGGCAGGTGCGCTACACCCACCGCGGATGGAACGGGGACCGGATGAGTCCCGTCCACGACGCCCTGCGCGCCCTCGACGAAGTGCACCGGCGGCGCGGCGACGTCCGGATCGGGCTCGTGGGCCACTCCATGGGCGGAAGGGTGGCGGCCCACCTCGCGGCACAGCCCGGCGTCGGGGCCGTCGTCGCGCTGGCACCGTGGTGGCCCGACAACGACGGCGCTCTCGTCCCCCCCGAGCGACGGCTGCTGGTGGTGCACGGTACCGCCGACACGAGGTGCGATCCGCGCCTGAGCGCGGTTCAGGCGGCCCAGGCCCGCGGACGCGGCGTCGACGCCCAGTTCCGGCCGCTCGCGGGGGCCGGCCACTTCCTGCTCACCAAGCCGGGCTGGTGGCATGCCGTCACCGCCGAGTTCCTCCGTGAATCCCTGGCCCCGGCCGGCCGGCGGGCAGGAGGAGACCATGCCTGACACCCCGCGCGACGTCGCAGTGCTCGGCAGCGGTGGCGCCGGCCGGCCGGAACGGGCCGGCGGCGTCGCGCTCGAGAATTCGTTCCGGAGGTGATCGCCTTGCTCGATTCGACTCTTGCCTCGCCCGCCGGCCCCGGCCGCCCGAACGGACCGGCCGAGGACGGCTTGAGCCGCCCGAATCGCCCGACTAGGCTTTCGCTCGATGAGCGGACAGGGCCGATGACCGGCGTCGGCGGACGTACCGACACACTCGATGCGCTGCTCGCGCGCGTGGCGGTGCAGGACGCGGCTGCATTCGCCGAGTTCTACGACCTGACCCGCGCCCGCGTGTACGGCATGATCCTGCGCGTCCTGCGCGATCCCGGCTACAGCGAGGAGACGGCGCAGGAGGTCTACCTGCAGGTCTGGCGTTCCGCCTCCGGTTTCGACGCCGCCCAGGGTTCGGCCCTGTCCTGGCTGATCACCCTGGCGCACCGCCGGGCCGTCGACCGGGTGCGGTCCGAGCAGTCCGGGGCCGACCGCGAGGCACGCTACGGCGCGAGCAACGTCGACGCGGCGTTCGACGTCGTCAGCGAGGAGGCGGCCCGGCGCGAGGACCGGCAGCAGGTCGCCCACTGTCTGGGCACGCTGACCGATCTGCAGCGTCGGTCCGTCGAACTCGCCTACTTCGGTGGGCTGACGTACCGCGAGGTGTCCGAACAACTTTCGGTCACGCTACCGACCGTGAAATCGAGAATCCGAGACGGACTGCTCCGTCTACGCAAGTGTCTGGGGGTGCAGGGCGATGACGAGTGAGGCCCGGCCCGGTTTCGGCGATGTGGACCGCGAACTGATCGACCTCGCGGTCGTGTACGCGCTCGACGCGGTGTCCGATGCCGAACGCCGCGACATCGAGTCCCGGGTGGCCGAAGCCGCTCCCGAGGTGGCGGCGGCGTTCGCCCGGGAGACGGCGGCCGTCCGGGAGACCATGGCCGTGGTGTCGGCGTCGACGGCCACCGAGCCGCCGGCCGGACTGCGCGAGCGTCTGCTGGACGCGATCGCCGCCGAATCCGGCCCGCAGGCGCCGCCCGTCGCACCGATCTCGCTGGACGAGCGGCGCGGCCGGCGCCGCAACTTCCTGCTCGCCGCGGCGGCCGCACTGCTGGTCGCCGTGGGTGGATTCGCCGTCGTCGCCCAGTTGCAGGAGGGCACCGCACCCACCTCGGCGCAGGTGTTCGCGGCGGAGGACGTGCGCACCACGTCGGGTGAGATCGAGGGCGGCGGAGTCGCCACGGTGGTGTACTCGAAGGAAGCCGACGCCGGGGTGCTGGTGATGAACAACGTGGCGCCGCCCGCCGAGGGCAGCGTCTACCAGATGTGGCTGATCACCCCCGAGGGCCCGGAGTCCGCGGGCATCATGGACGCCGAGGCGGTGGCGCCGTCCACCACGGCCGTCCTCGAGGGTGTCGGGCATTCGACCGCCCTGGCATTCAGCATCGAACCGCCGGGCGGGTCGGCGCAGCCGACGCAGATCTTCGCCCAACTGCCGCTGGGCTGACCCGGGGGACGGAATCGCCCGCACCTCGCGGCGGCTCAGCGCTGTGCCGATCGGACCAGTTCGATCAGAAGGGAGCGCAAGGTGGCGGGGTCGGACACCACCGCGGTCGGCTGCGCATCGGTGCGCTCGAGTTCGATCATCGCCCGGTACAGCTCGTACCCCGATTCGGTGATCCGGACGCGCATGCGCCGCTCGTCGGCGGGATCGACGGTGCGCGTGGCGAATCCGGACCGCTCGAGGTGCTCGACGGTCCGGCTCATCGTCTGGTCGGTCACGCGGCAGGCCCGGGCGATCTCCCGCTGGGAGCGCGGACCGTCGGCGATCGTGTGCAGGGCCACCAGCCCGGCGTGGGTGAGACCGTGGGCGCGCAGAGTCGATTCCCAGGCCTGCTCCACCAGCCGGGCGGCCGTGGACAGCAGCCGGCCGGTCGGCCAGCTCTCGAGATCGTCGGTCATGAGATACCTTTTCACTATTGTTCAGCTAGCTGAGTAATCTGGGCTCGGCGTACTCGCATTCTCCTGGAGGAAGATTGAACACCGTCACCGCGCCGGCGCGTTCACCTCGTCGCATCCGCTGGCTGCTGCCGGCGCTGCTGCTCATCGCGTGGCTCGCGATCGCCGGCGCCGGCGGTCCCTTCGCCGGCAAGCTCAGCGAGGTCCAGCAGAACGACAACAGTTCGTTCCTCCCGGCCTCCGCGGAATCCACCCGGGCGGGCGAGCTCTATGCGGACTTCACCGACACCCGGTACGTGCCCGCGATCGTCGTCGCCGAACGCCCCTCCGGCATCACCCCCGACGACCTTGCCTACCTCGCGGGGGCGTCGGCCGGCCCGCCGCCGGTCCCGTCGCAGGACGGTCAGGCCGCGCGGATGATCGTGCCGATCGACAGCACCGGAGAGGTCGGGGACGCCGTCGACGAACTGCGCGCCGAGCTTGCCGATCCGCCCGAGGGGCTGACGATCTACGTCACCGGTCCCGCCGGGCAGATCGCCGATCTGACGACGGCGTTCGAGGGCATCGACGGCCTGCTGCTGCTGGTCGCCGGTGGGGTGGTGCTGCTGATCCTCGTCGTCGTCTACCGCAGTCCCCTGCTGCCGTTCGTGGTAATCCTCTCGGCGGTGTTCGCCCTCGCGCTGGCGAGCCTGCTCGTGTACCTGCTGGCCGACGCCGACGTCATCGCCCTCAACGGACAGAGCCAGGGCATCCTGTTCATCCTCGTCTTCGGCGCCGCGACCGACTATGCGCTGCTGCTGGTGTCCCGCTACCGCGAGGAACTGCGCCTCGAACAGGACCGGTTCGCCGCGATGCGCACCGCGTGGCGGGCCACGCTGGAACCGATCGCCGCGTCGGCGGGCACCGTCATCGCCGGCGTGCTGTGCCTGTTGCTGTCCGACCTGAACTCCAACCGCGGCCTCGGCCCCGTCGCCGCGATCGGCATCGTCGCCTCGTTCGTCGCCTCCATGACGTTCCTGCCGTCCGCACTGGTGCTCCTCGGCCGGGCCGCGTTCTGGCCGAAGCGGCCGACGGCCGACCCCGACGCCGATCGGGACGACCTGGCGTCGGCGCACCGGTTCTGGAACGGGCTCGCACAGCGGGTCGGCGCCCATCCGCGGCGGATCTGGGTGGTGTCGAGCCTCGTCCTCGTCGGCTTCGCGATGCTGCTGCCGCAGTTCAAGGCCGACGGCGTCGCCCAGTCGGAGATCTTCCTGCTCGAGACCGACTACGTGACCGGCCAGGAGATGCTCGGCAGGCACTTCGACGCCGGCACCGGCTCCCCCACCGTGATCATCACCCGCGAGTCCGCGGCCGGCGACGTCGCCGCCGCCGCCCGCGTCGAGGGCGTCACCGAGGTGGCGCCGGTGACCGGCCCGGACGGTGCGACGACCGTCGTCGACGGCCGCGTCGCGCTGCAGGCGACCCTCTCGGATCCCGCCGACTCGCCGGCCGCCGAGAACACCGTCGAGCGCATCCGCGACGCGGTCGGCGGAGTGCCGGGGGCCGAGGCCCTCGTGGGCGGGACCACGGCGGTCGATCTGGACACCAAGAACACCGCCACCCGCGACCGCACGGTGATCATTCCCGTCGTCATCGCGGTGGTGCTGCTGATCCTGATCCTGCTGCTGCGGGCACTCGTCGCGCCGGTGCTGCTGATGCTGACGGTCGTCGTGTCCTTCGCGGCGACCCTCGGCGTGTCGTCGCTGGTCTTCGACCATCTGCTCGGGTTCCCCGGCGCCGACCCGGTGGTGCCGCTGTTCGGCTTCGTCTTCCTCGTCGCGCTGGGCATCGACTACAACATCTTCCTGATGACCCGGGTGCGGGAGGAGAGCGCCCGGGTGGGCACCCGGCGCGGCACGCTGCGGGCCCTGACCGTGACCGGCGGGGTGATCACCTCCGCAGGCATCGTCCTGGCCGCGACGTTCTCGGCGCTGGCGGTGATCCCGCTGCTGTTCCTCGCGCAGATCGCGTTCATCGTCGCGTTCGGCGTGCTGCTCGACGCACTGCTGGTCCGGTCGCTGCTCGTGCCGGCACTGACGATCGACATCGGAAAGCGGATCTGGTGGCCGAGCACGCTCGCGCGCAGGGAACCGGAGGAGGTGGGCTGACACGGCCGGCCTGGTTGCTCACCCGTACCGAGTTCGGGTGGAATCGACACGACGCAGCGCGCGAAGGCACGGAGAACGACCTCCGGCCGTACCGACGCGCTCGAGAAGGAGACAGCTCGCGATGCAGATCCAGCTCAACAAGGACAGCCACATCCAGATCGACGACGACATCGCCCGTCGCCTCGAGGAGGAGTTGGAGTCCGCACTGAACCGGTTCGCCGACCGGATCACCCGGGTGGAGATCCACCTCAGCGACGAGAACGCGGACAAGTTCGGCACCACGGACAAGCGTTGTCTCCTCGAGGCGCGGATCGCCGGCCAGCAACCGATCGCGGTCACCCACAACGCGGGATCGGTGAAGGAGGCCTTCGACGGCGCCGTGCACCGCCTCCGCAGCCTGCTCGATTCCAAGCTCGGCCGCTCGACCGACCACAAGGGCGGCCCCTCCATCCGTCACATGGAGGTCGACGAGTAGACGACTCTCCCGGGAGTCGTCGGGACGAGAATCGCCGCGCCGCAGTTCCTCGTTCCGTACCGTCGACCGTTCAGGACGGCACGACGTGTCCCGCAACACCGCCCCCGACGGCATTGCGGGACACGCCGGGGGCCGCCGACCCGGCACGGCAGGTATCACCGGCGCGGACACGACCCCACGGGACCGAGCGTGTTCAGCTCAACCCGACACCGAGACCGAACGTCACGCTCAGCCACTTGAGGAACGCGCTGAATGCGACGCCCAGATCGAATCCGGCAGACATCGGACTCTCCTTCACCCTCGAAGATCCCGACCCGACCTCAGTGTATTATCCTCGAAAGAGTCACACCACCAACGGATTTCGGGCAAATACCCCAGAGGGGACTTCTCGGGCGGTGGCGCGGGCTACGGCCCGAACCCCCACCACCTCGAAAATTGCGTCCCCGGCGACGCCGCCACCGCGGGCGGGTACCGACGCCGGGCGCCGTTCCGGCGAACTGGACTTTATTTTTTTGTTGGGTATGGTCGTGGCCAGTTTGCGATTGCCGATTCGGAAAGGATTGACAATGGCCGCCAAGCCCGCCGTCAAGAGTTCCAAACAGTCCGCCCGCACCCTGAAGGAGCGGCGCGCGGAAAAACGAGCCAAGGCGCTCGAGTCCACCCAGTTCCTCCGCAAGCGGAAGAGCTGACCGCGGATCGACGACGACCGATCCGAACGAAATGGATTTCACAACAACAGTTCTCGAGAGACTCTACGCGCAGCTCGGAATCGAGATCGCCCTCGTGGACCCCGGGGACGAATTCCTTCCGGGATATCACCGGGGAATTCGGACCGCGCGACTGTACGTCCTCGACGAATTGGCTCGCCATTCCGCACTGCCTGCCACCATCAGAAAAACGACGAGAGAATCGCACCTCCCATGAACACGGCACAGCACGCGCTCGGGAGAATTCGAGCGAACCTGGAAAATGATCTGGAGACACTCGCCCGCGCCGAGCACACCCGCGGGTTCCGCCGGGGACTGCGTGAGGCGTTGACTCGCGTGACGGAACTCGAGGACGCCACCGCCGCGGGCTGACCCTCCGGATCCCTCCGCCCCGGCCCGGGCGCTGCGTCCCCGGGCCGGGGCGGAGCGCTTCGCGCCGGAGGCGCCGACCTCGTCCCCGTGCCGAAAGCGAAGAATCAGATGCCGCGCCGGTATACCGATGTTGTTGCCACGCACGCCGAACCGATGCCCTCCCCGGCTCGGGCCGGGGTGCTGAAGGTGATGTTCCTGCCGCTGGACGTCGCAGCGAGCAGGCTTCCTCCCGCCGCCGTTCCCGCCGTTGCCGGCACGGAGCCGTTCCTCCCGGCACGCATAGCCGACGCGCCCGGTGCCGATCACGTCGAGCGGGCACCGAGCCTGCTGGCGTTCCGGCACCTCACGGATCCCGGCGACGGCCCCGTCGCCTTCGGTCCGGTCCGGCGTCCGGCGGCGAACACTCCACCGTCGGCGCCCGGCCGGACCCGTGTCGGCGCGCCCGGCGCGTGTGCGTCCCTGTGGGAGGTGCCCGGCGGCGGACTGGTGCTGGTGTGCGAGGAGTTGACCGCCGAGGCGCCCGGCACCGTGCTGACCTGGCACAGCGATCCCCTCTTCGACGGTGCCGACACCGGATTCCGTCGTGCGCTCGACGCATTTCTGGCGCCGTTCCGGGTGACCGCCGATGCCGGCCTGGTCGACGTGTTCCCCCGGCTCGACACCCGGCTGCCCGACCCCGCGGTGTACCGCCCGCTCCGCGAGGTGGTCGTTCGCACCGCTCGTTCCCTTGCGGGCGAGCGCACCGTCGAGGGACTGGTTGTGGAGGTCGCCGGGGACGGGTTCGATGCGGTGCGCCGGCTCGTCGGACCTCCCCGCTCCGGCACCCTCGCCGACGGGGTGTCGCGGGCATCCGGACGGTTGCGCACCTGGCATCCGGAACCGTTGGCCGATGCGCCGGTGCGGGCCGGGGCGCGGCTGGGCGTCCGCGACGACGCCCGGGCGATGCTCGTCGATCTCGGCGCCGCAGACCGTCACGGTTACCTCGGGGAAGGCACCCGCGAGATGCTCTACCACCTGATCTGCTGGGTCGGCGCCCGGGCACACCTGCACACCGATCGGCGCCGGCTGCTCGGGCACCTGCGCACCCACCGCTCATACGACCGTGCGCAGCTCCTCACCGCGCTCGACGAGGTGGCCGACGTGCGTGCGCGCCTGGTCGAGGTGGCGCTGCTGTGCGCTCCCCCCGACGACGCGCCGGGACGGATCGCGCCGACGCGGTTGCGCTCGCTGCTCGCACACCGGGCGAGCGCGGAGATCGACGGGGCACGAGCCGAGTTGACCGAGCTGTGCGCCACCGCCGACCTGGTGCTGCACCGGCGCCTGCACACCGCTCGCCCCCGGCCGCAGCCGCTGCCCGCCGCGCCCGCCGTCCTGTCGGCGATCGCACTTCCGGCAGCGGCGACGGCGGCGCTGCTCGTCCCGCTGCAGCATCTGCACCCCCCGGCGCTCGTGCCGGCCGCCGTGTCCGCCGCCCTGGCCGTGGCGTTCCTGGCGGCGCCGCGACGAGACGGTGATGCCGCCGGACTCGTGCCGTTCCGGCGTCGGGGCCCGCGGGCGCTGCGCCGCAGGGACGCCGGACCCGGGGTGTAGAGAATTCGTCAGGACATCGGCCGCGGGCGTCAAGATTCCGTATGGATCGCGGTCCGCGGACGGGCGCGGTGCGACAGTCATCGGTGACATCGGCTACCAGCGGGGCGACGACCTTGTTCGTAAGATCGTTCGGATTCGCGTAAACGGGATTGGAAGGCATGCTGACCCTTTCGTGGTGTTTTGACTTCAGCTGAAAGGGCGGTCTTCTGCGCAATGTCCGGACGGGTCTTCTCGTTACGCGGAGACGGTGTCCCTTCTGATCGAGCCGCTGATGCTTCGACCCCCGCATACCGGAATGCTCTGTCCGGTCACGTAACCGGCGTTGGCGTCGCCGAGGAAGGCAACCGCGCGGGCCACATCGATGGGCCGTCCTACCCGGCCGACCGGGATGGAGTGCCGGACCCGATCGAGGATGTGGGCGGGCATCGAATTCGACATCGGTGTTTCGATGAACCCGGGTGCAATGCAGTTGACGGTGATGCCGTCGGGCGCCAGGGACAACGACAGGCTTCTACTCACGCCGGCGATCCCACCCTTGGAGGCGGCATAGTTGGTGGAGCCGAAGTTGCCCAGCCAGGCACGCGAAGTCAACGAGATGATCCGGCCACTTCCTGAGCAGCGCAGCGCCGGCAGAGCTGCGGCGGTGGTGGTCAGCATCCCGATCAGATTGACCTCGATGACCTGGCGGAAAACCGCGGGGTCCATTTTCTCGATGCGGGCGTCCTTGAGGATTCCCGCGCAGTTCACCAGAACGTCGAGTCCACCGAGATCGGCGACGGTGGCATCGACGGCGGCTTGTATGGACTGCCGGTCGGCGAGGTCTGCGGCTCGGGCCGACACAGCTACACCGGTTGCGTCGGCGATGTCGTTCGCTACGGTTTGCAACGCAACTTCGGAGATGTCCGACAGCCCTAGGCTGTATCCGAGTTCGGCCAGGTGTTCGGCGATACCCCGTCCGATGCCGCCCGCAGCGCCGGTGATGAAGGCGACACGAGCACGCGGCGTGGATTGCTGGTGGTCGGGGTTCATGGGTGCAGCCTCCCGAGGTCGGCGCCATTGGCGGCGTAAATTTCTTGGCCGGTCACCGCAGTGGCATGCTCAGCGGTCACCGTAGCGATCAGCTCGGTAACGGCCGGCTCGTTGGGGTCGGTGTCGAAGAAGATCGCGTTCGCGGCACCGCCGTGCCGCTGCAACTCGATCGCGACCGACCGGACGAAGCTGATCAGAGCCCCCGTAACCGCGCAATCCAATGGTCTGAGCGGATCCCCCAGGGCCGCAGACGCGGGGGCGAGGACGACCACCCGACCGCGACCGTGTGTTTCGGTTATCGACGGCCAGTGATGCTGAACGGCGGAGAACGCGGACAGCAGCGGATGTGCCACCGCATGCTCGAGGTCTGCGGTGTCGAGCGTCTGATCACCGTCTGCGCCGCGGAAGACGAGCACCACTACCGGGGAGGCGGCTACGTCGGCGGGGTTCGCGGGATCGGTGAGGTCGATTGTAGTGACCGTGGAGGCAGTCATCGCGTCACCAGCAGGACTGTGACCGAGCCACCGTCGGTGCCGCTGACGGTGCCTCCCTTGCAATAGGCGAGCCCGACGTTCGCTTCGTCGACTTGCCGTCTACCGGCTCGGTGGGTGAGTTGCCAGGTGAGCTCGCAGATCTGCGCGACGCCGGTGGCACCCACCGGGTGTCCACGGCTGAGGAGGCCGCCGCTGGCGTTGACGGGAAGTTTGCCCCCGATCGAGGTGTTACCGCTCTCTGTCCATCGCCCACCCTCACCGACCGGGACGACGCCGAGGCCTTCCAGGCGCACGATCTCGGCGATGGTGAAGCAGTCGTGCATCTCCACCAGGTCGATGTCTTCCGGCCCGTATCCGGTGATGTTCCACGCCTGTTCACCCGCTCGACGAGAGACGTCCTCGTCGTTGAGGTTGGTGTCGGCAGTGACGATTTTGCCGCTGACCAGGGCGCAGCCGGCGATACGCGGAGCTGATGAACGCCCTAGTCTGGCGAGACCGGCCGCACTGCACAGAACCACTGCGGCGGCACCGTCGCTGATGGGACTGCAATCGAGAAGTCCCAGTGGCTCGGCGATGGTGCGGGCGTCGAGAACTTCCTGCAAACTGATCGGTCGCTGGTATTGAGCGAACGGGTTGTGCACCGAGTGGGCGTGATTCTTCACGGCCACCGCGGCGATCTGCTCGCGAGTGGCACCGTGGTCGGACATATACCGCCGCGCACTCATTCCATGATTGGCGGCCATGACCAGGCCGTTGATGGCATCGAGGTCCGTCGGGTCGGGCATGACGCCGCCGGAGACACGGTCGGTCATCTTCTCCGCACCGATGACCAAGACGATGTCATACAGCCCGGCCTTGATCGCGATCCACGCTTCGCGGATCGCGGTCGCCCCGCTGGCGCAGTAATTTTCGTGGTTGGAGACGGGAAGCCCGCCAAGACCCATCTGCGCCGCGACGCGTTGGCCGGCGACCGGGCCGCCGAACACGTGCCCGACGTAGACGGATTCGATATCCTTGGTGGTCACGCCCGCGTCGGACATCGCTTCGCGGGCAGCGCCGACGGCGAGTTTCTCGAACGTGATGTCGACGGGGTATTTGCCGAATCGCACCATGCCGGCGCCGGCGATGTAGGTCTCGCTCATCGGTTCTCCTCGGTGCCCCGGAATCGGTACCACCACAGTGGTTCTCCGGAGGAATCGGTCTTCAACGTAAACAACTCGACGGCAACTTCGTCGTCGATCGCGACGGTGCCTGTCGCCGCGCCCAACAACCGGACACCGTCGTCGAGATCGACGGTCACCAAGGTGTAGGGCGTCTGTAACGGGGGCGGAGCCTGGTGAACGATGGTCCAGCTGGTGACTCGACCTCGGTCGGCCAGCAGGACGTTGTCGACGGCGTCGGCGCCGCAAATGGGGCACAGCGGCCGCTCCGGGAACGAACGCCGGCTGCACGCCCGGCAGGCGATACCCTTGAGGCCCTGGGGCTCCAAGCTGACAACGTCGCTTCTCAGTGGTGAACCCGTGGAAGTCATGGGCTACATTCCGCCTCTCTGGACCAGCTGCGCTGCAATGATGTTCTTCTGAATTTCATTCGTACCCTCGCCGACGATCATCAGGGGGGCGTCGCGGAAGTACCGCTCGATGTCGTACTCGGTCGAGTAGCCGTATCCGCCGTGAATGCGCAGCGCGGACAGCGCGACCTCCATCGCGGTCTCGGAGGCGAACAATTTCGCCATTCCCGCCTCCATGTCACATCGGAGTCCGGCGTCGAATCGACTGGCGGCAAACATGGTCAGCTGACGCGCGGCAGTGAGTTTGGTTGCCATGTCCGCAAGTTGGTGACCGATTGCCTGATGCTTCCAGATCGGCTTGCCGAACGACTGCCGATCCTGTGCGTATTGCAGCGCGTCTTCGAGCGCGGCGCGGCCGACCCCGAGGGCGCGGGAGGCGACCTGGATCCGGCCGGTCTCGAGGCCCTTCATCATCTGGGCGAAGCCGTGGCCCTCGGCGCCGCCGAGCACGGCCGAAGAGGGAACTCGGAAGTTGTCGAAGGAGAGCTCGCAGCTCTCGACGCCCTTGTATCCGAGCTTGGGGAGGTCACGCGAGACGGTCAGTCCGGGGCCGTGCTCGACGAGCAGGATGGAGATGCCCTTGTGCGTCGGGGTGGCCTGGGGGTCGGTCTTGCAGAGCAGGGCGATGAGGCCGGAGCGGCGCGCATTGCTGATCCAGGTCTTCGAACCGTTGACGAGGTATTCGTCCCGTTCGAGGCGTGCATGGGTACGCATCGCCTGGAGGTCGGATCCGCCGCCGGGTTCGGTCAGGGCCATGGTCGCGCGCAGTTCGCCGGTGGCCATCCGAGGAAGGTAGGTGGCCTTCTGGTCGGGGGTTCCGAAGGTGGTGAGCAGTTTCGCGACGACGGTGTGACCGCCCATGGCGCCGGCCAAGCTCATCCAGCCGCGCGAGAGCTCCTCGGTGACCTGGACGTAGCACGGCATCGAAACCGGAGCGCCCCCGAACTGCTCGGGAATGGCCAGTCCGTAGATGCCGATCTTCTTCATCTGTTCGATGAATTCCTCGGGGTACTCGTTCTGGTGTTCCATCTCGTGTACGACTGGCTTCACATCGCGGTCGATGAAGTCGCGGACGGTCTGGACGAGGAGTTGTTCTTCCTCGGGGATGTCGATATTCACGTGAGAGTCCATCTGCGTCAGTGGTCGGAGAGCGGAGTGTCAACCGCCGGGGTGGGCATCCCGGCGGCGTCGAGCCCGAGTTCGGTGAGCGCAAGTTCGCGCAGGCGGGCCTTGGGTACCTTGCCGCTCGCGACCCGCGGGAAACTGGCACTGGTTCCGTAGATCACGTGGTGCGGGGCCTTGTACTTGGCGGCTCTGCTGCGGACGTGGTCCTGGATCCGGTCGAGGGTGACGTCGTCTCGGTCGGCGTCGACGAAGACAACGATCGCCTCCCCGCGCGCGATGTCGGGAATGCCCACGGCATGCACTTCGCGGACGCCGGCGATCTCCCCCACCAGAAGTTCCACTTCGAGTGGGCTGACGTTGATGCCGCCGGGCTTCATCATCTCCGAGAGCCGGGAGTGGAAGTGCAGGTATCCGTGCTCGTCCATGTATCCGAGGTCACCGGTGCGGAAGAAGCCGTCGGGTGTCATGACCTCGCGATTGCGGTCGGGATCTTTGTAGTAACCCCGCATGACGTGGCCGCGGATCAGGATCTGTCCGATTTCACCGGTCGGTACGGGCTCGTCGGTATCCGGGTCGGCGATGCGGATGTCCCAGTCGGGGAGGGGACGCCCGATGGTGTCCTCGGCCCGCTCGACGGGGTCGTGGGCATCGGTCAGCGCGCACAACCCGTAGGACTCGGTCAATCCATAAATGCTGGTGCCCAGGGTCAGCCCGAGTTCGGTGCGGGCGAGTCGACGGTCCGCCTTGCTCAGGCCGAGGACACCCTTGCGAAGGCTGAGTTGGCGGCGAGCGCAGTCGGGATGGTCGACGAGGCTTCGGGTCATGTTTCCGAGCCCGTAGTACGCGGTGCAGCGCTCACGTTCGAGCAGTTCGAGGGCTCGGCCCGGTTCGTACACCTCCATGAGAACCACACAGGCGCCGTGGGTCCAGGTCGCGCCGAGGGCCTGGATGACACCGAGTCCGTAGAACAGCGGTGTCGCGAGGAACGACCGGTCGTGTTCGTCGAGCGCCTGCCGTTCGCCGATGTTGAAGGTGTTGACGATGGCGTGGTGATGTTCGAGCGCGACACATTTCGGTCGCGCCGTGCTGCCGCTGGTATAGATCAGGTACGCGAGGTCGTCCGGCTCGACTGCGGCTTCCGCATCGGCCAGCGCGTCGTCGCTGATCTGTTCTCCGCAGCCGAGGAACTGACGGAGCGATACGGCAGCCGGGAGGCGGTGCTGCCCGAGCTCGACGACGTGGTGCAAGGCCGGCAGTTTCGTGTCATGGAGTATGCCGTCGGGGCCGGGTGCCTCGGTGACCGCCGCGACGGTGCCCGCGACGATGGGAACGTAGTCCGTATCGCGAAGCCGATCGAAGAACAGCAGGACCTTCACGTCACCGTGGTCGAGCGCGTACGCGAGCTCATCGGTCTTGTACCAGGTGTTGATGGGCACGACAACTGCGCCTATCCGCGCCCCGGCCATCGCGGTGTACAACCATTCGGGGCGGTTTCCGGCCAGTATTGCGATCGAGTCACCACGGCCGATTCCCATGGCCAGCAGCGCCTTCGACCATTGGCTGACCCTGTGATCGAGTTCGGCGAAGGTGGTGGCCGTCCCTTCGAACGAGATCGCGGCCCGGGTGGGGAAGCGGTCGGCCATTTCGTGCAGCAGGGCCCCCCAGGTGCGAGCGGCAGGAGCTGATGCGGTCATTGGAGTTCCTCGCGGTGTGCAGGCGACGAATCGGGTGGGGCCGGAGAAGCAGGCGGGGCGGGTAAGCCGGAGGTTTCGACAGGGAAGGCGAGTACGCGCCCGCCCTTGGCAACGGTGACGATCAGACGGTCGAGCGCGTCGCCGGCGAAGCAGACGCTGGTGGGCATCGTTCCTACACCGATCGCCAACTGCTCACACATCTGGCCGGTCGAGTCGAAGTAGGTGACCTTTCCCGATTTGCTGCCTGCTACCCACAGACCGCCCTGAGCGTCGATGGTGATGCCGTCGGGGGTCGAGACGGTGATTTGCGGGAAGTCATGATCGACGGTCGCGCTGTGTGCTGTGACCACATAGCGGCGTACCCGATTACGAGCGGTCTCGGCGACATACAGGTGTTCCGGGTCGGGCCCGAACGCGATGCCGTTGGGAAAGAAGACGTCGTCGAGAACGACTGAGGCGTGATCGGCCGCGGGGTCGTACCTCCAGACGCGACCCGGCAGGGCTGCGCTGCCGAAGTCGTGGCCGTTCGGGTCGGTGAACCAGAGGGCGCCGTCCGGTCCGAACGTACAATCCGACGGAGCGTGAACCCTTCCGTTGAAGATGGTGCTCGGCGCGGCGGCCGCCCGGTGATCCCAGACCTGGATGGACGGCGAGACCGGCACCTGTGATCGGGTGGGCATCGCGCCGCCACCATTCTGGGTGATCCACAGTCGCCCGTCGCAGCCGAGCGTCATGCCATTGGGTCCACCACCGGTTTCGGCGACTGCCACAGCCGGGCGCCCGTCGAGGAAGATCTCGTACAGCGCGCCTCGACTGACGCTCGTGACGAACAATCGGCCGTCTGTGGTCCATACGGGCCCCTCGGTGAAACCGATGTTCTTCCCGAGTGTCAGGCCGTCGTGGACTGTTCTGCGGATAATTGTCGGTGCCGCCATCAGTGCTGTCCTGTTCTGATTGTCGCCGGTGCCGCGCGGACGGTCGACGCCCAACGCGTCATCAGGGTCTCGGCTGGCTCTGTGTTCTCGCCGCGGCCACCGGCGGTGCCCGGTGTTCTGCTGTAGCGGGGAGCGGGCGCCGGCTCGACGCGATCACCACGGACGAGGGTGTTCCGAAACTGCATATGCGGATCGGTCACCGCCTCGTCGAGCGCGAGAACGGGGGATACGCACGCGTCGAGTTCGGCGAAAACCAGTGTCCATTCTGCGCGCGTTTTCATCCGGAAGATTCGCGCAAACAGGTCCTTCATGGCGGGCCACTGCGCCCGGTCGTGCTGTGCCGGTAGGTCGGCGTCGGCGAGCCCGAGACCGAGGAGCAGTCGCTGGTAGAACTGCGGCTCGATGCTGCCCACGGCCATGAAGGCGTCGTCCGCGGTCCGGTAGACGTTGTAGAAGTGCGAACCACTGTCGATGCTGTTCGTGCCGGGTTCGCCCGACCAGTT
This sequence comes from Rhodococcus sp. DMU1, assembly GCF_012272955.1. NCBI lineage: Bacteria > Bacillati > Actinomycetota > Actinomycetes > Mycobacteriales > Nocardiaceae > Rhodococcus > Rhodococcus sp. DMU1. The sequence continues at coordinate 105,262 of NZ_CP050952.1, read as the reverse complement.
CCCGGTGGCCTTACGGTTCCAGATACCGCTCATGAGCAGGCTGGTTCCGTCGATCATTGCGGCGTCGACGACCTGGCCGGTACCGCTGGATACCCGCTCGTAGAGTGCGGCGAGGATTCCGGTGACCAGCAGCATCCCGCCGCCGCCGTAATCGCCGACGAGGTTCAGTGGCGGAACAGGGACTTCGCCCTGGCGGGCGATGGACCGGAGGGCACCGGTCAGGGCCAGGTAGTTGATATCGTGCCCAGCGGTAGCGGCGAGTGGTCCGTCCTGCCCCCAGCCGGTCATTCGGGCGTAGATCAAGGCCGGGTTGCGGTTCAGGCAGGTGCCGGGTCCGAGCCCAAGCCGTTCCATCACGCCCGGCCGGAATCCTTCGATGAGTACGTCGGCGTGGTCGATGGCCTCCAGAGCACGGTCGCGATCGTGTAGGTCCTTCAGATCGAGGCTCAGTGCGGTCCGTCCCCGGCCGAGGATGCCGGGGTCGTCGGTGCGCTGCCCGGGCCGGTTGATGCGCAGAACTTCCGCGCCGGCGTCGGCGAGCATCATCGCGGCGAACGGTGCCGACCCGAGTGCGGCAATCTCGACGACGCGCAGTCCACGGAGCGGGCCGAGGGAGGGGGCTGTGTCGGTCATGTGCCTTCCTTGTCGGCTGCGACGAAGATCAGGTGCGACTCTCCGTCGTCGATGGTGGTGAAGTCGGCGCGGACTCGCTGCCCGATCCGGAGAGAGGACATCGGCGCGCCGACGACGTTGCCGTAGATCCTGGCGCCCTCGTCGAGTTCGATGACCGCGACGACGTACGGGCTCGGCAGGTAGAAGTCGGTCAGGTAAGTCCTGTGGAAGGCGGCGTAGGACCACAACCGGCCCTCACCGCTCACCGTGGTCCACTGCGGGCTTTCCGTGTTTCCGCAGCGAGTGCAGGCCGCTTTCGGGGGAAACTGATGGTTTTCGCAGGCTGCGCATGCGCTGATCAACAGCTCGTGCCGGGCCAGTCCTTCGAGGTGGGCGGTCAACGAATAGCGGGGGTTCATGCCTGTGCTCCGTACACGACCGAGGTCACCACGGGAGCGGCGCACAGGTACTGAGCGATGGTCGCATCGTGCACCTGGCGGTCGCCGCACGTTTTCCTCAACTGGCGGATGGCCTCGACGTTCAGCCCCCACCCTTGCATGTAGCTTTCCGACAGATGTCCGCCGGAAGTGTTGATCGGCAGTTCACCGCGCAGTCCGATGCGGCCGTCCTGGATCCATGCTCCGGACTCGCCGGGAGCGCAGAATCCGAGGCCCTCCAAGGTAAAGAGCACATTGGGGCTGAAGTTGTCGTATGCCATCAGGACGTCCACGTCGGCCCGAGTGCAATCGGCCATTGCATACGCTTGTTGCCCGGCGGTGCCGATTGCCTCGCGCCAGAAGTCGTCCGGCGGGAAATCGGAGTTGCGCAGCTGCCCTTGTTGTCCGAACCCCAGGACGTGAACGGGTGGTTGAGCGCAGTCGCGGGCCCGGTCCGCTGAGGTGAGAATCATGGCCACGCCGCCGTCGTTGATCAGGCAGTAGTCGTAGATCTTCAGCGGTTCGACGATGAAACGGGACTCGAGGTAGATCTTGTGTGAGATGGGATCTTTGAATACGGCTTGCGGATTCCGCGATGCGTGCTCTCGCAGGGTGACCGCAACCTGCGCAAGTTGTTCGGCGGTGGTGCCGTACTGCGCACAGTGCCGCTGGAACATCATCGCGTAGAAGGCTCCGGGCGAGGTCATCCCATACGGCAGGGTCAACGCCGGGTTGGTGCCGTATCCCTCGGCGGCCGCGCTGGCGCTCGCGCCGCCGCCTCCATAGGTGTGCCCACCCGAGCGCCCGTTGTTGCCGTACACCAGCGCGACGGTGGAGGCCACTCCGGTAGCGATGGCCAGCACCGCCATCTGGATGGCGACGCCGGTCATGCGTCCCTCCGCCGGCAGCTGCGCCGACCAGCGGGGTTCAATTCCCATCCGCGAGGCCACCACCTCGTAGCTACTCACCCGGTTCACGATCAAGCCGTCGAGGTCGCGCGTGGTGAGTCCGGCATCGGCGAGTGCAGCCTCGAGGGCGGTCAAGCCCAAATCGTCGGCGGAGGAACCCGGGAAATTGCCGAATTCGGTCGTGCCGACCCCAACCACTGCGGTGGCCGCGCGAAGTGCGGCGCGATCTGCGTGACGGTGCGTCTGCACTACAACTCCCGATTTGATAAATGATACGTACGGACAAATTCACTGTGACATGCCCGCGGTGTTTTCGCAAGAGGGCGGACGTGAGGGTTGTACCGTATACCTTTGTGCTGCTGAGGCATTGGGCTAAGAGTGAGTTCACCGGATGTGCGAGCATGCCACGGCGACCTTCCGGTCCCTTGGAAGGGACCGGAAGCCCCAAGCGGCCGCGGTAGAAGCGCTCAGAGTGAGAAGTCGATGATTCCGCGGATGTTCTTACCGTCTCGCAGGTCCTGATAGCCCTGGTTGATCTCGGCGAGCTTGTAACGGGTGGTGATGAGTTCGTCGAGTTTGAGCTGTCCTGCATCGTAGAGTCGCAATAGCCGGACGATGTCGTACTGCGGGTTCGACGAACCGAACAGAGTGCCCTTGATGGTCTTCTCCATGAACACCATTTCCTGGCCCGACACGTGGACGGTGAGGTTGGCGGCATTGGACACGCCCGTGACCACGACCGTCGAGCCCTTCCCGATCACCTTGAATGCTGCGGTGATGGTTTCCTCGTCCATGGTGCCGATCAGCACGAGGGCCTGATCGGCACCCTGGCCCCAGGTGAGTTCATTGACCTTCGCATGTGCTTCCTCGGCGTTGGAAAAGACGTGAGTCGCTCCGAATTTGAGCGCGGTGTCTCGCTTGAATTCGACGGGGTCAACACAGACGATGTACTTCGCTCCGGCGTGCACCGCACCCTGAACCGCATTGACGCCCAATCCGCCGATGCCGTAGATCACGGTGGTGTCACCGGGGCGAACGTTGCCGGCATTGACGGCGGTGCCCCATCCGGTCGGGACGCCGCACCCAACGAGCACTGCAGAGTCGAGGGGAAGCCAGTCGTCGACCTTCACGACCGAGTACTCGGACACGGTCGCGAGTTCCGAGAAGGCGCCGAGCATACAGAAGGCGCTGTAGTCGGTGCCGTCCTTGTGTAGGCGGAAGGTGCCGTCCGGCATGCTGCCTTCGAGAATTGTCGATCCGGCATCGCAGAGATTCTGGTGCCCGGTCGAGCAGTACCGGCAGATGCCACAACTCGGGGTGAAGCTGCAGACCACGTGGTCTCCGACAGCGACCTTCTTCACGCCTGGGCCGATCTTCTCGACGATGCCCGCGGCTTCGTGCCCTCCCACCATCGGATAGCGCACCGACAGATCTCCGTCCATCATGTGCAGATCCGAGTGGCACAGTCCAGCCGCGGACATTCGCAGCATGACCTCCCCGGGCCCGGGATCGTCGATGTCCAGTTCCATGATTTCGAACGGGGCGTGGGGTGCGGTCAGTACGGCGGCGCGTGTCTTCATTGTTCTTCCGATCGTCGTTCGAAGGATTTTCTCAGCTGTGCATGGTCCATACGGACTTGGTTTCCAGATATCCGTCGAGGCTGTCCGGGCCCAGGTCACGGCCGTAGCCCGACTGGTGGAACCCGCCGAACGGAGCTGCTGGATCGGTCAGCCCCCAGCCGTTGACGTAGACGGTCCCGGCCTGCAGTCTGCGCGTCATCGTCTGGACGGTATTCACATTCGTCGTCCAGATACCCGCGGCCAAGCCGTAGTCGCCGGCATTCGCCCGCTCGATGACCTCGTCGATGTGGTCGAAGGCGAGAACGACGACAACCGGACCGAAGATCTCCTCACGTGCGCATTCCATGTCGTCGGTCGCATTGGCGATGATCGTCGGGGGGTGGAAGTGCCCGGTCAGATCGCCGGGAACCTGCGCAGCCTGATAGACCTTGGCGCCCTTGATTTTTGCACGTTCGACGTATCCCCGGACGCGCTCGAGTTGCGCATTGTTGACCAAAGGGCCGAAATCGACACCCTCGTCGAGCCCATGTCCGATCCTCAACTGCCCGGCGATCGCGGTGAGTTGCTCGACGACCTCGTCATGGATGTCTCTGTGTACAAACAATCGTGATGGTGCGCTGCAGGTTTGACCGGAGTGCCAGAAGATGCCGCCCGCAGAACCGGTCACCGCCTCCGTCACGTCGGCGTCGGGCAGGATGATGTTGGCGGACTTGCCACCAAGTTCGAGTGTCACCCGTTTGACGTCGGCCGCGGCTTGGCGAGCGATGTGCTTGCCGACCTTCGTCGAGCCGGTGAATGTGAGCTTGTCGACCCCAGGATGGGCAACCAAGGCTTGACCAGCGGTCCCGCCGGTGCCGGGAACGACGTTGAGCACGCCGGGGGGCAGTCCGGCCTCGCCGGCGAGTTCCGCCAGCCACAACGCCGACAGGGGCGTTTCTTCGGAAGGCTTGAGGACCATCGTGCACCCGGAGGCAAGTGCGGGGCCGATCTTCCATCCGCACAGCAGAAGTGGGAAGTTCCATGCGGTGATCGCGCCCACCACTCCGACCGGTTCGCGTTCGGTGCGCACGTGGATACTCGGATGAGATACCGGGACGGTCGAACCGACGATCTTGGTGGGCCAGCCGGCGTAGTAGTGAAACGCCCGCGCGGCGAACTCGACATCGATGTTTCGTGCTGCGCCGAGGACCTTCCCTGCATCGAGGACCTCGAGCTGAGCGAAGTCATCGGCGTGCTGGTAGATCAGATCGCCGATCCGGTGGAGGATGCGTCCGCGGTCGAGGGGGCTCATCTGCCGCCACGGGGCCGACTCGGCAAACGCGCGCCGGGCCGCATCGACCGCGTCGGCGACGTCGTCCACTCCTCCGGAAGCCGCAACCGCGATCTGGCGCCCGGTTGCCGGGTCGAAGACGGGCATCTCCTCGCCGCTGCGCGCTGCGCGCTGTCCGCCATCGATGAAGACGTGCGGGGCGGTCTTCAGGCGGTTGACGACAGCCGAGGAGAGAAGGTGATCGGTCGATGCGATGGGTGTCATCATGCCTCTCAGATTGGATATGTGATACATCAGATGTGACTCACGTTACGCCCGAGTGGCCTCGAAGTCGAGTCCGGCCCCGGCGCCGCGGACAGCGAAGTGTCGAGCCAGGAGAAGCGGTCGGCTGACGAACTGCACAAACCCGCTGTTCAGAGCCGTCGATGCGCTACTTGGGGGACGATTGGCGTGCGGCGGCGTGTTGCACACGGCGATGCGTCAGCGGTGCCCCCTACGGATCACGTACACTAGCCCGTGTTGATGATTGATCAAATTAGGAGTCGAGATGACTGCGTCTGACGCCGGAATCGATCTACCGATTCGTGCTGCACAGAACGGTGGCCGGCGTGAGGACGCTCGTCCGCAGGTGGCGCGACGAAACATGAGTGGTCAGGTCGTCGACTACATCAAGAATATGATCTTCGACGGGTCTCTGATTCGGGGACAGCGAGTGCCGCAGGACCAAATCGCCAAAGATCTCGGCGTCAGTCGTCTGCCGGTTCGGGAAGCGCTCATCACTCTCGAGGCCGAAGGATTGATCGACTCCGAGCCGCATCGCGGTTCCTATGTTGTCCCCATCCGGCGCGAGGACATCGACGATCACTACCGAATCTACGGAATGGTGCAGGGGCTCGCGTCACGACGCGCCGCGTCCCGTATCACCCAGCCAACGCTTGCCCGGTTGCAGGAGCTACACGAACTCATGCAGAACAGCGACGATCCTGACGTGCTTCATAACCTGAACTGGGAGTTTCACGCCCTCATCAATCAGACGGGTGGCAGCCGGCGCCTGTTGTCGGTGCTGCGGCAGCTGGCCAAGAACCTGCCACGGGCCGTGTACGAGGCACCGCCCGGCGCGAGTCCCGAAGCCACTCGGAGTCACCAGAAAATGCTCGACGCCTTGAAGCGTGGGGACGGGGCAGCAGCGGAAGCTGCGTCGCGCGAACACGTTCAGTTCGAGGGCGAGTACGTGATAGCCAAGCTCAAGCGCGACGGCATCCTCGCCGACGACGACTGAGGACGGCGAACAGACACGTCGGAAGACGGCGCAGGTCACCGGCCGGGCTGAGACGGTGAACCGGCCGGTGATTTGGCGGGCGAGTGCGTCCGAAACTCGGCAGGTCGAGTTGCTGCTGCATCCATCCCAGCGCGATGGCTTCGGCCCGTGTACGCGCGCGTAACTTGCGCTCTCGACCGTTCGATGATGTCCAGCGCGTCCAGGGCCCGCGCCATCGACGTGGGAAGAAACGCGGTGAGCTGACCACGGATGTGAAGAGCCGCGCGTCGGGCTGCCGGTCATCCAGCCCGTCTGAACGCCGGGCCCCTCATGGCACGGTGGAGGACGGACCATCCGCTGCGCCGAGATCGGTCTCGTTCCGCGAGTGACAGCGATCGGCCGGGGTGTCGGCACTCCCCCACCTTCCTTCCCCGTAGGAGCAGGTAACTTGTATCAAATATCCGGGGGATATTCGTCGACCTGAACCCTAGCCGCACTGTCCTGTCGGTAAAAGTACCAGTTCAGAGCGGTCATACGTGCCACTCCCGACCTCCCTCGTGGCTGCACACTTGATAAATGATGCAAAAAACCGCAGACTGTGTGGCGCACGCCACTGCGTGATCCCCTCCTCCTCGATGTCCCCAGGAGCCCCGATGCCAGAAACAGCCATCGACGATGGTTTGCGCGAACGCCCATCCACTCCACTTTCCGCGGAGAGCAACCGTCTGAGGCCCTACCACTGGGCTGTCATGGTGCTCGGGGTGCTCGGCTACGCGACCATCGCCGCCGACGCCGCGATTTTCCCCACGAGCTATCCCCTCATCCAGCAGAGTCTGGGGTTCTCCGACAATGCCGTCGGGTACATCTATGCGGCCGGATTCTTCACCTGCGGCGTCATCGCCATGTTCCTCATCGGCCCGTTGACGGACCGGTTCGGTCGTAAGCCACTCTTCGTCGCAGCTATCGCAATCTGCTCTGCGTTCACGATTCTTGCTGGATTCTCCTGGAACACTGTGTCATTCGGTGTAATGCGGTCGATCGCAACAGTCGGGTACGTTTCGTGGGGACTGGCCACCGTGCTCATTGCCGAGTCAGTACCTGCGAAGCACCGGGGATGGATGACCGGGACCGTACCAGTGGGGTGGGCCATCGGATTCGGAACATCGGCCTTCTTCTCCGAACACATCGCAGCCAGCATGGGATGGCGGGCGGTGTTCTGGATCGTCGGCGTACTCCCCTTGGCCTTCGGTATCGCGGTCTTCTTCGTCATCAAGGAAACACCGCACTTCCAGGACCTCCAGCATGCCCGTCGGACGGGGGCGAGCAAGTTCCACGTTGACGTCGCCAAGACGGAGAAAAGTGTGCTCGCTCAGCTGTGGGCAGCGGATATGCGTCGCCGCACCATCGGAGTAACTCTGTTCTTCCTCTTCATCGTGCCCCAATACGCCATCATGTCCTATTTCGGACTGAGCTTCCTGCAGGCGAAGGACATCTCGTTTCTCGAGGCCAACCGCGCAATAACCTGGGCAAACTGGCTCGGTATCGTCACCATCCTCGCCGCCAGTTTCCTCACGCGGGGCAAAGGCGCCCACTACACCCTCACGTCCGTCGGGGTGCTCGGATCTGTCTGCGCCATCTTCATGGTGTACCTGGCCACACCGTCGACGATCTTGCCCTGGTTCGTCGTCTACGTCTTGATCACCATCGGGCTATGGGGCGGATCCTCGAACTTCTTGCAAGAAGCCTTTCCCACCCGTATTCGTGGCACGGGTGGAGCATGGGGTTCTGGCATGTTGTGGGCCAGCTACGGAACTCTTGCGCTCATCGTCGCTCCATTGCTGACCGTCTACAGCTGGAATGTACTGGTCATCGTCTTTGGTGCCGTACTGCCGCTGATCGCGCTGATCGGTCTGTGGCTGGTTCCGCGACCGAAGGCGCTCAACTCCAACCTCGAAGACCTGCTGCACTGACATGCTCCCCCGCACACTCCGAGCGATCCGGAGGATTTCGCCGCCGTTGTCGAACACAACCTCCCCGAGCCTCGGCCCTCCGCCTCAGGCCCAATGACATGAAAGGGAAGAGCCGATGAAGGTTTTCGACGTTGTAGACCAGGGACACGGACCAGCGGTGCTCTTCTCCCACGGCACGCTCCTGGATCGGACCATGTACACCGAGCAAACCGCTGCTCTGGCCGATCGCTACCGAACCTTCGCCTACACCAGCAGGGCCGGAACATCGGAATATGCCACCGACTACGACCTCGACTCGCTGGTCTCCGATTGCCTGGAGGTGGCCGCCCGAGCAGGAATCGACCGATTCGTACTGGTGGGAATGTCCGTGGGCGGTTTCATGGCGATCGAACTGGCCCTGAAGCACCCTGAACGGCTGGCCGGGCTGGTCCTGATGGACACGATGGCTGACGCCTATACCAGCGAGGAGAAGGCTCGGTTCGCCGATGTATTCCGACCCATGAAGAGCGAAGCCCCCATCTCCGCAAGCTTCGCACAAACCTTCGTTCCCATCATTTTCGGCCCGCAGGCCATCGCGAACCGTCCCGATTTGGTCGATTCGTGGGTGCGCAAGTGGCGGACCAGACCATCGCGGTCGGTGTGGGGCGAATACAACTCGTGGATCGGCAAGCACGAACGCCTTTCCCGCCTGCCGGAGATAGAGATCCCGACCCTCATCGTGCACGGTGAGGACGACAACGGCATCGACATTGCAGCTGCCGAACGGATGCATGCCCGGATACCGGGCTCGGCCTTTGCCCGAATCCCAGGCGCGGGTCACTTGGTGACTGAAGAAAGCCCCGATGCCGTGACAACCGCGCTGACGACCTTCCTCGATGCCCTACCGCGTTGGTAGATCCGGCCGGACGGTCATCGAGCATCCGTGGACTACCTGGTCTCCCGTCGAGCATCGTCGTCACCGGTGCCGATCATGATCGACGGAGGACAGTCCGCGTGAACGTTGCCCGACTCCCGGAAACCGTGCACTACGCAACGGTTGCCGCTTCCTCACATTACTGTTCTCTCTGGAGGAACCATCATGAGCGTGCCTGAAAAGCGCTCCACCACAAAGATGCTTCGTGTAACTGCAGCAGGATTCGCCGGCACCGCACTCGAGTACTACGACTTCTTCCTGTACGGCACCGCCGCAGCCCTCGTGTTCGGACCCCTGTTCTTCCCGTCATACAGCCCGCTGGCGGGGACCCTCGCCTCCTTCGCGACTTTCGCGGTGGGATTCCTGGCGAGGCCATTGGGCAGCGTGCTCTTCGGCGGAATGGGTGACAAGGTCGGCCGGCGCAAGACGCTCGTGGTCTCGCTGTTGATGATGGGCACCGCAACGGTTCTGATCGGCATACTTCCGACATTTGAGCAAGTCGGCTGGCTTGCACCGCTCCTGCTGGTCACTCTCCGTTTCGTGCAAGGCATCGCGATGGGCGGAGAGTGGGGTGGAGCTGCACTGATGCTCGTCGAGCATTCACCCCCGCGCCGGCGCGGGCTGTATGGCAGCACCGTCCAGATGGGGGTGCCCGGTGGACTCCTGTTGTCGACCATCGCCGTCACCGTCAGTGACCACATCTCCGGCGACGCTTTCGAAACGTGGGGATGGCGGATTCCGTTCCTGCTCAGCGCCGGACTCTTCGCCATCTCGATGTTCATTCGCCTCGGCGTCGAGGAAACCCCGGACTTCACCGAACTGCAGACCGCATCGGCCCAGCAAAGCACCCCGGTGCGCACACTACTGCGCAGTCAATGGCGGGACGTCGCATGGGCCGCGGGCGTCATTGCTCCCGGAGGCATCCTGTTCTATCTGGTTTCCACCTATGCCGTCTCCTACGGCACCACCATCCTGGATATCAGCCGTACCACGATGCTCAATGCACTGCTCGCCGCATCGATCGTTTATTTGATAAGTCTGCCGGTATCCGGTCATCTGAGTGACCGGTTCTCACGCCGTACTGTCCTTCTCGCCGGGTGCTTCACCGCCCTGTTCGGAGGGTTCGTGCTGTTCGCGCTGATGAACACCGGATCGGGCTGGGCCGCGTTCTTGGGTATCACCTTCATGCTGGCGGTGGTGCATTCGGCACTGCAAGCCCCGCAGCCGGCCTTCCTCGCGGAACGATTCAGTGCCGATGTCCGGTTCAGCGGCGTCGCGTTGAGTCAGGCGCTGTCGGTCAGCGTCATCGGCGGCACCGCCCCCTTCATGGCGACGCTGTTCTATAGCTGGACGCACTCCACCTGGCTGATCTGCACCTGGCTCGCACTCTGGAGCGTGGCTGGGGCCGTCTCGACGATCGCGCTCAGCAGGAGACCATGTGCGATCGACGATGCCGGGCAGCGACCGGCCGATACCGACCGGGAACACCGGCTCGGTGCGACACGTTAACTGACCGGCACTCACGACAATTTCCGCGGGTGTGCTGTTCCGTCCGCTCGGTGGACAGCGCACCCGCGGCGCTCTGAACCGGAAATATGCTGCGCGCCAATGATATAACGCCACTCGATCCGACTACGCAGTCCGCCGAGGATCTCGGCGGGGGTCGTTCCGAACGCGCGAGCCCACCGATGCGCGCCCCCGGTGGTGCCCTCAGTTCCTCGAACAACACCGCACGATCTCCTTCCGTGACATCGGTGTCCGTCCCGAGGTAGACCACAATCCGATCCATGCACACCAGCCCGATCCGAGGGCGCCACCTACCGCCCAGCAGCACCGGCATACTGCGGCCCAGCGCACGCGAGCTCCCGTCCGCGTGCCCCACGGGCAGCAGAGCGACCGAACAGTCCCTCTCTGCCACCCGACCGAGGTCGGCATGGACCGGATCGAAACGCAGGTCACCGCGGCACCTGCTCGAGGTGAACGTTCGCAGTTGACCGCCACCTGGTCCCTCGCGGCGGTCCCGTGCCGTGCCACCGCTACTGACCGCGATCTTGCACCGCACGGTGGCTGTACGCGTCTGGCTCGACTGCCGCCATCGACGACGCCAACGGGGTCGGAGCCGACAGGGCCATCGTGCTGCGGGAGACGGGGTCGAGGTTCACACAGGCTTCGATGACAGGTCGTCGGTCCTTCAGAGATGCGGTGCTGGGAGCGCCATCGTTATCCCAGTAACGATTGACACGGTTACGGCCCTCGATTCGATGCTCCGCACCCGCCCACACAGGGTGGGGGATGACGGGTAGTGCCGCGGACGAGGCCGCGAATCCTGCTTGACCCCTCCTCAGCCACCATCGCGGTCATCGAGCGTGTATTGACGCGTTCAGGGCCGGTTCGGTCGGCTACCAGATTATCCTTGATTCAGTAGGCGCGAGGTGGGTGATGAGCCGATTCAAGGCACCAGGTGCCGGTTCGAGGTCGTAGGTGGCCGAGACCGATCCGGGGGCAACGCAGCGCGACCAGACTGCAGCCATCGCCACGGAGCTGGCTGCGGAGGGATTCGAGGGCGCCACCGAGATCGGACGGGGCGGCTTCGGTGTGGTTTATCGCTGCGAAGAGCGGGCTCTCGATCGCGTCGTAGCGATCAAGGTGCTCACGACCTATCACGACCCGGAAGGCGTGGATCGGTTTCTCCGTGAGCAAAGAGCAATGGGACGCTTATCCGGGCACCCCAACATTGTCACTATCTATCGCGTCGGGACGACGGGTGCCGGTCACCCGTACCTCGTCATGCAGTACCACGAGCCGGGCTCCCTTCAGTCGCTGATCGAGTCGGGTCCGATCCCCTGGCCCCGTGTCCTACACCTCGGTATCAAGGTGGCCGACGCGCTCGAGACTGCCCACCAGCAATCCATCCTGCACCGAGACGTCAAACCCGCGAACATCTTGATCGACACCTACGGAGAGCCGCAGCTGACAGATTTCGGCATCGCGCGCATCGCCGGCGGATTCGAGACCGCGGCCGGTGTCGTCACCGGGTCACCCGCCTACACCGACCCCGACGTGTTACTCGGGCGTCCCCCCAGCCCGGCGAGCGATCTCTATAGCCTCGGAGCCACTCTGTTCTGCGCGCTCACCGGGCACGCGGCCTTCGAGCGGCGCCGCGGAGAGCCTCTGATCGACCAGTTTCGGCGCATCACCAATCCGAGCGGCTCCCTGCTACGCGACTGGTATGGAGAGATTCCGGAGGAGGTCTGCACTGTGATCGAGCACGCGATGGCACGCGATCGCGGCAATCGTCCCCGCACGGCAGCCGACTTCGCCGACCAATTACGCCGCGCCCACCACAACGCCGAAGGGAGCGCGACAGACTCAGGTGCCGCTCCGGACTACACTTCACCAGCGTTCGGATTCGGATTCCCGGCACCGCACTCACGGACCCCGATGCCCTCCGGCCGGTACTCTGCACCCCCAACACCCGCCACCAGATTCCGACCCCCACCACCGAGCCGTACGCTGGTCACCCGGGACCGTCTGATGCAGGCCCTTCACACCGATCGACGGCGACGCCTGACCGTCATCCACGCACCCACCGGATACGGAAAGAGCACCGCAGCGGCACAGTGGCTCCATCAGCTCGCCGACGAGGGCATTGCCACCGCATGGCTGACCATCGACCGAGACGACGACAATCCTCTCTGGTTTCTCGCACATCTCATCGAAGCCATCACCACCGCGTTGCCGGCCTTGGCGACCGAATTACGTGACACCTTCGAAGCACACGGTGACCGCGCGTGCCCACACGTGCTGACAACGTTGATCAACACACTGCACGATCAAGACCAACACCTGGCTCTCGTCCTCGACGACTGGCATCGGGTCTCGGATCCCTCGAGTGTGGCTACGCTGACGTACCTACTGGACAACGGTTGCCACCACGTCCAGATCATCGTGACCAGTCGCACGCAAACTGGACTGCCGATGAGCCGGATGCGCGTTCGCAACGAACTAGTCGAGATCGATTCGGCAGTATTGCGATTCGACGAAGATGAAACACGCAGCTTCCTCATGGAAGCCTCGGGACTGGACCTGGCAACAGAGGACATCGCCGACCTGGCGAGGTCGACCGACGGCTGGGCCGCCGCCATACAGCTGGCGTCGATTTCTCTGCGCTCGTCCGCGGACCCTGCCCAGTTCATTGCCCACCTCTCGGGCCGCCACCACGCGATCGGTGATTTCCTCGCCGAGAACGTCCTCGACTCCCTCGATACGGATACGCGCGCATTCCTACTGGCCACCGCCATCCCCGACCGCATCTGCGCCGACCTGGCCTCGACCCTGACCGATGTGCGACGCGGTCAGGCGATGCTCGAGCTGATCGAAGCGCGTGACCTTTTCTTGCGCCGAGTCGACGACGAAGGGCACTGGTTCAGATACCACCACATGTTCGCAGAATTCCTGCGTGGCCGACTCGACACCGAGTTCCCCGGGCGATCGGCGCAGTTGCATCGATCCGCATCCACCTGGTTCGCCGAGCACCGCTTTCTCAGCGAAGCAGTCGATCACGCACTGCGTGCCGGCGATACAGCCGGTGCAGTGAAACTGGTCGAACGCGACGGGACGTATCTGCTCGAGCATTCGCAGATGTCGACGTTGCGTGGACTTGTCGACAAGCTGCCGACAGACAGCACAATGTCCAATCCGCGGCTGCAACTCGCCGCCGCGTGGTCGAACATCCTGCTCTACAACCCCGGCCCCGCTCTGCAGGCACTTGACCGCGTCGATACCGCGCTCACCCACCTCAGCGCGTCGGAGACCCCCGCGCTGCGTGCCGAAGCCTCGGTGATCAGAGCGGTCGTGGAATTGCGTGCAGACCGAGCCTCGCGAATCGACGACTTGGTGCGTCCGTGTCTCGATCGTCCCGATGACTTCCGGCCGTGGGTCGTATCCGTCGCAGCGAACGTTGCCACGTTCGCCAAGATCTGTCGGGCGGACTACCGGGCCGCCTATGCCCTTCAGCACTGGGCCGCAGCGTATCACCAGCGGAACAACGGACCGTACAACTCGGTACACGGACACTGCTGGGTGGGTATAGCGGCCTTCGAGCAACTGGATGTGAAGCTGGCGGAAGCGAGTTTCCGCACCGCGATGAAGATCGCTCAGCAAGTGGATGGTCGACGCTCCTACACCGCTCGGTTAGCCGGCGGGCTCCTCGGTGAAGTTCTGTACGAACAGGGACACACCGCCGAGGCCGAGCGCCTACTCGACGACGGATACGACCTCGGACCACACGCGGGCGCTGTCGACTTGAAGATTGCCCGGTACGTCGTCGGAGCCCGGATCAAAGTGATACACGGCGACCGGTCAGCGGCCGTTGCACGACTGGACGAGGGAGCACGATTCTCCATGCAGATGCAACTGCCGAGGCTCTACAGCTCCATCGTCAACGAATCGGTGCGCCTGGATCTCGTCCTACCATCCTCAGATGCCTCGCAGACTGCAGATCTCACCTACGCCGAACGTGCGGAGCAGGTGTCCGGTCTCGACGAGGTTATCGCGCAGAACCGGGAGGAGGCGGCCATCACGCGATTGGTGCGAACCGGATCCCTGGCGAATACCGAGCTCGCATGCCGGTGGGCCGGAGAGTGGGCGGAGCGACTTGCGGGCAGCGAACGCCACCGGGCTGAGCTACGGGCCCGCAGGCTGCTGGCCGGATGCCTCGCCGCATCCGGCCGTAGCGAAGAGGCTGGAAGCCTGCTCACCGGGGTAGCAGCCCAATGCGCGAAAGCCGGGTTGGTGCGGTTTCTCGCCGATGGCGGAGTACACGTCATGGACACCCTCCGACAAATCGCCGGCAACGTCCATCCCCCCAGCCATCCGCCGCTGTCGTCGGACCTGCCGGACGAATTCGTGTCGGCCGCGCTCGCGGCTGATGCCGGCCTGCCCTGAGCTCCCTACCGCAGGGATGACACAGCGCCCTCGGTGCCGTGTTGAATCGATCGTCGGGCCCCGGCTCCTGCGGAAGAGACGAGGATCAACCCCGCCCCGATGGCGAGCCAGATGGCCGCGGCAAGCATGCCGATCCGGAAACCCCAAGGACTGACCACCGAGGCGAGGGCTGGTCCGGCGCTGGCACCGAGAAAGGTGAAGGATCCGTACAGTGCCGTTGCACCGCCCGTTTCCTCCGGACGCACCTGCACCAGAAGTGACTCGACAATGGCTGACGCCGTAGCGGAAATCGCCGCCACGAGCAGCAACACCGCTATCGACAGTCCTATCAGGTAGTCCGACGACACCGATCCGGCGGCCACGGACATCGCCGCCACACCCAACGCCGCCGCGCCCCGGCGGGCCGGTCGCCACCGCCTCAGCACTCGACCCAGAAATGGAATGACGAGAAGTGCTGGCACGGTGATCAAGCGCAGCACCTGCAGGGCCTCGGGATTTCCGGCAACCGACGGCGGGCCCACCAGCGAGATGGTGGTGAAGACGCTGACATACCCACCGAGGAATGTGGCCGAAGCACCGAACAGCGCGACCAACCGCCACCTGCCCAGAATCGTCACCAAGACCCCGAACAGCCGCGCACCACGGGGGTGGCCGATGGCCCGCGCCCTCGGAACGAACACAACAACGACCACGGCGGCCACCGCGAGCGCACCCGCACCGAGCACAAAGACCGCGCGCCAACCGGCCGCAACAGCGATCACCTGTGCGGCGACGGGAACGACTGCCGCCGCTCCGAGGAAACCGCTGGTCAAACAGCTCAAAGCCAGCAGACGCTGGCGCGGATCGATGTTCTCGGCAATATACGTGAACGCGGCGGGGGCGAAGGCGGCTGCCGCACAGCCCTGCCCCGCGCGAGCGATCAGTTCGAGAAGCAGCGTGGAAGGAAGGGCTGCCAGCAGCGTGGTGACGGCAGCGGTGCACAGACCCACAGACATCACGGTATGGGAACCGAATCGCGACGCCAGCGGCCCCGCCGCGAGGAACCCGACAGCATAGGCGACGCCGAACACAGTGGAGGTCGCCGTCACCTGTGCAGGGTTGACATCGAAGGAAGCGGCCATCTGCGGTAACAGCGCCAATACCGAGTACATCTGTCCTACCGCGGTGACAGCCGTGGCGGTGAGAATGATAATCACTCGCCGGGGCGGGACATACCGATCCCGGACGACGTCGATCGAACCGATATCGGTGCTCGTCTCTCGACCCACACCGCCTCCTTCGTGCGTTCCTGGTAGGTCAACCGTGTAATCGATTGCCACCCCGACCACTTCGTGGTGGCTCAGTGCGGACCGCGGACGTCCCGATCAGCGGTGCCGGCGCAGGTCCATCCGGTAGCTGTAGCGGCGGGGATTGAAGCGGGAGGCGGTGAACTCGACCGGCCGCCCACCGGCGTCGTGGTACAGCCGCTCGATGAGCAAGACGGCGTCCCCTACCGAGCATCCGATCAGTTCGCTCTCAGCTTCTTCGGCTCGAGTGGCGTGGATGCTCTGGGTCGCCGAGACGATGCCCTCGGGCAGTAACCGCTCCGCCGATTGAATGATCGTGCTGTCGGTCTCCCATGCTGCCCGATCGATCACGTTGTCCGCCAATGAGGAAACCATGTAGTGCCGAGTCAGGGCGAAGGGCGCATCGTTGTAGCAGCGTTGGACGAGGGCACAGCGGACATCTGAGATGTCCGCGCCGAGGTCACGAGCGATCGCAGGCTCGCTCACCCCCCGCCGGAAAGGCTCGAGCAGCCGAGTGGTGGTACCCGGCCAGCTCATGATCTCGTCGAGCGATCCGATCGCACGCTGATAGCGAACGGAGTTCGTCTCGTACCCAATCAAATACGTGCCACTGCCCTGAACACGGTGCACCATGCCCACCTCGACCAGGTGTCCGATTGCTTGCCGGATCGTGTGCCTGCTGACGCCGAAAGTGTGCCGAAGTTGATCCTCGGTAGGCAACTTGTCACCCACGGCGTACTCACCGCGTTCGGCTCGCCGCCGAAGTTGTTCGGCGACGAGCCGGTACGCGGGACGCTTCAGATTCGAATGCGTCTCCACAATCATGCCTGCCTGTCAGTCCCTCACCGAGGGTGCTTCGTCACTGAACAGCGACACTCCGCGAGTCTCGGGGAGATACCGCAGCAGGATCAAGAACGACAGCGCTGCAACCGCGACCAGATAGAAGGCGGGAGCGACGATGAGCGCGGCCGCCGCCGCGATGGCGGTAGCGATGAACGGGCCGGGCCCGCCGATGAGAGCCTGCGCGACGTTGAAGCCGATCGAGCTACCCGTCACCCGCAGTCGGGCCGGGAAGAGCTCGACCATGAGAACTCCGAGCATGACATTGGCCAGTGCCTCGAACGCCGCCAGGATTGCCAGACCGATCAGTGCGAGGTACCAGGTGCCGGTCGAGAGCAGCGCGAAGCAGGGGACCGCGGTCAGAGCAATGCCGACGGCGCCGAGCAGCATCGTGCGTCGGCGGCCGATGCGGTCGCCGATCATGCCTGCGACGGGGCACATGAGTGAGTAGATGAGCAATCCGAGCACCGCGAGTTCGAGGGCGGAGGTCTTGGCCATGTGGACCTCGACACTGAGGAAGGTGACCACGAAGGTTGCGAGGTAGTAGAAACCGAGGCCGGTCACCGCGGTGCAGACGAACACCAACAGGATTCCGGATCGACTGTGCTTACCGGCGTTGCGCAGCGGGGCATGCTCGACCTCGTGAGCGCGCTGGAGCTCCTGGAACACGGGAGTGTCCTCGAGCCGGAGCCGGACGTAGAGACCCAGGACGGCCAGTGGGCCGGCGACGAGGAAGGGGACACGCCACCCCCAGCTCGTCATCTGGTCGTCGGACAGCAGGGCCGTCAACAGCAAGGTCACCGCACCCCCGGCCATGACCCCGATGCCGGCGCCGGCGGAGACCACACTGCTCCACAGCCCGCGCCGGCGGGCCGGTGCATATTCGACGAGGAAGGCAGCCGCGCCCGCGTATTCGCCACCCGCAGAGAAACCTTGGGCACACCGAAGGAGCACCAGAAGAGCGGGAGCAGCGACGCCGATTGTGGCGTACGTCGGCAGGACGCCGATGCCGATCGTGCAGATGCCCATGACGACAATCGCGAACGAGAGCGCCGCGCGGCGACCGGCACGATCGCCGAAAGCCCCTATCAGCAGCCCGCCGAGCGGACGAAAGAGGAACGCGACGCCGAAAACGGCGAGGGAGGCCAACAGCGACGTCGTGGCGTTGCCGGACGGAAAGAACAGCTGTCCGATGGTCGCGGCCAGAAACCCGTACACCGCGAAGTCGAACCACTCGAGGAAGTGGCCGATGCCCGCGGCGACGGCGACGCGTCGAGACACCCGGGGTGCCAGCGTCCCCGATGAGGTCAGCGCATCAGTCGTCGGCGCCTCTCCCGGAGTGGTGGGGGGTGACGGCAATACGGGGGGTGGGTTCGTCATCGAGGTCTCCTCGGGAAGCGTCGTGGACTTCTTTCGCCACGACGTGAATTTGGTCCTGCGCGAATCTGATGGTGTTTCTGGCGCGCCCATGATCCTCCGCCCTGGCGGCCCACAGTGAGATGAGCCACAGTTGTACGGATGATTGGAAGGTAGTCATGGTCGACGCTTGCGTCAACCCCTTGGAGTGAGCGGGTTCGCCGCTACGTGGAACTTGGACAACGGAAACGTCTTGAACAGGCAATTACCGTCAAATAACGGGACCGTCGTGGTCGGATCCAGGAGGTGGACGGGTTCGATTCGCGTCGTGATTGACAGACGCATCGTTGCGCAATAGTGTCTCAAGTCATACGGACAAATTGTGAAACGGTGGTGGTCGGATCCGCTTCCGCGGGCAGCTCCGGCAGGAACTGCAACTGACGTGTCCACGAATCACGGAAGGGATGTGCGCATGGCTGGCAGCACGATCGCCGAACGACTCGGTGTCTTCGCCGCAGATCTGGAGGTCGATGCGCTTCCGCTACCAGTCGTCGAGCGGGCGAAAGGGTGCCTCATCCACGCTTTGGCGGTGGGGATGGCCGGCTCGGCCGCTGGCTTCGGGCGACGGGCCGAGCAGGTTACCCCCGGAGTGAGCTCGCCACCGAACCGCCGGGGATACGCCCGCTCGCTGGTGACCGGCCAGTGGCATCCGGCCTCGACGGCGGCCTTCATCAACGGAGTGCATCTACATGCCCGGGCGCAGGAGGACACACATGGCACGTTCCATCCAGGCGTAAGCGTCGTACCCGCCGCTCTGGCGGCAGCAGAGGCCAGCGCTGTCGACGGTCGGACTCTGCTTGCAGCGGTCGTCGCGGGTTACGAGGTGGGCATCGCGCTGTCGAAGCCACTCACGGACCTGACCACCCCGCCCTTTCGCGCCACGGCGGTGTTCGGACCGGTAGCTGCCGCTGCCGCCGTCGCACGAATCCGCGGCCTGAGCGGCGAACGCACGACCTCCGCGCTGGCGATCGCCGCATCGATCTCGGGTGGCACGTCGGAATCGTTCGGTGCCGGAACAGACGAATGGCATTTCCAGTCGGGAATTGCGGCGACGAGTGGACTGATGGCAGCGCAACTTGCCGAAGCCGGAGTTGCGGGCTCGCGGGCCGCTTTCGAAGCCGAAGCGGGATTCCTCGACTGCTTCTCGCGATCGCGTGAGGCAGCGGAAATGATCGCCCGCGACCTCGGGCGGTCCTGGAACATGCTCGAAGTAACCTTCAAGCCCTACCCGGTGTGTGCGTTCAATCAGGCGCCGGCCATGCTCGCGGTGCGGCTGCGCGAGTCCGGTCTCCACGCCGACGAGGTCGCATCGATCCGGCTGCAGATGAACGAACGCGAGGCAACCTATCCGGGCATGCCCTCGCGCGGGCCCTTCACCAGTACCTCACAGACACTGATGAGCGCCAGATTCGCCTTCGCAACCGGGCTCGTCCACGGCGACATCACCTACGGCCTGTTGCAACACTTCACCGATCCGCAGGTGCTCGACCTCATCGGCAAGATCGACCTCGTCGCCGAGTCGGCACGCCCGGCGAAAACCGCACACGCCACTGTGGGCCTGGTCGACGGGACCGCGGTCCAAGACGCCATCGAGGACTCCGATGCGATGCTGTCGTGGGACACCGACGGCGTCGTACGCAATGCCGAACGCATCGCAGACGAAATTCCGCTGTCCACAAAGGAACTGGAAACCTTGATCGACAGCGTGGCCACGTTGCCCGACGCGCCGTCCATCGACCCGTTGATCCGTGCGACTTTGGCGGGTATCTCCGTCAGAACGTGAGGACAGCTCTTTTCCAGGCGTCCCCCTCGACATGCGGGGTACATCGAAACCCGAAACCGACGCTCCCAATTCAACAGTGCCGGGCACTCGATCCGGCCGAGAAACGAGAAAGAGCACTATGACCGAGAACGTCGCCATCGCCGAACGGCGAAACAGCGAACTCCAACACCGAAAGATGTACATCGACGGCGAATGGGTCGACGCCATCTCCGGTGAGATTTTCGAGACCGTCAACCCCTACAACGGGCGGGCCTGGGCCACTGCCCCACTCGCCGGACCGGAAGATGTCAAGAATGCTGTCGCGGCCGCGCGACGCGCGCTGTCCGGGCCGTGGGGATCGATGTCCGCGGCGCAGCGAGGCGCCCTGATCCGTAGACTGGCGGCGCTGATCGAGCCCCACGCAGACGAGCTCGCGCGTATCGAGACCACCGACAACGGCAAGGTCATCCGCGAGACGCGCGGCCAGATGGCCGGATTGCCGGCGACCTACGAGTTCTTCGCCGGCGCTGCCGACAAGATCTTCGGTGACACCATCTCCGCGCCCCAGACGAACTTCTTCACCTACACTCGCCGCGAGCCAGTCGGCGTGGTCGCCGCGATCCTTCCCTGGAACAGCCCTCTGTTCCTGCTGGCGAGCAAGCTCGCGCCCGCCTTGGCCGCCGGCTGCACATTTGTCGCCAAGCCCGCAGAGCAGACGCCGACGTCGACCCTCGAATTCGCCGAGCTCGTCGATGAAGCCGGATTCCCGCCCGGAGTGTTCAACGTCGTCACCGGCGCGGGGAACACAGGAGCCGCACTGACCGCCGAACCCGGCGTGGACAAAGTCACCTTCACCGGCTCCACTGCCACCGGAATCGCGGTCATGAAGAGCGCCGCCGACCACATCGCAGAGGTCACCCTCGAACTCGGCGGCAAGTCCCCCAACATCATCTTCCCCGACGCCGACATCGATGCGGCCGTCAACGGGGTGATGGCAGGAATCTTCGCCGCCACCGGCCAGACCTGCATCGCCGGAAGCCGTTTGCTGGTCCACGAATCGATCCGCGATACCGTCGTCGAGCGACTCGCACGACGCGCACCCCAGATCAAGATGGGGGATCCGCTCGACATCGAAACCGAGATGGGCCCCATCGCCTTCGCCGAGCAACTCGAGAAGGTCCGCTACTACGTCGACCTCGGAGTCGACGAAGGAGCCACAGTGGTGTGCGGCGGAGAGCGTCCGCAGGACACCGAACTGGCCGACGGGTACTTCTTCCAGCCCACCATCCTCAGCGGCGTCGACAATTCGATGCGCGTGGCACGGGAAGAAATCTTCGGACCCGTGCTGTCGGTCATCACCTTCACCTCGGAAGAAGAGGCGGTCCAACTCGGCAACGACACGACCTACGGACTCGCCGCGGCGGTGTGGACGAAGGACGTCCAACGCGCGCACCGCGTGGCGCACCGGCTCAATGCCGGCACGATTTGGATCAACTCCTACCGTGTGCTCGCCAACAACGTCCCGTACGGCGGCTTCGGGCAGAGCGGAATCGGCCGCGAAAACGGCATCGAAGGCCTCGACGCGTATCTGCAGACCAAATCCATCTGGGTCGAACTCACCGGTGAAAGCCGTGACCCGTTCAAGCTCGGCTGAACCAACAGGAGCAGAAACTGATGACCACCACATTCGACATCCCCAAGACCAGCCAGGCGGCGGTGCTCACCAAGCACAGTGAGCCGCTCGAGATACGCGAAATTCCGGTACCCCAGACCCTGGAACCGGGCGCACTCCTGGTCCGTATCGAAGCAGCGACGGTGTGCGGCTCGGACCTGCACCTATGGGACGGCTCCCTCGGCGGCAGCCAGGCGCTGGACCTACCCGTCATTCCCGGACACGAAATGGTCGGGCGGGTGATCGCATTCGGTGACGGCGCCGAGCGAGACACCTTCGGGACACCGCTCGAAATCGGCGATCGCATCTGCTTCACCCACGCTTCATGCAACCAATGTGACCACTGCCGGTTCGACAACCAGCCCACCCTGTGCACCAACCGGCAGTACTACATGTTCACCAACTGCGAGCGTCCCCCGTACCTGGTCGGCGGCTTCGCCGAGTACGCCTATGTCTTCCCCAATTCGGGACGAGTGCGCGTGCCGGACGAGGTGGAAACCTCTTGGGCATCGGCGGCCAGCTGCGCACTGCGCACAGTTGTGCACTCTTTCGAACGCATCGGCAAGATGAATCCCTGGGAAACCGTCGTTATCCAGGGAGCGGGCCCGCTCGGCCTGTTCGCTACCGCCCTCGCCGATCATCTCGGCGCCGGACGAATCATCACCGTCGGCGCTCCCGATACCCGCCTTGCCATTGCCAAGCAGTACGGGGCAACCGACCTCGTCTCTGTCGCCGAACATCCCGAACCCGAAGACCGGGTCGCCGCGGTCCGCGAATTGCTCGGCGGGCACGGCGCCGAAGTCGTCTTCGAGTTCTCCGGCGCACGCACCGCGTTCCCAGAAGGTCTGGGAATGATCAAGGAGGGCGGCCGCTACATGGTCACCGGCCAGATCGACGGTCCAGGCAAGGAAGTCCCGGTCCGGCCCGGCTTCATCACCCGACAGCAGCTGACCATCATGGGAACCTGGTCCGGGCACATCGCCGAATATCGCAAGGCTCTCGACTTCATGAAGAACACACATGGTAAGTACGACTTCGGCGCACTGGTCCCGAACCGGTACCGGCTCGACCAGGCGACCGAGGCACTGACGCGGATGCGGGCACAGGAGGACATCAAGCCGATTCTCGTCCCGCACGCAACCGAAGGAATCTGACGTGAGGCCCCTCGACGGCATTCGGGTGCTCGAGATGGGCCAGTACATCGCCGCCCCCTACTGTGCGATGATGCTGGCCGACCTGGGCGCGGAGGTCATCAAGATCGAGAAGCCCGACGGCGGCGATCCGCGCAGAATCTACGATCCGCTCGAGCAGACCGAGACCGGATCTATGAGCGGCGGGTTCCTGAGCTACAACCGCAACAAGAAGTCCGTCACGCTGGACTTGAGCACAGAAGGCGACCGAGCCCGATACCGGACCCTTGCGGCGACCGCGGACGTAGTCGTGGAAAACCTCCGTCCCGGTGCCGTCGACCGTATGGGAGTCGGATACGAAGCGCTCAAGGAGGCCAATCCACGCCTGATCTACTGCGCCATCAGCGGCTACGGACGGTTGCGGACGCATCGAGGTGAATTTGCCGAACGGCCGGCCTTCGACACCGCCATCCAGGCAGTCGGCGGATTGATGTCGGTGACCGGAGAACCCGGGGGCCCGCCGCTGCCGACGGTGACCGGTTTCGCGGACGTCTTCACCGCGGTCCACGCCACCGTCAGCGTGCTCGCCGCTCTACAGGGACGTCAGAATACCGGTGTGGGCGCGTTCGTCGATCAGAGCATGTACGACTCCGTGGCGTCCCTGCTCGAACGCGAACTGATGCTGTGGGATTTCACGGGCGAGCATCGAGTGCGCGGGGTGGATCGCTACTCTCCACTCGGTGCCCTCGAGGCCGAGGATGGTTATGTTGCACTGATTCTGCCCACCCACGAAATGTGGCGGCGGCTGTGTGTGGCAATCGAGCGGACCGACCTGCTCGACCATCCACTGTTGGACACCGTCGTTCACCGGGCCGAGAACTTTGCATCGGTGATCCGCCCCGAAGTCGAACGGTGGACACGGTCGCGCACCCGCCGCGAGATCGTCGAACGTTTCGCCGCCCATGGGCTTCCCGCCGGGGAAACCCAGACCGTGGACGAGCTCTACCGGTGCCCTCACCTTGACGCGCGTCGCATGTTCCTCGAGATCGACGATCCGTATGCCGGTCGCCGAAGGATGATCCGGACACCGTTCCTGACCGACACCTACGAGGAGCCACGCACCGACTCGGCGCCCCAGCTCGGCGCCCACAACGACGAACTGCTTGCTGAGGTGGAACCGACCACGGCCTGAGGCGCCCGCCGACATGGATGGCGGGGACACCAGCACCACCGCGACAGGGCCCACATCCGTATCGGGTCCGTCGTGCTGCGGTGACAGACGTCCATCGGTCGCCCAACTCCGGCGCCGGAAGGACCGAGTGTGGAGGTGTGATCGCAGACGGTCACACCTCCACACTCGATTCATCAGTATCAATTTTCGAGGTAGCAGAAGTAGTAAGCAATCTGACACCACGAATATGCTGTCGTTGCAGTAAATTCCCGTTACCGAGTCTCCCACGTTGAAGATTCATCCGTACGAGCGCTAGTGTGGTGGATGACACCCTGCCGATCGCATCAGGGAGAAGGAGGAGCCCGTGGTGACGAAGAAGGCCGCTCCCGCGGAGCGTGGTGTCCCAGCGTACCGAGAGTTGGCCGAGAAGTTGCGGGCCGACATCGAGGCAGGTGTCTACTCGGTGGGACGGAAAATGCCCACCGAAAGCGTGTTGCAGTCGGTCCACAACGTCAGCCGCCACACGGTGCGTGAGGCGCTCCAGATACTGCTCTCGGACGGGCTGATCTACCGCGTCCAAGGCAGCGGAACCTATGTGAGCGGGCGTCAACAGGACACCCGGGGCCGCTATGTCCGCTCGATCGGCTCCCTCGACGAAATTATCGTCTGGCCCGATACGAACACCGAGGTGATCGAACCATTCACCGTCGTCGTCGAGCCCTCCATCGCGGCCCGATTGGAATTGCCGTACATCGAGGTCAGCAAGGCCACCGTTCGACGTTCCTATGAGGGACTCCCCTTCGTCCTGACACGTCACTACGTCGAACCCGAACTCGGTGCGAAACTGGCCGCGGACGGGGTCCCGTCGGTCGGCGAAGGAACCGTGATCGGGGCGGCCGAAAAACTCCTCACCAAGCCGATCATGGGCGCGCGCCAGGAGATCACCGCCATGAACGCCCCCGAGCAGGAGGCTGAGCTGATCGGATGTCAAGCTGGAGACGCCATACTGCTGATCGAGCGTCTCTATTACGACGCGGACGGCAAGTTCGTCGAGTTCACATCCTCTCATTTCAATCCACGTCGGTACTCGTACCGCATGGAACTGAGGCGGCGAGGAGCCTGAACAGGTCCTATTCCTTCTCGGCCTCGAAGTACAAGGTAGTCACGTCGTAGAGCAGCAGGTTCAGATCACCGGCTGCGACAACATGTTCGAAGCAGCACTCCGCGATTCGGTCGCGGTAGCCGCGGTCGGTGCAGCGGTGCGGTGTCCGCACGAACGTGTTGATCTGCTGGGTGGGCGCCCGGGCGCACCTGCACACCGATCGGCGCCGGCTGCTCGGGCACCTGCGCACCCGCTACTCGTACGACCGTGAGCAGCTCCCCCCGCTCGACGAGGTGGCCGACGTGCGTGCGCGCCTGGTCGACGTGGCGCTGCGGTGATGCCGGCGGCCCCGAGCCGTTCCGGCGTCGGGGCCCGCGGGCGCTGCGCCGCAGGGACGCCGGACCCGGGGTGTAAAGAATTCGTCAGGACATCGGCCGCGGGCGTCAAGATTCCGTATGGATCGCGGTCCACGGACGGGCGCGGTGCGACAGTGTGGTGCGGGGCGCCGATCGGCGCCTGATTCGTGTCTACGACAAGGGAAGACGACATGGCCGACACCGCGTACGTGGTGCTGATCCTGGCAGGGTTCCTGGTATGCGCTCTGGTCCTGCGCGCGCTGCATGTGCGAGGTGAGAGCCGATGACCTGGGCAGGGGTGGCGAGCGTCGCGCTCGTCGTGCTCACGACGGCACTGGTGGTGTACCTGCTGATCGCGCTGCTCGATCCGGAGAGGTTCTGACGATCCGATGACTCCAGCTGTTGCCGCGGGACTGCAGATCGGCCTGGTCGTTGCAGTCCTGGCGTTGGCATACGTTCCACTCGGCGACTACATGGCGAGGGTGTACACGACCGACACCGACCTGAGGTGGAAGGACCTGCGGATCGAGTCCCTGATGTACCGGCTGTGCCGGATCGATCCGCGCGCAGAACAGACCTGGTACGGATACGCCGCGAGTGTGCTCGGTTTCTCGCTCGCGAGCGTGCTCTTGCTGTACACGGTGCAGCGACTGCAGGGTGTCCTGCCGCTCGGCCGGGACCTGGGTGGAGTGAGTCCGGCGGTGGCATTCAACACCGCGGTCTCGTTCGTCACCAACACCAACTGGCAGTCCTACGTGCCCGAGACGACGATGAGCCCACTCACCCAGTCCGCCGGCCTCGCGGTGCAGAACTTCGTCTCGGCGGCGGTCGGCATGGCGGTCGCGATCGCCCTGATCCGCGGCCTGGTGCGCGTCGGGCGCGGCGGCGAGATCGGCAACTTCTGGGTGGACCTGGTGCGCGGGACCCTGCGGATTCTCTTGCCGCTGGCGTTCGTGATCGCGTTGATTCTGTTGTCCCAGGGCGTGATCCAGTCGTACCGCAGCGGCTTCTCCGCCACCGGACTGGACGGCAACGCGGTCACCACCGCGCTGGCGCCGGTCGCCTCACAGGAGGCGATCAAGGAACTGGGCACCAACGGCGGCGGCATCCTCGCCGCGAACTCGGCCCACCCGTTCGAGAACCCCACCCCCGTCACCAATATCGTCGAGATCCTCGCGATCCTGCTGATCCCGGTGACGCTGACGCGCACGTTCGGCACGATGATCGGCAACCGACGGCAGGGCCTGACCGTCCTCGGCGTGATGGCGTTGCTCTACGGCACCGTCCTGGCGGTGGCGCTGGCCGCCGAATCCGGCACGCGGGGCGTGGCGGCGAACGCCGCCGGCGCGATGATGGAGGGCAAGGAAGTCCGGTTCGGGATCCCCGGTTCGGTGCTGTTCGCGGTGTCGACCACCGGCACGAGCACCGGTGCGGTGAACTCGGCGCACGACAGCATGTCCCCGCTCGGCGGTGGGGCCGTCCTGCTGAACATCCTGCTCGGCGAGATCGCGCCGGGCGGAGTCGGCACCGGCCTGTACAGCATGCTGGTGCTCGCGGTGATCGCCGTGTTCGTCGGGGGCCTGCTCGTGGGGCGCACGCCCGAGTTCCTCGGCAAGAAGCTGCGCAGGCGCGAGATCACCCTTGCCGCGCTGGCGGTGCTGGTGATGCCGGCGCTGGTGCTGACCGGCACCGCGATCACCGTGATCCTGTCCACCACCACCGGGTATCTCGGCAACTCCGGGGATCCGGGCACTCCGGGCGCGATCCACGGGTTCACCGAGGTGCTCTACGCCTATGCCTCGGCGTCGAACAACAACGGCAGCGCCTTCGGCGGGCTGACCGTGACCAGCGACTGGTTCCAGTCCTCGCTGGGCATGTGCATGCTGCTCGGGCGGTTCCTGCCGATCGTGTTCGTCCTGGCCCTGGCCGGATCGCTGGCCGCCCAGCGTCGCACCCCGGCCGGTGCGGGCACGCTGCCCACCACCGGTGCGGCCTTCGCCGGGCTGCTCACCGGAACGGCCGTCCTCGTTGCGGCTCTCACCTTCTTCCCGGCCCTCGCCCTGGGCCCCGTCGCGGAGGCACTGCATTGACCCTCGTCTCCCCCTCGGCGCCTCACACGCACCTGCGGCGCCGCGACCACGGCTCGTCCTCCCGCCCCGCGGCGGAGATCACGGAGATACTTCGGTGACCATCGACCTTCATTCCCACCGGGAGACCATCGCCTCCCACCCGCATCGTGTCGGCGGGGGCGTGTTCAGCCCCCGTCAGCTGGCAGAGGCCCTGCCGGGAGCGATCCGCAAGCTCGATCCCCGGCATGTGGCGCGGAATCCGGTGATGTTCGTCGTGCTGGTCGGATCGGCGGTCGCCACCGTCGCGGCGATGGTCGAACCCACGCTGTTCGCGTGGTCGATCGCGGCGTGGCTGTGGTTCACCGTGCTGTTCGCCAACCTCGCCGAGTCGGTCGCCGAGGGGCGCGGCAAGGCGCAGGCGGCGAGCCTGCGAAAGGTCAAGCAGGACACGACAGCCCGTCGCCTCACCGGTCCGGACGCCGAGGAATCCGTATCGGCCACCGAGCTGCGCATGGGCGATCTCGTCGTGGTGGAGACCGGTCAGACGATCCCCGGTGACGGCGACGTGATCGAGGGCATCGCCACGGTCGACGAGTCGGCGATCACCGGAGAATCGGCGCCGGTGATCCGCGAGTCGGGTGGCGACCGATGCGCCGTCACCGGCGGCACCACCGTGCTCTCCGACCGCATCGTCGTGCGGATCACCGCACCACCCGGGCAGACCTTCGTGGACCGGATGATCGCTCTCGTCGAAGGGGCCGCCCGGCAGAAGACCCCCAACGAGATCGCCCTGAACATCCTTCTCGCGGCGTTGACGATCGTGTTCCTGCTCGCGGTCGTCGCGATCGGTCCGATGAGTGCGTACGCCGGCGCCGAGCAGGGACCGGTCGAGCTGATCGCGCTGCTGGTGTGCCTGATTCCCACCACGATCGGTGCCCTGCTCTCCGCGATCGGCATCGCCGGGATGGACCGGCTGGTGCAGCGCAACGTGCTGGCCATGTCCGGTCGTGCCGTCGAGGCGGCCGGGGACATCGACACCCTGCTGTTGGACAAGACCGGCACCATCACCTACGGCAACCGGCGCGCCACCGCACTGCACCCCGCCCCCGGCGTCACGGATCTCGAAATGGCTTCTGCGGCAAGACTGTCGAGCCTGTCCGACGGAACCCCCGAGGGGCGCAGCATCGTCGAGTTGTGCGCCGAGCGGTTCCACCTCGATCCGAGCCCGTCGGGCGCCGAGCGCTCCGCCGAGTTCGTCGCATTCACCGCGCACACCCGGATGAGCGGCCTCGACACCGCCGGAGACGCCGGCATCCCGGTCCGCATCCGGAAGGGCGCCGCCGACGCGGTGACCCGCTGGGTGGCCGAGCAGGGCGGACGGATCCCCGAGGCGGTGAGCACCGTCGTCGACGACATCGCCCGCGTCGGCGGAACACCGCTCGTGGTGGCCCGATCCGACGATCGCGGCGCATCGGTGGTCGGCGTCGTCGAGCTGTCCGATGTCGTCAAGCCCGGCATGGCACAGCGATTCGCCCAGCTGCGGGCGATGGGCATCCGCACGGTGATGATCACCGGGGACAACCCCCTCACCGCGAAGGCGATCGCAGCCGAGGCGGGGGTCGACGACTTCCTGGCCGAGGCGACCCCCGAGGACAAGCTGGCGCTGATCCGCTCGGAACAGCAGGGCGGACGGCTGGTCGCGATGACAGGTGACGGTACCAACGACGCGCCCGCCCTCGCCCAGGCCGACGTGGGGGTGGCGATGAACACCGGCACCTCCGCGGCCAAGGAGGCGGGGAACATGGTCGACCTCGACTCCGATCCGACGAAGCTGATCGAGGTGGTCGAGATCGGCAAGCAGCTGCTCATCACGCGCGGGGCACTGACCACCTTCTCGCTGGCGAACGATCTCGCGAAGTACTTCGCGATCCTGCCCGCGTTGTTCAGCGGGATCTACCCACAACTGGCGGGGCTGAACATCATGGGGCTGGCCACCCCGCAGAGCGCGATCCTGTCGGCGGTGATCTTCAATGCCCTCGTGATCGTGGCGCTGATACCGCTGGCCCTGAAGGGTGTGCGGTACCGGCCGGCGAACGCGTCGTCGCTGCTGGGGCGGAATCTGCTCGTCTACGGCCTCGGCGGGGTGATCACCCCGTTCGTCGGGATCTGGCTGATCGACCTCGTGGTGCGTCTGGGAATCGGGTGACACTGATGGGATTCGGTAACTTCTTCGCAGGATTGATGCGGCAGGCGCGAGCCGGCCTGCTGATGCTGGTCGCACTGACCGTGATCGTCGGAGTGGCCTATCCGGCGGCGGTGTGGGCGGTGGGACGGCTCGGTTCGGCGAGCGCCGAGGGCTCGCCACTGACCGACACGAACGGTTGCGTCGTCGGCAGCCGGCTGATCGGCGTCGACCCGCAGGTCGCGCCCGGCGAGCCCGATCCGTTCTTCCACACTCGGGTCGTCGGCTCGGTCGCCGACGCAGACGCCTTCGCGCCGGGCGACCCGGCCGCCGCGCTGCCGTCCAACCAGGGCCCGAGCAGCGAGGTCCTGGCCGCCTTCGTCGACGAACGGCGTGCCGTGATCGCCGCGCGCGAGCAGGTGCCGCCGCAGGAGATTCCGGTCGATGCGGTCACCGGGTCCGGCTCCGGCGTCGATCCCCACGTCTCCCCGGCCTACGCCGCGGTGCAGGTGCCGCGGGTGGCGCGGGTCACCGGCATCCCCGAGCAGCGGGTCCGGGAGCTGGTCGCCGCGCACACCGAGGGCCGGCAACTCGGGTTCCTCGGCGCCGAACGAGTGAACGTGCCCGAGCTGAACGTGGCGCTGGGACTGACCGCACCCGACTGCGACGGGGTCCCCTCGGGTGGATGATGGCGTCGTGACCGGTACTGCACGCACCGCCGCCCCCGAGGCGTCGCGCCGGGGGCGGCTGCGGATCTACCTCGGTGCCGCCCCCGGCGCGGGCAAGACGTTCGCCATGCTGGGCGAGGCCCATCGGCGGATCGCCCGGGGCGGTGACGTGGTGGTGGCGATCGTGAACACGCACGGTCGTGCCCGCACCGCCGAACAACTGGCCGGCCTGGAGACCGTCCCGCCCCGACGGATCGGCTACCGGGACGCGGTGTTCGAGGAACTGGACCTCGATGCCGTGCTGGCCCGCCGGCCGGCCGTCGCCCTGGTCGACGAGCTCGCCCACACCAACGTTCCCGGCAGCCGCCACGCGAAACGGTGGCAGGACGTCGAGGAACTGCTCGACGCGGGAATCGACGTGCTGTCGACGGTGAACATCCAGCATCTCGAGTCCCTCAACGACGTGGTCGAACAGATCACCGGCGTGGTGCAGCGCGAGACCGTCCCCGACGACGTCGTGCGCCGCGCCGACCAGGTGGAGCTGGTGGACATCACCCCGCAGGCCCTGCAGCGGCGCCTGGCG
Source organism: Rhodococcus sp. DMU1 (assembly GCF_012272955.1). Classification (NCBI taxonomy): domain Bacteria; kingdom Bacillati; phylum Actinomycetota; class Actinomycetes; order Mycobacteriales; family Nocardiaceae; genus Rhodococcus; species Rhodococcus sp. DMU1. Next base: position 74,131 of record NZ_CP050952.1, on the reverse strand, counting down.
CACGGGAACGTGTATGCGCCCGAGAAGGTCGATGCCGCGCTGCGCAACTACTTTCGGGAGGGCAACCTGACCGCCCTGCGCGAGATCGCCCTGCTCTGGCTCGCCGACCAGGTCGACCTCGCGCTCGCCAAGTACCGCGGCGAACACGCCATCACCGACACCTGGGAGGCCCGCGAGCGGGTCGTCGTCGCCGTCACCGGTGGGCCCGAATCGGAGACGTTGGTGCGCCGGGCCAGCCGCATCGCCGCCAAGGCGAGTGCGGAACTGATGGTCGTGCACGTCGTCCGCGGCGACGGGCTCACCGGCGTCTCGGCGCCGCAGATGGGGAAGGTCCGGACTCTGGCGGCGAGCCTGGGGGCAAGCCTGCACAGCGTCGTCGGCGACGACGTGCCCACCACGCTGCTCGACTTCGCGCGGGAGGTGAACGCCACCCAGCTGGTGCTCGGCACGTCCCGGCGCCCGCGGTGGGCACGCATCCTCGACGAGGGCATCGGGGCGGCGGTCGTCCGCGACTCCGGCAAGATCGACGTGCACATGGTGACCCACGAGCACACCGCCCGTGGGCCGAGGATGGCGTTGCTGGGCCGCCACGAGCGGCGACTGCAGTCCTGGATCGCGGCGTTCGTCATCCCCGTCGTCGCCACCGGCGTGATGGCGCTGATCGACCACTTCACGGGCTTCGAGGGCCAGCACACGCTGTATTTCGTCGTCGTGCTCGCCGTCGCGCTGTTCGGCGGAATCGGTCCGGCCATCGTCGCGGCCCTGCTGTCGGCCCTGCTGTTGAACTTCTTCTTCACCGAGCCGCGCTACAGCTTCACCATCGCCGAGCCGGCCAATTTCGTCACCACCGTGGTGCTGCTCGTCGTCGCCGTGGCGGTCGCCGCACTGGTCGATGCCGCCGCGGCCCGGGCCCGCGAGGCCCGGCTCGCGTCCCAGGAGGCCGAACTGCTCGCGCTGTTCGCCGGCGCGGTCCTGCGGGGTGCGGACCTGCCCCGGCTGCTCGAGAAGGTCCGGGAAACCTACGCCCAGCACGGCGTCAGCCTCGTCCGCACCGACCGGGAGCCGGCACAGGTCCTGGGGACGGCCGGGTCGGCGCCACCGACGTCGATGCAGGCCGCCGACACCGTCTGCGAGGTCGACGACAGCGCGTACGCCCTCCTGCTCGGTGGTCCGCAGCTGCGCGCCCGCGACCGCCGGATCCTCACCGCGGTGGCCGGACAGGCCGCCGGACTGGTCCGGCAGCAGGAACTCGCCGCCGAGGCCGCCCAGGCGTCGGCCCTGGCCGAGACCGACCGCCTGCGGCGGCTGTTGCTGTCGGCGGTGAGCCACGACCTGCGCACCCCGCTCGCTGCCGTCAAGGCCGCGGTGTCGAGCCTGCGCAGCACCGATGTCGAGTTCTCCCCCGAAGACACCGCGGAGCTGCTCGCGACCATCGAGGAATCCACCGACCAGCTCACCGGCCTGGTGTCGAACCTGCTCGACTCCTCCCGGCTCGCGGCCGGGGTGATCACGCCCGTCCTGCAGCCGGTCTACCTCGACGAGGTGGTGCACCGGGCCATGGTCACGCTTTCGAGCGGCGGTTCGGACACCGCCCGCAACGTTCGCGAACGCATCGAGGTCGACGTCGACGACACCGTGGTCGGCGCGGACAGCGGGCTGCTCGAACGGGTCCTGGCCAATCTTCTCGACAATGCCCTGCGCTACGCACCCACCGGTCCGATCCGCGTCGGCGCCGGCACCTCCGGTGACCGCACCACCGTCACCATCGCGGACTGCGGTCCCGGACTCGCACCCGGCGACACCGGCAACGTCTTCGCCGCCTTTCCCCGCGCCGGGGACCACCGCAGCAGCCGCGGGGCGGGGCTCGGGTTGACCGTCGCCCGCGGATTCGCCGAAGCGATGGGCGGGACCGTCACCGCCACCGAGACACCCGGTGGCGGGACGACCATGGTGGTCGAGCTCGCCGCCGCGCCGGCCAGGGTGCCGCGATGACCCGCATCCTCGTCGTCGACGACGAACCACAGATCCTGCGTGCGTTGCGCATCAACCTCGCCGCACGCGGGTACGAGGTGATCACCGCCGGCGACGGACACTCCGCCCTCCGTGCCGCCGCCCAGCAGCATCCCGATGTGATCGTCCTCGACCTGGGCCTGCCCGACCTCGACGGGATCGAAGTGCTCGCCGGGCTGCGCGGCTGGTGCACGGCCCCCGTCATCGTCCTCTCGGCACGCACCGACGCCCTCGACAAGGTGGCCGCCCTCGATACCGGAGCCGACGACTACGTCACGAAGCCGTTCGGGATGGAGGAGTTCCTCGCCCGCATCCGCGCCGCGGTCCGCCGGGCCGGCACCACCTCGGACACGACCGAACCGACGATCGACGCCGACGACTTCACCGTCGACCTCGTCGCGAAGAAGGTCACCCGCGACGGTGCACCGGTGCACCTGACCCCCACCGAGTGGGGGATGCTCGAGATGCTGGTGCGCAACCGCGGCAAGCTCGTCGGCCAACGGGAACTGCTCGAAGAGGTGTGGGGGCCGTCCTACACGACCCAGACCCATTACCTGCGGGTGTATCTCACGCAGCTGCGCCGCAAACTCGAACCCGATCCTGCGCACCCTCGCCACCTGCTCACCGAACCGGGAATGGGATACCGCTTCGAACCGTGAAGCCACTCGCGCGGGACGAAGCGGGGCGGTCCGAGCAGCGCCGCCGGACGTCCGGCACGACGGATTCGTAACCAAATCCCGGTTCCGAGCAGCACGACGTCCCGGGCGGCGCTACCGTCGACGCATGTCAGCGGACGTTGCTGCGGCACCTGCGGCGCACCCCCACCTGCCTGCCCGGCCCCGCGGCCGCCTGAACTCGGTCCCGCACGTGGTGGGCCTGACCCTCGGGATCTTCGCCGTCGCGGTGGCGCTGTGGTCGATCTCCCCCACCCTGCGCTACTTCGTCCATACGCCACGGGAATACGTGGACACGTACCTGTTCGACGCGCCCGACACCAGCCTGTCGTACGCGCTGGTGCTCGGCCTGCTCGCGGCGGCACTGGCGAGCCGCAAGCGGATCGCGTGGTGGATCCTCACGGTGTACCTGGCCGGATTCGCGATCTACAACGGGTTCGTGGCGGTGTCGGACCGCAGCATCGACGCGGCGATCGGTCTGGTGCTGCAGGTCGCGGCGGTCGGGCTCCTGCTCGCGGCGTATCCGGAGTTCTACACGCGGGTTCGTCGCGGGGCGGTGTGGAAATCGCTGGGCGTCCTCGTCGCCGGGCTCGCCGTCGGCACCCTGATCGGGTGGGGGCTCGTGGAACTGTTCCCCGGCACCCTGCCGTCCGACGAGCGGTTGCTGTGGGCGGTCAACCGGGTGACCGCCCTGTCCCTGCTCGACAACGACCAGTTCAGCGGGCGCCCACACGGATTCGTCAACACCCTGCTCGGCCTGCTGGGGGCGCTGGCGCTGATCGCGGCGGTGATCGTGCTGTTCCGGTCGCAACGGGCGACCAACGCACTGACCGGGAGCGACGAATCCGCGATCCGGGGCCTGCTCGAGCGTGGCGGCGACGATTCGCTGGGCTACTTCGCGACCCGCCGCGACAAGGCGGTCGTCTTCGCGCCCAGCGGTAAGGCCGCGGTGACCTACCGCGTGGAGGTCGGGGTGTGCCTCGCCAGCGGTGACCCCGTCGGCAATCCGGAGGCGTGGCCGCACGCGATCGACGAGTGGCTCGCGCTCGCTCGGGGTTACGGCTGGGCGCCGGCCGTGATGGGTGCGAGCGAGGCCGGCGCCACCGCCTACCGCCGGGCCGGTCTGTCGGTACTGCAGCTCGGCGACGAGGCCATCCTCCACACCGCCGGATTCTCGCTCTCCGGCCGGGAGATGCGGCCCGTGCGCCAGGCCGTCTCGCGTGCCCACAAGCAGGGGGTGACGGTGCGCATCCGCCGGCATCGGGACGTCCCCGAGGCGGAGATGACACTGGCGATGCGGTGCGCGGACGAATGGCGGGACACCGAGACCGAGCGCGGATTCTCGATGGCCCTCGGGCGTCTCGGCGACCCGCTCGACGGGAACTGCCTGCTCGTGGAGGCGATGTCCCACGACGAGGTGGTAGCGATCCTGTCGCTGGTGCCGTGGGGGGCCGACGGCGTGTCGCTCGATCTGATGCGCCGGAACCCGCAGGCGCCCAACGGTGTCGTGGAGATGATGGTGTCGGAGCTCGCCGCCCACGGCGGCGAGTTCGGGATCACGCGGATCTCGTTGAACTTCGCGGTGTTCCGCTCGGTGTTCGAGGAGGGCGCACGGATCGGCGCCGGTCCGGTGCTGCGGCTGTGGCGTTCGGTGCTCGTGTTCTTCTCCCGCTGGTGGCAGCTCGAGGCGCTGTACCGGTCGAACGTGAAGTACCAGCCCGAGTGGGCGCCGCGGTTCCTGTGCTTCGCGGACAACAGGGTGCTGCCCCGGGTCGGGATCGCGTCGGCGATCGCCGAAGGCTTCCTCACGCTGCCCAGCTTCGGCCGGGAACGAAGCGCCCGCCGCCACACCGGGACGCAGACGTCCGCTCCCCCGGCGCTCGTCGAGTCCGGAACCCTGCACGACGACGGTGCCGCCCCCGACGTCGAGCCGGCGCCGGAGTCGCGCACCGGTCCCCGGCGGCCGGAGCAGGTGCGGGTGCGGATGACGAAGCTCGAGCGGCTCGTGGAGTCGGGCGTGGACCCGTACCCGGTGGCGAACCCCCCGTCGCACACCGCCGCGACGGCCGTCGCCGCACCCGAGGGCACCGCGGTGCGGATCGCCGGCCGCATCCTGCGGCTCCGGGACTTCGGCGGCGTGCTGTTCGCGGTGCTGCGGGACTGGTCGGGCGATGTGCAGATCCTCGTCGACCGCGGCCGCGTCGGCGGCCGCCGCTTCGTGTTCGACCTCGGCGACCTCGTCGAGGTGAGCGGGGTGACGGGCCGCAGCCGCAGCGGCGAGCTCTCGGTGCTCGCGGAGGACTGGCGGCTGGACGGCAAGTGCCTGCACCCGCTGCCCGACAAGTGGCGGGGCCTGACCGATCCCGAGGCGCGGGTACGCCAACGGTACGTGGACCTCGCGATCAACCGCACCGCGCGCCGGTTGCTCACGGCCCGCAGCGCGGTGGTGCGGTCGCTGCGCGAGCAGCTGCAGGCCCGCGGCTACCTCGAGGTGGAGACACCGATCCTGCAGCCCGTGCACGGTGGCGCCAACGCCGCACCGTTCACCACCCACATCAACGCCTACGACCTGGACCTGTACCTGCGGATCGCACCCGAGCTGTACCTCAAGCGCCTGTGCGTGGCGGGTATGGAACGGGTCTTCGAGATCGGCCGGGTGTTCCGCAACGAGGGCGCGGATTTCAAGCACAACCCGGAGTTCACGATCCTCGAGGCCTACGAGGCACACGCGAACTACGAGGTCATGCGGGTGCTGGCGCGCGAGTTGATCCAGGCCGCGGCCGTCGCGGCCCACGGACGCGAGGTGATCGTCCGGCCCGGCCCCGACGGGCGGCCCGTCGAGATCGACATCTCCGGCGAGTGGCCGGTGAAGACGTTCCACGGGGCGGTCTCGGAGGCACTCGGCACCGAGATCGACGCGCAGACCCCCGTCGAGGAGTTGCGCCGGCTGTGCGACGAGCACGAGATCCCGTACAACCCCGAGTGGGACGCCGGCGCGACGGCGCAGGAGATGTACGAGCATCTCGTCGAATCCCGCACCGAGTTCCCCACCTTCTACACCGACTTCCCCACATCGGTCTCCCCGCTCACGCGCCCGCACCCGACGAAATCGCTCGTCGCCGCCAAGTGGGACCTCGTCGCGTGGGGCATCGAGCTGGGGACGGCCTACAGCGAGCTGACCGACCCGATCGATCAGCGTGCCCGGCTCACCGAGCAGTCGCTGCTCGCCGCGGGCGGCGACGAGGAGGCCATGGAGCTCGACGAGGACTTCCTGCAGGCACTCGAGCACGCCATGCCGCCCACGGGCGGCCTCGGCATGGGCGTGGACCGGATCGTCATGCTGGTCACCGGCGGCAGCATCCGCGAGTCCCTCGCGTTCCCCCTCGCCAAGCCGCGCGCTCGACGCTGAGGCCCCGGTTTCACGTGAAACACCGGGTCGACCGAGCGCGCGTTCGGTCGCCGTGGGATCGTGGTGACGTGCAGCTTCTCCTTATTCGCCACGCCCTACCCGAGCTCGCGCGGGTCAGCGAGGGACGCGCCGACCCGTCGCTGACCGACGAGGGCCACGCACAGGCCGCGCGGCTGCCCACCGCGCTCGAGCCCTACCGCATCGCGCGGCTGTTCAGCAGTCCGCAGCGCCGCGCCCTCGAGACCGCGGCGCCGCTCGCCGAGATCCGGGGACTACCGATCACGCAGCTCGAGGGCCTGGCGGAGTACGACTACCACCTCGACCACTACATCCCGTTCCACGTCGCGCAGGAACTCGCGCCGGATGCCGTGGCGCGCATCCGCGCCGGTCAGCTGCCCGATTTCGTGGATGCGGAGGAATTCCGCACCCGCGTTCTCGCCGCCACGCAGCACATCGTCGACACCTGCGACCACGGGGACACCGTCGCCGTGTTCGCCCACGGGGGCGTCATCAACGTTCTGCTCCAGGATCTGCTCGGGCTCGACCGGCCGCTGATGTTCCCCATCGAGTACACGTCGGTGACCCGCATCCTCGTCTCCCGTAACGGCGCCCGGCGGGCCGCATCGGTCAACGAGACCGGGCATGTGCGCGACATGCTCCGCGTCTGAATCCGGACGGATGCCGGTAGTTCGTCGCGACCGGTGTGAAGCGGACCGGATCCGGGTATCGGTACGGGGTGGGCGGAGCCGCGACGACGCGGGCTCCGCGAGGGCGCAGCCGACCGGGCGGTGAGTATCCGTCGGGGGCGACCGCTGGCCGGCGTCGACGATGCCGGGCCTCACGACCGAGATTCGACGAGCAGGAGATTGCCATGATGAGAGTTCTGACCTTCGCCGCCGGCGCCGCCGTGGGCTTCGTGCTGGGCACCAGAGCCGGGCGCGACACCTACGAGAAGATGCGGGATCAGTCCGCGCAACTGTGGAACAAGCCTGCCGTGCAGCAGAAGGTCACCGAAGCGAGGGCGACCGTGCAGGAGAAGGCACCGCAGGTGCAGGAGAAGGCCGGCGACCTGGCGAAGAAGGCCGCGGAGAAGGCCCACCTCCCGGGTGGCGGCAACACGGCGCCCGGCGCCGCCGGGGGTGGGCCCGCCGTCACTTCCCCCGCCGCGGGCGCGCCGATCGTCCCGCCTGCTCCGGAGGGCAAGCACTCGCTGTAGGACCCCGGCCGCGAACCGGCCCGGTGCCGCATCGGCCGCGTTCCGGTGCGGCACCGGCAGGCGTACTCGCGTGCCGAACGGGTACACCGAACGCATACGGGCCGGGGCCCGAACGGCCCGGCCCGACACGATTGCCACAGGAGGCGACATGACCAGACCCGACGGCGACGGTGACCCGGCAACCGCCGACACCGACAGCGGAACCCCGGGCGCCGACGACGACGTCCTGTCCGACCCCGCCGAGTGGTCCGGGGAAGGCGGCGCCACCGAGGAGGGCCCGTCCACCGACGTCGAGAACGGGTGAGTTCGGACCGGTCGAGCCGCTACGCCACGACCGTGAGCGGATGGATCACCGGGGCGGCCGCGAGCTGCTCCCCCACGGTCGCCAAGGCGGACGTGATGTGCCGGGAGGTCATGTGCGCATCGAACGCCTCCTGACCCGTCCAGACCTCGACCGTGACGAACGTGCCGGGCGCCGAGGCGGATTCGAACAACTCGTACGAGACGCAGCCGTTTTCGTCGCGACTCGCGGCCGCCAGCGCCACCAGCACGCCGCGCACCGCATCCTCCGACCCGGGCTTCGCCGGAATGGTCGCCACCACGCGCAGTTCCGTCATCTCTCGACGGTACCGCGCGCGCTTGCCGTGCACGAGCGGCCCGGGCGAGGAAGATGTAACCCATGGGATCGCGGATCGCGGAGATGCGCCGATGGCGCGCAGGGACAGTGGTACATCAGCGCCTGCACGACCTGACCGGGACGCTCGCCGTGGTCACCGGGGCGGGCAGCGGCATCGGCCGTGCGACGGCCCGGGCCTTCTCCGACGTGGGGGCGATCGTCGTGGTCGCCGACCGCAACCTCGACACCGCCCGCGAGACCGCCGAGATGCTCAACACGCCCGACCCCCAGGCCGGTGGCTCCCGAGCGGTGTACGGTGGTGGCGCGCACGCGTACGAACTCGATGTCGCCGACGAGGAGCAGGTGCGGCGATTCGCCGCGACGGTCCGCTCCCAGCACGGCGTGCCGGACGTGCTCGTCAACAACGCCGGCATCGCCGTGATCGGCACCTTCACCGGCACACCGCAGGAGACGTTCGAGCACGTCATGGACGTCAACTTCTGGGGTGTGGTGTACGGGTGCCGGGCGTTCGGGGACCAGATGCTCGAGCGCGGCACCGGCGGGCACATCGTGAACGTCGCGTCGGCGGCCGCGTTCACCCCACAGAAAAGCCTCGTCGCCTACTCGACGAGCAAGGCCGCGGTACTGATGTTCACGGACTGCCTGCGGGCGGAACTGATGGGCCACGGGATCGGCGTGAGCGCGATCTGTCCGGGGCTGGTGGGCACCAACCTGGTTCCCAGCGCCGAGATGGTGGGACTCGGCGTCCGGGAGCAGCGCAAGCTCCGCGAGCGGGTCACGGCGCTGTATCGCACCCGAAGCTACCCACCGCAGAAGGTCGGTGAGGCGATCGTCGCCGCGGTGCGGCACAACCGAGCCCTGGTCACCGTGATGCCGGAAGCGAAGGCCCGGCAGTGGATCAGCCGGCTCGCCCCGCCGGCGATGCGATTCGGCGCACGCTTCGAGCCGGACCGATGAGCGCCGTGCGGGGCTGCACCGGCCGGCGCAGCCCCGCACGGCGTTCTACTTGGCGAGGAACTCGAGCAGGGCCGCGTTGACCTCTTCGCCGTGCGTCCACAGCAGCCCGTGCGGGGCGCCTTCGATCTCGACGTAGTCGGCGGCGGGCAGGCGCTTGGCGAACTCCCGAGCGGTGGCGTCGATGGGCAGGATGTTGTCGGCGGTGCCGTGGACGATCAGTGCCGGCACGTCGATCTTCGGGATGTCCTCGCGGAAGTCGGTGAGCCAGGTGGGCTGGGCGGCGACCGACGCGTACGGTGAGGCCCCCGCGGCCACCTGCCAGCTGGCTCGCAGAGCCTCCTCGCTCAGCCGGGTGCCGAGGTAGTCGTCGGTGTTGAAGAAGTTCCGGAAGAAGTCGGTGAAGAAGGCGTACCGATCCGCCTCTACCGCGGCCCGCAGTCCGTCGAAGACCTCCCGGGGTACACCGGTCGGATTGTCGTCGGTGCGCAGCAGGAACGGTTCGAGGGAGCCGAGGAAGGCCGCCTTCGCCACCCGCTGCGAGCCGTGAGTCCCCAGATAGCGGCCGACCTCACCGGTGCCCATGGAGAAGCCGACGAGAACCACGTCCCGCAGATCGAGGGTGGACAGGACGGTGTGGAGGTCCGCGGCGAAGGTGTCGTAGTCGTAGCCGATCGTCGGTTTGCTCGAGCGTCCGAAGCCCCGACGGTCGTAGGTGATGACGCGGTAGCCGGCCTCGAGCAATGCGGCGGTCTGCTTCTCCCACGACGTGCCGCTCAGCGGATAGCCGTGGATGAGTACCACCGGTTGCCCGGAACCGTGGTCCTCGTAGTAGAGCTCGATCGGGGTGGAGTTCTCGGTGCCGACGGCGATGTAGCCCATCATGGTCCTCTCGTAGCTGGAGACGTACCACTGGCTTCGGAAAGCCAGGTGCGAGCCTATAGCGATCTGTCGGACATCTCCGCCCGTCACCACGAATTCACCGCCGACACCGGCATACCCGTCTACTTCTGCGAGCCACACCCACCCTGGCACAGAGAACCAGCGAGAACGCAGATCAGCTTGTGCAGCAGCACTTTCCACGAGCACCGCATCCTGCGACGTTTGCCCTGTCGTTACGCGGCGACCGCCGACGGATTCACCGTTGTCCGCAACGTCGACTCACGGGTCCAGTTCTGTGCGGATGAGCGTGTCGAGTCGCTGCCATGCCGGGGACGAGGCGTTGACCGCGCCCTGGATGAGTGCGGCGATATCGGAGGCTTCATCCAGCTCCGGTAGTTCGTCCCTGCCGTAGCGTTCCCGGGTCGCCCCGGTGATCCGGCGGGCGAGGTCGTCGATGCGGGGATCGTCGGCGTCGAGGTCGTGCGCGTGGTCGTAGTCGAGGAAGAGTTGCCGCAGCGCCGGGTCGGCCAGGATCTCGGCTTGGTCGTGAAACAGTGCGATCGCGCGGTCCGGGTGGGTGGCGAACACGAGGATCCACAGGTCGCGTTGCAGCTCCACCCATCGAGGCGTGAAGCCCCAACGATCCAGGCGCTCCAGATGGGTACCGACCTCGGGGGGCAGCGGTGTCAGATGCCCGGCGGCGAGCTGGCGCAGGCGCCCTTGCGTTGCCCGCAGGCCACGGATGCGGGCGGTGAGCTCGTCGTCGATCTCGCGCAGCGCCTGCTGGAACTCCTCGCCGGTCGCTGATCTCAGATCACGGATACGGGCCAGAGGGACGCCGGCTTCGGCGAGCGTCCGGATCTTGATCAGGTCGATGGCGTCGTTCGCGCCGTACCGCCGGTAGCCGGACGCATCGCGGTTCGGCTCGGGGAGCAGCCCCTTGTCGTGATAGACGCGGACGGTCTTGATCGACACACCCACGTACCCGGCCAGCTGCCCGATGGTGATCACCCGGCCATCGTCCCACTTGACCTTTCCCCATGGGCAGGGTTGCACGATGGAGTCATGGCGAACACGAACTTCGATCGGGAGACCCTGCGCGAACTGGCCGATGCGGGCAACGAGACCGCTCTGGACCGGCTGGCCGACCTCGCCGACGCAGCCGGTGACCTTGGGGAGCTGAACGAGCTGTTGGACGAGGGATCCGTGCGCGCCGGGTTCCTGCTCACTCGGCGCGCGGCCGCGGCCGGCGACCTGCGCGAGCTGCAACGGATCTCCGACGCCGGGTACGACGAGGCCGGGAACGAACTGGACCGGCTGCTGAAGGCGCCGGCCGACGAACACCGGGATCGAGGATCCGATCGCCCGCTGTAGCGGCGCTCCAGGCGCCGCCCTGCGCGCCGCGCGCGGCATCACCGTGCGCGCACGACGCGGCTCGCGGACCGGCCGGCGTCAGACCTTGGAAGCCAGCCAGTTCCGCAGCCACGTCGTCGCCGAGGTGCCGCTCACGTCGACCGCGTAGTTGGAGTAGTCCTGGTGGATCTGCGACTCGTAGAACTGCCGGAGCTTGATCTCGCGTTCGTCGTTGGCCTGCTCGGTGAGCTGGGACTGCAGGATGGGCAGACCGCCCGCGTTCATCAGGTCCAGGTAGATGGCGTCGGCCTCGGCGCGGTACCGGTCGACGGCGGACGGGTCGCCGCCGGAGGCCATCGCGAGGAATCCGGCGGCGCGGGTGACGAAATCGTCCTTGGGCGTCGAGCAGTACAGGTCACCCACGGCGCAGAAGGTGCGGACGTCGCCGCTGACGAACCCGAACCCGCCGATGCGGGGCCCGCCGGCGCCGTTGCCCGCGACGGGCGGGCCGACCAGGATGTCCGCCTCGGAACGGCGCGGGTCGGAGAGCAGGCCGACCGCGGCGAGCCGATGCGGCGGGACCACGCCGAAGCCCGTGCCGATCTCGGCGGCGAGATCGCCGGCCGCGTCGGCGCCCTGGCTGTAGCCGACGAGGGCGAACCGGGCGCCGGGGCACGCGGCCGCGGTGGCGGCGACGATGCCGCGGGCGTTGTCGACGGCCTCCTGCCGCGAGGCACCGTAGACTTCACCCTCCCACGGGAACGCCGTCGCGGCGTACCGGACGTAGTCCACCCGGGTGCCGGCGGGAAGGCCGGAGGTGACCGCGGCGAGCATGCCGTTGCCCCGCTGAGGATCGGGAGTATTCGAGGTTTCCCACGTGCCGGGCACGGCGACGACCTGTAGCTTCGGGCATCCGGCCGGGTCGGCCTGGACCGCGGGCGCCGTCGCAACCGACCCCACCACGGTCGCCGCGGCGACCGCCACCAGCGTCAACGCACTTCTCAACCCCACCACGGCCCCCTGAGGTCTCCTGCCGATCTCGACTCCGTCACGAAATGATGCCTAAGAAATATGACACAAAGATGAACGGGATGGGAGAGCATCTTTACTCGCGCAGGACGGTCACCACTCCTCCGCCGATGTTGGTGACGAACACGTTCCCCGCCCCGTAGTCGACCGCCGTCCCCACCGTGCCGCGGTCCACCACGCGCTGCAGCTGCCCAGGACGGTCCACGACGGTCACCGCCGAGCCGCCGATGTTGGTGACGAAGACGTTGCCGGTCAACGGATCCGTGACCACGACACCGGGAGGCAGCAGCTCCGCCGGCAGCGGTCCGACGGTCGGATCGTGGTCCGCGATCGTCACGTTGCCGGCGCCGATGTTCGTCACGTAGACGCCGTCGGTGCCGGCGTCGAGCGTGAGTTCGGGGGTGAGGCCCGCGAGCGGGGACGCCGCCGGCCGCTCCGGGGACGGCGATGGCCCGGCGAGAGTGCGGTCGCGGTCGACGGTGACCGTGCCGACGCCGAGGTTGGTGACCGCGACGTTGCCGTTACCGCCGTCCACGCGCATCTCGACGGGCGCGCCGGAGGATTCACCGGCCGCACCGGCGGCCGGGCGCGGCGGGACGGTCACCGACACGCCGCCCGGACCCACGTTCGTGATGCACGAGTTCCCCGCTCCCCCATCGACTCCGAGGAGGCGCAGGCCGTCGTACCCGACCACCGGCGGCGCCTGCGGCGTGCCGTTCACGGTGACGGCGCCGCCGACGTTGCGCACGCACTCGCCGGGGGCCTGCGCGGCGGCGGGAGCGGCCGCCAGCGCCGCCAGGGTTCCGGCCCCGAGCATTCCTGCCGCAAGTGATCGTCTCGTGATCCGGTGACCCATGCGCACGACCATAACGCGCGAACCGTCCCGAACGGACGAAACGGGACGGGCGCGCCCACCGGATTTCCGGTGGGCGCGCCCGTCGTGGGTTCTGCTACCTCAGCGCTCAGCGCTGCGGCATCGTGGTGGTGGTGATCGGCGAAGGGAGCACCGTTGCACCCTCGAGGTACCGATCGACCGCCGCCGCGCAGGAACGACCCTCCGCGATGGCCCACACGATGAGCGACTGACCACGGCCCATGTCGCCGGCGACGAAGACGCCGTCGACGTTGGTGGCCCACTCCGTCGAGCGGGCGACGTTGCCGCGCTCGTTCAGGTCCACGCCGAGGTCGGTGAGCAGGCCCGGCTTCTCGGGGCCGACGAAGCCCATGGCGAGCAGCACCAGGTCGGCCTCGAGTTCGAAGTCGGTGCCCTCGACCTTCTCGAAGCGGCCGTTCACCATCTTCACCTCGTGCGCCTTCAGGGCGGCGACCTTGCCGTCCTTGCCGACGAACTGCTCGGTGTTGACGGAGAACACGCGCTCGCCGCCCTCCTCGTGCGCGGAGGACACGCGGTACATCAGCGGGTAGGTCGGCCACGGGGTCGACTCGGCGCGCTGCTCCGGCGGACGCGGCATGATCTCGAACTGGTGCACGCTGGCCGCGCCCTGACGGTGCGAGGTGCCGAGGCAGTCGGCGCCGGTGTCACCGCCACCGATGATGACGACCTTCTTGCCCTTCGCCGTGATGGTCGGCTCCGGCAGGTCGCCGAGCTGCACGCGGTTGGCGATCGGCAGGAACTCCATCGCCTGGTGGATGCCGTCGAGCTCACGACCGGGGATCGGCAGGTCACGGGCCTCGGTGGCGCCACCGGCGAGCACGACCGCGTCGAACTGCTCGCGCAGCTCGTCGGCGGTGATGTCGACACCGACGTTGACGCCCGCCTTGAAGACGGTGCCCTCGGCCTCCATCTGCGTGAGGCGGCGGTCGATGACTGCCTTCTCCATCTTGAACTCGGGGATGCCGTAGCGCAGCAGACCACCGATGCGGTCCTCGCGCTCGAACACGGTCACCGCGTGGCCGGCGCGGGTGAGCTGCTGCGCTGCAGCCAGACCCGCCGGACCGGAGCCGACGACCGCGACCTTCTTGCCGGTCAGCTTCGACGGCATGACCGGCGCGACCCAGCCCTCGTCGAAGGCCTTCTCGATGAGCTCGACCTCGACCTGCTTGATGGTCACCGGGTCCTGGTTGATGCCCAGGACGCAGGAGGCCTCACACGGTGCGGGGCACAGCCGGCCGGTGAACTCCGGAAAGTTGTTGGTGGCGTGCAGGCGCTCGATGCCGTCGTTCCACTTACCCTTGTAGGCCAGGTCGTTCCACTCGGGAATCAGGTTCCCGAGGGGACAACCGTTGTGGCAGAACGGGATACCGCAGTCCATGCAGCGGCTGGCCTGGACCTGGAGGGTGTCGAGCGGGAACGGCTCGTACACCTCCTTCCAGTCGAGCAGCCGCAGCGGAACCGGCCGGCGCACAGGGGTTTCGCGCGAGCCGTGCTTGAGGAAACCGGTCGGATCAGCCACGAGCCGCCTCCATGATCGCCTCGTCCACGTTCGCGCCTCGAATCTCGGCGTCCTTGATTGCCATGAGTACCTTCTTGTAATCGCGAGGCATGACCTTCGCGAAGTGACTGACCTGCTGCGACCAGTCGGCCAGAATGCGGGCTGCAACCTCGGAGCCCGTCTCGTCACGATGGCGCTCGATGGCGCCCTTGAGCCAGAGGAAGTCCTCGCCCTCGAGGTCCTCGAGATCGACCAGCTCGGTGTTCAGGTTGTCCTCGAAGTCGCGATCGGGGTTGTACACGAACGCGACACCCCCGGACATGCCGGCGCCGAAATTGCGGCCGGTCTTGCCCAGGATGACCACCTTGCCACCGGTCATGTACTCGCAGCCGTGGTCGCCGACGCCTTCGACGACGGCCGTGGCACCCGAGTTACGCACGGCGAACCGCTCACCCGCCACGCCGCGGATGAGAGCCTCGCCACTGGTGGCACCGAACAGGATCACGTTGCCGGCGACGATGTTGTCCTCGGCGACGAAGCCCGGCGCCGCGTTCAGCGGCGGGCGGACGACGATCCGGCCACCGGACAGGCCCTTTCCGACGAAGTCGTTGGCGTCGCCGAACAGCCGCAGCGTGATGCCCTTGGGCACGAACGCGCCGAAGCTGTTGCCGGCCGAACCGGTGAAGGTGATGTCGATCGTGTTGTCCGGCAAGCCCTCCCCGCCGTACACCTTGGTGAGCTCGTGGCCGAGCATGGTGCCGACGGTGCGGTTGACGTTGGCGATCTTGGTCTCGATCGTCACCGGCGTACCCGACTCGAGCGCCGGCCTCGCCTGCGTGATGAGCTCGTTGTCGAGCGCCTTGTCCAGGGCGTGGTCCTGCTCCTTGGTGCAGTGCAGGTCCTGCTCGCAGAAGATCGGCGAACGGGTCTGCTCCAGCAGCGGCGACAGGTCCAGCTTCGAGGCACGGTAGTGGTCGACGGCCTTGGTGGTGTCGAGCATGTCGACCCGGCCGATCGCCTCGTCGAGGGAGCGGAAGCCCAGCTCGGCCAGGTACTCGCGCACCTCCTCGGCGATGTAGAGCATGAAGTTCTCGACGAACTCCGGCTTGCCGGTGAACCGCTTGCGCAGCACCGGGTTCTGCGTCGCCACGCCCACCGGGCAGGTGTCGAGATGGCACACGCGCATCATGATGCAGCCGGACACCACCAGCGGAGCGGTGGCGAAGCCGAACTCCTCACCGCCGAGCAGGGCGGCGATGACCACGTCGCGGCCGGTCTTCATCTGCCCGTCCACCTGCACGACGATGCGGTCGCGCAGACCGTTGAGCAGCAGCGTCTGCTGCGTCTCGGCGAGGCCGAGCTCCCACGGCGCACCCGCGTGCTTGAGCGAGGTCAGCGGGGAGGCGCCGGTGCCACCGTCGTGACCGGAGATCAGCACCACATCGGCGTGGGCCTTCGACACACCCGCGGCGACGGTGCCGACACCGATCTCGGAGACCAGCTTCACGTGGATGCGGGCCTGCGGGTTGGCGTTCTTCAGGTCGTGGATCAGCTGCGCGAGATCCTCGATCGAGTAGATGTCGTGGTGCGGCGGCGGCGAGATCAGGCCCACGCCCGGCGTCGAACCACGCACCTCGGCGACCCACGGGTACACCTTGTGCGGGGGCAGCTGACCACCCTCACCCGGCTTGGCGCCCTGCGCCATCTTGATCTGGATGTCGGTGCAGTTCGTCAGGTAGTGCGCGGTGACACCGAACCGGCCGGAGGCGACCTGCTTGATCGCCGAGCGACGCCAGTCGCCGTTCGCGTCCGGGGTGAAGCGGTCCGGATGCTCGCCGCCCTCACCGGAGTTCGAGCGGGCGCCGAGGCGGTTCATCGCGATCGCGAGGGTCTCGTGCGCCTCCGCGGAGATCGAGCCGTAGCTCATCGCACCCGTGGAGAACCGCTTGACGATCTCGCTCGCCGGCTCGACCTCCTCGAGCGGCACCGCCGGGCGGGCACCCTTGCGGAACTCGAACAGGCCACGCAGCGACGCGAGCCGCTCCGACTGGTCGTCGACCAGCCTGGTGTACTCCTTGAAGATCGAGTACTGCCCGGTGCGGGTGGCGTGCTGGAGCTTGAACACCGTGTCCGGGTTGAACAGGTGGAACTCACCCTCGCGGCGCCACTGGTACTCACCGCCGACCTCGAGCTCGCGGTGGGCGTGCTCCGACGGACGGTCCATGAAGGCGAGGGAGTGCCGGGCGGCGACGTCCTGGGCGATCTCGTCGAGGCCGATTCCGCCGAGCTGCGACTGCATCCCGGTGAAGTACTCGTCGACGACCTCCTGCGAGAGGCCGATCACCTGGAACAGCTGCGCACCGGTGTAGGAGGCGAGCGTGGAGATGCCCATCTTGGACATCACCTTGAGCACGCCCTTCGAGGCGGCCTTGATGTAGTTCGCGAGGGCCTTGTCGAGGGTGATGCCGTCCGGCAGGTCGCCGTTCTGCAGCAGCTCGTCGATGGTCTCGAAGGCCATGTACGGATTGACCACGGCCGCACCGAAACCGCACAGCGCGGCGATGTGGTGCACCTCGCGGGCGTCGCCGGCCTCGACGAGCAGGCCCACCTTGGTGCGGGTCTTCTCGCGGACGAGGTGGTGGTGCACCGCGGAGGTGAGCAGCAGCGACGGGATCGGCGCGAGGTTCTCGTCGGACTCGCGGTCCGACAGCAGGATCAGGCGCGCGCCCTTCTCGATGGCCTCGGAGACCTCGCCGCGGATGTTCTCGAGCGCGCGGCGCAGACCCTCGCCGCCCTCGGCGACGGGGTACAGGCCGCGGATGATGACGCTGTTGAAGCCGGGGAACTTGCCGTCGTCGTTGACGTGGATCAGCTTCTGCAGGTCGTCGTTGTCGATGACCGGCGCGGAGACGAGGATCTGCCGGCACGAGTCGGCGGTCGGGTTCAGCAGGTCGCCCTCGGGCCCGAGCATGCCGCCCAGGCTCGTGACGACCTCCTCCCGGATGGCGTCGAGCGGCGGGTTGGTGACCTGCGCGAACAGCTGCGAGAAGTAGTCGAACAGCATTCGCGGACGCGCGGAGAGCACGGCGATGGGGGTGTCGGTGCCCATCGAGCCGAGCGCCTCGCCGCCGGTCGCGGCCATCGGCTTGACCAGGAGGTTGACCTCCTCGCTGGTGTACCCGAACACCTGCTGCCGCAACACGACCCGCTCGTGCGACATGTAGGTGTACTTGCTCTCGGGCAGATCCTCGAGCCGGGCGATGCCCTGGTCGATCCACTCCTGGTAGGGGTGCTCGGCGGCGAGGGCGCTCTTGATCTCCTCGTCGTCGATGATGCGGCCCTGCGAGGTGTCGACGAGGAACATGCGACCGGGCTGCATGCGCAGCTTGCGCACGACCTTCTGCGGTTCGATGTCGAGCACGCCCACCTCGGAGGCCATGATCACGAGGCCGTCGTCGGTGACCCACACGCGCGACGGGCGCAGGCCGTTGCGGTCGAGGACCGCGCCGACGACGGTGCCGTCGGTGAAGCACACCGACGCCGGGCCGTCCCACGGCTCCATGAGCGCCGCGTGGTACTCGTAGAACGCGCGACGGGCCGGGTCCATGGACTCGTGCCGCTCCCACGCCTCGGGGATCATCATGAGCACGGCGTGCGGCAGGCTGCGGCCGCCGAGGTGCAGGAGTTCGAGCACCTCGTCGAAGCGGGCCGTGTCGGACGCGCCCTCGGTGCAGACCGGGAAGATCTTCTCGAGCTTCTCGCGGCCGCCGAACACGTCGGAGTCGATGAGCGCCTCGCGGGCACGCATCCAGTTGGCGTTGCCGGTGACGGTGTTGATCTCGCCGTTGTGGGCGACACGGCGGAACGGGTGCGCCAGCGGCCACGACGGGAAGGTGTTGGTGGAGAAGCGCGAGTGCACCAGGCCCAGCGCCGATTCGACGCGCTCGTCCTGCAGATCGCGGTAGAAGCCCTCGAGCTGCGGCGTGGTGAGCATGCCCTTGTAGACGAAGGTCGACGCCGACAGGCTCGGGAAGTACACCGTCTCGCTGCCGGGGCCGTCCTGGCCGGCGCCCTCGCGGCCGAGCTCGTGCTCGGTGCGCTTGCGGACCACGTAGGCCCGCCGCTCGAGCTCCAGGCCACCGAGGGTCCGGTCGGGCGAGGTGATGAAGATCTGGCGGAAGCTCGGCATCGCCTGCCGGGCCAGCGTTCCCAGGTCGGAGGGGTCGACGGGAACCTCGCGCCAGCCGAGGACCTGCAGGCCCTCCTCGGCGACGATCGCGTCGACCGCGGCGACGGCCTCGTCGGCGGCCTTCTCGTCCTGCGGCAGGAAGGCGATGCCGGTGGCGTAGAAGCCGATCGGCGGCAGGTCGAAGTCGACGACCTCACGGAGGTAGCGGTCCGGGACCTGGATGAGAATGCCGGCACCGTCGCCGGTGTTCGACTCGGAGCCCGCCGCGCCGCGGTGCTCGAGGTTCACCAGAGCGGTGATCGCCTTCTCCACGATGTCCCGGCTGCGGCGACCATGCATGTCGACGACGAATGCGACACCACAGGCGTCGTGCTCGTTCGCCGGGTGGTAGAGCCCTTGCGGCCCGGGAAGATGCTTCATACCTAGCCTTCGTTGCGTTAGATTGCAGCGACGACCAGCAGCGCTGATGGCCATCTACTTGCGTGAGCAAGTACCGACACGTGGTGGATCGGCACCGATCACCGTTCAGTATCCGCCCTTCCGCGACGATGCGGGTGCCAATTTTCGGCAGCTCGGGCCGGACCTCCCGGTCGGCTTGGACGTCGTGTGTCCACCGTGTTGCGTACAACGATATGTCAGCCGCCGGGGGACGACGCAACCAAGGCTATCCTATCCATCCCTAACGAGCCGGTGACCGCCCGTTAACACGCGGTTGACGCACGACCGGGCGGCGCGCCTCGTCACCGCAGCGCGCGCACCATCCGGCGGAGGTCGTCGCGCGGGTCGAGATCCACATCGTCCGAGGTCAGACGGTGTAGGATCATCCCGTCGAGGTGGTCGGTGAGCACGCGCGCCCCGGCGACGGGATCCGAGGATCCGAGGGCGGCGAGCACCGCCAGACCCATGCCCCGCAGTTCGTCGCGGCGTCGCTGCACGGACCGTCGCAGCGACGGCGAGGCGGTGGCCTCGACGAACAGCGCGAACCGGGCGCGGGTACGTACGGCATCGGGGCCTGTCGCGAACATCACGTACCCGGCGAGCATGTCGACGAGCTCCTCCTCGGTGCGCGGGAGGTTTCCGCCGCCGAGGACGGCGACGTCGGCCCGGTCGCGCTCGACGAGGCGGTCGAGGACGCCCTCGAGC
This sequence comes from Rhodococcus sp. DMU1, assembly GCF_012272955.1. Classification (NCBI taxonomy): domain Bacteria; kingdom Bacillati; phylum Actinomycetota; class Actinomycetes; order Mycobacteriales; family Nocardiaceae; genus Rhodococcus; species Rhodococcus sp. DMU1. The sequence goes on along the minus strand of NZ_CP050952.1, from coordinate 54,242 downwards.
AGGGCCCGGCGGGTGCGGAAGTAGTTCGACGTGGAACCGGCCGGCACGCCGGCGGCCGCGTCCACCCCGCGATGAGTGAGCCCGCGCAACCCTTCCCGGCCGAGCAGGTCGATCGCGGCGTCGAGCACCGCTGCGCGCTTGTCGGTCACATCTCGACACTACAACAGTAGTGACATGACACTACATCCGTAGTACCTTGACTTCATGACCAGGAACAACGGCGGCAAGGCCGCGATCCTCGGCGGGGGCATCGGCGGGCTCACCGCAGCGAATGCACTGATCCGGCGGGGCTGGCACGTCGACGTGTTCGAGCGCTCCCCCGCGCTGCCGCCCACCGGGACGGCCCTGGGAATGTGGCCGGCCGCGCTCGACGCACTCGCCTCGGCAGGGCTCGGCGGCGGCGTCGAGCGGCTCGGCGTCGCACTGGACCGCGGCGCGATCATGCGGCCCGACGGCCGCGAGCTCGCACGGTTTCGCACCCGGCGTCCCGCCGTACTGCTCTCCCGGCCGGCCCTGCTGGGCCTGCTCGCCGCGGGCCTGCCCGACGAGGCGGTACGGCTCGGCCGGCCCGCTCCGCCGCTGACCGAGCTCGCCGGCTACGACATCGTGATCGGCGCGGACGGCCTGGGCAGTCCGACCCGTGACGCCCTCTTCGGCCCGGACCACCGGCCCGTCCACGCCGGCATCGCGGCGTGGCGCGGCTGGGTGGACGGCACCGTGGACACCGCGACCGAGACGTGGGGGGCGGGTGCGCTGTTCGGCATCACGCCCCGCGAGGGCGGCCTGATCAACTGGTTCGCCGCCGTCCGCGCGCCGGCCGGCACCACCGGCAGCGTCGACGACCTCGTCGCCCGGTTCGGCGACTGGCATCCGGCCGTGCGCGACGTGCTGAACCGCCTGGATCCGGCGACGGTGCTCCACCACGAGATCTACCAGTCCCCGCCGCTGCCGTCGTACGTGCGCGGCAACGTCGCACTGCTCGGCGACGCCGCCCATGCCATGACCCCCAACCTCGGCCGCGGTGCCTGCGAGGCGATCGTCGACGCGGCCACCCTCGCGGATCTGCTCGCCCGGTTCGACGTGCGCGACGCGCTCGGCCGGTACGACCGGGCCCGGCGACGCGCCACCCGGCTTCTCGTGCGGGCGTCGTACGCGGCGAGCCGGGTGACCACCGCCGAGCACTGGACGGGCCTGCGCGACGCCGTGGTCGGCCTCGCGACCCGGCGAGGGGCGTGACGCATCCACCGGTGTGTCTTTCCAGCTGTACTACAACAACTTTCGATCGGAAGCCGGCCTCCGCCCCGGACCCCCGGCCCGGCGACCACGCTCGTGTTCCCCCGAACCCGCCCCACGGCAGTGCCCTCGGCCGTACCCTTCGCGCCATGAGCCCGGACCTCGAGGGGCACGGCGGCGATCACGCCGCGGCGGTGGCCCGCTCCCACGGCGTCGAGACGATGTTCACCCTCTCCGGCGCGCACGTGTTCCCGCTGTACGACGCCGCGGTCAAGGGTGAAGCACGCATGCGGCTGATCGACGTGCGCCACGAGCAGACCGCGGTGTTCGCCGCCGAGGCCACCGGCAAGCTCCTGCGGCATCCCGGGCTGGCCGTGCTCACCGCCGGGCCGGGCGTGACGAACGGCGTCAGTGCCGTCACCCAGGCGTACTTCGCGGGGTCGCCGCTGGTGGTGCTCGGCGGCCGCGCACCCAACGCCCGCTGGGGCACGGGCAGCCTGCAGGAACTCGACCAGCCGCCGCTGCTGTCCACCGTCACGAAGCTGTCCGAGACGGCGGCGACCGTGGATCGCGTCGGCCCGCTGGTCGACGAGGCGTTCACGGCGGCCCGCACGTCGCACCGGGGGCCGGCGTTCGTGGACGTGCCGATGGACGAACTGTTCGGCCGTGCCACCCTGCCGCGTCCGTCGCCGCCGGCCGCGGTCCGGCTCGAGCCCGACTCCGAGTCGCTGGCGGAGATCGCCGCCCTGCTCGCCGGGGCACGGCGGCCGCTGCTGGTGCTGGGTACCGACGTGTGGGCCGATCACGCCGAGGAGGCGGCACTGCGGTTCGTCGACGAGGCCGGCATCCCGGTGATCACCAACGGCATGGGCCGCGGGGTGGTCCCGGGTGGCCATCCCCTCCTCGTCACCAAGGCCCGCGGCACCGCGGTGGGGACCTGCGACCTGGCGATCGTCGTGGGCACCCCACTGGACTTCCGCCTCGGCTACGGCCGGTTCGGTGGGCGCGACGGCGCGCCCGCGGCCCGGGTGGTGCACGTGGCCGACTCCCCCGGTCAGGTGTCGGCACACGCCGAACTCGCCGGCTCGGTGTCCGGCGACCTCACGGCGTGCCTCGACGGCATCCTGTCGGCGCTGTCGTCGCGCCCGGACACGGACGTCTGGGTGACCGGACTGCGCGACGAAGTAACTGCCGCCGCGGCGCGCGACGCCGCCCTGCTGGCCGCCGAGGCCGATCCGATCCACCCGGCCCGGATCTACGGCGAACTGCTGCCGCGGCTGGCCGAAGACGCCGTGGTCATCGGCGACGGCGGTGACTTCGTGTCGTTCGCGGGCAAGTTCGTCGAGCCGAAGCGGCCCGGGCAGTGGCTCGATCCGGGGCCGTACGGCTGTCTCGGCGCCGGGCTCGGCGCGGCCGTCGCGGCGCGGGTGGCGCGGCCGTCGAGTCAGGTGGTGCTGCTGCTCGGCGACGGTGCTGCCGGTCTGTCGCTGATGGACATCGACACCCTCGTGCGGCACGAGCTGCCCGTGGTGATCGTGGTGGGCAACAACTCGGCGTGGGGACTCGAGAAGGGACCGATGCAGCTGCTGTACGGGTACGACGTGGCAGCCGACCTGGCGCCGGGCACGCGGTACGACCTGGTCGCGACCGCTCTCGGGGCGGGCGGTGAGCTGGTGACGGATCCGCGGGAGCTCGGTCCGGCGCTGGACCGGGCCTTCGCGTCCGGGGTGCCGTATCTGGTGAACGTGCTGACGGACGTCACGGCGGCGTATCCGCGGGGCACCACAGGAATCTGAGAGCGGCCGGATCACCTAGCACGCGAACGTAAAAACCCCATAAATAACAACTGACCGCAGCGATTAAATCAGCTGCGGTCAGCGGTATCGAAAGGGTAACAGGGGGTGGTTAGGGTACGGAAACAAAAGTTCCGTGAAGTGAGTCACATCAGGTTTGGCCCTGTTCAGCCCCGGGAACCGTCCCCGGACGCGGATGCGCGGAGATGTCCGTCACAGGGCAACTGATTGAACACTCAACCATCTGGGCAAACGTCCCGAGTCGGGCAAAACAGTCCGTGCATCCTGCATGCAGGACGCGGGTACGTGCCAGACTGCTCGCCATGAGCACGACCCGCACGGCAGCCCGCACGACCGCCCGGCCCGCGCGAGGGGGCGCGACGAACCTCGTCGACCTCGCGGCGGCCGGCGACGAGCACACCGTCGCCGACGCCCATCAGGGCCAGGTGTTCCTCGGCATCCTCCACCGCGAGAACGACAGCGTCGCCGCGGCACTCACGACCGCCGAGACCTGCGCGCGGATCGAACGCGGCAGCGGCTCCGTCGCCGCCGCACAGCGATACGAGGCGGAGGCCCGGCGGCTGCGCGAGACCCAGCGGGAACTGCACTGCATGATCGCGAACCTGCGGACGCGCTTCGCCGGCTCCGGCTCCTGAGCGGGCGCGCCGAGCGACCGGACAACGACTCGGGCCCCCGATCCGTATGGATCGGGGGCCCGAGGTGATGGTGTGCGGTTCGCAATACCTGGTCGGCAGCACTTTCTGCAGAGACGTTCCAGAGCTTTTCCCTGAGTTCTCCGGAGCATTACCCGTCCTGCTCGGCGAGGGCCACCCTTGCGGACTTCCTGACCCGAGACGCGAGTCCCTCTCAGGCCGAACCTGCAGCTTCCGGAGCATGCGAGGTGATGTGGCGGCACACCAGCATGTGGTGAGCGCCCCTTTGGAACCGGTAGTCGACCTCGACGACTTCACCGGCGATGTCGTGGTTCCGAAGGTCGGTGAGCAGCTCGTCCACGCGGGGATAGCGAACCGAGGAACCCGAGACCACGAGCGGAAAGACCCGCAGTTCACCGCGGGCGACACGCATCAGTTCCCGGATCGCGTCGAGGTGGAAGGTGTGATCAAGGCGGTCGGAATAGCTGAACAGCAGGTGCGAGCTGAGCACGAGATCGAAAGCGGCATCGGGGAACGGCAAGGACGGCAACCGCCCGGCAACGTAGCGGCGCGGATGCCGGCGGATATCTGCGGCGAATTCCTCGACTGCCTGCCGACGCACGCGTGCATGCTCGTCGGGATCGGCGAAGAACGTCCAGTCGTAATGTTCGGCGTGGGCTCGGATGTACCGGTTACCACGATCGGTTTCAGCTACCGCAACGACGGCGAGTTGTTCGGTCTCACGGTCGAAATAGGCCATATCGCATGCGGTCACGTCACCGCCGAGGCGGTTCACTGCGCTGGTGAACCCCGCGGCGCCACCCGGACAGTCCAGGATTGTGCGGGACAGGTCCTCGTCGGTGAGATTGAACATCGACCGGTACTCGTCCAGTGAACGGGAGCTGATCAGCATCTCGCCGATACCTGTCGTGGGTGCGGTATCGATGTCGTGGGTCACGGGGTGGTTCCTCTCGGATCGAGGCCACCTCACCCGCCGACCGGTATCACCGTCGTACAGGAAAGTGAGCGTCACCGACCGCGGAGAAGGCGGCCGGACAACACAGTCGACAAGGCCGCTAGAAGTACGGCCACCAGGGCTGTGTCAGGGTCATCACCGCTCTATGACAACACGGCCGAAGACCGAACCCGAATCGGACCGCCCGTCCGATCGATCAACGAAACGAGGCCACGACCTCTTTCGAGTTCGTGACCTCGTCCGTCGCAGTTCGTGGAACTGCTCATGGTGGGCGAAGGGGGACTTGAACCCCCACGTCCCGAAGGACACTGGCACCTGAAGCCAGCGCGTCTGCCATTCCGCCACTCGCCCGAGCGACTGGAGAACAGTAACACACCCTCCCGCCGAACAACGATTCGCCTGCACAGAGGCCCTTTGCCGGCGCTGCACCGGCCCGCCGGGGCAGCGCCGCCCCCTCCACCGGGCCGGATCGGACGAAAAGTCGATACCATGCAGAAGCGAGCTCTGCATTGCGACACGCAGACCGGAAAGGGGGTCGCCGTGGGTATCGCGCAGCGATTCGAGCGCAAGCTGCAGGCTGCCGTCAGCGACGTGTTCGCGCGCGTCTTCGGTGGCGGTGTAGTTCCGCAGGAAGTGGAGGCCGCGCTCCAGCGCGAAGCCACCGACGGCGTCCAGCAGCTCGACCGGGGCCACATGCTGGCTCCCAACCGGTACGTGATCACGATCAGCGAATCCGATCACGAAGCCCTCGCCGCGGATCGGGACTTGACGGTGAAGGCGTTCGCGCGTCACCTTGAGGACTTCATCCGCGAGCAGGGGTGGCAGACCTACGGTCAGATCCAGGTCGCATTCGAGTCGTCGGCGGCACTGCACACCGGGCAGTTCCGCACGCACGGGTCGGTCGACCCCGACGTCGGGCGCTCACCGGTGCGCGCCCCGGCCTCGCGGACACCGCACAACCGTTCAACCGTGACCCCCGACCCAGGAGTTGGCTCGATGACGCAGAATCCAGGCTACGACCCAAGCCGTGACCCCGCCGAGAGCGCCGAACCGCAGTACGCGCGGAACGGTCACGCGCACGTAGGCCAGGATCAGCGCTACCAGCAGGGCCAGCGGAACGGCGGGGCGTATCCCGCCGCGCAGGCGCCCTACGGCGGCGAGCAGCAGGGCGGTTACGACGCCGGCGGCTACGACCAGCAGGACTACGGCCGGGCCGGCGGCCACGAGGACCGGGGCTACGGCGAGGAGCGGGGCTACGGCGGCCACTCCGGACAGGCGTACAGCCAGGACTACGGGCGCGACTACTCCCCGCAGTACCCGTCGCAGCAGGCCTACGGCGACGACCGCTACCAGGGCGGGTACGCCCAGCCCGGCGGCTACGACCAGGGCTACGCCGACCAGGCTTACGGCCAGCAGGGCTACGCCGGACAGGGCTACCCCGACCAGGGCTACGCGGAGCAGGGTTACGGCCAGCAGGGCTACCCCGACCAGGGGTACGCGGATCAGGGCTATGCGGATCAGGGCTACGGCGCCGGCGCGTACCAGCCCCCGCAGGCCGGCCGGGTGCTGACCGCGACGCTCCAGCTCGAGGACGGCAGCGGGCGCTACTACCAGCTCCGGGAGGGCAGCAACATCGTCGGACGCGGGCAGGACGCCCAGTTCCGGCTGCCGGACACCGGTGTCTCCCGGCGCCACATCGACATTCGCTGGGACGGGCAGGTGGCCATGCTCTCGGATCTCGGTTCCACCAACGGCACCACCGTCAACGGCGCGCCCGTGCAGGACTGGCAGCTCGCCGACGGCGACGTGATCCGGGCGGGACACTCGGAGATCCTGGTGCGCATTCTCTGAACGCCGGGGACCGAGACCCGATCGGAACCGGCACGAGACCCATCCGACGCGTCGGCAACGCGCCGGACGATGCGTCTCGTCGCCCGGGGTCCGTATTGTGGGTGACCGCAGCGCACCGGACGACACCGCACCGGGCCGATACGCAGAAGGAGGGCGAGCCGTGCAGGGGCTGATTCTGCAGCTGACCCGGGCGGGGTTCCTGCTCCTGCTGTGGTTGTTCATCTGGGCGATCCTGCGCACGCTGCGGTCGGACATCTACGCCGGTGCCGCGCGTCCGGTCCCGCGTTACTCGCCGCGCAACCAGTCGGTGCTGCCCTCGCTGGGCCGCGGCAAGTCCGCGAAGTTCCTGGTGGTGACCCAGGGCGCGCTTGCGGGCACCCGCATCACGCTCGGCACCCAACCCGTCCTGATCGGCCGGGCCGACGACTCGACCCTCGTCCTCACCGACGACTACGCCTCCACCCGGCACGCCCGCCTGTCGCCGCGCGGGTCGGACTGGTACGTCGAGGACCTGGGCTCGACCAACGGCACGTACCTGGACCGTGCCAAGGTCACCACCGCCGTCCGCGTACCCCTGGGCACACCTGTCCGGGTCGGGAAGACCGTGATCGAGCTCCGCCCGTGACCCTCGTACTGCGTTACGCCGCCCGCAGCGACCGCGGCTTGGTTCGTTCCAACAACGAAGATTCCGTGTACGCGGGGGCCCGCCTGCTCGCCCTCGCCGACGGAATGGGGGGCCACGCCGCCGGCGAGGTCGCCTCGCAGCTGATGATCGCGGCGCTCGCCCACCTCGACGACGACGAACCCGGCGGGGACCTGCTCGGCAAGCTCGCCGCCGCCGTGCGCGAGGGCAACGCCGCCATCGCCGATCAGGTCGAGGAGGAACCCGAACTCGACGGCATGGGAACCACGCTCACCGCCATCCTCTTCGCCGGCAGCAAGCTCGGCCTCGCCCACATCGGCGATTCGCGCGCCTACCTGCTGCGCGACGGCCAGCTCACCCAGATCACCCGCGACGACACCTTCGTGCAGTCCCTCGTCGACGAGGGCCGCATCACGCCCGAGCAGGCGCACAGCCACCCGCAGCGATCGCTGATCATGCGCGCCCTCACCGGCAGCGAGGTCGAACCGACCCTCACCGTGCGCGAGGCGCGCGCCGGCGACCGCTACCTCATCTGCTCCGACGGCCTGTCCGACGTCGTCAGCGACGAGACCATCGCCAACACCCTGAGCGAGGGCACGCAGGACGAGTGCGCCGACCGGCTCATCGAACTCGCGCTGCGCAGCGGCGGCCCCGACAACGTCACCGTCGTCGTCGCCGACGTCATCGACCTCGACTACGGCCAGAGCCACCCGATCGTCGCCGGCGCCGCGTCCGGGGACGACGAGGACACCCCGCCGCCCAACACCGCCGCGGGCCGCGCCGCCGCGATGCGTCCGCCGCGGGCCACGCCCAAGCGCGTCGTCGTGCAGAACGAACCCGAGCCCAAGCGCAAGCGCAGCCGGATGTGGTGGCCGCTCGTCGCGGTCGTGGTGCTCGGACTGCTCGTCGCCGGGGCAGCCGTGGGCCGCACGATGATCCGCAGCTACTACTACGTCGGCGACGACGACGGCCGCGTCACGGTGCTGCGCGGCGTACCCGGCAACATCCTCGGCTACTCGCTGCAGGAACAGTCCCTCGTCGGCTGCCTCGCCGACGACGGAACCTTGACCCTGACCTCCCCACAGGAGGCCGACTGCCGCGTCATGCTGGTCGACGACCTGCAGCCGACCGCCCGCGAGCAGGTGCGGGCGGGCCTGCCCTCCGGATCCCTCGACGACGCGCGCACCCAGATGAACCGTCTCGCCGAGAACGACCTGCTCCCGGTGTGCGTCGAGGAACAGCCGGCCCCCGCACCGGCTCCGGCTCCGGCGCCCGAACCGGCGCCCGCACCGGCCCCGACGACGCCGCCGGCAGCTCCCGCGTCGGAGCCCGCACCCGCCGCGGCACCGGCCCCCGCACCGACCCCGACGCCCGAGCCGACGCCGGCGGTTCCGCAGGTGCCGGGCCAGAACTGCCGGGTGGGCGCCTGATGTCGGTGTCCCACGCACCCGGAGCTTCCTTCCCCAGTCCTCCCGGAGGTTTCGCCCCGGCTCCCGCCGTGTCCACCCGGCGCGGCACGGAGCTGCTGCTCATCGTCGCCGCCATCGCGATCACCACGGTGTCGCTGATGCTGGTCGAGGCGAGCCAGGAACAGACCGTGACCCTGGATCTGGCCAAGTACGGGCTGACGTATGCGGTGCTGTTCCTCGCCGCGCACCTGGCGGTGCGCCGGTTCGCGCCGTACGCCGACCCGCTGCTGCTGCCGATCGTCGCGCTGCTCAACGGCCTCGGACTGGTCCTGATCCACCGGCTCGACCTCGCCGACGAGGAGAACGCGCTCTACCTCGGGCAGCCGATCCCCTCCCCCGACGCCAACCAGCAGGTGCTGTGGACGGCGCTCGCCATCGCCGGCTTCGTCGCGGTGCTCGCGCTGCTGCACGACTACCGGCTCCTCGCCCGGTTCAGCTACACGCTGGGCCTGATCGGCCTCGTCGCCCTCGCGGTCCCGGCCCTGCTGCCGTCCCGCTTCTCCGAGGTCAACGGCGCCAAGATCTGGATCCGGCTGCCCGGGTTCAGCATCCAGCCCGGCGAGTTCGCCAAGATCCTGCTCATCATCTTCTTCGCCTCCGTGCTGGTGGCCAAGCGCGACCTGTTCACCACCGCCGGCAAACACGTGCTCGGCATGGACTTCCCCCGCGCCCGCGACCTGGGCCCGATCCTGGCCGCGTGGATCCTCTCGATCGGCGTCATGGTGTTCGAGAAGGACCTCGGCACGTCGCTGCTGCTGTTCAGCACGGTGCTGGTGATGCTGTACATCGCGACCGAGCGGGTGGGCTGGCTGCTCATCGGCGGTGCCCTGCTCGTCGTCGGCTTCTACTTCGCCTACCAGATGTTCGGGCACGTGCGGGTGCGGGTGGAGACCTGGCTCGACCCGCTGGCCGACTACAACAACACCGGCTACCAGATCTCGCAGTCGCTGTTCGGTCTCGCCACCGGCGGCGTCGCCGGCACCGGGCTCGGCAGCGGACGTCCCGCGCAGGTGCCGTTCGCCAAGACCGACTTCATCGTCGCCGCGATCGGTGAGGAACTCGGGCTCATCGGCCTCAGCGCCATCCTCCTCCTGTTCCTGATCCTGATCATGCGCGGAATGCGCACCGCGATCGCCGTCCGCGACAGCTTCGGCAAGCTGCTGGCCGCCGGCCTGTCGTTCACCATCGCGATCCAGTTGTTCGTCGTCGTCGGCGGCGTCACCAAGCTGATCCCCCTCACCGGGCTCACCACGCCGTTCATGTCCTACGGCGGCTCGTCGCTGCTGGCGAACTACCTCCTGCTGGCACTGCTGGTGAAGATCTCCAACGCGGCCCGCGAACCCGCCGCCCCACGCAAGAAGGCACCGCCACCGATCGCGGACGCGCCGACGGAAATGCTGGGGCGCGGATGAACGCACCGCTCCGCAAGGTCGCGATGGCGGTGATGTTCATGGTCGTCGCGCTGCTCGCAAACGCCACCTACGTGCAGGTCATCAAGGCCGACGACCTGCGCACCGACCCGCGCAACTCCCGGGTGCTCATCGACGAGTACTCACGCCAGCGCGGCCAGATCTCCGCGAGCGGACAGGTCCTGGCGGTGTCGGTCCCCACCGACAGCCGCTACAAGTACCTGCGCACCTACCCGGCCGCGCCCGAGCAGCCGATGAGCCCGCTCGCGTATGCACCCGTGACCGGGTTCTACTCGATGCAATACGGCAGCACCGGGCTCGAGCGCACCGAGGACGAGGTCCTCAACGGCTCCGACAACCGACTGTTCGGCCGGCGCTTCTTCGATCTGGTCTCCGGGCGGGACCCGCGCGGCGGGAACGTGGTCACCACCGTCGACCCGGTCATGCAGCAGGTGGCCTACGACGAGCTCACGTCCAAGGGCTACACCGGCTCGGTCGTGGCCATCGAGCCGAGCACCGGCCGCATCCTGGCAATGGTGAGCACCCCGAGCTACGACCCCAACCGGCTCTCGGGTCACGACGGCGCCGCCACCTCGCAGGCGTGGGAGGAACTCAACGCCGACCCCGACAAGCCCATGCTCAACCGCGCCATCTCGCAGACCTACCCGCCCGGCTCGACGTTCAAGGTCGTGGTGACCGCCGCGGCCCTCGCCGCGGGCACCACTCCCGACGACCAGTTCACCGCCGCGCCGAACATCACCCTCCCCGACACCGCGACCACGCTGGAGAACTACGGCGGCGCGACGTGCGGCGGCGGCCCCACCGCCACCCTGCGCGAGGCCTTCGCCCGCTCCTGCAACACCGCCTTCGTCGAGATGGGCCTGAAGACCGGCAAGGACGCCCTCGCCGAGCAGGCCGAGGCGCTGGGCGTCGGCGAGTCCGTGGACATCCCCGTCCCCGTCGCGGCGAGCACGATCGGGCCGATCCCCGACGGCGCCGCGCTCGGCCAGTCCAGCATCGGTCAGCGTGACGTCGCACTCACCCCGCTGCAGAACGCCGTGATTGCCGCCACAGTCGCCAACGGCGGCGTCCGGATGCAGCCGCATCTGGTGTCGCAGTTGCAGTCGCCGGACCTGTCGGTGCTGGCGGAGACCACGCCGGTGTCGGCAGGACAGGCGATGTCGCCGCAGGTCGCGGCCACCCTGACCGACCTGATGATCGGATCCGAGAACTTCTCCGGCGGCGAGGGGAAGATCCCGGGGGTCCAGATCGCGTCGAAGACCGGTACCGCCGAGCACGGCGACGACCCCCGTAACACTCCCCCGCACACGTGGTATATCGCCTTTGCGCCCGCCCAGCAGCCAACAGTTGCCGTGGCGGTCATCGTGGAGGACGGCGGCGACCGCGCACTCGCCGCCACGGGAGGCTCGGTTGCCGCGCCGATCGGACGTGCCGTGATCGCGGCGGGAATGCAGAGAGGCTGATTATGGCTTTGCACAGCGGCGCCATGATCGCCGACCGATACCGGCTGCAACGGCTCATCGCCACCGGCGGCATGGGACAGGTGTGGGAGGGGCTCGACACCCGTCTCGACCGCCGGGTGGCGGTGAAGGTCCTCAAGGCCGAGCTCTCCGGCGACGCGGACTTCCTGACCCGTTTCCGGTTCGAGGCGCGCACCACCGCGCAGCTCAACCACCCCGGCATCGCCGGCGTGTTCGACTACGGCGAGACCACCGACGCCGAGGGCCAGTCCATCGCGTACCTCGTGATGGAACTCGTGCACGGCGAGCCCCTCAACGCCGTCCTCGCCCGGGTGGGCCGGCTGTCGCTGCCGCACACCCTGGACATGCTCGAGCAGACCGGGCGGGCGCTGCAGGCTGCCCACGACGCCGGGGTCGTGCACCGCGACGTCAAACCCGGCAACATCCTCATCACCCCCACCGGCCAGGTGAAGATCACCGACTTCGGCATCGCCAAGGCCGTCGACGCGTCGCCGGTGACGCGCACCGGCATGGTCATGGGCACCGCTCAGTACATCGCGCCCGAGCAGGCTCTCGGCCAGGAGGCGACGTCGGCGAGCGACGTGTACTCGCTCGGCGTCGTCGGGTACGAGGCCCTCGCCGGCCGGCGACCGTTCCTCGGCGACAGCGTCGTCACCGTCGCGATGAAGCACGTGCAGGAGACGCCCGCGCCGCTGCCCACCGACCTGCCGGCGGGGGTGCGTGAACTCATCGAGATCGCCATGACGAAGGATCCGGCGTACCGGTACACCAGCGGCGGCGAGTTCGCCGACGCCGTCTCCGCGGTGCGCGCCGGGCGGCCGGTGCCACCGCCGGGCAACGTGCCGCCGGTCACCGGTGCCACGCGGATCCTGCCGCCCGGGGTGCCGGGCACCACCGCGCCCACCGCCGCGACCCGCGCGCTCGGTCCGACCCCGCCTCCGCCGTCGCGGCCGTACTACGCCCCGACGTACGCGAACGGCGGCGACCAGCCGCCCACCGGACCCACCCCGTCCGGCGACAAGCGCTCCCCCAGCCCGAAGGTCCTCGCCTGGGCGGCCGGGGCGGCGGTGGCCCTGGCGCTCGTCGCGTTGGCGCTGGTGCTGCTGGGCGGCGACAATTCGGGTGACGCGGGCCCCGCGCGGTCCACGACGACCACGCAGGCCCCGACGACCACCACCCGCGCGACGACGACCACGCGGCCGCCGCGGACCACCACCACGACGGAGGAACCGACCACCACGGCTCCTCCCACCACGACGCAGGCGCCCACCACGACCCCCGAGCCGACGACGACCACCCCGCCGCCGCCGACGACGACGGAGGCGCCGACGACCACCGCGCCGCCGACCACGACGACGGCCACGACGACCACAGCCGCCACCACGACGACGGCCGAGACGACCACCACCACGGTCTCGTTGCCGGATGGCGGCGACGGTGGTCTCGAACCCGGAGCCATAGACAACCCGTTCACCCCGATCGAGCCAGTCACCCGAGGACAGTCATGACCACACCCCGCAAGCTCTCTTCCCGCTACGAGTTGGGTGAGATCCTCGGCTTCGGTGGCATGTCGGAGGTGCACCTGGCCCGGGATCTGCGGCTCGACCGCGACGTGGCGATCAAGGTGCTGCGCGCCGACCTCGCCCGCGACCCCACGTTCTATCTCCGGTTCCGCCGCGAAGCCCAGAACGCGGCCGCGCTGAACCATCCGGCGATCGTCGCCGTGTACGACACCGGCGAGGCGGAGACCGAGGCCGGCCCGCTGCCGTACATCGTCATGGAGTACGTCGAGGGCGATACGCTGCGCGACATCGTGCGCTCCCAGGGGCCGATGACCCCGAAGCGGGCCATGGAGGTCGTGGCCGACGTGTGCGCCGCCCTGGACTTCAGCCACCGCAACATGATCGTCCACCGCGACGTCAAGCCCGCGAATGTCATGATCACCCGTTCCGGCGCGGTCAAGGTGATGGACTTCGGCATCGCCCGGGCCATCTCCGACGCCGCGAGCCCGATGACGCAGACGGCCGCGGTGATCGGCACCGCCCAGTACCTGTCGCCGGAGCAGGCCCGCGGCGAGCAGGTCGACGCCCGCTCCGACGTGTACTCCGTGGGCTGTGTGCTGTTCGAGATCCTCACCGGCAAGCCGCCGTTCCAGGGCGACTCCCCGGTGGCCGTCGCGTACCAGCATGTCCGGGAGGATCCGCCGCTGCCCTCGTCGGTGAACTCCGCCGTCCCGCCGGAGCTGGACTCGGTGATCCTCAAGGCGATGGCGAAGAACCCCGCCAACCGCTACCAGAGCGCCGCCGAGATGCGCAGCGACCTGATCCGCGTGCTCAGCGGCCAGAAGCCCAGCGCGCCGATGGTGATGACCGACGAGGACCGCACCACCATCCTCGGGGCCGTCGACGGCGCCGGGACACCGCGCAACGGCACGGACCGCGGGGCCGCCGGAGTCGTCGCGGGTGGGACCTCGGCCGCGCCGCAACGTTCCCGGGCACTGCGCAACACGCTGCTGGGCCTGGCCGCGGTCGTGATCGTCGGCATCGTCGGCGTGTTCCTGTGGACCTCGGGCCCCGGCTCGAGCGCCGCGCAGATCCCCGTCCCCGACGTGCGCAACCTCGCCGCGGAGATCGCGGAGAGCAGGCTGCAGGATGCCGGGTTCGAGGTGTCGGTGCAGATGAAGCCCGACGCGGTGGTCGCCAGCGGCAACGTCGTCAACACCCGGCCGGTCGCCGGGGTCCAGGCCGAGGAGGGCAGCACCGTCACCCTCGAGGTCTCGAGCGGGCCCGAGCAGGTGCAGATCCCGCGGCTCGCGGGCATGAACCAGCAGGAGGCGCTGCAGACCCTGGCCGAGGCCGGACTGCGGCTCGATCCGAATGTGGCGCGGGCGCCGTCGTCGGCGGCCGAACGCGACACCGTCGTCGACCAGAGTCCCGCCGCGGGAGCGGACGCCGACCGCGACAGCGCGGTGAGCGTGACGCTCGGCAGCGGCCCCGAACAGATCCGCGTGCCCAACGTCGTGGGTCAGGCCACCGAGGTGGCGCGCGACAACATCGAGGCCGCGGGCTTCACCGTCGTGGTCGACGAGATCGACTCCAGCCAGCCGGCCGGGACGGTCGTGTCGAGCAGCCCGGCGGGCGGAACCAGCGCCACGAAGGGCGACACGGTCACCATCCAGGTGTCCAACGGGAACCGCATCGAGATGCCGGCGTTGACGAACAGGACGGTGTCCGAGGCGCTGACGGCGCTGCGGGCGGCCGGCTGGACGGGTTCGCCGGCGCAGCTCGTGCAGAACCGTGAGGCCACCCTCGACCCGGAGCTCGTGGGCAAGGTCATCGCCCAGCAGCAGCCCCCGGGGTCGGAGATCTCCAACTCGGAGACCATCACCGTGGGCGTGGGCGTGCTGGGTATCCGCTGAGCTGCGCTCGGATATCGGTCCGCGGAGCGGACGGCTCAGGCGGCGCCGCCCGCGAGCGCCTTCGCCATCTCCGCCTCCAGCCGGGCCACCAGCTGCTCGTCCGGCGCCTCGCCGCACACGGCCAGCCAGTTCGCCAGCATCCGGTGACCGCCCTGGGTGAGGACCGACTCGGGGTGGAACTGGACGCCGTGGATCGGCAGCTCGCGATGCCGCAGGGCCATGACGATGCCGCTCTCGGTGTATCCGGTCGGCACGAGCTCGTCGGGCATCGTCTGCGGCAGCACCGTGAGCGAGTGGTAGCGCGTCGCGGTGAACGGATCCGGCAGGCCGGCCAGCACACCGGTGCCGTCGTGCCACACCGAGCTGGTCTTGCCGTGCAGCAGCTCCGGGGCACGGTCGACCGTCGCGCCGAAGGCGGCACCGATCGCCTGATGGCCCAGGCAGACGCCGAGCAGCGGTGTGCTCGCGGCGGCGCAGGCACGCACGAGGTCCATGCTGGCGCCGGCCCGCTGCGGGGTGCCCGGACCGGGGCTGAGGAGGATCCCGTCGAACTCGGCCGCGATCCGGTCCGCGGCGCCGGGGCCGGTGAGCCGCTCGTCGTCGTTGCGCCACACCTCGGCGCGGGTACCGAGCTGCCCCAGGTACTGCACGAGATTGAAGACGAAGCTGTCGTAGTTGTCGACGACGAGGATGCGCATGCGGAAAGGGTACCGACCCGTCAGCGCAGCGTCGTTCCGCCCGTGTAGGCGGGAACCGACAGGGCATCCGACGCCTGCTGCGTGTAGCCCAGCCCGTAGCGGGCCGCGTACTGCCTGTACACGCGGATGCCCGGCTCGGCGGCCAGCGCCGCCTCGAGCCGTGCGGGGTCGCCCAGCGCGGTGATCACGTAGGGCGGGGAGTAGGTGCGGCCGTGCAACAGCAGGGTGTTGCCGATGCAGCGCGGCGCCGACGTCGCGACGATCCGCTGATCCTGCATGGCGATCGCCTCCGCCCCGCCGGCCCACATCGCGTTGAGCACGCTCTGCACGTCCTGCTGGTGCACCACGAGATCGTCGGGCGACGCGTCCGCCGGATACCGGCCGTCGGCGCCGCGCGGGGCATCGGTGAGGCTGACGGTGACGCCCGGGCCACGCCGTGCGGTCAGCCCGGCGGGGTCCTCGAGGGCGGCGGTGTCGGCGAGCACCGCGGCGACGTCGTCGTCGGTGGCCGCGGCCTGCGCCTGCAGCTCGGCGACGCGTCCCGCGAGGTCGTCGCGGGTGGCGGCGAGCTCGTCGGCCTTGGCCTGCGCCGCCCGTACGAGATCGGACAGCCGCGCGGAGTCGCTCACGCGCAGTTCCGCGCCGTCGGAGACCCCGCGGGTGGTGCCGAGCAGCAACCCGGCGAGCAGGCACACGGCCAGCGCGGCGGCAGTCCACCCGAGCGCGCGGGCCCGGCCGTCCGACACGTGGACCCTCCGTTCCGGATTCTGCGTTAGCGTGTACTCACACTGGCAGTACACATCAGGTAGCTGCCCAACCTACCTGTCCGCCCCGCGCGGTACCGCACGAACGAGGACGTCATGCCCAAGTCGAAGGTCCGGAAGAAGACCGACTACACGATCAACCCGGTGAGCCGAACCCCCGTGAAGGTGAAGGCGGGCCCGTCGAGCACCTGGTACGTCGCGCTGATGCTCGGCTTCATGCTCGTCGGCCTGGCCTGGCTGGTGGTGTACTACCTCGCGGCCGAGCAGATCTCGTGGATGAACGACCTCGGTGCGTACAACTTCCTCATCGGCTTCGGGTTCATGATCGTCGGCCTGATCATGACCATGAGATGGCGGTGAGGTTACAGGGATGTAGTTCATCCCCACCTGTGGACAAACCTGTGGATGAACTGGGGAAAGCTCCCCGTGGCGACTGAATCGCTCCGCTGGTCCACACCCCCGCTCGCGATCGCCGCTCTCACGGCGGGCGGCATCGTGCTCGCCGTCGCCGCGGCGACGACGGCCGATGCCGCCGGTCGCACGCTCGTCGGGCTCGCGGCCGTGGTGGCGTTCGCGGTCGCGGCCCTCGCGGTCCGTCAGCGTCCGCGGCTCGAGGTGCTTCCGGACGGCGCCGGGCTGGCCGTCACCCGTCTGTCGGGACGACGCGAGCTGCCCCGCGCGGCCCTGATGCGGGTGCGGATCGTCGCGTATCCGCGGCTCGGCCGTCGCGTGCCGATGCTGGAGATCGACGTGCGCGATCCCCGCGGCGACGAGCAGCTGCTGATCTTCGGGCGCTGGGACCTGGGCACCGACCCCCGCACGGTGTACGACGCGCTCGCGGTGCGGGGGCTGGCGCCGGATCAGACGCCGAGCTGAGCCCGCAGGCGCAGGACCGCCAGCACGAGGACCAGCACGGTGACCACCGTGACGGCTGCCAGCGCGAGCCAGCCCGTCCGAACGAAGCGGGCACGGTCGTCGCCCGCGCCCAGCGCCCGCGGCGCGAACAACAGCGCCGCCGTCGCCGCCGCACCCGCGGCCAGGCCGCCGAGGTGTCCCCACAGGGAGATGCCCGGGATGGTGATGCTGATGACGACGTTGAGGACGACGATCATCAGCACCGGCGCGGGGCTGCGCCGCAGCCGCATCAGGATCACCGCCTGCGCGCCCAGCAGGCCGAACACGGCGCCGGAGGCACCGGCGGTCACGGCGTCGGTCTGGAGCAGCATCACCGCGGCGGATCCGCCGAGGATGGACACCAGGTATACGGCCAGGTACCGGAGCCGGCCGAGGACGAGTTCGGTGTCACGCCCGATCACGTACAGCGCGAACATGTTGACCGCGAGGTGCAGCACACCGAAGTGCAGGAACCCGCTGCCGAGCACGCGGATGTACTCGTCGCGCACCGCGATCATCGGCGGCCACAGCGCCCACTCGAAGAACAGGCTCGACGAGCGCTCGTTGTTCATCACGCTGCCGGACTGGGCGGCGGTGATCGCGAAGATCGCGGTGTTCAGCGCGATCAGGATGTAGGTCACGAGGGGGGTGTTCGTCTGCGCCCGCATGGGCGCCCCCGCGACGGTGCGGGCCTGCGGGACATCGCGCTGGGCGGCCGCGACGCAGTCGACGCACTGCTGACCCACCGCGGCGGGCCGCAGGCAGTCGGGGCAGGCCGGTCGCCCGCATCGGCTGCACGAGAGCAGGGTCGGGCGATCGGGATGCCGGACGCACCGCGGCTGGGGCGGGTGGCCGCCCCCGCCGGCCGCGTGGCCCCAGCCGGGGTTCGTCATATCGGTCTCTTCCGGAGATTCAGGAGATGGTGATGCTCTCGATGACGACGGGCTCGACCGGGCGGTCCGCGCGGTCCGTCGCCGTCGTGGCGATCGCGTCGACGACCTTCTTCGACGCCTCGTCGGCGACCTCACCGAAGATGGTGTGGCGTCGGTTCAGGTGGGGGGTCGGCCCGACGGTGATGAAGAACTGCGAACCGTTGGTGCCCGGGCCGGCGTTGGCCATGGCCAGCAGGTAGCTGCGGTCGAACTGCAGCTCGGGGTGGAACTCGTCGGCGAACTGGTAGCCCGGGCCGCCACGACCGGTGCCGGTCGGGTCGCCGCCCTGGATCATGAAGCCGTCGATGACGCGGTGGAAAACCGCACCGTCGTAGAACGGGCCACTGGTCTCCCCCTTGGCGTTCTGGGTCTTGTACTCCTTGGTGCCGTTCGCGAGGCCGACGAAGTTCTCGACCGTCTTCGGAGCGTGGTTGCCGAAGAGCGAGATCACGATGTCGCCGCGGTTGGTGTGCAGAGTCGCGGTTGCGGTCTTTTGAGGTGAAGTCACCCCTCCATCGTGCCATCCGGGTCTGCGACACCGGGGCGGTCCGTCTCGCGAACCCCGGCCGCGGGGGTCCGCTGTGCAAAAGTGGGTACATGACGAGTGTGAGCGAGTCCAGAACCAAGATCGGGTCCGGCGCCGGCAGCGAACTCGTGCGCCCCCCGAAGAAGTCCGAGGGCGCCGGTGGCTACCTGAAGCTCGCAGGGCAGGGCGCTACGGCCCTCGCGCGGGGGCCGCTCTTCACCGGCCTGCTGGTCGCCCGCAAGGGTCTCGACATCGCCCGGAACATGGCCAGAAGCCGGGAGTGCCGCCGCGCGCGAGCCGCGGCGACGATCGAGGCAGCACCCCGCGGGCGGGGCCGCAGGATCCTGGTGACGGTCGGCGCGCTCGGCGTCGTCGCCGCCGGCGGAGTTGTGTTCTACCGCAGCCGTCTCGGGGATCATCCGCCGGTCGCGCCGGAGCCGCCGCGGATCGAGCCGGTCACCCCCGAGCCCGGGCCGGTCGCGACACCGGAGGCTGCCGCACCGAAGCCGGAGGCTGCCGCACCGAAGCCGGAGGCTGCCGCACCCGAGGCGAAGCCCGGGCCGGCCGCGACGCCCGAGGCCGTGGCCCCGAAGCCCGAATCGGCCGCGCCGGGGAAGGCCGCACCTCGGGCCGAGGGCGGGACGGCTGCCCCCGCGGTGCCCGCGCCGACGCCGAAGGCGACCCCGACGGCAGCCGCGACGCCGAAGGCCGAGCCCACCACCGTCCCGAAGGGGACTGCCGAGGCGCCCCCGACCGGAAAGCACGCGGCCAAGGAGGGAACGGCTCCGAAGCCGGCCGCCGAGCCGAAGAGCGAGGCCGCCGGCAGCAAGGGAACCGCCGCGAAGCCGAAGCCGTCGGCCGGTCCCGCGGGGGGCCCGAAGAAGCAGGACTGAGTTCCGCCCGGGGTCACGGGACGGAATCGGATCCGGGGCAGGTCGCGTCGATCGCGGCCTGCCCTTCCTTCTGCAGTTGTCGTTCGGTGACGCGCACTTCCAGGTCGACGATCCGGCCGGCCACGACATAGATCAGGACGGTCAACAGCAGCACAACGGGTACGGACGCGAGGAATTCCATGTCGGCCTCCAGCGGTGGTCCGCGCGAGCGGGAAGGTGGAGGTGCTCGGGTACGTCGTCGATGACATGTCCAGCCTACGGACACGGGCGGGGGCTCTGTCGCGCCGGCAGCCCCGTCGGACCGTGATCCGCCCCACCCCCGCGCCGTCGGTTACTCATGGGTACCGATCCGCCGAATCGCGTGATGTGCATCACAGAACAGGTGGATACTCGCCGGTAGCAGTCCTATCGGGGAGGCATCACATGGCACAACAGGTACACGCCAGCGAGGAACAGTCGCGCGCGCTCGCAGAGGAGTCCCGCGAGACCACCTGGCACAAGCCGTCGTTCGCAAAGGAGTTGTTTCTCGGACGTCTGACCCTCGACCTCATCCATCCGTTCCCGCGGCCCACCCCCGACGAGGAGGCCCGTACCGAAGGGTTCCTGGCAGAGCTTCGCCGCTTCTGCGAGGGTGTGGACGGCAGCCGCATCGAGCGCGAGGCCCGGATCCCCGACGAATACGTCGCCGGATTGGCCGAGCTCGGCTGCTTCGGCATGAAGATCTCCCAGGAGTACGGCGGCCTGGGACTGTCGCAGGTGGCCTACAACCGCGCGCTGATGCTCGTGGCCAGCGCCCACCCGAGCCTGGGCGTTCTGTTGTCGGCGCATCAGTCCATCGGAGTGCCCGAACCCCTGAAGCTGGCCGGGACACCCGAACAGAAACGCGCTTTCCTCCCGCGGTGTGCGCGAGGGGCGATCTCGGCCTTCCTGCTGACCGAACCCGACGTGGGTTCCGATCCCGCCCGTCTCGCCTCGACGGCGGTGCCGGTGGAGAACGGCGACGCGTACGAACTCGACGGCCTGAAGCTGTGGACCACCAACGGAGTGGTCGCCGAACTGCTGGTGGTGATGGCGCGGGTGCCGCGCAGCGAGGGCCACCGCGGTGGCATCTCGGCGTTCGTCGTCGAGGCGAACACCCCGGGCATCACCGTCGAACGCCGCAACTCGTTCCTGGGCCTGAAGGGGATCGAGAACGGCCTCACCCGGCTGTACAAGGTGCGGGTGCCGAAGGAGAACCTCATCGGCCGCGAGGGCGACGGCCTGAAGATCGCCCTGACCACCCTCAACGCCGGCCGGCTCGCGATCCCGTCGATGTGCGCCGGTGCGGGCAAGTGGGCGCTCAAGATCGCCCGGGAATGGTCCGGCACCCGCGTCCAGTGGGGTCGGCCTGTGGGCCGGCACGATGCGATCGCCGGCAAGATCGGATACATCGCCGCCACCACGTTCGCCCTCGAGGCCGTGGTGGAACTGACCGGCCAGATGTGCGACGAGGACCGCAACGACATCCGCATCGAGGCGGCCCTGGCCAAGCTGTGGTCCAGCGAGGTGGCCTGCGAGATCGCCGACGAGTTGATGCAGATCCGAGGGGGACGCGGCTACGAGACGGCGGCGTCGCTTGCGGCCCGGGGTGAGCGGATGGTGCCCGCCGAGCAGCTCCTGCGGGACCTGCGGATCAACCGGATCTTCGAGGGCTCGAGCGAGATCATGCGGCTCTTCGTCGCCCGCGAAGCCGTCGACGCCCACCTGCGGGTGGCGGGTGAGCTGGCGGATCCGAAAGCCACTCTGGACACGAAGGCCCGGGCCGCCGCCAAGGCGAGCGGCTTCTACGCCAAGTGGCTGCCCCAGTTGGTGGCGGGCAGGGGCCAGCTACCCACCTCGTACGGCGAATTCGGTCCCCTGGCACACCATCTGCGCTACGTGGAGCGGTGTTCGCGCAAGCTCGCTCGGTCCACGTTCTACGGCATGGCCCGGTGGCAGGGCGGTCTGGAGAAGCGGCAGAATTTCCTGGGGCGGCTCGTCGATATCGGCGCGGAACTGTTCGCCATGTCGGCGAGTTGCGTGCGGGCGCAGATGTACCACACCGACGGCCACCCCGATACGGACGCGGCCTACGAACTCGCCGACGTCTTCTGCCTCCAGGCGAAGCTCCGCGTGGACTCGCTGTTCGCCGCGTTGTGGACGCACACCGACGATGCCGACCGGCAGCTCACGGCCGACGTCCTCGACGGGCGCTACACCTGGCTGGAGAAGGGCGTGATCGATCCCAGCGAGGGTACGGGCCCGTGGATCGCCGAATGGTCGCCCGGGCCGTCGGTGGAGCAGAACCTCGCCCGCAGATTCCTCGGCGCCGACCATCCGGTGGTGTGAACGGGCCGCCGGCCGCGCGGGCTCCGGTCAGCCGCGACAGCAATCGCTGTCGCGGCTGATCGCCTTGCGCGGATCCGACGCCGTCGTGGGTCAGAAGGCGCCGCAGTTGGACGGGGCGGGCCGATTCGCGAACCGGTCGTTCAGGTAGGCGACCGCCTCGGGCATCCCCGCGACCAGAGGAAGCGCGTGATTGACGGCCAGGCCCGGCAGGACAGGCGGGGTGGTGTTCGGGGAGAACTGGACGGTGGCGCCGAGGGCGCACCAGTCCGCCGCGAGCTGGCGACCCTGTCCGTAGGGCACGATGTCGTCCATCGTCCCGTGCTGCACGAGTACCGGCACCGACGGCTGCAGACGTCCGATCCGCTGCGCGGCGATGGCTTCCTTCGCCTCCGGCAACCGATCGACGACCACGCTCAGCGGCTCACCCGTGCGGGTGTAGTCGCTCGTGCGCTGGAAGCCGTAACGGAAGATCGTCTCCGGCGCGCACTGGTTCGCCACCGAATGCAGCATCTCGCGTCCACGGTCGTTGACCTCGGCGTCGATGAGATCCCGGAGCTCGGGGTAGGCCTCGCCGAGGCCGTTGATCGTGCAGCCGATCACGCCGGTGAGCGCCGTTCCGTCGACCTGGCTGAGCGTGGCCTCGAGGTCCGCGGGCGGCGCGCCGGCATAGGCCCCCACGACGTTCAGCTCGGGCGCGTAGGTCGGCTGCAGTTCTGCTGCCGCAGCCACGGCACCGCCGCCCTGGGAGTACCCCCACAGGCCGACAGGACCGTCGGGGGTGATGGACGTGGCGGGCAGGCTCTGCGCCGCCCGGACCGCATCCAGCACCGCGTGCGCCTCGGCGAGCCGGTTGACGTACGTGTGGTGCCCCGGTGTGCCGAGCCCGTCGTAGTCGGTGACGACGACGGCGATGCCCTGCAGCAGCAGGGTGTTGATCGAGAGCAGTTCGTACTCGGTGAACAGGTCGAGCGGCGGGGTGTAGGACACGAGCGAGTTCAGCTGCTTGGACGGGGCACACTGGTCGCCCTGGCCCTGGGTGCCCGGCGCGATGGCGACGAGCGGTCGCGGCCCCGGCCCGTTCCACGGCAGCGACGGCTCGAGGTAGGTGCCGCCGACGGCGCTGGGTCCGCCGGTGGCGTCGAGGCTGCGGTACAGCAGCCGGGTGCCCTGCGCGGGGAACACGCCCTGCGGCGACGGGACGCGAATGGAGAGGTCGGACGGCCCGCTGCGGAGGACGTCGCCGGAGGCTCCGACCAGGTCGAGCGGAGGATCGTAGAAGTTCGCATCCGCGCTCGCCGTCGCCGGCGTGGCAAGCATCGCTCCTGTCAGTGCCGCGGCCGTCGCCGCAGCGCCGATCCACCGTCTGGTGATCCCCATCCCCATCCCCATGGTCCCTTCACAGGTAGCTGTCCGTGTGTCGGACGACACAAGCGGTACGCACTGTAACACCTAACTTACCGGCGCGTAAGTACGTGATCCGGGGGGCTCGCGAACCCCGATTCGCACCGCGGTCCGTCGTTCGCTCCCGGGCATTGCCGCTGGTCGGGGACAATCCGGTCATGACCGGGGAGCGCAGCGAACCGCAACTGCACCGACTGACCACACCGCATACCGCCGCCGTCGTCGGGATCGTGTTCGCCGTCCTGTTCGCGACGAGCATCGTCCTGATCCGTCAGGCGATCCCCGCCGATCCCTTCGGCAGCACCGAGTGGCTGGACGCCGGCCGCTCACGGCTCACCGTGGCGCTGACGCTGGCCCAGTTCGCCTGCATCGCGTTCCTGTGGTTCATCGGTGCGCTCCGGCACCGGCTGGGAGACCTCGAGGACCAGTTCTTCTCGACGGTCTTCGTCGGTAGCGGCCTGTTGTTCCTGGCGCTGATCCTCGTCACGATGGCCACCGCCGGCGGGCTGCTCCTGGCGGACCGGGCGGAGGCGGTGCCCGCCCAGGAATCCGCCGCCTTCGCGCACGCGCTGATCCTGCAGATCAGCAACGTCTATTCGATCCGCATGGCCGCGGTCTTCATGATCTCGCTGGCCACCATCTGGCTGCGCACCGGACTCATGCCCCGATGGCTGGTCCTACCCACGTACCTGCTCGCCCTGGTCCTGCTGTTCGCGGTGACCGAGGCGCTGTGGCTCACGCTCGTCTTCCCGGCGTGGGTGATCGTGATCAGCGTGTTCCTGCTGACCCACGCCCGGCAGGCGTTCCCGCCCCGGCGGGCGTTCCGGCCGAGAACCTGACGGTGCCACGGCGACGGAGCGGCGTCACTCGTCGCCGGGCTGGGCGGACAGGGCGTTCTGCACCCGGTGGGTGACCGCGTCGTCCCAGCCGTCGGGGCGAGGATGTCCGCCCACAACTGCGCCGCCTCCGGCCCGTAGGCGTGGCCGAACCCGGACGGGACGTCGGCGGAGAACACCATGTCGAGCGTGACCTGCAAGAACGTGACGAAGGGCAGCCACCGCATGCCCGGATCCACATCCGGGGCGAGCGGCTCCCGCAACCAGTCCGGCTCCCGCAGCAGCAGCCCGAACGACCACCGGGTGATCGGCCTGGTAACCGCAGGCGCACACGGGCTGTGCTTACGTCACGCGCGGATCCTAGTGGGCACGGCAATCTCCCGCGCGGTCCTACGGCGCGGCTTCCCCGGACGTGGCCGAGTCGGTAGCAAGATGTACGCCGATCGTTGTCTACGGGAGGTGTGACATGGCTGTGGGAGTCGGTCTCCGGATCGGGAGCGTGGTGTCCACCGCGGTGCTCGCCTCCAACGACCCCGGCAGCCCCGATCCCGTCGTCATAGCCCGTGACACCGTCCTGCACATCGACTCCGACGGCACCACCGTCCTCGGCGGCGCCCCGCATCCCGCCGGCGAGGCCCGCTACCTGTCGGGCTTCCTCGGCCGCGTCGGCGATCCCGCCGGCGTCACCGCCAGTGACGGGCGTATCTACCGGGCCGAGGACTCGATGGCCACGGCGATCGCCTGCCTGTTGCACGAGTGCCAGCCGCTGCCGCCGGACGGCGGGCCCGACGGGGGTCTGCCCGCTGTCACCGCCACCTACCCGTCGCGGTGGGACCAGTCCACGGTGGCCGCGCTGCGGGCCGCGCTCGACTACGCGGATCTGCGGCACATCGCCCTCGTCTCGGACGCCGAGGCCGCGGCCACCTGGTACGCGTCGGAGATCTCGGAGACCCCCGGCCAACTCGTCGGCATCTTCCACGTCGACGACGGCGGCTCGACCGTCAATCTCGTGCGCTCCGGTGTGTCAGCCGGCAAGGCGTTCCGCTTCGCCGCCAAGAGCGCCCCGTCTCCCGCGGCCCAGCTGGCCACCGCGCTCGGCGCGTTCGGCTGGCTTTCGCACAACCTCGACGCCGTGGTGGTGATGGGCGACGGGTTCGTCGCGCGCGACCGCTCGCATGTGCAGTCCATCGCGGACAGCCTCGCCGCGAAACTCGGCGTGCGCACCCTCGTCGGCCCCGGCCCCGAGCAGACCGCCGCCCTCGGTGCCGCCATCCTGGCGGCGGGTTTCACGCCCGCGCGCGTGGTCAAGGCGCGGATCGGACTGCCACCGTCGTACGACGTCACCGACGTCCTCACCGGTGGCATCCCACGTATCCGGGAACTCGAAGCGGCCGAACGAGCGAGGGCCGAGGCGGCCGCGGAACGAGACAGGGCGGCCGGCGCACCGGGGAGCCCCGCACCGGTCCCGGCGACGACCGCCTCCGACTCCCGGTCCGGCGACGCCCGGTCCGATGACACCCGGTCCGATGACAGCAGCGCCGACGAGGCCTTCGGGGCGACGGTCACCACCGTCACCACGCGGCCGAGCAGGAACTCCTCGGCGATCGGGGCCGTGGTGGCAGTGATCCTGCTGCTGGCCGTCGCGGCCGTCGCGCTGCTCTGACCGTTCGGGTTGTTACTACCGCGGAGTTCAGCCCTCCGTGAGCGAGTTCAGCTCCGCGGCGTCCTCCGCGCCGAACTTGTCCTCGAGCACCTCGGGGCTGTAGTCGAGGTCGATCTCCTCGACCGGCCGGCCGCGCGCGGATTCGATGGCCCCGAGCCGCCGCTGGGCCCGGTCGGCCGCGTAGGCGACGAACTCGTCGGGGTCGAGGCCGAAGGGCTGCTCCTCGAACTGGTCGTTGACCCACTGGATCATGCCGAGCGCCAGCGGCAGCAACTCCCCCATGCGCTGCTGCACGACATCCCAGTTCGAGTCGTCGGCTGCGACGTGGCGGCGGCACGTGAACGTGCCCCACGCCATGTGCCGGCGTTCGTCGTCGCCGATCCGGCGCACGAGTTCCTGCATGCCGGGCAGGATTCCGCGTTTCGTGCACACCTTCTGCCAGGCGTAGTACCCGGTGAGGGCGAGACTGCCCTCGATGACGTGGTTGTAGGTGACGCTGGCGCGGACCTGATTGGCAGGACTCGGATCGGTCTCGAGGACGCGCAACGAATGGGGCAGTTCCTCGTAGAACAGCTGCCGGTAGTACGGATTGTCCGCGACGTAGGAGTGCAGGTCCGCGGTCAGGCCCACCGCGTCCATCCACAGGCGGAAGACCTGGGTGTGCTTGGCCTCCTCGAAGCAGAACTGGGTCAGGTACATCTCGTCGCCGAGCCGGCCCTCGGCGGCCATCGCCCGTAGGAACGGCTGGATGTCCTGTGTGACGGCCTCCTCGCCGGCCACGAACTGCGCGACGAGATAGGTGGCGCTGCGGTGCTGTTCGCTGTTGAGCTCGTTCCAGTCGGCCGCGTCCCGGCTGAAGTCCAGCTCGAGCGGATCCCAGAACTTCGCGTTACCCTTCGCGAACAGCCGCAGCGGGAAGGCGTCCCAGTGCAGACCTCCCGCGCGCAGCGTTCCGAAGCCCTGACGTTCCGGCAGTGCTGTGGTCATGAGTGTGCCCGCCTTCCCTCGCCCGGATGGACGCGTGTCCATCTCGACGGTAGCGCCATTTCGGCGGGGCGTGACGGGAACCATACAAACTGTAGGTATGACGGACCCCCGGCCGGGATCGTCGAGCAGATCCCGGCCGGGAGCGCTGCCCGTCAGCCCTCGAGCAGGGTGTCCCCCGGATATCCGCCGGGGCCGAATCCGGGTGGGACGGCGAACACCGCCGACCCGATCGGCGTGATCCACGGGTTCAGCGCGTCGTGCTCGGCGAGCCGCTGCTGCACCGGAACGAACTGGGCGTCCACGTCGGCCTGGTACGACGCGAACAGCAGCCCGGCGCCGTCCGGGTCGTCGTAGTTGTAGCCGCGCCGCAGGAACCGCTCGTTCGCGTTCCGGGGCCGCGCCCGCGCGACGTGCGATTCCGGGGGGATCACCGGAATGCCGTGCACGTCGGTGGCGGCGAAGTCCGGATCGTCGTGCTCCCGGTTGCCGGTCAACGGCGCCCCCGAGGCCAGGTCCCGGCCCACGGCGAGTTCACGGGCCGGCCGGTCCAGCTCGTCCCACGTGTCGAGTTCCATGCGGATACGCCGCACCACCACGGACGTGCCCCCGGCCAGCCAGGCCGGGGTGCCGGGATTCCACACCTGCCGGTCGAAGTCCGTGCTTCCCGCGGCCGGGTTGACCGTGCCGTCGACCTGGCCCATGAGGTTGCGCATCGTGGTGCCGGCGGGCTTGGTGCCCGCCGCGTTGCGGAACCCGCGCTGGACCCAGCGCACGGTGGCCAGCGACCGCACGCTCTTGGCGAGCGTGCGGGTCGCGTGCGAGACGGTGACCGGGTCGTCGGCGCAGACCTGCACCAGCAGATCACCGCCCGACCAGCGCTCCTCGAGGCGATCGATCGAGAACGCGGGCAGCGGCCGCAGCCACTCGGGCCGCTGCGCCGCCAGGCCAGCCGCGTCGAACACGGCGGGACCGAATCCGACGGTCACGGTCAGCCGCGCGGGATCGTGGGCGAGTTCGGGCTCGGTGTCGCCGAGGGCAGGGCTGCCCTCGGTGAGCCGGCGGCCGTCCTCGGCCCACACCTTCATGATCCCGACGAGCGCCCGCCGGTCGAGGCCCGGGCGCAGATCCAGGGCGACGAACGCGGCGAAGGCCTGCGGTTCGGTGTCGATGCCGGCCTGGTGCACGCCGTGGAAGGCGACGGTGCGCCCGCCGGTGGGCTCGGGCTCCCGCGTGGCGGCATAGCCGAGGCCCGTCCCGATCCCGGCCGCGCCGATGCCCGCGACGCCGAGGACGGCGGCGCCGCCCCCGAGGAGGCGCCGCCGGCTCAGCTCAGCCACCGTGGTTCGCCCCCATGCCGGCGCTCGGCTGGTAGTTCTCCCGTGCGCCGGAGAAGTCGCGGACCTGCGCGGTGAACTCGGTGGTCGAGCCGTCCTCGAAGGTCAGCTCGAAGGTCACCTCGGTGCCGGGCAGGACGGGCTCGACGAGGTCCATCAGCATCAGGTGGTCGTTGCCGGGCGCGAGGGAGTGGGTGCTGTGCGCGGGAATGACCAGGCCGTCCTCCTTTTCGCGCATCACCATGGCGCCGCCGTCGCCGGCCGCCATCTCGTGGATCTCGGTGCGGGCCGAGCTGGGGCTGGCGGCGGAGACGATGTGGATGTCGGAGTCGCCGGTGTTCTCGAGCTCGGCGAAAGCACCGGTCATGCCGGATTCGGCGGCCTTCGCCCACGCCGAGGAGACGGTGAGCGAGTCCGCGGAGGCGGCGGCCGGCTCGTCGGACGAGCATCCGGCGGCGAACAGGGTCGCGGCCGCGGCGGCAGCGAGGAACAGGGTCTTCTTCATGAGGTTCTCCGAAATCGGTCCGGGTGCGCACGCGTGCGCGCGGTCCCGCGTAGCGGTGACCGTGAGGTGGGCTGGGATCAGACCGTGTGGGGAGGACCTCGGGTGCCGAGACCTGCGGCGACGAGCAGGCCGCGCCGCACCCGGGGATGGTGTGCGACGGGCGTCCAGCCGGGAACGGCGACGGGCGCCGGCGCGAACGGCGGCACACTCGCGCGCCGCACCGCGGTGAGCCCGACGCGGCAGCCGTGTTCGGCGCCGCGGACGAGCAGCGCCGCGACGACGATCGCGGCCGTGTGGGCGGCCAGCATGCCCGCGCCGGGGACGTGGACGTGTCCCGTGTCGAGGGAGAGGACACCGTGGCCCACCACCTGCCCGGCGGCCAGCACGCCGACGATCGGCAGGCGCGTGCCCGCGGCGAGCAGACCCACCGCGGCCGCGGCGGCGAGCAGCAACACCGCGGATGCCTGTCCCGGCGCGGCCCCGCCGGCGAGCGCATGGGCGGCGATGCTCACCGCCCCCGACATGCCGCCGACGAAGGCGCCGCGCACGCGTGCGGCGAAGTCCTTCTCGGCAGACATGCAGCCAGGATACGCGCCTCCTACTACCGGAAGTAGTAACCGGCCTCACAGAACTTGCCGACACATTGTCGATAAGATGTCGACTGTCCGTCGGTAAATCTTCCTCAGGAGCCCACATGTTCCTCGCGCTGCGCGAACTATGGTTCGCGCGCACCCGCTTCCTCCTCATGGGAACCGTCGTAGCCCTGGTGGCGGTGCTGATGGTCATCCTGTCCGGCCTGTCCTCCGGCCTCGTGGCAGACGGCGTCTCGGCCCTCCAGCGCACCCCGGTCCAGGCCTTCGCCTTCGCCGAGGGCACCCGCACCGACTCGGCGTTCTCGCGATCCGTCGTCACCGAGGACCAGGCCGCCGCGTGGCGCGCCCGGCCGGACGTCGCCGACGCCGCGCTGCTCGGCAACGCCATCGTCAACGCCCGGACCGCGTCCGGCACACCGGTCGACCTCACCCTCTTCGGCGTCGAACCCGGCTCGTTCCTCGAACCGGCGCCCGCCGAGGGGCGTCCCCTCACCGGCGACACCGACATCCTGGTCAGCGACACCGTGCGCGAGGCGGGCATCGCCGTCGGCGACACCATCGTCCTCGAGCGCCTCGGCACCGAACTCACGGTCGCCGGCTTCACCGCCGACAAGCGCACCTTCGGCCACGTCGACGTCGCCTACCTGCCGCTGCGAACCTGGCAGGCGATCCACGCCGGCACGCGGGCCGGCGAGCTACCCGATCCGCGCGTCTACACCGAGGCGAGCGTCGTCGCCGTCCGGGGTGTCGACGACCGGCTGCCCGACCTCGCCGCGGGCGATGCCGCCGCCGGCACCGCCGCCAAGACCCTCGAGGAATCCTTCGACGCCTCCCCCGGCTACTCCGCCGAGATGATGACGATGTCCCTCATCAAGGGCTTCCTGTACGCGATCTCCGCCCTCGTCGTCGGCGCCTTCTTCAGCATCTGGACCGTCCAGCGCTCCCGGGAACTGGCCGTGCTGCGGGCCATGGGCGCCTCCACGGGTTTCCTCCTGCGCGACGGCCTGGCACAGGCGACGGTCGTGCTCCTCGCGTCGGTGACCGTCGGAGTCCTCCTCGGCCTCGGCCTCGGGTCGGGCCTCGAGGGCAGCGGCATGCCGTTCGCGCTCGAGACCGGCCCCGTCGCGTCCGGCGCCGCGACCCTGGTCCTGCTGGGACTGCTGGGCGCGGCCGTTGCCGTCGTCCGCGTCACCCGCGTCGATCCCCTCACCGCACTCGGAGAGAACCGATGACCACCTCGACCATCCCCACCACCGGCCTGGCCCTGTCCGGCGTCACCCTCCGCTTCGGCGACGGCGACAACACCGTCGTGGCACTGGACGACGTGAACCTGCACGTCGCCGCCGGTGAGCTCGTCGCGATCGTCGGGCCCTCGGGCGCCGGCAAGTCGAGTCTGCTGGCCGTCGCCGGCGGTCTCACCCGCCCCACCACGGGTGTCGTCACGCTGGCGGGGATCGACGTCTCCGCCCTGCCGAATCGGGCGCTGACCCGGCTGCGGCGAGAGCGGGTGGGCTTCGTCTTCCAGTCCGGGAACCTCGTTCCCGCCCTGACCGCCCGCGACCAGCTCCGGCTGGTCCCGAAGATCACCGGTCGCCCCGGACGTGATCCGGACGAGCTGCTCGGGGCGGTCGGGATGAGCCATCGCGCCGACCGGCGACCCGGACAGCTCTCCGGCGGCGAACGCCAGCGGGTCGGCATCGCCCGGGCCCTCGTCTCGCGGCCGGCGCTGCTGCTCGTCGACGAACCGACCGCCGCCCTCGACCGCACCCGCAGCCACGAGGTGGTCGAGTTGCTTGCCCGGGAAACCCACGATGCGGGGGTGGCTGGCATCATGGTCACCCACGACCACGACGTGCTGGAGCATTGCGACCGCATCCTGGAGATGGTGGACGGCAGGCTGCACGCCCGCGGCTGACCGCACGAGGAGGGCCCGTGCCGAAGATCTCTGCGGCTACCGTCGCCGAGCATCGCGCAACCCAACTACGGGCACTCCTCGATGCGGCTCACGCACTGTTGACCGAGTCGCCGGAGCGCCCGCCGAGCCTGGGCGAGGTCGCGGCCCGGGCCGGGCTCGCCCGCTCCAGCGTCTACCACTACTTCCGGTCGCGGGAGGATCTGCTGCGCGCGGTCGTCGAGGACATGTTCCCGCGCTGGAACGCGAAGGTGATCGCCGCCATGGACGAGGCCGGCGATCCGGCCGGCCGGGTACTCGCGTACGTCGACGCCAACCTCCGGCTCGTCGCCGAGGGCGAGCACGCGCTCGTCGGAGCGCTCGCCACGGTCACGCCGCAGGCCTTCACCGACGAACGCATGCAGACGCTGCACCGCGAGCTCGTGCTCCCCCTCGTCGAGGCCCTGCGTGAGCACGGGACCACGCATCCGGAACTGGCCGCCGAACTGGTCGGCGCCGTGGTCCACAAGGGCACCGAACTCATCGAATCCGGCCGGAACCTGGAGGAGGTCCGCCGGGCGGTCCGCGATCTGCTCGAGCTCATCGACGTTTCACGTGAAACGGGCTGAGATCTTCCGGGTGCCCCCTATTGACAACAGGCTGTCAAATCGACAGCATATTGTCATGACTGAGACAGTGCATGTCGCCGTGTACGACACCTTCGCCGACTGGGAGGTCGGTCATGCGATCGCCCACATCAACAAGCCCCTCTGGCACAAGCATCCCGGCCGCTACGCCGTCGCCACCGTCGGCGCCACGCGCGAACCCGTCACCACCATGGGCGGAATCCGCATCCTCCCCGACACCACCCTGGACGAGGTGCGGCCGGAGAACAGCGCGATGCTCGTCCTGGCGGGCAACGACATCTGGAACACCGAGCAGTTCACCCCCTTCGCCGAACGGGCGCGCGACTTCCTCGAGGCCGGGGTCCCGGTGGCCGCGATCTGCGGGGCCACGGGCGGGCTCGCCCTCGCCGGCCTACTCGACGATCGCGCGCACACGAGCAACGCCGCCGAGTTCCTGGCGAGTGTGGGCTACGCGGGCGGGGATCTCTACCGCGACGAACCGGCCGTCACCGACCGGAATCTGATCACCGCGAGTGCCACCGCCCCGGTCGAGTTCGCCCGCGCGATCCTCGAACGCCTCGAGGTGTTCGAGCCGCACGTCCTCGAATCCTGGTTCAAGCTCTACGGCCGACGCGACCCCGCCGGCTTCTACGAACTCATGGCCGGATGAGCGAGCGCCCGGAACAAGAACTGCTCAGCGGCCTCGCTCTGACGTCGTTCCGGCTCAACGGACAGTTCCTCGAGGTCGCCGAATCCCTCGCGCGCCCGGCCGGGCTCACCGCGGCGTGGTGGCAGGTCCTCGGTGCCGTGCTGCGCGAACCCCTGCCGGTCGCCGGCATCGCCCGCGCGATGGGGATCACCCGCCAGAGCGTGCAGCGGATCGCCGACCTGCTGGTCGAGCGAGGCCTCGCCGAGTACCTGCCCAACCCGGCCCACCGGCGCGCCAAGCTCGTCGCGCCGACCCCGGCGGGACGCGAGGCGGTGTCCGGGATCGATCCGGCGCATGCCGCCTTCGCCCGTCGCCTGGCCGACGCCGTGGGCGAGGAAGACCTGGCCGGCGCACTGGCCGCGATGCGCCGGCTCTCGGCGGTCCTCGACGAGCTCGCCGAGGAGAAGTGACCGGGCACGACGACAGGCCCGGACATCCGTGATGTCCGGGCCTGTCGTCGATATTCGAGTGTGCGTTGTGGAGCCTAGGAGATTCGAACTCCTGACATCTGCCTTGCAAAGGCAGCGCTCTACCAACTGAGCTAAGGCCCCGTCTGCCGCCTCAGCGGCCGGTGACCTCGTGCCATTCGTCCTCGCTCCGCAACATCCGAGCGAGTCCGACGGCCACCAGCACCACGGTTCCCACAGTGAGAAGAACCTTCATGCTCGCTGCCCTTTCGGCACGGGGAGTGGGCCTAGGAGGACTTGAACCTCCGACCTCTTCGTTATCAGCGAAGCGCTCTAACCGCCTGAGCTATAGGCCCTCGAACCGAGTTGGAACACTACCCCACCGAGCCACGAAGTCCAAAATCGGCTCGGCGGGGTCACGTTTTCCCAGCTCAGTCCGGGTCTGCGAGGGTGACCTGCACGCCCCCGACGAGGTCGGTGCACAGGTTGTAGATGAACGCCCCCAGGGTGGCCAGAGCGGTCAGCAGGATCGTGTTGACCAGCCCGATCACCGTCGCGTACCCGAAGACCTGGCCGGCGGTGATGAGGCCACCCCCACCGGTGTCGGACACCATGTCGGTGAAGGCGCTGTTGAGCCGTTCCCACACGCCCATGCCCGCGAGCACGCCGTACAGCAGACCCACGGCGACCATCCACACGAAGAACAACGAGACGGAGATCACCGAGGAGATCTTCAGCATCGACCACGGATCGATGCGGCGCAGCTGCACGGTCGCCCGCAGCGGCTCACCCGGGACCCGGGCCGCGGCCGCCACCACGGCAGCCGGTTGCGCAGCCGCGGATTCCTCGGCCGGCGCGGACGGCAGCGGATGCTTCACCGTCGACAGGTCCGGCAGGTCCTTCGCCAGGTCCTTGCGTTCGATGTGCCGCGTCGGACCGTCGATGACGGCCGCCTTCGTCTTGGCCGCCGACCGGTCCGCACCCGGCATCCCCGTCGTGGGCGCGTTCATCGAGGCGGCCGCCGTGCCGGTGACCACCGGGCGGGTCGGCGGCGTCGCGGCACCGGACCGGCCGCCGGCCGGATTCACGCCGGGGCGAGCCGCCGCCGGCTTCGCCGGGCCCGGCTGCTGTCCTGCGGGCTGCGCCGATCCGGTCGGGGCCGCGCCGGGCCGCGTGGCGGTCTTGTCACTCCCGGGCCGCGTGGCGGTCTTGTCACCCACAGCGTCGCCCGAGGTGGGCACCGCGGGACGCCCGGTCGAGGACGACATCTGACCCGGGCGGGCCAGATTCGTCTGCGGCACGTTCTGCGGCGCCTCCTGCTGACTCCCGCGCTGCCACGGCGGCGTGGGGGGGCCACCCGGCCGTTGCTGCCCGGGACGCCCCGCCGGCGACGTCCCGCTCTCCGGCGTGGCGGGACCCTGCTTCGCCGCGCCGTCGGCCGGCGCGCCCGGGTTCGCTCCCGCGGCGGGATTCCGGGCGGCACCCGGCGCGTCCGACGGCCCCGCAGCGCCCTGCGGCTTCACCTCGGGAGCCTGCTTCCCGGGCACCTCTCGTCCGTTCTGTCCCTTCGGCGGCTGAGCGGGCGGCCCCTGCTCGGCCCCGTTCGGTCCCTGGGGAGTGCTCACTTACGACTCCTTCGCTTCGAGTACGGCGCTCTCCTCGGGCTCGTCGGCGTTGCGTGCGATCGCCAGCAACGTGTCCCCCTCCCCCAGGTTCATCAACCGCACACCCTTCGTCTGTCGGCCGGCCTTGCGCACCTGCTTCGCGGGGGTCCGGATGACGCCACCGCCCGAGGTGATCGCGTACAGCTCGTCGTCGTCGTCCACGATGAGCGCTCCGACCAGAGTGCCACGCTTGCGGTCGTACTGGATGGTCAGCACGCCCTTGCCGCCGCGGCCCTGCGCCATGTAGTCCTCGATCGGGGTGCGCTTGGCGTACCCGCCGGACGTCGCGACCAGCAGGTACGTGCCCTCGCGGACCACATTGAGGGAGAGCAGGGCATCGTCCTCGTTGAACCGCATGCCCTGCACACCTGAGGTCGCCCGGCCCATCGGCCGCAGCGCCTCGTCGCTCGCCGCGAACCGGATCGACTGTCCCTTCGCGGACACCAGCAACAGGTCGTCGTCCGACGAGCACAGCACCGCGCCGACCAGTTCGTCGTCGCCGCGCAGGTTGATCGCGACGATGCCGCCGGACCGGTTGGAGTCGAAGTCCGACAGGCGCGACTTCTTGACCAGGCCGTTGCGGGTCGCGAGCACCAGATACGGGGCGTCCTCGTAGGACTTGAGCCGGATGACGCCCTGGATCCGCTCGTCCGGCTGGAAGGCCAGCAGGTTGGCCACGTGCTGGCCGCGCGCGGTGCGGTTGGCCTCCGGCAGCTCGTAGGCCTTCGCCCGGTACACCCGGCCCTTGGTGGTGAAGAACAGCAGCCAGTCGTGCGTGGACGTCACGAAGAAGTGCTTGACGATGTCGTCCTGCTTGAGGTCGGCACCCTTGACGCCCTTGCCGCCACGCTTCTGGGACCGGTACAGGTCGGTCTTGGTGCGCTTGGCGTAGCCGGTCTCGGTGATGGTGACGACCACGTCCTCGCGGGCGATGAGGTCCTCGTCGGAGACGTCGCCGTCGGCCGCGACGATGCGGGTGCGACGGTCGTCGCCGTACTTGTCGACGATCTCCTTCAGCTCGTCCCGCACGATCGCGCGCTGGCGCTCGGGCTTGGCGAGGATGTCCTTGAGGTCGTCGATCTCGCGCTCGATCTCGGCGAGTTCGTCGACGATCTTCTGCCGTTCCAGGGCGGCGAGGCGGCGCAGCTGCATTGCCAGGATCGCGTCGGCCTGGATCTCGTCGACGTCGAGCAGTCCGATCAGGCCGGTGCGCGCGTCCTCCACCGTCGCCGAGGCGCGGATCAGCGCGATGACCTCGTCGAGCGCGTCGAGCGCCTTGACGAGTCCGCGCAGGATGTGGGCCCGCTCCTCCGCCTTGCGCAGCAGGTACCGCGTCCGGCGGACGATGACCTCGACCTGATGGTTGACGTACAACCGGATCATCTGGTCGAGCCGCAGGGTGCGCGGCACGCCGTCGACGATCGAGAGCATGTTGCAGCCGAAGCCGGTCTGCAGCTGCGTGTGCTTGTAGAGGTTGTTGAGGACGACCTTCGCCACGGCGTCACGGCGGACGGTGACGACGATGCGCATGCCCACACGATCCGACGACTCGTCGTGGATGTCGGAGATGCCGGCGATCTTGCCGTCCCGGACCTGCTCGGCGATCGAGGTGATCAGGTTGTCCGGGTTGACCTGATACGGCAGTTCGGTGATGACGATGGAGGTCTTCCCCCGGGCGTCCTCCTCGATCTCCACGACACCGCGCATCCGCACCGAGCCGCGGCCCGTGGTGTACGCGTCCTTGATGCCCTGGCCGCCGACGATCAGGCCCGCCGTCGGGAAGTCCGGCCCCTTGATGCGCTCCATGACGGCCGCCAGGGTGGCTTCCTCGTCGGCCTCGTAGTTCTCGAGCGCCCAGTAGATCGCCTCGGCCACCTCACGGAGGTTGTGCGGCGGGATGTTGGTGGCCATGCCCACCGCGATGCCGCCGGAACCGTTGATCAACAGGTTGGGGATACGGCTGGGGAGAACCACCGGCTCGAGCGTGCGGCCGTCGTAGTTCGGCTGGAAATCGACCGTCTCGTGGTCGATCTCCCGCAGCATCTCCATCGCGAGCGGCGTGAGCCGGCACTCGGTGTACCGCATCGCGGCCGCACCGTCGTTGCCGCGGGAACCGAAGTTGCCCTGGCCGTCCACGAGCGGGTAGCGCATCGACCACGGCTGCGCGAGTCGCACGAGCGTGTCGTAGATCGAGGCGTCGCCGTGCGGATGGTAGTTGCCCATCGTCTCGGCGACGGCACGTGCCGACTTCACGTAGCCGCGGTCCGGGCGGAACCCGTTGTCGTACATTGCGTACAGGACGCGGCGGTGCACCGGCTTGAGACCGTCCCGCACATCGGGCAGGGCGCGGCCCACGATCACGCTCATCGCGTAATCGATGTAGCTGCTCTGCATCTCCTGCTGGATGTCGACGGGCTCGATGCGGTCGTGCCCCGGCCCCTCCGGCGGCAACGTGGTGTCGGTCATGAGCTCCTTCTTCTACTCGGCTCGAACGCCGCGGGCTTCCGCCCGGCGCGCGTCTCGCAACCACACGAGTCTATAGGTGCAGGTCAGCTCGCACACCGACCGATGCGGCGATTCCGCTCGACCGACCCTGCACGTCGCCCGGAATTCACGTCACGATCGCGCCGGAACGGTCCGCGACGAGTCGGTGCCGTCGTCGTCGGTGGTCCAGCGGGCGAACTCCTGTTCCAGTGCCAGATCCCTCCGGCTGGGCGCGAGCAGCAGCGCCGCGATGGGCACGGTGAGAACGACGATGCCGAGCACGAAGGAGGGGAACAGCAGGGCGGTGACGGTCTGGCCCGCCGGCAGCGGGACGGTCGGGTCGACCTGGACGCGCACACCGGCCATGCCGGTGTAGTGCAGCGCGACGACCGCGCAGCCCATGAGCAGGGCGGCCGGCACCCGGAGCGTCCACCGGTCCGCGGCCTGCGCGAGCCACAGGGCGACCGTGGCCGCAACGACACCGATGGCCACCGAGGCCACGACGAACGCCGTGTCGTGCTCGAGCGAGCCCTGGATCCGGATGGCCCACATGCCGCTGTAGTGCATGAGGCTGACCGCCAGGCCCATCCCGACACCGCCGACGAACAGGCGGACGAGAGACGGGACGCGGTTCACCCACGCGGCGCGGGAGCTCACGAGCCAGAGCCCGAACCAGGTGGCGGCCACCGACAGCGCGACGGAGAAGACGGTCGGTCCCAGCGCGTATCGGACCGCGGTCCCCGGGACGTCGAAGCCCATCATCCCGATGAAGTGCATGAGCCAGACGGCCACACCGCCGACGGACAGGGCGGCCATGGCCATCCAGCGGCGGTGGCCGCGGCCGGTCGGGGCGATCAGCGCCTGGCGGGCGCAGGAGAGCCCGACGAACGATCCGACGACGGAGGTGGCATAGGCGAGGAAGAACACCCACATCCCCATGGAGAAGTGGTGCATTTCGTGCGACATCGTGACCTTCTGAGCGTGGCACGCGGAAGTCGGTCCGCACTCGTGCGGTGGCGCGCCACACCGAATCGATACGGGCTGCGACTTCGCCCCCTCGACAGCGATCGGAGCGTATCGCATCGATGTAATTCGAACGGGGGCAGGTCCCGCCCCCGTGCGCTCAGGTGGCCGGATGCCGCGGATCGGCCGGGCTGTGCTGCTGCGCCCACGCCTCGGCCTCGGCCTCCAGTGCGGCCGCCATCCGGTCGGGAGCCATGAGCAACGCCATGATCGGGACCGTCAGGATCAGCATGCCGAGCACGAACACCGGGAAGAGGACGGCGAACACCTCGACCCCCGACGGGGCCGCGGTCGCCGGATCCACCGTCACCTGCACCGCCGCCATCGCGAGGAAGTGCACGCCGATCACCGCCGCGCCGGCGAAGATGCTGCCGCCGATCCGCATCCCCCTGCTGTCGGCGACCGTGACCAGCCACAGGACCACCACCGCGGTGAGGCAGGCCGCCACCACGGACGCCGCCACGTAGGTCAGGTCGTATGCGACGGTGCCCTGCAGTTCCATCGCCCACATGATCGAGTAGTGCACGCCGGCGATCCCGGCGCCGAGGACCAGCGACCCGCCCAGCAGCCGTACCGCCACGGCACCGCGCGACGGCCGGGCCCGGCGCGACACCCGCTTCGGCTGCACGACCACCATGGCGACGAAGGCGGACACCAGCGCCACCGCCATCGAGAAGACGATGCCGAGCAGGTCGTATCGGATGATGCTGCCGTCCACCGTGAAACCCGCCATCGGCAGGAAGTGCGCCAGCCACACCCCGACGCCCCCGGTCGAGAGCGCGGCTCGCATCAGCCAGTACAGCCGCGCCCGTTCCGAACCGGCGGACAACGACTTGCGGGCACTGGCCAGTCCCACGAGCAACCCGATCGCCGACGTCACGTACGCCAGGACGATCACCCACGTGCCCATGCCGAACAGGTGCACGTGCGTGTCCATCAGGGCGCTACCGGCTGATGCAGCTTGCGCAGCGCGTACTCGGTGACCGTCACGAGCGCCGACTTGGCGGACTCGCGCTGCCGAGCGTCGATCGAGACGATCGGCACGTCCGCCGAGACCGCGAGGGCCTGACGGATGTCCTCGGTCGGGTACCGCGGGGCGTCGTCGAATTCGTTGATCGCGACGATGAACGGCAGGTTCCGGGCCTCGAAGAAGTCGACCGCCGCGAAACTCTCGTCCAGACGCCGGGTGTCGATGAGCACGATGGCACCGATCGCACCTCGGATCAGGTCGTCCCACATGAACCAGAACCGGTGCTGCCCCGGCGTACCGAACAGGTACAGCACGAGATCCTCGGCGAGGCTGATCCGGCCGAAGTCCATCGCGACGGTCGTGGTGGCCTTCTGCGGCGTCGCGCTCAGGTTGTCGACGCCGTCGCTGGCGTTGGTGACCAGCGCTTCGGTGCGCAGCGGAACGATCTCCGAGACCGCCCCCACCAACGTGGTCTTGCCGACACCGAAGCCCCCGGCGATCACGATCTTCGTCGAGGTCACCCGCTTCGGGGAGTTAGAGTTCGCGAAGTCCACTGAGGACCCTTTCAATCAGCTCACGACGCTCCGCGTCGCTCGAATCGTCTTTCAGGGTGGCCAGGATCCGTACGTGCCCGGCTTCGACGAGATCCGCCACGAGTACGCGCGCCACCCCGATCGGCACACCCACCCGCGCCGCGATCTCGGCGACCGACGGGGACTCTCTGCACAAAGCCACGATCGTGGCATTGATGTTGTCCAGGTCCCGGGCACGGTCGTCCGTGCCCGGGAGGACCTGGATCAGTGCCTCCAACGCCAGCTCGACCGCGGGGCTGGTCCGTCCCGAAGTCAGTGAGTACGGCCGGACCAGACTGGGCTGGGCCGGCGGCGACTCCGGCTTGCGTTCTTCCATGGCCACCTCGACGTCAGGACCCCAGACCGATGCGCGGAGTGGCCTCGACCGACGCCCCCACACGATCGACCAGGAGTGCCATCTCGTAACCGACCTGTCCGATGTCGCATTCCGAGGCGGTCAGGGTCGCAAGGTGCGAGCCGTCACCCACGCTCATCAGCAGCAGGTAACCGTGCTGCATCTCCACGACGGACTGGAGCACTCCGCCGCCCTCGAAGAGCTGGGACACGCCGTTGGACAGGCTGGCCAGGCCGGACGTGACGGCAGCGAGCTGCTCGGCACGGTCGACAGGCAGGTGTGCGCTGGCCGCCATCAGGAGGCCGTCCGCGGACACGAGCACGGCGTGGGAGACGCCGGGAACCTCGCGCGCGAAGTTCGACACCAACCAGTCCAGAGGACGAGTTACGTCGGATCCATGGTCAATGTTCATCGAACTCCCTGTTCGTCGGTCTGGGTGGACGCGTGCGCGGAGGCCCGCCCGTTGCGAACCCCTTGCTGGTGACGGCTCAGGTTGGCCCGGATGGCCTCCGGGTCGCGCCGCCGAACAGCCGGCACAGATCCGGTCGCCGGGGAGGCGACCGCACCGGGCACCAGCCTATGACCGGGTGCACGTCGCGGAAGACCCGCGGTGGTGAGTTGCTCCACCGGGGCTTGCGCCGCCTCCTGGGCGGCCCTCCAACCGACGTCCGCCCGCGAGTTCCACTCCGGCCGACGGTCCTCCGGCAGGCTCGTCGGATCGACGAGCCAGCTCGACATCATGTCGGCGAAGATCGGCGTGCCGGCACCCGGACGCAGCGAGTTGACGTCGGGGCGCGGCTGGAAGAACGCGGCCGTCTTGGCCGGGTTCGTCCGGTACCGATGCCGTGCGGCGCGGCCCGGCTGCCCGTCGGCTGCTGCGCTGCCGTGGCCGGCGGACGCGGCGGCCGGGTCTGCGGACTGCTCGAAATGCTGCTGCGGCAGGGAGGAATCGGCGGCGGCCGGCGGCGTCGGCAGCCCGGGAGTGCTCCCAGGGCGGCGCTGCGGCAGACCGTTGCCCGACGCACCGCTGCCCGACGCACCGTTCCCCGACGCACCGTTCCCCGACGCACCGCTGCCCGGCACAGCAGCGGACGGCTGCGGCGACAGACCCGGCGTGGCACCCGGCCGGCGCTGCGGCAGACCATTGCCCGCGGTGGCCGGAGCCGGCTGCGGCGACAGACCCGGCGTGGCACCCGGCCGGCGCTGCGGCAGACCGCTGCCCGCGGACGACGGAGCCGACTCGGGCGAGGCCGGAGCGGCCGCGGCGGGAGCAGGAGCAGACGAGACCGTCTCCGAGCGGCGCGGCGGCAGGACCGGCGTCGGACCGGGTTGCCGTCGGGGCAGTTCCGACAGCGGCGTGGGCTGGCGCGGCACAGGACCCGGGGTGACACCCGGCTGACGCTGCGGCAGACCGGGAGTCGAGCCGGGGCGGCGCTGCGGCAGACCGGGAGTGGTCCCCGGCTGGCGCTGCGGCAGACCCGCGGATGGCTCCGGAGGAACGGGTGCCGGCTGGCGCTGCGGCAGCGGCGATTCCGGCGCGGGGGTGCGTTCCGGCAGGGCCGGGGCCGCGACGTCGCGCGGCGGCCGCGGAGCCAGGGCCTCGGCCGGACGGCCGTCCTCGCCCATGCGCGGCTGCGGCCCGGTCTGCGACAGGGCGAGCGGCGAGACGAGGAGCACGTCGGGAATGTGGACGCTGGCGGTGATGCCCGGGTTGCGTGCGGTGTCGAACGTCGGGCGCAGCCGCACGGTGAGGCCGTGCCGCGCCGCGAGGCGCGAGACCACGAACAGACCCATGTGGCGGGCGGTGTCGGGACCGACCTCGCCACCGAGAGCAAGCCGCTCGTTGATCGCGTCGAGTTCCTCGGCCGGGATCCCGATACCGCGGTCGGCGATCTCGACGAGCAG
Organism: Rhodococcus sp. DMU1; assembly: GCF_012272955.1. NCBI lineage: Bacteria > Bacillati > Actinomycetota > Actinomycetes > Mycobacteriales > Nocardiaceae > Rhodococcus > Rhodococcus sp. DMU1. The sequence continues at coordinate 12,296 of NZ_CP050952.1, read as the reverse complement.
GCCACCGTCGACGGCCCGGGCGAAGCTGAACGTCACGGTGCTGTCCGGCGGGGACGCCCGCAGCGAGTTGTCGACGAGCTCGGCGAGCAGGTGGACGATGTCCGTGGCGACCGTGCCGCTGAGTGCGCCTTCCGGCGTCGAGCCGATCTGGACGCGCTGGTAGTCCTCCACCTCGGACATCGCGGCACGCAGGATGTCACCGAGCTGTACGGGCGCGGAGTGGCCGCGCCGCATCCGGGTGCCCGAGAGGATCAGCAGGTTGTCGCCGTTACGGCGCATGCGCGCCGCGAGGTGGTCGAGTCGGAACAGGCTCTCGAGCCGGGCCGGATCCTTCTCCTCGTACTCGAGTCGTTCGATGAGGCCGAGCTGCTGCTCGACGAGCGACTTGCTGCGCCGGGCGAGGGTCTCGAACATGTCGTTGATCTGCAGGCGGAGGTGGGCCTGCTCGCCGGCGAGGCGCAGGGCCTGCCCGTGCATGTCGTCGACGGCGCGGGCGAGCTGGCCGACCTCCTCGGTCGTGTGCACCGGGACCCGCGTGAACTCGATGTCCTCGACGTTGTCACCCACCTTGATGCGGTCGATGGCGTCGGGGAGTTCCTGCCGGGCGACCTTGAGAGCGCCGTAGCGCAGGCGGCGGATCGGGCCGACGAGCGACCGCGACACGAGAAGCGCCAGGACGAGCGCGGCGAGCAGGGCACCGAGCACGATCGCGGTGTCGCGGAGGGCGGCGGAGCGGGTGTCGGAGGCGCGGGCGAGAACGGTCTCGCTGATCGCGTCGGACGCCTCGTCGATGAGGGTGCCGTAGACCTCGACGCTCTGCAGCAGCGACGAGCGCAGGTTCAGGATGGGCAGCGGCCCGTCGCCGGCGGCGTCGATCATCGCGGTGCGCTCGGCGACGCCGTTGCGCAGCTCCTGGATCTGGGCGTCGGACGCCGGATACGACCGGGCGAGCGTCTCGAGCATGGCGAGCTCGGAGCCGGACGCGGACACCAGGGTGGTGCCCGGCTGGTCCGGGTCCCGCAGGATCGCCACGATGCCCATCACCTGATCGAACAGGTAGCGCTGCGACGCCCAGGCGTCGACGAGCCGGGTGCCCTCGGCGAGCACGGACGGATCCTCGATCGGCTCGACGATCGCCTCGACGATGCGGATCAGGTCCTTGCGGATGGCATTGGTCTGCTCGTTGAGCTCGGGGAGCGGGATGTTGCCGGCCGCGATACGGTCTCGCAGCGCCTCGGCGGCGGCCACGGTGCGGGTGAGGTCCGCGGCGATGACCGGATCCAGCTCCGGATTCTGGGACACCGCCCGGACGCGTTCCAGTGTCGCGTCGAGGTTCTCGATCTCGTTCGTGATGCCGGTGCCGGCGGCCAGCGTCGCGGAGGCGGTACCGAAGGCGGTACCGAAGTCGACGAGGTCGGGCACGACGGCCACCTGGTCGGCAGCGGACGAGAAGTGGACGGCGTTGGAGAGCTCCTGCTGCACGCGCAGGCCGCCCAGCACCATTGCCACGGTCACGGGAACGGCGAGAACGGCGGTCACCTTCCAGCGAAGGCCCCACCCTTCGATGTTCCACCACCGCTGCCGAGGTGGCGATTCGTCACTCATCTTCACAGCTCACTTTCCACCCGGTTTCCGCCGCCGACCCACACCCGCGCCACACCGCTCGGTGTCGAGGAGGTGCGGCTGCGGGTGGAGTGGTCGGAAGAGACGTTCCTGAGTGCACGCACCATATCCGTCCGAGTGCGGATAACGAAAGGAGCACGACCACTCCCGGAACCGGCGGGAGTCGCGCCCCGAGCCGGTCACCGAGCCGAAAACTCTACCGACCAGTAACATTCGCGGCCCGGGAACGCGCACCCGACGCGCCGAAGGGCGGCGAAAGCGGTGGTGTGAACCTCGTCACACACCCCTTCCGCCGCCCTCTCCGGCGCCGCGGAACCCGGTCAGACGTCCAGGAAGCGAACGTCCTTGGCGTTACGGGTGATGAAACTGCGACGTGCCTCGACGTCCTCGCCCATCAGGATGCTGAACAGCTCGTCGGCTGCGGCCGCGTCGTCGAGCGTCACCTGACGCAGCACGCGCACGCTGGGATCCATGGTGGTCTCCCACAGTTCCTTGGCGTTCATCTCGCCGAGACCCTTGTAACGCTGGATGCCGTCGTCCTTGTTGATCTTCTTGCCGGCGGCGAGACCGCGCTCGAGCAGGCCGTCACGCTCCCGGTCGGAGTACGCGAACTCGGGCTCGGAACGCTGCCACTTGAGCTTGTACAACGGCGGCTGCGCCAGGTACACGTGGCCGTGCTCGACCAGCGGACGCATGAAGCGGAACAGCAGCGTCAGCAGCAGCGTGGCGATGTGCTGGCCGTCGACGTCGGCGTCGGCCATCAGCACGATCTTGTGGTAGCGCAGCTTCGCGATGTCGAACTCGTCGTGGATACCGGTGCCAAAGGCGGTGATGATCGCCTGGACCTCGTTGTTCTTCAGCACGCGATCGATGCGCGCCTTCTCGACATTGATGATCTTGCCGCGCAGCGGCAGAATCGCCTGGTACATCGAGTCGCGTCCCGACTTCGCGGAGCCACCGGCGGAGTCGCCCTCGACGATGTAGATCTCGGACTTGCTCGGGTCGTTCGACCGGCAGTCCGCCAGCTTGCCGGGCAGCCCGCCGAGATCGGTGGCGGACTTGCGCCGGACCAGCTCGCGCGCCTTGCGGGCGGCGACGCGGGCCTGCGCGGACGAGACCGCCTTCGTCACGATGGTCTTCGCGTCGGCCGGGTTCGCCTCGAGCCAGTGCGACAGGTGCTCGTTGCAGGCCTTCTGCACGAACGACTTGACCTCGGTGTTGCCGAGCTTGGTCTTGGTCTGGCCCTCGAACTGCGGTTCGCCGACCTTGACCGAGATGATCGCGGCCAGTCCCTCGCGGATGTCGTCGCCGGTGAGGTTCGGGTCCTTGTCCTTGAGGAGCTTCTTGTCCTTCGCGTACTTGTTGACCACCGAGGTCAGGGCCGCGCGGAAGCCCTCCTCGTGGGTGCCGCCCTCGTGGGTGTTGATCGTGTTGGCGAAGGTGTGGACCGACTCGGAGTAGCCCGAGTTCCACTGCATCGCGACCTCGAGCTCGTGGCCGGTGCCCTTCGCGGTGAAGCCGACGACCGAGTTGTGGATCGGCTGCTTGGTGCGGTTGATGTGCCGCACGTAGTCCTCGAGGCCACCCGGGTAGTGGTAGACGCGGGTCTTGACCTTGTGATGCTGCTCGGCCTCGGCCTGTTCCTGCTCCTCGGCCTTCTTCGGTGCCTCGGCGAGTTCGCTGACGACCTCGTCGGTGACCTCCTCGGGGGCGACCCGCTCGTCGGTCAGCGTGATCGTCAGGCCCTTGTTGAGGAACGCCATCTCCTGCAGGCGCCGCGCGACCGTCTCGAAGTTGTAGGTCGTGGTCTCGAAGATGTCCGGGTCCGACCAGAACCGGACGGTGGTGCCGGTGGCCCGCGTGGGCTCGCCCCTGATCAGTTCGCCGGGCTTCGACGACAGGTACGTCTGCTCCCAGTGGTAGCCGTCGTTGTCGATCTCCACCTCGAGCCGGGTGGACAGCGCGTTGACCACCGAGATGCCGACGCCGTGCAGACCGCCGGAGACGGCGTAGGCATCGGAATCGAACTTGCCGCCCGCGTGCAGCTGGGTCAGCACGACCTCGACGGTCGGGATGCCGGAGGCGTGCATCCCGACGGGGATGCCGCGGCCGTCGTCGACGACCTGCACGCCGCCGTCCTCGAGGAGGGTCACCTCGACCTTGGTGGCATGGCCGGCCATCGCCTCGTCGACCGAGTTGTCGACGACCTCCCAGATCAGGTGGTGCAGGCCGCGCTCACCGGTGGAACCGATGTACATGCCGGGGCGCTTGCGCACCGCCTCGAGACCCTCGAGGACGGTGATGGAGGAAGCACCGTACTCACTGTTGCTCTTGTTCGACTTCTGGGCAGCCACGGGTTGGTAGCTCTCCTTCTTCCGCCTGGGTCTCGCGCACACGCGCACGCATTCGGAATTCATCCTACTGCCCGGAAGCGTACTTGCCCCGTCCGACACAGGACGGGCCGCCGACGCCGCTCACCGGCCCGCAGGCGCGGCGTCGCGAGTACGGGAGGGTGAATCGCTAGGGCGACGAGGTTCGGACAGTGTGCCGCGCCTCGACGTCGCGCACGAAGCGCGCGGTCGCGGCCGCGAGCTCCCCGGCATGCGAGCGCGGCGACCAGTGCCCGGCGTCGAGCGGTTCCCGGCGCAGATCGGTGACCCACTTCTCGGTGTCCTCGTACCCGACCGGCCGCACCGCCCGGTCCCGCAGGCCCTGGATCAGCTGAACGGGGACGTCGGTGCGCCGCTCGCGCGGCGCGCGGAGCCGCCGGCGCAGGTTCGCCCGGTACAGCTTCAGGCCGTGCACCATGTCGTCGGCGAGCGTGGGCGCGACGGGTCCGATCAGGGCCGGGTCGGAGCGGTCGAAGAACCCGACGAATCGGGGCCAGTGCCGGGAGAACCACCACCGCAGCGCGGGCACGGGCAGGCCGGGGGTCTGGAACAGCACCGTGTAGGACGACGCCACGGCCTGCTCGAGCGGGCCGAGCGGGCGCCGCTCCCCCAGCCGGCGACGCATCCACAGCGCGAGGTGGTCGAGGTTCGGCCCGGACACCGAGGTGTACGACGCGATCCGCTCCGCCGCCCCGGGTTCGCACACGGCCTCCCAGCCCAGCACCGACCCCCAGTCGTGCCCGAGCAGGTGCACCGGCGCGTCCGGGCTCACCGCGTCGATCACCGCGAACAGGTCCGCGGCGAGCAGTTCGAGCCGGTAGGCCGCGACGTCGCGCGGCACGGTCGACGCGCCGGCACCGCGGTTGTCGAACCGGACGATCCGGAAGTCGCCGGCCAGCGCGGGCACCACGCGGTCCCACAGGGCATGCGTGTCGGGCCAGCCGTGGACCAGCACGAGGGTCGGCCCCTGCGGGTTGCCCTCCTCGACGACGTGGAGGCGGACGGCTCCGTTCGTGACGGTACGAGTGGTCATGTTCTCCCTCAGAGGTCGAGTACGAGCCGGCCACCGTCGGCGCGCGAGACACAGACGAGCATCTCCTCGCGACGTTCCTCGGGGGTGAGCCGGTTCTCGCGGTGGTCGGGGGTGCCGGACAGGACCCGCACCCGGCAGGTTCCGCAGAACCCCTGCCGGCACGAGTAGCCGATGCCGGGCCGGCGCCGGCGGATCACTTCGAGCGCCGATTCGTCGGCCGGGACGGCGAGCACCTCTCCGGTGCTCGCCAGTTGGACCTCGAAGGCCCGGCCGTCGACGACGGGTGGGGCACCGAACCGCTCGAAGTGCAGGGCCGACGCCCCCGTGGCATCGATGCCGGCACGCACCGCGTCCAGCATCGGGGTGGGCCCACAACAGTAGACGGCCCCGCCGGCGGGGGCGCCGGCGAGCAGGTCGGCGCCCGTCGGCGTGCCGTACTCGTCGTCCGGACGTACGAAAACCCTTGACGGATCCCATGTTCCGATCTCGTCGAGGAACGGCATCGCGGCCCGGGTGCGTCCGGTGTAGACGAGCCGCCAGTCCATTCCGGCACGGTCCGCGGCGCGGGTCATCGCCAGGACGGGAGTGATGCCGATCCCGCCGGCGACGAACAGGGCCGCACCCTCGGCGACGAACGGGAACCCGTTGCGCGGACCGCGCACGGCCACCGGGTCGCCCGGTTCGAGGGCATGCATCTCGAGCGACCCGCCCCCGCCGCCGGGGATCCGGCGAACCGCGACGGTGTAGCGGGTGCGGTCCTCGTGATCGCCGCACAGCGAGTACTGCCGTCGCCGCCCGGAGGGCAGATGGAAGTCGAGGTGGGCACCCGGGTGCCACGCCGGCAGCTCGGCGCCGCCGGGGGCACGCAGCGTCAACCGCACCACGTCGCCGTCGGCCGTCACCGGGTCCTTTTCGGTGACAACCAGATTCAGCTGCAGATCGGGGTCCCCGGCACCGGCGGCGCCGTCGTAGCCGAGAGCCGTGACGAGACGCAGGTAGCTCTCCACGACGGAACCGAGCAGGCCCATCGCACGGTCGGTCCGGTTCCGCCCGTGCAGGTCCGACGGGCGACGGTGCCGCGGCAGCACCCCGGTCATCGGGCTGCCGCCCGGGCCGCGGGGGAGGACGCCAGATAGCGGACCGCCTGACCGGTCGAGCCCTCGTGGCTCGGGTGGTACGAGCGGTGGAAGTACCGCGACATGCGCCTGCCGAGGTCCACCGGGCCGGGTAGCGTGCCGCGGCGACTCGCCGCCAGCCAGTCCGAAAGATGAGGTGCACGCACATGTTTCGATGCACGCGCCAGGTCCGGGTCGTGGGCCATGAGGAATCGGGCACCGCGGATCCACAACCACACGAGGACCGGGGTGACGAGGAGCTGGGTGCGGATCCGCCGGGCCTCCCCGGGGTCGAAGTAGCGCATCACGTCGTAGGCGACGCTGCGATGCTCGACCTCCTCGGCGCCGTGCCAGCGCAGCAGGTCGAGCATGGTCGGATCGGTGCCCGCCGCGTCGAGGCCCTTCGCATTGAGGACCCAGTCCCCGAGGAACGCGGTGACGTGCTCGACGGCGGCGATGATGGCGAGCCGCTCGACGAGGTAGTTCTCCGCGCGCAGTCCGGTCAGCGGTCGCCGGCCGAGCAACCGGCCGAACAGCCACCGCATCTGGTCCGTGAACGGGGTGGGATCGAGACCCTTCGACTCGAGTTGCTCGAGTACCCCCTGGTGAGCGTGGGAGTGCACCGATTCCTGGCCGATGAATCCCACGACGTCTTCGCGCAGTTGTTCGTCCTCGATGAGCGGCAGCGCCTCCTTGAACGTCTCGACGAACCACTCCTCCCCCGCCGGCAGCAACAGATGCAGGACGTTGAGCACGTGGGTGCTGAACGGATCGCCCGGCACCCAGTGCAGGGGCAGCGTGCTCCAGTCGAACTCGACGTTGCGGGCCTGGAGCAGGACGCGGTCCGGTTCGATGAGTGGTGTGGACATGGACGTACCTCCCGATGCGGACGTGTGCGGCAGCGCACAACCGGCTGATTTCAACGTAACATCGGGTTACATATAAATCCAGGGTCGGATCAGCCGTACGTGTCCCGCGGTCCGCGGCCGCGGACGTGCCGCTCCCCCTTACGCCAGCTCGGCGCCGTCGGCCCGGTGATCCGCAGCTCCTTGACCACCCCGTGCCCGACCGCGGCGGCGATCTTCGCGAGGATCTGCGCCTGCATCATGCGCAGCTGGGTCGCCCACGCGGTCGACTCCGCCGACACGTGCAGCACCCCGTCGCGCAGCGTCGTCGGCGACGCGTGCGAGGCGATATCGTCGCCGACCACGCGCGCCCAACTGCCCAGCACCGTGCCCTCCGACACGCGCCCCGACCATCCCCGCTGCTTGGCCAGCGAGTTCGCCAGCGCGCCGAGCGGCTGCGGGTCCCGCTCGTCGGGGCCCGGGCCCGACCAGCCGCGACGGCGGCGCCGTGGTCGCAGCGCCCCGCGTGACGCGCGCCCCTGCCCCACCGACTTCCCGCTCGCCTTCGCGGCCGCACGGGCCTCCTCCAGCGCGCGACGGGCCAGGTCGATCCCGCGCAGCGGCGGCTCGGGGGGTTGTTCGCCCGGATTCTCGGTGCTCATCGCAGTGCTCCGTCCACGGTTCCGTCCAGATCCGGCTGCGAGGGATCGCCGCCGTCGAGCCGGGTCAGCACCGAGAGCCGTCCCCGGTCGGTGTCCTCGGCCCGCACCCCGAACCGGACCGCGGACAGCTCCGCCGGCACGTCCTCGGGGACCGCGGCGGTGATGAGTACCTGCTCGGCCGAGGCCGCGACGGCGGCGAGCGCGGTGCGACGACGCCGATCCAGCTCGGCGAACACATCGTCCAGCATGAGGACCGGGTCGGTGCCGTCGGCCCGCAGGAGCGAGAAGGCGCCCAGGCGCAGCGCCAGCGCGAACGACCAGGACTCCCCGTGGCTGGCGAATCCCTTGGCCGGCTGATCACCCAGGGTCAGGTCGAGTTCGTCGCGGTGGGGGCCCACCAGGCACACGCCCCGCTCGATCTCCTTCGTCCGCGCCTGCGCCAGCCGGGTCAGGAACGCGGCCTCGAGCACCTCACGGTCGTCGGATCGCGGCGCGCGGGCCGGGTCGGCGAACTCCGGCGGCAGCGCCTCGCCCACCGTGCTGCGGTAACGGAGCAGCGCCGGTCGTGACTCGGGGGCGATCGATCGGTACGCCTCGGCGACGTGCGGGGCGAGCTCGTGCAGCAGCGCGACGCGGGCCGCGAGCAGCTCGGACCCGTGTGCCGCGAGATGGCCGTCCCACACGTCGAGCGTCGCCAGGGCGCTCGCCCCGTCGCCGGACCGGCTGCCGCGGCGCAGCGCACCCCCGGCCGTCTTCAGCAGGGCCGAGCGCTGTCGCAGCACCTTGTCGTAGTCGGCGCGGACCCCGCTCATCCGCGGGATGCGGGTGGCGAGCAGCTCGTCGAGGAACCGGCGCCGGTCGCCCGGGTCGCCCCGCACCAGCGACAGGTCCTCCGGCGCGAACAACACCGTCCGCAGGATGCCGAGGATCTCGCGCGGCCGCCGGGTCGGGGACTGGTTGATCCGGCCCCGGTTGGGCCGGCCCTCGTTGAGTTCGACGTCGATACCCAGTTCCCGGCCGCCGTTGACGACGACCGCACCCACCTGGGCGCGCGACGTCCCGCTCCGGAACAGCGGGGCATCGCCGGACACCCGGTGCGAGGTCAGCGTCGACAGGTAGCCGAGCGCCTCGAGCAGGTTGGTCTTGCCGTGCCCGTTGCGACCGAGGAACACCGTCGGCCCCGGCGCCAGATTCAGCGAAACGGCTTCCCAGGAACGGAAGTCGCGCAACGAGAAGGTGCGAACGTACACGGGCTCCGACCGTTTCCTGCCCCGGGTCAGCCCGGCAGGCGCACCGGCATCAGCAGATAGGTGTAGTCGCTGTCCGGGGCGGCGAACGTACCGGAGGCGTCGGGCTCGGGCGCTTCCTCGAGCGCCGGTCGCAGCACCGCGGGACGGCTCGGCGTCGTGAAGCCGAACGACACCTTCTCGCTGTGCAGCGAGCCGAGACCGTCGAGCAGGTACCCGGGGTTGAACGCGATGATCAGCGGCTCGCCCTGGAACTCCGCGGCGAGGGACTCCTCCGCGCGCCCGGCGTCGTCGCCACCGGCCGACAACAGCAGACCGCCTTCGGTGAACTCGAGCCGCACCTGCGCCCCGCGCTCGGCGACGAGCGCGACGCGCTTGATCGCGTCCACGAGCGGCGCGATGTCGACGGTCGCCATCGCGGTGTGCTCGGTCGGCAGCAACTGGCGGAACTTGGGGAATTCGGCGTCGAGGAGGCGGGTGGTGGTGCGCCGGCCGTCCGCAACGATGCCGAGCAGGCCCTCGGCGCCGACCGACGAACCGGCACCCAGTGCGAGCTGGACGGGCGAATTAGAAGATCCGCCAACGGTTTTCGCCGACTCGGAGAGGGTCTTGGCCGGCACGAGGACCGCGGCGGTCGCGGTGTCGGCGGTGGGCATCCACTCGATCTTGCGGACCGCGAGGCGGAACCGGTCGGTGGCCGCGAGCACCATGTGGGTGCCGTCGATCTCCACACGGATACCGGTCAGCATCGGCAGGGTGTCGTCCTTGCCGGCCGCGACCGCGACCTGGCTGATCGCCTCGGCGAACACCTCCACGGGCAGCGAACCGGTCTGCTGCGGCAACTCGGGCAGCTGTGGGTAGTCCTCGACCGGCATGGTCGGCAGGGAGAACTTCGCGCTACCGCAGTTGATGAGCACCCGCGTTCCGTCGAGCACCACGTCGACGGGTTTGTTGGGCAGCGCGCGGGTGATGTCGGCGAGCAGGCGGCCCGACACGAGCACCTGCCCGGGGGTGATGACCTCTGCGGAGACATGGACCTGCGCGGAGACCTCGTAGTCGAACCCGGAGACGGTCAGTCCCTGCTCGTCGGCGCCGAGGAGGACGCCGCCGAGCACCGGCACCGGCGGCCGCGACGGAAGACTGCGCGCAACCCACGCGACGGAGTCGGCGAAGTCCTCGCGAGCGACACGAAACTTCATGCTTCCAAGCTCCATCGCCCGGCGGATCCTTTCGCTCTGATGGCTGTCGATCGATTCAACGAAGTCTGGCACAGGACCCCGACACCGAGGTCGGCAGCGGGGACGTCGCTCCACGGTATGCGCTCGTGGAGCACTTGGAAAGCCGGAGGCTCGAGGGGGACGCGGCTCTCGAGACCCTGTGCACTCGAGTCCTCCACAAGCCTGTTTTGAAAGAGGAATCTTCGAGAGAAAACACAGAAGTAGTAATAGGGGTTGTGGAATCTGTGGACGAACGACCGTCTACGCTGGTGGGGCGGGCTTCTCGAGCCCCGCACTCTCGAGGATGAACTCGAGGAATTCTCGAGGACGGATGTGGACATCTCGAGAGTGTTCAACATCGGTACACCGTCCGTCCACAAAGATCCCATGTTGTACACACGGTTGTCCACAGGTGTGAGTCACTGCCCATCCGTCTCGAGAATCACACCCACCGCCCACCGCCGGCCCGTCCCCGGATACGACGAAGGGCCCGGACGCGATCGTCCGGGCCCCTGCCACAGGGCGGTACGGCTCAGCGCTTGGAGCGCTGCTTGATGCGCGCGGTCAGCTCCTGCACCTGGTCGTAGACCTTCCGCCGCTCGGTCATCTCCTTGCGAATCTTCTTGTCCGCGTACATGACCGTCGTGTGGTCCCGGCCGAAGGTCTGCCCGATCTTGGGCAGCGAGAGGTCGGTGAGCTCGCGGCACAGATACATCGCGATCTGTCGCGCCTGGGCCAGCGGCCGCGCCTTGCCGGGCCCGCACAGGTCGTCGATCGAGGTGCCGAAGTACTCGGCGGTCACCGCCATGATGGTGGCCGAGTTGATCTCGAGAGCCGTCGAGTCGGGGATGAGGTCCCGCAGCACCACCTCCGCCAGCGTCAGGTCCAGCGGTTGCCGGTTGAGGGACGCGAAGGCCGTCACCCGGATCAGCGCACCCTCGAGTTCGCGGATGTTGCGTTCGATCCTGCTGGCGATCAACTCGAGGACGTCGTGCGGCACGTCCAGCCGGTCCATCCGCGCCTTCTTGCTGAGGATCGCGATGCGGGTCTCGAGTTCGGGCGGCTGGACGTCGGTGATCAGGCCCCACTCGAACCGGGTCCGCAGGCGCTCCTCGAGCGTCGCGAGCTGCTTCGGGGGACGGTCGGACGACACCACGATCTGCTTGTTCGCGTTGTGCAGGGTGTTGAAGGTGTGGAAGAACTCCTCCTGGATACCTTCCTTGCCCTCGATGAACTGGATGTCGTCGACGAGGAGGATGTCCGTCTCGCGGTACCTGCGCTTGAACGCCACCTTGCGGTCGTCGCGGAGGCTGTTGATGAAGTCGTTCGTGAACTCCTCGGTGGAGACGTACTTGACCCGCATGCCCGGGAACAGGCGCTGCGCATAGTGCCCGGCGGCATGCAGCAGGTGCGTCTTGCCCAGGCCGGAGGCACCCCAGATGAACAGCGGATTGTACGCGCGGGCGGGCGCCTCGGCGATCGCCACCGCGGCCGCGTGGGCGAACCGGTTCGACGCTCCGATGACGAACGTGTCGAACGTGTACTTCGCGTTGAGGCTGCTGCTGCCGGTCGGTGCCGCGGCGGCGGGCGGCGGCGGCTGGGTGAAGTAGGACGGCCACGACTCCCGGACCGCGGTCATGGCCTCCCGGTCGTCGTCGACCTCCTCGAGTTCGCCCGTGTCGACCTCGAGCATGCCGTGGTCGAGGGAGGAGGGGCGGCGCCGCCGGAACGGATGCACCATGTCGCGGGGGTCGGTCTCGCGCGGTCCGGTGGGAATCGGCCGCGTATCGAACGCGTGGGGCTCGGGCGCGCGGGGGTCCGGCGGCAGGCCCTCGAGGGGCAGCGTGTCCCGGGGCACGGCGTAGGGGTCCTCGGCGGGATCGTCGACGGCCGCCGAGGGTTCGATGCGCACGCCGAGTCCCTCGACGCGATGGCCGAGGGTGCGGTGGAGCGCGCGGAGGATCGGCTCGCGCAGATCCCGCTCGATGGCCTCCTGCGCGAACGAGGACGGAACCGACAGGAGGGCGAAACCCTGCGCCAGGGTGATCGGCCTGACCAGGGCGAGCCACGCCTTCTGGCCCTTGCTGAGGCCCTCGCCGTCGGCGGTCAGCTCCGCGACGACGTCCGGCCACACGTCGGCCAGCGCGTTCGGCTCGTCGTTCAC